>NZ_JFKA01000094.1 GCF_002115755.1 Thalassospira mesophila | reverse complement strand
CCCATTAAAATTCAAGTTTGGTTGATAACTAAACGTTCCATTTGCATTCACGGCAGCTATTCCATTTGTTGGACCATTTTGCAGCTCATAACTAAGAGGATTTCCATCCACGTCCGTTCCTACCACTGCTCCTACCACAGGGCTGTCTTCTTGCGTACTAAACGTGTAATTTGGCACCGTCGGTGCATCATTCACTGGCGTGACTATTACCGTCACCGTTGAAACTGCCGTTCCTCCTTGGCCATCTGACACCAACACTGTAAACTGATCCGTCCCATTAAAGTTCAGGTTCGGCTGATAAC
>NZ_JFKA01000093.1 GCF_002115755.1 Thalassospira mesophila | reverse complement strand
TGAACCGGCAAACAGCCAGTTGCGCCTTCCGACAGCCAAAGGCCGAATTGCCCGCTCTGCGGCATTGTTGCTGATCTCGCATCTGCCGTCATAAGCATAGCAGGTCAAAGCGTCCCACCGGGTCAGGGCATAACGGAATGCTCCAGCCAGATCGCTTTTGCCTGGTATTCTGCGCAAGGAATGCTCGAAGCAGGTTTTTGTTTCGTCAAGGTGCGTCAGGCTGTGAGACTGACGCACCGCCAAACGGTCATCGGGCGGCTTGTTGATAATCTGCCGTTCGATGTCGAACAGATGCCCGATATG
>NZ_JFKA01000092.1 GCF_002115755.1 Thalassospira mesophila | reverse complement strand
AGACGGAAAGACCCCGTGAACCTTTACTATAGCTTTGCACTGGACTTTGAATTTGCTTGTGTAGGATAGGTGGGAGGCTTTGAAGCGTGGACGCCAGTTCGCGTGGAGCCAACCTTGAAATACCACCCTGGCAACTTTGAGGTTCTAACTCAGGTCCGTTATCCGGATCGAGGACAGTGTATGGTGGGTAGTTTGACTGGGGCGGTCTCCTCCTAAAGAGTAACGGAGGAGTACGAAGGTGCGCTCAGACCGGTCGGAAATCGGTCGTAGAGTATAAAGGCAAAAGCGCGCTTGACTGCGAGACA
>NZ_JFKA01000091.1 GCF_002115755.1 Thalassospira mesophila | reverse complement strand
TTCCATCGCTCACTCAAGGCCGAAGTACTTGAAGGGCGTCAGTTTTCCACGCTCAAGGAAGCTCAAGCAGCATTTGATCGGTGGCGTGATGTTTATAACCTGCAACGGCCCCATCAGGCGCTGGACTACAAGGTGCCTATGGACCGGTATAGAGCCAGCCCATGGGCTTATCCGCAACAGTTACCAACCTTTGAGTACGGACCGGACGACGTATTAGCCAAGGCTTATCACAGCCGTTTTCGTTTTCAGAAACGCTACTTCAGCATCGCCAAAGGTTTGGCTGGGCATCACATCGCAATACGGCCCAACAC
>NZ_JFKA01000090.1 GCF_002115755.1 Thalassospira mesophila | reverse complement strand
TACTTTTATTTTCTTTTTCAATGTTTTTATAATGCTCCTTTTTAATTTAATAGATAGTTTGTTTAAGATGATTTCTTTTTAACTATCAAATGAAGAATAGCTGATACAAAGATAAGTGCAATAATACATAGAACAATACGTATAACTTCGGTTACAAACCATCCACCAGGTATAGTTATATGTTTGGTCATTCGTAAAGTAATAAAAACAGCCAAGATAGATAAGACGATATCTAATGTTTTTCGATTCATGTTAGGATCCTCTCTTTAGCTATCGGTTTTTAAAATATAAAAAGGCAGCTATAAGATGGCC
>NZ_JFKA01000009.1 GCF_002115755.1 Thalassospira mesophila | reverse complement strand
ATTGCCGAGTTTCAAACAGCGGTTTCGGGTCTGGGCGGGGTGATTATCAATTCCGCCAACAGTTTCCGCACCGCTGAAATGTTTGTGCCGGTGTTGCTGATCATGATTGTTGCGGTGTTGCTGACCGCGATGGTCGGCTGGCTGGAAAAATTCGTCGCCCCGTGGCAGGCCGAAATTACACAGCATGAAAATGCCTGATCGTATGGGGCCGGTCCAATGACGGTCGTGCGATTGTCGATATAGGAAACCGGGCGTCTGTTATCATTTCAGACGCCCGGTTTTTTGTTTTCATATCAGATGGCGGTATTACAGCGCCTTGCCATCCGGTCCGAAGACGTGGCAGTGCGCAACATCGAAATGGGCCGGAATGGTGCTGCCGTTAAATATAACCTGTTGCCCGGCCAGCGACATGTTAATGGGCTGGCCATCGGGGCTGCGTGCATAAAGCAGGGTTTCATCCCCCAGATTTTCAACCAGATCTATTTGCAGGTCGGCCAGTTTGATCCCGCTACTTTCTTCCCGGTCCAGATGTTCCGGCCGAATGCCCAAGGTTACCGGCATGTCGGTTTCTACATGGCGCAAACCGCGTGGCAAAGTAACAGATGCCCCGCAGACGCGTATGGTTGTTGTTTCGCCATTTGTGGCTTCAACCATTCCTTCTAGAAAGTTCATTTTCGGGCTGCCGATAAAGCCTGCCACAAACCGGTTGACCGGATGATTATATAAATCAAGCGGGCGTCCCACCTGTTCAATGCGCCCGGCATTTAACACCACAATTTTATCGGCCATGGTCATGGCTTCGACCTGGTCGTGGGTAACGTAAATCATGGTGTTGCCAAGCTGACGATGCAGGCGGGCAATTTCAACCCGCATCTGCACGCGCAATTCGGCGTCCAGGTTCGATAGTGGTTCATCAAACAAAAACAGCTTGGGTTCGCGCACAATGGCGCGGCCAATGGCAACCCGCTGGCGCTGCCCGCCCGATAATGCCTTTGGCTTGCGTTGTAATAACGGCTCAATTTGCAACACGCGGGCTGCCTGTTGCACGCGTGGTTCAATATCGGCCTTTTTATAGCCCGCCGTTTCCAAACCGAATGCCAGGTTTTTATAAACCGACATATGCGGATATAGCGCATAGGACTGGAACACCATCGCAATACCGCGTTCGGATGACACGACTTCGTTCATCCTTTCGCCGTCCATCATCAAGGCTCCACCGCTGATTTCTTCCAATCCGGCAATCATGCGCAGCAGGGTCGATTTACCACAGCCCGACGGACCCACAAAAACGGCAAACTCACCCGGGTCGATTTGCAAATCTATGCCATGGATAACGTCAAATACACCGTACCGCTTTTCAACTTTTTCGAGAACCACGCTGGTCGTCATGATAGGCCTCCTCCCGAAGGGCTGGTCGTTTTGACCAGTGTTATTTGGTTTTTGCGCGCCATGACGCGTATTTGGGGCTATCGGTATTTACCGGTAACGCCACTTGCGCCCCGCTGTCCGATGACTGATAAATTGCGGTTACCAGTTCCAGCGCACGCCTTGCATCGCTGCTGCTAACGGGCAGGGGGCCATTGCCGCATAAATAACGATGAAAATGGTCCATTTGGGTGGTGAAACGCGGGCTTACCGGTTGCCAGTCGCCAATGACTTCGTCAATCTGGCGCTGAACGGCATCATTTGCGGCCAAAATTTTCCACGGGTCCTTGCCCGGGGCATAGGGTTCGTGGCTGCTTTCGAACGTCACATTTTCAAAATGTAACCGCAGGCGGCTGATCTGTTCTTGTGACCCAAGGGTGCAAGACAATGTAACAAAGGCTCCATTCGCCATTTCAAGGCTGGCACTGGCGCAATCTTCCACTTCAATGTCATTGACGCGCGTGGCAACCCTGCCAAAAACCTTGGCTGCTGGCCCCATCAGGTGCATCATCATATCATGGAGATGCAGGGCATGGGTCACCAAAACCCCGCCAAGTTCAGTGTCCCATTTACCCCGCCACGGCACAGCGTAATAATCTGCCGTGCGCAGCCAAAATGTTTCAACCGACCCCATATAGGCTTTACCGGCAATTCCGGCTTCGATAATGCGTTTGGCCTTTTCAATGCCATCGCCATACCGATACTGAAAAATCGGCATCAGGGTGCCTTTGGCGGTTTTCTCTGCTGCCATAATTGCATCCACATCGGCTAGCGACCCGGTCAGCGGCTTTTCGCAAATCACATGTTTGCCGTTGGCAAGGGCCGCAACCACCTGTTCGCGGTGAATGCCCGGCGGGGTGCAAATGTCGATAATATCGATATCGTCATTTTGCAAACATTCCTCAAACGATGTGGTGCGAACAGGAATGTCAAATTCATCGGCAACAGCGTTCAGGCGGTCTTCATTTAAATCGCAAATGGCGGCGACTTTGAATTTGTCGGGGTGGGGCACATATCCTTCGATAATGTGCGATTTGCCAATGCCACAGCCGATAACGGCAACGTTTTTGCGGCTCATGTTATTTATCCTCCGAACTGGCAGTGTTTTCGGCTATTTTTTGCGCGCTTAAAGCCAGTTCCATGGCGTTAAAAACCCGGCTTTGCGGAATGGCGGTTTCGGTGCGATCGCGACTATCGGCCAAAAACTGTTTGCCAAACGGTAATTCGACATCGTTGCAATCAATATGGCGCACACCTTTCTTGTCGGTCAGGAACAAATGGTTTGGCCCCTCGCGTCCGCCAATATCGATGTTTTTGCGAATTTCAATTGCCCCATGCGTGCCCGTAATCATCAACCGGCCATCGCCCCAGCTTGGCAATCCTTCGGGGGTAAACCAGTCCACATGGATCAGGCCATTGGCATTGTCGGTTGCCATGTGAATATCGCCGCTATCTTGCAATCCTGGGCTGTCGGGATTGGCGCGGTTGCTAACACTGGCCGACAGTATTCGGGCGCTGTTGCGATTGGCAAAAAACAAAAACTGTTCGCACTGGTGTGATGCAATGTCGGTTAAAATGCCGCCATAAAGCGACCGGTCAAAAAACCAGCCCGGCCGCGTTGGTTTGCGCAAACGATGCGGGCCAATGCCCACGGTATGAATGACCTCGCCAATGGCCCCATCCGCCACCAGTTGTCCGGCCTTTACCGTGGCGCGGTTTTCAAAATGTTCGGAATATAAAATATTATATATCCGTCCGGTTTCGGCCTGCACGCGCTTTACATCAGCCAGTTGATCAAAGCTGACCATGCCGGGCTTGTCGCTTAAAACGTCCTTGCCATGCTGCATCGCCTTAATTGAAATACCGGCACGTTCGGCCGAAATTGCGGCGGTAACAACGACGTTAATGCTGCTATTTTCGAGAATGGCGGCAGGGTCCGTTACACGTTTGGCATCGGGGTATTTTTCACCAAATTCCCTGGCAAAAGCCTCGTCTTTTTCAAAAAACGACACCAGTTTCGCCCCGGCCCGGATCAGGCAGTTGCACTGCCCGTAAATATGGTCGTGTTGAATGCCAATGGCGGCAAATTTTATGTCAGTCATGATTACTCCACATCGGTGTGGTCACATCAAAGATGTATGGGGCTCAGCGTTTCAGGCCGGTTGTGGCAATGCCTTCAATCAGCAGGCGCTGGAAAAACAGAAAGAAAAAAAACACTGGCACCAGCGACAGGGTCGACATGGCAAACAACCCGCCCCACTGCGATGATCCCGAGCTATCGACAAAGGACCGCAAGCCAAGCTGCACCGTGTAATTGTTCATATCGTTCAGGTAAATCAGCGGGCCAAAGAAGTCGTCCCAGGTCCAGAGGAAGGAAAATATCGCCGCTGTTGCCAATACTGGTGTTGAAAGCGGCAGCATGATTTTCCAATAAATGCGCCAGGCGCTGCAGCCATCCATGCGGGCAGCTTCGTCCAGTTCACGCGGAATGCCGCGAAAAAACTGCACCATCAGGAAAATGAAAAACGCGTCGACGGCCAAAAATTTTGGTACCACCAGCGGCAATATCGTGTCGACCCAGCCCAGTTTTAAAAACAGCACATATTGCGGGATCAGCGTCACATGATACGGGATCATCAACGTGCCCAGCATGATGGCAAACCAGAAATTGCGACCGGCAAATTTTAGCCGGGCAAAGGCATAGGCGGCCAGTGAGCAGGCAACGACATTGCCCGCAACCGACAACACCGAAATCACCAGCGAATTCCAGAAAAACTGGCCAAATTCAACCCGCAGCCCGGTCCAGCCTTGCCAGTAGGATGAAAGGTCGATGCTGGACGGCAACAGCGAGGTTGAACTGAAAATCTCGGCTTCGGGCCGGATGGATGCTGATAACATCCATAACAACGGATAGAGCATGATGATGGAAACCACCATCAACAACGTATGGAAAAGCAGGCTGACAAACCGGCTGCGGCGCGGTGAAATGCTGTCATCCTTGCTGAAAATAGCCAGACTAGTCATCGTAATGCACCCAGAAACGCGCGGTTAGGAAGGAAAATGCCGTGAACAGCGCAATGATCACCACCAGCACCCATGCCAGGGCCGAGGCATATCCCATGCGGAAAAAGCCGAACGCTTCCTGATACAGATACAGGGTATAAAACAGCGTCGAGTTGATCGGGCCGCCCGTACCGCCTGAAATGATGAAGGCGGGTGTAAAGGCCTTAAAGGCATCAATCGTTTGCACAACGGCGTTAAAGAAAATCACCGGCGTTAACAAAGGCAGGGTGATTTTGATGAACTGGCGCAGTTTCGATGCCCCATCAAGGCTGGCAGCTTCATACATGTCGGTCGGGA
Source organism: Thalassospira mesophila (assembly GCF_002115755.1). GTDB lineage: Bacteria > Pseudomonadota > Alphaproteobacteria > Rhodospirillales > Thalassospiraceae > Thalassospira > Thalassospira mesophila. The sequence continues at coordinate 164,652 of NZ_JFKA01000009.1, read as the reverse complement.
TTTGGCGCAGACCGGCCAGAAAAATGATCATGGGCGAGCCAAACTGCCAAATGCTGAGAATAATCAGTGTCCAGATCGAATAGCTGGGATGGCTGATCCAGCTTGGCCCCTGAATGCCAAATTCGGCCAATATGCTGTTAACCAACCCGTCGCTGGCAAAAAGCTGGCGCCACAAAACAGCAATGGCAACGCTGGTGCCCAAAAGCGATGGCAGGTAAAACACGGCCCGATAAACCGGCAGGCCACGAATGCCACGGTTAAGAACCACAGCGACGCCAAGGGCAAACGCCAGTTTCAATGGCACTGAAAACAGCACGAAAAACAGCGTCACGCCCATGGAGGCGGCAAATTTCGGATCAGACGTTGCGATCCGTACATAATTTGCCATGCCGACCCAGTTCGGGGATCGCAGCAGGTCAAAATCGGTGAAGGACAGATAAAACGACACAATCGCCGGACCCAGCGTTAGCCCGAAAAAACCGATAAACCACGGCAGCAAAAACATATATCCCGGGCCGCTGCCTTGCCATGTCCGGCCAAACCAGCTTGTCGGTTGCGGTTTGCGTTGCCGATGTTGGGGAACTTGGGGCGGGTGGTGCGGCGGGCCAGCGGCGGCGATTGCCACCGCAGGCCGCCCGGTCATCTTGTTTCCCATAACGCCTAGCTCCGCTCGAGGATGGCCTGGGCATCGGAAACGAAGGCCGCACCGGCATCTTCGGGCGATGCAGTATCAAAGCCGACTTCTTCGTTTTTGCGTTTGATCATTAGCTGGATTTCACCAGCCCCCTTGGGCGGCGGAGGTGGCAACGGACCGACAAATTTTTCCCCTAGCGATCCAATATATTCAATCTGGATGCGATCGGCTTCTTTGGCTTCCTTTTTAAGAACGGCGCGCATTTTCGATGATTCCGGCACACCGCGTTCCACGTCGAGCACGCGTGCTGCATCGGGATCATTGACAAAAAAGCTGACAAATTTTGCCGCCGCTTCCGGGTTTGCGGTATCGCCGGCGATGCTAAACAGCATCGATGGCTTGCGATATTGCCCGGGATGTGATTCCCCTGATTTTACCGGGTAGGGGCCCATGGTTAGCGGGTCCTTGTTAATCGCTTGATAGCCAACCAACTGATTGGAATGGGCAAAACACGCACCTGCCCGGCCTTGTGATAACGGGCTGGTTTCAATGGTTAACTGGTCAAGCGACTGCACATCGGCCGGGACACAGGCGCCCCGCTTGCGCATATCGACCCAAAAGGCAAACCATTCGCCAGCATCTTTTCCATCAAATCCCAGCTTGCCATCAGCATCATAAAGTTGCTTGCCGCGCTGACGCAGCCAGGTTTCAAAGGCAGGTTCAAGCCCACCCTGATCGGCACACCCATAAAAACGGCTACGTTTGGTGGTGTTGGTCAGTTTTTCACACTGGTCGCCAAATTCTTCCCATGTCTGGCCGGGCTGGGGCATATCCATGCCTGCTTCTTGCCAGGCCGCCTTGTTAATCATCATGGCAACCGAATTGGCCCCCAGGCTAATGCCATAGGTTTTGCCGTTCACCTGGCCGCCCGCAACGCTGTCCTTGCTGAAATCCGACACATCAAGCGTGCCGTCTTTCATATATTTATCAAGCGGCAGCAACACATCGCGCCGGGCATATTCAAAAATATAGCGGTAATCCATCTGCATTACATCCGGGGCATTCCCCCCCGATGTCTGGGTGGCCAGCCGGGACCAGTAATTGTCCCAGCCCGCACTTTCACCATCGACCTCAATTTCCGGGTGTGCCTTTTTAAAAAGTCCGACTACCTTGTCGGTTCGTTCTGATCGGGCCTGTGATCCCCACCATAAAAGACGCAAGCGAACATCCTGGGCCAATGCAATGCGCGGATTAAGCATACCAACAGCCAGCGCACCCGCCCCGCTTGCCAGAAATGCACGCCGGTTAATCGAAAACGTCATCGTCATCCTCCCTGCTGCTTCGCCATTCAAGTGGCGTTTTTTGTGGTGTGATGGATATAAATAACTGTTTGGTTACAATTAGGGCGATTGCTTTGTCAGGTGTCAATACTTTCCTGAAAGGAAATTTTATAATAAAACGTCTGTATAGGTAGATATTAATTAATTGAGAGAAGTCTCCGTCACATGCCGTTCCAAAGAGCGACAGTATGGGCGGAATGTATATTTATGCCGCATTGCATTGTTATTTGTGCGGTGCAAAAGGTCATGGTATTCCGGCCTCGAAAAAACACCATGACCTGTATTTTTATTCTGGCGTGATCAGTTCCGTTCCAGAATTTGTGACGCCTGCTCAACAAGTCGTGCCCCGGCTTCTGCCGGGCTCATGATATCAAAGCCAACCTGTTCGTTGACCTGCTTGAACAAAACTTCGATCTCTCCAGCACCAAGAGGCGGTGCTGGCGGCAACGGCCCCACCAGGTCATCGCCAAGCGATGCGATATATTCAACTTGCATTTTATCGCCGTCGCTAAGCTCGGATTGAACCGTTTTGCGAACAGCTGCAGAAACCGGCACGCCGCGTTCAACACCCAGTATTTTGGTTGCCTCGGGGTCATTGACAAAAAAGCTGACAAATTCAGCCGCTTCCTCGCCATGGTCCGAACTGTTTGCAATCGAGAAAAACTGCGATGGTTTTAGATACTGCCCGGGATGTTCTTTGCCCGCCATAACCGGATAGCAGGTCATGGCAAGGGGATCCTTGTTAATCGCGATATAGCCGACAATCTGGTTTGAATGCACAAAACAGGTGGCCGCGTGGCCGGTCGACAGCGGGTTGGTATCGATGGTGTCTTTATATAATGACTGAACATCTGCCGGGACACATGCCTTGCGTTTGCGCATATCGGCCCAGTATTCAAACCATTCGGTGATTTCCTTTTCACCAAAATCCAGTTTGCCGTCAGCGGTATAAAGCTCTTTGCCGTGCTGGCGTTGCCAGCACTCAAACGCTTTGTCCTGGCCGCCTTCATCGGTACAGCCATAAAAATTGCGTCTTTTTGTTTTGGCCGTCAGTTTTTCACATTGATCGCTATAGTTATCCCAGGTCATGTCAGCATGGGGAATATCTATGCCTGCTTCTTCCCAGGCAGCCTTGTTGATCACCACGGTGGCGGAGTTTTGCCCGAGATTGACGCCATATAGCTTGCCGTCAACCCGGCCACCATCAAGGCCGATTTTGCTGAAATCCGAAACATTCAACGCACCCGATTCAATAAACGGGTCCATCGGTGCCAATACACCGCGCCGGGCATATTCGAAAATATAGCGGTAATCCATTTGGATCACGTCGGGCGAATTACCGCCAGATGTTTGTGTCGCCAGCCGGGGCCAATAATTGCTCCAGCCTGCACTTTCGCCCTCGATGGTAATGTTCGGATGGGCTTTGGTGTAAAGATCGATCACCTTGAATGTGCGTTCAGCACGGTTTTGCGAGCCCCACCATAATAAACGCAAGGCTGTTTTATCCTGGGCCAGCGCAATACGCCCGCCCAATATCGTAAGGGATGTGGCACACGCCCCTCCGGCAATAAATTGCCGACGATTGATATTTAAATTCATTGGTTATCCTCCCTGAGTAGCCGTTTTTTGTTGTGAGGCCTGCGGTAGAACTTGAATTAAATAACCAATTGGTTACAATTAAACGGATGCATCCGGCACCTGTCAAGAAGTTGTTTGTAATTTAAGCATGTGTTGTTGATATTTTTTACAAGTGTGCCCGTTGAGGGCACCTGATATGGTTTTTCAGGCCAATTTGAATACTGACAATTAACAACCGGGGGATGAATGACCGACTCGCCGACTAAGCCGAAACCGGTTAAAGCCAAATCAAAAACCAGCCAGCGCGACCCCGAACGAACCCGCGCCCAGATCCTGGAGGCGGCGACAAGCGAATTCGCCGAAAAAGGAATTGGCGGCGCACGCGTTGATGCCATTGCCGCGCGCGCGGGTACCAATAAAAGAATGCTGTATCATTATTTTGGTGACAAGGATCAGCTCTATACAGCGGTTTTGGGCAATGCCTATGCCGGTATCCGAAATGCGGAAAAAAAGCTGAACCTTGCCGGGCGTACGCCGGAGGACGGCATTCGGGAACTTGCTTTATTTACATGGCATTATTTCGTTGATCATCCCGAATTTCTCAGCCTTTTGGGAACCGAAAACCTGCACCGCGCGGCATATCTGAAACAGCTTTCCTATATTCCTGAAATGCATTCCCATTTCATCAGCGAACTTGCGCAGGTGCTTGAACGCGGTGAGGCAGCAGGCATTTTTCTGGCCGGGACTGACCCCCTGAATGTTTATCTGACAATGGCTTCAATGACCTGCTTTTATCTGAACAACCATTACACATTATCGACGATTTTCGGTCGGGAACTTATGGCGCAAGATAGCCTCGATGCGTGGAAACAGCAAATCGTCTCTGTGACCCTGGGATCTATCCGGCGGCGTTAAATAGTATCTCCCTGTTGTTTTTTCTGTTGACAAGAAGGTCAGTGCTTGGCCTTCTTGTAACCAGTTAGTTACGTCGATGAAGGTGCCATCAAACAGGTATCGACAAAGACAGGCGAACGGACGGGAGGAACAAATGACCACTATCGGGACCATCCTGCACGGTGTTACCGGGCGCATGGGTTATAATCAGCATCTGGTGCGCTCTATACTCGCCATTCGCGACCAGGGTGGTATTGAATTATCCTCGGGCAAACGGCTTCAGGTCGATCCGATCATTGTCGGTCGCAACGCCGATAAAATCGCAGCTCTGGCCAATAAACACGGCATAGAACGCTGGACGACAGATCTTGATGCTGCCCTTGCTAACCGCAACGACAGGATCTTTTTCGATGCCGGTACCACCTTGATGCGGGCCGAATTGCTGTCAAAGGCGCTTGATGCTGGCAAGCATGTTTATTGCGAAAAGCCGATATCGGATGATTTGCAGGTTGCCCTTGATCTTGCCAAAAAGGCGCGGTCATCGGGCCTGAAGCACGGGGTCGTGCAGGACAAGCTGTTTTTGCCCGGCCTGCGCAAACTGGCCCTTCTGCGGGATTCAGGTTTCTTTGGCGAAATCCTCTCGGTGCGTGGTGAATTTGGCTATTGGGTTTTTGAAGGGGACTGGGGCGTTCCCGCCCAGCGACCATCATGGAATTACCGCAAAGGCGATGGCGGCGGTATCATCCTCGATATGCTGTGTCACTGGCGCTATGTGCTCGATAACCTGTTTGGCAATGTAAAATCGCTTTCGTGCATCGGGGCGACACATATTCCCAAACGTGTTGACGAAAACGGTCAGCCTTATGCGTGTGATACCGACGATGCCGCCTATGCCACGTTCGAGCTTGAGGGCGGGGTTATTGCGCAAATCAATTCTTCATGGGCAGTACGGGTGCGCCGCGATGATCTGGTGACTTTTCAGGTCGATGGGACCCATGGTTCCGCCGTGGCCGGGCTTACCAAATGCTGGACCCAGCACCGGGTCAATACCCCTAAACCGGTCTGGAACCCTGATCAGCCCCAAACGATTGATTTTTACAAAACCTGGGACGAAGTTCCCGATACGCAAAATTTCGACAACGGCTTTAAGGCCCAATGGGAAATGTTCCTGCGTCACGTCGCCGAAGATGCCCCGTGGCCCTATGGCCTTGAAGCGGGTGCCAAGGGCGTGCAACTGGCCGAACTTGGCCTTAAATCCTGGGCCGAACGCCGCTGGCTTGATGTTCCCGATCTGGAGTTTTAAGCCATGCCTGCGCTTGATTTGCCCCAAAATGGTAAACTGGTTTCCTATCAGCTTGTCGGTGATCCGATTGCCTTAAAAAAACGGCCAGCATCGTGTTTTCCGCGTATTGCCTATGCTGCCGCCCATGTTGTTGCTGACCCCATGGTGGAACATAATCCGTGGCTGGAACCCGCGATCGATTGGGATCGTAGCTTGGCATTTCGCCACCGGTTATGGGATTTGGGCCTTGGCGTTGCTGAATCGATGGATACCGCCCAGCGCGGTATGGGCCTTGGCTGGAACGAGGCCCGCGACCTGATTGTGCGCTCGCTGGCGGAGGCGCAAAACCGCCCCGGTGCCCTCATTGCCTGCGGGGCCGGGACAGATCATTTGGCTGTTAGCCCTGATGTCACAATTGACGATGTGATCGCCGCATATGAACACCAGATCGAGGCGGTTGAAACCCATAACGGGCAAATCATTTTAATGGCCAGCCGTGCGCTTGCTGCCATTGCCCAAGGGCCAGACGATTACGCCCGTGTGTATGGCCGTATCCTGTCGCAGGTCCGCCAACCGGTGATTATCCATTGGTTGGGGGAAATGTTCGACCCTGCCTTGCAAGGATATTGGGGCAGCAACGACCACATGGTAGCAATGGAAAACTGCCTTGCCGTTCTCAATGATAACGCCGCTAACATTGATGGCATCAAGGTTTCCCTTCTGTCGAAAGAAAAGGAAATCATCATGCGCCGCAAACTGCCCGACGGCGTGCGGATGTATACCGGCGATGATTTTAACTATGCTGACCTGATCGCAGGCGATGACCACGGCCATTCCGATGCCTTGCTTGGCATTTTTGACGCCATCGCCCCGGCCGCTTCGGCTGCTCTGGAAGCCTTGGGGGCAGAAAATCACGATCAGTTCTATGATTTGCTAAATCCGACCGTGCCGTTATCACGCCATATCTTTTGCGCACCGACGCGGTTCTACAAAACCGGCGTGGTCTTTCTGGCCTATCTCAATGGTTTGCAGGATCATTTCACCATGATCGGCGGTCAGCAATCGACGCGCTCGATCTCGCATCTGGCGGAACTGTTCCGTCTGGCTGATCAGGCCCGCGTGCTGGCCGACCCGGACTTGGCAATTGCGCGGATGAAACCGGTTCTTGCCATGCATGGCATTGGCAACGGCAACGGCAACGGCAACGGGCATCAGAGGCATAAATAATGGATATTTCACCCATTCATATTGTTGATATTTCAGCCTTCGAGCGCACCACGCCCTTTCGTTTTCCATTTCGTTTTGGCGTGGCAAAGGTCACACAGGCACCGCAATTGTTTGTCCGCGCGGTAATAGAGGACGGGCAGGGACGCACCGCCACCGGACAAGCCGCCGAAATGATGATGCCCAAATGGTTCGACAAATCGGCAAATCTTTCGACCGATGACAACATTAACCAACTGCGCCTGTCGGTTAAGCTCGCCATGCAGGCGATGATTGCAGCCGGGCAATCCAGCCCGTTTGGCCTTCATGCCCGGGTCGAGGCCGCCCATCATGAAACCTGTGCCAGCCATCAATTGCCGGGGCTGGTTGCATCATATGGGTTGGCGTTGGTGGATCGTGCCATTATCGACGGTTTTTGCCGTTTGCATGGCCTGACCATTGCTCGGGCTATACAAACAAACGCCCTTGGCATTTCAACCGACACGGCCCCTGATTTACATGGCTTTGATCTGACCGGATTTTTGGCAAGCCTTGCCCCGCAACCCACAATAGCCATTCGCCATACCGTTGGTTTGGGCGATGTTTTGTGGAACCGCGACCTTACCGATGCCGAACGATTAAACGACGGCCAGCCGCAAACACTGGAAGACGTGATTGCTGCCTATGGGCATACCTTTTTCAAACTAAAGGTATCGGGCGAGGTTGGTGCCGACCTTAACCGGCTTGTCGCGATTGCCGGGGTTCTTGATCAAAAGGTGGGGCAATATCAGTTGACCATCGATGGGAATGAACAGTTTGAAAATGCCGATCAGGTGGCCGGACTGATTGACCGGATTATGACCGAACCGCGCCTGAAAAATCTGTGGCAATCGACTTTGTTTCTTGAACAGCCCATTGCGCGGGCCAACGCCCTGATGCGCCCGCTGGGCGATCCTGGGGCGCGGGTGCCCTTTGAAATTGACGAAAGCGACGACAGTATGGGCGCTTTTCTGGCGGCAAAGGATATGGGTTATCGCGGTATTTCGTCAAAATCCTGCAAGGGGTTTTATCGCGCCCTGTTAAATTGCGCCCGTGTGGCTCATTGGAATGCCAAAGCGGGAGCAAACCGGTTTTTCATGTCGGCCGAAGACCTTACCACCCAAAGCGGCCTTGCCTTGCAACAAGATCTGGTGCTGGCCAGTTTAACCGGTGCGCGCCATATCGAACGCAACGGCCATCATTATGTTGCCGGTATGGCCGGGGCACCGCAGGCCGAACAGAACGCCTATCTGGCACAGCATGGCGATCTTTATCACGCCAATGCGGCAGGGCAGGCGCGCCTGAACATTCAAAACGGGCAGGTATCATTGGCAACGGTTGCGGCGGCAACGGGCCTTGGCTGTGCAGTGACACCGGACTGGTCGGAAATGACGCCATTGGCGGACTAGGCGACATCAAAATACATTCCGGCCACACCGGGTAAATGCAGGGAGGATAAACATCATGTCTGTCGATGGATTATCGATTAATCTGGCCACCGTGCGCGAACAATGGGGCTTTGCCGCGGCTGTTGACGGCTGTTTGCGCCATGGCATCACCGCCATTGCCCCGTGGCGCGAACAAATTGCCAAAATCGGCCTGGCCGAGGCCTCGCGCATTGTGCATCAAAATAACCTGCATCTCACCGGGCTCTGTCGCGGCGGTTTTTTCCCGGCCGCCACGGCTGAAAAACGCTCCGCCGCGCTTGACGATAACCGCCGCGCCGTTGACGAAGCCGCCGAACTGGGCGCCGATTGTCTGGTGCTGGTGGTGGGCGGGCTTGCCGAAAATTCCCGCGATATTGTTGCCGCCCGGCAAATGGTGGCAGACGGACTGGATGCATTATTGCCCCATGCGCGGGCCTGTAATGTGCCGCTGGCGATTGAGCCGCTGCATCCGATGTATGCGGCGGATCGGGCCTGTGTAAACACATTGGGACAGGCGCTTGATATGTGCGAATTGCTGGGCGAGGGGGTCGGTGTTGCCATTGATGTTTATCATGTCTGGTGGGACCCGGACCTTGCCGCACAAATTGCCCGGGCGGGTAAAATGAATGCCATTCTGGCCCACCATATTTGTGACTGGTTGGTGCCGACCCGCGACATGCTGACCGACCGGGGCATGATGGGTGATGGTGTGATTGACCTTCCCGCCATTCGCCGCATGGTCGAGGCTGCCGGGGGGACACCCAAACAGGAAGTCGAAATTTTTTCCGCGCAAAACTGGTGGCTAAAACCCGGCGACGAAGTTTTGAAAGCCTGTATCGACCGATATGAAAATTGCTGTCAGTCCGATAGCCCCGCCTAGATAACACGACAAAAACAACCGGAAATCCATCTCTCGCCCGAACCGGGGGATGAAAAACCAGAATTTCCAAACCGCGTCTGGATGGCATTTTTGCATAACGGGAGTTTTCACGTCGTCCCGCACGCGCGGCGACCTGTCAGAGAGGATCAACGTCATGGCTGAAACTGATACAATATCTGGAACAGAAAGAAGAAGTTACGTTTTAATTGGCACGGGTAACCGGGGCACGACCATGTGGGGGCGTGATTTGCTCGCAGGCTGGTCGGAACATGTCGACCTGGTCGCGATCATCGATAAAAACCAACTACGCGCCCAACGCGCCCGCCACATGATCAAAAGCAACGCACCGATATTTTCCAGTGTCGAAGATATGCAAAAAGCAGGCATTTCCCCGCAACTGGCCATGGTCTGCACGCCCGATGACACCCACGACGAAATTGTGGTGAAAATGCTCGATGCCGGGGCGGATATCATCACCGAAAAACCGATGACGACCACGGTTGAAAAAATTCGACGGATGTTGGAGGCCGAGGCGCGCAGCGGCAAACGCATCGACGTATCATTCAATTATCGCTATTCGCCGACAGCGGCGCGCATCAAGGAACTATTGATGTCCGGCGTGATTGGCAAGGTGACATCGGTTGATTTTCACTGGTATCTTGATACCGCACACGGGGCGGATTATTTTCGCCGCTGGCACGCCTATATCCGCCATTCCGGCAGCCTGTTTGTCCATAAGGCCACCCACCATTTTGATCTGCTCAACTGGTATCTCGACAGCACGCCACAAACAGTGTCTGCCTTTGGTAAACTGCTAAATTACGGCAAAAATGGCCCGTTTCGCGGTGAGCGCTGCCAAACCTGCCCGCACACGGCTAATTGCGATTATTTCTTCGATATTTCGAGCGATCCATTCCTCGATGCTCTGTATGAAGACCCGGCATCGGAAGACGGATATTACCGGGATCGGTGCGTTTTTCGCGAAGATATCGACATTCCCGATACCATGGTTGCCACTATCGGCTACGCCAATGATGTTCAGGTGTCTTACTCGCTCAACACATTCCAGCCGATTGAAGGGCACCATATTGCCTTTAACGGCACCCAAGGCCGGATCGAGTTACGCCAGCACGAAGATCAACCGTGGGATATGCCCGACCAGGATGAAATTTTGCTGATCCGCAACTTTCCCAAACCGGGCGAAGAAAAACTTGAACGCATCATTGTGCCGCACGCCGAAGGCGGCCATTACGGCGGCGATAATCTTATGCGCGATATGATCTTTAAATCCGGCCAAAATGATAAATTGCATCAACGCGCCGGAGCCAAAGCAGGGGCGTATTCCGTCCTCTGCGGTATCGCCGCGCTCAAAAGTGCGCAAACCGGCGAAATCGTTAAAATTGACGACTTAATGCCCGATATCGGGACGTAAACTTCTGGCCAAAAGGCAATAAAAGCAAAGCAGGGATACACAGCGGGTGTCCCTTCTTTGCGGCGTTTAAACCCTAATTTGATATATTTTTACGGCAAAGCCGCATATGCTTGTTACGAACCATATCGCAAAATCGCAGGACAAAATCGCAGGACAAACGTTATGACGGATAAATCTGTACGTGTTCCCGGTCCGGATCATCCAATTGATATCGCACCTGCCACAACCCGGATGACGGTGACGTTTGCCGGGCGTATCATTGCCGATAGTGCAGCGACCCTCATCCTGCGCGAGGCGGGATATCAGCCGGTTTATTATTTCCCGCGTGGCGATGTAGACGCCGCCATTCTCGTTTCGTCCGATAAAACCAGCTATTGTCCTTATAAGGGCACGGCAAGTTATTTTACGATCAATGCCGACGGGAAAACGTCGCCAAATGCAATCTGGACATATGAAAATCCCCATGATGCCGTTCTGGCGATCAAGGACTATGTCGCATTTTATCCTGATCGCGTGGCGATTACGCACGTCGAATAAAGCGGTGATCATTGCGCAAATGCGGGCGGTTATTGTCTTGAAAATCGGCGTTTTTCGCTTGTAAATGAACTTTTGGCAGGGTGATTTGAACCTCCTGACATAACGGTGGCAGTTTTGCATTGATGCTGTGAAAATCATGCACGATCCTGCAATCGGGTTAGTTCCTGCCTTGTGCTTTTCGCAGTCTCGGGCATTCTTGCCTTCTAACCTGACCGGCGGAGGACTGTTTGAGCCAATCTGAACCCCTTGCAGAAATTGTCCGTATTATTGAACGCTTCGTCAACGAAGATGGTCAAATTCCTACAGCGATCGACAATCTGACGATTGGTCGCAAAACTGAAACCACCCAACCCGTGCATACCGCCCAGTGGCCGTGTTTTGCCATGATTGTTCAGGGTTCCAAGCAGGCAACTGTAGGTGCCCAAAAACTGTCTTACGGGCCGGGCGATTATGTGGTGGTATCGCTCGATATGCCGGTCCAGTCCTGGGTCGTGCAGGCAAGCCCGGAAAAACCGATGTACGGGCTGGGTCTGGCGATTAACCATGATGCCCTTAAAACCGTTATGACGCGGATCGCCTTTGATAAACGGCATCTTGATAAAAGTCCCGGTTTTGGCATTGCCGTGCATAAAGCCCCTGACGGGTTACTTGACGCGGTATTGCGCATGATGCGTTTGCTTGAACGCCCCGATGACGTGGCTGGACTTGCTTGTCTGATCGAGGAAGAAATCCTTTATCATTTATTGCGTGGGCCATTTGGCAGCACCCTGTTGCAAATTGCCACCGCACAAAGCCCGGCCAACCGTGTTGCTGGCGCCATTGCGTGGCTGCGCGAGAATTTCAAGCAACCTTTGCGCATTGAAGACCTTGCGAAACATGTGGGTATGAGCGCGTCATCGCTGCATCACCATTTTAAAGCAATCACTGCGATGACGCCGATGCAGTACCAGAAACAGTTGCGTTTGCGTGAAGCCCGGCGGTTGATGCTGGTGGAAAAGCAGGATGTTGGCATGGCTGGATTTATGGTGGGCTATGACAGCCCGTCACAATTCAGCCGGGAATATAGCCGCCTGTTTGGCCTGTCGCCGTCGCGCGATATTGCCGCCCAGCACCGCACCGTTCATACCTGACCGGGCGGCCTGAAAGACAGGCTTGGCAGAGTGACAAATTGAGCAGTAGGCATTGGCTGATAATCTGTAATTTGAGGTGCTTCTATCATGCGTCTCCCGTTCCAAAGTCAGGCCAGGTGCCGATTTGGGCGAACATGCCCAGCAAATCTTCAAGGTGCCATGTTCGCGACAGACGGTCGCCGGTAAATTCGTGAAATTCATGAATAACGATATCAATGGCCTTGCCGGTGGGAGCAATGCCCATAAGGGGACCATCATGGGTGCCGGTCATGCGCAGGCGCACAGCGGCACGGTCGGCCTCGGCGACGATGTTTTCAATAGTCAGGGCAAGGTCGGGAAAGGCGGTTCGGAACATGCGAAACACCGGCTTGATGCCGTCGCGGCCCGGTTGCTGGCCCGGCCCCAACGGGATGTCATCCCAGTTTTCGATCAGAGCGTGATCGACAAGGTCGACATTATCGCTCGCAAGGGCGGCGTATAAGTTTTCCAGGGCGCGTTTTTGGCCGTTGGTAAGTGCCATTGCTTGTGATGCGGGAATTGTTGGAAGGGTCATTTCAGGCTCCGGTTCAAATTGTGATGACCCGAAGGTAGGGCATGGCTTATCATAATTGAAATCGATATTAGTTATTTGGAATTATCAATTTAATGAATTATGCAGGATTTGATTTGAACCTGATTGTGGCGTTTGATGCCTTGATGGCGGAACGCCATGTGACGCGGGCGGCCCAGCGGATTGGATTGACACAACCCGCCCTGAGCGCGGCCCTGAACCGGTTGCGCCATATTACCGGCGACGAGCTTTTTATTCGGGCACCAAGAGGTTTGATGCCAACGCCGCGTGCGATGGATCTGGCACCAGCATTTCGCACCATACTGGCAACCGTTGATGGTGCCTTGTCCTTGCAAACCGTATTCGAACCGGCCTCGTCGCAACAGGTATTTTCGCTGGCATTGGCGGAGCACCCAACCCAGGTGTTGCTGGTGCCGCTGGAAAAGGCATTACGCGCCATCGCCCCTGGCATGGATTTGCGTATTCGGGCTTTGCGCAATCGTCAGGATGCCATTCGGATGCTGGATGAAGGGCAGGCTGATTTGGCAATTGGGGTGTCGCCGGGCAGTGAAGCGCGTATTTTATCGCGCCATTTATGGACCGAAGAGTTTGTTGGCATTGCCCGCAAGGGAACCGATGTTTCGCGGTTTGAAAAATCGGCACGGGACTATGCAGAAGGCCGCCATGTGCTGTTTTCGCCCGAAGCCGAGGATCGCGGACTTGTGGATGCGGCCCTTGCCAAAGAGGGGCTTAAACGCCGTCTTGGCGTTACGGTGGCTTATACATATGCCGTGCCGTCGCTGGTGGCGCAAAGCGACATGCTGGCAACCGTTTTAGGCGGTATTGTGCATGGAAGCGGGTTTTCCGATCAACTTACTGTTTTTAAGCCACCGTTTGAATTGCCGAGCATATCCTATCAGTTGCTTTGGCATCGCCGGACCGATGCCCACCCGGCGCATTGCTGGTTCCGGGATGTAATTGGAACGTTATGTGGAAATTTTTAACGCGAAAGTGACAGCCGTTATGCCGAGGGCCACGCGTTGAGGGCCTGCTCGGCCACAGTTTTCAGTGTTTCGCGGCTAAAACCGGCTTTGGCCTGAATGGCCATGCCATGCACAACAGCCATCAGGAAAGTCGCCAGGGCTGCGGGTTTTGCTGTTTGGGGTAAATCGCCTTCGGACTGCGCCTGCTCAAATCGGGTGCGAACTTTTACTTCGGCTTCGGCGCGGGCGTCGATCAGGGCCTGGCGCACGGGTTCGGCGTCATCCGAACCGGCAAGAGCGCCATTTATGCCCAGACAGCCGGTATGCTCCGGATAGCGGGTATTAAGCTCGATCGATTTATACAGCAGATGGGCGGCAACCGCGCGGGCGGTTGGCAATTGCAGTGCTTCGGGAATGAAATCCATATAGCGGTCATAATAGCGTGCCAGGACGCGGCGAAACAGTTCTTCCTTGTTTCCGAATGCCGAATACAGCGCGGGACGTTCAACGCCGGCAGCTTCTGTCAGGTCGGTATAAGACGCACCTTCATAGCCTTTGCGCCAAAAAACGCACAAGGCAGCATCCAGTGTTTTTTCCACATCTATCTTGCGGGGGCGTCCCATCAGTTTGAACCGTCATTTTTCATAATGACCATTATTAAACAACTTGACAGCCCATGTCCAGTTTCGTAACAGTCGTTATTATAATGATCATTACAAAAGTAAGTCCCGGATTTTTCCCCACAGGAAACCGGGGGTTTCAAATGGAAAGAACTGACAATGACCAAATCTCTGAACGGAAAAGTTGCTCTTGTTACTGGCGGATCACGCGGCCTTGGGGCCGTGGTTGCAGAACAACTTGCAGATCGCGGAGCAGCTGTCGCCATTACATATGCAGCATCTGCAGACAAGGCTGAGGCTGTGGTGGCGAAACTAAAGGCCAAAGGGGCACGGGCGATTGCGATCAAAAGTGACCAGTCGGACCTTGCATCGGCAAAGCCGTTGATTGAGACCGTGATTGCCGAGTTTGGCCAGCTTGACATACTGGTTAACAATGCCGGTATCGCTATTCAGGGGCAACTGGTGGATGATCCTGAACTGGATGGGGATAAGTATAATCGCCAGTGGCAGGTCAATGTTCTGGGCACCATTGCCAATACGCGCGCTGCCGCGCTTAAACTGAGCGATGGCGGGCGTATTATCTTTATTGGTTCTTTGCTGGGATCGTATGTGCCGTTTGCCGGTGTTGCCGATTATGCCGGTAGCAAAACCGCACTTGTCGGCTATGCGCGAGGCATTGCCCGTGATCTTGGCCCGCGCAATATTACGGTCAATGTTATTCAGCCGGGCATCATGCCAACCGATATGGCGGCGGATGTGGCAGGCGAATTGCCTGATCGTGACGCCATTTTGAATATGCATCCGATCCGCCGGATTGCGACATTGGAAGAAGTGGCCGAAACGGTTTGTTTCATTGCTGGGCCTTCGGCAGGCTATATCACCGGTGAAACCATCAATATTGCTGGTGGGCTGGCGATTTAAGCGCCTTTCGGGGGGTGTTGGGCCCGTGTCGGGTATGTGATTGTGACGTGATTATCAGCGCATAGCAGCATAGGCCGGGATTTTGCAATAAACGGCATCGATCAAAGGTCGATGCCGTTTATGTTTTTCTCATGCCAAAGTGAAAGCGCTTTCACTTTGGCATTTGATGCCGGGGCGGGGGCATTTGCCGTCATACTTACAGGCACCGCCAGCTTGTTCAATCGGCACTTTGGGCGGCTTTCATCAGGCGGTCAAACGTGAAGGCTTCAATCGGGAAGTCGGTGCCGCCTTTGGTGGCAAGGTCGGCCAGAATTTCGCCAATCACGCTGGTGAATTTAAAACCGTGGCCCGAACAGGGCGATGCGACTATGACGCGGTTTTCGCCCGGCAAATGGTCGAGCAGGAAGTTTTCGCCGGGCAGCATGGTGTAGCGACAGGTGGTTTCGTTAACCCGGCGCCCCTGCATGCCGGGCAGGCGTTTGGCGGCGAAATCGTCAAGTAGGGCGCGGTCGGCGTCATTGACAGCACAGTAGGGGGCGTCGGGGTCGATGCTTTCCATAAAATGGGCATGACGGCCAATTTTAACCCCATCCGGGCCGATTTCGGGGAAGCCGAAAAACGAGCTGTCGGTGCCTTCGTCGCGCAAAAAGGCGGGCATGCGCAGCGGGTCGGTGACAAAGCCGTTGGCGGGGCGATACCACGCCACAACCTGACGGATGGGGTTGGTGATGTTTTGCAGTGCCGGGATCAACTGCGATATCCAGGAGCCGGTGGCAACAATGACCCGGTTTACCCGGTACTTCTGGTCGCCCACAACAATGTTAACGCCATTATCATCGGGTGCAATTTCCTCGACCTTTTCACCCAGATGCAGGGCTGCACCATCGGCGGCAGCCATGCGCAGATATCCCCAGATGGCACTTTCGGGTTTGAGCCAGCCGCCATTGGGGTCGAGGATCGCGACTTCGTCGTCGTCGAGCCCGAAAACCGGAAACCGTTTGCGCATCTGATCGGCGAAAAGCGTGTCGCTGGCGAGACCGTAAAGGTCGCATGAAGCGCGGGTGCCGGTGATGATTTTGCTGTCGGGCTTGCCGATTTGCAAAACGCCGGTGACGTGCAAAATGCGTTCGCGCAGGCGATTTTCAAGGCCGCGCCAGTTTTCATAGGCGCGGTGCAACAACGGCACGTAACTTGGGTCTTCAAAATAGCCAAGCCGGATCAGGCGGCTGTCGCCGTGCGAGGAGCCAAGGCCGTGGGCGGGACTGGCAGCCTCAAACCCGATAACACGGACACCACGGGCAGCCAGAAAGGATACGGCGGCACTTCCCATCGCGCCAAGGCCGATAACGGCAACATCATACGGGTTCGACATGTGGAAATCCTTGTTACCTGACGGTTTGTGGCTTGATCTTTGGCATACAATATTAACGCCAAAAGGCAAGTGCTGGAGGTGGTTTTAGCAGCGGTAAAAGGGTTTAGGCCATTGCCGGGATGGGGGCAGGTTCGCTGGTGGCGATGAGATGACGCAGGGTTTCAAGATCGTCGCCCAAGGCGTGATCGTCGCGATAGAGGGGCAACAGATTACGGACCTGATGATAGATGGCGTTGGTGCCCGGGGCGCGCATGGCGGCACTGTCGCCAGCATCGGCATCGGCGCTAACCAGATCGGCGGCCTGAACGGCGGCCATGAGTTCGATCGCCAGCACCTGTTCGGCGTTATCAAGGACCACAAGCAGTTTGTTGGCGGCTGCCGTGGGGTGGGCAAGGTAGTCTTCCTGAAGGGCAGATGTGATGCCGCCATCGAGGCTGGCCGGGGCACCCAAACGGCGGTTTTCAGCGGCAAGGGCGGCAGCGGTATATTGGGCGATCATAAGACCGGAGCCGACGCCGGGATCGTTGGTGAGAAAGGCCGGAAGGTCACTGACCAGCGGGTTTACCAGCCGATCCAGCCGGCGTTCGGACAACATGGAAAGCTGACAAACGGCGATGGCGAGGCCGTCGAGCGCCAAGGCCAGCGCGGGGGCGACAGCGTGGGCCTCGGAGGCGACTTTGGGGTCTTCCGGGGTGCCGTGAACAATCGGGTTGTCGGTGACAGAGGCCAGTTCCTGATCAACGATTTGGGCGGTATTGGCAAAAACATCGCGCACAGCGCCGTGGGCGTGCGGGGTGGCACGCAAACTGAGCGCGTCCTGGGTGTGTTTGCCAATCGAAAGGTCAATCCGGCGGCTGTGGGCCAGACGGGCGCGCAGTGTTTTACCGACCTGCTGAATGCCGATGGATTTGCGAAGGGCGAGAATATTTTCATCGAACGCCGCCATTTGTGCGCCTGATGATTCCAGTGTGATGGCGGCAACCGCATCGGCCCAGTCGGCCAGACGATAGGCACGTGCCAGCGCAAAGGACCCCAACCCTGCCGAACATGACGTGCCGTTAACCAGACTGAGGCCTTCCTTGGCTTGCAGGACCAGCGGGGCAACGCCGATTTTTGCTAGCGCATTGGCACCTGACAGCATTTCGCCGTTCAGCGTTGCCCGGCCTTCACCAATCAGCACCAGCGCAATATGCGCCATGTGAATGAGATAACCCGCCGACCCCTTGGAAGGAACGGCGGGGATGCAATTGTGATTTAACAGGGCCTGAAGGGCGGCGACGGTAGCCGGGCGGACACCGGAGTAACCATGGGCGAAATTGTTGATTTGGGCGGCAATGATGGCGCGCACTGCCGGGGCGGGCAACAAAGGACCGGTACCGCAGGCATGGCTGAGGATGATGTTGCGCGACAATTGCGCCTGCGCGTTTCGGCCCACCACCGTATCGGCCAGCGCACCGACGCCAGAGGTAATGCCATAGGCATGGATGCCGCGGCTGACCAGGGCTTCGACAATCTGGCGGCCTTTGACGACGCGGTCATTGGGGGCGCGGGCAATTTCAAGCGGGGCACCGTGGGCGATGGCGGAAACATCGTGCCAGGTCAGGGTGTTATCAAGGACAACATTACGCAGCATGATGTTCGGTTTCCATATGACGGATGAATTGCCGGAAATGAGGGGAGCCTTTGCCGCCAAACATGTCTTGCGGGGGTCCGTCGCAATCGATTTGGCCGTCGCGCATGAAAATGACGCGGTTCGACACATTGCGGGCAAAGCCCATTTCGTGGGTGACGACCAGCATGGTCATTTTTTCAGCCGCCAGATCGCGCATGACGTGCAGAACTTCGCCCACCAGTTCCGGGTCCAGTGCCGAGGTGGGTTCGTCAAACAGGATGACCTTGGGGTGCATGGCAAGGGAGCGGGCAATGGCGGCACGCTGTTTTTGCCCGCCCGACAGATGGGCGGGGTAGTAATCCTTGCGATCGGCAATGCCGACTTTTTCAAGCAGGGCTTCGGCCTCGGCCACGCAGTCGGCACGGGGGCGTTTTTGCACCTGAACCGGGCCTTCGATGATGTTTTCAAGAATGGTCATGTGCGACCATAAATTAAACGATTGAAACACCATGCCCAGTTCGCTGCGGATGCGGTCCAGTTGTTTGCGGCTGGCGGCACCGCGCCCGCGTGGCGTGGTTTTCATGGCAATTTCTTCGCCATTGACCACGATGTCGCCATCGTCGGCGGTTTCGAGCAGGTTGATGCAGCGCAAAAAGGTAGATTTTCCTGACCCACTGGCGCCTAGCACACTGATAACATCGCCGTCATGCGCATCAAGCGAGATGCCGCGCAAAACCTCGTGGGTGCCAAAACTTTTGCGGATATTGCGAACGGAAAGCCTGGGGGTGGCGGACATGGGACGATCCTTTTTAAAGAATGCCGGTGTTGGTGCTGGTTCAGGGGGGGGGTCGGTACAGGGCCGATTGCGGGTTACGGGCGCGCCCCGAAAAACGCCGACATGACCGAGGGCTTGCGCTCTGCCGGGCGGAGATTGTGGCGGTTCAACCGGTGTTCGATCAGGGCCAGCACCTGTAAAATCAGGAAATTAAGGATCAGATACAGGGCGGCCGCACACATGAAAACTTCCATGGTGCGATAGGTTTGCGAGATCAGCCGTTGGGCAACGCCGGTTATTTCCCAAACCGTGACCAGACTTGCCAGCGCGGTAGATTTCACCATCAAAACGATTTCGGTCGAATAGGCGGGCAGGGCATGGCGAAAGGCGATGGGGGCGATGATCCGGCGCAGCAACAAAAAGCCCGACATGCCGGCAGCACGGGCGGCTTCGATTTCGCCCGGTGGAACAGCGCGCAGGCCGCTTCGGAAAATTTCGGCGGAATAACCCCCGGTGCACAGCGCCAGCGACAAAACCGCACAAACAAAAGGTTCGCGAAGGGCAGGCCAGACAATGCTGTGGCGAATAACGCCAAACTGGCCAAGACCATAAAACACCAGAAACATCTGGATTAACAGGGGAGATCCGCGAAAGACAAAGATGTAACCTTTGGCAAAGTTACGCGCGACGATGTTGTTGCTGACCCGCATGGTGACGATTAATAACGCCAGCAAACCGCCAAAGAAAATGGACAGCGAAAACAGCCCCAGCGTGGTGGGGGTGGCGGCCAGCAGGGACTTCATCGTGGACAGAAGAAACGGAAAATCCATGATCGCCCCCTATACCTGACCCATGCCGCGTGGCATGGATTTGTTGCTTTTGCGTTCGGCGGAATTAAACACCCGCTCGGAAAAGCTGGTCAGCACCAGATAAAGCACCCCGCCAACGATATAGAACAGGAAATATTGGCGGGTGGAGCCCGCTGCGACCTGGGTGGTGCGCATCAGTTCGGCCAGACCAGTGACGGAAATAAGGGCTGAATCCTTAAGCGACAGCTGCCAGACATTGTTAAGCCCCGGAATGGCAAAGCGCAGGATTTGCGGCAAAATGATGCGGCGAAGGCTGCGGAGCGGCGGCATGCCGATGGAAGCGGCAGCTTCGATTTCGCCCACGGGTATGGCGCGATAGGCGCCGCGGTAAACTTCGGCCTGATAGGCACCGGAAATAAGACCCACGGCGAGCGCCCCGGCGAGAAAAGACGGCATGCCAAGAAAGCCTTCGATGCCGATGGCCTGACCAATGGCCGTCACGGCACTGGAGCCGCCAAAATAGATTAGATAAATGATCAGCAGTTCGGGGACGCCACGAAACACGGTAGTATAGGCCGTACCCAGCATGCGTGACCACCAGCGATCGGACAGTTTGGCCGCCGCAACAATGGCGCCAATAACCGCCCCGATTGCCAGAGAGGCCAGGGTGACACAAAGGGTTAGCGCCATGCCAGTCAGGATAAGGACGCCCCAGCCTTTGTCGCCAAAACCAAGTAGATCAATGATTTCCATGTGCCAGGCCTTCGTGTTCCAGGATGGCTTGGGGCGGTACTGTGTGCGCCGGTTGCACCAACAGTAACGACGACGGAAAGGGAGCAGAAAGCGCGGTTTCATCGCGCGGCGAAAACGCGCTTTCTGCCTTGGTATCGGCCGGGATTATTGCGGGCTGACGTCGGTGCCAAACCATTTCATCGACAGTTCTTCAAGCGTGCCATCGGCAATGGCGGCTTTTATCGCGTCGTCAAACATGGCTTTGAGGTCGGTATCTGCCTTGCGCAGGCCCAGGCCTTCGCCGGTGCCAAAAACGTTACCGGCGATTTCGGGGCCGGTGATGGCCATTTCTTCGTCGGCGGTTTTAAAGGATGCCAGAAGGTTGGTGGTGTCGTCGAAGCCAAGATCGATACGACCGGTTTGCAGGTCGAGATCGCGTTCGGCGCCGTTTTTGTATTCGCGGATGGTGGCGACATCCTTGAAATTGTCATAGATGAATTTGGCGTAAACCGTACCGGCCTGAATGCCGATGGTTGCGCCATCAAACGCCTTGCGCATGGCGGCGATCTGTTCTTTGCCGCCGGAATAATCCGGGGCCATTTTAATAACTTCGCCGGTGCCAAGCGCCTGGGCATAGTCGCTTTCGACCGGGGCGGCAAAGGCGGCATGGGTATTGGCATAGGGGATCGAGAAGGCGATGATTTTTTCACGTTCCGGCGTGATCGACAGGGCATCCATGACCACATCGTATTTGCCAGCATTAAGGCTGGTGATCATGCTGTCCCAGTCGGATGCGACCAGGGTGCATTCCACTTTCATGTGGTCGCACAGATAGTCGGCCAGTTCGGGTTCAAACCCGGCCAGCGAGCCATCGGGGTTGGTGCTGTTCCAGGGCGCATAGGCCCCTTCGAGCGTGATGGTTACGTTTTTCCATTCTTTTGCCTGTGAGGGCGTAACACCGGCAACGGCGCAAAGGGCAGCGGCTGCCAAAAGAACTTTCCTGAACATCTTTTAAAATCTCCTGCGAACGACTGAAGCGAATAGACCCTGATAAATTCCGACACACCCTGATATATTTTTTACGTCGACTTGTCAGCGTCAGGGGTGGGGCTGGAACATTTTTCTTTGTGGTTGTATATGTAACATATGACACTTTTTTACGCTCATCAAATAAAAAGTGTATTATATGTGCAGTGCAAAAACCACGCAGGAACGGGTGATAATGACAAAAATCAACGCGCAGCGGCCAGCCCGGCAAAAAAAGACCACGTCACTGTTTGCGGGTGAAACATTGCGTGAGGGGCGGGAGGGCGGCGGACCGTTATATATTGAGGTCAAGCAGATGATTTTAGACCGGATCCACCGTGGAGAATGGCCGCCTAATCATCGTATTCCGTCAGAAAACGAACTGGTATCCGAGCTTGGTATTAGCAAGATGACTGCCAACCGGGCATTGCGCGAACTGGCCCACGAGGGCGAGCTTGTACGGGTGCAAGGGGTTGGGTCTTTTGTGGCGCAGAAAAAGGGGTATTCGGCCCTGTTTGAAGTGCGCAATATTGCCGAGGAAATCGCCGAACGCGGCCATGTTCACGCGGCATCGGTGGTGGTTTTAGCCGATCAGGCAGCATCACCCGATGTGGCGGATGCGCTTGATATTCCCATCGGGGCGGCGGTGTTGCATTCGCTGATTGTGCATCGTGAAAATGATGTGCCCGTGCAAATCGAGGACCGGTTTGTAAACCCCGAACTGGTGCCCGATTATTTATCGCAGGATTTTGCCGCGATTACGCCAAATGTGTATTTGTCGCAAGTCGCCCCGCTGACCGGCTCGGAGCATGT
The DNA here is from genome assembly GCF_002115755.1 of Thalassospira mesophila. Classification (GTDB taxonomy): domain Bacteria; phylum Pseudomonadota; class Alphaproteobacteria; order Rhodospirillales; family Thalassospiraceae; genus Thalassospira; species Thalassospira mesophila. Next base: position 142,063 of record NZ_JFKA01000009.1, on the reverse strand, counting down.
GGTTGAGTCGATATTGGCCCAGCCGTGGGAGGCAAAGTTGCTGGTTATTTTGCCAAACGAGCCATGTTTAATGATCCGTCGACGGACCTGGTCGGCAAACGGAATCGTTTCGGCGGCCCGCCTTGTTTATCCCGGCACACGGTATCGGCTGGAAAGTCGGCAGGGTAAAACAACCACAGGCTAAAAACAGGCCGAAATTTAGATTTAGTTGTATATGGGACTAAATCCCTGAGGATTTTCCCGTCGGGTCGCTCGGGGTGAAACGGGCCACCAGCGCGTGGCGGTCACCCGGATAGGTCAGGCGGACATGGGTGACCGGGCCGTTATGACTCCAGGTGCGGCGTTCGATAACCAGACAGGCGGTACCGGGATTAACACCCAGGGCCTCGGCATAGTGGCTGTTTGCGCCAACGGATTTGATCAGATGTTCGGCTGTGGTCCAGGGGATGTGGCTGGTGAGCCACGGACCGGGGGCGGCGTCGACGAAATCCTCGTCGCGGGCGTCGGGGACAACGGCAAGGTTGATCAGGCGTTCTTCAAGGCAAAAAACACCCGGCCCGGCATAGTGTTTGCCAATCACTTCAATCACATTCCCCGCATCGGGCAATTCCAGATTTTTCATGTCAATGGTGGTGCTTGTGCGCTCGACACGGCTGGCACGGGTATAGCCATAGTGCAGGCCCAGTGACTGAACCTCGGACTTGATATCGTGAATTTCGAGGACGGCCGATTGTGCTTGCGGCTGGGTCACAAAACTGCCCGATTTTTTGCGCCGCTCGATCAGATTGGCTTTGGCAAGCTGGCTAAGCGCCTTGTTCACCGTCATGCGCGAACAGCTATAATGTTGAGCGAGGTCCATTTCATTGGCGATGCGATGGCCCGGCGGCCATGTGCCAGAAAGAATGTTGCCTTCGATATCGTTTATGATCTGCTGATGCAGGGTGGGTGCCTTATTTGCCCGCATGGATTATTTTTCATTTCCGGTTGGTATGCCTGCGATCTTTTTAACCGATAGGGCAGGGCAAAGGAAAACAAACTCGTGAAAACCATGCCGACTTATTTTGACAGCAGATTACACATGGTTTTTTGAAAACGCGGTGCGATCTGGTCGCGGGCGATGTGGCGGCCATCCTGAACAACTTTTTTGCCGCGCACCCAGACATCGCCGACCGTGATGGTTTCAGCAAAAATCCATGCATCGAGGATATGATCCTCAGCCAGATAGGACGCCTCGCGCGTATCAAGGGCGATGAAATTGGCGGGTTTGCCGGTGGCAATGCCGCTATCGGTTGCCAGGGCCGTGGCCCCGCCAGAAAGCGCATGGCTAAACAGGGTGCGCCCGGTGGAGGAGGATATATTGGCAATGGCATTGCGCGAGTTGTGGTGCAGGCGCTGGGAATATTCCAGTTGGCGCAGCTCGGACGGAATGCTGATTTGCACGTTTGAATCCGACCCGATGCCAAATTTGCCGCCCTGTGCCAAAAAGGGTGCGGCGGGGAAAGTGCCATCGCCAAGGTTGCCTTCTGTAATGGGGCACAGCCCGGCAATGGCACCGGTTTGCGCCATGCGGGTTGTTTCATCGTCGGTCATATGGGTGGCGTGGATCAGGCACCATTGTGCGGACAGATCGGCGTGGTCTAATAACCACTCAACCGGGCGCTGGCCCGACCATGCAAGGCAGTCTTTGACCTCGAGAAGTTGTTCGGCGATGTGAATATGGACCGGGTTGGGGCCGACCATTTGCGAGATTTTGGCGAGTTCATCGGGGGTGACAGCGCGCAGGCTGTGCGGGGCGACACCAACGACCATGCCATCGTGATTTTGTGCCGTGATGTTGCAGGCCGCAATCAGCTTTTCGAACTGATCGACAGAATTGATGAAGCGGCGCTGCCCGTCGGTGGGGGCGGTGCCGCCAAAACCGGCATGGGCGTAAAACACCGGCAGCAAGGTAAGGTCAATGCCGGTGGTGGCACTGGCACTGGCTACACGGTCGGCCATTTCGGCGATATTGGCAAAGGGGGTGCCGTCTTTATCGTGATGTAGATAATGGAACTCGCCGACACGGGAAAAGCCTGCTTCGAGCATTTCCATGTAAAGCTGGCTGGCGACGGCCTCGACATCGTCGGGCGTCATCGACAGGGCGAAGTGATACATGTTGGTGCGCCAGCTCCAGAAGCTGTCGCTGCCGGTGCCGCGCATTTCGGCGAGACCGGCCATGGCGCGCTGAAAGGCGTGGCTGTGCAGGTTGGGCATCGCAGAGACAATAACGTTATGGCATTCGTCGCCGGGCCGGGCCGGGCAATCGGCTTCAAGGGTGCTGATATTACCATCTGTCAGGGTCAGGCGGACATTTTCTAGCCAGCCATTTTCACCCAATAGCGATTTTGCGTGCAGCGTTGCCGTACCTGTTGCCATGTCCCTGATCTCCGCTTCGTGCCCGATTTATGCGGGCGGCAAGAAATATGTTGTTTTGCGTTCTATTATGTATATACATAAAAACAAGTAAGGAAAAGATACAATTCCAATCAGGTGATCGCAAATTTTACGCCCGGCGACGGCAGGCCCTAATAAAACGGCCCTGTTGCCACTGGCGAAAAACACGCAAACGAGGCGGGAGACATTCCAGCATGAGTGTTTTTGACGTTAAAACCGGTTCATCGCCGGTGATATTGGCCTTTCCCCATACCGGTACCGATGTGCCAGGCGATGTGTGGGCAAAGCTGAACGATAATGGCAAGATCCTTGCTGATACCGACTGGCATATACACAATCTGTATGGCGACTTGTTGCCCGGTGCGACCATGGTGCGCGCCCTTTTTCATCGTTACGTGATTGATGCCAACCGCGATCCGTCGGGGCAAAGCCTGTATCCGGGGCAAAATACCACCGGGCTGGTGCCAGATACCGATTTTGATGGCAAAGCGATTTGGCAAGACGGGTTAAAGCCCGATGAAGCCGAGATCAAACGCCGCTATGAGCTGTTTCATGTGCCCTATCATCAGGCGTTAAAAGCCGAGGTTGAGCGGGTGAAAGCGCAGCATGGTGTGGCGGTTTTATATGATTGCCATTCGATCCGCTCGCATATTTCGTTTTTGTTTGACGGCACGCTGCCCGATTTTAACATTGGCACCAATAACGGCACCACTTGCGACCCCCGAATTGAGCAGGCGGTTGTCGATGTGTGTGAACATGCCGACGGGTTTACATCGGTGTTAAATGGCCGGTTCCGGGGCGGCTGGACGACGCGGCATTATTCGAACCGCGATAATAATATTCACACGATTCAAATGGAACTGGCGCAGGCGTCGCATCTGGCGCGTGAGACCCCGCCCTTTGACTATGACGCCGCCCGTGCGGCCCCGCTGCGCAGCCACCTGAAATCCATTTTGCACAACATTGAACAGATCGCCTTTGATCTTGCTAGGGGAAATTGAACCATGACCAATTCGCGCCACAATATCCGTGAGATTATCGCGCCGCATGGTAGTGAAATTACTGCCAAATCGTGGCTGACCGAAGCGCCAATGCGCATGTTGATGAACAATTTGCACCCCGATGTGGCCGAAAACCCGCATGAACTGGTGGTTTATGGCGGCATTGGCCGGGCAGCGCGCACCTGGGAAGATTATGACCGCATTATTGTGTCGTTAAAATCGCTGGAAGATGACGAAACATTGCTGGTCCAGTCGGGCAAGCCGGTGGGGATTTTTCGCACCCACAAGGATGCGCCCCGGGTGTTGATTGCCAATTCAAACCTGGTGCCGCATTGGGCGACCTGGGACCATTTCAACGAACTCGATAAAAAGGGTTTGATGATGTATGGGCAAATGACCGCCGGATCATGGATTTACATTGGCAGCCAGGGCATTGTGCAGGGCACTTATGAAACCTTTGTCGAAGTGGGACGCCAGCATTACAATGGCGATCTGGCCGGCAAGTGGGTTTTGACTGCGGGCCTTGGCGGCATGGGCGGGGCACAGCCGCTGGCCGCTGTTATGGCCGGGGCGTGTTGTTTGGCGGTTGAATGTAACCCTGAGAGCATCGATTTTCGCCTGCGGACCGGCTATGTCGATGCCAAAACCGACAGCCTTGATGAAGCCCTTGAGATGATCGCGCGCTGGACCAAAGCCGGTGAAGCAAAATCGGTTGGGTTGCTGGGCAATGCGGCCGATGTATTGCCCGAACTGGTGCGCCGGGGGGTGAAGCCCGATTTGGTAACCGACCAGACATCGGCCCATGACCCGATAAACGGGTATTTGCCCCAAGGATGGACCATGGGCGAATGGAAAGCCACGCGCGAAAGCGACCCCAAGGCGGTTGAAAAAGCTGCCCGTGCATCGATGCGGGTGCATGTGGAGGCGATGCTGAAGTTTCATGAACAGGGTATTCCGACCATTGATTACGGCAATAATATTCGCCAGATGGCCAAGGAAGAAGGGCTGGAAAATGCCTTTGATTTTCCGGGGTTTGTCCCGGCCTGTATTCGCCCGCTTTTTTGCCGGGGCATTGGGCCGTTCCGCTGGGTGGCCCTGTCGGGCGACCCGGAAGACATTTACAAAACCGATGCCAAGGTGAAAGAAATTTTGCCCGATAACCACCATTTGCATAACTGGCTGGATATGGCGCGCGAACGTATTTCGTTTCAGGGCCTGCCGGCACGTATTTGCTGGGTTGGGCTGGGGGAGCGTCACCGGCTGGCCCTGGCATTCAACGAAATGGTGGCATCGGGCGAGCTGAAAGCCCCGATTGTGATTGGTCGTGACCACTTGGATAGTGGATCGGTGGCATCGCCGAACCGCGAAACCGAAGCCATGCAGGATGGATCGGACGCAGTTTCGGATTGGCCGTTGTTAAACGCGCTGCTTAATACCGCGTCGGGGGCAACCTGGGTGAGTTTGCATCATGGCGGCGGGGTGGGCATGGGCTTTTCGCAACATGCGGGCATGGTGATTTGTGCTGATGGCAGCGCAGATGCCGCACGACGCCTCGAACGTGTGTTGTGGAATGACCCGGCAACGGGGGTGATGCGCCATGCCGATGCCGGTTATGACATTGCCATTGATTGCGCGCGCGAACATGGCCTGCGCCTGCCCGGTATTTTGGGCAATTGATGATGGCTGATCATTCGGCCATTCGCATTTTGCGCGCGCAGGATTATCGCCGGATGCCGTGGAAAAACGGCGGCGGGGAAACGGCGGAAATCGCCGTTTTCCCCGCCGGTGCCGGGCTGGAGGATTTTGTCTGGCGGATCAGCATGGCAACGGTTGCCAGTGATGGCCCGTTTTCCAGCTTTTCCGGGATTGACCGGACCCTGTCAATTTTGCAAGGGGCGGGGATGATGTTGACAATCGGGGATGAGGGGCCGGTAACCCTGACCCCAGGCGCACAGCCATTTGCATTTCCGGCCGATGTTGCGACATCGGCGATTTTGATTAATGACGTGATCACTGATTTGAACGTGATGACCCGGCGCACAAAATGCGACCATAGGGTGACCCGGCATCGATTTTCTGGCAAATGCCAGCTTGAAACGGTTGCCAGCGGCATTCGCATATTATTGTGCCAAAGCCCGGTTACCATTGCATGCGGTGCGGATGGCAATTACGCGATGGGGGCCTATGACGCCCTGATCAGCGATGAGGGATCCCTGCGAATGGTGATGGAAGGTGGTGGGCCGTCGGTGGTTTACGAGATTATTTTAACACCGCAAGACTGACCGGTTTACCGGCAAATCGGCAGATACTGTACATAAAATAATTTGTGCAGTATTTTCTTTTTTTGATACTATACTGCACACAAAATAATTTGTGCAGTATGGTGCGATATGGCGGAAACTTGCCAAAATTTAAGCGCGACGGCGGTTGCGACCTATAGTGATTTGTTGCGTCTGCTAAAAGACGCGCAGGTTTTGGATGTGCGCGGCACACCGGAATTGCGCATTCTGAACGGTCGGGAATACTGGTATGATCGCTATCGTCTGGGCACAGATACCATTGCGCGGTTTATTGGCCCCAATAATGACGATATTCGCGAACGTATTGCGCGGATTGCCGCGATTAAAGCCGCGCAGAAAGACCAGGAAAAACAATGCGGGCGATTATTGCGCATTTTGCGTGCCGAAGGCCTGTTATCGGTTGATCGGGGTACGGGAAGCCTGCTGGCGGCGATGGCGCGGGTCGGGGTTTTTCGCCTTGGGGGGGTGTTGGTTGGCACCAATGCCTTTCGCCTGTACGAGGGTGAATTGGGCATACGGTTAGGTGCGGATGACGTGGCGATGACCATGGATGTTGATATTGCCAGTTTCGAACGCTTGTCGCTGGCGATTGGCGACCATGTTGATGAAGATCTGGCGGCAGTTTTTGCCGATTTGAAATTTGAAGCTGTCCCCTCGCAGGAAGGCCGCACGTTCTGGCGCTGGAAACAAAAGCAGGACGGATCGTTGGTTGAATTTTTAAGCCCGTCCTTTGACGAGCGCGAAACGGTTAAAAACCTTCCGGCGCTTGGCGTTAGTGCGTTGTCCCTGCATCATTTGAATTATTTGATCGCGGATCCGATCAAGTCGGCGATTTTATATCGCAATGGCCTGTTGGTGAACGTGCCGCGACCCGAACGGTTTGCCATTCACAAGCTGATCGTCGCTGACCGGCGCCATGGCAGTGAGGCCGCCTTAAAACAACGCAAGGACCAGCGACAGGCAGCCTTGCTGATTGAGGTTTTGGCACAGGACCGGCCGTTTGATTTAAAGGAAGCATTTGAGGATGCGCAGGATCGTGGCCCCAAATGGCGCAACCGGATTGACAATACCTTGGCCAAAATGCCGGTGACTGCCGACATTTTGGCCCGGTTGTAAAACCCGATTTACCAGGGAACTGTGCGCCCCAGATAATCAAGATATTCCAGCCCCGGTTTGCCGTGTTTTTCGAGCAGGACAGTGACAAGGCTGGGGATGCTTTCGTTAATTGTCAGCCGGGCGTCTGGCCCGCCAAGGTCGGTTTTGACCCAGCCCGGTGCCATGACGCAAAAGGCGCGTGATCGGGTGGCGTTGGTGGTCTCGCGGGCGGCGAAGCTGCGCATGAACATGTTAAGGGCGGCCTTGGTACCGCGATAAAGCTCGCGCAGGCCGGTTTCATTATTGGCGATGCTGCCTTGCCCGGATGACATAACCCCGATGGTGCCGGTGGCGGTAACACAGGCTTTTAGCGTTTCAATCACCCGCATCGGGCTAAGGGCATTGGTGATCATGAGGTCGGTGAAGTCTTTGGTCGATATTTCGCCGATTGTCTGGTTTGGGTCCGGGTTGGCGGTGCCGGCATTGACAAACAGAATATCGAATTTCCGATCTGACAGGCGCTGATGCAAAGCGCAGAGTTGATCCGGTTTGCAAATGTCGAGAATTTCAATTTCAAGCTGGTTTTGATAGTGGGCTTGCAGATCGTGAAGCAAGGTGTGGCCGCTGCCATCACGGACTGTGCCAACAACGTTCCAGCCTTTTTTCAGAAATTCTGCCGCCATCGCATGACCAAGGCCCCGCGATGCACCGATGAGAAGGATTGTTTTGGTCGGCGTATTTGATGTGGTGTTGGGCATGGATTGGTGTCCTTTGCGGGTGGGGTTTAATGCAAATATAGACACTTCAATCATGGGCGCCAGACGCAGCGAAAGCAGATTATAGTTGCGTCAAACGCTAGGTCAGGTGCCGCGAATGAGATAGGCTGTGGGCATGAACAATATTGATGTTGATCTTAATCTTCTGGTCGCGCTGGATGTGTTGCTGGCCGAAAGCAGTGTGACGGCGGCCGCTCAGCGCCTTGGCCTGAGCATATCGGCGATGAGCCGCACCCTTGCGCGGTTGCGCGCCGCAACCGGTGATCCGTTGCTGGTGCGCGCCGGACGGGGAATGGTGCCGACACGGCGGGCAGAAGAACTGCGCGCGCATGTTCACAGGCTGTCGCGTGATGCGCAAGCCGTGCTGCGCCCGCAGATGAACGATTTGGATGTCGGCGGACTTGAGCTGACATTTACGATGCGGGTTAGCGAAGCCTTTATGGAATTTCTATCCGGCCCGGTTGTGGCGGCAATAAGCAAGGCAGCGCCGGGTGTGTGCCTGCGTTTTGCCCCCAAACCCGACAAGGATGCGGGCCCCTTGCGCGACGGGACGATTGACCTTGAAATAGGGGTGATTGGCACAACCGCGCCCGAAATTCGTACCCGGTTTTTGTTTAATGACCGCTTGGTCGGGCTTGTGCGAACGGGGCATTGGTTGTTGGCGGCGGGCGGCGTGATCCGCCCGGAAGCCTATGCCGCATGTCACCATATTGCGGTATCGAAAGATGGCAATACGGCGGGGCCGATTGATACGGCTTTACACGCATTGGGGCTGGCGCGATCGATAAAGGTTGTTGTGCCCGGATTTCCTGATGCGATGCGGATTGCGCGGCAGTCTGACCTGGTGGCGCTGGTGCCGCAATCCTGCGTTGGCAATAAACAATTGCCCGATCATGATGCGATGTCGGGTCTTGCCAGTTTTGAGCTGCCGGTTGCCACACCTGAGTTCAAAATATCGGCAATGTGGCATCCGCGCATGGATGCCGACCCGGCGCATAAATGGTTGCGGAACACAGTGATGAATGTGTGCCGAACGACCTATTTGCACCGGTGAGGGTTATTAGTGCAAAGCCGGTGTGACTGGCATGACTATTCGGATTTGACCACACAGGGGCGCCACGGTTTCCACGGGTGGTAATTGGCGAAAAAATCGTGCAGGAAGGTATCGACTTTTTCGCGGTTATCGGTGCGCGCAGCCGGTTCCATATCGGCATCAAGACGGGCACAGTTTTGGGTAATCGCATCGCCAATTTTTTTCCAGTCGATATTGGCATCGTGGCCGGGCAGGCCCGAGGCAACGGCGCACCAGCCAACCGCTTGGGCACGGTCGTCGGATTTTTCGTAATCCTGCGCCAGATAGGCCGCTGCGTGTAATTCGCCATGTTCGGCGGCCTGACGAAGCCATTTTTCGCGCGCGACAGGGTCGGCGGTGAAACGGGTCGCGATCATGGTGGCGGCACGCGGGTCGCCTGCGGACCAGGCGTTATCAAGGTGTTGCCGGGCGGCGTCTTTGCGGTTGTTTTGCAAATCATCAAGGGCCAGCCACATCAAGGCCTGACTGCTGCCCTTATGGGCGGCATTTTCATAAAGTGTTTGAATATCGTGGCGGGACCCTTGCAGGGCTTCGAGGCGGCGGGCCTGTAGAATTTCGGCATCGGGGAGGCCTGCCTGTGCGGCATGGTCAAGCATTTGCCAGCCTGCATCCTGATCGGCGGGCATGCCAATGCCATTGATCATTTGGCACGACAGCAAATATTGCGCGGTTGCATTGCCTTGTTTGGCAAGCGGGGTAAAGACGCTGGCCGATTTTTTAAAATCACCGTGACGATAGGCATTGACCCCGTCATCGAGCGACGATGCCGCCGCCGCAGATGCAAGACCGGGGAATGTTACGACGCACGCCACCGCGAGAGCCGTTTTGCGCAGGGGCGATGTAAAATGGCGTGTCATAAATTTCCTGCCTGATGATGCAAAGGGGAGGCCGCGCGCGCGCAGTATAACATGCGATACCGGGTGTTTTGGACCCTGAATATTGCGAATATTGCTAATTTTGGGCGATTTTCAGGGATGTTGAGGTGGGAGAAGGGGGAAGCCGAAAGCGCAGACACCTTCGGCTTCCCTTTGCCGTTTTACGAGCAGTTAGTTTGCCCGGCCTTCACGCCATGCCTGGATCAGATCGTCATATTTGACGGTCTCGCCCTGGGGCTTTTCGTTATCAATTTTCGGTTTCGGCGCACCGGGCTGGTCAAACCAGTACTGGGCGTCTTTTTCCTCGTTCAGTTTCGGGGCGCAATCGCCACCGATACCGGCACGACCAAGACGTTCCATCACGCGGTCCATTGCACCGGCAAGATTGTCCATGGCTTCCTGCGGGGTCCGTTCGCCGGTAACGGCTTCGGCCACGTTCTGCCACCACAATTGCGCCAGTTTGGGATAGTCGGGCACGTTGGTGCCGGTCGGCGACCAGGCCACACGGGCCGGGCTGCGATAAAATTCGACCAGACCACCCCATTTCGGGGCGATGTCGGTCATGGCCTGGGTATCAAGATCGGACTGACGGATCGGGGTCAGGCCAGTCAGGGTCTTTTTCAGCGACACCGATTTCGAGGTGACAAACTGGGCATAAAGCCAGGCTGCCTTGCGGCGTTCAAGCGGGGTGGATTTCATCAGCGTCCAGGACCCCACATCCTGATAGCCCAGTTTCATGCCTTTTTCCCAATACGGGCCGTGCGGCGAGGGGGCCATACGCCATTTCGGGTTGCCTTCGTCATCGACAACCGGCAGGCCTTTTTTGGTCATGTCCGCTGTAAAGGCGGTGTACCAGAAAATCTGCTGGGCGATGTTGCCCTGTGCGGGAACCGGGCCAGCTTCGCCAAAGGTCATGCCGGCTGCTTCTGGCGGGGCATAAGCCTTAAGCCAGTCGATATATTTGGTAAGGGCATAAACAGATGCCGGGCTGTTGGTGGCACCACCACGGGTGACACTGGCCCCAACCGGTGCGCAACCATCAACGCGGATACCCCATTCGTCAACCGGCAGGCCGTTGGGCAGGCCCTTGTCGCCTTCGCCAGCCATTGACAGCCACGCATCGGTAAAGCGCCAGCCAAGGGACGGGTCTTTTTTACCATAATCCATATGGCCATAGACCTTGTGACCGTCGAGTTCCTTTACGTCATTGGTAAAGAATTCGGCGATGTCCTGATAGGCAGACCAGTTAACCGGCACGCCAAGATCGTAGCCGTATTTGTCCTTGAACTGCTTTTGCAGGTCTTCGCGCTGGAACCAGTCATAGCGGAACCAGTAAAGGTTGGCGAACTGCTGGTCGGGAAGCTGGTAGAGTTTGCCATCCGGGCCAGTGGTGAAGGACAGACCGATAAAGTCCTTTAAATCCAGTGTTGGCGAGGTAACGTCCTTGCCTTCGCCAGCCATGAAATCGCTGAGTGGCACCACGGCATTATAGCGGAAATGGGTGCCGATCAGATCAGAGTCATTGATATAGGCGTCATAAATATTGCGGCCAGACTGCATCTGGGTTTGCAATTTTTCAATGACGTCGCCTTCGCCGATCAAATCGTGGGTCAGCTTGATCCCGGTGATTTCAGAAAAGGCTTTGGCCAGGGTTTTGGATTCATATTCATGCGTGGTCAGCGTTTCGGAAACCACGTTGATTTCCATACCGCGAAATGGCTCGGCTGCTTTAATCAGCCATTCCATTTCTTTCATCTGGTCGTCTTTGCTGAGGCTAGAGGGTTGAAATTCACTATCGACCCACTTTTTTGCCGCATCGGTATATTGGTCGGCCATTGCCGGGTTGGCAAGAACTGCCAAACCCAACGCAATTGCAACCGCACTACCCCTGATAACGGCAGAGGAGCCTTTGGCTGTAACGATCATGTCGTTCCTCCCTGTTGGTCTTCCGTTAAATTGCCAGTTTTAAATCCGGCACACCAAAACGGGGGAAGACCGATGCCCGCCCTGGCGAAGGATAAAAGGTGCCCGCGACGGTGTAGGACACATCACGGCCACCCGATGAATTTAACCCCAGCGCATGACGACAAGCAGCCAGACGAGCGCGATGCCCGATGCGATCAGGACTGTTGCGTCGCTAACGGCGAGCCAGGCAAGATGGATGTAAGCCGCACCAAGCAAACTGATAAAAAGGCGGTCGCCCCGCGTTGTAACCAGCGGCAAAAATCCCCGGCGCGCAATGGTGGGCGAAACCGCCTGCCAAACGCCCATGCCAACCAGCATCAAGGCGATGCAGGTGAAGAAAACTGCTGTAACCGGTGTCCAGGCCATCCATGACATTGTTTTAATTCCTTTCTTTACCGATCAGACCCGGCCCATCGCGAAGCCTTTGGCGATGTAATTGCGCACAAACCAGATTACCAGCGCCCCCGGCACAATCGTTAACACCCCCGCAGCCGCAAGCACGCCCCAGTCCATCCCTGATGCCGAAACCGTCCGGGTCATGGTGGCGACAATTGGTTTGGCGTTAACCGAGGTCAGGGTGCGCGCCAGCAGCAGTTCAACCCAGCTGAACATGAAGCAGAAGAACGCCGTTACCCCGATGCCCGACCGAATAAGCGGAATAAAGATGGTGGTGAAAAACCGCGGGAATGAATAACCGTCGATATAGGCGGTTTCATCGATTTCCTTGGGAATACCCGACATGAAACCTTCGAGGATCCAGACAGCAAGCGGCACGTTAAACAGGCAATGCGCCAGCGCAACCGCAATATGGGTGTCAAATAACCCGACCGACGAATAGAGCTGAAAGAATGGCAACAGGAACACCGCAGGCGGTGCCATACGGTTGGTCAAAAGCCAGAAAAACAGGTGTTTGTCGCCGGTAAAATTATAGCGCGAAAACGCATAGGCCGCCGGCAATGCCACCGTGAGCGAGATCACCACATTGATGGCGACATAGATCATGGAATTGATATAGCCCGAATACCATGCCGGATCGGTCAGGATGGTGGCATAGTTTGCCAAAGTCGGGTTATCGGGAAACAGGGTCATGGACCCAAGAATTTCGGTATTGGTTTTAATCGACATGTTGAACAGCCAGTAAATGGGCAGCAACAGGAACAGGATATAAACCAAAAGGGCGATATGACGTTTCTGGAACTTCATTTTAGTGTTCCTCCCGCTGTCCGGCGTTCATAACGACGGTATAGAAAACCCAGCAAACCAGTAGAATAATCAGGAAATAGATCAGCGAGAACGCCGCCGCCGGGCCAAGGTCAAACTGGCCCACGGCCATGCGGGTCAGATACTGGCTTAGGAAAGTGGTGGCGTTGCCCGGACCGCCGCCTGTTAGCACGAAGGGTTCGGTGTAAATCATGAAACTGTCCATGAAGCGCAGCAGCACACCGATAACCAGAACCGACTGCATTTTCGGCAATTGAATAAAGCGGAACACGGCCCAGCGCGATGCGCCATCAATTTTGGCGGCCTGATAATAGGCATCGGGGATAGAGCGCAACCCGGCATAGCACAAAAGCACGACCAGACTGGTCCAATGCCAGACATCCATGACCAGAACGGTCAGCCAGGCATCAACCGAGCTTTGGGTGTAGTTGTAATCAACCCCGAGCATGTTAAGCACATAGCCACCCAGCCCGATATCGGCACGACCGAAAATTTGCCAGATGGTGCCGACCACGTTCCACGGGATAAGCAGCGGCAGGGCCAGCAAAACCATGCAGGCCGAAACGCCCCAGCCCTTGCGCGGGAGCGTGAGTGCAATGCAGATGCCCAGCGGAATTTCGATCAGAAGTACACTGAATGTATAGCCGATCTGGCGCAGAAGGGCTTCGTGCAGGCGGCTGTCGTCCAGCACCTGTTTGAACCATTCGGTACCAACAAAGAACCGGTTGTCGGGGCCAAAAATGTCCTGCACGGAATAGTTTACCACCGTCATCAGCGGAATGATGGCGCTGATTGCGACGATGAAAAACACCGGCAGTACCAGAAACCAGGCCTTGTTATTGGTGATTTTGTTCATTTTCCCGGCCCCCCTTACGCGACCAACTGACTGTCGGCATAAATTTTGGTCCATTGCTGCGGAAAGCGCAGAATGCCGTTTTGCCCGCTAATCTGCTGGTCTTCGCCGACTTTTACCTTTAGTTCGGCATTGCCAAACCGGGTGGTGGCGATTTTGAACTGGCCCAGATCCTCGACCTTGACGATGTTAACGGGAATACCGTCGTCACCGACAACCGCTGTTTCGCCTTCCAGGCGGACAAATTCGGGGCGAATGCCCAGTTCAAGCTTGCCGGTGGCCTTGCCAAGGGCGGTCATTTGCGTATCGGACAGGGCAATGCGCTGTCCATCAACCCAGGCGGCACCGGCATCGATGTTACAGGGCATGAAATTCATGCCGGGGCTGCCGATGAAATAGCCGACAAAAGTATGGGCCGGGTTTTCAAACAGTTCCTGCGGGGTGCCAAGCTGCACCACCTTGCCGCCATACATAACAACAACCTTGTCGGCAAATGTCAGGGCCTCGATCTGATCATGGGTGACGTAAACCATGGTCGGGCGCAGTTTATTGTGAATTTCCTTAAGCTTGCGGCGCAAAACCCATTTCAGATGCGGGTCGATAACCGTAAGCGGTTCGTCAAACAGGATGGCGGAAACGTCATCGCGCACCAGCCCCCGCCCCAGCGAAATGGTTTGTTTTTCATCGGCCCCCAGACCGCGCGCCTTTTGTTTGAGCTTGCCGGTTAAATCGAGCATCCCGGCGATTTCGTGAACGCGTGACTTCACCTGTGTTTCGGCAATGCCACGGTTGCGCAAGGGGAAGGCGAGGTTATCAAACACCGTCATGGTGTCGTAAATAACGGGGAACTGGAAAACCTGGGCGATATTGCGCTGTTCGGGGGCGAGACCGGTGACATCCTTGCCATCAAACAAAACCTGCCCGTGTGACGGGGTGAGCAGGCCGGAAATGATGTTTAACAGCGTGGTTTTGCCACAGCCCGACGGTCCAAGCAGAGCATAGGCGCCGCCATCTTCCCAGACATGTTCCATGCGGCGCAGCGCATAGTCGTCGTCGCCCCTGGGATCAGGGAAGTAGGAATGGGCCAGGTTTTTAAGATCGATACGTGCCATTTTAAATCTCCGGGCTCAGGCGGCCTTGCCATTTGCGATTTCAACAGGGGGCGCTGCCATAAGCCGGTTATCGGCATCAAAAACAAACAGGCGTGACGGGTCGAGATAGAAGGTGGAGGTTTCGCCAAGGCGCGGATTGTGAACGCCTTCTTCCTGAATGACCCAGGATGCATCGTTGAAATGCACATGAACGAAGGTTTCAGACCCGGTGATTTCGGCCAGTTCGACATTGCCTTGCATGGCGATGGCGTGCGGGCCGGGATTAACCACGGATAAATGATTGGCCCGAACGCCAACGGTGCAATTGCCGGTGCTGATACCTGACAAATGACCGGCCAGCGCGATATTGTGGCCGCTGGCAAGCGACAGAGTGCGATCAGCAATGTGACCCGCGATCAGGTTGATGGGCGGATCGGAAAAAATGAGGCCGGTTTCGACCGTGGCCGGGTTGTGAAAAACGCTGGTGGTGGCGCCAAACTGGGTAACGCGGCCTTCATGCATGACGGCACATTTACCGCCCAAAAGCAGGGCCTCCATCGGTTCGGTGGTGGCGTAAACCACAATGGTGTCGCGCTTTGCCAACAGGTTTGGAATTTCTTCGCGCAGTTCTTCGCGCAATTTATAATCCAGATTAACCAATGGTTCGTCGAGCAAAAGAAGCGTGCAATCCTTGACCATGGCGCGCGCCATGGCGGTGCGCTGTTGCTGCCCGCCCGAAAGTTCCTGGGGCAGACGGTCAAGCAGATGTTCGATATGCATCAATTCGGCGGTTTCGCGCACGCGGCGGTCGATTTCGGCCTTGTCGGCCCCCTGAAGTTTCAGCGGCGATGCGATATTGTCGTACACATTCATCGACGGGTAATTGATGAACTGCTGATACACCATGGCGATGTTGCGTTTTTGAACGCGTTGGCCGGTAACATTGGTGCCATTAACCAGAATACGCCCGCTGGTTGGCGGTTCCAGCCCGGCCATGATCCGCATCAGGGTGGTTTTCCCCGCCAGAGTTCGGCCCAGAAGGACATTGAACGAACCTGGTTCCAGTGTCATCGACACATCGTCGATATGGGTGACACCTCCCATGGTTTTGGTAATATTTTCAAGCGTCAGGGTCATTTGTCTTCGTTTCCTTCGCCAATCGGGGCGGTTAGGAGGGAGGGGTTGTTTTTGGCAAACCAGTTGGCGATGGCGGTTGCGGTATCCTGTGTCACATGCAGCCCAAGTTTGGAGCGCCGCCATAAAACATCGTCAGCGCAGCGTGCCCATTCGTGCTTCATCAGGTAGCGCAGTTCGTTTTCATAAACGTCGCCGCCCAGATGTTGGCCCAAACCGGCGGTATCAGAAGCATTGGCGATTATTCTATCGCTCAGTGTGCCGTAATTTCGCACGTAACGGTAGAGCTGTGCAGCGGGAAGCCAGGAAAATCGTTGCTGCATTGCGGCAAGATAGGCATCGAAATTGCCATTGGGCATGTCGCCACCGGGAAGCGGGGTGCCGCTGGTCCAGGGGGCTTCGTCATTGCCCAGATAAGGCGAGAGGCGGGCAAGGGCGGATTCTGCCAGTTTGCGATAGGTGGTTATTTTGCCGCCGTAAATGTTAAGCAGCGGGGCTTCGTCGTTTTGCTGGTCGATTTCCAGAACATAATCGCGGGTGACGGCGGAGGCATCTTCATCGGCATTGCCATAAAGCGGGCGCACCCCGGAATAAGACCAGACAACGTCGGTGGGCGTTATTTTGCGCGAAAAATAGGTATTGGCGAGGTCGCATAAATAGGAAATTTCGTCGCTGCCAATGGCAACCTTGGCGGGATCGCCTTTGTAATCGCGGTCGGTGGTGCCGATCAGGGTGAAGTCCTGTTCATAGGGGATCGCAAAAACAATGCGGCCATCGGGATTTTGGAAAATATAGCAATAATCGTGGTCAAACAGCTTGGGCACGACAATGTGGCTGCCCTGAACCAGGCGAATGCCCTGTTTCTTATGGGCGTCGACCTTGTTTTCCAGCAATTCGGCGCACCACGGCCCGGCTGCATTGACCAGGGATCGGGCGCGAATTTGCCGTTCTTCGCCATTTTGACGCACGGTGACAATCCATAAATCACCTTCGCGCCGGGCCGACAGGCATTCGGTGCCAACATTAATCTCGGCCCCGCGATTTTGCGCATCGATTGCGTTTAAGACAACAAGGCGGGCATCCTGTACCCAGCAATCGGAATAAACAAAGGCCTTGTCCATGCCCGGTGCCAAGGGCGCCCCGGCGGGATGGGCCGCCAGACGCACGCCTTTGGAGCCGGGGAGTTTTTTGCGCCCCCCGAGATGATCATAAAGAAACAGGCCCAGCCGGATCATCCATGCCGGGCGCAGCCCTTTGACATGGGGCAGCACAAAGCGCAGCGGCCAGATGATGTGCGGGGCCGCATTAAGCAGGACTTCGCGTTCGATCAGGGCTTCGCGCACCAGCCGGAATTCGTAATATTCCAGATAGCGCAAACCGCCATGAATGAGCTTGGTGCTGGCCGAGGATGTGGCAGAGGCAAGGTCGTTTTGTTCGCACAAAAAAACCTTTAATCCACGCCCGGCTGCATCACGCGCAATACCTGTGCCGTTGATGCCGCCCCCAATAATGGCAACGTCATATGTGTCTGAAGTGAGCAACCGCTTCCTCCCTGATTGCCCGGATTATTGACCGCTGGTATCAGCTGTCGTTCCTTATTTTCACAAACGTTACAAACATGTAAAATTAAACGCAAGTGAAAATAAAATATTCGATAAATTTTCAACGAATTTGCGCAAAAGACGTCGATAAGTGATTGTTTTTGCATTTAAACTTAAATAGAAAAAACAATCTCATGTTGATAAATATAAGCGACATGCTACCTGATGTGTACGGTCCATTTTACAGAATCGTTGCAAATTGAAAATATCAGCGGGGTGTGATTATGGCGTTGCGGTCAGGCTTGCACGCACTAAAACCTTTGATATCTCGGCGAAAACGGGGAGTTAACGACCGGTGCGGTCATGCGGAAAGGCGCGCGAATGACGAGTGTGGTGCGGAAACTTCGCATTGCATTACGGGTAAAAAGGCACATGGGTAAGGGGGAAGGGTTCTGAGTGCGGATAATTGCTGTTTACCGCGAAAGTTGGATAGCAAGAATAGAATTATCGACAAAATGTTTGCGATGGCACAGGGCGTCAAGGCGTATTTTTGTATATAAATTTTCGAAAATGAAATTTTTTGGAAAAAGAGAGAGGTTTGTTTCGGAGCAATGGCACACAAGTGCCGCCGACAAGCCCGGGGACGGCGGATTAGCCCATAAAAAAGCTGACGGATTTGTGGTGAAATCCGTCAGCTTTGGGTGTGTTCGGTTATACGCTATTTCAAGAACCGCAAATTACCAGTTTACATGGAGCTTGAGCAGGGCTGTGCGGCCTTCGGCGTAACCGCAGGAAAATTCTGTCTGGCAGCCCGCGACATAGGTTTTGTCAAACAGGTTGGTGACGTTCAAATCAACTCCCCACATATTGTCAATGGCGTAGCCAATTTTGGCGTCATAAACAGTTGCCGAGGGCACCTTGTACTTGTTGGCATTATCTGCCCAGGTGGCACCCTGATATCGTGCGCCGCCGCCCAGTGTAATGCCGTCGAGAACGCCTTGGTCAAAGGTGTAATCTACAGCAAGGGCTGCCTGACGTTCGGGGAACAGATAGGGGGTTTTTCCAACTGTTGTGGCGTCGTTATCCTTGGTGATTTCCCCCGCCATGGCGGTAAAGCTGGCGGTCAGTTTGAGGTTGCGGGTCAGGTTGGTTTTGGCTTCAAATTCAAGGCCCTTGGAATTAACCTCGCCAAGCTGTGATTTGTTAACGCCAGAGCCGGTGACGACGTTTTGGCGGGTCAGGTCAAACATCGCGACGGTGAACAGGGCATCGAAGCTGGTGGGGGCATATTTCAGGCCGACTTCATATTGTTGCCCGGTTTCGGGCTGCATTAATGCGCCGTCATTGGTGGTATCAAGCACTGGGTTAAACGAGCTGGAAACGCTGGCATAAGGGGTTAGGCCGTTATCAAAAAGATAAGCCAGACCGGCGCGACCGCTCCATTCGCCTTCGGTGCTGTCATATTCGGTGGTGCCTTCGGATTTGGTTGACAAATAATCGTAACGGCCGTTCAGGGTGGTTAACCAGCCGTCACCAAACCGGATTTGGTCCTGGGCATAAAAACCGACCTGGTTCATGACCAGATCCTGATCGATATAGGAAGACCGTGCCCCCTGGGCGCTGGCATCATATACCGGGTTAACCGCATTGATGGTGGTGGCCGAGCCGGACAGTTGGACCTGATCCATGTCGTAGCGTTTGTAATCGATGCCGCCCATCAGGGTGTGGTTGAGGAAGCCGGTATCGAATTTTTGTTCAAGCTGGTTATCAAGCCCGATGGTGTTGACCGTGGTGCGATGTTCAAAATTGATGCGGCTAAGGTCATAATTGCTGCCGGTTGGGGTGGCGCTGTAGGAATCATAACCATAGGCATAAAGTGACACTTCGTGAATTTCGGCGCGACCGACACGCAGGTTCTGACGGAAGGTCAGATTGTCGTTAATGTCGTGGGACAGCTCGTACCCGGCGCTGTATTGGCGGCGCAGATATTTATCCAGCCCGGGTTCGGTGAAGTTTGAATCCGGGTCTATTTTGCCAAACGGCGCATCAACCACGGTGCCCGTATAGGGCAAAAACGCGCCGCCATTATGGGTTTCGTCCATAAAGGTATAGTTGGTTAAAATGGTCAGGCTGGTGGTATCGTTGGGCGTCCAGGTAAAGCTGGGCGCGATGCTGCCTTTAAAACCTTCGGAAAAATCGGTGCTGCCATCGCCATCTGAGATAATGCCGCTGAGGCGATAGGCGGCAACATTGCTGAGCCGGTCGCTAAAATCGATGCCGGTGGACATTTTGCCGGTGTCGGTGACGCTGGCATCAACATGGCGCAGACGGTCGCCGGTTGGGCGTTTGCTGACATAATTGACCAGGCCGCCGGGATTTGCCCCGCCATATAAAACCGACGATGCACCGCGCAAAACTTCGACACGTTCAAGGTTATAGCTGTCGACATAAAAGCCGCCAAAACCGTAGCTGTAATTTTGCAGCCCATCCATATAAACGCCGGTTGCGGTTGCCTGAAAACCGCGAATGAAGATCCAGTTGGTGTCACTGTCAGGCCCGAAAGGCTGGGTGTAAACACCGGGGGTGTAGCGCAGGGCCTCGTCAATCTTGGTGGCACCTCGATCATCCATTTCTTCACGGCCAATGACGGAAACTGATTGGGGGACTTCGCTGATCGGGGTGTCGGTTTTTGAGCCTGCCGAGGTTTTTTGCGCGACGTATCCGTTCACCGGCGAGATTGCAGTTGATTTGTCCTGCTCGCCGTCAATGACGATGGGATCGACGACAACTTCTGCGTCATTGCTTTGGGCGTGCGCGAAACTGGTATAGCTGATGGAAAGAAGTGCGGCCGTGCCCAGAAGAAACGATTTTGACCACGGATGTGTCTTGAAATTCATTTCGGGGATTTCCCTGTATCGGTTGCCATTGTGAATGTGACAATGCGATAGCACGAGAGCAGACGGGGAATATTGAAGCCTATTTGGCTGTATTGAACAGATTTTGGTTTAATTTCATAATGTTTGTTCTTTCCGCCATGCGCCGGGCGTGTGGCCAACAATTTGACGGAAAACACGGGTTAAATGGGCCTGATCGGCAAAGCCGACATTGGTGGCCACACTTGCCAGCGAAACGTCGCGATCCTTTAGCATTTGTTTTGCCTGGGCAATTCGGGCTTTCATTTGCCATTTGTGCGGCGGCATCCCGGTTGACTCGCGAAAGGCAGAACAAAAATACGATTGCGATAAACCCGCCATGCCTGCCAGTTCATCAAGCCGGATAATGCGATCGCAATTTTGTTCAATAAAATCGATGGATTTGCGCAACTGGTGGGGGGCAAGTTTGCCGCGTTTGCGTTCGGGCTCGTTCTGGCATTGGGGTGCAAACAGAGCCGCAGTCAGGGCCGAAACCAGACTTTCGCCATACAGGTCGTTTTCCGGGCTTTGATGATTAAAATCGTCGGCAATCAGTTTGACCAGCGACTTGATGCGCAAATCACAAAATTTGATCCGAGGGGTTTCGACGGCACTTCGGTTCAAATCGCAGGAAAAACAGGTTTCCACCTGGGCCATATCAAGGTGAAAATCGAGATGGCGCAATTGGCACGGGCCGCTGATTTGCGATGAAAGTTCCATCCCGGCGGGAATGTAATACAGACACCCGGCTTCTTGCTGGCGATTGCGGGGATGGTCTGATGCTGCCGGGATATGAAACTGCCCTTCACCAATACATTCAAGCACCGCGACAAGGCGAGGGGCCTGCGAGACATAGGTGCCGGTGGCATTTTTGTCGCAGGAAACATGCCATAGATCGGTTATCCCTGTTTTCCAGCGGCGATAACGTAAATCTTCCATGATCGAAATGCCTTCGATCCGGCTGGTCATGCGGGGATGGAATGTCATGCTTGGCACTCCTGCCGGCGCGTTGGGAAAGACATTATTGTCTGGTCATTACCCAATATACGCGAAGATCAACTGCAAACAATAGTAATTCGCATTATTATTTGCGGCATGTCCCAATCAGCGGATATCTCGCCGCTTAAATTGCGCCCTTTTCCGTCAAAAATCGGGAATTTCGATGTCGAGCATGGCGGAGGCAAGGCATTTGCCGTGGGCATCGAGGGCGAGCGACCGGGTGACGCCGCCACCCAGAGCGTTGTGCAAAACGAAATTTAACGCGCCAAGTTGGGGCAGTTCGTAGCGTTCGATGGGGCCGCCCGCGATATTGGCAAAACGTGTCGCAACCTGTTGCGAGGTCAGGATTTTGCGCAACAGATCAAAATGCGCACGGTCATAGGCGATGACGGAAATGTTGGAGATATTGCCCTTGTCGCCAGTACGGCAATGGGCGATTTGATGGAGCCGCATGGGTTAAACCTCCAGCATGGTGAGGGTGGGCGTGATCAGGGTTTCGTCAAGCAGGCCCGATACAATGCCGACAATTTGCCGGGCGGACCGGGTGACGCCGCCGCCCGCCGCCGGGCCGTTTAGATACAGGCTTTCGACTTCTTCGCCGATGCGCCGGGCGTCGGCCAATGAGGCTGTACGGGCGGTGAAGCGGGCGCGGATTTCGGGGATGCGGGTGGTGTCGCCCTCGAACGCCCCCAAAACAGCATCAAGCCCGATCAGATCGCAGCGTATTTCCTGACAAGTGACATTGGTGATGTTGAGACGCTCACGAACGATATCCAGCGCGAGGCGACCACGCGCAACACAGCCCGCACCGGCATAGGATATTTGCCCTTCGCCGATGAATGAATCGACATAGCCAACCGAAACTTTCAGCGTGCTCGTCCGCGCATGACCAGAACCGCCGGTGATGGCAACGCGGTCTGGCCCGACCTGTTGGATATGGACGCCGGAAAAGTCGGCGATGACGTCGGGTTGCAAATAGCTGGCGGGATTGTGGACTTCGTAAAGCAATTGTTCGCTGCAGGTGGCGACGCTGACAATGCCGCCGGTGCCCGGTGTTTTGGTGATGATGGCATCGCCGTTTTCCGATACTTCGGCCAAGGGAAAGCCCAGCCGGGCAATGTCGGGCACGTCCTTAACCCCCGGATCGGCGAAATAACCGCCGGTAATTTGCCCGCCACATTCCAGCAAATGGCCGACCAATGTACCCCGGCCCAGTTTTTGCCAGTCATCCATCGACCAGCCAAATTCGTAAATCTGCGGGGCGAGAAACATGGCGGGGTCGGCCACGCGCCCGGTTAAGACAATATCGGCACCCTGTACGAGGGCTTCAACAATTGGCCCGGCGCCGAGATAGGCATTGGCGGAAATAACCGGTTTGTTAAATTGCGCCAATGTTTCGCCGGTTTCCATCAGGGTAAAGGTGTTCGGGTTTAGCTGGTCGTGAACATCATCACCGCAGACCACGGCAATGCTCAGGCCGGTTAAGCCCAGTTCGCGGGCAATCTCGAGCGTGCGTTGACCGGCCATGACCGGGTTTGCTGCGCCCATATTGGAAATGATGCGGGTTTTGTTGTGATGGCAGATCGGCAAAACTGCGCGCATACGACGTTCGAGCAAGGGGTCATAACCCGCGTCCGGGTCGGCCATGCGGGCCTGTTGGGCCAGGGCGATGGTGCGTTCGGCCAGACATTCAAACACCAGATAATCAAGATTACCATTTTGCGCCAGTTCGACGGCAGGTTCGATACGGTCGCCGGCAAAACCGGCCCCGGTGCCAATGCGCAGGGTTTTCATGACCGGGCCTCCTGTGCGGGTTTATGGGCCCGGGACCAGTAATAGCAGCCTGCCAACACGGCAACGGCGATGATCGGGGCCAGCACAAACGACC
Source organism: Thalassospira mesophila (assembly GCF_002115755.1). Classification (GTDB taxonomy): domain Bacteria; phylum Pseudomonadota; class Alphaproteobacteria; order Rhodospirillales; family Thalassospiraceae; genus Thalassospira; species Thalassospira mesophila. Next base: position 118,886 of record NZ_JFKA01000009.1, on the reverse strand, counting down.
AGATGGCAAGGGCGATGCAGACCAGCAAGATGGCGCGATCCAGCCAGATATGGCCCAACAGCCGTTGCCCGCCCAGCAGGGCCGGAATGGCGAAGACCAGCACCAGCCCGGAGATGCAGGCATTAATGACCTCAAGGGCGCCGCCCCGCCCGGTCATGCCGGGATACAGGAGCAACAGGAACGGCACGATATAGGTGACAGCACCCAGACGAACGGCCTCGACCGCGGCGGGCAGCCAGTTGGTATTGGCAATGCCGGAAGCCACAAATACTGCCACGCAGACCGGTGGTGTTATGACCGAAATGGTGGCGAAATAAAACACGAACAAATGCGCGGTTAACGGATCAACCCCGACATTGATCAAGGCGGGGGCCAGAACAGCGGCGACCAGAACATAAGCCGCCGTTGTGGGCAGGCCCATGCCCATGATCAGGCAGACAAGCGCGACAATTAACGCGACCAGCACAATGGAATTACCGGCTATGGCAACGATCATGGAGCTAAGCGATACGCCAATGCCGGTCATATTGATCATGGAAACCAGAATTTGCGCCCCGGCCAGCAACACGCCGATAATGACCATGCCTTTGCCTGCATCGGCGATGCCATCAATTACGCGCCGGGCCATTTCCGCCGTGGTGAGTTTGCCAAGCGATGTGCCAACAAAGGCAATCAGCAAGCCGACAATGCCGTAAAAGGCGGAGGTGGCAACCGAACGGCCCATGAAAATGCCAATGCCCAGCCCGGTAAGGGCGGCGATAATGGGCAGAACCCGACGCCACTGCAAAATATGGGACCATGCGGGCAGTTCATCATCGGGGACAAGGCGCAAGCCACGCCGTACCGAAATGATATGCACGGTGACAAAAACCGACAGATAAAACAGCAAGGCCGGAATGATGGCAGCGACCATGATGTCGACATAGGAAATGCCAAGAATTTCGGCCATGACAAAGGCGGCAGCCCCCATGATGGGCGGGGCAATTTGCCCGCCGGTGGAGGCGACGGCCTCGACCGCCGCTGCAAACGGGGCGGGATAGCCCAAGCGTTTCATCATCGGGATGGTGAAATTGCCGGTGGTGGCAACATTGGCAACGGCGGAACCCGATATCATGCCAAACAGGCCGCTGGCGATGGTGGCGATTTTGGCCGCCCCACCGGGTTGGCGACCGCCCATGCGCATGGCAAGGTCCATAAAACTTTGCCCGCCGCCGGTATGGAGCAAAAGCGCGCCAAATAGCACAAACGCCGCAATAACCGTGGCGGCAACGCCGGTAAGCATGCCCCAGATGCCCAGATCGCCAAGAAAGATGGTTTCGGTGACAAAGGCGCTGTCAAAGCCGCGATGGCCAAGAATACCGGGCAGGTTTTGCCCGAACAGGGCATAGGCGAGGCCAATAATCACAAGCAATGGAAAGATAATGCCAACTGCCCGGCGGCCAATTTCAAGAACCGAGATCACAAGGCAGGTTGTGAGCACCATGTCGTAACTTGTGGCCCAGGGCAGGGTGGTCATGATTTTATCGTAATTGATAACGATATAGCCACAGGCGATGAGGGTGAAGGCAGCAATGAGGATGTCGACGAACAGCCCCATTGGCCGCCATTTTGTGTCTTTGCCCAGCGGATAAATTGCCAGACCAAGACAGACAACCAGAGCGAGGAAAATCGCACGCTGTATCAGACTTTCAAAAGGGCCAGATGCGGCAGTGTAAAAGACAAAAGCCCCCACAAGCACAGCAAGCCCGTTTTGCACACGCAACAGCATGGCGAATTTCCTCCCGGTTGGTCGTTGTTTTTATTGTTATGATTAATGTTGCCTAGGTGCGGTCAGCTTTTGGCAGGGTCCAGGCGGGCTGGAATGTCATAGCCATGTTCGCGGAACCATTTGGCCGCACCGGGATGGAACGGGATGGTGCCATATTGCAGCGTCAATTTTGCCAGATCGGCCCCTTTGACGCTGGCCATGGCTTCGCCCTGAACCGTTTTATCGGCCATGATCGCATCAACAATTTTATAGGCGGCATCTTCGGACAATTTCATGCCTGCCGCAACACCAACACCAAAGCTCCATGTGGAGTAAGCCGGGATGCTGTTGGCGGTGTCTGCCGGAATATCGACGAGCGAAATATCGGGCATTTTGTCGCCCAGTGTTTTCTTTTGATCGTCGGTCAGGCTTAGGACACGGATCGGCGTAAAGGTGGCGATATCTATGGTGGAGCTGTCGAGTTTTTCACCGGCACCTGATTTTACATAACCGGCCAAGCGGTTATCCTTGATCATGTCGACAACGTCGGTGGTGGAGCCACGGACATAATCGGCCGACAGACCAAGGGTTTTAAAAACGGCTTCGGTTGTGCTTTCGGTGGCAGAACCCTTGATGCCGGGGTTAAAGCGAACACCGGAAAGCTCAGCCAGATTTTTAACGCCGGAATCTTCGCGGACGATAACGTTTTGCGGCGCGCCGGTATAAACCCACAACAAGCCGATATCGAGCGGATGACCTTCAAATTTGTTGGTTCCGGCTTTGGCGTGCTGGGCAACGTTGGTGGTGACAAGGCCAAGGTCGATCTGGTTGCGTTCGATGCGGCGCAAATTGTCCATCGTGGCGCCGGTTTCAACAACCGAGGCTTCCAGCCCGTCGGCCTTCTCGTTGATCAGTTTGGCGACGGCAACGAAATAGCCATAATGGCTGGATGAAGCCGAGGTGGAGCCAACAAGAAGTTTTTGCTGGGCCATGGCCGGAAAAGACAGGCCAATGGCCAGCGCGCCCGCAAGCGCGAGTGATTTGAGTTTCATAGCTATTCCTCCCTAATGCCCGTCTGGCGGGCTTTTCTGTTTATTACGACAGATTATTGGTTTTGTTTTTCGTAACGTTCAAAAGTGTGCCTGATAAGTTTTATTGCTTGAAGTGAAAAAAACGAGATAATTAATGCATGAAACGCATCAATGTTGATATTGACGAAATGCGGGCCTTTCGCGCCCTGGTCGAAACCGGCAGCTTTCGCACCGCTGCCGAAGATGTTGGTGTGTCACCATCGGCATTAAGCCGCCAGATTACGCGGCTGGAAAACCGGGTGGGCAGCCGCCTGTTTGACCGCGATACCCGCAATGTGGCGTTAACCCCGCAAGGGCAGGTTTTTTTGCGGCTGGCAGAGCGGATTTTAAATACCACCGAAAATGCCATGGCCGAATTTACCGCCTATCAGGCCGCACGGCGCGGGCGGCTGACCATTGCCGGTTTGCCATCGGTGACGGCAGGGTTATTGCCCAAACTGGTGCAGCAGTTTTTAGATGCCCATCCCGATGTCGATGTGCAGATTAATGATGTACTTTCCAACGGGATCATTCGGGAGGTTGAACTGGGTGAAGCCGACCTTGGCTTTACCGCCGGTGCAGTCGAGGTTTCGGAACGGTTGTCGTTTCAAAAACTGTTAACCGACCGGTTTGTTGCCGTGGGCGCGCCGGGCGGCCCGCTGGAGGAACGCCGCACATATGGCTGGCATGAGTTGGTCAGCCAGCCATTTGTGGCAATGGCGACAGGGACGAGCGTGCGCACATTGACCGATGCCGCCTGTGCCCAGCAAGGGTTGCTGTTTCGACCCCGGTTTGAAGTATCGCATCTGGCAACGGCCGGGGCGTTTGTATCGCAAGGGCTGGGGGTGACGGCATTGCCCGCCCTGACCTTGCCGGTTTTGGGGCGCGAGCCGCTTATATTTCGGTCGCTGGGGCAACCGGAGCTGTTGCGCGATATCGGGCTGATCTGGCGGTCGGGGCGGACATTGTCGCCCGCCGCGGTTGCCTTTTTGGAACTGGTGCGCAAAACCGACCTTGGCGCACAGATCCCCGACCCGTTCGCCGGGTAGGTGATTTTCAAGGCCCGATGTCGTAACAGCAATTGGTGTTTGAGCGTGATGGCGGCGTTTGTACCACGACAGTTTTCGTTGCACTGCGGCGTTCAACCGCAGATGCAGCAATTTTGTAAAATTCGGCCAAAGGTCGAAAAGGTGTTGAACAAAAGGGGTAATTTGGCCCATCTTCGCGCAGGATTGGAATTGATTGTAATTAAAAAACTCAGAGGGCGTCCATTATGAAAAAAATTGCCATGATCGCAGCCTTGATGGCAGCGGTAGGGGTTAGCGGTGCTGCACAGGCAGCAGATGTTACCTTGCGGATTGCATCGCAGCTTCCGCCGAAAAGCCACGTTGTTCAAAATCTTGAGCTGTTTAAAAAAGAAGTTGAAGAAAAATCGAACGGCGACATTGCAGTTGAAATTTATGACTCGGCAACCCTGTATAAAGACAAGGAAATTCCCAGCGCCGTTGGGTCAGGTTCCATTGAAATGGGCTCGGCATCATTAAGCCGTTATGCCGGTGACGTCCCGGCTGTTGATGTTTTCTATCAGCCGTTTGTGATTGATTCCGAAGCCAAGGTTCGTGAAGCTGTGGCTCCGGGGTCATCGGTGCGTGGCCCGCTTGATAACGCCATTGCCGACACCGGATCGACGGTTTTGTGGTGGCAGGCCTATGGCGGCACCGTCATGCTGTCCAAGGGTGCGCCGATTCATACGCCGAAGGATCTAGAAGGCAAAAAAGTGCGCGTATTTGGCAAGTCGCTGGGCGAATTTGTGGAAGCCGCCGGTGGCGCGCCGACCCTTATTTCCGGTTCGGAACAGTATCTGGCTTATCAGCGTGGCACTGTTGATGTGGGCATGACTGGCATTTCCGGCGTGAAATCGCGCAAATTGTGGGAAGTGATGGACACGGTTACCGTTACCAACATGGCCGATGTTGAATTTCTGGTGATGATCAATACCGATTTCTGGAACGGCCTGACCGATGGCCAGCGCGGTATTATTTCAACCGCAGCGCGCGATGCCGAAAAGGATGTTCGCGACCGCATGAGCGCGATTGAAGCCGCCGCATTCAAAGAATCGGAAGAAGCCGGGATGACGATTTACACCCCGACCGACGAAGAAGTGAAACAGTGGCGTGCGGTTTCGCAGCCGGTTTATGATTCATTTCTGAAAGATGCCGGCCCGCTGGGCAAGGAAGTTTTTGACGCTGCGAAGAAACTTTAAGCCTTCGTCATTTCCTTGAAGATTGACGCAAGGAACACCGCCGGTGCCATTGGGCGGGCGGTGTTCCTGTCTGTTTAGTTCCGTATATTCACCATATGAAAGGTGAGGGTGGCGTTTTTGGCCGTCCGTCACGCATTGTCCCACGATGTATAAACGATTTATTGTTTCACTGGCCTGGATCGGCGCGCTGCTGTTTGTGGCGTCGGGTCTGATGCTGAGCTGGGAAGTGGTTGCCCGATATTTTTTTGTCAAACCAACCATCTGGGCGGCCGAGCTTTCGCAGCTTTGCCTGATTTGGGGGGCGCTGATCGGCATGCCGTGGGCGTTGGCAACCCGCCGCCATATTGCGGTTGATGCCATAACCCGGCTGTGCAGCCCGACAATGCAACGGATGCTTGAAATTCTGGCGATGACAATAATCGCGCTTTTTGCGGTGATCGTGACGTGGAAAGGCTTTGATATATTTTATGAAAGTTTTGAACGCGGACGGACAACCGGGTCGATGCTGGATTTACCGACCTGGATTTCTGAATTGCCGGTAGTTATCGGTTTTGCCTTACTTGCTGTTCAGGCAGTGATTGAAATTGTGAATGTCCTGCGGGGCAGGGAAATTCCGCAAGGGGCGCACGAATGACCATTATTCTGACGCTGATTGCGCTTTTTGCGATTTTGTTAATCCGGGTGCCGGTGGCGTTTGCCTTGGGCGGGCTGGGTCTGGCGATGTTGATGCTGGGCGGCTTTTCGCCGTTAATGGCACCCCAGGCGATTTTATCGACGCTGGACGGGTTTATCCTGCTTGCCGTGCCATTATTTTTACTGATGTCGAACGTTTTGTTGCAGGCCGGGGTGGGCAAGGATTTGTTCGCCGCCGTTAGTGCGTGGGTCGGGCATTGGCCGGGCGGGTTGGCCGTGGCGACGATTTTATCATGCGGGGTTTTTGCCGCCATTTCGGGGTCATCGGTGGCAACGGCGGCAACCATTGGCACGGTTGCCATCCCGGAAATGATTAACCGGGGCTATAACAAGCGCTTTGTTTATGGCTTGCTGGCGGCGGGTGGCACATTGGGTATTTTAATTCCGCCGTCCATTCCGTTGATTATTTATGGCTTTGTCACCGAAGAATCAGTGATTTCGCTGTTTTTGGCCGGGATTGGCCCGGGCATTGCCCTGTTGGTGCTGTTTATCATTTTCTCAATGATTTATGCCCGTTTTGGCGGTCAAACGCCGGAACCGAAAAAAAGCTGGAACGAACGCTGGGCCGCAACATTTAAGGCCTTTCCGGCGATATTGCTGGCGGTGTTGATTATTGCCGGTATTTACGGAGGTGCCTTTACCCCGACCGAGGCCGCCGCAATTGGCTTTTCGGCCTCACTGGCGATTACGGTGCCGGTTTTGCGCCTGCCTGCAACCATGCTGGTGGCGGATGCGGTTTATTATCTGGTTTTTGGCGGGCAGGGGCCGGTTATTGGTTATTTTATCGTGCCAATGCTGGTTTTTGGCCTGTTTCGAGGCTTTGGCGGGCTAACCAACCGCATGAATATCCGCGTGACCATGCCTGCGTTGGACTGGAACGGAATTAAACGGGCCGCCTTTGAAAGCATGGCGACCACAGTTGCGGTGATTTTGATCATTGCCGGGGCCAAGGTGTTTGGCAAGGCGATTACGCTGTATCGTATTCCGCAGGATATTTCGGTTCTGATCAGCCACAATGTCGATACGCAACTGGGTTTTGTGCTGGTGGTATCGGTTGTGTTGCTGTTGATGGGCTTGGTGTTTGAAGCTCTGTCAATGGTGCTGATCATGACGCCGGTATTGTTGCCAGCGGCGATGGCGCTGGGCATCGACCCGATCTGGTTTGGGGTTTATATGGTGATCATGGTTGAATGTGCGCTGATTACGCCGCCGGTCGGGATGAATTTGTATGTTATTCAGTCGGTAGCAAAAACAGCGTTGGGAGAAGTGTCAAAAGGGGTGTTTCCGTTCATCCTGTTGATGTTTTTTACCGCCTTTCTTTTATATGTCTGGCCCGATCTGGCCCTGTATATTCCGTTTAAAATGTGATGAAAATGACACCTGCAAATACCCTGCGTGCCATGCTGGCGCGCGATGAACTGATTACCATGCCGTGCTGCTTTGATGCGCTTTCGGCCAAACTGATTGAACAGGAAGGCTTCGGCCTGACATTTATGTCGGGCTTTTCGGCCGCAGCGGCGCGGATTGGCGAGCCGGACCTTGGATTAATGTCATACGGCGAAGTGCTGGACCAGGCGCGCAATATTACCGATGCGGTTTCGATCCCGGTGATTGGTGATGGTGATACCGGCTATGGCAATGCCATGAATGTAAAGCGCACCGTGCGCGGCTTTGCCAAGGCCGGTTGTGCCGCGATCATGATTGAAGACCAGGTGGCACCCAAACGCTGCGGCCATACCAAAGGCAAGGAAGTGGTAAGGCGCGACGAAGCGTTTGATCGCATTCGGGCCGCGGTTGACGCGCGGGATGGCGGGGCCGATATTTTGATATTGGCACGCACCGATGCCCGCCACGAACATGGTTTGACCGAAGCCATTGACCGGGCGGCGAAATTTGCCGAATTGGGTGCGGATATCCTGTTTGTCGAGGCCCCCAAATCGGTTGATGAAATGCGCACGATCTGTGATGCGTTGCCCGGTGCCAAGATGGCCAATATTTTGGAAGGTGGCGAAACACCGGATTTATCGCCAGCCGAGCTTCAGGAAATTGGCTTTAAAATTGCGGCTTATCCCTTGTCGTTGATGGCAGCGGCAATGAAGGCGATGGTGCAAACCCTGCAATTGTTAAAAGCCGGATCCCCGCGCAGTGACATGCTGATGGAATGGCCGGAATTGCGCCAGCGGATCGGGTTTGATGATTATTACGAACAATCAGCACCCTATGCGACATCGCGCCGCGATTAACAGGGCGCACTGAATTTTGGGAAACCTCGCAGGATGATGGCCTGCGGGGTTTTGTTGTTTATGGCACGGAGGTTTAAAGGCTGGTGTTAACTGATAGCGAGATGGTTTTGGGTTGTGGTATCAGACTGGTGCCGGTTCGGCGTTATGTGTGTGGCATGGTTGTGTAAGCCCGTTGCAACAATTGCAATGGCAAGACAGATCCGGGCGGAATCATCGGGTGTGGTGCCGTCGGTGGCGTAAGAGAGAATTGTGGTTTCGCCAGAATGGAACCTGATTTCGCCCGGGGTTGACGCAGGATCAAAAACCAGCGGCGCGTTGGCGAGGATGCCCGCTTTTTTAAGCGCCTCGCGCAGGGACCAGATGCGGGTGGCCGCTAAATCCAGGGGTTCGTCGAAGGTTTTTGCGATGAATTTGGCCTGTGCCATGCCAGTTTCCGCCAGCAGGGCGGACCATTCATCATCAGTCTTTTGCTGGACGGTTTGCAAATCGCAACCCGCAGATTGGTGGCTGTCGGTGACAAGTTTCCAGCCATCGCAATAGGATGACGACCTGAAGCGGGCATCGGCTGACGGGTCGGGTTTACCGTCTGGCCGGTGATCGGGCCGGTGGGTAAGGCGGCTGGCGGGCGTGCGATGTTGCCAGCGGTCATGAAAGGGAAAGAGCGTCAGGTGCATATCGGCTGTGGGCAGGTGTGCTGCGATTTTGCGTTCAACAGAGCTGGCCAACAAGGGAAGAGCGGTTAGTTTTAAGCTGACCGGGGTGCCGATTGCGCGAAGTTTAAGGCCGCGCCACTGTTCAACCGCCAACCCTGTTTCATCAAAAATAACAAGGTCGTAGATCAGATCAGTGCCAAGGACGGCGATTTCGGTGGCATACATGCGATAGGATTTATGCGGATCAAGCGGCGAGAGGGCGATTTCGTTGACCGATATCGGGATGACAGTTTGATGGGGAATGCAGGCCTGAACCGCATGCAGGGCGGCATCACGCGCACCGGCATCGCCCAGAACAAGGGTTTGTGGCAAGTTGCTTGCAAACCAGTTTTCGGGTTTGGCGGGGGACAGCGAGACCAGACAGCGGCGGGCCTCGATTAACTGATAGCCCTGTATCCGTTGGAAGCGGCCCTTTTGAAACAGGATGTTTTGATAGAGGTCGGATGCGGGGTTAAACGGCGCGATTATCGGGGCTTTGGCAACAGTTTTGATATCATCCGGGATCGGGGCAAAGGGCCTTGCAGGGGAGATATGGCACCGTGCAGTGACGTGATTTATGTGAAAGTCGGTGGTTGAACAGCGCAGGGCGAGCGAAAATTCCGTTGCTGTTATCGCAAGGGCAACCACCCGGATGGTGACAGGGCCATAGTTATCAGCAGCATCATCGTGCGAGGGGATGATGGCCTTGGCAAAATTGACGTCATTAAACACCAGTGATGCAGATGATTGTCCCGTGCTGGCAAGGACATGCACGGCGTTGCTCATGGCTTCTAGCGCCATGACGGCGGGGAAAACCGGTTCGCCGTTTAAGGTATGATCGGTGAGATAGGGGTCAGTTTGGGGCGATATTTGAAAATCGCTGATCCATTCGACATCAGGGTAATGAACCCGGATGTTTTGGGAAAAACGATGTGGCGTGGCCGGGGACGTGGCATGATTGAGGGTGCCAGATGTGCCATAACGTCCTGATACGATGAGGTTCGTTGGTAAGTTAACATCGTTTATAATATGCAGGAATTCACGCACGCCATCGTTGATCGAAATGGGCGAAATGCCCTGTGCCAGCAAGGTATCAAGACTGCCGACCCGTTGGCCCATACCCACCCCGGCCCACACTGACCATTCGATTGTTTTGCAATGGCACGCCGGGTGGTTTGTCTGAAAGTCGGCGATTTTCTGGCTGAGCCATTCGTTGCACAGCGCATAATCGGCCTCGCCGTGCAGGCCCATGCGGGCAATGATGGAGCCAAAACCGACCAGCAATTTGAGCTGCCCGGTGTGGATTACGGCCAGCACATTGTTCAGCCCGGTGATTTTGGGGGCCAGTGTTGCCTGAATGTCGCCCACGGTTAAATTAGCAACAGTTTTGGGGTTGTTGATACCGGCCCCGTGCAAAATGGCGGCTACCGGATGGCCCAGTTGTGTGGTGCCAGCGGCAACGGCCCGTTTAACATCGGCCAGCACGGCGATATCAGCGATTTGATAGCTGGTATTAATACCGGCATTGGCAAAGCGTTTCAGGTTGGCGGCCAGTTCGGCATTGTCGGCGGGCGAGGACCGACCCAGCACCAGAAGCGCGCAGCCCGATTGCCGGGCGAGTTGAAAGGCGCATTCGGCACTAATGCCTTTGCCACCGCCCGTTACCAGCAAAACATCATCTGTGCCAAGGATCGCGGGATGCGCACCTGAACGGGGTGCTACCCGCTCCAGACAAGGGATTGTGCGGGGATGATAGGCGGAAAGGGAAACCTCGGAATAACCCGGTGTGGCGGCGGTGATTTCGCCGATGATGTTTGCTATCATATCGGCGCTTGTATCATCAGTTAACGGCGATGCGAGGGTGATGATCAGCGTATCAATGTCGCTATTTTCAAGGAAGAACGATTTTACAAACCCGCTGACCGAGCCGCCCGATTGTAAAATAACCAGTTGAAACGGCGCTTTGGCCGCGTTGTTGCGGGTTATGGCACTTTGGCAGGCGGTTAACAGGGCTGAGACATCCAGACTGGAAGGATTGTTGATGCACAGCAGTGCCCCGTTGCCACAGGGTTGCGCGTTTAGCTGTGCGAGCAGGGCATGTTCGGCGGCACTCAACTTGCCATATCCTTGCCATTGACCCGCAAGAGCAGAAGAACGTAGCGACGGTAAGGGGGCGGGATGATTTTGAAATTGAAAATAACGCACCCAATTTTCGATACCGGCGGGCGCGCCTTGATGCGCGGTGCGACCGTTGTTTTCGGAATTGGCCATTTCGGTGATGGCTGCGGCGATATCGCCAATTTTACCATCGGCAAATTCGGTGGGGTCGACCAGCAGGGGCACACCAATGGCCGAGCTTAGGCGGGTGACGATTTCGCCAACGGTGATGGAATTTAAATGCAGATCGGACAACATCCGGCTGCTTTCTTCGAGCGACCATGACGGCAGGCCGGTGCGCTCGGCAATGATGGTGCGCAAATGGGCGAGAATGCTGGCACCATCGCGCGAGACGGAGGGGGGCTGGTTGGTGGTTTGGATGTCATTTAGGGCGATTTGTGGCTCGGCGTCCGTTGGGGTCTGGGTTGCTGCCGGGATTGTTTCGCACGGATTGGCGATGAATTGCGGGTTCCAGTCCCAGTCGAATTTTTTGTGAAAGCGTGTTTGATACAGGCGGCCCATATTGGGCGCACAGCCAAGAATGAACGCAGCGGCGGCAGCGCGCAAAAATGGATCAAAACTGGCACCGCCCACATCCATCGAAATGGCAGGAACATCACAAAAGCTTGCCGTGATTTTTTCGAGCAAGCTGCCGGGACCAACTTCGATAAACAGGTCGGTATCAGAGGCGGCGTGTTTTACCGCGTCCATGAACAGCACGGGCGAGGGAATTTGCTGGCACAGATAGGCGTTGATGGTTGTGTCGGGTGGTAACGGCGCGCCAGAAACGGTTGAGATGACAGGACGTTGGGCCGGGTTAAAGGTGAATTGCGCCAGCATTGTTGCCAGGCGGGTTGAAACGCCCGCCATTGCCGGAGAGTGAAACGCCTGATGCACGCCTAAAACGGTGCAGGCGGTGCCCTGCGCGCGAAGATCGGCGACAAACTGGTGAATGGCATCATGGTTGCCGGAAACAATGGTTTGCCGGGGGCCGTTGAGATTGGCGATGAAGATATCCTTGCGGGTGCCAATGGCGCCTTTGGTCCCGTTTTCATCAGTGGCAATGGCGGCCATTGCGCCCGATGTGTTGGCATCCGATGCCATTGCCAAGCCGCGCATGGTGGCAAGCTCCTGCAATGTTGGCCCGTCAAAATGCCCGGCCCAATGCAGGGCGGCAAGTTCGCCCAGACTGTGGCCGACGGCGACATCGCCCGTTATGCCCACATGTTTGAGCATTTCCAGCCCGGCAAGCGAGGCGGCAGCGATGGCGGGCTGGGCAAAGTCGGTATTGCTGCGGTCCTTGAAATCCTCAAGCCTGGCGTCTTCAAACGCCAGGCGGACGGCAGGGAAGCGACGTTCATAAATGCCGCCATGGCACCGCGCCGGGGCACCCTGACCGGAAAATAGCAAGCCGATTTTGCCGGTTTCAGGTTTGCTGGAGGCAAAAATGCCCTCGCTGGCGGCGATGTGAAGGCTGTTATCGGGCATTGCCTGCACGGTTGATTTCAGGGTTTCGAGTTTCTGCGCCAGCGCATCGGGGGTAGCAGCAACAAGGGCGGCCTTCCAGATGAATTGGGAATTAAGCGATGCGCGATGCGCCAGTTCGGCGGCAAGGTCGATTAATTCGGCGCGCGAGCATTTGGCAGCGAAGTCGGCGACGTGGTTCAGTGTCCACATCAAGTCGGCCTGGCGGGCAGCGGCGAAAACGAAAATTTCGCTGTCCTGAAATGCTTCAAGGTCTGTTCGTTTTTGGGTTCCCGCACCGTAGACCGAGGTTTTGGTGGCCGCAGGGCCTTCGGCCAGTGTGATATGGGTGTTAATGCCGCCAAACCCCATGGCGCTGACCCCGGCACGACGTTCAATGCCATCAGATTGCCAGTCATTGATCTGGTTGGAAGGGGCGAGGTTGCCTACGTTGTTTTCAAACAGGGCATGGGGGCGTTTGCAGGATGTGGTCGGGGGCAGGATGTTTTGGCTTAAACATTTGCTGGCGCGTAATAACCCGGCAATGCCGGCTGCGGCCTTGGTATGACCGATATTGGCCTTGATCGAACTGATAATGGCGGGCTGGATTGTGCCATCATATTGTTGGCGGGCGTTTATAAGAGCGGTGAGTTCGGCGGTATCGCCAACCTTGGTGCCCGTGCCGTGGCCTTCAAAATAGCCGACACTGCCAATATGGTAGCCCGCCCGGTGATAAGCGCGTTGCATGGCCAGCATTTGCCCGGCAGGTTCGGGCCGGGTTAACCCGCCACTGCCATCGGATGACACACCCCACCCCCGGATGACGGCATGGATATGTTCGCATTGTTCAATTGCGTCGTCATAACGCATCAGGGCCAGAAAACCACAACCTTCGCCAGGCCAGAACCCCTGTGATCCTTCGTCATAGACCAGCATATCGTCGCGCGCCAACGCCGAAGTACGTGAAAAACCGGTCAGTTCAAACGGATCGAGGCTAAGATCTACGCCACCGGCAAGAACCATATCGGCATCGCCCATGGTCAGGGCTGTGCAGGCATCAATTACCGAGATAAGCGATGAAGAACACGCGCCATCAACGGTGTAGCCACCACCTTTAAAGTCGAAATGGTTGCAGATGCGCCCTGCGATGGTGTTGGCAAGCCCGCCCGCAAGGGTGTCTTCGTTCGGAACCGGAAAGGGGGCTTTGTAACTGCCTTCAAGGTGGCGTAAAAACCGAACAAGGGTATCGTTTGTGATATCGGGATATTCGGTGCGCATCTGGCGTTCGACCACGCCGCGGACATAAGGCCAGCGTAAACGCATTAAATTGGCGCGCGAAAATTCGCCGGTTAATGTATTGCCAATGACGACACGGATGCCCTCATTGGCAACAATGGTGCTGCCTTTGCGAAAACGAATACTGTCGATAGTTTCGCGCGCAACAGTTAGCGCCAGCCAATGAGTAAGATCGGTTGCATCATAGCTTTGGCTGGAAACGCGAAACCAGTTGCGGTCAAACTGAAAGCCATTTAGCACGGCGGCCTGATTGGTATAGGCGCGGTCCAGTGCGTGGCCAGATGCGTCAAAATAACCCGCCGCAAGGCGTTCGACCGGGATGGTGCGAAAAGATCGGCGCTGGGCCAGGGCATTTTCAAATAATTGATCAGGATTATCGGCATCAGGATAACGACACGCCATACCAACAATGGCAATCGGGCAGTTTGTTGCGGGTTGTTGCATGGCTTTGATCCTGCGGGTTTTTGGGATGCGAAAATATAATGGTGGGCGATGGCACTATGCCCGTGGCTGACCCATCTGGCGGGGGCGTATAACCAGATGGGTCAGCACCGTTCAGGCCCGTGTTATTTCATGGTAACCGGCGAAGACGGTGCATTGCCAATCGGGGCTTCGGTCGTGACAAGCACCTGGGTCAGGGCTTTGCCTGCGGCTGAAAACCATTCGTACTGGGCGGTTTGGGCATTAAGCGCCATGACACGCGAGATCAGCGTGCCTTGATAAACAAAGGCTTTTTTGCCCGGCGGGCAGGAAAACGACATGCCCTGGGTGCGGGTGGTGTTCCATTGTTCACTGAAAGACAACGCGAAGGTTGTTTCAACGGAGGCCGTGACAATTTCAATGGAAATACCAACCGAGGTTTTCACGCTGACGCTTTGTGTCGTGGTGAAGGTAAAACCATTGCTCACCGAGACGTTGTAATCGCTGGTGACTGCCGACTTGGTGTTGTCGAGCGATGCAATGATTTCAAGGTTGGGGCTGTAGAGAATGATCGACAGCATCTCATTGGTCGTGCTTTGGGCCGGAACACCTGCGTTGAAGGTGGTCTCGTTTGGCACTGGCATGACGTCGAAAATTTTCAGGTCGTGAGTGGAAGGAGGTCCGAAGGGCATGTGAAGTCTCCAAAAGAGGAAGGGTGAACACAAATTTGAACGATTACGATGATCGCGGGTTTAGCTGGTGCGGCAGGAAGGTGCGCTTGCGGCGTTGATGGCAAAATGCTGCAAAACGGAACTGTATTGCTGGCACAGAACACCCGGGTCGGTGTAGAGCACTGACCACGCATTCATTTTCAGGTAGGTGGCGTGGGTATCGCCGCCGTCTTTGGTTTTGCGCTTGTAATCTTCGATGGTCAGATGCCAGGAAACCGTCAGAACGCCGATGCCATCAGCCATGCCGGTTTTCGGGTCGTAATTATCGACAAGGTCGATGACGCGGCTGTCAGAGACATCGTAGTTGGAGATGTTGGAATCGTTTAACGGCTGGATCACGTTTGAAAGTGTTGCCGTCATGGTGGGTTTGTCGAGCCCTTTGACCAGGGTGGAAGATGCCGTCAGGCCAACCTGGACAAACAGTTTCTGGATGGCTTCGGCATTGGGATAGTTGCCACTGGTTGCCGGGGGCGAGTTTTTAACGCCGGTAAAACCGTTGCTTGATTTGTTGTCGAACAACCAGTTGAAATGATCCTGATACTGGATAATTTCGAGGTTGGGGCCATAGCCTTCGGCATCGTTGTTATCGGGGATGGACCAGTTGCCTGTTGCGGCACTGGTCATTTTCGGGACAGCGGTTGCCGCCGTAAACAATGTCACAGGTGCCACAGCTTTCAAGCGATTGGCATTTAACGGGCTGGTGTGTGGTGCCTTGATGGCCATCGACTGAATAGCGCCATCGGGCAACTGCGATTTTACATTTGTGATGTAGGTGGAGAGGTTTTGATCGTTGATCTGCGCGCAGCTAAGCCCGATATTTTCCAGGCTTTTTTTCAATGACGCATTGTCAAACGGGGTCGGTGTTGCCTTGTTCAGCGTTCCGACTTTGATTTTAGCACCGGGACCGAATGGCATTTTAAAGCTCCTGTTGTTTGGGTGGGTTCATGTGTCGGGGCATGGGAAAATTGTTGGTGTGAATGCCCAAATAAAATCTGTCGGTTGAAAATCGGCAAATACGCATGCGCAGGCTGCTGGCACATGGTGGCCCAGCCTGAACGCTGTTTTGCACCCGGTGATGGCATGACAAAACAGCCCTGAAACCAGTCGGGCGCGGGTTTTCAAATGTGTTAAAAACAACAACGATGCGTTTGATCT
The DNA here is from genome assembly GCF_002115755.1 of Thalassospira mesophila. Lineage (GTDB taxonomy): Bacteria > Pseudomonadota > Alphaproteobacteria > Rhodospirillales > Thalassospiraceae > Thalassospira > Thalassospira mesophila. The sequence continues at coordinate 102,955 of NZ_JFKA01000009.1, read as the reverse complement.
GAAGGATTTAGCGGCGGCATGCATGCCCCATCCATCTGCCCCCATCAGACGGGGGCACGGCGGCTTTGTGACAAATGCCGGGCGGAAAATGTTGGCAGAAATGCCAAAAAAGGTCGGTGTAATATTGCGGTTGGAGAATTCTGGCCAGCCGGATCGACCATTCTCACGGGTGTATCTGGCCTGATAAATGGCGGCATTGTGCCGATCATGCCGGAGGTAGGGCAGTTTTGGATATGCGGTTAATAGGAACGCAAAAAGACGGGCTGTAAATTATTTTTCAAGGGGCAGCCTGCGCGTTCACACCACCCGCGAGGTTTGCCTGCAGGTGTCGTCAGTCTGCCAGACGATAAAATGCGCCCTTAATTTTTGTAGAATTAGGCAATAGCCAGCTTGTATCTGGCAAGCGGGATACTGGTTGCTTCGGCTATGATGCGCATTAGTATTAACAAAAATGGCATAACCGGTAAGACAGTGAAATTTGGTGTTCTTTTAAAAGAAATGAAATGATCGGATATCAGAGGTCTTGTGCCCGTCAATTGCGCGGCGAGTTTATGACCCCGGGATTTCGAAAAATGTACCCGGTGGAACCGCACTGACCGGCACCGACAAAATAATACGTAAGCAGGCTTACCGCTTACCGTTCGGGCTTCGGGTTTTCGCCAGACGAAGGCCCCGTAACATATTCGCATTGAAGGAGAGAGCAGTGCAGTATCAGCTTAAGATAAATGGAGAGACCCGGACCGTCGATGCGGAGCCCGGGACGCCGCTTTTGTGGGTTTTGCGGGATGGTCTGGAACTGACCGGCACCAAATTTGGTTGCGGGGTCGCTTATTGCGGGGCCTGTACCGTGCATGTCGATGGCAGCCCGACGCGGTCGTGCCAGACCTTTATTGAAGATTTGGTCGATAGCGAAATTACCACCATTGAAGGGGCGCAGGACAAAGTTGCACAGGCCGTGCAGGCGGCGTGGCGCGAAAAGGATGTGGTGCAGTGCGGCTGGTGCCAGTCTGGCCAGATCATGTCGGCGATTGGTCTTTTGAGCGAAAACCCCAAACCCAGTGATGACGAAATAAAGGATTACATGCAGGGCAATGCTTGCCGTTGTGTGACCTATGTTCGCATCAACGACGCTGTCAAACTTGCGTCACAAAAGCTGGAGGCCTGAGCCATGAACATTAATGTTTCACGTCGTGGTTTTCTGGCCGGATCGGCCGCAACAGCGGGCGCTTTGCTGGTGGGCCTGAATGCCAAGGGCGTTTTGGCCGCAACCGCAGAAACCGCACCGGTTACCGATTTTAACCCGTTTGTAAAAATTGATGCCGATGGCACGCTAAGCGTGGTCATCAAGCATTTTGAGATGGGGCAGGGCACAACCACCGGCCTGACGACCCTTGTTGCCGAAGAACTTGATGCTGACTGGGCACGGGTTACCACCGAATTTGCCCCGGCAGATAACGCCAAATATGCCAACCTGTTTTTCAGCATTCAGGGGACAGGCGGGTCAACGTCGATCGCCAATTCCTATATGCAATACCGCGAAGCCGGGGCGGCTGCGCGCGACCTTCTGGTGCGCGCTGCGGCACAAAACTGGGGTGTGGACCCGGCAAGCATTACCGTTGAAAAAAGCATTTTGTCATCTGGTGATAAATCGGGCCATTTTGGCGAATTTGTTGCCGTTGCCAGCACCTTAACGCCGGTGGAAAAGCCAACGGTTAAAACCCCGGACCAGTTCCGCCTGATCGGCGATGCCACCTTGCACCGCAAGGACAATATTGGCAAAACCAACGGCACCGCGCAATTTGCCATGGATGTGAATTTGCCCGGCATGGTGTATGCCGCCATCCAGCGCAGCCCCAAATTTGGCGGTACTGTTACCGGTTTTGATGACAGTGCGGCTAAAAACGTTGCCGGTTTTATTGCGGCACAAGTTTTGCCCAACAAGGCCGGTGTGGTTGCGTTTGCCAAAAACACCTGGGCTGCTTTTCAGGCCCGGGATGCCTTAAGCGTGCAATGGGATTTGTCCAAGGCGGAAACGCGGAACACTGCCAAAATGGTTGAAGACCACAAGGCGTTGCTTGATAAACCGCAATTTAACGCCAGCCCCGAAACCACCCTTGACGAAGTGGCACCGGTTATGGCCGGGGCCGCGAAAACGATTGATGCCGAATTTACCTTTCCGTTTTTGGCGCATGCCGCACTGGAAGCCTTAAACTGCACCATCGAGCCGACCAAAAACGGCGTGCGCGTGTATGATGGTTGCCAGATGCCCGCCTTGACCCGGCCCACCGTTGCCAAAATTCTGGGGCTGGAACCGGCACAGGTTGAAATTAAAACCCTGTATGCTGGCGGGTCGTTTGGCCGTCGTGCCAACCCCGATGCCGATTACAATGCCGAAGCAGCATTGGCATTTGCAGTTTCGGGGCGCAAGGTGCCGGTCAAGCTGGTGTGGAGCCGCGAAGACGATATGCGTGGCGGTTATTACCGGCCAATGGCGGCACATCGGGCAAAAATTGGCCTTGATGGTGATGGCAAGGTAATTGCCTGGGATCATCGTGTGGCGGTTAAATCGATCATGAAGGGCAGCCTTTTTGAAGGCATGATCAAAAATGACGTTGATCCGACATCGGTAGAAGGCGTTACCGAAAGCCTTTATTCGGTACCGAGTTTCGGCATTGGGCTAAGTGATTTTCAAACCCCGGTGCCGGTTTTGTGGTGGCGGTCGGTGGGCAATACCCACACCGCCTTTGCCATGGAAACACTGATGGATATGCTGGCCCATGAAACCGGGCAGGACCCGATTGACATGCGCCTGGCGATGCTTGACCCGCAAGGGGCCAGTCAGGCCCGCATGATCAATGCCATTAAACTGGTGCGTGATATTTCGGGCTGGAAAAAAGGCGACAAGCGCGGTTTTGCCTGCCATTTTTCGTTTAATACCTGTGTTGCGGTTGTGGCCGATATTACCGTTAAGGACAGCAGCGTTCATGTGAACAAGCTGTTTATGGCGGTTGAATGCGGTGTGGCGATTAACCCCGACGTGATCAAAGCGCAGATGGAAGGCGGGGCTGGCTTCGCCTTAACCGCGATCATGCGCAATGAAATTACGCTGGCCGACGGTGAAGTCGAACAGCAGAATTTCCCGGACTATGAATTGTTGCGTAACGGGGAAATGCCTGCGGTTGAGGTGGCGATTGTTAAATCGAACAATGCCCCCACCGGTGTTGGCGAACCGGGTGTTCCGCCAACCGGCCCGGCGCTGGCCAATGCCATTTTTGCCCAAACCGGAAAACGCATTTTTGACCTGCCAATGACCAAGGCCGGTTTCGAATTCGTGTAACGCGCGGTCTGCCCGAAGGGAATGCCATCGTCAATGGCGCCCTTCGGGCAGGTTCCTCCTTTTGCGGGAGCCTTTGATGAGCAACCAGTTATCGGCCATGCTTGGCGCATGGCATAAGGACCGCACCGGCACAGAATGGGTTTTAGGCACGATTTACAAAACCGAAGGATCTGCCTATCGCAAGGCCGGGGCGATGATGATGATTAATGGCCGGGGCGAGCAATTTGGCCTGTTAAGTGGCGGCTGCCTGGAAGCCGATATTATTCGCAATGCGCGGCGCGCGATGGTGAGCGAAAAAACCGTTAAACTGGTTTATGACGGCAATGACGAAGATGATTTGTCGTTCCGGCTGGGCGTTGGCTGCGGCGGCACGGTTTATATTATGTTGCAACCGGTAACCGTGCAAAACGACCTTGGTTTGGCCGACCTGTGTGCTGCGTTACACAACCGGCAAAGCGGGTTTTATCGCCAGCAGATAGATCAGCCCGGCGGGTATTTTTCGGAAACGCCAAATGTTGTTGGCCATCATGCCCATGTGGAGGGCGCAGCAGGCGAAGAACGGCTTGTAACGCCGATCCGGCCTGAACCGCATATTTTACTGGTCGGCGGCGGGCTTGACGCCCGGCCGGTCGTGCATATTGCCCGGGAAATGGGATGGCAGGTGAGCCTGGCCGACCCGCGCCCGGCCAACGCACGGGCAGAACATTTTTCAAATGTCGCAGCGATCTTTCGCACCCTTAATCATGACCTTGCCAGTTATGTAAACACCAACCGGGTCGATGCGGCAATTTTAATGTCGCACAGCATTCCAATTGATGGCAAAGCCTTAAATATTCTGGCCAGCAGTTCGGTGCGGCATGTTTCCGCCCTGGGCCCGGCCCATCGGTTTGAACAGGTTTTGGGCGAAGCCGGGCTTGCCCGCGCGCAATTGCCATTTTCGGTGCAAAGCCCAGCCGGGCTGCCTTTGGGCGGCGAATTGCCGGAAAGCATTGCGCTATCGATGCTGGCAGGAATTCATCAGGCCCTTCATGCCCTTTATACCAAAGCGGATGTGCCTGTGATGGTGCGTGCCGCAGAATAGCATTGCGGGCGAACGCAAGGTTTTGCCGCCATCGTATCGTGATACGCTGTTTTGATATGATTATGGCGATGGAGGTGGGGTGTCTGGATCGCATCGGAAAAGCGTTCCAGCCTCGTTGCGAATGATTTTTTCCAGATCATCAAGGGCACCAATTGCGGCGAAGCCTTTTTGGTTTGCAGCAAAGCTGTTTGCGGCTTCAATTTTCGGGCCCATCGAACCAGCGGGGAAATCGGCCGGGTTAAGGGTACCAGGGGCGGCATGGCGAACGGGTTGTTGGTCGGCTGTGCCATAATGCAACATAACAGCGTTAACATCGGTCAGCAAAATCAAGCCGTCGGCATCGACATCGCGGGCAAGAATGGCCGATGCCCGGTCTTTGTCGATGACAGCTTCCACCCCGTGCCATTTGCCATTTTCATCCAGCGTCACCGGAATGCCGCCACCGCCCACGGCGATAACAATGGTGCCGCTGGCCGACAGGGTAACGATAGAGCGTTGCTGCAAAATCCGTTTTGGCCGGGGCGAAGGGACAACACGGCGTTTTTTGCCGCCGTCTTCCACCATCGACCAGCCATATCTGGTTTGCAAGGCACTGGCTTCGTCATCGGAATATTGCGGGCCAATCGGTTTGGTCGGATGGGCAAAGGCAGGGTCGTCTAAGGCGACCTCTACCTCGGTTAGAAGGGTTGCAACATCGCGGTCTTTGTGCAGGTTATTGCGCAGTTCGGTTTCAAGAAGGTAGCCGATCATACCTTCGCTTTCGGCATCAAGCACATCAAGCGGATAACCGTCGACAGCGCGATAGGTAGCGTTTTGCAAGGCGATCAGCCCGACTTGCGGGCCATTGCCATGGGTGAGGATAATTTCGTGATCGCTTGCCAGCCGAGCAATGCCAGCCGCCGCCACACGAATATTTTCCCGCTGGTTTTCAACGGTCATTTTTTGACCACGGCGCAACAAGGCGTTGCCACCCAAAGCAATGACCAACCGCATGATTTTCAGGCCCCCATTGTTGCCACAAGAATGGCTTTGATGGTGTGCAGGCGGTTTTCAGCCTGATCAAAGACGATGGAGGCGGCGGATTCAAAAACCTCCTCGGCGACTTCCATGCAACTGATGCCAAATTTTTCCTGTATGTCCTTGCCTGCAGTGGTGTCTGCATTATGAAATGCAGGCAGGCAATGCATGAATTTAACAGCCGGGTTGCCGGTGCGTTTCAGAAGGGCGTCGTTGATTTGATAGGGGGTTAAAAGACGAATACGGTCTTCCCAAACCGCGTCATCCTCGCCCATGGAGACCCAAACATCGGTATAAACAAAATCACACCCGGCAACACCTTCGTCAATGTCATCGGTGATGGTGATTTTGGCCCCGGTTTGTTGGGCAATTTGCCGGGAAGTTTCAATCAGTTCTGACGATGGCCAGCAAGATTTTGGCGCGCATAAGCGCACATCCATGCCCATTTTGGCCGCACCAATCATTAGCGAATTGCCCATATTGTTGCGCGCATCGCCGAGGAAGCAGAATTTCACGCTGTTGAGCGGCCCTTCAAAATGTTCGCGCATGGTCAGAAAATCTGCCAGAATTTGTGTCGGATGAAATTCATCGGTCAGGCCGTTAAAGACCGGCACACCTGACCATTGCACCAGTTCTTCAACCGAACTTTGGGCGTAACCGCGATATTCGATGCCGTCATACATGCGACCTAACACCCGCGCACTGTCCTTGACGGATTCCTTGTGCCCGATATGCGACCCGGTTGGTCCCATATAGGTCACAAGGGCACCCTGGTCGTAGGCGGCGACCTCGAAACCCGACCGGGTACGGGTTGAATCCTTTTCAAACACCAGAACGATGTGTTTGCCGGTCAGCCGGGGCTGTTCGGTGCCCGCCCGTTTGGCGGCCTTCAGATCGACCGACAATTGCAGCAGATAGCCGATTTCGGCCGGCGTGAAATCAAGCAGTTTAACAAAACTGCGACCTTTGAGGTTAAATGCCATTTTCGTTTTCCTTACAACCTGTTACGCGTCACGTTCGATGGGGCAGCTCATGCAGTGGCTGCCACCGCGCCCGCGGCCAAGCTCGGATCCTTCGAGGGTAACGACCTCGACGCCAGCCTTGCGCAGCAGTGTGTTGGTATAAACATTGCGGTCATAGGCAACGACCACCCCGGGTTCGAGGGCCAGAACATTGTTGCCATCGTCCCATTGCTCGCGTTCGGCTTCGTATGAATCACCGCCGGTGGGTACAACACGCAGCTTTTTCAGGTCCATCGCGTTGGCGACGGTTTCAACAAACGACACCTTTTCGGCGCGCACATCAATGGTGCCCTCGGTCTCGCCCGGGCGAATGGAGAACGCCTTGATCCGGTCAACAACACTGGGGAATGTTGTGACCAGATCGCGGTCACAGAACGAAAATACGGTATCAAGATGCATGAAGGCGCGATCCCGCGGGAAGGCCGCCGCGATAACGCGGTCGACAGCACCCTGGCGGAACAGTTCGCGTGAAAGAGATTCAACAGCCGTGGGTGTCGAACGTTCGCCCATGCCGATCAGAACCGTTCGGTGGCCAATTGGCATAACGTCGCCCCCTTCAAGGGACAACCCCGCCTGGGCCTGTTCATTTTCACCCCACCAGATCGAAAAATCGGCATCGCGGAACATGGGGTGAAACCGATAGATCGCTGCCATGTTCAGGGTTTCCTGGCGGCGTGCGGGCCAATGCATGGGATTAAGGGTGACACCGCCATAGATCCAGCAGGTGGTATCGCGGGTGAAAAGCTGGTTGGGCAGGGGGGGGAGTACAAAATCATGCGGCTCCATCAGGGCGATGGGCAGGCTTGTGCTTTTAAACGGCAGTTCTGCAACGGCAATACCGCCGATCAGGTATTCGGCCAGTTGCTCTGCCGCCATTTCGTCAAGCCATGCCAGCATTTCATTGCGCAAAACAGCGCCCAGATGGGCAACAGCCAGGCGTTTATCAAGAAGCCAGCTTCGCGCGTTTTTATCCTTTAGCGTGTCTGACAACAGGTCCTGAACCAGATGAACCTTGATGCCGCGCGTTTGCATTTCATCGGCAAAGGCCTGATGTTCCTGGCGAGCCTTTTTGACCCATAAAATGTCGTCAAACAGCAGGTCCTTGCAGTTTGCCGGGGTTAGACGGCGCAAAGACAGGTCGGGGCGATGCACGATTACTTGTCGCAGCGCACCACATTCGGACTGAACAGAAAATTTTGTCATGTTACGCGGCCTTTCAGATAAAATTCGGGTCTTTAAATCCTGCTTGGTCTTTGGTCAGTCTTCACGCACCACATAGGTGTGATAGACCACGCGGTTCTGGTTATCGTGTTCTTTGTAAATGCCCTGAATTTCATATTCGAAGCCGGGAAACAGGTTGTCGTTTTTCTCGAACATCCTGAAATAGTCAAGTTGCGGGCGGGCATGTTTTGAATAGCGTTCACCAGGGACCATCACGCCAATTCCCGGCGGATAAACCACGGTCAAGGTTGCCGCGATCCGGTTTTCCAGTTCGGAAACGGGGATATAATCCACCTCGTTAGCAACAAGGGCGGCGTGCGCCTTTTGCGGGGTTAACGCCAGTTCGGGAAAATGGCCCAGTTCAAACTGGTTGCGCTGCAGGGATGAAAGTTTGTGCAGTTTAAAAAAGGCATGCATTTCCTTTGCCAGCGTCTGGACACTGATATTGCCGTACCTTTCCGGGTATGCTTTGACCTTTATGGGCATCATTTGTGACAGCGGTACATCTTCATCAAACAGCTTTTTGAAGTCACACAAAGCGGAAAGAAGTGTTCCCGCCTTGCTGCGTTCAATCGCCGGGGTGACAAGAAACAGAATGGAATAAATGTCGTTTTTCTCGCAAACAATGCCGCGTTCGCGCAGGAACTGGGCCAGCAGGGGGGCTGGAATGCCCAAAGGTGCGAAGTCGCCGGTTTCACGATCGAAGCCTGGCATCAGCAATGTCAGTTTGTTGGGGTCTGTCATGGCAAGGCCATTGGCCATATCGCCAAAACCATGCCACTTGGCATTGGGTGCCAGGGCCCATGCCGCCGGGTTCCGCGCCAGTTCAGACGTTTCGACATCCTCCCAGGCGTGCTGTTCGTCCGGGTTGCCTGATATTGAAATATGACCAGGAACAAACGGGTCGAAAAACCATCCGCCATCTGCTTCATAGCGGCGTTTGTAAAACCGGATTTTTTTGCGGATTTCAATCGCCGTTCGAATGGCCTGATCCCACAAATAGGTGCCGTTTGGCCCTTTCATCATTTGTGCGCCAACATCAAGCGAGGCAAAAAGCGGGTAAAACGGCGAGGTCGAGGCGTGCATCATGAACACCTCGTTAAAGCGCCGATGCGACACCAGCCGGTTCTGGCTGGCGATATGGCTATCCTTGACGTGGATTTGTGACGCCTGTGAAAAACCGGCCAGCTGTTTATGGGTCGATTGGGTGGCAATCAGGCCCGGGGCGTCGTCGCCAAGGTTTTCCAGCCCCATGGCAAAATGGTCTTTGAACAGGGGGTGGAATTTCATGAAGCCTGCCCAAGCCTCATCAAACAAAATATAGTCGCACAGCTTGCCAAGTTTTTCGATGATCTGGCGGACATCGTAAATTGTGCCATCATAGGAACAGTTTTCCAGAATGGCCAGGCGGAACGGGCGTTCGCGTTTCCAGGCATCGGGGTCGTTAACCAGCGGATGGTCCTTGATGCGCTGGCGCAGTTCATCTTCTTCCAGTGCCGCCATGTCCATCGGACCGATCAGGCCATAGGAATTACGAATAGTGGGAATGTAAACCGGAATGCCGCCTGCCATCATCAGCGCACCGTGATGCTGGGATTTGTGATTGTTGCGGTCAAACAACACCAGATCACCGGGGCTGATCAGCGCGCCAGTGGCAATTCTGTTCGAGGTCGATGTCCCATTAAGGACAAAATAGGTGCGTTCGGCGCCGAAAATTTCGGCGGCCTGCTTTTGCGCTTCAAGGGCAGGGCCTTCGTGGATTAAAAGGTCGCCTAACTCCACCACTGAATTGTCAAGATCGGTGCGAAAGATGGCTTCGCCCATATAATCGAAGAAAACCCGGCCCACCGGACTTTTGCGATAGAACATGCCCCCTTCATGGCCGGGGCAGGTCCAGACCTCGTTGCCCGCTTCGGCATATTCCAGAACTTTACCAAAAAACGGTGTTTTGTGCTGGTTGGCATATTCGTGAAAATGTCGTGTCACGAATTTGGCAATGAAATCGGGGGTGTCTTCTTCAAGGTAAATGACACCGCGCACACGCTCGATCAGGGTGGGGTCAAGTTCGGTTGATCCCAGTTGGGACGCCAGCACAAATACCGGCGGTGCCAGCCCCATCACAGCAAGCTGATCGAGGAAACCTTCCAGTCGGGTTATTTCTTCGGGTGTTTGTCCGGCGATCAGGAAACAGCCAAAGTTAACATCGCGGGCAAGCTGTATTTCCGCTTCCCTGATGCTGGATGTTCTGACGACTTCGGGCCCCAGTTTTTCGATTTCTGACAGGATTTCAGACAGGGCCGAATTCTTTACGTCATGATCGCGGCTTTCGGGTTCTACAACCATGAACTTGAAAAGGTCATAAAAACTCATGCGGATAGCCTTTCAAAGGAGGGGCCGAAGGGTGGGGCCAACAGGAGGCGTTGGTAGTGTTGCACACCGAGAAGTGCATGCCGGACACAAGATAACGACTGCGCCCGGCATGAAATGTCTCAAAGTCCGATACGGCCGCTGGCAAACAGGTAGATTGCAACTATGGCAAGCACGGTCATCAGAACGGCAATGACCTTTTCGACAAGGTGGAACGCCGGGGCATGGGGTTCCCAGCTATGGCGTGCCCACCAAAATACCGGAATGCCAAGTGCATAGACGATTGTCGACATCAGAAAGTAGGTCGGACCGGCGGCGTAAAGAAGCCACAAGGAATAGACCGTGCCCAGAACTGCTGTTGTGATGGCGGCATTACGCGATGAAATACCGACCGTTTTGAATTCAGGGGCGAAAGCCAGCTTGCACAGATAAAGGGTGCTGGCAACATAAGGCGGCAACACCATGACACCGGTAATACTGATCAGGAAAATCCAGGCATCATGGGCATAGAGAACAACAAATATTGTTACCTGCATGACGATGCTGGAAAGCCACAATGACGGGGCAGGTGTGTGCTGTTTGTTTTCCCGCGACAACATTTTAGGGAAAACACCGTCGCAGGCCGCAGCAAAGGGAACTTCGGCAACCAGAATGGTCCATGCCAGCCAGCACCCGAGAACAGAAACCAGCAGCCCGAGATTGACAACAACAGCCCCCCAGCCGCCAACGATCTGGTCAAGGATATAGGCGGTTGAGGGATTGGGCAGGGCGCTTAACTGTGCCTGGGTCATAATGCCAAAGGGCAAAAGCGAGATCAGGGCATAAATGATCAGGCTGACGATCAGGCCGATCAGGGTGGCACTGCCGACCAGTTCGGGTTTGCGCGCCCGTCCCGATATGACTACAGCACCTTCAATGCCGATAAACACCCACAATGTGACCATCATGGTACCTTTGACCTGGTCAACAATTGTGCCCAACCCCTGTTCTGTCCCCCAGGCGTCAAAGGTGAACTGGTCCCAATGGGCAGCAATTGCGGTGACGATCAGGATCAGGATAATCGGAACGATTTTGGCAACGGTGGCAACAACATTAAGCGAACTTGCCTGTCGCACACCGCGCAAAACCAGAAAATTCATCGACCAGATCAAGACAGAGCCACCGACAACAGATTGCCAGTTGCGGCCGTCGCCAAAAACCGGCCAGAAATAGTTCAGGGTTTGCATGACCAGGACGGCGAAGGCCACATTGCCAAATGCCGCCGAAAGCCAATAGCCCCATGCCATTTCAAAGCCGATAAACCGGCCAAAACCATGGCGGGCATAGGCATAAATGCCGGTGCTGAGTTCGGGCTTCTCATCGGCCAGAATGCGAAATGAGTTGGCCAGAAAATACATGCCGATGCCGGTAACAATCCAGGCTACAACCACGGCAATCAGGCCCGCACCTGATGCCATGTTTTGCGGCAGGTTAAAGACCCCACCGCCAATCATTGAGCCGATAACCACAGCAACCAGACCGGCCAGCCCGAGCTTTCGGGTGTCAGGATTGGTGTCGTGAATGGTGGGTTTGTCAGTCATGGAAAACTCCCTTGATCATGCTCACTCCCCGCATATCCATTCGGTCAGGAAATGATGTTTCCGGGTCGATCAGGCGCCGGATTTGTTCAGGACATATGTGTGATAGGTCGGAAGGCCCCGTTCGTCGCGGTCGGTTTCGACACCGTGGGTTTCGTGTTCAAAACCGGGAAAACGGGTATCAAATTTTTCCATTGCCGACAGATAGTCGAGAATGGACTTGGAAACGCGGGTGATTTTTTCACCGGGCATCAAGACAGGGATGCCAGGCGGGTAAGGGACAATTTGTACGGCCAGCACCCGGTCCATAATTTTGGAAACCGGCAGTCTTTCGACATCGCCTCTGACCATTTGATTATAGGCATCGCGTGGCGTCATTGCCGCGACGGGCAGTTCCATGAAGGCCGCATCAAGATGATCCAAAAGGGCGGTGTCTGCCAGAAAGGCATGCATTTCTGTGGCAAATTCTTTAAGGCCCAATCCCTGATAGCGTTCGGGGAAAGAACTGGTCAGGGCCGGGAGGACCTCTTGCAGCGGGGCATTGCTGTCGTAAGCATCCTTGAACTCAAGCAGTGCGCTAACAAGCGAGCCCCATTTGCCTTTTGTGATACCCATCGAAAACAGGACCAGGATGGAATAGGGCTCGGTTTTTTCGACAACAATGCCGCGTGCATCGAGAAATGCCGAAACAATTGCGGCTGGAATGCCGTCTTTTTCAAGACTGCCCGTGGCATCAATTCCAGGGGTTAGCAGTGTCACCTTGATCGGATCAAGCATGCAATAGCCAGCCCCGAGATCGCCAAAGCCATGCCAGGTGCCATCCTTGGCATCCAGTTGCCAAAGTTTCGGTTCTGTCGTCAGGTCGTCAGGGTTTGCATCAACAAAAGCGGCTTTCCCAGCCTGTTGAGGCTGCCAGGTTTCGAACCACCAGCCGTGGCTGTCCTTGCCAAGAAGTTCCTGACCAATGCGGCCTATTTCCTGACGAAAATCAATGGCTTCGCGAATGCACTCATCTGTCAGGGCCGGGCCGGCATCGTGCATCATTTTTGTCGAGATGTCAGTTGATGCCATGATGCTGTATTGCGGTGATGTCGATGTGTGCATCATGAAGGCTTCGTTAAACAGGGCAAAGTCGATGGGCTTGCGCCCCTGGCGCACATGCACCATTGACGCCTGAGACAGGGCGGCCAGCAGTTTATGGGTCGATTGTGTTGCGGTTACTGTCGGGTCGGTGGGATGGCGGGGTTCGTTGTGCATGCCGAACCGCCCGGCGTAAATCGGGTTAAAACGGGCATAGCCATACCATGCTTCGTCATAATGAATGCGATCAACGCTTTGGCCTAAAAGTCGGGTTGTTGTTGTGATGTCGTAACATAACCCGTCATAGGTGGAATTGGTCAGAACTACCAGAACGGGCTTTTCCTGACCCTTTCTGACCAAGGGGTTTGCCTTGATTTTGGCGGCAATCGCTTCTGGCGTCATTTCTTCGCGCGGGACCGGGCCGATCACACCCCGGCGATTGCGCCGTGGCATCAAATAGACCGGGACAGCGCCGGTCATGTTCAGCGCGTAGTTCAACGATTTGTGACAATTACGGTCAACCAGTACCACGTCCCCATCGGTGACAAAGGCGTGCAATACCATCTGATTGCTGGCGGAACTACCGCCAACGGAAAATACCGTGAAATCCGCGCCGAACGTTTTAGCCGCGAATGTTTCGGCGTCTTTTAACGGGCCAGAATGATCATTAAGCGAGCCCAGTTCGCCGACCGAAACCGAAAGGTCGGAACGCAACATTTCTTCGCCGTAAAAATTAAGGAAGGCGCTGCCGGCTGCAGTTTTACGAAAGGCTGTTCCGCCTGTATGGCCCGGTGTATGCCAGGAATATTCGTGGGTTTTGGAAAAATTGACCAGCGCCCCGAAAAAAGGCGGCAATACGGTGTCGAGATACCGGCGTGCGGCGGCAACAATGCGCCCGGCGATAAAGGCCGGGGAATCTTCAAACAGCCAGATATACCCTTCGGTTTCCTTTAATAGCGAGACGGGAAGGCGGCCAATTGCCGTGCGCGATGTGGCGATGAAAATCGGCAGATAGTGGCCATGGCGCCGGATTGCTCGCACCAGTGCTTCAAGCTCGTCAAAGTTTTCCGTCTCATGATCCAGGCCCAATATCGCGCAGCTCATTTGGGGTGTTGCGGCAATATAGGCAGCGCCCTCGGCCACGCTGTGAACAAGGTCAACGGTTAAATCGGACGCAACAACATCATCTATCAACAAGCGCGCGCGGTTTGCCAGCGGGCTATCGGGATGATTTGTTCCTGTAACAATTAAAACGGGAAAATTTTGCCCAAGGTGACGGGGCATTGGGGAAGAGGGCATGAAAATGCCTCCGGTGGGTGAAGGAGGGAAAGTTTTAAGTATAAGAGGATCTTGAAGCTGGATTTATTGCTATAGTTAAAATCATCCCAATTCATTGAGCTATATCAAAAATTAGTAAATTACAATGTTCGTGTGCGATCGGACCTTCGCTGCCGGGTTAAAAAACACGTCATAGTTGTGATTAAGGCAGGGACTTTGGCGGCAAAAACATCTAACTGAATGAGGTTGATGAGAATTCCAATATTGGCGATTTTTTTGAGGATTGATATCGTTATTTGTCATAAGATATATTATAGAGTATTTTGATTGGTCCTCAGGTCAGAGGATCCGGGTTGTTTATCCTTCAAACATGCCATCTCTGAGATGATAAAGGCGGTCTGCGATGTGGAACCACCGGTCATCATGCGTGACGCAAATAACAATTTTTCCCTGATCGCGCAGCTCGGGCAACAGGGTTTCGTAAAATATCTTGCGAAAATGAGGGTCCTGGTCAGCCGCCCATTCATCGAGCACGAGGATCGGTTTATCTTCGAGCATGGCCGTAATCAGCATCAGGCGTTTGCGTTGCCCCTGTGACAGATCGGTTGTTGAAAATGCGTGATTAACCAGTTTGACCTTGTTGGCAATTTCCATTTTTTCAAGCAGGGCTTCGGCGCGTGCCGGATCAACCGCGTTAACGCCGTAAAGTTCACCAAATAAATGATAATCGGTGAAAACGGTTGCAAAATTATCGCGATAAGCCTGCAATCTGGCGTCTGTTATGTGCACATCATCCAGGGTGATGCCCCCGCTGTTCGCCACACGCAGCCCGGTGAGAAGCGAAATCATCGTAGATTTTCCGGCCCCGTTACCACCAGTGATAAAGGTGACTTCGCCCCGGTTAAATGTTGCATTCAACGGGCCGAGGGCAAACCCGCGCCCTTCGACCCCACCGGTATAGGCAAAGCACAGATCGCGAAGGGCAATTTGGCTGATGGCATCTTTGGCGGGAAGTGCTGCCGTATCGGCGTCGGTTACATTGCTATTTGGGGCCACCTGCCCGTCATTCGCCGTGGTCAAGGCGTCATCAAGCCGAGAAATTTCGGTAAGGGCGGCCTCGGCGTTGCCAAAGGACGGAATGGCAAACAGTAACGTTCCAATGGGGCCAATCATGAAAAGGGCTGCTGTCGTCGTCTGGGTGGCGACGTCATGGTAATCGGTGGTGAACAGCGGTATCACAAACACCATCAGCCCCATCATGACGTAAAACGCGAGCTGAATTAAGGCGAACTCGCGGCCCCATTGACGTTTGATGGCTGTTTTTGCAATGCGGGTGCGATCCGAAAGGCCGTGCAACTGCGCCATCAGGCCATTGCGGCGCCTCCGGTTCATCCGAACTTCCTTGAAGCCATGCAGCAGGTCTGTCAGGCCGCCAAACAGCTGGTTTTCTTCTGCCTGAGCGTCGCGTGTCGCACTGCTGACCTTGCGCACACGGTGCAAATGAACCGCTGCAGCAATTACGGTAAATGCCATCACCATGAGAAACGCCGGTATCGACAGCCACGCCATATAAAAGCAGACAAAAACCAGCAATACCATTTGCTGTATCCCGGTAAGGATCACAGGCAGAGATGCGGAAACGGTTTGCATTTCCTGGGTCAGCGCGTTTTGCAGTGGCCCCTGCCCGATATCGGCAAGAACGTCTGGCCCGGCCTTGCGCACGTTATCAAACAGGCGCAAACGTAAATTGTGGAGAATATGTTCGGCTTCGCGGGCGACGACGACATCCGATTGCCGTTGGGACCAGCCAAACGCCAGCAAGGATACGCCCATCAAGGCGAGGAGCCGGAGGCTAACCCGCCCTTCGGCCGCTTGTTCGGCAGCCATATTGACCACCATCAGGATCATGGTGGTTGCAATGCCGGACAGCGCCGTGAGCATAGAGACACCGCGCAGGCTTACCCTTGTTCTTTCGCGGATCAGGTTCAGCAAAATCACGATTTATACCCTTCCATCGGGGGTGACGGAAGAACTTGCGGTGATGTCTCGCAATTGTCCGGTATCGAGATGCAGGCGGCGATCCGCGGCATCGAAATAATGATCGTCATGGGTTACCGCAACAATAGTTTGACCACGGGTTTTAAGTTCCGGCAAAATGACACGATAAAACTTTTCCCGGAAATGCGGGTCCTGATCGGCAGCCCATTCGTCGAGCACCAGAACAGGTCGTTTTTCCAGGATGGCGGAGATCAGTGCCAGGCGTTTTTTTTGCCCTTGGGACAGATCCTTGCGCACAAACCGGGGATGTTCGGCCGGTTTGGCAACATTGTCGCCCTGCGGGGCTTCACGTGGCGGCGGTATTTCAATGCCGGTAATATGATCAAGTTCAAAAAGATGCAGCCAGAACGACGCTTCATCGCGATTAATTTCGCCCTGCCCGTAGAGATGCGAGAACAGATGATAATCTGAAAACACGGTGGCAATGAGACTGCGATAGGCCTCGATGCTTTGCGGGCCAAGGCGCATACCGTCAATTTCAATATGTCCCTCGGTCGGACGATAAAGAGCGGTGAGCAACTTGATCAGCGTTGACTTTCCAGAGCCGTTGCCGCCCGTGATGAAAATCAGATCGCCGCGGGTAATATCAAGGGTTATCGGGCCTAATTCAAAGCCGTGATACGGGTCATGATGTGCATAGCTGAATGTTACTTCATGGAAGCGAATGTGTGAAAAATCGTCCCGGACCAACGCATCGTTGCCATCGGCGATGGGCTCGGCCATGTCAAGCAGATCGGCATCAAGGGTGGACATGCGGATGGCCGCACTTTCGGCCATCCCCAGAACAGTCCAGCTTTGCACGACTGAACTTATCGGGCCGATCATGAACAATACTGCCGTGCTGACCTTCATGACAGTGCCGGAAAAGCTGGGCGAATATACCGGCACGATAAAGACGATCACCGCAAGCAGAATGTAAAAGGCCATCATGCCCATGATTTGCTGGCGGAAAGTAAGGTCGTGGGCCTTGATGGCAATGTCTTCTTTCTCTGTCGATGTTGCCATAAAAGCAACATGGAGCGCGTTGCTGCGCGCTGACGACATTCGCACTTCCTTGATGCCGTAAAACAGATCGGCAACCCGTTCAAAGAGATTGTTTTCGGCCTCGCCAAGTTTGTGATAGCAGGCCGAAAG
Source organism: Thalassospira mesophila (assembly GCF_002115755.1). GTDB lineage: Bacteria > Pseudomonadota > Alphaproteobacteria > Rhodospirillales > Thalassospiraceae > Thalassospira > Thalassospira mesophila. Next base: position 85,783 of record NZ_JFKA01000009.1, on the reverse strand, counting down.
TTCTTTGCCCATCCGCAGATAGATTGTTGTTCCGATCGCGATTACGGCAACAATCAGGAAAAAGGCCAAGGGCGATAACCACAACACATACAGCATTACCGCCACCACAAGCAGCAGCGAGCGGAAAGCATGGGCCAGCAGTTGTGAGTTTTGCGAAATGATCTGGCTGCTTTGGGTGATGCTTTCGTAAAGGCGGGTCTGGCCGAAACGTTCGATCCGGGCGAAATCAGCATTGGCCAAGCGGTCCAGCAACCGGGTGCGGACACGATTAATGCCGTTTTCGATTTGTGCCCCGATCCGTGCGACCAGATAGATTTCGGATAGAAAATAAATGGCCGCCACAGCAATAAAGGCACCGGCGAGGAACCAGTTCACCTCGTCGACAGCATCGCGTTCAATCTGTTCGGCAGCTGCGTTGACAATCGCAAGCAGAACCGCACTGCCGCCGCCCGCAAGGCCACCAGTAATCGTCAGCCGGGTGAACAGCCTGTTATCCCCTGACGACAACAGATCAAGCAACTTCATTGGTTTGCAGTCCCCCTCGGTCCGGCCATTAAGATGTTGAGTTTTGGGCCGGTTCTTCTAACGACTGTAGCTGCGGCCTTGGATGCTGTCCAGTCATCGCATCAGTTGAAAGCAGTTCTGCGGGCCGGGCATAGTGGGCTGGCATCGGGCCTTCGCTGTTTACGACCAGCACCGTACTGTTGTGATCCAGACCATAACCCACCCGTAAAGCAGGATTTTGCGCGACATGCCAAAGCCCGGCAAGGCCGGCGATTCCAGTATCCCAACAATCAAGCGGGCCGTCGCCCCCAACCCCTCTGGTCAGCGCGGTTTGCGCCGTCAAAGCAGTGGTATCGTCGATTGCGACGCTTCCGCGGGCAACGGTTTTAAGGGTATCGAATGCAGGAAGACTTGGCCGACCACAGGACAAGCCGACCATTCTGGTCAGCAACTGGCCAGAGACCGAGACCGGCACACCGGCGGCAAGGCTTTGTTTAACGCAGGCAGCCTCGGTGGCTTCAACTGTAATAACATCGGGTTTGCGCCCGCTTTCATGCCAGAGGCCAAGGACACAGCCTGCCGCCATGCCCCCGACCCCACATTGCAAGAAAACATGACTGGGCCATTGGCGTGTATCGGCCAGTTGACGGGCACATTCGATGCCCATTACAGCGTACCCTGCCATGATATCGCGGGTTACCTTGATGCCACCATGATAGTCGGTGTCGGTAATCAAAAGTACGTCCGGATCACGTGCCGCATTTTCAGCCGCGATGACAGCGTCGTCATAGGTGCCATTGATTACCACGATTTCGGCACCGTTATCGCGGATGCGCTGTACCCGGCCAGCATTGACATCCTTGCCAACATAAATGCGCGCCCGGCAGTTAAATTTTGTTGCCGCCCATGCCAGCGCAAGCCCGTGATTGCCATCGGTGGCCGCAACGGCCGTAAAGCGGGTGCAATCTGCACTGCCCGGCACCAGCCCGAGGTCGAGCAATTGCTGCTTTAACCCGTAAGGCGCCCCCAGAGCCTTCACCCCGCCAAAGCCAAAGCGTTTGCTTTCATCCTTGATCAGAACGGCTCCGATACCGAGATGCTGTGCGAGACCGGGTGCAAACAATAACGGGCTTGGATGGTATTCTCCCCAGCTCGAAATCAGTTCAAGCGCCCGGTAAATTTCCTCTTTACCAGGTATGAGGGCGTCAACGCCCATGATCGGTTCGTTCACCAATTTAGATCTGCCCCAAATATATTCCGACGGGATGGAACATCATCCCTGATGATCGCAACCATTCTGCCCCAAAAGCAGCCGCTAAACGGCTCCTTCACAGGTGATATCATCATTCTCGCGGTATGGCGAACAGTGAAAATGCAATTGGGAAGTCATGTTTGCCCCCCGCCCCGAAATTGACAGACGACCACCGATGGCGCATCTTGAGCCTCGACGGGAAGTGCCACGATCCATTAAACTTGTTGCGGCAACCGGGGGTTATCAAGCTGATTAATGCAGTGGGAAAAAATGGGAAACATGTTCTGGCCTTTTAAAAACAGCCTTTTGGCCAGCGTGATTGTGTTGGTATGTGCCGGTCCGGTTTCTCTGGCATATGCGCAAGGGGACAACCCGGCGGCGTCTTCGCCAGCCATGGCACCATTGGCGAATTCTGCGGCAATTGAAGAAGCGAGCGATCTGTCTCCGCGTCTGTCGACCCAACAGGTCGTTAAAACCAATATTGACCAGTTCGACGATCAGCTTTTGCAAACAACGCGTGACAAATCTGAAATGATTAACGGGCTGATTTATAAGCCCGATGCCATTCCGCTGTCACAATATCGTCAGGATTACATGGGCGTGGGCGGCGTTACCCAGCAGATTTCCGAGGATGGTGATAAATTGCCATCCTATTACATTGCAATTTATAGCGGCAGTACCAGTGGTGTGTATTTTCAGGTGGCCGCAAAAATTTGCGAATTGATGCGCCAGACCTATGCCGAACATCGCGTGCATTGCGTCCCCCTGCGGTCACAGGGCGTGGGCAGTAATATCGAACTGATGAAAGAAGGCCGCGTACAGGTGGCCATTGTTCAGTCAAATACCAACTGGGAAGCGCAAAACGGTGTTAATCCGATACCGGGTGCCAGGTCTGTGATGTCGTTGCACGATGAAATGGGGCTACTGGTTGTTCGCAAGGATGCCGGTATTCATTCAATTGCGGATTTGCGTAACAAACGCATCAATATCGGCCCGGAGGGATCGGCCTCGCGGGCATTGTGGCTTCAGCTTTTAAAGCAATACAATATCGGCGAGAAAGATCTTGGTCAGATTTATGGCGTGGCCCAGGATTACAATGGTATTGGCATTTGCGGGAAGTATATCGATGCGTTTGGCCTGTGGATTGGTCACCCCGCGCCCCCCATTCAGGACACCTTGGGCTGCAACGCAACGGTTGTGGGTATGGGCGGTGCGCCAACCGAAGAGCTGGTGCGCCAAAACAGCTATTTCTTTAATCAGGTTCTGCCCGCCAATACCTATGAAGGGCAGGACAAGCCAATTAAATCTTTCGGTTTCAAGGCATCGCTGATCGCGTATGAACCGGCAAATCCCTATGTGATATATTGGCTGACGCGCATCGTGCACGAACATCTTGATGATTTGCGCAAAATGATGCCGATGTTTTCAAGTGTTACGGCAGACGATATGTTTACAAAAGGTAATTTCCTGCCTTTTCATAAAGGTGCGGCGTGTTATTGGGAAACGGATAAACATGCGTGCGATTGGCAGACAAAGTATGTCTTGCGTAATGCCCAGGCTGCCAACGAAAACAACATCATCAACCTTCCCCAGCGCAAATACCACCAGATCAATTGATCAACTGGCGATAAACCCGATCTGAACTTGATCATTTTCGATGTTCCAGCTCACACCGATTGCACCGCGTGCGAAAAACGCGCGTTGACGCGCCAGATCGTCAATGTTCACCCAGTCTATTGTGGTGAGAGTTTCCTGCGCGGCCAAAACCGGGGGCGAATTTGTGCCAGCGGACACATCTTGCCGCATCAAATAACGGATACCGCCAAATTTTTCGATGATGCCGCAAATGGTAAAGCCACAAGACATCAGACTGCGCAAGCTGGGAAGATTACCCGGTGCGACGGTTGACAGCATAATCTTGCGTCCATGTACCTGTGCGGTGGCCAGCCTGTGATCAATCATTTTACGGTGCCACCCCTGCCCGCGCCAGGCAGGGGCAACGGCGACACCGTCAATATGGGCGACATCGGCAAGTTGGTCTGATGGTAACTGATGGTCGGTGCCAAAATTGGGATCCCCGGCTCGCGGCAGCCCCAGAATACTGTAGGCGATTAAGTTTTCACCATTAAAAGCACCGTAAATTTGCCCGCAATCCGAGATATGATCGGCAAAGAAACGATCTGTTTCCTGTGCAGCAAGGCCTGCAGGCAGCAGGCTCAACACCTTGTGATGAAGGTCAATGACGGCACCAAGATGCCCCTGGCCCAGACGAATGATATCTGTCATTGCACAATTTCTGCATAATCAAGCAGCGGCAATGGCGGATAGAGTTTTAGCCGCTGCGCGGCTGACAAGCGTATCAGATAGGAAAACCGGTTCAGCGTTTCAATTGGCAAATCGCCTGGACGGGCTCCGTCCATCAGGATGGCTGCGGCCTTGCTGGCGGCAAGACGACCCACAAGGTCATAATGGCTAACCAGCCCGAACATCGCGTGGCCTTCGCGCACTTCGAGTTCGGTTGCACTAAAAGTGCCAAGACCATTGGCGAAACCGGAATCGGTTAAAACATCGCGATAGGTCCCGATAAAATTATCGGGACCTATATAGAGGAAATCCGCCCCTTTTTTTGCCAGATCGGTCACAGCCTGGGGAATACGTGCCGGGTCCGGCTCGCCGGTTTGCCCAAGCGGGGCTGCAAGCACCTCAAACGACATTTCTTCGCCCAGAAGTTTCAGATCAGCGATGTTTGAGACCGAATTGCTTTCTTGCAAATTGTAAACCACACCAAGGTGGCTCATGGGGCGATACGCACGAATGGCATTGATTTGCGCGGCCAGCGGGGCAATGTGACTGGCGCCGGTAACGTTCGGGCGCGTTTGCCCGACCGGTGCGGCGATGCCTGTTTTCCAGGGGGCGGAAACCATCACAAATACGACCGGAAATTCTGAAATGTTGCGTACAGGGTCAACATCGTCATATCGCCCCACTGTCGCCATCGTTACCCCTGTTCCCCATGTATAAACAAGATCGGGCGGGTTTTTGCGAATTTGTGCAATGACATCGGGGATGGCGGCGATATTGCGATCAATATTGTAAACCTGAAAATCGACAGGGATGTTGCGGCTGTGAAAATAGCTGCGGAACCCTTCTTCGACCTTGGTTTCACCACGCCACAAGATCATGGCAATACGAAACGGATGATCAGGCGATGGCGCACTGTTTGCCGTCTGCGCGTGCGCAGAACTTACTGGAACAACGGACATCAAGACCATGAGGACAAACACAAGAAAGCGGATCATTGCGCGGCCTCCGATTTGGCAGAAGGCGTATCGTGGTTTTGGTCAACCGGCATTCGTCCAATCAGGACTTCAAAGCACACAATGCAAATGGCCGCCCCGCAACCAAGATAAAGAATTGCCTGACCTGCACTGAAATAGTGCACCAGCGTTGCCGCAATTAATGGCCCGGTGGCACCGCCAAACCTTTCTGCCAGACGTAACACTGCCAGAACAGGGCCGGTGCCGTGTTTGTCGGTAAAATCGCGGCTGAGTTTAAGGCTGGCTGAAACCTGTGCAGGGATCGATGTGGCCTGCGCCAGCCCGAGCATACCAACCGCAATTGCCACTACGATATCAATTGGATACAAACCGGCCATGAGCAAGCCGACCGCTGTTACCACGCCGCCAATGCCCACGGCACGGGTTTCCTTTTTCGAACGGTCCGTCCAGCGTGCTGCGAACCAGCCCGATAACAAAGCAACCAGCCCGTACAACATAATAACCCGGCCGATTTCAGCGATGGTTGCCCCATCCTGCAATAACAAAACCGGCACCAGATAATATAAAAATGCGCTCAGGATCAGTTTGGCGGGCATGGCCGCAAACAGCACCAGTATTTGCAGGGGCCTGTTTTTTAAAAGTGCAGCAAAGGCGGCCCGGGTTGGCACCGGTGGCGCCTTGTCGCCGCGCACCTTGCTGTCCATGAGGAAAAACGCCAGCGCCACGGCAACGACAGCAACCCCGGCCCCCATGGCAAAGGTAAATTCCGCGCCAAAAAATCCGGCGATAATCCCGCCAACTGCCGGGCCGCAAATGTCGGCCAGCATGATCCCGCTGACCATCATTGCCGTGCCTTGCGTCCGGTTCTGGTCGTTGGTGGCATCGAGCACATAGCTTTGACAGGCAACAAAGGTTGTGGCGTAACCCAGCCCGGACAAGGCGCGCCAGACGATAAGGTCCCAAAACCCAACAGCACCTGCGGTCCCCAACAACCCGACCGTTGCCAGAAATGCACCGATCAGATACATACGCAATGAACCAACTTTGCCTTGCACAAGGCTGCATAACGGCATGGCAATTGCCACCATCAGCAAATGCACCGCCATAACCGTACCGGCACCGAGTTGCCCGCCCATGGTATGTGCCGAGAGTTCATTGAAATAGGTCGGCATGATGGGGCGTGCGAGTTCTTCGGCAAGAATGAACATGAACGCCAGCAACCGCACCCCGACCAACCGAACTTCGCGTTCGGAATGCGGGGTAATGCCGGCTTTTTGGGCTGTGCTGGTGACCAGTGAATTGATCCGCCCCATGAACAGGCCGATATCGTCGCGTGAACTTTGCCCGTGCAACAATGTAAATTTACGAGCATGAATATTTGCCAGAACCCGGCTTGCCACCTTGACCGGCAAGGTGACATTGACTGTCAGAACAAGCAGCATCAGTTCAAAGGACAGTGCCAGTGCGATTAATAGAATAATTCCGATATCGAACAGGTTATCGGTTAAGGGCCGCATCAAAGCCGCGCGATCATGCCCAATGACAAGACCGGGGGGCGTGGTGGTGTCGCCTGTTGCGGCAGTCGTTAATTCCAGAGGAATGCGTGTCAGAATAAACCGGCTTTGCTTCTCATCGCCTGACGGTGATGACAGGCTTTGACTGAATTCCGACGACGCCAGACCACCACTAAAAAGGATTTGACCCTCTGCAGACACGATGGCACCGAACAGAAGGTCTGGGTCGCCTTGTTGCATGCCTGTAACCAGATCACCGAAACCGACTATTCCGTCCAGCGGGATGCCGAGGCTGATTGCCCGGTCAATTTTTTCGGCAAGAACCTGGGCTTCAATTGTCGCCTTTTTGACAGTTTCCCCGCGCAGGTCTTCGCGTGCCAGATCGGCAGCGCGCCAGGAAATGCCAATCAGCGCAATGAACAGCGCGATCACACTGACGAGCAGCAGAACCCAGATGGTTCCCTTTGGCAGAAGCCCGGTACGGGCCCGAACATGCGCTTCTGTCATGCGTTTTTACCTTTGTGGTCCTGATCATCGACAAACGATGAATCCGCATCACTTGCGGATGTCTCGTTCGGGGATGTTTTGGACAGTTGATCACGCATATCGCGGTACAGGGAAATCATACTCATTTCGCCGGCTGTCAGCACATCCCCGTCATGGGCGGGAACGCGGGGCGGCTGTCCATCGAGGGCACGTTCAAAGTCTTCGTTCAATTCGACAAACACGCGATGACGCCGCCGCATCAGGATAAATAAAACAATCAGAACCGGGATAATTGCCCCCATACCGAACAAGGCCGCCTGCCACATTTTGGTCGAGGCGTGCGAAAGTTTGGCTGTGGCTTCGGAAATATCGGCGATAAGACGAATATATCCGGCGCACTGCCCGACGCTGTCGCGCAAAAGTGTTCCGGCAATCGCGCGGTTGCCGTCAAAACTTTGCCATTGATCTTCTGGTGCGGGCGTAAAGGGAATTGTTGCAACCGAAGCAGAAAGGCCCGGTGGTGTCCGGGATTCAATGACAGAGCCATTGCAGTCCAATACCTGTATCGCTTGAATATCCGAGGACATCCCCAGACGCCGACCAAGCATGGCGTCGAGGTTTTCCATATTTTCGATGCGAAGACCCAGGTCGAGACCAGAAACAATATCGCGTTGCGTTTCAGAGAGAACCACTGTCAATCGCTGCGCCAAAAGATGATGAAGGGTCTGGTCGAAACGCAAAAAATTTAGCACTGTGGTCATGGCAATTGCCGAGCCAAGAACCAAAAACAGTGCCAATCCGATCTTGAACGCCAAATTCACAAGCGTGCTCCGGCATAATCGATGACCATGATGTCATCAATGTTAAGTTTAAATTTCATAGGATAAAATGTCTCCCCGTCTGCATGTTTGCCTGTGTCCCAGCTGCCGTCAAGCATTCACCCTAAAAAAGTTTCAAGTCACTATCTTGACTTGATAAGGTTTGCAGTGCCGGTACTTAGCCGGTATGGTTTAACTCCCTGCTGCGATCGGAGAGCTTCCCGTCATGAGTGCTGAAAAACACGCGGAATTAAAACAGAGAAAGCAACATCGCGCAGCAGGTGCTGTTGTGCGCCGCAACACGATGTGGGCTGTCGGGGGCAGTTTTATTCCGATACCCGTGCTCGACAATGTCGCAATTGTTGCTGTGCAGCTTAAGATGCTGGCAGAACTGAGCGATATATACGACGTGCCGTTTGATCGGAATAGCGGCAAATCGGCGATTGCCGCCCTTATTTGTAGCCTGGGCAGTGGTGTGTTGGGTAAATCACTGATTGCAACTGGTGTTTTTGGAAGCATGGCAAAAGCGGTGCCCGTCGTGGGGTATGGACTGATGGTGCTGACCTTGCCGGTTTTTAACGGTGCGACAACCTATGCGCTGGGCAAGATTTTTCAGCAGCATTTTTCGGCGGGGGGGACCATCCTGTCATTTGACCCTGGAAAGACTGAACAGCATTTCCGCGAAAAATTTGCGGAAGGCAAGGAATTTGTGACGCGGCAAAAAGTTGCTGCCTGATCTGACTGACTAACTAATAACAATCCGGGCATGACCGGAAAACGTGATACCGGAATATCGGGGCGAAATACCGGATCCATAGGGGAAGCAAAAATGCAGTTCGTCGTTCTCATTCTTTACGTGATTGCGGCCGCTATATGCGGCATGCTGGGGCGCAATACAGCGTTCGGCTTTGTGGGGCATTTTATCGTTGCTTTATTAATCACCCCGATCGGTGATTTTCTTGTGCAAATTGTTGCGCGTCCGTCGCGCGAAGTACGCAGGAAAATCAAAGAATATGACGTCGAATAGTATGCAGTCGCAGCTACTGGCATTTTCTGCTTTGAACGAGACATTTAATGGTTGATAGCGCCGACACGGCAACTGCATCTCCCGGGGTGAATGACGACACGCCGCACCGCAAACCTGGCCTTCGTGCTGCCCTTAACAGACCACTCGACTGGCTGGCCCTGTGGTTGCGCCGGCACCGGACCACTATTCTGGTTTCGTTGCTGTTTATCGTTATTGGTTTGATTGCTCTGGCACCGCAAATCTTTATTACGGTTCCCTCTGGTCATGTCGGGGTGCTGTGGTATCGGTTTTTTGGCGGCACAGTTACGGACCGGACCTATGGTGAAGGCATTCATATGATCTTCCCGTGGGATGAAATGTATCTTTATGATGCCCGGCTGCAAAACCAGTCGCGCGTCTATGACACAATTTCGTCGAATGGCCTGTCGATGAAGGTCGACATTGCCGTGCGGTATCGTATCAACCGCGACAATGCCGGTATCTTGCATAAACTGGTTGGCCCGCGTTACCCCGAGGTGTTGGTCTATCCGGAAATTGGATCACATGCGCGGGAACTGATTTCGCGTTATACGCCCGAACAGCTTTATACCGAAACTCGCGCCTTTATTCAGGCGGAAATCCTTGAACGCATGGTGAACCAACTGGGATCGTCGCTGGTTAATCAAAGTTTCCGGGGCAAACTGGTGAGCGTCGAAGATGTTCTTATTCGCTCGGTAACATTGCCGCCCCGGATCGCGGCCGCGATCGAGCGCAAGGCCGAACAATACCAGGTCATGCTGGAATATGATTTTCGTTTGGCGCGTGAAGAAAAAGAAAAACAACGGAAAAAAATCGAAGCTGAAGGTATTCGCGAATTTCAGGATATTGTTGCCAAGACAATCACGCCGGAATATCTGCGCCTGCGCGGGATCGAAGCCACCATGGCGCTGGCAACATCGAAAAACAGCAAAACCATTATCATTGGTGGTCGGGATGGTTTGCCTGTGATCCTGAATACCGCCGACAGTAACATCAATAGCGACAGGCCCGCCGACGAGCGCGCAGAAAAGGGTGATAAATCGGCAGAGCTGAGCGGCGATACGGCCAACACCCTGCCATCCGGGCAGCAACTTAATGCGCGGATGGCCGATGTTGCACCGCAAAGTGCAATATCACCTGGCTTCACCGAGACAGAAGGCCCGGCAGGCGCGGTTGATGGCATGCCAAACGGCGCAGCAAGCCGTTCGCAAAAAGGTACAATATCGCCAAATGGTACATCTGCTGCCGAAGTCATGGGGCCGGATGGCGAAAGACAAACCGGCACGTCCGATGCCGGTAAAAATACCGGAAATTGATATCGTCCGGCCTGATATCTGTTGGGTGTCACGTCACCTGGAATCAAGCCAGATCATAAGTGGCCCATTGGATAATGAGATCGTCTGAGATGATAAAGTCTGCATGGCTGGCGCAAACGGCACGACACGCGGATGCGCATACACGCCTGTTCTGTTTTCCATGTGCGGGTGGCGGGGCATCGTTTTATCGGTCGTGGAAGGCAAAACTGCCTGTCGAAATTGATGTTATTCCAATTTGCCTTCCTGGCCGCGAGCAAAGAACAGCCGAACCGGCCATTGATAATATTGCCGGTATGATCCCTGCCCTTGCGGATGCTATTTTGCCGTTGCTTGACAGGCCGTTTGCATTTTTTGGTTATTCGATGGGGGGGATGATTGCCCACCATCTGGCGTGCCGATTGGCCGGGGACGGACACCCGAGCCCTGACCATTTATTTATCGCAGCCTTGCGTGGGCCAAACATACCGTTGCGACGTTCGCCTGTGCATTCCCTTTCGTCTGAGGCGTTGTGGGATGAAATTGGCCGATATGGCGGGACGCCGCAGGAAATTCTTGAGAGCGCAGAATTCAAATCTTTGCTTGAGCCGTCGTTGCGGGCTGATTTCAAACTGGCGGAAACAACATTTTCGGGGGACCAGCAAAAACTGACATCCGCGATTACTGTTTTCGGTGGCATGTCAGATAGCAGCCCGATACCAGAAGAACTCGAAGGCTGGCGCGAAGCAACAACCGGGCCAGTTAAAACGCATCTTTTTGACGGCGGACATTTTTTTATAAATATGCACGATAATGCTTTGCTTTCCATCATTGCCAATATTCTCGACCGTTAAAAATGCCGGTTTTGATATATTAGAGAAAATATCACCACGCGCAGCGAAAAAACAATCTGTCGGAATAATAACTTCTACGCGTTGCGGTCACAGAAAAGTTGGAGTAAAGTGCTAAAGATATCTTATTTATAATTATTTAGCCCACTGACCCACAGGCACTTGTAAAGAGGCGATTATGAGCGAAGCAGAGACTGTCGAAGAAACTGATGAAGTTACAGTAGCAGTAGCAGAAACGGACGAGATTCGTGCTTTGTCCCGTGACTGCATTCATCGCCACAGCGCCTATGCTGCGGTCGGTGGACTTGTTCCGATACCTTTCTTTGAAATGGCCGCCAGCAGCACCATCCAGCTGCGTATGATCGCAAAACTGTGTGATGTTTATGGTATTCCTTTCTCGGAAAACACAATTAAAAGTGCTGTAGCAACGCTTGTTGCAACTGTTCTTCCTGCAAGTGGCGTTGGTCTTGCGGCCACAAAACTGATGCGTCGTGTCCCTGTTGTTGGGACGGTTTTTGGTCTGATCGCCATGCCATCCTTTGCCGCAGCTTGCACCTATGCACTTGGGCGTGTTTTCGCATGGCATTTTGCCCGTGGTGGCACCACCAGTGATTTCAACGCAGAAGAAATGAAGGACCGCTTCAAAAACGAATTTGCCGAAGGCAAACGTAAAGCGACCGACTTCGTTAAGGGCGAGACCAAGACGGCTTCAGCTAAAACAACTGGTAATGCCGCCACCGCAAAAGCCTGATTTTTGCCAAAGCTGGCGACCCGGATTTTGAATGCCCAAAGCACGCTTTGGGCATTCTTTTTTTATGCATCCGATGACGCCATTTCACAATTGACGCAGAATAACAAAATGAGCAATCCGCAAGCAGTGAGAATTCATTCTCTGGCACTTGTACGCCCTAAAGACGGCGGAAGTTTTGCGTCAGATGATATCTTGCGAGCAACGTTAGTTATAATCGATCTGGATCATCTGACAGCACAAACGGCCGACGAGATGATTTCAGCGCTTTTCCATAAAAACGAAATTGCGCGGCTGCATACTTTTGAACATGCCAAACGCCGGCAAAGTTTTGCGCACGGCCGACTGGCGGGGAAACTGGCTGTCAGGGCACATTGCGACGATCTTGAGCCGCAACAAATACAGATTGAAAACGGCGTTTTTGATCAGCCCATCCTGACAAGCACCCATCCGGAAATTCATCAATTGGGTGTGTCCATTTCCCACTCCGATCACTATGCCGCAGCGTTGGTATTTCATCGCGCACACCCGATGGGGATCGATGTTGATTTGCCGTCACCTGCCGATATCGGGCCGGTGCTGGCAGGTTTGTCGCGCCGGGAAAGAAACGTGCTTGAAGAATTAAAGCTTGATGACCGTGATGCCGCCGCCTTGATGTGGGTCGCACGCGAAAGCCTGGCCAAAACCCTGACAACAGGATTGATGACGCCGTTATCGGTGTATACACCATCATCAATCACCTTGCAGGACGGCGTTTTTGTGGTGTTTTACGAAAACTTTTCCCAATACCGCAGCCTTGTCTGGCACGGGGTCAAAGGCTGGTTGGGCATAACTTTGCCGGGCGAAACCGTTTTTTTGCACAGTCCGGATTTTAACTGGTCATAATTCCGATCAGCACCGATAACAAACAAGCGGAGAAAAGGCAGGGTGCGTCTCTGCCCCTGCCCTGCCCGATAACCGTTATTTATTTTCCGCAATATGGCTGCGAATACATGAGGCGACCTCGATAATATCGGGAGCCATCATCATGGAGCCGTGCGTTCCTGGCACCCATTTTAGCACTACTTTATCGCCAACGAATTGTTTCCAGCCGCTATAGGGATCGCCATCGATACCTGGTGCCGCCCGGCTTGCTGTTGTTGGGCGCACCAGCAACACATCAATATCGGCAAGTTTCGGGGGCACATAGTGGATCGCGGCGATGGCATTGTTTTGGAATACCGCAAGCAAACGGCGAATAACATCACGATCCGCATTTTGCGGTAACAGATGAGAATCCTTTCCCTGTTCCAGCAGGTAATCGATTCTTTGTTCCGGTGTCATGACACGCAACTGATCTGCTTCGAGTATTCCCAGTTCGGAAAACATGTCGGCAAAATAATCGGCTTCGTCCTTGCGTAAAAGTTCCCGGACGGAATCCGGGATGGCTACCGCATCAAGCAAGGTGACGCTGCGAACGTCAATCCCGTTTTGTTGCAATCGATAAGCGGCTTCGAAAGCAAGAAGCCCGCCAAAGCTCCAGCCGGTAAGATGAACAGGCCCTTGCGGCAGTGCTTTGCGAATATGGGGCATGTAAGCCGCAACCATTTCCTCGACTGTCGGATACAGGTTTTGCCCTTCTTCAAGACCTTGAGCTTCTACCATGTAAACAGGTTGCTGCGGGCCCAGTTCACGCGCCAGCGTTTGATAACAAAGAATATTGCCGCCAACAGGGTGAAAGCAGACCATGGGAACAGCTGATCCATCGGCATGCACCGCCACAAGCGGGCTTTTGGCGTTTTGTGTTTGTTGGCGTTCAGTTATCCGGGCGGCGAGTTTCGCCACGCTGGAGCAACTAAACAGATCGCTGAGCGGTATTTTGACATCTGTCGCACGGTTGATTTTTGACAAAAACTGAACAGCAAGGACGCTGTGGCCGCCATGGTCGAAGAAGTCGGCATCGGCATTATCAATTGCACAATCGAGCACATCGGCCATCAAGCTGGCGACAGTACATTCCAGCGCATTTGACAGTGGCTTGGCCGGACCGACGTGGCGTGATGCCGATGTGTCGTGAGGGGCAGGCAATTTTGAAATATCGGTCTTGCCGTTGGCTGTTAACGGTATGTCGTCTACACAAATCAGGTGGCCCGGAACCATATAGGCGGGCAAGATTTGTTCAAGTTGTGCACGGCAGGAAACGGCATCAAACCCGGCATCGGTTATCAGATAAGCAATAATATCGGTACTTTGGCTATTTTTGCCATTGTGAACAAGCACCGTCGCCCGCCGCACCAGCGGATGACGGGCCAGTGCATTTTCGACTTCGCCCAATTCAAGCCGGTTCCCCCGCACTTTAACCTGTCCGTCTTCGCGGCCAACAAAAATGATCTCGCCGTCACTGCGGCGCCGGGCGATATCACCACTGCAATACCATCGGGACCCATCAGCCTGGGTAACGAATTTTGAGTTTGTCTGGTTAATGTCGTTAAGATAACCCTTTGCCACACCGGCACCGCCAATGCGAAGTTCGCCAGGCACCCCATCGGGGAGTGTTCGGCCCTGATCATCACAAATGGCGATGGCCACACCGTTAATGGCTTTGCCAATCGGCGGCGGCAGGATTTGACGATAATTGTGCGCTGTCATTATGTACTGCGCGGCAGACACACAGCATTCTGTCGGACCATAGGCATTGACCAGTTTACAATTGCCATGTTCGGGGAAAGCAAAAAAACGTTCGACCAGATCGTCTGAAACCACTTCGCCACCAAGAACGACCATCCGGGCATGACAGTGCAGATGATTTTCCTGCCAGTAATCAAGCATCAGGAAAAACAGGCTTGGGGTGGTGTCAAACTGATCTATGCAATGTTCAACGATAAAACGGTGCAGTGCTTCGGGGTCGGTTCGTGTTTCAAAGCCGGGAATATGAACGCTGTGACCGTTCAGGATGGCGGCGAAAATTTGAACAATTGATCCATCAAAAGCAAATGGGGCAACACAACTAAGATTGAGCGCAGATTGGGGGTTGTCCGCGCCAATAAGTTCAAGCTGGGTGTCCAATACCGATTGGGCGAGATTGACCACGGACCCGTGTTCGATCATGACCCCTTTGGGGGTGCCGGTGGTGCCGCTGGTAAACAGGATGTAGGCGATATCGGTGGTGTTGATCGCAGGCGAAGATGACAGGGTATCGGCGGCGCTTACGATATGCGTGGCATCATAACGCTGTCTTTGGCCGCCCACGGGTTCGACACGGCTGTCTGGTGTCAGCACAAAATCGAAGGTGTAGGGGGCAGGATCAAACCCCGGTGCATTAATGGCCGATCGCTGTACCCTGAAGCCGCCCTGTTCTGCCGCCCAGTCATTAAGGAACGCCTCGGGCACAAAAAGATCTTCGAGAAAATCAAGACGTGTGGTGTACCCTTTGCCGGCATTGTCGCGTGCAAACGCCGCCAGATCGGCAAGGTAGTCGTCGCGCCGCTCTGCATCCCAGACATTGCCGAGATAAATCGAGCCATTTGGTGCCAAAAGCCGAGCCGCCTTGGCAAGAACCTGCCGCAGGTATCCAAAACCGGGAAAGTTTTCGATGACACTGTTGAGGATGATCAGATCGAACGATCCGGGCTCGTAAACATCGATATCGTGTGCGGCAAGCTGGCGGCTCATGACGTGGGTCATTCCGGCCCCGATCGCCAGTGCTTCTGTGCGTTCGACGTTGCGACGTGACAGATCGGTTGCAACATAACGCCCGACGACCGGCGCAACATGCTTCATGGTGAAGCCCGAGGCACAGCCGATTTCAAGAACACGTGCATCTTCGGGCACAAGATTTTGAATTTTGGCACGGGCGTTTTCGCCAAACGCATCCATTGCGTTTTGGGCAATCGGCATTCCGGTAAAGGCACTTTTCCAGCCGCCCGCCAAAACGTTATCGGCGTCATCCCCTGCCAGGTGGTCCCACAGCTCAACGGACATCAACGATCCGGGGGTTTCCGATATGGCATCAATATCGCCGTGATCAAGACACAGAATATGTGTCAAACAGAGGCAGCGCCATTGTAACTGATGCAAATCGCCGACATGTGCGCCATCAGAAATAACCAGTGCCGGTGCGGCATTTTGGACCATTGCAACGCGGCGGCGCAAGGGCACATTTGGGTCCAGCGGGACAAAGGCGTGGCCTGCCTTCAAGACACCAAGAATGGCAATAATATAATGGCGGTTCCGTCCGGTCATGACACCGACGGGCTGCGTTTTATCCAAACCCAGATTGCAGATAAACTGTGCAAGCCGGCTGCTATCGCGGTCAAGTGCATCATAGGTCAGGGTTGCATCTTCGTCGGCGATGGCGACCCGATCAGGACAAAGGCGGGCAATGGCGGAAAACCGTTCGGTAATACTGCCAGTCGTTGCATCTGGCGCACTTGCATCCATTTCCCGGGACGTATCGATATTGTCAAAATCGAAGTCAAAATCGGCGATTTTCATTGAGAAGTCCCTTTAGATATCCTGCGCTGCGGCGCTGGCAAATTTACCAAGGAAGGCAAGCCAGCGCTGCATGGTTTCTGCGTCAAACAAATCGGTGTCATATTCCAGTGTGAAGCGCGCCTGATCGGCTTCTTCTGCCAGAAAGAGAATAAGATCGTGCTTTGCCGTTGTGTTATCGACAAAGGCATCGAGGTTGGTCGGCAAAATACCCGCCTGCCCGGCAGCAAGAAGCGGCAGACCCGCCGTTTGATCGTTGCCGGGAAGATCGCCGAACCGTTGATATTCGAAGACAACATTGATCAGGGGCTGCCTGTTGGAATGACGTTTGGGCGCAACCGCGCGGACCAGTTCGTCAAACGGATAATCCTGCCGGTCCAGCGCCGCAACGATATTGCCATGCAGCTCTGTGATCAGGGAGGTTAGTTCGGTTGTTTCATCAAGCTGAACCCGGATCGGTAACACATTGACAAAGAAGCCGATTAAACCTTCGGTTTCGGTGCGTTCGCGCCCGGCGACACCCATGCCGATGACCATGTCTTTTTGGCGTGTCAGGCGGTAAAGCACCGCCGAAAACAGGGCCAGACCAACAGCCGACAGCGTTGTCTTGCGGGTTTCGGCAAGTTTGTGCAAACCGCGCAACACGTCGGGTTCAATTTCCAGATGGGCGTGCGCACCGCGATAGGATTGCACCTCGGGTGCTTTGCGATCCGTTGGTAATTTAATGTGATCAGGTGCGCCAGTTAGTTTTTCCTGCCAGTAAGCGGCGGCATCCGACCATTCCTGCCCGGTTTGCCAAAAGGCGAAATCCTTGTAGCTGATCGGAAGCGGCACCAGATCGGCGGTCTTTTCGTGCAAGGCGGCCTGATATAATACCCCGAGTTCCTGCAAGACGACACGCGACGACCAGCCATCGCCGACAATATGATGTGTGCCAAGGACCAGCAGTTGTTCGTTGGTTGCAACTGTAATGACATGCGCCCGGATTAACGGGGGGCAGTCAAGGGTGACGGGGTTTGCGGCTTCTTCCCGGGTCAGGCGAAGTGCCTCGCGGGCCGGGCTTGCGTGACTGGAAACATCACTGGTTTTGACGATTGGTGCCGTAACCGGGTGAATTCTTTGTGTGATAATGCCGTCATGTTCTTGAAATTCTGTTCGTAATGTTTCGTGGCGTTTTGTCAACAACATCAGTGCCTGTTGCAAGATATCGCCACGCAACGTGCCGTTACAGCGCAACACAAACAACATGCCGTAAGCACCGCTATTGCCATCCATGCGCGACAGCAGATAAAGCCGTTTTTGCGCGTGGCTAACCGGGTAATGGTCCATTTTCGGGGCGGTTGGGATGCCACGTTCCTTTATGTCACCGTCCGGGTTTTTCATATCATTTAGGTGGCGGGCCAAAGCTGCAATCGTCGGATTGGCAAAAAAGTCTGCCATACTAAACCGGTTTCCGGTGCGATCAGCGATGCGATTTACAATCCGGATTGCCATCAAACTGTGACCGCCAAGGGCGGCAAAGCCAACGTTACGGTCCTGAACTGGCACCTGGAAGACATCGCTAAAAATATCGGCGATAATTTGCTCGGCGGGGGACAGCACGGCATCGACATCAAGTCCGGGCAGTGCGGCCGGGGATTGCGTGCGAACCTGTTCGAGCAGGATCTTGCGATCAACCTTGCCGTTGGCCGTAATCGGAATATCGGTTATCAAATGCCACCGGGTCGGGACCATGTACCCGGGTAAACGGGTGCCAACCCAGCGTTGCAATTTGGAAATGACCATGCTGGCATTGTCTGCGTTATTACCTGCGATCTGTTGAACACAGGCAATAATTTCACCGCCGTTTAAACCATTGGGGTTGAACAGAGCCACGGCATTTCGAACGAATGGCGCTGTTTGTAATTGCTGTTCGATTTCATCAAGTTCAATCCGGAAGCCGCGCAGCTTGATCTGGTTGTCCCGACGTCCGCCAAATTCGATCCGGCCATCCCGGGTCCAGCGGGCAAAATCGCCGGTACGATAAAAACGCCCCCCTGCCCTGTCAGGATCGGCGACAAATTTTTCGGCTGTTAAGGCGGGCTGGCACCAATATTCCCGCGCCAGTCTGTTGCCACCGATCCATAATTCGCCCCAGACGCCGACCGGCGTGCGCACGCCTTGTGGATCGTAAATAACGGTTCGGGTATGGGCGATCGGCCGTCCAATGACGGTAAAATCGGTATCATCGCGAAGGTCGGCCAAAACGATGGGGCAGACAGCAGCAAATGTTGTGCTTTCTGTCGGGCCATATACGTTAAAGAGCCGCGTATCGGGGCACATTTCCAAACATTTGCGAACATGCGATTTGCTAATATTGTCGCCGCCAATCATCAGGTTTTTCAACCCTGCCAGGCTTTTGGCATTGTAATCTGTCTGGCGGTTAAACAGGCCCACACTCATGAACATTGTGGTCACGGCCATTGTGGTCAACGCCGTGCCAAACAAGGCCGGGTCAAGCAATGTATTGCGGTCAATGACCGCAATTTGGCCGCCGTGTAAAAGGGTTACCCAGATTTCAAAGGTTGCGGCATCAAATGCCAAAGGTCCGGCCTGCGCAATGACATCGCCGGGCGCAACATTTACGTAGTCCGCCCCCGCAACAAGCCCGATGACAGCCCTTTGTTCAATCAGCACACCTTTGGGTTTGCCAGTTGAGCCCGACGTATACATCAGGTAGGCCGGGCTTTGATCGGTATTGTTCAGATCAGGGGCTGTGAATGAAGCATCACTGCCGGAAATGTCCGCGACAGGACAAATTTTTGCGGCCAGGCCGGCCAAATCGCCCAGAGAATCTTTGCCAATATCATCGACAAGAACGAGCCGGGCGGCACTATCGGCGAGGATAAACCGGTTGCGGTCCGCTGGATAAGCAGAATCGAGCGGGACATAACCCGCGCCCAAGGCCGCAATACCCAATATAGATGCAATCGCCTCGCGGCCACGTTCGATATGCAGTGCGACGAGGTCGCCTTGTTTGATACCGGACGTTTCAAGATGGTGGGCGATCTCCCCTGCCCGCGACATCAATTGCGCATAGGTCCAGGTGCCGGTTGCATCGCGCACGGCACAGCGGTCGGGGGATGTGGTTGCCTGTTGTGCAAACAGGGAATACAGCCCCCGGTTTTGCGGCACAATAATATCGGGGCCGTTTTCCCATGCTTTTATGTTTGCCGCCTGATCTGTGGGCAACAGGTCCATTCGGGCAAGTTGTTGCGCATCGTCGTGGATTAAGCGGCGCAAACTGGTCGTGAAGATCCGGCCCAGGTCTTCCATCCGGGAGCGGTCAAACAAATCGGCATAATAATCAAATGAAACCGACATGCTGTCGGGGAGATCGCGGATAAAGATCGCAAGATCGTTTTTACAATGATGGCGCATCAAACCAAGCGGACGGATATGCGCGTTATCGTGCGCCGGCGATGCCTGATAGTTCATATAAGACAATGATATTTCAGATAATAATGTGCGATCAGGGGCCGCCGGAGGGGATAAATCATCAAGCAATTTATCGAGGAAATAGGCCCGGTGGCGCATGGATTCCACATGCCGGGTCTGCATTTTGGCGAGCAGGCTTTTCACTGTTTCGCCGTCGTCAATTTGCATGCGCAGTGGCAATAGTGAAACCATCATGCCGGGCACATCGCGGAAACCCGTTGCGTCGCGCGAGTCTACTGGAACACTGATAACCAGATCATCTGTTTCAGCCAACCGGGACAAAACGGCAAACCATGTCGAAAGAATCAGGGTAAACATGGTTACCCGCTGCCTAGCTGCAAACTTGCGGGCATCGCTCAGCAATTCGGGATCAATTTCGAATGTGGTAATTTCACCCTTGAAGGTGTGATAGGCAGGCCTGCGACGGTCAGCGGGAAGATTGATTGTTGGCAACGCCCCCTGATAGATCGATTGCCAGTATTCTTTGGCCTCGTTTAATTGCGTCTGATTACCGTCCTGATGGCTCCACCATGCGTAATCGCTTAGCTGGTATTTCAACGGAGGAAGGATTTGACCGCGATACAGTTCAAATAAATCTGAAAACAGACGTTCGGTTGTAAAGCCATCGGCCAGCACATGATGAATATCAAAGAACAATGCTGTTTGCCCTGCCTGATCAAGCAGGAATTTCCAGCGAACGGGAAGCCCGTCTTCAATATCAAAAGGCGTTACAAGCCCGTCGAGTGCATTTTCAAGGGGGCTATCAATCCTGATGGGAACCAAATCAGGCAGGACCTGGTCTGGTTCCATGACCTCCATTTCCCAGGTGTCGCCGCTGGTTAATATCCGGGTGCGCAGGATTTCATGACGCAAAACCAGTTGCCGAATGGCATGACGCAATTGATCAAGGTTTATCGTGTCATCAAGCAAAAATACGTGCGGCAAATTAAATGCCGTCCCCATGTTTCCCTTTTGCGCTGCATTCAGAACAGATAGCTGTTCCGGTGCGACCGGGAATTTTTTAGCAGCTGGTGCGTGCCGGGGGTCTTGCGTGCCGATAGTTACGATTGCCCGGTGCGTAAAGGCTGCCGGCGCTTCATGAAACACGCTAACAGGCAGTTTTTCCATGGCGTGATATGCGTGCAGGTCAGATGAACCATCGAACAGTTTTTCGCCAAGGCTGGCAATGGTGGCATTTTCAAACAGATCGGTCAGGTTAAGCTGATAACCCAACTCGCGCGAAATTCGGTCAACGATCTGCATCCCGGTGATGGAATCCCCGCCCAGCGCATAAAAATTCTCGCCCGGTTCAACCACGTCATAGCCAAGTGTTTCGGCCCAGATCCGGCTTATTTTGCTTATCGGATCTGTTTTAACCGGCGCTTGCGTTGCATCCGGATCGGAAACAGTGCTTTTCGCCGGGGTATTAATGCCCGCCAAACCGGAAATAGCCGCAACAGATGATGCCGAAAAAAGATCGGAAATGCTAAGGGACAAATCAAATTCGGTATTGATCCGGTCAATGATTTGCATGCCCGTAATGGAATCACCGCCAAGAGCGAAAAAGTCATCGTGACTGTCGACGGTTTCATAACCAAGGGTTTCGGCCCAGATTGCGGCAACAAGCGATGTGCCATCGGGTGCCGGACCAATCGGGGGTTTTTCCGAAAGCGATTTTACAGTTTGCGCAGGATTTTGCGGTTTTGCGGCATTCACCACTTTCGGATCAAGGATGGTAATCTGTGTCTGATGGCACGACAGGGCGCTGCGCCAGATTGTTCGGGCTTCTGCTGGCGTAATCCATGCTCCGGCTTGCAGGGCCACATTGTTGCGCGCTGCCATGCCCTGCTCAGCCAGCGTACACCAGTCGATGACTGTGGCCGGGCGCCCCTGCTGGCGCCTGTATATGGCAAAGCCGTCTAAAAATCCGTTTGCGGCACAATAGGCGGACTGCCCGGCGGCACCGGTCATTGCCGTCAGGCTGCCAAACAGGACAAAGGCCTGCACCGGGTCGTTAAGCGTCAAACGATCAAGGTTACGGACGCCGGCAATTTTTGCCAAAAGCGCATTTTCAAAGCCTGCCATATCACGCACAGCCAGAAAACCGCCGTCGGCAATACCGGCTGCATGTGCGACGGCCGTAATCGGCCCCAGTGTTGCCCTGATCGTTGCAAGTGTGACATCAAGCGATCGATCATCGGCGACATCACAGGAAAATACCGTAATTTCGATGCCGTCATGACGTAGCGACCGGATCTGTTTTTTCGTATCTTCGTCAAGGTCATGTTCGGCCCGGCGCCCGACAAATGCCAGCGCAACCTTGCCACCTGCCGCCATTTCCCCGGCGAGGGCCAAACCAAACCCGCCTGTACCGCCCGTTACCACACAAACCCCGTGATCGGGCCATGTCGGGGTGCCGGACATGTCACCGGTATCAAGTGATTGCAAATTGCGTATATAACGCTGGTTATTGCGATAAACAGCAATCGGGTCACGGGCTGGTTCCGTTGCCAGTTCCGGTGCGACATATTTCGAAACAGCGTCTGGTGCTATGTCGGCATAACAAATGGAAAGTCGAGGTTCTTCGTGTGCAACGGCCAGAACAATGGCAGCGGCGGCGGTTTGATCCGGGTCGATGGCGACATCATCGCCGGTTGCAAAAGCGCCGTGTCCGAGCACAACCAACCTTAGTTTGCCGCTGACGGATCGAAGAATATTGCGCAATACACCGGCTGTGCGACGTACGGCGTCTGTCCCCGGGGAAAGTGCCAAAACCGTCTGAGACACCCCGGTGAACACGGAACTGGAAAGTGTGTCGGGGTGAATGCACCGGCAATTTTCGGGCAATGACCAAAAATCACCATCGGTGATGAAAAGGCAATCGTGAGAAAGGGCCCGTGCGGTAAAAGCTGCGGGCGTCCAGCATGTTTTTAAAAGTTCGACACTCTTTTTATCAGATGCGTGCCGTAACTTTCCAAAACGAATACCTTTAACCGCAAGCACCGCCTGCCCGGTTTTGGCATCAAACAGTGTCACATCAAAACTGCCGGACGGTTGCAATTCGCCACAAGCAACAACTTCCGAACTTGTGCCACCATATACCGTTATCTGGTCAATCCCGATGGGTAAAAGCCCGCCTTCCCCTTCGCCTAGGGCCATGCTGCACGCGGCATCGGCAAGTGCGGGATGGAACAGCCAGCTTTGCAGATCTGCGTGGTAATCTGGCTGCAAACGAAGATGGCGGATGGCGGTTGTTCTGGCGCTGTCGCAAGACATTGAAACAATACAATCCCAGCGCGAACTGATCGAAATCGCCCCGAACTGGCCGGTAAATGCCGCAAGTTGAACCGGAACTGTGGCTTTGGCGGTGATCAGATCCTGCGACAGGATATCGGCATTTTGCAGTATTTCGGTTTGCTGCCAATCCGCACTGGCAAAAACACGCCATTGGCCGTTTTTCAACCGCCCGCCCAATTCTGCCCGCCCGTCATTACCAAGCGACAATGTTACCTTGCCATCGGGTATTGCCCCGGCGACCAGGGCGTGGTGCCAGCTTAATGCAGTAATTTTAACAGGCCCGGCATTTTTGCCCAATTCAATTACGGCCTGCGCAATCAGGGCGGGAACAGCCATACCAACCAGTGTTGGCTGACCGTTCAATTTATGTTCGTTTACTGGCCAGAATGCAGGATCTTGGATGTTAATCGCGAAACTGTGCGCAGTTGCGGTTTCAATCGCCCCCTGAAAAACGGACTTGGTGGTTGCGGGTTTGACAGCAAATTCCGGTTTACAGATTTTTTTGACAAACGGCGATGGTGGCAAGGAAATGCGCTGCGCCCGATAATTAACCGGCCACGACAGCAAAGCTCCGGCCAGATATTTGGCGATGGCGGATTGGGCATCTACCTCGTTAAAAACAACTGCGTCCACCGTCCCGGTATTGATCACACTTGCACTTGCACTTGCACTTGCACTTGCGATTGCGGTTGACGGCGAATGGCCATGAACAAATTGTTCGAGATGACCGAGCAATTCTTCGCGGCTGTTAACCGCCACCGCAAAGCGGTGTTTCAAGGCATCGCGACCAAGGGCAAGGGTGAAGGCAATATCGCGCACAGCCAGTTCGGGGTTGTGCGCGATTTTGTGCAACAGATTGCGGCCATAAGCCTGCAACGTGTCCGGGTTACCTGCGGATATGGCAACGATAAAACAATCTTTGGTGGTGTCTTCGGTGTTTTGTATCTTCGGCGCGGCAGGTGCAGCCTCGATGATGATATGGGCGTTGATGCCGCTTAACCCGAACGAACTGACCCCGGCCCGGCGCGGTGTATTACGGTCTGGCAGCTTTGCAAGGCCGTTACTGACCCGAACAGGGGCGCGGAGAAAATTGATCTTTTTGTTCGGGGCATGAAAGAACGGCTGCGGCGGTGCCTGATCATGCTGCAGAACCATAATGGCCCGGGCAAGACCAAGAGCGCCAGCCGCGCCGTCAAGATGACCATAGTTCCCTTTGCCCGACCCGATGAAGGCCGGATCACCCGCCGGGTCTGTCCCGGCAAAGGCACGGGTAAGACCATCAATTTCAATCGGGTCACCCAGTGCGGTTCCCGTGCCATGGGCTTCGAAATAAGACAGGCTGGCAAGGTCGATATCGGCGGCCAGTGCAGCCTGGCCGATGACATCGGCTTGCATGGCCGGATTGGGGGCTGCGGCCCCGCTTGATGTGCCATCCTGATTAACGGCACTGCCGCGAATAACAGCATGAATGTTGTCGCCGTCCTGTAAGGCCGCACTCATTGGTTTGAGAACGAAAATTACACTGCCTTCGCCCATGCCGGTGCCATCGGCATTTTCATCGAAGGCGCGCGTGCGGGCGGTTGATGAATCGATGGTGAACCCTTGCGTCGCATCTGGCGGGCATGGCAGCAATTTTGCCCCACCGGCAATTGCGATGGAACATGACCCGTCGCGCAGGTTTTGACAGGCATGATGAATTGCCACCAGGGACGATGAACAGGCGGTATCAATGACATGGGCAGGCCCGTGCCAGTCCTTTACGAAAGACAATCGTGTGACGATATTGGACGGCACATTCAGGGCAAACGCCTGTTCGGCCTTGTCTGGCGGAAGATGTTCCATCGCAACCCGCCAAACCGGGTTTGCACCGCCGCCGGCAAAAACACCTACTTTTTGGCCACGCAGGGCGTTGCCACCATATCCGGCGTCTTCTATTGCCGTTAGGGCTGTTTCCATAAACAACCGTTGTTCGGGGTCTAACAAGCCCGCATCAACCGGGGCCATCCGGAACCGGACCGTATCAAATTCAAAGATATCATCGAGATAAGCCGCTTCGCGGAACTTGTGAGGAACCGGTCGTCCCATCACGGCAAGAAGGTCGCGCGTTTCTGCGTCACGCAAAGCGGGTAACGGACGGACAAGGTCCTTACCTGCGGCAATATCCTGCCAGAAACAGTCAAAGTCATCGGCACCGGCAATTCGTATGCCCATGCCGATAACGGCGATTGGTTCGTTATTGGCAAAATTTCGTGTAGTTCCTGCTGGTGTCACAGCCACAGTCACAGCCTGACCGAGCAGATGTTCGGCCTGACGGGCGATGGACGGATTGGCAAACAGATCAGCGATACTCATCTTGCCGGGCCAAATCGCATCTATTTTTTCAAACAGCCGCAAAAGCAGTAACGAGTTTCCGCCAAGTTCAAAAAAACCGTCATCGCGCATCGGGATAATACCCGGCAAAACTTCCTGCCACATCGCGCACAACTGCGTTTCAAGATCATCAAGCTGTGACGCATTTCCGGAAACTACCGTTTCGACAGTTTTTTGGCTACCAGGGGGCCTTTTTGCCATGGTCATGGGCAGCCCCGACAAGGCCTTGCGGTCAACCTTGCCGCTGCTGGTTTGTGGCAAATGATTGATGGTGAAAAAGCGCGCGGGAATCATGTATTCGGGGAGGTGCTGGCGTAAATGGTCGCGCAGATCAGATACAGTCAGATCATTCGACCCTAGAATAAAGGCATGTAATTCATCAAGTTCGCCGACCTTTACGGCCTTGACCGGTGCGCGTTCAACCAGTGGGTGGCTTTCAAGCGCGATTTCGACTTCGCCGCATTCAATACGGAAACCACGAATTTTGACTTGATGGTCAATACGGCCCAGATATTCAACCGTTCCATCCCGGCGCCAGCGGCCAAGATCACCGGTGCGATACAAGCGATCGCCCGGGTTTTTGGGGTCTGTCGGGAATTTTTCTGCACTTAGTTCAGGACGATTACGATAGCCGCGCGCAATTTGGACGCCACCCAGAATGATTTCGCCGGTCACACCAATTGGCAGAGCTTTCATTTCCGGATCAAGGATTTGAACTGTGGTGTTGGCAATCGGTTTGCCAATGGGCACGACAGCTCCGGTTTCATGGGGCGAACAGGCCTGCCATGTTACATCAACTGTGGCCTCGGTCGGACCATATAGATTGTGCAGTTCGGTGCCAAAGCGGGCATATAAAAGCGCGTTAAAACGCCGCACTGTTGCAGAATCGAGTGCTTCACCACTGGCAAAGACCCTTTTCAGGCTGGACAGTTTGTTGATATCCACCATGCCGCTTTCGACGGCGAACAAGAACGTCGCTAACATTGATGGCACGAAATGTATGGTCGTGACCTGGTGCTGACAAATCGCATCGGCGATTTGCTGCGGGTCGCGCTCGGCACCGGGGGTTGGCAGAACGACCTTTGCCCCGGTCCATGACCACCAGAACAGTTCCCAGACGGAAACATCAAACGTAATCGGCGTTTTTTGCAAAATAACGTCTTTGGGACCAATCGGGAACGCATCCTGCATCCACAATATGCGGTTCAGCACGCCCCGATGGGCAATTTCAACACCTTTGGGGCGGCCAGTTGACCCGGATGTAAACAGCACATAGGCCAGATCATCCGGCCCGGTTGCAAGTTCGGGTAAATCGGCCTCTTCGCAACCGTCAATCAGCACGGTTTTATGACCGGCAAACAGTTCGGCACAATCTGTTGTTGTCACCACGGTTGCTGCGGCGCCCAGGTCTTCGAGCATATGCTGGCGACGTTGTGCGGGATGATCGGGATCAAGCGGACTGTAGGCTGCACCCGCCAAA
Source organism: Thalassospira mesophila (assembly GCF_002115755.1). GTDB lineage: Bacteria > Pseudomonadota > Alphaproteobacteria > Rhodospirillales > Thalassospiraceae > Thalassospira > Thalassospira mesophila. Next base: position 58,901 of record NZ_JFKA01000009.1, on the reverse strand, counting down.
AGCGTACCGTAAATTGCGGCAAGCATATTGACCGACCGGCGCACGGCAATGCCAACAACATCGCCAGGCCCGACCGATGCGGCCTGCAAGCGGGCTGCAATTCCGGCTGCGCGACGGGCAAACCGGACATAGGTTAATTCTTCGCCATCATCGATGACAGCACTGGCCGTTGGTGTTTTGTGAACCTGATCAAGGAACGGGGCCGGAATGCTGCGCTCGACCGCAAAATTTCGTCTGGTTGTGTTAAACTGGTCAATCAGCACCCGTTCGGCATCGGGCATCACAGCAAGACGGGCAATGGGCGTGTTGTTTTCTGATGCTAGCGCATCCCGGCACAGGATATTTAACCGGGCGACAAAAGCGTGGATGGTGGCGCGATCAAAAAGGGCTGTATCAAATTCAACCTGACCACATAGCGCACCGTTTTTGCGCCAGAAATAAAAGCCAAGATCAAATTTGGCATAGGGGAACCGGCTTTCAACAAGGGAAAGTTCGGCATTGCCAAATTGTCCCATTTCAGGCAGCGCGTCCTGCCATGCAACCAGCACATCAAAAAGCGGATTGCGCGACAAATCGCGCGGCGTTTTCACCGCATTGACGATGGTTTCAAAGGGTATCGCCTGATCAGACTGTGCATCCATGACGGTTTTACAGGTTTGGGCAAGATGTGTCGCAAAGGATGCTTGTGGATCAAGGTTTTGCCGCAACGGCACTGTATTGACAAAAAAACCGATCACGTCATCGAGCGCACCATGCTCGCGCCCTGCTGTTAACATCCCAAGCGAGATATCGGTCTGGTCGCAATGGCGGTAAAGCAGCACCTGCACCAGGGCGGTTAGAATATTAAAGGCGGTGGTTCCATGATGATCCGCTGCCCTGGCAACCAGCGTTGCAGTATCGGCGTCGATTTCAAAATCAAGAAAATCACCATCAAAGCGCCGTTCGGCCGGTCGTGTATGGTCGGTTGGCAGGTTCAACGGTTCGGGCAAGGGAAGCAACCGGTTTTTCCAGCGCGCAATTGCCGCTATGCCCGCATTGCTTGTTAAATGAAGCTTCTGCCAGTTGGCAAAATCTTCGTAATGCCGTTTCAGACCGGGTAATGCCGGGGCCGTTGCCCCGGTTGCGGTTTTATAAAAAGTCGAAAGTTCGCGCAAAAGAGTTGGCATCGACCAGCCATCGCAAATGGCATGATGCAATGAAATCATTAACCAGTGGCGATCGGGGGCCAGTGTGATCAGGTCGGCACGCGCCATGGGTGCGTTATCAAGATCGAATGGTCGTAATGTTTCCTGCGCGACAAAATAGCGGGCGGTTTCTGCGTCCATATTATGCAAGCGCAATTTCCAGCCGCCACTTGGCGCAAGATACTGGCTAACCCCGTCAATATGATCGGGATCAACCCGGAAACGCAGGCGCAAGGCATGTTGCCGTTCTTCCAGAGCAGTAAGAGCGTGCTGCAAGGCACTGATATCAATGGCGCCGTTAATTTCAAGCGTGGCAGGAACCGAATAAACAGCCAGATCCGGCTGCATCCGTTGCAAAACCCACAACCGGGCCTGCCCGCTAGACAAAGGAAAGGTATTTCCCTGAACACGCGACAGCGCAATTTCTGCCGGTGCGCCCTGGCCTTTTGCCACCAGTTGGGCAAGATTTGCCACCGTACGGGCGCTAAAAATATCCTGTAATTTTGGACGGAAGCCGGTTTCTTCTTCAATAAGCCCCGCAAGCCGCATCGCAATCAGGCTATGTCCGCCAAGTGCGAAAAAATCTGATCCCGGTGTGATTCCGCGGGCACCAAACAGGGTTTTGAACTGCCGAATGATAAATTGTTCCGCAGCGTCAACCGATATTGCTTGAATATCGTGTTGGATCGGTGCGGCCGAAAGGATTTCGCGCAGTTTGCGACGATCCACCTTCCCGTTCGCAGTAACAGGCAAGTGATCAAGAACTACAATACGTTCCGGAACCATGTAAGCCGGCAAATGACCGGCAAGCATCGCAGTCCATGTCTCGCGTTCGTCATTATCAGCAGCAATTGCCGCCCCCAGAACGGCATCAGCACCTGTGCCAACCGGGAGCACGCAGGCATTGCGAATATCATCCAGGGCAACAAGCCCCTGTTCAATTGCGCCAAGTTCGATCCGATGGCCGCGAATTTTAATTTGGCCATCATTGCGACCGCCAAATTCAATTACGCCATCAGCGCGCCAGCGCGCCCGGTCACCGGTTTTATATAGCCGTTCACTTCCAAGTGCAGCGACCTGGATAAAGGCCTTTCCTGTGCGTTCTGGTGCGCCGGTATAGCCCCGCGCCAAACCGTCACCTGCGGCATGAAGTTCGCCCCAGCAATTGATCGGCGCAATTTCGCCCCTTGCATCGAGGATATAAACGCGGGTGTTGCCAATTGGTGTGCCGATTGGAATGGCCGCCGATGTAATGTCGTGATCCGTAATCGTATGAAGACAGGTGAATGTGGTATTTTCAGTCGGACCATATCCGTTCATCAGGATCAGGTTCGGGCAAGCCGTTCTTACCTTGCGCAAATGCACCGGACTTAGGGTTTCGCCGCCACTTAACAGTCTGGTTAATGACGCAAAAGTTCCCGGTGCCTCATCTGCGATACGGTTAAACAGGCTGGCCGTTACCCACATCGTTGAAATGCCACCTTTGGCGACCGCTTGTTGCAAGGCTTCGGGGTCAAACAGCGCATCATTGTTGATGATACACAGCCGCCCGCCATTTAAAACAGCCGCCCAGATTTCCAGCGTTGCGGCATCAAAGCCAAGCGATGCCGCCTGCGCCACCACATCATCTTCATTAAAAGGCAGCGCTTTATTGTTTGCAACCAGCCGCACAACCGCACGGTTTGGAACCATCACACCCTTGGGTTTCCCCGTTGACCCCGAGGTAAACATCACATAGGCCAGATCGCTTCCTGCGCGGACACAAGCCTGCCTTTGGGTAGCTTTTCCATTCGGTGCGCCGTTTGGCAACTGGTTGATCCGGAAGGTTTTTTCAAGTTCCTGCAAGCGGTTATATTCGCGTGTATCACATAGCAGGGTTTGCGCGCCGCATTCGGACATAAGGCCGCCAACGGCCCCGGCGGGCAATGATTTGTCAATTGGCAGATAGGCAGCACCATGCCATGCAATTGCCAGCAACATCGTAATGCTGTCTATTCCACGCTCGGCTGCCAGACCAACAATGTCACCCGGCATCACGCCGATGTCATCAAGCTGTTGGGAAATGACGGCAAGACGCGCGCCCAATTCGCGATAGGTTATGGTCTTGCTGCCATCATCAAGGGCAATATGACCGGCAAAATGCGGATCATTGGTTCGATGCGACAGCAATTCACCCAGACCGCAATCACGCGGATAATCCGATCCGGTATCGTTTAGCGCCGTTAAAAGGTGCTGTTTTTCGACGGCGGGTAAAAATTCGACCCGGCCCAGTGGTTGGCTCGGGTTTTCTGACCATGTGCAAATCAGTGTCATAAAACGATCGGCGAAACTCTCGATCCATGCCGGGCCATAGAATGACGTGTGATATTCAATTGCCAGATGCGCCCCTGCCCCGCATTGTACAAATGCGATCATCAAAGGGAATTTGCCCGCGCCAAAATCAACATCATCAATATCGTGAATGTCTTCGTTGATTTCGATGATACTGACGGCATCAAACGGCAAGCCTACGGGACCTTGCGCCATCCGCGAAAGGTCCCGGGTCAGATATGACAGGGGATAGTCCTGGACGTCCATAACCGACAGGATTTCCCGGGCAACCTTGTGAACCAGATCGTCAAGGCCGCACGCCATATCGGGTGTGATGGCAAGCGGCAGAACATTGGCAAAACAGCCCATAGACTGCCTGGCATCCTGATCCACGCGCCCCCCGAACGGAAGCGCTAAAACGGCAGATCCGTTTTCCTTGTGTCGGGCGATGACCGCAATGGCAAGGGCCGTCCAAAGAGCGGTTTGAGTGGCACCTTTGCGATATTGTGTCAGTGTTGCAAGCGCATCTGCCTGCTGTGCTGTGAGCCGCAAGAACAGACGTTTACCCTGTCCTTCGTTGTCAGCAAGCGGGTCGGTTGACAATTGCGGTGCAAGTAATTGTTCAGCCCGATCCTGCCAAAACGCCTGGGCATGTTTGCCCCGCTTACCCCCGATATCCTGACGGGCCTGTTCGGCAAGTTTGCGAGCACTAACGGTTACAGACGGTTCACTGCCAGAAAGTTCTGTTGTGATTTCCTTTTCCAGAAGCGCAACCGACAGCCCGTCAAAACACAAATGATCAATTGCTATCGCCAGAAGAGGCGGACGGGTTTGTGACTGTTCCAAATATCCGAACCGGGCCAGCGGGCCGGTTGCAAGGTCGAACAGCCCGTTGCGAATGTCCTCGAAATGGTCGAGACGCCGCAGCGGAATGGTCATATGTGTGTGCACACGCTGAACCAGTTCACCTTCGCGTTCGACAAAGGTTGATCGCAACGTTTCATGCCGGGCGATGACCCGCTCAAGCGCCCCTTGAAGGTCGGAAAATGCGGTATTTCGGGGAAGACGGACGCTGGTGACAATATGGTAGCTGTCATTTACCGGAAGGTCGCGACGGGCCAGCCATTGGCCTTCAATTGCCGGATGGGCTGCAAAGGACGAAACAATACGGTTGTTCCCCTGACTGGATCCGGCACCCGATACATCGCCATTGATTGCCTTGCCAAGGTCGTGTCCGGGGGCAAAATCAATATTGCCTCCCGCGACCCAGATTTTCGCAAGGGCGCGCAAAAGGGGCGTGGTGGTGCTGTCGATCTGATCTGTTTTTGCATCTGGCGCGGGTTGAAGGCTTATGCAGTGGCCCGCCGTGACACCGTTAACCGCGGCAAGCCTGCTTACCGTAGTGCCCGCGCCACATTCAACCATCAGGGCATCGGGTTCTTTTGCCATTATCCCTTTAATATTGTCGGCAAAGCGGACGGCGTTACGTAAATGGCTTATCCAGTAATCCGGGTTTGTCGCATCGTCGTCAGAAAGCCACTGACCGGACAGATTGGACTGCATCGGAATTTCAGGTGCGCAAAGAGTGGTTTGTTCAACGACTTTGCGAAATTCGCCCAGGATAGGGTCCATCATCGCGGAATGGAACGCATGGGAAACAACCAGACGGCGGCCGGGCTTTCCCTGTGCGTGCAGATAACTCTCAAGTTTATCGATACAGGACACCGACCCCGCCATCACATGCTGGCGCGGACCATTCACACTGGCAATTGATAAGTCCGGCCCGAACAGCGCCAAAATATCGGCAACACCTTCTTCGGCCATCGACACGGCATACATGGCACCGGGACCGGTTTTTTGCATTAAGCGGCCGCGCATAACCACCAGCCGCAATGCATCGTCAAATGACATAACCCCTGCCAGGCAGGCTGCCACATATTCACCAATACTATGCCCGGCCAATGCCGCAGGTTGCACCCCCTGGCGCATCAGATAATCGGCCAGGGCATATTCAAAAATGAACAAAGCGGGTTGTGCCCGTTGGGTTTCGGCAAGGCGTTCGACGCCGTCCGCCCCGTGGCCCGGTGCCAGCAAAAGATCGCGCAGGTCCTGTGGCCCGGAAAGGGCGGCGACAGTCTTGCAGGCGTGGTCAATCAAACCGGCAGAAACAATGTCGGCGTCATAAAGTGCGCGTGCCATACCCGGGCGTTGCGACCCTTGCCCCGGAAATAACAGAATGACAGGTCGGGAATTGGTCGAGGCGACGCCGTTAATACGCATTGGTGAATGGGGGTCGCGCAACGCCTGACAGGCAGTGTCCCGGTCCGTCGCGATAATCGCTGTCCGAACCGGACAAAGCGGCTGCCGAGATAATACGTTTGTCAGATCACCAACATCTGACACATCACCAATACCATATAAACTTCTGTAATATAAGGAAAGTTTTTGCTCCAAATCGGGTGCCGTGTTGGCCGAAAATCCCAGAAGACGGGGCGTCGCCGGGGAAAAAGGAGACATTTCCTGATTTTCTTGCGCGGCATCCATGCCGTTATCAGCCGGGCGAATTGGGGCCGCTATTTGTGTGGCGAACACGTGGCGGGCAAACATTTCAACTGTCGGATATTCAAAAATCTCGACCGATGTAATTGCGCGACCGGCAAGTTTTGAAAAAGCATATTGCGCACGCGGCACCAGTAACGAATGTGCCCCGATTTCAAACAAATTGGCATTTGGCGCAATAGCGTCGATTTGAATCAGTTCCTGCCAGACACGGCTAACTTCTTTTGCCAGTTCCTGTTCATCGGGCGATGCTGTTTTAACCGGGGAGATGCAAGATGTAAGTTGGTGCGTTGCATTGGTGTCCGGCGCGTCATCGTGCAAACCCGGAAAATTGAGGTGACTTTGTTGCGGTGTGATGATTGCACTTGGGGTACATTCGAAATTGGCAATGACAACATCTAGCAGACCCTGAAACCGCGTCGCGATTTTGCCAACAGTTTCCTTATCAATACGATTTGCATCATATTGCCAGGTAAATTCGCCATCGCGTTGGTCCGGGGAGATGTAATCTGTAAAAAAAAGCAGGCCAATATCGGTGACCGGTCCGGTATAACTCGTCACGCGTTTTGCTTCGAGGCCCTTAAAATCAAGCGGGGTGTCTGCCTCAAGACCGTTGAAAAAGGCACCGTTTCCCGAAAGGCTTTTATGGCCCAACTTTGCCGCCCGCATGCGCAGCGGGCTTAACCGAATATGGCGTACATCGCGCCGGACGCGCGTAAAAATGTTTTTCGCCAGGTCCGAGAAACGGTCGTATTTGTCAAGATCAACGTCAAATGGCACAACGCAGGAAAACGTGCCCAACATATTGCGCTCGTTGCGCCCGATCCGGTTCAGAAGCGGTAGTGTTATGGTTGGCTTTTTATTGCCGCTGATTTCGGCCAGCAAAATGGCAAATGTTGCCATGACAACAGACGTTTGAGATGTGCCGCTTTGTTTGGCGACACGCTGGATATCGGCCAGTTTTTTTCGGCTGATGACTTGGGTCATCTGAAGTTGTCGTGTGACGACACTAAGCGCGCGCGACGAAAAACGTGTTACCGGATTATCCTGTGCCAAACGGTCCTGCCAATAGGCAAGGTCACGCGCATATGCCGCGCTATCGGGATAGGCAGCGTCTGAAGCAATGAAGTCGCGATAGGGTTTGAAGCCAGATGCAGGAACCTCGATGTCTGACGTTATGGCATTGTATATTTCGCTAACCCGCTCCGCCATTAAATGCCCGGTATATCCATCACATACGAGGTGGTGATAAACCCGAACCCACCAATACTGGCTATCGCCCAGTTGTAACACCTGGTGTCGGCAATGTATGCCATTGTCAGGATCAAGCGGTCGGGCCCGAAACCGTTCGACCTCGTCACACGCAGAGGCATCGATATTGCCAGCGAAACGTAAATCAACGATGCTGAAATCGGTTGGCAATACAGCAGCAGCAAAAAACTGTGATATTTCACCATTGCGGCTGATAAACCGCAGACGAAGAGCATCGTTCTCCTGGTCGGTACGGACAATCGCCTGATGCAGCGCATTCACGTCAAGCGGGCCGTCAAACTTTATGACATTGCAGATGTTATATCGTGCCGGATCATTTCCTTTGTCCCGGTCCAGCCAGATGGCCGTTTGCGGTGACGTAAGTGCATAGTGATCGTTACCGACCCCGGTATTGTGATGTTCTCGTTCTTCACTCAACGTCTGGCCCCTCAAACGTTGTCCCCAACGCCAACCGCTCAATTTAAGCGCGTCAGTTCCCTAAGTCTTTCTGTGATTGAATCTTTGTAATTTACATCCAACCCTTAGCTTCGATTATGCCTTTGATTTACCCGCATTTTCAAGTGACGCCACTAAAAAATTTTAATTTTAATTTTAATTTGTAATCGACAAAGAACAAGCAGCAACTGTAGGTTATTGAAATGCTTGTCTCAAATTATCGTCCCCGCATATGGGGGAAAAATCAGGGCATTTGCAATCTAGCTCCTTCTTATTTGTCTTTTATTTTTCAGCACGATATTTGCGCAAATAACAGGTTTGTGACTTTTTGCATGGGGTGAAAATCCTGTCAGACCATGATCACTGATCCGGCCAATAACCTGTTGAAAGCTGATTATTGACGGGTTTCCTGTGCCATGACGGTTTTGCAGGCTTTCACCAGAATTCGCCCCATCTCCAAGCCGTTTGGGCCGGGTAATTTCCAGGGTCGATGCCGCACGATCACGGGCTGGATTGGAAAACGACCTGTCGCACCTGCAAACCTGTTCTATATATTCTCTGTAGTGACGATGATTTTGGCCTGTGCGTTATCCGAAAAATACGCAGGTTTGATCCGCATAAAGTCTTTAACACCTTGGCTTTCAAGTGGATGGGAGATGTCGTCGCATTTCTACTGCCCTTTTGACTTAAGATTTCTGCCAAACGCGAGCCAATCCGCAATAGATTTTAAAATTGCCGTTATTTACCAAAGGCGAACCAAGAGCAGGTTACCTGCCAGCGACGACCGAGGGAGATTTGGGGTGCGAATGACAGCCCATGATAGAACCCATGCTGTGTCCAGGACTGCTCATTTATCTTTGGGCGGTGGCCTGTATGGTGTCAGTTCCCTTGGCTCCGATGGTCAGAGACGTAGAGACGCGTGCGCCAGGTTTCAATCCGGCAGAAATGTTGCGGTCCCTCGGATGCAAGCACATTATAAACTTTGCTGCCCCCGCTCCCATGCCGTGTGCACCGGCCCGAGGCCCCCATTAGATTCCGAGGTATCCGAACATGCGTTTGTCCTCTGACATTCAGGCCCTTGTGACACAGCGCGAGAAAGACAAATGTCTGAACGCGCCGTTTTATAATGCGGCTGAAATCCTTGATCTTGACCTTGCGGTGATTTTTGGCCAGCACTGGATTTTCGTTGCCGTGGCACCAGAGCTGCCCGAGCCGGGGGACTGTGTGACGGTTGAGGTCGGCAAAGCCTCTGTTTTGCTTTTGCGGGGCGACGATATGGAAGTTCGGGCCTTTCACAATGTGTGCCGCCATCGTGGCGCGCGGCTGATTGATGAGCGTGCGACCACAATTGGTAACATTGTTTGTCGCTATCACGGCTGGTCCTATAACGAAGACGGTGCCCTTATCCTTGCCGAACATATGGGAGCCGATTTTGATAAAAGCTGCCATGGCCTTAAACCTGTGCATGTCCGCTCGATCGCCGGATTGATCTTTATTTGCCTGGCAGAAAACCCGCCTGCCGATATCGAGGAAATGGCGCGTGTGATGGAGCCCTATCTGGCACCCCACGATATTGCCAATTGCAAGGTTGCCCATAGTTCGGATCTGATCGAAGAAGGCAACTGGAAGCTGACGATGGAGAACAATCGCGAGTGTTATCACTGCGAAGGGAACCATCCGCAATTAACGGTGCCGCTTTCTGAATTCGGCTTTGGTTTTTCACCCGATGAAATGGACGAACGCCGGTCCGATGATGTTAAAAAATACACCGATTCCATTGAACGCGATCACAAACACTGGGAATCCTGTGGCCTGCCGTCGGCCGAGGAAGAGCATCTTGCCAATGTGACGGGGTTTCGCACCATGCGCCTGCCATTGATGTGGGCCGGTGAATCCCATACGCTTGATACCAAGGTAGCCTCCAAAAAGCTGTTGGGCAGTTTCACCGACCCGAAACTTGGTGGGCTAAGTTTCTGGACGCATCCCAATTCGTGGCACCATTTCATGAGTGACCATATCGTTACCTTCTCAATCCTGCCAATTGCCCCGGACCGGACCCTGGTTCGCACCACATGGCTGGTGCATAAAGACGCGATCGAAGGCGAAGATTATTCGCTAGATAACCTGACGCAGGTCTGGACGATGACCAATCTGCAAGACGCGATGCTTGTCCGTCTGGCCCAGCTTGGCAGTGAACAGCCCGCCTATGAACCTGGCCCCTACTCCCGCTTTACCGAACCGCATGTTGAAGCGTTTTGTGACTGGTACATCAAACGCCTGCAAGATCATTTCGCTTCTAGCAAGACTGGAATAGCTGCCGAATGAGCCGAAGCCCGCAAACCGAGGCAGAGCAAAACATCGCCCTGCTGGCCGATGACAAATTTACAGAAATAACACGCGTTCCGATCTGGGACCCGGAGCAGGACGATGTGCTGGTGTGCCGACAGGTGCGCCAGGAAACCCACGATGTGAAGACTTTTGTGTTTTCAGGCCGCGAACCACGGGCGTTTCGGTTTTATCCCGGGCAATATATGACCTTCGAACTGCCGGTCGAAGGCAGGGTGACGCGCTGCTATACTATTTCGGCATCGGCCGCACGCCCGTACCGGGTTGAAATTACGGTCAAACGGGTGCCGGGCGGGCCGGGCTCTAACTGGCTGCATGATTATATGATTCCGGGCAAGGAAATTACTGTTTCCGGCCCGGCGGGCGAGTTTACGACCGACGCCACCACCGAAGAAAAATTGCTGTTTTTATCGGCGGGCAGCGGCATTACGCCGATGATGTCGATGACGCGCACGGCGTGTGATTTGTCCGAACCCTCGGACCTGCATTTTATTCATGCCGCACGGATGCCCTCTGACATCATTTTCCGCGACGAACTGGCCCTTCTGTCCGCCCAGAACCCGTCGCTAAAACTGGCATTTACATGCGATACCACCTTGGCCAGCCATAGCTGGAGTGGTTATACCGGGCGTCTGAGCCTTCCCATGCTGTCCCTGATGTCGGCTGACTTTATGGATCGCAAAATATTTTGCTGTGGCCCTGCCCTTTTTATGGATGGGGTGCGCAACATGTTGAAACAGGCTGGTTTCAACATGGAAAAATATTATGAGGAAAGTTTTGATTTTGGCGCTGAAACAGCCGGAACCCACGAAGAACCGGCATCTGTCGCCCCGGAAATCAGCGATCAGCTTTTCCGCGTCAGCTTCCCTAAAACCGGACATGTGGTGGAATGCGGGCCGGGCATGACCATTTTGTCAGCCGCGCGCGAAGCCGGGCTTATGCCTGTATCATCGTGTCAACGCGGTATTTGTGGCACCTGCAAATCGAAGCTGCTTTCGGGCCGGGTTGACATGCAACATGGCGGCGGCATTCGCCAGCGCGAGATTGATCAGGGTAAAATCCTGATCTGCTGTTCCAGCCCGCTCTCCGATATTGAGGTCGAGCTTTGACGGCAGCATCGGCAGTATCGGTTGCCACCACAGCCGGATTTACGCCGGAAAATTAATCTTCGGTCGTGGCAGGATGGCGCAATGCTTGCGGGGTGCCGCCATAACGACGGCGAAACATGCGGCTTAAATGCGAAGAGTCACAAAATCCGCAATCCACTGCAATCTGTGCGACCGATTTTTGGCTTTTCTCGATCAGATGGTGGGCCAGATCAAGCCGGATATTAAGGAAAGCCACCTGCGGGGATGTGTCCAGACTGAGGCGGAAATGGCGTTCGATCTGGCGTTTGCTGTTGCCCATGCGCCGGGCAATTTCCTGAACAGAAATTGGCGTATCAATATTTTGCTGCATGATCAGCAAGGCGCGCTGCACAATCGGGTCGCGTGTTTTAAGGTCAAGCGGGATGCCGGGCTGGGGTTTTTCCGCCTGAAGGGCATCATCAATGATCATGATATGCAGGCTTTTGTTGGCCTGTGCGCGCCCGACATGTTTATCAACCAGATATGCGGCAAGATGCGCCGAACTGACCCCGCCAGAACAGGTTAGCCGGTCACGATCAACAACAAAAATCTGGTCGGCCACCGGGTCAAGCCCGTCAAACTGTTCCATAAAATCGGAATGGTGAAACCAGCTGACACAACAACGATAGCCGTTAAGCAACCCGGCCTGATGGAGCAAAAACGCCCCGGTACATACGCCGACAAGCGGCACGCCAGCGGCGGCCGCCTCGTGTAAAAAGCGATGATAGGCGGGGCTAAGGTTGGGTGTTTCATCCATAAGCCCGCCAACCACAACGATATAGTTAAAACGGCGCGGATCCCCCAGACGTTCTTTGGGCTGCACCGAAATGCCGCTGCTGGAGGGCACCGGGTCCATTGTGTCAGACACGATGGTCCATTTGCACAAAATAGGGCGGCTGCGGTCCCCTTCGTCGGCGGCAAGGCGCAAGACATCAACGAAATTTGCAAAGGCACAAAGGGTGAAACGATTGGCAAGGATAAAACCGACAGACAGGCGCACGGCCTCTGCCTTGGGTTTTTGGGTGCGCGTCGTGGATGCCCGGTTTGGCAGCACATTGGCACTGGGGGAATGAATATTTGCTGCCATCGAACCTCCGATACAAACAAGGTTGTTGTATTTGTCGTAGCCGTAATCTCACTTTGACGCAAACATTCTATGTTTCGGCGCAACAAGCCGCCAGATTATTGCGCAAGAACCGCAAAACCAGTTTCCGCCGCGCCAAAACTTGCAATATGGCAATGAAAAATGGACAGAAGATTCGCGTCATCAAGCGCGGTTGCCACGACAGCTGGCACCGACGACAGTCCCGGAAATTGTCCCGCCGACCCTGTCTATGGCCGATGATGCCATTAAGAGCGTTCGCTTTGAAATGGCTTTCATCTTGTTGAAATGGAACAGCCCCAGTGAGCGACACGTCATACATCCTGCGTATTGCCTGTGAAGACCGGCCCGGTATTGTCGCTGCTGTTACCTCGGCATTGGCGTCGCGCAATGCAAACATTGTTGAATCCAACCAGTTCTGGGACCGCCAGACCAACCAGTTTTTCCTGCGGATCGCAATCAGCACCCCGGCAGATATTGATAAATCACAGATAGAGCTGACCCTCGGCCCGGCGGTTGACCGGTTTAATATGAAACTGAAGGTTCAGGACCTGTCGCGGCGTCCCAGGATCATCATCATGGTGTCAAAGTTTGATCATGCGATGTTGCATCTGCTTTATCAGATCAAGGTGGGCTGGCTTGACGCCGAGGTTGCGGCCATCGTTTCCAACCACGAGGATGCCCGCAAGATTGCAAATCAGGAAGGCATTCCTTTTCACTACATGCCGGTGAACAGGGAAAACAAGGCTGAACAGGAAGCTGCCCTGGCCGATCTGGTTAAGGAAAGCAACGCCGAACTGATTGTGCTGGCACGTTATATGCAGGTTCTGACCAATGAATTTTCCACCCGGTTTTTTGGTATGATCGTTAACATCCACCATTCGTTCCTGCCGTCCTTCAAGGGAGCAAAGCCCTATCATCAGGCCTATGAACGCGGGGTGAAACTGATCGGGGCGACCGCCCATTATGTAACGCCCGACCTGGACGAAGGCCCGATTATTGAACAGGAAACCGAACGGGTGAACCATTCAATGTCAGCCGAGGATTTTGTCGCCACCGGTCGCGATATTGAGGCCCGGGTTCTGGCACGCGGGGTCAAATATCACCTTGAGGGGCGCGTGATGCTGAACAATCACCGCACCGTGGTTTTTACATCATAAACCACCAGCTTTGCAAAAAGAAGGAATGAGAGACATGGCTGCATTTCCCGACAGGGCTAAAGTCGTTATCGTGGGCCTCGGCGGTATCGTCGGGGCTTCGGTTGTGCATCATCTCATTGAAAATGGCTGGGATGATATTGTTGGTATCGACAAATCCGGTATCCCTACCGATATCGGCTCGACCGCGCATGCGTCCGATTTTTGTTTTGCCACCAGCCACGATCTTTTGTCGTGCTGGACGACGATGTATTCCATCGATTTTTATGAAAAAATGGGCCATTACGCGCGGATTGGCGGGATTGAAGTGGCCCGGATTGGCGATGATGAACGCATGGCCGAACTTAAACGCCGGGTCGATTCCGGCAAGGCCTTTGGCACCAATGTTAAAATCATCAGTGCGGCCGAAGCCAAGGAAAAATTCCCGCTTCTGGAAGAAGACCAGATTCAAGGGGCGATGTGGGACCCCGATGCCGGCCTTGTGACCCCGCGGTCGCAAACGGTAGCAGGCAAGCTGGTTGATCAGGCGATTGCATCGGGCAAACTGACGGCCTTTGGCAATACATCCGCGCTGGAACTGATCAGTGAAAATGGCCGCATTACGGCTGTTCGTACTGAACGCGGCACCATTCATGCCGATTACGTTGTGGTCTGTGCCGGGCTTTGGGGCCGTTTGATTGCGGAAATGGCAGGCGAAGATCTGCCCGTGATGCCGGTTGACCACCCACTGACATTTTTTGGACCGTATAACGAATTTGCCAATACCGGTGTCGAAATTGGGATGCCGCTTTTGCGCGATCAGGGCAATTCGGCCTATATGCGCGATACCGGCGACCCCAAAAGTACCGAAGGCGGGCAAATTGAATGGGGGTATTACTACGAAGAAAACCCCCGGCTGGTGCATCCGCGCGAAATACTTGAAAAACATCAGGCGCGCCTGTCGCCCTCGCAACGTGACCTGGAACTTGAAGATGTGATTGAACCGCTGGAACGGGCAATGGAATTGACCCCGATCCTGACGGAACTGGGTTTTAACGAAAGCCATTCGTTTAATGGTCTTTTGCAAGCCTCGGTCGATGGGGGCCCGTCAATGGGGGAAAGTCGCAAGTTGCGCGGCCTTTGGTACGCGGTGGGTATATGGATCAAAGACGGGCCGGGCATGGGCAAGCTGCTTGCTGACTGGATGACCGAGGGTCGCACCCATATTGACCACCACGCAATTGACTTTACCCGCTTCAACGAATTCCAGTTAAACGAGCAATATATTTACGATCGGTGCTGGGAAACGGCGAAAAAGATCTATAATCCGCCGGTCCACCCGCGCGAACCCTTTGGCAATGCCCGCAATATTCGCCGATCGCCGTTTTATGACCGGGAAGTCGAACTGGGCGGGTATTTTATGGAACTGGGTGGTTGGGAACGCGCGCATGGCTATGCCGCCAACGAACATTTGCTTGAAAAATACGCCAGCCAGGTGCCGGTGCGTGAAAACGAATGGGATACCCGCCATTTCTGGCGTGTATCCAATGCCGAACAACTGGAAATGAGTACGGATTGCGGCATTATTAACCTGTCGCATTTCCACATGACCGATATTGCCGGGCCCGACCACGTTGCCCTGATGGAATGGTTGTGTGCCGCCAAAATTGACGGCGATGGCAATATCGGCAAAGGCATTTACACCCACATGCTCGATGATGATGGCAATGTGCGGGCTGATTTTACCGTGTTTCGGATGGAAGACCGTTGCCGTATGGTCAATGGTGCCGATGCCGGGCCGCGCGACCATATCTATATGAAGCGCATTGCCGAGGATAAGGGCTTTGACGTTACCATTACCGATGTCACCGAACACTTCACCACCATTGGTATCTGGGGACCAAATGCGCGCGTGAACCTGCAAAAAGTGGTCGAAGACGCCGATGCTCTCAGCCTTGAAAACTTCCCGTTCGCGGCCATCCGCGAGATAATAATTGCGGGGAAAAGCGTTACTGCCTTTCGCATTTCCTATGTTGGGGAACAGGGCTGGGAATTGCATATGCGGTATGAAGACGGGCTGGCGGTTTGGGATGCGTTGCGGGCCGCTGGTGTGATGGCGGTTGGCGTTGAAACCTATGCAAATTCACGCCGGCTGGAAAAATCGCTGCGCTTGCAAAATGCGGACCTGATCACGCAATACAACCTTTATGAGGCCAACCTGGCCCGGCCCAAGGTGAAAGAAGCCGATTTTCGCGGCAAGGCAAAACATGTGGAATACCGCGCACGCGACCATCAACCCGCCATGCTGTGCACACTGGTGATGACCGATAATATCGATGGCCACGGTGTTGCCCGTTACCCGCTGGGATCATTGCCGGTTATGGACCCAAAAACCGGCGAAACCCTGATCGATAGCTTGGGCCGCCGGTCTTATACGACTTCAATCGCCTTTGGTCCCAGCATTGGCAAAAACATCGCCCTGGCCTATTTGCCGCACGCCTATTGTCAGGAAGGGCGCAAACTGACCATTTCCTATTTTGACGAGATTTATCCCGTCGAGGTGGTCGGCATTGGATACAAACCGCTTTATGACCCGGAAAACCTGAAGCCGCGGAGCTAACGCGCGTTTAGGATGGCAGATACCGAAAGGGGCAGACCGCAAGATCTGCCCCTTTCGGTATGCTTGTGCGCAGGTAAAGCTGGCGGGTTATTGGGCGGCCAGTTCGGCGCAACCGGTTTGAATAAGACCGATCACATGCGGGGCAAAGGAACGCCATATATCAAGGCGGAAGCGGGTTTCGCCATCCCGCCACAGAACGGTTGAAACCCCGTCGAAAACTGTGCGGCACCCGGTGCCGATGGCAATTTTGTCGATATCACGCGGGCAGCCGATACTGAGAAGGTCGACGGCACCTGGTCCTTCGATTGATATGGTCACTTCGCGGGCAGAAATATCCGTCAGGCTATGGGGCACTTGAGCATAAATGGCGGCACAGGCATTTATCAAACGCACGCTGTCGTTCGCGTCGGTCTGGATCTGCCATTCATCGGGGCCAAGGCACATCACCTCAACCGTTTCATGATGGGCGCACGCGCCAATTCGGGTTGGCAAATCCACACCAATGGCAGTTGAAACAGCCGGGATATCCGCTGCGCGCAGACGCAGTGAAAACCGTGCGACCGGTGCCATCAGCGAAACCGAAACAACATCGCCTGAAACAAGCTGGCCCGGCGTAAATTCAGGTGTAAGTGCCATCATCATATCGTTCCCGGGTTAAAGTTTCAGCCGTGCGCCGTCGGGGTCGTAAAAGACGGTCCCGGTGACGTCGGCGCTGATTACGCCTTCGGGCATTGGAATGTAAACAGTTTCGCCCACGCGGTTATGCCCGTTTTCAAGCAGCGCAAAAGCAATCGGCCTGCCCACAGCATCACTGTGATAGGACGACGTCACATGACCCACCATTTTCATGGGGATGGGCTGGTTGGCGTCCAGCACCAGTTGTGCGCCTTCTTCAAGCAGTGTTTTGCCATCCTGTGTTAACAGGCCAACAAGCTGCTTGCGACCGTCTGCTACAAGGTCGGGCCGTTCCAGCCCGCGTTTGCCGACAAAATCGGGTTTGGTTTTGCCAATCGCCCAGCTGATTCCCGCATCGTATGGCGTAACCGTGCCGTCTGTATCCTGCCCAACAATGATGTAGCCTTTTTCGGCACGCAAAACATGCATCGTTTCGGTGCCATAGGCACATATGCCATATTGCTGGCCCGCATCCCACAGGGTTTGCCAAAGGGCGCGGCCATGACAGGCGGGAACGTTCACTTCGAAACCAAGTTCGCCGGTAAAGCTGACGCGAAACAACCGGGCCGGAAAACCCGCCACCGTGCATTCCACAATCGACATATGGGGAAAGGCTTGATCGGAAATGTCCTGGCCTTCGACAAAAGGTTCCAGCAACTTGCGGGCGTTGGGGCCATTAAGCGCAATCGTCGCCCAGTGTTCGGTGGTTGATGTTAACCACACCTTCAGGTCCGTCCATTCGGTCTGAAGGTAATCTTCCATCATGTTTAAAACACGCGCCGCCCTGCCTGTGGTGGTGGTGATGTGGAAGCGATCAGTGCTTAAACGGCCAATTACACCGTCGTCCCGAATAAAACCGTCATCGCCCAGCAAAAGCCCGTAGCGGGTTCTGCCCGGTGCCAGTTTGGTCCAGGGGTTGGTGTACATGCGGTTCATAAACTCAACCGCATCGGGGCCCACAATTTCGATCTTGCCCAGTGTCGAGGCATCAAACATGCCAACCGCCGAACGGGTTGTTTTGCATTCGCGCGAAACGGCACCGTCCATATCTTCGCCGTTTTGGGGAAAATACCGGGCGCGTCGCCACATGCTGACAGGCTCAAACACCGCACCGTTTTCTTCGGCCCAGCTATCAATCGGGGTTTTGCGCGTAACGTCAAAATGATCGCCGCGATGATAGCCGACAAATGCGCCAAACGATGTTGGCGTGTAAGGCGGGCGAAACGTGGTTAAGCCTACTTTTGGCTGCGGCTTGCCCAAGGCATCGGCGGCAATGTTCAACCCGTTCATATTGGACATTTTACCCTGATCGGTTGCCATGCCATTGGTGGTATAGCGTTTTACATGCTCGATCGAATGCATGCCTTCGCGCACGGCCAGGCGCAAATCCTTGGCCGTTACATCGTTTTGGAAATCGACAAAGGCGCGTGCCTTGCCAGGATCAAGATCAGTTGGCAGTTCTGTGTGGCTGACCCCGGTGCCAACGCGGTCATTGGTAACGTCATACACGGTGTTGGTGGCAACCTTGTCAAGAGTACGGGCCGCCACCGCCCCCATCGCGGCACCGTCATTCAATGCTGCGGCAATTCCCCAAAGGCCCCTGCCCGCCCCGGCAATTTCGCAATCTTCGGTTTTGCGATCAGGCAAAAATGTTTGCATATCTGCATCCCAGGTAAGCGCGCCTTTGGTATGGGAAAACAAATGCAGCGATGGCGTCCAGCCACCCGACATTAACAGGCAATCGCATTCCAGCGTTTCAGGCGCGCCAACCTTGCCATTGATAACAGGGTTTATTCGCACCGATTTAATACGCAAACGCCCCTGTGTGCCGGTTGCGCTATAGCCCGACAAAATCCTGATTGATCGTGATTTTGCGCCGGCCACCAGCTCGACAGCGGGTTCGGCACGGGTATCAACAATCGCCTGAATTTTCGTTCCGGCATCGGCAAGGTCAAAGGCGGCGTACCAGGCGCTGTCGTGGCTGGTCACCACAACGGCGTTGTTGCCGACACGGACGCCATATTTGTTCAAATAGGTTTGCGCGGATCCCGCCAGCATCACACCGGGGCGATCGTTGCCATCAAATACCAGCGGTTTTTCCAGCGCACCCTGCGCCAAAATAACCTGCCTGGCCCGCACCCGCCACAGGCGTTCGCGCGGCATGTTTGCATTTGGTGATGATAAATGATCGGTCAGTTTTTCGCACAGGCCGACCATGTTCTGGTGATAATAGCCAATCGCTGTGGTGCGGGTCATAACGCGCACGCCCAGCGATATAAGTTCGGCAACCGTCTGATCAATCCATTGCCATGCCGGCACGCCGTCAATGATGGTTTGTGGTTCGCTTATCAAAGTGCCCCCTGCTTCGGGGTTTTCATCGACCAGTGTGACGCGCAAACCGGCACGGGAAGCACTTAATGCCGCGGCCAAACCAGCGGGACCAGCCCCAATCACCAGCACATCGGTATGCAGATAGCGCGAGGCATATTTATCCGGGTCATTTTCGCTGGGCGACACACCAAGCCCGGCCGCTGAACGGATAAAAGGCTCGTACACCTTGTCCCAGAACGATTTTGGCCACATGAAGGTTTTGTAATAAAACCCGGCTGAAAACAGCATATAGGCGCGATCATTTACCGCGCCAATATCAAACGACAGGCTGGGATACCGGTTTTGGCTGGTAACTTCCAGACCGCTCCAGATTTCCTGCACGGTGGCGCGGGTGTTGGGTTCAAACTGCCCGGCACCGCGGCGTGTGCCGACCAGCGCATTGGGTTCTTCCGACCCGGCGCAAACGGCCCCGCGCGGGCGGTGATATTTAAACGACCGGCCCATCAAATGAATGCCATTGGCCAACAGGGCAGAGGTGATTGTGTCGCCTTTATACCCTGAAACGGTTTTGCCATCGAACGTGAATTCAACTGGCGTTGTGGGGTCAACACGACCCTGCCCGGGAATGCGAAAGAGGTTCATTTCGATTTCTCCAGCAAGTCGGACAATTCAGGGCGTTTTTCACCCGCCTTGTAGGTGATCAGGAAACGGTCGCTGACGGTATCGCGCACCGCATTAAAAAACCGGCCGCAGCCATGCGAATGACGCCAGCGTTCATAATGCGGGCCTTTAACGTTGGTGCGGATAAACAGAAAATTGCGCCATTCTTCATCACTGACCGGGCTTGAGGCATCAGGCCGCGCAATATGGGCTTCACCAGCATAGGTAAATTCCAGTTCCGGCAGGGTTTGCGCGCAATAGGGGCAATGGATCAGCAACATATCCGTTCTCCTTAGTGCGCAACGGCGGCGGCAGCGGCTTCGTCGATCAGACGTCCGGTGCCAAATCGCTCTAGCGTGAAAGGGGCATTAATGGCGTGGGGTTCGTCTTTGGCCACGGTCCATGCCAGCATGTGTGCCGCCCCCGGTGTGGCCTTGAACCCGCCCGTGCCCCAGCCGCAATTTACATACAAACCCGGCACCGGGGTTTTACCCAGAATTGCCGAACGGTCTGGCGTCACATCAACAATGCCGCCCCATTTGCGCAACATCCGCATTCGGTTAAAAATCGGGAAAATTTCACAGATGGCCGCCACTGTATGTTCAATCAGGGGCAAGCCCCCGCGCTGTGAATAGCTGGTATATTGGTCGGTCCCCGATCCGATTACCAGTTCGCCCTTGTCGGACTGGCTGATATAGGCATGAACGGTGTTGGACATGACAACACAGGGTAAAACCGGTTTTACCGGCTCGGACACCAGCGCTTGTAACGGGTAACTTTCCAGCGGAAGCCGCACGCCAGCCGTATCCATCACAACCGATGTATGCCCCGCTGCCGATACCGCAACTTTTTTTGCCCCAATGAAACCGCGCGCGGTTTCAACGCCGGTAACATGCCCGTCCGGGCCGCGGCGAATGGCGGTTACCGGGCAGTTTTGAATAATATCAACCCCACGCATGGCGGCTGCACGGGCATAGCCCCAGGCAACCGCATCATGGCGGGCGGTTCCGGCCCGGTTTTGCAACGCAGCTCCCAATACCGGGAAGCGTGCAGTGGGCGAAATATCAAGCGGCGGGCAAAATTCCCTGGCTTCTTGCGCGCTCAGCCAGCGGTTATCAACACCGTTTAACCGGTTGGAATGAATATGACGCTTGAAACTTTGAACATCATGAACGTTATGCGCCAGCATCAAAACGCCGCGCTTTGAATACATTACGTTGTAATTCAAATCCTGGCTTAAGCCATCCCACAGATCAAGCGCATGGTCATACAGACGTGCGCTTTCATCATACAGATAGTTAGAGCGAATGATTGTGGTGTTACGGCCAGTATTACCCCCGCCAAGCCATCCCTTGTCGATCACGGCAACATTGGTAATGCCATGTTCCTTGGCCAGATAATAGGCCGCGCCAAGGCCATGCCCGCCAGCACCAACAATGATGACGTCATATTCGGCTTTTGGCTGGCTGTCCGGCCATTGCGGCGCCCAGTTTTTGTTCCCGGTCAGCGCGTTTTTCAAAAGCGATAGCGCAGAAAAATGGGTCATGAAAAGCCAGCCCCTGAATTTTTTGATTTTGCAACTGTATCAAGGGGAACATGACACGAACCGGAAAAATGCGACACTTTCATTGTATGATTGCGCACCGGTCCAGTTTGTTTAAGAAACAGCCTTATGACCCTGCCGTGCCGGTGATGAAACATGCGGGTCAACGGATATTGACCGCCAGGCACAACAAGCCCGGCGGTCAATATTCATGGTGGCGTCATACGCAGCAACGAGATTGCGATAAGGGCTAGATCGCCTGCCCGCCAGAAACCTCAATTCGCTGGGCATTCACCCAGCGGCTATCTTCTGAAAGCAGGGTGGCGATCATGGGACCGATATCGTCAGGAACACCGACACGACCCAGCGATGTCATTTCAGCAAAAACCTTGTTCAGATCGGGCATATCGCGCACGGCACCGCCCAGAAAATCGGTTTCGATGGCCCCGGGTGCGACGGTGTTAACCGCAATGCCGCGCGCGCCCAGTTCTTTCGCCATATAAATACTCAAGACCTCGACGGCGGCCTTAACGGCCGAATAGGCCCCAAAGCCGGGATAGGAAACCCGTGTCAGCCCCGAGGACAAATTTACAATCCGCCCGCCATCGGCAAGCCGCGGCAGCAAGGTTTGGGTCAGAAAAAACACACCTTTGAAATGAACATCGACCAGTTTATCGAACTGTGCCTCGGTGGTTTCAGCGATTAGTGCCATGTCCCCGTGACCGGCATTATTAACCAAATGGTCGAAGGTTTCACGTTGCCAATGTTCTTGCAAACAGGGGATCAATTTTTTGGCGAAAGAAGCAAAGCCTGAGACGTTACCAAGGTCAAGTTGCATCGCAACGGCTTTGCGGCCCAGCGCCTGAATTTCAGCGACAACAGCTTGCGCTTCAACCTTACGGGTTTGATAGGTAATGATCACGTCGCTGCCCTTGCGGGCGATGCTCAGGGCGGTATTACGGCCAAGGCCGCGGCTGGCACCGGTAACGATTGCAATTTTAGTCATGGACAACTCCTATTGTTTGCAGGTGTTGTGTCTTCTAGCGCTTAACGGGCGATCGCGTCGTTGCCGGAACCTCCACATGGTTAGCCTATTCCTCCAATCGGGATTTACCATGCCGGTGCAATAAGGGTATGGTCTGGGCATGACCAGTCAGCTTTTAGCGAGTGTAAAAACATACGCGGCCGCAAATGCCAACCGTGGCGGCATTGCCCAAACCCCCATTCCGGGGCTAACCACCATTTGTGCAACGGCACCTGGGGGGCTTGATTATGCCATTTCGCGGCCTTTGGTTTGTCTGGTCGTTCAAGGCGGAAAACAGGTGGCAATGGGGGCCAATAACCTTACATTAAAGGCGGGCGATACCCTTTTGATTACGGCTGATGTGCCGACCGTCAGCCAAGTTACACAGGCAAGCGAAACGGAACCTTATCTGTCGCTGGTACTTGATCTGGACCGTTCGATTATTGCCGATCTTGCGGTGCAAATGGCGGCACCAGCCGACACCAACGACATTGCCGTGCGCGCAGCACCTACCGAACCAGACGTTGCCGAGGCAGCCTTGCGGTTGATACGATTATGCGAGCGACCTGAATCGATAAAAATTCTGTATCCGCAGTTGGTGCGTGAACTGCATTACTGGTTATTGATCGGCCCGCATGGCGCGGAAATTCGCCAATTGGGCTGGCCTGATAGCCACAACCAGCGGATTGCCCGGGCAATTGCCCTTATGCAGGCTGAGTTTAATAAAACCCTGACTGCCGACCGCCTTGCCGATACTGCAGGCATGAGCCCGTCATCCTTCTATCAACACTTTCGCGCCGTAACGTCACTGTCGCCCCTGCAGTTTCAAAAACAGTTGCGCCTGATTGAAGCCCGGCGCCTGATCATGTCGAAAGCGATGACCACAAGCAGTACGGCCTATGCCGTGGGGTATGAAAGTGTGTCGCAGTTTACCCGCGAATATCGCCGCATGTTCGGCCTGCCCCCGGCAAAAGACCGCGATAGCCAGTTGTTTGCGATTATGGAAACTGGCTGATATGTGCCTGCATTCCCAGACCGTTTTTACACCGGCACCATAAAGTCGGGCCGGTTGGGCAGATGGCTGTCTTGCAAGTCCGAGAGACGGCGCAAGGTGGTTTCGCGCGCGCGCATCAAATGCTGTTCAAGAAGCGACGATGCCGCCATGGCATTTCCCGCTTTTAGCTCGAAGGCAATGGCGAGATGTTCGGTGATGGTGCTTTCGACAATGTCGTAGGACTGGGTTGCGACAAAGGAAATGTGGGTTGAAATCAGCGGTAACTGGCTGCGATGAATGGCATCGTTCATCGGGCGATTATCGCCGCCAAGAATAATATCAACGTGCAAATCCTTTTCCAGCCGCAAAATATCATCCGTCGTTACCGTTTCAATCCGGCGCTGGGCGGCTTCAAGGCGGGCAATCATTTTACCAAGCGATGATTTTTTAAGGGTCCCGGCCACCGTGCGAAGCGCCAAAGGTTCGAGTGCGCAGCGCATGGCGTAATGGTCGCGAATGTCCTTGTCGGTCATGGGGCCTGCCTGCCAGCGACCATTGGGTAATTGGCATACCAGCCCGACCCGTTCGATCCGGCTTAGAAATTCGCGCGCAATCGTGCGGCTAACACCATAGTGCCCCGCCAGCCGCGCCTCGCTAATGCGATAGGTGCCAAAGACCAGGGCCGATGCCACGGTCAATTCGGCTTCGTCAAATATACGCATGCGCCAGTTGCGGTTGCCCAGCACGCCTTGCAGTTCGGGATCAATATCAAGGTCAAGCTCGCCAAACCGTGCCCCATCTGGCGCAGCGTTGCCGGTGCGCACATATCCCTGCCCGCTGGCACTGACAAGTGCGCCTTCTTCTTGCAGACGGGCAAGGGCCGCGCGCACCGGCACCCGCCCGATATCAAGCATTCGGGCAACGTCGGTTTCGCGAATGCGGACCCCGCAGGGAATCCGGTCCTGGGCGATGTTTGATTTCAGAATTTTATAAACCGCATCATTGATGCGCGGTGGTTCGGTTTTCATCCGGGCCCTCATTTTCCCCGTTTTATCCCCTGCGATCCGGTATTTCGTCAATTCATTTAAAATGGATATTGCGCTCAATATCCATTTTTGCTAGGTCTCGTATCCAACAAAAGCAAAAACACGCCACACCGATATATTTCCATGGGAGGAAACCCGATGTCTTTTTCACTGCGCAAAATAGTTCCTGCTGTCACATTGGCGGCATCGCTGACGCTAGGGCTGTTCACCACGGCACAGGCGACCACAATTTTAAAATTCGCCCATGTTTATGATGAATCAACGCCGTACCATAAGGTGCTGCTTGACGCGGCCAGGGCGATTAAAGAACAGACCGATGACCGCTATGAAATGCAGGTTTTTCCGTCATCTTCGCTGGGCAACGAAGAAGCCATCAATGAAGGCCTGTCACTGGGCACCATTGATCTGATTTACACCGGCCCGGCCTTTATGGCGCAAAGCTATCCAGAGATCGGCATTCTGGATTATCCGTTTGTTTTTCGCGACTTTGATCATTGGCAGGCCTTCTGGAACAGTGCCCTTCGCGATGAAATGGCAAAGGGCTATCAGGACGCGACCGGCAACGTCCTGATCACGCACACCTATTATGGCACCCGTCAGGTAACCGCGAACAAGCCAATCCTGAAACCTTCCGACATGAAGGGCCTTAAAATTCGCGTCCCCAATGCTCCGGCTTATACCCTGTTCCCCACAGCTGTTGGCGCCAACCCCACCCCGATGGCCTTTTCCGAAGTTTATCTTGGCCTGCAACAGGGTGTTGTCGATGCCGAGGAAAACCCGCTGCCCACCATCAAGGCAGCCCAGTTTTACGAAGTCCAAAGCGATATCAGCCTGACAAGCCACACCACAGCAACCCTGACCACGATTATGTCGGGTGTGACCAATGACAGCCTTTCAGATCAAGATCGCAAAATCATTTTCGCCATCCTGAAAGATGCTTCTGCCAAGGCAACACAGGATGTTCGCGATCAGGAAGCCAGTCTGGTCGCCTGGTTCAAGGGCAAAGGTGTCAATGTCCATGACGTTGACCGTCAACCCTTCATGGATATCGTCCAGCCGCTTTTGCAGAAGGACAACATGCCGTGGTCGCCAGAGACCTTCAAACGTCTTGAAGCAATCGGGCAGTAATATCCTGTCATGCAGGGCGAACGGCGCAGGTGCCGTTCGCCTCCCCCCGGTCAAGCGTGGTGAAGGTGGCAATGAACAACCTCTCATACGACCAGAAGATTGCCGAGGAAATCACCTCGCAAATCGACGCTCAGCAAACCGACATCAGCGATATTTCATGGTGGGATGCCCCTGTTTTTGCAGTGTTCTGGGCGCTTATTCTTGTCGTTTTCCTACAGTTTTTTTCGCGCTACGCGCTTAACAGTTCTATCCCCTGGACCGAAGAAATTGCTCGCTATTTGTTAATCGTGGTGACGTTTTCCGGTGCCTTTATTTGTGCGCGCAAGAAAAGCCATATCTATCTGGATTTCTTCCACCTCTACATTCCCAAAACAGCATCCCGCTTTCTGTTTTTCCTGATGGACATGATCAGTGCGGCGTTTTTTGGCTATGCCGCATGGTCGGGGGCCGCACTGGCCAATCGTGTCGGGCATCAACGCATGATCAGCATAGATGTGCCACGCGGATACCTGTTCTGGGCCGTGGTTGTCTGCCTTGCCATTACCGCACTTGTCACACTGGTGCGTGGTTTTCACACCCTGCGGAGGCCCGCCCCATGAGCCTTGCTATCATGTTTATTCTTCTGGCAGTTTTGCTGGTGTGTGGTGCGCCGGTTGCCGTTGCCCTTGCCGGGTCATCGCTGGTTTACCTGATCATCGCGGGCATGCCGCCGATCAGCATGCTGCATAATATGATCAACGGGGTTAACAGCTTTCCATTGCTCGCCGTGCCGTTTTTCATCATGGCCGGTCATTTGATGAATACCGGCGGTATCACGGTGCGCATATTTAACTTTGCCCGCGCCCTTGTCGGTTGGCTGCCCGGCGGGCTGGGTCATGTTAATGTCGGTGCCAGCGTGATTTTTGCCGGGATGTCGGGCGCGGCTGTCGCCGATGCCGGGGGCCTTGGCAATGTTGAAATCAAGGCCATGCGCGATGCCGGGTATGAAACCGGGTTTGCCGTGGGCATTACGGCGGCCTCTTCCACCATTGGTCCCATCATCCCGCCGTCCTTACCTCTGGTCCTGTATGGCGTTATTGCGCAGGTCTCGATCGGGCAGCTGTTTTTGGCCGGTGTGGTGCCGGGTCTTTTAATGGCCGTTGCCTTAATGGCAATGGTAGCGTGGTATTCGCACCGCCGGAACTATCCCAGGGACCGTGCCTTTTCATTGTCGGGCCTTGGCACGGCCAGCAAGGATGCCTTTTTACCGATGATGACCCCGGTGATCATTATTGGCGGCATTTCCACCGGCCTGTTTACCCCGACCGAAGCCGCCGTTGCCGCGGTGGCCTATTCGCTGGTGTTAGGTCTTGCCGTTTATCGCACATTGACCATCCGCCATTTGTTGCGCGTGACCATGGACACCGTTGAAACAACAGCGGCGATTATGCTGATTGTGGGGGCGGCGGCAGTCTTTGCCTGGATTTTAACGGCCAACCAGTCGGCGCAGCATCTGGGAAATTTCGTTCTTGGTTTTACCGACAACAAATACCTGATCATTTTCATGATGATGGTTCTGGTGCTGATTGTTGGCTGTTTCATGGAAACAATTGCTGCGATTACCATTCTGGTGCCGGTTCTTCTGCCCATTGCCCACACGGTGGGTATTGACCCGGTTCACCTTGGCATCATCGTTATCCTCAACCTGATGTTAGGGCTGTTAACACCGCCGGTTGGCATGGTGCTTTATGTGCTGTCGCGCGTATCGGGTGTGCGCTTTGAAGAATGCGTCAAGGCAACCGCACCTTTCCTCATCCCGCTTTTGATTGTGCTGTTTTTGCTGGCCTTTATCCCGCAACTCAGCCTTGCCCTGCCCCAATTGCTTTATCGCTGAAACCGTATTTAAAGGAACTGGTCAATTGAAAATCACGGCCCTTAAAACCTTCATCCTGCATGTTCCTGTTACCCGCAACGGCGTTTCAGACAGCACCCACACCCTGACCCATTGGGGCGCGCCGGGGGTGATGATTGAAACCGATGCCGGGATTATCGGTTATGGCTATTCGGGCACCCATGCCCATTTGCCGACCGACCGTTTGATCACGCAATGCATTGAAACCTGCTTTGCTGATTTGATTATCGGGCGCAATCCGCTGGAGGTGACCGCCCTGTGGCGTGAAATGGAACGTTTCCCGCCAGTGCAATGGGTTGGCCGGGGCGGCATAACCCACCTTGCCCTTGGTGCCATTGACGTTGCGCTGTGGGATATCAAATCGAAGGCCAGCGGCATGCCGTTGTGGCAGGAAATGGGCGGCAATGCCCGTAAAATTGGTGCTTATAATACCGATGGTGGCTGGCTGAACTGGCCAATGGAAACCCTGATTGATGATTGTCGCCGCCTTGTGCAGGATGACGGTTATACCGGGGTTAAAATCAAGGTGGGCAGCCCGAACCTGAGCACCGACATCAAGCGCCTTGAAGCCGTGCGCAAGGCCATTGGCCCTGATGTTACCCTGGCGGTTGATGCCAACGGGTTGATGGATTTGCCAACGGCAATGCGGTTTGGCAAATATCTGGCCGATACCGATGTGATGTGGTTTGAAGAACCGCTTTGGTATGATGATGTGTTTAGCCACAAGCGCCTTGCCGAAAGCATCTCAACCCCGATTGCCTTGGGCGAGCAGCTTTATTTACCCCACAATTTTGCAACCTTTATCGAGGCCGGGGCCCTGCATTATGCCCAGCCCGATGTTGCCCGGTTAGGCGGCATTACCCCATGGATACAGGTTGCCGATATGGCCCTGAATTATGGATTGCCGGTGGTCTCGCATGTGGGGGACATGATGCAAACCCATATCCACACCGCCATCGGCCATCCATCCAACACCATGCTGGAATATATCCCGTGGCTGCGTGAATGCTTTACCGACCCGGCAACAGTTAAGGACGGTTATTTCCTTGTGCCCCAACAACCCGGTGCAGGCACCACCTTGCGTGACGATGCCCTTGATCGTTTTGG
This sequence comes from Thalassospira mesophila, assembly GCF_002115755.1. Lineage (GTDB taxonomy): Bacteria > Pseudomonadota > Alphaproteobacteria > Rhodospirillales > Thalassospiraceae > Thalassospira > Thalassospira mesophila. The sequence continues at coordinate 30,411 of NZ_JFKA01000009.1, read as the reverse complement.
CGTGGCATAAAAGGCAGGTAACAATCATGAATACACACATGAAAGCCATATGTATTGACGCGCCGGGCAGCATTTCGCTGACCCGGCGGGCCATTCCGGCCCCCGGCCCCGGTGAAGTGCGCGTTCGTCTGCTTTATGTTGGCTATTGCGGGTCCGATCTTGGCAGTTTTCAGGGACGGAACCCGCTGGTGAATTTTCCACGGGTTCCCGGACATGAACTTTCGGGCATTATCGACGATATCGGCGACGATGTCCCCGCATCCCTTGGCGTTGGGCAACGGGTGACCATATTGCCCTATTTTAATTGCGGCACATGTTTTGCGTGTCGCAAAAACCGGCCCAATGCATGCCGCAATAATCAGACGATGGGGGTGCAACGTGAAGGGGCGCTGGCGGAATATACCTGTGTTCCCCACAACCATATCATCCCGGTTAACACCCTTTCCCCGCGCGACACGGCATTGATTGAGCCATTGGCGGTCGGTTTTCATGCCGTGGAACGGGCGCGGATTGAACCGGGCGAAACCGTTGCGGTTTTAGGTGTGGGCATGATCGGGCTGGGCATTGTTCTGGCCGCCCTGCGCAAAGGCGCGCACGTGATTGCCGTGGATCTTTCAGCACAGAAACTCGAGATCGCCCGTCAGTTAGGGGCGGTCAATATGGTTAATGCCGCCACCGAAAATGTCGTTGATCGCTTGCTGGCCCTGACAAACGGCGACGGCCCGTCAGTTATTCTGGAGGCCGCAGGCAGCCCGCATACCTTTCGTCAGGCTGTCGATGCGGCATCGCAATGTGCCCGCGTGGTTTATGTGGGTTACACCAAGGTGCCGGTCGAATATGAAACGCGCCTGTTTGTTTCCAAGGAAATTGAAATTCTGGGGTCACGCGGGGCAACGCGCGATGATTTCAAACACGTCACCCGGTACCTTGAAGATAACCCGGCCTGTGCCGATATCATCATTTCAAAAATCGTGCCGATTGATACCGCCGATGCCGCCATGCGCGAATGGGCAGCGGCCCCTGGTGCGATTACCAAAATTCTGATCCGTTTTGGCGATTATCAACCCGAAAACGGGGATGAAAAATGACGATGAATGCCTTTTCGCTGGCCGGTCACCGTGCCCTGATTACCGGGGGCAGCGGCGGCCTTGGCCGTGCCATTGCCAAATGCTTTTTCAGTGCCGGGGCCGAGGTGATCCTGACGGGCAGCAACGAGCAAAAACTGGCGATGGCAAAACAGGATTTGGGCGATAATGTTGGTACAATTGCCTTTAACGTAACAGATACGGCAAACGCCAAGTCCTTTGCCCGTGATGTTGAAAGCCGGTTTGGCCCTGTATCCATTCTGGTCAACAATGCGGGCAATACCGTCAAAAAACCGTTTGCCGACATGACGACAGATGATTTTACCAGTGTGATGAACACCCACGTTACCGGTGCCTTTGCCCTTAGCCAGGCGTTTTTACCGCAGTTAAAACAAGGGGGCCGTGGATCGTTGCTGTTTACGGCATCGATGGCATCGTTTTTGGGGATACCGCATGTGATTGGTTATTCGGCCGCCAAGTCAGCCTATGTCGGAATGGTGCGGTCGCTGGCGACCGAGCTTGCGCCCGAAAATGTCCGGGTCAATGGTGTGGCGCCGGGCTGGATCAAGACCGATTTGTTTGAAAAAGCCACCAAAACCGACCCGGCCCGGTTTGAAAAAATCAAGGCGCGCATCCCGATGGACCGCTTTGGCACGCCCGAAGATATTGGCTGGGCGATGACCTATCTTGCATCGCCAGCGGCGCAATATGTTACCGGGGAAATTCTGGTGGTTGATGGCGGGGCGTTACACGGGTTTTAGCCGGAATTAAAGCCCCCGTTGCGAAACGGGGGCTTTAAGGTTTCTACAAAACTGGCGTTATCGCCACGGATTTACGGCGCGCCGGTCAACCACATCAGGCACGATGCCGCGTGCCGCGTTCGACACATGATCCATAACATTACTGGCAGCAATATCTTGCTGGCGGTTGATCATGCGGTGTTGACGTTCGGCAAATAACGGGGCGCGGGTTGGCAAATCCGCCGGGTTGGCAACAATTTCCTGCCCGGCGACAAATGCATCGCGGTCCAGCCAGTCCAGCGTCAGTTTTGTTAAATCAAGGCGCAGCACATCGCCGTTTTGCAAATGTCCAATCCCGCCCCCGACAAAAGCCTCGGGCACCATATGGCCAATGCAGGCCCCCTTGGTAACACCCGAATAACGCCCGTCCGTGATCAGCATGCTCGATGCTTCAAGAATGCGGTGATGGCGCAGGTTTTGCGATGGCGCAAACATTTCGGGCATGCCATAGGCCTGTGGCCCCTGCCCGCCAATGACAAAGGCGAAGGATAACAGGCCCTGTGCCAGCATATCGTGCGATGATGTGCCATCCGTAACGTCACCGCCATTGCGTTTAACGATAGCGGCAATCAGTTCAGGGTCGACACCCTCGGTTTTCATCAGGCGGTCCACCATATCGGCGGCGGCAAAATCGGCGTTGCACAGATGTTCGTTTTCGTAATACCGCACGATAAAAACATGGTCGTTAAAATGGCTAAGCAAATGGTCGCTCATGCCCGATGTTTTAACCGCACAGTTTTCAAAAAAGCTGCCGGTGATCACATCCACCCCGGATCGTTGGCGAACCGGCGTTGCCCGAATAACCGATTTATCGCCCAGCGAAAGATCGACAGGGTTATCAAGGTTGGCAATTCGTTCGGCCCAGCTTTTGCCCAAAATGGTCGGGGCATCAAGGTCCATTTCCACGCCAAGGTCGCTTAGCACACGGTAAATGCTTTCCATGCCCCGGTTTTTGCCTTCGGCCATTTGTTGGGCCAAAACAAAGGTGTCGCGGTTTTCGGTCAGGCTGTGGGCGAAAATTTCGGGAACCGGCGTTGTGGTGCGCACGTCCTGATAATCGTCAATCGTAATGTCAAACCCGGCATAGCGCATCATGAACGGCAGATGCAGCAACATATTGCTGCTCGAACCGGTGGCATTATGGACACGGACAAAATTGGCAAAATTGCGCTTTAACAAATTGCTGATCGCATATTCCGGTTTGTTGAAAGCCGAAAACAGCGCATCAATCCCGACGGCAACCGCGGCAAAGGGCGGAACATCGGTGAGCAGTTCCAGTTCGGGCGGGGTTAGGCCGAATGCGGCCAGCATGGTGCGTGATGAATTGCCAGTACCGTTAAACGCACAAATGCCGCCCTTGGAATCACAGGTGGCGGCCGCCAGTTCGTCAAGCACGCGGCGTTCCGTCGCACTGTCAATAATGCCAATCAAACGGGCGCGTTCAAGCAGACCGGCAAAGGCCTCGTCTGACGTGCATTGCAGGATGTAGCGCATATTTTCGCGGATATCGCCGCCAAGGTCATCGTGCCCGGCATGGTCGGCATCATCGGCAATTTTATTGAGCAACCGCCTTGTGCCATCGGGTATTTCACCGCCTTTAAGCACATGCGACGGTGCAAACACCGCCCAGACCGGGGCCTGATCGCCGCGATGGGCGCGGGCCAGATCGGCCGCCGCCAACCCGGCGACAACAGCGGCAGGTGATTTATCGCACCCGGCAATCACGTAGGCTGCATGATAGCTGTGGCCTTCAAAGGTGATATTAACCGCCGCTGCCGTATTATTGCGCGATACCAGCGAATAACTTTGACCGATATTGTTTTGCGCTGTGCCATCACAAATAACCGGGACATGAAACAAAAACGGCACCCCGCCCTGCTCCCATATCCGAATGGCGGCCATTAATGCCTGGGGCCGGTCAAGCAGATGGGCGGGGTGGTCTGGTGCCCCGGCAATGATGGCGACCCGGGGCCGGTTTTCAACCAGCCGCCCGACAATATCGTGAATTTCCGGCACATTGAACTTGCGGTCCCGGGCGACGACGGGGTTTTCGTTTACGGCATCGCGCAGCAAACGCACCACGGTAATGGGTTGGTTGGCCAGCCCCTGAATACAATCGCGATAAGGGTTGGCTTGTTCGCGAATGATGACCGGTTCGTTTTTTTGCGGGGCAGTGTGCTGGGGCATGATCAACTCGAAATTTAGCGGGAAGCAACAAAAGGCGGGTTCGGTTATGCCAGTTTAACAAACACGGGCATATCCCAATGTGAAGTGCAAAGACGGTTAAACCAGCCCGCCATCGACAATAAAGCTTTGCGATGTGCAGGCCGACGATACATCTGATGCCAGAAACAATACCATTTGTGCAACATCTTCACCGATCAGGCGGCGTTTTAAACATTGTTGTTCCTGAATGCGGGCTTCGTCTTCGGGGGTGATCCACAGGTCAAGCTGGCGCTGGGTCATGATGCAACCGGGAATAACGGTGTTAACACGAATGCCATCGCGCCCCCAATCACGCGCTAACGCACGGGTCATGCCAATAATGCCCGCCTTTGCGGTTTCGTACCCTACCAGATCAGGCAACCCCATCAAATAACTGACCGAACTGAAATTAATGATGCTGCCGTGCCCTTGTTCTGCCATTGCCGGGGCAACCGCGCGCGAACAAAAAAACTGGTGCGACAAATTAACATCCAGCCGCTCGCGCCATTCCGCCGGGCCGGTTTGCGCCGGGCTGTGGCGGTCATCGCGGGCGGCATTATTGACCAGCACATCAATCGTGCCAATCCGGGTGGCAAGTTCGCCGATGGCAACGGGAATGGCGTCCTGATTGCGCAGGTCTAGCGACATATAAACCGGGCGAACAGCAAGTTCCTGTTCGATCAGGTCGCATAGTTTTTCCCCGGCACTGTCATCAATATCAAAAAAGCCGACAGTGGCCCCCTGGGCACAAAAAGCCCGCACTAGTGATGCGCCAATTCCCGAGGCACCCCCGGTGACGAGAACGGTTTTCCCTTTAAGATCATGGTAACTGGCGGTCATGGCGTTTCCTGATTTCTTACTTATTTTTGGTTGGTGAATTAAATTTTGCGATGCAACATGCTTTTTCATCAAAAATCCAATCTGTGATGACAGGGTTTTGGCAAAAAAGACGCACAAATGCATATTTTTTAATTCATGGACTAAAAAAAATTTGACAGCGCTGGCCGGACACGTCAACATTTTTTCGATAATAAAAATAAATGTCGCACCAAGCACATTCATTCAGGGAAGAAACAAATGAAAAAGCTCCTCTCCTCGGTCGCCCTTGCGGGCACCGTGTTGCTCTCTACACATGCATTTGCTGCCGATCTGGTTGTCGGGGTCAGCTGGTCCAATTTTCAGGAAGAGCGCTGGAAAACCGATGAAGCCGCCATCGTCAAGGCACTGGATGCCGCCGGTGCTGACTATATTAGTGCCGATGCCCAAAGCTCGCCCAGCAAACAGCTAAGCGATATTGAAAGCCTGATCTCGCGCGGGGCAAATGCCCTGATTGTGCTGGCACAGGATTCATCCTCGATCGGGGCTGCCATTACCCAAGCGGTTAATGAAGGCATTCCGATTGTCGGGTATGACCGCCTGATCGAAAATCCGAACGCCTATTACATTACCTTCGATAACAAAAAAGTCGGCCAACTGCAGGCCGAGGCGGTTTTTGCCAAGCAACCCAAAGGCAATTACGTTTTCATCAAGGGCGCACCGACCGACCCTAACGCCGATATCCTGCATCAGGGCCAGCTTGAAGTTTTGCAAGCTGCCATTGATAGCGGCGATATCAAGGTTGTTGGCGAGGCCTATACCGAGAGTTGGCAGCCCGCCATCGCCCAGCGCAACATGGAACAGTTCCTGACTGCGGCGGACAACAAGGTTGACGCCGTTGTCGCATCGAATGACGGCACAGCAGGCGGCGCGATTGCCGCCCTTGCCGCACAGGGCATGCAGGGTATTCCCGTTTCCGGGCAGGACGGCGACCATGCCGCCCTTAACCGGGTTGCCTTGGGCACACAAACCGTTTCGGTCTGGAAAGACGCCCGCCTTTTGGGGCAGCGCGCGGCCGAAATTGCGGTTGAGCTGGCCAAAGGCACTAAACTTGGCGATGTTAAAGGCACGCAGGACTGGAAAAGCCCGAACGGCACAATCATGAAATCCTATTTCCTGGATCCGGTTGCCATCACCCAGGACAAGCTTGACCTTGTGATTGATGCGGGGTGGGTTAGCAAGGATGTGGTGTGCAAGGGTGTGACAGACACCAAGGTCGCCGCCTGTAACTAGGCGTTTGTCCTTTCATTCGACCTTGCGAAACCACGGGGCCGGAGGTGCGAGCTTTCCGGCCCCGCTGCCTGACGAGCACATTATATGACCCAACTTCTTGCCAAAATGGAAATTGACCGCCGCCTTGTCGGTCTGGCCGTGGTTTTGCTGATTATCTGGATCGGCTTTGACCTGGCATCGGGCGGGCGTTTTATAACGCCGCGCAATATGTTTAACCTGTCGGTTCAAACGGCATCTGTTGCTGTTATGGCCTGTGGCATGGTGCTGATCATTGTCACCCGTCATATTGATTTGTCGGTTGGTTCCATTCTTGGCGTTCTGGCCATGATTATGGGCGTGATCCAGACCGATATTTTGCCGCAATTTCTAGCCTATAACCACCCAATGACCTGGATTATCACGCTGTTTGCCGGGCTGGTGATTGGTGCGCTTATTGGCGGTATTCAGGGTGTTGCGGTTGGCTATCTCGGGGTGCCTGCCTTCATTGTGACGCTTGGCGGCTTGCTTGTGTGGCGCGGTGCTGCGTGGTGGGTAACACAAGGGCGCACTGTGGCCCCGCTGGATGCCAATTTTATTCTATTGGGCGGCGGCATTAATGGCACGATCGGCGCGATGTGGAGCTGGATTGCCGCCATCGTTGCAATAGCTGCGATTATTTATGCCGCGATCATGGATCGACGGCGCAGGCTTTCGTTTGAATTTCCGGTCAAACCGGTGTGGGCGGAATGCACCAATGCTGCGGTCAAGGCCGGTCTGGTTCTGGTCGCGGTGATTACGCTGAACGCCTATTATTTGCCATCGCGTGCCGCAGAAAAAATTCTGGCGCAGCGCGGCCTGCCCGCGACCCCGGAAAACCTTGAAATTTCCCATGGTATTGCGATCCCGCTTCTGATTGTTGCCGTTGTTGCCATTGTTTTAACGGTGGTTGCCAAACGCACGCGATTTGGCCGCTATGTTTATGCCATTGGTGGCAACCCGCAGGCGGCTGAGCTGGCCGGGGTTAATGTCAAACGTATGACCGTTGCAGTTTTTGCCCTGATGGGCCTTCTTTGCGCGGTCAGTGCTGCCATTTCATCGGCGCGGTTGCAATCTGCCGGGAATGATCTGGGAACGCTGGATGAATTGCGCGTGATTGCAGCCGTTGTCATTGGCGGCACATCGCTAGCGGGCGGGGTTGGTACGATTTACGGCGCGCTGATCGGGGCGCTGGTGATGCAAAGCTTGCAAAGTGGCATGGCACTGTTGGGTGTGGATACATCGTTGCAAAGCATCGTTATCGGTCTGGTTCTGGTCCTGGCGGTGTTTAGTGACAAATATTTCCATCGCCGCTACAGCGATCCAACGGCATAAGGGAGGGCTGGACCATGTCTGACAAGGCAGCACATAAAAAACCATTGGTCGAAATGCGCGATATTCACATCAGCTTTGGCGGTGTGAAGGCAGTTGACGGGGTGTCGATTGATCTTTACCCCGGCGAAGTGGTGGGTGTTCTGGGCCATAATGGTGCGGGAAAATCAACCCTGATCAAGGTTTTGTCGGGCGCCTATACGCCCGAACGCGGCCAGATCATTGTGGATGGTCGCGAGGTGAAAATTGAAAATGCCCGCGATGCGCGCGACAATAATATTGAAACGATCTATCAAAACCTTGCGCTGGCCGATAATCTGGATGCGGCACAGAACCTGTTTTTAGGCCGTGAAATTGTGACACGGGCCGGGTTTCTTGACGATGGGGCAATGGAACATAAAGCCCGCGAGGTTTTGCACCGCCTTAACCCGAATTTCAAAAAATTCAATTCCCCGGTATCGGCCTTGTCGGGCGGGCAGCGGCAATCGGTTGCGATTGCCCGCGCCCTGTTGTTTGAAGCCCGCATTCTGATTATGGACGAACCCTGTGCGGCCCTGGGCGTGCAGGAAACCCGGATGGTGGGTGATTTGATTGACCAGCTTAAAAAAGACGGGCTGGGGATATTGCTGATCAGCCATGATTTGCACGACGTGTTTGATTTGTCCGACCGTTTGCATGTTATGAAAAATGGCAAGCTGGTCGGCACGGTTAGCACGCGCGATGTGACCCATGATGACGTTCTGGGTATGATCATTCTGGGTAAAATGCCGGAACACCTTATGCATCTTGCCGGACCCGGTGCCACCAATGTGCCCGCCCATGTTGCATAACGGCTGACATTTCAACCGCAACAGGGCTGTATTTTGTGCCGCCGTGTCACGACTGTGGCCAGCGGCATGGGGGCGTCATTCACATTCTTGCCGCACAGGAATTACTGTAATACACAGCTATAAATACCGGGGCGGCGAATATCACCGCCCCGGTGATGAGGTCTCTTTCACGCGCGGGCTGCCGAGCCGTGCCGATCCGTAAACCGCATACCAACAGGCCCCGTTCATGAGCCGTCGCGCCGCCGCCGACATACCGCGCCAACCCTCACAAATTGCCATTTTACGGTATTTGCGCATTCATGGCCCCGCCGCGCGAATTGATATCGGCACGCAAACGGGGCTTAGCCCGGCGACAGTAACGTCGTTAACCGCAGATTTAATGGCGCAGGGGCTGGTGCAGGAAACCAGCAGTGCCGGCAATGGTGGCAGCGGAAATGGCGGCCATGGGGCGACACGCGGCCGACCAAAGGTGCTGCTTGATCTGGTGGCGTCGGCCGCCTATGTGGTTGGTGTTAAACTGACGATTAACCTGATCGAGATCGCCCTGGGGAACTTCAAGGGTGAAATTGAGCGTTGCACCCGCCACCGCCTGAATACCCGTGATCTGGATGAACAGGGCCTGATTGCAAAGCTGTGTGAATTTATTGATCAGTTCGTGGCTGAAAACCCTGAACTATCGCCACAGGGTATGGTGGGCATTGGTATTGCCGTTCAGGGGGTTGCAGATAGTAACAGCGGCGAAATTATGTGGTCGCCCGCATTGCGACTGCGCCAGATTGCCATCACAAAACCGCTGCGGGACCGTTACGGCACCAATGTTCAAATGTCGAACGACGCCAATTGCATTGCAACCGCCATTACCCAGGATAACAGTTTATACGGCAATGGCGATTTTGCTGTGATCATGCTGGGCTATGGTATTGGCATGGGGCTGGTGCTGAACGGGGCTGTTTACAACGGACCGTTCGGGGCGGCAGCCGAATTTGGCCACACAAAATATCAAACCGATGGTCCTTTGTGCAATTGCGGGCGGCGCGGCTGTCTGGAGGCCTATATCGGCGATTATGCTATTCTTCGTGATGCCAGCGCGCTGATTGATCTGCCGCCAGAGATGTATATCGCCAATCCGTTACACCCCGGTGAGGACCAGATGATGGATCTGGTGCGCCAGGCCCGCGACGGAAATGAAGATCTGGCAGATTTGTTTCGTCATGCGGGCAAAGTTCTGGGTTATGGCATTGCCAACCTGATTGCCTTGCTGGGGCCCGAACGCATTTTAATCACCGGGTCTGGCGCGCGGGCTTACGACCTGATGGAACCCGAAATCCAGCGCAGCTTGCACGATGCCCAGGTGCCGGAACTGCGCCGGGGCCCCAAAATTATTCATTTGCCGTGGGACAAGGACATTGCCCTGCAAGGTGCAATTGGCCAAAGCCTGTTGCGTCATGACGAAAACATGTTTGTTTTGCCGTCAGGCAGCACAAAATAAACACCCCTGCCCCGGTTACGACCGCCAGAAGATGGACGGTCAGGTTTTTGCAGGTTTAGCTGATATTCGTCATTTCGTTTAAGCGAAAATCGACCACAGCCCCGTCGGTTGCCTGCGCATAGGCGGCAATATGCGGGGCTTGCATATGTGTTTGCCATAACGCACGGGTTTCCCAGATTTCAAAAAACATAAAATGTGCCGGATCCTCATTATCGCGATGCAAATCATAACAAATGCATCCTTCTTCGGCGCGCGTCAGGGGGACAAGTTTTTCCAGCTCGGCCTTGACCAGATCAATCTGGCTGGGATCGGCATGAATATTGGCGACGATGGTAAGTTTGCTCATAAAGTAATTCCGTAAAATCTGTGATGATAAATACCGGTTGCTTAATACAGGATAACATTGCGTGGGTAGCAGCATAACCGGGATAATTGTTTGAATGAATTAAATATATAGAACAATCAGATGCGTTAGTTTCTTGCCCGTTTAACGACGTTGGCGGTGCCATCGCTTACCCAGGGGCGCCCCTTTTCATCAATGGCGACGTAATCGGCGCTGATATTATTAACACGGTCAAAACTGTGGTTAATGCCGTTCCATTTGAGCAGGCCGTTATCCAGATCTCGGATGTAAACGGTACCGTCGGTTTTACCAACCGCAATGACACCTGCTTTTTGGCCCTGTGCCGGACGGGACTGGAATTTTTTGCCGGTCCATTGTTTAACAACATTGTCGCTGTCGATGATCCAGATGTCATTCCCCGGTCCGACAGAAACTTTGTAAATTTCATTGTCATTGCTAAACTTGGTAAAGTTTTCCGAATTAGGCGCTTTGGAATACAGATACCAATCCGAGCCAAAATCAAAAATGGCAAATACGGTGCCATCCGGGCTAACAGCAACATCTTTGGGCTCTGCATTGGCAATATTATACTGTTTGATAACCCGATTGCGTTCGCGCAGCAAAGTGCGTGTTTGCATGCTGTCGGCATAGGCCCAGATGTCGCCATTCGGGGCAATATCAAATGAAAGTACGATTTCCTGATTGGTGCCAAGCCGGGCATTGGCGCTGACAAATTTCCGTTGTCGGGGACTGTATTTTTTAATTTCCGCGTTATAGGCCGTTGCCCAGATGATGCCATCTATATCGCTGGCAAGCACGGCAGATGACGACCCAAGGCCGGGTGCCGGGACAGAGTCGAAGGTAATATTTTTGGAAAATGTAAAGCTTGACGGGCTGCTGGCAACGGTTGCCGTTGCCCCGATGCCTGTGGTGCCGTCTTCATCGGTGGTGGCGGCTTCTAGCGGGTCGTCGCTTTCGTCGCGATCAAAAAACGTCGATGCCAAAACAAGCTCGTTATCGGTAACCACCCACGGGTAGCCCATTGGCCCAACGGCCACATCAGCGGGAATTTTACCCGCAGTTTGCACAATATCAAACCGGCCATCTTCGTTGAGGCGCATCAGGTGGTGGCTGTCCGATACGATAAAAACACTGCCATCCGGGCCAACTGAAATGGCATTGGCTTTTTGGGGGTATACCTTGCACGGTGTGACGTCACAGCGTTGCACCAGTTTATCGGTGCGCACGGTCCAGGGGGTGCCATCCGGCCCGGTCGCGACCCGGCTGATCCGGGTGCCGGGAACAGGTTCAAACCGGGTTTGGGCCGCATTAAGCCTGAAAAGACGACCGGCAGCATTTGTGCCCAGTACGGTGCCATCATACCCGACGGATATATCAGACGCGGTGGCATTGTAAATTTGCCGCCATCTTTTACCGTCGTGGCGAAAGACGCGCCCCAGTGCCGACAGGCCCCAAGGGTGGTCGTCCTTGTCAACGCTGATGCGCACCAGTGTGCCGGGAAAACTGTCAAACTGTCTTTTGCGGTTGGACCAGCGCAAAATATTGCCGCCATCATCCAGACCAAAAACGCTGCCATCGGCACCGATAGCAAGCGTTTTCGCCGTTTTTTCGGTGTTTATAAAGGTTAACTTGTCGTTGGTGGTGATGGTAACCGGATCAACGAAATCGGACCGGGCAGCATTATTGGTTCCGGCACTGTCGGATGTGCTGGTAATGGCTGGCGGGGTGTTACCAACAACGATGGGCGGGGCCTCGATACTTGCGGCATTGGGTTCTGATGCCGCAGGGACGCTCGCCGATGCCTGCGGGGCAATAACGGGTTGCGTCTGGGGTTGTTCGGCTTTCGGGGTTTTTACGGTATCTTGTTCAAGGCTGCTTTCTTCATCCAGTAAACCGCCATTGGCCAAAATAACACCGTCCTTGACCGCGGCCCATATTTTGCCATCGGGGGTAACGCCAATTGTCGTGGCATCGCGTGCCCCATCAATGATAGCCCAGCTTTTGTCTTCTGCATTCCACAGTCGGATCAGGCCGGTAGCATCGGCTATCACGACAATATCGGTGGAGCCAATGGCAATATCACGGGCCAGACCGGGCAGTGTTAACCAGTTTTTACCATCGTATGATCTGATATGCCCGTCCGTGCCAACAACCCATGGCAAACCGTTACCGTCGATAGTAAGGCGGGCGGCGTTACCGTCAAACGGTTGCCATTCATTGCGCAGCGCATACCATTTCAATATCTGGCCGTTTGACTTGGCGGCATAGACATTTCCGGCAATGTCGGCGGCCACATCAACCACACCCTTGCCCCGGTCTTCCCACCACAAACCATTATAATAAAAAACAACACCCTCGGCGCTGACAGCCCACGGGCGGTTGCCCAATGCGGCCGAAATGCGGACAAAGCGGCCAGACATCCGCCGCCAGCGTTGTTCAACCCGGTCCCACCGCCACGGCGTGCCATCTGTGCCAACGACATAGGCCTGCCCATCGGCATTGATGGAAATATCGGCCGCTGTGCCCGGCATTTGCCGCCAGGTTGATTTGCCGTTGTCTTGGGCCTGTGCAAATGCACCGGGCATCACAAGCAACGCAAGAACCATACATAAAGCCAGAAAGCGACGCATGATGTGCCTATCCAAATTGACCCGAAAATTTAAATGTTGTTTCCCGGTTTAGTCCCCAGCAATCGCTTGCGCACCGAGGCAATATGCTGTTGTCCGTCGGGATCGTTTTGCCACGCCTCGATCTTGACATCACCAGCGCGGAACTCTTCGAAAAAGTCCTGGGTTTCCAGTTTTTCGCGCAACAAATCAAAGGTCGGGCGGGGTGTGTACCAGTCGCCATGGCGTTGTTCGAGATGTTTAAGCTCGCGCTCGAGTTCCGTCATTTTTTCATCTGCCTTCGCACGATCAGCAACCCCCTGGCGGGTATAGGTAGGGCGGCGCGGCGTCATCAAAATCAGGATAGAACGTTCAAACTGGCGCTCAACACGTTGGGAAAAAAGATACTTTACCAGCGGAATATCCATAAGGCCCGGCACACCATCGGCTGATCTGGATGTTTCGCGTTCGCTAAGCCCGCCCAAAATCAGGGTTTCCCCGAATTTCATGGTGACGGTCGAATTGACATTGGTTTTGGTGGTATCAAGACGAAATTCAAACACAACAGAATTGGACGGGTCGGTCAAAAAGGTGCGTTCAGCAACCACATGCAGGCGGATCAGATCGTTGGGTAAGATTTCAGGCGTTACGGCCAGTTTTACGCCAACCTCCTTTTGCACCGAGACACTGTCGCCACTGCCCCCCGATACGGCGGCCGCGAGAATTTCGGTGCCCGAAAAAAACTCTGACGTTTGCCCGGCTTGTGCCACCAGACTTGGTTTTGCCAGCACCTGGTTATTGGCATCGGCCGAGTTGGCAATGTTGAGCGAATAGGTCACCGCCGGAATGCTGATTTGCCGGGTAATGGTTTGGGTGCTTTCGGCAAGGCCGCTATTGAGGAAATCCTTGGTGCGTGAACTGCCATAACCAAAACCGGCAGCCCCGGTTAACGGATCGCCAAATTGCAGTTGCAGCCCGTTGAGCAGATTAATGCCGCGTGAATTACGAACATCTTCCTGTGTGCCTATCAGGACCACGTCGACAACCACCATGCCGGTATCAATAAACTCGCCGTCAACATTGCCGACCTGACCTTGCGCCTGCCCCGGCCCTTGCCCTTGTGATGGATATTGCGTTGATGGCGCGCCATAAGGATCAGTCGTTCCGTAGGGATCTGTCGTTCCATATGGGTCGCTGGCGGCGGGGGGATAATTGCCTGTTGAACTATCGGGTTCCAGGGCGTCGGGCGGAATATAAGCGTCGCCGTTAAACTGGGCCTCGATTATTTTTGCATCCGAATTATAAAACGACTGCCAGCCCGCAATCCGGTTTTTCAGATTTTTGGTTTCGCCTTTATTCATGACGGCTTTTTGATAGGCATTGGCAAATTCCGTCGCGCCGGCGCGGTCGTCCATTGCCGATAACGACAAGGCGGCTGCTTTCAGGATTTCGGGGTTGTTTCTGGTTTCGGGGGCGACTTTCATCAAATGGCGCAAGGCGGCTTCGGATGTTTTCGGGTCCCGCGCATAATAGGACGCCGAGGCCAGGCTATAGAGCACGGCGGGATCGTCGCCTTGATGCACGGCCACTGCGGCAAAGTTTTCCTGTGCCAGTGTAAAACGCCGCTGATCAATGTAAAGCAAGCCCAGTTGATACAGCGCGGACAGATTACCCGGATCAAATTTTAGCGATTGTTTATAGCCCTGTTCGGCCAGCTCGAACTTTGAGGCATCGCCGCGCACCCCCATCAGATGATAGGTCAGACCGTTTAAAAATTGCAGGTCCGGGTTGGTCACATCAAGTTTCAGTGCCAGATTGATCAACCGTGAGGCATCGGGAAGATGACCGTTATTAAGCGCATCGATGCTTTGGCGGACCAGCATTTGAATTGCGGTATCGCCGGTGGGCATGCCAACCACCGTTTTGGGTGCCCCATTGTCCCCCTCAATGGTCGCGCCAATGGTTGAGCCCGTTGTCTGGCAACCGGCAAGAGCAATGAGAGATACACCCATGAGAGCATTACGATAGAGCATACGACTGGTTTGTCGTGGCAACGGAGATGGAAAAACTGGCACTGCTTGGCCCCCCAAATAAACCTGTTTTCTTCCGGCACCCCAATGTTACCGAAAGATATTCCCCCTGAATGCGGCGGATCGGCCCATTTGTGATGCGCCGATCCGCCGTGAGATTTGTTGATTGCGTGATCGCTAGGATTGCGACCAGATCCGCCAGATTTGCGATGGCGTTTGTTTAAGCCTGCAGGCACCAAGTGTTACCAGCGAGCCGTTTGCCGGTTTGGCATCATTAACGTTCATGCACAAACGTGGACCCGGGCCGACAAAGCGGATCTGACCCAACTTCTCCAAAGCCCAGGTTTTAAACTTTGCATCGGTGCATTTTTTAAGCATGACCGACGCATTGGCAGACGGCCGCGATTCCAGAATGCTGACGCAATAATCCCCGGCGACATTTAGTTCGCCAGTGCGTTTGTCGGGCACCACCCACGGGCTATCGGGTGTTTTACAATCGCCAAGCGCCATGCCGGGCACATTGCCCCCCCCGTTGGTCAGGCACAGGCCTGGTATTGCGGTAAATTCGAACCGGAACCCGCCTTTAGGCTGTACCGCCTGCTGCACGGATGCAATGGCAGCATTGGAGGTGCTGCTTGCGTCAATGACAGAAGATGACAGCGGTTTGCCACCTGTAATGGTTGGCATTTGTGCCGTTTCAGTACGTTTTTCGCTGTCTTGAGCTGCTGCCAGTTTTTTCCGGAAGTCGGCACTGGCGGGCGTTTCGGCACTGGTAAGCGTCATCCAGTGAAACAGAAACTGTTCTTCGCCGGATTTTTCCTGCAGCAGCAGGGGGATGTCGGCAGGTTTACTGGCGATACCTTCAGCCTGCCGGATTTTGCCTTCGGTGGCTTCGATCTTGATGTATTTATCAAGTTCCATTGCCAGCGTGACAATCGTGCTGACGGCGGTCAGCGCAGGGCCGGCTGCAGCAGAAACAAGGCGGGAGCCCGTGACGGCAACTTTACCGACGGGGGTTGCGATTTTAAACAAGGCTGTTGCTACTTTGGCACCACGGTTGGCGTAAGGAGCCAAAAACTTGAACGATTTTGCAAGAAAGATTGTTCCGACACCTGACCCGACCATGGCTGCCATTGACCCTCCTTGCATCGTTGAGGCCACGATTTTATTAAAATCAGGTGGTGTGGCGACAGCGCCGATGAACATCGTCATGTTGTTTTTGGACCGCGAGGCCTGATCGACGGTTCTGGTTTTCATCCAAACGTTGAAAGCCTGCCGGGTTTGGCTGGCAATGAACTGGCGGTTCCATTGAATTTGCTTGCCAATATCGCTGAGTATTTTCTTTTCAATGGCCGTGCGTTGCCCTGCCGGTTTGCGAGCCGCTGCAAGAATTTTAGCGGCAATCACTGCGGGCAGAACGTCGCTTTTCCACGGTTCGTTTTCTAATATCAACCATGCCGTTTTTTTAATTTCACCCAAATTGGCGCCCGCAACCTCTGAAGTACCATCGGCAATAGCGGCATCAAGTTCCTTGCGGTCCCGGATCAGGTCAATCGCCATGTCTTCAATCGCGGGACTAAGGCCGAACAGGCCCGGCATTTGTCGGGTCGGGGTAATCCATTTCATTTCCTGGGTTTCACACGCTTTGGCGGTTTTTACACCATATACGGTACGGATGAAATTGGGCGGGCAGGACCAACAGGTCCCACCATCGACAAAATCGAAATGATCACCTGCCTTGCAGGTCAGGGCTTCAATTTTTTTAGCCGGCTGGAATTCCAGAACCTGCACGCAAGCCCGGTTGCTGGTTACGTTGTTTGCGCTACGATTAAACCCTTCGGGGCAGGTCCAGCATTCGCCGCCATTGCGCGGATCGGTGAAGGAACCAGGAGGGCACGCACTGCCTTTGAAGGTCGCGCTAACGGCCTTTTTCATAACTTTGCCGCAAGCATTCCACTTGTCGACCCCGGCGGCTGTTCTGCCGTAACCCGAAGGGCAGGACCAGCATTCGCCGCCATTGCGTGGATCCATAAACGAGCCGGAAGGACAACTTTTTTTCGCCAAAAAAGTCGCGGCGACGCTTTGTTTGGAGACTTTTCGGTCGCAGGCCTTGTCGCTGGTAACGGCCTTTCCATTGCGGTTATAACCTGTTGGGCAAGAATAACACGACCATGTGCCGATATCAAAAAACGACCCCGGCGAACATTTGCCGACCGCCTTGGACACAAATGTGGCGGGCTCACGTCCGCATGGTGGTTGCAACTGCCCGTTGGGCGTGATGCCGCCACATTCGGGCTGCCCTTGCAGGCTTTTCCAGTTCGGATTGGCCTGCGCGCTATGCGCCCAGAACCCGAATAACATTAAAATAACGAATAACAGCCCAACATGTTTCAGTTGCGCCCTCAGATCACTCATCTGCTCAGCCCCCGATCTATCTGATCATCTCCCTGATAACGGCGTTGTATAAGGTGCCGTTTCAGATGTTTGTCAGGGCAGGACATTTCCCGCCCGTAAATATATTTGATCAGAAATAAGAGGAAGGCAGGCGTCTATCTACGCGAAAAACGGATGTTTATCCGTTTCTTGACACTAAGTGGATAGGGGTTGCGCCAAATGGATAGGGACTGGAGTTTAGCGGTGCTGTCGCAGGGTTTCGGACGGCAAGACACCGAATTGCCGTGCGTAGGATCGGGCAAAGCGGCCCAAATGTATAAAGCCCCACTTAAAGGCGATATCAGACACCGTTACCCCCCTTTCTGCCGCAAGCAGATCTGTGTGAGCATGGCCCATGCGCACCGATTTGACATATGCCATCGGTGACATGCCATAGCTGGCATTAAATGCCATTTGCAAGGTTCGGTAGCTGCACCCTGCATGCGACACCAGATCCTCAAGCGTGATCGATATTGCGGCATGGGCATGAATATAATCGCGCGCACGTTTGACATAATGGGGAACGGCGGCAGATTTTGGCGTGCGATGCAGCAGATCGGAACAGGAATTAGGCAGTAGCATCAGAACATTTGTTAACAGCAAATCGCGAAGGCCATTGAGGATGATGCTGTTATTAACGTGATGAAGGGGATTATCGAGGACATGGGTGATATAGTGCAGGGTATCGCGGACATGCCCGCCACTTGCCGTGCTGAAATCCAGTCCGGTATCGAATTCCAGATCAAAGATTGACGTGGCGTCGTCGATCAATGTCCGGCAGTGTTGTTGCAATAAACCAACAGGCAGTTGCACGCCCAGACTGGCGAATTTTTCTTCACATGCCAACAAGGGTTTGCGCATGTCGCGCATCAGGCCCTTGTCGCGGGTTATTTCGTGGTCCTGCCCGCGATGATTCACGGTGCCTGCCCCGCCAGTTAAAACCAGCATGAACAGCGAATTGGTTTCGCTTTCCGGTGTCTGGATTTGAAGACGGACATCACCAAAAGACGCATGGATGAAATTTAAATCGGCGAAAGAAACGGTGTGAACCGATACGTCGACCTCCCCTTGTCGGCCAATGACGTCAATGGCATCAATACAGTTTAAATCAGCCAGAAGTGCGCGCGTTTCATGAAGATTGCGCGAAGATAAAACCTGGTGGTTTTTAAGATATGTCACCCCAATTCCCCGTGGTTGACATGAGAACCGTCAATGAGGCATCCAACTGTCGCATCTTGCTCCATAATTATGGGGCTGATCTGGATAGTTCCAATTTTGTAATAAGTTATGGCATTCTCTCAAAACGTTCAAGCACAAGCGACGTCTCCCGCTTCGAAAGTCGAATGACTAGAGCATGTTTCCTTTAATGACCATTGCAGTAAGGGCCCCGATTATGCCCTACGCATTTACAAACATATCGGTGATCTGATCGCACAGGTCTTCAATTTCGTATGGCTTGGGCAATACGCCAATTGCGCCCAACGCATAATATGTCTCGACCTCTTTGTCTCGCACACGGGCAGTGGCAAAAATTACCGGTATTTGTGCATAGGAAGGATTGGATTTAAGTTTCTTTATGATGGTCGGACCGTCGTCGTCTGGCAACATGACATCAAGAAGAATTAAATCAGGCTGGTTGTCGTTAAGGGTGTTAAATAACGACTGACCGTCAGGGAAAACCACCACATCGAAGCCGCCAATCTCGACCAACGCCATCTCGATGATGAACTGAATATCGATATCATCTTCAACCACATAAATTCGCTTTAAGCTTTCTTTGTCAGGCATTTCTCTCACTCAACCAGTAAAGATTTTTTTTATGTGAAGTGCCGTCATGCTGTGCCATTACGGCGAACATTTCGGTTGGGGAACGTCTTGTGATTTCGGGCGGTAATGCTTCCGTCGGTATCTTTAAAAATGCGCCGCTTTCCAGATAGAGCACGGCTTGTGCAGCGCTTGATAAGCCAAAAAACATCACATTTTCGGTATCTTCGGCCTGTTTGCCTAATGTCCGCATTACCTTTTGGTCAAAAGGCCCGGCGGCAAACGCAATGTCATTACTTGCTGTTGGACATGGGCTGACATTTTTAACCGGTAAATCGATATGAAATATCGACCCCACGCCAAGACGGGACCGGTACTGGACACTGCCACCATTACCTTCCATCAATGATTTGGTAATTGCCAGGCCAAGCCCGGTTCCGCTTTCATTTTTGGTGTTTGAACCATCGGCCTGCCAGAAACGGCTAAACATGAAGGCCCGCAGGGCCGGTGCGATACCAGGGCCCTGATCGATCACAGAGACCCGGACGTTATCGCCAACCTTGGCGAGCACCACATCAATCACGGTTTGCGGACCACTGTATTTCGCGGCGTTAGACAGAAGATTGTTAAGCACCTGCATCAACCGGCCTTCGTCCCCGGCAATTTCAAAGCTTTGATTTGAGGGAAGAAGCCGAACCTGTTTACCGTGCTTGCGAATGTAGGGTGTACAGGAATTGATAGATGTTTGAACCAGTTCTTCAAGTTTCAGCGGCTTGATAGTGAAACTCATCTTGCCATTCTCAAGCTTCTCGAGATCAAGAATATCGTTGACAAGATCGCCCAGCCGTTTTGAATTTTCTTCTGCAACATCAAGCAGTTTTTGTAACCGGTTCGATCCTGGCACCACCGGGTCGCGTTTTGCCAGCGCCAGTGCCCCCCTGATAGAGGTAAGGGGAGTGCGTAATTCATGGCTTACAGAAGACACAAACTCCTCTTTAAGACGTTCAATTTCCTTGCGCTCGGTGATGTTACGAATAAGGAGCGTCATAACGCATGTCTCGGCGATTTCCATTTGTTCGCCAATCGCATATTCGATCGGCACCGCTTTACCCCGCGCAGGATGAAGCACCGCTTCTTTCAAAGTGCGGCGCTGGTCATTGCGAAAATCGTTGGAGGTTGGAACAAGAAAAACGTCAAGATCGTCAATGTCGATCAGGTCGACAATATTTTTACCAATCAACTGACTAGCCGGACAAGCAAACAGTTTGACAGCGGCATTATTACAAGATTGAACGTTCCCCTGCACATCTATTGTAACAATACTATCAACGACATTATTTAAAATAGACTGGAGTTGGCTGGCACTATCTCGCAAATGCAATCGGGCTTCATCAAGCTCGCGTGTTCTGGAAATCACGCGGGCTTCAAGGACGCTATAAGACACGTTGATATGGCCAAGCATCTCGCGAAAACTGCCTGCGAGGCGCCCAACCTCGTCATTGCCCAAATCGGGAAGATCAACATCGAAATAGCCCTCGGTTGCAATCCGGGTGGCAGCCCGTTCCAGCGCACGCAGCGGGCGACTAAGTTGCCGCCCCACCAGAACGGCGACAAAAACGGTAAGGGCAATCACAATAACCGCCGCGATGCCGATATTCATAATAAGGCGCTGCATTGGCATCAATGCCTCGGCCGCACGCCGGGCCACATGCAATGTCAGGCCCAGTTTGTCCATCGGTGTTTCCAAAGCCACATCATATTGCCGGCTCAGAATTTCCTGATTTTCCGGCCACGGCCAATTACCAACCTTGACACCGGTGCGGTCGGTTAATTTGAAATAAAACAGCGATTGATCATTAACTTTGAGAATATCGGGGAAATTATCAAGATGGACACGGCCGAGCAGAACGCCTTCGGGCCGTTGTGTCGCCTCGTAAAAAACCGGATAGGTGATGGCAATATAAGAATCCTGCGCCTGTTCGTGGTGATGATAATCGGCGTTGGAACGCCCGTTGATGACCTCGTTAAAACCGGCCTCGCCCGCGATATCTTCCTCAACTTCAGGGCTGGAGCGCGCGATCAGTTTGCCCTTAAAATCAAACAGGCCAACATCAACCAGCAGACTGTCTGAAATGCGAAAGTCGCTTAAAAACGGTGTCAGATAATTGTCCCGCCCGTAAGAATCCACGATGCCGTTTATCACCAGGCTGGAAGCAGCCATGTTTTTAAGGTTGTGATGAACAGCGCCAAGATACAAGCTGATACGCTGCGCCCCCGTTATGGCTTCGCGGTCAATCTCTTGTTGTACTTCCAGCAATAACTGGTTTCGAACAAAAAGTGTCGCATAAACCCCGACAATCAGGGTAACGCAAACCGTCATGGCAGCACTGCCCAGCGCAAATTTCCGGGCAAGAGCAAGATTTGACCAATATTTTTTGAACACTTGCTACCCCCCGTCCAACACCTTATGGCTCAATCGGAATAATCGTACCATCGGAGAGAAACCGTCCGATAAAAACATCTTCGGAGCGGAGCGCTTCATGCGAAGACGGCGAAAACGGGCGCGAAAAATACCGTGTGAGGCCATCATAATTACGAACCTGTTCCAGAGCGTTACGAACTTCTGCACGATCAGGACTGCCAGAGAGATTGATGGCATTCGCAAGAATATGCGTAAGATCATAGGCATGCGAAAACCCGACCTGGGACGGAATGTCAGAAGCTGTTTTCAGATCAAAAATCCGGCGGGTCCGAGCCAGTACATCAAGCGCCCTTTGATCGTTGCGGTTTACAAAGGTAAAGGTCTGAACAACACTGAGATCGACGCTGTCGAGGGACGCGCCCGCAAGTTTGGTAAAATTTCCGCCAGTGATACCCCAGTGGGATAATAATGGAATTTGGATATCTGCCGGATACGACGCCGCAGATTTAGCGATCTGTGCGCCTTCACCTTCATTGGCAACCATTAAAACTACATCGACATTCTTTGCCACCATGGCCCCATAGCGGGTACCCAGGTTCGAAGCGCCAAGGTTGTACCAGCTTTCCTCAACAATCGAGATATCGGGATATTGCAGGACCTTTTGCGCGGCGGCGGCCTTGCTACTGCGCCCCCAGCCATTATTGGGCACAATCAGGCCCAGCCGTGACCACCCTTTGCTATGGGCAAAATCGATCATTTTGTTTAGGGCCCAGCTATCCTTAAGCGACAGCCGGTAAACAAAGCTGCCCGCCGGGGTTTCAGGAATTATATCATCGGCGGCCGCCCACGGGTCGAGCAACGGCACGCCAAGGTGTTCGGCCTGCGCGGCCATTTCCAGTACAACAGGGCTGAATTTTCCGCCAAATACGGCGACAACATCTGGCATCGCCGCGAGATCACGAAAATTAGCCACGGCGCGCGCCGGGATCGAACCACTATCGCGTGTGATCAATTCAAGCATCCGCCCGTCAAGAACACCGCCAGCTTCGTTTACTTCATCGATTGCCGTTTGAATGCCCATTTCAATTGCACGCGCCGAGGTGCTGGTCCTGTGGCCAAATTCCGCTGTTAAACCAATGAAAACGTTAGTTTGTTTTGCATGTGCAACAGGTAACATCACAATGCCCAGCGACCAGAGAACAACCCCGACCAGACACCATTGTGCCGATTTCAGGCACATATTGTTCATCTGCTTCACCTGCCCTCACCGTTCGCGAAACGCGCTATCGAAGCTTTTAACAACCGGCGACATGATGGCGGCCAGAAGAGTTTTTTCACCCGTCAGAATATCGGCAATTACGGTCATGCCCGGCGTAATGGTAAGGTCGGTATTATCGCCAACATGGGCACTTTCAAGAATAAGGTCTGCCTTGTAAAAGGGCACTCCGTCTTCATCAATAAAGGTTGTCGGCGAAATTTGAGAGATCTTGGCCGGGATTGTTCCAAAACGGGAATAATCATAGGTCAAAACCTTCACATTGGCGGCCTGCCCTACATGAACATGGCCAATATCCTGTGTTGAAATACGGGCTTCAACTTGAAGCTCGGTATTATCGGGCACAATTTCCATCATCGTTGCACCGGGCTCGATGACCCCGCCAATGGTTTTCACTTCCAGCCCCTTGACCCGTCCCGAAACCGGGGCACGCACCAAAAGCCGGTCCACCCGGTCGCGCGCCCGAACAATAGCCACCCGCACTTCCGCTGCTTCCGAGGCCAGTTGGCTGAGCTCTGCGGCAATTTCGGAATGATAACGCGCCATTGTTTCAACCACGCGCTGGCGTATTTCGCCAATGCTTTCACCGGTCCGCGATGCTTCAAGCACAAGGGCTGCCCGGCTGTCGACCAGACTTGCAAGTTCGCGTTCATCTTCTATCAGGTCCATGCGGGGAAACAGCCCCTTTTCAACCAGCGTCCTGCGCCCCTTGACCTGTACATTCTTGAGCCGGATCTGATCAGAAATGCCTGAAGCCTGACTTTTCAATGTCGCAAGTTGTGCTTCGCGTTCCTTCACTTGCTGATTAAACACTTCAACCTGTGATGCCACGGTTTCACGCTTGGTCGACAGTTCATACTGGGCCGCACGGGCGATATCCTCATAGGCGGGGTCAAAATCTTTGATTTCAGGCAGATTATCGCCACGCGCAGCGGTCAGGAACCGGATGCGAAACTGCAAGCCCATCAACCGCGTTTGCAACTGGTCAAGTTCAGACTGCGCGATATGGGGCGAAAGCTCGACGACAATGTCGTCTTTGTTCACATACTGGCCTTCGCGGACATGAATGTTTGAAACGATCCCGCCTTCCAGATGTTGCACCGTTTGCAAGGCACCAGATGGTACAACTTCGCCCGAACTGGCCGAGATTTCTGTTATCGGCATAAAAGCTGACCAGGTTATAATCGAGCCCAGAATAACGAACAGGGAAAAGGTAGATATCATCGACAGTTTGCTTGATGTTTTGCGATCAAACAATTGACTGGCGGTGATTGCGTTATTGTTCCAGGAACCACTCCCCGAGGCTGGTGAGGCATTATAAGTTGAGTTTTGAGCTTTCATGAGCTGATGGCCTCTTTCTGGAGAGCGATGTCTCTTGGCGTGCAATCGCGAACAATCGTTCCCTGGTTCATTATAAAGATGCGGTCGGCAATCGTGATGTAGTCCGGTTCATGGGTGACTATAATTACGGTGGAATTATCGCGAACCCTGCGGATGGCGGCCAGGAATGTGGCCCGTGCGGTTGCCGATGAAGCGTCTGGTTCGTCAATCAGTAACAGTCGTGATCCCGACATAAACACACGCATTAAACTGATACGGCGCAAAAGCGAGCCATCTTGCGGCAGGTCACACACCCGTGTTTCATAGCCCGCGACAAGACGCGTAATGTCATCATGAACATTATGCTGTTCGCAAGCAGCCAGGATTTCGTCGTCAGACAGGTATTCACGACCCATCGCGACGAATTCACGAATTGTGACGGGCAACATGTTAACGTCGCGCGACAAATATGCGATGGACTGAAGCAAGACCGATTGCGGGATCTGGGCTGGAAAAACACCATCAATTGTGACCGTGCCAAGCGGCGGAGCATTAAGACCGGCGATCAGATCAAGAACAGTCGATTTGCCAGCCCCGCTTGCCCCGGTAATCACCACCAGTTCGCCGGGTTTGATTTCAAAGCTGACATTGCGTAAAGCCGGGGCCTGCCCGCTTTGGTAATTAAACAAAACAGACGAAAAGCTGACCCGACCATCAATACCCGCCCCCTGCCCGCCAAGGGCATTGCCGCGTGAGGGTTCGCCCTGGGTGGTGGTGGTGAAGGTGGCATCTTCGATCAGTTTCTTGATTTCATCGCGGCGCAATGCGGCTTCAAGTACCGAGGGCACAGGCGCCATCATGCGCCAGACCACGGCCACAACCGCAATAAGAGCGCCAGGTGTGAGGGCAGCATTCATCACCATGACAGCGCCAAAGGCCAGCGATATTGTCACGATCAGGGATGTCATCGCGTTTGTGGCAATGCGCGCATAAGAAAACGTTTTCTGGCGCTGCATTTCCGCCTCGGCAAGGCGGGCAGAGGCGTTGGTAAACCGGTGATGAAAGCGTGCCGCCCCCCCATCACGCTTGATCACAAATAACCGCCGCGACAACTCGTCGCAGATGATGCCATATTCTTCGGCCCGCCGGAGCGACGCTTTGGTTCGTTCGTCGGCATAGGACAGTACCCGTAAAATAATGATGCTGCCGACCGCAAGTATGATCATGGGGATAAGTGCCAGCCATCCTGCAAGAAGGCCGAGCACCGCCGAATAGGCAACAAAAATGGGAATCTCGAGGATCGCGGTGCCAATCGGGCCGGTGATGATATTGCTTAGCCGTTCATGATCTTTGATAATGGCAGACGCATCACGACTGTTAAAGCGACGTGCCAGTGACATGGGAATTTGCAGCAGGCGCAAATTGCGCGCCACACTTACTTTAAGATCAAGAAACGCGGCCGCATTCGACAAGATATGGCTGCGCAATGTGCGCAAAACAAACTCTGCGACGGCAGCAATAACCAACCCGCCAGCCAGATACCACAAAGTATCAAAACTTTGGGTTGGCAAAACCTGCGCATAGACCACCAGCGTGAATATTGGCAGCGCTAAGGCCAGCATACTTGCAAAAAATGTAATGCTGGCAAGTTGGAAAACCGAGTTTTTTGACCCTGACAAAGCCGTTCTAAGCCAGTTAAACCGGGCGGAAACGGCTTGGGTTTCACCTTTGCCCGGCGCGCTCCCTTCTTGTAATATCAGCGCCCGCCCCCGTGTTGACAGGTCTGGCATGGCGTGCTCAAGGCCGGTTTCTGCCGAAAGACAGCTAATCTCGCCATCGGGCCCGGGAATGAAGATATGAAGGTCACCCGCTTTTGTTTCAAACGCGAACAGGTTTTCATGCAAAAGCAGGTCTTCAAGCTGACGCTTTTGTATTTTTGGCGTCATTGACAGAAAAAGTGAAATTTCCGAAAGATCGTCAAGGCCGATGACCGTGCTGGCGGGCCGAAGGCTGGCCATATCAATGGGCGTAATGCTTGCGCCTGCAAGATAAAACAGTTTGCGAACACCATCGAAACGCAGGTTGTTTAACAAATTGCCTGCACTGTCCACACTCGGGGTCAGCCCAGGTGGCATCATTGAAACGGCCATATTACACATCCTCCGACGAATGTTTTTTTGGTTCTTCGTTCTGGTCCCTGGAGATGATTTTGGTGTTTTCAACAACCAGCACGCGATCCGAAATGCCCGTTAACGAAGGACGGTCGCTCAGGATGATAATGGTCGCTCTTTTTTTCAGCATTTTCAAAATTTGCGTGAAACGCAGTTCGGTGCGTGCATCAAGCGGCAATGTTGCATCATCGACAATGATAACTTTGTTGTTTGCGGCAAGCCCGCGAACAATGGCAACTTGCTGCAGCAACCCTTCGGGCAGTTTGGTCGGATCATCCCCCACCAATGTGCTGTATCCCTCGGGCAGGCGCTTGACGAGAATATCCAGACCAATCAAATGGCACAGATAACGAACATCGGCATAGCGGTCTTCCATGCCACAGCTCAGCACGTCCATCATGGGGCCGCGGGGCAATTGCGGTGCCCGGCCAATAACGGTTATCTGGTCGCGTATTTCATCGGCATTTGTCGCACCAAGTACAATTTTATCAAACGAAACACTTCCGGTATAACTGCGCAGACCCAGAAGGGTATGCACCAGTGCCGTTTTTCCCTGGCTGGACTTGCTGGTGATTGCAATTGTTTCACCAGATTTAATCGTCAGGTCAATGTCGAGAACCGTCTTGTCGCGCTCGTCTCTGGTCCAGCATTGCGCCCGAATGAGCGGTGCCTGTTTGAACAGCCGTTTGTCGGCTTTGCCAGACAAGGTTTCAAAGCTGTCCGTGCCCAAACGGGCACTCGATTTTGCGTCCCGATCATTACGTCCGCCGCCGATTGCCAGTTCATAGACACTGCGCATTGGTTCCAGCGCCCGCCCGGCCAGCAATGTAAAGGCTGCCAGCCCGCCATGTGACAGATCACCGTCAAGCACAGCACAACTTCCTGCAACAACGACCCCGCCAATCATGATCTGGGAAAACAATCCGTAAACATTACCAATTGTCATTGAATATTGCTTTTGATTGCGAAACCAGAACGCCTGGCGTTCATACAATCTTGAAAGACGGTTCAGCAGCGGAATTTCAACGGCTAGAATTTTTATCTGCGCCAGGCTGTCAAAAACACGATCCACAAAATCCCGTTTTTGCGCGCTGCTGGTACGCAATGTCCGAATGGCCTTGCGATGAGACATACCAAGCAAAATAGCCCAGATGCCAAAAACCAGACAAATACCGATTGGCAGTAAAACAAGTTTCCCGGCGATAAGCCCGATCATGCCCAGAAATGCGAAAGCAAAGGGGATGTCCGCGACGTTTTTGATAAAAAGCATCTTGCGCGCCAGCCCTGGCGAGCTTTGCGACAAAGACCTGAGCAGATCATCAAGGGACATACTGATGCGGGACGGATTTTTTCGCGACAAAAGTGCTTCAACATGGCGTGTGCGCGCCAAATGATCCAGTCTCGCGGTCAGCCGTGATTCAAGAGACAGGCGCGTTAACCGTAATACCAGATCAATCCCGATAACAACGGCAATACCGGCGATTAAAACAGCAAGTGTCGGCAAAGACTTGTTGGGAATAATCCGGTCATAAATCATCAAGATTGCGAGCGGCACAGCAAGCGACAGAAAATTGATCATCGCCGCCGACGTTACGATTGCACAGGCTTCAGAAAACCTTATGCCATTTTTCGTCTCCCGGGGGGGCCGCATATTCTCGGACACCCTGATATTTTCAGTCGAAGAAACTGCCATGTGACGCTCCCGCTTGATGCCCCGGTCTGGCGCATACAACTTCATTGCGTCACAGAATGCCTTAAACAGCTTAAAGCTGCAGTTTGACGGGTGTTTGTATATTGTTATTCAATTGTAATTGAGCATTTCTGCGAACGTTAAAACCCCGTCATTCCCCGCTTTATGGATCGTCATGCGGCTGAGAAGTATTTAAATCGTTCTCTTCATCTTCGGTTTTCGGCACCTGATAAATATAGCCAACACCCCTGACCGTCTGGATCAGTTTTGGCTGCGAAGGGTTTGCTTCTATTTTCTTGCGCAGGCGGACAATCATAATATCGATGCTTCGATCCATATATTCCCATTCGCGCCCGGCAATCACCTGCATCAGGTCATTACGGGTTAAAACCTGCCCGTCATGGCGCACAAGATATGCCAGCAAGGTCGCTTCATTGGCAGATAAAACATGTTGTTTACCGTCCTTGCGCGTCAGCCGATAGGTGGATGTGTCAAGTTGCCAATCCGCAATATCAACGATCGTCTCGCAAATTTCGCGATCTGCTTCTTTAGGTTGTATCTGCTCTAATTCCCCCGGGCCAACCGCCTTGTATCGCCGCAGGACACTTTTTATCCGGGCAAGTAACGAACGTGGTTCTAGCGGCTTGACCACATAATCGTCAGCGCCCAGTTCCAGCCCGACAATCTGGTCGATATCTGTGTTCTTGCGCGAAATCAGAATAATGGCTGTATCCGATGTCTCGCGAAGACGGCGGGTAATATCAAAACCGTCGCCATCAGGTAGCAAGATATCAAGCAAAATCAGATCAAAGCTACGCCGCAACAGATGTGCCTGCATCTCCCGTTCAGATGCAGCAACATCAACATCATAGCCTTCATCGTTCAGATATATCTCCAGCAAATTCGTTATATCCGGATCGTCATCTACAATCAGAATACGTCGTGATAACGGCAAGAATACCCCCAGTCGAATAACTTCAAGGTCTACAAAACGATAACATTTCGAAACCACCCCGGCATTTCTTTTCGCGTCCTATGGTAGCATGATCACATCGCACTCATTTTTTAGCAATGCATTTGCGACAGTCAAACAGGACAAGGAAGCGCGATCATGGCCTTTTCCCCCGAACAGACCCAGTTTCTGGTCCCTAAACTTTCGTCTGATAGCAGCCCCTTTTCTATTGCATTGCTACGTCAGCAGTCTGCTTTGGCCAACGTACATACCGGTGACCGCGATCCTTACGATCCCTTTAGCGCTGTTGTCGATCAAAGTGGCGGCAGCCTTCCCACACAGTTTTCCTCTGTTGGAGGGACCGGTACACAAAGCAACCTGTTTGGCGCGTCTTCGTCAACAAGTGAGGTGGCGTTCGGATCTTCCAACCCTTTGGCAAGTAATATTGGTGCCGCACCCGTTATTGCTCAAAACAACAATACAGACGCCGCCTCATCTGCGGCCACACCAGAGTCCGGGCGTTTCTATACGCCTGAAGCACCAGGTTCGACCACACCATCCGTTTTAGCCCCGTCAAACAATGCTGCTGCGCCCAGCCTGGCTCCCTTCACGGGCGGCAGCCTAAGTCCGCAAGCCGATATTCCAGCACCTGTGGCCCCCCCGACCCTCGCCACAATAGCGGCCATTGGCGATGAAGACGGCGCGATTGTTATCGATATCGATGCTGCGAACACCGGCGCGGGCGAAACCCTGTCAGTAACAATCGATAATATCCCGGAAGGGGCCGTGCTCAATGCCGGCACACTCAATCCCGACGGCTCTGTAACGCTGACCCCGGCCGAACTGACGGGACTGACACTGACCCCCCCGGCAGATTTCAGCGGCAGTTTCGATCTCGCCATTACCGCCACCTCGACCAATGGCACCAATACAGCCATCGCGACCGACATTCTGAGCGTCACAGTCGATGCCGTCGCCGACACCCCCGATCTGGCCGTGACCAATGCGAACGCTGGCGAAGACACCCCGATTGCGCTTGATGTAACAGCCACCTCTCCCGATACTGTCTCGGTCACCTTTGCCGGTGTGCCCGACGGTGCCGTTCTTAGTGCCGGAACTGATAATGGCGATGGCACCTGGACCGTTGATGCTGGCGATCTTGCCGGACTGACATTGACCCCGCCCACCGACTTTAATGGCAGCTTTGATCTCGCCGTGACCGCGACAGCGAGCGATGGCACCGACACGGCAATCGCCACAGATACGCTCAGCGTCACCGTTGATGCCGTTGCCGACGCACCGGTTCTGACTGTTACCAATACCAGTGGCGCCGAAGACACCCCGATTGCGCTTGATGTAACCGCCACCTCTCCTGATACCGTCTCGGTCACCTTTGCCGGTGTGCCGGAAGGTGCCGTTCTCAGTGCAGGCACCGACAATGGCGATGGTACATGGACGGTTGATGCGGCTGATCTGGTTGGTCTCACCTTGACGCCACCAGCTGACTTTAGTGGAACG
>NZ_JFKA01000089.1 GCF_002115755.1 Thalassospira mesophila | reverse complement strand
CCCCCGCCGCCAGATCGAATACCGTGCGGCCGCCGATCTTCTCGTCGTTGGTCAAGTCGCCGTAGAATGCGCTGACGTACTTGCCGCTGACGCTGCCGTAATACAGCCCGTCGTCATAACCCAACGTCATGTTCAGCAGGTTTTTCGGCACGTTCGGCACCTCTTTACCTGAGGTCGGCAGCGGCTGCCCGCCATTGCTGACGATGTCGTTCTTCTGCTTCGATTGGGTATAGGTATAAGAGGTGTAGTAGTTGAAGTTATGCGGCAGTTGGCCGCTCCACTCCAGCTCCAGCCCTTTGTTCTCCACGTTGCCGATGTTC
>NZ_JFKA01000088.1 GCF_002115755.1 Thalassospira mesophila | reverse complement strand
CCGTTGATGTCGTTGAGCAGGCCATCGAAGGTTTCCATCACCACCGGCATATTCCAGTACACCGCGTTGTCGCTCGCGGGCAGCGCTTCGCGTTCCAGCGCGATCAGCGCATCGCGCACTACCCCCACGCTGTGGGTGTTGGTGAAGGCGATCGGGCTGGTCAGCAGCCCCGCTTCACGCACCCATTCCAGGCCGGTGGCGTCGCCGTTGCCGTTCAGCACGTGCACGCCGGCAAAGCAGGGGGCGTGGCGGGCGGAGCCGGGGCGCGGTTCGATCACCGTCACGCCGGTGCGCACGCTGCGCCCGTCCGCCAAATCGGCA
>NZ_JFKA01000087.1 GCF_002115755.1 Thalassospira mesophila | reverse complement strand
CAATAGGGTGGGCATCTTGCAAGAAATCGGCGCGGAGCATTACCACACCGACTTCAACACCGCGCTGGCGAAAGCTGTCAGTCTCGTGGAGGACACATCGACCCTCTAGAGGCTAACTGCCCATGTTCGGTTATGACTTGTTGCTGGTGGCGTACTTGCTTTTGGTCGAATAGCTGGCACCGTGGGTGTCCAGGTAGTCACGAACCAGCTGACGGACCACCTGCGAAGGCGTCAAATCCTGTGCTGCACAGAGCTCCTCGAACGCCTTTTTCTTGATGGGATCGATGAGCACAGTGAGGCGCGCAGTCTTGCTTTCCATGGGGTAT
>NZ_JFKA01000086.1 GCF_002115755.1 Thalassospira mesophila | reverse complement strand
GGGAAGGCATAGACAGCCAGGATGTTGGCTTAGAAGCAGCCATCATTTAAAGAAAGCGTAATAGCTCACTGGTCGAGTCGGCCTGCGCGGAAGATGTAACGGGGCTAAACCATGCACCGAAGCTGCGGCAGCGACGCTTAGGCGTTGTTGGGTAGGGGAGCGTTCTGTAAGCCGTTGAAGGTGGCCTGTGAGGGTTGCTGGAGGTATCAGAAGTGCGAATGCTGACATAAGTAACGATAAAGCGGGTGAAAAGCCCGCTCGCCGGAAGACCAAGGGTTCCTGTCCAACGTTAATCGGGGCAGGGTGAGTCGACCCCTAAGGCGAGGCTGAAAAGCG
>NZ_JFKA01000085.1 GCF_002115755.1 Thalassospira mesophila | reverse complement strand
TTATGCAATCCATGCCGGCGATACCCCGAGCCGGCGCCATCCCCTCTGTAAAGGCAGACATCATGATCCACGTATACAACCCCGCCGACGGCGCGCTGGTCGGCCAGGCGCCCGAGCTGACCGGCGCCGAGGTGCAGGCGGCCATCGACCGCGCCTGCGCCGCCTTTCCCGCCTGGTCGCGCAAGCTGGCCCGCGAACGCGGCGAGCTGCTGCGCCGCTGGTTCGAGCTAATGCGGGCGGACAAGCGCGTCTTCGCCGAGCTCATGGTCCAGGAAAACGGCAAGTGCCTGGCCGAAGCGCTGGGCGAGATCGACTACGGCCTGGGCTTCATCGAGTGGTA
>NZ_JFKA01000084.1 GCF_002115755.1 Thalassospira mesophila | reverse complement strand
CGCTGCGCGACCTGACCGAGCACGCCTTCATCGCGCTCAACCCCGAGGACGCCAGCCGCCGGCGCCTGGAGACGGCGCTGCACGACCAGGGCCTGGCATTGCGGCCGGTGCTGGAGACGCCCTATTCCAATTCCGTCTGCGAGTTCGCCCTGCATGGCGTCGGCATCGGCCTGGTGCATCCGGTCATGGCGCTGGACTACCTGGCGCGCGGGCTGACCATCAAGCCGCTGGAACTGGACATCGGCTTTGCCTGCCTGCTGGTGTTCCGGCCCGGCACACCGCTTTCGGAAAACGCGCGGGCGTTGCTGAAAGCGATGCGCATCGAGCTGGAACGGGATCTCAAGCGGATCC
>NZ_JFKA01000083.1 GCF_002115755.1 Thalassospira mesophila | reverse complement strand
GCACTGCCGATGATCAACGCTAGCACCGTCCCGGCACCCACGCCTTTGGCCATCAGAGCCGCTGCCAGAGGTATGACGGCTTCAGCGCGAATATACAACGGCACGCCGATGACAGCGGCAACTGGAATGGCAAAGGGATTATCTGGGCCTGCATACTGCTCCAATAAGTCAGTGGGCATGAAACCATAGATCACGCTGCCAATCGCAATACCGATGAGCAGGTAAGGCAACACATCGATAAAGTCCGACCAAGCTTCCCGCCACACACCACTGTACTTCCCTTCTTTCTTAACCGTGACAGTGGGTTGACTGTCACAGCATTCGCTAGACGTAGAGACTGTTGTCTTCCTATC
>NZ_JFKA01000082.1 GCF_002115755.1 Thalassospira mesophila | reverse complement strand
AGCAGCGGCATCCCCGTTATCCCCGATGTGACAAAAAGGTTTAGCCCCACCGGTGGTGTAATCATGCCGATTTCCATATTGACCACCATGATGATGCCGAGATGGATCGGGTCAATGCCCAGCTTCATCGCAATCGGAAACAGGATCGGTGCCATAATCATCAGAATGGCCGACGGTTCCATAAAGTTACCGGCAATCAGCAAGATGATATTAACAACAATCAGGAAACCCCACGCCGGAAGGCCCCAGCCAATGATGGCTTCGGCGATGGTGTGCGGGATGCGTTCGGTTGTCAGAACGTGGGCAAACAGCATGGCATTGGCAATGATGAACATCAGCATGATGGTCACTTT
>NZ_JFKA01000081.1 GCF_002115755.1 Thalassospira mesophila | reverse complement strand
GGAGCGCGCCTTGGCGCTGTCATCCTGCACCATCATGCCGCCGCCGAGCGACTGCCCCTTGACGCTGATGGTGCCGACATCGGTGGCGTCGGCCGCCAGCGCGGCGCCCGGCAGCATCGCCGACATCACCGCCAGATAGATCCCAGAACGATTAAACGATTTCATTGTGTGCATCCCATAAAAATCAAACGATTAACCCTTGCGCTAAGGCGCCTGATAATTGAACGTCGCGGTAAATCTTTTGGTTGTTTGCCCGGCGAACGCCTCGCTCGGGAACGGCTTTACTGAACTGATGCTTTGCAGGCTGCTCATCGCCGCGCGATTCAGCAGCATGCTGGCGGCCTTGTTGGCGATGCCG
>NZ_JFKA01000080.1 GCF_002115755.1 Thalassospira mesophila | reverse complement strand
GAAGCAAATTCTATATACAACACGGCATAATACATAGAAGAAGACACCTCAAAGGTGCCATTTTTCAATGAATCTTCTATTACATCTCATAGAAAACCAGGGTAATATTAGTTCCAATGCGCTTTTAAGGTCCTTCATAATATACAAACTTATATGGTTAAGCACACTTTCACTAAATTAAACCTTCCAAAACTCCCACCACTTTTTTTTCTTTTCTTCACTAGCAGCAATAAGTTTTTGAGTTTCTTGCATTCCCTTAACAGCATCTAAAAGTTCACGATCTCTATTCTCTAATTTTTTTGAAATATACTCATCTCTTTGTTGGATCTGCTTCAATAATTCTTGGTTGAATTTCATTT
>NZ_JFKA01000008.1 GCF_002115755.1 Thalassospira mesophila | reverse complement strand
CGGTTTCGATCAATGAGGTTTGGTATAAGTTGGCGCCGTGCTTTTTTGTCTGCCTGCTTTTACGGGTATCATTTCGGCCGATATCCAAAACAGGTTGCAAAGCAGCGTTGGTGGGCTCTGCCGGTATCACGCAATGGTGAAAGCAGTTCATATGTCAAATTGCAATTCCGGCTCTATTCTCAGGATGGTACATGCCATGTTGTGATCGGAACGGCCCATTGGCAGCCCCGAATTTCTGGCGAAATTTCCGGTTATGACAGGGTCGGAAAATTTTGTACGACACCACCTCCCGCGCCAAACGTTAAACAGCGAAAATACCAACGAGCGATCTGATGCCATCAAACAACCGGCCACCGCAAAACAAAACCCCGCCTGTTTCCTGCCGCCCCTGTGCAAGGGATGGCAAAGGGCAGGCATGTTTTACCCTGAAACGGTTATTGCCGGTTGGCATTCTGGTGCTGGGCCTGTGTGCCGCGTGGTATTTTGGTGCCACCGAATTTCTGTCGTTTGACACCTTGCGCAGCCACCGCACCGAGATGCAAAATCTGGTGCAACAAAACCCGGTCACCAGCGTGATTGGCTTTATCGTGATTTACATTGTGGTGGTTGCCCTGTCGCTGCCTGCCGGGTCGATGTTAACAATTATTGGCGGCTTTTTGTTTGGCGTTACCGCCGGAACAATTTACGTCGTTATCGCCGCCACCCTGGGTGCCGTAATTGTGTATCTGGCCGCACGTTATGCCTTTTACGATTACATGCACGCCAAGGCAGGCCATGCCCTGCGCAAAATGCAGCAAGGTTTTGCCGAAGACGCGCTAAGTTACCTGATGGTTTTGCGTCTGGTGCCGTTATTTCCCTTCTGGCTGGTTAATCTGGTGCCTGCATTGTTAGGCGTTAAACTGCGCCCCTTTATTCTTGGCACCATGGTTGGCATTATTCCCGGCACATTTGTTTATGTCTCCATCGGCGACGGCTTGGGCGCGCTGTTTGATCAGGGCAAAATGCCCGACTTTGGCATCATATTTGAACCGCGTATTTTAACCCCGATTATCGGGCTCGCCGTGCTGGCCCTGATCCCGGTGGCCTATAAAAAATATCGCAAACACAAGGCCGGAACCCCCGCATCATGAGCACCCCGATTGAAACCGACATTTGCGTTATCGGCGGCGGATCAGCCGGGTTATCGGTGGCGGCCGGGGCCGTGCAAATGGGCGCACGGGTTGTTCTGATTGAAAAAAGCCGCATGGGCGGCGATTGCCTTAATACCGGCTGTGTACCGTCCAAGGCCTTGCTGGCCGCCGCCCACCATGCCCATGCCCTGAGCCGCAGTGCCGAATTTGGCATTCACACAAGCCCGCCCACCGTTAATTTTGCCGGGGTTATGGCCCATGTGCGCGATGTTATTGCCGAAATTGCCCCACACGATTCGGTGGAACGGTTTGAACGGCTGGGCTGCACCGTTATCACCGATCATGCCCGCTTTACCGGCAAAAACGAACTCGTCGCAGGCGGGCAAACCGTGCGCGCGCGCCGCTTTGTCATTGCCACGGGGTCCCGCGCCGCCATACCGCCCATCCCCGGTCTTGGCGATGTGAATTATCTGACCAACGAAACCCTTTTTGAAAACACCACCTGCCCCGACCATTTAATCATTATTGGTGGCGGCCCGATCGGCATTGAAATGGCGCAGGCCCATCGCCGCCTTGGCGCGCGGGTGACGGTTATTGAACAGGGCAGCATCCTGCCCAAGGACGACCCGGACCTTGTTGCAGTTGCCCGTCACGCCCTGGAAGATGACGGCATCAGCCTGTATGAAAATGCCATGGCAAAACGGGTAGAACCCCATGGCCCCGGCTGCCGGATTACCATGACGCATAAAGGGGCGGAGCTGACCATTGATGGCAGCCATTTGCTGGTGGCCACCGGGCGCAGCCCCAATATTGCCGATATGGGGCTGGACCTGGCCGGGGTGGAATGTGCCAAGGGGGCAATCACTTTCGATGCCCGCCTGCGCACCAGCAACAAAAAGATATTCGCCATTGGCGATGTTACCGGCGGTCTGCAATTTACCCATATGGCCGCCTATGACGCCGGCATTGTTATTCGCAATGCCCTGTTTCGCCTGCCCGCCAAAATCAATTACAGTGCGGTGCCGTGGGTGACGTTTATCGACCCCGAAATTGCCCAGGTCGGCTTAACCGAAAATGCTGCGCGTGCCCGCCACGGCAACGACATTCGCGTTGTGACATGGGATTACGCCGAAAATGACCGCGCCCGCGCCGAACGGCAAACATGCGGCCTGATCAAAGTCGTCACCACCGCATCGGGCCGCATTTTGGGGGCTGGTATTGCCGGGCATCAGGCGGGCGAGCTGATTGGTTTATGGTCGCTGGCGATCAGCCGTAAAATGAAAATCGGGGCTGTTGCCGGGCATATCGCCCCTTATCCCACATTGGGCGAAATTTCCAAACGGGTGGCCGGGGCATGGTACACGCCCAGCCTGTTTGGCAAAAAAACCCGTAAAATCGTGCGGTTGCTGTTACGCTTGGGCTAGCGCATATTTTCGTCATCAGAACCCGCTTTGCCACCCGTGCCCGCACCAGCACCCCAACCATGATCCGGCCATATGGATAGACCACATCTTCGCCTGCCACCCTGGACCAAATCGCTGTCGGCCCGCTTGCTGTTTTTAACCGTCGGGTTTGTGATGCTGGCTGAAATCTTTGTCTTTGCGCCCTCGGTGGCGCGGTTTCGCATCGACTGGCTGCGCGCCCATCTTGATTCCGCCTATCTTGCTGCGCTGGCCCTTGAAGCAACACCGGATCAGATGGTGTCCAAAGATCTGGCGCGCGAATTATTGTCCAATGCCGGGGTTGAAGCGGTGGTTTTGCGCCGTGAAGATCGCAAATTGCTGCTCCAGCGCGACGATATGCCCGCCAAAACCGACCATAATGTCGATCTGGGCGAATTTACCATTGCCTCGGCATTGTCCGAGGCATTTGAAACCCTGATCCAGCCCAAAGACCGCATGTTACGCGTGATGGGCATGCCCTCGATGGCGCCAACCTTTAAAATCGAAATTCTGGTGCATGAACATAAACTTGCCCATGAAATGTATGAATTTGGCTGGCGGGTGCTGGGTCTGTCGCTGGTGATTTCGTTTTGCACGGCAGCACTGGTTTATTTTGCCCTTAACCTGTTGCTGGTGCGCCCGATGCGGCGCTTTACCCGCGAAATGATCCGGTTTCGCAAAAACCCGCAAGACAGTGCCAATATTATTGTCCCCGATCACCGCGAAGACGAAATCGGCATTGCCCAGCAAGAACTGGCCAATATGCAAAAAGACCTGCAGGCAATGCTTAACCAGCGCCGCCGTCTGGCCGCACTGGGCACGGCAGCCACCAAAATCAGCCATGATTTGCGCAATGCGCTGGCAACATCGATGCTAATGACCGAACGCCTGGCCAGCAGCGACGACAAGGAAGTGCGCGCCGTGGTGCCGCGCCTGTTGGCTTCGATGGAGCGGGCGGTTTATATCAGCGAACAAACGCTGTCTTACGCCCGCGAAGCCCCGCCAGTGCTGGATATTTCGCGTTTCACATTGCTAGAACTGTTTGAAGAATGCAGCGAAACCATCTGCGAACAGATTGCCGTTGGCAAAATGGACGACACCGACCTGAGCCAAAGCCCGATGATCATACCGCCCCTGGCACCGCACCCGCGCGAAGTGGCACTAAACATTGCCGATGAAATGGTGGTCGAGGCCGATTATGACCAGTTATTGCGGGTTTTTGGCAACCTGATCCGCAATGCATTTGAAGCCGGTGCCAGCAAAATCACCATTACCGCCAGTATGTGTGACAGCCCCCGGCCCACCGATAATAACGACCTTGCCGGGCCGCTTGACCTTGGGTCTGTTTCCGCCCGATCCGACGATTATGACGACCTGCCGGTGTCGCCCGCGCAAAAATCCATTCAGATCCTGATTACCGATGACGGGCCGGGTTTGCCGGAAAAAACCATTAAAAACCTGTTTGTCCCCTTTGCCGGAACCGCGCGCAAGGGCGGCACCGGGCTGGGCCTGGCCATTGCGCGCGAATTAATGGTGGCCCATGGCGGCAATTTGCGCCTGCGTGCTTCTGGGCCACAGGGCACCACATTTTGTGCCATCCTGCCGGTTAACGCCACGCCAACCGCGACTTCCCCTACCGCCTGATATCGCCATATCGCCATATCGCCGCGCAAGTAACGTCAAGCACCGCGTTTGTGCGAACTGACCCGCAAAAAAATGCAGCTGACCTGTATGGAAATTTGCGCCGGAAACTGTGCAACGGCAATTCCTAAACAGTTTTTTGGCGAAATCCATATGCTGCCCCGCGCAAATCAAAGGCATCATTTCAAGCCCCCCGAAATACCACACGCAATCAGGACCACTTTTCAACGGCATCATCGCCGTGCCGCGAATACGAAAACCCGTAAATAGATTTTACCTATCAAAAATAACATTTTATTCGATTTAACCCGGCGATTTGAATTTGGCATAGTTACGGCAAGGCGATACCGGGCCCATATCCCGATCCCCGATCCGCTCCTGACCCCGGGTTTGGTATCGCCCAAAAATTCACCAGCCCCCAAACTGGTCCCGGTTATCTGATCGCTCCCGCACAGATAACCAAATACAAAACCCCGCCGGGCAAGCTGGCGGGGTTTTGGTTATTGCTATATTTGAAATTAAATTTCACGATTAGAAATTTAATCGCGCCAAAAGTCCGGCGACAGCAAAATCAGCACAGTGAAAACTTCCAACCGGCCAATCAGCATCCCGGCCGACATCATCCATTTCGCCCCGTCGGGCAAAGTGGCAAAATTGCCCGATGGGCCCACAATCGGCCCCAGCCCCGGCCCGACATTGGCAATCGCGGTGCCGGCACTGGAAATGGCGGTGACAAAATCCAGCCCCATCGCCCCCAGGCCCGCGGCCAGCACGACAAAGCAAAACACAAACAGGAAGAAAAAGCTCAGCACCGATTCCGTCACATCCTCGGTCAGGGGTTTGCCGTTATAATAGGCAATGAAAACCCCGTGCGGGCGCAGCATGTGATTGAGCTGAATTTTGGCAATTTCATAAAGAACCTGCAGGCGGAAAATCTTGACGCCACAGGTGGTGGACCCGGCACAACCGCCGACAAACATGACAAAAAAGAACACCGCCACCGCAAATGCCCCCCACAAACCATAGTCCGTGGTGGCATAGCCCGTGCCGGTCATTACCGAAATGATATTAAACGACGAAAACCGTAATGCGGTCCAGAAACCGACATTATTAACTTCGCTATGCCAGATCGCCACGGCAAGGATGATGCTCGCCGCAATGGTGACAAACCAGCGCACCTGTGAGTCCCGAAACAACGACAGGGGCCGCCCGCGCAGGGTTTGCAAATACAGCAAAAACGGCAGCGCCCCGGTGGTCATGCCCAGCGTGATAATCACATCAATCAACGGATTGTCATAATAGCCAATCGAGGCATCCTTAGTCGAAAAACCGCCCGTGGCAATGGTGGTCATGGCGTGCGCCACCGCATCAAAAAACGACATGCCCGCCCACCACAACAAGAACGTCCAGATAATGGTAAACACCACATACAGGGTGAAAATGCCCATCGCGATCTGGGTGGCGCGGGGAAAGGCCTTGTCCGATTTGTCGGAATTTTCCATACGGAAAAGCTGCATCCCGCCAACACGCAGCATCGGCATGACGGCAATTGCCATCACAATAATCCCGATCCCGCCCAGCCATTGCAACAAAGCCCGCCACAGCAAAATGCCCGGCGGTGCGGTATCAAGCCCGACCATCACGGTTGAGCCGGTGGTGGAAATACCCGACATGGCTTCAAAAAACGCGTCGGTATAGCTCATATTCATGTTGGAAAAGGCAAAAGGCAGGGCCGACACCGCCGTAAGCACCAGCCAGCTTGCCGTGGTCAGGATAAAAGCCTGACGCGAGGTCATGCGCAATTTTTCGGTGCGGTTCATCATCACCAGCGCCCCGCCAATAAACAGCGAAACCGCCGAGGCCGCCGAAAACACGCGCCAGTCCGGGTGGCCATAATACAGATCGACCAGCGCCGGAACGATCATGCCAATCGCAAGCGTTGCCAGCAAAATGCCAATGATAAAAAGGATTGGTCGAAAATCGATCAATGAATAGCCCCGTCTTCGCCTGTCGGCATATGGCCGCCCTGTTTGTTCGTCACCGCAATATCATGTGCGATGCCGGTTTGCATCCTGCTTTGAGACCATCGCGTGCAATCGCGTTCACAATATGGGCCCGGGCTGATGCAATCTGGTTTACGGGCCTGATGAACGCTTCAAAAACCCGGCCATTCGCCACTGCGCCATGCCGCCCGCAAGGATGCCCGGTCAGGCGGCGGATTCTTGGCGAAAGTCCCGGCAATGTCCAGTTCTTTCCCTGTTTCACGGGCAGAACCGGGCCGGATGCAGACATATCCCGGCGATGGAAGACCGTAATATTACGTAGCGTACCAGCAAAATTACCGTTTACGGCGAAACGGAAAACACTTTCGCTGCAATAGCGGGTTGGCAGCGGCCCGGTCAGCCGCTATATCGCAAGGTCTGACATGCCTAATTGAATGAAAGCCGCAGCGGAAATGTCCGAACTTTCCAAAACCTTTATCCTCACCATCACCTGCCCCGACACCTTTGGCATTGTTGCCAGCGTCACCAGTTTTCTGGCCGACGAAGGGGCGTTTGTGACCAAGCTTGAACAGTTTGGCGACCCCGAGAGCAAACGTTTTTTTATGCGGGTCAAATTCGAGGCAGGCCGGGCATTACGAACGGAGGCCGAATTTGGCGACAAATTTGCCGCCATCGGCAACCGGTTTTCGATGCAGTGGCATTTGCATGATTATTACCGCAAGCCGCGCGTGGTTCTGCTGGTGTCAAAATTCGGTCATTGCCTGAACGATATTTTGCACCGCGTGGCATCGAACAATTTGCGCATTGAAATTCCGGCCATTATTTCCAACCACGAAGAAATGCGGGGCATCGTCGAATGGCACGGCATTCCTTATTATCATTTGCCGGTCAATCGCGAAAACAAGGCCGAACAGGAAGGCAAGCTGCTTGATGTGGTAAGCGCGCATAAAGCCGACCTGGTGGGGCTGGCGCGCTATATGCAGGTGCTCTCAACCGAGCTGTGCCAGGAACTTGAGGGACGGTGCATTAATATCCATCACTCGTTTCTGCCCAGCTTCAAAGGGGCCAAGCCCTATCATCAGGCCCACAAACGCGGCGTCAAGCTGATTGGGGGCACCGCCCATTATGTTACCGCCGACCTTGATGAAGGCCCGATCATTCATCAGGCCGTGGAACGGGTCGACCACAGCATGACAGCCGAAGACATGGTTGAGATTGGCCGCGATATTGAATCGGTGGTTTTTTCCCGCGCCATCCAGATGCATTGCGAACACCGGGTTTTTCGGAACGATAGTAAAACGGTTATTTTCCGACGCTAGAAAATTTTCCCCGGAATGCCGTTATAACCAGAAAATCCCCGGTCAGAAATCCATCTGACCGGGGATTTTTCATACCAAAAGTGCAAAAACTATCGTTACGAGTAGTAAAAACGGCGATGGCGTTCCGCGGTAATTTAAAATAGATTACACAACAGGAAATGATAATGAACGCGCATATCATTGGCCTTGTTTTTGTCTCTTAATCAGGAAGTCGACGTGCCGGGAAAAAAGCTACATTTCGCCATCATTCTTTGTATTTTGCTTGGAATAGGCTTTTTGACGACCAGTTTTGTCAGCTTTTACGTTGCCCGCGATTCCCTGCAAGAACAAATCGCCGAAAGCACCTTGCCGCTTACCAGCGACAACATCTATTCGGAAATCCAGCGCGACCTGTTGCAGCCGATTTTCATATCGTCGCTGATGGCGCATGACACTTTTTTCCGCGACTGGACCCTGAATGGCGAAAAAGACCCCGAACAGGTCAAACGCTATCTTAGTGAAATCCAGAAACGTTATGGCACGATAACGGCGTTTTTCGTCTCGAACAAAACAAAGAATTATTACCATACCAGCGGCATCTTAAAGCAGGTCTCGGAAGATAACGCCGATGATGCATGGTATTTTCATGCGCTGAACATGAAAGACACCTACGAAATCAATGTCGACCATGACACGGCCGACCGGTCGCGACTGACAATTTTTGTGAATTACCAGGTCCGCGATTACGAAGGAAAAGTCATTGGTGTCACCGGTGTCGGCCTGTCTGTCAGTTCGGTAACCAACCTGATCGAGACCTATCAGCAACGATATGGCCGTACCATTTATTTTGCTGATCGCAATGGCAATATCACCCTGCATGGCAGCGATTTTGGCAATGCAGCCACCTTGCAAACCCGCAAAAGCATCCGCCCGCTGGCAACCCAGATCCTGACATCGCCGGGAACATCGGTCAGCTATAATGACGGCACCCAGACAATTTTCGTCAATAGCCGTCTGGTACCGGAATTTAACTGGCTTTTACTGGTCGAACAGCATGAACAGCTGGGCGACCAGCGGATCGAAAACACCTTGCTGATCAACATTGCCATTTCGCTGTTCATTACCGTATTGGTGGGCTTTACCGCCTATTTCACCATTCGCGGATATCAGCGACGGCTTGAAGAACTGGCGTCCTATGACAAGCTGACATCGGCCTGCAATCGCCAGGTTTTTGATCTGGTATTTGAAAAAGTTACCAAGGCGTGCCGTCGGCGCAAGGAAGCCTTGTCGATGATCTGCATGGATCTGGACCAGTTCAAGGAAATCAACGATACCTTTGGCCATCCCGGTGGCGATGCCGCCTTGCGCGATGTTGCCAGCATGATCCGCAGTGTTATTCGCGATGAAGACACCCTGTGTCGTTGGGGCGGCGACGAATTTGTTGTGTTGCTGCCGGGCAGCGACCGCAGTGCGGCCATGCTAATCGCCCGCAACATTGCCGATATGATCCGCCAGAACGGTGTGCGCTTTGGCCGCGAAAACATCAACCTGACCATCAGTGCCGGTGTCACCGAATATCGCGACAATGAAACATTGTCGTCGATCATTACCCGCGTTGATCAGGCCCTGTACAGTTCCAAAAATGCCGGTCGCGACCATATTTCGCAGGCCTGATCGGAATACAGGCGACACCCACAAGCATTTGATTGCAAAGACGACATAAAAATGGCCCCGCAATTTTTTGCCGGGGCCATTTTCGTCTTGTTGGGTGCCGGTCAGTCATACCAGCCACGAGAGTTCTGCTCAGGCAATCGATGCTTCGGCAATCTGTACGGCATTGAGGGCGGCGCCCTTTAACAGTTGATCCCCGGCAACAAACAGTTCCAGCCCGTGGTCACCGAAAATCAAATTGGTACGAATGCGGCCAACTTCGACATCATATTGTTTGGTCGCGTTGATCGGCATCGGATATTCCAGCTTTTCCGGGTTATCCACCAGCTTCACACCCCTGGCTTTCGCCAGCACATCACGGGCGGCCTGCGGGGTTACCGGCTTTTCGGTTTCAACCACGATCGATTCCGAATGGGTCCGTTCGGTCGGGATCCGCACTGCGGTGCAGGAAATCGCCAGATCGGGCACGCCGAAAATCTTGCGGGTTTCCCAAGTGACCTTCATTTCTTCACGGGTATAGCCGTTTTCCTGGAAGGTATCGATATGCGGGATCACGTTAAATGCCAGCGGATGTGAAAACACTTCCGCCTTGATTTCCTCGCCCTTCAAGCCTGCCGCCAAGCCTTCGCGCAGTTCGTTCATGCCCGGCTGCCCTGCACCTGATGCCGCCTGATAGGTGGAAACAAACACCTTTTTCAAGCCAAACGCCTGATGCAACGGCCACAAGGCCACGGCAGCAATGGCGGTGGTGCAGTTGGGGTTGGCAATCAGCTTGGCTGTTTTGGCAAGGTCGCCATTGATTTCAGGCACAATCAGCGGCACATCGTCGTTTAAACGGAAAGCCGATGAATTGTCGATCACAAGGGCACCGTCCCCCGCCGCAATTTGCGGCGCGTATTCCTTGGCGAAATCGCCAGATACCGCCAAAAACACGATGTCGC
This sequence comes from Thalassospira mesophila, assembly GCF_002115755.1. Classification (GTDB taxonomy): domain Bacteria; phylum Pseudomonadota; class Alphaproteobacteria; order Rhodospirillales; family Thalassospiraceae; genus Thalassospira; species Thalassospira mesophila. The sequence goes on along the minus strand of NZ_JFKA01000008.1, from coordinate 165,641 downwards.
ATTTTCTGGCTTCTTCAACCGAAAACAAAGTCACGGTTTTAGTGCCGTATTTAGTCTCCAATGTTTTCCCTGCCGAGCGCTCGGACGCGAAAAGGGTAAGCTCACCCACAGGAAAATTGCGATCAAACATAACGTTGATCAGCTCGACGCCAACCGCACCGGTTGCGCCGATGACACCGACATGGAGATTTTCGGCACTCATAATATCTGACTATCCTCGTAATTTGTTGTGTCGTTTTGCGACCCCCGCGATCATCACGGGCCGTGCATTATAGGGATATCCGCCTATAACGCAAATCCGGGATCGTGCGGGTTATCGCGCAGAATGATTGCCCAGTTAAACGCAAATCGGGCATTATTGTTCCGTGCTGCCCTGGCAACGCACAACAAATGCCGGTGATCGCCGGTCTGTCAGATCCCATTCATCATTGATGATTTATGGCATGCAATTTTTGGCAAAGTCGCTGGTCTGGTTTGCGGTCCAGTCGCTTTTGGGCGTGTGTTCCAAATTGTTACACCAATCCCTGCTGCCAATTTCCGGCGCGCAGGCCACCAGTGTCATCGTTACCATCGTGGCGGTCAGGACAATGATCGTTTTGCGCATCGTTCCCATCAGGCTCCTCCGTTCTGGTTATTGTTAACCTGAACGCTAAAGCGGCGATGGGGCGAAAACAGGGCAAATACCTGTTCATCTAACGGCAACCAGCCCGATTGTGGCCCATACAGGCCTGATCGGACGTTATTTTTCTGAAAAATCAGTCACGCCAGAAGGCCGGCATCAACAACACCAGCAGGGTTTCAAATTCCAGCCGGCCCAGCACCATGGCAATATCAAGAACCCATTTTGCCGCATCGGGCAGGCTTTGGAAATTGCCCGCAGGGCCGATAATTGGCCCCATACCCGGGCCAACATTGGCAAGGGCGGTGGCAGATGCGCTCATCGCGGTAACCAGATCCAGCCCGGTCAGGCCCAGTGCCACGGTAACGCCGATATAGCTGATGGTCAGCAGGAAAACAAAAACCGTCACCGCACTATAGATGTCGCTGGTGATTTCGTTGCGGTCAATATAGCTGACCGTCACCGCGCTGGGGCTGCGCAAGCGCAGGAAATGGGCGCGCAGGCCGCTAAACACCACATAAAGGCGAAACATCTTAAACCCGCCCGCCGTAGAGCCGGAACAGCCGCCAATAAAGGTGGCAAAGAAAAACAGCATCACCGCCACCGGGCCCCATTGCAAATAATCGCCCGACGCAAAGCCGGTTGTGGTGATGACCGATACCAGATTAAATGACGCCAGCGTAAAGCTGGCCCATAAACCATCGTCGGAAATTTGCATCAGGCGAATGGTCAGCAACACGGTAAAAAAGGCCGACACCACAAAAAACAGGCGTATTTGCTGGTTATCGAACAAAGCGCGAATGCTGCGTTTGCGCACCATCACCGCATAGGCGGTAAAAGGCAGGCCGCCCGCAAACATAAAAACAGTACCCACCCAGTGCAGGGGCCAGTTACCGGCAAATTTGCCAAAAGACTGATCGGTGGTGGAATAACCACCGGTGGCCAGTGTGGTCATGGCGTGGTTGATGGCTTCAAACCAGGTCATGCCGAAAATACGGTACAAAACCATGCAGGTCAGCGACAGCATGGCGTAAATCACCACGATTTGCAGGCACATGTCACGCATGCGCGGGCTAAGCTTTTCCGACCGGTCCGAGCTTTCCATCTGAAACAACTGCATACCGCCCACCCGCATCATTGGCAGCAGGGCAAGGGCGGTCACGATAATGCCAATTCCGCCCAGCCATTGCAGAATAGACCGCCACAAAAGCAGACCCGGCGGCATGGTATCAAGCCCGGAAAGCACGGTGGAGCCGGTGGTGGTTAACCCGGAAATGGTTTCAAACACCGCATCGCAAAAGCTGATATTCAACGATGAAAACCACAGCGGCAAGGCCCCGGTTACACTGACCGCGATCCATGAAAACCCGGTCAGAACATAGCCCTGACGGGCCGTTACCCGTGGTCCGATATCGGACCGGCAGGCAAGGCAGGTCATGCCGCCAATACCAATGCTGGTAAACGATGCCTGGGTGAAAATCAGCCAGTCCGGGTTGCCAAAATACAAATCCACACATGCCGGAATCAGCATGGCCGCACCGATGATAATGACCATCAGCCCAACAACAAAAAAGATCGGTTGCAGTCGTAACAAGGCGGCATCCATGCAAGTTTGTACGATCGGCATTAACCCTGCCGGGGCTTTTGGGTCGGGAACGATCTGTAAACCCCGTTATCGCGCGGGCAGCGCCAGCATGGCTGTTTATGCCACGCCCTTTTCCCCGATCCCTGTTTTATCCTATGCTCTATAACCGCAAATTGTCCCGGGTGCATCCCGTTATCGCAAACTTGCTGTCAAACTGGCATCTTTTCGCCGTGTTTTCGCATCATCAATGTTATGGTTTGCACCACAAACCGCCAGGAAACGGCATGTCCCTGCCCGCCCGGTTTGTGCGCCCGGCCTCACTGCCCACCCGTTAACCGGGCGACGCATGGCGATATGGCGCAAAGCGGCCAAAACAACGATAAAACAAAGAGAACACCCATGACCCTGCCCGCATATTTATCGCGATTTTCCCACAAATCCCTCCGGCCCCGCCACATGAAAATTCCGGTTTTTCTTGTTGCCGTGATCGCGGCATGGACAGGTTGGCAGGGCACGGCCATGGCGCAAAAAGCCACGACGGCAACGCCCGCCACCCCGCCCGATATCAGCAATCAAACCACGTTCGAGGCCGATGGCCACAAGGTGCTGGCGGTTGATGGCGACACCATTTTGATCGACGGGCACGTGTTTGACATCGCCGGGATCGACGCCCCCGAACTGGGCCAGCAATGCCTGCATGACGAAAACCTGCAAGATTGCGGGCTTTCTGCCGGGATGCAGTTGCAAAAATATTTCATTATGTCGCCATTCCCCGCCAAATGTGTTTTGGCCGATGACCAACGCAACGATGCGGGCAAAAATAACGGACTTGATGGCAAAAACTGGCCACGGGTGGAATGCTCGATCGGTGATCGCGATATCGGCTCGGCCATGATCGCCGATGGCGAAGCCCTGCCGATCCCCGGTTTTTCACTTGATTATGATGACCAGGCCAAACAGGCCGCCAATGCCGGTATTGGCCTTTATGGTGCCAAAATGGTGCCGCCGGTCGACTGGCGCACAGGGACTCGCCTGGAAGGTGAAAGCCAGCGCTGCCTGATGGTCGGCGATGGCAAGGGCCATTATATCAGCCCGCTTGACCCGCGCTTTGTTAAATATGCCCGCGAAGATGCCCCGGTAACGCCGTGCAGCGACGAAGAAGCCCGCGAAAAGGGGCTGGAATATTTGCCGCGCGAATAAAACCGCCATAAAAGCAGGCAGCAAGCTGGCAACAAAAATGCAAAAGAACCCGCACGCGCAGGATTTTCAAACCGGTAAAACTGGGGGAAGGAAAGCTGGAGCGGGTGAAGGGAATCGAACCCTCGTCGTAAGCTTGGGAAGCTTCTGCTCTACCATTGAGCTACACCCGCTTTGCGGCACGCTTTATAGCCCGGCTGACCCGCCCGTGCAACAAATTCGCGCAAAGAGCACTGCAAATAATTTTGGCGCCGTCACGAACCCGGCGTTAAGCGCCAGATCACCCCGGCATGGTCATCGGAAACCAGCACGCTGCCATCCTTGCCATAGGATTTGATATCGACCGGGCGGCCCAGAACCGCGCCGTTATCGCGCAGAAAGCCTGACAAAAACGGGCTGGCGGAGACGGGTTTGCCATCCCTGAACGCCACCCGCACCACTTTATAACCATCAGGCACGCTGCGGTTCCATGACCCATGCAGGGCGACGAGCGCATCACCGTTATAAAAATGCACGCCCAGCGGGGCATTGTGGGCGTTAAAGGTAAAGGCGGGGAAGGTCACTTTGTGCGGCAGGTCTTCGTTTTTAAAATCAGGCGCGCGGGTTTTATTGCCCGCAAACCACGGATAGCCGTAAAAATCCCCGGCCCGGGTGGCGTGGTTAAGTTCCTCCCGCGGGATGTTATCGCCAAGGCCATCGCCCCCATTATCGGTGAACCACAAATCACCGCTGTCCGGATTAAACGTCAGCCCGACCGAATTGCGCAAACCCGATGCGTAAATTTCGGGCTTCCCGCTTGTGACCGGCAAGGTAATGATCGTGCCTTCAAGGCCGGAAACCTTGCAAATATTACAAGGGGCCCCCACCGCAACAAACAGGGTTTTTGCATCGGGCGACAGGGCAATATAGCGCCAGCCATGGTGGCTTTTATCGGGCAGGCCCTCAAACAACACCCGGTCCGGCTTGCCCAGTTTTTCGCCCGTAAAACCGGCCACATCAAACGACACCACCCGGTCCTGATCGGCCACAAACAACGTACCGGGTTTATAGGCAACACCATTGGCCGAGGTGAAATCCGACGATATCAGCGTAACGGCTCCGCCGGTGCCATTCGCTGCCGGGTCACTGACAAAATACAGGTTGCGCCCGCGTGTGCCAACAAACACGCCGCCCAGATCCGGTGCCACCGCCATAGAGCGCGCATTGGGCACAGCGGCAAACACGGCAAGATCAAAACCGTCGGCCACATCAAGCTGTGATCGTATTTTTTCCAGAACGTTGGCATTATCAGCGGCAAAGGAACGGTTAACGGGCCAAAAGGCCATGATAACTGCCAGCAATGCCGTTCCGGAATAACGCCAGCACCGGCTTTTGCGCGCAAAAACAGCATGAAGAAACAAAAAACGCCCGCCTGACCGCAAACCACGCCAAAGCGCAAGAAAACCGGTTAGAAACGGGCGTATTTTATAAGCATCGGCTTTGGCATCGGGCATCGTATTTTCCCTCGGTCAGAGTTGACCTTGGGAAGGGAAAATCACGATCCCAAGGCGACTTAGCGAGCGCGTTCGGAAATCGGTGCGTTAACCGAAAGTTCCATATCCCACGGGAAATAGATCCAGGTGTCCTGGGATACTTCGGTTACAAAGCTGTCAACGACTTCGCGGCCCAGCGGCTTGGCATAGACGGTGGCGAAATGTGCCTTGGGCAGTTTTTCGCGCACGGCTTTGGCCGTTTTACCGGTATCAACCAGATCATCAATGATCAGCATACCTTCGCCGTCACCTTCAACGTCTTTAAGCCATTCAATATCGCCACGGCTTTTGTCAGAATAGCTGCGAACGCAGACCGTATCAATCAAACGAATATCAAGTTCGCGTGCAATGATTGCGGCGGGCACAAGACCGCCACGGGTAATGGCGACGATGCCCTTATAGGGGCCTTTTTCCAACAGGCGCCATGCCAATGCGCGCGCATCACGATGCATTTGCTCCCAGGAAACCGGGAATCCCTTGTTGTATGCGGCTTCGCTCACAACGTTTCTCCTGCAAAATCCACAGGGCCGGTCCGCACAGAAACAGGCGAAACGGTTACCCCAAAAATATCAAGGCGCTTTCCTACGCCTTGTCCGATTGAAACACAAGTCCCGGCACAGCGTGAACAGAGATTTCGCCCAAAAACCGGCACCGCAAATGCAACAAGGCACAATGTTGCCCGCTTCAAGATGAGGCCGGTGGCACAATTGCCGCCTTGCGCGCCGTTACCAGATTATCAAAATCGCGTTTCAGGGCCGCAAATGGCTCGTCCCAACACGCGGGTTCCTGTTGGCGATAAATGCGCATGGTCGGGTACCAGGGGCTGTCGCTGCGCTCCACCATCCAGCGCCAGTCGGTGGTGTAAAGCTGCAACATCCAAACCGGCAAACCCAACGCCCCGGCCAGATGGGCGGGCGCACTATCAATGGTAATGATCAGGTCCATCTCGCTCATCAGGGCGGCACTGTCGCCAAAATTGCCAATGCGGTCGCCAAGGTCGTGAATAAAGGCCGATGCGCCAAGCCGGGCAATATCGGCCCGGCGGTCGTCGATTTGAAAACTGAAAAACGCCACACCGGGCGTGCCCATCAGGCCCATGAACTTTTCTAGCGGGCAGGACCGGTCACGCGGGTTCAGTTTACCGGCCCAGATCAGCCCGACCTTTAAAACAACATCGCTGGCAATGCCTGCCAAGGTCAATTTTTGCGGCGCGCTCATATAAGGGCTGGCCGAGGCCCGATGCAGGTCCTGTGCCTCAATGCCCAGCAAATGCGGCAGGCTTAACAAAGGCGCATGAACATCAAACGGCGGCGGGGTTGCACCCTTGGCAATCACCTGCCCAACCCCGGCCACGGTTTGCATAATGCCCAGCATTTCGGTGCGGCATTCGACAATCACATGGGCGGCCTTTTGCGCCACCTGCGGAATGAAGCGGGCAAACTGGATCATATCGCCAAAGCCCTGTTCGGCGCGTAACAACAGGGTTTTGCCGCGCAAATCGGCTTTGCCATCCCATTCGGGCACATCGGGCAGTGGGCGAATGGGGTTATCGGCCAAACGGCGACGCACTTCATAGGCCCTCCAACCTGCATCATATTGGCCCAGCGCCAACAGGGCCAGTGATCGGTCCCACAGGGCTTCGACATAATCGGGGTCGCGTTGCAAGGCCTTGTTGAAATAATCAATCGCCTGCTCAAAGCGGTTCATATCGCGATACACCAGCCCGGCATTAAACAGGTGCGATTTATCGCCGCCATCACGCGCCAGCGATTGTTCATGGGCCGCTATTGCATCGTCAAACCGCATCATTTCACGCAGACAATTGCCCATATTGGACCATAAACCGGCATTTTCCGGGCGCAGTGCTGCCGAACGGCGATAGGAAACCAGGGCAGCATCAAACTGTTTGCGCCGACGAAGCGCCACCCCCAGATTGTTTAAAATATCGGGCTGATCGGGGCGGGCGCGCAAGATGGTGCTGTAGAGTGCTATCGCCTCGTCCAGCTTGCCGGCCTGATGGGCGGCAACGGCGCGCGAAAACAGGGTATCACGGGGCACCCCGCCCCGATGAACCGTAACCTTGCGTTGCGGCGCCGGTGTTTCACCCGCCACGGCTTGCGGCGGTGAAACCGTTTTCACCTCTGCCGTAGACGACACAACGGCAAGCTCGGGCACGGTTGCTGCCGCCATCACCTGTTTGTCGCGTTTTGGCCCGGCCCCTTTGCCGGGCAAGGCGGCCTTTTTGCCCGCCTTTGATTTTGATTTTGCCATACCCACCCCAATAAGACACCGGCCCGCCACGCGACCTTTTGACACAATGACCGTTAAACTACCCCGGCCCGCGCCCGCCGCAAACGACATAAAGCGGTAAAAAACCCGTCAGCAAACTTTCATGCCGATTCGTGCCACCGGTTTTAGCGCCGTTTCAAGGCCGCACAAACCCCCATATAAGATCGCATTTTCAGCCGAAAATCAGCCAAAGGCGACCTTTCAAACAATTTTTCCCAAGTTTGTTATTAACGTTTCAGTTATTCGCAACCATCAGCTAGCCTTTCATATAAGGGCGATAGAACAAGCAGACAGATCATTCGCACAAAGCGCGATGTTATCCCTGCGTAAGACTGTATCCCTGCAAACAAGCAGGACAACCTTAAGGCCCCGACCAACAGGGGCACGCATGAAAATGCATTTACCCGGAGACCAGACATACCCCGCAATACTCAAAAAAACGGGCGATGTTTGTAAACAACCGGGAGGAAACAAATACAGGCAAGGCTTAAATGGACTGGGAGACATCTATGGCCGCAAAGGGAAAGTCCGGCGCATCTGTCGGACGTAAAGTGATTTTGGTGCTTGTGGCATTGCTGGTGGTGGGTTTCGCCGCAATGATGAGCATTCAGGCGATATCGCAACGCGATGCCATGATTGATTTGATGTATCGCGAATCTGTCAAAAAAACAGAAATGTTATCAACCGGCGTACAGGCGGGTTTCATTGCAATGGATGCCAATTCCATTGAAAAGGAATTTCGCAAACTGACCGACCGGCCAGACACCGAACTGGCCACCTTGCAAACCAATATGCCCGACGGCACCAATATTGCGCAATTTCAGGCCGAAAGCATGAAGGCCTATGACCTTAAGGCACTGGTTGAGCCCTATATGGCCCAACTGGAAAACAAGGAAATGGTCAGCTTTGTTGCCAATGGCGCGGTTATTGTTGCCGCCCCGATCACCAAATATTCCAAACGCAAGGACGATGACGTTTACCGGGGCGTGCTGTTAACAGCATGGAGCCTTGAAAACGTTAATGCCTCGGTGCTTAAGGCGGTAATCCTGCAACTGGCCCTGGCGGCGGCCATTCTGGTCGTGTTGCTGGGTGCGACCTGGTATGTGCTGCGCGGCCAAATCCTGATCCCGCTTCGCAAAATTAACGGGGTGATGACGCAACTGGCGCACGGCGACCTTGACGTTACCATTCCCGGCCTGAGCCGACGCGACGAAATTGGCGAAATGGCCGGATCGGTACAGGTATTTAAAGACAATGCCATCCGCGTAAGCCAATTAGACCGCGAACGCGAAAAAGAACGCGAACAAGCCGAGTTAAACCGCCGCGATGCCATGCAAAATCTGGCGGGCCGGTTTGAACGCACCGTCATGGGTGTGGTCGATGGTGTTTCAGGGGCATCTGGCGAAATGCAACAGGTTGCCCAAAGCATGGTTGCCGCCGTTCATCAAAACGAATCGGGTTCGCAGGCCGTTGTCAGCGCCATGGACCAGGCCAATAGCAGCGTTGAAACCGTCGCCAGTGCCGCCGAAGAACTGGCCCGGTCCATTCAGGAAATCAGTGCGCGGGTCAACGATACCTCCAACATTACCGAACGCGCCGCTACCGAAGCCAACCGGGTCAATGAAATGGTGCAGGGGCTTGATATTTCGGCGCAAAAAATTGGCGAGGTCGTTCAGATCATTCAGGCAATTGCCGAGCAAACAAATCTTCTTGCCCTTAATGCCACCATCGAAGCCGCGCGTGCCGGGGATGCGGGCAAGGGTTTTGCCGTGGTGGCCAACGAGGTTAAAAACCTTGCCAACCAAACCGCACGGGCGACCGAGGATATTTCGGCGCAAATTTCCGGCATTCAGGGATCAACACAGGATGCGGTTGGTGCCATTGATGGCATTACCCGGATCATTAACGATTTGAATTCCATTTCAGCCGAGGTGGCATCTGCCGTGCATCAGCAAGGCAGCGCCACCAGCGAAATTTCACATTCCGTGCAACAGGCGGTTAGCAGCACCCGCCAGGTCAGCGTTCATATTCGTGAAATGCAGGATGCCGCCGGGCAAACCGGGCTGGCGGCCCGGCAGGTTCTTGATGCTTCAGAAAAACTTGGTTCCCAATCAGGCACCTTGCGCACCGAAGTCGGCAGTTTTCTGCAAGATGTCCGTGAAAGCTGAGTTGCGGGCGGTGTGAATTTTTTCATTTTTAGCAAAAGGCACCCGTCAAACGGTGCCTTTTGTTGTTTCAACCCGCCATCCCATAACCGGCCATCCCAGAACCGGCCCTTTCGCATCAGGTTATTTCAGCGCAGGATGGTCGATGGCACCGGGGTTAAGGCGCATCATCATCATGTCGTCAATTTCAACATAACCAAGCCGACGATAAACCGGTTGCATATCGCGGGTCGCCAGCATCCAGCGTTTGACACGCCGCATATCAGGATGGTCATGCAAAGCCGTAATCAGCATCAAGGCAATACCGCGCCGCCGATACGCATCATCGACAAACACATCGGCGACATAGGCAATGGAAATATGATCGGTAACCACGCGGGCAAAGCCAACCTGGCACCCGTCGCAAAATGCGCCGACGCACAGGGATTTTTCCAGCGATTTTTCAAATTCCGCTCGCGAGCGGTTCATCGCCCAATAGGATCTGGCGATAAAATCATAGCAGTAATCCATATCGATCCGACCACGATCCGTGCTGATCTCAACTGAATTCCCGTTTTCCATGACCTTCACCGTCCGCTCGCCTTTGCCCGCCATTATAATTCGCAACTCTCGCCAGACGCGCAGGTTATTTCAGCACAACAGCAACCGTCAGGGCAAGAATGGCCACCCATAACAACACACCGTTTTTAAAAATACTCCGCCCGGCTGCCCGCCCGCCAAGCATGGCAGCCACCGTCTCGGGGTGCAGTTTAAGCCCGTGTTCGGTCAACACCCCCGATGCCCGTTCTGCCGCCTCGATCACGCGGGGCAAGCGGCGCAACATCGACCCGGCCTGACGGGTGGCTTCGGCAATTTTGGCTTCGGGACCCAGATTGTCGCGCATCCAGTCTTCAATCAACGGGCGCGACAGGTTCCACATATTTTCATTGGGGCTTAAAATGCGCGACAGGCCTTCGGCCACAATCATGGTTTTTTGCAGCATCAAAAGCTGGGGCTGGGTTTCCATGCCAAATGTTTCGGTCACCTGAAACAATTGCCCCAACAGCCGTCCGACCGAAATATCGGCCAGTTCCTTGCCCAAAATCGGCTCGCCGATGGAGCGACACACCTGCTGGAAATTTTCCAGCGACTGGTCGCGCGGCACATAGCCTGCTTCAAAATGAATTTCAGCCACCCGGCGATAATCGCGGGTTAAAAAACCCAGCAACATTTCGGCCAGATACAGCCGTGTTTGCCGATCCACCCGGCCCATAATGCCAAAATCAACCACGCTGACGCGGCCGGTTTCATCGACAAACAAATTGCCCGGATGCATGTCGGCATGAAAAAAACCGTCGCGGAAAATCTGCTGGAAAAATGCGGCGGCGGCCTTGGCCAGCAATTCGGTGCGGTTGATGCCCATTTGCTCAAGGGCTTCAACATTATCAATGCGCACACCCTTGACCCGTTCCATGGTCAAAACATGCTGGGCGGTGCGTTCCCAGTCAATTTCCGGGATATAATAGGTGGGGTCGTCTTTGAAATTCTCGCGAAATTCCGACGCCGCAGCGGCCTCGAACCGGAAATCCATTTCCAGTTTAACGCTGTCTTCCAGGGTTTTGATGGTTTCAACCGGCTTTAATCGGCGCAACCGCGGCTGCGTCCACTCCACAAGTTCTGCCGCCCAGTAAAACAGGTCCAGATCGCGGGCAAAGCGCACGGCAATATCGGGTCGCAATACCTTAATCGCCACTTCGCGGCCATCAGGTGTTTTGGCAAAATGCACCTGCGCGATGGAGGCTGCGGCCACTGGCGTTTCATCAAATTCAACAAACAAATTGTCAAACGGTGCGCCCAACTGGGTGGAAATCAACCGTTTGGCAATGCTGGCGGGAAAGGGTGGCAACCGGTCCTGCAAGGAGGACAAATCAGCCGCAACATCATCGCCAATCAAATCGGCACGGGTGGCAAGGGTTTGCCCCAATTTAATAAAAGCCGGTCCCAGTTCCTCAAGCGCGCGGGCAAGCCTGCGCCCCGGCGGCAGGGTGGAACCACCTGAAAACGGCGCTGTCAAACGGGCCAGCACGGCCAAAATCTTGCCGCCCGGCACCAGGTCAAGCGGGAACAGGGCATCGTGGCGGGCCAGGGTTCGCGCCATGGTGATCAGGCGAAAACTGTTACGAACAAAGCGGATCATGTGAAATGGCCCTCAGATTCGCCAGCCGGAATGAATGGCAGCAATTCCGCCAGACAGGTTGCGATAGCGCACCCGGCCAAACCCGGCATTGCGGATCATTTGAGCGAAGGTTTCCTGATCGGGGAACTGACGAATGCTTTCGGCCAGATACTGATACGCCTCGCGGTTGCCCGCAATAAACCGGCCAATTTCGGGCAACAGCTTGAAGGAATACATATCGTAAATCTTGTCAAACCCCGGCACCACGACCTTGGAAAATTCCAGACACAAAAAGCGCCCGCCGGGTTTAAGAACACGGTACGCTTCGCGCAATGCCTCGTCCACGCGGGTGACATTGCGAATGCCAAAGGCGATGGTGTAGGCATCCATCGACTGGTCGGGCAGCGGCAATTTCTGCGCATCGCCCACCATCCAGTCGATATTTTTCAAAATCCCGTGATTGGCCGCGCGGTCGCGCCCGACATGCAACATTTCATAGTTAATGTCGCACACCGTCACCGCCCCGCCGCCGCGCTTTAAAAAGCGAAAGGCAATATCGCCAGTTCCCCCGGCAACATCGATCAGGCGCATATCGGCGCGCGGCTTGAGTTCGTTGATGAAACTGTCTTTCCACAGGCGGTGGATGCCACCACTCATCAGATCGTTCATCACATCATATTTGGACGCGACCGTGTCAAACACCTCGCGCACCATGGATGCTTTCTGGTTTTCCGGCACATCGCGGAAACCAAAGTGGGTTGTTTTATCGCCGGTTTCGCCCGCGGCTGGGCCTTGATGCTTGCTCATGGCCGGAAAATAGCGCAGCAACCGCCCGCCCGCCAGTGTAAACCGGCAGTTTTTAGAAATATCCTGTTGAAGGGGGCTGGTTTCTGATAAGGAAAAATACCAACACCTTGTTATATGAAATCATTACAAACAGGATCTGCCATGAGCTGTATGGTTAAAATTTGCGGTATCAACAGCGAAGATGCCGTTCTCGCGGCCATGAGTGCAGGTGCAGATGCCCTTGGTTATGTGTTTTTCCCGCCCAGCCCGCGTCACATTTCGCTGAACGGGGCCGCAACCCTGACCGAACGTGTGCCCGACAGCATTTTAAAGGTCGGCCTGTTTGTCGATGCCGGAAACGAGGCGATTGCCAATGCGGTTAAAGCTGGCAACCTTGATATGATCCAGCTTCACGGCAGCGAAACACCCGACCGGGTGAAAGAAGTGCAGGATGTTTTTGGCCTGAAAGCGATGAAGGCGATTTCTGTTAGCACCACCAAGGATTTGGACAAGGCCGCAAAAACCTATGACGGCGTTGCCGATTTTTTGCTGTTTGATGCCAAGCCCCCCAAAGACAGCACCCTTCCCGGCGGCAATGCCACAAGCTTTGACTGGACCTTGCTGGCCGGGCGTGAGTGGAAAAGCAACTGGATGCTGGCTGGTGGCCTTGACCCCGACAATGTCGCCGAGGCCGTTGAAATTTCCAACGCCCCGTGGGTCGATGTATCGTCCGGGGTCGAGCGCACACGCGGCGTTAAAGATGCGCGCAAGATCAACGCGTTCGTTCGCGCCGCCAAGGGATATTAAACCGCTGTACGAACAATATACCGTGCCCCGACCAGATAAGGTTGGGGCACGGTTTTTATTGAGATACAACGCGGGTCATTGCCATCATTGGTAAATTATTGTTTTCTGAAGTACCAATGCGCACTATGACCACCTCATCGCATTTTGGTGCGACATCAAAGTCATAGACGGAGCCTTTGTTGATGAGCCAAGCCCTGCGCCAACGCTGTTCGGATATTTTGCGTGCCAAAGAGCGCCGCGAACCGGTAACGATGGCTGTGCACGGGGCGTTGTCGCTGCTGATTATGATCAATGTGGCATCGGTGGTGATGGATACCGTCGAGCCCTTTGCCCGCAACCATATCGACTGGTTCTGGGCGATTGAAATTGTCTGTAGTTCGGCCTTTACCCTGGAATATCTGCTGCGCATCTGGAGTGCGCCCGATGACGAACGTTTTGCCGGTCGGTTCGGACGGTTGCGCTATATCGCAAGTCCGATGGCCCTTGTGGATCTGGTATCAATTTTACCGGTTTTTCTGCTGTTGCTGACCAGCATCGATTTACGCTTTATCCGCATCATGCGGTTGCTGCGGCTGTTGAAATTTACCCGCTATTCCTACGGGATGGACCTGCTCACAACGGTTCTGCGCCAACAAATCGGCATGTTGGGGGCCGCCAGCACCGCCCTGGCCTGTTTTCTGATTTTCAGTTCAGGCGCGATTTATCTGCTCGAACACCAGATACAGCCTGAAACATTCGGCAATTTGCCCAAAACCCTGTACTGGTCGATCATTACCCTGTCGACGGTGGGGTATGGCGATGTGGTCCCTGTTACGGTTGGCGGCAAAATTCTGGCTGCCTTCATAGCCCTTAGCGGCATTGTGATGGTTGCCGTCCCTGCCGGTATTCTGGCATCGGCCTTTAGCAGTGAATTGCGCCGCCGCGAAGAAACCTATCGCCAGACCGCCGCCCAGCATTTGCAAGGCGGGGCGCATTTAACCGATGCCATGCGGACCCGTTTACAATCACACCAGGAAGAACTGGGCCTGACCGATGAACAGGCCGAACTGATTATCAACGATGTACGCGAGGTTCATCGCGGTCATATTGTCGATGACACCCTGTTTTGCCCGCATTGCCGCAAAGCCCTGCGGATCGAGGTTTCCGACCGCATACATGGCCGGTAATGCCGCCAAAACCGCCAATCCGATCAAAAGCCTTGACGTGCCCCGATTGCCCGCGCATATTTTGCCCATGAAAACACAAGACATGACCCCGATCCGCATTGCAAATCGTTGGTGGTGGCGCGCTTAAAGCGGGCGGCCAACCCCATGTCTTGACCATATTCCGGCCGCCTGATTTTACAGGCGGTTTTTTGTTTTCAGGCATCCCCATTTTCCATCTGAAAAACATTCTCCGTCTGTGGCTGTGCCCCACAACAGGAGACTTCCCGTGACCACCCCGATCCAGACTGCCCAGACTTCCCAAGGCATCGCGACAAACGACGACAAACCCGCCGGTGAATACCGATATGTCAGCGATGGTGGCGTTGCCATTTTGCGCCGCCAGATCGACATTGATTACGAAACCGCCACCGCCGGGCTGATTGAAAGCCTGGACACAGCCAAAGGCGTGTTGTTGTCATCGTCCTACGAGTTTCCGGGTCGTTATTCGCGCTGGGATATGGGGTTTGCCCAGCCACCGCTGGAAATTACCGGGCGCGACCGGGGCTTTGCCATTCATGCGTTAAATGACCGGGGCCGGGTATTATTACCGGTGATTGCCCCGGTTTTGGAAAACCATGCCCATATCGACGGCATCACCATTGGCGATGATGGCATTTATGGCACCGTCGCCCAGCCCGAAAAATGGTTTGCCGAAGAAGAACGCAGCCAGCAGCCCAGCCTGTTTTCGGTGGTGCGCGCCCTGCGCGACCTGTTTGCCCATAATGGCGACGAACGGCTGGGGCTATATGGCAGTTTTGGCTATGATCTGGCGCTACAATTTGAACAGATTGCCCTAAAACAGGACCGCCTGGCAGATCATAAGGATTTGCACCTGTATTTGCCCGACAGCATCATCACCGTTGACCATGCCGCCCGCCACGCCATGCGCTTTGATTATGAATTTAGCGCAGCCAACGGTGAAACGACCGAGGGAGTGGCGCGCAGCGGTGCCGCCCATCCGCCATCGCATGGCAGCAATCAGGTGGTGCAAAACGATATGGCAGAAGGCGAATATGCCAAAATCGTCGATGACACCAAGCCGCGCTTTGCCCGTGGTGAATTGTTTGAAGTGGTGCCATCACGGGTGTTTCGCACCAAATGCACCACCGCCCCGTCCGAAATTTTTCGCCGTTTAAAACGGCGCAACCCGGCCCCTTATGGCTTTTTGATCAATCTGGGCCATGGGGAACATCTGATTGGCGCATCGCCGGAAATGTATGTGCGCGTTAGCGGCAAGCGGGTGGAAACCTGCCCGATTTCGGGCACCATTGCACGCGGACGCGACGCGATTGAAGATGCCGAAAACATTCGGACCTTGTTAAATTCGGCCAAGGAAGAATCCGAATTGACCATGTGTACCGATGTCGATCGCAACGACAAGGCACGGGTATGCAACCCCGGATCCATCCGCATTATTGGCCGCCGACAGATCGAAATGTATTCGCGCCTGATCCATACCGTGGACCATGTGGAAGGCCGCCTGCGCGAAGGGTTTGATGCCCTGGATGCTTTTTTAACCCATTGCTGGGCCGTAACCGTAACCGGTGCGCCCAAACGCGCCGCGATGACCCATATTGAAAATGTCGAACGCAGCCCGCGCGCCTGGTATGGCGGGGCGATAGGTGCCGTATTATGCAATGGCGACCTTAATACCGGCCTGACATTGCGCACCGTGCGCCTTAAACAGGGTGTGGCCGAAGTCCGCGCCGGGGCAACATTGTTATATGATTCACAATCCGCTGCCGAGGAAGCTGAAACCGTGCTGAAAGCATCGGCAATGATTGATGCCATCACCCGGCCCGATAGCCATATTGTGGCCGATGACCCGACCCGCTCGGGCGTTGGCAAGCGGGTGTTGCTGATCGACCATGAAGACAGCTTTGTGCAAAACCTTGCCAGTTATATTCGCGCCACCGGGGCCGAAACCCTGACCATGCGGCCCGGCTTCCCCGACGCGGTGTTTGACGATTACAAACCCGATCTGGTGTTTTTATCGCCCGGCCCGGGCCGCCCCGATGATTATAATTTAAAGGGCAATATCGAACGGGCGCTGGCACATGGCCTGCCGGTTTTTGGCGTTTGCCTGGGCCTTCAGGGCATTGTCGAATTTTTTGGCGGTAAGTTGGGGCAACTGGCAACGCCGATGCACGGCAAACCTTCGAAAGTACGACTAGATAGCACCGACCCGCTATTTTCCGGCCTGCCCGAGGACATTGTGGTGGGCCGGTATCATTCGCTGTTTGCCAACCCCGATACCCTGCCCAGGGACCTGATTGTGACCGCCCAAAGCAGTGACGGCGTGATTATGGCCATTCGCCATGCGTCGCTGCCGATCAGTGCCGTGCAGTTTCACCCCGAAAGCCTGTTAACCCTTCAGGGCGATGCGGGCATGCATATGATTGCCAATTTGCTGCGCAACCCGCAAGGCCGCCCCAGCAGCGAAACCGACATTCCAACCAGCAGCAAAGCCGCCTGAGCCGATATAGCCGGGTATTATTGCATCTGTGCGGCATCTTTTGCCCCAAACCACCGGCATCCCCTGATACCCGGTGGTTCCTTACAACGACCATGTTGCCTCCCGCATGGTCGTTGTTTTTTTATGCGGCCCGCCAAACAGGCAGGCCTGAATATTCATCAATCGTCCCCGTCGTCATTTTCAACAAGCGCACCGTCAAGCACGCTGTAATCGGGCGGCGGCGCACGGCGAAAACCTTCGGGGTTGGCTTTCTTTTTATCTTTCAGGGTGCGAAACAGCTGGCGACCATGAAACGGCACCGGCTTTTCCTCGGTCGGGCCACCGGCGCGTATCGGGCGCGGGGCAAAACGGCCCAGCGTTATCAAGCGGTCATACATCACGATATTGGCGGCAATTGCTACATTGATGCAAAATTTCATCGGAATTTTCAGGATAAATTCGCAATGTTCCTGGGTTTCGGGCGATAAATCGCCCCGTTCCGGGCCAAAAACATAGGCCGCACGCGACGGGTGTTTGAAACTGGGCAGCTCAATCGCATCGGCGGTCAGTTCCACCCCGACCAGCGAACAGCCGGTGGGCAGCATCATGTTGTCAAGATCGGGGAAATGATAATAGGGCATCTGTTCGGATGCCTTGGAGGTATCGGTGGGGTTGCTGGTATCGTCTTCAAAATCCGCATCCACGGTGAAGGCAAAGCTGGCACCAAAGGCATGAGCCGAGCGAAACAGGGTGCCGACATTTAAAGGTTTGCTGGCCCCCTCAATCCCGATCCCGAAATAACCGCGCATCATTTTCCTCCGTGCTGCACGCCTTGTGCGCTTTCACACACTCCAAAATATAATTTGTTGTCCGGCTATAGCCCGAAGGGGCGACCGGATCAAGCCGGGGCGCAGTTATGTCTGCCTAGCCGTCAATTTCGACCTTTCCGGCAAGTGACGATCAAGACCTTTTCCCATCTTCCTGCCAAGCGGTTTAAACGTGAAAACAGGGCTAAATATCCCGCCTTTGGCAGCCTGTTATCCCCGTGAGGGACAAGGATAATTTGGCATTTCCACCAAAATACTCCTGACTGTCGCAAGGAGCGTACCAGCCCAAATACGGAACATCTGCCCCGCCCAACCGTTCTATTACCAGTTAGCCCGGTGGGAAAAGATGCTCTTGCCCGACGCAAAATTCCCTGCGGTCTGACGCCTAAAAACGCATAATCCTAAATGACAGGACAGGAGATCCACAATGAATTGGGATCAAATTGAAGGCAAATGGAAGCAATTGCGCGGCAGCGTCAAACAGCAATGGGGCCAACTGACCGATGACGACATTGATCGCGTCGATGGTAGCCGCGACAAACTTGTCGGAAAAATTCAGGAAGCCTATGGGATCGAACGCGAAGAAGCCGACCGGCAGGTCAGCCAATGGTTTGATCGCCTGTAACAGGCCCGACCCTGGTGTTGATACGGGGTCGTAAAACAAAACTGCACTGACATCACAGTTTTAAGCCCCCTTTTGCGTGTTTCCTCATGCGTAAAAGGGGGTTTTTACGCATTCGGGCATTTACAGCATGTTTTATATGCCCGATAAAATCAGCGCTCTCCGGTTCATATCCCAAAATCAGGCGTCATCGAAAATGTCGGTATCATCCCCATGTGTTGGCATTTGCCAGCTAGACACAAACGGCAAGGTTTGCACCGGTTGTTTTCGCACGATTGATGAAATCGGCCAATGGCGCACAGCCAGTGACGGCCTGAAAAAACGCATCTTGAAAACAGCACGGGACCGCCAGGCCACAACCGGATCCTGCAAAAAAGCCTGACCACCTGGCATCGGAATAAGGCACCACCCGCCGGGCGACGATACCGCCAATGGCTAAAGTATATTTCCTTTAAGAACCCTTGCCTTTAATCCGCATTATATTGCACATCGGTGGTAATGCTGGCCAGGCTTGCAGTTATCGGCACAACAATTCGAAATGTTGTTCCTTCATCCAGCACACTGTTAACTGTGATTTCGCCCATCAACACGCGATTAACCACATTTGCCACCACGCTTAACCCCAAACCGCTGCCGCCACTGTTCCATTTGGTTGACCAGAACGGTTCAAAAATGCGCTCGCGGAATTCTTCGGGAATGCCAACGCCATCGTCGGCCACTTCAATGCAAATCGTTTTTTCTGACAGTTTAAAAGCCCGAACCGATATCGTTCCTGATTTACGCCCGACAAAAGCATGAATTTTGGCATTTTGCAGCAGGTTTAAAATAATCTGATCAATCGCACTGGGATAACTTTCCATTTGCAAACCAGCCGGGCAATCCTTGCGCACCACAATGCTGGCTTTGCGAAATTCCGGGCGTACTGTTTCAAGCAACGAATTTAGCACATTTCTCAAATCAAACTGCCGCCGTTTTTGCGTGCTTTGGTCAGTGGCCGTCCGTTTAAAATGGCCAATCAGGGCGATGGCACGTTCAATATTGGACTGAACAATCTTGCATCCATCTTTAAGGTCGGCAAGATGCTGATCCAGTGTGCTGCGTTTTATTTCCGACGATTTAAATGCTGTCGTCAGGTCATCGACATCTTCGGACAGAGCAGAAACCGTGGTCAGGGCATTGCCAATTGGCGTACGCAATTCATGCGCCACCCCGGCCACAATACGTCCCAACGACGCCATACGCTGTACTTCCTGCAATTGCACGTCTACACGTTGCTGAATTTCACGGGATTGCTCACGTTTTATAACATGATAGGCCAATATCCATGACAAGGTCGCGCTCAGCAAAAACCAGATCCCGATAAAAATAAAATCGCGTGTTTCGGGGGAGAACAAACGGCTTTCCACCCTGGTACTGCCCAAAATAATCAGGTTTTCATCTTCGACCCTGCGACTGGTTAATCCTCCACCTGCAACAATACCCGCCAGCGGTAGACGTCGAACGGTAAGAAGCTGACCGTCATACTCAAAAACGCCTTCACTTTTCTGTTTTTTTAGCAATTCCCACAAAGCAGGATCACTGGTTGCCAATGACGTGCCACTGCCCGTCATAAACCCCCAAAGTTCACTGGTTTCTTTTCCTGCAAGCCAGTATCCGTCGTTGTTAAGAAGAGCGGTGTCAATATTACGTGGCGCAAAATGCCCAAACTCGGTCAGCATATCCGCAGCATCAATATTGAAAATCAGGTAACCTTCTATAACACCGTTTTTATCAGAAATCTGTGTAACCAGCCGAACAGTCGGTCGCCAGGGCAGTTCGATCGTGCCATTTTCAACATTCAGATCCAGAGGCGAGATATAAATCTCGTTTGCCATAAGTTTGCGGGCACGCTTAAAATAATAACGGTCAGATTTATTTTGTAATTTGTTTGCCGGGATATTGGCAGCACGATTACCAATACGATCAACCCGAATAACTTCCATGCCATCCTTTGAAAGGATGCGGGCCTGAAAAATATTCGGCAGCTGATTGACAATAACGGACAAATGCAACGCAGCACTGTTTTCCTCTGTCCGGAACTTTCGAATGTCATCTGTTTCAGCAGCAATCAGTAATTGTTGTTCGAAACTGATAAAGGCATTGTAAAGCAGGTTTTCGCGGCGGTTGGTAATGCGTTCAAGTGCCAGTTCGCTATCTTCGCGCAGGGAATTCTGCTCTGCTTGTGTCCAAAAGAAAACGCCTGCGGCCAATATCACGGAACATAATGTAAAAATAAGGCTAAACAGCCACCAGAAATGCAGTGACAGAAGCAACGAATGAAAGCTGACCGCCCGTGACAGGACACCTTCCTGGGCGCGTCTGATCATTCCCCGACGGACGGTTGTCATTGATTAACAACCTTTGCCATATCCCAATTTTGTTCCCAGGTCATAAAATCAGCCTCCGTCATGGGGCGCCCATACAGAAACCCCTGCACAAACTTTACACCTATGAACCGCAATATCTGGTGCTGTTCAACCGTTTCCACACCTTCAGCCAAAACCTCCAGCCCCAGATTATCGGCAATTGTCTGGGTTGAAGCGGCAATACTTTGCCGTGCGGTCACAACCTGAAGCGGACTGACAAAAGACCGGTCAATTTTCACTTCATCAATCGGCAAATGATCAAGATAGCTAAGCGATGAAAAACCGGTACCAAAGTCATCAAGCGACAACCGGAAACCGGCATCTTTTAGCTTGTTTATCGCTACCAGCGCATCGCTGGCCCCGTGCACTGCGAAACTTTCGGTGATTTCAAACTGCAATGTCGCAGGCGTTAAATCCGCGTCGCGCACATTCTTCAGCAATTGCGGAATAAATTCTTTCTGATTGATATCGGATACCGACAGGTTCAGGGAAACGCGAATTTCAGGCAATGCCTGCGCCTTGCGTTTGGCCACAAACCGCCCCACGGCCCGTAATGCCTGAAATGTCAGTTCGGAAATCAGCCCGCTTTTTTCTGCCAGCGGAATAAAGTATCCCGGCGACACCGGGGTCCCATTAAATGTCCAGCGTGCCAGCACCTCGGCCCCGATCAGCGCGCCACTGTTTAAGGCCAGCTGGGGTTGAAAGTGAAACTGGATATCGCCGTTGCGCAGAGCATCGTGCAGCCCGCCGCGCAACTGCACCGAACGGGCAATGTTTTCTTCAAGGTCGGGGGTATATAGCATGGCGCGGCCCGGTGTTTTTTGCGTCGCGCGCAACAATGTGGTGCGCACGGCCCGGTCAACCGCAACGGATTCATAGTTTTTCACCCCTTCGCGAACCACCCCGATGGTGGCCGACAGGGTGATGTTATTGTCATCAATTACAAATGCATGATCAAAAACCGACGACAGGATAGCTTCGCCAATCGTGCAACTTTCATCAATAACGGCAAGGCGAAACTCGCCCAGACGGGCAACAAAAATATCCTTGCCGATCATGACTTTCATACGTGAATGAACCGCCAGTATCACCCGGTCGATAAATTCCATGCCAAAGGCAACGGCAAATTGCGGGGCTTCGTCAATGGCAACAAGGGCGACATGGCAATCCTTGTTATGAATATCGATGATATCGGAAAGTTTGCGGAAATAGGCATTATGATTGGGAATGCCAAGTTTCTGATCAACAAAGGCCAGTTCATCAAGCCGATTGATCAGGGCCAGGTTTTCAAAACACAGGGCCAGATTGCCCGAAAACAGCCGCAACAGGGAAATTGAATCTTTTTCAATGCCCCCGGCATGTTCAAAATACACCAGTAACTCGCGGTCCTTGTTGGCGGCAAATCGCATGGCAATGCTTTTGCCGATCAGAACCGGTTCATGATCATTAAAGGGAAGGCGGCTGAGGGCTTCAACATCAATGCCCGGCAGGCTGGCAATATCCAGACCGATCTGTTCGCTAAACCGCCCAAGGCCGGCAATAATCGGCAATTGTTTAATGGCACTGTCGTCACCCTGGGCCGGGCCGATTGCGCAAATGGCCCCTTCGGGTTCCAGATGCAGAAGCGCGGCAAGCTGAACCAGCACCCCTTGGGCAAACAGATCGAAGCTGCGGCGATGATAAAGATCGCGCGTGCTTTCAATAATCAGTTCAAGCCCGGAACGGGTTTGTTCCAGCATGTTAATGTAATCATAAGCACGAATGGAGGCCGTCAGGGTTGTAATCAGGCGGGTGCGGGTTAGCTCGTCCTTGGTGCGGTAATCATTGATGTCGTAATCGCGGATAATGCGGCTTTCGGGGGCATAACCAGGGTGCCCTGTTCGCAAAATAATGCGCGGTTTATGATGGCCCTGCTCACGCAACTGGCGCACCAGTTGCAAACCGGCATGTTCTTCTTCCATCACCACATCAAGCAGCAACACGGCAATGTCGCTGTTTGCATTAAAAACGCGGTTGCCTTCCTCGCCCGAATAGGCGTGGATCAGTTCAAGTTTGCGGCCCAGAATTGTAACCTTGCGCAAAGCAAATTCGGTTGCCTCGTGAACATCAACATCATCATCAACAACCAGAATTTTCCACGAAGAAACACATGTGCTGGCGGGATAAACAACAATGTCCTCCCGCGATACAGCCTCGTCGCCCGGTTCATCAAAAATGTGAATAATGTCGTTATGTTCGCTGGTCACGTATCCCATTCCCCTTAAAACCACCAACACACTGCCATCGGCAGTCTGCCAAACATTCAACTCAAACAGGCACGTCTGCATTGTCGGTGCCTGTCTAAATACACTGTTATCCGTAGTATCCCCTGTGTTCGATACTATGCCGGGAAAAGCGGGATGCAAAACATCTTTAAGCTAGCAAAAACCAACCTTGCGTATAATCCATCTGCAATCCCTATGCTTTTTACGACATTTCAACTGCGAATATTCCCCTTAAACCCAGTATAAAAATTTACTTATATGGAGATCGGGACGCATCAACGGTTTAACAACCATTCGATAGATTAAAATTTTAAATAAACGCTTTAAAATTGCGTATACCTTTTGTCATCGCAACCGGGAAAGCAAACTGTGAAACAGCCATCCGACCAGCCTGGAAATGACACAACCAGCTTACGCCGCCTGATGCGTAATGCGCACGGAGCAACCCTTGCCACCCTGGCTTGCAAGCATGGCCAGGTTGAAAATGGCTGGCCCGTCACATCCATGGTACATCCGGTAATTTATATCGACGGAACCCCGATAATCCTGATTTCGGAACTGGCTGATCACACCCGCCATATTCATAACGATCCAAGGGTTTCACTGTTATTCAGGCCTGCGTGCCCCGTTGCTTCAGCATCGCCCGTTAACCCGGGCACGGCATCTTCGCCAACGCCGCCCGCACCCCTGACCGCTACCCAACGATTAACCGTATTTGGCACCGCCACACGTACTGACGACGATTTTTTACGACGTTATTATCTGGCCTGTCAGCCCGATGCCGCCCTTTATGCCGGTTTCGGTGATTTCGGGTTTTACCGGGTCAATGTCGTGGCGGCATATTGGGTGGGTGGTTTTGGCAAACAGCGGCGGTTACGTGGCGACCAGCTGGTTCGTCCCGATACTGGCGAACTGGCCCACCACCATGATGACCTGGTTCACTACCTTAACAGCACGGCACAAAACCGGATTGATCAGATTGTGGCGCACAATACCCGCCCCGGCGGCGACTCCGCCACCGGCTGGAAAGTGGTCACAATCGACTGTGACGGCATGAATTTGACCTGTAACGATACAGTCTTGCGAATCGATTTTCCTCATACAATAAGCAGCATGATCGAGGGGCAAAAGATTCTGGTAGAAATGGGTCAGAAACGGCACAAAAAACCGACATAAAACGGCAGATTTCCGGCATTTTTTGCATATACGAACATGGCATTTTCACATTCGGAAAACGGGGGGCAAAATGCGGGTTATTTGCCCAAAGCAGCGGTTGCTTTTGCCATGTCATTGTAACAATATGTCGCAATGTCAGGGACCCACCCCACGGGACCCTTGCATATCAAGACATAAACCCCAGACTTCTTGATCCCACTAGGAGAGATCTGTGCTGCAATCAGGACCCGTTGTCAGCCGTGTAGGCCTTGAAAAACATGGCCTCAAAAATCTTGGCGCCGTTCACTGGAATTTGGACGCTGCCGGACTTTATGAACATGCCATCCGTCGTTCGGAAGGCAAAATTGCCAAGGGTGGCGCCTTTGTTGCCCTGACCGGCGAACATACCGGCCGTTCCCCACAGGACCGCTATATCGTCGAAGAAGAATCCGTTAAAGCCGATATTGACTGGGGCGATGTAAACCGCCCGGTTTCCCCGGAAGTATTTGAGCGCATGTATCAGAAAATGCGCGCATATTTTCAGGGCACCGAACTGTTCGTACAGGATTGTTACGCCGGTTCCGACCCGCAGTTCCGCCTGCCGGTGCGCATCATCAATGAAAATGCCTGGCACAACCTGTTTGTGCGCAACATGTTCATTCAGCCGCCCAAGGAAGACCTGCGCGATTTCGATCCCGGCTTTACCATCCTGCATGCGCCCGGCCTTCAGTCTGACCCCGAAGTGGACGGCACCCGTTCCGAAATCTTTGTTATGGTCAGCTTCGAGCGTAAAATGGTGCTGATTGGTGGCACCTGGTATGCCGGCGAGATGAAGAAATCGATTTTCTCGGTTCTTAATCACATTCTGCCTGCCAAAAACGTTCTGCCAATGCATTGTTCGGCCAATATTGGCCCCAATGGCGACACCGCCATTTTCTTTGGCTTGTCGGGCACGGGTAAAACCACCCTGTCGGCCGATGCATCGCGCACCCTGATTGGTGACGACGAACATGGCTGGGGCGAAGATGGCGTCTTTAACTTTGAAGGCGGCTGTTATGCCAAGGTGATCAAGCTTTCGCGTGAAGCCGAGCCGGAAATTTACGCCACCACCGAAACCTTTGGCACGGTTTTGGAAAACGTTGTCATGAACAAGCAAACCCGCGAGCTTGACCTTGACGACCAGCGCCACACCGAAAATACCCGTTCGTGCTACCCGATCGAATTTATCCCCAATGCGTCGGAAAATGGCCGTGGCGGCCACCCGAAAAACATTGTCATGCTGACCTGCGATGCCTTTGGTGTTTTGCCGCCAATCGCAAAGCTTAGCTCGGCCCAGGCGATGTATCACTTCCTGTCGGGTTATACCGCCAAGGTTGCCGGCACGGAAAAAGGTGTCAAGGAACCGACCGCCGCATTTTCAGCCTGTTTTGGTGCGCCGTTTATGCCGCGCCATCCGTCGGTTTATGCCAAACTGCTGGGCGAACTGATTGAAAAGCACGGTGCCGATTGCTGGCTGGTTAATACCGGCTGGTCCGGTGGCGGTTTTGGCGAAGGGGCACGGATGAAAATCGGTTATACCCGCGCTTTGTTAAACGCCGCCCTGAATGGCGAGTTGAACCACGTACCGTTCGCCACCGACCCGTTCTTTGGCCTGACCTATCCGACCGAATGCGGCGATGTACCGGCCAAGGTATTGAACCCGCGTGAAAGCTGGTCGAACAAGGCTGCCTATGACAAGGCTGCTGCAAATCTGACCGCACGTTTTGAAAAGAACTTTGCCAAGTTCGAAGAACATGTGAATGATGCAGTGAAAGAAATTGCCATTCGTAACAGCGCCGAAGTTAAAGCTGCCGAATAAGGTTGATTTCAACGAATACCGAAAGGGTCGGCCCCAATTCGGGCTGGCCCTTTTTTTATGCCGTCCAAATACGTTAAGATAAAAAACGGTTCGCAAAGAAACCGCCAACAGGGCCTTGCAAGACAAAATTGCCGACAAATTTATTTTGGGGAACTGGGATGACAGGGTATCGGATACTCAAACTGGGCATCGCCGCAATGGTGATGGCGGCCTTTTACGCGTCAACACACCCGGCGCACGCGGACGATACACGCCGATCTGTCACAATGGCCTGCAACCCTTTTCCGCCTTCAAAAATAGACGAAAACATCCCGCTTCCGGGATATGATGTTGAATTGCTCCGTGCGGCCTTTGCCGTGGGAAACCTGGCCCTTGAAACCCCGTTTTACCCATGGAAACGGGCCTATCTTTTGGCCGAGGAAGGCCGGGTTGACGGGCTATGTTCGTGTTCCTACACAGTCGAGCGCGAACGCGACATGCTTTATTCAACCGAACTGGGGCGGGTGCGGATCGGCTTTTTTTCCATTGCCGGGCATATCGCACAAAACATCACCAGCCTTGCCGATGCGCGCGACCTGAGAATCGGGGTTGTTGCGGGCTATAACCTGGAAAATGCCGCCGAAAATGCCGGGCTAACGGTGATTACTGCCAACAGCGAGCAAGTATTGCTGGGCATGCTTTATAACAACCGCATCGACATGATTTATTCATTTCGCGAACCGGTTCTGGTCGCCCACAAAAAACGCGACACCCTGTTTTCACTTCAATATCATGAAGTTAGCCAGGCCCCGTATTATAGCTGCATTTCGCGCCGGATCGACGATGCCAGATCGTTGTTAAACATCCTTAACCACGGGATCAGCACCATTCGCGCCAACGGCGTGTATCACAGCATTCTAGAAAAATATGGCGTCGCCGATATTACAGATATCAAACAGCCAACAGCCTGGATCAACTGACCCCCGGTCAATCAGGTGCAGGGATCAGCGCAAATAATCAAACAGCGACAAATCCGAAACCTTTGCCACGGCTGAATAGGATGCCTCAAGCTGTACCGACAAGGTATCAAGCTTGACCATTGCTTCGGCGATATCGACTTCGGACAGGTCCGACACCATGCTTTCGGCGGTAAGCTGGAAATCTGTGTGCATATCGACCACCGATTCAAGTTCGGAATGGACTGAAGACATCCGCGATTGCTGTTCGCCAATACCATCAAGGGCTGCGTTAAGCAGGGTGGTTGCTTCGGCCAGGGCATCGTCGTCAATCGGGTCGGTGCTGGCATTGGCCACAATGTTAAGCGCCCGCATGGCATTTTCAAACGGGTCCATATCGGCCGTAATGCCATAATCCACCGTCATGCCATCGGCCACGCGGGCGGATGCCACATCGTCATTGCCGGCATAATATGATGTGTCGGTGGTAGAGGGCACCGTAATTGCCCCATAGCTGGCACTGTCGACCGAAACCGGCAATGTGTCGGTGGCGGAACCGGCATAAAGATAGCGGCCTTCATATTGGGTATTTAACAAAGTCGCCATGGTAGCAAGGGCGGATGTTGCCGAATCATCAAGGCCAATCACAGAACTTGTGCCACTGCTTTGGGCGGCGGAAAGATCAGTCAGCATGTCGGTTAAAACCTCGGTCATGCTGGTCAGGCTGTCATAATAAACATCCACCCGGCCCTGAATGCTTTCGGCGAGATCGGCATAACTTGATGCCTGTGAAATCTCGGCGGACAGGCTGGTCAAGACATAAGCCTGATCGGCAACCCCGGCGTAATTGGTGGATTTAATCCCGGTGGTGCTTTGTTCGGACGCGCTGTTAAGCTGGGTCTGAACATTGCGCATCTGGGTGATCAGGGACTGTTGCATGGCGGATGTGGAAACTCTCATGAAATCAAACCGTTACTGAACCATTTCCAACAAGGTATCCATCATCGATTTGGTAATATCGATCACAGAAGCGGCGGCGCTATAGGCACTTTCAAGATTGGTAAGCGTCAGGGCTTCTTCATCAAGATTCACCCCGTACTGGTTGGAAAAGCTTTCCACCAGATCGCTATAGGCGGCATCGGCGACATCAGCATTTGTTTGGGCATCGGATGTTTGCCGGGCCACGTCAGATAATATTTCGGATGCATAATTAGACAGGCTGGAGGATGTCGCCCCCATCCCGCCCGCAGCGGAAAAGGACTGATTTTCGTCAAACATGGCGGACAGGCTGGTGGCAACATCGGCACTGCCCACCGCAATCACGCTATCGCCCACGGCCAGCGCACTGTCGGACGATCCACTGCCCGACGGCAGCAACGACGGATTATCGCGCCAGGCCGAATTTAGCGACATGTCAGCCGCAGAGGTGCCGGTGAACATGTCGTTAAAGCCGAAATAATCGGAAAAACCCTGATCATCATCGCCAATGACGGCATCCATATTGACGATGGCAACATTCACATCGTCATTGGCCGCCGCAATCGTCAGGGTGCCATCCGTATTCAGGGTGGCGGTCAAATTGCTGCTGGCATTGATGGTATCGACCAGATCCTGCACTGTCGAAATGGTCGAAAGATCAATATCGAGGATCTCGGCGGCATCGCCATTGTCATCGGTGGCGACCAGCCGCACCGTGCCGGTGCCCGAAACCGCATCACCCGCGGCCACATCCTGGCTTGAGGTCAGTTCATCGGCCCCGGGATAGGCCGTACCCAGGTTGGTAATGGCATTGACACTGTCCATCAGGGTGACGGCCAGATTATCAAGCTGGTCCTGAATATCGGGCAGGGTTTCGTCGCGCAGTTCGATCAACCCGCCCAGCGTGCCCCCGTCAATCGAGGATGTCACCGCCTTGCCATTAACCGTAATGTCGCCAAAGGTGGTATCGGCACTTACGGCACCGGACGGGGTATAGGACAACTCGTTGACCTGACTTCCGACAAGCTGGGTGCCGCCAAGATAGATCTGGGTCTGGTTGGTTGAATCGGTAAAATAGGTAACATTAACCAGTTCCGACAGATCATTGATCGCCTGATTGCGCGCATCGGTTAGCTCGCTTGCGGCAACCGTGCCGGTATCCATGCCGGTCAGTTGTTCGTTATAGGACTGGATCTGATAAAGCAGATTATTGACCTGTTCGACCGTTTCATCAATTTTCTGGTCGGCATTGCCGCGTTCGCTTTGCACCGTTTCCGACAAATTATTCAAACTGTCGGAAATGTCTTCGGCATCGGCCAGCACCAGCGATTTTTGCGAGGTGCTGCTGGCATTTGATGCCAGGGTTGCCAGCGATGTTTCCAGGTCCGTGATCAGGGTCGCGAGCGAATCATCTTCGCCGACAGTGCCAAAGGCCGAACTGACCGTGGTCAGCGGATCGGTGAAAACATCGGCATAGCCGCTGTCGGTGGCCGAACTGCTGATGGATTTTAAAAGGTAATTATCCACCGTGGCGCCCGTCGCCGTAACATTGACCCCGGTCGTTGCCCCGGCAAGGGTATTGGTGGCCAGACTTTGGGTTTTGGCGGTGTATCCCTCGACCGAGGCATTGGCGATGTTGTTCGACGCCACCGCGATGCCGGCCTGGCTTGCCTGAAGCGCGCTTAGCGCGGCTGTCTGGGCGGCACGAATGGACATGGAATCTGCCTTTCTATCGTCGGTTTCGGGAATTCGGGATTAAAGTTTCAGGTTCAAAAGAACGTGGGAAAAATCGCTGGCAAGGTCGCCATCGCGGTCATAGCGGGTGGCACTGTCGGGGCGCACGGCCAGCCATCCGGCACGAATACGTTTCAAACAGGCATCCCGGCGCGCCAACAGGCGGGTATTGTTGCGATCCAGCTTCTTTTTAAGGTCGCTAACCATAAAATAGCTGTCGTTAAAACAGGCCAGCGGGCCTTTGACCGATATGCGGGCAAATTCGGCTTGCATCGCGGCCTGCAGGCTGTTTTGCAATGCAACCTTTTCGGTCGTGATATCAGGCAGCAGGTCGTATTGGGCCTGTTCCAAAATACGCCATTCCACATCCAGCAACGTATCAAGCCGGGATAAAATATCGGGCAAGCTGCCGGCAATGTCCGTGCTGGTGGCGGCGGTATTACTGGTCGGCGATAGCGGGGTTTGGGCCGGATTATTCATCGTTCGTCCCCTGTGCTTAATTCACTGCCGAAAGCAGCGTGTCATACATATCCGAGGTGGTTGAAACCACCTGGGCGGCGGCCGAATAGGCCTGCTGGGCGATAATCATTTTGGAAAATTCGGTGGTGGTATCGACGGTGGAACTCTCGAGCGAATAGCTGGAAATATCGCCCGTGCCGCCATTGCCCGGCGTATTGAGCACATAATCACCCGACACATTGCTTTGCTTGAAAACCGTATCGGAATAGGCAGTTAACCCGTTGGGATTGGTAAAATCGGCCAGAACTACCTGATAAATCGGCCGGGTAGAGCCATTTTCGAACGTTACCGACACCACGCCATCGGCGGAGACGGAGATCGAGTCCACTTCGCTGTAATTGCTGCCATCGCTGGTAACCGAATACAGCGTCATATCGCCATCGCCATCCTTCGATGACGATTGCTGCAAGCCATCGGTGCTGCCTGCGGTACCAAGATCGTTGGTAATCGTGCTGTCATTGGCCCCCGAGGTCCAGCCCGTGATCGACAATGTCGATGTATCGGTAACATCGGTGCCGGTGCTATCAGTGACGCCGGTAAGATTGCCGTTACCATCAAATGCAATGGTCAGCGGCCCGCCCGATGATGTACCGGTAACCGTGGTGCCATCCGATGTTAAAACCGGGTCGCCATAGGTTAGCTCCCACTCATTGGTCGCGGTTTTTTCATAGCTGTAGGTCACAGTGTTACTGGTACCAAGTGAGTCAAATACTTCGACATCAACCGAAAAACTGTCGCCGACTTCGGCATCGGCGGGCAAGTTCATGACCGTGGCAATGCTCGACGTCGCATCGGCGGTGCCGGTCAGTTCATTAAGGTTGATGGTGGACAGGGCCGAGGTGGAACTGGGCACGGTCCCCGTTGCCGGGTCGCCGTTTTCATCAACCGCATAGCCCATCAGATAATAGCCCGAGCTATTGACCAGATTACCTTCGTCGTCGGTGTCAAAGTCGCCCGCACGGGTGTAATAAACATCGCCGCTTTCATCGGTGACAACGAAAAATCCGTCGCCGGAAATGGCAAGGCTGGTGACATCTGAATCCGACTGGACCAACCCTTGCGAACTGATATTGGTCAGCGTGGTGGTGGTCACCCCGTTGGCATAGCCCTGGGTCGAGGACCCCGGCGTTGTCACCAGCGAGGAAAACGATGCCGCACTGTCCTTATACCCGACGGTGCCACTGTTGCTGATATTGCCCGAAATGACCCCTAGCGAGGTGGATTGGGCATTTAGCCCCAAAACGGCTGAATTCAGTGCGCTGCTCAGGCTCATGATATCAATCCTTCACATCAGGAAACGGTTTGCGTGCCCTGGACATCGTCCAGATCGACATCAACGCCATTGACGTACAAAACGGCGTCGTCCCCGGTCAGGTCCAGGGCGGACACCACACCGGTCATTAATGTTTGGGAATCGACCGCATTGCCGTCGCTGTCTGTGGCTGTGACCGACAGGGTATAAACACCCGATGTCGCAACCGACCCGTCGCTTTGCGTGCCATCCCAGACAAAGTTGTTTGATCCTTCGTCACCGGTGGTGGTGGTTTGATACACCACGTTACCGTCTTCATCAGACACGCTGAGATTGACGCTGGCGGCATCGTCATCAAGGACGAAATACCATTCGGCTTCCCCGTCTTCGAGCGGCGCACTGTCGCCAAGGGCAACAATGTCGGTGCCCAGATATGATTGCGCTGCCGAATTTTCGACCACACCCTGAAGCGACTGCAACGAACTGCTAAGATCGGTCAGCAGGGAATTATTCTGCTCGGCCAGGTTAAGCTGCTCGAAAGTGGCAAGCTGGGTGGTGATTTCCGATGTGTCTTCGGGATCGGTCGGGTTCTGGTTTTGAAGCTGGGTTAACAACAGCGTCATATAGGTGTCGTAGGTCGATGATGTGCTGCTGTCAGTATCGGTCGAGCTGGTTGTGCTCGACGCTGTCGTGCTGCTTGTTGACGAGGCCGCACTTAAAGTGCTGGTTGTCAGACCGCTCAGGAAACTCATCACCGCCTCCGGGAAATAACATGATCAGGGATCGCTTTGTTGATTTCACGGTTGGGCGGGCAAAAACTGGCGCATAAATTTCAATTATTTGCATCAGGCATAAAAAAGAGCGCCAAAGCGCCCTTTTTAAATTCTCCAAACCCCGGTTACGGGCCGGGGGGCGGCCCTGGCCGTGACAGGGGCGGCGTGTTAATCGCCAATTGATAGCGATCATCGGGCGACAGGCGAATGGCCATGCGCGCCATATGATCCAGAACCGTGGAAATCTCGCCGCTAACCGTTTCCGCAAACAAATGGAAGGTATTGGTGATTTCACTATCTTCGGGATGTTCCTTTAACAGCACCTTCGCCATATGCTGGAACAGGCCAGCTTCGCGGTTTTTGGCAATCAGATCCATGACCGGGCCCATTTCCTGATCAAAAATGTCCTGTCCCTGCGGCGACAGGCTTTCTCGCAGACGCTTCATCATGCGCAGGGGCGGCGGGCCGGGATGGCGGTCGTCAAATTGCGGGGCCTGGCGTTCAAAGGGCAAAATAGAGCCATTACCCGCAAAATAATTGCCTGCCAGCGCGCCCAGAATAAACAGGTTCAGCGCCATCGACGCCATCAGCAACATGGCAGTCGATGTCGGTTTGCGACGATCATTTATCATTTGGTTTTTTCCTCGGCGCCATCCGTCCCGGTTTCATCACCGGTTCTGTCATTATCTGGCAGGGCCAAATCGTAAAGATGCCTGTCCACGATCCGGGCAACCGGAAGTTCATCGGCTTCGGCCATATTGGAAAGGCCCTGACGCGCGGTAAACGTCACCCCGAAAACAAACCCGAAAACCACGCATAACACCATCCCCACCGCCGAAAGCACATAGGTGCGCGACACATTCGATGCGGTTACGGGCATATCAGGGCGCGCGGTTACACGGCCCGCTGTTCCCGCAATGCCATCGCCTGGCGCCAGATGGTGATTGTGTAAAACCTTGCGCGGCGATCCGGGTGGAACATGGCGGCGCGCGGTCTCGGCCGGTCCCGGTTCGGATAACGGTGCCCGATGATCTGCCGACAAATCGGTCATCGGTGCCTTGTCGGCCTCCGTTCCGTTCTGCCGGTAGTCATCATCATTATTATTGTCATCGTCATCACCAGAGGCGGCTTTGCTTTCGGCGGCTTCAATGGCGCCAAAAATATCGTCAATCGCCTTGTGCCGCCCCATCGGTACCGGGTCGGCGGCAAAGTCATCTTCCAGGGCATGCAGATGCCGGATCAGTTCAGCTGCTTCGTCATTCTGTGCAACGAACCTGTTGCCTTCCTGGCGAAGCGGCTCTGGCCAGGACGAAATGTCCCACCCGTGTTGATCCAGCAAGTTTTCAAATTCGCTGATATTCACTGGTCACCGCTTTTTTCATAGGACGAACCTACCTGTTCGAACATTTCGATAAGAATAGCGCTTACAGAATATTCTTCAATTCTTCCCGTAAACGTTTTCGTGCCCTTTTTAGCAAAGATTCCATTGCATTTACCGATATGCCAACGATTTCGGCTGCCTCCGCATTGGAAAGTTCGCGATCATAAAACAGATTAATGGCAATTTGTTGTTGGTCCGAAAGCTTTTTGACTGCCGCACGCAGCCGGACAAAGTCCTGATGTTGCGACAGTTTTTCCACCGGTGACATCGCATCATCCGGTGTTTCTTCTATTTCAACATTTTCCACCGGGCGGGGGCGGCGTTTAAAATCGATCACCCGGTTAACAGCCACCCGGTAAAGCCAGGTTTTAAACTTGGCCCCATCCGGTCGCCATTGCTCCCGATGCAGCCAGACGCGCACAAAAACATCCTGTGCGACATCTTCGCAATCCCCCGATGGCAAACCCATCCTGCGCGCGATGCCCTGAATAGGGCGATAATACCGCTCTACCAGCACCCGGTAAGACGCTTTGTCACCGGCCACAACCCGCGCAACCAATGCCTCGTCGCTTAACGCCGATAACGCGGCATTACGCGACACCGCTTCGCGGGCATGGTTTGCTGTTGTCATGTTCTGGCTAAGGCCTGCGTCCAACGATGCCTCACAAAACCTGATTGAACCGGGATTTTTCCGGCAATTGCGATGGATTGGCCGTTTCCGAATTGCCCAAGGCTACCTGATTCCATTGCCGCGCCATAGCTTCGAGATGGCGATCGACATATGAATATCGGGTTTCCTGGGGAACATCACGGCCCGCACGGGTCAGAACACGCAACATGCGCGTATAAAACGCCATCAAATCGCGCGACAGTTCTGGTGCATCGGTCGGGGCGACCACCGCGCGCAATCCGCGCAGCTTGCCCAGCACGATCGAACGTTCCCGAGTCTCCTCGTCAAACTGCCCCTCGGCGCGGTGTTTGCCCGCCTGACGCAAATGCTGGCGCACCCGCGTAATTGCCAGCACCATCATCGTCATCGGTGATGTTGTGCGCAGCGCATTGTTATACAAACTGCTG
Source organism: Thalassospira mesophila (assembly GCF_002115755.1). Taxonomy (GTDB): domain Bacteria; phylum Pseudomonadota; class Alphaproteobacteria; order Rhodospirillales; family Thalassospiraceae; genus Thalassospira; species Thalassospira mesophila. The sequence continues at coordinate 131,066 of NZ_JFKA01000008.1, read as the reverse complement.
GCCCCGACAAACGCGCTCAGCGCCGGGCGCTGGGGCTGCACATCGCGGGATCGGGACTTGTTGCGGAGTTTCATTTTAGTCATCATTATTCCCCCATAGGGCCTGTAGCTGGTCGCGCAATAATTCCAACTGGTACATTTTCGTTTCGAGAACGGAATAACGGTCAATCAGCTTGGCCGCGTAATCATCGGCATCCTGGGTGATGTCGGAAACTTCGTCTTCCAGGTCGTCGGTCTGCTGTTCCAGCCGGTCGATCCGGTCGCTTAAAAACCCGTCCGATGTGTTGGTGTAATCATCGATGCTGTTTTTCAGGCCATAGGCCAGACCGGGCGTAATGGTGACATCAACAGACTCACTTGTGCTGCCGCCAAAATAAAGCGTCACCCCTTCATAGATCGACCCTTTAGCCCCGGTAATCTTGTTACCGCTAACGGTAAACAGGCTGTCGTCGCCATCGACATCGGCCGAGGCCAGACTGCCATCGTCATTGACGGTAATATTGATGGTAAAATTGCCGCTAAAGCTGCCATCGGCGTCATAAACCAGCAAATCGTCGGAACTGGTGTCAGCTTGCAGGGAAAACAGCGATGAAACGGTGTCAAAATCCGACACCAGCGCGTTTTCAAGCGTGTCGCTGTCAATCACCAGATAGTTGCTGTCGTCATAGGAAATGCCGATCGATGACAGCGACTGAAAAAGGCTTGAATCACTGCGAAACCCCAGCGCGTCATAAACATCGCGCGATACCGACGACAACAGATTATCGCCAAACAAAACCGCATCCTCATCGGCCCCGCTACCCGCGGTATAGGCCTGATTGGTCAGAACGAAACTGCGAAAATCGTTATAGGCATCCACAAATGTCTCGATTGCGTCATAGGCCGAACTGGCGTCGTCATCGACTTCAAGGGAAATTTTCGTGCCTTCTTCAGCATCATAGAGATACAGCGTCACACCGCTGATCACGTCATCAACCGTGTTGCTATTTCGCGTAACTTCCACCCCGTCGACCGAAAAAATCGCCGGTTGGGCGGCAATCAGTTCGTTGCTGTAACTGCCATCATCGCCGATCAGGCCAAGCGACTGCGCAACAGATGTATCTGCGCCAGCGGTGGAAAAATTGATTTCCTCGCCGGTATCGGCGGCCGATAAAACCAGCATGAACTGAGTATCGGAAATTTGCAAAACCGAGGCCGAAACGCCACTGGTCGATTTTTGCTTGTTGATTTCATCGGCAATGTCATCAAGCGACATATCGGCATCAACGCTAATATCCACACTGTCGCCATCGCCCAGCGCCAAACTTAAATCGCCCGCAACCCCGGCTGCATCGCTGGCACTGGTGGCCACGTCACCGGCAATTTTATGGGCCGTGGCGATCTGGCTGACTTCAAGTTCATAGGTGCCGGTTGTGGCGGTGTCATCGACCAGCACACCCACAACATCACTGGCCGTTACAGACCCGTCGGATGAGGATAAATACGCTGTTTTACTGACCCACACATCATCACGGGTGCTGGCAAGTTCGGCATCCGCACTCAGCGCATCGGCGGCATCTTCAAGGGCCCCGAGCAAATCCTGCAATTCCTGATAGGCAGCGATCTGAAGGTCGATATCGTCGATTTTGGCATCGATAACGTCGGCCTGGTCCATTTTGGCGTCGTAGGCGTCTTGCACCAGGGCTGCCGTATCAATGTCGGTCAGTCCTGATGTGTAGGAAGACGTTACATAACTTGACGATGAGGCAGAATTGACGGTCGACATAACCGGTTTCCTTGACGATGCCTGTGGCACATACCCGCAACATCAGGACCGCGCCAACCGGCGCGATCCTGTTATATTTGCGCCTATTGCATCAGGCGGCTGAGCTTTTCGAGATTGGAATTTGAAACCGACAGGGCCTGAATGGCGGAATCAAGTTTCACGCCCAGTTCGGTTTGCTGGGCACTAAGTTCGGCAACGTCGGCATCCATATAAACGCCCATTGCCGATTCCAGGTTGGTCGTTGCCGTGTCGATAACGTCGGAGGCAAAATCAAACCGGGATTCCAGCGCACCAATTTGTGCCCGGCCCGAAGAAACCGTTTGAATATCGGCATCAAGCGCGGTCAGGGCGGCAGCGGCATTGGTTGAATCGGTCAGGTCGGTACCAACCAGGGTCAAGGCACTGAAATCGGTGGACAGCGTGACCTGGATGGTGGCATTGGCATCAGAAGAATCGGCTGATACCAGAAAGCCTTCATCATAGGCGCCGTTCAGCAACTGGTTATCGAAATAGGTGGTCGATGCCACAGTCGAGGAAATCTGGGTTGCCAGATCCTGATATTCCGAGTCCAGATACCCACGTTCGGTATCGGTCACCGAGCCAGAGGCTGCTTCTGATGCCAGTTCGTACATCCGTTCAAGAATGTCCGAAACGGCCGACAAACCACCATCGGCGGTTTCCAGAATGGCATTGGCAATTTCAGAATTGTCGCCCGCCTGTTCCCAGGCAGCATAATCAACCGACATCGCGGTATAAACAGCAAGGCCAGAAGCATCGTCTGATGCAGAGTTGATGCTTTTGCCGCTCGACATTGCGGTCAGGACCGACGACATTTCGTCGTTGGTCTTGTTCAGGTTCGATACCGCCAGTGTAGCCGACATATTGGTGTTAATAGTGGGCATGACCCTGTCTCCTATATGGATATTGTGGATTTGACATACCTGCCAGCCGACCGGAATGCCGGCCGGTACAGATATCCACGCGGGAGACAGGGAAAACTGGCGCAATTTTTACAAAAAAAATGACGCCCTTTTTTCAAGGACGTCATTCATCGGGCAAAAACGGCGGGAAACAGGCGTTTGTCAGGAAGGTTTATTTTTGCTTTTTCGCCGCGAACGCAGTTTGCGCCAGTAACTGGTAATGTCTTTTTCCGGTTTGCCAAACAGATAGCCTTGGGCAAAATCAAACCCGGCCTTGGTCACCAGATCGCGCATGTCGTCGGTTTCGATCATTTCGGCCACCACTTCGATATCAAGCTGATGACACAGACCGACCAAGGATCGCAAAAATGCCCGGCCTTTTTGCGTTTTTAACGACTGGCGGATCGAAGCACCGTCAATTTTGACGTAATCAACTTCGAGCGCGCTGAGATAACTGAAATTTGCCGCCCCGGTGCCAAAATCATCCAGACAAATTTCAACCCCGTATTGCCGGAACCGCGCCAGCCACGCTGCCGCATGTTCCAGATCGGTAATTTCGGCGGTTTCGGTAATTTCGATCATAAGCTGCGACAGGCATTCCTTGCTGCGTTCAAACAACGCAATCACCGACCGGCAAAAATCCGGGTTGGCAAGGCTTTGACCGGAAACATTTACGGCAACACGGGCATCAATGCCTTCGTTTAACTGCTGGCGTATCCATTTCAGGGTCCGGCGCATCATCGCCAGATCCAGCCGGTGGATCATATTAACCTGTTCGGCAAACATGATCAGCTGATCGGTCGGGATCAGTTCGCCGTCTTCGCGATAAAAGCGTACCAGAACTTCAAAATGGTGGATTTCCGCCGAGGGCAAACGCACAATCGGCTGATATACCGCATCAAATTCCAGCCGGTCAACGCGCTGGCCAAAATCGCGCATGGCACCAAAGGTATCATTGACCAGATTGGGCATATGCCCGGTCAGCCGGGAAAAGGTAAAACTGTGTTGTTGTTTGTCGCAGAAACGGCGAATCGAATACAGCACCCCGCGCGCCAGATCGCCCGGCGGCATGGCATGGGCGGTAAAATCGGTTTCCGATGTGCGCACGATAATACCCTTGCCTTGCGGGTCGGCATCGCGGGCACATTCAGCAATGCGCTGTTCAAGGTCGCCAATCCGCACTTCGGGGCTGTGAAGCATGCCAAACTGGCTGGCGCTTATGCGCCCTGCGGTATCGCCTGCCACCGAATGGGCGCGAAAAAACGACCCGATTGTCGAAAGCATTTCATCGCGCGCCACATGTTCCATGCGCTCGCACAGGGGTTCGAATGCGTTCAGGGTAAACAGCGAGAATTTCTGGTTTTGCCCGGTTTCGCGCTGGGCCATCAAGCGTTCGGTCACCACGCGCGACAGGCTTTCTTCATCAAGCAACCCCGTCGGGCCGTCACGCCGGATGGTTTGCAACAAATCATGCGGCAGGGAATGCACAGTGACCCGCAAGGCAACAAAAAAATGGCTGCCCAGATCGGGCAGGAAATAGCCGGTCAGGGATACCGGCGGGCTTACCCTGTCGTCGGGCCGGGTAAAGCGCACCAGCACATTATCCATCCGCCCGCGCCGACGCGCCACATTCAGCATTTCGCTAACCAATGGCCGAAACTGGCTGGACAGCAAATCGACAAACCGGATACCGTCGATTTGTTCGGTACTTAACCCTAAAATGCCGTCAGCCGCCCCGGAGGCAAAGACAATCCGGAACTCTTCGTCAAGCTCCAGCAAAAGATCACCCCACACAAACGCCAGCGCTGCGAAACGATTTCGTTCGTTACGCAGAGACGACGCATGTTTTTTCAGGCTTTTATCCAATTGCCCCTCGCACGCCTAAACGGCACTGTCATTTCGACCAACCCACATAAATCATCCGCCCCCGGGAACACCCCTGCCACGGAAGCTTGTATTCGTTTAGTCCGTGATTATCACGCAGACAATTAAAACCGTCTTTACAGCTGTTTGTCGAATTTTATCTGCAATTGCAGGTCGTAATGGCGTTTCGCCGCTTCTTTCAAACTGTATTTGCCGCGTTTTTGCACTTTTTGTGCATCGCACACCCTTGCCGATATCAAGAATCCCGATGATTGGGCTTCATCATCGGGCCAAGTCGCGATATGAAGGAGCGATCATTTTTCGGGTTGTCCCTGGCGGTTTGCACACCCGACCCGCTTACGCCCCAGCAACGGAATGCATTTGATGAACAGCCCCGTCTTGCCGATAGATCCTGCCAACTTGCCGGTTGTCACCCGTGAAAGTGTTTTGATCTTTGATCTCGACAACACCCTGTATCCCTCGGCATGCGATCTTTTTTCGCAGGTTTCCGTTCTGATCAAAAAATATGTCAGCGAAACGCTGGGATTGCCCGATGAACAGGCATTTCTGATCCAGAAAAACTATTTTCGCCGCTATGGCACCACCCTGCGCGGTTTGATGCTGGAACATAAAATCGACCCGGCCGATTATCTGCACAAGGTGCATGATATCGACCTGTCAGTTGTCGCCCCCTCGCCGGTTTTGTCACAGGCGCTAACTGCCCTGCCGTGCCGCAAGGTTATTTTCACCAATGCGTCACGCAGCCACGCCGAACGGGTGATGCAACGCCTGGGCATTCATAACCATTTTGAAACCATTTTCGACATTGTCGATGCCGACTATATTCCCAAACCCGAACAGCAACCCTATGACCGCATGCTGGCACGCGATGGCATTAACCCCAAAAACGCGATCTATTTTGAAGACATGGCCAAAAACTTGCTACCAGCCAAGGACATGGGCATGACAACGGTTTGGGTGCATAGCGATTCCGACTGGGCACATGAAGGCCGCGATGACCCGCGCATTGACCACGAAACCGATAACCTGCCCGAATTTCTGGAAATGCTGGTGGCAAAAGCCGTTCGCTAACGGGCGCATTATCGCCATCGCCACAATTATTTCGCCTTCCTGCAATGACGCAGGCACGGTTGAAAGCTATAATCAGTCAAAATACGCAGACGGGCAGAGTTGACTTGACGATCGGCATTGCCCATTCTCCGCCGCGAAGAAAAAACCAGCCACACCGCAAGGACGACCATAGATGGACAAGATGGAACTTGAAGGCGTGATCAATGTCGCATGGGAAAACCGCGACCAGATCACCTCGGCCACCAAGGGCGAAATCCGCAAAGCTGTTGATCAGACCCTGACCGCACTTGATAATGGTTCATTGCGCGTGGCTGAAAAATCACCCGAAAAGAACGAAGGCCGCTGGACGGTGAACCAGTGGGCGAAAAAGGCGGTTTTGCTGTCTTTCCGCCTCAACGACATGACCACCATTTCGGGCGGCCCTGGCGAAAACACCAACTGGTGGGACAAGGTTCCGTCCAAATTTGCCGGTTGGGGTGATGAAGAATTTAAAGCCGCCGGTTTCCGCGCCGTTCCGGGCAGCATTGTGCGCCGCTCGGCCTATATCGCACCGGGCACGGTGTTAATGCCCAGCTTTGTCAATCTTGGTGCCTATGTTGACACTGGCGTAATGGTCGATACCTGGGCCACCGTTGGCTCCTGTGCGCAAATCGGCAAAAACGTTCATCTTTCGGGCGGTGCCGGTATTGGCGGCGTGCTTGAACCGTTGCAGGCTGGCCCGGTGATTATTGAAGATAACGCCTTTATCGGCGCACGGTCGGAAATTGTTGAAGGCGTGATTGTCGAAGAAGGTGCCGTCATTTCGATGGGTGTTTTCATTGGTGCCTCCACCAAAATCATCGACCGCGACACCGGCGAGATCTTTATCGGTCGTGTGCCGGCCTATTCGGTTGTGGTTCCAGGCTCGCTTCCGGGTAAACCACTGCCCAATGGCAAACCCGGCCCCAACCTGTATTGCGCTGTGATCATTAAACGGGTTGACGAAAAAACCCGTTCCAAAACCTCGATCAACGAATTGCTGCGCGATTGATCGCTGTCAGCCGATGATCTGATTGATTATAAGGGACGAAAGCGCACATCGCGTTTTCGTCCCTTGCCATGTTTGTCCCTTGCCATGTTTGTTCCCCGCCACTCCCCTGCAAAAGAGATTGCTCAATGTCCTCCGCCGCCCTGACCCTTGCCCAGTCGTTAATCCGTTGCCCGTCTGTTACGCCGGCCGATGCCGGGGCGCTCGATGTTTTGCAAACAGCGCTTGAAGCGCGCGGGTTCGAGGTTAAACGCAAACTGTTTGAAGAAGACGGTTGGGACAGCATCGATAATCTTTATGCGCGCCGGGGCACCAAAGGCCGCAATTTTTGCTTTGCCGGTCATACCGATGTGGTGCCCGCTGGCGATGAAGCTGCATGGACCGTGGCCCCGTTTGGCGGCGATGTGATTGACGGGCGGCTGTTTGGCCGCGGTGCCGTCGACATGAAAACCGGCATTGCCTGCTTTGTCGGTGCGCTGGACCGGTTTTTGGACGCCAACCCCGATTTTGACGAAAGCATCAGCCTGCTGATCACCGGCGATGAAGAAGCCGATGCCGTAAACGGCACCATCAAGCTTTTGCAATGGTGCGATGCGCACGGTGAAAAATTTGATGCCTGCCTGGTCGGCGAACCCACCAACCCAAAATATCTGGGGCAAATGATGAAGGTCGGCCGTCGCGGCTCCATCACCGGCTGGGTCACGGTTTACGGCGCGCAGGGACATGTGGCCTATCCGCATTTGGCCGATAACCCGGTCCCCCGTCTGATCCGGGTACTCGAAGCCCTGACATCGCGTGAGCTTGACACCGGCACCGATCATTTCCAGCCCAGCAACCTTGAAGTCACCACCATTGATGCCAACAACCCGGCCACCAATGTGGTGCCCGCCAAGGTCAGCGCAGCGTTTAACATCCGTTTTAACGACACCCATCAGGGCTACGAGCTGGAAAAATGGATCCGCGATACCTGTGCGGCCCATGCCGGGGCACATGATTTAAAGGTTAAAATATCGGGCGAAGCCTTTTTGTCTGAACCGGGCAAGCTGGCCGGGTTGATCGCCGATGCGTCGGAAAAAATCACCGGCCACCGCCCGGAAATGTCGACCACCGGTGGCACATCCGATGCGCGCTTTATTCACAAATATTGCGAAGTCGCCGAATTTGGTCTGGTCGGGCAAAGCATGCACAAGGTGGATGAACATGCGATGGTCGAAGATATCGACAATTTGGTTTTGATCTATGATGAATTGCTGACCCGTTTTTTTGACTGATATCGGCTAACAGAACAATCGCAAGCGACGAGCCCCCGCGAACACCTGCGTTGAATTTTTCGACCGCTTGCCAATAACGCGCTGACGCCGCTATGATCAGGCGGCGGGCGCGTTTTTTGTTCTGCCCCGCCTGTTACATCTTTTATCCTGCCGTTTATCCCGCCGTGTGTCCCGCCCTCTGTTCCGCCCGTTTTTGCCGGATATCCAAAATCATGAAAAAACCTGCCGCCGCCGCTGCATCTGCTGCCCCTGCGACCAAGGCCAGCGCCCAGCCCGTTCTTGCCTGTTATAAAGGCGACCCGGTGCCGCGCATTGCCCTGCCCGGTCTTGATGGCAAACCGGTTGACCTGACAGACCAGCGCATCGCCGGCGACAGTCTGGTGTTATGGGTGGGGCCGGACCTGCCATCGCCCGATGATTTTAAGGTGGCCAGCGGTTTTGCCGAACAAATGTCGGGCGCCAATATTCGGCTGTATCGGGTTATTGTTGGCACCAAAGCCAGCCTGAGCGACGATTTCCTGGCTGCAATCCCCGATTTTGTAACCGTACTGTTTGATCCTGAAAACCGGCTGATGCCGGTATTTGACATTACCACAACCAGCTTTATCGCCATTCGTCCCGACGGGCGGCTGGGCGGTGTGTTTTCGTCCACAACACCGATGAACGGTTTTGAAATGGCAATGGGCTATTTCCAGGCCAATCACGACATTGTGCCGTTTTCAATTATTCAGCGCCAGGCACCGGTGCTGGTGGTTGATAATGTGCTTGAACCTGCCCTGTGCGAGCAATTGCTAACCTATTGGCGTACCGGCGACAAACAGGCCAACGGTGTTTCCATTGGCAGCCAAAGCAACCAAAGCGGCGATACCGCCATCAAAGTGCGCAATGACGTGGTGTTGCTTGATCAAAAGCTGTTCGACGCGGTTAAAAACCGCATCATCAAGCGGGTGCTGCCGGAAATTTTCAAGGCGTTTCAGTTTCAAACCGCCAGCATGGAAGCCTTGCGCATTGGGAGTTATCACAGCAATGACAAAGGTTTTTTTGGTCGCCATCGCGACAATAAAACAACCTTTACCGCCCATCGCCGCTTTGCCGTTTCGCTAAACCTTAACCCGGTCACCTATGAAGGCGGGCAGGTCAATTTTCCCGAATATGGTCAGGCCCTGTATGCCCCGCCTCAGGGCGGTGCGCTGATTTTTTCCTGCTCGCTGTTGCATGAAGCAAGGCCGGTGACCCAAGGCGAACGTTTTGGCATTTTCACCTTTTTAACCGATGCCGCCGGGGCGCGCCACGAACAGGAAATGATCGCCAAAAACCGGGGCACGGTGCAGCCATTGAATATGAAAAAATAACGAGCCCTGTCGCCAGCATCCACGCCGAAATCAAACAAGCCGGGGAATATTACCAATCCCCGGCCCGCTTGTTTCCGTCGCTCAATTACGGTTTCCAGGTAATCGGCACGTAATCTGGCAAGGTGGCAAACCGCGCCACCCAGCGCGTGATACCGGGATATACCGACATATCGATCCCGGCTTCGTCGGCTACATGGGTATAGGCATATAATGCAATATCGGCGATGGAGCAGCAATCGCCGACCAGCCAGTCATGGTCTTTCAGGCGGTTTTCCATCACACCCAGTGCGTTTTTCGCCCCGGCTTGCTTGATCGGGAGCAACGCCTTACCGTAATCGGGCATGCCTTTGACACTTAACCACGACCGCAAAACGGCAACCGTTGGTTCGTGTTCATATTGTTCAAAAAACAGCCATTGGGTGACGGCGGCCCGTTGCCATTTATCGCTTGGCAACCACGGCGTGCCTTCGGCCAGAAACAGCAAAACCGAATTGCTTTCCACCAGCACATGGCCGTCCTCAAATTCCAGCGCCGGAATACGGCCGACCGGATTGATACGGTTTAAAAAGTCATCCGTGCGGGTTTCACCCTTGGTAATATCATATTCGGTCAGGGAAAATTCCTGCCCCAAAAACCGCAACATCAAGCGGATTTTATAGCCGTTCCCCGATGGCAGAAAATCATGCAAAATCATCAACTGGTTCCTGAAATGCTGTTTGGTTAACGCAGTCGGGCCGGCCCCGCAGCGCCATATTTGCCACCGGCGGGCTTTCAAACAATCGAATAGTTTTGATGATACTGGTCAATTTTATTGATGATTATTTCTGACCAATCACCGACTATGCTTACCTGCCCGCCCAAACAAACAGGACCCCGCCATTATGGATGCCGACCTTTTGCGCAGTTTTGTTTCCTTTGCCGAATGCGGCAGTTTTAACCGCGCAGCGGACCGTGTGGGCAGAACGCCATCGGCCTTTTCCATGCAAATGAAACGGCTGGAAGAAACCATGGGACAAAAACTGTTTAGCCGCGAAGGCCGCAATGTCACTCTGACCAATGAAGGCATTACGCTGGTGGGCTATGCCCGGCGCATTTTGTCGTTGCAGGACGAAGCACGCGAAAGTATCCGGGGTGAAACCCTGTCGCGCCCGGTTCGTATTGGTTGCCCCGATGATTATGCGGAAAAAATCCTGCCGGTTATTCTGCGTGCCATGCGCGATATTCACCCCGGGATACAGTTTTTCATCTCGATCAACCCGACGATTATTTTACGCCGGATGCTGGACCAGGGCGAGCTGGATTTAACCATTATCAGCCGGTCGGAAAAAGGCGAAGAAGGATACTTTTTGCGCCGCGAGGCCGGTGTATGGGTTACATCGGCCCAGCATCAACAGCACCTTAAAAACCCGCTACCGTTGGTATTGCCCGCCGAAGATTGCAAATTTCACGCTTGGGCGATTGATGCGATTTCAAAATCGGGCCGGGCGTTTCAATTGCTGGCAACCACCCGGCAGGCGGCATCGCTTTTGCATCTGGTACGTGACGGGCTGGGGGTGGCGGCACTGGCCGCGATTACAGTTAATGACAGCTTGCAAATCCTTGACCATCGCGACGGTTTTCCGCCCCTGCCTGCGGTGGGCATTGCCTTGCTGATCAACGAGGCCGCCCACCCGATGGTGAACCGCCAGCTTGCAACCAGCATTCAACTTCGTGTAAGTGACGCGTTCGAACCGGCCAAAACCGCCCGCCAGACAGCATGACCCCCAACCCGGATAACCCCCGCATAATGACCGTCAACACTGCCAAGCCCCGCCTTAATATCTGCATTACCTGCCGTGCCAGCGCAGATGCTAACGGTGCCACCGACAGCCGCGAAACAGACCAGCCCCGCGAACGCGACGGCAAATTGCTTTATGATGCCTTGTCGCATGAAATGGCGACCCGCACCGACCCGGCATCGTTTGACATTGTGCCGGTTGAATGCCTGAGCAATTGCAAATCGGGATGTTCGGTCGCCCTGAGCGCGGCGGGAAAATGGGGATATGTTTACGGCAACCTGACAATCAAAGATCACGCCGCCGATATTTTAAAACTGGCCGAGGCCTATGCCCATACCGAAACCGGCCTTGTTGCCTGGCGCGAACGCCCCGAAACCGTTCGGCGCAATGTTATCGCCCGCATCCCGCCCATCGGGGTTTAATTATCGGCGATCTCAATCAGGGCAATACCCCGCGATGCCAGCGCGACCAAACCGGGGCAATCGCATTTTCGGCCCGTAAATCATTAAGGTAACTGTTATAGCGTTCAACCGTGATCGGAGCATTGCGCGATATAACCGAAGCAAGCTGATAGCTGTTATCGGCACGCGGCCCCATTGCAATGCGGTCGGCCAAATCGGCAACATGACGAAATTTGCGCGACATAAACCCGGCTGACAGCACGCCAATTTCGGCATCGCCGCGGATCACGGCTTCAAGCACTTCGGGTTCGTTATACAGCAATGAAATATCAAGCAGCCGGGTCAACTGTTTGGGGTCGTCGCGAAAATCGACGAATTTGTAATGAAACCCCAAAACCCCGGCAATCGAACGTTCCAGAACCTTGCTGAAATAGGCCGGTCCGGGAACATGGTCGCGACGCGCCACCAGAATATCGTGTTCCCAAACAATCGGCGTTGAAAAATCGACATTGCGCCCGCCCCAGTGCCAATAAGGGTTTTGCAGCAGAATCATATCCACCTTGCCAGACGCAATATCCTTGTAGCGACGGCGCGACGAGGTTTCGACAGTGATGAAATGATATTCGCCCTGAATATCGTTCAGACGTTTGACCAGATCATGGGCAAATCCGACTTCCTTGCCATGCAGGTAAAAATGCACAACGCTATATTCATAAACGCCGACCATAACATCGGTTCTGTGCTGGGCAACAGCCGGACTTGCGGCAAAGACCACGGCTAAAAAACACAATAGCCGACATATCATCCTGTCCATTTTCCTCACATATAAGGTCAGTTTATTTTGGTTATCTGACTATATTTGGGGACAGTTAAATTCAAATACGACCCTGCGTCCAGTTTTCGAGCAAATAACGCGCGATCGAAATTTCGCGGGGGAGCTTTATGCCCCGGCTTGCCAGATCATACACCTCGTCGCGATGCACCCACATGGCATATTCGATTTCGTTATGATCAATTTTAATTTCGGTATCTTCCGCCTCGCAGACAAACCCCAACATCAGCGAGCCCGGAAACGGCCACGGCTGAGACGCGATATAACGCGGCATTTTGGTGCGAATGCCAACTTCTTCAAAAACCTCGCGTTGCACCGCCTGTTCCAGGGTTTCGCCGGGTTCAACAAACCCCGCCAGCACCGAAACCATATCGGGCAGGAATTGCGGCGAACGGGCCAACAAAACATGGTCGTTATGATGCACCAGCATAATCACCGCCGGGTCGGTGCGCGGAAAATGGGCGGTGCCACAGGCATGGTTCGAACATTGCAGGCGGTACCCGGCCTCGATAACGCGGTTGGCGTGGCCACATACCCCGCAAAACCGGTGCCGTGCCTGCCATAAAAACAGGGCGCGCGCCTGTGCGGCAAGGGCGGCTTCTTCATGCGGCAATGCCGCCATGCGGGTGCGCATATCGCCAAAGGCACCGTTAAGCGCGCTTGCCGCCTGATCGCGGTCGGCTTCCAGCGGGGAAACATCAAGGGCTAACACTGGCCCGCTGGCGTGGCGGCCCAGATAGGCCCAGTTTGCGGCCTCGTGATCAAAATCCATCTGCAAAAGCCGGGCGGCATCAAGCATGACAATATAATGTTCGCCGCTTTCCTCGGGCCGGGAAAAAAGCGGATCACCCCCGTGACACACCAGAATTCGCACATCGGATTCGCGCAAAACCTGCTGAAGCCAGCGCGACGAACTGCGAATTTCGGCATCACGATCAAGCCCGACAGACGCATAAAACAGCTGTTCCATTTCCTACCTGCAAATATCGGCCGGCCCAGCCATTGCTGCGCACCGGCCCTAAATTGAAATTTGCCCGAGATTAGACCGCCAGCCCCGCCCTGGCAAAGGCCGAACATGCGCTTTGTAAAAATTCCCAATCGGCCCTTGCGTTTTTAAACGCCCTGCGCGATATAGGGGGCGAGAGGCCGGTCGTGGACGGACTGCTCGCCAACTCGGTCAGGACCGGAAGGTAGCAGCCGTAACGAGTTTGCCCGGGTCGCGGTCCGGTCTCTCACCTTTGCAACACTGGTTGCCTTTCCCCCTGTTACATTTCAGATCGCTTTTATCATCGCGGACATTGCCGTGCGGATTGGTAATTTGATTGGTCTGATGCTGGCCAAGCCCCATCCATCCCCCCATATATCGACCAATGACAGCCCGTTAACCACCGGGATTGCTGCAAATGCGGCATCGATGCATATCTGATCTTTGCCCGTGGTGCCCGATGCTGTTAAAACACACTCACGCACCCAACATGCGCACACCAGAAACATGCCGGACCGGATAAATGACCGATCAGACCCAGACCGCCAGCCCAGATGCGCCCAAAAGCGAATATCAGGTACTGGCCCGCAAATATCGGCCCAAATCGTTCGACGAGTTGATCGGGCACGGGCCGATGGTCAAAACCCTTTCCAATGCCTTGGAAAGCGGGCGGCTGGCCCATGCCTTTATTCTGACCGGTGTGCGCGGCATTGGTAAAACCACCACGGCACGTATCATTGCGCGCGCGTTAAATTGCGTTGGCCCCGATGGCACCGGCGGCCCCACCATTGATCCCTGTGGTATGTGCCAGCATTGCCGCGCCATTGCCGAAGACCGCGATGTGGATGTGATGGAAATGGATGCCGCATCGCGCACCGGTGTGGATGACATTCGCGAACTGATTGAAGGGGTGCGCTATCGCCCCACCTCGGCACGCTATAAAATATACATCATCGATGAAGTGCACATGCTGTCAAAAAGTGCGTTTAACGCGCTGTTGAAAACGCTGGAAGAACCGCCAGAGCATGTGAAATTCATTTTCGCGACCACCGAAATTCGTAAAATTCCAATCACGGTATTATCGCGTTGCCAGCGGTTTGATTTGCGCCGGGTCCAGACCGACGAACTGGTCGCCCATTACAAGCGCATCGCCGGGCTGGAAAATGCCGAAATTGAAGAAGAAGCCCTGGCCCTGATTGCGCGCGCCGCCGATGGCTCGGTCCGTGACGGCATGAGCCTGCTTGATCAGGCGATTTCGCACGGGGCGGGCAAGGTGACCACCCAGCAAGTGCGTGACATGCTGGGGCTGTCAGACCGGTCGCGCATTTTCGATTTGTTTGATTTGACCATGAAGGGTGACATCAACGAAGCGCTGGAATTGCTCGGCGCGCAATATGCGCTGGGCGGTGACCCGGCCGTGATGTTGCAAGATTTGCTGGACCTGACCCATTGGTTAACCCGCGTCAAGCTGGCACCCGATGCCGCAAATGCACCGGGCGTTTCGCAAATTGAACGCGAACGCGGCCGCGAAATTGCCGTTAAACTGGCAATGCCGCAACTGACGCGGGCGTGGCAAATGCTGCTTAAAGGGTTGGAAGAAACCCGGATCGCACCATCGCCCATTCAGGCGGCTGAAATGATTTTGATCCGGCTGGCCTATGCCGCCGAAATGCCATCGCCGGGCGATTTGATCAAAAAGCTGAAATCGGGCCTGAATGGCCCGGCGGCGGGCAATAATGGCGCCGCTGGCGGCGGCAATGGTGGCGGGGGCGGCGGGCCCCGCATGCAGGTTGTGAACGGGGGCGGCAATGCGGCACGCGCCATCGCCCATCAGCACGCCCCGGCCCCGCAACAGGCCGACCAGCCCGTTTATGCCAAAATGCCCGAAAGCCTTGAGGAAGTGGTCGCCCTGCTGTCAGCCGACCGGGAAACCACCGGCCTTGCCATTCAGGTTAAAAACTATCTTCATCTGGTGAAATTTGAAAAAGGCCGGATTGATTTTCGCCCGGCACGCGGTGCCAATGCCGATTTATCGAGCCAGCTGATCAAGGCCCTGAATGGCCTGACCGGGCAGCGCTGGATTGTTTCCGTATCGGAGCGCGAACAGGGTGCCACCACCCTGAAGGAACAGGAACTTGAAGAACTTGAACAGCGCAAGGCGGATGCCTCGCTTGATCCGCTGGTGAAGGCTGTTCTTGAAGGATTTCCATCGTCAAAAATCGTCGCGGTGCATTTACCGGAGGGTCAAAACCCGGAACTGGCCGAAGGCGACGACAGTGGATCGGTTTATGATGATGCGTTTTATCTCGAAGGAGACGACGAGCTATGAAGAACCTTGCAGGGATGATGAAGCAAGCCCACCAGATGCAGTCCAAAATGCAGGAAATGCAGGAAAAACTGGTTGAGCTGCAAGTTGAAGGCCAGTCCGGTGCGGGCATGGTCAAGGTGATGTTGAATGGCAAAGGCGAAATGCGCGGCCTGAGCATCGACAAAACCATTGTTGACCCCGAAGACATCGAAGTCCTCGAAGACCTGATCGTGGCAGCTTATAACGATGCCAAGGTCAAGGTTGAAGCCACGGTTTCGGAAAAAATGAAAGAAGTCACCGGCGGCATGAATTTGCCCGAGGGCTTCAAACTGCCATTTTAAAAACGGGCCCGTTGGCGGTGCGTTTTACGCCCGATAACGACACGATATAAGGGCGGCATTGCGCCGCCCTTTATTTTTGTGCCAGAAATGACAAATCGCCATCTGTGATACAGGAAAATCATGACCGGACGGGAAATAGACAATCTGATCAAACTGCTGGCCCGCCTTCCCGGCCTTGGGCCGCGTTCGGCCCGGCGCGCGGTTTTGCAGATGTTGAAAAAACCCGAAACCCTGATGATGCCTTTGGCCCAGGCCCTTGAAGAAACCGCGCGCGCCATGACCAATTGCAGCATTTGCGGCAATGTTGATGTAACCGACCCCTGCCATATATGTGCCAGCCACAACCGCCAGCGCGACATGATTTGCGTGGTCGAGGAAGTGCAGGATTTATGGGCACTGGAACGCGGATCGTCGTTCAAGGGGCTATATCATGTGCTGGGCGGCACATTATCGCCGCTTGATGGCATTGGCCCCGAAGATTTGCGCATTGACCAGCTGGTATCGCGCGTTAAGGACACCAGGGCTTCCGAGGTTATTTTGGCCACCAACCTGACGGTCGATGGGCAAACCACCGCGCATTACATTACCGAACGCCTTTTGGAAACCGGGGTAAAAGTCACCCGGCTGGCCCATGGTGTGCCGGTTGGCGGCGAGCTGGATTATCTTGATGACGGCACGCTGACCGCCGCCCTGCGTGCGCGCAGCTAAACTATCCGTTTTAATCCACGCCCCGGTTGCCAGAGCATCCCGGCAAAAAAAATCCGACCTCATCTGCAAACAGAGAGGCCGGATAAAGCAAGATTGATAACATCGAGCCTGCCAGATGTGCATTTGGCCCTGTTGCATCTCGGGGAAAATACAAAGACCGTCACAATCTGAACAAGGGCGGCAACCCGGGGAGACCGATTACCGCCAAAAGACACCCAAGTCCGGGGGGATATCACGGTAAAAACACACTTTTTCGTGCAAGCCACAGAAAGACCGGGCAAAAGGCTTGCCGCTTATGTACCTTTTCGTGATACGTTGGAACTTCGGTAGTCTCCGATCCTTACGTTACGCCTTCTCCCCTGAGGATGCAGTGAACAGTTTCACAACACCACCACAGTTTGCAAAAGTCGCCTCGCGCATCTTGGCAGGCAGCTTTTTATTCGAAGACCTTGATCCGGCCTTGCTGGAACAATTGTCGGAATCGGCCACCATCAAACGGTTGGCGGATGGCGATTTATTGTTCGAAAAAGGCGACCCTGCCGACGGCCTTTATGCCGTTGAAGCGGGCAAAGTCCGCATTTCCAGCCTGTCGGGCTCGGGCAAGGAAATTGTCCTTAACGTGCTGGCACCCGGCGCTGTTTTTGGCGAAATCGCCTTGCTTGACAGCGAACCACGCACGGCAAGTGCGCGTGCGGTCGGCCCCACCCGGCTGCTTTACATTTCGCGCGATAATTTCTTTGAAATTTTCGACCGCGAAACCGACCTGCGCCGCCATATCACGGCCCTTTTGTGCCGTCGGCTGCGCTGGGTCAGTGCGTTGCTTGAAGATGCCAATTTTCTCGATCTGACCGCACGGCTGATCAAACGCCTGTTATGGCTGGCTGAACGCCACGGCGGCCCGGACCCGGAAGGCATTCGCATTGCCCTGCCGCTATCGCAGCAGGAACTGGGTTATATGCTGGGTGTCACCCGCGAAGCGGTAAACAAGAAACTGCGTGAACTGGAAAAGGCTGGCCTGATTACGCGCCGCGATGGCCGTCTGGTCATTCGCGACAAGGACGGGCTGGCTGAATTACTGGCCGATGCAAGCAAGTCCTGACAAACCCACCCTGTTTGACCGCCTTGTCGACCGCGAGGAACGACGAGGGCTGTTTGTCGTTGCGTTTTTACGCATCGCCATGCTGGCCTTCATCCTGTTGCTGTTTAGCAAGTCCAACACCCCCAGCGGCGAGCTTTATTCGCTGCTTGAGGTGCTGACATGGTTTATTCCCGGTGTGGCCATTCAGGTATTTGTCGCCTATCGCGGCCATAACTGGCGCTGGCTGCTTTATGTTCTGGCGATTACCGATGCATTGCTGATTGTTTATGTCTCGGTCGTGCCCGACCCGCAACACCCGTTTATCAACCACGAAGCCTGGGTTTACAGCTTTGTCGCGCGTGATCGTGGCATTGTCTTTTCCATGATCATGATGGCGCTGGTTATTCTAACCTTTTCACCGCGCCTGATTTTGTGGTTTGGTCTGTGGCTGTTTAACGCCTGGGTATTGGGCATTATCTGGCTGGTTAACCGGCCCGGCATTTTAATTTCGCAACATTTCGGCGACCAATGGAGCCCCGGCGAAAACGGGCAAGTCCCGCTTTATAACCGACCGGAATATCTTGATGTGTCGGCACTGGCCGAACAGGTGGTGATTGTTGTTGTTTTCACGCTGGCCTGTGCGGTGATGGTGGCGCGGTTGCGCATTCTCATCCGCCAGTTTGCCGCCGCCGAACGCGCACATGGCAACCTTGCGCGCTATTTCCCTGCCGCCCTGGCCGACCAGTTGGCCGAACGCGACGAGCCGATCCGCATTGGCGAACGGCGCGAATGCGTGGTGCTGTTTGCCGATATTATCGGCTTTTCCGGCTATGCCGAAAACCGCGACCCGCAAGATGTGATGCGCCTTTTAAACCGCTTTCACGGCACCATGACCACCCAGGTCGCGTCCTATGGCGGGATTGTCGAAAAATATATTGGCGATGCCATGATGGCCAGCTTTGGCGCCTTTGATGCCATGTCCTGCCCCACGGCCAATGCCCTGTCGGCCGCTCAGGCCATGATCGAACATATTCGTGAATGGCACGCGCTTGACCCGTCGGACCGCACCTTGCCATTGCGCATCGGGGTGGGCCTGCATTACGGGCCCGCAGTGGTGGGCGACATTGGCGAGGGCGAGTCGGTAACCCCGGCCGTTATCGGGGCCACGGTAAATCTGGCTGCACGGCTGGAACGGGCCACCCGCACCCTGAATGCCGAAATCGTCATGAGCGAGGCCTTTGCCCACCAGCTGGAACGCGAACTGCCCGCAGCGGGGAAAACCCTGCTCTGTGCGTTACCGAACCACGATACAATTCGAGTCAAGGGTTTTTCAGCGCCAATTCCGGTGCGGTATCAGTCGCGCAAAACTCAAACCCCGCTGATAACGGCCTAAAAACACCGTTTTTCATGCCGTGCGTGCTTTATTTTTCCGAAAATTGATCTGCTTGCTTTACCTGCACCGCGACTGCCCCAATATAGGGTGGAATAGCTGGTACAAAATAACTGCATAAAACGGCATCGGAGCGAGGCATGTTAGAAAATACCATCCGCGAAGAACTGGAAAAAAACAATATTCCGCAAACCGTCACCATTGCCACCTTGCTGGGGGACCGCGAATTTCGCTGGGACAAGGCAATTTACATGCCCGCCGGCTTAAGCGGCTTTTCCGACAATAACGTCTTTGCGCTGGCCAATTTTCCCAGCGAAATCAGTGATTCGTTCAAACTGCTGCAATGCCTGACCGACCCGGAGCTGGCCTTTATTGTCGCGCCCTATAATTCCGAAAGCGGTATTCTCGCTGACAGCGACGTTGCCCCGTTGGCCGCCATACATGGTATTTCCCCGGAAAACCTGGCGATTGTCCTGATCGTGACGCTGCAAAAGCCCGATACCGGCAAGGATGCGGAAATGACGGTTAATTTGCGCACACCAATTTTAATCGATACGTCGCGCCAAACGGCCTTTCAGGTGCAACTGAAACAACCAAAATATGATTATCGCCACCCGTTAACGGCGTAAAGCGATGTCGCCAGGTTACCTGAAAACACAGGCAACCCCCAAATACACCGGGGGCAAGCTGTTACACACAAGCGATTTTGGGCCGTTCCGGGCGGGAAGAAGTGCGTGCGGCTTACGTGGCGCGCTCTTTTCTGTCGCACTGACACAATTCTCAGCTTGACTGACCATAGATCAATTTTGCATTGATAAATTACGTATTTTGTGTATTTTACACATTAGATATATAAGTATGCAAGCTTAGGTATGTAGATATGCAAAGCAAAATTTCGGGGGCAATCGAAGTTCAGGCAACCGAATTTGCCCGTAATTTCCCCAAAATGAAGGAAGATGCACGCGAATATGGGGTTATAACTGTCTACAGCCACAAACGAACCGTTGGCGCTTTCATTTCCCCTGCCGTGTTGGCCGAACTCGAACTTCTCCGTCGCCGGAAACGGGAATTGATCCGCATTGAAGATGCAGATGATGCATTTTTCGATGCGCTGGACGATGCTGTCGAAACTTATGATCACCTCGCCTAATTCATGGCTCTTCCCAAACCACGCCCCGGCCTTGTCATCGGCTATGATTTTTTGTTTCGAGAACAAGCAAACGCTGGCTTGGAAAATGCCGCAAAACCTCACCCGGCTGCGATCATACTGGTAACACATCAGGCTCGCGTCAGCCTTGTCGCAATCAGTCATTCTCCACCTGGCCCCGATGAAGCTCCCTATCGTTTAAAACTCACATCTGCTGAATGCAAAGAGATGGGCCTTGATACAAGAGATCACTGGATCAACTTGCGTGACATTAACGCATTTGACTGGCCCGGATATGATCTCGCCAGATCAGCACCTGGCGGAAAATACGTTTATGGAATGATGTCAAAAGGCACATTCATCCGCCTTGTCAACGCGTTAAAGGCATGTGCGGGTCGCCGCTTAATCCCGAGCGAATAAGCACTTTTCGACCCTTCCCCCAAACATTTAATCTCCCAAAGAAACTGCCAGCCCCCTTTGCCAACAGAATTTGCACGTAAAATTCATATGGCGGCATATGCGTTTCTATTGTGGCTGGTGGTGCATACCCAAACAGGGCGGGCAACAATTGCCCTAAAGATTTCAAAAACTTGGGCCGCGATATCTGGCAAGATGATCGCGGTTTTTCCTTTTTGATGCCATGTTTGCACGGCACACTGCGCCAAATCATGCTTTCATGGCCAAGTGGCTGACATATTCAAAGGACCGTTTCATGGCATCTGAACTGCGTAATCGCCTTGTTCTTGCAACCATCCTGGGTGCCGCCCTGTTTGCGTCACCTGATTTGTCCATTTCCGATGCGCAAGCCGCCGATGCCGCAAAAAAAGCGGAAAACGCCGTTCCGCTGGCAGCCGATGATCGCAACAAATTACGCTTAACAGTTTATCCCGGTAACCTGTCCATGATTGCCGAACAGCGTAATGTGGCCCTGCCTGCGGGCCAGTCCACCCTGAAAATTATGGATTTACCCGCCACCCTGATCGACGACTCGCTGCTGATCGGGGCGGATAAAAACGCCAACCTGCAATTAATATCAACCACCGAACCCACCGGTTCGCGCGGCGGATATGCCCTGCTTGAACAGTTCATCGGCAAGGATATCAAAATTCGCCGCAATGACGACCTGATCAGCGCCACCCTGATTGCGCTTGATGGTCAGGCGCTGGTTAAAACCGCAGATGGCGTGGAATATATCCCCATCCAGAATATCGTCATGCCAACCCTGCCCGACGGGTTTACCGCCCGCCCCTCGCTAGATGCGGTTATCCGCACCGGCACGGCCACCGATCATGTTTCGCTGGCCTATCTGATTGGCGGCATCAGCTGGCAAACGGCCTATGTCGGGCATTATGACAGCAAAACCGGCACCCTTGATCTGGGCGCACGCGCGCGGATCGTTAATAACAGTGGCGGCGATATCGACAATGCCGATTTGCAACTCGTGGCGGGTGACCCCAACCAGAATTCGCCCCGGCCAATGGCAAAGGCCATGCGCACCGAAATGCTGATGTCTGCCAGTGCTGACAGCAATGGCGGGCAGGCCGGCCGCAACAAGTTTGAAAACCTGCATATTTATGGGCCCTATCACGGCCTGAATATGAAAAATGGTGACGCGGTGACATTGCCGCTGCTTGACACACGCCAGATCAAGGTTGCCCGCGACGTAATTTTTCGAGGCAACACTTCAATTTATTACAGCGGAAACGCCACAGGACAGGATTTTATCCGGCCTGATATTGAACTGACCATTGAAAATGATGGCGGAATCGACAAACAAAGCCCCTGGCCTGCCGGGCAGATTCGCATCTATGCCAATGATGCAACCGGCATCGCCACCTTTTTGGGGGAAGACCAGATCAACCTGACCCCGGCGGGCGAAAAAGCGAAATTGCAACTGGGACAGGCCAGCGACATTGCGGGTAGCCGCCATGTTGTGACCTATGATCGCAAGACCCGCAAAAACCTGCCCGATGAAGTTGCCGCCACCCTTGAATGGACCCTGAAAAACAGCGGCCCGCGCGATGAAACGATCACCATCGAGGAAACGCTTCCGGCAAACTGGAAAATCATCGAGGAAAATCACCCGCATCAGGACATGGATGCCGGGCAGATCAAATGGCAAATCACCCTGCCCGCAGGCAAGGAAACCAGCCTGCGCTGGACGGTTCATAGCGATCAGTAAAAACCGCACACGGCACGATGCGGCCTTAAAACATAGTACGTAATAAATTGATGGCGGGCTTTGCGGCCCGCCATTTCTGTTATCCCTTGTCGGCGATATCAACCACCGCATCCATCAGCCTGCCGTCATACAGTGCCCCGCAAACGCTATTCCGGTGTCCGTTTTTGCGCGGCCAGCCCCTGTAAAAGCGGAAATAACAGGGCAGGATCAGGCTTTTGCCCGGCCAACGCGCATACCTGACTGTAAAACGCCGTCATTTTCCCCAACAGGCCAAATGCCGGGTCGGTTTTGTCATCGGCCACAGGGCGCAACAACATCAGGGCATCGTGGCATGTGGCAAGGGCCGCGGGGAAGTTTCCCTCTCCGGCGTGGGCGCGCGCCAACGCCCCTAACGAATACACCAGATCGGCCCGCAATGATTTGTACAAGGCAGGATCTTGCACCGGGGTTTTGCTTTGCGACCAGTCGGCGTTAAGCAAATCCCGGCGTAAAGTAACCGCTTCGCTTGCCGCCCGTCTGGCCGCGTCCCACTGCGCCATATCAACCAGTAACGCCGCCCGATTGTTCAGACACAGGGCAAGCGCACTTTTTGCGTGGCGTGAATGAAGCGGGGGCTGCTCGCCCGAAAGGGCGCTATTGCCACCTTGCTGATGTTTACGAAAAATATCTTCGGCGCGGTCGTAAAAATGCAGTGCCCCTTGCCGGTCTTGCGTATCAAGGATGCTGGCACCTTCCAGATACAACGTTCCCAATGCCATCGACACAGGGTCGGTTGCTTCGAGATAGTTGATACGGTCCTGAAATTGCGCAAAATTTTCAGACATCAGATTTTCCATAATACAAGCAGCCGAAATTCGATGGCGCAAGGGTAAGCCTGTAAATGACATATGTGAGAAAGGTCATATTTCGGCGGCTGACTGTTTCCAATTATTTTAAAAACACCCTATGTTGAACCCAACAATGCCAAAACGCCACCCTGATGGCCCAAACACGAGATAGCAGTCCGAACCATGACAATCGCCACAGAAACCTTGCGCGCCCTTTATGGCACATGGCGCATTGCCCATGGCGATGCGCGCGGTGCGGGTTATTTTACGTTCACACAGCAAGGTTTCTGGCGTTCTTTTATCGCCGCCGCGCTGGTTTTCCCGGCCTTTGCCTTATTACGCTGGCACGATCTGGGCAGCGCGCCCGATAATTTTCCTGCCGGTCGTTACCTGACAATCGAAACCATTGCCTATGTGATTAAATGGGTCGCGTTTCCATTAATCATGCACAATGTCGTCACCCTGCTGGAGCGGCCATCGCGCTATATTCCCTTTATTACCGTTTATAACTGGTCCAGTGTCTTGCAAATGGCGGTCTATTTGCTGGCCCTGTTGCTGGGCGCGGCGTTTCCCGGGTTGGGTGCCGGGGGTTTTGCGCTGGTCGCAGTTATCGCGATGATGGTTTATAGCGGCTATATTGTTGTTTTGATGCTTGCCGTGCCGCTGTTTACAGCCATTGCCATTGTGCTGCTGGATTTTCTATTGTCGATGACCATCACCATTATTGGCGTGCGACTGGCCATGCACCAGCTATTCTAGGCTGCCAAACACCGAAAGCCCCCTGTCGATCACGCCATACCACACCACACCGTCCGCTCGCATTCTTCCTGCCCAACGATCTGGATTGAAAAGATGAAACCGGTTCTTGCCATTACCCGCCGCCTGCCCGCCGATATCGAAGCCCGCGCCCATGCCAGTTACGATGTGCGTCGTAACGAGGGCGACAAGCCGCTAAAACGCGACGAAATTCTGGCGCTGGCACAGGATGCCGATGCGATACTGGTGTCGGTTGGCGACCCGATTGATGGCGCGTTTTTCAAAGCCCTGCCACAGCGGGTTAAAATCATCGCCACATTTTCGGTGGGCACCGACCATATTGACCTTGCCGCCGCCGCCCAAAAAGGCGTGATTATTGGCAATACGCCGGGTGTTTTAACCGATGCCACCGCCGACATCACATGGTTGCTGATGTTAGGGGCCGCCCGCCGTGCCGGGGAAGGCGAAGCCGAAATACGCACCGCAAGCTGGCGCGGCTGGCGCCCGACCCACATGATTGGCACCCATGTAAGTGGCAAAAAACTGGGCATTATCGGCATGGGCCGCATTGGCCAGGCGGTTGCCAAGCGCGCACGCGGGTTTGATATGGAAGTGCATTACTTCAACCGCAAACGCCTGCCTGCCGATCAGGAAAACGGTGCAATTTATCATGACAGCATCGATGCCATGCTACCCCATTGCCAGTTCCTGTCGCTTCATTGCCCGTCCACGGCGCAAACACGCGGCATGGTGAACGCGGCCTTCCTGCAAAAACTGCCCAAGGGGGCCATTCTGGTTAACACCGCACGCGGCGACGTGGTTGATGATGCCGATGTGATTGCGGCCCTTAAATCAGGCGAACTGGCGGCGGCCGGGCTGGATGTGTTTGCAGGCGAACCCAATATTGCGCCCGCTTATCGCGATTTACCCAACACGTTTTTACTGCCCCATCTGGGATCGGCGACAGCCGAAACCCGCACCGCAATGGGCACCCGCGCACTTGATAATATCGATGCCTGCATGGCCGGGGCCGAGGTGCCGTTTCGCGTCACCGTCTGATCGGCATTACAATCGATTTCTATATATAAAACGATGTTGCTATATTTAAAGTATAGTGCCGGTTCATTGGCCGATTACGATCATTACGACGTGCTATTAACCAAGATCGCTTTCTTCGCCAGCTGGCAGGATGCAGGAAATTTCGCGGCCATCGCGGCTGATTTTAACCCGCCCGCCATGAATTTCGACCACAGCACGCACCATCGCCATGCCCAAAGCCCGACGTGCCGATGCCGGTTCGCCGTCGCGCAAACCTTCAAACAGCATTGGTTGCGGGGTTTCATCGGTCAGGCCGATGGTGATTTCAATATTTTCACCCCGACGCCGGGCCACAACCGAAACTTCGCTGCCTTCCGGGGCGGTACGCAATACGTTGGTGACCAAAATGAACAAGGCCTGTTTCAGGCGGCGTTCATCGGCCACCATCCAGCCAATATTGCGCGAACAATAAAGCCGCAATGACACATTTAGTTCCGCCAGCCGCGCGCGGGTGAGCGCCTCAAGCGAGCGCAGCAAGCGGCGCGGGTCAACGGTATCAAGTTCCAGTGCGACCTGGCCCGACCCCAATGTGGCGAGATCGCGCATGTCATCGACCAGTGCCAGCATGCTTTGGGTTTCGGTGCGAATAATTTCCACCGATTGCGACACATTGCCATGCAGATGCGGCAACATCCGGTCCGCCAGCCCGTTGATATGGTCGAGCGGCCGGGTCAGCTCGCGCGACACGGTGGAAATAAAATCCGACTTCATCTGATCGGCCGTGCGCAAGGCTTCGTTACGTTCACGAAGGGCACGTTCAACCCGGATGCTGTCTGTCACATCAAGATAAGACATCATCACCGCCCCGTCGGGCAAGGGCACCACGGCAAAATCAATGATGGAGCCATCGCTGCGTTCGAGGCGGCCCGACATTGGTTCGTGGTTGGTAATGCGCGCCACCATCCGGCTTTTAAACTTGTTCCAGTCGCCGGGAACCGACCAGAAATCGCGCGATTTTTGAATAACATCGGACAAATGCGGGGCCGCGGCCAAAAACACATCGTCAAGCGCCCACATATCGCCAAAGCCGTGATTATACAGCCGCAACCGGCCATCACCGCTTATCACGCCAACCGCTTCATGCAGGTTTTCCAGCGTTTCGCGCTGAACCGCAATCAGGGTATTATAGCTGCTTTCCAAAACCAGCTTGTCGGTGACATCTTCATAGGCAAACATCAGCCCGCCAAATGGATGGGGGGACACAAACCGGCGCAAGGTTACGCCGCTTGGTAAATGAAGCAGGTCTTCGACCGGTTTTAAAAGATCGGTGAAACGCTGGTTTTCCTGATCGCGGAACTGGCCAAAATCGGTGACTTCGGGCAGTTTGCGTTCGTCACGCAAACGGCGCAGCAAATCTTCCAATGCCGGTTCGCCCAGCAACCATTCCTCGTCAATATCCCACAGCGATGCAAAGGCCGCATTAAAGAAAATCAGCCGTTTGTTGCCGCCAAAAATGGCAATGGCCGTGCCCAGATTTTCCAGTACCTCGGCATGGGCGCGCACATGGCGCGACAAATCGGCCTGTTTTTCCTCCAATGCCGTGCAATCAATCGCAAATCCCACCATGCCGCCCACATCGTCGCCCTGCATGACCGGGGATTCGGTAATGCGCAGCAAACGCCGGTCGCCCAGCATGACAACGTGATAATCGCGCGTGGTGGTTTCGTTATTGCGCAATGCCGATGCCGCCAGCGCCCGGCCATTATCGGGAATAACCCCGGCACCCAGCTCGCTGCCTGCACTGATGACCTCTTGTGCGGTTTTACGTTCAACCGCCTCGACATAGGCCGCGTTACAATCCACCAGATTAAGCTCGCTATCGCGCCGCCACACCGGAAATGGCAATTCATCGATAACGTGGCGCAGGCTGGAAACATCCTGTCGCAGGGTGGCAAAATCGCCAATCTGGCTTTCACGTTCGCGGGCATGGCGGGTTTCGTCGCGAAACCACACCGCATGGCCCAGCACCGATGATTTACGGTCGCGCCGTGCCACAGTGCCCGTCACATGGAACTTGCGGCCATCAACCGCACTGACCCAGACCTCAAAGCGTTCATGGGTGGATTTCAAGGTCCGGACCCGGTCTTGCAGGGTGCGCGCATCATCGTCGCGCAACTGTTCAAGCAAATCGGGAAAACGGGCATCACCCGCCAAACTAAAACTGCGCATCAGGGCCGGGCTGCCGCCATCGGCAAACCCTTTATGTGCCCAATAATAAACCGGGTCGGGGGCAGCATAAAACAACTGGGTAAACAGTGCTGCGGTATCTTCCATTTGCGATTCGTGGTCTTCGGCTTCGTCAAGATGGCGACGCATCCGCACCGCCAGACGCCAGCCAATCGCCCCGGCAATGGCGGCCCCGCCCAATGTTGCCAGCCCGATCACGGTTAAATCACGCGCGCCAAGGTCGCCAATCGCCGATAAAAACCCGCCTGTGGGCACCGTAATTTCGGGGTTGCCCTGCAATGCGGCACTGCGCGCCTGCGCATGGGCAGGGGTTGGCTGCAAAATTTTAAAAATTGCACCGTAACCTGCTGAAAAAGCACCAAAGCGCCATAATTTGGACATGACAAGCGGGTCTTGTTTCGTCGTTAAACGACGAAGACGCCGACATGCCTTACGGTATGTGGACAAAACCCCTGTCACGTAATTACAACCAATCATCCATTTATGTTTTATGCACAGTTACGCGCGGTTTTAAAACCATTGCCATCATATTAACAGGTCCTGACCTTTGGGGGCAGTTTCGGTGATTTTGGGAAAATCCGCAATGACATAAGGGGGAAATCGGGCTATGTCTGCCAATGCCGTTAACTTGATCAAAAATCGACGCAGTTAGTATCAGAATGAGTGTCAAACCGCAGCTGGATCTTTTTGCACCGCGCGCCACGCCAAGACCGGCAGCGCCCCGCAAGGATTCGCCCGCTCTGCCCCCGGCACCCCAGGCCCCGATCGCCCAGGACCTGTTTGACAGCGACTTTAACGCCGACGACATTCGGGAATGGAACCAGCTTTTCCCCAATGCGCCGCAATATAGCTATCATTTCAAACGCGCCCAGATCAGCTCGGCCTTTGACCGACCATTGCATAAACGCCTGATCGCCTCGCACGCCTTTGAACGGCTGCGCGAAATTTCGTTTTTGGGGGCCATCGATTATTTGTTTCACCCCAACGGCAAACCCGCCAATATCCGCCATTCGCGCTATGATCACAGCATTGGTGTTGCTTTACTGTCGCAGCAATATTGCCGGTTAAATGGATTATCCGAAGCAGACCGCGACCTTTTGGGCGCGGCGGCCCTGTTGCACGATATCGGGCATGGGCCATTTTCGCACACGCTGGAACCCGAATTTGCCCGGCGCTTTAACCTGAACCACCATCAATTAACCAACAAAATCATTCTGGGTGAAGTGGATCTGGATTTATCGGTGCGTCATTTGCTGGAAAAGCACAATGTCGACCCCGAGGCGGTGATTGCGATTTTGTCCAAAAAATCCGACCATCCACATGCCACACTTTTTACCGGCCCGGTCAATATTGATACGCTTGAAGGCATCAGCCGGACAAAAACCTATGTGCATCCGCATTATGTGCATTGCCATCCGCGCCTGTTGCTTGATGCGGCGGTCAAGCTTGATGACGAATCGCTTCAGCGCCTTGATAAATTCTGGCAGCTTAAAGAAGACATCTATCGCAATTTCATTTTCGGGCCGATGTGCTTTGCCACCGACCATTTGTGCCGCGAATTTGTGGTCGAAAACGCGCCAGACTTTGCCGCCAATGACTTTTTGCTAACCGAACCGGCCTTTATGCGCCGCCACCCGGCCTTTCGCAAATTTCTGCACAGCCTGAAAAACCGCATCGAACTGGACGGGGTCGCCGACGTGATAGATGCAGACCTTGCCAGCCTGATCGGGGCAGAACAGGCAACCAAGGTTCCCAAGCGCGAATTTCACATTAATACCAATGTTGCCGTCACCAGCTTTGCCGACCTTGGCAAACGTTATTACGAAGAAAAACACAGCTTCCTGCGACGGGTGGGCAATCTGGCAGACCCGGCACAACAGGCCGCCGCCGCCAGCCTGTTTGACTAAACCGCAACACCCATAAGCCTGACCTGCCCAGATGCAGGCGGAACAAGCACATACGCCCTGACGTTGACTGTGAAACCCAGGGGTGATCACATCAAACAGTCATCGCCTGTTATTTTCCATCACGTTATCAGCCCTCTAATAATGGCAACCATAACTTCCAACCGGGATTGTCCGTTTCATGGCGCAAAACAAAGACAAGATCAAACGCAGCTTTGTCATTATCGGCCTGGGGACGTTTGGCGGCACCATTGCCACCGAACTGGCCCGTTTTGGCAACCGGGTGCTGGGCATTGATGTAAACGAAAAAAATGTCAGCGACCTTGCCGACACCGTTGCCGAAGCCGTCATTGCCGATGGCCGCGATGAAGAAGCCCTGCGCCAGGCCGGGGTCGACCATTATGATGTGGCCGTGGTTGCGATTGGCGAAGATCTGGAAGCCAATATTTTATGCACCATGAATGTCAAATTGCTGGGCATTAAAACCGTATGGGTCAAGGCGCTTAGCAAAACGCATCACCGCATCCTTGCCAAACTGGGGGCCGACCGGGTGATTTTGCCGGAACAGGAAATGGGCCAGCATATTGCACAAATGCTGCATAACCCGGTGGTGCGCGACTATCTTAGTTTGGGCAACAATTTCCACGTCATCAATATCAATGTCCCCGAAGAAATTGAAGACACGCCGTTAGGTGACCTTAAAATTGGCGAAAAATACGAAACCCGTTGCCTTGGCGTTATGCGCGGCAGCGAATATCTGGGCTGTGGCGATGATGTGCGCCTGAAAAAGGACGATAAAATGATGATTTTGGGCCGCAGGGACGAATTGCGCCTGTTTGGCGACGGGTTATAGGGGATTTTCCCGCAAAAACCGGCATTTGATACCGGGCTGTTGGCTTTTTGGCTTCATACTGGCTTTATCAGCTGATGACGATAAGCTGCCCCTGAATTTAAGGTTATAGTTCCCGCCCATGCAAATTTCGCTGCCCCAGATATCGTCGAAAAAGTTTCGGGTGCCGCCGCCGGCGGTGCTGGCAGCGACCTATGCCATATTGATCATTCTGGGCACCGTTCTTTTGAAAATACCCGGCGTTTCCCAACCGCTGGCATGGTCTGACGCGCTTTTTACCGCCACATCGGCCGTCACGGTTACCGGCCTGTCGGTGGTAGATATTGGCAGCCATTTCAGCCTGTTCGGGCAAATTGTGGTGCTGGTTTTAATCCAGCTGGGCGGGCTGGGGTTAATGACCTTTGCCGCCCTGGTGCTGTCGGTGCTGGGCCTGCCAATTGATATTCCGCACCGCACCTATTTGCGCGAGGATTTAAACCAGACCTCGGTCGGCGATCTGATCCGGCTGGTTAAAGTCATTTTGCGGGTGGTTTTGCTGTGCGAGCTGATCGGCGCCATTTTGCTGGCTTTTGTTTTCATCCCCGATGCAGGCTGGGCCGAAGGCCTGTGGCAGGCCCTGTTTCATTCTATTTCGGCCTTTAACAATGCCGGTTTTTCCCTGTTTCCCGACAGTTTAACCCGCTATGCCACCAACCCGCTGCTCAATTTCACCGTGCCGGGCTTGTTACTCATCGGCGGGCTGGGCTTCAGTGTGCTATCCGACATTTATTATGTCCGTCGCTGGCAGAAATTTTCGTTGCACAGCAAATTGATGCTCAGCGGCAGTGCCGCGCTGATTTTATGGTCTGTTGCGTCATTTGCCCTGCTGGAATGGAACAACCCCGCCACACTGGGGCATATTCCCGGCATTTTTGACAAAATCCAGATCAGCTGGTTTCAAGGCACCACAACGCGCACCGCCGGTTTTAACACCACCAATATTGCCGGAATGCATGACAGCACGACCCTGACCTTTATCCTGCTTATGCTGATTGGGGGGGGCAGCACATCAACGGCGGGTGGCATCAAGGTGACGACCTTTATTGTCCTGTTGCTGGCAACCGTCGCCTTTTTCAAACGTCGGCAACAGCTGCACGCCTTTGGCCGCGCCATTGGCCTTGAGGAAGTCCTCAAGGTACTGGCATTAACCATGATCAGCATGCTGATTGTGGCCGCCGCGCTGTTCGTGATTACCATTTCACATGATGGCGATTTTCTTGACCTGATGTTCGAGGTTGCATCAGCCTTTGGCACCGTCGGCCTGTCACGCGGGGTCACGACCGAGCTTGATACGCTGGGCCGCACGGTGATTATCCTGACCATGTTTATTGGCCGTGTTGGCCCGCTTACGCTGGGGTTTTTCCTGGCCACCCGCATGCCACCGCGCATTCGCTATCCGTCGAGCCAGATTTATCTGGGGTAAGTTCTGCCAAACGACCTTGCTTGCTCAGTCGGCAGGCAGGCACCGGTCAACCAGCGTGCGAATATAGGCATTATCGGGCGCGGTTTCTGAAAACAAAATACGGTAGACCATGGGGGCAAAGATGCCATCGATCAGAAACGCGGTCGAAGGGGGTGTTTCACCACGCGCCACGGCCCGTTCTGCCAGCACGACAAGCCGCTTTGTGATCAGCTCGGCACAGCGCAACGCACAATTGTTATCGTCTGTCGCCACCACATCGCGCAGCATCGATCGGCCGAGATCAGAACTCATTTCATCAAGGTAAAGTTCCGCATAGGCCAAAACATCGCCGCGAAAACCGCCGGTATCGGGCAGATGCTCATCAGGTTCAAACCGTTCCAGCGCCACATCGGCCAGTAATGTCGCGATATCGCCCCAGCGACGGTAAATCGTCGAGGGGGTCACACCCGCGCTCTGGGCGATCATCGGCACAGTCACATCCGCCCGATCATGGGACTCCAGCAGTTTTTTAACCGCCGCATGAACCGATTGTTGCACCCGGGCGCTGCGGCCACCGGTGCGTATGCCTTTGTGAATCGTCATAAAAATACCTTAACACAAATCATTTGCGTTAAGCGAGATTTTACATCACACTGCACTTAACGCAAATAATTCGCTTTTATGGAGATGCCCATGAGCACCCCATCCCCTGTTACCGTTGCCGATGCGCCCCATCCGACTGTGCGCTGGTTTCTGTCACTGGTTTTAATGACCTTTCTGGCGGCTTCGGCCGCACCAACACCGATGTATCATCTCTATCAGCAATCCTGGCATTTCTCGGCCACGATGCTGACCCTGATTTTTGCTGTCTATCCTTTCACCTTGCTGATCACGTTACTGGTTTTAGGCTCGCTGTCGGACCATGTTGGCCGCAAGCCGGTTATATTCGCCGCCCTGATACTGGAAATATTATCGATGGCGCTGTTTATCAAGGCTGATGGCGTTGACGGGCTGCTGTTTGCCCGCGTCATACAGGGCCTTGCCACCGGGATCGCCACCAGCGTGCTTGCCGCTGCCCTGTTTGACAGCGACCACCACAAAGGCCCGCTTGCCAACAGCATTTCCCCGCTAATCGGCCTTGCCGCCGGGGGCTTGCTGTCCAGCATACTGGTTGAATATGCCCCAATGCCCCTGCATCTGACCTATTGGGGGATGGCGGGGTTAATGGCGGTGCAGGCTTTGATGGTTTGGGGCCTGCCCGAAACGGCAAAACGCCAGCCCGGTGCGCTTAAATCATTGCACCCGCGCATTGCCGTGCCAGTTGCGGCCCGCCGCGCGATGCTTGAAATTGCCCCGGCCAATATTGCGGCATGGGCCCTGGGCGGGTTTACCCTGTCGCTGGCACCCTCGCTTATTACGGCGGCTACCGGGTTAACGTCATCGTTAAATGGCGGCATTGCCGTTGCAGTTCTGACCCTTGCCGGTGCGGTGTCGGTGGTAACATTGCGCACAAAAAATGCCGCCGCGGTGCTGCGTCTGGGCACGGCAACACAGGCCTGCGGCGTTGCGGTTTTTCTGGTTGCCATCAATAGCGGCCAGTTATGGCTGTTTTTTCTGGGGTTTCTCATCGCCGGGGCCGGGTTTGGCGGCAGCTTTCTGGGATCAGTCCGCACGCTGGTACCGCTGGCTGCGCCGCATCAGCGCGCCGGTCTTATGTCGGCATTTTATGTGATGTCCTATCTGGCATTTAGCGTCCCCGCCCTTCTGGCCGGTACCATGGTGCGCAAGGTTGGCCTCATCACAACCGCCAATGGTTATGGCATGATCCTGATTGCCCTGGCTGCCGTTGCCCTGACCGGCCAAATTCGCCGTCGAAACGCCGCCTGCCCGGTTAAATAAGGTCCAATTTAACACCCCCATCCAACTAAAATCGCCCGGAACGCAGGCCGAACACACTGTTCATCTGCTGTCCGGGCGATCTGTTGTTTGGTGGCAAACGGCACATTCCCGCCATCCCCGAACCCTATGGAAAATCTTATATAAACCCTGTGGAAAATTCTGTGGGCAGATTGTGCAAAACAGCACAAAAACGGCATTTTTCCTGTGGAGAAAACCCGGGACAGTTTGTGAATATCGTTTTTAAAACCAAGCGTTCCTAGTGGTTTGGCAGGCCATTTTCACGTCGGGTCTGACGGATGTCTTCGGCGCGGCTGGTGACCATGCGGCGCAAATCATCCAGCCCGGCGCGTTGCAGTTTAACCGCGTCCACGCATTGGGTTTTCGGGGTGAAACCATTCGGTGTTGCCCGGTCCCAGTCCAGAACCCGGTCGATTGTCGTTGTCAGGGCCTCAACATCGCCAAAGGCATAAACGTTTAGCGGGCGACCGATTTGTTCGCTGAGCGATCCAAACAGGGCCGGGTCACCATCAGGCGGCAAGTCGGGGTGGCAGGTCAGATACACGCGATAACGCAACTGCCCGGCATAAAACCAGAAAACCGCTTCCTGGCGCTGTTCATCGTTAAACAGCTTTTGCGCCAGAATATAATAGGCGGCAGGGTGTTTGTTTTCGATATGATCGCGAATTTCGTCCGCCGACATTTCGTTGAAGGTCGGTTCGGTTTCGCCATAAGCCTGTCCAGACATTGCCCCCAGAGCAATAACCACGGGCAACGCCATCAAAAATTTGCGAAGCTGCACTTTAACAGGCACTCCTTTGTTTGCGGGGTCCATCAACCATTTCGGATCAACTTTTACAGGTCGTGATCCAACTGTACCGGGTGCCTTGCCGGTATCGTTTTAAGGCCACCTTTGGTGGTCCTTGCTTCTTACAGGGGTATTTATTCCCCTATTGGTTAAATTGCCAGTCGGGGGGCAGGAATTATTCGTCATATTTGCCCGCAATGCCGGTTTTTAATTGCCGCCTGGTATGTCAATAATAACAAACGTAAACCCCCTCAAAACGGATAAAACGGAACGAGTTGTGCTGCCCGCTTGTATCGCCCAAAATCAGGAATATTCTGCCCGCCATCTGGGCAATATGCGCCAGGCGCTGGCGGCACATTTGCATGGCAGTGCCTTTTGCGTGGTTGTGACCGGGTCGTTTGGCCGCCACGAGGCATCGGACCAGTCGGATCTGGATTATTTCCTGATTGGGCGCGAAGCCGACCGCGATCTCGCCCCCTATAGCGCGGTTGGCGATATTCTAGGTGCCATGGTTGCCAAAAAACCTGCCGTGGGCGGGCCGTTTTCGGCCTATGTCCCGGCGGAAGAACTGGTCAACCGCATTGGGCTGGACGGCGATACAAATTCGATCACTACCCGCCGGTTGCTGTTTTTGCTGGAATGCGAATGGCTGTATAACGAACCGGCCAAACGCGCCTTTTTTGACGAATTGATTGCCAATTACGTCACCGAAAATGTCACGCGGGAATCCATCGCCCGGTTTCTGGTCAATGACGTGATCCGCTATTACCGCACCATCAGCGTGGATTTTGAAATTAAAACCCGTGAGGGCCGGGCCAAGGCATGGGCACCGCGCCGCCTGAAACTGGTTTTTTCGCGCAAGATGTTGTATTTCGGCGGCATTATTGCCGCGGCTGAAACCGCCGGGTTTGATTATGTTGGCAAACGGGCAAAATTATCGGAACTTTTGCAGTTGCCGCCCATTACCCGCCTGCAAACCGTTTTTGGGGATCGCAGTTTGCCTGCGCTGGAACTGTATGACCATTTTCTATCGCGCTTGAACGACCCCGAAATTCGCCAACGGCTGGAAAAAATCGACCAGAACGACCGCAATCACCCGGAACTGCGCAAATTGCTGGATGACGGCAAACAGTTTTCGCGCGAATTAATCAGCCTTCTTAACCATCGTTACAGTGCCGACCACCCCATTCACGAAGCCCTGCTGATGTAAAAACGGCGATTTTCTTGCGCATTCACTTTGGCGGCAATTGCTCATGGATGGCGGTCATGGCGTTGCAAAAGGCCTCTATCAGGCGGGCCTTGGGCGATACACGCGGATAAACCAGATCGATATTACGGTTAAATCCCGCATCCCCCACCGGGTGCCAGCGTATATCCAGCTCCATGTCATAAACCCGCAGCCAGTCTGGCACCAGCGACACCCCTAACCCTTCATGCACCATGCGGGCCATGGTTTCCTGTGAATCAATGGTGCAAAACAGACGCGGCTGAATATTTTGCTGCGCCAGATATCGTTCGGCCAGCCGCCCGCCCCACGATGCCGGATCATAGCGAATATAGGGGTTTTGCGCCAAAATTTGCCCTGTATCGCCCTGTATGGACGAGGGCGTAATCAACATTAAGGGTTCAGCGCGCAAATTACGCGCTTCTAGCGACTTTGGCCGTGCAAATGGCGGCGCAATTGCAACAATCACGTCAAGTTCCTGCGCCGATATGCGGTCATGCAGGCTAACCGAGGTGCCGGGGTGAATTTCGGGGACCAGCATCGGGGCCGTTTGGCGCAGGTATTTCAAGGTGCGCGGTACAAGGCTGGTCATCACCGTGACAATCGCGCCGATTTTAAGGGTTCCGGTTAATCCCTCGCGATCAAGCACGCCGGTCAATAGCGAGGCCTGCTGTACCATTTCACGGGCATGGGGCAACAGGCGCGCGCATTCCGCTGTCGGCTGCACAGTTTTGCCACTGCGGCGAAACAACGCCACGCCAAGTTCGGTTTCTACAACTTTCAACCGCTGTGAAATTGCGGCTGCCGTTATGCCCTGAAGGCGCGCCGCCGCCGCGACCGAGCCGTGTTCGGCAACCATCAGCACCGTTTCCAGAAACCGCGTCTCCAACCAAACTTTTCCTTATGAATGATGCAACAAATCCAAGTTATTTTATTCTTTGAAAAGATGCAATTCTCCCGCCGGGAAAGGGAGAAAAATGACACTCACCGTATTTTTTGCCGTTTTATGTTCGGCCCTGCTGCATGCAGGCTGGAACAGTTTTGTCAAAGGCTCGGCCCGTAAGGATCTGGCCACATTTTCGCTGGTACTGGCCCATGTGCCCATTGCCGTGATTGGTGTTGTTGCATCGCCGCTGCCTGATGCCGCCAGTTTTGCTTATGTGCTGGTGGGGGCGCTGTTGCATGTGGGGTATCAGCTGTTTTTAATGCGCAGCTATATGCATGGCGATCTATCGCAGATTTACCCGCTGGCCCGCGGCCTGTCGCCGGTATTGATAACGCTGGTGTCGCTGGTGTTTTTAAAGGTCCATCTGGGACCGATTGAGTTGGCGGCCATTGCCATTATTGCCGTGGGAATTGCCATGCAGGCCAAATCGGCATGGCACAGCCGCAACAGCCAGTCCTTTATCCTGGCTTTTGTCACCGGTTGTTTCATTGCCGGGTATAGTCTGATCGATGGCACCGGGGCGCGCATTGCCGGCACCGCATTGGGGTTTTACAGCTGGCTTTCCATTTTAAACGCCATTTTCATGCTGGCCTTTATGGCCGTTACAAAACCATCGCTAATCCGTGCGTTGCCAAAGGTCTCGCTAACAAATGCCGCCATTAGCGGGGCGGGTTCGTTTTGTGCCTATGCCATTGTGATTTGGGCCTGCACACAGGCACCAATTGCGCTGGTATCGGCATTACGCGAAAGCAGCATTCTGTTTGCCATTCTGATTGCCCGGTTTGTTTTAAAAGAACAAATCACCCGGCATCGCATGCTGGCGGTATCGCTCATTGCAACGGGTGTGGTTCTGTCACGACTAGGGCACTGAGGTCACGCCTCACGCCAACCCGGATTATGCGATACCCAAGCAGCCGACCACCAAAAAAGCCGCCCCGAAACGGGACGGCTTTAAGGCAAAATCAGCTATGCTTCACCCGTTAGGGCGCACCATTTCCAATTAGTAGCGGTAATGATCCGGCTTGAACGGACCAGCCTGCGGAACGGCAATGTATTCGGCCTGCTCAGCGGAAAGTTTGGTCAGTTTCACACCAAGACGGGCGAGGTGCAGGGCTGCAACTTTTTCGTCAAGATGTTTGGGCAGGACATAAACCTGGTTTTCGTAATTGGCGTGGTTTTTCCACAATTCGATCTGGGCCAGCACCTGGTTGGCAAAAGATGCCGACATCACAAAGCTGGGGTGACCCGTTGCGCAACCAAGGTTCACCAGGCGGCCTTCGGCCAGAACGATCAGGCGTTTGCCATCGGGGAATTCAACTTCGTCAACCTGCGGTTTGACGTTATCCCATTTGTAATTGCGCAGCGAATTGATCTGAATTTCGGAATCAAAATGGCCGATATTACAAACAATCGCCCGGTCCTTCATCGCCCGCATATGATCAAGCGTGATGATGTCGATGTTACCAGTGGTGGTGACAAAAATGTCGCCAACCGGGGCTGCATCTTCCATCGTGGTGACTTCATAGCCTTCCATGGCGGCCTGAAGGGCACAGATTGGGTCAATTTCGGTAACCAGAACGCGGGCACCCTGGCTGCGCAGGGATGCAGAGGAGCCTTTACCCACATCGCCATAACCGGCAACAACGGCGACCTTACCGGCAACCATAACGTCAGTTGCGCGTTTGATGCCGTCAACCAGGCTTTCGCGGCAACCATAAAGGTTATCGAACTTCGATTTGGTAACCGAATCGTTCACATTGATGGCCGGAACCTTCAGCGTGCCTTTTTTCGCCATTTCATACAGGCGATGTACACCGGTGGTAGTTTCTTCCGACAGGCCTTTAATGTCGGCCAGCAGTTCCGGGTATTTTTCGTGGATCAGCTGGGTCAAATCGCCGCCATCATCAAGGATGAGGTTCGGTTTCCAGCCATCCGGCCCTTCGATGGTCTGCTCGATGCACCACCAGAATTCTTCCTCGGTTTCGCCCTTCCAGGCGAAAGTCGGAATTTCAGCAGCGGCCATAGCGGCGGCAGCCTGATCCTGGGTCGAGAAAATGTTGCAAGACGACCAGCGAACGGTTGCCCCCAAAGCAATCAGGGTCTCCATCAGAACGGCGGTCTGAATGGTCATGTGCAGGCAACCGGCGATGCGGGCACCGGTCAGCGGCTTGGCGGTGCCAAATTCTTCGCGCAAGGCCATCAGGCCCGGCATTTCGGTTTCGGCAATCGCAATTTCCTTGCGGCCCCAGCCAGCCAGCGAAAGGTCTGCAACCTTGCAATCGGTAAAGTTTGACATGTCGTCTCCATCAATCAGATATGGCGCTTTCATATCCTTTGCCGATTTGCACCGAAAAAGGAAATGAAACCGCCGTTAAATACGTGCATCTGGTCAGCAACGCCAACCGCGCTTGGTGCATATATAAAGATATGTTTATATCGACATCAAGTGTTTTCTTGCGCCCACCGCAAACACATTGCGCAACAGGCTATGTGCCTTGTGGTTAATTGCCTGCCACATATCGGGATGCACCGGGCGGATAACCAGTGGCACCGGGGCAAAGGGTAAAGGCAGCGCCCTCAACCCTGCCTGCGATCAAGCCAGATCGTTAAAATCGTCTAGCATCATGGCAATGCGGTCCGGGTCCCATTGCTCCAGAATTTGCCGGGTCTGATACTCGGATGTGCGGCTGTCAAGGCGGCGAACCCGTTGTTTGACAAGCAATAAACTGCCCGGTGACATTGATAAATTACGCAGCCCCATGCCCAAAAACAGCGGCGTATAGCGCGGGTCACCGGCCATTTCGCCGCAAACACTCATGGGAATGCCAGTTCGCGCCGCGGCCTTTGCCGCCTCGTAAATCAACCGTAAAATAGCAGGATGCAGCGGGTCATATAAATGCGCCACCTGGTCGTCGCTGCGGTCAATCGCCAGGGTGTACTGGGTTAAATCATTGGTACCAATGGCAAAAAATTCGCATTCGCGTGCCAGCGCATCAATGCTCAAGGCGGCGGCCGGTATTTCAATCATCGCCCCTAACGGCGGCAGGGTTTTGGGCACGGCGTGGCCCTGGCTGCGCAACCTGTCGGCGACTTTATTGTAAATCTGGCGCACGCGGGTCATTTCCCCCACGGTGACCACCATCGGCACCAGCACGCGCACCTTGCCATGCAACGAAGCCCGCAAAATGGCGGCAAGCTGGGTTTCCAGCAAATCCTCGCGGCGTAGCGACAGGCGCACACCGCGCAGGCCCAATGCCGGGTTCGGCCCGCTGCCAACTTCGTTTTGCAGGGCAACTGCCAGTTTTTCACCGCCAATATCAAGGGTGCGGATGGTCACCGGCAGGTCTTTCATCTGGCTGACAATACCGGCAAGTTCCTGATATTGTTCTTCTTCGTCGGGCAAATAGCTTTTGTTCATGAACATGAACTCGCTGCGCAAAAGCCCGATGCCCGATGCCCCGTTTTGCAAAACGGTTGAAACCTCGACCGGCAATTCGATATTGGCATGCAGTTCCACCAGGACATTGTCCCGGGTTTCAGAGCGCAGGCTGCGCAGGCCCAGCAACCTGGTCCGTGATGCCAGCCAGTCTTCGCGCCGCTTGCCATAGACAGCCAGGTCGGCCGCATCGGGCCGCAAAATAACCTCGCCGCGCAAACCATCGACAATGATGGTATCGCCGCCCGAAATGCCGCGAATAATATCAGCAGCACCCAAAACCGCTGGAATGCCCAGCGCGCGGGCCATAATTGCGGTGTGGCCTTCGGCCCCGCCAATGGCGGTCACAAAGGCACCAACCGTACCCGGTTGCAGGCGGGCCATGTCGGCCGGGCTCATTTCCTCGGCAATTAATATGGCACCGGGCGGGGCATGGTCGAGCGCACGGTCGGTTTCACCGATCAGGCAGCGCATCAGGCGCAGGCCGACCTCGCGAATATCGGCGGCGCGCGCGGCAATATATTTGTCTTTGATGCCGGTAAATTGCTGGGCGATGCTGTCGATCACATCGCTGACCGCCCAGACAGCATTCATTTTTTGCTGGCGGATACGGTCTTCGGCCCCGCGCAACAGGCGCGACTGGGTCAGCATCTGGATATAGGCGTCGAGCAAAAAGCCCAGCTCGTCCGATGCTGATGCCTCAAGCGCGCCTGATTGCGATTTTAACCGTCGCAACTGTTCAATGCTGTCATCAACACCTTGATGCAGGGCGGCAACTTCGTCTTCGATACGGGCGCTGGAAATGGTCTGACGGACAACATGGATATATTGCCGGTCCAGCACAAAGGCCCGGCCAATGACGATACCGCCAGACGCCCCAAGGCCCACAATCATACGTCGCCCGGTAACCGAGGCGTCCTTGCTCTGGTCAGTCGTTTCGCGCGGTGTAACTTGCAAACGTTTCCTGATCGGTTTTTACCGTTTTATTCTTCGTGGAACTTGGCCTCGACCAGTTCACTTAGTGCCGCAATCGCCTGATGACAATCAATGCCGGTTGCTTCTATTTCAATTTCAGTGCCGGTCGATGCCGCGAGCATCATCAGCCCCATGATCGAAACACCGGAAACCTCGGTTCCCCGGTTGCGCACCATGATACGGGCTTCAAACTCGCCCGCCAGTTTAACAAATTTTGCCGCCGCCCGCGCGTGTAAACCGCGCTGATTAACGATGGTAACAATACGCTTTTCAGTTTGCGACATTCTGTTCCCCGTCGGCAGAAGGAAATCGGATCCTGTCTGCCGCGCCTTTAATGGTCTTATTCTTCACCGCTTAACAAACGCGAAGCGACATTGATGTATTTGCGACCGGCATCCTGTGCGGCATTAACAGCCTGGGCCAGCGTCCCCTCGACCCGGACCGATGCCAGCTTGATCAGCAAGGGCAAATTAACCCCGGCGATCACTTCGACATGGGCCTGTTCCATAATCGAGATCGCCAGATTGGACGGGGTTCCGCCAAACATATCGGTCAGCAAGACAACGCCCTGACCACTGTCGACATCTTCCACAGCAGCCAGAATATCGGCGCGCCGCTGTTCCATGTCGTCATCTGGCCCGATGCAGACGGCTGCGACATTTTCCTGCGCCCCGACAACATGTTCCAATGCTGCGACAAATTCCCGCGCGAGATCGCCGTGGGTGACAAGCACCATCCCGATCATGCAGTTTTCTCCATCAAATCATTTCCCCCGGCTTGATTTCATCCGGCTCCGCCGGTTTGTCACGATGACTGAGATGAACGTCATATCCCAGTGTTGATATCCAGTCATTAAGCAGGCGCGCAATATACACGGACCTGTGTTTCCCGCCAGTGCAACCAACCGCAAGGGTCAAATAGCTTTTACCTTCTTCGGCATAGCGGGGCAGTATCGGCCCGATCAGGGCCTTTAGCCGGTCCATAAAACCGGCAAAATCACGATCCTGTGCAACATAGTCGCCAACCCGCACATCCATGCCGGTCAAATTGCGAAGTTCGGGATCATAATGCGGATTGCGCAAAAAGCGCACATCAAAAACCAGATCCGCTTCGCCGGGCACCCCTTGGCGAAACGAAAAACTTTTAACAAAAATCGCCATCTGGCCCGAGGTCGGGCTGGCGAACTGGTCTTGCAAAATTTTGCGAAGCTCGGTGGCCTTCAGGCGCGATGTGTCGATTTGCATATCGGCAATCGCGGCAATCGGTGCCATCAGGCGTTTTTCATGGGCAATCGCATCGACCAGCGGGCGGTCCTGCGTTAATGGATGCGGGCGGCGGCTTTCGGTAAAGCGCTGTTGCAAAACCGAGCTTTGCGCATCGACAAAAACCACAGTCACATCCAGCCCGGACTGCGCGCGCAAAGCGGCTATAATCTCGCCAAACTGATCAACACCAAAATCGCGGGTGCGGATATCAAGGCCGATGGCAACGGGCACGCGCAATTCGGCATCGCCCGATAACAGGTTGGGCAACAGGCGCAAGGGCAAATTATCCACCGCGTCAAAGCCGAAATCTTCCAGAATTTTAAGGCTGGTGGTGCGGCCCGCACCGGAAACGCCGGTGACCAGCACCAGACGCGCATTACCATTGCCCGCAGGCGCGATGCGGCCACTTACGGGGGCATCAACGGTGCTGGAATTGTCTGTCTGGGCTGCATTGCGTTGCGGCATGTCGGGCTTTTGGGGCAGGTCAGTCATGATATAATCCGCATTTTCCCGGTGGCGACGGCCAGTGCGATTTCAATTTTATCGGGCGCACTGGCTTCAAACGCGTTGATCTTCCACACCGGAATTGACACCCCGCACAGCATCTCGCTTGCAAGCTCCGGCATACGGTCGATTATATCATCGCTACCGGGTTCGACCAGATCGGCAATCATGCAAATTTCGGCATGGCGGCAATGCGAAATGCCCGTGATAACACCCAGGCCGCGTATTTCGATCAGCCCGGCGATTTGTTCGGGGGCCGATGCCACCAGCGCCCCGTCGCGGGCAACAAGATCGGTGCGGTCATCAGATACCAGTTGTGCCCCGCGCAAGATCAGGCGCAAGGAAAGATCGGATTTGCCGCTGCCTGACAGGCCCCGCACCAAAATGCCCTGGCCATCAAACGCGACACAGTTTGCGTGAAGCTGTGTCATATCGGGCAAAACGATGCGCGGCCCGGCCCGGCTTGTCAAACGGGGAATTACGGTAAAACGCCCGCACTGCACAAAAAACATCTTTAACGGATTAACGCCCGTTATTTTCCAGCGGTAAACGCACAGTAAACACCGCCCCTTTAACCTCGCCGTCAAGGGTACGGTTGCTCGCACTTAAATGACCATTATGGGCGGCGACGATTCGCTGCGAAATTGACAGGCCCAACCCGGAATGCTGGCCGAACTTCTCGCTTGACGGGCGTTCTGTATAAAACCGGTTGAAAATGGCTTCTTCCTTACCTGCCGGAATACCCGGCCCGTCATCCTCAATCGTGATCACAGCCTGATTTTTATCGCGCCATGCCCGCACGCGCACGTCGCCGTCGGCGGGGCTAAAGGTCAGGGCGTTGGAAATCAGATTGCGAAACACCTGTACCAACCGGCTTTCAAGGGCGGGCACCACCAGGTTTTCAGGGGCGGTTACCTTGACCTGCGGCCCGTCTCCCGCCGCATTATAAAGTTCGGACAAGGTTTGCAGCAAAATGCGCAAGTCAACTTCTTCGCTTTCGGCGCGCGATAATTCGGCGTCCATGCGCGAATAATCGGAAATATCGCTAATCAGCCGGTCCAGTCGTTGCACGTCTTCGGCGATGATTTCCATCAGGCGGCGCTGGCGTTCGGCATCTTTTAACCGGGTGGCGGTTTCAACCGCACTGCGCAAGGATGTCAGCGGGTTTTTAATTTCATGGGCGACGTCGGCGGCAAAACGCTCAATCGCGTCCATGCGGTCCCACAGGGTTTCCGTCATGTCGCGCAGGGTGCCTGACAAATCGCCGATTTCGTCATTCCGGTCGGTCAGGTCGGGGATGGTGAACTGGCGGTTTTTGCTGCGCCGCACCCGTTCAGCCGCGCGGGCCAACCGGTTCAGCGGGCGGGTGATGACGCCTGCCAGATAAATCGACAGCAACACCGTAATGCCAAAGGCAAAAACGAATATTTTTAAAATATCGAGCCGCACCGCATGCAGGGCGGTTTCAATGGTGTCGCCATTTTTGGTCAGCATGATTGATGCCAGAACCTGCTTGAAGCGCTGAACCGGAACGGACACCGACAAAACCCGGCGCCCCCTTCCATCCACCCGCACCACCCCGCGCGAATAGCCCGCAAGGGCGGCGCGCACTTCAGGGTAATCCGACGCACTGGCAATCGGCGGGTCAATATATAGTGGCAGGGGCTGATCACCTTCAAAAAGCGACAACACCCCTTCGGTCAAATTGCGCATAATTTCGGCAAGTTCGTCGTCGTCACCCGGGGCGGGTAATTCTTCGGCCTGCACCGCGCCCGCGCCAAAAGACTGGATATTGCGGCTATCGGCAATCAGTTGCCCGTTGGCCCCAAACAAACGCGCCCGTGCCCCGGTAATGCCGACCAGGCGCCGCACCATTTCACGCGCTGTTTCCAGTTTGACGCGTTCGGTGGCGTCATCGCCGCGGCCCACGGCCGCGGTCGACAAGGCAGCGGCATACATTTCGGCCTGCACCGCCATGGCTTCAAGTTCGGAATGGATAAGTTCCTGCTTGTAGCGCCCCAAATACAAAATCCCCGCCACCAGCACAAAAAGTGCCAGCGCGTTAACGGCAAGGATTCGCCATGTCAGCGGGGAAAACAGGCCATGCCGTTCCTCAAGGCGCACCGTGCGCGCCTCGCCGGAGCGGGTTTCGGTCTGGTTTCCTCCCTGTTGGGGTGCCGAAGCAGTTTTATCGCTCATGCAATCCGTACTTTACCCCGGCACATTTGCGCTAGCCGGGTTGTTGAAGTCGTGTCTGGTGTTTATGCCAAATATCCTAGTCCGTCGAAACACCAACTGCAC
Organism: Thalassospira mesophila; assembly: GCF_002115755.1. Classification (GTDB taxonomy): domain Bacteria; phylum Pseudomonadota; class Alphaproteobacteria; order Rhodospirillales; family Thalassospiraceae; genus Thalassospira; species Thalassospira mesophila. The sequence goes on along the minus strand of NZ_JFKA01000008.1, from coordinate 86,208 downwards.
CGGGCACCACGGCGGCGGCGGTATCGCGATAGCGATAGCCCACACCGTAAAGTGTCTCGATTTCCTTGAATTCCTTGTCGGTTTCACGGAATTTTTTACGCAGGCGTTTGATGTGACTGTCGATTGTACGGTCGTCGACGTAAATATGTTCACCATAGGCCGCATCAATCAGCTGATCGCGGTTTTTAACGTGGCCGGGATGTTTGGCCAGCGCCTGAATCAGCAAAAATTCGGTCACGGTCAGGTTCACATGCTGGCCTTTCCAACTGCACATGTGGCGCGACGGATCAAGAACCAGCTCGCCCCGCTGAATAACATCATCGGACCCCGACGGGCGAATGCCGCCTGCGCGAATAATTTCGGCCCGGCGCAGCAAGGTGCGAATACGTTCAATCAGCAAACGCTGGGAAAACGGCTTTTTGATATAGTCATCCGCCCCAAGACGCAGACCGGTCAGCTCGTCGACCTCGTCATCCTTCGATGTCAGGAAAATCACCGGCATCTGGGTTTTTTTGCGCAAATGCGTCAAAAGTTCCAGCCCGTCCATACGCGGCATTTTAATATCAAGCACCGCCAGATCGGGTTCTTCCCTGGTCAGGGCATGTAATGCTTCGGACCCGTCGGAATAGGTGCTGACTTCATAACCTTCTTCTTCCAGAGCCATCGAAACCGATGTCAGAATATTCCGGTCGTCATCCACAAGCGCTATCTTACTCACCTGGACCCTCGTTTCAAAAATTGAACTACTTAACGTGGACTATACAAAAAACACTGCTTTGTGGCGAAAAAATAACCAGATGCGGCATCTTTGAGGTTTTTCATACCCACTAAACACTGTTGCAATACAACGCATGCAATGCCAAACAAATTCCGGTACCACAATCTGGTACGACAATATCGATATACGCCACCGATATAGGCTAGCCTATTCTTTGGAAGTCCCCTAAGCTGCCGTCACGCTGGCGTGAAGTAAGAACCGTGAACGAGGCGGCACCGGGGCGCAAATGAATTCATATCTTCAAGGGAGGAAGACCTGATGACATCCATTCGTGCGAAATCCGTACTTGCAGGGGCAATGGCGGTAGCACTGAGCTTTGGCACCATGTCGATGGCCAAAGCCGACGAATTTATCAATGTTCTGACCGGCGGTACTTCGGGTGTGTATTACCCGTTGGGCGCGGCACTCGCCAATGTTTATGGCGACAAGATCGAAGGGGTTCGCACCCAGGTTCAGTCAACCAAGGCATCGGTTGAAAACCTGAACCTTCTGCAGGCTGGCCGGGGCGAAATCGGCTTTGCCCTTGGCGATTCGGTTAAACTTGCCTGGGAAGGCAACACCGAAGTCGGCTTTAAAAAGCCGCTTGATAAACTGCGGGGCATTGCCGCCATTTATCCCAACTATATCCAGATCGTGGCATCCAAGGATTCGGGCATCAAGACGCTGGCCGATCTTAAGGGCAAAAGCGTTTCTGTCGGTGCGCCGAAATCGGGCACCGAACTTAATGCCCGCAAGATTTTCGAAGCTGCCGGCATGTCCTATGACGATCTTGGCAAAGTCGAATATCTGCCGTTTGCAGAATCGGTCGAACTGATGAAAAACCGTCAGCTTGATGCGACCCTGCAGTCTGCCGGTCTTGGCGTTGCGTCGCTTAAGGATCTGTCGGCATCGATGGAAGTGACCATTGTGTCGGTTCCTGCCGACGTAGCCGAAAAACTGGGCGCACCTTATGTTGCCCGCGAAATTCCGGCTGGTACCTATGAAGGCCAGGCTGACGATGTTCCGACCGTTGCCATCGTCAACTTCCTGGTCAGCCATTCGGGCGTATCTGATGAAATCGCCTATCAGATGACCAAACAGCTGTTTGAAAACCTGCCGACCCTTGAAGCAGCCCACAATGCTGCCAAGGCCATCAAGCTGGAAAATGCGATTAAAGGCATGCCGTTGCCGCTGCACCCGGGTGCAGAACGTTACTACAAAGAAAAAGGCATCATGTAATCGCCTTGCACGGACAGAAAGCCTCCCACAGGTGATTTGTCCGGTGCTACTTTTTCACCGGTCGGGGTGCAATGCCCCGGCCGGGATTTGCTTTTGCACAGGGCGAACACGCCTTTCGTGACAAATGAAATCCCTTCCTTTGCCTGTTGCCGACATTGCCGGGGAACCTAAATGTCACAAGACCATTCCACCCACCACGTACCTGCCGATTCCCCTGACCTGGCCATCCATGACCCGCTGGTCGACAGCTTTGCCCCGACATTTGAAGGGCGCTTGCTGTTCTGGATCGCCTTTGTGTTTTCGGCCTTCCAAATTTCGACCGCCGCTCATCTGATCGATTTACCCAGCCAGGTCACCCGCGCCATTCATATCGGGTTCCTGATGCTGCTGATCTTTCCGCTGATCGCGATTGGCCGCAGATCCAGCCTGCCGGTTAAAACACTGGCATGGATCCTTGCGCTGTCGGGTGTTGCTGTCGCAGGTTATCAGTGGGTCGAATATAACGACCTGATCCTGCGCGCGGGCGACCCGGTCACCACCGATATTGTCTTTGGCATTGTTGCCCTGATCGGGGTTTTTGTCGGGGCTTATGTCTTAATGGGCCCGGCTTTGCCGATCATTGCGGCATGTTTTCTGGCCTATTGCCTGTTGGGCCAATACCTGCCGTCACCGCTTAATCACCGGGGATACGATTTTACCCAGGTGATCGACCATATGACCTATGGCACCGAGGGCATTTACGGCATTCCGATTTATGTGTCCTCGACCTATATTTTCCTGTTCATCCTGTTTGGCGCTTTTCTTGAAAAGGCCGGGATGATTCAGCTGTTTACCGACGTGTCGATGGGCCTTGTCGGCCATGCGCGCGGCGGCCCGGCCAAGGTTTCGGTGATTTCATCGGGGCTTATGGGTACCATTTCGGGTTCTGGCGTGGCCAATGTGGTCACAACCGGCCAGTTCACCATTCCGCTCATGAAACGTTTTGGCTATCGCCCGGCCTTTGCCGGCGGGGTTGAAGCCACATCAAGCATGGGTGGCCAGTTGATGCCCCCGGTGATGGGGGCTGTGGCCTTTATCATGGCCGAAACACTGGGCGTTGAATATTATCAGGTCGTTCAGGCGGCGTTAATTCCGGCGATCCTGTATTTTGCCTCGGTCTTCTGGATGGTGCATCTTGAAGCGGGTAAATATGGCCTGTCGGGCATTGCCAAAGCCGACCTGCCCTCGCCGCGTGCGGCCATCCGCAAAAGCTGGTATTTGCTGTTGCCGTTGGGCGTCCTGGTTTATTTGCTGTTTACCGGTTACACCCCGCTTTTTGCTGGTACGATTGGCCTGTCGCTGACGGTATTGCTGATTTTGGGAAGCTCGATTGTGCTGGGCATGCCCAAGGGCACAATCCGCATGATTTTCTGGATCGGCCTTGGCCTGATTGCCGCGGCTTTTCTGGAATTTGGCATTTACGTTATTATCACCGCCATTGCCGTGCTGATGGTGTGGAACGCCCTTTCCAAGGGCGGACGTGAAACCTTGATAATCTGCCGCGACTCACTGGCAGAAGGGGCAAAAACCGCCCTGCCGGTCGGCGTTGCCTGCGCCATTGTTGGCATCATCATTGGCACCATGACCCTGACCGGGGTTGCCAATACTTTTGGTGCCTTCATTGTTCATGTCGGGTCGCAAAGCCTGTTTTTATCGCTGATCCTGACCATGATCACCTGCATCGTGCTGGGCATGGGCATTCCGACCATTCCCAACTATATCATCACCTCGTCCATTGCCGGGCCCGCCCTGTTGCAACTGGGTGTTCCGCTTATTGTCAGCCACATGTTCGTGTTTTATTTTGGCATTCTTGCCGATCTGACGCCGCCGGTGGCACTGGCCTGCTTTGCCGCAGCGCCAATTGCGCGGGCAAGCGGGCTTAAAATTTCGTTCGAGGCGATAAAGGTGGCGGCGGCGGGCTTCCTGATCCCGTTTATGTCGGTTTATACCCCGGCATTGATGCTTCAGGATGGCGGCCCGATGGCCGATGAAATCGGCTATTGGCCGGCTGTTGCCTATATCTTTATCAAAACCACCATCGCCATTGGCCTGTGGGGCATGGCCGTGATTGGGGCGCTTAACATTCGTCTGACGGTACCAGAACGGTTGATTGCCGTGGCTGCGGCCTTCACCCTGATTGCAGCATACCCGATAACCGATCTTCTCGGTTTTGCCCTGTTTGCCCTGTTTTGCGTCATGCACTGGTTGCGGTTACGCAAAATCAGCGACGCGGCAGGGGCCTGAACCGATGGGACTTTGCATACTGACAGCAAGTAAAGCCATCAGCCTTGCCATCACGGCTTTTACCTTGTCGTGGATGCATTCGGTGGAACATACCGGCTGGCAGGAAGATTACCATATTACCCCTGCCGGGCTTGAACTTGTGCAAGCCCGCGTCAAGGGCAGCGGTGCCGGAATGGAACCGCCGCCCGATGCGATTTTAAAAGACGACTGGTGGGTTTACACCCCGCACCTGCAACCGTTGCCCGAACTTAACCTTGCGGCATCGGGGGCAACTGGCGGGGGCTGGCATGTATGCAGCCCGCAATTAAAGAACTGCCTTGATCTGGGCGAACAGGCGCAAGCCCCGATCAAGGTAACACCATGCGATGTGGATGGCCCGACCGGCACGGTTTCCGCGCACGGGTAACCGGGACAGGCCGGGGCCATGGTTCCGGACCGCCAAAAACCACCCAAAATACCACGCGGCATTGTCACATTGGCAATGCCGCTTTTTCGTATGCGCTCTTGTTTACCAGCGGTTTGGTCTGGTTGACCTATCCAGTGGGGCAGGTAGACGCCTCCGATTTGAATCGATACAATTACCGTCATATTCACAATCAACATTCAAACCTGCAAGTTATTAAATGGCATTTTTCCACCTTCTGCGGCAAGCACCCCGCCCGTTGGCTTTTGGTGCGCTGCACAGTTTTGGCTCGGCCTTTGGCCAGACATTTCTGATCGCCCTGTTTGTCCCGTTTATTTCACAAAGCCTGGGCATCAACGAAACCGGCTTTGCCAATATTTACGCTGGCATCACCATTGCCAGTGCAGCGGCCCTGCCGTTTATCGGCCGCATGATCGACCGGGTCGACATGTTGCGTTACAGCCTGATCGTCATGGTTTTTCTGGCCGCGGGCTGTTTTGTGATGTCGGCGGCAAGCAATGTTATTGTCCTGATCGGCGGGCTGTTTATGTTACGCTTTGCAGGCCAAGGCTTGATGTCACATGTCAGCATGACCAGCATCGCCCGGTATTTTGACCGCAACCGGGGCCGTGCCCTTGCCATTGCGGCCTTTGGCTTTCCCATGGCCGAGGCGATTATGCCCGCGATCTTTCTGGCGCTGATTGCCGCCTTTGGCTGGCGCGGGGCCTATATTGTGGCGGGCATTGTTATTTTGCTGGTGATGGTGCCGCTTGCAACCTGGCTGGTGCGCGGTAATCGCCATTTTCGGGCCGTGCCCGTCGCCGAACCGGCCCTAACAGCGCCGGAGCCAGGTGCCGACATCGGCGCAGGCACCGTTGGCACCACACAAACCCCGTCAGAAACAGAAAATGATCGCGTTGCGGCGGCTGCGGCGGCGGCGACTCCTGATCCCCATCACCAAACCAGCCACAGCCACCCCATCCATCCCCGCCTGTTTAAATCGGCTTATATCTGGTTATCGATGCCAATGTTGGCGGGGCAGCCCCTGGTGTTAACCGCCCTGTTTTTTCATCAGGCGGTTATTGCCGCTCAAAAGAACATCGATCTGGGCTGGTTTGCTGCTGGCTTCACCCTTTTTGCCATCACATCGGTATTGGGGGCTTTTGGCAGCGGGCCGTTGATTGACAAATACGGGGCGCGAAAGCTGTTTCCCTATCATCTGCTGCCGCTAATGATGGCGGTTGTGGTGCTGGCGATGACCGAAACGGCACAGGTTATTCCGGTTTATATGGCGTTGGCAGGCTTTACCACCGGCACGGCCACCACATTACGCACCGCAATCATCCCCGAACTGGTCCCCATGAGCGAAATTGGCTCGGTGCGTTCCAGCCTGACCGCGATCATGGTGCTGGCATCCTCGGCGGGGCCGCCCATATATGGCTGGCTGTTTGCCGCACATGTTAATTTGCCCACCATATTAATCGCCACAGTGATCGGCATGGCGATTGCCACCGCGTTATCGTGGCTGGCCGAACGGCCGGGTTTTTATGTGCCGCCGCATTTCGGGCAGCGCCGGGCGGCCTGAACATCGCGTCGCCAAAACCGCCGTCATGTTAAATCAGGTTGATCTTGCACATTTGGGCACAAATTGGTGCGAGCAGACAAAAAAATGGCCCGGAACACCAAAGTGTCCGGGCCAGTCGGGAAAACAGCGTCATAACTTGGGAGGAAGGACGCTATAGTAAAACTCGGGTAGAGACCGGATCGCACAAAGCGCGCTCACGGTTAACATCCTTGCGGATGATCAGGCTGCACCACCAACGGTGCCATGCGGGGTCGCATCGTGGCGCGCCTTCGGGCTGATGCCCTTAAACAGGCTGCGGAAGAAACCACTGATATATTCAGCACGAAGCTGCTGGCCCTTACGCACGCCAGCTTCGATCTCGCTGGTTTCGATCGTCAGCAATTTGATGTCAGCAAACGTCCTCATAGCGGACCTCCTTGAATTTCGTTTTCTGCGGCATGATCGCCGCCTCGTCTGAAAAACAATCTAATTCTCTTTACTGCGAAGGGGAATTACCTCAATATGCACATTACTTATGAAGAATGATCACAAATAACGAAAATGGTCTGAGGAAACGCCGATGGATCGCGCCGCAGAAATGGAAATCTTTGTCTATGCTGTTGAAGAAGGCAGCTTTTCCGCAGCGGCCCGGGCCTTGCGCCTGTCGCCATCGGCGGTATCGAAATACATATCAAGGCTGGAGGACCGTTTGGGTGCCCGTTTACTGATGCGCACCACCCGCCAGCTTAGCCTGACCGAGGAAGGCCGCGCCTTTTACGAACGCGCGCGCACCATTCTTAATGAAATAAACGAAGCCGAAGAAGTCGTCACCCAGCTTTATGCCGCCCCGCGCGGTACATTGCGAATAAACGCGTCGGTGGCCTTTACCAAATATCAGGTCGTGCCGCTGATTCCGGAATTTCTCAATATGTATCCCGATGTGCGGATCGAACTCACACTCGACGATAAATTTACCGATCTGGTCAACGATGGGTATGACCTGGCGATCCGGTTATCCGAGCTTGAGGATTCCTCGCTGATTGCGCGCAAATATGCGGTTAACCGCCGTTTTATCGTCGCATCGCCCGATTATCTGGAAAAAAACGGCATTCCGCGCAAGCCGCAGGATCTGGTTAATCATAACTGTTTGCACTTGTCCTCGCGCGAAAGTTTTAACGACTGGCATTTTGAAACCCCCGAAGGCCATATGTCGTTTCGCGCCCAGGGCAGTTTTTCCGCCAATGACGGCGACGCCCTGCATGCCGCCGTGGTCGCTGGCCTTGGTATGGCGCGACTGGCCGAATATCTGGTTCATGAAGACATTCGCGCTGGTCGCCTTACTCCGGTTCTAACCGACTTTATCCATGACCGGGCGTGGATTTCGGCGGTGTATCCGCATAAACGGCACCTTTCGCCCAAGGTCCGCGCCTTTGTGGATTTTCTGGCCGAAAAATTCACCCCGGTACCGCCATGGGAACTGGGCATGCGCGATGCGCGGTCCTTTACCCGCCCGCGCGAAGACGGCAAACCGGCGCAAACCGACCAAAAGGCCTTAAACCCCGAAGCCGCCGCCAAAGGCCAGCCATCCTGATTTTTACCGTTCCGGTACGGGCCTTGCTATACAACAACACCCCGCCGCACATAGTGCCGACGGGGTGTTTTGCTATGGCATGGCCCCGAAAACAACAGGGCTGGCATTAACGGGCGGAAAAAGCCGGAACTGATTTATTCCAGAACAACGCCCTGTGCCAGTTTATCAAAACCGCGCAACACCGCATCGGCATCCATTGCCGCTTTGCCGGGGCGCTGAATCCGCGTTGGGCGTAATCCGCCGCCACTGCCGCATGCAATGGTCAGTTGATCGTCAACAATTTCGCCAGGTTTGCCCGTGGCCCCCTTGGCGTTGGCAATAATTTCGGCCCGCTGGACCTTGATCCGTTCTTTCCCAAGGTCAAAATAGGCCCCCGGCCACGGCGTAAAGGCGCGGATTTTGCGTTCCAGCGCGGCCGCGTCGTCGGCGAAATCCAGCCGGGCTTCGGTTTTTTCGAGTTTGGCGGCATAGGTCACGCCATCATCAGGCTGTGGTGTTGCCACCAATCGACCGGCTGGCAGTTTTTCCAGCGCATCGACAATCAAACGTCCGCCCATTTCAGCCAGATCATCATGCAGGGCATTGGCATAGGTGGCAGGCGTGATGGCAATTTCATCGACCAGCAACATATCGCCGGTATCAAGCCCGACATCCATTTGCATGATCGTCACACCGGTTTTGTCGTCTCCGGCTAAAATCGCACGCTGAATCGGTGCTGCGCCGCGCCAGCGCGGCAGCAAAGACGCATGGATATTCAAACACCCCATTTTCGGCGCATCAAGTATCGTCTTGGGCAAAATCAGGCCATAGGCCGCAACCACCGCCACATCGAGATTCAAATCGGCAAAGGCCTGCTTTTGCGCATCTGATTTCAGCGAAACCGGGGTGCGCACCTCGATCCCGTGATCGGCGGCCCAGGCATGAACCGGCCCGGGGGTTTCCTTGTGCCCGCGCCCGGCGGGGCGGGGCGGTTGCGAATAAACACACACCACATCATGACCCGCTGTCACCAGTTCCTTTAACGCCACCAGGGCAAAATCCGGCGTTCCCATAAAGGCAATTCGCAGCTTTGTCATGACCCAACCCAATTCTTTCTGATTCCCAAACTGATATGCGCGCAATTTGGCGCTATGATCGCCAAATTACAAGGCCAGCTTGCAGCACAAACCATTCTGCCAAGCAACCCGCCAAGGAACATATCAGTTAGCCTTTTAAATATAGCCTTTGACGAATAACATATCGAGATGTATATTCATCAAAGGCTATATCTTTATTTGATAATTTTATACACGGTCGTGGCGATTTCCGCCTCAAAACCTTTTCAGGAACGAGAACTGTGTGGACAGTTGTTTTTTGTGATGAATTTGACGATGAATTTAGCAATAACTTCGATCAGAACTTACAAAATACAATTCTTGCCAAGGCCCGAGCCCTTGAAAAGGGTGGTCCAACGATTGGGCGACCCTATGTCGATACGTTAAATGATTCCAGACATCCCAACATGAAAGAACTCCGGTTTGATCATGCCGATGGAACATGGAGACTGGCCTTTGTCTTCGACCCGGATCGAAATGCCGTCGTTCTGGTCGCAGGTGATAAATCCGGTGTTTCGCAGAAACGCTTTTACAAACAGCTGATTCGGAAGGCTGATCAGCGTTATGACAATCATCTCGCGTCACTGAAACGGAAATAGCACGTCCATTTCCGAATTCCGCAGTTACCTATTCAGCAATTTATAGCGTCAGGAGATGTTAAATGGCACGCAAACTGGGCGAGATACTCGAGAAACTCCCCAAAGAACGGCGCGATTTGATTGAGGCCCAAGCAGACCTCTTTCTTGATGAAATTCACGGTCTGGAAAAGCTTCGCAAATTAAAAGGGCTGGTACAAAAAGATATCGCCAACCATCTTGGTATCCAACAGGCTTCCATTTCGAAAATGGAACGCCAGACAGACATGTATCTTTCTACGTTAAGAAACTTTGTCGAGGCATGTGGCGGCAAACTGGAACTGACCGTGACTTTCCCCGATCAGACCGTTCCGCTAAAGCTCAAGGCATTATCCGAATAAGACGACCTATGAAAGCTCCGTGAAAAATCGGGGAACTTTTCAGGCTGATTTTTTGGATTTTTGCAGCTTGATGACCTTTTTCAGGATCATGTTGCGTTTCAGCGCGCTCAGATAATCGGTGAACAGGATGCCATCGAGATGGTCAACCTCGTGCTGGATACAGGTTGCCAGCAATCCGTCTGCCTCGATCTCGTGTTCCTTGCCGTTTTCGTCAAGGTAGCGCACACCCACTTCAAGCGGGCGTTCGACATCGGCATATTGATCGGGGATCGACAGGCAGCCTTCCTGATAGACCGCGCAATCTTCCGATTCCCAGATGATTTCGGGGTTCACCATTTTCAGGGGGGCGGGCGTTTCCTTATCTTCGGAAACATCCAGCACGATCAGGCGTTTCATCACGCCAATTTGCGGACCGGCAAGGCCAATGCCCGGCGCGTCATACATGGTTTCGAGCATATCATCGAGAATCTGGCGAATGTCGTCATTCACCTCGGATACCGGGTCGCATTCCTGCTTTAAGCGAGGATCAGGAACGATAAGAATTTCGCGCAAGGCCATGTCAGGTTTTCCGGATGCAAAAGATGAAACCGCCCCCAATGGAACGGCTTCAATATAATATAAGTCGGGCTTGGAGATAAGACCGCAAGTTATGGGAGTCAAGAAGTCCGTCCCTGTCCCCCCAACAAAGATGCCCTGCCACCCCTTGCAAGGCCCGTAACAACACATCCGTCTCAGGATCAGGATCAGGCCTTAGATGCGTCGCCGTCTTCGAGCAAGTCCGCCGTCAGTTCCGGCTTGCTCAATTGGCGCACATGGGTTTCAGACTGTAACGGTTGATCAATCTCGCGGTCATCAGCAACAATATGTTTTTCCTTCAAGCGCTTGGCCGAAACCAGAACCGAGCTTTCCAGCGAGCCGAGTGTTTTGTTGTAATGTCTGACCGTGCCTTCAAGCGATTTGCCCATCGCGGTAAAGTTTTTGGCAAGTGCGCCTAACCGGTCAAACAGTTGCTGGCCAATTTCGCTAATGTCGCGGGCATTATCGGCCAGGGCTTCCTGGCGCCAGCCATAAGCCACCGCCTTTAACAGGCCCAAAAGCGTGGTCGGCGTTGCCAAAATCACCCCGTCGCGGAAACTGTCTTCGATCAGGCTGGGGTCACGCTCTAATGCTGCTGAAAAAAAGCTTTCACCGGGCAAAAACAGCACCACAAATTCCGGCGAATTAACCGATTTCCAGTATGATTTCTTGGAAAGGCCGGTAATAACCTTGCGCACATTGGCAACATAGGTCGTCATCAGGGCTTCGCGGCGGTCATCATCGTATTTTTCTTCAATCGCTTCGAGATAGGCCGATGTCGGGGCCTTGGCATCAACAACAATGTTTTTACCGCCCGGCAGGCGAATCACCATGTCGGGTTTCTGGTCGCCTTCATCGGTTTTAAAGTGAACCTGTTCTTCGAAATCACAATGGTTGAGCATGCCCGAAAGCTCGACAATGCGCTTAAGCTGCAATTCGCCCCACTTGCCCGAAACTGACGAACTGGACCGCAAGGCAGAACTTAACGTTTGCGTTTCGCGTGACAGGCGCTGTTGCGATGTTACCAGCGACCCCACCTGTTCACGCAACTCGCCATAGGCTTGCTTGCGTGAATTTTCAAGCTCATTAACCTTGACATCAAAGGCTTCCAGCCGTTCCCGGATGGGTTTTACCAACCCGTCAATCGCCTGCTGGCGTTTTTCAAGGTCGCCCTTGGCCCCTTCCTGAAGACGCGAGAAGTTTTCGCGCGCCATTTTCATGAACTCGTCATTGTTGATTTTCAGGGCATCGGACGACAGCGCCTTGAAACTATCAAGCAACTTGACCCGCGCATCATCAAGCATTTGCAGCTTTTCCTGCGCGGCTTCGCGTTCTTTTTCCAGCGAGGTTTCAAGCTCGGCGCCTTTTTCGCGCCAATGCTCCAGCGAGCTCCGCAATTCGCGAATTTCACCTTCCAGCCCCGGCACCCGGTTGGCTGTGGTTTCGGCAATCGCACGTTTTTCCGATGCGGCATCAAAACGGTCGCGCAATTGCGCCAGCTCGGTGGCAAGGTCGCGCCGGGTTGCTTCGGTCTGTTCCAGTTGTGCTGCCAGCAGGGCATTGTGCGCCTCGGCCTCAGCCCTGGCCGAGTCCCGCGCGCGTTTAACCAACTGCACACTGAAAATTAGCGACACCACCAAAACCGCAATGCCACCCACGGCAAGAGAAACCGGATCCATAACCACACCATCTGATTGCAATATCATCTGCTTGTATCTGTTTTGTTCCATCAAATCCAGCAGCCATCCCGTTATTTGGCAAAGTTCATCTTCCAGGACGCGGGGAAAGCGGCATTTTCATTTCCAACCGGATTTTCAAGGCAACGACAATGACATTAAGGAACTGGCCGCACAGATCGTAATGCAGGGCTGCGCCGCGCAAAGACGCAACCTTCACTGGAAATTTCCGTAAAATTCACCTATGTTTCAACGAGATAATTAACCGACGCCAGAAATTTTCCCGCAGCCCTGTTTTTGCGCCATCACATCGCGTTGCCCCGGCCGGGCGCTTTGCCCCCGTCTTAAGTTGTATTTCCTGCAACGGTTCAGGCCGCTAGCATGGAATAAGACAAAGGCCAGCGATTGACGGCGTAACCACCGGGTATCAGGATGATTTCGGTGAACCATAAAACGGCCACATCAATCGGTTAGCCGGAAAAAAGCAGGGGTTGGCGTCGGCCACGATGCCGTGTTGCAAACGGCCCCTGAAAACCGTGACCGACCACAGGAAACGAACAAGAGGCTTAACAATGTCTGCGAACGTTTATCCCGTCTCCGAGGAAATCGCCAAAGGCGCCTTGATCGACAAGGCCAAATACGATGCCATGTACAAACAATCGGTCGAGGATCCGGAAGGCTTCTGGGGCGAACACGGCAAGCGCATTGACTGGATCAAGCCTTACACCAAGGTCAAAAACGTCAGTTATGACCCGCACAATCTTTATATCAAATGGTATGAAGACGGCACACTGAACGTTGCGGCGAACTGCCTGGACCGCCACCTTGCGACGCGCGGCGACCAAACCGCGATCATTTTTGAAGGTGACGACCCGTCAGTTTCCGAACACATCACCTATAAAGATCTGCATGAACGTGTTTGCCGTTTTGCCAATGCCCTTAAATCCATGGGTGTTAACAAAGGCGACCGGGTTGTCATTTACCTGCCGATGATCCCCGCCGCCGCTGTCTCCATGCTGGCCTGCGCACGCATTGGTGCCATCCATTCGATCGTGTTTGGCGGTTTCTCGCCCGAGGCGCTGGCGGGCCGTGTCGAAGATTGCGGCGCCAAGGTCGTAATTACATCGGACGAAGGTTTGCGTGGCGGACGTGGTGTTGCCCTTAAACGCAATGCCGACGAGGCCCTGTCCCATCCCGGTATCAAAACCGTGGAAAAGCTGGTTGTGGTCAAACATACCGGCAAGGACATTCCGTGGAATGACGCGCGCGACGTCTGGTATCAGGATGTCTGCGATGCCGCATCGCCCGATTGCCCGCCGACCGAGATTAACGCCGAAGACCCGTTGTTTGTGCTTTACACATCTGGCTCGACCGGCAAGCCGAAGGGTGTTTTGCACACCTCGGGCGGGTATCTGGTTTATGCGTCGATGACGCATCAATATGTGTTTGATTATCACGATGGCGATATTTACTGGTGTACCGCCGATGTCGGCTGGGTCACCGGGCACAGCTATATTGTCTATGGCCCGCTGGCCAATGGGGCCACCACCCTGATGTTTGAAGGTGTGCCCAGCTACCCCGATGCCTCGCGTTTCTGGCAAGTGTGCGAAAAGCACAAGGTCAATATTTTCTATACCGCACCGACTGCCATTCGCGCCCTGATGCGTGAAGGGGCCGACTGGGTTGATAAGGCCGATCTGTCGTCGCTGCGCATTCTGGGTTCGGTCGGTGAACCGATTAACCCCGAAGCATGGGAATGGTATCATGAACATGTTGGCAAGCGGAAATGCCCGATTGTTGATACCTGGTGGCAAACCGAAACCGGCGGCATCCTGATTTCGCCGCTGCCCGGCGCCACCGATTTGAAACCGGGTTCGGCCAGCGTGCCATTTTTCGGCATTGAACCTGCCCTCCTTGATCATGAAGGCAAGGAACTTGAGGGTGCCACCGACGGCAACCTTGTGATCAAATATAGCTGGCCGGGCCAGATGCGCACGGTTTATGGCGACCATGAACGTTTCATCCAGACGTATTTTTCGGCCTTTCCGGGTGTTTACACCACGGGCGACGGCGCACGCCGCGATGAAGACGGATATTACTGGATCACCGGCCGCGTGGATGACGTGATCAACGTTTCGGGCCACCGCATGGGCACCGCCGAAGTGGAAAGCGCGCTTGTTGCCCACCCCAAGGTTGCCGAAGCCGCCGTTGTCGGGGTACCGCACGACATTAAGGGACAGGGCATTTATGCCTATGTCACGCTTAATGCCGATGAAGAACCAACCGAGGAATTGCGCGCCGAACTGGTGAAATGGGTGCGCAAGGAAATTGGCCCGATTGCCAGCCCCGATTACCTGCAATGGTCACCGGGCCTGCCCAAAACCCGGTCGGGCAAAATCATGCGTCGTATCTTGCGCAAAATTGCCGCCAACGAATATGACCAGCTTGGCGACACCTCGACCTTGGCCGATCCCGGCGTGGTCGATGACCTGATCGATAACCGCCAGAACCGCTAAGCATACGGTTTTATCGGCAGCGACATTAAGGACGGCATCTTTAACGGATGCCGTCCTTTTTCGTGGTTAAAGCATATTCTCTCACCGCCGCTGCCAACCCAAATTCAGCCCGGAGAACCGCAACAAAATTCCCGGTCGATAATGCGCCGCATGTTGCCACGCAAGGTTTTGGAATGATCGTTCACATTTAGATCACTTTGGCAGCACACAGATTTGATTTCCCCGAACCCGCGATGCCCCAGATAAAACCTTAGGCATCGGATTAATAAGGCGCGTTCGGCCTATGACGAGCGTCGCAACGAACGGGAAGATATATCGTGGGTTTTCTAGCCAAAATGTCATTACGCCGGGTTATTCCCACTGTCATTGCCCTGATCGCGATATTGGCCACCGCCATTACAGCCATTTCAAGCTATGTCATTGCCCGCAACGCCCTCAATGAAGGGGCGACCGACAAACTTTATGCCCTTGCCAATTCACGCCAAAGCGAACTGGCACAATATCTGGGCTCTGTCCGGCAGGATTTGCTTATTCAGGCTGATAGCCCCGCCATTCGCCAGGCGATGAAACTGTTTTCGTTTGCCTGGTCCGATTTGGGCAATTACCCGGAAAAAACCCTGCAAAACCTGTATATCAGCCAAAACCCCAACCCGGCAAACCAGCGCGATCAGTTGTTGCAGGCCAAAGATGGCTCTACCTGGTCTGATATCCATCACCAGTATCATCCATGGATGGATAAACTGCTGCATGAACGCGGTTACGCCGACATTTTCCTGATTAATAACGATGGCGCGGTTTTGTATTCCGAGGCCAAGCGCCCCGATTTCGCCAGTAATGTTGCCAATGGCGCGTGGGCGCAAACCGGATTGGGCCGGGCGTATAAAACAGCAAGCACAGCCATGCCCGGACACATCGCGTTCGAGGATTTCAGCCTGTATCAGCCCGCCGAAAACACCGGCAACGCCTTTTTGGCAACCCCGGTTTTTAGCGATGACGGCAAAAGCCGGGTCGGTGTTTTTGCCGTCGAAATTCCGGCCGCCCGCATAAACGATGTTTTGCAACAAAGCGAAGGACTGGGCCAAAGCGGCGAAGTTTATCTGGTTGGTCAGGATTTGCTGATGCGCAATGACAGCCGCATGGGCAGCGAAAGCACCAGCCTGAACCGCAAGATCGACACCAAACAGGTGCGCGATGCATTGTCGGGCAAAACCGGCACGATGGAAGATTTGAACTATCGTTCGGCCAGCGTGGTGTCGTCCTATGTGCCAATGACATTTGAAAACACCAAATGGGCCATCGTCGCCGAAATTGACAGCGACGAAATTTTCGCCCCTGCCATCTGGATGCGTAATTTTTCACTGATGTTACTAGTGGGGGTGGCGGCAGTCGCCATACTGGTGGGCCTGTCATTGGGGCGCGGCATTACCCGCCCGCTGACCCAGGCGGTAGCACTGATGGAACGTTTGGCACAGGGCGAGCTTGATATTGCCATCCCCGCACCGGGCAGCCGCAATGCGGTTGGCCGCATTTTTGAAACTTTGGCCCTGTTTCGTACCAATTTGCGCGAAAATGCCCGCCTGACTGCCGAACGCGAAGCCGAAAGCCAACGCAAGCTGGACCGCGCCGACGAAATTCGCCGTTCAATCGATAAATTCCGCAGCCGCAGCGACCAAGCGCTGGCATCGGTGCAACAGGCATCACAATCGATGCGGACCAGTGCCGGTGTGATGGGCGAAACCGTGGCCCAGACCAACCTTCTCAGCAACAATGTTATTGTGGCGGCGCGCCAGGCATCGGGCAATGTCAAATCGGTTGCATCTGCCGCCGAACAATTATCGGCATCCATTTTGGAAATCAGCGATCAGGTCCATAAATCCAGCGACATTGCCCAAGGGGCCGTTACCCGCACCAACGAAAGCAACAACCTGGTTAAAACCCTGGCGCAAAGTGCCGATCGTATTGGCGAAGTTGTTACCCTGATTAACGATATTGCCGGGCAAACCAACCTGTTGGCGTTAAACGCCACCATCGAGGCCGCACGGGCCGGAGATGCCGGCAAGGGATTTGCCGTGGTTGCGGGCGAGGTTAAATCGCTGGCATCGCAAACCAGCCGGGCCACCAGCGAAATCAGCGATCAGATTATCACCATTCAGGATGCCACCCGCGAAGCTGTGCTTTCGATGCAGGCGATTTCCGAGGTGATTGGCGATATTAACACCATCGGCACCACCATTGCCGCATCGGTCGAACAACAAGGGGCTGCTACCCGCGATATTGCGCGTAATACCCAGCAAAGCGCGCAAGGGACCGATGAAGTTACCCGCAATATTGCCGGGGTGGGCGATGCCGCCAAACGCAGCGAAACCGCCACCGCCGATGTCACCATCGCTGCCGATAGTCTGGCCCGGCAGGCCGATAATTTACGGCGCGAGATCGATGGTTTTCTTGCTGAAATTCAGGATCGCGACTGAACGGCAAAAACATGCCCCTGCCATAGCGAATTAATAACATTATATAAAACCGGGTCTTTGCATTGAAAAGGCCCGGTTTTTGCTGTGTCGCATCCCCGCACAAACCAGCGGCATGGTTGTTTTTTGATCAAAATTGCGCTAGATACAACCCGCTGCGCCGCAGCATTTGATTTGAATAATGACGGATTTTGGTTTGATGTAAGGTGCCACACATTCATTGCCGCGATGTCACTGCGACGGAACCCCTTTTCCCGGCGCAACCCGCGTGTGCAACCGGCAAGGCACCTGACCGACCATTTCACAATCCATTTCACGATTTCGTACATTCCAATAAAATGACGACCCGCAGCACGGACTGCGGGACGGGGGACGACTGGAGATATTCCTGTGAACACAGATTTCCTACCAAAACTACGCGCCGAGTGGCTGGGCAATATTCGGGGCGACGTCTTGTCGGCCATGGTTGTGGCGATGGCCTTGATCCCTGAAGCCATCGCTTTTTCCATCATCGCCGGGGTTGACCCGAAAGTTGGCCTGTTTGCGTCTTTTTCCATTGCCGTGATTACCTCCATTTTTGGCGGTCGGCCCGGCATGATCTCGGCAGCAACGGCGGCAACGGCCGTGTTGATGGGGTCGCTGGTTCGGGAATACGGGCTGGATTATCTTTTGGCGGCAACCGTGCTGGCGGGTATTTTGCAAATGGTCGCAGGCGTGCTGCGGCTGGGCAATTTGATGAAGTTTGTTTCGAAATCGGTGATGACCGGCTTTGTTAACGCGCTGGCGATTTTGATTTTCATGGCGCAATTGCCAGAGCTGACCAATGTGCCGTGGGTGACCTATGTGATGGTGGCCGGGGGCCTTGCCATTATTTACCTGTTCCCGCGCCTGACCAAGGTGGTGCCATCGCCCCTGGTCGCGATTGTGGTTTTGACCACCATTTCGCTGTTTATCACTTCGGACTTCCACACTGTTGGCGACATGGGCAAACTGCCCGATGCCTTCCCGGCCTTCATGATCCCCAATGTGCCGTTCAACCTTGATACATTGCTGATCATTCTGCCCTATTCGGCAGGGGTGGCGGCCGTGGGCCTGCTTGAATCGCTGATGACGGCATCGATTGTCGATGATCTGACCGACACGCCGAGCAACCGTATCCGCGAATGTTATGGTCAGGGCATTGCCAATTTCTGCACCGGCTTTATTGGCGGGATGGCAGGCTGTGCCATGATCGGCCAATCCGTGATTAACGTTAAATCAGGGGGCCGTGGCCGGTTATCGACCTTTCTGGCCGGTGTTTTTCTGCTGATCCTGATTGTGGTTCTGGGCGATCTGGTGCGGATCATTCCGATGGCGGCCCTGGTTGCCATCATGATCATGGTATCGATCGGTACTTTTAGCTGGTCGTCGATCAAAAACCTTAAAACCCATCCCCGCAGTTCGTCCGCTGTTATGCTGTCAACCGTGGTTGTGGTGGTTGCCACCCATAATCTGGCCATCGGCGTTCTGGTGGGTGTTTTGCTGTCGGGTATTTTCTTTGCCTGGAAAATCTCGCAAATTTTCCGCATCCGCAGCGAAATTTCAACCGATGGTGCCACCCGCACCTATCATGTTGAAGGGCAGATTTTCTTTGCATCAGCTGAAAAATTCACCCAGGCCTTTGATTTTAAAGAAGCCCTGGATAAAGTCGTGATTGATGTCAGCCATGCGCATATCTGGGATATTTCCAGTGTGTCCGCACTTGATATGGTGGTGCTTAAATTCCGCCGCGAAGGGGCCGATGTGGAATTGATTGGCCTCAATGACGCCAGTGAAACCATTGTCGATAAACTGGCCCTTCACGATAAACCCGGCGCATTTGAACGCCTGATGGGGCATTAAGGGAACATATCCGATGACACATTTGATCGCACTGATCGACGGGTCGGTTTATTCGCACAGCGTTTGTGACCACGCCGCCTGGATCGCCGGGCGTGCCGGGGCATCTGTTGATTTGATGCATGTCTTGGGTCGCCGCCATGCCAGCGGTGAAAATGCCGATTTCAGCGGCAACCTGCAACTGGGTGCGCGCAGTGCCCTGTTGCAGGAACTCGCTGATCTTGACGAACAAAAAGCCAAGCTGGCCTTAAAACATGGCCGTTTGTTACTGGCCGAGGCCAAGGCGCAACTGGAAAGCCAGGGCATTGCCGAAGTTGGCACCAAGCTGCGTCACGGCGACCTTATCGAAGCCATTGCCGAATTTGAAAAAGACACCAACCTGATCATTATTGGCAAACGCGGTGAAGCCGCCGATTTCGCCAAAATGCATTTAGGGTCCAATCTCGAACGTGTGGTGCGTGCGGCAACCAAGCCGATCATGGTGACATCGCGCGCGTTCAAGCCGATTGAAAAATTCGTCATCGCCTTTGACGGTGGCCCCAGCGTGATGAAAGCCATTGATCACATTGCCCAAAGCAAAGTGTTTAAAGGACTTTCCTGCCTGCTTTTGTCTGCGGGCGAGTTAAACAACGACGCACGCCAGACCCTGGAAGACGCGGTTGCGATTTTGCAAAATGCCGGGATCGACACCGAAAGTGCGATTGAAAAGGGCAATGCAGAAACCGTGATCAAAACCCGGATTGAAAAAGACGGCTATGATTTGCTGGTGATGGGGGCCTATGGCCATTCACGCATTCGCAACCTGATCATTGGCAGCACCACCACCGAAATGGTGCGGTCCTGCCATGTGCCGGTGATGCTGTTTCGCTAGGCCTTATGGCAGTCGGCAAACGATACAAGGCGTGCAACCGTTCAGGTTCGCACGCCTTATCTTTATCAAATATCACGGCCCAGCTGACGGCGGATTTCATCGGCCAGCGGATGCAACAAACCATCCCCCAGCGGAGCAACCACGCTATATCCCAGCCCCTTGTCCGCCCAGCTATACCCGCCAAGGTCACCCCGGTGGCTGCTGGTCATGGGCGCGTTTTGATCAATCTCCATCGGGCGTGTCAGCATCACCAGCCGAACGCCTTTATCGTCATCATACATCAGCATGGCAGCCGGCCCATGCGCGGTTGCAATGATCCGCCCGCCCATAAACCGGTACCCCGCCGGGGCAAGGTCGGGCACGCGCACCGGGTGCGATAATCGTTGTGATGCCCAGCGCACAAAATCGGCACTGTCATCAGCGCGCATTTCGACCGGGCGAAAACTGTCGGGCGCATAAACGGCATAGCTGTCTGCTGCCTCGCTTGCCAGGGCGGCAATGCCGCTTGCAGGGCCTGCGGCCACCACTGCAACAGGCGGGCCCCATTGCCCATGCAACGACCAGCCCCCAGCCACCCCCACCACCAGCATCACCATTGCGGCAACGGCCAGTTGCCACACCTGATAGCGCGATGCGTGGCGCTGTGCGATCATGCGGTCCACATTCAGGCGCGATGGTACGGGTTCCTCGGCCACGCGGGCAAAGGCGTTGCGCAAAAGATCGCGGTCTTTGCGGTATCCGGCAACCCGGGCGGCAACATCTTCGTGGCGCGCCAGATAGCGTTCAACCTCGCCGTGGCGTGCGGCGTCCAGCGCAAGGTCAACATAGGCATGAAGGTCATCTTCGGTGATCGGCCGGTCGCTCATTTCACCCTCCGCAAGGCTGGTCCGTGGGGGTTTTCTACCGTGCCATTTGCGGCACCGGCAAGGATTTGATGCAGGCGTTCGCGCCCGCGTGACAAACGCGACATCACCGTGCCCACCGGCACACCCAGCACCTTGGCGGCATCGGCATAGGATAAATCCTCGACCGATACCAGCAAAACAACACTGCGCTGATCATCGGGCAATTGTTCCAGTGCTGCCATCACATCCTGTAAATGCAGGTTTTCGTCCTGCTGTGGCGGATGTGAAAATGCGGCATCGCCGACATCGTCAATTGTCACATGCACACCGCGAAAACGGGCCTGCTGCCAGTTATTCACCGCCAGATTATGCAAAATGGTAAACATCCATGTGCGGGTATTGCCATCAACACGGTGCTGATGCCAGCGGCTGATCGCCCGTTCCAGGCAATCTTGCACCAGATCATCGGCCATCGCCGGATTTTTCATCAGGGCGCGCGCATAACGGCGCAATGCCGGAATAAGTGGCGCGATCCGTCTGGTCATCTCGTCGTCATGCATCACGCTGGCCTCCGGCCCGGACTGTTGGTCGAGTATGCCTGTTTTTGACTCAAGGTGCTAAAACATGCTGCCCGGCGCCGGTTGACGCGGTTGGCACCGGGCAGCACCTCATCGCTTAAACAGGGCTAGTCCGCGGCCTGCACCTGAACCGGCTTGCCAATATTACCAACCGTGCCACTGGCAATAACCAGATAGCGTTTGGCAACCCCTTCCTCGCCCTGAACAAGCTGGCGAATGGGGCCAAGCGCGTTAACAATGCCCGCGCCAACCGGGTTGGCCTTAAAGGCCGCAATCGCCTGCAACGCCCCGCTACCATCGGCATGGTTGGACAATGCCAGGACATAATCCTTTTTGGGTTCCAGCCCGCTTACCGATGCCTGAACCACCTGCGTCAGGCCCTGATCAAACAGGGACACACTGGTGGGCTGGTGGTCGGTATCGCCCACCGGATGCAACACAAACTGCACCGCCTGATCAGTTTCACCCAACGGCTGCAAATTTGCCATGCCATCGCCACTGGTAACGGCACCGGGCACATAATTCACCGCCTGCGGGGCCTGCCCCACCGGAATGGTCGCCACCACCTTGTTGATCAGGGTATCAATCGCGGCCAGGGCATCGGCATTTTCCAGCCCCACATAAATCCGCGTGCCATCGCCCGACGGCCACAGGCCATGTGGCAATTTTCCGACCGGTACGGTTGCCACCTGTTCAAACGTTTTCGCATTAAAAACCTTCACCTGGTTCAACCCGCCAATGGTGACATAGGCAAAGGTGCCCTTGGCGTTATGGACCAGATTAACGTGGTTGGTGATAGGCCCGGTATCAATGGTTTTGATCACGTCAAAGGGCGGGCGGGCATTAAATACCTGCACCTTGCCAATGTCTTTAAGCGTAAACCACACCTGTTTGCCATCGGGGCTGGCGGCAATATTGGGGCAAAACGGGCTGGCCTGTTTGATGTGACCTACCACCTTATGATCGGCGACCGAAATCACCAGTGTTTCGGGGTTAAACGATGAACAGACATAGCCGTATTTACCGTCGGGTGAAAAGATCTGCATGCCCGGCCCGGCAGGCACTTTGATGCGGGTTTTTTCCTCGAACGTGGCGGCATCAATCACGGAAACATAATCTTCCCCGCGAATGGTAACCCACACTTCCTTGCCATCGGGGGTGTAAAATGCCTCGTGCGGGGAGCGACCCAGATAGGTGGTGTGTTTGACACTGTTGGTCGCGGTATCGATAAAAGAAATCGAATTGCTGCCAACGGCAACAACGGCCAGTGTTTTATGATCGGGCGCAAAGCCCATGCCATGCACCAGCACCTGCCCGCGATAAAGCGGGCTTAAATTGCGCGGCTGCGGGTCACCCAGGCGAATAACACCCAGCAATTTATTATCTGCCGGGTCGACCACGGAAACCGTGTTGGAAAACTGTTCGGCGGCATAAACCCGGTCGTGATGGCTGATCGGAATATCCTTTGCCGTATCGGCCAGCGGGGCCTGCCCGGCCAAGGCCGCACTGGCCCCGGCAAACAGGCTACAGGTTAAAAAGGTTGAGGCGAATAAACGTTTCATGAGGTTTCCAGACATTTACAGGATGGGGGAAAGAAAGGGATTGGACGGCGTTTTTGGGGAGGGCGTAAAATGAAAACGGCCAAACCGGGGCCGGGCGGGAAAAGTGACCCGGCCCCGGATACAGAATGTGAAGGTGGAAAGCCCTGCACATTCCAGGCGGGATGAAACCGATTGATCTAACGGGTTGGCGCGGGGGTCGACGGGGGAAGGTCTTTGCCAATGGCGAGAAACATCGCGGCAATTTCCTGTTGCTGCGTCACGATAATTTCCTGACACAGGCGTTTAAGCTGCGGGTTTTGGGCATAGGGCAAAAAGGCAACGCACATATCAATCGCACCTTGATGATGCGGCGCCATCATCGCCACAAAGTCGCGGTCAATGTCGCCGGTGGCTTGTACATTCATCCCGGCCATCATTTTGGTCATTGCGGCTTCGTTGCCCTGCAAAAACGGCTGTTCATGAGCGAGATTTTCGCTTTCGGCAGGGTCAGACGCGGCAGGACTTGCCATTGCCATACCCGATACGGCGTCGGGTTGCGGTTTGCTGTGATCAACGCCGTTATGGGCGAACGCAATGCCACCGCCCAGCACAACAAACGATAGCAGGGCACCACCAATATGGCGGCTTACAAATCGGGCGAGGGTCATGGGGCGGGCTCCTGTCTGGGATGTGATAATAGTTAGACAGGTGGCCAGGCCGATTATTCCATCGCTGATGATATTTTTTGATTTTTAAGGCATATCCCCCTCGGGGCGGCCCCCGATCCCAACTGATATTTGGCGATTCCTAACGCGGCTCTGCCGCCGTCAGCAGGGCAATTAATTGGGCTTCACAGGGCGAGGGTTTATGTCCGCGCCGATGCGACGTCATGAAAGTCAGATCGTGCAAATGCCATGCGTGACGATCAATTTTGATTAATTTTCCAGACGCCAGATCATCGGCAACCAGATCAAGCGGCATATGCCCCCAACCCAGCCCGGCGATCAGAAAATCATGTTTGGCACCAAGGTCGTTGACCCGCCAGCGACGCTCGCCCGCCACCGACATTTGGGTTTTTTCCGCACCGGGCTGATTGTCGGTCACAACAAGCTGGATATGGCAGCCAAACGCATCGCGCGAAACCGGCGACGGCGCGTTGGCCAAGGGATGGTCTGGCGCACAAACGGTAACCATGGGTGCCACGCACAGCCAATTGCGTTCAATGGCCGCGGGTTTTAGTTCCGGCACATCAGAAATTGTAAGTGCGAAAGCACAATCCCCTTCCAGCACCAGCGCCTCGCCCGCCTGCATTGTTGTCATTTGCAGGTTTATGGCAACGGTGGGCCACAGGCTTTGCAAGGTTTGCAGGCTTTTGATCAACTTCTTTCTGGGAAAATAAACATCTGCAGCAATTGAAAGCTGCGGCGCGCCAACCTCTATCACGGTGCGGGCGCGGGTTTTCATTTCTTCGGTCCGGGCAATAACCGCCCGTGCATCGGCCACAAGGTTGCGCCCCGCCGCACTTAACGCTGCGCGCCGCGACCCGCGCTCAAAAAGCTCAACCCCCAACGCCTTTTCAAGGGCGGCAACGGCATGGCTGACGGCGGATTGGGCGCGCAAAAGCTCCTGTGCGGCACCCGAAAAACTTCCGGCATCACACACCGCCACAAACGTCCGCAATTGGTTGATTGTTACATTGTCGAGCATATCACTATCTATAAACCAGATGACAATTAGCGATATTACGTCAATTAACACGATGGCTCAACGTCGCTAGATATCGGGGATATCAAGTTATCTCCTGCCGCGAAGGCCCCTGCCATGGCCTTCCCAGCGAATTGAATGGATCGTGAAATGACATACAGCATTATTGGCACCGGCAGCGTCGGCACGACACTGGCGGGTTTTTTCGCCCAAAACGGCATCGACGTTCTGATCGCCAATACCCGTGGTGTTGAAGGGGCCGCCAAATCGGCCGCAGAAATCGGGGGCACTGTAACTGCCGCCAGCATCGATCAGGCGCTTGACGCCGATATTATTATATTGGCCGTCCAGTTTCTCGATTTTAAAAAGGTCGGTGCATTGCGTGCGGACTGGACCGGCAAAATTGTCGTTGATGTTACCAACGCTGCCTTTTTACCGGTGGAAGTTCAGGAACGCGAATTGCAAGGCCGTTTGTCATCAGAGGTAAATGCAAACCACGTTCCGGGGGCCAAACTGGTTAAGGCATTTAACCAATTGCCCATGCAGGGCCTTGCCGCACCTGTGCCCGACGGGGGGCGTCGCGTGATTTTTGTTGCCAGCGATCATGCCGATGCCAGCACCACAATCGCGGCGATGGCAAGCGACCTTGGCTTTGCCCCGATCGAACTGGGCAAGATCGCCGAAGGCGGCAAACTTATTCAGGCAAGAAACGAGCTTGTTTTTCAAAACCTGATCAAGTTCGCTTCATAATTATATAGACGCATTATAAAAAAACGGACGGCCCATCAAATAACGGGCCGTCCGCAATGCTGTATAAATATGGTTTTTCGGCTACAGGCTTTCATGCCGTTGCAACCACACCCGGCAGGGTTATTTCAAAACATACCGTGCCAGATTTTTGTGAATTTGCTTGTCCAGTTCGCGGTCAAGATCCATCAAAAGGGCGGCTGTTTCGTCGTAAATTGCTTTTTCACGCTCTGCTACCGACATCGATTCTGACAGGGTCCGGCTGCGTTCAACCACAGCGGCCACTTCGCCCTTGGGCGTGCCATCTTCCGACATCAGTTCAAGCTTCGCACCGACCTTAAGGTCAACCTTTTGCGACTGGTCATCGGTGAACATGCCGCTTAGGCCGCTTTTGGTTTTAAGGTTGGCGGTGGTAATTTCGGCGTCAGTGACGCTGTAGCGTAAAATGTCGTTGGTGCCGACGGTCTGTAACCGGTCGTCGGGCCAGTTCATGGCCATGCGGCCCAGATCAAACGGCAGGTCGGGCTGCAAATCATTGGCCGCAGGCACGCCATACGCCGCTACTTTTTCAATCGGCCCGGCCGAAAACGCAATAGGTTGCAAGTGCCGCCAGGTGACATCGGGGTAGGTTTGCACAGGCGCGCTGGTACACGCCGCCATCATCATCGCCATTCCACCTGCCAAGGCCAGGCTCATGCCACGCATAGACAACCCCATCATTACCCCGTTCTCCAAAACATTTATCGTCATAAAAGGAACCGGGGATACGTCCCCGGCCCTGTTATTTGTCATCGTGAGGATGAAGAATGATTAAGGCAAGCCTGTGACCATGTTGGCATTACAGGCTTTTTTGGTCTTTACGCGTTAGAACCGGCTGCATCTTCTGCGGCATTATCGGCTTTTAACGTCCGCAGGTCGGCTTCGTTAAAACCGTAATGGGTATTGCAGAACTGGCACGTCACACCGACTTCGCCGGTATGGGCTTCGCGCATGTCGAGCAATTCTTCCAGCGGATAGGATGCCAGCGCCCCTTCGATTTTATGGCGCGAACAGCGGCATTTGAACTGCAAATGGTCCTGGTCAAACACACGCGGTTCTTCGTCATGAAACAACCGCCAGATCAAATCATGCGCCGAAAGCGAAATATCAACCAGTTCGGTCGCGGTGGCACTGGCCATCAAAATTTTGGCGCGGTTCCAGTTATCCTGCCATTCGGCATCCTGTTCGGGGGTTAGCGCATCGCCCGATGCACTGCCGGGCAGGCGTTGCACAAACATGCCACCAACCCACCATTCGCGGTCGGTGTCGCCACGATGGACTTCCATCTTGAACGCGGTTTCAAGCTGTTCGGACTGCTTGAAATAGGATTCGGCACATTCCGACAGGGTTTCGCCTTCCAGCGACACAATGCCCTGATAGCGTTCATGGTCGTCGCCCTGATCGACGGTAAAGGCAATATGCCCATGCCCCATCAGTTTATGAACCTTGCCGCGCAACGCATCTTCGCCACCTTCTTCGGCAGCGATCATGGCGTTTAGCCGGTCTTCATCGACCCGCAAACAGGCGCGGATGTTGCCATCGCTGTCCACATCCACCACCATCATGCTGATCGGCCCGTCAGATGATGTCTGAAGGGTAAAAAGCCCTTCATATTTCAGGGCGGATGACAACAAAACCGCCAGCGCGACGATTTCAGCCAGCAGGTCATTTGCCAGCGCAGGATAGTTATGCTGCCCGACAATGGTTTGCACGCTCGGCCCGAGGCGGGCAAAGCGGCCACGAATGTTGGAATGGTCCAGCGTAAAGGGCTGACAAAAATCGACAGCAACTTGCATGATCAGGTTCCGATGGTTGCAATTTCATTTCAAATGCCAAAGGGGCGAACATTGCTGTCCGCCCCGAAATCTGTCCCTAATCTAGGACGAAATCTTATGCTGGCAAGCCGTTAAAGCAGTATAGCAGAATGCCCTTTTGTGCATGCAGACGATTTTCAGCTTCGTCAAACACCACAGATTGCGGGCCATCAATGACGGCATCGGTCACTTCTTCGTTGCGGTGCGCAGGCAGGCAATGCATGAAAATAGCATCCTTAGCCGCTTTCGCCATCGCCGCATCATTGATCTGATAGGGGGTTAAGGCCGCCATGCGGGCATCATAATCCTTGTCGCCCATGGAAACCCAGCAATCAGTGACCACAATATCGGCCCCCGAAAGGGCATCGTTAAATTCAGTCAGACGGACTTTTCCACCCGCCGCATTTGCCGCTTCAATCAGCCCTTGCTGCGGGCGATAGCCAACCGGACACGCCATATCAAGCGAAAAGCCGAATTTTGACGTCGCATGGATCATCGATGTCGAAACATTGTTACCATCGCCAACCCAGGCAAATTTCAGCCCTTCAAGCTTGCCTTTATGTTCGCGCACCGTCATCAAATCCGCCATGATCTGGCAGGGGTGGCTTTGATCGGTCAAGCCGTTAATCACCGGCACCGTGGCATATTGTGCCAGTTCCAAAAGTTTGGATTCATCGGTGGTGCGGATCATAATGGCATCGACATAGCGCGACAGAACACGCGCGGTATCGGCAATGCTTTCCCCCCGGCCAAGCTGGCTGCTTGCAGCATCGAGCACGACAACATCGCCGCCCAGCTGGCGCATCCCGACTTCAAACGAAACCCGGGTTCGGGTTGAAGGCTTTTCAAAAATCAGCGCCAGCGTTTTGCCTGCCAGCGGCTTGGCCCCAAACGGGGCCTTGCCTGCCTTTTCGTTGTCTCCCAACGCCAGAATATCGTGCAGCGTCCCAGTGGACATGCCTTCGATATCCAGAAAATGTCTGATATCCGTCATTAAATCATTCCTTACGAGGTAAAGGCAGCCGCCACGGCTTCAATCGCCGCCAGCGCCTCGTCCACCTGGGTTTTTGTGATGTTTAACGGCGGCAACAGCCGCACAACATTGTCGCCTGCCGGAACCGTCAGCAGGTTTTGGTCGCGCAGTTTGACCACCACATCACCATTATTCGGGACCATTTTCATGCCCAAAAGCAAGCCGGTGCCACGCACCTCGTCAATGAAACCGGGATGTTTGGCGGAAATTTTCGCCAACCCGTCACGGATCAATTTGCTCATGGCCAGAACGTTATCAAAAAATCCCGGCTTTAAAACTTCGTCCAGCACCGCATTTGCCGCCGCCATCGCCAGCGGATTACCGCCAAAGGTGGAACCGTGCATGCCCGGTGTTAAGGCCGCAGCGGCCTTTTCATTGGCCAAAAGTGCGCCGACCGGAAAGCCCCCGCCAAGCCCCTTGGCCGAAGAAATAATGTCGGGCAGCATATTGGACCATTCATAGGCAAACAGCTTGCCAGTCCGGCCAATGCCGGTTTGCACTTCGTCAAACATCACCAGCAGGCCATATTCGTCAGCCGCCTTGCGCAACCCTTCCAGATACCCTTCCGGGGCAGGCATAATGCCGCCTTCACCCTGAATGGGTTCCACCAGGATACCGGCGGTTTTTTCGGTAATGGCATTGCGCAATTCATTTAAATTGCCAAACGCCACCCGGTCAAACCCTTCGGGCATCGGCCCAAAACCTTCGCGGTATTTGTCACTGGCCCCGGCGGTTAATGTGCCAATGGTCCGGCCATGAAAAGCATTGCTGGCAACCAGAATGCGATTCTTTTCAGAATGACCGTTCACATACTGATAGCGGCGCAGCATTTTCAAGCCCGCTTCGTTGGCTTCAGCCCCGGAATTGCAGAAAAACACGGTATCGGCAAATGTATGCTCGACAAAGCGCTGCGCCAGTTTTTCCTGGCCCGGTACGCGGTACAGGTTCGAGGTATGCCAAACCTTTTTGGCCTGTTCGGTAATCGCTTCCACCAGATGCGGATGCGCATGGCCCAAACAGTTTACGGCCACACCCGACCCGAAATCGAGGAATCGTCGCCCATCCTGCGCATAGAGATAAGGTCCTTCACCTTTCTCAAAGGCCAAATCGGCCCGCGCATAGGTCGGCATGACGGGTGTAATCACGGTTTATTTCCTCGATTAGGGTAAAATTCCATTCCTGACCAGATGGTCAGCACCGGCAGAATACCGGAAAGCTGCGGAGTATCAAGAGATTCCCGGCCTCTGTCAATGCGGCAAAATACGCTTTTCGATGCGGCGCACAAATAAGTTGGGCAGCATCCGATGCCGAATGCTGCCCAAAAACGGAATTTAATGCTGAAAAAGGCGCTATCCCGCCCGCGTCAGGCCTTCAGTTTGTAGCCTGTTTTGATCATGCGATAACACAGGATCGACAGAAAGATATTTACGCACAAAAGCACGATGACGCCGGTTGTGATCGATCCGTCCGACACGCCGATAAAGCCATAGCGAAAACCATCGATCATGTAGAAAAACGGATTAAAATGGGCCAGCATCCGGCCCGCTTCGGGCAAATGTTCGGCACTGTAAAAAGTACCGGACAAAAACGACAGCGGCGTAATGACAAAGTTGGTGACAACGGCGATGTGGTCAAACTTTTCCGACCACACACCCCCGGCAATCCCCAAAAGCGACAGCATCAGCGATGCCGAAATGCCAAAATACAGGATCGCCCAGATATTATGAATTTGCAGATCAACAAAAAATGCCATGGCAATAATCGTGACCGTACCCACGATAATACCACGGGTGACAGCGCCAAGGGCAAAACCGGCAACCAGTTCAAATGCCGACAATGGCGGCATCAAAACATCGACAATATTGCCCTGTACCTTTGAAATCAGGATAGAACTTGAGGTATTGGCAAACGAGTTTTGCGCCATGGTCATCATCACCAGACCCGGGGCAAGAAAGGTCGCAAACGGAACGCCATTAACGGTTTCAACCGCCCGGCCAAGGGCCAGAAGGAAGACCGCCAGAAACAGAAGACTGGTGACCACAGGCGCGCCAACGGTTTGAAGATGCACGTTCAAAAAACGGCGCACTTCCTTCGCATACAGCGTCCACAGGCCGAGCCAGTTAATCGCGCCCAATTGACGCGGTGCAAGCTCTTGCATTGGTTTTCCTCGAAATTCACAGACAATTGCCGGTAAAATAGGGATAGTTGCACCCCAAACGCAAGGGCAGCCCGCAAAGAGTTATGTCAGAACGCAAAATTTCATCATTCCGTACCCCCGGCCAAGCGGACCTTGACGCCCACGGCGACAGCCCCGATGACCGGCACAACACCACGCGACCCACCGCGCGCCGCGACCGGCAAACCCCGGCCGAGAAAAAGCCGCGCCGGGTGACCCGTGACTATTTAATGAATTATGCCACCTGGTATCTCGAACGCTTTACCGCATCGCGGGCGCGGCTGGAAAAACTGATGCGCGGCAAAATCCGCCTGTCGATTGCCCAATACGACACCGACCCCCAAGAAGCCGAAGACTGGATGAAAAGCGTTTTAAATACCTGCGAAACAGCGGGCTTCCTCGACGATCAGGCCTATGCGCTGGGCCGGGCGCGATCCATGTTGCGCAAGGGCAAGGCGATTCGCGTGATCGGGGCTGATTTGAACGCACGCGGCATTGCATCCACCCTGGTCGATCAAACCATCACCGATTTGCGCGACGAGGCCGATGATGCCGCCCACACCGACATGCGCGGTACCGACCCCAACCTGGCCGCCGCAGCCGCCTATGCGCGTCGCCGCCGCCTTGGCCCGTTTCGCCGCCCCGACCAGCGCGAAGAAAAACACGACAAGGATCTGGCCGCCCTGGCCCGGCAGGGGTTTTCCTATGATATCGCCACCCGCATCATTAATAGCGACACCGGGGACCTTGAAAACCTTTTGCAAATTATTGATGGCCTTTAAGCGGGCATGATATTTTATACATCCCCTCACTTCATCACCCTTTGATGACAGGAACCAAACATGACCGTCACCATTTACCATAACCCGCGCTGTACCAAATCGCGCCAGGCACTGGCCCTGATCGAGGAACACGGCATTACGCCCACCGTGGTGGATTATTTAACCACCCCGCCCAGTGTCGCCGAGCTGAGCGCCATTCTGGCAAAACTGGGCAAAGGCCCGGAACAGATTATGCGCAAAAAAGAAGCCCGCGAAGAAGGCATTGCCGATTTAACCGGTGATGAACTGATTGCCGCCCTGGTGACCCATCCGCGCGCGATTGAACGCCCGATTGTTGTGAACGGCGACAAGGCCGCCCTTGGCCGCCCGCTCGAAAATGTGCTGGCAATTTTATAAGCGGCGCTTCACACGCAAACAGATTTCGCCTGTTACCAACGCCTGTGCCAAAAATGCACGGGCGTTTTTCGTTATTAATAAAAGTTATCGGCAGCAAAGCAGGTTATGTCACAGTGAGTGATGTAAAAACGTGACCGCGATTACAATAAACGCACCATCGGGAGGCCAAAGATGATTGCCGCATTTGCCCTGATCCTTGTTTGCCAGCTTTTTGGCGAAGTCTTGTCCGAACTTTTCAGCCTGCCGGTGCCCGGCCCGGTGATTGGCTTGGGGCTGTTGTTTATTGGCCTGCTGATCAAACGCAAACCGCCCAAGGAACTGACCGATGCGGCCGATAATTTGCTGATGCATTTTTCGTTGCTGTTTGTGCCTGCCGGTGTGGGCGTTATCACCCAGATTGACCGGTTAAAAAGCGACTGGTTGCCGATTGCGGCATCGCTGGTGATTTCCACCTTGCTGACCATCGCGGCCACCGCGTTTTTAATGTCAAAATTACTGCCCAAGGCACCCGCCACGCCAGACGCCGCCATCCCCGCCACCAGCGATAAAGGGGCCAAATGATGGAACCGGCTGATCTGACACAATTATGGGTCTATCTTTCGACCAAACCGCTGACCGGGCTGACGATTACGCTGGTCGCCTATGCCATCGGTTTCTGGCTGTATCAAAAAAGCAACCGTAATCCGGTTTGCAACCCGGTGGTCATCGCCATTGCCATCATTGCCGCCATATTGCATTTCACCGGCACCCCTTATTCGGTGTATTTTGACGGCGCACAGTTTGTTCACTTCCTGCTTGGCCCCGCCACAGTGGCGCTTGCCGTGCCGCTGTTTCGCCAGATGGAAACGTTAAAACGGGCCTTGCCTGTTATTATCTTTGGCGTGCTGTTCGGGTCCTTAATGGCAACGGCCAGCACCGTTGCCATCGCCCATTTACTGGGTGCCAGCATGGAAACACTGGCGTCCCTTGCCCCCAAATCGGTTACCACCCCGGTTGCCATGGGCATTGCCAAGGAAATTGGCGGGGTGCCCGCGCTGACCGCTGTGTGTGTGATTGTTACCGGCATTGTCGGGGCCACATTGGGCCCGGCGGTGATGAATATGATTGGCCTGACCGACTGGCGCGCCCGTGGTTTTGCCATGGGGGTGGCGGCACACGGCATTGGCACCGCGCGCGCCTTTCAGGTTAACCAGACCGCCGGGGCATTTTCGGGGCTGTCGATGGGGTTAAACACCATCGCCACCGCCCTGACCGTTCCGTTTTTATGGCATTGGCTGTTTGGGTAAGGCGGCGGGGGATGCAGCGATTGCAGGGGTCTCAGCGGTTACTTTGAAACCGCTTCACCCTGCAAAACCGTCCCCTTAATTCCGGTTATCCGTACCTGATCGCCTGTTTTTAACAATTGGCCGACATATAACCGCCAGGTGGTACCATCCAGCACGACGCGGGTTTCGCCGTCGATCATGTCGTGGGGCAGGGTAATGACCCGGCCGCGAAATTGCAGTTCGCGCTGGTTCAACCCCGGCGCGTTGGCATTGTCATCGTCACCTTTGGCATTGATACGGCGCATCACCCAGCGCCGCCCGGCAAACGTCGCCACCACACCGCACAGGGCAAACACCAGCAACTGGATTTCAAGGCCCATACCGCCAAACAAAAGTTTGGCAATACCGGTTACGACAGCGGCAAAAGCCACCCATAAAAAGAAGACCCCCGGTGCCAGCATTTCGAACACCAGCAAAATGGCGGCCAGACTCCACCAGTGCCAATAGGTCACCCCCACCGAAATCAGAAAATCCACCTTGGTTGACCTTTCATGGTTAACGCAATGACGGGGCATCAGGCCGCGCCAAAAGCCGCCTGATGCCCGCATCATCAATCCGTGGCTGTGTGCCTTCGCACATCACAGTCCGAACGTGACGAGCCGAGCCGAGCCGAAAACAAAACCGTGCCGGGTGGTTATTTACCACCCCACGGGCCGGGATGGGCGTTTGCGGCACCGCCAGCACCAGCAGCACCACCACTGTCACTGCCCAGGTTGCGGATCAGTTCGGTCACGCCGCCAATGGACCCGACAACGCCGGACGCATCAAGTGGCATAAACACCAGTTTGCTGTTGGGGCTGGACGCAATTTGCGACAGGGATTCAACATATTTCTGGGCAACGAAATAATTGATCGCATTAAGATCGCCCTCGGCAATGGCCTTCGACACCACCAGTGTGGCTTCTGCTTCGGCCTGGGCGGCACGTTCGCGGGCTTCGGCATCGCGAAAGGCGGCTTCGCGGCGGCCTTCGGCTTCCAGAATTTTGGACTGTTTTTCACCTTCGGCCCGCAAAATTGCGGCTTCGCGTGATCCTTGCGCCTCAAGGATTTGTGCGCGTTTTTCACGTTCCGCCTTCATCTGGCGGCCCATTGCATCGACCAGGTCACGCGGCGGGGTAATGTCTTTAATTTCGACACGGGTAATTTTAAGGCCCCACGGGTCGGTCGCGCTATCAACCACGGAGAGCAGCCGTTCATTGATCTGGTCCCGCTGGGACAACAACTGGTCCAAATCCATCGAGCCCACCACGGTGCGCACATTGGTCATCGACAGGTTCAGGATCGCCACTTCCAGCCGGTTGACCTCATAGGCGGCACGGGCAGCGTCAATCACCTGATAAAACACCACGCCATCAACCGTGACCATCGCATTATCCGACGTGATCACTTCCTGGGATGGCACATCAAGCACACTTTCCATCATGTTCATTTTGCGGCCGATGCGGTCGATTAATGGCACAATGATGTGCAGGCCCGGTCTCATGCTACGGGTAAAACGGCCAAACCGTTCCAGTGTGTATTGATAGCCCTGCGGTACGATTTTGACACTTTGCAGAATAATAAAAACCGCCAGCACAGCAACGACGCCAGCAAAAATCGGAAAATCGAATGACATTTGGGTATTCCCTGAAATGTTTACGGCAAAAGCCAAAAAAAGGAATAGAACCGGCACCCGGTATCCACAACTGTTATTCGATCATATTATTGTTAGTGCGACTTTTCGTTAGACAAACAGTGAACCGGGCCACAGCAAAAAGCTGGCAACGTTTTTGCTGCCAGCTTTTCAAGATCAACAGTCCGATCATTTTATTCGGCGCGCAACCGTCCCAGAAATTCACCAACCTTGGCTTGCAGGGTTTCAATCCGTGCCGACAGGTCGGACATGGAATGTTCCAGTTCGCCTGCCGCCGTGCCGCCGTCGCTGGCGGCATGTAAAACCGCATCAATCGTATCGACCACTTCGGTCGAACCGATCGAGGCACTGTGCGCACTTGAGGCGATTTCATTAACCGCCGTATTTTGTTCGGCCACGGCCGATGAAATACCATCGGTAATCCCGCTGATCGAGGCAATGGTCCGGGTGACCTTTTCAATCGCCTCCACCGTCATGCGGGTTTCGTTCTGGATCGAGCCGATTTGCTGGGCAATTTCGTCGGTTGCCTTGGCGGTCTGATTGGCAAGGTTTTTAACCTCCTGTGCCACCACGGCAAACCCTTTGCCCGCTTCACCGGCCCGCGCAGCCTCGATTGTGGCGTTTAGCGCCAGCAAATTGGTCTGGGCCGCAATTTCGTTAATCAGGCTCACCACTTCGCCAATGCGTTCGGCGGCAACGGCAAGCCCGCTAACCATTTCATTGGCGCGCGAGGCTTCGTTAACCGCGTTTGTGGCAATCGCAGTCGATTCTTCCACCTGCCCGCCAATATTATTGATCGAGGCGGATAGTTCCTCGGTCGCGGCGGCCACCGTTTGCACATTGCGCGCGGCATCATTGGCGGCGTTGCTGACATTGTTGCTTTGCGCAATCGAATGATTGGCAGATTGGCTCATTTGCCGGGCCGAGTGCATCATACCTTCGGTTGCCTGTCGTACCGATGCAATAATTTCCCCCACCGATGCATCAAGCTCGGCTGCCAGCACATTGCGCTGGTCGCGACGTTCTCCTGTCGCTTTGCCTTCGGCAATCCGTTTGGCGTCCTCGGCCTCGCCAATGCGCTGGGCGGCTTCACGCCAGCGCAACAGGCCCTTGGCAATTACGCCAACCTCGTCATTTCTGTTGGTATGGGGCACCTCGGCCGAGAAATCACGGCCCACAAACTGTTCAATGGTTTCGCCCAATTCATGGAACGGCCCCAACTGGCGCCGCAGCAAAATTGCAAGCAGGATGGTGGCAATAATCGCAACGATAATACCGGCAATAATAATGCGCATGCCGATAGATCCCGACACCGCCGCCACCTTGGCCTTTTCAATGCCAACATACAAAATGCCCTGTACGACCCCGGCGGTATTAAAAATCGGGGTGTATTGGGTGACATATTCCTTGCCCAGAATAAGGGCTTCGCCGCGAAAGGTTTTACCAGACGTTACCGGGCCATAGGCCGCACTGCCATTGCCCAGAAAAGTGCCCACCGCACGCGTGCCATCGGGTTTGATGATGTTGGTTGAAACGCGGATGAAATCCTTTTTATCGGGAACCCATTGAAACACCGTGGCGGTTTCGCCGGTGGCGGTGCCAATTTTGTCGATCATGGCGTGGGATGATAAATCGGGAATTTCGGGCATCACCAGGCGGGTTGTTTCACCGGCCTTGTCGATGGTGACTTTTAAATCCGGGGTCTGGTCCTGAAAAATCAGGGCTGCGACACGCAAATTCAGTTTTTGGGATTGCAGGCTGGTATCGCTGACCTGTTGCGAAACACGCTGCATGATCACGCCCCCCAGCAGCATGATCCCCACAATCAGAATCACCACAGATGCCGCAGTGACTTTAAAGACAATGCTATTCTTCATCTCAGAGGTCTCTCCCGTTTACGCCCCTGACAGGAATTCGCACGGTAGGACGGCGAAACAAATTGCCGGGGTTTTCTTACCTGTTGGGAACAGGCATGAAAATCACAATACAGGAGAAAGAATTAATTTCACACACGCAAAAGACGAGACTGAAAAAAACTGCACCAATTTCAAATGATTACTATTCCAGTCTGGAAACAGACCAAGGCGCAACACCCGCAACCATGGGTGAAAATCAGTATTCGACCCGAACAAAATAAAGCCCGTCTGCCGGGGCAGTGGGGCCACCAGCGCTGCGGCGTTTTGCTTCAAGTGCCGTTTTCACGTCAAGCGGTTGCCAGCTTCCCTTGCCCACCAGCACAAGGGTGCCCACCATATTACGCACCTGATGATGCAAAAAGGACCGGCTTTCGGCATAGATGCGTATTTCATGCCCCTCGCCCGCGACCACTTCCAAACGTTCCAGCGTTTTGATCGGGCTGTTGGCTTGGCATTCGGTGGCGCGAAAACTGGTAAAATCAAACGTACCAATCAAATGTTGGGCGGCTTCGTTCATCGCGGGAATATCAAGGGATTTATAAACCCCCCATGCCAGCCCGGCTTCAAAGGTCAGCGGTTGGCGGCGGTTGATAATCCGGTACATGTAATAGCGTTTTTTCGACCCGAACCGGGCGTGAAAATCCTGATCGACCATTTCGGCACTGATCACGGCAACGGGGGCAGGTTGCAAATAATGGTTCAGGGCATTCATCACCGCCTCGGCGGGATAAACCTTTTCCAGATCAAAATGCACCACCTGGCCCAGCGCATGCACCCCGGCATCGGTCCGCCCCGAGACATGAACGCGGACAAAGGTTTTCACCAGCTTTTCAAGGGCTGCTTCAAACACCTTTTGTACGGAAATCACGTCATCCTGATACTGCCAGCCATGATAGGGGCGACCATCATATTCGACAGTGCATTTGTATCTTTGCATCGCAGTCTTGTATCTCGGGGGTTAAAACAGAACGAGGGGTGCCAAACACCCCTCGTCCCGAATAGCTGGTTCTTGTCGCAAGCCGCGTTTATTTAACGCTGTCGCGATCAAAACCAAGACGCAAACGCAGGGCGTTGAGCTTGATAAAGCCTTCGGCATCGCGCTGGTTGTAAACAGTGTCGGCTTCAAAGGTGACGTGGGCTTCGGAATAAATCGAGTTGGGCGATTTACGGCCGGTCACGGTGACATTACCCTTATACAGATCAAGGCGCACAACGCCGTTAACGGTTTTCTGGGTATCATCGATCAGGCGCTGAAGGGCCTGACGTTCCGGCGACCACCAATACCCATTATAGATCATTTCGGCGTAACGCGGCATCAGCTCGTCTTTAAGATGGCCTGCATTACGGTCCAGCGTGATCGATTCCATCGCACGGTGCGCGGTTGCCAGAATGGTGCCGCCCGGGGTTTCGTAAACGCCGCGCGACTTCATGCCAACATAGCGGTTTTCGACCAGATCCAGCCGGCCGATACCGTTTTTACCGGCAACATCGTTTAGCGCGGTCAGAAGGGTGGCCGGGCTCATGCGTTTGCCGTTAATGGCAACGGGGTCGCCCTGCTCAAATTCGATTTCGATGGTGGTGATGGCGTCAGGTGCGTTCTGCGGGGAAACGGTGCGCATGAACATGTTTTCGTCCGGCTTGCCCCACGGGTCTTCCAGCGCCTTGCCTTCATAGGAAATATGCAAAAGGTTGGCATCGGTCGAATAGGGGGGCTCATCGCCGCCAGCCTTGTCAGCCGAAATCGGAATCTGGTGCTTTTTGGCAAAATCGAGCAGCATGGTGCGCGAGTTCAGATCCCATTCACGCCACGGTGCAATCACCCGAACGTCAGGTTTCAGCGCGTAATAACCCA
The DNA here is from genome assembly GCF_002115755.1 of Thalassospira mesophila. Lineage (GTDB taxonomy): Bacteria > Pseudomonadota > Alphaproteobacteria > Rhodospirillales > Thalassospiraceae > Thalassospira > Thalassospira mesophila. The sequence goes on along the minus strand of NZ_JFKA01000008.1, from coordinate 47,935 downwards.
GTTCAAACCGAACCTGGTCATTGCCCTTGCCGGTTGCGCCGTGCGACACGGCATCAGCCCCGACCATTTCGGCGATTTCGATCTGGCGCTTGGCAATCAGGGGCCGTGCGATCGAGGTGCCAAGCAGATAAACGCCTTCGTAATGGGCATTGGCGCGGAACATCGGGAAGACATATTCACGCACGAATTCTTCGCGCAGATCCTCGATGAAAATTTCTTTCACGCCAAACATTTCGGCTTTTTTGCGGGCAGGTTCCAGTTCCTCGCCCTGGCCGAGGTCGGCGGTGAAAGTAACGACTTCGCAATTATATTCTTCGCGCAGCCATTTCAGGATAATGGAGGTATCCAGCCCGCCCGAATAGGCAAGCACCACCTTTTTAACCGGATTGCTCATGCTGTGACGCCTTTCTTCTTCCGATGTTGTGCCGGGGCAGCGTGGTTTCGCCGTCATCCCGTGTTATCACGGGGACCAAAACGAAACATTCACCAATCTGGACCCTGGACCTTGCGCGCGGAGTATAGGAAAACCCATGTGACGGGCAAGGGCCAAGATGCGCCTGCCCGTAAAAACGCGTAAATTTGACGTGCTTTTTTAACAGATTCGGCGATTATCCACACCAATATGGCAAATAACATCGAAGAAACCGAAATTGACCTGCCGCGTTTGGGCCCTGTGCCGGTGCGCCTGCGCAGCAGTGCGCGCGCGTCGCGGCTTAAATTGCGGATCGATCCGGGCTTCGATGGCGTGGAAGTCGTCGTTCCCAACGGTATATCGCGTAAAACCGCCCTGTCGATGCTGCGCCAGCATGTCGACTGGATCGAAGCGCACCTGTCACGCCTGCCCGACCGGGTCTTGTTTGTACCCGGCGCGTGGGTGCCATTTTTGGGCAATGAACATGCCATTCGCGCCGTTCCCGATGCCAAACGCGGGGTGTGGGCGGAATCCGGCGTGATCTGGGTTTCGGGCGCCATGGAACACAGCAACCGGCGAGTCGCCGACTGGCTGAAAAAACAGGCCAAACTGGAAATCGCCCCGCGCGCCCACGCCTATGCCGAGGAAATCGGCAAAAAAATCAACCGCATCTCGATCAAGGATACCCGCACGCGTTGGGGCAGTTGCTCGTCGGGCGGCAATTTATCCTTTAGCTGGCGGCTGATTTTGGCCCCCGAAGACGTGCTGGATTATGTCGTCGCCCACGAGGTTGCCCATTTGCAGGAACTTAACCACAGCTCGCGCTTCTGGAAGGTGGTTGACGACCTTTATGGATCCTCAGCCAAACAGCAACACTGGTTAAAACGCAACGGGTCCGGGCTACACCGGTTTGGCGCGGGCGAGTAATTTCTTTACCTGCGGCATTTTGAAATGCCATTACAGTTTATAAAAGCCGAGCGCCCTTTCACCCTTTTCGTCCCTGTCATGTCCAAGGTTTCTTATGCTGATCCCGCTTCAAACATTGCTGGTTTTTGTGCCCACCGCCCTTGCCCTTAATATGACGCCGGGCAACGACATGCTGTTTTGTCTGGGGCAGGGCATTAAATCCGGCCCGCGGGCGGGGCTGGCGGCCAGCTTTGGCATATCGACCGGCGCGCTTGTGCATACATTACTGGCCGGTTTGGGGCTGGCGGCTTTGTTGGCTTCCCACCCGGTTGCGTTTCAAATGCTACGCTGGGCGGGGATATCCTATCTGGTGTGGCTGGCATTCCAGGCATTTAGAAACCGCAACCAAACATTGAAGGCCGCCGAAACCCGCAAGGGATCGGCCATTCGGGCATGGCGGGACGGCATTGTGGTTAATTTGCTGAACCCGAAGATCATTGTTTTTGTGCTGGCGTTTTTACCGCAATTTGTTGACCCCAAACGCGGGTCGGTTTTGCTGCAATTCCTGCTTTTGGGGCTAATCCTGAATATCGGCGGCACCATCATTAACTGTCTGGTTGGCGGGTTCGCCGGCAAACTGGGGCAGTTTTTGGCCCGTTCCGCGCGCATCGCCCGTGCATTTCAGGTTTTTACCGGCTGCGTTTTTTTGGCCCTTGCTGCCAAGCTGGCCTTTGATCAGAAGGCATAAAACCCGAAACGGGCGATATTACAGCACACATCCGGCATCGCGCAGATGGGGCAGTTCATCGCGCAGAAACGCCAAAAAACTGCGTTGCACGTTCGATAATTCGCGGTTGGCATGAAACACCGCCACATCCCACGAAATTTCCGGGGTAAGGGGGCGCGCCACCACCCGGTCCTGATCGACCAGCAAAGCAGCAAACGGGTCACTGATCGCGATGCCAACATTGCGTTCCACCAGCCGTGAAATGGTGCGCACCGTGCGGGCCTCGACCGCGATGTGGCGCAGGCGCCCGGCAATTTGAAAAATATAGTCAACCTTGGTGCGCAGCGGGCTGCCGTTGCTTAGCTCGATAAATTTCTCGCCGCGCAGCAAATCAATATCAATGGTTTCAAACCCGGCCAGCCTGTGATCGCGCGGCATCAGGCAAACGGCACGGCATTTTGCCAGGCGCATCATCGCCACATCGCGGTCCATCAGATCAAGCGTAATGCCAATGCCCAAATCGCAATTTCTCGATGTGACCATTTCCAGTATGCCTTCCATGCCGGAATCGGTAATGCTGACCGACACATTGGGGTGTAACGCCTTGAATTTGGCGATAACATCCAAAAGATAGGTGTCGACATAAATCGGCTGGGCGGCAATGCGAATGCTGCCGAGCTGCTGGTTGGCAATGGCGCGCGCACTGCTTTCAAGGTCGCGAAAACCGTTCAGGGTCCGTAACACTGTGTGGTGGAACTGGGCGGCTTCCTCGGTCGCGACAAGCTGGTTGCGTTTACGGACAAACAACGCAAATCCCACCGATTTCTCCAGACTTGCCAACATCCGGCTGACCATCGGCTGGCTGATATTCATGGCCTCGGCCGCCTTGCTAACGGTGCCATAGGCCATGAAAGCATTAAAACTTTCCAGCTCGCGTAAATTCATGCCACCCCCTCCGCATAGGTTTCAGTATTTACATAAGTAATACTGAAATTAATTTTTTGCTTCAATAGTTATAGTTTGCCATGTTTCAGACACAAAACAAGAAGCATCAACTTGGCAATAACGCCATCACCTCCAGGGAGACATGAAAATGTTTCGTCATCTGAAGAAAGCTGCACTGGGTGTTGCAGCTCTTGCTTGCGCAACGGCATTTGCGTCGGCAGCACAGGCTGATTCCTACCCGGAAAAGGCCATTACCCTTGTTGTTCCTTACGGCGCCGGTGGCGCCTCTGATCTGGCTGGTCGTGCGCTTGCAGAAACTGCGCGCAACTACACCAACGAACAGCCGGTCATTGTTGTGAATAAAACCGGTAACGGCGGCATGAACGGCGCGCGTTTCGTAACCGAATCCGATCCCGATGGTTACACCCTGCTGCTGTCGCGTGTTGGCATGGCGCTTTATCCGGCGGTTTATTCCGACAGCCCCGTCGCATGGGATGACTACACCTTTTTGGGTATTCTCGAAGCAACCCCGATGATTTTGGCGGTTAATGCCGAGTCTGATATCAAAACCATTGATGACCTGATTGCCAAGATCAAGGAAAGCAACGGTGCCACCACCTATGCCGCATCCGGCCCCACCGCGATTGACGGCTTTTCGGTTCAGGCTTTGCTGTCTGATGCCGGTCTTGACCCGTTAAGCGCATCGACCCTGGTGCCTTACAAAGGCGGCGGCGCGTTGGCAGCAGCCCTTTTGGGTAACCATGTTGACTTCCTGGCCATTTCGGCCGGTTCGCTGATGCCCCATATCCAGGCTGGCAAAATGCGCGCCCTGATGGTGTATGCCCCCAAACGTATGGCTGATTTGCCCGACGTTCCGACCGCAAAAGAACTGGGTTATGCAACCGCAGCCCAGGTTGGCGGCTGGAGCGGCCTTTACGCCCCCAAAGGCCTGCCCGACGATGTTGTTGCCAAATGGAAAGACATCCTGGGTAAAGTTGCGACCAACGAACAGTGGCTTGATCTGGCCAAAAAACGTGGTTCCATCTCGGTTATCGGTGATGAAGATCCGTCAACCTATGTCAAATCCCAGTTCGACCTGTATCATGGTCTGGCTGTGAAATTTGGTTACATCCAGTAAGATTTTACCCCGTTTTTAGGATGCGAGGCGGAACCATGATCCCCAACCGCGATTTTTACACCGGACTGGTGGCAACGGCATTTTTTGCCCTTGTTCTGTTTGTTCTGATCCCGGTCTATGTTCGGGTTCCGTCCTTTATTCCGGGGTTTGCCCCGCCCCCTGACATGTGGCCCCGCGTTATTGGCTGGGTCGGCGTTGTCATGGGGGCGTTGGCCCTGGTTCTGGCGGTGCCTAAAATGCGCCGCCGCTCCAGCGACCAGATCACGCCGATTGGTGCCTATTTGTGTGCCAACCGCATTTTTGCCTACCGTTTTATCTGCATGATCGCGGGCTTTGCCGCCTTTGTGTATCTGATGCCGAAAATCGGCTTTCTGACCGCAACCATTGTGTTGCTGGCCTTCCTGTTCATCATGACCGGCGATTTTACCAAACGGGCATGGATGATCGGGCTCAGCATTATTTTTCCGATTTTCCTGTATGTGGTTTTCACCGAAATCACCCATACCCCTTTCCCGCACGGCAAATGGTTTTCCCTTGCCCGTCTGCTGCATTTGATCTGACGAGAAAACACCATGTGGAATGAATTGCTTGGCGCCTTTGTCGCTGTCGCGACACTGCCCAATTTTATCGTTATGGCTGCCGGGATCTGGGGTGGAGTCATTATTGGTGCTATCCCTGGCATGACCGGCACCATGGCCGTAACGCTGGCATTGCCCTTTACCTTTTATATGCCGCCCGTTACCAGCCTTTTGCTTTTGGTCGCCCTGTATAAAGGGTCAACCTATGGCGGGTCGATTTCGGCCATCCTGATCAAAACACCGGGCACTGCATCGGCGGCCTGTACGGTGCTGGACGGCTACCCGCTGGCCCGCGAAGGCAAAGGGGGCAAGGCGCTTAATATGGCGCTGGTCTCAAGCTGCATTGGCGATTTTATTTCCAACATTTCGCTGATCTTTCTGGCAGCCCCACTGGCGATTTTTGCCCTGCGTGTCGGCCCGCCGGAATATTTCATGCTGATGGCCTTTTCGTTGACGATTGTTGCCAGCATTTCCGGGCGTTCGTTGTTGCTGGGCATTGTTGCTGCCTGCCTTGGCCTGTTGCTTGCGACCGTTGGCGAGGACATGTACGGCTCGTTTCGCTTTGCCATGACCGAAGACATGAAAAGCGGCCTTGGTGTGGTGCCGGTGCTGATCGGTTTGTTTGCCCTGCCTGAAATGCTGAAACTTGCCATTTTCCGGCCCGAGGAAAACACCCAGGCCATGAAACTGGGCGATAACCGCCTGACCATGAAGGAATTTCGCGGCAGCCTGAAAACAATCATTCGGGGCAGCTTCATTGGCGTTATTTTAGGTGCTATTCCCGGTATTGGCCCGTCCACCGCGGCGTTCTTTTCCTATAGCGAAGCGCGGCGCACCTCGAAAAACGGCGACCGGTTTGGCGAAGGCGAACTTGAAGGTATTGCGGCATCTGAATCGGCCAATAACGGCTGCTGCGGTGCCACCATGATCCCGCTTTTGGCCCTTGGGGTGCCCGGTGACGTGATTACGGGTGTGATGCTCGGTGCTTTCATGATCCACGGCCTTACCCCCGGCCCGCTCTTGTTTCAAAACAATATCGGCGAAGTTTATTCGCTGTTTATCGGCATGCTGTTTAGCTCGGTCTTCCTGTTTATCGCAGGCAAACTAACCGCCAGCGGCTTTGCCAAAATCTCGCGTATTCCACAGCAATTGCTGCTGCCCTGTATCGTTATCCTGTGTGTTTTTGGCATCTATTCGGTTTCTTCAAGCCCGTTTGACGTTGCCGTGCTGCTGGTAATGGGGGTTGTCGGCTTTGCGATGATGGTGCTGAACGTTCCTGCGGCACCGTTCCTGATCGCCTTTATCCTTGGCCCGATGTTTGAAGACAATATGCGTCGTTCGCTCGCCATTTCGCGCGGTGACCTGAGCATCTTCTTCCAGTCATGGATTTCCTGGGGATTCTTTATCCTGACCATTCTGTTCGTGGCCCTGACCATTCGCCGCGAATGGCAAAAATGGCGCAGCAACGTGCGCGCCGCCAATTAATTCGAGACACAAGAAGCTGAAAAATGACCCAAACCAACATGTCCCGCCTGCACCTTGCCATCGATATTCTGGGCAAGCTGGTGGCGTTCGACACGACCAGCAAGAACTCGAATCTCGGCCTTATTCGGTATGTGCAGGATTATCTTGCCCAGTACGACATTGAAACCACGCTGTTCTATGATGAAACCGGTGAAAAGGCCAATCTGCTGGCCACCATCGGCCCCAAAGACGTGCCCGGTATTGTTCTGTCCGGCCATACCGATGTGGTGCCGGCGCTTGAAAAAGGCTGGGTAAGCCCGGCTTTTGACATGACCGAACGCGACGGCAAATTGTTTGGCCGCGGTACGGCCGATATGAAAGGCTTTGCCGCCTGCGCGCTGGCCCTGATCCCGGAACTGGTCAAACAGGACCTGGCCATTCCGTTTCATCTGTGCCTGTCTTATGATGAAGAAGTCGGCTGCCTTGGTGTTGGCAGTATGGTGGAGCATTTGGCAAAAATTGATCATCCGCCGCGCCTGGCTGTTATTGGCGAACCGACGGAAATGAAGGTAATTAACGGCCAAAAAGGCAAATATTCGATGCGCGTGACCGTGACGGGCACCGCCGGGCATTCGTCCTTTGCCCCCGATCACGTCAATGCCATTGAATATGCGTCGCGTGCCATCGCCCTTATTTCCGATGTCGCCCGCGAAATTGAAACCAACGGCCCGTTCGACCCCGATTTTACCGTGCCGCACAGCACCATGCTGACCACCACCATTTCGGGCGGCACCGCCACCAATGTGACGCCCGACAGTTGTGAATTTACCTTTGAAATTCGCCACTTGCCCGACCACGATGCCGCAGCCGTGATTGACAACATCAAAACCCGCATCACGCAAACACTGGATGCCGAAATGAAAGCCCGCGAAGCCGATACCGGCTTTGAATGGGAAGAAATCTTTCATTATCCGGGCATGGGCGATTGCACCGATGCCGAAAGCTTTGCCCTTGTTCGCAACATCATCGACGAAGTTTCGGGCAAGGTTTCATACGGTTCCGAAGGCGGAATCTTTGAAAAACAGGGCAATATTCCGTCCATCATTTGCGGCCCGGGCTCGATCACACAGGCCCACAAACGCAACGAATTTGTCGAGATATCCCAACTCGACGAATGCCTGGCTTTCCTGGAGAAGTTGGGTCATCAGGCGGTGAAAACCCCGTCCTGATCCGGCTTTGATAACGTGACACCCCCTTGATCTGCATCCACGACACCTCCCCGCGTCCACCACAGGTCAAGGCGCTTATCAAGGTCTTTCCAGCGGTTCCGGATGCTCCCTTTCGGAACTGAGAATGCCTTCCTCGGGCCGGATTGTCGCCAACCGACATCCGGCCTCTTTTTTTATGCCCGATGAAAATTGCGAAGCTTGCCACCCGGCTTACGATGCGACACGTGCGTTTCCCGGGTCAGATATGATCAGCTGCGAGCAGCAAAATGCGCGGGCCCGGAGGGTTCAATTTTGACGGCGTTTGACGGCGTTACACCGCTTGCCCGATGCGCCGCATCGCGCGGCGCGCTGTGCCTTGCCAAACGGCACGTCAAAATTAAACAAAATGGGTCTTATTAAAGGAAATATGCTCTAAAGACTATCTGCTGGTACTGCCGCTAAAACCGGAATTGAATTTTTTCCAGCTGTCATTCTCGCCCATACGAATAGAGCGCATCGAGGCGGCCTTGCCCAAAGATCGCACCGGTAAATCCTGATGGGCATGGAGCATAAAAGACTTCCACATGCTGGCGGGCAAACCGCCACCGGTGACTTTGTCCATCGGCGATCCGTTATCATTGCCCATCCACACCCCGGCGACCAGATCGGCGGTATAACCGACAAACCAGGCATCGCGATAATCCGATGTGGTGCCGGTTTTCCCCGCCGCCGGGCGGTCCAGCAGGGCATTTTTACCCGTGCCGTTGGCAATCACAGCGGCCAGCATATTGTTCATTTCGCCCGCCGTGACCGGGTTTAAAACCCGGGTCATGTAACCGCCTTCGCGTTCATACAAAATATTGCCATCCTGACCGACAATTTTGGTAATAGCGTGCGGGATAATGTTAAACCCGCCGTTCGATACAACGGCATAGGCCGATGTCATTTCCAGCAACGTAACTTCGCTTGTACCCAGTGCCAGGCTGGGTTCAGCGGGCAGGTCCGACGACACCCCCAGGGCATGGGCCATATTAATAACTTTATTCAACCCGGTTTTCATCGCCACTTCCACCGCGATGGTATTGTTCGATGTTGCCACCGCATCGCGCAACGACATGGTGCCATGGTGTTGCCGGTCAAAGTTGCGCGGGCTCCAGCCCTTCACGGTAAACGGCTCGTCGCGCATCCAGTCATCGGCGTGCATGTCATCTTCAAGGGCGGCCAGATAAACAAACAGTTTAAACACCGATCCGGGTTGGCGTTTGGCCTGTGTCACCCGGTTATACTGGCTTTGGAAAAAGTTTTTACCCCCCACCATCGCCCGAACCGATCCGTCTGGCGTCATCGCAACCAGTGCGCCCTGACTGGCGCGGCGCTTTTCGGCTTCCTTGCTGTCAAGCACCCGGCTGACTGCTTCTTCGGCGGAATCCTGCAAGTTTGAATCAAGCGTCGTATACACCACCATATCCTGGTCGTGATAGCCGACATAATCGGTCACCCGGTCCAAAATCCAGTCGGTGAAATAGCGCACATCAGGGCCACCGCGCCCGCTCGCCGACGCGGTTGTAACGGTGGTATAATGGTTTGTTCGGGCCTGCTCTTTGCTGATCGCGCCGGTATCAAGCATCGCATTGATCACTTGATTGGCCCGTTTGGCCGCCGCTTCAGGCGCCACCAGCGGGTTATAGCGGCTAGGTGCCTTGGGCAGGCCCGCCAGAACCGCCGCCTGATACAGCGACAAACGGCGCGGATCAACGCCAAAATACTGCTGCGAGGCGGCATCAATGCCATACACGCCCGAACCGAAATAAATGCGGTTTAAATACAGCGACAGGATTTGCTGTTTGGAAAACTTAACTTCCAGCCACAGCGACAACAAAACCTCTTCGACCTTGCGGCCATAACTGCGTTCGGGCGACAAAAACAGGTTTTTGGCCAACTGCTGGGTAATGGTGCTGCCGCCTTCGGCGATGTGCCCGCGCCAGATATTGGTCACAAGGGCCCGGCTTATGCCGATAAGATCGATACCGAAATGATGATAAAAGCGCCGGTCTTCAATCGATACAAACGCCTGCCCGACATAATCTGGCAGATCGCCCACCTCGACCGGGCTGCCGTAACGGTCGCCGTAATTGGCCAGATTAACGCCATCAATGCTCATGATGCGCACCAGTGGCTTGCGCTGGGTGGCAACATCAAAATCAATTTTGCTGGTCAGATCATAACCATAATAGGCCGCAAGCCCGCCGCACAACACCACGGCCCACACCGCCATCACCATCATGATCTGGGCGATCAGCATGGGGCGCGGTACCAGCGCCCCCAGCATGGATGAAAAAGACCGCTTTGCCCCCCCACGGCGACGCCCCGAGGAACGGCGAGAAGAACGACGTCTGGGTGTCGCAGATGATTTTCGAGTAGGTCGCTTCGCCACAATCGTCCTCTAAACCTGAAATAACCGGGATGGGCACGTAAAACCGCCACCCAAAACAGGCAAATCCTGTTTGAGCGGCATATGCAACAGGCAGGGACAAACACGATACCAGGCGGGCAGTGAAACATCATTTCCCTAAGAAACAGTGTTTGCATGCCGACAAAATATTCGTTTTACAACCCGCTGCCGGGCTGCGTGAAGGCCTTCCAAAACAGGATGGCTTTCATCGCATAACTGGTTTGAGATTTATTGAAGATAGTCCCGTTCGGCCCGGCATGACCCCCGCCATGCAGATCCGATACGTCGCCCCCAAAGCCCCGCAAACGCAATTGCGTGTCAGCTTAACACAAAGTGGCTGTAATATTTCCAAATTTGAATAATTACAGCCTGCTGCTTTGGTTTAACCACATTGCATCACCGCGCATCAATGCGCACCACCTCGCACCGCTGCGGCCACGCCAGCCGTCAGGCAAAAATCCCCCCGGCAATTGCAGCGCGGCCCTGCCCAGCCAAAAATCATGTTTGTCAGTTCCGGGCGTTATTGCTTAGCGGCGGGTTGGGGTCCACCCAGTGCCGTTTCCAGAAATCGGTCACACCATCTTCCTCGATCAGGCGCTGGCTGGTGCCACGCGCCACCGAGCGAATTGAAAATCCCTGCATCGCATCAAGCATGAATAACCGCCACAGCGATGCCACCTCGACATCGGGGCGAATGGCCGGTGCGCGGCTTTTATCGTCATTGCCCACCCAGACGACGGTGTATAAATCGGCGGTAAACCCGGCAAACCACGCATCGCTACCGCGCCCGGCCAAGGCCCCGAACCCGACAAAGGGCCGGTCCAGCCGCACCTGCGGGTCGGTCACACCTGCCAACATGCTGTTAACCGCCAGCATCGCCTCGTCGGTTAGCAATTTTTCGCTGCTTTGTTGCATACGCTGATACAAAACCGGCTGGCCTTCCGCCGTCGAGCTGATCGAATTAACAATGGTAATTTCGGGTGCGACCCCACCATTTAGCGACAGCACATGCAGGCGTGCAATATCGGGCAGTGTCACCGGGTCAAGGCCAACAACGGTTCGGATATCCTCGGAAAGCGGGCTTGCAATGCCAATCTTGGCGGCAAAATTGCGCACATTATCCAGCCCGAACGTATCGGTCAGTTCGACCGGCACGGTATTCACATCCCGGGCAAAGGCATCGCGCAGCGAAACCTGCCCGCGATATTTGCGGTCCGGGTTAACCGGTTTCCAGCCGCCGACTTCCTTGCGGTTATCGCGCACCCATTGAGCCGGATCCGGGTTTTCATTAAGGGCGTAATAATAGGGTAAAATTTTAATCATGCGCCCGGGATAATGGCGCACATTCCATGCCCGGTCCTGCGACATCGGGTCATATTGGGTACCGCCCACCATGGCACGCACCCGCCCATCCGGGCTGATCGACAATAACGCCGCCTGGTCGGCCCCCCGGGGTTGCAGGCGCAATTTGCTAACTTCGGTTACCGCTTGCTGCGCCATCATTTGCATCCGGGCATCAATGCTGGTGACGACCCGCAAATCCTTGCTGGTATAACCGATCCGGCGGGCAACTTCTTCCATCACCAGATCAATCACGTATTGCGAATAATCCCCTTGGTTAACTTGCGGGGACAGTTGCGGTGCCGTGCGCGACAGGGCGGCAATCTGTTCGGGGGCGATCATTTTAAGGGTCGCCATTTCCTGCAGCACAATATTGGCCGCATGCGCGGAGGCCGCCGGGAAATGCAACGGATTAAGCCCCACCGGGTCATTCATTGCCACCGCAAGGACGGCCGCCTGATGCAGGCTCATATCCTCGGCCGGCACGCCAAACAAAATGCGCGATGCTGCGGTTACGCCGAAAATACCCGATCCGGCATATCTGCGTTCAAGATAAGACCGCAAAATGGTGCTTTTATCAAACCGCGCTTCCAGCCACAAAGCGACCAGCAATTCTTCCAGATTGCGCACCGATCCGGTTTCGGGCACCTCAAAAAAACTGCGCGCCACCTTCATGGTCAGAGTTGAACCCGGCGCATCATCGCCCGATACAATGCGCGTGATGTCGCTCAGGCTCACCCCTAAATGGTGGTAAAATCCGGGATCAGAAGCCGCGACAAAAACATTCTGCAACCGTTTTGGCAGCGAATTTAACGACACATCCTGGCTGTAATGCCCCTTAACCGTTTCAAGCACAGTGCCGTCAAATCCAACAATCTGAACATCCGGGCTACGGTCCGCCTTGCGGCTGAAATCAAGCTGGCTTTTGATCGTTACGGTAACGAAAGTCGCGATCCCGCCGCTTACCAGCAATATGATCGTTGCCACCACCAGCCGCACACGCCGTTTGCGCCGCCTTATTTCACCCAGGCGGCGATCTTCGATTTCTTGCAGGGCTGCCTGTGCCGCATCTGCGCCACTTCGTTTGGTTTCGTTATTTTCAGCCACGTCCCAATCCGCTCATATCGCAGGTTTATTTTTACTTTTTGAGTAAACGCTCAATGCCTTAACAAATAGTAGCAAATGCATACCCGACCCGCCATTGCCTTGGCACGTTCTGCGTAATGAAACGGATCAGTCATCTGCGCATCCGCGCACAAAACCCCCGGTACGGCATAAATATGCGCGGTGCGATCGTGTTATACGGCTTTCAAACTTTCGATATAGGCGCACAGCATGTCCGCCAATGCATCGGAATAAGTGTCAATTTCGCTTGCTGTCCGCGGATGTTCGGAAAACCGCTTTCCCACCTCGCCCAACGTTGTCGCAATTAAATCACCTGCCAGTTTGCGCACGCTCTCATCACAATCAGGCAATACCTCTTTCATAAAATCCTGTATCGCCTGTTTCCCTGTTTCTTTGGCGGTGCGGGCTTCGGGGGCATCGCGATAAAGCGGGGCGGCATCATTTAACGCCACCCGCATAGCGGCCTCGTCACATTCCGAACGGACAAAGGCATGAACAAGGGTTCGCAACCGCTCAGGCGGCAGCAATGAAGTGTCCTTGAGGATGCCGAGCAACAAACCGTTTGTTTGCTGCCATTCATCGCTTTGCAACCGAAACAGGATCGCCGCCTTGTTGGGGAAATACTGATAGAGCGACCCCACACTGACCCCGGCCTTTTCGGCGACCCGGGCGGTGGTAAATCGTTGTGCGCCTTCTTTGGCTAAAACCTGAATAGCAGCTTGCAAAATTGCCGAAACAAGGTCGGCCGAGCGGGCCTGTTTGGGCTTTCTGCGCAAGGAAATCCGCGGCTTTTGGGGGGCTGTCATATCGGCACCTGGCAATGCGAATAGTAAACGTGAACAATTAATCGTATTTTTGCCAAGGCGCAAGACCGCGCCTGATAATCACCGGAGAATGGGATGACGCCCCTTAATACCCTGACCAGCAGCCCGCTTGCCGCGTTGCTGGACCACCTGTTTAACGAAGCGGCCAAAATGTCGCCACGCGCTGCCGTGGCCGACATTTCACCTGCCGAACAAACCCGCCTGATGCACAGCAAAACCGAGTATCAAGAATTTTATACCCGCCTGAAAGACCAGCCCCTTGCAGTATCACGCGCAACGGGCAGCTTGCTTTATATGCTGGCACGCAGTTGCAACGCCCGCACCATTGTTGAATTTGGCACCTCGTTTGGTATTTCAACCCTGCATCTTGCTGCAGCCCTGCGCGACAATGGTGGTGGCAAACTGATCACCGCCGAGTTTGAACCCTCCAAAGTCGCCCGCGCACATGAAAACCTGACCACCGCCGGCCTGATCGACCTTGTAGAAATTCGCCATGGCGATGCCTTGCAAACGCTGCGCGATGACCTGCCCGAAACAATTGATCTGGTCTTGCTCGATGGGGCCAAGGCGCTATATCCCGAAATTCTGGAGTTGGTTGAAAAACACCTGAAACCGGGCGCGTTGATCCTTGCCGATAACGCCGATTACAGCCCCTATTATCTCGAAATCGTGCGCTCACCCGCCCTGGGATATATGTCGATCCCGTTTGACGAGGATGTTGAACTTTCCATACGGCTTGGCTGAAAAGCATCATTTATCAACCAGACAACCACCTGAATAACAGGCGCAAAATGCCCGAAACGGGCCGCGCCGCGCCGTACCAAAGCCATTTATTACAAAATAATTTTCGCGGGCATCGCCGTTTTGGCCCCCGCCGTAAGCGTTAACGTCAACCAACGCACCTGCCGAACCTGTTCGGGAAGGGTGCGCTTGCCTGTCCGTTTCGCACTCCCCCGCAGACCAACCTGACCATTAACCGGAGTGTTTTACGTGATTATCACATCTTCACGTCCCGACCCTGCCTACCGTTATGTCCTTATCCTGACGGGGGCGCTTTTTTTGTCTTATCTTTCCGTTGCAATGTCCCTTCCCGCTGTGCCGATCCATGTGGTTAACGGCCTTGCCTTAAATAACAGCTTTGGCGGGCTGGCAGTTGGCATTGCCTTTTTATCCACCATTGTCACGCGCAGCCGTGCCGGTGCCAGTGCGGATCGGCTTGGTGGCAAAATTTGCATGCAACGCGGCCTTGTCATCTATGCCGTCGCCGGGGTGATCTGCCTGGTTTCCAGCCTGCCGCAATTATCGGTGGGCGGGGCCTATGCCGTGCTGCTCGTCGGCCGGTTATTGCTGGGTCTGGGCGAAAGCCTGGGCATGGTTGGCATGGTCAGCTGGGCGATTGGCCTGATGGGGCCGCAGCGGTCTGGCAAGGTCATCGCCCTTGTTGGCATGGGCATGTATGGCTCCTTTGCCGCAGGGGGGCCGCTGGGCCTTGCCTTGCTCGAACGTACCGGTTTTTCCGGGCTGATGGTTGTTTGCATCATCCTGCCCTTGATCGGGCTTTTGGCCATTCACTGGCTTCCTGCGGTTCAGCCCCATGCCGGGCAGCGCGAATCATTTTGGAAAATCATCGGCCGCATCTGGCGACCCGGCGTTGTTGTCGGCCTGCAAGGCATTGGCTTTGCCGCACTGGGGGCGTTTTTCTCGCTCTATTTCCTCAGCCGTGGCTGGGCCTATGCCGGGTTGGGGTTAACCTGTTTTGGCGCCGGTTTCGTTATAATGCGCCTGTTTTTCGGCCATCTGCCCGACCGCATTGGCGGCACCCCGGTTGCCATGGCCTCCCTTGCCATCGAGGCGGTCGGTCAATACCTGCTGTGGCTGGCCCCGACCCCGGAACTGGCCTTTTCCGGTGCCTTGCTAACCGGGATCGGCTGTTCAATGGTGTTTCCCGCCATGGGGTCCGAGGTTGTCAAACAGGTCCCACCGCATTTGCGCGGCACCGCCGTTGGTGGCTTTGCCGCCTTTCAGGACCTTGCCTATGGCGCAACGGCACCGGTGGTTGGTCTGCTTGCCGACCGGTCCGGTTATGCCTCGGTTTTCCTGATTGGCGGCCTTGCCGCCACCCTTGGCCTGTGGATGGCCTTTCAGGCCCACCGGTTTGTTCGACAAACGGCGTAGTTGCCGGTTTGCAGGCCCGGCCAAGCTCCTTGCCTGCCACTGCATAACCCGCGCGCGACAACGGCGCCCGACCTGATTATCGAGAATGAATACGCCTCAAATACATGCAGGGCCCGCCACAAAATGGCGGACCCTGCATCATATTATAATCCGGAAAACCCCGATCAAACGTCGAGATTGGCGACTTTCAAGGCGTTGGACTGGATGAACTCACGACGGGGTTCAACCACATCGCCCATCAGGGTCGAAAAGACCTCTTCGGCTTCATCGGCATGTTCGACCTTCACCTGCAACAGCGAACGGACGTTCGGGTCAAGGGTGGTTTCCCACAGCTGATCGGGGTTCATTTCGCCCAGACCTTTGTAACGCTGGAACGAAATACCGCGACGGCCAAATTCCATCACCGCATTGACCAGATCGACCGGGCCGTGAATTTTCCAGGACTTGTCCTTGGCGACGAATTCAGCACCGGCTTCAAAAATCTCGCGCAGTTCTTCAATCAGCCCTGCCAGGGCACGGCTTTCGGCCGAGCGCAAGATATTGGCATCAATCACATAGCGTTCTTCAACGCCGCGCAACATCCGCCATATCATCAACTGATCCAGCGGCGCTTCGCCCTTCCAGCCACGATCGAAATCTTCGGCCAGAACATCAAGATGGGTAGCCAGCGTTTGTGATGCTTCCAGACGTTTCTGGTCATCATCCAGCAAAGCCGGGTTAAGCGCACCGGCCAGAACCGCCTGTTCTAACACCGAAATCGGCAATTTTAGCGCCAAAGGTTCCAAAAACCCCTTGGTCTTGCGGGCCAGATCAACAATACGGATCAAATCGGCCCCGGCATATTGCATGCCACTGGGCAGTTGCAGAACCGCATCTTCGGTGCCCTGTGCGGTCAGATACTGTTCCATCTCGCGGTCACCCTTAAGATACTGAACAGAATTGCCGCGCTTGGCGCGATAAAGTGGCGGCTGGGCAATGTAAAGATACCCGCGTTCGATCATTTCAGGCATCTGACGATAGAAAAAGGTCAACAGCAACGTTCTGATATGCGCACCGTCGACGTCAGCATCGGTCATGATGATGATTTTGTGGTAGCGGATTTTTTCGATATTGAAATCATCGCGGCCAATGCCGGTTCCCAATGCCGTAATCAGGGTGCCGATTTCCTGGCTCGACAACATTTTGTCAAACCGGGCCCGTTCCACGTTAAGAATTTTACCGCGCAATGGCAAAATCGCCTGGAATCCGCGTTCGCGGCCCTGCTTGGCCGACCCGCCAGCGGAGTCCCCTTCCACGATAAACAATTCGGCTTTGCTCGCGTCGCGTTCCTGGCAATCGGCCAGTTTACCCGGCAGCGACGAAATATCGAGCGCACCTTTACGCCGGGTCAGTTCGCGTGCCTTACGCGCGGCTTCGCGCGCCGTTGCGGCTTCAACAACCTTGCCTACAATCTTGCGGGCATCCTGGGGATGTTCTTCCAGCCATTGCGACAACTTGTCATTGACCACACTTTCAACAACCGGGCGCACTTCGGACGATACCAGCTTGTCTTTGGTCTGCGACGAAAATTTCGGGTCCGGCACTTTAACCGACACCACACAGGTCAACCCTTCGCGGGCATCATCGCCCGAAAGCGAGACCTTTTCTTTTTTCGCAATGCCGCTTTCCTGGGCATAACTGTTAATTTGCCGGGTCAGGGCCGCGCGGAAACCAGCCATATGAGTGCCGCCATCGCGCTGGGGAATGTTGTTGGTAAAACACAGCGTGGTTTCGTGATAGCTGTCGTTCCACTGCAGGGCGACTTCAACGGTAATGCCGTCTTTTTCGCCCGAAATCGACACACATTCCTCGATCTGGCGCACTTTGGAACGATCAAGATATTCGACGAATGCCCGAATGCCCCCTTCGTAATGCAATTTGATTTCGGTCGGATCGCTGCTGCGTTCGTCACGCAAGGTCAGGATCACGCCGGAATTCAAAAAGGCCAGTTCGCGCAAACGATGTTCAAGCGTTGGCAGGTTAAATTCGGTCATCGTGAAAATTTCGGCGTCGGGATAGAAAGTAACTTCTGTCCCGGTCAGCGGTTTTCCGTCGTCGGTCAGCGGGGCATCGCCCACAACAGCCATCGGTTTGACGGCGTCGCCATTGGAAAATTCCATGTAATATTCCTTGCCGTTGCGCCAGACGCGCAATTTCAGCAAGGTTGACAGGGCATTCACCACCGAAATACCAACGCCGTGCAAACCACCGGAAACTTTATAGGAATTCTGGTCGAATTTACCGCCGGCGTGAAGATGGGTCATGATGACCTCGGCTGCGGAAACACCTTCTTCCTTATGGATATCGGTCGGAATACCACGGCCATTGTCACGAACGGTTGCCGATCCGTCGCCGTTCAACTGAACCCACACGGTATCGCAATGACCGGCAAGGGCTTCGTCGATGGCGTTATCGACCACTTCGTAAACCATGTGATGCAGACCGGTTCCGTCATCGGTATCCCCGATATACATGCCCGGCCGCTTGCGCACCGCTTCCAGGCCCCGAAGAACCTTGATGGATTCGGCGCCGTATTCCTGCGGATCAATCCCGTCGGCAATCGGAGCTTCTGTTTCGTTGGTCATAGCGTCACAACCTCGGCAGTCACGGATCAAATCATCTCGGGCGACACGCGGGCATCTTCCACCCGGAAGAACTGCGCGCGCCCGATCAGACCATCAAAAAGCGCCCGGTCCGTGCCTGTCATCCAGGCTTGAACTCCAAGCGCCACGATTTCGTCAAACAAGTCACCCCGCCTTTCGGCATCAAGATGGGCAACCACTTCGTCTAGCAACAAAAGCGGACCCGCACCCCGGGCCCGACTTTGCAAACGCGTATTTGCCATCACAATGGACAGCAAAAGCGCCTTTTGTTCACCCGTCGAACATTGTGCGGCGGGCTGGTTTTTGGCTTCGTGCCACACCATAAGGTCGCTTCGTTGCGGCCCGACGGCGGCACCTCCATACATCGCATCGCGTGTGCGCCCGTCGCGCAGGGCAGCACGCATGCGGTCTTCCACTTCAACAGCCGGAAGTTTTTCCAGCCAGTTTTCCAAATCCCCGGCCAGCGCCAGACGCGCTGCCGGAAAAGCCCCGATCGCCATTGTGCCGGCCCGCACCAGGCGTTCGAGCAAATCGGCCCGGGCAACAACCACGGCAATGCCATGGCGCACCATCGAATCTTCAATGGCATTAAGCCATTTATCATCGACCTTCCCGGCCTTAAGCAACTTCGCCCGGCTGCGTAATCCATGTTCAAACGCGGCAACCCGCCCGCTATGATCCGGGTCCAGCCCGTAAACCAGACGGTCTAAAAACCGCCGTCGTGCCGAAGGGCCATCGAGAAACAACCGGTCCATTTGCGGCGTTAACCACACCGCAGCACAGACCCGGCCCAGGGCCGCCTGCCCCCGCTGGGCCTCGCCATCAATTTTAACCGCCCGGCGCTCCCGTCCCTGCCGCAAGGCTTGCGGGTCCAGCCCCGATCCGACCTGATATTGCCCGTCAGGCGTATCAAGCTGCGCGCTGACCGCCCAGGCCCGTAAACTGCCATCGTCTGTCGGCGGCACATTGCGGGCCATTTCGCCCAGCTTGGCCCGGCGCAGGCCGGTTCCAGGGGTCAAAAGCGACAAGGCTTCCAGCAAATTGGTTTTCCCCGCCCCGTTCGGGCCAGTCAAAACCACAGGCCCCGCACCGATATCGAGACGCAGCCGGGCGTAACAGCGAAAATCGCCGAGATCGAGACGGGAAACTGCAAGACGGCTGGTCATCGGCTCACCGTCTTGCAAAAGATGATTATGGGCAAGAAAAGCCACAACAGGAAATCGCAGATCAGACGCGCATCGGCATCAAAACGTACAATGCCGACAAATCATCGGTATCGCGCAGGATCGTCGGCGACTGCCCGTCAGACATCAGAAGGTTCAAAGTGTCCCCCTTGACCTGCTTGGCAATGTCGAGAAGATAACGCGAGTTAAAACCGATTTCGATATCGTCGGAATCATAGTTGATTTCAAGTTCTTCGGTCGCGGTGCCATGCTCGGGGCTGGATGCCGTCAATGTCAGGGTGTTGCCCGACATCACAACCTTTACCGCGCGCGATTTTTCAATCGAGATTGCCGAAACACGGTCCACCGCATCGGCAAACGGTTTGCATTCCAGATCCAGGCTTTTGTCATTGCCCGACGGAATAACCCGTTCGTAATCGGGGAAGGTGCCGTCGATCAGCTTGGAGGTCAGAACGGCCTTGCCAAAACCAAAACGGATTTTGGTATCCGACATGGCGATATCAACCGCTTCGCCGGTTTCATCAATCAGCTTGCGCAATTCGCCCACGGTTTTACGCGGCACAATCACACCAGGCATGTTTTCCGCGCCATCAGGCAGCGGTGCCTCGACTCGTGCCAAACGGTGGCCGTCGGTGGCAACCGCACGCAAAATCTTGGTGCCTTCGGCATCGGCAGCGTGGAAATAAATCCCGTTCAGGTAATAACGGGTTTCCTCGGTCGAAATGGCAAATTCGGCCCGGTCGATCAGGCCGCGCAATTCTGCAGCAGCCAAACCGAAAGTCACCGGCAAATCGCCGCCCGACATTACCGGGAAATCATCAACCGGCAACACAGCCAGGTTAAATTTCGACCGGCCCGCCGACAGGGTCAACCGCCCGGCACCGGGTTCAAGTGCGATTTGCACCTGGGAGCCTTCGGGCAATTTGCGCACAATTTCATACAGCGTATGCGCAGGCGTTGTCGTTGCCCCCGGCTCGGAAACTTCCGCCGTGGTGGTTTCGATTACCTCAAGGTCCATATCGGTTGCGGTCAGCGACAAGGTATTTTCTTCGGCCCGCAGCAGGATATTGGACAGAATCGGAATGGTGTTGCGCCGTTCGACCACACTTTGAACATGTGTGAGAGATTTTAACAGAGCCGCGCGTTCGATGGTCAGCTTCATGCCCGTCCTATCCGTCTGTCTGCAGTTATATAACGAATTGATTTTTATACATTTTTTCGGCTTACCCCCACCCCTTTGGGCCGGGTTGCGCGCATTATAACATGGGAGGCCCAAAATCGAAGGATTTTTACGCTAAAAAGCCAAGCAAATGAACGGAGTCGTTACGCTGGCCCGGCCAAATATCACCCCGCCAGAACGAGGCCCGGTTTTCTGCGGCTTTCAGCATGGGTAACCGACACAAACCGCATCTCCACCCTGTAAAAAAGTTTCGTCCGGCCCTCGTTTTTCGGCCTTGCGCCCGACAATGGGAGCATTCCGCAAAGCGGCGCAAAACAAAAACCGGCAACAAGGTGGGTTAAGCACCGTATCGCCGGTTTATAAAATGCAGCCTTGTTATCAGACCGTCAGGCCATCAGCTTTCCAGCATCCGCCGCAGCAGATCAATATCCTCAGACAGGGACGGATCGGTGGTGTGCAGTTCTTCAACCTTGCGCACCGCGTGCATCACGGTCGTATGATCGCGCCCGCCAAATTTCCGCCCGATTTCCGGCAGGGAATGCGTTGTGAGCTGCTTTGAAAGATACATCGCCACCTGGCGGGGCCGGGCCACAGCCCGCGCCCGACGGGCGGAATGCATGTCTGAGACCTTGATATTGAAATGTTCGGCAACGCGTTTTTGAATTTCTTCAATGGTCACCCGGCGCTCGGATGCGCGCAGCACGTCGTGCAACACGTCTTGCACCATCTCCAGCCCGATCTCGCGGCCAACCAGCTGCGAATGGGCAATAACGCGGTTTAACGCCCCTTCCAGCTCGCGAACGTTGGCGGTAATTTTGTGCGCCAGAAATTCCATCACCCGCTGGGGCAATTCCACGCGCTGGCGTTCGGCTTTCGATTCGAGAATGCCCAAACGCAGCTCATAGGTGGTTGCATGAATATCGGCAACCAGACCAGACCCAAGGCGCGACCGTAACCGTTCTTCGATATCTTCAAGATCAGAGGGCGATTTATCAGCCGAGACAATAATCTGGCGGCCTTGGTCAACCAGCGCATTAAAAGTGTGGAAAAATTCTTCCTGCGTCGAGTCTTTGCCCGAAATGAACTGAACATCATCGACCATCAACACATCGACCGAGCGGAACTGGTCCTTGAAATCGACTGTGTTTTTATCGCGAAGGGCGCGGATAAACCGGTACATGAACTTTTCAGCCGACAGGTAAATCACGGTACGGTGCGGCTGGGTGCGGCGAATATGCCATGCAATGGCGTGCATCAGGTGGGTTTTACCCAAACCGACACCACCATATAAAAACAGCGGATTAAATGGCACCGATTCGGCCTCGGCCAAACGGCGCGCTGCCGCATAGGCAAATTCGTTCGGCTTGCCGATCACGAAATTATCAAAAGTGTAACGTGGATCAAGGGCCGCGCTGATACCATCATCCGCCATCGAGCCAATGGCACCACGGCCCCCGGCAGGGGCGGGAAAAGACGGATGGCCCTGTGAATGCCCAGTGCTCGAAATGCTCGAAGTACCCGCAGACTGGCCCGAGGATTTGCGCGAACCGGCAGAATCGTAATGCCCTGCCTCATAGCGCGACTGACCTGCCTGACTTGCCTGATTTGCCCTGTGGTCATCGCGACCCGGCGCAGACGACGGCTTGGCAGAACCACCGTCATTGCGCGTGTCCTTGCGACCATTACCGGTTTCAACCGGGCCTTCCGGCATGGCCACAACAACTTCGACAAAATGAACATTGGGGTCTTCAGCATGCCAGAAAGACTGAATACGATCGAGATAATGTTGCGACACCCAGTCGCGCATGGCACGGGTTGGCGTGCCAAGGCGCGCCACACCGGCTTCGACCGTAATCAGGGCGACAGGTTCCAGCCAGTAACGATAGGCCGTGGCCCCGAACTCGCCGCGCAGCTTTTCGCGCACGCTTTTCCAGGTTGCCACAATATGATCTTCAAGTGCCGCCTGCTGGTTGCCAGGAGTCTTACCCTCGGAGCTTCCGGCATTAAATTGCGCTCCCCTTACGGCATGCTGCACTTTCAAGACCTTTCCCCGCTGTTGAATAAAATCCTGACGCCAGTCTCCAGTCCCAAGACGATAAAAAGCTTCGCCGCGTTGGTCAAAAACACAACCAACACGCCCGTCTTGCTACAGGAAAATGAAAGCGTACTCGCGCCCTTGTTTTTCTTTCTTCATTACGCGCGATCTGGAATCGCGGTCGAAGTCGGAACACTGTACTGATGCGTCAGGCATCAGGCAAGGCGATCTTTAACAGAACGTTAAAAGGGTTTCGGCCCCAAAACATTCGCAGAATTGCGGGTTTTTTACACCTTCGTAACTAAAGAACGAAAGGTGAATTCCCGGAATTCCGGCAGCGAAAAGGCCGCGCACGAAACGCGGCCTTCGACTCGCCATCCCGAAGGATAAAATTAAAGCGCTTTAATGCGAGCGGTCAAACGCGATACTTTGCGAGCAACGGTGTTTTTATGAAGAACACCCAGTTGCGCGCCACGCGCCATTTCCGGCTCGGCAATTTTCAACGCAGCCAGAGCGGCATCCTTGTCGCCAACCTGCAGCGCGACTTCGACCCGCTTAACGTAGGTACGAATACGGCTGATACGCGCACCGTTAACAACAGCGCGGGCTTCGTTACGGATAATGCGCTTCTTGGCCGATTTATGATGAGCCATTGCGAACCTGTCTCTTAAAACAAAAATGTTACGTAATTCGGAGCGCGGCTTATAGCTCCGTCCCAAGGGGGCGTCAACCCCCGATACCGCCCTAACCCGCGTTTTCCGGTACTTTCTGACTCAACCGCCGGAATCACCGGTTCAACCGGGTCTAGCGATGCTTGAATTCCGGTTTGCGTTTCTCGCCAAACGCTTTCATTCCCTCGGCACGGTCTTCCAGGGCAAAGGTCGAATGAAATTCGCGACGTTCAAACATCAGGCCTTCGGCAAGGGTCATTTCAAACGCCTTATTCACGCTTTCCTTGACCTTCATTGCCACAGGAGCCGAGAAAGACGCAATTTTGTCAGCCAGTTTCATCGCCTCGTCTATCAACGAGTCGGCAGGCACAACACGGGCCACCAGCCCGGAACGTTCGGCTTCCTGCGCATCCATCATGCGCCCGGTCAGGCACATTTCCATCGCCTTGGCCTTGCCAATGGCGCGGGTCAAACGCTGGGTGCCACCGGCGCCGGGAATTGTGCCGATGGTGATTTCGGGCTGGCCAAATTTGGCGGTATCTGCCGCAATCATGATGTCACAGCTCATGGCCAGCTCGCAGCCACCGCCCAGCGCAAACCCGCCAACGGCAGCAATGGTGGGCTTGCGACACGCCGCCATCCGGGTCCATCCCTTGGTGATAAAATCGGATTTATAGACATCCATATAATCGCGATCGATCATTTCCTTGATGTCGGCACCGGCCGCAAAGGCCTTTTCCGACCCGGTAATGACAATGGCCCGAACCGATTCGTCGGATTCGAAATCATCAAGTGCTGCCGCCAAATCAGCGATCAGCGCATCACAAAGGGCGTTCAGCGCCTTGGGACGATTGAGGGTGATCAGGCCGACATTGCCTTTAACTTCGGCAATGATGTTTTCATAGGTCATGGAAAATCCTTTTCAAACTGCGATTTTCTGCCGTTCTGGCAGCTCCACCGCCTGAAACCATAATTGCATACTGTTTTACCGATTTTATCGGCAACAGGCAACAATCCTGCCCGAACCCGCGCCATCAGGCCCCCGCCAAGCTGGGCAAACACTGCGCCCGGTCAATGCTGGCATTTCTCGCAATAAAAGGTGGACCGACCGCCCTGCACCAGCCGTCCGACGGTGGCATCGCATTCCGGGGTGATGCAAGGTTCGCCTTCGCGGCCATAAATACGGAAATTATGCTGAAAATACCCCAGTTCGCCATTGGCCTGGCGATGATCACGCAAGGAAGACCCGCCCGCCTTGATCGCATCTTCCAGAACGTCACGAATTTCACGGTATAAAAGGTCTGTTTCAGCCGCGCTCAGGCTGTTGGCAGCCCGGGCCGGGGCGATTCGCGCACGGAACAAAGCCTCGCACACATATATATTGCCAAGCCCCGCCACCAGCCGCTGATCAAGCAACGTGGTTTTAATCGGGCTTTTGCGTTTTGCCAGCGCTTCGGCCAGCATTTGTGCATTAAACTGATTGCCTAGGGGTTCGGGGCCAATGCCCGCCAGCATCGGCAAGGTTGCCAGGTCATCAACATGGGACAATGCCATCAGGCCAAAACGCCTTGGGTCATTAAACCGGACCAAAACGCCGGTTTCCATAACAAAGTCGACATGGTCATGTTTGCCTGCATCGGGAAGCATGCCGTCACCGGCGGCCGGTTCAATCACCGTCATGCGCCCCGACATGCCAAGATGGATCAGCAAAACCTGCCCGTCATCAAGATAAGCGACAACATATTTGGCGCGCCGGGTAAGCTGGTTGATCCGGCGACCGGTCAAACGCGCAACAAAATCGTCGGGAAACGGGATGCGCAAATTGGGGCGACGCTGCACAACAGAGGCCAGCACATGCCCTTCCATAACCGGGGCCAGTCCCCGGCAAACTGTTTCCACTTCTGGCAATTCGGGCATTTCGACCTCGTTACAGTGATCAGGGCAATCAGTATCTAGTGTGACCGGGCATTTTTGGCAAACGATGCGGTAAAACAGCCCCCCATTGTCATGGTGACAAAGAAGGAATGGCGGAAAGCCCAGAACTGCCTATGATGCCTGCGTTTTTCAATCTATCGCACAGAATATCGGAACATTCGCATGGAATTTGGCGTCGATCTGCTTTTGATCCTGTTTGGCGTGGCACTGGTTGCCGGCTTTGTCGACTCCATCGCGGGGGGCGGCGGGCTCATATGCATTCCCGCCCTGTTATGGGCGGGTATTACCCCGACCCAGGCCCTGGCAACCAACAAACTGCAAAGCAGTTGCGGCAGTTTTTCCGCCTCGATCAATTTCATGCGGCGCGGGCTGGTTAATCCGGGTGACATGATACTGGCCATTATCCTGACCTTGCTGGGCTCGGTCCTGGGCACCACCTTGATCCAGATGATCGATCCCGGCATCCTTATGACATTGCTGCCGGGCCTGCTCATTGCCATTGCCCTTTATTTCCTGTTTTCCCCGCGTGCCAGCGACATTGATGCGCACCAGAAAATCAGCAAAATCCTGTTTGCCTTTACCGCCGGTTTTGGCATCGGCTTTTACGACGGCTTTTTTGGCCCCGGCACCGGGTCATTCTTTTCCATCGCCTTTGTCGCGCTGCTGGGCTTCAATTTGACCAAGGCCACCGCCCATACCAAGGTTTTAAACTTTGTTGCCAATGTCGCGTCCCTTGCCACCTTTATTGTCGGCGGCGAAGTGGTGTGGGAAATTGGCCTTGCCATGGCCGTGGGCCAGGTTATTGGCGCGACGCTTGGATCACACATGGTGATGAAGGTTGGCGCCAAACTGATAAGGCCGCTTCTGGTCTTTGTCTCGATCGCCATCTCGATCAAACTGATTATCGAACAATATGGCGATATGATCGGGGCCTATTGGCACAGCCTTGCAACGGCCTTTGCCTGATTATGCCCCCGCCAGCAAACAGCAAAACGGCCCGCACACATAAAGCGCGGGCCGTTTTTGGTGGTACTGATTGCCGGAAAAATACGATTAACCGGCTTACGCCCCCATCGGCGTTTCAGCCCCGATTGCGGTTTTACGTTCCAGCACATAAGACAGAACAGCAACCGCCAGCCCGGCAACCGCAATGATCGCGCCGATCCACGGGATTTGCGCATAGCTTACACCCGCAGTAATCGCCAAGCCGCCCAACCACGCCCCGGCGGCATTGCCAAGATTGAACGCCCCCTGATTAAGGGTGGATGCCAGGTTCGGTGCCCCGGTTGCCTCGTTCACCACCCGAATTTGCAACGGCGACACCAGGGCAAACATCACCACCCCCCAGATAAAGATCGACACAATCGCTGGCCAAACCTGATAAATCGTTTCGGTCAGCGTCATCAAGACCAGCACAAGGGCGATGAAAGTGACGATAATGGCGGGCATTAAACGCCAGTCGCCCAAACGGCCACCAACGAAGTTCCCCACCGTCAAACCAACGCCAAACAGCAACAGAACCAGTGTGACATTTTGCGCCGAAACGCCGGTTACCTGGGTGAGAATCGGGGTGATATAGGTAAAGACGCTAAACAGGCTGGCCGATGCCAGAACACTTAACGACATTGCCAGAATAACCTGCACCTTGCCCAGCGCACGGGCCTCGGCCAAAAGGCTGCTACCTTCAGCCTTTATGTTACGCGGGACAAAGATATAAAGAGCAGCAAAGGCAACCATGCCAATGGCCACCACCGCCCAGAAGGTGGAGCGCCAGCCAAAGGCCTGCCCCAACGCGGTGCCAAATGGCACGCCCAAAACATTGGCCAATGTCAGACCGGAAAACATCAGGGCCACGGCCTGTACCCGTTTATGGGGTGCAACCAACCCGGCAGCCACGACAGAGCCCAACCCAAAAAACGCCCCATGGCCCAACGCGGTAATTACGCGCGCGACCATCAACAAGGCATAGTTGGGCGCAATGGCACATAATGTGTTGCCGACCAGAAACAACAACACCAAAAACAGCAACACCCGCCTGCGTTCCATTTTTGCCGTGGCAATGGCCAAAAATGGCGAACCAAAGGTAACGCCCAACGCATAGCCGGTCACCAAAAGCCCGGCACTGGGGATGCTGACTCCCAGATCGGCGGCCACATCGGGCAAAAGCCCCATAATGACAAATTCGGTCGTGCCGATGCCAAACGAGGCCATCGCCAATGCCAAAATCGGCAGGCGGGCAAAAAATCCCTGGCGGAACTCAGTTGATGACATCGAACACCCAATACATTGCCGACTAAACCGGCTGAAAACCAAAAAGGCGGTGCCGCGCAAATTGCGGGCACCGCACATTCAGAAAACCTCTGAACCGATTCAAAATTGCCTGCAAAGAGTGCTGCGAACTATCGCTTTCTATGCATAGAATCTATGCGCGTTTGGCAAATATCAAAATCCGGCCGGCCGATGGATCAATTCCCGGCCCTGTTTACCTGCTTTAAGGCAACCGGCACCGCGCTTATTCAGGATACGCGCCGCAAACATACTGATCATAATCAATGATCGCCCCGGTCATCACACCCGATTCGGCAGTCAATAAATACGCCGCCAGCCCGGCCACTTCATCGGGTTTCACCAGTTTGCCAAACGGTTGGGCGGCTTCGGCCTTTGCCAGCCAGTCATCCCCCGCCCCGTGATAACGACGCTGAATGGCATCTTCGCCCGGTGTATCCATCCAGCCGCACGCAATACCGTTAAATCGCAAATGTTTGCTTCGCAACGCCTGGGCCGCATTTTTGGTCAGCGTGGCAAGGGCTGCCTTGGATGCGGCATAGGGTGCCAAAAACGACTGTCCGCAATATTGCGACATACTTAGAATATTGACACACGATGCCGCGTAGTCACCGGCAATGGCATGATTGGCAAAGGCCTGCATGGCAAAAAACGGCCCACGCGCGTTAATTGCCATCATGTCATCAAACTGGGCCGGGGTGGCGTCACACAACGATCCGCGTTCGGTTGATGCCCCGGCATTTAACAGAACATTCACCCGCCCCATGCGCTTTACTGCCCCGTCAATCAGCCCGATACAGGCGTCAGGGTTGGCAAGGTCGGTTGCGACAAAGGCCACATCGGCACCATTAAGGGCAGCAAGGTTTTGGGCGGCTTCTTCGCCGCGTTGCGGGTTGCGCCCGGCAATCACCATTTTGGTGCAGCCTTCTGCGATCAGACGTTTACCCACGGCAAAGCCCAACCCCTGTGTGCCACCAATAATAACCGCACAGCTTTGTTCATGACGTTTCATGCACATCATCCTTTTCCTGATTTAAAACCGGTCAACAGCTCCTGAAAATCAGGGATTCTGGCGCGCCTGCAGGGTCGTCAGCGCATTTTCAAACTGTGCGGCGGTCATATTTTCGGCCAGCGCACGATGAAACAGCCAGTTTTGCGTTTCGGGTGCCAGCCCGCCCACCGGCGGATCGGTATCAAGGTTGGTGGGAAACGCATAGCCTTCGGCACAGGCCGCAATGGCAGCATCAAGCATGTTTTGCGCCATGCCCACCGACTGCATATCACGCAATAAAACCGGATAAAGTGCGCGGCACATGGCGGTGCGATCAATCGCCTCCATCGCGCGGCCATAGGCCGAGGATACCTGAAGCAAATTTGCCATGCGTTGAATATCGGCACTAAAATTGGTGCCCGCCGCGTGAAACAAAGCCGGATTAAAAAACAGCGCATCGCCCTTTTTTAACGGCAACTGAATATGGCGGGCGTTAAACACATCGCGAAAATCCTGGCGTCGCCACGCCAGATACCCTTCGGGGTAGCTTTGCGAAAACGGCAACAACAATGTCGGCCCGCTTTCAACGGGCATGTCACAATGGGCCACCGCCCCCTGCAAGGTTAATACCGGCGACAAATGATGGACATGGGACGGATATTTTTCGCATTCCTCCACGGTTTGAAACCCCAGATGATAATCGCGATGCACCTGTTGCGCCTGCCCGCCCGGCCGCACCAGATTAACCTGTGCTGTCATCTGGTAATTTGGCCCCAGCCATGCTTCGCATACCATATCAATTACCGGGTTGCCAAAATAACGGGCAAAAACACCGGGCGCGCGCAAACAGAGTTTTTGTAACGAATTCCAGATCCGGTCATTGGCACCTGCCGTGGCAAAATGGTCGGCTGCAGTGCCATTTGCGGCCTTTTCATCGGCGATAATGCCCACATATTCGGCGGTTGCCGCATCAATCACGGTCCCATCGTCGTAGGCCCCGGCAATCACCAAAACCCCGGCCCCTTCCATCATCACGCGCGCCCATTCCGCCATTATCGCGTGGCGTGCTTGCGGGTCGCCTTGCACGTCGCGCAGCATATCGCCCGCATAAACCGGCACGTTTTTAACAATGTCGCTGGCATGGGGAACCTCACGGGCAACGGTTTTACGTGCCAGCAAGGCTAACAAATCGTCGGTTTTACAGTCCGTTTCACGGTAATAGCCCGCAACCGGGTGCGGGTCCGCAATTTGGCGGCGCATTTGTTCCACTTGGGTCATCGCTGTTTCCTCCAGGTCGCGGCGGGTCGTTATGCATGCCCGCCAATGACAAGGATGCTAATGCGAAAATGCTTTGCGTTGAGGTTTGGAATCTATCAAAAATACATCAATGGAGGTTCCATGACCCATCGCTTCCCGATCAAGGAAATTGCCCGCCAGTCCGGGCTTGGCACCGCAACGATCGACCGCGTGTTAAACAAGCGCGCCAATGTCAGCGCGCAATCGCAGCGCCGGGTTCGCGATGCGATTGATGAACTGACATCGCAGGAAGGCCAGTTGGCCGCGCGGGGACGGCGGCTGTTTATTGATGTGGTGGTCGAAGCGCCAACGCGCTTTAGCCGCGAAATTCGCCACGCGCTGGAGGCCGAGCTTCCCAGCCTGCACCCCGCCATTATCCGCCCGCGTTACATGATGCAGGAACGCATGCGACCGGGCGATATTGTTGCCATTCTGGACCGTATCGGCAAACGCGGCAGTCAAGGTGTGTTGCTAAAGGCGCAGGACCAGCCCGATATTCGCGCCGCCATGGCCGAGCTGAGTGCGCGCAACATTCCCGTTATCACCATTTTCACCGACATTCCCGACGCCGCGCATGTGGCCTATGCCGGGGCCAATAACCGGGCGGCGGGCGAAACGGCGGCCTATCTGATCCATCATTTTTTGCCATCGGCGTTGGCATCCAATACCGAAACCGGCCCGGTTCTGATGACGATGAGCGACGCGCGTTTTCGCGGCGAAGAATCGCGCAAGGCAGGCTTTGTGACCGCAATGGCCAAACTGGCCCCCACCCGACCCATTATGGATGCCAGTGGCGGGGCCGGGCTTGATAGCGATACCGCCCGACGCATCGAAAGCATGATTGAGGATTGCCGAAATATTCAAGCCGTCTATTCAATGGGCGGCGGCAACCGGGCGATTTTGCAAACACTGGCCGATCATGGCTTATCCCCCCCGGTCTATATCGCCCATGATCTGGATTTGGAAAACATTACCCTGTTACAACAAGGTCAGCTTAGTGCCGTATTGCACCATGATTTACGACAGGACATGCGCACCGCCTGCCATCATGTCATGGCATGGCACCGCTTGTTGCCCAAAACCGCCATTGCTCCACCCAGCGACATTCACATTATTACCCCCGCCAATATTCCGGCCTTTATTACAAAACAGGCCCGCATCAACTGATGCGGGCCTGCGTTATCAGTGTCATTTCGCTGGTACCTTGGGATCAGGACAGTTCGGCAACAATGCGCTGTGCGGCAGCAACAGGGTCATCGGCCCTGGTAATCGGGCGGCCAATTACTAAAATATCCGATCCACGGGCAACGGCATCATGCGGGGTAACGATGCGTTTCTGGTCATCACTGCTGGCCCATGCCGGGCGAATACCAGGCGTGATCAGTTTAAAATCGGGGCCGCAGGCGGCACGCACCGGTTCAATTTCCTGAGCGGAGCAGACAACACCATCCAGACCGGATTTTTGGCTCAGTTCGGCCATTTTCACCACCCGTTCGCTAAGCGGGCCACGCAAACCGATCTCGTCGAGGTCGTTTTGATCCAGACTGGTTAAAATCGTTACGGCAATCACCCAGGGCGCGGCAACACCGGCTTTGTCGGCGGCTTCGCGCGCGGCTTCACCGGCGCGTTTCATCATTTCGCGCCCGCCCGCGGCATGTACATTAACCATTTTAAGGCCAAGCGGCGTAACCGCGCGAATGGCCCCGGCAACCGTGTTGGGAATGTCGTGATATTTGACATCAAGAAAAACCGGCATGCCCATGGCAGCAACGGCACGCACACCCTGTGGGCCATGGGCGGCAAAAAACTCTTTGCCCAGTTTCACCCCGCCAATAACAGCCGATAACTTTTTGGCCAGATCAATCGCATGATCCAGATCGGTGGTATCGACGGCGCAAAAAATGCGGTCCTTCGCAGCAATCTGTGAATTCTGGGCGGTCATGGCATCCTCCGGTTGGCTAACATGTTGTTTGGCCGATGGCGATGATGCCGGAAATGCGGGTGTGAACTTTTACGGTCACGGCATAAGGCAGGGCCCAATGGCGACATCCGGGCGCACAAAACGGCACATCTTTAACAAAAGATGCGCCCTGCGACCAAAAACTGACCAAACGAACCCCGACAAAGCATGAAAACCGGCCCACCGGCACGTCGCTCGCATCGGGTGACACAGGCTTTAGTCGATTCGGCACTTAAAAACCATTCCTTTTGGCCCTGCCCATGGCACAAAATCGGCCCGAACGAAAAAAGACGGTTGCCTGTGAGAGCAAACCGCCTTCGATTCGTTTTTGATCGCCCTGCGAAAACCCTGTGGTTTATCGCCCCACCCAAGGGGGCAGATCACACCCCGGCAGGTTGAACCGGGGCCATATTGGTTTTGTCTGCTGTCGATTGTGCATTTACCGCAGGCGGCAAGCCCGGTGATTTCTGGCTGGCAATGGCGGCGCGTTCTTCTTCGCGCGCAGCTTCCTGCGCACGGCGAATACGGGCCAGTTCCGAGGCCATTTTGCGATTGGCCCGGCGATGTTTGCCGGTCAGTAACCATTCAAACAACAAACCGATCAGTAACCCCAGCAACAGCGCGCCCAGAACCGGCACAAAAAGCGGCAGGTCCATTTCAAAGGGCAGCGGCCACAATGACAGGGTGGATGCCTGACGATTGGCAACCGCAAAAACAATGATCAGAATCATCAACGGAATGGCAATGATCCAGTAAAGAACGCGCAACGCAACCTCCTGCTTTCCGATGTCGGACGTCGTTCTGCCCTGTGGCAGACCAGCCCGGCATCGCAACCGGCAATCTGACCGGTTCTTTATATCATCATATCGCCCCTAAAGACGGGCGGCATGTTTGCCGACCGCCGGGGAAATTACATCCCGTGCGCAACAATGGCACAGGCCTCGGCCCCCGGTTTGGTTAATCGCTGAGGGTAAGGTAACCCGTTTCAGGCCCGTCCTCCGTCCGAACCCGGACCAGTCAGAACCAGGACGGCACAAACCCCGGAACCAGAAACAGACGAGACAAACAAAGCAAACAAGGCCTAGGCCAGACCGGCCAATATGCGCGGCAGCGGATTTTTACGGAGAATCCCCCCTTACGGTGCCGCAAACTCGCACGAGTCGTTCACACCAAAGCAAAAAGCCAACCCGCAAAGAAGCCGCCCGGCCCCCGGCCATTGCCAAACAAAAAACAAGGCAGGACGACGTTGGCACGGCCCGTTTGTTAAAAACGGGCGCGCCCCCTTTCCGGACTTTGTGCCTAAAGCCGGTTTTAGTTCAACCGTTCGCGCAGCTGTTTACCGGTTTTGAAATAGGGCACTTTTTTCTCGCTCACGGGGACGGCCTCGCCAGTGCGCGGGTTGCGCCCGACACGCGATTCACGATCCTTAACCGAAAAAGCGCCAAAACCACGCAATTCGACCCGGTCACCGCGCGCCAGCGCTTCGGTGATCTCGTCGAAAATGGTGGCGACAATCCGCTCAACGTCCCGCTGGTAAAGGTGCGGGTTCAATTCGGCCAACCGGGCGATCAGTTCTGATTTCGTCATATTCAAGCCCCATCCAGTTCGGTTACGCAGTTGTTGGGTATCAACCTTTGGTTCACGCTTGGAAAGTCGGCGCTTTCTTTAAGGGTGCCAGACAGTTAGCAACCCGTCAAGTTTAAGCCCCTCAGATGACAGCATATTTCCGATACTGCCCTTAAACAGATCCATGATGATCGAGCTGTCAGGATCTTCAACCTCCATGGGCACAACCGGCGTATCCGCTGCGATGCCTTTTTTCTGTTCCAACCAGTGCAGAGCCTCGCGTCGTCCGCCGATCTCGTCAATCAAACCGTTTTCAACAGCCTGCCGCCCGGTATAAACCCGGCCATCGGCCAGCGTCGTTACCTGCTCGACAGTCATATCGCGACGTTCTGCAACCATGCTGACAAACACGTTAAACATGTCAGAAATCAGGCCTTTCATAACGTTACGGGCTTCTTCTGTTGTCGGTTCGAACGGATTTGGCGATGCCTTGAGCGGCGCACTTTTAATTGTAACGGGTTCGACACCCAGCTTTTCAAGGGCCGCTGTCACATTCATCGACTGAAAAATAACCCCGATCGATCCGGTCACCGTGCCGCGATGGGCAATAATGTGATCCGCCGCGATCGCAGTCATATATCCGCCCGATGCGGCAACCGTGCCCATTTCGGCAACAATTGGCCGGGTTTTACCAATCCGGCGCAAGGCTTCATAAAGTTCCTCGCCGCCGACCATGGTGCCACCGGGGCTGTCGATATGGACAATCACGCCCACGGCGTCCTTGTCATGCTCCAGCTTGTCCAGGGCAGCCAGCATCAACGGGTCGGAGGCAATAACGCCCTCTACCGTGACTTCGGCGATATAGGGCCCAAAACCCCCGGCAAACACGCCGCTTCGCGCAAGCCCCGCCACAATCGCGATCAGGATTGCCACAACGGCCAGAACGCGCCACCGCAAGATCGATTTTTTCAGACGGCGACGGTCAAGAATGAAATCGGCATCAAGGGCCATTGAAGTTTACTTACCTGACTGAAAGAAAAACAAAAACTGTGCCTTTTCAAATGGTTTCTCTGCACCCGCTTGGCAAGCAGAAAAAGCAGCCTGCGCATAATTTTCGCCGATAACCACATATAAGGGCGCGATAACCACAGCAGTTAACGCCGCCATGCCCCGGTTTGATCCATAAACCCGGCAACAATTCGCGCGATGACGACGCAAACATACAGCTCAGCACAATACGTTACGTCACATCGTATCATATTGCGCACAAACAAAAACGGGCCGTGCAAAGCACGACCCGTTCTGCGCCCCGAAGGGCAAGTTATTCAGCGTTGGATGCTTATTCAGCGTCCTGCTGTTTTTTACGCAGGGCTTCACCGAGGATATCCCCAAGCGATGCGCCGCTGTCAGCCGAACCGTAATCCGCCATTGCTTTCTTCTCGTCAGCGACTTCAAGAGCCTTGACCGAGAGAGAAACCTTACGCGAGTTACGATCAACCGAGATGACACGTGCGTCGATCTTTTCGCCAACAGCGAAACGTTCCGGACGCTGGTCCGAACGATCACGTGCGAGTTCAGCCTTGCGGATGAAGCCCTTGAGATCGCCGTCGCCAACGGAAACTTCGATGCCGCCGTCATTGGTTTCGGTGATTTCGCAGGTAACAGTTTCGCCGCGCTTGAGGCCCGAAGCTGCTTCTTTGAACGGATCTTCGTTGAGCTGTTTGATGCCCAGCGAGATACGTTCTTTTTCAACATCAACGTCAAGAACCTTGGCTTTGACGACGTCGGCCTTCTTGTATTCCTTGATGACTTCTTCGCCCGGACGATCCCACGAGAGATCGGACAGGTGAGCCATACCGTCGATACCGCCGAGCAAGCCAATGAACAGACCGAATTCGGTGATGTTCTTGACTTCGCCTTCGATTTCCGAGCCAACCGGATGAGCGGCAAGGAAAGCATCCCACGGATTGGACGTGCACTGCTTGAGACCAAGCGAAATGCGGCGTTTCTGGCTGTCAACATCCAGGACCATAACTTCGACTTCCTGCGAGGTCGAAACGATCTTGCCCGGGTGGATATTTTTCTTGGTCCAGGACATTTCAGAAACGTGGACCAGGCCTTCAACACCGGCTTCGAGCTCAACGAATGCGCCGTAATCGGTGATGTTGGTAACGCGGCCTTCAAACTTGGAACCGACCGGGTATTTGGCTTCGACACCTTCCCACGGATCAGCTTCAAGCTGTTTCATACCAAGCGAAATACGCTGGGTTTCGCTGTTGAAGCGGATAACCTGAACCTTGACGGTCTGGCCGATCTGAAGAGCTTCAGACGGATGGTTGATACGCTTCCAGGCGATGTCGGTAACGTGCAGCAGGCCGTCAACGCCGCCGAGATCGACGAATGCGCCGTAATCGGTGATGTTTTTAACCACGCCATCAAGAACCTGACCTTCCTGGAGGTTCTGGATCAGCTCGGCACGCTGTTCTGCACGGGTTTCTTCAAGAACCGCACGACGCGACACCACGATGTTACCGCGCGAACGATCCATTTTCAGGATCTGGAACGGCTGCGGGTTGTTCATCAAGGGGGTAACGTCACGGACCGGACGGATGTCAACCTGGCTGCCCGGCAGGAATGCCACGGCGCCTGACAGATCAACAGTGAAACCACCCTTGACGCGACCGAAAATGGTACCATCGACGCGCTTGCCTTCGTTGAACTGTTTTTCCAGCTCGACCCAGGCTTCTTCACGACGGGCTTTTTCACGCGACAGGACGATCAGGCCGTCCTTGTTTTCGTAACGGTCAACGTAAACGTCAACGGTGTCACCGATGCTGACTTCACCAGCACCAAATTCTTTCAGCGGTACGCGGCCTTCAGATTTCAAACCAACGTCAACGATGGCATCATCGTCGGTTTTCTTGACGACCGTACCGGTCATCACGCGGCCAACAAATCCCTCGTCTTCAGAACCAAGGGTTTCGGCCAGCAGATCGGCGAAGCTTTCGCCGGTGGTAAATTGTGCTTCTTCAGCGGTTGCCATTAAGCAGACTTCCTTTCGAGTATCGACACTATTCCGGCCAATCGGTTGTATCCGATGGTCTTGCCGTAAAATCACGGCGGGTTTTGCCAAGCGGTGTAACAGGCTGGCACATGCCAAATCCAATGGATTTCACATGCACGAAAAGGCGAACGACAGGGTCGTTCACCTTATAGCCTTGTTCTATCGCCTGACGGTTTGAAACAGCCCCCGATCAGTCATCCGTTCCCATATGGGTGCGGATATGCGCCATAACGGCGTTGTACACTGCGTCGGCATTCAAACGGTCCGTATCAATATGGATCGCGTGGTCTGCCATCTTCAGCGGTGCAACATCGCGGGCACTGTCGCGAGCGTCCCGTTCTTCAAGCTCGTTGAGAACGCGCTCGTATATAGCAGCGGGATTTTTTTCCTGCAACTGTTTGAACCGTCGGTTTGCCCGTTCGGTCACGCTGGCGGTCAAATAAAACTTTATCGGGGCCTCGGGGCACACCACCGTACCAATGTCGCGCCCGTCCAAAACCGCCCCGTGCTTATTCTCGGGCGGGGTCTTTGCAAGCTGGCGTTGAAAGTCCAGCAACACCGCACGAACCTGCGGGATTGCCGCGACCCGTGATGCCGCATTGCCAACTTCTTCGCCGCGCAAATTTTCGTTTTCAAGGTCTTTGGGCTGCAGTTTTTCCGCCGCGTCAACCGCCACGGCGGCGTCATCGGGATCGCCCCCCATTGCCAGCACCTTTGCCCCGGTTGCCCGGTATAAAAGGCCGGTATCAAGATAGGCATAGTCCATAGCGGCAGCGACTCGGCGGGCCAAAGTTCCCTTGCCGGATGCTGCCGGCCCATCAATAGCAATGATCATGCGTGTTTCCGATCCCGATTTTTATAATGACAAAAACAAAGCCGACCCTGCCAAAAAACACCGGCAAAACCGCCCTCAACCGTCACAGCCCGATGGTCAGGATTTTACCGGGGCAAAATTTGTCCCCAAATCCGCCATCAGTTGTTCAAAGATCGGAAAGCTTGTCGCAATCGGGGCCGCATCGTCAACCATTACCGGTTGCTCCGCACCAAGCCCCAAGACCAGAAACGCCATGGCGATGCGGTGATCCAGATGGGTTTCCACCATACCGCCGCCCCGCACAACCCCGCCCGTCACAATCAAATCGTCACCTTCGATGCGGTGAATAATGCCGTTTGCCGCCAAACCAGCCGCCACCGCCGCCAACCGGTCCGATTCCTTGACGCGCAATTCTTCAAGGTCACACATCCGGGTTTCGCCCTCGGCATAGGCCGCCGCCACCGCCAAAACCGGGTATTCATCGATCATGGAGGGCGCACGTTCGCCCGGAACCACAATGCCCTTCAGGCGGTTTTTACCGGTAACAACCAGATCGCCAATGGTTTCCCCGGCTTCTTCGCGTTCATTGGTAATCGTAATATCGCCGCCCATCTCGATCAGGGTGGTGATCAGGCCAATGCGCAGCGGGTTCAGGCACACATCGCGAATCGTGACGTTCGATTCGGGATGGATCAACGCCGCCACCAGCGGAAACGCCGCCGAAGACGGGTCTGTCGGCACCACAATATCGGCCGCTGTCATCTGGCACGGGCCAGTCAGGCTCACGGTGCGGCCGCCATCATCATTGATCTGTACATCCACATCGACGCCAAAATGGCGCAACATGCGTTCGGTATGATCGCGGGACGGTTTAGGCTCGATCACGGTGGTGGTGCCCGCCGTGTTTAACCCGGCCAGCAAAACAGCCGATTTTACCTGGGCCGATGCCATCGGCAGGGTGTAGGTCACCGGAAGGGCTTCATCGGTGCCAATCACCGCCATTGGCGGGCGGCCGCGGTCACGGGTAATGAACTTTGCGCCAAATTCGGCCAGCGGGTCGGCAACGCGGCCCATCGGGCGTTTGCATAAAGACGCATCGCCGGTAAAAAACGTGGTGATCGGGTGGGTCGCCACAATCCCGGCCAACAAACGAATCCCCGTTCCGGCATTACCCATATCAATCACGGAATCGGGTTCGCGCAGCGCACCAACACCCACACCGCGCACATGCCATGTGCCGTCCTCGTCGCGGGTGACGGTCGCGCCCAGCTTGCGCATGGCATCAGCCGTTGCCAGCACGTCTTCGCCTTCAAGCAGGCCGTTAATGCGGGTTTCGCCTTCGGCCAGGCCACCAAACATCAGGGACCGATGCGAAATCGATTTATCACCCGGCACGCGCACATCGCCCGCAAGGGCACCGCATCTGGCTGATTGCAAGGGACGTTTGATTTGCGCTGAACTCATCTGAACTGCCTGTATTTTGCTGCGAACCGGACCGCCGGGGCGAGACCTTGATCGATACCGGAACCGGACCTTATTGATAAAAATTGATAAAAGAAACTTCCAAAATGGCAATTTGCACGAAAATGACCCGGTGAAAACCGGGTAAAAATACGC
Source organism: Thalassospira mesophila (assembly GCF_002115755.1). GTDB lineage: Bacteria > Pseudomonadota > Alphaproteobacteria > Rhodospirillales > Thalassospiraceae > Thalassospira > Thalassospira mesophila. The sequence continues at coordinate 9,399 of NZ_JFKA01000008.1, read as the reverse complement.
AAAATCGCCTGTGGTCGTTTTCTAGCATACAGAATGCATAACAGGCCAGCACCCTTGGGATTTAACCGCGTACAAATCGCCCCATAACAGCCTGTGGATAATCACGATGGCCCGCATTGTTAAAACAGGTGCAATTTCCTTTTGACAAGGCTGTAACAAGATGGCAATTGGGCCGTTCAGATTGAAGGGCGTAGTCCTTCGTCCCACTTTTGTAAAAAATTGGTATTAAAGAGGGTCTACCGTAATGTCAGCCCGCGGTAAGAAACGTCACTGCCTTGCATGTGGCACCAAATATTATGACCTGAACCGGACACCGGTTGTCTGCCCGAAATGTGGCACGGCAGACGGGATCGTCAAACCCAAACGGGTGGCCGCGGCAAAACCGAAAAAGCAGGACGACGACATCGAAGATGTTTCGGATCTCGACGATGATGTCGATACCGATATCGACGACGATCTTCTCGAAGACGCCTCTGATCTGGGCGAGGACGATGACGATCTCGGCGAGGTACTAGAACATGTCGAAAATAACGACGAAGACCGCTAATTTTTTTTGAAATTAGGTCTTGCCAACCGTCACCTAACCTTCTAAATATCCCCGCGCTGCAACGGACAAACACTTGGAAATTGCAGCGCGGACTATCCCGAACGATTGTGGGGCCGTAGCTCAGTTGGGAGAGCGCTACAATGGCATTGTAGAGGTCGTCAGTTCGATCCTGATCGGCTCCACCATTCAAAACCCGTTGCCTAAAGCGACGGGTTTTGTTGTATCCGGGGTCTGGAAAAACGAACACACATACGGTCTTCGCCGCGCCCACAAAACTATTCCCACATCCTCACTGCAATCAGTCTTGGGATTAAACCACCTTGCGCTTGTCTGGCCTAAAGCTGGCTTTCACGCTGCAATAGCGACACCATCCGGCGCGACAGTTTGCTAAACTGGCTTTCGGGGCGGGCGGTAATAATCACTTTGCCGCGCACGGCACTGGGCACACTGGCACCGGTGGTGTTTTTCAGGATCACGCGATAAATCGCGCGCCCTGGTACAAAACTTTTATCAGGCTGTTCCACGGTTTCAATCGGCCCGCCATTTTGTGAGCGCATATAAGGTTCGGTTAAATTAGTCACGCCGGTGGCATCAATGCGTGAAACGCTTGCCTGTATCGACTGCATAACGCCATCTTCGGAATAAAAGGTCGCGCTGGCACCCGGTTCGATTCGGGGCAGGGAAAGCTCATCAAGATAGGCAATAACTTCGGCGCCGTCCTCGACCACCGATAAAACCGGTTCATCCGCGCCAATCCAGGCCCCCTGATTGATCGTGTCGTTCATATCAACGACTTTGCCCGACACAGGCGCACGCAGCACCAGGCGCTGTTGTTGCGCCTGCTGGCCGCGCAAAACCCGTTCCTGGGTGGCAAACTGGCTGGCAAGCACCAATGCCCGGTTCTGGCGCAAGGCATCAACGCCAATACTGGCATTTTCCCATGCCAGTTCGGCGCGTTTCAGTTCGGCGACTTCGATCCGTTCGTCCAGTTCGGGCGATTGCAGGTGCGCAATAACATCGCCTTTTTTCACCATCTGCCCGGTTTTTACCGTTACATTTTCCACCCGCGCCGCCATTGGCGCGTAAACGGTATTGTAAGTCAGGGTTAAAACCGCCGGCGCGCTGACTTCCCCCTGCCACGGGACCAAAAGCCAGACCAGAAACAAGCCCAGCACAAGAAGGGATCGCATCAGCGCAAAATTGAATTTCAGCAATTTGCCAAATGAAAACCACACAACGATTTCCTTTATGATCGGGCGGGCGATGAAAAAATAGATCTCCACCAGAAACAGGGCGATCCCCAGTGTTTTGAAAAACAGATGGTAAACCGCCAGTGCGATCCCGAAAAACAACAGCAAGCGGTATACCCAGATGGAAAACCCGAACACCATCAACAAAAGGGTTGGTTTTTCGGGGGGAACCGCGCCAAGCCCCAGAACCACTTCGCGCAATTTCCAGCGGCATACCGCATGAGCGCGCGATTCGAGGTTTCGTTCGCGCACCAGATCGGAAAACAGATAATAGCCGTCATAGCGCATCAGCGGATTGAGATTAACAAACAGACTCAGCACCCAGGTGCTGGTGCCAAACAAAAACAGGATCGACCCGATCGGCCCGTCGGGAAACAGGTTCCACAACAGCATCGACCAGGCGGCAATCACCAGTTCGCACAGCACCCCGGCGGCCCCGATTTCCAGCCGGTCACGTCGGCTGGGCAGTCGCCAGGCATCGGTGGTGTCGGTATATAAAACCGGCCAGAATACGATAAAGGCCACGCCAATCACCGGCACGCGCAGGCCGTGCGCCTTGGCCGTATAGGCGTGTGAAAGCTCGTGTACGGATTTAACCGCCGTAACGGCAAGGCCATAGGCAACAATGCCTTCAAACGATAAAAAACCGCGCAGGGTATGCAAGAACACATCGGGCTGACGCGACACCAGATAGATACCTGCCAGGGCCGCACAGACATGTAAAAACACCATTGGCGAGGATGCCAGCCAGCGGACATAACCAATGGTGCGATTTAAAAACAGGTCAGGCGTTAACAGTGGCAAACGAAATGAAATATAGGATTTGACCAGCTTGGCGGCAAAACCCGGCTTCATTTTAAGCTGAGCTTTGTGGCGGCCATGCTGCACATCATCACACAGCACCAGATTATGGGCACGTAAAAAGCCAAACAAGCGGGTTATTTCCTCAACCGATACGGTATGGCCCAGAAACTTTTCTGCCAGTTGGGAAATTTTGTCCGCCGGGCGACCATCGATAAGTGGCAACAAATCTACCGTGACCGGATCAAGTTGAAAATGCCGCCCCGCAGCCGCATCATGCAGAATATAGACCGGACGCCCATTCCGTTCGGGTTCGCCCGGAACAATATCAAGGTCGCGGCGCAAAACCGGGGGAGGGTCTTGTTGGGGGCCAGGTTGGCCAAAGGACACAGCAGGCGCGGCCATAATTTGCCCCTACAGTTCCAGCCAGGGCCGGATCGCCGACCAGGGACGGCGAAACAGCATGACATAGAGCGGCACGTCGTCACCATATATCTTGGCAACACCGCGCAATCCCACACGCGGGCGTTCCTTGCCCACAAACCCTGATCGCGCCCGAAACGACAAAACCCCCGCCGGCGAGTTTTTGGCCTGAAAATCAATCAGCCGCATCGTCGCCTCATAGGGATGGTCGGGTTCGACATTCAAAAACAGAACCACCCGGTTGGCATCATGCAGCGGGATCCGGTCTTTGACCGGTAACCACAGCTCCATTTCCACCGATTTCGGGTCTGCCAGCACCATCAGGCGTTCGCCTTGCGACACAGGCAACCCGGCCATTTCGGTCCGCCCGGGCAAAATTACAATGCCATCTCGCGGGGCCTTGATGTCCGCGCGCTCCAACTGGCCGGTGATATATTCCAGCTCGGCATTTTTCTGATGCACGCGTGACAGCAAAACCTGCATCTGACTTGATGATTCACGGTCCGAACTGGCGGCTTGCTGGCTGCGGCGATATTCGGCAATGGCGATTTCATATTCCTGGCGTGCCACTGCAAGATCCGTCTTAAGCTGGGTCGCATCCATATGCACCAGACTGTCACCTGCCGTGACCATCTGGTTGGCATCAACATCCATTGTTTCGACAACACCGCGCAACGGTGCGCGCACAATATAGGGGTTCAGCGGCACGACCTCGGCCGGGACCAGAACCGTCAGAGGCACCTTGATAAACATGGCTGCCGCAATTGCGGCTATTGCCACACCCGCAAGCAAAAAACGTTTACGGCTGCGAAACAGATTGCGCTTGCGGCGACGACGCATCAAAAATTCCAGCGAAAAAGCCATGCTTTTTGCCAAACGTTCCAGCACGCGCAATTCTTCATCCTGCCACGGTTTGGGCCGCGACAACAACATCCCGCCAAGTTCGTGCCCACCCGGTGCCATTAATGGCAACCATAATGAATGGGCGGGCAGATAATGCGGCCAATCGACCTGAAGACTTTTATCGATATCCTCAACCGTGATGCGGGCTGGCATGGCATGGCGCGCGCGCGACAGATATGCACACAGCTTTTTGCTCCACAATGTGAAGGCCGATTGCCGTTCAGGTTCCGGCAAGTTCGATACCGCCAGAATATCACCGCGCCCACGCTCCCCCTGCCAGCATACCGCAATGTCATAGGGCACAATGATCCGGCTATCATTAACCACTATGGCCCCCAGTGCGGCCCGGCTATCGGCATCACGGATGCGATCTTGCAACAATAAAAGATTGGCAAGCCCGCGCGCGCCCGCAGCATTATCCTGTAGTGTCATTCCGGGGTAACCGGCATGGCTGGGACAGGCGGTTGCTGATCAAAATCAAAACTGACATTACCGCTCATGCCTGGCAGCAAATCTTCATCGGGTTTAACCGGCGTGCCAATCACGCGCACCGTCTGGCTTACCGGGTCCACTTCGCGCACCACATATTTTATGGTCGATGCAATGTTACGGTTCAGTTCATCAACATGCAGATCAAAATGATCCCCCTTATGCAGCCGTATCAGCAGGCTGGAAGGCACCACCATTTCGATTTCCAGGTCATCGATATTGACCAGCCGCATCACAGGGTCACCCGCACGAACAAATTCCCGTGCCTGTACCAGTTGCTGGGTGACCACGCCGGAAAATGGCGCATCAACCGAACATTGTGCCAATTGCGCACGAATGCCCTTGATGTCGGCTTCTGTCAGTTCAACTTCAGACCGGCTTAACGACAGCTCCAGCTTGCTGACATTGTGGATCTTTTCCAGCCGTTCATTGACATCAAGTTTGGTCAAAGCGGCTTTTTTGCGTGTTTGCGATACAATCAACTGCGCCTCCAGCGGGGTGCAGTCAAATTTCATCAGCTTGTCACCCTTTTTAACCCGGCTGCCTTCCCGCGCCCCCAGCGTCATCAGCGTCGCAGACAATGGCGCAGACAAAACCGCATGTTGCACGGGCCGGATCTTGGCCCGAACCGACGCCTGAAAACCGTCCCGGGATGTATCAGGGAAATTCCCAGCCGAATCAGGCATGAGCACATGCATCATGGACGGCAGATCCATGTTGCCATTTCCTGCCCCTTGCGACCATACCGGTTGCGACAACACCATCGATGCTGCCAGAATCACGCCGAAAATTCCCGTCTTCACACTAATCACTTTACAAATCCTGGCCGATCCTTGCGAGGCTTCTACAGCAAGGCCGGACATTCAACATGTTATTTCTCATCGATGAAATCAGGAACGGTGCCGATATTTTCAATCACCGGCAAATCGCCCCCTTCCCATTTATCAAGCGATTTCTTGATTACCGCCGCAAGGACATCTTCAGGCGCATTCAAAGACGATGTCACATCAGGTACCAACCCCAGACTGAACAGGAAACGACCATAGGCATCCTGTGCATCGGAATAGGCCAGCACACGGGCAACCGCCGAGCGCAACGCCCGGATTTCACTTCTGACCCGTTCCATGCCCGTGGCCGCATCCGTTGCCACCGACTCATCTGTCAGATGTGAAATTTCCTTGTCAATTTCATCAATTTTTTTGGCCTGGCTAAGGCGAGCATTGGCATTAACATATTCCTGCCACGATACGTGTACCGTGGTGATTACCGCCATATTTGCCGCCATCCGCCGCGCCACTGTCATGTTGCGACGGGCATCGTTGGTTTCGTTAATATCACCAACCCGCAACAGGTTAAACAGGTTCCACGACACACGCGCACCGGCTTCGTACCAGGACCGGTTGGCAAGGAAATGGTTGGTGTCGGCATTGAACGACCCAAACCCTTCAAGCGAGGGGAACAACCGGGCAATAGCCTTGCGCGATTCATTCCTGGCAATCCGCAGATTATAAATTTCGTCGGTATAGTCGGACGAATGAACGAGCGCATACAGCTCCAGCTGGTCGAAATCGGGCTGAGTTTGCGGCAATGGCGGAAAATCGCTGGATACTTTTAACTGCAATTTTTCTTCTGATGGCGCATTGATCAATGACGCCAGATCAATGCGGGCAGCACCGATGGATTGTTGCATAGTTTCAAGCTGTTGAATGATTTCAATCAAAGCACGCTTGTCTTCCAGAACAGCCAGGGGGGGACGCAAGCCCTCGGTACGGGCCGTTTCCAGATCGCTCATCGACTGGTCAGCCCGCGCCAGCAATTCATCAACCGCCGGAGATACACGCTCAAGCAAAACCACCCGCCAGAACGATGTTCGCACTTCCTGAATCAGCCGCGCCATCGATTTGGTGCGCGCATGCATGGCAATCACGGCCCGGTCAGCTTCCTGCTTTGCCTGCAAATAGCTGACGCCAAAATCCAGAACATTAAAGCTGAACCGCAGATTGCCATCCCAATGCTGTGGATCATCGGAATAGGAATAGGAATTTGATTCAATATCGGTTCTATAGTCACGGCTGTTGGTCGCATTTTTGCTGGTGCGTGCGCTATAACCACCATCAGCCTTAAAAAGCGGCATCATGTCGAGCTTGGCCAAATCGAAGTTTTTTGTCGCCAGCGCGGATTCCATAATTTTGACCCGGTTAGCCAAATTGTATTTCAGCGCACGGGCAATCGCTTCAGACAAAGTCAGCGGACCCATGACCGGCGGCACAGATGACTTGATTAAAGCCATATCATTTTTTGCCGCTGCGGCCAGATCAGCATCGCCGATCGGCTCCATATTCACAGCACAGCCACTCAGAAACAGAATTGCTGCCAGAACCGGCAAGGTGTTATTGGCAAATTTTACGCCCATTGTCTTTTTTGTAATTCTCATACCCGTAACCATTTACTTCTTTCCCCCTTAAAAGAAGCTCGCCTTCCAACACACCCATCAGCCATCCGGAAGTGGCCAATACCACCTGTGTCAAAAGATCCCCCTTCTAAGGTCGCCATTTACGGCCCCTGGTTTTCCACTCTCGCCCCGCCAAAAGCCGCCGCACGGCTTCTGGACAAAATCTTCTCTTTCTGTGCCCCGGCCTATCCTCTGAACAGGGCTGCAAAATCTGCCAGCAAGGCTTCACGTTCCGCCAGAATGGCGTGTCGTCCGTAATTCATGGCCTGCGCATTTACGGCAATGCGGCTTAACATGCCTTCTTTCGCTGCAAGACCAGCCTGCTCGTCACGCGCATCTGTCGGGCCCGCGGCACGACCATCGCTTTGTGCTGCACCTTCGCCCTGGTCATTACTATTATCCTTGCCGTCGCCCTTTCCTCCGGCTCCATCGGTTCTGGCCGGTGCCCCGTCCTTTTCGCCGTCACCATTCTGGTTTTTCCCGTCACCGTCACCCTCACCATCACCGCCACCCTCGTCAGGTGCGGCTGCATTGCGATCCGAAAACAAAATGGTGAAGGTTGTTGTTGCTTCATTACCGTGGGTGTCACGGCCTGACACACGAATATCCAGGCTTTTCACCCCGGCCAGCCGTGCAGCATCGCCATCAACGATAAACACCATGTTTTGCGAATTAAAATTCACAAATGAAGGCAGCGGTGAACCGTCCGGCTGAGACGCGTCAATATCGAGTGTTTCCGTCGGATCTGTATGCTGGAACGCGGTTGCCGGTAACGGGAACAGCTGAATACCTGTGGCCGTTGCCACGCGGTCCTGCAACTCCAGCGTCAGGCGTACCGGATTGGTCAAAGGCGAATGGAAATCAACGCCAGACCCAAACGTGTTCACAATCTGGGTATAGCTGTCGTTTGACGGCCCCGGATACCCCCCCGGCCCCGGATCGGGGGTTCCCGGTGTCTCACCCGGCCCCGGATCTGTCGGGGTCGGAAGGGGCGGTGACGGCGGGGTTGGCGGATGCGATGCATTTGGCCCGTTGATCGTAATTTTTACCGTCGCAACATCGGTGTCGATGCCATCGGACAATGTATAGGTAAAGGTCTCGATCAGGGTCTGCCCAACCGGCAGGTTCCGGACCGCACTGTTCGACGTATTCAAAACGTAGCTATAAGTGCCATCCGCATTCACGCGGATCGTGCCATAGGTACCGGCAATGGATGTCCCGATATTACCGGTCGCTCCGTTAATGCCCACTACCGACAGGGTTTGGCTGGTATTTTCGGCATTCCTGTCAACACCGTTGCCATTATTGTCCGTAATCACATTGCCAGTTGCCGTTTCAGTGGTCCCGACCTTGACAGCATTGCTGTTATCCGTGGCTTCTGGCGGAAGGTTATCGCCCACAATCTTGATATGAACTGTGGCACTATCCGTCTGACCATCATTATCGGTAATCTGATAGGTGAAGCTTTCCGTCAGATCAGCATCACCGGGCAATTGCTGAACCACAGCAGAATTGGTCGTATCAAGCTGATAGCTATAGCTGCCATCGGCATTAATAGTGATCGTGCCATAGGTCCCGGTAAGGGTCTTGCCGACATTACCGCTATCGCCGTTCACCTGTGACAGGCTGAAATCATCTTCGTGGGTCGGATCTGCAGTATGTTCCGGGTCATTGTCATTGGTTTTGACATTGCCTGTGCCGGTCGTGGTTTGCTTGGACACCGTGACCGTATCGTCAGTCGCGGTTGGCGGATAGCGAAAGGAAATGGTGCCGGTCAATGCCGCGGAATTCAGGCTGGCAGGTCCACCGGCATCATTCGTGCCATCAATTGTTCCGCCATCGGCGTTATTGTCACCATCATTCAAAACAATCGAATAAGCCCGGGTAGAGTCGGTTTTGCCCGCCGTCGGATCTGCATCAACGCTGCCATAGCGAATAGCTTCGATAATTGCCTTCACCTGGGACGACGTCGCATCATCTGCCAGCGCAATCACCAGCGACGATCCGTTGCCGCCAGTTACCCCTGTCATGCCGGCAAGCGTGCCGCCATTAATGCTCAAGCGGTCACCGGCCTGGTAGCCATCGGTAAAGCTGACCGTGATCGATCCGCCACCATAGCTGCTGACATCCCCATCGCTGGTAATATCGACGTCCGAAACGCTCACACCACTGGCAAGGGCTGCCGTTCCGGTGGTGCCAGATCCGTCATCATTGATTACCATTGCCGGTGTCTCACCGGTCCCTGACAAAACCGGTGCATCATTCACCGGTGTCACATTAACGGTGATCTTGTTCGGCGTCGTATCAAACCCGTCACGGCTATCCTGAACCGAGAAAGTAAAGCTGGCGGTATTATCGCCATTCACATTCTCCGCCGGGGTATAAACCAGCTTGCCATCGGTGATGTCGCCAAGCGCAACCACCTGACCGGCGGTAACCACCGTCCCGTTCAGGGTCAGCGTGCCACTGGCGGGCAATGTATCAATCCGTACCGCCTTGAAGGTATCGGTTTCCCCACCGGGCTGGCTGTAATG
>NZ_JFKA01000079.1 GCF_002115755.1 Thalassospira mesophila | reverse complement strand
AACTATAACGGTCCTAAGGTAGCGAAATTCCTTGTCGGGTAAGTTCCGACCTGCACGAATGGCGTAACGATGGCGGCGCTGTCTCCACCCGAGACTCAGTGAAATTGAAATCGCTGTGAAGATGCAGTGTATCCGCGGCTAGACGGAAAGACCCCGTGAACCTTTACTATAGCTTTGCACTGGACTTTGAATTTGCTTGTGTAGGATAGGTGGGAGGCTTTGAAGCGTGGACGCCAGTTCGCGTGGAGCCAACCTTGAAATACCACCCTGGCAACTTTGAGGTTCTAACTCAGGTCCGTTATCCGGATCGAGGACAGTGTATGGTGGGTAGTTTGACTGGGGCGGTCTCCTCCTAAAGAGTAACGGAGGAGTA
>NZ_JFKA01000078.1 GCF_002115755.1 Thalassospira mesophila | reverse complement strand
TCCGTCTGGATTTACTACCACCGTTCCATTCACCGGACCTGTCAGTAACCCGTACGTTAGGGGATTTCCGTCCACATCTGTTGCCACCACTTGGCTATTTAAACTCGTGTCTTCATTGATCACAAACTCATAATTCGGCACCACTGGTGCATCGTTCACTGGCGTAACCGTTACTAATACATTTGTCACTATAAATGCGCCCGACGGGTCGCTTATTAACACCGTAAATGTATCCGGACCATTATAATTGCCATTTGGTGTATACGTGAACGTACCATCTGGATTTACCACTGCCACTCCGTTTGTTGGCGGATCTTGTAAGCTGTACGTCAGCACCTCTCCATCTGGATCAAACGCTGTAATTTGACTCGAC
>NZ_JFKA01000077.1 GCF_002115755.1 Thalassospira mesophila | reverse complement strand
GCGATGGTGGCGGCGACGCAGGCGGCGATCAGAAATGACAGAAAGGCGCCGCTGCCGGCGCTGGCGATCGCCAGCGGCGCGATGACGAAGATCGAACTGGCCGGCGTCACGCCGGACGCGGTGATCATCACCACGTCGAGGACGCTGAGATTGCCTTTGAAGGTGTGTTCAGGGGCGGACTCTTGCATGGTTAACGACTCCATTAACGTGTGAGTGAATTATTGTTTTGCTGCACAGGCTGTACGCAGGAATCAAATGGAGCGCGAGAAATGCCGGGGAGCGTTGCTCCCCGGAAGTTTATTGTTCTTATGTGTTACCCCTGCCCCGACGGGAAGCTGAAGCTGGCGCGCCGGGCGTCGCCGGAGGCCGGCCAG
>NZ_JFKA01000076.1 GCF_002115755.1 Thalassospira mesophila | reverse complement strand
CACCGATGCGCTGGCCAGCGAAGGCCGCCAGAGCGCGCTGGACCGGCTGTCCGCCTGCGTCGAGGCCGGCGCCGACATCGCCTTTCCCGAAGCGGTGCATGACCTGGAGGGCTTTCGCGATTTCGCCCGCGCGCTGCCGGCGCCCATCCTGGCCAACATCACCGAATTCGGCCAGACGCCGCTGCTGACGGTGCAGGAACTGGCCGCCGCGCAGGTCGGCATGGTGCTCTATCCGCTGTCGGCCTTCCGCGCCATGAACCGCGCGGCCCAGCGCACCTACGAGGCGATCCGCCGCGACGGCACCCAGCGCGGCGTGCTCGACCAGATGCAGACGCGCATGGAACTGTATGAAAGCATTGGCTATTTCGCCTATGAAGAGCG
>NZ_JFKA01000075.1 GCF_002115755.1 Thalassospira mesophila | reverse complement strand
CGAACTTTCGGTTCGTTTCGTCTTCACACACCGCAATCTGGTGCCTTTTCAGGTCAGCAAATTGCTTGGGTGTTATATGGTCAAGCCTCACGGGCAATTAGTATTGGTTAGCTCAACGCCTCACAGCGCTTACACACCCAACCTATCAACGTCGTAGTCTTCGACGGCCCTTCAGGGGACTCAAGGTCCCAGTGAGATCTCATCTTGAGGCTAGTTTCCCGCTTAGATGCTTTCAGCGGTTATCTATTCCGAACATAGCTACCCGGCAATGCCACTGGCGTGACAACCGGAACACCAGAGGTTCGTCCACTCCGGTCCTCTCGTACTAGGAGCAGCCCCTCTCAAATCTCAAACGTCCACGGCAGATAGGGACCGAACTGTCTCA
>NZ_JFKA01000074.1 GCF_002115755.1 Thalassospira mesophila | reverse complement strand
GCCGCCCCCTGCTGGCTTGTCGGCAGGCTGTTAATTGCTGCCAGAACCTTGTTCTGAAACGCAACCGCCTGGACCGAGGAACTGTTATTGATTTTGTCCAGTGTCGCGCCAAGCGACCCGGCAACACCGCCATTTTGCGAACCGATCGATTGATAACCGCCCGAAGTCTGCGTAATCGTCACGACAAGATCTTTGCCCACGGTCGCCGTGGTCGCGCCGCGCCCCGATGTGCCAACAACCGAAGCCGTCGTAATCGCATAAGCCCCGGTTCCGCCCGCCCCGACAATGGTGTAGGTCTCGCCAACCGCAAGGTTATTGCCTGACATGACCAGGGTGGTATTGCTGATTGCAGCATTCCCCGACACTGCCAAAGACCCGAAGTTCGACAA
>NZ_JFKA01000072.1 GCF_002115755.1 Thalassospira mesophila | reverse complement strand
CGCGGGTTCAAGTCCCGTCACTCGCGCCATTTCCCCCTTGGGGGAAAACAAAAAGACGCCGCGATTTATTCGCTGGCGTTTTTTGTTTTTAAGGTGCTTTTGCGCCTCGCATCGCTCGGCAGTCCCCAACACCACCCCGGCTGATCTCGATATTTCCCCGTTTACCTTTCCACGCCAAAGCCCCGTCAATTTCACGCCCGGTTTTGCGCCATCTTTAAGCGTTTAAAATAACCCGCTAATATGCCCGATCGCGGTTTTTGCGGTTTGCCGGTGCCAATCCCTGCCACACACCCGCTTCGCGCCCGATAACACCAAATAACGCCGGATCATTTTTTGGCAGAAAACCGCGCCTGTCAGATCATTGTGATTTTTTTGCAAAAAAACGCTTGCCAGACCCGGCAGCCCTTTATATAAACCGCGCCACACACCGA
>NZ_JFKA01000071.1 GCF_002115755.1 Thalassospira mesophila | reverse complement strand
TCCGGCGACGGCGATAATTACCAGCGCCAATGTCGGCGATGTTGACCTTGGTACGACAGATGCGCTCGATAGCACGGTGTTTGGCGGTGGTACGATCACGGTGTCGATTGGCAGTGCCGATGCCAGCGAACAGCTGACGATTGATGCCAGCAGCCTGCCCACCGGTGTGACGCAGTCCGGCGGGACCAATGGTGCCAACCTTGTAATCACGCTTGATAACGACACGACGGTTGCCGAGGTCAATGCGATCCTGGATGCCATTCGTTACAGCACCAACTCGGATACCTTCACCGGCGGTGAACGCACGATCACGACGACGTTAAGCGATGGCAACAATGTGCAGCCTGATGGCGGCACCGGCACGGTGAATGCCGGGGGCCCGGCGCCGTTGAGCAAAATGCTGACCTCGAAGATCACGGTTGTTGAAAAGAACG
>NZ_JFKA01000070.1 GCF_002115755.1 Thalassospira mesophila | reverse complement strand
TCATCGCGCTGCGCGACGCCTCGACGATCGCCGCGGTGATCGTCGAACCGTTCTCCGGCTCCGCCGGGGTGATCGTGCCGCCGGTCGGCTATCTGCAGCGCCTGCGCGAGATCTGCACCCAGCATGACATTCTGCTGATCTTCGACGAAGTGATCACCGCCTTCGGCCGCTGCGGCGCGATGACCGGCGCCGAGGCGTTCGGCGTCACGCCGGACATCATGAACATCGCCAAACAGGTGACCAACGGCGCGCAGCCGATGGGCGCGGTGGTGGTGCGGCCGGAGATCTACCACACCTTCATGAACGGCGGCGAGCCGGACTACCAGCTCGAATTCCCGCACGGCTACACCTACTCCGCCCATCCGGTCAGCTGCGCGGTCGCGCTGGCGACGCTGGACATCCTGCAGCGCGAACAGATGGTGGAGCGCGTACAGGC
>NZ_JFKA01000007.1 GCF_002115755.1 Thalassospira mesophila | reverse complement strand
TGCACATTTTTGGTGGTTACCACAAACCAGTTAATCAGTTGAAGCCAAAGCCCCAACAAACCAAAAGGTCCGTCGTCTCCAGGATGCACAGACTGTAGCGCCATAACGCCGCCCGCGCATCCCTTCCTACTGATCAACAATGTCAAAGAACTTCGAGGGAAAACCTCGTCCCGGCCAGTCCGCGTCGCCCTAGTAACCAGCGCCGCACCCCGTCGGTGGAGGCGGGTTATAGGCACCTATCGCCAACCTGTAAACACCTTTTTGTAGAAAAAATCACGTTTGTGGCGTTTTTTCTCAAAAACAAGATAAATCAACTACTTAGCAAACCGCATCAATCAACCCTTACGCATAGCCCGGCCCGATGAGTGACCGACAGTTGATAACCACCCCAAACCCCGATGCAGCCCACACACGGACAGAGCAAAAAACGCCGCCATTTCAGGGCGCCACCCCATAAAGCAGTGTTGATATGACGGCTATTTGCATACAATCAGCAATGGATGCGGCCTGGTTTAACCGCTTTGCGCCATATCATGTCGCCAAAGACATAAAGGCAAGATCATGCCGGTTAAGGTGTTTGCCTTATAAAAAATGCTGCAATACGGCGGATATGTCTGAAAAAGACTGAATTTAGCGATTGTGAACCTTTATTTTACCCGACAACTTGATTATGCAAGGTGTTAGAGTATGCCGATTGGGATGAGGAACAGGAAAACATGATCAAATTACGACATGGCATATATAGTGTGGCGTTGGTGGCTTCGCTGGTATTAGGCGGATGCGAGAACCTGTCACATATGGCATCTGGTTCCTCGGCCAAGGCGACCAGTAGCCAGGACAGCAGCAATGGCGGATCAGCCGCATCGCCATCATTCAACAAATTCACCGACATTCCGATGCCGTCCAATTCGACCGTGGATATGGATCGCAGCATCATTTTCGGGGCTTCAGATGCCTGGACCGGGCGGCTGGCGTTAAATTCGCGCGGCACCCCGGCGCAGATGTATGATTTTTACGAACGCGAAATGCCCAATTTTGGCTGGAGCAAGGTCACGGTGGTGCGTGCCGATGTGAGCGTACTGGTTTATGACCGCGAAAGCCGGGTTGCCACCATCAAGCTGACCGGCGGATCGTTTAGCGGATCGACCGTTGATATTACGGTATCCCCCAAGGGATAAACCGCGATACGCCATCGCCGACCAGATGAGACAAAAAGGGCCACTTTCCACATTCGGGAAAGTGGCCCTTTGTTGTGTTGACGGTTTGAACGTCAGCGCGTTCCAAACAGGCGGTCGCCCGCATCGCCAAGGCCCGGCACGATATAGGCCTTTTCGTTGAGTTTTTCATCAAGACCCGCGGTATAGACCGGGACATCGGGATGGGCTTTTTGAAAAACGCGCACGCCTTCAGGGGCGGCAACCAGCGCCATAAAGCGAATATCGCAATCCTTGACACCGTATTTGTTCAAGACATCCACAGCCGCAACAGCCGAATTACCGGTGGCCAGCATCGGGTCGACCAGAATAAAGGTCCGGCCTTCGACTTCGGGCAACTTCACCAGATATTCGATCGGCAGGTGGGTTTCGGGATCGCGATACATACCGATATGGCCAATCCGGGCCGAAGGCATGAGTTCGATCAGACCATCGGCCATGCCCAGCCCGGCGCGCAAAATCGGCACGACAGCCAGTTTGCGCCCGTGGATCATCGGTGCATTCATTTTGCAGATCGGGGTCTGGATTTCCTCGTAGCTGACTGGCAATTCGCGGGTGATTTCATACCCCATCAACAAGGCGATTTCACGCAGAAGCTGGCGAAAGGTTTTGGTCGATGTGTCGACCTTGCGCATATGCGTCAGCTTATGCTGGATCAGCGGATGTTCGAGAATGTGAAGATTGGGAAATTCGTTTTGATTGCTCATGATACTGCCAGCCATCCTCAATTACACTGCTACGCTGCGCCGAAATTTAATGGAGTGTCCCCTAAAGGGTTTGCCCCGCGAAGGCAAGCCCGTTGGCCCAACTGTTGCGCCAGCATGCCGCATATTCCCCGTAAAATGCAAACGCCGATGTCAATCACCGGCGTTTGCTTTGTCAGACAAGATAAAAATGTCCGGCACATGCCAGATCAGTCGATTGTTTTATCATTTGGCTCGGCGCGGACGGGAAAGCCATCAATCCCGGTGTCTTTTTTAACTTTTTCGGCCCCGGTTCGCGCCGTTGTGGCATCAGGATACGCACCGACCCGCACATAATACCAGGCACCATCGTTACTGCCGCGCTCAACCACGGCAACTTCCAGGCCCTTTTTGCGCAATTCTTCTGCCCGCTGACGGGCATTGGCATCAACCTTGAACGCACCAACCTGAATTGAATAGGGCATATTCTTGCTTCCCGGTTCACGATGAAGGGCCGCAGATGCCGCTGTTTCGCTGGCAGCGGGTTTGGCGGGGGTGGGTGTTTTGGCTGCTGTGTCGGTCTGGCTTGCGGGTTTGGGCGGTTTGGAATCCTTGCGTATTTCCGGTGCCGCCGGTTTGGCGGGACCGGCTTTTGTGTTTTGCGGGGTCGGGTTCGAGGTCGTGGCAGGGGTCGTCGCAGCGCCACTGTTGT
Source organism: Thalassospira mesophila (assembly GCF_002115755.1). GTDB lineage: Bacteria > Pseudomonadota > Alphaproteobacteria > Rhodospirillales > Thalassospiraceae > Thalassospira > Thalassospira mesophila. The sequence goes on along the minus strand of NZ_JFKA01000007.1, from coordinate 205,579 downwards.
CAGTACCCGCAGCCGTATCGGTCGTGCCCTTTTGAGGGGGCTGCATATCGCCCATATCGGGAACATCGGGAACGTTGACGTCAGTATCGCCATCCGTTTCGCTGGTACTTTTCTCGGCAATCAGATCCCCGACCGGGTCGACGCCTTGCGCGGCCTCGCCCCGCGGTGCCGCCATTGATGGCATATCGCCCGTGGGAGCATTTTGCTCGGCAGCCCCACCAGCACCGGCCATCGGGTCGGTTTGTTCCAGGTTTTTCGGGGTAATGTCGGTTTGAACACGCGGCGCCGAATTTTGCGCCAGCAGTTCCATTTGCCCGTTCCCGGCGGCATTTTCGCTGGTTTGGGGCGCATCAGGCCCCATGAACAAACCGGCCCCCACCAGCATACCGCCAAAAAACAGTACCAGGCCCAGCATGCAGGCCCCGGTTATAAGCCCCAACAATGTTTTGCGATCCATGTCTGCTATTGTCCTGTTAATGGTAGAATATGGCGGTAACGAAGCGTGGTCCTGCGGGGCCGAAAGCGGCCTTGCACCTTGTGACCCGGAATGTTGTTTACCCTGCCCGTAGAAAAAGGCTGGCAATGGCGCCTTTGGCGGCCGCCCGTCTGAATCTTTACTGGAATGTTCGGGTTCATTCTCGGCCACTTTTTTGCGCCTTGTTCAAATTCATGTCGTGTCCGGCCAGCGATAAAACCGCGGCTAAGCGTATTTCTAACCGCAAGGCGGTTTAAAAAACACTTAAATGCCGACGAATTCGCCAAAATTCGCAGCATAAAACCAAACATAAACCTGAATATGGCAAAAAATAAGGGCTGGCATTGAGCCCGGCTTTGTCCCGCACAAAGATCCGGATGCCAGCCCCTCGAGTGAGAGAGATCGACCTTCGGGGAGAGAGTTCCCGAAGAAGGACTTCCAGATACGCCATGTTGTCTGGAAGCCGTGTCACCAACGGATGTCCCGTTGGCCAGTGACAAGGACAGTCATAACCAACCCGGATTATAATTGCAAACGATTATCACACACATTCGCAATTATTTTTAATCTCCCCCTAACCCAGCCGAATTTGCCGCAAACACCTAATACGTGCATGACAGTTTTATAAACCTCAAACAATCGCATTCGCGCGGCTTAGCGGGCTTTCCAGCCTATCGGGAAAATTACGCAAGAAACGTCAGAACTGTTGTCTTTATGTGTCAGCTCTGCTTGGATTGTTTGAAATGCGTCCAGAAGGGCGCAACGGGAGGTCACAATTAATACAGATATAAAAATCCAAGTGACTGAGGAGGGTGTTGGATGAAGGGAGTCAAGGCCGTGAATACGGCTGCGGGGAGCAAGAGCGCAAGCATATTTACATTGCGCCGTATCCTCTTGGTAATTGGCCTTTTATTGTCGGGTGCAGTGGCGTGGATGCTGTTGTGGACTGGCGACAATTACCGCAATTTTGCCGTTGAAACGCTGAACAATTCGGTCAGCAGCACGGTGAATTTTTTCGTTCGATCACGGGTCATTAATGACTACGCGAACCGAATCACCCCTGTAACCAATGACTGGTCACGCACGACACGGCTGGTTAAGGCGCTACAGGACAACAATGTCGACAACATTAAAACGGAACTTACATTCTTTTCCAATGCCAGTCAGGTGACACAAGGGGAGATCAACCTGATTGAAACAATCGCCTATGACAGCAACTTTAACAAAGTTGCCGCCTCAGACGGTGGTAGTGGCGAAAGTGTTGCCGATGACCCTGCCTTAAGCGAGATGCTGAAATCACGCGACAAGGCAGAAGCCCGCAAAGCAGTTTCCTATATCTGGCATATGAGCGACGGCCGCCCGGTTTTCAGCATGATCTTGCCAATTGGCGGCTTCAAGGCCGTTGGCTTTCTGGAAGTTGTCACCGACCCGCTGCCGATTTTGCAAGGCATGGGAACTGTGTTGGGCGGCGATTTCCGGATTATTGGCAATGACGGACAGGTTCTGTTTGAAAGCCTGGAAAATGACGGAGAAACCGAAGACACGGCCCCGGCAGATGCCCAAACCGACACCGATGCCGCACAAAATAACGAAACAGAAAATGACCAGAAAACGCATCAGCGGGCATCTGTCGATGTAAATATTGGCAATGGTCGGGGTGGCCAGTGGGCCAAGGCAACATTTACCCGCGACATTACCGATTTTTATGCCCGCACCGGTGAACTTCGCAATTTGTCGGTTGAGCTTCTGGTCGCGGTTTTGGCTGTCGGCTGGGTTGCGGGCTGGTTGTTGTTACGCCTGACGGTATTTCGGAACTTGCGCGGCTTTGCCCGCGCCATGACATCGATTGCCGAAGGCGATACCAGTGTTCGTTTGCCCAAGGTTGGCAATGATGAAATTGGCGAAATGCGCAAAGCCCTGGTGCAATTGCGTGAATCTGTACGTCAGGCCATGATCTTGCAAAACATGGTCGAAAATACGCCAACCATGACCGCGCTGATGTCACCCAAAGGCGATTTGACCTATCTGAATGCCAGCGCCAAACAATATCTTGGCGGGGATACCAATGATGTCAAAGAGGACTTCCTTGCCCTGGGGCCGGACTTTCAACGCAAATTGCGCAACCCCGACAATTTGCCGTTTGAATCTGTCTTGCAGTCGGGAAAGGACCATCTCGATGTTCTGGCCGCACCGGTACGCGACAAGGATGACGAACTTGTTGGCACCATGCTGGCCTGGAACAATGTAACCGAACGCGAAGAAAGCCGCATTGCCATTCAGGAACTGGTGATCGAGGTGGAAAACGTTGCCCGTTCGGTCACCCAACAGTCTGAAATGCTGCTGGAGCTGGCAAAAAACCTGACCCATCAGTCAGAAGAAACCATTACCCAGTCGGGCACGGCACTTGATGTATCGCGCGATGCAGCCAGCAACACCCAAAATGTGGCAACGGCGGTTGAGGAACTTTCATCCTCGATTGCCGAGATTAACCGCCAGGCAGGCGATGCAAGTTCGGTGACGGAACGTGCGCGTTCGGAAGCCGAGGAATCGCAACGCAATATCGTATCGCTGGAAAATGCCAGTTCGGAAATCGGATCGATTATTGATCTGATTAACGACATTGCCCATCGCACCAAATTGCTGTCGCTTAATGCCACAATCGAGGCTGAGCGTGCCGGTGAATTGGGCAAGGGTTTTGCCGTGGTCGCCAACGAGGTAAAATCGCTGGCCGATCAAACGGCAAATGCCACGGGCAAAATTGGCGATCTGACCGGTGCCATTCAAACCGAAGTGAAAAAAGCCGCCCGCTCGATCAGCACGGTTGGCGAAGTTATTCATCAGGTTAATGACATTCAAAACACCATTACCAGTTCGGTTGATGAACAACGCCGTGCCACCAGTGAAATTTCGGAAAACGTTCAGCGCATCGCACAGGGTGCGGGAACGATGGATGAAATGATCCGGTTTGTGAATGGCGGGGCGCAAAATACCGGCAAAACTGCCTATGACCTTAACAGCGCCAGCCATGAACTTTCGCAAATGGCAAAGAGCCTGTCAGACCGGATGGCCGCCTTTAGCTCGCGGGTGAAAATCGGCGACTAAACCTTCCGGCCTTCTGATCAAAAAACAAAGCGGAGCCGATCCTGTCGGCTCCGCTTTTATATTTGGGAATGGCCTGCCCTTCAGGCCAACAATCGCTTATTCCGCAACGGATTTGCTGGCGATTTCATAAAGATCGCGCGACAGGTTTTCCTTGGCCAGAATGCGGTTTAACTCGGCCTTCATTTTTGCCGCCCTGCCCTCGTCAAACTTGCGCCATTTGCCCAATGGTGCCGCCAAACGGGCAGCGACCTGCGGGTTAAGGTCATCAAGTTCCATCAAACGATCAGCATAAAACCTGTACCCGCTGCCGTCTGCGACATGGAAATTGCGCTGATTGGCCATGGCAAACGCCCCGACCAGCGCACGCACCTTGTTGGGGTTGCGCATGGTAAAGGCCGGGTGATCCATCAGCTTTTTGACCTGTGCCAGCGTATCGGTGCGCGAGGACATCGCCTGAAGCGAGAACCATTTATCAATCACAACGGTATTGCTGGCAAAGCGGCTTTCAAAATCGGCCAAGGCTTCGTCGCGTCCCGGGTGATCCTGATCGTTTAGAACCATCAGGGCCGTCATGCGGTCGGTCATGTTATCGGCTGTGCGGTATTGCTCCAATGCCAGATCAACAAACACGCTTTCGCCGGTAGCCGCGAGATAAGACAAGGCAACAGAGCGCAGCGCGCGTTGCCCGGCGGAGGTGGCATCGGGGCTATAGGCATCGTTCGAGGCGTTGTTGCGATAGGCTGCTTCAAATTCGTCTTGCAACGACAAGCCAATTTTGCGGCGCATCGCCTGACGCACCTGATAAATCGCTTCGGGGTCTGCCGGTTGCAGTTGTTCCGACAACATGGCTTCACCAGGCAGGATCATTGCTTGGGCGCGAAACGCCTTGTCGAGGTCGTCATTGGTCAGTGTCGCGCGCAGGGCATTACAAAACGCATCCACATCGCCAAGGGCTTCATCGGCATTGCCCGACTGGCCAAAAGCCTTGACCGCGTTAATCAGCAAATCAGAGGCGTATTTCTGGCCTGCTTCCCAACGGTTAAAGGCATCGGTGTCGTTGCCCATCAAAAATGCCAAATCGTCATGCGACGGCGTGGTGCCGACATTAACCGGAGCTGAAAAATCGCGATTAAACGAAACAACCGGTTCTTGCGCAATATCCTCAAACAGGAATTCCTGCTTGCCCAGCGTCAGATCGATGGTTTGCGCCAAAAGCTCGTCCCCGTCGCGGCCCAGCAAACCAATCTTGATCGGCATTTGCAAATCAGACTTGATCACCTGGCCCGGTGTCGGTTCGGTTTTCTGTTCGATGGTCAGACGATAGGTCTGTTGTTTGGCATCATATTCGCCATTCCACACCAGATTAGGCGTGCCCGATTGCGAATACCACAACCGGAACTGGTCGAAATTAACCCCATTGGCGTCTTCCATGGCGCGGACAAAATCATCACACGTCACCGCCTGCCCGTCATGGCGTTCAAAATAAAGGTCGATACCCTTGCGATAGCCCTTGGTGCCCAGCAAGGTGTGCATCATACGGATGACCTCGGCACCTTTTTGATAGACCGTGGCAGTATAAAAATTGTTGATTTCCATATAGCTGTCGGGCCGCACGGGGTGGGCCAGCGGGCCGCCATCTTCGGGGAACTGCCCGGCACGCAGGCGCTGAACATCTTTTATGCGCTGCACCGGACGGGAGCGTTCGTCAGACGAAAATTCCTGATCGCGGAAAACCGTCAGCCCTTCTTTTAACGACAACTGGAACCAGTCACGGCAGGTCACACGGTTGCCCGACCAGTTATGGAAATATTCGTGGGCGACAATCGATTCAATCAGTTCAAAATCGGTATCGGTCGCGGTATCGGATTTGGCGAGAATGTATTTGGCGTTAAAAACATTCAGGCTTTTGTTTTCCATCGCGCCCATATTGAAATCCGACACGGCAACGATGTTAAACAGGTCGAGATCATATTCCAGACCATAAACGTCTTCGTCCCATTTCATGGCGCGTTTAAGCGAATCCATCGCGTAATCGCAGCTGTCTTCATTGCCATGTTCGACAAAAATGCGCAGGGCAACATCGCGCCCGGTCATGGTGTTAAAGCTGTCTTCAACACAGGCAAGATCACCGGCAACCAGCGCAAACAGATAACAGGGCTTGGGAAACGGGTCATCCCACACGGCCTGATGGCGGCCATCGTCCAGATCCGTGCTGGAAACCAGATTACCGTTAGATAGCAAAACCGGGCAGCTATCCCTGGGTGCGTTGATGGTGACACGGTAGGTTGCCATCACATCGGGCCGGTCCTGAAAATAGGTAATCCGGCGGAACCCTTCGGCTTCGCACTGGGTGCAATAGGCACTTTGCGATACATACAGGCCTTCAAGGCGGGTATTGTTAACCGGCGAGATACGGGTTTGAATTTCAACAACAAACTGATCAGACGGGGCGTTGAATTTCAGCGACGTCGCATCAACCTGATAGTCGCTTGCGGCCAGCGCTGTGCCATCAATGGCAACCGACAATAATTTCATGTCCTCGCCGTCCAGCACCACCTGGTCCCCGGCACCCGTGGCGCGATCTGGATTCGCTTTAAACGAAAGCCGCGATGTCACGGTTGTCGCCTCGCGATCAAGGTCAAAAACCAGTTCTACGGTTTCGATCAAAAAAGCCGGCGCGGTATAATCCTCGCGGCGAATCACTTGGGGCTGTTCTGACATGAAATGGTCCTTTTCCTTGTTCTTTCGCATTGTTAGCGCAGATCACGCACCGCAATCAACATGCGCGGCCCAATACGATTGCAACTGTTTCGCCCCCACAAATAGCGCGGATTGCGCATACCCACAAATGCAGAGTTTACGTGGCGGCAATTACACGTCATAATCATAAATGGTGGCGCGAGGGGGGCCGAAGTTTCACATTCGTGGGGCGAAGGTGTTCTTTGGTTTCCCTCACTCCTTTCCGGTGTCGCACCCAAAAACAAGAACCCTGCAGGACAGAAAGTGACGCGAAAGCGCAATGAACCAATTGTGGGTGAGCCCGCGGCACGGTTTTATTTTTACTGTTTCTGGGGATCGTTCGCCTATGACAACCGGTTTTCACATCCTGATTGCAGACGACCATCCGCTTATGCGGGGTGCCCTGTCGCATGCTGTTTCATCCGAACTAACCGATATTACCATCCATGAAGCTGGCAGCCTTGGCGGGGCCATTGCCACGATTGAGGATTGCCGCAAGCAAGGCCGTGACATTGATCTGGTATTGCTGGATTTGCACATGCCCGGCATGAACGGCTTTACCGGCCTGTTTACCCTGCGCGCCTCTTACCCCGATATTCCCGTAACCATCGTTTCTGCCAGTCAGGATATGCCGGTTGTGCGCCGCGCCATTGAATATGGTGCCGCTGCTTTTGTGCCCAAATCATCGCCGGTTGAACAAATTGGCGCGGCCATGCGCGCGGTGCTGGATGGTGAAATGTGGATGCCCGACTGGGCCCGTGACGCGATTGAAAATTCACCGGAAAAAGACGCCAACACAGACATCGCGGCCAAAATAAGCCAGTTAACCCCGCAACAATTGCGCGTTTTAAACATGCTGACCGAGGGCAAGCTGAACAAGCAAATCGCCTATGAACTTGATGTTACCGAAGCCACTATCAAGGCCCATGTTTCGGCCATTTTGCGCAAATTATCGGTTCATAGCCGCACCCAGGCGGTCATTGTGGCGCGCGAACTGCTATTACAGGAACCCGCACTGGACGCCTGAAATGCTTTTGCGGCTGGTTCAGTGCAGCCGCGCGCAAGCAAACAATCGCTGCAACATAAAATCATCATCGCCCGGCAATGCCCGTGTTAACCGCCCCCGGGCAGCGCAGGCGCGCGCCGCCGCGCCAGAGACACCCGAACGGCGACAGGCCGTTTTCAGGATAGCTTCTGGTCGGCTTGCTCGGACGGCGGGGACTGCGAACGCGACAACAGCCAAAACAACAGCACCCAAGCCGCGCCAAGTGTCCATCCCGCCAAAACATCAGTCGGCCAGTGGACGCCGAGATAAAGGCGGCTTAAACCGATAAACAATGTCATGAAAACGCCAACCGCCATCACAAACACACGCACTCGCCGTTGCTTTTCTGTGCGCGCCACCAATGTCCCCAATGTTAAATAGGTAATGGCGGAAAGCATGGCATGGGCGCTGGGAAAGCTCAGCGAATGCACGGTTACCAGATGCGGCACAATGTCTGGCCGGGCACGGTCAAAGCCGATTTTCAAAAGCTCTTCAAACACGGCCCCCAACCCGACCGACAGCACCACCAGCAATGCCGCCCGGCGATGGCCCGCGACCAGCAAATAAGCCACCACAATTAATGTAAACAGCGTTAAGACGGCAACGCCCCCCAACGCGGTAATGTCGCGCACAACGCCTAACAACCACGCAGGCCCAATCGGCTGCGACAAATCATTGCCATTGCGCATAAAAAGCAGGATCGCCTTGTCGAACGCCCCGCTTTCCTGATTGAAAACATCCTCAACCAGTTTGCCAAACAGCAATAAAAACCCGGCAATCGCAGCGATACAGGCCAGTATTTGCGGTTCAAACGGGGTTTTCCGGCGAATGGTATCGCACATGTTTCGGGCAATTTTACGCAAAGACGGCATCCCTGTTTAATATATCCACGTCCCGCCGCATCATGTTGCGACGATTATTCAAACGCTTGGATCAAGGGTTTGTGCCCAAAAGAAGGCATAGAACATCAGGGCCGAAACCAGATGGACCGCGCGCCGACCTTTGCGTAACACCGGGCTGGTTGTTCCCCACACCAAAACAACCATATTGCTGGTATGTGTGCTGTTGCCACACCGCAGGATTATTCGTTGCGCACAAATGACCGTGTCATCACCGCGCGCAATTTGGCAGGGCGCAGCGGTTTGTTCAGCAAAACAAAGGATTGTGCATGGACCAGCTCTGCCGTTTCCGGGCTTCTATCGGCTGTAATCACAACACCGGGCACCACAAGCCCATTGTTATCGCGCAGGCGGCACAACACGTCCAGCCCGGTTTCCCCGGCACTTAAATGGTAATCGGCCAGAATAACATCGGGCACGAAGGGTGTTATTGTGCTGTCGCCCGGGTTTAACAGGGCTTTGGCATCGGCACCGGAGCGCGCGGTTGCCACCACACAATCCCAGTTTTCCAGCATGGCACGCATACCATCGAGAATGTCGGGTTCGTTATCTATGCACAATACCCGCACCCCGCCCAACTCGCCAGCAAGGCGGCGGCGCGGGGTAGGAACCAGCGTTTCGGGGGCCGCGATGCCCAGCGGCACATCAACCGAAAACACGGTGCCAAAGCCAGGGCGCGAACGCACCGATATGGGATGGTCGAGTTTGCGGCCCAGCCGGTCAACAATGGCAAGGCCAAGGCCCAACCCCTTTACGTCGGCATTTTCCGGGCTTTCAAGACGGTGAAATTCGCGAAAGATGATTTTCAGTTTATCCACCGGAATGCCCGGTCCGCTGTCCCAGACCTCGATCCGTAAAACATCCCCGCGCAAACGACAGCCGACAACGGTACCGCCCTTGCGGGTATAGCGCAGTGCGTTGGAAATGAAATTTTGCAAGATGCGGCGCAACAGGCGGCTGTCGCTGCGCACCCAGATATCACGCGGGAACACCGAAAACCGCAATCCGGCCTGTTGTGCGATCGGGGTGAATTCGGTTTTAAGGATATTAAGAACCTTGGAAATCGGGAAATCCTGCAAGCTGGGTTGCATGGCCCCGGCATCAAGTTTGCAAATGTCCAAAAGTTCATTAAGCAGTTCTTCCACACCTCTAAGCGACAAATCCACCTTGCCGACCAGATCGGCGGCGTCATCGGGCAAAGTGCGCCCACCAAGGGCCACGGTAAACAGGCGGGCGGCGTTTAAGGGTTGCAACAAATCGTGGCTGGCGGCGGCAAAAAAGCGGGTTTTTGTGTCGTTTGCGGTTTCGGCCTGTTCCTTGGCAACGGAAAGCTCGCTATTTAGCGTTTCAAGCGCACGGGTGCGGTCTACCACCCGTTCTTCCAGGCTTTCATTGGCTTCTTTCAGGGCCTGTTCGGCCAAGCGGCGTTCGGTAATGTCGTGGTAAATACAAAAATAGCCCAGCACCTCGCCCGTTTCATCAAAATGCGGAATATAGGTGCCTTCAGCAAAGCGTTCTTCGCTAAAACCTTCCATCGGCGGAAAGTCGATTTCAAAATTTTGACGATAGCCTTTTAAAACCTCGGCAATCATCGGGGCCAACCGTTGATAGCGCGTTTCGCCCACCGCCTCGGCCACGGTCAGGCCGTGGGCGGCGGCACGGCGCAGGCCAAACATGCGTTCATAGGGGCGGTTGGTAAAACGCAACCGCTGATTTCTATCGGCATAGGCAATCATAACCGGAATATTATCGGTATAAATACGAATGTTCCGTTCGCTTTCGCGCAGGGCATCTTCGGTACGGACCCGTGCCGTAATATCGGCAATGGTGGCAACAAAACCGCCATCGGGCATGGGATTGGTACGAATTTCAAGCACCATGCCGTCGTTGCGTTTGCGTTCATAGGTGTGGGGCAAACGGCGCATTTGCGGTGCTGCATTGCGGCCCAACAATATATCCAGATCAACCGCACGCGCCCCGGTCGCATGGCGACAGGTTTCCACCAGATGCGATAACGGCATGGTCACCTGAATATCCGCCGGGGCAATACCCAAAAGGTCAATAAAACGGTGGTTCCAGGTGGCCAGGCGCAAATCATGGTCAAACACGCCCACCCCTTGCGAGATATTTTCCAGGGTATTAAGCAGTAAATCGCGGTTAAACTTGATCGCCTCGGAGGCTTCATCGAGCAGTTCCATCGCATCGCGGCGCGATACGGCCTTGTCGGGCAAAAGCAGCGCCATCACCACCCGCGAGGATGCCGCACCGACGGCACCGCTCAGCAAATGTTCGGTGAAACTGGCCGCGTCAATATCGGCAAGGTCGCCCTGCCCGGCATTATCATTTCGCCGCGCCAGATAACTGCGAAAGGCCCGTTCGGCCCATTGCGCGCCCAAAAACCGCGCGGCCAACCCTTCAAGGTCGCCAATGCTTACCCGGCCCGGCCAAATGTCATTGCGCGCCTGTGCCGGGCTGCGCCCGACATCAACAAACAGTTGGGCTTGCCTGCGCTGGGTCACACCCTGAATACCGGTGGCAGAGCCGATAAAAAGCAAAAGGATATTGGTGCCAAGGCTCCAGATCACGCCATGGGTTAGCGGGTCCATCGGCAAACCAAACAGGGCCTGGGGTTTTAAAAATGCCAGCCCCAACGGCCCGTCAACCAGGATTTGTTGGGGTAAAAAGCCGCTTTGCACAAAGGATGGCAACAAAAGCGTGTAACACCAAAGCGCAAACCCGCCGACCAGCCCCCAGCGCACGCCGGTGCGGTTAACCGATTTCAAATACAAGGCGGCGAGCAAGGCCGGGGCAAATTGCGCCACAGCAGCAAAGGACAACATGCCAATATCGGCCAGCGCGTATTTTTCGCTTAAAAATCGGTAAAAGCCATAGGCCAGAAACATCAGGACCAGAACCGCCACCCGGCGAATTTTAAGCACAAGCTGGCTGACATCCCCCGTCGCCTTGTCGCGCAAACGTGGCAGGCGCAGCAAAACCGGCATCACCAGATCGTTACAAACCATGGTGGAAACCGCCACGCATGACACAATCACCATGCCGGTACTGGCCGACAGCCCGCCAACAAACGCCACCAGCGCCAAGCCATTTTGCCCGCCCAGCAATGGCAAGGTTAACACGAAGGTATCGGGGTTTACCGCCGATTGGCCGTCAAACAGCAACAGCCCGGCAACAGCGATGGGTACCACAAACAGGTTAATGGCGACCAGATACGCCGGAAACAGCCAGCGTGCCGTTTTTAAATTACGGCTGTCGTCATTTTCAACAAAGGTAACGTGGAACTGGCGCGGCAGACAGATAATGGCAAACATACCAATCAGCGAGCCGACAAAAAAGTGCGGGGTCAGCCAGCTTTGCGGTTCAAACAGGGCGGTGATATCGGCCCGGCTGGTGGCATGATGCGCCAAATCGCCAATGCCATTAAACAGGCCGAAAACCACAAACAAACCAACGGCCAAAAGCGCAACCAGCTTGACCGTGCTTTCAAAGGCTATGGCCAGAATAAGGCCGTCATGATGTTCGGAGGCGTGAATATAACGCACCCCGAACAGCACCCCGAACACTGCCATTAATATGGTAACGTAAAACGCGGTATCCTTGGTGAAATTGGCCGCACTGTGGCGTACCACATCTTCGCCCAGCGGACCGATCAGGACATCAAACGACGTTGAAACGGCCTTTAGCTGCAAGGCGATATAGGCCAGAATGCCAACCATGGCGATCACGGCAACAAGGGCAGCCAGACTTTGGCTTTTGCCATAGCGCGAGCCTAAAAAATCGGCAATCGAGGTGATGTTTTGTGCCCGGCACACCGTCGAAATTTTGACCATCACCGGATAGCCCGCCAGCATCATCACAATCGGGCCGATATAAATTGGCAAAAAGGCAAAGCCATGCAGTGCTGCCGTGCCGACCGAGCCAAAAAACGTCCAGCTGGTACAATAAACCGCCATCGAAAGCGCATAAATAACCGGCTTGACCCGCGAGGAGCGCCAGGATTTGGCATATCGGTCGCCATAATGGGCAATCGCAAACAAAAGGCCGATATAGGCCATCGCAACAATAAAGATCAAACCACCCTGAAGCATATTGTCGCGTTATCCCTGTTCACCACCCGATATGTCGGGTGCCCTGCATTCTTTCCCGGTTTAGACTATACCATGCCCGCATCATCGACTAAAACGACGCACATCATCCTTACGACCAATTGTTAAGCATCAGGTGACCATGTCTTCCCAATATGCCTTTTTCGCCGGAATTTTGCGGTTTGTTGCCAAAAAAACCACCGCCGAGACCCCCGATATCCGCGTCATGATGGGGCATTTGGCTGGCATTGCCGATGCGGTTGAAACAACCGGGCAATTCATAATCTTACGGGAAAACTGCGAAAGTGCCGCGCGCGGATTTGCCGGGGTTGCCCAGTTTTTGCAAGAACGCATCTTGCCCGAGGCCCTGGCCGATGGCAACAAAGGCGCTGTTGAGCAGCTTAAATGGGCAATTGAAACGTCGCTGGCGCTCGCCGCAGAACTGGTGAAACGCATAACCGTTGCGGATTATGAAGGCCAGTCATCCTTCAGCTTTGACCTGCCCCAACCGCCCGGTGCGCCAAAACCCCACTAAAACGCATTGCCCGGATCAAGGCAGGTTTGTCATTACGCATAAAACAAGGGCGACCATTGCAGGCCGCCCTTGAAAAACCACGCTGCTTTTAAAAACCGGGAAATCAGCTTTCCCAGACTTTTGCGCGCTGCAAAAGAGCCGTGGCTTCAAATTGCTCGCCATAGGGGGCCGCAATTTTGGTGAAGTCCATGTAAGAATCGTAAATGCGCTGGTTCAGTTCGCTTTTACCGGCAATTTCCTTCACCGCATCCATCGATTCTTTGGCCAACGCCTTGATCACATCATCTGAAAAATGACGGATCTCGATGTTCTTTTTCAGAACAGCCTGATAGGACGTGATGTTGTTATAGGTGAAATCAGCAAGGGTCTGTTCCGCATTGGCCTGTGCGGCAATACGAACAATTTCCTGCAAATCTTCGGGCAAGGAATTGAATTTATCCTTGTTGATGAAAACTTCAATGCCTGTGCCCGGTTCGGCAAAGGCCGGGGTGTAATAATATTTGGCAACCTGGGTCAAACCAAAGGCATAGTCGTTCCACGGGCCAACCCATTCAGCCGCATCAATCGCACCAGACTGGAGCGCAGGCAGAATTTCAGCCGCAGGCAACATGGTAACAATGGCACCAAGGCGGCGCATGGCTTCGCCACCGATACCGGCATAGCGCATTTTAACACCCTTGATATCATCAACGGTGTTAATTTCCTTGTTAAACCAGCCGCCAGCCTGAAGCCCGGTATTGCCCGCCAGAAACGGAACAACATTAAACTGTGCGTACAGTTCTTCCCACAGTTCCTGACCACCGCCAAAACGCAACCAGCCCGAAAGCTCCCAGCCCATCAGGCCAAAGGGAATGGTCGAAAAGAAGTTAACCGCGTCGTCCTTGCCTGCCCAGTAATACGGGGTGCCGTGGGCCATTTCGGCGACACCTTGTTCCACCGCATCCATGCATTCAAATGCTGGCACCAGTTCGCCCGGGCCATATACTTTAATATTCAGTCGGCCACCGGACATTTTGGTCACGCGTTCGGCAAATTTTTCGCCGTTGGCTCCCAGCCCCGGCGACCCTTTGGGCCACGGCATAACCATACGCCAGTTAAATGTGTCATCAGCCTTGGCGATCGCAGGCGCGGCCATGCCGCCAGCAACTGCGCCCACCGCAAGGCCGGCACCTTTAAGAAAATTACGACGTTTCATGAAGAACTCCAGAGATCTTATTTGATAATTTTTTGCGTAAAAATGACAAATTCATGCCATTGAATACGTGGCAGACAGGCAGAGTCTTTGGTTTTACCAACAGCAACAATGCGTGTTTACGGGATGCTGATATGCAGTTTTCGCATGGCATACCAGTTTCGCGTCGCAATATACAACCCTGGCGCCGGGTTTACCGTTACGGCATGTGACGAATATTAACCATCATCATCACTGCAAACATCGGCTTGGTTCGCAGCTGCGGCGCGACCTGAAATAACGAAAACCGCCCTGCCCGATGGCAAAGCGGTTTTCAGTCATAACATCGCCCGTGGTGCAAACCCGTTTCGGAAAATCAGAAGCCCCAAACCTTGGCGCGTTGCATCAGGCCGGTTGCTTCGAATTCCTTGCCATAGCGGGCCGATTTTTTGACCATATCCATGTAGGATTCATAGATTTTCTTGTTAACATCACTTTGAGTGCCAATTTCCTCGACCGCGGCCTTGCTGGCATCGGCCAGTGCCAAAATCACGTCCTCGGGGAACTGGCGAATTTCAACACCCTTGTCGATCAGCGGCTGATACGACTGGATATTGTTAAAGGTGAAGTCCGCCAGCGTGTTTTCAGAAATCGCCTGGGCGGCATAACGGATAATCGCCTGCAGATCAGGCGTCAGGCTGTCGAATTTTTCCTTCGAGACAAAAATCTCAAGGCCCGGACCGGGTTCATGAAAAGCCGGAACATAATAATATTTGGCAACCTGATACAGGCCGAATGCCATGTCATTCCACGGGCCAACCCATTCGGCCGCATCAATCGCACCACTTTGCATGGAAGGCAAAATTTCGCCCGGCGGCAGCATCGTAATATTCGCGCCAATCCGGCGCATGGCTTCACCACCTAACCCGGCATAACGCATTTTGACACCTTTGATGTCATCAACCGAGTTAATTTCCTTGTTAAACCAGCCGCCAGCCTGCATGCCGGAATTGCCCGCATAAAACGGCACAACGCCAAAATCGGCATACACCTGTTCCCATAATTGCTGGCCACCGCCAAAACGCAACCATGCAGAAAGTTCCCACGCCGTCAGGCCAAACGGAATGGTGGTAAAGAAGTTCAGAACCGGGTTTTTACCCTGCCAGTAATAAGGAGTGCCGTGGGCCATTTCGACCACGCCCTGCTCAACGGCATCCATGCATTCAAACGGCGGTACGAGTTCACCCGCGCCATAAACCGTGATCGACAGACGGTCGTTGCTCATTTCCTTGACCATGGCGGCAAATTTTTCGGCATTGGTGCCAAGGCCCGGTGTGCCTTTGGGCCATGGCATCACCATACGCCATTTCAGATTTTCCTGTGCCGATGCAATGGCAGGTGCCGCTACCGTTGCAGCCAGCGCCCCTGCGCCCAGACTGGCACCTTTTAAAAACTGGCGACGTTTCATCCTGTCTTCCCCTAACTTGTTCTTATTTTAGCGGTTTATTGCAAAATTTTGCGAACGAGGGGTGGATTTTGGCGAATTTCATCGGCAAATGCCACCATTTTTGCAATCCGCCCGATCAGGTTATTTTTAGCAAAGGTTGACACCGGATATGCCAAGGCACCAAACGCCTCGCTCCGTCGGCAAACCGCCGCTAAATCGGGCCTTTTCCGGCAAGAAGGCCCGACGACGGCATCGTGCAGCAATATGGGGCGGGGCTTCTTTGCCTGCCGGTTATCTTTCGCGGGCTTCCGATGGCGAAATGCCAAAGACCCGTTTAAAGGCGGTTGAAAAATTAGCGGGCGATGAATACCCCGCCAGATAAGCCGCCTGGCCAATCGTCAAGCCGTCCTTGTCCATGGCATCGCGTGCGGTTTGCAGGCGGGTTTCACGCATGAAATCCATTACCGTGGTGCCATAAGCCGTTTTGAAGATCCGCTGTAAGCGGGCGATGCTCATATTCATTGTCGCGGCCAGATCACGCAAATTCAACCCGGTTGTAATATGCTGCAAGATATGGTCGCGAATGTCCTGTGCCTTGTCTGACACATCCACTGAAACCGCCTTGCAGTTTTGTTCAACCTGCGGCGTTGTCATAACCGAACGCAGCGCCTCGCCAAAAATTTCAAGCCCGCGGCTTTCAATGTAAATTTCACGAAACAACGGCAATTCAATCGGCGGATACAGCATTTGTTCGGCCAGCGCCACCGCACGCCGTGACGGTTGCCAGAGCACCGGCCCGTGATCGCCATATAAAAACGCCCGCACGGCATCTTGCCCGGTATCCTTGCCAAGGCTTTGTGCAATCCAGTCAAACTGTGCTGTCACCATCACCTTGCGCACCCGGTTATGTTTGGGAATACGCCGTGTCAGCGTTACCGGCTGTTTTAACGCCCATAAATAGCCAACCACCCCCTGCCTGGCATCAAAATCAAACGGCACATCATCAAATGCGCCCTGCACCTGGCCATCCACAACAATTGCCACCGTCACCGCCGGGCGCACCAGATTGGAAATCTCAAAATCGCGCATCGCCACGGTATCGGTGGTGTGAACCATAAAGTGCGACGGGGCACGATCATTGACCAACCGCCCCTTTAGCACCGTGTCATTAGGCAACAGGCCAGCTTCATCCCCGCGCACATGGCGGCTTTGCCCGCCATTTTGCCACAGCGTGGCGGCGGTGATGTTGTCGCGATCCAATGGTGTCCGGCGCAGGGCAGGTTGCTCTGGCATTTTCGGCGTCGTCATTTTCGTCTTTCCCCTGTTCACCGCCCCTGCAAACGACGCGCCGCCGTTTTCGCAGATAGGAGCGATGATTTTGCAAATGCCTATGTGCTGGCGACGTTGTGCAAAAATTAATATTAACAATCATTCGCATTTGGTAAAGACTAATCATCGATTGAGGGACCATATTATGCCGCAGCACCATTTTCCGATGCTGTTTACCCAAATTTTGCCGGTTTCACGCTGGCTTCACACGTCCCTGTTAACAGGTGTTGCCATGGCAGCCTTGCCCGCTGGCGCGTTTGCACAAGATGCCACTACCAAGGATACCGACGCCGCAACACTGGAGCCGATCACAATTTCGTCGGACCGCGAGCGCACAGCGCCGCCCCTGCCCGGCGGCATTACCCTTGATAGCGAAACGCTCGATAAAATTGCGCCGCGCACCCTCAAAGATGTGTTTTCAGGCAATGCTGCGGTTAATGTTGGCGGGGCCAGCCCGGTTACGCAGAAAACCTATGTTCAAGGTATCGAAGACACCAAACTGAACGTCACCATTGATGGCACCCGGCAAAACAATTCCAGTTATCATCACCTTGGCACCACGGTGATGGACCCCGGCATGTTAAAAAAGGTTGATGTTGAAACCGGCGTTGCCCCGGCTGACAGCGGCCCGGGTGCCCTTGGCGGGTCTATTGCCTATGAAACCCGCGATGCCCGCGACATTCTGGAACCCGGCGAAAACTTTGGCGGCTATGGCAAAATCGCCTACGACACCAATTCGCAAGGTTTTAGCGAATGGCTGACCATGGCCGGGCGCACCGACAAGGTTGAAGCACTGGCCTATGTGCAAAACAACAACACCAACAATTACCGCGATGGCAATGGCGACAAGGTAGACGGAACCGCCAACGGCAGTGAAAACGGCTTGGGAAAATTTGCCCTTAACGGCCAAGACGGCGAACGGTTTGAAGCCTTTGCCAGCCACCTGGAAGATGAAGGTGTACGCCCGTCGCGGCCCAACTTTGGCGCGCTGACCAGTGGCCAGGGAGCGCAGTGGATTTCGTATAAAAAAACAGCCATGGGTGTTTCTTATGTTGATGAAATGCCCAATGGCCAGCTCGACCCGGAATTGTCGCTAAATTACAGCAAATCAGAACTCGACGTGCCCAACCTGCAAAACGGGGCCAGTTTTTTCCATACCAATTCCGAAATCGAAACCGTGAATGGCAAGGCTGCCAACAATTTTGATGTCGGAATTGGCAAGGTTAATACCGGGATTGATTTTTACCACGACGAAGCCACCGGCACCCATAACAATGGCACCCGTGCTGGTAGCTATACCGAAAAATCAACCAATATCGGCGTCTTTTCGCAAGCACGCCTGGACCTGACAGATCGCTGGCGGACATCATTTGGCGGACGGTTTGACCGCCAGTGGTTTACCGGCATTGACGGCAGCGAATTTGACGAACAAGGCCTGTCGGGCAATGTGAATACCGAATACGATATTTTGTCCAACACCACAATTTATGGCGGTGCCGGAACGGCCTTTGGCGGCCTGCCGATTGGCGAATCCAACATCTATAACTTTTCCGGTGTCTGGGATTATGCCGGTTTCGCTCCGTCGCGGTCGTTTAACTACAAGGCAGGGTCACGGGTTACATTTGACCGCCTGACCCTTGATGGCAATGTGTTTTACAACCGGATCGAACGGTCCCACGATTTGTCGGACACCGACCGCCAAACCACCGTCGATCTGGCCACACGCGGCATTAATCTGTCGGGCACGTATCAGTTCGATACCGCCTATATCCGGGCGACCTATACCCACACCATCGTGCGTTCCGACGGTGCCCCACCGGTTAGCACCGCATCGGCATGGCAGGGCGTTTTGCTGGGCGACATCATAACCATCGATGCCGGCAAGGAATGGCATGATCTGGGCCTGCGTGCCGGCATGTCATCTGAACTGGCGTTGAAAAACGATGACCCGGAAAAATACGGTGCCGAACCGATCGACACCTATTTTGTTGCCAACCTATACGGCGAATGGACGCCGGAGATGTTGTCACAGGCTGTAACCCTGCGGGTTGATGCCAACAACATTTTTGACCGTGCCTATACCGACCGCACCACGACTGGATACGACAGCATCCGCACCGAACCCTATATGGACCCCGGCCGCAGTTTTGTGCTGTCGGCCAAGGTTAAGTTCTAACCCGATCCACCATACCGGCACACAAAGGGCGGCCCTTTTACAGGGTCGCCCGTTTGTGCGTTTTGCCCTGCCCCACATCACCACGCGGATTTGACCATGAAAAACATTCTGCAATCCATCGCCCTGGCCGCCACGTTATTTGGCTTTGTTCACACATCATCACAGGCCGCCGATGCGCCGCAAAAACAGGTCACCCTGACCGACGTTGCCGGGCACGAAGTGACCGTCAATGTACCAGTTAAATACATGATTTTGGGCGAAGGCCGCTTTTTGCCCAGCATCGGTATTCTTGATACAGAAGACCCGGTCCGCTGGATTGCAGGCATGATGGGCGAGTTTAAAAAACTGGACCCGGCGACCTATGCCCAGTACCAGGAAAAATTCCCCGCGATTGATGACATTCCGCTGATTGGCAGCAGCGGCGAGGAGTCTTTTAACCTTGAAAAAGCCATTTCCCTGCATCCCGATGTTGCCGTCTTTGGCCTGACCGGGGGCCACGGCCCCAGCGCGCGCAACCAGCAAATTCTCGATACTCTGGCAGCGGCCAACATACCGGTTGTTGCCATTGATTTTCGTCAGGACCCGCTGGTGAACACACCGAAAAGTGTTCGCCTGCTTGGCACCTTAATGGGCAAGGAACAACAGGCCGAAAACTTTTTGGCATTTTACGCCGATGGTTTGGCCAAGGTGCATGAAAAGCTGGCCCAGGTAAAAGACCGCCCGACGGTATTTATGGAAAGCCGGGTTGGGCTGGACCAAACCTGTTGCGAGGCAATGGGCAACCAGATGATGGGCCGCTTCATTGACTGGGCCGGTGGCACCAACATTTTTGGCGAGATTATCCCCGGCACCCACGGCACTGTCACGATTGAGCAATTACTGGTCAGCCAGCCCGATTATTATATCGCCACGGCCATTGGATCGGCCAATGTTGATAATAACGGCAACCGCATCATCCTGGGCGCAATGGCAAACCCGGACCAGGCGGCAGCATCGCTGCGCCACACCACCGGGCGCGTTGGCATGGAAGAACTTTCTGCCATCAATAACGACCATCTGTATTCGATCTGGCACCATTTTTATAATACGCCAATGAATGTTGCCGCCGTTCAGCAAATGGCAAAATGGTTCCACCCCGACCTGTTCGCCGATCTGGACCCACAGGCAACCCTGCAAACCTATTTTGACCGGTTCCAGCCCGTTGCCCTTAACGGCACCTATTGGACCAGCACCACGGCCGGGGATGCGACCCAATGAACCACCCGATACATCCGGCGCAACAACCAGACGTTCCGGGGCATCACCCCACGGCAGGGCAACACCACCACCATGCGCCCAACGCGCAACCAAAGTCGGCTGGGTTATCGTCGCAATATCGCCGTTTCATCTTGCGCCGCGTGATCTGGCTGTCTGTATTGCTGGTGGCGTTGCTGGTATCAGTTGTGGTCAATATCATGACGGGCCCGGCACTTCTTTCTGTTGGCGATGTTATTGGCGGGCTGATTGACCCCGCTGGTCTGGACCCCGCCACCCATGTGATTATTTACAGTGTACGCCTGCCCTTTGCCCTGATGGCCGTGGTCATCGGCGCGTCCCTGGGGTTGGCGGGGGCAGAAATGCAAACGGTGCTAAACAACCCGCTGGCAAGCCCGTCTACGCTGGGCATCATGCATGCGGCCACACTGGGCGCATCGCTGGCGATTGTGTTTAACCTGAGTTTTGGCCTGCCCGAAAACTATGCCGTGCCCATATGTGCCTTTGCCGGGGCCATCATTGCCCTGGGTGCGATCCAGTTTTTGGCCAAGGCATATGGGGCCAGTGTCGATACCATTGTGCTGTTTGGCATTGCGCTGGTTTTTGCCTTGAACGCGCTGGTGTCCCTTATCCAGTTTGTTGCCAATAGCGACAGCCTGCAACAGATCGTGTTCTGGACAATGGGCAGCCTGGCGCGCGCCAGTTGGGAAAAAATCATTATCGTTTCCGTTGTTTTGGCAACCTGCCTGCCGCTTGCCATGCGCCATGTCTGGAAAATGACGGCCCTTCGCGGGGGCGAAGACTATGCGCGCAGCTTTGGTGTGCCGGTTGAACGTCTGCGATTGCTGGTTTTGCTACGGGTTAGTGTTTTAACCGCCGTTGCCGTGGCCTTCACCGGGGTTATCGGCTTTGTCGGGCTGGTCGGGCCGCATATTTCGCGACTGGCCTTTGGCGAGGACCACAGGTTTTACATCCCCGGCAGCGTTCTGGCCGGGGCGTTCATATTATCGATGGCGTCACTGGTCAGCAAACATATCGTGCCGGGTATTTTGATCCCCGATGGCATCGTTACCGCCCTGATCGGCATTCCACTGTTTCTGGCGTTGTTATTGTCACAAAAACGGCGGGGGTAAGGGATATGACAGAACTGATTATAGATGATCTGTCGATTGCCTATGGCAACAAACAGGTTTTAACGCACATTTCCCTGCCCGCCTTTGCGCCCGGCGCACTGATTGGGGTGCTTGGCCCTAACGGGGTTGGCAAATCCAGCTTTTTGCGCGCCCTAGCCGGGTTAAACAAATATGGTGGTTCGGCCAAATTAAACGGTGCCGAAATTAACCGCATGGCCCACCAAACCCGTGCCCGCCATATTGGCTATTTGCCACAATCCCTGCCCCAGGGCACCAGCCTTGTCGCCTATGAGGCGGTGTTGTCAGCCTGCAGGGCTGTTCGACCCGATCTGGCCCACAATGCGGCACAGGCCTTTGCTGAAGCCACGTTTGAACAGCTTGGCATCACCAGTCTGGCCTTTCAGGCCTTAAACCAGATGTCGGGCGGGCAACGGCAAATGGTGGGGCTGGCACAGGTTATTGTCCGCGCGCCCGATATCATGCTGCTTGACGAACCCACCAGCGCGCTTGATTTGCGCTGGCAGCTTCGTGTGCTGGATGTGGTGCGCCGCATTGCCCGCCAGCAACGGGGGCTGGCCCTGATGGCCCTGCACGACATTAATCTGGCCCTGCGTCATTGCGACCATATTGTTTTGTTTGGCAATGGTGCCGTTCTGGCCAGTGATTGCGCCCAAAACGTTATGACGCCCCAACGCTTGCGTGATGCCTATCAGGTCGATGGTCGCATTGAATATTGTTCGCGCGGCACCCCTTTTGTGATTGTCGATCGGCTGTCATCGCCCCCCGGCCAAACACTGGAAAACTGATGTTTCACACCACAGGCACAGTTAAAACCGCCCACGCGGCGAAATACCTGCAACAGCTTTGCAAACATTTTGCCCACAAGGTGCCCGTAAAATTTAACGCCACCACAGGCGATGTCAGCTTTCCCACCGGCCCCTGCCAGATCATCGCTTCTGACGATGGCCTCACCTTTATCGGGCAATCAGCCAACGCCGAGGGTATTGCGCGCATGAAAGGGGTTATCATTGACCATCTGGATCGTTTTGCCTGGCGCGAAACCCTTGATTATCACTGGCAAGACCACGCCGACGACACCGCACCTTGATACAGTTGCGCCCCAACCGCCCATAAAAAAACGGCCCGGCAAATTGTTGCCGGGCCGTTTTTTGTTATCGCCATATACGCGATCAAATGTTTAACGCAAATCGTAAATCAGCGGCACCCGCAATGTCATGCGTTCCAGTTCAAGATCATCAGGAAACGGCGGAAACCGTTTGACCCGTTCGATCATTTTTTCGGTTGCCCGGTCTAACAGGCGATTGCCGCTTTCCTGCACCATTTTAATCAACGAAACCGAACCATCGCGTTCAATCACCAAAAGCACCGTATTACGCCCTTCAATCCCGCGCCTGCGCGCGGCGGAGGGATATTCGCGATAGCGCATCAGGGTTTGCACCACAGACGACTGATAATCGACAAACTTTGCCTTGCTTAATGCCGCCCCCCCGCCGCTGCCCGATGCCGAACTCGCCGCCTGGCTTTTGGTTTTGATCCCTGTGGTACCATCCGATTTCTGCGAATTAAACTGTGCGCCCTGTGTCGGCCGTGTGTCGGTCACCGGGCGTGGGGCCTCTTTGGGCGGGGCCGAGGTTGGCTTTGGTTTGACGACAGCCTGGGGTTTTGGCACCGGTTTCGGCTTGGGCTTTACTGGCGGCTTGGGTTTAACTTTCGGCGGCACAATTGCCGCAAGTTCCGGTTTTAGCTCCGGTTTGACTTCCGGTTCTTTCACCGGCTCAGGGATCGGTTCAGGTTTCACCTCGGGGACAGGCTCGGGCTCAACCACCGGCTCAGGCTCAGGTTCAACCACCGGCTCGGGTTCTGGTTCTGGCTCCATAACCGGTTCAGGTACCACTTCGGGTTCCGGTTCCGCTTCAGGTACCGGTTCCGGCTCACTGATTTCAGGGGCTGGCTGTGCATCTTCCTCGCCCTTGCGGTTATCCACATCGGCACTGGCACTTTCGTCAGGGTCGCTATCGTTGCCACTGGTGGCCTGACCACTGCCCAACGAAATGCTGACACTTTGCACAGCACCCGCCCCGCCCCAACCCGAGGGCTCGGGTGCAGGGGTTGCCAAGACAACACCTCCGGCCAGCACCATGCCGGTCAGCGCGGTGGCAATTAAAAAGTCACTTCGCTTGGACATCGAACTTCCGTTAATCCTGCGCTTGACTGGCTGTCATCAATTGAACCTTGTCGACACCCAGTTCCTGTAGGCGCTTTAACAATGCGACGACCATCTGCCCGTCGGTTTCCCGATCAGCACGAATTTCTATTGGATGATCCTGAAAATTGGCAGGCAACAAACCGGTAATGTTGGCTAATGGCCCGCTTTTATCATCCACACCAAGTTTGCCGGTTTTATCGACCCACAAAACAACGGTTTCGTCGTCTTTTTCGCTGGCATCCACACTGGCTGGCGGGTTGACATCAAACGGCCCCAGTTTTTGCAGGCTGCCCGCAATCATAAAAAAGATCAGCAACAAAAACACAATATTGATCAACGGCAACATCGGTTCCTGCGCCATGGTGTCGTCGGTGATTTGAATGCGCCGTTTCATTGTTCGATCAAATCCACATTGTGAATACCGCCCCGGCCCAGCACATCCATCACATGCACCAGAATTTGCAATTTCGCACCATTTACCGGCTGCAAATGCACCTGCGCCCCCGCATAGTCGCGTTGCAAGCGGGCGGGCAAAGTATCAAGCGGCACAACATTACCATTGATGGTAATCGCACCAGCGCCGTCAATTCGCACCAAAGCGGGCGGGTTATCGGCAGAAACGCTTGCCGATTTATTTTGTACCGAGACCGACATTTCATACCCGCGCCAGTCAAGAAAACTCGACGCCAGCATAAAAAACACCAACAGGATGAAGACAACATCAATCAGCGGCGTCAGCCCGATGACGGGTGATGTGCTGCGATAACGGGAGCGAAACTGCATGGGTTTATTCCGCAGCGTGACGTAAACGCGTGATATTGGCAGCGTCATGGGCGTCGCGCCCAGCCAGTTCCCCGCGATTGACAACAAGGGTACAGACTTCTTCGGTAATGGCGGCGGCACGGCTGATAATGCCTTGCATCCACATATGAAGTGCCGTTGCCGGAATGGCCACCACAAGGCCAATTGCCGTGGTCAGCAATGCCAGCCAGATCCCGCCAGAAAGTACCGACGGATCAATCCGGCTGCCTGCCCCTTCCATTTGCTGAAACGCATTGATCATACCCATAACCGTACCCAGCAGGCCCAAAAGCGGGCTTAGTACAGCGATTGCCGCCATAAGGCGCAAACCGCCATTAAGGCCATCAATCTCCTTGTGTGCGCGCGATGCAATCAAATCGGATGCCGATTCACGGCTGTCGCCATCGCCCACCGGCAAAGACATGCCAAAACGGCCAATTCCCGCAGCCGGGTGACGGCGCCGGGCCAGCAAAGCGGCCGCCTGCTGGTCATCCCCGGCCACCAGATGGCGTTCCAGGTCACCGACAAAGCCATCGGCAAAAAGCCCACGGCGAATAAACCCGACCATTTTATAGAAAAACAGCATTAACCCGACCAGCGCCATGACAGCGAGCACCCAGCCGACAATCCCGGCCCGATCGACCAGGTCAAACACCGGCAAAGCCGCAATCGCATCCGGCACCCAGCCTGAATGGACAACGGTTGTTCCACCCTGCAAGGCGGCATCTGCCAATTGCCCGCCCCCCACAGCGCCGTCAGCAACACCTTGCACCACCGCACCGGGGTCTGCGTCCACGGCACCCGTGGCAGTCTGTGCCACAGCATCAGCGGCTCCGGAAACACCTGTTGCGGCGGTCTGCACACTGTCGGTTACGGCGGGGACAATATTGTCTGGCATGGAACTTCCGATCCTGATCACACGGCGCAACGCGGACGCTGCATATTCGCTATTGAAAATGATTTGCATTCATTACTGCAAATGACTCTGCGATGCAATCTTAACTGTTCGAAAACCATAGCAGACCCGCCCCTTTTTTTGCAACGCACCATCGCAAGGTTTGCAACCTGCCATGCGTCCGGTCCCAAAAGCTGGCGTCGACTGAAGAACGGGTTTGTGAAAATTCCGGCCTAACCGGCAAGTGCCCCGACATTCAAACGCCCGCACAGAATGCAACAAGGCAGAACAAAGGGGCGGGAAATGGTTGGGGCACAGCGCCTGTCTGCATACGGCGTTATATCAACGCGGACCAGAAAACACGGCAGCACGGGTATCCGCACAGCCCCAAATGGCACGATAAAACGCCCGAAAAAAATAAACCCCCGAAACCAAAAGGTTTCAGGGGTTTATTGGTGAGCCCGACAGGATTCGAACCTGTGGCCAACTGATTAAAAGTCAGTTGCTCTACCAACTGAGCTACGGGCCCAACGTGTTGGTGAGCGGCGTTTTAAAGCGGGATCAGCGATGGGTCAAGCCCTGATTTTCAGAAAATTCCAATTTGGGAAAATATCGTTTTTCAACGCCACCGAATGTCGGGAAAACAAAGCAGAATGGCGGAAAAAATAAACCCCCGAAACCGGAAGGTTTCAGGGGTTTATTGGTGAGCCCGACAGGATTCGAACCTGTGGCCAACTGATTAAAAGTCAGTTGCTCTACCAACTGAGCTACGGGCCCAACGTGTTGGTGAGCGGCGTTTTAAAGCGGGATCAGCGATGGGTCAAGCCCTGATTTTCAGAAAATTCCAATTTGGGAAAATATCGTTTTTCAACGCCACCGAATGTCGGGAAAACAAAGCAGAATGGCGGAAAAAATAAACCCCCGAAACCGGAAGGTTTCAGGGGTTTATTGGTGAGCCCGACAGGATTCGAACCTGTGGCCAACTGATTAAAAGTCAGTTGCTCTACCAACTGAGCTACGGGCCCACAACGTGTTGAACGGCGTTTTAAAGCGATGCCCCCACCCGGTCAACCTTTCATTTGCGGTTTTCTGACAGTTTTTTCACAATAGCTGAAATTTAAGCCCAAAAAGCAGAAAACCGCCCCAAACGAGGCGGTTTTCGATTGAATTTGACCAGACAAATTCGCGTTTATTGTGCGTCGGCTGCAATTTGCATTTTAACAATCTTGTCGGGGTCCGCTACGCGGCCATTGGCCCAGGGCGCACCCTTTTTGATGTTATCAACATATTCCATCCCCGAAACCACCTGACCCCAGATGGTATATTGACCATCAAGGTGCGGGGCATCGGCAAAGCAGATGAAAAATTGCGAATCAGCACTGTTCGGGTCGGACGAACGTGCCATCGAAACCGTTCCGCGCCCATGATGGGCATCGGAAAATTCCGCAGGCAGCTTTTGGCCTGATCCACCGGTGCCATCCCCTTTGGGATCGCCGGTCTGGGCCATAAAGCCTTCGATCACCCGATGGAAAACCAGCCCATCGTAAAACCCGCTACGCACCAGTTCCTTAATCCGGGCAACGGTTTTCGGTGCCAGGTCCGGGCGCATCTGAATAACGACGCGACCGTCCTTAAGATCAAGATACAGGGTGTTTTCAGGGTCAAGCGCGGCCGCATCCGTCGTTTGTGCGTGTGCTGCGCCGATTCCACCGTTCGACATGGTAAAGATTCCCAAAGAAAGAATAACAAGAGAAAGAAAACGAAGCAGACGCATGATCTTATGCAACCTATTCTTTTTCTTGCGCCAGCTTTGTCTGCAAGGCGCGCAAGACATTGGCTGGCACAAATTCGGTTACGGAACCACCCAACCGGGCAATTTCCTTGACAAAACGCGACGAGACAAACTGTTGTTTGTCCGACGCCATCAGAAACACGGTTTCAATATCGGGTGCCAGGCGCGCATTCATGCCTGCCATCTGAAACTCATATTCAAAATCCGAAACCGCACGCAAACCACGCACGATAACAGAGGACTGATTTTCCTGGGCAAAATGCATCAAAAGCGACCCAAAGGGTTTAACCTCGGTGCGGGCGGCAACTTCGCCCCCCGCTGCTTTCAAGGATTCGCGCACCAGTTCACAGCGCTCCTCGACCGAAAACATCGGCCCTTTCCCCGCATTAACAGCAACGCCCACGATCAGGCGGTCAACAATGCGGGTGGCCCGACGTATAATATCCATATGGCCCTGGGTAACCGGGTCGAACGTGCCGGGATAAATCCCGACACGATTAGGATCGATTGTCGTGTGTGCCATCGGTCCCTTTTCCGTTACCCGTTCGTTGAACCATCGGTGTCGTCGTCATCAAGGGTGCCTTCAACAACAACCCCATCCACGATTTCGGCATCCGCAACAGCGTCAGCATCGACGTCGGACTGAATAACGCCGTCGCCAGCATCAATCACAGTTTCGCCGTCAACACCTTCTTCGTCATCCTCGGCTGCGTCGCCAAGGTTGCTAAGGCGTTCAACAGCAACGACCTGTTCGTCTTCGGCGGTGCGGAACAGGGTAACACCCTGTGTTTTCCGACCGGCAATGCGAATGTCGTGGGTTGGCATCCGAATGACCTTGCCACCATTGGTGACCATCATCAACTCGTCGCCTTCCTCGATCACGAACGAGGCCGCGACCAGACCGTTACGTTCAGACATATCGATATTGGCAAAACCCTGTCCGCCACGCCCGGTCACCCGGTATTCATAGGCAGATGTCCGTTTGCCATAGCCGTTTTCCGTCACCGACAAAATAAGCTGATCACCTGAAAGCAATTCGTCATAGCGTTCCTGTGTCAGCACTTCGAGCGGCAACGCATCATCAACACCGAGTTCTTCCCGACGCAGCTTGCTGGCGATTGACAGATATTCACTGCGTTCTTCCATGCTGGCATGAGATCCCCACAGCACCGACATTGCAATAACATCGTCGCCATCTGCCAAACGAATACCGCGCACACCTACCGAATTACGGCCGGTAAACACACGCACGTCAGCAACACGGAAACGAATGCACTTGCCCTGACGGGTGGTCAGGAAAATGTCGTCTTCATCGGTGCAGGTCTGAACCGCGATCAGGCTGTCGCCACGATCTTCTTCCAGCTTCATGGCGATTTTGCCGTTTGACTTCACATTCACAAAGTCAGCCAGGCTGTTACGCCGCACATTACCGGTCGATGTGGCAAACATGATGTGCAGGTTTGGCCATTCTTCCTCGTCGGGCAACGGCAGAACCGTGGTGATATGTTCACCTTCCGACAAAGGCAGCAAATTAACCAGCGCCTTGCCACGCGATTGCGGCGTTCCCAGCGGCAAGCGCCAGACCTTCATTTTATAGACCATACCGAGCGAGCTGAAAAACAGCACCGGGGTATGGGTGTTGGCAACAAACAGCTTGGAAACAAAATCTTCCTGGCGGGTTGCCATGCCCGAACGGCCCTTGCCGCCACGGCGCTGGGCACGATAGGTCGATAACGGCACACGCTGGATGTAACCGGTATGCGATACCGTCACCACCATGTCTTCGCGCGCGATCAGGTCTTCAATATCGTGTTCAAAGTCGCCTTCGATGATTTCTGAACGGCGCGGATCAGCAAATTCATTGCGCATTTCCGTCAGTTCGTCTTTCAGGATCGTCAGCTTGCGTTCACGTGACCCCAAAATATCAAGGAAATCTTTGATTTTCTCGCCAAGCTCGGTCAGTTCGGCCGCAATTTTGTCGCGTTCCAGGCCGGTCAGGCGATGCAAGCGCAGCTCGAGAATCGCCCGCGCCTGGGCTTCAGACAGTCGATAATTGCCGTCTTCTGCACCCACCTGATGCGGATCGGCAATCAGTTCGATCAACGGAACAATATCGCCAGCTGGCCAGCTTTTGGCCATCAGTTGTTCACGGGCAATCGTCGGGTCGGCTGCGGCCCGGACCAGACGAATGACTTCGTCAATATTGGCAACCGCAATCCCCAGACCCACCACCACATGGGCGCGATCACGCGCCTTTTTCAGCAAATGGATGGTCCGGCGGGTAATAACTTCTTCGCGGAATTCGACAAATGCCTGAATGATTTCTTTCAGGTTCATCAGTTCCGGCTTGCCCCGGTTCAGGGCCAGCATGTTAACGCCAAACGATGTCTGCAACGCGGTAAAGCGGAACAACTGGTTGAGCACAACTTCGGCAACCGCATCGCGTTTAAGCTCGATCACCATGCGCACACCGGAACGGTCCGACTCATCGCGAAGGTCGGAAATGCCTTCCAGCTTTTTGTCGCGCACCAGATCGGCGATTTTTTCCATCAATGTCGCCTTGTTCACCTGATAGGGAACTTCGGTCACAATAATGGCTTCGCGATTGGCACGAATTTCTTCGAAATGGGTACGGGCGCGCATCACAACCGAGCCGCGCCCGGTGCGAAATGCCGAATGAATACCCGCACGGCCCAAAATAAGCCCACCGGTCGGAAAATCCGGCCCGGCGACAAATTCCATCAGCCCTTCAACCGTAATATCGGGGTTATCAATGACCGCCATGCAGCCATCAATCACTTCGCCAAGGTTATGGGGCGGAATGTTGGTTGCCATGCCCACCGCAATACCGCCAGCCCCGTTGACCAGCATATTGGGATAGCGCGCCGGCAATACCGACGGCTCCTTGGTGGTTTCGTCATAGTTGGCCTTGAAATCGATGGTATCCTTGTCGATATCATCAAGCAGGAAGTGGGCGGCCTTGGCCAGACGGGCTTCGGTGTAACGCATGGCGGCGGCTTTATCGCCATCCATCGAGCCAAAGTTACCCTGCCCGTCAATTTGTTGCAGGCGCATGGAAAAATGCTGCGCCATACGGACCATGGCATCGTAAATCGCACTATCGCCATGCGGGTGATATTTACCCATCACGTCCCCGACGACACGCGCCGATTTGCGAAACGGTTTGTTCCAGTCAAAGCCGTTTTCATGCATGGCATAAAGAATACGACGATGAACAGGTTTCAACCCGTCACGAACATCGGGCAGCGCGCGGCTGACGATTACGCTCATCGCGTAATCAAGATAACTGCGGCGCATTTCGCTTTCGATGGAAACCGGGAAAATATCGCGGTTGGCTGTGCTTGACACTTCGGAGGACAAAGGCCGTAACCTCTTAAACGCTTAATCAAAAAAGAATCAATGCGGCCCCCATGCATCTGCATAGCAAGCCATTGAGGGCGGAAAGTATCAGGTTTGCCGCGCACAAACAACATATGACGCAGCACCTTTTAAGGCAAATTGCGACAGGTGGGGTTTTCAGTCCTTTTTCGGCGCAACCGACGTAATTTGCACCGCCTTTTTTCGCCAGCTAAAGCCGATATTGGCCACCGCAATACCCGCCAGAATGATCACCATCGCCAGAAGTGTACTGGGTGCAGGAATTTCGCCCAAAACAACCAGACTGACCAGAACACCGACGGCTGGCACAAGATAATTATTAAAGGCAACAAACCCGGCCCCGGCGCGCGCCACCATTAATAACAGTAAAAACATGGCAAGCCCGGTTGGCACCAGCCCCAAATAGATAATCGACAACGCCCCTGTCGCCGACCATGTCATGGTCCATGGCTGGTCCACCAGCACGGCAACGGGGGCAATGGACAATGCGGCAAAGGTTAAAATAACCGCCGCCGACCCGGCACGGGGCTGATCACGCAGGTTACGCGCAATCAGCGATGACACCGCATAACAAATGGCCGCCACCAGAACAGCAAGCTGATAGGGCAAATCGCCGCCAAGCCCGCTCAGGGTTTCAGGGCCAACCAGCACAATCACCCCGCATGTCCCCAAAACAATGCCCGCAACCTTGCCCGCTGTCAGTTTTTCATCCCGGGTCACAAAATGCCCCAGGATAACCGTCGTCAGCGGCACGACTGACATCAAAATAGCCGCCAACCCGGCATTTATCCGGGTTTCCCCCA
Source organism: Thalassospira mesophila (assembly GCF_002115755.1). Taxonomy (GTDB): domain Bacteria; phylum Pseudomonadota; class Alphaproteobacteria; order Rhodospirillales; family Thalassospiraceae; genus Thalassospira; species Thalassospira mesophila. The sequence continues at coordinate 174,254 of NZ_JFKA01000007.1, read as the reverse complement.
TGCTGATCAGGAAAAACGGCACTGCATTACCTAAAATACCGCACAAAAATGCCGACACCCAGGCGCCTCGCCCCTTGGGAAGGCCGCTTTTGCGCAGAACCACAATCAGCCATAAAACAATGGCTCCAAGCGTGATGCGCCCGGCGGCCACCACCAGCGGTGAATAGGCATGAACGCCCAGTTTGATAAAGGAAAATGAACTGCCCCACATCAGGGCTAGCAATATCAACAAAAAGTAATCAAGCCGACCCGGACGTGTCATGTTTCCCGCCTATTATCGCCATAATCTTTGGTGCATATGGCGTCGTTCCAGACATCAGCCTGCCCGGAACATTTTCTGGAACTTTGCGTTACCGATTATCTTGAGAAAGATCAACAAAATAGAAACACATATCGCGCTATACAACCAACAACGAAGCCGACCCCGGCAAACAACACCAAACGCTGTAAATCACGGCCCGGCACAACCCTGACAAACAAGCAGGGACAGACGCGCAATCGCGTTGTTGATAATGATTGTCAATTGCGTTAGTCTGGAAACAGAACGAAAAACAGAGCGAGCAAGAAGATGAGCTATGTCGATCACGAACTGAGCATTGATGAAATGTTGGCAGACCCGATTGTACGGACCCTCATGGCCTATGACGGCATTACCGAAAAAGACGTGCGCAAAACGCTGGCCGAGGTGGCGACAGCACGTGATTTCAGGGCTGTTCGTCCGCCCAAACGTCATCAATCTGCCCTGCCCCAGGCCTGGACGCATCCGTCCGCGCCCGTGATCGCACCAAAGACAGCGGCGTAACAGCGAATTTTCCCATTGGGCGCATCCCGCCACCACATCACGCTGGCCATCGCCAGACCTGTATGATGACGCAATATATAAAGTACACAAGTTAACCGGTCTGATACCGAAACAACAGGCATCAGACCGCAGATGATTTGTGCTTCCCCCGCCGCCACAAGCAGACTCGATAACACAGCCCGTGTCCCCTTGTGGAGAAGATGGCAGCGCCGGGACCTGCCTGCGTCGTTTTACTAAGGACAAAACCCCGGCCTTCAGCGAATTTTGCGGCTAAAACAAGCGGCATTATGCTGCGAAGCTGTTTTTCACGACGATAATTAAACTATTTCAGCATGCGCATTGATACGCATTGACAAAAACTGGCATCAACCGCCGATTTCGGTATACTTTCGGTTATGATAGCAATCGGCAGTATTCAAACCATACCGGGTAGCGGCGGAAAGATTGGCGAAGTCATCGCCATGAACGGTCTTGCCCGCGCCGATAGCCAGGGGGCCTCCAGCGGAGGGGCCTCCCAGGGTGGTTTGTTGCCGCGCCGCATGGCGGCTGTTTCGCTTGTGCCCATCACCAGCCCCGCCAGCAAGCAATTGCCTGCGGCCAGTTCCGGCCCGTCGCAAAATGCCGGATCACGCGTTGGCGCAACCAACACGACCGATCAAACTGCTTCAGCGCCCGCACCATCGGCTTCACCCGCACCGGCGCGCCCTGCCCCGGCCATTTCAGCCGCGACGGTGACGGTGGTACAACAGGTTGACCCGCGCAGCCTGCCCGGGGGAGGCACCACCACAATCGATTTACCCGACAGCACCGTGGACACAGATACCAGCACGTCTGCCAGCACATCGCAAACAAATGCCCCGGATGGCGCGCCCGAAACATTGAGCGCGGGCGCACAAGACCAGGTGCGCCGCCTGCAAGACAGGGACGCCACCGTTCGCGCCGAAGAAAACAGCCACAAAGCCCTTGCCGGCGCCAATGCCGGCATGATCAGCTATCAATATGCGGTCGGCCCGGATGGAAGGCTGTATGCCGAGGGCGGACATGTGGCCATTCAGCCGCTTGGCGGTCTGACCGGCCTTCAGGCCATCGCCAATCAGGCCGCTATCGGCAGTGCCGCGTCCATCGGCACATCCGCCGCCGATTTTTCCGCCGCACAGGGGGCCTCTGGTGCGATTAGCCACATGATGGCGCTAGACTCCGCTATTGCCAGCAAGTCCTATCAAAAAACTGCCATCACCACCACCGCCCAGCGCGAAGCCAGCCTTAACATCACCTCGTAATATCCAGTCTTTTTCCACCGCAATAACGACTTGCTGTTTACCGGTATCGGATGCCGGGTTTGCCCTCATGCGCCCGTCGTCGCAACCCGCCCGGCAAACAAAACCCCGCCATCATGTTGATAGCGGGGTTTGATCATTATTCTATCGGCCTTAATGCGAAAACTGCGCTGTCGCCGTCACGGTAAATATCGCGACAAGATCAATCGGCGTAATGCCAATATACCCGATATCCGGGATCAAATACCGTTACCAGGCCTTCTGCCGTGTCAATCTTGTCGGCAAAACTGGCCGGATCTTCGCGCTTTTCAAGGGTGATGGTCGCTTCATTCACCGGCAAGCCATAAAAAGCCGGACCATTAAGCGAGGCAAAAGCTTCGAGCTTGTCGAGCGCGTTTTCTTCTTCAAACACATGGGCCAGCAACTGGACCGTATTGTTGGCGGTAAAAATACCGGCACAGCCACACGGGCTTTCCTTGCGCGCATCGGTATGCGGGGCCGAATCGGTGCCCAGGAAGAAACGCGCATCGCCCGATGTTGCCGCTGCCCGCAGGGCTAGGCGGTGTTTTTCGCGCTTGGCCACCGGCAGGCAGTAATAATGCGGGTGAATACCGCCCACCAAAATCGCATTGCGGTTAATGATCAAATGATGGGTTGTGATGGTCGCGGCAAAATTTGTGTCGTTCGACTTCACAAAATCAACACCGTCCTGGGTGGTGATATGCTCCATGATGATGCGCAATTCGGGCAGGCGCTTGCGCAGTGGAGCCAGAATACGATCAATAAACACAGCTTCGCGGTCGAAAATATCTATATCGGCGTCGGTGACTTCACCGTGCACACACAGCGGAATGCCCAGCTTTGCCATGCGTTCAAGTACTGGCATGGCTTTTTCAAAATCACGCACACCACTGGCCGAATTGGTGGTGGCCCCGGCGGGATACAGCTTTAGCGCGCTGATGGTACCATCGCGGTAAGCCGCCTCGACATCGTCGGGATCGGTTCCTTCGGTCAGATACAGCGTCATAAGCGGGGTAAAATTGTGGCTGGCGGGTACCGCCTCGACAATACGGTTGCGATACGCAATGGCATCGGCACGGGTCAAAACCGGCGGCACCAGATTTGGCATGATAATGGCGCGCCCGAAATGCGCACTGGTTTCAGGCAGAACGGCGCGCAGCATGTCGCCATCGCGCAAATGCAGGTGCCAGTCATCAGGACGTTGGATGGTAATGCGGCTAGGTGACATGGGGGACCTCCAAAAACAAGCAAACAAGCGCGCAAAGCGGCAACCAAGCCTGATGCGTGCAGGTGCTGAGTACCAGATCAGCCAATTATTGGGAATTGCAAACATCGGTTTGCATCGCATTTTAACGCCCGAAAGGGCCGCAAAACGAAAAAGGCCAGGCTGTTAAGCCTGACCTTTTCACAATGGGGCGAATGATGGGGATTGAACCCACGACCTCCAGAGCCACAATCTGGCGCTCTAACCGACTGAGCTACACCCGCCATCGTGTGGCGCGGTTTTTATCGCCGGGGACAGGGTACGTCAAGCGGAGATTTCGACTTTTTTTCATCTAGGCCCCGATAAAGCCTCACAAACCGCCATTCACCGCGATTTTCCGGGTGTGAAATGACATCCCGAGACCGTTGCTTTTCGGGGCCATGCGTTTTTCCCTCACATATTTCACTTGCGTCGGGGCACAATGAGAACAATTAAGTCAACGCAATATCATGAATCCGGTGTGTTTGGCATCAGACACATAATGCCGGACAAGATAAGGAAACGGAGAATCCGATGAAGTGGGGCGTGATCAGCACAGCCAATATTGGCACGGCAAAAGTTATTCCGGCCATGCAGCAAAGCGACAAGCTGGAAATTCTGGCCATTGCCGGCCGTGATTTGGAAAAAACCCGTGAAGTAGCCGAAAATCTGCGGATTCCGCGCGCCTATGGGTCCTATGAGGAATTGCTGGCCGATCCCTCGATCGAGGCCGTGTACAACCCCCTGCCCAACCATTTGCATGTTGAATGGACAATCAAGGCGCTGGAAGCGGGAAAACACGTATTGTGTGAAAAACCGATTGGCCTGGACACCGAAGATGCCCAGCGCCTGATCGAAGCACGCGACAAAAGCGGCAAGCAGGTGCTGGAAGCCTTTATGGTGCGCCACCACCCGCAATGGAAACACGCCCAAGAACTGGTCACCAGTGGCCAGATCGGCGAGTTAACCGCCGTTCAAAGCATATTCACCTATCACAACACCGACCCTGGCAATGTGCGCAACAAAAAGGATATTGGCGGCGGCGGGCTGCTTGATATCGGGTGCTATTGCATTATCGGCCCGCGCTATATTACCGGGCGCGAACCGGTGCGTGTGGTATCGCTTATGGACAAAGACCCCAAATTTGGCACCGACCGGCTGGTTTCCGGCATGCTCGATTTTGGCAGCGGCGTTCAGGCCAGCTTTGTCTGCGGTACGCAATCTGCTGCGGTCCAGCGCGTTCACATTCTGGGTACCGAAGGGCGCATTGAAATTGTCATGCCCTATAATCCGGTGCCCGAAAACCCGGCCGTTATCCGTGTTGGCACCCAAAAGCAGCCCGGCTTTGACGACGCCCGCGAAATCAGCTTTCCGGTGTGCAATCACTATACCTTGCAAGGCGAAACGGCGACCGCCATTTTCAATGGCGATATGGCGGTCGATTATCCGATCGAAGATGCCATCGCCAATATGAAAATTCTGGATGGTCTGGCGCGCTCCGCCCGTACCGGCAGCTGGGAAATGGTCGATCAGAAATAACCGCCGGACCATGCGTTGCCGCACATAATATAAAGAGGACATCGCCCGAAACGATGTCCTCTTTTTTACTGTCCTGATCACGACCTGAAACCAAACTGCACTGATCGAAACCGATCAATGCAGCCCTCAGTCGGCGGGCGGGCTTCGACGAAGCCCTTGCCTTTCGCGGCACAGGCCGCGCGGCGCAGTCGCGCCTAACCAGACCTCCATGAGTCACCCTCAGTGAGATCTGGTATGATATGTCAGCTCTGCCGTCTCAAGCGGCAAAAACCTTTTTCATTCGTTCAATCGCTTCTTCCATCATTTCTTCGCGCTTGCAAAAACAAAAACGGACAAAATGGCGGACATCGCCTTGTTGATAAAAGGCCGAAACCGGAATGGCCACCACCCCGACTTTTTCAATCAGGTACTGGCAAAATGCCTCGTCATCGCCTTCAAACCCTAGCGGGCGAAAATCGCAGGTAATGAAATATGTGCCTTGCGAGTCCAGCACATCAAACCCCACCTCGCGCAATCCCTTCATCAGGTAATCCCGCTTGGTTTCCATAACGGCGGTGAAACCGTTAAAATAGCTGTCATCCTGATTAAGGCCATAGGCCACACCATGTTGCAAATTGGGTGCTGTGGTAAAAACCAGATATTGATGCGCCTTTGAAATCGGCTCCAGCAATTTGGGGCACGCGGTAATGTAGCCCACTTTCCAGCCCGTCAGCGAGAACGTCTTGCCCGCCGAGCCTATACGCACACAACGGTCGCGCATGCCGGGAAAGGTCATCAGGGGGCGGTGCGTGCGCCCGTCAAACACCAGATGCTCGTAAACCTCGTCACACAGGGCATAGGCATCGTGCTTGATCACCAGTTCCGACAAAAACTGCAATTCATCGTCGCTAAATACCTTTGAACACGGGTTCATCGGCGAATTGATCAAGACCAGTTTGGTTTTATCAGAAAACGCAGCCGCCAATTCATCGCGGGGCAATTCCCAATGCGGCGGTGTCACGCGCACCAGCTTGGGAATACCGCCTGCCAGCTTCACAATCGGCAAATAACTGTCGTAAAGCGGTTCAATCAACACCACTTCGTCACCCGGTGCCACCAGCCCCAATATGGCATTTGCCAGCGCCTCAGTCGCCCCTGCTGTCACCATCACCTCGGTTTGGGCATCAACATCCAGGTCGTAAAAACGCTGGTTATGGCGGGCAACCGCTTCGCGCAGTTCGGGAATACCCATCATGGAGGGATACTGGTTTGACAAATTCATCGTGGCATCCGCCGCTGCCTGGCGAATATCGGCCGGGCCGTCGGTGTCGGGGGCACCCTGCCCCAGATTGATGGCGTTATGTTTGCGTGCAAGGCCGCTCATGACCTCAAAAATCGTAATACCGCCCGATGCAAACAGGGGATTGCCAATAAAATCCGACATCATGAACCGTCCTTTTGCTTGTCTTTATCCGTATGTTTCGTCGTGCCGCGGCACCCCGCGCAGGCGGGTGCGTGCCGACACGGCCATTGATTATGATATGTTTCTGCCATGCGGGCCGGGCAATGACCAGCACCGCGCACCATGTCGGGCAATAAAATGATGTTGCCGCGCGAAAACAGAATCGAAAAAGCCAAAACGGCCCCGAAAAATCGTCGTTGTTTGCGCTGCGGTGTAATTTCCCACTGCCATTTTTCACAATTTTTCCAAAACCATAACGCCACATCCGTCATTTGCATAAAATTTATACAAATTGCCTAAATTACGATCAGCAGCTTGGAAAATTTCCACAATAACGGGTGGGTTTTTCTAGGTTTTCATCATAAGACTCCCTAGAATATGGGCACTGGGCGGCGGGTGTTTAAAACTGGCACGCGCCGTGCTAACCACATTGACCGAGTTCATCGCAACTCTCGCACAAAGCAGAGGGCGCTTAATGAAGAAGATTGAAGCCATCATCAAGCCATTCAAGCTTGACGAGGTTAAAGAGGCCCTTCAAGAGATCGGCCTCAAAGGGATTACCGTCACCGAAGCCAAGGGCTTTGGCCGCCAGAAAGGTCACACGGAACTTTACCGTGGCGCTGAATATGTGGTCGACTTCCTGCCAAAGGTGAAGTTGGAAATTGTTGTCGAAGACACGCTGGTAGAGCGTGCAATCGAGGCAATCCAACAGGCTGCGCATACCGGCCGGATCGGCGATGGTAAAATTTTCGTTTCCTCGCTTGAGGACGCGATCCGTATCCGTACCGGCGAACGGGGCAATGACGCGATCTGATCGGTCATTTCATCCCTGCTTGCTGTACGGTCGCTATATTATTGAGTTTTAAAGGGTTGCATCATGTCTGACGCTGCTTCAGTACTTAATTTGATCAAAGAAAAAGGCATCCAGTTTGTGGATCTGCGTTTTACCGATTCCAAAGGTAAATGGCAGCACACTGCACAGGACATCTGCACGATCGACGAAGACGTTTTCGTTGACGGCATTATGTTTGATGGTTCGTCCATTGGTGGCTGGAAAGAAATCAACGAATCCGACATGGTTCTGATGCCCGACCCGTCGACCGCCGTTGTTGACCCGTTTACCGCACAGCCGACCCTGATCATCGTTTGCGACGTTATCGAACCGGCCACCGGCCAGGGTTACGAACGTTGCCCGCGTTCGACTGCGAAACGCGCACTGGCATACATGAAGTCTGCCGGCATTGGTGACACCGCCTATTTCGGTGCAGAACCTGAATTCTTCATGTTCGACGACGTTCGCTGGACCACCGCTGGCGAAGGCATGAGCTATCATCTTGACTCCGAAGAAGGTCCGTACAACACCGGTACCGAATTCGAAGGCGGCAACCGTGGCCATCGCCCGGGACCCAAGGGCGGTTATTTCCCGGTACAGCCGGTTGACTCAGCCAACGATATCCGCGCTGAAATGGTCAACTACATCAACGAAATGGGCGTGCGTTGCGAAAAGCACCACCATGAAGTTGCCCCGTCGCAGCACGAACTGGGTATCGGCTTTGGCACCCTGATCGAACATGCCGACGCAATCCAGATTTACAAATATTGCATCCACATGGTTGCACACCAGTATGGCAAAACCGCCACCTTCATGCCGAAACCGGTTTGGGGCGATAACGGTTCTGGCATGCACACCCACCAGTCGATCTGGAACGAAGGCAAGCCTTTGTTTGCAGGTAACGGCTACGCCGACCTGTCCGACATGGCGCTTTACTATATCGGCGGCATCATTAAGCATGCCAAAGCGCTGAACGCTTTCACCAACCCGACCACCAACAGCTACAAGCGTCTGGTTCCGGGTTTTGAAGCACCGGTTCTGCTGGCATATTCGGCCCGTAACCGTTCGGCTTCCTGCCGTATTCCCTACACCGCGTCGCCCAAGGGCAAACGCGTTGAAATTCGCTTCCCCGATGCGCTTGCCAACCCGTATCTGGCATTCTCTGCCATGCTGATGGCTGGCCTTGACGGCATCGAAAACAAGATCCATCCGGGCGAAGCCATGGACAAGAACCTCTATGATCTTCCGCCGGAAGAACTCAAAGAAGTTCCGACCGTTTGCGCATCCCTGCGTGAAGCCCTTGAAAGCCTTGATAAGGACCGCGAGTTCCTGAAAAAAGGCGACGTGATGACCGACGATTTGATCGAAGCGTACATTAAGTTGAAAATGGACGAAGTGATCCGTTTTGAACAGTCACCGCACCCGGTCGAATTTGATATGTATTACAGCGGCTGATTGATCTTTCAATCACCCTATAAATTGGAAACGCCCGGCATATTGCCGGGCGTTTCTTTTTATCTGCTGCGCCTAAAGCTGGATCGCAGCTCACCTGCTCCCCTTTTAAAACCGTAAGGGCATAAAAATACCCCGTCCGCCTGATGGCAAACGGGGTATCGTCAATTGTGCGGGACAATCAAATATCACGATGCCAAACGCGACCGTCAGTCGTCGTTAAGATCCACATCCATGGCGCCATCATAAACGATATATTGCCCCTTACCGGCCAGCTTCGCCTGATACATGGCCTTGTCGGCCCGGCGCAATTGCTCGCTCATATCGCAAAAGCCGCCATCAAAAACCGAAATCCCGATTGAGGCCCCAATCGGGCAGGTCTTCCCTTCCCAGACATAGGGTTCGGCCATGGCTTTTAAAATATCGCCCGCAATTTTGGTCATTTCGGCAGCACGGCCTTTATTGACAAAAACCATGGTAAATTCATCGCCGCCCAAACGGGCCACTTCATCGGCCCGGCGCCCCACCCGCACCAGACGACGCGCTGTTTCGACCAGCACCCAATCGCCCGCCGCATGGCCCAGCGTGTCGTTCACCTGCTTGAACCCATCCAGATCAAGCAAAAACACCGCCGCCGGGGTTTCGGTGCCGCGCAAAACAGACTCACAATGGTTCAGCTTTTGCATAAACCGCGCCCGGTTGGCCAGCCCGGTCAATTCGTCGTTATTGGCTTTGTTTTGCAATTCGCGCGAGGCCATTTTCTGTTTGGTAATATCAGCCACCCACCACAAAACTGCTTCGCGGCCCTCGAACGGCAACGGCTCTAACGATGTGCGTAACCAGCGGGCTTCCTTGGCCCCGGTCGGGCGAATACGCAGTTCCACATCGTGCAATTCACCCATCGCATCCATTTCAAACAAGCTTTTTTCCCGGTAGCGTTCGGATAACAAAATGCTGTCTGTCGCATCGGTCAGGGGCAGGCTGGCGTCGGTCGGGCTCGCAATGTCATCTGGCAGGTCAAGGGTGCTGCTGTTGACTTCTATGCCCAGCAATTCCACAAAAGTCTGATTGAAAAACAGAAAATTTCCTGTGGCACGATCCGAAATCCCCACGCCAATCGGGGCTTTTTGCAAAATATCGGTCAGGCGTGCCGCCGCCCCCGCCACTTCGGCCTCGGCCTTTTTAAGCGAGGTAATATCAATCAGCGAGCCGATCGTGCCGCCAATGGCCCCGCTGGGGGCTTTAAGGGTAGAGGCCGCGAAAATTGCCGCTCTTGGCGTACCGTCTTCCTGCTCAAAGGTGATTTCATCGCGAATATTGCTTTCGCTTAGCAGCAACGGCTTTTCCTTGCTGTTCATGATGGCATCCAGCATTGCCGGGGCCACATCAGCAGACTTGCGGCCCAAAACCGCCTCAAGCTTGCGGCCAAACAGGTCGGCAAAGGCCGTGTTGCAACGATTGATCACGCCTTCGATATTTTTGACATAAATCGGAATCGGCAGCACATCGATCAGGTGCTGAATAAAAAATTTGTGGTCCGATAAATTGCGCGCCAGGCCTTCGCTGCGTGTAACATCGTGCAACAATAACGCCGTCAGGCCAGAAGGCCCATCAGCCTTGTGCCAGTTAATCCGCACATCACCGACATTAAAAGACGGCAAATCATGCACACCGGGTTTGCCAATTTGCTGCAATGCCTTGCGAACAGCTTCAACACCATCGCTGTCGCTAAAACTGGCCTCGCGCGATAACAATGCCAGGAATTGTTTTAACGCGGTGCCTGCTTTAAGGCCGACCGCAACCTTTGACAGCAATTTTGTCGCCACGGCATTTGCATGCTGAACCGACAAATCGTCTGGTGACAGGAAAATAACACCATCGCGCCCCAGGGCCGCCGTCGCAACAATTTCGGAACTAATCGCCAATGCACATATACGCGCCATCAAGGCGCACTCCCTGTTCAAACGCTGCTGTCATTCACAATCATTTGGGGCGGCATGCATGCCGTGATCGCGTTGTGGGCCCCATATTACTCGCCGGGCTTTTTGCTCACCGGGTTATCTGCCAGATCGATATAACCACGATCAACACAATGTTCGAGTTCCGCACTGGCAACTTTCATTTCTTCATAGGCCTCGCGCAATTGCCGCAATTTCAGCACTTCAGCCTCGGTCGGGTGGTTTGTTTTGCCATCCCCGGCCAGTTTAAAGGCGTAGCGCAAATAGGCCGCGCGCGAATGCGCGACCGACACCATTAGTGGCAAAATCTTTTCAACGGTCAGGTCCGGTATGGCCGGGCTGATCACCTCGTGATTAATTTCCCGGATCACATGTTCCATCGCCATGCGGAAACGGCTTTTTGTACGGCCTGTATCTTCGGTCATGTGCTGTTCCCCCAATGGTTGACAATGCGACAAACCATATATGATTAGTGTTTATTTTACCTGATTCCCGCCGATGACAAAATGCCTAAAGCGGCAATTTTATATGATATTTTACCCCGTCCCGTCCTTTGCAAGGACCAGCGACCTTGCAAAGCGCAATTGCAGGCTTGATAGAGCCCGATTGTCCGGCTAGAGGTTAGGCAACATAAATTTATCCCCCGTAAACATACCGGGGATGCCAAAAGGAACAAAGACAATGGAAGCACGGGTCAAATGGCTTGAAAATCTGACCTTCACCGGCACCAGCGGGTCGGGTCATGGTGTGGTCATGGATGGCAACCGCGAAAGCGGCTTTGGCCCCAGCCCGATGGAGATGCTGTTGCTGGGGGTCGCTGGTTGTTCATCGATTGACGTGGTTCATATTTTGCAAAAAGGCCGCGAAAATATTCTTGATGTTGAAACCGATATCAAAGCCGAACGCGCGGAAACCGACCCCAAGGTTTTCACTAAAATTCACCTGCATTTCAAGGTGCGCGGCGAAAATCTGAACGAAGCAAAAATTGAACGTGCGGTTCATTTATCGGCTGAAAAATACTGCTCGGCATCGATCATGCTGGCAAAGGCCGCCGAACTGACCCACAGTTGGGAATTGCTTGATTAATATCGGCGTGTCGACCGGCACCACGCCAGCCCGTCGATAACACAACATTGATCGCCGATAATGCACGGCAACACGCTATAGTACACGGCATCCCTGTTTCGGATGCCGTTTCTTTTTTGTCCCGGCCACGTGTGATATGACATTATAATACCGTGCTAACATCGTCCTAACATCGCCCCACTGAGCATACGGTTTGCCCGGCCATCACAGGATCCCCTCCGATGCATGTTTTCCGTTCTTTTGTCCGCCCGCAATTTTGCCTTGCCGTCATCGGTTTATGCCTGATTGCCGCCTGCGACAAAGGGCCTGCACGCTTCGAGGCATCGGGCCATGCCATTACCACACCGCAACCCGGCACGCCTTTTTCACAATACATCACCGATAGCGAAACCAAAATTCGCACGGCCCTGCAAGACCTGCGCTATTCCCCCGAACCGCATCCGTTTGATGATTATAGCATCGACGATGCTGTTTCCATGCGTGCGCCCTTTGCAATCGAACCCGATATGCAGGCCTGCCGCCAAAGCGGCAAAACAATTGAAAACGGTGACGGGGTCGGCTTTTTACTGGTCCATGGCCTGTCAGACAGCCCCTATTTAATGAGCGACATTGCAATGTCGCTTCATACCGCCCTGCCCTGTGCAACGCTACATGCCTTATTGCTACCGGGGCACGGAACGGTGCCGGGCGATTTGCGCGATGTTGATGCCTCTGCGTGGCAAGCCACGGTCAAATACGGGCTGGAAAGTTTTGACGACAATATTCGCCATATCATCCCGGTTGGATATTCCATGGGCGCGGCCCTTGTGGTGCGGGCCGCCGAAAACCATCGTAACGATGCCGAATTATCGGCAATGGTTTTGCTATCACCCGGTTTTGGTGCCTATAGCGATCTGGCGTGGCTTACACCCTATATGCGCTATGTAAAACCGTGGGTCGACAAACGCCGCGATCACGATGTTGCGAAATATGAATCCCTGGCGATGAATGCCGCCGCCGAATTTCAGTTGTTAACCGTGCCCTTTGGCGAAAACACCCTGCCGCCCATAACACAGCCGGTTTTCATGGCTGTTAGCTCGGACGACCGCACGATACGCGCCGATCTTGCGGCCCATTTCTTTTGCGGCAAGGTGCAATCTGATGACCGCTATATGATCTGGTATCAGGGCGAAGAAAAAGCCTCGCAAGACCGCCCGCAACCGATTTGCGATGATATTGATGTTGTCACCTCGGCAAACCCCGATTTGCGCACCGTCAACCATGCCCACACCGCCCTGACCATGCGCCCGCAAAACCCGCATTATGGCCTGACGGGCGATTACCGCCGGTGCGACCATTACCGCGAACCTGCCGATTACAAAACCTGCGAAGAAGACAACAAGGACACCATTTACGGCGAAACCAACCTGCTGGAATCGGCAACGCCGGGCACCCTGCGCCGTGGCACCTTTAACCCCGATTTTGATGGCATGATGGGGAAAATGGTTGTTTTCATTCACAAAGCGCTGGAACCCTGAGCCGCCATTTTCGTTTATATATCGTACAGCGCGACCCACGAAATGACAGGTGGGCGTTTATCGCCTTCCCGTGCGCCAGAACCCCGCTCATCCGCCCGTTTTCGGGGCAAACCCGACGAGAAATATTGAATGCCGTTTGAAATTCAGCACTGCCTGTCCCCTGACGGAACAAAATTGCGCTATGGCATTTCCACACCGGAAAATGCCCGCGGGCATATCTTTATATTACAAGGACGCGCCGAGTTTATCGAGCGCTATAGCGAAACCGCACGTGACCTTGCCGCGCGGGGTCTGGGCTGTGTAACATTTGATTTTCGCGGTCAGGGCGGGTCAGCCCGTGAAACGCCGTTTCCTGAAATGGGCTATGTCGGGGACGTTGCCCATTATATTGAAGACGCCACAACCGTTGTTCGCCATGTTCGGCACAAGCACGATATTTCCTGCCCCATGTTAATGACCCATTCCACCGGTGGGCTGGTGGGTATCAATCTGTTATTGGCCAACCCGCAACAATTTTCCTCGGCCCTTATGATCGCGCCGTTTTTTGGCCTGGGTGGCCCCGACTGGATGATAACACTGGCCCGGCTTTTATCGGCCAGCCTGTGTAAATCGGGACTGGATAAAAAATTCCTGCCCGGTCAAAAACTGCTATCGCCCTTGCAACCGTTTAACAGCGATAATCTGCTGACGTCGGATCAAACCCGCTATGAACAAAGCTTCGCCCTGCTTCATAAACAACCCGAACTGATCGTGGGCGGGGTATCGGCAGGGTGGCTTCATGCCTGCTTTCGCGCGCAGGCAATGCTCGATGTGCAAATGGCCGACGCCAATGGCAAAGCCGAAAAAAACCACCAGCCATCATTGCCGCCAACAACCATGATCCTGTCAAGCAATGATCGTGTGGTAAATAATGCCACCACCCGGCGCCTTTTTTCCCGTCATCCACACGTTAACCTGCATGAGATCGCAGGGGCCAGGCACGAAATTTTACAAGAACGCGATGAATTGCGGTTGCAGTTCTGGGACATTTTTGAAAACCACGTCGCCACCCGCCATCCGGGCTGGCACATTGAAAAGCCCGCTGGCAACATTGCGTCCGCCGCCCCCGTTCCCGCAACAGAAACTGCCGATATTTAACTAACAGGCCGGGCTTAACCGCAACGCCAGAAAAATGCCAGAGAGGGAAGGCACTCTTTATTTCCCGGCGAAGCGCGATTTGCGAAAGGCTGTTGGCGTCATTGATTTATGGCGGACAAACTGACGGTTAAAATGCGACAGGTTTTCAAAGCCTGTTTCTTCGGCAACCCGGTAAACCGGCATATCGGACGACAATAACAACGCCGCCGCCCGGCCCAGCCGCAGCCCCATAACATAATCCTGAATGGTGCTTCCCATGTGGGATTTAAAAAAACGGCGCAACGTGCGTTCGCTCATGCCCATTTCCCCGGCCAATTGTGTTGCGGCCAGCGGGCGGGCGTAACTGGCATGCAAAAGATCCAGAACCCGGCCCAGCCTTGTGGCTTCCTTGCGCGGCGGTGCCCCGGCATCAAACCGCGCCGATGCCAGCGGCATCACGGTTTGCGCCCGCGTTAATATCCCCAGAACTTCGAGCAATAACACTAGCTGGCCCGTAGGGGGGCCGCTGTCAAACCGGGGCGTCAAAGTGGCGATCTGACGCGCTGTTTCGCTATCAAAAACAGCCCCGCGCCGCGCCATGTGCAAAACCGGCACCAGGGGCGCCAGTTCCGGCATCGTTGCGCATATTGTGTCGATCCAGTCCGATGAAAACCAGAACACAAAAGCCTGATGCGGGACCGTCCCAATGGCTTTGTTGTCGTTGTTGCTTTCGTTATCACTATCAAATGCCGGGGGTGCGACCTCAACGCCGCTGGCGGGATGACTGCCGTTCGGGAAGACCGCCATTTGAACCGGTGCATCGGCATTGGCGGAATGCCAGGTATGGGGCAAATTTGGCCCCAGCAAAACCAGATCCTCATGACGGTAATCGCCAATGTGATCCCCGACATAACGACGCCCGGCGCTGTTAATTGTCAGGGTCAGTTCATATTCGGGGTGATAATGCCATTCAAACGGAATGGCAGGCAGTTGCCGGTGCAGGCCCCGCCATGACCGATCCGGTGCGATTTGCACATGTTCAAACAGTAATTTCACTTTTCGGCACCTTTTAACCCCCGATTGTCCGAATAGTATCAGAAATCGTCCGCTATGTCAGTGGGCAGCCGCATCGGCTCCACTTTAGAATGGCTCTATGACAACAAGCCATAACTGGCATATCCAAGACCGGAGGACCCCATGACCATAACCGCCCCCCCTGCGCAACCCGACATATCTAGCCAAACATCGCGTCCTGTCGTTGCCCCTGCCGTTACCATGTCGCCCCACGCGGACCGGCCCGGCAATGCCTCTGTCGGGTCGATTAACGGGCCGCAATTGCGCGATATGGAAAAATCATTGCCATTGCGGGTCCTCACCCCCGGTGATTTTGCCCATTGGCAACGGTTTGGCTATGTGGTGGTGCGCAATGCAGTTTCGCGCACCCAAGCGACCGCAACGGCCGATTTCCTGTGGGAATTTCAGGAGATGGACCCGAAAAACCGCGAAACATGGGCGCGGCCGCAGCTGCGTGACCATGCAATGAAGGAATTGAATAATTCCGGCATGGTCGAGGCTTATCATCATCAGACAATGTGGGATAACCGCCAGTCCCCGCGTATTTATGATGCCTTTGTCGATATCTGGGATCGCACAGACTTATGGGTATCGATTGACCGCGCCAACCTTAACACCCCCAATATCGGCAGTCGGTCCTTTGACGGTTTTATTCACTGGGATGAAGATACCAGTGCCCGGCCATTACCGATCAATGTGCAAGGTGTGCTGTCGCTGGCCGATACCACCGACGAAACTGGCGGCTTTCAATGCATTCCCGAACTGTTCCAGCATTTTGCACGCTGGCTTGAAACCGCCCCGGCAGACCGCAACCCGTTTCGCCCGGATATGGATAACATGCGCTATCCGTGTCATCGCATCCCGATGCAGGCAGGCGATTTGTTAATTTTCAACAGCTTGCTGGCCCATGGCATTCGCGCAAACCGTTCCTCAACGGCGCGTATTGCTCAATATATATCAATGGCACCGGCATCTCCGGCCGATAGCGAACTGGCAGACTGGCGGGTTCAAAGCTGGGACCAGCGCCTGCCCGCCCGGGGCCACGCATTTCCCGGCGACCCGCGCAACTGGGAACAAACCCGCTATGAACGGGCCAAGCTAACCCCGCTCGGCGAAAAGATTTTGGGCAAAACGAGCTGGTAACAATGCGCAGAAATATATTCTGATGGCGCTATTATTCAACTTGTTCTAGCTCTTTAAATCGGGAATTATCACAATAAAGATGAGGTCGCCAGCAACAATCTGGCGACCTCGTTTTTTCTTACATCCGGTTTAACAGCTTATACCGCGCACCAAAGGGCAGCTTTGGTTTCGCCATCAACATAGGCGGCCTCGATAGCGGTTTTGGTGATGCCGCGCAATTCTTCGGCACTAAAGCCAAACACGTCCTGCGCGCGCTGATATTCCTCGGCCAGTGTGGTATGGAAAAAGGGCGGGTCATCTGACCCCAGGGTTAGCTTGACACCGGCATCATAAAGCTTGCGCAACGGATGGCTGGCGTAATCGGGGTAAACCGACAGGGCAATATTTGACCCCGGGCAGACTTCAAGAACGATGCCACGTTTGGCCAGTTCATCCACCAGTTTACTGTCTTCGATCGAGCGCACCCCATGGCCGATACGGTCCACCGGCAAATGATCAATCGCATCCCAAACGCTTTGCGGGCCCTGTACTTCACCAGCATGGGTGGTGCAGCCCAGCCCGGCATCGGCCGCAATTTTAAAGGCAGGGTAAAAATCCTTTTGGTGAAACATGCTTTCATTGCCGCCCATGCCAAATCCGACCACATGGGGGTGTCGGCATGCCACCGTTTCGCGCGCAACATCAACGGCCATTTCCGGGCCGAGATGACGCACACAGGTCATGACAATCCGGCCAATAATCCCGGTTTGGGTATAGGCTTGGTCGATACCCTCGGCCACGGACAGCAAATGGTCATCAAACGATAAACCCTGCAAGGCTGCGTGAGATGGCGAACAAAACAGCTCGACATATAAAGCACCAATTTTGGCTTGTTCCACCAGATAGTGGCAGGTCAGATCGGTATAGTCCTGCCGGGTTCGCAAAACATTGCTTGCGGCATCAAAACTGGCCAGAAATTGCGGAAAATCAGCCCAGATATAGCCGTCATCGGCATCAAAAAGCCCATCGGGCAGCGCAATCTGGTTCCGCGTGGCAAACCGCCGCACCAGTTCCGGGGTTAACGCCCCTTCCAGATGCAAATGCAGTTCGGCCTTGGGCAGGGTCAATGTCATAAAGGCTCCCGTTATCACGCTGTGAATGGCAATATATGTTGCATAACAGGTAATCATTTGCGCCCGTAATTTGAAGCAAATTCGCAAAGGCATGCAAAACAACCGGTTCGATGTCTCGAACCGGTTGTAAAGATGTCTGGATTTGCGTTATGTAAGATCAGGCTGCCTGAATGCGACGTTTTGACGATTTTCCACCATCATCATCACCACCGGCAAGGGCGGCTAGCGGGCCAATAAAGGGCTCAAACCGTTGCCATTTATCTATCGATTCAGCATTGATCGGTCGACGCACCTGCATCAAGCTGGCGGTTTTTGCAGCCTGACGGCTGCGATAAAACTCAAGACATTCCGCCTGCCAGTCCAGCCCGCAATGGGCCAACAAACGCGGCGCAATCGTGTCGGGGTCGGCCACCAGTTCTTCATAGGATAAATGAAAAATCTGGCCGGTGTCATCGGTCCGGGCGAAAGCTGCCATGATTTTTTCATAGCGCTGATAATAATCCGCCAGATCCTGCAAATCGTCGGCAAAACGGATCGGATTGGCAAACGGCGTGGTATAAATCGACAGGCAGGTTGCCAGCGGATGGCGCATGCAATGAATGATCGGCACATCGGGGAAGACCTTGCGAAGCTGACCGATCCGCAGGAAATTCGCCGGAGTTTTATTGGCCACCATCCGGGCTGCTGGCGCATAACCAGCCATCGCTGCCAGATATTTCTGGCGAATAGCACGGGCGGCTTTTGGGGTAATGCGTTCCATTTGCTCCGCAATTGTGCCAACGCCAACCACTTCGGCCACCGCACGGGCAAAATCGCCGACTTCACCAGCCGGATAAACGTCGCTATGCGCACCAACAATACGCTCGGTCAAGGTCGTGCCTGATCGCGGCAAACCGACAATAAACACCGGCTTTGGCGATAATGGATCATCTGCACCGGCAAGGTCGGCCAGGATCTCTTCGGGCGATCCGGCCTGGCGGCTGGCAAAATCGGCTTCGCTTAGCGCGATGATATGGTCAATTTCAGATGCTTCCTGTATGCCGTCATAGGCCTGCATTGCCCGATGGGCAGCGTGGCCTTTTTGATACCAGCCAAATGCCGTTTGAAAATCCTGTTGGACTTCCGCAGTCCGGGCCAGTGCAAAGGCGGCATTATAGCGATGCAGGCCATGTTGCGCCGTGTCGTCATGGATTTTTTCCAAAAACGGCAAGGCCGTTTCCGGCATCGCTTGCGGGCGCAAAAAGGCCACCACCAGATAAGGCTGGGTGTTGGTTTCGTTATGATTTTCGATCAGGTCAAGGCTGTTGCAAACAGCCGGGTCAACTTTGCCGGTCAGGGCCTGGGCCGCAATTTGATTATGGCGCAGCGTCATATCGTCAGGTGTCTTTGCCACCATCTTTTCATACAGGGCAAGGGCCTTGTCGACCATTTCGACGCGCACATAAAGCTGCGCCAAGACGTGCTGGCTTTGGGCATAGCGGCCAAAATTTGGCGGAATGGATTCCAGCAAATCAACCGCCCGCAACAAATCTGGCGAATAGGTCGGTGCTATCGACATCCACTTGTCATGCTCGATCATCACGTTGGCCAGATATTCGGCAAACAACGGCTGATTACGATTTTGACGATGCAGTTTTTCAGCCAGCGTCGTTAATGAATGGTAGTCACCTGTTGCACGTGCAAAAGCGATAAGATTTTGCAGAACCATACCGATATGATGATCACTTGCCGGCACGCTTTGCACCAGCTTTGACAACCGGGGAAAGGCCCGGCGCGGATGCGTGCCACGAAGTTCGGCAACGCTTGTCATTAATTGCAATTCAACGTTCTTTGGGTGGGTTCGGACAAGTTTGGCACCAATGGCCGCTGCCTTGTCAAATTCCCTTGCTGCCATCGCCTGCTTCATTGGCGACAGCGGATCTTTTTGCATTTGCTTCATATCAATATCCCGAAGCATTTCGGACCGTGGTGACATTCCCCCCAGAATTCCCCGGTACAATCATGACCATAAGTCATTTATATTGCAATGCACAGCCCAAAAAGCAGTCAGGTCGCTCATAAAGCCTATAAAAAAGACACGCCCGGCTGCAAATCAGCCGAGCATGTCATAAAAAAGACTTGCTATTTCAGGTTTATTTACAAAGGCGTCTGAAAACGGGCCCGTTTACGCGACATGATATTTTTTGATGCCAAAAGCGCCCCGCCAACAATTAACAGACATCCCCATATTACAACCGGGCTGGCAGGTGCACGCCCAAACAGGATCAAAATTACGGTTGAAAGCAAGGGTGCCGCATAGGCCGACACCCCCAATACCTGAATATCGCCATGCTTGGTACCGTAATCCCACACAAAAAACGCCGCCCCGACCGGCCCCAAACCCAAACCGGCAATCGCCAGCCATTGCACTGCATCGGGCATGACCCAGCTTTCAAGCAACAAATGGGTTATACCCCCCAAAATTGCAGCCCCACCGCAAAACCCGCACACAGCTTCAACCGGCACGGCCCGATACCGGCGGTTTAAAACTGAATAGCCAGACCACAAAATTGAACAGGCCAATGCCGCAGCATATCCTGCGCCATAGGCGGGATTAAACGTAAAGCCCTGCCCTTTGCTAACCAGCAGGGCAGCGCCGCCTAAGCCACACAGCGCCCCGCCAACATGGTACCAGCGCAGTTTTTCACCGGGCAAAAATGCCGAAAAAAGCACAATGAATAACGGCCATAAATACGCGATCAGGCTGGCATCGACAGCAGGCGCATTGGCAAGGGCCACAAAATAGAAAAAATGATAGCCAAATAACCCGCCGACAGACAAAACCCACGCCCCGACCGGTTGGCGCAACGCCCCAAAGGCACTGGGACCTTTGCGAGCAATCCACATCGCACTAAAAACCGTCGCCACGCCAAAACACAGACTGACCAGCTCAAAGGGCGGGATCGATTTTACCAATGTGGTGAACAATGCCAGCAATGCCCACAGTAAAACGGCGATGGTGCCAATCAGGGTTGCTTTGGTTTTAGAGTCTTGCGCAGTCATTATGAGATTCCAATATCGCCATATGTTGCGCAACATTAACCCGCAATCAAAACGCCGTCTTTGCCCAAACTCCTGTTCTGGAACCATCAAGAACGTAACGGCACATCGTCGCGGGGAAAACCGACGAAAAACCGGGCAGATCACGAAGGACAATCACATATCGCTCAGTGCTGGCGACATTGTTTACGAAACTGACCGGGGGCACAGGCAAAACGCCGCGAAAACGCCCGGGAAAAGGCGGCCTGGTCTTGAAACCCGACCTGGCGGGCAATATCGGCAATGCTTTCGCTGTTGTTTGCAGTCGCTAATAAATCCCGCCCGCAATCCAGCCGTGTTAATCCCAGCCACCGCATCGGCGCACACCCGACATAGCGCTCAAACGCCGCAAATAACGCACTTTCCGACAAGGCGGCAATTTGCGCCATTTGCGCCACGCTGACAGGTTCATTCAAACGGGCCGCCGCCCACTCCATCACGCGCAGCAACCGGGGAGGGATCGCCCCAACAGCATTTGCACCATATCGCCTTCCCCCATCACGCCCGGCATGGCGCAATAAATCGGCCAGAAAGGCCAGAACCGGCGGATGGGGCGGGCGATGGTTCAATGAAACAGCATTATATGACTTTGATGGCGACGGTCCCGGCGACAAGAACAAGGGCAATGTCGGCGTTGTTGGCACGTCCCGATCCGGCGGCAACACTGGCCTTGATCGTGGTCTTGCCCCCAACAGGGTTTCAAGTTCGCCAAGGCGCACATCATGGGTAATGGATAAATAGGCCCCGCCCCCCGCGCGCTGCCATAGTTGCTCGATCCCGGCCTGTGCTGCCAGATTGGCATCCAGATCAATTACCAAAAACCGGTTCATCCCCTGCGCACGATAAGCATGGCGCGCCCCGGCGGGCACAAAGGCAATCTGCCGTCCGCGCACTTCGCCCCCGGCCCCCTCAACATCGAGATCAAGCACGCCATGATGCGAAACAATGATCTGGTGAAAATCATCGTGGCTGTGTGACAGGGTTTCAGAGCGATAATTGCGAAAACTGAGCGACATTTATGTCCTGTTTGCAGGCAGGGTGTATGACAGCTTATTATGGCGCACCAAATGGCGCTGGCAACAGCCATTCCCCCATAAAACCGATAATCTGCGCCCCCATGCCCCCACACACTATTTTGTGATTAATCAACCCGCCTGTTTGAAACGTATCTGAAACAGGAACATATACAAACAGGTGCAAAACCGGTTGGGGCCCTTACCCTGCCCGGCTTATAACTCCAATGAAAAGAATTCGTACGTCATGCAGGCAACATCACGGAATCAAAACCATTGGCAACGCTATGTCATTGCCATGGCGGGCATGGCGACCATCGATTTTTGCTTTACCGGCGCCTATGTCGCAATTTCGGGCAATGCCGATGTGCTGGGACGCGCGATTGGCCTTAATATCGCGATCCTGATTATTTTAAACGGCGTGGGGGCGGCCTGCCTGTTTCGTCCCATTGCGGGCGCCATTACGTGCCTTGCCGCCGGCACCCCGGCACGCCTTGCCATTGCCACCCGAAGGCTGCGTCGCCTGCATTTATATTCAGCGATCTGGGCCTTTTGTGTCGGGCTGATTTATTGTGCCGCGGCCTTTGGCAGTGGCGTTTTTCTAATTACACCACAGCCGGAAATTCCCGGTGCGCCATTGGAAATACGCCTGTTCGCCGGTTTCTGGTTCAGTTTTGCCTATGCCACCCATTTTGCGGTTTATGCCTATTTCGCGGCACTGGACCGCAGCGAAACCGTTAAACGGCATATGTTTGAAAACTGGCAGGTGCGGTTTTACCCCGGCCGGGCCACCATTGGCCCGCGTCTGGCAATCGTATTTCTGGTGCTAACCCTGGTATCATCAGTCGCGATTTTGTTTGATTTAACGTTGTTTGTCGATATCCGGGCATCGCAGGGCCTTTCAACCCAGCAAGCCGTCATGCTTGATGTGATAGCAACCGAAACCGCCGCCATCCTGTGCCTGTTTTTCATCAGCCGCACGCTGACGCGCCCGATACGGTTTTTGCGCGACGCCATGCGCAAAATCAGCCAAGGCGATTTTACGGCGCGCAGCCCGATTGCCAGCGACGATGAAATCGGCCAGCTGGCTTATGAATTTAACCATATGGCCGCAGGCCTTGCCGAACGCGAACAAATGCGCCGCGCATTTGAGCGTTATGTCAGCCGCGATGTGGTTGAACTGGCAATGGACCGCGAAAACAGGGGCGACCCGCGTGCCGCTGGCGAATTGCGTTTTGCCACCGTGATGTTTTGCGACATCAGCGATTTTACCTCGCTGTCGGAAAATCTGGCCCCGCAACAGGTCATCAGCCTGCTTAATGATTATTTTGACAAGGTAAATGCCCCGATCCGCGATCAGGGTGGCATTGTTTTAAATTATGTTGGTGATGCCTTACACGCGGCGTTTAACATTCTGCATGATGACCCAAACCATGCCCTGCATGCCGTGCGCGCCGCCCTTGCCATTCGCCATGTTACCCGCCACACCCGGTTTGGCGGCAGCCACCTTATGAAAACCCGGATCGGCATTCATTCCGGGCCGGTGGTGGCGGGGCCGGTCGGGTCAGGGGATCGTATTGATTTCACCATTCAGGGCGATACCGCCAATCTGGCATCAAGGCTGGAAAACCTGAACAAGGAAACCAATACCGAAATCCTGATCAGCAAAACCACCCGCGATTTAATTACAAGCGCAGATAGCCAATCCCACACCATATCGTTCATTGATCTGGGCACCCATGCCATTCGCGGGCGAAAGTCGGAAATTGATCTGTTCACACTGGGGGATGCCGCCGACCCGGCATAGGCGCGAAACCGGCCCGCCCCCTAGTTGGGCATTTTACCGATCAGGTGCCGGTTTTTGCAAAATGGCGCATCCGGCTTTCTATCGCGTCCGGCCCGCAAAACGTGTCGTCGGTTATAATCTGGCGATAGCGCGCCGGGGACACGCCCACAATATTGCCAAAGCGCGTGGTTAAATGCGCCTGACTGGAAAAACCGCACGCATGGGCAATATCGGCAAGGGCGCGGCCCCCGTCGCCCAGCATGGCACGCGCCTGCAAAATCCGCTGGCGCAATACAAACTGATGCGGGGCCTCGCCCAGAGTGGCCCGAAACATGCGCGAAAAATGAAAAACCGATAACCCGGCAATGCTTGCCAGCTCATCAAGCGTAATCGCCTGTTCCAGATTGGCGGCAATATAGTCAACAACCCGGCGGCGCACCACACCCGAAAGCCCACCGCGCACCCCTGTCACATTCGGGCGCTGCACGGTATATTGTGCTAACAAATGCCCCAACAGCCAATGCCCGGCCGACGACATTACCAACCGGTCCGCCGGGGCATTCCAGTCCAGCGGCAAAATCACATCTCGCACCATTTGCTCGACCGCCGGGTCCAGACAAAAGATTTTTTCGGCCAGTTCTATCCCGGCGGGGTCAACATCCAGGGTTTCAATAACCGCGCGGTTCCATGCGGCGACCGGAATGTATAAATGAAACAGCTCCACCTGGCCGCGCACCATCCAGTCTGACGATATATGGGCAGGCATGATACAAACCCGCCCCGGCCCGCCACCAGATAACGGTACGCGGCCCTGCTGGCGCGAAATACCGGTGCCGCCGGCTAAATACAGGCTTAGCGTATGGTGATCGGGGTTTTCATAGCGGCTGTGCACATGCACATTGCGCCGCCAGTGTGCGGCCGAAATGGCATCGCCAAAATCGCCCACCGACACCAGATCGGCATCACGTTTCAATTCGTTATAAACGGTATAATGCTGGTAACGCTGTATCGTCATTTAATGCAAAATGCCTTGGCAAAAGCGGGGATATCTATCCAGATTATCATATTTGCATTGCCATGCCCTGTTTGACCAGCCTTCCCTCTGCCCCGGTGCGTTGCCAATGCGTTTTTGCGCAAGATTGTGAAAAACACCGCAATATCGTGAAAGCCGCGCCCGCCAATCACGGCTATAACACCGGCCCCCAATGATTTTGCGAAAGTTGCCGCCATGACCGCCGCCCTGTTTGCCATTGTGACCCTGTGCTGGGGATTTACCTGGTATGCGATCAAATTACAGATCGGTTCCATACCGATTGAAATTTCAATTTTCTACCGTTTTGGTCTGGCTGCCCTGGTGCTGGCGGCGGGCATGGCGATTACCGGGCGGATCAGGCCGGTGCCGTGGCGCGCCCATCCGTGGATATTTCTGCTGGGTTGTGGCTTGTTTGGCATCAATTTTATCTTGATGTACACGGCGTCCTCCTACATCGCCAGTGGCATCATCGCGGTTTTATTCACCACATCCACCATCTTTAACGCATTGGGTAACTGGGTATTTTACGGCCAGCGTCCCGGCTGGCGCTTTGTTGGCGGGGCGGTTTTGGGGCTGGGCGGTATTGTCTGTTTGTTTGCCAACCAACTGGCCACATTATCGCACAATGCCGCCGCCATCACCGGCATGGCCTGCGCCCTTGGTGG
The DNA here is from genome assembly GCF_002115755.1 of Thalassospira mesophila. Taxonomy (GTDB): domain Bacteria; phylum Pseudomonadota; class Alphaproteobacteria; order Rhodospirillales; family Thalassospiraceae; genus Thalassospira; species Thalassospira mesophila. Next base: position 149,066 of record NZ_JFKA01000007.1, on the reverse strand, counting down.
AACCGCAGTTTTTGCATCAGGCAATATGGTATCGGTCAAACTGCATAAAATGGGCGTTCCCACCCGCGATGCCGTGGTGCGCGGCATGGCCTATGGCGCGGCATTGTTGCTGGTGTTTTCCTTTATTCGCGGCGAAACGCTCGTGCTGCCGACCGACCCTTATTATATCGGCGGGCTGCTTTATCTGGCCATTCCCGGCTCTATCGTTGCGTTTCTGGCCTATCTGGCACTGGTTAACCGGGTGGGGGCGGGCAAGGCCGCCTATGTCACGGTGTTGTTTCCCGTTGTCGCCTTAACGGTTTCAACCTTTCTCGAAGGGTATGTCTGGACGGCCACCGGGGCGGCGGGCCTGGCCCTGATTTTGCTGGGAAACATCACCATTTTCGCCCGCTTTCCGACCCGCAACCGCAAAGAAGCTGCCCCGCGCATTGCCCAATAACGGCTCCCACAGCGACCTAACCGTGACGTCCGAAGATGGCGAGCAGTGCGAATTTTAAAACCATATCCTTCCGGCATAACCGCAAGCCCGCCGATCTGGCGCTTGCATATGCCGGAAGGAACCCAAAATGGCCCCCGTCGCTGTTGCTGAAAAATCCAGTATTTGCCAAACATCCCTGCCGCCAGAACCGGCTTTCCAAACCCGAGCAAATGCCGACAGCCGGCAAAAGCACATGGGCGGATTCCTGCACGCTCTAAACCGCTTTTTCGACCGCTTGACACGCCGCCTTAGCGTGAAAAAACGCCCCCTCGCCATCAAAGACATGACCGATCATCAGCTTGCCGATATCGGTTTGCGCCCACGGGGAGATTATTATGCCCGCGCGCGCCATTCGCATCCGCACTGGATGATCTAACCCGTTTTGCCAAGCGATGTTTTATCGTTGCTATGGCGCGAACGCGGCGCGGCACGGACCGCAATGACAATAAAATGACAGAGTCCGAATATGGCGAGCCAGTAAGGGACAAACCACCTATGCTCCGCGCCAACAAATGCTTCCCAACATGCCGGAGCCCCCATGACCAAACCGATAATACCTGCCCCCACACATAACGCCACCGCACCCGGCCCGGCACCATTACCGGCACAACATGCAACAGCCGCCGCCGGGCCAAAGATGGATGGCGTCAGCTGGGCTATTTTGCTGGTGTTATCGCTGTTATGGGGCGGATCATTTTTCTTTACCGAAATTGCCCTGCGCGATTTGCCACCTTTTACGCTGGTGCTGGCCCGGGTGGCGCTGGCATCGGTTATTTTATGGCTGGTGATTGCCGCGCGCCGCATTCAATTGCCGCGATCACGCGCAATCTGGATCAGTTTTTTGATCATGGGGCTGTTAAACAACCTGGTGCCCTTTTCCCTGATCGTCTGGAGCCAAACCTATATCGCCAGCGGCCTTGCCGCCATTTTAAACGCGACAACACCGCTTTTTACCCTGCTGATTGCCCATATCGCCACCGATAACGAAAAACTGTCGGCCCGCAAGATCACCGGTGTGGTTACCGGTTTTATCGGTGTTTTAATTGTTACCGGCATTCCGGCATTGGGCGCGATAAACCCGGCAGCAAATATTCCCGGCGATGAAGGATTATCGCTTGCCGCGATTGCGCCATTTGCGGTGTTAATTGCGGCACTTTCCTATGGCTGTGCCGGTGTTTTTGGCCGCCGGTTTAAAAACACCCCGCCGATTGTAACCGCCGCGGGCCAAACCACCGCAAGCAGCCTGATGCTGGTTCCCCTTGTGTGTCTGGTTGATGCGCCGTGGACATTGCCCTTTCCCACCCTGCCAACATGGCTGGCCGTCGTGGGAATTGCCAGCGTTAGCACCGCGCTGGCCTATATCCTGTATTTCAAGTTGCTGCGCCGTGCAGGGGCCAGCAACCTGGCACTGGTGACGTTCCTTATTCCGGTCAGCGCAATTTTGCTGGGGTTTTTCTTTCTTGGCGAGGCGCTTGCGGCCAACGACATTGCCGGGATGCTGATCATTGGCGTGGGCCTTGCCATCATTGATGGTCGGCCCTTGGCCGGGCTGCGCCACCTTGGCAAATCGCTAACGCGATAGCCCGCTGCACAATGCCTCGCGGCACTTTTGCAACCACGCCCTGTTGCATTCGCACGGCCCCAATGGTTGACAGGCCCTGCCACGCGCATGATATTTCTCCATCATATCCTCATGACCGATTCAGCCACCTCGCATAACCGGCCTGGTCTGGATCCGTACAATCCGGCACGGAGAATTTTGTGACTGAATGCGAAAAATGCGACGTCTTGCCCCTGCCTTTGCCCCGCGAAGGACGGCTTTATTTATGGCCGCCGGTAAAACATTCGGCGGGCAAGGTCATTGCGCAAATTCGCAAGATCGGGCATCAGGTCACCGCCAGCGACAGCCTGTCGACCCTCCATACCGATTTTCCGCAAGACGGGCTGGCCGATCTGGTGCAATCCGTGCTTGATGTTTTACAACCCGAAGAAGCCGCCAATACCAAAGCCCTGATCATGGACAGCCCGACCGCACCGGGAATTGACGATTTCAGCCGGGCCACCTCGCTTGATGCCCTTCATGCCCGCATCGGTGCCAGCTGGTTAACCGGCGTTTTACGCAAAAACCGCTTACGCTCGGTTTTTCAGCCTATTTTTGCCATCGACAACCTTTCGGTTCCCCATGCCCATGAATGCCTGATCCGCGCGGTGGATGATGAAGGCGGCATGATATCGCCCGACCGATTGTTTGGCGCGGCGAAATCGGCCGATTTGCTGTTTCAGCTGGATCGTGCAGCGCGTGCGGCCAATGTGCGCAATGCCTTTGCCGCCGGAATTGACAATGTCTTTATCAATTTCACACCGTCCTCGATTTACGACCCAAATTCCTGCTTGCGATCCACCATTCAGGTGGTGAATGAATGCGGGTTTGATCGTAGCAAGGTGGTGTTCGAGGTCATCGAAACCGACAAGGTCAGCAGTGTCAGTCATTTGCGCGGGATTTTAGAATCCTACCGCGCGTCAGGTTTTCGCGTCGCCCTTGATGATGTCGGATCGGGCTATTCGACATTGAATATGCTGTCACAATTACGCCCCGACATTATCAAAATCGACCGCGAGCTTATTGATGGCGTTGATCAGGACATTTACAAACAGGCCATCGTCAGCAAGCTGATCGACCTTGCCAAACAGATTGGCATCGAAGTGGTTGCCGAAGGCATTGAACGCCAGCAGGAACTTGATTTCCTGATCGACCGAGGCGTCGACTTTGTTCAGGGATTTTTGTTAGGTCGTCCGGCAGCAAAGCGGTTTGAGGCAGCAGCATAAATATCGGGCAATCTGCCATTGTGCACGCCATCAAAACGTAAGGGGCTTTTCCAATTGAAAGGCCCTTTTGTTTTAGAACAAATCAATTGCCTGTGCTTTTCGCTATAGACGCATCATCGGGTAATTTGCGCACAAGGGGCAGTTTTATTCCCCAAAACAACCCGCACCCGTTATAAACCGCGCAACCCGAAGCATTATTTGCCTTTCAACCGGCCCGCAAAACACCGGCCGCACCGCACGAGGACCCGATGAGCGACGTACAAGACAGCAATGGCACGGAATTAAACGACGGCGATTCCGTTACCCTGATCAAAGATCTGAAAGTTAAGGGCACCTCGACCACCCTGAAACGTGGCACCGTGATGAAAAACGTCCGGCTGACCAACAAGGACAGCGAAGTGGAATGCCGCAACGGCAAAACCACTATCGTCTTGAAGACCGAATTTCTGAAAAAAGCCTGACCTGCCTTCAGGTTTTCAGCCAGAACAGGACGACCCGCGCAGCCGTTAAACCTGCGCACGGTCGTCCTTTTTGTTTCCGGCACTTTTTTGCTGTTGAAATAACACTCATCCGCCCCGCATTTTGCGGGCAATTTCGCGGCGCGCCATCGCAGCGGGCAGGCGCAAGGCGATGTCGAGTTGTTCTCGCGTCAGGCCGGTCACATCCCCCCGGACCATGTCATCAAGCCGTTCAATCTGGCGGATCTTTATCCGGTCCAGACGGTTGGCTTGACAGGCATTATAAAACCGCCCCAGCCACACGAAGATGCGGCCAAAACGGGTGTTGTTATCGCGGGTGCTACGGGCCGTATTTTGCGCACTTAACGTCGAACTGGTCATTAAAACCTCCTGTGTTTCAACCACCATGCCGCACCGCTATTGATTAAACAAACGAGAAGATCTAACCTTATCTATGAGGAAAACTCAAAAGGATAAGGTGATGTCTGCTCTGCCCCAACCCCGGACCCCGTCTCAGACCCCGTCCCCGTCTCACTCCCCGGCGCAGCTTCCAACCCTGCCCAGTCTGGATCTTGATCTGGCGCGCACCTTTGTTGCCATTTGTGAAACCGGCAATTTCTCGCGCGCAGCCCAACAGGTCCATCGCAGTGCATCGGCGATCAGCCTTCAGGTTAAAAAACTTGAAGAAATGGTCGGACGCGAGCTTTTTTACCGCGAAACCCGCAAAGTCCGCATGACCAGCGATGGCGAAATGCTGCTGGGGTATGCGCGCCGGTTGCTGCGGCTCAATGACGAAGCCTTTTCAAAATTTCTGAACCCGCAATTTCAAGGGCGGGTTCGGCTGGGCGCGCCCAACGATAACGGCATCGTCGCCATGCCCGAAATTTTGCATCGCTTTGCCGCCACTCATCCCCATGTCGAGGTCGATGTTCACCTTGGCCCCACGCTTAGCCTGCGCAAGCGCATTGCCGCGGGCGAGCTTGATATTGCGATTTTCAGTTTCAATGCCGAGCTTGACAGCCAAAGCCCCATTCATGTTGAACCGCTGGTCTGGCTGGGCGCGCGCAATGGTACTGCGCGCGACAAACGCCCGCTGCCCGTGGCACTGGCCGAACCGGGCTGTTACTGGCGGGCGATGGCGCTTAAATCGCTTGACGATGCAGGGCTGAATTACCGCATTGCCTATACCAGCGAATTTTGCCAGGCCCAGATCGCCGCCGTGCGGGCCGACCTTGCGATTGCACCGCTGCCGATCAGCGTTATTTCCGATGATCTGGTTCATTTAAGCCATGCCCATGGCCTGCCCGATCTCGGCGAATACCGCATGACCCTTGCCAAACGCGAAGGGTCCGGCCCGGTGGAAGATGCCCTTGCCGAACATGTGGTGGCCGGGTTTAAAACCATTGCCGAACGCGGCATGCGCCTGTTTGCCTGATTTTTGCGCCAAAACCCAAGGCCCGGCAGGCTGGTCTGGCACATCACGGCGGAGCCGCGACGTGCCATCACCCACCCACCGGCTTCTCAGGCACCTCCGGCCCACCGACCCTTGATTGTCATTTACGATTATCAGGCAAAATAATCGCTGTTCCGCATATCATCTCGCAAACCGGGGCCTGTTGGCTGCCAACCCAGATTTTGGCAGGTCTTTGCATTTGATGCGCGAAGGTTGATCGCGGCAAAATGGCTGAACCATGTGAAATATTCGCCAATTTCGTCACCCGAAACACTTTTCACCGGCAGGTTCAGGCCTGCGCCAATTGCCGTTGCAATGTCCTTGAACGGAATGTTGCTTTCGCCCACGGGATGATAGACCGGCAAACCATCGCCGGTTTCAATCGCCAGGCGATAGGCCTTTGCTGCATCAAAACGATGCACCGCAGACCAGGAATTTTGCCCGTCGCCGATATAGGCCGCCATGCCCTTTTCGCGCGCCATACCAATCAGGATCGGCACAAAACCATGATCCCCCTTGCCATGAACCGACGGCGGCAACCGCATCAGTGATGCCTTAACTCCTTTATCCATCAAGGCCCGCGTCGCATGTTCCGAGCCCGCACGCGGCGATGCATCGTTAACCTTGGTATCCTCGTCTACCACCCCGTTAGATGCCAGCAAGCCAATGCCCGATGTCACAATCATTGGCCGGGTGGAGCCCGCCAGCACCTCGCCCATTGCCGTAATGGCATGGCGGTCATTTTCGCAGTTTTCAGCAAATTTGGAAAAATCATGATTAAAGGCAGTGTGAATAACGGCGTCACACCCCTCAACCCCGGCCCGCAAACTATCAAGGTCCGTCACATCGCCACGATGCACCACCGCATCGGTTTTTGCCAATAGCTGCGCCGATGCATCGGACCGCACCATGCCCAGCACATCATGCCCGGCGCTCAGCAATTCCTGCACCACGGCAGACCCCACAAAGCCCGTCGCTCCTGTTACAAATACCCGCATTATATTCTCCTGCCTCGCACTCAACATTGTTCATTGTCCGGGCAATTGCTTGCCCTGCTTTATGCATAATAGGCGATGGCGCGCGGACGAACTATGCGCTAAACTCTGCATTATATTCGCCGTCGTCCAAAAGAGGATATTATGGACCCGTTATCCGACGTTCTCGCGCTGTTAAAACCCAAAAGCTACATGTCCGCCGGGATCGATATAGCCGGGCCATGGGCCATTCAGTTCCCCGGTATGGGCAAGGGTATAAAAACCGGCGCTGTGGTTTCGGGTGATTGCTGGCTGGCGATTGACGGGGTAGCAGACCCCGTGCATTTGCAAACCGGCGACTGTTTTTTGCTGCCGCATGGCCGTGCATTTTTGATGGGCAGTGATCTGAATGTCGAACCAGTCAACGCCTTCGATTTTTTTGCCGCCAACCGCAGCTTTGGCCATATTCGCACGCAAAATGGCGGCGGCGACTGCCTGGTTCTCAGCAGCCGATTCACCCTTGATGGTCATCAGGCCGACCTGTTATTGGCGATGCTGCCGCCCATTGTCCATATTCGCGACCACGGCGAAACTTTTGCCCTGCGCCATTCGGTTGAACGGATGATGGAAGAAATGCGCAAAAACGAACCGGGCAGCACGCTGGTTTTGCAAAATCTGGCGCATATGATGCTGGTTCAGGCCCTGCGCCAGCACCTTGATACATCATCAGGTGGCACCGGTTGGTTTTTCGCCCTTGCCGACAAACAAATCGGCACGGCCATTGGTGCCATTCATAACGCCCCGGCCCATCCCTGGACGGTGGAGGCACTGGCAAGCCATGCTGGCATGTCGCGCTCTGCCTTTGCCGCCAAATTCAAGGACCGCGTTGGTAAAAGCCCGATGGCCTATTTAACCCAATGGCGCATGCTTCTGGCGGGCGAGCGGCTGGGTACGTCGCGCGATCCGGTTTCGGTTATTGCCTTGGCTTTGGGATACGAGTCAGAAAGTGCGTTTAGCACCGCGTTCAAACGCGAAATGGGCTGTTCCCCGCGCCAATATAGCCAGTTGCGCGTGAATGCCGCGGCCTAAAGCGCAAAGCGCATGCGTTGATCTGGCAAAACAGCCACGCATGCTGTGCCCAATCAGACCGACTTTTCCTTCGAATATGGCCCGTAAACACTTTCAATCACGGCATCGGTCCAGCCAATCCGCCGCATGCAATCCAGCACATCCTGCGAGATCGCAACCTTTTTCTCTTTGCCTTTTGCCGCTTCATATTGCGCCATGAATTTGGCTGGTATCTGCACACTGCTGCCCTTGGCAACAATATCTTCCAGCTCCTTGCGTTCGGCAGTGTTCAGGCTTTCCCACAACACACAGCGCGCAGGTGTCCATGCCATCGGGCCAAAGGTCGGATTGTCATCGCTCATGCCAGAACCTCATGTCATATCGTGGTGACGTAGTGATAGGCAGCACCCGGCGTAAAGTCCAGATGAATAACCGCAACTTTTGCAAACTGCCAACGACGCACCCTCCCCTACAGACACCGCCTCCAAACAACTATAAATTAACGACATACCAAACTGTTAGCTATAAAGTTGCGCCCGAATGGACATATGTTTACCGTTTTGGTAATGCCCAAAGGATTCGGCATGGCGTTGATTGCGATAAAAGACAAAGGACTGCGCGCGCTTTTCGAAAATGGCGCGACGAAACACATTGGCAGGCAGCTCCACGAAAATGCGATCCTGATCCTCGATCATCTTGATAGCATTACCGATATCAAAGATTGCATGGGCGTAAAGGATTTTCATGCCCTTAAATTAAAGGCACCCGCAAAGATCAATATGCCATGCATGTGACCGGAAACTGGTGCATCACTTTCAAATGGGACGGAACAGACGTTACTGTCCTTGCTTTCGAGGATTATCATTGATGCAAAACGACACACCGCTGCGCCGTAATCGTCGCCCCACCCATCCGGGTAAGATATTGCGCGAACATTATCTGGTGCCACGCGGCATCACCCAGACGGTCCTTGCATCCGACCTTGGCATCAGCACCAAACATCTCAGCCAGATCGTAAATGGTCATGCCCGGATCGACAGCACCCTTGCGGCAAAAATCGCCAAGGTGCTGGAAACGACGACACAATTCTGGGTGAACTTACAGGCCAAAATTGATGCGTGGGACGCCGAGCAGGAAACAGCAAACTGGCAACCTGCCAATGTGTATCCGGCGACGCTGGCTATGGTGTAGTTGCCAAAAACAAAAATCTGGGAAAACAAAATTCAGCTTTAAGTATCTTAAGGATAGCAAACTCGGCTTTTCCTTGGCTCCCCCTGTTGATCGCAAAAGACTTTTACCCACACAACTTTTTTAGTGGGCAAGCATCTAAACCATCGCACGAATCCTTTTTACCGTCTTGCAGAAAGTTTTCTTTTCCCAATCAAATGGATTGCACTCAAAAAAGCGACTCGCAAATTCTTTAAATTTCTCCTGATCACCAAGAGCCAAATGAGAATTAGAGAGTGTAGCATATATCCACCTCTTGTCTGATCTGTCCTCAAAATCCTTACTTATGACGATTTCATTCAGTCTACTCACTATTTCTTTCCTGATTTTCATTGCAGACATTCGGTCAAACATTCTTTCGTCATCAACTTCCTGAATACAACTCCGAAATTGATAGCAATTTGCAGCATTTTCGCCATTATAATAGTCTCGTCGAACATCAAAACCCCGCTCATAGAATTTTATTGCTCGATCAAGGTATCCACGCTCATTGTGTGCAAGCCATAAATTCTTATATATTGCCCCTGTAATACCCAAAGTTTCCGGATCGTTAGAATTATCTGGATTCAAAACCATGATAAGGCTCAAAGCGTCAGTAAGCGCCAAAACCTTGTTCGGTTTTTCTGATTTATATGTATGCAAAGCAAGTTGTTGGATCAAATAGTGGTCATCTGGCTTCATTTCCAACAAATTTTTAAGAGTTGTTACTGCACTGTCATGATTCGACAAACGAGAAAAATCCTCGAAAGAGTTTAATAGCGTTGAAAATTTATCCCCTACGTTCTCTACTGCATCTACTAGATCCTCGAACTCTTCTTTAGTAAGAGTAGGCTGTGTTAAATGAGGAAAACATGTATAAACAGGACTATCTGTTTCAGATTCTTGCATTACACCTGCAATCAACGCCCGCAAGTCAGATGATGCACGCTTCTGCTCTCTAGAACCTATGTCGTCTCCCATATGATCATATGGGAAAATGTTTATATGGTTCAGATCAAAATGAATCTGCCCTACCCTCTCTTTCATTACTATCGTAGAATAAGGGCGAAGTGCGTGTCTGACGCCGAGTTCGTAAACGGCATTTACATTTCCCGTTGAAATATCGGCGATAACAAGATCAGCACGCAAGAGCATTTCATACATTCTTTGATCTATTATGCCAGAATGCAAAATTTCGTTTGCACGAACACAACGCATATTATTATCTTCTACTGCAGGCTGGATAATTGCTTCATACGTCGCGTCAAGATCCAAAGTACGGCCAAGTTCATAGTCCGTTTTTCTTCCAAAACCCATTATCACAAAGCATATTTTTTGTTCGCTCGACAAATTATCCCCCATTGGACATAAAACCTCTTCAATAAAACACTTTAATACGATAGCATGATATAGAAGAAAGACACCAATCAAAAACTTTTCAGAGGAAAAAACATGCCCGCGCTAACGAAATATCAGCTATTTATCAGCCATTCTTGGAAATACAGCGAACGCTATACGAGCATGATAAGCCTGCTGGATACAGCCTCTAATTTTAATTATACTAATTACTCTGTGCCGGAAGATAAAGCTTTTGACAAAATGGCTAAGGCTGAACTAAAAAAAGAATTGACTCAACAAATATCACCAGCTCAAGCAATTATTATAATTGGTGGAATGTACATCAATCACAGTGAGTGGTTACAATATGAGATAAATGAGGCAATACGGATGGGTAAACCAATATTAGGAGTTCGCCCGCGAGGCGCAAAAACAATGCCACTTGCTGTTCAGTCGGCCGCTACTGAGGTTGTAAATTGGTCAACAGCATCAATAGTAGCTGGAATTCGAAAAATAGCGTTATGAGTCATAAATGAACACAAAGGCTCTGTCATATCTGCCAAAACAAAAGCCCGATCCAATCGGACCGGGCTTTTAAATTGGTAGCGGAGGAGGGACTCGAACCCCCGACACGCGGATTATGATTCCGCTGCTCTAACCGACTGAGCTACTCCGCCATATGGCTTGGTTTTTCGATGTTCCGTAGCGTGCGGAACGGGGCGGTTTTTACGTCAGGGAACCGCCCCCGTCAAGCGCCTTTTTGACGTTTTTGTCAAAAAAGCGTCCGCCAAAATCACAAGTGGCACAAAGCCTTGAGAATACGGCCTGTGGTGACGATGTTCCCGCCTTGCCTGGCACTGCCCCAAAGGCAGAAAGACCAGGCAAAGACGGAAACGGTCACAGATCGTTTTAAACGGGGGTCAGGCCGCACTAATGGCTTCACGGGCCGTTGTCGCCTGCGCATCGCCAGAAACGACCTGATGCTCCTGCGAGCTGATCCAGCCGCCCCCCAAAACACGATCGCCCTGATAGATCACGCCGGCCTGCCCCGGTGCGATGCCAAATTGCGGCGCATGCAGGTCAATCCGTGCGTGCCCCGGTGCATCGGCCACCGGATAAAGCGTTGCCGTGGCCGGTGCCATGGCGGAGCGCAGTTTGACTTCAACCTCCATCCCGGCCGGGTCAATCCCGGCCGCTCCCAGCCAGTTAAGGTCTTTGACATAGACGCTGTGTTTTGCCAGCGCTGATTTGGGGCCAACAATGACCTGACGGGTTTCAGGCACCAGTTTCACCACATAAAGCGGTTCTGCCGTGCCACCAATGTTAAGCCCCCGGCGCTGGCCGACGGTGTAATGGATCAGCCCGCGATGATCGCCCATCACATTGCCGTCCATATCCACGATCTGGCCGGGTTCGCCGGCTTCGGGGCGCAGTTTTTCCACCAAACGAGCATATTTGCCATCGGGCACAAAACAAATGTCCTGGCTGTCGGGTTTATCGGCAACCTCAAGGCCAAACCGGGCAGCAAGGGCGCGGGTTTCGGCCTTTGATGTCAGATGGCCCAGCGGGAAACGCAGAAAATCAAGCTGTTCCTGTTTGGTGGTAAACAGAAAGTAGCTTTGATCGCGGTTGGCATCGGCCGCGCGGTGCAGTTCGGCCTGACCATTGGCGGCCAGTTTACGCTGCACATAATGGCCGGTTGCCATGCAATCCGCGCCCAGATCATGGGCGGTTTCCAGCAAATCGCGGAATTTGACGGTCTGATTGCACTTTACACAGGGAATCGGCGTTTCACCGCGCAAATAGCTATCGGCAAAATCGTCGATCACTTCTTCCCGAAAACGGCTTTCATAATCCAGCACATAATAGGGAATGTCGATATCCTCGGCCACTTTGCGGGCGTCATAAATATCGCGTCCCGCACAGCACGATTTCGCGCGTGACGGCGCATTGGCCCCCATATCATAAAGCTGCAACGTGATCCCGACCACATCGTAACCTTCTGATTTCAAAAGGGCGGCCGCAGCCGAGCTATCCACCCCGCCCGACATGGCAACAACCACGCGGGTATCTTCGGGGGCCTTGTCTATTCCTAGACTGTTCATCGTCAAATTCCCTTGGCCCACCATCGGTCAAGGCGATGGCGACCAGATTGTGTCGATCTCTGATCAGGTATTTTAATGGCGCGTTGACCACGCCATCGCTGTATATCTGCGCCCTATATGGGGCATGGTCGCCTATTTTGCCAGATCAAGGCCCATTTGCCAAAAATCGGCTTCAAGGCGGCTGGCCATGGTAAAGGTCCGGGTTAAATCATCCATGCGGCCATCGGCCCCGCGTTGGCTCGCCAACATATCAAGCAAGGTGATTTCGGCCTTGGCTACATTCTGGAAATCGTCCGAGGCATACATTTCAATCCACGCCCGATACGGATTACCCTCCAGCCTTGTATCAGAACGTGCCATCAACCGGTTTGCGATTTCGGCATATCCCACCATACAAGGCATCACAGCCACATGCAGGTCGATAATATCGCCCTGATGGCCCTTTTCCAGCACATAGCGGGTATAGCCCACCGTGGCGCGCGATTCCGGCTGGCTGACGATATCGTTTTCAGTCAAATCCCAGCTGTTGCAGAAATCCAGATGCAGGCTCATTTCCATGTCCAAAATCGCCGAAACGGTTTTGGAATATTGGCGCATCGCAGTCAGATCACCGGCTTTATACACCGCCAGCGCATAAGCCCGGGCAAACTGGATGAGAAACAGGTAATCCTGAACGAGATAATGACGAAAACATTCTTCGGGCAGGGTGCCATCGCCCAGCTTGCGGACAAATTCATGATCGACATAACTGTTCCAGACATCGGGCGCATTGGCGCGCAACCGCCCAAACAGGCTGTCGGCAGGAATAATGTCGGTAAAATCAGGGCTGCGGGTCATGCCAATGGCTCCACTGCTTACGGCAAGGCTAAAAACAGATCAGACCAGCCCGCGTTGGCGGGGCTGGTCCTTGATCTGGCGATAGATGGCGTTGTCCATCCCCTGCCCCGCCACAGGGCGCGGCAAAGGATAGCCCCGCAATCAGTCTTCGCGTTCGTCGATCCAGGCCATTTGAATGGCCTCAAGGATCTTTTCATTCGATGCTTCGGGATCATCGTCGAAACCCGGCAGCGCGCAAACCCATTTATGCAAATCGGTAAAGCGCAGATGCACGTTATCGGCATCCGGATGGGTTTCTTCAAGTTCGATCGCGATATCGATTGTATCTGTCCAGCGCATCGTCGTCCCCTTTTTCGGGTGAAAAGGCCCGGCGGTTACAGGCCAGATTATTTATCAACCATCATGTTGCGCGTTGCTGACGGCAGCTTGACACGCAAACCATCAAGCTCTTCGCTCATGATAATCTGGCAACCCAGACGCGAGGTCTCGGTCAGGCCGAAGGCCAGATCAAGCATGTCTTCTTCGTCTTCGCTGGGTTCTTCGAGCTTGTCGAACCAGTCGCCTTCAACAACAACATGGCAGGTCGAGCATGCCAGCGAGCCTTCGCATGCACCTTCCAGATCGATGCCGTTTTTATGCGCCGCTTCAAGAACGGACAACCCGTCGGCGACCTCGAATTCTTTTTCCGTACCGTCAGGTTCTACAAAAACGATCTTGGGCATCTGCGCCATTCTCCTCGCATTAAATTCTGTTTCGATCTCTGTTAATTAACCCGCTTAAGCGATGTGTCGGGACAATCGCCGCAGCGGACTGATTTGTCAATTCATCAGCACCCTGTCAGGTGCGAACACTGTTCACATTTTGGCCCGCAAGGGCGCGACGAATGCCACGGTCCATGCGTTTTTCGGCAAACGGGCGCGATGCTGTCTCAAGGGCCTCGGCCAGATCATTGATAATCTGGCGGTCATCGCCCTGCATGGCGGCTTCCAGCTCGGCAATCGCGGCGGCAATGGTGTTTTTATCACCCTCGTCGAGCAATTCGGCATCAGCCTTCATCGCGGCCTGTACCGCCAGAATATTACGCCGTGCTTCCACGCGCGCCTCGGTCAACAGGCGCAATTCCATGTCGCCACGGGCGTTGACCATGCTGTCGCGCAGCATGTTGGCCATATCGATTTCGTTAATGCCATAGGTGGGCTTAACTGCTACTTCCTGCTCAATCCCGGTGGTTTCTTCGCGGGCTGAAACGGTTAACAAACCATCCGCATCCACCTGAAATTCCACACGAATGCGCGCTGCCCCCGCCGCCATTGGCGGAATACCCGAAAGCACAAACCGCGCAAGCGAGCGGCATTGATCAACCATTTCGCGCTCGCCCTGCACCACATGGATCATCATGGCATTCTGGCCATCCTGATAGGTGGTAAATTCCTGGCCCTTGGCAACCGGAATGGGCGTGTTGCGATCAACAACTTTTTCAACAATCCCGCCCATGGTCTCAAGACCCAGCGACAGCGGAATAACGTCCAGCAACAGGTTATCCGATCCACCGGTCAGGGCTTCGGCCTGAAGGGCAGCACCCACGGCAACCACTTCGTCGGGGTCGATATTGGAAAGCGGTTCTTGCCCGAACAAGGACGCAACAGCCGCGCGCACCGCAGGCACACGGGTGGACCCGCCCACCAGCACAACACCCTTTATGTCTTCGGGCAGCACATCGGCATCATCAAGCACCTGTTCGGTGATCGACACCGTGCGCTCAACCATCTTCACGATCATAGCATCAAACCCGGCGCGGGTGATGCTGTGCGTGGTTTCGCTGTCGTTGATATCAACCGCAACATCGACCTGATCGCGCGCGGTCAGCGCTTCCTTGATCGCCCGGGCGACCTTTAACAGGCGCTTGGCCGCCGAGGCATCAATGGTGTCGTCAATGCCATCCGCTTTACGTGCCGCCAGAATATTCTCGACAATGGCGTGGTCAAAATCATCGCCGCCAAGGGCCGCATCGCCGCCGGTTGATTTAACCTGGAAAACACCCTTTTGCATTTTCAAAAGCGAGATATCAAACGTACCCCCGCCCAGATCATAAACCGCATATAGCCCTTCGGCCCCGTTATCAAGGCCATAGGCCAAAGCCGCTGCAGTTGGTTCATTGACCAGACGCAAAACCTCGATCCCGGCCAGTTTGGCGGCATCCTTGGTTGCCGTGCGCGCCGCATCATCGAAATAGGCCGGAACCGTAATAACAGCGTGGTCCACATCCTGTTCAAGGGCGGCTTCGGCACGGGCCTTAAGGGCGCGCAAAATATCGGCAGAGACTTCAACCGGGGTTAATACCCGGTTGCCAACGTTAAGGCGCACCATTTGCGGCCCGGCGCTGGCGGCGTCATCGCCCGTTGGGGCATCGGGAATTTCAACATGGTAAGGCAACGTGCCCGCAACCGATTTCACATCCTCAAGGCCACGGCCCATCAGCCGTTTGACCGAGGACACCACCTGGCTTGCCTGGCTGTCGATCAAATCGCGGGCGGCTTCGCCCACGGTAACGGTGCCATCGCTGGCATAATGCACAACAGAAGGCACAATCGCCGACCCGCCATCGGGGTTGCGCAAAACTTCGGATTTTTCGTCGCGCGACATCGCCACGACCGAATTGGTTGTGCCCAGATCGATCCCGACCGCCAGTTTACGTTCTTCCTCGTGGGGAAGCGGGGTTTGTCCGGGTTCGTGGATGGTCAGCAAAGCCATAAAATTCAATCCGTTTTAATATATCAGGCCGCAGCCAAGCGTGCCTTTTTGGCCCGCGCTTCCTGCGCCATTTTTAACAGATAACGCAACCGCGTGGTTAACTTGCGGGCCGCATCATAGGCCCCGCCATTAATCGCGGTCGCAACTTCATTTTCACAATCGCGCGCTGTTTTGCGCACATCGCGAATAATCGCGTCAATTTGCGCACGGTCCCCGGCATCGTCCAGCGCCTCGCGCATTTCCATTGCTTCCATCAGCAATGCCGGGTCATTTACCGTTTGTCCTTCGCCGCCTTCGGGTTCCACCCCGGCCATGCGCAACATATATACGGCGCGCGATACCGGGTTTTTCAGGGTTTCAAAGGCGTCGTTCAGGCTGGCTGCCTGTTGTTGCGACAGGGCTTTTTCACGGGCCGATTTCGTTGCGAAACGGTCCGGGTGCAAAGCCTGCTGCTGCTTTAAATATTGCGTTTCAATGGCATCGATATCGACATTAAAATCACGCGCAATACCAAACCGGGCAAAATGATCAAGCTGGCCCGGCGCCTGAATGGCCCCGCAAGTATCGCAAAACAGCGCAACAGCATCGACCGGCCCCTTGCAGGACCAGCAGGTTTTGTTGCCGTTGCCAGTGGCATCGGTGTTTTTTGACGCAGCATTCATCATCTTTTCAGGCCTGTATTATTCAACACATTCATCAGACGGGGCAAAATCGCCCGGGTTATTTCCGCCCTGTCCCACCTGCCATCCTGGGGCAATTGCCCCCAGTCGACATTTCAGATGGCCGGTTAAACATGTGCCATCAAGGGATGGCCCCGGTGACAAGCACCGGGGCCATCGACAAGATCAGGGCCGGAAACCGGCGGCATCAAACGTGGAAGGATTCCCCGCACCCGCAACGACCCTTTTCATTGGGATTGCGAAACACGAAACCTTCTTCCATTGTGTCGACCGAATAATCCATCTCGGTACCCAGCACAAACATGATTGCCTTGGGGTCGATCATCAGCTTCACGCCGTCATCAAGCTGGACGATTTCGTCAAACCCGCTTTCATCATCGGCGTATTCCAGCGTGTATGACAAACCCGAACAACCCTTGCTGCGCACGCCAAGACGAATCCCGGCAGACGGTTTGCCGCGGCTATCAAGCAATGCCTTGATATGATCAAGGGCACTGGGTGTTACATTAATTGGCGACGGTAATGCCATCCTGGTCTCCTTGTCTTCGGATAATCATGCGATTATCAGGGCAAAGCAGCTTATTCAGCCGCTTCAGCCGCGGCTTTGCCGTTTTTGGTGTTGTAATCGCTGATCGCTGCCTTGATGGCATCTTCTGCCAAAATAGAGCAATGGATCTTGACCGGCGGCAACGCCAGTTCCTCGGCGATCTGCGAGTTTTTAATCGCGCCCGCTTCGGCAATGGTCTTGCCTTTGACCCATTCCGTAATCAACGAGCTTGACGCAATTGCCGAACCGCAACCAAAGGTTTTGAATTTTGCATCTTCAATTATTCCTTCGGCGGAAACACGAATTTGCAGTTTCATAACATCGCCACATGCCGGTGCGCCAACAAGGCCGGTCCCGACAGTGCTTTCGTTTTTATCAAACGAACCGACATTGCGCGGGTTTTCGTAATGATCAAGAAGCTTTTCGCTATAGGCCATGGTTTGAACCCTCCTAAGAAGTCCTGTGTCTCTCTGATTATTATATAGTATGGCGGGCGATTAATGCTCGGCCCACTCGATGGATTTAATGTCGATGCCTTCCTGCGCCATTTCCCAAAGCGGGCTCATTTCGCGCAGACGTTCAACTTCATTGCAGATCGCATCGATAGCCTGGTCCAGTTCCTCGCGGGTGGTGAAACGGCCAATACCGATACGCAACGACGTATGGGCCAGTTCTTCGTCCACGCCCAGGGCGCGCAGCACATAAGATGGCTCCAGCGACGCCGAGGTACAGGCCGAACCAGACGAAACCGCAATGTTCTTGATGCCCATCAAAAGGCTTTCACCCTCGACATAGGCAAACGAGATATTGAGGTTACCCGCAACACGGTTTTCTTCGTCACCGTTCAGGTAAATGTCTTCCAGACGATCACGGAAACGCTTCAGCGTATAGTTACGCAGTTCCATGATGCGGGCGTTTTCTTCGGCCATTTCGTTAAGCGCAATGTCACACGCCTTGCCAAAACCAACGATCAGCGGGGTCGGCAAGGTGCCGGAGCGCATGCCGCGTTCCTGACCACCACCGGTGATCTGTGCCACAACACGTACCCGCGGACGACGACGCACAAACAATGCACCAACGCCTTTCGGGCCATACAGCTTGTGCCCGGAAATCGACATCAGGTCGATTTTCATGTCATTGACATCAAGCGGAATTTTGCCAACAGCCTGGGCCGCATCGCAATGGAAGAAAACACCGCGTTCGCGGCAAATCTCGCCAATTTCCTTAAGCGGCTGAATAACACCGATTTCGTTGTGAACCGCCATGATCGAAACCAGTGCGGTTTCATCGGTGATGGCGGCTTTCAACGTTTCAAGGTCAACCATACCGTTCTTCTGAACCGGCAGGTACGTAACCTTGTAGCCTTCCTGTTCCAGGTGGCGCGCACTGTCGAGAACACATTTATGTTCGGTCACAGTGGTGATCATGTGCGGTTTTTTCTTGCCGTAAAACTTCATCACGCCTTTAAGCGCAAGGTTGTTTGACTCGGTCGCACCCGAGGTAAAGATAACCTCCTTGGGTGATGCACCAATAATGGTGGCAACCTGTCCACGGGCAAGTTCAATGGCGTCTTCTGCTTCCCAGCCGAACGAATGGTTCCGCGAGTGGGCATTACCGAATTTCTCATAAAAATAAGGCAGCATTGCATCAACGACACGCGGGTCGGTCGGCGTTGTCGCCTGATAGTCCAGATAGATCGGCTTTGCTTTAAGCTCGTTCATTTTTAGGTATCCTCACTCATTTTCTCAGGCAGCATTGCGCGCGAGTTTTTTGCGCTCCGCATTGCCCCGCATCCGGCTCCAAACACGGATAAACATATCGATCTCGTCGTTGGTTGTTTCAGGCCCCAGACTGACCCGAATGGCCGATCCCGGTTCTGCAACACCCATTTCCTTCAAGACGTGGCTTTCGCGAACCTTGCCCGATGAACAGGCCGATCCCGAACTGATTGCCACCCCGGCCAGGTCCATTGTCATCACCTGCGTTTCGCCGGGCATGCCGGGCAGGATCAGGCAACTGGTATTGCCAAGGCGCGCGGTATCGCGGCTTGCGATCACCACTTCTGGCGCGAACGCCAGAATTTCGTTTTCCAAACGGTCCCGTTTGGCGGTTATCTCGTCTGCATTGGTCAATTTTGCATCAACCAGCGCGGCAGCGGCCCCGAAACCGGCAATCCCGGCAACATTTTCGGTCCCGCCACGGCGATATTTTTCCTGCCCACCGCCGCGAATTTGCGGCACCAGCATCACACCAGGTGCAATGATCAGGGCACCAATTCCCTTGGGTCCGCCAATTTTGTGGGCGGAGACCGAAACCATATCGACCAAAAGGCGGCCCATATCGACCGGCACACGCCCCACAGCCTGCACCGCATCACAATGGATTTTGGCACCATATTCGCGGGCCAGCAAAGCGGCCTGCGCCACAGGCTGGATCACACCGGTTTCGTTATTTGCCAGCATGACCGATACCAGTACTTTTTCACCGGCATCGCGGCATACCCTTAACATGTCTTCAAGTGCGCCAAGGTCAATGACCCCGTTTGCATCCACCGAAATGCGCCGCGCATCACTGCGCGCTTCAATCACCGATGGATGTTCAATCGCACTGGTCAGCACCACCACATTTTCCAACCCGTTCAGGGCCAGATTATTGGCTTCGGTGCCGCCGCTGGTGAAAATAACCCGCTCGGCATCCCCGGCCACCATGTCGGCCACCTGGCGGCGGGCACGGTCAACAATCTTGCGCGCCTCGCGCCCGGCCCCATGCACCGACGACGGATTTCCGGCAACGTCAAGTGCCGCCACCACCGCATCACGGGCGGCGGCGTTTATCGGCGCACTGGCATTATAATCTAGGTAAACCGGCTGTTTCATCACGTCTTTAACTGGTTTCTCGGGGCTTTGGGTTAATCGGTTCCGGTTAAACCGGCACGGCTTTGATGTGGCGTTATTGCGCGGCAACTTGCGGCTCGTGAACCTGGGTTGTCCGGCGGTCAAACATCCGGCCCACGCCCGATATGCGACGGTCAACCACATCGGCCAAGCTGACCGACGACAGGTAAAGATAAATCTGGTTGCCCAGTTCTTCCCACAATTCATGGGTCAGGCAACGGCCCTTGTCGGCCTTGCAGCCCTTGGGCGAGCCTGACTTGCAGCGCGTTGCGCGAATGGGTTCGTCCACCGCCAGAATAACATCGGCAATGCGGGTTTCCTGCGCGGTCCGCGCCAGCATATACCCCCCGCCCGGGCCGCGCACCGAGCGAACAAGTCCGCCCTTGCGCAGTTTGCCAAACAGTTGTTCCAGATAGGACAGCGAAATTTCCTGACGCTCGGCAATGTCGGCAAGGGCAACCGGGCGATCCCGGCCGCTATCAGCCAGGTCCACCATCGCCATCACCGCATAGCGGCCTTTCGTACTTAACTTCACAGTGTGTCCTCCTGTCTGCGTATCGCCTTGTCAGGCAATATTCAGACTTTCGATTTCAGTGTGCCGTAAAACGGCGTTCGAACAGACCCGACTATTGCAATGTTTATTCGGACGTTGCCACAATGCGCGGCTTTTCCGGCACGCTCGCGGGTACCTGCCCGCTGCCGTGCTGTTGTTCACCTTCAAGCTCAACCACCCGCTGGCGCAATCCCTGTACTTCGCGCGACAGATCTTCAAGCGCGCGGGCAATCGGGTCGGGCAAATCGCCAACCGGGGTGCCATAGGCACAAAAGCGGTCGTCTTTTTCACGACGCACGATTTTTGCGGGAATGCCCACAACCGTTGCCCCTTCCGGGACTTCGGCCAGCACAACGGCATTGCCGCCAATGCGCGCATTACGGCGCACCGTGAACGGGCCTAGAATTTGTGCGCCCGAACCAACAATCACACCGTCTTCCAGTGTCGGGTGGCGTTTCAGTCCGCGCTGGCCGTCGCTATCGACACTTGGCGCAGTCCCGCCCAGCGTGACACCTTGGTACAAGGTAACGTCATCGCCGATTTCGGCGGTTTCACCAATAACAACGCCCATGCCGTGATCAATAAAAAAACGTTTGCCAATCGTGGCGCCGGGGTGAATTTCGATCCCGGTCAGCCAGCGGAAAATTTGCGAAATGAACCGCGCCGTAACCCGAAAACCACGCTTCCACAGCCAATTGGTCACACGGTAACCCATGATCGCATGAAACGACGGATAGGTCAGAACGACCTCCAAACGGGACCGTGCGGCGGGATCGCGGGCGATCATCGCGTCTATTTCATGGCGAATTATCTTGAACATGGGGCAGTCCCCTGTGTAATAAGTAGCTTCGATTTCCGGCAACCGCCCGTATCGGCACATCGTCGCGCTAGGCGCAACAAGCGTCGCTATGGCTGTCCGGTTGACCGAAATATAGGATAACCGAGTAACGTGGTCAAGTATTTGCCCCAAGCAATTTATGCCAGCAGAACGAAAAACACACAAAAACACTCGGGTATATTCTTCCTACTGCACACACATTCGCGGACAGGAGCTGTCTGATCCATGCCTGAGGTCATTTTTAACGGCCCCGAAGGGCGCCTTGAAGGGCGCTATCATCATAACGGCGCCGACAATTCGCCTATCGCGCTGATTCTACATCCGCACCCGCAACAAGGCGGGACCATGAATAACAAGTTGTGCTTTAACCTGTTTAACATGTTCAAAGACCGCGGTTATTCTGTCATGCGGTTCAATTTCCGCGGCGTTGGTCGTTCGCAAGGCGTGTACGATCACGGCATCGGCGAACTGTCCGATGCGGCGTCCGCCCTTGACTGGATGCAAACCTATAATACCAATTCGCGCTCAACCTGGGTGGCGGGGTATTCGTTTGGCGCCTGGATCGGGATGCAGCTTTTGATGCGCCGTCCGGAAATTGACGGTTTTATCTCAATTGCCGCCCCCGCCAGCGATTATGACTTTACCTTTTTGGCACCCTGCCCGTCTTCCGGCATTATTATTCACGGGACTCGTGATGAAAATGTACCGCTAAGTTCGGTGACCAAGCTTGGCGACAAGCTGAATTCGCAAAAAGGCATCGAAGTCAGCATGTGCCTGGTTGAAGGTGCCGACCACTATTTTGCCAAACAGCAAGAAGAAGTGGTTCGCCAGACATCATCCTATCTCGACAAGCGCGGCGCTTAAACCGCGCTAAAACGATTTTCTGTGTTCCAGGAAAATTGCTCGAACAAAATGGCTGCCTGAATTTTTCAGGCGGCTTTTTTTGTGTGATACAAACGCCCGCCAAAACAGGGGGCCTTAACACCGGTGGTTCCTGGAAAGCTTAGCGGCAACTGGCACAAATGACGCACGGCCAAAAAGGCAAAACATTCCGCCTCCACCGCGTCGCCGTCCCATGACAACATATCGACCGATGTCACCGGAACATTCAGCCGCGCTTGTAACTGCGCCATAACGTGGCCGTTATGCCGCCCGCCGCCGCAAACGAACCACTGTTTTGGGGCTATCGGCAAATGGTTCACCGCCGCCACAATACTGGCAACAGTGCAGCCCGCCAGCGTTGCCGCACCATTGGCGACATTAAGCCCGGCATCCATGATCAAATCGTCAATCGAGCGAGCCATGTCTTCACGATCCAGCGATTTTGGCGGCACCCGGTCAAAATAAGGATTTTTCAGAAATTCCACCTCGACCATCGCGTCGCTTTGGCCGGAGGCCGCAAGCGCGCCATTATGGTCAAAATCACGCCCGGTATGGCGCAAAACCCAGTCATCCAGCCGCGCATTGCCCGGCCCGCAATCAAATGCCAGCAATTCCCGGTCGTCGCCCACCCATGTCACATTCGACACGCCGCCAATGTTAAGAATGGCAACCGGAAATTCAACCTGTGCGCCGCGCAGTAACGCCCCATGATAAACCGGGGCCAAAGGCGCACCTTCGCCGCCGCGTGCAACATCCTCAAGGCGAAAATCGGCCACCACCGGAACCGATAAAGCCTGTGCTAACCGGGCAGGATTACCGATTTGGCGGGTAATCTGGCGCGCGGGGTCATGAAAAACGGTTTGCCCGTGAAAACCGATCACCTCGATATCGCGCGCCTGATACCCGCTTTGGGCCAGCAGCAGGTTAACAGCATCCACATGCACATCGGTGATATCGTCGGCAACGTCATTTTCGGCGTCATCGGCCACAAGGTTGCCAAAACAGCCCCGAATACGCTGGCGCAAGGCCGGATCATAGGGAACGGTCACAAAATGGCCGGTCCGGCGCACATTTTCACCATCGGTTTCCAGAATGGCGGCATCGACCCCGTCCAGCGAGGTGCCACTCATCAATCCAATTGCCTTAACCTGGTTACCCTGCATGATCAGCCTCCGACACGCTCGACAGAACTTGTTTTAATTGCACCCGCTCTGGCACCAAAATTTTAACCCGGTTTTTTTCGTACCGGGCAGCATTGTTCGCGCAAACTGTTTAACATCCCATAACCGGTCCGCCAACGCCGGGTATCAGGGCGTAAAATCATCCGGGGCGGCACATTGGCGAATTTAACCGGCATGTCGGCGCGCGATGATTGCTGTTTTCAACGCTTTTGTGTTAAATCATCGCCCGCGGCCCGGCCTTACCGCCAGACTGCTTCGTATTTGACAATCACACCATAACATAGCGAAAAACAATGACTGACCTGAAGTCTGATTTTCTCCGCGTCATGAACGAACGCGGTTACATCCACCAATGCACTGATAACGAAGGCCTTGATGCCTATGCGTCAGAAAAAAAGGTGGTGTGCTATGTGGGTTATGATTGCACCGCAGACAGCCTGCATGTTGGATCGCTCGTCTCGATTATGATGCTGCGCTGGCTGCAAAAATGCGGGCATAAGCCGATTGTCCTGATGGGCGGCGGCACCACCCGCGTTGGCGACCCCACCGGCCGCGACGATGCCCGCCCGGTTCTGACCGACGACATCATCGCCGGAAATATGGCTGGCATTCGCAAGATTTTTGAAAAATTCCTGACCTTTGGCGACGGCCCGACCGACGCCATCATGGTCAACAATGCCGACTGGCTTGATACCATCAATTACATCAGCTTCCTGCGCGATTTTGGCCGTCACTTTTCGGTCAACCGCATGCTGAGCTTTGAGTCCGTCAAAATCCGTCTGGAACGTGAACAGTCGCTCAGTTTTCTTGAATTCAACTACATGATTTTGCAGGCCTACGACTTTGTCGAACTGGCGCGCAAATATGGCTGCGTTTTGCAAATGGGCGGGTCGGACCAGTGGGGCAATATCGTGAACGGTGTTGAACTGGGCCGCCGGGTTGATAACGCCGCCCTGTATGGCCTGACCACACCGCTGATCACCACCGCATCGGGTGGCAAAATGGGCAAAACCGCATCAGGTGCGATCTGGCTGAATGAAGAACGCCTGTCGGCCTATGATTATTACCAGTTCTGGCGCAACACCGAAGATGCCGACGTGATCAAATTCATGAAGCTGTTCACCGAACTGCCGATGGAACAGATTGCGGACTACGCCAAATTTGAGGGTGCCGCGATTAATGACGCCAAAAAAATTCTGGCATTTGAAGCGGTGAAACTGTGCCGGGGCGAAGACGCCGCCCATGCCGCAGCAGAAACCGCGCGCAAAACGTTTGAAGAAGGCGTTTTGGCCGACAGCCTGCCAACCATCGAAATTGCCAAGGCTGATCTTGATGAAGGCATCCCGGCGTTTGATCTGTTTCGCCGGGCCGAACTGGCCAAAACCGGTGGCGAAGCCCGTCGCCTGGTTAAAGGCGGCGGTGCCAAAATCAACGACGAAAAGGTCGATGACGAAAATCTGGTCATTACCGCGTCGGCAATTGATGACACCGGCGTGATCAAACTATCGGCCGGTAAAAAACGCCATGTTCTGATCCGCGCGATCTGATCGGGCCACGGCGACCAAATCAAAACAAAAAAACGCTCCGGTATGTCATGCCGGAGCGTTTTTGTTTGCAGTAACCAGGTATAAATGACGGCTGGCAATTACGGCCTTCGTTACCCCGGTTTGGCCCCGGTAATCAGGTTACGGAACACGCCGGGCACAATGGTGGACAGCGGATTAACCGAAATATCGGGATTTTCAAGCGCCCCTTCGACCGTGTAAGTCGGGGCGAACACCCCGCCGCCTTCCTCGCCCACCAGCAAATCACCGATTAGCGGAATTTTACCCAATACCGAATTAAGCGCGTAAAACGGCACGATCGACCCGGCCAGCCGGATTTCATCGGTGGCCATATCAATGCTGCCATTTGCCGTCACCCCGATCGCAGCCCCGTTTGCCGCGACCTTGGAAACCGTTAGCACATCGTTGGCATAGGTAAATTCACCATCCATGGCATCAAAAATAATCCCCTTGCCCTGAAGCGAGTCGACCAGTCCCAGCAAGGATGCAGCATTTAATACCCGCGCACCTAACGGGGCATTCACAATGCGGAAATTTTCGATATGTGCAGTTCCGGTAAAGGGCTGTGAATATTTTTGGTCATCGACCATGCCCTGCACAGTCATTTTGCCGTCACGCAAATCGCCATACAGGTCAATCGCAGCCAAAAACCGCCCGGCATCGTCGGTTGTTAGCTGCACCTTGCGCTTGCCCCCGGCAACCGGCTCAACCTGGGCAAAAACATCGGCCGTGCCGTTTAACTTGCCATTTAAAACAATAGACCGCCATTCGTCGCCTTCAACATGGATTGAACCCTTTAGCCCCTTAACGATCTGGTCACGCGCCGCCTGTAATTCGCCAAAATCCAGAAAGATTTCCTTCTTGCCGCCCCGGCGTGATGTTTCTTCGCCAATGCCCCCGCTTTCGGGGCCGTTGGCGGCTGTTTCTGCCGAGCTGGGGGGATTTTGCGTGCCATTATCGCCCGACGACGAACTGATCCACGGCCGGGCATCAAACCGGTCGGCGACCACGTCAATTTCGGAATCGTCCTTACGGCGACTATAGGTGATCTTGCCGTTTTCAATGACCGGTTTATCCCCCTTGGCATAAAACCGGTTGGCTTGCAGATTGATATCAATCGTCGAAAATTCGGTTTTACCCTTGGTCGTCGTGGCCGTCG
The DNA here is from genome assembly GCF_002115755.1 of Thalassospira mesophila. Lineage (GTDB taxonomy): Bacteria > Pseudomonadota > Alphaproteobacteria > Rhodospirillales > Thalassospiraceae > Thalassospira > Thalassospira mesophila. Next base: position 123,273 of record NZ_JFKA01000007.1, on the reverse strand, counting down.
CCGCATTGCCCGAGGGTACTTGCGGTGCGGCGGACGCGCCGGGGTCTTTTGCCGTTCCGTTTTCGCTTAGAAACGGGCGCAGGTCGATCTGTTCGCCGCTCAGATCCACCTGCAAGGCATCATTGTCCTTAACAATCAATGTACCGGACAGGCCACTGTTTTCGCGAAAATGGCCGTTGGCCAGCTCAAAATGGGCCTTGTCGTCCAGTTTGTTATCGCCGCGCCAGCGCCCACTGGCCAAAATCGCCACGTCGGGGGCCGTCACATCGAGTTTACGCACCACCCCGCCGCCATCGGCCTTAAACACAACATCAAAACCCAGTTTGCCCGGTTTTTGCGCATCCTTGTGGTAATCGGCCTCGGCAATATCAATGACACTGTTGGTAATGTCGGTTTTTCCCACCACTTCAACATCGCCAGCGCGGATAACCTTTATTTCAACATTGCCATAGGCACTGCCGTGCAAAAACGATGAAACATCAACGCCAATGTCATTTAACGCCGCCAGGTCAAATGTGCCGCCCAGTTGATAATGGCTGGTCAGGGGTGTTTTGGAATCAAAGCTTTCGACCCAGTTGATGGTGTTTTGACCATTCCCCAACTGCGCATCGCCGTTCAATTCCAGCCCTTCGGTATTGACCTGCAATTCAAAATTGCCCTTTGCCAAATCCAGATTGCGGAAAACCTTTGTTACCTTGGCATTTTCAATGCGCGATGCTGCCGAAACTTTTACATCGTCAAACGTCAAATTATTCAGTAACGGAAACGACAATTTCACCCGCGTCGCCTGGCTGCCCGAAAGCTGTTTGGGATCAATCCCCAGTCTGGATGCAAAACCAAGCGGCTTGTGATCGATCAGGTTCATGGCATCGCGCACGCCGCCATGAACCACAAATTCGATATCGGCCCATTCGCCGTCGGTATCAAGTTTGGAAAACACCAGTTTGGCATTGTCCACTTCAATGCCGTCAGCGGCACCGCTATTTACAAAAATGCTGAAACTGCTGGCGTCAAATTCCGCCCGGCCCGAGGCCGAGATAACTTTTGGCATGCCGGGCAAATATTGCACATCAACACCGGCGATGGTCATATCGCCCTTGATATGGTCAATGGCGGCATCGCCGTTTGGTCCGCGATGCATCGCAAGGTCAATTTCAGCCCGGTCAACCCCGCCACCCGACAGATTTTCCAACACCCATCCACGCGGGTTATCGCCAAGTGTTTCCGGCCACAAATTGCGGAGATCGTCGGTGGCAACATTTGTTGCCGCGGCCTTCAACGCGACCGCCCAGTCGCCCAGCGGATGTTCAATATCGGCATTCATATCAAGCCCGGTTTTACCGGTTTGCACACTCACATCGCGAAAGGCCAGCTTTCCCGGCACATAGCTCAGGGTCGCCTTGCCGCCATCAATATCGTAAATGGAATTTAGCGGTGTGGGCAATTGCACCCGTCCCGCGCCAACATCAAGCTTGGCAACAACATTTAAAACGCTGCCATCGGCCCCCAGATTAACGTCAAAATCCCCCGACACCGGCAAATCGAACCGGTCCAGACCAATAAATTCCGATGATATGGTCGAAAGCGACGCCGGAATGACCTTGCTGACATGTGCTTTTAAGGCAATGCGTTCGTCTTGGGTGGAATAGCTCGCCGTTGCGGTAACATCCGTGGTCAGGTCCCCGGCGGCAACCGACATTTTCATATCGGCATCAATGCCCGTCGGGCTGCGCGCGAGGCGAATATCGGCATCCGGCGCCGACCACACCACACCGAGCACCCGGTCTTCGACCTTTAAATCGGCATTATAAATGCCAAAACTTTCAAAATAGGCCGCAGCAGGAGAATCAACAGCCTCGCCCGATAAAATCGCCACCACGCGGCGCATAATGGTGCTGCCCGAAATAAGGTCGCGTTCGGCCAAATCACCGGGTTTGGCCCCGGTATCGGCTGTCCCGGCGTTTTGATCAACGACGGTACCTGCAGGGGTATTTGCCCCGGCATTGGCATCGGCTGGCACATCGGTTACTGCCGGATCAGTGGCATTCGCGCCAGTTCCCGGTGCAACCTCCGTTACGGCATTCGCCGGGTTTGTGTCTCTTGCCGGGCCGGTATTGCTCTGTGCGGGTGGCGCGGAAGAACCATTGGGTGTCACGGCATCGGGTAGCGGTGTTGACATTACCGCCGTGTCTTTCGGGGTAGTCGGGGCTTGCATATCAGCATCGGGAACGCGGGCGGTTGTGCCATCGGCACCTTGGTTATCGCCCGTGTCAGCCGCATCGTCTCCGGGCAAAACGTCGGCCAGATCGCCCGACAAACCAATATCAAAACTGCCGTCGCTATGGCGCACCAGCCGCATGCGCGGTGCAATCAGATCAACCTCGCGCAGGGCCAGAATACCGCTAAAAAGGGCGCGGCTGGAAAACACAACGTCGGCGGCTGGCATGCGCAACATTTCACGCCCGTTGGTCTGTCGCACCGAAACCTGACGCATGCGGACGTCAAACTTTTCTTCCCATCCACGCCAGACCAGCACCATGTCTTCGACATCGAATTTCAGATCGCCGGAGCTTTTATTAAGTTCTTCAAGAATATAGGGCGCAATCACATTTAGCGAGATCGGACCTTGTGATATCCGCCATATCAGCACACCAGAGAATACACCCACAAACAGTACGCAAAATGCGAACAGTGATGCCATAAACCCCGAAACTTTTTTAACGTGCTTCAATGGCCTGTTTACCCCAAACCCGCTTGCATCCAGTTTTACTGATCAAAGCATTAACGCGCTACAAGGCAAAGGGTTTCCGTGATTTTGCCTTAAATTAAAGCTGTTGTGATCTTGCTTGTGTTTACAGGGCCTTTTTGTCATCTCCAAGAGAGGTTATGACTAAAGTGTGATTTAACATCAAAAAGATGCTGCCAGAATGTCGTTCGCCCGGTCATAAGCAGGGCGCACCGGCACCAAAACCAAAGGAAGGCCCAACGTGACCCTTGCCTGGACCCAACAAACACTGCCTGCCCCCTTTGATGCCGAACGCTGCAAAACCGGCTTTGAACGCTGGTTTGATCTTGCACGTAAACCGGTCTGGGAAAACATGGCCGAGCGCTTTGCCCAAATGGCACAAGACCCGGCACAACATGCGGTTCTGGCATCCCTGTTTGGCAACAGCCCGTATTTGACCAGCCTGGCCCTGCGCGACCCCGATATGATTGCTGTTGCCTTTGATCACGGCCTGGATCACGCGTTTGACCTGGCACTGGATGATGTTAAAACTGCCGCCAGCGCCGCAGGCACCGACCAGCCCACCGCCATGATGCGCGTGCGCCGGGCCAAACGGCGCGCCGCCCTGGTGATTGCCCTGGCCGATATCAGCAAAAGCTGGGATCTGGTGCAAATCACCGCTGCGATCAGCAAAACGGCCGAAATTACGTTGAATTACACACTGGCCCATTGCCTGTCGGCCACCGCCCGGCAACGCAACCTTGGCATTCCCCACCCCGATGATCCGCTGCGCGACTGCGGCATTTATGCCATTGGCATGGGCAAACTGGGTGCAAACGAACTTAACTATTCCTCCGACATCGACCTGATTTTTCTCTATGACGGCGAAAAAATCGGCTGGGTCGACCCGGACCGAATGCAGCAAATTCTGGTGCGCATGGTGCGCGATGTGACCCGCATTATGGAAGAACGTACCGGCGACGGGTATGTTTTTCGCACCGATTTGCGCCTGCGCCCCGACCCGGCATCGACCCCGCCCATTCTTTCGGCATTGGCAGCGGAAACCTATTATGAAACCGTAGGGCAAAACTGGGAACGGGCCGCGATGATCAAGGCCCGCATTGTGGCGGGCGATTATGCTGCCGGACAGGAATTTTTAAAAATCCTGCGGCCCTTTGTCTGGCGCAAACATCTTGATTTTCTGGCCATTCAGGACATTCATTCGATCAAGCGGCAAATCAATGCGTTGCGTGGCGGCAGCAAAGTCAATGTGCCCGGCCATAACATTAAACTGGGCCGCGGCGGCATTCGCGAGATTGAATTTTTCGCCCAGACCCAGCAATTGATCTGGGGCGGACGCGAGGTTTCGTTGCGCTGCAAAAGCACCTGCGATGCCCTGCGTGAATTATGCGCGTTTAAACAGATATCCGAAGTGGTCCGCGACGAGTTGCTCGAAGCGTATGAATTTTTGCGCAATGTTGAACATCGCCTGCAAATGACCCATGACCAGCAAACCCAAACCCTGCCCGAAACCGAAGAAGGGCTGGCAGCCCTTGCATGTTTTTTGGGGTATGACGCCAGCGAGCCCTTTAAATCCGACTTGATGGGATATTTACGCCGGGTTGAATCGCATTATGCCGAATTGTTTGAAGAAGATTCCCCGCTGGGCGGTACAGATGGCAGTCTGGTTTTTACCGGCACCGAAGATGACCCCGAAACCATCAAACAATTGCACCAGATGGGCTTTGAAAATGCCAGCATGATTTCCAGCACCGTGCGCGGCTGGCACCATGGGCGGTATCGTGCCACACGGTCGCGCCGCGCGCGCGAGATTTTAACCGAACTGATGCCCACCCTGTTAAAATCGCTATCGGAAACCACCAATCCCGACATGGCCTTTCGCGCCTTTGATGAATTTTTAAAAGGACTGCCCGCCGGGGTGCAATTGTTTTCCCTGCTCACCGCCAACCCGGAACTGTTGCGCCTGCTGGCCCAAATTGCCGGCACCGCCCCGCGCATGGCCAAATATCTGGGCCGCAATGCCAGCGTGCTGGATTATGTTTTAATGTCGGGCTTTAACGATGACTTGCCCGACGCCCAAACCATGCTGGTGCAGTTAAACGAACAATTGTCCCAACCCGGTGCCGAAATGGTGGAACAGTGGCTTGATATTGCGCGGCAATGGGCCAACGACCAGAAATTCCGCATTGATGTGCAAACCATCCATAACCGTCACACCCCGCATCAGGCCGGGCGCGCACTGGCCGATGTTGCCGATGTATCCATTCGCGGCTTGTTTCCGCGTATTGCCAATGATTTCGCCCAGAAACATGGCGGGTTTGACGAAGGCGGGCTGGCGGTATTTGCCCTTGGCAAACATGGTGGGCAGGAGCTTTCCCCGGGCTCCGACCTTGACATGGTTTTTGTCTATGACGTGCCCGAGGGATGCGATGAATCTGATGGTGAAAAGCCGTTATCACCGGGGCATTATTTCATTCGGCTCAGCCAGCGATATATCAACGCGCTATCGGCCCCAACAGCCGAAGGCGTGCTGTTTGAAACCGATTTGCGCCTGCGCCCCAGCGGCAGCAAAGGGCCCCTGGCCTGCCATTTTAACAGTTTTGATGCCTATCAGAACAACGAAGCCTGGACATGGGAGCATATGGCGCTAACCCGCCTGCGCCCGGTTTATGGCCCGGAAAAACTGCAACAAAAGGTCATGGCCTGCACCCGCACGGTTTTATGCAAACAGCGCGACCCGCACAAATTGCTGCGCGATGTTTATGACATGCGTAACCGCATGGCCGCCAGCAAAGGCACCAATCAGGCGTGGGATGTTAAATTGCGGCGGGGCGGGCTGGTGGATCTGGAATTTATTGCGCAATATTTGCAGTTAAATCATGCCCATGACCACCCGGAAATTTTATCGTCAACCACACGCAAGGTTTTTAAACGTTTGGGTAAAGCCGGCATTTTGCCTGACGACGATGCCACATGGCTGGCCAATGCCGCGTCCTTCTGGCTGGCCTTGCAGGCCATGCTTCGCCTGACCACCGAAGGCCGGTTTAACCCCGAAAATGCCAGCACCGATTTGCGGCGTATGCTGGCCGGTGCGGGGCAGTGCGAGGATTTTGGCGAACTTGAACAAAAACTGAGCGACACCGCAGACCGGGTAAAACAGATTTACGACCGCCTGATCACGGAACCGGCCGAAAAACTGGGCCCGGTACCCCAGCCAGACTGAACCGATCACCGTTTGCCCCCTTATCATCAGCATTGATTAAACTGCCCAAAACAAAGGACCACCAGATATGAGCATTGCGATTGGAGATAGCGCCCCGGATTTTGACCTGCCGACCGATGGCGGCGGCCACGTAAAATTGTCCGATTTGCGCGGAAAGCCGGTGGTGATCTATTTTTACCCCAAGGATATGACGCCGGGCTGCACCACCGAATCGTGTGATTTTCGCGACCAACACCCCAATTTTGCCGCCGTGAATGCCGAAATTATTGGCATTTCCAAAGACAGTGCCGCCCGCCACGACAAGTTTAAAGCCAAGTATGATTTGAACTTTACGCTGGCAGCAGACGAAGACGGCGACGCCTGCGAAAAATATGGCGTGTGGAAAGAAAAAAGCATGTATGGCAAAAAATACATGGGCATCGAACGCACCACTGTTGTGATTGATGCCGAGGGTGTCATTCGCAACATCTGGGAGAAAGTGAAGGTCAAAGGCCATGTTGACGAGGTTCTCGCCGCCGTCAAAGCCCTTTAACCTCGCATATCCCGGTCATGGTTTCAGGCTGGCCGCAAGCATATGCTTTGCGGCCAGTTGCATTTTGCCGCACATGATCGCATCCTTCCTTTTGCAACTGTTTTTCCCCTAATCGCGCATCTCAACTATTATTGTTTGATTTCAACTCATTGAACAAATTCATAAATTTTGTTCTCAGGCCCCTATGCATCTTGCAAGTGCCCGTCAATAATATGATATTCATCAATCGGGAGTTTGTGCGTCCGCCGAGGGGGCGGCCGGGACAGAAAATTTGACCGTATGAATGGCGGGGCCAGTTAATGAACAAGAATGTCGTTGATCTTGACGATCAAATGTTAGCCGATTTCAAGGATGAAGCCCGCGATATCATCAGCAGCCTTGATGTGCATTTGCAAAATGCCCATTCTCAAACCAACCGCGATGTTCTGCTAACCGCGATCCAGCGCGAAGTTTTCAACTTGCGATACAAGGGCAAATCGGTAAATGCCCCGCTGATCAACCTGACCAGCCACCGTCTGGCCGATTATGTCACCAGTTGCCGCGATTTGAACGACGATTCAATCGCCGACATTCAGTCTTTTGTCGATAAGATCGAAGGCATTCTTGATGGTGACATTTCCGGCACCAGCACCGATTCCGCCGAATTTGTTCGTGAGCTGCCCTCCAAGCGCGCGCCCGACATCGACCCGGCATGGTTTAGCAAAACCAACGTCGAAGCCTTGCTGGTGATTCCGCAACGTTCGATGGCGGCCATTGTTGAACGCGAACTCGCCGCCTGTGGCTATCGCAGTTCAGCCACCCAGTCCTCGTTCGAGGCCCTTGAGCTTGCCGTGCGCACCCGGCCCGATTTTATCATCGTTGCCAAAACAATCGATGACCTTGACGGGGTTGATCTGGTCAGTGCGTTGCAGGCCATGCCCAAAACCCGCGATATTCCAACGGCCGTTTTAACATCCGACGCGCCCAATCACCCGTCCTTGCGCGATTTGCCGTTTCGCACTGCCATCATCCGCAAAGGCGGCTCGTTTGGCGACGATCTGGCCGAGGCACTGGCGCGTTTTAACATCACCTGAGATCGGCCAAACCACGTTTGGCCTGAAACACCCTTTAATTGACGCAAAAACGGACCACGTCCCCCGGAACCGGTCCGTTTTTCATTCCGCCACCGCCAACCGTTATGGAAATTATGCCCCAAACCCTTGCTGATGCTGCCAAACAGGCCCTTTTAACCGTTGATCCCACGCAAAAGGCCCACTTTAGCATTGATCTGGCGCGGCAATGGCGGGAAGGGATCATTACCGATGTTGGCCGCGCCGACCTGCCCGACTGGCCCGCCCGCCCCGCCAAACCCGAAACCCTGCCGCCCAACAAAATGCCCAAACGCGGCAAAGGCGGGCTTAAGGGGCGCATTGGTTTGTTGCACGCCCTGGCCCATATCGAACTTAATGCCATTGATCTGGCGTGGGACATCGCCGTGCGATTCCCCGACGAAAACATGCCGCGCGATTTTCACGATGCCTGGGTGCAAGTTGCCGCCGACGAAGCCAAACATTTTTTAATGCTGACCAAACGGCTCGGCGAACTTGGCGCCACCTATGGCGATTTACCCGCCCATGACGGCCTGTGGCAAAGCAGCATGGAAACCGCCTATGACCTGCTGGCCCGCCTTGCCGTTGTGCCAATGGTGTTTGAAGCGCGCGGGCTTGATGCGACCCCGCCGACGGTTGAGCGCCTGATTGCCAATGGCGACCCGGAAAGTGCCGAAATTTTAAAACAGATCGCCGCCGAGGAAGTCGCCCATGTCAGTGCGGGGCGCAAATATTATGAAATGATGTGCGATAAACGCGGCCTGCCCTATTACACTACCTGGCATGCCCTGTTGCGCAAACACCTGCGCGGGCCGCTTAAACCACCCTTTAATGACGAAGCCCGCTATGACGCCGGTATGCCGCCCGATTATTATCAGGATTACGTTCTGGAGCTCCCCGGCGACGGCGACAACGCCTGAAACCCGGCATTCCCCTTGTAAATCCCCCTGCCGGGCAGGATGAACCGGCAGGGCATGCAATATGGCTGACACATCAGGATGAGGCCTTGCACGAACCAGACATTTTGCGGCAAACCGGATGGCGGGTAGCAGGCGCGCGAAACACCGCAATATAAAGCCCGAAACCAATCAAAACCGCCCCGCCAATCTGGATCGCGGCAATGTCGCCTCCTAAAATAACGGCAGACAATATCAGCCCCGATAGCGGATTGATCAAATGCGCGGCGGCGGCCTTGCTGGCCCCGAACCGTTTAATCAGATACAGCCACATAAACATCGCCCCCAATGTAATCACAACCGCCAGATACAAAATCGCCATCAGGGTTTGCAGATGTAAGGCCGCCTGCCATAATACCAGTTCGGGGGCGCGAAACAGGGCGACCGGCACCAAAACCAGCCCGCCGACCAGCGATTGCCAAAAATTAACGTCCACCGGTGATGCCCCAACCGAGTGCGCCCGCAAATAAACCGTGCCAAAGGCAAAGGCGACTGTACCGCCAACTGCCATGGCATAGCCCGCCAACACATCCATGCCAGCTATGCCCGCATGTGCCATGTTGCTGCCCGCCCCGGGCTGCCACACCGCCACACAAACCACACCAACAATACAAATGGCAAAACCGGCCAACCTTTGCGCGTTTAGCGGTTCCTGCCCGGTTAAAGCGGCAAACGCACTGGTTAATAGCGGCGCACAACTAATGATAACGACCAATATCGGGGCCGGAACCGTTTGCAGGGCCATAAAACTAAGCCCCAGATACAGGGCATTATTCAAAACACCCGCAATTGCACCAAAACGCATCACCGGCATTTGCAAAAACCGCCGCCCCCGGCGCACGACAAACGGCAACAAACAGACGGCCCCAACCAAAAAACGAATGGCGAGCAACACAATAGGATCAAGGTCGGCAATCGCCACCTTGCCCACGATAAAGGCCGAAGACCACACCAGACTAAAGCCTGCAAACAACACGATGATGCGTCCCATCGGGCAATTCCTTTTATTATACCATGTCTCGATGAGGTCTTCTCATGGAGACATGGTTAGGCGCGACGGCGCCGCGCGGCCAGTGCCGCGAAAGGCAAAGGCACAATAAGCCCGCCCGCCGATTGAGGGCCTCGTTGATCGGTTTCGATCAATGAGTTTGGGATTAGTCAAAAAACATTGCCCAAACTGTGCCCGAACCGGATTTAATTGGAAAATTAATTAAAATGGCGATCAAATCAGTTATAGTGATTTGAAGAATTCGTGTTTTGCCCGTCAAACACCAGCGCACGGTACCCCGCAATGACAGCAACTACTTCCAGCTTTTCGAAGCCCTCCCCGGCACGCCACCTTGATGACCGGCGCATCACGCTGGAACAATTGCGCACCTTTGTTACCATTGCCGCCGTGCTGGATTTTCAGCTTGCCAGCGCCACGTTGATGCGCAGCCAGTCTGCCATTACCCAAAGCCTGCAAAAGCTGGAAGAAATCCTGTGTTGCCGCCTGATCGACAGGCGACGCGGGCAGGTTGCCGATTTGACCGAGGATGGCAAGCGGCTGTTGCCCATGGCCGAGGAAATTTTATCGCGCCTGTCTGCCGCGATAGACAGCTTTCGCCAACCCGAATTACAAGGCCGGGTTCGGCTGGGGGTGCCCGATGATTTTCCGCTGGGCAATATCGCCACGGCGGTGCGGCGCTGCATGGAAATCAACCCGGCCTTACGGGTCGAGGTCACATCCGCCCTGTCATCGCAAGTCTGCGAACACTACCGCCAGGGCGAGATCGATATTATTATTTATAAAAAAGTCGCCCCGGCCATCGGCACCAACACCAGCGCCGCAACACATGTGCGCCCGGCACCCAACACATCCAACGATACTGTTTTGCATCGCCAGCCGCTTGGCTGGATCGCATCACAAACCATCGCACCCAACCTGAATGGCGATATTCCGCTGATCACGTTTCCCGATGGCTGCGCCTATCGCGCGGCGGCAATTGCCGCGATTGAACAATCCGGCCACGGCTATTTTAACGCCTATCGCAGTGCGTCCTATCACAATATCCGGTTGGCAATATCGGCGGGGCTGGGTGTGGGCATTTTGCCCCATAACGCTATTGGCAGCGACCATATCATTTTGAACGATAACGATATGCTCCCGCCCCTGCCCGACATCGAACTGGTTCTGACATATGACCGCAGCCACACCCTGTTTCACCAGCTTGTCAGCCAGCTTGTCCGCAACGGCGATTTTGCCATCACCCATGCGGCCTGACCCGGCAGCCCGATGGCCCGGATAGCCCGGCTTGTTGGCTCATAATCGCACCGATAAATTAGCACTATTTGATGTAACGCAAGGCTGCATACTTGCAAGTCGCTATCATTCCGTCCTGTGATGACCCCGGTTATCGCCACACATAACCACATCAGGAGGGACGAGCATGCCTGCCACAATGAAAGCAGCCGTAGCGCGCGAATTTGGCAAACCCCTGTCAATCGAAGACGTCACTGTTCCCAAGGTTACGCCCGGTACAATTCTGGTAAAAATCGAGGCATCTGGCGTTTGCCACACCGATTTGCACGCCGTTGAAGGCGACTGGCCGGTAAAGCCGAACCCGCCCTTTATTCCCGGTCACGAAGGTGTTGGTTTTGTCACCGAAATTGGCGCCGGTGTTAAATCGGTCAAGGTTGGTGATCGTGTGGGCGTGCCGTGGCTCTATTCCGCCTGCGGGCATTGCCATCACTGCATTACCGGCTGGGAAACCCTGTGCGGCGAACAAATCAATACCGGCTATTCCATAAATGGCGGTTTTGCCGAATATGTGCTGGCCGATCCCAACTATGTTGGCCATTTGCCCGATACACTTGAATTTGGCAATGCCGCCCCGGTGTTATGTGCAGGCGTTACGGTTTACAAGGGCCTGAAAGAAACCGAATGCAAACCCGGTGAAACGGTGGTTATTTCCGGTATTGGCGGCTTGGGCCATATGGCTGTGCAATATGCCAAGGCGATGGGCATGAAAGTTATCGCTGTTGACATTACCAGCGAAAAACTGCAGCTCGCCAAAGACCTGGGTGCCGACTGGACGCTGAACGCCGCCGAAACCGATGTGGTTGCCGAGGTGCAAAAACAGATGGGCGGTGCCAATGGTGTGCTGATAACGGCGGTATCGAACAGCGCCTTTAAACAGGGCGTTGGCATGCTGGGCCGTCACGGCACCATGGCGCTTTGCGGCCTGCCGCCGGGAACGTTCGAGCTGGATATTTTTGATACCGTCCTGTCACGCAAAACCATTCGCGGCTCTATCGTCGGCACCCGTGCCGATTTGCAAGAAGCATTGGAATTTGCGGGCGACGGCAAAGTACATTCGCATTTCACCACCGAACCGATTGAAAACATCAATTCCATTTTCGACCGCATGCGCGGCGGCAAAATTGATGGCCGCATCGTGATGTCGATCTGATCTGTCGCCACCCCGAACCCCACATAAAATGCCGTGCCGGATTTACTTCCGGCATGGCATTACATTTATTTTTACCGTGTTTAACCGTTCAACTGCATCAAGCGGCCCGCGACAACGCGGCCTCATGTTCCAGCAGCCATTTTTTGCGCGCCAATCCACCCGCATAGCCGGTTAAAGTGCCATCCGCACCAATCACCCGATGACACGGCACGATGATGGAGACCGGGTTAAGGGCGTTGGCCCGCGCCACTGCGCGCACGGCCTTGGCGTTGTTCAGGATTACTGCCAGGTTGCCATAAGAAACGCTGGTTCCCGATGGAATTTCGATCAGTGCCTGCCAGACAGATTTTTGAAAATCCGTGCCGCGCATATCAATATCGGCCATTGGCAAATCCATCACCCGTCCGGCGAAATAGGCATCCAGCCACGAAAGAACCGATGAAGGGGCAAAACCGCTTTCACACCAGTCGATATTTTTAAACCGGCGCGAGGAGATCAGATGCAGACGATCATCATTATCTTCAAAATCAAGATGCACCAGCCGCCCTTCCACCGAAGCCAGGCTTAGCTGGCCAATCGGACTGTCATAGCGGGCGACGTCAATTTGCGTGATTGTGGTCATCATCAGTTTCCTTGTTCGTGCTATCCGCATCGGGGATCAGGGCCGACCATAAATATTGCGCGGCATAGGCCCGCCACGGGCGCCATTGCAGCGATTGTTTTTCCAGTTCTTTGGCCGTTTCTGGCCCGCCACCCTGTGCAGATCCTTTGAGAATACCCAGATCGGCGGCCGGGAAGGCATCCGGGTCGCCCAACCCGCGCAGGGCAAAATAATTAAGCGTCCACGGCCCAATGCCCTTAATCGCGGCCAAATCGGCCAGAATAGCGTCGCCGGTGCGTTCCGCCATATTGGGTTGGGCAAACAGGTCAATCACATCGCCCAGTGTTTGCGCGCGGCGTTTTGTCAGGCCAATGGCGATTAAATCGTGCCCTTGCAAGACGGCGGGTTGGGGAAATAAATGCGTAATCCCGGTGCCTGCCACCAAATGATCCGGCAGGGCCTGGCCATATTGCACAACAATACGCCCAGCCAGGGTGCGTGCCGCCGCCACTGAAACCTGCTGGCCCAGCACGGCGCGAACGGCAAGTTCAAACCGGTCCCAGCAGCCGGGCACGCGCAGGCCGGGACGGCGTTGCACCAGCGGGGCCAATAACGGGTCATCGGCAAAAACGGCGCAAATCGCGGTCATATCGGCATCAAGGTCAAACAGGCGGCGCACCCGTGCGCCAAGGTCTAACAGGCTGCTGCGGTCTTCACCACGCAGGCAAATTTCAATGCTGCCATTGCGTAAAAACCGGCAAATCATCAAGCCCGGCGCACCGCCTAGCAAATAGCCCCGGCAATAATAATCATCCCCCACCGCTTCCAGCCCCGGTATCGACCGGGCGCGGAAAAAACCCAGCAAAAAATCGTTATCAAAGGGCTGACGGGGTTTAAGGCGCAAAACCATGTCGTCTTTTTGTATCTGCATCGGGTTATTTGTCCCTGACGTGACTTTGGAGTCGGAAACATCCGTGAGGCCGCGCCGAAAGGCGGTTGGCGCGTGGCCATAGGCACCTTTCATGGCATCGTTAAAACGCCGCAAACTGCCAAACCCCGCAATGTCGGCAATTTCTGTCATCGAAAGGTTGCTATCGACAATCAGTTGCCGGGCACGCAGCAAGCGGCGCGCCTTGGCGTGGTCCTGCGGGCTAACGCCGGTGTGATCTTTGAAAATACGCCGCAAATGCCGGGCACCAAGGCCGAGACGATCGGCAAGGTCTTCGACCGAGCCAGTGGTCAGCGCGCCTTCCTCGATCAGGCGCACAGCGCGACGAACAGTCGCATGCACGCCCGCTGCGGCTGCACTGCCCGGGGCGGCTTCGGGGCGGCAGCGCAAACAGGGGCGAAACCCGTGTGCAATGGCGGCTTCGGCTGTGGGGAAAAACTCAACATTTTGCCGCTTGGGCGTTACCGCCGGGCAAATGGGCCGACAAAAAATGCCGGTGGTTTTAACAGCAGTATAAAACCGCCCGTCAAACCGGTTATCACGCGCCAGCAAGGCGGCATAACAAATGTCGTCATTGATTTGTTCCATGCCTGCAGTTTAGCAGAACGGCACATAAATACTCGCCAGTTTCGGACTCTGACATTTTCCCGAACATCTTTGCCCGGCAAAACAAAAGCCGCGCCAAACATAATTGGCGCGGCCTGTGCATCCGGGCAAACCAGAACGGGGGTTTCCCACCCGTTATTGGTTGCGATCAGTGTTTAGGCGGCTCGTCCGTGTAAACCCGTTGATAAAAATTGGGATTTAACAAGGTGGACACAGCAATAAGGGACGGCGACCTTCTTTCGTTGGTCTTGACGATCAACGCATGTGGTGCCGGTGAGATGTCGCGGATTTCAAGAACCTCGAAAACCGAACTATGGGCATTGGTAACCCTGAACTGGTCGCCAATGGCGACATTCTGGTCCGCTTTCCGCGCCATTCTTTTGAACCTCCGTAATATATCGAAACAAAGACCTGACATTCATCGCCGACGATGAATGCGGCTTTGATAACACCGGGTATTCTGCGCGAAAGTCACGGCGAAACTATGACAGTGATATGATGGAAGATGGCAAGGTTCGCACATCAACTTTACGGCAGAAAAAACTAGTCACCGGTAAATGTTCAGCTTCTCGCCACAAGCGATGAAAAACTTACATGAAACGCGGTTTCTCGCTGGAATTCCAAAGCAGGATATTCACAAGCATCTGGTAGCCTTGGGCTGCTATTGCATGAATTATTTCTTCTTTTAAGAGCAAGCCGCACGGCAGGACCAATTATCAGCTTGCCATGTCATATAGCAACCAATAACGGACCCGATCTGACGCTATTTTTTACATTAGCGCATTCTGGTTAATATTTGATTGGGAGAAAATGCGGGGCAGCAATACCAAATTGACCGGTCCGCCCGCAAACCACCCCAAAACAAATAAGCGGCGCGAATAAATTCGCGCCGCTTTTTGCTCCGCTGTCCATGCGGGGAAGTTGGGGGGGAAGAACATGGACAACGAAAACCGTGGAGAAAATACCCGATGGACTAATCCATCACCTCCATATGCTGTTCCTTGTCAGATCGTTTTTTCTTTGGTCCCTGCATCACCAGCAACAGGGGCGCAACCGCCAGCACAATCCACATCATCGCCTGAAAATCATCAAGATAGGCAATGGTCCTGGCCTGGGTCGTAATCATGTTATTAAGGCCCACCGCCCCCGCCGTTGTTTGCCAGTTCCAGGCATCAGGCAACCACGGCGCCTGCATGGCATGGCGAAACGGGGTTAACAGGGCGGCAAAGCTTGAATGCACAACCTGCGTGTTCTGGGTCAGCATGGTTGTCATCACCGAAATGCCGATACTCGACCCGATATTGCGCATCAGGCTGAACATGGCGGTACCTTCGTTGCGGTATTTCGGGTTCAATGTCGCAAAGGTAATGGTACTTAACGGCACAAAAATAAACCCGAGTCCGACACCCTGGATGATCCCGGTCATGGTAAGTGTGGTCGCGCTGACCTCGGTTGTGAAACACGACATCTGATATAGCGACAGTGCTGTCATCCCCAACCCGAACAGGATCAGAAAACGAACATCAAACCGACCCACCAGTCGCCCGACCAGCATCATCGCCATCATCGAGCCAATGCCGCGCGGGGCCAGCAATATACCCGCCGTCACCACCGGATACCCCATCAGATTTTGCAGGAATGGGGGCAAAAGGGCCAGTGTGGCCAGCAACACCACGCCAACAATAAAGATAAAGATCAACCCGATAGCAAAATTTCGATCCTTGAACAGGCCCGGTTCAAGAAACGGGTTTTTGGCGGTAAACATATGCACCAGAAACATATAGATGCACAAAATGCTGAGCACCATTTCGATCAGGATTTCATAGGACGAAAACCAGTTCTGGGATTCGCCCCGGTCCAGCATCATCTGAAGCGCGCCAATCGACAGGCTTAAAAGGGCAAAGCCAAACCAGTCAAACGGCAGGCCCGCCTTTTTGGAGGTTTCAGGCACAAACGCCATGATCCCGCCCAACGCCATCAGCCCCACCGGCAGATTGATGTAAAAAACCCAACGCCAGTTATAATATTCGGTCAGATACCCGCCCAATGTCGGCCCCAGAATAGGCCCCAGCATAACGCCCATGCCCCACATCGCCATGGCCGAACCATGCTGTTCCTTGGGGTAGGTATCGAGCAAAACGGCCTGCGACAATGGCACCAGCCCCGCCCCGAATGCCCCTTGCAACAGGCGAAACATGACAATTTCAGGCAGGGACGTTGCCGCACCACACAGCATCGATGCAATGGTAAAGCCCGCCACCGAACAAATGAACAGCTTGCGCCGACCAAACCGGGCGGCAAGAAACCCGGTTGGCGGCGTCATGATGGCAGCCGCAACGATATAGGATGTCAGCACCCAGGAAATCTGGTCCTGGGTGGCCGACATCGTACCTTGCATATGCGGCAAGGCCACGTTTGCAATCGTTGTATCAAGCGCCTGCATGATGGTTGCCAGCATGATGGAAACCGTGGTCAGGCCACGCTCCATTGGCGTGGTTTCCATGCCTGCTGTTGCGGCGGCAGAACTCATTGCACGCGATCCCTGGTGCCGGCTTCGGCCTGATTGACACCAACCCACGACAATGCCGTCTGGGCAAAGGCGGGCATTTCGCGTTTGTGATGGGTGTCAACTTCAACCGTCGTGCTCATACCGGCCCGCAGGACCGGCTGACTATTGGTCATTTCAAGTTCAATACGAACCGGAATCCGCTGCACAACCTTCACCCAGTTACCCGTCGCATTCTGGGCGGGCAACACCGAAAACTCGGCCCCGGTTGCTGGTGAAACGCTTTGCACAACACCTTTCCATTCTTGTTCAGGATAGGCATCAACCGTGATCGAAACTTCCTGCCCGGTTTCAAGATAGGTCAAATCGACTTCCTTGAAATTGGCATCAATCCACATCGATTTGGTTGAAATCAGGCTGGCAACCGCTTTGCCCGGTGTAATATAGGCACCAGGTTCGGGTTTGTTGGTCACAACACCATCAAAGGGTGCAGTAATAACCGTATGGGCCAAATCAAGTTCCGCCTGATCAAGCGCGGCTTTGGCCTGCTGAAATTGCGGCAATTGCTCGACCGGGGTGTCCACCGACCCGCCCAGCTTGGCAAGGGTTGTCTGCATGGCTTGGCGATCCAGTGCAATTTGCTGCTTGGCGCTGGCAACTGCGTTCTGGGAATCATCAAAGGTCGCCTGTGACACCACGTTTTTTTTGCTGAGCTGCGATTGCCGGGCATAGGTCCGCTGGGCATATTCCAGCTTGATCTTGGCCAGCTCAAGGCTGCCCTGCTGTTCGGCGTAACCCTGTTTCAGCGCATTCATGTCCTGGCGGACAGATGCCAGATTTGCCTGTGCCTGTTCCACCGCAATGGTAAAGGGATTACGGTCGAGCCGCAGTAAAACATCGCCCTTTTTAACCTGCTGGTTTTCATGCACCAGTACATCGGCAACCTGCCCGCTGACCCGCGGGCTGATGGCGACCATATCGGCATGGACATAGGCATTTTCGGTTTCAATATAACGCCCGCCCGAATAGTACCAGTAGGTGCCACCAATAATGACAGCCACTGGCCCCAAAATCAGCAAGACCGGCCGCAACCAACGCCGTTTGCGTTTCGGCGTGCCAGCAGTGCCATTGCCACCCTCGATGTCGGTGGCATTATCCACTCTTTCGTTCATTCTTCTTTGCCTTTTAAAACAGATTTTCCTGCGGGCGGGTTTTTGTCAGCCGAGTCCTGCTCGCACGAAATCAGGTTCATGCGCATACGTTGCAACGTATCGATCATGACTTCCTGTTCGTCGTCCGACAGGCCACTCAGCGCATCGCGCCGGGTTTCCGCTGCGAATTCCCACATTTTATCAATAAGCGGAGATGCATTTTTGCCGATGTAAAGATTAACCGCCCGCCGGTCATCCGGGTCACGCCTGCGTTCCACCAAACCGGATTCCTCAAGCCGGTCAATCAAACGCGCCAGCGTAATCGGCTGGATATCCATCATTTCGGCCAGCGCAGCCTGATTAATCCCCTCGCGCGGGACCAGAAAAGCAAGGGCCTGCAACTGCGACTGGGTTAGTCCCAAATCGCGCGCACGGCGGTTGAAACGACGCATCATCAAACGCGAAACGTCTTTCAGCAAAAAGCCGATGCTTCTTTGGGGATCACGCGAGGATTGCAAAAACCAGCTCCAACTTATAATACGCAATACATATTGTAAGCAATGTATATGAAATTGCGGCGCAGAATGGCAAGTGTGAAATGCATCACAGAACAAGACTGCTGCCAAAGTCGACATAAGACCTTGTTTCTAAATCGTTTTTTATGTCGCATTGCACCCATGCCAAAATTTCACAGCTGAAAATTCCTGCGGCAACGCGGCCTTCATAAACACAAAAACGGCCCCGGAACATACATCCGGGGCCGCTTTAATCACATCAGAACCGGTTTTAGCCTAGCTCGCGATCAGCATTCCTGCAGGTATCGCCAATAACAGGCTTAGCGCGACGCGCAAAAACCACACAATCACCAGCCGTCCGACACCAATGGGAATTTCGGTAGACAGAATGCATGGAATCGACGCCGAGAAGAACAAAACACCCGATACACTGACCACCCCGGCAGCAAAACGCACCACCATATCAGCATCGCCCAGCAACAAGGCAGGCAAGAACATTTCAGCCAGGCCCGTTGCCGATGCCTTGGCCAGTTCCATCGCCCCATCAAGGCCAAAAATAGCCGTGAACGGATAAAAGATATAGCCGAGCCAATCAAACACCGGGGTGTATTTCGCCAAAAGCAAACCGATCAGGCCAACCGACATGATGGAAGGCAAAATCGACAAGGTCATCAGCAAACCTTCCCGGAAATTCAGCTTCACATTTTCAAGCAATCCCGGTGCGTTGTGGGCAACATCAAGGCCGCTTTGCCACGCCGTGCGCATACGCTGGCCCGACGGAACTTCCTGTTCGGGGTCGCTGGCGTGGTCATCCATCCCCGACAGCGGCGGAATACGCACAGTAATAGCCGTCACCACAAAGGTGATTGCCAGTGTCAGCCAAAAATACTGATTCCAGATTTCCATCAGGTTCAGGGTTTTGGCGACAATGATCATGAAGGTTGCCGACACCGTCGAAAAACCGGTCGCAATAACAGCAGCTTCACGGGCGGAATATTGCCCGGCCTTATAGACCCGATTGGTAATCAACAACCCGATTGAGTAACTGCCCACAAAAGAGGCCACAGCATCAATCGCCGAACGCCCCGGTGTTTTCCAGATCGGGCGCATGACCGGCTGTAAAAACACCCCGATAAATTCCAGCAACCCGTAACTGACCAGCAAGGCCAGAAACACGGCACCAATCGGCACAATCAAGCCAACCGAAATCACCAGTTTGTTAAACAAGAACGGCAACATATCACCGGTTTGCAGGGCTTGGGGCCCCCAGCCGGTCAGGGCCAGAACAGCGGTAAGTGCGCCAATCACTTTAAGCAGCGAGAAAACCTTTTCGGTGGTGCCGGTTTTCCACTTGCCGGTCACAAACGGATAAGCCGCCCCTGCCCATATCATGGCGAGCGCATAATACCCGGCCACTGCCCCCAATACGCCCCGTAAATACCCCACCATATGATCGAGCGGGATCGATGTTTTACCTTCCAGCGTGATCGGCACAAAAAAGATGAAAATGCCAATCGCACTTAATCCCAGCAACCGCCAGATATTGGCGGCATTGGCCTGCCCGGGCACAGGTTCGTTCCTTAACGACATAACAGCTTCCCTGAATTTCGCGTTTATAGGCATCTATTTTGTATAGACATGTTATTATGTCTATACAATTCAACGCAATCTGCAACAGGAAATTTCAAAAGCCCTCGCCACTACATCCAGATTTTCGATCCGGGCAAAGAAAAACCCCCGTTGCAAAAAACAACGAGGGTTTCAAAACCGGACTGTAAACCGGTTAATCGATATCTTCGATCTCGCCCGCCGACCCGGTCACACGCGCGGCCAGGGCTGCGGCCATGAACTGGTCCAGATCACCGTTCAAAACACCCTGGGTGTCGGATGTTGAAACACCGGTGCGCAGGTCCTTGATCATTTGATAGGGCTGCAACACATACGAGCGAATTTGATGCCCCCAGCCAATATCGGACTTGGTGTCTTCAACGGCCTGGGCTTCGGCTTCGCGGCGCTGCAATTCGGCTTCATACAACCGGGCTTTCAGCATTTTCATCGCGGTTTCGCGGTTCTTATGCTGGGATCTGTCATTCTGGCACTGGGCCACAATGCCGGTTGGAATATGGGTCATACGCACAGCGGAATCGGTCCGGTTAACGTGCTGCCCACCGGCACCTGATGCCCGATAGGTATCAATCCGCAAATCCTTATCCAGAATTTCGATATTGATATCATCATCGACCACCGGATAAACCCAGCAAGACGAAAAACTGGTATGGCGACGCGACGCGCTGTCATAAGGCGAAATACGCACCAGACGATGCACACCAACTTCGTTTTTCAGCCAGCCATAGGCATTATGCCCGGAAATCTTGTAGGTCACAGATTTAATACCGGCTTCTTCACCGTTACTTTCTTCAAGCATTTCCAGCTTGTAACCCTTGGATTCCGACCAGCGCACATACATGCGTGCCAGCATATTGGCCCAGTCTTGTGCTTCGGTCCCACCGGCACCGGCATGCACTTCCAAATAGGCATCGTTGGAATCAGCTTCGCCAGACAACAGGCTTTCAAGTTCACGCTTGGCCGCAATATCGCGGATGGAACGCAAACCGTCTTCGGCTTCCGTGACCGTATCGTCATCGCCCTCGGCTTCGCCAAGTTCGATCAGTTCGATATTGTCCGCAAGGTCCTGTGCCAGTGATTTGTAACCATTAATCGAATCTTCCAGATGGGTCCGTTCGCGCATGACTTTTTGCGCGTTATCGGGGCTATCCCACAAGGTCGGGTCTTCGGCAAGGGCGTTTAATTCGTCGAGGCGTCTAAGGGCATTATCCCAGTCAAAGATGCCTCCTCAGCAGTGCCATCGACTGCTTGATCTCATCTACCAATGCCTGTGCTTCAGCGCGCATTGATGTCTCCGTTATACAAAAATCTGGTTTGGACGATGCCTGCCGAAAGTCGCAAACATCGCGTCATCGGCGGCGCTTATAACAGTTTTTGCCCCGCTTGAAACCCCTGCGGCGCAGACAAAAGGGCCGGAAATACAATTCCCCGGCCCTTTTAATATATTTCTTTGCCAAATCGGCGCTGCTTAGGGGCCTTAATAAATACCACTGGGGCTGGAAACGCCGCTGTCACTGCCGCCGCTGCTTCCTGATGACCCCGAACCGGGCGAGCCGCCGCCAATAACATTGTCATTTCGTTCCGGGATCGTGCCGGGTTTAAAGGCTTCCCAAATCACATTGCTATCGCCGCTTTGGGCGGGCAAACCGCTTCTGGCATTAACCCGGACCATGCGAATACCGGGCGGGGTCCGGAACGGAACGGCTTTAACACCGTCCATGGCGTGGGTCATAAATTCCTGAAAAATCGGCGCTGCTGCCGAGGCACCCTGTTCGCGCGCGCCCAATGAACGGTTATCGTCAAAACCGACATAGACGCCCACGGCAAGGTCGGGGGTGAAACCCACAAACCATGCATCGCGCGAATCATTGGTGGTGCCGGTTTTACCCGCCAGCGGGAACTGCAAATTACGCATCCGGCGACCTGTGCCACGTTGAACCACCCCTTCCAGAATGGACACAATCTGATAGGCGCTGGCCGGGTCGGTCAGTTGTTCACGATTATCGGGCAATTCGGGCGGCAACTGGCCATTATAAGCCACATCCTGACATTCCGCGCACTGGCGATCATCGCGACGGTAGATCACTTTGCCACGGCGATCCTGAATACGGTCAATCAGGGTAGGAGATACTTTTTTACCGCCATTAACCAGCTCGGAATAGCCGTTGGTCAGCTTTAACACCGTGGTTTCAGCAGCCCCAAGCGCCATGGAAAGAACGGCGGGCATGTTATCAACAACACCGAATTTTTCGGCATAATTAACCACTTTTTCCATGCCAATGGTTTGTGCCAGGCGCACCGTCATCAGGTTTCGCGAAAGCTCGATCCCAAGGCGCAAGGTCGAGGGGCCATAAAACTTGCCGCTATAGTTGCCCGGCTTCCATTTGCCCTGCCCCGGCCCCTGATCGATCACGAAAGGCGCATCAAGCACCAGTGATGACGGGGTGAAACCGGAATCAAGGGCAGCGAGATAGACAAACGGCTTGAAGGCCGAACCGGGCTGACGCCGGGCCTGGGTGGCACGGTTAAATTTGGACAAATCATGGGAAAAACCACCCGACATGGCCAAAACCCGGCCAGTATGCGGATCCATTGCCACCAAACCACCATTCACAGCGGGGATTTGCTGCAAGGAATAGGTGTTTTCCGGGGCATTGCCATCGTCATCGGCCGCCACGGCCTCGACCATCACAACATCGCCAGGATTAACCACATCCGATGCCTTGCCAACAGCCCCGCCCACGGTCTGGCCTTTTTGCCACGGGCGCGCCCATTTCATTTGCGCGAACGGAATGACGCCCTGTTTACCGTTTTCAATGCCGATAACAGCGTCATTCCCGTCAAGCTTCAAAACAACGGCTTTAAGCCACGGCACATCGGTCGGTGTTTTGACCGGTTCAAGTGCGGCTTTCCAGTCGCCGGATATATCGATTTTGTCAACCGGCCCGCGCCAGCCATGGCGGCGGTCATATTCAACCAAGCCGTCATACATTACCTTGTTGGCGATGGTTTGTAATTTTGGTTCAACCGACGTCCTAACCGACAAGCCGCCATTATAAAGGGCGTTTTCACCGTAACGGGCCACCAGTTCGCGGCGGACTTCCTCGGCGAAATAATCGGCATGGGCATAATAATCGACCGATTCACGGTCCTGCCCGATCAAGGGTGCCGCGATGGCATCCTTGGCCTCGGCATCGGTGATATAACCTTCATCCAGCATCCGGCCAATGACCCAGTTCCGACGGCCTTTTGCTGCGTCATGATCGCGCACAGGGTCGTAATTGGACGGGGCCTTTGGCAAAGCGCCCAGATAGGCGGCCTCGGCCACGGTCAGTTCATCAAGCGATTTATCAAAATAGCGCAGGGCTGCGGCGGCAACACCATAGCTGCCCCGGCCCAGATAAATCTCGTTGAGATAAAGTTCAAGAATATGCTGTTTGGAAAACGCCTGTTCGATCCGAAACGACAGGATCGCTTCCTTGATCTTGCGATCATAGGAAACTTCGTTGGTCAGCAAGAAGTTTTTGGCCACCTGCTGGGTAATGGTCGAGGCCCCAACAGGCCGTCGCCCGGAACCGATATTGATGATATTGGTTGCGGCGGCACGAAACACGCTGGGAAAATCAATGCCGGGATGGGTCCAGAAATTCTGGTCCTCGGCGGCGACAAAGGCATTCATAACCTTGCGCGGAATTTGTTCAATCGGAACAAAAACCCGCTTTTCCTTGGCATATTCGGCGATCAACGCGCCATCGCCCGCATGAACACGGGTCATGACCTCCGGCTCGTAATCGGCAAGCTGGGTATAGTCGGGCAGATCCTGGCCAAAATGCCAGAAAACACCAAGAACACATGCCCCCCCCGCCACAGCAAGCAGGAAAAACACACCGATAATTGTCAGAAAAATACGCATCAAACGGATCTTTATCGTTTCGTTGTTGTTGCCGTCTTCACGGGTGCCTGAAGGCAGAAGTAACACAAAGCCTTACTATCGCGGCAAAAAAGTGACCATGTTGAGATAGAACGACCAGCCCGACATTTTGTTTCCCGCATATTCGCCAGCATTTGAATAAATTTTAAAATACATGCCCCATATCGAAGCGCAGTGCTTAGCGTAGCGATAAAACCCGGCAAAACAACGGCACAAATCAGCAAAGGCAAAAATACACGAAAAATTCAACGAAACTGCCACAACACTGGGCAAACCCGCCCGCGCATCGCGGTCAGATCAGAACCCACTGGCGGTATTTCCCGCCAGATTGGCTAGAATTTGTGGGTTTTGAAATAATCGTCCAGCGCCCGCAAAATCGCCTGTGCCATTTTATGGCGATGCGCCGAAGATTGCAGCAATTTCGCATCTGTCGGATTGGACAAATACCCCATTTCAAACAGGGCCGACGGAATATCGGGGGCTTTTAGCACGGCAAAACCGGCAAACCGGTGGGTGCGTTGCTGCAATTTCACGTCATCGGTCAATTCGCGGACCATGTCGGTGGCGAAATTAGACGACAAATTCATGGTTTCGCGCTGGGCCAGATCGATCAGGATACTTTGCACCAGCGAGTTTTCTTCAGACAAATCAACACCTGCGATCACGTCGGCCTTGTTTTCCTTGCTGGCCAAGGCCGATGCTTCCTTGTCCGATGCGTTTTCAGACAAGGTATATACAGAGGCCCCGCGATGGCGGGAATCGGATATGGAATCGGCATGCAGCGACAAAAACAGGTCGGCATGGTTTTTTCGGGCAATTTCGGTGCGCTGGCGCAGTTTTAAAAACACATCCTTGTCGCGGGTTAAAAGGGCTCGATACCGACCGGAATCGGTCAACACCTTTGCCAGTTCACGGGCTGCGGCCAGCGTGACATTTTTTTCATAAACCCCGCCAACCCCGATGGTTCCGGGGTCAACACCACCATGCCCGGCATCAATGGCGATCAACGGTTTATCAACACCGGTCTTGCCGGTTTCCACGGCGACATCTGCGCTTTTTTCGGTGGCAGATGTGTCATTGCGTTGCCTTGCGGAATAGGCCGCCATGCTTTCGCGCGATGCCGCCATAAAGGTTTCACGAGACGTCGGCGTAACATCAATCACCAAGCGGTTCGGCTTGCCGCCACTGGCTGGCAGGGTGAAAATTTTGGAAATCAAAGCTGGCGTGCTGACATCAAGAACAACCCGGAAGGTCCCGGGTTTAAACAGGCCATAGCGCAAACCGGAAATGATACCACCGCCAGATGTTACCTTGCCCGGCGGGGCGCTCCAGTCGATTTCGGGCATATCAATGATAATGCGAAACGGGTCTGGCAGCAGGAAATAGGTAAAATCAACATCACTATCAAGATCGATGACAAAGCGGGTTTTATCAGGGTAAACCCCCAGCCGCGCACCCAAAACCTTTGCCGTTTTTGCCTGGGCACCCTGTGTTGCAAACATGACAAAAAGACAGCATAGCAATGCCGCAGCCAGCCCCAAAAGGCCGACTTTGCCAAACATCCCACCCTGCGTAATTTTTTGCCTGCTTTGCAAAAGCACCGGCGACCCCATCCTTACCTACAATTTTACCGCATGATACGGCACATGATGTACCGTTTGTGCTTATAGCAACCAGAAAGTTAACGGGTAATTGACCAATCTGGCTGTTATCCATGTTGTGCAGGCATTATCTGTTCTCAAGCCGGTTTATTATCGCAAAACAGCGTTTTGCCCTATACAACATGCCCCTCTAACGCCCGATTCTTACTTGTCTGGCGGCGACAAAAGGCGCTTTCGCCTGGTCTGAGCCCCTGCCCCGGCCTGACGTTTTAATTTCGCGATACGCCCCGAAAACTGAAACTTGCCTTGCCTGTTTTCACCTGCGCTACAAAACGGCGTCGCCGCAGAACAATTTGCAAATCACGCCAATAATTGAAAAATCATTATGATCACAATTATTTGCATGGAATTTTCTTTTCCGCCTGCGAAAGGTCGCGAATGCGCGGTTTTTGAACCGCAAGGCCAAGAAACCTTGTACGCGACGCAACAAAATTGTTTGTCGGCTGTGAATAAAAGAGATATGTTGTCGCCGAGATTCCTATGCTTTACGGGTTAATAATACTCTCCGTCAGGCTGAGGACGCGACGTGGCAGTTCCTCGGGTCGGTGTCTCGGTGACGCGGCAATCCCCGCTCCCGATAGAGCCCTCCCATATCAGGCTGTCGTGGCGCGCTCGAACAGACAACAGACATAAGCCAATTCTTTTTTTTAACACCAAAACCAGGTCCATACCGAAAGAGCAGCCGAAACGCGATGAACCAATTATATCACGGACATATCGCGACCTTTGTGGGCGGCGCCTTCGGTAACGCCGGTTTGTTTGCATATCAGCACACTTTAGCGAGACGCATTAAACTGGCGGGACCTTCAGGAACAGGTTCCGAATGGTCAAACGTATGCTCATCGACGCAACGCACGCGGAAGAAAGCCGTGTCGTTGTCATAAATGGAAATCGACTAGAAGAATACGACGTAGAAACGTCGACTAAAAAACAGATTAAAGGTAACATTTATCTTGCGAAAGTGACGCGGGTTGAACCCTCGTTGCAGGCCGCTTTTGTTGACTATGGCGGAAATCGTCATGGTTTCCTTGCTTTTAGCGAAATCCATTCCGATTATTATCAAATCCCTGTTGCAGACCGCGAAGCAATTGCCCGGTCTCATTCCCATGCCCCGGCCATGCGGGATGCCGACATTGTCGAAGACAATATTGGTAGCGACAATGATGAAGCCCCGAAAAAAGATAAAAAACCGGTTCGCTCGCGTTCGCGCCGCAAACCGCGCAAAGACGAATCTGCCGCCACGACAGCGGCTGAGAACAGCGACGTTGTAACCTCGTCACATAATGATGACGACGGCGAAGCGCGCGAAAACACCGCAGCAAGTGCAAACAGTGAAACCGGCGAAGACGACACCAAACCGCGTCGCCGCCGGATGCGCAACCGTCGCAAAAAACCCGAAGACGGCGAAAACACCGCCGATAACGCTGCACGCAGCGACGATACCAACGGCAATGACAACGACAATGGCAATAATGGTAACGAAGGTGGATCAAACACCGTTGCGACCATGTCGGCCGAAATCGCCGAAATTTCGGTTGATATTGACGATGCCGAAACCCTTAATGACGACGAACATATCGAAGATTTCGGCGGGGACGACACCGACGAATTTACCGAATCTGTACGCCCGCAAATGCAAAAGCGTTACAAGATTCAGGAAGTTATCAAACGTCGCCAGATTTTGCTGGTTCAGGTCGTCAAGGAAGAACGCGGCAACAAGGGCGCTGCCCTGTCGACCTTCCTGTCGCTGGCCGGTCGTTATTGCGTATTAATGCCCAACACCCCGCGTGGTGGCGGTATTTCGCGCAAAATCACCAATGCCCAGGACCGCAAACGCCTTAAATCAATTTTGGCCGAGCTGGAAATTCCCGGCGGCATGGCAGTTATTGTGCGTACTGCCGGTGCCGAACGGACCAAAGCCGAGATTAAACGCGACTTTGATTACCTGATGCGCCTGTGGGACCGTATTCGCGAAACCACATTGCAAAGCCAGGCCCCGTGCCTGATTTATGAAGAAGCCGACCTGATCAAGCGTTCCATCCGTGACCTTTATGCACGCGATGTTGATGAAGTTCTGGTTGAAGGTGACGAAGGTTACCGCATCGCCAAAGACTTCATGAAAATGCTGATGCCGTCACATGCCAAGCGTGTGCAGCCCTACAAGGACCAGGGCGTTCCCCTGTTCCACCGTTTTCAGGTCGAAAGCCAGCTTGATGCAATGCTGAACCCGGTTGTTCAGCTTAAATCAGGCGGTTACATTGTGATCAACCCGACCGAAGCACTGGTCGCGATCGATGTGAACTCTGGTCGGTCAACCCGCGAACGCAACATCGAAGAAACGGCCTATAAAACCAACCTTGAAGCCGCCGAAGAACTGGCCCGCCAGTTGCGCCTGCGCGATTTGGCCGGCTTGATCGTTGTCGACTTTATCGACATGGAAGACCATCGCAATCAGGGTGCTGTTGAACGCAAGCTTAAAGAAGCAATGCGCAATGACCGTGCCCGGTTACAGATTGGCCGCATCAGCCCGTTTGGTCTGCTTGAAATGTCGCGTCAACGCCTGCGCCCGTCGCTGGTGGAAAGCGCATTTGAGGTTTGCACCCATTGCCGCGGGGTTGGTTTGGTCCGTTCCATCGAAAGTTCGGCCCTGCATCTTTTGCGGGTGATTGAAGAAGAAGGCATGCGCCGCCGTGCGGGTGCCCTGACGGTTCATGTCGCCAGCGAAGTTGCCCTTTACATTTTGAACCGCAAACGCGATTCACTGGCCGAAATCGAAAGCCGTTATGGCTTTACTGTCATGATTTTTGGTGATGACAGCCTGATTTCGCCAGATCATCGCATTGAACGGTCCCGTGCGCCCAAAGCCGGTGAAGAGGAAAATTCTGCGGTTCTCAACACCGACAGCGTGTCGTTGACAGCCATCGAAGCCCCGATTGAACTGGTCGAGGAAGAGCTTGTTGAAAATACAAGCCGCGACGATGAAGAAACCGACACCGACGCCGAAACAGAAACCGGCACCGACAGTGACGACCAGAACAAACGTCGCCGCCGTCGCCGTCGTCGCCGTGGCCGCCCGGACGAGCGTGAAGAAAACACGACCGGCGATAACGACGATACATCGGCAGATGACGACGAAGACGATGATAACGCCCTGTCTGCGGACCAGGGCGGGGATGATGATGGCGAGGATGATGCATCACGCAAGCGTCGTCGTCGTGGCAAACGGGGCGGACGTCGTCGTTCGCGCCGTCAGGAATTTGAAGCCGCACCGCGTGTTGTTTCGCCAACCGATGATCCTGAAGCGACCGAAAAACGCCGTGACCGCGACCATAGCGCGCCAGACGAGACCGATGTTGATGCCATAATCGAAGGCGACAGCGAAGGTCAGGAAGCCGATGAATTTGTTGCAACCGGCGAGGGTGACGAAATTCGCCCGGCCCGCGAACGCAGCACCACGGCACCGGCACCGGCCCGTCAACGTCGCGATCGTAACAGTCGCAACAAGGACAACCGCCGCAACAACCAGAACCGGGATCGTAACGAAGTTCGTAACATCCCCATTCAAAGTGGCCCGGCCCCGGAATCCAGCGGTTCGGAAGTAACTGACGCGGTTGCTCAAACACCTGCACCTGCTGCCTTCGATGCTTCCGCTCCGGCGGCGACATCACCGGCGGCTCCTGCACCTGAAGCCGCCGCAGCGACCGTCACGGCACCCGATACGCACACACCTGTTGCCGAAAACAAACCGGCAGCAAGCGAACCGGTAAAAACCGAGGCCGCCGCACCGGCAGCCGAAATTACCGAAAAACCTGCTCCGGTGGCGTCTGCTGCCCCGGCCCCTGCCCCAATGGCAGAGCTGACAGCCACACCGGCACAGCCAGAACAGGGCGTCACCACCACCGCCAACACTGCGGATGCGGCCCCGGCCGAGGTGACTGCACCAGAGGCACCGGCCAAGCCGAAGCCAAAACGTAAAGGCTGGTGGAGCAACTAACCACACGGTTGCCAGCCAAACGACAAAGGGATGCCAAAAACTGGCATCCCTTTTTTATTGCACTGTCCCGTCCTGAAATACGTTGTCACCCCAAGATTATGTCAGAGGCAAGCGCACCGCGGCGTCTAAGCCGTCCTCGACGAGTTCAGGCATGGAGAACGGGCAGAAACCGGCCAACATACCACGAATTTATCGTTTCCAGTCGCGCAGGGCGTTTACAGCCCCCAGCATGGTTTGTTCGCTATGGGCAAAGGAAAACCGCACATAGGATTTGCCCCGAAACGGGTCAAAATCGGTACCTGGCGTAATCGCAACTCCGGTTTCATCGAGCATTTTTTCACAAAACGCTTCGCTATCGTCGGTATGCTTTGAAACATCGGCATAAAGATAAAACGCGCCGTCGGCCGGGGCAAACTGGTCAAACCCGGCTTTGGGCAACTCGTTGAGCAGAATTTCGCGATTGCGGGCATAGGCCGCGATATTGGCCTGTAATTCGTCTTCGCAATCAAAGGCGGCAACAGCGGCCAACTGCGACAGGGTCGGTGCCGAAATAAACAGGTTTTGTTGCAAACATTCCACCTGACGCACCAGATCAGGCGGCACCACCGCCCAGCCCAAACGCCAGCCGGTCATGGAAAAATATTTCGAGAAGCTGTTCACAATGAAGGCCTCGTCGCCAAATTCAACCGCAGTAGAATCGGGCACGTCGCCAAACGAAATTCCCTGATAAATCTCGTCGGAAATCAGGCGAATACCGTTTTGCTGGCAATAACGCACCAGTTCGGCGAATTTTTCCCGACTAATCATGCTGCCCGCCGGGTTTGACGGGCTTGCCAAAATCAACCCGTCCACCGGTTTGTCCAATGCCTTTAGCATTTCAACGGTTGGCTGATAGTGGCTTTCGGGGCCCGCCATCAGGGTCACGGTTTCAATGCCCAGCGCACCCAGAATATTGCGGTAAGCCGGATATCCCGGTGCGGCCATCGCCACCCGGTCGCCGGCATCAAAAGCAGCCAGAAACGCCAGCACAAAAATGGATGATGATCCGCTGGCGACGCATATGCGCGACGGGTCCAGCGACACGCCAAATTTGGTTTTGTAATGCCCGGCAATGGCGCTGCGCAAAGGTTCCACACCCAAGGCATCGGTATAGCCGATCAAATCACCCTCAAGCGCACGGGCGGCGGCCTCGCGGACTTTTTTCGGGGCTGGTGTGCCCGGTTGGCCAACTTCAAGGTGGTAAACGGCCTTGCCACTTTCCTGGCGCAAATTGGCGGCGCGCAAAACATCCATTACGATGAAAGGCGAAATCGCACCCCGTGCTGATTTTTTCAGCGTCATTTTCTTTCCAGTCCATCAAAAATGAAACCTGCCTGCATGAACCCACACAGGCAGGAAAGTTCTGTATTCGCAAGCGTTACGCCATCATCCGGCGTGGCTGGTTTGGCGGGTATGGCGCGTTAAAAACCGGAATTTCCATGCCCAGCCCCGCCGCGCTAACCCGCGTTACCAATTCGCCATTAACGGCCAACGGCCATACCGCCCCCGGCCGGATCGGCAACAAAACGGCAGCTTTCAGGATGCGGCGGCACACTTCCCGGACAGGAAATAAAGTTAACCGACGAAACGCCCTTGGCATTTTGGCCCACATTGGCGGCACTGCCGGTCCCCACCAGGTCTTCGGCTATTTTTGCGATCTCGGCGGTTGCGCCGGCCGGGGTGTCGGTACCCGCAATGCCATAGTAAAATTCCGATACATTAGGATTAATTTTCAAAACCGGGCCGACCAGCGGTTCGGCAACATCGCCACTGGCAAGGTCAAGACCAAACGCGGTTACACCAACACCGACGCCAAAGGGTTCGTTCATGGTGGTTTCGCAGGCAACAGCATTGGCGGCAAGGTCAACCACCACAAACCCGCTGCGCCCACCGACGGCACTGTTGGCCGGGGCATTGTCAATATCGGCAAGATAACGGTTTAAGACGTCAACAACCGCGCCCTCGCCCGTAATGGCACCGGTACCGGTGGCCGATTTGGGGGCATGGGTGAAATACAGGCTTTCGTTGCCCGATTTCACGGCGGTTGCCTCGCGCCAGACCGGTTTGTAATTGTTAAGGTCTGCCAGCGTCAGGGTGCCACCGGCATTTTGAACCGCGTTTACAATTTGCAAGGCCAGGCCGCCATTATAAAAATCACCGGGGCCTTTAACCCGAAGCGATGTTAACAACGCCCCCAGGCCAAGCTGTTCTACCCGGTCGCCCACTTCAAGCAATTTGCCGTTGCGGCTATAGGTTTGGGCCAGCGACGGGGTCGACAATACCTTGTCACGAGCGGAATCCAGATCCATTTTTAGCGACCGCGACAAGGGCGTGCCAAAACGGGCATCCTGTTCGGCACTGGCAATAAGCTGCCCCCACTGCAAGCGACCATAGCGCGCACTTAAGGCATAAAGGCCGCGCGGAACCCCGGGAACGGCGGTGTGGGTTTGTCCATCGGCGGTTTTGGTGCCCGGGCGCGGCCAGAAATCCAGCACTTCAATTTTTTTGGCCATGCGGTCATGCACCACACAAACCCCGCCGCCGCCAATACCGGCCGATGATGGCTTGGTCACCGTCATGGTCGCATACAGGGCAACGGCGGCATCCGCTGCCGTGCCCCCTGACGACAAAACATCGCGTGCGGTTTGAACAGCCAGCGGTTCATCGCCGGTCACACCACCCAATACACCCTTCACTGCCCCGATCTGGCCAACATTTTGTGGTGTGGTGCTGCAGGCACAAAGCACAGCAGTCATTGCGAAAGCCGCGGCGATCCGCCATGATGGCTGGCCTGCCGACTTTTCGACTGGCCCGGATGAACGAACATACGGAACGCACATTTTGCTTAGACGCATTTTAACACTCACTGCCATTTTCCTTGTTGCCTTGCCCAGCGCAGTATTCGCTCAAGGCCGTTCATTTATCCGTGACACAGAAATCGAAGAAACCCTTCGTCTCTATGCCACGCCCCTGTTCAAGGCCGCCGGTCTCGATCCACAGGCAGTATCGGTTTACATCGTTTCCGATAACAGTCTCAATGCGTTCGTTGCAGGCGGACAGAAACTTTTTATCAATACCGGGCTTTTGTTGAAAGCAGATACTCCTGAACAGGTGATGGGCGTCATCGCCCACGAAACCGGCCACATCGCCGGGGGCCACCTTTCGCGCGTACAAGACCAATTGCGCAATGCCTCGGCAATCTCAATTTTATCAACGGTTTTGGGTGTTGCCGCCGGTGTTGCAACCGGGCGCGCCGACGTTGGCACCGCCGCCGTTATTGGCGGGCAAAACCTGGCGCAACGCAATTTTCTGGCATATTCCCGTACCCAGGAAAGCAGTGCCGACCAGGCAGGGGTTAAATTTCTGACCGAAGCCGGTATTTCGGCCCGTGGCCTGAAAAACTTCATGGAAAAGCTTGAAGGGCAGGAATTGTTAAGTACCGCCAATCAGGACCCGTATCTGCGCAGTCACCCGCTGACACAGGAACGTGTCGATTTTTTAGAAAATTTCGTCGCCCATTCGGCGCTAAAGGATGCCAAGGTTTCACCCGCCCTTTATGAACGCCACGCCCGCATGCGGGCCAAACTGTATGCCTTTACCAGCAGCTTGCAACTTACCCTGCGCCGCTATCCCGATACCGACACCAGCATTGCCGGGCGCTATGCCCGTGCCATCGCCTATTACCGCGACTCGCAACTGGAACCGGCACTGGAACGCATTAACGCCCTGATCGTCGAGGAACCGGAAAACCCCTATTTTGCCGAACTGAAAGGCCAGGTCTTGCTGGAATTTGGCAAGGCGGCCGATGCCATCGCACCTTTGCACAAGGCCGTTGATCAGTCGGGTGGTAATGCACCATTGATCCGTATTTTACTGGCCCATGCGGAACTTGAAACCAACGACCCTGCCATGCTGGACGACGCCAAGCAGAACCTGCTCGCCGCCCTGTCCAAGGAACGCGACAATGCATCGGCCTGGCGTTTTCGCGCCATTACCGAATCGCGGTTAAATAATAACGGCGAGGCATCACTGGCACAGTCTGAATACAGCCTTCTAACCGGGGATCGCAGTGCGGCGCGCTATCATGCTGTGCAGGCGGACCGTCTGCTCACCAGCGGCACCGCCCCGTGGCAACGCGCCCAGGATATTTTGCGTGCCACCGAGCCTGATGACAAAAAATAACCCCACGCAGCATCCCTGAACATCGCGTTATTCAGGGACGCAATGATATTGCCCGTAAACAAAGCTGTGCTATTTCAGCTTGTTGCCTTAACAAACCTGAAAATATGCATAGCACCATGGCAAAACCGTTATCCAAACTTCAACTGTGTCTCCGTCTCTTCCGGTTTAGGCCATGGGTTGGCGTAACGGCATTGGTCATGCTCGCCGCCTGCAGCCTGCCCGGGGCGGGGGTAAATGCCGATGGCGGGTTAAAGCTGCTGTATGCGCCCTTTGCCCTGGAAAATAACAAACTGCCGGAATACTGGCTGTATGTAACGCCACAAGGCGACACAGTCCCGGCAAACCTGCCACAAAATCAAGAATCTGCGCAAGATCGTGCTCCCTCGTCATCTGCTCGACCGGCCCTGTTCTGGGAGGATGTTGATGGGAAAGTTGCGCTGGGTATTGCCGCCTATGGCACACAAAATGATGCCGTCGAGCTGGGCCGCCGCACCAATATAGCTATTTTAAGCACGCCGTTTTTATCGTTTGACTGGCAATTGCAAAACGGGGCTTTGCCCGGTGACGCCACGCTGATTTTAGGTTTCCGCAACCAGAATGCCGATAGCTGGATCGAAACAGATTTTGGCGTTGGCCTGCCCGGTGTCGATTATGTTTTGCAAATTCCGGTCGGTGGCACGCCCGATGCCTTGCCAACGGCGACGCAACCCAATACGCCTGCCCCGGCCCCGACGTTTTGGCAAACCGACTATCTGGACCTTGCAACATTGCATCGGCGCTATTGGCCCAAAGCCGATCCGGCGGGGGTAAAGCTGGTGTGGATCGGCGTCGCATCCCGCCCGCAGCACACGCGTGCCCCTGGCGCTGTGACCTACCTCTCGCATATTTTACTTTCCCGCTAGGGCATGTGTCCCGTATCAAGGTTACAACCAAATATACGCTGGCCATTTTGCCAGATCGCAGACAAAAGGAATTTTGATGGCTTTGTACATTTTGAAAAAAGCTGCGGGTTGTGTGGCAATCGCGCTGCCGCTGGCGATGATGACCCTGTCCCCGGCCCATGCTGCCAGCGATAGCCTGTCTTCGGCACAGCAAAAGCAGGTCGAAAGCATGATCGAAGGATATCTGATGGATCATCCTGATGTCCTGATGCAGGCCCTTCAAAATGTTCAAACCTGGCAAATGAGCGAGCAAACCCGCCGCCAGGACGAAGCCATCGCCCCGGTCTGGAAAGCCCTTGCCGGTAAAGACTCGATCGCACCGTCAGTCGGATCGGCCGATGCACCGGTTACGGTGGTCGAGTTTTTTGATTATCAGTGCGGTTATTGCAAACGCGCATTCGATGATGTGATGGCCATGGCCGATGACGACACCCGGAAAATTCGCACCATTTTTCTTGAACTGCCCATCCTGACACCGGAATCGGTTGTTGCCGCCCGTGCCGCCCTTGCTGCGCAAAAACAGGGGAAATATCTGGAACTGCACCGCGCAATGATGGGCAGCCGTGGCAAACTTAGCAATGACCGGATTGACGAACTGGCCGCCGGAGCCGGCATTGACGTTGCGCAGATGCACAAGGATATGGACAGCGACGATGTCAAAAAGGAACTGTCGCGCAACAGCGGCATGGCCAAAGCCATTGGCGTAAACGGCACGCCCGCCTTCCTGATCAACGGCACCTTGGTGCCCGGTGCGGATATGGAGCGGGTAAAGTCGCTGGTCGATGCCGGGCTGGAAAAAGATTCCTGATCGTCACACCCAAAACCAAACCTCATTGATCGAAACCGATCAATGAGGTCCTCAGTCAGCGCGAGCTTCGCGAAAGCCCTTGCCTTTGCCGGCACAAGCCGCGCGGCGCCGTTGCGCCAAGCAGTTCTCCATGAAAAGACCTCATAGAGAACTGACATTAAACCGCATATGCAGTTTAATGGTTCCGACTTCGAAATAAAAACAACAAGGCCCCGTTTCGGATGCGAAACGAGGCCTTGTTTTTAATCATATCTGGCAAATATCAGATAATACCTGCCAATGGCGATGACGGGTCGGCATAGCTTTTGCGCGGCATCCGCCCGGCCAGGAACGCTTCGCGCCCGGCAATAACCGCATGTTTCATCGCGCGCGCCATGCGAATCGGGTCTTTGGCACCGGCAATGGCTGTGTTCATCAACACACCGTCACAACCCAGTTCCATGGCAAAGGCGGCTTCCGATGCCGTACCAACACCGGCATCGACCAAAACCGGCACAGTGGCATTTTCCTTGATCAGGGCGATGTTGACCGGGTTGATAATCCCCATGCCAGAGCCAATCAGCGAGCCTAACGGCATGATGGCAACACAGCCCATATCTTCCAGAATTTTCGCCTGAATGGGGTCATCACTGCAATAAACCATCACCTCGAACCCTTCTTTAATCAGGGTTTGCGCCGCTTTCAGGGTCTCGGGCATATTGGGATACAGGGTTTTCTGATCACCCAGCACTTCCAGTTTGACCAGGTTCCAGCCCCCGGCCTCGCGCGCCAGACGCAATGTCCGCATCGCATCATCAGCGGTAAAACACCCGGCGGTATTGGGCAAATAAGTGTATTTTTTGGGGTCAACATAATCGACCAGCATCGGCTGGCTGGGGTCGGTCACATTCACCCGGCGCACCGCCACCGTTACAATTTCGGCCCCGGATTCCTCTAGCGCGAGGCGGGTTTCGTCAAAATCCTTGTATTTGCCGGTTCCGACCAGCAAGCGGGATTTAAACGTGCGCCCGGCGACAACAAAACTGTCATCCTGTGCGGCAGCAAGATCGGCGCCAACCGAACCACCGCCAATAAAATGAACAATTTCCAGTTTATCACCCTCGCCAAGCGCGGTTGCGCCGTAGGCCGTTTTGGGAACGATTTCAAGGTTGCGTTCAACAGCCACTTTGCCCGAGGCAATTTGCAATTGCGCAAGCAGGTCCGCTACCGTGGCAGCGTTTTCGATTGTACGGTCTTCACCATTGATCGTAAGGCGCATCTTTTTGCTAAAGTCCCTAATCCTTGGATATTTGGCCGCAGTATGGTCAGCACCCGCTGTGAACGCAAGCCGAGATCGGCTGTTTTAAGGGTGCGGAACCCTCAAATCGGACATCGAACAATAAATTTGCGACAATGCCGGTATATTCCATCGTTGCGATATACCGAATGCAGCGTTGCGTCATACTATCGTCGTGTTATAAACGCTGCACAAACTGTTGGGTATGTGAGACCGGATGACAAAACCCGTCTACATTTTAAATGGGCCAAATCTTAATCTTCTGGGACAGCGTCAGCCCGAAATCTATGGTGCGACCACCCTGGACGATATAAAGGCCCTATGTGAACAGCATGCAGCGTCGATTGGCCTTCAAACCGCCTTTCATCAAAGCAATCACGAAGGCGTTCTGGTTGACCAGATACAGGAAGCCCGTGTAAAGGGGTGCGGCATCATTCTTAATGCTGCGGCCTACACGCATACGTCGGTCGCTATTCTCGATGCCTTGCTGGCATCGGACCTGCCGATCGTCGAGGTACATCTGTCCAATATCCATCAGCGTGACACGTTCAGGCATCATTCCTTCGTCTCGAAGGCCGCAAAAGGCATGATCTGCGGTTTTGGTGCACAGGGTTATGTTCTGGCCCTTGACGCTCTGAAGCCCCTTATTGCCCCCTCATCATAAAAGATAGTCGAAATGAGCAAGTTCAACATCGATAATGACGCCATTCGCCAGCTTGCAGAATTGCTGGACGAAACCAATCTTACGGAAATTGAAGTTGCCGATGGCGACAACAAAATTCGCGTTGCCCGTCAGGGTGTAACCTATGCCGCACCGGCACCGATGGCAGCACCAGCAGGTGCTGCACCTGTGGCCGCAGGCCCGGCGGCGGGTGATTTGTCCGCACATCCGGGGTGCGTTAAATCGCCGATGGTCGGTGTGGTTTATTTTGCACCTGAACCAGGTGCCGCCCCCTTTATCAGCACAGGTGCCACGGTTGCCGAAGGCCAGACCCTGATGCTGATTGAAGCGATGAAAACCTTCAATCCGATCCGCGCACCCAAAGCGGGCAAAATCAGCCAGATCGTCGCAACCGACGGCAACCCCGTCGAATATGACGAACCGCTGGTCATTATTGAATAAGCCGGGGTCATAACCGCAATGTTCGAAAAAATCCTGATTGCCAACCGAGGCGAGATCGCGCTGCGAATTCAGCGGGCCTGCCGCGAAATGGGCATCAAAACCGTCGCGGTGCATTCCACCGCCGACGCCGACGCCATGCATGTGCGTTTGGCTGACGAAGCGGTTTGCATCGGCCCGGCATCTTCGCGCGAAAGCTATCTGAATATCCCGGCCATCCTTTCAGCCGCCGAAATTACCGGCGCCGAAGCGATCCACCCGGGATACGGATTTTTGTCCGAGAATGCCGACTTCGCCGCCATGGTTGAAGAACACGGCTTTGCCTTTATTGGCCCCAGCCCGGAACATATCCGGATGATGGGTGACAAGATTACCGCCAAACAGACCGTTGAAAAACTGGGCATTCCTGTCGTGCCGGGATCTGACGGTGAAATCACCACCGTTGAAGAAGCAAAAAAATGTGCCGCTGATATTGGCTATCCGATCCTGATCAAGGCATCGGGCGGCGGTGGCGGCCGCGGGATGAAGGTTGTCGAGCGCGACGAAGACCTGGCCGAGGCCTTCTCGATGACCCGCAAGGAAGCCATGCAAAACTTCGGCAATGCCGCTGTTTACATGGAAAAATACCTTGGCAAACCGCGCCACATTGAATTGCAGGTCATCGGCGATACCCACGGCAATGCCGTGCATCTTTTTGAACGCGACTGTTCCTTGCAGCGGCGCCACCAGAAAGTCATGGAAGAAGCTCCCTCACCGACCCTGACCGTTGAAGAACGTGACCGGATCGGTACCACGGTGGCCAATGCCATGCGTGACATGGGATATCGCAATGCCGGCACCATCGAGTTCCTCTATGAAAATGGCGAGTTCTATTTCATCGAAATGAACACCCGTTTGCAGGTGGAAC
Source organism: Thalassospira mesophila (assembly GCF_002115755.1). GTDB lineage: Bacteria > Pseudomonadota > Alphaproteobacteria > Rhodospirillales > Thalassospiraceae > Thalassospira > Thalassospira mesophila. Next base: position 84,463 of record NZ_JFKA01000007.1, on the reverse strand, counting down.
ATCCGGTAACCGAAGCCATTTCCGGCGTTGATCTGGTGCGCGAACAAATCCGCGTGGCAGCCGGCCTCGAATTGTCGTTTACCCAGGACGATATCGAAATCAACGGCCATGCCATTGAATGTCGGATCAATGCCGAAGACCCGGAAACATTTGTTCCCTCACCGGGGAAAATTACGGAATACCACGCCCCTGGCGGCCTTGGTGTTCGGGTTGATAGCGGCATTTATACCGGCTATTCGATTCCGCCATATTACGACAGCATGATTGCAAAGCTGATTGTACATGGCCGCGACCGGCAGGAATGCATGATGCGTTTGCGCCGCGCCTTAGCCGAATACGCCATTGGCGGCATTAAAACCACGATTCCGTTGCATCAAAAATTGCTGGAAAACCCCGATATTCAGGCAGGGAATTACGACATTCACTGGCTTGAAAAATTCATGGGCATGAAAAAATAACAAAAACCGGGGTCCGATTGGTCCCCGGTTTTTTTGCCTCCTCAAAAGCATTCGCTGATTTTCCAAACCGTAAAATCTGTGTTCAGGTCGGCGAGGCGTTATTCTGTGATTCAGAGTCGGGCTCGACAACAACCGGGATATCTGTACTGTCAGACGGCGGTGTCGCCTGCCCCTGACCCACACCATTTTGCTGAGTTTGTTGTTGCTGCTGTTGTTGCGTATTAACATTTGCCAATGTTGACGAAATCGCCAAAAGCTGGGGGTTGCTGGTCATTTGCTGGACCGACTGACGGATCGCAACAGCCTGGGTTGAATTTGTCGACGACAACGCATTTGCTACCGCAATCGAAGATTGCGCAATCGCCGCCCCCAACGTTGGTGAGGTTGCAAAAACCGCCGGGTTGGAAGCAACACGTACCAGTGCCGTCGTTACCGCCGCAACCGCTGACGGGTTGGCCTGCTGAACAGCGGGACTGGCAACAACACGCGCAGACGCACTTGCAATCATCATTGCCTGTTGCGGTGCTGCGGCCTGAACATCGGCGCGAGAGGCAACCGTCAGGGCGGCCTGTGTAATCGCAATTGCAGCCTGAGGGTTGGTTGCAATCATGCTCTCGCCAAAACTGGCTGTTTGCGCGGCCAGACTTGCCGCCAAAGCAGGGTTCCCCGCGCTTAACGTATTTATGGCAGCAATAATGGCAGCACTATTACCTGAAAGCACCGCAGCACGCAGTGCTGGTGGCAATTGATTGACCACCTGTGTCGATTGCCCCTGTGCCGGGGTTATTCCATACGCACCCAGGAACGCCGAAGAAAGCAGAAAAGCAACGCCAAACGACCCTAGAAGTTTCATGATGCCTCCTAAAAGACAACGTGTTAAGAAAAAGCGCGCCTTACGATGCGCTTGGGCCTCAGTTTTCTCAATCGGTATTTCAGTCCCTATACTTCTTGGCTTGCGATAATAGAGCGAACCGGAACACGCCCTTTTCAGCGATTTGGCACAAACAAGCCGGCAAAAGATCAATACTGTGAACCCCGGCGAAAAATTCATTTCGCCACCGCACTATAGAATAGATCAATGTTCATCTTGTTGCGGCAGGTTAGATACACATATGAAAAGGGAACTGACAGGATATGCCTGTCGACATAATCGGGATGTGCGATCATTACGGCCATCATGTCTAATCATCTGACACCAGAACTTCTAATCCGTGCCTATTCGGTCGGGTTGTTTCCCATGGCTGAAAGTCACGACGACCCGACCCTGTACTGGATTGATCCGGAATGGCGCGGCATTTTGCCGCTTGACGGTTTTCATGTGCCCCGCAGCCTGCGCCGGGTGGTGCGGCGTGGTGACTTTACCATTCGCGTTGATAGTGATTTTTCCGGCACCATTGCCGCCTGTGCAGCCACGACGGACAATCGCGAGGAAACATGGATTAATGCCAGCATCCGCGAAGCCTATTGCCGCCTCCATCAAATGGGCTGTGCGCATTCCATTGAAGCATGGCAAGACGGCGAACTGGTTGGCGGTCTTTACGGGGTTAGTCTGGGCCAGGCGTTTTTTGGTGAAAGCATGTTTTCACGCGCGACCAATGCCTCCAAGGTCGCGCTGGTGCATCTGGTTGCCTTGATGCGACAAGGGGGTTATCAACTGCTTGATACCCAGTTCGTTAATGATCACCTCAAGCAATTTGGTGTCGTCGAAATATCGCGGGAAAAATACCGTGCAAAGCTGGCCAATGCCCTGACCGGGCGCGCCAGCCTGGCATTCGAGGCCGATCAGGCATCGATTGATGCCGTCTTGTACAAAGCCGCCTATCCGGCAAAGCCCTGATACCGGCCACGCGCAGCAAATCGCGATACACCGCCCGACCAGCACATAACCTGCCCCCCCCGGCTACCCTTACACAGGCATCAGGGTACTTATTTTCTGCTGCCAACAGGCCCACGTCGCCCGTTGCAACAAGGGCGGAACCCGTTTGGCCCCGCCCTTTTGTGCATCGTTTTTATACTGGAATCCTAGAACAGGAAACGAACACGCAAGGTGCCGTTAATCGCTTCAAGTTCCTTGCGAATGCCAAGGCCCGGTTTGATTTCGTCGTCGACTTCGACCACGACATAACCAACCCCGCCTTCAGAACGCAAATACTGGCCGGAAATATTCATGCCACGGGTGGCAAACACATCGTTGATTTTGGAAATAACACCGGGAACGTTGCGGTGAATATGCATGAAACGGGTATGCTTGCGGTTTTTAACCGGCAACGCCACTTCGGGGAAGTTCACCGCCCCCAGGGTAGATCCGTTATCGGAATAGGTAATCAGCTTGTCGGCAACTTCGACGCCGATATTTTCCTGTGCTTCCTGGGTGGACCCGCCAATATGGGGGGTCAGGATCACGTTTGTCATACCGCGAAGCGGGCTTTCAAACTGTTCGCCTTTGCCTGCCGGTTCAACCGGGAACACGTCAATGGCCGCACCGGCCAGATGGCCGCTTTCAAGGGCGGCCGCCAGATCTTCGATCACGACAACATTGCCCCGTGCCGCATTGATGAAATGCGCACCGGGCTTCATTTTGCCCAGTTCAACCGAGGTGATCATGTTTTTGGTCTGCTCGGTCGCGGGAACATGCAACGATACCACATCGGCACGGGCCAAAAGATCGTCCATGCTGACGCACGAGGTTGCATTGCCCATCGCCAGCTTGTTGATCACGTCATAATAAATAACGTTCATGCCTAGCGATTCGGCCAAAACCGACAATTGCGACCCGATATGACCATACCCGATGATGCCCAGCGTTTTACTGCGTGCCTCAAACGAGCCTTTGGCGTTTTTCAGCCAGCCACCAGCATGTGCCGATGCATTGCGCTGCGGAATACCGCGCATCAGCATAATGATCTGGCCCAGCACCAGTTCGGCGACCGAACGGGTATTGGAATAAGGCGCATTAAACACCGGAATACCGCGCATGGCGGCTGCCGTCAGATCAACCTGGTTGGTACCGATACAAAAACAGCCAATCGATGTTAATTTCGGCGCGGCATCAATAATTTCTTCGGTCAGCTTGGTGCGGGATCGTATACCCAGAAAATGCGCCTCGGAGACGACAGATTTCAGTTCGTCAGCGTCAAGAGCAGCGGGATACAGGTCGACATTGGAATAACCGGCCTCCCGAAACATTTTAACAGCATTTTCATGGATACCTTCGAGCAGAACAATTTTAATCTTGTCCTTCTCCAACGAAAGCTTGCTGATCACGGCGTACCATCCTTTTCTTCGAAGAATATGCTGGGGTTTTTCCCAAGCCGTTCATGAAATAGGACCAACTTGGCGCGACGTCAAAGGCTTTCCCTTGCACATATACGCATTGCGCCTATCTTTTGAACGCATATACCGGGTTCTGCGTAGGCTTTCTCACCGGCCTGCCTGCCGCCTGCCAATGGGGAAAAAATTTGCCAATCGAATTAAAAACCGCCACCGATATCCACCAAATCGGGGCCGACGCATGGGATGCCTGCGCCGGTTCGGCCAACCCGTTTGTCAGTTTTGCCTTTCTTTCAGCGATGGAAGACAGCCGGTCTGCTCATGCTGATACCGGCTGGCAACCGTTTCATATTATCTGCACCGATGATGATGGCACCATTGCCGGGGTTGCCCCGCTTTATGTCAAAGGGCATTCATACGGCGAATATGTTTTTGACTGGGCCTGGGCCGATGCCTTTCAGCGTGCCGGGGGGAAATATTACCCCAAACTGCAATCGGCCGTGCCGTTTTCACCCGTTCCCGGCCCGCGTTTGCTGGTGCGGGCCGACCACCCCGCCCCCAATGATATTCGCAAGGCCCTGGCCCAGGGATTAGCCGCCCTGCCCGAGCAACTGGGCCTTTCGGGGGTGCATGTAACATTTTGCAGCGCGGAAGAAAGCCAGATCATGGCCGATAGCGGGTTTTTGCCCCGTGTCGGCATTCAGTATCACTGGAAAAACCGGGGCTATGGCAGCTTTGACGATTTTTTAGGGGCGCTTAATTCGCGCAAGCGCAAAAACATTCGCAAGGAACGCCGCCAGGTGATCGAAGCGGGCTACAGCTTTGCCGCACTGTCGGGCGATGATTTAAAAGCCCGGCACTGGGACCGGTTTTTTGATTTTTACCGCGACACAACAGATCGCAAATGGGGTGAAGCCTATTTGACCCGCGATTTTTTCGCGCTGTTACATGACCGGCTGCGCGACAATGTTGTTTTGGTCACTGCCACGCATGATGGCGAGATTGTCGCCGGGGCGCTGAACATGATTGGCGACAAAACCCTGTACGGGCGCAATTGGGGCAGCATTGACCGCACCCCGATGCTGCATTTTGAAACCTGTTATTATCAGGCGATTGACCTTGCCATCGAACGTAAACTTGAAACCGTGGAAGCCGGGGCACAGGGCGAACACAAAATTCAACGCGGGTATGAACCGGTCTTAACCCATTCGGCCCATTATTTGCGGCATGAAGGTCTGCGGGCGGCCATTGCACAGTTTCTGGAACAGGAACGCGCCGGTATTGAACAAGACAGCCTGTTTATCAAGGAAGAACACAGCCCGTATCGACAGGGCGATTAAACCATCTTGATGGTTCATCATGCCAAAGGCCGGAACATATATGGTTCCGGCCTTTGGTAATTTTTGCGGTTGTGTGTTCGCCGTTAAACGTTCCGGACCTCGTCCAGAAAGCCATGAACATGGACCCGCAACTGGTCATTTGCCGCAGATAACCGGCCAACACATCCCAACTGGCCGCTTGAAAGCGTGCCGCTTTCAGTTACGGCACGCGCAACACTGCTGACCGCACTGCTGATCTGCTGGTTGCCATTGGCAACGCCGTCCACACTGCGCGATATTTCGTGGGTGGCGGCCCCCTGTTCCTCGACAGCGCTGGCAACAACCGCCATCAGGCCTTCGATATTACGGATCGTTTCGGCAAAGTTCCGCACAGCCGCCGCTGCCGCCCCGGTTTCGGACTGCATTTCGGTAATTTTAGCCGTAATCTGTTCGGTTGCACGGGCCGTTTGCGCCGCCAGATTTTTAACCTCGCCCGCAACCACGGCAAACCCTTTACCAGCTTCGCCAGCACGTGCCGACTCGATGGTGGCATTTAGGGCTAAAAGATTGGTCTGGTTGGCAATATCGCTAATCAGATTAACAACTTCGCCAACGCTTTGCGCTGCTTCGTTTAACTGCAAAACCCGCTGGTTGGTTTGCTCGGTATCGCGAACGGCCTGCTGGGCAATGGTGGTTACCTGGGAAATCTGGTGTGAAATTTCCGTGATCGACGACGACAATTGCGACGTGGCCGTGGCGACGGTTTCGATATTTGCCGTTGATTCCTCGGCCTGCTGGGCCACATTCTGGGCATCGTCATTGGCGCGCGCCGAATGAGTGGAAAGCTGCTCGGATGCCCCACGGACTTCGCCCAGGGCTGTGTTCACAATTTGCAAAACGTCATTGATCTGGCGGTCAAACTGGTCGGACAAATTCCCCACCTGACGGCTTCTTTCAAGCTGACGTTCGACCTCGATGCGCTCCTGTTCCGACAAACGCAGGCGTTCGGCGGCATTTTCGCGAAAAACCCGCAAAGCCCGCGACATATCGCCAACTTCATCGGTTCGTTTCATTTCGGCAATCTGCACATTCACATCGCCCGCAGCAAGCTGGCTCATGGCTGTGGTCATTTTACGAATGGGCATGGCAATCATGCGCGACAGTACCATCGCAAACAAAACCGCAATTCCAACCAGAAACACCACACCGACCGACAATGTCACTTTAAAAAACGTCATTGCATCGTTGCGGGTTATTTCAAGACTGGCACGGGCCTGATCGATATATGCCTCCAGCTCACGGGCGGCATCGCTGGCTTGCAAGGCCACCGCGCGGGGCTCGCCCGACGCCTCGATGGCACGGGCATGATTAACTGTCAGATATTGCCGCATCAATCGGGTCTGGGTATTGGCGATGGTTTCCCAATCCGCAATCGCGGTTTTCATTTCGGTTGCCAGACGGCGAATTTCCCCATCACCGATCGAGGATTTCATCAACTGGTCAATACCGGCATCGGTTTGTTCAATGGCCGCCTGATAGGCGGTTAATCCTTCGCGATCCCCGGTCATTAGAAAATATGTCATTTCCTGGCGGGCACTGCGATAGGCACGGTCAATCTCGTTGAAGTTTTCTTCAAGGCCGGTCAAACGCGTACTGCGTTCACTCGCGCCTTGAACCAGCCACATCGCATAAAGCCCGGTCGCCCCGACTGCCAGAATTACCGCCACAATAACGGCAAAGCAGGCCGCAAGTTTGGTCGGAATAAGCATGTTTTTTATCAACATCATGATACTTGCTCCCTTAAAGGCCCTTGCGGCGTGCGAGTTCGGTGAGATTAACTTCGATGGTGACAGCCCCGATCGGTTTACGGGCAGCATCAATCAGTGTCATGCTCAACTGGGAACGCCAGTTATCCGCGCTTTCATTATATTCAGCTTCATCGATAAAAACGGCATCGGCCCCGACCAGATAGGTCTTCTGAAACTTCGCTTCATCGCCCTGCCAGAAATCCGATGTGATCGCGCTTTGGCCAACATTAAGGCCATGGGCATCCATGACGAAAATTTCGCTGAAAAGCCCGCCAGACTGCGCCTGGATTTGCGTCAGGTAATTCGAGAGCGGATTGGTCAGAACGGCGGCGACCCTGGGCTGGTCATCCGAATCGCGTTCGGTGCGCCATTCCTTGTCGGCGGCGTCAATATCGGCCTGCGACAGGTTTGCATTGCGCCGGTTTTGCCCCAGCACCGAAATTTCGACCACCGGGTTGGCAAGCCAGTCATGGACTGAAGCAATTACCGCCTTATCAATCAGGCTGTTTGCCGCGGCGGGCGCTGCCTGTTTTGCCACGCCCCCACCGGTCATCCCCACCAAGGCAAGCCCCGCCATGGTTACGACTTGCATCAGTTTTTGAAATTGCTTCATCAATTGTCCTTTGCCATCCGCTGCACCGCCCATCGTTAAAGGTTGGGGGCGTGCGCCATAATTACCAGACAATCGTCAGTTTTTCTGTCTGGGTGTATGTTAAACATATACCAACAGACAGGGTGTCCTTATCCCAATTTGGGGAGTATCTTTTGCTCTGACCTGCGCCATATTTCAGGCAAGAAAAAAGCGGCGATACGAAATCGCCGCTAAGTTTTGGTTGGGACACGAGCAAACTGCAGAAGATTACGTTGTTCCAGGCGCACCGTAGCGCGCCCCTGCACAGAACAACTGTCCACTCCCTACTATGCAGATAGCGTGCCAGTTTTTAAAAAAGGCTATTTCGCAGGACTGCGCGGTATAGAGAGGTAATACTTTTGAAGTATAGTTCGCATTTTTGCAAAATGAGAATAATTTTTTGCAATTTGCAAAAATCACTTTAGCTTTTTGCAAATCCGGCAAATGTCTTCACCCCAAAGCAAGGCCTGCCGCAATTCAGAGCGCACAAAAACAGCATCCGCGATTGGTTTTTGCAATAAAAATGGCAATGACGACTTAAAATTACGCGGCGCCATTTGGGATAGGATAAGCCGTTTGGATAGGTAAAATCCGTGATTCCCCGAAAGAAGAATAGGCCAGCACGCGTAAGATACGACTAGCGATACTTTTTCTTTTTGCCCACACCGGGTTTTTTGCCGAAATTTAAAAGTGCGGGCGCGTTCTGGATAATCTCCTGGAGAATATCCTTGGCCATTTCCAGGTCGTCCCGTGCGCTTTCGTCAAGGTCACTTTGATAACGCGGATCGGACAACATTTTTTCCGCTTCAAACAATGTTCGAAGCTCGCTTTGGAATAACTCGCGCGAGCCCAGCGGCAAAAATGCCTTTGCACTCATCACAAAAAAGAACTTGAGGCTGGTTTTAATCACCAGCCGCAACATCAGCACCTGCAATTTATGAAATTGCGTTTCCAGATCATCTTTGCGAGGATGCGCATCAAGGGCGGCCAGGCGCTCGGCCAGGATCAGCGACAGAGCCTTGAAATTATCGACCTGCTCGCGAAACGGTCGATAGCGGGTAACGTCGGTGGCATCGGCCATGGCTTCAAGCTCGGCGGCGATAGATACCAGAATACGCCCACGCTTTTCCAACTGCGACAGAAAATGCTCGACCTCAATGATTTTTTGTTTTTGTGTCGATGAATTCATAAAATGTCGAAATAGCCCCAACTAAAAATGCATCCGGTCCCAAGAACCGGATGCATTACAAGATACTATGCTACGTGTCGATAGCAAGCCTGAACAACAAACCTCGAAAAATCGATCACAACAATTGACCAGATCTACTCGGCCATTTCCGGATCACGCTTTTCACTGCTGTCTTCACTATGACCGGGGAAATGAAAAACAACACCATCTCCCTCGATATCGATCAGGACCGCGCCGCCTTTTTCAAGCTTGCCAAACAAAAGCTCTTCTGCCAGCGGTTTTTTGACATGCTCCTGAATGACACGCCCCAGCGGACGCGCCCCAAATGCCGGATCATATCCGCGCTCGGCCAGCCATGCCCGGGCGGCTTCGGTCAGCTCAATCGACACATTGCGATCCGCCAGCTGGGCTTCAAGCTGCAGGATAAATTTGTCGACCACCATCTTGACCACATCGGGCTGCAGATGGGTGAACGGAATAACCGCATCCAGCCGGTTGCGGAATTCAGGACTAAAGGTGCGTTTTATGGCTTCCTCGTCCTCGCCAATGCGTTGCTCGCGCATAAAGCCGATGGCCGGCTTGGCCATATCGGACGCACCCGCGTTGGTCGTCATCACCAGCACGATATTGCGGAAATCAACCGTCTTGCCGTTATTATCGGTCAGCTTGCCATGATCCATAACCTGCAACAGAATATTGAACAGGTCCGGATGGGCCTTTTCAATTTCATCAAGCAGAACCACCGCATGGGGATGCTGATCAACGGCATCGGTCAAAAGACCGCCCTGATCAAACCCGACATAGCCAGGAGGCGCACCAATCAGGCGTGAAACGCTGTGGCGCTCCATATATTCTGACATGTCAAAGCGAACAAACTCAATGCCCATGACAGTGGCCAGTTGTTTGGTGACTTCAGTTTTACCAACCCCGGTCGGCCCCGAGAACAAATAAGACCCGATCGGTTTTTCAGGCTCACGCAAACCGGCACGGGCCAGCTTGATGGCACTTGAAAGCGCCTCGATCGCCTTATCCTGACCAAACACCACCGTTTTCAGGTCACGTTCAATATTTTGCAATGCCTTACGGTCATCGCTGGATATCGATTTGGCCGGAATACGGGCAATTTTGGCGACAATTTCTTCAACGTCGCGCTTACTGATCGTGCGTTTGCGCTTGCTGGGCGCAACCAGCATCCGCGATGCCCCAACTTCGTCAATCACATCAATGGCACTGTCGGGCCGCTTGCGATCATTGATATAGCGCGACGCCAGCTCGACCGCCGAACGAATGGCCTCGTTGGTATAACGCACGTGGTGATGCTCCTCGTAATAGGGCTTTAACCCCTTGAGGATCTTGATGGTGTCTTCGAGTGACGGCTCATCGACATCGATTTTCTGGAAACGACGCACAAGCGCGCGGTCTTTTTCAAAATGCCCGCGAAATTCCTTGTAGGTCGTCGACCCGATGCACCGCAGCGAGCCACTTGCCAAGGCCGGTTTAAGAAGGTTAGAGGCATCCATCGCACCACCCGATGTGGCACCTGCGCCGATCACGGTGTGGATTTCATCAATGAACAGCACGGCATTGTCGTGCTCTTCAAGTTCTTTGACTACGGCCTTCAAACGTTCTTCGAAATCACCGCGATACCGGGTTCCCGCCAGAAGCGATCCCATATCAAGGGCAAAAATCGTTGCCCCGATTAGAACTTCAGGCACATCACCATCGACAATGCGCTTGGCCAGCCCCTCGGCGATAGCCGTTTTACCGACACCCGGATCCCCCACATAAAGCGGGTTGTTTTTGGTGCGGCGGCATAGCACCTGAATGGTGCGGTCAATTTCGCTTTGACGGCCAATCAGCGGGTCAATTTTACCTTTTTGCGCCTTGGCGTTCAAATTAACGCAATACGCCTTTAACGCCTCGCCTTCCTTGGCCGCACCGGCTTCCTCGGCATCGGCCGGGCCGGGCGCAATCGGGTCTTCCTCGGCGCCACGCGGCACGCGGCGTTCATTTAATTCGGGTGTTTTTGCAATGCCATGTGAAATGTAATTCACGGCATCAAGACGCGTCATATCTTGCAATTGCAGATAATAAACCGCGTGGGATTCGCGTTCGGAAAACAGGGCAACAAGCACATTGGCCCCGGTTACTTCCTCACGACCAGAGGATTGCACATGGATCGCGGCGCGCTGGATAACACGCTGAAAACCTGCTGTCGGCTTGGGATCCACCAGCCGGGCACTAATCAGCCCGGACAATTCGCTATCGGCGAAATCGCGCAATTCGTTGCGCAAGCGGTCAACATCAACCCGGCAGGCCTTGAACACTGCAACCGCGTCCTGATCTTCGGTCAAAGACAGCAATAAATGCTCTAAAGTTGCATATTCGTGGCGCCGCTCGGATGCATATGCAAGCGCTCGGTGCAGGCTTTCTTCCAGATTACGTGAGAGCATGTATGACTACTCCTTCTCTATCGTGCACTGCAGCGGATGCTGATTCTGGCGTGCAAGGTCCATCACCTGATTGACCTTGGTTTCAGCGATTTCGTAGGTAAACACACCACAAATACCAACGCCCTTGCGATGAACCTGCAACATGATTGCCGTCGCTTCCTCGCGCCCCTTGCCAAAAAACTGTTCCAGGACGAGAACGACAAATTCCATCGGTGTGTAGTCATCGTTAAGCAACAACACCTTGTACATCGCCGGTTTTTTGGTTTTCGGCCGCGTCTTTGTTACAACTCCCGTGTTCGGGAGACCGTCACCTTGATTGCCCTGATCACTCATAACCTGCTAACCGGAATCCTTTTTGTTGCGCCTTGTAAAACATGATAGGTCAACACGCCCCTGTTTCAAAGCCCCGTAACGTTCACCCGCCAATTCAGCAGGCATTTACATGTCATGTAAGCTGCGATTACGGCGGCGCAAGATGCCACGCCAAAACTAGCCCTCCCGCCAAAACACCCCTTTGTGATCGTCAATCGCCCCTTGTCGAACGAAAAAGTCGAACGAAAAAACGGGCGCGATCCAAGACCACACCCGTTCCCTGTCCGATTTTACCCCTGGGGCATAATCGGCACCCGCTATCCCCGGATCGGCTCGAAAAATCGAACCTGCGTCTTTCAGGATGTCCGGTTGCTATCCATGCTTTTTCCAATCAGGGAAAAACCGTCATTCCACATCCCCAACCAGATATCCTGAAGACGTGATTGTTCTTCCATGCCGCCATCAACCAGGCGCTTGACGATGCGGGAATTAATTTCCTGAACATCCTCAATACTTTCAACCTTGGCCAGCGCCTCGACATCAGACTGCGCAGCATCCATTTCACGCTGCATCCAGGTCATCCATTCCTTGCCCAGAAGGCCGCTTTTTTCTGCCATCCTGGACGACGCCTGAAACATGCCATCCCAGTTCGACAATTGCGCCTGCATCAGGTCTTCACACTGGGTGGCGAAATGCGACCCGGCATCAGAGAACATATCGGTATGTTCCGACATCGCGTCCACCATACCGGCAAGGGCTTCGTTCGCCGCTTCTTGCGCCGATGCCACCATGTCGGCAACGTCGTCAGACTGCCAAACCTCAAAAAGCTGGGCGACCGGTACCATTGCAGCGGGCATCACGGCTTCAACCGTCTGTTCGGCTTTCACTGTGTCATTGGCCGCATTGCTATCAACGCTGACTTTTGCCTTGGCGACAGGTGTTACGATTTCAGCCGTCACCGGCGCAACAGTTTCCGGGGCCTTTGGCGCGCTATCCGCGGCCTTTTGAACGGCGGCTGTCGCGTTCTCAGTTTCCTTTTTAACGGGGGTCTTTGCGGTCTCGGCCTGCCGGGTAGCAGCATCCTTCGCCGCCGAAGCCGCTTTTGCAGGCTGTTCCGCAGATTTTGCGGTCGCCGCTGCCGTCGCGGGTGTTTTGCTCGCCGTTGCAGGGGATGATTTTTCGGCAGGCTTGCTGGCATCCGCCGCTGCAGCACGCTGCGAAGGGGCTGCCTTCACAGGCGATTTGGCCCGTGCCGATTTCGCCGCCGAAGATTTGGAAACTGTAGATTTGGCCAAAGACACCTTATCCCCACTACCAGAGGGCGTTTTCGCCGCCACGGGCGCGGATGCTTTTCCGGCAGTCTTCGCAGATGCAGCACCGGACGTCGCCGTTTTCTCAGACGAGGAAGAAGCCCCTGCCAAAGCAGTGCCCTTTGCGTTGGATGCTGTCGCCGTTTCAGATTTTGCAGGCACCTTGTTCGGGGTCGTCACCATCGCGCCGTCCTCCATTTCCGAGTTTCAGGGTCGCCATATCAATGTTGCATTGCAGCAAAACTCTAGATGGAAACAGCGAAAACGTCAAGGATACTTTCGTGACATTGAATACACACTTCGGACGAGCTATCGGTGGGCAAGAAACAGAAAACGGGCCGGAAAAATCCGGCCCGCTAATTTCGTGTTGTTATTGCAGGCTATTACCGCGAATGGTGCGATAAAAATTACGATCCTGTTCGTCCCTGCCATGCCCGATGGTCGGGTCCGGGTTTTGAACGGCATCCGGATCCGGTGCCGGTGGCAACGGATCGGTCTGGCCGGAAACCTTTTCCAAAACGATGGGGAAATGCAAATCCCGCAAGTCATCCTTTGCCGATGTCCATGCCGCCAGCGTCATTTGCTGGTGCGAACATCCCATTGCCGTCCAATAATAATTTTCCGAATTCAGGCGTAACCCATCGCGGCTTTGGGTCCCGAAACCGTCTTCCTGCATGGCGTCGGTCAGAGTCAGGTATTGCTGGCGGGTTAACCCCCGGCGCACAGGTTCGCCGCTTAGCGCGCCAAGCGGAGACCGCACCGATACATTCATTTCGCTGACATCAAGCGGCCCGAAAATGTGCGACACCATGGAAAAATCATCGCTGGCAGTTTGCGGCGTGATATCAAAGGTGCGAACTTCTTTATAATAGTCCGCATTATAAACAATGCGAATCCGGCCCTCGGCCTCGCCTGCCGAACAGGCTGTTCTGAGGTCGTCCGCATTCAAATATGAAAACCAGCTTGCCTTGCGAACCACCGGATTCGCAACATCGCTGGTCGCGGTATAGCTACAACCGCCCAAAATGGCCAGCGCCGAGACGGCACTCACAAAGCCAAGGATTCCAGTGCGCTTTGATGCTAACTTCTTGTGCGGTCCATGTATTTTCACGGGCATTCCTACCTCTATTTTGACAGACTCGTTCACAGAACATAAACTTGCGTGCAATTGGGGCATCGGCAAGGCACATTGGCCTGTCAGTATTATTCATTCCGTTAAGCTTTTTTTTAGTCGGAACTGACATGCTGAGCTCAACCGTCTTGGGGATACTCGTTAACCGGACATTGTTTATGATTTCTATGTTCCGCGTCGGTCGTGCCGTGCCGACCAGACAATCAAACTCCGCTGACCTTTTAACATCTCGCGTGTCGGGCCGTCGCCTGCTATGCGCGATGGCTGTTATTGTGTTTGCCTTGCTGGCTGCGCCGTTCATAAGCACACCCGCCATGGCCCGAACTTATACGGCGTTGATTATCGACGCCGAAAGTGGCCAGGTTTTGCATGAATATCGGGCAGATCAGAAGGTTTATCCGGCGTCACTTACGAAAATTATGACGCTGTATATGCTTTTTGACGCCTTGGACAAAGGCAAGGTCACACTGGCAAGCCGCATGCCGGTTTCCAAACGGGCATGGGGCCAGGCCCCGTCCAAACTTGGCGTTCAGCCCGGCGATACCATTGCCGTCAAGGATGCGATTTTGGCCCTTGTTACCAAATCGGCAAATGATGTTGCCGTGGTGATCGGGGAATATCTGGGGGGCACAGAAGTTAAATTTGCCCAGATGATGACGGCGACCGCGCGCAAAATTGGCATGAAAAGCACCACCTTCCGTAACGCATCGGGCCTGCCCAACCGCGGGCAGATGACCACAGCACGCGATATGGTGCGTCTGGCTTTGCGACTGCGCAACGATTTTGGCGACTATTACCACTTCTTTTCGACGCAGAAATTCACCTATGGCAACCGCACCTATGGCAACCATAACAATCTTCTGGCGTCCTATTACGGTACCGATGGCATTAAAACCGGTTTTATCAATGCCTCGGGCTTTAATCTGGTGGCATCGGTCAAACGCGATGGAAAACGCCTGATCGGGGCCGTTTTTGGCGGTCGCACCGCGCGCTCGCGCGACGACCAGATGAAAAAACTGCTTGATAAAGCCTATGTCGAATTGAAAAAAGACGGCGAAATCATTCCGCCACGGCCCCGGGTCAGCCCGGAAGAAAAAATCCTGCCTGCCGATACCCAGTTGCTGATTGCCAAACGCAACAATGCCAATGAGGGCCAAATTCCCGGCCATATTGATACAGATACCATTGTTGCCCGCATCAAACCGACGCAAGGGGGATGGGGCATTCAGGTCGGCGCGTTTAGTGACCAGCGCCGCGCCCAGGAAGCGGTGCTGACAGCCGCGCGCTCTGCACCGGAAATTTTACGCCTGACCCGTGCTGCCGTCGAACAGCAAGAATCCGATAGTGGCGTGGTTTATCGTGCGCGGCTGGTCGGGTTTGGCGCCGAAGAAGACGCACGCAGCGCCTGTGCTGCCCTGCAACGCCAGAACATGGCCTGTATTCCCGTGGTAACACCTGATGACGCTGGCTGATTAATCAACACAGCATACACCACCTGACCAGGGCCACCATCGCGGTGGCCCTTTTATTTTGGCTGCAAGCCAGGCTGCACAGGCAAAACATACCCCGCCACCTACCAGGCAACCCATAGTCCCCGGTGCTTTTGTACTTTTGTCGCCCCATGTGCTTTTTTTGAAAAGATGATGCGGGGCGATTTACCGGAGTCCCCAATGCCCGGCACAGGAGGCAGGACATTTAACCGCCTTCCTTGCCAAAGAACGCAACAACGTGCTGTCCCGCCCTGCTTTATACGAGACAATCGCGGGACTCGGCCCTGTCCTTTGGCGCGCGCCATCGCGGATTGCACCGACGATCACAACGGATCATAAAAAAACCCGAAGGTACAAAATACCTTCGGGTTCCTCACAACGCCAATCAAAGACAGATCAGCAAATCAAAATCAGTGTCCGCCACCGGGGGCGAAAAAATCGTCGCTTTCAAGGCCGCTTTTCTGCAGTTGGGCCGTAACTTGCGCTTTTAGCCGATCCAGCCCGGCATCGTCAGCCGCTTCACAGCGGGCAACAATAGCTGGCTGGGTATTTGAAGCACGCAACAGCCACCAACCATCTTCGGTCCGCACCCGCACCCCGTCGATACCGTTTACCTCGGCATCGGTTTTTGCAAGGCGCGCGCGCACTTCCTCGATCAGGGCAAACTTGCGATCATCGGGGCATTCAATGCGGGTTTCCGGAGTATTCACCGCAACCGGCATGGCATCGCGCCACAGATCCAGACTTTTGCCGCTTTGCACCAAAATGCGATACAGGCGGACGGCGGCATAGGTCGCGTCGTCATAGCCGTAATAGCGTTCGGAAAAGAAGATATGCCCGCTCATCTCGCCAGCGATCGGGGCTTTTTCCTCGATCATTTTGGTTTTGATCAGGGAATGGCCCGTTTTCCACATAATGGCATTGCCACCCAGCCGGGTGACCTCGTCAAACAATGTCTGGCTGGCTTTGACATCGGCAATAATCGCCCCGCCCGGCACACGTTCCAGAACATCAGCCGCATAAATTTGCAAAAGCTGATCGCCCCACAACACGCGGCCCTGCCCGTCAACCACACCAATCCGGTCGCCATCGCCGTCAAAGGCAACGCCCCAATCGGCATTGTATTGGGCAACGGCAGCTTTCAAATCCACCAGATTGGCTTCTACCGTCGGGTCGGGATGATGATTGGGGAAAGTTCCATCAATATCATCAAACAGCAAGTGATGGGTTCCGGGCAGTTTCGCTGTCAGCTTGCGCACCACATCGCCCGAGGCACCGTTGCCGCAATCCCAAACGATGGTCATCGGCTTGGCAACATCAATATCGAGTTCATCGACAAGACGGTCGACATAACGATCCTCGATATCAACATCGTCAAGGCCGCCTGCACCAACCTCGAAATCACCTTCATCGGCGATCCGGCCCAGTTCCAAAATGGCTTCGCCAAATACCGATTTCCCAGCATTCAACATTTTAAAACCATTATAATCGGGCGGATTATGCGAACCGGTCACCATGATGCCCGCATCGGTTTTTTGGTTATAAACCGTAAAATACAGCATCGGCGTTGGCCCGCGGCCAATGCGCAACACATCACAGCCCGTGGCCCGAACACCCTTGATCAGGGCATCAGCCAAATCGGGCGAGCTTAACCGGCCATCACGGCCAACGGCAACGCGACTGCCGCCACTGCGCCGCACCATCGTGCCAAAGGCACGGCCCAGAGCATGGGCATCTTCTGCATGAAGGGTTTTGCCAACAACACCGCGCACGTCATATTCGCGCAGCATCGAGGGATCAAATTTATGGCCATCCGAAGCGGTCATAGGTTAATTGCCTCCGATTGTGCCGCGACCGATACAGCTATATTCAAAGCCATGATCTTTCATTTCGCGCGGCTCGTACACATTTCGCAAATCCACCACCACAGGTGATTTCAAAGCAGCTTTCACGCGTTTAAGGTTCAACCCCCGGAACTCGTTCCATTCCGTCATCACAACCATTGCATCGGCACCGTCGATGGTCTCAAAGGCCGTTTTGCAATAGGTAACCCCGTCAAGCAATTTGGCAGCTTCATCCATTGCCTCGGGGTCATAGGCCCGAACAGTGGCACCTGCCGCAATCAGGGCTGGCACAACATCCAGGCTGGGCGAATCGCGCATATCATCCGTATTGGGTTTAAACGCCAGGCCCAGAATACCAATGGTTTTGCCGGTAACATTTCCGCCGCAGGCCTTGATAATCCGCTCGGCCATTGCTTTTTTGCGGTCGTTATTAACGGCCACCACCGTTTCAATAATGCGCAGCGGCGAATTATGTTCCTGTGCCGTACGCACAAGCGCCAAAGTATCTTTGGGGAAACACGACCCGCCATAGCCCGGCCCGGGATGCAAAAACTTTTTGCCAATCCGGCCATCAAGGCCAATGCCACGGGCAACATCATGCACGTCGGCACCAACTTTTTCGCATAAATCGGCGATTTCGTTGATAAAGGTAATTTTGGCCGCCAAAAACGTATTGGCAGCATATTTGATCATTTCCGACGTTTCACGAGTGGTAAACACAATCGGCGTTTCGATCAGATAAAGCGGGCGATACAGGTCAGACATAACGGCACGGGCACGTTCGTTACTGGTCCCAATCACCACCCGGTCCGGGCGCATAAAGTCGCCAATCGCCGACCCTTCGCGCAAAAACTCGGGGTTGGACACAACCGCAAACTCGGCATCGGGGCGTTTGGCACGAATAATCCGTTCGACCTCACGACCTGTGCCCACCGGCACCGTCGATTTGGTAACAATAACGGTAAAACCGTCCATGGCCTCGGCGATTTCTTCGGCGGCGGCATAAACATAGCTCAGGTCCGCATGGCCATCACCGCGCCGTGTCGGGGTTCCGACGGCAATAAAAACAACGTCGGCATCTTTGACACCTTTTTTAAGGTCGGTCGTAAAATGCAAACGGCCTGCCTTGACATTATTTTCAACCAGCACGTCAAGGCCCGGCTCATAAATTGGCATAATGCCCTGCTCAAGCCGGTCGATCTTGCTGACGTCCTTATCAACACAGATAACGTCTGTCCCGAACTCCGAAAAGCAGGCCCCGGAAACCAAACCGACATAACCGGTGCCAATCATTGCAACATGCATGGATGTTTTACCCCATTAAAACATTGACCGGGGGTCAGTGCCCCCGGACATTCAATAAAATCTGTTATTTCGCAGCTTCAAGTTCAGCGAATTCCTTGATCAGGGCGCGCATGTCATCGCGCAGATCCGGGCGTTCAAGCGCAAAGGCCAATGTCGCTTTCAAAAAGCCAACCTTGTTGCCGCAATCAAACCGTTGCCCTTCAAAGCGGTAACCATAGAACGGCACCTTGCCAATCATCGCAGCAAGCGCATCGGTCAATTGAATTTCATTGCCAGCCCCACGCGGAATGGATTCCAGCACATCAAAAATACCCGGATCAAGAATATAGCGGCCAATCGCCGAAAGGGTCGAGGGCGCATCTTTCGGATCGGGCTTTTCAACCATACCAATCGCACTGACAAGGCGACCATTCGTGCCTTCAACTTCAAGCACGCCATAGCGTTTGGTTTCTTCGCGCGGCACATCCATAACGGCAACCATGTTGCCACCGGTGCGGCCATAACTTTCGACCATCTGCTTCATGCATGGCACTTTTGACTGGATAAGGTCATCGGCCAGCAAAACCACAAACGGTTCATCCCCGACCAGTGATTTGGCACATAACACAGCATGGCCCAAACCCAGCGGATTGCCCTGGCGGGTATAGGTTACCCGGCCATTTTCCGGGATCATCGCCAGCGCAGTTTCAAGCGCATCATGTTTGCCGCGCTCAAGAAGAATGGCTTCAAGTTCGGCTGAACGGTCAAAATGGTCTTCAATCGCGGTTTTGCCACGCCCGGTCACAAAGATAAATTCTTCAATACCCGCTGCAATGGCTTCTTCAACCGCATATTGAATGAGCGGCTTGTCGACAACGGGCAGCATTTCCTTGGGCATTGCCTTGGTTGCAGGCAAAAACCGTGTCCCCATGCCCGCTACCGGGAAAACCGCCTTTTTGATACGTTTGGTCATGCTTTATTTCCTTTGTTTTTGGCGGCAACGGATGCGCTAAATCGCTCAATTTGCAGCAAGCATGTATCGCTTTTGCCACAATTTCAGATCATTGATCAAGCTGCCCTTCCGGGTGGTTACATCAATCGCCACAATTTTGTAATAACACACGTCGTGCTGCATTGACCCGGGATGCCAGATAGTCCGAACCGCCATGATCGGGGTGTACCGCCTTAATTAACGTTTGATAGGCATGATTGATCTCGGCACGGCTCGGTTTTTCTCCCAGACCCAGAATTTTACGGGCTTCCGTGGCATCCATCCCGTCAGAACGAAATCCGCTATTGCCTCCATTTTGTTCCTGCCTCGACGAACTGCCATCAGCCCGTCCTACACAGTCCCAGTTCCGCCAGCCCCGACAATCACTGCGACGATCAAGATATGTTTCAAGCACCGTCCGGCTTTGATCTTGTGCGCTGCAACATTCAACATACAAAAGTTGCAGTTCGTCAAGTCTCAGCCCGTCAAGATCATGGCCCGCATATTTACCGGAAATAATCTGTCCACCAAGCCGACCTGAACCATGCTCAAGCTGCATCACCAGAAACTGTGTTCTTATTTCAGAAAAGCGATCCTTGCCCGGGGTGCCATCATTGGCTCCGTGCGGGTTCGCCCCCTTGCCCCAATTGTGGGCACCACCGAACATCTTCTTGAAAAATGGCCATAATAAGCCAACTTTGAGGACACGAAAAAGAAATGGTATGGCGGCAACAAGGGCGGCAACCATGGCCGCAAGTTTGCCGGTTAACAGCAACCACAACCCGACCAGCACCAAAACAATGGCGATCAAGCCGAAACCCAATTGTCGAATATCGGCCGGTTTCGCCCTGGACAACCACTGAATGATAAAGCCGGTGGCGATAAATAGACCAACGCCAAGCAAAAACCACTGCATCAGTTTTCCCGTCGCAATTGGTCGGTCAGCAACCCGATATCAGACGAGGATTTTGTTTTGTTATAATCGGTTAATGCCTCGAACCCGCCGATAATGAACGATGCCACCGCGCCTAGCAAATCCCCCAGAACCGATGCTGCAGTGCCGTCAAAACGCGCGAAGGCACCATTGCCCAAACGTGCCATGCCCCGAAACACCTTTTCTGCACTGCGATCATGACCGTCCTGAAACACAAAAACGCGGGTACCTGAAATGCCCAGTTGCCCCGCCAGATGGCCCAGATCATCGGCGGCCTCTTCCACGCAATCACCAACATACACCAGCGCGTTTACCGGCTGGTCGGGCTGTGTGCGGTTCTGGTTGGCGACATGGTTCAATACCCGTCCGATCTGGGTGTGTCCGGCCCGGCATTGTACCGCGGTCATTTTAGCGCGCAATTGCCCGGCATCACGGCACCAGCCGCTGGCTTTGCATTCACCAAAGCCACGAAAAAACACCAGTTGAATATCCAGCGTGCCCATTCTGGCAACGGCCTCGAACATCTCGGACTGAATATGTGCCGCCATATCCCAGCGGGGTTGGCGGCTGGCTGTTGCATCCATCGCAAACACAATCCGCCCCTGTGCCGGGCCCGATTTTGGCGCAGAAGTTGCCACCGTCTGTGCCTGTTTGACAAAACGTGCAATATCCTGATCGCTTGACGAGGTCGAAACAGCCTTGTCTTTACCAGTCATTATGACACCGATCAGTGGTTTCAGACCCTGCGGTCAGGATCCTGTCGCATCGCCTATAAAAAGCGGTTGGCCCAGCCCGGTTGGCAGATCGCGCGGCAAACCCGGTCAGATCGGCAATTCTTCGCCATCACCCGGGGTAAATCCGATCACCTCAAGCAACTGGCGCACTTCCTGGCGGGCCGCCATATGCGACATGCTTAAGGTAATACCGATGCCTTTCTCGCGCAAATCAAGAAGCGTCAATCCTTTGAGGAACAATTCGCGATAGATCACACGTTCGCCAAAACCCGGTGCGACACGGAAATGAACACGGCTTGCCAGTTTATCGAGAATCTCGGCGATATCGCGTTTATTGCGCGCATCAAGATGCGACAAACGGTTTCGCATCACAATCCAGTCAATGGTGCCGCCATCTACCGCTGCCCGGCGCTTGCGCGCATCCCAAACCATTTCAGCATACAGGCTGGGGCCTTTAACATCGAGGGTTTCAGGTTCGATCCGGGCCAGCATATCAAGGTCGATATAACTGTCATTGATGGGTGTAATCAATGTATCGGCACAGGCATGCGCCAAACGCGAAAGATAATTGTCACTTCCCGGGCAATCCATCACGACAAAATCATGCGAGACTACCAGTTCGCCCAGGGCGCGGGTAAAACGTTCGCGTTCATCATGTTTGGCCGCCATCGCATCGCTGTCGTCGCTGCGATAAATCGGATAATGCACCGGCATTTTTAACGAAAGGCTCCGCGCTGTGTTAAATGCCACGCGGTTTTCAACATAACGGGTCAGAGTTCCCTGCCTGGCATCGATATCAAGCGAGCCCACCGAAAATTCCATTTTCAGCAGAGCCACAATCAAATGCATGGCGGTTGTCGATTTACCCGACCCGCCTTTTTCATTGCCAATCACAATCACATGCGCGCGTTTGCTGCGGCCGCCTGCGGCATTGGCGTCGCCCTGGCCCTTGATTTCGGTCATGGTGGCGGTTGCGTCCCCCGTCATTACGCGCTCTCCGTCATATCGTTCTGAAAACCAAAAGTCCCCAACGCCCGTGAATGAACGCCTTTACCACTAAAAATCAAGTATAAAGACGCATATGTCACGGGGCAAATCGGCTCTACCCTAGCCAATTTAGCGTCTTGGCGCTAAACATAGAAGAACAGAGACGGCAAAGACAGCGGGCTCAACGGGGGAAAAGTTTGTGACCTATCAGGGAATTTTAACAGCAGGGCTGATCGCCCTTGGCTTTATTGGCATTACCAGCGAGGCCAGCGCCCAAAGTGATAGCGGATTTTTAAAAATTTCGGCCAACGACAGCCCGGTTCAATATCATCCGCCCTTTAATGCCGAGGCCGTCTATTTGCGCCAGACCCGCCCCAACAGCACGGTGTATGTGGCGCGCTGGCTGGACCAAAGTGACCCGGCGCATTCTTCCAACCAGATTTATATCGAATCGGTTTTTTCCCAGACCAGCCCCGGCTTTGCCTTTCGGACAGATACCCCCCCGGCCAAACTGCTGGGCATGTTCGAGGAATTGCAAAATAAAACCCGGCAAAATGGCGATAATTTTGCCTATCAAACGCCCATCGGCCCTGCCATGGTGTTGCCCTTTGCGCGCGCGAACGCCCAATGCATCAGTTTTTCCAGCCGCTGGGACCCCGTCCGCGCCGATCAACGCGGTAGCCAGTTGCTGGGGTATTTCTGTGAACCGATCGCGGTCCAGACGGCACCAGGCCATAACGCCCCGGCCCAGCAAATGACCATGGCAGCAGCGCATGATTTTGCCGCAGACTTTTTCCTGCGCTTTGACGTCAACCTGCCCGATAATACCGGCGCGCCCGCAGCAGCGGGACCAACCCCTGCCATTACGGCCGCCGGGGCCATGGCGCTGCCCGGTTCGGGCACTTTGCCAGTAGAACAATCGCAACTGCCCGGCGAAAACAGCCAAACCGGAGCCGCCAGAACTGCACCTGACGCATCAGCCATCGCACCGGCCCCCGGAACACCCCCGGCACCGATCATTCCGGCGGATCAAGGCATTGGCATTGTCACCAACTGGAACAATGCTGATGGCAACGGGGCTTTGAAATTTGACAAACCGGCCGGCGAAGGCACAATGATAATTGATGATGCCAACCGCCATTGCGAAGGATACTGGCGCCACGAAGGCGGCAGTTATCAAACGCCCACGGTTCCGTTTGGCACATGGGCTGTTTTTTGCACCGATGGCACCTCGGCACGCGGTTCATATGGCAGTGCAGACCCGTCACATGTCAAAGGTGACGGGAAAGACAATAACGGACAGCCGGTTTTTTTCCGTCAGGCAGGTCAATAAACATTCATGACGCATGATATCGAAACAATCGTTGTCGGGGCCGGTGTTGTCGGCCTTGCCTGTGCCCGCGCCCTGGCCCAAAGCGGGCGCGAAGTCATGATCATTGAACGCCATGATGCCATCGGCACAGAAACCAGTTCACGCAACAGCGAAGTTATCCATGCGGGGTTATATTATCCCAGGGGCAGCCTGAAGGCGCAGTTATGCGTGGCTGGCAAACAGGCGCTTTACGCCTATTGTGCCG
Source organism: Thalassospira mesophila (assembly GCF_002115755.1). Taxonomy (GTDB): domain Bacteria; phylum Pseudomonadota; class Alphaproteobacteria; order Rhodospirillales; family Thalassospiraceae; genus Thalassospira; species Thalassospira mesophila. Next base: position 60,740 of record NZ_JFKA01000007.1, on the reverse strand, counting down.
ATCGCGGTGTTAACCACCGCCAGACCGGCAAGCTGATTGTTGCGACCGATGACAGCCAGATCGCCGCATTACACCAGATACAACAACACGCCAGTCGCAATGGTGTAACCGATCTGGTTTGGCGCACGGCAGCCGAAATCCGCGCGTGCGAACCCGCCCTTAAATGTGTTGCCGCCCTGCAAAGCCCTTCAACCGGCATTATTGATTCGCACGCACTGATGTTGTCCTTTCTCGGCGATGCGGAAATTGCCGGGGCGACACTGGCGTTAAACACCCATATTGTCTCTGGTTGCCACCGCGACGGGCTTTATATCCTTGATACCGTCGATACCAGCGGCGAAGAAATGCAAATCTCGTGCAAGGAACTGGTCATCGCAGGTGGCCTGCATAGCCAGACACTGGCCCATGCCATTTCGGGCATAAAAACCGAAACAATCCCGCCGCAAAATTACGCGCGAGGCATTTATTTCACGCTTGGCGGCAAAAACCCGTTTTCCACCCTGATTTACCCGGCCCCCGAACAGGCCGGGCTGGGTATTCATCTAACGTTGGATCTGGGGGGCCAAGCGCGATTTGGCCCCGATGTTACCTGGATCGAAAAACCTGATTATTCGGTTGATGAAAACCGCCGGACCGATTTTGCCCAAGCCATTCGCCGATATTACCCCGATCTTGACGAAACGGCCTTGCAACCGGGCTATGCCGGTATTCGCCCCAAAATACAGGCAAAGGGCGAAGCCGCCTGCGATTTCATGATATCCGGCCCGCGCTCCCACGGGCTAAAGGGTCTGGTCGCCCTTTATGGCATTGAATCGCCGGGCCTTACCGCCTCTATGGCGATTGGCGACCATGTGTGTCATCAATTGTCCCCGTCACTGGCAGAAAAAGAAGCGCATTAATCATGGTTCATGCCCCCCGCCCGCCCCTGTTTTACCCGCGGCACAACATATGGTGCAATTCTGTGTCGCTTCGCGGCGCGCTGTTTGGCATTGCCGGGGCCGTCATGATTGTTGCAACAACCATCATCTTGTTACCCGCAACCGCGCAGGCCCAGGGACTGGAACCTTTTATTCCGCCCGCCAACAGCTTGGCCAACGGCCCGGAACTGGCCGATGATGGCAAAGACGACACCAAGCCCAAACGCGATTTCGCCGAAGAAATGCGTAAAATGGTGATCTCGCTCAGCCGCTGGACCAAGGCCCAACGCACGGATTTCTCGATCATTGCCATGGACGGGCTGGACCTGACGACGTTTATCGAACCGGGCCTGTTTGTGACAAAATCCGATGCCAAACCGGCGCGTAATTATATACGCGCCCTGGATGGCATTCTGGTTGAAGCCCCTAATTATGGCCGTGATGGCTATAACAAGGAAACCGGCGAGGGCGAGGTTAAATACGACCGGCAATATCTGGAGCGGCTTTCCAACACCGGCATGCAGTTTTTCATGCTTGATTATACCGACAAGCCTGAAAATATCCGCAAGGCGCGGGACAAGATGAAAGACCTGACCCCGCTTTATTACGCGGCCCCGCCGCCCGACATGCAACTGGCTGCACTGGCAAAGGTTCCAGCCACGCCATATCACGAAAACCCGTTCGTGGTTGATGACATTCACAAGGCGCGCAATTTTGCCATGGTCGTGGACAGTGCGCCATTTGGCAACAAGGATGCCTATGTTAATGCGCTGGCAAGCACCAATTACGACATTTTAATCCTGGATGCCTTTCACCGGGGCATGACGCCGCTTTCCTTCGATGACATACGCAAGCTGCGCTATAAGAAAATTGGTACGCCGCGCCTTTTGCTGGCCTATATCGACATCGGAACAGCGCAGACCTATCGCTATTACTGGCGCAGTGACTGGCGCGCCGGATCGCCCGATTTCATCAGCAGTGCCAGCAACACAGGCCGCTGGGGCCAGGAAAACCACGTCTATTACTGGGACCCGCAATGGCAGAACATTATTTTTGGCAATGCCAACAGTTATGTCGCCGGTCTGATGCAAATGGGCTTTGATGGTATCGTGGTCGACGGCATCGACGATTATCGCTGGTGGATTGACCAATAAGACAAAATCTGACGCTATATCGACATAAAAAACGGCACAACGCCGCCCACTTGACAGGAGAGGACTTTGTCCAGGATTATTACCCACTATTTTTTCGTCCAGTCACCCTGGGCGTTTTTTGGCATTCGCCGGGCCATCGAAATTGCTGCCCGCCACAATGCCAAAATTGACCACCGCCCGGTGAAATCCAGCGAGATTTTCAAACATGGCGGCGGGGTGCCCCTTAAACAGCGCCCCGTGCCGCGCCAGGCCTATCGCATGGTCGAATTAAAACGCTGGCGCAGCTATCTTGATATACCGCTAAATGAAACGCCGGAATTTTTCCCGATCAACGAATCGCTGGCTGCTGGCACCATCATCGCGGCCAAACTTGACGGTCAGGATGTGTCAAACCTGATTGAAACCATCATGCGTGACATTTGGGTCAATCAGCGTGATGCGGCCTCGCCCGACGTCATTGCGGCTGCCCTGCATCACAACGGCCTGTCGTCAGACTATCTTGAACTGGCCGGGGACGGTGCCGTCCTTGATACCTATGACGCCTATACCGAGGATGCCAAAACCGCCAATATTTTTGGCGTGCCGACCTATTTTCTCGGAGATGAAATGTTCTGGGGGCAGGACCGACTGGAATTTGTCGAACGTGCACTGGCCACGCAAGACTAGCTTTTCCATCCGCCGCGTGCGGACAAATGCCTGCCAAATTTACGTGAAACACAAAGGGCGGGGGTGGTTCCCGCCCTTTGTTTTATAAACCATATGCGACAGAACTGCGAGCTGCGCGCCACCCGTTTATGGCGCACTGACGCAGCCAAATATCAATCGTGGCGTTTGACGTGATCGACCACAAACCCGTCACAGGACGGATAATTTTTTTCGATCAGGGCAAGTGCCTTTGTTTTGGTCTGTGCGGCAACTTCGTGGGTCTGAACATCAGCCCAACGATCATCATACATGGCGTGAGAACGGTTTTCCTTTACGCATTCACGCACGATTTGATTGTGTAACCCAACTTGATAAACGCGCTTCCGGTGGTCTGTAAAAGCTGACATCCCCCGAAACTCCTTTTGCTGTCAGCGTCCGACCAGACGCTTTGATATGTCCTGATGATATTTCTCATAAAAATGAAATATCAACCACAAGTCTGCGACCAGTAGTTTAACGAGCCGTAAATCATCTAACCTGAATCGTAATTTAATTGAAACATGCAAAACCACAGCGCGCCGGTTTTGCATGGTCGCCTTGCAATAATTGCACGAAATAAAATTACAAAACAGCTCTGTCCCGGACATTAAATTCCGCGCAACCGCAGGCTTTTTCTTCGAAACGGTCTTTTTTAATCCCGGCACAATTTTCCGTTTGCCGATTGTCCGCTCACAGCAAACATTCAGGGGGAAGAAACGTTTTTCTTCGCCCCAATCAAAACAAAACAGCCCGGGAGGCTGCACGAGGATGACCATTTTTTCCGATTCCGCCTTTGATAACCATGAACAGGTTGTGTTTGCCAGCGACCCGGAAACCGGCCTGAAGGCCATTATCGCGGTTCATAACACCAATCTGGGTCCGTCGCTTGGCGGCTGCCGCATGTGGCCCTACGCCAGCGAACAGGAAGCCATTCACGACGTATTACGCCTGTCACGCGGCATGACCTATAAATCAGCCCTGGTCAATTTGCCGCTGGGCGGGGGCAAGTCTGTCATTATTGGCAATCCGCGCAGCCACAAGACCCCGTCGCTATTCCATGCCGTTGGCCGCGCGATCGAGCGCCTGAATGGCCGTTACATCGTGGCCGAGGATGTCGGCACCAGCCCGACTGATATGCAGGAAATTGCCCGCCACACCCGCCATGTGGGCGGCATCAACGATGGCAAGGATGCGAAACGCACCGGCGATCCCTCGCCCTTCACTGCCTATGGGGTGTTTATCGGCCTCAAAGAAGCCGTCAAATTCAAACAGGGCAGCGATGATTTAACCGGCATGCGGGTTGCCGTGCAGGGTTTGGGCAATGTCGGCTTTCATTTATGTGCCATGCTGCACAATGCCGGGGCGGAACTTATCGTGGCCGATATCAACCCCGCAGCAGTCGAACGTGCCACCACCGAACTGGGTGCAACGGCGGTTTCCATCGACGAAATCCTGTCGGTAAATGCCGACATTCTGGCACCCTGTGCCCTAGGCGGGGTCATTAACGATACCTCGATTGCCCAAATAAAAGCCGGGATCATTGCCGGGGCGGCCAACAACCAGCTTGAAGCAGACCGCCACGGCGAAATGCTGCGCGAGATGGGCGTGCTTTACGCCCCGGATTACGTGATTAATGCAGGTGGTGTGGTCGAAGTGCATTATTGCCGCGAAGGACGTCCGGTGGCCGAAACCAACCGCCATATCGAAAGTATTGGTGCCACCGTCCGCGAAATTTTTGAACGCGCCGCACGCGACAACAAATCAACCGGTTTTGTAGCCGACCGGCTGGCCGAAGAACGCTTTGGCAAGACCGGTTAACATCGCTTTATAATCTTGCCCGATGACAGAAACAACAAAGGCGAGGCCCCGATGGCTTCGCCTTTTTTAATACTAACAACATGATGCCGCCACAGAACGGTTCGGTTACCCGCCACAATAACAGCGCCGCACATCTTGTTTATTCTGCCGCAATCGCCTGATCAGCCGCCACATTGGCCACAACACGATCCTGACCATGTTCGCCAAAGCAGCAATGCTGGTTCAGTTCAGCCCGCATATGACAGGCACATTTGCCGCATTGAGGTTTGCAGCCGTGAAAACGGAAAACTTCCGCCGGACGCGTGGCATTGCCTTGCGTCGCGGCGCGTTTTACATCGCCCTGATTAAGGGCATTACAAACACAAACAAACATAAATGCAAATGCAATCAGTTATTAGTTACACCCAGTCTCAATAATGCAAATGCGAATGCGTTTCAAATGATTTTGATCAAATAATGCGATTTATCGACAAAAAAATCCGCAACCCAAAACAGGTTGCGGATCATTTTTGGAAATTATCGTTTATTTAGAATATCATCCGATAACCGAGACATGGCTGACCACTTTGGTGACACCCTTGATCCGACGAACGATGCTCAGCACCTTGTCATATTCGGTCTTATTGGCTGACTGCCCCATGATGTAGACAACATTACCAACCGACTGCCACCGGTAATTAACCGATCCGACACCCTTTTCGGCCAGCAACAAGGCCTTGATCTGGCTTTCGATCCAGGCATCAGAAACCGACTGTTGTGCCGAATCGGCCGGTACGGCACTTTCCTCGCCATATTTCTGTTCAGCATCACGATATTCGGCCACGGTCTGCGCATCGGCGATTTGCAGGTGGTCGTAAATCTTTTTGATGCGCTTATCCTGGCGAATAATCGACATGACGTCGTAATATTTACCCTTGGAATCAACCATACCGGTCACCATGACCTGTTGTTTCCAGATATCGACATTCACATCAATCAGATAGCTGTGATCCGCCTCGGCAAAATCGCCAAGAATGCCGGTTTTGATTTTGGTATCGAGCCATTGATCATCACCCGCACGGTTTTCGACCGGCATTTGCAACGGACCGCAAGCCGCCAGCGGAGCGCTAAAGACAATACCCAGTGCGACAACCTGCAATGTCTTGCGCCACCCTTGTGAAATCTTCGTCATCGCGATGCTCCTTGTTTTACGTGCCTGTGGGGCCGTCATTCAAACTTGCCAACTATTCAAATAATACGCCCGGCTGGCAAGCCCGGCGCGACCATATGATTTTTGCTGTTATGCCAACACATTATGACGAAATAAGTCCGCGAATATGGCAATTCAAAATATCTTCGGTAATTGCTGCGCTTTTATTGAAATTTCCAAACAAAAGTGCCCACAACACATCGCTGCGGGCACTTTGCCGTTCAGAACCGCTCGAGATTTGCCCGATCAGGCTTCTTCCATCGACATCAGAGACGCATTGCCCCCGGCAGCCGTGGTGTTGATGGTCACAGTTTTTTCGGTGGCAAAACGATGCATGAACATCTCGGCTGGCAGGGCACCATCATCTTCAATGCCACTATCGGATATCAGCGACAATATCGCCCCGTCCCGCCGCGCCAGCACCTGTTTAAACACCGTCACACGCGGCAACGGTGCCACGCACGAAACACCGGCAATGTTGCCGCCATTCATCGTCGCCAACCCGGCGTCATCACCAACAACACACAGCAATGATTTGGGCATATCACTTGTCGCAAACTGCTTTTCCACGCGCGACAACCATTTATCGTTACCCGCCACCAGCACCGCATTGCCCGCAGCCACCGCCGCCGCAATATGGCGCATCACCCGGCCCGGTTCGGCCCCGTGATCGGCCTGAACCAGGTAAACCCCACGGCCCAGCAATTCCAGATCGTTGGTTTCACCCGTCGGTCCGGGCAAACGTACCGGTGCCACAAAGCCATTTTGAGAAATCGCAGCAAAATCGGCAAAATGTTGTGCGCCTTCGGCCAGTTCATCACTGCCTTCCGCCACCAGCGCCGATGCCAGGCTTTCCAACGCATTCATGCGTTTATCACCGGGCGTTTTTTGCCATTCGATCTGGCTTTTGCCAAGCCGGGCTAGTTCGCTGGTCGGGACAGGTGTGTTTACAAAAATGGTTTCGCGATCATTCGGCGTGGTCGTATCGCCCACCGCAACCTTGCCCTGATCAACAACCGGTTTGGCAAAGCGCGCAACATAATGCGGGCCCCCGGCCTTTGGCCCGGTGCCCGATTTACCCTGCCCGCCAAAAGGCTGCACACCGACAACCGCCCCAATCATGTTGCGGTTGATATAGCAGTTCCCAACCCGCAATTTCTCGGCAATGTGGCGTGCCGTGCCATCAATGCGCGAATGCACACCCAGTGTCAGGCCGTAACCCGCATCGTTGATCTGGTCCAAGACCTTGTCCAACTCGCGGGCTTTGAACCGCACAACATGCACAATCGGGCCAAACACCTCGCGTTCCAGCATATCAAGGCTGGGAATTTCCACGCAATGCGGGGCAAAAAATGTGCCTTTGTCGGTTTCTGGCAACATGTCGCAGGCATACAGCAATTTTGCCTCGCGCTTCATACGATCGGCATGTTTTTGCAACATGGCACGCGCCGCATCGTCAATCACCGGCCCCACATCAATATCAAGATAGGCCGGGTCACCCACCCGCAATTCCTTCATCGCGCCAACCAGCATATGGCAAAGTTTGTCGGCGATATCTTCCTGCACAAACAGCACCCGCAAAGCCGAACAACGCTGCCCGGCAGACTGGAAACCCGATATCACCACATCTTGCACCACCTGTTCGGGAAGGGCGGTAGAATCGACAATCATGGCGTTCTGGCCACCGGTCTCGGCAATAAGCGGCACCGGTGCGCCGGGCCGCTTGGCAAGGTTGCGGTTAATAAGCTGGGCTGTTTCGGTTGATCCGGTAAAGGCCACCCCGGCCACCCGGCGATCATTGATCAGAATATCGCCCAGCTTGCGACCCGAGCCGGGCAACAACTGAAAGGCACTGCCCGGCACACCGGCAGCCAAAATCAACTCAGCGGCCTTTGCCGCAATCAGCGATGTTTGTTCGGCGGGCTTGGCAATAACGGCATTCCCGGCCGCCAGTGCCGCCGTAACCTGGCCCAGAAAAATTGCCAGCGGGAAGTTCCACGGGCTGATGCACACAAACACCCCGCGCCCTTCCATCATGCTACCGTCGCGATAAAGTTCTTCGCAGCGATTGGCGTAATAGCGGCAAAAATCGACTGCCTCGCGCACTTCGGCAACCCCGTCGGAATAAAGCTTTCCGGCTTCGCGCTGGCACAGCAAAATAAACGTATCCAGGTTATCTTCCAGCAAATCGCCAACGCGACGCAGGCACGCTGCCCGTTCGCTTGCCGGTGTGGCGTTCCATGCCGGGTAACCGGCGCTGGCGGTAACAAGGGCGGCTTCCACCTGTTCGGCCCCGGCCAAAACCACCGTGCCGACCGTTTCGCTGCGATCCACCGGGCTGATCACGTCGTGGCTTTCGCCATCCTGCCATTCGCCATTGATCAGCGGGGCGGCACGCCAGCCCGTTCCGGCCAGTTCTTTCATATGCTCAACCAGCGGCACCAGTTTGGTCGGGTCGGTTAGATCCATCCCGCGTGAATTAACGCGCCCTGCCCCGTACAAATCAACCGGTGCCGGAATTTTCGGATGCGCCTTGCGCGGCAAGGCTGCCATTTTCTCAACCGGATCAGTGACCATTTCCTCGATCGGCAGTTGTTCATCCTGAATGCGGTTGACAAAGCTGGTATTGGCCCCGTTTTCCAACAAACGCCGCACCAGATAAGCCAGCAGATCTTCATGGGTGCCGACCGGGGCATAAACACGACAGGGAATGTTTTCGCCGTTTTTACCCACAATCTGTTCATACAGGGCCTCGCCCATGCCATGCAGGCGCTGAAATTCAAAGGTGCGGTCATTGCCCGCCATCGCCAGAATGGCGGCAACGGTGTGGGCGTTGTGGCTGGCAAACTGGCAATAAAACGCATCACGGCGCGACAGCATCAAGCGCGCACAGGCGATATAGGAAACATCGGTCGCCGCCTTGCGGGTGAAAACCGGGTAACCTTCAAAACCGTTTTCCTGGCTGTTTTTAATTTCGGTATCCCAATATGCACCCTTGACCAGCCGCACCATCATTTTACGGCCCACCCGGGTTGCCAGATCGGCCAACCATTCCAGCACATGATAAGCGCGTTTCTGATAGGCCTGCACCGCCAGGCCAAAGCCTTCCCAACCATCAAGATCCGGGTCGGCAAATACGGCTTCGATTACGTCAAGCGACAGGTCCAACCGGTTGGCTTCCTCGGCATCGACAGTAAAGCCGATATCGTGTTTTTTTGCCATCATCACCAGCGCCTTGAGGCGCGGGACAAGTTCATCCATCACCCGGTCGCGATTGGCAAAATCATAACGGGGATGAATGGCCGATAATTTTACTGAGATACCGGGGCTGTCGATTGGCCCGCGCCCTTTGGCAACCTTACCAATTTCATGAATGGCATTTTCATAGGATTTGAAATAACGATCCGCATCTTCCATGGTGCGGGCCGCTTCGCCCAGCATGTCATAGGAATAGCGGTAACCTTTTTCTTCGTTCGCACGCGCGCGTTCGGCGGCCTCGGCAATGGTGCGGCCCATCACAAACTGGCGGCCCATCACGCGCATGGCCTGATTAAACGCCCGGCGAATAACCGGCTCGCCCGACCGGGCAATCATGCGTTTAACCAAGGCACCGGGGTTGGCACGGTCTTCACGACCAAACCGAATAACCCGCCCGGTCAGCATCAATCCCCAGGTCGAGGCATTAACAAAAAAGCTGCCGCTATGGCCCAAATGGCTGTTCCAGTCGGCATCAAACAATTTGTCCTGGATAAGTTTATCGGCAGTCACCGCATCGGGCACACGAAGCAATGCTTCGGCCAGACACATCAGGATCACGCCTTCCTTGCTGGTCAGTTCATATTCATGCAGCAATGCATCGATGCCGGTCTTGCCTGTATCGGCAGCGCGCACATTGGCCACCAGTTGATAGGCCTTTTCCTGCACCCTTGCCTTGTCTTGTGGCGATACCGTTGCCTGTTCGATCAGGTAATTGACAACGGCTTCTTCATCGCACCGATATGTCGCCAAAATCTTGGCCCGCAATTTATCGGTTACTGGCAAGGGGGAACGAAACATCACGCAAAAACTCCCTGTTCAAAAAGACGCGGCCCGCAATCAGGCGCATCAATCATGCGGGACGGTTATCATCCGCTTTTCCCGACATAGTTGAAACGCAAGGGCCTCTGTAATGGCTCCAGAATAATGACGATTTAGAAAAATATGCTGCCATTTTTCGCAAAATTGCGATATATCATCCAGCATAACTTCTATAATGCAGCTTGAAACACTGGCTGAGGCCAATAAATGCAGAAGAATGTCAAAAATCTCGATAAGATCGACAAGCAAATCCTGCGGGAACTGCAACATGATGGCAGAATGTCGAATGTGGAACTGTCCCGCCGGGTCAATCTAAGCCCGACCCCCTGTCTTGAGCGTGTGCGCCGCCTGGAACAGCAGGGTTTTATCATTGGCTATATGGCACGGCTGGACCCCCGCAAGCTGGACCAGTCGCTGGTGGTTTTTGTCGAAATCACGCTGGACCGCACCACACCTGATGTGTTCGATAAATTTTCCAATGCGGTACGCAAATTGTCCGAAGTCGAAGAATGCCACATGGTGGCCGGTGGTTTCGATTATTTGATGAAATCGCGGGTGTCCGACATGTATGCCTACCGCGAATTTCTTGAACGCCTGTCATCCATCGAAGGGGTTAGCCAAACCCACACCTATGTGGTGATGGAAGAAGTTAAGGTGCGCCCGGGAATCACAATTATATAACCGGCATTCCCGAGAGTATCGGCTAGGCTGACTTTGGCAAAATCACCCGTTTGTGATTTTAAAGTAGCATATTTGCCTGCAAATCCGTAACGATCAGGGAAAATAAACTGATCAACAGGGACGGTAAGCAATGTCAGAATTGGATTTTTACTTCGATTTCTCCTCCCCTTATGGCTATCTCGCCAGCGAACGGATCGATGATCTGGCGCAACGCTGCGGCGTTACGGTGCATTGGCGTCCGTTTCTGATCGGTGCCGCATTTAAGCAAACGGGGCAAAGCCCCCTGATCGAACAACCGATTCGCGGCGACTATTTCCGTCATGACATGGAACGTTGCGCGCGCCTGCAAGGCACCCCCTTTAAAATCCCCGCCAAATTCCCCTATGCCGCCCTGGCACCCAGCCGCGCCTTTTACTGGATCGCCAGTTTCGATCCCAAACTGGCGCAAAAATTTGCCCATGATATTTACCGGGGCTATTTTGCCGATGGCCTGGATATGAGCGACCCCGAAACCGTGATCGCCACAGCGACCCGCCACGAGATTGATGCTGGTGCGCTTCGCGAAGCCATCGTCGACCCGAAATGGAAACAGCATCTGCGCGAGGTAATCGACCACGCCATCGCCCGGGGTGCCTTTGGCTCACCGTTCTTTTTTTACAAGGACGAGCCGTTTTTCGGCAATGACCGCATGGACCACCTGGAACAGTGGATCAAAAGCCACGCTTGAAAATTAAGAACAGGCAGAACAAAACACTGCCTGTTCTGTTTTTCCCTGGAGCATAACCGGCACGCCACCATCAAGCCAACCCGCCGTGCCGGTCTTTGCCTCGCATTTTTTGCCTGCACAAAACTATCGACATCCCCCCGGCGAATCCCTTGCTTGTCCACCCTCCGCTCTGGCGCACAAGCCCCCTGCGTGCCGCCATAAATGCGGCATATGACCAGACGGAAAACCGGACAGCGGCGCAATTGTGGCCACCACCGCGCGGCCAAGCGATCAGAAGCAGCCTTAAAGCGCGCGCCTGCACCGCAATAAATTTTATTTAAAATCAACTCAGTATCAAAGAAATTTCCTGTTTCGAACGGGGAAAAATCCCTCGCGCAGGCCATATACGTTTATTCGGTACTGAAATACCAATTTATGCTTGCCGTTTACGTAAACTTCCGCCATAACAAGCGCATGGCCAACAGGCCAGAATAACATTTATGTGGGCCGCGCCGCCTGCCACTTGGCTGGCCCGAAGCGGTTTGGTTTCGACCCAGCAGGACGGGACATGCAGATAAAATCCGCCATCAATATCCGCGCCGAAGACTTTCGCAGCAATGCCGACCAGATGGAAAAACTGGTCGCCGATTTGCGCGAACAAATCAGCACAATCAAACTGGGCGGCGGTGAACGTGCCCGTAACCGCCATACGGGCCGGGGCAAATTATTGCCGCGCGAACGCATTCGCCAGTTGTTAGATGTCGGATCGCCCTTTCTAGAGCTTTCTCAACTGGCCGCATGGGGCATGTATGGCGATGAAGATGTGCCTGCCGCAGGCATCGTTACCGGCATTGGCCGGGTATCGGGCGTTGAATGCGTGATTGTCGCCAATGATGCCACGGTCAAGGGTGGGTCCTATTACCCCATCACGGTCAAAAAGCATCTGCGCGCGCAGGAAATTGCGCTGGAAAACCACCTGCCCTGCCTTTATCTGGTTGATAGTGGCGGTGCCAACCTGCCCCGTCAGGACGATGTTTTCCCCGACCGCGATCATTTTGGCCGCATCTTTTTTAACCAGGCCAATCTGTCGGCCAAGGGTATTCCGCAAATTGCCGTTGTCATGGGGTCTTGCACCGCGGGCGGCGCCTATGTGCCCGCCATGTCGGACGAAAGCATTATTGTCCGCAATCAGGGCACGATCTTTTTGGGCGGCCCGCCTTTGGTAAAGGCCGCAACCGGCGAAGTTGTTTCCGCCGAAGACCTGGGCGGGGCCGATGTGCATTGCAAAACATCGGGTGTGACCGACCATTACGCCCAGGACGACGCCCACGCCCTGTCAATTGCGCGCACCATTGTAAAAAACCTGAACTGGACCAAAAACCCCGGCATCACCCTGCATGAACCCGCCGCACCGGCCTATGACCCGCGCGAGATTTACGGGGTAATTCCGGCGGATGCCAAAAAACCCTATGACGTGCGCGAAATTATCGCCCGCATTGTGGATGGTTCAGAATTTGACGAGTTCAAGGCCCTTTATGGCACCACACTGGTCACCGGCTTTGCCCGCATATTTGGCTATCCCGTCGGCATTATTGCCAATAACGGCATTTTATTTTCCGAAAGTGCGCTTAAAGGTGCCCATTTCATTGAATTGTGCGCGCAACGCGGCATTCCGCTGGTGTTTTTGCAAAACATTACCGGCTTTATGATTGGTCAAAAATACGAAAGCGGCGGCATTGCCAAGGACGGCGCCAAACTGGTTACTGCCGTTGCCACCGCCAAAGTACCCAAATTCACTGTGCTGATCGGCGGGTCATTCGGGGCTGGTAATTACGGCATGTGTGGCCGCGCCTATAGCCCGCGCTTTTTGTGGATGTGGCCCAATGCCCGCATTTCAGTAATGGGCGGGGAACAAGCCGCCAATGTGCTGACGCAAATTAAAGCCGACGCACTGGAAAAACGCGGTGAAACCTGGCCGCAAGACCAGCAGGAAGCCTTTAAGGCCCCCCTTCGCGCGCAATACGAAGAACAAGGCCACCCCTATTACGCCTCGGCGCGCCTGTGGGATGATGGCGTAATTGACCCGGCCGATACCCGCATGGTGCTGGGCCTTGGGCTGTCGGCGGCATTTAACAAACCGGCGGAAGAAACCCGGTTTGGCGTTTTCCGCATGTGATGCAGGGGATATAACCATGTCAAAAGTTAACGGCGATAACACCGCCCTGATCTGCACCATCAATCAAAACGGCATTGGGCGGGTTACGCTAAACCGCCCCGACATTCACAATGCCTTTGACGATGCCCTGATCCGCGATTTAACCGCCACGCTAACCACCCTGAACGCCGACACTGCCGTGCGTGTGGTGCAGTTGACGGGCGCGGGCAAAAGCTTTTCTGCCGGGGCCGACCTTAACTGGATGAAACGCATGGCCGAGTACAGCCGTGCTGAAAACCTGGCGGATTCACGCCATCTGGCAACGCTGATGAAAACCCTTAATTTCATGAGCAAACCCACCATTGCCATGGTCAATGGCGCGGCATTTGGCGGCGGCGTTGGCCTGGCTGCCTGTTGCGATATTGTTATCGCCTCGGACCGGGCAAAATTTTGCTTGTCGGAAACGCGACTGGGGCTGATCCCCGCCGTGATTTCACCCTACGTGATCGCGGCCATCGGCACGGCACAGGCGCGGCGATATTTCATTAGCGCCGAACGGTTTGATGCCGCCACCGCGCAAAAAATTGGTCTGGTCCATGAGATCACCGAAGCGGACGAGTTGATCGCCAGGGGCGACGAGATGGCGCAGCTTTTATTGCAAAACAGCCCAAGCGCCATGGCCGCCGCCAAGGACCTGATTTATGCCATCGCCGCACACCCGATTGACGACGACCTGATTGAAGAAACCGCCGCCCGCATCGCCGATCAACGCGCCAGCTCCGAAGGCCGCGAAGGGGTAAGCGCCTTTCTTGAAAAACGATCCGCCTTCTGGATTAAGGAATAAACACATGCTGCGCAAACTGCTGATCGCCAATCGCGGTGAAATTGCCTGCCGGGTTATTGCCACCGCCAAACGCATGGGCATTACCACCATTGCCGTTTATTCCGACGCAGATGCCAATGCCCTGCATGTGCAACAGGCCGACGAGGCATGGCACATTGGCGGCCCCGCCCCGGCGGACAGCTATTTGCGCACAGACCGGTTGCTGGACGTTCTGGCAAAATCCGGGGCCGATGCCGTGCATCCCGGTTATGGATTTTTATCCGAAAATGCCGGTTTCGCCGATGCCATTGCCAAAGCAGGTGCCGTTTTTGTCGGCCCGCCTGCCAGCGCCATTCGCGCGATGGGGTCCAAATCCGAAGCCAAAAAGATCATGGCAAAAGCTGGCGTGCCGCTGGTGCCGGGCTATCATGGTGCCGATCAGGACCCGGACCTTTTGGCAGCAGAAGCCGATAAAATCGGCTATCCGGTTCTGATCAAGGCATCCGCCGGCGGCGGCGGCAAAGGCATGCGCGCGGTTGAAACCGCCGCCGATTTTGCCGATGCCCTGATCAGTTGCAAACGCGAAGCCCGGTCCAGCTTTGGCGATGACCATTGCCTGATTGAAAAGCTGATACAGCATCCCCGCCATGTTGAAATTCAGGTTTTTGCCGATGCCCATGGCAATGCGGTTTATTTGTTTGAGCGCGATTGCTCGTTGCAGCGCCGCCACCAAAAAGTAATCGAAGAAGCCCCCGCACCCAACATGCCCGAGGACCTTCGTGCCCGCATGGGCAAGGCTGCCGTCGATGCGGCGCGCGCCATTGGCTATCAGGGCGCTGGCACGGTTGAATTTCTGCTGGATGCCTCGGGTGATTTTTATTTCATGGAAATGAATACTCGCCTGCAGGTCGAACATCCGGTGACCGAAATGATCACGGGTGAAGACCTGGTCGAATGGCAATTGCGCGTGGCAGATGGCGAAACCCTGCCCAAAACGCAGGACCAGTTAAAAATCAACGGTCATGCCTTTGAAGTGCGTCTTTATGCCGAAGACCCGCACAATGATTTTTTGCCCGCCACCGGCAAACTGGTTCACATGCACATGCCCGCCGCCAGCCCGCATGTGCGCATTGATACCGGGGTCTATCAGGGCGGCGTTGTGTCCATCCATTATGACCCCATGATAGCCAAGCTGATTGTCTGGGATCAGGATAGAACATCGGCCTTGCGGCGTTTGTCGCGCGCACTCGATAATGTGCAAATTGTGGGCGTCACCACCAATACCGGCTTTTTGGCCAACATCGCCCGCCATCCGGCCTTTGAGCGCGCCGAGGTCGAAACCGGGTTTATCCCCACTTACATCAACGACCTGATCCCCGCCCCGTCCCTGCCCGACAATGACGCATTATGCTTTGCTGCGCTGGAGGTTTTGCACCAGCGCGATTGCGAATCGCGCACTTACGCAAGTGCCAGCACCGACCCGTGGTCGCCGTGGCACAGCACCAATGGCTGGCGCATGAATGACGACAACCATCATGATATTATCTTGCGTCACAATGACGATGATCTGACCGTCAAGGTTCACTATCGTGATTTTGGTTATATCTGCGATTTGCCCGGCGGCGGCACCGTGCGCGTGGAACAGGCCCACCATAACAACGGTAATATCACCGCAACATTTGATGGCATTCGCAAACGCGCCGACGTGCGCCGGGTTGGCAACAGCCTGACAATTTTTCGTCCTGGCAAGATGGACCGGCTGGAAATATTTGATCCTGCCGAAAATGCCGGTGCCAATGCGGGTGCCGCGGGCAACCTTAACGCGCCCATGCCCGGCAAGATCATTGCAGTGATGGCAAAAACCGGCGATGCTGTGACAGCTGGTGACAAACTGGTGATTATGGAGGCCATGAAGATGGAACATACCATTTCTGCCCCCGTTTCAGGAACCGTTCGGGAAGTGTATTTTGCCGTTGGCGACCAGGTGGGCGACGGCGACGAATTGATTGCAATCGAGGAGGCCTGACCATGCCACGGCGCACGCTGGGAAATTTGCCCAAACAGGTAAAGATTGTTGAAGTCGGCCCGCGTGACGGTCTGCAAAATGAAAAGGCGATGGTTTCCACTGCCACCAAAATCGAGTTGATCCATCAATTGGGCGAAGCCGGACTTTCAGTAATCGAAGCCACCGCGTTTGTCAGCCCCAAATGGGTGCCGCAAATGGGCGATGCCCACGACGTGATGACCCAGATCAGCCGCAAGGATGGTGTGACCTATCCGGTTCTAACCCCCAACCTGAAAGGACTGGACGCCGCCATTGCCGCCGGGGCCACCGAAGTTTCGGTTTTTGGTTCCGCCTCGGAAAGTTTTTCGCAAAAAAACATCAATTGTTCGATTGCCGACAGCCTGAAACGGTTTCGCCCGGTGATCGACAAGGCGCGCAAAAACAACGTCGCCGTGCGGGGCTATGTCTCGTGCGTGCTGGGCTGCCCGTATGAAGGTGATGTTGCCCCGGCCAAGGTCGCCGGGGTTGCACAGGAACTCTATGAGATGGGCTGTTATGAAGTCAGCCTTGGCGACACCATTGGCACGGGGACGCCTGTCAAAGCGCAGGATATGATTGCCGCCGTTGCGCAAAACATTCCGATTGAAAAAATAGCCGCCCATTTCCACGACACCTATGGTCAAGCCCTGGCCAATTTGCTGGCCGCCCTGCAAATGGGCATTGCCACCATTGACAGTTCGGTGGCGGGCCTGGGTGGCTGCCCCTATGCGCAAGGTGCCAGCGGCAATGTTGCCACCGAAGATGTCGTTTACATGCTTAACGGCCTTGGCATTGAAAGCGGTGTTGATCTGGAAAAACTGGTCGCAACCGGACACTGGATTTGCAGCCGGGTCGGGCGACCATCCGCATCCAAGGCGCAACTGGCAATATCGGCTCACCTGAACTGATACACGGCGCGTAACGCTTAATTTTCGCGCCAAACCAGCCCGGTTTTGCACTGTTCCCCAAACAAAAACCCCCGCAACATGTTACATATGCTGCAAGGGTTCTTGTTTGCTCGTGTTTTATGCTTTGCGTATCGGTTTTTTATTCTGATCCGATATTCACGCTATTGTCTGGATCCTGGCACGGGTTACGGCATCAGGCCGTTTTGACAGCGTGCAAAAACTGTTCGACCCGGCTGCGCAAGACCTCGGATTGCTCGGACAATTCGCCCGATGCCGCCAGAACCTGTTCGGCAGCAGCCCCGGTTGACGAAACCGCCTCGGTAACGCCGGAAATATTTTGCGAAACTTCGCTGGTGCCCGAATATGCCTGTTGCACATTGCGGGTAATTTCCTGGGTTGCGGCCCCTTGCTGCTCAACCGCACTGGCAATATTGGCGGCAATCTCGTTAATCTGGGCAATGGTGCCACCGATTGACTGAATGGCAAGCACCGCCTCGCGGGTTTCATTCTGAATACCGGTGATCTGGCTGGTAATTTCATCGGTCGCACGTGCGGTTGCCGATGCCAGATTTTTCACTTCAGCCGCAACCACGGCAAACCCTTTACCTGCTTCACCGGCGCGTGCCGCCTCAATCGTCGCATTCAGGGCCAGCAAATTGGTCTGGTTGGCAATGTCGTTAATCAGGTTCACAACGTCGCCAATTTTCTGCGCGGCTTCGGCCAAACCTTTGACCTGAATATTGGTCTGCTCGGCATCGCTGACCGCTTTGGTCGAAATTTGCGAGGACTGGCTCACCTGATGGCTGATTTCATTGATCGACGCGCTTAATTCTTCGGCAGCACTGGCCACCATCTGCACATTGCTTGATGCCTGATCAGACGCCGCAGCAACCGCGGTTGACTGACGACCGGTTTCCTCGGCCGTTGCCGTCATGGATTGCGCGGTGGCCTGCATTTCTGTCGCCGCTGCGGCAACGGTTTTCAGCGCGTCGCTCACATCATGGTCAAAATCGGTGGTCAGGCGGTCAATCATTTCGGTGCGCTGCACGCGGCGATGCTGTGCTTCAAGTTCTTTTTGCGCCAGGTCATCGGCCTTTTGCATATTTTGCTTGAACACCAGAACGGCCGCCGACATATCACCGATTTCGTCGTTATGATCCTGACCGGGAATGTCGGTTGATTTATCGCCGGCGGCCAGGGCGCGCATGGCATCGGTTAACGCCAGCACCGGCCGGGAAATACCCTGCCCGACCATAAAGGCGGCAACAGCCCCCAATACCAATGCCACCAGCGAGACCGTAATCGACACAATCATAGCCATTTCGGTTGCACTGCTGGCACGCGGGCCGAGCTCATCCTGTTCGGCCTTCAATGACAGCTTCAGTTCTTCCATCACCGACGCAATCTGGGGGCCGATCACATCAAGCGTCCCGTGTACCAGCGCATCCCGACGGGCAAGCGACGCCGTATCGCCCTTCCTGGTCAGATCAACAACCTGGTTGAAGGCCTCAAGATATTGCTGCAATTCTGCTGCCGCACCTGCCAGCAAACTGTGAACATTGTCCTGGGTGTTAACTTCTGACAGTTGCCGGTTCAAATCCAGTGTCGCAGCCGCGCGTTTTTTCGCTGCAGCCTCCGACTTTTCCGACATTGTCAGCAAAAAGTCCTTTGCCGCCAACCGGGTTTCCAGCAAATTTGCCTGTACCCGACCGGCCAGATTGGTTTGCAAGGCAAGCTGGCGATAACTTTTAAAGTTGTCATCGGCCGCCCGCAACGACAGGCCCGATACCACCGTAATAACCAGCAGCAGCGCCACAATCAGGCCAAAGCCCCCAAAGATCTTTTTCGAAATACTAATATTCTTTAACACGACAACCCCGTCTTCCATTATCCCCTTTAGTTCGCCGTTATTATCTCATTGTATAGGTATTATCTACTAAATTGTCCTGATGCGCAGTGACACGTTTCACACGAACATCCTAAACCACCCCTTACGAATAGTTTTTATTTAAATCCCAACGAAAGTATCGCCCTGCTCTCCCTTTGCGCAAATTTGCATATGGCGGTTTTGTCTTTCCCTTGCGGACAGAGAATGTCATATTCGGCTCCTGTGTCGGGTTTGGCCTGTTTGGCCAAGGGAACACGGGAAAAGGATGCGTCTGGCGTTAAAAAGCGTTGCATCCTGCGCCCGGGCTGCCCCCGCAACTGTGAGTGGCGAGTTGAAAACGGGAATGGTCACTGATCCGCAGTCTTAAAGGATCGGGAAGGTTGTTTTCAGCGACGACCCACGAGCCAGGAAACCTGCCTGCACGGACGTTTGGCCGAAATTATTTGGCCGTTCGGGGTACACACAAAAACTCGGAGGGAGTTTTCTGAAAATGACGACAGCGACCAAAACAGTATCTTTGGGAATTAGCCAGCGCATTGCGGCGGCCGCCGTAGCGATGGTTCTGGGCGGGGTTTTGTTGTATGGGGCCGGTTTTGCCAGTGCCAACACCCTGCATAATGCCGCCCATGACGGGCGCCATGCATTTGCGTTCCCCTGCCACTAAGGCAAACCGCCCCAAAGGTCTTTCGATATGATTCAACGTATCCTGTTCGCCGCGATTTTCGCTGGCGTGCTTGGGGGCGTGTTTGTTTCCGCTGCCCAGCATTTAAAAGTCACCCCCCTTATCCTTGAGGCCGAAACCTACGAGGAAATGGACGCCGCGACGACAGCGTCACAGACGCTGGCAACCGCACCGGAAACAGCATCAGGCACCCTTGCCACAGCCGCCCCTGACCATGATCACGCGCACGACCATGCAGGCGCCACCGCCAATACTACCCACGACCATGATCATGGCGATGCCACCACCACCGCCAGCGACCATCATCACGACGAAAACGCCTGGGCACCGCAAGACGGCTTTGAACGTATTTCCTATACCTTGCTTGCCAATATCGTGATCGGTGTTGGTTATGCCCTGTTGCTATGCGCCGGAATTGTGTTGCGCGGCAAAGACATTACCATCCGTCAGGGTTTGATGTGGGGCGTGTGCGGGTTTTTGGCTTTTTCACTGTTGCCATCTCTGGGCCTGCCGCCCGAATTACCCGGTTCTGTATCCGCCCCGCTGGAAGCCCGGCAAATATGGTGGCTTAGTGCCGCTATTGGCGGCGCCGCCGGCTTGGCCCTGATCGCCTTTGGCCGGGGCTGGATTTATAAACTGGTAGGGCTGGTGGCCATTGTCACCCCGCATCTTTATGGCGCGCCCCATGTCGCAGAAGCCCTTGGTGGCTCCCTGCCTGCCGAACTCGCCGCCGAATTTGCCATTGCATCGATCATTACCAGTGCAGGTTTCTGGTTGGTGCTGGGCGGTTTATCGGGCGCATTTCTGGCGCGCAAGCCTTTATCACAAGCATAGACGGCATAGCGGCCTTAGCCGGTTCACCAACGCGCTTCCACGGCAAAATGCATCCTTCGGGGTGCATTTTTGTTTAAGGACACCAAAAAAAATGGACACCAATAAGGTGCCCATTCAAGGTTCAGTCGGCAGTTTATATCGAAATATCTTACGATGACGCCCCGTCAAGGGCGGCCCGGCGACGCTCGCGCAACGAGCCTGCGGTGGCACGGTCATCCCCGGTGGGCTGGTAATAAACCGTCATATCGCGCAAGGCAGCACGCACCTTTTCAAGCGCAACATCACCGTCGTCAGCCATCTCATAGGCATCAAAGCCGCAGCGGTGCATGTATAAAATCTGATCGCGCAGCACATCGCCAACCGCGCGCATTTCACCCTTATAGCCATAACGCTCCCGCAAAATACGGCCATAGGAATATCCGCGCCCGTCGGTATAGGCCGGGAATTTCACCGCAATCAGCGAAAACCGGTCGATATCGTCGGCCAGATCTTCCGGGGCATCGCCGGGTACCAGCAACACGCCCAGCCCGCCATTGCGGGCGATCAGGCTGTCATGCTCGGCTTTAAACCGCGCCAGACTAACCAGCACATTTGCCCCGCTTTCAGGCACCGAACTTTCATCATCAAGCGCGACCCATTCATTGTCGATCACGCAATCATTCTTAACGATCGCCATAAAGCACCTCCTTGAACGGGTCCATGCCAACACGGCGATAGGTATCGATGAAACGTTCGCCAACTGTACGAATGTCGATGTAACGGGTAATCAGTGCTTCAATTGCGTCGACAACCTCGGCCTCGGAAAAACCGGCACCGGCAATTTTGCCAATGGCTGCATCCTGGCTGGCATCGCCCCCCAACGTGATCTGGTAAAATTCCTTACCGCGCTTATCGAGGCCCAAAATGCCGATATGGCCAACATGGTGATGCCCGCAGGCATTGATACAGCCCGAAATTTTGATCTTTAGTTCGCCAATATCATATTGACGTTCCAGATCGCCAAATCGTTCGGAAATGCGCTGCGACAGCGGGATCGACCGTGCGGTTGCCAAGGCGCAATAATCCAGCCCCGGGCAGGCAATAATGTCGGTCACAAATCCCAGATTGGCAGTTGCCAGTTGCGCGCCGTTCAATTCGGCCCACAAGGAAAAAAGATCGGCCTTTTTAACATGGGGCAGAACAAGGTTTTGTTCGTGGGTAACGCGCACATCGCCAAAGCTGTATTGATCGGCAAGATCGCCGACCAGTTCCATTTGCGCGGCCGTGGCATCGCCGGGAATACCGCCAATCGGTTTTAGCGAAATATTGGCAATGGCATAACCGGGCTGCTTGTGCGCAATCACGTTTGAACGCACCCAGGCGGCAAAATCGGGATGGGCCTGTTTGCGGCGTTCAAATTCCGGGTCGTTATCTTGCAATTCTTCAAACGCAGGCGGGGCAAACTGGGCAATATATTGCGCAATTTCGTCATCGCTCACTCGCAAGGAGCCGTCCTTGATTTTCGCCCATTCTTCTTCGACTTGCTGGCGGATATCATCAATGCCAACTTCGTGAACCAGAATTTTGAACCGCGCCTTGTATTTGTTATCGCGGCGGCCAAAGCGGTTATAAACCCGCAAAATGGCTTCCAGATACGAAAACAAATCATTTTTGCCGATAAAATCGCGCACGGTTTTACCGACAAACGGTGTGCGGCCCAAACCGCCGCCAATTGTCACCTCAAACCCGGTTTCACCGGCAGCGTTTTTGTGCATGCGCAGCCCAATGTCATGCACACGTACTGCGGCACGATCATTGGGGGATCCGGTAACCGCAATTTTAAACTTGCGCGGCAGATAGGTAAATTCCGGGTGAAACGTCGACCATTGGCGGATCAGTTCGCAATAGGGGCGCGGATCTTCAATTTCGTCGGCGGCCGCACCGGCATATTGATCGGTCGTGGTATTACGAATGCAGTTGCCCGAGGTTTGAATGGCATGCATTTCAACCGTTGCCAGATCGGCCAGCGCATCGGGAATTTCGTTTAGTTTCGGCCAGTTATACTGGATATTCTGCCGGGTGGTGAAATGACCATAGCCCTTGTCATATGTGCGCGCAATATAACCCAGCTTGCGCATCTGTTCGCCGTTCAGGGTGCCATAAGGCACGGCAACACGCAGCATATAGGCATGCAGTTGCAAATAAACGCCATTCATCAGGCGCAGAGGTTTGAACTGGTCTTCGGTCAGTTCGCCGGAAATACGCCGGGCAACCTGGTCGCGAAACTGCGCGGTGCGTTCCGCAACAAGCTGGCGGTCAAAATCGTCATAACGATACATAATGTATGCTCCTTATCCCGCCTGATAACCAAGATCGGTCCGAACACTTGGCCCTAATGTGCGCAATACTTCGCGGTATTTGGTTGGCACCAGCACACCATCTTCCTGCGCAACATCAATCAGATACGGGCCAACAACGGTTACCTGCTGCTTTTGGGTATCGGCGCGCGCCATCAAGGCTTCCGCCTGTTGGGCATCTTTCGCGCAAACAGCATCACGGATGTCGGTACTCCATCCGTCATCAGCGGTCATAAACACCGCCAGGCCATCATCAAGCCGGTTTGCCGTAACAACTTGCAGGGACATTGGGTTCTCTCAGACAGTAAATCTCTCATGGGTGCCCGCATTGAACCGGGCTTTTGTTATGTGGAATTTGGCTGATCGGACGTTATTGGTCAAGTTTTTTTGTTAAATACCTTAAACAACATTTATTTTTTGTTATTATTTGTGAAACTTGACGTTCACCGCGCCCTCGGCTAGGTCAACAACTGCAATTTACAACAGATCGCACCATGCCCCAGAACCTGATCAAATTAAGTGTCGGCACCGAAAGCCCGGAAACATTGCGCCAATGGCAGGAATATATGCGCCAAACCTATGGCCGCACGTATCACACCACCCGCATGTCGCCCAAACGCCGTGACGAAGTTCTCGATGGCGGATCGATTTATTGGGTAATCAAGGGCGCCATCCGCTGCCGCCAGCGCGTGACCGATCTCGAAGAATTTACCGACGAGGCCGGCATCAAACATTGCCGCATTGTTTTAGACGACAATCTCATCGAAACCGCCGCCTATCCGCATCGCGCCTTTCAGGGCTGGCGTTATCTGGCTGCTGACAAAACTCCACCAGATGCCAAAAGCGGCACCAACGCCGATGCGCTGCCCGAAGATATGGCAATGGAACTGCGCGATCTGGGTCTGATCTGAAATTCCGACCCGGCGCGCCATCATTGCGGCAGACTTTAAGCCGACGAAACGGCACCCGAGTCTGCCTTTTGCCCGGCAGACAGGCCGGGCTGGTTTTCCTCGATATCTTTGAGGGTGGCGGCAACTTCCTTTTTTAACCAGCGAATAAAGGCCACCACCCGGGGCCGGTTCAGGTTTTCCTCCGGGCAGGTCACATAATAGGCATAACTTGACGCCACTTTTTGCGGAAACGGACGCACCAGCAGACCGGCCTTTAAATCCTGTGCCGCCAATGATGTACGCGCCACGCCAATGCCCTGCCCCATCAGGGCGGCCTGTATCACCATATCACCACTGTTAAACCGCAAGCCGCGCCGCAAATCGATGCCGGTCACCCCAACCCCGTCAAGCCAGAATTGCCAGTCGGCGGCACGCGGCATGTCGGCATCCGACGTGGCATCATGCAATAACTGGTGCCCTGCAATATCTTGCGGCACGGACAAGGGTGGATTGGATGCCAGATAATCCGGGCTGCATACCGGAAAAACCTCGTCGCGCATCAAACGTTCGGTATGTAAATGCGGGTAATGCCCCCGCCCAAAGCGCACGGCCAGATCAATGCCTTCAGTGCGAAAATCAACCAGACGGTCATCGGCATGAATGCGCACGTCAATATCAGGATGCTCGGCACGGAAATGCCCCAGACGCGGGATCAACCATTTCACCGCAAAAGATTGCAGCACACTCACCGTCACCACCCCGGCCTCTTCTACCGCCAACAGGCTTTCAATTTCGCCCGCAATCCGGGTGAAACCTTCGCTGGTGGCGCGTGCCAGCCGGTCGCCTTCGTCGGTTAATTGCAACCGGCGCGGCAGACGAAAAAACAGCCGAAACCCGAGATATTCCTCAAGCTGGCGGATTTGCTGGCTAACCGCACCCTGGGTAACAAAAAGTTCCTCGGCCGCGCGGGTGAAATTCAAATGCCGGGCGGCGGCATCAAAGGCGCGCAGGGCTTGCAACGGGGGCAATCTCACGGTCGGTTCTCCGCTCACAATAAATTCAGTCTGCACCAAACACGCACACGACACGGCCAACGCCCTGCTTTGCGAACTGGCCGCATAATCATTAGCTAAACTAATATATATGCCGAGAATGTATGGTTTGTCACCCGGTGATTTCTGGTCGAAAAACAAGGAATAACGCACCTGCCACGAGCAGGAAAAACCTAGTCAACCGGAAGAACACCCCCATGACCCGCAGCACATCCATTAGATACGCTGGCAATTGTCCGCAAAACACAAAAAACCGAACCGGTGCCATCAAACACGGGTTCGGGCAATTTCTCGATGCCGTGAATGGCTTTTTTGACTGTTTAGCGCTGCACCTGACGCTGCGGTTAACCCGGCGCAGCCATCTCTTGTCGGTTCAGGATATGACCGACCACCAACTGGCCGATATCGGTTTGCGCCGGACAGATATTAACACTGAATATGAAAAATCACATCATTGGCACATTCATTTGAAGAATTGATCTGTCTGCTTGCGATCAGGTGAAAAGAGTTCATATCCTGTATACCTGAATTTACATCTGGCGGGGCGGTCTTGGCGCCCGCCAGTGGTGCCTCCCAGGGAAAAGGATTGAAGATGGCCAAAAAGCAGAAACCGACGCCGAAAAAACCGCTTGCCAAAAAGGTCCATGGCGATCCCCTGCTGGAAAAGGCCCTTCATAAAACGCAGCATAGCCGCAGCCATGCCAACCAGCACCCTGACCTGCGCACGCTTGACAGTGAAACCCGCGACCACATGTTGCTCGATGCCGAAAGCCTGACCATGGAACGGCTGGACGACGGAAATGGTGATGACGATCACGCGATCAAATCAGATAAGGCCGAAACAGCCAAAGACGCCAAAGCACAACGCAAGAACGACGTAGAAATGGCCCGTAAAGATGCCAAAAAACACGAAAAAGAAGTTTCCACCGTCGAGAAGCGCGCGGCACATCTTGTCCCGAAAGGGTCTGGCACGCCCCCCGACCTGCCGGAGTCACCAGACGAACCTTTGAAAAAAATCAAAACCAAACAATATCTGGAACTGATTGCACCGCTGCATATCGAGCTTTTGAAATTTCAGAACTGGGTCAAAAGTGAAAAGGTCAAAGCCCTGATCATTTTTGAAGGACGCGATGCTGCGGGTAAAGGCGGCACCATCAAACGCTTTACAGAACACTTAAACCCTCGTGGTGCCCGCGTTGTTGCACTTGATAAACCCAATGATCGCGAAGTCACCCAGTGGTATTTTCAGCGATATATGCAGCATTTGCCCTCTGGCGGCGAAATCGTGCTGTTTGACCGGTCGTGGTATAACCGGGCGATGGTCGAACGGGTGATGGGGTTTTGTACCCGGTTTGAAGTCAGCGAGTTCTTACAATCCGTTCCCGAACTTGAACGCATGTTGCTGCGCTCGCACACCTCGATGACCAAGTTCTATTTTTCGGTCAGCAAGGATGAACAGGCGCGCCGCTTTGCCCAACGCCAGGAAGACCCGCTAAAACAGTGGAAACTAAGCCCGGTTGATCTGGCGTCACAAAACCTGTGGGATGAATATACCCAGGCCAAGGAAGAAATGTTCTACGCAACATCGACCCAGGCATGCCCGTGGGTGATCATTAAATCGGATGATAAAAAACGCGCCCGCATCAATGCCATTCGCTATTTCCTCTCGCAGTTCAATTATCAGGGGAAATTGCCCGACCTATTGCAATATGACCTGCGCGTTGTTCGCAATGTCGATCAGGAACTGGGCATCGACGACTAGAACGCTCTGCTTTTTGCCGGGTCAGGGCGGGTCAACGCCCGTCCTGCCCCGACAACCCGCTTTTCCCTATGGCCAACCGTATAATATCGCGCAGCACAGAACAAAAGCCGCCGATTGACAAGGCCCCTGCCCCCGTCCTTTATAAGGCACAGGAAAAACCTTAAGAAACGGGAGGCTGTATCATGGCCAAATGTGCATTTATCGGTCTGGGTGTTATGGGATACCCGATGGCCGGACATCTTCAAAAATCGGGCCACAGCGTTAGGGTCTATAACCGCACCACCGCGAAGGCCGAAAAATGGGCCGCCGAATTTGGCGGTGCCTTTGCGCCCACCCCGGCCAAAGCCGCCGAGGGCGCCGAGTTTGTATTTTGCTGCGTTGGCAATGACGACGATTTACGCAGCGTTATTACCGGCCCCGATGGGGCGCTGGCAGGCATGAACGCCGGAACCATTTTGGTGGACCACACCACCGCATCAGCCAATGTCGCGCGCGACCTTTATGAACTGGCCGCCAAACAGGATGTATCCATGATCGACGCACCCGTTTCTGGCGGGCAAGCCGGTGCAGAAAATGGTGTTTTAACCGTGATGTGCGGTGGCGACCAATCCGCGTTTGACAAAGCCGCCCCCGTCATTGATGCCTTTGCCCGGTCCTGCAAACTGATGGGCGAAACCGGCAGCGGACAATTGACCAAAATGGTCAACCAGATTTGCATTGCCGGTCTGGTTCAGGGATTGTCCGAAGCCATGAATTTTGGCAACAAGGCCGGTCTGGATATGACCAAGGTTATTGATGTGATTTCCAAGGGTGCGGCAGGAAGCTGGCAAATGGAAAATCGCGGCCAGACCATGGTCGATGGCAAGTTTGATTTTGGCTTTGCTGTTGACTGGATGCGCAAGGATCTGGGCATTTGCCTGGATGAAGCAGGCCGCAACGGTGCGCGCTTGCCTGTCACCGCCCTTGTGGACCAGTTTTATGCGCAGGTTCAGGCCCGTGGCGGCAACCGCTGGGATACCTCCAGCCTGATAGACCTTCTGGCGAAAGCCTGATCACGGCAGGCCGCACCACCGCGCCCGCCTGTTAAGAACAGCTTGAATACGAAAATGGCGGCATCCGAAAATGCCGCCATTTTTTAGGGTATTACCGGGGCTTCGCCCGACAAAAGGTCTTTTACAAGCCCGCGCGCAACAATGGTTCTACCTGGCTGCGATATTGGGCCAACATGCCATTGTTGAAATAGCCAACAGCACATTCCAAAACCTCGTCATGCGGCGGTTCGCCCTTGTCAGCTTGGGCATTATCCGCTGTTTTATCGCCATCCTGCGGCTCAATTTCATCGGTTTGCGGGTTTGGCGCCTGATCTTCGGGATGAAAGCCCCCATTGCCCAACCGTTCAATATCGATATTGGCCGCGCAGTTATCTGCCTGCACGGTGGTAATCGTTTTGCGCGGGTCACGCCTGCGGGGCGGCAGGGCGTGGGCAAGGTCAATTTCGCGGTCAAATTCTTCGGCATCTTTGAGCTGCACTTCAATATCGGGCACCACGCCATTGCCTTGCACAATATGGTTTTCCGGGGTGGTGTAATAACCCGTGGTGATTTTAACACCACCGCCGCCTGAAAGCGGCATGATGCGCTGCATCGATCCCTTGCCAAACGAGCGCTCGCCAATAATAACGCCGCGCCCGTTTTCACGCAGGGCCGCCGCCATCAGCTCCGCCCCGGATGCCGATCCACGGTCGAGCAAAATCACCATCGGTATGCCATCAAAATAACTGCTGCGGTCTGCTTCATAGGTGCGCATTTTGCGTTCGCCGCGCCCCTCTGTCGCAACAATCAGGCCCTTGGTCAGGAACTGATCGGCCATATCGGCGGCGGAATCGAGCAAGCCACCGGGATTGCGGCGCAAATCAACAATGATGCCGCGCGGATTACGGACTTTTTCCTTTAGTTCCTGCAAATAATCCTGGGTTTGCTCCAGCGTATTGGCATCAAACCGCGATACCCGCACATAGGGAATGTCGTTGTCGATAACCGACGCGGTAACAGAGGGCACTTCGATTTTGGCCCGTTTGATTGTGACATCAAACGACTTTTCCTTGCGCAAAATGCCCAGTTTTACCGGCTCGCCAACCCGGCCGCGCATTAACCGCACGGCTTCGGCAATCGGTTGACCTTTCATATCATGGTCATCAATCCGGGCAATACGATCATTGGGTTGCAAACCGGCCCGGGCCGCCGGGGTGTCGTCAATCGGCGACACGATGCGGATCTGTTTGTCTTCATCTTGCGCAATCACAATACCCACCCCGGCAAAGCTGCCTTCCGTACTTTCCTGCAAGCGCTTGAACATATCTTCCGACATATAAGCGCTGTGCGGGTCAAGGTCGTGCAGGCTTTGGTCAAGGGCTTCGCCAACGATATTGTCGGGCGAACGATCCGTGGTTTCTTCAAGCTTGGGCAAGGCGGCAATGGCATCATCAACAAATTTTGCCGTGTCGACGTCAAAAACATATGTTTCGCGCAAAACCTGAACCGTCTCGACAAATAGGTTATCGGCCCGGTCCAGCTGATCATCGGTCGCATTTTTGTCAACATAGTCGCGATAGGCATCAAGGAAGCGTTGCTCATCCTGATTGGGCCATACCGGGCCTGCACAGGCCACCAGTCTCGTCCCGGCAAAGGCAATTATAATCCCGAGGACGATAGGCAAAATTCCCTTTCGCAGCACCGCTTGCTCCTTGTTATCAAATTTTCATGTTGCCAGACATTATATCCTTCATCGCGCAAACGCGACCCGGAACCTGATATTTTAAAGACAATTATATCCGAATTGCGGCAAGGCATTATGCACGCATGACATAAATCCCGGAATTTGGCCTGTCACATTTACGTTTATCGCTGTTTTTACAGCAACACTGCCGTTATCCGCATTATGGACTCGAAATCGTCCGCAGGCTTGATTATGGTGAAAACAACAATTGATGTTCCGCCAAAAGGAGCAGGAACACATCCGAGCGGGCGGCTCACGTAACCGGGAGACGTCATCTTTCATGACTGACTATTCGCCGCCATTAGACGACATTCGTTTTGTTCTTCATCATATTATCGGCCTTGAAACGGTTTCGGCCTTGCCCGGCCATGCCGATGCAACCGCCGATACCGTCGATGCGATCCTGGAAGAAGCAGGTAAACTGGCCACCAGCCAGCTGGCCCCGCTTAACCGGGTGGGCGACCTGCAAGGGGCGCAACTTTTGCCCGACGGCACGGTTAAAACACCGAATGGTTGGCAAGAAGCCTATCGCCAGTTTCAAAACGATGGCTGGCAGGGCATTTCCGCCAGCACGGAACATGGTGGCATGGGATTACCGGTTTTGGTCGGCGCGGCTGTTGGCGAAATGTGGCATTCGGCTAACATGGCATTTGCCCTGTGCCCGATGCTTACCGCTGGCGCGATAGAGCTTTTAACCCTTCATGGCACCGAAGGGCAAAAAAACCTGTACCTGACCCGGCTTATTTCCGGCGAATGGACCGGCACCATGAACCTGACCGAACCTCAGGCGGGGTCTGATCTCGCACAGGTTCGCACCCGTGCTGTTCCTGATGGCACGGGCGTATGGCGGGTCCGCGGGCAAAAGATTTTTATCACCTATGGCGACCATGACCTGAGCGAAAACATCATTCATCTGGTTCTGGCCCGCACACCCGATGCTCCGGCGGGGGTAAAGGGCATATCGCTTTTTATCGTGCCCAAATTTATCGCCGATAACGATGGCACCCTTGGCGCCCGCAATGATGTTCGCACCGTGTCGCTTGAACATAAACTGGGCATTCATGGCAGCCCGACCGCCGTTTTGGCATTTGGCGACGATGGCGGTGCCCTGGGCTATATGGTGGGCGAAGAAGGCAAGGGTCTGGCGGCAATGTTCACCATGATGAACAACGCCCGCCTTGCGGTTGGCCAGCAGGGCATTGCCCTTGGCGAACGCGCCTATCAACAAGCCCTTGAATATGCCAGAACCCGCATTCAGGGCAACCACCCGCGCACGGGTGCCCCCGGCCCGATTTTGCATCACCCCGATATTGCCCGCATGCTGATGCGCATGCGGGCCAGTACCGAAGCCGCGCGTGCCCTGGCCCTTTATGCCGCCAGCCTTCTTGATATTGCCCATCATCATGAAACTGCCAATGACCGGGCCAGCGCACAGGCCCGGGCGGACTTGCTTATTCCTATGGTTAAGGCATGGTCGACCGATTTGGGTGTGGAAAATGCGTCTCTGGGCATTCAGGTTCATGGTGGCATGGGCTATATCGAGGAAACCGGGGCCGCTCAACATTTACGCGATGCTCGCATTGCCCCGATTTATGAAGGCACCAACGGCATTCAGGCGCTTGATCTGATTGGCCGCAAACTTTTGCGCGATCAGGGTACTAGCGCCCTGGACCTGATCAACACAATACAAACTGACACCAGCGCCGCGCACGCACAGACACCGGAATTTCAACCGGTATTATCGAATTTTGACCGTGCAATTTCACATTTGCACGATTGCACGAAAAGCATTCTGGAATGCTGTGCCACCGACCCGGCCCTGGCACAGGCGGTTGCCAGCCCGTATTTGCGGCTTTTTGCCACCGTCTGCGGCGGATGGATGATGATTAGGGCGCATAACGCTTCGGATTTTGCCCGCCCGCATTTCTCCGCCGCTTTTATGGATCGCAAAGCAGCCTCGATCCATTTTTACCTGACCCAGATCATCCCTGAATGCGACATGCTGTCAACGCAAGTTAAAAACTGTCTTGATCCCGCATTATCGGGCGACGACAAAGACAGCCTGCTTGCAACCGACTTAAGCTTTGCCTGCTAGCAGATCATTGGAATGCTGTCCCGTACCCGACCAAGCTGATGATTTATTTTCAATTGGCCGGTTGCGGGACATGATCCCTGCCCCCCGGAAACAAAATAATAACGCGTTGCGAATGGTCTCAAACGACAAGGCAAGCATTCAATTGGCTATATGCGAAAAAATAGGGGAAATTTGGGCCAATTTCCTGTTTCTGTTTTTATCGGCTTCTCTATAATCCGCCCGATGAATCGCTTAACCCGATATATGCTTAAGCAGCAGCTTATCATGATGGTTTTTGTGACACTGGGCTTGCTCTGTGTCATCTGGCTGTCGCAAAGCCTGCGTTTTGTTGAAATGATCGTAAATCGAGGTCTGTCGATTGCGGTTTTTTTGCATTTGACCTCCCTGTTACTGCCCAGTTTTTTAACCATCATCCTGCCGATCGCTTTGTTTTTCGTGGTGGTTTTCACCTATAACAAGCTGATCCAGGATCGCGAGCTGATTGTCATGCGATCCGCCGGGCTTAGTCAGTGGGCACTGGCAAAACCGGCCATCCTTCTTGCCGTTGGCGTGGCTGCAGTCGGTTATTTTTTAACGCTCTATTATCTCCCCTACAGCTATCGTCAGTTCAAGGAACTGCAATACACCATCCGCAATGACTATTCCTCGGTGCTGTTGCAGGAAGGCAGTTTCACCGATATTGACGGATTGACGATTTATGTACGCGAAGTCGGGCAGGATAGCGAACTGATGGGCATTCTCGTCCATGATGCCCGCGATCCCAAGGCACAAAGCACCATGATGGCCAAAAACGGCGCCCTTGTCCGTACCGACAAAGGCCCGCGCATTGTGCTGCTTGATGGCAACCGGCAAGAGGTAAACACCGCCGACGGCACCATGTCGATCCTGTATTTTGATCGCTATGCCGTTGATATCGCCGAAGATGTCACTGACCCGTCCTTACGATACCTTGAGGCACGCGAACGCAGTGTTGGTAATTTGCTAACAGCAAAAGCCCCCGATATCCAGCAGCAGGATATCAACAAATACCGCGCCGAAGGCCATGAAAGGCTGATCACACCACTTTATGCCATCGGCTTTGCCGCGCTCGCCCTTGCTGTTTTAGTGTCTGGCAGCTTTTCACGCCGCACCCAGCATTCGCGTTTGCTCATTGCCATCGGCCTGATGATAGGCTGTGAAGCCATGTCGATTGCGCTAAAAAACATTGCCGCCAAGGACCCTGCCCTGATTGTGCTGATGTATATCAACGTGCTGGTGCCCATTGTCGGCGGATTATACTGGACCTTTCGCGGGCCCAAAATCACGCTGGCCCGCGAAACGGCCAAAGACCACGAAGAAGGATCCCGCATATGAGGATCTCGCCAATTTTAACGTGGTATTTCGGGCGCCATGTGCTGTTTTCAATTCTGGCAATTCTGGTGTTGCTGGTCGGTCTGATTTTTATCGGTGACACGATCGAGCTTTTGCGCCGTGCCAGCAGCCGCCCGGATGCAACCATGAGCATCGTCTTGCAAATGGCCACGGCACGCATTCCCTTTATGACCGAAAAGGTTTTGCCTTTTGGCGTTTTATTTGGCGCAATGTATTCGTTCTGGAAACTGACGGGCAATCAGGAACTGGTGGTTACCCGCGCCGCGGGCGTATCGGCGTGGCAGTTTTTGCTCCCCCCCTTGCTTTGCGCCTTTTTGCTGGGAACCATCCAGATCACGGCGTTAAATCCGCTATCGTCAATTTTGCTGCAAAAATACGAAAAGCTTGATGCCCGTTATCTTAAGGGTGTGTCGAGCGTGATGAATTTGTCTTCAAGCGGCTTGTGGTTGCGCCAGGGCACACAAAACGGCCAAGCGGTTATTTTTGCCCGCACCGTCCAGTCGCAGGAAGAAGAACGTATCGATTTGCGCGATGTCACGGTTTTCCGCTTTGAAAACCTGGATGATTTCACATCACGGATCGATTCTGCACGGGCGGTCCTTGAACCCGGTCTTTGGCATTTCTACGATGCCTGGAGCTTTGTGCCGGGGCAAAAAAGCACCTTCGCAAAAAACCTCGAACTGCCGACTAATCTGACTGCGCGTAAAATTCAGGACAGTTTCGCCTCACCCGACACCATGTCGTTCTGGGACTTGAAACCCTTCATTAATTTGCTGGAACGCGCAGGTTTCAACGCCAAACGGCACCGCATCCATTTCCACAGCCTGCTCTCACGACCGCTTCTTTTATGTGCGATGGTTTTGATTGCGGCCGCGTTCTGTCTTAAATTTTCTCGACGGCGCAGGGTGGCACTTGTTATCGGTGGTGGTGTCACCACCGGTTTTCTGTTGTATTTCTTTACCGACGTTGCGTCGGCACTGGGCGTTTCGGGCGGACTGCCGCCTGCCTTGTCGGCTTGGGCACCAGCGGGTATTTCCACATTACTGGGAATATCAACATTGTTACATCTGGAGGATGGCTAACTAGATGGCGGACTTGTCAGGGGGAAGTCTGAAGACACTGGCCGTATGGGGCATGATCGGGGGCATTGCTGCAATGACCGTTCCTGTCACCACCCATGCCCAGGGCACAGACACAGCACAGCCAAGCGTAAAAACCAGCACTCCGGCCGACAATAACGGGGAAAACGACGTATCGGCGCAGAAAAAAGAAAAAGAAAACCAGTTACTGTTTTCCGCCGACGAGGTTGATTACAGCGACGATCAGAAAACGGTGACGGCGCGTGGAAATGTTGAAATTTCGCGCGACAGCCGCGTTCTGATGGCCGACACCGTCAGCTATGACATGACGCGCGATATTCTTTCGGCCACTGGCAATGTCAAATTGCTTGAGCCAACCGGCGAGGTCATGTTTGCCAATTATGTCGAACTGACCGGGGATTTCAAGGAAGGCATCATCAAGGACATTTACATCCTGATTGATGACCATACCCGGCTGGCCGGTGTGGGCGCGCGGCGCAGCGAGGGTAATTTCACCGAACTGGCCAAAGCGGTTTACTCCCCGTGTAATGTGTGCGCTGACGACCCCGACAAGCCACCCCTTTGGCGTATTCGTGCCGCCCGCGTCATTCATGACCAGAAAGGCCAGAATATCGAATATCAGGATGCCCGTCTTGAATTTGAAGGCATCCCTATTCTTTACAGCCCGTATTTCAGCCATCCCGACCCCACAGTCAAACGCCGCTCCGGTATTCTGGCGCCAACATTTGGCAGCACAAGTTACGTCGGCAGCCGTTTTGAACTGCCATATTACTGGGTGATTGATAAATCGAGCGATCTTACCTTGCGCCCGATTATCACCGCCGAAAAGGGCCCCGTGCTGGCATCCCAATATCGGCGGAAATACGATACCGGCAACCTGGAAATCCTTGATAGCATCACCGAAGGTGGTGATGATGGCTGGCAAGGGCATGTTGATGCAACGGGCCGCTTTGATATTGATAAAAACTGGCGCTGGGGTTTTGACGCCGAACAGGCATCCAGCAAAACATACATGTCGCGCTATGGCTTTGGTTCGCCTTCTGTCCTGACATCGAATGTCTTTGGCGAACGCTTTACCGGCCAGAATTATGGTCGCATCGACGGATATTATTTTCAGGGCTTGAAAGAAGAAGACAACCGCGCAACCAGCCCGCTTGTTTTGCCCCATGCCCAGTATCATGGTCGCAGCGATACCAATCCCAACGGGTCTTACACAACATTCGATGTTGACGCCTTGTCCCTTTCCCGGCGCACCGGTGCAGATTCCAACCGTTTATCGGGAAAAGTCGGTTGGGAACGGCCCCATATTGGTGACTGGGGCGATGTGACCAAACTGTCCCTTTCCATGCGTGGCGATAGCTATATGGTCAACAACGTTACCCGCGACGGTCAGTCAGACTATACCGGTTATACAGGCCGCACAGTGCCGCTGGCCGCCATTGACTGGAATATGCCGTTTGTGCGCGATGAGGGCGGCTATCATCAGGTCATCAAGCCGATTGCGATGGTTGCCTGGTCGCCAAACGGCGGGAACCCCGACGAAATTCCCAACGAAGATTCCCAGTCTTTTGAATTTGATGACATCAATCTGTTTTCCCACGACCGTTACGGCGGACTGGATAAAACCGAAGACGGACTCCGCGCCAGTTACGGCATGGAATGGGGGGTTTATGGACAGAATGGCGGCTATACCAACGCCCTGTTCGGCCAAAGTTATCGCCTGGCGGATAACGGCACCTTTGCCGAAGGGTCAGGTCTTGATAAACACCTTTCGGACTATGTCGGGCGCGTCACCGTTGCCCCGAACCAGTATGTTGATCTAACTTACCGCTTCCGTCTCGATAACAACGACTTTTCACCGCGTCGCAACCAGTTGGCCGCCGGATTGGGCGAAGAACGTACTCTTCGTCTTGATCTGAGTTATTTGCAGCTTTCTGAAAATGCCGGCTCGGAAGAGTTTAATGATCGTGAAGAACTGTATTTCAAGGCACAACATCGCTTTGATGATCACTGGTCAGGCAATGGTTATGGCCGTTTCGATATGGACAGAAACGGCGACCCCCTTGAATACGGCATCGGCTTTGAGTACGAAGACGAGTGCTTTCTCTTCGACGGACGTGTGCGCCGGACCTTCTACCAGGATCAGGATCTTGGCCAGTCCGACGAAATTATGTTCCGCCTCGTCTTTAAGACATTGGGCGAATTTGCCTCGCAAGCAGGACTTTAACAGAATATGAGACCTTACATTTCCAGACCGCTTCGGCTTTGCGCGATGCTTGTTGGCATTGTTCTGTTAACCTTGTCGAGTGGCCTTGCCCGGGCCCAAACCACCATCGGCCTGGCCGCGGTGGTCAATGACGAACCGATTTCGGTTGTCGATCTGGTCGACCGGTTAAATCTTATTGCCGCCACGTCCAATATCCAGCTTACCGATGATCGGCGTCGCGAAATGATTCCGCAGGTTTTGCGCCAGTTGGTTGATGAAACCCTGCAAATGCAGGAAGCCAAGCGCCGCGGTTTTACCGTAAGCGATAGCGACATGAGCCGGGCGATGGGGGCTGTCGAACAAAATTCAGGCATGCCCGCAGGCGGCCTCGAACAATATTTGCAGCAAAACCATATCCCGCTGCAAACTTTGAAAGACCAGCTTCGCCCGCAAATTGCCTGGCAGAAAATTCTGGGCTCGATGCGCCGGGATATTGAAATTTCCGACAGTGAAATTGACGATGTTCTCGATCGCATCAAACGCAACCAGGACAAACCACGTACCAAGGTTCAGGAAATATTCCTGCCGATCGACAATCCGCAGGACGAAGCCAAAGTCCTTGACGATGCCCGCAAAATCCTGAACGCCTTGCAAAACGGCGCCAATTTTGAAGGGCTTGCCCGCCAGTTTTCAGCCAATGCCAGTGCCGCCAATGGCGGAGATCTTGGCTGGATGTCGTCGGGTGAAATGGAAAGTGCGCTTGAAGACACCATCAGTAAAATGTCGCCGGGCCAAATCAGCAACCCGATCCGAACGATACGCGGCTTTTATATTTTAAAATTGCTGGACCGCGCACAGGGCGACACCAATGCCAGCACCGATATCAAACTGGACCTTTACCAGCTTTTTATTCCGGTTGCCGAAAACGCCAGCCCTGACGAAATCAAAACCAAGGTTGGCATTTTGCAAAAAGCCCGCGAAACCGCAACCAGTTGCCAGGACATGGCTAATGTTGCTGTCGATCTGGGATCGGATTTGAGTGGCCGGACCAAGGGTGTTTCGCCACAGGAACTCTCGCCCATGGTTGCCAATGCCGTCAGCCCGCTTAAGGAAGGCGAAACCAGCAATGTGCTAAAAGTGGATGGCGGTGCGCTGGTTGTGATGTTATGTGGCAAAACAGTGCAAAGCACCCTGCCCGACCGCGAGACCATCCGCAATCGCCTGACCATGGACCGCCTGGAAATTGTCGCCCGGCGGAAATTGCGCGAGCTGCGCCGTCAGGCCTTCATCGATATCCGTATCTGATCCCGATAGCCAGGAGAACGCCAATGGTCGCACAACAGCCCAAACCCCTGGCACTGACCCTGGGGGATCCCGGAGGTATCGGCCCGGAACTGGCCCTGAAAGCCTGGCTCGCGTCCCGGTTGCCTGGCGAGGAAATGTCGGCAAACACTTGGAAGGGCAGCGCGATGCTGCCCTTTTGCCTGATTGCACCGGCACGGATCGTGCGTCAATATGCTGACCTGTTGACACTTGACGTGCCCATCGCCGTTATTGATGACCCGAGCCTGACACCCGACGTTTTTGTTAATGCATTGCCTGTTTTCGAAATCGCCGATAATGGCAGCATTGTTGAACCCGGTATTGCTGCCGCGACAACGGCCCCGATTGTGATCGACAGCATTAAAACTGCCGTCGCGTTGACCCGTCAGGGGCGTACATCGGCCGTGGTAACAAACCCGATCCAGAAAAGTGCTTTGTATCAAGCCGGTTTTTCCCATCCCGGCCATACCGAATTTCTGGCTGAACTTGCCGGGCCGGGAACCGTGCCGGTCATGATGCTTGCCAACAGCAAATTGCGCGTGGTGCCCCTGACCATCCATATTGCCCTGTCACAGGTGCAAACCGCCCTGACGATCGACTTGATCGTGACACAGGCAAAAATTACCGCCGCTGCCATGATGCGAGATTTTGGCGTGGCCCGTCCGCGTTTGGCCATTGCCGGGCTAAACCCGCATGCCGGCGAAGGCGGGGCCATGGGCACCGAAGAACAAACCATTATTGCACCGGCCATTACCCAATTGCAGGCCGAAGGATATGACGTAATAGGCCCCTTGCCTGCCGACACCATGTTTCACGAAGAAGCCCGTGCAGCCTACGATGTCGCCTTGTGTCCCTATCATGATCAGGCGCTGATCCCTGTTAAAACGCTGGATTTTCACGGCGGGGTTAACATCACGCTGGGCCTGCCTTTTATTCGAACATCCCCCGATCATGGAACGGCCCTTAACATTGCCGGTCAGGGCGTTGCACGCGTCGACAGCCTGCTTGCCGCCCTGAACATGGCATCTAAAATGGCCTGTAACCGCCTTTCACCTGAAAGCCCCACGATATGACCGACACGCCCCGGCAAACAGACATGGCCGCAGATAAAATGGCCCATGACGGCCTGCCGCCCCTGCGCGATGTCATCGCCCGGAATGATCTTTCCGCGAAAAAGAAGTTCGGTCAGAACTTTTTGTTTGACCTGAACCTGACCGGGCGCATTGCCCGTGCCGCAGCCCCGCTTGAAGATGCCACTGTCATCGAAATTGGCCCTGGCCCCGGCGGTTTAACCCGGGCATTGTTATTTAATGGCACCAAAAACCTGATCGTGATCGAGCGAGACCCCCGCTGTCAGCCGGTTTTAGCCGAAATCAGCGACCATTATCCGGGCTGTTTACATGTCATTGATGGCGATGCCCTGAACGTGGATGTAACAACACTAGGCCCG
This sequence comes from Thalassospira mesophila, assembly GCF_002115755.1. Classification (GTDB taxonomy): domain Bacteria; phylum Pseudomonadota; class Alphaproteobacteria; order Rhodospirillales; family Thalassospiraceae; genus Thalassospira; species Thalassospira mesophila. Next base: position 21,820 of record NZ_JFKA01000007.1, on the reverse strand, counting down.
GCCCCGCGTAAAATCGTTGCCAATCTGCCTTATAATATCGGCACATTACTTTTGATCAACTGGCTGGAAAAAATTGATGATTTTGCCAGCCTGACATTGATGTTTCAAAAAGAAGTCGCCGAACGGGTTGTTGCCAAACCCAGAAGCAAGGCCTATGGCCGCCTGTCGGTTCTGTGCCAGTATTTGTGCCACTGCGACATCCAGTTTGATGTCCATCGTAGCGCCTTTACCCCGCCGCCCAAGGTCACATCAGCCGTTGTGCAACTTATCCCCAAGGCGGATCGCGGTACTGAAATTAACATTAAAAGCCTGGCAATCGTAACCCAGGCGGCCTTTGGCCAGCGCCGTAAAATGCTGCGCGCCAGCCTGAAAAGCCTCAATATTGATGTGCTGGCCTTGCTGGCACAGGCCAATATTGCCGAAACGTCGCGCGCAGAAGAACTCAGCGTCGAGGATTTTGTCCGTCTGACACAGCTATACGATGCGCTTGAAAAATAACAGCCGCCCGACGGACCAACACGTAACGGTCCTTCGGGCGGCCAGTTTCATTTTTTAATCCGTCAGAAGCTTTTTGACAAAAGCGGGCAATTCCATCTGGCGTTCGCGTTTCACGCGCTCAGCCCCGATAATATGCTCGACAGAGGCCAGACATTGTTTCAGGTCATCATTGACCAGAACATAGTCGAACTCCTCCCAGTGGCTGATTTCAGCCCCGGCCTTGGCCATACGTTTCATGATGACATCGTCGGCATCCTGGCCGCGATCGCGCAACCGGCGTTCCAGTTCGGCCGATGACGGCGGCAAGACAAAAATCGACACCACATCATCACCGCCTTTTTCGCGCAACTGGCGGGCACCTTGCCAGTCAATGTCAAACAGCACGTCACGCCCTTCTGACAAGGCCTGTTCGACCGGCTGTCGCGGGGTGCCATAATAATTGCCAAAAACCTCTGCCCATTCCAGCAGTTCATCGTCGGCAATCATATGTTTGAAACCGTCAACCGATTTGAAAAAGTAATGTACGGATTCTTCTTCACCGGGTCGCGCCGCCCGGGTGGTTGCTGAAACCGACAGCGAAATCTGACTGTCATTTTCCAGCAACTGCCGGGTAATGGTGGTTTTTCCCGCCCCCGACGGGGCACAAAACACCAGCATCACGCCGCGACGTTTATGCGAATCAATCATTTCGCCCTCCTTCACGCCAAACCTTTATTCCACGTTTTGAACCTGTTCGCGCAACTGGTCGATAATCACTTTCAAATCCATACCGCAACTGGTCAGTTCAATATCATTGGCTTTCGAACACAATGTATTGGCTTCACGGTTAAATTCCTGACACAGGAAATCCAGCTTGCGGCCAATTGCGCCGCCTTTGTCAATCATGGACCGGGCCGCCGCAATATGGGCTTTCAACCGGTCAATTTCCTCGCGGACATCCATTTTGGTCGCCAGCATCGCCGCTTCCTGATGCAATCGGTCGGCGTCAAACTGCCCGGCTTCCATCAATTCGCCAATCTGGCGCTGCAAACGGGCGCGAATGGCATCGGTGCGCGCACCGGCACAGCTTTCAGCCAAAACAACCGTTTCTGCAATCCGGTCGATATGACCTACCAGCATTTCATGCAGCTTGACCCCCTCGGCATCGCGATTTTCGCGCAACAGCACAATCGCCTGCTGCAGGGTTTTCATCATTTCTGCTTCGCGGGCTTCCCGGCCGGCATCATCTTCGGTCTGCTCAACGGCTTCAAGAACACCGCGCACATTTAGCAAATCGGCAATGCTGCCAACATCAAGCTGGCTGGTGCCGTGAAATTCTTCGGCCAGCCGCACCAGTTCTTCAAGCAGGTCACGGTTGATGCGATAACTGGAATCTTCACCAGGCCGGGTCACATTCAGGGACACCCCGATATTCCCGCGCTTGAACGTTTTTGAAACCGCATCCCGCACCGGGGCTTCCAGCCTTTCGGCACCATTCAGTCGGGCGCGAACGTCGAGTCCCTTGCCATTTACACTGCGAAGTTCCCAGACCCAGGAAAATCCATTTGCCGCACCGTCGGCGCGGCCAAACCCGGTCATGCTTGAAACGGTCATATTTCTGTTCATCCTGTTGTAATTTGTGAGGTTTTATAACGTTGCGCTGCGCTCAGGCCAAGGAATACTCGTTTGTGACAAAATATCGCGGTTCAAAAGATCTTTCATATTGATGCCCCATTCGTCGGACACTGTCCGTACCGGGTAAAAGAACCTGCACTTCGCATCCCAACAAAATGGAATACGTCCACGTATGTCTTTGCAATATAACGCAATCCTGATCACTGGTGCCAGTTCGGGTATTGGTGCCGCCCTTGCCCTGTATTATGCCCGCGCCGGGGTAACCCTGTTTATCAGCGGCCGCAACCAGGCACGGCTAAAACAGGTTGAAAACGATTGCCGCGCTGCCGGGGCCAATGTATTTGCCGATATTCTGGATGTAACCGACCGCAACATGATGACCGACTATGTTGGCAAATGCCATGGCATCATGCCGTTAAGTCTGGTCATTGCCAATGCCGGAATCTCTGCTGGAAGCGGCGATGACAGCGAAAGCCCCGATCAGGTCCGCCAGATTATGTCGACCAATATTGAAGGCGTGCTAAACACACTGGACCCGGCCATCGCGGCAATGAAACAACAACGTCGCGGCCAGATCGCCATCATGTCGTCACAGGCATCATGGCGCGGCCTGCCCTCGGCCCCGGCCTATTGCGCCAGCAAAGCCGCCATTCGTATTTACGGCGAGGCATTACGGGGAAACCTGGCACGCGACCATATCCGGGTAAATGTTATTTGCCCCGGCTTTGTCAAAAGCGGCATTACCGACGCCAATAATTTTCGCATGCCATTTTTAATGGAAGCCCCCAAAGCCGCAAAAATCATTGATCGCGGGTTAACCCGCAACAAAGCGGTCATTGCCTTTCCCTGGCAAATGAATATGGCAACCTGCCTGCTTAAACATTTGCCCTATTGGGCGTTTGACAGGCTGGCCGCCCGTTTACCCAAAAAAACGGCCCAGGCCTATAACCAGCCATAACCGGCAAAAACCCGTTTTCCCCGGTGCGAAAAAGACAAAAAAGCCCACATGACGGGCCTTTTACGTTCTCGCCGGGCCGGTTGGGCGTCGCGAACCGCGACGATCACGACACAGCCCCGAATGCTTAATTATTATTGCTGTCCGCCCGCAATTTGCGCCAGCGCGATACATTGCGGTTATGTTCGTCAAGCGTACGGGCAAAGGCATGCCCGCCGGTGCCGTCTGCAACAAAATACAACTCATCGGTCAGTGCCGGGTGCAACACCGCGTGGATGGCCTCGCGCCCGGGATTGGTAATTGGGCTTGGCGGAAGCCCCGTGACAACATAGGTGTTGTACGGGCTGTCAAATTTAAGGTCCGCCCGGCTTAGCGACCGGTCAAGCGGCAAATCAGGGCTGACGGCATAGGCAACCGTCGGGTCGGATTGCAACCGCATATTTTGCCGTAACCGGTTAACAAACACACCGGCAACCCGGGCGCGTTCGGCAGCAATGCCGGTTTCACGCTCGACAATCGAGGCCAGCGTAATCGCCTGTAGCCGGGTATCAAACGGCAAATCACCTGCGCGCTTGGGCCACAGCTTGTTAACCAGTTCGGTTTGGGCCTTCTCCATCCGGTCCAGAATGCCCTGCTTGGTATCGCCATAGGAAAACTGATAGGTTTCAGGCAACAACGTACCGTCATCGGGGATATGGGCGATGTCGCCCATCAGGCCATCAACCCGGCCCAACCTTGCAACAATCTCGACGCTGCGCAAACCCTCGGGGATGGTTACAAACCGCTTCACCGTTTCACCAGACGCCAGAATTTCGGCAGCCTGACGCGGACTGACACGGGCAGGAAAATGATATTCCCCGGCTTGCAGCGAATGATCCAGCCGGGATGCACGCACACCGGCCAGAAATATCAGGGGGTCGGAAACAATTTTTTGCCGTGCCAGCAAAACGCCAATCTGGCGCACACCGGTACCTTGTGGAATGACGAGGTCAATTCCCTGAGCAAGACGGCTGGGTGATGTGTAGGCAACATATACATACACCGCCGCGCCGCCAATGACGAACGCTGCGGTGATGCATAATGTACCAAGTAAGAGCAGAAAACGCCGCAATGCGTTCCCCCGCTAACTTGTTAGACTGATTTGAACACCAGCGATGCGTTGGTGCCCCCGAAGCCGAACGAATTCGACAATGCGTAATTAACCTTGCGCTGCTTGGCTTCGAGCGGCACCAGATCAATCCCGCGGCACGCCTCGGAAGGATTGTGAAGGTTCAGGGTTGGCGGAACCACACTTTCGTGGATGGCCAGAACCGAGAACACAGCTTCAATCGCGCCAGCAGCCCCTAACAGGTGCCCTGTTGCCGATTTGGTCGAGGACATCGACACATCGTTGATGGCGTCACCAAACAGGCGCTTGACCGCGCCCAGTTCAATTTCGTCACCCAACGGGGTCGAGGTGCCGTGCGCGTTGACATAGTCAACCTGCTCGGGCGTGACACCGGCATTGCGCAACGCATTGCGCATGGAACGGAACCCGCCATTGCCATCAGCCGCTGGCGCGGTGATGTGATAGGCATCGCCCGACATGCCATAGCCAACAACTTCGGCATAAATACGAGCACCGCGCGCTTTGGCGTGTTCGTATTCTTCAAGCACGACACAACCAGCGCCTTCCCCCATGACAAAGCCGTCACGGCCCTGATCCCACGGGCGGGATGCCTCGGTCGGGGTATCGTTATAGCCTGTCGAAAGCGCACGGGCAGCGGCAAAACCGGCCATGCCCAGGCGGCAAACTGCGGCTTCGGCACCGCCAGCGACCATAACGTCGGCATCGCCCAGCATGATCATGCGCGAAGCATCGCCAATGGCGTGCGCGCCGGTCGAACAGGCGGTCACAACCGCATGGTTCGGGCCCTTAAGGCCATGCTTGATCGATACCTGGCCCGAAACCAGATTAATCAGACAAGACGGAATAAAGAAAGGACTGACACGGCGAATTTTGCCATCGGCAATCAGCTGTGCAGATTCGGCAATACGCGGCAACCCGCCAATTCCCGAACCAATCATCACCCCGGTTGCTTCCTGGTCTTCTTCCGTTTCCGGAACCCAGCCAGAATCGGCCAGCGCCTGATCAGCAGCCGCAATGCCAAAGATGATGAACTCGTCCATCTTTTTCATGTCTTTGACGGAAACATGGTCTTCGGCGTTAAACAGGCCAGCGCCCGTTCCGCGCGGAACCATACCACCGATTTTGGCGGGGATATCAGACACATCAAAATTATCGATGGCCCTGATGCCCGATTTTCCGTCCAGCAACCCTTGCCATGTGGCCTGGGCACCGTTTGCGACAGGCGTGACTGCGCCAATACCGGTTACAACTACGCGTCTCATCCCGCTTTACGCCTTTATTTTATGAAAATTGCAAAGACGAAAAGGGCGCCCGAGGATGCCTCTGGCGCCCGCGTCAAACAGCAAAATTAGCCGTTTGCCTTTTCGATGAAGTCAATCGCGTCTTTGACGGTCAGAATTTTTTCAGCAGCATCGTCGGGAATTTCAACGCCGAATTCTTCTTCAAACGCCATAACCAGCTCGACGGTGTCCAGGCTGTCGGCGCCCAGATCGTCGATGAAGCTGGCGTTTTCCGTGACCTTGTCTTCTTCAACACCGAGGTGTTCGACAACGATCTTCTTCACGCGATCTGCGACATCACTCATAGCTTAAATCCTTCAATAGGTTCTTTGTCAGTTAGTTTAGCTTATCCCGAAGCCCGCCCTTTTCAAGGTGCGAACCGGGACCATGGAACCGGCGACCGCAATTGCCGGTTCCGGTGATTTGGTATAGCGGCCCCTTTTAAACAGAAAAGCACGAAACCCGCAACGGGTTAAATCATCGCCATTCCGCCATTTACATGCAAGGTCTGGCCTGTGACATATCCGGCCTCGGTGCTGGCAAGGTATAAAACCGCTGCTGCAATTTCCGCGCTCTCCCCCATACGACCGGCAGGAATACTGCCAAGAAGCTTTTCTTTCTGGGCATCGGCAAGCTCGTCGGTCATTGCCGTGGTGATAAAACCAGGGGCCACGCAATTAACTGTAATACCGCGCACGGCAACTTCCTGTGCCAGCGATTTTGACCAGCCAATCATGCCTGCTTTGGCCGCGGCGTAATTGGTTTGGCCCGGATTCCCTGTTACCCCGACAATCGATGCAATGTTGATGATGCGGCCAAAACGGCGCTTCATCATGCCGCGCAACGAATTGCGGGCCAGCTTGAAGGCCGCCGTCAGGTTCACATCGATAACAGCCTGCCAGTCATCGTCTTTTAACCGCATCGCCAGCTGATCGCGGGTAATGCCGGCATTATTGACCAGAATATCAAGCTGCCCGCCAAGGGCCTCTTCGGCCTGCTTGATCAAGCCGTCAACCGAGGCACTGTCGGCAAGGTTACCCGGAACCACAACGGCATTTTCACCAATTTCCGCAGCAACCGCCTCAAGGCGTTCAACACGGGTACCCGAAAGCGCAACTTTGGCCCCGGCCGCGGCCAGCGCCTTGGCAATTTCGCCACCGATACCACCGGTAGCACCGGTCACCAGTGCTGTTTTACCTGTCAGATCGAACATATGTTTCTTCCCTGTCACTTTTTTAAACCGGTACCGCGTCACCGCGCATCACAGTGCCGCCAGAAAGGCTTCAATATCGGCCGGACCATTAATCGCAGTTCCCGTCATGTCGCGGTCAATTCGGCGCACCATGCCGCTTAAAACTTTGCCGGTGCCAATTTCAACCAGGGTATCGATGCCCTGTTCCTTCATATAAAGCACAGATTCGCGCCAGCGCACTGTGCCGCAAACCTGTTTGACAAGCAAATCACGGATGGCATCGGCATCCTGAACTTTCTGCGCGGTCACATTGGCAACCAGCGGCACACGCGGCGCCTGCATGGTAACGTCGCCAAGGGCCTCGGCCATACGATCGGCGGCAGGTTGCATCAGGGCACAATGGAACGGGGCGGAAACCGGCAACAACACCGCGCGCTTGGCCCCTTTTTCCTTGGCAATTATAATTGCCCGTTCAACCGCTTCCTTGTGGCCCGACACAACAACCTGCCCATTGGCATTGTCGTTCGCAGCGGTGCAAACATCGCCCTGGGCTGCCAGTTCGGCAACAGCAACGGCTTCGGCGTAATCCAGGCCCAACAAGGCCGCCATGGCGCCAACACCCACTGGTACGGCTGCCTGCATGGCCTGCCCGCGAATTTTAAGCAAACGTGCCGCATCGGAAATGCTGAATGTGCCTGCCGCGGCCAGCGCCGAATATTCCCCCAGCGAATGACCGGCAACCAGCGCGCATTTATCTGTCAGGGTAAAGCCGCCCTGGCTTTCCAGAACACGGGTCACCGCCAGGCTAACAGCCATCAGGGCGGGCTGTGCATTTTCCGTCAGCGTCAAATCGCCTTCCGGGCCCTCAAACATCAATGTGCTCAGCTTTTGGGCAAGCGCATCATCGACTTCCTGAAACACTTCACGAGCCAAAGGAAAGGCCTCGGCCAGTTCCTTGCCCATGCCAACGGCCTGCGATCCCTGACCGGGAAATACAAATGCGCGTGTCATTATTGATATAGCACCCTTGTCTGCTTTGCGTTTATGCCGTCCGGGCACCCGGCCCCGGCATTTATAAAGGCCCCCTTGATAACGCGCCCGCCCGTCCTGTCAAGGCCGGACAGGGATGCGGCACTACCGAAAAAAGCCAATTTGTTGTCAAAGGTGGTGCAGAAAGCCACGAATGCAAGAAAAAAGGCAGCGGACACCATGATTTGTCCGCTGCCTTCCAACTTTTAAAATCCCGGCCAATTAAATACCAAAGGCATTTCACAGGCCGCAATTGCAACTATTCAAGATAGTTTTGCATGCTTGAAACAACGCTATCGGCGATATGCGACTTGGTAATCACACCACGCACATCAGACTGACGCGGCAGCCCCCGACAGGGTTGAACCACAACAGCGGCCCGTGCGTTCCGACGATGCATGCGCTTGATCACGTCAAACAGCGTGGTTTTGTCGACAACAACAACAAAGTCCTCGTCAACAACATCACTTAACGTGGCATTGCCTTGCTCGCCCGAAACAGCAAACAAATAGTCGATATCGGGCAACACCCCAACAATCCGGTCACCGGCCACCACCACGATCGAGGCCACCTTGGGCTTCGGTCCGATTTGTTCGATGGCTTCAGAAACGCGCATTGCCGCATCCAGGAAAATCGGCGCCCGGTCCATAACCTCATGAGCCGGATGAACCATGAACATGTTGCTGTGACGTTCCTTGGGAATATGCAACCCGCGCAACACCAGTTTCGATGTGTAAATGGTTTCGCTGATCAGCATACGACGAACGCCCAGCGCAATTGCCACAGCCACCACCAGCGGCACGACAATATTATAGTCGCGGGTCATTTCGAAAATCATGATGATCGCGGTCATCGCCGCACCGGTACCCGCCGCAACAACCCCGCCCATGCCCACAAGGGCAAATTCCGCCGGGTTAATCCCTGCATCCGGGAAAATCATGGTGCCGATCACGCCAACAGCGCCGCCCATGGTCGCCCCGACAAACAGCGAGGGTGAAAACACCCCGCCCGATGCCCCGGAACCAATACTGACCGACGTTGCATACATTTTGGCAAAAAACAGGATTACCAGCAACGGAAGCGATGTCATGCCGCCGCGCAGGATGGCCTGAATGGTGCCGTAACCTACGCCATCAACATAATAATTGCCCGCAGTCAGGAACAATACATACATCAGAATGCCAACCGACAGCATACCAACCGCATGGCGGGTATAATCATTGCCGGGCATTTTCTTGAAAAACTTGTCTGTGATCAACATCGAGCGGATCAGCATCCACGCGGCAACACCGCTTAGAATGCCCAGCACCACATAAATGACCAGGGCTTCAAGATCGATCGCGGAAACCTGGGGAATGGCTGCCAGCGGCACTTCAAATGCCGGTGCCAGGCCAAAGGAAATACGCCCGATATAGGTTGCCGCACCCGTCGCAATCACCACAGGCAGAAATGTCCGGGTGGAAACTTCAGGCATCATAAGCTCGATGGCAAACAACACAGCGCCCAGCGGGGTATTGAATGTTGCGGCAATACCCGCACCTGCGCCCGCAGCCAGCAACGTAATACGCTGCCCGGTCGGAAGATTGCGAAGCTGTGCGATACTGGAGCCCAACGACGAGCCGATCTGAATGATCGGGCCTTCACGGCCAACAGCCGCCCCGGTCCCAATCGACAAGGCCGATGCAACAGACTTGATCACTGCCACCAGCGGCCGAATACGACCCTGATTAAAATAGATGGCATTCATCACTTCCGGCACGCCGTGGCCTTTGGCCTCGGGGGCAAAATTATTGACCAGAAACACAACCAGCATCCCGCCAAGCACGGGAACAAGAATAATAAGCGGACCCCATGACGAGGGCTCGGTCAGCATGTTGGCGTCATAATCAAGCGTAAAAGTGCCATAAAACGCCAGATTATGAATAACCGCGACAAGGGCGCGAAACGCAACCGCGCCATAGCCGGTCACGATGCCGACAATCAGCGAAAAGAAACATAAAGTAAGCAGTGTCGCGCGCCGGGGAGACGCACCTTCAACCTGGGATTCAACCATCACCAAACCATGTACATTCTGAGTATAACCCGGTCTAGCGCCCGCAAACACAAAATCCCTGCCCCGCTATTTTTATTGTAAATCGGGGGTGGCTAGGAAAATATGCAATGAAGAGTGGTCGACCGGTTCGACGGATGGCCCTAAGGACTACCTGCACACCCTTTGCAAATCAAGGGAATATCGGGCTTTGCATAGCGGCTCCTGGAAAAGTGCAACGCTTTTGTGACAAAAAAGCCCGCGTGGCTTGCCTTTGAAGAATTGTGCAAACCTGCCTTGCAAAAACGGGCACCTCGAATCGTTCGAATATGGCGGTATTTGCCGTTGCACCCGATGACGAAAAGTGTATATTCGCCCGCTCACGGCTCCTTGCCGGAAATGCCCGGCTATGCCTGCGCGATATGAGGTCGCTCAGGAAGAGATAAGCCACAAGGGGTGATTAGGAGAATTATGAGCAAGTACGAAAGCGTGTATATTGCACGTCAGGACTTCTCGACTGCACAGGTCGAAGCCCTGAACGAAAAGCTGAACGAAACCCTCGTTGGCCTCGGCGCAACTGTCGCCAAGACCGAATACTGGGGCCTTCGTTCCCTGACCTATCGGGTCAAGAAAAACCGCAAGGGTCACTATACCCTCTTCCAGATCGATGCCGACAAGGACGCGATTGCGGAATATGAACGTCAGATGCGCTTCAATGAAGACGTGCTGCGTCAGATGACCGTCAAGGTTGATGCGTTCGAAGAAGAACAGTCAGCTATTCTGCGTAACCGCGACGAACGTGGCAGCCGTGGCCCGCGCCGCAGCGGCCCGCGTCAGTAACCGATTAACGAGGAGGATATACCATGGCTGGACGTCGTCTATTTTTCCGTCGCCGCAAGACCTGCCCGTTCTCGGGTGCGGATGCGCCGAAGATTGACTATAAAGATGTCAAACTGTTGCAGCGTTTTGTTTCAGAACGCGGCAAGATCGTTCCGAGCCGTATCACGGCCGTTTCGGCCAAGAAACAGCGTGAGCTTTCAAAAGCCATCAAACGCGCTCGTTTCCTGGCGCTGCTGCCCTACTCAGACCAGGTCTGAGGCAGTCGGCAAGAGACTTTGTTTTGCGGTCTCGGCCAACGGAGTAGCTGATGTCTTCGCGTGATACTCTAACGTCAATCGGTGCAGGACTGGGCAGTGCGCTTTTGTTTCTGCTGGTATTGACCGGAAATCCGCTAGCGCTGCTGCTTTCCTATTTCGGGCACTTGCCACTTTTCGTTATCGGATTGTGGCGCGGACCCAAAAGCCTGCTGGTTGCGGCACTGGCGGCATGTGCCGCCCTTCTTCTTTTAGGGGGGCCTTTGCCGTTCACGGTCTTTTTGGTCGTGATTGCCGGACCAGCGACGATGTTGACCCGCGTGGCGCTTGTAGCGCGGGCTGACGACTCCGGGAAACCGGTGTTTATTCAGCCCGGTGTTATTTTGGCCGCCATGGCCGTGGCCGTTTCAGTGATGATGATTGTCATCCTTGCAACAGTTGCGGCGGATGGTCTGGATATTCAGGGGGTGATCGCTCACTTCCTCTCGACAATGTATTCTGAAATGGGCGTTCCGCTAACCCCGGATGTTCAACAGATCATTGTGATGTTCCAGACATATTTCCCGGCGATTGCGGCATTGTCCTGGTACCTGATGGTGCTGGTCAATGTCATGATTGCACAGGCAATTCTGGTGCGCGCAGCAAAAAACCTGCGCCCGACGCCCAGTTTGGCGTCGCTGAGTTTGCCCGGTTGGTCACTTTTTGCGTTTGCTCTAGCCGGGGCATCCATCGCGTTTAGCGATGACAACCTGGCCTATATAGCGCGCAACGTCGCGGTTGTACTGGCAGTGCCGTTCCTGTTTCAGGGATTGGCGCTGGTACACGGGCAGGCAGCCCGATGGCCGCAAAAGCGTATGATATTGACGGTTTTTTATATCGTCACGGTTCTGTCTAGCTGGTCGTTCATCGCGATCTGCGGACTTGGAATTGTTGAGCATTTAATCAGGCTGCGGGGGAACCAACCGATGACCCGTAGCAATGAGGAGGATCGGTGATGGAAGTTATTCTGCTCCAGCGGGTAGAAAAACTCGGCCAGATGGGTGACGTTGTCACCGTAAAGCCGGGCCACGCCCGCAACCGCCTGCTGCCCCAGGGTATGGCCCTGCGTGCAAACAAGGCAAATCTTGCTGTTTTCGAAGCACAGAAAGCACAGCTCGAAGCTGACAACCTGGAACGCCGTTCGGAAGCCCAGGACGTTGCTGACAAGCTTGGCAATCTGGCAGTGACCCTGGTTCGCCAGGCATCTGACGTTGGGCACCTGTACGGCTCGGTTACCGCACGCGATATCGCGGCTGCCGTTACCGCATCAGGCTGCACCATTTCTCGTGGTCAGGTTCGCCTGGAAACCCCGATCAAGACCCTGGGCCTGCACGACGTTGTCGTTGCCCTGCACCCGGAAGTCCTGATCACGGTGACCGCCAACGTTGCCCGTACCGAAGAAGATGCTTCCGAGCAGCTTCGTAAAGGTGCGGCTGTTCTTGGCACCATCGACGAGATGGAAGAAGAAGAAGCCCTCGCCGAAGAAGAAGCATCCGAAGAAGAATTGGAAGCTGCTGGCGAAGAAGAAGCTGCTGAAGCCAACGCCTGATTTGGTGTTGCCTGACGGGTTTTGTGAAAACGGCGTATCCTTGCGGATGCGCCGTTTTCTTTTACCCACGGCAGACCTTATGCCATCGCATAAAAAAACACCCTGTATCCCGACCATTGCGGTTACGGTATACCCGCTATGACCACGATGGTTTTACACTTTCAGCTCAACAGGATGACTGGTACCCTCCGCCATCATGAATGATCCCCAGCTTGATGCCCTGTTTGCCCCTATGGATGCAGACGAGGGTGCTAACCATCATCTCCCGCTTGAGCGTATGCCGCCTCACAACTTTGAGGCGGAGGCAGCGTTATTGGGCGCCATCCTGAATAACAACGCAGCTTACGAGCGCGTTTCAGATATTTTGCGACCCGAACATTTTGCCGACGCCCGCCACGGACGCATTTTTGAAGCCTGCGGCAAACTGATCGAACGCGGCCAACTGGCCAACCCGGTAACCCTGTCGGCCTATTTTCGCCAGGACGAACATCTGGCCGAAATTGGCGGCGCGCAATATCTGGCCGAACTTTCCAACAACATGGTTTCGGTCATTAATGCCGGCGACTATGGCAAACTGGTTTACGACCTGTATTTGCGCCGCGAGCTGATTGATATTGGCGAGTCTGTTGTTAACGAGGCCTATCAATACGAACTTGATGCCGATGCGGGTAACCAGATCGAAAATGCCGAACAGCGCCTGTTTTCACTGGCAACTGCCGGGGCGGCTGAATCGGGTTTTATCGCCTTTGGCCCGGCCCTGACCCGTGCGGTCGAAAATGTTGAACATGCCTTTAAAAATGCCGGCAAGGTTGTTGGTGTTACCACCGGCCTTCGCGATATTGACCGCAAGCTGGGCGGCCTGCATCCTTCCGACCTTCTGATCCTTGCCGGGCGCCCGTCGATGGGTAAAACCGCCCTTGCCATGAACGTGGCGTTTAATGCCGCCATTTCATCGCACAAAACCCGCGCCAGCGGCGAAGACCAGTTTGACGAATTACGCACCGGTGCTATTGCCGTTTTCTCGCTTGAAATGGCCGCCGAACAGTTGGCCGCCCGTCTTTTGTCACAGGCGGCCGAGGTTTCGGGCGATAATATGCGCCGTGGTGATTTGAACGAGGACGATTTTGAACGCCTTGTCATCGCCTCGCGCGAATTAAATACCGTCCCGCTTTATATCGACGACACCCCGGCCCTGCCCGTTTCAACCTTGCGCACACGGTGTCGCCGGTTAAAGCGCCAGCACGGGCTTGCCATGATCGTGGTCGATTACCTGCAGCTTCTTGCCCCGCCCACCAACTTTCGCGGCGATGGCCGTGTTCAGGAAGTTTCGGAAATTACCCGATCACTCAAGGCAATTGCCAAGGAACTGGGCTGTCCGGTGCTGGCCCTGTCACAGCTGTCGCGTGCGGTTGAGCAGCGCGACGATAAACGCCCGCAATTGTCGGATTTGCGCGAATCAGGCTCGATCGAGCAGGACGCCGATGTGGTGATGTTTATCTATCGTGAACAATATTATCTCGAACGTGCCGAACCGGCCCAAAAGCCCGAAGAATCGACCGACAGATTCGGCGAGCGCTATTCGCAGTGGCAGGAACGTTTGAACCAGGTTTACAACACCGCCGAAGTCATTGTTGCCAAGCAGCGACATGGCCCGGTTGGCAATGTCCGGCTGTTCTTTGACGGCAACTATACCAAGTTTGGCGATCTTGACCATGTCGCCGAAGAATTTGACGAATAACCCACCATGCATAAACGGGGTTTAGCCAATGAGCGTCCTACCCGCCCCTGGCCGTGCGGCCGATTGCGCACAGCTGGAAATCAACCTGAGAGCGATCGCTGAAAATTATCAGCGTCTGCAAAAAACCTATACCGGCCGCACCATGGGCGCGGTCGTCAAGGCAGATGCGTACGGGCTGGGTGCCAAGGCCATTGTGCCTGTGCTGAAAAAGCAGGGCTGTCGGCTGTTTTTTGTGGCACATGCCAACGAAGCCGCCGACCTTTTTCCGCTTTTGCGGGGTGGCGGGCGCATTGCCGTTTTTAACGGGCTGATGCCCGGCGATGAAGAATTTTTCATCGAAAACGACGTCATCCCGGTTCTGAATGATCTGGGCCAGATCGAACGCTGGTCCAACCTGTGCCGCGAATATGAACGCCCGGCACCGGCCTTTATTCATCTTGATACCGGCATGAACCGTACCGGCTTGTCGCCACGCGACATGCAGGAACTGATCGAACGGCATTCAAAATTGCTCTATGGCTTTGAAAAAGCTGGCTATATGACCCATCCGGTCGCCGCTGACGAAGCCGAAAACCCGATCACGCGTGAACAATATAACCTGTTCATGAAATGGTATCGGCGCTTGCCCCCGGCACCGCGCGGATTTTGCAATTCCTCGGCCATTTTCCGTCATAAAGACTACCACCTTGAATTTTGCCGTCCCGGCTATGCGCTGTGGGGCGGCAACCCGACGCCTGAAAAAGCCAACCCCATGCGATCTGTGGTCACGTTAACAGCCAAGGTCTTGCAATTGCGTCAGATTGACACCGGAGAGTCGGTCGGATACGGTGCGTCGTGGCGGGCCGAACGGCCATCACGGATTGCAACCATTGCCGCAGGTTATGCCGATGGCTGGTTGCGTCACCTTTCCAATGCCGGGAAACTTAAAATCGACGGTATTCAGACGCCGATGGTAGGTCGTGTTTCAATGGATGCCTTTGGCATTGATGTCACCGATCTTCCGGAAGGAAAGCTGAAAGCTGGCGACGATGTAACCTTGCTGGGCAAAGACTGCACCGTTGATGATATCGGCACCATGTCCGGTACTATTGGCTACGAAATCCTGACCTCGCTTGGTCATCGTTATCAGCGGGTTTACACCGAAGGCTGATCTGGTTGCGGCGATTGCGCCACACACCAAGATTGCCAAAACAAGGGAATAACGCCCCAGATGCCGATCTTAGCGCCGATAGGCCGGGTATTTCTTGCATTTCTGGCTGTTGTCGGCCGGGTTACGGTTTTTGCTGCCAAAACACTGTTGCATTGTGTGACGCCGCGTTTCTATTTCCGGCTGATCCTGAAGCAAATGTGCGAAATCGGCTATTTTTCCCTGCCGGTTGTCGCCATGACCACGCTGTTTGCCGGCATGGTTCTGGCACTGCAAAGTTATTCCGGCTTTTCACGGTTTTCTGCCGAAAGTGCGGTTGCCACCGTCGTTGTCATTTCCATAACCCGCGAACTGGGCCCGGTGCTGGCAGGCTTGATGGTGGCTGGCCGCGTTGGCGCCGCCATTGCCGCCGAAATCGGCACCATGCGCGTGACCGAGCAAATTGATGCACTGGTAACCCTGTCGACCAATCCGTTCAAATATCTGGTGGTGCCACGCGTACTTGCGGGCCTGGTTACCCTGCCCATTCTGGTTTTCATTGGCGATATCCTGGGTGTCCTTGGCGGGTATATGGTGGGCGTGAACAAACTCTCGTTTAATTCCGGGGCCTACATCCAAAACACCTTCCAGTATCTTGAAACACTTGATGTGGTTTCAGGGCTGGTCAAGGCGGCGGTCTTTGGCTTTATCATCACATTGATGGGCTGCTATCAGGGCTATTATTCGCGTGGCGGTGCCCAGGGCGTGGGTCAGGCAACCACCAATGCCGTGGTTTCCAGCTCTATCCTGATCCTGATTTCCAATTACATCGTGACCGAACTGTTTTTTGTTCGCTAATTCAGGGCCGCAAGCATTATGTCAAACAGCCCGAAAATCAGCCTGACCGATCTTCACAAGGGCTTTGGGACCAAAAAAGTCCTGCAAGGGGTGAACCTTGATGTTGCCGCGGGTGAATCGGTTGCCATCATTGGCGGGTCGGGAACAGGTAAATCCGTTACCCTGAAATGCGTTTTGGGGTTGCTGACCCCCGATAGCGGATCGGTCAAAATTGACGGTGTTGAAATGGTCGGTGCGGGCCGCAATGCCCAGGACGCCATGCTGGCAAAAACCGGCATGCTGTTTCAGGGTGCTGCGCTGTTTGACTCGCTACCAGTATGGGAAAACGTTGCCTTTGGCCTGATCGAAGGCCAGGGCACAGACCGCAAAAAAGCCTATGACATTGCCATCGCCCGCCTTGCCGATGTCGGGCTGGGTGCGGAAATGGCCGATATGTCGCCCGCATCGCTGTCGGGCGGCATGCAAAAACGGGTCGGCCTTGCCCGCGCCATAGCCACCCAACCCGAAATCCTGTTTTTTGACGAACCCACCACCGGCATTGACCCGATCATGGGCGATGTGATTAACGACCTGATCGTCAAATGCACGCGCGAACTTGGTGCCTGTGCCCTGACCATTACCCATGATATGGCCAGTGCGCGCAAAATTGCCGATCGCATTGCGTTTCTCTATCAGGGCAAAATCATATGGGACGGCCCTGTTGCAGATGTTGAGAACAGCGACAATCCCTATTTGCAGCAATTTATATCGGGCAATACCGAAGGACCGCTTGATCTGGATTTAAAGCATCTTTAATCCGGTAACGGCTTTGGTTTATGGTCAAATCCTCGCCGTGAGCTGATTGCGAAACCAGATCACCTGCCCGGCACCGGCCATCCCTTGCCTGCCCAGTCATTTCAGTCAGCGGAGCTTTTTGTGGCAAAAACCCAAAGCCGATTCATCTGCCAGAATTGCGGTGCCGAATACCGGAAATGGACCGGGCATTGTGATGCCTGCGATGCATGGAACACCATCGAAGAAGAACGCGTAGAAGCCGGGCCCAAGGCCACCGGTGCCATCACCACCGGGCCGCGCGGCAAACCGCTGGATTTTGTGGCCCTTGAAGGCCAAAGTGCGCGCCCGCCCCGCATCATCACCGGCATAACCGAGCTTGACCGCGCATGTGGCGGCGGGCTGGTTCCCGGGTCTGCCCTGCTGGTTGGCGGTGACCCCGGCATTGGTAAATCCACCATCATGTTGCAGGCGGTTGGTGTTTTGGCCGCCCGGCATAAATGCGCCTATATCTCGGGCGAAGAAGCGGTTGATCAGGTGCGCATGCGCGCTGCACGGTTGGGGCTTGAAAAATCCAAGGTCGATTTTGCCGCCGCCACCAGCCTGCGCGACATTATCTCAACGTTAGAGCAAAGCAACCATGAAGTTGTCATTATCGACTCCATTCAAACCATGTATGCCGACACCCTTGATAGCGCACCGGGAACCGTGTCTCAGGTCCGGGCTTGCGCGCTGGAACTGATCCGGCTGGCCAAACGCAAGGGTTTTGCGGTTATTCTGGTGGGCCACGTCACCAAGGAAGGCCAGATCGCCGGGCCACGGGTGCTGGAGCATATGGTCGATACCGTTTTGTATTTTGAAGGCGAACGTGGCCACCAGTTCCGCATTCTGCGCGCGGTAAAAAACCGCTTTGGCGCGACCGACGAAATTGGCGTGTTTGAAATGGGCGATACCGGGCTGGTCGAAGTGCCCAACCCCTCGGCTCTGTTTTTGGCCGACCGCGATGCCCCGGTAAGCGGCACCGCCGTTTTTGCCGGCCTTGAAGGAACACGCCCCATGCTGGTGGAAATTCAGGCACTGGTGGCGCAATCGGCACTGGCATCACCGCGCCGCGCCGTTGTTGGCGGCGATTCGGCCCGCTTGAACATGATTTTGGCCGTGCTTGATGCCCGCTGCGGCCTGCCGCTAAGCCAATTTGATGTTTACCTGAACGTCGCCGGTGGTTTACGTGTGGGGGAACCCGCCGCCGACCTTGCGGTGGCTGCCGCCCTTATTTCGGCTGTGGCCAACACACCGGTCCCCGCTGAAACCGTCATTGTCGGTGAAATTGGCCTGTCGGGCGAAATCCGCCCGGTTGGCCAGACCGAAGCCCGGTTAAAAGAAGCCGCCAAACTTGGCTTTGTAAATGCCTATGTGCCCAAACAGGGGCAAAGCGCGAAAAAGAAACTGACCATCAAAGGCTTGAAGCAGGTTGAAATCGTCCATCTTCAGGATTTGATAAATTTATTCGGGCAAGATATTGGCGACAAGGTGCGCCCGCGCGAAGGCATGTATTAAATCGTGTTTTTGCGCGCACAGGCATATGTTTGTTGCCTTGCACGATCACAAGCCCTATTCCGACCTTTTGGCGCAGGCATTTCCTGCGCAAAGCCATAACAGGACCAACGCAGAATGGATTTTTCCTTCCTCTCCGAACTGGGGGCCAGAGACGTCTTTGATCTGGTGGTCGTGGCCATTGTGCTGCTGTCCGGGCTATTTGCGTTTTTTCGCGGCTTTGTCCATGAAAGCCTGTCGATGCTGGGTTGGGTCGGCGCGGGTGTTACCGCCCTTTATGGCTATCCGGTTGCACGTCCTTATGTGCGTGAACTCATCCCGTCCCAACTGATTGCCGACCTTGCCACCGGCATTGGCCTGTTTTTGATCGCGTTTCTGATTTGCTCGTTTATCAGTGGCCGGATTGCCAAGGTCGTCCAGAACTCCGGACTTGATAGCCTTGATAGTACGCTCGGTTTTGTTTTTGGCCTGGTGCGGGGCGGTATTGTGGTCTGCATCGCCTATATCGCGCTGTCATGGTTAATGCCGCCCGCACAGCAACCGATGTGGGTACAAACCGCGCGCACCCGCCCTGTTTTGCAGGAGGGGTCCTATTTGCTCAAGGCTGCTATGCCCGATGCGCTGTTTGACAGCACCACCGAAGAAATCGCCCGCGCCCAGCGCGAGGCAGATGCGCGCGATGATACCTATCGCAAATTGTTGGGCCCGACGCCAAAACGTAAGGAATCCGGGCCTATTGAAGGCTATACACAAGAAGAAATCGATGCGAAAAACCGCCTGATCGATGCCGTAACCCGGTAATGATGGCGGGGCGCGTCGGTGATGTGATACAGATAAAATTGTTTTAAACGTCATCGCGATGCCGCAGAACAACAAAAGGTTCTGGACCAAAATCTCAAACGCGTTATAAAACGCCCACGCGCAAAGATATGGATTGCCCCTGGTGGCGATCCCCAACGAGTGAGGCGTCGGGATTTCGTTAACGCGTGCGGCATCCAACAGGCGCCACCGGCGAGAGAGCGGAACCCACTCAATGCTGACCACCAATCCATTCGATGACGACAAGCTACGCGAAGAGTGTGGCGTTTTTGGCGTGTTTGGTTCGCCCGATGCGGCGGCCTTAACAGCCCTTGGTCTCCATGCCCTTCAGCATCGCGGGCAGGAAGCGGCCGGTATTGTTTCTTACGACGGATCTGATTTTCCCGCCCATCGGGCATCAGGCCAGGTTGGCGACATTTTCGGATCGCAAGACGTAATTAAAAGCCTGCAAGGGCACCGGGCCGTGGGCCATGTGCGCTATTCCACCGCAGGCGGCAAGGGCCTTCGCAACGTTCAGCCCCTGTTTGCCGATTTTGAATTTGGCGGCCTGGCCATTGCCCATAACGGCAATTTAACCAACGCCCTTGCCGTGCGCGACCGTCTGGTGCGCCGCGGCTCTATTTTTCAGTCCACCGCCGATACCGAGGTGTTCATTCACCTGATCGCCACCAGCCTGTACGAAAAGATCGTTGATCGCCTGATCGATGCGCTGCGTCAGGTTGAAGGGGCTTACAGCCTGGTCGTCATGACCCAGAAAAAGCTGATCGGTGTGCGTGACCCGCTTGGCGTGCGTCCGCTGGTGCTGGGCAAACTCAACGACTCGTACATCTTCTCGTCTGAAACCGTTGGCCTCGACATTGTCGGTGCCGAATTCATTCGTGACGTTGAACCCGGCGAAATTGTTGAAATCACCGATGCCGGTATTCGCTCGACCAAGCCGTTCAAACCGGTCAAATCGCGCTTTTGTATTTTTGAACATGTCTATTTCGCTCGCCCCGACAGCATTGTCGAAGGCTCCAGCGTGTATGATGTGCGCAAAAATATTGGCCGCGAACTGGCCCGTGAATCCGCCGTCGAAGCCGACGTGGTTGTGCCGATCCCCGATTCCGGCGTGCCGCCTGCACTGGGCTATGCCGAAGAATCCGGTATTCCGTTTGAACTGGGCATCATCCGTAACCATTATGTTGGCCGGACCTTTATTGAACCGACCGACCAGATCCGCCATTTGGGTGTGAAGCTGAAACATAACGCCAACCCCGGCAAACTAAAGGGCAAGCGCGTTATTCTGGTCGATGACTCCATTGTGCGTGGCACCACATCGACCAAAATCGTCGAGCTGGTCCGCCATGCCGGGGCTGCCGAAGTTCATATGCGCATTACCAGCCCGCCCACGGCAAACCCGTGTTTCTATGGTGTTGATACGCCGTCAAAAGAAAAGCTGATGGCGGCCAATTACGACATTGAAACAATGGCGAAAATGATTGGCGTCGACAGTCTGGCTTTTGTCAGCATTGACGGATTGTACCGTGCCACCGGCCTGCCCGGCCGCGATGCGCAAAGCCCGGCATTTTGCGATGCCTGCTTTACCGGCGATTATCCGATCAAACTGACCGACCATCAGACCGAAAACAAAGGTCGAAAATTGTCGCAATTGGTCGAAAGGCAAACCGCATGAGTGCGCAAAAACGCCTTGAAGGCAAAGTTGCGCTGGTAACCGGGGCATCGCACGGCATTGGCCGGGCGATTGCCAAACGGTTTGCCGCCGAAGGCGCCGAAGTCATCGCCCTTGGTCGCAATGTTGGGGCGCTGGAAGAACTTGATGATGAAATTCGGGCGGAAGGCGGCAAAGTCGTTTTATTGCCGCTTGATTTAACCATGTACGAAAAAATCGATGCCATGGGTGCATCGATTTACGAACGCTTTGGCAAGCTTGACATCGTGGTCGGCAATGCCGCGGTTTTGGGTGAACTGGCCCCGGTTGGCCATATTGATACGCAAATGTTTGAAAACACCCTTGCTGTCAATGTCACCGCCAATTTCCGCCTGATCCGCAGTGTTGATAAATTGCTGCGCCTTGCCAATGCCGGACGTGCCATTTTCGTTACATCGGGCGCATCGTCCAAGGGCCTTGCGTTCTGGGGGCTTTATGCTGCCACCAAGGCCGCCCTTGAGGCACTGGTGCTGTCCTATGCCCAGGAAATGAATGACAGCACGGTAAAGGTTAACCTGGTTAACCCCGGCCCCATCCGCACCACCATGCGTGCCGCCGCCTTTCCCGGTGAAGACCCGCAAACCCTGCGCACCCCCGAAAGCATCATGGATGTTTTCGTTGATCTGGCCGCCGAGGACTGCACCCGGCATGGTGAGATCATCAAGCCCAGCTAAATCACCTTGAAAAACCATCCAAACGGACCCTGTTGTGGTCCGTTTTTTTGTTTATAAAATGCTGCCCGTCACATCCCGCCAGCCATAAAAAAACGCGTATCTGCTGCCAGATACGCGTTTTGATTTTTACAGATAATACATAGCATAATTTCGGTGGTCAC
>NZ_JFKA01000069.1 GCF_002115755.1 Thalassospira mesophila | reverse complement strand
GGTGGATGCGCTCGAAGCTCTCGGCGATCACCGCGCGCACGCCCAGCAGCCGCGTGCCTTTGGCGGCCCAGTCGCGCGACGAGCCGTTGCCGTAGTCCTTGCCGGCCACCACCACCACCGGCACGCCTGCGTCGCGGTAGCGCATGGCCGCGTCGTAGATCGGCTGGATCTCGCCATCGGGCTGGTGGCGGGTCAGGCCGGCCGGGCCTTGCGGCAGCAGTTCGTTGACCAGGGTCGGCTGCGCGAAGGTGGCGCGCATCATCACGCGGTGGTTGCCGCGGCGCGCCAGGTAGGTGTGCAGCGCATCGGCCGGCACGCCCAGCGACAGCAGGTAACGCCCGGCGCTTGACTCGGGCGGGATCTCGTTGGCGGGCGAGATATGGTCGGTGGTGACCGAGTCGCCCAGGATGAGCAGGGCGCGCGCGCCCTCGATGCGCA
>NZ_JFKA01000068.1 GCF_002115755.1 Thalassospira mesophila | reverse complement strand
CGCTTTCACCAGGCTGGTGTTCTCCAGAAAATACAATTTTTGGATAAAGCTTAATCAAGGTGACTTCCAACCCGCCTCCATCGGTTTTCTCAAGGTAACCTACAGGAGTATCGCTGTAGGACTCGGGAAGGAATCCCTGTTGCTCAGCGATTGCCAAGAAAAAAAGCATGTGACAGCTAGCGGCGGCAGTGACCAAAAGCTGCTCAGGATCCGCACATAATGCATCGCCCTTGTATTCAACTCCGGCAGAAATGTTTAATTTCTGTTGTCCTTCAAACCGAGCAACGTGATTGCGTGAGTAGGTAGAAGCGTCATCAGTGTGAGTATCTTTTTCCCAGCTAATTTCAGCAATATGTTGAGACATATCTTCTCCTCAAACCTGATAATTAATCAAATTACACACCAAGCACAATAGCCGTATGCGACAACCTTATCTTATCGCCTACAAATATCCTTGGCAAAAAGGTTATCGGC
>NZ_JFKA01000067.1 GCF_002115755.1 Thalassospira mesophila | reverse complement strand
CTTATTTTCAGTGGCGAGCTTAACCGAATAGGGGAGGCGTAGCGAAAGCGAGTCTTAATAGGGCGTCTAGTCGCTGGGAATAGACCCGAAACCGGGCGATCTATCCATGGGCAGGTTGAAGGTTGGGTAACACTAACTGGAGGACCGAACCGACTACCGTTGAAAAGTTAGCGGATGACCTGTGGATCGGAGTGAAAGGCTAATCAAGCTCGGAGATAGCTGGTTCTCCTCGAAAGCTATTTAGGTAGCGCCTCATGTATCACTGTAGGGGGTAGAGCACTGTTTCGGCTAGGGGGTCATCCCGACTTACCAAACCGATGCAAACTCCGAATACCTACAAGTGCCGAGCATGGGAGACACACGGCGGGTGCTAACGTCCGTCGTGAAAAGGGAAACAACCCAGACCGTCAGCTAAGGTCCCAAAGTTATGGTTAAGTGGGAAACGATGTGGGAAGGCTTAGACAGCTAGGAGGTTGGCTTAGAA
>NZ_JFKA01000066.1 GCF_002115755.1 Thalassospira mesophila | reverse complement strand
ATCAGATCCTTGGGGGTTTTAATATCAAGGCCGGAAAACACGGTATAGGTCATGCCGGGCCAGTCGCAGCCAATGATTTTGATATCGGCCCCTTGCTGCATGGCCGAAAACGCCACCACCGGGCTGGCTTCAAAACTGTCAAGCTCGCCCGAGATCAGCGCCTTGAGCGTCGTGGTGCCGCCGGTAAATTCCACCATGCCAATATTAAGGCCGTGTTTGTCATCAAAACCGCCTTCTGCGGCCTGAAACAAAAACCCGGCATCGCCCTTGGCTTCAACAATACCATGGCGCCATTGCTCGGCCGCACCTGCGTGCGCGGCAAACCCTGCCACCCCGGCGGCAAGGGCTGCAATCCCGAAAATGCTGGCGGCAATACCCTTGTTCAATCGTCTGTCCATCGCTTCCTCCCGTGGCTCTTGGCCTGTTCTTCTTCATTGCTCAAACTGACATTCTTTTATAATGTCATCTCGTCATAGTGTATGTTTGCC
>NZ_JFKA01000065.1 GCF_002115755.1 Thalassospira mesophila | reverse complement strand
CCCTGACTTGAAAGAGGTGATCGAACCGCTTTTGGCCAGCATGACGTTTCTGGAAAGCCAGATCAAAAGCCTTGATGACGCGGTCACCCGGAAAGCCAGGAAGTCGCCTGCCAGTCATCTTTTGATGACCGTTCCGGGCGTGGGGCCGATAACGGCTTTGGCTTTCGCGGCAACCATCGACGATGCGCACCGTTTCACCCGGTCTCGTGCTGTTGGCGCTTATCTGGGGCTGACGACACGCCGCTATCAATCAGGAGAGATGGATTATACGGGACGTATTTCCAAATACGGAGACGGGTTGTTGCGCAGCCTTCTCTTTGAGGCCGCCAACAGCCTGTTAACCATCGTCCGACGACCCCACCCTCTCAAGGACTGGGCGCGGCGTTTGCGCAAAAGGAGCAGCCATAAGAAGGCCTGCGTGGCGCTGGCGCGTAAACTGGCGGTCATCATGCACAAGATGATGGTCTCGGGCGAACCCTTCCGGTGGCCGGAGACTG
>NZ_JFKA01000063.1 GCF_002115755.1 Thalassospira mesophila | reverse complement strand
AAATGAGCAAGTCAAACATTTCTTCGGAGAGTTTGATCCTGGCTCAGGATGAACGCTGGCGGCGTGCCTAATACATGCAAGTCGAGCGAACTGATTAGAAGCTTGCTTCTATGACGTTAGCGGCGGACGGGTGAGTAACACGTGGGCAACCTGCCTGTAAGACTGGGATAACTTCGGGAAACCGAAGCTAATACCGGATAGGATCTTCTCCTTCATGGGAGATGATTGAAAGATGGTTTCGGCTATCACTTACAGATGGGCCCGCGGTGCATTAGCTAGTTGGTGAGGTAACGGCTCACCAAGGCAACGATGCATAGCCGACCTGAGAGGGTGATCGGCCACACTGGGACTGAGACACGGCCCAGACTCCTACGGGAGGCAGCAGTAGGGAATCTTCCGCAATGGACGAAAGTCTGACGGAGCAACGCCGCGTGAGTGATGAAGGCTTTCGGGTCGTAAAACTCTGTTGTTAGGGAAGAACAAGTACAAGAGTAACTGCTTGTACCTTGACGGTACCTAACCAGAAAGCCACGGCTAACTACGTGCCAGCAGCCGCGGTAATACGTAGGGTGCAAGC
>NZ_JFKA01000062.1 GCF_002115755.1 Thalassospira mesophila | reverse complement strand
GTTTTTTTAAAACGGCGGAAACCCGATCTCCCAACTTGCCTGTGCCCTTGGGAAAGCGAATCCCCAAAGAGCAGAGAAAGCCGCCAATAGCGTTCCGGGTGGTGCGACGTTGTGCAACCAGATGTCCCCGCGCCTTGATCAGCATGCGATCTTTCTGCGCATCTTCCGCGCTCACCGCCACCGAACGACAAAATCCTGTCCGCGCGATCTCGGCCAGCATCACAGCATCATTGGTATCGGTCTTGTTGTGTTGTAGCTTCATAACCGCATGGGCTTGACGGGCGTCGATCACATCCACCGGCAAACCGTAAGCCCGCAGACCGCGCGCCAACCACGACGACAGTGTTCCCGTCTCCAGAACAATCCGCTCCGGGCAAAGGGTGTGGTCGCGCAAAGCCGCAAACAACGCCTCAGGATCACTTCGCACCTTGCCTTGCTTCAGGATCTGTCTCTTGCCATCCATCACGCAAAAACTCGTATCTTCCTTTGATACGTCAAGTCCGACATACTCTCCCATGGTCACTCTCCTTGATAAGCCTTCTGAGGCTGTGTTTTACCAACTCGCATCATAAGCTCAGAAGAG
>NZ_JFKA01000061.1 GCF_002115755.1 Thalassospira mesophila | reverse complement strand
CGCGAGCGCTACACCTTCCTGAAATGGGCCCAGGGCGCGTTCGACAACCTGCGGCTGGTGCCGCCCGGCAAGGGCATCCTGCACCAGATCAACATCGAATACCTGGCCGAGGTGGCGACCACGCGCCGCACCGCGCAGGGCGCGGCGGTGACCTGTCCGGATACCCTGGTCGGGACCGACAGCCATACCACCATGGTCAACGCCCTGGGCGTGCTGGGCTGGGGCGTCGGCGGCATCGAGGCCGAGGCCGCGATGCTGGGCGACGCGCTGGTGCTGCGCGCGCCCGAGGTCATCGGCGTGCGGTTGTACAACCGGCCCGCGCCGGGCATCACCGCCACCGACCTGGTGCTCAACCTGACCCGCATCCTGCGCGAGGCCAAGGTGGTGGCGCAGTTCGTCGAGTTCACCGGCGAGGCGCTGGATGGCGTGCTGTCGCTGGAAGACCGCGCCACGCTGGCGAACATGGCGCCCGAGTACGGCTCGACCTGCGCCTACTTTCCGGTCGACGAGGAGACCCTGGCCTATCTGGCCCGCACCGGCCGCGATGCGGCGCACATCGAACGCGTGCGGCGCTATGCGCAGGCCGCCGGGCTCTGGCGCACGCAGGAACGGCC
>NZ_JFKA01000060.1 GCF_002115755.1 Thalassospira mesophila | reverse complement strand
GCGATGATTATCCCGTCGCACAAGCTGCGTATTTTGGTGGCGACCAAACCTGTTGATTTCCGTAAAGGTCATGATGGGCTTGCAGCCCTGGTTCAGAATGAGTTGGGTAAGATGCCGTTTACGGGAACGGTTTATGTCTTTCGCTCCAAACGGGGAGATCGGCTTAAATTGCTATACTGGGATGGCTCAGGATTGGTGATGACTTACAAGCGCCTGGAAGAGCACAGCTTCACCTGGCCGACAATCCGCAATGGTGTCATATCGCTGAACTCTGCGCAGTTTGAGGCTCTGTTTTCTGGCCTGGACTGGCGACGGGTGCAAGCACCGACACTCCATCCTCCGCTGTTGGCAGACTGAAGAAACGGATGATTTTTTAAGCTGTTTTATGGTGCGAAACGACTGATATTGCGCTATAAAACGGGATGCTTAATCTGCCTCAAATCGCCATTCCAGCCAGCCTGTCACCCGAGCAGCACGCTGCCTTTGAAGCCTTGCGCGCGCATGTCATGGCGCTTGAGGAATTTGGCCGTCGCCAGGAAGTTCTTGTCCGGGAATTACGCAACCTTTTGCACGGCAAGAGGTCAGAGAAACTGACGCCGGACGAACGGCAACTGTCCTTCGAGGATCTTGAGATCCGCCTTGCCGATAGCGAGGAAGAAGGAAAGGACCG
>NZ_JFKA01000006.1 GCF_002115755.1 Thalassospira mesophila | reverse complement strand
AACCTGTAAACACCTTTTTGTAGAAAAAAGGCAAAAAATGTAACGACGCAAAAATTTAGCGTTCAAATCCATATATGCGCCACATATGACCCCTTCAAGGGCCTTGATGGTGGAAATTTTGCCTGACGTCTTTTGCGCCATAGATTACAAATAAGAACTGCTTTTCCATTGCGGCCTTCCCGCCCTGCCCTGTTCCTTTATCGGAGACGGCCCTTATGCCTGATTGCCCTGAGACTTTGTTTTTCCCCGGCCAGCAGAACCCGGTTGATATCATTGATATGCATACCGGCGGCGAGCCATTGCGGATTATTACCGGCGGACTTCCGCCCGTATTGGGCAATGATATTCTGGCCAAACGGCGTTACGTTCGCGAACATCTTGACCATTTGCGGCAGTTTTTGATGTTCGAGCCGCGCGGACATGCCGACATGTATGGCGCCTTGCTTGTGGAACCTAGCCTGCCTGACGCCGATCTTGCGGTACTGTTCTTGCATAATGAGGGCTATTCCACCATGTGCGGCCATGCCATGATTGCCCTTGGTCGTTATGCTGTGGATTACGGGCTGGTCAAGGCCGTTGAACCCGTCACCGTGGTTAATATTGAATGCCCATGCGGGCTGGTTCGAACCGAGGTTGAAGTGACGAACGGGCGCACGGGGAATGTCAGCTTTTCTTCCGTCCCGTCGTTTTTGTTTGGTCGGGATTACCAGTTAAGCCTGAGCAATGGACAACCCTTCACGTGCGACGTCGCCTATGGCGGGGCGTTTTATGCCTTGGCTGACGCAGGTCAGTTTAATCTGTCGGTTCGACAATCGAACGTCCGCGATATGGTTGATATTGCCGGGCAAATCTGTGACGCGGTGAATAAGGCCGTAAAGTTGCATCATCCTGATCATGACGACCTTGCTTTTTTATATGGCGTCATATTAACCGACGGGAACGACGCCGACATTCACACAGCAACAGCCAATATTTGTGTGTTTGCGGAAAATCAGGTCGATCGTAGTCCGACCGGGTCCGGGGTGAGCGCCAGACTGGCCGCACAATTTGCCAAGGGGCAAACTGGCCAACATCAGCCCCGCATGTTTGAAAGTGTGATCAGGTCGCAATTTACCGGCGAAATAGAAGCCGTTACCAGGTGCGGCGATTTTGATGCCGTTATCGCCCGGGTGAGCGGCATCGCCCATTATAGTGGGCAAAGCCGGTTTTGGCTGGATGAGGGCGACGAAATTGGCAAGGGATTTCGAGTCCGATAGAACCCACCCCCGCATCATTGCCGTTTGCTATCCCTGGAATTCAGGCGTCGTTCCCGGCACGGGCGACACGCAGACATTCGATCAGGCTTTTGCAAGAATCAGAAATGTGCTGATCGAGTAATGAAACCGCGAGCGCCACATTCCCGGCACGGCAGGCATCGAGAATGTCGTGATGTTCACGCTCTGCCTGCTCTGTCGCCCCGGAAAGGGCGAGTTGGGCGCGGGTGAAGCGCACAGTGTTGTTGCCGATGGTACGAACAATTTCGAGTGTTTTGGGGCGATTGGAGGCCTGATACAGCCGTTCATGGAACTGGCGGTTCAAATCCCCCCAGCGGGCAATATCACCGGCACGCAAGGCATCATCATAAATATCAAGAATTTCGGTGGCCGCACGAATATCGTCCGCGCTGAGGCGTGGTACCGAATGGCGCAGCAATTCACATTCCAGCAAACGCCGCACTTCAAACAATTCTTCAATTTCGTCAAGCGAGAGTTGCGCGACAATGGCCCCTTTATGCGGCTGGAACGTGACCAGCCCTTCGGCATCCAACCGTTGCAGGGCCTCGCGCACCGGGATCCGCGATACATTATATTCGGTTGCAATGGCATCCTGCCGCAATTGCGTTCCCGCCAGAAAATCACCGGACAAAATACGTTCGCGCAGATCTTCGGTAACCTGGTCGGTTATCGTCCGTCGGGTAAAGCGGGGGGATGCAACCATGTTGTTTTGTATCTATCTTATTGCCTTGGCCAAGATGGAAGACCGCGCAGTGGCCTTCCTTGGGAATAGTCATAACGGCGGGACTGGTATGTGGCAATAAAATTACCGGTTTAAGCCGACCGCGGTGACAAATAATCCCTGTTCCTGGCTATTTGACGATGAAACCATGCGCGTAGGGATCGCGGTCATCGATAAAGATAGTGTTGAACCCGTGAATACGCGCCCAGCCACCAACGGAGGGTACAATCGCCGGGTAATCCCCGACCATTGTGTGTTCAACGACAAAAGCTTCAAACTGCGAACCAATGATGCTTTCGTGGATAATTTTGCCATCGTCTGGCAAGCGCCCCTGCGCGGCAAGCTGTGCCAGACGGGCCGATGTGCCCGTTCCGCAAGGCGAACGGTCGATACCCTTGTCACCGTAAAACACAGCATTGCGGTGTGTGCTGTTGGGTTGAGTTGGCACCCCCGTCCACTGGATATGAGACAGCCCGTTAATCTCGGGATGCAGCGGATGGATGAAGGTTTCAATATCATTGAGGCGGCGGCGGAGTTCGGGGCTGATGCACTGAAAGTCCCCCACCGTGAAATCGGCCATATCGCGGAAGTTTTCCTGTGGTTCAACAATGGCGTAGAAATTGCCACCATAGGCCACATCAACCCGGATCGGCCCGAGATCGGGACAATCAACTTCGATCCCTTCTTTATAAAGAAACGACGGAACGTTGGTCAGGCGGACATTTTCAACATATTCGCCAACCTGGCTATAGTGCGCAATGACCAGTCCGGCGGGGGTATCAAGCCGCAAGACACCCGGCGTTTTTGGTTTTACCAACCCCTGTTCGATCGCCATGGTAACAGTACCAATGGTGCCGTGCCCGCACATCGGCAGACACCCCGATGTTTCAATAAACAGGATGGCAACGTCGCAATCATCGCGAGTTGGTTCATAGAGGATGGAACCGGACATAATGTCATGCCCGCGAGGTTCAAACATCAGCCCGGTACGGATCCAGTCATATTCCGCGAGAAAATGCGCGCGTTTTTCGCGCATATTGGCACCCGAAAGGCGCGGCCCGCCGCCCGCAACAACCCGCACCGGATTGCCGCATGTGTGACCATCAATACAAAAGAAACTGTGCTTTGCCATGTCTGGCGTGCTCCGCCTAAAAACGGTTAATGCGATAAGGGGTCAGATCGAGGGTTGCCGGGTTACCCGCAACCAGATCGGCCAGCAACCGCCCGGTTGTGGCCGCCATCGTCAGGCCCAAATGGCCGTGACCAAAGGCAAAAAAAGCATTGTCGTGGCGTGGGCTTGAGGAAATAACCGGTTTGGAATCCGGCATTGAGGGGCGAAAGCCCATCCATTGGGTGCCGCCCTCATCACGCAACCCTGGCAGCACCTGTTGGCCCTTGGCAAACAAAGCTTTGGCACGGTCGTAATTCGGGGCGGCTTTTAACCCGGCCAGCTCAACCGCCCCACCAACCCGGATGCCCATTTCCATCGGGGTCAGCACAATGCTGTCATCGGCACTGATCACCATGTGATTAAGCGTTACGCCATGATAGGGCACGGTCGTGTTATAGCCCCTTTCGGTATCGAGCGGCACCTTGTTGCCCAGACGCGCGGCCAAATGTTTGGACCACGCCCCGCAACAGATTACGACCTTGTCGAACGATATGTTGTCGCCACCACGATTAATTGCCGCATGCGGACGGCCATCGCGATACACAAAATCGGTAATTTCGGCAGTCTGGAATTTCCCGCCACGATCGAGAAACAGCTGATAAAGACCGGTTACAATTTTAAACGGGTCCAGAACCCGACCCCAGTCTTCTTCCAGCACACCACAGGCGAAAATCGGCGCAAGGTCTGGCTCGATCTCGTGAATTTGGTCGCGGGAAACATCTGTTAGGGTAACGCCATTACGACGGCGCAAATCGATAGAATAGTCTGCCGCGCGACGCCCCTGATTGCTGCGATAAACCGCCAGCGCACCATCACGAAAAACGGCATCTTGCAATTTGGCATCGCGGATCAGGGGATCGTAATCATCCCAGGCGCAATGAAGCAGTGCAGCCAGTTCGGTTGCGATTTTTTCAACCCGCCCCCGTCGCCCCGCTGCAACAAAACGCACCAGCCACGGCAATAGATACGGCAGATAGGATAAGCGCAGCGACAGCGGCCCGTTTGGATCCCTCAACCAGCCGGGAACATGGCGCAACGTGCCGGGCATGGAGATGGGCGCACATTCGGTAGCGGCAATGGCCCCGGCATTGCCAAAGGATGTGCCTTGCCCCGGTTCGCCGCGATCCGCCAATGTAACGGCAAACCCCTGTTTTTGCAGGGCAAGGCCGACATTAACACCGACAATCCCGGCACCAATGACAAGAACGTGCTGTGGCTCAGACATGGCACCTCATCCGTCAAACAAGGAGGTTAATCCGATAGATGAAGCCCCGCCGGACTATGATTAGCATTAAGAAAATACCGGCAGGGCTTCAATAACTTACATGCAGGCAATCACACTGATGGGCGCGTGTCGATGGCCTTCTGGATAATTTTAGTGATGGTTTCGCGTTCTTCGCCGACCAGTGTCAGACGCGGGGCGCGCACATATTCCTTGCCAACACCGGTCATGGCCTGTGCCAGCTTAATGTACTGAACCAGCTTGGCATGTACATCCATATGCAGCACCGGGGCAAACCAGCGATAAATGGCCAGGGCTTCAGTGTATTTACCTTCAGAAAGCAGTTTCCACAAACCGACTGATTCTTTGGGGAAGGCATCGGTGAAACCTGAAATCCAGCCAACAGCGCCCAGAACCTGGGTTTCCATCACAAGATCGTCCATGCCGCAAAACAGAACGAAACGGTCGCCACAGGCATTGTAAATGTCGGTAATGCGGCGCGGATCACCGGAACTTTCCTTGATCGCGACCAGATTTTTAACATCGGCAAGCTGGTTGAACTCTTCGGGTTTAATATCGACGCGGTAGGCCCCCGGGTTGTTATAGATCATGATCGGAAGCGACGTTTTGGCAGCAACCGCACGGAAATGTTCAAGGTTTTCGCGGGTATCGGCGGTATAAATCATGCCGGGCAGCAGCATCAGGCCATTGGCACCCAGATCTTCACATTTTTGGGCATATTTGATGGCGGCTGCCGTGGTCGTTTCGGCAACACCGGAAAGAACAGGGATACGGCCCTTGGTAAGGTCAACCGCGAGTTTGAGAACGGCGATTTTCTCGTCCATTTCAAGGGCGGTGTTTTCACCGACAGACCCCAGCATGACCAGCCCGTCAACACCGGCATCGATCAATGCTTCGATCTGGGTGGCGGTCATATCATAGTCGATAAAACCATCTTCAAACATCTGGGTTGCGACAGCGGGAAATACGCCAGTCCAGTTTACCTGCATGATCAAAAATCCTTTTGTTGGTGCGAGGCCACACCAAACTGTGAGCCCGCAATTCATTGCCTGACATCACATATCTCACATTTGAATATTGTATACAATATCAAAGGCGTTAAATTATCTCATTTTTTAAAGGACTGATCCGCCTCTATTACAGCAAGGGTCTTCTCGACCACAATCGCGTCACAAAGTTCATCCTCAACCATTTTCCGGGCTTGCTGCCCAAACCGGCGACGAGACGCATCGTCTTCCATAAGGGTTTCAATTGCATCTGCTAACGCCGGTTTATCACCCATGGGGACAAGTAAACCGGTTTCTTCGTGCTTCACAATCTCGCGGCATCCCGGCACGTCGGTTGCGACCATGGCAAGGCCACAGGCGGCCGCTTCCAACAGCGATTTCGGCAACCCTTCGCGCCACGATGGTAAAATCGCCAAATCGGATTGGGTCAACAGCGCCGGGATATCGCTGCGTCTTCCCAGCCATTCCACCAGTCCGTCATTTTGCCATTGCTCCAGATCGCTGACATTTGCGCTATCGGGGTTAGCAAGATCGACATCCCCCACCAGCCAAATACGATAATGACGCCCTTTTTGCTGAAGCAACCGGGCTGCACCAATAAGCTCGCCCAATCCTTTCGACCACAACATACGGGCTACAAAAATTGCTGTCTTGGGATTATCACCTTCCCGCATATCCGAAACGGGAAGGTATTTTTGCAGATCAACGCCAGAGCCCTTGATCAACGACAGTCCGGATTTTGAAAACCCCAACTGGCGCATCAATTCGTAATCATCATGATTTTGCACGATCACTTTGATCGACGGGAAAAGGGCATAGACGCGTAAAACAGCCGAAATAATCGCCCGGACGATACGGGCTTTGCGACCGTTAGAAACAAAAACAAAACCCAAGCCGGTGACCATATTTACCGACCGGGAAACCCCTGCAAGCAACCCCGCGAGGGCAGACAGAATAACGCACTGAATGGCGACATTTACAACAATATCAGGTTTTTCTTGCCGCATCAGTCGCCACAAAGAAAAAACCGTTGCCAATGACTTCACCGGGTTTAATCCGCCACGCGCGATATTCAGATCAATCACCCGAAAACCTTCTTCGCGAAGGCCGATTGCCGCTTCATTGGCGCGACAGGCAACGATAATTTCCCAACCGCGCACCTGTGCCGCACGGGCCAGCGCCATGCGGTGCGAAACGAAATACCAGTCCTCGCTACAGACAAAAAGCAACTTCTTGCGCTTTTTCGGCGGGGCATCGGCAGATGAGCGGGACATGGCGACTTCCGGGCTGCGGCCGGTACAACAACGACGTTGCGACAGGCCATTAAATTTAAGTTTATGTGCTGTTGCTACTGAGGGTTCGCTCATCCGTCAATGACAGATCGACCCCGACATAGCAGTATGGTTTAATTCGATCTGAAAATTACACCCTCTACGGGTACAAATCGGGGAAGAAAAGACAGCAATGACGACCATGCGCGCCTTGTTACGGTTTCCGGGTGAAAAGCGAATATCGGTTACCGATTGCCCTGTCCCTGTCCTGCGCCCCGGTTGCATTCTGGTCAAAACCACCCGATCCCTGATCAGCACGGGCACCGAAACCATCCAAAACCACGAAACCCGCCTGCCCCTGATCGCCAAAGCCTGGCAACGCCCCGATTTAACCGCGCAGGTGATCGATAAAGTGCGTCGGGACGGCATCACGGCAACACGCAATGCCGTTTCGCACCGGCTGGACCGCCCGATTGCCGCGGGATATGCCAGTTGCGGCATTATCACTGCCGTTAGCGCCGATGTGCAAGGCTTTACGCCAGGTATGCGGGTCGCCTGTGGTGGTATTAACCATGCCTGTCATGCCGAATGGAATATCATTCCACAAAATCTGGCCTGCCCTGTGCCATCCGGTGTCGCCGACGATGATGCCGTTTTCACCACATTGGCCAGCATCGCCTTGCATGCATTGCGCCAAGGTGACGTTGGCATTGGCATGACAATCGCCGTGATTGGCTGCGGGCTGGTCGGCCAGTTGGCCCTTCAACTGGCACTCGCCGCCGGGGCCCGCACCATTGCCATTGACCCCCAAATATCCCGGCAGGATCTGGCACGCCAAAATGGTGCCATCGCCAGTTTTACCGAAGCGAGCGCCGTCGCCGATCATACCCTTGGCGCGCTAACCCATGACATCGGCTGCGATGCGGTTTTGATTTGCGCGCCAGACCGGCACGGCACACTGATTGACGCAGCAGCACGCCTGTGCCGTGACCGCGCCACCATTGTGTGCGTTGGCGATGTAAAACCCCAAGCCACCCGTAATTTGCTGTTCCGCAAGGAAATAACCCTGCGCCAGGTGCGATCCTATGGGCCCGGTCGATATGATGACAATTACGAACAGCACGGGCAGGATTACCCGGCCGGATATGTCCGCTGGACAATAAAGCGCAACATGCGGGCGGTTCTGGACCTGATGGCGGATAACCGCATCAATCCGTCCGCATTGATTGGTGCCAGAATAACCCTTGAAGAGGCCGACAATCCGGCATCAACCGACACTGCCCCGTTGGCGACCGTTATTTTATATGACACCGTGCTGCAAAGCCACACGCACACTGCGGACACGATTCTGCCAAAGACTTCAGGCCCAAAACCGCCAAAGCGCTCCCCAAACTCAGCGGTCACGCTTGCCCTTATCGGGGCGGGGAATTTTGCCGGGGCGACCTTGTTACCCGCGCTGAAATCCATCGCCGATGCGCAAGTTTCCTATGTTGTCAGCCCCAACGGCCTGGCCGCAATGGGGGCCTGTCGCCGCATCCCGCATGCAATACCGGCCAGCGATAGCGAGGATGTTTTAAATGATGCAGCGCTTGATGCCGTCATAATTGCCACGCGCCATGACAGTCATTGCACCCTTGCGACCCGCGCACTGGAACAAGGCAAACATGTGTGGGTGGAAAAGCCCCTCGCAATTGACCTTGCGCAATTAGCGATACTGGAAAAAACCGTCGCCAAACATCCTGATCGTATTTTGATGGTCGGCCATAATCGCCGCTATGCCCCGTTCACCAAAACCATTGCGGATCATTTGCCCGACGGTCCCAAACATTTCACCTATCATGTCCGCCTGTCGCCATTGCCATCCGGTCACTGGCTGCGCCACCCGGCACAGGGTGGGCGCGCCATTGGCGAAGTCAGCCATTTTATCGATGTTATCTCAAAACTGGCAAAATCACCGTTGATCGACCTGCAATGTTACTGGGTTGACCGTGCAATCGGCGACAGTATCTGGAACATGCGATTTGCCGATAACAGCCACGCGAGCCTGCATTATGGCCAAGGCGGCACAAAACGGGATGCCAAGGAAACGCTGATTATCACAGCACCCGATACCACCATGACCCTGACGGACTGGCACCGTTTAACGATCCATCAATCAGGCAAAAAAACAATCCACAGAACAGGGCGCTTTTGGGGCCGCGGCCCGCAAAAGGGCCATCAGCAAGCGCTGCAGAATTTTATCAGTCGCATTCACCACGCCAGCGGCACCGTCGTCATGGCAACCGACATTAACAATCATCCCTCCGCCGCCGATGAAATCGGTTTATGCCGCATGATCTTGCATGCTGCTTATGGTGCACCGGCATAAAGAACGAGCAAAGGCAGCGTAATCACACTGATCAGGGTGGTGATCAGGATGGTTGTGGCGGAACGGTCAATGCAAATTTGATAGTTGCCAGCCAAAATTGCCACATTGGCACCCGCAGGCAAGGCCGCCATAAGGGTCACCACCGCCAACCACAGCGGCGGCAGATCAAAGATGAAATAAGCAACCGAAAAAACCAGCAGCGGCTGGATGAACATTTTAGCACAGGTGCAAATCAGGCTGGCCTTTAAATTCCCGCGAATGCTTTGCCCGTAAAGGCCGCAGCCAACCAGCAACAAGGCCACCGTTGGCCCGGCAACACGAAAGCGTTCCAGCGTATTATTGGCAATTTCGGGCAATTTCAACCCGACCAGTGATGCCGCAACACCGGCAATAATCGCGATGATGATCGGATTTTTCAAAACCCGAACCATGCTGATGGCAACATTGGCCAACCGGGTTTCGCCCGACGTACGGCTCCCTTCAACCAGAAAAATCGTGATGCCCAAAAGCGTTAACGGATGGATCGCCAATACGATCAAAAGCGGCACCAATCCTTCTTCGCCGTAAACAGCCTGCACCAGGGGAATGCCCAGCAAAACGACGTTTGAAAACACACCCCCAACGGCCGTAATCGCCGCTTCGTCATTTTTGGCATTCAACGTGAAACGGGCGATGAAATACACCAGCGCATAATTTAGCAGCGCCCCGGCATAATAGGCCCCCCACAGGCGCAAATCGAAATGAGCCCGGATATCGGATTGCGACAGGGTTTGAAACAGCATTGCCGGAATGAAAACATTCATCGCAATCCGGGCGAGAACCGGGATACCCTCGCGCGATAAAATGCGGGTCCGCATCAGTAAATAACCGCACAGGATCGTCAAAAAGACGGGCCCCACTTTACTGAAGATCAAATCCAGCATTCTTCCCCCAAACGCATCATCAAGCTGCGCATCACCCCATTTATCAACAGAACATCGTTGCTGCTGCACAAATTAAAGGCGGCACAGCGACTGTGCCACCTGATTTTGCATGATCTTATAGGGGGTTTTGCTTTCTGACCAGTCAGCTTGACGCAACCCTAATCGTCGTAGCTGCGCACCCTTTCAACCGCGCCCTTCCAACCAGCAAGGGCGTGATCCCGCTGGGGTTGTGCCATTTTTGGAGAAAACCGCGCATCAAGCTGCCAGCGACTGCGAATTTCGTCCAGATCAGCAAACAAACCGGCCTGCAAACCGGCAAGGCAGGCTGCCCCCAGCGCCGTTGTTTCGGTAATTTGGGGCCTCTCCACATCAATCGCCAGAATATCGGCCAGATATTGGCAAATCCAGTCATTGGCGACCATACCGCCATCGACCCGCACGGCCTTTGGTGCCACACCATCGGCTGCCATGGCTTCAAACAGATCAAAGGTTTGATAACAAACACTTTCAAGGGCCGCGCGCACAAATTCGCGCGGGCCGGTATCGCGGGTTAGCCCAAAAATAGCGCCGCGTGCATCAGCATCCCAATAGGGCGCGCCAAGCCCGGTAAAGGCCGGGACCATGTAAACACCACGATTATCGGCAATATCGGCGGCCAACCCTTCGGTTTCGGCAGCAGATTTGATAATACCCAAACCATCGCGCAACCATTGCACCGCCGCCCCGGCAACAAAAATGGCCCCTTCCATCGCATAGCTGATTTTGCCGTTCAGGCGATATCCGATGGTGGTTAACAAACGGTGTTGCGATGTCACGGCTTCATCGCCGGTATTTAAAATCACAAAACAGCCCGTACCATAGGTGCTTTTAATCTCGCCCGGGTTAAAACAGCACTGGCCAAATGCGGCCGCCTGCTGATCCCCGGCAATACCGGAAACGGGAATTGCCGACCCAAACAAATCGGCATCTGTCACACCAAAATCGGCGGCACAATCCTTTACGTCGGGCAACATCTGGCGCGGAACGCGGAAAATGTCGCACAGCTCCGTATCCCAGCGATCTTCGCGGATATTGTAAAGATTGGTCCGTGCGGCATTGGTGGCATCGGTCGCATGTGCACGGCCCGCCGTCAGGCGCCATAACAAAAAGCTGTCCACGGTACCAAAGGCCAAATCACCCTGTTCGGCCCGGGCACGCGCGCCCGTCACATGGTCTAAAATCCAGGCAATTTTGGTGGCCGAAAAATACGGGTCAATCAACAAGCCGCTTTTGGCATTAATATGCTGTTCAAGCTGCGCATCCTTATGGCGCAAATCCCGGCACAGGGCAGCGGTTCGGCGATCTTGCCACACTATGGCATTGTAAACCGGCTTACCGGTTTTGCGATCCCAGACAATGGTGGTTTCGCGCTGATTGGTGATGCCAATCGCCGCAATCTCATTCACATCAATATGGGAAATGGCTTCGCGGCAGGTTTCAACCACCGTATCCCATAAATCTTCGGGGTCGTGTTCAACCCAGCCGGAATTGGGAAAATGCTGGGGAAACTCACGTTGCGCAACGGCAACTGATTTGCCATCCCGGTTAAAAATAATCGCACGCGAACTGGTCGTTCCCTGATCAATCGCAAGGATGTATTGTTTATCGGACATTTTATTCCTCCCGGTGCGTCGAGCCACGTTACAACTGGTTGCAGACCGCGCACATTTGGTTTTTCTAAAAGTCAGATAACATCACCGCCAAGTCAAGGAATTTTCATTAATCAACACAAAAACACATAACTGGTTCATTATCGAAAATTATACGCCGACACGGCGAAATCAAGAAACAAACCCTCGTGACCAGATGAACATTTATGCATACTCATCAATGCGTTAACACCTGAGATATAGATAAAGTCCATTTTTATGATTGTTGATCTGGTCTATGGCACGCGCCCCAACATCATCAAGGCCGCCGCCCTACATGCCCAATGGCGCGAAACCCGCGAACAATGGCCCTTTGAACTCCGCCTGATCGACACCGGACAGCATTGGGACGACACTTTGTCGGCCGATCAATGTCGCGCACTTGGGCTTCCAACACCTGCCTTTAATTTGCAGGCAGGGCACCGCCAAAGCCATAACGGGAATATAGCCGGATCGCCGCACACATCCCAACGCAGCCCCTTCATTAGTACGGTGGCGCAGGCCTATGGGGCCTTGCTAACAACAATACCTCCGACCGCCACGATTGCCATTGGCGACGTTAATGGCTCGGTCGGGGTGGCGCGGGCCGCGCATCAGCATCATGTACCCTTATTTCATCTTGAAGCCGGTTTGCGCGGCGGTATTGATGCAAAGGCCGAGGAAGCCAACCGTTATGAATTGGACCAGATATGCGATTATTTATGGGCACCAGACGATGTTGCCGCAGCCAATTTAGGGAGCGAAAACATTCCCAAAAACCGCATTACGGTTACCGGCAATATCATGATCGATGCCCTGCTGCGATTTGCTCCGCTTGTTCCACCCGATGACATCACCCAGCGTCCAAACAGGTCCTCCGTTCTGGTTACCCTGCACCGGGCGGAAAATATTGATGACCCCGTCCGTTTTAAATCCATTGTCCGGTCAATCACTGAAATCGCGCAAACCCGCCGGGTCATCTGGCCACTCCACCCGCGCACAAAACCGGTGTTGACCCAACTTGGCCTGCCCGCGACAACCGGCTTAACCCTGCTGCCGCCCCTGCCCTATCCGGCTTTTACGGCGCGGTTAAATGCTGCATCAATCGTCGTTACAGATTCCGGCGGGATACTGGAAGAATGTGCCTATCTTGGCAAACCCGCCGTAATCGTCCGCCCACACACCGAGCGCCCCCATGCCGTGGCCCATTGCGGGTTTGAACAGTGCGAACCGACCGATATGGTAAAACATCTCGACCAAGCGCTGCGCTGCCCGCCAACGCCCTTTCGCCCACAGGGCTGGGATGGCAAAGCGGCAATGCGGATGTTGCAGGATTTAACAGCAAGGCTGCAAAACCTGCCTGCTTAACCGGCATGTAAATTGCTTATATATCGGCTAATTCAACCATATATGGCAATTTTTACCGGGATAACGCCATGACTGCATTTCAACCTGTATCGGGTTTACTCAGCACCGCTTCGCAAACCACCAGTACGTCTACAAATGGGCCGGTCGCGTCGAGCAGTACCGGTTACGCGCCAAAATCGGCTAAAAACCAGCATTCCGACGAGGTCAACTATATCCGCGAGCATGGCTTTACCGCCTATGTGAAGGAGATAGAAGAACAAAAAATCAAGGAAATGCGGGAAAAAATTTTGCAATCGATGGGTCTGGACGCGGAAAAACTTGCCGCCATGCCGGCCGACCAGCGCGCAGCCATTGAAACCGCCATTACCGAACGCATTGCGCAACAGTTAAACGGCGGCAGCATCGCCAATCAGTCAGATGATGACGATAACAAAGCTGGCACCAGCAAACTTGATCAAAACGTTGCGCAAATATCGTTTGATCCAAAAATGTATGCTGTTTTGACCATGATTCAGGAACAGGACCAGCAGGCTGACGCGATGGCACATAATCAGCCTTCGGATGCGGATAAACCGGCAGCCTGACAATTTATTTGATCCAGATATTGGTATGTCACATGAGACAAAAGCCCCAAACGACTATTTCGTTTGGGGCTTTTCGATATTAATCGTTTAGTTGACGGTCAGAATATCAAGCGTCGAGACCACCCATGCAGACATATTTGGTTTCCAGATAGTCTTCCATACCGTATTTGGAGCCTTCACGCCCGTTACCGGACTGTTTATAGCCGCCAAACGGCGCAACCTCGGTCGAAATCACCCCGGCATTTACACCGACCAGACCACTTTCAAGACCCTCGGCCATTTTCCAGATCCGGCCAATATCACGGGAATAGAAATAGGATGCGAGGCCAAACTCGGTATCGTTTGCCATTTCAAGCACTTCATCATCGGTTTTAAACCGGATCAGCGGTGCCATCGGGCCAAAGGTTTCCTCGCCAAACACCTGCATATCGCGGGTGGCATCCACAATCACGGTCGGCTCAAAGAAGGTACCACCTTTTTCGTGGCGCTTGCCGCCGGTCAGAATACGGCCACCTTTTTCCAGCGCGTCCTTGATATGGCTTTCCACCTTTTGCACCGCTTTTTCCGTAATCAGCGGCCCAATTTCAACGCCATCCTCGGTGCCTGCACCGACTTGCAATTTGGCCACTTTGGCTGCCAGCTTTTCAGCAAACGTGTCATAAACCGCGTCATGAACAAAAATGCGGTTGGCACAAACGCAGGTCTGGCCGGTATTGCGATATTTCGATGCCATCGCCCCTTCGACAGCCGCATCCAGATCGGCATCTTCACAAACGATGAACGGCGCATTACCGCCAAGTTCGAGGCTGACTTTTTTAATGGTATCGGCACATTGACGCATCAGCAAACGGCCCACCTGGGTCGACCCGGTAAAGGTCAGTTTGCGGACAATGTTGCTTTCGGTCATTTCCAGGCCAATTTCCTTTGCATCCCCGGTCACGATAGAAAGCAGGCCCTTGGGCACCCCGGCCCGTTCGGCCAATACTGCCATTGCCAGCGCCGAATAAGGCGTTTCAGATGCCGGCTTTACCACCATTGAACAGCCAACAGCCAACGCCGGTGCCGCCTTGCGCGTGATCATGGCGGTGGGAAAGTTCCACGGGGTAATTGCGGCGCAAACACCGACCGGTTCTTTTAAAACGATAACGCGTTTATCGGCGGCAAAAGTCGGAATAACGTCGCCATAAACCCGTTTGGCTTCTTCGGCAAACCATTGCAGGAACGACGACCCATAGGCAATTTCACCGCGTGCTTCATTAATCGGCTTGCCCTGTTCGGCAGTCATCAACTGCGCCAGATCTTCCTGATTTTCCATCATCAGGTCGTACCATTTCATTAAAACACTGGCACGGTCCTTGGCTGTCCGTTTTTTCCACAATTTCTGGGCTTTTTCAGCCGCTTCAATCGCCTGTTTGACAATATCACGCCCCAGAACAGGGATCGTTCCCAGCTTTTCACCGGTGGCCGGGTTGGTGACATCTTCCGTCTTGCCATCGGCCGCATCGACCCATTCACCAGCCACATAGGCCTGTTGACGAAACAGCGACGGATCTTTGAGCGAAACCATGTTTCCTCCTGATATTTTGAAACCTGGGGCACGAAACGGCCCCGTAACATGATCGGTATGTGACGCGGTTTCAGGCGGTTTTGCAACCCAAATTGCCACGATCATCCTGAAAATACATGTCCGAGAAACGCAAGCGGCCAGACGCAGTTCCAAAAACCGGGAAAATTAACGGCCCCGTTGGCAGCACACCACACAACCCGACCTGACCGATAAAACATCGCTGCCGCCACAGATGCCACACGAGCACGTATCATGATCGCCTTGCGACAAGACTGGTCGCATGATACATTTAAAACCGTCATATGAAGATACCGACCATCGAGAGAACAGGCCATGACCGTTCAAACAGCTATCGCCCTTAACCCGATTTACTCCTTTGTCGGTTTGCCAGAACGCGATACGTCGCCGCACGCCCTGCTTGACCAGATTGAAAAGGGTATTCCGGTTGCCGGGGTCCGTAAACTGGCGGAATTTCTATTTCCCGATGCTGGCAGTCGTGCCGTCGAACATCTGGTGTCACGCTCAACCATGGAGCGGATCAAACGCAGAAAAAACCTGCGTTTTTCACGCGCAGCAACCGAACAAATCTATCCCGTTATCAAGGTAACGGCCAAGGCGATGGAACTTTACCCTGATGAGCCGGAAAAAGCGGTCCGTTTCCTGCAAAAGCCGCACCCGATGTTAGGCGGGATCTCCCCGCTTGAACTTGCGCGTAAATCAGGCGCAGGGGCAGATATGGTTATGAATTTGTTTAACAGAATTCAGGCGGGTCTGCCGGTATGACCTCCCGCCAGTTACCGGGCACCCGTTATGGCTATCGCATTGGTGACCCGCATGGAATTTATCCGGTATATTCCGCGCAAGGTGCCCGCCTGTTTGCCGGGCGCTGGCACGATATTGGCCAGCCGGTGATTTACACCAGCGAACATTATTCAACCGCGATGCTGGAAAAGCTGGTGCATTTCAACGGTGAAGTGCCCAAAGGCCAGCATTTCATCAAAATCACCTATCCGGTCGGGCTATCTTACGAAGTTTTTAGTTCCGGCCATCACCCCGGATGGCACGACGCAAATGAACAAGCCGCCCGTCAGTTTGGCAGCACGTGGTTTCGGGAGGGACGGTCCTGTATCTTGTTTGTTCCTTCTGTTGTCGCCCGCGAAGAACATAACGTTCTGATTAACACCACCCATCCCGACTTCCCCCAAATTACCACCGATCTTGAACAGCCGATCTGGTGGGATGAACGCCTTTATCGGTGAGGCAATAAATCCGTCGCGACACCCACTCCGCCCCCTTTGGTAAACTCCCCGGTAGTCCCCCCAAAACGGCCTCGCTCGTTAGGGTGTCACAAGTGACATGCTTCATTTGTGAATAAATCATGAGCCCAAAACAAAGGGGTGGCACGCGGCCACCCCTTTAAAATTGTGAAATGCGAAAACGGATATCCAATCCGATAATCACACACCCGCAGGCATATTTTCCGCTTTGCGTTCCACCCTGCGCGGGGCCGTAATTTCTTTCCATTTGGAAAGCGCCTTGTTCACGGCAGGAAAAGCATCACGGCGGACAAATTCGCCATCACCACATTTGGCAACAACAACGCCTTCTTCGGCAGCAATCCGCCCCCGGCAGATGGTGTAACGCGGCAAACCGGTGACTTCCATGCCTTCAAACAC
The DNA here is from genome assembly GCF_002115755.1 of Thalassospira mesophila. Taxonomy (GTDB): domain Bacteria; phylum Pseudomonadota; class Alphaproteobacteria; order Rhodospirillales; family Thalassospiraceae; genus Thalassospira; species Thalassospira mesophila. The sequence continues at coordinate 211,955 of NZ_JFKA01000006.1, read as the reverse complement.
GTTATAGTCAATCGACGAAACCTGATGTTTGGCCGTAATGGTTTTTGACGCCTTGGGATCCCACACTACCAGATCCGCATCGGCCCCAACCAGAATGGCACCTTTGCGCGGATAGATATTCAAAATTTTGGCGATGTTGGTTGATGTTACGGCAACAAATTCGTTGGGTGTCAAACGGCCGGTATTTACGCCATTGGTCCACAGAAGCGGCATGCGGTCTTCAAGGCCACCGGTGCCATTGGGGATTTTGGTAAAATCGCCCATCCCCATGCGCTTTTGTTCCGATGTAAAAGCGCAATGGTCGGTTGCCACCACCTGAAGGCTGCCCGAGGCAAGCCCGTTCCACAAACCATCCTGATGCAGTTTGCTGCGGAACGGCGGCGACATAACACGGCGTGCCGCGTGGTCCCAATCGGCATTGGCATATTCGCTGTCATCAAGCACCAGATGCTGGATCAGCGGCTCGCCAAACACACGCTTGCCGTTCTGGCGCGCGCGGCGAATGGCTTCGTGGGCCGGTTCGCACGATACATGCACAATATAAAGCGGCACATTGGCCATATCGGCAATCATGATGGCGCGGTTGCATGCTTCGCCTTCCACATCGACCGGGCGGGAATAGGCGTGCGCTTCTGGCCCGTTATTTCCCGCATCAAGCAACCGTTGCTGCAAGGTGGCAACCACATCGCCATTTTCGGCATGCACCAGCGGCATCGCACCGAGTTCCGAACAGCGCGAGAAGGATGCAAACATTTCATCATCATCCACCATCAGGGCCCCTTTATAGGCCATGAAGTGTTTGAAGGTGTTAATACCCTTTTCCTCGACGACGATTTTCATTTCGTCAAAAATCTGCTCGCTCCAGGACGTAATCGCCATGTGGAACGAATAATCACATACTGCTTTCGATGATTTGTTATCCCATGCCTGCAAGGCTTCCAGAAGCGACTGGTCGGGCGATGGCAAACAGAAATCCACCACCATGGTGGTGCCCCCCGCCACAGCGGCCTTGGTGCCATGTTCAAAATCATCGGCGGAATAGGTGCCCATAAAAGGCATTTCCATATGGGTGTGCGGGTCAATCCCGCCGGGCATGACATAACAGCCGTCAGCCTCAATCACCTTGTCGCCCGAAAGGCCCTTGCCAATCGCGGCAATCTTGCCGTCTTCAACCAGAATATCGGCTTCATAGGTCAGGTCTGCGGTAACGATGGTTCCGCCACGAATAACCATGGACATGGGTGGCTCCTTATCTATCGGGATCGGGGATGGAGGGGTGCTCGCGGGCACCTGTTCCCTGAAAAATCAGGGAAGATCACCCGGCAACAAACGGGGCTGTCGCCGGGTGTCATGGAAATTATAATATGCCCGCAGGCTTACATCTTGTCGGTAACCGCGTGGGTCCAGGCACCTTCCGGTTTTTTGGTAATAACCGGGGCCGATCCACCCGACATCAGGCTGTCAACGGTGCGGGTATAGGCATCTTCACTTAAAACACCATCATTACTCAGAAGTTTGCCAACTTCCTTCATCATGCGGATCTGGTGTTTTTCGGTCTGGGCGCCGGTGGCATCATGATCAAGAACAATCATAGCCGCATCTTCGGGGTGTTCCTTGGCCCAGGCCCAACCCTTCATGCTGGCATTAACAAACCGGGCCATTTTATCAACAAAAGCCGGTTTTTTCAGTTTGTCTTCCATCACGTAAAGGCCGTCTTCAAGGGTGGCGACACCCTGGTCTTCATATTTGAAAACAACCAGATCATCGGCTGGAATACCGGCATCAATAACCTGCCAATATTCGTTATAGGTCATGGTTGAAATACAATCGGCCTGCTTTTGCAAAAGCGGGTCCACGTTAAAGCCCTGTTTCAGAACCGTAACGCCTTTGTCACTGCCATCGGTGGGAATACCCAGTTTCGACATCCAGCTTAAGAACGGATATTCATTACCAAAGAACCACACACCAAGCGTCCGCCCCGGAAAATCCTTGGGCGAGGTAATGCCGGTATCTTTCAGGCAGGTCAGTTCCATGCCCGATTTGGCAAAGGGCTGGGCAATATTAACCAGCGGCACACCTTTTTCGCGCGCAGCCAATGCTGATGGCATCCAGTCCACAATCACATCGGCCCCGCCCCCCGCAATGACCTGCGCCGGGGCAATATCCGGGCCACCGGGATTGATGGTAACATCAAGATCGGCGTCTTCGTAAAACCCTTTGTCACGGGCGACATAATAACCGGCAAACTGGGCCTGCGTGACCCATTTCAGCTGCAAGGTTATATCATCTGCTGCCATCGCCGAAAACGATGTCAGGCCAAATGCCATCCCCAGAGCCGTCGCAAACACTTTTTTCATTTTGTTGAAGCCTCTCCACAGGTTGAAGTTCATTCCTCCCGACGGGTCGTCTTTTTTGCCTTAATGGCGACGTACCCGAAAAGACGGATGCCACGACGTTACCTTGCGCTCGGCAAGGGCCACGGCCCCGTAAAAGGCAGTCCCGGCAAGGGCTGCCAATGCAATTTCCGCCCAGACCATATCAAGGTTCATCCGCCCGACTTCTGTCGAAATGCGAAAGCCCATGCCAACGATCGGGGTGCCAAAAAATTCCGCCACAATCGCGCCAATCAGCGCCAAGGTGGAATTGATTTTAAGGGCGTTAAATATAAACGGCAAAGCCGCCGGGAGCCGCAACCGAAACAGGGTCGACCAATAGCCAGAGGCATAGGTCGCCATTAAGTCCCTTTCCAGGCGCCCGGCCGCATTCAAACCCGAAACCGTATTCACCAGCATCGGAAAAAACGTCATGATCACGATGACCGCGGCCTTTGACTGCCAGTCAAAACCAAACCACATCACCATGATCGGCGCGACACCGATAATCGGCAAAGCCGATACCATATTTCCCAGCGGTAAAAGACCCCGTTTTAAAAACGGCACCCGGTCCACGGCAATGGCAACAATCAACCCGCCGCCACAGCCCAAAACATAACCGGCAATCACGGCTTTTAAAAATGTCTGGCGGAAATCATCCCACAGGATACCGGTGGAATTAACAAAGCGAACCCCGATCATGCTGGGCGGCGGCAACAATACCTGTGGCACGCCACACCCTGCCGTGGTCACTTCCCACAAAAACAATAACCAGATGCCAAAGGCAACCGGCACAATAAGATTAGCCGTTTGCTGTTTGCCATTTTCCAGCGTGTGATAATTGGCAATTACGTCAATCGCCCGCCATACCAGCGCCCATAACGACAAAATAAACATCCAGAAACCATAGGATGCGTATCCGGCCAGGCCGCCATGATAAAGGGCCGCGACAGCCTGCCATGCGCCAAACACAACAATCAGCAACAAAATGCTGGCCCGGACCACACTGGTGACCCCGTACCAGGTAAAAATGACCCCCACGACAACGCAGGCGACCATGGCACTGGCCAGCCCCGGCAGGTCGGCAACAAAGGCGACGTTTTTGCCGGTCTCGATATGCACACCCGATAACGGAAACACCAGCGACAGCAGCGCAAATACCGCTGCAACCAAACAGAATTTATCAAGCTTCCCGGTCATGCCCGCACCCCCATGCGTTCAAGAACCCGTTTTTCCATAAGGCCGACAATCACCACCAACATCGCCGCAACGAAGGCAGCGGTTAACAAGGCCGCCCATATTTGCACCGTTTGCCCGTAATAGGACCCGGCCAGCAAACGCGCGCCAAGGCCCGATTGCGCCCCGGTCGGCAATTCACCGACGATCGCGCCAACAAGGCTAATGGCGATGGCAACCTTTAGGCTGGCAAACAAAAACGGCATCGCCGATGGCCAGCGCAAGGCAACAAATGTTTGCCAGCGCGAGGCATTATAGGTACGCATCAGATCAAGCTGGATATGGTCGGGCGAACGCAAGCCTTTAACCATGCCGATGGTAACGGGGAAAAAACACAAATAGGTCGATATCATCGCCTTGGGGATCAAACCCTTAAGGCCAATTGCCCCCAGCACCACAATGATCATCGGCGCGATGGCCAAAATGGGAATGGTTTGAGAGGAAATCACCCATGGCATCAGGCTTTTTTCAAGCGTTTGCACATGAACAATCCCCACAGCCAGCACAATGCCCAGCAATGTGCCCATGCCAAAGCCCAAAAGGGTAGAGGATAACGTCACCCAGGTATGATAAACCAGCGAGCGTTTGGAGGTGATTTTGGTGGCGAAAATGGTTTTATACATTTCCACCGCCACCTGATGCGGAGCAGGCAGCACCGGGCGGTCCTGAGCAAGCGTTGCTTCAATCAGTTGCGACGCCGTCCAGTCCTGTTTGGCGCGCGCGTAACGGTCGATCTGGCCAGGCATGTTTAAAAAAACCGCCCCGACATACCACAGCACAAACAACCCGATCAGCATCACGCAAACCGGTCCGGTCTGGCCTTTCATCATCCGGCCCCACAGGGTTGGCCCGGCAGCAGCAGTTGGCAAGGTTGCGGCATCAATCGTCATAGCTGTGCCCTGCCCGCAACCCTTCGCGAACGCGATGGGCTACTTCCAGAAATTCCGGTGTTTCGCGCACATCAAGGGTGCGGTCCCTGGCGAAATCGGTTTCAATAATATCAATGATCCGGCCCGGACGCGGCGACATCACCACAATTTTCGACGACAGAAAAACCGCTTCGGGGATCGAATGGGTGACAAACGCCACGGTCTTGTTGGTGCGCGCCCATAATTTCAACAGCTGTTCGTTCAAATGATCGCGGACAATTTCGTCAAGCGCGCCAAACGGCTCGTCCATCAGCAACAAATCAGCATCGAAGCTAAGCGCACGCGCAATCGAGGCGCGCTGCTGCATCCCGCCCGATAGCTGCCACGGGAATTTCTTTTCAAACCCGTTCAGTTCCACCAGTTTCAAGGCGTCATGGCCGCGTTTGATGCGTTCTTCCCTGGAAATCTCCATAATTTCCAGCGGCAGGGTCACATTGCTTTCAATGGTGCGCCACGGCAGCAATGCTGGTGCCTGAAACACATAGCCATAGGCACGCTGCTCGCGCGCTTGCTGGGCCGGGACCCCGTTGACCAGAATATCACCGCCCGTTGCCCGTTCCAGATCGGCAATCACGCGCAAAAGCGTTGTTTTGCCACAGCCCGACGGGCCAATGAACGATACAAACTCGCCGCGACTGATCGTCAGATCCACCTCGGAAAGGGCATAAACCGGGCCATCTGCGGTTTGAAATGTCAGCGACATTTTTTGAATATCAACAACCACATCCTTCGATGCGGTCATCGGCGCCACATTATTGACGACTGCCTTTAACGTCATGGGTGTTCCCCTGATCGATGTCTCTCAAAAACCTCCCTCAGGGACATTGCCCCGAACTTTGCCGGTTTATTTTATGGCCCCCTTCGTATCAACGACGTGCGGGCACTTTACCGGTCAAAGCAGTCCGGCGAACAGGCGGGCTGTTCACCTTAAATTTTGTTTAGTTCCCGTCGGTTAAACGGGTATAGGTCGACGGGCGACGGTCGCGGAAGAACTGCCAGTTATTGCGGGCTTCACGGACCATATCCATGTCCATGTCATGCACAATCAGTTCGTCCTGATCGCGTGATGCCTGTTTTTCAATGACGCCGCGCGGATTAACAAAATAGCTTTGCCCGTAAAACTCGCCAATATCCCACGGCTGTTCACGGCCAACCCGGTTAATCGCGCCAATATAACAGCCATTGGCAACGGCGGATGCCGGTTGTTCCAGCTTCCAGATATATTCCGAAACCCCGGCCACCGTGGCCGACGGATTGACAATATATTCCGCGCCATTAAGGGCCAATGCCCGCCAGCCTTCGGGAAAATGGCGGTCATAACAAATGTAAACACCCAGCTTGCAATATTGGGTTTCAAAAACCGGCCAATTTGATGCACCGGGCTTGAAAAAGAATTTCTCCCAAAAACCGGACACCTGCGGGATATGGGTTTTGCGGTATTTACCCAAATAGGTGCCATCGGCATCAATCACGGCGGCGGTGTTGTAATACACCCCGGTAATGTCTTCCTCATAAATCGGAACAACAATGACCATCTTGTATTTAGCCGCCAGTTCACACATCAGCTGTGTGGTCGGTCCATCGGGAATTTTCTCTGCTGCCGCGTACCATTTGGTATCCTGGCTGGGGCAGAAATAGGGTTGGGTAAATACTTCCTGAAAACACAGAACCTGCACGCCCTGTTTGGCAGCATCCGCGATATAGGGCAGGTGCGCCTCGATCATGGCCTGGCGAATTTCTTCGGGTGACTGGTCCGTGCTGCCCTTAAGCGACATCTGGATCAACCCGCCTCTCAGCATCGACATGCGAGATACCTCCTTGATAATTTTTCGTCCCTGCCCGCTTGTGCCGGTCTGTCTGGACGTTGGTGTGATGTTCGCCGATCAAAATGCCCGCGACCATCAAAGCAAAGGCCGATACGCAAAACAGTACCGGCAAACAAAGCGGCGCGGCCCGATAGGGGCCACGCCTGCCTTTTTACCCGTTCGACGGGAAGTTAAATTCCGCACCCGCACGAATGCCGGTTGGCCAGCGCATGGTGACGGTTTTCAGTTTGGTATAAAAATGCACCGCTTCGGGGCCGTAAATTCCGTGTGACCCGAAAATGGAGCGTTTCCAGCCGCCAAAGCTGTGATAACCGACCGGCACCGGGATCGGCACATTCACGCCGACCATGCCAACCTGAATACGGTCAATAAAGTTACGCGCCGCATCGCCATCACGGGTGAAAATCGCGGTGCCATTGCCATATTCATGCTTGTTGATCAAATCAACCGCCACGTCATAGCTTTCAGCGCGCACAACCGACAGAACCGGGCCGAAAATTTCGTCTTTATAAATCGACATGTCCGGGGTGACGCGGTCAAACAATGTGCCGCCAACAAAATAGCCGTTTTCATAGCCCTGAAGCGTAAAGCCCCGGCCATCAACCACCAGATCGGCACCTTCCTTGATGCCTGCGTCAATGTAACCCAGCACCTTGTCCTTATGCGCCTGGGTAATCACCGGGCCCATATCGGCATCACTATCGGTTGAGGGGCCAATTTTAAGGGCGGCAACCTTGGGTGCCAATGCCTTAACCAAACGATCGGCAGTTTCTTCGCCCACAGGTACGGCAACCGACACCGCCATGCAGCGTTCGCCCGCCGCACCATAACCAGCGCCCATCAGGGCATCAACCGCTTGGTCAATATCGGCATCGGGCATGACGATCATGTGGTTTTTGGCACCACCAAGCGCCTGAACCCGCTTGCCGTTCGCCGTGCCGGTTTTGTAAACATATTCGGCAATCGGGGTGGAGCCAACAAAGCTGATCGCCTGAACATCAGGGTGATGGAGCAAGCCATCAACCGCCACCTTGTCGCCGTGCAACACGTTACAAACGCCCTTGGGCAGGCCTGCTTCATGCAGCAGTTCAACAATCAGGTTCGCCGCAGACGGGTCGCGTTCCGATGGTTTAAGGATAAAGGTATTGCCGCACGAAATCGCCATCGGGATCATCCACAACGGCACCATGGTCGGGAAGTTAAACGGGGTAATCCCGGCAACAACACCTAAAGCATGGCGATCAGCACAGGCATCAACAGCGGTTCCCACATTGCGGCTGAACTCGCCCTTTAACAAATGCGGAATGCCACAGGCAAATTCTACCACTTCTAACGCACGCGCTACTTCGCCCAAGGCGTCGGGGTGGGTTTTGCCATGCTCGGCGGAAATAGCACTGGCAATGTCATCGGCCCGTTTTTCCAACAGGCCCTTAAAGGCAAACATTACCTGGGCGCGTTTGGCCGGCGGCACGCTGGACCAGCTTTCAAACGCTTTTTTGGCTGTCGCAACAACGGCGTTTACATCGGCTTCGGATGCCAAAACAACTTCGCCGGTTTGCTCGCCCGTGGCAGGATTGAAGATGGCGCCGGTGCGCGTGCTTTCACCGCTGGTATGTTCGCCGCCAATGATATGTTCAATACGTTTCATAATTCTTCTTTCCGTGCAGGATCAATCAAGGTTTTTCAGAACGTCGCGAAGGGTTCCAAACAACTCGTCGATATGGGATTTTTCAATGATCAGCGGCGGTGACAGCGCAATGATATCGCCCGTGGTGCGGATCAGGATGCCTTTTTCAAAGGCCTGCAAAAAGGCCGAAAAGGCCCGTTTGGTCGGCTGGCCTTCGATGCTTTCAAGCTCAATCGCACCAATCAGGCCCAAATTGCGCACATCTTTGACCAGTGGCAAATCGGCCAGGCTATGCACCGCATCTTCCCAGTATTGGCCCAGTTCGGCCCCCCGGGTTAACAGCCCTTCTTCTTCGTAAATTTCCAGTGTCGCCAAACCGGCCGCACAGGCAACCGGGTTGCCCGAATAGGTATAACCGTGGAACAGTTCGATCATGTTTTCCGGGCCGGTCATGAAGGCATCATAAATGGCGTCGGTGGCAAAAACCGCCCCCATCGGAATGGTGCCATTGGTCAGGCCCTTGGCCGTCGTCACCATGTCCGGCTGCACATCGAAATAATCAACCGCAAACGGCGTGCCGATCCGGCCAAAACCGGTGATGACTTCGTCAAAAATCAGCAAAATGCCGTGTTTGGTGCAAATTTCGCGCAGGCGCTTCAAATAGCCCTTCGGCGGAATCAACACACCGGTCGATCCTGCAACCGGCTCGACAATGACGGCAGCAATGGTGGACGGGTCATGCAGGGCGCACAGACGTTCAAGGTCTTCGGCCAGCCACACACCGTTTTCCGGCTCGCCGCGGACAAACTTGTTTTCTTCGGGCAAATGTGTATGGCGGATATGGTCAACCCCGCCCAGCATGGTGCCAAATGTTTTACGGTTGGTTGGAATACCGCCCACCGAAATGCCGCCAAAATTTACCCCGTGATACCCACGCTCCCGGCCAATCAGGCGGGTGCGCTGGCCCTCGCCGCGGGCACGATGATAGGCAATGGCGATTTTAAGCGCGGTTTCAACCGATTCCGACCCGCTATTGGTATAGAAAACATGGTTGAGGTCGCCCGGCATTAACTGGGCAAGGCGGGTTGCCAGTTCGAACGCCTTGGGATGGCCCATTTGAAAGGCCGGGGCATAATCCAGCTCGTCGAGCTGGGCGCGAACGGCTTCGTTGATTTTGGCGCGCTTGTGCCCGGCATTGCAGCACCACAAACCAGCGGTTCCGTCCAGTATCTGGCGATTATCGTCGGTGGTGTAATACATGCCTTCGGCAGCGACCAGCATACGCGGGGTTTGCTTGAACTGGCGGTTGGCCGTAAACGGCATCCAGAAGGCGGATAAATCATTGGGGCGGTTGTTTGACGTGGCGGCGGTCATTTGTATCAGGTCTCCCGAACCCTGTTTGGCTTTGCTGGCAACCATATGCCAGTCAACTGATCGATCTTGGCACAACCGGAATTTAACAAGCAATTACAATTACCTGCCATCCGGCAACAGAAATGTGTCACGCAGGACATCTTGCGATCAAGACATGCAAAACTACAGCACAATGACTGTAACTGTCAGTACTGTTTTCGTACAACTAACCCGTATGAGCATGACATCGAAGCGATCCCTGTTTTTTTATTGTTTGCGACACAATTATGTCTATCTTCACTGCCCGGCGCGGTTGCATCCGCAGTGTCGGGTGGCAAAGTGCCTCGCAAATTTAACCTTGCTTTTTAGCGGCTAAAACAGAGATTATTTTAACCTGACCAAACGGTCAAGATAAATACATATAAACACGGGACAGGGTTTATGACCGCATCAGGCAGACCGGCAAACAGCACCCACAAAGCCGCGATCCGACAAGAAAACGAAGCACAAATTCTCGCCGCCGCCGAGCGGGTTTTTGCCGATTACGGCTTCAAGGGGGCCACCACAGCGCGCATTGCCGAGGTCGCCAACGTGCCCAAGGCCAATGTGCATTATTACTTTGCCACCAAAGAGGCGCTGTATCGCCGTGTCATAGAAAATGTCTGTTCGCAATGGCTCGAAGCTGCGATGACATTTGAAAACACCGCCAACCCCGCCACAATCCTGCGCGGCTATATCGAAGCCAAAATGGATTTATCGCGCAGCAACCCCTATGGCTCGCGCGTCTGGGCCCACGAAATTGTCCGTGGGGCCAAATTCTCGTCGGATTATATCTCGACTACGGTCAAAGACTGGCTCGATGGCCGCGTGCGCATCATCCGCCGCTGGATCGCAGAAGGTAAAATGGACGATGTCGAACCCTACAGTCTGATGTACATGATCTTCGCCACCACCCAGCACTATGCCGATTTTTCCAGCCAGATTGAAATTTTCAACGACAACCAGCCGTTGAGCGATGCACAATTTGCGGATGCGAAGGAGAATGTGGTTAGGATTATTTTGCGGGGAGTGGGGTTAATTTAAAAAATATGCATTGATATTTAAATCAAAAACAACTCACCCATAGCACCAAAGTTATTTAATAATTTAAATATATTTTTGAGGTTGAAAATGAGAGACTAGCCAACAAGGACCGATAAATATCACGATGTTTTCAACAAATCATTAGAGTTTCAGGTTAGGTCAACTCCAATTTTAGGCCCTGTTACTGGCGTACTATTTGATGGGACGCGAGACACCGAAATGGCTACAGAGAGTGGTGAACTGGAAAAACTGTCCGCAGAAGCCAATCGGCAAGATTGATCCTTGCACATGGCGAAGATACAAGCACAGGTGGCGCAAGAGCTTGCATTCGCGCATCGTATTGAAAATGCCGAAGAAGTTGAAATTGAGGAATATTACGAAGGTGAAGGCAAAGATGGCTTGGGTGCCAAATGCTGTCTGATCAATTTCCTCACCGGGGATGGAGGGTTTGCAGTCCTCGTTCCATAAGTTCTCGCATGAAGCGTTGATATTTTATTCCGCGCTTGCTGGCTTCAGCCTTGATGCGCTCTAACTGGCTCTCTGGCAAGCGCATGGTCACACGGGCAGATTTATCCTCGAACTCATAGCTCACAGCTTCAGCAGCACCCCAGTCAAAGCTGGAAAGATCTGCCTCTTCTACAAACCGCTCAGCCGCTTCATCTGTTGGTAGACTTGGCCATTGCTGTTTTGACGTGTTCATATTCTTCCACCTCTTTGTCATGCATATAACGAGCACTTATTGGCCGTAAATACATGTCGTCTTCTCTGGCGCGATGCATGTAAACAATGAAAACATGACGCCCCCCGCCGTTTTCGCCAGCTGTTCGATAGCGGGGTTCATCACGGTGAGGATCAGGTATCCGAAAGGTCATTGTTTTAAGCACATGCTCTATTTCGTTCTGGGATACGCCATGCTTGCCGCACTTTGGCCAGTTCCCCTGATCCCATTCAAAACCCGCAACCTTCATGACGTTAGTATGCACCTTTGTATGTACAATCTCAAGAGGAACATATTCGGACAACTCGGAATCAACGCCAGATCGATAAGGAGCCTTGCCAGAAAATTTGCGCGTGAACAGACACTTGCCGAACCTTAAATGGTGTGGAATCCATCACGGATTTTAAAATCAGAAACGGGTTAACAGCAATAAAAAGCACTTCTATTGGACGCTAAACATTCCAATATAATTGGAAGATACCATAATCGCGGCAGGGCAAAGTCTGTGCGGAACAACCATTAATACACGACCTTATGCCACCGTAAAAAACGCGGGCCGTGTGTATAGCTAGCCCGAGGGAAATTTATTTTCAAAATCGACATCGCTCCCTGCAATTCCCATTCTTTTGCATAGTTGTACAACCCCTAAACGTGCCAATTTAACAAAGATGATTGGACTGTATAGGCGACGGTTGTATGGAATACAGATGCAAGTTCTCGTTAGCGTTGTTTTCAGCAATCCTGCTAACTAGCCCCGCAAGGGATGTTGCGGGTGCAGACGTTTTGTTGCCCGTTAACGGGCACGTTTCAAGCCCGCAAGATCCGTCTTCCAACCCACAAATTACCACCATGCCCTTTGGCAACAAAAACCAGCACAACCCGCCTTTACCGCCCGCACGGTCCGCCATTGCCGATGCCATACAGGGCCCAAACGCAACAAAGTGTACAACACTTCGCGTCAGCGGGGCATGGGGATGGGAACCTGTGACATATCTTGATGGTCAGAATGTCGCACGCGGTGTTGCCATTGATATTTTGCAGGAATTTGCGCGCCAAAACCGGATCGAACTGGAGGTGAACCTCGACATCCCCTGGACCCGGGCGATGTTAATGCTAGCCAATGGCGAGATTGATGCTATGGCCGGTGCCTATTTTACCGAAGAACGCGACAAGGAATTTTTGTATTCCCTGCCCTTCGCATCCGACGACATCATGGTGTTTCAAAATGCCGACCATACATTTGTCGTTAACGAAACCCGCGACCTGATCAATCATCGCGGTGCGCGGCCCCAGGGCGGCAGCTATGGCGATTTTCTGGATCATTATGCGGCTGATTATCTGGATATTATTTTTTCGCCCACCGGCAATCGCATCATGGATTTACTGACCAGCCACCGCGTTGATTACGTGATGCTGGGCCGCTATGACGGGTTGGCAAATATTGCCAATGACCATATCAGCCGCGAAATTCATATGGTGGAACGCCCGCTGGTGGCGAACCCTGTCATGTTTATGTTCTCGCGCAAATCGCCATGTATGAAAATGGTGCCTAAGCTTGATACTTTCATCCATCATCTTGACGAAACCGGGCGCCTGACCAAAATGACCGAAACCCACCTGCCTGCCCCACCACAAAACTGAAACTTACGCGCAACAAAAAACGGGCCACCGGTAAAGGCGGCCCGCAAGGGAGGGGTGTTATGTGATTGCGAAGGTTTCCCTTCGAGCAAACTGTTCACGAAGCCGTTGCCGCCTGTTTTTCATCTGCCTTTGCCAGAACCGCATCGAGCAGCACCTGCCCACCGGCATCTGACCAGTGTTTATGAACTTCCTCGATCTCATTATGGGAAATACCATCGACACAGGGGATAAAGATCATTGCGGTTGGGGTGACATGGGCGAGATAGCAGGCATCGTGCCCAGCACCCGATACGATTTCGCGGGCCTTATAACCACCGCGTTCCGCGCCCTTGCGCACGGCATCGACACAGGATGTGTCGAACGGCACCGGGGCATAATAGAAGATCTGCTCGAACGCGCAGTCAAGGCCGATGCCGGATTTTATGTCTTCCACCCCTTTGCGGAGCGCAGCATCCATATCGGCGAGAACCGCGTCATCCGGGTGGCGAAAATCGACCGTCAGGAACACCCGACCGGGGATAACATTGCGCGAATTGGGGTGGATTTGCATCATGCCGACCGTGGCACAGGCCAGCGGCCCGCGATCGAGGCCAATTTTATTGACCAGTTCAATGATGCGTGCCGCGCCCAAAAGCGCATCCTTGCGCGAGGTCATCGGGGTGGGTCCGGCATGGGCTTCCACCCCGGTCAGGGTGATTTCATACCAGCGCTGGCCTTGGGCATCGGTCACAATGCCAATATCCATGCCTTCATCTTCCAGGATCGGCCCCTGTTCGATATGGGCTTCAAAATAGGCCCCCATCGGGTGGGCATCAATCGTGGCGTCGTCTTCGCCCATATAGCCGATGCGTTTAAGTTCCTCGCCCATGGTTTTGCCATCAACATCAGCGCGGGAATGACCGTAATCGAGGTCAAACACCTTGGCAAACACACCCGATGCCACCATTGCCGGGGCAAAGCGCGAGCCTTCTTCGTTGGTCCAGCAGGCGATTTCTACCGGGGCTTCGGTTTCGTATTTGGCATCGTTAAGCGCACGGATCACTTCCAACCCGCTTAACACACCATAAACGCCGTCATATTTGCCGCCGGTCGGCTGGCTATCAAGGTGGCTTCCGGCGACAATCGGCGGCAGGTCAGGATTTTTGCCTTCCCGGCGGGCAAAAATATTGCCCATTTTATCAATCCGGATCGAACAGCCTTCGTCCTTGCACCATTTGATAAACAAATCGCGGCTTTCGCGGTCCAGATCGGTCAGGGCCAGACGACAGACGCCATCCTTGGGCGTCTTGCCGATTTTGGCCATTTCCATCAGGCTATCCCAAAGCCGGTCGCCATTGATCGTCAGGTTGCGGGCAGTTGACGCAGCAGTCATTGCAGAATTTCCTTTCATATGTGGGGCATATAAATACGGTGGTGTCAGCCTGCTGCGGTTACTCGGCAGCGTCGCGCATCGGGTTCAGCGGATGTTGCGGCCAGCTCATATAGGGTTTGTCGGTTTTAACCGGCTCCATCGTAATACAATCAGGCACCGGGCAAATGTGGTAGCACAGGTTGCAGCCCACACATTCCTCATCGATCACAACAAATTCCTTGCCGCCTTCGGGCTTGGCATTCATCGCAATTGCCTGATGCGAGGTATCTTCGCACGCAATATGGCAACGGCCACATTCAATGCATTTGTCGGGGTCAATCACGGCCTTGGTGTCGAAATTCATGTTCAATTCGTTCCAGTCGGCCACCTGGGGCACGGCCTTGCGGGTGAATTGTTCAACACTGGCATAGCCTTGGTCATCCATCCATTGCGACATGCCATCAATCAGGTCATCAACCACGCGGAAACCGTAAATCATCGCTGCCGTACACACCTGTACTGCGTTGGCACCCAGCGCCATAAATTCAGCGGCATCCTTCCAGGTGGTAATGCCACCAATACCCGAAATTTCCAGCGCCTGTGTTTCCGGCGTGCGGGCAATTTCAGCAACCATATTCAACGCAATCGGCTTTACCGCCGACCCGCAATAGCCCCCGTGGGTTCCTTTGCCATCCACCATCGGTTCGGGCACCATTTGGTCCAGATCGACCGAGACGATAGAGTTAACAGTATTAATAAGCGATACCGCATCCGCCCCGCCCTTGAGCGCAGCTTCGGCAGACCACAGGATATTGGTAATATTCGGCGTTAATTTGGTGAAAACCGGAATATCGACCGCTTCCTTGACCCAGCGGGTGACTTGTTCCACCAGTTCAGGCACCTGACCAATGGCCGAGCCCATGCCGCGTTCGCACATGCCATGCGGGCAGCCGAGGTTAAGCTCGATACCATGAACCCCGCTTTCGGCAATTTGCTGGGCCAGGTCTTTCCACACCCGTTCTTCAATCGGTGCCATCATTGATCCGATAATGACATGATCGGGCCATTCTGCCCGGCATTCGCGAATTTCCTGCAAATTTACCGCCAAAGGCCGGTCGGAAATTAGTTCGATATTATTAATGCCCAACAGGCGGCGGTTTTGATCGTGATGCGCCCCATAGCGCGATGACACATTGATTACCGGCGGATCAATGCCCAGCGTTTTCCACACCACACCGGCCCAACCGGCCTGAAAGGCCCGCACCACGTTGTATTTTTTATCGGTCGGCGGGGCAGATGCCAGCCAGAACGGGTTCAAACTCTCAATCCCGGCAATTTTGCAGCTTAAATCAGCCATGTTCTCTCTCCTTGGCGGGCAATGCTCAGGCGGTTTTTAAAAAGGCATCAATGGCGATGGCGGCACATTTGCCATCTTCAACCGATTGAACGGTTAAATCCTCGCCGCTTTTGATGCAGTCGCCCCCGGCAAAAATACCCGCTGCCGTTGTTTGATATTTGTCATCGACCACAATCTTGCCGCCGGTAATTTCCATACCCGCAAGGTCATCGGTTTTAATTTTTTGCCCAATGGCTTTTAAAACCTGATCGGTCTTGATCTCGAAGGTTTCACCGGTGCCAACCAGCTTGCCACTGGCATCAAGGGCAGTTTTTTCAAACACCATGCCCATCAGGCGACCATTAGCCTTAATCGCCACCGGTTTGGCCCAATAGCGCACGATAACACCGTTGATTTTGGCCAGTTCCTGTTCAAATTCGGTGGCCGACATATTTTGCGGACCACGGCGATAAACCAGCGTTACATCTTCCGCCCCCAGGCGCTTGGCCTGCACGGCGGCATCAATCGCGGTATTGCCGCCACCAATCACCACAACCGATTTGCCGACCGGCATGGCGGATTTATCCACCGATTGACGCAGGTTTTCGATAAAGCCAATAGCATCATCCACACCCCCGGCTTCTTCGCCCGGCAAACCCAGATTATTAGTGGCCCCAAGGCCAACGCCGACAAACACGGCATCGAACTGGTCGCGCAGCGCGCCTAGCGTCACATCACGGCCCAGCACCTTGCCATATTCAATTTCAATGCCGCCAATGCCCAGCAAAAACTCAACTTCGCGCTGGGCAAAATCGTTGGTCATTTTATAGGCCGCAAGGCCATATTCATTTAGCCCGCCCGGCTTTGCCTTGGCTTCAAACACCGTCACATCATGGCCCAACATTGCCGCCCGGTGCGCGCAGGACAAACCGGCAGGGCCCGCGCCCACAACAGCAATTTTCTTGCCTGTCACGGCGGCGCGTTTAAACGGATGGGGTAAATTGCGTGCCATTAAATGGTCAACGGCATAGCGCTGCAAACTGCCAATTTCAACGGCTTCGTCCTCGGCCACATTGCGCACGCAGGCCTGTTCGCACAAAACTTCTGTCGGGCAGGCGCGCGCGCAGGTGCCCCCCATGATGTTGGCCGACAAAATGGTTTTCGCCGCCCCATCGGGGTTTTGGGTGCTGATTTTACGGATAAAGCTGGGAATATCAATCGATGTCGGGCACGCCGTAACACAGGGTGCGTCATAACAATAAAGGCAGCGGTTGCTTTCGGCCATCGCCTGCAAGGTCGAAAAGGCTGGATGCAGATCGTTAAAATTATCGTCGATGGCAACCGCCGACATCTGGCCGGTTTGCAAAGCGGGCTTTGCCTGCTGGGTCGTCATTCCATGTCTCCCTGCGCTAAAGGCGTCCTCTCCTGCGTCAGCGAAAGACATGTTCGCATTGAAATACACAGCACAGATACATCACGGGCGTTCATGACACAGCAAAGCCTGCCACCGCTGACATATCCGACAAATGTATTCCTGGCGTTTTTCAACAAACCCGATGCAATGGCGTGCGGCGGGTTGTCGATCCCATTTTATTCTGCCGCGTTTTTGTCATTAAAACTTGCATACGCGGTCAGAAGCCTCTCTCTGACCTAAGCAGGATGACCAATCCTGATCATTTGGTCAAGATTAAAAATGCACCACCCGAATGATCCTGAAAAATAAGGCATCCCGCCATTTCACAGTCCGGATACCGCGATAATCGCAAACCACAACCAATTTTATTTAAAATCACAGATAGTTTTTCGGGAACATCTTACAACCAGCAGCGTTCATCCCCAATTCCAGGGGGTTAGACGTTCGGGCAAAACCACATCCGCCACCCGGTCTTCCGTCCTTCTGGCCAAATCAAAAGCAGCAAAACACCTGCCATACCGCGACAGCACGACCGGGGTTCAGTCCATGTTTCCACGCACCGCACCTCCCCGCTCCCACACTTGTTTTGTCACGGGAAAAACGGCCCGTTTTGCCGCCACACCGTTGGCCGGGGAATATCGCCGTCACCAAACATGCAGGGAGTATTACGCACACAATGACATTTCATCCCGTCCCTTTTTTACGGAGCATTCACCATGTCCGAGCATCCCATTCTTGTCGGGTTTGACGGCACCGACGCGGCCCACCGGGCCGTAAAATTTGCCGGCATCCGCGCCGAAGCCGAAGGTTGCCCCATTCACATTGCCTATATTCTGGAATGGTCCCCCTACAGCTTTTTATCCGCTCAGGAACTTGAAGAACGCCACCAGCGCCGCAGCGAGGAACTGGTGCGCGCCGAAAGCACACTCAACCCCGCCCTGGAAATTCTGAAAAACAAAAACATCAAGGTCACCTATGAAGTCCGCTACGGGCATTCGGGCGAACTGATGTGCAAAATTGCCAAGGAACAACAAGCCACCCAGATCATCATTGGCCGCAAGGGCGGATCGGCGCTTGGCGCACGGTTGCTTGGCAGTCTGGCCCTGACACTGGTGCAGGCCGCCCCTTTGCCGGTAACGGTTGTCCCATAAGCCGACGGCACCGCGAACAGGAACACGCGTAACCAAAAAAGACAAAATCAGGAGCACCTCATGTTTTCGTCCAAATGGATTCCTGCCTCCGTGGCCGGTGTCGCCATTTTATTCTACGCCCAACTGGCCCAGGCGCAGGAAAGCGGCATGGACAAGGCCATCAACGAAACAATCGCCCCGATCTCGAACGTGATCGCCGGGGCGATTTTTTATTCCGTCTCCATCGGCGACATCGAATTTCCTCTTATTGTCGGCTGGCTGGTGCTGGCGGCCACCATTTTCACCCTGTATTTCGGTTTTGTGCAGTTTCGGATGTTTGGCCACGCCATTGCGCTGGTCAAAGGCGATTATTCCAACCCCGATGATGCGGGCGAAGTTTCGCATTTTCAGGCATTGACCACCGCCCTTTCGGGCACTGTCGGCCTTGGCAATATTGCCGGGGTTGCCGTTGCCATTTCCATTGGCGGGCCGGGCGCCACATTCTGGATGATTTTGGCCGGGCTTTTGGGCATGGCCTCAAAATTCACCGAATGCACATTGGGCGTTAAATATCGCAATGAATATCCCGATGGTCGCGTTTCGGGCGGGCCGATGTATTATTTGACCAAAGGCCTGTCCGAACAGGGTAAACCCGGTCTGGGCCGGATATTGGCAATTGTATTTTCCATTTGCTGTATTGGCGGGGCGGTTGGCGGCGGCAACATGTTTCAGGCCAACCAGGCGTTTCAGCAAATTGTAAATGTTACCGGCGGCGAACAAAGTTTCATCGCCAATAGCGGCTGGCTGTTCGGGCTGATCATGGCGGCGATTGTGGGGATGGTGATTATTGGTGGCATCAAATCCATTGCCAAGGTCACCGAAAAAATCGTGCCCTTTATGGCGGTGATTTATATGGTGTCAGGGTTGATCATTATCGGCATGAATATCGAACATGTCGGCGACGCCTTTTACCGCATTTTTGACGGTGCTTTTACCGGTGCCGGTGTGGCTGGCGGCACTGTTGGCGCATTGATCCAGGGCTTCAAACGGGCGGCATTTTCCAACGAAGCGGGTATTGGCTCGGCCGCCATTGCCCACTCTGCCGTGCGGACCAAGGAACCCATTACCGAAGGCTATGTTGCCCTGCTGGAACCGTTTATTGATACGGTGGTAATTTGCACCATGACCGCTGTGGTCATTACCATTTCCGGGCAGTTGCAAACCGATTTGACCGGCGTTGAACTGACATCGGCGGCCTATGCCACGGCCTTCACATGGTTTCCGCTGGTTCTGGCCGTTGCGGTGGTTTTGTTTGCCTTTTCCACCATGCTGTCATGGTCCTATTACGGGTTAAAGGCCTGGACCTATCTGGTGGGTGAAGGCAAAGGCAAGGAAATGATCTTCAAGGGGTTTTTCTGCCTGTGCGTCATTCTTGGTGCCAGCATGAATTTGGGCCCGGTGATCGACTTTTCCGACGCCATGATCTTTGCCATGGCCCTGCCTAACGTGATCGGCCTTTATTTTCTGATGCCGGTCGTAAAACGCGAGGCAAACCAGTATTGGCAAAAAATCGACCGTGGCGAAATTCGCAAGGTCAAGGATATCGAAGCCGAAAGTGCGCGCGCCCGCTAACATCTGGCGCATACCTCATCCTGTCGTATCAGACACCCGCCGTGGCACGCCGTGGTGGGTGTTCTGGTGCGTGCCCTTCCCGTCTGCCAGTATCAAATCACCGGCTTTGCAGAACTGCCTTGCAACACATCCCCTATGCAATCGGCGCGAAATATGCAATTTTGGGCGCAATCAGGCGTGCATTTGTGATATGACGCGCCGATAGAGAGAGAATTTCCCCGCACCCCTGAAAAAAAGACCCGACGATATGAGTGATCAATCGCGCCGTTCCGAATTGTTGATGCCTGCTGGCTCTTTGGAAAAGCTGAAAATTGCCGTGCTGTATGGGGCCGATGCCGTATATATGGGCACGCCCGATCTGTCGTTGCGGGTCAAAAGCCAGATGACGCTGGATGATGTGGTCGAAGGCATTGGCTTTGCTCACGCACATGGCGTGCGGGTTTATCTGACGCTCAACCTGTTTTCGCACAATAAAGACATCGCCAAACTGCCGGAATATGTTGATACCGTGCGCAAGGTGATGCCCGATGGCTTGATTGTCGCCGACCCCGGCGTTTTCATGTTTGTGCGCGAACATGCCCCGGAACTTGATTTGCATGTCTCCACCCAGGCCAATGTCTGTTCGTGGCAAAGCGTTAAATTCTGGCAGCAAATCGGCGCGAAACTGGTGGTGCTGGGCCGCGAGGTTTCCTACGAGGAACTAACCGAAATTCGCGAAAAATGCCAGGACATCAAACTGGAAGCCTTCGTGCATGGCTCCATGTGCATGACCTATTCCGGGCGTTGCCTGCTGTCAAACTTCATGGCCGAACGCGGGGCGAACCAGGGCGCATGTGCCAATTCATGCCGCTGGAAATACAAGGTCCATATGAAACTGAAAGACGGCACGGTTAAAGAGCTGAAGCTGTCTGAAGAAAACATGGAAATGTTTGATTTCTTCCTTGAAGAAGAAATGCGCCCCGGCGAATTGATGGAAATTCAGGAAGACGAACGCGGGTCTTATATTTTGAACTCGCGCGATCTGTGCATCATGCCGAAACTGGAAGATTACCTGAAAATCGGTGTCGATAGCCTGAAGGTCGAAGGACGCGGCAAAAGCCCGTATTATGCCGGGCTGGTCGCGCGCGCCTATCGCATGGCGATTGATGACTGGTACGACGACCCCGAAAACTGGTCGCCCGAACCCTATATGAAGGAACTGGCAACCATCCCCAACCGGGGCTACACGCTGGCCTTCCATGAAGGCCGTCTGACCAATTACGCACATGGCTATGACAATGCCTCGAACGTGTCGGACTGGGAATTTGCCGGGCTGATTGACAGCGTTGAAGACGATGCCTTTGTCATTTCAGTTAAAAACCGCCTGCTGGCGGGCGATGTTTTGGAAATTGTGCCGCCCAAGGGCCGCAAAACCATTTTCATCCGCATGTATGAATTTATCGATGCCAAAACCGGCAAAGTCGGCGAAGCGGTTCATGCCGGCGCCAAACCGACGGTCCGCATTCCGTTTTCACTGTTTGAACTGGAAGACCCGGACTATCTGCGCACCGCCTTCCCGCCGCTAACCATCATCCGCAAGGAAAAGGCCCTGACGCCCGATGAATGGCAGCGCATGAAACTGGATCAGGAAGGCCATAAAATTGAAATGGGCAAGGGCAACCCGGAACGCTATGACGCCAAACGCGACGCCTTGCAAACCGCCCTTGATGACCGCGAGAAAGACCGCACCTTCCGCACCCCGCGTGTGGGAACACAAGGCTGTTGTGGCCGGGGCTGCAACGGCTGCCTGATTTTCTGGCACGACCCGCAATACGCCAAAGCCCGCGAAATCCTTGGCAAACGCAAACAGGGCGAAATGCTGGAACATGACGGGAAGACGGTGGCGGCGGAGTAAACACTCGCCTGATATGCCAGCAACCCGCCTTATAAAAACCCGCAATTGTTCAATGACGATTGCGGGTTTTGCATTTGTCTTAAACGGAAAATTACAACGAGCGTCGCGCTGCTTCTTCGAGAAAGCCGGAAATGGCACGTTTGCCATACTTTGCTTCAATCTGATCAATCAGATTGGCATCCAGCGTCAGATTAATACGTCGTTTCTTGCCCGGTACGGACACAGTAATTGCAACAATTCCAGCCGCGTCTTTCGGCACTTCAACCAGTTGCGTTGGCACAGGAATTGGTTCGCCGTCTTCATGCATCCCGTCGATATGAAACGTCAGGGCTTCCGTCCCCATTTCCACCAGTTCGCTCATGTTTGATGCCGCACTGACGCAGCCGGGAAAATCGGGGAATGATATTCCGAAATCACTACCGTCATCTTTATGCACCAAACCCCAATAGGTTTGTTTCATTTTGGTATTCTCCGCAATCACGCTGCTATCTGTTATCGGGAAAGCCACCTAGCGCAGCTTGACCCCGGATTGTTCTTCAATGCTTTTGACTGTTTTTATCGGAAGGTCTCGCTTTGGATGCGGCACCGTCACTCGTCCCGGTTTTGTCGGGTGCCTCAATTGATGATGGCTACCTTTTGTGCGAATAATTTCCCAACCATCGGCCAAAAGACACTTTAAAACATCCCGACTGTTCATAACTTCCTAACCGTCAATATATGCGCATTATGCGCATCATTCAAGACCCGCCATCCCATAACGCCATGTCACCCCAACTCAAACCGGATATCCTGCGCCCCTTCCCACAGGGTCATTTTGCCCAGTTTCACCACATCATCGAGATTACTGGTGATGGTAATGAAATGATTACCTGCAAGCTGACCGACCTTCGATGCAAAATGAACCCCGCCATAGGCCAGCAAAATTTCAGTTTCGCTGATCCCGCCGGGATAAAGAATGATCTGGCCGGGTGCCGGATAGCTGGTGTGGTTTTCATAATCGACACCAAACTGATAATCGCCCAGCGGCATCCATACCCCCTCGCCGCTCCAGCGGACGTGAACGGCTTTGCTTTCAAATGGCAAGCGTTCAAGAAACTTAGCACAGGTTTTAGGTGCGGCTTCGGTTTCCAGTTTGGCATCAAACACAAACGGGCCAGCCGTGATTTTCAATTTGGTCATTCCCAGTTTCTTTCTTTATGGGGTGTAACGCCGAGCCAACAGACCATACAGGCGGGCATCAGGGATGGGCGACCGTACGATCACTACATTGCCCCTGCTTTAGGGCATAGCTTAACCAGCCCAGTTGCCAACCGGTTTTGTCCAACACTGGAAGATGTTCATAACATATTGTGGCATTGGGCGATTTGGGCGGCGGATAAGGTGTTGCAGTATACACCGGGCCAGGCACATTATCGGGCACCGCCTGATCAAACAATACCGGTTTGCTTTTACCCGAGGGATCGCTGACACAGCGCATATAGCTGCCGCTATCGCCCATCATATCAATCACAATCTGCCCGTCCCCATTTTGCCCCGCATCGACCACACGCGCCGGTGGTGTCGGGTCGGCATTCAAACAGCCTGCCACCTGATTATAAATAACCGGTAATCCGTCTGACCAGTCGTCAGCCATGGCCGGGCGGCTGGGCATGACAAGGGTGGGGGGCAAACGATCGGGGCTGGTGGCAACATCGCCCGTCGGCAATGTTTGACACCCGGTCAGAACAAAAGGTGATATGCCCGCCAGCGCCAGACAGACTCTGGACAATCGGGTTGTCGTGATCATGCGTAGCAGTTCCTGTTTTGCGGCCCAAAGACGGATAAAGCCCATATCGACACGGATGGTGACGACAGTGTGATCGTATTTTTCGGTATTGGCAATGCTGGCTTGTATGCCATCACTATTTCAAAAAACGGCCCGTTTTCTGATAGTTGAGAACATGAAAATCACGCCAAAAACCAAGGGGATGCCACGGTTTTTCGGGGTATGCCAAAAAACATGTTTCGGTGATAAAAAAACCGCTTGCACCAAATAAAAAACAGGCGTAAATCCCGGCTTGCCCAAAGTCGCACGTGCCTGTGGTGGTCCGGATCAGGAACCCTGTAGGACTTACTTAAAGCAACGACGGTGTAGGGCTTTTTTGGTCTCAGGTGGTTGTCCAAATACCACCGACACTGAAGAGGCACACCATCATTGCCCGCCGTGCGGAATGGCATTTCCCATTCTTATATCGAGGCAACTTTCGCGAACCCGGATCATCGGTGTTCACGTCTGGCATGACGATAGACCGCATTTTGCGCCTCCACCGCGTCAGAATGCATCAGGTGTCGCTATGCTCTTTATAGTGGAATGGGAGAACGCCCCCATGGCAACGCAGCGTATTATTGATTTTCTTGCCCAGAACCGACCGGAAGGTCCGTGCCTTGTTGTTGATCTGGATGTCATCCAACGCAATTACGAAACCTTTACCCGTGCCCTGCCGGACTCGCGCATTTTTTATGCCGTCAAAGCAAACCCGGCACCGGAAGTTCTGAGCCTTCTGGCCGATCTTGGCAGCAATTTCGACACCGCATCGGTGCCTGAAATTGAAATGGCAATGGCCGCTGGTGCCTCTGCCGAACGCATTTCATTTGGCAACACCATTAAAAAAGAACGCGACATTGCCCGTGCCTATGCACTGGGTGTGCGTCTGTTCGCCGTTGATTGTGTTGAAGAAGTTGAAAAAATTGCCCGTGTTGCCCCGGCATCACGCGTGTTTTGTCGCATCCTGACCGACGGTTTTGGTGCCGAATGGCCACTGTCGCGCAAATTTGGTTGCGCACCGACCATGGCGCTCGACGTGTTGCAACATGCCCATCACCTGGGCCTGGATGCCTATGGTGTGTCGTTCCATGTGGGGTCACAGCAATGCAACCTTGATGCCTGGAACACTGCGCTAGGCGAAGCCGCGATGATTTTCCGCACCCTGGCGGAAAAAGGCATTACGCTGCGTATGGTTAATATGGGCGGCGGTTTCCCGACCCGTTACCTGCGCGATGTGCCGAAAACCGAAGCCTATGGTGCCGCTATTGTTGATGCCCTTCATGATCATTTCGGCAATCACATGCCCGAAACCATCATTGAACCGGGCCGTGGCATGGTCGGCGATGCAGGCGTGATCAAAGCCGAAGTGGTGCTGATTTCGCGCAAGCACGAAGACGATCCGGTGCGCTGGGTGTACCTTGATATTGGTAAATTTGGCGGCTTGGCCGAAACCATGGACGAAGCCATTCGCTATCCCATTACCACCATCCATGATGGCGGCGCTGTGGCCCCGTGCGTTCTGGCCGGTCCGACCTGTGATTCAGCCGATGTGATGTATGAAAAGAAACCCTACGATCTGCCGATTGCCTTAACAATTGGCGACGAAGTTCTGATCGAAGCCACGGGTGCCTATACCACAACCTATGCATCGGTGGCGTTTAACGGCTTTTCGCCGTTAGCCGCCTATATCATTTAGGCACCCCGCCAATGATTGTCATTGATCGCGAAGGTGCTTCGTCCCACATCGATCGGGAAAAGCTTCTGGATCGCGTGATGGGACCGGACCGGTTTAAAAAATCGTCCGAACTGATCCGTGCGGGCCGCCTTCCGGCCGACGGGCTGGCCTTTGTTGCCCACAATGGCAAACACATAATCGGCACCGTCCGGTTATGGAATGTCGATGCGGGCAATGCAGGTTCAGCCCTGATGCTGGGTCCGCTTGCCGTGGAAAAGGTCTATAATGGTTCCGGTGTCGGGGCGGGTTTGATGTATGCAGCCATCAATGCCGCCCATGATGCAGGCCACCGCGCCATTCTTCTGGTCGGCGACCCACAATATTACGCCCGGTTCGGCTTTGTTGCCGCCCCGGCAGCGGGCCTGTCGATGCCTGGTTATTTTGACCGTCACCGGTTTTTGGGCTTAAACCTTGGCGAAAATGTTCTGGATGGAACCCGTGGCGTTCTGCGCCCGACCGGACGTTACAAGGCCCATTAAAATCACGCTACCATGCCTTCCACCCATAAAAATCCCCGCCAAAAATCATTGGCGGGGATTTTCCATAACTCAGTTTATGGCAGCATAATCACGTCGAGCAAATATCAGCTTTCACAAGCATTGCGTGACAACCAGCCAATAAACACGCCATCCTTTTCCAGCTTTTTATGCTGATAACACGCATCAGCCGGATAGGCCCCCGATGCGGGGGTGAACATGACATCGCGTTCGCCGGGCAAAACATTGGTTGCCCCTTCGACTGCTTCAACATGAATGTCGCCCAACCCTGTCGTCGGGGCGAGGCAATCATAGCGCCCGCCGTTAATATTAACGGTGCGAACACCTACCGTCCCATGGTTCATCGGCCACGCCTTCAGCACTGAAGGCAAATCACCGACCGGACGCTGCAAGCACGCTTTGATCGCGGGCATCATATCATCAAAATAACGGGTCCATTCCGCATTACCGCTTTGCATCAAAGAGGCCACCGTAACGACCTCGAAATCCCCCGGGGCCAGCACCAGCCCGGCAATTTCGGCCGAAACGCTACAGCCGGTCTTGCTGCCATCTGCCAGCGACGACCAGGTCGCGTTTTGGCCTTTGCCGCGCAATTCATAGTCGTCATTGCCATACATAAAGCCCGATGCCGCCCGTTTTTGCGGCAAAATTAACGGCTCGCGCCCTAAAAATTCGATCCGGACCTGATCATTATCCTGATCAAAGCTGGCATAAAACCGCGATTGATCATCGCAAACAAAGGTTTGCCGACCGTCAGGTTCAGACATTTCAGTCGCCGCCAGCTCGGTTTTCAGCCGGGTTTGCACCAGCTTGGCCTGGGTTTGCGCGCTGCTGATTTCGTGCTTGTCGGGCGCACTGACATTGCCATTAATGCGTTTTTCGCCGGTCTGATACTTGCCTTTGGCAAAATCAAGCTGCAGTTCATATTCCAAAACGGCGCCCTTGGCCGCAGCATTGGCAACTGTACTGCCGAAATTGCTGCGTGTTGCGCGCTCTTGAAACCGCAATAACGTGCCATTGCTAAAATAAAACGCAATATCCGACGCACCATAATCCGCCAGATCGCGGCTTTGGCGAATCAAAACCGGCTGGCCTTCATCGGTGACAAAGGCTTCAAAACTGCCATCGCCCTGGTCTGCCGCATATTTCCTGGCGATTTTGCGATATTGCGACAGGCTTTTATCAATTTTGCCGGTTAGCTTGTCGGTCCGGGATTTTTGCGCCTGATGCCCCTTGTCGACACCGGGTTGCTGGCGCAACATTGCGACTTCAATATTAACCGCATCCGGGTTGCCGCCAGTTAACACCTGATAGGATGTTTCGTTGCGAAACAGGTTTTTACCCGCCCCGTCCGAAATAACAGCCTCAACCGCATAGCGATGATCAGGGTCAATGCTGCTCGTTTGATAAGGCAGTTCAAAAACCATCGGCGGATTAGTCGCCGGTTGGGATTTTGCCGCAATCTCGCTGGCGGGCACATCGGCCCGCGACATATCAAGCAACCTTACCGTCAGGATATTGGACGGTGTCATCGCAATGCGTTCGCGATAATAAACCGTCCCTGCAATCGTATCTGTTTGTGGCGCAGGCAGGCTGCACGCAGCGACCGACATGATCGCTGCAAATGCCATACCAACACGCACCTTGTCCCATCGGAAAGGTGAGATCTTCATTTTGTCCTCGGATTTGCTCGTTCTTCTAGACCCGTTTCTAATGTTGATCGCAAAAGACAAGAAAACCAAGACCAAAAAACGGCAAAGTTGCTTCTTTTCTAAAACATTACAAAACTGCCATCGACCAACTATGAATGATCAGGCCGCAGATAACGCAACATAAAACTATCGATGCGCGATATTCAACCTACCCGGCAAAAGCATGACACGGGGCACCAGCAATACCGGTTTCAATCGATAACACCGCACCTTCAAGCGGCCGTTCGCCCGATGTGCCTGCCGCCGCGGATGTGATAAACAAAGTGGTCATATCCGGGCCACCAAAAACACAGCTGGTCGGGTTGGTAACCGGCAAATCGATAATCCGGTCAACCTCGCCCGTCGGATCAAACCGGATCAGGCACGACGCCCCATAGCGCGCATTCCAGATATAACCGTCACAATCCATGGCCGACCCATCCATGCCGCCCCGCCCCTCAACCGAACAAAACAGGCGCGGGTTGCTGGCGGTGCCGGTTTTCATATCAAAATCATAAACATCCATCCGGTTGGCCAGGGTATCGCCAAAAAACATTTTGGTGCCATCGGCGGACCATAACAAGGTATTGGTAATACCAACATTTGCGGCAAACCGTGTCACGGTGCCATCTGCATCCACCCGGTTTAAGGTGCCGCTATGGCCGGTGATGGCCACATCTTCGCCGTTCGGGCCGATATTGTTTTGCATTGTGCCATGCCAGAACCGCCCCATCGGGTCGACACGGGCTTCGTTCGACCGGTTTTGAACATGGTCTTTATCAGGGGCCACAAACGCTGTCAGCTTTTCACTGGCCGGGTCAAAAAACGCCAGTTCATCGTGTAGCGCAAGCAGGAAACCGCCTTGCGTGCGTGGTACAATCGCCGAAATCAATTTATCAAACTGCCAGGTTTGCAAGTGATTGCTGGCCGGGTGCCAGCCAAAGGCCGCCTTGCCGATAATATCCACCCAGTACAATGTTGCGTTGGACTGATCCCAGAACGGGCCTTCGCCCAACTGGCAGCGAAGGTCTGGCAATGGCGTGTTTATCTGTGTCATGGCGTTTCCCTGATTATGCCCTTTAACGGCTTGATACTGCGTTTGGCGGTGTTTGGCTGATGAAAGCGGCGTACAAAATACCCCGAAAACCCGCATCGTTATTGCTAACGCGGGCAGCGCCGGCTGAAAAGCCATAAAATAATACAAAAGGACACACACGGCATTTTCGATATGCAATCGCAACTCGGTTGCATTTAGGCCACGTTATTGATAAGCATTCTCATAATTGTAGCTGACAGCGTTTCCGTGCCCGTTCCCCGTCATGCGGCCATGCCCCAACCGAGTTTAATAAGCGATGTTTGATCTAAAGGATGTAGGCTTTCGCACCGAAGGCAAAGCCGCCAAAACCCTGCTGTCTGATATTACCGTATCGTTTCCCACCCGCGCGTTTTCGGCCATTGTCGGGCATAACGGGTCGGGGAAAAGCACGCTTCTTAAAATACTTGCCCGCAAATACCGCCAGTTTAGCGGTGATATTCGCATGGGGACGGTCGCATTGACCGATCATTCCATCCGCGATTTTGCCCGCAAGGTGGCCTATCTGCCGCAAAACCCCACGGTACCACCGCATCTCAGCGTGCGCGAACTGGTCGGTTTCGGGCGTTATCCGTGGCGTGGGGCGTTTGGCCGTTATCGTGCGTCTGATTACGAAAAAATCGATCAGGCAATGGTGCAAACCCATGTTGACGGCTTTGCCGACCGGCTGGTTTCCAGCCTGTCAGGCGGCGAACGCCAACGGGTGTGGCTTGCGATGTTATTGGCACAAGATGCGCCCATTTTGCTGCTTGATGAACCAACAAGCGCCCTTGATGTCGGCCACCAACGCGACATTTTGCACCTGGTGTCGGATTTGAAAAACACCATCGGCCTGACCGTGATTGCCGTTTTGCATGATATCGACATGGTAGGGCGTTTCGCCGACCATATCTTGGCCTTGCGCCACGGCACAACCTGCTGGCAGGGCGATGCCCGGGACTTTATGCAGGCCGATACATTACAGCACATTTACGATGCCGACATTGGCGTAATCACCGTGCCCCAATCCAACATTTCCATCAGCTACATCGCATAGAGGGCCACCATGCGCCGTACATTTATGTTTGCCATTTTTACCATCGGCACCCTCTGTGCCATGGCGTTCCACCCCCTGCCGGTGCATGCTGAAAGCAAAACTTACACCCATGAAATGGGTAGTGTTGCATTCGAAACACCCCCCACCCGCATCGCGGTGACCAACTGGTCCCTCACCGAAACCGTAATTGCGCTGGGGCTAGCCCCGGTTGCCATTGCCGACCCGCAAGATTACCGCGAATGGGTGGTCAAACCCGACCTGCCTGCCGGTTTTGTTGATATCGGCCAGCGCCAATCCCCCAATATGGAAGCCCTGCGCAAGGCAAAACCTGACCTGATCCTGATCAGCAAGGAACTGGCCATGGCCTATGATGCCTTGTCCGAAATTGCCCCGACCATGGTGATTTCAACCTTTAACAACGCCAAACCGGCCCTGCAAAGCATCATCAACACCACACGCCAGATTGCGGCAGTGACGGGGCGCGAACAACGCGCCAACGAAATCCTGCAATTGCTGGACGAAACGCTGGCGCAAGACGGCGCGCGTATTCGCGCCATTCTTGGCCCCGATCAACGCCTCGCCGTTATCCGCATCAATTCCGATGCCCAAATTAATGTGTTTGGGCCCCCGTCCCTGCCCAATACCGTGCTTGCCGCCATGAACATCCCGACGGCCTATAACGGCGAAACAACCGGCTGGGGCTTTGCCCGCGGCGGGTTGGAACTGCTGGCCCCCTTTGCCAACGATACCATCGCCTTTATCGAGCCCACCCCCGCCCCTGTACGCCAGCGTATTGTGTCGTCGCCGCTGTGGAAAATGCAGGGCTTTGCGCGCAACAACCGGGTTTATCAGGTGCCCCCTGTCTGGACCTATGGCGGGGTATATTCGGCCATGCGCTTTGCCGATTTGCTGGCGGCCCAAATCGAAAACGGGCCTTATAAATGATCATGCGTCCCGCCCGCGCCGCGACCATTATTCCAGCCCTGTTTGGCTTATTGGCAATTGGCAGCATATTTGTCGACCTGTTGCCGTTCCTTCAAGGCGGCACCGCATGGCAAGCACTGTTTACGCCCGACGACAGCCGGTTTGATCAGATATTTTTCCATTACAGCACCCTGCCGCGCACGGCGATGGCCTTTATGTGCGGGGCCGGGCTGGCCGTTGCCGGGGCCGCCATTCAAACCATATTTCGCAATCCGCTGGCCTCGCCAACAACCCTTGGCGTCGGGGCCGGGGTTGAACTGGCATTAACCATTTTTCTGGTCATGGCCCCGGCCAGCCTTGCCCCGTTTCAGGATGTTTTCACCCTTGCCGGTGGCATGATTGCGCTGGGCATTGTTTATCTGATCGCATCGGGGCGCAGTAACGCCACCCTTTGGCTGATCCTGGCGGGTATGATTGTTAATTTGCTGCTGCATTCGGCAACGCAAATTTTTATGCTGTTTAACCAGCAATATCTGGATTCAATCTTTATGTGGGGGGCGGGCGACCTTGCCCAAAACGGCTGGGACAGCGCCTGTTATCTTGCCCCCCGGCTGGTACTGGGCATTATTGCCATTTTTGCGCTGACACGCCCACTTGATATTCTGGCATTGGGCGATGACACCGCCAATTCGCTTGGCGCGCCGGTTAAATGGCTTCGTCTGATCATTCTGACCATCGCCATCTTTATCACCGCCAGCATAATTTCCGCGGTTGGCATGATCGGCTTTATCGGCCTTGCCGTTCCCGCCACCCTGCGCTTTGTCGGCTTTACCCGGTCAAAATCCTTGTTGCCCATGTCGCTTCTGGTTGGCGGTTGCGGGCTGGTGGTGATTGATTATGTCATGCGTCAGTTTGCCGGTACCGGCGGCGACATTTTCCCGACCGGGGCGGCAACCGCCCTGATCGGGGCCCCATTTGTTATTGTCATCCTGCGCAAGGCCCGCATCATGCCCGATGGCAATGCCAACAGCCAGGATCACCCGGCGGATTATAACCTCGCCGCGAAACATGTCTTGATGGTGCTTTTGTTTGTCGGGTTGCTGGCGGGCCTGGCACTGTCGCTGCTGGTATCACTTGATGGGCAGGGTGATGTCGTTTTCACCCCGATAGCAGATTTATTTGCCTTTACCAGCACCGTTGGCGATCGCGCCCAGCGCACGCTTGCGGCCATTGTCTGCGGCGCGGCCCTTGCCGTATCGGGGACGCTGATCCAGCGGGTGGGCCATAACCCCATGGCCAGCCCCGAAATAACCGGCGTCAGTTCGGCCACCGCATTGGCCATGATCATTGCCATGGTTTATTTTGGTATTGATGGCCGCACCGACCTTATGCTGATCGGGGCGGTTGGCGGCGTTATTGCCCTGATGGTGCTATTGGGCCTGTGCCGCAATTTCAGCCACGCGCCGCATTATTTATTGCTGAACGGTTTGGCAATTACCGCCATTTTAGGGTCTGTCGTGCGCATTGCCATGACCCATAGCGGAACAAAGGCCACCATGCTGATTTCGTGGCTGGCCGGAACAACCTATTTCACCCGCATGGATGAAGTGATCGCCGTTGCCATGATAACCGCGATCCTGACAATTCTCACCCTGCTGGCACGACGTCCGCTTGAACTGGCATCGATGGGGCCAGACCAGGCGGTGTCGCTGGGGTTGGGTATTTCGATGTTCCGTCTGGCAATGATGATGGGGGCGGCAATATTGGCCGCGGTATCCACCCTGCTGGTTGGTCCGCTTAGTTTTGTCGGGTTAATGGCACCGCATCTGGCGCGTATTGCCGGTTTTCGGCTGGCGGGCGCGCATTTGATCGGCGCAATCCTGATCGGGGCCAATGTGATGATGGTGGCCGAATGGCTGGCGCGTAATATTTTATATCCACAACAACTGCCCACCGGGCTTATTGCTGCGTTGATTGGCACAGGATATTTTCTGGTTCTTTCGGCCCGGCGACGTTAAGGAAACTCAAGCATGATGTTGCCCCAGCGCGACCAGACGCTGCGGATCGCTGACCACAATATGCTTGCGACGGCTTTTCACCAGCCCTTGCTTTTCCCATGCACTTAACAATCGGCTGATTGTGTGCAGAGTTGTGGCTGTCATCTCGGACAAATCCTGCCGGGTAATGGAAAAATCAACTTCAATACCGCCTTCAACCTTGCGGCCCGTCTGATTGACCAGCCGTAACAGCGTATTGGCAACCCGCTGCTCGACCTGCTGTGTCGCCAATTCGACCACACGCATATTCAACTCCCCCATCCGCTCGCCCACAACTTTATAAGTCTCGGTGGCAAAACCGGGATAATTAACCACAAAATAATCCCAGATCTGTGTCGGCCAACTCAGGATAATTGCCTCGGATGCCGTTACCGCCGTTGCCGGATAGGCATCCCGACCGATGGCCTTGGCAATGCCAAACAACTGACCACTGGGAATATGCAGTGCAATGACCTGCTCGCCGCACGGCGTAATGCGCAAGACCCGAATATAACCATCGAGCACCATAAAAAACCGCTCTGCAGGGTCGCCCTCGCAAAACACGGGCACCCCTTCGGCATAGCGGCGCACCGTCGCGTGATCAAGGATCTCGCGGATCTGGCTGTGCTCAAGCAACGAAAACGGCGGTATGTGCGCCAGCAGACTTTCATCAAGTCTGGTCAATGACTTGAACTGAATATGATCGTCCATGTCCTCTCCATCCCCACTACGGAACAGAAACTCCCATACCGTTTGATTTTTGTCGCCTTAAATTCACAACAAAGGTTGTGCTAGCGCAAAGTTTATATCTGCCGGCGGCGTATTTTGACCCTCAACACACGAAAAAAGAACAAGGAAAGGGTCTGAAAATGCTTCGTACACTGACAACCGCGCTACTTTTTGCTGCTCTTATGGGCGGAACCGCAATGGCCGACACCTTTGAAGTCAAGATGCTGAACAAAAGCGGCAATCAGACAATGGTGTTTGAACCCGATTTTTTGCGGATTGCGCCCGGCGACACGGTTAAATTTATCCCCACCAGCAAAGGTCATAATGCCGAAAGCATAAATGCCATGATCCCCGCCGGGGCCGAACCCTTCGCCGGGCGGCTGAGCAAGGAAATCGACGTCAATTTTGATGTCGAAGGCTTCTATGCCATCGAATGCAAACCCCATTTCGCAATGGGCATGGTCATGACGATTGTTGTCGGTGACGCAACAACAGCCCCTGCCGATTTTCTGGCCGGCCGTCTCCCCAAAAAGGCCAAAGACCGCTTCGAAACCCAACTTTCGAAACTCTGAACCCGGAATTTTCCAGCACACCTGCCAAGCAGCCTTGGCACACCGAATTATTGGAGGCAACAATGCGTAAACTGTTCAACCCGGAAGACCTTAAAATCAATCGCCGCAACATCCTGAAGGGTGGTTTTCTGGCAGGGGCCGCCGCGGCCGCGTTTAGCACAGGGGCGAGCGCCCAGCCGATAGCCGCCCGCCCCAAACTGGTAACACCGCGCAACGTCCCGGTTCATCTGGCCAAGGCCGAAGCCAACAGCCAGGCCAAAGCCAAACCGGCCGATTTGACAGGCTATACCCGCGTCAAACAGGAACTGGTCGCACCGCCCTTCGTTCCCCAGCACGACCAGGTCGCAACCGGCGGCCCGAAAATCGTCGAAGTCACCATGACGATTGATGAAAGGCTTTTGACAGTTGATGAAGATACCGGGGCCAGCATTTGGGCGCTGACATATAACGGGTCGGTTCCCGGCCCCATGATCATTGCCCATGAAGGCGATTATATCGAACTGACACTGCGTAACCCCGCATCCAATGCGATGGAACACAATATCGATTTTCATGCCTCCACCGGTGCGCTTGGCGGCGGCGGGTTAACCCATGTTTATCCGGGCGAAGAAACCATCCTGCGCTTTAAAGCCATAAAGCCCGGTGTCTTCACCTATCATTGTGCGCCCGGTGGGGCGATGATCCCCTATCATGTCACCCATGGCATGAATGGTGCTGTCATGATTTTGCCGCGTGACGGGTTAAAAGACCGCGACGGCAAAGCCCTGCGCTATGACAGCGTTTCTTATGTTGGCGAACAGGATTTCTACCTGCCGCACGATGAAAACGGCGACTATAAAACCTATAAAGCCGCAGGCGACGATTACGCTGACAGCGTCGAGGCCATGCGGACCCTGATACCGACCCACTCTGTCTTCAATGGTTCGGTTGGGGCCTTAACCGGCGATCACGCCCTGCGGGCCAAGGTCGGCGAAACGGTTTTGATCATCCACAATCAGGCAAACCGCGATACCCGACCGCACATGATCGGGGGTCATGGCGATTATGTCTGGGAAACCGGCACATTTGGCGACGCCCCGCAAACCGGGCTTGAAACCTGGTTCATTCGCGGCGGCAGTGCCGGTGCCGCGATGTACACCTTCAAGCAGCCCGGCGTTTACGCCTATGTGAACCACAACCTGATCGAAGCTGCCCTTTTGGGGGCCACCGCCCATTTTGTGGTTGAAGGCGAATGGGACAACAGCCTGATGGAACAGGTCGCCGCACCCCGCCCGTTTAGCGCATAGCAGGAGATAAAACATGAAACCCACCGCCACTCAGGCTGGTTCTCGCGCAACACATGTTGCCGTTGCCGGACTGCTGGCGGTGGTCATGCTGATCGGGGCGGCGTGCCAGGAGCGCGGCCCCGATTTGCGCTATGTTCCCCAAATGGCGGAACATCCGGTAACGCTGCCTGATGGCCATAAAATTTATGTTCAAAAATATGAATTAAGCATCGCTGAGTGGAATGCCTGCCATAACGATGGCGCGTGCAGCGAAAAACGACGCCCGCCTGTCGGGCGCGACCCCGCCAAAGTTCCGGCAACAGATTTGAACCATCTTGATGTTTCGCAATATCTTGCCTGGGTTAACGCCAAATCCCGCCACCCGTTTCGCCTGCCAACGACCAAAGAATGGGCATTTATGGCCGCTAAAGTCCTGCCCGAAAAACACGCCCCGGCATTTACCAGCCCTGAACTAAAATGGGCTTCAACCTATTTGACCGCAGACTTGCCACCCCGCGCCTTGCGCGATCAGGGCAGCTTTTCAACCACGGCCGAAGGCATTGCTGACCTTGATGGCAGTGTGTGGGAATGGACAGATGATTGTTATGCCGGAAATGAAAACGCAGCCCCTGTCAGCAAGGATCGCTGCCCGGCTTTTTATGCAGCCGGTGAACATATGGCAGTTATCCCCTATCTGGTCCGCGACCCCGCCCGGGGTGGCTGTGCCGTTGGCACGCCGCCAGCCCATCTTGGTTTCCGGCTGGTAACAGACAAAAACCCGCTTTAAATTTCCATTGCAGATAAGCCAACAGGCCCGCCTGTAAATAAGACGGGCCTGTGCGCGTCAATTTCAAAATTTGGGTCAGGTTTTAAAAACCGTTATAATCAGTCTTCAAAATGGCCCCGGGCGGCAAATGCCCCGCCCTGATAAATCACAGCCGGGTCGCGGCGGTTTTCTTCCGGGAATTTGGCTTCCACATCGGCGCGAAACGCCTCCGAACTATCCTTGGGTTCCCAGCCAATATAGGCGGCGTGATCGTTGCTCCACCACACCGCTTTGTTGGGCGAAACACCATACATCACGGTATGGCCGGTCATCGGGGCATTAAAAATTGCCTCGATCAGGGAAATAAAGTCCCGTGGGCTCATCCAGGTGGACAACATCCGGCGGTCTTTGGGCTCGGGAAAGCACGAGCCGATACGCACACTGACGGTTTCCAGATCGAACTTGTCGTAATAATAACTTGCCAATGCCTCGCCATAACATTTTGCGACACCATACAGGCTGTCAGGCCGCAATTCGGATTTTTCATCAAGCATTTCCGTGCGCTTGTGAAAACCGATGGCATGGTTGGAACTGGCAAACATAATGCGTTTTACGCTGTGTTTGCGTGCCGCTTCATAAATATTATAGGTGCCAAGGAAATTGGCCTGCAGCAAATCATCAAATGCGGCTTCAATCGAGATCCCGCCCAGATGCACGATCCCGTCGCAATCCTTAACCAGTTCATGGACCGCAGCACGATCTGAAAGGTCGCATTTGACCACTTCTTCGTTTGGCCCGGCCGCATCCATATCGGCAATGTCAGACAAGCGCAGGACATCGGCATAGCCTTTAAGCCCCTCGCGCAGAATTTTACCCAGATTACCGGCAGCGCCGGTGATAAGAAGCCGTTTCATAACGATCTCCTGTTCGCAAATTTCAGCCAAATATCAGCAACAATCAATTGCCGAAAACCAGATTGGGCAATGTCAGCGACACAGCAGGGACATAGGTTGTCAATGCCAGCGCCACCAGAATTGCCAGATAAAACGGCCAGATCGTTAATACCGCCTTTTCAATTTTCACCCCGCCAATCGCACAGCCCACAAACAGGCACGACCCCACAGGCGGTGTACACAGGCC
Organism: Thalassospira mesophila; assembly: GCF_002115755.1. GTDB lineage: Bacteria > Pseudomonadota > Alphaproteobacteria > Rhodospirillales > Thalassospiraceae > Thalassospira > Thalassospira mesophila. The sequence continues at coordinate 175,125 of NZ_JFKA01000006.1, read as the reverse complement.
CAAGCCCAAATTCATCATCAGAACCATACCGAACTGGATCGGATCCATACCAAACTGCACGGCCAATGGCAAAAAGATCGGCGTACAAATCAGGATTAAGGCGGCCATGTCCATCACCATCCCGGCCACCAGCAACATGACGTTGATCAACAGCAGGATTGTGGTGGGGTTTTGGGTATAGCCGGTGATGAAACCGGCCAGCGCCTCTGGCACCTGATAAAACGCCAGCATATACCCATATGCCGCCGCACAGCCGACCAGTATCATCACAAGCGCAGTTGTTTTTGATGCCTGGCGAACCGCCATGACAAAACCGGCCCAGGTCAATTCACGGTAAACCAGCCCGGTAATAACCAGCGCATAGGCCACCCCGATGGCCCCGGATTCCGTCACGGTGAAAATGCCGCTTAACACGCCACCAACAATAATAACGGCGGTAAAAAAGCCCGGCAACGCCCGAATGGCGGTTTGCCCGACCACTTTCCAACCCGGAAACGGCACCGACGGATAACCATGGCGCACGGCAACAATCCAGGCGGCAAAACCCAGTAACACGCACATCAGCACACCGGGCACAACCCCGGCCATAAACAGCCGCGATACCGAAATACCGCCTCCGGCCGCCACCGCATACAGGATCATATTATGGCTGGGCGGGATCATGATGCCCGCAATTGACGATGTTACCGTTACATTCACCGCATAATCGGCCCGGTAACCTTCCTTTTTCATAATCGGAATAAGGATCGACCCCAATGCCGAGGTATCCGCCACGGCAGAACCGGAAATACCGCCAAACAGCATGGACGAAAACACGTTCACAATGCCAAGCCCGCCCCGGCGACTGCCGACAAGGGCTGTGGCAAATTGCACCAGACGGTTGGCGATGCCGCCATGCAGCATTAATTCACCGGCAAAGATGAAAAACGGAATGGCCAGCAGTGAATAGGTGCCGACCCCCGATGACAGGCGCTGAAAGGCAACAAAATGTGGCAACCCTTCGTAAAAGAACGCCGACAGGGCCGCCAGGCCCAGCGCAAAGGCCACCGGCATACCGATGATAATCCCCAGCGCAAACAGCCCTAAAAGAAGTGTCATGCCCATTTAATTCGCATCCTCGTCAAGCAGGTCGTCACTGTAAAAAGCACTTTGGGAAATTTTATGCCAGCCACACACAATGCGCAGGATATGCACAATCGAAAAGAACACCATGCCACTGCCGCAAATCACCATCGGGATAAAACGCCACCCGTCGGAAATGTGAATGATCGGAATAATTTTGGTCCAGCTAAAAGTTGTCAGCATCAACCCGCTTTCGGCCATGAAATACCCGAACACCGCCATGCCGACATAACTGATAATTGCAAAAACAGCGGAAACCCGCGGCGGCATTGAATCGCGGACATAGGTAACGGCCAGATGGTTATTGGCGCGCACCCCGGCTGCTGCAACCGGAAAGGTAATAAAAACCATCAATAAAAGCGAAACTTGCTCGACCCAGGTTGGCGTTGAATTCAGGACATAGCGCCCGTAAACAAGCCAGGCAAAACTGGGGATCAACAAAACCAGCGCGATACCGCCGATCAGATTAAGGACTTTTGACAAAACCGCCCCAAGGCGATCAAGCATCCGGGTACATTGCGTCAGCATTGCGCCGCCATCTGGAAATGAGAATTAATCGGGAAAAGAATAAGGAAGGGCGGCGATGTTATCGCCGCCCGCGTCAAATGAAACGACTTATTTCTGAGCTTCCTGGATCGCCGTAACCAACGGTGCCACGTCCGGGTTTTCTTTCATGAACTTGTCGTAGATCGGCTTCATTGCCGCCTGGAAAGCCGATTTGTCTTTGATTTCGTTGATCTTCACGCCCGAAGCTTCAACTTCCTTCTTGGACTTTTCAGCACCTTCTGCCCAGGCTGCACGCTGAACTTCTGCCGATTCCATAGCCGCATCATTAACGATTTTCTTGTCTGCATCTGACAGGCCGTCATAAAGCTTTTTGTTCATGCACAGGCATTCCGGCAAAATCAGATGCTGGGTGACGGAATAATATTTCGCCGCTTCATAATGACCCGATGAATCATAAGACGGATAGTTGTTTTCCGCCCCGTCAATCACACCCAGTTTCAGCGACTGAAAGACCTCACCATAAGGCATCGGAGTTGCATTGCCGCCCAAAGCATCGACCATCTGAACATAAAGGTCGTTGCTCATAACGCGAAACTTCAGGCCTTTCATATCGGCCGGCGTTTCGATCGGATGTTTGGTGTTATAAAACGAGCGCGCACCCGAGTCATAATATGCCAGCGGCTGCAAACCGACCTTTTCCAAACCTGCCGAAATCTTTTCCCCAACCGGACCATCCATCACTTTGTGCATGGAATCCATATTGTTGAAAATAAACGGCAAGGAAACAACGTTCGCTTCCGGTGCCACTTCGCCAAGCGGGCCCAGGTTGAACTCCGCCCAATCCAGACCGCCAAGGCGAACCTGCTGGATCGCATCGGGCTGGTCGCCCAGAACGCCATTGTTATAAACCTTTGCCGACAGTTCCCCACCGGACTTTTCCTTGATAATTTCGGCAAATTTTTCCATGCCGATGGTCACCGGGTATCCCGGCGGATGAATGTTCCAGCCGCGCCATTCCCCGGCATAGGCTGAACCAGCGGTAAGCGTCGCACCCAGGGCGACGGCTGCCAAAGTCAAAGTGGTGGTCTTTAGAAAATTATTCATTCCTGGAATCCTCCCGTGACGTTAATCGTCGGATAAGCCTTCCCCGTGATCGGGGTTTTGTTGTTGTGAGAAAAGCGTACAACTTGTAACTTGTAATTACAAGACAGTGTTTATACGTTTTCCAAACAAATGACGTGCCGGGTTTTTATTGTGGCGCCGTCGGGTGCCAGATGACTGCAAACAGCCACCGGGCAAATGACTATGGATGGTAATTTACAGCATCTTTGCCAAAGGCCGCGGCCACGACATCGGCCAGCATGGCAACTTCGGTGGCAGTCAAATCAACCAGCGGCGAGCGCACCGGCCCGGTATCGCGGCCAATCACCTTCATGCCTGCCTTGACAATGGAAACGGCATAGCCCGTGCCACGGTCGCGAATGGCAAGGTAGGGATAGAAAAATTCGCGCAACATCTTGCTCATGGTGGCATCATCATCGGCACACAAGGCATCATAAAATGCCAGCGCCTGTGTCGGCAAAAAGTTAAAAATCGCCGATGAATAGGTCGTAACCCCGGCGGCCTTATAGGCCTTGGCATAGACTTCTGCCGTGGGCATCCCGCCAATATAGCTCAGCCGGTCGCCCATCAGGGTGCAAACACGGGTTACAAGCTCAACATTGCCATGCCCGTCCTTGAAACCGATCAGGTTGGGGCATTCCTCGCACAGGCGTGCAAGGGTTTCGGCACTTAAAATCGAATTATCGCGATTATAAACAATCACCCCAATATCGACCGACTGGCATACTTTTTTTACCCGGTCAAACAACCCGGCTTGCGAAGCCCCGATCAGATATTGCGGCAACAACAACAGGCCATCGGCCCCGGCCGCCTGGCAATCCCGGGCCAGGTCAACCGCCATTGCGGTGCCATAACCGCAACCGGCAATAATCGGCGTTTTCCCGGCAACATCCTTGGCGGCCTTCACCGTTTCGACCACTTCACGGTGGGTTAGCGAAAAAAATTCACCTGTCCCACCCGCCGCAAACAGGGCCGCGGCCGGATACTGTGCCAACCATGATACATGGGCGCGATACCCGGCAAGGTCCAGCCGCTGTTCGGCGTCAAACGGTGTCACCGGAAAGGACAACAGCCCTGCACCGATGGCAGATTTCAATTCGGTAAAATCCATTTCCATCCCCGGATATCGTGTTTCGTGTTCTTGTCGGGAAATTTAACAACTCATCATATCTTTATGTCAATTGTTATATTACGGGGGCGATCATTGAAAACACTCCGAAAATTCACTTAAATTCATATATATCAAATACTTGAGTGTAAAACTGACTACGAAAATCACAAAAAACCGACCGCCGGTCTTGTCAAATAGTATGATGATATATCACTTACAACCTGACAGATGGCCGATTTTCGAACGCCGGACGCCCCATCACCGCGACGGTGTGTTGCACCAGAAACCGCATCGGTCATGCCGCTCTATCGCAGTCCCACGGCGCAAACCAACGACCCCAAATACAAAACGGCCCGCAAACCGCGCGATACCTCACCCGGCTGCAGACCGTTTTAACTGTATAGCGCATATGCCGGCCTGAATGACCTTAGCCCGACGACAAAACCCGCCTATGCTTCGCGGAATTTATGCACCGGCACCCCCGCCACATCGACGCGCAACGACAGCACCATCCCCGCCAGCGGATAGGCTTCCAGTTTTGATGCGTCATAATTTTCGGTCAGGCTGGTCAGGAAAATGGTTTTCATATCCGGCCCGCCAAAACAGGGCATTGTCGGGCTGGGTACCGGCAATGGAATGGACATCAGCAAGGCGCCATCCGGGGCAAAGCGGTTAAGGTTTCCCGCCGAAACCCCGGCACTCCAGTAACATCCTTCAATATCGGTTGCGCCACCATCAGGCCGCCCCAGCGTATCGTCAAGGTCCAGGAACCGGGTGCCGTTTGAAACATCGCCAGTTTGCGGGTTAAACTGCCAGCGGTTGACCCACGGCCCGCGCGAGTCGGAATGGTACATCGCCCGCCCGTCCGGCGACCATGCCAACCCGTTCGAGATTTTAACCCCGCCAATCTTATGCTCGACTGCTCCATCGCCGGCAACACGATATAACCCGGCCACCGGCTGCTTTTCGACATTCTGGTCCATGGTGCCAATCCAGAACGCGCCGTCGGGGCCAATTTTGCCGTCATTTGTGCGGGTCATCTGGTTATCACCGTCAACCGCGGCAATCTTTTGCTGCACGCCGGTCTCAGGATCAAACAGGATCACGTCGCTTTTTAACGCCACCACCCAACGTCCCTTGTCGGTCAGGCCAAAACACCCCACTTCGCTGTCAAAGCTCCAGCTTTGCCGCGCCCCATCCGCCAACGACAACGCATGAATTTTCTGGCCCAGAATATCGGCCCACAACAAACGGTTATTGTCCGCATCCCAATTCGGGCATTCCCCCAGCAAGAACCGTTCGCGCACGGCGACATCCACCTTTGGCATTTGCTGCTGTTTGTTCGATGCCATTCCGGCCTCCTGCTTTCATCACATGACGTTTGACTAAATCTGTTTATGTCATGCCGTTCGTACCGATACTTGTCAATGTTGTTAGTATCTTTATGACAACCGGCGGCCCAATGGGCCGAAACCACGGCAAACCACACAAGCAAAGACCAGCGACAGTTTATTTTTATCATTAACAAAATCAATTTATTAGCGCCATGTAGCGCGCCGTGTCGGCTCAAACATCGGAAAAGAGATTGCCAAGATCAAACTTGTAACTTAAAAATACAACTAGACATCACGGAGGTTACAATGAAAACAAGTGCCGTTACCTCGGCAGATCTGGGGAAATCGATCCTTTCCGTCCCACCACTGGCGCGCAGCGCTGATTTCAGTGTATCGGACGTGGAAAATCAAAAACTGGTCAACCACCTGAAACAAGGCGGCGTCAGCACCTTCATGTATGGCGGCAACGCCAATTTTTACAATATTTCGGTTGGCGAATATGATGGTGTGCTGACACAGCTTGAAAGCTGGGTTGGTGACGATGACTGGGTTATTCCCTCCATCGGCGCCGATTATGGCAAGGCGCTGGATCAGGTTAATATCCTTAAACACCGCGACTTCCCAACCGCCATGGCCCTGCCGCTGAATTTTCCATCGACACCAAAGGGCGTTAACGAAGGCCTGCGCCGCCTTGCCGATGCCTATGGCAAACCCTTAATTGTTTATGTGAAATCCGACACGTATCTGACGCCACGTCTGGTCGCCGACCTTCTGGCCGACGGTGTTGCCTGTGCCGTCAAATATGCTGCCGTGCGTGAAAACCCCGCCATCGACGCCTTCCTGACCGAACTTGTTGGCTATGCCGGCACCGATCACATCATATCAGGCATCGGCGAACGCCCGGCAATTGAACATCTGATGGATTTCAAATTGGCTGGCTTTACCTCTGGCTCGGTGTGTCTGGCCCCGGCCCTGTCGACCGCGATGTTAAAAGCACTTCAGGCTGGCGACGTCACAACCGCCGCCAATATCCGCGAAAAATTCATCGCCCTTGAAGATTTACGAGACGGCTATTCACCGCTTCGCATTTTGCACGAAGCCGTGCGCCTGGCAGGCATTGCCGATACCGGGCCGATGTACCCGTTTTTGTCCAATATCGACGATGCAAAGGTTCTGACCGATCTGGAAACAGCATCAAAAGAACTTTTGGCCGCCAATAACGCCGCTTAACACACCAGAACCATCAATTCTTCCGCGTGCCAAACCGGGCACCCATGCGCACAAGCACCCCGGCAAAAGGGACAACGGGGCCGCACGCGGATTGATTGTGCATTAAAGCGGCGATCAAAACGGCACCATACGCCAAGCTTGCAAATCAAACACGGACGCTATGCAGGACACTGTTTTAGACAAGCGTGGCTAGAGCCTGAAATCACCGGGAACAGGTCATTTGTCGCGGGCATGGTCTGTTACACGCTGGCGCGCCTGCATCAAATGATACCGCATCAGCAAATCGGCGGCGGCGGAATCCCGGCTTAGAATGGCATCAAAAATTTGCTGATGCTCGCCCAGCACTTTTTGCGCCCGCTCCTTTGATCCCGTGCGTGTAATGCTTAATGCAACCCCCATGGAATTGGCGATAACGGTATGAAGCGAATTAAGCATGGTGACAAAAATATCGTTGCCGCTGGCCCGCGCAATGGCGAGGTGGAAATCAAAATCGGCCTCGTTGGCAATGCCGCCGCTGCCAATGCCTTGCTCCAATGTGCGCAGGGCAAATTCAATTTCCTTATGGTGGCGCGTACCGGCACGCTCGGCCGCAAGGCGGGCGGTTTCGCCTTCAATAGCAATACGGGCTTCAAAACAGCGCAGCAAACCGGCCACGTCACCCGCTTGGGCAAATTCGATCAGGCCCTGTGGCGGGCGTTTTTTAACAAACGATCCCACCCCCTGGCGGGCAAAAACAAGCCCGTCGGTTTGCAATTTGCGCAGGGCTTCGCGCACCACGGGGCGCGATACACCAAAGGACGCACAAATTTCGTTTTCCGAAGGCAATTTGGCCCCTTCGGCAAGGTTCCCCGAAACGATCTGCTCAAGGATCTGTCCATATAACTGATCTGCCAGTTTTTCGCGTTTCTGAATTTTAAGTTTCAACCCCGCCATGATGTGCCCGTGCCCCACTTGTCATCTTGTAAATTATCGTTGCAGGAAGTTAACGCCAAATGACAGGCGGGTAAAGGCCCAGAACACAAATCAAGGGCATGAAAAGCCCGGTTTTAAAATAATTTCAGCCGCTATCTAGCGGTTTTTTCTTGAACCATACCGCTTTGGCGATCACCATCCTGTTACAAAATTTTACAAGAATCGAGAGGGATCATGGAGAGGAAAAAAACACCCGAGCAGCTTAGAAGCCATCGCTGGTTTGGGGCCGAAGATTTACGTGCCTTCGGTCATCGCTCGCGCATGTTGCAAATGGGCTATTCGATTGACGATTTCAAAGGCAAACCGATTGTCGCCATCATCAACACCTGGAGCGACATAAACCCCTGCCACGCCCATTTCAAAAACCGTGTCGAAGACGTTAAACGCGGCATTTTACAGGCTGGCGGTTTCCCGGTGGAACTTCCCGCCATTTCACTGGCCGAAACCTATGTCAAGCCCACCACCATGTTTTATCGCAACCTTTTGGCAATGGAGGCCGAGGAACTGCTGCGATCCCACCCGGTGGACGGTGCCGTTTTAATGGGTGGGTGCGATAAAACCACCCCGGCCTTGCTTATGGGCGCCATCAGCATGAATTTGCCCGCCATCCTGATGCCCGCCGGGCCAATGTTGCGCGGCAACTGGGGCGGCAAAACCCTTGGCAGCGGGTCTGACGTCTGGAAATACTGGGCGGAAAAAGAAGCCGGCAATATCAGCCAGGCCCAATGGGAAGAAATGGAAGCCGGCATTGCCCGGTCCTATGGTCATTGCATGACAATGGGCACCGCCTCCACCCTTACATCCCTTGCCGAAACACTGGGCTTTACCCTGCCCAATGCGTCCTCTATCCCGGCACCGGATTCCGGTCACCCGCGCATGGCGGCCAATACCGGCAAGCAAATTGTTGAAATGATCTGGCAGGACCGTAAACCGTCGGACGTTTTAACCCGTGGCTCGTTTGAAAACGCCCTGACCGTGCAAATGGCGCTGGGCGGCTCCACCAACGCCATCCCGCATCTGATTGCCATGTCAAAACGGGCCGGGCTTGATATTGGCCTGAAAGATTTTGAGGCCGCATCGCGGCGCATGGGTGTGATTGCCAATTTGCGGCCATCGGGCGAATTTTTAATGGAGGATTTCTTTTATGCCGGCGGGTTGACCGGCCTGCTTGAAAACATCCGAAGCCACCTTGATACCGATTGCATGACAGTAAATGGCAAAACCCTGGGCGATAACATTGCCGGAGCGCCGATTTATAATGCAGATGTTATTCGCGGTGTGGAAAATGCCATATATAGTGCCGGTGCCACCGCCGTTTTATATGGCAACATCGCCCCGCGCGGCTGTGTGATGAAACCCAGTGCCGCCGACCCGCGCCTGTTAAAGCATACCGGCCCGGCGCTGGTTTTCCGCGATTACAACGATATGAACGCGCAAATCAACCGCGACGACCTCGACGTTACCGCCGACCATATTCTGGTTTTGCAAAATGCCGGGCCGGTTGGCGGGCCGGGCATGCCCGAATGGGGCATGTTACCAATCCCCAAAAAGCTTTTGAAACAAGGGGTGCGTGACATGCTGCGCATTTCAGATGCCCGCATGAGCGGCACCAGCTATGGCGCGTGTATTCTTCATGTCGCACCGGAAAGCTATATTGGCGGGCCATTGGCCGCCGTTCAAACCGGCGATATGATTTCGGTCGATATCGAAAACCGCAGCATCCACGTCGCGCTTGGCGATGACGAAATCCAGTCCCGCCTTGCAATATGGAACCCGCCCAATCGCGACTATGGAAGGGGTTATGGCCGCATGTATGCCAACCATATTACCCAGGCCGATGAAGGCTGTGATTTTGACTTTTTAACTGGCACTACCCCGATTGAAGACCCGGAAATTCACTAGTTCTGCTATCGCGACCAACAGCATTACAGCAAACAGGCCCGCTCACACCGGGCCTGTTTTGCCTTTCAGGCCTCAGACAGCAATTCGGGTGTTAACGTCATGGTCCCGGCCAATGCCTGGCCATTTGCCAGCACCACAACATCGCCAAACGCCTTAAAATCAGCCCGGTTGTGCACATTGGGCACATGCGATACCGGCTCCAGACACACAGCCCCGCCATCCTTGGGCACATAGACCTGCAAATTGCGCAAACTGTCCGATGAACTCATGGTCAAGGCAACACCATCTTCGGGCCAGTCAAGCCGTGCCGTGCCGTCCCAACCGCTATAATGGGTATCAAGCCCGCGATGATGACGCGCCATTTTGGCCCGTGAAAAATCCCGGCCCAAATCAACCACGGCGGCGGCAACCGGCAATACGTCATCGTCGGCGTTAAAACAGCCTTCGGCATCAAACGACAGGGTAACGTCCTCGGTCGCACGAAACCACGGATGCAGGCCAATGCCATAGGGCATGGCCCCCTGCCCCATATGTTTTACGCCCAATTCCCATTGCAAAGCCCCGTCACACACGCGCAATTCCTGCCACGCCATATAATCAAAGCCGTTTTTATGGATATCAGCATGGCGGGTCTCAAGACGCAGGGCGACGTCATCGTTTTGTGTAATTTGCCAGTCTTCCCGGTGGGAAAAACCGTGAATGGCATGCGGCCCCGAGCTGCGATTTACCGGGACGCTAATCGGGCGATGATCAAATTCAAACTGCGCAAAAGCGATCCGGTTGGCAAAGGGCACCATCGGAAAACAACCAAGATATGATGGATTACCCGATTCCAGTGCTGATTGGTCTGACGGCCGCAACAAATCCACCGGGCTAACCCCATCCGGCCGTGTCCATTCCAGCCGGGTGACAGCCCCCCCAAACGGAAGAAAACCCAAGCGAAAAGCACCACTTTCCCAAAACATTTCCTGCACTGGCTTTTTTTGCATGGTAATCATTCCCATATATCGTTAAATCATACTATGACTTTAGCTATAAACGATTTATCGCGTTTAAGCAAAACGCCGCCTGTCGAGTATATGACATGCAAACGTCAATTAAAGAGATTCCATGAACAACAGCGCGCCGCAGAAAACACACCGTAAAGTTTCATTGACCGAAAAGGTTATTTCCAGCCTGCGCCGGGAAATTGAAAGCGGCAATCTGACACCGGGGGCAAAACTGCCCACCGAACCGGCCCTGACCGAACAGTTTGGTGTCAGCCGCACCGTTGTGCGCGAAGCCATTGCCGCCTTAAAGGCCGATGGTTTGCTTGAACCGCGCCAGGGGGCGGGTGTGTTTGTGCTGGCCCCGGCCCCGCGCAAAAATACCGGGTCGATCTTTGATGTCGATTTTGCCCAGATTTCCGACGTGCTGGAAATTCTCGAACTGCGCATGGCGGTTGAAATCGAAGCCGCCGGTTTGGCCTGTGCCCGAAGCTCGGTTGCACAGCAAGCCAAAATTTACGAAGCCCTGCGCGAAATGGAATTTCAGGTACAGTCTGGCAGCCCGGCGGAAAAGGCCGATTACGAATTTCATCGTGCCATTGCCGATGCCACCAATAACCGCCGCTATGGCGAATTTCTGGAATATCTGGGCGATAAAACCATCCCCCGCGCCCAACTGCGCCGCAAACCGGCCGAAGCCGAAGACCAGAAAGCCTATATGGAAAAAATTCTGGCTGAACATCACCGCATTTATGATGCCATATCGCTGCGCGATGCCGAAGGCGCGCGCGAAGCAATGCGCGAACATCTCAGCCAAAGCCAGACCCGCTATCAAAGCCTGCTGCGCAATCGCTAGGCCGTGCAGAGTGCCGCCCTTATCTGGACGGAAAAAGGCAGTGGCCCCGCCCTGATTTGGGCGCACGGGCTGATGTTGAACAGTTATTCGCGGGCGCAAAAAGGCATTTACGATTTTGAGCCGGTAATCCTGCAGGATCGCGCCTGATACGGTATCACGCACGCGGGCATGGCCGCTCGATGGCGCAAGCCGTTCCGCCCCATCCCGTTACCTCGGCCCAGCGGCTGGCCGAATTCATTTCCGGTGCAAAATTACATATCGCCACACATGTCAACGATGTGCGCAACTGGGGACATCTGGTGGCTGATTTTCTGGCATAAAATTAAAGGGCATAAATGATAAATGTAACCGCACAGCTCGGGTTCAGGTGTGCGGTCTAAACACGCGCGCCTAGCAGGCAATTACCGCCGCAATATCGGCCATGCTGTCAAACACCTGATGCGCCCCGGCCTCGATCAGGCGCTGTGCAGCACCCGCGCGCGCGCCATCGTAATGGCCGCCACCGACAAAACCCCAGCATGTCATCCCTGCGGCAATGGCGGCTTGTACACCGGCAACGGAATCCTCAATCACGAGACAGCCTGCCGGGTCATAACCCATATCATTGGCGGCATACAAAAACAGATCGGGTGCCGGTTTGCCATTGCGCACAAAATCGGCACTGTAAATATGGCCGTCAAACCAATGCCCCAACCCGGTAATGCGCATGGTGGTTTCAAGGCGCTGAACCGAACTGCTTGATGAAATACAAAATGGCAGGTCGCGGTTTTTCAATGCTGCCAGAACATCATCAATATCGGCAATTTTATGCAATTCGGTTTCATAGCGCACAAACAGCCGTTCATAAAAAAACGGTTTGAAATCCGCGCTCACATCGCGCCCGGTTTCAGTGCGGATATGATCCATCGGTGCGGCACTGGACCGGCCCGTAAACCGGCGTGCCACTTCCGCGCCCGATAAGGGCGCCTCGAAATGGGCAAGCACATCAACCAGGGTCGAAAGCGAAATGGGTTCACTATTGACCAGCACACCATCGCAATCAAACAGGACCGCCTTGATAGCGGCGGGCAGTTCGATGCGCGACGCAGGAACATCGGGTTTGCTTTGCATTTGTTTCTCGGACGTTATTTTTTTAATGGTCAAACCCTATCCAATCGAGAATATTCACGTCAACTAAAATGAACATTTGACCAATAGGTGGTCTTTTGTTCAATTTGCAACCCGATTGCGCAAGATGGCATACTGGCCTTCTGTTGGGCGCATCAAATCGGGTATAAACCCGGCTTGGGAAAATAACGTCTAAAGGCGGGAGGAAATATCGCCATGACCCTGAAAGATACAGCAATTATTGGTGTCGACGTCGGCACCGGCAGCGCACGCGCCGGGGTATTTGACGGCACTGGCAAACTTTTGGGCAGCGCATCCCACCCGATTGCGATGAACCGCCCGCGCCCGGATTTTGTCGAACAGGATTCTGAAAATATCTGGCAATCCGTCTGCCAATCGGTCAAGGACGCTCTGATAAAAGCGGGCATCGATGGCAGCAAGGTATCGGCGATTGGCTTTGACGCCACCTGTTCACTGGTTATTCGCGGTGCCAATAACACCCCCCTGCCCGTATCGCCCGATGGCCCGGCCAACTGGGATGTAATTGTATGGATGGACCACCGCGCCACCCGCGAGGCCGAACAATGCACCGCCACCGGCTCCAGGGTTCTGGATTATATCGGCGGCACCATGTCACCCGAAATGGAAATTCCCAAACTGATGTGGCTAAAACGCCATAGCCCCTCGGTTTGGAACAAAATGACAGCGGCCTATGACCTGGCCGATTTTTTGGCCTTTCGCGCCACTGGCGACAATGCCCGGTCATGCTGCACGGTAACATGTAAATGGACACACCTTGCCCACGAAGAAAGCCCGTGGAACCAGGATTTTCTGTCATCTGTCGGGCTGGACGATTTTATTGAAAAAGTCGGCATTGATGGCCCTGCGGTTGCCGTTGGCGCCCCGGTTGGCAAACTTTCGGCCGATGCCGCCCGCGACCTTGGCCTGAATAGCAATTGCATGGTCGGTGCCGGGCTGATCGATGCCCATGCCGGTGCGCTGGGCACGTTGGGCGCGCATCTGGGCGGCAATTTGGACCAGCGCTTTGCCATGATTGCGGGCACATCCACCTGCCACATGGCCTTGTCGGCCGAACCCCGCTTTATCAAAGGGGTTTGGGGCCCGTATTTTGGGGCCGTTGCACCGGGACTTTGGCTTAACGAAGGTGGGCAATCGGCGACCGGCGCGTTGCTGGACCATATTTGTGCCATGCACCCCTTTGCCCGTGACATGGGCCGCGATGCCCACCGGCTGGCGGGCGAAAAACTGCTGCCCCGCATGATGGAAAAGGCCGACCTTGCCCCGCGCCTGCATATCCTGCCCGATTTTCACGGCAACCGCTCGCCTTTGGCCGACCCAGAAGCATTGGGCGTCATCAGTGGCCTGTCGCTCGATCAAAGCGAAGACAGCTTTCTCGATCTTTACTGGGCCACCGCCTGCGCCATTGCCTATGGCACCCGCCATATCATTGATGCGCTTAACGCGACCGGCTACGATATCCGCTATATCCATCTCAGCGGCGGCCACACTGCAAGCCCGGTTCTGGTTAAACTTTATGCCGATGTTACCGGGTGCGAAGTTGTAATGTCCGAATGCCCCGAACCTGTACTTCTGGGTTCCGCCATACTGGCCGCAGCGGCCCTTGACCCCGAAGGCGGGCTGGCAGCCGCGTCAAAGTCTATGGCGGCCCCTGATACGGTTAAATCACCAGACAGCACCGCCAAAGCCGACCACGACCGCCGCTATACCATTTTTCACAAACTGCACGCCCATCGTCAGGAACTTGACGCCATGAGCGAAGGTTAAACAAACACACGCGTAACATCGAAAAACAACAGCGCCCCGTCCAATCTCGGACAGGGCGCTGTATTACGGCAGTCTAAAACTTAACCGTTCAGGCGAGGTTCTGTTTCAAAAACTCTGCCGTGCGGGCATTTGCCGTTGCAGCATCGTTTTCATCGTAATGATTGCCACCTTTGCGGCAGAACGCATGATTACGGTCCGGATACTGATAAATGGTGGCATCGGTATTACCCTTTACCGCTGCCTTGATTTTATCCTGCGCCTCGGTCGGAATAAATTCATCCTGCCCGGCCAGATGCATGATCAGGGGTTTCTTGATGTTATCAACTTCACCCAGATAATTATCAATCCCGGCACCATAATAGGATGCAAAAGCATCGCCATCGGTGCGCGTGGCTGCCAGATAGGTCAGCATTCCGCCCATGCAATAGCCAACCACGGCGGCCTTATCGGTCGCATCGGGCAAGGCGCGCGCTGCGCTCAGGGTTGCCTGAATGTCAGAAGCCCCCTTGTCGGCATCAAATTTCTGCAAATAACCAAAGGCCTTTTGCCATTCTTCATCGGTTTTATCGGTCAGCTCGATACCGGGTTCGATCCGCCAGAACAGGTCGGGACAAACCGCAATATAACCCAGTTTGGCATAATCATCGGCCACACCGCGCATCACGGCATTGACCCCGAAAATTTCCTGGATCACCACAACAACGGGGGCCGGTAATGTCGCGGGTTTGGCGACATAGGCATTAAACGTGCCATCAGGTGTTTCAATGCTGAGATTCTGGCTCATGGGGCCTCCTTGGTGTTTACGACATTTATGTAACGCGCAGCGCCCGGTTAACCCCCGACCAACGCACGATTAACTGTGAGGTAAGACAGAACCCCGCCTTGCGCCAGTGCCATCATCAAATTTAACAAATTCAAAACACTGCCCACCATGCCCGCCGCGCGCGCCTGCACTGACAAACAAAACGGGCAGCACCCCATGGCACTGCCCGTTCGTTCTTCAATCCAACCCTCTGGAAACGTAAAATATCAGCGCGCCAGTATTTTTTCCGGGTCACGGGCAACGGTTTTGGCATCCCAAATCACCAAATGGTCGTTTTTGTAATCAAACCGGGCCATTGGCTGCGCCGAACCGATTACCGGGTTATCGCGCCGTGAAATCACTTCACCCTGTGGGTGGGCATCAATCCACGCATGAACTTCATCAATATCAAGCAGAACCGGGATCGGCTGTTCCAACCGCCCCAAAAACTGGAACTGGGCATGATATTTGCCCCAATAGGCCACATCATGGCCCGCCTGTTGCTGGCTTTTCAAATAAACCGCCATCGGGCGCATATTGTAATCGGTTTGCAAACGGGGCGCGGCAATCATAAACACCATCGCCACCAGCAGCAAATTAACCCCGGCAATCACGCCAACAACAGCCACCCGGCGCGCCTGTACCAGCACCAGTGCAATACCGGCCGCCAGCAAAAACGCCCCCCACCAGCCATCCAGCGTTCCGACCCATGCCGGAATTTTATCGAAAAAGCCCGGCAGAAACGGTCCGACCAGCCCGGCCACACCCAGAATAATCACAAAAACCGCCACCGGAATCTGATCGATCCGCCGGGTCGGCACATCGGCGATGATGCGGGCAAAAACCAGCACCATCAGCGGCAAAACCGGCAAAATATAATGAACACGCTTGCCCGAAATCAGGCTGAAGGCCACCAGCAGGAAAACCGAAACCAGCAAACAAAACCGTAACCCGGCATCGAGATCCGTGCGCCAGCCAAACCCGAAGACCGAGCGCCACAAACCACCCCAGAACACCCACGGCAACAACATGGCGGGCAAGGCGACCAGATAATAATAGAAAGGCTCAACATGGGCAAAGCTGTCAACCATGCGGCCCGCTGTCTGACCCCAGAAAATCGCATTGCGATATTCCGCGCCGCCAAATACCGCCGCAGGCACCGCCCACAAAAGCGCAATTACCGCACCCAGCAACACCGCAAGCCCCATACCGGCATACCAGCGTTTATACGCGCCACGCCCGGCAAACGGGCTGACACCGCTGCCATTAACGCGATCAGTTGCCGATGCGGAATATGTAGTGGCAGAAGCAGCAGCACCGTTCGCCCCTGCTTTACCTGCCTTGCGCGCCCTGAAGGATAAACCGGCCCAGCTTTTGTGCCAAACCGGGGCAAAAACCGCCGCTGGCAACACATACAGCAAAATCACCGGCCCTTTGGCCAAAACACCAAGGCCGATGGCAAACGCGGTAATAATCCAGCCTTTTTTGGCATTGCCATCACGGGCGACAAAAACCCCGTACCAGCCCAGCAAGGCAAAAAAGCACTGCAACATATCGAAATAGGTCAGCGTGCCATAGCCGGCATAATAGGTACCGCCGATCAGAAACATCGGCGCAATATGCGCTATCGAGGTTTTTTCCGGCCAGATGCGCCGTGCCAGCACCGCCACCATGACCATGTTCAACCCGGCAAATAACGGGGCAATCAGGCGGGCGGTAAAATCATTAACCCCGAAAATCGCCCAGCTGGCATTGATCAGCCAGAACAGCAAGGGCGGTTTGTGGGCATAAGGCTCGCCGTTAAGATGCGGCACCAGCCAGTTGTTATGCACCCACATTTCCCACGCCACCGACAGGTAACGTGTTTCATCGACCGGCAACAATGGCCGGGCACTTACCCCGACAACCGCAACCAAAGCCCACAATACCAAAATCACGCCAAACGATGCCGTCTTTGCGCCGGTACGATTGTTCAGGGTCATGTAAAATCCGTAAATTTGAACGCCGGGTTAATCGGCTACGATCGACGGGATGGTTTCGGTCTGGGCGTTGCGTTTTTCGCGGTGAATAAAATACAGGTTCCGCGCATAAACAATCAGGCCAAAGGACTGCCCTAAAATAATGATCGGCTCGGCCCGTTTCAGGCCGTAAATCATCAAACAGATGCCGCCAAGGATACTGAAATACCAGAACGCAACCGGGACGATACTTTTGGAATGTTTTTCACTGACAAGCCATTGCACCAGAAACCGCCCGGAAAACATGACCTGACCAACGATGCCCAAAACAAACCAGGCATCCATATGGGCGAACAAACGTGCAAACCAATCATGCATTGCCGCCCCCTATTCCTTTGATTTCACAACAGGTGCTTTGGCGCGGGCTTGCAGCCACATCACACCCATAATATCGACGATCCCAACCCAAAGGCGGTTCATCATGCTGTAATTTGACGTTCCTCGCAACCGGGGGCGATGATTGACCGCAACCGAATAAACCTTGCCGCCATCGCGCAACATCAGTGCTGGCAAAAAACGGTGCATATGGTTAAAACGCGGAAACGCCAGAAAATCATCACGGCGAAACAGTTTGATGCCACAACCGGTATCGGGCGTTTCATCCTTTAGCAACCCGCCGCGCACCTTGTTGGCAATGCGCGACTGAATGCGTTTCATCGCCGTATCGTGGCGATTGGCCCGCCAGCCCGCAATCAGAACGCGGGCATTGTCGCCCTCGGCACGATAGCGTTCCAGCAGTTGCGGAATATCGGCCGGGTCATTTTGCCCGTCCCCGTCAAGTGTGACAATCAAATCGCCACGGGCATTTTTAACCCCGGTCAAAACCGCAATCGACTGGCCACAGCTTTTTTCGTGGCAAATCAGGTGCAGTTCTTCAACCGACTGGCGCAACTGACGCACAATGCTTGTGGTCTCATCCGTGCTGCCATCGTCAACATAGATAATTTCAAACGCAACAGTACCGCGCAGCGCGCTGACGATCTCGGTGACCAGCGGCTCGATATTCTCGGCCTCGTTCTTAACTGGCACCACAACCGAAAGCACCGGCGCAGCCGCGCCAGGGGTGCTGGCAGTTACAGCTGCGGTCGCCACTTGTGACAAGGTCGGATCTTCGGGCAGCGAATTTTTGTCAAATGTCATTCTGATGAACCGTCGTGGCGATCAACGCATTACCTGCATCACGCACCCAAATCGGGGCGGTCGCGCGCGCAGAGGCGTCAATGTCCTTATCTTGTTGAAACGTCATATGTTTATGCACAAACAAAGCAATCAATAATACCGCAACATAACCGCCATTTCCACGAATGGAGATGCAATAACAGCCAGTTGACCATTCTATTACAATCTGATGTGAAAATAACGACGTCGTCCCGCATTGCCGTTCGCGGTGTTGATAATATTTTCCGACCCGCACCGCAAGAAAACTCTTGGGCTGTATCTGCATATGCGGTGCGCCTTCTGGCAGGCAAAGCTGACAGCCAGCTGAAACAACCTGCAAATGACGAAGCGATTTTAACACGCTATTGTGGCACTGTAAAACACTGGTAAAAATCGGGAAAAAGTGGCACCCCATGCGCATACTGCTAATCGAGGACGAACAGTCTCTGGCCCAGGCCATCAAGGACCATTTAATGGCCCAGGGCGAAGCTGTTGACTGGCTTCCTGCCCTTGCCGACGCCGAAGATACCCTGCGCAGTACCCGCTATGATATTATCTTGCTGGATTTGAACCTGCCCGATGGCAATGGCATTACCCTTTTGCAAAATATCCGCAAACGCGGCGATGTGACGCCTTGCGTTATCCTGACCGCCCAGGACCAGATATCAGACCGGATCAAGGGCTTAAACGCGGGGGCAGATGATTATCTGGTCAAACCGTTTGATCTGGGCGAAATGATTGCCCGGCTGGCCGCCGTTTCGCGGCGATATTCAGGTAACCCCAACCCGCTAATGGAAATTGGCAATCTGGAAATAGACCAGGCCAACCGCCTTGTGTTTGTATCGGGCCGCCAGATCGACCTGACCGCGCGCGAATGGGCCGTGTTTGACCAGCTTTTGCGCCGCCCCGGTGCCATCCTGTCCAAACGCCAGCTTGAAGATGCGCTGTATGAATTTGGTGCCGAAATTGAAAGCAACACGGTCGAGGTTTATATCAGCCGCCTGCGCAAAAAAATCGGGCCCGAACCCATTCGTACCGTGCGCGGCGTTGGCTACCGGCTGGAAGGATAAGCCATGCGTATCCTGAAAATGAAAAACAGCCTGATCATTGCCATCGTCACCCGGGTCACCGTGGTAATGACGCTGACATGGCTTTTGGGTTGCGCACTGGCGTTGCTGGTCATGCAAGATGAAATGGGCGAAGCCTTTGACAGCGGCCTGCAACAAACAGCGCACCGCATTTTGCCCCTCGCGGTTGATTATTTGTTCGAACATGGCGATGGCCCGGCCCCCCATCGCATGCCGGTTACCAACAGCGTCCCCAATGACGAATTTGTCGCCTATCAAATCCGCGATGCCAAAGGGGCCGTTCTGGTCCAGTCATTCGAGGCGGGCATCGGTGCGTTTTCCGCCCCCCTGAAACCGGGCTTTTTTGAAGACGACAAATTTCGCTATTACACCGAAACCACCATCTCGGACAGCCTGTTTATTCAGGTGGCCGAGCCCGTTGCGCATCGCCACGAAGCGTTGCGCGAAAGCATATCTGCCATTATTGCCCCGCTTGTGGTGCTGATCCCGCTTAGCATCATCGGCATCTGGTGGAGCGTGCGGCGCGGCCTGCGCCCGGTAACATTGTTGCAAGAAGACATCCGCAATCGTGGCAGCGGCAACATGATGCCGATTGACCGCCCCGAACTGCCCGACGAATTGCACCCGATTGTTATCGCCGTTAACAACCTGCTGGCCCGGCTAAAATCTGCCTTAACCGCCGAACGCAACTTTGCCGCCAACAGTGCCCATGAATTGCGAACACCCATTGCGGCGGCACTGGCGCAAACCCAGCGCCTGCGCGCCGAAATGCCCGCCCAGGATGCCAACACCGCCCGTGCAGAACATATTGAAACATCCTTGCACCGCTTGAAACGCCTGTCGGAAAAACTGTTACAGCTTTCCCGCGCCGAAGCCGGGGTGGCCGTGGTCGGCGACCTCCAAGACCTGTCGCCCGCGCTGTTACTGGTAATCGAGGATTTCAGCCGGGATCCCCGTTATATCCACCGCATTGCCGTTGATTTTACCGGCCACGATACCCTGCTTGGCAAAATAGACATTGATGCCTTTGCCATCTGCCTGCGCAATGTTATCGAAAATGCCCTGATCCACAGCAACGATGATGACCCGGTCCGCATATGGGCCAGCGGCGGCACAGAAGCCATCCCTGCCAGCATACATGTTGCCAACCAAAGCCCGGTGGTGCCGCCCCGTATTCTGGCAAAACTGACCGAAAGGTTCGAACGCAACAACCCGTCCAGCAAAGGATCGGGGCTGGGATTGGCCATTGTTGACACCATCATGCAACAGGCGGGCGGAAAACTGGTTTTATTATCCCCGGCCCACAATCGGGACAGCGGATTTGAGGCTGTTTTACAATTACCCGGCGATGATAACAGCGCCGCTTAACACCTGTTTGGCAAGTTTGGTAAATTGCCGCGCGGTCACACGAGGTCGCTGTCAATCCGCAAGGTAAAGGGCAGGGTGATGCGCACAATCAGCCCGCCCCCCGCGCGGTTTTGCGCGGCAATGGTGCCCCCGTGGGCCAAAATGGCGCGCTGGGCAATTGAAAGGCCAAGACCAAACCCCGATTT
Organism: Thalassospira mesophila; assembly: GCF_002115755.1. Lineage (GTDB taxonomy): Bacteria > Pseudomonadota > Alphaproteobacteria > Rhodospirillales > Thalassospiraceae > Thalassospira > Thalassospira mesophila. The sequence goes on along the minus strand of NZ_JFKA01000006.1, from coordinate 154,451 downwards.
GCTGGCAAAAAACCCGCCAGACGGCCCGGCGGTGCTGCCGCTGGCGACGGCGACATGCGGGACTGGCGCAGGATGCACGGGGCCAACTTGTGTGTTTTCGGGTTTTATCCCGACATCGCGGGTAAAGGGATCAAACACCGTTTCAAGCATGTCCGGGGCAATGCCCGGCCCGCGATCGGCAATGGTAATATCAAAAAGCTGGCGGTCAAAATCGGCACGGGCGGCAATATCCACCTGTTGCCCCGCCGGGGTATGATGCAGGGCATTGCGGATCACGTTTTCAAAGGCCCGCCGCAATAATTCGGCATTGCCCTGCACCACTGGCACCGCGCCGCCGTGGGTGCGCCGCACCGCCAGATCGGTTTTAACCTCAATGCCCAGCCCATCGGCTTCAAAGCGGGCATCACCAATCACACGGCCTAAAAAATCATCAAGATCCATATAAACCGTTTGATGCGCCGCCCCGCTTTCCACCCGCGACAGGGTCAACAACCCGCCGACAAGTTCGTCAAGGCGAATGGTTTCCTTTTCAATACGGTCAAGCGAGCTTTCCACCCGTTCGGGTTTTTGCCGCGCCAGCCCGACGGCCAGTTGCATCCGCGCCAGCGGTGATCGCAATTCGTGCGATACATCGTTTAAGAGGCGATCACGCGCGCCGATCAATTGTTGCAGGCGATCTGCCATATGGTCAAAATCGCGGGCGAGATCGGCAATTTCATCGCGCCTGCGGCCCATTTTCGGACGTAACCGATGCGACATTTCGCCCGAGGACAATTCCTCAAATCCGCGTCGCAATTGCAAAATCGGCCGGGTTAAATACCACGCCAACAGTGCGCTAAAAATAAGCCCGCCAACCACCCCGGCAATAATCATGGGCATGGGCACATTCAAATGCCGGTCACGGGGAATTTGCCCCACAATATCACGCACATCAAAAGACAATTGCACCCATTGCCCGTCGGGGGCCTGAACCGCACGGTCAATTTGCCCGGTATCCCACACCTGGCGCGCCACCTGATATCCATCCCGAAGCTGTTCGGGCGTCAGGTGCGCGGTCGGGTTGCCGGTTTTTTGCGACCATTGGGCAAGCTCGGCGCTATCTGGTGCTGTGTGCGGGGCCAATGCGGCCTGTTTTGCGGCCTGTTCTGGCGATAGCAGGGTGAATTCAAATCGTTCCGCCTCGGCGCTGGGCCAATTGGCAACCAGTTGTTCAAGGGCGGGCACCCCGCCGCGCGTGGTGGCATGGGCCGCCATTTCGACATAGCCCGGCACGGTTGCCGACAAATACCCGATAAAATAGGGGATGGGCGGATGACCATAAAACTGAAACAGCAACCACACCCCTTCGGCAATACCGATAAAGGTAATGGCAAAACCAACCAGAATTTTCCAGAAAAGCCGCCCCTTCATAGGCCCGGCCTTAACCGGTAGCCAAAGCCGCGCACGGTTTCAATCACCGATGCATCCCCGCTAACCTGCTGAAGCTTTTGGCGCAGGTTGCTCATATGCACATCAATTGACCGGTCATATACTTCGCGCGGGCGGCCCAGCACGGTAAGCGACAATTCATTTTTTGACAGGGCCCGCTCGTTGGCCCGCATCAGGGTTTCAAGCAAATTGAACTCTGAAACCGTTAAATCCATTTCCTGCCCGCCATAGGCCGCCAGCCGCCGGGCGGGGTCAAGCATCACCGGGCCGTTGACCAGTTTGGCATTATCACTATTGCCATCACTATTGGCTGCGCCATCGCCATCATTCCCGCCCGCACGGCGCAAAACGGCACGAATACGCGCCACCAGTTCACGCGGGTAATAGGGCTTGGGAATATAATCATCGGCCCCCAGCTCCAGCCCCACCACCCGGTCCACATCATCGCCCTTGGCGGTTAACATGATAATCGGCATGCGGCTTTGGGCGCGCACCTGGCGCAAAACCTCTATCCCGCCAATGCCGGGCATCATGATATCAAGTAACGCCATTTCATAATCGCCCGACAGGGCATGCGAAATGCCGTCGCGGCCATTATGTACCACGGTAATTTCAAAACCTTCGCCGTCCAGATACTCTGCCAGCATCTCGCCCAGTTCGGTGTCATCATCAATCAGAAGTATGCGACTCACGACTGTCTTCTCCAAATCTGAATGCATCATACCGCTCGAACTCACCGCGCAAAGGCCATATCGCCCAGCTTTACACATCGCTTACACATGTTTTTCGCCCTGCTCACCCCATGATGGATCAATGAATGCTATCTAGGATCACGATAAGGTCGGAAACGATTGTTTTGTTCGTGCCTTTCGCCCCATACCGACGCTTCAAGAATTCAGCATAACGGATTCCCATGAAAAAACTGCTCGCCCATCGCACCACCATCATTGTCATTATCATCCTGCTGACCGCTGGCGGGTGGTTTGGCCGCGATTATCTGTTTCCGCCCGAAACAGCGCCCGGCTATGTCACCGCCAAGGTGACGCGCGGCGATCTGGAAAGCACAGTTCTGGCAAGCGGGGCGCTTGAATCCTATCAACTGGTGTCGGTCGGCGCCCAGGTTTCGGGCCAAATTCAAAAACTGCATGTCGCCCTGGGCGATGTCATCAAACAAGGCGACCTGATCGCCGAGATTGATCCCTCGACCCAGCAAAATGCCCTGAGCGATGCCAAGGCCAACCTTGCCAATATTCAGGCACAACTGGCCTCAAAAAAGGCTACCCTGCGCCAGGCACAACAGGCCTATGAACGCCAGCAAAAGATGCGCCGCCTCGATGCCAGCCCGCAAGAAGACCTTGAAACCGCCACCGCCACCCTTGCCGTGACCAAGGCCGAAATTAACGCGTTAAATGCCGAAATAGACCAAGCCAAAATCGCAGTTGATACCGCCCAGATCGACCTTGGCTATACCGAAATCAAAGCACCCATGGATGGTACGGTTGTGTCCCTGCCCGTCAAGGTCGGGCAAACGGTGAATGCGGTGCAAACCACACCGACCATCATCAAGCTGGCCCAGCTTGATACCATGACGGTCAAGGCCGAAATATCGGAGGCCGATGTTATTCGCGTCAAACCGGGGCAAAACGTATATTTCACCATTCTGGGCGACCCGGACACCAAATACCACGCCACCCTGCGCGCAATCGAACCCGCCCCCGATGAAATAGACGACAATGACGACGGCATCGCCGATGACGAGGCGGTTTATTACAACGCCCTGTTTGATGTACCCAACCCCGATGGCATTTTGCGCATTGCCATGACCACCGAAGTCACCATCATTTTAAAATCGGTCAAAGACGCATTAATCATTCCATCTTCCGCCCTGATAAGCGGGCAGGATGACAAACAATATGTGCAAATCGAAGATACCACTGGCGACGGTAAAACCGTGGTCAAACAGGTGCCTGTCACAGTCGGGCTTAACACCAATGTCAAAGCCGAAATCACATCGGGCGTTGCCGAAGGCGACAATGTTGTGATTGGGGCCGCCAGTGGCGTTGTCATTGACAGTTCCGGCATTCGTCGCCCACGGGGGATGATGTTCTGATCATGGCAGCACCGTTAATCGAAATTACCGACCTGTGGCGCGAATACCCCGCAGGCGACCAGAAAATTGCCGTGCTAAAAGGCGTTAACCTGACTATCGAACGCGGTGAAATGGTTGCCATTATGGGCGCGTCGGGCTCTGGCAAATCGACCTTGATGAATATTCTGGGCTGTCTGGACCGGCCCACACGGGGCACATACCGCGTTAATGGCCGCGCCACCGACGCGCTGGAACCCGATGAACTGGCCGCCCTGCGCCGCGAATATTTCGGCTTTATCTTTCAACGTTATCATTTGCTGTCCGACTTGACAGCACTCGGCAATGTTGAAGTCCCCGCCATTTATGCCGGTTATTCCGCCAGCCAGCGCCACGCCCGCGCCCATGACCTGCTTGATAAAGTCGGGCTATCGGACCGCACCCATCACCGCCCCGGCCAGCTTTCAGGCGGGCAGCAACAGCGTGTCAGTATTGCGCGTGCGCTGATGAATGGCGGCGATGTGATATTGGCCGACGAACCCACTGGCGCACTGGACAGCAAAAGCGGCGAGCAAACCCTGGCCCTTTTGCGCGACCTTCACGCCGATGGCCACACGGTAATTCTGGTTACGCACGACCCCAACGTTGCCGCCCATGCCGAACGGGTGATCGAGATTCTCGATGGCGCAATCATCCGCGATGAACGCCAGACCGCAGCCAATGGCAACGACACCGCCACCCCCGCCCCGATTGCCAAAAAACCATCGGGCAACCGCCTGTGGGCCGAATTTAGCCGCTTTGGCGAAGCCTTTAAAATGGCGCTGGTGGCAATGGCGGCGCACCGTTTGCGCACCTTCCTCACCATGCTGGGCATTATCATCGGCATTGCCTCGGTCGTGTCTGTCGTTGCCCTTGGCACCGGGTCGCGCGAAAAGGTGCTGGCCGACATTAGTTCGATTGGCACCAACACCATCGACATTCGACGCGGGCAGGATTTTGGCGACCGCGATGCCGACAGCATCCGCACCTTAACGGCGGACGACGCCACCGCGCTGGATGATGAATATTATGTCGATAGCGTCACGCCCAGCGTTTCTGCCAGTGTTACCCTTCGTTATCGCAATATCGAGGTTACATCGGCCGTCACCGGCGTCGGGGTTAATTACGACCGGGTGCGCGGCTATGAAATGGATCAGGGTATCTGGTTTAACCAGCGATCGGTGCAAAACCGCGATCAGGATGCCATTATCGACAATAACACCCGCGACAAACTGTTCCCCAATGGCGAAGACCCGCTGGGCAAAGTGATCTTGCTGGGTTCTGTCCCGGTGCGCGTGATTGGCGTAACCAAAAAACACGACAGCGCCTTTGGCCGGGGCGATACCCTTAATGTCTGGCTGCCCTACACCACCGTGATGACACGCCTGACCGGGCAAAATTACCTGACCAGCATCACCGTGCGCGTCGCCGACGCGGTGGATACCAAACTGGCCGAACAAAAAATTGGCGACTTCCTTGAAAAGCGCCACGGTATTCGCGATTTTTTCACCATCAACACCGATACCATCCGCCAAACCATTGAAACCACGACGGCAACGCTGACCCTACTGGTGTCCTCCATCGCGGTTATCTCGCTTATTGTGGGCGGCATTGGCGTTATGAACATCATGCTGGTATCGGTTACCGAACGCACCGGCGAAATTGGCGTGCGCATGGCCGTTGGCGCACGACAGGGCGATATTTTGCGCCAGTTCCTGATCGAAGCGGTGCTGGTATGTCTGATCGGCGGGGCGCTGGGCGTATCGCTGGCCCTACTGTTCGGGGTGTTGTTCGACATGCTGGGAACGGCATTTCAAATGATTTACTCCACCACCTCAATCGTTGCGGCTTTCGCCTGCTCGACCATGATCGGGGTGTTGTTCGGCTTTTTACCCGCGCGCAGTGCCGCCCGCTTAAACCCTGTCGATGCCTTGAACCGGGACTGATGGAGAATTTTGAAAATGCTTAAATCCACCCTCAAGACCGGAACCATTCTGTCGCTGCTGATCCTTGCGGGTTGTTCCAGCCTGAAAGAAGTCAGCTATTCAAGGCCCGATGTTGGCGTGCCCAATGGCTGGTATTCGGCCAGCGACAGCAATGTTAACGGCAACAACAAAGCCACCATCCCCGGCAAGGACGCGGCCTTTGCCCCGTCAAACTGGTGGCATAATTTTAACGACGATGCGCTAAACCAGCTTGTCGCCGATGCCCTTGCACGCAATAACGACCTTGCCGCCGCCACCATCAAGGTCCGTCAGGCCCAGTTGCAGGCAGGCATTGCCAAAACCGACCTGTTCCCCGACCTTTCGGCGACCGCCAACAGCTCCACCTCGCGCAACCTCGATAATGGCAATATCTCGCGCAGTTATGGCACCACCTCGGGTGTCAGCTACGAAGTTGATCTGTGGGGGAAACTTGGCAACGATTATGACACGGCAAAATGGGAAGCCCTTGCCACCGAAAAAGACCGTGCCAGCACCGCCTTAACCCTCACCGGCACCACGGCCAATCTGTATTGGCAAACGGTGTATGACCAGCAACGCCTTGCCATTGCCCAGGCCAGCATTGATTATGCGCGCAAAACACTGGAACTGGTGAACGTGCAATATGAAAGCGGGGCGTCAAGCTCGCTGGAACTTTATGAATCCCGCCGCAGCCTTGAAAGCCAGCAGGCCGATTATACTCAAATTGCACAAAGCCTGAAGGCCAATAAAAACGCGCTTTCGATCCTGTTTGACCAGCCACCGCAAAACATGGAAATCGCGCGCAATACCCTGCCCGATAACGGCCTGCCAATTGTCGCCTCGGGCCTGCCCGCCACCTTGCTGGACCGTCGCCCCGATATCAAAGCCGCCGAACTGCGCCTGCGCGAAGATGTGTCGCAGCTTAACTCCACCAAAACCAGCCTGCTGCCCACCCTGAACCTGACCGGCGAACTCGGTACCAGCAGCGACCAGTTGCGCAACTTCCTGCAAAACCCGATTGGTACGCTGGGTGCCAGCCTCGCCCTGCCGTTCCTGAACTGGAACGAAGGCCAGCTGAACATCAAGGTATCGCAAGCCCAATACGAACAGGATATCGCAACCTATCGCCAAACCCTGTATCAGGCGTTTAGCGACGTTGAAACCGCCTTGTCCGCCCGCGATCATTATCTGGAACAGGCCCAAAATCTGCGCGCTGCCCTAGATAACGCACGCAACGCCGAACGCATCTACGAAACCCGCTTTCGCGCCGGTGCCGTCTCCATACAGGATTGGCTGGACGCCCAGGAAAACCGCCGCACCGCCGAAGAATCGCTCCTGCAAAACCAGCTCAACCAGATTTTGAATTTGGTGACGCTGTATCAGGCGTTGGGTGGCGATGATATTTATTGACACAATGAACGGCTAAAACGTAAGAAAAATCTCTTTTTCATTTAATTCTTCATCTTCCCAAGTGACATTCAATCGATGCTTTCTTTTCGCATCCATTGCTAAAAAGACAGACAACTCTACACTTTGGCTTTTATATAAAGTTTCCAGAGGAAACTTTGAATTTATCGCATTCATCGGAACAGGTGCATCCCCGTCAGGAAAAGATATATTGACGTCTTTTGCTGCGGCAGAACCATCGTTTGAAATTAAAATAACATATTTTCCACTTATTTGTTTCTCCACAGTTGCGATTACGTCAGCTTTATTTATCTTCCTCATATATTCCATTGCTTTTTTCATATCTACTGTGCTCAGAAACTCCTGATTTTTGAGCAATTTTTGTTGCGCCCGATTAAAGGAAACTGTTTTTACAGTCGCATACCCAGAAAGGATCAAAGCCAAGAAAGATATTATATTCCCAGCAATTACAGAAAACGCATCCATTTCGCCACCCATTTTATTAAAAACCACGGTTCCAAAAAATATAAATCTCACATAAATAATCAGTCAATCGAAGAAAAATTCAAACAACTCTTTGATTATTTGGCTACATTTAATATACGGTACCTAATAGACATAAGACGGAACACAACACCATGAAATGCCTCCGAATCTACGCCGCCCCGGACGGGGAATCACATTTTGATGAAGTTGAATTGCCGACGACAAAGCGCACGGTGCATCCCGAGGCTGTGCCGTTTGATGTGACGGCGAGTTATCCGGCGTCACGGGTTCGCATCACGCATATTCCGACCGGGATGCGCGAGGTTTCGTGGCATACGGTGCCGGAGCCTGTTTTGACGGTTCGGCTGGATGGGGCTGTGGATTACGAAACAAGTGATGGCGAGGTGCGCCATGTGGCGGCGGGCAGCTTTGTACTGGTGGAAGATACCCATGGCAAAGGCCATCTCTCGCGCCATTCGCCAGAGGCGCAGACCGTGATCTGGGTGTCCCTGCCCAACAGTTTTAATGTGCCGCCAGAATAGAAAAAGCCGCCATCCGTGGTTAAACAGATGGCGACTTTCTAAAATACGGGTCTTTAAACAGCGTGTGGGCGATTAAGCCTGTACGGTTGTCTGCTTCTGGCTACCCATGCCTTCAATGCCCAGTTCCATAACGTCACCGGCTTTCAGGTAAACCTGCGGCTTCTGGCCCATGCCAACGCCGGGGGGCGTGCCGGTTGAAATGATGTCGCCCGGTTGCAGGCTCATGAATTGTGACAGGTAGTGGATCAGGAACTGCACGCCATAGACCATGGTTTTGGTGCTGCCATTCTGATATTTATGGCCGTTGACCGTCAGCCACATCGGCAGGTTTTGCGGGTCTTTTACTTCGTCACGGGTGACGAGGTAGGGACCGACCGGGCCGAAGGTGTCGGCACTTTTGCCCTTTACCCACTGGCCGGACCGTTCGATCTGAAACGCACGTTCGGACAGGTCATTAACCACGCAATACCCGGCCACATGGTCCATCGCGTTGGCTTCGTCGACATATTTAGCTTCTTTGCCAATGATAACGCCAAGTTCCACTTCCCAGTCGGATTTTTCCGAGCCGCGCGGGATTTCAACATTGTCATACGGGCCGCACACGGCCGAGGTGGCCTTAAAGAAAATCACCGGTTCGGGCGGCACGGCCATGCCGGTTTCAGCCGCATGGTCAGAATAGTTAAGCCCGATGCAGACGAATTTGCCAGGGCGGCCAACACAGGCGCCGATGCGCGGATCGCCGGAAACTTCGGGCAGCGTTGTCGCATCGATGGCGGCAATTTTATCAAACGTTTCCTGCGAAATCGTCGACGCATCAAGATCGGCAATCACGCCGGAAAGATCGCGGATGGTGCCATTGGCATCAAGAAGACCGGGTTTTTCTGCGCCAACCGGCCCATAACGTAACAGTTTCATTGAACATTTGTCCTTTTGGTTTTGTGTGAATTAAGGGTCAAAACCCAAAACCGGAGAGATCCTGAATGGATCAGTTTACCCAGCCGCCGTCAATCACATGAATGGTGCCGGTGGTATAGCTTGCCTCGTCTGAGGCCAGATAAGTGGCAAGAGCGGCAATTTCGCCGGGCTGGCCAATGCGGCCAATCGGCTGGCGGGCAACAAATGCCTTGCGGACTTCGGCAAAGTCGCCGCCCTGCGATGACATACGTTGTTCCAGCGACGGGCTTTCGACCGTGCCGGGGCAAATGGCGTTACAGCGAATGCCCTTGCCGACAAAATCAGCCGCAACCGATTTGGTCATGCCAATAACCGCGGCCTTGGTCGCCCCGTAAATAAAGCGCACCGGCACCCCTTTTACCGAGGATGCCACCGACGACATATTAACAATAGACCCACCGCCATTTTCCAGCATGGCGGGCAAAAAGGCGCGCATCATGCGATATTGCGAGCGCACATTAAGGTTAAAGCTGAAATCATAGGCGTCTTCATCGCACTCAAGAATGCTGCCATGATGCACAAACCCGGCACAGTTAAACAAAATGTCCACCGCCCCGGTTTCCTTGCCAAAGGCGGCAATGGCGGCACCATCGGTAACATCAAGCTTGCGGGTTTCCATGCCCGACAGGGTCGCCAGAGCATCTTCGTTAATGTCGGTGGCAATGACTTTTGCCCCTTCGGCGACAAACATTTCTGCGGTTGCCCGGCCAATGCCTTGGCCTGCAGCCGTAACGATGGCGGTTTTACCGGCCAGTCTTCCTGCCATTTCGCTCTCCTGCGTTTCTGGTCAAATCTGATGGGTCATAAAAAGGGTGTAACGGGTGCAATCGGTGCCACACCTTCATGCCATGTAAAAAACTTCTTCCATCTCGGCCCACCATTCGCCTTCCTTGCGCGTTGCAAGCGGGGACTGGCACGGGTCGGTCTGTTTCCACCATTCCTGTGTTACCGGGTCTTTGGCGATCTCGGCCATGTCGGCTTTAAAATCGTCGCCGTCATATTCCAGATGACCAAACAGCAAATCGGCATGGTGATAAATCACATAATTATGAACGTGATGGGCTTTCAGAGCGGCAATCACGCCGGGCCATGGCTCCGCATGGAGTTTTTTATATTCCGCCAGTTTTTCCGGCTTTACATGAATGACCATGCCAACACGTTTCATAACGGCCTCAATTGCTGATGGTGATGGTGATGGGTGTGAACATTTGTTGTGCTTCTATCGCGTCCCAGTCCCAGTCAATGCCCAGCCCCGGCTGGTTTGACGGCACCGCGTGACCATCAACAATATCCAGCCCGCTATGGGTCAGGCTATCAAGCTGCGGGATATATTCCAGCCAGCGGCTGTTGGGCACGGCACAGCACAGCGATACGTGCAATTCCATCAAGAAATGCGGGCAGACGGCAACATCAAAACTTTCCGCCAGATGAGCAACCTTTAGCCACGGTGTAATGCCGCCAATACGCGCCACATCAACCTGCACAATCGAACAGGCATCCATCGCCAGATATTCGCGAAACTGCCCCAGGCTATACATCGATTCACCCACCGCAACCGGCAGCGAGGTTGACGCCGCCAGCCGTTGATGGGCGACAACGTTATCGGCCGGTAACGGTTCTTCAAACCACGCAATATCAATCGGTTCAAACAGCCGGGCGCGACGAATGGCCTCGGCCAGATCAAACCCCTGATTGGCATCGGTCATAATTTCAAAATCATTACCAACAGCTTCGCGCACCGCTTGCAACCGGGCCACGTCCTCGGCCCCGCGCGGTTTGCCAACCTTGATTTTCGCCCCGCCAAAGCCCTTGGCCTTCATCGCCACCGCATCATCCACCAGTTGCGATTGTTCAAGCTGCAACCAGCCGCCTTCGGTGGTGTAAAGCGGGATTTTGCCCTTGGCCCCACCGGCCAGTTGATAAAGCGCAATGCCGGTTTTGCGCGATTGCAAATCCCACAGCGCGGTATCAATCGCAGCCAGCGACAGCGATGTAATTGCGCCAACCGTTGTGGCATGGCTTGAAAACAGTAAATCGCGCCAGATCGCTTCAATATCATTCGCATCCCGGCCAATCAGTTGCGGGGCCAAATGATCGCGCAGCAGCGCCACCACCGATGATCCGCCAGTGCCAATGGTGTAGCTATACCCCGTGCCCACCACGCCATCGGCATCGGTGATGCGGACAATCGGCGTTTCCTGACTGACAAAGGACTGGATGGCGTCGGTTCGAACGACCTTTGGTTTTAAATCCACCATCCGGATATCGACATGGGTAATAATCGCCATGATAAGCCCCCCTTACAGCCGCTTTTCGGTGGTTTTATCGAACAGATGGATGCTTTCCATATTCACATGCAGGGTTATGGTTTCGCCCGGCGCAATATCGCGCGGGTTAAACATCCGCGTCACCCATTCTGATCCGCCATATTCAAAGAACACAAGGCTTTCATTGCCAAGCGGTTCGGTCAAATTAACCGCCGCTTTGATGGTGCTGATATGGCTGCCAATGCGGCCATGCCCGTCAATCGCAAGGTCTTCGGCCCGCACGCCAAGGGTAACAGCCGTGCCTTCGGGCACACGGGCGGCCATATCGGGCGCAAGTGTTAAAACATCCCCATTGGCAAGGGTAAGTTTGCCGTTACTGCCGACAATCCCCTCGGCCAAATTCATCGGCGGGCTGCCAATAAACTGGGCGACAAACAGGTTGGCCGGGTTATGGAAAATATCCATCGGGGTGCCGACCTGTACAATATGCCCACCGCGCATAATCACAATCCGGTCGGCCAATGTCATGGCTTCGATCTGGTCGTGGGTCACGTAAATAACGGTGGTTTTAACCTTTTGATGCAGCTTTTTAATCTCGGTCCGCATCTGGGTGCGCAATTTGGCATCCAGGTTCGATAGCGGTTCGTCGAACAAAAACACATCGGGGTGGCGCACAATGGCACGGCCCATTGCCACACGCTGGCGCTGCCCGCCCGAAAGCTGGCCGGGCAAACGTTCCATCAAATCGCCAAGGCCCAAAATGGCGGCGGCTTCGGCGACACGTTTTTCAATATCGTCTTTGCTGCGTTTGGCAATTTTCAGGCTAAAGCCCAGATTTTCCGCCACCGTCATATGCGGATACAGCGCGTAATTCTGAAACACCATCGAGACGTTACGATCCCGTGGTGGCAAATCATTGACGATATTTTCGCCAATTTTTACCGCCCCGCCGGAAATTTCCTCCAGCCCCGCAATCATGCGCAGCGTGGTCGATTTGCCACAGCCCGACGGGCCCACCAGCACCACAAATTCACCATGGCCAATCTCAAGGTCGATGCCATGAACAACGTCAATCGGCCCATACCGTTTGACGACTTTTTCAAGAGTAACAGTAGCCATTTGTCTATTCCTGCCGTTCCGGTTAGCCTTTGACGCCGCCAAAGGTAAGGCCGGCCACAAGGTGTTTTTGCACAATGAAGGTCAGAAGCAATGCGGGCACGATCATAATCACCGCCAGCGCACACATTCCGCCCCAGTTAATGGTAAATTCCGATGTAAAATCGAGCAGCCCGACCGGCAGCGTTTTAGACGCGGTTGATCGCGTTAACTGGCTTGCCAGGGCAAATTCGTTCCAGCTGGTCAGGAAGGCAAAAATACCGGCCGAGGCAATGCCCGATTTCGCCAGCGGAAATTCCACCAGCCAAAACGCCTGCCACGGCGTACAGCCATCAATCTGCGCGGCCTGATTAAGCTCCTGCGGGACCTGGCGAAAAAAGCCGTCAATCAGCCAGATGGTGAAAGGCAGGTTGAGCGCCACGTAAATCAGGATCATGCCAAAATCGGTATCGATAATGCCCAGGCGCGCATAAACCATGAATAACGGCAACGACAGCGCAATGCCCGGCACGGTCCGCGACAGCATAAAGCCTAAAAACATCGTGTCTTTGCCCTTGAAGCTATAGCGCGCAAAGGCATATCCACCGGCCATGCCAATCAGCAAGGCAATCAACGTGCTGGTGGTGGCAATGATCAGCGAGTTCTGAAAATAGCTCCAGACCGGCACCGCCCCCTGACCGGGATCGGAGCTGAAAATGGCCGCATAATGGTCAAAATTCAGATCCTGCGGGATCCACACAGCCGGTTTTGCCAGAATTTCGACATTGGGCCGAAAAGACGACAGCACAATCCACAAACCGGGAATGCAAATGGCCGACATCGCCAGAAATGTTCCGATCCAGCGGCACCATTTCAGGTAAATCTTGCGTGTCCCATGCGATACCATCATTGCGCACCCCCCATATAGCGGCGTGCCGCCATCAGTTTGCGAAAGAAATAAAAGGTGAAGAAAATCGACAACAGGATCGAGATATAGGCCATCGCATTGGCCAGCCCCATATTGGCATCGACATAACCTGACCGCGAAATCATCGTCCAAAGCAGTTCGGTTCTGCGCGCCGGGCCGCCCGCCGTCATGATCTGCACAATGTCGTAGGCACGTGCGATATCAAGCGAGCGGATTGTCATGGCGATAAACATGAACGGCATCAGATATGGCAGGGTGATATGGCGAAATGTTTGCCACGGCGTGCAACCATCGACCCGGGCGGCTTCAAGCGGATCACGCGGGATCGCCATTAAACCGGCCAAAATCAAAATTGCAAAAACCGAGGTCGAAGACCATATTTCGGCAGTTAAAATGGAAAATAACGCCAGATGTTCATCAACCAGCCACGGAATAACCCGTTCCATACCCATGCTTTGCAGGGCGTTGTTAACCAGCCCGACCGTGTCGTTAAACATGAATTTAAACTGGAAACCGACCAGGATCGGCGAAAACATCATCGGGAACATCATGATGGTGCGCAGGGCACGCTGGCCCGACACCGCCTTGTTGACCAGCACGGCCAAACCAAGCCCCAACAGCATTTCAACGTTCAGGGCAATGGTCAGAACCACAAAGGTTCGAAGGAAAGCAGCCCAAAAATAATAATCTTCAAACAGGCGCATATAGTTACGCACCCCGATCCAGCGATACAGGGTATCGGGCCGGGTTAATTTGAAGGGCGTAAAGCTGGTGTAAAGCGATAGAAGCAGCGGCACCAGTACCACGGCGGCGATAATAATCATCGCAGGCAGCAGCAGCAAAACTGGCGGGCTGAGAAATTTGCGTTTCATGCGCTCGGCAACCGCGAAAAATGAACTGAAAAAGGGAAAAAAGGGCGGCTGATATTTGGGTCAACCGCCCCAAAATCCCGATGGTTAAAAGATATGGCACACCATCGGGAGGGAGCTTGTTTTAGCGATGGGCCGATCAGTATCCGTAATCGGCCATCATGTCGCCCACACGTTCTGCGGCGTCATCAAGGGCTTCCTTGACAGTTTTGTCGCCCACAATCGCGGCCTGAAGTTCAGGATAAATCAGGTTGGTGCTTTCGACCCATTCCGGGAATTTCGGCACCGCAAAGGCATGTTTTGAGGCTTCCTGAAAGGCTGTCAAAACTTCCCCGCGATAGGTATCGCCGCTTTCCTTGACCTGGGCGATCAAATCGTCCCACACCTTGGTGCGGGTTGGAAGCGGGCCTTTCTGGGCTTCAAACAGCTGGCTGTCATGGTTGGTTAAAAACCAGATCAGCGACGCGGCGGCTTTTTTGTCACCGCAATCCTTGGTCATGGAAAAACCATGCATCCCCGACCAGCCGGTACGTTTACCGCTGCTGCCCTTGGGCTGCACAATCACGCCAACGTCACCCGCCACCTTGGACTGTTTGGGATCGTTGAAATAGCTGGCCCAACCCGGCCAATCAAGGTCAAGTGCGACCGAGCCGCTGGCAAACCCGCTGCCCAGATCATCCCAGACATAGGACAAAACACCCGGCGGCACGGCTTTGGCCTTGTAAAGGTCAACAAACCATTGCAGGGCCTGCTGGCCTGATTCTGAATTAAAGGTCGGCTTCCAGTCTTTATCAAACATCTGCCCGCCATCGGCGACCAGTAATTCGTAAAACCGGCCCACAACCGCCTCTTCCTTGCCAGCATATTGCGTGCCGTAAAAATTGGGCGGGTCGGCAAAGAAAATCGCCTGATCCTTGAACTGGTCAAAGGTATCGGGCGGGGTCAGGGCGTAGCCGTATTTTTCCTTGAATGCCTTCTGGTTTTTCGGGTCGGCATACAGGCTTTTGCGATAATAAAGCGCGCTAACGTCAAACTGCGCGCGCGGCAACATTTGCAATTCACCGTTAATGGTGGCGGCTTCGATAAAAGACGGGTTGTATTTATCAAGCGTATCTTGCGGGATATACGGCGTCAAATCGGTATACAAATTGGTATATTGCGGCGCAAAACTGACATGGTTATAGCCCACACACCAGTCGGTCGATCCCGCTGCGATATCGGATTTGATTTCCTTGTCGATTTCAAAGTGACTTTTCTTTGAAATGATTTCAACCTTGCCACCGGTGGCTTTTTCCCAGTCGGTAATGCGCGCATAAAGCGGTTCGTACTGGTTGCCGCCAATAAACTTGGCTTTCAGGGTTACCCCCGAAAAATCCCCCATGACTTCATCCTTGGCAAAGGCCGCCTGGCCCGCACCGCACAGAATGACAGCCGACATGGCACTTCCAAACAGAAACGCCCTGTTTCCTATTTTCATGAACGTAGCCTCCGTGATCTGCCGGTTTTGACCGGCATTTAATTACAATCGGTAAAATTGCGTTGCCGTTTTTCCGGCAATCTTTTCAACGTCTTTTGGCGCAAACGCGCCCAGCCACTGCCGGGTCATTTTCACCCAGTCAGCATAATTTGCAGCCATGCCCAAAACCGGCCAATCGCTGCCCCACATCAACCGGTCCGGGCCAAAAACCCGGGGCAGATGATCCAGATAAGGTTTCAAATCATGCAAGCCCGCATGGGGTGCCGCCTCGGTCAACAGGCCCGAAACCTTGCAATACACATTTTTAAGTGCGGTAAATTCACCCATCATGCGCGCCCATTCGACATAGGCATCGGGGCCATGAATACCATTGCGAATTTTGGGTTTGGCGGCATGGTCAATCACGATACGCAAGCTGGCATAGCGCCGCGCCAGAATTTGCAAATTGGCCAAATGGCGCGGATGCACCAGCGCGTCAAAGGCAAGGTTTCGCGCAATCAAGGCCTCATATATCGGGGCGAAATCGGCGCGCAACATCCATGCCGGGTCTTCAATATCCTGTATCATGGGCCGCACACCGACAAATTTGTCGTATTTGGACCACCGCGCAATATCGGCAAGGGCGGCTTCGGGGTTTTCAAAATCCACCCAGCCCACCACACCGGCAATAAAATCATGCGCACTGGCCAGCGACAGCATAAAACCGGTTTCATCCACGCTGGGGGCTGCCTGCACCAGAACGGTTCTGGCAATGCCCTGCCCGGTTAAAATCGGGGCAAGGTCGTCTGGCAAAAAATCGCGATAAAGGGCGGTTAATTCCGGCGTTAGCCAACCATAATCCCCGCGATCGATTTGCCAGAAATGCTGGTGGGCGTCGATCAAGGCAATATCATTTGCCATCACGATGCATCCCCGCCACCTGCCAGCAAATCTTCACCGGGCACGGGCACATCGGCGCGCAACAGCCCCTGTTCACGCAAATCGCGCCACAGGGCAGATGGAATTGGCAATTCTGCCCACTCAACCGCCTGTGTCACATGGCGCGGCGAACTGGCACCGGGAATAACCGATACAACAGCGGGGTGGGTAAGCGGAAATTGCAGGGCCGCGGCAGGCAAGGGCACGTTATGGTCGGTGCAAATCTGCTCAATTTTTGTGGCACGATCAAGAATATGCTGCGGAGCATCTTCATAATCATATTTCGCCCCCGGCTTGGGACCGGTCACCAGTATGCCGGAATTAAACGCCCCGCCAACCACGACCGATGCATTGCGGCGCAAACATTCGGGCAGGAAGCTTTCCTGCGCTTCCTGTTCGAGCAGCGTATAGCGCCCGGCCAGCAGGAAAACATCCATATCGGTGGATTTCAGGGCTTCAAGGCAAACTTCCCATTCATTGACACCAAGGCCATAGGCCCCGATCAACCCGGCCTTTTTAAGCTCGTCCAGCGCGCGCGCACCGCCTTCCATGGCATCACGCATCAGGCGCGGGTGGGCATCCTTGCCATGGGTCAGGCTGCCGATATCATGAATATAGGCAATGTCGATGCGGCGCAGGCCCAGCCGCTGCCAGCTATCCTCGACCGAGCGCATAACCGCGTCATAGCTGTAATCGTAAACTTCAACAAACGGCAGCGCATCGACAAACGGGCGATCGGCAGGAATGTCACCGTCAATCCGGTGCAACAACCGGCCCACCTTGGTCGACAGAATATAAGGTTCGGTCTGGCCGCGCAAAAAATCGCCGGTGCGGCGCTCGCTCAGGCCATAGCCATAACGCGGAGCGGTATCGAAATACCGAAACCCGCAATCCCATGCCACCTGCAAGGTCTCGTGCGCCTGCGCATCGTCAAGCGGGCGATACATGTTACCAAGCGGCGCACCGCCAAAACCAAGAACACTAACATCTAAACCGGTATTACCAATTTGGCGCTTCTGACGGGCCATAAACGTATCCTCCCACTCTCGCTTTTTTGCGACGGAAGGGATCGTTTCATATTTAAACTATCATTTCAATTATATTTTACACCAAAACGACCATTACGGGTAAAACACCCACCGATAAACATCCTGTATCGCGCTATTTTAAAAGGGTACGAGCTTTACAGTCCGCCGTGCGATCCGGTCAGTCGGGTAATTTCCTGTGCCGTTTCAACAATGAAAGGCACCGTATCGGCCACTTTATATGGCGTGCTTGGCCCGCCCAGATAGGGAATGGTCAGGCTGGCAAGGATCTCGCCGCCATCGCCCTGCAATACCGGCGCCCCCACGTCGATAATGCCAACCGTGGCAGTACTTTGCACGTCAACATATCCGCGGGCGCGAATGGCCTTTAGCTCATATTCCCATACTTCGGCATTAAACGATGCACCCAGTCTTTCGCCGAAATATTCCATCAAAGGCGCACGCCGTTCGGGCGACATCCATGCCAGCAACACTTTGCCAGACCCGGAATCGGCCAAGCTGCGCCGATAGCCCACCCGCACCGAAAACCCGATGGCTTCCGGGCTTTCAACCCGGGCAATCACCACCATCTGGTCGCGCGATGGCACAGCCAAATGACACGACTGCCCCACCCGTGCCGCCAAACGGCGCATTTGCGGCAAGGCTGCTTCCAACAGGGTTGAAACCGGCGACACCTGCATCCCAAGCTCGAACAAATGGTTGGTAATATGAAACAGTTCTGATCCGTCTTTGCGCTCCAGATATCCCTTTTGCTCGAGCACCGAGAGCATCCGGAAAATCTCGCTTTTGGACCGGCCAAGGGCGCTTGCAATCGCCCCCATGCTCATCGGGCGGCGCTCGGCTGCCAGAATTTCCAGAATCTCCAACCCCTTTTCCAGGGCCGGGGCTTTGTAGACGCGTTTGATATCTTCGGACATATTTAACCCTTGTTCGTCATCTGCCGCAGCTTTTCGTAAAAAACGGGTCTTGCCAAGCACCAAAATACACCATATTTAAAACGATGTTCCATTTATAAAATAACGAGGCACAGGGCATGAATCCGGTTATCACAGGGATCAAGGCAATCGACATCCGGTTTCCGACATCACGTCAGCTAGACGGGTCGGACGCAATGAACAAGGATCCGGATTATTCGGCTGCCTATGTCATCATTGAAACCGACACTGCCGATATTTCCGGTCACGGCCTGACCTTTACCATTGGCCGGGGCAATGATATTTGCGTTGCCGCCATCAAGGCCATGTCCCATTTGCTGATTGGTAAATCGCTCGGCGACCTTACCACCAACATGGGACAAACCTGGCGCGATTTAACCGGCGACAGCCAGTTACGCTGGCTTGGCCCGGACAAAGGGGTGATGCATCTGGCAACCGGTGCGGTTGTCAATGCCATCTGGGATATGTGGGGCAAGGTTGCCAACAAACCGGTTTGGCAGCTTGTCGCCGAAATGACGCCCGAACAGTTTGTCGATTGCGTTGATTTTCGCTATCTGACCAACGCGCTGACCCGCGACGATGCCCTTGAAATTTTGCGCGCCGCCGAACCGGGCAAACAGGCCCGGTTCGACGAAATGCGCCAGCAAGGGTACCCCGCCTATACCACATCGGCGGGCTGGTTGGGCTATAGCGACGAAAAACTGCGTCGCCTGTGCCAGGAAGCCATTGATGAAGGCTGGAACTATATCAAACTTAAGGTTGGTGTCGACGTCAAAGACGATAAACGCCGCTGTGCGATCGCACGCGATGTTATTGGTGCGGACCGTAAATTAATGATCGATGCCAACCAGAACTGGGAAGTAGACCAAGCCATTTCGTGGATGAAAGAACTGGCCGTTTACGACCCGTGGTTTATCGAAGAACCGACCAGCCCTGACGATATTTTGGGGCATAAACAAATCCGCGATGGTATTTCGCCCATTCGCGTTGCCACCGGCGAACATTGTCAGAACCGCATCATCTTCAAACAGTTCCTTCAGGCCGATGCGATTGATGTTGTGCAAATTGACAGTTGCCGGGTTGGCGGGGTGAACGAAATCATGGCGATTTTGCTGATGGCAAAAAAATTCAACAAACCGGTCTGCCCGCATGCCGGGGGCGTTGGCCTGTGCGAATATGTTCAGCACCTGTCCATGATCGATTATATCTGTGTGTCAGCGTCCCTCGAAGACCGGGTTCTGGAATATGTCGACCATTTACACGAACATTTCGAAGACCCCTGCACCATCCGCAATGGCCGTTACATTGCGCCAACAGCACCGGGCTTCTCTATTACCATGAAACCACAAAGCATTATCGACCACACCTTCCCGACCGGCATTGTCTGGCAGGAAGGGCAATAACACAGCGTCACCCTTCCTAAGACGCAAGGCGTTTCGCGCCGCTGTCATCTTCAAACCCTCGGCCCTTTATCGCGGCCGGGGGTTTTGTTTTACTCGGCCCGCTCGAACACCTTCCCGCCCGCCGATGGCCCAAAACAGTGGCGTCCTTAATAGGGTCGCTCTGCGGAATCCCGCAACAAACGACCTTTCATTCCAATTTTAATATCGATAAAACCACATAAAAACAAATACTTATAATAAATTCAATTTTTTATTTAAAAAATACTTGCGCAAGCTAAAAACTGCCGCGATAGTTGCCGCTAACTTAAAGATGGCAAAGCCACATTATCTACAGGGAAACATCCATCCGAGGCTTCACACGCAAGACGGGAAGATCAGATGAAAAACTTAACAAGAACAATCATTGCGGCAAGTTTGTCCGCCCTGGTAGCTGCTCCGGCATCTGCTGAAACATTGCGCTTTGGCGGTAACTTCGCGGCGGATCATTCCAGCTCCATCGCCATGCAGAAATTCAAAGAAGCCGTCGAGACAAAAACCGACGGTGCCCTTACGATCGACCTTTTCCCCGACATGCAACTGGGTGGCGCACAGGAAAACGTTGACCAGACCCGGTCTGGCGCAATTTTTGGCACATGGATTGGGGCGGCTTATCTGTCACGGACAGTACCCGAGCTTGAGGCAATTTCGATGCCTTTCACCTACCCGGATCGCGCCACAGCTTTCCGCGTCATTGACGGCGAAGTCGGCACCATCGTCGATCAGAAACTGTCCGATAAAGGGTTTAAAGTTCTGGGCTGGATGGAACTTGGCCCGCGCAACATTACCAATAATGTGCGGCCCATTAAAACCGTTGATGATCTGAAAGGTCTCAAGATCCGCCTGCAACCCAACCAGACCCATCTGGATTCCTTCCGCGCCATCGGTGCCAGCCCGGTTTCCATGGGTATCAGCGAAGTATATTCCGCCTTACAACAAGGCGTTCTGGACGGCGAAGAAAACCCCTATTCGATCATTAAAACGCGCCGGTTCGACGAAGTTCAGAAATACCTTTCCGACAGCAACCATGTTTTCGACTTCATCACGATTGTTGCAAACAAAAAAGCCTTCGACAAACTTGATCCCAAAGACCAAAGCATTCTCAATGACGCCATGGTCGACGCCGTTGCCTTCCAGCGTGCCGAAGCTGCCAAGGAAGATGACACCGCAAAAGCCGCCTTGATTACCGCCGGGATGGTGTTTACCCCGATCCCCGATGACGTGCGTGCAAAGCTGCGTGAGCTGACGGCACCGGTTATCGAGGGCCTAAAAAAACGCATTGATCCGGCCCTTATCGAAAAGGTTCAAAGCGAGGTCACAGCAAAATGATGCCCGCCCATGGTCGGCACGAGCCTGCGAAAGCAGGCTCGCTCTTCTCGTCTTGCCAAAAAGCCCTGATCCGGATTGATTACGCGTCCAAAGGCGTCGTCATTTTTGCCATCGGCCTCATGACATGTCTGGTTATTGCCCAGGTGTTCTGCCGGTATGCCCTGTCATATTCCCTTGACTGGGCCGACGAAATGTCCCGCCTGGCATTTGTCTGGACCATCTTTCTGGCGCTTCCGCATGGTGTGCGTTTTGGCATTCACGTTGGCATTGATGTTGTCGTCAACAAATTTTCACCGCGCCTGCAAGACCTGTTATTTCGCCTGTCGGCCCTGCTGGGTGCCGTTCTTATGATTGTGGTTTTCCATTTCGGGCTTCAGGTCACACAAGACGGCTGGGCGGAACTGATGCCCACCATTAATATCACCTCTGCTGTTTACTATATCGCCGTCCTCATCGCTGCAGGCCACAGTCTTTTGCATTTATTGCTGCTGGCATGGGGCGGGGCGTCAACATGGGCAAGCATTGATGGTCAAAACGAGGTATCCGCATGACAATCGCTGTTATTCTTGCCTTCCTTGTTCTGGCCGTGATCGGCATGCCCCTGGCCTTTGCGCTGGGGCTGGCCTCTTTGATCGGGTTGCTGGCCGGGGGCATTGATCTTTCGGTTATGCCGCAACGCATGCTGCATGCCGTCGACAGTTTTCCACTGATGGCGATCCCGCTTTTTATGCTGGCCGGTGAGTTAATGGTGCGTTCCGGCATTATGCGGCTGTTAATTGAATTCGCTGATGCCCTGGTGGGTCGCTTGCACGGCGGGCTTGCACATGTAGCTATTGTTGCAGGCATGATTTTGGCCGCTGTTACCGGCGCCGCTGTCGCCTCGGCCTCGGCCCTTGGCTCCACTCTGGTACCATCGATGCGTAAATCCTATGACGATGGCTATTCAAGTGCCGTTATTGCATCGGCGGCCAATCTGGGCGCCATCATCCCACCGTCCAACGCCATGATTGTGTATGCCCTGATGGCGGGTTCAAGCGTTTCCGTGGGTGGCTTGTTCATGTCGGGTATCGTCCCGGGCATTATTCTGACACTGGGCTTTATGGCACTGGCCAGTTTCATTTCCTGGCGGCGTGGTTTTAAACTAACCGGCAATCGCCTCAAGGCCCGTGAACTCGCCATTCGCACATGGAAAGCCCTGCCGGTATTGCTGATGCCGGTTGTGGTGGTTGGCGGGATCATCGGTGGTGTTTTCACCGCAACCGAAGGGGCCGGTATTTCGGTTTTTTATGCTTTCGTCATGGGCATGTTTGTCACCCGTGAACTGAAATTATCCGATTTGCCTGATGCCCTGTTTCGGGCCGCCGTTTCGGCCGCCATGGTGGGGGCCTTGATTGCCTTTGCCGCAGCCGTGACCTTTATTTTCACCATCGATATGGTGCCTGCCCGCATTGCCGGGTTATTACAATCGGTCACCTCCAGCCCCGAAATGTTTCTGATCCTAGTCATGTTAATTCTGGTGACAGTCGGCATGTTTATCGAATCAAATGCCGCCTATATCATGCTGGTGCCGCTTTTTGCACCGGTGGCCATCAGCTTTCATATTGACCCGCTTTTGTTTGGCTTTTTGTTTGTTTTCAACCTGGTTATCGGTATGGTGACGCCGCCGGTCGGCATTGTTCTTTTCGTCATGAGCGGCATAACCAAACTCCCCATGGCAAGACTGATCCGCAACATTTGGCCTTACGTGCTTTTGCAGTATGGCGTTCTGGTTCTTTGCATGCTGTTCCCCGACATTGTGACGGCACTTCCACGGGCGATGGGCTATTGATGATGAACACACGAAAAAAGAAATTGTCGCGTCTTTTGCTGCCCGAACAGGTTGCCGAAACATTGCGCGAAATGATCATTGTCGGTGATTTGCCCTGGGGCAAAAAAGTGCCGGTAACCGCATTGGCTGCACAGCTTGAAGTCTCGCCAACCCCGTTACGCGAAGCCCTTAAAGTTCTGGCATCGGAAAACCTGGTCGAACTTCTGCCCAATCGCGGCGCGCGCGTTTGTGCCTACACCAAAGAAGATGCCCGCGACCTTTTTGAAGTGATCGCCGGCCTTGAAAGCCTTGCCGCCCGCCTGGCTGCAACGCGCATCACCGCACAGGAACTAGGCCAACTGCAAGACATGCATCAAACCATGCACGCGGCTTACGAACGGCACGACAAGGACGCATATTTTCCGCTTAACAGTGCCATTCACGACCTGATTGTCGACTATGCACGTAATCCCGTTTTGTCGTCCTCACGCGCCAAACTCATGGTGCGCGCCAATCGCGGGCGGTTCATTGCCATTGCCGATCCATACCGCTGGCGCGAGGCCCTTGATGAACATGACCAACTGATGGACGCATTTGAAAAACGCGATGCCGATGCCGCTGCCGCGATCTGGCAGGTCCATCTTGACCATACCGGCATTGCAACCGTCAAAGCCCTCAGTGACGCAAGCCTTGAACCAGCGGAGCAAGAAAATGACTGAATTTGACCTTGCCATTCGCGGCGGAAAGGTTTGCACAACGGCCAATACAATCAACTGCGACATTGGCATTCGTGACGGTCGGATTGTGGCCATCGCCGAAAAGATCGACGGTGCGACCCGTGAAATCGACGCGAGCGGCCTGCTGGTTTTACCCGGCGGCATTGACGCCCATGTTCATATCTCCCAGCCAGCCGGGGATGGTATTGTCATGGCGGACGATTTCATGTCCGCCACCCGCTCTGCCATGGCAGGGGGCACAACCACCGTTATGCCATTTGCCTTGCAACAAAAGGGCGATTCCCTGCGCGCTGTTGTCGAAGATTACCACCGCCAGGCCGAAGGAAATCTGTTTACCGATGTGTCCTTTCACCTGATCGTCACCGACCCGACCCCACAGGTATTGGGCCAGGAACTTCCGGCCCTGGTGAAAGATGGCTACACCTCGTTCAAGGTTTTTATGACCTATGACGACATGATGCTGTCCGATGGCGAGTTGCTGGATGTTTTTGATGTCGCCAAGCGTGAAAACGCGCTGGTTATGGTCCATGCCGAAGGGCATGATGCCATTCGTTATTTAACGCGCAAACTCGAAGAAAGAGGCCAGACCCAACCTTATTACCATGGTGTTTCGCGGCCCCAGATTGTCGAGCGCGAAGCAACCCATCGCGCCATCAGCCATGCCGAATTAATCGATCTTCCCATTGTGATCGTTCATGTTTCGGGAAGCGAAGCGATGGAACAGATCCAGTGGGCGCGCAATCGCGGGCGCACGGTTTTTGCTGAAACCTGCCCGCAATATATCGCCCTTACCCAGGATGACATGCGCGGCCTGAATATGGATTTTGAAGGCGCGAAATATGTATGTTCACCGCCCCCGCGCGACCATGAAAGCCAGGAAGCCATCTGGCGTGGCATTCAAGATGGCACCTTTGATATTTTTTCATCCGATCACAGCCCCTTTCGCTATGCCGATAGCCAAGGCAAAGACCGCCCGGGTGCCCGCACGTCATTCAAATGGATCCCCAATGGCATACCGGGTATTGAAACCCGCTTGCCGATCCTGTTTTCCGAAGGCGTTTCCAAAGGGCGCATTTCGCTGGAACGTTTTGTGGCCTTAACGTCCACCAACCCGGCGAAACTTTATGGACTGGCCCCCCGCAAAGGCAGCATCGCCATTGGGGCAGATGCCGACATAACACTTTGGGATGCCAACAAAAAAGTCACGATCAGCCAATCCCTTCTTCATCATGGTTCCGACTATACCCCCTATGAAGGCATGGCGGTCACCGGCTGGCCTGTCCTGACGATGCTGCGGGGAAAAACCGTTGCGGATGACGGGCATATCGTCGGCGACCCCGGTTTTGGCACACATCTTTTCCGCTCCCCATCGAATGACCGTATCCGTTAAAAAAGAAGATTTGACATGAATATACTGTTGATAAACCCGAACACTTCGGTCGAAGTGACGGAAAAGCTTTCCAATGCGGCAATGCGTGTCAAAAGCAGCGACACCAATCTGATTTGTGAAACAGCGCGTTACGGTGTTCCCTATATTTCAACCCGCAGCGAAGCCCTGATCGGCGGCACCGCCATGATGGAAATTCTCGCTGAAAAACACGATGAAATCGACGCCGCGATCATCGCAGCATTTGGCGACCCCGGACTTGGGGCCGCGCGCGAGCTTTTTGACGTGCCAGTTGTTGGGCTGGCCGAAGCCGGCATGCTGACCGCGTGCATGTTGGGCGGGCGTTTTTCCATCGTCAGTTTTTCCGAAACCCTGCGGCCCTGGTATCTGGAATGTGTGGCATGGCATCGCCTTGAAGCCCGTTGCGCCAGTGTCCGTACCCTGACCGGGGGTTTTCAGTCCATTGGTAATGTGCAGGAAGAAAAAGAAGACCTTCTTGTCGCCCTGGCCCAGGCCGCGATTGACGAAGATGACGCTGACGTCATTGTTCTTGCCGGTGCCCCCCTGGCCGGTCTGGCGCAAAAGGTGCGAGGCCGAATACCGGTTCCCGTTGTCGATTGCGCAGAAGCCGCAATGGCGCAAGCCGAAACACTTGTGCGGCTGAACGTGCGCCCCCCCATCGAGGGCAGTTTTCGACGCCCCGTCGCCAAACCAACTGTCGGCATGTCTTCCGCCCTTGCCCAGCGCATAGCAGGCACACGCTAACAAAATCGGCACCGCGCGCACTTTGTAACAGATGCGCGCAGTCGTCCCCAAAATATCCTTGTGAATAGTGCGAATTAGAACCCGGAAATAACCATGCAACGATGCTGCCTGACAACATCACATCCGTGACGGCAGGCTTGTCGTTATCATCAAACGACCGCCGAATTTGGCGGCATCCTCCGGTCAAACAGATAGCGGCGTAAACTTGCCAAAAGAAGCCCGCTAGATCTCGGCCATATAGGACTTGATAAACTCGCCAAATGTTTTGACAATCGGGGGCGGCTTAAGGGCCGCATAAGCAAGGGTAATGCCAATATCGGGCAAGGCCGGAAGGCCGTTTTGCAAAATAGACAGATCTGGCGGGACAGCAGCACGCGTTACCACACTTATCGCCTCGCCAGATCGGGTAACGGCCAAAAGCCCGGCAAGACTGTTGCTGGCAAATGCAATGCGATAGGCGCGCCCAACCCGGTCCATTGCCCCAATTGCTGCTTCATGATCCAGCGTTCCGGGTGCCGAGAGGGCCAATGGTAACACTTCACGCGCCAGAATTGCCGGATCGGGGCCATTCCCCACCCAGACAAAAGATTCCGGGCGCATGATCTGGGCCCGGTCGGCATCTTCTGGCACAGACAGCACTGCAAGATCGATTTGCCGTCGTTGCAAAAGCTGCCGTAATTCCACCGTGCCCGCACAGACAACCTCAATTTCAATGCCACCATGAAGGGCGGCAAAACCGCGCAGCAAACCGGGAAAAAAGGCCGTCATATAATCTTCCGGGCACCCGATACTGATCGCACCATGAAGGGCCGTGCCCGATATGGCAGCGACGGCCTCGTCATGCGCGCCCAGGATGCGTTCGGCGTAGGAAAGCATGCGAATGCCCGCCGCCGTTAATTCTACCCCGACCCCGGTTCTGCGTAAAATCGGCTGACCAACGGCGTCTTCAAGGCGCTGCATCTGCATACTGACAGCCGATTGCGTTCGCCCGATTTTCCGGGCAGCCTCACTAACCGAGCCCGCACGCGACACCGCCACAAAACTGCGCAGCAGAAATATTTCAAGATCCGGCATGTTCCATCAATTTTATTGATATCGTATTTCTATATTATGAATTTGGCTGGACGAGTTTGGCAAGGCAAAATACTTTCACCCGCCAACCAACCGAAAGCCGTTTTGATGAGCAACAGCAAACCCGACAACACAAATCTTGATCCTGCCTTGTGGTCGGCCGTTTCAAACCATGTCATGCGCTATGGCCCGCAATTTGAAAAACGCATCATCAGCCGTGCGTCAGGCAGCTATGTTTATGATCTGGCAAATGATCCGATACTGGATTTCACCTCCGGACAAATGAGTGCCGTTCTGGGCCATTCCCACCCGGCAATCGTTAAAACCGTTCAGGATAATATCAGCCAGCTGGACCACCTTTTCAGCGGCATGCTGTCGCGCCCGGTAATCGAGCTTTCGCGACGTTTGGGTTCCATCACGCCGGGGCTGGAAAAGGTTTTGCTGCTGTCGACCGGGGGCGAGTCAAACGAAGCCGCCATTCGCCTTGCCAAAATTGTTACCGGCAAGCACGAAATTGTCGCTTTTTCCAAAAGCTGGCATGGCATGACAGGTGCTGCAGCCGCCGCAACCTATAGTGCGGCGCGCAAGGGATATGGCCCGGTTTCGGTGGGCTCTTTTGCCATTCCCGCCCCCCATGCCTATCGACCCCGTTTCACCCATGCCGATGGCACGCTGGACTGGCGAACCGAACTTGATGATGCCTTTAACCTGATCGACAGCCAGTCAACCGGCAATCTGGCCGCGTTTATTGCCGAACCCATCCTGTCGTCAGGCGGGATTATCGATTTGCCGTTGGGTTATTTGGCCGCGCTGAAGAAAAAATGCGAAGAACGCGGCATGTTGCTGATCCTCGACGAGGCCCAAACCGGCATGGGCCGCACCGGGCATATGTTCGCCTTTGAACGCGATGGCGTCACGCCCGATATTCTCACCCTTTCCAAAACGCTGGGCGCTGGGTTGCCGCTTTCAGCGGTTCTAACCAGCACCGAAATCGAGCAAAAGGCCCATGATCGCGGCTTTATTTTCCTGACCACCCATGTTTCAGACCCCCTGCCCGCTGCCATTGGCATCACGGTCATGGATGTCATCGCGCGCGAAAACCTGATCGCACGCGCCAACACAGCCGGGCAACATCTGCGCACCGGACTGGAAGCATTACAGCAGCGTTTTGACTGCATCGGTGATGTTCGGGGCCGTGGGCTTTTACTGGGACTGGAAATAGTTACCGACCGCCAAAGCCGCACGCCCGACCTTGCAATGGGCGATCGCATTGGCGAAGAAGCCCTTGCCCGTGGCCTGAGCATGAATATCGTCAAGGTTCCGGCAATGGGCGCTGTCTTTCGCATCGCGCCACCATTGACAATTTCAGACGATGAACTTGACCGTGGCCTTGACATCATGGCCGAGGCCATTCAGGCCGCCCAACGCTAGTTTTCATTCGCGATACATCGTGTTCGGCATCCCGGCAAAAAGAAGCAATTGCCGCTCTCGACCGGGATGCCGAATTTCATTCTCAAACATTAACACGGTCCGGCTCCCAAAACCGGTCATGTATCAATTTGTTCTTTGCCCTAACTCACCTGAACGAAATGATCGGTTGTAACTTCGCGATATTCACGCACAGGCGCTTCATACCCCGCTGGGCGAATAGGACTTCTAAGTTCTTCCACCGAAATTTCATTTCGCAGAGTCCGGCGTGACGGATCTGGCACAGGCACAGCGGACAGCAATTTTTTCGTATAGGAATGCTGGGGGTTTTCAAAAACCGCCGCCCGCGGGCCAATTTCAACAATTTCCCCCAGATACATCACCGCAACCCGATGACTGACCCGTTCCACCACCGCCATATCGTGGGATATGAACAGAAACGAAAGATCAAAACTTTCCTGCAAATCCAGCAACAGATTGCACACTTGCGCCTTAACCGAAACATCAAGGGCCGAAACAGCTTCATCGGCGACAATAATTTTGGGGTCAAGCATCAAGGCACGCGCAATTGCGATGCGCTGGCGTTGCCCGCCCGAAAATTCATGCGGGTAACGCTGCATCATGTCGGCATTCAGCCCAACTTTTTCCAAAAGGGATACGGCCTTGTCCCGTGCATCTGCACGCGTGCCAAGGCCATGTTGCCGAAAAGGTTCGATCAGGGCCGCACCAATACTGATACGCGGATTTAACGACGCATATGGGTCTTGAAAAATCATCTGGATGGAACGTCGCATCTGGCGAAGTTCGGATGCGCCAAGTTTCAAAATATCCTGCCCGTTTAGCAGAATCTGACCCTTTTGCGGGATCGTCAGGCGCAAGATGGAACGCCCGGTTGTCGATTTGCCACAACCCGATTCACCCACTAATGACAGCGTTTCACCCTTGCGGATGCTAAAGGAAATATCCTCGACAGCATGAACAGCCCCGACCGATCCGCCAAACCACCCGCTTTGTATCGGAAACCGGGTGGTTAGATTTTTAACTTCCAGGAGCGGCTGTTTTTCCGTCGAAACAGTATTACTCGTTTCCTGCACAGGCGGGCTTTCGCCCGTGTTTACATCTACAATCGGAAAACGCAGCGGCAGCCCCTTGCTACTGATTGCCCCCAATTGCGGAACGGCCGATAACAAGGCACGGGTATAAGGGTGTTCTCCGCGCACAAAAATATCGGCAGTTGCCCCTGTTTCCACCGTGTCCCCGCGATACATCACAATGGTACGATCTGCCACTTCGGCCACCACCCCCATATCGTGGGTAATGAACAAAACGGACATTCCTTCCTCTTCCTGCAACTGTTTAATCAGGTCCAGTATCTGGCTTTGAATGGTTACATCAAGGGCGGTTGTCGGCTCATCGGCAATCAATAGTTTAGGACGCGATGCCAGCGCCATTGCAATCATCACACGCTGGCGCATCCCGCCGGAAAACTGGTGTGGATATTCCTTAAACCGTCTGTTGGCGTTCGGAATGCGCACTTTTTCAAGTAACCGCAAGACCTCGGCCCGGGCATCAGCTTTCGATATTTTCTGGTGAACCATCAGCGCTTCGGCAATCTGCTCACCAATCGGGAAAATCGGGTTTAGCGATGTCATCGGTTCCTGGAAAATCATCGACACATCTTTGCCGCGAACCTTGCGCATTTCAGCTTCGCTCAGGGCAAGAAGATCGCGACCTTCAAGCAGAACCTTGCCTTCAACGCGGCTGCTTTCCGCTTGCAAAAGACGCATAATAGACAGCGACGTAACACTTTTCCCCGAACCTGATTCCCCGACAATGGCAACGGTTTCGCGCGGGTGAACATCAAAGCTGATATCGCGAATAACCGGGTTCCATTCGTCGTAAACCCGAAACGATGTCGTCAGGTTTCGCACAGAAAGAACCGGTGCTTCGCTGGCGGATGCCTGCACTGAATTAAGACTGGCGAGATGCATGGCTTTTCCCTTTTCCTTCCAAATCAAAACCGGAGAAATGCCGGGCTTTATCAAAAACGACATCGCAAAGAGGAAATGCTAAATTCATTGTCCGCTCCTGGTTTTGGGATCAATGGCATCACGCAAGGCATCGCCAAGAATATTAAGCGCCAGTACCGTTATCAAAATTGCGACTGACGGAAAAACAACCAGCCACCAGGCGGTTAGAATATTATCGAACCCCTCGCGGATCATACCACCCCATGTTGCCGTTGGCGGCTGCACCCCCAAGCCGATAAAGGCCAGTGACGCCTCGGTCCGGATGGCAGACGCCATCCAGAGCGAGCCCACAACAACCACATCTGAAAGAATATTGGGCAATATATGAACGCCCAGAATGCGCAACGGCGACAAACCAAGCGACCGTCCGGCATCGACAAAGTCGCGCCGTTTCACCGCAATGGTCGGGGCGCGGGCGACACGGGCAAACGGCGCTATTTCGGTGATGGCAATGGCAATGATCAGGTTTTCAAAACTTGATCCCAGCATGGCCGCAATCATCAGCCCCAAAAGCAGGGTCGGAAATGACAGCAACACATCAACAAGGCCCATCACAATCTGTTCAAACACGCCGCCGATATAGCCCGCCAGCATCCCCAACGATGAGCCAACAACCATAGCGGTTAAAACCGACAAAAAACCGATGGAAAGAGATATCCGCGCACCATAAAGAAGACGCGAGAGAACATCACGACCATAACTGTCTGTTCCCAGCCAGAAATCAGCCGATGGCGGGCTAAGACGCGCGAGAATATTTTGCTCTAGCGGGTCGTGCGGGGCGATCAGAGGCGCGAAAATGGCGACCAGCACAATAATGAAAAGCGTTCCACCGCCAAGCCACGCCATGCGATTACGGCGCAACGCAGTTAAAACCGGGCTGGATTTGACAGTTTCGGATGAATTGGAAATTGCTGCGCTGGTCATTTTTTATAACTCACTCGCGGGTCGACCAGGCCATAAATGACGTCGGTCGCGGTATTTACAAGAATGACGAAAATCGCAAAAACAACCATCAGCCCCTGCAACATGGTGTAATCACGCGATTGCAAGGCCCCCAGTATCAGCTTCCCCAGACCGGGCCGGGTAAAAACGATTTCGGCCAAAACGGAATTGCCAATCAGGGTGCCAAAATAAAGCCCCACCACCGTAACAATCGGGATCAGGGCATTGCCCAGCGCATGACGCATCACCAGGGTTCGTGCCTTCACCCCCTTGGCCTGCGCGGTGCGGATGTAATCCTCGCCCAGCACATCAAGCATTGATGAACGCGTTACGCGGGCGATATAGGCCATCATGATCAGACCCAGATTAAGGGCGGGCAAAATCAGGTTGCGAATATGCGTTACCGGGTCGGAGGATGCACGGCTCATAACCGGCAGCCAGTGCTGCCAGACAGCAAAACACAGCAACAACAAAATCGCCGACACAAACCCCGGAAAGGACAAACCGATCAACGACACGATGCGGCTTGCATAATCGGGCCATTTATTGCGCCGAACCGCCGCAATAACACCAAGCGGCAACCCAAACAGCGTTCCTAACACCATGGCCGAAAAGGTCAGTTCCAGCGTATAGGGCAAAACAGCGCCAACTTCGGACAAAACCGTGCGGCCCGTCACCATTGATTTGCCGAAATCACCGGTGATCATATTGCCTAGAAATTCGAAATACTGCACCGCAATGGGCTGGTTCAGGCCCAGCTGTTCGCGCAACGCTTGCAGT
This sequence comes from Thalassospira mesophila, assembly GCF_002115755.1. Classification (GTDB taxonomy): domain Bacteria; phylum Pseudomonadota; class Alphaproteobacteria; order Rhodospirillales; family Thalassospiraceae; genus Thalassospira; species Thalassospira mesophila. The sequence continues at coordinate 122,295 of NZ_JFKA01000006.1, read as the reverse complement.
GTTGCCTCGCTGGCGCGATCACCCAGCATCGCAACAGCAGGATCGCCCGGCACCAGACGAACCAGAATAAAAACCACCGTCAGCATGACCAACAATGTTGGAATGGCTAACAAAATCCTGCGAAAAATATAGCCTAACATGAGGCCACCCCTTTTTCTGAGACGCGATTGACGTTAAATGCGTCCAGTTGTTGATTGGATTTTCCCTCTATTGCCAGATCGGCAACCACCCGCCCCACAGACGGGACAAGCTGAAACCCATGCCCGGAAAAACCGAATGCATGAATAAGCCCCTCGGCCTGATCTGAAAAGCCAATGACGGGCAAATGATCTTCTGTCATGGCTTCCATTCCGGCCCATGCCCGCACCATGCGCGTCCCCACCATTGAGGGAAACAACCGCACTGCGGCCTGCACGGCAACCGATAATGCCTGCACATCGACACTGGCCGACTGCTTGTCAGCGGCAAGGCGGCCCTGTGCGCCACCGCCAATCAGCAATGTTCCTTCGGCTGTCTGTTTAAACGACAGTTTGCGCCCAAACGAACTTATCACCGGGCGCACAACGTCCCCTGCTCTTTCTGTCACCACCATCATCGATGTGCGAATGGCCTGGCGCACGGGTTCACCCGCCATTTCGGCAATCTTGTCGGCCCAGGCCCCTGCCGCATTAATCACGACGGCCGCGCTAAAATCACCTTTGGTGGTGTGGATCTGCCAGCTTTGCCCATTGCGCCCGAGGCTGATGACCTGGCATTGTTCGATGATGTTTACGCCCGCACGCTTTGCCGCATCGCGAAAGGCACAAATGGCGCGGTGCGGGTCCGCCGACCCGTCCCCCGAAACCCATGCCGCCCCCACGCAATGTGGTGATATCGTCGGCACAAGTTCACGTAATTCATCCGCCCCGATCAGCTTTTCGTGGTGCATGCCCTGTTTTTCAAGGCGAGCAATACGGGCCGCAATCGATGCCATGGCCGCGTCATCCTCGGCTACCTGCAGTTGTCCGCAGGCCTTAAACCCGCAATCATCGCCCACCAGATCGGCCATTTTGTGCCAGGTTTCAGCCGCTTCGAGGCTTAACGGCAATTCAGCCGGGTCCCGGCCAAGGGTGCGCACACCTGCCGCCGTCGAGCCCGAGGCATGCCGCCCCAAAAAATGACGTTCCACCACCAGAACCGACGCCCCGCGCCGGGCGGCCTGCAAGGCGCACGAAAGACCATGCAAACCGCCACCAATTACCAATATATCCGGGTTCATATTCACGCTTCCACATCCTGCAACGTGGCAATTTCACCCAGCGTTACAGGCTTTAGCGGCGGGCGAATATTAAAGAAGCGCACATCACCCACTGGTAAATTGTTCACCTCCGCCACTAGCGCCTGAACCGAATAGCCGCATTGTCGCCCCTGGCATGGCCCCATGCCGCACCGGGTTGCTGCTTTAACAGCCCCGACATCGGGGGCCGAAGCACGGGCAGCTTCGCGAATGCGCCCGGCGGTTACTTCTTCACAACGGCAAACAACAACATCATCGGCAATCGGTGTTTGCGGCGGTGTATAAAGTGCATCCAGCAGCGGACGTAACGCCATTGCCCGTTTGCGCCCGTCGTCAAGGGCGGCTTCACGGCGCAGCTTTTCGGCATCAATGCCGATATTTAAAAACCGGGCAATCCCAAGGCCTGCAATTTCACCCGAAACAGTTGCCACCTTCCAGCCCCCAATGCCACCGGCATCCCCGGCAACAAAAATACCTTTGCGGCTGGTTTCGCCCCATTGGTCAACACGCGGCGCAAAGTATTTTTGCTGGTCATTCCAGTCATGATCACATCCCAGCGCCATGGTTTCATGAATACGCGGCACAACCCCTTCATGAACCAGCAACACACCAACATCGCGTTTACGGGTTTTGCCGTTACTTTCCCATTCGATCTGGCGTAGTTGGCCGTCACCCGTGGCACGCAAATTACGAGTATTGCGGACCAGTTTGCCGCTGCGCCGTAATTTCCAGATCCAGCGCAAGCCTTTCATCAATCCGGGGAAATCGCGCCATGCGGCGGGTAAATGTGAAAGCGCTTTCAGGGACGGTTTTTGCGATGTGTCGATATAACCGGCAACCTTACCGCCAAGCTCCAGCAACTGGGTGGCATAAAGCAATGGCAACGGCCCGGCCCCCGCAATCCAGACATCCCCTTCAGGCAACATTCCCCCGGATTTCAGCAAAATCTGGGCGGCACCAACGGTCATCACACCGGGCAATGTCCAGCCCGCAAAGGGAACCGGGCGTTCCTGTGCCCCGTTTGCCAGCAATATTGCCTTTGCGGTGATGCAACGGCTTTTGCCTTCGGCTGTCAAAAAAACTTTCCAGCCGTCTTCAATTTGCCAAACCTGGGCGGCGGGCTGATAATCGATACCAGCAGCATGAAAGGCCGCTGTTGCCGATGAACCTTTCTGGTAATCCTCGCCAAGGGCCTTAAAAACCGGGCTGGTGGCATTGCGTTCAACACCGCGCCATATCTGACCGCCCGGTGCAGGCTGTTCATCGACAACACAAACAGATATGCCAAGTTTCGCCAACTGCACCGCCGCGGCCATACCCGCCGGGCCTGCGCCAATTACCACAACATCATAACTCATTGCCCAACCTCCCGGCGGCCACGCTGGCGCTCAATTCGCATTCCATCTTTCAGCGGCATCAGGCAGCCCTGCACCGATGGCACACCATCAACAACGGCCAAACATTCAAAACACACACCCATCTGGCAATAAGGCAGGCGCGTTTCGCCGCTTACCGGTGTCTGGCGCCCAACATTGGGCACCCGCAAAAGAATGCTGGCGACGGTTTCGCCGTCCCAGGCTGGCGTTTCAACGCCATTAACATAAACAGTCATATCTGCTTGTTCTTTCAAGCCTGCCATCACACTTCTAAACATGAAATCTTCCATCAGAAAAATCGGACAATTCGCTATCCAGCCGTCCATTGATCATGGCTGGGCCAACAATCGCGGCATGGGCCGCAGCCAGTGTCACCCCGGAATGGCAAACAGCGGCAAACAGGCCGGGAGCGGATTTTGATTGCGCATAAATTGGCGAGCCATCAGGCGGCAAAATTCGAAACCCGCTCCATTGCCGCACCAGCCGAACCGATGCCAGTGCCGGAATGATCCGGGTGGCCCGCCGGGCGAGCGTCGTGGCCGAGCCAACGCTAACACCGCGGTCAGATGTATGTTCCTGTGTCGCCCCGATCATGACCGTGCCTTCGGCCGTTTGGCGCAAACCGCTGGCCGGAAACGGCAAAAACGGGTCCAGACGTTCGGTTACCAGAATTTGCCCGCGTGTGGTGCTGATTTGAACATCCATGTCATGGGAATTGGCCAGATCCGGTGTCCCTAGCCCGGCAGCGATAATGACATATCGGGCGGTCAGCGTCCCGGCGGGGCCATTAACGGCAAACCCGGTTGCAAGCGGTTTCACATCCGATACCGGATGCCGAAACAATACAGACCCACCCTGCGCCGCAATGCCCTTATGCAAAGCATCAAGTAATTGAAGCGGATTGACATGACCGTCCAGACGGCAATAGCTGGCACCAGTGACTTCTGGCCCAAAAGATGCCGCAGGCACCATTTTTTCCAGATCCTGCCGGCTAAGCATGTCAATTTCAGGGGTTTTGGCAGTGCTGTTAATACGTTCGGCCAAAGCCGCACGATTTTCAAATTCGGCATCGCCCAGGCAATAATGAAACCCGCCGGGGTTTGCGTAATCAACCTGTACCTGTGCGGTGTTGGCAAGTTCATCGCAAAAGCGCGGCCAAAGCTCGGCACTTTGATGTGTCAGTCGGCGATAGGCCGGTGCGTCCGCACCTTTTCCCTGTACCCAGACCAACCCGAAATTGGCACGGGCTGCGCGAAGATCCCTGTTTTTTCCGTCAAGCACTTTGACCTTGTAACCATCCCGGGCAAGGCCGAAGGCCAAGGCAGCCCCCACAACGCCTGCGCCGATAACGATGATGTCAGCGTCCATGTTTTCCTCGTTCTTTTTCTTGCTTCAAACTAAATAGGCAGGGTAGAAAGTCAAAGTCGTTTTGTTCGGGGATATATTCAAAAAGGTTATACCCATGCGCGCACCCAGCCTGAGGCAACTTGAAGCATTAATGGCCGTGATCGAGGGCGGAACCGTCAGCCGTGCTGCCGAGATCATGCGGATATCGCAACCTGCCGCCAGCAAGCTGATCCGCGACCTCGAAGCCGATACCGGGCTGGAACTTTTTGAACGCGAAAGCGGGCGCCTGGTGCCAACCGGACGGGGGATGCGCCTTTATGAAGAGGTCCAACGCATATTTGGCGGCGTTCACCAGCTTACCCGCGCGGTAGAGGCCATTCGCCGCGAGGAACGCGGGCATCTGGTTATCGGGGCGATGCCGGCCCTTTCGGGAATGTTTTTAAGCCGCGTATTATCGGGGTTTCTGGCGCGCTATCCCGATGTTTTCATTTCTGTCGAAACCCGCAGCTCACAATTTCTAAGCGAAGCCGTGCTGTTGCGCAGGCTGGACCTGGCACTGGTGGTGAACAGTCACGAACATCCATCTGTGACGGTTGAGCACCTGCAGGCCCCGCCTATGGTTGTGATTATGCCACATGGCCATCGGTTATCGGATAAATCGGAAATCACCCCCGAAGACCTTAAGGATGAACCCTTTATTGCGCTGGGGGAATCCAGCCGCACCCGTAATCTGGTTGATGCGGCTTTTCGGCGCTACAACCTTCAGCCCAAGGTGGTTATTGAATCAACCACCATTCATAATGTGGGGGAACTGGTCGCAGCAGGGCTGGGCCTGACCATTGCCGACCCGTTATCGCTTGAATTTGCAGCAAACCGGGTAACAGCCCGGCCATTCCGGCCAACACAGATTTACGATTACCACATCATCCGGCCAGTCCGTGCGCGCAACAGCAGCCTTGTGTCTGCCTTTGTCGAAGAGGTCCACGCCGCGTCCCTGAAGGTACAACTGATTGTTTGAACAAAAAATTGCCCCGACCACGATAGACCTGCCTTGCAGAACAATCGGTGGTCGGGGCAACTGCCAACACGGTAATGGCAGAAAACCTGTTACCGGCTTAAAGTTGTCAGCTCTGTTATCGGCGGTGCAAGGTTAAGCGACCCTTTTAATTCAACACCGTAATCAAGGGCGGTATTGCGCGCCCATACCTGCATCAGACTAAATAGCGGAACCGAACAAACCTGTTCCGAGATTTTCTTTTGTGCCGCCGACCAGTATTTTAAACGTTCATCGTCGGTTGCAGCTTTTTTGGCGGCAGTAATGTCGGCATCACCTGCGTCACAATGGCCAAAGTTGGTAACGGCGGTTGGTTTGCCAATCGCGGCATCAGAATGATAAAACTGGCTAAGATAGCTATCGGCGACCGGATAGCGCGCCGCCCCGTAAAACACCAGATCGCTTAAATCTTTGCGGATCTGTTGATGATAGGTGGGGTGATCGACAACATTCATTTGCAGATTGATGCCAACCTTTGCCAATTGCGCCTGAATAACTTCCATAATCGGCTTTTGCGCCGAATTTGAAGACACCACCGCTGTCAGGTTCAAACCATTTTCAAATCCGGCTTCAGCCAGAAGTGCTTTTGCTTTGTCGGGGTTATAGCTATAGGCCCAGCTGCAATCTTCGCCCAAATAGCCAACCGGCACCACCGAACAGCCCTTGCGCGCAATACCGGAACCTACAAATTGTACAATCTGGTCAACGTCAATGGCATCGGCGATCGCCTGACGCACCTTGATATTATCCAGCGGCGCATGCGCCCGGTTGATAAACAAGGTGCGGAACTCGCCGGGGGCAAAGATATCAACGTTGGTATTGTCCCAGAACATGGCCTGGTCCACCCAGTGACGTTCACGCTGACCATAAATCAGGTCCAGTTCGCCAGAGCGAAAGGCAAGTTCGCGGCTGGAATCCGACGGTATAAAATCCGCGCGGATACCATCAATTAACGGCGCCCCGCGAAAATAATCGGCAAAGGCCGTTAGGCTGACCGATTGCTGGGTAAGGGCCTCATCAAACTTGAACGGTCCCGTGCCGACAGGATTACGCTGAAAATCAGCCCCCAGTTCTTGCGCAGCCTTTTTGCTGATGATGTTGCCGCCATGATAATTTGCCACCAGCCCCAAAAAGCCCGGTACCGGTTCGCGCAAGGTGATGCGAACAGTTTGCGGATCCAGTGCCTCGATGTTCTCAAACGCGGCGTAATCGCTGGCATAGGATGATGTTTCCGGGTTTTTGGCCCGGTTAAAGGAAAAGACCACGTCATCGGCACTCAGGGTGCCATATCCCTTGTGGAATTTAACATTTTCTTTCAAATGAAACGTCCAGACCAGCCCGTCTTTTGACGTTTCCCAGCTTGTTGCAAGGTCTGGTTCGATCCGTGCCGGGTCAGCACTTCCCGGTGCAAAACGCACCAGCCCGTTAAACATCCACGATACCAGCGCCACATCCTGTGTTGCGGTCGCACGGTCTGGATCCAGGGTGGAATAGTCTGCGGCGGCAAGACCAACCCGCAATGTTTCGGCGATAGCCGCGTGTGAAACGGCCCCGACAGATGCCAGTGAAAGCGCTGCCGTGACGATAAGTTTGACCCCTAATGTTTTTCGCATATTTGCCTCCTGATTTTTTTTAACAGCCCGGATTAAAAGGCCATCACATATAAGTGTCAAAGTCGATATTTTGGGTATCGTATCACAAAAGGTTATAGCCGATTGCGAGAGTTCAGCCCTGTACCCTCGCATCACCCAGCTTCAAAATCGTCGTGCCAATCCACTTGGTCCCAGTTTAGGTCACCCCAAAATTCGCGATATTTTCGCTCAGAACAAATCAGTTCAATCAAAATGGTTGCCGAGGGCGCTTATAGTGTCCGATGCCGTCCAAACCTGCAAAACCCCGCCCAAGCCGATATAGCAAGAACCGGCATCAAGCAGGGTATTTTCATAACGCAAACCGATATTTACGAAGAAATGCGGTGTATGTTTCACCCTCAACACCCCTATAACCTGCACCCTGGCGCGCACCAAACCAACAAAGACGCGTCTTGTCGCCACCGGCACCCAAAAGTCGTGCCGCCCGCCCCCGGACGGCACGAAAACCAAACGACGACTATACCTGCCAAAGACTGGCCACGGCTTAATCGCGTTTAAAGCCATCCCGCACAAGGCGCTTCAGTGTGGCAATGTCATTGATCGCAAGAACATCCAAAAGGTTATTGTCCTGCTTGAAATCACGTTTGTAACAAGCCGCAAGGATGGCAGCACCAGCCTGATGCAACGGCGCATCCACCCCGGCAAGACGTGCAAGATAAAGAGTTGGCACCAGACCAAACGGCACATCCTCCAGCACGTATCGCGTCGTAATATCTTTTGGTCCGATCGGGTCAGTCCCGCGTGCGACCTGCATTTGATAAAGATCAGACGTGCTTTTGGGCTTCAGGCCCGATGCAAGACAGAAATTTTCAAGCTGGCTTCGCATCTGCTTGCCAAAGGCCTTGGCAATTGCCAACCTTTCACCATCAAGCGCCTCAAGGAAATTACCAACCTTGTCCGTCATGTTGGTGTTCTGGTGCCAAAGCTCGCCCTTTTCAATCCGGGTAAGATTACACAATGCAATGGCAAGGTGGCTTTGCGGGTTCAAATTGCTTAGCGCAATTGTCAAAAGATCATCCTGTAACGTAAACCGGTCCCCAAACAGCGCGACACACAGGTCTTTGGCCTGCTCCCCGCCCTCGGCCGGTATCACTGCCATATCAACATTGCTTCGTAACGCACCAATACGAAGTTCAGTTGCCACATGCGGCGACTTTGCCGTTAAGGCCGTCGTGCTCCAGACAACAATGGGGATTTGCACCTCGCGTTCGGCCAGCTTTTTAGACAGATAAAGGGCCGCAAATGACAGATGCCCGCTCATGATTAACGTATGACGCGCTTCAAGACAGGGAATTATCACATCAAGAACCATGCGGTGCCCGTTAGCCGGAAGTGCGAGAATAATGATATCATTCTGCGCAAGTTCGTTTGCACTGGTGCAATATGCCAGATTAAAACTGCCTTCAATTGCCCCGCTGACCGTCAACGGGGCATCCGCAGGAACAAGCTGCGCACTTTTTCCCGATGGCGACCACATTTCCGGCGTCATGCCCCGTTGCGTTAAAAACGCAAAATACCCTCTGGCAACAAGCCCGGCCCCGACAATACCAACATGCATGATTATCCACTTTCACATCATTACAAACAGACCCATAAACTGGGAAAGTTCGCGCCATAAAGTCAAAGTCGATAAATTGCGCCAGGCATTCTGAAAAGTTATAGGAGCTTAAAACAACGCAGCCCGCCTTGCTGTTTTACGGCCCGGCAACACTGCGAAATTGAGGGTGATCATGAATATCGAAAACCAGCGTTTCCAATTTTTATCGAACAGCGCAAAAGTTCCGCAAAAAGTAACCGTCACCGGGTGATAATTGCTGCCATCGCGCACAACCCTCTGTAACAATTATTTCGTTACCGCTCGCACGACGCGACTTGAAACAGCTGTTCCGCTTGGCACTGAATTTTGATTCGGTCAAAAGTTCTTTCCCGCCCAGCGCGATTTAATTTGATGTCAAAGCATCTTTTGGCACTATGTCGCGGCATTCCCGTAAAACAATTATTATTTTAAATCAATATGTTGTGTAAAATATCAGGATTAACCCTCACCCCTTGGGTTGTCAGGAACGATGTTGTCGTGCAACCTTAACAATCGTTCTACGAATGTGGTGTAACGATTATACGGTTGTCGAGGGGTGGAACAATTTGCGGTGCGCGACGTTATTGCGTTGCTTGAACTGCAAGATGCGCATCTGCCCCGGAAACATCCGGCACCATTATACGGGTATAAAACAGGTCATTTAAGGGGGGACACAACCACACAACCGTTTCGGTTTATCACGGCCCGTTTCCAATCTGCCAGATGCAGGTATCGGGGCCGCCAAATGACCATACCCAAAAGGGTTCGCCCACCAGAACAAAACAACAAGGGCCGAACCAACCGGACCAATATATTTTAAACACAAAAAGGAAATCGGGGATGACTGACCCACTTAAACATTTGACCGACCGTGTCAAATCACACGGCCTGAACCGCCGCGAATTTATCGCCAGTTCAATGGCCGCCGGTCTGACACTTGCTGCTGCGACCAGCCTTTATTCCAAAACCGCCAAAGCCGCCGAACCCAAACGCGGTGGCCATTTGAAACTGGGCCTTCAGGGCGGCTCCGCCACCGACATTCTCGATCCGGCAAAATCACAATCGCAATTCACCTTTGTTGCCGGTCGCAACTGGGGCGACACGCTGGTTGAAAGCCACCCGGAAGACGGCACGGCCGTTCCCGCCCTGGCTGAATCCTGGGAAGCGTCGGAAGATGCCGCCACCTGGACCTTCAAGATCCGCAAGGGCGTTCAGTTTCACAACGGCAAGGAAATGACGATTGACGATGTCGTCAAAACCCTGCACCGCCACACCGATGAAAAATCGGAATCCGGCGCACTTGGTATTTTAAAATCGATCACGAACATCAAGGCCGATGGCAATGACCTTGTCGTCACGCTGACCGAAGGCAATGCCGACCTGCCGTTGCTTTTGACCGATTATCATTTGATCATTCAGCCGGGCGGTGGCATTGACGACCCCAATTCAGCCGTCGGCACCGGTCCTTATACATTGGCCAGCTTTGATGCCGGTGTGCGCGCCACGTTTGAAAAGAACAAGAACGACTGGCGTTCGGATCGCGGTTATGTTGACTCAATCGAAATGATCAGCATGAACGATGCCACCGCCCGCATTGCGGCATTGTCATCGGGTCAGGTTCATTTTATCAACCGTGTTGATCCCAAAACGGTCAATCTGCTCAAACGTGCGCCTACTGTTGAAATTCTCAACACATCGGGTCGCGGGCATTATGTGTTCATCATGCATTGTGACACCGCACCGTTTGACAATAACGACCTGCGCCTGGCCCTTAAATACGCCATGGACCGCGAAACCATGGTCCAAAAAATCCTCGGCGGCTATGGCAAGGTTGGCAACGATTTTCCGATCAACGAAACCTATGCCCTGTTCCCCGAAGGCATCGAACAACGCACCTACGACCCCGACAAGGCCAAATTCCATTACAAAAAATCCGGCCATGACGGATCGGTTCTGTTGCGCACATCCGATGTTGCCTTCCCTGGTGCGGTCGATGCCGCTGTCCTGTATCAGGAAAGTGCCAAAAAAGCCGGTATCAATATCGAAGTCAAACGCGAACCGGGTGACGGCTATTGGTCCAATGTCTGGAACGTCCAGCCATTCAGCACGTCTTACTGGGGCGGTCGCCCGACCCAGGACCAGATGTATTCCACCGCTTACCTTTCGACTGCCGACTGGAACGACACCCGCTTTAAACGTGCAGATTTCGACAAACTTCTGCTCAGCGCGCGGGCCGAACTTGACCAGAACAAGCGCAAGGAAATGTATCGCGACATGGCGATGATGGTGCGTGATGAAGGCGGCCTGATCCTGCCGATGTTTAACGATTTTGTAAATGCCTCGACCAAAAAGGTCAAAGGCTACGTTCACGATATCGGCAACGATATGTCGAACGGTTTTGTCGCCACCCGCGTCTGGCTTGAAAGCTGATTGCTGCGGCGAAACATCAACCGCTGTTTCGTAATACGCCTGATTGGGAACTGCCGGGGCATCCCGGCAGTTCCATTAACTGATTTCGCCTGATCGGAAACTTGCGACGGGTCGGTTCGCTGGCAATTGCAGCTGCGCGGCAAATTCCGTTGCACCATGTGCCAAACCGTTACGCGCCACACCATCAACCGTCACCTGGCTCACCACCGGGTTGATAAACGATACGTGCATGCCGTCCCGACTTCCCGCTCAGGCTCTCATCAAGGAGAGATCACCCCATGGATACTGCCATGGATGACGGCCAACCTGGCCGTCGCAGTTTAAAACAGCGTTATCCGCTTACCGTCCTGATCCTGCAAAGGCTGGGGCTGAGTGCCGGACTATTGCTGGCCGTTTCAATGTTGATTTTTGGCGGTGTCGAGGCATTGCCCGGCGATTTTGCCCAAACCTATCTGGGGCAGTCCGCCACCCCGCAAGCCGTCGAAAATATCCGCTCCCAGCTTGGTCTGGATCGCCCGGTTACCACCCGCTATTTTGAGTGGCTGGGCAATGCCGTGCAGGGTGATTTTGGCAAAAGCTGGGCCAGCGGCAATTCAGTTTCCGAACAAATCGGCAAGCGTTTGGGAAACTCGCTGTTCCTGGCGTTTTGTGCCGCCATCATATCGGTCCCCCTCGCCGTCGGGCTGGGCATGGTTGCCGTTCATTTTCGCGACCGCATCCCCGATCGCATCATCAATATCATCTCGCTCGCCGCCATATCCTTGCCGGAATTTTTCATCGGCTATTTGCTGATCCTGTTTTTCTCGGTCAAATTCGGTGTCGCCAGTTTCCCGGCCACGGTTTACGACGGCATGGCGTTTTCCGACCGCCTGTCGGCCATTGCCCTGCCCACCGCGACCCTGGTGTTTGTGGTGCTGGCCCACATGATGCGTATGACCCGCGCCGCCATTATCAGCGTCATGTCATCGGCCTATATGGAAACCGCTGAACTTAAAGGTTTGGGCGCGTTTAAAACCATCATTAAACATGCGGCCCCCAATGCCATCGCGCCCATCGTCAATGTGGTGGCCTTGAACCTGGCATACCTTGTTGTTGGCGTTGTCGTGGTCGAGGTGGTTTTTGTTTATCCCGGTATGGGCCAATATATGGTTGATGCCGTTACCGTGCGTGACATGCCCGTTGTGCAGGCTTGCGGCCTGATATTTGCCGCAGTTTACATCCTGCTCAACATGGTTGCCGATCTGATCGCCATTATTGCCAACCCGAAACTGAGGCATCCGCGATGAGATTACGTGAAATCCCCCTTACCGCCTGGATCGGTATTTTTGGCATTTTACTGGCGTTTTTCTGCGCCATTTTTGCCCCGCTGATCGCGCCGCACGGCGAACGCGAAATTGTCGGCGATATCTGGCTGGCCGCCGACAGCCAATACTGGCTTGGCACCGATAATCTTGGTCGCGACCTTCTGTCCCGCCTGATCTTTGGCGCGCGCACCACTTTGTTTGTCGCCCTTGCCGCGTCGGTGCTGTCTTTTTCCATCGGCATTTTCCTCAGCTTTACCGCCGCCGTCTCGCGCGGCATCATTGATCAGACCCTGTCACGGTTTAACGATTTGATGATGTCGATCCCGACGCTGATTTTTGCCCTGGTGGTGCTGGCTGTGCTGCCGCAAAGCCTGTGGATTTTGATCGTCGTTATGGCGGTTCTTGATTCCACCCGGGTCTATCGTCTGGGCCGGGCCGTCGCGTTGGATGTTGCCGTGATGGAATTTGTCGAGGCCGCCAAATTGCGCGGCGAAGGAAAAATGTGGATCATTTTCCGCGAAATCCTGCCCAATACCCTGACCCCGCTTTTGGCCGAATTTGGCCTGCGGTTTGCGTTCTCAATCCTGTTTCTGTCCACCCTGTCGTTTCTGGGGCTGGGTATTCAGCCGCCCGCCGCCGACTGGGGCGGGATGGTCAAAGATAACAAGGATGGCATCATCTTTGGTATTTCCGCCGCCCTTATTCCCGGCGGGGCCATTGCCGCGCTGGCAATTTGCGTGAACATGGTTGTCGACTGGCTTTTGAAACGGACATCAAGCCTGAAGGGAGGCCGCGGGGATGGTTAATATGTTATCGGTACGCAATCTTCAAATTGGCGCCACGGTGTACCCGCCCGGTGAAAACCCCAAGGACATCACCATTGTTCATGGTGTGTCGTTTGAACTGGAACGCGGCAAGGTGCTGGGCCTTATCGGTGAATCCGGGGCGGGTAAATCCACCATCGGCCTTGCCGCACTGGCCTATGGCCGCGGTGGCGTGCGCATCACCGGCGGCGAAGTCCTGCTGGACGGCGAAGACATTTTGAAGGCTGATAAAAAAGGCATTCGCCAACTGCGCGGAGCAAAGGTGTGTTATGTTGCCCAGTCCGCCGCCGCTGCCTTTAACCCGGCGCATAAACTGGGCGATCAGGTAATAGAGGCCACCCTTGAACATGGCCTGATGACGCGCGAAGAAGCCCGCGAACGCGCCCTTTACCTGTTTAAAATTCTTGGCCTGCCCGACCCGAATAATTTTGGTGACCGTTTTCCCCATCAGGTTTCCGGCGGGCAGTTGCAACGGGCCATGACCGCAATGGCGCTGTGTTCCAACCCGGAACTGATTGTCTTTGACGAACCAACCACCGCGCTCGACGTTACCACCCAGATCGACGTTCTGGCGGCCATTAAAAACGCGATCGAGGAAACCGGCACAGCCGCGCTTTACATCACCCACGATCTTGCCGTTGTCGCCCAGATATCGGACGACATTATGGTTTTGCGCCACGGTGAAACCGTGGAATATGGCAGCGTGCAGCAAATCATTGAAAACCCGCAGGAAGAATATACCAAAGCGCTGATTTCAGTCCGCCAAACCAAACAGCGCGAGGCAAAGGACCAGTCCAATGCCCTGCTGTCGGTGGATAATATTTCAGCATCCTATGGTAACGGGTTTAAGGTGTTGCACGATGTGTCGCTCCATGTGCCGCGCGGGCAAACACTGGCGGTTGTTGGTGAATCAGGTTCGGGTAAATCCACCCTTGCCCGCGTCATTACCGGGCTGTTACCGCCCACCGATGGCACCATCACCTTTGGCGATGAAATCCTGCCCAGTCACCGCAAAAAACGCACCCGCGACCAGTTACGCCGGGTGCAATTGATCTATCAAATGGCCGATACCGCCATGAACCCGCGCCAGACAGTCGGGCAAATCATTGGCCGCCCGCTGACATTCTATTTCGGCCTGCGTGGTAAAAAACGCAAGGAACGGGTGCAGGAACTGCTTGATGAGATTGAAATGGGATCCGGCTTTTATGACCGCTATCCCGCCGAGCTTTCCGGCGGGCAAAAACAACGTGTGGCGATTGCCCGCGCGCTCGCGGCCGAACCGGAACTGATCCTGTGTGATGAACCAACATCGGCGCTCGACCCGCTGGTCGCAGAAGGCATTCTCGATTTGCTAATGCGGTTGCAGGCCGAAACCAGTGTTTCGTATCTGTTCATTACCCACGATATTGCCATTGTGCGCGCCATTGCCGATTCAGTTGCCGTAATGTTGCAGGGCAAGCTGGTAGATTTTGGCCCGCGTTCCAGTGTTTTATCGCCCCCGTTCGACGATTACACCGATCTTCTGTTAAAATCGGTGCCGGAAATGGAACTGGGCTGGCTGGAAAAAGTTCTCGCCACCCGCCGCATGGAAAGTGCCGGCAACTAATCTCGCGATTTTCCCCCACCGCCCGGGCTATGTCCGGGCGGTGCTTTTATGCGCCATCTCATCCTTTATCGCCCCCGTCACCGTTATTGCCCCGTGACCCTATTGCTGCCGCAAAGCAATTACAGGCTGGTAATGCCACGGTTGCCCTCCCCCGCTTCCGAAGATTGGATAAACAATGACCAACGCCCCTTATTCCGTCATTGAAAACAAATGGATCACGTTAAAAGACGGCACCCGCCTTGCCGCCCGCATCTGGATGCCCGACAGCGCCGACCTCACCCCTGTCCCTGCCGTGCTTGAATTTTTACCCTATCGCAAACGCGACGGCACCAGCCCGCGTGATGAGTCAACCTATCCCGTATTTGCCAGTGCCGGCATTGCCGGGGTCAGGGTGGATATTCGCGGTTCAGGTGAATCCGATGGGGTGATTGACGGCGAATACACCCCGCTTGAACTCGATAATGCCTGCGAAATCATTGCCTGGATCGCCGAACAGGCTTGGTGCAATGGTGCGGTTGGCATGATGGGCATATCATGGGGCGGTTTTAACTGTTTACAGGTCGCGGCCCTGCAACCACCCGCCCTCAAGGCTGTTATCTCCATTGCCTCGACAGTGGATCGTTATAACGACGACATCCATTATAAAAATGGCTGTCAGCTTGCCGTCCAGCTTTCCTGGGCGGGCACCATGCTGGCTTATCAATCCCGCGCACCCGACCCGGAACTGGTCGGCGATCGCTGGCGCGATATGTGGATGGAACGGTTACAAAACGAACCGTTTTTCATGGAAGAATGGCTGGAACATCAAACCCGCGATGATTTCTGGAAACATGCCTCGATCTGCGAGGATTTTGATTCTGTCAAAATTCCATCCATGGTGATGGCGGGCTGGGCCGATGGTTATCGCAACACGCCCATCCGCGCCATTGAAGGCATGCCCGACCGGGCCAAGGCGCTGATCGGCCCGTGGGTCCATAAATACCCGCATTTTGCGTGGCCAAAACCCCGTGCCGATTTTCACGGCGAAGCCATTCGCTGGTGGGATAAATGGTTGCGCAATGCCGATAATGGTGCGCAAACCCTGCCGCAAATGCGCGCCTATATTCTTGATGCGGTTAAGCCCGCGCCAAGGCGCGACCATGATGCCGGTTTCTGGATCGCCAAGCAAACCTGGCAAGCCCCCGCAAGGACCCATTTCGGCGTTGCCGATGCACGGCTGGTGGCACAAGATGACACCACAGCCGCCCCGAAAGGCAAAAGTGCTGATGTCTTCGTGAAATCGCCGCTTGATACCGGTACGGCGTCGGGCGAATATTTCACCCTTAAACCCGATGCCGAAATGGCGATTGACCAGCGCAGCGACGATGCCGGGTCGCTTTGCTTTGACAGCAAACCGCTTGAACAAAATCTGGATCTGTTAGGCCGGGCTGAAATTACCCTTGCGCTTGCGTGCGATGCCGACTGGGCCAATCTGTGCGCCCGTCTGGTCGATGTGCATCCCGATGGCACTGCGGCCCGCATTTCAGTTGGCGTGCTAAACCTTGCCCACCGCGACCCTGACGGAAACTATAACGACCCCAAACCCATGCCAACGGGTGAAAAAGTTTCGGTAACAGTGGTGTTTGATGCCTGTGGCTATCGCCTGCGTGCGGGCCACAAATTACGCCTTGCCCTGTCAACGGCCTATTGGCCCATGATCCTGCCCGACCCGTTCAATGCCGGGCTTACCATCGATACTGCCAGCATCGACCTGTCGCTGCCGTTACTGGGCGATCACGAAATCATCGATATGCCGGAACCTGAAAACCCCGATCCCCTGCCGACCTATATCGAACACCAACCCGCCACCACCCGGCGCGAGGTGCGCCATAACCTGACCCAAAACAAAACCGAATATTGCATTTCGGAAGATACCGGCAGGTTCGAACATCCCGATACCGGCCTTTCCACCCGCCAGATCCGCGATGAAACATGGGCAATATCGCTTGATGACCCCACATCAATGCGCGGCCACGCCGTTTGGACCTGCGATATGGAACGCGACGGCTGGTTTACCCGCACGGTGTGTACCGCCACACTTACCTGCACCAAAACCGACTGGCGCATCGCTGCCAGCGTCATCGCGGTTGAAGGTGATAACGAAGTTTACGAAAAAACCTGGAACCGCACCATTCCACGCAATTTCATGTAAAGACATAAACGGCCCGCAAGTCACATTGCGGGCCGCTACTTTCTGCCTGTTCGCGGCAAAATCGTTAAAGCATATTTCTTTTAATAAGACCCATTTTGTTTGTTTTTGGCGTGTCGTTTGGCAAGGCACAGCGCGCTGCGCGATGCGGCGCATCGGGCGAGCGGTGTAACGCCGCCAAACACCGCCAAAAATAAACCCTGCGGGCCGGTGCAGTCTACCGCCTGGCCGCGTCGAAATCCTTGTCCGTAAACCCATTACGCTCTGCGGACTTCTCCTTGCCAGGCTGTAGACTGCATCGGCAAAATGGATCTTATTAAAAGAAACATGCTTTAATCGCAAAACCCGGCAACCGCACGGCACATATGGTCAAACCCGGTGCGTGCGCCCGCACTCATGTGGCGTGCACGCAGCCAGCCATGCACCATTTGCGGTTCTTCACGGTATGTCACATTCACCCCGGCCTGTGCCAATTTGGCGCCATATTCGCGCCCGTCATCGCGCAGCGGGTCAAAAAAGGCCGAACTGATATAGGCCGGTGGCAGGTTTGATAAATCTGTCGCCCGCAGCGGGTTTGCCACCGCATTCTCATCGGGTGCTGCCAATATATCGCGGTAATAAAGCACATCTTGCGTTGTCAGGCCCGGTGCATTTGCCATGTCAATATAGGACCCGCGTGTAACATCGCCGCCCAATGCCGGGTAAATCAACACCTGCCCGGCAATGGCCCCGGCCAAACCGGCCTCGCAGGCCCGCAACATCAAGCCTGCAACCAAATTCGCACCGGCGCTATCGCCCATCACCACCAACCGTTGCCCGCTGGTAACAAGGTGGCGAAGCACGGTAAATCCATCATCCGATGCCGCAGGCCAAACATGTTCCGGGGCCAGCCGGTAATCCACCGCCACCAGCTCCGCCCCGGCATAATCGGCAATTTCGGCACAAATGGCGTGGTGGCTATCGCGCGAGCCCACAACAAAACCGCCGCCGTGCAAATACAGCAAACAGCATTTGGTGCGCTGCTTTGCCGGGTAAAAATACCGCACCGGCACGCCATCTATGGTGCTATCCTTAAATGTCAGCCCCTCGGGGTCGGCGGGGTTAAAGCTGGCACAAAACGCATCATACCAGGCGCGTTGCTGCGCAATTGAAGCATTCACGGCGTCGGGCGGATAAAAGGCATCGGCTTTTTTCTGAAATGCCAGAATACCTTCATCCTGTGGCATCGGTGCGGATGGCGTTTTTGGCGTACTGTCGCGCTGTGGGTCGGTCATGATTTCGCGTGTGTCCTTAATCTCGAACCTTAAATTTCAACGGCTTCGATGGCGGTTTTAAGCAAGGCGGCACTGCGATGCAGGGCCTCTTTTTCAGCATCATCAAGGGTTGGCATCAAATCGGCACTCACCCCGCCGGCCCCCACCACACGCGGGATCGACAAAGCAACATCGTCCACCCCGGCAACATGTTCGGTCACAATTGAAACCGACAAAACATCCTGCTGGTCCTGTGCAATAGACTTCACAATGCGCGCCAGCCCTGCGCCAATACCGTAATAGGTCGCACCTTTGCCATTAATAATTTTATAGGCGGCATTGCGCACACCATCGTCAATTTCGGCTTTCACATCATCGGTTAACGGCAACCCCATCTGGGCCGCAATCGACAATAACGGCTCCGACCCTGCCCGCGCATTCGACCATGCCAGAACTTCACTATCGCCATGTTCCCCCAAAACATAGGCATGCACCGATTGCGGCGAAATTTGCAAATGACGGCCAAGCAAACTGCGAAACCGGGCAGTGTCGAGGATCGTCCCCGAACCAATCACCCGGCTGGCGGGCAAGCCCGACAAGCGCACTGTAATTTGCGTCATGATATCAACCGGGTTTGACGCAATCAGCAAAATGGCATTGGGGGCCACGCGCAAAACCTCGGCCACGACCTCGCGAAAAACAGCGGCATTGCGCCCCAAAAGCTGCAAGCGGGTTTCGCCAGGTTTCTGGCTGACCCCGGCGGCCAAAATCACCACCGACGCCCCTTTTAAATCGCCATAATCACCGGCATAAACCATGCAGGACGACATAAATGGCACGGCATGGGAAATATCCTCGGCCTGGGCGCGGGCCAAATCGGCATTGCGATCAACAAAAATCACCGAACTGGCAATCCCCATCAGGGCAATGGCATAACCCGCCGAACTTCCGACCATTCCGGCCCCGACAATGCCAACTTTCATATCCCTGCCTCGCGCTAATTTGTGTCTGCATCCATCCTAGCGTAAAACAGGGTCTGTTGCACGGCACCGAAACAAGGATACAAAAATGACCCAGCCCGATCTCGCCACCCTGTATCGTCACTATATTGACTGCCTTAACAATCAGGACTGGGATAATCTGGCGCAGTATGTCCATACCGACGCCTCGCATAACGGGCGCAAGCTGGGCATCGCCGGATACCGGGCAATGCTGGAAAACGATTATCGACAAATCCCGGATCTGAAATTTAACATCGAAATGCTAAGCTGCGATGCGCCATTGGTTGCCAGCAGACTGATGTTTGACTGCACACCAAAGGGTGTTTTTCTGGGTCTTGATATCAATGGCAAAAAGATAAAATTCGCCGAAAACGTCTTTTACGAATTTCGCGACGGCAAAATCATCAATGTCTGGTCGGTTCTCGACAAGGCCGCCATTGAGGCCCAGATTTAAACGAGAAATCAGGATCAGTTTTCGTCAAAAATGGTTTCAACCACACCGTATTCATGATTTTCGATACCACATCGGCGTCCCTGCGCCACGGCCTGTACAAATCAAAACACCCCGCACATCATCATGTACGGGGTGCTTGTATGTAACCGGTTTGCTGAAAAATCAACGACCGTTTTTCTCGCGCCAGACTTTAAAATCAAGCGGAGTTTGCGGGTTGGTTGCCGGGTACAGCCCGACAATGGTTTTACCCGCCAGGACCTGCTCGGTCACAAAATCCTCGAACGCGGTCATTTCAAAGGCTTCATCGGCAATTTCGTCGGCAATCTTCGCCGGAATGATAATCACGCCTTCGCGGTCACCGACCACAACGTCGCCTGGAAAAACCGCAACATCGCCACAACCAATCGGCACATTGATATCAAGCGCCTGATGCAGCGTCAGGTTGGTCGGAGCCGATGGCCGGTTGTGATAAGCGGGGATTGCAAGCTCGGCAATTTCGGGTGAATCGCGAAAACCACCATCGGTAACAATCCCGGCCACACCGCGCACCATCAGGCGCGACACCAGAATGGAGCCAGCCGATGCCGCGCGGGCATCCTTGCGGCTGTCAATCACCATCACCGCCCCTTCCGGGCATTGCTCCACCGCAACCCGTTGCGGATGTTCCGGGTTTTGAAACACCGTAATCGGGTTTAAATCTTCACGCGCCGGGATATAGCGCATGGTATAGGCTTCGCCAACCATATTGGGGCCATCGGCCTTTAACGGGCGCACATCCTGAATAAACTGGTTGCGCAAACCGCGTTTGAACAGCGCGGTACACAAGGTGGCTGTGCTGACCTGCATATATTTTGCGCGGGTTTCTGCACTTAGTTTGGTGGTCATTTTTGAACGCTCCGCCAGATCAGTAAATATCGGGTTCACCGGCCGTCGGGCCGAAACCGGTTTCAAGAAAATCAAAATCGCAACCGTCATTGGCCTGTTTAACGTGGCGGCCAAACATCCAGCCATAGCCACGTGCAAAGGCCGGTTCGGGCTTCTTCCATTCCGAACGGCGCTTAGCCAGTTCTTCGTCCGATACCATCATTTCGATGGTGCGATCAGGAATGCTCACCCGGATCATATCGCCGGTTTTAACCAGCGCCAACGGCCCGCCAATCGCGGCCTCGGGTGCTGCATGCAACATGCAAGCCCCATAGGACGTGCCGCTCATGCGCGCATCAGACAGACGCAACATATCGCGCACACCCTGTTTCACAAGCTTGGTCGGGATCGGCAACATGCCCCATTCCGGCATGCCAGGCCCGCCCAGCGGACCAACATTGCGCAACACCATAATATGGTCGGCCGTCACATCGAGGTTTTCATCATCAATGGCGGCTTTCATTTCCGGATAGCTGTCAAACACCAGTGCCGGACCAACATGTTCAAAATATTTCGGATCACAGGCCGATGGTTTAATCACACAGCCATCGGGTGCCAGATTGCCGCGCAACACCGCAAGCGACCCTTCTTTATATATCGGGTTTGAAAGCGAGCGGATGACATCTTCATTATGCACCTTCGCCCCTTCCAGCGTTTCGCCCAACGGCACGCCGGTCACGGTCTGGCAGGTTAAATCCAGCTTGGGGGCAAGCTGGCTCATCAGGGCACGCAGGCCCCCGGCATAATAAAAATCTTCCATCAGATATTTATCACCGGTCGGGCGGATATTGGCGATTACGGGGGTTGTCCGGCTTAACCGGTCAAAATCGTTTAAATCAAGATCAACCCCGGCCCGGCGTGCCATCGCAATCAGATGGATCACCGCATTGGTCGAACAGCCGGTCGCCATGGCAACCGTTACCGCATTTTCAACCGATGCCGCAGTAATCACCTGATCGGGGCGCAAATCTTCCCACACCATATTCACAATGCGGCGGCCCGATGCCGTACACATGCGAATATGGTTCGAATCTGCCGCCGGGATCGAGGTTGCACCGGGCAACGTCATGCCCAGCGCCTCGGCAATTGCCGTCATGGTGCTGGCCGTACCCATGGTCATGCAATGACCGTAAGACCGCGCAATGCCGCCCTCAATGCCTTGCCATTCCTCGTCGGAAATATTTCCCGCCCGGCGTTCGTCCCAGTATTTCCACGCATCCGAGCCACTGCCCAGCACATTGCCATGCCAGTTGCCGCGCAACATCGGCCCGGCGGGCACATAAATGGTGGGCAAACCCATGCTGACCGCGCCCATGATCAGGCCCGGTGTGGTTTTATCGCACCCGCCCATCAGTACAACGCCATCCACCGGGTGCGACCGCAAAAGTTCTTCGGTCTCCATTGCCAGCATGTTGCGATACAACATGGTGGTGGGCTTCACATAGCTTTCCGACAGCGAAATTGCCGGCAATTCCATCGGGAAACCGCCCGCCTCGGTAATGCCACGGCGAATGTCATCGACCCGGAATTTGAAATGCGCATGGCACGGATTGGCATCCGACCAGGTGTTGATGATGGCAATTTGCGGTTTGCCTTCCCAGTCTTCCGGGCCCAGGCCCATTTGCATGGCGCGTGAACGATGCCCGAACGACCGCAAATCATCGGGGGCGAACCACCGTGCGCTGCGCAGGTCTTCGGCTTTGATCGTTTTCTTGTTTGTCATGAATTCCTCGGAACGGTGGTCGGTGGTCACAGGGTCAAAATTCAAATTCGGCGGCGCATGAAAGGCTGTGCTTCCCTTTGGTCTGGCAGATCCCCGGCGGAGCAAGCCCCACTGGACACCAACGGGGCACTAACAGAGAACTGATACGCCAGATGGTCGGCAAGAAGATAAAAAAACAGGATACAGCTAACTTTCCGCGCCTGCCCTGAAGTTGTTTTGCGTTTGGCCGGATAGTAAAATATTAGTATTGCGCTTGCAAGCCATATTGTAGGATAAGAGGAAGTGACATAGGAAAGAGCACGATGAGACAAAAGATTACCAGCGGCATCCCCGAGGGAAGCCTGGACACAACCCCATTTCAAATCAACCGGAACCGCCCGGTTGCGCTGCAGGTTTATGAAGACCTGCGCGACAGGATTGTCTCGCTTGATTTACGGCCGGGTTACAGCCTGTCGCGTGCTGTGCTGGCCGATTTTTATGGTGTCAGCCAAACCCCGGTGCGCGAAGCGTTTTTAAAGCTGGAAAAGGACGGACTGGTTGAAGTTTTTCCGCAATCAAAAACCCTGATTGCCCCGATCAGCATCCATAAGGTTAAATCCACCCATTTCTTGCGGACATCTCTGGAACTTGAAGTAGCGCACAATCTGGCGCTGGCAATGGACAAGGCGAAAATCACGCCTGCTGAAAAAATCCTGTCTGATCAACGCGACAACAGCATGGATACTGCTGCATTCTCGCGCCTGGACAGCGCCTTTCACCGCGCCCTGTTCATTGCGGCTGGCTACGAGGATTTGTGGGAAGTTGTCCGCGAACATAGCGGTCATCTGGACCGGGTCCGCTGCCTGCAATTGCCAACCCCGGGCAAGATCGAACGGGTTATTTTCCAGCATGGCAAAATCCTTGATGCCATTCGCGCATCCGACCTGCACACAGCCGAATCCCATGTCCGCGACCATCTTTCCGGCTCGCTTAACGAACTCGATAATATTATCCAGAACAACCGCGAAATGTTTGGTGCCTGATCTGCGCCGCCCGGACGCAGCCTTACCCGCGCAACCAAACATCGCAGATTGTGCCGTCGCCCAGATCAACGCGCTAGAACCGCAAGCTCGGCAGGGCGGAAACGCCCCAAAACGGCTTAGCCCGCCTTTTGTTATGCGGGACATTGTCTCTTATTGCACGCAACAACAGCATTGTTTTGCAGCAAATTTCCCGTGTGACAAGATGCCGGCCTGCGCAAACAAAACGATACCCGCAACGTCGGGTACGGCCTGCCAAAACATGCAATGAAAGCATAAGGCCCGTTGCTATCGCACCCGCGCTCGAACATCGTCCTTTGCGCAACCTGAAATAAACTGCGATCTGGAGGACATATAAAATACAGCGCAAAGCCCCCAATAGCACCTTTTATGCCTCTGTTAATTGACACTGATATATTAGTATGCTATTTGACAAAAAATAAGGCTGGCACTTATAGCTGGCATCTTCAGGGAGGAAAGAATGAAGATCTCACGTTTGACAACTTTCATCGTATCGGGCGTTGCCGGTATGACCATGGCAATGGCGGCACATGCTGCGGATTACACGCTTAGTGTAAACACAGCCCTTGCCACCACCGACCCGCTTTATAAAGGCCTTGAAGCCTTTGTTAAAAATGTCGATGAACGCACCAAAGGCCAGATCAAGGTAACCCTGTTCCCCAATTCGCAGCTTGGCCCGGATGAAGACGTGCTCGAACAGGCCCGTGCCGGTGCCCCGGTTGCCGTTATTGTCGATGGTGGCCGCCTGGCCGTTTTTGAAAAAGAATTCGGCATTCTTGGCGCCCCGTATCTGGCACAGGGCTATGATGGCATTCGCAAGGTCGTCACATCCGACCTGTTTGAAACCTGGGTGCAAAAGCTGCGCAAGGCTTCAGGTCATCAGGTTCTGTCGTTTAACTGGTGGCAGGGCGAACGCCATTTGCTGACCAAAAAACCGATCACGAAACCGGCTGACCTTAATGGTCTGGTTTTGCGGACCCCGGGCGCACCGGTCTGGACCGAAACGGTCAAGGCAATGGGCGGCACGCCGACCCCGATGCCGTTCTCTGATGTTTACAGCGCCCTGCAGCTTGGCACGATTGACGGTACCGAAGCACAGCTTCCCGCTGTTATCGGCGCAAACCTGCAGGAAGTGATCACGCACATCACCAAAACCGGTCATATCAACCTGATCACCGGTCTGGTCACCAGTGCCGCATGGTTTGACAGCCTGCCGAAAGATTTGCAGAAAATCCTGCGCGAAGAATCACTTAAAGCCGGTGACATTGCATCTTACGGCACCCGTGATGCGCTGGCATCGATTGAACAGCAGCTTAAAGACGACGGCGTTGAAGTCTCCGAAGTCGACACCACCCCGTTCAAGGAAGCCACCCAGGGTGTTTACGAAAAACTGGGTTACAGCGAACTGCACAAGCAGGTCGACAAAATCCTGAACCAGTAAGCCTTCTGACAGACGAGGGGCCGCCCAAACGGTCCCTCGTCTGTATTATATCCGTGCTAGATTTTTGTGCCGGATATCGATCGGGCAAAAACCTTCCTGAATTGACCGGCATGTGATGTTCAGGTGTGATATTTATAATCCGGCTAACGGGCCCTGTTTTGCCCTGCAGCACCGTCTTTTCTGGTGGCATATCAGCACTGCAAGTTCCGATTTTCACACACCGGGTTGCATTTTAAAAACGCACTGATACCCCAATTCACCCATCCCACCATCGGTCCATGGCGCTTTTGGGCGCCCAAGCAAAGGGAGGAAAACCGGGCATGAAAAAACGTCTGGCTCAGGCCGAGTTTGCACTGGTTTCCGCAATATTCATCGCCATCGTCATGCTGGTTTTTGTCGCTTCCATCATGCGGACCTTTGGTCACCCCGTCATGTGGTCGGTCGATATGGCGCAATTGCTGTTTATCTGGCTGTGCTTTTTTGGTGCCATCCGCGCCATGCGCCAGCGCGGCCACCTTGGCGTTGACCTGTTTGTCCGCATGGCCCCGCACCGTTATCGGCTGATCATTGAAACGGCTGTTGGCCTGATTTTCTGCGCCATGCTGGCCGTTCTGGCAGTTGAAGGCTACGACCTGACGATCCTTAACAAGCAACGCCAGTTCGGCGATTCCGGCATTTCCTATGCCTTTGTCACCATTGCGGTGCCGGTTGGGTCGATCATTCTGGGCGGCACCATCATTTACAATATCATCGATGCATGGCGCAATCGCCGGGCGCAAACCGTTCTGGTTTATTCGCTGCCCGAAGAAGAGGTTGACGCAATCCCGCCGGTGACCACACCTCCCACGACCACGCAGGAAATCTGACCATGCTGTTGATCGGTTCCATCTTTTTGTTTTTCCTGATCATTGGCGCCCCGGTATCCTTTGCCATTGGCCTGTCAGGTTTCGCATTTTTTGTCACATCCGATGTCATGCCATTGTCTATCGGTGTGCAAAAAATCGCCGCTGTTTCGCAAAGTTTCCCGCTTTTGGCCGTGCCGTTTTTCGTGCTGGCCGGGCATTTGATGAATGAAAGCGGTATCACCGACCGCCTGTTCAAATTTTCCAACATCGCCGTTTCGTGGATGGCCGGTGGTCTGGCACAGGTTTCCATTATCCTGTCGACGTTAATGGGGGGTATCTCCGGTTCTGCCGTGGCCGATGCCGCTATGGAAGCCCGCGTTATTGGCCCGAAAATGATCGAAAACGGCTATTCCAAAGGCTTTTCCGCTGCCGTTATCGCGCTTAGCTCGCTTATCACTGCCACCATCCCGCCATCCATCGGGCTGATCCTGTATGGCTATGTCGGCAATGTTTCGATCGGGCGGTTGTTTCTGGCGGGCATCATTCCCGGTATATTAATGATGATTGTGTTGATGGTAACGGCCTATATCATCGCCAAAAAACGCAACTACGTTGCCAAGGATGCCCGCAAACCCACCGTGCGCGAACTGACCGTGGCTTTCTGGGAAGCCAAATGGGCACTGCTGTTTCCGTTATTGCTGATCATTACCATCCGTGGCGGGTTGTTTACCCCGTCCGAAGTTGGCTCGTTTGCAGTGGTTTATGCCGTTGTCGTCGGTATTTTCAGCCACCGCGAACTCAGCTTTGCCGACATCAAACGTGCACTGGCCGACGCAATTTCCGACCTTGGCATGATCATGCTGATCATTTTAATGTCGGGCATGGTTGGCTTTGCCATTACGTTTTTGCAAGTTCCACAAACTGTTTCGGGCGCACTGTTATCGGGCCTTAGCAACCCGACCGCCATTGTTGCCGCCATTCTGGGCATTCTGTTTATCGCCGGGTTGTTTGTGGAAAGCACGGTTCTGGTGTTGCTGCTAACACCAATTTTTGTGCCGATCATTAAACAGCTTGGCGTTGACCCGGTTCATTTCGGCATTCTGATGATGACACTGGTCACCCTGGGCTCGATGACCCCGCCGGTGGGCGTGGCCATGTATACCGTCTGCGCAATCATGAATGTGCGGGTTGAACATTACGTTCGCGAATCCCTGCCATTTCTGGCCGCCATCCTGGTGCTGGTTTTTGCCTTGCTGATGTTACCCGACGTGGTGTTGTTCCTGCCGCGACTGGCCTTCTAACGCCACACCCAAACACCCTGTTCCAACCCAAAACCCCTGCCGTTATATGCGCGGCAGGGGTTTTGTCTATACAGGCGTCGGTTTCACTTCGACTTGTTTCTGCGTGGTTCTTATCTTTCGGCCAACAAGCCGCGCAGCGCTTCCGAGAAAAGGCGGATAGCATTGCGGTTGCCAGAAGACGATAATGTCACAGCCCAGATATCAAAACTTATCGCCGGTTCCAGATCGACACAGACAAGATCGGTTTGCGGCAGGGAGCGCGCGGTGAACTCGTCGATGATGGCACATCGTTTTAAAATTTGCGCCGTCGGGGGGACGGCTTCAAGCGAGTTACACGTCACCGCCCCGCCCAAACTCAGCCCGCGCATTCTAAGGGCTTCTTCAAGAACATTGCCAATCGGCCCGCGTGCAGTAGTGTCGACCATCGGATAGTCAAAAACCTGTTCCAGTGTCACCTGGCTTTTTTGCGCAAGCGGGTTTTCGCGCGGTACAATCGCCTTGAGTTTCCCCCGGCCCAACAGGGTGAATTCCTCGCCGTGCATCGCCACCCGCCCAGCCATAATCCCAAGGTCAATCAACCCGGCATGCAGCAATTCCAGCTGATGGGCTGCCTTGCCAATATCTAGGATCAGGCGCAATTGGGGCATTTTCTGCATTAATCTGGCCGATGCCTGCGGCACAAAATGGCTCATCATCAGGCCGATCGACATCACGGACAGTTTCCCGCCCACCCCTTTTTTCAGCGCTTCAATGCGGCCTTCAAGCTGGCCAATGCCGTCTTGCAAGAACCGGCTTTCGCTGTAAATCGCATCAGCATCAGCCGTTTGTAAAATGCGCCCGCGTTCCAGCACAAACAATGTCAGGCCCGAAGCCGCCTCGAAATCGCGCAAATGTTTGCTAACCGTTGGCTGTGACAGGCCAAGGGCACGTGCCGCGGCACTGATCGAATTGCGTTCATAAACCGCGCAAAATACCTGCAATCGCTGAAGCGTTATTCCGCGCATAAACCATCCCCATGCCTGATCCGTCCAGATTTGACCCATAGTATATAGCTATGGATGAAGGAAATATTTTCTATTTCCTATCGCAGGAAAGCACGCCAGTCTTGCTTTAAATAAAAAACAGAAAGGGGAATAGGATGCAGGCGGTATTTCTGCTTATCCTAATCGGAGTGGGGCTTTTATCTGGCGCGGCGATAGCCTATGTCATCGGTGCGGCATCAATCATGACGTTTATTCTGGGCGGCCACGCCAATTTCATGGCGGCCCTGCCACAGCGCCTGTTTAGCCAGTTAGACGTCTTTGCTTTTCTGGCAATGCCACTTTTCATCTTTGCCGGGGATTTGATGAACCGGGGCGGCATTGCCTCCGCACTGATCGATTTTTCGATGTCATTGCTGGGCCGGGTCAAAGGCGGGCTGGGCCATGTCAACATTTTAACCAGCGTGTTTTTTGCCGGTGTGTCAGGATCGGCGGTGTCCGATGCCGCCGCATTGGGCAATTCGCTGGTGCCCGAAATGCAAAAACGCGGTTATTCGCTTGATTATGCCGTCGCCATTACCGGCGCGTCCTCCATCATCGGGCCGATCATTCCGCCGTCCAGCATCCTGATTTTTTATGGCGCATTGATGAACACATCGGTTACGGCCCTGTTTGCCGCCGGTGTTGTGCCGGGGCTGCTTTTAGCCGCCGTGCTGATGGTGATGAACGCCTTTTATGCGTGGCGCGACGATCATCCCGGTGGTGGCGACCCGTCGACCATTCCCCCGATAAAAAAGTCGTTTTTGCGCGCCCTGCCTGCAATGACCCTGCCGATCATCATTCTGGGTGGCACCCTTTTTGGGATCATGACACCGGCCGAGGCCGCCGGAGTTGCGGTTGGCGCGGCCCTGATCATTGGCTTTTCATATCGCAAGCTGGACCTTGAAGCGGTTCGCCAAAGTGCCATTCGCACGGCCGTATTGTTGGGCGCATTATTTATAATTTTATGTGCGATTTCGACCTTCTCCTATATCGCCGCCCTGGATCGTTTGCCGCAGGCAATTGCCGCCCAGATCACGGAATGGGGCCTTGGCCCACTGCAATATCTGATGCTGGTCAATGTGGTGTTTTTAATTGCCGGTATGGCAATGGATGTCAAAGCCGCAGTGGCATTATTCGCCCCGATTTTTGTGCCTGTTGCGCTGGCGATGGGCATTGATCCGGTCCATCTCGGCATCGTCATCTGCTTTAATATTTCGACAGGGCTGTTATCGCCCCCCATTGGCGGCGTCCTGCTGATTTTGGCAACCACATGCAACATCAATTACTGGCGGCTGATCCGCGCAACGCTGCCGTTTTTCTTTGCCGAAGTCGCCCTGCTGATCGTGCTGACGTTCTTTCCGGCCATCTCACTGGCTTTGCCACATGCCCTGGGGCTTAGCTGATAACAAAAAAAGGGCACAACAGAGGAGTTCACGTAACATGACGTTGATGAAATCGGGGAAGGCGCTTGCCTCTCTCACCCTGTTATTAACCACAGCCATGGCGGCCCCTGCATTTGCCGCTGATGTTAAAATCGCCATGAACGGCATTGACGACCCGACAACCAATGCCGAAGCCGCCTTTGTCCACGGCTTTGCCAACGCGCTAAAAGGCACAGACTTCAAGGCGGTTATTTTCCCGTCCGACACGCTGGGCAGCGAAAAGGAACGGTTTGACGAAACAGCCCAGGGGCTGGTTGAAGTTGATCTGGCGACCGTTTCCACCGGTGTCGGTATGAGCCCGCTATTAAAAGGCATTTTGCTGCCTTTCCTGTTCAAGGACAGCAATGAATTCGACGCTGTTATTGAAAAAAGCGACCTTCTTGACGAGATGAACAAACCGCTGCTTGAGAACGGCGTTCGCCTTGCCGGGTTCAACTATATCGGTGTCGGCATTGGCATTCACAACAGCCAGCATGACGTAACGAAAATGTCCGATCTTAAAGGGCTGCGGCTTCGCGCACTGAATGCCGAACAGCTCGAATATGAAGAAGCCCTGGGGGCCAGTGGCACAATCGTTGCGTGGTCCGAAGTCGCCAATGCCATTCAGGTCGGTATTGCTGATGGTTATCTTAACCCGCCGAACTCGTCGCTTCGAACCGGTCACACTGCCTTTCTAACGCATTTCACACCGGCCAATATTTCGCCCTCTACCCGTGCTGTTTTTGTATCTAACGACTGGTACGAAACATTATCGGCCGACGAAAAAACCCAAATCGACAAGGCGCTTGATGCCGGGATTACCGCCAACCGCGCATGGCTGGCGAACTGGAGCGACAGTGTCATGGCCCGTATGGAAAAAGCCGGTGTGACCATTTCCCAACTCGAACCTGGCGAGCGCGACAAGATGGTCAAGGCGACCGCGCCAACATGGACATCGATCATGGCGGTCGACGACTTACAGAAATATCTCGACGCACTCAAAATCGTACGCAACTAAACAAGAGGCGGTGAAGGTGAATACGATCCGAAAAACAGCCCTGGCAATCAGCCACGGCCTTGATCAACTTGCAGGTTTTATTGCCATTATCGCACTGGCGGTGCTGGTGGGATCGGTGCTGTTGCAGGTTGTCGCCCGTTATCTGTTCGCCTCACCGCCCTCCTGGACCGAAGAACTGGCACGCTATGCCATGATCTGGGCGGGTTTGATCGGCGCCACCATGAGCTTTAAACGCCGATTTGACCCTGCCCTTTTCACCGGCAGCAGCACCGGCGGCGGCCTGATAGCTGTCATCACCGGCACCGTCCAGTCTGCCGTCGTCATCATCTATCTTACCCCGGTTCTCTGGTATTGCTTCGTCGGACCGGGCAACAATCCGGCACGCGGCTTCCTTTTGCGCCACAGTCGTACCATGGCCGACGCCCTTGATTTCTCGACACTCTGGGTCGCGATTGCCGTACCGCTCATGATCGTGATCATCTTTGTTCACGTCATCGCGCGCTGGGCGGGCGATGACGGCGCCCCTTCTGCGCCCGCAAAAGCCGACACGTTCAACTAAGGCCGAATATGCAGGCATTTCCACGAATAGCTCGGCCAAGAGCCGCCCATAAACACGCCTGAACAACAATAAATTATAAGTATTCTGGAGTTTCCGACGATGCAAGCTGATGTCATTTTTCGCAACGCCGATATTGTGGACGGCACAGGCCAACCGCGCATACACGGCGATGTCGCAATCCGTGACGACCGGATTGTCGCCATTGGCGCACTGGCAAAATGGCATGGCGGGCGCGAGGTTGATTGCACCGGCCTCACCCTTGCGCCGGGCTTTATCGACCCGCATGTTCATCACGACGAGGCCCTGCTAACTGATCCCGGTATGGATTGCATGCTGAGCCAGGGTGTGACGACGATCATTGCGGGTAATTGCGGTTTTTCAATTGCTCCCCTCACAGCGACGATTGATATTTTGCCCCAGCCGCTCGGCATGATCCTGACATCGAGCCGCCCCCGCTTTGCCCGTTTTGCCGATTATCGTAACCAGTTGCGCCAGTCACCCGCCGCTGTTAATTCCGCCTGCCTGATCGGGCATGGCACCTTGCGCATTAACGAAGTTGCCGACCTTGGCCGCCCGGCAGATGCCGCCGAACTAAAAGCGATGGAAAAATCGCTAGATCAGGCATTAGGCGAAGGCGGCATTGGCGTCTCGACCGGCCTGT
Organism: Thalassospira mesophila; assembly: GCF_002115755.1. Classification (GTDB taxonomy): domain Bacteria; phylum Pseudomonadota; class Alphaproteobacteria; order Rhodospirillales; family Thalassospiraceae; genus Thalassospira; species Thalassospira mesophila. The sequence continues at coordinate 90,999 of NZ_JFKA01000006.1, read as the reverse complement.
TTTATCCTCCGGCGCGGGCTGCCACCACCGAGGAAGCCATTGCCATGGCCCGCATTGCCAGGGCGCATGGCAAACTTTATGTCACCCATATGCGCGACGAAGGCGATCAGGGCATTGAAGCCCTGGAAGAAACGTTTGAGATCGGGCGCGAGGCCTGTTGCGGGGTTCACGTTAGTCATCATAAATGTGCCGGTCTTGCCAATCACGGCCAGTCGGAAATTACCCTGCCAATGTTTAGCAAGGCGATGCGCAATCAGGATGTCAGCCTTGATACCACCCCCTGGACGGCATCTTCGACCATGCTGAATTCCGGCAGGCATCGCCAGGCAACCCGCGTGATTGTGGCAGAATCGCTGGCTTATCCGAAAATGGCGGGCCGCGACTTGGCCGACATTGCCAAGGAATGGAACACCGATATCGACACCGCGATGGAGCGTTTGCTACCCGCCACCGGTATTTTTTTTATTATGGATGAAAGCGATGTCCGGCGCATTTTGTCATTTGAACATACCATTATTTGCTCGGACGGCATTGCGCGCGGCACCCATTCGCACCCGCGTGTATGGGGCACCTTTCCGCGTGTTTTAGGCCATTATGTGCGTGATATAGGCCTGTTTACGCTAGAAGAAGGTGTGAAACGCATGACATCAATGCCTGCCGACCGCTTCGGCCTTAAGGATCGAGGGCGGATCAAGGACGGCGGCTTTGCCGATTTGGTGTTGTTTGACCCGGCAACAATTGAATCTGGTGCGACCTATGAAAAACCCAAAACACCGGCACATGGCATTAAAAGCGTATGGGTGAATGGCCGTGAGAGCTGGTCGGATGGGGCAAACAAGGGCGCGCGTGCCGGTATGCTGCTGGACCGCGACCCGAGCGTTTTATCATGACCTAAAAGCAAAGCCCCTGCCGTTATCTGCGACAGGGGCCTGGTCTATGTATAACGTTGGTCGAGCCAACCGCCTTAACCGGTATATTTTTGAACCGTCTGATCAATCATACCAAAAATGGATTGGCCATTTTCATCGCACATGGCAATTTTGACATTATCGCCAAACCGCATAAATGGCGTTGCCGGTTTGCCATCGCGGATGGTTTCAATCATACGAATTTCGGCAATGCAGGAATAACCCGCCCCGCCATCGGCCACCGGTTTACCCGGTTCACCGTCCAGTTTGTTCGAAACCGTACCCGAACCAACAATACTGCCCGCGCATAGCGGCCGGGTTTTGGCGGCATGGGCGACCAGTTGGCCAAAATCAAACGTCATGTCGATACCGGCATTGGCCCGGCCAAACGGCTTGCCGTTCAAATCAACATTCAAAGGCAAATGCACCTTGCCACCGTCCCAGGCATCGCCCAGTTCATCGGGCGTAATCGCAACCGGTGAAAAGGCCGAGGATGGTTTAGACTGGAAAAAGCCAAATCCCTTTGCCAGCTCGCCGGGGATCAGGCCGCGCAACGACACATCATTAACCAGCATGATCAAACGAATGTATTTACGCGCATCTTCGGGCGTAACACCCATTGGCACATCGCCGGTAATAACGGCAACCTCGCCTTCCATATCAATGCCCCAGGCTTCGTCACCCAGCACAATCGGGTCGGTGGGGGCGAGAAAACTGTCTGATCCGCCCTGATACATCAACGGATCAGTCCAGAAACTTGCCGGAATTTCCGCCCCGCGCGCCTTGCGCACCAGTTCAACGTGGTTAACATAGGCCGATCCATCGGCCCACTGATAGGCACGCGGCAGCGGTGAATGGGCCTGTTTTTGATCAAACGGCTGACCGCAATCTGTGTCGCTTTCCAGCCGGGTTGCAATATCGGCCAGCGGATCGGTCAGATCATTCCAGTGATCAAGCGCGAATTGCAGGTTCGGGGCATGGTCGCAGGCGATATAACGGGTTAAATCGCGCGATACCAAAACCAGCTTTCCATCACGGCTGCCGTCTTTCAGGGTGGCAAATTTCATCGGTCCTGTCTCCTTGCCGGATGTTTCCGGCTATTTTTAAAATTATATTTCAAATAGTGAAATTTGGGTTTTCCTCGTCTCTGCGAAGTCAATTCGCAGGGACGTGGTTAGGTGCGACGGCACCGCGCCGCTTATGCCGCGTAAGGCAAGGGCTTCCAAGAAGCCCTCCCGCCGATTGAGGGCTGGTTGGCCGATTTCCGATCAACCAGCTTTAACACTAATCCTGGCGCCCTTCAGGGGTGCCATCAAACCGGCGTTCCAGCCCTTGCCAGCACTCCTGATAATCGTTTTGCAGGCCGGGCAATTCGGCGGCAAAGCGGGTCAGTTGCTGGGGAAAACGGGTTTCAAACATAAAGGCCATTGTGCCTTCCTGCTTGACCGGTTTTAATTCCATTTCCGATGCCTTGGTGAAACCCTCCGCATCGGGGCCGTGGGCCAGCATCATGTTATGCAGGCTCATGCCACCGGGAACGAAGCCTTGTTCCTTGGCATCATACTGGCCTTCGATCAGGCCCATAAACTCGCTCATGATGTTGCGGTGATACCAGGGCGGGCGAAAGGTGTTTTCCGCCACCATCCAGCGCGGCGGAAAAATAACAAAATCGATATTCGCCGTGCCGGCTTCGCCCGATGGCGCGGTTAACACGGTAAAAATCGACGGGTCCGGGTGATCAAACAAAATCGCGCCGACCGGTGAAAAGGTGCGCAAATCGTATTTGAACGGGGTGTAATTGCCATGCCAGCCCACAACATCCAGCGGAGAATGGCCAATATCGGTAACATGAAACTGCCCGCACCATTTTACCAGCACCCGGCACGGTGTTTCCTTGTCTTCATAGGCGGCAACGGGTGTTTTAAAATCGCGCGGGTTGGCAAGGCAGTTTGCGCCAATCGGCCCGCGTTCGGGCAGAGTAAATTTCGCCCCGTAATTTTCGCACACATATCCGCGCGCCCCGCCATCGGCACCAGCATCGAGAATGGAAACCTTGAACATCATGCCGCGCGGAATTAACGCAACTTCTAACGGCGCAACGTCCATAATCCCCAGTTCGGTGAAAATGCGCAGCGTGCCAATTTGCGGCACCACCAGCAATTCTGCATCGGCATTAAAAAAGTAATCATCGACCATATCGGCATTGCACACATAAACATGAGTCGCCATGCCCGACTGGCCCAGTGCATCGCCCGCCGTGGTGATGGTGCGCATCCCGGCGATAAAATCGGTCGGGGTGGTTGGCATATCCACCGGGTCCCACCGCAACTGGCCCAATGCAAGGGTATGGTCATTCAGGCAGGGAGCTGTTTTCCAATGCGGCAAATCAAGTGTTTCAAACCGGCCATTGTGGCGCACGCTGGGGCGAATACGATACAGCCAGGAGCGTTCATTGGTGCCGCGCGGGGCGGTAAAGGGCGATCCTGAAAGCTGTTCGGCATAAAGGCCATAGGCGCATTTTTGCGGGCTGTTTCGGCCTTGCGGCAACACACCGGGCAGGCATTCGGTTTCAAAATCATTGCCAAAACCGGGCATATATTGCAAATCGCCCGTGTTTGGTGCCGGGTTCTTTTTTGCTAAAACAATGTGATCACTCATTGCCTTCTCCCTAACATTATTTGATATAGTTACATTCGTAACTATAATTTTTGTAACTATCAAACAGCGATCAAACGCGATGACAGAAAAATTCGACCTGCACGGTTTCCTGCCATTTTTGCTGCATCACACCAGCGAAAAAGTCAGCCTTGGCTTTGCCGATATTTACCGCGACCGCTATAAAATGACCCGGTCGGAATGGCGCGTTCTTGCCACCCTTGGCCAGTATGGCGCGCAAACCGCAACCGATATCGGCATTCGCACCGGCCTGCATAAAACCAAGGTTTCCCGTGCGGTTCATTCCATCGAAACGCGGCGCTGGCTAAAACGCCGACAAGATGAAAACGACCGCCGCATTCACCTGATCGAATTAACCAGACAAGGCGAAAGCGCCTTTTTATCCCTGTGCCAGGCGGGCATTGCCTATAATCAAAAAGTCCGCGATTTTCTGGGCGACAAGGACTTTGAGGCGCTGACGACCCTGCTTGGCAAACTCAACAGCATGTAATTCAATCATCAGGGGGCCGCACGGGCGCGCCCGCCCCAGCTATGATTAAACAGATCAATTTCGTGCAAAAACGCCTCAAAGGCGGCATGACCGGGCTGAAAATAATTGGCCTGCGGGTTCATCAGGGTGACGCAGCACGCCACTGCCCCGTCAAGATTAAAAACCGGCGCGCTGATCGCCGACAGGCCCGGCACAATGTCACCCTCAATCACGGCCGCCCCGCGTTTACCGGTTTCCGTGATCAACTGATCCACCGTGGCATCGTTCCAGCCCAGAATTTCCTGCTCGGCGACAATGACATGTTCAATTGCCGAGCGTGGCATAGCGGCCAAAAATGCCTGCCCGGTGGCGGATCGCAACAGCGGCATCACCGTGCCCAACCCCATGGTCGAAATAACCGGCGGCCCGCCATGTTCGGTGCGGATCAACACCGGGCCGCGTTCGCCCCAAATCGCCAAATGCCCGGAAGATCGCCATTCAAGGGTAAGGCTGCGCAATAAACGCCCGGCGCGCATCACCACATCATTGCGTTCAATCGCCGATAAGCCCATGCGCAAGGCCATTGGCCCCAAACCATACAAGCCCGATTGGTCATCCTGAAACGCCAGCCCGATGCGCGCCAGGCTGGTCAGATAACGATGCACCTTTGCCGCCGGCATATCGACCGCCGCGGCCAGATCCTTTAACGGCACGGGATATTGAAAATCGCACAAGGCCGAAATAATACGCCCGCCGACCTCGATCGACTGAATACCCTTGCGGGTATCGCCAGCGTCTTCGACCGTCGGGTCAATGGCATCGTGTTGCGAAAGTTGGGTTGGGGTCACGATTAAAAAATGCCTGTGAAAATTTCATATTGCGTAATTCATTATATATAGCATAATTCCAATCTGAAAGAGGAAATCGCTTTTGCCCTGCCGTCGCGTTGCCAGAGCCACCAAAACAGGGGTGCCGCCAACAGACGATATCAAAGGCAATGCCCTTTTTTATGCAGGCGGGCACGGCCCCGCACGCAGCCAAGGCACATTAAAAAAAAGAGCCCGGGATGAAACTGAACGACCTGACTTTTTACGATTACTTCCGTTCATCGGCCTCGTACCGCGTGCGCATCGCCCTTAATCTGAAAGGGTTGCAGCCAGAAACGGTCGAGATTGTTGATCTGCGCACCGGCGCGCAATCGCAAAGCCTCTATAAATCGGTCGAGCCATCGGGGCTGGTGCCGTCCTTTACCTTTGGCGGCAAAACCTTCGGCCAATCGCTGGCGTTGATTGAATGGCTCGATGCGATGTATCCATCCCCGCGCCTGATCCCGGCAGATCCGCTGGCCGCCCTTGGCGTGCGCGAGGTCGCCCATACCATTGCCTGCGACATTCACCCGTTGAACAATTTGCGGATTTTAAAATACATCACCAACACGCTAGGTGCGTCGGCCGATGCGAAACAGGAATGGTATCGCCACTGGATTTGCGCGGGGTTTGACACGCTTGAAGCCCTGATTGCACCCCACCGCAATAACGGACCGTTTTGTTTGGGGGCGGACCTGTCACTGGCCGATACCTGCCTTGTGCCGCAGGTTTATAATGCGCGGCGGTTTGATGTCGATTTATCGCCCTACCCGGCCATTTGTGCAGTGAATGCCCATTGCACCAGCCTGCCTGCCTTTGCCAATGCCGCCCCGGAATAATCCCAACAGCCTGAACCAGAAACAGAAACAAATCGGCTGCACCGCAACAGGTGCCGCCAGACAAGACAAAACAACAGGGAGAGAAACATGAAACATCTGAATTTCCGCAAAACCATGCTTGGCCTTTTGGTCGGCGCAACGGTGCTTGCCGGGGCAAGCTATGCCAATGCCGCCGAAATTACCCTTAAAATCAGCCATTACCTGCCGCCCAGCCACGGCTTTCAAAAGGATTTTCTGGAACCCTGGGCCAAACAGTTAGAAGAAAAGACCCACGGCAAGGTCGAAGTTAAAATTTACGATGCCACATCGGCCTTTGGTAAAATTGACCGCCAGGCCGATCAGGTGCGTGCCGGTGTGATTGACATGGCGGTGGGCCTTAACGGTATTCCGCGTGACCGTTACCCGGCGGCATCGATTATTGAAATGCCGTTTCTGGTGAAATATGCCGATTCCGGGTCTGAAACCCTGTGGAACCTGTATAAAGAAGGCATGCTGGGCAGCGATTACAAGGATTTCAAGGTTCTGGCCCTGTTCACCCATGAAGGCGGGTTGATCCATACCCTTGATAAACCGGTACGATCCCTTGAGGACCTGAAAGGTCTTCGTTTGCGCACGCCAAGCCCGGCGGTTTCCGCCATGCTGGAATCGTATGGGGCGTCGCCGGTTGGTTTGCCGCCCTCGGCGATTTATGAAAACCTGCAAAAAGGCAATATCGACGGGCTGGTTACCACCTGGGACCTGGTTAATGCGGTTAAAGCCAACGAACTTTTGAAATACCACACCGATGCCGGGGCCTATGTGGCCGGGTTCTATTTTTTGATGAACCAGAAAAAGTTTGATTCCCTGCCCGAAGATGTTCGCAAAGCGATTGACGAAATTTCGGGCGATCCTCTGGTCGCAAAATTTGGCGGCTGGTGGGATAAATGGGAAGCCGCCGGCAAGGCCGATGCGGTTAAGCATGGCAATGAAATCATCAAAATTGATGATAAAACCCGTGCCGAATGGAAAGACGCCGTTCAGCCCATGATCAAGGAATACCTTGAGGGCCTGAAAGCCAAAGGTGTGAAAGACCCCGAAGCCATTTACCAGCGCGCCCAGGAACTGGTCACGCAGTTTGACACCAAATATCACGCTGGCGACAAATGAACCAACCGACCCACATTCGTGATGAACCGCAGCTCTATGCTGCGGTTCGCCGCCTTGACCATATCATGACCCGCATCACCGATATTTTCGCCTTTGCCGGTATGACCGCCCTGATTGGCGCGATTGCGGTTGTGGTGGCCGATATTGTCTGGCGGCGCATTGGCGGCCAGTCTTTTATCGGGGCGGTCGATTTAACCCAGTTTTGCGTGATGGCGGCGGCATCCTGGGCCATTCCTCATGCCTTTAGCACTGGCGCACATGTCACGGTGGACCTGTTTGGCAAGCGGATATTTCGGCGGTTCTTTTACATTATTGATGCCCTGATCCCGCTGACCGGCGCGGCATTAATGGCGTTTTTGTTTTATCTGTCATGGGGCCGGGCGATGGAACAACTGGCCTATGGCGATGTCTCGCAAAACCTGGCAATCCCGATGATTTTGTTCTGGGTGTTTTTGCTCAGCGGGTTGGCTCTGTCGACACTGGTTTGTTTTGTTAAATTTCTGAAATTTGTTTTTACGGGCGAGACGATTTAATGGCGACGGAATGGGCAGGATTAATCGGCTTTGTGGTCGCCCTTGGTTTGGCATTGCTGCGCGTGCCGGTGGCCGTTGCCATGGCGCTGGTCGGCATTGGCGGCACCTTGATGCTGATGGACTGGTCTTCGGCCAGCTATGTGATGGCAAGCCTGCCGTTCGAGGCGATATTTCCCTATGGGCTTTCGGTAGTACCCTTGTTCATCTTTATGGGGGTGTTTGCATCGCATTCCGGCCTGTCGGGTAATTTGTTTCGCGGCATAACGGCCTTTGCCGGGCACCGTCGCGGCGGCCTTGCGGCATCCAGCGTCGGGGCCAGTGCCATTTTTGGTGCCATTTGCGGATCATCGCTGGCGACCTGTGCCACCATGGGTCGTGTGGCCCTGCCCGAAATGCAAAGCCGGGGTTATGCCAAAAGCCTGGCCGGGGCGTCGATTGCGGCGGGCGGCACATTGGGCGTTCTCATCCCGCCCTCTATCTTGCTGGTGATTTATGCGCTGATGACCGAACAATCGATTGGCGCGCTGTTTGCCGGGGCCATGATCCCCGGTGTTTTGGCAACCGTGCTTTATATCATCTCGATCCGTTTACAAGTCATGCGCAAACCTGAACTGGCCCCTGTCAGCGATTATACCCCGTGGTCGCAACGCTGGGGGGCGCTGTTGCGGATGTGGGATGCGATTGTTCTCATCCTGCTGGTGATTGGCGGCATTTACGCCGGGTTGTTTTCGCCCACCGAAGCCGCCGCTGTGGGTGCGGGCGGGGCGTTACTGTTTGCCTTTATCCGCAAAAAACTGACCTGGACGGTTTTACGCAGCGGCATTCGTGAAACCGCTGGCATGACCGGCATGATCTTTTTGATCCTGATCGGTGCATCGTTATTTAACTTTTTCATTGAAACCAGCGGGCTGACTCAAACACTGGTTAACTGGATCACCAGTCAGGGTTTTTCGCCGCTGGCGGTGCTGATTTCACTACTGGTTTTTTATGTCGTTCTGGGCTGTTTCATGGACAGCCTTTCCATGATTTTGCTGACCGTTGTGCCCGCCTATAGCGTAATAACCGGTGTTGGCTATGACCCGGTATGGTTTGGCGTTGTTCTGGTGTCGGTGGTTGAAATTGGCCTGATCACCCCGCCGATTGGCATGAATTTGTTCATCATTCAGGGTGTTGCCCCCGACATGAACATCGCCACCCTGTCACGCGGGATTTTACCGTTTCTGGCAGCGGATTTTATTCGTGTGGTGCTTATGATCGCCATTCCCGGTTTGATCATGTGGTTACCGCAAATGCTGGGGTTGGGCGGGTATTGATTTGTTCACGAGATGTTATGAACCCCGGGTTTTCCAACACCAAATCCGGGGTTCCGTTTTTCATCACAGCAAAACCAACCAGGCGATTGCCTAACACATTGATTCAATCGTAATAACTCATTCCAAAATCAGCCAGACCGATATATAGAATTATACAATTCTATAGTACAAAATCGGGTATTGGTGATGGATGAGCAGAAGATCGTTATTAACTGTCCGATTTGCGGTGAACCCACCCGAATACCCCTCAGGGATAAAGTCCTGAAAATCATTTGCCCGTCATGCAAAGGCGATTTTCACTATTCTGCCAGTACCGGTTTTATTGATCCCGCAACAGAAACGAACGAGACACCGGATGATACAGAAACCGAAGAACCTGTCGCGCGAAAGGCCAAAGCCTATCAGCCAAGACACGAAAACAAGGTAACCGATCTCATATTGCCGGGCGCGCTGTGGCTTGTCGTCGTCGCAAACGGGTGGCTGATCACGCAATTTGGCACAGATACGTTTCTGGATACCAGTATTCGCATCATCGCCTTTATTGCGGTCATTGTGAGCGGTAATTTCCTGCTCAGCCGAAACGAAAACATCGGCTGGGCAACAGCGATTGTCGGCCTCATGCTGGCCACCAAATGGCTCAGCAACTGGCTTTTTGTTGAGCAACTCTTGGCCGCCTTTGCCATCTTGCTGGCGTTTTATGGGCTTTTGCGGTTAATCACCGGTCGCGACAAGGATGCCTCACGGGTCAGCGGATTTTTTAAGGTCTCTTGCGTGGTTGCCGTGCCGCTTCTATCGATAGCAACCCTTGTTTATTCTGACATCTGGGACGCAAAAATCGTTCGGAAAAACCTTACGACCATGATATCGACCGCGGTTTCAGACACAGAAAACGCATCTTGCGCACCAAAGGCCCTTCCCGCCCTAATGCAACGGTTGGGCCTGTTGCAAAAGAAAACACCGAATGTCGAGTTGCCCAAATACCTTACGTTCAAACTGAGCGACAAAAAGATTGCCAATGCCCGGGAAGCCGAAAAAGCCCTTTTTGATGACAACAAGACGATGGCCGAAAACTTGCTTCGATATGCGGCCCACGCCTTTAAAGAACAGGATTTCGAACTAAGCCTGCAATATATGGGGCTGGCTCGCAAGGAAACCCGCGATCTGCCGGGCAGCTATTATTTCTATTACGCCTATATGGTGCAAAAAATTTCCCATTCAGAACGATATTCAACGTCAACCGAATTTTTTGCACAATACACCAAAGATTATGCCAATACCTATCTCGCCCTATCGGGAGACTGCGCTGCTTTTAAGAACGAGGCCCAGATACTCGCCCAGGGGAAAGAATTATGAAATTTTCAGTCATCCGGTTTGTATTTTTAATTGTTACCCTGATTTTATCGCTCCATACCCCCGCCTTTGCCGATGAAGAGGACATCACCCGCATTAACAAGGTGGAATCCGACGTCATTACCTTTAAAGATGTGCAGGTTCGGTTCCCCGCGCCGATGTTAGACGGATGGGAAGCAACAGGGGAAGGAACGGCCTGGGTTGATATTCGGGCAAAGCTGCTAATTTATACCCTGTGGGGGGAACCTGTTGTTTATTGCACGGCAAACTGGACCTTTAAAAAAGCCGCAACCAAAAACAGTTTTGTCTCGGCCATAAAAGGTATCGGCACCTATGTGCCTGATGACATTGCCAAAAAGATTGAGCTTTATAGCGTCGACTTGAAATTTTCCCCGATCCTTTTTGAGAGTGTATGGGTCGAATGTGACCCCGGTATTTTTGGGGCCTCGGGCGACCCGGATATTAGCTTTAACATCCCTGGCAGCCCAAGCTGGGACGATCTTTTCCAAAGCAACGGATTTGAGCTTTCAGACGCCACAAAACGCGCAAAATCCTATTATCGCGACCTGCTAAAAACCGGCAAGGTCCAAACTAACGCGCTGCATGAAGTACAAAAGGCGCACATTAATCTGTATGCAGTTGGAGAATGGCTTGCGAAGCGCGACCAGAAAATAGCACAGGACAAACTCGACCAGGCCCGCACGCGCCAAAACGACATTCCCGCCGACCCGGAAAAAGAGATTAGCGAAGCAGACATCCAGAACCTGTTTGAAAGCACGTTTCGCGCACAACGCCTTGAACAAATACAGGACCGTTTTCCAACCGATATACCGGTAAACAAGGCTTTGCGCGCACGTGAGAAAAGTTTAAGCCAACAATTCGCAAGCTGCCCGTCTTTTCATCAACCCGATGGGTTTGAAGACGCCCCCAACGCCCTTGTAGCCTATCGTACCTGTCTGCCCTCACCGCTTGATGAACTTGTTGATTTTTCCGTTGGCGAAGGAAATGACTATCGCTGTGGATACAAGGATAAGCAGGGCAAGGTTGTGCTGGAGGCGGAATATACAAACTGTAGCTCAAGCCTGAACGGGATTGGCCTTGTTAAAAAAATTGTTGGCACGCGGGAAATAAGCCTTCCAATATTCGGCCTATGCATCGGGCGTTGTTCGAGAGGCACTGTCTCACACACGACACACACAGAAAATATCACAAAATGGACGATCATTAATTCGCGCGGCCAGACCCTGGCACAGGAAGGCAATGCCGCAGACTTCTTTGGCTTTGAACCCTACCGTTTCAGGTTCTATGACGGTTATCTGGTCCTGACCCGGAAAGAAAATGATGTGGAACAGGACTTTGTTTACGATACCCGGATGAGGCTGAAAATGTCCCTGCCCGAGAACTGGCACTATCAGGGTTATTCGGAAGGGTTATTTGTGCTTCGATCCAACGCCGACCGAAATGATGATGGCGAGTATTTGTTTGGGTATTACGGTTTTGACGGGCAATTTGCCTTTGATCCCATAGAGGCGAAAGACGCCGATCCGTTTGAAAAGGGACTTGCCCGGATCGAATTTTCAGATGGTGACGCACTGTACTTTGATAAAAATGGACGTTACGTGAGATAAACACGAAAACAAAAAGCCAGAGGCGCGCATATACACGCACCTCTGGAACCACAATGAACGGTTTTATTCCGCCGCATCCACCTTCAAAACACCGCGACGGATCTGGTCTTCCTCGATGCTTTCAAACAAGGCACGGAAATTGCCTTCGCCAAAGCCTTCGTCGCCTTTGCGCTGAATGAATTCAAAAAAGATCGGCCCGATCACGGTTTTTGAGAATATTTGCAGCAAAATCTTGGTCATGCCGCCATCAATCACCCCTTCGCCATCAATCAGGATGCCGTGTTTTTTCATCCGCTCTATCGGCTCGTCATGGCCGTTTACGCGGTCAAACGACTGTTCGTAATAAACTTCAGGCGGGCCGGGCATAAATTTAAGGTCATTGGCCGCCAGTTTGTCAGTTGCTTCGTAAATACCATCGGTGCCAACGGCGATGTGCTGAATACCTTCGCCATTGTATTTTTTCAGGTATTCCTCGATCTGGCTTTTATCGTCGGTCGATTCATTTAACGGAATGCGAATTTTACCACAGGGCGAGGTAATGGCACGGCTGACCAGTCCGGTCATTTTACCGGCAATGTCAAAGAAATGAATCTGTGTGAAGTTAAACAGATTGCGATAAAAATCCCACCATTTGTCCATATTGCCGCGATAGACATTATGGGTCAGATGGTCGAGGAAATAAAAGCCAACCCCTTCGGGTTTCGGGTCCCGTTCGCCGATCCAGTCAAATTCGGCGTCATAGGCCGAACCGGTATCGTTATAACGATCAACAAAATAAATCAGCGAACCGCCAATGCCGACGATGGCCGGCACATCAAGCGTTTTATCATCGCCCAAATAAGGTTCGGCGCCCTTGGCAACCGCGTGGTCAAAAGCATGTTGGGCATTCACAACCCGCCATGCCATCGCTGGCGCACACGGACCATGCTTTGCAACAAATTTCATCCCGTGTGATCCGGGTTCGGCATTAACGATATAGTTAATATCGCCCTGACGCCAGACAGTGATATTTTTGCTTTTATGTTTGGCGACGGGGACATACCCCATGCGGTCAAACAGCACCGCGAGTTTTTCCGGGTCATCATGCGCAAATTCAACAAACTCAAAACCATCGGTGCCAGCGGAGTTTTCATCGCTGATGGTGGCGCGCGGCGCATCGTGCGGGAACGGACCCATGGGAAGTCTCCTGATTTTGGATTTGTCTAATTATTAACTGCCCATAATCTTGCGCCCAATCGCGTACAATGTGCTTGCATTCTTAGAGGGATTTGCCAGTATTTTGCACGAAACACGCATCAAAATATAAAATGGCGCACATATGACGCATCTGGATAAAATGGACCTGAAATTACTGGCCGAACTACAACGCGATGGCCGATTGACCAATAACGAGCTGTCGGATCGCATTGCCCTGTCGCCGTCGCAATGCTCGCGCCGACGCACCCGGCTAGAGGCGGAAGGCTTTATTTCGGGCTATCATGCCGCGATTGACCGGCAGAAGCTGGGGCTGGGCCTGATGGTGGTAATTTCGGTAACGCTGGCCACCCATAACCGCGATAACGCCAAACGGTTTGGCGAGTTGCTGGCCGATTTACCCGAGGTGTTAGAGGCCTATGCCCTGACCGGGGAAATGGATTATCACTTAAAAGTCGTCACCCGCGATTTGAATGATTTATCGCGATTTGTGAATGATGTGCTGTTGCCACATGATTCCGTTCAGCACGTTAAAACATCGATCGTTTTAAACGTGCTGAAGGATTTTGAAGGATTATCGGTGCAATAAACGTGCATGAAAAGCAGACGGGATGACGTAAACCCCACCCCGTCTGGTGTTTTCAATCACTCAAATTCGGCAACACTCACCCGGCGGTCTTCGTGGGCCGCTGTCGCTACGGCGTGAATAAGTTTTTCAAATTCAAAGGCGTCGTTGAAATTGGGGTAGGCATCCTCGCCCCGGGCCAAAGCCGACAGGAAGGTGGCACATTCAATGACCTTAAGGTCGTTAAAACCCAACTGATGGCCCGCTGCCGGGCAGAAATTGCCATAGGGCGCGTGATGCGGGCTGGTCAGAATGGTTTTAAAGCCCTGTTCCGCGGGGTTGCCGGTGTTTTGATAAAGCTGCAACTCGTTCATGCGTTCCTGATCAAAACAAATCATACCTTCACTGCCGTGAACTTCCCATGCCAGGCGGCTTTTGCGACCCCAGGCCGACCGCGATGTTGAAATGCTGCCCTGCACCCCACTTTCAAAGCGGATCACGGCCGTTGCAGTATCTTCGTTTTCAACGGCCGCATGACCGGACCCATCGGCCAACGGGCGGGTTTGATGCACGGTTTGCATATCGCCAATCAGGCTGTTGACCGGACCAAGCAAACCATAGGTCATTGATACCAGATGGCAGCCCATATCGCCCAACGCGCCTAGCCCGGCATCGGCAAGGGTGCTGCGCCATGTCCAGGCCAGATCAGGGTCCGCCTGATAATCCTCGTCCACCCAGCCGCGAAAATGCACCACCGGGCCAATCGCGCCGGATTTTACCAACCGACAGGCATGGGTAAAGGCCGGGTTATGGATGTAATTATAGCCGACCATGGTTTTAACCCCGGCTTTGGTCGCGGCATCGCGCATCTCGCGCGCCTGATCCAGTGTTAGAGCCAGCGGTTTTTCGCAATACACATGTTTGCCTGCGGCAATCGCGGCCAATGCCATTTCATGGTGCAACATATTGGGCGTGGTGATGGAAATGATATCAATCGCCGGGGCGGTTAACAGGTCGCGCCAGTTATCGGTTGCGCGGGCAAAGCCAAACTGGTCGGCAAATTTTTCGGCCTTGTCAAAGGGTTGCTCGCATAACAGTTCCAGCCGAACATCCGGCACATCCCCCATAACCGCCTTTGCCGCCCCATAAGCCAACGCATGGGCCTTGCCCATAAAGCCGGTTCCAATCAAACCAACGCCAATGCTGCTCATTTTCCTAGACTCCTCGCCCAAATAAAAATAGAATTTTTGTTCTATATTCTGGATGACCATGGAACATGTCATTCGTCAAGAAAAAACAAAAAAGGCACGACATGAGCGATCAAACCGCCCCCGTTTCGTTGGAAGAATTTAATCACCGCCTGCTCGACATTTCCGAATCCATGCCCAAACGCCTGCGTCAATGTGCCGATTACATTGCCGAAAACACCGACCGCATAGCGGTTTCAACGGTGGCCGAACTCTCATCTGCCGCCGGTGTGCAACCATCGGCCTTTATGCGGTTTTGCCAGTTAATGGGGTTTTCCGGCTTTAGCGACATGCAAAAAATGTTTCGCGAAACCTATGCCCTGAAATGGCCGGACTACGCCACAAGACTGGAAAATTTAAAGGCATCGGGGGCTGATAGCCCATCGGCATTACTGGCCGAATTTGTCGAGGCCGGGCGCATATCGCTGGAAAACCTGGCATCCTCGATTGACCCTGAAACGCTGGAACAGGCTGTGGACTTGCTGGCCCATGCGCCGATGATCCACATCATTGGCCTGCGCAGGGCGTTTCCGGTGGCGTCCTATTTGTCCTATGCGTTGGAAAAAATGGATATTCCCGCTGTTTTCCATGACGGGGTTGGCAAGCTGAACCACCGCCATACCATTCGCAAAGGTGATGTTCTCATCGCCATCACCTTTGCCCCCTATTCGCAGGAAACCGTGGAACTGGCGCAATATGCACGCGGACTCGGCAATGAAATTGTTGCCATAACCGACACCATTACCAGCCCGCTTCAAAAATTACACGCCCTGACCCTGCATGTGACCGAGGTTGATGTGGGGGCGTTCCGCGCCCTTTCGGCCACACTTTCGCTGGCGATTTCCCTTGCGGTTGCAATTGGTGCCAGGCGGGACCAGACAACAAAATAGAAAATTTTGTTGCATTTCATTTTTAATGGAATAAAAATTCCATACGCAAACAAAAGGGGAAGCAACCCGCTTTCCCGTTTTGCCAAGCGGTTCGCCGCAATAAACCAGAAACCGTAAAGCAAAATGCCGAGACAACGGCAGGAACCACCGCACCGATCCTACAACGGTGTTACGACCAAAAGCCGATAGGGAGGCTAAGACCAAGATGAAAATGAAAAAGACACTGACCGCAATTGCCGCCACAACCGTGGCACTTGCCGGATTGGCCACATCGGCCACCAGCGCCCAGGCTGCAGGCGAAAATTTTGTTCTGATCAGTCACGCACCGGATTCCGATAGCTGGTGGAACGTGATCAAAAACGCCATCAAGGTAGCGGGCGACCAGATGGATGTGAATGTTGAATATCGCAACCCGCCCACCGGCGACCTTGCCGATATGGCCCGCATTGTGCAGCAGGCCGCTGCATCCAACCCCGATGGCATCATCGTTACCATTGCCGATTTTAACGTGCTGAAAGGCCCGGTCGAAGACGCGATTGCCAAGGGTATTCCGGTTATTACCATCAATTCCGGCACGGTCGAACAATCGCACGAACTCGGCGCGCTGATGCATGTGGGCCAGCCCGAATATGACGCCGGTTTTGGCGCAGGCAAACGCATGGCCGCCAAGGGTGTAAAATCCTTCCTGTGTGTGAACCATTACATCACCAACCCGGCGTCGGTTGAACGGTGCCGTGGCTTTGCCGATGCGATTGGCACCGATCTGGGCAACCAGATGATTGATACCGGGCTTGATCCGTCGGAAGTGAAAAACAAGGTTTCGGCCTATCTTAATGCCCATCAGGATGTGGGGGCCGTTTTGGCCCTTGGCCCGAATTCGGCTGAACCAACCCTGGATGCCCTGCGCGAACTGGGCCTGAACGGCCAGATCCCGTTTGGCACATTTGATCTTTCGGCCAAAATTGCTGATGGCATCAAAAAAGGCGATATCGACTTTGCCATTGACCAGCAGCCTTACCTTCAGGGGTATCTGCCGGTTGTCATCCTGACCAACTATGTGCGTTATGGCGTTCTGCCGTCAGGCGATATCAATTCAGGTCCCGGTTTTATCACCAAGGAAAATATCGGCCTGGTGGAAAAATATGCGGGCGAATATCGCTAATCGCTAAACCTTTTTTCTCCCGTCAGGGGGCGTGTGCACGTCACCGCCCCCTGGCAACTCTCCCTTCCCAAAATACAAGAGTAATGCCATGACGGACGAGCGATTAAAGCAAGTCTCAAGCCTTCGTCGTGCCATGATCCGACCCGAACTGGGCGCGATTTGCGGTGCAATTCTGGTTTTTGTGTTCTTTTTGATGATCGCGGGCGACAGCGGTATGTTCGCACCGGAAGGCATCAAAAACTGGACCGTGGTTTCGGCACAATTTGCCATCATTGCCGTGGGTGCCTGCCTGTTGATGATTGCGGGCGAGTTTGACCTGTCGGTCGGCTCCATGATCGGCTTTTCCGGTGTCGTCATCGCCATTCTTTCCGTGCATATGGGCTGGCCAGTATGGGCCGCCATCATTGCGGCCTTTGTCGTTGCAATGGCAATTGGCGCCTTAAACGGGTTTTTGGTGATTAAAACCGGGTTGCCCAGTTTTATCGTTACCTTGGCATTTTTATATATTCTGCGCGGTTTAACCATCTGGCTGTCAATTTCCACCACCCGCCAGACCATTATTGGGGGCGTCAAAGAAGCCGCCGTTGGCGACCCGCTGGCGTTCCTGTTTGGCGGCGTGATTTTCAAGGATCTGTTTCAGTGGTTTGGCGATATGGGCTGGGTTGGTACTTTTACCCGTGGCACACGCACCGGACAGCCTATTGTTGAAGGCATTCCAATGCTGGTGGTGTGGGCGATTGTACTGGTGATTTTTGGCCACTTCCTGCTGACCCGCACGCGTTTTGGCAACTGGATTTTCGCCGCGGGCGGGGACGCCAAAGCCGCGCGTTATGTAGGCGTGCCGGTCGACCGGGTTAAAATCCTGATGTTCATGTTTACAGCCTTTTGCGCCACTGTTTTTGCCACCTGCCAGGTGATGGAATTTGGCTCGGCCGCAGCGGACCGTGGCTTGCTCAAGGAATTTGAAGCCATCATTTGCGTGGTTATCGGCGGCGCCCTTTTGACTGGCGGTTATGGCTCTGTCATCGGGGCAGCATTAGGGGCCCTGATATTTGGTGTCGTGCAACAGGGCCTGTTTTTTGCCGGGGCCGAAAGTTCGTTGTTTCGGGTGTTTCTGGGCACAATCCTGATACTGGCTGTGATTATGAACACCTATATCCGCCGCTTGATTACGGGAGAACGGTGATGGCGACACCCTTGATGGAAATGGACAACATCAAAAAGAACTTTGGCCCGGTGATTGCGCTTGGCGGCGTTTCCTTTGATGTTTTTGCCGGTGAATGCCACTGTTTGCTCGGTGATAACGGGGCGGGTAAATCGACCTTCATTAAGACCATGTCAGGTGTGCATAAGCCAACCGGCGGCGTTATTCGCGTTAATGGCAAAGAAGTCAGCTTTGCCACCCCGCGCGATGCCATGACCGCCGGCATTGCCACGGTTTATCAGGACCTGGCGATGATCCCGCTGATGTCTGTCACCCGCAATTTCTGGATGGGCCGCGAACCGCGCAAGGGGTTTGGCCCGTTTAAATGGATTGATTTTAAAACTGCCCATCGCATCACATTTGAAGAAATGGCCCGTATGGGCATTAACCTGCGCGAAGCCGATCAGGCGGTTGGCACCCTTTCGGGCGGCGAGCGGCAAAGTGTGGCGATTGCGCGCGCGGTACATTTTGGTGCCAAGGTTCTGATTTTGGACGAACCGACATCGGCCCTTGGGGTGCGGCAAACATCGAATGTTCTTGCCACGATTGACCGGGTGCGCAAAGCCGGGATCGGCGTTGTATTTATCACCCACAATGTGCGCCATGCCATGGCGGTGGGCGACCGGTTTACGGTGTTAAACCGCGGACAAACCCACGGCACGGCCAAGCGCGGCGACATCAAGCCCGAAGAATTACAGGATTTGATGGCAGGCGGGCAGGAACTGGCCGAACTTGAAGGATCGCTGGGAGGAACCATCTGATGACGCTCGATGTCATTACCATCGGCCGATCATCGGTCGACCTGTACGGAGCGCAAATTGGCGGCCGCCTGGAGGACATGGCATCCTTCAACAAATATATTGGTGGCTCGCCCACCAATATGGCGTGTGGCACCGCAAGGCTTGGCCTTAAATCGGGCCTGATCACGCGGGTTGGCGATGAACATATGGGCCGGTTCATTCGTGAACAACTGGTGGCCGAAGGGGTTGATGTGCAAGGCGTCATTACCGACCCCGAACGCCTGACCGCCCTTGTATTGTTAGGCATTCGCGACCAAGAACAGTTTCCGTTGATATTTTACCGTGAAAACTGTGCCGATATGGCGCTGTGCGAAGACGATATTGACCCCGATTATATTGCCAGCAGCCGTTGTGTAACCGTTACCGGCACCCATTTGTCGCACCCACGCACACGGGCTGCAGTGTTAAAGGCGCTGAAACTGGCCCGTGCCAACGGGGCGAAAACTGCGCTGGATATTGACTATCGCCCCAATCTCTGGGGCCTTGCCGGGCACGGTGATGGCGAAAACCGTTTTATTGCATCAGCCAAAGTCACCGGTGAATTGCAGGCGACACTAAACCTGTTTGATTTGATTGTTGGCACCGAGGAAGAATTTCACATTGCCGGGGGCACCACCGACACGCTGGCTGCCTTACGTGCGGTGCGCGCCATTTCATCGGCGACGCTTGTGTGCAAACGTGGCCCGATGGGGGCGTCGGCCTTTAGTAGCGAGATTGGCAACAGTCTGGATGACGGCATTTCCGGCCCCGGTTTCCCGGTTGAGGTTTTTAATGTTTTGGGTGCTGGCGACGGGTTTATGTCGGGCCTTCTAAAAGGCTGGCTGACCGGCGAGGACTGGAAAACCACCCTTAAATATGCCAATGCCTGCGGGGCCTTTGCCGTATCGCGCCATGGCTGCACCCCGGCCTATCCCAGTTGGGAGGAATTGCAGTTTTTCTTTAAGCGCGGCATGAAAACCCCGGCGCTGCGCCATGATGGCGAACTTGAACAGGTGCATTGGGCCACCAACCGCACGGGTGACTGGCCGGAAATGCGGGTGTTTGCCTTTGACCACCGCATGCAGCTTGAAGACATGGCCGATGAACTGGGCGTATCGCCCGACAAAATCGGCCCGTTTAAAAAGCTGTGCCTGAACGCGGTTAAAACCGTGGCCGGTGGCAAGCCCGGTTATGGCCTGTTATGCGATGGCCGTTTGGGCCGCGATGCCCTTTATGCCGCCGCCGGGCAAGGATTATGGATTGGCCGACCGGTTGAACTGCCCGGATCGCGCCCGTTGCAACTTGAAATCGGCCCCGATCTGGGCAGCAAACTGGCCGAATGGCCGGTGGAAAACGTGATCAAGGTTTTGTGCTTTTATCATCCCGACGATGATGCCGATATGAAAGCCGATCAGGAAGCAACCATTTTACGCCTTTTTGATGCCGGGCGCGCCAATCGGCTGGAATTTTTGCTCGAAATCATTCCCTCAAAGGTTGCGCCGTGCGATGATCAGACAACGGCAAAAATCATTCAGCGGTTCTATGACATTGGGGTTTATCCCGACTGGTGGAAACTGGAACCGATGAAAAGCGATGCGGCGTGGTGTCATGCCTGTGACACCATTTCGCGCAATGATCCCTATTGCCGGGGCGTGGTTGTTTTGGGCCTTGAAGCCCCGAGCGAGGAACTGGCCGCCAGCTTTGCCGCCGCCGCCCGCCACAAGCTGGTACGTGGCTTTGCCGTGGGGCGGACCATTTTTGCCGCAACGGCCCGCGACTGGCTGACCGGCACCATAGATGATGCAACCGCCACCAATCAGATGGCGGATAAATACCGTGCCCTGTGCCAGTCATGGGATCAGGCACGCAAAAACATCGGAGGAACGGCGTGAAAACCATCCGTTTAACAGCCGCCCAGGCCATGGTGCGGTATTTAAGTGTGCAATATAACGCCGATGATGTGCCGTTTTTTGGCGGCTGCTGGGCGATTTTTGGTCATGGCAATGTGGCGGGCCTTGGCGAAGCATTGCACGGCATTGGCGATGCCCTGCCCACATGGCGCGGCCATAATGAACAGGGCATGGCGCATGCCGCCATCGCCTATGCCAAGGCATCGAACCGCAAACGCGCCATGGCGGTAACCACATCCATCGGACCCGGTGCCACCAATATGATAACTGCTGCGGCACTGGCCCATGTTAACCGCCTGCCGGTTTTGCTGATCCCCGGCGATGTGTTTGCCAACCGCGCCCCGGACCCGGTTTTGCAACAGATCGAGGATTTCAACGACGCCACGATCAGCGCCAATGACTGTTTTAAACCGGTCAGCCGTTATTTTGACCGTATCAGCCGCCCCGAACACTTATTAACCGCCCTGCCCCGTGCCATGGCCACCCTGACCGACCCGGCCGATTGCGGCCCGGTAACGCTGGCTTTTTGTCAGGATGTACAAACACAAGCCTATGACTGGCCGGAAAGCTTCTTTGCCCCCAAAACATGGAAAGCGCGCCGCCCACGCCCCGATCTGGACGAACTGGCAGCAGCGGTTCGCGCGATTAAAGGCGCGCAAAACCCCATGATTATTGCCGGGGGCGGTGTGCATTATGCCGATGCCTGCGCAACCCTGCACAACTTTGCCCACAAACACGGCATTGGTGTTGGCGAAACCCAGGCTGGGAAATCGGCCTTGCCGTGGGATGACGATCTGAACCTTGGTTCCATCGGTGTCACCGGGGCCAGCAGTGCCAATGCGGTGGCGGAAAAGGCCGACCTGGTTATTGCCATTGGCACCCGCTTGCAGGATTTCACCACCGGCAGCTGGTCGCTGTTTAAAAATCCCAACCGTCGCCTTTTGGGCATTAACATTACCGGTTTTGATGGCAGCAAACACAATGCCCTGCCCCTGATCGGCGATGCCAAAATCGTGCTGGAAGAGCTTTCAGCCGCGCTGGGTGATTATTGCGCAAATCGCCCCGATGCACATCTGAAAGCCGAATGGATTGCCGCCGTGGATGCCGCAACGGCAACGCCAACGGGCAATGCCCTGCCAACCGACGCGCAAGTCATTGGCGCTGTTCAACGCAGCCTGAATGATGACGCGATTGTTGTCTGTGCTGCCGGTGGCCTGCCCGGCGAACTTCACAAACTTTGGAAAACCGCAAAACCCAACAGCTACCATGTTGAATATGGCTATAGCTGCATGGGCTATGAAATTGCCGGGGGTGTGGGTGTTAAAATGGCCCGGCCCGATCAGGACGTTGTCGTGATGGTTGGCGACGGGTCCTATATGATGATGAATTCCGAACTGGCAACCAGTGTGATGCTGGGCCACAAGATTATCACGGTTATTCTCGATAATCGTGGCTATGGCTGCATCAACCGGCTGCAAATGGCAACCGGTGGCGCAAGTTTTAACAATCTGCTTGATACAGCCCGCCATGTTGAACCATCAGCCATTGATTTTACCGCCCATGCCGCATCAATGGGGGCAATTGCCGAAAAGGTTTCGTCGATTGCCGAACTGGAAGACGCCATGGGGCGTGCCCGCGCGGCAACCAAATCCTATGCCATTGTTATTGATACCGATCCGCTGCCCTCGACCGAGGCAGGCGGCCACTGGTGGGATGTTGCCGTCCCCGAAGTTTCCGTGCGCCCCGGTGTGAACGAAGCCCACAAAAATTACCAAAACGCGCTGAAGAACCAGCGCCCCGGAGATTAGCCCCATGATTCTTTATGGTACAAACCCCATTGCCTGGTCCAACGATGATGACCAGACCCTTGGCGCGGACATTTCGCTTGAAACCTGCCTGCGCGAAGCAGGCGAGATCGGCTTTGACGGCATTGAAAAAGGCCACAAAATGCCGACCGAACCCGCCGCCCTGAAGGCTGCCCTTGAACCAAACGGCCTTAAATTCGTTTCGGGCTGGCATTCATTGAACCTGCTGGTCCATTCGGTCGAGGACGAGAAAAAGGCCATTCAGCCGCACTTGGACCTGCTCAAGGCCATGGGGTGCAAGGTGTGTATTGTGTGCGAAACATCCAATGCCATTCATGGCAATGATGATATGCCCCTTGCCAACAGCCCGGTTTTGCCTGCCGACCAATGGGAGAAATTTGGTGCCGATGTTGAAGCCATTGCCCAATATTGCGCCGATCAGGGGGTAACGCTGGTGTATCATCATCACATGGGCACGATTGTTGAAAGTGGCGATGAAATTGATGCGTTCATGGCCCATACCGGCCCGGCAACCCGTTTGCTGCTCGATACCGGTCATGCCCTGTTTGGCGGGGCCAACCCCGAAGAACTGGCAGTTAAATACATGAACCGCGTTGGCCATATCCACTGCAAAAATGTGCGCCCCGTTATTCGCAAACAGGTCGAAGGTGAGAAATTAAGCTTCCTTGAAGGGGTGCGGCGCGGCGTGTTTACCGTACCGGGCGATAGCGAAGGCGAAGTGGCCTTTGAACCGGTTTTAAAAGTGGCCGCCGACCATGGCTATCAGGGCTGGCTGGTGATTGAAGCCGAACAAGACCCTGCGGTGCGCAATCCTTTGAAATATCAAACCCTAGGCCTTAAATCACTGCGCGAGATGGCCCAACAAACCGGACTGGATAAAGGAGACGCCTGATGGCCGACCTGTTACGCAAACCCACCGCCACCCACGGCAAGGTGCATGACATTACCGCACAATCGGCCAATTGGGGCTATGTCGGTTTTGGGCTTTATCACCTTGAGCCGGGCGAAACCGCGTCTGAGCCCACCGGTGACCGCGAGGTTATTCTGGTACTGGTGGAGGGTCGCGCCGATATTTCGGTCGATGACCAGAAATTTGGCGAGCTTGGCGACCGCATGAGCGTGTTTGAGCGCAAATCGCCCCATTGCGTTTATGCCCCAAATGACGCGAACTGGACAGCACAGGCCACCACCAAATGCACCCTTGCGGTTTGCACGGCACCGGGCAAAGGCAATTACCCCGCCCGTGTCATTCGCGACATTGAAATGGTGGAACGCGGCAAAGGCGGCAATACCCGATATATCCACCCGATTGCGATGGAGGAATCCGATGTCGCCGACAGCCTGCTGGTAACCGAGGTTTTCACCCCGCAAGGCAACTGGTCGTCTTATCCGCCGCACCGCCACGATGAAGATAATTACCCCGAGATGACCTATCTTGAGGAAACCTATTATCATCGCCTCAACCCCGAACAGGGTTTTGGCTTTCAGCGGATTTTCACCGAAGACGGCGCACTTGACGAAACCATGGCGGTGCAAAGTGGTGATGTGGTGCTGGTGCCCAAGGGGCATCACCCGTGTGGATCGCCTTATGGCTATGAGATGTATTACCTCAATGTCATGGCCGGGCCGATGCGCAAATGGCGGTTTCAGAACCACCCCGATCACGACTGGATTTATCAGCGCGACAGCAAATAAGCTGGCGCGAATGCCCAAAACCAAAGGATTTTACCCATGACCGAGATTGCCCATTACATTAATGGCGCACATGTTGCTGGCACATCGGGCCGGTCGCAGGATGTTTTTAACCCTGCCACCGGGGAAGCCGAAAAAACCGTTGCCCTGGCATCCACCGCCGAGATTGACCAAGCCGTTGCCACCGCCAAAGCCGCCTGGCGCGACTGGTCCAAAACACCGCCATTGCGCCGTGCGCGTATTTTGGACCGGTTTAAAACCATTTTGTGGGACCGCGCCGACCAAATGGCCGAAGCCATTAGTGCCGAACATGGCAAAACCCACGACGACGCCCTGGGCGAAGTGACCCGCGGGTTGGAAGTGGTGGAATTTGCCACCGGCGCGCCGCACCTGTTAAAGGGCGAATTTACCGAAAATGTTGGCACCGGTGTTGATAGCCATTCTATCCGTCAGGCTCTGGGCGTGGTTGCCGGGATTACCCCGTTTAACTTCCCCGCCATGGTGCCGATGTGGATGTTTCCCGTGGCCCTGGCATGCGGCAATACCTTCATCCTTAAACCGTCTGAACGCGACCCGTCGGCCTCACTTTTGATGGCCGATTGGTTAACCGAAGCCGGTTTGCCCGCCGGTGTTTTCAACGTGGTTCAGGGTGACAAGGAAGCGGTTGATGCCTTGCTTGCCAACCCCGATGTCAAAGCGATCAGCTTTGTCGGTTCCACGCCGATTGCCAAATATATTTACACAACTGGCACGGCCAATGGCAAACGTGTGCAGGCATTGGGCGGAGCAAAAAACCACATGGTGATTATGCCCGATGCCGACCTCGACATGGCGGTTAATGCCCTGATGGGGGCGGCCTTTGGTTCGGCCGGGGAACGGTGCATGGCGATTTCGGTGGCAGTCCCCGTGACCGACGCGGTTGCCGATGCACTGGTCGAAAAACTGGTGCCGAAAATTAACGCCCTTAAAATTGGCCCGGCGTCCGATAAATCATCCGATATGGGGCCGCTTGTCACCAAACAGCATTTGGAAAAAGTACGCGGTTATATTGACAGCGGCGAGGCCGAGGGGGCAAAAATTGTGGTTGATGGCCGTAATTTCCGCCAGGACAAACAGGGCTATGAAAACGGATATTATATTGGCGGCACCCTGTTTGACCATGTGACGCCGGAGATGAAAATCTACCGCGAAGAAATTTTTGGCCCGGCATTAACCGTTGTGCGCCGCGCGGATTACCAGGCTGCCGTTGATTTGATCCATAGCCACGAATACGCCAATGGCACAGCGGTTTTCACCCGCGATGGCGACGTTGCCCGGGCTTTTAGCCAGGATATCGAAGTCGGCATGGTCGGCATTAACGTGCCGATCCCCGTACCCATGGCGTTTCATTCCTTTGGTGGTTGGAAATCATCGATGTTTGGTGACCACCACATGCATGGCATGGAAGGGGTTCGTTTCTTTACCCGCCTTAAAACCACCACCACCCGCTGGCCCACCGGCCAGCGCACCGACCCTGAATTCACCATGCCGACCCTTGGTTAAGGAAAATAGCCATGCTTAATATCGGATTGCTCGGTGCCGGACGTATCGGCATCACCCACGCCAAAGCTGTTCTGGGTGTTCCCAATGCAAAAATTGCGGCGGTTTATGACCCGGTGGATGCTGCGGCCGATGCCGCCGTCGCCCTGACCGGGGCCAAACGCGCCACGGTCGCGGAAATTATGAACGATGCCAATATTGGTGCCGTCATCATTGCCACCCCGACCGACCTTCATGCCGACCAGATCGAACTGGCGGCAAGGGCTGGCAAGGCGATTTTCTGTGAAAAGCCGGTGGATCTTTCGGCCGAACGCGTACGCGCCTGCCTGAAGGTTGTTGAAGAAACTGGCACCAAACTGATGGTTGGTTTCAACCGCCGCTTTGACCCCAGCTTTGCCCGTGTCCATGCCGAAATTCGGGCCGGGAATGTTGGCGATGTGGAACTGGTGCAAATTACCTCGCGCGACCCGGGGGCGCCGCCGGTTGATTATATCAAACGCTCTGGCGGGCTGTTTCGCGATATGATGATCCATGACTTTGACATGGCGCGTTTCCTGCTGGGCGAAGAAATAACCGAGGTTTTTGCCACCGGTGCTGTTCTGACCGACCCGGCGATCAAGGAAACCGGCGATGTCGATACGGCAACCGCGACACTGCGCACAGCCAGCGGCAAAATGGCCGTGATCACCAATTCACGCCGGGCAACTTATGGTTATGACCAGCGCGTTGAGGTTCATGGCTCCAAGGGCATGGTGCAGGCCGAAAACCACCGGGCAACATCGGTAACGATTGCGAATGGCGATGGTTATACGACCGAACCGCTGCTGGACTTTTTCATGCAGCGTTACGCCGATGCCTACCGGTTTGAACTGACCACGTTTTGCAACATGCTTAATGGTGAAAACGTGGCCTTCCCCAGCGGCCATGACGGGCTAAAGGCACTTGAACTGGCCGATGCGGCGGTTCAGTCGCTTAAAACCGGGGCGGCAGTAAAACCCGGCGCCTGATCAATTTTACAACGCACTGCAAAAGCCCGGCCGGTTTTATCCGGCCGGGCTTTTTGTTGTCCGAACAGATAAAGCAGGCTTAAAAATTCATCCGCAAGCTGATCAGGAAACTGGGTTTACGGGCTTCATCATTATTGGTGTTGTAATCCAGATCCTGGAAAAACGCGGCATCAAGCGCGCCAATACCGACAAAGTTATTCACCCGCACACCAATACCCGCTGCACTGGTGAAATCTTCACGGCGGTAACGATCATTTTGGGAGCCGTCACGATAACGAAATGCCCCGGCATGGTCGAAAAATACATAAACACTGGCCTGCGTGTTTTCAGGTTTTCCCTTCGAGAATTCGGTCGGGAAGTTGAAATTATAATGCAGTTCGGTATCGATGAAATAACCGTCATCACCGGAAAAAGCACCGGGTTCATAACCACGCATGGTGCCAACCCCGCCAACCGAAAACTGTTCTGCGGGTGGCAAAACACGGTCCTTGGTCATTTGTCCTCCGGCGGTGACCTGCGCTGTAAACGGCCCGCCAAGCTGTTGATAGGCAAAGGCATTGGCGGTGTATTTGCTGGTCACACGGTATTCTGTTTCAGCCTGGCGAATATGGGAAAACATCCGATAACCACGCAAGCCGAATGAATAAAAGCCGGTATCGCCCAAATAATTAAAATCCACACCCACCGAATGCCGGTTAATCCAGGTTTCCGTCAGGGCTGCGCCAAAGGTGGTATAAGAAACATTGCCATTATAGCTGTAATCAACATTCAGCAACCAGTGTGGCGACAAAATAAACGGTTGTTTTAACGATGCCGTGATCAACTGTGTTTGCCCGTAAACATCGGGATCGGCCGGGTCATCGGCAAAGGGGCCATCAATGATATGAATACGTGTTTGGGTATACCCCACTGACAGACGCGTATCATAGGAACTTACCGGCACTTCATAGGATGTAAAAACCGACCGCGACCCGCGTGATTCTGTCACGCCAACGGTTAGCGGGTCATCAATCCCAAACACACTATTGGCACGGGCATAACCGCCACTGCGGCGATGCCCGGTGGAAAGCGCACCGTAATTATCGATAAACAGCGAATAGGCCATGCGGTCGGGTTCTTTGGCCGTCACGACAATATCGGTCTGACCAAATTCCTGCCCCGGCTCCAGCTTTGCCGTCAGCTTGGTCTGGTTTAGGCGGTTAAACCGGCCCAGTGCCTTTTCCAAAACATCCAGACTAACCAGATCGCCTTCTTCAATGTGCAAATGGCTAGCGATATAATCGCTCAGCATATAGTCGTTCTGCTCGACACGCAGGTGGCCAACACGGCCCTCAACCAGAATAACCCGCACTTCGCCGCCAGCGATTTTTTGCGGCGGGATATAGGCGCGCGCGGTAACAAAGCCCTTCTGATGGTAAAGCTCGTTGAACTCGGCCAGCATATCGTACAAATCTGCCAGATACAGCGGACGGCCAACATATTTTGCCAAAACATCGCGAATCGTTTGATCTTCGAGAATTTCCGACCGGTTAATATCAAACCGCTGCACCGTAAACTTCGCCCCTGCTCCGGCTTTGGGCGGGGTAAAATCCGGGCTGCCATCAACAATTTCGGGCAATTCAAAGCCGTTAAATTCATTGATCTGTTTCTGGCGCTGCTCCTGGCGGATGATATTTGCCGTCGGGTTGCTTTGCTGTTCGCTTTGCAGGCTTTTCGGTGCCTGCTGGGCCAGGGCATTGCCCATCATACCGCCCCAACAAACCCCCGCAAAGCCCCCAACCACAAGAGCAGCCCGTAGCACCCGCCCCAAAGTACGGGCTCCCACCTGCCCGGCCAAACCGGGCATACCCGCTATGTTACGGCTGTTGAACGCCAAAATGTCTTCCCCCTCAGACAGCGCCCTCACGACGCTGCTTATGCACGTTATGTCTGCTAACAAAGATGGCAACCTTCATTGCCGCCCCACTGATTGTCTTCGATTTTTACTGATCCTGCTCGTCCGAACCGGTTCCAGGAATGGTATCAGATCCGGTCGGGCCTGTACTGTCCACGGCTATGCCATTCGATCCAGAATTACCTGAGACGGGCTGACTTTGTTGTGGCGCTGGTGCTGGTGTTGTCGCGCCCGGCGCAATGCCACTGGCCGTTGCCGGTGTAACGGGACGGGGTGACGGCGTGACGGTCGAGCGCTCCACCGTGATACTGGGTTGGAAACTGGCCGCAGCAAAGCCCGTCGCGTTGGTCCCGCCATTCCCCGATGTGCCAATAACCGCGTTGCCCTCAGCCGCGCCCTGCGCCGGGCGGCCAAGCCCGACAACATTACCCGCCGCCAACGCCACCATTCCCGTGGCACCCGCGGTCGTCCCCGTGGGCTGAACCGGCACATTTGCCACCGTGTTCACTTGCGGTGTTTCGGTGGGGGTGGTTGCGGTAATCCGGCCAATCCGGTCTTCCGGATCGTCAATCACAAGCGGACCGTGCAGGATGGAATCGTCCATCGTCACGATCCGGGTATCAACCGGCAATTTGAAATCAGACTGATCAAAGGCCAGATCATTAAAATAGGTATTATTGTCAAACAGTTGCAGTTGATACCCCAAGCGGATTTTCTGGGTCACATTGTCCATCAGCATTTTAGCCACCGGCAAGGTCATGATCATTTCATTGGTAATCTGGCCGCTGGTGATCCGGGTTTGAAGCGATTTGATATCAAACACAGCCGTGTTGGTGCGCAACAGATCAAACTGAACTTTTTTAGGTGCGGTAATATTGGCATTTACCGTTTTCGACAGGCTGCCATTCAAGCCGGTCACCTTCATCAGCAATTGCAGGCTATCAACATAGTTTTCCAGCTTGGTCAGGGAAATATGCTGGGCTTCCATCACCGTGCTTGCCCCCAGGCGGCCCTTTTCAATATCTAACCGCCCGTCGCTGCCTTCGACATAAAGATTGGCATTACGTGATGTCAGGTCTTCAATCTGAATGTCCTGTCCGCTGGCACGGATATCTATTTTTTCCGGTGCCGAAATGGTGCCGATGTCGCTGCTGCCATTCCGAATGGCAAGGGCAATTTCCGCAGCATCGTTTTTCCCGCCTTTTGCTGTTCCGGCAATCACACGGTCAGCACTCAAATCACCGCTAACTTCGGCCATGTAAATGCCATCGCGGGCCTGAAGGGTTGTGTACCGCCGCTTGGTTAGGAACTGATCACGATTAAGGCTAATTTCGCTACCATCTTGCGCCGTTGTTTCAACTTCAAACCGGTCGCTGGCAGATGTGCCGATGGTCCCGCCTTCGGCAACAATCCCGACGCTATCGCCTTTCAAAACTGCCGTGGACAATTGCACCATGCCGTTGCCATGATCAACAAAGGCATTCGCTTCGACAATCGAGTTTCCGGCAACGATATCAATATGGTTGGTCGCACTGATTTCACCTAGCGAAATGGTGCCCGAAACCGAACGCAGCGAAACACCGATCATGCGGGTTACACCATCATAGGCAACCCCGCTGGTTCCAGCCCCCGTGCGCAAGGTGGCAATGCGCATATCTTGCGCTGCTGTCAGCGAAACCCGACCATCACCGCCATCAATTTCCGACCCGTCATTTTGAACAATCTTGCCGGTGGTCGCCGTGATGTCGATGCTGCCCGATGCTTCGGAAATGACATCTGATTCAGGCTTGTTCAGCGTCACATCTTTATTGGCAAGGATCGCAATCGAACCGTCCTTGGTGCGAATAAAATCATTTGCCAGTACCGAGCCGTTCTGCGCGGTAATCGCAATGTCTGCCGCCGTGGTTTTAACCTGATCAAGCGTCACATCATTGCCCGCCAGCAACGTCACCTTACCCGTGCCGCCGTCAATCGTGCTGTCGTTTTCCTGATACAGGTCACCTGCCGTCGCGGTGATGGTCACATCACCTGAACCCGCCGAGGTCACATCGGCTTCATCATTGAACAGTGTCACGTTCCGAGCAGCGATAACGCCAATATTAGCGTTACTGGTCGTGATGAAGTCTTTTGCCGTCACCGAGCCGGTCTGCGCGGTAATCGCGATATCGGCACCCACCGTCTGAACCTGATCAAGTGTCAGGCTGTCGCCCGCCGTCAGCGTTACTTTGTCACTGCCACCGTCGATGGTCGAGCCATCGGCTTGGGTAATGCTGTCCTTAGTGGCGACGACGGTGACCGCACCGGTGCCCGTCGAGGTTACGTCCGACAGTTCGTTGGTAAAGGACACATTGTTGTCACCAGTGATGTCGATAGCGGCATCAGTTGTTTTGATGAAGTCATTGGCAACAACATCGCCGCCCTGAGCCGCAATCCTGATTGCGGAGGTAGTGGTCTTAACCTGATCAAGCGTGACTTTTTTGCCCGCTGTCAGAGAGACTTTACCCGTCCCGCCGTCAATCGTGCTGTCGTTTTCCTGATACAGGTCACCTGCCGTCGCGGTGATGGTCACATCACCCGAACCTGTCGAGGTCACATCGGCTTCATCATTGAACAGCGTGACATTCTGAGCCGCTGATATGCCGATATTAGCGTTGCTGGTGGTAACGAAATCCTTCGCCATAACCGAGCCGGTCTGCGCGGTAATCGCGATATCGGCACCCACCGTCTGAACCTGATCAAGTGTCAGGCTATCGCCCGCCGTCAGCGTGACTTTATCGCTGCCACCATCGATGGTCGAGCCATCGGCCTGCGTGATGTTGTCTTTGGTAGCAATGATTGTGACTGCACCGGTGCCCGTCGAGGTTACGTCCGACAATTCGTTGGTGAAAGACACATTGTTGTCGCCCGTGATGTCGATAGCGGCATCGGTGGTTTTAATGAAGTCATTGGCAACAACATCGCCGCCCTGAGCCGCAATCCTGATTGCGGAGGTAGTGGTCTTAACCTGATCAAGCGTGACTTTCTTGCCCGCTGTCAGAGAGACTTTACCCGTGCCGCCATCAATCGTGCTGTCGTTTTCCTGATAAAGATCGCCTGCCGTGGCGGTGATGGTGACATCACCTGAACCACTCGAGGTGACATCGGCTTCATCGTTATCAAAGGCAACGTTCCGGGCTGCCGTGATGTCGATTTTGGCTGCACTGGTCGTGATGAAGTCTTTCGCCATGACCGAGCCAGCTTGCGCGGTGATCGCAATATCGGCACCTGCTGTCTGAACCTGATCAAGTGTCAGGCTGTCGCCCGCCGTCAGCGTTACTTTGTCACTGCCACCATCAATGGTCGAGCCGTCGGCCTGCGTGATGTTGTCTTTGGTAGCAATGATTGTGACTGCACCGGTGCCCGTCGAGGTTACGTCCGACAATTCGTTGGTGAAAGACACATTGTTGTCGCCCGTGATGTCGATAGCGGCATCGGTGGTTTTAATGAAGTCATTGGCAACAACATCGCCGCCCTGAGCCGCAATCCTGATTGCGGAGGTAGTGGTCTTAACCTGATCAAGCGTGATCTTTTTACCCGCTGTCAGCGTGATTTTACCCGTGCCGCCATCAATCGTGCTGTCGTTTTCCTGATAAAGGTCGCCTGCCGTGGCGGTGATGGTGACATCACCTGAACCCGCCGAGGTCACATCGGCTTCATCATTGAACAGTGTCACGTTCCGAGCAGCGATAACGCCAATATTAGCGTTACTGGTCGTGATGAAGTCTTTCGCCATGACCGAGCCGGTCTGCGCGGTAATCGCGATATCGGCACCAGATGTCTGAACCTGATCGAATGTGAGGCTGTCACCTGCGGTTAGCGTGACTTTGTCACTGCCACCATCAATGGTCGAACCATCGGCCTGCGTAATGTTGCCCGCCGCGGCAATGATCGTGACCGCACCGGTACCGGTCGAGGTAACGTCAGCTTCTTCGGTATCAAAGGCCACATTCTGTGCCGCAGTTATAGCGATCCCGGCGGCATTGGTGCTGATGAAATCTCTGGCGGTGACAGACGCCGACCGCGAGACAATATCAATTGCAGCACCGGTTGTTTTGACCTGATCGAGGGTCACGGTCTGGTCTGCCGACAGACTAACAGTGCCGGTACCGCCGTCAATGGTGCTGCCGTTGGTCTGCGTTAGCGAACCACTGCGCGAATTGATCGATATTGCCCCGGCACCCGACGAGGTAATGTCTGTTTCAGCCTTATACAGATAGACATTTTTTTCCGCGACAAGCGTAATGTCGGCACCGTCTGTTTTAATGAAATCATCTGCTTCCAGATAACCGCCATCGGCCGTTACCTTAATGGCTGCACCACTGGTTTGCACCTGATCCAGCGTAACATCACCACCCGCAAACAGGGTAACGGCACCGGTACCGCCATCAATCTGCGAGCCGTCTTTTTGCAAGATGTTGCCCGAGGTTGCGGTAATAGTGACAGCCCCGCCATTGGCCGAGGTAACATCGGCATTGCCGTTAAACAGGTTTACTGAATTGGCAGCCGTAATGACGATGTTGCCGCCATCGGTGCTAACGACATTGTTGAGGCCAATCGCATTGGTTTGCGCGGTAATGGCAATGTCGGCATTGCGGGTTTTAACTTCATTAAGCGACAAGGCCTGATTGGCCAGCAAGGTTATCTTGCCTGTACCGCCGTCAATCATGCCATCATATTGCATGATGTTATCACCGAGCGACGTGATTGCGATGTCGCCGCTTCCGGTCGAAACAATGTCGGTATCGCTGTTATGGAGCGTGATTTTCCCGGCCGCCGTCATGGAGATTTTACCATTTTCGGTCTGGATGAAATCATAGCCGTCAATCACATCGCCCTGGGCGTTAATCGTAATATCGGCATTGCTGGTCCTGACCTGATCCAAAATCAGGCTTTGCCCGGCGGTCAGCGCAACATTTGCCGTGCCACCATCAATCGTAGAACCATCTTTTTGTTCAATAGTACCTGCCGTGGCAACGACCGTAACGGCGCCAGAGCCCGTCGAGGTTACATCAGCCTCGCCATTGGCAAACGTCACGTTTTGGGCTGCGGTGATATCGATCTTCGCCCCGCGGGTGGTGATGAAATCGTTTGCGATCACCGAGCCATTTTGGGCCGTAATCGCAATATTGGCACCCGTGGATTGGACCTGATCAAGGGTCAGGTTTGTGCCTGCCGTCAAGGTGACCTGATCACTGCCGCCATCAATGGTCGCGCCATCTTTTTGCTCGATAGCGCCTGCGGTGGCGATAACGGTAACGGCACCGGAGCCCGTCGCGGTAACGTCGGCGTCACTGTTGTCAAACGTGATGTTCTGCGCCGCAGTAACGTCGATTGTGCCCGCATTGGTCGTGATGAAGTCTTTCGCCGTCACCGAGCCCGTTTGCGCCGTAATCGCAATATTCGCACCTGTGGTTGCAACCTGATCAAGTGTCAGGCTGTCAGATGCCGTAAGGTCAACAAGGCCGCTGCCACCGTCAATGGTGGAGCCATCGGCTTGGGTAATATTACCATCCAGTGCCGTGAGGGAAACCTTGCCGGAGTTTTGCGAAGTCACATCAGACAAAGCATCGTTCAAGGCAATGCCCTTGGCAGCCTGCAAAACAATATTGCCATTATTGGTGGTAATGGCATCGGCAACGGTGATGGTGCCATCTGCCGTGGTGGCGTTAAGGTCGATATTGCCAACGGTGGCGGAAATACCGCCCTTGGCATTAGCAACCGAGATGCTGCCTGCAACGTCAATATCGATGCCGGATTTTGATGTATCAGAGGTTAATTGCGACACACGGTTGATGGCAAGATTTTGGCTGTTGGCAAGGGTCAGTTTGCCATTGTGGATAGTGGCATTATCCAGCGTAGAAACCGTGGTGACAAGGTTGGCATTGCCGCCCGCATCAAGGTTTAGCGTCGCGGCGGTAATGCTGTTGGTCCCGCCATCGGTAATGTCGCCGGCGGTTGTTTTAAGCGTGACCGCACCTGGTGCGGTAATATCGGTAATAACAAGGCCAGTGCCGCCCACAAGCGTAACGGCGCCATTGCTGGCCTGCTGGGCAATTTTGGTGACGTTAAACGTATCGGCTTCGTTTAGTGCCACCGCACCACTGGTGGTGTTGGTGGCCGTGACGGAGGCCAGATTTGTTTCTATCGCGTTATCCGCCCCAATACCGGTAGCACTGTTGATGGTAACACCAGCACCAACGCCATTGGCAACAATATCAATATCGGTGTCACCGCTATCGGTGATGCCGCCATGGGTCGAGGTAAGGCGAATGGCATCTGCTGTTGCGTTATTGGAAACAAGATTGGCCAGACCGATATCACCATCGGCCACCAGAGTTGCCTTACCGGTGCCGACATTAATTGTGGCGCCGTCTGTCTGGCGGATATAGCCGCCATTAACGCCCGCTTTTGCCGCTATCAGCGACAAATCGCCGTTGTCAGACATGGTGATGACACCAACCGCACCCGATGTGATGTTTTTATCGGCAACCAGAGTGGCCGACGCGGCGGAAGAGGTTAACGCCCCGTCAATTGCCAGCGACCCGCCATTTTCGGCAGTCAGGAACAGCAGGCCGTTGGTCTGAAGCGTGCCGCCTGATGCGAGGCCAAGATCGCCCTGGGTAACGATTGTCGTGTCGGTCGCACTGCCAATTGCCACGGTTTGCAGAACAAGGTTGTCTTTTTCCGCAATGCGGATTTTGCCGCTCTCGCTGTTAGCAAGGCTCAGCCGGGCCACATCGGTATCAAGTGCGTTGGCACGGCCAATGCCGTCATCCGCTGCCAGGCTGACAACACCATTTTCGTTGCTGCTGGTAATGTCGTCATCGGTGTCACCACCATCGATAATCTGACCATCTGCATCAACGGCTATGGCACGGGTGCTGGCGTTGCTGGTCGCCAGCGACGCCACGGTAATGTCACCGGCAGCTTTCAGGCTGATGGCGCCAGAACCGGCATTGATTTTGGCACCGTCGGCCTGGGTAATATCACTTGTGGTGGCCGTGATGGAAACAGCGCCACCGCCCGATGAAATGCTGCTGGCCGCCAGCATGACAATATCGCTGGCTGACTGATAGGTTTGCGCATTGCCGTTACTATTAACGGTGGAACGTAAAGTAATGCCGTTATCAGCATTAAGGTTCAAAACGCCGTTCACATCGACCGCGCCGAGGGCCACAAACCGCCCCGGGCCGGACAGATATGCCCCGCCATCAAGAGTGGTCAGCACCAGGCTGCCATCGGCACTGCTGATCCCGATATCGAGCGCACCGCCATCGGCACTGCTGCCAATGCCCGCGGAAGCATAAAGGGTAATCG
Organism: Thalassospira mesophila; assembly: GCF_002115755.1. Lineage (GTDB taxonomy): Bacteria > Pseudomonadota > Alphaproteobacteria > Rhodospirillales > Thalassospiraceae > Thalassospira > Thalassospira mesophila. The sequence goes on along the minus strand of NZ_JFKA01000006.1, from coordinate 55,006 downwards.
ACTGCGCAACAATATCGGCAATGGCATCGTTGGCACCATCAAGGATGCTGCCATTATCAGCCGACAAATTGACATCGTGGCTGGAGAACAAACCATCCACATAAATATTGCCGCTGATTTCGTGCATGTAAATGTCGTCGGCGGCACGGGCGGTAAGCAGGCTGCCATCGGCCTGGTTAATCATGATCGGGGCAGATTCCGTACCAATATGGCCGTCCCCTGCTTCAAAGATCATGCGGTTGCCTTCAAAGTTCGCCCCGTTGCCGTCACGGCCATCGCTGATGCTACCCCCAATTTTAACGCGGATTTCCTTACCCGACGCATTAAACACATTGAGATCATTTTCCGATCCCAGGAACAGATCGCCCCCGGCCTTGATCGTTGTGGTGCCCGTGGCGTCAATGTCGAAATCTTCGCGCTGAACGATCGTCAGGGTGTGTTTGCTATCATCGCGGATAATGTCATCGCGTTCGGCTGCGGCCATTGCCACTTTAACATCGTCGGTCAGGTCGTTTGATTTGGTCAGATCCAGAACAATATCGCCATTATGGCTGCCCATATTGCCCTTCACATCAATCGTCACATTCCGCGCCGAGACATTAGCCGTTTCAACAACTGTCGTCGTATCTGTCGTTTCCTTGAACGCAAAGGATGGCAACAGATTGGTCAGTTCTTTTTGGGTCCATTTATAACCATCGGTTACTGCGGCAATTTCGTCGCTGGTGGCCGTATAGCTGTAGTCGGCGTTATAGGTTACATCGCCAAACTTGTCGTAGGCCGAACGATAGCGTTCGGTTTGACGATCAGCATAAGACTGGATGGCATCGCTATCGAGCCCGGCATCGGTCAGGCTGGTGCGTTCGCTATCGCTAACGACATAGGTGTAATCGGCATCAATGGCATCGGCGACATAGTTGCCATCGCCGTCCTTGTGCAGGTTGCGAAGGGTGAAATAATCGTCATAGAGCGATTCCTGTTCCCCTTCATAGGCCTTGACCTGTGCGTCCTTTTTGGCATCGGCATCCGTCCCGGTCAGATCCAGACTGTCAAACAGGGCCAGCAACTGGTCGGTGGTGTCGGTGTCTTCGGTTTCGTCGACATTACCATCGATCAAATTGCCATCTGAAACCTTGATCGACACATCGCCGACGGTTTCAATACGGTTGACGATCAAATCACCGCTGACTTCTTCAACATTGATATCGCCGCGGGCCGCCTTGGCGGTCAATTTGCCGCCACTTGCGGCATTGGTATCAACTTTCAGAACCCCATCGCTGGTGCCGATTTTACCATTCCGCGCAATCAGTTCAATATCGCGGCCCTTAATCACACCACTGCCCGACGTGATAATATCAAAATCAGCCCGCAGCCCGATGGAGCCACTGCCCGCCGTCAGGTTACTCAGCACCAGACTGCCGCCTGGGGCATCGAGATAGATGTTTTTGCCCGAGGTAACCGAAACCAGGTCGCCCGATTTTTGCACCAGATTAAGATAACTATCAGCCCGTCCAACCGACCCGTTAACCGCCGAAAGTGCCAGATTGCCAGACTGAACAGCGCCGCCGTTACTGTAAATGTCACCATTCGTCGAGGTCAGATTGGTGACGCCGCCCACGTTTTGCAGGCTGCCCCCAAGGGCAATACTGCCATTAGAGGTGACATCGACCTTGCCGTTATCATAGCCGATAAACGAAATATCGATTGGTTTGTCGGCTGCGACCGAATGGTAATAATAGGTATTGGTGCCGGTTTCGGTAATGGTTGTGCGCTTGAATTCATATGTGCGCGAGAAGCAAACAAACCACGCACAATCACTGCCCCAACTGCGTTCGGAATCGCCCTGGTAAATTTGTTTGTTCGAGGTTACTTCATCGGCGGAATTAAAGGTGTAGTCAGCAAGATCGCCATGCTGGGCAACGTAATCGCCTTCTGGCAAATCCTCTGCGCTGAGTTCCTTTGATTTTGGATAGCCCGAAACAAGGTTGTCGCTGGAAAATGAACGCTCGGAAATGGGAATAAAGCCAAACAGACTTTTCTGCTGTTTGCTGTACTGGTTTTCCGTCTGGGTGGTTGTTGATTCACCTGCCATCCAGTAATAGCGCATGTCATCTTGCATGGCATAGGTGGATGTGCGCCCGTCAGTTGAGGACACTAATTTGGTTGCTTGCGAGCTATCGGTGCCAGCATTGCTATAAACGTTCAGGCTGTCGCCAATGCGTTCATAACGCGTGATAAGCGCACGCCCGGTGCCATTATTCTTGCTTTTATCAATCAGCGTAATCTGGCCTTCGATGCCCCCGGTATCAACATCATCAAGCAGCACGGTACTGGTACTGTCATTGTTGATTTTGATGCGGCCATAGCCATCGATCACGTTGATTTTGCCATTCCCGGTCGAAACCAGACGGCCACTTAGCAGCACCGTGCCACCTTCAACCTTGGCATCAAGAATGCGGATTTCACCGGTAACCCGGTCAAGTTCGGCCTTGATACCGCCAACACCGACCCGGCCTTCGTCCATGACAATGCCGACATTTTTGACTTCAACATAACGTGCACCGCTGGTGTTACCTGCCGCATAGGCCGCGTCAACGTCGGACTGGTTGATGGTGATCGACTTGTCGGCGATGCCAGACTGGATCACACCATTGATGTTAATGGTATCAGCATTAATAAAGACATTGTTTGCGGCAATGGTCGAACTGCTGTCATCGACGGCCTGGGTGACATTATCCGCCGAACCACTGGTCGCCGCGCCGCTTTCATACAGGTTAACAAGCGATGCAAACCCGGCATCAGGATGGGCACCGATATTGAGAAGGGTTTCGGGCGAGTCAAAAACGAAGTCGCCGCCTGTCGAAATTTCAACAGTTTCCCCCCGCATGCTGGCAATCGAATAGATTGAGCCCTTATCACTGGTGACCTTGATCAAGCCATTGATATTGTTGATTTGCCCGGCAAGGATAACATCTGGTGCCGCAATATCGAGCTTGTTGCCGGGATTATAAACCCCGGAAGCAGGATCGAAGTTATTTTCAATAATGATCTGCGGGTCGGCCGAGGAAACGGAACTGACCATTTCCATCGTCGCCGTACCATCGGCATCGGTGTTACGTGCATTAATATCAGTCGCGGTTAATACCGACTGCCCGTTAAACAGGATTTTCCCGCCCAGTTCATCGGGAATGGTCATTTCGGTGATGCGGATCGGCATCGGCGAATTATTTATGATCTTGATTTCTGCATCGCCGGGGCTATTGATTTTACCCGAGCCAACAACGTAATCGGAATACAGTTTAACGTTGCCGGTGGCGGCTTCTGTCGGATCAATCTGGACCACGTCGACATAGGCGTCTGATTTGCGGCTGGCAATGGCGGCGCGCAAAATGGTCAGGCGGCTTTCAATATCAGACTTGATCTGCACACTGTTGTCATCACTGGAACTGCCATAACGCAACAGCACGTTTTCCAGACGGGCAACTTCGGTTTGCAGGCTTTGGCCCAAATTCTGGGCTGCAAGAATGCTAAAGCCCATGCCTTCGCTAATTTCATCGGGTGTAAAGACCTTGATGATTTTGGGCACCCCGGGATTATCGGGGTCTTCTGCGGCCAGTACCCAGCGATCATTATCGGTATCGTAACTGGGGTAATAGTGAACCATATTGCCGTTAGCATCGGCGACATACGAACTGAAATCGGTACCAAAAGTGATGTAACGCTTGTTGCGAATACCAGTTCGTAATTCGCCATCAACCTTGATACCACCCACACCTTCGTTTTTACTGGTGCCACCAACAACTTCAAGTGACCCTTCGGTATCGGAACCAAAAACACTGCCGATGGCTTCCAGCGCCTTTTTGGCAAGGTCGGTTGCGCGGCCCACACCATTGGCGAACAAATGGCCTTCGGTGGCCTGAATGTTTAAATCCTTGGCCGACGCGACAAGGCTGCCGGTGCCGATGGTGACTTTGCTGTTATGGATCGCCGAAGCATCGGCGGTTGGTGGGGTCGGAATGGAAATTGCGGTTTTGTTAAACAGACGGGTATCGGCCTTGGCTTCAAGAATGCCCAGACCGGTTGCATCGGCGCCAGCGTAAATTTCAACATCACCCACACCAACAAGATTGGTGTCTGATCCAACGACAACCGCATCATTAGCCGTAACCGATGCCTTGGAAACACCGCCGGCCGCCCCGGCAAAACCATAAGTAACGGAACGGGCACGCGCACTCATTTTCGCATCGCTGCGTGCCGCAACACTAAGGTCACCGGCCTGCGTTTGCAGGGATGCGTTATCGCCCAGCGTCACATTGCTGGCAAGGTTGGCAGTTTGAATTGTGGTCGCGACAGGGGCGCTGATCAAACCGCCACTATCAAAACTGGTTTCATCATCGACCGTCACATTGGTTTTTGCCAGAACCGCTGCTGTACCTTGATTTTGCGACGTTCCAAAAACATAAACATCTGAATTGGCCCCAACTGAAATATTGGTGCTGGCATTCATGGTGCCGCTGGAAACACCCACCGCCATGTTAAACCCGCCGCCCTGGCTGGTTTTAAAGTTGGCGTCCGAAACCAGATCCTTGCTGAGTTCGTTTAAGGCCAGAAGCGACAATTGATGGGTACGAAGGCCGGTTTTTGCCCCAAACCCGGCCCAGACATTGCTGGTACCATTCACCACCAGCGCCCCGGCGGCGGCCTGTGCCAGGGCGGCACCGGTCGTATCAATTTTACCGTCATATTTGCCACTTGCTGTGGCGCTGATGGTGGTTGTGCCATCCGCACTTAACGTTGTCAGGCCTGCACTATCAAGCGTGCCTGCCTTGACCGTACTGTCAAGGTCCACCTTGGTCAGGCCTGCTTGCACAACACCCACGCCGCCCGCACCCGAAATGGTATCACCATAGGCATGTTCCGCGCCAACAGCCGTAATCGACAAATCGGCCATCGTGATGGCATTTGTACCAGCACCCAACAACGCCTTGCTGGTTGTTGTGACATCAACAACCGCGCTGTGTGCGCCCAGCGCAATGGCACCGGCAGTAACGCCAATCGCCCGCCCTTCGGCAGCGGCTTCGTTACGCGCACTTAACGAAATACCGTGATCGGCAACCACGGTCGTAATGTTGTTTTCATCGGTTTGGGTACGTTCGATGCCCAACAGTTTGACGTTATTACCGGTCGATGCACTGACATCCCCGGCAAGCGTGGTAACAGCCGACGAGCCCGCCGCGCCGACCAGCAACCCGCCACTTCCGGCAATGGCTTTGGCATCGGCGTTATTGGATTGGCCTTTAAGCAATTTGGCATCAAGGGTGATGGTATCGCCAGTCACACTGGCATTATCGCCCACCAGGGCCTCAACATTGCGGTCCACCAATGCCTGCGACAGCGAAACACCCAGGCTGTAACCCGCACTGAGCGACGCACCAATCGCCTGTGACGTGGCATGGGGTTCATCGCTGGCGGCAATAACAACATCGCCGTCACTGTAAAGTGTGGCACCCGTGCCAATTTTTGCTGTTGTATCGCCGTCAAGATCAACAGTGGCATCGGCGCCGGCACCCGAGCCCGCAAGCCCAAGTGACGCACCAACAGAATAGGCATCAAAGCTACCGCCATTGGTGGCCGAAACCGTGATGGACCCGGCAGGATCGTCTTTTTTGCCGACCTTGGCATTGCTGCCAATTTCGGATGTTACATCATCGTCTGAACTGGTAACCGCAACCGAAATACCCGCCGCCGCAAACCCGGCCGCCCCGGCAATGGCCCGGGTTTCCCCGCCCGAGCTATTTTTGGCCGTGATCGACACAGCGTTATCGGCAAAAATATTCGCCCCGCTACCGATCAACGACTGGGTGGTGGTTGAGCGATCCAGCACTGCAATTGTCGCCGCAACGCCAACCGCACCGGCCGACGCGCCATAGGCCTCGGCCTTGGATCGGTCGGTTTTATCAAGCAGGTCGGACGAAATGGTAATCGTATCGCCGGCATCAAGATTGGCGTTTTGGCCAATCAAAGCCTGCGACGTTGTGCCCATGCTGGCAACCGCCACCCAACCGCCAACACCCACGGTACCAGCAGCGGCACCACCGGCGAAGGCCCGAACACGGCTTTCATCCTTGGCAGTCACATTAATATTGCCGCCCGCCTTGATCGTCGCGTTCTGGTCGATAACGGCCGAAACGCCATCATCGAATGTGCCATTGCTGGAATCCAGCGGGTCCATCACGTTTTGGGTTTTCGATTTTGCCGTGGTGCGATCGCTGTTGGCGTCGCCTGCCTTGGAATGTGCCAGATTACCAGCATCCGAACTGGTAAGATCGGCACTGCGATCGGTTCCCGCTTCGCTATTGACCTGATCGGTGATGCTGCCGTTATCCGACGTCAGCTGGTCGGTCCCCCGGCTGTCGGCATCGCCGCCCAATATGGCAATGGCAACAGACCCGGCAACACCTGCCCCCAGCCCGCCTGCACCGGCAATCCCGGTGGCAGAAATATCTTTTTGCGCATGTGCCGCAACCGACACATCATCCTTGGCCGACACCAGCGTATTTTGCCCAATACGGGCCGCCGTTGAATTGCGGGCAACGGCAATGTCCATGCCAAAGCCAACACCGGCAACACCGCCAACGGCACCTGCACCGGTGGCACCGCCAACGGTAAGGCTGTTGGTGGCGGAAACCAGCACCGCCTGATCATCATCGGCTGTACCGCTGGCCTGGTTAATTTTGGCACCATCGCCAATTTCCGCCAGTGTTTTAACCGTGGCGGTCCGCACACTAATCGCACCTTGCAACGCCAACCCGACCGACGCGCCCCCGGCAACAGTGTACTGGGTCATGTTCTCGGTGGAATCAGCGATAACCGATGTGGTGCCATCGGCGTTGGTAACGGCGTTTTTGCCGATCCGGGCTGTTACGTCGGACGACGATACCGCAACCCCGATAGCACCGCCCGCCGCCGTAACACCACCAACCGATGCCGAACCAATGATTTGGCTAAAATCGGTATTTTCCTTGGCATGAATGGCAAGATCATCGCCCGATGTCACAATGGCACTATCGGACAATTCGGCAAGAACCGTATTATCGACAACATCCACCCCCAGCGACACATTGTGCCCTGCCAAGGCACCTGCCGCGCCATTTGCCGAAACACTGCCAAGATCCTGATCCGAAATGGCAGAAACCGTAATGTCGTCTTTGGCCGACACCGTGCCGCCCATTTTGGCCGACAGGGTTTTGGCAATAACATTGGTCGCGGTCGCAGCACTTACCGCCGGGCCAGTCCCGGTAACGGCAACCGTAACCGGCACCGTTGAAAGATCGGTACTATCATAGGCAGCAACCAGCACATCCTGATTATCGGACGCACCGGCATTAACAGCATTGATCACCGCACCGGTGCCAATTTGCGCCAATGTTGACCCGGCAATAACATTAACCGTTGCAACACCCGACAAGGCCCCCGCCGCACTTGCTCCGGCGCTGATCGGAAGGGCAGTCACATCCTGATCGGACCGGGCAACAACGGCCAGGCCGGTGATGGTTTTGGAATTTCGCGTCAGGGTTGAACGGTCAACATCAACCTTTGATACCGTCAGGGTGCTGTCATCGTCATTGGTTTGGGTGGTTTTGGCCAGTGCGGTTTCTGTGCTGTCGCTGCGCGATCCGCCGTCGGCCGCAATGCTAATGCCGCTGCCATTGCCCAGAATATTCAGCTTTGCGCCGTCAGCAATCGTGGCCTCGGTTGTGGCAGAAACGGTATTAACCGAAACAACCCCGCCCAGGGCAGCCCCGCCAACCGCAACCGATGTTGAAATATCGTCAAGCTCAGCATCATTCAGGGCCTGTACCCGCATGCTGCGCGTGGCGTTAATGGCGGCACCTTCGAGAACCCTGGCCGCGGTATCTGATACAATCGTATTAATCGCCGCTGTACCACCCGCACCCACAAGGCCGCCTTGCACGCTGACAGTTACCGCAACAAGATTATCGTCCGAGCTGGCATCAAGGGTAATGTTGCGCGCGGCATCGACCTTGGCATTTTTGCCGATCCAGGCGTTGGTTTGCTTGGCTATTGTTGTAACGTTGGCCGCCGCGCCAATGCCAACAATCGCCCCACCGGCCGCACCACTGACGGTTACGACATTGCTGTCGCTTTTGGCATCAATCACAACATCCTGGCTGGCACCATCGGTAACGTCTTCGTCCTGGTTTACCTTGGCATTATCCCCGATATAAGCCGTTGCATCGGACAGCAAAGTGGTAATCGCAACCGAGCCGTTAATGGCAGTATAAAGCGCCCCGCCGCCCGCAGCGGCAGCATTGATAACGCTATCGTGGCTTGCCGCTTGAATGGAAATGGCACGCGTGGCATCGACCGAAGCCAGGTTGCCAATATAGGACTGGGCCGAACTATCGACCGTGGTGATGGTAATGCCACCGCCCACCGACACACCGCCACTGCCTGCAACGGCAAGCGTCCCGGCAATGACTTTTGATGTATCAGACGATGTAATGGATACATCCTGCCCCGCAATCAGCGTTGCGCCCTGCCCGACAAAGGCCTTGGTATCGTTGCGTGATGCCTCGGCGGTGGCGTTAAAATCATCCGTGATCTGGTTTTTACTGCGTTGTGCACTGGCGGCATTATTCGCGGCGGTGGCTTCATCGCGGTCGCCCAGGGCATTGCCGATCAGGTTTTTGTTGGTGGCGGCGTCGGCAGCCGACCATGTATCGCCGCTATTATCGTCATCATTGCTGGAAAGACGGGATTTGGCGTCATCATCAATAATGCCGCCGACAAAGGCCACGGTTAGCGCCCCGGCAACACCGACCTGCCCGCCTGCGGCCCCGGCCACGCCCAGCTGCAACAACTGTTTTTCCGACGTGGCGGAAATTGAAATGTCATCATGGGCGGAAACAAGGCTGCCGCCCGAAACAAAGGCATTTGAATTATTGCGCAAAACAATAACATCGGCCGCGGCCCCGATACCGGCCACACCGCCACCGCCAAGCCCGCCGGTAACGCTTACCACGCGCACAAAGCTGTCGGCATCGATATCCACATTTTGCCCGCTTAGCGAATAATCGGCATTCTGGTTAACCTTGCCTGCGACATAGGCCTGTGTTGTGGACGTATGCACACCCACCCGTACCGACCCGGCCACACCCGCACTACCGCCACCGGCCCCGGCGACAACAGCGGCATATTCCTGTTCCTTGCCACTGGCCGAAATGGTGGTTTTGCCTTTGGCATTGGTTTCACCATCGCTGTCAATATAGGCCTTGGTGACGTTATCCAGCACGGAAACACCCAGTGCCCCACCAACACCGGCACTGCCCCCGGCACTGATTTGCCCGGCAACCTGCACGAAGGTGGTATCGCTATCGGCAGCAAGGGTGATGTCGCCGCTGGTGGTGACAACCCCGTCAATATAGGCCTGTGTCAGGCTTGAGGCGACCAGCACGGAAAGCGATGCGCCGACCCCGGCATTGCCCGCCGCGGCAATATTGGCGGCAACAGAAATGGCATGGGTCGCCTGATCGGCGGCAACAGTAACATCACTGGTCGCATCGACAAGCGCATTCTGTCCGATATAAGCACTGGTGGTTTTGCTCAGGGTCAGGCTGTCAATCGAGCCGCCAATCGCATTGCTACCGCCAACGGCAACACCACCCGCTACATCAATAGACAGGGTATCGCCCTGTGCCTGCACGGTTACCGTCTGGGCATTGCCCGCGGTACCAGTGGCCTGGTTAATTTTGGCGCCTGCATCGATATAGGCCTTGGTGGTATCGGAAACGACACCAACGGCCACCGCACCAGCCACTGCGGTGCCGCCACCAGCGGCCCCGGTTGCCGCAATATTGGCAATATCCTGGTCGGAATAGGCCGTAACCGACAGCCCTTTCCGGGTTTCGGTCGTCAATGTCTTTTTAAACGCGCCATCTTTTAAATCATCAATGCTGGACGATTTTAAGGCCAGCGCATCATCCGACGTGGTTTGCAATTTCGACCCGGCACTATCGGTATCAAGCGTCGAAAGGCCATTAAACAGGGCACTTGAAAGGGTCGCCCCCCCTGTCATCACATCAAGGCCAGTGGCATTACCACGTGCCGTAACGTTGGCATTACGGCCAATATAGGCGGTGGTTTCACCAATAAAGGTTGTAACGCCAAGCGACGCCCCCCCGGCATTGCCGCCACCGCCAGCACCCGTACCGGTCAAAATCAGCGCATCGGTTTCGTCGCTGGCGTGAATGGCCACATTGCCATCACTGATGATGGTGGCCCGCGATACCGTATCGGCATCATTTTCGGCCAGTTCGCCAATCACAGCACTGGTGGTGTTATCAATCAGCGCCAGCGCGCCCGACCCGGTAATCGCCGTACCACCCACCACAGCAACGCCAAGAGACACAGCAGTAATATTTTGTTCGCTGGTCGCCGTTACATTAACATTGGTATCGGCAGTAGCGGTGCCGTTCAGAACCGCCTTGGTGGTTTTGGCAATGGCATTGCTGGCAAGAACACCGCCCACACCGGTGCCGGTGCCAAAGGCCGCCGAACCGATAATGTTACCAATATCGGTTTTGTCCTTTGCGGTAACCGAAATGCCGCGCGACCCGGCAGAATTTTCATCATTTAGTTTGGCATCATTGCCAACACTGGCGGTGGTTTCGCTTTTGACCGTATTGGCACCAAGCGAAACAGCCACTGTTGTGCCACCACTTGATAGGGCAGCACTGACTGTTGCGGCGGAGATATCCTCGCTGGCATCGGCATTTACGGCAATGGTATTAGCAGCGTCTATTTCGGCGCTATCGCCAATACCGGCACGGGTTTTAGCCAGGATAAGGTTGGTGGCAATCCCCGCGCCAACGCCGGTTTGCCCCGAAACCGCCAATCCACCAACAAAGCTGCTAATGCCGGTTTTGCTGGTGGCGGCAATGCCAACCCCGCCTGATGATGAAATGGTTGAATGTGACGAAACAAGTGCGTTGGCTTCGGTTTCAATTACATTAATCCCGACCGACCCGCTAACGGCGGTGCCGCTGCCGCCAACGGCGCCCGCCACCAGTATTGATCCAAGGTCCTGTTCGGCCTTGGCGGTGATGGCCACATCGCCGCTTGCGGTCAGGCTGGCGCCCGACGCACTGCCGGTTTTGCCAAGTTGTGCCGAAACCGTGTCGGCCAGAACCATGGCATTAAGCGTAACGCCGACCCCGGTTTTCTTCGACGCACTAATCGCACCGCCCAAGGTGCGGGCGTTCTGGCGGTTTTCGGCTTCCAGCGTAATGTCTTTGGCGCTGGCCGTTGCCGTGTCCGCAATGCTGGCGGTGGTTTCGTTTTGCGTTACTGTTACCGAGAATGACCCGGCAAGGGCGGTATCACCGGTCGACGCCGCACCAGCGAGGGCTTCGGTATAATAGTTTGATGTCTGGAAAACCGATGTCGGGTTTAGCAGCGAATAATCGCCATCAAAGCCAAAACTGCTTTCGGACTGGCGCAGGTTTTTGGCCGAAACCGTTAAATCGCCGGTGGTTGAGATTTTCGCCCCTTCATCGACCAGTGCCTTGTTGGTATTGCCTGCATTAATCAGGGCAAAGGTGGCACCAACACCGGCCTTTGCTTCGGCCCCGGCACTGATGGTGGCGGCAATGGCACGGGCGACGATGTGGTTTTTCTCGGTCGAGGTAATATTAACGGCACCGGTTGAGGTGACATCAACATTTTTACCAAAAGACGCACCGGTATCGTTATCAGTGTTGATCACACTGAGCGCACCGGCAACGCCGGTTTTTTTGGCACCGGCCCCGGCAATGGCTTCGGCCATTAATTTATTGGCAAAATCGGACGACTGGTTTTGCGTGGCCTGTGCTGTAACATTCACGCCGGTTGATGCGGTGATTTTGGTGTAATCGCCCAGTTTGGCGGTGGTTTCATGGTCTGTCGCCGCTACAGCAACGCCGACTGCAATGGCGGTGTCGGTCAAAACAGCGGCACCTACGCCTTGCGTTTGGGCGTTGGCATCATTTTTTGCCGTAACGTCAATATTCCCACCCGATGACAGGCTATACGCCCCGCTTGAGGTGCTGTCATCAACGCTGGCAATGCTTTTGCGGCTGTTAACGCCCACACCAACAGCGGCAGCAATGCTGATTGACTTGCCGCTTTTGCCGGTATCGCTCTTGCCGCTTTCATCAACCGAACTGGTTTTGTTATTACCCGATGAAGCCTGGTCGCTCAGGGTTTGGGCACTGCGCGGTTTTTTATCGCCGCCGTCTTCATTGCCAAAACTGCCTGCCAACAGGAGTTCATCGGTCGCGCCGACAAACTTGTTTTTATAGCTTTCCAGCAAGGTTCCGCGCGCCGTTGCCAGTGCCAGCGTTGTGTCCTTGCTAAGGGCTTCGGACGAAACCGTAATCGCCCCTTTTGCCGCAACCGAACGCGCCAATGATGCGCTGGTTGTGCTGTTGGTAAGGCCCAGCGCCAGCGATGCCCCGGCAGCGGCCTTGTCGCCTGCGGCTTCGCCGTCTGCCTGTACCAGCACTTCGGAATCTGATTGTGCGGTAACGCTTACAGCGCCATCCGATGTCAGGGTGTCCTGATCGGTGCCAATCCGGCTTTCGGTGGTTTCATTGTTTACCGCAATGGCCACCGCCGCATCCAGCGAATAAGCCGAAGTTTCGCTTTCGTCCGAAATATCAAGCACGTCAGACGAGGGTGCACTGGCTGCCTCGGCATGAGTGGACTGATTAACCCCTGAAACAGCGCTAACCTTGACAGCCCCGGCATTGGTGGTGGTCAATTTTGCGCCATCGCTGATGCGTGCCCGTGTCACGGTGTTATCCACCGTAATGGCAAAAGACGCCCCAACGCCCAGCTTACCAGAACCGCCACTGCCATCACTTCCGCCAGAACCACCGCCTGTTTCTGCCTTGGCGGCTTCAATCTTGTCGCCCAGCGATGTCAGCTTGCTGTTAATGCGGGTTGTCATGCCGTTCAGGGTTGTATAGCGGTCGGTAAATTCGTCTACCGTTGGCGTCGCAGCGCCAACAACCCCCGTTGACAGGTTATCAAGAATACGTTTGGACCCGGCCGAAACCAAAGCATTACCCGCACCAACGGTAATATCTGCATCGGCACCGATTTCGGCTGTCGTGGTCTGATCAATCAGACTAATCGCGACCGCACCGGCAATGGCCAGATTGCCAACACCGGCACCAGCCACCGCCGATGTTTCATATTTATTGGCATCATCGATAACGTCTTTATCGTCGTCATCTTTAACCGCGTTGCCGTCGGCATCAAGTACCGTGAAGCTGCTGGTCAATGCCGACAGGGTAAGGGCCGTACCCGTCACCGTCGCACTGGTGCCAATGGTTGCCGTGTTGCTGACACTGGCAATATTAAGCGCCACAGCCGCCCCGATATTCGTATCGGCCTCGGCTGCACGACCATCGGCGGCGGCTCGGCTATCGGTGTTATCCGCCGAGGTTATTTTAATATTCGCGCCTGAAACCGTGCGCGACGATGCAATACCGGCACTTGTGTCGGTATCCGCAACCGTTAAGCCCAGTGCAGCTGCAGCCGCCACCTTGCCGCCATCGTCGGCACCATCGCCCTTATCGGCTGAAACATTGGCCTTGGCCGCGGTTTTATCGCCGTCAACCTTGTCGCCACTGCCGGAATATAAATTCCCAAAGGCCGCGGCCTTTTTGATCGTGCCCAAGACGTCGCTTTTGGCTTTGCTATCGGCATTTTGCTCTTCGGTGCCAGTATCCTTGGGGGTAGCATTGGTTCCCGCGGCGGCACCGGTACGAATATCGCGCACCGATGCTGCCGACACGGTTAAATTGCCGGTGGTCGTCAGGTCACGGTCCAGTAACGCCGTGGAACTGGCGTTCACAATGCTGATGCCGACGGTCAAGCCGATGGCGACATTTGATGCATCGTCGGCATCACCGGCGGCGGCCTTGCCAACCGACAATACTGTCATATTCTGTTGCGCATCGATCGATACCCCGCCTGCCAGCGTCAAGCCGCTGGCCGAGGATTCAATACCCGCTGTTACATGATTGTTGGCAACAGAAAGAGCCAATACTGGCACAATGGCAATACCACCGGCACCAGCGGAATTCGCGGCTGTTCTGACCTTCCCGCCGGAAACCGCAGAAATATCCAGCCCGGATGCATTTGTTAATGTTGCCCCGCCGCGCAAAGCAGCATCAACCGTGCTGTTATTGATATTAATGGCAATGGCCGCACCAACCCCAATACTGGGCGTCGCATTCTGGTCTTCTTCGGTTTCGGTATAGGTATCATAAGCCTCAAACAAGGCGCCGATAACGGTGTCATCTTCTGGCGAGCCATCGGCGATGACTTCGGCATCGCCGCCACCAGTTGCCTTGATGGTGATGGATCCATTTTTACCATCTATCGCAACATTATTGCCAATTTCAGCAAGCGAGCTGTTGGTATTCATAATCAACAGGCCCAGCGCCCCGGCAAAACCAACATCATCGGCTTCCTGCCCGGCATAGGCCTGAACACCAAACGCATTTTGGTTCTGATCTGTAATGGCGGTATCAATACTTTTGGTTGTGGCATTTACCGCAACGCCGTTCGCAGCAATCGTCAGAAGTTTGTCGTCGTCCGCCGCAATACTTGCCAACAGCTTGTTATCAACCGTCTGGATAGAAACACCGGCACCCCCCCCCGCCTTGCCCCCGGCGGTTATGCCGCTGGCCATGGTATTGGTCCGGGCGACGGCTTCGGCGTTCACGTTCAAGGCGCCCGTCAGGGAAAGCGTTTTATCAGCATTGGATGAAATCAGGGCCCGGGTGTCAAAATTACTCGACGCATAAGAAACTGCTCCGGCAACCTGTACCCCACCGCTGCTTTCATCATCGTCCTTTAAGGTATCAGCAACCTTCCCCAGCACGCCGTCAAAGAGGGCGGTCAATTCATTTTTGACCCCGCCGTCAACCCCGGCCTCACCCAGGGCATCGCTAAACAGACTTGATGCCGTTCCTGCACCATCGGCCACACCAGCGCGCGATGCCGTGTTCTGGGTCGTTACATTTTGCGCATTAACCGTCAGGCTGGCGGCACCCGAAACAGCGGCACCTTCGCTCATTTCCGCAATCGCAGTGGCGCTGACATCGGAAATGGCAACCCCGATAGATGCCCCGGAACCGCCAGTTTCAACGGTGGCGGCATCGGCAATGGTATCGACCTGGGTTTTCCCGGTGGCCTTAACGGTAACAGCACCGGCCTTGGTAATTTTTGCACTGCCCTTAAGGCGGGTTGTCGCACTGTTATCAACAACTGAAACCGCCGTGGTTATCCCGGCGATGGCAGAAACCGATTTGGCAATGGCGGTTGAATCGGTAATGGCTGTTGACGTCACATCGACATCACCGTCGGCTGCCAATGTTGCCGTTCCCGTCAGCAAGGTTGACGCCTTGCTGTCTGTTACCACAACCGATGCGTTGACCGGACTGACCAGCAAGGCCCCAATAACTTCACTGGTTATTTTGGTCGATGACGCAAGGCTGATATTGCCACCCGCCGTGATTGACCCGTTGGTCATGGTCAGACTGGCGGTAGCACTGCGGGCGTCAAACAGGCGCAAAGTAATGGTCGGCAGGCCTTGCTCGGCCTTGGCCAGAACCGTCACATTGCCAGATGCATTGATAATGGTGTTGGTCAGCGTAACGGTTGCCGAAACGTCGGATAACGGGTTAAGGACAATATCCCCGTCATTGGCAATGGCGGTGGCCGTGATCGAAACATTCGCCCCCGTCAGGGTGGCGCCGGTCATGGAAATGGAATGGCTGGTCGAACCCGCAGCCCCGATGGTGATGTCACCCGCCCCGTGGTCTTCACCGCCATCACCCGCATCCAGTGCTGATCCGGTTTCAAACACGATATTGCGACCCGTCAGAGTGATATTGCCCGACTTTGACGCCACTGTTTTGGTCGAAACCGTCACACCGGTTTTAAGCGTGATGGTATCGCGCCCTTCAAACACATAATTGGTGCCGTCGGCCTGGGTAACATCGGTCGAAATTGTCAGGTCATCCGGGTCGATCAGAACGGTGCCGGCCGTGCCATTCACCGCACCGCCGGCAAAAGTTCCACCGTTTAGCGCAACCGAGTTTAACGCGCAGAACTCGGCAAAACCGCCATCGCCCGAAATTTCGCCACCCGACATGTCAATATGGGCACCGGCGGCAAAGCTGGCATTATTATCGGCAAAAACGGTGATCTTGCCGCCATTCGAATTGGCCCCGATGCCGTGTGCAGAAATACCCGCTCCGGCGCGCACCGAAATATCGCCCGTAGCACGCACGTCAATGGTGCCGGCGTTTTTGCCATTGACACCGTTGGCCGACAAAACCCCGGAAATATCAACGCCCGAAAGCCCGCCTTTAATTTCGATATAGCCATTGTCATCAACAACAGCCTGCTGCCCGGCATCAAGACCATCAACATTTACAACATCGGAAAAGGCAATCTGGTTTAAGGCCTGTGCGCCCACTACCACGCTGCCCGCCACCTGCACGCCATTGGCAATCAGGGCCGCTTTGCGGGTGGCCCGGACCGACCCGTCAATGGTGATCAAGCCGTTTTCCGACAGCGGCACTTTTCCCGACAAAAGCTGCTGTAATGCCCCTTCATTGGCGTGGCCCGGGCCATCAAAAAACGCCCCGCTGAATTCTTCGGTGGGCGCCATGATTGTCAGGCTGCCAACATTTAGTTGGCCTTGCGCCCCAATCGCCACACCGTTGGGGTTTAGCAGGTAAACCTGACCGCCGATCTGACCATTTTTGATCGAATTGAGAATACCGTCGATATGGGTTCGCGGGCCGTTGACCATATTGATCAAATGGTCGGCCGCGCCTGGCACAAACAGGTTAACCGTGTTGCCCTGATAAACATCAAATTTGCTAAAGGAGTTTAACGCACTGTTACCCTGAATGGTCGATGTGGTGACATCGGTTACCGACCCGTGAACATTCAGGTTGGTTGCGGTCTGGCCATCGGTCACAATCTGTGGCCCGGCGCTGGCCATAATGGGAACAAGGAAGGTTGTTGTGCTCAATGCATAGGCAAAGGCCCGTTTAATCACCTTACGCTTGTTGTCCCGAACGACCGCTAACATCTTGTTATGCTCCCCATACCTGCCACAACCCGCGTGTGACAAGGAATTCGTTACTGGTAATTAACGTGCGGCTGGCCGAATGCAAAAACGAACAACACAGCAAAATCCCGCCTTCCGGTACCCACCGGAAAGACATTTTTCTGCATTCCCGGCATGATTGCCGACTTGTTTTTACGCGCGACCATAAAACCCTGAGATGCCCTTCGACACAGAGACGAAAGGCGTTATCGTGAATATCCGAGGAATTGATTTGGTTCAGGTGATGATGTTGCAACCTGCATTTACCGCCAAACAGTGGTCCTCACCACTCTCCAGCTCTGCCGGTGTCACCACCCAATTTATCATGCCCGTATTGCTTCACCAGATGGTGCAAAATACAGACCATTCCCCAAGTCCCCTTTGATCAGATGTATAATAGCCTGACCCGTAAAAAATGAAAAACACCTGGGACACACTGTGAAAAACTTCCCGGTTTCCCCACATTTTCAAGGTGCATTACCCGGCGCACGGCACGTTATGTTCTTTGTTACCAAAAGACTAACGCATGTTTCCTTGCACCGTCACCATGGCGGGCTTTTGGCATGGGCACCGTCGTTGTGGTTGGCGCTCCCGATCTGGCCAATTTGGCGTAGCCACTCTTCATATTCACGGTTTGGTTGACCGCTACCGGCACGCCATTTTTCCGAATATCTGGCCTTGCTTGCCCGCAAATCGCGCGGGGTTAGCCCGAAACGTCGCCGAAAAGCCCGGCTGAAATCGTTGGCGTGGCTAAAACCGTTTATTCTGGCGATCATTGATATTTGATGCTGGGGAAAAAACAACAATTCGCGCATTGCTTTGACCAGGCGTTGCTCGCGCAGAAAATGTCGTACCCCACCTTCTTCACGAAACAAGCGATACAAAGCACTGCGTGAAATTCCGCATCCGTCACAAATCCCGTTTACATCCAACCCTGTGTCACCAAGGTTTTCGCGAATAAACGAACGAATGCGCGTTTCAGCCAATTCATCCCCCATCGGCCCGTCACCAACCCGTCCAGGCGGCCCCATGGCGTTAAGGCACGAAGCGACCATGGAAATCACGGCAGGCAACAAGTCTGTCGCCAGCGGATTATCGAGAGAGGGCAAATTACGATTAAGCAACAAAATATAGTCGCCCAGCAACCGTGCCAAAGGCATGGAAGACGGCAACCGCTGCATATGATGATAATCAGGGTGGTCCAGCATCGGACCCAGGCGGTCCCGCGGGATAATCAGTGATAAATGATTGAAATCGCTGGTCCGGCTTTGCATTTCCCGGGCGAGATCAAACACTACAAGGTCACCAGGGCCGGCGGCTTCTTCGCCATAGGGCGTGGTCCAGGACATTTTACCCCGAACAAATAACTGGATCATAAAATGGTCCAGCCCGTCGCGCGCAATTTCCAGCGGGCGTCGTTGCCATGTCTGCGCCACCGTTGTGGTCTCGGCCAGCATCAGATTGCCGACACGCAATGCCTTGATAACAGCATTGAACCGTCGCGGGTCACGCAAATCTTTCGATGTATCGACATTAAAAATGCAGGAAATACTTTCGCGCCAAACATCGTAGCGCAATCGTTCTTCGATCCTTCCTGTATCGAATACCGACGTCTCTATCACTTGTGCGGGCATAGGCCCCTTCCATCAAAACTGTTACATGAAACAGCCTGATCGCATCAACCTTGTCGCTCACCTACTTGGTTTTGCGACTTAATTATTTTTATTGCGAACAGCCTTAACATCATTGGAAAAGTTTCAACACCCCATTATCGGTCAAGCAAAACCTGAGTGGGCAAAACTATCCTCAAAAGTCGACATATAATACGTAAGTATAATTTCCCAGGCGACTTTCACACAGTCCTGTTCCCAAAAACCATCTTCGCCGCCATCATACTGGCCCGGTTTTACCTGATATAATGGCCGGGATTTCAACAGCACTTACGGCGTCACCTGTCACAACATTACTACTTGACGATATTCCGGGCTTTCGATAACGCTACCCTTCTGGCGCTTCATATAGGAACCATCTGTGCGAATTTTTTCCTGTTTCATCGCAATTATCATGACCCTGACAGTTATACTGCCAGGCATTGAGCGCATGCATTCAGGGTTCGACAGTCTTCATTCCATTGGCACCAGCGCCGCTCTTGATGTTTCCCCCAAAATGCCCCTGGGTGAGCATTCCTCGCATGAGGATTTCTGCGGCATGGCTGTTTGTGGTCCGTTGACGCAGGAAGAAAACGGGTCATGGCATGCCGTTCCTGCCGTAAGGCCTGTTAAGTACTGGGATAAGAACAGCATTCTGGCATCTGTGGATGTTGATGTAAGCGTCAAGCCTCCACGCACCTGAGATAATTCAGTTTTTTTAAATGCGCCCTCTCGTTTGTAACCTTGATCCACCAGACAGGTGGACAAGAACGCAGTCATTTTGCGTGGAGGGGGCCTCCCAACTGATTATCTGTTCAGGAGCATATATATGCCCAAATTCAACTCGCCCCTCATGCGCAGCATTGCGATTTCAGCGTTTATCCTTGGCGCACTTGCTGTTTCCCGGGCACCAGCCTTGGCCGGTGCAGGTCACAGTGGCGGACATGACGCCGAAAATTCGCTCCAAATCGGGGCCCCTGGCAAGATGTCCGATGTGCATCGCACCATCAAAATCACGATGGAGGACAATTTTTACGACAAAGAAAAAATTGTCGTCCGCAGCGGTGAAACGGTTCGTTTCCTTATCGAAAACAAGGGTGAATTCGTTCACGAATTCAACATCGGAACGGCAGCAATGCACGCAGATCACCAAAAAGAAATGCTGATAATGATGGAACATGGTGCCCTGGAAGCCGACAAAATCAACATGTCGATGATGAAGATGGACATGGGTAACGGCATGACCATGAACCATGACGACCCCAACAGCGTATTGCTGGAACCCGGCAAAACCGCCGAGATAATCTGGACCTTTCCAAAAGAGGCAGAGCTGGAATTCGCGTGCAATGTCCCCGGGCATTATGAAAGCGGAATGATGGGCAAAATCAGCTCGCAATAAGCCGGCATCCAGTCCTTTGCGCCAGAGGTATTAATCGCTTGCACCTCTGGCGCACCTGAACTCTTTGGAATCCAGAAATGAAACAGAAATTTGTTCGAAGCATCCTTTCGGGTATGCTGGCGGCTGCGGCTATTGCTATGTCTTCAACAGCATATGCGGCAAATTACGACCTGACAGTTGATTATGTCACAATCGATACCGGAGAAACACAAACCAGGGGCATCGGCTATAACGGGTCGTCCCCCGGCCCGACCTTGCGCTTCACCAAGGGCGAGACCGCGACCATCAGGGTTACAAACAACCTTGATCAGCCGACATCCATTCATTGGCACGGTATCATTCTGCCCTATCAGATGGATGGTGTTCCGGGCATCAGTTTTCCGGGCATTGCACCGGGCGGAACATTCACCTACCAGTTTCCTGTGCAGCAAAGCGGAACTTATTGGTTTCACAGCCATTCAGGTTTTCAGGAACCCGACGGCGCCTATGGCGCCATCCTTATCGCGCCGCAAAAGCGCGAGCCGTTCAAATTTGATCGGGAATATGTGGTTGTCTTAAAGGACAAGCATCCGCATTCAGGTGCCCGAATTCTGCGTAATTTGAAAATGATGCCCGACTATTACAACCGCAAACAGCGAACATTGAGCGATTTTATCGACGATGTTTCAAAGAATGGTCTGACACCGACCCTGTCGGAGCGCGGCGATTGGGGCAAGATGCGAATGACGCCGACCGACATCGAGGATGTGCAGGGATTTGTTGGCCTGATTAACGGAAAGTCTCCGAGGCAAAACTGGACAGGCCTGTTTAAACCAAATGAACGCGTGCGTTTGCGGTTCATCAATGCGTCAGCAATGACTTATTTTGATGTCCGCATTCCTGGTTTGACAATGACCGTTGTGCAGGCTGACGGCAACAACGTCCAGCCTGTCAAGGTCGATGAATTCCGCATTTCGGTTGCCGAAACATATGATGTGATTGTTCAGCCGAAAGAAGAAAAAGCGTACGGAATCATGGCGCAATCCATGGGAAGGTCCGGCTTTGCTTTTGCATCTTTGGCCCCTCGGGTCGGTATGCGTGCAGAAATCCCGCCACGCAGAACGGATGCACCTTTGTTGACGATGGCAGATATGGGGATGGATCATTCATCTATGGGCGGATCTGGTATGGATGACATGTCAGGCATGGACCACAGCACCATGAGCGAGATGGCGGGAATGGATCACTCAGGGATGGGAGCCCCCAAAGCAGATCCGTTTTATGCCTCTGGGAGTGGCTTGATACCAAAGGCCGTGAATGGCGGAAAATTTCTGTCTTATAGTGATTTGAAAGCCCAGAAACCGCTTTATGCCGACAGACCAGCCACGCGCGAAATTGAACTGCGACTTACCGGAAATATGGAACGGTACTCCTGGTCAATCAATGGCATCAAATACGAGGATGCCGAACCAATTCGCCTTAAATACGGTGAACGTGTCCGCTTCAAATTCATTAATGAAACCATGATGTCTCATCCAATGCACCTGCATGGCATGTGGTCAATTCTGGATGCCGGTAAAGGCAAATGGAACCCGGTCAAACATACAATCAACATCAATCCCGGAACCACCGTCTATTCCGAGACAGAGGTGGATGCACCCGGCGAATGGGCCTTCCACTGCCATCTGACATATCACATGGCGACAGGCATGTTCCGCAAGGTCATCGTCGAAGGCGGCCCGGCTGTTGCGGCCCTAAAGAACGGGAGCCAATAAATCATGAAGATTATTAATCTGATTGCAATTGGCTGCGGCGTGATTGCGCCGTTGCTTTCTTTTTCTCTGACGGCAAAGGCAGACAACCCCGTTTTCTACGGCCTTCAGATGGAACAGTTTGAATACCGTGCCGGAGACGAAGGTGAAAAACTGTTTTCCTGGAACGGTGGCGCATTTATTGGCACGGACGAATTAAAGTTACGCTGGCAAGGCGAAGGCGAGCGCGACATCAATGCCGGCATCAATGAAAAACTTGAAAATCGACTGGTTCTCCAAACCCCTGTCAGTGATTTTTTCGACGTCAAAGGCGGGGTTCGTCTGGACACTCCCAAAGGGACGGACCGCTGGTATGGCACTGTGGGAATAACCGGCCTTGCACCACAATGGTTTGAGGTCGATGCCGACCTTTTCGTCAGTGAAACAGGGGATAGCAGTGCGCGACTTGATATCGCGTATGAAGGCCTTATCACCAACCACCTGATTTTGACGCCCTCTGTCGAACTTAATGCCGCTTTCTCGGATGATCCCGAGATTGAGGTTAGCAAAGGTCTTTCAAATATCGAACTCGGGCTTCGTCTTAGCTACGACATTATCGATCGAAGTATCTCGCCATATATCGGGATCGTTTATGAACGAAAACTCGGCAATACGGCCAGTTTAGCCAAGGATGAAGGCGCGGATTACGAAGCAACATTTGCCGTCTTCGGCTTGCGTCTGATGTTCTGAGGCCAATTACCAGGAGGGTGATGCCCTCCAGAACCAACGAATATCTTAAAACCAATCTGAAATCGGGCCGGAGATGTTATCGCGATTTCTCCGGCCCGGGTTTTGCCTGATTAGATGGTCTCAGTCACGCTGTTTTCAGTCGCGGCATCATCAACTGAATTGCCAAGCGGCTTCCGGCTCCAGTACCCGGCCAGAAGCGAGCCGGAAATATTGTGCCAGACACTAAACAACGTGCCGGGCAGGGCCGAAACCGGGGTAAAGAACTTCATGGCAAGTGCGGTAGCAAGACCTGAATTTTGCAGGCCAACTTCAAATGCGATGGTGCGGCAGATTTTGCGATCAAAGCCCAAAAGTGCCGTAACACCATAACCAAGGCACAGACCAATGGCATTGTGCAGGATCACGGCGCAAGCAACGATCAGGCCCACACTCGCGATCGTGCCCGCATTAAGGGCAACGACAATGGCAATGATAACCAGAATGGCCACCATCGACACATAGGGAAAAATCACATCGACCTTGCGGACCCATTTCGATGCAAATTCATTCAGGGCAACACCGAGGATGACGGGCACCAGAACCACCTTGACCAAAGCCAACAGCATCGGCTGGACCGGAACATCAATGCTTTGTCCTGCCAGCAACGCCACCAGAACCGGGGTCAGGAACACACCAATGATGGTTGAAGTAGCAGTCATTGAGATCGAAAGTGCCGTGTCGCCCTTTGCCAGGTAGCACATCACATTGGACGACGTGCCCCCGGCAACGCTACCAACCAGCAACATGCCAACGGTAAGTTCCTGATCAAATCCGAACAGTTTCGCGACCAGCCAGGCCGCAACCGGCATAATCAGGAACTGAAGAATAACGCCAACGATCAGGGCCTTGCGGCTTTTGGCAACATTGGCAAAATCCCTGGTCGTCAAGGTCAGCCCCATGGCCAGCATGATCACGGAAAGTAACGGCACAATCCCCGAACTCAACGATGTGAACGGACCGGGGACGAAAAATGCCAGCAACGAGAGCAATAATGCCCAAACTGGAAAGAGTTGAAGAATCACGAACGTTCCTCCTGTGAAGCAAGTTTTTTATAATGTGGCCCCGTTTGATCTTTTCAGGAGTACTAATTTCGGTGGCAATTCCTGTCAGTTCTGGGGCGTGTTTGAGTTAATCGACGAGCGGTCATTGATAACGACGAACATAATCTTGTTGATGTCTCCCCCTGATAGCACAAGGCAGAACCATCGTTCGGGGGGTGCAAGACACACGACGTTCTTTTTGACCTCTTCCAAGGTCATCATATGACATCAAGAAGACATTCTGGAAATACTATTATTCGGCTCTGGTGGGGGGAATGGACCTGATAATTGTATCATCAGATTGTTTTCTTGTTCGCATCCCACCTATTACGGTCGCACGATGGCCTGCCCACGATCATTATAACAATCCATCCGTAGGTATGGTTTAGCAAACATCGGAACTTTCCATGCTTGATGATACAAGAAACATTTTCCTTTATTTGCGTTTAAAAACGAAGCGCAGCAGAAAGCCATGTCTGTGGTGGACAATCGGATTGACTACAAATTTGAACTATATCGGAGCAAGCTGCATCATGCCCAACAAGAAAAAAACACGGCCTGGATTATTGAGTTGAGCACCGGAACAGTATCCTCTCATCATATGAAAATAATCTGACCGCTGTTCATTTAAGCTAAACTGGTTTATGTTGACAAAAACGCACTCGAATTCTCCAGCCCGAAAGGACTTTTGAAACCGTCAATTTGGTTGAACCACATTTTTTTATTTAAGGATCTTGCCTCGGCACATGTTCCGATACCATTCGGTCTGAATGCGAAATCCTCGCAAACACCCGCTGGCAAGGATCAGACAGGTACCAGCGTTACTGTACTGTCGATGCTTGTAATGCTCATTCTGTGACGAGAAATACCCAATCTCGGGGTGCGCGCCCAACAATTCTGTCTGACAACGACTTGGCGTGCTGATGGAAGACTTTACCGATGTGCCTTTTGTGCAGGCCGACCGCACCGAGGTTACAGCAGGCCCTTTTGCCTTGTTGCCGCACCACTTCCTCTATGACAAGACCAAACCGTCCGGCAACCAGGAAGCAATGGTATTCGATAAACGCATTTATTTTATTGTCGCAATCGCAGTTGTTATCGTTCAAGTGAGCATTTCGGTATTCAGGGATTAGAATGCCCCATTTGGGCAACATCCAGACTGCATGCGGCATCCTGTGAAAAAGGTAATTAATGACAAATTCAGACGACTTATGGGCACTGGAAAAAAAATTCTGGACGGAAGGTGCGGATGGTATCCACCATCTGACCGCGAAAGGCGCTCTTGCCGTCTTGCCCTATCCTGCAGGCATTCTTGTTGATCAAGCCATTTGGCGTGACAATGCAGTGGCACAGCGGTGGCGAACAGTCGTATTCACAGAACCGGTTATGACCCACAAAGGCGATGTCGCTGTTCTGGCCTATCACGTATCGGCAGAACGGGCCGATGTGCCAATTTATGAAGCGCTCTGCACGTCTACCTATTTGCGGGATGAAAATGAATGGTTTCGGCTGTCGCATCAGCAAACCCCGACGGCGCAACAGGATTAAAAAATCGATCGGAGCCAAATGTTTGATCGGCCTGATCGTTCCTGACGAAGACGGCCTTCAGATAAATATGAGACGCATTTTGCAGTCTTTATAAAATACACTCTATTTTTGTTTTTCGCGCCTTCGCTTCAAATTGAGGCCAAAAGTATCCGATTTTCACTTTGAACTTCCACAAAAACTGGAGACAACCCAAATGTCGTTATTTGGCATGATTCTTGTCGTTTTGATCGTGGTTTTTCTGCTTGGTGGTTTTAGCGGGCGCTTTGGCGGCTATGGATATGGCTACGGCCATACCGGTGTGGGCCTGCTCGGCGTGGTCCTGATCATTATCGTTGCTTTGATGCTTCTGGGACGGATATAATATTAACAAAGCCTCACATACAGACCGTTAGGAACCTGCGCTAAAAGTGCGGGTTCCTCTTTCACCAGACAAGACTGCCATCCGCTTTTCTTCCAGAATAGTCGTTCCAGGAGTAGTCATGATGGACCGCCCCCTTAATACCGGGAATTCCCCGGAAGACATCGCATCACATTTAAAATCCGTCCCCGCCACAGCCTCCCCTCCCCCATCAAAAAATTCGACGACACCCGATTTTTATCAGTCCGTGGATCAAAAGGCGCATGCCGCCGTTGCCAGGGCAACTTCGGGGTTGTCACCTTCTGTCCTTGGCGAAGCCTGGATGGATTGGGCGTTGCATCTTGCAATTTCGCCGGGCAAACAATTGCATCTTATGGAAACCGCATTGCGCAATGCACAGGCTCTTTGCCACCAGTCCCTGTCGGGCGCAACAGACGAGGATGACAACACGGACGCGCCCGCCCCAGACAAACGTTTCGCCAGCGACGAATGGCAACAATACCCGTTTAATCTGTGGGCAACAGCGCATCAAATGAACTGGCAATGGTGGCAAGATGCTGTGACGAATGTTCATGGTGTTGCCAAGTCACATGAAGACTTGATGGCATTTGTGGCGGGCCTGACAGTCGATATGACCGCTCCCTCGAATTTCGCCTTGACCAACCCGGACGTAATCTCTGCCACGCTCGACGAAAAAGGTCAGAATCTGGTTCACGGATTGGAAAACCTGGCGCTGGATCTCGACCAGAAAATTCATGGACACCATGTCTCGGTTCCAGAGAAATTCGAGGTTGGCCGCAATCTGGCAACCACACCGGGCAAAATCATTTTTCGGAACGATCTGATCGAACTTATTCAATATACGCCGGTTACCAAAACCGTTCATCCGGAACCCGTTCTGATCGTGCCTGCCTGGATCATGAAATACTACATTCTGGATCTTTCGCCCGAGAACTCGTTTGTCCGCTTCCTGCTGGCACAAGGTTTCACGGTGTTTATGGTGTCGTGGAAAAACCCCGATGCCAGTGATCGCGATCTTGGCATGGAAGAATACCGTAAACTTGGCATTATGGATGCCATCGATGCCGCATTGACAATTACGGCAGCACCAAAACTGCACGCCGTTGGCTATTGCCTTGGCGGCACCTTGCTTTCAATAGCCGCCGCCGCCATGGCCCGTGACGACGACATACGCCTGGCATCGGTAAGCCTTCTTGCCGCCCAGGTCGATTTCACCGAAGCCGGCCCGTTACGTCTGTTCATCAGTGAATCCGAAGTCACAATGATCGAAGATATGATGTCGGAAACCGGGTATCTGTCTTCGGATCAAATGGCGGGTGCCTTTGCTCTGCTGCGTGCCCGCGATCTGATTTATGCACCTGCCATCCGCAACTATCTTCTGGGCAAAAGCGGCAGCAACACATTTGACCTGATGGCGTGGAATGCCGATGCCACCCGCATGCCCTATCGCATGCATTCGCAATATTTGCGCAAATTATTTCTTAACAACGATCTAACTGAAGGCCGATACCGGGTCGGGGAAAAAGCCGTTTCCGTCTCCGATATCCGGGCCCCTATTTTCGCTGTCGGAACAGAACAGGATCATGTGGCCCCGTGGCGTTCTGTCTATAAATTGCACCTGTTTGCCGATACCGACATGACATTCGTCCTCACCAGCGGCGGGCATAATGCCGGGATCGTTTCGGAACCCGGACACCGAAACCGCCATTTCCGCATTGGCGACACCCCGTCCGATGCCCCGTTTCGCGATCCCGCCGAGTGGCTTGCCACCACAACGATTAGCGAAGGGTCCTGGTGGCCAGCCTTTGCGAAATGGCTTGCGCGACATTCAAGCACACAGGTCGCGCCCCCTTCAACGGGAGCACGTTCGGGCCAATATAAGGCACTTTGTGATGCGCCAGGCAGTTATGTAATGCAGCTGTGAAGCCTAACAACCGGCGCCCCCGCCGCAGATCTTCATGGCAGGGGCGCCGGTTGTTCACACGACAGATAGCGGACCCGTACCACGCGGGTTGCCAGCTAACCTGAGCCCACACGCTTGCGATTTACGTCCAAACGCAAAAACGCGTTAAAATTTTTAGTCTTAGCAATTAGTGATCCGATTTTATCGCCAGAATGGAGGGACGTGATAAACCAGTGTCAAATCTGGCTTTCGGCAATATATTTCCGGATCCAGCTTCTAAAGCGTTTGGCAATTGGTTTACGCTGAAAATTTGCTCCAAAAGCCAAAAAGTACGACGTCAACTCAACGCCATATACCATTTCATCAAATGGTGAAATGAGACGCCCGCTGGCAAGTTCCGCCTGTGCCAGAAAAATACTTTCCAGCACAACACCCTGGCCTTCTGCCGCTGCTTCCAGTGCCAGCGTCGAACGATCCAGCCATAATCCCTTGTGGTTATCAGGCAGATCCAGTTCAAACCGTGCCAGATAATCCTTCCAGGTCAACGCATTGTCAGAATGAACAAGCGATGCACGCAGCAAATCTTGCAGGTCGCTCAGGCCGCTTCTCCGAGCATAAGATGGACTGCACAACGGCATAATCCGTTCTGTCAGCAAAGGATGCACATTTTTGCGGTCGACCGGCGGCTCACCATAACAAATCGCAACGTCAAACCGTCGTTCTGCCAATTCTTCAAGACGCGAAAAGGTCTGTAGCCGTATTTGCACCGTCGGGTTCGCATCCCGGAACCCCGCCAGATTGGGCTGCAGCCAGCGTGCGGCAAACGAATGCCCAGATAATAAGTCCAAATGTCCGGCCGATGCCGGCGGGGCAAGAACATCGGTCGCGACAACCATTTGGTCAAAAGCTTTACCAAGTGATGCAGCATAGCTTGCAGCATCGCGGGTAAGCCGAATGCGCCCTGCGTGACGCTCAAAAAGCTGCACACCCAGCCGAGCCTCCAAAAGCTGGATCTGGTGGCTCACTGCGGACGGGGTCACATTCAGTTCTTCTGCTGCCTGCGAAAAGCTTACATGCCTGGCTGCTGCCTCGAAAGTCAGCAGGGATTTCAATGGTGGCAGGGGTTTGCGCGGTGCTTTTCCCATGAATTTTTCTCAACACCCTTCAAGATCATTCCGTTCGCTTCGGAGAAGCTACCACACTTAAAGTCATCGGCACAGGCACCACAAGAATCAGCCTGTATCTGGGATTGCCCTAAACACTGCCTTCGCATTCCGCGCACACCAATACAGAGGTTCCCTATGAAAAGTGACGCCATTGACGCCACCCATGAATTTCTCGTCCGTTACGGTGGCGACACCTTCCCGCGCTTGTTTACCTCTGCCAGAGGAACCGTCGTCACCGACCGCACAGGGCGCCAATACCTGGATTTCACCTCCGGGCAGATGTGCGCGACCATCGGCCACAATCATCCGGCCATTGTCGACGCCCTGCATCGAGCAGGCGACAAAGCCCTGCATTTCTTTTCGGGTATGATTCCAGAAGTGGTTGCCGAACTGGGTGAAACCCTGGCAACCAAATGGATGCCAGAAGGGCTGAATAAATCGATTTTTATCAATACTGGGTCGGAATCAAACGAAGTCGCCCTGCGAATGGCGAAAATGTATACCGGCGGCTTTGAAATCCTGACTTTAGGCGGGTCCTGGCACGGAATTACCGGCGGGGTTAGTGCCGTTTCCATGGCCAGTGACCGCAAGGGATATGGCATTCCCACGCCTGGTGTTTTTGTCATCCCCGAACCCAACAGCTTTCGTCCCTATATTCCTGGTGCAACCGAGGAAGAAGCAGCGTTGGCGAACCTCGAACTCGCCCTTAAAATGTTCGACATGCAAACCACCGGTCACGGGGCTGCGATTATTGCAGAGCCCGTAATCAGTGCTGGTGGCGTACTCGTGCCGCCAAAGGCCTTCATGCAGGCCCTACGCAAGGCCGCCGACGATCGCGGCATGCTGCTAATTTTTGACGAAGCCCAAACCGCATTCGGGCGAATTGGCACCCGTACCGGGGCCGAACATTTCGGCGTCACGCCCGACATTATTTCAATGTCTAAAACACTCGGGGGTGGCCTCCCCATGGCGGCGGTTTCCACAACAACTGCCATCGAAGAAGACATCTTCAACAAAAAGTTCGCCTTCTATACCAGCCATGTCTCCGATCCGCTGGGGGCTGAGGTATCGCTTGCCGTTCTTCGAGTGCTTGAACAGGAACATCTGGTCGAGCGGGCAAATGTCATGGGCCGCTATCTGCGCGAACATATGGAAACCCTGCAGCAAAAATACGAAGCCATTGGCGATATTCGCGGGTTGGGTCTTTTGCTTGGCGTTGAACTGGTCGAGGACCGCAACAGCCGGGAACCTGCGCACGAGCTCGGTGCTCTGACCACACGTAAATGCTTTGAAAAGGGCTTGAGCATGAATATCCGCCGTCGTCCCGAACGCGGTGCTGTCTGGCGCATTGCCCCGCCCCTGACCGTTAGCGAAAGCGAAATCGATCAGGCAAGCGAAATTCTCGACGCGGCTCTACGCGAAAGCCTAGATGAGATGACCCGCCGCCAGTAATCATCCGCCTTTTCCGGATGCGGGGCTCAACCCCCGCATCCGGGGGAAAATATCTTGGCTTCAAACAAATATCAGGGAGATAAAACCATGAAACAACGATATTTATCCATCTTTGGCCTGCTTTTCCTTTGCACAACGCCAGCGATGGCTGACGACACGACCCTTGGTAAGGTTGCCCGCAGTAGTAATCTGACACTGGGATATCGTGAGTCATCCGTTCCCTTTTCCTATCTGGGAAAGGATCAGAAACCGGTCGGCATATCTATTGACCTGTGCCGTGAAGTTGCCAGCGCCGTTCTGGCAAAATATCCGAACACCAATGTTGAATGGGTGGCGGTTAACGCGTCAAACCGTATTCCGCTTTTGCAAAATGGCACGATCGATCTTGAATGTGGCAGCACCACCAATACGGTCGAACGACAAAAACAGGTTGCCTTTTCGGTAGCAACCTTTGCCTCGCAGGTAAGCTGGCTGGTGGATGGCAAGCTTAACATTACTTCCGAAGCCAACCTCAGAAACAAAACCGCTGTTGTCACGCAGGGATCGCTAAATGCGCAGGTCCTTGAAAAACTCAATCAGGAAAAGCATCTGGATCTTCATATTCAACATGGCAAGGAACAAGCTGAATCCCTGATGTTGTTGCGCAGCGGTCGTGCTGCTGGCTGGCTGGAGGATGACATCCTGCAGGCCGGTCTGGTCGCAAGTTCACCCAATTCCGCCGACCTTAAATTCATCCCCAGCAGCTACACCACCGCCAGCTATTATGGCCTGATGATGCGCAAAGACGACCCCGATTTCAAAAAGCTTGTCGATGACACCATTATCGGTCTGATGAAAAACGGATCCTATGTCGCACTTTATGAAAAATGGTTCGAAAAACCGATCCCGCCTAGCAACATTTCGCTGCACCTGCCCATGAGCAACGCACTTAAGGAACGGGTCAAATCTCCCAGTGATGCGCTGGCGCCATAACCCCCTGCACAAAACCCAATACGCCGGGCCGTTAATCGAAAAACACGGTCCGGTTTCGCCTTTTGCAGGAAAAGAACAAAAAAGGATCGCAATGTTCGAGCTGTTATCCCAACCTGCCCCTGATGGTGGAACCTACGGAAAATGGCTGCTTTCCGGCCTAACATGGACCATGGCGCTGGCGATCGCGGGCTGGGCCATTGCCTTTGCCGTCGGTGTCGCCATTGGCACCGGACGTTGTCTCTCCGGTCGCACCATCCCCGCCATTTGCCGGGTTTATGTCGAAATTTTCCGCAACATCCCCCTGCTCGTGCAAATGTTCCTTTGGTATTTCGTTCTGCCAGAACTGCTACCGCCCAATTTGGGCGACTGGCTTAAACAGCTTGCACCGCCCTGGGGAAATTTTCTGCCAGCTGTCCTGTGCCTTGGACTTTATACAGCATCTCGCGTTGCAGAGCAGGTCCGTGCCGGTATCGAAGCCCTGCCACCCGGGCAAAAGGAAGCCGCAATCGCCCTTGGGCTTCATCCCCGGCATGTCCAATATTACGTTATCGTGCCTCAAGCCCTGCGGCTGCTTATTCCCAGCCTCACCTCCGAAGTGATGGGGATTTATAAAAATACATCTGTCGCCCTGACGATTGGCGTAATGGAGCTTACCGCACAGGCCCGGCAGATCAGTGAAATGACCTTTCAGACATTTCCCGCCTTTGCCGCAGTCACTATAACCTACCTCGTCCTCGCACTGATTGTCTGGGCCGGCATGACATGGCTTGAACATCACCTTGCGGCGCCAACGTCCACAGCGTGCGATCCTCGCCCGGTTTTTCTCCCGCCGGTAAAGGAAGAAAACCGATGAATAATTTTGATGTCTCCTTCATTCTCGATAGTCTGCCTTACCTACTTAAGGGATTACAATTTTCACTGATACTCACAGCCGTTGCCTTTTCCTGCGGAATTGCACTCGGAACCATTCTCGCACTTTTGGTGCATTTGAGAGTTCCCGTGCTTGGATTGATTGCCAAAACCTATGTCGCACTTATTCGCTCCATTCCCCTTATTATGGTGCTGTTCTGGTTCTTTTTTCTGGTACCGCTTTTTTTAGGGTGGCTTTCAGGGGCCTCACGTCCTGTCCCGGTCGGCGCAACATGGACGGCCTTTATTACATTTGCCCTGTTTGAAGCCGCCTACTACTGCGAAATCATCCGCGTCGGGCTGCGCGCCGTCCCCAAAGGGCAATTTGAAGCCGCAGCGGCCCTCTCGCTCAATCCTTGTGCAACCTATCTCCATGTCATTCTGCCCCAGGTGTTTCGGGCGACCGTACCCATTATTCTGACCCAGACGATCATCCTCTTTCAGGATACATCCCTGGTTTATGTGCTCTCGCTAACTGACCTTCTTGGCGCAGCCAGCAAACTTGCACAAATCAGCGGCCGTCTGACCGAATTTTATCTCACCATTGCTCTCATTTATCTCGTGATCTGCTTTGGTGCCTCCCAGCTTGTCTGGCGCCTGCGCAAAAAGACCAAACTGCAATAACCACCCAGAGGCCTATTATGCTCAATCAATCGGATCCCATTCTTCGCCTGGAAAATATCGGCAAATATTACGGACGGTTTCAAGCTCTGGCGGATATTTCGCTTTCTGTACAGATCGGGGAAAAAATCGTTATTTGCGGGCCGTCCGGTTCGGGAAAATCAACACTCATTCGCTGCGTTAACCGCATTGAAGCCCATGATAGCGGGCGAGTTATTGTGGCCGGGCACGAACTCACCGCAAAAACCCGGCAGATTTCACAAATCCGTCAGGATGTCGGCATGGTATTTCAGTCTTTCAATCTTTTTCCGCATCTCACCATTTTGCAAAACTGTATGCTCGCGCCAATAAAAAGCCGAGGACTTGATCGCAGCGATGCCGAAAAAATCGCCCAAAACCTGCTATCAAAGGTGCATATTGCCAATCAGGCGCATAAATACCCGGCCCAGCTTTCCGGAGGCCAGCAACAACGCGCAGCCATTGCCCGCGCCCTATGCATGAAACCGCAGCTCATGCTTTTTGACGAACCCACCTCTGCCCTTGACCCTGAAATGGTGCAGGAAGTGCTTGATACCATGGCAGAACTCGCAAGCGAGGGTATGACCATGTTGTGCGTCACCCACGAAATGAGCTTTGCCCGGCAGGTCGCCGACCGCGTTATCTTTATGGCCGATGGCCGCATTGTTGAAAGTAGCCCTACCGAAGAGTTTTTCCGCAATGCCCAATCAGAAAGAGCCCGAAGTTTTCTAAGAAGAGTAGATTTGTGATCGGAGAGTGCGAGTATCTACTTTGCGACTGGTCATGCCGCAAGTTGTGACGGCAGACGCCGCGATGATTCAGCAAGCGCAAATGCTCAAGACGTCTCGTAATCCATTACGATAAGACTGCGGAAAGCTAACTCGGCTTCATTCACATCAACTCGGTTCGTGGACCTGTGAAGAGGTTATCAAACTGACTCAGGCTCAGGACCTATTAAAGGGGATTCCCCTTGTGGCGATGATGTGATTCACTGGTGGCGCTAAGGAGGCGTTGCCATGAGTGATCTGATTTGGTTGTCGGAGGCGCAGATGCACCGGATAGAGCCCTATTTCCCATTATCGCATGGCGTTCCGCGGGTTGATGATCGCCGGATTATCAGCGGTATCATCTTTGTCATCCGCAACGGCTTGCGCTGGCGCGATGCGCCCGCCGACTATGGACCGCCCAAGACGATCTATAACCGGTTCATCCGCTGGAGCCGGATGGGCGTATTCAGCAAGATCTTCGCGGGTTTGGCGGCGCAGGGCGGCGAACCGGATCAGTTAATGATCGACGCCACGCATTTGAAGGCGCACCGGACGGCGGCCAGCCTGCTCAAAAAGGGGCTGTTCCCAGACGTATTGGACGCACCAAAGGTGGATTGAACTCCAAGCTGCACGCGGTCTGCGATGGTCAGGGCAGGCCACTTATCATGCTGCTGAGCGAAGGCCAGATGAGCGACTACAAAGGCGCAGCGCTGATGATTGATGCCTTCCCAAAAGCCAAAACCCTACTCGCTGACCGGGGCTATGACGCCGACTGGTTCCGGCAGGCCTTGATCGACCGCGGCATTACCCCATGCATCCCCTCAAAGGCTAACCGTAAAGTTCCGATCCCGCACGACCGCGTCCTCTATCGACAGCGCCATAAAGTCGAAAATATGTTTGGGAAAATCAAAGACTGGCGGCGCATCCACACCCGATACGACCGATGCGCGCACACCTTCATGTCCGCTATCTGCATCGTTGCAACCGTCATCTTCTGGATCAATCAATGAGTCCTGAGCCTAGGTTATCGGCACAAGACTGTCAGTTTTCCTAACCACCTTGTTTCTTTCGGGCAACGCCCCCCTTAGCCGCTTGAATGACGGCAAAGGGGAACCTGCATCTCATGATTATAGAAACCGGAAGATGAATCGTTTTAATTGAACGCTGTCGTGGGATAATCAATTTTCCATTATTGAATCCGATTGCCATCGCTTGCAAACAAGTGAACATGACGCGGGTTCGCATTAAGAAAAATCAAACTATCCTTTGCGATATCAGTGTTGACGGGTTGTTCCAGAATAATTGGATCATGTCCCTCAACGTCAGCATGGATAAGGCAGGAATTTCCAAGGTATTCCTTTAATTTTACTCTTGCTGAAAATATACCTTTTTCGTCCTGCGCAATTTCAAAACTGCCGGGGCGTATCCCGCAATAATGCGCGTTACGATCCAGTTTCAGGCTTTCCTGCAACGTTTCAAATGCACCTGTCAACGTGAAGATGTTCATCTTGGGCGCACCCATAAACTGCGCCGCAAACAGGTTTTGTGGCCGCTCATAAAGATCATGCGGGGATCCAACCTGTTCGATACGTCCGTCTCGCAAAAGAACGATTTTGTCGGCCAACGTCATGGCCTCGACCTGATCGTGAGTTACATAGATCATTGTGCGTTCCAAACGCTGGTGCAGTTCGGAAATTTGGGTACGCATATGGACCCGAAGTTCGGCATCAAGGTTTGAAAGGGGTTCGTCGAACAGAAAAGTTTGCGGTTGTCCGACGATGGCACGGCCAATGGCCACACGTTGCCGCTGCCCGCCGGAAAGCTCACGCGGATAGCGCTCTGTCAGTTTTTCAAGTTGCAACATGGTCACAGCGTCGCCAACCCGCGTTTTGATCTCGCTTGCCGAAGTTTTGCGGACCTTCAAGCCAAAGGCAATGTTTTCATAAACCGAAAGGTGCGGATAAAGCGCATAGGACTGAAACACCAAGGCGACACCGCGTTTGGCGGGTGCAATATCGTTCATTCGGCTGCCATTAATTTCAAATGTCCCGCCTGTGATATCTTCAAGTCCGGCAATCATGCGCAAAAGTGTGGATTTTCCACAACCGGACGGGCCTACAAAAACGCAGAACTCGCCGTCTTCAATGGTCAGATCAACTCCCTTGATGACATCCACGGTGCCATAGGATTTGCGGAGTTCTTTTAACTGTAATTTCGCCATCGTTTTACTCCACACGTCCAAACAGTTCGAGCCTTGGGGTTTCACGGATGTGTTTTGGCCAGGAAAGGGGCACTTCAAAACGTGTCGAAAGCAGGTCCTGGAAAGCAGCGAGTTGGCCTGCTGTTTCGCGTACAGCACGCGGCGTTATTTTGTGATCAAGGCAGTAGGCCGCCAGCGCCCCAACACTTTCGCCAATATTCCATTCCACCGGATGCAAACGGTAACAACCGTTGGTCAGGTGGGTTGTGCCAATATTTTTACAGGCAGGCAGCATGTTTTTGACGCGCTGTGGTATCAGGCAACCAAGTGGGATCTGAAACGGCCAATTGGCAATATCAACATAGTTGCGCGGTGCCGTGGATGGGTGAAGGTCGATGCGATAACTGCCAACACCTACTGAATCATAAAACTGTTCTGCCCCGACAAGGCCATCCCGCGCATCAATACCAACATGATTTTCGGTAACAGTGAACAGCGCCTTGATCCGCCGGCTTTCGCGGATATAGGGGGCGATGGTTAAACCGTCTAGCGTGCCCATTGCGTTTCCAGCGGGTTTAAGGCCGCGGTAACCATAGCCACCATCATGGCGGGGGGCTTCTGTTTGCATCCAATAAAGCATGGACAATGATAGTTGCCGCGCCCCTTCCAGATGTTTTTGAGCTTCTTCTGCCGGAACGCCAACAACCGGGCCGTCGCAATAATCAATTTGCGGCCAGTTAACCAGGCAAATATCCGATGGATACTGATCACCCACGTGGTTGCGACGATAGAAAATTCGCCGGTAATGCCAGTTGTCGGGGGCGAATTTTTCATCGCTGTCGCCAACGAAAAGCGGACGGTTGTCTGGTTCCAGTGTTACCGGGTTGGGGCCAACAAATGAAAGCTGACGGTCGGGCCAGAAATCCAGCTTGTAATCGCGCCAGATATCGTAATCACGCGGGCGTTCTATCGTATGATCGTCGTCCGGGTGGTAGCTCATGGCAAAGCACCAGCTAACGGCCTGCTGATCAAACGGGGCGGCGTCGCCTGGTAAGGCCGACGGCTCACCGGTTTGTGCCTGGCTTTCTGCACCAATGACGTGTTCAACCTTGCCAAGCTCTAAAAGTTCGCCAAGTTCAGTGGCGTCAATGAAATAGGCGCCCGATAGAACAATATCGCCATATTCGGCAGAATGAACCGTAACAGATGTAAATTCGTCATCCCTGGTTTCTACGGCAACGGGCTTTGCATTCATCAATATTGTCAGACGGTCTGTTGCAAACCATGGTGCCAGCATGGCGTCGATCGCGGCAACGCCTGCGCGCGGTTCAGCACAAATGGGCGATACATTGCCACTGCCGGGGTTAAGGGCCTCATCGGCCATTGCCTCGTCGGTCAGGGGATAATTACGGCGATAATATTCGCGAATATGTTGCCGAAGCGCGCGGTAGCTTGCGGTTGAGCCATCGGTTTCAATCCACGGATTTTCATCCGGTGGTACAGCCTGTGTGGTTAATTGCCCACCCAACCATTTAAATTCCTCTGTCAGGATGACGCTTTTGCCAAGTTTCAATGCGGACAAGGCAGCGGCTATGCCTCCCAGTCCGCCTCCGATGATTACGATATCAGAGTTAAGTTCTTTCATTTTTATCCTTTCACGCCTGACAGGGCGAAACTTTCGACGATTTGGCGCTGGGCCAGAATGTAAACAATAAGCATGGGAATAACGGCAAGCGCGGTTGCTGCCAGTTGCAGATGCCAGAGCGGCAAGCCGTAGGTGTCGGTAAAATTGGCAAGGGCGAGCGGGAGGGTGAACAGTTCGATGTCGTTCACAAAAACCAGTGGTTCCAGAAACAGGTTCCAGGAAAACAGGAAGGTGATAATGCCAACTGCTGACAGGGCAGGCCGGGACAGGGGCAGCGCCACCTTGAAGTAAACCCCGAAACGCGAAAGCCCGTCCATGCGGCCCGCTTCTTCCAGTTCCTTGGGCAGGGCCAAAAAAAACTGTCGCATCAGGAACGTGGCCATGACCCCCTGCGAACCAAAAAGCGGCAACAGGATTAGCGGCATATGGGTGTTCATGAACCCGAGTTTTTTCATCAGAAAAAAATTGGGAATGATGGTGACTTCTTCTGGCATCATCAGTGCCGATATCAGCAGTAACAGTACCAGCGCACTACCGGAAAACCGCAAACGTGCCAGCGCATATCCGGCCATTGAAGCCAGAAACAGGGTTAACCCCGTTACAAGCACTGCAATGTAAAGCGAATTGAAATATTGCCGGGCAAAAGGCTGGTAGGCGAAAATTTCTGAAAAATTCGACCAGTGTATTTTTGACGGGATCAGGGATGCCGACGAAAATACGTCTGCCTGCCCTTTCAGTGCACCGGAAAGCATCCAGATGAAGGGAAAGACAAAGGGGATAGCCAGCGCACAAAGACCGATGATCCAGCAAATACGGGTGATTTTCTGTTGCGTGCGATAAGTCATTTGCGCGCCGCCTTCAGGATCGTTTGTAGGATGGTAAGCGCCAGAATCAGCACGAACAGGATGACGGCAAGCGCTGATGCGTAACCGGTATTGAAGAATTTAAAACCCTGTTCATAGATGTAAAAGGCAAGCACCAGTGTTGCGTTCTGTGGTCCACCGCCCGTCATCAGATAAATGTGGTCGAAAACCTTCAGGGAACCGACAACTGTAATCACCATGATGACAAGTGTGGTGGGGGCAAGAAGAGGCCAGGTGATTCGGCGGAAAATTTCCCAGCCATTGGCACCTTCAAGTCTGGCGGCTTCCGTATAGTCACGCGGGATGGATTGCAGGGCTGCGATATACAGGATCATGTTCAGCCCAACTGTTTTCAGAACACGGGTGAAAATGACCGACGCCATGGCCCAATGTGGTTCGTGTAACCAGTTCGGCCCGTTAATGCCAATGACGGATAATGCCCGGTTAACAGCGCCACTTTCGTGTTGAAGCAGGAATGTCCAGATGATGGCCCAGGCAACAGCCGAGGTAATAACCGGCGCAAAAAACACGGTGCGGAAAAACACAGCCCCGCGGACCGACCTTGAAAGGGCAAGTGCCAGTCCAAGTGCCAGTAACATGTTGAGGGGCACCAGTCCTGCTGCAAAGACCAGCGAATTTACCAGCACGTCCCAGAATGTGTCGTTGCGGGTCAGGGCATCGACATAGTTTTCAATACCCACAAAGTGCGATTGCTGGCTCAGCAAATTCCATTCGGTTGTGCTGTAATAGAATACTGCGATCAGGGGACCGACGAAAAAAATCATAAAGCCCGTTAGTATCGGACTTACGAAGAGCCATCCCGATATCGCTTCGCGCGCTTTCAGTGTCAGGGATGGCCCCTTGATGGCAGCGGACATGTTCGCTTCCTTTGTAGGGCAATGTTGGATGCAGGTTTTACGCGTGCCGGGTTATGGGCGACGATAACGGGTGGTATCGTCGCCCATCCTGGTTGTGCGTTACAAAAGGGGCTGAATGCCCTGGCAAAGTTTGGTCATGGTTGCCTGAATGTCGGCATCCTTTGACCAAAGTGCATCGAACTCCGGCCGGGCTTTTGCTTCGATTTGTGGGAAATGTTCATGGCTTGGCAGGACGGAACCGTTTTCAATGCCTTGGGCAACAATTTTCATTTGTGCCGGGGTGATTGCCGGGTTACTAGACAGGAAAGCGTCTCCTTCAAGTACGGATTTACGTGCCGGCGGGAAAAATTCGGCCATTTTTGCAACGTTTTTTGCGCTGGTCATATAGGCAAGGAATTCAGCTGCGATTTCTTTGTTTTTACCCTGAGCAAAGGCAACAACAGCTGCCTGGCCAACGGTCGCCGCATTTCCGGCGGGGCCGGCGGGCAGGGGCGCAATTCCCCAGTCAAAATTTGCGTCGGCCAGTTTGGAAACGCGTGAAATCTGAGTAACAGTCAGGGCTGATTTACCTGAAAAGAAATCGCCCTGTTCGCCAGGGGGAACGGCTGATCCATCGACATAAATCATGTTATGAAACAACTTGATGGCCTTAACGGCCTCGGGGCTGTCAAGGTGGCAGGTCCCATCTGTCCATGCATTCCCGCCATAGGCGCGGATGATCGGGATCAGGTTATGCCATACGCGTGCGCTATAGCCCTGACCATCAACTGTTTCATAACCCCATACCCCTGCATCTGCGTTGCGCAGGGTGGCGGCATCTTTTTTAAGCTGTTCCCACGTCCAGGTGCCATCTGTTGCACGCTGGTCCGGTGTTTCCAGTCCGGCGGCATCGTAAAGCGATTTATTGTAATAGACGAGAAACGGTGACGTCGAAAAAGGAATGCCATAAACACTATCGTCTTTGGTCCAAAGGCCCATGGCAGATGTCGAGAAATCAGCATAGTTATAATTTTCTGTCGCGTGCAGTGTCTTTGAAACGTCGGCTAATGCGCCCGCTTCGACAAAAGCCGGGGCCGAGTTTTCAAGCAGCCAGCCAAGGTCGGGGGGATTGCCACCGGCCATTTGTAATGTCAGCTTTTGCACATAATCCCCAAAGGGAATGGTGTCGTACCGGACGGTTACATCAGGATGGGTTTGCTTGAAACCGTTGGCGATATCGTTAAGCATATCAAGGTGCGCCTTGCTACCGGTCCAGACAGTAAAACGCAATTCCTCGGCATTCACGTTTGTTGCGATGGTTCCACTAAACACGGCTGCGCAAATTAAGCGCTTAATCATTATGGTTGACATTTTTTTGTTACCTCCCGTTTCAGATTAAGTTCAGATGGCTTGCAGGGTGCTGCCTGGTACGAAACCGCAAGGCAACGTGGTTTTTATGGGGGTGTTTTCAGGGCTTCTGATCTGCGCAATCAGGTTGCGCACGGCGACTTCGCCCATTTCTTCCCGGGGGACGG
Organism: Thalassospira mesophila; assembly: GCF_002115755.1. GTDB lineage: Bacteria > Pseudomonadota > Alphaproteobacteria > Rhodospirillales > Thalassospiraceae > Thalassospira > Thalassospira mesophila. The sequence continues at coordinate 14,364 of NZ_JFKA01000006.1, read as the reverse complement.
AAATCCGCGTCCAGCGTTCGACATCGGCGGGTCGGGTTAGCGGGGATGCCAATGCAACGATGGAAATGGTCTGTGGTACACTGCCGTGCATTGCGGCCACCTGGCATTCTAATGCAACGGCGTGTTTGAAGGTTTCGGTCAGAACAACAGTGTATCCATCGTCCAGACACCGACGAAGCCATTCACCATTGATGTCATCAGTTTCACATCGTTCGACGGAAAGGGTCAGGTCTTCTGCCTGCCGTCCCATAAAGCCACGTTCGCGGTCAATATTTTGTTCGCGGACTTTCGTTGCGCCGACAAACTTTAATTTGCGATGGCCCAATGCGGCACAGCGTTTTACTACATCGGCAACGGCAGCGGCGTAATCGGCGGCGACCCAGTTAAGTTCTGCTTTGACAGTATCGCGGCGGCCAATGGTTACAAACGGAAACCCCGTATCGTAAAGCCGTTTTAGCTCGCGTTTATCGGGTTCTTCGCCCAACAGAATAGCCCCGTCGGCAACACCCATGCGGTTGGCACCACCTGGAAAAATGCTGCGCGGCCCTTTTTCAAGCGACGATGATGTGAAAAGCAGCAAGTCCTGCCCAAGTTTCATCGCGCCGCGCTCAATGCCAAGTAAAAATGGATAGAAGAAGTTTTCACTGTCTGACGGAAAGATGGCTTCATAAGTAAAAACGCCGATAATATTGCGCTTTCCCCCTGCCAATGACTGGGCAACAACATCCGGGGCGTAACCCAAAGTCTCCATCGCTGCCCGGACCCGTTTTTCGGCCTCTTCACCAACACGAATGGTTTTGCCCGGCTTTGGCGAAATCACAGCAGATACCACGGCGGTTGAAACACCGGCCATGGCGGCAACATCGCTTTGGGTGACACGCTTGATGCGACTTTGCTTAACGGACACTAAAACACTCCGGATAAACGCGAGATTAAGCGCATAATCTATTTGATTAAGCGTATAATCTAAAAGATAAATGCTGTCAACCCCCAGTTCAATTCGGCTTCATAACGTGTCAGACGGTGACATCAATGGCTGATGATTTTGATCTGCGACTTCCAAACCTGATCGAAGTGGTTTGGCTGCTCATGTGCGATCCGCAGTAAAATTTATCTGCCCATCTTGACAAAGCAGCTGTGGCTTATATCTTTAAGATGTAAACCACAATTGCTTTGTTTGTATCATTCCATCTGATTGTTTTATCAACCCGCCATCTGGGCGGATTGTTCCAGTATGTGACGATCCAGAATTTTCAGATGGGGGCCTTTGGCAATCGCGCCGGCGGCTTCAAGTTTTCGCAAAGACCGGGAAAATGTTTCGGGCGTCACACCAATCCGGCTCGCGATTTGGCGCTTTTCAGGATAAGCGACGGCATTGACACCCACAGACTGTTCGCCGCTACGATCTTCAAAATCAATCAGAAACGATGCAATTCGTTGCAATGGTTTTGTGTGGCGAAGCTGATAGACTTCGTCGAGCAAAAAGCGTTCCCACTCTATCAAGCTAACAAGAACGTCGGTTGCCACACGCGGTGTGCTGCGCAAAAGGGCGACACAGGCGTCACGCGGCACCACCACAATTTCGCATTCTTCCATGACCTCGCAATTTACCGGGTACGCCCGCCCGGCAAGTGAAATGGCCTCGGCAAAGGCACAGGCCCGGGTCAGGAAATGCATAACGGTTTCTTCGCCCTGCGCCGAAATCCTGACCAGACGCAACTGCCCGAATAACAAAAAGTATAAATGATCGGCGATATCACCCGCCTGAAACAAGTATTCGCCAACAGCATGGCATTCGACCCGGCATTTCCCAACCAGATCGCGGAAACGTTCTTCCCCCAGGGCTGAAAATAACGGGGCCGTTGCAACAAGATCACGTTCCGTTTCAGACAGCGGTCTTGAACGCATTTTCGTCTCCATCATTGCCTGCAAGGCCGCACCATTCCGCCAGTATTTCAGCGTTGGCAATGCGGATAATATGGCCGTTGGAATGTTGCGTTACCCCAACATCGACAAGCTTTTTCAGCGCGCGCGATATGGTTTCGCTGGTCATGCCCAGCTTGCGCGCCAAGGCCGATTTTTCAATGGTCAGCGGCGTTTCATAAACACCATCAATCGCCACCGCATCGGCCAGTAAATAAATCCCCAATCGCTGGGCAGCGGATCGGCATTTAAGTTCTTCGGCCTGACGCAACATCTGGCATAACCGCTCCGTCATTGCCGACATCATGGTCAGGGCGCAATCAAAATGATCGGCCAGAAAATCGGAAAAACCCGGACCGTCAATGCGAATGGCGGTTGTTGCTTCTAACGTGCGAACTGAAACGGCATAGCACCCCTCGGGCACCAGCGCACATTCGCCCACCAGTTGGCCATTGCCCAAAAGATCAATCAGGCCACTTTTGCCACTGCGATCTTCAAACGACAGTTCAACATGCCCGTTCACGATCAAATACAAAGCCAACGCCGGTTGGCCCGATGAAATCATCGCGGTGTCTGCATCCAGCCGCACCCAGTCACACAGGCCTGCCAGCTCAAGAATATCTTCCTGTGGCCATGTTCGGAAATAAGTCGCAAAGCGAAGAACACCAGCGATACGTTCGATATCGTTTATCATGACATGATCCGTAATGCGGAGACGGTTGTAATCTATGCTGGAGTCACTCTAACCATGTGTCCTCATCGCTGCTTTGTTCCATATCAACCTGATAAAACCGCCGCCCGCCACCTCATTGGGCAAAACGGCTAAGACCATCGCGATCCCGTATGGTCATATCGACGTCACGTTCGATAAATCCACCGTCTTCAAGCCTGCGCAAAGCACGGGAAAATGTTTCTGGCGTCACACCGATCCGGTTGGCAATCACATGTTTTGGCACTGACAATTTATCGCCGCCATCCTGTGCCAGTAAAAACCCGGCCAGACGTTGCATCGGGCTTCTTTGTCGCAGGTCATGCAATTCCTGATAAAAAAACCGTTCTCGTTCAATCAGGGACTGCATCATACGTCCAATCATGGCGCGGTCAGCTTTCAGGCGCGTCACAAACTGGGTTTTGCTAATCGCCACAACTTCGCTTCCCGGGGCGCATTCCGCCGACACAGGGTAATTTTGCCCGGCCAACATCACGGCCTCGGCCAGAGGTTCCCCGGCGGCTACCAAATGAAAAAGCGTTACCCGGCCATCACCAAGAATACGAAACAGGCGCACCTGACCTTTAATCACGATAAAAAATTTGTCCGCGGCTTCGCCTTCGTTAAACAAAAGCTGGCTCGCAGGATAAATGCTTACCGCCGTGCCGCTCACCATATCGGCAACTTCCGGTCTGGAAAACGCCGACATCACAGCAACATTGGAAATCAGGTCATAGTCGGCGGCAACCAGGTTTCGGCGTGACATTGTTCGTGCTCCCTGACAGATACGATTGAAAACAAGCACAATGCGACGGTCAACATTGCGACCAGAACGCAAGACATAGCCATCGGCCAATTTTCAAACTGTAAATGTTATAAAAAATCAAAAGGAAGGACGTTACAATGCGCAACCGCAATTTATACCGATCATTTAAACATGCCTTCCCGACCCTGGCTTACAGCCCGGTTTGCAGCATGAACTTTTCGGCGCGTGATCGCTTGATTCCGGTCAACAACAAATGCCAGCCAAAACCGTACATGACCAAATCATTGATCGATCAGAATGATCGCGGCCTGGGCAAAAACAACACCAACAACAATCACGATCAAAAAAGCCGCAAATAACCCGGTCCAACTGCCTTGGGCATTCCGCAGCCCGAGATAAAACCGCAAAATCAGCCACGCCTTGGTACTTGCCACCGCCATAATAATAACAACGGGCAAAAAACGCGCAATCAGGGCACCGCCCGGCACCTGTTCAAATGTTGCGGCCAGGGCAAGTATTGTGGCCGTGCTGGCAACGCCCCACACCCATGTCGCAGTTCGCGCAGAAACGGTTTTGTGTTCCATCATCGCACCAGATAAATCACCGGAAAAACCAGTACCCAGATCAAATCAACCATATGCCAGAATGCCGTCCCGGTTTCGATATTGATCCGGCTGGGCCAAATGCCGACCACACATAAAATGCCCAGTCCCAACACCACATGCAGGGCATGAAAGCCGGTGATCAGAAAATAAAGGGTGAAAAATGTGCTGGTATCGATGGTGATGCCCGCATCAATTTTAGCCCCATATTCAAGCAGTTTGACAATCAGAAAAACCAGCCCCAAAAGTGCCGTCGCCCCCAGCCACACCCGACAGGACAGCAGCTTGCCGTGTTCAACCGCGCGCATGGCAAAAACGGCACATAGCCCGCTGGTCAGTAAAATGATGGTGTTTATCCCCCCGGCCAGCGGGCTTAGATGCAGCTGGTCGGCGGCGAAACCGGCGGGGTCCATAATCCGCACCGCGGAAAAAACCAGCAAGAAGGCGCCGAACACCACAAGTTCGGATAAAATCAGCACCCATATCAGCGGATGGCCGGGCAAAAATTCCAGCCCGCCCCACCCGCCTGTATCTTCGTCCCCCTCGGGCGCGGCTATGTCGACGGCAACATCGCGAACCGGGCAATCGACGGTATTTTTATCACCCTTCATTGCACAAGCTGCCGGTAGATACGTGGCAGGGCTGCTGGCAAATTTTCAAGTGTGCCGACAATGGCATGACCGGCCGCCCCAAAAATATAGGGGAAATAATCCTGCGCCTTGCGATCCACCGTAACGCCGAACAAAGCCAGCCCGTCGCGGCGACATTCCCGCACCGCGCGGCGGCTGTCTTCAATGCCATAACGCCCTTCATAATGATCAACATCGTTGGGTTTGCCGTCGGTAATCACCAGCATCAAACGGTTTTGATGCGGGCGGTCGTCCAGCAATTTTCCCGTATGGCGAATGGCTGCGCCCAAGCGCGTATAATAGCCCGGTCGCAACGCCTGAATGCGTTTTTGACATTGCGGCGACCAATCTTCAGCAAATTCCTTGATCGCGTTGATCCGCACCCAGTCGCGGCGGCGCGAGGTAAAACTGAAAACACCAAACTCATCACCGCAAACATCCAGCCCGCTGGCCAAAACCGATAATGCCTGTTTTTCAACATCAAGCACCCGATGATCCTTAACCCAAGCATCGGTCGATAAGGATACATCGATCAAAACCGCGACCGACAAATCGCGCGCGCGTCGCACATGGTCAAGATAAACACGGCCGTTAAGTTCGCCCGTGGCACTTTGGTCGCACCGTGCGCGCACCAGGGCTTCCAGGTCCAGCTCTGCGCCTTCAAGCTGACCGCGCAAAACCTCGTTACGGGGGCGAAATGCCTCGAACTGGCGGCGAATACGGCCAATTTGCCGCCGCTCAACATCATCGGGATACCACATGCTGGCCTCATCGCGCATGTCACTGGCGGCCTGCATGATGACCTTGCAATAGTCAGGACGATAGGCCTGGCGGCGATAATCCCATTCGGGATAAACCCACTCGCCGGTTATGCGTCCGTCATCGGCCCCGGCGGGCGGTAAATCCAGATCAAAACGCAGCTTGGTTGCCGCCTTGCGTTTGCAGTCGGAAATTTCCATTTCCTCAAGCTCGTCGGCGGCTTTTTTGGCATCGTCGGCGTCTTCGTCGTCCATCGGGCGGTTAACATTAACCATTTCGGCAATCGACAGAATTTTTTCAAACCGGTTTAACGCCAGCGGGTCATCACGTCCTGCCTGATCGTTTTTTCGCCGCCGGGCACTTTTTTTCCGATCGCGATCGCCATCGGCAGAGTCAGCATCGTCTTCATCCTCGTCACCATGCTTTCGCGTGGCGGTGCCTGTAAAATACACATCGCCCCACAGCGGCACCGGCAAAAACGGCGCATATCGCCCCGTTTGCACCGCGCCAGCTTTTAACAAAATTTCGGCTGGGGCGGGTTCAGACAGGCTCCGGGTGATGAACGGCCATAAATCGGGTAGTTGGCGTGTCGCGGTGGGCTGTAAAATTGCCAGAACGCAGTCTTCAACCTGCTGTTCGACCTTTGGCAAAACCCGGCTGGGCCGCAGCGCGATAAAGGCATTATATAACCGTTTGCGCAGTGCCATAATGCCGGGGAACAAGGCACAAAGGGCAATATCGGTATGATAGGCCCGGCGCAACCGGGCAATATCAGTGTCAAACAGGCTGGTGGATGTTGCCGTTATGACCGGTTGCTGTGCCGATGCCGCAAACCATGCCATCAACCAGATATAAAGATCACGATTAAGCGCCCGTGCGGGAAACAGTGACAGTTCCGGCGGCAACTTAACCGCCATTTCCGTCATTTCGGCCACGGCAATTTGTTCGTCCACCAGGCCAATTTTTTGGCGCCACCCTAACCGGTGAGCCGATACCCGTTTATCGATCTGGGCAAATTCAAGGGCCGGGTCACCGCCAAGGGCGCGAAATATGACCGGCAACACTCCCCGCACATCAATAAAGGCAACCGCGCAGGATTTATGATCGACATAACTTTCCTGATTGCGCGAGGCAAGCCGGTGCCACAGCATGCCGATCTGTTCTTCAAATTCCAGAAAATCGAAACCCATTTTCGCCTCCCGATTTAACCACGGATAATGGCGATGGCTTCGCGCAGCCCGGCCTTGATATCGGCATCATCTGATAGCGGTTCAATAATGGCGGCGGCAACGGCACTGTCAAAATCCACCCCTGCCATCAGCAAGGTGGCGCAATACACCAGCAAACGTGTCGAGGCCGCTTCCTCCAGGTCAATGCCCGAAAGCTTGCGAATATTGCCTGCTATTCGAACCAGTGTCGCCGCGCGGTCGCGGTCGATACCGGTTTCACGCATAATTACGACTGTTTCGCTTTCAGGGTCGGGAAAACCAAATTCCATCGCCAAAAAACGCTGCCGGGTAGAGGGTTTAAGCTGCTTTAGCAGGTTTTGATAACCGGGGTTATACGACACCACCAGCATGAAACCGGGCGGCGCCTGCAAAACCTCGCCGGTGCGATCAAGCGGCAAAATACGCCGATCATCGGTCAGGGGATGCAACACCACCGTTACATCCTTGCGCGCCTCGACCACTTCATCAAGGTAACAAATACCCCCGGTTCGCACCGCGCGCGTTAACGGGCCATCGGCCCAAACAGTTTCGCCGCCCTTGATCAAAAATCGCCCGGTTAAATCGGCGGCGGTTAAATCATCATGGCACGAAACCGTATAAAGCGGCACACCCAGCCGGGCGGCCATATGACTGACAAACCGGGTTTTGCCGCATCCGGTTGGGCCTTTTAACAATAAGGGAAGGCGTTGGGCAAAAGCGGTTTCAAACAGGCGCTCTTCGTTACCCGTTGCGTGATAAAACGGAACATCGTCCGCGGCAGGCTTTTCTTTAAAAACAACAGACATTTGACTGTACCTGACCCTAAAGGGAAGAACCAAAAGACAATGGCCGGTTCCCCATGTTAACCGGCCATTATCCGCGACGTGCCTATCGCAAAGGGGAGCATGGATTTTGGCACGTTGCCTTGATTACGGTTACTTGCCAGTCTGGCGAACTGCGCCAGTTGCTGGCCGTGCCCGTGGTACCACCACCAGCGACCAGATGATCAGGGTGACACCGATCAGCACCACCACCCCGGCCCCAAGCCGCATCCAGTAAAACAGTGCAATCTGGTCTTGCACTTCCATATAGGCCATGCCCAGAACCCGCTGAAGATGCACTTGCACAATCCCGGCAAATGTCAGGGTAAAGGTCATGAAAGCCATAGCACTGGTCGTAATCCAGAAACCCCACATATTAAGTTGCTGATTGTACGGGGCACGCCCGCGCAAATAGGGCAAGGCATAGGTGAAGATGGCCAGGTTAAGCATCACATAGGCCCCGTAAAAGGCAAGGTGCCCGTGTGCTGCGGTAATCTGGGTGCCGTGGCTGTAATAATTGATCGAGGAAATGGTGTGCATGAAACCCCACACACCGGCCCCGAAAAACGCCATAACCGAACACCCCAGCGCCCAAAGCAACGCCGCCTTGTTGGGATGTTCGCGGCCCCCTTTCCACACCATGTAGAAACAAAACACGACCATGGCGAAAAACGGCACGATTTCCAGGGTGGAAAATACATTGCCAATCCATTGCCAGTAGCCGGGCGTTCCGATCCACAGATAATGGTGGCCCGTGCCAAGAATGCCGGTAAACAGGCTAAGCGACACCATGACATAAAGCCATTTTTCGATCACCTCACGGTCCACCCCGGTCATCTTGATCATCAAGAAGGCGAGAATGGATGCCATGATCAGTTCCCAAACGCCTTCCACCCACAGATGGATGACATACCACCAGTACATTTTGTCGAGCGACAGGTTCGCCGGATTATAAAAGGCGAACAGGAACAGCAAGGCAACAAACCACAACCCGACGATCAAAACGTTCGAAATCGCAGTTTTACGCCCTTTCAGCAGGGTTAAGGTTGAGTTGTAAAGAAAAATAAGCGCGACAACGACAATGGCGACCTTGATCGGCAAGGGTTGTTCAAGGAATTCACGTCCTTCGTGAATGCCCAGAATATAACAAACAACCGCCGCCAACGCCGCCGCCATAAACAGCCAGAACTGGATAATCGCCAGTTTGGGACTGTGAATTTCCGTTTCGCATTCTTCGGGCAGCAAATAATATGCAGCACCAAAATAGCCCATCAACAACCACACGATCAGTGCGTTGGTATGAATCATGCGGATAACGTTAAACGGCAAGACTTCCGACAAGAAATTCGGAAAGACATAAACCGTACCCGCGACCACACCAAACACGATCTGGGCTGCGAACAATGTCAGGGCACCATATATGTAATACAGCGCCACTTTTTGTGATTGATATTTCATTGTGGCCTCGTTTCCATCAGCATCACGTTACCCCGCCTCGTTTGGCGGCCAGCCCTGGGTGTTGATTTCGCTCGTCCATTTCAAAAAATCGACGAGTTCGTCCAGTTCCTGATCAGACAGATTGAATTGTGGCATCTGGCGTCTGCCTTCGATGCCGCTGGGCTGGGATTGCATCCAGGCTTTTAACGAGTCACGTGCGCCTTCCGGGTCTTCCTTGCCGCCATAGCGCACCCAGACATTGCCAAGCTCGGGGGCAAAATAGGCCCCTTCCCCCAAAAGCGTATGGCAATTGATGCAGGCATTGCGTTCCCAGATATGCTTGCCTGCCACAACAGACGCCGTCAGTTCATCCTCATTGGTGGATGTGGTGACGATGTAATTGTGACTTTGCAGGGTCAACCCGAGAAAGATGACCAGGAAGAAGATCGTCCCGCCGTAGAAAATATTCCGTGCGGCGGATTTTGTCAGACGTTCCGACATGTGAACGGATCCTCGCTCCGATTGAAATTCCGAAACCGTTCTGTCCCCAAAACGGTATCGGGCAATCATTTATCGGATGGAAGCTTCACACCTTGACGGTGGTCAAATAACTTTAAAGTCCGGGCAAGAACGGGGGAAAGGCCGCAGTCTGAAAACATCCGTTTCTGCTGGTTTCCTGCGATTAACCGGCAAATTTTACCTAAGATAAATTCCGGTTTTCACTCGCGCGAGCGGCCAAAATCCACGACATAGCGAAAACGATCCGCCGGATATTCGGTGCGCGACATTTGAAACACATTGTTTCGACTGTCCGAATACCATCTTTTAATCAACAGCGACGGGCTGGCCTCGACAGCTTTAAGCGTGGCTGCTGCTTGCGCAGATAACTGGCGGGCCGATACTTCCTGATGGATGGCTTCAATACGGACCTGATATTGCTCCTCGATCAAATCAGCAATCGGGCGCGCCGTGGTCCCTATTTTATCGACAACGCCATTGTAAAGCGCGTCAAAATAAACCTCGACCAGACAAACAGGTTCGCTGGTTTCGTTCTGGTTCCAGCGAACCCCTTTGACCAGCACCAGACTTCGGCCAACACCAAATCCGATTTCGTCGGCCATTTTTTTGTCCAGAACGATTTCCTCGATGGACGTAATTTGCAATCGCACCGACGTCGTATATTGCAGCAAATCCTCGACCGAATTCCAGCCAGCCTGGAACGCCTGATTTCTTTGCGAACTTACCACGCGCGAGCCAATAGCAGCACTGCGCACAATCAAACCATCCGACTGAATATTGCTAAGCGCGGTGCGGACCGTCGCCCGGCTGACACCAAACCGCGCGCACAGATTTTCTTCGGTCGGTAGAAGTGTATCAACCGCGAATTCGCCAGATGAAATGCGGGCCCTGAGATAATCCTCGACAATTCTGTATTTCGGCTGGCTTTGCTTTGTTCCCAATTGGTTAACGCCCTTGTTTATACGCCTACAATGCGGCACCAAGAAAATTTCAGCGCGCCTTTATCTTTCCGTTTGACAATGTACGTACATTCGAACAAAGTATTGTACGTACATTCGAACAAACAGCGTAACCATCATACAAAATGCGTTTCGCGATGTGAAGGTCTGAATAATGAATAACCGTATAGAAGCGGACGCCTACGGAGAAATCGCAATACCGTCCGGGGCCTATTGGGGTCCGCAAACGGAACGGTCGCGCCTGCTGTTTGCGATTGGCGACGAACGTTTACCGGTCGATGTCATTCGCTGTTTCGGTGCCCAAAAGGCGGCGGCGGCGCGCGCCAATATCGCCCTTGGCCTTCTGCCCGAAGCACTCGGAGCCGTTATTATTACCGCTGCAGAGGAAATGCAGGCGGGCCGTTTTGACGACCAGTTCCCGGTTGCGCTTTGGCAAACGGGCTCGGGCACCCAAACAAATATGAATGCAAACGAAGTTATCGCAAACCGTGCGAATGAAATACTGGGGCACCCCATCGGGGCACGTTCCCCCATTCATCCCAACGATCATGTTAATCTGGGGCAGTCATCGAACGATACATTCCCGACGATTATGCATATGAGCGTGGTGCGTGCGGCCTTTGGCCCGCTGGCCGACGCAGCCCGGCAATTGTCAGCCGATCTTGGCGCGCGCGCAGACGAATTTCATGATTACGTGAAACTTGGCATGACGCATCTTCAGGATGCCCTCCCTGTGACGTTGGGGATGGAATTTCGGGCATGGCAGCGCCAGATTGACCATGCCTGGCGCCGGATTGAAGCCCAAACGCTGGAACTTTGCGAAATTCCCCAAGGTGGCACGGCAAGCGGCAGTGGTGTTAATGGCACGCCCGGATTTGCCAATACACTTGCAAAGGATCTGTCGCAGTTTGTGGGCAAACCGCTAACAGCCAGCCCGGCCCCGTCCCATCTAATGGCGGCACATGACGGGTTTGCCGCATTGTGTGGAACGTTAAATGTTCTGGCGTCAGCCCTGTTAAAAATATGCACCGATATCCGGCTGCTTACTTCCAGCCTTGGCGGCAAACCGGCCATGTTTTTACCTGATGATGGTCTGTCTTCGTCCATCATGCCGGCCAAACGCAATGCAACTGTCTGCGAAGCCGTCATTCAGGTCTGTATGCGGGTTATCGGTAATTCAGCCGCCGTTACGGCGGCAAACAGTTCAGGTGTTCTTCAGCTCAACACCTGCAAGCCGCTTATCCTCAATGAAATTCTCAATTCGATTCAATTGCTTTCGGATGCGCAGCAGGTGCTGGCCTCTGGCTGTATTCGGGGTTTGCGGGCAGATCGCGACGATCTTTTGCGCTCGCTTGAGCAATCCCCTGTGCTGGGCGCTATTTTAGGCCCGGTTCTAGGTTACGACACCGCCGCCCGTGTCACCCGGCAATCGTGGGATACCGGTGTAGCAATGCGCGACATCCTTGAACGCGAAGGACTTCTTTCGCGTGCGGAATATGACAGGCACCTTGCCGCGGTTTTAAACCCGGATCATCTCGACAAAACCGCCGGTGCCAGCCCTTGCGCTCCGTCAACGCTGCCCCGCACGGATAAAAAGGAGCAATCCAATGCCGTTTGAAACGCTGACACCGCTGTCGCTAGTTGATTCTCCTTTATTCGGACAAAGCTTTGTCGATGACGACATGCGCGCTGTTTTTAATTTCCGTGCCTACGTGCAACGGTGCGTCGAGGTGGAAGTTGCCCTTGCCAGCGCCGAAGCCCGGCTGGGCGTTATTCCAAAAGCCGCAGCAACAGGCATTGCAGATGCCGCAGGAAAATATGAATTTGACCTGGACTATCTGCAACGTGAAACCGCCAATGTCGGCTATCCGATCCTGCCGATTGTCGAACTGCTTTCGAACGCCGCTGGTGATGCAGGCCGATATCTGCATTGGGGTGCCACAACCCAGGACATCATGGATACGGCCACGGTGCTGCAACTTCGCCAGGCGCTGGATATCATCGTTTTACGGTTAAACCAGACCATCGCGGCGTTGCGTATCCTGGCCAAAACACATCGCGATACCCCGATGGCGGGCCGCACCCATTTGCAGCACGCCCTGCCGGTTACCTTTGGCTACAAGGCCGCCGTCTGGTTAAGCAGCCTTGAACGGCACCTAGAACGCATTGCGCAGTTAAAGCCCCGGCTTTTGGTGGTGCAGTTTTCAGGTGCCAGCGGAACACTGGCATCCCTTGGCGACAACGGATTGGCCGTACAGGCCGAACTGGCGCATGAACTTGGCCTTGGCGTGCCCGCCATCACCTGGCATTCCAGCCGCGACAGCATGGCCGAAGCAGTTCAGATCATGGCATTGGTCTGCGGCAGTCTGGCCAAGATCGCTCTTGATATATCCATCATGATGACGACCGAACTTGGCGAAGTTGCCGAACCCTTCGGCCAGCATCGCGGCGCTTCCAGCACGATGCCGCAAAAACGCAACCCGATTTCGTGCGAGCTGATAATCGCGGCGTCCAAAATGGTGCGCCAGCATGCCGGGCTGATGCTCGACGCCATGGCCCATGATTTTGAACGCGCCACTGGCCCGTGGCATCTGGAATGGTCTGCCATCCCGGAAAGTTTTGCCCTGACATCCGGTGCCTTGGCCCAGGCGTCCTTCATGCTGTCCGGGCTGGAAGTTTACCCCGAACGGATGCGGATTAATCTGGATTTTTCGCGCGGATTGATCGTTGCCGAAGCCGTGATGATGGCATTGGCCCCCGATACCGGCCGTCAGTCCGCACATGATCTGGTCTATGCGGCGTGCCGACAGGCCGTCAAAACCGACAAATCGCTTTATGACATTTTAAGTGAAACGAAAAATGTTGTCGATTTTCTCGGGCTTGAAAAATTGAAACATCTTACCAACCCCGAAAACTATCTTGGTGCCGCAAGTAAAATGGTCGACCGGGTTCTTGCCAACTCTGACTAAATCCCGGCTCTCCACTTCCTTTAAAAACAATCACCTGAATGGAAGGACATGTTCGAACCACCTTTAAAACAGTGTTGCACATCAAATACCCGCCACAATTCAAATAATGACTTGCTGCCATAGCAATAAAATCTTCAGGGAGTTCAAAATGCGTCTGTTAAATAAAAACATTCTACTCGCCGGTGTCGCCCTGCTGGCGATCACGGGCCTCGATTTTTCTGCATCTGCGCAAGAAATCATCAAGTTTTCTCACGGGGTTGCCCCCGATACCCCAAAGGGCAAAGCGGCCGAGTTTTTCAAAAAACGTGCAGAAGAAATTCTGGGCGACAAAGTCAAAGTTGAAGTCTATCCGAATTCCCAGCTTTTTGACGATAACAAGGTCCTCCCCGCCATTCTGCGCGGCGATGTGCAGTTTGCCGCACCGGCACTGGGCAAGCTTAATAAATGGACCCAAAAGCTGCAGGTGTTTGACCTGCCGTTCCTGTTCAAGGACATGGATGCCGTTTCCTGCTTCCAGGACAGCGACAAAGGCAAAGGCCTGTTTAATTCCATGACCGACAAAGGCATGCTTGGCGTTAGCTATTGGCATAACGGCTTGAAACAGCTTTCCGCCAACAAACCGCTGCGCGAACCGACCGATGCCAAAGGCCTGAAATTCCGCATTCAAACGTCGGATGTTTTGGCCGCACAGTTTGAAGCTGTTGGTGCTGTTCCGCAAAAAATGGCTTTTGCGGAAACCTATACCGCCTTGCAAACCGGTGTGGTTGATGGTCAGGAAAACACCTGGTCAAACATGTATTCGCAGAAATTCTATGAAGTTCAGGATTACATCACTGAATCCAACCACGGCCTGCTTGATTACATGGTCATCACCTCGGACAAATGGTGGAACGGGCTTGATCCCGAAATCCGCAATGGTCTGAGCCAGGCAATGGACGAAGCCACCAAATATGGTAATGACCTGGCGGCTGAATTGAACATGGAACAGCGCGACAAAACGTTGAAGTCCGGTGAAACCAAACTTGTTGAACTGACCGATGCACAGTTCACCGACTGGCAGACG
>NZ_JFKA01000058.1 GCF_002115755.1 Thalassospira mesophila | reverse complement strand
GTGACGCCGAATGTATCAGATACCGTTGCAGTATCGGTGCCATCGGTCGAAGTCGAGGTGATCGAGAGATCAAAACTGCCACTGAAGTCTGCTGGCGGCGTGATTGTCAGACCGGTCAGTTCGGTCGGGGTCAGCGTTACGGTGCCATCGGGATTAACCGTGCCGGCATTGAGCACGGCACCATCGGGAATGTTGCCAATGGTAATCGAAAGAACTTCACTGCCATCGGTGACAGCGGTATCGATATCAAGGGCAATTGCGGTGTCTTCAGCCCCCGTTACATCGGCGGCACTCAGGGTCGGGGCATCGGCAACTGGCGTTACGGTGACAGAGAAGGCTTCACTGGTGGTGGCACTCTCGCTGCCATCGGTGGCCGTTGCGACGGCAAACAGGTTGAGCGTCCCGCTGTAATCAGCTGGCGGGGTTAAGGTCAGTCCGGCGAGATCGCCAGCATCAACGGTCCATGTGCCATCACCATTATCGATCCCGGCACTAAGAACCGCACCGTCGGGCACACCGGCAAAGGTCACCGAGACGGTATCGGGAGAGGTGGCGGTCACATCAAGTGCAATCCGGGTGTCTTCAGCGCCACTGGTATTGGTGACGGTGAGAACCGGGGCATCAGCAACCGCATCTACGGTGACGCTGAGCGTATCTGCGGCGATTGCCGTGTCGGTGCCATCACTCGCTGTCGCGGTCAC
>NZ_JFKA01000057.1 GCF_002115755.1 Thalassospira mesophila | reverse complement strand
TGAGCGAATCGACATACAGCACGCCGCCGTAGCGGGCGCCGGTCTCCTGCGCGACCTGGCGGGCGGGATTGGCGGACACCGTGCTTTCGCTGAAGATCGCCGGGACGCGGTTGGCCGTCATCAGGTCCACCACGCGGCGCACCTGCTGCGGCGTGCCCTGTTGATCGGCGTTGATCGGCCAGAGATACAGCTCGCGCAGGTCGAGATCCCGCGCCAGGTAGCTGAACGCGCCCTCGCTGGTCGCCAGCCAGCGCCGCTCGGGGGGAATGGCCCGCAGGCGCTGGTGCAAGGGGCCGATCGCCTCCTGGATGCGCGCCTTGTAGGCCGCCGCGTTGGCGCGGTAGGTTTCGGCGTTGGCCGGGTCGTACTGGACCAGCGCATCGCGGATGTTGTCGACGTAGATCAGCGCGTTGGCGGGCGACATCCAGGCATGCGGGTTGGGCTTGCCCTCATAGGGGCCGTCGCCGATGCCGATCGGCTCGATGCCGCGCGTCACCACGACGCCGGGCACGTTCTTGAGCCGATGGAAGAAGCGCTCGAACCATTGTTCCAGGTTCAACCCGTTCCAGAGGATCAATTGCGCGCCCTGGGCCCGCGCCAGGTCGCCCGGCGTCGGCTGGTATTCATGGATTTCGGCCCCGGGCCGGGTCACGGACTCGACCGTGGCGGCATCGCCGGCCACGTTGCGCGCCATGTCCGCGATGACGGTG
>NZ_JFKA01000056.1 GCF_002115755.1 Thalassospira mesophila | reverse complement strand
TTTTCGGCGAGCCAATTTCGCCGGAAAGCCATCATGCCCTGGGACACGAGAGATGCCATGAGCCTGAAAGAAGAGTTTGTTGCCTTAGCAGGGCAACCCGGCAGCAACAAACGAGAACTATGCCGACGGTTCGGTATCAGTCCGCAGACGGCTTACAAGTGGCTTAACCGCTACGCGACGCTCGGCCATTCAGGGCTGCAAGATAAATCCCGAAAACCGGCTACCAGCCCCAAGCTGACCACGCCGGCCCTGGAAGCGCAGGTCATAGCGCTCAGACAAGACCATCCAGCATGGGGTGGGCGCACGATCAGCAGCCTCTTGAAAAAGCAGATTGCTCCCAGCACCGTTACCAATGTCCTGCACCGGCACGGGCTGATTCAGCCGACTACGAAGGAGCAAGAGGCAAAGCTGAGGTTTGAACACGAGGCGCCCAACAATCTTTGGCAGATGGATTTCAAAGGGCATTTCCCGACGCAAGAAGGCAGATGCCATCCCCTGACTTTACTGGACGACCATTCACGTTTCAGTTTGGCTATTCAAGCTTGTGATAACGAGCGTGGAGCCACGGTGAAAGAAAGGTTGACCGAGGTATTCCAGCGCTTCGGATTACCGGCTCGCATCAACGTTGATAACGGACCGCCTTGGGGCTCTCCACGTAACCCTGGTGAAATCACAGAGCTGAGTATCTGGTTGATTCGTCTGGGTATTCGGATCAGTTTCAGCCG
>NZ_JFKA01000055.1 GCF_002115755.1 Thalassospira mesophila | reverse complement strand
ATGTACTACCGCGACTACTACACGCGCTTCACGCCGTTCGACGCGCGCGCCGTGGTCACGCGCGGCGGCAACGTCGACCAGGTCATGCAGAACAGCAAGGTGTTCGGCAGCCGGCTCACCATCGACACGCCGCTGGGCGAGCAGTCGAAACTGCTGTGGGGCATGGACTTCAACCAGGAACGCAGCGGCATGCCGATCGACGTGTTCGACGCCGCCGCCTACGACGCCAGCGGCGGCCGGGTGTTCCGCAAGACCGGCCGCCTGACCTACATGCCCGAGCTGACCTCGCGCAGCACCGGCATCTTCGGCCAGCTGGAGCACCGCTTCAACGAGCAATGGTCGGTGCAGGGCGGGGCGCGCTACGAGTACGCCACGGCCCGCTTCGGCGACTTCGTGCCGCTGTCGCAGTCGCGGGTGGCGTCGCCGGCCTCGGTGCAGGGCGGCTCGGTCAGCTACGACGCCTTCCTGTTCAACGCCGGCCTGACCTACGCGCCGGTCCGCGGCCAGGAGCTGTACGCCAACTTCAGCCAGGGCTTCCAGCTGCCGGACATCGGCGTGCAGATGCGCAATGCGCGGCCGGGCTTCGACATCGGCTCGTCCGACCTGCAGCCGGTCAAGACCAACAACTACGAGCTGGGCTGGCGCGGCGGGGTGGGCAACACGACCGCGTCGCTGGCGCTGTTCTACACCACCTCAAAGCTGGGCGATGTGCAGAGCTTCAACAACGGCCTGATCCTGACGCGCACCGAAGAGCGCATCCACGGCATCGAGGCGACG
>NZ_JFKA01000054.1 GCF_002115755.1 Thalassospira mesophila | reverse complement strand
TTCTGATTCTCAGGCCTGCCTTCAGTGGAATGGCGGGGATCTTGTCGTCGCGATCGGCGGCACACTTTCAGGGCCGGACCTATCGGGGGGAGTTACTTATGGTGCTGCGGTAACCATTATAGGTGGTAATGCTGGCACGTTTACCAATAACGGCAGTGTTGCATCTGGAGTGGCAGGGGTCGAAAATCGACGTACTATTTCCGGCATAGTTAATAATGGTATATTGTCTGCACAGACAGCCGGAATTAATAACTATGAGTCGCTCGGATTCATAGAAAACTCTGGAACAATTATCTCTACCACCCAGGACGCTATTTTTAACCAGGGGCCGCTTGGAACGATATCGAACAGTAATATAATTACGGCCAAGAGGAATGCTATTAACAACACTGGCTCCATTGGCGCGATATTCAATAGTGGAACAATTAAATCTTCCGATTATGAGGCAATTTACAACGCTGGTACAATTGGAACGATATCAAATAGCGGGCTGATTCAAAGTGAGAATGACTTTGCTATCAAGAATGAGTCTACTGAAGCACTGATCATTACAAACTCGGGCACGATTGCGGGCACGATCGGGTATGACGGCAGCAGCATTCATGGGGCCATGACGATTTCCGGTGGTGCGGATGACAGCAAATATGGTCTTTTGACCGGTAGGGGCGGAACCACGGACGGTATGGATGTTGGCAAGATCCTGCATGCTTTTGCGGATTTGCATTTTACATCCGGTTATTTGTTGCTCAATGATCATATCAATGCCGGTAGCTATTCCGTGATC
>NZ_JFKA01000053.1 GCF_002115755.1 Thalassospira mesophila | reverse complement strand
GTCCGCTTCGGAGGAGCCCTGGGTGACGAACACCTCCTCCAGGTTTTCCGCGTCGCCCAGCAGGTTCGGGTAGACCGCGTAGTTGCCGGAGTCGTTGATCGGGATGCCGTCCATCGACAGGCCGATCTGATCCGAGTTCATGCCGCGCATGGTGTAGTCCACGCCGCTCAGGCCGCTGGCGTCGTTGCTGTTGACGTTCAGGCCCGGCGTGTATTTCAGTTTATCGATGGCGTTGGCCGCCGACGGCATTTTGTTCATCGCCTCTTTGGTGACGGTGGAGCGCGCCTTGGCGCTGTCATCCTGCACCATCATGCCGCCGCCGAGCGACTGCCCCTTGACGCTGATGGTGCCGACATCGGTGGCGTCGGCCGCCAGCGCGGCGCCCGGCAGCATCGCCGACATCACCGCCAGATAGATCCCAGAACGATTAAACGATTTCATTGTGTGCATCCCATAAAAATCAAACGATTAACCCTTGCGCTAAGGCGCCTGATAATTGAACGTCGCGGTAAATCTTTTGGTTGTTTGCCCGGCGAACGCCTCGCTCGGGAACGGCTTTACTGAACTGATGCTTTGCAGGCTGCTCATCGCCGCGCGATTCAGCAGCATGCTGGCGGCCTTGTTGGCGATGCCGGAAGAGAGCACCCGCCCGCTGCGATCGACCTCCAGCCACACCTCGACGTTGCCCTGCGGGCGCTCAAGCGAGGCCTGCCGCCCGCTCGGGTAGCGCTTGCGCTGTTCCAGCTCACGGCGCAAGGCCAGCAGGTAGCCGTTTTCTATCGCCTGCGCGTTCACCTTCGGCGCCGCGGGGGCGGCCGGTGCGGGCTGCGCCGCCGGTTTGCTGACCAGCGCGCGCGGTGCGGCGGG
>NZ_JFKA01000052.1 GCF_002115755.1 Thalassospira mesophila | reverse complement strand
ACCGCCAGCTAAGGTCCCAAAGTTATGGTTAAGTGGGAAACGATGTGGGAAGGCTTAGACAGCTAGGAGGTTGGCTTAGAAGCAGCCACCCTTTAAAGAAAGCGTAATAGCTCACTAGTCGAGTCGGCCTGCGCGGAAGATGTAACGGGGCTCAAACCATACACCGAAGCTACGGGTATCACGTAAGTGATGCGGTAGAGGAGCGTTCTGTAAGCCTGTGAAGGTGAGTTGAGAAGCTTGCTGGAGGTATCAGAAGTGCGAATGCTGACATGAGTAACGACAATGGGTGTGAAAAACACCCACGCCGAAAGACCAAGGTTTCCTGCGCAACGTTAATCGACGCAGGGTTAGTCGGTCCCTAAGGCGAGGCTGAAAAGCGTAGTCGATGGAAAACAGGTTAATATTCCTGTACTTCTGGTTATTGCGATGGAGGGACGGAGAAGGCTAGGCCAGCTTGGCGTTGGTTGTCCAAGTTTAAGGTGGTAGGCTGAGATCTTAGGTAAATCCGGGATCTTAAGGCCGAGAGCTGATGACGAGTTGTCTTTTAGATGACGAAGTGGTTGATGCCATGCTTCCAAGAAAAGCTTCTAAGCTTCAGGTAACCAGGAACCGTACCCCAAACCGACACAGGTGGTTGGGTAGAGAATACCAAGGCGCTTGAGAGAACTCGGGTGAAGGAACTAGGCAAAATGGCACCGTAACTTCGGGAGAAGGTGCGCCGGTGAGGGTGAAGGACTTGCTCCGTAAGCCCATGCCGGTCGAAGATACCAGGCCGCTGCGACTGTTTATTAAAAACACAGCACTCTGCAAACACGAAAGTGGACGTATAGGGTGTGACGCCTGCCCGGTGCCGGAAGGTTAATTGATGGGGTTA
>NZ_JFKA01000051.1 GCF_002115755.1 Thalassospira mesophila | reverse complement strand
ATGCGGTCGGCAATGGCGTCATTGCGCATCCCTTTGCATAGCCAAAGCAGGCATTCGCGTTCCCGTGGGCTGAGAAGCGGGTAACGCGTGATTCTCTGCAGCATCAGGTGAACGTCTGTTTGGGTAAATTGATGATCAAGTTCCTGGCAACGCTGTTGTACGGCATGAGCCGCCAGGATCAGGGCGGTTTCCTTCCCGCGATAGAATTTTGAAAATTCTTCCGCGTCCATTGTGTTGGAAATGGCCAGGGCGCTTAGTTGCTGCGGCATGGGTGTCATTCCCGGAATGACCAGCCCGGCAGTAGATTCCGTTTCGCCAAATTCATTGAGTATCTGCCTCGCTTTGGGCGAAAGGGTGACGGGGAAATCGGTGAAGGGCGTTTCAAATTTTCTGGGTGCAATATAGGCCCGGGCAATATCGATCAGCGGATCGTAGCTGGCATAATTGTTGTCCTGGTAATGGCTCAGCCACCAATCGGGTAGGGTGGTTAGAAAAACAATGCTGCCATCCAGTCTTTCAAAGCCATAGGTGATCTGACGGGCCCCGAATTTCCTGAAAAAACGCAAGCCAGCCTGCCAGGCGGTTGGCACATCCTGTGCGTTATCAAGAGCGTTTAACAGATCAAAGAGATCGTTATTCGGGTTCGAGATCATTTCTGCCCATTGTCAATCTGGTGAAAATGAAAACCTGTGGTTTTTGATCGGCCGGATATTTTACTTTGATAAGGTAAAATCTGCCAGGTTGTCAGCAAAAAGGCAGATGCAAGCGATTTAGGATCATGGAACAGGCCATAAAGAAAAGCGTGTTCAGGGCGTAATGAAGCCCCGTTTGATGGCGGTTACAACAGCCTGTTCCCGTGTGCGGGCGTTCAGTTTCTGGCGGCAATTGCGCAAATGCATTTCGACGGTGACGCGGGT
>NZ_JFKA01000050.1 GCF_002115755.1 Thalassospira mesophila | reverse complement strand
GCATCAACCGTCCATGTGCCGTCGCCATTATCCGTGCCAGCACTGAGAACAGCACCATCCGGCGCACCGGCAAAGGTGACCGCGACCGTATCGGGTGAGGCGACAGCCACATCAAGTGCAATGGCGGTGTCTTCTGCCCCGGTAGCGAGGCCAACGCTTAGAAGCGGTGCATCGGCCACCGGTGTCACATTCACCGTCAGGCTGGCAGAGGTGTTGGCTGTTTCGGTGCCGTCAGTGGCGAGGGCGGTAACGTCAAGATCGAGAACACCGCTGAAGTCAGCTGGTGGTGTCAGGGTCAGACCAACCAAATCAATGGCATCAACGGTCCAGGTGCCATCACCATTATCGGTCCCGGCACTAAGAACCGCACCGTCTGGCACACCGGCAAAGGTGACCGAGGCGGTATCGGGAGAGGTGGCGGTCACATCAAGGGCAATCGCGGTATCTTCTGCCCCCGTGATATCGGCAGCCGTCAGGGTCGGTGCGTCAGCGACCGGTGTTACGGTGACACCGAATGTCTCAGATACCGTGGCGGTATCAGTGCCATCGGTTGAGGTTGAGGCGATCGAGAGATCAAAGCTGCCACTAAAATCAGTTGGCGGTGTGATCGTCAGGCCGGTCAGTTCTGCCGGGGTCAGGGTGACAGTGCCATCAGCATTAACCGTGCCCGCATTGAGCACGGCGCCATCGGGAATGTTGCCGATGGTGACAGAGAGAACTTCACTGCCATCGGTCAGCGCGGTGTCGATATCAAGGGTAATCGCGGTGTCTTCAGCCCCCGTTACATCGGCAGCCGTCAGGGTCGGCGCATCGGCAACTGGCGTTACCGTGACCGAGAAGGCTTCGCTGGTGGTGGCAGTCTCGCTGCCATCGGTGGCCGTTGCAACCGCGAACAGGTTGAGCGTTCCGCTGTAATCAGCCGGCGGGG
>NZ_JFKA01000005.1 GCF_002115755.1 Thalassospira mesophila | reverse complement strand
TCGTCCTCGACCGCATTGCCGATCATCCGATCAACAAGATCGACGATCTGCTTCCCTGGAATATTGACATCCAAGCCTCTTTCCCTCCCAAGAACTGAAAACGTTCTTCCGTCAAGGTAGCCGTGGCTAGACGCTTACCAGGACACTTCAAATATCAATCTATCAAAGGAACCTCAAGCTGCCTCCTCCCTCTCCGCATCATCACGCTTTGCCGATTTATGCGTTTCTTCGTTCGCGCCGAGTTTCCAGTAGCTGGAAATGTACATTTCGCGTTTGTCGATGGCGCGGTCGTTGCGGAAGTGGTGGCGGAGTTTTTGCATGCCGGTAAACTCGCACGCGGCCCAGACCGAGGGTTTGCCATCGGCCCAGTTCAGTGCGGTGACGACATTGTGCAGCGCGTCGCTGTTGGTACCCGGATGGGGGTTGATGACCCAGTGGATGGTGACGTGTTCGGGTTTGCTTAAGGGCTGGATATCGGCTTCGCTGAGCACTTCGATTACGGCGTAACCCCGAGCATGTTCGGGTAATTGCTCGAGATTGACCGAGATGGCGGGCAGGGCCGTCATATCGCCGACAATCATGATCCAGTCTGCTGCAGGGTCGAGCTGCTTTTTGGGGCCGGGGCCGCCGATGGTGATTTTATCGCCCGGTTGGCAATTAATCGCCCAGCGTGAAGCAGGGCCGCCATCTTCGTGCAGGACAAAATCGATATCGATTTCATCTTCGCGCTGGGCACGCACGGTGTAGGTGCGCAGCATCGGTTTTTGCTGGCCGGGGGTGTCAAACATCAGTTTGACATAGGCGCTGGGCTGGTCTTCGGGGAAAGTGTTCATACCCTCACCGCCCAGGGTGATGCGCAGCATGTTAGGGGTGACGCTGGATTTACGGATCACGTCAAACTGCCGCGGAGCTGGTCTTGCCGGTCTTGCTGGTTTTGGCATTGTGATCTCCTTTCGAGGTGTTCGGATTTGGTGTCGGCCTAATCTGTGGCTTATTCCGCCAGATTGGCGCTCATGATATTGGCAAGGCGGCTGAAATCGGCGATTTCGGCGGGCGAGAGCCCTTCGGCCATGCGTGAGGCGGCGATTTCTTCGATCTCTTTGATCCGCTTGATCATGTGGTGCCCCGCCGGGGTCAGATGCAGGATGTTGCTACGTTTGTCGCCGGGGTGCTGATGCTTTTCAATCAGGTTTTGGGCCAGCAAATCCTTGATCAGGCGGGTCACCTGGCCTTTGTCGCGTTTGGTGCGCGATGACAGGGCAAGAGGCGTGCAGGCTGGCATTGCACTGATGCCTTTCAATGTCCGTATATGCGAGATGGCGAGCGGGATTTCAGCCTGATGATAGGCTTGGCGCATGGCCCGTTTATAGGCATGCAGCAAGGTATGCAGGGTTTCGCCAATCGTTGTTTCGGGCATAAGAAGGCTCCGTTATCACGCGAGGTAATCATTGCATCTGGCGGCGTCAATGCCGCCAGACGGGTTTGGTCGGGCATTATGAAATGATGCCGACCTGCCAGGCACGGTTGCGAATGGCACTGGTGCAGGCCGAAAACAGGGCGAAACCCGCGGCTGTATACATCAGAAGGCCAAGGTTGAAGCTGGTGCTATACGATATGAGAATGGCCGCCAGAGCTGCACCGCTGGACTGTCCAAGCAGGCGGGCGGTAGAGAGCAGGCCGCTGGCCGCCCCGCTGCGTTCACGCGGCGCACTGGTCAGCATGATACGGTTATTGGGCGTTTGAAACAGGGCGAACCCGGCACCGCAGATCATAAGCGCGATGATGACGGTATAGTTGCCCGCATCGCTGGGCAGCCAGACAGTAGCGCACAGGCCAATGGCAAAAATTGTCATGCCGATGGCGGTGAAGGGGGCGGCTGAATATTTATCGGCAAGTTTGCCTGCCAGCGGGGCTGTTAGCGCAGTTGCGACCGGCCACGGCGTGAGCAAAAGGCCGGTTTTAACGGCACTATAGCCAATGACATCGTGAAAGAAGAACGGTAGCGAGACAAAGGCGATAAACTGGGCGTTAAAGCCGCAGATGGACGAAATGATCGAGCCTGCAAAAACCGGGCGTTTGAGAAGGTCGATCGGCAAAAGGGGATTGGGGCGCGAGAGCTGGCGACGGGCCAGCAAAATACCGGCAATAATCGCGATGGTAAACTGCCCGGCAATCAGCATAGTATTGTTACTGGTGCCAATGCTGCCCAGGGCGGAGATCAGGAAACCGAAGCTCAGCACATTTAACAGCGCACTGCCATAGTCAAACCTGGTCTGGTTCAGCTTGTTGTGGGGCAGGGTGAAATAGCCCATGCCAAACGCGGCAATCGAGAGCGGCACATTGATTAAAAACAGCCAGTGCCAGCTTGATACCGCCAGTATGGCCGAGGCGATGGACGGTCCTGCCGCGGCTGAAATAGCAACCACCATCGCAACGCGGCTGATGCCCTTGCCCAGTTGATTGATCGGCATGATATGGCGCACAAGGGCTGCGTTAATGCTCATCAGTGCCGCACCGCCAAGGCCCTGAAGCAGGCGGGCGAAAGTCAGCATTTCGATGGTGGGGGAATAGGCGCACAGGATGGAGGCAGCACAAAACACCACCAGCCCGGCGAGATTGATTTTGCGAAAACCGATGGCTTCGCCCAAGGCCGCAAGCGGTAGCAAGGCCACCACCACAGCGAGCTGATAGGCCGTTACCACCCAAATGGCATGGGCCGGGCTGACATGCTGGTCATGGGCGATGGTGGGCAGGGCCACATTCATGATCGAGCCATCAAGAACCGCCATCATCACGGCAAGCGAGATGGTGAGAAAGGCCAGGGCACGTTGGGGTTGGGGCAATCCATCTTCGTGGATGACCGGAGATTTTGTCATGCAGAAATTCCTGAAACGGCGCACATATGCTGTGCTGCCTGTTATGTTTTCGGGGTGACGCATTGTCGTATCGGGGACTGTTTCAGGTGTGAAAACCTGATGAACATGTCGGAAGGGGCGAAATGCCGGGGTTTGAGGTTGGCGTGTTGTTGATATAGTCAACCAATAAGAAAGATGGTTGATAAAGTCAATGATAATAATTCTTAACTGTGCGTTTTCATGAATCTGCAGTATTGCCAACTGGTTGGCATATGGCTTTGCGGTGAACCCGCGCAAAACCACAACCACCCCGACAGTGTATTGCCGGGGTGGTGTTAGTAAATTGTACGTTTGGGCGAAATTTTGGCCGGGTTAATTGACGAAATCGAATTTATCGACATCGAACAGGCCGCGATCCGTCATTTTTAAATGCGGGATCACGGGCAGGGCCAAAAACGCGACCTGAAGGAACGGTTCAGGCAACACACAATCAAGCGATTTGGCGGCTTTGCGCAAATGTTCCAGATTGGTTGCGATGGTCTCGAAGGGTTCCTCGCTCATTAATCCGGCCACGGGCAGGGCCAGGTCGGCAGTGATTTTGCCATCCTCGGCCACGGCAAATCCGCCACCCATTTCGATCAGGCGGTTTACGGCCAGGGCCATGTCGGCATCATTGGCACCCACCACAGTAATATTGTGGCTGTCATGGCCGACGGACGAGGCGATAGCGCCTTTTTTAAGGCCAAAACCGGTAACAAAACTGCGGCCGATATTGCCGTTTTTGCCGTGGCGTTCAATCACGGCAACTTTAATGACATCGCGCTCAAGATCCGGCATCAGGCCGTTTGGGGTGACTTCCAAGGTTGCTTCTTCACGAAAGGTCAGGATCAGGCCGGGTTTAACGCCAATCACCGGTGTCTGGTTCTGGCCCGGTTTGGGCGCACAGATGAAGGCATCACCCGTTACCGGCTTTGCCTTCATCGATGACAGCCCGACGGCAGGCACCAGTTCACGCGCGGCGAACAAGTCGGGTGTGACCCGTTTGCCACCCGCGAAAACGTCGCTAACGGAGCAATCTTCCAGACTATCGAGCAAGACAATATCTGCCCGCCAGCCCGGGCCGATCAAACCGCGATCCTTGAGGCCGAAAATACGTGCCGCCGAATGCGATGCGGCGCGATAGACATGGTGCAATGGCCGTCCCTTGGCGATCAGGCGGCGGATTAATGCATCAAGGTGGCCTTCCTCGGCGATATCAAGCGGGTTGCGGTCATCGGTACACAGGGCGACGAAGCTGGATGTGTTTTCATCCAGAATTTCAGCCAAGGCTTCGAGATCCTTCGAGACAGATCCCTCGCGGATCAGGATCGCCATGCCTTTTGCCAGTTTTTCGCGTGCTTCATCGGCCGTGGTGGCTTCGTGATCGGTGCGAATTCCGGCCGCCATGTAACCGTTAAGGGCCGTGCCGCGCACCAGCGGCGCGTGGCCATCCATATGCCCGTCCTGAAAGGCTAAAAGCTTTGCCATGATGCCGGGGTCAAGGTTAAGCACGCCGGGATAGTTCATAACCTCGGCCAAACCGACCACTTTGGGGTGGCTGCGAAATGGCAACAAGTCGTCAATTTCAAGCTGCGCGCCTGATGTCTCAAACGATGTGGCTGGC
Source organism: Thalassospira mesophila (assembly GCF_002115755.1). GTDB lineage: Bacteria > Pseudomonadota > Alphaproteobacteria > Rhodospirillales > Thalassospiraceae > Thalassospira > Thalassospira mesophila. The sequence goes on along the minus strand of NZ_JFKA01000005.1, from coordinate 394,447 downwards.
ACGCAGGACGACAGATTAACGCGGATATCCATAATCGCGCGTTCGGCACTATCCAGAAAATATTTAATGCCGGGTGCGCCCAGCACATTGGCAATTTCGTGCGGGTCGCACAAAACCGTGGTGACACCGTGGGGCAACACGCAACGGTCAAATTCCAGCGGGGTGACGAGCGAGCTTTCGATATGCAAATGCGTGTCGATAAAGCCGGGAACGGCGAAACGCCCGGTGCCATCAATTTCGACATCACCGCGGTACGATGCGTGGGTGCCGACAATGCGGTCGCCGACAAGGGCGATATCGGTAACGGTTACCGCCCCGGTCATGACATCGAGCAAGCCAACATTGCGAATGACAATATCAGCCGGAACCTTGCCCTGACCGGCAAGAATACATTTTGAAAGCCGGGAATGATCCATCGCGCTGTCCTTTTATCTTTGTGGCGTGCAAGTGCCCTGCGGCATGCCGCCAGAAATGGTTCTGTCTTATATGGGACAGCATTAGACGATCCGTCGCAAGGGGGCGAATATTTTATGTGTTTTTGTTTGAACAGGCACGGGTATGGGGCGCGTTTTGCGGCCTTGCGGAATGCTTTTTTATCAACGGGCCAATGAATGGCTCGTTGGTGAAGCGGCATTTTTACGAGGTGTAAAATGAAAAATATATCGATATTGATGGGTGTTGGATTGTTCTGCGCACTGATGCTGCCAGCAAGCAGCCAGGCGGCTGAAGGTTGCACCAAGGCATCAAATTATCAGGAGGAAGGCGGGCTTTCGGGCTGGCCCAAGCGGGTTAAAAGCTCGGCCAACAAAACGCTGCGCGATGGCTATGCCAACGGCACCTGCCTGTGGCTTAAAGGGCAGCATTCCGGGGGCACAACCCCGTCCGGTGCGCCTGATAACACCCATGTTACCGTAACCGCGAAAAGCGGGGGTGTTGCGTGCCACGTATTTAAAAAATCATCGACCAATACGTCGCCGTATTTTACCACAACCTGCTTTTGAGCAAGCCTGCGGGGCGGCCGGGTTTGGGGCCGCCCCGCAATTTGGCGGCTAATGCACCCGGTAAATATCGTAATGGATGGTTTTTTCATCGCCGAAATCGGCATGGTCGGGGATATAGGGCTGGGGCGATGAATGATCGACCAGCGACCATGTGCCGTCATCGCTCAATGCTTGCAATGTTGCAGAAAAGTCGCCGTCATACAGGTCGACACGATGGCTGAAAACAATGATGCCATCGGTGATCACAAGCCGCGAAAATTCGCGCATTAATCCTTCAACATTATCAACATAGGTCAGCGCGCCAATACATTGGGCGGCGGCAAAACTGTTGGCGGCAAAATCGAGTTGCCGGTTCATGTTCTGAATTTTCAGGGTCTGGTAACAGGCCTTGGTTTTGGCCTGTTTTAGCGATTCCGGCGAAATATCAATGCCGGTTATGTGCGAAAATCCCTGGTTCGATAATTCCAGCCCGGTCAGGCCGGTGCCGCATCCGGCATCGAGGATCGGGCTTTTGGCGTGCAGGCCTTGTGTTGTCATTATTTGGGCCGCCCGGGCCGGGGCCTGATAGCCCATCGCCAGCAAATCCTTTTCATAGGATGTTGCCCATTTGTCGTAATAGGCGGCAAGGGCCTCGGGGCTGGCATGGGTCATATTGACCAGATCGGAAGCGGTATTGGAAACAGAATTATGGCTGGTGTTGCCATCGCTGGCATCGACCATTTTTCACCTCACTGATTTGATTGCGGATTGTTATTTTTGAGGGGTTCAGTAACGCACAGCCACGCCGGAATAGCAAGTTGGCCGCAAAACCGGGTCTTCGCCGCCATCCGCCACATTGTTATTTAGAATGCCATCAAAGTTTTATCAAACTGTCACAGGCCAGCGCTAAAGTCCCCGCACTGCCTGTTCCTGATCAGGGGCTTGCGGGCGCATCTTTCCATATCGGCCTTTTTCCCGTCTTCAGTTTGTTATTCAAGGATCATAGACATGAATAGCCCAACCGGCATTTCCCGCCGTTCGTTGCTTGGTATTCTCGCGGGCGCACCGTTCCTGCCATTGCTTGAAACATCGGCACTTACCATGATTGGTGGCTCGTCTGCTTTTGCAGCCACCAGCAAAAACCGGGTTAAATCGATTGAATTTGTTGGCATGACCGCACCGATGAGCGATGCCGAACGTGCCACCACCACTGTTAATTCCGGCCTGATTGCCACCTATGAAAATGGCGCTACCCAGAACTTTAAACTGGGTTACAAGCCGCTTTTCATTACTGGCGATGAAGTTTCGGACGGCAAGGGTGGCAAAATTGTTGCCGGTGGCTATCGCGACATCAACAACAAACCGATCATTGATGAAAGCGCGCCCGACAAACGCCAGTTCTTTTCCGATTGCCCCGATGGCTATAGCCTGATCAAACTTGATGGCGCCAAAGTAGCGGGTGTAAAAGGCAATACCGTGTTTGCCGTGGTTCAGTTTGAATATACCTCGCGCGCATTTGATGGCACCGACATGTATGGCAAACTGCCATCGCCGATTGCCGTTCTGACCTTTGATCAGGACCCGAAAAGCGGCGAGCTTAGCCTGGTGCAGTACCACCCGGTTAATACCAGCAGCGTGCATGGCCTGTGGATCACCTGTGCTGCCAGCCTGTCGCCGTGGAACACCCATTTGTCGTCTGAAGAATACGAGCCGGACGCCACCAAGGCTGCCGCCTCGGAAGAATTCCAGACCTATAGCAAAAGCCTTTATGGCGACCCGAAAAAAGCCAACCCCTATCATTACGGGCACCTGCCCGAAGTGGTGGTGAATGCGGACGGTACTGGCGAGATTAAAAAGCATTTCTGCCTTGGCCGTATTTCGCACGAACTGGTTCAGGTTATGCCCGACCAGCGCACGACCCTGATGGGTGATGACGCCACCAATGGCGGCCTGTTCATGTTCATCGCCGACAAGCCAACCGACCTGTCATCTGGCAAACTTTACGTTGCCCAGGTAAACCAGCGCGACGGTGTTGACCTTGATAAAGGCGGCAAGTTTGATCTGAAATGGATATTGCTCGGCCACGCCACCAGCGACGAAATCAAGGCCCTGGCCGACAAGCTGACCGCTTCTGACATCATCGACGTTGCCCTTGAAGACCCGAAAGACGACAGCTTTACCGCCATCCAGTTTAGCGGCAAACAACAGTGGGTTCGCGTTAAGCCGGGCATGGAAAAGGCTGCGGCTTATCTTGAAACGCACCGTTATGCCCCGATGGCCGGTGGCACGCTTGCCTTTACCAAAATGGAAGGCACAACGGTTAACGCCAGGGACAAAATCGGTTATTCCGCGATGTCCTATATCTATAAATCCATGAGCGACGGCAAAAGCGGCATCAAGGTTGACCAGATCAAAGCCGGTGCTGTTTACGCATGGCCGATGACCGGTGGCCAGACCGATACCGAAGGCAATGCGATTGACAGTGACTGGGTCCCGGTTCACATGGCAGCGGTGCCGGAACTAGTAGGCCAGGACCTTGCAACCCCGGATGAAATCGGCAACACCGCCGATATCAACCACATTGCAAACCCGGACAACATCAAGTTCTCCGAAAAAATGCGCACCCTGTTTGTGGGTGAAGACAGCGGCAACCACGTTAATAACTTCCTGTGGGCCTATAATGTCGACACCAAAAAGCTGGACCGCATCCTGTCTTGCCCGGCTGGTGCGGAATCAACCGGTTTGCACGCCGTGGATGACATGAACGGCTTTGCCTACATCCTCAGCAACTTCCAGCACCCCGGTGACTGGGAAAAAGGCCTGCATGACAAGGTTAAAGCCAACCTTGAACCGCTGATCGACGCCAATTACCGCGACCGTTTTGCCGGTGGCGTTGGCTATATCCACGGGATTCCTGTCGAAAGCTAAGATAAAGGCTGCGACCTGATTTTTGATGGCTGGCAAGGCTGGTTTGGGGGGCGTTTTTCGTCGCACAACCGGCTTTGCCAGCCGTTCTTGTTTGGGGGCCTATTTTCGAGCTTGTAACCAGCAAATTTACAGGATGTTGACGCCCAAACAGCCGGTTATCAAATACCCCCCCGTCGGGGCTTCCCAATCGATCATTTCGCCAAGGCAATAGGTGCCGGGGCGTTTGATAAGCTGGAAATTATCGTCCAGCTCTTCCCACGCAATGCCGCCTGCGGTGCTGATGGCTTCGTCGAGCGGGCGGGGGCGGGCGATGGCGATGGGAAGCGATTTTATGGCGCTTGCCAGTTTTGCGGGATCGTTTAGCACTTCGCGCGGGGTGACTTCAAAAATCAGGGCGATTTTGGTGGCGTCCAGCCCCAGAGATTTGCGCAAATGGTTGCCCAGCGAATTTTTGCCGCGTGGTTTGGCAAGGCGGGCGGTGACGTCGGCAAGGTCGCGGTCCGGGGTCAGGTCCAGGGTTACGGTGGCGCTGCCGGTTTGCAGCCAGGTATCGTGCAATTTGGCCGAAACCGTATAAACCGCACTGCCTTCGATCCCGGTTTTGGAAATAACAAATTCGCCGCGTACGGTTTGATCCTCGCAGGTCAGTGTCACGGCCTTTACCGGGTTTCCGGCGCATTTTTCAATTAAATGATCGGTCCAGCGCACATCAAACCCGCAATTGGCCGGTTTGAACGGGTTGCAGGCAATACCGGCATCGATCAGGATTTTCATCCATGCACCGTTTGATCCCAGCTTTTTCCAGCTGCCGCCGCCAAGGGCCAATATGGTGATATCTGCTTTTGCTGTGACATCGCCATCTGCTGTGCTGAAAACAGCATTGTCGCTGGCATCCCAGCCGGTCCATTTATGGCGGTAATGGATATTGCAGCCAAGGTCGGCCAGGCGGCGCAGCCAGGCGCGCAAAAGCGGGCTTGCTTTCATGACCTTGGGAAACACCCGACCACTGGAGCCAACAAAGGTTTCAATGCCCAGCCCTTCGCACCATGCCCGAATTTCGGCGGGGCCGAATTTGCGCAAATGCGGTTCCAGCCGGGCGCGTGACGTGCCATAGCGCGACAAAAACGTTTCCATGTCTTCGCTGTGGGTAATGTTCAGGCCCGATTTACCCGCCATTAAAAACTTGCGCCCGGCACTGGGCATGGCTTCGTAAATGGTAACATTGTGCCCGGCACCGGCCAGCCGTTCGGCCGCCATCAACCCGGCGGGACCGGCACCGATGACAATGGCGGTTTTGGCGGGGAGGGGGGCGTTTGTATCGGCTTTGGGGGTATTGGGCATTTAACTGGCCTTTGGTATGAAGGAACCTTGTGCAATCTTGCGCGGTTATGACGGTTTCGCGCCGGTTTGGCAATTGATCGCACGCCACGCAGACCGGCCAATATCGCCCGGACGTGGTTAATTCATTGGCATTGATCGCGCTTGGGTGGGTGGAAACCATTAAATTTGCGCGATAACGCGCCAAACATTGGCATTTCGGGGCTAATTCGTATAACAAAATTCCAGTGCCATTTCGGCAATTCAGTTTGGTGTCTTATCTGGCGCGGGTTATTTCCGGCGGGGACTGGCGGAAACCAGCGGCCAATTAATCAAAAAACGTTAAGTGGAGGAAAAAATGTTCTCAACCCGGATCAGGCGTGCTGCCCGTGGGGCCCTTGCGGTTGCCACCGTTGCCACGCTGTCGACGGCCCTTGTTGGCATTGCCAATGCCGCAGAAAAAATTAACATCGCGACGCTGGCCTTTGTGTCGAGCGCGCCGTTGTTTATTGCCAAGGAAAAGGGTTATTTCGCCGATGAAGGCCTGGATGCGGAACTGACATTTTTCCGCGCGGCACAGCCGGTCTCGGTCGCCATTGCTTCGGGCGATGCCGATTTTGGCGTTACGGCCTTTACCGGTGGCTTTTTTAACCTTGCCGCCAAAGGTGCGCTGAAGGTTATTGGCGCGCAGCTCCATGAAGAACCGGGATATGATGGTTCGGCCATTCTGGTGTCAAACAAGGCCTATGATGCCGGTTTGACCAAGGTTGAACAGCTGGCCGGGCACAGCTTTGCCATTAGTCAGGTGGGGTCGAGCTTCCATTACATGATTGGTAATGTCGCCGAAAAAGCCGGGTTTGACCTTGCCAGCATGCAATTAAAGCCGCTTCAGGCGGTGCCAAACATGATTGGTGCCCTTAAAACCGGGCAGGTCGACAGCATGATCATTGTGCCCCACATTGCCAAGCCGCTGGCCAATGCCGGTGCCGCGCATATCATTGGCTGGGTGAATGATTATGTGCCTTATCAGGTGGGCGGGTTGTTTACATCGGTCCGCAATATCGAGGAACGCCGGGATGTTGTGGCGCATTTTGTTGCGGCCTACCAAAAAGGCGTTGCCGATTATCGGGCCGCCCTGCTGGCGACCGATGGCAATGGCAAACTGGTAAAGTCCGAGACCACCGACGAAATTTTGAAAATCGTTCACAAATACGTCTATGCCGAAGACCCGGAAGAAAAAGCATTTCCGAAAATTCGCAACGGCGCGATGTTTATTACCAAAGACGCCAAACTTGATGTGGCGGATGTGAAAAAGCAGGTCAAATGGTATCAGGACCGGGGCTATGTATCGAAAGATGCCAACCCCGATGATTTCATCGATACCAGCTTCATCCCGCCGCTTGACACAAAATAACGAGACTTTTGCATGATTTTGGATCGGTCCGGTAAACGGGCCGGTCCATTTGTTTTTTCATTTTTAAATCAGATAAAAAGAGGGCCGGTTATGCGGCTGGAAATTTCCGGTGTATGCCATCGCTACGATCAGGTTGAAGCCTTGCGCGATATTAACCTGACGATTGAACCGGGTGAAATTGTTGCCCTGATTGGTCCGTCGGGCTGTGGTAAATCAACCTTGCTAAGCATCATTGGCGGCTTGTTAAAGCCCAGCGAAGGGAAAATCAGCGCCAGTGGCGCGGTTCCCGATGGCTGTTTGAACCCGCTAACCTATGTGTTTCAGGACTTCGCCCTGTTGCCGTGGCGCACGGTGGCAGGCAATATTAGCCTGGTTTTGGAAGACCATAAATTAAGCAAGGCCGAACGGGCCGCGCGCATTGATGAAGTGCTAGAGCAAACCGGCCTTGCCGATTTTCGCAATGCCTTTCCCAAGCAGCTATCGGGCGGGATGAAACAGCGCGTGGGCATTGCCCGTGCCCTTGCGGTACGCCCGGCTGTGTTGTTGATGGACGAGCCGTTATCAGCCCTGGATGCCCAAACCCGTATTTTATTGCTTGATGAATTTTCGGCCCTGTTCGCGCGCACCGGCATGACTGCAGTTTATGTGACCCATAATTTAAACGAGGCCGTGCGGCTGGCCCACCGGGTGGTAGCACTGCGCCGTCGCCCCGGCACGATTAAGGAAATTCACACCATCGATGTGCCGATTGACCAGCGCCGTGAAGGTGATCCGTTAATCGTGGCGCACGAAACGGCATTGTGGGAGCTGATCCGCGATGAGGCCATTGCCGCAGACAAGGAACTTGAAAATGTCGCCTGATCATTTGGCCCCGGTAAAAACGGCAAAACAACCGGTTCGGTTTCGCGCGGTTGGTTTTAACCCGCGTGCCAATCCGCTGGCGGCGTGGGGCAGCTTTGTCGTGCTGATTATATTATGGCAAATCGGGTGTAGCACCGGCTTTATCAGCGAACTTGCCATGCCCAGCCCGGTTGCCGTGGCTAAATCACTGTGGCAATTGATTGTATCAGGTGATTTGTGGGTGCATCTGGCGGCATCGGGCCAGCGATTGGCAGTGGGCTGGGTGCTGGGCACGGTGGCCGGGCTTGCGGTTGGTTTTCTGGTCGGCATGTTTTCCTGGGCGCGGTCGCCCGGCGTGGCACTGGTGTCGGCGCTGTTTCCCATTCCCAAAATTGCGTTATTGCCGCTTTTCATCATCTGGTTTGGCATTGGCGAGCCATCCAAATTTGCCACCATCGGCTTTGGCGTGTTTTTCCCCACCGTGATCAACACTTTTGGCGCGGTCGATAATGTGGCCCGCAATTTGATCCGCATGGGGCAAAGTTTTGATATGTCGACCTGGTCGATTGTACGCAAAATCATTTTGCCCGGTGCGTTGCCCACTATCCTGTCGGGCTTTCGTATTTCATCCTCGATCGCCATTATTTTGCTGGTCGCGGCCGAAATGATTGGCGCGCAATACGGCATTGGCGCGCTGATCCTGTCGGCAGGCAGTTTGTACCAGACGGACCAGTTAATTGCCGGGGTGGTGGTGCTGTCGGTGTTCGGGCTTGCCATATCGTGGTTGCTGGGGCGGCTGGATAAATGGTTGCTGGGTTGGCGTTAAAACGCCATAGCACAGGAAAAGGCCCTAGCGGTAAAGGGCACGAAACCGGGCGGGGGACATCCCCGCCTTTTTGGCAAAAAACCGCGAAAAGTATCCGGCATCCTGATAGCCAAGCTCATCGGCGATTTGCTGAATATTAATGTCGGTATAAATCAGCACCCGTTTGGCTTCCAGTATCAGCCGGTTATGCACCACTTCAATCGCCGTCATTTCGACGATGTCTTTGCAAATCCGGTTTAGCTGGGTTGTGGTGATGCCAATTTCGCGGGCGTAATAATCCAGCGGACGATGCTGGCGGTACTGATTTTCAATCTGGTTTTGGAACTTGCGGAATTTGGCGTTCTTTTGTTCCTGGCGCGACAATCGCCCGTCGCGATGCAATGCGCCATGACGGCCAAATTCAAGCAATAACAACCCGATAATATTGCGCAGCGCAAATAACCTGCCGATCGCATGGCTGTGATATTCGGCCACCAGTTGGCGAATTAAAAAATCGGCGCGGGCTGGGCTGGGCTGGTTTGTATCCTGCGCGGTATTGGCCGGGGGCTGCGTAATTGGCACGCAAAGCGGCACATCCAGGCAACTGTTTAGCCGGGGCACCATTGCCAGAATTTCGCGTACATGATCATCAGTCAGGGAAATAACCCAGCCATCAATATCGCGGCTAAACCGAAAGCCATGCACGGTGCCAGGCGGCACGGTTAGCATGGTTTGCGGGCCGATGGTAAACTGGCGGTCGTCAAATTCAATCCCGGCCTGTCCCTGTGTAATATACAGCAATTGAAACAGGTTGGCATGGCGATGGGGCTGAATATGCATGTCATGCAGGCGGGAGCGCGATGGAATGGATTCCAGATGGAAAAATTCCGGTTCCTGCACCGCATGGCCGTTCATGGCGATGTTTTCACCATAAAGACGGTAAACAGGAATGGTTTCGCGGGTGGCGATCATGGTGGTTCCTGCAATATGCTTTCGTGCGAATTATAGCCCGAAACGCAAAACGGGGCCACGCATTGGCGCAGCCCCGAATGAAGGCTTTAACGGTTAATTATCCGCCCAGTATGGTTGGCATGAACAGGGTAATGGCCGGGATAAAGACAATCAGGGTAATGCGCACAATTTCAGCGGCAAAAAACGGCATCACACCCCGGAAGGTCTGGCTCATGGGCACACCATCGGCCAGCGCGTTAATGATAAACACATTTAACCCCACCGGTGGCGTGATCAGGCCCAGTTCCACCACAATCAGGGCTAAAATCCCGAACCAGATTTTAAGGTCTTCGGCCCCCATGCCATAGGCTGCCGTGGCGGCTGTGGCAAAATCGCCGCCATTAATGTCGACCAAAGCAGGCCAGAAAAACGGGATCACCACCACAATCATGGAAAGGCTTTCCATGAAACAGCCCAGAACGATGAGGGCCAGCAACATCAAAACCATCACCAGCCACGGGTCCAACCCGCTATTGGCGGCGGCATCGGCCATAAAGGCGGGCAGGCCGGCGCGGCTGAAAAAACCTTTCAGTACTTCCGCCCCCAGCAGGATGAAAAAAATCATCGAACTGGTGACAGATGTGTCGCGCAGGGCCTGTTTTAACCCGCCAAAACTAAGCCCTTCCTTGCCGCGCCAATGCATGAACAAGCCATAGGCCAGAATGGCAAAAACGCCGACACCAGCGGCTGGTGTCGGCGTAAACAACCCGGCACCCAGCCCCAGAATGATGGCGCCAAAAATAACCATTACCGGGATCAGACGCAGCAGGGCCTGCTTGCGTTCTGCCGGGGGCATGGGGGCGGGGATCGGGGCCAGATCGGGGTTTAACCGCACCTGAATGGCAATAACCAGCATGAAAAACACAACGGCGATCAGGCCGGGAATGATGGCCGCCTGAAACATCTGAATGATCGATGCTTCAACCGTTACCGCATAAATCACCAGTGCCACCGATGGCGGAATAAGAATACCCAGGGTGCCACCGGCTGCCAGCGTGCCGGTTGCCAGGCGGGGCGAATAATTTAACCGGTGCAGTTCGGGCAGGGCGACCCGGCCCATTGTCGATGCCGTTGCCAGCGATGATCCACAAACCGCCCCGAACCCGGCGCACGCGCCAATGGCGGCCATGGCAACACCGCCGCGAAAGCGGCCCAAAATGGCATTTACACCCTGAAACAGATCGCGCGACAGGTTGGCCTGGCTGGCCAGATACCCCATCAGCACAAAAAGCGGTACGACGGATAATTCATAATTGGAAACAATGCCCCACAACAGGGATTTGAACTGTTGTAAATAAGGTTCGAAGCGCAAAAACGGAAAAAAGATGCTCAGCACAAAGTTGCCGCCAATGCCAACGCCAACCATTGCCAAACCGACGGGGATGCGCAGGGCTAGCAGGAAAAACAAAACCCCCAGTCCGCCAATGCCAATCAGTTCGCGTTCAGACATGGGCTTCTCTTTCAAAAATCTGGGTCATGCAAATCAGCGCCCACAAGAACATCGAAATAATACCGGGAATATAAAAGGGCCAAAGGTGCCAGCCCAAAATGGCCGACATGGCGTTGTCGCTTTGTACTTCCAGCAACCCGCGCACCATCATATAGCCCAGAAACAGGGCCAGTGCGGTCATCAGTGTGGAGGACACCACATCGACAGCCCGCCCGAACCATGACGGAAACAAATTCATGAAAACATCGACGGCGACATGGCCGTAACGTGTTTGGCAATAGGGAAACATCATTAAAGCGGCGCAGCTAACGGTGAGGCCGACGAAATCCTCGTAGCCGAGAATGGCCGGGAAATGGCCGCCAAACAGGCGGGCGACCTTGTCGATGGCAAAGCCACCGACATTGACAATCGTTACCACGGCAATCAGCAGGGCCAGTACCCCGCCAAGAACGGCCAGCCCCGACGCAGATTGATATAACAGGCGTTTCATATATCCGGACAATCTTGCTGGAAACAAAAAGGGGACCACGCACTGACATGGCGCATGGTCCCGGCTGTCTGTTTTATTCTTTGGTATGTTTCAGAACGGCAGCCTTGGCTTCTTCCACCAGTTCTGCGGCATTGTCGATTCCGGCGGAATTGGCTTCCTTGATCCAGCGATCGGTCACACCGGCTGATGCATCATCAAAGGTTTTCTTCTGTTCCGGGGTCAGTTCAATGATTTCGCCCTTGCCATCGCGGATCAGCTGTTTGCCTGCTTCCTCGACATCGTTCCAGACATCACCGGCATGTGCATAAAAATCGCGCCCGGTATTGTCATCCAGGATCTTTTTCAAATCATCGGGCAGGCTTTCGTATCGGTCCTTGTTCATGGCCAGCAGGAAAACACTGGTGCCAAACCGCGAATTGGCCCCTTGCCCCTCGACCGAATAGGAAACCAGTTCGTTGAGTTTAAGCGGCCCGACAACTTCAAACGGCACCAGCCCGCCATCAACAACCCCCAGTGACAATGCCTGGGTTAATGCCGGAACCGGCATGCCGACAGGTTCAGCGCCCCAGCTTTCAATAACCCAGCTTCCGGTGCGGGTCGGGGTGCGCAGTTTCAGGCCTTTAACGTCGGCAACGGTGTGGATTTCTTTTTGCGTGGTATGAATGGCCTGACCGGCATGGACATGCACCAGCAACGGATGAATGTCTTTTAAATCCGGGGCCAGTTCGTCCATCATGTCATAAATGGCAAGGTTGGTGGCGCGGGCATCGCCCAGATGCACACCGGGCAGTTCAAACACTTCGGTATGCGGGAAAACACCCGGTGTATAGCCCGGCAGGGTCCAGACAATATCGGCAACGCCATCGCGGACCTGGCGATAAAGTTCGGGCGGGTTGCCGCCCATCGACATCGACGGGAAAATTTCAAATTTGATCCGGCCACCGGACTCTTTTTCAATTTTCTGGGTCCAGGGCTCCAGCAGATCCTTCTGGATCGGGGCTTTGGGGCCCAAAAAATGATGAATGGTCAGGGTCACTTCCTGCGCCTGTGCCCCAAAGGACATCAAGGTTGCAATTGCCGCCCCCGCGAGCAATTTCGAGATGTGTTTCATGTTTCCTCCTAAACGTCTCCGCCAAGCCTTGAACTGGCTGGTTCCGCTGATAAACCTTGTTTTCCGGGAGTTTCTTACGGGCTTTTTTTATTATTGATCGCAGCTCTTACAACAGCTGCCTGATTATTCTGAACTGACTCTAATATCATCATAACGGTTATGTATAATGATATTGAAGCTGTTATGCATAACCAAATGATTATGTTTTTGCGAGCGCATGTGCGCTGTGATGGCGGGCTGCTTCTTCGCGAATAACATTGGTCAGCATATCAACCGGTGGCGATGTCGGGGCGTCTACCCGGGTTGTCAGGCCAACCGGACCAAAGGTATCGCTGGTATCAATCGGCAATTCCACCAAAACGCCATCGGCGATGTCGGTGGCAACGGCACCGTTTGAGATGATCCATATGGCATCGGTTTCGCGGGTAAAGGCACGGCCAAACGATGTTGAAACCGTTTCAATGCGGTCGGGCAGCGCGCCGATGCCGTGCGCAATCAACATGCGGTCCACCACGGTGCGAATAATGGCATTGGGTGTCGGCACCAGCACGGTGTAATCGCGAATTTTGCTCAGGTCGAGATTGGCATCGACCAACAGGGGGTGGCCGGGCCGCACCACCAGCGAAATATGTTCGGAATATAAATGAATAAACGACAGGCCCGACATTTGGTCAGGCTCGGCCAGGCGGCCGATAACAAGGTCCATCTCGCCCACCCGCAATTGCCCAAGCAACACGGTATTGGGCCCGGTAATAACGCGAAGCGTTGTATTCGTTCCCAGCGATTTGAACCGTTTTAAGGCCGCGGGCATAATGGTACCGGCAACCGTAGGTAAAACGCCCAGCGTAATGGTTAAGCCGCCTTGCGCACGCACCTGGCTGATGCTGTCCACCCCCTGGCGCAGGGCGGTTACGCTGGCCCCGGCATAGCGCAAAAAAACCTTGCCATAATCGGTTAAGGTCACACCGCGTTTGGAACGGTCAAACAACCGTGCATCAAGATGTTCTTCAAGTTCGCGCAGGGTTTTGGAAACAGCGGGCTGGGTAATGGCCAATGTGTCGGCCGCTTTAACCACGCTGCGTTGGCGTGCAACCTCCAAAAAGCAGGTCAGGTGGCGAAATTTAATCCGGTGGTCCAGCACATTGCGCCTCGTATTTCGGGGTTTTTGCTTTATTCATAATTAAATAGTTATGCAAAAAGCGCAAATGCTCATTTTACATAACCAAAACTCCCTGACAAAGTGACGTTAACAAATCAGGGTGGAAACAAATGACACTAAAAGTTGCCGACCTGAACGGAACGCACCTGCATTATGCCGATCAGGGCAGGCAGGATGCGCCGGTTCTGGTTTTTTCCAATTCGCTGGGCACGGACCTTAGAATTTGGGACGATGTCGTTGCGGCATTTGCCCCGGCCTTTCGTGTGATAACCTATGACAAGCGCGGTCATGGCCTCTCAGGCATTGGCGACGCGCCTTACAGCATCGACCTTCACACCCGCGATCTTTTATCGCTGCTGGACCATCTTGGTGTTGAAAATGCCATTGTCTGCGGGCTTTCGGTTGGCGGGTTGATTGCGCAGCATTTGGCGGCGATTGCGCCCAACCGCGTGCGCGGGCTTATCTTATGCGATACCGCACCCAAAATTGGCGATGCCACCGGCTGGAACACCCGCATCGATGCCATTGCCAAAGGCGGCATGGAGGTTATTGGCGATGCGGTGATTGAACGCTGGCTGTCGGCAAGTTACCGCGCGCGTAAACCTGCTTTGTCCGCCCTATATCAGGCGATGCTGGTGCGCACCCCGGTGGCCGGATATGGCGGCACCTGCGCCGCCATTCGCGATGCCGATCTGACCAAAAGCACATCGGCTTTATCACGGCCTGTTTTGTGTGTCGCGGGATCGGTTGATCAATCCACCCCGCCAGACCTGGTTCGGGCGATGGCCGATAGTATCGCGCATGCGAAATTTGCCTTGATAGAGGGGGTCGGGCATTTGCCGCCAATTGAAGCACCCCAGGAACTTTGCCGGTTGATTGACGGATTTATCAAGGAGAACGCCCTTGTCTGAGAGCCGGTTTGAGCAAGGCATGAAAACTCGCCGATCCGTTCTGGGCGACGCCCATGTGGATCGTGCGTCAGCCGGAATCACGGAATTTGACGATTTTTTTCAGCGTTATATTACCGAAAATGTCTGGGGGACGGTTTGGGAAAACCCGGTTATTTCCAAACGGGAACGGTCACTTTTAACCATTTGCCTGATGGCGGCACTGGGCCACGAAGAAGAACTGGCAATGCATTTGCGCGCCACCGTTAATACCGGGGCCAGCCGCGATGATATTCGCGAAGTTTTGATGCATGTGGCGATTTACGCCGGTGTGCCTGCCGGTAATACTGCCTTTCGCATTGCCAAACAGGTCTTTGCTGAAATTGATCATAAAAAAGCAGATCAACAGGGAGAAACACAATCATGACCGGGTTCAAACCGCGGGACTGGAACAGCCATGCCCCCTATATCGCGCCGGGATATAAATCGACCCTTTTGCGCGGCCCGACAAAGCCGCTGGTTGCCATAAAACCCGGTTTGTCGGAAGGCACCGGCCCGGTTTTTGCCCGTGCGGTGGTGCGTGATCTTGATTGGGATTTGACCAAAAACGGCTGTGTGAACGGCGCGCCGATTGGCGAACGCATTGTGGTGCATGGCCGGGTCATGGACGGCGATGGTCGCCCGGTGCCCAACACCGTGATCGAGGTATGGCAGGCCAATGCATCGGGGCGATATGTTCACAAGGTTGATCAGCATAACGCGCCGTTGGACCCCAATTTTCGCGGGTCGGGTCGGTGCATGTCCGATGAAAACGGCAATTATGTTTTCTATACCATCAAACCCGGTGCCTATCCGTGGGGGAACCATTTTAACGCATGGCGCCCCAACCATATCCATTTATCCCTGTTTGGGCCGGGCTTTGCCACACGGCTGGTAACGCAAATGTATTTCCCCGGTGACCCGTTGCTTGACCTTGACCCGATCTTTTTGGGCACGCCCGACGAAGACGCGCGAAACCGGCTGGTGGCGAAATTTTTGATTGATAAAACCGAAGAAGGTTTTGCCTTGGGTTATCAGTTTGACATTGTCCTGCGCGGACGTTTCGCCACCCCGATGGAGGATTAAGCCATGTCGTACGGAGAAACCCCGTCACAAACCGTCGGGCCTTATTTTGCCTATGGGTTAACCCCGGTTCAGTATGGTTATGACTTTACCGACCTTGCCAATTTCGTTGTTGCCGGGCCCGATGCCAAGGGCGAGCATATTCGCGTTATGGGCCAGGTTTTTGATGGTGATGGCGTGCTGGTTAGCGATGCCATGATCGAGATTTGGCAGGCGGATGAGGCGGGCCAATATAGCAGCGAACCGGTCAGTATGGACAATGCCGGTTTTCGCGGGTTGGGCCGGTGTGGCACGGGCACCGATGCCGATAATCGGTTTGTTTTTCACACGGTAAAACCCGGCGTTGTTGCCGATGCCGCCGCACCCTTTATCAATGTCACGGTGTTTATGCGCGGCATGTTAACCCATGCCTTCACCCGGCTTTATTTTAGCGATGAAAGCGATGCAAATGGCACCTGTGCGGTGCTGCAATCCGTGCCGGCGGACCGGCGCGATACATTAATTGCGGCGCGCAATGACACACCAACCGGCCCCGAATACCGGTTTGATATTTACATGCAGGGTGACCGGGAAACCGTGTTTTTCGACGTCTGAATATTATGGCGATATCGGCCGCTGTTGGCATACAAGCCGCACGGCCTGTATCGCATTTATCGTTTTCTGATTGGGGTGCGCGGTGCGGCGTTGCGTTGCGCAGGCGATATTGACCCGATCAGAACCTGTTCTATTTGCCCCGGGAGAAATGTTCTGTGGTTGCACAATTCATGTCGTTAAAAAATGCCGTTGCCACCTGTGTGCAGGATGGCGACGTGATTGCGATGGAGGGTTTTACCCACCTTATTCCCCATGCGGCGGGGCATGAAATTATCCGTCAGGGTAAACGCGATTTAACGCTGATCCGCATGACGCCCGATGTGATTTATGATCAATTGATCGGGGCGGGATGTGCCAAAAAACTGGTGTTTTCTTGGGGCGGAAACCCCGGTGTGGGGTCGTTGCACCGGCTGCGCGATGCCTTGGAAAATGGCTGGCCGCGCAAGCTTGAGATCGAGGAACACAGCCATGCTGCCATGGCAAATGCCTATGATGCCGGTGCCGCAGGCTTGCCCTGTGCTGTGTTCAAGGGTTATCGCGGGGCGGAACTGCCACGGGTAAACCCCAACATTAAATTTATAAAATGCCCGTTTACCGGAGAAAGCCTGGCGGCCGTGCCTGCCATTCGCCCCGATGTTACGGTGGTCCATGCGCAAAAGGCCAATAAAAAAGGCGATGTTTTGTTTGAAGGCATTGTTGGCGTGCAAAAGGAAGCGGTGCTGGCGGCCAAAAAATCGATCATCACGGTCGAGGAAATTGTCGATGATTTTGCCGATATTCCCTTTAATGCGGTGATGCTGCCGAACTGGGCGATTTCAACAATTGTGCATGTGCCCGGCGGCGCGCACCCGTCTTATGCGCAAGGCTATTACAAACGTGACAATGCCTTTTACAAGGCATGGGACAATATCGCCAGGGACCGCGACAGCTTTAAGGACTGGATCGACCAGCATGTTATGAATGGTGGGCCCGAAGATTTCGCAACACGCCTGAAGATGCACAATGCCAAGGCGGAGGCCTGATCATGACCAATTACACCCCCACTGAAATGATGACCGTTACCGCCGCGCGTGCCCTTGGCAATCAAGATGTGTGTTTTGTTGGCATCGGTATGCCCTCGGCGGCATGTAATCTGGCACGCCTTACCCATGCGCCCGAAATTACGCTGATTTATGAAAGCGGCACCATTGGCACAAAGCCCGACGTTTTGCCGTTATCGATTGGCGATGGTGAATTGTGTGAAACGGCAATGAATACCGTGCCGGTCACGGAAATGTTCCGTTATTGGTTGCAGGGTGGCAAAATTACGGTTGGCTTTCTGGGCGCGGCCCAGCTTGATAAATACGGCAACATCAACACCACTGTGATTGGTGATTACGACAACCCCAAGGTGCGGTTGCCCGGCGGTGGTGGTGCGCCTGAAATTGCGACCAGTTGCGGCGAGATTTTTCTGGTGATGAAACAAAGCAAACGCGGCTTTGTTGAAAAAATCGATTTTGTCACCTCGCTTGGCTATGGCAAGGGTGGCGATGATCGTGCAAGTTATGGTGTGACCACCAAGGGGCCGTCGCGCCTGATTACAGATTTATGCATCATGGAACCGCATTCGGTGGACAAGCATTTTATCGTTACATCCATCCATCCCGGCGTTAACCGCGACGATATTATTGCCGCGACCGGCTGGCAGGTGGAATTTGCCGATGAAATTGCCCAAACGCCGGTGCCATCTGACCATGAATTGCAAATTTTGCGCGACCTGCATGCCCGCACCAATGCCGCACATGAGGGGCAATAAAGAATGACCGAAGCCTATATTTGCGATTATATCCGCACCCCGATTGGCCGCTTTGGCGGGGCGCTATCGTCGGTGCGTGCCGATGATTTGGCCGCCATCCCGTTACGGGCCTTGCGCGACCGTAACCCTGATGTTGATTTTGAAGCCATTGACGATGTTATCTTTGGCTGTGCCAATCAGGCAGGCGAAGATAACCGCAACGTGGCCCGGATGGCTTTGCTGCTGGCGGGTTTACCCGAGAATGTGACCGGCACCACGGTGAACCGTTTATGCGGCTCGGGCATGGATGCCATTATTATGGCGGCCCGCGCGATCAAGGCGGGCGAGGCCGATATTATGATTGCGGGCGGGGTGGAAAGCATGTCGCGTGCCCCGTTTGTGATGCCAAAGGCCAGTTCGGCCTTTTCGCGTAACGCCGAAATTTACGACACCACCATTGGCTGGCGCTTTGTTAACCCGGTGATGAAAAAGCAATACGGCGTTGATTCGATGCCCGAAACCGGCGAAAACGTGGCCGAGGATTTTGGCATTTCGCGTGCCGATCAGGATGCCTTTGCCGCCCGCTCGCAAGACAAGGCCGTGAGCGCACAGGAAAATGGTGCTTTGGCCGAGGAAATCGTTGCGGTGAGTATTCCCCAACGCAAGGGCGACGCCATTATTGTTGATCGCGATGAACATCCGCGCCCCGGCACCACCGCCGAAAAACTGGCAAAACTGCCCACCCCGTTTCGCGAAGGCGGCTCGGTGACGGCGGGCAATGCATCGGGGGTTAATGACGGGGCCGCGGCCTTGATTATCGCTTCTGAAGCCGCAATTAAAAAATATGGCCTAACCCCGATTGCCCGCATTGTGGGCGGGGCCACCGCCGGTGTGCCGCCGCGCATCATGGGCTTTGGCCCGGCACCGGCCAGCAAAAAACTGATGGCGCGGTATGGCATGAACGTTAGCCAGTTCGACGTTATTGAACTGAACGAAGCCTTTGCATCGCAAGGTTTGGCAACATTACGTGATTTGGGCATCGCCGATGATGATGCACGGGTGAACCCCAATGGCGGGGCCATTGCATTGGGCCATCCGCTGGGCATGTCTGGCGCACGTATAACCGGCACGGCAGCCCGCCAGTTAAAACGTGTGTGGGGTAAATATGCACTGGCGACCATGTGTATCGGTGTCGGGCAGGGCATCGCCATTGCGCTTGAGGCAGTGTAAGCTGCTGCGATGAGATATGCTGTGTGTTGACGTAAAAGCGCACCGGATGCCACCATCGAATTAACAACGCCATCATGTTGGTTTTACCGGTATGGTGGCGTTCGTATTTTTATCACGGGGAAGACCATGACCCTGTCACCTTTCGATTCTGCGTTGCTCGGCCCGCTTTTTGCCGATGCGGAAATTGCCGCTTATTTCACCGATGATGCCGTTATTGCATCGATGGTGCTGTTTGAAGCTGCCCTTGCCAGCGCGCAGGCCCGCGCCGGGATTATCCCGCCAGATGCGGCAAAACGCATCGGCGATATCTGCCGCGATTTTGTGCCCGATCCGGCATCTTTGGCCGCCGCAACGGCGAGCACCGGTGTGCCTGTGCCGGGCCTGGTTAAGGCATTAAAGGCCGAAATGGGCGGGGACGATGCCCGTTATGTGCATTTTGGTGCCACCAGTCAGGATGTGGTGGATACGGCCCTTGTGTTGCGGATGCGCGATGTTGTTGCCGTCATACGGCGGCGTTTGCGCCGGGTGATCAAATCCTTGATGGGGGTCGCGCTGGATCATCGCCAAACCGTAATGGCCGGGCGCACCCGCAGCCAGCAGGCCGTGCCAACAACCTTTGGCCTTAAAGCGGCCGGGTGGCTGCTGCCACTGGTGCGGCTGGATCATCAGCTTGTCGCCGCGTCACAGCAGTTTTTGCGGCTGTCCTTTGGCGGGGCGTCGGGAACACTGGCATCTTTGGGCGGTGATGCGGCAAGTGTGGAACATTATCTGGCCGATGAACTGGGATTGGGCATTACCGAAATGCCGTGGCACAGCCAGCGCGATGTTGTGGTTGAACTGGCCTCAAAGTTAACAATGTTAACCGGGGCGCTGGGCAAGATGGGGCAGGATCTGGTTTTGCTGGCCCAGTCTGAAATTGCCGAAGTTACCCCGGCGGGTGGGGGCGGGTCATCGACCATGCCGCATAAATCAAACCCGATATCGGCTGAAATGCTGGTGACGCTGGCGCGGTTTAGCGCCACCCAGATGTCGCATCTTTATCATTCGCAAATACATGAACATGAACGCAGCGGGACGGCCTGGCTGTTGGAATGGTTAAGCCTGCCCGAAATTGTTATGGCAAGTGGCAAGGCTTTGGCGGTGGCGGTGGAAATGGTGCCGTCCTTGCGCGTTAATGACGGAAAAATGCGCGAAAACATGGACGTTTCGCACGGTGCCATGCTGGCCGAGGCCGCAACCTTTGCCCTTGCCAGCCATATCGCGCGCGACGATGCCGACCGGATTGTCAAACAGGCGATTGCGCAATCGCAGCAAAACCACAGCAATATGTTTGATGAATTGCCAACATTAACGGATGCTGCTGTTGATTGGGAACACGTCCGCAATCCGGCCAATTATATTGGCATGAGCAATCATTATATCGACCGTGTGATTGGCGCAGCCCAGCGAGACCTGTCGGAAAGCTGAGCAAGAAATAGATAACAGTTCAAACGATAAGGGCGGGTGCCGATATGCAACCCGCCCTTTGTTTTCATGTCGGTGTTTAACGCTTTGTATTATTCGCCTGCTTGGGCCGTATCGAAAAAGTCAATTTCGAGTTTGGTCGCCTTGGCAAAACGGGCCTGACAAGCCGCACGTTCGCCATCACTCAAATCTGGGCCGATTGCGTCTAGCTGGCCGTTCAAATAGGCAACCACGCTTTCAAAATAGGTTCCGGTATGCAGATCAATCCATTCGGAAAACCAGAAATCCAGCGCCGGATTGGCCGGAACCGTTTTTGCCACCCGCGCAGCCCAACCCAGATATGTGCCTTCGGCAACAGCGAGTACCGCAATCATATTGGCATAGCTGGCACTTTCGAGTGCTTCTGCCATCAGGTCTTTAAAGCCCTTGGTGGCGTCCCAGTCCGGTGTGCCGAAACGTTGATTGTTGCGCACGCCAAGGGCGGTAAAACAACGTTCGAAATAGGTGTTTTCCTTGCCCGTAATCAGGGCAAGAAACTGGCAGCCCGGAATGCGATCGGCCAGCGTTGGTGCGCGCGATACCGCACCTGCCAGCAGGGCGACAAAGCGGTCTAAAAACCGGTGGTCCTGCACCAGATAACGGCGCAGGTTTTCGGTGGGCACCTTGCCTTGCCCCCAATCATCGGTAAAGGGATGGTGGGTAACGGTGTGCCAGTCATCGGCAACAGTTGACATCAGCCATTGTGAAAAACCCTGTTGCGGGTTGGCTTTGTGCCATTCGGGCCAATCCGTGAACGAACCGGCATTTGTAGAACCAGACATAGACCAATCTCCAGATGCGATACCGTAATACGGCTAGCACGGGGTAAGTGTTCCCGCAACCGGGTTGCAAATATCAGCATGACGGTGATTGCCCGCAGGGGGCAACGCGAACTCTGGAACGGTTCGACATTCCACACGAAAAGTTGAGCAAATAACATTTGTAAAACATAATTTTATAATATAAAAAATATCAGACCCAATTAATGGAGACCATTATGACGAACCTTGGAAGTCTGGATCGGACCTTGCGGCTTGTTGCCGGGATTATATTGCTGGTATTGCCGTTTTTGCTGGCCGGTGAAGCCGGTGTTATGGCTGCCATGGGTGGTTTTGCCTGGGTATCTTTGCTGGTCGGTGTGGTTTTGGCCGCAACGGCAATTTTCCGTTTTTGCCCGGCTTACTGGATGTTTGGCATCCGTACCTGCAAAACGGGCGGGGGCGCAAAACCGACCGGGTTGGCCAAATGACGGCAGCACAACATAACCCGGCCACCGGTGCTACCCCCGGTATCGCGCAGGTAACAGCGTTTTTTGATCCGGCAACATTTACGGTCAGTTATGTTGTGCGCGATCCGCAATCGCTGGCCTGTGCGATTATTGACAGTGTGCTGGATTACGACCCGGCAGCCGGGCGCACCAGCCACGCATCGGCCGACGTGATTATTGCTTATGTCCGGGATCATAATTTGACGGTGCACTGGATCCTCGAAACCCATGTTCACGCCGATCATTTGTCTGCCGCCCCGTATCTGAAACAAAAGCTGGGCGGCATGATGGCGATTGGCGCGCAGATCACGGTGGTTCAGGATACGTTTGGCAAAATATTTAATGCCGGAACGGCCTTTGCCCGTGATGGTCGCCAGTTTGACAGGTTGTTCAGTGATGGCGATACGTTTGACATTGGTGCCTTGCAGGGTCGCGCTATCTACACACCGGGGCATACACCCGCCTGTATGTCCTATCTGATCGGCGATGCCGTGTTTGTCGGTGATACATTGTTCATGCCCGATTACGGCTCCGCACGTTGTGACTTCCCCGGTGGGGATGCCCACATGCTCTATCACTCCGCCCGGCGGTTGCTGGCGTTGCCGGGCGAAACCCGCATGTTTATGTGCCACGATTACAAGGCACCGGGGCGTGATGATTATTGTTGGGAAACCACGGTTGCCAACGAGCGGCAAAATAACATTCATTTAAACGATGATGTTACCGAGGAAGAATTTGTCCGCATGCGCACCGATCGCGATGCGACACTGGGCATGCCTCGGCTTATTTTGCCCTCTGTTCAGGTAAATATGCGCGCCGGGGAGTTGCCACCAGCCGAAGATAATGGCATCCGTTATATCAAGGTGCCGTTAGATGTTCTGTAGGGACATTTGCGGCAATACGTTAACAAAAACGGATGCCATACCATGAAACGTCTGAGTGATGATCTGACCGTATCGCCGCAAGTGCCGCTTGAAGCGATTCCTGCCATTGCCGATGCGGGCTTTAAAACGATTATGTGCAATCGCCCCGATCAGGAAGATCCCGGTCAGCCATCCTTTGACGAAATCAGCGCCAAGGCGGCGGAATGTGGCCTTGAAACTGTATTTTTGCCGGTTGTCAGCGGCAACGTGCAGGATGCCGACGTCGATGCCTTCGCCAGTGCCCTTGCCACTGCCAGCAAGCCTGTTTTCGCCTATTGCCGTACCGGTACGCGCTGCACCATTTTGTGGTCGCTGGCCAATGCCGGTAAAATGACCACGTCTGAAATTGTCAGTGCTGCGGCCAATGCCGGGTACGACATGGCAGGCCTGGTCCCGCGGATCGACGCACGCCGCTAGATCATATCATTGCTTCAGGCCGGGCAGACAAGCGGTTGCTGCCATTTTTTGGGGCACCTGCGGTGCTGCCGGGCCTGAATGAAAACAGGGTGTCTGCGGGCACCCTGTTTTGACTGGGATGGTTCCTGGCAATGGATGGCGATGCGATGCGGGTAACTGCGAAAAGGGCGCGATGGTGGGGGCAGGTTAACGCCTTCATAAAGGAATGAAATTTGCGCCCGCTTTCCCGTTTTTTCCCCATTCTGGATTGGGGCCGGCATTATAACCGGCAATTCGCCGCCAACGATTTTGTTGCGGCGGTTATTGTGTCCATCATGCTGGTCCCGCAAAGTCTGGCCTATGCCATGCTGGCAGGGTTGCCACCCGAAGTCGGGCTGTATGCCAGCATTTTGCCGTTGGTGGCCTACGCCATTTTTGGCACATCGGCAACATTGGCCGTTGGCCCGGTTGCCCTTATTTCCCTGATGACGGCCTTGATCATTGGTGCCCTTCATTTACCCGCCGGGGTAAGCCCGGTTTTGGCGGCGATGACATTGGCAATCATTTCAGCGGCAATTTTGCTGGCAATGGGCCTGTTCCGATTGGGGTTTATCGCCAATTTTCTAAGCCATCCGGTTATTTCCGGCTTTGTCAGTGCATCTGGCATTTTAATTGCCGTGGGGCAGGCGCGCCATTTGCTGGGACTGCCCAAAGCCGACGGCAATCTGGCTGAAATTCTGGCAGGTCTGGTGTCGCACGCTGCTGAGATGAATGTCCTGACTGCAATTTTGGGATTTGGCTGTCTGGGTTTTTTGTTCTGGGTGCGTAGCGGTCTGCCTGCCATATTGCGCCGTTTGGGTATGGCCGGTGTTTGGGCAACCTTTGTGGTTCGGGCCGGACCGGTGCTGGCCGTTGTCATTACCACACTGGCGAGCTGGTATTTTGATCTGGCAGCGAGTGGCGTTAAAATTGTCGGCACCATCCCGCAAGGTTTTCCGGCTTTTTCGCTGCCGTCTTTCGATCCCGATTTGTGGCGTCAACTGGCTTTGCCCGCCCTTTTGATCAGCGTGATCGGTTTTGTTGAAACCATATCGGTGGCCCAGACACTGGCGGCAAAACGTCGGCAGCGCATTCGCCCCGATCAGGAATTAATTGCGTTGGGCATGGCCAATCTGGGGGCAGGGTTTGCCGGGGGGCTGCCGGTTACCGGGGGTTTTGCCCGCTCGATGGTTAATTTTGATGCCGGGGCACAAACACCGGCCGCGGGTTTAATGACAGCGGTGGGCATTGCCGGAGCAACGTTGTTTTTAACCCCGGTTCTGTATTACCTGCCCCAGGCCACTTTGGCGGCCACCATTATTGTGGCGGTGCTAACACTGGTGGATCTTAAAACAATTATTCACATCTGGCATTATTCGCGGGCCGACTTTGGCGCGATGATGGTGACCATTGCGCTGACCCTGTTTTGGGGGATTGAACCTGGCATTATGGGCGGGGTTGTGGTGTCATTAATGCTGTATTTGCATCGCACCAGCCGCCCGCATATTGCGGTGGTGGGCCAAGTGCCCGGGACCGAGCATTTTCGCAATATTTTGCGCCATGACGTTGCCACCGGCACATCGGTTCTAACAGTGCGTCCCGATGAAAGCCTGTATTTTGCCAATTGCCGGTTTCTCGAAGATCGGATTTATGCGCTGATCGCGGAAAATACCGGCCTTAAACATGTGGTGCTGATGTGTTCGGCGATGAATGAAATTGATGCCAGCGGCCTTGAAAGCCTGCGTGAAATAAACGCACGCCTGCGCGATGCCGGGGTGACGTTTCATTTATCCGAAGTCAAAGGCCCGGTGATGGACCGCCTGGCACCTAGCGGGTTTGTGGATGAATTGGCCGGGCAGGTTTTTTTATCGCAATATGACGCGCTATCAAAACTGGACCCATCGGCGCTAACGCCGTGCCGTATTGCGTAAATAGCACTATGCAGTGACCCGATTTCACAGACAATGTGCTATGTTTCGCGCCAGAAACATTGCCATAATTTCCGCTGCGAAATCCCTGATGAATTTGGGTTGAAAATGTATGTCTGATCCTGTTTTGCGTCCGGCAACAGATGCTGATCTTGCTGACCTTGGTCGAATTGAAGATATCTGTTTCGATCAGGATAAAATGTCGCGCCGGACCATGCGCCATTTTATTGCCAGTGCCTCCGCCGGGTTTTGGGTCGCCGTTCGCGATGACGCCGTGATTGCCTATGTCGTGGTGATTTTTCGCCGCAACACGGCCTTGGCGCGGCTTTACAGCATGGCAGTTGACCCGGCATTTCAGAAGCAGGGGATCGGGCAGGCATTATTGGCGCGGGCTGAAGAAGGCACTCTGGATTTTGGCGCGCCGATATTGCGGCTTGAAGTTCACCCGCAAAATGCGGCGGCAATTTCGCTTTATCGAAAAAACGGTTATCTGGAATTTGCCCTGTATCCGGATTATTTCCCCGATCACAGCCCGGCCTTGCGCATGGAAAAGGTGTTGGTGCCGCAATTAATGCATCGGCCCTCGCCATTGCATTTTTATCACCAGACATTACCGTTCACCTGCGGCCCGGCATCACTGATGATGGCGATGAATGCGCTTGATCCGGCCATTGAAATGGACCGCAGCAGCGAAATTGCCATTTGGCGCGAAGCCACCACCATTTTTATGACATCGGGGCATGGCGGCTGTGGCCCGTTGGGGCTGGCATTGGCGGCCTATCGGCGCGGGTTTGGCGCACAGGTTCTGGTGTCGCGCGAGGGGCCGTTATTTGTTGATACGGTGCGCAAGCCCGAAAACCGCAAGGTTGTTGAACTCGTGCATTATGATTTTGCCGATCAGGCCGCACAGGCGGGTATATCGGTAACGGCGGGGGCATTTGGCATTGCTGACATTGAACGCCACAGCAGCAACGGGCAAATGGCACTGGTTTTGATCAGCCAATATCGCATTTACGGCGATAAAATTCCGCACTGGGTGGTGGTTTCGGGTTTTGATGACCGTTTTGTTTATGTCACCGACCCCGATATTGGCGAGGATGACGAGCCCTATAACGGCAGCGATTGTGTGTCGGTGCCGATATTGCGCCACGAATTTGATTTGATGGCGCGGTATGGACGGTCAAAATTGCAGGCGGCTGTTTTTATTGACCTGCCCAAGTAAAACACCCGCCAAAACCCGTTTGCACGCGGGTCTGGCAGGTGTTTTGGTTTAGTGGGCTGTATTGTGGTTTATATCGTCCATGGCTGGGCAATCTGGCCCAAAAGATGGGCAATGATGCGACGATACAAATCCATGCCAATCACGGCATCTTCAACGCCGCCATCAATGCTGGGATTATCATTCACCTCGATAATCATGGGGCCATAGGGTGTTTCCTTGATGTCCACACCATAAAGGCCATTTCCCATCAAACGGGCGGCGGCAAGGGCCGTTGAGACGATGTCGGTCGGGGCATCTTCAATCGCAACGGTTTCAAAACCGCCTTGTTCGAAATTTTTACCGTCATCTTCATGTTTGACGATCTGCCAGTGGCCCGGTGCCATGAAATAGCGGCTGGCATAAAGCGGTTCGCCGCCCAAAACCCCGATCCGCCAGTCAAAGGTGGTTTCGACATATTCCTGTATCACCAGCAATTCGGAATTTTTGAACATTTCACCGGCGATCTGGTGCAAATTTTCGCGTGATGTGACCTTGCGCACCCCGCGTGAAAAACACCCGTCCGGGACTTTCAAAACACTGGGGAAATTAAACTGGCCGGCAATTTCATCGATGCGGCGTTTGTCAAAAATGGCACTGCGCGGGGCCGGGATGTGATGGGTGCGCAGCAATTCCGCCAGATAAACCTTGTTGGTACAGCGCAGGATCGATTCCGGGTCGTCAATCACCGGGATACCTTCCTTGCGGGCCCGTTTGGCAAAGCGGTAGGTGTGATGGTCCAGTGCGGTGGTTTCGCGGATCAAAAGGGCATCAAATTCCGACAGGTGGTGAAAATCCTTTGCCGTAATCAATTCGGCCCGTGCGCCAAGGTCGGCGGCGGCCTGAACAAAGTTTGCCAGTGCATCGCTGTCGGACGGCGGCAGGGGGTCTTCGGGGTCATATAGAATGGCAATAAGGGCGGTGGGTGCGCGCCCGTTTGACGGTTTGCGCACGCGGCCGCGCAAATAGGCTTTCAGGGCGGTTTCAAATGCGGGCATTTCGCTGGCATCAAGGTGATGCAGGGATGGGGCTTCGATTTCGCGCAGTATTTTTTTGTCGCCGGCATTCAAATGCAAACGCAGGATCGGGCAGCGAAACTGGTCAAACGCGCGCTGGGCAAGGTCGCGAAACCGTTTATCGGTGGTGCGACCAAAATAAACATCAATATGGTCGGGCCGTTCCGCGCCGGGCTTGTTCAGGGCATCGGCAATCATGGGGCCAATTTGTGCGCGGGCCGTTTTTTGCAAGCGTTTCCAGTTTAAATCCAGCAATACATCGGCTTCGGGGATGACGCGTTCGCTGCGTGCAGCGGCCAACAGGCTGCAATAATAGCCGCGCGACAGATATTCATAAGAATGGCACAGGTTGATCACCCGGCGATTGCGAATGCCGTGATCCAGCGCCAGGTAATCGCGTACTTTCATTACCCGTGCGCCAGAAACGCCAAAGGGCAGGTCGCGTAAATGATCGACCAGAATAAGCGGCGCGCCGGTTGAAATGGCGGGTGAAAGTTGCGACGTTGCATCAAACAGGTGGCGTTCCATGCGTTTGCCATTTTCACCGTCTTCGTAATAGTCGGGTAAAATGGCAACGTCGATATAGCCGTGCCGTTCATAAATTGCGCGCGCCGAATGGTTATCGTCGCGCACTTCAAGGCGCATTTTGTCGCAGCCAGCCTCAATCGCGACACTTTCCAGCCCGGCCAGAAGCTGTGTGCCCAAACCCTTGCCGCGCCAGTCTTCGGAAAGGGCCAGCGAGTAAATCCGGGCCGTGCCACTGCCGGACCGCAACAGCAACATGCCATAGCCAACAACACCGTCATCGCCGGCATCGGCCACCAGAACGCGGGCGGTGGGCTGGCGCAAAAAGCGCGAAAACGTTGCGCGCTTCATGCGGTCGGTGGTGAAAACGGCCTGTTCGATGGCGCAAAGCCCGTCAATGTCGGCTTTTTGCGCGGTACGGACAACAATCGGGGTAGCTTGTGAATGTGGCATGAAAGAAACCTTCTGGCCCGATACAATGACAGTTTTTGCGGGATGACCCCGAAGCATACTATTTGCAATGATTATATATTATTTTGCCGGTTAGCCTGTAACACATTGCCATGATAAATATCACCAATAGTGACAGCCTTGTGGGTGCAGGCCCTGCACAATAGCGTGAAATCGGTGGTCATGCGGTTGCCATTTTTTAATGGTAGCCATCGCGAAATCGCACTCAGGGGCAAAGTCACAGTGAAACATTTCCAGGTAGACTGCGTATAACATACCGGATCGCAAATTCGGAAACAGGCACAAAAGGGACAGGGGCGTTGCCAAAAAGAATTGATCTGCTTTCGGGTGGATGCAGAAAAAGACGGGGGATGCTGTCGGTTTTGGTCGGGGCATCCATGCTATCGGCGTGTTCGCTCGGCGGAAACTTGCCTTTCGGCGACGGCGCGGATTCGACGGCAACACAGGATGTTGATCGTGCCATTCCCTATTCCGTCACCTATCAGGGCCTTGACCCGCACGAAGAACGGCTGCTGGCAGCCTTAAAGGAAAACAGCACCGCCATAAGATTGCAAGACCGCCCGACCCCGACGAAAGCCGGGCTTGATCGGCGCGCAGAGGATGACGTTGCGCGGTTTACCCGTGTGTTGCGGTCGTTCGGGTTTTATGATGCGGTGGTGAATTATGATATTCATGATGCTAACGCGGCACCTGCAAATGGTGACATCGCGATAACCCCCGAGGGCGAAGAAGTTGCCGCGCCGCAAGATGCTGAAACCGCAGCGCCCAAGGCTGCTTTGGCTGATGGTAATAAAGGCGACGCGAATACGCAAACCACAGCACCCGATTCCCCGGCATTGGCCAGCAAGGCACCCCCAAAACCGCTTGTTCTGGAATACCGGATTGATACCGGAACGCCTTATTTGCTGTCCGATGCTGAAATCACAATTATTCATCCTGATGACAGCCGTGAAACCCGGTCCATGACCGATGCCGAATTGAAAACGGCAAATTTGTCCATCGGGATGCGCGCGGAAGCCGATCCGATCATTCTTGCCGAGCAAAGTGTTCTCGATGTTTTTCGCAATGACGGTTACCCGTTGGTCAAAGCGGGCAAGAAAAAGGTGTTGGCCGATACAGCAGAAAAAACCATGCGTGTGACATATGAAGTGATGACGGGGAAACAGGCACGGTTCGGCAAAATCAATGTGGTTGGTGCCCAGGATGTCGATGCCGATTTTATTCGCGGGTATCACAGTTGGGGAAAAGGCCAGCCTTATTCGCCCAGCGAAATCACCACCACCCGGCGCGATCTTGCGGACTCCAACCTGTTTAATTCCGTGATCGTCAAACCCGCCGGGCAGGTTGACGAAAACGGTGAAATTCCCGTTGAAATGCGGGTTGCCGAACGCGATCACAGATCCATTGGTGGCGGGGTTGATTTTTCAACTGCCGACGGGCCGGGTGCCAATGCCTTTTGGGAACACCGCAACCTGTTTGGCAAAGGCGAAAAGCTGCGTTTGAAACTGGAAGGGTCGGGGTTACAGCAGGGGGCTTCGGCGACTTTTCGCAAACCGCAATTTTTACGTCGTCATCAGGCCCTTGTCGGGCAAAGCGAAGCAACGCGCTATAGCACAGACGCCTATGATGGCGACCTTGCCAACGCCTTTGCCGGGATCGAGCGGGAATTTTGGAAAAACTGGTCGGCCACCTATGGGCTGACAGCTGAATATTCCGATTTGACCGGGGCCGATTCCCCGAACGAGGAATTCTATCTGGGTGGTTTGCGCGGCGTTTTGCGCCACGATAATACCAACAACCCGCTTGACCCGACGACCGGAAACCGGCTGGAACTCAGCGTGTCGCCCTATATCAGCCTTGCCGGGGCGGAAACGCAATTTGCCGTGATCTCGCTGAACGGGTCGCAATATTACGCCTTTGACGACCGGGGATATTACGTTTTGGCGGGCCGTGGCCGGGTTGGCAGCATCATTGGCGATGAACGTTCTTCGCTACCTGCCAACAAACGATTTTATTCTGGTGGTGGCGGATCGGTGCGGGGTTACCAATATCAAACGGTAGGCCCGCTTAACGCCGATGGCGACCCGATCGGGGGGCGCTCCGTGATCGAAGCAGGGCTGGAATTTCGGGCCCGTATCACCGACAGCATCGGGCTGGTTCCCTTTGTTGAAGGGGGTAATGTTTATGAAGGTGTCAAACCCGATGATGTCAGCCTGATGTGGTCAACCGGGCTTGGCGTGCGTTATTACACCGCCATCGGCCCGGTCCGGTTTGATTTTGCAGTGCCGTTGGATAAACGTGAAAATATTGATGATAACTACCAGATCTATCTTAGTTTGGGTCAGGCGTTTTAATGGCTGAGCTGAATAAGTCGAACGGCCCGGCCCATAAGACAACACCCGAAAAATCGCCCCGGCCGCGCCCTGTGCGGCGGTGGGTGATGCGTGGTGTGATCGGGGTTGTGGCCCTGTTTTTTGTGCTGGTCGCGATCATTGTGCTGGCCGGTACCGGCCCGGTGCTGCGCCAGTTTACCCCGTGGATCAATCAAAACGTTTCTGACGCCATAAATGGTAAATTTGTCTTAGGCCGGGTGGAAGGCAGCCTGTGGGGCCAGCTTTCGATATCGGATTTAACGGTAAACATGCCCGAAACCGGCCTTGCGATTGCGGGCTATGATGTGGTGCTGGCATGGTCGCCTTTGGCGTTGTTTGGCGCAAAGGTGGATATTGATCGCATTTCGGCATCGCGCCTGGCGGTAACATTGCCTGATAAAACCGCCGCTCAAACGCCTGAAGACCCGGAAGACGAAACCGGGTCTGGTTTTGCGTTGCCGGTGGCGGTAAAGCTCCGCACCCTGGAAATTCCGCAAATCCAGATTACCAATCCGGCTGACGGGCGGGTTTTTTCCTATCGTTTGGATGCCCATGCATCTGCCAGCCAAAACCTGTCGGCGGTATTGGGGCTGAATTTGCAGCCGCTTGACGGCGGGGTGGACCATATCCGTGCCGATCTGGATTTTGATGCGGATGCGCAAAAGCTTAAGGCCGATATCGACGGGCGGTTGGACCGTGCTGGCTTGATCATGGCGCTGGCCGGTTTAAACCCCAATGATGCACCCGATGTTACGCTATCGTTAAAAGGCAGCGGCCCCGCCAATGACTGGCATGGTGATCTGGCGTTTGATGCCAGCGACCTTGGCAAAGTTGGTGGCGTGATTGACGTGCAGGTGCGCGATAACCGCAAAATCGGCTTTGGTCTGGATGTTGCAGCAACGACGCTGGGATCACTGGCATCATCTTTGCCTGTTCCGCTGCAGGGCGATATTTCGGTTAAAACAAACGGGCAATATGACGGCAAAAACGATAAACTTGCGATCACCTCGCTTGACGTTCTCAAGGACAAATTGCTGGCCTTGCGCGGGTCTGCCGATATTGATTTGGCAAACAGCCAGATTGATGCCGAACTGACATCCGATATCGACGGTGCCGCCAGTGCTCTGATTGACAACAGTGCCACTTGGCAGGGATTGTCGCTGACCGCCCATGCCACCGGCGATTTGGCGTTGCCCGAAATCGATGCCGACATTTCCGCACAAAGCGTTAAAACGCCAGTATCGCATATTGATACCCTGGCAGTTAACGCAAAGCTTGTGCCGACGAACGGTAACTTTGCCCTGCACGCTACCATCAACACCACCGGCCATGAATTTGACGACCAAACATTGGGCGCGATGGTGGGGACGCAGCAGGATATTACGGTGGACGGCGTTGCGACCGCCGATTTTGCAAAAATCACCCTTGATGATTTAACCCTGAAAACCCCGAAACTAGATGTAAATGGGCGCGCGGTTATTGATGGGCAAGGCAATGTCGATCAGGCATCCGTGCAGACCGATATTCGCGATCTTGCGGCCTTTGCGCCCATTTCAGGCATGGATTTGCACGGGCAAGGTACGCTCGATATTTCCGATATTACCTGGAATGCAACCGACGGGGGCAAGGCCAAAATCACGTTGCAAACCAGCGAGGCTGGCTTTGGCATTGCCGAACTGGACCATGTGGTGGGCACCAGCCCGGCCATTGCCGCCAATGTCACCATTAGCCCGCAAATGGACCTTGTGGTGACTGTTGATGATGTCAAAACAGCTAACATTAATGGCGGGGCAACAGTATCGATCACCAATGATTTCAACCAATTGTCGCTTAATGCTGATGTGGCACTGGCCGCCGGAATTGTGCCGCCATCGGTGCCGGTATCGCTGGGGGGCAAGGCAGCCCGCCTGACCGCAAAACTGGACGGTCCTTTGGCTGAACCGCAGGGCGATGTCACCCTTGTGGTGCCATCCCTTGCTGCGTCTGGCGAAGCCTTTAAAAACGTTAATCTGCCCAGCCATATTTCGTGGCGGCAGGCTAAAGCCACGAATGCCGGGGTTTTGTACTTGCAAAACACCGGCAAGTTTGACTGGCGCAATGATCCCTATCGGTTAAATGCCGATGTTGGGTTGCCCGCAAGTGGCCTCCGGGTTTCCAATATCAAACTGGCAGGCAAACATATTGATCTGACCGGGGATATTGCCTTGCCGGGTAATGCCGTACCGTTAACCGGTACTATTGCGGTAACCCGGCTGGACGCGATGATGGCACAAGGTTTCGGGGTGCCGCTGGCCAATGGTAACATAACCGCCAATGCTGACTTTTCCGCCAAAAATGCTGCGCAGCATATTATCGCAACATTATCGGCCAAAGGCCTGCGGATGGTGGACCCGAACGGGGTTGAAACCGCACGGATAGACGATGTTACGATTAAGGGTGATATCAACAATGCCTTTGGTGACCCGAACCTGGATGTCACATTAACCGGGGCGGATATTGGCGTTGCCGATGCGCGGGTAGAAAAAATAACCGCAACGATCAAAGGTGTTCTGGCGAAATTACAGGCAACGGTTCAGGCGCGCGCCATGGTGCAAAACCGCATTCCGGTGAAACTGGATGCCGCGACTGAAATTGCCATCGCCAATGATATTGCAGTAACGGCAAGCAAGCTGAATGCCGATGTTGGCACCCAGCATATTGCCTTGCGCCAGCCGCTGGTCTTTCGCCAAGGTGCTAATGGCAGCTTGACCGCCAAGGCCATGCTATCGATTGGCGACGGACAACTTGACGCGAAACTGGATCTTGCGCCGGGTAAAAGTTTTGATGCCACGGCCGATATCAAATCGCTGGTATTGGGGCCGTGGGGGGCGATGTTTGATGTTGCCGGGCTTGATGGCACATTAACCCTGAATGCCGATGCCCACGAAAAGCCGGGCAAACCGGCGACAGCCAATATCACTAGCAAAATCAGCGATATCAGCGTTGCGGCGGCGGCACAATTACCCCCGCTTGCCTTGAATTTGACGGCATCGTTGCGCGACGGTGATGTTTCGGCTGATCTTGATATGGGGCGGCCTGATATGCAGATCATAACGGCAAATGCCGAACTGCCGTTCGATGTTTCATTTCTGAAAGGTCAGTTTGCGGTATCGCCCGACGAGCCGCTTTCGGCAACGGCGAAAATGGATGGTGAAATTGGCCAGTTCTGGCCCTATGTGCCACTGCCCGATCATTCACTTGCCGGGGTTGTCAAACTTGACGCCAGCGTTGATGGCACCCTGTCTGACCCGCAATGGAAGGGTACGGTATCGCTGCGCGATGGTCGCTATGAGCATTTGCAATATGGCACGCTGGTTCAGGATATTGTGCTTGATGGTGTGTTTAACAATGACGGCTTTAAACTAACCGACCTGTCCGCCAATGACGGCGGGCAGGGCACCCTGACCGGTAAGGCCGATGTCAAACTTGGCGACGGGGTGAATTACACCGCCAATGTTACCATGCGCAACATGGCGATCACCCGCATGGATGAACTGCGCGTCTGGACCGATGTTGATGTTGATGTGACCGGCGATGAAAACAAAGCCGATATCGAAAGCACCACAACATTGCGCCGGGGCGAGGTTGATTTAAGCGTGGCGTTACCCGCCACAGTGCCAGAGCTTGATGTGCAAAACCTTGCCAAGGTACCAACCGAAGACCAGAAAAAGGATGCCGTCGCCCAAAGCGGGTTTGTGACCAATTTGAATGCCAAGGTCGATGTGCCTGCGCGCCTGTTTGTGCGTGGCAAGGGCCTTGATTCCGAATGGGGCGGGCATCTTGATATTACCGGGCGGGCCGATAACCCCAAGATTGTGGGCGAATTACGCGCTTTGCGCGGTCAACTGGACCTGATTGGCAAAACCTTTGTCATCAGGGATTCCAAAATTACATTTTCCGGCGCCCAACCGCCCGATCCGTTGCTTGACATTGCCGGGGTTTACACGACCGATGATTTAACGGTGACGGCATCCTTAACCGGCCCGGCCAACGACCCTAAACTAAGCCTGAGTTCGGAACCGGCATTGCCGCAAGACGAAATTCTGTCGCAGGTTTTGTTTGGCAAGTCGCAAGGCAGCCTAAGTGCGGTTGAAGCCGTTCAACTGGCCAATGCCGCCGCCCAGCTTTCGGGGAATGGCGGCGGGCTTGATGTGATTGGCACCATCCGCAATTTCATCGGGGCCGATGTTTTGCGGGTCGACAGCGGTGAGAACGGGCCCACGGTAAAGGCCGGTAAATATCTGACCGACGATATTTATGTTGGCACCAAGCAGGGAACCACGCCGGGGTCAAGCGGGGTTGAGGTTGAAATTGAGCTAACCCCGCATATCAAAGTCACCAGCGAAACCAGCGAAATTGACAGCAAGGCCGGTATTCAGTTCAAACTGGATTATTGATTGTTGTGACAACAAAAACACGGCCCGGCGGAAAATCAGCCGGGCCGTGTTTTATTTGTGATAAATCTGGTTTTCCGATGTGGCGGTTTAAAGAACCAGATGGTCAATATCAACCAGCGCACCCCGCGCGCCAATGACGCAGCCTGCTATTTTCTGGGCAATTGCGATGGCAGTTTCAATGTCGATGCCTTGCTGGCGCGCGGCAAGGTAACTGCCATTAAATGAATCCCCTGCCGATGTTGTATCAATTACGCGCTCTATTCTGGGCGGGGTAACCGTGCCGGTTTCACCGGTTTGGGTGATGTATGTTGACGGCAGTGCGCCGTTTTTAACAATTACTTCCCCTGCACCGGCATCAAGCCAGCGTTTGGCGCAATCCGCCGGTGTTGCGTCCCCAAAAAGGGCCGCTTCATCGTCAAAGGTGGGCATTAAAATATCGCATAGCGGGGCCATGGCGGCATAGGCATCGGTTGCGGTTTGGGTGTCGGCCCACAGGCGCGGGCGATGGTTGCTGTCAAAACACACGCGTGTGCCGTTTTTACGCAAAGTGGCCAGCATGGCAAAAAGTTTGGCGCGGTCTTCGTCGGTTAGAATGGCCAGCGAAATACCGGACAAATAAACCATGCCATATCCGGCCAGTTTGCCGCCCAGTGTTTTTTCATAACCGTTTTTCAAAAGCTGGCGGGCGGCGGCGTTTTGCCGCCAGTAACTAAAGCTGCGCTCGCCGCTGGCATCGGTTTGAATGGCATAAAGGCCGGGCAGTTCACCGTCTATCTGGCGGACAAGGCTGGCATCAAGGCCATCGTTTTGCCAGGCGGAAATCATTGCCTGGCTGTAGGGGTCCGTCCCCAGGGCGGTGACATATGAAATGACGCCATCGTTTCGCTCGTTACTGGACGCGTTGGCAGCAGCCTTGCCCTGTTGCACAATCAGCTTGCTGGCGCGCGCCATATAGACCGCTGCATTCAGGGTGTCGCCCGCATAGGACAGCTTGGCGGGGCCAAACGCGGATGAAGGTTCGGCGCTGGTGTTTGGACTGGCGGCCGAAATTTCGATCATGCATTCACCGATGAAGGCAGTTTTGGTCATTTAAACAATCCTGTTTGCAGCTTCCCCAAGGGGTGAAGCCGGTTTTAATTTGGTTATGCGCAACTTGCCGTGAAGTTTTGGTGGCGTCAATCGCCGATCGGCAGACGGCCCACTGTTGGCAGCAATGTTAAAAGCGACGAGCGTATCCGGCGCAGTTTTTCCTTGCTGCGCACCGGGTTACGGCGGGCAACGGCGGTGGCAATAACATCGATGGTCGCCATGAAAACATGGCGCGTCGCGGTGGGTTTATAAATATCGGGGCTTTCGGGCATGATCAGGCCAATAACAATATCGCTTTCGGCGGCAAGCGGGCTGTCGGGCTTGGTCAGTGAAATGACCTTGGCACCATATTGCCGGGCAATGGCGGCACTATGGATCAGTTCTGCCGGGCGGCCACTGGTGGAAATGGCAACAATAACATCGTCTTCGCCAAGGGTAGAGGCCAACATGCGTTGCAAATAACCGTCATTTTGCGATTGTGCGGGGATGCCAAGGCGGAAAAACCGGTTGGCCGCATCATTTGCCACCGTGCTGGACCCGCCACCAACCCCAAAAAAGGCAATTTGCCGGGCGGCCGCAAGCGTATCTGCGGCGGCATCAATATCAGATTGCGCAAGCTGGTCGCGCAGCAGGCGCAAACTGTCAATAATGGTGCCAATTACATGGCTGCCCAAAACATCAGGATCGGTAATGTGGTCTTCAATCGGCTCCGGCGCCAGATACTGCATGCTGACAGCAAGGTTTTGCGCCAGCTTTAATTTGAAATCGCGAAAACCTTCACAGCCAAGACTGCGGCAAAACCGGATCACGGTTGGCTCGCTCACGCCGATCTGTTTGGCAAGGTCGGAAAGCGCTATGGACGTAACGTTTTCAAGATGTTCCAGAACATATTCAGCAACCTTTTGCTCGCGCGCAGATAACGTGCCCGGCGGACGGTGAAGCTGGCTGATAATGTCGGTTGCTTGTTGCATGTGCATGGTCCCGGTTTTCAAATCAACGGGGCGTCCGTTTCCGGCGCCCCGTTGATAGCTATCATTTTTCCGGTTTATAGGCGATAGCCTCGATTTCGACTTTGGCATCGACCATCAGCTTGGCCTCAACCGTCGAACGGGCAGGGCGTTCACCGGGGAAAAATTCGGCATAAACCCGGTTAAACGTCCAGAAATCGCGGGTATCATCCAGCCAGATCGTCATTTTGATCACATCGTCAAGGGTGCAACCGGCCAGGCCCAAGGCGGTTTTGACATTTTCCATGGTGCGTTTGGTTTGCGCCTCGATACCACCATACTCGATTTCGCCGTTTTCCGTCATCGCCACCTGACCGGAAATATAAACAAAATCGCCTGCGCGAACGGCGGGCGAAAACGGCAATTTTTGGCCACCGGCACCGCTGCGCTCATTGCCGAAATGTTTGATGCTCATGGTAAGTCTCCTTGATTTGCGGGCTGTTTTTAATCCAAAAAGTAGCTTAACTACTTTACCGACGCATGTTTAATTCCAGTTTGGGTCATTTTTGCGAAATTTTCCATAAAAATATGTAGACAAGCTACAAATATGTGACCAATGTGTAGAAAAAATACAAACACCAAATCAGTGGAGACAAGAAAATGGGTTTGCAGCGCGTTGAGGCATCCGCCCGAACGCTTAGCAACGGACTGAACTGGGGTGTGGAGCGGATCATCGCCGTTTTGATGCTGGCCCTGGTGCTTGATGTCTGGCTGGGGGTGGTCGATCGCTATCTTGTTCACTGGCAGCTTAACTGGCCCGAAGAACTGGCTCGATATCTTATGATCTGGGCGGCATTGCTGGCGGTATCTGCGGGTATTGCCCGGCGCGAACATATCGGTATTGGTCTGGTTGTTCTTAACCTTCCCATGAAGTTGCAGCGGATTGTGCTGTTTGCCGTCGATCTTATTGCACTGGCTGCATTCGTTTATCTGACTGTTTACGGGTTTGATTTTGCCCTTGGCGGCATGAAACGCCACGCCATGATTTTCGGCATGACGCTGGCCCTTCCTTATGCTGCGGTGCCGGTTTCAGCCCTGCTTGCCGCCACACAGTTGTTGCTGGTCGCCCTGCGCGATCAGGGGCGTTACATCCCGGTCGATATGACGGAGGGCGCGGAATGATCATCGCCATTATTTTTGTTGTTCTGATGGTTCTGGGCATGCCAATCGGCTTTGCCCTTGGCGTTGCCGGGGTGGCGGGCCTCTATGACATGGGCGGTGGCATGTTTCTGGTGCAGGGGCCCAGCAAGGTTTTTAACGGCCTTAATGTGTTTCCGTTTCTGGCCATGCCGTTTTTTATTCTGGCGGGCGAAATTATGAACCATATCGGCATTACCAGCCGTCTGGTTAAATTTGCCCAGTCCCTTGTCGGGCATTTTCGCGGCGGACTGGCCCATACCAATATGCTGGCCAGTGTGTTTTTTGCCGGCCTTACCGGAGCGGCGACGGCCGATGCGGCGGCCTTTGGCAAAACGCTGGTGCCAGCCATGGTTGAACGCGGATATCGCCGCGATTATGCCTGCGCGGTGACGGCGGCGGGCTCTATCATCGGGCCAACGATCCCGCCATCGGGTTTGATGGTGGTTTATGGCTCCCTGATGGGGGTTTCCATTGGTGGGCTGTTTGCCGCAGGTATTTTGCCCGGCCTGATGATTTGCCTGATTTGCATGACAGTGATTGCCGTTACCGCACGGCGCAAAAACCTGCCCAAGGAAGACCGCCGCGCCAGCCTGCTTGAAATCTGGACGATTTTTAAATCATCGATCACGGCCCTGATCATGCCATTGATTATTCTGGGCGGTATTCTGGGTGGCATTGTCACCCCCACAGAGGCCGCATCGGTTGCGGTGGCCTATGCCCTGTTTATTGGCGTGTTTGTCTATCGCGCCCTGACCATGGCCGATTTTATCCAGATGCTGATCAGAACCGCACGGGTTACCGGGGTGATTTTTATCATCATCGCCTTTGCATCCATTCTGGGCTGGTGGCTTAGCTTTAACCGCATCCCGCAGGAAATTGCCGCCGCTGTGCTGGGCGTTTCAAGCAACCCCTATATGGTCATTTTAATGATTGTCGGGTTGTTGATGGCGATTGGCATGGTGATGGATATCAACGCCATCCTCATCATTCTGGCCCCCGTCCTTGTACCGTTAACGGTGCAAATCGGCATGGACCCGATCCATGCGGGCATCATCTTTGTGCTGGCGCTCAACATTTCCCTTATGACGCCACCGGTGGGGGCCTGCCTGTTTGTGCTGGCATCGGTGACGGGTGAAAAACTTGAAAAAATCGCAGCACAGCTGTGGCCATTTCTGATTGCTGAAATTGGCGTGCTGTTGCTGTTCGCTTTCTGGTCGGATCTGGCGCTGCTGGTGCCCAGATTGTTGGGGTTCAGATAACCCCGATGTAACGACGTTACGGTTTTCCGCCCTTGCCCGGGGCGGATCACCCTGGGGGACAGGGTGGGTTTGGGGCGCAACTATAAATCCAATCAGGAGAGGTGTTATGAACACATTCAAACGTTTCGGGGCTGCGATGGCCGCGACGGCAATGCTGGCAGGCACCATGGGCACCGCCCATGCCGAAGCCAAAATTCTGAAATTTGCCCATGACAACAAACTGGATCCGTTTGAAAACCCGGCCCAGGCTTGCACCGCCGTTTTCGCCAACATTGTCGAAGCCGACACCAATGGCGAAATCAAGGTTGAAGTTTACCCGTCCAACCAGTTGGGGTCAGCCGCCGAACATGTCCAGATGGTGCGTGATGGTCTTATTCAGGCAACCCTGACCTCGACCGGTGCTATTGCATCTTATTATCCGCGCATCGACGTTTTGAACCTGCCATTTGCTTTTGACAGCAATGCTGCAACCTATAACGTTTATGACGGGCCGTTTGGCGTGGCCTTGGCCAAGGATATCGAAGCAACGCTGGGCGATGTTAAGGTATTGGGTTTCCCCGATACCGGCGGGTTCTTTGCTGTCACCAATTCGCAGCACCCGATCAAAACACTGGCCGATTTCAAGGGCATTCGTATTCGCACCATGGCGCTGCCGTCACATCAAAAAATCATGCAGGCATTGGGCGCCGAAGCCTATCCGATGGCTTGGGGTGAAGTTTATGCCGGCCTTCAGACCGGCGTGATCGATGGTCAGATGAACCCGGTTCCAACCGTGACCTTCGCCAAATTTAACGAAGTTCAGAAATACCTGACCCTGACCAACCATTTGTTCTCGCCCTACACCATGATGCTGTCCAAAGCATTCTGGGATGACCTGACCAAAGATCAGCAGCGCATTATCCGCTATGCCGCACAGTCCTGTGTCGTTGCCAGCCGGGGTGTTTCGCGCGTGATCGAAGCATCTGATCGTGGCCTGAAGGGCCTGATGGGCAAAATGGAAATTGACGCCCTGACCCCGGAAGAACGCGAACAGTTCAAGGAAGTCACCCAGCCGGTTATGGAAAAGCACGTCAAGGAAACACTTGGCGACAAGGGTGTTGAATTGCTCGACCTGTTTAAGGTTGAAGTCAAAAAAGCCAACGAAAAACAGTACCTGACGGATTAATTTCCGTCTGGCGGGGAGGGGGCTTCCTCCCGGTTCCCTCCCGCCACCTTTGTAAAAACTGCCTGATCATTTTTCCATTCCATTTCATTGATCCATTTACCCAAAACAAAGACCAAGAAGGACCCGGGTATGCGAATTTTTTGCGCTTCCATTGCGACTGAAACCAACACGTTTTCGCCCCTGCGAACCGATATTTCCGATTTCCGCGAAAGTTTTTATGCAGGCCCTGGCGACCACCCCGAAACGCCAACATTATGCAGTGCTGTTTTTACCGTTGCCCGCGCCCGCGCCAAGGCCGAAGGGTGGGAACTGGTGGAAGGCACGGCAACCTGGGCGGAACCGGGCGGGATTGTGAACCGCGATACCTATGAATATTTACGCGACGAGGTACTGGCCCAGCTTAAAGCCGCAATGCCGGTGGACGGCGTTGTA
Organism: Thalassospira mesophila; assembly: GCF_002115755.1. Lineage (GTDB taxonomy): Bacteria > Pseudomonadota > Alphaproteobacteria > Rhodospirillales > Thalassospiraceae > Thalassospira > Thalassospira mesophila. The sequence goes on along the minus strand of NZ_JFKA01000005.1, from coordinate 353,109 downwards.
TTGGGTCTGCACGGGGCGATGGTCGCACAGGATTATCTCGATTGCGAAGGCGATTTGTTACAATCCGTGCGCGATATTGTTGGCCCCGATGTTGTGATTGGTGCCAGCTTTGACCCGCACAGCCATTTAAGTGCCAAACGCTTTAATGCAGCCGACGTGCTTGTTGCGTTCAAGGAATTTCCCCATACCGATTTTGTCGAAGCAGGGGCCGCAACCGTTGATCTGGTTTTGCGCACCATTCGCGGGGAAATAAAGCCGGTCAAGGCGGCGTTTGATTGCAAAATGATCGAAGTTTTGCCGACTTCGCGCGAACCCATGCGATCCTTTGTTGATCGGATCAAGGCAATGGAAGGCCATGACGGCATTTTGTCGGTCTCGGTTATTCATGGCTTTATGGCAGGGGACGTGCCCGAAATCGGGTCACATGTTATCGTGATTACTGATAACAAAGCCGATCTGGCCACCCAAACAGCCAGGGATCTGGGGATGGAGCTGTTCGGGTTTCGCGGCACCACCCGGCCCGATTTTATTACCCCCGATCAGGCGATGGCGAAATTGCCCGATATTATTGCGACCCCGGTTGTCATTACCGATGTTTGGGATAACCCCGGTGGCGGGGTGCCCGGTGACTCCACAATTTTGCTGCGCAAGGTTATGAATAGCGGCCTTCAAAATTATGCCTTTGGCACGATCTGGGACCCGATGGCAGTGCGGATTTGTTTTTCGGCGGGCGAAGGCGGTGTTTTGCCGCTGCGCTTTGGCGGCAAAACATCCTCGACCGGGGGTGCACCGGTGGATGCCGTTGTTCGTGTGAAAAAATTGCAGCGGAATTCCTGGCAAAGTTTCGGTGATAGCATCGTGCCGTTGGGCGATTGCGCCTTGATTGAGCTGCCCGATGGCGGCGAAGTGATTTTAAACAGCAACCGGGCGCAAAGCTTTGATCCGGATCTTTTTGCCAATATGGGCGTTGACCCTAAAGCAAAGAATTATCTGTTTATCAAATCCACCAATCACTTCTACGATGCGTTTGCTAAAATTGCCGGTGAAATTATCTATGTGAATGTTCAGGGCCCCTATCCGTCAGACCCGAAAACAAACGGGTATAAACACCTGACGCGCAAGGTCTGGCCGATTGTAGATGATCCGTTTGCCGCCGCATCATGATGAAATCGAGTATAGAATGACCGAATTTGCCGAACTCGACACGCCCTGCGCCATTGTTGATCTTGATTGCGTTGAACGCAATATTCGCACTTTTCAGGAATATTGCGACGAACATGATATTGCCTTGCGACCGCACATCAAGACCCACAAAATCCCCGATTTCGCGTTGCAGCAAATTGCGGTCGGGGCAAAGGGCATTACGTGCCAGAAAATCGGCGAAGCCGAAATTATGACGGATGCGGGCATTGGCGATATTCTGATTACCTATAACATTATCGGTGCGCGCAAGCTGGCACGATTGCGGACATTGGCAGACCGCATCGATCTGTTGCGTGTGGTTGTTGACAGTGAAACTGTGGCGCGCGGGCTTTCAGGCGCATTTGCCGATGGGCAAAAACCATTGGAAGTGCTGGTGGAATGCGATACCGGTGCCGGGCGGTGCGGGGTGCAATCCCCAACCGAAACCGCTAATCTGGCGCGGGTCGTTGATGCTCTGCCGGGGTTGAAGTTTGTTGGCTTGATGACCTATCCGCCAAATGGCGGCATGACAAAGGTGGAAACGTTTTTCCGCGATGCCATGGCTAAATGCGCAAATTTTGACCTGGAATGCCCGGTGCGCAGTTCGGGCGGAACCCCCGATATGTGGCAGGCCCATAAGGCTCCGGTGGTGACTGAATATCGTATTGGTACGTATATTTATAACGATAAATCGGTGATGGCACGGGGCGGTTGCCTGGAAGAAGATTGCGCCTTGCGTGTCCTGACCGAAATCGTGTCGCTACCGGCGCCGGGCCGCGCGATTATCGATGCCGGGTCAAAGGCTTTGACGTCGGATTTGTTCGGGCTGGAGCATTTTGGCTATGTCGTTGGTCATGGCGATGTCACCGTGAAATCGCTGAGCGAGGAACATGGTATTCTAACGTTTGACCCGGCAACGCAGCCGTTTGAAATTGGCCAGCGGTTACAGATTATTCCCAACCATGTCTGCGTGGTCAGCAACATGTTTGACTATGTTCAATTGTGCCGAAATGGCATTTTTGAAAACCCGGCCTTTGTCGCCGCGCGCGGCAAAATGGTTTAATTTCGGTCAGGCTTTCGATATATGACCGGTGACAGAACAAACGGCATTCCTGTTTCATCGGGAATGCCGTTTTGAATTGTCAGACGTCTTTATTGGGCAAATAGCCGATAAAGCCGGTGATGCGCCATTTTTTGTCGGCCCCTTTCTGGCAATAATAATGCGTTTTCCACAACAAGCGGTCTTCGCTGCCATCGGCCTTTTTGATGCTGCCATTAAAATGTTTGCGCGCAAGGGCGCGGTCGCCGTTTATTTCAATATGTTCCAGTTTGGTCGCGGCAAAAATCGCGTCAAAAAGCGGTTCGGCATAGTCGGTGCTTTGGCCGGCGCGCGCCTGGGTAAGCCATGTTTCGCGATAGGCGAGCAGGTCGGGAAAGGCCAAAGTCCAGTCATCGGGGTTGGCCGATGTGTGGGCGTCGATGGCATAAAACCCGTTGGCGGCAAAATCGTTTTCCACCAGTGCCCAGTCGGCCAGCACAAAGGCAGTTATATCGCGCGGGACCAGCATTTCCCAAATCGCGTTACGATCGGCGTCTTTGGTGGGGAACGGGCAGGTTTGATCGGCTGTCATAATGGGTCCCTGTTCTTGGCAGTATTACATTTTGCAAGGGCGCACTGTGCCATTTTTCCGGGGCTGATGACAGGAATATGAGCAAAAAATACGTATTTATACGTACAAGAAATAAAAAAACTTTAAGCTTAAACAAACTGGTTATTGCAACGGCGAGCGAATTGGGGATGAATAGAAAGGCAACAAAAACAAGTCAAAAACAAACGATTTAAAATCAGGTTTCAGGGAGACTGTAAGATGTTGGCAAAAAGAAAAAAGGCGGCCCTTTTGGGGGCGGCGGCATTGTTGATGGGCACCTGTGCGGCGGGGATTTCTGCGCAGGCGGCCGAGCCGGTTAAAATTGGCATGATCACCACCCTTTCAACCGGTGCCGGGTATTTGGGCGATGATATGCGCAAGGGGTTTGAACTGGCGATTTCCGAACATGACGGCAAATTGGGCGGGGCGGATATTGATCTGATCGTAGAGGATGACGGGCTAAAACCCGAAAGTGCCCGCCAGATTGCCACCCGCATGATGGAAAGCGAACATGTTGATCTGATGACCGGCATTATCTTTTCCAATGTCGCGATGGCCGTTGTGCCCAAGGTGGTGCGCGACGGCATGATTTACATTTCAACCAATGCCGGCCCCAGTGCGCTGGCGGGTGCGAAGTGCAATGCCAATTATTTTAATGCCGCCTACCAGAACGACAATATTCACGAAGCCATGGGCCAGTATGTTCAGGATCAGGGCTTTAAAAAAGTTTACCTGCTGGCCCCGAATTACCCGGCCGGTAAAGATGCTCTGGCAGGCTTTAAGCGGTATTACAAAGGCGATATTGCTGACGAGGTTTACACCAAACTGGGTCAAACCGATTATGCTGCCGAAATTGCATCTTTGCGCGCGGCAAAACCCGATGCCGTGTTTTTCTTCTATCCCGGCGGCATGGGCATTAATTTTATCAAACAATATGCCCAAGCCGGTTTGAAAGATGAAATTCCGTTGTTTGGCCCGGCCTTTTCCGCCGATGAACATTTGGTTGATGCCGTTGGTGAAGCCGCCGTTGGCATGAAAAACACCTCGCATTGGTCGCCCGATATGGATAACGCCGCCTCGAAAAAGTTCGTGGCCGGTTATTTTGCCAAATATGGTGCGAAACCCAGCCTGTATTCGGTGCAGGGCTATGATGCGGCCAACCTTATTGGCAGTGCCATTTCTGCCGTGGGTGGGGATATGTCGAAAAAAGATGATTTCCGCGCGGCTTTGAAAAAGGCCGATTTCTCCTCGGTGCGTGGCAACTTCAAATTTGGCAATAACAATCACCCGATCCAGGATTTTTACGTGCGCGAAGTCGTTGCCGACCCGGATGGGGGCTATACCAACAAGCTGGTTGGCAAGGTTTTTTCAAACCATGTCGATGCCTACGCCTCCGAGTGCAAAATGTAATTTTACCCCGCGCAATTTAACCAGTGGCCGGTCTTGTGCCGGCCACTGCGTTTTCGCATTTGCACCGGAAAATAATCATGCTTTTGTTTCTAGAACAGCTTTTGAACGGGCTGCAATTTGGCGTGACCCTGCTTTTGATGGCATCGGGATTGACCCTGATTTTCGGGATCATGAACCTGATCAATCTGGCCCACGGGTCGCTGTTTATGGTCGGCGCCTATGTCGGGGCGACCGCCATTGCCCATGGCTCGGGCTTTTTTCTGGGTCTTTTGGCCGGGGTTGCCGCCGCCGCTCTGACCGGGATGGTGATGGAATTTGTCATCATGCGCAGGCTTTATCGCCGCGACCATCTGGATCAGGTATTGGCAACCTTTGGCCTGATTTTGTTTTTTAATGAAATGGTTAGTATCATTTGGGGTCGCCAGCCCATTGCCATGGACCCGCCGGCATTTTTATCGGGCACGGTCGAAATTATTCCCGGTGCACCGTACCCGGCATTTCGTCTGGCCGTTATCGCCACCGGCATTCTGGTGACGGGCTTTTTGTATTTTCTGGTAATGAAAACCCGTATTGGCATGTGGATACGGGCCGGGGCATCCAACCGCGAAATGATTGGTGCGTTGGGGGTTAATATTTCGCTGCTTTATACCTTGCTGTTTGGCTTTGGCGCGGCACTGGCCGGGTTGGCCGGTGTTATGGCGGCCCCGTTCAGTGCTGTTCAGTCCGGCATGGGGGAAAATATCCTGATCCTGACCTTTGTCGTGATTGTGATTGGCGGCATAGGCTCCATTCGCGGGGCGGTTGCCGGTGCGCTGTTAATCGGCCTGACCGACACACTGGGCCGGGTTTATATCCCCGATCTGATGCGTTTGTGGTTGCCGCCATCGGTGGCAGATGGTGCTGGCGCGTCACTGGCATCGATGATGATTTATATTTTAATGGCCGTGGCTCTGGCCTTCCGTCCCCGGGGGTTGTTCCAGACACATGGTTAAAAACATTTCACGCCAAGGCTGGGCGACATTGGCGATTTTTGTATTGTTGGCACTGGTGCCGCCGGTGGCACATGCGTTTGATAATGCGTTTTTAATTACGATGTTTAACCGCGCGGTTATTTATGCAGTGGCCGCGGTCGGGCTGGATCTGATCATTGGTTTTGGCGGTATGGTCAGTTTTGGTCATGCGGCTTTTTTTGGCATCGGCGCCTATACAGCGGGTATTTTGGGCACCCATGCGTTTGATGGCAGCGACTTTATTTTTGGCTGGACGGGCAGTAACGACGCCTTTGTTGTCTGGCCGCTGGCGATGCTGGTGGCGGCATTTTTCGGGCTGATTATTGGTTTGATCAGCCTGCGCACCTCGGGTGTTTATTTCATCATGATCACGCTGGCCTTTGCCCAGTTATTCTATTTTTTCTTTGTGTCCCTGTCGCAATATGGTGGGGCAGACGGATTATCGCTGTGGGATCGCAACGTCATTCCGGGCCTTGATCTGTATGACCGCGATACATTTTATTATCTGTGTTTTGCCATTTTGCTGGCGGTGTGGTTTTTGCTATCCCGCCTTGTCGGATCGCGGTTTGGCCGGGTTGTTATCGGTTGTAAACAAAACGAACGCCGCATGCGCGCCCTTGGCTATGACCCGCTGCTTTATAAGCTAACCGCGTTTTGCATTTCCGCCGCCATTGGCGGGTTGGCCGGGGCGTTAATTGCCAATCATTCCGAATTTGTCAGTCCCGGGCTTTTGCACTGGTCGCGGTCGGGCGAATTGATGGTGATTGTTATTCTGGGCGGGCTGGGCACCCTGGTCGGGCCAATATACGGGGCCTTGGCGCTGTTTTTAATGGAAGAAAGCCTGGTGTCCTTTACCGAACACTGGCAGGTCATTTTAGGCCCGGTTTTGATATTGGTCGTGGTGTTTTTTCGCGGGGGCATTGTTGGTTTTCTGTCGGGCGCGGGCAAAACAACGGTAAAGTCAGGGGGCGATCATGGATAATGTGCAAGGTCGCCCGGTGTTTGAAGCGCGCAACCTTTACAAAAGCTATGGCGGTTTGCGCGCCACCGATGATTTATCGATCCAGCTTGAAACTGGCAAAATCCATGCCCTGATCGGCCCCAATGGGGCCGGTAAAACCACGGCCCTGTCGCAATTGTCGGGCGAATTACGCCCCGATGACGGGCAGGTCTGGTTTGACGGGCAGGATATTACCCGTTTTTCGATGCCCTGGCGCGCCCGGATGGGGGTGGCGCGGTCGTTTCAAATCACTGCGATATTTGATGATTTCACGGTGGCCGAAAATGTCGCCGTGGCGGTGCAATCACGCACCCGGCATCATTTTTCATTCTGGCGTGCGGTTTCGCGCGATGCCGGGATTAATCAACGGGCAATGGCGTTGCTTGAGCAGGTTGGATTGGGCGGTTTTGCATCCCGCCGTGCAGCCGATTTGTCGCACGGGCAGAAACGCCAGCTGGAAATTGCCATGGCATTGGCGTTGGAACCAAAGGTTTTGTTGCTAGACGAGCCAATGGCGGGCATGGGGCCAACTGAAAGTAATCAACTGGCCGAACTTTTGGAAAAACTGAAGCCCGATTTCGCAATTTTGCTGGTTGAGCACGACATGAATATTGTTTTTCGGCTCGCCGATGTGATTTCGGTTCTGGTCAACGGGGCCATGATCGCATCGGGCAGTGTCGATGATGTGCGCGACAATGAAGACGTTCAAAAAGCCTATCTGGCGGAGGGGTACTGATGCTGGAACTTCAGAATGTCGAAACCTGCTATGGCAGCAGCCAGGTGTTATTTGGCGTGAATATGCAAGTCGGCCAAGGCGAAATCGTCAGTCTTTTGGGTCGCAATGGCATGGGTAAAACCACCGCCGTTCGATCCATAATGGGGTTAACCCCGGCCAGGGCTGGCACCATTCGGTTCAAGGGGCAGGATATTTCGCGCCAAAAATCTTTTCGCATTGCCCGTGCGGGCATTGGTCTGGTGCCCGAAGGGCGGCAGATTTTCCCGAATTTGTCGGTGCGCGAAAACCTGATTGCAACTTCACGCGGGCAGGGGTGGGATCTGGCAAAAATATATGGCCTTTTCCCACGGCTTGCCGAACGGCAGAATAATATGGGCAATCAGCTATCGGGGGGCGAGCAGCAAATGCTGGCGATTGGCCGCGCGCTTTTAACCAATCCCGATTTGCTGATTTTCGATGAAGCCAGTGAAGGTCTTGCCCCGGTGATCAGGACCGATATCTGGGCCTGTATTCGCAAATTGCGTGACCTGGCCCAAACCGTTTTGATCATTGATGGCAATCTTGATGCGTTAATGGCGGTGTGTGATCGTCATTATGTGCTGGAAAAAGGCAAGATTGTCTGGAATGGTTCTTCTGAACAATTTGCAAATGCCCCGGAAATAAAGAAAAATCATCTTGGAATTTAACAACGGGCATTTTAAAGCAGGGAAAATATCGATGGGCTGGGGCGGTTTTACAGAAGCAGAAGTTGAGTGGCAGTATAATCCGCGCGAAACAGTACCGGATTTCGCCGATCATTTCGCCCGCTTCGTTGCGGCATCAAATGATGTGCGGGCAAAGCTTGATCACCAGTCCGATGTGCGGTTTGGACCGGGCCCGAAGGAAACCTTTGATGTTTTTCCAGCCACAAGCCCCAATGCACCGATCCATGTGTTTTTCCACGGCGGTTATTGGCGCAGCCAGGACAAAAAAGATTATACCTTTATTGTCCGCGATCTGGTGGCCGACGGTTACACGGTGATTTGCGCCAATTACGATTTGTGCCCGGATGTTACCGTTGACGAAATTACAGATCAGGCCGTTCGCTGCATTAAATATGTTTACGAACATATCGACGATTTTAATGGTGACCGCGACCGGTTAAGCATTTCCGGCCATTCGGCAGGTGGGCAAATTGTGGCCCGTTTGGCCGCCCATGACTGGGAAAGCGAAATTGGCGATGCCACGCCGTTTAATGCCGCGGTACCGGTTTCGGGTGTGTTTGACCTGGAACCACTGCGTTTCACCAGCATGAATGGCGATATCCGCCTGACCGAAGACAGTGCGGCCGATAATTCCCCCATGCTGGACGCGGTGCCGGTCGGGGTTAAAATGATGCTGGTGGTTGGTGCGGTCGAAACCCCGGAATTTGTCCGTCAAAGCCAGGTTTATGCCGCCTATTGTGCCAAGTCCGGGTTGATTGTGCCGGTACATCAGGCATGGGGTGCCAATCATTTTACCGTGCTGGAAGAACTCTATCTTCGCGATGGGGCGCTATATGGCAACCTTAAGCGAATTATCGGCTGATACCGCCGGGAAACGGCACGAAAACACCTGTTTTACATGTGATATTCGGGGCAACATGCGGTGACGTTGGGGGCCCGATATGCTAAGGTAAACTTGCGTTACCAATTGAATAATCACAAACTTTACAGGTAGGCCCCATGCGTTTCGTTACTGCCGAAGATATTGATCGTTCTGTTCCCCCGCGCGATATGGTTGAAGCCCTGCGCCGCTGGTTTGCCAAGGGCTGTGAAACGCCGCTTCGCAGCCATTTTAACATGGAACGAACCGGCGAAGACGACGCAACCTTGTTGATCATGCCTTCGTGGGAAAAGGATGGTGCTGCCGGGGTCAAGGTGGCAGCCGTCGTGCCGGGTAATTCCGCACGTAACCTGCCCGCTGTTTCGGGTATTTACATATTATTGGATGGTGTCACCGGCCAGCCTGCGGCGGTGCTGGATGGCACCCGGCTGACCACGCGGCGCACGGCGGCGGCCTCGGCCCTGGCGGCGGATTATCTGGCGCGCAAGGATGCCAGCCATCTGGTTATGGTCGGCACCGGGGCGATGGCCCCCAACCTGATTGCAGCCCATGCATCGGTCCGCCCGATTAAAAAAGTAACCATCTGGAACCGCCGCCCGGAAAAGGCAGTAACGCTGGCGCGTGAAGTTGAACTTTTGGGGTTTGAAGCATCTGGCACTGATGATCTGGAAGCGGCGTGCAAAACCGCCGATATCATTTCGTGCGCTACGCTCAGCACCGAACCGCTGGTGCGCGGGGCATGGCTGCCCGGGGGTGTTCATGTTGACCTTGTTGGGGCGTTCAAACCCACCATGCGCGAAACCGATGATGATGTGATGAAAAAATGCCGCGTCTATGTCGACAGTTTTGATGGCGCATCGGCCGAAGGCGGCGATGTGGTGCAGGCCATTCAGTCTGGTGCCATCAGCAAAAACGATATCATTGGCGACCTGTTCGATCTGACACGCGGTACGGTTAAAGGTCGTCAGTCCGATGATGAATGTACGGTGTTTAAATCGGTCGGTCATGCGCTGGAAGATTTTGCGGCCGCTGTTAGCGTTGTCGAGGCGATGGATAAATGATCAGCACCGATTTGTTTGGCCCCGATATGCTGATCAGCTATCGCGGCAATGTCGTGCCGGAATGGATCGATTTTAACGGCCATGTCAATGTTGGCTATTATATCGTTGCCTTTAATCTGGGGTCGCTGGCGTTTCTCGATGCCGTCGGGCTGGGGCGGACCTATCCCGCACGGCGCGGCGGGTCGACCTTTGCGCTGGAAATGCACGCCACCTATGACCGGGAAATTCATGTGAATGAACCATTTGAATTACACACCCGGGTGCTTGATTGCGATGCAAAACGCATTCACATGTATCATGAAATGCGCCACGCAAATGAAGGCTGGCTGGCGGCGACCAACGAAATAATTACCATGCATATCAATATGGAAACACGGCGATCAGCCCCGTTTCCTGACGATATTTTCAAAACACTTGATGGTATTCGGGGCGCACAGCGCGATTTACCGATGCCATCTGGCGTGGGTCGCACCATTGGTATCCGGCGCACGTAATCCTGCCGTGATTTTTCAGGGCACCGGATTGTTCTGGTTGGCGGGCACATACAGGTTACAGGCCTTGCGGTCGCCATCGACATAAACGGTGCTGTCAAACACCATGCCGATGCTTTCAAGCAACCGGATTGAACGGTTGTTGCCGGGCAAGGTAAAGCCGACAACCCGTTTAAGGCCCAAATCCTGATAGGCATATTTCAAGGTGGCTTGTGCGGCCTCGCGGGCAAAACCCTGGCCTTGCCATTGATCAAGAAAGGCAAAGCCGATATCGGGATCGGGCAGGGTTTGCCGTTTGACCAGCCCGCAAAGGCCAATTGTTTCCCCGCTTGCTTGTAAATCGACAAGATACAGGCCAAAACCATCGCGGTGATACGCCGCGATCAGGCGTTCGTTGATATAAACCGCCGCTGTTGCCAGATCGCCAATATTGCGGTCGCCAATATATTCAATCCAGTCCGGCTGGTTTAACAATCTGTGTATAAAATTGGCATCATGCGGCGTTGCCGGGCGCAAGGTCAGTCGGGGTGTTTTAATTCGCAGCATCTGAAATCGCCTGTCTTTCAGCGTAAAAAACATGCAAATGTTACCCGTTAAAATGCTACAGTAACAACATCTTATCAAGGCATATTTCACCTTTGGCGACGGAGAAAAACATGGCAGTTCGTCCGATCAGGCTTGGCTTTGAAGGGGCAATGGGCGCATCGCTTTCAGCACGGCTGGATTTGCCTGCAGGGCCTGTTTTGGCCTATGCCCTGTTTGCCCATTGTTTTACCTGCACCAAGGATTTGACGGCAGCGCGTAAAATTGCCCAAGCCTTGAACGAGCAGGGAATTGCTGTCTTGCGGTTTGATTTTACCGGGCTGGGCGGCTCCGGCGGTGATTTTGCCTCGACCAACTTTACCTCCAACCTTGAAGACTTGCGCCGAGCGGCGGATTATATGCGGGTCGAGTATGAAGCCCCCAAATTGCTGATTGGTCATTCACTGGGGGGCGCGGCCATATTGGCCGTTGCCGGGGATATTCCCGAAGCAATGGCCGTTGCCACCATCGCCGCACCAGCAGATATTGACCATGTAACCGAAAATTTTGCCGACAAACTGGCCGAAATTCGTGCAGCAGGGCAGGCCGATGTGTCGCTAAGCGGTCGTCCCTTTGTGATTAAAAAACAGTTCCTTGATGATCTGGCAGTGCATGATATTGAAAAATCGGTCGCGTCTTTGCATAAGGCGTTGCTGGTGTTACATGCGCCAATGGATCAAACCGTTGGCATTGATAATGCCAGCCGCATTTTCACCGCGGCGTGGCACCCCAAAAGTTATGTGTCGCTAAACAAAGCTGATCATTTGCTGCGCGACCCTGACGACGCGACCTATGCCGCCAATGTTATTGCGACCTGGGCCCGCCCCTATGTGGTGGCAAAGGATGCCGCCGCATCATCCGGCACCACCCCGGCGGGGGCAGATGAAGGTATTCTGGCGCGTGAAACCGGCCTTGGAAAATTTCAAACCATGCTGGTGGCGGGCCCGCACCGGATGCTGGCCGATGAACCCGAGGGGGCAGGCGGCCTTGCAAGCGGTCCTTCGCCCTATGAATATCTGGCAGCGGCATTGGGGGCCTGCACCTCAATGACGATCCGCATGTATGCCGATTTCAAACAGATCGCCCTTGATGGTATTTCGGTGCAGGTCACGCATCAGAAAATCCATGCACGAGACTGCGCGGATTGCGGCGACGGGCCGCATCAGGACACCGCCAGGATTGACCGGTTTGAAAGGGTTATTACCTTGCAGGGTGATTTAAGCGATGACGTGCGCAAAAAGTTGATTGAAATCGCCAATAAATGCCCGGTTCACCGCACACTTGAAAGCAATGCGGTTATTTTTACCCGTGACAGCCGCGATCAATGACGCGGTTTGCGGCAGCTTAACCGGCGCGATCCGTATTGATATTCAGATTATTGCGCCGCCTTGAAATCTGCGCTGTCATTGGCGTTGATGTGGGGAAGTAACCTGCTGGCGCTTGTCGCGTTGGGAAACAACACCCGTTTGACCCCGACCAGCGCATCCAGTGCTTCGGCCCGTTTACCGGCAGGTTCGTTTGCGACCTGTTCAAGACAGTGTTCGATATCAAACAGCAACGCATCGTCAGGTTCCAGGGCTTTGCCTTGTTTTAAGCGTTGGGTGAAAAAACCGGCAATGGCAGAAAGGACGGCATCGATGGCATCGCGGCTGGCCGGGCCAAGGCGGCGGCGTTCGCGTTGCAAAACCAGAATGTTAAAGCCCAGACGTACTTCGGCAAAACCATCAACCTTTGCCAGTTCGCGGTCTTCAAGGCTGGCCAGCCTTGGAACAAGCTGGCCCAATCGGTCAAGCATGCGGCCCGACAACGCCGCGTGGTCGCCGCCATGTTGCCCGGCGGCAGTATTGGCCAAATCGGCCCACCCCGCACGCATCAGGCGGCGTGCGGCCAGTTCGCTGCCAAACGGGCGCACCAGCAGGGTCCAGACCAGCGAGAATGCGATCCCGATCAGCGAGGCGATCCCGCCGTTCAGGAACGAATCAAAATTAACGCTGAAACGGTTTTGAAGGGCGATGAACGACGCCGTTGATACTGTGAGTAACATGGCAATAATTGCATATTGCGGGCGTGGCATCAGGGTGCCCAAAATCAGGAAAGGTGGGGCAAAAGCCAGAACCAGCAACGGAAAGCCATCGATGCGGGGCAAAATCAGAAACAGATAGACAAATGATAACGCCAGACTGGCGGAAAACCATTTGAGCAAAATCATAATGAACGGGGCCGGTCTGTCCATCGCGGCGAAAAATGATCCGCTCACCGCCGTCATTAATACTGCCCCGGCCCCATATTGCCAGCCAGACTGGATCCACGCCAAACTTGCAATCAAGGTTGCCAAAACGGTTGATCCGCATGAAAACAGCATCATGCCGTAATCATAATACCGGGTTTGCCCAATAACCTTGCGATGACGAAACAGGGCGCGCCAGTGGCGTTTGTGTTTGCCATCGGCGATGATATCACGCAGGGAATTACAATCGCGCCACAGATAAACAATTTCGCGCAACCGCGCCATTGCGCTGGCGCGGACCATATTATCCCAAACATGGGTTTTTGTCGGGTCGGATATGTCGGCGGCATCTATCCGCGCGATTAACGCGTGGGTCGTTTCATCATTGATGTTTTGCGGGGTGTCAAACCAGTCGGCGACCGCACATAAAACAGGGCTGATATCGGCGGGCAAACCCTGATTGTTTTGTTTTAACGCGTGAAGCCGGTCCGCCAGGGATGAAAACAGCGGCAGCAACATTAAAAGGCGGCCACGCAATTCGCGTGTTGGCCTGACGACTTCGCGTGTTTTCACATCATAGCGCAACTGGCTCAGCAACATATTTAGCCCGGTAATGTCGGCGGCAAGTTTTTGGCGCTTTACCGGTGTTTCCGGGATGGCCCCTTCACCGCGCAAAATTTCATCGGCCCAGCTTGCGGCATCGTTCAGCCATTTTGAAATATTGCCATCGAGCAGGCTGTTGACACTCACAGGAAAAACAACAGCATTGACGATGCTGGCACACAATATGCCCAGAATGATTTCCTCGCTACGCGCCAGGGCGGTGTCAAAAATCAGTTCCGGTGTACCAACATCGGGGAGGGCGATAAGTGGTAACGTATATCCCGCCAGCATGAAGACATAACTGCGCGGGGTACGGTCCAGCATCGAAATATAAAGCAAAACCCCGGTCCAAAGTGCGACCACAAGGCTCAGCAATTCGGGGGAATTGACAAAAACGGGAACAAAAAACACGGCAGCACAGGCACCGATCACGGTACCCAGTGCACGATACATTGCCTTGGACCCGGTCGCACCTGCCAGCGGATTTGACACAACATAAACCGCCGCCATCGCCCAATAGGGACGGGGCAGGTCAAAAAACAGCGCGATATAAAGCGCAAGCATGGAAGCAACAAAGGCTTTGCTGGAAAAAATCCAGTCGCGCCAGGTGGGAAAGCTCACATTCAGGCTCCGGCCGTCTTTGCAGTTTGTGATGCGGCTGCAGGTGCCGCCACGCTCTCGCTGGTGTCGTCGTCAAACGCCTGAAAAACCCGAAGGGTTGCTTCAAGGTCTTCGCGGGTGACATTTGCCAGAATACGACTGCGAAGCTGTATCAATAATGCTTCCATCTTGGTCGCCAGTTCCTGGCCTTCCTGCGTTAACCAGATACATTTTGCCCGCCGGTCGCTGGGGTCTGCCTTGCGTTCAATCAGGTTGTTGGCTTCCAACTGGTCTAGCAAGCGCACAAGAGATGCACTTTCGATACCGATGCAATGCGCCAATACCACCTGCCGGGTACCACCGCCCATACGGCTGATCCAGATAAGCGGCGATGCACAGGCTTCGGATATACCGTGATGACCCAAAACCTGTGTTGCTGCCCGGCGCCAGTGACGCCCGGTTTGCAACAGGTTTGTGGTTACGGTTTGGCGTAAAAGGTCGATGTTTTCCATAAAATATAGTTAGCATACAAATTATATGCTTACAATATGAATTGGAATAAGGAGAACCTATTGGGGGCGGTGTCTTAACGCGAGAGGTATCAAAATGGTGGTTTTCGCCGAGGGAGAAGGTTTTAGGGTGTGCGATCAAACCATTGTTTGGCGCAGGTGTCGTAAGGGTCATTTATCAGGTGGATTTCCGCAAAGCTGACGCCACAAGCCGTGATTATATTGCGTCGCCAAAAGGGTTTTTGCTTCCGGGGTCGGATCGCTAAGGCAAACGAAGAAATGACTGAGACAGCTTTGGGGTGGAACCGGGCGACAAAAAATGCCGCCCGGATGGATTGTTGGTTATTTGGCAGCGGTAATAATGAATTCGACCTTGTAGTCCGGGGTTGCCAGTTTGGCTTCGCCGCACGCGCGGGCCGGGGTATGGCCCTGTGGCACCCAGGCATCCCAAACGGCATTCATCTCGGCAAAATCGCTCATGTCAGCCAGCCAGATCACGGCTTGCAGGATGTTTTCCTTTTTTGAGCCGCATTCGGCCAGCAGGGCATCAACCTGTTCCAGGCATTTGGTGGTCTGCGCGCTAACAGATGCGCCCGGTTCGCCAACCTGACCGGCCAGATATACGGTGTCACCATGGACAACTGCCTGGCTCATACGCGGGCCGGTATGGAAACGTTCGATGCTCATTTTATGCTCCGTTTTTCTTTGGTTTAAAGTATCGGTGTAAAATTCAGGCCTGCGGGTTGGTACCACACCAATCGGCAATAAACAGGGCCAGAACTTCGGTGACTTCCATCACCGACGAAATTGAAACCCGTTCATCAATGCCGTGAATGCGTTCTGCCTTTGGCCCGTAACATGTGGCCGGGATATTGCCATAAATCTGGAAAAAACGTGCATCCGTTGTTGCGGTTGATGCATAATTTTTTATTGTGTTTCCCGTGACTTCGCGGTGCAAATCGCCAATCATTGTCATCATCGGGTGGGTTTCATCCATCACACATCCTTCGGCCTGAAAGCCGCGATAGCCGAGGGTGAATGTGGCACCCTTGCAGGCGGGGTGATTATCTGTCGCCGATTTTGCAACGTCGTTGATCATGGAACGAATTTCGGCCATATCCATGCCGGGATAGAACCCGATGCGAATATCGGCGTCACAGGTTGGCGGCACGGTAGATGCCCACTCCCCGCCCGAAATTTTACCCAGATTAAAATTAACCGGATGATTATGCGCACCATAGGCTTCGTGCCGGTGGCCGGGATGGTTCCACAGGTCTTCGACTTCCTTTAGCGTGTCAAAAAAGCCATAGGCCGCCTCAATCGCGTTGCTGCCCGCCGATGTATCAAGCACATGGGCGGGGCTGCCGGTAACATGAAGCTGAAACCACATCACGCCAAGTTGCGCTGTCATCAGGGTTTGGTTGAAAGGTTCGGGGATGATGGCGCAATCGGCGCGATACCCGGCATGCAGGCAGGCCAGCGCGCCATTGCCGGTGCATTCTTCCTCGACCACGGATTGCAAAATAACCGGCGCGGCGGGTTCTAGCCCAATATCGCGCAAGGCCGAAAGTGCATGGCAACTGGCAATGAGGCCGGCTTTCATATCGCCCGCCCCACGGCCATACAGCCAATCGCCAATAACGTGCGGGCTGAACGGCGGTTGTTGCCACAGCTCTGCCGGGCCGGTGGGCACCACATCGATATGCCCGTTCAGGATCAGGCTGCGGCCTGTTATTGTTGTGGGGGTATGAATGCCAACAACATTTTCACGTCCGTCGTAATCATCGATTACCGGGGGTGAAAAACCCGGTTTGTCGCGCAGGGTGGCAATATCGATCGCAACAGTTTCCACATCCAGCCCCATCGCGCGGTATTTGTCCGCCATCCAGTTTTGGGCCGATTGTTCCTGCCCTAACAGGCTGGGCAATGTCACTAGCTCGGACACATCGGCAATGATTTGGTCCTGCCGGGCACGCACAGCCTTGCGCAAGGTTGACCGGTCGGCTTTGGGATGTGACATGGTTGGAAACCTTTGCGTTAAGACAGGGACAGCCGGGTGGGCGATAATGCGGCCTGGGTTACACCCAGTTTTTGCATTGCGGCGGGAACATCTTCGCCGCAAATCATGCAGGCGGCATATTCGCCCATTGCCGGTGCGGTTTGAATGCCGTATCCGCCTTGTCCCGCCAGCCAGTAAAAACCGCCATGGTCGGGGTCAAAACCCGAAACCGGGTCGCCATCGGCAAAGAAACTGCGCAGCCCGGCCCAGCTTTCGCCGGGGCGGTTTACCGTCAGGGTGGTGGCGGTTACCAGCCGGTCAATCGTAATGGCAATGTCAAGTTCTTCGGGCTGGGCATCTTGCGGGATGGTGGGGGTGGCATCGGCGGGAGATACCAGCAAACGCCCGGCATCGGGTTTGAAATACAGGCCTTCATCAATGCTGGAAACCATATGCCAATGATCGGCATTCATTCCGGCGGGCAGGTCAATCATCACGGCCGTGCGGCGTTTGGGGGTTAGGCCAAGGGGTTTGATCTGTGCCTGTTTCGCAATTTCATCGGCCCATGCCCCGGCGGCATTTACAACAACGGTGCCCTTAAAAACGTCGCCATTGCCAATTGTTACCTGCCATTCAACGCCTGTTTTTTCAATGCCGGTTACATCGGCCCGGGTCACAATCGTGCCGCCCATCTTTTTAAACTGGGCAATAAACCCCCAATGCAACGCATGGACATCAATATCCATGGCATCGGTTTCTAGCGCCCCGCCGATCAAAAGTTCGGGCTTAACAATCGGCACCAGTTCGGCAATTTGTTCGGGGCTAAGGGCGATCACATTTGCCCCGTTGGCACGGCCTTCGGTTAAAAGCTCGTCAAACTTGGCTTCTTCACCGGGCATGGCGGTAACAATAACACCGCGCGGGGTCAGAATCGGGTGGGATGTGAAACCGTCGGGCGGTGACAGAAAAAATGCCTTGCTTGCGGTCGACATTTTGCGAATGATTTTGGGACCGTATGTTTCACTATATAGCGCTGCGGACCGGCCCGTGCTGTGATAGCCAGGCTGATCTTCGCGTTCGAGCACAATCACTTTTTTGCCTTTCTTGGCCAAAAAATATGCTGCAGACATCCCGGCGATACCGCCGCCAATAATGATAATGTCAGCTGTGATCATGATCGTGCCTCCGCAAAACTTCCTAAAAACTGCACCAGATTATCGGCCAGCGTTGGGCTGACATAGCCCCCTTCCTGAACTATCACGGTGGGCAGGCCGATCAAGCTGATTTTACGGGCGATTTTACCAAACCCGCCGGTGCTGACGGTTAAGCCGCCAAACGGATCATCGCGTGAGGCATCCAGCCCGCAGGCGAGAACCAAAGCGCCGGGCGCATAATGATGGATGATGTCGGTTGCGCGATCCAGGGCCGATAAAAACACATCATCGCCGCTGCCAAGGGGCAGGGGAATGTTGTGGTTATATCCCAATCCCCGGCCTGTTCCGCGTTCCTGGGCATGGCCCCAGTAAAAGGGGTAAAATTGCGCCGGGTCGGCATGAATCGACACGGTTAAAACATCGTCGCAATCATAAAATATATGCTGGGTGCCGTTGCCATGATGCAGGTCGATATCAAGGATGGCGACGCGGCCAAATTGTTCGCGCAGTTGCCGGGCGGCAATGGCGGAATTGTTCAGGTAACAAAACCCCCCGGCAATATCGCGGCTGGCATGGTGGCCGGGCGGGCGGCACAGCGCATAGGCGCAATCGGCATTATTGTCATCGCGCACATGGCGGGCTGCAGCGACAGCACAATTGGCACTGCTGCGCGCCGATTGCCATGTGGTGGCCGAAACCGGGCAGGATGTATCGCCCAAATGAAAACCGGCCTGTGCGGCGGGTGTTTGCGGGTAGGGGCCGGTACGGTCAAACGGGTGAATATGGGGCACGACAATTTCGGCCCCGCCCGCAGCGCGCCAGTTATGATGGATGTTTTCCAAAAAACGCAAATATTCTGGCGAATGTACCTGTGCGATTGGCGCCAGCCCGAAATCAGCCGGGTTTTGCGGGATGATGCCGAGTTTTCCAAGCGCCGAATTAAGGATTTCAGCGCGCTCGGGCACCTCGGGAATGGGTTTTCGTTCGCCACCCACCATAAAAGTCTGGCCGTGGTGCAACATTTGATCGGGTGAAAAATAGGCATGCATCATCGGGCCGCCCTTTCATTGCTGATGGTGGTGGTGGTCATGGTGCTGGCGCGATGGATTTATCAGAACCGGATCAGTTAAAACGAAACGTTATCCGCACCCTTTAGGCCCAGCATTGCACGGGCTTCGTCGGGGGTGGCAATTTCAAGGTTCAATCCGGCCAATATCTCGCGAATTTTAAATACCTGTTCGGCGTTGTTTTGCGCCAGTTCGCCCTTGCGGATATAAAGATTATCCTCAAGCCCGACACGCACATGCCCGCCCATGCTGGCTGACATGGTGGCAAACGGGATTTGATGGCGTCCGGCCCCCAGGACTGAAAACCGGTATTGATCGCCAAAAAGCCGGTCGGCAGTGGCTTTCATATGGATCAGGTTTTCAGGGTCGGCACCAATGCCGCCGAGAATACCCAGCACGAATTGCAAAAAGATCGGCCCTTTGACCAGACCGCGATCGACATAATGGGCCAGGGTATAAAGATGGCCGACATCGTAGCATTCAAATTCAAACCGGGTGCCGTTGGCTTCGCCCAATTTCGCCAGCATTATTTCTATATCTGAAAAAGTATTTTTAAATACGAAATCCCGGCTGTTTTCCAAAAATTCCGGTTCCCAGTCATATTGCCATTCTGTTTTGCGATTAAGGGCTGGAAACAGGCCGAAATTCATGGTGCCCAGGTTTAGCGACGCCATTTCGGGGGCGGCTTGTTGTGCAGCTTGTATGCGTTGCTCGACCGTCATGGTCATGCCGCCGCCCGTTGAAATGTTGATAACGGCGTCGGTGGCATCTTTGATGCGCGGCAGGAACTGCATGAACAAAGCCGGGTCGGGTGCCGGAAAACCTGTTTTGGGGTCCCGGGCGTGCAAATGTAAAATTGCCGCACCGGCATTGGCCGCTGCAATCGCCTGTTCGGCAATTTCATCGGGGGTTATTGGCAAATAGCGGCTCATGGACGGGGTATGAACCGACCCGGTAACCGCACAGGTGATGATAACCTTATCCGCCATGATCAAAACCTCCGGCCTGTTTTAATTCGGTCGCAAGTTCGGCCAAGGCTTCGTTGAGCGGGATCAGGATATCGTCGAACTGGTCAGGTGTGATGGTTAAGGGCGGGCAGATCATAACGTGGTCGCCCCGATAACCGCCCCGCGTGCGCCGCCAGTAAATGATTAATCCCTTGTCATAGGCGATATCAACCAAGCGGGCCGCAGCCATGTGTTTTGGCGCAATCGGTTCCATGCTGTCGCGATTGGCCACCAGTTCAATCGCCAGCATCAGGCCAAGGCCGCGCACATCGCCAATCATGGCATGTTGGGCCATCAGCTTGGTGAGTTCGGCCTTTAGCGCCGCGCCTGATTGGGCGGCATTGGCCAGAAGGTCGTCTTGTTCAATGACATCAAGCACCGCATTGCCCGCAGCACAGGCAATCGGGTTGCCCGCATAGGTATAGCCGTGAATAAACCCGCCATGGTCCAGCACCGGGCCGACAATGCGGTCAGGTGCGATCATGGCACCCAGCGGCACATAGCCCGCTGCCAGCCCCTTGGAGACGGCCAGAATATCGGGCACGATGTTCCAGTGTTCGGCGGCAAAATAGGTACCGGTGCGCCCGGCACCGGTCATGACTTCATCGTAAATCAGCAAAATGCCGTATTGGTCGCAAATTTCGCGAATGCGGGCGTAATAACTATCGGGTGCGACAAGTGCGCCGGTGGCCGCCCCGCCAACCGGTTCCATGATAAATGCCAGCACGGTTTCCGGGCCTTGGCGTAAAATTTCGGCTTCCAGCATGTTGGCGTATTTCAGCCCCCGGTCATGATCGCTAAGATCATCGCGGTCAAGGTAGCAGGTGGGCGCAGGGATTTTGGGTTGATCGACCATCATCGGGGCAAAGGGCGCGTGCATGGGGGTATAGCCGGTGATGGCCAGCGCGCCGAGTGTTGAGCCATGATAGCTGGGAAAGCGCGAAATGACTTTGAAACGCTGTGCTTCGCCAATGGCAAGGGCGTATTGGCGCGCCAGTTTCAGGCAGCTTTCAACGGCTTCGGACCCGCCTGATACAAAAAACACCCGTTCGAGATCGCCCGGTGCGCGTTCGGCCAAACGCCACGCCAGATTTTCGGCGGCCTCGTTTTCAAAATGCAGGCGATAGGCAAAAGTCGCCTTTTGCATCTGGTCTTGCATGGCGGCAATCACGCGCGGGTCGCTATGGCCAATATTGCTGACCATGGCCCCGCTTGACGCATCAATATAGCGTTTGCTATCCACATCCCACATGTAAACGCCCTTGGCATGGTCAATCAGGGGGCGGCGGGATCGGCTTTGATAAAACAGGCGGGATTCCCGGTTATGTCCGGGTTTTGTCTTTTCAGGTGTCATTTTGGACGTCATTTCGGGGGGCTTTCCTGAACCGGTCGATCAGTCTGCGTGACCGGGTAACAACACACAATTACGCGCGGCGATATGCATAAAAATATCGGCACCTTCGCCAAAGGGGCGGTAATCAATGGGGTTGATAACCTGCCAGTCGCGCCCGGCGGCGGTGACAAAATAGCGGGCCATTTGTCCCAGATAATCAACGGTTTTAACCTTGCCGGGAATGGCAACAGTATCGGCACTGCTGTTATCTTGATCCGAGAGAGCAATTTTTTCGGCGCGGATAACGGCACGAACCTGCTGTTGGTTGTTCACCCGGCTGACCTGATGGGCGGTGGTCAGCAAGGTTTGTCCGCCGTGCAATTCAACCGGCGTCACCTCGCCACCGTCACCGGCCAAGGCACCGGCGATAATGTTGGAGTGCCCCAGAAAATCGGCAACAAAGGCGGAAACCGGGTTGTTGTAAACCTCTTCGGGCGCCCCTTCCTGCTCGACCACACCATTGTTCATCACCACCAGTTTGTCCGACATGGCCAGGGCCTCGGACTGGTCATGGGTGACAAAAACGGTGGCAACACCCAGTTCGCGCTGAATGCGTTTTAGCTCCACCCTCATTTCTTCGCGCAGATTGGCATCAAGGGCGGATAAAGGTTCGTCAAGCAACAAAACATCGGGCTGGATCACAATGGCGCGGGCCAGCGCAATGCGCTGTTGCTGCCCACCGGAAAGCTGGTTGGGATAGCGGTCACCAACATTGGGCAATTGCACAAGGTCGAGCGCATTTTTGACCTTTTGGGCAATGTCGGCTTTGCTGACCTTGCGGTATTTCAGGCCAAAGGCGATGTTATCGAAAATGGTTTTATGGGGAAACAGGGCGTAATTTTGAAACACCAACCCCAGATTGCGTTTGTGAATGGGCAATTCATTGACCCGTTTATCGCGGATTACAAGATCGCCTTCGGTGATGTCGGTTAGCCCCGCGATCATACGCAGCGTGGTGGTTTTGCCACAGCCCGACGGCCCCAAAAACGTAACAAAGCTGTTGTCGGGGACGGTCAGGTCCATCCGTTTTACGGCGGTGAAGTCGCCATATCGTTTAACGACATTGCGCATTTCAACAGCATTCTGGCGTTCGCCCATTCTTCCATACCTTCGTTCGTGGCAGTAAAAACAACCCGGCCCCGCAACAGGGAGAGGCCACCGGGGCCGGGGTGTCGTCACAGGTTTGAAGCGGTGTTAATAGCCGCGCTGGACCCGCGAAAATTTCTTGGACCAGTCCGCTTCGTTTTTGTTCCAGTATGCCGGATCAAAGAAGCTAAGCCCGTCAAGGGTGCCGCTGGGGTCAAAGGCGGGCAGGGTCGGAATGACTTTGCCCAGTTCAACCTTTTTCGGGTCGAGTGCGGGCGGATAGGATTGGCCTTCGGCAACGGCTATGGCGACGTCTGGCTCCAGCATGAAATTCAACAGTTCTTCACAGGCCGCCATCGGGCTTCCTTTAAGAACAAAGATGCATTCCTGCCAGCCAAGGCCGCCTTTGGGGTCGTAATAGCCAATGTCGTGGCCCTGATCTTGTAAGGCGCGAATACGGCCCGACCAGCCTTCGGTGACATAGATTTCTTCTTCGGCCAGAAGGCTCATCAGTTCGGCACCCGATGTCCAGTATTTCAGGGCCAGGTCGCGGTGCTTGCGGATCATGTCCCAAACGGCTTCGATGTCCTGAATGTCGTTGGGGTTCTGGTCCGATTGCAGGGCACCGTACCAGATACGGGTTTTCCATTCGGCCCAGCCACCGATTTTGCCTTTATAGGCGTCATCAACCATCAGCTTCGCGCCCTTGGCTTTGGCTTCGTCATCGCTGATATGTTTGCGATTATAGGCAATGCCGGTGGTGCCATAGTCATAGGGAACAGCGGAAAGTTTGCCGTTTGAAATTTTGCGAAGCGGTGTGATCAGATTGGGGATCACGGTTTTCAAATTCGGAATGTTATCTTCGTTCAGCTCGGAGCTAAGCTCCATATTGTGATAACGGGCATAATCAAACACACCCGAAAGATGGGCGAGGTTAAATTCGCCGGGCTGGCTGGACTTAACCCGTGCCAGATATTCATCGGCGCCGCCAAATGTACCCGATACAACCTTGATGCCGGTTTTTTGGGTGTAAGGCGCAAAGGCGTATTTTTCAAAGGCTTCGGAAACCACACCGCCCCAGCCGTCGAAACGGACCTGTTCGGGTGTTGCGGCCTTGGCGGAATTAACCAACATGCCCATTGGCCCGCCCATAATGCCGGCGGTGGCCCCGGCGGCACCCAGTACAGTTAAAAAGGTGCGGCGGCTGATTTCGCCGTTTTTAAAACGGGTTAACAGGCGTTCATAACGTTTTGTGTCATCCATCGGGTAGCCTCCTGATAAAGGTTTTGATGTTTTTGTATTTTGTTTGGGCAATTGGCGACGGGTTTTCCCGTTTCGTTAATTTTGTGTTTTGGCTTTCATGCGTTGCGCCGACATGTGCCGGGCAATGGCGGTGGCAATAAGGGGCAGGGCGACGGTGAAAATCACCATAACGGCCCCCAGCGCATTGATTTCCGGGCTGATGGAATTGCGCAGCATGGCAAAAATCTGGGTGGGGACGGTTTCAACACCGCCCGGTTTCCAAAACAGGGTGCCGGTAATATCGTCAAACGAAATGGTGAAGGAAAACAGCATTCCCGCCATCACTGCCGGTAACATTAAGGGCAGGGTGATTTCAAAAAATGTCTGGATCGGCGTTGCGCCCAGGCTCATGGCGGCTTCTTCAACGTCGCGGCGTATCGATACCAGGCGTGCCTGCACCACCAGCAATACGAACGGCAAGGTAAACACCACATGGCCCATTAACAGCAGGCCGAAACTTTTCGGCAGTTCCAGAAACTGTAAAAACAGCAGCAATGCCACCGCCAGAACCACTTCGGGGATCAGGATCGGGGCGATCAACAGGCTGGAAATCGCCTTTTTGCCGGGAAAGTCATAACGGACCATGGCAACGGCGGCCATGGTGCCAATTGTTGTGGAAATGGCGCTGGTTAAGGCACCCAGTAACAGCGATGTTTTAAAGGCGCGCACGATGGCATCGTTATGCAGCAGCGAATTAAACCAGCGCAGCGAAAACCCTTCGATCGGGAAACTGCCAAACTGGTTGGCGTTAAAAGCCAGCAAAATGACCACCGCGACGGGCGCGAATAAAAACAGATAGACCAGAATGGTGGCAATGCGGATCCAGGACCAGCCGTTTGTCATGACCATATCCCCCTTACCGGAAACTTTTGGCGATTTGATCAACGCCAAGATAACGGGTGTAAATCACAACCAGCCCGCCCAGAAATGCCAGCAGCACCAGCGATAGTGCTGAACCCAGCGGCCAGTTTAACTGCGTAATGATGGCTTCATAGACCAGATTGGCGAACATCGCATCGCGCGGCCCGCCCAAAATTAGCGGGGTGATATAGGTGCCCGCCGCCAGCACAAAACACAAAAGCGAGCCCGCAGCGAGGCCGGGAAAAGACAACGGCAGGGTGACCTCTCGAAAGGCCTGAAACCCGTTGCAGCCAAGGCTTTCGGCGGCTTCGGTCAGGTTTTTGTCGATGCCCTCAAGGCTGACATAGACATTTAAAATCATAAAAGGCAGCAAATAATGCACAAGGCCCAGAACAACCGTGGTCTGGTTATAAAGCATGTTGAGCGGGCTATCGATGATACCAGCCCATAAAAGCAGGCCATTTAACGCGCCTGATGTGCCAAGGATATTGATCCACGACATGGTGCGGATGATATAGCTGATCCAGAAGGGCAGCATTAACATCAGCAACAGCAAGGTTTTGGACCGCATCTTGGTGTTGGCAACGAAATAGGCCGGGATATAGCCGACAAAGGCGCAAATTATGGTGGTGTAAAGGGCGATTTTCAGGGTTTGAAACAGGATGTCGCGATAAAAAACGTCGCTAAGAACTTCCTGCCAGTTATCGAGATAAAACCCGACCTGGTCGGCACCGGTGGCGGTGCGCAGCCAGAATGAATACACCACGATAAACATCATGGGGATCACAAGCAGTAATCCGATCGTCGTCAATGACGGCGATAGCAGTATCCATGGCGCGCGTTTTTGCGCACTTGCGATATCTGCGGCCATATGGGCCTCCCGTTTTTGCGGCTGGAACGGATCATTATTTTACCCTGATATCCGTTTCAACCGGGCAGCCTGCGCTGCCGATTATGGCTGTTTCACCCATTCCACCTTATGCTTGCCTATAGCGCAAATAGATAAGTAGAATGTATCTCATAGCCGTTTGCTATGGGGGCAGTATGGACGACATTTTAAAACGCCGGTTTGACTGGAATTTGCTGCACACGTTTACCGTGATTGTCGAAGAACGATCAATCACCGGGGCGGCCAACCGCCTGTTATTGCGCCAGCCTAGTGTCAGCAATGCCTTAAAACGGCTGGAAGACCAGATTGGCGCGCGCCTGATTGACCGGGAGCGGGGCCGGTTTGAAGTGACCGAACAAGGACTGGCACTTTATCACGAATGCCGCGAAATTTGCGGGGCGATTGGCCGTTTGTCCGATGTAATGCAAGATAGCGGCGGGCAATTAACCGGTCATTTGCATTTATGGATGGCAAGCCATGTGGTGTTTCCCCCACTGGACGACGCCCTGTTTGAATTTAACCGGGGCCATCCGCGCGTGACATACGAAATCAATGTTGCGACATCGGCACATGTTGTCAGCCAGGTCTTGTCGCAACAGGCCAGTTTTGGCATTTGCCTGGTTAATGAACAGCACCCTAAACTGGAATATCGTCGGCTTTATCGTGAGCATTTCGGCTTTTTTTGCGGGCCAACGCATCATTTGTTTGGCCGCACGGACCTGACGCTGGCCGATTTGCGCCACGAGGCGTTCGTGTCGTTTTCCACCGATCAGCTATCGGATGCCTTGGCACCGGTCGCTGTCTTGCGGGCGCGCGAAGGCATGAAAGGCAAGGTGATTGCCACCAGCCCGCATCTGGAAGAAGTGCGCCGTTTGATTAATGCCGGGCTGGGGATTGGCCCCTTGCCGATCCATGTGGTTAAAAATGCGCGCGACCGGGGCATTTTGTGGCAATTGCCACCCTATGATGCGCCACCCGCGATTGATATTTATCTGGTCACCAACCCGCGCATGTCGCTGGGCCGGGCGGAGCGCTTTTTTATCGATAATCTGACATCGCGGCTGGACGCCGCCCCTGACGGGTTTTTTATCTATTCGTAAGGATTGCAGGCTTGTGCCAGCCAAGGCTTTGGGCCAGCATGCGCCAAACATTATCAAACACCGGGAACGTCATGAAAATTGTTTATTTTGCCTGGGTCAAAGACCGCATCGGCATTGCCGAAGAAACACTGGATTTACCAACGGATATTAAAACCGTTGCCGATTTGCTGGCATGGATGCCAACACGCGGGGCCAATTATGCCGATGCCATGAAAGACCCGGCTTTGGTGCGTGTGGCACTGGATCAGGAATTTGCCCAGCCCGATGCGGTGATTGGCGAAACACGCGAAATCGCATTATTTCCGCCGGTTACAGGTGGCTAACAGCCAAACATGAAAAAGGCGGCCCGGATATATACAGGCCGCCCTTCGTTTTTGTGTCGTGGGTACGTTTGTTTTAACTAGGTCAGGCTGGCAAAAAATTCGCGGCGGCCCAGCGTGCCAGACAGGCGGCCTTCGCGGGTTAAAATCACCGGGTTTTGGGTGATTTCCCGCATTTCGACCAGATTTTTCAAGAGTACCGTATCATCGGCGACAAAAATGATCGAGTTGTCCGTTGCATCCAGATGGGCGGGCAAGGTGCCGTCATAATTGATCAGCTTTAACGCGCCATTTTCGCCGCTTTGGGCCGATTTGATCACACCATTTTCCACGGTGATCTGGATATCTTCGTCCTCGATGGCAAAATTGCCAGAACCGTTACGCTGTTCCTTGGTGGCGCGTTGCATGATGGCGCGGCCCCGCAAAATGTTAACCGGGTTCATATGGGCGACAAAATCGGCGACATAGTCATTGGCCGGGCGAAGGGCGATGTCCTCGGGCGTGCCATGCTGCACCACATAACCACCTTCCATGATGGCAATCGAATTGCCCAGTTTCATGGCTTCATCAAGATCATGGCTGACAAATAAAATGGTTTTGTTCAGCTTGTCCTGCAAATCGAGCAATTCATCCTGCAAGCGATTGCGGATAAGCGGATCAAGGGCGGAAAAGGGTTCGTCCATCAGCAGGATTGGCGCGTCGGTGGCAAAGGCGCGAGCAAGGCCGACACGTTGCTGCATACCGCCTGAAAGTTCATGGGCGTATTTTGAAGCCCATTCATCCAAGCCCACCAAAGCAAGTTTTTCACGCACGACTTCGTCGCGTTGTTTGGCATTCATGCCGCGCAGTTCCAGCCCGAAACCGACATTTTCGGCAACGGTGCGCCACGGCAGCAGCGCAAATTGCTGAAACACCATCGCGACATGTTCGCGGCGCAGTGTGCGCAGGGTTTGTGCATTGCATGTGGTGACATCGGTAACGTCGTTTTCATCGCCATGGCGCACGCGCAATGACCCGCGCGAGACCTTGTTCAGGCCATTTACACAGCGCAACAATGATGATTTTCCCGAGCCAGACAACCCCATCAGCACGCAAATTTCACCTTGCGGCACGTTAAAGCTGACATCGGCAACGCCAAGGATATTGTTGGTGGCTTCCTGAATTTCCGAGCGGTTTTTACCCTGATCCAGCAGGGCGAGGGCATCGGCCTGACGGTCGCCAAAAATTACGTCGATATTATCGAATTCAACGGCATTGGTCATGTTATTGCCCCGTATTTTCACTGTTGTCGCGGCGGCATATGCGGTCCAGCACGATGGCAAGAATGACAATCGCCAAACCGGCCTCGAAACCTTGTGCGATGTTAACGGTGTTAAGCGCGCGAACAACCGGCTTGCCCAGACCATCGGCACCAACAAGGGCGGAAATCACCACCATTGACAGCGATAGCATGATGCACTGGGTCAGCCCGGCCATGATCGATGGCATGGCGGAAGGCAGTTCGACCTTGAATAAAAGCTGGCGCGGGGTGCAGCCAAAACTTTGCCCGGCCTCGATTAAGGCTTTTGGGGTGGACGCAATGCCAAGCTGGGTTAAGCGAACCGGAGCGGCGATAGAGAAAATGATTGTCGAAATCAGCCCGGGAACCACGCCCAGACCAAACAGGATCAGGGTTGGAATAAGATAAACAAATGTCGGGATGGTTTGCATCAGATCCAGCACCGGGCGCAGCGCATGAGACAACCATGGCCGGTGGGCCGCTGCCACACCGAGCGGAATACCAATGACCATACAAATCAGCGTGGCGTAAAACACCATCGCCAATGTTTCCATGGTGGCTTCCCAATAGCCAAGATTAACAATTAGCAACAGGGACAACACGGTAAAGGCCGTGAGCTTCCATGATTTATGCAGCCAGATCGCCAGACCGGCAAAAAACGCGATAATTACCAGCGGGTGCAGCCAGACAAGTGCATCAACAGTGTGGTCAATAACAAAGCCCAGCGCATCCGAGATGGCATAAAATACAAAGTCGGCATGCTCATTAAGGCCATCCATCAAGGATGCAATCCAGCTTCCCAGCGGAATTTTGGTTTCCGTGAGCCATTCCATAGAATTAATTCCATCAATTATGATTGGGTATTTACAAATTCAAACGCAGATCGGTGTTTGTTTATGCCGTTTCATATGCGTCAGGCACGACCCCTGCCCACGGTAAAACCGGGGCAGGGGTCGCCGTGCAGGTTTTTGGGGCCAGATTAAAGGCCGAGTTCTTTTTTCAAGGCAGCTTTGGCATCGCCGCCATCAACGGTGGTCACACCATCAAGCCACCCATAAGCAGTATCGGCATTATTTTTGAGCCATGCCGTGGCGGCTTTTGCCGGGTCCTGATTGTCGTTAAGGATGGAATCCATGATCTGGTTTTCCATCGGCAGGCTGAATTTCAGGTTATCGACGAATTTGCCGGCATTCGGGCAATCAGCAAGGAAACCCTTGCGGACATTGGTGTAAACCGTGGCCCCGCCATAGTTGGGGCCGAAAACATCGTCGCCGCCATCAAGATAATTCATATCGTATTTGGCATTCATCGGGTGCGGTTCCCAGCCAAGGAAGACGATGAATTTATCGCGCGATGTTTTGCGTTTTACCTGGGCCAGCATGCCTTGCTCGGATGATTCAACCAGTTTGAAATTGCCGAGATCAAACTGGTTATTGTCGATCATGTCCTGGATCAGGCGGTTGCCGTCATTGCCAGGTTCGATCCCGTAAATTTCGCCATCAAGCTGGTCTTTAAATTTGGCAATGTCCTGAAAACTTTTCAAACCGGCGTCATAGGCCGCCTTGCTGACTGCCAGGGTGTATTTTGCCCCTTCAAGATTGGCTTTCAGCTTTTCGACCGATCCATCGTCAAGATAAGGTTTGATATCGGCAGACATGGTCGGCATCCAGTTGCCCAAAAACACATCGACATCGCCGTTTTTAAGGCTGGCATAGGTCACAGGGACGGACAGCAATTCGGTTTTGGTGGTGTAACCCAGCGCATCAAGCATCACCGATGCGGTCGCCGTGGTTGCGGTAATATCGGTCCAGCCGACATCGGAAAAAGTAACGGTTTTGCAGGCGGTAGTGACTTCGGCCTGGGCCGTGGATGCGCCAAACAATACGGCACCGGTAATCATGGTGCTGCAAAGAAGGCGGTTGATGGTTTTGTGACGGATCATGCTTCTGGTTCTCCCTTATGTGGACCTGACGGTTACTGTTGCCAAACATGGCAACAGACTCTCGGTTCCGGAGGCCAGACGAACATCAACGGTCTTACTCGCCAATATCCGTCCAGAACCACAACACAACACGGTGTTGCGGGCCGGAATAAATATAAACAAACAGAGACACATACTGAAAAGGGCGCAAATGCGCGCTGTGATGCGGATGACAGCCCTGCCTGTTTTTATTGATTGAATGTTCAATTAAAGTACAGCATATTTACGGAAGGTCAATTGCGAAGGACAAAAAACCTGATATCGAGGTTTTTGGTTCTTCGGATCGCACGTTTTTGGATACCAGAATGCCCAAGGTTGGAATGCAGCCTGTCCGTCGCAGGCAATTGATAGACGCGACGATTACGACCATTCATCAGTATGGTTTTGCCGATGCGACAATCAGTCGCATCGCCGGTGCAGCCGGAATGTCATCGGGAATTATTTCGCATTATTTCGGCGGCAAAAATGCCCTGCTTGAAGCAACCATGCTGTTTTTATTGCAGGAATTGCGTGCCGACTTTTTAAAGCGGGTGGCACAATGCGCAACGCCCATGCAGCGTCTTGAAGCCATTGTGAACACCAATTTTAATGAAGAACAATGCACGCCGCCGGTGACAGTTGCCTGGTTGTCCTTTTGGGCGCAGGTGCCTTTTTCCGAAGGGTTGCGGCGGTTGAACACCGTGTATTTTCGCCGGTTGGCCTCGAACCTGCGCCATGAATTGCGCATTCTGACCAGCGATGAAAAGGCCAATGAAATTGCCGACGTGATGGCCGCAATGATTGACGGCATCTGGGTGCGGTCCGGTTTGTCGCCAGGGCAGGCGGATGTGACGGCTGCGCGCAAGATGGTGCTTGATACGCTGCACCTGCGATTGAACGCGGCCGCGGCCCCTTAACAGAAATTACCCCAAAGCGCGTTGCGCCTTTCGCGATGCTTGCAGGAGTTTATGAATATGACCCTTTATCAGATTAGAAATTTTATCGACGGCAAATTACAGCCAGGCAACGGCGTTGCCATGACGACCCTGAACCCGGCCAATAACGCGGTTCTTGCATCGGGTTTTGAAAGCACGGCGGGTGATGTCGATGCTGCCGTAAAAGCCGCGCGCAAAGGTTTGGCGATTTGGAGGGCCACCCCGAGCGCACAGCGCGCACGGGTGCTGTTTAAGGCCGCACAAATTTTGCGTGACCGTAACGACGAACTGGCATTGGTCGAAACCCGCGACACTGGCCGTGCCATTCAGGAAACCGAAATTGTGGATGTGGTTTCGGGTGTTGAATGCCTGGAATATTTTGCCGGCGTGGCGGGTAGTATCACGGGCGAGCATATCGACCTTGCCGGCAATTTTGCCTATACGCGGCGTGAACCGGTTGGCGTATGTGCCGCCATTGGCGCGTGGAATTACCCGATTCAGATTGCATGTTGGAAAGCCGCTCCGGCATTGGCATGTGGTAATGCCGTTGTTTACAAACCATCCGAGGTAACGCCGTTATCCGCCATCGCTGTGGCCCAGGCCTTGCAGGAAGCCGGGTTGCCCGACGGGGTTTATAACGTGGTTCAGGGCGCGCGCGAATGCGGGGCTGCGTTGGTCGAACATCCCGGTGTGGACAAGGTTTCATTGACCGGTTCAGCGCAGACCGGTGCAAAGGTAGCATCGGTTGCAGCGGGCGGCATGAAAGCCGTGACCATGGAACTGGGCGGTAAATCGCCGATGATTGTATTTGAAGATGCTGATCTGGATAATGCGGTTTCGGGTGCGCAGATGGCAAATTTTTATTCATCCGGGCAGATTTGTTCAAACGGGACGCGAGTTTTTGTTCATGAAAGCGTCAAGGAGGCTTTTCTTGAAAAGCTGGTGGCGCGCAGCAAGAACCTTGTGCTGGGTGACCCGGAAAAACCTGAAACCCAGGTTGGCCCGATTGTCAGCAAAGCGCAGTTTGACAAAATCATGTCCTATATTGAGATCGGAAAAAAAGAAGGCGCAAAAGTTGTGCTGGGCGGGGATGCCGTGACAGAAAACATGCCCAGGGGCGGTTATTATGTGGCACCCACCGTATTTGCCGACTGCACCGACGATATGACCATTGTGCGCGAAGAAATTTTTGGGCCGGTCATGTCGGTTTTAACCTTCAAAACCGAGGAAGAAGCCATTCGCCGTGCCAATGATACCGAATACGGGCTGGCAGCAGGTGTGTTTACTCGTGATTTGTCGCGCGGGCATCGGGTGGTCGCACAGCTTGAAGCAGGAACCTGCTGGATCAATACCTATAACATCACCCCGATTGAAATGCCGTTTGGCGGGGTTAAAAAATCGGGTGTAGGCCGGGAAAACAGCCGCGCGGCAATTGATCATTATACCCGTGTTAAATCCGTTTATGTCGAAACCGGGGATGTGGAAGCGCCCTATTAAGCGTTCAGCGTGACGCGCCACCGCTCCCCCGTATTGCCAGACACAAGGATTGAAAATGAATAATTCTCCCCCCATAAGCAATTACGATTACGTCATTGTTGGCTCTGGATCGGCCGGGGCTGTTTTGGCCAACCGGTTAACCGAAGACCGCAACGTAAACGTGCTGGTGATTGAAGCCGGGCCGGTGGACCATACGTGGGACTGGCGCATTCATATGCCCACCGCGCTGTCATATCCGATGCAGTCCGAACGTTATAACTGGGCCTATTGGACCACGGCGCAAAAAAACCTGAATAATCGCCGCATGGAAACACCGCGTGGCCGGGTTTATGGCGGGTCCAGCTCGATTAACGGTATGGCCTATGTGCGCGGGCATGCACTGGATTATAATCGCTGGGCAACGGACCCGGGATTGGCCCAGTGGGATTATGCCAACTGCCTGCCCTATTTTCGCAAGGCCAATACCCGCAATCAAGATAGCCAGGGTGATGATTATCACGGTGGCGATGGCCCGCAGCATGTAACGACGGGGGCCTGTAAAAACCCGCTTTACAAGGCATGGATCAAGGCGGGCGAACAGGCCGGTTACCCGGTGACGACAGACCAGAACGGTTATCGTCAGGAAGGTGTCGGCACCATGGATATGACGGTTTATAAAGGCCGTCGCTGGTCCACCAGCCGGGCCTATTTGCGCCCGGCGATGAAACGGGCAAACCTGACCGTGCATCACAAGGCGCTGGCATTGCGCATTGTTTTTGATGGCAAGCGTGCAGTTGGGGTGGATTACCAGCATCAAGGCGGGGTTAAACGCGCCACGGTGGACCGCGAAGTTATTGTATCGGGCGGGTCGATCAATTCGCCCAAACTGTTGATGCTTTCGGGCATTGGCCCGGCGGCACATCTTAAAGAACATGATATTGCGGTGGTGCAGGATTTACCCGGTGTGGGCGAAAACCTGCAGGACCATCTGGAACTGTATGTACAGCAGGAATGTAGCCAGCCGATTAGTTTGCACCGGGTATTGAACCCGTGGGGCAAGCTGAAGGTTGGGCTGGAATGGTATCTGTTTAAAACCGGGCTGGGGGCATCCAACCATTTTGAGGCGGGCGGGTTTATTCGTTCGCGTGCCGGGGTGCAACACCCCGATATTCAATATCATTTCCTGCCAGCGGCGATGAATTACAATGGTTCGGGGGCGGCGGAAAATGATGGTTTTCAGGCCCATGTTGGGCCAATGCGGTCCCAATCGCGCGGGACGATTCGTTTGGCATCGGCCAACCCGGCGGAACGCCCCATTGTTGACCCCAATTACATGAGCCACCCCGAAGACTGGGAAGAAATGCGGGCATCGGTGCGGTTAACCCGCGAAATTTTTGGCCAAAGCGCGTTTGACGATTTGCGCGGTGGCGAAATATCACCGGGCAAGGATGTGCAAACCGATGCCGAAATTGATGCCTGGGTCGCCCAACATACCGAAAGTGCCTATCATCCGTCTTGCTCGTGCAAAATGGGCAGCGATGATATGTCGGTGGTGGATGGCGACACCAAAGTTCATGGCATTGAAGGGCTGCGGGTGGTCGATAGCTCGATCATGCCGACCATCGCATCGGGCAATTTGAATGCGCCGACCATCATGATTGGTGAAAAAGCCGCCGATATTATTCGCGGGCAATCGTTGCCGCCGTCAGACGCGCCGTTTTGGGTAAACCCGGAATGGGAAACCCGCCAGCGATAACATGTGCTGTGCTGCCTTGTTATGCAGGCCGGATGTCCCCGCAGTGGATATCCGGCCTGTTTCGTTCGGGGCGCTGTTTCAGGGGTGTTGTCGTTGCCGCTCGCATTGCTTTTCAGGGCCATTGCAGCGATGATTGCGGATATTTTATGCAATCGATTATAGGCGAGGGACCATGCAGGAAATCAGCCTGTTAAATTCTGTCATCGGGCCGGTAATGCGCGGGCCGTCAAGCTCGCATTGTGCGGCACCCTATATGATGGCGCGGCTGGTGCGCCAGCTTTCAACATCAAATGGTGAAGTGCTGGAGAAAGCCGAAATTCGGTTTGATCCGCGCGGGTCGTTTGCGCCGGTCTATCAGGCGCAAAGTTCAGACGAAAACTTTGCCGCCGGTCTTGCCAATGTGGCCCTGACTGATCCGGGTTTTCGCGATGTTCTGGGAAAGGTCAGCAAGGGTGAAGGCTTTACCTTTGCCGTGTCGATTACAGACCTGAGCCGGAACAATCACGCGAACCGGGTTGATCTTGAACTACTGGTAAAGCAAGCCGATGGCACAGTGCGAACGGATGCGTATCAGGGCGCGTCTGTTGGTGGGGGCATGTTCTATATCGATCAGATGAACGGGCAGAATGTTTACCTGACGGGAAAAACAGCCGTTGTATTTGTGTATGGGCCAGACATTGGCGCGCAGACACAAAACCTTGTTTCGTTGGCAGGAGAGAATAACCAGCTTTTGGGCAGCGATATTACAACCATCGTAACCGCGGGTGGCACGGCGACGGAACGGTTGGAGGTATCACTACAGCGCGTACCAGATCGTAACGTTCTTGCAAAATTGCGTGCAACTGCCGGTGTCGATCAGGTTCTGGTGGCAGACGCAGCGCAATATCCGGTTTGTGCCACCGATGATCTGTTTTCAACAACCGATGGCGTGCTTGATGTTGTGAAGGACCATAACGGATCGTTGTCCGACACGGCATTGGCACTCGAAGCCCTGCGTTTGGGCCTTGGGCGCGATGAAACCCGGCAATTGTTTGTCGAGCGCGCGCAATTGATGCTGCGTGTTGTTGACGAAGGTTTTGCCGCCCGCGAAGCCGACAATGTGATGCGGTTTTTAACCTTGCGCGCACGGCGGGTGCGTGATGCCAATTTGCCCGCCGGGTTGGGCGGTTCTGTATTGCAAGACGCCATCGCCGGGGCCCTGGCGGCGATGGAGCGTGATTCAAACCGGGGGTTGGTGGTGGCCGCGCCGACCGCAGGCAGTGCCGGGGTTGTGCCAGGTACGTTATACGGGTTGGTGCGCCACGGGATTGACATTGAAGGGGCGACGGATGCCCTGCAGGTGATGGCGTTAATTGGCGCTGTATTTGCCGCACGCGGTACATTTGCCGCCGAATGCGGCGGGTGTTCGGTGGAAACCGGGGCGTCGGCGGCGATGGCGGCGGCCGGGGTTGTGCAGGCTTATGGTGGCAGCGCAGAACAATGTTTTGATGCCGCCAGCATGTGCCTGATGAACACATTGGGGCTGGTCTGTGACCCGGTGGGCGGGGATGTTGAAATTCCGTGTCATGCCCGCAATGTTGCGGGGGTATCGCATGCCTATTCATCTGCGATGGCGGTGATTGCCGGGTTTGATGCGGTTTTGGGATATGACGAACTGGTCGATCAAACTGTGAAAATTGGCAGCATGATGCATCCTGATTTACGCTGCACGGCACGCGGTGGCTGTGCCGCCACAAAAACAGCGCAAAAAATGGTTGAGGAAGTAACCGCTAACCTGCAGTGAATGCACAAATAATTGATCTGCCCCCTTGGCGTTTGGATGTGAATGGCGCACACTTGGGCAAGGTCCACAACACCGAGGCATATTGTGTTTACCCCCAGTTTTTTAACGGCGAACGACAAGACAGGGGCCTATCCGGCATCCTATTACGCGGCGTCGGCCCATCCCGTTTATGGATTTGATACGTTTGATGGCGATGTCACCTGCGATGTTGTGGTGATTGGGGGCGGGTTTACCGGGTTGTCGTCGGCATTGCATCTGGCAGAACTGGGTTATGATGTGGTGTTGCTTGAAGCCCACAAGGTGGGCTGGGGCGCATCGGGGCGCAATGGCGGGCAGGTTGGCTCCGGCCAGCGGCGCGAACAGGACGAGCTTGAAAAAATGCTGGGCGTCGATGATGCCCGCAAATTGTGGGACATCGCCGAACAATCCAAGGACATTGTTAAAAGCCT
The DNA here is from genome assembly GCF_002115755.1 of Thalassospira mesophila. Taxonomy (GTDB): domain Bacteria; phylum Pseudomonadota; class Alphaproteobacteria; order Rhodospirillales; family Thalassospiraceae; genus Thalassospira; species Thalassospira mesophila. The sequence continues at coordinate 316,649 of NZ_JFKA01000005.1, read as the reverse complement.
GATTGAAAAACACGGTATTAACTGCGACTGGAAACCGGGCATTTTACATGCCGATCACCGGGAACGGTTTGTAAAAGGCACCCACGAATATGCCGACAAATTGCGTGATGAATATGGTTATGACCAGATTCGCAAGATTGATCGCGATGAAATGCACAAAATGGTGGGGTCTGAATTTTACCATGGCGGGTCGCTTGATATGGGGGCAGGGCACCTGCATCCGTTAAACTTTGCCCTTGGTCTGGCCGTGGCGGCACGAAAGGCCGGGGTCCGCATTTATGAAAACGCCATGGTGAGCGAATATACCACGGGTGAAAATGTTACCGTAAAGGTGCGCGGGGGGCAGACTGTAACCGGCCAAATGCTGATTTTAGGCTGTAACGGGTATCTTGACGGGTTGGAAGACCGGGTGGCGCGGCGCGTAATGCCGATTAACAATTTTATCATCGCCACCGAACCGCTGGGCGATGACATGGCCCGCGAATTGATCCGTGACGACGTTGCCGTGGCGGATTCAAAATTTGTCATCAACTATTACCGGTTAAGTGCCGATAACCGTATGCTGTTTGGCGGCGGGGAAACCTATAGCTATCATTTCCCCAAAGACATCAAAAGTTTTGTTCAGCCTTATATGCTGGAAGTTTACCCGCAATTGCGCGATGCCCGCATTGATTATGGCTGGGGGGGGACGCTGGCGATTACCATGAACCGGATGCCGTATTTCCGCCGGGTGGAAAACCGGGTGTTTTCGGCCAGTGGATATTCCGGGCACGGGGTTGCGATGGCGACACTGGCCGGGCAAATTATGGCGGAAGCTGTTTCAGGTACGATGGAACGCTTTGATGTGATGGCCAATATCCCTGTGCCGCAGTTTCCCGGTGGCAAAAGCCTGCGGTATCCATTGCTTGTTCTGGCAATGACGTGGTTTTCATTGCGCGACCGGCTTTAACAGGTTGTTGGCGACCTGTAGATATGATCGCCAGCCAGGCGATAAAAGGCTTATTATGTCAGCTAATGGAGCCAGTCTCCTGATCGGTAAATGGCGTCTTTTTGAAGCTGACCTATGGGATGTCAAGTATCTCGATCTTGTAGAGCCGGCCTATATCTCGTTTGCCGCGTGCGGCAACGGAGAGCTCGTTTTGGCTATGAAGCGATGTTAAAGGCTCGAAAATGGTGAAGAGTGCCTGTGGATCAGGTGCAAATGGTGCGTTATTTTTGTCCGCTTGCCGCGAAGATGTTATTCCGGCTGCCATTTCGAAACCGGGTCGTACCGTTCGCCCTTGGACAGAATAACGCCATTATGCGCGGCAATGCCCACTTCAAAACTTTGCGCAATTCGTAAGGCTTTTTCCATAAAATGGCGCGCTGCTGCGGGCGGACAAATTTCGGCCAGCGTTTGCGCAAACAGCTCCAGCCATTGGTCAAAATGATGACGGTCAATGGGCAGGGGCATGTGTTTTTGCATCGGGCGCCCGTAATAGGCACCGCTGGCCAGTGCGACAGATGACCAGAACTGGCACATATTGTTTAAATGCCCGTCCCAATCCTTGATGCGGGCATCAAATATGGGGCCTAAAAAATTATCAGCACGCACTTTGGCGTAAAAACCATGCACCACGTCGTGAATCATTTGCTGATCAATGCCGGTTTCATCCATGATTTTGCGCGTGGCCCGTTCGCGGCGTTCCTGATGGCTAAGGCTGTCGTTTTCATCAATGGAATGGATCTGATCAGACATAACGGCCTTTTCATTCATGGGTGAAGGTGGCGCTGTTTATAAGGCAGGTTTTATCATTGTAACATGACATATGTCACGAAACAGCCCCCGGCAGGGCCGTGACGTTGCCCTTACAGAAATCGGTCGCGAAACCCATAAGCCGCATAGGCCAACCAACGATATTGGCGGCGCAACCCGGCAAGGGGAAACCTTTTGGGTGGCACAGCCATAACCGGGCCAACATCGGCCGCCGTGGCATCGCCGGTTATGCGACGCGCCAGCAAATCACCGGCATAACTTGCCATGGCCACCCCATTGCCGTGATAGGCAAGGGATGTCCATAGCCGTGGGTGCCCGGGGATTTGGCCGACAAAAGGCCGCAAGGATTGCGACAGGCAGGCCAGCCCGTTCCAGTGATGGGTAATGTTAATATCGCGCCATGCCGGGAACATGGTGTGAAATTCATCGATTAACGTTGCCCGGGCCTTTTGTTGACCTTCTTGTGTCGCGTTCAGGCCCCCGCGACCGCCAAACATAAAACGTCCATCGGGCAGCTTGCGAAAATAATGCAGTAATACCCTTGTGTCATAGGCCATCATGTCGCTGGTCCAGCCCTGTTCGCGCCATTCGCTGTCGTTTAGGGGGCGGGTGACCAGAATGCCAGATATCACCGGCAATAACCGACCGGCCAGCCAGCCGGGCAGGTTTTCTGCACTATATCCGTTGGTGGCGATGATGGCGTTTTCGGCAATAATGCGGCAATCGTCGCTTGTTAACGTGACGGTATCGCCGTTGTCATCGATGCGCTGAATTTCTGCCTGTTCGAAAATCTGAACACCTGCCGCAAGGCAAGCCTTGTGCAATGCGGCAAGATATTTGAACGGGTGCAGACCAAACCCTGCTTTTACGTGCAAACCACCGGCAATGCCATGGGCGTTCATACCCTGCTCTTGCAAGGATTCAGCAGTGTGAAACGTGCTTTTTATATCAGCAAAATGGGCCAGTTCATGGGCTTCTGCGTGCAAATCACGGACGCGTCCGGCCTTGTGGGCCAGAACCATTTCACCGTCCGAATGGCGATCAACATCGGCTTGCCAGTCTGAAACGCGGTGGTCAACCAGGTTAATGGCGGCAAGCTGGTGTTGGGCAAACTGGCGGCTGGCATTGTTGCCAAACTGTTTTGCCAGCCCAGCCCACGACTGCATCGACCCGCCAAGACAACAAAACCCGCCATTGCGCCCTGATGCACCCCAGCCGGGGCGGCTTGCTTCAAAAACCGAGACGGACCGTCCTGATTGTGCCAGGTGCAATGCCGCCGACAGCCCGGTATAACCACCCCCGATAATGGCGATATCGGTTTTAAGCGTGCCCGATGCCGACAGGGCCTGACAGGCGGGCAGCGTGCCGACACTGTCGGCCCAGAAACTGCTTGGCAATTCGGTGGTTTGATAGGCGCCGGGTTCATACAGGCGGTGAAGTGGCGATGCAAAACGGGACATATTGGTTTTTGATCCCTATCTGGGGCGAACAGGGCGTGACGCGATGTTTGGCGTTCAAATAAAACACCCGGCACAATCGGGATCGTGCCGGGTGTTGAACGTAAAGCCAATCAATAAAGTTTACATCACGCCAATTTTTTTGGCGGTGGCGTCAAAGGCGGCACGGGCGCGTTTGACAAGTTCGTCAACTTCATCATGGCTGATGATCAATGGCGGTGACAGCACCATACGGTCGCCACAGGCGCGCATGATAACCCCGTTTTCAACGCAGAAATCACGGCAGATGGTGCCAACAGCCCCCGGTTTGTCAAAACCCTTGCGGGTTTTCTTGTCCGCGACCAACGGCATGCCAGCGATCAGACCGACACTTTCAACGGCACCAACCAAGGGGTGGTCTTCCAGTGTTGCCAGTTGTTTGCGGAAATACGGGCCGATATCATCACGCACCCGTTCGATCATTTTTTCGTCGCGAATGATGCGAATATTTTCGAGTGCCACTGCCGCCGATGCCGGATGGCCGGAATAGGTGAAGCCATGGGTAAATTCACCACCTTCATTGATCAGGACATTGGCAACCCGGTCGCCAACCATAACCGCTGAAATCGGGAGATAGCCCGACGACATGCCTTTGGCCATCGCCATCAGGTCGGGTTTGATATTAAACGTGTCAGAGCCAAACCAGTTGCCGGTACGGCCAAAGCCGCAAATAACTTCATCAGCAATCAGCAAGATGTCGTATTTTTGGCAGATACGCTGAATTTCCGGCCAATAGGTTGATGGCGGAATGATAACGCCGCCCGCACCTTGGACCGGCTCGCCGATAAAGGCACCAACCTTGTCTGCGCCCAGTTCCTCGATCTTTGCTTCGAGCTTGCGCGCGGCAATCAGGCCAAACTCTTCGGGGGTGTAATCGCCCCCTTCACCGTACCAGTAGGGCTGGTCGATATGCACCACATTGGGCAGCATCGGGCCGCCCTGTGCGTGCATCCCGGCCATACCGCCAAGGGTTGCCCCGGCGATGGTCGAGCCGTGATAGGCGTTTTTGCGGCTGACGATATAGTTTTTCTCGGGCTTGCCCTTCAGGTTCCAGTATTGGCGGACCATGCGAACAACCGTGTCATTCGCTTCCGACCCTGAATTGGCATAAAAAACATGGTTCATATGCGCAGGCGTGATGTCGGCCAGAACTTTTGAAAGCTCGATGACCGGCTCGTGTGCGCACTGGAAAAAGTTGTTGTAATAGGGCAGTTCGAGCATCTGTTTATAAGCTGCTTCTGCCAGTTCCTTGCGGCCATAGCCAATATTGACGCACCACAGACCCGCCATGCCATCAAGGTATTTATTACCTTCGCTGTCTTTAATAAAGACGCCCGATGCCGATGTAATGATGCGGGTACCTTTTTTATTAAGGTCAGCACTGTCGGTGAATGGATGGATATGGTGTTGTTGGTCAAGATTTTGCCAATAGGCGGTTTTTTCGGGCTGGTTCATGACTTCTCCTGACGGCGTAACAGGTCGGTATTGTCCGAAATGTCGAACGTTTGGAGTAAGTGTTCGTTTTTTTGAACACCTTTGCAAGTGATAAATTTGATTGCGCATCAGAAGAATTATTGGCGGGTTTTTGCCAATGTGGTTTGATGTGCGATGAGTTTAAGGTATGATCTGGTGTTGTGTGTTCTGTCAGTAATTGGCGAACTTGAACGATATATCGAACGAAGGCTTGACCGTTTTGATGCGGCGCGGCACGATGACAATGGTATGATACAAATGAACAGCCGTGCAGGGAGTAATAGACGATGAACACGTCGTTCGTCGAAGACAGCAGGGCGGAAGCCCAGCGTTTTTTTGAGGCAAACCCCGATATCGAACTGGTTGAGTTGTTGCTCCCGGATATCAATGGCGTTTTTCGTGGCAAACGCGTCACAAAGAACAAGTTCCTCAAAAGCTACGCCGAAGGCATTAACATGCCGGGGTCGATCTGTCTGGTCGATATTACCGGGGATAACCCGGAAGGAACCGGTCTTTTGTGGTCCAGCGGGGACCGTGACAGCGTTGCCAAACCGATTTCAGGAACGCTTCATCGCGTTCCTTACGGGGAACAGGCGCTGGCACAGGTGATGGTGTCGCTTTACGATCTGGATGGGGCACCGTTTTTTGCCGATCCGCGTAATGTGCTGCAATCTGTTGTAAACCGGCTGGCAGCGGACGGGTTTTATCCGACCGTGGCGCTGGAACTGGAATTTTATCTGGCAGACCAGAACGAAACCGGGCGGCCTATTCCGCCAGCACCGCTTGATGGCAGTTATGCCGCCGACGGTATTCAGGTTTATGGTCTTCAGGAAATTGAAAACTTTGACCGGGTTTTGCACGACGCCGTAAGCGAGTTGAACCGGCAGGGTATTCCGGCCGATACGATTGTCGCCGAAGCGGGCCCGGGCCAGTTCGAGATTAATCTGGGCCATGTCAGTGACCCGATGGAAGCCGCTGACCATGCCATGCAGCTTAAACGTGTTGTCAAAGGCATTGCCTGGGACAACAAGGTGACAGCAACCTTTATGGCCAAGCCCTATTCCGATCAGGCGGGCAACGGGCTGCATATTCATGTCAGCTTGCGTGATGCCGAAGGAAACAACGTTTTCAGCCCGGTTGGCGATGAAGAAGTTTCCGACCTTCTGAAAAACGCCATTGGCGGCTTGCAGGCATCGATGTTTGAAAGCATGGCCATTTTTGCCCCCAACCCGAATTCCTATCGCCGGTTTCAAAACAAGGCCTATGCGCCGATGTCGCCGAACTGGGGTTTGAACAACCGGACTGTGGCGTTGCGCGTTCCGGCGGGCAATGCCAAGGCCGCACGGGTGGAGCACCGGGTTTCCGGGGCGGATGCAAACCCCTATCTGGTATTGGCATGTGTGTTGGCTGGCGTTCACTATGGCCTGAAAAACAAGCTCGATCCCGGCGAGCCGGTTGAAGGTAATGGCTATGAGCAGAACAAAGGCCTGGTTGTGCCGCGCAGCATGATTTCGGCACTGGACCATTTCATCAACGGTAAAATTATGCGTGAATATCTGGGCGAACAGTTTGTCGAGGTTTTCGATATCTGCCGTCGTGCCGAATATGACGAGTTTTTTGCCGAGGTAACGCCGCTTGAACACCGCTGGTATCTTGACGCGGTTTGAGTGCCAAAGTGGCCGGTGCCAAGGATAAAAAGATGAGCCAAAAGGTCGGAGATCGTCTGAAGGCAATTCGTAACATGTATGGTTTGTCACAACGTGAACTGGCACGGCGTGCCGGGGTGACAAACAGTACCATTTCCACCATCGAGCAAAACCGGGTCAGCCCGTCGGTCGACTCGCTGGCCAAGGTGTTGCAGGGCATTCCGATGACGATGATAGATTTCTTCACCATTGATGTTGAAAATGGTGAAGAAATTTTCTTTAAACGTGACGATCTGGTTGAACTGTCAGATGGCACCATGTCGATGCGTCTGGTGGGGGCCACCCGCAAGGACCGGCAGCTTCGCGTTTTGCACGAAATTTACCCGGTCGGTGGAGACACCGGCAGTAAACTGATTGTGCAAAAGGGCGAAGAAGCCGGTGTTGTGGTGCGGGGCAAACTGGAAGTTATCGTCGGCGACAGGATGCAGGTATTAAGTGCCGGGGATGCCTATTATTTTAATGCTGAAATCCCGCATCGCTTTCGCAATTCCGGCGACGTTGAATGCGAAGTGGTCAGTGCTGCAACACCGCCGTCATACTGAATTCACAATTATGCGCAAGCAAGGTGCGGCACACTAAAGGCCAGCCCTGCGAAAGGAGTTATCCCATGACAACCCCCCTGAGTTTTGAAGCCCTTAAATCGCAGGCCAGCAGCCTGAGCTTTCGCAACAAGGCGTTTATCAACGGTGATTATGTTGATGCGCTGTCGGGCAAGACATTTGATTGCATCAGCCCGCGGGATGGCTCGGTTTTGACCAAAATTGCCGAATGCGACCTTGCCGATGTTGATCGTGCAGTTGTGGCGGCACGGGCCGTGTTTGAAAAAGGCAGTTGGTCAGAAGCATCGCCTGGCACGCGCAAGGCAGTGATGATGAAATTTGCCGACCTGATGGAACAACACGCGAGCGAACTGGCCTTGCTCGAAAGCCTTGATATGGGCAAGCCGATTACGCTGGCTGTGCGCGATGATATTCCGTTGTCTTATAAATGCATTCGCTGGTACGCCGAAGCGATCGACAAGATTTACGACGAAATTTCGCCCTCTGATCCGCATTCGATTGGCATGATCACGCGCGAACCGCTGGGCGTTGTTGCCGCTGTGGTGCCGTGGAATTTTCCGTTGATGATGGCAGTCTGGAAACTGGGCCCGGCATTGGCGATGGGCAATTCGATTATCCTTAAACCGGCAGAACAATCGTCATTGACGGCACTGCGTGTGGCCGAACTGGCCGTTGAGGCCGGTTTGCCTGAAGGCGTTTTGAACGTGGTGCCGGGATTTGGTCCGACGGCAGGCAAAGCCCTTGGCCTGCATGACGATGTTGATTGCATTGCCTTTACCGGGTCTGGCGAAGTCGGCAAGCTGTTTTTGCAATATTCCGGCCAGTCCAACATGAAGCGGGTGTGGCTGGAATGCGGTGGCAAAAGCCCTAACATTGTTCTGGCCGATTGCCCGGACCTTGATGCCGCGGCCGAAGCCGCAGCCAGCGGCATTTTTTATAATCAGGGTGAGGTCTGCACCGCAGGATCGCGCTTGATTGTTGAAGAAGCGATCAAGGACGAACTGATTGAAAAAGTGATTGCGGCGGGCAAAGCCATGCAGCCGGGCGACCCGTTGGACCCGGCCAGCGAAATGGGCGCCATTGTTGACGAAAGTCAGATGAACCGGGTTTTGGGCTATATCGAGAAAGGCCAGTCCGAAGGGGCGCGCCTGTCGATGGGCGGCAAGCAGGTGCGAACCGATAGTGGCGGTTATTATGTTGAGCCGACCGTGTTTGACGGCGTTAACAATGACATGACCATTGCGCAGGAAGAAATTTTTGGCCCGGTCTTATCCGTGATTTCTGTTGCCGATTGGAAAGAAGCGGTTAAAACCGCCAACGATACGCCATACGGGCTTGCCGCAGCCGTTTGGACCAGCGACATCAACAAGGCGCATCTGGCGGCGCGTAAGTTGCGCGCCGGGCTGGTATGGATCAATTGCTGGGATGGCGGGTCGATGACCATGCCGTTTGGCGGTTATAAACAGTCGGGCACCGGTCGTGACCGGTCGTTGCATGCCCTCGATAAATATTGTGAAATCAAGTCGACCTGGATTGCCCTGGGCGACGCCTGAGATTGAAAAGGCGGGATAAAAATGAGCAGTACCGGCGTCATTGACACCAAAGGCGGCGATAACGCCTTTACCGCAAAATCGGTGCATCAAAACACCAGCGAGCCGATGTATTCCGGCGCGCTGTCTTTTATGCGCCGTCGTTACAGCCGTGATTTGAACGGTATCGATGTTGCGGTTACCGGTGTGCCATATGATCTGGCAACGTCCTCGCGCCCGGGAACGCGCCTTGGTCCGCAAGGCGTGCGTCGGGCATCGGCCAATCTGGCATGGGCACCGCATTTTCCCTCGGGCCGCGATATTTTTGCCGAGCTGGCCGTGATTGATTACGGCGACATGGTGATTGATCCGGGCCACCCGGAAAAACTGCCGGAAATGATCGAGGATCATGCGCGCGATATCGTGCAATCGGGTGTGAAAATGCTAACGATTGGTGGTGATCACTTTATCAGCTATCCGATCCTGAAAGCCCATGCTGAAAAGTATGGTGATGGCATTTCGCTTATTCAGTTTGATGCCCATTCTGACACATGGGAAGATGATGGCGACCGGATCGATCACGGCACCATGTTCTGGCATGCCGCCCAGAAGGGTATTGTCGACCCGTCAAAGTCGATCCAGGTGGGTATTCGCACCCATAATGAATCGGCACACGGCTACAATATTTTGTACGGCCCCGATGTGCAGGCAATGTCAATTGCGGAAATTGTAACCCGCATCAAGGAAACGGTCGGGGATCGCCCGGCCTATATCACCTTTGATATCGACGGGCTGGATCCGTGCTATGCACCAGGCACCGGAACCCCGGTTCTGGGTGGGTTAACCACCCATCAGGCGGTTTCGATTTTGCGCGGACTTGAAGGCATTAACCTGATTGGCAGCGATGTGGTTGAAGTGTCACCGCCGTTTGATGTCTCGGATATTACCTCGCTTGCCGGGGCAACCATGGCGTGGGAAATGCTGAATTTGCACGCGGCAAATAAGAAATAATCGCTAAATCTTCTGCTGATGCGTTTAAAAACGACCGGTGTCCGCGTAGGATGTCGGTCGTTTCTTTTTTACGCCACAACAGGATGATGCCATGCAATCGGTTTCGATTTCACTGCTGACGATCTGCGGTATTGAAGAACTTCCCAGCCATGCGGAACGCAAAGTAACCCATATTTTATCGGTGCTGGACCCGGAAACCCCGGACCCGGAAGCATTGCAGAACTTTGCCCCGCATGAACGCACGATTTTGCGGTTCCACGACATTATTGCGGACCGGCCGGGCATGGAAATGCCCCGGCGCGATCATGTGGAAAAAGTGCTGGCCTTTGGCGATGAGCTGGCCAAATCCTGTGATTTGCGTGAAGACGGGCATTTGCTGGTGCATTGCCACATGGGTGTTTCGCGCTCAACCGCATCGATGGCGATGTTGATGGCACAGGCCCAGCCCGAAATCGCCGAAGATGACCTGTTCGAGCAGATCGTTGCCATTCGCCCGCAGGCGTGGCCCAATTCCGTTATGATTGACTATGCCGACGAATTATTAGGCCGCGAGGGCCGGTTTAGTGCTGCCCTGCGCCGCCATTATGGACGGCAAATCAAACGTGATCCGCATTTTGTAACCTGGATGACCGAAATTGGCCGCAAACGCGAAGTTGATATGGCGGCTGATTAGAAATTATACTGATGGATCAAGCCGCTGTCTGGCGCAGCGGCTTTTTCTTTGCGCGACGGATTGAATCGATTAAAAGAAGGCTGTCCCACACCGGTAACGTTACAGGTCGGTTTTATTCCGGCAAAACAAGCGGAGAATATAGATGACGGCAAAAGCAGTTTGCCTTGGCGAGTTGTTGATTGATTTTGTGCCAACAGTGACCGGCACAGGTCTTGCCGACGCGCCAGCCTTTGCCAAGGCTGCCGGTGGGGCGCCGGGCAATGTGGCCGTGGGTTTGCAACGGCTGGGTATTGAAACCGGCTTTATTGGCAAGTTGGGCGATGATGCCTTTGGGCATTTTCTGGTCGATACCCTCAAAGCCGATAACGTTGATACATCTGGCATCGTTCTGACCAAGGAAGCGCTGACGGGCTTGGCATTTGTGTCGCTCCGTGCCGATGGGGAACGGGAATTTTCGTTCTATCGTTCGCCTTCGGCCGATATGCTGTTGTCCCCGGCTGATCTCGATACCGAGATGCTGACCGGGTGCGAGCTGTTTCATTACGGCACCCTTTGCATGATCGATGATGACCCGCGCTCAGCAACCTTGCGTGCCATTGAAATTGCCCGTGAAGGCGGGGCGATTATTTCGTGCGATCCCAATTTGAGATTGCCTTTGTGGCCCAGCGAGGACAAGGCGCGCGAGATTTTACGTCTGGCGATTTCCAAAGCCGATATTGTTAAAATTTCAGATGACGAAGTGACATTTTTGACCGGCGAAGAAGATTTTGAAGTCGGTGTCAAACATCTGTGGTGTGATCACTGGAAGCTGGTCATTGTGACCATGGGGTCGAAAGGCAGCCGGTTTTATACGACGCAGTGGAATGGTTTTGCCGAACCGTTTGCCGTGACGTCGGTTGATGCGACCGGGGCAGGTGATGGTTTTACCGCCGGATTTTTATCGCGCCTGTTAAAAAACAGCGATTTGTTGTCTTCGGCGGAACAGGTGGGGGCCGCCTGTCGTTTTGCAAATGCGGTTGGGGCTTTAACCGCAACCAAACGCGGGGCAATTAATGCCTTGCCGACCGAAAGCGAAGTTCTGGCATTTATGGCCGCGGCCTGATTTCGTTATTTTGCGAAAAATATTTAATATCGGGCGATTGTTCACAGGATCGCCCTATATTGCCTACAGACTGTCCCACACAGTATTGCACCGGCCATGCAAGGCCCAACGACCTGTAAATCGAGGATAGCATGTCGACAGACCATTTAAGCGAATGCTGGGAAAACCTGAAAAAGATTGGCGAAGATGTTTCCGCCAATTTGAATTTGCGCGAAGCCTTTGCCGAAGATCCGGCCCGTTTCTCGCGCTACCATTCGACGCTGGACGACTTGTTTGTCGATTATTCCAAAAACCTGATCACAGACAGTGTGTTAAACGGTCTTCTGGAGCTGGCAAAAGAAGCTGGCGTGACCGATTGGCGCGACCGGATGTTTGCGGGCGAGCGGATTAACATTACCGAACACCGTGCGGTTTTGCACACGGCCCTTCGCAACCCTGATGGTGATGCCATCGAGGTGGACGGCGAAGATATTATGCCGGGCATCGCAGATGTTTTGGCCCGCCTGAAAAGTTTTGCCGCCCGCGTTCATAGCGGCCAATGGGTTGGGTATACCGGCCAAAAAATTACCGATGTGGTGAATATTGGCATTGGCGGTTCTGACTTGGGCCCGGTGATGGTGAATGAAGCCCTGCGACCCTATCATATTGACGGGATCACCTGCCATTTTGTGTCCAATGTCGATGGTGCCCATATTGTCGATACGTTAAAGGGGCTGAATGCGGAAACGACCCTGTTTATCATTGCTTCAAAAACCTTCACCACCGACGAAACCCTGACCAATGCCTATTCGGCGCGGTCGTGGCTGGTGAATGCGCTGCGTGATGACAGTGCGGTTGCCAAGCATTTTGTCGCCGTCTCAACGGCACTCGACAAGGTTGCCGAATTTGGCATTGATACCGACAATGCCTTTGGTTTCTGGGACTGGGTTGGCGGGCGTTACAGCCTGTGGTCGGCCATTGGCTTGCCCATCATTTTGGCTGTCGGCTATGACCGGTTTGAAGAAATGCTGCGTGGCGGTGCCGCGATGGATGAACATTTCAAATCAGCCCCCTTGGCCGAAAATATCCCGGTTATTCTGGGGCTGATCGGGGTTTGGTATCGCAATATTCTGGGGGCTTCCAGCCAGGCGATTTTACCCTATGATCAGCATTTGTCGCGTCTTCCGGCCTATTTGCAACAGGCAGATATGGAAAGTAACGGCAAATCTGTTACCCGGGATGGCAAACCGGTGGCAATGGCAACCGGCCCTGTTATTTGGGGCGAACCGGGCACTAACGGCCAGCATGCCTTTTATCAGTTGATCCATCAGGGAACAGAACTGATCCCGGTTGATTTTCTGGCGGCCGCCAAACCGCTGCATAATTTGCAAAACCACCACGACAAACTGATTGCCAATTGTTTTGCCCAGGCCGAAGCCCTGATGGTGGGTAAAACCGAGGCCGAAGTGCGTCATGAGCTGGACTTGCAAGGTGTTGCGTCCGACGAAATTGACGTTTTGGCACCGCACAAGGTGTTTGCCGGGAATAAACCCAGCACCATGATCCTGTATCGCACCCTTGACCCGTTTACGCTGGGCCGCCTTATTGCCATGTATGAACACAAGATTTTTGTGCAGGGCGTGATCTGGAATGTGAATTCCTATGATCAATGGGGCGTCGAGCTTGGCAAACAATTGGCAAAGGAGCTTTTGCCGATGGTGCAGGGTGCTGAAAGTGCCAGTCGGCGTGATGCATCAACAGCGGGTCTGATTGCCGAGTTACGCGCGTTACAATCCTGATTTTTCAGGGCATGGGATCGAATGTTAAAAAGGCAGCGCTGTTTGGTGCTGCCTTTTTGTTTGATCGTACTGTAAAGCTGTCCGGCGTTAAAAAGCGGTCATGATTGCGTTGGCAGCGGACTCCCCGCTTTCATAGGCCGCTTCAATTCTGGCACCCATGCACCAGTCCCCTGCTGCTGCGATCCGCCCGTCAAATGCGGAAATATGGCTTTGGCCAAGCGGCTGGATGGTGCGGGCAAAGCGCCAGCGGTGTGCGACGCGCATTGCGATGGCCGGCAGGGCAATGTTCATGCCGGCAAAAACTGACCGCACATGGTTTTCAATTTGCAGTCCAACATTGTCGGCAGTTTCGTCAACATGGTCTTGCGACCATTGCGGCGATGTGTGAATTGTCCATCGGTCATAGACGCCGGATTTGGCTTGAGGGGTCGGGTCCGGGGCCGTTGGCGCGGCATTGCGGCTCATCCATGAAATTGCAGGATGGGTATCGGTTAAAACGTCAAAATCGGTGTTGATCCTGTTTTCAAACGCCATAATTGCGGCCCAGCACGGTGCCATTTTAACATCATCAATCACATCAAACCGGGCCGACAGCGGCATTAAAATTTCGGCACTTTGCGGTGCGGGAATGGCAACAACAACGCCGTCAAACACCCCGTGCGAAACCGCAGACGTTTGTTGCGGGGGGACCGGCGGGCTAAATAATTCGAACCGGTTGTTGCCAAGCGGGGCAATGCGGGCAATGCGGATATTGTGATGAATGGCAAAACCGGCGAGCAGGGGCGCGACCAGTTTGTTCATCGCCGGGAAACCGCGAAACCAGTTGGTGTTGACGGTAGTGTTGGTGCCTGTGGCGCTGCTTGTAGCACTGCTACGATCTAGTGACCCTGAAATTGGTGCCATATTCGGGTTGTAGCAGGCAGGGGACCATAATTCGGCCGATCCGTGGCGGATTGCATCATCAAGGTATTTTATAAAATCGGGGTGCCGCGCTGTGGCAAATTGTGCCCCGTGATTGAACACGCCGAAATCGGTGCGTCGTGCTGCCAAACGTCCGCCAAGTCCACGGCTTTTTTCAAAAACCTGAACTTCAAAGTCCGCTTGATAAAGAATACGGGCTGCGTTTAACCCGGCAATGCCAGCGCCAACAACGGCTATTTTCTTTAACGGCATGACAAATGCGTTTCCTGTTGAAATTGCTTTCTTTCTAATACGCTTTTGCCTGGCCGATGGTGCACATCTGTTGCAAAGATATTTATCAAAGCATCATATCACCGTCATGAAATCGTTACCCGTTTGACCCATTGTCTGGGCTTTGACAAATTTCGTTTATAAAAAGGGTTAAATCATGCGTCGTTCCGTATTGCTGGCAGGTGTCGCCATTTCGGGTCTTTTATTGGCCAGCACAGGTTATGCCGCGCAAATGAACAATGATATTTCATTGCGCAGCGCCAATGTTGCAGCCCATTCACTGGCGATTACGCCGCTGGGCGAATACCGGACCCATCTGTTTGATGAAGGTGGCGCTGAAATTGTTACGTTTGACGTGACCAGCAAACGGGCATTTGTTGTCAATGGTGGCGACAAGGGAATTGATATTCTTGATTTGTCAGACCCGATGAATGTGCGCAAAATTTCCACGATAGAATTGGCGAAATGGGGCAAAGCTGCCAATAGCGTGTCGGTTCATAATGGTCTGGTTGTGGCCGCGGTTGAAAACACCGACAAACAGGCACCGGGCAAAGCTGTGTTTTTTGACATTGATGGCAATTTCAAAGGCGCTGTCACCGTGGGTGCCTTGCCCGATATGATCAAATTTACCCATGACGGCAAATATGTGCTGGTTGCCAATGAAGGCGAGCCGAATGACGCGTTTGATAACGACCCGGAAGGAAGTGTTGCCGTTATTTCCGTGCCGTCAGACATTAGCAAAATTACCGATGAAAATGTTAAATTTGCCACCTTTGACGGGCTGAACAATGTTGCTCTGCCCGCCGGTATGCGCACGGCAAACCCGGGAACATCCAGCGTCGCGCAGGATGTGGAGCCGGAATATATCGCGGTTAGTTCCGATGGCAGCAAAGCCTATGTGACATTGCAGGAAAACAACGCCATTGCGATTGTTGATATTGCCACGGCCCGCGTGACCGACGTTGTCGGCCTTGGTTTTAAAAACCATTCGGTAAACGCCCTTGATGTTAGCAACAAGGATGATGCGATAAACATCAAACCGTGGCCGGTTTTTGGCATGTATATGCCCGATACCATTGATGGCATTGAAATTGATGGCAAAAACTATTTCATCATCGCCAATGAAGGTGATTCACGCGATTACGCCGGGTATAGCGAAGAAGCCCGTATCGGTGATTTGAAACTGGACCCAACCGCATTTCCCGATGCGAAAACATTGCAGGAAAAGAAAAATCTGGGCCGGTTAAAAGTAACGACTGCGCAGGGTGATGTTGATGGTGACGGTGATTTTGACCAGCTTTACACCTTTGGTGGCCGGTCATTTTCGATCTTGAATGATCAGGCGGCAATGATCTTTGATAGCGGCGATCAGTTTGAGCAGTATCTTTCGGTGCATCTACCAAAGGATTTTAACGCTGATAGCAGCGAAAATGGCAGCTTTGACGACCGTTCCGATGATAAAGGCCCGGAACCGGAAGGGGTTACCAGTGGCTATGTTAATGGCACGCCTTATGCCTTTATTGGTTTGGAACGTCAGGGCGGTTTTATGGTTTATGACCTCAGTAACCCGCAGAACCCGCAATTTGTGACCTACCATACGGATCGTAACTTTGATGGTGATCCGAAAAAAGACACGGCGGGCGAACTGGCCCCGGAAGGCATGCTGTTTATTGATGCGGCCAACAGCCCGACAGGCCGTGCGATGCTGGTGATTGCGTCCGAGGTCTCGGGCAGCACCAGGGTTTATGATCTGAAATAGAACTCTGCCTGGCCAATAAGGTCTATACGAACTTGATGTGATAATGGCGGGCTGAATTTTATTTCGGGCCGCCATTTTTGCCTGTCATGTGAAATTGGCAGGGTGAGGCACGCAGAATGCTTCAAATTGTTACAAAAACCGACTACACTCCGCCGCAATCGGCCAAAGCCATTGATTTTGCAGGAGACAGAGCCTGAATTCCCGTCGTGAACCCCATATTCTTGTCGTCGATGACGACCAGGAGATCCAGAAACTGTTGAAAAAGTTTCTGATGCAGCACGGATACCGCATGACCACGGTTTCCGACGGGACGGAAATGCGCAAGGCCTTGCGCGACTGGAAAATTGACCTGTTGATCCTTGATATTATGCTGCCCGGTGAAGATGGCTTTGCCCTGTGCCGCGATGTGCGCAGAACATCAAAAATCCCGATTATTATGCTGACCGCTGTTGGCGAGGATACCGACCGGATTTTGGGCCTGGAACTGGGTGCCGATGATTATTTGACCAAGCCGTTTAACCCGCGTGAATTGCTGGCACGTATCCGCGCCATTTTCCGCCGTGCCGAAACCGGCACCAGTGAAATTGTTGAAAACAGTTCCGAGAAAGTCCGGTTTGGCAACTGGGTGCTGAATTTGGGTTCGCGCGAATTGCGCGATGACGACGACGTGGTGGTTCATTTATCAACCGGTGAATTTTCGCTGTTGCGCGCATTGGTAAAACACAACAAACGCCCGTTATCGCGCGACCAGCTGGTTGATATTGTGCGCGGGCAAAGTTCGATCCCGTTTGATCGCAGCATCGATATTCAAATCAGCCGCTTGCGGCGCAAAATTGAAAAAGATGCCAAAAACCCGAAACTGATTAAAACCGTGCGCGGTATCGGCTATCAGTTTTGCGCTGACGTCGCCACGGTTTAGGCCGGAGGGCAGGCGGTGCAAGGGGTGTTGGAAAAATCCCGCAGGTTTAAACCGCGCACATTGGGCGGGCGTATTTTTCTGATCATGATGATTGGCGGGCTGATTATCGCCGGGCTTGCCAGCATGGCATCAATCTACGTGATTGACCGGTCCGAACGCATCAGCCGGGCCTATACGCTGGGTTTTACCATTCGCGAACTGGTGCTAATTGCGGAAAACCCCGAATTGCGCGGCAATGCGCGTAATGTGGGCGCACAAGATGGCCTGCATGTGGAGTTGCTACCGGCACAGGAAGTCGAAAGCCTGCTGTTATATTCTCGCCCGGCCCAGCATATTGCCATGCCGGTGCGTTTGGGCGATGCCGGGTGGCCAACGGCGGTGAAAGTCCATTTTCGCCACGGGCGGCTTAGTGTTGAACAGCGTGATGTGATTGAACAGGCCAAAAGCCCCAGCCTGTTTTTTGCCCAGTTATCCCGCGAAATTGCCCGTTTGGGGCTAAAAGCGCAAATTGAACTCACCTTGCCATCAGGCCGTCGCATGATGTTATCCCATGCCCGGTTATGGAGCGATTATGCCTCGCCCTCGGTCGTGTTTATTATGTTCGTGGTGGGCGTTATAGCCGTTTTGGCGGTGTTTGCTGCATTGGCAGATTTGCTGGCGGGGCCGTTTAAAACACTGGCAAGTGCCATTCGAAAAAATGGCGACGAGGTGGAAGGGGCACCGGTTGAAGAACGCGGCCCGACCGAAGCCCGTTCGATGGCGGAAGCCTATAATGCGCTACGCCAGCGCATTGCCCGGATGCTCGAAGATCGCACACGGATGCTGGCCGCCATTTCGCACGATTTGCGGACACCCAGCACAAGGTTGCGATTGCGGGCTGAATTTATCGATAATGATGAATTGCGTGAAACCGTGCTGCGCGATCTTGATGAAATGGACGAGCTTTTAAGCGACGCGCTGGATTTTCTGGGTGACTGGATCCACAAGGAAGAAGAACGCACGGTTGATTTCACATCCGTTCTTGAAGCGATTTGCGATGACTACGCCGATTTGGGCCGTCCGGTGATGTTTGAAGGGCCAAAGCCGCTAACTTTTAATCAGGTTAACACGGTTTTTGGTAGTAAAACCGATGCAGCCCATTCTTTTGGTGATAAACGCAGCATTCGCCTGACCTGCCGGGCAGGGACCTTAAAACGGGCTTTTACCAACTTGATCAACAATGCGCTAAAATATGGTCATCGCGCCTATGTCAGCCTGGATGCCACCGCAGACGACGTTATTGTGGTTATTCATGACGAAGGACCGGGTATTCCCGAGGACGAGCAGGACAAGGTCTTTCTGCCGTTTTACCGGGTCGAAGGCTCGCGTGCGCGCAGCACGGGCGGCAGCGGGCTGGGATTATCGATTGTGAAAACAGTGATTGATGCGCATGAGGGGCATATTGCGTTAAACAATATGCCCCGTCGTGGTTTGCAGGTGATTATAAGGCTACCCCGCAAAGTGCAAATGCAGGCACTAACCGCCAGATAAAGACGGTGCGACATGGCGTTTTTAGCTGTTGCGAACATCGCGCAGGAAAGCATCGACTTCGCGCTGAATGTGGGCCGCACGTTCGCTAAGATCACGGGCCGAGCCTAAAACATCTTTCGATATTTCACCGGTTTCAAGAACCACCCGGTTGGCCTCGCCCACATCGTCGGCGGCGCGCCGGGTTGTTGAATTGGCGGCTTGGGCATTTTGCGAAATTTCGCTGGTTGCGGATGCCTGTTGGTCAATGGCCCCCGATAAGCTGGCTGTAATCGCATCCAGCGCGCCGATGGTGTCGCTGATCGATTTTATTTCGTCGCGGGTTGCCTGGGTGGCGTTTTGAACGGCCTTGACCCGGTTTTCGATATCGGCCGTGGCCTTGGCGGTCTGGTTGGCCAGATGTTTGACCTCGTTGGCCACCACAGCAAAACCTTTGCCAGCGTCGCCCGCACGGGCGGCTTCGATGGTGGCATTCAAGGCCAGCATGTTGGTTTGTTCGGCAATGTCGGAAATCAGGGTGATGACATCGCCAATTTCAATGGCAAGCTGATTTAACTGATCCACACTTTGGGCGGATTGTTCCGCCTGCGCCGAGGTTGATTTGGCGATGGCAGTAGATTCGGTCGTTTGCCGGCGAATTTCACCGATAGAAGCCATAAGCTGTTCGGCCGCGGCGGCAACCGTTTGCACCGATGATGCGGTTTCGCGGGTGGCCCGTGCCGCACTATCAGATCGTTTAGCACTTAACGTACTGTGCGTGCCAAGGCTTTCGGCGGACTGATGCATGGTTTGGGCCGCAACGCCAATCTCGCTGGCAAGCGACTTGATCCGGGTTTCAAAATTATCGGCCATGGCGTTGAGGGCGTTTTTCCGTTCTTGTGTTGCCTGTGCGCGCTGGTTTTCTTCGCGGTCGCGGGCAGCGCGAATGTCGGCGGCATTGGTGCGAAATACCTCTAGCGTGCGGTTCATGGTCGATATTTCGTCGGCGCCTTTGTCCTCGATGGTGATGTCTGTATTGCCATGGGCGATTTCATTCATGGCATTGCCCATGCGTTCCAGCCGGGCAATCAGGCCGCGCCCGACATATAGCCATGCCAGCAAGCCTGCGAAAATTAACGATATAACGCCAATAGCGATCAAGGCCCAACGACCCTGAATAATAACGTCGGTGGATTGTTCGCCAACGGCCTTTGCCTGTTTGCCCGCCGCGCTAGCAACGCCTTGAACACCCATGGTTTCAACTGTTTTACGAACATTTTCCAGTTCGTCGCCTGCGGTATCGCGTGCGGCAATCGCATTATGCTGCGGGTCAATGATGGTGGCCGGGGTGCCAAGTTTTTGGGCTGCCGATAATAAATCAGCCTGATTTTTCAGGTTGCCTGATAGCTGGTCGGTTGTTTTACCAATCTCGCGCAGGCGATTTGAAAGGTCGGATAGCACCGTTATGTCGGTGGTGGCTGCCGCCTGATTTTGATATCCGATGGCGAGGTTGCCGGTGGCTTCTAGCCGGGCCATCGTGATTAGTGATGCCAGGTCGCGATTGAGCAACCCGCCCAGATCGGATTGGGTTTGTTGCTGAATGCTTGTCGTTTTGGCCCGCAAGCTTTCATCGGCGGCATCGACCACGGGTAAAATGGCATCGCGAAAGGCAGCCTGGGTGGCGAATAATTCGGTTTTGCGGTCATCGGCAAGGCGCGACCAGGTGGTTTTTGCCCGTTCAATGGCGTCGAGCTCCTGTTTGCGTAAATCAAACAGGCCGCCGCGTGTGCTGCCCAGTTTGAAAAAATCGCCAATGGGTTTTTTAAACGATGGGGCAATTGTTTCGGGGATTTTACGGTTGTCGCGGTAAAAATTCAGGAACTGTTTTTTAAATTCTTTGGCCTGATCGGCTGTTTGTGATGCCGTTCCCGCCACCATCAGGGCATAGGCCTCGGCCACCATTGCTTTTAAATGAAATTTGTCAGCATCGGGCAGGGCAAGGTCGTTGATGGACTGACCAAGAATGCCGAATGTTTCGTGCAGTTTTGTTTCCAGTCCTTCGCGGGCCCCCCGAAATACCGCGCTTGATTGTGTGGTGGCGGTTATTTCGTTTTGGCGAATGGTGAAAATGTTGTTGTTGCCTTGGCCAAACCCGATCAGCGTTTCGGTGATTTTTTGCAACTCTGGCGAGCCGGATTCATCGCCCAGTTGTTTTAACTGCTGGCTTGCGGCCTCAAATTTGGCTTGCAGGTCGCTTAGCAGGGCAGGGGTGGTGGCATTTGCCGCCTCGATCAATAATCCGACGACCCGGTTACCTTCGGCCTGTAAGGTCAGGGTGCTGCGCAGCGTGCCGACTTCATTGGAAATCAACCGGTCGAGGTTCTTGCTGGCAGTGGCAATAACGCCGTTGCTGTTATCGACCAGACTGGCATTTGCGTCATCAATATGTTGACTGACCTGTTTACGAAACTGGTCGTGCTGATTACGCAGGGTGGCAATATTTTGCTCGACCTGATTTTCGTTTTGCTGGCGGGTTTGTGCCGCCGCGATCAGGGATGATAAATGCGGGCGTAACTGTTTGGCATCTTTGGCAAGATCGGTTCCGGTGGTGGCGGTTTCCAGCGTTTCCATCCGGTTGATGGCACGCGCAGACAGGCTTTGAATATCGGCCTGCGGATTGGTGGCCATTTCAGATGCCAGAACGGCAATCGCACTGCTTTCATCGGCGGCTTGCAGGGCCGATGACAAGGATGATGTTTGGGTAACTTCGTTAAGCGACGATGCAATCCGTTCGATCGAGATGATGCCAACAATGGCTGCAATTGCGGTTAATGCCGCCATAGCGCCAAAAGAAGCCCCCAATTTAAAACGGATTCCGGCACCTTTGGTGCGTGTCCGGGTGGTCATATGTCGTTCCTCCCTAAAAGAACGTATTTTTTATGTGTTATTCACACGCGCGATAAATGCCGGTTCTGTTTGACCGGCTTTTCTATCAGCGGATTAACAATAGCAAAAATAATGGCGGGTGGCCCCCAGAACCACCCGCCATTCAGATCAAATCCGAAGTTCCGTTGTTGGATCAAACAGACTGATCTGATTCATATCCGCAGAGAATGTCATCATTTCTCCGGGGTTTGTCGCGCGGTCTGGTCTGACGCGGGCAACAATTTCTTTACCGCCAAGATTGATCACCGTCATGGTGTCGGCCCCGGTTGGTTCAATCACTTCGACTTTGGCGTCGAAATTGACATACTGGCTACCGGGTTGATCAGAGCCGGTGCGTTTGTGGGTCAGTCCTTCCGGGCGGATGCCAAAGACGACATCCTTGCCGACCCAGGATTTGTAGCTTTCCGGGCTATCGGCCACGAGCGGCAGAACCACCTTTTGACCGTTATTGTCGAATGTCACCGCGATCCGGCCATTGTCATCCACCAGTTTGGCTTCGATGAAATTCATGGACGGCGAGCCGATAAAACCGGCAACAAACATGTTGTTGGGTTTTTCATAGATATGCTGCGGCGTATCGAACTGTTGCAAGATGCCCCCTTTCATCACCGCGATGCGTGATGCCAGGGTCATCGCTTCGATCTGGTCGTGGGTCACGTAAACAATCGTGGAACCAAGGCGGTGATGAAGCTTTTTAATCTCGGTGCGCATATCAACGCGCAGCTTGGCATCCAGGTTTGACAAAGGTTCGTCAAACAGGAAGATGTCGGGGTTACGCACCAGGGCACGGCCCATGGCAACCCGCTGGCGTTGCCCGCCGGAAAGTTGGGACGGTTTGCGGTCGAGCAGGTTTTCAATTTGTAACAGATGGGCGACATCATCGACGGCCTTGTCACGTTCGGATGCCGAAACACCGCGAATTTCAAGGCCAAAGGTGATGTTTTTGCGCACTGTCATATTGGGATAAAGCGCATAGGACTGGAACACCATGGCGATGTTACGATCCTTGGGATGCACATTATTGATAACGCGGTCGCCAATGCGGATTTCACCGTCAGACGATGTTTCCAGACCTGCAATCAGGTTAAGCAGGGTCGATTTGCCACAGCCAGACGGACCGACAAG
The DNA here is from genome assembly GCF_002115755.1 of Thalassospira mesophila. Lineage (GTDB taxonomy): Bacteria > Pseudomonadota > Alphaproteobacteria > Rhodospirillales > Thalassospiraceae > Thalassospira > Thalassospira mesophila. The sequence goes on along the minus strand of NZ_JFKA01000005.1, from coordinate 294,119 downwards.
AACGAGAAACTCGCCGTCTTCAATCGTCAGATTGATTTCTTTGAGAACCTCGACGGATCCGAAAGTCTTGCGGACTTTATCAAGGGTGAGTGATGCCATTTCTTTATCCCTTCACCGAACCGGCGGTCAGGCCACGGACGAAATATTTACCTGCCAGCACATAAACAAGCAGTGTCGGAAGCCCGGTCAGCAATGCTGCGGCCATATCGACGTTGTATTGTTTAACGCCGGTCGTGGTGTTGACGATATTATTGAGGGCGACAGTCATTGGAGCACTGCCACCGGAACTGAACGATGCGCCGAACAGGAAGTCATTCCAGATCTGGGTGAACTGCCAGATGATGGAAACAACAATGATCGGGCCGGAAATCGGCAGAATGATCCGCCAGAAAATGGTAAAGAACCCGGCACCATCAATGGTGGCGGCTTTGACCAGTTCATCGGGGATCGAGACGTAATAATTGCGGAAAAACAGGGTGGTAAAGCACAGGCCATAGACCACATGCACCAGAACCAGGCCGGTGGTTGAGTTGGCAATACCAAGTTTGCCCAAGGTCACTGACATTGGCAAAAGCACGACCTGAAACGGTACAAAGCACCCGAATAACAGCATGGCAAAAACGATATTGGCACCCTTGAACCGGAATTTGGTCAGGGCATAGCCATTAAGCGCACCAAGGATGGTCGAGATCAGAACCGCCGGAACGGCCATTTGGACCGAGTTCCAGAAGAAGGTTTTGATGCCGGAGCATTCCACACCAACGCAGGCTTCGTTCCAGGCATAATTCCAGGCATCGAAGGTGACGACGCGCGGCAATGAAATCAGCGTTCCTTCGCGAATTTCCGTCAGCGATTTTAGCGACGTTGTCACCATCACAAACAGCGGAAACAGGTAATAGATCGAAAACAGGATCAGAACCAGATAGAGCAGACCGCGCAAGAGGGTGTGTTTCAACCCTGAATCCTGGCCATAAGTTTGGAGATCAGCCATTTTTCTTGCCTCCGCGCAATTCGGAATACAGATACGGCACAATGATCGCCATCACGGTTGCCAGCATCATCATGGCACTGGCTGCACTGATCCCAAGCTGGTTACGCTGGAAGGCCATCGTGTACATGAAGGTTGCCGGAAGGTCGGAGGAATAGCCGGGGCCGCCGCCGGTAAGAGCGATGACAAGGTCAAAGCTTTTAACCGCGAGATGGGCAAGAACGACAATTGCGCTTAGGAAAACCGGGCGGATCGACGGAATAATGATGCCGAAATAAATACGCGGCAGGCTGGCACCATCCATATAGGCGGCACGGATAATGTCCTGGTCCACACCGCGCAAGGCAGCAAGGAACATGGCCATGATAAAGCCCGATGCCTGCCAGACGGCGGCAATGACCACGGTGTAAATCGCAAAATCGGAATTGACCAGCCAGTCAAATTTGAAGGTCGCCCATCCCAGGTCATGCATCATTTTTTCAAGACCAAGACCGGGATTGAGAATCCATTTCCATACCGTCCCCGTAACGATGAATGACAGCGCCATCGGATAAAGGAAAACAGTACGCAGAACGCCTTCCGCCCGGATACGCTGGTCGAGCAAGACGGCCAGCAAACATCCCAGGAAAAGACAGATAACAATAAAAAGACCGCCGAATATCAGCAGATTTTCGATGGCAACATGCCAGCGTTCCATTTGCCACAGGCGTTCATACTGCCGCAGCCCGGCCCAGTCATAGACCGGCATCATACGGGATTTGGAAAACGCCATCCAGGCGGTCCAAATGATGAAACCGTAGACGAAAAACAGGGACGCAGCAAAGGATGGTGCCACAACGATCTTGGAAAGATTGCGTTGCAGGCTGGCCATCAGGTTGCTTTCGGTGCTTGAAGAAGCCCCCATGCCCTTTGCCTCAAAATAGTTAAAAGATAAGGGAAGCTGGCCCCGAAACAATGTCCCGGGGCCAGTGATTATTGCCAGATCGGCAATTCGGATTGGATCGAAAGATTAGTCTTTGGCCAATTCAATGGCTTCGACGAGACGGTTCATCGCTTCGTCCGACGTCATGTCGGAGTTGAAGTGAGCGGTCACGACGTCAACAATGGCGCCTGACAGATGGCCCGGTAATGCCATGCCATGGGCCATTGACGGCAGGAAGCCACCGGTTTTTTCATCAGCAGCCATATCGGCAGCCGATTTTTTGGCGCAATCGTCAAAATCATCCAGCGATACGCCGGTACGGGCCGGGATCGAGCCCTTCAGAAGGTTGAAGGTTTTCTGGAATTTTTTGCCAACGATCAACTCGGCCAGAAGTTTCTGACCTTCGATTTTGTCTTCGCCGTCGACCTTGAACATGGCAAAGCTGTCGGTGTTAAACAGGAAGCCATTGCCATTGTCAGCCGGGGTGGCCGAGCAAAGGAAGTCTTTGCCCGGAACTTTACCAGCGGCAAGGAACTCGCCTTTTGCCCAGTCGCCCATGATCTGCATGGCGGCTTTGCCATTCATGACCATTGCGGTTGCCAGGTTCCAGTCACGCCCGGGGAAATCCGGGTCGACGTAACCGCGAATTTTACGCATTTCGTCGAACACGTTTTTCATGGTGTCAGATTTCAGGGCGTCTTCGTCAAGGTCGATCAGTGCTTTCTGGAAGAATTCGGGGCCACCCATACCCAGAACAACGGTTTCGAAAATCGTTGCGTCCTGCCACGGCTGACCACCATGTGCCAGCGGCGTAATACCGGCAGCTTTCAGTTTGTCAGCAAGGGTGTTGAATTCAGCCCAGGTTTTCGGGCCTTCGGTCGCGCCGACTTTTGCCAGCAGTTCCGGGTTTGACCAGATCCAGTTAACACGGTGAATGTTGACCGGAACGGCGACATAGTCGCCTTTATATTTCATGATTTCCTGAATGCGCTGGGGAATCACTTCATCCCATTTTTCTTTTTTGGCAACATCATTCAGGTTTGCCAGTGCGCCCTGTTCTGCCCATTCCTGAATGGCCGGGCCTTTCAACTGAACAGCACTGGGTGCATCGCCCGAAAGAACGCGCGAGCGCAGAACGGTCATGGCGGCATCACCAGCACCACCCGCTACCGGGCTGTCCTGCCATTTGCCGCCGTGTTCCTCGAAATCCTTTTTCAGGGCTGCAACAGCTTTTGCTTCGCCGCCCGATGTCCACCAATGCAGAACTTCGGCAGTGGGTTCGGCGTGGGCCAGCGATGCAGAAGCAAGTGCGGCAATACCGACACCGGCAGCAAGAATGGATTTGCTAAGTTTCATTTAGGGTTTCCTCCCTGGTTTTAAACCAATTGCAGCGACACCATGCTGCGAGAGGGCCCTTATTGCATCCACAAAACTGTAACAGGTCGTTTCTGGATCTGGATTTGAAATGTATTGTTACAAAAAACAGGCATTACGAGCCTGATTATAATTCAAATGCAGGTGCTTTGATTAGGGCATTTTACAGAATGGTAGTTTGCACGTTGGGGAATAAATGCGGGGCACCACACCCTTTATTTTGTAATCGTGCCAAAATGTGGTGCAAGGTCAAGGCTGTATGGTGGCTTTTATAAAAGCAGAGGGTTCGCCGCGCGAGGTGTTTCAGATAGCAGATTGTGTTTGTTTCCCGGCGACGAACCGGTATCGGGCTTTATTCTTTGGCCAGATCAAGCGATTGGATAAGCATATCGATCGCCTGTTGCGACGACATTTCAGAATTGAAATGAGCGGTAACCGTATCGACAATGGCGCCGGTCAGGTTGCCGGGCAGGGCCATGTCAACACCGACCGAGGGCAAAAAACCGTCAGATTCCTGTGATGCCTGCATGTCTTTTTCCGACTGCAGGGCGCAGGTGTCAAATTTGTCCATCGGGACGCCAAGACGGGCCGGAATGGAACCTTTAAGCAGGTTGAAGGTTTCCTGAAATTTTTGACCCAAAATCAGGCTGGCAAGCAGGTTTTGACCTTCGACCTTGTCTGCACCATCGACGTGAAACATGGCGAAGCTGTCTGTATTAAACAGATAACCATGATTTGACGGCGAGGCACTGCACAGAAAATCCTTGCCCGGCACTTTGCCTGCGGCCATGAATTCGCCCTTGGCCCAGTCGCCCATAACCTGCATGGCGGCCTTGCCGTTCATAACCATGGCGGTTGCCAGGTTCCAGTCGCGACCGGAAAAATCGGCATCGACAAACCCGCGTAAAACCCGCATCTGATCAAACACCTTTTTCATGGTGTCCGATTTCAAGGCGTCTTCATCAAGGTCAATCAGTGCCTTTTGATAAAATTCGGTGCCGCCAATGCCCAAAACCACATTTTCGAACAGGATGGCTTCTTGCCAGGGCTGCCCGCCAAGGGCCAGCGGTATGACCCCTTGTGCCTGCAGCGTTTTGGCCAGTTTGTTGAAATCGTCCCAGTTTGAAGGCACTTCGGACGTACCGGCTTTTGCCAGGACATCGGGATTAGCCCAAATCATATCGGTGCGGTGAATATTTACCGGCACAGCAACATAATGACCATCATATTTCATAAGTGTGCTGAGGCGTTTGGGCAGGATGTCATCCCACTTTTCTTTTTGGGCAACATCGTCAAGATTGGCGAGGGCACCCTGATCGGCCCATTCCATGATGGCGGGGCTTTTTAATTGCACTGCGGTCGGGGCATCCCCGGACAGGACCCGTGAACGCAGCACGGTCATTGCGGCTGACCCGCCGCCACCGGCAACCGGGCTGTCGATCCATTTGCCGCCGTGGGCTTCAAAATCTTTTTTAAGGGCTGCGGCGGCCTTCGCTTCGCCGCCGGATGTCCAGTAATGCAAGACTTCCACCGTCGGCTGGGCCTGTGCCGCGACGGATGCCAGCGCGATGAATGTTGACGTGCAAATGACGGTTGCAAGTGTTTTGCTGTTAAACAGCGATTGGATAGAGCGCATTTGTTCCTCCCGTATTTTTTTAAGGCACGACCATGCGACGAGAAAGGGTGTTTTGCATCCCTCATGTGTAACAAAATATTTCCAGGACACGTTTTGAAATAACTTGTTACAAAAAATGTTAGCGCTAACATTTGAGGGCGCGCGTCTTTGCCGTTCTGATCTGCAATCAAGGTGCCGCGATAGAGAAGGGCCGCGCGGATAAAAAGTGCATTTTGGCGCGGGCTGCTTCATTTCGGGCGTTGAATGTGACGGAATTGGTGTGATGCAGCAAAATCGATAACACTCTAAAAACGCTTATTTTTCCATTGTTTATAGGCATAAATGTGAATTTTGATCGGTTTGAACCCATTCAACTGTGACAAATTGGAACAGATGATATGCAATCTTGGTGGATTGAGATATTCGATCAATTTCGTCATATTGCAACGCAGAAGAACGGAGCAGAGCGCATCCGGCAACATTATGAAGCCGAGATTTGAGCGCTCATCAGTTTGAAACACAGGAGGTTCAACATGTTCTTGTCCAGTATCATCGTTGCTGTTCGTCGTTGGGCCTATGCACGGTCAGTCGCGAACGAACTTTACGATCTCGACACCCGTGATTTGGATGATGTCGGGATTTCCCGCTGGCAGATCAAAGACGTTGCACGCAAAGCGGCACGTGACGCGATCGCTTAAGGTAGCGGAAAAATATCGACAGCGTCTAACTAGTAGGCTGCTGTATGCAGAAGCCGGGCCATTTTGACCCGGCTTTTTGTATGTCCAGGCCCTGAAATATGTGCCCGGATTTGCCGTTGGGGAATGCCGAGCCGATGCTGCTGCCCACGCGCCGATTTCCGATGCAATCTGGTTCAAAGGCGTTGGCGGTGTGTGCGCGCTGCTTTTGTATCCCTTCCTGCCAAGGCGTTTTTTCATTTAGAGCATGTTTCCTTTAATAAGACCCATTTTGTTTAATTTTGACGTGCCGTTTGGCAAGGCACAGCGCGCCGCGCGATGCGGCGCATCGGGCAAGCGGTGTAACGCCGTCAAACGCCGTCAAAATTGAACCCTCCGGGCCCGCGCATTTTGCTGCTCGGCTACGTCGAAATCCTTGTCCGTAACCCCGTTACGCCCTGCGGACTTCTCCTTGCCGAGCAGCAAAATGCGCGGGCAGAATGGGTCTTATTAAAGGAAATATGCTCTAACATCGTTGGTTTTGTTATGTCCCCGCCGCTATGCACGATGCAAGCGGCGATTATATTGTTGTGCGGCGTCCTTGGCCGGGTTTTTGGTTGTGGTCGTTTTTTTGTGCCAAGACATGCCTTGATGTTGAGGCCGGACGACCAGCCGATCGGGGCGAAATGCGATTCGGTCGTACAGTTCAGCTCGAGAAGCGGCGTAATAAAGAATAAGTAAGGGATTAATAACCATTCGCGCTAATTTGTCTGCGAGTGATTTTTACGTCAAATTTTTCTTGGGTGTTTTACAGTTTTTCCGCTAAGTTGTTGATAGTGAAAATCAAATTCACACAATAAACTTGAAAATCTGCTTCGTAATGCCCACAATACTGTTACGCAATTCGAAGGAGCGCAGGAATGAAGGGTGATCCCAAGATCATCGGCCATCTTAATCGCGTGCTGACCAATCAGCTGACCGCGATCAACCAGTATTTCTTGCATGCCCGGATGCTTCGGCATTGGGGTGTTGAAGAGATGGGCGAATACGAGTTTAAATTGTCGATCAAGGAAATGAAGCGGGCGGACGATTTGATCGAACGCATTTTGTTTCTTGAAGGTTTGCCCAATCTGCAAAATCTGAACAAGTTGCTGATCGGGGAAACGATTGAAGAAATCCTTGATTGCGACATGAAGTTTGAAATGGCGGCATTGCCCTTGCTGCGCGACGCCATTACGGCGTGCGAAGGCACGAGGGATTATGTCACCCGTGATCTGCTGGTCAAATTTCTCGATGATCAGGAAGAGCATGTCGACTGGATGGAAAGTGAGCTGTGGCTCATCGACAATGCCGGTCTTGAAAATTATGTCCAAAGCCGTTCTGGCGACGGCGACTAATCACTGGGAAGGATGTCCGTCATGAAGGGCAAAAAAGTTGTTATTGATACCCTGAACGCGTTGTTAACCGGCGAATTGTCGGCCGCTGACCAGTATAACGCACATGCCGAGATGTATCGTGACTGGGGGTTGCATAACCTTTACGAGCGTATGCATCACGAAATGGAAGAAGAGCTTGAGCATGCTAAAATGCTGATCGAGCGCATTTTGTTTCTTGAAGGTGTGCCTGATACCGCGTCGCGCGAAAAGATCAATGTTGCTGCGACCTTGCCAGACGCGATCAAAAGCGATCTGGAATATGAATATGTCATCATCAACAATTTGAAAAACGCCATCAAACTTTGCGAAAAAGAGATGGATTATCAGACCCGCAAGATCTTGCTGAAACTGTTGGAAGACAGCGAAGAAGATCATGCATACTGGCTGGAACAGCAGTTGCGTCTGATTGAGATGATGGGCTTGAAAAACTATGTGCAGTTCCGTGCTGCCGGTGAGCCGAACCCGCACGCCGTGTAACGCACATTATCTTTGCCGTTAAATGCGGCACGCTGACCATTTCGCAAAACCCGCCCATCGTGGCGGGTTTTGTCGTTTTTGGCGCGTGGCGTGCTTTACCGGGGCCGTTATTTAATTATTGCTGATATAGGGGTTGACCTTCCGGTTGCGGGAACCTTTATGGTAAGGGAAATGGAACCCCTGACATCGAGGCAAACATGACATCCCAAACCGTTTTGCAGGATGCAAAAGACCAGGCTGGATCGGGCCGGACGTCGCAAAATGCGCCGTCGGGGCCTTCTGATCGCCGTTCCGCCACGAGTATCGATTTGACGTTGCCAGTTACCGGCATGACCTGTGCTTCATGTGCCGGGCGGGTTGAAAAGGCCTTGGCAAAACTGGACGGGCTGGAGCAAGCCGACGTCAACCTGTCCATGAATACGGCCCATGTTCGATATGACGGCCAAAAAATCAGTCCGGTTGATTTGACAAACGCCATTCAAAAGGCCGGATACGGCGTTGAAAAACAAAAACTGTCCTATGACATTGATGGCATGACCTGTGCCAGTTGTTCGGGCCGGGTTGAAAAGGCGCTGGGTAAACTGGTCGGTGTGACTGAAGCGACGGTTAATCTGGCGCTGGAGCGGGCGGATATTTCGGTTGTTCCCGGTGCCGTGACTGACCGGCAGGTTATTGAGGCGGTTGAGAAAGCCGGGTATCACGCGGTTTCGCGCAATCAGAAAACATCATCCGATAATCAGCCCGCCAAAAAGCGCGACTATGCGCTGTGGTGGCTGGCTGCTTCGATCATATTGTCGGCGCCGCTTATTGGGCAAATGATCTGGATGTATCTGGGCGTCGAGCTTCGCATACCGGCGTGGGCTCAGTTGGCGCTGGCAACACCGGTGCAGTTCATTATTGGTTGGCGGTTTTACCGGGGTGCCTGGTCGGCATTGCGCAATAAGGCGGCCAATATGGATGTGCTGGTGGCGCTGGGCACGTCTGCAGCCTATTTCCTAAGCCTTTATAATATGGTGCAGCCCGGGTCGAGCGGCGAGGGGCACCTTTATTTTGAAGCATCGGCCACGATCATTACCCTGATCCTTGGCGGCAAGATTATGGAAGAGCGCGCCAAACGGGGTGCGTCAGCCGCCATTCGTGAATTAATGGCATTGCGCCCGCGCACAGCCCGCCGACTTGACGCAAAGACCGGAGAAGAAACCGAAATTTCGGTCGATGATTTGAATGTCGACGATGTGGTGCGTGTGCGCCCGGGCGAAAAATTGCCAATTGATGGCGAAGTGGTTGCGGGTGAAAGCGAAATTGACGAATCGCTGATCACGGGCGAAACGCGACCGGTTTTGCGCAGCACGGGGGACGCCGTTGTTGGTGGTGCGGTTAACGGGACCGGTCGGCTGGATGTCCGGGTGAGTGCGGTTGGGGAAGACACCACATTGTCGCGCATTATTCGGCTGGTGGAGCAGGCCCAGACGGGTAAGGCACCGGTGCAGCAAATGGTGGACAAGGTTGCCGCCATTTTTGTGCCGGTGATTATTTTGATCGCCATCATCACCTTTGCCGGCTGGCTGATCACCGGGTTTGGCATTGAAGCCGCAATTGTTGCCGCTGTATCGGTTTTGGTTATTGCCTGTCCCTGTGCGTTGGGGCTGGCAACGCCAACCGCACTGGTTGCCGGAACCGGGGCCGCGGCAAAAGCCGGTATTTTGATCAAGAATTTTGAGGCGCTGGAACAGGCCCACAATGTTGATGCGGTTATTTTTGATAAAACCGGCACCCTGACCGAAGGTGTGCCCACGGTTCAAGATGTGGTCGTGGCGGCTGATTTTGGCGACAAAGTTGAATTGTTGCGCCTGGCGGCATCGCTTCAGGCGGCCAGCGAACATCCGTTAGCCCATGCTGTGGTGCAAGCCGCCCGGGACGATGACCTGAAACTGGCCAATGTGGACGATTTCAAGGGAACGACCGGCGCGGGTGTTGGCGGTACGGTTGAAGGCCGCTCGGTTTTGATCGGGACGGAAACCTTGTTGCGTGACAATGGGGCAACCTTGCCTGATGAGGGCACGGCCAAGGTGATTGTTGAGGCAGAAAAACAGGGCAGCACCGTTGTGCTGGTGGCTGTGGATGGCAAATTTGCCGGGTATCTGACCCTTGAGGACAAAATCCGCGAGAGTGCCATTGCGGCGGTAAAAGACCTGAAACAGCGCGGGATTGCCAGCATCATGCTGTCGGGCGACGCCGAAGATGTGGCAGCCCATGTAGCGCAAAAGATTGGCATGGATAGCTGGCGCGGGCGCATTCGCCCGCAGGACAAGGCCCGTGAAGTTGAAAAACTGCGTAAGGAAGGCCGCCATGTGGCAATGGTGGGCGATGGCATTAATGATGCCCCGGCGCTGGCCGCGGCCGACGTTGGCATTGCCATGGGTGGGGGCACCGATGTTGCCATGGAAACGGCTGGCATTACCCTGATGCGGTCGGACCCGGCATTGGTGGCGGGGGCGATTGATATTTCCATCGCCACCCGGCGCAAGATTACGCAAAACCTGTTTTGGGCCTTTGGCTATAACGTGATCGGGGTGCCGTTAGCAGCATTTGGTATTTTAAGCCCGGCCATTGCCGGGGCTGCCATGGCGTTAAGTTCGGTGTCGGTGGTGACCAATTCGCTGATGTTGCGGCGCTGGCATGTGCGCAAGGAAGGATCCAAAAAATGAATATTTCCGATGCGGCGCAAGATTGCGGTCTCCCGGCAAAAACCATTCGCTATTACGAAGAAATAGGACTGGTGCGGCCGGGGCGCCGTGCCAATGGATACCGCGATTATAACGAGCAGGATTTGCATAAATTGCGGTTTTTGCAACGCTCGCGCGGGTTGGGTTTTTCCGTTGAAGACTGCCGCACTTTGCTGTCGCTTTACGAAGATCATAACCGCGCATCGGCCGATGTGCGCCAGATCGCCAAAGCCCATCTTGATGATATTGACCGCAAAATAGCGGAATTAAAAAGCCTGCAAACAACGTTGCGCCATCTGGTTCATCAATGCCACGGCGATGACCGGCCCGACTGCCCGATTATCGAGGATTTGGCCCGGCAAGACCATTAAACGACCGGGCCTGCCACGGTGCAGCACCCTTAAAACGGTTTTACAAAACAAAAAGAGAGAGATTTAACCGGTGAACAGAAAACTTGGATACGGCGTCATCGCCGTAGGGTTAGGTGTGATTGCTGTGACGGGGTATCGGTATTTTAATCCGCCACAGCCGCCGTCACCTGCACTGGCAATTAATGCAGCCGATTTGCATTTGGTGGCCGAGGGCAAGACGATTTATGATGCCAATTGTGCGTCGTGCCACGGCAATAAATTGCAAGGCGAAGCCAATTGGCAAAAACGTGGTGCGGATGGGTTGTTACCCGCACCACCCCATGATGCCAACGGCCATACCTGGCATCATCCCGATGACATGCTGTTTGCCTTGACCAAATATGGCCCCGAAAAACTGGTTGGCAACGGGTATAAAAGTGCCATGCCCGCCTTTGAAGGAACGCTGTCGGACGACGAAATCGTCGCAACAATTTCCTATATCAAAAGCCGGTGGCCCGACGCGGTGCGCAAACGCAATGACCAGATCAATCTGGCGGCCCGGTCTGAAAACCAGTAACCAGTACCCAGACCAGATATTTAAACCCTGTCTCGCTGTTGGCATAAACGGTGGGCGGGGTTTATTTTTCAGGATGGATGGTGGGCAAATGAATTTTGATTGTGGTGCCGTGCCTGGGCTCGCTTTCAATGCTGAGCCGTCCGCCGTGTAATTCGGTCAGCATTTTTGCCAACGGCAGACCCAGCCCGGTGCCCGCACTTTCCTTTATGCCTTTGGGATGCAATTGCGAAAAGCGTGCCAGGGCGCGGGGAATATCCTGTGGCGCGATGCCCACGCCGTTATCCGATATCTGAAAAACGGCTTCATCATCGTGGCTGTACAGGCTAAGCGATATTTCGCCGCCATCGGCGGTGAATTTGCCGGCATTGGTCAGGATATTGATTAAAATCTGTTTGAGTTTCAGACGGTCGCAGGGAATAATGACGCTGTGGTCCGGCAAATTAACGGTCAATTGATGATGGCGACGGTGGTAGTCGTCACGCAGCATTTTTACCGCTTCACGGGCAATGGGCACGACATCGTGCAGGGTTGGCGTAATTGTCATTGCGCCTTCGGCAAGTTTTGATGATTCGAGAACATCGTTCACCAGCGACAGCAAATGTTGCCCGGCATCATGAATATCGTGGCCACATTCGCGGTAGGTTTGCGAAATATCGCCAAGGACCCCTTGTGCAATCAATTCGGCATTGCCGATAATGGCGTTTAAAGGGGTTCGTAATTCGTGGCCCATATTGGCCAGAAAATCGGTTTTGGTGGCGTTAACGTCGTTTCTTTCCTGATTGTGGGTCAGCAAATCGCGTTCGGCAAGGCGATTGTTGGTGTTTTCCAACAGGGTCAGCAGCACGCAAGGCAGGGTTTGGGAGGCTCCGGGCCATTCCAGCGCCGAAACGGTCAGGCTACAAGGTATGGCTTTGTTTTCGAGGCCCAAAACCGAAATATCACCGCGCCATGTTCGGCCTGATGAAAATATGGTGTCGAGATCCTCGGCCAGGCCTTGCGACAGAAAAGATGCTTTTTTGTGTGAAATATCGTCCACGCCCACGCCGAGAATTTGCGCCAGGGCATCATTGCAATGCAGAATTTTGCCATCGCGCTGGCAAATGGCCGCGCCATAGGGCAGGGCGGCTAGCAGGGCGCTAGCACCAATCGCAGGGCCAATCGGTTCAATTGGCTGGGAACAGTCGCCTGACTGGTTGGCACTCACGCTATAACCCCTGCTGATCGTGTGTGAAATGGATCAGAAACGATCCACGCCAAGGCCGTCTAATGAAATTTCCGGAGTCTTTTTAGATATCAGATCGGCAATCGCCTTGCCCGAACCGCAACTCATGGTCCAACCTAATGTGCCATGCCCGGTATTGAGAAACAGATTATCATATTTTGTGCCGCCAAGCACAGGTGCAGAATCGGGTGTGACGGGGCGCAGGCCGCTCCAATAGCTTATGGTTGCCCGGTTTCCGCAATCGGGGAACAGGGCGAAGGCCTTGTCGGCGATCAATTGTTGCCGACGGGGCGCCATGCGTAGCGAATAACCCTCCAGTTCGGCGGTGCCTGCGGCGCGCAAACGGGTGCCAAAACGCGAATAAACCATTTTGACGCTGTCATCGATCAGGCTGACGGTGGGGGCGTTGGTGCCGTGCCCGGTAGTATCGATTGTAACCGAATAGCCCTTGCAAGGATAAATCGGCAACTTAATGCCCAAGGGCCTGGTCAAAAGCGGGCTGTAACTGCCCATACACACCAGATAACAATCACCGTAAATTTCACCCGCGTCGCTGTGAATGCAGCGAATGGAATTTCCATTGTTTTCAATCGACTGGATGGTTGTATTATAGCGAAAATTTGCCCCTTGTGCGGCACATATTTTTGCCAGTTCAAGGGTAAATTTTCGGGCATCCCCGCTTTCATCGCCAGGCGAGAAGGTGCCGCCCTTTATGGGCTGGGCGGTGTTGCGCAGGGCAGGTTCTATTTCCAGGCATTCGCGCGCGGTTACAAGGCGGCGATCGAGGCCAAATTCGCGCATGATTTTGCTGCTGTGCGCCAGTTCTTCGAGTTCCCTGTCGCTATGGCAAATATGCAAAATCCCTTTTTCAAGCTGATCATATTCAAGGCCAAGGTCGCGCCGTAATTGTTTAACGCAATCCCGGCTGTAAATGGCCATACGCAAGGATTTTTCGATGTTGTCGCGGGTGCGCTCGGGGCTGCAATTGCGTAAAAAACGCAGGCCCCAGGCAAATAACTGTCGATCAAACCGCATTCTGAACAATAACGGTGCGTCTTCGCGGCCCAGCCATTTAAGGCTTTGCCACGGGGTTTTGGGATGCGCCCATGGCATGGCATGACAGGCCGAAATTTGACCGCCATTGGCAAAACTGGTTTCTTCGGCGGCCATGGGTTGGCGATCAATGACGGTTACCTGATGGCCATTTTGCAACAGATAGTAGGCAGCGGCCGTCCCGACGACGCCCGCCCCCAAAACAACAACATGCATGCCGGAATTGCCTTGCTCGCGTGGATTTAATTGGCAGAATCATATGCGCGAAGGCAATATACGCATTGAGAAAACAAATAGCTACCAGTGGCAATGCGAACCTGCGTTGTTTAAGGCGATCATAAATTGTTGCCTTTGATGCAGGTTGTAAAATTCAAAAGATCGGGGCCTCCATGAGCGAAATTCTGACAATTGCGCAAATGTACGAAGCCGACAAACAAACCATCGCCAACGGCCTGCCGGGCGAGGTGTTGATGGAAAATGCCGGACATGCGGTTGTGGATGCCATTTTGGCCCGGTTTCAACCTTGTAGCGTTTCGGTGCTGTGCGGGCCGGGCAATAATGGTGGCGACGGATTTGTGGTCGCCCGGTTGTTGCGGGCGCGTGGCTGGAATGTCCGGTTGGGGTTAATGGGGGAGGTTGCCGGGCTTGGCGGTGATGCGGCGTTAAATGCGCGAAAATGGACTGGTGCTACTGAACGGCTGTCCGCTGCGTTGATTGTCGGGGCGGAACTGGTGGTGGATTGTATCTTTGGGGCCGGTTTGGCCCGCGATATCGAGGGAGATATTGCCGATATTGTGCATGCTGTAAATGACAGCAGCGCAAAGGTTGTGGCGGTTGATATGCCCAGCGGCGTTGATGGTATGTCGGGCCAGGTGCGCGGTGTGGCCATTGATGCGGATGTCACCGTAACATTTTGCCGTGCCAAGCCGGGGCATTATTTGTTGCCAGGCCGCGCGTTATGCGGCGAACGCGTTGTTGCCGATATTGGCATTCCCGATGCAATCGTGGCGGCGTTAAAACCCGATATATACCTTAATACACCACGTTTATGGGCCGATCATATTGTGTGGCCAGGCCTTGCAGGGCATAAATATCATCGCGGTCATGTGTTGGCCCTTGGCGGGGCGCAAACAACCGGTGCCATGCGGCTGGCGGCCCGTGCCGCGCGGCGGGCAGGGGCCGGTTTGCTCACTGTGTTGGCCGACCCGGCGGCCTTGCCACTTTATGCCCAGGACATGCCCGGTGTGATGGTGGCCCCCATCGCCCGGTTCGAGGATATGATGCAGGATTGCCGCCATAACGGCGTAATTATCGGCCCCGGTGCGGGCATTGGCGACGATACCCGCCGCCGGGTTGTTCATGCCTTGCATTGCGCGCGGGCCTGCGTGCTTGATGCCGACGCCCTGACCAGCTTTGCCGAAGACCCCAGCACCCTGTTTTTTGCCGTTCAGGGGCCAACCGTTATGACGCCGCATGAAGGCGAGTTTTCCCGTTTGTTTGCCGATATGGATGGCGACAAGGTGACGCGTGCCCGTGCCGCCGCCCGGCGCAGTGGTGCCATCATTGTTTTAAAAGGGGCCGATACCGTTGTGGCGGCCCCCGACGGGCGTGTTGCAATAAACGACATTTTCGCCCCCTGGCTGGCGACAGCAGGAAGTGGTGACGTTTTGGCGGGCATTATTATTGGTTTGCTGGTGCAGGGAATGCCTGCCTTTGAGGCCACATCAATGGCGGTTTGGCTGCATGGGCAGGCCGGGCATAAATTTGGCCCGGGTCTGATTGCCGAAGACATCCCCGAGGCCTTGCCCGCCCTGTTATCAGACCTTTGGCGGGCTGGCGTCGCCCCGGACAGTTCGCCACATTAATCGCAGCATAATCGGTGAAAATACCAACGGCCTTGATATTGCCTGCTGGTGCCTTTGTGATTTCAATTTTTACAATGATGTTGGTGCCAGACGACACACCGCAACGCAGGACCGGAAAGTGAATGAACCAGACATTTATTGATCGCACCTTTGACAATATTCGCCAGATGTGGCGCGAAATTCGCGGCAACCCGGTGGTTCGCAGCCTGGGGTTTGATGATGATGCATCGCGCAAGGACCATTGGCGCCGCCAGATCGCCGATTGTCTGGCGCATCGCGGCGGGGCAGTTTCGGCCCGCGGGCGCGCAGCAGAGCTGGGGCATGATTTTTTGCGACTGGGCGAAGACGGTAAAAAACAGTTTTTGCATGTGCTGTTAAATGAATTTGATGTCGATAGGACGGGCGTTGCCGCCATCATCAAAGACTGGGATCAGGCAGATGACGCCGCCGAACGCACCATGCTGGAAGCCCGGCTGCGCAACGAGCTGGTGCCGCCCTATCGAAAGTTATTGCAGGAATTCAATGCGCTGCCACAAGGCGTTAAGTTCCTTGTTGATCTGCGGGCGGATTTACTGCGTTGGCGGCAGGATGCGCCTGGATTAATCCTTCTTGAGCAGGATTTAAAAACGCTGCTGGCAAGCTGGTTTGATATTGGATTTCTGGAGCTTCATCGCATTACCTGGAATTCTCCGGCATCGCTACTGGAAAAACTGATTGCTTATGAAGCCGTGCATCAGATTCGCAGCTGGGATGATTTGAAAAGCAGACTGGCACGTGATCGGCGCTGTTTTGCCTTTTTCCACCCAGGCATGCCTAATGAGCCGCTGATTTTTGTTGAAGTAGCGCTGGTTTCGGGCATTTCAGACAATGTTGATGTGCTGATTGACCGCGACCCCGACAGTGATGTTTCAGACCCGAAAGGGGCCGATACAGCAATTTTTTATTCGATTTCCAATGCCCAGTCTGGTCTGGCGGGCATCAGTTTTGGTGATTTTCTGATCAAGCGGGTGGTGGCTGAACTACAGCGTGATTTGCCTAATTTGCGGCAATTTGCCACATTGTCACCGATGCCCGGATTTCGCCGCTGGCTGGTTAAAATGCGCGACGCACATGTGGCCCCGTCGCGCAAACCCAAACCGCTGGCGCGCAAGAACCGGGAAAATATTGAGCCTGTGTCTGCCCCTGTGGACGAGCAATCTCTTGCACCGGAACCAGATGCCATTCCTGAGGGGATAATGGCGGCCTTGCGCGATTGCGGGCCACTGGTTTCTGCCGATGACGGCGTAGGGGAAGGCGATGACAATGCAGGCCAGCGCGAAATTCCCCCGGCGGCACGGGCGGCATTGTTACAGCTTGGCGCGCATTATTTATTGAATGAACGCCGCCCGGCGCGGTTAACGGCGTTAGACCCGGTTGCACATTTTCATCTGAGCAACGGCGCACGGGTCGAACGGCTTAATCTTGATGCAAACAGTTCTGCCGCAGGACAGGCGCAGTCTTTCGGGATGATGGTCAATTATCTTTACCAGGCAGGTGATATTGAAAAAAATCATGAAAATTATGTCGGGGCAGGAAAAATTGCGGCGTCGGGCACTGTCCGCCGCCTTGCCGGGTGATTTTTGCCTTTTGCCACCGGTTTATGACAAAAGCCGCAGGTTATTTGTCCGCTTTGTGTGCAAGACGTCAGGCGACGCTTGCATGAGGGGGGCGAAGTTTGTATTAAGGCGCACCCACACCGGTTTTGCCGGTGCGGGAGGTATGCTTTTGTGCGGGCGTGGCGGAATTGGTAGACGCGATAGGTTTAGGTCCTATTGTCGAGAGACGTGGGGGTTCGAGTCCCTTCGCCCGTACCATTGGCAGACCAGAAAATGAAAAAGCTATTCGTTAAGTCATATTGACTTCTGACGTCCGGACGGCGTCGCGTAACGGACATTATTCGAACCTAAGCAAAAGAGTTATCCATGCAGGTTACAGAAACCAAAAATGAAGGCCTGGCGCGCGAATTCAAGGTCGTTGTGCCGGCCGCTACAATCGAAGAACAGGTTAATGCCAAGCTGGAAGAAATCAAAAGCCAGGTTCGGCTTCCGGGTTTCCGCCCTGGTAAAATTCCGGCTAAACTTTTGCGTCAGCGCTATGGCAAATCCGTTATGGGTGAAGTCCTGGAAGCTGCCGTAAACGAAAGCACCAGCAAGGTTCTGGCCGACAACGAATTGCGCCCGGCCGTTCAGCCGAAAATCGAAGTTACTTCCTTCGATGAAGGCAAAGACCTGGAATATGATATTTCGGTTGAAATCATTCCGGCGATCGAGCCGATGGATTTTGCCAAGCTGAACCTGACCCGTGAAGTCGTCGAACTTGACGATGCCAAGGTCACCGAAACCCTGGACCGTATCGCTGCAGCACAGGGCACAACCGAAGTCCTGAAGCGCAAGCGCAAATCCAAGACCGGTGACGTTCTTGTCATTGATTTCCTTGGCAAGGTTGGCGGCGAGCCTTTTGAAGGCGGTAAAGCTGAAGATTACGAACTGGAACTTGGTTCGGGTACCTTCATTGAAGGTTTTGAAGATCAATTGACCGGTGCCAATGCTGGCGACGAAACCGTTGTCAAAGTGACCTTCCCTGAAAATTACGGTTCTGACGAACTGGCCGGTAAAGATGCCGAGTTCGATGTGACTGTGAAGGAAATCAAGGAAAAGAAACCGGCTGAAATTGACGATGAACTCGCCAAGAAGCTGGGTCAGGATACCCTTGAGTCCCTGAAAGAAGCCATCCGCAAGGATTTTGGCCGTGAATACGAGTCGGTTGCCCGTCAGAAAATGAAGCGCGACCTGCTTGATCAGCTTGCTGAAAATCACAGCTTTGATCTGCCGTCCAGCCTGGTTAAAAATGAACTGACCGGTATCATCGGCCAGATCAAACAGGCGCGTGAAGCCGGCCAGGAAGATGACGAAACCAAAGGCAAGTCTGAAGAAGAGCTGACCGAAGAGTTCCGTGAAATTGCAGAACGTCGCGTTTTGCTGGGCCTGTTGCTGGCTGAAGTTGGCCGTAACAACAACATTCAGATCACCCAGGACGACATCAACAAGGTGCTGGTTGCCGAAGCCCAGAAATATCCGGGCCAGGAACAGCAGGTTATTGAATTCTACAAAAATAACCCGCAGGCCTTGCAGGCGCTTCAGGGCCCTGTATATGAAGACAAGGTGGTAGATTACATCGTCGAACTTGCCAAGGTTGAAGAAAAGACCGTTACGGTTGAAGAACTTCTGAAACCTGAAGAAGAAGACGAAACGCCGAAAGCTGACGCCAAGAAAAAGGCTCCGGCCAAGAAGGCTGCGGCGAAAAAGCCGGCTGCCAAGAAAAAGGCTGCTGACGAAGGCCAAGAGTAATCTGCCGATAAGCAGACCAAGTTGCAGCAAGGAGATTGCGGTTGATGATTGAAGAGCAGATGAACTCGCTTGTACCGATGGTGGTTGAACAGACCAGCCGCGGGGAACGGGCATATGACATCTTTTCCCGCCTGCTCAAAGAGCGGATCGTGTTCATCAATGGCCAGGTTCATGACGGCATGTCGTCATTGATCTGCGCCCAGCTACTGCATCTCGAATCGGAAAATCCGGACAAGGATATTTCGCTATACATCAATTCGCCGGGCGGGGTGGTGACATCCGGTCTCGCGATTTATGATACCATGCAATATATCCGTTGCGACGTATCGACCGTATGTATGGGGCAGGCTGCCTCGATGGGATCGCTTTTGTTGATGGCCGGTGCGAAGGGCAAGCGCTACAGCCTGCCCAATGCACGGATCATGATCCATCAGCCGTCAGGTGGTTTCCAGGGGCAGGCGTCGGACATCGAAATCCATGCCCGCGAAATTCTGGCTCTGCGCCATCGCCTGAACGAAATATATGTCGAGCACACGGGTCGAGATATTAAAACGATCGAAGATTCGATGGAACGCGACAACTTTTTAACCCCGGATCAAGCCAAGGAATTTGGTCTGATTGACGAGGTGGTGACATCGCGGCCCAAGCCGGAAAGCGATAAAAAAGACTGATTTCGTTTTATCGGTGTATTTTGAAAGCGCCCCGGTTTTACGACCGGGGCGTTTTTTATGGCTTGCGTGGTTTCGCCCGAAAGTCCTAGACATGTAGGTTACAAGACGATGAAACCCGGCAAGATGGAACATCTGAGGCCGAATGAACGTTTTGTGAACAGGGCGGGCTTCACTTTTTGCCGGTCCATCCTATATCAAAGACATGGCCGCAAGCAGGAAGGCGCCGATTAATCGTTGAGATCGGTATGCTTTCCCGGCTAACATGGCGATAACAGATAACGTCAAACATCATTGGGGTTTGTATGAGCAAATCGAATAGCGGAGACTCCAAGAACACCTTGTATTGCTCTTTCTGCGGAAAGAGCCAGCACGAGGTGCGCAAGCTCATCGCCGGGCCGACTGTCTTCATCTGCGATGAATGCGTCGAACTGTGCATGGACATCATCCGCGAAGAGCACAAAACCCATCTTGTAAAATCCGCCGATGGGGTGCCTTCTCCGCAGGAGATTTGCAAGGTTCTCGATGATTACGTCATCGGTCAGGGCCATGCAAAGAAGGTGCTTTCAGTGGCTGTTCACAACCACTACAAGCGCCTGAACCATGCCAGCAAGAACGAAGACATCGAACTGGCAAAGTCAAACATCATGCTGGTCGGACCGACCGGTTGTGGCAAGACTTTGCTCGCCCAGACGCTTGCGCGGATTCTTGATGTTCCCTTCACCATGGCAGATGCCACAACGCTGACCGAAGCCGGTTATGTCGGGGAAGATGTTGAAAACATCATCCTGAAGCTTCTTCAGTCAGCAGATTATAATGTTGAACGGGCCCAGCGCGGCATCGTTTACATTGACGAAGTCGACAAGATTTCGCGTAAATCCGATAATCCGTCGATCACGCGTGACGTGTCGGGCGAGGGTGTGCAGCAGGCCTTGCTGAAAATTATGGAAGGCACGGTTGCGTCTGTGCCGCCCCAGGGCGGCCGTAAACATCCGCAGCAGGAATTCCTGCAGGTCGACACCACCAACATCCTGTTCATCGTCGGCGGTGCTTTTGCCGGACTGGACAAAGTGATTTCGCAGCGTGGCAAAGGGGCCGGTATCGGCTTTGGCGCCGATGTGCGAAGCCCGGATGAACGTCGCACGGGTGATGTGTTGCGGGCTGTTGAACCAGAAGACCTTTTGAAATTCGGCCTTATTCCCGAATTTATCGGTCGTCTGCCGGTTCTCGCAACCCTTGAAGACCTGGACGAAGACGCCCTGGTCAAGATCCTGACCGAGCCGAAAAATGCGCTCAGCAAGCAGTATCAGCGTCTGTTCGATATGGAAGACGTCAAGCTGACCTTCCAGGACGATGCGCTGGTGGCCATTGCCGGCAAGGCAATTGAACGCAAAACCGGTGCCCGTGGGCTGCGCTCGATCATGGAAGGTATTTTGCTTGATACCATGTTCGAACTGCCGTCGATGGACAGTGTCGAGGAAATTGTCATCAGCCGCGACGTGGTTGAAGGCAAGGCCAAGCCGCTGTTGATCCATGCGGATCGCCGGGCGGACGTTGAAAACAGTGCCTGATTGTTATTGCCGCGCGGGCAGGATTGCAGCGCGGCAATAATGTCTTATCTATTGAGTATGTTCGCGTTGCTGTCGGGGCCTATTGCAGGACCGAGGTAACGTTTTGGCTCAAAATAGGGAATAGAACACATGGTCGAACTGGCACATGCTGATATCTACCCGGTCTTGCCGTTGCGCGACATCGTCGTGTTTCCGCATATGATCGTTCCGTTGTTTGTCGGCCGTGAAAAATCGGTCCGCGCACTCGAAGATGTGATGCGCGAAGACAAGCAAATTCTTCTTGTTACCCAAAAAGACGCCGGTCTGGATGATCCCTCAGTCGAGGATCTTTATCGTGTCGGGACTGTTGCATCGGTTCTGCAGCTGTTGAAGCTGCCCGATGGCACGGTGAAGGTTCTGGTTGAAGGTGGCAAACGCGCCCAGATTTCGGGATTTGTTGATAATCCTGAATTTTTCCAGGCCTATGGCAGCGTACGTGACGAAGATGACGAAGACGAAAGCGAGCTTGAAGCCCTTTCGCGGTCGGTCGTTACCCAGTTTGAACAATATATCAAGCTGAACAAAAAGATTCCGCCCGAGGTTCTGGTTTCGGTCAATCAGATCGAAGAACCGGCCAAGCTGGCAGATACCGTTGCGTCACATTTAGCGCTGAAGATTTCAGAAAAGCAGGAATTGCTGGAAACCGGGTCGATTGCGGCGCGGCTGGAGCGGATTTTCGGCTTTATGGAATCTGAAATTGGCGTGTTGCAGGTTGAAAAGAAAATCCGCAATCGCGTTAAACGTCAGATGGAAAAAACCCAGCGCGAATATTATCTGAACGAGCAGCTTAAGGCCATTCAGAAGGAACTGGGTGAAGGCGAAGACGGCAAGGACGAGGCTTCCGAGCTTGAAGACAAGCTTAACAAGGCCAAAATGCCGAAAGAAGCCAAGGAAAAAGCCCAGGCCGAGCTTAAGAAGCTGCGCAATATGAGCCCGATGTCTGCCGAGGCAACGGTGGTGCGCAACTATCTTGACTGGATGGTGTCGATTCCGTGGAACAAGCGCACCAAGATTTCGCATGACCTGAAAAAGGCCAAAAAAGTTCTCGATCTGGAACATTACGGCCTTGAGAAGGTCAAGGAACATATCCTTGAATATCTTGCTGTGCAGGCGCGGATTAAAAAAGTCAAAGGTCCGATTTTGTGCCTGGTTGGCCCTCCCGGCGTTGGTAAAACCTCGCTCGGGAAATCGATGGCTAATGCGACCGGTCGTAACTTTATCCGCATGTCGTTGGGTGGTGTGCGCGATGAATCGGAAATTCGCGGTCACCGTCGGACCTATATCGGCTCGATGCCGGGCAAGATCATTCAGGGGATGAAGAAGGCAAAGTCTTCCAATCCTTTGTTCCTGCTTGATGAAATCGAAAAGATGGGCTCGGACTTCCGTGGCGACCCGGCATCGGCATTGCTTGAAGTGCTGGATCCTGAACAGAACTCGACCTTCAACGATCATTATCTTGAAGTCGATTATGATCTGTCGGACGTGATGTTTGTGACCACGGCCAACAGCCTGCGTATGCAGCAGCCGTTGCTGGACCGTATGGAAATCATTCGGATTTCGGGTTACACTGAAGACGAAAAGGTGGAAATTGCCAAACGCCACCTGATTCCCAAGCAGGTTGAAGCCAACGGTTTGAAAAAAACCGAATGGAGCATCTCGGACGATGCCCTGCGCGATCTGATCCGGTATTACACCCGCGAAGCCGGTGTGCGTAGTCTTGAGCGTGAACTGGCCCGTTTGGCCCGTAAGGCAACCAAACGTATTTTGATCGAAGGTTTGAAAACCGTCCGTGTAACACCGCGTACCCTGCCGAAATATGCCGGGATCAGGAAGTTCCAGCACGGGGAAACCGAAGGCGAAGACCAGGTTGGTGTTGTTACCGGCCTTGCCTATACGGAATTTGGTGGGGATCTGTTGCAGATCGAAGCCGTGACCGTGCCAGGTAAAGGCAATATGAAGACAACAGGCAAGCTGGGTGATGTCATGACAGAATCGATCCAGGCGGCTACGTCATTTGTGCGCTCGCGTGCGACGCAATTCGGGATCAAACCCAGTTTGTTCCAGAAGCGCGATATCCACGTGCATGTGCCCGAAGGGGCGACGCCAAAGGATGGTCCGTCGGCCGGTGTTGGTATGGTGACATCTGTGGTGTCAATTCTGACCAGTAATCCGGTGCGCAAAGATGTTGCTATGACCGGCGAAATCACCTTGCGCGGGCGTGTGCTGCCCATTGGTGGCTTGAAGGAAAAATTGCTGGCGGCCATGCGCGGCGGTGTCAAAACGGTTCTTATTCCGAAAGACAACGAAAAGGACCTTGAAGAGATTCCAGATAATGTGAAGCGCAATATGCGAATCATTCCGGTATCTCATGTTGATGAGGTTTTAAAGTATGCTTTGGTCAATCCGCTTGTGCCGATTGAGTGGGATGAAGAATCCGACAATGTGACGATAAAGCCGAAAGAAGGCGAGGAATCGGAGATTGGCGGGATTACGACCCACTGATCAGTCGCAAAATAGCGGGCTTTTTGACAGGGACAGCTTGGCTGTCCCTGTTTTTTTGTGGATAACTTTGCCCGGAATCGATCAAGGTCAAAAGGGCAGGGCCTGTAAAGGCGAAAAAACTGCAAAAAAACCGTTAAAACGGCTGAAAACTGCGTCTCTCCAATTGACGCCATGTTCCCGACCTGCTTACATTGCGCCTGTAACAGGTTTGGGGCAAACCAAATTTCCTTATAACTCCGAACGTCCAATAAGGGGGCCAGGAAGTGAATAAAAACGATCTCGTTGGAAGTGTCGCTGCGAAAGCTGATCTGTCTAAAGCAGACGCTGCCAAAGCCGTTGATGCTGTTTTCGATTCCATTACCGATTCTTTGAAATCAGGCGATGAAGTTCGTCTGGTTGGTTTCGGTACATTCGCCGTCGCTGCGCGTGCAGCTTCTAAAGGTCGCAATCCGCGTACCGGCGAAGAAATCGATATTCCGGCTTCTAAGCAGCCGAAATTCAAGGCTGGTAAAGGCCTTAAAGACGCCGTCAATTAAGTTTGACTGTCTTTGAAAAAAAAATGCCGGTGACAGCGTCACCGGCATTGCATTTTAAAAAAACCATGTTATGTTCCGCTCGCTTCCGCAAAACGGGGCACATAACAAAGGGTGATTAGCTCAGCTGGTTAGAGCATCTCGTTTACACCGAGAGGGTCGGGAGTTCGAATCTCTCATCACCCACCATGAAAAAGGCGTCCGCACAGGGCGCCTTTTTCTTTTGCGCAATCAACCAATTACCACCCACCTTGTTCCGGCCACAAATTTCTAAATGGCCTTTTTGCCGGTCTTGCCATTGCACGAAAGGATTGGGGCTGGTGCATCCATGGGCAGTCTGCAATCATTGTTCTGGTCATCTTTGTTCATGCTGTCAGGTCGGGTTTATTAATGGTGCTGTTTCTGTCGATGTTCGTGCCTGCCGCAAACGGCCTTTGCACCGTGATGCATCGTGTGTTTGCTGTTTGGCGGCGTTATTTTACGGCAGCATTGCTTTTGGCATGTGTTGCGGCACTACAGAGCTGTTACCTGCCAGAGCAGTTCACAGCGGATTTGCAGCTGTCACGCAACGGGGATTATCATTTTAGCTATAAGGGGCAGCTGCGCCACGCAGCGCTGGCCAAAGACCTGATGGATGGCAAGGTGACCCCGGCAGACGAAAAACAGCGGGCGGCAACCATTCTGAACGACCTGGAACGCGATGTGGCCTTTGGCCCATCAACCTATGCCGGGCGCGGGGTGTTTAATGTCAGCTATGATCGCACGGGCAATATCATGCAGGAAAAGTCGTTCAACTTTGTGCGGCGAAATTCGCGAATCCTGCAAATGATGTATCACGAGAGAAGCCAGACGGTTGAAGTCCGTGGCAGTTCGGTGCCTGCACAATATCTCGATACGTTAACGGCGATGGGCTATGTACCCAACGGGACAATTACCGTTCATACCAATGTACATGTCCGGCGCGAGAATGCGAGCAGTCGGAAAACGGTTGAAGATGAAACGACTCTAAACTGGACCATCCAGAAGCTCGGTGAGCCTGCTCTAATTCTGATTCTGGGTTAAACGCTTCCACAGTGTGCCCGTTGTGCTGTCAGCATGCTGTTGCGCATCTGCCAGGGACTGTTCCCGCCAGTAAATCACGCAGTACCCCTGTTAGCGACCGATTATGGGCTATAAAAAACCCGCCAAACCAGATGGTTGGCGGGTTTTTCAACGGGTTTGCAACGTTGCGGCGTTAATAGACCATTTCGTCTTCGCCGCCACCTTCGGAAATAACGATCTGGCCTTGCGATGCGAGTTCCTTGGCCAGTTGCACAATCATCATCTGGCATTCCTCGACATCGGCGAGGCGGACGGGGCCCAGAGCATCCATGTCTTCGCGCATCATCTTGCCAGCCCGTTCTGACATATTTTTGAAGAACAATTCGCGCATGGCATCGGTCGACCCTTTGAGGGCCAGGGCCAGTTTGTCTTTTTCGACCTGGCGCAGCAAAGACTGAACGCCGTTATTATCAAGGCGGGCGAGATCTTCGAAGGTGAACATCAAAGCCTTGATCTTTTCCGCAGAGTCGCGGTTACGCTCTTCAAGGGCTGTCAGGAAGCGATCCTGGCTTTGGCGATCAAGGCTGTTGAAAATATCGGCCATCAGTTCGTGGTTGTCCCCGCGCGAGCCGCGCGCCAGGTTGGACATGAACTCGGTCCGCAGGGTTTTTTCGATATTATCAAGGACTTCCTTCTGAACAGCCTCCATGCGCAACATCCGCATGATCACTTCCATCGAGAAATTTTCCGGCAACAGCGAGAGCACCGCAGCCGAGTGCGTTGATTTCAGTTTGGAAAGAACCACGCCAACTGTTTGCGGGTATTCGTTTTTCAGATAGTTCGCCAGCACCGCTTCGTTAACATTGTTCAGCTTGTCCCACATGGTGCGACCGGCCGGACCACGGATTTCTTCCATGATATTGTTAACGCGGTCTTCGGGCAGAACCTTGGTTAACAGGCGTTCGGTCGTATCAAACGAGCCGACCAGCGAGCCGGTCGAAGAAAGCTGATCTGCAAATTCGACAAAAAGGCGCTCTACGATGTTGGAACTGATCGTTCCAAGACTGGACATCGTTTGCGAGATTTCCTTGATTTCTTCGTCATCCATCAGCGCAAACATCTTGGAGGCGTGTTCTTCCCCCAGTGCCAGCATCAGGATGGCCGCTTTTTCCTGTCCAGAAAGCGACCGGTATTCTTCTTTAACGCGCCCCACGTAAAGCCCACTCCGTCAGCAATTCCAGATCCGGTTCGAGATAAGGTATCCTCGTGAAGGATACGTTACGACCAGTCAATAAATCTATAAGGCCTAAGTGCGTGTATGAAAAGACCTCTAGCATGCCGCACCGCCAGACAAATTGACATATTGAGACGTTTGACGCAAAAAAACGCTGAAGTTTTTCTTTTAAGGTGATCATTTCGAGATGAAATGACGACGCGGTTGAAAGCGTTGCTATCAGCTTGACTTAGCATGGGGGCTGGTCTAACAAGAGCACGCCGATAGATGGCCGTTTTGGGGGCGTAGCTCAGTTGGTTAGAGCGCCGGCCTGTCACGCCGGAGGTCGCGGGTTCAAGTCCCGTCGCTCCCGCCAATCCGGTCATCGTCTGTGTTCTTTATTGGGCGCTGCGTCTTTCCTGCCCGTAATCCTTTTGCTGCCTTGCAACAATCTGGACTGCGTTGGCGACGTTCTGCTGACCTGAAATTGACCATGGATGGCAAAAAAGTTTAGAAAAGTGTCAGGCTTGGCGAGGTGGAAACACATCTCCGGGGCTGGTACTTGTGTGGTGCATACGTTATGGTGCGCCTTACGGGCTAGGTGGGGACCTGGTCGGGTTCTGGTTAGACCTGTTCTTGAGAGGTCAGAGAGATGCAAGAGCTTCTTTCGGAATATCTTCCGATCCTGATTTTCATCGGGATTGCCGTCGGTCTTTCGGCGGTTATCATCATCGCTTCGCTGGTTCTGGCCAAGCAGGCCCCGGATGCTGAAAAGCTGTCTGCATATGAGTGCGGCTTTTCGCCATTCGAAGATGCACGCATCAAATTTGATGTTCGCTTCTACCTGGTCGCAATCTTGTTCATCATTTTCGATCTGGAAGTTGCCTTCCTGTTCCCGTGGGCGGTGACGCTCGGTAAAATCGGAACATTTGGTTTCCTGTCGATGGTTGTTTTCCTGGCAGTGCTGACAATCGGCTTTGTCTATGAATGGAAGAAGGGAGCTCTGGAATGGGAGTGAGCACCAATACAGGCGCCCCTTTGGCCCCTGGTCACGATCAGGATGTGCTGCTTAAGGGCGTGTTTGACGAGATGAATGACAAGGGCTTTGTCCTTTCCAGTCTCGACAAGCTCGCAACCTGGGCCAGCACAGGGTCGATGTGGCCGATGACCTTTGGTCTGGCTTGTTGTGCTGTTGAAATGATGCACGCGGCTGCGGCGCGTTATGACATGGACCGTTACGGTGTTGTGTTTCGCCCCAGCCCGCGCCAGTCCGACGTTATGATTGTTGCCGGTACGCTGACCAACAAGATGGCACCGGCTCTGCGCAAGGTTTACGACCAGATGGCCGAGCCGCGCTGGGTTATTTCGATGGGCTCGTGTGCCAATGGCGGCGGGTATTATCACTATTCCTATTCGGTGGTGCGCGGTTGTGACCGTGTTGTTCCGGTTGACATTTATGTCCCCGGTTGCCCGCCGACAGCCGAGGCGCTGATTTACGGTATTTTGCAATTGCAAAAGAAAATCCGCCGTACCGGTGTCCTGTCACGCTGATCCGAGAGTAGGGGGCTAGCATGAGCGAATTGCTCAGCGATAACAGCGTCGCGCTGAAAGATCTGAAGGATCTTTTAAAGTCGCATTTTGGCGCCGATGTTATTGATACTGCGTACCGCTATGGCGAGTTAACCGTCGTCGTTAAACGCGAATCAATTACGAATGTTCTGACATTCCTGCGCGATGATGCCGGGTGTCTTTTCAAGCAGCTTATCGATATCTGCGGGGTTGATTACCCGGAGCGCGCCGAGCGTTTCGAGGTTGTTTACCACCTGCTGTCGCTCAAGCATAACCTGCGCATCCGCGTGAAGGTTACCACCGACGAAGAAACACCGGTTCCAACCGCTGTTGGCGTTTTTAATGCAGCCAACTGGTTCGAGCGTGAAACCTGGGACATGTATGGCGTGTTTTTCGCCGATCACCCGGATCCGCGCCGTATTCTGACCGATTACGGTTTCGAAGGCCATCCGCTGCGCAAGGACTTCCCGCTGACGGGCTATGTTGAGGTTCGTTATGATGACGAGCAGAAACGGGTCGTTTATGAGCCGGTGAAACTGGTGCAGGATTTCCGTAACTTTGATTTCGAAAGCCCGTGGGAAGGAATGCAAAGCATTCTGCCGGGCGACGAAAAGGCGGAGGGCAAGGCCTGATGTCCGAGCAAAAAATTAAAAACATGACCCTTAACTTCGGCCCGCAGCACCCTGCGGCGCACGGGGTTTTGCGGCTTGTTCTCGAAATGGACGGCGAAGTTATCGAACGTGCCGATCCGCATATCGGGTTGCTGCATCGCGGCACCGAAAAGCTGATCGAATACAAGACCTACATGCAGGCCACGCCGTATTTTGACCGCCTCGACTATGTCGCGCCGATGAACCAGGAGCATGCCTTCTGTCTGGCGATTGAAAAGCTGATGGGCGTCGAGGTTCCCAAGCGCGGGCAGTATATTCGTGTTCTTTACGCGGAAATCGGTCGTATTTTGAACCACATCCTGAACCTGACGACGTTCGCACTTGACGTTGGTGCCATGACCCCGTTGCTGTGGGGTTTTGAAGAACGTGAAAAGCTCATGGAATTTTATGAGCGGGTTTGCGGTGCGCGGCTTCACGCCAACTATTTCCGTCCGGGTGGTGTTGCTGCCGATTTACCGGCAGGTCTTCTGGAAGATATTTCGGACTGGGTTGACCAGTTTCCGAAATTCGTCAAAGACTTTGACCGTGTCTTAACCGGCAATCGTATCTTCAAACAGCGTGCTGTTGGTATCGGAACGGTTACCGCTGAAGAAGCCTTTGACTGGGGCTTTACGGGGCCAAATATTCGCGCATCGGGCATTGCCTGGGATTTGCGTAAATCCCAGCCTTACGATTCGTATGAAGATTTTGATTTTGACATTCCGATTGGCAAACACGGCGACGTTTATGACCGCTATCTGGTCCGTTTCGAAGAAATGAACCAGTCGCTGCGGATCATGCGCCAGGTTATTGATAAAATGCCTGACGGCCCGGTAATTGTTCAAAATAACAAGGTTGCTCCGCCGGCGCGTGCCGATATGAAGCGGTCGATGGAAGCCCTTATTCATCACTTCAAGCTGTTTACCGAAGGCTTCCACGTTCCGGCTGGCGAATGCTATGCCGCGGTTGAAGCGCCCAAAGGTGAGTTTGGCGTATTCCTGGTGTCGGACGGGTCCAACCGTCCGTATCGCTGTAAAATTCGCGCACCGGGATTTGCCCATCTGCAAGGCATGGATTTCATGTCGAAGGGTCATATGTTGGCTGACGTTGTTGCCAATATCGGTTCGCTTGACATTGTTTTCGGTGAGATTGACCGATGAGCCATTTAAGAAGACCAGCTCCCCGCGAGCTTCAGCCGACCAGTTTCGCGTTCACACCCGAAAACATGGACAGGGCGAAAAAGATCATCGCCAAGTACCCGCAAGGTCGCCAGCAAAGTGCAACCATGCCGCTTCTCGATCTGGCCCAGCGCCAGACCGAAGGCAACTGGGTGCCGACTGTTGCCATGGACTATATTGCTGACATGCTCGATATGCCGGCAATTCGGGTTTATGAAGTCGCTACTTTCTACACCATGTATAATCTGGCGCCCGTCGGGCAGAATTTTATTCAGGTGTGTACCACAACGCCGTGCTGGCTGCGTGGATCGTCGGACATCGTCAAAATGTGCAAGGATGAACTTGGCATTGGCATTGGTGAAACCACTGCAGATGGCAAGTTTACCCTGATCGAAGTCGAATGCCTTGGCGCTTGCGTCAATGCGCCGATGATGCAGATTAACGACGATTATTACGAAGATCTGACCGGCGAAAGCACCAGGAACATTCTTGATACGCTTAAACGCGGTGATAAACCCAAGGCGGGCCCGCAAAGCGGTCGTCGCGGGTGCGAGCCGATTGACGGTCCCAAGGTTCTGAAAGCATTCTGTGGCTGTGGTGCCGCAGATCAGCCTGCTGAACCCAAAGACGGGGAGGCCTGATATGCTGCAAGACAAGGATCGCATTTTTACCAACCTTTACGGTTTTCAGGATTTTGGCCTGAAAGCGGCGCAAGGTCGCGGGAATTGGGATGGCACGAAGGGACTGATCGAAAAAGGTCAGGACTGGATTATCGACGAAATGAAGGCATCGGGGATGCGTGGCCGTGGCGGCGCAGGTTTTCCGACGGGCCTGAAATGGTCGTTTATGCCCAAGGAATCCGATGGTCGCCCGCATTACCTGGTTGTGAATGCCGATGAAGGCGAACCGGGCACCTGCAAAGACCGCGAAATTATGCGTAACGACCCGCACACCCTGATCGAAGGGTGCTTGCTGGCCAGTTTCGCGATGCGCGCGCATGCGGCTTATATTTATATTCGTGGTGAGTTTTATCACGAAGCATCGAACCTGCAGCGTGCCATCGACGAGGCCTATGACGCAGGGCTGGTGGGCAAAAATGCCTGCGGTTCGGGTTGGGATTTTGATATTTACCTGCATCTTGGTGCGGGTGCGTATATTTGCGGTGAAGAAACGGCCCTGATCGAAAGCCTTGAAGGCAAAAAAGGTCAGCCCCGTTTGAAACCGCCCTTTCCGGCCAACGCCGGTTTGTATGGTTGCCCGACCACGGTCAACAACGTCGAATCGATTGCTGCTGTTCCCGAAATTCTGCGTCGGGGCGGGGCCTGGTTTTCCAGCTTTGGCCGTGAAAAGAACCACGGAACCAAACTGTTTGC
The DNA here is from genome assembly GCF_002115755.1 of Thalassospira mesophila. GTDB lineage: Bacteria > Pseudomonadota > Alphaproteobacteria > Rhodospirillales > Thalassospiraceae > Thalassospira > Thalassospira mesophila. The sequence continues at coordinate 263,117 of NZ_JFKA01000005.1, read as the reverse complement.
CATTTCCGGTCACGTTGAAAAGCCCTGCACCGTTGAAGAAGCCATGAGCATTCCGCTGCGTGAGCTGATTGAGCGTCATTGTGGCGGTGTTCGTGGTGGATGGGACAATTTGCTGGCGGTTATTCCTGGCGGCTCATCGGTTCCGGTTCTGACCAAGGATGTATGTGACGATGTCCTGATGGATTTCGACTCACTGCGTGAAGTTGGCTCGGGGCTTGGGACGGCTGCGGTTATCGTGATGGACAAGTCGACCGACATTGTTTACGCGATTGCGCGCCTATCCGAATTTTACAAACATGAAAGCTGTGGTCAGTGTACCCCGTGCCGTGAAGGTACGGGCTGGATGATGCGCATGATGCAGCGCATGGTTCGCGGCGAGGCCACACTCGATGAAATCGACCTTTTGTGGGACGTGACCAAACAGGTCGAAGGCCACACCATTTGTGCGCTTGGGGATGCCGCCGCATGGCCGATCCAGGGTTTGATCCGTAATTTCCGTCCCGAAATGGAACGGCGGATCAAGGAATATCGCGCACGGATCGCGGCCTGAGAGAGGCCTGTTGAGAGGGATTGAGACATGCCGAAACTGACAGTTGACGGTATCGAAGTCGAAGTGGAAGCCGGAGCGACAGTTCTGCAGGCTTGTGAAGAAGCGGGAAAGGAAATTCCCCGTTTCTGTTATCACGAGCGCCTGTCGATCGCCGGTAACTGCCGTATGTGCCTGGTGGAAATGGAGCGCGCGCCAAAACCGGTTGCGTCCTGTGCCATGCCTGCGGCCGACGGAATGGTGATTAAAACGGATTCCGACCTTGTGAAAAAGGCACGCAATGGCGTTATGGAATTTCTGCTGATCAACCATCCGCTAGATTGCCCGATTTGCGACCAGGGTGGCGAATGTGACCTTCAGGACCAGGCCATGGCCTATGGTTTTGATTCATCGCGTTACACCGAAAAGAAACGTGCCGTTAAGGACAAGGAACTGGGCCCGATCGTGAAAACGATCATGACCCGTTGTATCCATTGCACCCGTTGCGTTCGTTTCTCCGAAGAAGTTGCCGGTGTTGGCACGATGGGTGCGGTTTACCGCGGTGAAGACACCGAGGTTGGACCGTACATCGAAGCGTCGATCAATTCGGAACTTTCAGGCAATTTGATTGATTTGTGCCCGGTCGGTGCTTTGACATCAAAACCCTATGCGTTTACCGCGCGTCCGTGGGAATTGAAGAAAACCGATAGCGTCGATGTGATGGATGCCGTTGGGTCAAACATTCGTATCGACACCCGCGGGTCTGAAGTTCTGCGCGTGTTACCGCGCCTGAATGAAGACGTGAACGAAGAATGGATTTCGGACAAAACCCGTTACGCCATTGATGGTCTGAAACGTCAGCGCCTTGACCGTCCTTATGTTCGGGTGAACGGTAAACTTGTCCCCGCTAGCTGGGACGAAGCCTTTGCCGCGATTAAAGCCAAGGTTGCCGGGCTCGATGGTAAAAAGATCGCGGCCCTTGCCGGCGATACCGTTGATTGCGAATCCATGACGGCTTTGAAAGATCTGATGGGCAAACTTGGCTCGTCAAACCTTGATTGCCGTCAGGATGGCTCGAAGATTGGCGGACCCCGTTCGTCCTATATCTTCAACTCCACCATTGCCGGTATCGAAGAAGCCGATGCCTGCCTGATCGTGGGTGCCAATGTTCGCGCCGAAGCGCCGATTATCAATTCGCGCTTGCGTAAACGCTGGCGCATGACGGCCGGTGATTTCCGTCTTGCCCTGATCGGCGAGAACTGGGACCCGACCTTCAAGCATGACTATCTTGGGGCCGGTCCGGAAACGCTGACCGAAATCCTTGAGGGCAAAAACGACTTTGCCAAGGTTCTGGAAGCCGCGTCAAACCCCATGATCATTCTGGGGATGGGGGCGCTGAACCGTGAAGACGGCGAAGCTGTTTTGGCAACCGCGCGTGCCATTGCCGATAAATACGGCATGGTTACCGGCGAGTGGAACGGTTTTAACGTTCTGCATACCGCCGCGGCCCGTGTTGGCGGCCTTGATCTTGGCTTTGTGCCGGGCGAGGGCGGCTTGTCGACCACCGAAATTCTCGATGGTGCGGCCAAGGGCGATGTCGAAGTTGTTTATCTGCTTGGTGCAGATGAGCTTGACACGTCCAAGCTTTCCAAGGCTTTCGTGGTTTACCAGGGCTGCCTTGGTGATGCCGGTGCCCAGGTGGCGGATGTTGTTCTGCCGGGTGCCGCCTATACCGAAAAGAACGGGACCTACGTTAATACCGAAGGTCGTGTTCAGTATGGTTGGCGCGCTGTATTCCCGGTTGGGGATGCCCGCGAAGACTGGAAGATCGTTCGTGCGCTGTCAGCCAGCCTTGGCCTGACCTTGCCATATGACAACATTGAAGCTGTTCGGACCCGCATGGTTGAAATCAACGATGTGTTCGGCTCTGTTAATGTTCCGCGTAAAGCGGCATGGGGTGATTTCGGCAAGGCTGGTGTGATGAAGTCGGAAGGCTTTGCTTCGCCGGTTCGCAATTTTTACATGACCGACCCGATCAGCCGGGCATCGGTGACGATGGCAAAATGTACTGAAGCCTTCGTCAAGGATGCGGCTGCCGGAAAGGTTGCCTGAGTTCGGGAACGGGCGGCGGGTAACCGTCGCCTTCTCTCGCTAGGGGGTGTCCCGATGACGGGACCAAACGCAAAAGATACGGTTTGACCGATGGAACTTCTTTGGGACGGATATATTCAGCCAGGAATTTGGATCGTCGCTAAAATCCTGGTGATCGTGCTTCCCTTGCTGATTGCTGTGGCCTATCTCACCTATGCCGAACGCAAGGTGATTGGCGCGATGCAAATGCGCAAAGGCCCGAATGTGGTTGGGCCTTTCGGCCTGTTGCAGCCACTGGCAGACGGCTTGAAGCTGTTTTTGAAGGAAACGGTCATTCCGACCAGTGCCAACAAGGCGGTGTTTCTTATTGCACCGATGTTGACCTTCATTCTCGCACTTGTTGCCTGGGCGGTGATCCCGTTTGGCGAAGGCCTGGTGGTTTCCAACCTTAATGTTGGTATTCTCTACCTGTTCGCTATTTCGTCACTGGGTGTCTATGGCATCGTGATGGCCGGGTGGGCTTCCAACTCCAAATACGCTTTTCTGGGCGCGTTGCGTTCAGCAGCGCAGATGGTGTCGTACGAAATTTCGATCGGCCTGATCATTATTTCGGTTTTGCTGACCACCGGGTCTCTAAACCTTTCCGACATTGTTCACGCGCAGTCGGGCGGGTTCTGGAACTGGAACTTCATCTATCATCTGCCGATGTTTGTGGTTTTCATTGTTTCGATCCTTGCGGAAACAAACCGTGCCCCGTTTGACCTTCCCGAAGCGGAAGCCGAACTGGTGTCGGGTTATAACGTTGATTATTCAGCGATGACCTTTGCGCTGTTTTTCCTTGGCGAATACGCCAACATGATTTTGATGAGCGCCCTTTGCGCCACCCTGTTCCTCGGTGGTTGGCAAGCGCCGTTGCCATTCCTGGATTTCATTCCCGGTCCGTTGTGGCTTATCATCAAGATCTGCATGGTTCTGTTCATTTTCCTCTGGGTACGTGCCACTTTCCCGCGTTACCGTTATGACCAGCTGATGCGCCTGGGCTGGAAGATTTTCCTGCCGCTGTCATTTGCCTGGGTCATGCTGGTTGCCACGTTCCTGGTCGTTTTCGACAAAATCCCGGCCTGATCGCCGCGCATCGGCAAGAGAGAGGTAAACGATGTCATTTATAGATCGGACGGCCCGGAGTTTCCTGCTGGTGGAACTACTTTCCGGTATGGCGCTCACCTTCAAATATATGTTCAAGCCAAAGGTGACGCTGAATTATCCGTATGAAAAAGGTCCGCTAAGCCCGCGTTTCCGTGGCGAACATGCCTTGCGCCGTTATCCGAATGGAGAAGAGCGCTGCATCGCATGCAAGTTGTGCGAAGCCATCTGTCCGGCCCAGGCAATCACCATCGAGGTGGAGCCCCGCATGGACGGATCCCGTCGTACAACGCGTTACGACATTGATATGACGAAATGCATCTATTGCGGTTTCTGTGAAGAAGCCTGTCCGGTGGATGCAATCGTTGAAGGTCCGAACTTTGAGTTCGCAACCGAAAACCGCGAGGAGCTTCTTTACGATAAAGACAAGCTCCTTGAAAATGGCGAGCGTTGGGAATCCGAGCTTGCTGCACGATTGGAGGCAGACGCACCTTACCGGTAAGTGTCGCGTCTGATCGTTTAGAAAAAGTTCATGGAGCGCCTTCCGCCGCTTGCGGAGGCGTTTCGCCAAGGGGGTACCTTATGGTCGTACAGGCTTTGGCTTTTTATCTGTTTGCCATTATTGCAGTTATCTCTGCCGCCATGGTGGTAACTGTACGCAACCCGGTTCATTCGGTGTTGTTTCTAATTCTGACGTTTTTCAACGCTGCCGGGCTTTTTGTCCTGTTGGGCGCTGAATTTCTCGCCATGCTTCTGGTTGTCGTCTATGTCGGCGCCATCGCAGTTCTGTTCATGTTCGTCGTCATGATGCTCGACATTAACTTTGTCGAAATGCGCGAAGGATTTCTGAGCTACCTGCCGATTGGTGTTCTGGTTGCTGCTGTATTGTTTGTCGAGCTGGCCTTTGTGGGTGGCGGTTGGGTTATGACCGATGCCAAAATGGCGGCCATCGCCCAGCCTGTTCCAGTCGGGGTCAACAATGTTAATGCAATCGGGATGCTGCTTTACACCGACTATGCCTATATCTTCCAGGCTGCCGGTCTGGTGTTGTTAACGGCAATGATCGGCGCAATCGTTCTGACCCTGCGTCATCGTGAAGGTGTCCGTCGCCAGAATATTTCCCAGCAGGTCCAGCGCCAGCGCGCCGAGACCCTTGAAATCAAAAAAGTACCGGTCGGTAGGGGGATCTGATGGAAATCGGACTTGCTCATTACCTGACTGTCGCTGCCATCCTGTTCACCCTCGGGATTTTCGGTATCTTCATGAACCGGAAGAACGTCATCATCATCATGATGTCGATCGAACTGATGCTGCTGGCAGTCAATATTAACTTCGTCGCTTTTTCGTCCTTTCTGGGCGATCTGGTTGGCCAGGTTTTCACCATCTTTGTCTTGACGGTTGCGGCGGCGGAAGCTGCCATTGGCCTGGCGATCCTGGTGGTCTATTTCCGTAATCGCGGCACGATCGCGGTTGAAGACATCAACATGATGAAGGGGTAAGGCACAGATATGTACGCTCTGATCGTTTTCCTGCCCCTTATCGCGGCCATCATTGCCGGTTTGATCACCCTTGTCGGGGCGATGAAAACAGCCAATGCACCTGCTGCCCATGATGATCATCATCACGGTGTCTCGACCTCGGATCGTCTGTCACAGCTTATAACTGTGGCGGGTGTGGTGACGGCGGCGGCGTTGTCCGTTGCGGCCTTTATCGATGTTGCCCTCAACGGCAATCCGGTAACGCTCGATCTGTTCACCTGGATCAGTTCGGGTGACTTCACGGCAAACTGGTCGCTGCGGTTTGATACGCTGACCTGCGTGATGCTGATTGTGGTTACCGGCGTATCGTCGATGGTTCATATCTATTCCATCGGTTATATGTCGCACGACCCTGACAAGCCTCGTTTCATGGCTTATCTCAGCCTGTTTACCTTTGCCATGCTGATGCTGATAACGGCAGACAACCTGATCCAGCTGTTTTTCGGTTGGGAAGGTGTGGGCCTTGCATCCTATTTGCTGATTGGTTTCTGGTATTCCAAACCGTCGGCATCTTCGGCGGCTATCAAGGCATTCCTGGTTAACCGCGTGGGTGACTTTGGCTTTGCGCTGGGTATCTTTGCTGTCTATGTGCTGTTTGGCACGGTGCAGTTCGATACCATCTTCGCCAATGCCGAAGAAGTTTCCGGTGCAACGTTGGTGTTCCTTGGTCATGACTTTTCGGCCCTGAACATTGCAACCTTCCTGCTGTTCGTTGGCGCGATGGGGAAATCGGCCCAGTTGGGCCTGCATACCTGGCTGCCTGACGCAATGGAAGGCCCGACGCCGGTTTCGGCCCTTATTCACGCGGCAACGATGGTGACGGCCGGTGTGTTCATGGTCGCGCGTTTGTCGCCGATTTTTGAATATGCCGAAACCACCCTTGCCATTGTGACGGTTGTCGGTGCGACCACGGCGTTCTTTGCCGCGACCATCGGTTGCGTTCAGAACGATATCAAACGTGTGATTGCCTATTCGACCTGTTCACAGCTTGGCTATATGTTCTTTGCGTGCGGCGTTTCTGCCTATAGCGCGGGCGTGTTCCACCTGATGACACATGGCTTTTTCAAGGCTTTGCTGTTCCTCAGTGCCGGTTCGGTCATTCATGCCATGTCCGATGAACAGGACATGCGCAAGATGGGCGGTATCTGGAAAATGGTTCCGCTTACCTTTGGCGTAATGCTGATCGGGACCTTGGCGATTACCGGTGTTCCGGGCCTGGCGGGTTACTATTCCAAGGACATGATCATTGAAAGCGCCTTTGCCGCTCATACCGGTGTTGGTACCTATGCTTTCTGGATGGGGATCATTGCGGCCTTCATGACGTCGTTCTATAGCTGGCGTCTGATTTTCATGACCTTCTTTGGTGCCCCGCGTGCGGATGAACGCACCATGGCACATGTTCATGAAAGCCCGGCTGTAATGACGGTTCCGTTGCTGATCCTGGCTGTTGGTGCGGTGTTTGCGGGCTGGTTTGCCGTAAACTGGTTTGGTGGCAATTACGAAGAGATGCTGTCCTTCTGGAACGGTGCGATCTTTGTTTCTGAAAACCATCAGGCACTGGAAAATTCACACCACGTTCCCGAGTGGGTCAAAATGGCACCGTTTGTTGCCATGATGCTTGGCCTGGCTTTGGCGGTGTTGATGTATCGTCTGGTGCCGTCGCTGCCGCGGACTTTGGCGAATACCTTTAATGGTGTTTACCGCTTCTTGCTGAACAAATGGTATTTCGACGAGCTGTATAACGCGATCTTCGTCAAGCCGGCCTTTGCTTTGGGTCGTGGCTTTTGGAAGGCAGGCGATGGCGCCCTGATCGACGGTGTTGGTCCGGACGGTGTTGCTGCAGCATGTCGCAATATTGCGCGGCGCTTTAGCGCCCTGCAAAGCGGCTTCGTCTACCACTATGCGTTTGCCATGCTGATCGGTATTGCGACCTTGGTGTCTTACACAATCTGGAAGATGGGTTAACGGGCGATGAGTGATTGGCCAATTCTTTCGATCATCACTTTTTTACCGCTATTGGGGGCATTTTTTATCCTCCTGATCCGCGGTGAAGAAGCGAATGTCGCCCGCAACTCGCGCTGGGTCGCGCTGTGGACGTCTGGATTTACTTTCCTGGCATCGCTGATGCTGTGGATCAACTTTGATACAACAACCGCAAACTTCCAGTTCGTCGAAAAGGCGGAATGGATGCCGGGCCTTAATGTGTCCTATCACATGGGTGTTGACGGTATTTCGGTTCTGTTTGTCATTCTGGCAACGTTCCTGACCCCGATCTGTATTCTTTCCGCATGGGAAGCCATTCAGAAACGGGTCAAGGAATACATGATCGCGTTCCTGGTTCTTGAAACCATGATGGTCGGCATGTTCAGTTCGCTTGATGCCATGCTGTTCTACATCTTCTTTGAAGGTGTGCTGATCCCGATGTTTATCATCATCGGCGTCTGGGGCGGGCCGCGCCGCGTATATGCAGCTTTCAAGCTGTTCCTTTATACGCTGCTGGGCTCGGTTCTGATGCTGGTCGCGCTGATGGCCATGTATTTCGATGCCGGCACCAGCGACATTCCGACCCTGATGACGCATACCTTCAGCTATCAGGCCCAGCTATGGATGTGGCTTGCTTTCTTTGCCTCCTTTGCGGTCAAGGTGCCGATGTGGCCGGTCCACACCTGGTTGCCCGATGCCCACGTGGAAGCACCGACGGCAGGTTCCGTTATTCTGGCCGGTGTGCTTTTGAAAATGGGTGGGTACGGTTTCCTGCGGTTCTCGTTGCCGATGTTGCCGCTGGCATCTGAAACCTTTGCCCCGCTGATTTTCACCCTGTCGATCATTGCCATTATCTATACCTCTCTGGTGGCACTGGCACAGGAAGACATGAAAAAGCTGATCGCTTATTCCTCTGTCGCGCATATGGGTATTGTCACTGTTGGTGCCTTCACCTTTAATCAGCATGGTCTTGAAGGTTCGATCTTTCAGATGCTGAGCCACGGTGTGGTGTCCGGTGCATTGTTCCTGTGTGTTGGCGTGATTTACGATCGCATGCACACCCGCGAAATTGATGCCTATGGCGGCCTTGTTCACCGCATGCCAGGCTATGCCTTCACGTTCATGTTCTTTACCATGGCGTCGGTTGGCTTGCCCGGTACTGGTGGCTTTGTTGGCGAAATCCTGACCCTGTTGGGGGCTTTTGAAGCCAATACCTGGGTTGCTTTCTTTGCCTCAACCGGTCTGATCCTCGGTGCGGCCTATGCGCTTTATCTGTATCGCCGGATCATTTTCGGGGCACTGACCAAGGAAAACCTTAAGAACATTCTTGATCTGAGCCCGCGGGAATGGCTGCTGTTTGCGCCGCTGATTATTGTGGTTCTGTGGATGGGGATCTATCCCAGCTCGTTCCTCGATATCATGCATGCATCGGTTCTGCATTTGGTCAACCAAGTTGAAACGGCGCAGGCCGCTGCGGCAAGTGCCGCGCAGCTTGCGGCGAATTAAGGGGAATGAACATGGGAGATTCTATGCTCAACCTCGGGGTGGCATTGCCCGAAATCTTTATGGCCGTTGCATCGCTTGCGTTATTGATGCTGGGCGTTTTCACCGGCAAGGACCGTTCGTTCCGCACCGTTTCCTGGGCTGCTGTTGGCGCGATGGTTATCGCCGTGATCCTTGTGATCACGGGCGATAACGGGTCGGCATTTTCAGGCCAGTTCCTGGCGGATCCGTTTGCGCGGTTCTGCAAGGTTCTGATCCTGACCGGTTCGGCTCTTGGTGTGATCATGTCGATGAAGTTCGCTGAACGCGAACGGATGGCACGCTTTGAATTTCCGATCCTGCTGATGCTGGCAACCGTTGGCATGATGGCCATGGTTTCGGCATCTGACATGCTGTCGCTTTATGTCGGTCTGGAACTGCAAAGTCTGGCACTTTACGTTGTTGCGGCCATTCGTCGTGACACCGTGCGTGCCACAGAATCGGGCCTGAAATACTTTGTTCTGGGTTCGATTGCCTCGGGAATGCTGCTTTACGGCATGTCGATGGTTTATGGCTTTACCGGTTCAACCAACTTTAATGTGATCAGCGACGCTGTTAGCAACGGCGGTCTGTCGGTTGGAACGCTGGTGGGGCTGGCGTTTATTTTCGCCGGTCTGTGCTTCAAGGTTTCGGCCGCACCGTTCCATATGTGGACGCCGGACGTTTACGAAGGCGCACCGACCCCGGTAACCGCATTCTTTGCGGTTGCCCCGAAAGTTGCCGGTTTGGCCCTGTTCGTGCGGGTTGCACTGGGGCCGTTTGCCCATGTCGTCGCCGACTGGCAGCAGATCATTGTTCTGGTTTCCATCCTCTCGATGGTTTGGGGCTCGTTTGCGGCCCTGCGCCAGAACAATATCAAACGTCTGATGGCTTATTCATCAATCGGTCATGTTGGTTTTGCTCTTGTCGGGCTGGCCGCAGGAACAGAGGCTGGTGTTCAGGCCGTGCTGGTTTATCTGGGTATTTATCTGGTGATGAATATCGGTACCTTCGCCGTTATCCTGTCGATGCGTCGTCATGATCGTATGGTCGAAGAAATTGCCGATTTGTCGGGCCTGTCCCGGACCAAACCGCTGATGGCTGCGGCAACGGCACTTCTGATGTTCTCGATGGCTGGTATTCCGCCGCTCGCCGGGTTCTTCGGTAAGTTCTATGTGTTCAAGGCCGCCGTTGATTCCGGCCTGATTACCCTGGCGGTGATCGGTTTGGTGACCTCGGTTGTCAGCGCGTATTACTATTTGCGCGTGATCAAGGTTATGTATTTCGATGAACCGGTCGAAGGCTTTGATCGCAACGGCACCGAACTTAATGTGATCATGGCTGTGGCCACCATCATTATTATGGTTTTCGTGTTCTTCCCGAACCCGTTAACCGATAGTGCTGCGGCCGCTGCTTCCTCACTGTTCGGACATTAATATGCGCGATCCTGTCGTACGTCTTCCTAACGGATATGTTCTGCATTTCCACGACGTCATCGACAGTACCAATGAAGAGGCCAAGCGCCTCGGAGATAAGGGCGCCCCAAGTGGCGCCCTTATTTGGGCCCGGCTCCAGCTTGCTGGTCGCGGGCGCCGGGGGCGGGAATGGAGATCGCCGGTTGGCAATCTGTTCCTGTCACTTTTGTTGCGCCCCGATTGCCCGTTACAAGAATCAGCCCGCCTGACATTTCTGGTCTCTTTGGCAATGGCCGAAGCCATCGATATTGTTACGGCAGGGCAGGTAACCCCCAAATGCAAGTGGCCCAATGACCTGATGGTTAACGGGCGAAAATTGTGCGGCATTTTGCTCGAAAGTGCGTCGCTTTCTGGCCGCGATACCGATTATCTGGTGATTGGCACCGGGGTGAATATTGCATTTCATCCTGATGACGTTGACCGCCCCTCTACCTCTCTGGCCGATCTTGGCGCCATGATTCGCATCGAAGACCTTATTTCGGCCTACAGTGCCCGTATTGATGATTTGTTGGCGCAATGGCACGCCCGCGGGTTTGACGCTGTGCGCGAAAGCTGGCTGGCGCGCGCCTATGGTTTTGGCGAGCCGATTGTGGCGCGGTTAAGCGAGCGCACCCTTAACGGGACTTTCGTCGGGCTTGATCATGGCGGGTCCCTGATTTTAAAAGACGAGAATGGCACGGAGCATGTTATCGGCGCGGGCGAAGTGTTTTTCAAAAGCTGACCGGACGCGCCTTTCGCTTTGGGACAATGAAGATGCCATATCAGGCATCTTAACCAGGGAAACCATGAGCGACCATGTTGCTGGCAATAGATGCTGGAAATACCAATATCGTTTTTGCCGTATTTGACGGCGATGCCATAAAAGGGCAGTGGCGCTGTTCAACAACGGTTGAGCGCACCGCAGACGAACTGGGTGTCTGGCTTCATCATCTTTTCGAACTATCGGGCGTTCCCCGCGATGCTATTAGCGGTGCGATCATTGCAACGGTTGTGCCTGCCGCCGAGTTCAGTTTGAAGACCCTGTGTCGCCAGTATTTTAGTGTCGACCCCATGATCGTTGGCAGCCCGAATGTTGACTTGAAAATGAAAGTCATCATGGATCGGCCCAGCGAAGTGGGCGCGGACCGGCTGGTGAATGCTGTGGCGGCCCATCGTTTGTTTGGCGGCCCGCTGGTGGTGCTGGATTTTGGCACAGCCACCACATTTGATGTTATTGACGGGCAGGGGAATTATCTGGGCGGTATTATTGCGCCTGGGGTTAATTTATCGATCAAGGCCCTGCATATGGCGGCGGCGCAATTGCCCATGGTTGCCGTCGAGGCACCGGGCAACGTGGTTGGCAAAAATACCGTCGAAGCAATGCAGTCGGGCGTGTATTGGGGCTATATTTCAATGATCGAAGGACTTTTGGCGCGTATTCGCAGCCAGCAGAACGAACCGGCAATGAAGGTTGTTGCCACAGGTGGCCTTGCACCGTTATTTGCAAAGGCGATTGACGAAATTGGTCATTCGCACGGCGATTTGACGATGCTGGGGCTTTTGATGATATATCGTCAAAATTTGGAAAACGACAAAGCCGGACAATTGGCGTAAAAGAATTTATGTTATTGGCTGCGTATGGTTTTTCATACGTTTCGCAATCGGTTTGATCGGAAAAGTGAGGTTTCGTGGATTTGTTTTTGCCAAAGGATGAGTTGCTGTTTGTCCCGCTGGGTGGTTCCGGCGAGATCGGGATGAACCTTAATCTCTATGGCTATAATGACCAGTGGTTGATGGTTGATATGGGGGTTTCCTTTGGTGAGGAAGGCTTGCCTGGCGTTGATGTTGTCATGCCGGACCCGTCCTTTATCGAAGCCCGCAAAGACAAACTTCTGGGGCTGGTTTTAACCCACGCCCACGAAGATCACCTTGGGGCGGTGCCCTATATGTGGCCGCGTCTGCGTTGCCCGATTTATGCAACCCCGTTTGCCGCCGAATTTTTGCGTGCCAAATTGGCCGAAACCGATTTTGCCGATCAGGTTCCCATTCACGAAATTGAACTGGGCGGGCGTTTTAAACTTGGCGACTTTGACATCGAAATGGTCACGATGACCCATTCGATTCTGGAACCAAATGCCCTTGCCATTCGCACGCCCAAGGGGCTTGTGGTCCATACCGGCGACTGGAAATTTGACCCTGATCCACAAGTGGGCAGTGCTGCTGACCTGGCCAAGCTGGAAGCCTTGGGCGATGAAGGCGTAAATGCCCTTATTTGTGACTCGACCAATGTGTTTTCCCAAGGGGAGACCGGCTCGGAAGGGCAGGTTGCCCGTAATCTGGTGGAACTGTTTGCCAAAATACCCACCGGACGCATTGCTATTGCCTGTTTTGCCACCAATGTTGCGCGTATTCAGTCGATTATAGAGGCTGCTCACGAAAGCGGGCGCTGTGTTGCCCTTGCCGGACGGTCGATGCGCAGGGTTACAGAGGTCGCAAAAAAGGTGGGCTATCTTACCGGATACCCTAATTTGTTATCCGACGAAGACGCGATGGAAGTTCCCAAGGATCAGGTGTTGTTGGTTTGCACCGGGTCGCAGGGCGAACCCCGCGCGGCTATGGCCCGCATTGCGCGCGGCGAACACCCGACCATTCAGCTTGATGCCGGGGATACCGTGATTTTTTCGGCACGGGAAATTCCGGGCAACGAAAAATCGATTGGTTATATTCAAAATTCCCTGATCAAACGTGGCATCAACGTAATCACCGCCCGCGACGAGCCGATCCATGTGTCCGGTCATCCGGGGCGGGCCGATCTTGCCCGTATGTATCAACTAACCCGACCCAAAATTCTGGTGCCGGTGCATGGTGAACCGCGCCATTTGCGTGAACAGGCCAATCTGGGCCGCGAATGCCAGATACCCGAAACAGTCATCCCGCATGATGGCACGGTTATTCGCTTGTCGCCGGGCTTTGCCAGCGTGATCGAGGAAGTCGATACCGGTATTTTGTGCCTGGATGGCGGACGGCTGATCAAACGGGATTCCAACACCATTCGCAATCGTAATCGCATCATGTGGAATGGTGTGATGTTTGTGACCGTGGTGCTCAACCAGTTTGGCGAAATGGTGGGCGAACCCATGATTACGGCGCCCAGTCTTTTTGACGAAGCAGACGACGATGTGCAACTGAACCGTTTTGCTGCCGAAATCGGCAATCGGGTCGATCAGCTTGATGACGACGAAGTGCTTAATGATTCGGCAGTTATCCTGGCCATTCGCCAGGCCGTGCGCCGACCCATTCGTCAAAAGCAGGGCAAACGTCCGCTGATCGAAGTTCACCTGATGCGTGTCACCGAAGAATAATGCCTGTTGCCCCGCGCTGATCGCAGATGCGGGGCAATATTCGTTTTGAAACAGGATGCAAGCAGGAGCCCGCCATGATTGGCCGACTAAATCATGTTGCCATTGCCGTTCCCGATCTTGACGAAGGCATACGCCTTTATCGCGATGTTTTGGGCGCACATGTTTCCGAACCGCAGGACGAACCTGATCATGGTGTGCGGGTGGTTTTTGTTGAACTGCCCAATACCAAGATCGAACTTTTATATCCGTTGGGCGAAAATTCGCCGATCCGGTCGTTTCTGGAAAAAAATACGGCCGGGGGCATTCACCACGTTTGTTACGAGGTGGAAGACATACTGGCCGCGCGGGACCGTCTGATTGCGCAGGGGGCGCGTATTCTGGGCACGGGCGAGCCGAAAAACGGGGCGCATGGCAAGCCGGTTCTTTTTTTGCATCCCAAGGATTTTAATGGCACGCTGGTTGAACTTGAACAAATCTGATCTGAGCGTGCCGGTCCTGTGGGAATGATTACTGCAGGCAGGGCGTGGCGATTAGAGTCACGGTAATGCTGAACTGTTTTTGCAAGGATGTCCTATGGGCTGGTTTTCAGGGTGTGTCACCTATCTGATTATTTGGTGGCTGGTATTGTTTACGGTATTGCCCGTTGGGGTGCGTCGCCAGGAAGTGGTTGAAAAAGGCCATGACAGCGGTGCGCCACAACAGCCCCATATGTGGAAGAAAATCCTCGCAACATCTTTGATTTCGGCCATCCTGTGGGCGATTGCCTATTTTGTCATTACCAGTGGCCTGATCGATATTCGCCCGGCTGCAGACGCCTTTAAATAGGGCCCATATGCGTTGGTCAAACAGATGGCAGGGGAAATCTTCCGGGATTTCCCCTTTTGCTTTTTGCGAAATTCGGGGTGCGGGAACAAAAAAAAAGCAAGACCCTAAGATCTTGCTTTAGCGCTATTTTATAGCTGTTTTCCCGTTATCTTTATTACTTCCTCCTAGACCTGGGCTCATTGGCACAGGTTTTTTTTCGACGTCGCGCCTGCTTCTTTTGTGCTTATTGGCAAAAAAGCCTCCCGCATTTTTTGAGCGGCTGCGGTTCGTCTATCCATCACGATCTTGCGTCGTTTCAGGACGGTTAAAAAGCCATATAATTCACGTTTATGCAAGATGTTTTGACCAAACTTCACAAATGGATGTAACGTTGTGTAACAAAATCTTGTTACGTCAAATAGTTAGAAGGTGTTTTTGCCATGCGGCTGTTTGTTCTTTTTCCGACTAAAAAGGCGTGTTTACAGGTGCTTGTAGCTGTTTTTGCTGCACTTACAGCTTTTTCAGGCCCCGGTTTTGCTGCGGATTCTGTGCAAAAAGAATCGACGGCATCTTCGCCGCCAACCGTCACGGTTAGCAAAAACGCCTGCGAAGCCGTCGTCGCCTATCAGCCGGAACCGGGTGTGGAATATCAACCCGGTGTTGATGTGGACGGGCAGGCCGTAACCCCGGCCGAGGGCCCGGAGGCCGAAACAAACCCGATTACATTACCAGATGTGATTGAATTTCCGGTGACCGTCGATTTTTTCGAATTTGCCGGCATTGCATCCCCCACGGGAATTGGCGGGGAGGGGAGCCTTGGCCGAATTACCTATCGTAATGGCCAGGTGTTTTTTAATGACAAGCCCATCGGAAATGCTGCGCAAAATGCCGATTTGATTGCAGCATGCCGGGCTGCGGGGTATCGTTAAGGTTCTGTCGAAACGCATGTAGAAAATGGCGCCTCACCCGAGGTTGCAGATTTCAGGGTTTTCATTGCTGGCGCATTCCGCCAATCTACAAGTTCCGTCTTGCCTTTCCGCTGTGGCTGTCGCATGTTCCGGGCAAGATTTTTGGTAATTGTTACCTTTCCAGACTGCTTGATCACGAGGCATTGATGCGTCTTTCCCAGTTCTTTCTGCCTACCCTTAAAGAAACCCCGTCAGAAGCCCAGATCGTTTCTCATCGGTTGATGCTGCGTGCCGGGATGGTGCGGCAGCTTTCGGCCGGCATTTATTCCTGGTTGCCGTTGGGGTATCGCGTTCTGAAAAAGATCGAACAGATTGTTCGTGAAGAACAGGATGCGATTGGCTGTAACGAACTGCTGATGCCGACCATTCAGCCCGCCGAGCTGTGGCAGGAAAGCGGTCGTTATGAAGATTACGGTCTGGAAATGCTGCGCATTACCGACCGTCACGACCGCAACATGCTGTTTGGCCCGACCAACGAGGAAGTCATCACCGATATCTTCCGCAAAGACGTTCGGTCCTACAAGCAAGTGCCGCAGCTGATGTATCATATTCAGTGGAAATTCCGCGACGAGATCCGCCCGCGCTTTGGCGTGATGCGGGGGCGCGAATTCCTGATGAAAGATGCCTATTCGTTCGATATCGATTACGAAAGCTCGCGTCATGCCTATAATAAAATGTTCCTGGCCTATTGCCGGACATTTTCGCGTTTGGGCGTGAAGGCCATTCCGATGGTGGCCGATACCGGCCCGATCGGGGGCGATCTTAGCCATGAATTCATCATTCTTGCCGATACCGGCGAAAGTGAAGTGTTCTGCGATAAAAAATGGCTGGAAAAAGATCTGACCGGGCAGGGCGTGGACCTGAATGATCGCACCAATCTTGAAGGATGGGTTCAGAAAACCCTGCAAGATTATGCCGCGACCGAGGAAAAGCACGTTCCCGAAAATTGCCCTGTTGCGGGCGATGACCTGATTGCGACGCGCGGAATTGAAGTGGGGCATATCTTCCATTTCGGCACCAAATATTCCGAACCGATGGGCGCTACCGTTTTGGGCCCGGATGGCAAGGAAGTGCCGGTCATGATGGGATCTTACGGTATTGGTGTTTCCCGGCTTGTCGGGGCCTTGATCGAGGCATCACATGATGAAAACGGCATTATCTGGCCGGAAGAAGTCGCACCTTTCCGCGTTGGCCTGATCAATTTACGTACCGGTGATGATGCCTGTGATGCAGCTTGTGAAGATATTTATGGCAAACTCAAAAATGCCAAAATTGATGTGCTGTATGATGACCGCGACATTCGTGCGGGCGGCAAGTTTGCCGATATGGACCTGATCGGTTTGCCCTGGCAGATCGTGATTGGACCCAAAGGTTTGGCCAATGGTGTGGTGGAGCTTAAAAACCGTAAATCCGGTGAACGTTCCGAAGTCACCCTTGAGGCTGCCTTAAACCGGATCGGTGCCTGAATGCCGTATGCGGGGCGGTTATACCGCCCCGCGTAACGTTTGATCTGATCTGTGAAATGACCCCATGCGGGTTTCGTCTGAAACCCTTCTCCACAAGGATTATGTGCCTATGTTCAGTCCGTTCGAACGCATGGTGGCGTTTCGCTATCTGCGTCCCCGTCGGCAGGAAGGCTTTGTCTCGGTAATTGCGATCTTTTCGCTGCTTGGCATTATGCTGGGTGTGGCGACGCTGATTATCGTGATGTCCGTGATGAACGGTTTTCGTGCCGAACTGCTTTCACGCATACTAGGACTGAACGGGCATATATCGGTTTACGCGCAAGACCCTGACGGGTTGCCAAATTACGACGAAATCGAAAAGAAAATTGTCGAAACCGGCAATGTCATGCTGGTCAACCCGATTGTCGAAGGCCAGGTTATGGCTTCCAAAAGTGGTCGGGCGACCGGGGCAATTGTGCGCGGCATGTTGCCAGACGATATCGTCAAGCGTGATACGCTGGCCGATAACATCGTTTTTGGCAGCCTGAAAGACTTCAAGGGCGATGATGCGATCATTATGGGGGCGCGCCTTGCCATGAAGCTGGGCCTTGGCGTGGGCGATACGGTTAACCTGATTTCGCCCAAAGGCAAGGTCACAGCGTTTGGCTCGGTACCACGCATGCGGTCCTATCATGTGGTCGCCCTGTTCGATATCGGCATGTATGAATATGATTCCGGTTTCATCTTTATGCCGATGCAGGCCGCCCAGACCTATTTCCAGATGCCGGGCAAGATTTCAAACTTTGAAATTGTGCTAAACGATCCCTCCCGGCTTTCCGGAACGATGGATGATTTGTTGCAAAACCTGCGCGGTGAAAATTTGCGCCTTGTGAACTGGCAACAGTCCAATTCCAATTTCTTCAATGCCTTGCAGGTCGAACGCAATGTGATGTTCCTGATCCTGACGCTGATCATTCTGGTTGCAGCCTTTAATATTATTTCGGGCATGGTGATGCTGGTGAAGGATAAGGGGCGCGACATTGCGATTTTGCGCACCATGGGGGCAACACGCAGTTCGGTTTTGAAGATATTCTTTTTGACTGGGGCGTCGATTGGTGTGCTGGGCACGCTTAGCGGATTATTGCTGGGCGTTTTGTTTTGCGAAAACATCGAAAGCATTCGCCAGTTTATCCAAAGCCTGACCGGGGCTGATCTGTTTAACGCCGAAATATATTTCCTGTCGCAATTGCCCGCCGACCTTGATGTCAACGAAGTGGTTCTGGTGTGTGTGATGTCACTGGGGCTGTCGTTCCTGGCAACGATCTATCCGGCATGGCGCGCCTCGCGCCTCGATCCGGTGGAGGCATTGCGCTATGAGTGATGTGCAGAAAACATCCGGCGCTCAGCGCCAGGCGAAGCCGATGCTGAAACTTGAAAAAGTCGTACGGTCTTTTTCGCAGGGTGCCGAAAAACTGGAAGTCCTCAAGGCTGTTGATTTAACGATTAACGAGGGTGAGATCGTTGCGCTGGTCGGGCCGTCCGGTGCGGGCAAATCAACCCTGCTTCAGATCGCCGGTTTGCTGGAACGCCCCGATAGCGGCACCGTTTCAATTGGCGGCAAGCGCAGCACCGATCTGTCCGACTTGGCGCGAACCCAGATGCGCCGGGATCACATCGGGTTTGTTTATCAGTACCATCATTTATTGCCGGAATTTTCAGCCGTAGAAAACGTAATCATTCCGCAAATGATTGCCGGTTTAAAGCGCAAGGATGCCGAAATCCGCGCGATGGAATTGCTGCAATGCCTGGGCATCGACGCCCGCGCCCAGCATCGCCCGGCCCGCTTGTCGGGCGGGGAGCAGCAACGTGTTGCGGTTGCCCGCGCGCTGGCCAATGTTCCCGATGTGTTGTTTGCCGATGAACCTACTGGTAACCTTGATCCGCAAACAGCTGCGAATGTTTTTGGTATGCTGGTGTCGCTGGTGCGCCAAACAGGGTTGGCATCGCTGATTGCAACGCATAACCCGGAACTGGCCCGCCAGATGGACCGGATTATAACGTTACGCGATGGTCATTTGGTCGAAATTGATCCGGAAACACTTTCATAATCGGGTTCCGGTTTCTATAAATATATGATCGGCGGGCGCCCTTGTGGCGCCCGTGGTCTTTGTGGTTTTTGCTTTTGTTTTGTCGAGGTACCCAGCAATGGAAAACGGTTTTATCCATCTGCACGTTCACACCAACTATTCGTTGGCCGAGGGGGCGATCACGACAAAGGAGCTGGCAAAATTGTGCGCGGCAGATAACCAGCCTGCCGTTGCCATGACCGACACTAATAATATGTTTGGTGCGCTTGATTTTGCCGGTGCCGCCAGCGGGGCTGGCATCCAGCCGATTTTGGGCGTGCAGATTGGCATTGAGCGTTTCGGCACCGAAATTGTTCTGGGCAAGGCCGGGCGCGAACCGGACCCTGACGAGCTTGTTTTGCTGGCGCAAAACAAAACCGGTTATTTCAACCTGCTGAAAATTGTCTCGCGCGCCCATATGACGACCGAAGCGGGGAGTACACCAAAGGTGCTGCTTGATCATTTGGCCGAGCATTGCGACGGTGTTATCTGCCTGACTGGCGGACCCTCCGGGCCGTTGGCGCGGTTGCTGGGCGAAGAGCAGCAAAGCAAGGCGGTTGAATGCCTGGAACGTCTTAAGGCGATTTATGACGACCGGCTTTATATTGAAATTCAGCGTCACGGTCTGGCATCCGAAGAACTGATCGAGCCGGGCCTTATCGCGCTGGCCTATGATTATGACGTGCCATTGGTTGCGACCAATGATTGTTATTTCCCCCGCGCCGACATGTATGAAGCCCACGATGTGTTTATCTGCATCGGGCAGGGGGCTGTTGTTGGCCAGGATGACCGGTGGCGTTTAACGCCAAACCACCGTTTTAAAACCGCCGGGGAAATGCGCGAACTGTTCGCCGACCTTCCCGAGGCCTGCGACAATACACTGGTTATCGCCCATCGTTGTGCCTGGCATGTCGAAAAAATTGACCCGATTTTGCCACCATTTGACTGCGGTGAAGGCCGAACCGAGGTTGATGAGCTGCGCCATAAATCCTTTGATGGCTTGCAGGCACGGCTGGAAAAATATGTTTACAACGCGGATATGACCGAGGCCGAAAAACAGAAAGTAACCGAACCCTATAATGCCCGTCTTGAATATGAACTCGACATTATTAACCAGATGGGTTTCCCCGGTTACTTCCTGATCGTTGCCGATTTTATCCAGTGGGCCAAGGAACACGAAATTCCGGTGGGGCCGGGCCGTGGGTCGGGGGCGGGGTCGCTGGTGGCTTATGCCCTGTTAATTACCGATCTGGACCCGCTGCGGTTTTCCTTGCTGTTTGAACGTTTCCTGAACCCGGAACGTGTGTCGATGCCTGACTTTGACGTCGACTTTTGCCAGGATCGCCGGGGTGAAGTGATTGAATATGTGCAGCACAAATATGGCTATGACCGTGTTGCCCAGATTATCACCTTTGGTAAATTGCAGGCCAAGGCGGCGGTACGTGACGTGGGGCGTGTGCTGAGCATTCCGTATGGCTATGTCGATAAAATTTGTAAAATGATCCCCGGTGATCCGGCCAAACCTATCCCGCTTAAAGAAGCGATCGATATGGAACCGGACCTGCGCCGTATTGCCCGCGAAGATCCCGATATTGACCGCCTTCTGACCATCGCCATGCAGATCGAGGGGTTATATCGCAACTCATCAACCCACGCGGCGGGTGTGGTGATTGGTGACCGCGACCTTGATGAACTGGTGCCACTTTATCGCGATCCGCGCTCGGACATGCCGGTAACCCAGTTCAACATGAAATTTGTTGAAAATGCCGGGCTGGTCAAATTCGACTTTCTGGGTCTTAAGACCCTGACCGTGATTATCGAAGCCGTCAATTTGATGCGCCAGCGCAAGGACGTGCCGCAAGACTTTGATATCAGTGCTATTCCGCTTGACGACCGCCCGTCGTTCAAGCTGTTATCGGCGGCCGAAACGGTTGGCGTGTTCCAGCTTGAATCTCAAGGCATGCAGGATGTTTTGCGTGGGCTAAAGCCCGATACGCTGGAAGATATTATCGCTGTGGTGGCGTTGTATCGACCAGGCCCAATGGATAATATTCCCTATTATATTGCCCGCAAGCACGGACGCGAAGAACCCGACTATATGCATCCGATGCTAAAGCCGATCCTCGAAGAAACCTACGGCATCATGATCTATCAGGAACAGGTCATGCAGTTGGCCCAGCTGATGTCGGGGTACTCACTGGGCGGTGCAGATTTGCTGCGTCGGGCGATGGGTAAAAAAATTGCCGAGGAAATGGAAAAGCAGCGTTCGCTGTTTGTTGACGGGGCCGAAAAAAATAATGTTGATCGCCAGCAGGCCTCCGACATTTTTGATCAGGTTGCCAAATTTGCCTCCTACGGCTTTAACAAATCGCACGCGGCAGCCTATGCGCTGGTGGCCTATCAAACGGCATATTTAAAGGCGAATTACCCGGTCGAGTTTATGGCCGCGTTAATGACGCTTGATATGCATAACACCGACAAGCTGGCAATTTTCAAACAGGAAGTTGAACGGCTGGGGATCGAAATATTACCGCCTTGTATCAATAAATCAGGTGTTGCTTTCACGGTTGAAAATCAGGGGGGCGTCAGCAAAATTCGTTACGCGCTGGCCGCTGTGCGCAATGTTGGCGATGCGGCGATGGAAAGCCTTGTTGCCTCGCGTGAAGCCAATGGCGAGTTTAAGGATCTGACCGATTTTGCCTCCCGGATTGACAGCAAGGCGTTGAACAAGCGCTTGCTGGAAAATCTGGTGCGGGCCGGGGCGCTGGATTGCCTGCATCATAATCGCCGGGTTATGTATGAAAATGTCGACAAAATTCTGGCCGTTTCACAGCGTGAAATGCAGGCGCGCAATAACGACCAGATCAGCATGTTTGGTGATGATAGCGGTTTTGGCAAAGACACCATTCGCATGCCCGATGGCCGCGACTGGGTGCCGATGGAAAAACTGACCGAAGAATTTTCCGCCATCGGCTTTTACCTGTCTGCCCATCCGCTGGATACCTTTGGCAAAAGCTTGCAGCGTATCGGGGTTGCCCCTTATTCCGAGCTGGAAGCCCGCATGCGTGCCCAGAATAAAGGGGCGATCAAGCTGGCCGGTACGCTTATTAATGCGCGCGAGATGATTTCGAAGAAAAACGGCTCGAAATTTGCCTTTGTGATGTTGTCTGATGCGACAGGCAGTTTCGAGGTGGCGTTCTGGGCCGAGGCCTGGGTTGCGTATAAAGAAGTGATCAATTCTGGCAAGCCGCTATTGTTGATTGTGTCGGCGGAGTTCCGCGAAGGTCAATTGCGTATTCAGGGGCAGCGTGTCGAAGATCTGGAACAGGCTGTGGCCGGGGCTGCCGAAGGCATTCGCATTCGCCTGACCCGAACCGAGCCGATTTTGGAAATTCGCGAACTGCTTGAAAAAGCCGGGCGGGGACGGGGGCTTGTTAATATATCGTCGGTGTGTCCGGACGGACGCATTGCGGAAATTGAATTGGCTGACAACTTCAAGGTTGGGCCGTCCCTGATCGGGGCTGTCGGGGCAATTCCCGGTGTGGAATTTGCCGAAGAAATCTGATTGTTGTGTTTTGCGGGTTTTTGTGGGTGTGGTTACCTACTTAAGGCTTGCAATATCGGGGGCGCGGCGCTAAAACCCGCCTCGAACATCGCACGTGGGAGCGTGGCGAATAGTTATGTATTCGTCCATCCGGTGTTCTGCCATTTGGCAGAATTCCTTCCCACGGAGGTATTAACCGGAAAACGGTAGGAAATTTATCATGGCTTTGCCAACATTTACCATGCGTCAGCTGATGGAAGCCGGCGTTCACTTTGGTCACCACACCCGTCGCTGGAACCCGAAGATGAAGCCTTACATCTTTGGTGCACGTAACGACATTCACATCCTGAACCTTCAGGAAACCGTTCCGATGCTGCATCGTGCGATGCAGGCTGTTCGCGACGTAACTGCTGCTGGTGGCCGCGTTCTGTTCGTTGGTACCAAGCGCCAGGCATCCCCGGTTATTGCTGAAGCTGCAAAGCGTTGCGGCCAGTATTATGTGAACCATCGTTGGCTCGGCGGCATGCTGACCAACTGGAACACCGTATCGGGTTCGATCAAACGTTTGAAAGAACAGGACGAAATCCTGACTTCCGGCGCTGAAGGCCTGACCAAAAAAGAAATCCTGAACCTGACCCGTTCGCGCGACAAGCTTGAACGCGCACTTGGCGGGATTAAGGATATGGGCGGTCTGCCGGACATTATTGTCGTGGTTGACACCAATAAAGAATCCCTGGCGATCCATGAAGCACGCAACCTGCACATCCCGGTTGTTGCCATTCTGGACTCCAACTCGGACCCGCAAGACGTTCAGTACCCGATCCCGGGTAATGACGACGCGATCCGCGCAATTCAGCTTTATTCCGACCTGTTTGTTGGTGCCGTTCTTGATGGTATCCAGGCCGAAATGACTGCTTCGGGTGCAGATCTCGGCGAAGCCGAAGAACTCCCGGCGCAGGAAGCTGCTGCTACCGAAGCCGCCGATCAGGCTGCTTCCGCTTAAATTTCATTTTATACCCAAGGATCCGGCGGCTATCATGCCGCCGTTTCTTTAGGTGTTATCCACTTGATCGCGTAATAGGGGCTTTAAAAATGGCTATTACCGCTGCTCTCGTGAAAGAGCTTCGCGAAACTACCGGCGCCGGCATGATGGACTGCAAAAAAGCGCTGTCCGAAACCGATGGCAATATTGATGCTGCTGTCGATTGGCTGCGCACCAAGGGTCTTGCTGCTGCTGCCAAGAAAGCAGGCCGCGTTGCTGCCGAAGGTCTGGTTGGTGTTGCTGTTAACGGTACTTCCGGTGCCGTTGTCGAGCTGAATGCCGAAACCGACTTTGTATCGCGCAATGAAGACTTCCAGACCTTTGTTTCCGAAATTGCAAAGCTGGGTGTTGTTGCCAATGGCGACATCGAAACCCTGAAGACAACCCCGTTCCCGGGTACGTCGCGCAATGTCGAAGAGCAGGTCACCCACATGATCGCCAAAATTGGCGAAAACATGAACCTGCGTCGCGTTGCTTCGATTTCGGTCGAAAAAGGTTTTGTCGCCTCATACGTTCATTCCTCGATCGCTTCTGATCTTGGCCGGATTGGCGTTCTTGTTGCTTTGGAATCCGAAGCTGACGCCGCCGTTCTTGAAGGTCTTGGCAAGCAGATCGCGATGCATATTGCGGCCACCAACCCGGCATCGGCAACTGTTGCTGATCTTGACCCGGAACTGGTAGAACGCGAAAAAGCTGTTCTGACCGAACAGGCCAAAGAATCTGGCCGTCCGGACGAAATCATCGCCAAAATGATCGAAGGCCGTATTCGTAAATATTACGAACAGGTTGTTCTGCTTGAGCAGACCTTCGTTATCGATGGTGAAAGCCAGGTCAAAGCCGTGATCGAGAAAGCCGCAAAAGACGCTGGCACCGCGATCACCCTCAAAGGCTTCCTGCGCTTTGAACTTGGTGATGGTATCGAAAAAGAAGAAAAAGACTTCGCTGCTGAAGTTGCAGAGCAGTTGAAGAAATAAGATATCTTTTCGAAGTGGTGCGCAAAGCACCATTTCGTGTATGATCCAGACCGGCGGGGTCTTCAGAGTGCTAACACCCTGTTGCTCGCCGGTCTTTTTATATCTGAAGTTTGCTGCCTGCTTTAATGGTGGCACAAATCAGCGTTGAGAGGCATCTGGATATGGCAGAAAACGGCTCGTTAAAGTTTCGTCGTGTGCTGTTGAAATTGTCTGGCGAAGGCTTGCTGGGCAAACAACAATATGGTCTTGATCCCGATACCGTTGATCGTATCGCCAGCGAGATCAAGATCGTTCATGACATGGGGGCTGAAGTCTGCATGGTGATTGGTGGCGGTAATATCTTTCGCGGTGTGAAAGGTGCGTCACAGGGTATGGAACGTGCCACAGCCGATTATATGGGAATGCTTGCCACCATCATGAACGCGCTTGCCGTTCAGAACGCGCTGGAGCGCCACGGGGTGCAAACCCGTGTGCAGTCTGCTATTCCGATGTCATCGGTCTGTGAACCCTATATTCGCCGCCGTGCCGTGCGGCATATGGAAAAGGGCCGGGTGGTTATTTTTGCAGCGGGCACTGGCAACCCGTTTTTCACCACCGATACCGCTGCTGCCTTGCGCGCGGTTGAAATGGGATGCGATGCCCTGTTAAAGGGAACGCAGGTTGACGGCGTTTACACAGCCGACCCCAAGACCCATCCTGATGCCGTTCGTTATGACTCACTGACATATATGGATGTACTTGCGAAAGATTTGCGTGTTATGGATGCTTCCGCTATTTCTTTGGCACGCGAAAATGATATTCCCGTAATCGTATTTTCTTTGCAGAACCCCGGTGCCTTTGCCGATGTTGTCTGCGCAAAGGGTACGTTTACGATTATTTCGAATGGAGACTGAAGGTGTCTGACGTTGCTGGCCTAAAAAAAGACCTGTCCCGCCGTATGGAAGGGGCTCTTGAAGTTTTGCATAAGGAATTTACCGGGCTGCGTACCGGGCGCGCCAGTGTAAGCCTTCTCGATCCGGTTATGGTTGAAGCCTATGGTACGATGACGCCGCTTAACCAGGTTGCTTCTGTCAGTGTTCCGGAATCGCGAATGCTGTCGGTTCAGGTTTGGGACAAAACGATGGTCAAATCGGTGGAAAAGGCGATCCGCAATGCCGGTCTGGGTTTGAACCCTGCTGCTGACGGAACGCTTGTTCGCGTGCCGATCCCGGCCCTGAACGAAGAACGCCGTGCCGATCTGAGCAAGGTTGCGGGCAAATATTCCGAACAGGCCCGTATTTCGGTGCGCAATGTGCGCCGCGATGGCATGGACACATTGAAAAAATGGGAAAAAGACAGCGCCATTTCCGAAGACATCTTGCGTGTTGAGGAAAAGGAAATCCAGAAGCTGACCGATAAGGTAATTTCCGATATCGACGAAGCACTGGCCCATAAAGAACAGGAAATCATGCAAGTCTGACCATGACTGTTCTGGCATCGCACCTCAAAATTTCCGGCGACCGTATTGTGCCGCGCCATGTTGCCATCATTATGGATGGCAACGGGCGCTGGGCACGCGCACGCGGCAAGCCGCGAACAATGGGCCACCGTGCCGGCGTTGAAGCCGTGCGCCGGACGGTTCAGACTGCCGCTGATATCGGAATCGAATATCTTACGCTTTACGGATTTTCGACCGAAAACTGGAAGCGTCCGGAAGGTGAAGTCAGCGATTTGATGGGGCTGTTGCGGCTTTTTATCAAACGCGAACTTGCGACCCTTGATAAAAACGGCGTGCAGATCAAAATTATCGGCGACCGACACCGGTTCGCGGCGGATATTCGCGAACTGCTCGATAACGCCGAAAAACGCACCGCGACCAATTCCCGGCTGAAACTAACCATCGCCCTGAGTTACGGCGCGCGTGCCGAACTGGTCGATGCCGTGCGCCAGATCGCACACCAGGTTGCCAGCGGCAAGTTGACCGAAAATGACATTACCGAAGACTTGATTGAACAAAATCTTTCGACGGCGGGTATGCCCGATCCTGATCTGTTGATCCGGACCAGCGGCGAACAACGGATCAGCAACTTTTTGTTATGGCAGTCGGCCTATACAGAATTTGTGTTTGACGACGTGTTATGGCCCGATTTTGATCGCGAACATCTGGAACGGGCAATTGAAAGTTTTGCCGGACGGGAGCGGCGGTTTGGCGCAGTCCTTTGAAACCCCCGCAAGCGTGAAATCGGGTCTGGGTTTGCGTATCGCATCGGCCCTGGTGATGACGCCGGTGGCTGTCGGGGCCGTGTGGGCCGGGTCGCCATGGTTTGGCATTCTGCTTTTTGTCTTTAGTGCTGCAATGCTTTGGGAATGGTTGCGCATGTGCGTGCCCGACCGGGCAATGGTCTTGGCTGGCGTTGCCAGTGCTGGTTTGGCCGTTGCCATGTATCTTCTGTCGGTTTCGCCGCAATTGACTGTTTTCGTTCCCGTGCTTGTCGCCGCCCTTGTGGTTGTTGTTGCCAGTGGCAAGCAACGCCCGCTTGTGATGGCTGGTGCGCTTTATATCCCGGTGGCAGCATTGGCTGCCCAATGGTTGCGGGCGTGGCATCCTGACGGCTTGTTGTTGATCATGTGGCTGTTTTTTGTGGTTTGGGCGACCGATACCGGTGCCTATGCCTTTGGCCGTGCGATTGGGGGGCCAAAACTGGCACCACAGTTCAGCCCTAAAAAAACCTGGGCGGGATTGATTGGTGGCATGCTATGTGCAGCCCTTATTGGCGCGCTGATTGTCAATTTCAGTGGCGGAAAGGCTATTTGGGCCATTTCGCTGGCCAGTGCGGCCCTGGCAATTATTGCGCAGATTGGCGATTTGGCAGAATCCGGACTTAAACGCCGGTTTGGTGTAAAAGACAGCAGCAATCTGATTCCCGGTCATGGCGGGTTTCTCGACAGGGCGGACGGCATGCTTTCGGTCTTCCCTGTGGCTTTTGTGATTATTTATTTTTTCGATCTGGCTTTGCGGTAACGTTTTACCCGGATCGACTTTGTTATATTGGTGCCGGATGTCGGTTACGAAATCTGTGTGTATTATGGGCGTGACAGGCTCGATCGGCAAAAGCACTGCCGAGGTGATTCTGGCGCATCCCGACCGTTTTCGGGTTGATGCGGTAACAGCCTATCGCAATGTGCCTGAGCTTGCGTCGATGGCGGTGTCGCTCGGGGCCAGTTTTGCCGTTATCGCCGATGAAACCCTGTATGAAGATCTGAAGCGGGCCCTTGCGGGTACCGGCATTGTTGCCGCCGCAGGCGAAAATGCCCTGATCGAAGCTGCCGAACGCCCTTCTGACATCGTGATCGCCGGTATTGTCGGTTCCGCAGGATTGCGCGCGACCCTGGCAGCGATTCGTCGCGGGGCCATCATTGGTCTGGCCAACAAGGAAACCCTTGTCTGTGCTGGCGAACTGATGATGGATGATGTCAAACGATATAATGCAACCCTTATCCCCGTCGATTCCGAACATAGTGCGATTTTTCAGGTGCTGGAAGATAACGCGCTTGATCGCATCGACCGCATATTGCTGACTGCGTCTGGCGGGCCGTTTCGCACATGGTCGCGCGACGATATGGCCGGGGTGACCCGAGAGCAGGCCCTTGCCCACCCGAACTGGAGTATGGGTGCTAAAATTTCGATTGATTCAGCGACAATGATGAATAAGGGGCTGGAGCTTATTGAAGCGTGCCGCCTGTTCCCGGTCGAGCAAAACAGGATCGAAATTCTGGTTCATCCGCAATCTGTCATTCACAGCATGGTCGAATATGCTGATGGGTCTGTGCTGGCACAGCTTGGAACCCCTGATATGCGCACGCCGATCGCCTATGCGCTGGGGTGGCCTGAACGGCTGTCGTTATCGCTGCCACGGCTTGATTTTACAGCCATCGGGCAGTTCAGTTTCGAGTCCCCCGACGAGGTTCGTTTTCCCGCCCTGAGATTAGCACGCGAAGCCTTGCGGACCGGCGGGACCCTGCCTATTGTTCTTAACGCTGCGAATGAGCTTGCCGTGGCGGCATTTTTGGACAGGCGTATCGGGTTTCTCCAAATTACTGAACTGGTCGAAGCCGTCATGGCAGCACATCCAAGCGAGATATTGACGGATATAGATCATGTGTTTGCGACCGATATTCTGGCGCGTCGCTGGACCGAAGACATGATTGCCGGTTTATGCCATTAACGGCACCGAACAAGTCGAGGAAGCCTATCTGATGGTCACTATTCTAGCGTTTCTTTTTGTGTTGTCCGTCCTGGTGTTTGTCCATGAATTTGGACATTACTGGGTCGCGATCAAGGCCGGGGTAAAGGTTGAGTCCTTTTCCATCGGTTTTGGCCCGGAAATCGTCGGTTGGAACGATAAAAGTGGAACACGCTGGAAGATTAGCGCCTTGCCTTTGGGCGGCTATGTCAAAATGTTCGGGGATATGAACCCCGCCAGCGCCGGGCAACGCGATGATTTGTCCGACGAAGAACAGCAACATGCCTTTCATCACAAAGGCCTTTTGGCGCGTGCGGCCATTGTTTTTGCCGGGCCGCTGGCCAATTTTATTTTTGCCATCGTTATTTTTACCGTGCTGTTTGCCGCCGTCGGGCAGCAACGGGCGTTGCCTGTGGTTGGCACGGTCACGGAAAACAGCGCGGCAGCCGCTGCGGGCTTGTTGCCAAATGATCGCATTGTTGCCGTTGATGGTCAAAACATTGAATGGTTTGAAGATCTGTCGGTGAAAATCCGGCAAAAGCCCGATCAACCGGTTGATTTGACGATTAAACGTGGCACCGAGACGTTGGATGTTACGGCGACCCCGCAGGCGGTTTCTGAAGGAAACGGCCCGGATGCGATGACGTTTGGACGGCTTGGCGTTTCGGCGGGCGAGTTTGTTGCGCATCGTGATGGTGTTTTTGAAGCGGTCGGGCACGGATTTTCGACCACCTATGGCATTGTGACGCAAACGTTTGATGCGATCGGTGAAATGATTGCAGGCAAACGCGACAGTTCCGAACTTGGCGGGCCGATCCGCATTGCGCAAATGTCGGGGCAGGTTGCCGAGGGGGGGCTTGCGCCGCTTTTATCTTTTATGGGTTATTTGTCTGTTAGTCTTGGGCTCATAAACCTGATGCCTGTGCCGCTTCTTGATGGCGGGCATCTGGTATTTTACCTGCTTGAAGCCCTGCGCGGCAAACCAATGAATGCGAAAGCGCAAGAATATGGTTTCCGTCTGGGCGCGGGTTTGGTATTGAGCTTAATCATTTTTGCAACATGGAATGATCTGTCGCATCTTGGCGTATGGAATTTTTTAAAAGGCCTTGCCGGCGGATGACTGCACATATCAGGGGGTTGGTTTTGCTGCGTAAAATGCGAACTGCTGCAATGATGGTGGCCCTTGCGGGCGCCACAGTTCCAGCATTCTTGCCTGTCGATGCCCAGGCTCAGAACTATCCCACCATCTCGCAGATCCGCGTGGACGGGAACAATCGTATCGAAACGGGTACGGTTGATGCCTATCTCAAGGTTCGTGCAGGCGATGCCTATGATCCGCAAAAAATCAACGACTCGCTAAAGGCGTTGTTTGCGACAGATTTGTTCGCCGATGTTTCCATCTCGTATAATGATGGAACCATGGTGGTGAAGGTCGTTGAAAATCCGATCATCAACCGGATCGCCTTTGAAGGTAATAACCACCTCAAAGACGATGCCCTGACCACAGAGGTGCAGCTTAAGCCGCGTGTGGTTTATACCCGAACCAAGGTTCAGGCCGATGTTCAGCGTATTCTCGATCTGTATCGGCGGTCGGGCCGGTTTGCCGCCACTGTAAACCCCAAGGTCATTCAGCGTGACCAGAACCGGGTTGACCTTGTTTTTGAAATCAAGGAAGGCGAAGCCACCGGGGTTCGTCGTATCAACTTTGTTGGCAATTCGGCCTTTGACGACAGCGAGCTTTCCGGCGTTATTCGGACCACCGAAAGTGCATGGTGGAAAATTCTGACGTCAGACGATAATTACGACCCGGACCGGGTGACATTCGACCGCGAATTGCTGCGTCGTTTTTATCTGGCTGCGGGCTATGCCGATTTTCAGGTTCTGTCCTCTGTCGCCGAACTGACGCCGGATCGTTCCGACTTTTTTATCACCTATACTGTCAACGAAGGCGAGCGTTACAAGTTTGGGGACATTAAAATCAATTCCGAAATTGATAAACTTGATGTCAATGAACTGACCCCGCTGATTAAAGTGGACAAGGGCGACTGGTATAATTCGGAAGTCGTCGACGACATGATCAAATCCCTGACCGATTATGTCGGGGACCGGGGCTATGCCTTTGTTGATATCAAGCCGGAAATCAAACGGGATCGTGAAACCAACACGATCAACGTGACTTTCAATATCACAAAAGGCCCCAAGGTTTACGTTGAACGTATTGATATTGTTGGCAATGTGCGAACCCTTGACAAGGTTGTCCGCCGCGAATTCCGCTTTGTTGAAGGCGATGCGTTTAGCACGTCGAAATTGAACCGGTCGCGCCAGCGTATTGAAAACCTTAACTTCTTTAAAACGGTCGATATCAAAACCCTGCCAGGCAGCGAGCCTGACAAGTCGGTTGTTGAAGTTGATGTTGACGAAAAATCTACCGGTGAATTCTCGATCGGGGCCGGTTACGGCACGGACCAGGGGCCGTTTGGTCAGGCTGGTATTCGCGAACGTAACCTGTTGGGTCGGGGCCAGGATTTGCGTCTTGGCTTTACCGTTGGCGGAAGCAGCCGCCAGATCGATCTTTCCTTTACCGAACCGTACTTCCTTGATCGCGATGTCAGTGCCGGGTTTGACGTTTTCCGCCGCGAAGACGACAACCAGGATGAAAGCTCGTATGATGAAGAACAGACCGGCTTTGGTTTGCGTGCAGGATATAATTTCACCGAACATCTAAGCCAGCAGGCCCGTTACGGATTTGAACTCGACAAATATTCAGATGTTGATTCCGATGCGTCGCGTCTGTTGCGTGAAGAAGACCCGGATTTTAGCGAGTCAACCATCGGTCAGACCTTGACCTATGACCAGCGCGATAGTTCGGTTTCACCAAAAGACGGCTATTTTGCGCAGGTTTCCAACGATCTGGCCGGGTTTGGCGGTTCGGAACGTTATTTGAAATCGCGGGTTTCGGCCGGGTATTATTTCCCGCTTGATCGCCAGAAAGAATGGGTTGTCAGCACCAAGGGATCCTCGGGGTATATCTTCGGGATTGGTGAAGATACCCGCATTTCGCAGCGTTTCTTGCTCGGTGGGTCAAGCTTGCGCGGTTTTGCAGCTGGTGGTGTCGGCCCGCGCGACAAGGCAACCGGCGATGCGGTTGGGGGTAAATTCTACTATTCCGGTACAGTGCAGCTTGATTTTCCTTTGGGCTTGCCATCGGAATTTGCCCTTAAAGGGCGTGTCTTCTCGGACTTCGGGTCATCGTCGGGGGTTGACGGTGATAACCCGGGTGAAATTTATGACTTGGGATCACTTCGTGGGTCCGTTGGTATTGGGGTAGGTTGGGAGTCGCCGTTTGGCCCGATTGGTGTTGACCTTTCGCAAGCCGTTCTCAAAGAAGATTATGACAAAGAGGAAGTGTTCCGGTTGAACTTCGGAACCAGATTCTGATGTATATGATGAAAACTGCCCAACGATTTTTCCTGATTGTCCTGATGGTTACCGGTCTGGGGCTGCATACGCAGGCCCGGGCCGCCGAGGCCAAACAGGAAACCACTGCTATTGTCATGATCGTCGATTTCGAAGGGATCATGCGCGAAGCATCTGCGATGCAAGATATGCGCAAGCAGGTCGAAAAACGCCGTAATTCCTATCAGACTGAAATCGAAAAGCGCCAGCAGGCGCTGCGCGATGAAGACCAGAAGCTTGCCCAGCAGCGCACGTTGTTAAGTGCCGATGTTTTGCAGCAAAAACGTGCTGAATTTCAGAAAAAAGTTGCTGAATTCCAGAAATTCGCCCAGGGCCGCAACAAGGTTCTCGACGAGGCTGTGAATGAAGGACGGATCAAGTTTCAAAAGAAGCTGATCGAAATTATTGCCGATGTTGCAGAAGAACGTAAGGCAACCCTGGTCCTTCATAAAAGCCAGGTGATTTTGCACGCCAACGCCATGGACGCAACCAAAGAGATATTCGAAAAAGTCAATGCGGCAATCCCCTCATTGACGGTCGAGTTCAAGGAAGGTTCCTGATGGCAGATCCGCGTTTTTTCAAACGCAAAGGGCCATTTGATGCTACGGAAATTGCTAATATTTCCGGCGCAACGCTTTTACAGACGACCGGCGCAAGCCGGTCTTTTGTCGATGTGGCTCCCTTGCAGGTTGCCGATCAAAGCTGCCTGAGCTTTTTCGATAATCGTAAATATATCGATGCTTTTGCCGCCAGTTCGGCCGGGGCGTGTTTTGCGCGCCCCGAATTTGCCGATCGTGCGCCCGAAGGCATGCTGGTTTTTGTCAGCGACGATCCCTATCGTGCCTATGCCAAGGCAGCCACGGCGTTTTATCCGGCGGAACCTGCCACGGGCGAAATTTCGGATGGTGCCTTTGTCCATCCTTCTGCCCGTATTGGCACCGGTGTTCAGATTGACCCGGGTGCCGTGATCGAGGAAAATGCCGAAATTGGCGATGGCACCCGCATTTCCGCCAATGCGGTTATTGGTCGCGGCGTGGTGGTTGGCAATGGCTGTTATATTGGACCAGGTGCTGCACTAACCCATACGCTTGTCGGGCATCAGTGCATTATTCATTCCGGCGCGCGCATTGGCCAGGACGGGTTTGGTTTTGCCATGGGCCCTCAGGGCCATTTAAAGGTGCCGCAGTTAGGGCGCGTTGTGATTGGCAATGATGTCGAAATTGGTGCGAATTCCACCATTGATCGCGGGGCTGGCCCCGATACCGTCATTGGAAACGGTTGCCGTATCGACAATCTGGTTCAGATCGGCCATAACGTCGAAATGGGCATGGGGTGCGTCATTGTGGCCCAGGTGGGTATTTCCGGATCGACCAAACTGGGGCATTTTGTTGTTGCCGGTGGGCAGGCCGGAATTACCGGCCATCTGACACTGGGGGACGGGGCCAAAATAGCGGCGCAGTCCGGTGTTATGAAAGATATGAAACCGGGTGATGTGGTAGGCGGCAGTCCTGCCGTCGCGATGATGGATTACCACAAGCAGACCATCGCCTTGTCGCGGCTGATACGAAAAAAGAAATAAGGGCACTTTTCATGACCGAATTGGTAAATGTTGATATCCAGCGCATTCTGGAAATGATTCCGCATCGCTATCCATTCTTGCTGATCGATAAGGTCATCGATATTGCAGCCGATGAATCCGCTGTTGGCATTAAAAATGTTACGATGAATGAACCGCAATTTACCGGTCATTTTCCGCAACAGCCGATTATGCCAGGTGTGCTGATTATTGAAAGCATGGCGCAGACGGCCGCAATTCTGGTTGTTCATACGCTGGGTGCGGACGCCGAAGGCAAGCTGGTTTATTTCATGAGCATTGATAGCGCACGTTTTCGCAAACCGGTTGTACCGGGCGATGTGATGCATATTCATGTGCGCAAAAAACAAAGCCGCGGCCCGGTCTGGAAGTTTGAAAGCGAAGTGCGTGTTGACGGCGTGGTTGTTGCCCAAGCAACGATTTCTGCGATGATCCGGGATAATTGATGATGGCAAACGTGCATCCGACAGCGATTGTCGAAGACGGTGCGCAGATCGGTCTGGACGTCGAAATCGGCCCTTATTGTATGGTCGGTGCGTCGGTTGTTCTGGGCGACAGGGTTAAGCTGCATTCGCATGTTGTCGTCGCTGGAAATACGACGGTCGGGGCGGATTGCGCTATCTTCCCGTTTGCCTCGATCGGTCATGCACCGCAAGATTTGAAATTCAAGGGCGAGGCCTCGCGCCTGGTGGTGGGCGCCCGGACCAAAATTCGTGAAGGGGTCACCATGAACCCCGGCACGGAAGGGGGCGGTATGCTGACTTCTGTCGGCGAGGACTGCCTGTTTATGGCCGGGGCCCATGTCGGGCATGATTGCGAAATTGGCAATCATTGTATTCTGGTCAACAATGCGACCCTTGCCGGGCATGTCAATGTTGACGAGTTTGCCATTGTCGGTGGTTTGTCGGCGGTTCACCAGTTTGTGCGCATTGGTCGCCATGCCATGATTGGCGGGATGACCGGTGTTGAAAGCGACGTTATCCCTTATGGTTCCGTTATCGGGAACCGGGCGTATCTTTCGGGCTTGAATATTGTCGGTTTGAAACGTCGCGGGTTTGATCGTGAAACCATTCATTCCTTGCGCAAGGCCTATCGACTGGTGTTCGCGCATGAAGGCACACTGGCCGAGCGGGTAGAAGAAGTGGCAAAGGATTTTGCCGATGTCGGCCCGGTCATGGAAATTATCAGCTTTTTGAAAGCCGAGAGCACGCGCTCGGTCTGTACGCCGAAATATGACAGTTCAGCAGGGTAAAATTGGCCTTATTGCTGGTGGTGGTGATTTACCCGCCCGCCTTGTCGACGCTGCCAAAGCGTCGGGGCGGGCGGTGTTCGTTATTGCCCTGCAGGGTTACTGCACCGCACCGGAAACATTCGGGGTACCTTATCAAACCATTCGATTAGGGGCGGTTGCAAAAATTCTGCATCACCTCAAGGTGCAGGGATGCACCGATGTTGTTCTGGCGGGAAAGGTACAACGTCCTTCCTTCGGATCGATCCGCCCTGATTGGCGCGGGGCAAAAATCCTGCTGAAAATCGGCATCAGGTCGCTGGGCGATGATGGCCTGTTGCGGTTGCTCGCGCGCGAATTTGAACAGGATGGTTTCAAGCTGACAGGGGCGCACGAAATTATGACAGACCTAGTGGCGAGCGAAGGTGTGCTGGGCAAAATATCGCCCGATGATCAGGCGTGGGCCGATGCCCGTCACGGGTTGGCCGTTGCCCGCATTTTGGGCCAGGCCGATGTCGGGCAGGGCTGTATTGTGCAACAGGGGCTGGTTCTGGGACTTGAAGCCATCGAGGGGACCGATGAAATGATACGGCGCTCGGCCCTTTATGCGCGGCCGGGTGTTGGCGGGGTGCTGGTGAAGGCCAGCAAACCCCAGCAAGATAAACGGCTGGATTTGCCCGCCATTGGTGTGACCACCGTTGAAGAAGCCCACAAAGCAGGTTTGCGCGGAATTGCTCTTTTGGCAGGCGGCACCATGATTATTGACCGCGAAGCTGTTCTTGCCCGTGCCGAGGAACTTGGCATGTTTGTTGTTGGGCTTAAACCGACAGGCGGGGACGATCATGAGAAATGATATGTCCTCATCCGTGCCCCCCGCCGATAAGCCGTTAGACGGTTCTTTATCGCCGGTACTGCCGGTACAACGGCCGCTTACCATTATGCTGGTCGCGGGGGAGGCCTCGGGCGATCAGTTGGGCGGGCGTTTAATGGCAGCCATCAAGCGCAAGGCGGATAATGTTCGCTTTATCGGCGTTGGCGGCCCGCGCATGACGGGCGAGGGCATGACCAGCCTTTTTTCCATGAATGAAATGTCGGTGATGGGCCTGGCCGAGATTGTGCCCCATATCCCGCGTTTGTTACGCCGTATTGGTGAAACCGCCGCCTTGGCCTTGCGCGAAAGGCCGGACGTGGTTGTAACAATTGATGCGCCTGATTTCAGTTTTCGGGTGGGTAAAAAACTGGCCGGTCATGGGATTCCTCTGGTGCATTATGTCGCCCCGTCGGTCTGGGCATGGCGACCGGGCCGGGCCCGCAAAATTGCAAAATTCCTAGACCACCTTTTGGCTTTGTTGCCGTTCGAGCCGCCTTATTTTGAAAAAGAAGGGCTATCGACGACCTTTATCGGCCATTCGGCTGTTGAAGAACGCCATGGCGGCGACGCGGTGCGCTTTCGCGCCCGGCATGGATTGCAGGCGACGCAAAAAGTAATTTCAATTTTGCCAGGCAGCCGCCACTCCGAGGTGACAAGATTATTACCGGTATTTGCTGATGTCGTATCCCGGCTGCACCAGAATCATCCAGATTACGTTTTTGTTGTTCCCACAGTTAGCAAGGTCGAACAGGCCGTGCAGCAGGCCGTTGCCACATGGCCGGCAAAAGCAATTGTCGTGACGAGCGACCAGGACAGGCACGATGCCTTTAGCGCGTCCCACGCCGCATTGGCGGCCTCTGGTACGGTGTCGCTGGAATTGGGAATTGTCGGGGTGCCTCATATCATTGGCTATCGACTGAGTGCAGCCAGCGCCTGGATCGCACGGCGATTGTTAAAAGTCGACACAGTAACGATTATAAACCTTGTGCTGGGCCGCAAGCTGGTGCCGGAATATCTGCAAGAAGAATGTCGCCCGGACAGGCTTTATCAGGCAATGACAGCAATTATTGCGGATGGCGCACAACGCGATGCCCAAAAAGCCGGTTTTGACGAAGCAACAACGTTGCTTGGATTTGGGCAAACCCCGCCCAGTGATAAAGCGGCATCTGTCGTTTTGGAACTGGCACTGGCCGGGCGCGGCTGATCTTTAAGCCGGGGTTCTCGGGTGTTTGCTGTGATGGCTGAAAAAGTTTTACAATTTCGCGGTTCTCAAGACTGCGCAATTGTTTTAGCTTTCGGTCATTCACAGGTTCAAACCCGGAGACGAATTTAATGCGTTATTTGCATACAATGGTGCGTGTCACAGACGTGGATGCATCGATGAATTTCTATTGCAACTTGCTGGGCATGGAAGAAACACGCCGGTCCGAAAGTGAGAAGGGGCGTTTTACCCTGATCTATCTGGCTCCGCCCCATGATGTTCCCAGTGCCAAAGCCACCAAAATGCCGGAACTGGAGCTGACCTATAACTGGGACCCGGAAGAATATACCGGTGGCCGCAATTTTGGCCATCTCGCCTATGAGGTCGAAGACATTTACGCGCTGTGCCAAAAACTGATGGATGCGGGCGTTGTCATTAATCGTCCGCCGCGTGACGGGCGTATGGCCTTTGTTCTGTCCCCCGATGGCATTTCAATTGAGTTGCTGCAACAAGGCGATGCTCTTGCAGCGGCAGAACCCTGGGCCAGCATGGAAAATACCGGAAGCTGGTAAACATATTACGCAAACCCGATAACGAAAAAAGGCCCGGATTTCTCCGGGCCTTTTTGTGTTCGAAACGCCGTTATTAGCGGTTTTGAACTTCTTTGAATTCGCGTTCGACATCGCCGGTAAACAGCTGACGCGGGCGACCGATTTTCTGCGAAGGATCTTCGATCATTTCCTTCCACTGTGCGATCCAGCCAACCGTACGGGCGACTGCGAACAAAACAGTGAACATGCTTTCGGGAATACCCATCGCTTTGAAAATGATGCCCGAATAGAAATCCACATTCGGGTACAGTTTCTTTTCGACGAAATATTCGTCTTCGCGTGCAATACGCTCAAGTTCCTGTGCAACGTCAAGAAGTGGATCCTGAACGTTAAGTTCTTTAAGAACTTCGTGGCAGGTCTGTTGCATGACTTTGGCGCGCGGGTCATAGTTTTTATAAACCCGGTGACCAAAGCCCATCAGACGGAACGGATCGTTCTTGTCTTTGGCTTTATTGACAAAATCAGGGATGTTTTTCACATCACCGATCTGCTTTAGCATTTTAAGAACGGCTTCGTTTGCACCACCATGGGCAGGGCCCCACAACGACGCAATACCGGCAGCAATACAAGCAAACGGGTTCGCACCCGAAGAGCCTGCGAGGCGCACGGTCGAGGTTGACGCGTTTTGTTCGTGGTCAGCGTGCAGGATCAAGATACGATCCATTGCTTTGGCCAGAACCGGATTGACGTTGTACTTTTCGCACGGGACGCCAAACATCATTGCCAGAAAGTTTTCTGAATATGACAGCGCGTTGTTCGGATACTGGAACGGCTGACCGATCGAGTATTTATAGGCCATTGCCGCAATGGTCGGCATTTTGGCAATCAGGCGATAAGCCGAAATCAAACGCTGGTTCGGGTCGCTGATGTCGGTGCTGTCATGATAAAAAGCTGACATTGCGCCAACAGAACCACACATGATGGCCATCGGATGGGCATCGCGGCGGAAACCGTTATAGAAATTGCGCATTTGCTCATGCACCATGGTGTGCATGGTGATGTCGGCACTGAATTTGTCACGTTCTGCCTTGTTGGGCAGTTCGCCGTAGATCAGCAAATAGCAAACTTCCAGGAAGTCTGCCTTTTCAGCCAGATCATCAATGGCGTAACCACGATGGCGCAGAATGCCCTTGTCACCGTCAATATAGGTGATGGTCGATTCACAGCTGCCTGTGGACGTGAAGCCGGGATCATAGGTGAAGTAACCGGTATCAGCATACAGTTTGCGGATATCAATAACCGACGGTCCAATATTTCCCTCAAGAACCGGAAGCTCATACGACTTGCCGTTGGAATTGTCGGTTAGCGTCACGGTATGGGAAGTCTTGGAATTTTGAGCCATGACTTTTTTCCTTCCCTGTTAACGAACATGGTTTTCGATTGGGTGCAGCATAATGCCGCAGCGCACAAAGCGCAAACAGACTAAAGTTTCCCGGTGCTTTTTTTAGTGCTGTTATGCCGCCTCAAATTGTTTGATGCGGTCCAGCGTTTCGGGTTTTCCGAGCACCTGCATTACTTCAAAAATGCCCGGTGAAGAATTGGAGCCCGTTAAAACAGCGCGCAAGGGCTGAGCAACCTTGCCCAGTTTCAATTCCTTGCTTTCTGCGATCTGTTTGACAACAGTCTCGATGGCTTCTTCGTGCCATGTATCGAGCCCGGCCAGTTCATTTGCCAGTGCGGCAAACAGTCCGGCGGGAGCCTCGTCGATCAATGATTGTGCCTTATCATTGAAGGACAATACGCCTTTGGTGACATAGAAAGTGGCTGATTGAGCCAAGTCGGTAAGGATCTTGGCTCTTTCTTTAAGGCCTGACATGCCCTTGATCAAGGTTTCTTTCTGCACTGCATCTAAATTGCGAACATCCAGATTAGCTGCAATGGCAGGTTCGATCAGATCTGCAAGGCGAGCATTATCAGCCTGACGTATATAAATACCGTTCAGATTGGTCAGTTTTGCGAAGTCAAAGCGCGATGCACCTTTGCCAACGTCGGTAATGTCAAACCATTCAATGGCCTGGTCAGTGGAAATGACTTCGTCATCGCCATGCCCCCAGCCCAGACGCAGCAGATAATTGTTGATGGCTTCGGGCAGGAATCCCATTTCATCGCGGTATGCCTCGATCCCGAGGGCACCATGCCGTTTGGACAGTTTGGCACCGTCAGGGCCGTGAATCAGCGGAATATGGGCGAATGTCGGCACATTCCAGCCCATAGCGTCATACAGCGCTTTTTGGCGAAAGGCATTGGTCAAGTGATCATCACCGCGAATAACGTGGGTAATGCCCATGTCATAGTCATCGACCACAACAGACAGCATATAGGTGGGGGTGCCATCGGCACGCAGGATGATATAGTCGTCGAGTTGGTCGTTCGCCACCCTTACTTCACCCTGAACCTGATCGGTGATGATAGAATCACCTTCCAGCGGTGATTTAAGGCGTACGACAGGTTTAATGCCCTCGGGGGCTTCGCTCGCATCGCGATCACGCCAGCGGCCGTCATATTTCATCGGTCGGCCTTCGGCGCGGGCCTTTTCTCGCATTTCGGTCAGTTCAGCCGGCGAGCTATAGCAAAAATAGGCTTTGCCAGCCGCAACCAGACTGTGTGCCACTTCGGCATGACGATCACGGCGGGCAAACTGCATGACAGGTTCTTCGTCAGCGTTCAGCCCAAGCCAGTCAAGACCGGCAAAAATCGCTTCGACGGCTTCTGGCGTCGAGCGTTCGCGGTCGGTATCTTCGATCCGCAGCAAAAATTTGCCGCCGGTATGCTTGGCATAAAGCCAGTTATAAAGGGCGGTACGTGCGCCGCCAATATGAAGGAACCCGGTCGGAGACGGGGCAAAACGGGTAACAACCGTCATTCGCTTTATCCGTTTTTCTGGATGTTGTCGCTTGTCGTTAAGACTTTTGGCGTGCACGCTATATCATATTCGGAATGCTGTTGCACCACAGCGGATGATAGATAAAAGCCCGAGGCCCGTTATACTATTAAACATTCGTCGAATAAGATGGCGACAAATCACCTTTTTTCAAGGCTTTAACGCCGTTTGTGACCATGTTGCAACTGCGTTGGCAAATGACCGTGAAAAATGGATTTTGTCATTTGCCATGTTCCTTGGGTTGGGTCAGGCGGCCTCTTTTTCGCTTTTGTCGCCACCACCGGGCATTGTTTTGGCAACGGCGCTGGCTTTTGTGACCATCGGTTTATGGGTGAGTCGGCACCGGATTATTGCTTTTTTCGTTCTGTTAATGGCACTGGCGTCGTTAATCGGGGCGGTTCTGGTTGTTGGGCATCTGTATTTTTTACAAACACCAACCCTTAAAAAGACGGTGTATAGCCCTGCGATTTCAGGGAAAATCCTGTCGGTGGAACCCAGAGGCGGTCGGACCCGCCTGGTTATCGCCCCCACACATATAGACGGCCTGAAGCGCGCGCAAATGCCGCCCAACATACGCATTTCAATGACGGGTGCCTTAGGTGTGGCCCCCGGTGATATGTTTGACGGGCCAGCAAAACTTTTTCCTTTGGGTGCTCCCGAAGCGCCGGGTGACCCTGATTTTTCCCGCAGTCTGTATTTTGACGGTATCGGCGCGACCGGCTTTGTAATGGGGCGCAAATACAAAATTACACCATCGGACAGTTTTGAAGGCGATGTTTTTGCTCTGAACGGGCAGGTTCGGTTGGCAATGATGGCGCGGATCAACCGTGTTTTAGCCCCCGTTGAGGCCGGGCTTGCCAATGCCATACTGGTTGGAGAGCGCGGCGGTGTGCCCGCAGGGCTGGCAGAAGATTTGCGCAAATCGGGGCTAGCACATTTGCTGGCTATTTCCGGGCTGCATATGGGGCTTTTATGCGGGGCGGTTTTTTTTGCGGTTCGGCTGGGGCTGGCCCTGATTCCGGCCTTGGCGTTGCGCTACCCGGTGAAAAAATGGGCGGCAATCGCGGCAATGATTGTGGGCTTGTTATATTTGCTGTTGTCGGGGGCAACCGTGCCAACCCAGCGCGCCTTTGTCATGACGGCGATTGTCCTGTTTGCGGTTTTGGTCGACCGTCAGGCGATTTCATTGCGTCTGGTGGCCATCGCCGCGCTGATTATTATGGTGTTACAGCCCGATGCTGTGATGGGGGCCAGTTTTCAACTGTCATTCGCTGCTGTCACCGGCCTTGTTGCGTTTTATCAGGGGGCGGGCGGCCAATGGCTTGGCCCGGCACGGGACATTGGCATATGGCAAAAAAGCGCACGCTATCTGGGGTTGTTGCTGATTACAGGCATTATGGTAACTGCTTTAACGGCACCGATCATCGGGTTTCATTTTGGCCGGGTGTCGTTGCTGGGTGTTGTCGCCAATTTACTGGCAATTCCTCTGATGGCGTTCTGGATCATGCCTTGCATTGTTGCAGTACTGGCTATGGCACCATTCGGGCTTGAATTTTTGCCGCTAACGGTTTTGTCGCCGGGGCTAAAAATTTTGATCTGGCTGGCCCGAGGGGTGGCACAGCAAGATTGGGGCCTTTGGTATTTGGCCCAACCTGCCGCATTGGTCATTATACCGGCCATGATGGCGCTGTTATGGATGGTGATCTGGCGACAATGGTCGATCAGAATGTTTGTTATTGTGCCGGTTTGTTGTGCAATTTTTGCCGGTGTCACCTTTCAGCGGCCTGATGTTCTTGTTGGCGGGGGACGGAAGGACTGGGCTGTTTATGACCCGAGTCTGCAAAAGCTGTTTTTCAATCATAAAGTCAGCAAATTTCACCGCGCCATCTGGATGTCGCGTTATGGCATCAGCCCGGAAAGGTCAGATGTGCAGACCGGGCAATGCGCGGCAGATGTGTGCTGGTTTGTTATAAATGGACGCCATATTGTTCTGGCGCGAAAGCTTGATGACCCGTTTTATATCTGCCGCCATGCCGATATTGTGATTGATTTGCAACGCGATGTTCCTGCCAATGCCTGCAAAAAGTCATCCGTCATCATTGATGACGATGTTTTATGGTGGCAGGGTGGGACGGCGTTATATGTGCCCAAAAACAATGATCGGGCATGGTATGAGACCGTTCGAAACAGCAGCGGTAACTGGCCGTGGATCACCCTTGGCGGCAGATAGGTGCCGCCGGTGTTATGGGTTTAAAACCATTGTTCGCGATTGTTTAATATTGCCGCAAAAGGCCGACCAGCCGCCCCTGAATTTGAACGCGGTCAGGCGATAGCGTGCGTGTTTCATAGCGCGGGTTGGCTGCTTCAAGCAATACCTGGCCCAAACCGCGTTTTAACCGCTTTAGCGTGGCTTCGTTATCATCTACCAGGGCGACAACGATGGTGCCGTCATTGGCCTGTTCACAGCGCTGGATCAACACGGTATCGCCATCAAGAATGCCGGCATCAACCATCGAATCGCCAGAGACTTCCAGTGCGTAATGCTCGCCGGTGCCCAAAAGTGCGGCGGGAACCTGCACATGCGTGCTTTGGTCACGCAGGGCTTCAATCGGCGTGCCAGCGGCAATCCGCCCATATAAGGGCAGCGATACGCTTTCGCGTATTTCGGAAAAAGCAGAAGGAACGGTAGCAGGGCGATGGGTTGTTTTGCGGGCCGCACTGATCGGCGTTACCCGTGCCGTACCCGACGATGCCGGGGTGTCGTCTTCATTATTGTCGGGCAACCGCAATACTTCGAGCGCCCGCGCCCGGTGGGCAAGGCGACGGATGAAGCCGCGTTCTTCAAGGCCGGTGATCAAACGGTGAATACCGGATTTTGATTTAAGGCTCAGCGCTTCTTTCATTTCGTCAAAAGATGGCGAAATACCATGATCGCGAAGATGACTGTCGATATAGACCAGCAATTCATATTGCTTGCGCGTCAGCATGGCATTTTCCCAAACCCAAATAAGAACAAATCGAATACGCTAATGTTCTACTTTGGTTCCGGTTTGTGGTCAAGCCTGTAACGTCAAACTTCGCGTTTTCCGGGCGTTTTGTTGGTTATGGGGCTTAACAGCCCCAATGGCGGGTCGCATTCTGTTCTTTTATTGAGGGGCAAATGCAACGCGGGTGGTCCCGAACTGTTTAATCGGCAACAAAGGTGCCCGATTTGCCACCTTCTTTGTAAACCACGCGAATGTTGGTTAGTTGCATGGTTTTATCAACCGCTTTGCACATGTCAAAAACGGTCAGCGCGGTGATGGAAACAGCGGTCAGCGCTTCCATTTCAACGCCGGTGCGCCCGGATGTTTTGCAGGTCGCGGTAATATCGACAGCACTTTCGCCCTCGACCAGTTGCAGGGTCACAGAAACCGAGTCCAGGGGCAGGGGGTGGCACAGCGGAATCAGATCGGCCGTGCGTTTGGCTCCCATAATCCCGGCAAGTTGCGAAATGGCCAGCACATCGCCTTTTTTGTGGCCGTGATTTGCAATCAGGGCCGCTGTGGCCGGGTGCATGGTCACGCGGCCCTTGGCGGTCGCCGTGCGTGTTGTGACGGCTTTTGCCGAAACATCGACCATCACGGCGTTACCGCCTTCGTCAAAATGCGTCAGTTTGTTATTCATGCCGGTTTTGCCAACAGGGTTTGGGTCGCCAGTTTGACATCTTTCTGTCTCATCAGGCTTTCCCCAATCAGGAAGCATTTCGCGCCGACTTTTCCCATCCGTGCCAGATCATCTGGGGTGAAAATGCCACTTTCTGCAACCAGTAACCGGTCATCATCGACCATCGCGGCCAATTGCTCGGTCGTGGTTAGAGATACTTCCAATGTCTTTAAATTACGGTTGTTTATACCGATAAGCTTTGATTTGAGTTTAAGCGCGCGCGCCAGTTCCGGCGCGTTATGAACCTCGATCAAAACATCCATGCCCAACTGATGAGCCTGCGCTTCAAGCTCGGCTGCTTGCGCATCATCAAGGGCCGCCATGATCAATAAAATGCAATCAGCACCCAGCGCCCGGGCTTCTGTTACCTGATAGGGATCAATCATGAAATCCTTGCGCAGAACCGGCAGGGTAACTGCAGCGCGTGCTGCCACCAGATAGGCATCACTGCCTTGGAAATAGGGAATATCGGTCAGGACAGACAGGCAACTGGCCCCGCCAGCCTGATAGGCCTGCGCCAGTGCCGGGGGATTAAAGTCTTCGCGGATCAGGCCCTTTGACGGGGAGGCTTTTTTAATCTCGGCAATCAAGCCATAACGACCTGCGGCAATTGAAGCCTCAAGCGAGGCAATAA
This sequence comes from Thalassospira mesophila, assembly GCF_002115755.1. Lineage (GTDB taxonomy): Bacteria > Pseudomonadota > Alphaproteobacteria > Rhodospirillales > Thalassospiraceae > Thalassospira > Thalassospira mesophila. Next base: position 218,192 of record NZ_JFKA01000005.1, on the reverse strand, counting down.
AGCCGCGCGGCGCTGATTGCGCAGCGGCGGCGGCTTGAAGCTCGGAAAGCGGCGTTTTGGCTTTGCAGGCGGCAACATGATCGCGTTTGTCGCTACAGATCCGGTCGAGAACGTCGCTCATGCTGCGTTTCCTTCGTTCGATATTTTCACAAGCTGGTCCAGCGTTTGTGCAGCCTTGCCGTTATCAATTGCTGCGCGGGCCTGTGAAATGCCATCGGCAAGGTCTTTGGCGTTGTTGGTCACAACAAGGGCCGCCGCCGCGTTTAACAGGACAATGTCGCGATAGGCATTTTTTTGCCCGGCCAGCAAATTGCGAATGGCGGTCGCATTGGTTTCGGCATCCCCGCCTTTAAGGTCGTCCAGCGAGGCAAGGGCAATGCCATAATCAGCCGGATCAATGTCAAAGGTTGTGACTTTGCCGTCTTTGACCTCGGCAACAAAGGTTGGTCCGGTGACGGAAATTTCGTCAAGTCCGCTATGACCATGCACCACCCATGCATGTTCCGACCCCAGACGGTTCAGCACATGGGCAATCGGCTCTACCCAGTCGCGCGCGAAAACGCCAATCACCTGATGTTTGGTTTTGGCCGGGTTGGCCAGCGGGCCCAGCAGGTTAAAAATGGTGCGTGTGCCCATTTCAACCCGGGTGGGCATCACATGGCGCACAGCCGAATGATGACGCGGTGCCATCATGAAACACAGATTAATCTGCTGAAGCGATTTTTCCAGAAGGCTCATATCGGCATCAAGATTAACGCCCAATGCGGCCAGCACATCGGCCGAGCCGGATTTGGATGAAGCCGCCCGGTTGCCATGCTTGGCGACTTTTGCCCCACAGGCTGCCGCGACAATCGCCGCTGCGGTTGAGATATTATAAGTGCCGCTGCCATCCCCGCCGGTACCACAGGTATCAACCGCGTCAGGCGCAGCAGTTAACCCGGTTGCCTTGGCGCGCATCACCCGGGCGGCACCGGTGATTTCATCAATGGTTTCACCGCGTAGCCGCAATGCCATTAAAAACGCGCCCATCTGCGACTGGGTTGCCTGACCGGACATTAAAACGTCAAAGGCTTGTTCTGCTTCACGCTCGCTTAACGTCGCGCCAGTGGCAACTTTGGCCAGTGTCGGTTTGAGATCATGTTCCGTGGACATGGAATGTTCCCTTTTTTGTTGGCTCCGGACACTTCAGGCGGCGGAGAAATCGATAAAGTTTTTTAAAAGTTCGTGACCATGTTCGGACGCGATGCTTTCGGGATGAAACTGCACACCGTGAATTTCATATTCTCGATGGCGCATGCCCATAATCAGCCCGTCAGCACTTTCCGCTGTGATTTCCAGGCAATCAGGTAATGTTGCCCGGTCAACCACCAGTGAATGATAGCGTGTTGCGATAACAGGTGATGGCAAGCCTTTGAAAACACTGGTTCCGGTATGGATCATGCCATCGGTTTTGCCATGCATGCATTGGGGCGCACGGATAACGTCGCCGCCAAATGCAGCCCCAATGGCCTGATGACCAAGGCAGACACCCAACAGTTTTATGGTCCCGGCAGCCTGTTTGATCAGGTCGACACAAATACCAGCCTGTTGTGGATCACAGGGGCCCGGCGAAATCACAATTCCTTCAGGCTGCATCGCCAGTGCATCGGCAACGGTGATCTCGTCATTGCGGACAACTTTGACCTCGGGCCCAAGTTCACGTAAAAAATGCCACAAATTAAATGTGAAGCTGTCATAATTATCGATGAGCAGATACATCGCGATCCCGGGACTTCCTGTGTTTCAGACGGGGCGAGAATAAACGGCCTTGCCGCTACGTCAAGCGATAGCGGTTGTGATTTTTGGGCTTTAACAGGCTGCTAACCACAGATCGGCTAAGAATACTCCGCCAGGATCGATCTGGTAGCTTGTTTGCCCCCTCACAGGGCAGGCTGGTTTTGCGTTTTTATGGGCATCAAGACCCGAAATTTCATGGATTGGAGATACGGCGTGGCACGGCGCTCAACACCGGCAAAAAAGAAAAAGCCAGCGACACGTGGCAAAACAACTGCGCGTAAAAAACCGGGTAAAAAGCCCGGTGGTTTCCGGCGGTTAATGTTAGGGGCTGCGATGGTGGCAGGGGCCGTTTCGGCCATTATTGCCGCCGGCAGTATGCTGGAGCTGGACCGGGCCGCACATAAGGCCGTCAGCGATTTATCGGCAAGTTCACCGGCACCCCGTGCCCCGGCCCCGCGCAACACATCAAAGCCGCCGAAAATGGATTTTTCCAAGGGTTATGACGCGCCAAACAGGCCGGGATATATGGTGGAACGAACCCCGGAAGACATCGACAAGTCTGAACCCGATTCCTTGCCAGAACCCCGTATCAGCCCGGTACCAAATGTTAACCCGGCCCCTTTGCCCGAGGCCCAGGCACCGGCGAATATGCAACTGGCATGGCAAAAATTCGCCACCCGTGTGCCCGATACCGGAACAGCCCCGGTGATCGCGATTATCATTGACGATGCCGGAATTGATAAACCCAGAACCGAACGCGCGGCAGAATTGCCAGGCCCGATCACGATTTCATATTTGCCTTATGCGACACATTTGCCTGAACAGGTGGCGAGTGCGCGCAAACGCGGCCATGAAATTATGCTTCACATGCCAATGGAACCAACATCAAGAACAGTTGATCCGGGGCCCCACGCGCTGTTAACCAGCTATGACAAGGTGGCCATTTTAAATGAAATGACCTGGATGCTGGATCGTTTTTCCGGCTATGTCGGGGTTAATAATCATATGGGCAGTAAATTCACATCGGACCCGGAACGCATGGCCGTTGTGATGCAGGTGATGAAATCGCGCGGTTTGATGTTTTTAGACTCGCGCACCAGCGCAAAGTCGGTCGGGTATCAGGAAGCTGAAAAATACAGCGTTCCGGCGATTGAACGTGACGTGTTTATCGATGATGCCGACGACGCAACCAAAATTGCCAATATGCTTGACCGGGTTGAGCATGTGGCAACCAAGCGCGGTTATGCCGTTGCCATTGGCCATCCGCGTGATTTGACGCTGGAAGCATTGAATAAATGGATCCCCAAAATGCAGGCCGCCGGTTTTATATTTGTGCCCGCAACCGATATCGTGCATCGCAATGGTATTAAAGTGACCGGATAACAACAAGACCGGTTGGTGGTTAAAACAGTATCGAACAAAAAACGGGAGCCCGTGAAGTGGCTCCCGTTTTGGTTATTAACTGTTGTTTTCAGGGCGGTCAGGTAAAACGATGGGCTTCACGGCAAGCCGCCATCAAGGCACCGGCTTTGTTCCGGCATTCCTGATGTTCCATGTCGGGTTTGCTATCAACCACAATGCCCGCACCAGCCTGAATATGGATCATTTCGTCTTTGATCACAGCGGTGCGCAGGGCAATGCAGGTATCCATCGAGCCATCGGCCGAGATATAGCCGATACATCCCGCATAAATGCCGCGCCGTACCGGTTCAAGTTCATCGATAATTTCCATCGCCCGAACTTTGGGTGCGCCCGAAACTGTGCCCGCCGGGAAGCCTGCTTTCAAGGCATCCATCGCATCATATTGCGGGTCGATCTGCCCGACCACGTTCGACACAATATGCATGACGTGCGAATAATATTCGATGGTTTCGCGGTCGGTCACGCGCACGGTGCCGGGCTGCGACACACGACCAACATCGTTGCGCCCCAGATCGAGCAACATCAAATGTTCTGACCGTTCTTTCGGGTCATCCATCAGGTCCTTGGCCAAGGCTTTGTCTTCTTCGGAATTTTTACCGCGTTTGCGGGTTCCGGCGATGGGGCGAATGGTGACTTCGCCATCGCGCAGCCGCACCAGAATTTCCGGGCTGGCACCGACCACCTGGAAACCGCCGATATCAAGATAGAACATGAAAGGCGACGGGTTAATGCGGCGCAGTGCGCGGTAAAAGGCAAATGGCGGCAACTGATAGGGCAGGGAATAACGTTGTGACAAAACCACCTGAAAAATATCACCCGCCCGGATATATTCCTTGGCTTTTTCGACCATGTCATAATACCCCGCTTCGTCGACACTAACTTGCGGTTCTGGCAGGTCGTCGGGCACGGTACGGGACCGGCGATCGATAAACAGGTTGCGCTGAAAGTGCTGCACCACATCGTTCAGGCGCGCGCATGCAAGATCATAGGCCGCTGCTGCATCAATGCCGGGCTCGGGGCGCACAGGTGTTACCACTGTCACGGTATCGGCGATGGTGTCAAAACCGGCAGTCACCGTTGGGCGAATGAAAATTCCGTCAGGAACATCAAGTTGATCAGGGTTGTTGTCGGGCAGTTTTTCCATCAACCGAACGGTATCATAGCCCATATAACCGACCAGACCCGCACTCATGGGGGGTAAATGGTCGGGCAGGTCAATATGGCTTTCGGCGATCAGCGATTTAAGGGCATCAAGCGGTTTTTCATCCTGATCAACAAACGCATCGGCATCGGCCATGACACGGCGGTTGATTTCGGCTTTGTCGCCAAAGCATCGCCAGATCAGATCGGGTTTGAACCCGATAAACGAATAGCGCCCCCGGCTGGCTCCGCCTTCAACCGATTCCAGCAAATAGGTATTGGGAAGGCCCTCGGCCATGGGAAGGCCCTCGGCCAGCTTTAGGAACGCGGATACCGGCGTATCAAGATCGGCGGTAAGGGATGTGTAAACAACCTGCGCAATGCCATTTTCATGGTTGCGGGCAAAGCTTGCGAAATCCGGTTCGATGTCCATGGCGCAATCCGATCAAAACCAAACATAAAGGTAACAGGAATTAAAAAAGGGCGATCCGGCATCCGGATCGCCCTGCATGGCTGTGCCTGCCTAGTTGGCAGGGGCGTTCTGGGCATAAAGCCCGTTCACCACATCATTGTTCAGGCTGATCGAAATATCGTCGCGTAAATAGTCAAGATATTGCGAAACGATATCCTGATCGAGGCTGTCTTGCAGCTCGGAAACAATCGGGTCGTCTTTGCCCGTTGTGTCGCTTGCAGCTTTGATATCGTCAAGCACGACAACCGATACCCCGTTTTCACCAATGACCGATTTGGCTTTACCTTTGGCAAGGTCAAACAGGGCACCGGCAATGGCGGGGTTGGCATCGGCCGACAGACCGCGACCATCACGTTTGGTCATGCCGGTATCATCAATGCTGTTATCAAGTTCAGCAGCGATGGCGTCAATTTTTGCGCCCTGATCATTGATCCGGGTGGCAAGAGCATCGGCTTTTTCACCCAGAAGGCGCTGTTTTTCATCTGCCTTCCAGGCGGTTTCAACGGCATCACGCACGTCTTCAAACGGCTGCACGGCAGACGGGGTAACCTTGGTTACGCTGACAACATAACGATTGCCGCTCTGGGTTTCTTCCAGAAAGCTTTCGTCACCTTCGTTCAACTCGTAAATCTTCGAATTGATTTCCTTGCTATCGGCAATGCCCTGTTCCAGGTCCTGGCCCTTTTTAATGTCGGTCAGGGTGAAAAGCTGTGCATTCACTTTTGCAGCGGCGTCTTTAAGGGATGTGCCAGCACCCAGTTCATCATCAAGCTGGGCGGCAACGTCAAAAATCTGGTCTTCTGCTTTTTGACGTTTAACACCGTTTTCAACCTGTTCGCGGACTTCATCCAGGCTTTGTTCGTGGGCCGGGGTGACCGCAGTAACGCGCATGATGTGCCAGCCAAGGGCGGTTTCAACCGGTTCGGAATAACCACCCTCAGGCAGGTTAAACACGGTGTCGCGCAGATCAGGCAGCATGGTGTCTTTGGTGAACTCGCCCAGTTTGACAACCGATTCTTTCATGTTGGCCTGTTCTGTTGCCACTTTCATGAAATCTTCGCCGCCCTGCAGGGCCTTATAGGCTTCTGCGGCACTTTCCTTGGCATTCGGTGCGAACAAAATTTGTTCGACCGCCCGTTTTTCAGGAGTCTGAAACTCGCCAATGCGCTGGTTATAGGCATCCAGCACTTCGTCGTCTGTGACGTCCATTGTCTGTGCCAAATGATCAACCGTCAGCAACGCCAACGTCGCGTTGCGGGTTTCGGGTGCGGTAAATTGCGCCCCGTGATCATCGTGGAATTTCTTTAAAACGTCGTCAGACGGCGTTTCGATCGGGGCAATATCATCATCACCCAGGGTGATGAAACGGCCACTGCGATCTTCATTGCGATAGGCTGCAATGGCTTTGACCAGCGGCGAGGGCGGGGTGCTTGCGGCGCCCAGGCTACCGACAACCTGCTGGCTCATCAGATCGCTGCGCATGCCTTCAATAAATTCCGGTTCGCTATATCCGTTTTGATACAGGATCTGCAGGAATTTCTGACGGTCAAACTGCCCGGTCGTTTCGTCCTTAAAGCTTTTATTGTTGAAAATGTTGTCACGGACTTTTTCATCGCTAATGCCGATGCCCATGTCACTTGCATTTTCTTCCAGCAGCTTTTGCGAGATCAGACCCTGAACGGTGTTGTTCAGAAGACCCATCTGGATGGCTTGCTGTTGATCAAAGCTGGGACCAAAGACCCGGCGCATTTTATCAATGTTGCGTTTGAAGGCGCGGTCCAGTTCGGCAGGACTGATAGACTGGCTGCCGACTTCGGCGACTTCGCGGGAATTGCCAAGGCTTAACATCGAGGCCTTAAGCCCCCATGCGACAAAGCTGATCGCGATGATGCCAAACAGAATTTTGGCAAAGATGGATTTTGAAAATGTGCGAATGCCAGATAGCATATTCAGTAGCCTAACAATTCGTTGCGTCGGACCGGCGCCAGGTGGCCGGCAACTTTTCATGCCAAAACGGTCCCGGAAACCGGAAAAACCGTGCGGATCGGTCGCGCATCTTAATGGGGAGAGGATAGGGCGGCAACACCCGATTGCATAAGCCGTTTCAATTGCTGTGGCAAGGGCCACCAACTGGACTTGGCCCAATCGGTCTCACATGCTAAAACGCGGGCAGGAAACGGTTTATAATTCGTTGGTCCCGATGCTGTAAATAATGGCCCCATACCAGCCTGTCGGGCTTTGTGGCATCACCCGTTAAAAAAAAGGAAATATTCAATGTCAGGTCGTCGCCCGTTAATTGCCGGTAACTGGAAAATGAACTGCCTGCGGGCAGATGGTTTGGCGTTGGCCAGTGGCCTTGCGGCAAAATTGTCCGCCGCGCCAGATAAACCGGCATGCGATATATTGTTGTGTCCGCCCGCAACCTTGCTGGCCGATGTGGTGGGCGTTTTAGGCCATTGCGATATTCATGCTGGCGGGCAGGATTGCCATTTTGATCAAAACGGGGCACATACCGGCGATATTGCGGCCTCGATGCTGGCCGATATTGGTGCCAGCCACGTTATTGTTGGTCATTCGGAACGCCGCGCCGATCATGGTGAAAGTTCAACGGTTATCCGGCAAAAAGCCATCGCCGCGCATGATGCCGGGTTGATCGCGGTTGTTTGTGTCGGGGAAACCGAACAGGAACGCGATCTGGGTGCTGCAATTTCGGTGGTGTGTGGGCAAATGGATGTTTCCTTGCCCGAAGGTGCTACCGCCGAAAACACCGTTATTGCCTATGAGCCGGTATGGGCGATTGGCACCGGGCGCACCGCCGCGGTCGAGGATGTTGCCGAAATGCATGCGGCTATCCGTCGCAAGCTTAAAGAACGGTTTGGCGATGCCGATGGGTTTCGTATTCTTTACGGGGGGTCGGTGAAGCCCGCCAATGCGGTTGAGCTTTTGGGCGTTGATAATGTTGATGGCGCGCTGGTGGGCGGTGCCAGCCTGAAGGTCGAAGATTTCTGGGGCATTATTGATAGTTGCGATTAAACGCAGCTGCGTTTGGGCGGTTTGTTCCGGGCTGAACGGGATAGGGATGGCAGCGCGATTGCAGGTGTTTAATGTGTCCGCGGGCGCTGTCATTATATAAGACGAGAGACGCTGGCGATTTTATTTTCGTTAAATCGGTAAATACCGGGGCAGCGATGTTGCAATTTTGTCTTCTATCGGCGAAAATGCCTTCCCGGCGCAAGATGTTGGATTTTGCCTGAAGCCGGGATTTTTCCCGTACAAATTAACAATGATGTTTACCTGCAGGTTGCAGGGGTGCCGTTATTGTGACCGGCTGGCTGTTTATGGATATAAACGTGCGAAATACGGACTAGCCAACCGTTTCAAAACGCGTTAAACACGCATCAAATTTTGCCCGGTAAGGCAGCAAAATCGTTGCCGACGGATTTACAAGACAAGAGTTTTGAGGCCATGCAGACTGTCATTCTGGTTATCCACCTGCTTCTTGCGATCGGCTTGATTGCCGTTATTCTGGTTCAGCGCAGTGAAGGCGGCGGGCTTGGTATTGGCGGCGGCAATAGCGGCGGCGGAAATTTTGGTGTCATGAGTTCGCGCAGTGCCGCAAACCTTCTGACCCGGACAACTGCAATTCTTGCTGCGGCCTTCATGATCACAAGCCTCGGTCTGGCCCTGTTGACCAATACCCGTACCGCACCGACATCGATCCTTGATCAGGTGCCTGCTCCGGCCGCGACGTCCGATATGGAAAAAACGGCCCCGGCACAGGATAGTGGTCCGGCGGCGCCGACCCGCTAACACATATACCGATTATCAGAGGCGGCAAAATTGCCGCCTCAATTTTTTGAATTGTTTGCTCCCCCGGTTCGCAATCTGCGTAACCGTGGCTTTGTGCTTTGAGATGAGGCATAGACATGACCCGTTATATTTTCATTACTGGTGGCGTGGTTTCTTCGCTAGGCAAAGGCTTGGCGTCTGCTGCATTGGGTGCCTCGCTTCAGGCGCGTGGTTTTACCGTTCGTTTGCGCAAGCTGGATCCCTATATCAATGTCGACCCGGGCACGATGAGCCCGTATCAGCATGGTGAAGTTTACGTTACCGAAGACGGTGCCGAAACCGACCTTGACCTTGGTCACTATGAACGTTTTACCGGGGTATCCTCGCGCCGGTCCGATAACGTTACCACCGGACGTATCTATTCATCGGTGATTGCGCGCGAACGCCGTGGCGATTATCTGGGCGGGACCGTGCAGGTCATTCCGCACATCACCGATGCCATCAAGGAATTTGTCCAAAGCGATGCGACCGAGGATTTTATCCTTGTTGAAATCGGCGGTACGGTTGGCGATATCGAAAGCCTGCCATTTCTTGAATCCATTCGCCAGATGGGCAACGAACTGGGTGACGGAAGGACAATGTTCCTGCATCTTACCCTGGTTCCCTATATTTCGTCGGCGGGCGAGTTGAAAACCAAACCGACCCAGCATTCCGTCAAGGAATTGCAGTCGCTTGGTATTCAGCCAGATATTTTGCTGTGCCGTTGCGATCGCGAAATCCCGGTTAATGAACGCCGCAAGATTGCACGTTTCTGTAACGTGCGCGAAGCATCGGTTATTCCGGCTTATGATGTCGACAATATTTATCAGGTGCCGATCAGCTATCATAAATACGGCCTTGATAATGAAGTTTTGCATCATTTCGGCTTGCAGGCCCAGGACCCGGATATGGGCCCATGGGAAGATATTTGCGATATCATCCGTAATCCGGAAGGTGAAGTGACCATCGGCATTGTTGGAAAATACATTCAGTTGCCCGATGCTTATAAATCACTGACCGAAGCCCTGGTTCATGGCGGTATTGCCAACAAGGTGCGGGTTAAAATTGAATGGATCGCGTCTGACGATCTTGAAAAAACCGAGAATGTCAGCGAACGCCTGAGCAAGCTTGATGCGATCATGGTTCCTGGCGGCTTTGGGGAACGCGGTGCCGAAGGCAAAATTGCCGCTGCCCGTTATGCCCGCGAAAACAAGGTGCCGTATTTCGGGATTTGTTTTGGCATGCAAATGGCGGTTCTTGAAGCGGCCCGTAACCTTGCCGGCATTACCAATGCGTCCTCGTCCGAATTTGGCCCGACCGAGGTGCCGCTGGTCGGCCTGATGACGGAATGGTCGAAGGATGGCGGGCGTGTTGAGCGCCGCAGCGGCGAAGATGACCTTGGTGGCACCATGCGTTTGGGTAATTACGAATGCAAACTGGTACCTGGTACGCATGCCCGTGAAATTTATGGTAGCGAAACCGTTCTTGAACGTCATCGTCACCGTTATGAAGTCAACATCAACTTCCTTGAGCAGCTTGAGCAAAAAGGTCTGAAATTTTCTGGTCTTTCGCCCGATGGCCGTTTGCCGGAAATTGTCGAATATCCGGATCATCCGTGGTTCATTGGCGTGCAGTTCCATCCGGAATTGCGCTCACGCCCGCTGGACCCGCATCCGTTGTTTGTGTCTTATATCAAGGCTGCCAAAGAACGTAGCCGTTTGGTTTAATACTGCCTGGAACGTGCAAGGATGTTGAAATGACCGTCATTAAAACCGTTAAAGTCGGCAATATTGAATTTGCCAATGACAAACCCTTTGCGTTGCTGGCTGGCCCTTGTGCCATCGAAAGTCGTCAGCACGCATTGGAAATGGCGACCGCCCTTAAGGAACTGGCCAGTGCGATGGGCATTGGTCTGGTTTATAAAAGTTCGTTCGATAAAGCTAATCGCACCAGTAACAAATCTAATCGGGGCGTTGGTTTACACGAAGGAATTGATATTCTGGGCGAAGTCAAGGATGTCACCGGTTTGCCGATTGTCACCGATGTTCACTTGCCCGATCAATGTGCGGCCGTTGCCAAGGTTGCCGATATTTTGCAAATCCCGGCGTTTTTGTGCCGGCAAACAGATTTGCTGATGGCGGCAGCGGCAACCGGCAAGGCGATCAATGTTAAGAAGGGCCAGTTTCTGGCCCCTTGGGACATGGCCAACGTTGTTGATAAAATTGCCGAAGCCGGCAATGAAAACATCATGGTTTGTGATCGTGGCACCAGCTTTGGCTATAATACGCTGGTCACCGATTTTCGCGGTCTTCCCATCATGGCCCGTCAGGGCTATCCGATTGTGTTTGATGCCACCCATTCCGTCCAGCAACCGGGCGGGCAGGGTGGCACATCGGGCGGGCAGCGCGAATTTGCGCCTGTTCTGGCCCGTGCGGCTGTTGCGGTGGGTGTTGCGGCTTTGTTTATCGAAACCCACGACAACCCTGATGCAGCTATCAGCGACGGCCCCAATCAAATTCCCCTTGGCAAGCTTCCTGAAGTGCTTTCGGTGCTTAAGGAGCTTGACGCTGTAGCGAAGGCAAATCCGGTTCGTCTGGATATGTTCAACGCTTGATATAAGGTGTCGCCACATTTTGTGGCGGCATTTCTTTTATGCCGTAACCGACGCGGTCAAACATGTTGGCCGTTCCATATGTCAGTAAGGAGAGTTGTTTCGTCATGACCGCTATCATTGATATCCGCGGGCGCGAAATTCTGGACAGCCGGGGCAACCCGACGGTCGAGGTTGATGTTACCCTGGAAAGTGGCGCCTTTGGTCGGGCTGCCGTTCCCTCAGGTGCGTCAACAGGCGCACACGAAGCCGTCGAACTGCGTGACAAGGAAGAACGTTATCTGGGTAAGGGCGTTACCAAAGCTGTTTCTGCCGTGAATGGCGAAATCTTTGAAGCCCTTGCCGGTATGGACGCAGAAGAACAGATCGACATCGATACCACGATGATCGATCTGGACGGGACTGCGAATAAAAGCCGGTTGGGTGCCAATTCCATTTTGGGTGTGTCGCTGGCTGTTGCCAAGGCCGCTGCCCAGGAATCCGGTTTGCCGCTTTATCGCTATATCGGCGGTTCCTATGCACGCACATTGCCGGTGCCGATGATGAACATCATCAATGGCGGCGAACATGCCGATAACGCCATCGATGTTCAGGAATTCATGATTGTTCCTGTTTCGGCCGATAGCGCGACCGACGCGATCCGCATGGGTGCCGAGGTTTTTCATAATCTCAAAAAGTCACTCGCGGCCGATGGCCTTAGCACCTCGGTTGGGGATGAGGGCGGTTTTGCGCCTAATATCGCCTCTACCGAAGCTGCTATCAGCTATGTGATGAAGTCGATCGAAGCTGCCGGGTATCGCCCGGGCGAAGACGTTATGCTGGCCCTTGATGCGGCATCGACCGAATTTTATAAAGATGGCAAATACGTGCTGTCGGGCGAAGGCAAGACCTTTGATTCCGACGAAATGGTTAAATACTGGGCCGATCTTGCTGCCAAATACCCGATCTTCTCGATCGAAGATGGCATGTCGGAAGATGACTGGGACGGCTGGGCTGCGATGACCCGCGAACTTGGCGACAAGATCCAGCTGGTTGGCGATGATGTGTTTGTGACCAATCCGCTGCGTTTGGCAGACGGTATTGCCCAGGGTGTCGCAAACTCTATCCTGGTCAAAGTCAACCAGATCGGCACGCTGAGCGAAACGCTTGAAGCTGTCGAGATGGCGCATCGTGCCGGGTACACCGCTGTGATGTCGCATCGCTCGGGCGAAACAGAAGATTCGACCATTGCCGATTTGGCCGTTGCCACCAATTGTGGTCAGATCAAAACCGGTTCGCTGTCACGTTCAGATCGTCTGGCAAAATACAACCAGTTGATCCGTATTGAAGAACAGCTTGGGGTGAGTGCCCGTTTCCCGGGCCGGTCGATCATGAAAAAGTAGAATATTCATTTTCGTTGCTGCAACGAGATGATAAAAAGCCGCCTTTAAACAGGGCGGCTTTTTTCGTTTACGATTTGTTAATTGATCGTAAGGCGGTCCAAAAAAGATGCCTGTTTTTAAAACTCTTTTTACCTTGTTGTGGTCAACTTACCATTCAGGATAGGGCCTTGGGCTCGCCAAAAGGAATAACATCTTGATCTGGCGGTAAAATAACATTGGTTGTTTTATCGTTGCGGTTGCTTAATATTTCGCTTTAAAACGCGTCTAACGCTTTGGGGCCTTCGATCAAATGTCGTCATCTGCACCGGTAATCCGTCGATTTCGGCAGGCCATTGCCCCTGTTTTTGCCTTTACTGTAATGGTCTATTTTATCTTCCACAGTATCGAAGGGGATCGGGGGCTTCTGGCTTACTGGTCGATGCAGGATCGGGTCGGCGAAATTGTCAAACTGCGCGATGACATCAAGTCCCGGCGCGAATTGCTCGAGCAGCGTGTGAAGGCGCTGCGCCCCGGCAGCCTCGACCCCGATTTGCTAGATGAACGGGCCCGCACCATGCTTGATATGGCCAATCGCGACGACGTTATTATCTTTCATCACAACGGATATGATCACCCGTAACATATGGCCTGGTCGGTCGCATAATGGTGCAGGGTGCGGTGCACACTAGATTAAGCCCGGTTTTCTGCGGTTTATCTGGCAGATGCGAAGATGAATTTTCATTGATCAAAATTGCGGTCATAAAATCATAGCATTTGTGACGTTAAGGAATGAACGAGCCGGAAGAGACCCGTTCAAACGTCTGATAATTCACAAAATATCATTTTAACCGTTAAAACTTCAATTAACCAATATTGAGTTTATTTGTGATTGTGCATTGCAAAACAATGCTTTAACGCCCCCAAGATAGCTTGCTTATGTGTGTTGTTTTGGGTAGTTATTTCGGTGGTCCAATACCGAATTAAGCTGCTTTTCAAAGAAGCTTAAGCGAGCCATCCACCGGGAGGAACCATGGCGACCCCAAAACGCAAACGCGCCACGACGCGCGCCGATAATCAGGCGAGCAGTGACGATCTCCTCAAATATTACCGCGATATGCTTCTGATCCGCCGTTTCGAAGAAAAGGCCGGCCAGCTTTATGGCATGGGTCTGATCGGTGGTTTTTGCCACCTTTATATCGGCCAGGAAGCTGTCGTTGTTGGTATGCAGGCTGCTACAACCGGCGGTGACGGTGTGGTCACCAGCTATCGTGATCATGGGCATATGTTGGCATGCGGGATGGATTCCGCAGGCGTCATGGCTGAACTGACCGGCCGTGAGGGTGGATACTCTCATGGCAAGGGCGGTTCGATGCATATGTTCTCGAAGGAAAAGAACTTTTACGGCGGTCACGGCATTGTCGGCGGACAGGTTCCGCTCGGTACCGGTATTGCCTTTAATTACAAATATCGTGGCGAAGACAAGGTTTGTCTGACCTACCTTGGTGACGGTGCTGTCAACCAGGGGCAGGTTTACGAATCTTTCAACATGGCTGCCCTTTGGAAGTTGCCGGTTGTTTACTGTATCGAAAACAATCAGTACGCCATGGGCACATCGACCCAGCGTCACTCGGCCAGCCCGGATCTGTATTTGCGCGGCGAAGCCTATGGCATCCCCGGCGAACAGGTTGATGGCATGGACGTTCTGGCGGTGAAAGAAGCCGGTGAACGTGCGGTCAAGCATTGCCGTGAAGGCAATGGGCCCTATATTCTCGAACTTAAAACCTACCGTTATCGTGGCCACTCGATGTCGGATCCGGCGAAATACCGGACCAAAGACGAGCTGGACAAGATGCGCAAGGAACATGACCCGATCGACATGGTCAAAAAACTGTTGATCGATGCAAGCATCCTTGATGAAGACGGTCTCAAAGAGATCGACAAGGAAGTGAAGGCAGAGGTCGCCAAATCTGCGGAATTTGCACAGAACAGCCCCGAGCCAGATCCGTCGGAACTGTTTACCGACATTTTGATCGAAGTCTGATCCAGATTTTGCAAAATCCGCTTTTGACCAGAAATTTTCCCGCAAAAAGGGGGAACCATGCCGATTGAAGTTTTGATGCCTGCATTGTCACCGACAATGACTGAAGGCACCCTTGCCAAATGGAACGTGAAAGAAGGCGACACGGTTCAGTCCGGTGATGTCCTTGCTGAAATTGAAACCGACAAGGCGACGATGGAAGTCGAAGCCGTTGATGAAGGTAAAATTGGCAAGATCGTTGTTGATGCCGGGACTGAAAATGTCGCCGTCAATGCCGTTATTGCCTATATCCTTGAAGAAGACGAAGACGCATCTGCGCTCGATAACGTTAATCCCGGTGAAGCGAAATCTGCACCGGCAGCGGCGGCCAGCGAAGATAAATCCTCGTCTTCGGACAACGCATCATCAGCACCGGCCGCATCTGCGGCACCGGTGAAGGCTTCGGGCGCAATTGAGCGCACCGATAAAGAGCCGCGCGCGATGAGCGAAATGAACAAAACCCGCGACGAAAAATCCTATACCAAATTCAAAACCCTGACCGTTCGTGAAGCCTTGCGCGATGCCATGGCTGAAGAAATGCGGTCCGATGAAAATGTTTTCGTCATGGGTGAAGAAGTTGCGCAGTATCAGGGGGCTTATAAAGTCACCCAGGGCCTGCTTGACGAATTTGGTGATCGTCGCGTTGTCGATACCCCGATTACGGAATACGGCTTTACCGGTCTTGGTACGGGTGCCGCGTTCATGGGGCTGCGTCCGATTGTTGAATTTATGACATTCAACTTCGCCATGCAGGCCATTGACCACATCATCAACTCGGCCTCGAAAACGCTTTATATGTCTGGTGGCCAGCTTGGTTGCCCGATTGTGTTTCGTGGTCCCAACGGTGCAGCAGCCCGTGTGGGTGCCCAGCACTCACAGTGTTACGCGTCGTGGTATGCACACTGCCCGGGGCTTAAGGTGGTTGCACCTTACTCGGCAGCGGATGCCAAAGGTTTGCTAAAAGCCGCTATTCGTGATCCGAACCCGGTTGTGTTTCTGGAAAACGAAATTCTGTACGGCCAAAGCTTTGAAGTCCCTGACGATGACGATTTTGTTCTGCCGATTGGCCAGGCCAAAATTGAACGTGAAGGCACCGATGTTACCATCGTTGCGTTCTCGATCATGGTTGGCAAGGCTTTGAAGGCGGCGGAAAAGCTGGCAGAAGAAGGCATTTCAGCCGAGGTCATCAACCTTCGCACCATTCGTCCGCTCGATGTGAACACCATTGTGCGTTCGGTGATGAAAACCAATCGTCTGGTGACATGTGAAGAAGGCTGGCATTTTGCCGGTATCGGCGCAGAAATTGCGTCGGTGATCATGGAACATGCGTTTGACTATCTTGATGCACCGGTTGCCCGTGTTTCCGGCGAAGATGTTCCGATGCCTTACGCGGCCAATCTGGAAGTTCTGGCGTTGCCGCAAGAGCAGCACATCGTCGATGCGGCCAAGGCCGTTTGCTATCGTTAAACAAAAACGGACAGGGGGTTGGCGCACCAATGGTGCTGCCACCCCGTTACCGGGAGATTGCATCCATGCCAGTTAAAATTCTGATGCCGGCGCTTTCGCCGACCATGACAGAAGGCACCTTGGCCAAATGGCTTGTCAAGGAAGGGGACACCGTCGAATCTGGCGATGTCCTGGCCGAAATCGAAACCGACAAGGCGACGATGGAAGTCGAAGCTGTCGAAGAAGGTAAAATCGGTAAAATTCTTGTTGAAGCAGGCACCGAAGGTGTTGCCGTTAATGCGGTAATTGCCCTGCTTTTGGAAGAAGACGAAGATGCGTCTGCTCTTGAAGGGGCGGATACGTCGGGTCCGAATGTGGGCGGTGATGCAAAATCATCGACCCCCAAAGAAGACGAAAAAACCGAAAGCAAGGATGTTGCCCCGGCTACGTCCAGCGCACCTGCCACCAGCAAAGATGGCGACCGCGTCAAGGCAAGCCCGCTTGCACGCCGTATTGCGTCGCAGGAAGGGGTTGAATTGTCCGGTGTTGACGGGTCAGGCCCGCGTGGCCGTATCGTCAAGCGCGATATCGAAGCCGCACTGACCAACAAACCGGCAGCCAAGGCCGATGCTCCGGCAGCAACCAAAGCCGATGCGACCATTGCCCCGGCGGCCAAAGCACCTGCCGCATCGGGCTGGAACCCGGATCTTACCGGTCTGCCCGAATACGAAGAAATTCCAAATACTTCGATGCGCAAAATTATTGCGCGCCGCCTGACGGAATCCAAACAGCAGGTTCCGCATTTCTACCTGACCATTGATTGCCAGATCGACAACCTGTTGTCGGTTCGCAAACAGCTGAACGAAAAAGCAGCTGAGGGTGTGAAGGTTTCGGTTAACGATATGGTTATCCGGGCGTCCTCGATTGCGCTTAAACGCGTTCCGGCTGCCAATGCCATCTGGACCGATGCAGCCATTTTGCAATGTAAGCAGCAGGATATTTCTGTTGCGGTCGCCATTGATGGTGGCCTGATCACGCCGGTCATTCGCAATGCGGGTGGCAAGGGGCTTGCCGAAATCTCGACCGAGATGAAAGCATTGGCTGCCAAGGCACGGGATGGCAAATTGCAGCCGCAGGAATTCCAGGGCGGGACTTTCTCGGTTTCCAACCTTGGCATGTTTGGCATCAAGGACTTTGCCGCCATTATCAATCCGCCGCAGGGTTGTATCCTGGCTGTGGGGGCTGGTGAACAGCGCCCGGTGGTCAAGGATGGTGCATTGGCAATTGCAACCGTCATGAGCTGCACCCTCTCTGTTGACCACCGTGTGGTTGACGGGGCGATTGGTGCCCAGTTCATGGCTGAATTCAAGAAGCTGATTGAAGATCCGATAAGCATGCTGCTTTAAGATCTGGTTAAGCGGGGGCTTTAACAAGTCCCCGCAAGCTTTTGAATGATATACCTTCTGGCAAAAGCCGGACAGGTAAAGGAGATGCAAAATGGCGGAAAACAATTTCGACGTTATCATTATTGGTGCCGGTCCTGGTGGTTATGTTACCGCCATTCGTGCGGCCCAGCTGGGCTTGAAGACGGCTGTTGTTGAACGTGAACATCTGGGCGGCATCTGCCTTAACTGGGGCTGTATCCCGACCAAGGCATTGCTGCGTTCAGCCGAAGTTTATCGCAACATGAAACATGCCAAAAATTATGGCTTGTCGTGCGATAACCCGTCCTTTGATTTTGAAGCCGTTATTCAGCGGTCGCGCGGTGTTTCAAAACAGCTTACCGGCGGCGTTGGTCATTTGCTTAAAAAGAACAAGGTTACCGTGATTAACGGTGAGGCCAAATTCGACGGTCCGAAAAAGATCAATGTCGAAGGCAAGGACAAAGGCACCTATACCGCCAGGCATTACATCATTGCCACTGGCGCGCGCGCGCGTTCGCTGCCGGGGCTTGAGGCAGATGGCAAGGTTGTGTGGGATTACAAAAAGGCGATGACGCCTGATAAAATGCCCAAAAGCCTTGTTGTTGTTGGTTCTGGTGCCATCGGCATTGAATTTGCCAGCTTCTATCACACCATGGGCACCGACGTGACCGTGGTCGAGATCATGACGCAAATCATGCCGGTTGAAGACAAGGAAGTTGCGACCCTGGCGCAAAAGATGATGACCAAGGACGGGATGAAAATCCTGACCGAAGCCAAGGTTGCCAATCTGAAGCGCAATGCAGATAATGTTGTTGTTACCATTGAAACCAAAGACGGCAAGAAGCAGGAATTGACGGTTGACCGGGTGATTTCGGCTGTTGGCGTTATTGGCAATACCGAAAATCTCGGCCTTGAAAGCACCAAGGTTAAAGTTGATCGCAATGTGATTGGCACCGATGAATTTTCACGGACCGCCGAGCCGGGCATTTATGCCATCGGCGACGTTGCCGGGCCGCCGATGCTGGCTCACAAGGCCGAGCATGAAGGTGTGATTTGTGTCGAGAAAATTGCAGGTGAAAAAAACGTTCACCCGCTTGATCCGCGCAAAATTCCGGGGTGCACCTATTGCCATCCCCAGGTCGCCAGCGTTGGCCTGACCGAAGCCAAGGCCAAGGATGCGGGTTATGATGTCAAGGTTGGCAAATTCCCGTTTATTGGCAATGGCAAGGCTGTGGCCCTGGGCGAGGCGGAAGGTTTGGTTAAAACCGTATTTGATGCCAAAACCGGCGAATTGCTGGGCGCACATATGGTGGGTACCGAAGTAACCGAGCTGATCCAGGGCTTTGTGATTGCGATGGGGCTGGAAACCACCGAGGAAGACCTGATGCATACGGTCTTCCCGCATCCGACCTTGTCTGAAATGATGCATGAATCGGTTCTTGACGCCTATGGGCGTGCGATCCACTTCTAAATCATTACATGGTTGATATGACAGGTTCCCTTGTGGATCTGTCGTATCGGCTATGTCGAATGTCAGTTTGACAATTTGGCAGCAAGACGGCACATTGCCGCCCGTTCCATCCTTCGGAGGTTTAAATGTCCACGACGCGCAACGAGGTACGAGCTCTTCGTCACCCGGAAAAGCAAAAGAACCCGGACCGTCCTTCTGGTCGTAAGCCAGAATGGATTCGCGTTAAGGCACCGACTTCCAAAGGCTATCAGGAAACGCGGGATCTGGCGCGCGGCCTGAAACTGCATACGGTGTGCGAAGAAGCCGCATGTCCCAATATTGGTGAATGCTGGCAGAAAAAGCACGCATCCTTCATGATCATGGGTGATACCTGCACCCGTGCCTGTGCGTTTTGTAATGTCAAAACCGGGATGCCAAACGCGCTTGATCCGTTCGAGCCGGAAAATCTGGCAATGGCCGTTGCCGAGATGGGCCTGAAGCATGTTGTGATCACCTCGGTTGACCGTGATGACCTTGCCGATGGCGGTGCCATGCACTTTGCCCGCGTGATCGAGGCCATTCGCCACAAATCGCCCGAAACCACCATTGAAATTCTGACGCCCGATTTTCGCGACAAGCCAGGTGCTGTTGAAATCGTGGCCAAGGCGCGCCCGGATGTGTTTAACCACAATCTGGAAACCGTTCCGCGCCTGTATCCGTCCATTCGGCCGGGCGCACGGTTTTATCAGTCGTTGCGTATTCTGGACCGCGTTAAACAGATCGATCCAACGATTTTCACCAAATCGGGCCTGATGGTAGGGTTTGGCGAAGAGCGCCATGAACTTAGCCAGGTGATGGATGATCTGCGCGTTGCCGATGTTGATTTTTTGACAATCGGCCAGTATTTGCAGCCAACCCTTAAACATGCCCCGGTGGAGCGTTTTGTAACACCTGACGAGTTCAAGGAATATGCGTCGATGGCGCGTGCCAAGGGATTTTTGATGGTTGCATCAACGCCGCTGACGCGTTCAAGCTATCATGCGGATCGCGACTTTGCCGAAATGCGCGAAGCCCGTGAGAAAAAGCTGGCTGCGACTGCAAAGGCAAGTGCTGCAGAATAAACCGTACTCATTTGACCCGGCATTTTTGAAAAGACCAGTAGGAGATCCCTTTGCCGACGCATGCGGAGCGCAGAAAGCTACCCTATACGCCGGAACAGTTATTCGATCTCGTTGCAGATATCGATTCCTATTCGGAATTTTTGCCGTGGTGTGCAGCATCGCGGGTGCGTAAGCGCGACGGGAACGAACTTCACGCCGATCTGGTGATCGGGTTTAAGATGTTTCGTGAAAAATACACATCCAAAGTTACGCTGGATCGCCCGAACCGGGTTGATGTTGAATATTTGCAAGGGCCGTTCAAATATTTGAATAACCACTGGGAATTTCAACCTGCCGACGATGGCGGCACCTTTCTGGATTTTTATGTCGATTTCGAATTCAAGTCCGCAATTTTGCAGAAGATGATCGGCATGGTTTTTAACGAGGCTGTTAAACTGATGGTCGGCTCATTCGAAAATCGCGCCCGTCAGGTGTATGGCGATAACGGAATTGCATCCTCGCGTTTGTAAACGCATAGCGTGAGCGCGCGCCTTTCTGCCTGTTTATCATTCGATTTTTTGTGCTGATACGAGATGCCGGGTGGTTAGCGCTGTAACCTTCCGGCATTTGACGTTGTGCGCTGCTGCGGTTTTATGGTGCGGGTTGCGGGGCCGGGTATTGTTCAATCATTTCCCGGATCAGATCAAAAGCGGCCAATACGGTTTGGCGGCGCACCTGATGGCGATCGCCCTTGAAAATATGTGATTGATGCAGGGTCGGGCGATTCCCGCCAGCGCAGGCAAAATGAACCAGCCCTACCGGTTTTTCTGCACTGCCACCACCGGGCCCGGCAATGCCGGTTACGGCCACGCTAAGGGTGGCAAGGGGGCTGTGGCGCAAGGCGCCTTCGGCCATGGCACAGGCCACGGGCTTTGAAACAGCCCCATGCAAGGCCAGCAAATCGCCTGATACACCCAGCATGGCCATCTTGGCTTCGTTCGAATAGGTAATGAAGCCGCCATCAACCACCATTGAGCTGCCGTCAATCGCGGTCAGGCAGCCTGCGATCAAGCCACCGGTACAACTTTCTGCTGTTGCAAGGCGGTCGCCATTGCGGCGGCAAAGATCAATAATATCGCCAGCAGCAGCCAGAACTTCGGGATCGGGAATCATATTAACCATCCTTCTGTCAGGTAAAGGATCAGCATGAGGACTGCCATGCCAAAGGCACCGGCAAAAATATCGTCAAGCATAATTCCGAAGCCGCCACCAACACGACGATCAATCCAGCTGATGGGCCATGGTTTCAGAATGTCAAAAAACCGGAACATAATAAAGGCCAGCATAAGCCAGACAATATCCATCCATGACATGGTCAGGGGCAGGGGAAGCAGGCAAAGCCATTGACCTGCTACCTCATCGATCACAATTTCGCCCGGGTCGTGGATGCCGATCATTTTGCTATACAGGTCGGATGCAAAAATCCCGTATAGAAATACAATTGCGGTTGCAATCAGCAAGGTGGTATTGCCACCGGTGATCACAAGAAGCCATCCCAAAGGCAAGGCCGCAAATGATCCTGCGGTGCCAGGGGCCTTGGGAAACTTGCCACTGTAAAACCAGGTGGCAGAGGCTGTTATAATAATTTGGTTAAGGCGCATAACACTTTCGCATATGGCTGATGGGTAGAGGTACCTGACTTAACATAGCCAAAAGGCTGTGGCGCGAGGTTTTTTGGGGTTAAGGGAGTGTTAACGCGCTTGCCACGCTGCGATCTTGCAGGTAGCGTGAAATTGAAACTGGTCTTGGGATAGAACGTGGCATCAATCGGGGGGTTCCGGCTTCGATGCTGAAAATTGAACACGGGTAAAAAAGGGCATAGCCGGACAGATGTCGTTGGTGGGACGCATTAACCATATAATAGAAAAGTGGTTTCCGGATCGGGAAGTTCTTGTTCGTTCTAATGATTCCGTCACACAAGTTCGTCTTGGTCGTCGACGGCAATTGATATTCGGTGCAGTCTCTGTTTTTCTGATTGTCTGGACTGTCGGTTCGACCGGGGTCGGGTACTATTTCAGCCATCGTCTTGAGTTACGCGAAGAACAGCTTTTTCGCAGCGAGATGGCCTATAGTGAACTGATCAACCGGGTCACCGAAAGCCAGCAAAAGTTCAGCGAGATCACCTCGCAAATGGAAGATACCCACCATAACTTGCTAAATATGGCGGAAAAAAATCTGAAGCTTCAGGCCAGGGTGCAGGATTTCAGCCTGAAGCTGGCAGACAGCGAAAAAGAAAAATCACGGATATCAGCGCTACGTTCATCGATGGATAGCCAGATGAACGCGTTAGGGCAGCAGATAGACGGGATTACCAATCGCAATCTTGCCCTGCGAGACGAGCTTGAAACCGTTGAGACCGTGATGACACGGGTGATGCGTGAACGCGACCAGGCTAATTCGCGGTCAAAATCGTTGCAGGGCGAACTCGCTGTGGCAAATCAGCGTATTTCTGATTTGCATACCATTCAAAAACAGGCGCTTGAACGGGTTGCCGAACATGCCGGATCATCGATTGACGATCTGAAATCGGTTTTGAAAATGACTGGCGTTCCGATCAAGGAATTGACCGATGACGGTGCGGGAAGTGACGTCAAACGCGTTCTTGATGCCGGTGTTGGCGGGCCGTTTGTGCAGTTTGAGCCCGAAACGCCTGAAGACGAATTGTTTATGAATGCCGCCCTGGCGGTCGGAAACCGGATGGACCAGCTGGCAAATTTGCAAAAGGTCATCAACCGGCTTCCTTTGGGCGAACCAACAGAGAATTATTACGTTTCCAGCAAGTTTGGCAAACGTAAGGACCCGTTTAACGGAAAATGGTCTTTTCATTCTGGCGCCGATCTGGCGGCCCCGATGAAAACGCCAATCTATGCCACTGCACCTGGTGTGGTGTCGCATGCAGGATGGACCGGCGGATACGGAAAAATGGTCGAAATTGACCATGGAAACGGACTGAAAACCCGCTATGGACATCTGATGAAGGTCCTCGTCAAGAAGGGCCAAAAGGTGAAATATCGAGACATGGTTGCACTGATGGGAAGCACGGGCCGCAGTACCGGAAGTCACGTTCATTACGAAGTATTGCTGAACGGCAAGCAAATCGATCCCATCAAGTTCATAAAGGCGGGACATTATGTTTTCAAAGTCAAACAAAACACAGACGAGCACAAATAACGCCCATTCTAACGTTGCACATTCCAAAGCAGGCGGGCTGTCTGTTATTAATTCCGATCTGCGCATTTGCGGAGATCTGGTTTCTGAATCAGACGTTCAGGTTGACGGTTTCGTCGACGGGGATATCCGTACGCGCAACCTGACCATCGGTCAGGGAGGGGAAGTTCGCGGTGAAATTATTGCAGACCGGGTTCGGGTTTGCGGCAAAGTCACCGGCCAAATTCGCGCCAAGGATGTTTCTTTGGCCGACAGTGCAAAAATGATTGGTGATATTTTGCACGAAACCCTGGCGATCGAGCCCGGAGCCCATCTGGAAGGCCATTGTCGGCGCATTGAAAGTGTCGAAGAAGGTGGTTTGACAGTCATTCAGGCTGGAAAAATCGTGGCTTCCAACGTCAAGAAAGAGCAGTAAAACCTGCTTTCATGCAATTCCGGTATTGGGCACCTCTATACGGAAGTTACATGGTCAAGATGCGTATCTGGCGCGCTTTGCCTTTTACAAGATCCGTTTTCCTGTGACCGAAAGGTTTTCGGGCAGGAAAAATACGCCAAAGCGTGATGGTGCGAATTTCGGCGTTCCCCAAGCAGCGGGCAGGTCATACGATTTGCACGGGAATGACGAATTTTGCAATGTTTTCAGGGTGGTGTCGTCTATTTTTGTGCGGGAGGCAAGCTTCCTGCCAAAAACAAGGGCGCGGTAAAGTTTAAAAGGCGGGTCTTGTTAAAGACAAAGCGCAGTAAAACAGCCAGGCCACTTTGTGGGCTGGCTGTTTGGTTTTGTGGCATGAATTCGGCCTGATATCATTGCCTGAATGCCGAGACAAACAGGCCCGATACAAGATTTTAGGCAGTCTGTGGTTTGATGGTGAGGGGCAGAATTTCGTCAAGGCGCGCCAAAATAACATCGGCGCGGTGCGACAGGCGTTCCACCGGCTGGGCCGCGCGGTTTATCCAGGCTGTTTTAAAACCAAAATGCCCGGCACCCGCAATGTCCCAACCATTCGATGACTGAAATGAAATTTCACTGGCGTCAAGTTCAAGCTTGTCGGCGGCCATTTTATAAACACTGGGATGCGGTTTATAGGTACGTAATTCATCAACGCACAGGATCTCGTCAAAAAGCGACAGGATGCCCGACGACTTGGCCGCCGAAATTAGCATATGGCGCGCACCATTTGACAGGATAGCCAGCTTATGGCCGTTGTTTTTTAAGGTTTGCAGCGTTTCGACAACTTCGGGGAAGGTGTCGAGCGAGAGATAGGTTTCCATCAGGCGCGAGCGTAAAACAGGGTCATTTTTACCAATTGCCGCCATCGAATAGTCCAGCGCATCGCCTGTCACTGTCCAGAAATCGGTAAAGTCGCCCATAAGGCTGCGCAGCCAGCTATATTCAAGCTGTTTTCTGCGCCACAGCTCTGACAGTTTTTCAGCTTCATCCCCCAGGCTTTCCTGACAGCGTTTGATCGCCGATCCGACGTCAAACAACGTTCCATAGGCGTCAAAAACAAATGCGCGACAGGAAGAAATTGCAGTTTCAGTCATTGGGTGTGGCCTCGTTTTCTGTCACCGGAAACCCGGTTCTGGTGCCGTTTTACAAATCCCTGCGAAACAGGGCTAAAGGTTACAGCTATTTATGCGCAACGCCAGGGGCGGGTTGGGCGCTTTCCTGGCTATCCTGGCTCATTGCGATTTCATCACGGGCGAAACGCCGCCGATAGACATAGGTGCCTTCCATAACCCGCTGGACATAATTGCGCGTCTCTTTGTACGGAATCATCTCGATCCAGTCGATCGGGTCAACATCGGGATCGCGGGGATCGCCATATTCCGATATCCACTCATTTACCCGCGACGGGCCTGCATTATAGGACGCAATCGTCAAAATTTCGGCACCGTTCCAGCGATTAAGCAACTTCGCCAGATATTGTCGACCCAGCAGGATGTTAAAACCGGGGTCTTCGGTAAGCCGGGCCACGCTAAAAGGTAAATCCAGATGATGGGCCATGCGTTCTGCCGTTGCAGGCATTAATTGCATCAGGCCGCGCGCCCCAGCATAGGAAACGGCGGCCGGGTTAAACAGGCTTTCCTGACGCATGATCGCGTGAACCAGCCCCGGATCGGGGTTTTGCCCGCTGGGAACCAGGTCGTAAACTGGGTAGGCGGCATCAAGATACCCCCCGCCAGAGCGGATCCCCCGTTTCGCCGCAATCACGGCAAGGTCGGTGCGCCCGTATTCAGACGCCAGTCCCGTTGCCATTGCCAGCATTTCGGGGCTGTCAGACTGATCGACTAGCGCCATGACAAAGGGCCGGATGATATTGCCAAGCCCCATGTCGCCCAGTTCACGAGAAACTTTTGTCAGTTCGTTGTTTTCAAACTGTTTGCGCTGTGCCGCACTGGGGTGAGCTTGTTCAACCTGATAATGAACGGTGCCGCCAAGCTCGTCATTTGCCAGTTGGCCATAAAATGTATGGGCGTGGTCGGCGGCCAGCAGGAACCATTTTTTGGCCCGAACCTTGTCGCCCATGGCTTTGCAGGCGCGTCCGGCCCAATAGGCTCCGCGCGACTGGCTGACCGGATATTGCACAACATCATACAGGTTCTGGAAATGCTGCAGGGCAATTTGCGAATCGCCCAGAAACTCCAGCGCGATCCAGCCTGCCAGCCATTCGGCCCCGGCAATGTCGGCGGGTTCGGTCTGCCCATGGTTGGCAACCAGCCGGTAGGCGTCGGTGATATAACCTTCTTGCAAGGCGCGGCGTGCGAGAATGGCTTTTTCGGTCCACCAGTATTCGGGGCGAATCGAAATATAAGCCAGGTCATTTGCCTGATGCAGCAAAAGGTCGCGG
The DNA here is from genome assembly GCF_002115755.1 of Thalassospira mesophila. Classification (GTDB taxonomy): domain Bacteria; phylum Pseudomonadota; class Alphaproteobacteria; order Rhodospirillales; family Thalassospiraceae; genus Thalassospira; species Thalassospira mesophila. The sequence goes on along the minus strand of NZ_JFKA01000005.1, from coordinate 192,005 downwards.
GCTTTCTTGTCCTGGTCATTAATACGCAGCCAGCGCACACGCTCGTATAACAGGCCCGGGTTTTTCTGATATTTTGCCGGAACATTGTTGATTGCCGCGTCCACATTGCCCTTGCGTTCCCGCAATGTCAGCCGCGCTTCGGCCAGCTTGCGGTAATCGGCGCTGACATGCGCCATCATGCGGGTGGCGGGGTGGGTGCGGCCTTCCCATAACAGCCGGTCCAGCCGGGCTTCATGGGTTGTTTCGTCGATATATTTTCCATAGCGGTCAATAAACCGCTTGGCCTGGCCGGTGCCAAAATTCGCATTGATCCAGCTGTTGCGAATAAGGGTGATGGCGGCATCGTTTTCACCCACTGACAGCAGGGCTGAAATTTGTCGGGTTGCGCCGTCGGCCGTGACCGGGGCCGAGCGTTTGAACCATGCCAGAATTTCAAAATCCGGCACGGCATCGGTCATGGCTTCTTCGGCACGCTGGCGTAACAAAGCCTGACTGGGCCAATTTGGGTTGGCGTCAATAAACCGGGTAATTTCAGCGAAGGATCGATTGGAATTCGGGCCGATCAGCCACATCCATTCGACGGCCTTTTGCAACAGCGGGTCGTCAAAGGTTGGCAGAAGTTGTGCCACGCTTTTGCTGTCGCCTTTTTCAAGGGCGTCGAGAAAAACGTTCAACCGCGCCCGGCTGATGCTGGAAAATGCGGGCGAGGGCGGTGCGATAACCAGCGGCGACGGATCAGGCATCGCAGCGCTGGCCGAGGTGGAATAACTGGCTGCAGCCATAAAACATGCTGTGCCCATTGTCGCTGCATACGCAGAAAACCGGCGGAAATTAACGTTCGCCATCGAAAAAACCCCTTATGCCTCAGGGCGAAAATTGCACTAAAGACAGGTCCTATTATGGCAGTGAAACGAACAAAAGCCAAACAGTCCCGAAACAATTCGTTCTGGTGCTTGCGGTAGGCGTAAACTGCGGCTATTTTCGCGACGCTTTTTAATCCGCATTATGATTTGGAGATAACCATGTTTAAGGGTTCGATTCCCGCTTTGATTACGCCGTTCACCACGGACGGGGTGATCGACGAAAAAGCGTTCCAGTCTTTTGTGGATTGGCAGATAAAACAGGGCTCGACCGGTGTGGTGCCGGTCGGAACGACAGGTGAATCACCGACCCTTAGCCACGCGGAACATCATCGCGTGGTCGAACTGGCCCTTGAAGTGGCCAAGGGACGTGTGCCTGTTATTGCCGGGACAGGGTCCAATTCAACGGTCGAGGCTGTTTCACTGACGCGCCATGCACAAAATGCCGGTGCTGATGCCGCCTTGGTGGTGACACCTTATTACAATAAACCAACCCAGGCTGGTTTGCTGGCGCATTACAAGGCCATTCACGATTCGACCGATATTCCGATTATTATTTATAATATTCCCGGTCGTTCCGTGATTGACATGACGGTGGCCACAATGGCCGAACTGGCGAAATTGCCACGTATTGTGGGGGTCAAGGATGCCACCAGTGATCTTGAGCGCCCGGCATTGATGCGTATCGCCGCAGGGCCCGATTTTTGCCAGCTTTCTGGCGAAGATGGTACCATCGTTCCGTTCCTGGCACAGGGTGGTCACGGGTGCATTTCTGTAACCGCAAATATCGCCCCGCGCCTGTGTGCGGATTTGCAAACGGCATGGCGAGACGGGAACATTACGAAGGTTCAGGAGTTGAATTATCGTTTGATGCCCATTCACAAGGCCATGTTCTGCGAAGCAAATCCTGGCCCCGTTAAATATGCGGCATCGCTTCTTGGCCTGTGCACGGCGCAAATGCGCCTGCCGATGGTCGAAATTGCCGACGACTCCAAACAGCGTGTTGAAGCAGCGCTGAAATCCGCCGGTCTTCTTTCCTGATCATCCAGGAACCGGCCAACAAGTTTTTGAGATGGCTGCAAAAAAAGAACACAGCAATAGCAAGTTGGTGGCGCAAAACCGCCGGGCCCGTTTTGACTTTTTCCTGACGGAAACATTCGAGGCGGGGCTGGCTTTGCGCGGCACCGAGGTGAAATCACTTCGAGAAGGCAAGGGGAACATCCAGGAATCCTATGCCGAGCCGAAGAACGGGGAAATTTGGCTGATCAACGCCTATATCCCCGAATATCAAAGCAAGATGCCTTTTGGGCATGAAGAGCGCCGACCACGTAAACTGCTGCTGCACAAGCGTGAAATTTCCAAAATGTCGGATGCCGTGAACCGAAAAGGCACCACGCTGGTGCCGGTTAAGGTCTATTTTAACGACCGCGGCATAGCCAAACTTGAACTGGCGATTGGCGAGGGCAAGCGTAAATCCGACAAACGCGATGCCATCAAGGAACGCGACTGGCAGCGCGACAAGGCCCGCATTTTGCGCGAGCATTAATCGCCGGTCCGGGTTTTGTTGTTGTGAAATTGGCATACGCCTTTTGGGCACATGTTGATGTGGCATACTGGCGCGCAGTTGAAAAATGTAAAAATGGTGCAGACATGGTGAACATGTCTGTGCCATTTTTCGTACAAAGGGCGTGACCAGGGAGGCAGACGTGACCAGTGCATTTACCGGTAGTATTCGCGACAAGCTGATTGCAGCCAAGCAGCAATGGGCGCAAAAAGGACGTCTGTTAACCGGTGCTCATGATGAAAGTCACGAAAACCGCCTGCCGCCGGGCCAGCGTGAAGTAAAGGATTGGCCGGTTCTGGACCTGGGTATTACACCGCATGTCAGCCAAGCCGAATGGCAATTGAGCATTAAGGGCGAGGTTGAAAACCCGGTTGCGCTCTCCATGAACCAGTTGCTTGAATTACCGGCCTTTTATGATTGCAGTGATATGCATTGCGTCACCTCCTGGTCGCGATATGAAAATCACTGGCAAGGTGTGTCGGCACGTGAGCTTGCGCGACTGGTGCGGCCAACGGATGCGGCGCGCCATGTGCTGTTTACCGCACATGATGGCTACACGACCAACGTGACGATCGAACAGTTTCTTGATGACGATGTTTTGTTAGCCCACCACTGGCAGGATCAGCCGATCAGTGACGAACATGGTGGTCCTGTTCGTGTGGTTATCCCCAAACTGTATTTATGGAAAAGTGCAAAATGGGTGCGTGAAATTACCTTTTCAAAAACCGATAAACCGGGGTTTTGGGAAGTGCGTGGCTATCACAATAACGCCGATCCATGGACAGAGCAGCGATACGATTAATGCTGTCGGCGCCATCAGGAGTAACGAAGATGTTCTCATTGGCAAAAACAATGATCGTTGCAGCAGGTTTTACTGTTCTGGGCTTTTTTACCGCCGCTGGAGGCGAAATGACAAGCGCATATGATTTTGAATTTGAAACAATCGATGGCAAGGCTTTGCCGTTACAATCGTTTGCAGGCAAGGCCGTTTTAATTGTTAATACCGCATCATTTTGCGGTTTTACCCCGCAATATGACGGGTTGGAGGCCTTATGGCAGCAACGCCAGGACGAAGGTCTGGTTGTGCTAGGCGTGCCGTCGGGAGATTTCGGCGATCAGGAATATGCCGAAAATAACGACATCCGCGATTTTTGCACCACCAGTTTCAATATTGATTTTCCACTGACAGCCCGGCAATCGGTACGGGGCGAAAACGCCCATCCGTTTTATAAATGGGCACGCGACGAACTTGGCCCGGATCAGGCACCGAAATGGAATTTCCACAAATATCTGATCGGTCCGGATGGTCATCTTTTGGCCAGCTTCGCCAGTGCGGTTAAACCCGATGATGAAAAGCTGCAAAAGGCCATTACAGAGGCGCTTGCGCGCTAAATATTCGCGCAAGGCCGGGCAGGGACACGCCTGTTTTTAACTGCGTCTTTTAACTGCGCCCGTCGGTAATATCGAGAAATGCCAACCCGTACTGGTCGAGTTTTTTGGCACCAACGCCGTTAATAGCAGCCATATCGTTTAAATTGCGTGGTTTGAAACGGACCATTTCCGACAATGTCCGGTCATTAAAAATGACATAGGGCGGGACATTCTGGCTGGTGGCAAGCTCGCGACGCAGGGCACGCAGGGCTTCCCACATTTTGCGGTCGTCTTCATCTTCAAAAAACGTATCAAAATCGCGCAATCGCTGGGTAGTGGCACGTTTGCGTTCGCTGGTATCAAGGCGCATCTCAACGACCTTTTCCCCGCGCAGCACCGGGCGCGAGGCCTCGGTCAGGTAAACGCCGCCATGCCCTTCCTCGTCGACCTGCAAATACCCCATTGCCAGCAATTGCCGAAATACAGATCGCCATTGCGGCTGGGCAATGTCTTTGCCTAGCGCATAAACGGTTGTTTTGTCGTGCCCGGTCTGGCGGATTTTTTCGGTATTGCGGCCCATCAAAACTTCAATCACATGGGCGGGGCCAAAACGCTGCCCGGTGCGAAAAACCGCAGATAGCGCCTTGCGCGAGGCATCGGTCGCATCCCACGTATCCACCGGTTCCAGGCAGGTGTCGCAATTGCCGCAGGGTTTGGTATCGGCTTCGCCAAAATACGATAAAATAACCTGCCGGCGGCATTTGGTGGTTTCGGCAAGGCCGATCAGCGCATCAAGTTTGCGTTGTTCAATCCGTTTTTGCGCATCTGGTGCATCAGACGATGCCAGCATGCCCCGAATGGAAACGATATCGGATAAATCATAATTCATCCATGCATTGGCGGGCAGGCCGTCACGGCCCGCACGACCGGTTTCCTGATAGTAGGCTTCCATGCTTTTGGGCAGGTTCAAATGGGCGACAAAACGCACATTTGGTTTGTCGATACCCATGCCAAAGGCCACGGTTGCACAAATGATCAGGCCGTCTTCGCGCAAGAACCGGTCTTGATGCAGTTGCCGTGTTTCCTGGGATAATCTGGCATGATAGGGCAGGGCCGGACGCCCGTTTTCGGTCAGCCACTGGGCAATTTCTTCGGTTTTGCGCCGCGACAGGCAATAGACAATCCCGGCATCTTCGGCATGTTCGCGGTTTAAAAACGATAGCAGGCGTTGTTTGCTGTTGCCTTTGGTTTCGATGCGATAGGTGATGTTGGGGCGATCAAACCCGGTTAAAAAGCAGCGGGCATTGGTCAGGTGCAGGTTTTCGGCAATGTCTTTGCGCGTTGGCGCGTCGGCCGTGGCCGTAAGCGCTATGCGCGGAACATGGGGGAAACGCGTTGGCAGCAGGTCCAGCCGGCGATATTCCGGGCGAAAATCATGGCCCCATTGTGACACACAATGAGCTTCGTCGATGGCAAAAAGCGAAATGCGAATACGATCAAGCAGGTTTAAAAACCGGTCGGAGGCAAAGCGCTCCGGCGCAACATAGAGCAGATCAATATCCCCCTCAATCACGCGCATTTCAATTTCTCGGGCATGATCGGGTGCAAGGGTGGAATTGATAAAGGCTGCCTTGATGCCAAGTTGGGTCAGGGCATCAACCTGGTCTTTCATCAGGGCAATCAGCGGCGATACGACAATGGCCGTCCCCGGGCGACATAATGCCGGAATTTGATAGCATAGTGACTTGCCGCCACCTGTTGGCATAAGGACCATGGCGTCGTTACCGGCAATAACATGGTCGATAATTTCTGCCTGTGGCTCCCGGAAGCTGTCATAGCCAAACACATCCTTCAAAACCTCCAGCGGCGGGCGCATGGCAGGCGGGGTTGAGGATGTTTTAAAATCGCTATCGGCAAAGAATGAGGGGTCAGACAATTTTAACGTTCCAGATATGTGCAGATATCGGCAAAGACGTTTTCAAACATCTCTGTCGTCAGGCGGTAGGTTTGGGTGTTGTAACGCGAACAGTGATAGCTATCAAACAATGTCAGACCATTTTCGAGAGGATGCTGGGCCCGGTGTGCAAATTTGTATGCCGACAGCTTGAGACCAAAGGTTTTCAGCATCGCCTGATGGGCGATTTGCCCCAGGCACAAAATACCCTTGAGATTTTTCATCGCCGCAATTTCATTGATCAGAAACGGACGGCAGGTGTTGGCTTCGGGGCCGGTCGGTTTGTTTTCAGGCGGCACACATTTGACCGCATTGGTAATGCGGCAATCAACAAGTTCCAGCCCGTCATCGGGCCGTTTATCATAGGTGCCGATGGCGAAATCAAATTTTTGCAGCGTCGCATAGAGCAAATCACCGGCATAGTCGCCGGTAAAGGGGCGGCCTGTGGCGTTCGCTCCTTTAAGCCCCGGTGCCAGCCCGACAATAAGCAGCCGGGCCGACAGCGGGCCAAAAGGACGCACCGGGCCATTATAAAATTCGGGGAATTTCGCCTGGTTTGCATGGCGAAATTCCACAAGGCGCGGGCATAACGGGCAATCTTTTGCCGGTTCAATCAGTTCAGTCATAACGGACCTGACATTGGATCAAGATTGTGCCGGAGCGGGGCTTAGACGAAATCGATGTCGTCAAGATTGGGATGAACCGGATGATCGTCGATATCGCCAAGATCAGGATGATCATCGTCGCGGCGTTGCGCAACGCGCCGGGCAATGGTGCCTTCAAGGTCGGTCAGCTCGATGAAATTGTCGGCCTGGCGGCGCAATTCGTCGGCGACCATCGGCGGGTTTGATTTTACCGTCGAGACAACGGTGACACGGACACCTTTGCGCTGAACCGCATCCACCAGACGACGGAAATCGCCATCACCGGAAAAAATCACAACATGATCAAGGTGCTGCGCCATTTCCATAACGTCAATGGCCAGTTCGATATCCATGTTGCCCTTGATCTTGCGGCGACCGGCAGCATCGGTAAATTCCTTGGTCGGTTTGGTGACCATGGTATAACCGTTATAATCAAGCCAGTCCACAAGCGGGCGTATGGGGGAGTATTCCTGATCTTCAATCAGGGCGGTATAATAAAACGCGCGAATAAGCTGACCTTTTTGAGCAAAAAGATCCAGCAAGCGTTTGTAATCTATGTCAAAACCAAGGGCACGTGCCGCAGCATAAAGATTGGACCCATCAATAAACAACCCGATCCGTTCTTGCGGGTAAAAAATCATTCTTAAATATCCTTAAATAGCGTTTAAAAATTAGTACGTTGCAAAAAAGCAATGCCCTGTTTTACATCGCCAATGGCGGCAAAGAAAGAGCCAAATTGTCATGGACAGGCAGAACTGCCTTCCCTAAATATTGCGCTCTTTATTGATCCATATTGCATATAAGGTTCTTTCCCTGTGGCTGACCAGTTTTTGCCGGAAAATGATTGTTGCGCATCTGATGAGGCAATCCTGATTGCCCTTGGGGCTAATTTGCCAACTGTGCGGTTTGGGGCACCCGCAGATGCCGTTCGTGCTGCTATTGCAGCACTGGCGACTTTGGACGGGGTCAGTATTGAAAAAACCTCGGCATTTTATGAAACCGCACCGGTGCCGGTTTCGGATCAGCCATGGTATGTAAATGCGATTGTCCAAATAAAGACATCGATGTCGCCACAGGAATTACTGGCGCGCCTTCACGAAATCGAGGCCGATTTCGGCCGGGTTCGGGTGGCGCGTAACGAAGCCCGGGTTCTTGATCTGGATTTGATTGCCTATGGGCGGCAAACCATTCGGGATGACGGCGGGTTGATTGTCCCTCATCCGCGCTTGCATGAACGTGCCTTTGTATTGTTACCATTGCGCGATGTGGCAGCGAGGTGGGTGCATCCTGTTTTGCATCAACCGGTTTCTGACATGATTGATGCGTTGCCAGCAGATCAGGAAATTCGGCAAATGTCGGTTTGATTTGATCCGGCTATAGGGGCGCTTCCCTGTTTGTTGCCCGCTGCCTGGCACGCTATGCCGCCATTTGCTGCATATTTTCGCGGTTTAGTGTTGCAACGCAACGATGACGGCTTTATAAAGAGCGGTCTGGATACTTACTTCTTTTGCTGGAGAAATTTATGGCGCGCGTTACCGTCGAAGATTGCGTTGACAAGATTCCCAATCGCTTTGAGCTCGTGATGCTGGCAGCTCAGCGTGCACGCAACATTTCGGCAGGGGCAGAACTGACCATTGACCGCGACAATGACAAAAATCCTGTCGTTGCCCTGCGCGAGATTGCCGAAGTCAGCGTTAATTTCGATGATCTTCGGAACGGTATGATTCAGGGGCTGCAACGCCACGTTGAAACCGAAGAGCCCGAAGATATCGAAGACGAATTCGGTCCCAAGCTGATGGCAGAAGCGATCGAAGAATTTGCCCCGATTGTGGCAGCAGCACCGGTGGAAGAAGACGAATAATCTTCGCTAGTGTGTTGATAGAAATAAATTAATAAAAAAGGGCTGCGGATTTTTATTCCGTGGCTTTTTTTTGTGCCATTTGTACTATCTTCTATGTATGTGCTTTTTTAAAATCGCAAACTGGAATGGGAGCCGCTCCTGAATGATGCGTCAATATGAACTTGTGGAACGGGTTAAGGCCTATGATGCAGATGCCCGCGAGGCATTGCTCAACAAGGCCTATGTGTATGCGACCCAGAAACATGGTTCACAAAAACGGGCCAATGGTGACCCGTATTTTTCGCATCCTATCGAAGTGGCTGGCATTCTGACCAACTACAAGCTTGATTGCGACACCATCATTACCGCCCTGTTGCATGACACGATCGAAGATACCGACGCCACGCCTGAAGAAATCAACAAGCTGTTCGGGCCAAAGATTTTAAAGCTGGTCGATGGCGTTACCAAGCTGACCCAGATCGAACTTAAATCGGCCGATTCAAAGCAGGCCGAAAACTTCCGCAAATTGCTGTTGGCAATGTCGGAAGATATTCGGGTTTTGTTGGTCAAGTTGGCCGACCGCCTGCACAATATGCGCACCCTGCATTATATCTCGAAACCCGAAAAGCGCGTGAGAATAGCGGCCGAAACCCTTGAAATATATGCACCTTTGGCCGAGCGCATCGGTATGCATGATATCAAGGAAGAATTGGAAGATCTGGCGTTTCAGCATTTGAATGCCGATGCGCGCAATTCAATTACCGCTCGGCTCGAATTCTTGCGTAAAAAAGACGATAATATCGTCGAGCGGATCGTCAAGGAACTTGAAAGGGTCATCAGCACCGATGGCCCGAAGGTCGAAATTTACGGGCGCGAAAAGCGGCCCTATTCGATCTGGCAGAAAATGCAGCGCAAAAACATCACCTTTGGCGAACTGTCCGATATTATGGCGTTTCGGGCCATGGTCGATACCATGCCGCAATGCTACGAGGTGCTGGGCTATCTGCATGCGGCCTACAAAGTCGTTCCCGGCCGGTTCAAGGACTATATTTCAACGCCCAAGCCCAACGGATACCGGTCGATCCATACCACCGTCATCGGCCCGGAAAATCATCGTATTGAAGTGCAAATTCGAACCCACGAAATGCACGAAGTGAATGAAAACGGTGTTGCCGCGCACTGGGCCTATAAACAGGGCGGCGGGCGTGATAAAGAAGGCACGCAGTATCGCTGGCTGCGTGATCTTCTTGATATTATGGAACACGCGACCGAGCCCGAGGAATTTCTGGAACATACCAAACTGGCAATGTTTCAGGACCAGGTGTTTTGTTTCTCGCCCAAGGGCGATGTGATTGCACTGCCAGCTGGCGGCACACCGGTTGATTTCGCCTATATGATTCATACCCATATTGGCGATACCTGTGTCGGTGCCAAGGTTAACGGGGCGATGGTGCCGTTACGCACCCAGCTTAATAATGGCGATCAGGTCGAGATTGTGACCTCGAAGGCGCAAACGCCAAACCCGACCTGGGAACGGTTCGTTGTTACCGGCAAGGCGCGGGCGCGTATTCGGCGGTTTATCCGCCAGCAGCAGGAAGACCAGTATCGCGATCTGGGCAAAGCCATTGTGCAAAAGGCCTTCCGTCAGGCGGGTTATGACTATTCGGAAAAGGGTCTTGAGGGTGTTTTAAAAATCTTCAAGCAGCCAAATGTGGTTGCTTTGGTAACCGCTGTCGGGGCAGGGCACATTACCGGTCGCGAAGTAATTAACGCGGTTTTCCCCGGCACCAAGGACGCCCAGACAGCCCGCAAATTCGTTCCGCAAGATGGAAAAAACCGCAAACGCGACCATGCTATTCCGCTCAAGGGGCTTATCCCCGGGATGGCGGTGCATTATGCCGGTTGTTGTCACCCGTTGCCCGGCGACCGTATTGTCGGCATTGTCACCACGGGCAAGGGCGTGACCATTCACACAATTGATTGCGACACCCTTGAAACCTTCGCCGATCAGCCTGAACGCTGGCTGGATGTCGGCTGGGACAATGACGGCGAGCCGGAACATTTCGTTGGCCGTCTGGGGCTGACGGTGGCCCATGAATCGGGCGCACTTTCGGCCATTACCAGTGTTATTGCCAAGAATCACGGCAACATCACCAATTTGCGGTTTGTCAGCCGGACCCAGGACTTTTTTGAAATGCTGATTGATATTGATGTGGTTGATGTCAAACATCTGACTAATATCATTGCCGCCTTGCGGGCAAATCCGGTGGTTAATACCGTTGAGCGGGCACGCGGATAATGGGAAATTCAGGGGGGCATACGCTATTTTCTTGCCAAGGCAGCTTTCAGCACTTACCCATAGCGGCGCGGGATTTCTCCCGTTCCCTCCTATCATGTCGTTTGTCTGACACCGTATGTTCCAGCGTCGCATAAAACCAAGCTCCTTTGAACGAATTCGCGGCTTTTTGTGGCCACGGGCCGGTTGGCGGCGCGCATCGCGCTATTTTGCCCATCGAGTCGCCCGGTTGCCCGGCACGCCCTATAGCATCGCGTCCGGTTTTGCCATCGGGGCTGCGGTATCGTTCACCCCGTTTATCGGGTTTCATTTTGTTCTTTCGGCATTGCTCAGCTTTGTCTTGCGCGCCAATCTTGTGGCGTCGTTGCTGGGCACCATTGTCGGCAATCCCTGGACATTTCCGTTTATATGGCTGTGGCTGTATCACAGTGGCCTGTGGATTTTGGGAAGTGATCCGTCGGCACAGGGTGTTCATTTCAACATGGCCGTGCTGTGGGATTTTACCGTCGAAGGCATTAGCTATGTCGGTCGGGGTTTGATCTTTGGTATCTGGAACGGGGCCAAGCAAGCCGATCTGTCGCGTCTTTGGGCCAGTATTGTCGATATCATTTGGCCCATGATTGTCGGCTGTGTGCCCACAATCATTACAATCTGGTTGCTGTTTTACTTTCCTGTGTATCGTGCGGTTGTTATGTATCGTCATAAACGTATTCTGCGTCGTATGAAAGTTCATGAAAAACGGGCTTTAAAGCCCGTTTTGGAAACGGCAAAACGCACTTTACTGCGCGACAATGCACAGCAGCAGGACAAATTGAAATGAGCGTTGATTTACGTCTGGGTGTGAATATCGACCATGTTGCGACCATCCGTAATGCACGGGGCTGCGCGCATCCTGATCCGCTGCGCGCAGCACAAATTGCGGCTGCTGCCGGGGCCGATGGCATTACCGCCCATTTACGCGAAGACCGACGGCATATATCGGACCGCGATATTGCACGCCTGCGTGCCGAAATTGACTTGCCGTTGAATTTTGAAATGGCCGCGACCGACGAAATGCTGGCCATTGCCGTAAAAGCCAAACCGCACGCCGCGTGCATTGTACCCGAAAAACGCGAAGAACGGACCACCGAAGGCGGGCTGGATGCCGCAGGCGGGCACAATCATTTAAAACGGTTTGTGTCTGAACTGGGCAATGCCGGGGTGCGGGTGTCGCTGTTTATCGAAGCATCCAAAACCCAGCTTGATGCCGCAGCGTCGTTAGGCGCGCCAGTGGTTGAAATTCATACCGGTGCCTATTGCGATGCGGTTGGCGAACAGCGCGAATTTGAGCTGGCCCGTATTGCCGAGGCGGTTAAATACGGCGCAGGGCTGGGCCTTGAAATTCATGCCGGGCATGGGCTGGCGTTTGATACCGTGTCGCCGATTGCGCAATTGCCCGAAATTCGCGAACTTAATATCGGCCATTTCCTGATTGGCGAGGCTATTTTCATCGGGCTTGATGCCAGCATTCGTGAAATGCGGAAATTGATGAATATCGCGCGAGGAATTTCAGGGTCTGGTCAATGATTATTGGCATTGGCACGGATTTATGCGATATCCGGCGTATTGAGAAAACCCTGAGCCGTTTCGGGGACCGGTTTTTGCGTCGTGTTTTCACCGATGTTGAGATTGCACGGGCGGTTCGGCGGCCAGAACGCATGGCATCCTCACTGGCAATGGCGTTTGCCGCGAAAGAGGCCTGTTCCAAGGCATTGGGAACGGGGTTTCGGCGTGGTGTGCATCACAGGACGATGGGAGTTGCCCATCAGCCAAGTGGCAAGCCAGACATGATACTGATTGAGGGGGCCCAACGCCGCCTTGATGAATTGACGCCCGCGGGGAAAATTGCCTCTGTGCATGTCACCCTGACAGATGAATATCCAATGGCAAATGCTGTTGTTGTTATTTCTGCCGATTAAATTTTGATTTGAAAAAGGGTTGAACCCTGGATGGAAAAGTTAGTGCAAAAGAAGAAACCGGGTGGCCTTTTTGATACCCTCAAGACCGTTTTCTGGGCGATTGTCATTGCTCTTTTGGTGCGAACCTTTGCGTATGAGCCTTTCAATATTCCGTCCGGGTCCATGATTCCGACCTTGCTGGTTGGCGATTACCTGTTTGTTTCCAAATATTCTTACGGATATTCCAAACACAGTTTGCCTTTCAGCCTGCCGCTCATTCCGGGGCGCATTCTGTCAAGCGAACCCAAGCGCGGTGATGTGATCGTTTTCAAACTGCCCGCAGACACCACACAGGATTACATCAAGCGCGTGATTGGCTTGCCCGGCGATACGGTTCAGGTCAAACAGGGCCGTCTTTATATCAATAACGAGATGGTGCAACGCGAACGGATCGAGGATTACATCCTGACCGATGGCACCGGCCAGGCCATTGCCGTACCGCAATATCTTGAAACATTGCCGGGCGGCAAGGTTCATCGTATTCTGGAAATCTTTGGTGATCAGGGACCGGCGGATAATACCGACCCGTTTACCGTGCCAGAAGGCCATTATTTTATGATGGGTGATAACCGCGATAATTCGGCTGACAGCCGTGCATTTCCGGCACGCTTCCGTTTTGTCCCGTTTGAAAACCTGGTCGGTCGGGCCGAGTTCCTGTTTTATTCAAAAGACAGCAGCCATCCGATTTATGACTTGGGCAGCATTCGTTTTGACAGACTGTTTAAGGGAGTTAACTGATGACCGACATGGCGCCATTGTTGCGACATATCGATCATGAATTTGCCAAACCGGACTTGCTGCGGATTGCGTTGACGCATCGCAGTGCGGCCAAGGGCAAAGACGCGCTTAGCGGCGGGAATGAACGGCTGGAATTTCTCGGTGACCGGGTCCTCGGCCTGGTCATTGCAGAAATGCTTTATACCCGGTTCGGTCGCGAGCGCGAAGGGGCGATGGCAAAGCGGTTTGTGGCTCTGGTTCGCCGCGAAACCCTTGCCCGTATTGCTGTGGATATTGACCTTGGCAATCATATTGCGATGGCAAAAGGCGAACGGGCTGCCGGGGCCGATACCAACCCGGCAATTTTATCAGATTGCGTGGAGGCGGTGATTGCCGCACTCTATCTTGATGGTGGTTTGGAACCGGCGCGCATTTTTATCGAAAGATTATGGCGCCCGTTGCTTGATGAAGCACCCAAACCGCCCCAGGATGCCAAAACACAGTTACAGGAATCCTTGCAAGGGCAGGGTAAGCCATTACCTGTTTATCAGATGGCTGGCCGCGAAGGCCCAGCCCATGCACCTGTTTTTACAATTGAGCTGACAACCAGCGACGGTCATTGTGTTCGCGCCGAAGGCAAATCGAAACGTGAAGCCGAACAGATAGCCGCAAAACGAATGTTGGATGAGTTGAACCATGAATGAGGTTCCTGCCTCGAGCCCCGAGCAAACTAATGATCAGCATCGTTGTGGATTTGTCGCCCTTGTTGGCGCCCCGAATGCGGGTAAATCCACCTTGCTAAACAAGTTGGTCGGGACCAAAGTGTCGATTGTTTCGCCTAAGGTGCAAACAACACGGGCGCGCGTCCGTGGTATTGTGATGGCGGACGACGCACAAATCGTTTTTATTGATACGCCCGGTATTTTTGAGCCCAAGCGCCGTTTAGACCGCGCCATGGTCAAGGCTGCATGGGGTGGTGCCAACGATGCTGATTTGATTGTTGTGGTGGTTGATGCGCTTCAGGGCATCAACGCTGATGTAAAACTGATCATCGCCAATTTGAAAAAACAGGAACGCAAGGCGATCTTGCTGCTCAACAAAGTCGACAAGGTGCAGGACAAGGAAAAATTGCTGCATCTTTCTGGTGAATTGTTTGACGAGGGCATTTTTACCGATGTCTTCATGATTTCGGCACGCAAAGGGGCAGGCACCCAGGATTTTGTAGATTTCCTTGCCGACAAAATGCCTGCCGGGCCGTGGATGTTCCCGGAAGATGATGTATCGGATATGCCGTTACGTTTGCTGGCCGCTGAAATCACCCGCGAAAAGCTGTATTATCAGTTGCAACAGGAATTGCCCTATTCCGCCACTGTCGAGACCGAATTGTGGGAAGAACGCAAGGATGGCTCGGTCAAGCTGGAGCAAACAATTTTTGTCGAGCGCGAAGGGCAGAAGGCAATCATTCTGGGTAAAAGCGGCAAGCGCATCAAAATGCTGGGCACCGATGCACGCCGTGACCTTGAAGCCATTTTTGAACGCCGGGTTCATTTGTATCTGTTTGTCAAAGTGCGTGAAAACTGGGGCGATGACCCCAATCGCCTGGCAATCTGGGGACTGGACCACAACGCCTGATTTGTGAATTTGGCCTGATAGGAATGCGAAATGGAAACCAGACAATTCTGGGGCATGGTCCTGATCGTCGTTGGTGCCGCCACGGCACTGGTCGTCGCCATGATTTCACGCCGTCCATTTCGTTATCGCCATGACGGCAGTGATCTTAAACGTGAAGAGCGGTTTTTAGGTAAACCGCTTAACATGCTGATGCTGGTGATTGCCGTTGTGATCTTTATTCTGGGGTTGCTGTGGCGCAATCCCGCAAACCGGCCCTTTTGATATGACACAGTTTAATCACGATACCGACAAAGATGAACCCATGAAAAGCCTGTCGGAACTGACGGGCTGGCGGCGTTATTTGCTGCTGAGTGTCGCTGTTATTGTTTTGGGATCAGCGGCTTTTGGTTTGATTGTTCATGTCATCCGCCTTGTTTCGGCTTCTGGCTACTGAAAATCAGGGGCAGCCATGGATTGGCGTGATGATGCGATTGTATTGTCCACCCGCAAACTGGGCGAAAATTCCGCCCGCTTGACAGTTTTAACGCGTGATTATGGTCGCTATGCGGGCATGGTTCGGGGGGCATCGGGCAAGGCACTGCGCGGAACGCTTGAAAGTGGCAATTTAATCCGCACTAGCTGGTCGGCGCGGTTATCGGAACATCTGGGGCAATTTAAATGCGAGCTGCTGCGCTCGCATGTGGTGGACCTTTTGTTGCTGCCCGGGCCGCTATTAGCGCTAAGTTCCGCCTGCGCACTCCTTGAGGTATCCCTGCCCGAACGGGTTCCCCAAAAAACGCTTTATACCGGCACCCTTGGCCTGATAGACGCCCTGAAATCCGAATATTGGAAGCCAGCCTATCTGCGCTGGGAAATCGGGTTGTTGCAAGAACTGGGTTATGGGCTGGATTTATCTTGTTGTGCGGTGACCGGAAAATCGCAGGATTTGCATTTTGTCTCGCCCAAAAGCGGGCGGGCCGTTTCCCTGGCGGAAGGAATACCGTACCGCGAACGGTTATTGCCATTGCCTGCATTTTTAAGCGGGGCGGCGGCATCGTTGGCGGCGCGCGAAACCCCGATGGACGATCAATATAACCAAGCGGTCAAACTGGCTGGCTTTTTTATTCACCGCGACCTGTTCGTGGCCAAGGGCATTCGCCCGGTGGCTGCCCGTGACCGGCTGGCATCCATGATATGGCAGGATGGCCGGGTTGATTGACGTGGTGTGATATGGTGCTATCAGGCCCCTAATAGCCTGGTTCATCGAGGCGTCTTTGGCACGATTGCCGGGGGGCCTGGGAAAGATAAAAAATTAAATGCGCAAATTTGGTGTTGTCATCTGTTGACCACACCCGCCCTGAAAGTAGTATGGTGCGGCACGGTGCGATGCCGGGGTTACTGGCAACTGCCGCCGACTTTATTAATTCAACCTGTTCCGGATTAAGAAAAACAGTTCATGAGCACGAAATCCTCCGACCCGGGCACAGCCGGGCAGATCAGGGAAACCCGCCTCGCTGACGCGCTGAGCGAACGTTATCTGGCTTATGCAATGTCGACCATTATGTCGCGTTCTCTGCCTGACGTGCGTGACGGCCTTAAACCGGTTCATCGCCGGTTGCTTTATGCGATGCGGCAATTAAAACTGAATCCTGAACAGGGTTTTAAAAAATGCGCCCGTGTTGTTGGTGACGTGATTGGTAAATATCACCCGCATGGTGATCAGTCCGTTTACGATGCGCTGGTGCGACTGGCACAGGATTTTGCTGTTCGCTATCCGCTGGTGGACGGGCAGGGGAACTTTGGCAATATCGACGGCGATAATGCCGCTGCCATGCGGTATACCGAAGCGCGGATGACAGCGGTCGGCGCCGCCCTGATGGAAGGGCTGGACGAAGACGCGATTGATTTTCGCCCGACCTATGACGGTGAAGATCACGAACCGATTGTTATGCCTGCCGCATTTCCAAATTTGCTGGCAAATGGTGCGGCCGGTATTGCCGTGGGCATGGCAACCAACATTCCCCCGCATAATGCCGACGAACTGTGCGACGGGTTGATCAAGCTGATTGACAATCCCGATACCTCGATTGCCGAACTGGTGCGATGTGTGCCGGGGCCGGATTTTCCGACCGGCGGGGTTTTGGTAGAACCGCGCGAAAATATTCTCGAATCTTACGCGACGGGTCGCGGGTCGTTCCGCCTGCGGGCAAAGTGGGAAGTCGAAAAGATGACCCACGGTCTGTATCAGATCGTGATCACTGAAATTCCCTATCAGGTCCAAAAAGCCAAACTGGTTGAACGCATCGCAGATTTGATGTTTGCCAAGAAGTTACCGCTTCTTGCTGATGTGCGAGATGAATCAACCGATTTGATCCGTTTGGTGTTCGAGCCGCGTTCGCGCGCTGTCGAACCCGAACATTTGATGGAAATGTTGTTCAAAAATACCGAACTTGAGACACGGTTTGGTTTGAATATGAACGTTCTTGATGGCGACAATACGCCGCGGGTGATGAATTTGCGCGAGGTTCTGCGCGCATTTTTGGCCCACCGGCAGGTGGTTCTGGTTCGACGCACGCAGCACCGGCTGGAAAAAATCAACCATCGCCTTGAAGTGCTGGCCGGGTACCTGATTGCCTATCTTAACCTTGACGAAGTCATCCGCATTATCCGGTTTGAAGACGAACCGCGCAAAGAAATGATGCGCGTTTTCGAACTTTCGGAAGTGCAGGCTGACGCCATTTTGAATATGCGTTTGCGGTCTTTGCGCAAACTCGAAGAAATGGAAATCAAGAACGAGCATTCAAAACTCAGCGAAGAAAAAGCCGGGCTTGAAGCCTTGCTGGCCAGCGATGAAATGCGCTGGACCCGTATTCGCGAAGAGATCGAACAGACACGCGAGAAGTTTGGTAAAAAGACTGAACTGGGCAAACGTCGCACGGAAATTGGCGATGCGCCGCAGGAAATTGACGTGCCGCTTGAAGCCCTGATTGAACGTGAACCGATTATGGTGATTTGTTCGCGTATGGGCTGGATCCGTGCGCTTAAGGGCCATACCACCGAAATCGCCGACCTTAAATTCAAGGATGGTGATGAAAGCCGCTTTGCCATCAAGGCTTTTACCACCGATAAATTGCTGATCATGAGTTCGGCTGGCCGGTGCTACACAATGGGCTGTGACAAGCTGCCCGGTGGGCGGGGTCACGGCGAGCCCATTCGTTTGTCGATTGATCTGCCGCAGGAACATGAAATTGTTTCGATGACCATTCACCGCCCGAATGGCCGGTTGCTGGTGGCATCGTCGGCCGGGCGCGGATTCCAGGTGGCTGAAAGCGACGTGGTTGCACAAACCAAAAACGGCAAGCAAATTCTGAATTTGGGCAAGGGCGAAACGGCGCTGATTTTTGAACAGGTTGATAAAAACCATGTTGCTGTTTTGGGTGAAAACCGCAAGCTGCTGATTTTTCCGGTGGAAGAAGTGCCGGAAATGACGCGCGGTCGGGGTGTGATCTTGCAAAAATACAAACAGGGCGGGCTTGCCGATGTGACCCTGTTTAACATTGAAGATGGCCTGACCTGGACCATGGGCGGAAGCGAAGGACGCAAACGCACCGTCACCGAACTTGACGAATGGATTGGCAAACGGGCCGGTTCCGGGCGCTTGCCGCCAAACGGTTTTCCACGCTCGAACCGTTTCGAATAATGTAATCGATACCGCCTGAAATTTTAAACCTGAAGCGCCGAAGAGGGGGCTTCAGGTTTTTTGCTAGATGCAGTTCAAATTTTTATTTTAATAACAATAGCCTGGATGCATATCTGATCGAGAAACATCAAGCGGACCTGGCAAGAAATCGCGGGGATATTTTGTGTGCGATGGCTGATCTTTTTTTGCGGGGCTTTTAAAGCCTGATTTGCAAAAGATAGCACCGCGCCAGGGCGCAAAAAACTGGTGTTTTGGATCATATATTTGTAACTTTGCTCCGCAGGCGAGCGGGGGAGACCGCAAGCCTGCTAAAAGAGTTCCGGGTGTGGGAGGAAAAATGCTTTTTTTGGCACGTTTTGTGCGGCTGATTGACAGTCTTAATGACGCAGTCGGCCGTGGCGTGGCGTGGCTGACCATTCCGTTGGTGTTGGTAACCTTTCTGGTTGCCACACTGCGATACGGTTTTTCGGTTGGCTGGGTATCGATGCAGGAAAGCTATATGTGGCTTTATGGCATCATTTTCATGGTTGGCGCGGGCTATACGCTGCTTCACGGCGGCCATGTCCGGGTTGACGTTTTTTATCGTCCCGCATCGGCGCGCTATAAGGCATGGGTTGACCTGATTGGCACCCTGTTTTTGCTGCTACCGGTTCTGACGCTGGTATTCATTTACAGCTATCCCTATGTCATAACCAGTTGGAAACGCCTTGAAGGATCGCAGGAAACCGGCGGTTTGCCGGGGCTTTTTCTGCTTAAATCAGTGATCCTGGTATTTTGTATTCTGATGGGGTTACAGGGGCTTTCGCTGGCGGCACGCAGTATTCTGGTACTGGCAGGCCATCGTGAATTCGAAATCAACGAAGAAGAGCACGAGGGCGTCTGATGTCGGGGGAAGTATTAAGTCTGCTTATGTTTGCAGTTGCCTGTGTGGTGCTGCTTTTTGGTTTTCCGGTCGCTTTTTCGCTGGGCGGTACCGGCTTGGCCTTTGCCTTGCTGGGCCATGCCATGGGCGTGTTCGACATGCCATTGCTGGGCTCGCTGCCGTCGCGCTATTTCGGTGTGATGACCAACGAACTTTATGTGGCCATTCCCTTGTTTGTCTTTATGGGCGTGATGCTGGAACGGGCACGCATTGCCGAAAAATTGCTGCTGACAATGGGTATGCTGTTTGGCAAGCATCGCGCGGGCCTTGGCATTTCGGTGGTAATCGTTGGCATGTTGCTAGCGGCCTCAACCGGTATTGTCGGCGCAACAGTGGTTACCATGGGCCTGCTAAGCCTGCCTGCAATGCAAAAGGCCGGGTATAGCCCGCGTCTTTCTGCCGGGGTTATTTGCGCATCGGGGACATTGGGGCAAATTATTCCGCCCTCAATCGTTCTGGTTTTGTTGGGCGATATCCTTCAGGGTGCTTATGCCGAGGCACAACGCTCGCTGGGCAACTGGGCACCCGAGCCGGTATCGGTGATTGACCTGTTTGTCGGGGCGTTCATTCCCGGCATGTTATTGGTTGCCCTTTATATCAGCTGGGTGGTCATTCAATCCTTTATCGATCCCAAATCGGCACCGGCATTGGTTGAAGGAAAACGACCGGAAGGTTTGTTTGGCGAAGTGCTGCGTGCCCTTGTACCGCCAGCCTTGCTGATCGTTGCGGTTTTGGGCTCGATTCTGACTGGTATTGCCACCCCGACGGAATCTGCGGCGTTTGGCAGTGTCGGTGCAACCATTCTGGCAGCCTGTTACGGGCGGCTGGATCTGGCTGTTTTGCGCCATGTGACCCGCCAGACCGTTCAGATCAGCTCGATGGTGTTTATCATTTTGCTGGGGGCGTCAATTTTCTCGCTGGTGTTCCGTGGCCTTGGCGGCGATCATCTGGTTGAACAATTGCTGCACAACATGCCCGGTGGCCTGTTTGGGGCCATGCTGGTTGTTATGACATTGATGTTCGTGATGGGGTTCTTTTTGGACTTCATCGAGATTGTCTTTGTTGTGGTGCCTATCGTTGGTCCGGTCTTGCTGAAAATGGATATCAGCCCGATCTGGCTTGGCATCATGATTGCGATTAATCTTCAGACCAGCTTCCTGACACCGCCATTCGGTTTTGCGCTGTTCTATCTGCGCGGGGTTGCGCCGCCCTCGATGAAAACATGGGATATCTATCGCGGGATTATCCCGTTTGTATTAATTCAGATTTTTGCGCTGATTCTGCTTGCGGCATTCCCGGAACTGGCAACCTGGTTGCCGTCGGTCCTGCTGAAATAACAGGTACTACAGTTCATAATATTGAAACAAAAAGGGTCGGTTTTACCGGCCCTTTTTGCTGCATGGGTTTTATCATCTCATCATGAAAAAGGGCTGGCAAATTTGCCAGCCCTTGTCGCGATTTTGGATATTAACCCGGTGTGCCCATCAGTATTTGAAGGGTAGGACGCGGGCTTGCATAAATGCGCTTTCGGAATATTTCGCCCAGGTGATGGATTGCGCGCGAAAGGCAACCAGACTGTCGAAAACTTCCTGAGACAGCGGGTCGGCTGCAACAAGTTCTCGCAGAACCTTGCCCGCCAGCGTGCCAAGGTTGGTGAGGATTTCATCGGAGAACGGCCGCACATCGACATTGTGTTTTTCACGCAGGGTTTTCAGCGCCTGATTGTTGCGCGCCACAAATTCAGACAGCACCATCTGGTTGGTGGCACGGTTTGCCTGTTCGACAATGGCTTTCAAGTCGTCGGGAAGGTCGTTCCATGCTTCCAGATTAATGAAGTTTTCCAGTGTGGTTGCCGGCTCGTGCCAACCCGGATAGTAGTAATATTTCGCCGATTTATAGAGACCAAATGCCAGATCGTTATAAGGGCCAACCCATTCGGTTGCGTCAATGGCACCCGATTGCAGGGCAGGCGGAATTTCGCCGCCCGGCAGGTTAACAACGTTGCCACCTGCGGCCTGAATAACTTCGCCGCCAAGGCCGGGAATGCGCATTTTCAGACCTTTAAAGTCGTCAATGGTGTTCATTTCCTTGTTAAACCAGCCGCCCATCTGGGTGCCGGTATTGCCTGACGGGAAAAATTTGCAATTTAATTTGGCATAAATCTTGTCAGCAATTTCCTGACCGCCGCCATACTGGAACCACGAATTTTGTTCCTGTGCGGTCAAACCAAATGGCATGGCAGCAAGATACTGGGTCGCAGCAACCTTGCCTTTCCAGTAATAGGGCGCACCGTGGCCCATTTCGACGGTCCCGTTGCCCACAGCATCAATGGCTTCAAAGGCCGGAACAATTTCACCCGCGCCATAAACCGACACTTTCATGCGGCCATCAGATGCCTTGTTGATATATTCAGCCAGCAAATTTGCGCCGGTGCCAAGGCCCGGGAAGTTTTTGGGCCAGGTCGTAACCATGCGCCATTCGCGAACGTCCTGGGCAAGGGCAGGTTTTGGAAATGTGGATGCAACAGCAGCGGTAGCGCCCGCCAAAGCGGCGCCGCTCAGGAATTGACGACGTTTCATTGTTTGTAGCCTCCCAGCAAACAATCGATAATTTATTTTTTTACAAAGCCTTGTTTCGACTTCGTCTTCAAAGATTATCGTCGTTGCGGATAGGAGGCAACCGCCGATCGTTCCTGAAACCTAAACTTTTGGATATTTTTTGAGTGCCCTGAGTGTTTTTACGCAGCATGATGTGCGTATTCAGGGTTGAGGCGGGCTTTGGCGGGGAAATGACCCATCATGGAAAGACGGGAACGTTTAATCCTCGGCGCTGTGAACGGTCCATTGCCCGTTGCGAAACGATTCTATTGGTTTGAACCGGGTTTTATATGCCATTTTGCGACAATCGCGAACCCAGTAACCCAGATAAACAAACGGCAAGCCCAAACGGGCTGTTTCTTCGATCAGATCGAGAATGATAAAGGTGCCAAGGCTTCGCCGGTCTTCTTTGGGGTCAAAAAAGCTGTAAACAGCCGAAAGTCCGTCAGACAGGGCGTCAACCAGAGCCACGGCAATCAGTTTGCCATCTGTCGTGCGGTATTCAAAAATAGACGTATCAACAGTGGTATCTTCCATCATCGCACGGTAATCGCGGGTATCCATGCGCGCCATGTCACCATCACCGTGGCGGGCATCCTGATAATCGGAAAACAGCCGGTATTGTTCCTGGGTGGCCGATGCGGCAAATATTTTACGCGTCAGGTCGGCATTGGCGGCACGGTTCCGGCGAAAAGACCGGTGATCCTGAAATTCCTGCGCGCAGACCCGCACCGGGATACAGGCATCGCAATCCCCACAGGCGGGTAAATAAGCAATCGAATGGCTGCGTCGAAAACCCGCACGCGACAAAAGGTCATGAATGCTGTTGGCTTCGGGGCCACGCAGTTCTGTGACCAGCTTGCGTTCAAACCGCCCGGGCAAATAAGGGCAGGGCATGGGGGCGGTAATGAAATAATGCTGTGTCTGGCGCCGCTGATTGACCGTCATGTGAATTTGGGTTTCCGTGCCTGAAGTGATGTTGTTATTTAACTAGTGTAGGCATCGCGACGCAAACTTTAAAGTGGCTGTCGCGTTCATTCGCGCCAATCGGTCATTTATAATGTGTTTTGTGGCGATACGCCAAATGGTCACAAGGCCCGATCATGGGTATGACCGGGCCTTGTGACAAAATAACGTTATGACGTTCCTGCGTTAATTGCGTGACGGAACTGAAAATGTGGGTCGTTCAATGGGGGCATCAGGGTCGATATTGCCCGAACTGCTGTTGGTACCCGCGGTGCGCCCGGTATCCTTGGGCTCGAAACCATAGCTCATGCCGCCCGTGCCTGTATCAGCATCTGTACCAGGTGCCGCGTCGTCGCTGGCCGGGGCATCAAGCGGGGTCAGCTTGCCGGTGCCGCGCAGCAAGGTTATGCTAATGCGCCGGTTACGTTCATCTTTCGGGTTATCCTTGATGAAGGGTGCCGTATCGGCAACGCCCGAAACCTTGCCGAAACGTTTTGTCGGCAGGCCGTCAATTTGCAATTCGCGGCGTGTTGCAAGGGCGCGATCCGCCGACAGTTCCCAGTTTGTATAGGTTCCGTTGCCAAGCGAATAGGGCACGGCATCGGTATGACCTTCAATGGAAATATCCTGCGGCATATCGGTGATGGCCTGGGCAACCTGCTTTAACAGCAGTTTTGTATGGTCGCGCAAATCCGCACTGCCGCTGGGAAACATCGATGTGCCGTCTTTATCGATGATTTGAATTCGCAGCCCTTCGTCTGTTTGTTCAACCAGCAGGTTTTTTGACAATTCCTGAAGTTCGGGCGATTTTTCCATCGCCTTTTTCAAATCATCTGCCGCTTCATCAAATTCTTTCTTTTCCTGGGCTTCGGCTTTTTTAGCGGCTTTTTCTTCGGCAGTTTCTGTTTTGGTCTCGGTTGCAACGGTTGTGGCATCGGGGCTTGGCGGAATATCCATTTGAATAACCGGCGCACCGTTTTCAGATCGCATTGCGCCTGAATCGGCAAGTTTGGTGCCTGCAAGCAAGCCACCCGCACCCGATTCGCTTTGTGAAATTGATTCCGGTGCGAAATAATTGGAAATGCCGTGCAACTGTTCATCTGTCGAACTGCTCAGCAGCCATAACAGCAAAAAGAACGCCATCATTGCGGTTACAAAGTCGGCATATGCAACTTTCCATGACCCGCCATGATGGCCGCCATGTCCGCCTTTTTTGACTTTTTTGATTACAATATCAGGCATGTCAGACTGTCATTTCCCGGCACACAAACGCATTGCCATAAATATGGCGGAGCTTTTCCAACGCTTTATCTCTTAAACCGTTGGAGCATTTTGAATGGCGTCGTCAAGTTCCTTGAAGCTTGGACGGACTTCAGGAGGCAAGATTTTACGGGCAAATTCTACGGATACCTGCGGGGCATAGCCTTGCATATGGCCAATCAGGGCGGCTTTCATGCAAACATAGAATTTCGCATCCTGATCCAGCGTTTTCTTGATAATGGCTGAAGTCGGACCGACAAAACCATACGATGCCAGAATACCCAAAAACGTACCGACAAGGGCCGCACCGATCATTTCGCCCAAAATTTCAGGCGGTTCGGTGACCGAGCCCATGGTGTTGATCACACCAAGCACAGCGGCGACGATACCAAGGCCGGGCAGGGCATCGCCAACGGCCTGAATGGCATCGGGGACGACATTATCTTCTTCGTGATGGGCTTCAAGTTCCTGATCAATCACGGCTTCCAACTCATAGGAATTGGTGGTGCCTAATGTTAGCAGGCGCAAATAATCGCACAGGAATTCAAGGACATGGTGGTCGGCCGTGACGCCGGGAAAGTTGTTGAACAGGGACGAGCTTTCGGGGTTTTCAACATGACTTTCAAGGGCAAGGTCACCCTTTGATTTCGCCAGACGAAACACAGCATACAGACAAACCAGTAATTCCAGATAGGCTGGTTTTTTCTTCGCACCTTTCATGGCACGTATGGTGTATGAAATGCTGCGTTTCAGAACGCTCATCGGGTTTGCGATCAGGAACGTGCCAAAGGCAGCACCGAAAATGATCAATATTTCAAAGGGCTGAATCAGGACGCTAAATTTGCCATGTGGCAAATAGCCCCCGAGAACCGCACCGATCACAATCACATAACCAATGATCAGAAACATCTACTACCCCTTGTGCCGACGATCTGGCCGCCCTGTCCGTTTGGGTGGAATGCTCCGCCCAATTGTTTATGTGGTGCCTTTTAACAAAAGTCCCACTCGCTATGATACAATTAGTTCAAATTGTTGTTAACATCATGTTTACAAATCAATTTATGTCAGTATTTGACAGTTTTTGAATTTGTCGCCATGTTCCTGTGGCTTTATTCCGGGTTTCGCCGATCTTAAACAACAATGAAAGCTGTAATTTGAACATGTCCTTCTCGTCACGACATTTCCGGGATTGCCTAGGCCAGTTTGCAACTGGTGTTGCCGTTGTTACCACACGTAATACGGTTGGACAGAAGGTCGGGATTACAATTAATTCATTTTCGTCCGTATCACTGGAACCGCCACTGGTGCTTTTTTCTGTTGCCCGCAATGCCGCGACACATGATGTCTTTACCGGCGATGTTCAGCATTTTTGTATTAACGTTCTGCGCAGTTCGCAAAAAGATCTGGCCGAAAGGTTTTCCTCCCCGATCGAAGATCGCTGGGAAGAAACCGGTTTTGTCGATAATGGCCACGGCATGCCGGCACTGATTGGTAATATTTCGACTTTTTCCTGTGTTCGCCATGCCGTCCATGATGGCGGCGATCACAGTATTATTGTCGGGCAGGTGAACGCCGTTGAAATGGGCGAAACGGGCGATCCCTTGTTATATTACGGCGGTGCCTATGCCCAACTGGTTCGGTTTTAACCTGATAACCGTTTGAGCGCATAGATGATCAGGAACGCTGTCTGAAAATTGCTTTGATATTTGCAAACAGCGTTTTGGATCAGAAGTTAATCCAGCGACGTGTTGCCGAGCAATCGCCCGCCATAACCGTTTTCCTTGAGATAATCGGTTACCTGCTGGGCATGTGCCGTGTCACGCACTTCTAAAACCATATCGACATCGGTCTGTTTGGCCGGAATGTCGTAAAAATAGCGCTGATGGTAAACTTCAATAATGTTGGCATCGGCATTGCCGATCAGGGTGCTGATCCGGGCCAGTGCGCCGGGCACATCGGGAATTTCAATACGGATACGGACCAGGCGCCCTTCACGGGCCATGCCGCGCATTAAAACCTGGGCCAATAACCGGCTATCGATGTTGCCGCCACTAATGATCAGGCAAACTTTTTTGCCTGTAAATCGTTCGGGATGATCGAGCAGGGCAGCTAACGGCGCTGCGCCCGCACCCTCGACGACTGTCTTTTCAATTTCAATCAGCATCTGGATCGCGCGTTCAATGGCGGATTCTTCAACCAGAACAATGTCGTCGAGAAGTTCCTTGCAGATTTCGAGCGTTTTGCCGCCGGGCTGCTTAACAGCAATGCCTTCTGCAATCGTGACACCACCGCCAGTAAATTCTTTTTGGTGAATACCTTCATACATCGACGGATATAGTTTGGTTTCAACACCGATCACATCAATATCGGGGCGCCGCGCCTTGATGGCGGTCGCAATACCCGATGCCAGGCCTCCGCCGCCAATCGGCACAATCACGGTATCAAAATCGGCACCTTCATTTAATATTTCCAGCCCGACGGTGCCCTGACCGGCAATGATATGGTCGTCATCAAACGGATGAACGAATGTCAGTCCGCGTTCTTGCTGTAATGCGTGGGCGGCCTGCATCGATTCAGCCAATACCGTGCCTTTTAACACCACTTCTGCCCCGTGTGACCGGGTGTGGCGAACCTTGGTATAGGGCGTGTTTTCAGGCATGACGATGGTGGCGGGAATACCCAGCCGTTTGGCATTATAGGCAACGCCCTGGGCATGGTTGCCTGCCGATACCGCGATAACCCCGCAGGCACGTTCTTCTGGTGTCAGGCTGGCCAGTTTGACATAGGCGCCACGTTCCTTGAACGATGCGGTATATTGCAGGTTTTCAAGTTTCAAATAAACATCGGCTTGGCAAATCTTTGACAGGGTCAGGGATTTTACCAATGGTGTTTTATTAACAATGCCCTCAAGCAGGCGGGATGCGCGAACGATATCGTGATAGGAAACAGCCATTTGCAGACTCCTGTGCGCTCTGCCTTCAAACAAGGCAAAAACAGCATGTGTGAATGTGGGGAGTTAATCGGGGATAAACCAGACCTGTCATCCGCAGATGACAGGGTTCACATTCGCAGCGCACAAATGGTGCGTGTAATCATAATAAGCATCATGGCAGCCGCACCTGTAAAACAAGGTTGGGAACAGGGCGGCAAAAGGGTGTCGGCGTCGTTAGACATGTGCCAGATACTTTCAGATACTTTCAGCGATACACAGGCACTTTTACGGATCACGCCGTCAAGGTCAAGCAAACAACAAAAAAACCGGGTTGCACATTTTGCAATGCAACCCGGCGGGAAAATAACTGGCGGTTATTCCCTTATTCCATGTTGAGGATGATGGTTTTCTTGTGGGTAAAATGCTCCAGCATGCTTTCAAGCGATGCTTCACGCCCCAGCCCCGAAAGTTTAACCCCGCCATAAGACAGGTTCGGTTGAACCACCAAATTCTGGTTTACCTGCACAAAACCGGCTTCAAGCCGTTTGGTCGCAACAAGCGCTGTTTTAAGGTCGGTCGTCCAGACTGTGGCAGCAAGGCCAAAGTCGCTATCGTTTGCAAGTTCAATGGCTTCATCGAATGTTTTAAACTTGAACACGCAGGCGACCGGGCCAAAAATTTCTTCGCGGGCAATGCGGGCATCGTGTTTGACATCGGTAAAAATAACCGGGCGGACAAACTGTCCGTCGGCCAGTTCCGGGTCGTCGGGCAGGGCACTTAATTCGTGTTTTTGCGCCCCTTCGCTGCTGCCAATTTCAATGTAATTGCACACTTTGGCGCGTTGTTTGGCATTGATAATGGTGCCAATGTCGGTTGCTTCATCCAGTGGGTTGCCCATTTTAAGGCTGTTGACCTTGTCCTTCAGGC
Organism: Thalassospira mesophila; assembly: GCF_002115755.1. Classification (GTDB taxonomy): domain Bacteria; phylum Pseudomonadota; class Alphaproteobacteria; order Rhodospirillales; family Thalassospiraceae; genus Thalassospira; species Thalassospira mesophila. Next base: position 163,847 of record NZ_JFKA01000005.1, on the reverse strand, counting down.
GGGCGACGAAATCGTCATGCAGGTCTTCATGAACAAGGATGCGCGACGATGCGGTGCAGCTTTGCCCCTGACGGGTAAAGCGCATGCCACCAATGGCACCGGCAACGGCCTTTTCAATGTCGGCATCGCCCATCACGATCATTGGCGATTTGCCGCCCAGTTCCAGTGTGACCGGGATCAGTTTTTCCGCCGCCGCACGGTAAACAATACGCCCGGTTTCAACAGACCCGGTAAACGATACCTTTTTAACATCCTTATGCGCCACCAGCGGCCCGCCGCAACCCGGGCCAAAGCCCGAAAGAATGTTTAAAACACCCTTGGGCAAAATCTGTTGCATGATCTGGCAAACACGCAAAACGGTAAACGGGGTGTCTTCGGCCGATTTGACGACAACACTGTTACCCGCCACAAGGGCGGGTGCCACCTTGATCGCCATAAGCAGCAACGGCACATTCCACGGAATGATAGCACCGACCACGCCAACAGGCTCACGGGTAGTCAGGGTCATCATGTTGGGGTTAAAGGGGATGGTCTCGCCCTTAAGTTCCGATGCAAGCCCGCCGAAAAACACAAACATGTCGGCCAGAACCGATGCTTCAACCCGGCTTTCGGTGCGGAGCGCCTTGCCCGATTCAAGGGCAATCAGCTTGCCTAGTTCATCGACATGCTGGTTCAGAATGCGACCACATTCGGCAACAAGTTTGCCGCGTTCGCGCGCCGGGCGCTGGGCCCAGTCTTTTTGCGCCGCCTTGGCGACCGCAACAGCGCGTTCAACATCATCGGCATCGCCTTCGGCGGCGTGACCAATCGATTTGTTGGTTGCCGGGTTTAAAACGTCAAATGTTTTACCATTAATCGGGGCGACAAATTCGCCGTCAATCAAGTGAACGCCAGACAATGATTTGGCCAAAACGAACGGATCGAGTTCCATTTCAACAGGCACGAAAGCCTCCCTGATTTTTACCCGTCTTGTGCGCGCATTTGTCGCGCAGCGGGTTAAGTGGTTATTCGGTATTGTTTTACCAAATTAGCGAGGCGGTCGTTCTAATGCAAGCCCTTTGCGCGTGATCGTTCATGACTTTTAGAACGATGCTTGTTAGGGTGGGCCGCGCCGGAACTTTCCCCGGAACAGCCCGCCCGCGCGGGCGTTTATGTTATTCACTTTCTGGAATGTTCGGAGCCAGCCATGCCACGCCATTTTGATACGACCTATGATGTCGTTAAGGAACTTAAGCCGTCTTATCCGGTTTATTGTTTGCGCCCTGACATTTTGCGCGATGCAGCGCGGCGGTTTGTCGACATTTTTCCTGGCAAAGTCCTATATGCGGTGAAATGTAACCCGCATCCCGAAATTATGCGGTATTTACATGAAGGTGGCGTGCGCCATTTTGACACAGCATCACCCGAAGAAATCGCGCTGGTGCGGCGGCAGTTTCCCGGCATGGACGCCTATTTTATGCATCCGGTCAAAAGCCGCGATGCCATTCGCAGTGCGCATCGGGTGTTTGGCATTCGCCATTTCGTGATCGATACCGAGGATGAGCTGCATAAAATTCGGGCCGAAACCGATGAAGACCCGGACATCATCATCCATGTGCGTCTGGCGACCCCCCCGGCAGGGGCGGCCTATAATTTGTCGGCCAAGTTTGGCGCTCGCCCGATGACCGCAGCGGAACTGCTTAAAAAAGTTGACAGTTATGGCTACAAAGCCGGTTTGTGTTTCCATGTTGGCTCGCAATGTACCAGCCCGAACGGATATCGGATTGCGATAGAACTGATCCGTCAGGTGATTGATTTTTCGGGTGTCAAACTGCATTCCATCGATGTTGGTGGCGGCTTCCCTGGCCAGTATATGAACCAGCGCGGACCAAACCTTGATGTGTTTATGGATGAAATCAAGGACTGCATTCGCTGGCTTGATATGCCTGACATTACCTTTATGTGTGAACCGGGCCGTGCACTGGTTTCAAGCGGTGTGTCGCTGGTAACGCAAATTCAGTTGCGCAAGGAAGACCAGCTTTTTATCAATGACGGTATTTATGGCAGCCTTTCCGAAGCCGTAACTGGCAATTTGCGGTTCCCGGTGCGTCCCATGCGCATTGATGGTGATTTTGACCCAGAAGAAACCCTCGAATTCACCATTTACGGGCCAACCTGCGATAACATGGATGTGCTACCGGCAACGGTTAACCTGCCAGCCGATATTCGCGAAGGCGACTGGATCGAATTTGGCCATATCGGGGCTTATAGCAATGCGTTAGCAACCCATTTTAACGGGTTCTTCCCCGAATTACTGGTGACGGTGGGCGAAACATTCCCGTTTATTGACGGCGAATTTCCGCAGGTTGGTTAGCCTGGTTGTGGGGTCAGGCCGCTAAATTTAGGGTATTTTTGCCAACACGGTAAAGCGGTACCGAATTGCAAATAAAATTTTCCTGTATTAGGTTGGTGAAAACGGGCTGCACCTCTGGTGTGGTCCGTAACACTATTGTGCAGGGTAAAACAAAGTGACCACCAGCCTTTTCATGCGCCTTCGGGATTGTTTTCCCGCCGATATGAACAAGACATTGCTAGAAACACCTGACGGGGCGTGGTTTAGTTATCGCGATGCCGATGAATGGTCGTCACGTTATGCTGCCGTGCTGCACGCGTCTGGCGCGCGCAAGGGCGACCGGGTTGCCGTTCAGGTCGACAAATCGCCTGCGGCATTGTTTTTATATCTGGGCTGCATTCGGGCCGGGCTGGTTTATTTGCCATTGAACACGGCCTATCAGGCGCAAGAACTTGCCTATTTCATGCAAGACGCAGCGCCGGTTGTGATTGTGTGCCAGCCGGACCGCAAGTCCGAGATGGAGGAAATCGCCCGTGAAAAATCTGGCTCGGTAGTATTTACGCTGGGTGATGACGGGCAGGGCACCATACAGGATGCCGCCAGCGCGCAAATAACCGATTTTGCCGCCATCCCGTGTGCTGATGATGATCTGGCCGCAATTCTTTATACATCGGGCACCACCGGTAAGCCCAAAGGTGCGATGATGACCCAAATGAATTTGTGGTCAAACGGGCGTACGCTGGTTGATTTATGGGGCTTTACTGCGGCCGACACCTTGCTGCATGCCTTGCCGATATTCCATACCCACGGCCTGTTCATTGCCTGCCATTGCGTCATGATGTCAGGGGCGAGCATGCTTTTCCTGCCCAAGTTTGACCGCGCACAGGTCATTGCGGCTTTGCCGGGTGCTACGGTGATGATGGGGGTTCCCACCTTTTATGTTCGCTTGCTGGCGGGCGAGGATTTTAATGCCGCCCTGGTATCGAACATGCGGCTGTTTATTTCAGGGTCGGCACCGTTATTGCCCGAAACTTTTTCGGCCTTTCATGCCCGCACCGGGCATTATTTGCTGGAACGTTACGGCATGACCGAAATGGGCATGGCAACCTCAAACCCGCTGGATGGTGACCGTGTTATTCACACTGTCGGCCCGGCATTGCCCGATGTCGAAGTGCGGGTTTGTGATGACAAGGGGCAGGTTTTACCGCAAGGCGAGGTTGGTGTTCTTGAGGCGCGGGGGCCAAATGTCTTTGCCGGATACTGGAAAATGCCCGAAAAAACCCGCGAAGAATTTCGCGAGGATGGTTTTTTCATCACCGGTGATATCGCCCTTATTGATGACAAGGGCTATGTGCATATTGTGGGCCGGGCCAAGGATCTGGTGATTTCGGGCGGGTTTAATATTTATCCCAAGGAAATTGAAACCGAGATCGACAAAATGGCCGGAGTTTTGGAAAGTGCCGTTATCGGCGTGCCGCACCCCGATTTTGGTGAGGCGGTGCTTGCAATTGTTGTGCTGCAAGATGGATTAACATTAACTGGACCAGAAATTATCAGCCATATCAAATCGTTAATGGCGAACTTCAAAGTACCGAAACAGGTATTCTTTGTGGATGAATTGCCCCGCAATGCGATGGGAAAAGTCCAGAAAAACGCCTTGCGGGATCAATTTGGGGGTGTTTTTTAAAGCGGTGCGCTGTTTGATATGAACAGCAAAAAAGCCCCGGCGCATTGATCGCACGGGGCTTTTTCGTTTGGATCTGGACGATCGGTAACCTGATCTTAGTGACCAAAGGCAACACGATGTGCAACATCGTCAATCTGGTCGCGGTTCAGGCCGATGTCAGCTAGTTCGCGATGATCAAGGCGGGCCAGTGCATTCTGGGTCTGGTATTGGATCCGCAGGGCACGCAGGTAAGCGAAAATTTTGGTAAGGATCATTTTATCACCTATTTCAAACCGTCCGGACAGCGCCGGTAAGGACATTCAGGGAACCGGCAAGTGATCCGTGTCATGCCCGAATGGCATGCTGAATGGCTCGACGTGTCGGTCTGCTATGTGCAACCACAGCGGCAAAGTCATCTTTGTGTGTAACCGTGCCAGTCATGATCGCGTTATCTCTTGAGGCAGAAGATAGGCTTGGCCGGGCCATTTAACCATTGCGTTTTTTGCAGAGCAGGGCCGGATAAAGCGCAGATTTTAATCAAATGCATAAAAAATAACCACCAAAAGAGACGGTATTGAAATAATGATCCTTTTTCGCCCATGCGCTGAGTGCATGGCTAATAAAATTACCCAATTTTTTAGTGTATTGGTGGTTCCCACTCATGCGTGCAAATTGTGCGGGCTGCGACTTTTTCGCTGTATTGATTTTATGTGGTTTTACAGGCACAGATGACAGCCGCAATGGACAGGTTGATCGTGTCGGCGCGCATATTTGCGAAAAGTAGCAAAAGACTCGCGCGGCCAAACGGTGCGGCCAGACCAAATTCTAATCGTGAAAGGCCTATATATAATGACAGGTGCCAGACCTGCCCTTGACCGGGAAAGTGCTATCGCGGCTTATTTGAAATATGCAGACAGGATGCCGCAGCTTGCCGATGGCGATTTGCCCGCGCAAACGCAGGTTGTTCACAATATTCTGGAAATCGCCGATCAGTTTGATGTCATTATCTTTGACGCATTCGGTGTGCTTAATTCCGGTGTTCATGCGATCCCCGGCGCGTTGTCGGCGGTATCGGCCTTACGGAAACGCGGTGTGGATCTGGCGGTTGTGACCAACGATGCCTCGAACACAGCTGAAGCCATCATTACGCGGCACAGAAATCGTGGTTTTGATTTTACTGTCGAGTCACTGGTCAGCAGTGCCAAATATATTGTCCCGATGATGGACCGTCATTTTGATGTGACGCAATGGGGCATCATGGCGCCACAGCACTGGCCGATTGACGGATTACCGGGACAGGCCCGGTTTCTGGCCGATGATCCGGGCATTTATGATGCGGCCGAGGGATTTGTTTTGATTGATTCCGATGAATGGCACGGCGCGCGGCAGCAACTGCTTGAAGCCAGCCTTGCCAAAAAACCGCGCCCAATATTGGTGGGAAACCCCGATATTTGTGCGCCAATGGGCGATTTTTTATCGGTTGAATCGGGCTATTTTGCCCATCTGGCGGCCGATGCGTGCGGTGTTATGCCGCAATGTGTTGGCAAACCGTACCGCGAAGTGTTCGACGATATTTTGAACCGCCATCCAACCGTAGATCGCAGCCGCATTCTGATGGTGGGCGATACCCTGCATACGGATGTGCTGGGCGGGCTTGCCGCCGGTATTAAAACATTGCTGGTAACCCGGGGCGGGTTTTTGGACGGATATGAAGACCTGACAGGGCTGTATCAGCGTTCAGGCATTCATCCGCATTTTATTGCCCCGGCAATTGGCCACGGACTGGAATAAAATTCACGCCTGAACTGCAAAATAAAGGGGGCCGGAACGTCATATCCGGCACCCTTTATTTATATTGGCATTATTTATGTTCGATGGTCCGCCTTGGCTGGTCAGTCAAGATATTCGGCAACGTCGATGGCGCTATAGGTTAAAATGCCCGATGCGCCCGCACGTTTAAAGCAAGCCAGTGTTTCCACGGCACAGGCGGTATAATCCAGCCAGCCATTGTCACCGGCGGCGCGCAACATCGCGTATTCGCCCGATACCTGATAAGCAAATACCGGTACGCCAAAGCTGTCCCGCACGCGGCGCACAATATCAAGATAGGGCAGGCCGGGTTTGACGATGACGGAATCGGCCCCTTCATCAAGGTCATAGGCCACTTCACGCAGGGCTTCGTCGCTGTTGGCGGGGTTAAGTTGATAGGTTTTTTTGTCGGCCTTGCCCAGCGCACTGGCCGAACCAATGGCATCGCGGAACGGGCCATAAAAAGAAGATGCATATTTGGCGGCATAGGCCATGATCTGCACTTTTTTCAGATTTTCAGTTTCCAAAACATCGCGAATGGCGGCAATGCGCCCATCCATCATGTCAGATGGGGCAACAATATCGCACCCGGCTTGCGCCTGAACCAGCGCCTGGCGCACCAGGGCCTCGGTTGTTTCGTCATTCAGGATTTCACCATCAATCACGACCCCGTCCTGACCGTTGGAATTAAACGGGTCAAGGGCGACATCGGTGATGATACCAAGGTTGGGGCAGGCATCCTTGATGGCTTTGGTGGCTTCGCACACAACATTGTCGGGGTTGTAGGCTTCGCGCGCATCTTCGGTTTTAAGCGCCGGGTCGATATAGGGAAACAGGGCTAGTGCCGGAATACCAAGTTTTTCGGCGTGGCGGGCGGTTTCAACCAAAATATCGATGCTTTGGCGTTCAACGCCGGGCATGGATGAAATGGCGACGCGCTGATTGCGCCCTGCGATCACGAAGACCGGCAAAATCAGGTCATCAACACTCAGGCGGGTTTCTGCCACCATCCGCCGGGACCAATCGGTCATGCGGGGGCGACGCAGGCGTGTGCGGGGGAAAGTGCCATAACTGACAGGATGGGCCATGATCAATCTCTTTCGCGCGGATGGAAGGTGGTGGCGTTGGAAATAGTTTTATGCGGCAGATCGCGTCATTGATCAACTATTGCGGACAGTTTTTAACCGCTGGCGCATGCTGGTCAGATATACCGGAATGATCAGGCTTAAAAATCCCGAGGTTAATAAAAACGCGTTGACCAGGCCATACTGTTCCGCCACTGCGCCAATGAAAGGCGGGCCGGCCATAAGGGCGGAGTAGCCAGTGGCGGCAATGGTGGCAACCACGGTGCCACCACTTTTGCCCGTGCTGGCCGCTGCGGCTGATATCAATAGCGGCAGGATAACGGCCAAACCGGTTCCCGCAATGAAACACCCGATCCACGACACACTATAATGCGGCGACAGGGCAATCATCACATATCCGGTAGTGGCCAACCCGCAACTGGCGATCAGCACCGGTGCCCTTCCCAGACGCAACACCAGCCAATCGCCACTCAGCCGTGTCATCGCCATTGCCGCCGAATAAAGTGCAAATCCGGCGGCGGCAATGCTGGCGGTGCTATCCAGCGTTTTGATCATCAAAACGGTAACCCAGTCGGTAATAACGCCTTCGCCAAATTGCCCGATAAAGGCACAAATGCCAAATGGCAGCAACAGCCAGAAAAGCGGGACTTCGCCATCAGGGGCGGCACTGTCACCCGGCGGGTTCGTTTTGTTGGTGATATTGCTGTTTTTGGGGGCTGGTTTGACGTGATCGGCAAGAAGCCCGCGTTGCAAATACCAGTGGGCGGCCAGCAAGATGATCGCACTAATTGGAAGATGCACGGATTTTGACAGGGGCAGGGCGAACCACAATGTTGCAAAGCCGGCACCGCAAAAACCGCCCAGGCTCCAGAACCCGTGCAGCCCTGATAAAATGCTTTTGCCGCGAACGCGTTCAAGGCTGACGCCATTTGCATTCATGGCGATATCCATCATCGCGGCACAAAAGCCCATGACAAAAAGGGCAATTGCCAATGTTGGCAGTGAAGCCATGAATAACGGCACAACAAGGGCCGGGAAAAATAGCAAACCCGAAAATTTGACAACAATGTTGGACCCGAAAAGGTCTGAACACCGTGCTGCCAGCGGCATGGCGGCAACAACGCCAATTGCCGCTGCTAATAATGCCAATCCTAAATCTTCGTGATTAAGCCCAAGCTGTTCCTGAACCAGCGGAATATGCGGCACCCAACTGGCAAACCCGGCACCATGCAGAAAAAATATACCGCGACAGCGGTTATGGGCAAGGGTGCGGGCGGGGTGGGAATTCATCGAGGATACCTTTGGGTTGCTCATACCAGCACAACGTCAATGCCGTGGGTTTGGTAATTGGCCAGATAACTTTCTGAAAGTTTGCGCCCTGTTACCAGCGTGCTGACCGCATCGACGTCACAAACCTTGAAAGGCATCCGGGTTTCCAGTTTATCGGCTGTGGCAATGGCAATAACGTCGCCAGATTGCGCGATCATGGCGGCCTTGCTGGCACGTTCTTCAATGTGGCGTGTGCTGACCCCTAAATCAGGGTGAATGGCGCAGGTGCCCAAAATGCAAATATCGGCGTGATAATGGCAGATTTCGGCAATTGTTGCCGCCCCCGATACCACCATATCGCCCTTGATGATTTTGCCGCCAATCATGATGACATTGGCATTTGCATGATCGGCCAGCACCACCGCCACCGCCGGGTTAACCACAATCGCGGTGCCATAAAAGGCTGGTTTAAGGTGGCGGGCAACGTCTAGCACTGTGGTGCCACTGTCAAAAAACACCACGGCATCGTCGGGGATCATGTGGTGGGCAACATGGCGGGCAATGGCGGCACGTTCGGGGCGTACTTCCAGGCTGCGTTCCTGATAGGTTCCATCATTGGTGGCGGGAAGTACAGCGCCGCCGTGAATACGCCGTAAATGACCAGAGCCTTCCATCTGTCGCAAATCGCGACGAATGGTATCAAGCGATGTTTGCAGCCGTTCCGCCAGATCATGGATATGAACGGTGCCAAACCGTTTTAGAAGAACCGAAATCTCGCGCTGCCGGTTTTCGACGCTGGACATGGGTGTGTTGCCTGTTTTGACTATATTGCACATTTTGCCTGTTTTTGTTTTAAGCGGCGGCAACAGGAACGTCAATAAAAACCGGCCACGGAAAACCGTGGCCGGGAATATCGCGGGTTCATATCAGGCAGATGCGGGTTTCAGGCGAGATTTAACGCCTGTTCCAGATCGGCAAGGATATCGTCAATATGTTCGATACCAATCGACAGGCGCACATAGCTTTCGCTAACCCCGGCGGCTGTCAGTTCGGATTCTGACATTTGTGAATGTGTGGTGGTGGCAGGGTGAATGGCCAATGATCGCGTATCTCCAATATTGGCGACGTGGTAAAACAGTTGCAGGCTATTGATAAACTTTTCGCCCGCAGCCCGACCGTCTTTTAGCTCAAACCCCATCAGCGAGCCATATCCACCCTTCAGATACTGATCAGCCCGACGGCGGGTTTCGCCTTCTTGCAAGCTGGGATGAATAACCTTGGCGACTTTGGGGTGCTTTTGCAAAAAGGCGGCAACCTTGTTGGCATTTTCACAATGGCGTTCCATGCGCAGGGGCAATGTTTCCATCCCCTGAATGATCTGAAACGAACTTAGCGGCGAGGCGGCGGCACCCACATCGCGCAGCAAGGTGCAACGCAGTTTGATCGCATAGGCGACGGGACCAATCGGTTTCACCGCCTCGGTCCAGATCGCGCCGTGATAGCTGGGGTCGGGCTGGGTCAGCAGCGGGAAACGTTTGGCGTGTTTTTCCCAATCAAACTTGCCTGAATCAACCACAATACCGCCAACCGATGTGCCATGACCGGCAATGAATTTGGTGGTGGAATACATTACCACGCTGGCACCATGTTCAATCGGGCGGCACAGGACCGGGGCGGCGGTGTTGTCGACAACCAGCGGAATGCCCAGTGCATCGCCAATATCGGCAACTTCGCGCAGCGGGAAAACCTGCAATTTGGGATTGGGCAGGGTTTCGGCATAAAAGGCGCGGGTTTTGTCGTCGGCCAGTTTACGAAAATTTTCCGGGTCGGACGGGTCGGCAAAGCGTACCTCGATTCCCATTTGCCGGAAGGTATTGGCAAACAGATTCCATGTGCCGCCATAAAGGTCGGTCGAGCTGACAATATTATCGCCTGCCTGGGCAATATTAAGCAGCGAAAAGGTTGTTGCCGCCTGGCCCGATGCCACGGCCACCGCCGCCGCACCGCCTTCAAGGGCGGTAATGCGTTGTTCAAGCACATCGTTGGTCGGGTTTGTCAGCCGGGTATAGATATTGCCCAGTTCTTTAAGGGCAAAAAGGTTGGCCGCGTGCTCGGTATCGCGAAACTGGTAACTGGTGGTCTGATAGATCGGGACCGCGACAGAACCTGTTGTCGGGTCAGCACGATAACCGGCATGAAGAACAATGGTTTCCGGGTGTTTGCTATCGGTCATTTCCATTTCCCTGTTGGTGTTTTTTAACGAAATTTGCACGCAGTAAGCCACATTAATTCCCCACGGGCAAGACGTGCGCGGGCGCACGTTCCGGTTGGGGGATGTTTTTGCGGCCGGGCTTATTAAGGTATTTCGGTAAGATTATGCCGAATTATTTGACAGCGCGGCTTTTTCACGTTTACGTAAAGGGAAATAACAGCCCCGATGAGGAAATATCCGATGGAGTTCGCCCTTTCAGAAGACCAGCTGGCGTTTCAGCAGGCCGCGCGCGATTTTGCTGCTGGTGACATGGTGCCCTATGCCGCCAAGTGGGATGCAGAGCACATCTTTCCGGTGGAAACCTTGCGCAAAGCAGCCGAAATGGGCTTTGCCGCCATTTATACCCGCGATGATGTTGGCGGCTCCGGGTTGGGTCGACTGGATGCTGCCGTGATATTTGAAGAACTGGCAACGGCGTGCCCCTCGACCGCGGCGTATTTGTCTATTCATAATATGGCGTGCTGGATGATTGACCGTTTTGGCAATGAAGCCCAGCGCCAGGCTTTTTTGCCCAAGCTGACCTCTATGGAGCATTTCGCCAGCTATTGCCTGACCGAGCCAGGGGCGGGATCGGATGCCGGGTCGTTGCGCACGCGCGCTGTGCGCACCGGGGACACATATGTGTTGAACGGCGAGAAAGCTTTTATATCGGGCGGATCGCGCAGCGACATTTATGTGGTGATGGCGCGCACCGGCGATGAAACCACCGGCGGAATTTCAACCTTTCTGGTACCAAAGGATGCGCCGGGGCTGTCGTTTGGCAAACTGGAAGAAAAAATGGGCTGGAACAGCCAGCCGACATCGGCCGTCATTTTCAGTGACTGTATTATTCCGGCTGATAATTTGCTGGGGGCCGAAGGCGATGGCTTTAAATTTGCCATGAAGGGCCTTGATGGGGGGCGTTTAAACATTGCGGCCTGTTCCATTGGCGGGGCGCGGGCGGCCATGGCGCTTGCGCGTGAGCATATGAAAGTGCGCAAACAGTTTGGCAAACCGCTGGAAGCCTTTCAGGCGCTGCAATTCAAATATGCCGATATGGTAACCGAACTTGAAGCCGCCCGGTTGTTGCTGCACAAGGCAGCCTGCAAACTTGACGAAACCGCCCCCGATGCCACACAATTTTGCGCGATGGCAAAACGCTTTGCCACCGATACGGCATTTGATGTTTGCAATGATGCCCTGCAATTGCATGGGGGTTATGGTTATATTCGTGAATATCCGGTCGAACGGTTGCTGCGCGATCTGCGTGTGCATCAAATCCTTGAAGGTACCAACGAAATCATGCGGGTTATTATCGCCCGCGCCGCGTTGCGCGATTAGGCCGGTGATAACCACGATGCGAAAGTCAGGAACAATAATATGAGTGATGTCGGTGTTAAATTTGCTGTGAACGGTGCGGTGGGCGAAATTTATCTGGATCGGCCCAAAGCCCTGAACGCCCTGACATTGCCAATGGTCGATGCCATTCATCATCAGATGCGCCTGTGGGAGCAAGACGACGCCATTTCTGTTCTGACCATTGAGGGAACGGGCGGCAAGGCATTTTGCGCCGGGGGGGATATTCGCGGGCTTTATGACGCGCATAATAATAACGAACCCGAATTGCTGGATGCGTTTTACCGCCGCGAATATTTGCTTAACCACTATATGTCGCAATACCCCAAGCCCTGCATTGCGTTGCTAGATGGCATCACGATGGGCGGTGGCGTTGGTGTTTCTGTTCATGGCCGCTATCGGGTGGTGACGGAAAAAACCATGTTTGCCATGCCTGAAACAGGTATTGGCTTTTTTCCCGATGTTGGCGGGGGCTATTTTTTGCCACGCTGCCCCGGTGAAATTGGCATGTATCTGGGTTTGACCGGCGCACGGTTGGGCGCGGCTGATTGTCTTTATGCCGGTATCGCAACGCATGGCGCGCAAAGCAGTGATATCGTAAATATCAAGCAGGTCTTGGCCAATACCGGTTTCGGCGCGGCAGGGAATGATCGGCGATCGGTGTGTGATCAGGTTGAAAATATCCTGAAGTCTTATGCGCACGATCACGGGCCAGCCCCCGTTGCGGGGCACCGCAACGAAATTGATGCCATTTTCGGGGCAGACAATATTGGCGAGGTAATGATTGCACTTGAGAAATCACTTTCGGATTTTTCGGTTAAGACATTGAAAATGATCAAAACAAAATCGCCACTGGCACTCGCCGTTACCTTTAAACAGATACGTGAAGGGGCGATGCTGGACCTGGCGGCTGATCTGGTTATGGAATTTCGGCTGAGCCAGCGCATGGTTGAAAAACCGGACCTGTTCGAAGGTGTGCGCGCCGTGATCGTCGATAAGGACCAAAACCCGCGCTGGACGCAGGGGGATGTCGGGCAGGTGGACCCGCGCGATGTCGATGCCTTTTTTGCACCATTGCCAGATGACAGGGAACTGACCATCTAGCGGGGGTACAACCGCAATAATAACAGCCAATTATCACACAATGAAAACCGGTAGTGACCGGACCATCAGAGGAGACGTTAAAAATGGCAAAGATCGGTTTTGTCGGACTGGGCAATATGGGGGGACCCATGGCGGCCAACCTTATTCGTGCAGGACATGAAGTTACGGTATTCGACCTTTCCGCCGAGGCAGTAAAAGCGGCGGTGGAAATCGGCGGGATAGCGGCAGGTTCGCTGGCCGAGGCCGCGACTGGTGTCGATGCGATTGTGACGGTGTTGCCCGCAGGCAAACATGTTTTGGCCGTGTATGACGGGCCAGACGGCATTTTGGCCCATGCTGCGCCCAATACCCTGGTGATTGACAGTTCCACCATTGATGTTGATGCCGCGCGCAAGGCCGCCGAACTGGCAAAGGCACGGGGCATGCGCCCGGTGGATGCGCCGATTTCGGGCGGTGTTGGCGGGGCAACCGCGGGAACCCTGACCTTTATGGTGGGCGGCAGCGAAGATGCCTTTGCATCGGCCGAACCGATTTTGCAAGCAATGGGCAGCAATATTATTCATGCCGGGGATAACGGTGCCGGGCAGGCGGCCAAGATTTGCAACAACATGATCCTGGGTGTCAGCATGATTGCGGTTTCCGAGGCCTTTATGCTGGCAAAGCGCCTGGGGGTGGATGCCCAGAAACTGTTCGATATTTCGTCGAAAGCATCTGGCCAGTGCTGGTCGCTGACCAGTTATTGCCCGGTTCCTGGCCCGGTGCCGGCATCCCCGGCCAATCGTGATTATCAGGCAGGCTTTGCGGTTGATATGATGTTGAAGGATTTGAAGCTGGCCCAGCAGGCCGCCGCCGGGGCCAATGCCACCACGCCGATGGGCGCGCTGGCCGAAAGCCTGTATGCGATGTATAGCGCAGGCGGCAATGGCGGACGCGATTTTTCGGCCATTGTGAAAATGCTGGATGGCGAGTGAAATGATCGGCACTCAGGCCGGTTTTGCTGTTTGACAGCATAATTCACTGGGACAATGCGGGGGATTTCGATCCTCCGCATTTTTTATGTCCAGATTCGGACCATTTGGTAGTATTCTTGTCCTTATACCAAGTTATACTTATGCTTTGTGCTGCAGTCTAAAATAAGATCCGGGATCAAACATGGCACCTGCTTCATCCAAGGGACGTGAAATTTATATAGAATTCAAGCAGGTAGGGCAATATCTGCGCTGCACGGCCATCGATTCTGCTACCGGGCAGGAGGTTACCGTTGCCGGGCCTGTTTCGCGCAATCCAGAGCAGTTAAAGCGCGTTGCGGTACAAAAACTTGAATACGTTCTGAATAAGGGATAAAATATACAATATTGAAGCGGTTGGTTGTTTGCCCATTATGGTAAAAAATTCTATCCAAGGGTGGGAAAACGGGAGATTCAACCAATTTTTCAAACACGCTTGCAGCCTTTGACCACATGTGTCTAAGGTTCCAACCGTAAATCGCGTTTTCGAACATAGAATCACATAAGAATGATCGCGTTCGGAAACTTAAAAGCGGGGATACCCCGATAACAAAAAGACGGAGGCTGCGGAGGTTTGCGAGGGGGCAATGGGGAGATGGGTTTATACCCAACAACATTTGTATATCCTTGTTCTTTGCCTTCAGCCTTGCTGTCGAGGACGGCGTTTGTCTGTGCCAAATCTAAGGTTGAGCAATGGATTGGGCTTATTTTTTACAACAATTGATCAATGGACTGACGCTTGGCGCCATTTATGGCCTCATCGCGATCGGTTACACAATGGTCTATGGCATCATTGGCATGATCAACTTCGCGCACGGCGAAATTTACATGCTGGGCGCCTTTCATTCCCTGATTACGTTCCTGATTTGTCAGGCGGCGGGAATTAGCGGCATTCTGCCGTTAACACTTCTTTTGATGCTGGTCGTCTCAATGGTCATGACGTCGGTTTATGGCTGGGGCGTTGAACGCATTGCCTATCGTCCCTTGCGCGGGTCGTTTCGTTTGGCGGCGCTGATTTCGGCCATTGGCATGTCAGTGTTTTTGCAAAATTTTGTGCAAATTGCACAGGGTGCGCGCGTCAAACCGATGCAACCGCTGATCAAGGGTGGCATCACGCTGATGGAAAGTGCGAACTTTGACGTTCAGCTTAGCTATATGCAGATCGTTATCATTGTTCTGACATTTGTTCTGATGGTGGTGTTTTCGACATTGATCGCCAAAACATCCCTTGGTCGCGCCCAGCGCGCCTGCGAACAGGACCGCACGATGGCCGGCTTGCTCGGCATTAATGTGGACCGCACCATTTCGACGACCTTTGTCATGGGTGCTGCCCTTGCCTCTGTCGCCGGGATGATGGTGACATTGTATTACGGCGTTATTGACTTTTATATCGGCTTTCTGGCCGGGGTGAAAGCCTTCACCGCTGCTGTTCTTGGCGGTATCGGGTCGCTGCCAGGTGCCATGCTTGGCGGGTTGCTTATTGGCCTGATTGAATCCTTCTGGTCGGGATACCTCACCATTGAATACAAGGATGTCGCAACATTCGGCATTCTGGTTCTGGTGCTTATCTTCCGCCCGTGGGGCCTTCTGGGCAAGCCGGAGGTGGAGAAAGTCTGATGTCGTCTTTACTTACATCTTCACGCCTGACACCGGGCGAAATCGTTAAGGAACTGGCGTTCTTTGCGGTGCTGGCCGTCATGATGTCTGTCATGATCCTGGGTGTCGAAACCGTTGACCGCCCGACCGGCCTTGAACTGGCGCTGCGCTGGGATCTGGTCCTGATTGCGATTTGCGCCACGGTTGTGGGTCGCCTTGCCCTGATTGTGCGCCGTGAACATTTGTCCCGGTTGCTGCAAGCCATTTTGATCGTCATTTCGGCCCTGATGGTGTTCGAAATGTTCGTTCGCTTCCGTGATCTTGATGATCGCTGGGTGTCGCCTGTTACCTTTGATATGGCAACACAAAGCGTTGGCCGGGCGATCTTTTTCATCTGTCTGATCGCGGTTGTCTTTGCCATTGCCTATTTTTCGGCATCCAAAGGCCGCCCGACCGGTGAAGAAGACGACACCAAAAAAATCTCGGCCAAATTGCAGGTTGTTTACCGGACCAACACCAAAAAAATCGGTATGTTCGGGATTGCGTTCTTCATTATTTTCCCGCTGATTTTTGGTGAAAACCGCTCTGCGATCGACCTTGCAACTTTGGTGATGATTTACATCATGCTGGGCTGGGGCCTTAATATCGTGGTGGGTCTTGCAGGCTTGCTCGACCTTGGATATGTCGCCTTCTATGCGGTTGGTGCCTATTCCTATGCGTTATTGTCCCAGCATTTCGGTCTCAGCTTCTGGCTGTGCCTGCCGATGGCCGGTTTGTTCTCGGCCAGTTTTGGCATCATGCTTGGTTTTCCGGTTTTGCGCTTGCGCGGCGATTATCTTGCCATCGTGACGCTGGGCTTTGGCGAAATCGTTCGGGTAATTCTGATCAACTGGTACAATCTTACCGGTGGTCCTGACGGTATTGCCTCGATCGAACGGCCTTCGTTTTTTGGACTGGCCGATTTTTCGCGCCGGGTACCGGAAGGCGTTACGCGGTTTTCCGATTTGTTTGGCATTGAATATTCGTCAATGCACCGTTTGATCTTCCTGTATTACCTGATCCTGATTCTGGCGCTGGTCACCAACTTTGTCACCATGCGTTTGCGGAAACTGCCGATCGGGCGGGCATGGGAAGCCTTGCGCGAAGACGAAATCGCCTGCCGCTCGCTGGGGATCAACCCGACCAACACCAAGCTGTCGGCGTTTGCCATCGGCGCAATGTTTGGCGGGTTTGCCGGGGCATTTTTTGCCACCCGTCAGGGTTTTATCAGCCCGGAAAGCTTTACCTTTCTTGAATCGGCTGTAATTCTGGCCATCGTCGTTATGGGCGGTATGGGGAGCCAGATCGGTGTGGTTCTGGCGGCGATTGTCATGATCGGTTTCCCGGAAATGTTCCGCGAACTGGCTGAATATCGCATGCTGATTTTCGGGGCAGGGATGGTTGCCATCATGTTGTGGCGTCCGCGTGGTCTTTTGTCTTTCCGTGATCCGACAATCTTGCTGGGGATGAGCAAGAAAGAAAAAGTTGCCGGAGAAAAACCATGACCGACAACAAATTGCTTGAAGTCGAACATCTGACAATGCGTTTTGGCGGGCTGGTCGCAATTGACGATTTGTCCTTTACGGCCAGAAAGCGCGAAATCACGGCAATTATCGGCCCGAACGGGGCTGGTAAAACCACGGTGTTTAACTGCCTGACCGGGTTTTACGTCCCGACAGAGGGCCGGTTAACGTTAAATGCCAATGATGGTCCGCGTTTGCTTGAACGCACCGAAGGTTTTCGCATTTCGCGAAACAATGGTGTCGCCCGGACTTTCCAGAATATTCGACTGTTTACCGGCATGACGGTTCTGGAAAACCTTGTGGTGGCCCAGCATAACCGCCTGATGGACGCATCGCTGTTTTCACTGGCAGGTCTTTTCAACCTGAAACGTTACGCCAATGCGGAAAAAGAAGCACTGGAACGGGCGAAATTCTGGCTGAACAAGACCGGGCTTTACGAATTTGCCGACTGGGACGCGGGCAATCTTGCCTATGGCAACCAGCGGCGTTTGGAAATTGCCCGGGCCATGTGCGTCGAACCTTCGCTTTTGTGCCTTGATGAACCGGCAGCTGGTTTGAACCCGCGTGAATCTGCGGAATTGAACTTGTTGTTGCAAAGTATTCGGGACGAGCAGGGCATTGGTCTGTTGCTGATCGAGCATGATATGAGCGTGGTAATGCAAATTTCCGATCATGTCATTGTGCTTGATTACGGCAAGAAAATTGCCGATGGCAACCCCGAGGCGGTCAAAAACGACCCCGCGGTGATCCGTGCCTATCTGGGTGAAGAAGAAGACGATGAACTTCCGCCGGAAGTTGCCCAGGATCTTCATCTTGACCCAAAGGCACAGTGAGGGAGACGTCGATATGGCCATGTTGAAGATTGAAGGTGTTCATACCTTCTACGGTAATATCGAAGCCCTCAAGGGCATTGATATGGAAGTTAATGAAGGGGAAATTGTTACCCTGATCGGCGCCAACGGTGCCGGTAAAACGACCCTTTTGATGACGTGTTGCGGGGCACCGCAGGTATCCAAAGGCCGTA
The DNA here is from genome assembly GCF_002115755.1 of Thalassospira mesophila. GTDB lineage: Bacteria > Pseudomonadota > Alphaproteobacteria > Rhodospirillales > Thalassospiraceae > Thalassospira > Thalassospira mesophila. Next base: position 145,786 of record NZ_JFKA01000005.1, on the reverse strand, counting down.
TTTTGTTTGAAGGCACGGACATCAGCCGAATGCCAACCCACGATATTTGCCGGTTGGGCATTCAGCAATCCCCGGAAGGGCGGCGTATTTTTCCGCGGATGTCAGTTTTTGAAAATCTGCAGATGGGGGCCTGTACCCAGGATCCCAAACATTTCGATTCAGACCTGGAAATGGTTTTCGATTTGTTTCCGCGCCTGAAAGAACGCATCACCCAGCGGGCCGGTACCATGTCAGGCGGGGAACAACAAATGCTGGCGATTGGCCGTGCCCTTATGGGCCGTCCGCGCCTGTTGCTGCTTGATGAACCATCCCTTGGGCTGGCACCGTTGGTGGTGAAGCAGATTTTTGAAACCATCAAGAAAATCAACAAGGAAAACAAGGTTACTGTGTTCCTGGTTGAGCAAAATGCATTCCATGCGTTGAAGCTGGCACACCGTGGTTACGTTATGGTCAATGGTAACATTACCATGTCGGGCGGCGGGGCTGAATTGCTGGCAAACCCTGAAGTGCGCGCTGCGTATCTTGAAGGCGGACATTAGGAGATCGCGTTATGGAAGCAATTACAGGCACCAGCATCAGTGTGACCATTGGCATTACCATCATTTTGATGGGGTTTTGCGCAATGATGACCGGGCAGGCGGTCGCCAATACCTGGCGCCCGATGAGCCAGATGTTACCCTATGCCATTTTGCTAGGGTTAACGGACCGGTTCTTGGGGTTTGCCCTGTTTAACGGCGAGCTTCTTTCTTTGTCGGGATTCATTTTTGATACGGTTATTTTGTTCGCAATCGCCATGGTTTCATTCCGGATTGTCCGGGTGAACAAGATGCTGTCACAGTATCCGTGGTTGTATGAGCGTGTGGGCCCGTTTGCCTATCGTTCGCGCGAAGGGGTGGAATAACGGTATTGCTTTGCCAATGCTGCGTTGCAGCTAATTTGTTGGCGAAGCACGGATTTGTACTATTGCACACCCGAAACGGGATGCTAGAGTACGAGGAGCGGAAACCGGTAAATGGGGAAAAAACCAGGCCGGTTTCGGGTCCTAAAAGATGGTTCTGGCATGGTGTCGGAACCAACCTTTGGAACAGGGAGACTTCTCTTATGTCGAAAACCAAGCTTGGCCTTCTGGCAACTGTATCGGCGCTTGTCCTGTCGATGGGGGCAGCAAAGGCTGACATTACCATTGCGACTGTTGGTCCGATGACCGGTCCTTATGCTGCTTTTGGTGAGCAGATGCGTCAGGGTGCCTCCAAAGCGGTTGAAGACCTCAACGCTGCTGGTGGTGTGAACGGTGAAAAGCTGGTTCTGGAAATTGGCGATGATGCTTGTGATCCCAAGCAGGCCGTTGCGGTTGCCAACCAGTTGGTCAGCAAGGATGTTGCTCTTGTTGCCGGTCACTTCTGTTCGGGTTCTTCGATCCCGGCTTCTGAAGTGTACAACGAAGAAGGCATCATTCAGATTTCCCCGGCTTCGACCAACCCGCAATTGACCGACCGTGGCCTGGACAACGTGTTCCGCGTTTGCGGCCGTGATGACCAGCAGGGTGAAGTTGCCGGTAAATATCTTGCTGAACATTATGGCGACAAGCGTATTGCCATCGTTCACGACAAACAGGCCTATTCAAAAGGCCTCGCTGACGAAACCAAGAAAAACCTCAACGCTGCCGGCGTTAAGGAAGTGATGTATGAAGCCATCACCCCGGGCGAAAAAGATTATTCCGCCCTGGTTACCAAGATGAAGTCTGAAAACATCGATGTGCTGTATTACGGTGGGTATCACACCGAACTCGGCCTGATCGTGCGTCAGATGCGCGGCCAGGGCCTCGAAACCCAGGCAATTTCCGGCGATGCGCTGAACTCGCTTGAATATTGGTCGATCACGGGCGATGCCGGTGCAGGCACCTTGTTCACCGCCGGTCCGGCCCTTGAAAAAGATCCGCGCAACGCAGACCTGGTTAAATACTTTGAAGGTAAAGGTTACAAGCCGGAAGGTTACACCCTTTACACCTATGGCGCGATCCAGGCTTGGGCGCAGGCTGTTACCAAAGCCGGTTCAACCGACTTTGATGCCGTCACCAAAGAACTCAAAAGTGGCGACAGCTTTGACACCGTTCTGGGCTCGATCTCGTTCGACTCCAAGGGCGATGTTGCCGCACCTGGTTACGTTTTCTACAAATGGGAAAATGGCAGCTACGATTACGCTGACAAATAAGTCCTGACTTTTTATCGAGTGGCCCGGTGCAGCAATGTGCCGGGCCTTTTTTTGTCGCACTCTGGTAAACCATCACAGCACGCGAGGCAACGTTACGAAGGCATCTTTGTCATGTGTTGAAGTAATACCGGGATGTGAAATAAAGTAAGCATCCCTATGCTCGCAAACGTGGTGGAAAATTGATGAGCATGTTGATGATAATCAAAATAAAAAGGTGCCTCCAATTATAGGGGCACCTTTTTTATTTGGAACTGACGCAGCGCGGGGCGCGTCGTTTACTCGGCTTTGCGGCCGAGGCCAATTTTTTTGGCAAATTGCGAACGTTGTTTGGCATAGTTCGGCGCGACCATGGGATAGTCAGCAGCAAGACCCCATTTGGCGCGGTATTCTTCCGGCGTCATACCATAAGTGGTACGAAGATGACGTTTGAGCATTTTCAGCTTTTTGCCATCTTCAAGACAAATAATATAATCATCACCAATCGATTTTTTGATCGGAACGGCTGGCTTAAGTGGTTCTTCTTCTTCCACTTCTTCCACACCACGTAATTCATCAAGCGATTTGAATGTCGAGGTGATCAATTCTGGAAGCTGAGTTGCCGCAAGCGCATTATTGCTGACATAAGCAGAAACGATATCAACCGTCATCTGCAGCAATTCGTCACGATCAAAGGCGTCATCACTAACGTCGTTCATTTTTTCTTGTGTCCTTGAACCTGTTCCCAACAGCCACAACAAATGTAGCCAGCAAGGAATATAATCAACATTCGCGCTTGTTCAACAATCTAATTTTAATTTGATTCAAACGCTGTTTTTTATGTTTAACAAACAACATGATATCAAACAAATAGTCAGTAGTATAGTTGTGAAGCAAAGCCTATCGTTTGTCATGGAATCGCAAATAGTAATCTTGAGGATAGCGGTTGAGGCTTTACTCATATTACAGAAAGTTCATTACGCGTCTGGCGGGCATGAGGGTTAACTATTTTAGGTATCAAGGCGTCAATTTGTTTTGCGCAAGAAAATCCGATGCCATCGCATCTTGCATGCCAGCTCACACCTTGATTAATGCGACTGCGCGTTGGCACAGCGATAGTGATGTGCTAAAAGGCGCTCAAATTTCCTTGCAGTTTGAAAAGGGCGCAAAAAATGTCGGCCAAAACCATCGCAATTGCTGCCGATCATGGCGGGGTTGAGCTTAAGTCAACAATTGTTGATCAGCTTGCCAAACAGGGATTTGATGTTCTCGACCTTGGGACGGATGGCTCTTCTTCTGTCGATTATCCCGATTTCGCCTATGCGGTATGCAAGACGATTATTGAGGGCAAAGCCCAAAGTGGCATTCTGGTTTGCGGGTCCGGTATTGGCATGAGCATTGCGGCCAACCGTTATCCCGAAATTCGCGCGGCTTTGGTCCATGATCGCCTGTCGACAGAACTTAGCCGCCAGCACAATAATGCCAATGTTCTTTGCCTTGGCGCACGCCTGCTCGGCGTTGCGACGGCACAAGATTGTGTGGAAGCGTTCGTTTCGACAAAATTTGAAGGTGGCCGCCATCAGGGCCGCATCGACAAGCTCTCGGCGCCTGAATAATCCTATTTGCCGCATGGCACGAACCGGGCTTTCGGGCTCTTTTATTTCCCGTCTTATCGAAAGGCTTTCGAATGTCTTTTAACGGCTTTTTTACAACCGGTCTGGCGGATGCTGACCCCGATCTGTTCAAGTCCATTTCCGACGAACTTCACCGTCAGAAAACCCAGATCGAGCTGATTGCATCGGAAAATATCGTTTCCAAAGCAGTCATGGAAGCGCAGGGTTCCGTTTTAACCAACAAATATGCCGAAGGTTATCCTTCACGCCGTTATTATGGCGGGTGCGAATTTGTTGACGTTGCTGAAGACCTTGCCATCAGTCGCGCCAAGGAACTTTTTGGCTGTGAATTTGTCAATGTTCAGCCCCATTCAGGTGCGCAGGCAAATGGGGCCGTTATGCTGGCACTGTTGCAGCCGGGCGATACCGTTTTGGGCATGTCGCTGGATGCCGGTGGGCATTTAACGCACGGCGCACGCCCGGCATTGTCGGGCAAATGGTTCAATGCCATTCAATATGGTGTGCGCGAACAGGATTTCCTGATCGATTATGACGTGGTCGAAGCCCTTGCTGTCGAACATAATCCCAAGCTGATCATTGCCGGTGGTTCGGCCATTCCGCGCCAGATCGATTTCAAGCGTTTTCGCGAAATCGCCGACAAGGTCGGTGCCTATCTGATGGTTGATATGGCGCATTTTGCCGGTCTGGTTGCCGGTGGTGTGCATCCGAGCCCGCTGCCTTATGCCGATGTTGTTACCACAACAACGCACAAAACCCTGCGCGGTCCGCGGGGCGGCATGATCTTGTCGAACAATCTTGAAATCGGCAAAAAAATCAATTCGGCGGTTTTCCCTGGTTTGCAGGGTGGCCCGTTGATGCACGTTATTGCAGCCAAGGCCGTTGCCTTTGGCGAAGCATTGCGTCCCGAGTTTAAGGTTTATGCCCGGCAGGTTGTTGATAATGCCCGGGCTTTGGCCGATGTTTTGCAGTCACGCGGTTTTGATATCGTGACCAATGGTACCGACACCCACCTGATGCTGGTTGATTTGCGCCCCAAAGGCCTGAAAGGCAATGTGGCCGACGTGGCATTGGAACGCGCGGGCATTACCTGCAATAAAAATGGCATTCCGTTCGATACCGAAAAACCGACCGTGACGTCGGGTATTCGCCTGGGAACGCCGGCAGGAACGACCCGTGGCTTTGGCGTCGAAGAATTCAAGCTGATTGGCAAACTGATTGCCGATGTGCTTGACGCCCTGGTCGATCAGCCCGAAGGCAATGACGAAATTGAAGCGGCAGTTCGGGCACAGGTTCTTGATCTGTGCAACAAATTCCCGATCTATAGCTGATTTCGTTAAAATATAGCGAGAACTGACAATGCGCTGCCCGTTTTGTAGCCACGACGATACCCAGGTAAAGGACTCCCGTCCGACCGAGGAAAACCACGCCATTCGCCGGCGTCGGTTTTGCCCGGCCTGTGGATCGCGATTTACGACCTTTGAACGTGTTCAATTGCGTGAATTAATGGTGGTAAAAAAGGACGGGCAGCGCGAATTATTTGACCGCGATAAACTGGCGCGGTCGATTTTTCTGGCGTGCCGCAAACGCCCGATCGAAGACGAACGGGTTGAAAAAGCTCTTAATGGTATTCAGCGGCGGCTGGAAAGCAGTGGCGAAAGCGACATCAGCACCGATACGGTCGGTGAAATTGTCATGGAAGCCCTTCATGCCCTCGATCAGGTCGCTTATGTCCGCTACGCATCTGTCTACAAGGACTTTCGCGAGGCGCGCGATTTTGAAGAATTTGTAGAAAATATGCAGGACAGCGATGACGAGACAGGCAAACCGTAATGCCTGATTTCAGGTTTGATGACAGTGACCGCCATTTTATGCGGGTCGCGTTAAGCCTGTCCAAACGGGGGCTTGGCAATGTCTGGCCCAATCCTGCGGTTGGTTGTGTGCTGGTGCGAAACGGCGACATTGTTGGTCGCGGCTGGACAAAACCCGGCGGGCGACCGCATGCCGAACGTATTGCCCTTGATCAGGCCGGGGCCCATGCCCTTGGGGCTACCGCCTATGTCACCCTTGAGCCTTGCAGCCATTTTGGAAAATCACCGCCCTGTGCCAGCGGGTTGATTGCTTCGGGTGTAACCCGTGTAGTTAGCGCACTGGAAGACCCCGACCCACGGGTGTGTGGCCGGGGCCATACTATGTTGCGCGATGCGGGTATTATTGTTGATACCGGGTTAATGGCCGATATGGCGCAGCAGTTAAATGCCGGTTTTTTATCCCGTGTTATGCATAATACACCGCTTGTCACCCTGAAGCTGGCGGGCAGCCTTGATGGCCGATCCAGCCTTGCCAACGGGAAAAGCCAATGGATTACCGGTGCAACAGCCCGCGCATGGGGGCATACCTTGCGCGCAAACCACGATGCCATTGTGGTGGGGGCGGATACCGTTATCGCCGACAACCCCGATTTGCGCTGTCGCATTGCCGGGCGCGAGAAAAATTCGCCGGTTCGGGTGGTGCTGGACCGCACAGCAAAAATTTCTCCACAATGTGCTTTGGTGGCAACGGCGGGGCAAACGCCGACATGGCTGGTGGTTGGCGAGGAATATTTGCAAACTGCACAGCAAGTTTTTGAAAAAACAGCAATAAAATTGCTTCCTGCCCGATGCGCCGACGGCCATTTGAACTTACATGATGTGTTGCATGTGCTGGGCCACAAAGGGCTTACCCGTGTTCTGGTTGAAAGTGGTGGCCGGTTGGCAGCCAGTTTGCTGAAAACCGGGATGGTTGAGCGGCTTGTCCATTTTCAGGCACCAGGCATTATTGGCGCCGACGGACGGGCAATTATTGATAATCTGAATTTGGCCGATCTGGCTGGCATGTACCGTTTCAAACGGTCCGGATTTGCCAGCGCAGGTCAGGACATGATGGTAACCTACGAAAAAATAACGGATTGAATGCAATGTTCACAGGGATCATTACCGATATCGGCACGGTTCGAAAAATTGAAAAACGTGGTGATACCCGGTTCGAATTCAATACCGCTTTTGACACGTCTAAAATCGATCTGGGGGCCTCAATTGCCTGCAGCGGTGCGTGCATGACCGTTGTTGGAAAAGGTGCTAACTGGTTCGCAATCGAGGCATCGGCCGAAAGCCTGTCGCTGACAACGCTGGGTGATTTTGAGGTTGGATCGAAGCTTAATCTTGAACAGTCCCTGCGGATGGGCGACGAGCTTGGCGGGCATATTGTTTCGGGCCATGTTGATGGTGTTGCAACACTGGCAAGCATGCATCCCGAAGGCGATTCCATGCGTATGACGTTTGAATTGCCAGAGGCCTTTACCCGCTATGTGGCACGTAAAGGGTCCATAACGCTTGACGGGGTGTCGTTAACGGTGAACGAAGTTGACGATAACCGGTTCGGCATTAATGTCATTTCGCATACGCAGAACAATACCACGCTGGGTGGCCGCAAAATTGGCGACCGGTTCAATTTCGAAATAGACATGCTGGCCCGCTATGTTGCGCGCATGGTTGGAAAGGACTGATTTTATGCCGCACCGTTATTTGTCGCCGATCGAAGATGTGATCGAAGAGGCGCGTAATGGCCGGATGTTCATTCTGGTTGATGACGAAGACCGTGAAAACGAGGGCGATCTGGTTATTCCGGCGCAAATGGCAACGCCCGATGCCATTAATTTTATGGCCACACATGGGCGCGGCCTGATTTGTCTGGCGCTGGATTCTGCACGCTGTGACCATTTGGGCCTGTCTTTAATGACGGCCAGCAATGGCACCCGCCATGAAACTGCTTTCACCGTGTCTATCGAGGCCAAAACCGGCGTGACGACGGGCATTTCCGCACCGGACCGGGCCCGGACCATTGCGGTTGCCACCGACCCGACCACAGATCGCCACGACATTGTTACGCCAGGGCATGTGTTTCCGTTGCGCGCGCGCGATGGCGGAGTTTTGGTGCGGGCCGGGCATACCGAAGCATCGGTGGATATCGCGCGGTTGGCCGGGTTGAACCCGTCTGGCGTTATTTGTGAAATTATGAACGATCAGGGCGAAATGGCCCGGCTGCCTGAACTGGTTGAATTTGCCCAAAAACATGGCCTCAAAATTGCGCAAATCGCCGATTTGATTCGGTATCGCCGCAAGCACGAAAAGGTGGTTCAGCGCAAGGCGGTCACTAAAATCGACAGCATTCACGGCGGCGCATTTGACCTGCACCTGTTTGTAAACACGTTGAACTATGCCGAGCATATCGCCCTGACCAAAGGCGATATTACCAGTGGTGAACCGGTATTGACCCGTGTTCATGCCTTGAATGTGCTTGATGATGTTCTAGGTGACCGGCAAACCGGGCGAGGTGGCGAATTGCAAACCGCGATGAATGCCATTGCCGCCGAGGGCAGGGGTGTTATTGTTCTTATTCGCGAAGCACGTGCGAACAGCCTTTCCAATGCCGTTGCTGGTCTGATTGATCATCATGGCGGTGACGGGGCGCATTTGCGCGGCGAGATGAACGGGTCGGAAATGATCGAGCCGGACTTGCGCGACTATGGTGTCGGTGCGCAAATTCTGCATGAATTGGGGGTGCGCGACATGATTTTGCTGTCAAACACCAAACGTCACATAGTAGGGCTTGACGGATTTGGTCTGAATCTGGTTGATCAGCGTCCGCTTTGCGTCCCGGAGGTAAAATGAAAAGCAGCAGTTCTCCGCACATCCTGATTGTTGATGCGCCATATTATACTCATATCGTTGAAGATCTTGTGAAAGGTGCCGCGGCTACGCTTGAAGCGAGCGGGGCAACCTGGGATCGTTTATCGGTCAGCGGTGCTTTTGAAGTGCCGATTGCCATTCGTTATGCTGTTCAATCCATGAGCGAACTGGCGACCGGGCCACGCTATGATGGTTATTTGGCGCTGGGATGTGTTATTCGGGGTGAAACGACCCATTATGAACATATCTGCAACGAAGCCAATCGTGCGCTGATGCAGCTTTGCCTCGACAATTGCATGGCGATTGGCAATGGCATTTTGACTGTTGAAAACGAAGCCCAGGCGCTGGCACGCTGCCGTGCCGATGAGAAAAACAAGGGTGGCGAAGCTGCTACTGCTGTTTTACGCATGATTGAAGTACAAAACCATTTTGGAATCCATCACAAGTAATGACCGACAAATCCAAACCCTCAATCGCCCAACGGCGTAGTGCCGCCCGTTTTGCTGCCATTCAGGCGCTGTATCAGGCTGATGTGTCGCAGGTTGCAGCTGGGCGTGTTGTCCAGGAATATTCCGAATTTCGGCTTGATGGTCTTGGTCAGCGCGATGCTGACGAACCCAATGAAAACCTGATTGATCCGGATCGCGGATTTTTCGCCGATCTGGTGCAGGGCGTTGAAAACCGCCTTGACGACATTGATGACCTGATTAACGGTGCCCTTGAAAAAGGCTGGACGGTGAAACGCCTGGAATCTGTTTTGCGCAGTATTATGCGCGCGGGCACATATGAATTGATGATGCGCGAAGACGTACCGATGCGGGTTGTCATTACCGAATATGTTGATGCGGCTCATTCGTTTTTTGATGAAAATGAACCGCGTCTGGTCAATGCCGTGCTGGACCGTATTGGCAAATCGTTGCGTCCGCTGGAAGCAAACAAGGATTAAAATGGTGGCGCGGTCTGGTGAATTTGAACTGATCGCGCGCTATTTTGCGCCCATTTCCCGGCGTTCGGCGGCGTCACTGGCCTTAAGTGATGATGCCGCCATTTTTTCCCAACGCCAAAATCATGAAACCGTTGTGACCTGCGATGCGCTGGTTGCCGATGTGCATTTTCGGGCCGAAGACAGCCCGGAAATGATTGCGCGCAAGGTGTTACGCGTGAACCTTTCCGATATTGCCGCTATGGGGGCAAAACCGGTCGGGGTGGTGTTGGCTGCCGGTTATAACCGCGACCTGCCCGAAGACTGGATTGTTGCCTTTGCCAAAGCATTTGGCGAAGACTGTGCCGATTTTGATGTCGGTCTGTTTGGCGGCGATACGGTTAGCACACCTGGCCCCAGCTTTTTCAGCCTGACGGCCTTTGGCGAAATTCCCTGTGGGCGCGCCTTGCGCCGCAATGCTGCCCGACCCGGCGATGTTGTGGCCGTCACCGGGACCCTGGGCGACGCGACCTTGGGCCTGGCTGTGTTGCAAGGCCGTCTTGACCTGCACGATGCACAGCATCACGATTATCTGTGTAATCGTTACTGGTTGCCCCAACCCCGACTGGATACCGGAATGACGGCCGCATCTCTTGCGCGTCGGGTGGCGGCAATGGATATTTCCGACGGTTTGGCAGGCGACATTCGCAAGATTGCAACGGCATCAAATGTGGGTTTTGTTTTACAACAAAACCTGATCCCGCTTTCGGACAGTGCGCAGGCCGCCATTAATCTTGATCCCGTTCACTGGCAAAGCATTTTGGCCGGCGGGGATGATTATGAATTATTGCTGTGCGGGCACGCTGCCGATATTGCCCGTTTGGGGCCGGATGTCACCGTGATCGGTACCGTTACAGATAAACCTAGCGAGGTGCTGATTGTGGACCATAACGGAAAAATGGCCGAACTCACCAAAGGTGGTTTCGACCATTTTTCAATGTGATATCAGATATTCTTAATTGTGTTTATCACGAATAAGCGGTTACTTGTCCGTGTCGGAAAAACGTCCCAGATTGCCAAACAGCTGTTGCAAAATTGTAAGTTCGCGCCCGGCTGTCGGGGTGACGCGGTCGGTGGGTTCCACCGGCTTGCCATCTTCAAGATGATACTGTTTAACCAGATCGACCCGGTTGGCTGTGTCAAAGCTGATGACAACAACTTCCTGTTTGATGACTTCAGGTTTAAAAAAAGCCAGCGTTTCAACCTGCCGCGAGATATAAAGCCAGACATTGGGATCAAATGTCGCAATGGTTGAGGGTGTGCCGAGAATATCGGTCACATCGCCTTTGGTAGACTGGCCAACTGTGATTTGACTAAGGTCTTCTGGCTCTGGCAAGTTGCCGCGATTGGCAATTTGCGGGCTGCAGGCAGCAAGGTATGCGGCGGTAAAACCGGCAATGACGATAAAGGTGAAGCGCTTTAATCTTGAATGCATTGAACCCACCGGAACGATCCGCTTGTTGACGTCGTAAATGAATTGCCTTGAGTTTCAGCGCGAGGCGCATGATATTGCCGGGCAACAGGATGGGACATTGCGTCCCCGGAATTTCAAGGCATTCTGCGTGCCATGGCGGGAATGTCAACGAAGGAGTGGTAAGTTGTTTGGCTGGCTGACAAAAAAAGGCAAAATTCACGATGCTGCCTTTGGGTTATATACGGCTTTGGTAACCCAGGCGCGCCAGCCTGAATTTTACCAGCAGGGCGGCGTTGCCGATACCAAAGAGGGCCGTTTCGACCTGATTTTGGTGCATGCGTTTATTGTCTTCCGGCGATTGAAGACCAGCCCTGCACAAAAAGAACTTGCTCAGCAGGTCTTTGACGTGATGTTTGCGGATATGGACCAGAATATGCGGGAAATGGGTATTGGGGACGTTGGAATCCTCAAGCGTATTCGCAAAATGTCGGAATCCTATCATGGCCGCATCGTTGCCTACGAAGAGGGCGTTGCTGCTGGCGAGGAAACACTGGGCGCAGCCCTTAATCGCAATTTGTTTGCAGATACCTCTGTTTCCGAGGCACAAATTACGATGATGTCCAAATATGTATATGCCGCCATCGACCATCTTTCGACACAGGAAGACAGTGCGTTGATGCGCGGTGAAGTATCATTTCCGGCGCCGCCATACGAGCCGTCCGGATTTTAAAACCGAAAACAAAAGAGCTTACGCATGTCTGATAAACTGACACCCGAATTTTCGCACATTGTTAAAGTCGCGGAACTGGTTGCAAAAAAAACCACCTTTGAAATTGAAGCCAGTGCCGCAGAACGGGCCGCCCTTGCAGACCGGTTTGATCTGGCCGGCATTGAAAAAATGGCTGCCAAACTGACACTGCAACTTGCCGGTAATGGCGAAGTTACCGTGCGGGGCACACTTCATGCCGAAATCACACAGCGCTGTGTTGTGACGCTCGAGCCGGTGCCTGAAATTGTCGATGATGAAATTGAAGTTCTTTATTCTCCGCATGTCAGTGAAGAAAATATGCCGTCCACGGCAGATGATCTTGAGGGGCTGACCGAAGACGAATTGATGGCGTTGTTAGACCAGCCTGAACCGCTGACCGACGGTATTATTGATCTTGGTGAAGTTGCCGCACAATTCCTGGCCATTTCGATGGACCCGTATCCGCGCAAGGAAGGGGTTGATATCGAGGAATTTGTCGAGAATGAAGAAGCCGAAGAAAAACCGAATCCGTTTGCAAAGCTGGCTGGCCTCAAGGATAAACTTGAGAACAAGAACGAGGGGTTCTGACGCTTTACCTTGTGCCGCACTGGAATTTCCGGTAATTACGGGCGTTCCGGGCGTATCTCGCTAAACCGTCGCGCAGACCGGTTTTGCGGCGGTTACGTTTTCCTGCATTAATGTTTAAAACAACGACAAGAGAATACATTGCCTGAACAGGTTCGCATTTCACTTGACGCGATGGGGGGAGACCACGCGCCCGACATGGTCGTCGCGGGGGCAGAAATCGCGCTTAAACGTATGCCGCATCTTAAATTTTTAATGTATGGCGATGAAGCGCGGATCAAGCCGCTTCTGGACACTTGTCCGGAACTGGCGGCTGTAACCGAAATTCGCCATGCATCGCAGGAAGTCACAATGGACGATAAACCGTCCGTGGCTTTGCGCCAGCGTCGGGACTCCAGCATGCGGCTGGCCATCAATGCGGTTAAGGAAGGCGAGGCGCAAGGTGTTGTGTCTGCCGGAAATACCGGGGCGTTGATGGCAATGGCCAAGTTTGTTTTAAAAACATTGCCAGGAATTGATCGCCCGGCCATTGCAACCTATATGCCGACCCAGCGTGGTGAGACCATCATGCTTGATCTCGGTGCCAATATTGAATGCAATGAAAATAACCTGGTGCAATTTGCCCTGCTTGGCGAAGTCTTTGCCCGGGTTTTGTTTGGTATTGAAAAGCCGTCTGTCGGGTTGCTCAATGTCGGTATCGAGGAACTTAAAGGCAATGAATCGGTAAAAAAGGCGGCGTCTATTTTACGCGAAATCAACCTGCCGATCCAGTTTGCCGGTTTTGTTGAAGGCGACGACCTTGCAAAGGGGACTGTTGATGTCATCGTGACCGACGGTTTTACCGGCAATGTTGCCCTGAAAACTGCCGAGGGTACCGCAAGATTGCTGGTGCATTTCCTGCGCGAGACATTTCGCAGCTCGTTCTGGGCGAAAGTTGGCTATCTTCTGGCCCGCCGGTCGTTGCAGCGTTTTCGCGAGCGGATGGACCCGCGTCGCTATAATGGTGCAATGTTGCTTGGCCTGAACGGTATTGCCGTTAAAAGTCATGGCGGGACGGATGCCCTTGGTTTTTCAAATGCCATCGGCGTCTGCCATGATCTTATTGCCAATCGCCTGAATGACACGATCAAGGCCGAAATTGCATCGTTTGAGGCAGAAATGTCAAAAGCCGAAGCAGCCAAGGCGGCGGTTGCCCTCCAGGATACCGCACAATAATCCCTTCGTTTAAATTTTCGTATATTGGCAGTTCCCTATCATGACAGTTCGTTCACGCATCATCGGTTGCGGTTCCTATCTTCCCTCGACAATCCTGACCAATGAAGAGCTATCGCGGCGCGTAGATACAACTGATGAATGGATCGTGGCACGGACGGGGATCCGTCAGCGCCACATTGCTGCCGAAGGCGAAATGACCAGTGATCTGGCCTATAATGCCGCAATCAAGGCGATGGAACATGCAAATGTGACCGCCGCCGATGTTGACATGATCATTGTTGCAACAGCTACACCCGATAACACCTTTCCGGCAACGGCCACCAAGGTCCAGAACAGATTAGGTGTGGTTGGCTTTGCCTTTGATATTCAGGCGGTATGTTCGGGCTTTATTTATGCCCTGACCACAGCGGATATGTATATCCGCAACGGCCAGGCCAAAACGGTGCTGGTGATCGGTGCGGAAACATTTTCGCGTATTCTCGATTGGGAAGACCGCAGCACCTGTGTTTTGTTTGGCGATGGGGCCGGGGCGGTTATTGTTCAGGCGCATGAAGGCGTCGGCACAATTAACGATCAGGGTATTTTGGCATCAAGGCTTCATTCCGATGGCAGCAAATACGAATTGCTCCATGTGGATGGTGGCCCGTCTTCAACCCAAACGGTTGGGCATTTACGAATGGAAGGGCGCGAGGTCTTCCGCCACGCTGTGACCAATCTGGCCGCTGTTATTCGGGAAGTTCTCGACGATACCGGCATTACTGCCGATCAGATTGACTGGTTAGTCCCCCATCAGGCCAATCAGCGCATTCTGGACGGAACTGCGCGCAAGTTTGGCATCTCGGCGGAGCGCGTTGTCATGACCGTTGATCGCCATGCCAATACCTCGGCGGCATCCATTCCGTTGGCATTAAGCGAAGCTGTCCATGATGGACGCATCAAACGCGGTGATATTGTCATTCTGGAAGCGATGGGGGGCGGTTTTACCTGGGGTGCATCGCTGGTTCGGTGGTAACGTATAGTTGAATTTTGGCGGTTAAAGCTACGATTTTTGAAAAATATATTAAAAATCAATGCTTTGGCGTAAAAAGTACAACTTTCCGCCACAATCAAGTGTATCCTATTGATATTGACTGGTTTAACCACCAATTATAACCTTGTGTTCATTGCCCAGTTATGAGGAGGCGGTCTGCATGTCGGAAACAACGGTTACCCGCGCCGATCTAGCCGAAGCGGTTTATCAGGAAGTCGGCCTTTCGCGTAACGAATCTGCGCAGTTGCTTGAAACGGTTCTGGATGAAATTTCCGGGGCGTTGATTCGGGATGAAGTTGTTAAAATATCATCGTTCGGCAGTTTTTCTGTCCGCAGCAAGGGTGAGCGTATCGGACGCAACCCCAAGACGGGCGAAGAAGTTCCGATTTTACCGCGAAAAGTGCTGGTTTTCAGGCCGTCACAGGTGCTCAAATCGCGCATCAACGCATAATTACGAATAAACGCGATCAATGAAAAATGAACCGGGGGAGACGGCGAAAAATCGCCGTACCGTTAAATCTGACTCTGCTTTTCGCACAATCAGTGAGGCCGCAACCGAGCTTGGGTTGCAGCAACATGTTTTGCGTTTTTGGGAGCAGAAGTTTCCGCAAATCAAGCCTATGAAGCGGGCGGGGGGCCGTCGCTATTACCGGCCCGACGATATCGAGTTTCTGCAAGGTATTCGCGCGCTTTTGCATGATCAGGGCTACACCATCAAAGGTGTGCAAAAACTGATCGCGCAGAACGGTGGCAGCTTGCCCGATGGTATGGCGTCGTCGCCGCAGGGTGTCGATCGCCAAACCGATGGCGCCGCCAGTTTTCAGGGGCTGCCCGGTGCGGAACCATCGCCCTTGGCCGATGGCGTTGATGTTACTTTGGATTCTGGCAATTCCGGTGTTGATCGGCATGCGTTGGCAAACCTTCTGGGTGAATTGGAAGGGCTTCAATCGCTTTTGCGGACTGCCCTTGAGAAAGTGCAAAAAAATCCGTAAAAACTATTTGCGTCTTGGGCGTGGCGGGGCTATGTATCTGTCCGCGCCGCAAGGCGCACATCGGTCGGAGCGTGGCGCAGCCTGGTAGCGCACCTGCATGGGGTGCAGGGGGTCGGAGGTTCGAATCCTCTCGCTCCGACCAATATCTTCCTGAAATTTAAAATGCCTTCAATGACCTGCCCAAAATTTTGGTGCGGGTTTTTTGTTGTTTAAATCCGCCACACAGGCGTGCAAAACCAAACGGCGCACTTGACCGGTCAGGTTACATTATTCAGCGCCATCCTTGGCCATCTTGCGCCCGCGCGCGGTCAGCTTGCAGACCAGCCAGTCCGGTTTTAACGGATTGGCGAACCACGGCTCCGCCCAGCCATGTTTGATACATGCCTGCACGGTTTTTGCCGGAACCTGACGACCGTTTGTATCAAATAGTGGCAATTTGCCGCCGGGCTGGGTTAAGCCGCGCCGGAGCCAGTTATATTGGATGGCGGTTGGTTTTGCAGCCTTGGAGGAGGGCATGGTAAACTTTCCCTGTTCCGCATGATGGTAACGAATACGATCTGGTGCAGGCATGGTTAAGGCAAAGCGATGCAAAGTTTCGCCGATATTTAAAACAGGAGCAACCGGCATGACGCATTCACCAGATGATGAGGCCAAACTTGTCATGTTATACGTGACGGTCCCCGATATGGCCTGTGGCAAGGCTATTGCCCGTTCTGCGGTAAGCCACAAGCTGGCCGCCTGTGCCAATATTTTACCGGTCATGACCGCGATTTACCAATGGCAAGGCGTGCTTGAAGAAGGCAACGAGGCCGTGTTGCTGTTAAAGACCCGTCAAACGCTGGTGGTGGCCTTGATGGAACATGTGGTCAACCAGCACCCCTATGATACGCCCTGCATTATGGAACTGCCTTTGGGGCGCATAAATGGCGGGTACGCAACATGGTTGACGGCGCAGCTACAATGAGCGTGCTGACAATGACGTGAACGGTTGTGAGCAGCTTTAAGCACCTGTGAACCGGGGAAACATGAACACTGATGTTGCGCTAAACCGGGTGTCCCCCTAGGATGGGGGCCCATTTGACAAAAGAAGTGACACGATGAACCATTTAACCAAACTGGTCCTGGAAATGGGCCCGCTGGTCCTGTTTTTTGCGGTAAACGCAATCACCCACGATCTGATGAGCGCGACACTGGTCTTTGTTGTCGCCACGATCGTTGCTTTATCGGTGTCCTTTTTGATTAATCGTACCGTTCCGGTTATGCCGCTGATCGGCGGGGTCTTTGTGATCGTGTTTGGCGGGTTAACCCTGTATTTGCAGGACGACCTGTTTATCAAGATCAAGCCGACAATTGTGAACCTGATGTTCGCTGCCATTTTGTTTGGCGGGCTGGCAACCGGAAGGCTGTTTTTGAAACTGGTGCTGGAAAGTGCGTTTCGCGCGGCGGATGAAGGATGGCGGATTTTGACGTGGCGCTGGGGGCTGTTTTTTATTGTTCTGGCCATTGCCAACGAAATTGTATGGCGTAATTTTAGCACCGATTTCTGGGTGGCCTTCAAGGTGTGGGGCGTTACACCGATTACGCTGCTGTTCGGTTTTGCCCAGGTGCCTGTGATCCTGAAATACCAGTTACCTGAAGAAGACGGTGCAGAAGCCTGATACTATTGATATTTTAAGTGCATCCGACAAAGGCGGACCTTCGGGCCCGCCTTTTGTTTTGGTTCTTGTTTTGGTGAAACGGCGATCAGGATAACGTGACGGGCACGGCAATGCTGGCGCTGGCCTGTGCGGCAATGCCTTCTTCGCGGCCGGTAAAACCCAGCCGTTCCGACGTGGTTGCTTTGACGTTAACCCGATCGATGTCAATTGCCAGAATATCGGCAACGGCCTGGCGCATGGCCGCGGTATGCGGGCCGATTTTCGGGCGTTCGCAAATCAGTGTCACATCAACATTCACAATTCTGCCGCCGCGTTTGGCGACCAGCCCGGCAGCATGTTTTAAAAACTGATCGGACGCAGCGCCTTTCCATTGCGGGTCGCTGGGCGGGAAATGCTGGCCGATATCGCCTGCTGCAATGGCACCCAGAATGGCATCTGTCAGCGCGTGTAACCCCACATCGGCATCCGAGTGTCCCTCCAGGCGGGCGTGATGAGGCACGGAGACGCCACATAACATGCAGGCATCGCCGGGCGCAAAGCGGTGAACGTCAAAGCCGGTACCACTGCGAAATTCTTCGGTCGTCATGCCGGGCATGGTCGGGGTCTCCTGATCGGGGCGGGGGCGAACTGTTGCAGCCTGTTTATTCGGGAAATGCTCGCCAATGCGCGATAAATCGTCCCGGCGAGTGATTTTGTCGTTCCCCTCGCTGCCAGCAACACATTTAATCGCGATGCCAAGCTGTTCTAGCAAGCTGGCATCGTCAGTCATTTCCTGACCAGCGAATTTTTCGTGGGCACCCAGAATGGTTTTGAAATGAAAGCCTTGCGGCGTTTGCGCCCGCATCAGGGTTTCGCGCGGGATGGTTCGGGTGATCATGCTGTGCCCGTCGCACTGCTTGATCGTGTCGTTCACCGTAATGCCCGGAATTGCGCCGTCGCAATCAGCAAGGGCCGCCAGCACGCGCTTAATCACATCGGGATCAATGCCGGGTCGGGCGGCGTCGTGGATCAGGACATGATCCGGCGCGGCGTCTTTAAGCGCGCGCAGGCCGTTAAGAACCGATTGCTGACGCGTTAGCCCCCCGGCAACAGCAGGGCGCAAGCCGCCAGAACCGACCAGATCGCCAATCGCAGCATCAAGCCATGCTTGATGATCTTCATTATAGACAACCTGAATATGCGCGGGCGGGCAAAAGTGCATAAACGCTTTAACGCAATGGCGTAAAAGGGTTTTGTCACCTATTTGATGATATTGTTTTGGAAGCGGGTCGCCAAATCTGCTACCGCTACCGGCAGCAACGATGACAACCGAGATTTTTTTGTTCATAAACGATATGCGCTCATATGAATAATGTGGGCCACAAGCTATCTTTCCGGGCCGGGTTTGCCAAGTCGGCAAATTGGCTGTTTTGTTGCCCGCAACCATTCTGGACGTCTGTGTATGATCGCCACTGCCATCCACATCCTTTCGCTGCTGCCGTTAACAGCACAAATATTACGCCGCGAACCGCAGCGTGATCTTTGGCTGTATGGGTCTATCGCACTGGGTATTGTCGGGACCATCGCGGTTTTAAGCCTGACCGGTGAAGCCGTACAATCGCGCGGATTTTCATCAGCATTGCACTGGTCTGAACTGACGGTGCTGTTTGCCTTTGGCGGTATGGCAGGTTGCGATACCCGCCAGCAGGTTTGGCGACTGGCGGGGTATGTCGGGGCGTATTTGCTGCTGTTTGGTGGTGTGGCCGGGGTGTTTGAATCCGTTAATGGGGCCGCACCGGGGCAGGTGGAAGAACAGGTTTTATATTCGGCGTGGCTTTGGGTGCATATCGGAACGTCGCTGGTCACCTACGCACTGGTGACAATTGCGGCGATTGCGGCAATGGCCTATGTCGTGCAGGAAAATGCCCTCAAAACCCGGCGGCCAACCCGCTGGAGCCGTCGTTTGCCCCCGCTTCGCGATAGCGAGCAAATGCTGGTCAGTTATCTTAAATGGTCGGCATGGGTTTTGGTGGTCGGTATTGTCACCGGGTTTGCCTTGCGCCAGGTGGAAGGCACGTCGTTATGGACGGTCGACCACAAAATGTTGCTAACCCTGCTGGGCTTTGCCGTTATTTGCACCTTGATCTGGATTCATGAACGATCCAGCTTGCGCGGTCGGATGGCGGTTCGTTTTGTGCTTGGCGCGTGGCTTCTCTTGACGCTTGCCTTCCCCGGCGTGCGCTTTGTCACGGTTTATCTGCTGGGATAATCCCCATCTGTGTCGGTGTTAACCCGCATTCCTCAGGCTGTGTCGCTTAGAGTTGTTGCACTCTGCGTTCAGTTTCATTAATCTGCCCAAGTTTTAGGCAATCGGAATATTTTCATGTCGTTGCAGATCGGGTCTGTCAGTGTGTCGGAAAATGTTATTCTGGCACCGATGTCGGGTGTTACCGACCTTCCATTTCGTCAACAGGTCCGCCGGTTTGGCGACCATCTTGTTGTGTCGGAAATGATTGCGTCTGACGCCATGACCCGCATTCAGCACCATCAAAAAGAAGTCCGAAAAATGCACGGCGATTGTGCAGCCGAAAGCCCGCTTTCCGTGCAGCTTGCCGGAACCGACCCCGATGAAATGGCCGAGGCCGCCCGGATGAACGAAGCCCGCGGTGCCATGATCATTGACATCAATATGGGGTGTCCGGCCAAAAAGGTGACCAAGGGCTATGCCGGCTCAGCCTTGATGCGCCAGGAAAAACTGGCTGCCGAGATTATGGAAGCCACGGTGAATGCCGTAAAGGTGCCCGTGACGCTTAAAATGCGCCTGGGCTGGGATGATAATGACCGTAACGCCCCGCGCCTTGGCCGCATTGCCGAGGATTTGGGCATTCGTATGCTAACCGTGCATGGGCGCACGCGGTGCCAGTTCTATAAGGGCGATGCCGACTGGGATGCTATTGCGGATGTCAAAGCCGCGGTAAGCATTCCGGTTATTGGTAATGGCGATATTCACAGCGAGGAAGACGCCGCCGAGCTGCTGCATCGGTCCGGGGCAAATGGGGTTATGATTGGCCGAGGCGCACAGGGGCGGCCATGGTTTTTAAAGCAGGTATCGCATTATTTAAAAACCGGAAACAAGCTGGCGGCACCGTCGCTAGAGCAACAGCTTGAAACCATTTTGACCCATTATGATGCGATTATAGATCATCACGGGCATGTGCCGGGATACCGGATCGCACGCAAGCATTTGGGGTGGTATTGCAATGGCTTGCGTGATGCGACCGAGTTTCGGCGCACTGTTAATGTGTTGGATGATCCAGCACTGGTAAAAGATGCCATTCGCGCCTTTTACGACCCAAAAATTGAAACCGAATTACGGGAATTCGCGGCGTGAGCCGCGACACGCATTCACCTGAACACAAATTGACCATCGGGGGACGGAAGATGAGGCTTGGCTTTGGCAAGGGACACAATGTGGATCCCGCCGGCGTTTTGAACGCAATTGCCAGCGCAGTGGTGGTCGCCGACCGTGATGGGAAAATCCGGTTTGTAAACCAGGCGACCGAACAGCTGTTTAATGCAAGTGCGGGCGTATTGTGCCGCAGCAACCTTAAGGATTTCATTCCCGGTGACAGCCCCGTTTTTTCGTTAATCGCCCAAGCGATTGACGAAGCAACGCTGGTTGCCGATCATGATTTGCTGATTGAAAGCCCCAAAATCGGCCGTCATGCCGTTAACCTGACCGTTGGCTCGATGCCTGATGAAAACGGGTCTGCCGTTTTAACCTTCGAGCCGCGCTCGATTGCGCAAAAAATTGACAATCAGTTGCTTAGTCGTAATTCGGCCCGTTCTGTCAGTGCGATGGCGGCCATTTTGGCCCACGAAATTAAAAATCCGCTATCTGGCATTCGTGGCGCGGCCCAGTTGCTTGAGCAAACGGCGAATGAAGATGACCGGGTTTTAACCCGCCTGATTTGCGATGAAGCCGACCGTATTGTGAACCTGGTCGACCGGATGGAGATTTTTTCCGATAAACCGCTGGAACGCGGTGCGGTTAATATCCATACCGTGCTGGAGCATGTGCGCCGTCTGGCGGAAAACGGCTTTGGCCAAAACCTGCATTTTGAAGAAATTTACGATCCCTCCTTGCCACCGGTTTATGGTAACCGCGACCAGCTTATTCAGGTGTTTTTAAACCTGATCAAGAATGCCGCCGAAGCCGTAAATTCCGACGATGGCCTGATCACTATTTCAACCCGCTATCAGCACGGAATACGCCTTGCTGTTGCGGGGGGTGATACCCGTGTGCATTTGCCGCTGGTGGTTTCTGTCCGTGATAACGGGTCGGGCATACCGCCCGACATGCGCGAAAGCCTGTTTGACCCGTTTGTCACCACCAAACCAACCGGCACCGGGTTGGGGCTGGCTTTGGTCGCAAAAATCATCAGCGACCATGGCGGTGTGATCGAGGTAAAAGATGTGCCCACCGGCGGGGCTGAATTTCAAATTATGTTGCCGATCTATCATCGCACCTTGGCCGAGAATGTGCAGGATAATCAAAAAGATAGCTGGATCAAGGAACACACATTATGAGCGCGCAACCAGCCCGTATTCTTGTCGCCGATGATGATCGCGCCATTCGCACTGTTTTGACCCAGGCCCTGTCGCGCCAGGGCCACGAAGTGCGTAGTACCGGCCATGGTAAAACCCTGTGGGACTGGATCGCCGATGGCGAAGGCGATCTTGTGATTACCGATGTGATGATGCCCGATGAAAACGGCCTCGACATGGTGCCGCGCATTCGCAAATTGCGCCCCGATCTGCGCGTGATTGTAATGAGTGCGCAAAACACCCTGTTAACGGCGGTAAAGGCCGCCCAGCGCGGGGCGTTTGAATATTTGCCAAAACCGTTTGATTTAAACGAGTTGATAAGCATTGTTGATCGTGCGCTTGAGACGCCGATTCATTTGGAAAATACCAAATCGCCCAATGATGAAGGCGATGATCGCCTGCCTTTGATTGGCCGTTCGTCGGCGATGCAGGAAATTTATCGCTCGCTGGCCCGCCTGATGAATACCGACCTGACCGTGATGGTGACGGGCGAAAGCGGAACCGGCAAAGAACTGGTTGCCCGGGCCTTGCACGAATACGGATCGCGGCGCCATGGCCCGTTTGTTGCCATCAACATGGCTGCTATACCGCGTGAATTGATCGAAAGCGAGCTGTTTGGTCATGAAAAGGGGGCCTTTACCGGGGCCAATGAACGCAAGGTTGGCCGGTTTGAACAGGCCGAGGGCGGAACGTTATTTTTAGATGAAATTGGCGATATGCCGCTCGAAGCCCAAACCCGGCTTTTGCGTGTGTTGCAGGAAGGCGAATATACCCGTGTCGGTGGGCGAACCCCCATTCGCGTCAATGTGCGCATTGTTGCCGCTACCCACCGGGATTTACGCAAACTTATTCGCGAGGGCAGCTTCCGCGAAGATTTGTTCTATCGGTTGAACGTCGTGCCAATTCGGTTGCCGAGCCTGCGCGAACGGTTAGAAGACATTCCCGAACTGGTGAACCATTTTCTGACACAGGCGAGCGAGCAGGGCTTGCCGCGCAAAAACCTGTCATCCGATGCGATGGCACGGCTAAAGGCGCATCGCTGGCCTGGCAATATCCGCGAACTTGAAAATATGGTCCGCCGCTTAACCGCCCTGTATTCACAGGACGTGATTGGCGTTGACGTGATCGAGACCGAATTTGCGGAAAACAGCGTTGCCGACGCCGCCCCAATGGGCGAACCGCAATCATTGGCCGAGTCAATCGAGCGCCATGTTCGCGAATATTACGATGCCCATGACGATGATTTACCGTCTAGCGGGCTTTATGATCGCATCTTGCGCGAAATGGAGCGCCCGTTATTGACGGTTACGCTGGAAGCCACACGGGGCAATCAGGTGAAAGCAGCCGAGGTTTTGGGGCTGAACCGTAATACCCTGCGCAAGAAAATTCGTGATCTGGGGCTGGAAGTTGTGCGGGGCGCAAAATGAGCGTCCCGGCGCGCCAACGTCGCAAGGCCTGGCAGCAATCGGCTTTTATTAAAGCTCTGGGCCGCATTGGGCAGTCACGCAAACTGGCCATTGGGCTGGTTATTTCGGCATTGCTTTCGGCCATTGTTACCTATCTGGCAATGACCGGCACAGCGCCGCTTCGGCCCGATCCGCGCACGATTATCATTTTGCTTAATGTCGATCTGGTTTTGCTGCTGGCACTGGCAACGCTGGTGGCGCGCAAGCTGGTGCAAATCTGGGTTGAGCGACGCAAGGGCACCGCCGGGGCCAAACTGCACACCCGCATGGTGTTGATGTTCAGTCTGGTGGCGGTGACGCCGGCAATTGTCGTGGCGGTGTTTTCGGCCCTTTTTCTGCATTTTGGTATTCAGGGCTGGTTTAGCGACCGCATTCGCACCGCTGTCGAAGAAAGCATGGTCATTGCCCAGGCCTATTTGCAAGAACACCAGGAACTGATCCGGGCCGACGCTCTGGCAACCGCCAGCGATTTGCAGCGCCTTGGCGTGTCCTTTGCCACCGATCCCAGCCGTTTGGCACGCATTTTAACCGCACAGGCCGACGCACGCGGCTTGCCCGAGGCCCTGATCATTGATGGCAGTGGCAAGATTATTGCCCAGTCTGATTACAGTTTTTCCTATGATCCCGATGGTGCGCCAGTCCCGCCCGAAGTGTTTGATCGCGCACGGGTCAATGATGTTGTTTTGATGCTGGGCGATACCGAAGACCGTATTCGTGCCGTTGTTCGGCTGGATAATTTTATTGACGGTTTTTTGCTGGTCGGTCGCTTTGTTGACAGTAATGTGCTTGATCGTATCGAGCAGGCGCGACGCGCGGTCAAGGCCTATGAAAACCTTGAAGGCGAACGATCGGGCATTGTCATTACATTCGTGATGATTTTCGTGATTATCGCCGTGGTGCTGTTGTTAGCCGCAGTGATGCTGGGTCTGACGGTGGCAACCGGTATTGTCGAACCTATTTCGCAACTTATCCACGGTGCCGAAAAAGTTCGCGATGGTGATTTGTCCTTTCGCGTGCCATTGGCCGGGCAGGGCGACGAACTTGAAGCGTTAAGTCGCGCCTTTAACCGTATGACCGCACAGCTTGATACCCAGCGCGCCGAATTAATTGCGGCAAACCGCCTGAATGACGAGCGTCGGCGCTTTACCGAGGCTATTCTGGGCGGGGTTACCGCCGGTGTGATGGGCCTGGATGCCGATTGCCGGATCAATTTGCCAAATCGAAGCGCCTCGGAATTGCTGGGGCTGGACCTTGACGAAAAGGTTGGCCATGCCATTTGTGAAGTGATCCCGGAATTTACGGTTCTGTTTGACGAAGCGATCAAGGAAGGTGACCGGTCCAAACCCCGGCAAATTGAAATTCGCCGGGATGGGCTTAATTTGATGCTGCTGGCACGGGTGACGGTGGAACGGGCCGGTGACCGGTCTATTTTTGGCTATGTCGTGACGTTTGATGACGTGACCGAATTGCAAAATGCGCAACGTATGGCCGCCTGGGCCGATGTGGCGCGGCGGATTGCCCACGAAATTAAAAATCCGCTAACCCCGATCCAGCTTTCGGCAGAGCGGCTACGCCGGAAATACCTGAAGGAAATTAAAAGCGATACCGAGGTATTTAAAACCTGCATTGAAACTATTATTCGTCAGGTTGGCGATATTGGACGGATGGTTGACGAATTTTCGTCCTTTGCCCGGATGCCCAGCCCGAAAATGCGCGAAGAAGATTTGGCCGAATTGACTAGAAATGCGCTGTTTTTACAGCAACAGGCGCATGCCTCGATTACCTATGATTTTGCGATTGATGAAAACATCAAAACCAGAATCCAGTGCGACGCACGACAGGTAAATCAGTGTTTGATCAATACGTTAAAAAATGCTGCCGAGGCAATTGCCGGGCGAAATTCCACAGAAGACGATCTTGCGCCGGGCCATATTCGTGTGCAGATCTCGCAGCGCGATGATCCGGGGCAGCGTATAGACATTGTGATTGAAGACAATGGCCGTGGGTTGCCAACCGAACATCGCGAACGTTTGACCGAACCCTATGTGACGACCAGAAGCAAGGGAACCGGGCTTGGCTTGGCAATTGTTAAGAAAATCATGGAAGACCACGGTGGAGAGCTTATACTCGCCGATGGAGCCGAGGTCGGGGCCAGGATAACGTTGTCCTTTCCCCAAAGCTCGGCACAGTTAACGGAAAATTCTTTGGGAAATGATACTGTGCCGCCCACGGCATAAATCAATCCAATCCCGTACGACAACAAACTAGAAACACCAAGGTTACTGTCGAAACATGGCGCACGATATATTAATCGTCGACGATGAAGAAGACATCCGGTCGCTCATTGCGGGCATTCTGGAAGATGAAGGCTATACGACGCGTGCTGCGGGCTCCAGCCAGCAGGCATTGTCGGAGGTGGCCGCACGCAGGCCAACCCTTGTCATTCTTGATATCTGGATGGAAGCCAGCCAGCATGATGGTATTGAAACCTTAAAGCTGATCCAGCGCGAACATCCAGAAGTGCCGGTTGTGATGATTTCGGGGCATGGCAACATTGAAACCGCCCTTGAAGCATCGCGTAACGGGGCCTACGACTTTATCGAAAAACCGTTTAATACCGAGCGCTTGTTGCTTGTTGTTGAGCGCGCCATCGAAGATGCAAGGTTGCGGCGCGAAAACCGCGAACTTATCATGCGCGCCGGTGGCGATGTTGAACTGGTGGGGACAACACCGGTTATTTCCAATTTGCGCCAGTCGATTGAACGGGTGGCACGTACCGGAAGCCGTATTCTGATTTCCGGCCCGGCAGGCACGGGCAAGGAAGTGGTTGCCCGGCTGGTTCACCGCAGTTCGGCCCGGGCCAATGGCCCGTTTGTGGTGTTGAACTGTGCGAATATTTCGCCAGAAACAATGGAAGAATCCTTGTTTGGTGCCGTGGGCAACGCCGCGCGTGATGCCCGCACCGGCATGATGGAAATTGCCCATGGAGGCACCTTGCTGCTTGATGAAGTGGCCGATATGCCGCTCGAAACCCAGGGCAAAATTGTTCGGGTTTTGCAGGACCAGACCTTTGTGCGTGTCGGTGGATCAACCCCGGTGAGTGTTGATGTGCGGGTGATTGCCACTACATCGCGCGATCTTGAAGAAAAAATCGAAGAACAGAAATTCCGCCAGGACCTTTATTACCGGTTAAATGTTGTGCCGCTGGAAGTGCCGCCCTTGTTTGCGCGCCGCGACGACATACCTGAACTGGCAGACTATTTCCTGTCACGCTATGCCGATGCAACCGGCCTGCCACGGCGCAAGCTGTCGCCCGAAGCAATTGCCGCCCTGCATGCCTATGACTGGCCGGGAAATGTGCGTCAGCTTAAAAACGTGATCGAACGGTTGATGATTATGTCGCCGGGTGAAAATGGCCAGATGATCAGTGGTAAAATGCTGCCCAGCGAGCTTTTTTCCGATATGCCGGAATCGCTGGTATTTGATAAAACCAGCGAGATCATGGCGTTACCTCTGCGCGAGGCACGGGAACTATTTGAAAAAGAATATCTTCAAACCCAGGTCGACCGGTTTGGCGGAAACATTTCCAAAACGGCTAATTTTATCGGGATGGAACGTTCCGCCCTGCACAGAAAGCTCAAAAGCCTTGGTATTTATGGTGATCGCGTTACCGATTGATACGCGAACGCTGCCAGCAGGTTTTTGATCAGGAGAAAAATCTAAATGAAAGTCATCATTTGTGGCGCGGGGCAGGTGGGTTTCCACATTGCCAAATATCTTGCTGCCGAACAAAACGATGTAACGGTTATCGACCAGTCTGAAGAACTGATCCGCAAAATCTCCGATACGCTGGAGGTTAAGGGCATCATCGGTTTTGGCTCGCACCCCGATGTATTGCAGCAGGCCGGCGCAGAAGAAGCCGATATGCTGATTGCGGTCACATTTGCTGATGAAGTGAATATGACCGCGTGTCAGGTGGCGCATTCTTTGTTTAATGTGCCAACGAAAATTGCCCGTATCCGCAGCCAAACCTATTTGCAGCCGGAATGGGCCGGGTTGTTTGGCCGCGACAAATTGCCAATCGATGTGGTGATTTCACCAGAAATGGAAGTGGCCCGCGCGATTGCCCGGCGTTTGCGCGCACCGGGCGCCTTCGACATGATCCCGTTTGCCGATGACAAGGTTAAAATCCTTGGTTTGCGCTGCAACGAAGATTGCCCGGTGATCAACACGCCATTGCGTCAATTGCATCAGCTGTTCCCCGACCTGAATATTTCGATCATGGGCATGATCCGTAACGACAAGCCGGTTTACCCCAAGGGGGAAGACCAGATGCTGGCAGGCGATCTGGTTTATCTGGCAGTATCAAGCGATCAGGTTGATCGGGCCATGTCGGCCTTTGGCCATGAAGACCCTGAAGCCCGCCGGATCGTTATTTTTGGCGGCGGCAATATCGCGCTGTTTCTGGCCGAGGAAATCAACAATAACTTTCCCGGTGTGACCACGCGCCTGATCGAATCAGACCCCGAACGCGCACGGTTTGTCGCCCAGAAACTGCCCAAGAAAAGTGTCGTTCTGTGTGGTGACGTTCTGGACCCGGAATTGCTTGAAGAAGCCAACGTTGCCAATGCCGAAGCCGTGGTGGCCCTGACCAATGATGACGAAACCAATATTTTGTCGTCCTTGCTGGCCAAACGCTATGGCTGCCCGCGCGCCCTGACACTGGTGAACAAAAGCACCTATACGTCCCTGGTTTCCGAACTGGGTGTTGATGTGGTGATCAGCCCGCGCATGACAACGGTTTCGACTATTTTGCAACATGTACGTCGGGGCCGCATCCGCGCTGTTCACAGCCTGTCGGAAGGTTTTGGCGAGGTTCTGGAAGCAGAAGCACTCGAAACCGCCCCGATTGTTGGCAAGGCGATCAAGGATATTGCAATGCCGCCCGGTGTGGTGTTTGGCGCAATTTTGCGCAATGACAAGGTTGTCATGCCGCGTGCCAATACCGTGATCGAAGCCAATGACCGCATTGTTGTTTTTTCCGGTTCGGAACAGATCAAGAAAGTTGAAAAGATGTTTGCCGTGCGGTTGGAGTATTTTTAATCTTTCGCGCACCAACAAGCAGATCAGGTTGCGTGTCGCCAGCGTGATCTGATTTTTCATCTTCGACAATTCAAAGGTTGGACAATGTCGCGTATTGCTTATGTCAACGGTCGGTACCTTCCCCATGCGGATGCATCGGTTCATGTCGAGGATCGCGGGTTTCAGTTTGCCGACGGCGTTTATGAAGTTATTGCGGTATATAAAGACCAGTTGATTGACGAGAAAGGCCATCTTGACCGCCTTGAACGATCCCTGGCAGAACTGCGCATTGCCATGCCGTTGGCCCGCACGGCCCTTGCCCAGATTTTACGCCGGATGGTCCGGCTTAATCTGGTGCGCGAAGGGCTGGTTTATATGCAGGTGACACGCGGTGTGTCGCCGCGTGATTTTCCGTTTCCCTATGCGGCCATGCCAACAATTGTTGTTACAGCACGCAACAAGGCGTTTCCGGGACGCGAGGTAAAGGCGGCCACCGTCATTACCACGCCAGATCAGCGTTGGGCGCGGCGGGATATTAAATCGGTGGCGCTGTTACCGGCGGCCTTGGCCAAACAAAAAGCCCGCGAAGCTGGTGCCTTTGAAGCCTGGCAGGTTGATGGAGATGGCTTTGTGACCGAAGGGGCATCTTCGAATGCGTGGATTGTAACCAAAGAAAACGTCATTGTTACCCGCGCGGCCGACCATAATATTTTGCGGGGAATTACCCGGATGGCGATTTTGGATTTTGCCCGGGAAAACGGCTTCAAATACGAAGAACGAGCTTTTAGCGTTGAAGAAGCCCAAAATGCCCGCGAAGCCTTTGTTTCCAGTGCCAGCACCTTTGTGATGCCCATCTGGAAAATTGATAACGTTGCAATTAGCAATGGCGAAATGGGACCGGTCGCAAAAACCTTGCGCGATGCCTATTTTGACGCAATGGACCAGTTGGCAAATGATGCCAAAAGCAAATCGAAAAGCTGATTTCCGATAGGGCATGCTACGCTACGCCGTGCGAAATATCGCGACGTGATCATGCGCCATATTTATGTAAACAGTTACCTTTTTATTATAACGAACTGAAAATGCTACTATGTCAGAAATCATATTGCCGCTTCCCGACGCCGTCCTGTTTGACTGGGACAACACCCTTGTCGATAGTTGGGGCCCTATTCTGGTGGCTCTTAATTTGACATTCGATGATTACGGTCTGGAACGCTGGACCATGGAAGAAGCCCATGTGCGCGTTGCCCGGTCCTTGCGCGACAGCTTCCCCGCTTTGTTTGGCGATGACTGGGGAAAAGCCAAAGATCGTTTTTACGAGCATTTCCACCAGATCCATCTTGAGAAATTAAGCCCGCTAAACGGGGCGCATAATTTGTTGCTGGCGTTAAAAGATGCCGGGATTTACACGGCAATTGTCAGCAACAAGCATGGTGATTTTTTACGTGCCGAGGTGGCTCATCTCGAATGGGGGCACTTTTTTGGCCAGCAGGTCGGGGCGACCGATGCCCCCAATGACAAACCGGCACTTGACCCGGTTCATATGGCGCTGGGCGAAAATGCTGCAATGCAAGGTGGGACTCTGTGGTTTGTCGGTGATAGCGTGGTTGACATTCAGTGTGCGCGCAATGCCGGGGCCGTGGCAATCATTGTCGGCAGTGAAGTAACCGGAGGTGCGGACGCCGCAGAAACCAGCGCTTTTTGCCCGGATTGGCATTTCACTGATTGCGAAGAGCTTGCAGGGGTTGTAAAACACTTAAGGAAAGCCTTATAGTTTCATCAGGTCATAAGAAGGTGGGACGCGAACCGTAAATTTCATAAAGGACTAGCGGTTCGGTATTTTCCTTGACTGCCCAAAACCAAAAAAACGCTCATAAAAGAAGGCTAGGTCTAACCAATGGCGGAAAAATCACAAAATGTTCAGGACGTATTCCTGAATTATTGCCGTAAAAACAAAACGCCGGTTACCGTATTTCTGGTCAACGGAGTCAAATTACAGGGTATTATCACCTGGTTTGACAATTTTTCTGTTTTGCTGCGGCGCGATGCCCACACACAGCTTGTTTACAAACACGCGATTTCGACGGTAATGCCGACGACGCCAATTAAATTGTTTGATCCAAGCCAGCCTGCAACGGACGAAGAAAATAGCTGACGAAACACTGACATCGGGGGTGGACGACGAAGACGCTCGCCCCCGCGTCTTGGTGATCCATCCGGATCCCAAACGTATGGATGCCGCTTCTGCCTGGCGTGATGCGCAATCGCGTCTTGATGAAGCCGTAAATTTAACGGGTGCGCTGGATTTTGACGTGGCCGGGGCGCAAATCGTCTCGATCGCGAAGCCGCGCCCTGCAACCCTTTTTGGTACGGGCACAGTCGAGAAAATCGGCGAGTGGATCCGTGACGAAGAAGCCGATCTGGTTATGGTCAACGGCCAGCTAACGCCGATCCAGCAACGTAATCTTGAACGTTCCTGGAAAGCCAAGGTTATTGACCGTACCGGCCTGATCCTGGAAATTTTTGCCAACCGGGCGCAAACCCGTGAAGGCAGCTTGCAGGTTCAACTGGCCTTGCTGAGTTATCAGCGGTCACGACTGGTTCGGACATGGACCCACCTTGAACGCCAGCGCGGCGGTCGGGGGTTTTTGGCAGGTCCGGGTGAACGCCAGATCGAAATTGACCGTCGTTTAATCGGTGACAAGCTGGCAAAACTTCGGCGCGAGCTTGAAGAAGTTAAACGCACCCGCGATTTGCACCGCAAGGCGCGCCGTCGGGTGCCTTACCCGATTGTTGCGCTGGTTGGTTATACCAACGCGGGTAAATCGACCTTGTTTAACCGTCTTACCCGGTCGGATGTTTTTGTTGAGGACATGTTGTTCGCAACCCTTGATCCGACCATGCGCGGCCTGGAACTGCCCAGCGGTCGCAAGGTGATTTTGTCCGACACGGTTGGCTTCGTCTCCGATTTGCCACATGACCTGGTCGCTGCTTTTCGCGCAACCCTTGAAGAAGTGCTCGAAGCGGACCTGATTGTGCATGTGCGCGATGCCTCTTCGCCCGAAACCGATGCCCAAAAGCAGGACGTGCTGGAAGTTCTCAAGGAATTGGGTCTTCAGCAGGTAATTGACGGTGCCGAACTTGTTGAAGCCTTGAACAAGGCCGATCTTCTTAACGAGGAAGACGGGCTGGCTGTGCGCGAGCTGAGCAATCGCACCGAAAACACCATGGTTGTTTCCGCCCTGACAGGCGACAACTGCCAGAACCTGTTGCAGCTGATCGAAGACCGGTTAACGGCAGAAATGCCGGTGTTTCAGGTGCTTGTGCCTTATGCCAATGGCAAGGCACTGGCCGGGCTTTATCAACAGGGTGAAGTGTTGAATCGTGTTGAAGGCAATGATGGTATCAGCATTCAAATCCGCCTTGATGAAACCCGTGTTGGTAAATTTGACGACTGGTGCCAGAAAAACGGTTTGGAACTTTATTCCGTATAACCCGAAAACGACGCAGGAATTTTAAAGTGATGACACCGGATATAGACAAGGTTACCGCTATCATCCGCGAGGTCGCCGCCGAAGAAATTGCGCCGCGTTTCGGGCAGCTTGAAGCCGCTGATATCGATATCAAAACGCACGCGCTTGACCTCGTTACCATTGCCGATACCGAGGCCGAGCGCGTTTTGACCCAACGCTTGACGGCGTTATTGCCGGGCAGCGTTGCCTTGGGCGAAGAAGCCGCCCATCACGACCCGGCATTGCAAGGCCGGGTGTTTGCCGGTAGTGATCCGATCTGGATTATTGACCCGGTTGATGGCACCAAAAACTTTGCCCATCATCGTCAACCGTTTCGTTCCATGCTTGCCCTTTATCGCGATGGCAAAACGGTTGCTGCCTGGATTGTTGACCCGATTACCGGCGATGTTACCGTGGCAGAGCAGGGCAGTGGCACATTTCATAACGGCCAAGCCGTGAGCGTGCGGAAAAATGCCTTATCGGCCCAAAATGCGCGGGGATTTCTCATATCCTATGTTCGGGACCGGCTGATTAAGGCCCATGGACATCATGATTTTTTTGAAAAAGTGTCCCATTATTCCTGTTGTGGTGCCGAGTATCAGGAGGTCGCCCAAGGCGATTATGATTTTTGTGCCTATCGCACGCTAAAGCCATGGGACCATGCACCGGGCACCTTGCTGGTGTGTGAAGCAGGCGGGATTGCGCGTTATATTTCCGCCGATCATTCGATAAACGATTACCGCGCCGAGGGCGATGGCCCCGCCCTGATTTGTGCCGCCACACCTGAATTGTGGAACGAGTTGAACGAGCTTTTGCTGGCCGTTTTCAAAAAATAGCGCGCCAGCCGCAACCGGAATGTGCGTGTTTGCTAGATGCGACCATAATTATTACCGCAAAAGTAGCAGGCAAGATATTGTGATTAATCGATGTTTTCGCCACGTTCATGGCGTTTGGCGGCATCCCACAGCGTGTCCATTTCTTCAAGGCTGGACTGGCCTGCGGTCTTGCCATTCCGGGCCAGTTCTTTTTCGATAAACTGAAACCGGCGGGTGAATTTTAAGTTGGTCCGGCGCAGGGCCACTTCCGGGTCGACATTTATTTTTCGCGCCAGGTTCGCCATCACAAACAACATATCACCCAGTTCATCTTCCAGCCGGTCCGGGTCGGGATTTGCCGTAAGTTCTTCGCGAAGCTCGCCAATTTCCTCGCTTAGTTTGTCAAATACCTGTTCAATATCAGGCCAGTCAAAGCCAACGCGGGCGGCACGTTTGGTTAATTTTTCGGCGCGCATCAGGGCGGGCAGGGCCGACGCCACGCCATCAAGCGCGCTAGTTTGTTCGTGGCCTTTGACATCAGCTTTGCGCAATCTTTCGGCCGCTTTCAGCTTTTCCCAGTTCTGGCTGACATGGTCTGGTGTTTTGGCATCAACATCACCAAAAACATGCGGATGGCGCGCAATCATTTTATCGGTGATGCTGCGGGCGACATCGTCAAAGGTGAAAAGCTGTTCCTCGGCCGCCATTTGCGAATGAAAAACCACCTGCAACAATAAATCACCCAGTTCCTCGCGCAGTTCAGGCATATCATTTGCCGCAATGGCATCGGCAACTTCGTATGCTTCCTCGATTGTATAAGGCGCAATACTTGCAAAATTCTGTTCAATGTCCCACGGACACCCGGTTTTCGGATCGCGCAGTTTTTGCATGACCTGCAGTAATTGATCCATCGGGGTTGGCACAGTGGATGACATTGGAAAGCTCCGTTTTGGGTGGACGGCATGAATATTGATTAAAGGCGGCGTTTATGCTGGTAGCGCGAACGGCGACCGACTTCAAGGTAGACACAGAAAAAGGCCCGCAAATTTAATTTGCAGGCCTTTTTGATGGGGTGTTTTCCCGTAACCGGGCCGGTTAGGCCGCAGCCAGTTCACCGACATTATTTGACGACGTGGTTTCTTTGGTATCGTCTGATTTAGCCGTTTTTTTGCCCTCGATCAGGCCGCGATGCAGGGAAACGATCGCTTTTTTGAAATCGCTTTCCGTGACCACAAACTGCAAATCAACGCGGCGGCTGGGTGAATGGCTTGCCAGCAATTCAACGCCGGCATCATCAAGGATGCCAACAGCACGGGCAAACAGGCCGGGCTGGTCAATATTAGCACCAATGACCGAAACAATGGCAACCTTGCGGGTTTTAACCGTTGCTTCGGGCTGTTTGCCTTCAATTTCTTCAACACAGCGACGGATCTGCTTTAACGGTGCCGATACATAATGCGTAATCGTGTTGGCGTTCAGGTTCTTGGTAACAGTCGGAACCTTGTAGCGCTTCAGAACGCTCAGCACTTCTTCTTCAGCACCCGGCACACCAACCATATCCTGGTTGTAGACCTCAATCTCGAAGGCTGTTGCGATGCCGGTCACAATTTCAACGCGGCTGTCTTCCGGGTGCCAGTCATCATCAATGACGGTGCCGGGATGCTCGGGCTCAAACGTGTTGGCAATGCGCAGGGGAATTCCATTCTGACGCAACCCTTTGGCCGCACGCGGATGAATGGCTTCCATCCCCATGTTTGACAGCTGGTCGGCGACATCATAGCTGGTCCGGCCAATCGGGCGGACGGCATCTTCGCCAACAATGCGCGGGTCGGCACTGCTAAGGTGGAATTCCTTGTGAATGATCGCTTCATGCGCACCGGTCAGGCAGGCAATACGCGAAAATGTTACTTCGCTATAACCGCGCCCGTAAATGCTCATCAAACCTTCGCTGCACTGGGCATATCCGGTAACGATCGGCATCTGGGTTTTAACATCAATATTGGCAAACACACTTTCAATGCGCTCATCAAGGGTCGATGCTTCGGGCTCACGCCAGCCAGACAGGTCGGCAAACACCCCGTTAACACCTTTGCCGCGCAACAGCAGCATGGTGTTATGGGCACTATGGGCTTCACCAATGGCGCTGAGCATTTCACGAACGGTCAGCAAATGCTTTTCCAGCTTGAAATGGCCAAAGCTGCACAAACGGTGCAAGTCCATCAGACAACTGCGTGTGCCTTCAACGCGTTCCTGGACAAAGGAATTGGCCAGTTTCAGTTCAGACTGATCCTGGAAAATTTCTTCATTCAGGGCGCACATTTTATCGGCGACCTTGTTTAAGGCATCGCCCCAGGCCCAGTCGGTTTCCGAACCGGCATAGAGCTGATAAACGCCAGCTTCACCGGTCTTTTTGTTTTCAAGCAGCAAGTCGGTAAAGCCGCCATAGGCTGAAACAACAAAAATACGATTATAAAGCGCGCTTTCGTCGCGGTCACCCACCAGAATATTGTCCATCACAGCCTGAACCTGTGTCATGGACGTTCCGCCGATTTTGTGAACGCTATGTCCGGCATCCGCTTTTTTACGGGCTGAAACCATGGTGCCTCCTTTGGGGGCCGTTTCCTTGAACGTTTCTTGCAAAAGTCGGGCAGGGCGACGTGATACACCGCCCCGTCCCGTTACGTCATTAGCTGGCAAGAGCATCTGCATCTAACGGATACACGCCATTTTTGTCGTGGGTTTCGCGGCCATTAAGGGGCGGGTTAAACGCACAGGCAACGACCATGTCTTCGCTGCCGCCGCGCAGATAATGGCGGTCATGTTTGTTCAGGATATAAACAGTGCCCGGGACGATTTTGTATTTCTTGCCGTCTTCAATGGTTTCGACTTCGCCGTTACCCGAAATGCAGTAAACCGTTTCAAAATGGTTGGCATAACAAATTTCGGTTTCGGTACCGGCATAAATGGTGGTGATGTGAAACGAGAACCCCATCCCATCATCGGCCAGCGACAAACGAGTGCTTTCCCAATTGTCTGCAACAACACGACGACCGGTTTCTTCACATTCTTTCAGGGTGCGAACAATCATTTTTAACTCTTTGATCTGTTTGTATTTTGTTGGTTCAAATGCTTTGGCGGCAATGGATGAATGTCGCCAGAGCAGAAAAGTTTATTCAGCAGCAACCTTGGCTGTCACGACATTCTTGCCCATCACCTTGGCGGTCGACATTTCAAGAACATCAAGGCCGTGTGCCAGATCTTCCATCGAAATGGTCAGCGGGACCAGACATTTGACAACTTCATCTTCCGGACCACTGGTTTCAATGATCAGATTATGGGTGAAGCATTCAGACGTCACCTTGCCGGCAATTTCACCGCTTTCAAAGCAGATGCCCTGCATCAGGCCGCGACCCTTGCGATAGATGCTGCCATTATCACCATATCGGGTGGCAATTTCTTCAAGACGCTGGCCAAGGAATTCGGCTTTTTCCTGAACGCTTTTGGCAAATTTGTCATCCGACCAGAAATGTTCAAGCGCCGCTGCAGCGGTTACAAAGGCATGGTTGTTGCCACGGAAGGTGCCGTTATGTTCGCCCGGATGCCAGACATCATATTCCGGTTTGATCAGCACAACAGCAAAGGGCAGGCCGTATGCCGAAAGCGATTTGGACATGGTTACCATGTCCGGCTTGATACCAGCAGGTTCGAAGCTGAAGAAGGTGCCAGTCCGGCCACAACCGGCCTGAATGTCATCGACAATCAGCAAAATATCGTGTTTGCGACACAGGGTTTCGACCTTTTTGAGCCAGCCAAAGTCAGCGGCGTTCAAGCCAC
Organism: Thalassospira mesophila; assembly: GCF_002115755.1. Lineage (GTDB taxonomy): Bacteria > Pseudomonadota > Alphaproteobacteria > Rhodospirillales > Thalassospiraceae > Thalassospira > Thalassospira mesophila. The sequence continues at coordinate 109,321 of NZ_JFKA01000005.1, read as the reverse complement.
CTTCACCCTGAACGGTTTCAACGATAATGGCGGCGGGCAGGGCCACACCACTGGAATTATCGCTTAACACGCGATCCAGATAGTCAGTGGTATCAACACCATTGCCCATATAACCGTCGAATGGCACAAAGGCGGCATTGTCAAGTGATACGCCCGCCGCACCACGATGATGCTCATTCCCCGTAACCGCAAGCGACCCCAGCGTGACGCCATGAAAGCCATTGGTGAAGGAAATAACGTTTCCGCGGCCTTTAATACGACGCGCCAGTTTAAGGGCGGCTTCAACGGCGTTGGTGCCGGTTGGGCCGGTAAACTGGATTTTGTATTCCATACCGCGCGGCTTGAAGATTTTGCTTTCCATCGCGCCCAGGAATTCTTCCTTCGCGGATGTATGCATATCGAGCCCGTGGGTAATGCCATTAGCCTTGATATAATCAATTAGGCGTTCCTGCAAAATCGGGTTGTTATGGCCATAATTCAGGCTACCGGCGCCGGCAAGAAAGTCCAGATAACGATTGCCATTCGTATCGGTCAGCCATGAACCTTCTGCGGTTTTGAAGGTAACGGGGAAGGAGCGGGCGTAGCTCTGAACTTCCGATTCAAGGCGATCAAATACAGTCATAATTCTCTCTTTCATTTGGGGAGAGCATAAAATTTCATCTGTCAAATTAAACGCCGAAGACCCGGTATTGTTCCCGGAATTTCGGCGTTTTCAACAGGTTTCTTACTATGAAACTTCAGGCAGCAACGCGTTCGACATCGTCGCGTTCAAACGGGCCGATTTTCCACAGAATTTCACTGGCGGCCGCGCCATCAAAATGGGTTTCACGTTCAAACAGAACCTTGCGGTTTACATCGGCTTCAAGTTCACGGGCGACCGAACGGAACACTCCCTGAGAAGGTGCATTCGATGTGGTGATGGTGGTGTGAAGCTCACTGACATCGTGGCATACACGACGGTCAAGAATATCCAGGATCATGCGCTTGCCCAGTTTCAGGCCGCGCGCCTTGGGAGAGACCGCCACTTGCCAGATAAACAGCCGTTCCGGCGTTTCTGGAACAAGGTAGCCAGACACAAACCCGACCACTTCGCCGTCAAGTTCGGCCAGCGCACAGGTCGGTGCAAAATGCGAGCATTGCAGCAGGTTGCAGTAAACAGAGTTCTCATCAAGCGGCTTGCAAGACGCAATCAGTTCATTAACCGCAGCCCCGTCTGTGGACTTTGGTTTCCGAATGACCAGGTTGGCCTTGCGGGGTGATTTGCCGTCGCTTGTGGCAACTTTCATCGTTCTATCTGCCTAATTGTTTCGTCAATCGATTTAGCTCAGTGAGGCGAAACATAGATTATCGATGCATTTTAATCAAGGTGGTCGGCAGAATAAATATGATGTTTTCTATTAAGTGTTTGTAGTTAAACGTAAAATTAATTTAACAGAAGGATCGGAACAAATTCATTTTCAAAGCTATTTTCCGTCATAAAAACATAGCATTCGATATAATTTTGTTTTGACGGTCGATGGAAATGTCGAAAAACCGTTGTCTGACAGGGCTTTGAGACGTTATAAGAACAAATTGTTGATCGCCCTGCGGAACCTGCTCATGGACAGACTTCACGACGCCCTGATTTCAATTCGACGTATTTTGCGCGCCAGCGATATTCATGCCAAACGTTTGGGCAAGCTGGCCGGGCTAAAAACGTCGCAATTGCTGGTGTTACAATCGCTGGAGGATTCCGGCGAAATGACCGTTGGCGAAATTGCGGCCAAGGTTAACCTGGCCCAGGCATCGACAACGGCACTGGTCGACAAGCTGCAATCTATGGGGCTGGTTCATCGGGCACGTGGTCATGCCGATAAACGCAAGGTTTACGTGCGCCTGACCGAGGCGGCCCACGGTGTTTTGGCCCGCGCGCCCATGGCCTTGCATGACCGTTTTTCCGAAAAATTCAGCAATCTTGAGGATTGGGAACAAAGTTTCCTTGTGGCCGCCCTTCAGCGTGTTTCCACCATGATGGATGCGGGCGATATTGATGTGGCACCGTTACTGGATCATGAAGTGATTGTTGAAAAAAACGGCGATACTTCTAAATAAAAATTACATTATTTCAATTGGTTGTGTCGGGTTTATACATTTTTTGTTTATCCGGGCCGCAGACTTGTAAATGAAAAGTGAAAATCCCCGCCCGTGGCCCGTGCGCCATGTGGCCAATAAATAAGATCTCTAATCGGGGATTTTGAGCCGTTATGGAACTGCAAACAGGCCCGCGACGTTAAGGCATCATTGTTTGGCATTTTCTGGTTCGTGCCGGTCGGTCTGGCGGGCAGGGGCAAGAACCGCCAGTTTACAGGAGCCTTATGTCGCAAAGGATTTCCCGGTGGAATGGATCGAAAATCACAATTCCTTGCTGCAGATATGGATCAGTTTTGCCACGTTAAGTGTCTGGATTGTTTATGCCCAGATTTTAATGTCGCAATATCGGCGCACCAGACGCCCCAAAATTCTGATCAACCAGACCCGCGGGCAGTCGTTACGGGCCCGCTTTCTGGTCAGCAATATGAGCCAGGAAAGCGTGCATATTGAGGTTATTCTGGTTGGGCTGCAAAGCGATGGAAATGAACACTGGTATCTGGTGAGTGACTGGGAACCAACACAGGACGATGATCAGGCTGATACCAACCGCTATGGAACATTTCAAGGACCGCTGGCGGCAGGATCGTCGCTGGATATTGGCGATATCAGAGGGTTGATCGCCCAGCGCGACGCAGAACAGCGTGATGAAAGTCGTCATAAAGTCGGCACCGGTATTTTTGATGAAAACGGAGTTAAATGCACTTCCTTTGAAATTATGGTCGTTGGCGTTTACAGCTCGGAAAACGGTGTGATCGGTGCCAGCCGAACCTTTGATATTAATGACGAAGGCGCCATTCACCCGCATGACGCCGAGACGAGCCAGTGCAACAAACGACGCGAACGCAAGCGTATGGAAGGTTTGCACAGCCGTTATTTGTGAGGAAACGTTGTTGTAGCATTGATGACTTTATTTCTAATTATTTGTCATAATATATATTATAGAGCCAAGATGTGAATTGAAATTCGGTTGTCCGATCAGCTTGTCCAAGTCGCCTGCCAACCATATCGGCAAACAAGGATTAAGGATGGCGACATTACCCAATGCCGCCATCCCGTTACATTCTATCCAAGGAACAGGTTCTGTTTTTGATCCTGATTCCGATCCCGATCTTCAGTCTTCGTGACCCGCCCACGGACCGTGCGGTTCGTTTTTGCCATCAACCCGTTCAAACCCGTGCGCACCGAAATAATCGCGCTGGGCTTGAATCATGTTGGCTGATGTCCGTCGGGTTCGAATGGAATCAAACCACGAAAGCCCTGCTGCCAGCGCGGGCACGGCAATTCCTGCTTTGGTTGCGGCAATCACAGTGTCTCGCAAAGCAGCTTCGCAGTCTTTTAGCAAACCGGAAAACGGTTCAGCAAAAATCAGGTTGTCGCCGGGGTTATTGGTGAGTGCTGTTGCCATATCGTTCAGCATATCCGAACGAATGATGCAGCCTTCGCGCCAGACACGCGCAATGGCTGGCATTGGCAGATCCCATCCAAAATGGGTGGCTGCGGCAGCCAGCATTTCGAACCCTTGCGCATAACACAGAATTTTCCCTGCAATCAGGGCCTTCTCCAGGGTTTTTGCGGCAATCCCCTCGCCCTCAAGTGCTTTCTGTGCATCGCCAAAATACTCTGCACCACGCTGACGCGTGTCAAGGCGTGCCGACAGGTTGCGCGCGGCAACTGCGGCCTCGATAACCGGGACCGGCACGGCAAGCTGCTGAGCTTCAATCGCCGTCCAGCGTCCGGTGCCTTTTTGCCCGGCCTTGTCAAGGATGACATCAAGCATGGCATTGCCCGAAATCGGGTCTTCAGCTCGCGCAACCTTGGCCGAAATTTCAATCAGGTAGGACGCCAAACGTCCTTTGTTCCAATTTTCAAAAACATCGGCAACCTGCGGCGCTTTATAAGCCATGCCATCACGCATGAGGCTATAGACCTCGGCGATCATTTGCATATCGGCATATTCAATGCCGTTATGAACCATTTTGACGAAATGGCCCGCACCGCCCGGCCCCATCAGCGACGCGCAGGGCGTGCCATCATATTTTGCTGAAATCGCTTCAAGCATCGGTGCCACACGCGCCCAATCCGCCTCGGTTCCGCCCACCATGATCGACGGGCCATGCCGTGCGCCACTTTCGCCGCCCGACACACCAATGCCGATAAAACCGAATTTTTCGTTCTGTGCCCGTTTGGCGCGCCGTTCGGTGTCGTAGAAATTGGCGTTGCCTGCATCAATGATCAAATCATCCGGCCCCAAAAGCGGTTTGAGAGCGTCGATATGATCGTCAACTACCGGACCGGCCGGAACCATCAGGATAATCACGCGCGGCGCCTTGATAGCGGCAACGAAATTTTCCAGAGTTTTTGTTGGTGTCAGACGCGGCGCAAGATCACCTGCGGTTTGGACAAACGTATCGGTGACACTGCCTGTCCGGTTGTAAACGGCAAGAAAGTGCCCCTTTTCCGCAATATTGAGCGACAAGGCAGCACCCATCGTTCCCAAACCAATCAGACCTACCTGAGGCTGTTCCGACATATGTAAATTCCTGTTTTTAATCTAGTGGGATCCAGGGCCGGGCAGCTTCTGTTTGCTGCCCGCCCACAGTGAGACCTGAGCCGGGATAATTGTAAAACAGCGTCTATGAGCAAGTGGCGCCGCAATTTGCACCGTTTTCAAACACGCGCCCCCAAACTGGCTGGCTGATAAACATCCATTCGCATCCTGACTTCACACATAAACACCGCCATCGTCATTCTATAGAACGGCAAGGAACAATTTGTACAGCGTTACGCACGGTTAATATAGCTTGCCGGCCGTCTTTTCGCACCTGTTTGTACGACTGATTTTGAATGTTAAGGACAACAGGCCGAAAGGCCGGACAGGTGCCACGCGAAAAAACATGAGGTTTTCTGTCATTTCCAATTCAGTTCAAAGATCCCTTTCAGGCGCATGATGCTGCTGTTGCCATGTATGCTTTTAGTTGATGTTCTGGTTTCCGTGTTCGCAATGCGTGTCATATAAAGGAAGCTGGTTATGGAAGAAAATAGTCACTCAACACCAGAGGCATCCGGTTCAGTATCAGCTGTTCCAAAATTCCCGGCATTAATGTTCACCCTGCCCGCGTCTGTTGTAAGCCTTGGTTTTTCTTATGTCATATTCGGTAAAAAATCCGCGACCGATAACACATGGCACTATTGGGACGCGGCCACTGGCGCCTATGTCGATTTTGCGACCTCCGGGGCCAGCAACAATACGGCTTGCCTTAATACCCCGATCTTGACAGCGGGAAACAATACCGTGGCCGTTTCCTTGCCCACCGATCAAAGCCTCGCTTCCGGGCTTGTGGTTATGTTTGTTGGTCCGGCAACAGGGATTTCGGTTAATCAGGGCGTCCCGGCCGCACCGACGCCCGGGAGTAACGCCTCTGACCGGTTTGGTATCTTTGAGCTTAATTATATTGCCGCGACGGCAACGGATAATCCGACGCTTGATGTTGATATTTCCAATATAGACCAGATCAGTTTTACCTTTACGGTAACAAGTATACCGACAGCGCCCTTTCCCTTGGCCAAGGTCGGTTCACCCGTTTCCACGCCAGACCTGATGACCCGATTTGGGAACCTGTTTCCGCCAACAAGCCCGTTTTCGGAATGCCTTGGGCAGAACCCTGCGCGACTGATCGCCCCTCAAGACATTTTGCAGGCGGTTAAAACCCCTGTCGCACCGTCTTTTCTGGCACCATCTGGCCCACCTACGGCCGGTGGAAGCTTTACCGACCACAGCTACTTTTATATGGCATCGGAAACCACGCCTTTTGGTGAAACAGCAGCGTCGTTTCCCGGTGCGTTTGGCGGGTTTTTATTAAATACGGCAGGGGATGCCCAAGCCCAAGGCATTAAGATCGGCTGGCAAGTTGCTGGTGCGCCTGTAAAATATAAGCCGATTAATCCCGCCGCGACCGGGATTAATCTTTACCGGGCATCGATCGCGCCGTTAAAAGCCGGGTCCAATGTTCCGGCATCCCCCGCGCGCAATGACTTTACGCTTGTGAAATCGATGTCGATCAGCGACTGGAATGCCCAACCCGATTATTGTTTTTTTGACGATGTTTCTGCCAGTTCAGGCACGGCCCCAAAATCCTCGTCCTATGGGTTTAGCGCGTTATCAACCTGGTTTGACGCGCCGCTATTCGCCTTTTTCGATCACTATCAATCGTTGTTGTTTTCGTTTCACCAGTTTGCGCAAGAAACCGGAAATCACGGCACGTTGTGGATGGGAAAAGTAGTGTCGGTGACGCCAAAAACTGGCGAGGCGATCCCTGACCTGTCATTCACCGATGAAAATGGCACATCCCACCCTATTAGCCTGACGTGGCAATGGGGCGATGGCACCCAGACCTATCTGGCATTACAACTGGTCGGTAATGCTTTCGATGAAAATGATTTGTCGCAGACCAACCTGATGCCATCGCAAAGCCTTCAGACCGGGGAATATCAAGGGGCTGTGGTTTATGTCTATTTCCCGTATTTTTCCGAAAATACCGACCTGACACAGCTAACCCTGCCCCTTAGCGACACAGTCTATCAGGTTCCCAAGGCCCCTTCATGGCTGGCTAATTTATCCTGGAGCCCGTCGGCAATGGTTTTTGGGTGTACGGGGGTTTTCGCATCTTCAAGCGATCCGGACGCCATAGCACAAAGTTCTGACTTTCCCGGCCTGGCAACCATCGCCCTGCCCGCGCTGGAAAATGTCGTTGTTTCTGCCTTTAATCGCGGTATTGCCACGGGATACAGTTTTGCACTTGATGCCATGCAATATATCAGCCTGTATCAATTCGGCGCAGCGGCAACGCCAGTTGCAAGTGATAACAATACCTTACCTGAAGGAACTTACACTTATTCCCTGTCGGGGGTTTTGCCAAACGGGGTGGAAACGGCGCTGTCCTGGTCGCAAAGCATTACATTGCCAACAGCGTCACAAGTGAAGTTGTCATGGCTGCCGCAATCATCTGCCCTTTATGGTCGGGTAAATATTTATCGGCAGGGCAGCGTGGGAAATTGTGGTCTGGTCGGCACCGTCGCCAATACTGCAGATGTCCCGGCTGTGTGCTTCATCGACAAAAACAGTATGGTGCAGCAGCCAATATCTGATGCGCCGTTTGTGTTTTATCCCGGCTGGTCAAAAACGGACGGTGTTAAATCAAACCTTTATGCAGCATTTTTGCATCAAAACTGGAACCTGAACCCCGCCACTGGCATCAGCCTGAACGGACTGGTTTACGGGTATCCCTATGATGATCAGGGCAGTTTTTCGACCAATATCAATTATGGCACCGCCTTGCCCGACATGATCTCCATTGACGTCATGCCTTTATCCTGACGGGTTATTTGATACCGAACAGCAGCTAATCGTGCGAGGGTGCCTGTCGCCCTCGCATTTCTTGTTCATGGTGTGCGTCTGTTCTGAAACACAGCAACAAGGTGTTTTGGGCATTGTATCGTTGCGTCAACCACGATGGCTTTTGCCAGAAACGTATTTTCATTCAAATAGAACGATCATGTTTGAGAAGATTTGGAGATTTGTGCTGCATCGCCAAAAATTTGCGCGATTGTGCAAAAACACAAGACGATCAGTCTATCTGGTATCGGGCATCCTCCCTTATATTTCATGTCAATGTCCCAGTTTTTCAAAGCGGGAATTTCCATCATTTACATTGCAGTGCGGCATTTTAGGCCCGTTTTGGTAACGGCCTGATCAATGGATCTGCCGCTGCAAATTGGGTTCGTTCTTAATTTGGAACGCTAAGTGTTGGAATTGCCAGCTATTGCAAACTGCCTCACGCGCATATTGTCGCAACAAAGTTGCATTGCAAAATGCCCAATGGAAATCCGGAGAGACGTGATGTCATCGAAATCCAAATTACGATATGCGGTTGGCGCCGTCGCGATTGCGTTTGTCGCCGCGGGCGCGACCGGGCTTGTTCCCGTCCCGTTCATTCATGCAGAAGAACAGAAAGAAGCCCCGGCGGCGGCACCGGCACCGGCTGCTGTGCCCGCAACCGTTGCTGAAATTCATGATCAGAAAATCACGCGCTGGACGAGCTTTTCAGGCCGTCTTGAAGCCATTGACCGGGTTGAAATTCGCCCGCGTGTTGCCGGTGCGATTGAAGCTGTTCATTTTCGTGAAGGCGAACTGGTTAAGGCTGGTGACTTGTTGTTTACGCTGGACCCTGCCCCGTTTGAAACCGAGGTTGCCCGTGTTGAAGCACAGGTATTTTCGGCCCAGTCGCGCCTGAAACTGGCCACGACCGAACTTGATCGTGGCAACGAACTTTGGAAAACCCGGGTTATTACCCGCACAATTCTTGATCAGCGTCAGGAAACCAAACAAAATGCCGAAGCAGACCTGCGATCAGCACAGGCACAGTTGCGTTCGGCCAAACTGAACCTTGGTTACACCGAAATCCGCGCCCCTATTTCAGGCCGGGTGGGTGATATCCGCTTAACACCGGGCAACCTGGTGGCCGCGGGTGCCAATTCCGAAATCCTGACCACGCTTGTTTCGGTTGATCCGATTTATGCAACCTTTGATGTCAATGAACAGGCCTTGTTGCTGGCCATGCATCAAAATGAAGAACCGTCAGTCGATGCCGTGCATCAGATTCCGGTTCAGTTAAACAGCGAATTTATCGGCCCTGATACCATTAAGGGTCACGTGCAAATGATTGATAATGAATTCAATCCGCGCAGTGGCACCATTCGCGTACAGGCCGTGTTTGACAATAAAAACGGTCGTTTGGTCCCGGGGCAGTTCGCCCGCCTTGAATTGGGGCAAGCCAGTGCCGGAAGTGCGATTATGGTCGCAGAACGCGCGGTTGGCACCGATCAGGACAAAAAATACGTGCTGGTTGTTAATCCTCAGAACGTTGTCGAATACCGTGAAATCAGCCTTGGTGGCGAACAGGACGGGTTGCGCATTGTAACCAAGGGCCTGAAAGACGGTGATCGCATTGTTGTTGAAGGCCTGCAACATATCCGGCCAGGAATGACCGTCGCGCCCGAAATCGTCTCGATGGACCGCCGATCCATGGTTGAAGCGGGCAGCGAAGCCAAGGGAGATTCCCGCTCTTAATCAGGGTTGGGGGACAGAAATAACATGAACATATCGAAGTTTTTTATCGATCGCCCGATTTTCGCGGCGGTGCTGTCACTGCTTATCCTGTTGGGTGGGGTTATCTCCATTCCGCTGTTGCCAGTGTCCGAATATCCCGAGGTCGTACCGCCATCTGTCGTGGTGCGGGCCAATTATCCTGGTGCCAACCCCAAGGTTGTTGCCGAAAGTGTTGCCACACCGCTTGAAGAATCGATCAATGGTGTCGAGGGTATGCTGTATATGAGCAGCCAGGCCACCACTGACGGTTTGATGACCCTGACGGTAACCTTTGCCCTGGGCACAGACCCCGACAAAGCCCAGCAACTGGTGCAAAACCGGGTGTCGCAGGCCGAGCCGCGCCTGCCTGAAGAAGTACGCAATCTGGGTGTGACCACGATCAAAAGTTCACCCGACCTGACCATGGTTGTGCATCTGGTATCGCCCAACGGGCGCTACGACATGAACTATCTGCGCAACTACGCCATTCTCAACATCAAGGATCGCCTTGCCCGTATTCAGGGTGTGGGGGATGTTAATGCGTTTGGTGGCGGCGACTATTCGATGCGGATCTGGCTTGATCCGCAAAAAGTAGCCGAACAGGGACTTTCAGCCAGCGACATCGTTGCTGAAATTCGCTCGCAAAACGTTCAGGCCGCTGCCGGGGTGATCGGGGCGTCGCCCTCTGCGCCCGACCTTGATTTGCAATTGTCGGTTAACGCACAGGGGCGCCTTGAAGACCCCGAAGAATTTGGCAATATCATCATTCGATCCGACCCCGATGGCTCGGTAACGCGCCTGCGCGATGTGGCGCGGATCGAAATTGGCGCGTCGGATTATTCCTTGCGTGCCTTGCTTGATAACAAGGACGCCGTTGGTCTGGGCATTTTTGCAGCCCCTGGTTCCAACGCCATCGAAATCGCCGATAACGTGCGCGAGACGATGAAGGAAATCAAAACCTATATGCCCGAAGGTGTTGATTACCAGATTGTCTATGACACGACCGAGTTCGTTCGTTCCTCGATTGATGCGGTGATCCATACCCTGCTTGAAGCCATCATTCTGGTTGTTCTGGTGGTGATTGTTTTCCTGCAAACCTGGCGAGCTTCCCTGATCCCGGTTCTGGCGGTGCCAGTATCTGTGATCGGTACCTTTGCCGTCATGTATCTGTTTGGCTTTTCTATCAATGCGCTGAGCCTGTTTGGTTTGGTGCTGGCGATCGGGATCGTGGTGGACGATGCCATCGTGGTTGTCGAAAACGTTGAACGTAACATCGAACTGGGCTTTTCCCCGCGTCAGGCCACCTATCGTGCCATGCGCGAAGTCTCCGGGCCGATTGTGGCAATTGCCCTTGTGCTGGTGGCGGTGTTCGTCCCGCTGGCCTTCATCAGCGGCCTTACCGGGCAGTTCTATCGCCAGTTCGCTTTAACCATTGCCATTTCAACCGTTATTTCGGCGGTAAACTCGCTTACCCTGTCCCCTGCTTTAGCGGCATTGTTGCTTAAGGGCCACAACGAACCCAAAGACCTTTTGACCCGTATTCTCGACAAGGGCCTTGGCTGGTTCTTTCGCGGGTTCAACAAGGTCTTTAACAAGGGATCTCGTGGCTACAGCAAAGGGGTTGGCGGTATCGTCACCCGCAAAACCATCATGATGGGGCTTTATCTGGGCTTGATAGCCCTGACATTTGGCCTGTTTCGTGAAATTCCGCGCGGCTTTGTGCCGACACAGGATAAACAGTACCTGATCGGTTTTGCCCAGTTGCCCGATGGCGCAACCCTGGACCGTACCGAAGATGTTATTCGTAAAATGGGTGACATTGCCCTTGCCCATCCCGGTGTTGAACATGCGGTGTCGTTCCCTGGTTTGTCGATTAACGGCTTCACCAACAGTTCGAATTCCGGCATCGTTTTTGCCACCCTTAAACCGTTTGACCAGCGCACAGACCCAAGCCTGAGTGCCGGTGCAATTGCCGGGCAGTTAAACCAGCAATTTGCCTCGATCCCGCAGGCTTTCACCGTTATCTTCCCGCCGCCCCCGGTTCAGGGTCTGGGAACAACGGGTGGCTTTAAAATGCAGCTCGAAGACCGCGCATCGCTTGGCTACAAGGCCCTTGATGATGCCCGTCAGGCCCTGCTTGCCGCGGCCTACAAGGCACCGGAACTGGCTGGTCTCTATTCGACCTATCAGGTTAGTGTGCCGCAGCTTTTTGCTGATATCGACCGCACAAAGGCACGTCAGCTTGGTGTTTCGGTTAGTGATATTTTGCAAACCATGCAGATCTATCTTGGCAGCATGTATGTCAACGATTTCTCGATCTTTGGCCGTACCTATAGTGTGCGTGTTCAGGCCGACGCACCATTTCGTGCCCATGAAGACAATATCGGCGATCTTGAAGTACGCAGTTCTAACGGCGACATGGTTCCGCTTTCGGCTGTGATGACAGTGACACCGACCTTCGGTCCGGAACGGGCAATGCATTATAACGGTTTCCTGTCGGCCGATATTAACGGCAACCCTGCTCCGGGATATTCGTCGGGTCAGGCGCAGGATGCCTTGCAACGCATTGCCGATGAAACCTTGCCGCAAGGTATTTCATATGAATGGACGGAACTGACCTATCAGGAAATTCTGGCCGGCAATACCGGGGCTATCGTTTTCCCGATTGCGCTTTTGCTGGTGTTCCTGGTGTTGGCTGCCCAGTATGAAAGCCTGACACTGCCAATCGCCATTATTCTGATTGTGCCAATGGGGCTGTTGTCTGCCTTTACCGGTTTGTACATTTCCGGGGGGGATAACAACGTCTTTACCCAGATCGGTCTTATGGTGCTGGTGGGGCTATCGGCCAAAAACGCAATCCTGATTGTGGAATTTGCCCGCGAACTTGAATTTGGCGGTAAAACGCCAATGCAAGCTGCAATCGAGGCCAGCCGGTTACGATTGCGTCCGATCCTGATGACGTCGATGGCGTTTATCATGGGGGTTGTGCCGCTGGTTCTGTCCACCGGGGCTGGTGCCGAAATGCGCCAGGCTATGGGCATCGCGGTGTTCTCTGGCATGATCGGCGTTACGGCGTTTGGCTTGTTCCTGACCCCGGTGTTCTATGTGATGATGCGGCGTTTAACGGGTAACCGCCCGTTAACCCAGCATGGCCACGATAACGAACATATTCCGGTGGTTTCACACGCCGATGAATAATTCATCACGTTAACGTGACAAAAACTTGCCAAAGCCCCCGGATCATCCGGGGGCTTTTTTCGTTTAAGCTCAAGGATCTAAATCCTGTTCGCCATTCCGTTTTTCAGCAGAGCACCCGTTGATGCCCCTAAAAATGATCCGGCCCCGCAAGCCTGAAGCAACCGGGGATCAAACACCGGCAACCTCGTTATGGCGATATGTCTGGCGGATGAGCGGATGCCACCAAATATGGGTGTCGTTGCTGGCGGTTATTGTGGCGGCACTCAGCATGTTGCCAATCGAACTGCAACGACGGCTGGTCGATGATGCAATTACGGATGGCAAACTTGATTTGCTGTTAAAACTGGCGGCGGCCTATGGCGGGGTTTTGGTCCTGCACGGCATTTGCAAATATCTGTTGCGGCTTTATCAGGGCTGGTTAAGCGAAAGCTCCATTCGCTATAACCGCCTGCATCTTAGCCAGTTGCACGAAGAACATGAAGGCAAGCAGGCCCACGAGGAAGACGGCAAGGTCGTTTCCATCATCGGCGCAGAAATTGATAAGTTAGGGGGCTTTGTTGGCGAATGTTTGTCTCAGCCGGTGGTGAATACAGCAATGCTGGTATTTGGTTTGGGTTATATGATGACCAAGGCGCCATTGGTTGCCACCATCGGGCTTGCGGCCCTGATCCCACAGGTTTTGCTGGTGCCGCTGGTGCAAAAACGCATCAATATCCTGATCGCTCGCCGGGTTAATACCATGCGCCGTGTCAGCGACGATCTGACCCACCTGCCCCATGACGATATTGACCTTGATGAAACCAACCTGCCCGATCGCATTGATCTGCTTTACCGTAACCGGATGATGACCTTTGTTTTAAAGTTTGGCATGAAGGCGATCATCAATTTTTTAAACGGAGCAACGCCGCTTATTGTGCTGATTGTCGGGGGATATCTGGTGATCGAAGGTCAAACCACCATCGGGATCGTGGTTGCGTTTATTTCCGGCTTTGACCGCCTGTCAGACCCGATGCGCGAAATGCTGTCTTATTACCGGGTGGCGGCACAGGCCAATGTGCAACATAAAATGATTGCACGCTGGATGAGGTAAGTTCCGTACCGTTCTGAATTTAAGGCGTTTAGGCGCTGTTAAATTTCAATCACCAGGCCATCATAAGCCGGGCCAACATGGCGGGGCGTCATATCGTTGATGTGATCGTAATCTACCTGGATGCTCATATGGGTAAAATAAACCTGTTGTGGTTTAAATTCTTCGACCCATTCCATAACCTTTTCCAGATGCGCATGTGTGGCGTGCGGTGTTAACCGCATGCAATCAACCACCCAGACATCAAGGTCATATAAAAACTGACGGGAATAGTCCGGCAGGTTCACAACATCGGTTGAATAGGCAAAGTTTCCCACCCGGAACCCCAGGCTTTCGCAAAAACCGTGATCCTGGGGAAAGACCTTGACCGACACACCGCCGATATCAAGGTGCCCGTCAATCTGATGGGGCACCAGCACCGGTTTGTAATAAAAATCAACACCGTCAGCCAGCGGTTGCAACACGTAAGCAAAGCGTTGTTCCAGTGTCTGGATCGTCTCGGCGGAGGCATAAATGTCAATTGGCCGATGCATGGCAACGTTGATCCAGCGCAGATCATCGATGCCATGAACATGATCAGCATGGGCATGGGTAAACAGGATGGCATCGATATGTTTGATATCGGCGGCCAGTGCCTGTTCGCGAAAATCCGGGCCAACATCGACCAGAATTTTCTGTCCGGATTCTTCTATCAGGATCGAACTGCGCAAACGCCGGTTTTTAGGATTATCCGGGTTGCACGCCCCCCACCCCAAACCAACGGAAGGCACCCCGTTTGAGGATCCGCAGCCAAGGATGGTTATTTTCGTCACTGTTCGCCTGCTCCCACAACGCTCAGGCGCGAACGGTCCGCCTTGGTGAACAGGGCAAAGAAGTTGTCCGTCGTGATCCGGGCGATTTCATCGGTGCTAACACCTTTGATTTCAGCAAGTTTTGCCGCCGTATGGGCCACAAATGAAGGTTCGTTCGATTTGCCACGTTTGGGCACCGGTGCCAGATAGGGTGAGTCCGTTTCCACAATCAAACGGTCCAGCGGCACATCGGCAACGGCATCGCGAATGGCCTTGGCCGAATTAAAGGTGATAATTCCCGAACAGGAAATATAAAACCCGATCTTCAAAGCCCGCTGCGCCAGCTCGGCCGACGAACTAAAACAATGGATAACGCCGGGAAAAGCGCCTTTGGCATATTCTTCTTCCAAAATATCCATCGTATCGTCATCGGCATCACGGGTATGCACAATCAGCGGCAACTGGGTTTCGCGGCACGCCGCAATATGGGCGCGGAAACTTTGCTGCTGCGCATCGCGCGGGGCATTGTCATAAAAATAATCCAGCCCGCTTTCACCAATGCCGATCACTTTCGGGTCTTTGGCTTTTTCAATCAGGATATCGGGGCTCGATAGCCCTTCTTCGCCCGCTTCGTGCGGGTGAACCCCCACTGTGCAATAAATGTTATCGGCACGTTCAGCCATGGCGCGCACCTGATCAAAGGTCGTCATCCGCACGCCAATGCTCACCATCATGCCAACGCCCGCATCGCGGGCACGCGCCATGGTGCCCGCAAAATCGTCAGAAAACTGGGGATAGTCCAGATGGCAATGGCTGTCGACAAGGGCGACATTCATGCCTTCTCTCCTTCTGTTTCCGGTTCAACATAACGCGGGAAAACACCGGCCGGTTTGGGAAGGTCCGTTCCGGCGACCAAAGCATGTTTCGCACCAATACGATCAAACCCGCGTTCATCATCGCCCAAGGCCAACTGGTCGAGAATTTTCGCAGCAGATTCCGGCATCAACGGCTGAACCAGAATACCAACATGGCGAATGACTTCTGCCAGCACATACAAAACTGTTTCCATGCGCGCCGGATCGGTCTTTTTAAGACCCCACGGTGCCATTTCATCGACATACCGGTTGGCATCCCCAACCAGCAACCAGATGGTATCAAGCATTTTGTTAAATGCCTGTACGTCAATCTGCACACGAACAGCATCCAGCAGGTCATGCGCCTTGGTCAAAATAACCTTGTCGGCATCGCTAAACTCGCCCGGTGTTGGCACCTTGGCATTGCAGTTTTTGCCAATCATGGACAAAACACGCTGACACAAATTGCCAAGGTCATTGGCCAGTTCGCTGTTCATGCGGTTGACCATCGCCTGATGGGAAAAATCACCATCATTACCAAATGGCACTTCGCGCAACAGGAAATAACGGGTTTGATCCAACCCGTATTTGGACGTCAGATCATAAGGATCAATGACATTTCCGGTTGATTTGGAAATTTTCTGGCCTTCATTGGTCCACCAGCCATGGGCAAAGACCCGCTTGGGCGGCGCAATCCCTGCTGCCATTAACAAAGCGGGCCAGTAAACCGCATGGAAACGGGCAATGTCCTTGCCCACCATGTGCAGGTCGGCAGGCCAGTATTTGGCCAGTTTTTCGGGGTCAACATCAGGGTAGCCAACTGCGGTCAGATAGTTGGTCAGGGCATCGACCCAGACATACATCACATGGTCTTCATTGCCAGGAACCGGCACACCCCATTTAAAGCTGGTGCGCGACACCGACAGATCGTGCATGCCACCTTTGACAAAGCTGATAACTTCGTTGCGACGCGAATTGGGCGCGATGAAATCGGGATTATCATCATAGAATTTTAACAGGCGGTCGCCCCATTCCGACAATTTGAAGAAATAGCTGGGCTCGGACACCCATTCGACCGGCGCCCCCGTCGGGGCAAGCTTCTGACCGTCTTTTTCGATCAGTTCCTTTTCGGCGTAAAACGCCTCGTCGCGGACGGAATACCAGCCGTCATACGAACCCAGATAAATCTCGCCCTTTTCCACCAAAGTGTTCCACAATGCCTGACAGGCCTTTTTGTGGCGTTCTTCGGTGGTGCGGATGAAATCATCGTTGGAAAAATTCATATGCACAGCAAGATCGCGGAAATTTTGCGAAACCTGATCGGTAAAGGTTTGCGGATCAATGCCTTTGGCAGCCGCCGATGCGTCAACTTTCTGACCGTGTTCATCTGTTCCGGTCAGGAACATCACATCAAAACCGTCCAGACGTTTGAACCGCGCCATCACATCAACAGCCAGCGTGGTATAGGCATGGCCGATATGGGGCTTGTCATTGACGTAATAGATCGGCGTGGTGATGTAGAAGGGCGGTTTTTGCCCGGTCATGATCGCAATCCTTCGTATTAAAGCATGACGCAAAACGGCCCTTGCGGGCCGTCCGGTCATATATATTTAAATCAGCCCAGCCGCACTAGCCTCGAATGGTGGCTTCAAGCATGAAAAACGCATTTAAAAGCGCCTGCTTGCGGTCCAGATGAAGCCCGCGCGTCGCTGACATCAGGTCGGTGATCTTTTCCCACACCTCCAGCCATTGATCAAGCGGTTGCGCAGCAGCCATGCGTTGCATGGCAGGCAATTCACCGCTTACCACCTCGCGCGGGGCCGTTCCTGTTGCCGCAAACCGGATCATACGCGCCAGCCACCAGTTTAACAGCGCCGTTACCGTCACAAAGGCTTCATCGCGATCGGCGGGCGAAAACCGTTCGGCAAATTTGTGCTGGGCGGCAACATCGGTGTCGGGCAAGGTCGCAATCAGGTTCACCAGCTCGGTATACAGTTCCAGCCCGCCCACGTCGTGCAATTGCAACGCCCGGCCAATGCTGCCATCGGCCAGTCCGGTCAGGGCGTGAATGTCGGCTGTTTCCATATCCGGGCAATATTGCGCCAGAAGGGATCCGACAGTCTCATCATCAAGCGTGCCCAAATTCAACCGACGGCAGCGCGACCGAATGGTCGGCAGCAATTTTCCAGGTTGATGGGCGATCAGGATCATCATCGCATTTGCGGGCGGTTCTTCCAAAACCTTCAAAATGGCATTGGCGGCATTGCGGTTAAGTTCATCTGCCGCATCGACAATCACCACACGCCACCCACCCTCGGCCGAGGTTTTGGACATGAAGTTGCCAACGGCACGTACATTTTCCACAACAATTTCGCCCTGAAGGCGTTTTTTCTTTTCATCGTAAAGGCGTTCGATCACCTTCAAATCGCCATGCCCGCCCCCGGCGATACGGCGAAAAACCGGGTCGTCGGGCGAGACATACAAACTGGTCGGTACGTCTCCAAACAGACCACCCCCGGCATTTTCACCGCCATGCGACAGGGCAAACCGCGCCATGCGATAGGCAAGGGTCGCCTTGCCGACGCCGCGTGGCCCGCACAGCAACCATGCGTGATGCATGCGTTTGCTGTTCCATGCGTCAACAATCACCTGTTCGGCGGCGTCGTGGCCCTTTAGCTGGTGGTTTTTTCGAGGAGTCGGGTACCCCCGATCCTCGTCATCGTCTGTGCTCATGCGGGTTGACTTGTCAAAAATTGTTCGACAGTTGCCGATATGCGGGCGGCGACCGTTTCAATATCGCCGTTGGCATCAATAACGCGACAGCGGTGTGGCTCGGCGGCGGTGATTTCACGAAATCCCTGCTGCAAGCGGCGATGAAACGCCAGTTCCATTTTTTCAAACCGGTCTTCGGCGGCACTGACATTGGCAAAACGTGCCCCTGCCCGTTCCAGCCCGGTTTCAAGCGGCAAATCCATCATTAATGTCAGATCGGGTTTAAAATCATCAATGGCCAGTTTCCACAATTGACGAATAAAATGGGCCCCCAACCCGTGGCCATAGCCCTGATAGGCCACGGACGAGTCTGCAAAGCGGTCGCATAACACCACCTGCCCCTGTGCCAGTGCCGGGCGGATGGTGCGTTCAACATGGTCGCGCCGTGATGCAAACATCAAAAGTGCTTCGGTTACGGCATCCCAGCGGCCCGGATCCCCGGTAAGCAAAAGGGCGCGGATTTCCTCCGCACCCGGTGACCCGCCTGGTTCGCGGGTGACAACAACGTCACGACCGCGATGGCGAAACCATTGCTCTAAAAGGCGGATCTGGGTGGATTTTCCACTGCCTTCTCCGCCTTCAAAGCTGATAAAAATTCCGTCCGGGGTACTCACCCGTTGCTGCCTCCCCAGACCAGATACTTGATCGCCGCGCCAATGCGCCCGACCAGGCCAAGCCGTTCAACACCGGTTTTGGCATAAAGCGGAAAAGACTGGGCATCCTGATTGGGAATTTGAACTTTCAAGGTCGCAACCTGCTGGCCTGCGCTGATTGGTGCCGGGATCGGCCCTTCATAAACGACAGAAACCTTCATATCCTTGCGATCCTTGCGCGGAACTGTCAGCGTGATGTCCTGATCGGTAACCAGATCGACCTTGCCGGTGTCGCCCAGCCAGATATCGGCAGAGCTGACAACATCATCTTTTTTGAACAGATGGTAATTGTCAAATTCGCGGAAACCCCAATCAAGCAGCTTTTGTCCTTCGGTGCGACGTTCGCGCATCGAATGCATGCCCATGGCCACCAGAATCAAACGGCGGCCATCGCGTTTCGCCGTTGCCGTCAGGCCAAAACCAGCGGTTTCGGTATGGCCGGTTTTCATGCCGTCAACACCGGCACTGGTACCCAAAAGCGGGTTGCGGTTGTGCTGGCGAATACCGTTATAGGTAAAGACCGGTTCGCTATAAAATTTATACAAATCCGGAAAATCGTGAATGGTCCGGTGCGCCAGCACCGACAAGTCATGTGCGGTGACCATGTGGCCTTCGGCCGGCCAGCCCGTCGCGTTTTTAAATACCGACTTGGTCATGCCGATTTCGCGGGCTTTTTCCGTCATTTCATGGGCAAAGGCATCTTCGGTACCGGCAATGCCTTCGGCCACAACAATGGCGGCATCGTTACCGGACTGAACAATAATCCCGTGGATCAAATCATAGATCGAAACGTCGGAATTAACCTCGACGAACATTTTCGATCCACCTTTTTTCCATGCTTCTTCACTGACATGGAAGGTGTCTTTCAGGCTGAGGCTACCATTTTTGATGCGATCAAACAGCATGTAGATCGTCATCATTTTGGTCAGCGAGGCCGGTTCGGCAAGATCGTCGCCATTCTTGTTTAGCAGAACTGCGCCAGTGTCATAATCAACAAGATAGGCTTCACGCGCGATGGTTTCGATTGACTGTGCGTGGCTGGCAGTTGCCGCCATCGCTGTCCCCAGAAGCACTGCCCCGGCCAAAAGCCGATTGAATGTGGCTTTGCTCGGAATTGACGGAAGTAAATTCATAACGTCCTTGTCCTGTTGATTTATTTCGTCCCCGAAGGATTGGCCGATGGCCAACAGGGCTGTCCTATGTCGCAAATTGGGCAAAAATGTGCAACCACGTCTTTACCCGTCTATCCCCGGTCAAATTAACACCCGGCAGGTGTGTTTCCCCCTGCCCCGGCGCATTCCACGATCACCCGTGCTCCGGTTTGGCCGGATGCCAGAACCCGTTCAAGTAAAACATCGGCTTCTGGTACGGTTGCCATCGGGCCCAGGCGGACCCGATAAAATGTCGTCCCTTTTACATCGATCGGCTCGATTTTGGTCGGTGCAAGATTATAAAGCTGATTTCGCAGGTTCAGCGCATTGTCATAAACGGAAAAGGCACCGGCCTGAACATAAATTGCACTTGGCGGCACGGCTGAAACATTTACTTCAGGATTGGCCTGTGCGGTGACGGCAGCGTCGTTTGTGACTGACGCAGGATCATATTTCGCCCGTTTGGCCAAAGCGGGTGCCGGGCTGTCATTAAAATCGCCTGGCGCCTTCTTGCTTTGCGGCGCATCAAGCGACACCGTTTCGACCGATGCCCTTGGGGCCGCGGTGACGGTTTCTTTTTCCGCCGCTGTGACCATGACAGATCCACCTTTACCCTGCGCAATCAGGGCGGCCTGCTGGCTTTCGGCTTCGAGAACCTCAACCATGACCTTGGCGGTTCCTTTTTGCTCGAACCCCAAAAGCTGGGCGGCCTTGCGCGACATATCAATAATGCGGCTTCGCGCAAACGGCCCACGGTCATTGATCCGAACTTTCAGTGACCGGCCATTTTCCAGGTTGGTCACCCGCACAATGCTGGGCAATGGTAATGTCCGGTGGGCGGCCGAAACTTCATTCTGGTCAAATATTTCGCCATTGGCGGTGTATTTTCCGTGAAATTTCGGCCCGTACCACGATGCAATGCCGGTTTCGCGGTATTCGTAATCGACAGCAGGGTAATACCATTGCCCGGCAATTTCATAGGGCTTGCCAATTTTATAAGCGCCGGTCTGAGCCGGGGCGGATGTCTGGTTTTGCGCCCCGATCCGTTTCACACTGTGAACGGCAAGCTGGGTTTCCGCACAGCCAGCCAGCATCACCAGTATGGTGGCAACCCCTGTCACTTGACAGCCAAGGCGCCACAACGGGCGAGCCGGTCGGAGAGCTGATTTGGGCATCCAGTTTTTCCTTGTCATTCCAGGATCGTCACGTAACCGATCAACGACCGGCAATGGCATCGGCAAGTGTACCAACCGCTATGGCAAAATAGGTCGAGCGGTTCCAGTGCATAATGGTATTGAAATTGTTATAAACCATATAAGCAGGTCCGGCACCGTCATTTACCAGCACAATGGCGGCCTTCATATCGGCAGTTGGCAGGTTGCTGCCATCGGGCATGCGAACGCCCATGTTCTGCCATTCGGCAATCGGCTTGCGCACATCGCGCCCGGCTTTGCTGGCATCAAACCCTTTGGGCAGGCTGATTTTGCGGCCCCAGCGTTCGTCTTCTTTCCAGCCGACCGACGACAGATAATTCGCCGCCGATGCAAAGACGTCTTCCTTCTGGGTCCATAAATCGATTTTGCCATCGCCATTGCCATCGGTGGCATAGGCCATAAAGGTTGAGGGCATAAACTGCGCCTGCCCCATGGCCCCGGCCCACGAGCCTTCCATCGCGGCGGCCGAGATATGCCCGGCATCGATAATTTTCAGCGCCTTGATCAACTCGCCTCGGAAATAATCCGCCCGGCGGCCTTCAAAGGCCAGGGTTGCCAAAGAATCGATCACGGAAAACCCGCCGGTATGTTTGCCAAAACCGGTTTCAATGCCCCAGAATGCGGTCAGGTAATGCGCAGGCACACCGTATTTTTTGGCAGCCGCTTCAATAATGTCGCGATTTTCGGCAAATTTGCGCCGTCCTTCGTCAATGCGCGACTGCGGCACAACACGCTGCAAATATTGCTCGAAGGTCAGTTTGAATTCAGGCTGGCTGCGGTCGAGTTCAATCACCCGCGGAATCGGCTGGGTATTGGCAAAGGCCTCATCGAGTGTTTTTTGCGTAATGCCATCTTTAAGGGCATCGCGTTTAAAATCTGCCAGCCATTTATTGAACCCTTCTGTCGTGAAGGCGGGCAAAGGGGCATCTGCGGGCGCGGCCAATACGGGGCTTGCAATCACAAGCGCACCAAGAATCGTGGCAACAGTACCGAGTGTCCGAATTTTCATATTGTTCGCCCTGTCCTTGTCAGAATAAATTCGTTTTGCTTTATTTACCCCCTGTCAGGGGGCCGGAAACCACGTTGAGGTTCGCCCTGTCCAGTAATAGGCAGTCAGGCCAGCAAACTCTTTCAACGCATTGTCCAGCATCTTGATAGAATGCGAGACGTTAATATCTGTTAAATGGCGGTGCGCTGGCGCGATATAATCCACCGGCCAGGCGATAATTGACCAGCCATATTGCCGAAACACACCCATTGCACGCGGCATATGCCGTGCCGAGGTTATCAGCAGCCATTTTCCCTGTGCGCGTTCCGGCCAGTTTTTTATCACCAACTGATAGCTCAGCGCTGCATTTTCAGCCGTGTTGCGGGATTGATTTTCATACACAATGTTGGTGGCATTAATCCCGCGCGCGATCATATCCGCCTGCACAGCATCGGCCTCGTTAAAACCGCGCGCCACCAGGGCGCCGTCGGCCCCGCTATAAATAACGGGTATAGCAGGATAGTGATTTGCCAGTTGCAGCATGCCAAAAATCCGGTCAGCCGAGCCATTATACTCAACCAGTCCGCGTTCGATATATTGTTCTCCGTCAACGGCGCCACCCAGAACGATGATGCCGGCAATGTTTTCGCCATGAATGGATTCGAGTGTCGGGCGGGGAAACCGGTCTTCAAGAATTTGCACACCGTATTGGCCAACCGGGCATACTGTGACCCCGACGCATATCATGGCAATAACCACCAATAGCGCGTGGGCAGCACGCCGGGTTGCTTTAAACAGTACCAAAACAAGGGCCGTGGCAAACCCCAGCGTCACGAGGTTTCCAGGTTGCAAAAAGAAAGCCGCAATCTTGGAAAATATAAAAAACAATGTGTCCCCCGTTTTTCGATCAACCGGCAATGCCGGGCCATGTCCGTAGCCCAGCTTCAGTACCAGCGCAGGGCCTTGGCCCCAAAATGTAATTTTATCGGCCATGGAAGCAATAACATATATTGACAGCACCCCGTCGTGCCCTTATTGAAGGGCCGCACCAAACAGACCACATTGCGGAGAGATGGCAGAGTGGTTGAATGCACCGGTCTTGAAAACCGGCGTGCCTTTACGGGTACCCAGGGTTCGAATCCCTGTCTCTCCGCCACCTTTCCCGCCAAGTCATCACATAATTCCTTGTTGGTTTCCGAATCTTTCGGCGACAAAAATGATCATGTTTTAGTCATGGATTCTTTTTGCACTGAATTTGGGCAGACAGTTTGTTGCGTAAAATCCCGTATGCCCGCAGAATTTTTGCCAAAACCAGCAAAGCGACGCGGCATATCGTGCGGGTTACACCATTTTCTTCATAGATATGTAAAAAATCAGTAGAAATACGGGGTCATCACGCGCCATTATTGGCAGGCAAGATGATATTCGGGGGAATCATTTTATGGTGGCGATGCTGCCTGGCTCCCCTTTTCAAACGTCATTACAAGACGAAAAATACAAACAGGGGGCTCTTTTTTACGTTATGAGCACAGCAACACCCGCCCTTAAAGTCGAAGGGATGCACAAAAGCTTTGGTGATCACGAGGTGCTCAAAGGCATTGATCTGACCGCCAATACCGGTGATGTAATTTCCATTATCGGATCGTCCGGGTCTGGTAAAAGCACTTTCCTGCGCTGCATCAACCTTCTTGAAACGCCCAATGCCGGACATGTTTTTGTCCATGGCGAGCTGATCAAGATGCGTGCGCTGGCCGACGGCAGCCAGGAACCCGGCGACAAAAAACAGTTACAGCGTATCCGTACCAAATTGGCGATGGTGTTCCAGAGCTTTAATCTGTGGAGCCATTTAACGATTCTTGAGAACGTTATTGAAGCCCCGGTACATGTGCTGGGCGTTCCCAAAAAACAGGCAATTGAGCGTGCCGACGCCCTTTTGCACAAGGTCGGCATGTATGAACGCCGCGATTATTATCCCGGTCATATTTCCGGTGGTCAGCAACAGCGTGCGGCGATTGCGCGTGCGTTGGCGATTGAGCCCGAAGTTATGCTTTTTGACGAGCCGACCTCGGCACTTGACCCGGAACTGGTTGGGGAAGTTTTAAAGGTTATGACCGATCTGGCCGAAGAAGGCCGGACCATGCTGGTGGTGACCCATGAAATGAGCTTTGCCAAGGGTGTGTCCAACAAGGTCATGTTCCTCCATCAGGGGCTTGTCGAAGAAGCCGGGGACCCGAAAGAGGTTTTCGAAAATCCAAAGTCAGAACGCATGAAGCAATTTCTTCAGCGCGATTACTGATCTGGACATTCCGGCGAGCGGTGGCGGGCCGGAACAGGGAAATGCAGCATAAGCTGTCTTCTCGTTACAACAAGGGAGACTATGAATGAAGAATTGGATCAAGGCTGCTGCGGTCGCAGCTGTCGGTATTGCATTTAGCGCATCTGTCGCAAGTGCCGCCTGGGACAAGGTTGTGGTTGCTACGGAAGGTGCATACCCTCCGTTTAACTTTGTCGATAAAGACGGCAAACTGCAGGGTTTTGATGTCGATTTCACCAACGAACTTTGCAAAACTGCAGGCGTTGAATGCGAAATCGTCGCTCAGGACTGGGACGGGATTATTCCGGGTCTGCTGGCAAAAAAATATGATGCCATCATCGCTCAGATGTCGATCACGGATGAACGCAAACGTTCGATCGATTTCAGTAACTATTACTGCACCACCCCGGCTGTTTTTGTTGGCAAAGACGGCATGAAAATCGAAGCCTACAAAGATGGCAAAGTTGTCGAAGGTGCGCTTGATGGCATGGTGATCGGCGTTCAGCGTTCGACCACCCACGCAAACTTCCTTGAAGACAATTTCCCCAATACTGAAATCCGCATGTATGACACCCAGGACAATGCATTGCTCGACCTGACGGCTGGTCGCATTGATGCAACCCTGGCTGATTCCGGCGTTTTGCTGGAATGGGTCAATTCCGATGCCGGTAAAGGCTATGGTTTCGTTTCCGATACCTTTGCCCCGGTTGAATGGTTTGGCGAAGGTGCCGGTATTGGTCTGCGCAAAGAAGACCAGGACCTGAAAGAACTGTTCAACAAGGCACTGGCCGAAATGCTGGCCAATGGCTCTTATGAAAAATTGAACAAGAAATATTTCGAGACCATCAACCTTCATCCGCGGTGATCGGTTCAGAAACAGGGCGACACCATGGTGTCGCCCTTCCCTTATTGTCGGGCTTTTCTATAACCGGCATCAAGGCATGCGGGAGAGATCATGTTTGATTTATATGGCCGCGGCTGGCAAATGCTTGATGGTGGAATTGTCACCATTCAGTTGTGCCTGACTGTTCTGCCTTTTATGATTGTTATTGGCCTGTTAGGGGCGTCGGCAAAATTGTCGCGTTTTAAAGCCCTGCGCGTCATTGGTGAAAGCTATACGGTTATTATCCGGGGCATTCCCGAACTTCTGGTTATTTTACTTATCTATTTTGGCGGCACCATTGCGGTCCAGAACATCGCTGAAATGATCAGCGGTGCAGAAACCCGCGTTGACATTCCGGCGTTCTGGTCCGGGGTTGCGGCACTGGCGCTGGTTCAGGGGGCATTTGCCTCCGAAGTTTTTCGCGCGGCCATGCTGGCCATTCCCAAAGGCCAGATCGAGGCTGCGATTGCCACGGGCATGACCCCCACCCAGATTTTCCGTCGCATCAAGCTGCCGCAATTGTGGCGCTTTGCCTTGCCGGGCCTCAATAACCTGTTTCAGGTGCTGATCAAAGATACGGCGTTGATTTCTGTGGTCGGCGTTGAAGAAATTTTGCGCAAGGCCGCGGTTGGTGCAGGCACGGAAAAAGCCCCGTTTACGTTTTATCTGGTGGCAATGCTGATGTTTCTGGCATTTACCACCGTGTCGCTTTTCGCGTTTAACCGTCTTGAAAAGCGGGCTTCCCGCGGTATTGCGAGGGCATAGACATGTTTGAAGATCTGATCTATGTGCTGGGCAAATATCACGGCTGGCTGTATGACGGGCTGCTGCTCACCTTGCAGTTGCTCGTGATCGCTGTGGCTTTCGGAAGCCTGCTGGCCATTCCCCTTGCCATCGCCCGGACGTCGAAAAACTTGTGGGTACAGGCGGTTCCTTTCGGGTTTATCTACCTGTTTCGCGGAACGCCGCTAATCGCCCAGCTGTTCATGATGTATTACGGCGTCGGACAGCTTGTTTCCAATATCGATGGCATTCAGGACAGCTGGACGTGGCAGTATTTGCGCGATCCCTATTGGTATTGCCTGTTAACCTTTATCCTGAACACAGCGGCCTATGTTGCTGAAATAATGCGCGGTGGCATCAATAACGTGCCCAGTGGCGAGGTCGAGGCGGCGCGTGCCTGTGGCATGACGCCAGCCACAACCTATCGCCGGATCATTTTTCCGCGCATGTGGCAAATTATCTGGCCTGCTTACACCAACGACGTCATTTTCACCCTGAAAGCCACCTCGCTGGCGTCCACCGTAACAATGATGGAATTGACCGGGGCGGCACGCAAAATTGTGGCCCGTACGGCCCTGCCCTATGAAGCCTTCATTTCGGCCGGGATCATTTACCTGATCATTGTTTACGTGCTGACATTTGGTTTCAAAGGTATTGAAAAATATCTGCGCCGCAACGAAGTCCGCGAGGCCGATAAAAAACCGACGGTTAAAATCGGTGTTCAGGCCTGATACCCATCTGTTTCCACATCGACAGCGACCGGTGCCTTACCGCCGGTCGCACTTTAAAGGTTACCAACGATCATGACCCGTTCATCCGTCGCTGGTGCGTCTGCACGCCCGCGTAAAAACATGCGACTGGCCGTCAAACTGCCTTTGCTTGTCGCGATCAGCTCGCTGATATCCATTCTTGTTCTTGGCGCTGCCGATTACTGGCTGGCCTCGAACGATATCCGCAGCCTGTCGGCCGACAAGCTGACGGCGTTACTTGATGCGCGCACCTCGACATTGAACCGGTTGTTCCGGGTTGAAAACCAGTCGGTAGAACGCCTGGCAAGCAGCTTGCAGATCAAGGAAGCCAATGACAGCTTTGCCTCGGGCTGGGCCCTGGAAGGCGACGGACGGGAAAAAAATCTGCGGCGGTTGTTTATTGATGAAAACCCCAACCCTGCCGACAAGCGCGCCGAACTGACCAAACCCGAAGAACGCACCCCTTACACCCGCTATCATAACCGTTTTCACGTTGATTTGCGCGGCATTGCGACAGAACGGCAATATCGCTCACTGATGCTGGTTTCGCTGACCGGGGATGTGATTTATACCGTTAACAAACGCGATGAATTTGGCCGCAATATCAACGATGCCCAGTTCCCCTATCCCGGCTTGTCTTCGTTGCTAAAAGGTGTGATGGCAGATCCGGCGAACACCCCGGTCGCCTTTGGTGACTTTTTACGTAACGTTCCGGATATGATTTCACGGTTTATCGTGGCCCCCATCATTGCCGACAAAGGCGATGTACGCGGTTTTCTGGTGGTCGAGGAACCGGTTTCAGAAATTAACGACGTCACCGCCGATCCTGCCGGTTTGGGCGACACCGGGTCGATTTATCTGGTCGGGCCGGACAAACTGTTAAGAACGGTCGATCGTCAGATGAATGCGGCGGAGGGTGGTAACGAGCCCGTGCTGAATGTCAGCCACGATACCGCCCCGGTGGCGGCTGCAATGGCGGGTGAAACCGGGGTTATGACCTATCGCGATGCCGACAATGTTGAAAAGGTTGCCGCCTATCAGCCTATTCAATATGGCGGGACAACATGGGCGATGATTGCCGAAGCCCGCGTTAGCGAAATTATGGCGCCGATTGCAAACCTGCGCAATTCCATGATCTTGCGCGCGATTGCCATTCTGGTGGTGATCGGGCTGGTCGGGCAGTTTATTGTCCGCCGGGTTATCCGCCAGCTTGACGACGTTCGCGCCACCATGGTCCGTTTGGCTGATGATGATCTGGCAGCTGAAATTCCATCCACCGACCGCACCGACGAAATTGGCGAATTTGCCCGTGCCCTGGCTGTGTTTAAACGCAACATTCAGGAACGGCGCACCATGCGGCGCAAGGAAGAAGAAAAGAAAGCCGAGCAGCTTGAACATAGCCAGCGTCTTCAAAACCTTACAGAGGAATTTGAAGGCGAAATCACCAATATTCTGACCACATTGAATGTGTCGATGGGCCATTTGGACCATGCCGGTCAATCGATGATGTCCGCCGCCGAAAAAACCCGCTCGCTGGGTGGCGAGGCCCTGGGGCATTCGCAAAATGCCGCCGATGACGTCACCACGGTGTCGACAGCCACGACCGAGCTTTCGTCCTCGATTGATGAAATCGGCCGCAGTTCGTCAACCGCCCTTGGTAGATCCGAGGAAGCCGTGGCCGAAGCCGAGGCCGCCAATGGCAAAATCCTCGACCTTGATCAATCGGTTAGCAAAATCGGTGAAATTGTTGCCCTGATTAGCGGCATTGCCGAACAGACCAATCTTTTGGCCCTGAACGCCACGATCGAGGCCGCACGCGCCGGGGATGCGGGCAAGGGTTTTGCCGTGGTTGCCGGGGAAGTAAAAAACCTGTCCTCGCAAACAGCCAAGGCGACCGAGGAAATCAGCCGTCAGATTGCCGAGGTACAGGGTGAGACTGCCGAAGCGGTCAAGGCGATTGAAACCATTACCCGAACGATTGGCGAACTTAGTGTTCTGACCGGCAGCATATCGACGGCCATCGAACAACAAGGCAGTGCGACCGCCGAAATTTCACAAAGTGCAACATCGGCCGCGCGCGGAACGCAGTCTGTTATTTCGTCAATTGACGGCGTGGCCCGTGCGTCGGAAGAATCAGATGTTGCCTCGCGCGAGGTTGCGCGCGTCTCTAACGAGCTAAGCCAGCAGGGTGTTTCCCTGAAATCAGCTGTGGATGGTTTTTTGTCCGGCGTTCGGCGCAACTGATCTAATCTGTAATCTCTATTATCTGCTCTCGATTTATTTTCAACATGTCGGCGCCACCAACGACCGGCCCCCTAACCTAAAGGTATGAAATGCAGCAACAGCGCATTGAACTTCTTCGCCCCCAAATGGGCACCACCCGCGCCCTGACCGTGCGCACCTATGGAACAGTCGGCAAAGGGCCCAAAGCCTATTTTCAGGCCGCCCTGCATGCTGACGAACTGCCCGGTGTGCTGGTGTTGCACCATCTTGAAAAACTGCTGGCTGATGCCGAAACCAAAGGCGAGATCCTTGGCGAAGTTGTGGTCGTCCCGTTTGCCAACCCGATCGGCTTTACCCAGTATGTGGATATGAAGCCGCTGGGCCGGTTTGACATGCGAACCGGGCAAAACTTTAACCGGCATTACCCCGATTTGTGCGACGAGCTGATTGTTGCGGTAAAAGGCAAACTGGGCCAGAACGGCACAGAAAATGTTGCCATTATCCGCACCGAACTGCGCCGCCTGATCAAGGAGCGCCGGGCATCATCCGGTCCTATGACCGATTTGCAAGATTTGCGCTTTACCCTGGCCGAACTGGCAATTGATGCCGATCTGGTGATGGACCTGCATTGTGACTGGGAAGCCGCCATGCATCTTTACACCAGCGATTCCAGTTGGCCCGATGCCGCCGATTTAAACGCCCAAATCGGTGCAGGTGCCTGCCTGATCGCCGAAGAATCCGGTGACAACCCGTTTGACGAAGCCTTCAGCCTGCCATGGGTGGTGATGCGCCGTGAATATGGCGAAGCGTTTCCCATTCCCATGGCAACCTTGGCAACCACCATCGAATTGCGCGGTGAACAGGATGTGTATGACCATTACGCCGCCGAAGATGCTGCCAACCTGTTTTGCTTTCTGCAACGGCGCGGCGTGATCGCGGGCGACCCCGGCCCCCTGCCCGTTGCCAAATGCGATGCAACCCCCTTGGCTGGCGTGGACCGTGTGACAGCAACCCATGGCGGCATGATCGTGTTTTCAACAAAGCCGGGTGGCATGGTCAAGGCTGGTCAGGAACTGGGATATGTTCTTGACACCGAAACCGGTGAAAAAACACCGTTTAGCAGCCGCACAGATGGCTTTATGTATGCCCGTGTTGGTGGGCGGCTTGTGGTGCCAGGCGGGTTGTTATGCTCGGTCGCGGGGCCAAATGTTTTGCCCGGCAAAAGTGGCAATCTGCTAACTGCGCGTTGACGGTTGCGGGCGGAAGCGATAGCTAGAATATCTGATTTGCAGGGTCCGGACAGTTGTTCGGGCCCTGCCTGTTTACGGCACATCACAGGGCGATCATAATGTTCGACACTAAAAGCATAGCGGAAACAATTGAAACGGCGACAAAATCTGTCGTTGTCAATGTGGCAACAGCCAGGCGGGCCATTTCTGTTCTGGATCTGACCAGCCTGAATGATGACGACACTATCGAAACCATTGAAGCCCTGTGTGCCAAAGCCCAAACCCCGGTTGGCAATACCGCAGCGGTGTGTGTCTATGCACCTTTTGTTGAAACGTCGTGGAAGGCGCTTGGCCAAAGTGGCGTTAAAACAGCCACAGTGGTTAATTTCCCCGACGGTGGGGAAAACGCCCAGCGCGTTGCCGATGAAACTGCCAATGCCGTTGCTGCCGGTGCCGATGAAATTGATGTTGTTTTGCCCTATCGGGCGTTTTTGGCGGGCAATATAGATAGTGCCGCCGAGGTTATAACCGCCACCCGGCAGGCCTGTGGACCCTTCATGACGTTGAAGGTTATTCTTGAAAGCGGTGCATTCCCCGATACGCAAACCATTTACGATGCCGCCCGTCTGGCAATTGCCAACGGGGCCAATTTTGTCAAAACCTCGACCGGGAAAGTACCAGCCGGGGCCACGCCGGAAGCCGCCATTGCCATGATCACGGCCATTCGCGATGCCAAGGCAGAACAAGGTTTCGATTGTGGGTTCAAGGCATCGGGGGGGGTTAAAACAACGGCGGATGCCGGGTTGTATCTGGCCATTGCCGACCACATTATGGGGCCGGACTGGGCGACACCGGCGACGTTCCGTTTTGGGGCCAGCGGTGTTTTGACCGATCTTTTGGCCGTTTGCGGTGTAAATACCGACCCGGTATCGACAAATGCTGGCAACTATTAACCCGAATACCTATTTGTGAGCCAGCGATCCGTGTTTTTGGGCATGGGCCGCACACAAGAATACCAGGAAGGGATTTTCCATGGCACGCGCCATTTTAATTGTTGCTGACAGCTTTGGGATCGGGGCCGCCCCGGATGCCAACAAATTTGGCGATGTGGGGTCCGATACGCTGGGTCATATTGCGCAATTGTGTGCAAAAGGCTTGGCTGACACCGATTTTCGCAAAGGCAAGTTGCGTGTGCCCAACATGACCGCCTTGGGCCTTGGCGAAGCGGCGCGTGATGTCACCGGGCAAATCCCGCCGGGGCTGGAGCATGGCGGCGCCATCATCGGGGCCTATGGTTTTGCCCGTGAAGTCTCACGCGGCAAGGATACCCCCAGTGGCCATTGGGAAATTGCCGGTGTTCCTGTTGATTTTGACTGGGGTTATTTCCCCAACGATGTGCCGACCTTTCCTGCTGAATTGACCGATGAGCTGATCAAACGCACCAAAATTCCCGGCATTTTGGGCAATTGCCATGCACCTGGCACCGATATTATTGCCAGGCTGGGCGAAGAACATATTCGTACCGGCATGCCTATTTGTTACACATCAGCCGATAGCGTGTTTCAGATTGCCGCCCACGAGGCGCATTTCGGCCTTGATCGTTTGATGGAAGTTTGTGAAACCGCTTTCACTTTGGTCCAGCCTTATAATATTGGCCGGGTTATTGCCCGCCCGTTTGTCGGGTCTTCCCCTGCGGACTTTAAACGCACCGCCAACCGGCGCGATCTGGCGGTTCCCCCGCCCCGCCCGACCTTGCTGGATGTGTTTAGCGATGCGGGCGGCAAGGTTATTTCGGTTGGCAAAATTGCCGATATTTATGCCCAGCGCGGGATCAGCAAAAAGGTTAAGGCGGCGGGTAACATGGCCCTGTTTGATGCCATGATGACGGAAATTGACCAGGCGCCTGATAACAGCCTTGTCTTTACCAATCTGGTCGATTTTGACATGGAATTTGGCCATCGTCGCGATGTGCCGGGCTATGCCAATGCGCTGGAAGAATTTGATGCCCGCCTGCCGGAATTACGTGCGGCCCTGAAACCGGGCGACCTGGTGATTATCACCGCCGACCACGGTTGCGACCCGTCATGGCGCGGAAATGACCATACCCGCGAAGTCGTGCCGATACTGGCATTTGGCCCGGCGATTGATCCCGGCCCGATTGGGGCACGCGAGACTTTCGCCGATATAGGCCAGACAGTGGCCGAACATTTGGGCATCACCATTGCGACAGGTACGTCGTTTTTACACGGTTAAGTTAACCGCCACGGACAAAGAGGGATATGACACTCATGCAGCTTTCCGCCCTGCGCGTTGAAGCCATCGTCGATACGGTTTGTCCGTGGTGTTATATCGGTAAAAAACGGCTTGAAAAAGCGTTGAATACCGAAGGACTGTCGAACTTTCCAATCGAATGGCGGCCATTTTTGCTTAACCCCGACATGCCGCAGGGCGGGGTTGACCGTAAATGGTATCTTTCGACCAAGTTTGGCGGCATCGAAAGTGCCAATCGCGTTTATAATTCCATCGCGGCGGCGGGTGCCAGTGTTGGTATTGATTTTAACTTTGATGCCATCGCCGTGACACCGGATTCAACCCTGTCGCACCGCCTGATTTACAAAATGTCTGCCGAACGGCCTGATGTCGGCAATGCCCTGGTTGAAGATCTTTTTGCGGCCTATTTTCTGCGCGGCCGTGATATTGGCGATGTTGATGTGCTGGTCGATATTGCCATGCGTCACGGGGCTGATCGCAGTGAAATTATCGATTATTTGCACAGCGACATGGATTACGAATTTATTGTGCAGGAAAGCCGCCTTGCCCACCAGTTGGGTGTTAGCGGTGTGCCTTGTTTCCTGTTTAACGGCCGTCATGCGTTGTCCGGGGCGCAAGAACCCGGTATTTTGCAACGTATGATCCGCCTTGCCCGCCAGGAAGATATCCTGATTTCGCAGTAAAAAAACCGGTGTTGAAATTTAAAAATGGCGGCCCGTTTCCGGTGCCGCCATTTCTGTTTCAGGTCAGGCGCGTGCCGCAATTTCCGACAGGCGACGCATCAGGCGTTTAACACCATCAAGCCGATCCATCGGGCCATCCCAGCCAGCGGTATAAACGATTTTATGATCAGGCCGCAGCCGTGCCACGCCTACTTGCTGCTGAATAAAGCCAATTAAACCAGCAGGATTGGGGAATTCGTTATTGTGAAGCGTGATCAAGGCCCCTTTGGGCCCGGCATCCAGCTTTTCAATATTCGCCGCCCGGCACCACAGCTTGATGGTTACAACATCCAGCAGGTTTTCGACTTCCTTGGGCAATTTACCAAAACGGTCGATCATTTCGGCACCAAACTGGTCCACTTCCTCGCGCGTGCGCAATTCGGACAACCTGCGATAAAGCCCCAAACGTACGCCAAGGTCGGGCACGTAACGATCCGGGATCAAGACCGGCATACCAATATTGATTTGCGGGACAAAACCGGCATCGGCAGCATCCTCGATTTCACCTTTGGCCTCGGCCACGGCTTCCTCGATCATTTGCTGATAAAGTTCGATCCCGACTTCCTTGATATGCCCAGATTGTTCTTCACCCAGAAGGTTCCCTGCCCCGCGAATATCAAGGTCATGCGATGCCAGGTTAAATCCGGCCCCCAAACTGTCCAGCGTTTGCATGACTTCAAGACGTTTCATTGCCGTTGCTGTCAGTTTTTTGCCGTTTGGCAACGTCAGATAGGCATAAGCCCGCTGTTTGGAGCGACCAATACGCCCACGCAACTGGTAAAGCTGGGCCAGACCAAACATATCGGCGCGGTGCAAAATCATGGTGTTGGCATTGGGCACATCAATGCCCGATTCAATGATGTTGGTTGCCAGCAGCAAATCAAACTTGCGTTCAACAAAGTCGGTCATCACCTGTTCAAGGTCGCGTGCGCCCATTTGCCCGTGGGCAATGTCAAACTTGATTTCGGGAACCAGTGTTTCAAGTTCCTTTGCCACCCGGCCAATGTCGGATACCCGCGGGCAGACATAAAAAATCTGCCCGCCACGATGGCGTTCGCGCAAAATGGCTTCGCGCACCACAACCGGGTCATAGGGCGTGATATAGGTCCGCACGGCCAAACGGTCGACCGGCGGGGTCGCGATGATCGACAGTTCCTTAACCCCGGTCAGGGCCAGTTGCAAAGTACGCGGAATGGGTGTTGCGGTTAAGGTCAGCACATGAACATCGGTTTTAAGTTCTTTCAGGCGTTCCTTGTGCTTAACACCGAAATGCTGTTCTTCATCGACAATCAGCAAGCCAAGATCTTTGAATTTTACGCCCTGCCCCAATATCGCATGGGTACCACAGACAATATCAACATGCCCGCTTTCAAGGTTGTCTTTCACCAGCTTGGCATTTTTACCGGTTACCAGACGCGAAAGCTGTTCAACCCGGACCGGCAAATCATCAAACCGTTCCTTGAAATTCAGGTAATGCTGGCGGCACAACAATGTTGTCGGGGCGACAATGGCAACCTGCTTGCCTGACATGACGGCGGCAAAGGCCGCACGTAGCGCAACCTCGGTTTTGCCAAATCCCACATCGCCGCACACCAGCCGGTCCATCGGTTTGCCAGCCCCAAGGTCGCCCAGCGTATCTTCAATGGCGCGGGCCTGGTCTTCGGTCTCGGTAAAGGGGAACCGGGCGCAAAACTCGTCATAGGCCCCTTCGGGCACGGTTAAGGCTTCGCCCTTGCGCAAATGGCGGGCGGCCGCGACCTTAATCAGCTTGTCGGCCATATCGCGGATGCGTTCACGCAGTTTGGCCTTGCGCGCCTGCCACGCGGCACCGCCAAGGCGATCAAGGATCGACAAGCCTTCATCCGAGCCATAACGCGATAAAACTTCGATATTTTCAACCGGCACAAACAGCTTGTCGCCGCCGTCATATTCCAGTTGTAGACAGTCGTGCGGCGCACCACCGGCTGTGACTGTCATCAAACCCAGATAACGACCAATACCATGTTCGATATGAACAACAAGGTCGCCCTCGGCAATTTCCGATGCTTCACGCAGAAAGTTTTCGGCCTTGCGGCGGCGTCCGCCGGGGCGGCTCATGCGGTCGCCCAGAATATCCTGTTCGGTTAAAAACCACAGGCCTTCACGGCGAAAGCCATGTTCGATATCAAGGATCACAACCGCGCAATGCTCGAAGGTCAGATCATCGGTGATGTCTTCCCAACACTCGGCTGTAACAACCTTGCCGACCCCGTGTTCGCGCAAAAGCGACACCATGCGATCGCGCGAGCCATCCGAATAGGATGCAATCACAACCTGATGCTGTTTACCGCGCTGGGCCGAAATGAAATCGCGCAATTCGTCATACAGATTTACATCGGCACGGGCGCGAATATCGCCAAAATCGCGGCCCTTGCGCGCGCCCATGTCAAAAATGCCGCGTTCGGCATTTTCTTCTTCGACATAGGGCGATAAATCGAGCACCAGCCGCCCGGCAAGATTGCGGGAAAATTCGGTATGGTCGAGGTAAAGGCGTTCGGGCGGTACCGGCTTGTAAACGCTATCGCCTGCAAGCCCGCCGCCCTTGATGTTCTGGCGCGCCTGAAAATAATCATCGATCATTTCCATGCGGTTATCAATCGCTTCGCCCACCTGATGATCCAGGCTGATAATGGCATCGGGCAGATAGGTGAAAATAGTATCCAGCCCATCGTGGAACAGTGGCAACCAATGTTCCATACCGCCATATTTCAGGCCGGAACTGATTGATTCATAAAGTGGGTCGGTTTGCGAAACATTGCCAAATAATTCGCGATATTTGCTGCGAAATAGCGAAATCGTGTCGGGGTCGAGAAATATCTCGCCAACCGGCAACAGGGATATTTCATTGATGCGCCCGACCGTGCGCTGGCTTTCAACATCAAACCGGCGAATGCTTTCAATTTCATCGCCAAAAAAGTCCAGCCGGACCGGTTCTTTCATGCCTGGGGCAAAAATATCAACGATATCGCCACGCACCGCATAATCGCCTGGTTCCATCACCTGTTCGGCGCGGCCATAGCCCATGCGCTCGAAATAGGCGGTCAGATCGGCGCGGGAATATTCCTGATCGGTTGTCAGGGTTAATTTGCCACGATGCATCACATCAACCATCGGCACGCGCTGCATAACAGCCGCCGCCGTTGTCAGCACAATTCGCCCGAACTCGCCGACCGGCTGTTTGGGGTCGGCCAGAATGGTCAGGGTTTCAACCCGGCGCGCGGTAACATCGGCAACCGGCGATACCCGATCATAAGGCAGGCAGTCCCATGCCGGGAATGTCAGTATTTCGACCTCACCGGCAAAAAAATGCAAGCCTTCGGCCATTTGCGCCATGCGTTTGTCGTCGCGCGCAATATGCATGATGGTGCGGTTGTCTTTTGCCGCATCCATAATTTCGCGCAGCAAAAGGGCATCATAACCTTCGGGGACCCCCCCTAACCGGGCGCGGTCGGTGCGTGTGACGATGTCTTTGATATTATTCAATGCTTTATCGGGCGTTGCTAAGTTCGTTAATCATAGCCAGAACTTCGGTATCATAGGCTGCTGGCGCTTTTTCCTTGCCAGTCGCCCATTTAAAAAAGTCGGCATCGGGGATATCGACGATCAAGGCTTCAAATTCGTCAAGCTGGCGGGCATTCAGAGTTGCCAGATGGGCATCCATAAAACGGCCAACCAGAATGTCGTTTTCTTTGGTGCCGCGATGGGCCCCGCGAAATTGCAGTTTTTTACGCCGCAATTCCAGTTCATTGTCATGATCAGTCATGGGCCTTATTCTCCTGTCACTGTTTGCGGGCATGTCCACATATGGCACAATGTCGCTTTCCGGCAATGGCCTAGCGTTGTAAGGCAATTTCCGAAATTGGTCCATGCTGTGAAGGGCTGGATTTGTCCCTTCGGCCCAACTCGATGGTTGCGAGGGCGAAAATATGCTGTATACCGAACAGAAACAAGTCTTTGTTCTGCTAATGTTCCATTTTTGAAGCCAAGTGTCAAACGTATGCGTCCGGAAATCCTGTTCCCGCTTTTTGCTGAAATAGACAGCCTGCCCGGCATTGGCCCGCGGTTAAAGCCGCTGGTTGAACGGTTGATTGGCGGTGCGCATCTGGTGGATTTGTTATGGCATCTTCCCACCGGGCTGATTGACCGGCGCTTTTCACCACCCCTGACCGAGACCATCGACGGGGCCATTGTGACGCTGGACGTTTTTGTCGAACGCCATGAACCCTCGCCAGACCGCAGGCGCCCGTATCGCATTATTTGCCGCACCGATGACGGCTTTGTCACGCTGGTGTTTTTTAATGCCCGGGGAAAATACCTTAACGAGGTGCTGCCCGAGGGCGAAAAACGGATCATCTCTGGCAAGATCGACCATTATCGCGGCGAATACCAAATCACCCATCCTGACCGCATCGGCACCGAAGCCGAACGTGATGCCATTCAAACGGTAGAGCCGGTTTATCCGATGTCAGCCGGGGTAACCGGCAAAACCCTGACCAAAGCCATTCAAAGTGCGTTAAGCCATGTGCCGGACCTGCCCGAATGGCACGATCCGGCTTTGCAAAAGCGCCACGGCTGGCCCGATTTTAAAACAGCGCTGTTTCAGGTTCACAAACCCGAAGACGACCGCGACCTGTTACCCGACCATGCCGCGCGCAACCGACTGGCCTATGACGAATTGCTGGCAAATCAACTGGCATTAACCTTGATCCGGGCCAAGATGAAAAAGCTGGGCGGCAGATCCATTGCTGGCGATGGCGGGTTGCGCCGCCAACTGGGCGAACAATTGCCCTTTTCGTTGACCGGAGCACAGCAACGCGCACTTAAAGACATTAATGACGATATGGCCAGCACCGGCCGTATGTTACGGCTTTTGCAGGGTGATGTCGGCTCGGGTAAAACGGTTGTGGCCTTGATGGCCATGTTAAATGCCGTTGAAACCGGGCGACAAGCGGCCTTGATGGCGCCAACCGAAATTCTGGCCCGCCAGCATTTTGAAACCATTGCGCCGATGCTGGAAAAAATCGGTGTGACCTGCACGCTTTTGACCGGGCGCGACAAAGGCAAGGCACGGCAGAAAATTCTTGATGGATTGGCCAGTGGCGAATTTGCCGTGGCGGTTGGCACCCATGCCCTGTTTCAAGACAGTGTTGCCTTTCACGACCTGGCCTTTGCCGTGGTCGATGAACAACACCGGTTTGGCGTGCATCAACGCCTGATGCTGGCAGGCAAGGGAACAGCGGTTGATGTGCTGGTGATGACAGCAACCCCCATCCCGCGCACCCTGACCCTGACCGCATTTGGCGATATGGAAGTATCGCGAC
Source organism: Thalassospira mesophila (assembly GCF_002115755.1). Taxonomy (GTDB): domain Bacteria; phylum Pseudomonadota; class Alphaproteobacteria; order Rhodospirillales; family Thalassospiraceae; genus Thalassospira; species Thalassospira mesophila. Next base: position 70,805 of record NZ_JFKA01000005.1, on the reverse strand, counting down.
TGGACGAAAAACCGCCGGGACGCCTGCCGGTTGATACCCGCGTGCTGCCGATTGACAAGGTGGAGGATGTAACAGCCGGTATTGGCCGTGCCATGCGCCAGGGGGCCAAGATTTATTGGGTTTGCCCGCTGGTCGAAGATTCCGAAATCATCGATTTACAGGCCGCAGAAGAACGCCACCGTATTCTGGTAGACCAGTTTGGTGAAGGCCGGGTTGGCCTTGTTCATGGCAAGATGAAAGGCAAGGACAAGGATATTGTCATGGACAGGTTTGCCCATGGCGATTTGTCGATCCTTGTGGCGACCACGGTGATTGAGGTGGGCGTGAATGTGCCAGAAGCCACGATTATGGTCATAGAACATGCCGAACGTTTTGGTCTGGCCCAATTGCACCAGCTACGCGGTCGTATTGGCCGGGGTAGCGGGGCTTCAACCTGTTTGTTGCTCTATGGGGCCCCTTTGGGCGAAATGTCGAAGGCGCGGCTTAAAATCATGCGTGAAACCGAAGACGGTTTTATCATTGCCGAGGAAGATTTGCGTTTGCGCGGGGCCGGTGAAGTTTTAGGAACGCGGCAAAGCGGCCTTCAGGCCTATCGGCTGGCCAATCTCGATTTGCATGGCGACTTGCTGGCCATTGCCCGGGATGATGCCCGCCTGATTGTTGATCGCGACCCGGATTTGCAAAGCCCGCGCGGGCAATCCTTGCGCTTTTTGTTATATTTGTTCGAGCGCGACGAAGCGGTCCGGTATTTTCGCTCCGGTTAGCAAATTACGCCATGTCGCTAAAACAAAAACAGGGCGGGACGCATCATGTCCCTGCCCTGTTTTTTTGCGTGTGCTTTATGGATCACATCGCTTTATGCGTTTTCAGTTTTGTCGTTTTGGCTGCTGGCCGTACTGGCATTGCCTGAGGGCTCTGCGTCCGTGCCGGGGCGCGTCACAAGTACGGGGATGTTTTCTTTTTCGCGCAGCAAATCGACATTTTCATAGGTTTTGGCCGAGACAACGGGTTTATCTTGCAGGTCCTTGGGGCGGCGATCCACCGGGGTGACGATACCGCCCGACATCACCATTTTTATGGCTTCTTCCACCGTCATATCAAGCACGACCACATCGCGTTTGGGCACGAACAGCAAGAAACCCGATGTCGGGTTTGGTGTGGTTGGCAAAAATACATTAATGACCTGATCTTCGGTCAGATGCTGGACTTCGCCCTTGGTTTCACCGGTGATAAAGCCAATCGCCCACATGCCGCGACGCGGATATTCGATCAATACAGCCTGACGAAACGCGTTTGACTGGTTTGCCAGCACGGTCTCAAGGATTTGCTTGATCGCCCCGTAGATGCTGCGCACAGCAGGAATGCGACCGAGAACACGCTCGTAAATCTTGATCAGCGCGCGTCCGGCAAAGTTGGTGGTTAGCCAGCCCACCAGCGTAATCGCAATGACGATGACCAGCAGGCCAAAGCCGGGAATGCCGTAACTTTGATACGCCTCGGGCAGATATATTTCGGGATTATATTGTGCCGGAATGAGCGGCATGACCGACCCATCGACAAACTCGATAAACCACCAGGCCAGGCCAAAGGTTATTGCCAGCGGCGCACTAACCAGAACCCCCGTCAAAAAGTACGTTCGCAACCGGGCAACAACACCTAAAGACGGTATCGGTGGGGTTGGTAACGGTTTATTGGTATCGGGAGCATCATCACGCTTGGCGTTCATTTATCACCTTTGATAGGTTGTAGTGCGTTAACACACTGCAAATATGTCTTTAAAGTTTGCCCGAAAAAATATGGCGATGCTGCGACAGTCGTTCCCCGAATATTACGCTGGGCGCAGCCTGCATATTTAGAACAGTGATAGCAGCAAGCGCTTTTGCAGCGCAACCAAACAAACCATAGCCAACGAATTGGAGCCGTTTTGCAGGTCTGGATTGTTGAATATATTTACGACGATAACGGTGCTGCTCGCATCAGTACCGCCATCATTCGGGCCGAAGATTATGATGCGGCCCGGCAGTTTGCCGCCAACACTGCGCCAGCCACCGATTTTGTCATGTCGTTGCGCCCGCAGTCAGACGAACAGTTTCTGGGCCGCACGGTTATTCAGGCGCACGAAATGACCGGGAAAATGGTAAGTGATTTGCCAGATCCGGATATAGACCATGACGATAAAGATGATGGTGCAAACTAAATGACAGATAAAGCAGGTCGGCAAAACCCCGCCCGCCCGATCATTGGCGTTGGTGCGGTGGTGTGGCGTGACGGCAAAGTTTTACTAATCCGCCGTGGCAAGCCGCCCAAGGCCGGGGAATGGAGCCTGCCGGGCGGTGCCCAGGAATTGGGCGAAACCGTCATTGAAAGCCTGATCCGCGAAGTGTTTGAAGAAACATCGATACAGATTGAAAATATCCGTTTCCTTGAAATTGTTGATCTGATCGTTCCCGGCGATGCCGCGGACGCGCCGCGTTATCATTATACCCTGCTTGATTTCAGTGCCGATGCCACCCCACACAGCACGGACCCCGTCCCCGGAGATGACGCTGATGCCGCCATTTGGGCGGACCCGGACAACCTTGAGCCATATGGTTTATGGGCCAAAACCATCGAGGTTATTAAAACATCGCAACAACAGCGAAATTCTTGAGTATCGGCCAAGGGTAATCAAACATAGCGCACTAAAAAAGGGCGGCACCGAAATGCCACCCTTGATATGTGTCTGATAATCAGACGATAGATTTTGCCGTTAGGCAGCCTGATGTTGTGTCAGAACAGATTCCTGTAACTTCTTGAAAGCACGGGCTTCAAGCTGACGAACACGTTCGCGGCTAACCCCAAATCGTTCGCCCAGCTTTTCCAGCGTGATCGGATCGTCGCTAAGGAAACGGGCCAGAATGATTTCACGTTCGCGGTCTGGCAATTCGCCCAGTGCGTTTTTCAACATGCCATTATGCAGGCTTTTTTCTTCGGAATCTGCCACCAGCGCTTCTGGAGACGGTGAGTCCGACGCAAGCGTATCAAGATATTCCATGCCTTCGTCTTTTGGCATCGGCGTGTTGAGAGAGAAATCACGCGCCGCCAGACGACGGTTCATATCAAGCGCTTCCTTCTCGGTCACGCCCAGACGCTCGGCAACCTGCCCGGCTTGTTCCGGGGTCAATTCACCGTTGTCATAGATGTTTAGCTGTTTCTTGGCCTTACGCAGGCTGAAGAAAAGTTTCTTCTGGGCGGCCATGGTACCAAGTTTGACCATCGACCAGCTGTGCAGGATGTATTCCGTTACAGCAGCACGGATCCACCACATCGCATAAGTCGACAGGCGGAAGCCCCGTTCGGGGTCAAACTTTTGCACTGCGCGCATCAGGCCAGTGTTACCTTCTGCCACCAGATCAGTTATCGGCAGGCCATAGCCGCGATACCCGAAGGCGATTTTGGCAACAAGGCGCAAATGGCTGGTGACCATTTTGTGGGCGGCATCGGTGTCTTCATGTTCGACATAACGCCGGGCCAGCATATATTCCTCGTCTGCCGTCAGCATCGGGAATTTCCATACCTGGCGAAGATACCCTGAAAAGCCGTCATCCTGGGGGACGGCAGGTAATTTGATAGAGCTCATGGTCTTATCCTCCTGAGAGGCCGACGCAAACCGGTATTGTCGTATCTGTACGCGTCAATTCCGGTATTAAAGCGTGCGCACTCCCAATCATGTTTGATTGAAACACTTCACAGGCAGGAACGGCTGCAATAGCACGGGGTGTGCAAGTGGCCATTCCGAATGTGGCCTATGGAAGAGGACGCCTGAGGTAAAACTGGGTGTTCATGATGTGTCTCATCCTTACTTTGAAGCAAATCGACATTACGTCCGCCAAACCTTGGCCGGACTAAAATCCGGCGGTGCCTAATGGGCCCCCACCCGCTTTAAAGCTAATATATCTAATCCTGAGTAATTCCGTCAAGATAAAAAAGCAGATCATGACTTGTGTATTCCGGCAGTATATCAAGATTTTATCAATCATACCCAACTGAAGTAGTCGGGTATTAATTTTTCCCGCATCGTCACGGTAGAAACGATATAAGGCTAAAAAAAGGCAATTTGCTTTATCGTGCAATCACTCTATGTTCACAACGCTGTGAAGCCTTGGCGGCTCCATGGTTTTTCTGCATGTTCTGCAGCCCATAATTCGGATTTTGGCCCCCTTATGCCGCGCATCATCCCGCCAGTATCATCCATTGTGTCCGCCTGCCCGTGCGGCACAGAACGGCCCTATGGCCAGTGCTGCAAGCCATTCCATGACAATGCCCAACTACCGGCCACAGCCGAACAATTGATGCGATCACGTTACAGTGCTTTCGCCTTGGGGCTTGGGCATTACCTGGCGCACACTGTGCCCGCCGAAAAGGCCGCCACTTATAACTTCGATGACATCGCACGGCAGCAAACACGATGGACCAGCCTTGAAATTGTTCGAACCGATGCGGGCAGCGCAACAGACAATGTTGGCTATGTGGAGTTTATCGCCCGCTTTATCGAAAATGGTCAGGCTGGCTTCCAGCATGAAAAATCGCGGTTTTTGCGCAAAAATGGCAAATGGCTGTATATTGACGGCGTTAATCCATTACAGAGCACAAGATCGGCTCCGTCGCTAAATGACGCGACAATAACGCAACCTGCATCCCCTGTGCCTGAGGCATCATTGGCAGGCAAAACGATCACAACGCCGACGGTGGGGCGCAATGATCCCTGCCCGTGCGGATCAGGAAGAAAGTACAAGAAATGCTGTGGCGGTTAACGGCGAATTTCTGATGCGAGCAACCGTGTCCTGACTGGCCCGGGGATGACCCTGCAATGCACGGTCACAAATATTTCATGGATTATGGGATAGATATATGCAATACGGCGCCTTTCACGGGTGCCTCGGTCGCAAAACTTTCCTTCCCCGATACCAAGGGCATTTTAACCCGATTTTTTATAACCATATCATTTGAACACCCCGGCATCCCGGCGTCGTCTTTATGCGGGGATGTGTTTTTTATTTTTCAAGGTTGCCTGAATGAAACGTTTGATCACCCTATTGCGGCACGGTGAAACCGTCACCTATGATGCACGGGGCGATTTTTGCCGTCCACTTACCGAAGAAGGCAAACTTAACGTTCAGCGCATCGGGGCGTTTCTTCATAAAAAAGGGCTTCATCCGGACCGGATTATTGCATCTCCGGCGGAACGCACCCTTCATTCTGCCCAAAAACTGCATAAAACGCTGTATCCTGGTATCAAGCCCGACATCACCACCAATGCCGATTTTTACAATGCACCCGCGGCCACGTTGTTTGCCGCGATTGCCGCGCTTGATGACGATGCAAAACATGTGCTGATTGTGGGTCATAACCCCGGCATTAGTGAACTTCCTGCCCTGCTGGCCGGGGCCGACATGCGAAAAAAGCGCCTGTTCCCGACGTTAAAGCCGGCATCGATGGTTATGATCGAGATTACCGGGGACTGGGCGGATATTTCCCCCGCCGCCGGGCGCATTCTTCACCTGGTGGATGCTGCATCGGTTGCGCAGGATTTTCCGTGGCCTGATCTGGACGGCAAGGAAAAGCGGAAACGCCCGGCCTATTTTTATCACCAGTCGTCGGTGATCCCGTTTCGCTTTGGCAAAGACGGCGATATTGAAATATTGATGACCCTGTCGAGCGGCGGCAAACATTATGTTATTCCCAAAGGCGCAATTGACCCGGGGTTAACCGCTGTTGAAAGTGCGGCCAAAGAGGCGCGCGAAGAAGCCGGGTGCTTGGGCAAAACGCTGGAGCCACCGGTGGGCAAGTACCATTATCTGAAATGGGGGGCGCGGTGTTCTGTCGAGGTTTTTGCCATGCAGGTCGAGCAATTATTGCCCGATCACGAATGGGAGGAATCCCATCGCGGCCGCAAATGGGTGTCATTGGCACAGGCAATTGAAACCGTAAAAGAAGAAGGCCTGCGCAAGGTCTTGCGGGGATTTAAAATTCAGCCCGAAACGCTCGACACGAAATCATAACGAAAGCATCGTCTCGCCGGAGCGCATTCCGATACAAAAACGGGCAGAATTCCCGGATCAGCCCCGCGCTCAATAATTAAAATCGTCCATGATACCGCTTTTGCGAATGGCAATTTCAAGACTGTGCTGCGCGGCCCAGCGATGAAAGGGCCGAACAAGGCTGTCGACGACCTTGAGGGCAGGCATCCACATAAATTCATGGTCCAGGTCAATGGGCGCTGTGGTTTGGTGTTGAATTTCGGCAATGAAAAAAACGGCCCGTTTCAGGCGGTATTTGTTTTTGGTGCGATTATTGACATATTGCGTCGCAATGCCGAGGCGCGAGACAATTTTGACAGGACAGCCGGTTTCTTCAATGGCTTCACGGCAAAGCGCACCCTGCCCGGTTTCCCCGCGTTCAACCCCGCCCCCGACCAGCATAATTCCCTTTGGGGTTTTCACAACGCCAAGCATGCCTTTTCCGTCGGGAATAACGGCATAGGCGCAATCTTGAATGTCATATGCCTTGCCCGGTTCCGGGTTGCCAAAAATCGGACCGATCAAATATGCGTCTCCTCAACCGGGATGTTTTTCAGATTGCGTAGTAAAATTGAACCTTTAAAATTTTCATATCAACAATCATCAAATTTGCAACGCTAAAAAACAAAGGCAGCACCCATCGCTGGCACTGCCTTTGTCATTGTCAATAATGCGTGGCCCTGAGCCGGACATTGTTATGCCCGGTAATCACGACGGATCATTGGTTCAAGGATCAGAACGGGATATCGTCATCGAGGTCCGGTGCGCCACCCTGTGCCGATCCGCCGCTCGCACCGCCACCGCTGCGCGGTGACGCGTTGCCCCACCCGGCATCGCTGCCGCCGTCATTGCCATAACCGCCGCTGCTGCCGCTGTCGCCGCCATAGTCGCCACCCGACGACGAGCCACCGCCGCTGGCACCGCCACCTTCGCCACGGCCGTCAAGCATCGTCAGGGTGCTGTTAAAGCCCTCAAGGACGATTTCGGTGGTGTAGTTATCCTTGCCGTCCTGCCCCTGCCATTTGCGGGTGCGCAGAACGCCTTCAATGTAAAGCTTGCTGCCTTTTTTAACAAAGCGCTCGACAACGTCGGCCAAGCCTTCGCTGAAAACAACAATCCGGTGCCATTCGGTGCGTTCGCGACGTTCACCGGACTGGCGATCCCGCCATTGTTCCGAGGTCGCGATGCTGAAATTGGCAATTTTCTTGCCAGCCTGGGTAAAACGGATTTCCGGGTCGCGGCCCAGATTACCAACGAGAATGACTTTATTGACACTGCCTGCCATGGGTTATCTTCCAAAGTTCGTTGTTAGCTTGCGATTCCGTTTCAGAACCGGCGAATTAAATATAAGCGGTCAGCGCGCAAAAACCTGCGCCATTATAGCTTCCAGCGCGGCTTTATCAATGTCATCGAATGACCCGGTTTCAACGCTGTCGACATCAAAAACGGCAATCAATGCCCCGGTCCGGTCAAGCACCGGCACCACGACTTCCGAGTTGGAACGACTATCACAGGCAATATGCCCCGGAAAGGCATGTACGTCGTCAACCACACAGCTTTTTTGTGTGGCGGCAACGGTGCCACAAACCCCACGGCCAAACGGAATGCGCAAACAGCCAAGTGTCCCTTGATACGGACCAACCACCAATTCATTTTGTTTGATTGGATCAACGATATAGAACCCGGTCCAGAAATAATAGTCGAACTTTTCCGCCAGAACGCAGCTTACCGTTGCCATCAATGCCGTCACATTGGTTTCGCCCTCGGTAATGCTGGCCAGTTCTTTGGTGGCGTCTGCATAAAGCGCGTTTTTCTGATCGGCGTTCAATGTCGTTCTCCTGTCTTGCTTAAGCATGGAACTAACGTTTCGCCATGGCAGAAACAAGGACAAAATCGCATTTGCGACAAACCAAAGCGATCAGGCCGCCCCCAAAAGAAAACCACCCGCGCAGATGGCGGGTGGCTGATCGCTTCAGATAGATATGGTGCGTGCGATCAGATCCGGCGACCGCTGGCCTGATCGAACAAATGGATTTGCGCCGGATTTGAATAAAGCGTTAATTCATCGCCAGCGGCATATTTATGGGTACCCTGCATTCGCAAGGTAATGGCTTCGTTCTTGCTGCCAAATGTCAGATATACAAGGGTTTCTGCCCCCAGACTTTCGGTTATGCGCACCTTGGCGGCAATGCTGCTGCTTGTCGGGGTGGTAATGGAGAGATGTTCCGGGCGAATGCCGACAATCACGTCACGATTTTCCGCGACATTATGATCAAGGGCAAGCCGGGTACCGTCGGTTAGCACCACATGGCTGCGATCGTTTGAAACCCGCCCGGAAAGGAAGTTCATGGATGGCGAGCCAATGAAACCCGCGACAAATTGTGTCGCCGGGGCGTTATAAATGTCGATCGGCGAGCCGATTTGTTCGGCCACCCCGCCATTCATCACAATCAGACGATCCGCCAGCGTCATGGCTTCAACCTGATCATGGGTGACATAAACCGATGTGGTGCCAAGGCGCTGTTGCAGGTTTTTGATTTCAAGGCGCATATCGACACGCAGTTTGGCATCCAGGTTTGACAGCGGTTCATCAAACAAAAACACCTTGGGTTCACGTACAATTGCCCGGCCCATTGCGACACGCTGGCGTTGTCCGCCCGATAATTGCCGGGGTTTGCGGTCCAGCAATTCGGTCAATTGCAAAATGGTCCCGGCTTCGCGAACGCGCCGGTCTATTTCGACCTTGCTGTAGCCCCGGTTTTTAAGGCCATAAGCCATATTGGCATAGTTCGACATATGCGGATAAAGCGCATAGTTCTGAAACACCATGGCAATATCGCGGTCGGCCGGGGCGATGGTGTTAACCACCCGGTCTTCAATCGAAATGTCGCCCGTAGAAATGGTTTCAAGCCCGGCAATCATGCGCAGCAAGGTTGACTTGCCACAGCCCGACGGGCCGACCAGAACTGCAAATTCACCATCGGCAATTTCAAGGTTTATGCCGTGAATTGCCTTGTATCCATGGGCGTAGGTCTTTTCGACCTGCTTTAGATTTAACGTTGCCATCTTGTTATCCTGTCGTCACCGGGACTGATATATTTTGGTTAGGTTTGGGGTTTAATGGGTTGAAATAAATATTATTTTTCAGTTTCAACCAGCCCCCGGATAAACATGCGCTGGAATATTACCACCACCAGAACCGGCGGGATCGACGCCATGATTGTCAAGGCAAAAGCCTTGGGAAATTGCGGGATCTGCCCGCCTTCATAAAGCGAGTTGTAAACCTGCTTGATGCCGATCACGATGGTGTAAAGCTGATCATCGGTGGTCATCAAAAGCGGCCACAGATACTGATTCCAGCCCACCACAAACATGATGATAAAGATCGCCGCGATCATGGTAACGGAAAGAGGCACCAGGATATCGATGAAAAACCGCCACGGCCCTGCCCCGTCCAGACGGGCAGCTTCAAGTAATTCGTCGGGCACGGAACGATAGAACTGACGAAAGAAAAATGTGCCGGTGGCCGATGCGATAAGCGGCAGGATCAGGCCGGTATAGCTGTTAAGCAGGCCCAGCTTTGCCACCACTTCGTAAGACGGCACAATGCGCACCTCAAGCGGCAGCAACAGGGTGGCGAAAATCACCCAGAATAACGGCATCGCCAAACGAAAACGGAAATAAACAATGGCATAGGCCGCCATCATGGAAATGATGACCTTGCCAATGGCAAAACCCAGCCCCAGAACCATGCTGTTAAACAGCATTTGCAAGGCAGTGACCCGGCCCTTGGTCGCACTTTGATCAAACAGGATTTTACCGTAATTGTCGAAAAAATGCCCGCCGGGCATAAATTGCAACCCGTTTTGAAACAGAAACTCGCGGGTGTGGGTCGAGGATGCAAAGGCAATCCAGACCGGCATAATCATGAAAAGCGAGCCTAAAATCAGGATTATATGGTTGGTCAGGGACCGCCATTTTGACTGATACATAACGATACCCCCCGTTAATAATGAATTTTGCGTTCAATGAAGCGAAACTGAAACACGGTCAGAACACTGACCATGATCATAAGCAACACCGACTGCGCCGAACTGCCGCCCATATCGGCCCCCAGGAAACCATCGACATAAACCTTGTAAACCAGCGTTGCGGTCGACCCGCCCGGTGCGCCCTTGGTGGATACATCGATAATCCCGAAGGTTTCAAAAAAGGCATAGGTCAGGTTGATTACCATCAGGAAAAATGTGGTCGGTGCCAAAAGCGGGAATGTGATGGTCCAAAACCGGCGTCCTGCACTTTTGCAATCCAGTGTGGCGGCCTCGGTCACGGATTTGGGAATGCCTTGCAAGCCGGACAGAAAGAATATGAAGTTAACACTGACCTGTTTCCAAACAGCAATCAGCACCACAACAAAGGTGGCGTCATTGCCGTTCTGGATATGGTTGAAATCCAGGCCCATTTTATTAAACAGAATGTAAAGGTCACCCATCAGCGGGTTAAACAGCATGATGCCCAACAGGCCCGCAACGGGTGGTGCCACGGCATAGCCCCACATCAACAAGGTTTTATAAACCTTGGCCCCGCGAATAACCTCGTCGGCGCGTACCGCCAAAAACAGCGAAATCGCAATCGATAAAACAGCGACCAGCGATGAAAATACGACGGTAAAACCGGCCGATTTCAGCCAGCTGGGACTGGATAAAACATCGTTAAAATTGCGAAACCAGACAAATTGCGAAGACATGCCAAAGGCGTCTTCCAGCAAAAATGACTGATGGACCGCCTGGGCGGCGGGCCAAAGAAAAAATATGGCAATAATGATGATTTGGGGTGCCACAAAAAGGTAGGGCACCGGGCTGTGCCCGAATTGAACGCGTTTCATAACGGATCCCGGCCTGACGCAAACAGGAAAACAAAAAAGACAGGGCGGCCCTGAAATGCCGCCCTGCCCCGCAAGGATGGATTAGTTGCTATAGGTGTCGTGGAAACGAACAAGCAATTTGTTGCTTTCGGTTTCAATCACGTCAAACGCCTGATCAACGGTTTCTTCGCCATTCATCATTTTATCGACTTCGTTATAGATCACTTCGCGGATCTGAACGTAGAAGCCAAGACGATAACCTTTGGTCCACTTGCCGCCTTCTTCGGAAAGCTGCTGAATGCCAACTTCGGCATCCGGGCTTTCTTTGTAATAGCCGTCTTTTTTAGCCAGTTCATATGCAGCCGTGGTCACCGGAACGTAACCGGTTTCCTTGTGCCAGTAATACTGGGTTTCCGGCTTGGTCAGGAATTCAAAGAACGCTGCAACACCCTTGTTTTGTTCGTCGGAATGACCCGAGAAAGCAAACAGGGACGCGCCACCGATAAAGGTGCTTTTCGGGGCGTCACCAACGCCTTTCCAGTAAGGAAGGGTGGATGTGCCAAAATCAAAGGTCGCACTTTTACGCAGGCCACCGAACGACCCTGACGATCCCAGCCACATGGCGGCTTTCTGGTGCAGGAACGCATCCTGGTTCGCACCCCAGGCGCGACCGTAATAGCCAAAGTAACCTTCGTCTTTCCATTCCTTCATTTTCTTCCAATGATTTTTCAGGTCATCATTGTTGTAAAGAATTTTAACGTCGGTGCTGTCATAACCATTGTTGGCGGTTGCCATTTGCAGGTTGTGACGCGACATGAAGTTTTCAAAGAAGATCCACGGGCTGTGCGATTCAGCAAAACCTTCGTAACCGGCAGCTTTGAGCTTCGGTGCCATTTCTTCAAATTCCTGCCAGGTTTTCGGCGGGTTCTGAATGCCGGCTTTGGCAAGGGCGTCTTTGTTGAAATACAAAAGCGGGGTCGAGCTGTTGAACGGCATGCCGATCATTTTGCCTTTGGAATCAGCATAGAAATAACGAACACCGGGGATGTAATCATTGATGTCAAACCCGGTGCCGTATTTTTCCAGCAAATCCTGAACCGGATAAACCGCACCCTTGGCATTGATGATGGTGGCCGCACCGGCATCAAAGATCTGAATGATATTGGGCTGGTTTTTCGCGCGGAACGCAGCGATACCGGCCGTCATCGTGTCTTCGTAGCCGCCCTTGTTGATCGGAACGACCTTATATTCGGACTGGCTTTTGTTAAAATCGTCGGCAATGTGGTTAACGACGTCGCCAAGGGCGCCGTCCATAGCATGCCACCAGGTAATTTCGGTTGCTGCACTGGCAGTATTTGCCATTGCAAACAACGCTGCAGCCGCCATCAGCGTTTTGCGAAACATGATTCCGTGATCTCCCAAATAAAATAAATCGCTCGCTTTGGCTGCCCTGTTCGCAGCCCAAACAACACGCATGTTTATCCAATGCGATGGCGGTTCACTCAAATGACAGTTTTCGGAAACTTCTATTTAGGACAGAATTAAGGTTCATTTATATAGAATAAATCATCATAAATTTTCATATGGTCAGTAAAAATATTCACATCAAGTTTCAAATGTCGCGTCAACTACCAAAATTTAATGATTTCAAAATGTCACGAATTTGAAACACCCAAAAATCAGGCTGAATTTTGCAATAAAAGGACTGTTTTTCAGCCGAAAACGTTGAAACTCAGGCTGAATATTAAAATCAACACGCCGTGCAATCGAATCGACAAATGAAAAGCGGCTCGAAAGCCGCCTTTACATAAGTCTTTTCAGTTTCAAAAATTTGAACAAATCGCCCTGCGGATACCTATTTTGAACTGCGGTCCCGCTGGGCAAAAACCGATATCAACGCCAGCCCGCCCGATACCACCATCAGCAAAAGCGACAGGGCATTAAGGGCGGGGGTTGACCCTTGTTTAAGGCGGTCAAACATCGCAATTGTAAGCGGCGCATCTGATCCCACCAGCATCAGGGTGGTGTTGAAGTTTTCAAACGACATTAAAAACGACACGATGGCCGCTCCGATCAGGGCCGGTTTAAGATAAGGAATGGTGATGGTGCGAATGGCATCGGCCCGGGTGGCGCCAAGGTTAAGGGCGGCTTCCTCCAGGGTGATGTCAAATTTGCGCAAGCGGGCCGAGATCACCAGCGTGGTGATGGTTGTGATAAAGGCAAACTGGCCGATGATGACCAAAAACAGCCCCGGGCGTAAAAAGTCGAGATCCCAGCCAATGCTGTCTTCGATGCCGTTGGCAATGGCGTTGGAAAACACCAGAATTGAAATCCCCAAAATCACACCGGGAATAACCAGTGGCGAAATCGCCAGCATATAAAGCAGGTTTTTGCCGGGAAACTTTGCGCGCTCAAACAAAAACGCATTACAGGTGCCAACAATAACCGACAAAAGCGTGACCCACACAGCAACAAAGGCCGATGTACCAATACTGCGCAAAAGCGCGCTATCGTGAAAAATGCCAACATACGGGGCTTTATCACCAAAAAACCACGCCAGCGTCGCCCCTTCCCACGGCATCGAGGGGAACAGGCTGTCGTTAAAGGCAAACACCCCAACCACCACCAGCGGGGCCGCCAGATAGATAAAAAACAGCGTTACATAGGCACCATAAATGCCCTTGGCATAACGCGATTGCGGAATGGAAGGTATCATGATGTTCCCCCTAGCCGACCGTATCGGACAATGTCTGACGGCTGAGTTTTAAGCCCAGCCAGACAATCAGCGATGATAAAACCAGCAACAAAAACCCGAAGGCCGAGCCCGATTCCCAGTTAAACCGGGTGATGAACTGGGTATAGATTTGTTCGGTAAACCACAGGCTGCTTTTGCCACCCAAAAGGTTTGGTGTCAGGTAATTGCCCAGTGTCAGCATGAAAACAACAATGCAACCCGACGCAATACCGGGCATGGCATGGGGAATGACGATGTCGCGGGTAACGGTGAAGGCATTCCCGCCCAGATCATATCCTGCTTCAATCAGGCTGTCGTCAAGGCTGTCTAAAACCGATACCAGCGGCACCACCATAAACAGCATTGATGTGTAAACCAGCCCCACCATGATGGTGACGTCATTATACAGCATTTCGACCGGGCCATCGACCAGCCCTGCCCATTGCAGGAAATGGCTTAAAACGCCGCTTTCACGCAGCAAAATCATCCAACCGAACGTACGTACCAGTTCGCTGACCCAGAACGGGATCAGGCACATCAGGAACAAAACGCTTTTGCCCCTGCCCCGCATCACCTTGGCAATATAGTACGAAATCGGAAAGCCGATGACCAATGTTAGTGCCGTTGCCAAAATCGACATTGTGGCGGTGCGAACGTAGGTGTTCCAGTACAAAGGCTCGGTAAAAAATTCGATATAATTGGCAAAACTGAACGCATATTTGCCGTAGGAAACACGTTCGCGCAGCGACACCATCAGCAAATCAAGATGCGGCAAAATTACCAGCAACACCAGCCACAGCAGCAACGGCGTTGCCATCAGCACCACACCCAGCTTTAACCCGTTGCCAGCAACAGAACCCGGTGTGTGTTTCATGCGACGGCCTCGCCGGCCGCATTGGCCGTAACGGGCGCTGTTTTCGTCGCCGGAAAACATTTGGTTTGGCCGGCACTCCAGCTTAAATCCAGTTCATCACCATTGCGCAAGCCCGCGAAAGCCCCGGTTTGCGGCAAGGCGACATTCATTTCATGGCCAGTGGTGGTTTCACGCAACTGCACACTGCTGGCCGCCCCGTTAAATAACAGGTTTTCAACCCGTCCCTGCATATTGTTGATGCCAGGTGCTGCATCCGGGCTGCTTTGCCCTTTGGCGGCAATTGTAATCGCCTCGGGGCGGACGAAAACATCCATCCGCTGACCAATGGGCTGCGAATGGCCCGCGACCTGTTCGGGGTCGGTATAAATCACCCCGCCGCTATCAAGGCGGATAATGGCCTGCCCGTCGGCCATGGTTTCAAGCGTGCCTTGCCAACGATTGCTTTCGCCGACAAACCCGGCAACAAACGGTGTTTGCGGATGATAATACAATTCCTGCGGCGTGCCGACCTGTTCAAACCGGCCCGCATTCATCACCGCCACCTGATCGGACATCACCAGCGCTTCGGACTGGTCATGGGTGATGTAAACAAAGGTGGTGCCAATTTCGTGCTGAAGCTGTTTCAGCTCGACCTTCATATGTTCGCGCAATTTTAAATCCAGCGCGCCCAAGGGTTCATCAAGCAACAAAACAGCGGGGTCAAGCACCAGACAGCGGGCAATGGCGATACGCTGTTTTTGCCCACCTGAAAGCTGCGTAATCTGTTTTGGCCCTGCATCGGGCAAGCCGACCCGGGCCAGTGTTTCGGCAACTTTTTTGTCTATTATCGCGCGGTCGACCCCGCGGCGACGCAAGCCATAGGCAACGTTTTGCGCAACATTCATCATCGGGAACAGGGCCAGGTGTTGAAACACCATATTGACCGGACGCCGGTTGGGGGCAACACCTAACACCGACTTGCCCTTGATCAGGATATCGCCTTTTGCGGGTTCGATAAATCCTGCCAGCATGCGCAACAAGGTTGTTTTGCCACAGCCACTGGGCCCCAGAATGGAAAAAAACGATCCCTGCGGTATGGTCAGCGACACCTGATCCACAGCCGTGAACTGGCCAAATGTTTTAACAACGTCGCGGCATTCCAAATCAAACTGGTCGGCCATATTTACCCCGAACTATCCTGAATATTTTTAATTATGTTGGTGCGAAATGGATCGCATCTTTTTGTTTTTAAACAAATATGGCACCCCCGGATTAACGCCGGGGATGCCATAACCGTCAGGCATTACTGGGCGGCTTTAATCCGGTCCAGTGCCTTGCCTTCAAGGGTTTCCAAACCGGCAGGAACCGGCGGATACCATTTAATGTTATCAAGGGCTTCCTGCGGGAAGCTGCCCTGGAACTGTGCTTTCAACTTGTCTTCGGCAAAGGCGTCAGCCCCTTTGGAAGCGGTGAAGTTACCGGCACTTGCCGTAATTTTGGCGGCAATTTCCGGCTGCATAACAAAGTTGATCCATTTGTATGCGGCTGCTTCGTTTTCGGTTTTGCGCGGCAATGCAAACGTATCGACCCAACCCAGCGCACCGGATTTCGGGGCAACAAAGGTAATGTCGGCATTATCGTTATTGAGCTTCCACCCGCCGGTATCCCATGCCATGGCCGCAACAACTTCGCCCGAACGCACCAGGTTCAGCAGCGCATCGCCACCCTCCCAATAGGTTTTGACGTTCGGTTTGCACGCGATCAGCTTTTCCTGAACCTTATCGAGAATTTCCTGATATTTGGCTTCGTCATTATAGGCGGCAAACGGGTCCATTCCCATGGCGAAGGCAAAGCCGATCAGGGTCGGGCGTTTCAGACGGTAGGAAACCTTACCGGCAACGCTATCATTACAAAGGTCGGTGTAATCCTTAACGTCGGGTGCTTTTTTGGTATCAACCACAAGGCCGCTGGTACCCCAGATATGCGGCAGGCCATAAACTTCGCCATCAACCGTGGTGTTGGTTTTGGTAGCGGCCAGCATGGACGGGATAAACTGTGCGGCATCAACCTTTGACAGATCCATCGGCTTGTAGATGCCATATTCCATCTGAACACCGGCAATGCGGTCCTGTGACGGCTGGGCAAGGTCAAAACCGCCGCCACCGGTGGCGCGCAATTTTGAAATCATGTCTTCATTGTTTGACAGGGTTACCTCGACATCAATGCCGGTTTCCTTTTCAAACATCTGGACAACGTCATCCGGGGCATAACCACCCCAGGTCAGCAAACGCAATTCTTCTGCCTGGGCAGCGCTTGCCAGCATCATCACACCCGCCAGTGCAGATACACCGAGCATGGTTGCGCGCAGCGAACCGGTATTTTTAGACATTGTAACGAACCCCTTTGTTGACGAAATCAAAATCTGCCACCAATCACGCTCCCACAGCCCGCGCTATGGGACGCCGCTGAATGATATTATCAGCAAATTTTATGTTGAAACGAAACCAAAAAGACTGATTTCGTTTTCTATTGAACTTTTCGTTACAAGTTTCGCCATGTTTCGCCCCAAATCGCAAGTTAAAGTTCTGCAACAAAATTTGTGGCGGTGCTTCGCATGATCCACGATTAAAAACGAAAAAGGGTGGCCCCATGGACCACCCCAAATCAGACAGATATTGTAATCCTAATGCCCTATTCGTCGGCGCTATATTGCGCAGGGCAATTCACCTTGGCAAAAGTCTGGCCGTTGGCGTCAAACAAATGGGCAGCCCCGCCATCGGCTGCAGCAACAACCGTTTCGCCGATTTTGGCCCGGCTATGGCCCGGTGCGCGCAATGTAACCAGATCGCCATTGTGCAAACGCACGTAAAGATAGGTGGAGTCGCCAAGCTTCTCGACCACTTCAACCTCGCCGCTGACGGGCAAGTCGCCCGCGCGGTTCAGTTCAAGATGTTCGGGGCGAATGCCCAGTTCAACGTCATTGCCCACCTGCCCGGCCGGAACAGCAAACGGCAAAATCGCGGTGCCGCCGCCTGGCATTTCAACGGTCACCGTTTCATCCGCCGTGGCGATGATTTTAACCCGGGTGAAATTCATTGCTGGCGAGCCGATAAACCCGGCAACAAAGCGGGTTTTGGGATGATGATAAAGCGTCATCGGGGACCCGACCTGCTCGACCTTGCCGGCATTCATCACCACAATTTTGTCGGCCAGTGTCATGGCTTCGATCTGGTCATGGGTGACATAAACGATGGTTGATTTCAGCTTTTGATGCAGCTTGGCAATTTCGATCCGGGTTTGCACCCGCAAGGCGGCGTCAAGGTTTGACAATGGTTCATCAAACAGGAACACCTTGGGCTCACGCACAATGGCACGGCCAATGGCGACACGCTGACGTTGCCCGCCCGACAGTTCAGACGGGCGGCGGTCTAACAAACTGTCAAGTTGCAAGGTGGATGCCGCTGCCCGTACGCGCTGATCAAGGGCGGCTTTATCGGTTTTTGCCAGTTTCAGGCCAAAGGCCATGTTTTTATAAACCGTCATATGCGGATACAGCGCATAGGACTGAAACACCATGGCAATGCCGCGATCCTTGGGCGTTTTGGTGTTTACAACATCCCCGTCAATCATAAGGTCGCCGCTGGTAATGTCTTCCAGCCCGGCAATGATGCGCAGAAGTGTTGATTTGCCACAGCCCGACGGGCCGACAAAAACAACAAATTCCCCGTCTTTTACATCCAGATCAATGCCATGCAGCACATCGACCGCGCCATAGCTTTTGCAGATCTGGTCCAGTTTCAAATCGGCCATTTTTTAAAGTGCTCCTGTAACCCGTAAATCACTTCACTGCGCCAGATGTTAGGCCGCGGATCAGTTGGCGGGAGAAAATCAGATAAAGGATCAGGATGGGAATGATGGCGAGGCTGAGCGATGCCAGCACCGCGTTCCAGTCAGTGACATATTGCCCGATAAACTGTTGCACCCCCAACGTAATGGTCTGTTTGCCGTTACCCGGGGCCAGAATGAGGGGGAACCACAAATCGTTCCAGATCGGGATCATGGTAAACACCGCAACCGTCGCCACAGCCGGGCGCACCAGCGGTAAAATGACCGCGAAAAAAATTTTAAACTCGCCAACCCCGTCACAACGGGCGGCTTCCTTCAAATCCTTGGGAATCTGATGCATGAATTCGGTCAGGATGAAAATTGCCAATGGCAAGCCCTGCGCCACATAGACCAGGACCAGGGATGTCAATGTATTGACCAGCCCCAGATCGACCATCAAACTAAGGATAGAGACCGTGCCAAGACGGATCGGCACCATGATGCCAATCGCCAGATAAATCGCCAGGGCGGTATTGAAGGGGAATTTATATTCCGATAATGCCCATGCTGCCATTGCGGCAAGCAACAGAACCACCACAATGGTAATGATCGTTACCGACATGCTGTTAAAGAAGTACGTCCCGAAATCGGCCTTGTCCAAGACCTTTTCAAAGCCGGAAAGGCTGAAGGTTTTGCTCGTTGGCAGCGCCATTGGTTCGCGAAAAATGCCCTTGCGGGATTTAAACGCGTTAATCACGATCAGAAATACCGGATAAAGCGCAATCAGCGTGTAGCTGAGCAATACTGCGTGAACGATAACAGCACGGGATGCCTGATCCTTGCGAACATTAAAAGCCATGGATGCAGTCCCCCTTTACAGTTGATAGCGTGACATGCGGCGCTGCACGACAAACAGGTAAAACAGCACACCGGCAAGGATGATCATAAACATCAACGATGCCACGGTTGCGCCAAGTGTCGGGCTGCCAAGCTGCAACTGATAGCCAAAGAAGGTGCGGTAAAACAAAGTGCCCATGATATCGCTGGAGAAATTCGGCCCGGCCAGCGCACCTTTTACGGTATAAACAAGGTCGAAGGCATTGAAGTTACCGACAAATGTTAAAATCGACACCATGGCGACCGTTGGCAGGATCAGGGGCATTTTGATATGCCAGAACACCTCGAAATGGGACGCCCCATCGACAATGGCGGCATCAACCAGGTCTTCGGGAATGGCCAGCAAGGCTGCATAAATCAGCATCATCGGAATGCCGACCCATTGCCAGACGGAAATGAATGCCAGTGTTATCAGCGCACTGCCTTCCTTGCCCAGCCACGGACCAAACAGCGATTTCAGGCCGACAATATCAAGAATATCGGCACCAACACCCCAAACCGGGCTTAAAATAAGCTGCCAGATAAAGCCGACAATCACCACCGACAGCATGGTCGGCATGAAAATAAGGGTGCGGTAGGTATTGCGAAATTTAAGGCGCGGCAGGCTAAGAACTGCGGCAAGCGCAATGCCGATGGGGTTTTGCACCAGCATGTGAACGGCAAAAAATTTCATGTTGTTCCAGAAGCTGTTCCAGAACGTTGAGGCCCAGTCGGGATCGCTTAAGATTGTGCGATAATTATCGAAACCGACAAAAGCCAGATCGCCGCCCGATGGCGCGCTGTAAAAACTTAACCGGATCGAATCGATCAACGGGTAAATCATAAACAGCGTATAAAGGATTGTTGCGGGTGCCAGAAAGGCAAACACAGGCAGCTTTGCCTTGCGCCAATCGGTCATGGGCCCTGAATGCGCCATACCATGTCCTGTCTGTCTGAAAATGTCTGATGGCGGGGCGATAGATAAGATGGACAGATAGCCCCTCTCCCACCTGTCGGGCGTTATCAAACGCCGCCCGCTTTTATAAAATTATCCCATACCCCGAAGGGTGGACAGGCACAATTTTGCGCCTGTCCAATTGCTTGTCCGATCATTTCTGATGCGGTGCATACCATTTTGCCAGGCCGTCTTCGGCCTTTTGTGCCCCTTGTTCCGGCGTCAGCGTGCCGTTGATAACCTGGGCGGAAATGTTCCACAGGTCATTTTCAAGGTTCGGCGTGCCGCGCGAAAGGATCTGATAGGAGTTCCGAATGGTCGATTTGCATTTCTGGCGCCAGCTGACAAATTCCTGTGCAACCGGATCCTTAATATCGACTTTGGCATTCGACAACGAGAAGAAGCCCGGAAGCGCGTTGGAATAAAGCTCGGCAAAGGCCGGGCCAGTCATCCATTCAAGGAATACCTTGGCGTCTTTGGCATTTTTGGAATGGGCATTCAGGCCCATGCCGATATCGGTGTGGTCACTGATATAGCAGGTATCAGAACCCGCCGGTGCGGGCGGTGGAAAGGCACTGAATTTGAAATCGGCCTGTTTGTTAAACAAGGATATGTCCCATGAACCCGCCGGATAAATGGCCGCACGGCCCAGCGAGAACAGGTTCTGCGCATCGGGATAGGAAATGGCTTCAAAACCATCAGGCAGGTAATCTTTCCAACGGGCCAGTTCGGTGAAAGTATCGACATAGGGTTTGTCGGTAAATTTCTGGCTGCCGTCGATCAGGGCTTTGCGGCCCTCTTCGCCTTTCCAATGGTTCGGACCGATATTCTGGAAGCCCATGGTAGCGGCTTCCCACTGGTCGGCCGTGCCCATTGCCATCGGAATATAGGTGCCATCTTCCTTGATTTTATCAAGAACCTGGAAGAATTCTTCGGTGGTTTTGGGAACCTCTACGCCAACTTCTTCAAAGGCTTCCTTGTTATAGATAAAGCCATGAATAACCGACGCCATCGGCACGCAAAACGTGGTTGACCCGTCATCGGTCTGCCATGCCGATTTTGCCACATCGGAAAAGTTATCCATGCCCGGCAGATCGTTCAGGGACGCAAGATTGCCCTGTTTATAAAGCTCAAGCGAGGCATCAAACGGACGACACGCCACCAGATCGCCTGCAGTCCCGCCGGAAAGTTTTGCATTCAGCGCTGCATTATATTCGGTTGGTGTTGTCGGTTTGAACGACACATGAATATCAGGATATTGTTCGTTAAAAGCCGGGATGATTTTGTCATTCCAGATATCAATATCGTCATTACGCCAGCTTTCGATCACCAGATCGCCAGCCTGCGCCATCAACGGAACCAGGGCGACACTTGCCGCCAAGGCACCCGCCAGCCCTTTGGCCAATAGTTTGTTCGACATTTATGCCTCCTCTGATCAATGTCGGTAGGCTGCCCGGTCCTTTGTGAACCGGGTTCAACCCTTATATTCAAGCGCCGCCCGAAGATTACCGTTCACGGACGCCAGAATTTCTTTTGCTTTTCGCAAAGTTTGGCCGCGCACCATTAAAACGGCGCAGCGGATATCAAAACCGGATTGTTCAAGGGCGGCCTGTGCGCCATCGCCATCGCACCCGGCGATATGGCAAACGATGCGAACCGCCCTGCCCTGTAATTTGATGTTTTCGGCCCGCATGCCAACCATCAGGTTATCAAACAACCGTCCCAGCTTGTTCATTACCAGTGTTGACAGCATGTTAAGAGCCGCTTTTTGCGCAGTGCCCGCCCCCATTCGGGTGGAACCCGCCACAACCTCGGGTGCGCTATCAAGAAAAATACCGTGATGCGCATGGGTCAACAAAGCCCCGTCGGCATTATTGCAAATTCCAATTGTAAGCGCCCCGGCATTGTTAGCCGCCTGCACCGCACTTAAGGTAAAGGGGGTCGATCCGCTGGCGGCAACCGCAATAACCGCATCTTTGGGGCCGATATTGTGTCGGGAAATTTCGTTCTGTGCGGCATCGCGGTCATCTTCGGCGGAATTGAAAACACCCGGCGCACTGTCAACACCGCCCGCCAGCAAAACAATTGTTTTGTCTTCGGGCCAGCCAAAAGTACCGCCCAGTTCCTTGGCGTCCTGCCAGGCAACTGTGCCCGATGTCCCGGCCCCGGCATAAACAAGGCGACCACCACCCAGCAATCGATCCGCAATGTCGGCAGCCGCATGGGCCAAGGGTTCAATCATCGGGCCGACCGCGGCAACAGCGCGTATCTGGCCTTCCCATAACGCCGTCAGGAAATCGGCATCGGACCATTGGTCCAACCCGGCAAAGCGCATATCGAAAACTTCGGTGCCTGATGCCATTTCCCTGATCTCCCTTCCATAATTAAATACCATTGTGATACCAGACACGCAAGGCGTTAAATTTCAACCTGTCGGCACCTGCAAGATGTGGTGTGTTTTTTGGTTTAAGTGCCAGTGGATAAAGAAAAATTTAATTTAAACAGCATGTTTGTCCGGGCTGGTTGGTACAGACTAAGGGGCTCTCACTTGCGATAAGTGGACCTGTATTGGTATTGCTATTATTGATACCACTCTGTTATGGTGATGCCAGTTAGGGATGACAAACAATGAATAAACCGGAAGCAAAAAGACTTTTCCTGGGGGTTGATGGCGGCGGAACGCGGTGCCGGGTCCGGCTGTGCAACGATAATGGCGATATCCTGGGGGAAGCCATGCGCGGCAGCGCCAATACACGCCTTGGTCTGGAAAAAATCTTTGCCGAAATAACCGGTGCGGCCTTTGAAGCCCTTGAAAAGGCATCGCTGCCGCGGAATCGAATCGGTGATATTCATGCCGGTTTGGGCCTTGCCGGTTTATCGCTCACCCGCGAGAAAAACCGGATTCGTGCCCATCCCCACCCGTTTGCCAGTGCCGTTTTTGAAACCGATGCCTATAGCGCATGCCTTGGCGCGCATAATGGCCGCGATGGTGCTATTTTGATTGTCGGCACCGGAACCTGCGGGCAAGCCATTGTTGGCGACCAGCAATTGGCTGTTGCCGGTTGGGGATTTGAAATTTCCGACATTGGCAGCGGCGCACGCATTGGCAAACATGCGTTGGAAAAAACCCTGCTGGCGCATGAAAAAATTGGTCTGGAATCCGGGCTGACCCGCCAGTTAATGGCACATTTTCATAACAGCCCGGAAGAAATGGTATCCTTTGCCGAAACTGCGCGCCCCGCCGATTACGGGCAATTTACCATGGCTGTTTTTGATGCCTTTGATGCCGACGACAAAGTTGCGTCGGAAATTGTTTCGCATGCCGGTTCCGCCAACCAACAAATATTGCGCCGGTTACTGGCATTTGGTGCCCCGTGCCTGACATTGATGGGCGGCATTGCCCAACGCATGGCTGCGTTAATGCCCGCTGATATTCAGCAAAAAATGGTTCCCGCATCGGGCGACGCCCTTGATGGGGCCATTTTGATGGCCAAACGCCAATTTGAGGCCCACCCATGATTGCACCAGATGACGTTTTAAAAAGCCTGCGCGCCCGCGACTTTGAAAATACCGGCCATGGTCCGCTATACCGTCGCCTGCAAACCGCCCTTAAGGCCATTATTGATGATGGGCTATTAAAGGTTGACGATGCCCTGCCAAGTGAACGGGATTTGGCAACGGAACTGGGTATTTCACGCGTTACGGTACGCAATGCTGTACGCGCACTGGTCGATGATGGCGTTCTGGTGCAACGCCATGGTGCGGGCACCTTTGTCGCACCGCGCGTTGAACAGGCCCTGTCGCGGCTGACATCCTTTACCGAAGACATGACCACACGGGGCATGAACCCCGGTGCAGTCTGGCTGGAAAAATCTGTCGGTTATGCAACCCCGGAAGAAGCCATGGCGTTAAACCTGTCGCCCGGCACCGAGGTCGCCCGGTTTCGCCGGTTGCGTACCGCCAATGACAAACCGATGGCGCTGGAATTTGCCGTGGTGCCCAAACAGTTTATTCCCGTGCCCGAAGAAGTGGACAAGTCGCTTTACGACGCACTGGCGAAATATGGCAAAAAACCTGAACGCGCCCTGCAAAGGTTACGCGCCGAACTGTTTGATTACGAAACAGCCCGCGCCCTTGGCGTGCCCGAAGGAAGTGCCGCCCTTTATATTGAACGCCGGTCGTTTCTGGCCAATGGCACCCCCGTTGAATTCACCAGATCGCATTATCGCGGCGACAGTTACGACTTTATCGCCGAAATGCAGGTCGATGCGCGCTAGGGGTAGAACCCAGGTGCCACCACCGTATATGCACATTGCAAATTAAGGACACGAAACATGACCACACGCTGGACACCGCAAACCCAGATGGGTCGCGAAACGGCTCAGGCCCCGTCGGTTGTAAAAGCGCAACTTGCGACCAATCATGCAGCAATTGCTCAACTGGCCGAAGAATTACGCGCAACCCCGCCCACCTTTGTCATGACGTGTGGTCGCGGCAGTTCGGACCATGCAACGCTGTATGCCAAATACCTGATCGAAAGCCAGCTTGGCATTCCTGTGGTATCGGCAGCCCCGTCTATTACCTCGATTTACGGCAAGACGCTGGCGGTTAAGGGGGCACTGTTTATTGCCGTTTCACAGTCGGGCAAAAGTCCGGATCTGGTGCAAAGTGCCGCAGCGGCGAAAAAAGCCGGGGCCCGCACCGTTGCCTTGGTCAATGTAACGGATTCTCCGCTTGCCAAAACGGTTGACCACGTTATTCCGTTGCTGGCTGGTTCTGAAACCAGTGTTGCCGCGACAAAATCCTATATCGCGACCTTATCGGCCATTGCCCAGATTGTGGCAGCATGGGTCAATGACGATACGCTGAATAAAGCGCTTGATGCCCTGCCCGAACAATTGACCCGCGCGCTGGACAAGGACTGGCTTGACGCGGCCGAACCAATTGCAAAATCGCAGGGACTCTATGTTATCGGTCGCGGCCCGGCCTTTGCTATTGCGCAGGAAGCAGCCCTTAAATTCAAGGAAACCAGCAGCCTGCATGCCGAAGCGTTCAGTGCCGCCGAAGTCAAACATGGCCCGATGGCACTGGTCACAAGCGATTTCCCGATGCTGGTATTTTCACAACAAGATGCCACGCGCGAGAGTGTTGAAGGTTTTTTGGCCGAAATGCGTGCCAAAACCGACAACCTGTTTGCTGCTGAAACCGGGCATAGCGACACCAAAGGCCATTTGCCGGTTGTCGAAGATATCCACCCGTTATTTGCGCCTATCGCCATGATCCAGACATTTTATACGCTGGCCGAACATGTCGCCTTGTTGCGCGGCTGTAACCCCGATGCCCCGCCGCATCTCTCAAAGGTAACGGAGACGCATTAATGCCGGTTCTTGCCATTACTCATGCCCATCTGTTCGATGGGGACCAGTTTTTTAAAGATAAAACAGTTCTGATCGAAAACGGGAAAGTCTCGGCCATTGGCGATGCCAGCATTATCCCGCCAGATGCGGAAATATATGATGCGGGTGGTAATATTCTTGCGCCGGGCTTCATTGATGTTCAGGTGAATGGCGGCGGCGGCGTTTTGTTAAACCACAGTCCGACGGTGGATGGCCTGCGCGCAATTATGGCCGGTCACCGGCAATTTGGCACAACGGCCATGTTACCAACCCTGATTACCGATACCCGCGAAAAAATGCTGGCGGCAATTGCGGCCGTTAAAGATGCGATTGCGCAACATGTACCCGGCATTATCGGCATTCACCTTGAAGGGCCTTATTTGAATACCGAACGCAAAGGCGTTCATGACGCCAGCATTATCCGCCCGATGGAAGATGATGCGATTGAGGTTCTGACCAGCCTGCCCAATGGTCGCATTGTGGTGACCATGGCACCGGAAAAGGCCAAGGCCGGCACCATTGCCAAGCTGACCGAAAACAACGTTCTGGTTTGTGCCGGCCATACGGCGGGCACATATGATGATGTGCAAAAGGCCATTGGCGAAGGTTTGCGCGGCTTTACCCACCTTTTTAATGCCATGAGCCCGCTTAACCACCGGGAACCGGGCGTTGCCGGGGCCGCCATTGCCGATGACAACACCTGGTGCGGGCTGATTGCCGATGGCTTTCATGTGCATCCTGCTGCCATGCAAATCGCTGTGCGCGCCAAAAAAACCGGCAAAATCATGCTGGTGACCGACGCCATGCCAACGGTGGGCGCAAAGAACAAAAGTTTTGTTCTGGGGGGGGAGGAAATTATTGCCACCAATGGCCGCTGCGCGCTGGCCGATGGCACCCTGGCCGGGTCCGATCTTGATATGATGTCGGCAGTCAAAAATACGGTGGAAATGATCGGCACGGATCTGGCCGAAGCCCTGCGTATGGCATCGCTTTACCCTGCGGAATTCTTAAAACTGGGCAACCGCAAAGGTCGGATCAAACCTGGCTTTGATGCCGATCTGGTTTTGTTTGATAGCGCGGAATTTTCGGTAAAAAACACATGGATTTCAGGGCAATAACGACTGTTCGTTATATAAAGCATTAAAATGGAGGCACCTCATGACGTCGAAACCCGTACGCGTTCTTGTCGTCGGACTGGGCAATATGGGGATGTCCCATGCCAAGGCTTATCACGCCCTTAAGGGCTATGAAATTGTCGGGCTTTGCACACGATCCCCCATTGCAGATGGCACCCTACCCGATGGTTTCGCCGGTTATCCGCAATTTACCGATTATGAAACGGCACTAACAGCTACAAAACCCGATGCCGTTTCGATTAATACCTATACCGAAACCCATGCTGATTATGCCGTGGCGGCGTTTGAAGCCGGGGCGCACGTATTTATTGAAAAGCCGCTGGCCGCCACCGTTGAAGATGCGAAGCGGGTTGTTGACAGCGCGATGAAAAACAATCGAAAGCTCGTGATCGGTTATATTCTGCGCCATCACCCATCATGGGAGAAGTTTGTCGAACTGGCGCAAACACTGGGCAAGCCGCTGGTGATGCGCATGAATTTGAACCAGCAAAGCAGCGGGGCCTTTTGGGAAACCCATAAACGCCTGTTAAACAGTGTGTCGCCGATTGTCGATTGCGGGGTGCATTACCTGGACATGATGTGCCTGATAACCGGTGCCAAACCGGTATCGGTGAACGCCATGGGAGTTCGCCTGTCGCCCGACGTTGCCGAAGATATGTATAATTATGGCCAATTGCAGGTACGGTTCGATGACGGGTCGATTGGCTGGTATGAAGCGGGCTGGGGGCCCATGATTAGCGAGACGGCGTTTTTCGTTAAAGACGTGATCGGGCCGAAGGGCTCTGTCTCAATCACAGATGTAGAAGAAAAAGGCGCCGGATCGGCCGATATTGATACACATACCAAAACCAGTGCCTTAAAATTACATCATGCTGCCACAGATCGTGACGGAAAATTCACACAATCAGATGAGATCATCAGAACGGACGACGAGCCCGATCATGATGCTTTGTGTCTGCGTGAACAGCAGTTTTTCCTAAAGTCTATGACGGAAGATCTTGACCTTACGCAGCATATGACGGATGCATTGGGCTCCTTACGGATCGCCCTTGCTGCGGACCAATCAGTTCGCACGGGGACTATTATAATGCTCTGACCCCCAGGAGGAGTACCCACATGCCTTCCGTTAAAGCCGGTGTTGTTACCGGCGCTGACTATCGCGAACTCGTCGCTGCTTGCAAGCAGGACGGTTACGCCCTACCCGCGGTTAACGTTACCTCGTCGAGCACATTAAACGCAGCCCTTGAAGCTGCTGCCAATGCCGGTTCGGATATCATCATTCAGCTATCGAACGGTGGTGCCCAGTTTTTTGCCGGCAAGGGCATCAAGGATGCCAATGCTGCCCGTATTATTGGCGCCGTTTCTGCCGCCCGCCATGCCCAGCTTATGGCTGAATATTATGGCGTCGCCGTTGTTCTTCATACCGATCATGCCAACCGGAAGTTTGTTCCGTGGGTCGATGGTATGCTGAGCTGGGGCGAAAAAGCGTACAAGGAAACCGGCAAGCCTTTGTTTAGCTCGCATATGCTTGATCTGTCAGAAGAACCCCTTGAAGACAATCTGGCCACCTGCGAGGAATTTCTCAAACGTCTTTCTGCTGTCGATATGAGCCTGGAAATCGAACTGGGTGTTACCGGCGGTGAAGAAGACGGTATTGGCAAGGAACTTGATACGTCCCAAGACGATATTGACCCGCGCTTGTATACCCGGCCTGAAGAAGTTGAAGAAGCCTATCGTCGCCTTAAACCGCTGGGCCATTTTTCGGTCGCAGCGGCATTTGGCAACGTTCACGGCGTGTACAAGCCCGGCAATGTAAAGCTGCGCCCGGAAATTTTGCTGGAATCGCAGAAATACGTTGCCGAAAAACACGACCTTGACGGTTTCCCGCTTGATTTCGTTTTCCACGGTGGTTCCGGTTCGGAAAAAGAAAAAATCGAAGAAGCCGTTGGCTATGGCGTTTTCAAAATGAACATCGATACCGACACCCAGTTTGCCTATGCAACGGCGGTTGGTAAATATGTTGAAGAAAACGCCCGCGCCTTCAAATACCAGGTCGATCCAGACAACGACACGCCTTACAAAAAGCAATATGACCCGCGTGTCTGGGTTCGCGAGGCCGAACTTTCGATGGCCGCCCGCCTTGAAGAAGCCTTCAAGGATCTGGGCGCGACCGGCAAGTCTGTCGCCAAGGGCTAATCACGCTGCACTGTTATCAAAACCCGCCAGAGCCCTCTGGCGGGTTTTGTTTTTGTCCCCATATTGTGCGGCCTCCCCCCCCCCCGCATATCGGTTATGCTGACATCTCCTGACAGGAACTGTCAGGGGGCCACTTGCGTATATAGACTGGCTCCTCTATACATTTTCCGAACAATTCAGGAACAAAGGCCGGATATGCTGACAAAAATTTCGGTTCGCGGTGCGAAAGAACACAATCTTCAAAACATTGATGTGGACCTGCCGCGCGATTCACTTGTGGTCATTACCGGCCTTTCAGGCTCGGGTAAAAGCTCGCTTGCGTTTGATACCATCTATGCCGAAGGCCAGCGCCGCTATGTCGAAAGCCTGTCGGCCTATGCGCGCCAGTTTTTGGAAATGATGCAAAAGCCCGATGTCGAATATATCGACGGGCTGTCGCCGGCCATTTCGATTGAACAAAAAACCACCTCGCGCAATCCGCGTTCGACGGTGGGGACTGTGACCGAGATTTACGACTATATGCGTCTGTTGTGGGCGCGGGTCGGCATTCCCTATTCTCCGGCCACCGGCCTTCCAATTGTCAGCCAGACCGTTTCACAAATGGTCGATCGGGTGATGGAAATGGAAGAAGGCACGCGGCTTTATTTGCTGGCCCCCATCGTGCGCGGCCGCAAGGGTGAATATAAAAAGGAATTGAAAGACCTGCGCGCGCGCGGCTTTCAGCGCGTTAAAATCGATGGCGAAATGTACGACATTGATGACGCCCCCGATCTTAACAAAAAGCTGAAACACGACATATCTGTCATTGTCGACCGCCTTGTGGTGAAGGACGGCATTCAGACGCGCCTTGCCGACAGTTTTGAAACCGCCCTTGAACTAACCGACGGCATCGTGTTTACCGAAGATGCGCGAAGCGGCGACAGCACGCTTTTTTCGGCCAAGTTCGCCTGCCCGGTTTCAGGCTTTACCATTGAAGAAATTGAACCGCGCCTGTTTTCGTTTAACAACCCGTTTGGCGCCTGCCCGGTTTGTGACGGCCTTGGCACCCAGATGGAATTTGATGCCGACCTGGTTGTGCCCGACACCAGCAAAACGCTTGATACCGGCGCCGTGGCCCCGTGGGCCGGTGGAACATCAAAATACTATTTGCAAACACTGCGCGCCATTGCCAAGCATTTCGGCTTTAAAACCAATGTTGCGTGGGAAAAACTGCCTGCGTCAGCACAGCAGATTATTTTGCACGGTTCTGGCGAAGAAGAAGTGACCGTGACCTATGATGACGGATCGCGCAGCTATAAAGTTACCCGCCCGTTTGAAGGGGTTATTCCCAACATGTCGCGGCGCTGGCGTGAAACGGATAGTCAGTGGGCGCGCGATGAACTGGCCAAATACCAGACCATTTCAAGCTGCGATGCCTGCCATGGGCAGCGCCTGAAACCCGAAGCCCTGGCCGTTAAAATCGACCATTGCACCATTTCTGAAATCACTGCCCTGTCGATTGGCAAGGCTGTGGACTGGTTTGTTGCGCTTGAACCAAAACTGAACGAAAAACAGACCGAAATCGCCCGACGTATTTTACGCGAGATTAATGACCGATTGCGGTTTTTGAACGATGTCGGTTTGAACTATCTGTCGATGTCACGCACATCGGGCACGTTATCGGGCGGCGAAAGCCAGCGTATTCGCTTGGCATCGCAAATCGGATCGGGCCTGACCGGCGTTTTATATGTGCTTGATGAACCGTCCATCGGCCTGCATCAGCGCGATAATGACCGTTTGCTCGAAACGTTAAAACGCTTGCGTGACCTTGGCAATACCGTGCTGGTGGTCGAGCATGACGAAGACGCCATCCGTGCTGCTGATTACGTGGTTGATATGGGTCCGGGTGCCGGTATTCATGGTGGCCGTATTGTCGCAGAAGGCACACCGGAAGAAATTCAGCAAAACCCCAATAGCCTGACCGGAAAATACCTGACCGGGGTTGAAAAAATTGCCGTCCCCGACAAACACCGGGCTGGCAGTGGCAAAGCGATTACCGTTACCGGTGCGCGGGCCAATAACTTGCAAAACATCACGGTTGATTTTCCGCTCGGCAAATTCATTTGCGTGACCGGGGTATCGGGTGGCGGTAAATCCAGCCTGGTGATTGAAACGCTATATAAATCGCTAGCCAAACGCATGCACAATGCGCGCAGCCAACCCGGCGCCCATGACAGCATTTCGGGCATCGAACATATCGATAAAATTATCGATATTGACCAAAGCCCGATTGGCCGCACCCCGCGTTCTAACCCGGTCACCTATACTGGCGCCTTTACCCCCATTCGCGAATGGTTTGCCCAGTTGCCCGAGGCCAAAACACGCGGTTACAAGCCCGGTCGTTTTTCGTTTAACGTCAAGGGCGGTCGTTGTGAAGCCTGCCAGGGTGATGGCCTTATCAAAATTGAAATGCACTTTTTGCCCGATGTTTATGTCACCTGTGACCAGTGCAAAGGCAAACGATATAACCGCGAAACGCTGGAAATATCGTTTAAAGGCAAATCAATAGCCGATATTCTTGATATGACTGTTGAGGAGGGTGCCGAGTTTTTCAAAGCCGTTCCCAGCATTCGCGACAAAATGGAAACCCTTAAACAGGTGGGTTTAAGTTACGTTCATCTGGGCCAGCAGGCCACCACCCTGTCGGGCGGTGAAGCCCAGCGGGTAAAACTTGCCAAAGAACTGTCAAAACGGGCAACCGGGCGCACCATTTATATTCTGGACGAGCCGACAACCGGCCTTCATTTCCACGATATTCGCAAATTGTTAGAAGTGCTGCATACACTGGCCGATCAGGGCAACACCGTGGTTGTGATTGAACATAACCTTGATGTCATCAAAACCGCCGACTGGATTATTGATATTGGCCCCGAAGGGGGTGACGGCGGTGGCGAACTGGTGGGGGCCGGAACGCCGGAAGACATCATGAACAATGAGCGCAGCTATACCGGTAAATACCTGAAACGGCATTTGCGCATTGAATAACGATATGGCCGCATCACGTGGATTTGGCGTTATCAGACCCGATTGCCAAAGCACGGATGCGGCCCTCGACCGTTTGTAAAATCGCCTTGACCAACCGTTCGCTGAACCCGGCAACAAAGGCAATCAATAACATGATCGCCACTTGTTGACCTGTATCGGCGGCCAGACTGTTTGTACCAATATCGTTGAGGTCTTTGATCGCCTGTAACTGGTTAAGCGATTCCGGGACAATACCGGCGCGGATAACCAGCAAGGCCAGAACGGCAAAAATAAAGCCCAAAAATGGCCGAAACAGAAATTTGAAAAAGACATCCAGCGGCGATATGCCCGGCCAGTTGTGGCTATTGCCCATATGTAGCATCACGCTGACAGTTGCACCCAACGCACCAAAAACGCCGACAAAAAACACCAGATCATAACTGAACCCGAACAATC
Organism: Thalassospira mesophila; assembly: GCF_002115755.1. Classification (GTDB taxonomy): domain Bacteria; phylum Pseudomonadota; class Alphaproteobacteria; order Rhodospirillales; family Thalassospiraceae; genus Thalassospira; species Thalassospira mesophila. The sequence continues at coordinate 38,452 of NZ_JFKA01000005.1, read as the reverse complement.
GCCCACCCCACGAACTGACCAGCGTATCAATCGCAAAAAATGTCCCCAAAACAACAACAAGAACAACCGGCGACAATATCAGCGCAGCACTTGCCGCCGATAGCTTTGCCACATCCCCGCCCGATACCAGTATTGCGATAAACCGGTTCACAGGTTCTTTCGGTGTCGTTTGTGCGGACGGCAATAACGACGATGCTGGCGGCGTATCAGCGACAGTTTCGGCTGTTGATAAGGGGGCGTTCCCCGATGCCGAACCGGAATTTGACGTATCGGCGGGTTTTGCCGGGTTTGGCGTGGATGGTTCCATTTGGGCGAATTCCTGCTTGTTCATCTGGCTGCTTGTGAGCACAAGCACCACCCAACTGACGTTGATCGCCCGAAAATGTGACACAGGCCATTGTCGAAACGATATTTTGGCAAATGAGGGCCAGAAAATTCTGCAATTGTCTTGAAATTTGGCCCGTTGCACCGCTATGTGTGGGGCAATCTTGGCGTTATGCCATCACCTGCTTGACGGAGGTTCAGCTTGAATACGGTTACACCCGTTCATATCATTGGTGCCGGATTGGCCGGTAGCGAAGCGGCATGGCAATTGGCCGAAGCTGGCATCCCCGTGATCATTCACGAAATGCGGCCTACCCGCCCGACCGATGCGCACCACACCGACAAATGCGCCGAACTGGTTTGCTCGAATTCATTCCGGTCTGACGACAAGGAATATAATGCTGTCGGCCTGATCCATGATGAAATGCGCCGCGCCAATTCCTTGATTTTGCGCTGTGCCGATAAACACAAGGTTCCCGCCGGGGCGGCATTGGCTGTCGACCGCGAAGGTTTTTCGCAAGCGGTTACCGATGCGCTTTCCAATCATCCGCTGATCACGCTGGAGCGTGGCGAGATTGATGGTTTGCCGCCGGTCGAATGGGGCAACACCATTATTGCCACCGGCCCGCTGACATCAGGCCCGCTGGCCGAAGCCATCCGCGAGGCCACCAGCGAAAAATCGCTGGCGTTTTTTGATGCCATCGCCCCGATCATGTACAAGGAAAGCATTGATTTCGACAAGGCGTGGTTTCAGTCGCGTTATGACAAGGGCGACGGCAAGGATTACATCAACTGCCCGATGAACCGGGATGAATATAATGCCTTTATCGACGCGCTTCTGGCCGGTGAAAAAACCGAATTCAAGGATTGGGAAAAAGACACCCCGTATTTTGATGGTTGCCTGCCAATTGAGGTGATGGCCGAACGGGGCCGCGAAACCCTGCGCCACGGCCCGATGAAGCCGGTTGGCCTGACCAACCCGCATGACCCGCTGGTGAAGTCCTATGCCATTGTTCAACTGCGCCAGGATAATGCCCTGGGCACGCTTTACAATATGGTCGGGTTTCAGACCAAACTAAAATACGGTGCCCAGGTTGAAGTGTTTAAAACCATCCCTGGTTTGGAAAACGCCGACTTTGCCCGCCTGGGCGGCATTCACCGTAATACCTTTATCAATTCGCCCCGTTTGCTCGACCCGACCCTGCGCCTGAAAACGCGGCCCGATATTCGCTTTGCGGGGCAGATTACCGGTTGCGAAGGCTATGTTGAAAGTGCGGCTGTCGGCCTGATGACCGGGCGCTTTACCGCAGCCGAAAAACAGGGCCGTGAATTGCCCCTGCCCCCGGCAGTTACCGCGATGGGCGCATTGCTGGGCCACATTACCGGTGGTGCCGATGAAAGCACATTCCAGCCGATGAATGTTAATTTCGGGCTGTTTCCCGAACTTGAACTGACCAAACGGGTTAAAGGGCGGGATCGCAAAAAGCTGTATACCGACCGCGCGATACCGGTCTTTGATGAGTGGCTGGCCAGCATCAATTAGCTGACACCCGAAAATAGCTGTTCATACCAAACAAAAACGCCCGGTCAGTGATGATCGGGCGTTTCATGTATCAATCAGTCGATCAGTCAATCGCGGCCCAGATCAACCCGGGTTAGCTTGCCGGTTATTTCGCGAATGCTTTTGCCATTGCGAAAACGCTTGAAAACCAGATCCAGATTGCCATCGTCATCAAGCGTGCGCTCGTAAACCTGCATTTCATAGCCGCCATCATCGAGAATATACATCGCATGCACAGTAAGCGTTTTATCGACAATGCGCGCCCAGACAAAGGGCTGGCCTTTTAGCGGGTCATTGGGGACACGTTTGCCAAACAGGCCGGTGCGCATGGCACTGCCAAAAATTTCGGGACGGTCGGTTTCAAAAAAATCGATGCTAATCGCGGCAGTTTTTTCGCGCCCATCGGATTTGTAAATAACCGTCGACCAGTCGATTGAAAAGGCATTGCCCGCTTTTTTGATCGCAACGTCAAGGTCGCGGGCCTTCAGCTCGTTTCTGGCTTCGGAAATTGCGGTGCCGTGATAGGTGCCCAGAAAAGGATCAATCGACATGGCCGCCGCAGGGTGCCGACCCGGCCAAAATGCCACCAGAATCGCCGCAGGAACGATGACGAGAAATGCGAGTTTCCTGATGATTTTCATTTTGTGACCCCACGGGCTTAAAACACCGGTTCAAGGTATGATTTTGGTCAGGAACCGGTTGACATGTAAAGATTTATAACCTTTTCGCCCATTGTAAAGACACCGCTTTACCAATAACCGGAAAAAGCCCGCAATGTCAGGCGGAAACTGGCCGGGCGGGCCAAGCCAAATTCCGCAGAAAACGGGTCATAATCGGCCTTTTTCAGCTTTTTCAAATAGTTTTCAGCCAACACGACCTGCAATACCGCCGATAGTGCCGGTTTTGGAACTGCTGAGCGCATTTTACGTGCCTCGCGGATTTTTTTGTCGGCATGCTCGGCCATATGTTTTGTCATCTGCCGGACCGCATCGGTGCGACGGAATTCAAAAATATCCCCTGTCGACACGCCATGTTGTTCCAGAAGGTCGGTCGGAACATATTGGCGTTTGGCCCGACCATGAAAAACCATCGCCCGCAAAATACCTACTGTGCCATAGGCATTCCCGGCACGACGCGCCGCCTCGTCTGCATCGGCATCATTCACGCCCAGCACACCAACAGCAGCCTGACTGACACGGCCTGCTGTCTGATCAATATAATCATCAAGCGCCTTCAAGCTGTCCGGAGCTGTATCGAACAAATCAAATTCGCGCGCATCGATCAGGGCCTCAAGCGTGCCACGTGCCACTTTGTCCGTCGAGATCAAACCGGCCAGCGGTTCAACAACTTCATGTTTGCGAACCTCGCCCTTTTCAATACCATCAAGGGCATCGCGCCACCATTGCAGTCGGATCTGCCCCAGCATCGCTTCACTAACCATTTCGCGGGTTTTTGATATTTCCTGATTAAAGGCATACAGGGCAAACAGATCCTCGCGCCGGTCAGGGGCGGCAAAAAGCGCGCACAGGAACCGGTCCCGGTCATTCCGGCGAACATATTGGGCACAATAGGAAAGGTCTGGTGTCTCGTTCATGGAACAGTTTTACCCGGCAGTTGCAAATGCCCAAAACAGGGCTTAGCCCGTTTTTTTCGGATTTTTGCAGTGATTGGTGTGCGTGTTTGCCGTCATTATCGGTGGTGGAACGGGCGCTTAAACCGCAATTAATGCCGCGGCAACACGCCGTTCTTCGGATTGCAAGACATTGAAAGTGCGACAAGCCGCCCCGGTATCCATCGGTTCAATGACAATACCATGCGGGCGCAGAGCGTTTCGCCACGCGGTTTTAACCGGCTGCATGCGGTTGCCCATTCCCAACAACAGGAAATCGATCTGCCCTGCCCGGGCAATGACCTCGGCAAAGGCATCTACATCGATGCTATCAAGGCTTGCATGCGGCCACGCGAGGACCTCGGTTGAAAACAGCAAAATGGAACCTTCGGCCTTTTCCGTGCCAAAACGAAACAGACCATCGCCATAGCTGGTAACGATTTTGCGGCCCGATGTAACCATCGGTGTGATGTCGAGTGACATGATTGACCTCGTTGATAGTGACGCGGGTGATGACGTTTCTGGCATTGGCGTGTCGGGTTGGTTTGCCAGTCCGACATAAAAAAGGCCGGGTCGTTTTCGCACGATCCCGGCCTTCTTGTAAATGTCTGACGCAACGGATCGCGCCAAAAGTGATCTTAAAGCACGCCGGCTTCTTCGGCCGAGGCTTCTTCACCTTCGGGAATTTTACGACGCAACTTCAACACCACCAGCAACGGCGATGCCACGCAAATCGACGAATAGGTGCCGATCACGATCCCGAAAATAAGGGCAAAGGTAAAGCCGCGAATGGCCTCGCCACCAAACAGGAACAGCGCAATCAAAGCCAGCAGCGTGGTCAGTGAGGTCATCACTGTCCGCGACAAGGTGGTATTGATTGACAGGTCGAGCAGTTCGACCAGGTCCATCTTGCGGAATTTGCGCATAAATTCGCGAATACGGTCAAAAACCACAACGGTATCGTTGATGGAATAACCGGCTACGGTCAGGATTGCCGCCAGCGTTGCCAGGTCGAACTGGACACCACTGATCACAAACAAACCAACCGTGATGATCACGTCATGCAAAAGAGCCACAACCGACGCCACGGCGAACTGCCATTCGAACCGCAACCAGATATAAATCATGATCAGCGCCAGCGAAATCACGACCGAATAGATCCCGGCTTCTTTAAGCTCGCCACCGACTTTCGGGCCAACAAGTTCTGAACGGCGAATGCTGACCTCGTCACCAAGGGCTTTGGTAACGGTTTCAAGCGCGGCCATCTGGGCCTTTTCGTCGCCGTCCTGACGCTGTAGCTGAATCAGAACGTCGTCGGGTTCGCCAAATTGCTGGATCGAAACGTCACCCAGGCCAAGGCTGCCCAGATTATCGCGCAGGCCCGGAATATCGGCAGGCCCGCTGGTTTTTGCTTCGACCAGAATACCGCCGCGAAAGTCGATCCCGAAATTCAGCCCTTTGGTAAAGAACAGAACTGCAGAAAGAACCACCAGCGATACGGAAAAGATGTAGAAAAAATTCCGGAGCTTGAGGAACGGGATGTTCACTTCATCCGGAACAAGATGCAACGGTTTCATGTGCGGTTTGCTCCCTTCCTCATAATACCAGCTCAGTCGGACGACACCGCTTGACCCAGATTGCCACGATCAGACGTGTCACCCAGATGGCTGCGAACATCGATGTGATAATCCCGATAGCCAGGGTTACAGCAAACCCTTTGATTGGGCCTGATCCAAAGCTGAACAGGACCAGGGCTGCGATAAGGGTTGTGATGTTGGCATCAAGAATTGTCGACATTGCACTACGGTAACCGGCATCAATCGAATTGATAATCGATCGGCCGACTTTTCGTTCTTCGCGGATCCGTTCAAAAATAAGAACGTTGGCATCAACCGCCATCCCGACTGTCAGAACGATACCGGCAATGCCCGGCAAGGTCAGTGTTGCCTGAAGGATCGACATAACCGCCAAAATCAAAATCAGGTTCACGACCAACGCGATGTTGGCAAAGATACCAAACAGGCCATAGCTGATTGCCATGAAGGCGACCACGAAAACCATGCCAAGAATGGCGGCGATTTCGCCCGAATCAATTGAATCCTGGCCAAGTCCCGGACCGACCGAACGTTCTTCAAGAATTTTCATCGGTGCAGGCAGCGCCCCTGCGCGCAGCAGCAACGAGAGGTCGTTGGCTTCCTGCGCACCGAACTGGCCGGTAATGATGCCACTACCACCCATGATCGGTTCATTGATCCGGGGGGCCGAAATGACCTTGCCGTCCAGTACGATCGCCAGACGGCGACCGGTATTTTTGCTGGTAACATCGCCAAACCGCGCACCACCGGCAGCATCAAACCGGAACGAAACCACCGGGCGACCATCGTTAAAGGTCGGCTGGCTATCGATCAGGTTATCACCCGAAACGACAACGCGGCGGTCAACCAGATATTCTTCCGGTTCCCCAGGCGACGCATCGTCGGCACCAGGCATAATAACAGCGCCGGGCGGAATGCCGGTCGCCTTTGCCTGTTGCGGTGTTTTGGTTTCATTGATCAGGTGAAAGTTCATTTTGGCTGTACGACCCAGAATATCGCGCAAGCGCGTCGGGTTATCCAGACCAGGAACCTGCACAACGATACGGTCTTCCCCCTGACGCTGGATCGACGGTTCTGTCGTCCCCAGTTCGTCAACACGGCGACGTACAACTTCCAGCGACTGGCTGATGGCGCGGTCGATCATTTCACGACGCGTCTTTTCGTTGTAGGTCATCATGATGTGGTTGCCTTCACCGCCGACAATTGTCAACGGGTCCAGCTTTGCCAGCATGGATCGGGCCTTTTCGACATCATCATCGCTTACGATGCTTACCGATGCACCTTCTGCCGAACCCCGTAAACCGCGATAGCGGATACGTTGTTCACGCAGGGCATCGCGCATGTTTTCGGTAAGTGAGTCGTAACGTTCCCGAATAACGGAATCGACGCCCACTTCCAAAAGCATGTGTGAACCGCCACGCAGATCAAGCCCGAGGCTGATCTGTTTGCCGGGCATCCAGCTTGCTTCTGTCGAAAATATACCCTTGGGAAGGAAGTTTGGCGCGGCATATATCACGCCCAAAGCACACACCAGAAGCACCAGTGTTGCTTTCCATTTGGTAAAATAAAGCATGTGTCCTTTAACCAGAGATGTCTGGGGAACATTGCGACATCGGGCTCAGGGCGCAATCAGGAAATAAGGAAGGACTTGCCCGGCCGACCGCCAGTAATAAGCAGAAAGGCGGAACCGTGGGGTCCCGCCTGTGCGCCTTGACAGAAATCAGTCTTTTTTGACTTCTTCAATTTTCTTGTCGTCTGCCTTTTCTTCGGCATCCGAACCGCCCTTGGCAGGTTCGGTTCGCGACAGAACGTTCGAAATCATACCGCGTGCGACTTTAACTTTCACACCATCAGCAATTTCGACCGAAACTTCATCGTCCGAGACAACCTTAACAACGGTCCCGATGATCCCGCCAGCAGTCACGACTTTGTCACCGCGACGAACCGCGGCCAGCATTGCTTTGTGTTCTTTTGCTTTCTTCTGCTGCGGACGAATGAGCAGAAAATAGAAAACCACAAAAATCAGGATAAGGGGCAGAAAGCTGGTCAGCATATCTGCTCCGCCAGAAGCGGCACCAGCACCCTGCGCAAAAGCCGGTGAAATCAACATTAGGAACTCCTAACCTAAAACGGAAAAACTAATCAACTGCCGGAATATAACGGTGTCGTTCGTCGTTGCAAGGAAGATCGCGCAATTTTGCCCCAAACATCCCCATTGATGCCTTATAATCTCCATACCCTTGCCCATTAGCAGTTGAATAGCGCGGCTTTAACTGGGTTTGTGATCGGATTCACAGTATTTATGCGCGCGGCAACAGACTATTCCCCTTTGATAATGCTGTGATAGGGTTCGGCCATAAAACGCGGTCCTAACGCCGCAATCAAAAACAAACCCTTCAAGAGGCCCCGATGACCGATACCCTTGCCGATTTGCTGCCAACCTTGAACCGCATTGCCGACGCGCTTGAGCGCATGGCCCCGCCTGCCCGCCAGAAAAATGACCTTTCCGCCGCCGATGCCTTTGTCTGGCATGCCGAAACCGGTTATTTGCACCCGATCAAACAGGTCAACCGGGTCGATATCGGCCTGTTGCAGGGGATCGAGCAGCAAAAAACGATTTTATATAACAACACAAAACGGTTCGCCGACGGCCTGCCCGCCAACAACGCCTTGCTGTGGGGCGCGCGCGGCACCGGTAAAAGTTCGATCGTCAAGGCCATGCATGCCCTGATCAATCAGGAAACCCCGGCATCGCTGGCTTTGGTGGAAATTCACCGCGAGGATATTCCCACCATGCCCGTGCTTTTAGGTATCTTGCAGGAAAGTGCGCGTAAAACGGTTTTGTTTTGTGATGATTTGTCGTTTGACCTTCAGGACGAATCCTACAAGTCGCTAAAGGCGGTGCTCGATGGCGGTATTGAAGGCCGCCCCGATAACGTTATTTTCTATGCCACTTCGAACCGTCGCCATTTGATGGCCCGTGACATGATCGAAAATGAACGCTCAACGGCAATTAATCCGTCGGAAGCTGTCGAGGAAAAAGTTTCGCTGTCTGACCGGTTCGGATTGTGGCTGGGTTTTCACAATATTTCGCAAGATGTGTATTTCGAAATTATCGCCGGTTACGCCGACGAGTTTGGTCTGGATATGCCCAAAGCAGAGCTTTTTGCCCGCGCCAAGGAATGGACCGTGACACGCGGCAGCCGCTCCGGGCGAGTCGCATGGCAGTTTATTCAGGAAATAGCCGGCGAACAGGGAAAACACATTTCTTAAGCCCCGGCATCAAATACAATCCCGATACGGAAAACGGCCTGATATCGCGTCAGGCCGTTTTCATTTTATCGCGAGGCAACCGCCTGCGGCAGATATTTGACCGGGTCGCGCGATTTGCGGCCCTGACGAATTTCAAAATGAAGTTGTGGCCGGTTAACGGCCCCTGTCGCCCCGACCGATGAAATGCGCTGGCCCCGTGTGACAATGTCGCCGCGCGCCACCAGCGGATTTTCGGTGTGGGCATAGGCCGACACATAACCATCGGCATGTTTGATCAGGATCAGGTTGCCAAAACCGCGCAATTCGTTGCCAACATAGGTCACAACCCCATTGTCGGTGGCCAGAATGGCCGTTCCGCGTTCGGCAGCAATATTGATGCCGTCATTAAACAGGCCGCCTGGCCCGGCGCCATATCCTAAAACCACTTTGCCCTGCACGGGCCAGATAAAACCCTGTCGATTGGCCGGATCGATCTCGTCGACACGGGCCCGGGACATTGTAGCAGGTTTAACCGACGCCGGTGCAGACGCAGCGCCGGATGGGGCTGAATTGCGCGCCACCGTTGTCGCTGGTTCATTATGCCAGCTTTTCCCCGCCGCAAACTGGCGTTGCGCCTGAATTGCAACATCCTGCGGTTTTATCCCCGGCACCGGGACATTGGCCCCGGTGGCATAATTGGCCTTCTGGCTGGTAATATCGGTAACGGGGCTAAGATCAGACGGGCGTGTGGCCGGCGATGTCGCGCGCGCATCTTCTGGCGCATCAAGGGGCGATGCACTTATCTCAGCCGACTGATTGCGCCCGGCAATAACAACCTGTTTGGTTGTGGTTAATTTTCGCGATGATGACGCCACAGCCGTTCCCGGCGGGTTGCTGTTATAATCGGCTTGCCAGGGTGGCAACACAAGGCGTTGCCCCGGATAAATCACATAGGGGGAACTCAGATTATTTCGCGCGGAAAATTTCTGAAAATCAGCATGATACCGCTCCGCCAACAGGGAAACGCTATCGCCGCTTTTAACGGTGATAACACGTTCGCCATTGCGCAATTCTGGCATTGCTGTCAGCGAATAATTTGTTCCCTCGTCATACACAACCGGAACCGGCCTGGAATTAAGCAAACAGCCGCCAAGCGTCGCTGTTGTCGCGCAGACAAACAGCAACGTCCGGACATTGTGAACGACGTGTTTGGCATAATTTTTCATCATGCCAAAGATTTTCCATCACTACCGGTTAACAATCGGTAAGCAGGTGGCAATTTTCTCGACCGGTGATGATTGCTAGAATTCTTCGGTGCCCGCCAGCATGGGCACAAAACGTACCGGCATTAGCTCGGTTACGTCAATTCCGGTCGGGGTGCGCATGACGCGCAACAGGATCTGGGTATGGGAAACCTCGCCCACGGGCACCACCATAATGCCCCCAATGGCCAACTGGTCGACCAGAACCGGGGGCACATCCTGTGCCGATGCGGTAACAATGATCCGGTCAAACGGGGCCTGCGCCTTCCAGCCCAGCCCGCCATCAGCGTGAAGGGTGGAAATGGTGTGCAAGCCAAGGCGGCGAAATCTGTTTTCCGCTTCGCGCAGCAATGGTTTTTGCCGTTCCAGCGTATAAACCCGCCGGGCCAGCCGCGCCAGAATGGCCGCCTGATAACCCGACCCCGTCCCGACTTCGAGGACCTTCATGCGGTCGTTAAGCTGTAAGGCCTGCGTCATCAACGCGACGATATAGGGTTGGGAAATGGTTTGGCCCTTGCTGATCGGCAGGGCGACATTTTCCCATGCCCGGCCAACAAACGGTTCGGCAACAAACATTTCACGCGGAATAGCGGCAAGCGCTTCCAGGACCGCATCATCATGAATGCCATCAAGTCGCAGGGTTGCCAGCAGGGCATCAATTTCCGGGGCACGGGTAATGGCAGGCGTATTCACTGAAATGCCTTCGTCAGTTTTTCGTGGGTCGCGTTATCGGTAAAATCCAGGCCGATAGGCGTAACAGAAATATCGCCCTTTTCAATCACATGTAAATCGGCGTTTTCATCTTCGGGCAATTCCGATCGAATAGCCCCGATCCAGTAATAGGGTTCGCCGCGCGGATCAAGGCGTTCTGCAACATGGTCGCCAATCTTGCGTTGCCCCTGGCGGGTGACGCGTATTTGCGCGCCACCATTGCGTTCCTGTTCGGGAAAATTCACGTTTATCAAAACGTTACTGGGCCATTCTGCTTTAATAAGTGAACGCACCACATCGACCAGATAAGCACTGGCGACGTCCCAATTGATCAGCTTTTGCGAAAAATACTGCGAAAAGGCAATGGCGGGCACATTTAGCAAGGCGGCTTCCATGGCGGCAGCCACCGTGCCGGAATAGGTCACGTCCTCGCCCAGATTGCCGCCACGATTGATGCCGGAAAACACAATATCGGGCGGCGTTTCACGCATGATCACTTGCATGGCCAGCAAAATGCAGTCTGTCGGCGTGCCATCAACGGCAAAATGCCGGTCGTCACGTTTGTGAATGCGCAAGGGGCGGCGCAGGGTCAATGAATGACCTGCGCCGCTTTGTTCTATCGATGGTGCAACCACCCACACATCATCAGAAAACTGGCGTGCAAGATTTTCCAGAAGTTTGATGCCAGGGGCATCAATGCCGTCATCATTGCAAATCAGGATGCGGGCGTTTTGCAGATCGATCATCAGTTTCCCTTAGTTAACGGCGGCAATTTTGGTCAATCCGCCCATATAAGGCACCAGCACATCGGGAACCCGGATCGAGCCATCGGCCTGCTGATAATTTTCCATTACCGCAATCAGGCACCGGCCAACCGCCAGCCCCGATCCGTTAAGGGTGTGAACAAACCGCGTTTTTTTATCACCCTGTGTCCGACAACGGGCATTCATGCGCCGCGCCTGAAACTCGCCAGTGTTCGAGCATGACGAAATTTCACGATACCGTCCCTGCCCTGGCAACCAGACTTCGATGTCATAGGTTTTCATCGCCGAAAATCCGGTATCGCCCGAACATAGCAGCATGGTGCGATAAGGAAGATCGAGCTTTTGCAAGATTTCTTCCGCACAGCCGGTTTTACGTTCCAGTTCGGCATCAGACTGGTCCGGGTCGACAATCGACACCATTTCAACCTTGGCAAACTGGTGCTGGCGGATCATGCCACGGGTATCACGCCCGGCAGAGCCCGCTTCGGAGCGGAAACACTGGGTTAAGGCGGTGTACCGCAATGGCAGCCGTGCAACATCGATAATATCGCCCGCGACCTGGTTGGTCAGGGTTACCTCCGATGTCGGGATCAACCACATGTCGTTGGTGGTTTTAAACGAATCTTCGGCGAACTTGGGTAATTGGCCGGTGCCAAACATGGCGTCGTCTTTGACCAGCATTGGTGTTGTGGTTTCTTCATAGCCATGTTCATTGACATGCAGGTCGATCATGAACTGGGCCAGGGCACGTTCCAGCCGTGCCAACTGGCCACGCAATATCACAAAGCGCGAGCCTGAAAGTTTGGCTGCCGTGGCGAAATCCATCATGCCGAGCTTTTCGCCCAGATCAAAATGTTCGCTGACGTCAAAATCAAACGTGGCCGGGGTGCCCCAACGACGAATTTCAACATTGTCGTCTTCATCCGCACCCTTGGGAACGTTTGCATCAAGAATGTTGGGAAATGACGTTAGCAGCAGATCAAGCTGTTCATTTAGTGACGCCTGACCATCTTCGGCAGCTTTGATGCGGTCTTTTAATCCGCCCATTTCGGCCATCAGGTCATCTGCGTTTTCGCCAGATTTTTTGGCCTTGCCAATATCCCCCGAGATCGACTTTCTGCGCGCCAGCAATTCCTGATGTTCTGTCATCAGGCGGCGGCGTTCGGCGTCAATCTCGATTAATCGGGCCGCAGTAATTTCGGCATTGCGCATGCTCATCGCTGCGTCAAATGCATCGGGGTTGTCACGAATCCATTTTATATCGTGCATAAAACCGCACCTTGTTTGTCTGATTTTTAGGGGCTGGTTATACGACGGGGTGAACCATTGGTCCACCCCGCCCAAACGTCTTGTTATTTGCGAAGGTTATTTAACGGGCATTGTTAAAATCATCTTCATCATCATCACCGGTCATTGAACCAGATTGTGATGAGGGTGACTGCTTTTTCGCATCCGTATTTTCATCGGATGTCGCACCGCTGTTTTTCGCCGATGTGTCGCTATTTCCTGCACGCGCCGCCGCAGCAGACTGTGCATTCACATCATCGTCTGACCGACCGCTGTTATTATAATCGTCTTCGTCATCTTCTGCTGCCTGGCTTGCGGCACGTTTGCGCTCGCTCATCCGGGCCATGACGATCGAAATTTCATAAAGCAGCATAATCGGTATTGCCAGACCGACCTGCGAGATCAGGTCCGGCGGGGTCATGACGGCGGCAAAGACAAAGGTCACGACAACGGCGTATTTGCGTTTTTTGGCAAGTCCGGCGGCTGTCACCAGCCCGGCACGGGCCATCAGGGTCAGCAATACCGGCAACTGAAAACTAAGACCAAAGGCAAAAATCAGCTTCATTACCAGCGACAGATATTCGCCGACTTTGGCTTCAAGCTGAATGGCAAGCCCGGTCTGGCTGCCCGCGGTTTCAAAGCTGAGGAAAAACTTCCATGCCAGCGGCATGATAAAATAATAAACCATCGCCCCGCCCAGCAAGAACAGGATGGGGGTGGCAAACAAAAATGGATAAAAAGCCCGGCGTTCGTTTTTATAAAGCCCCGGTGCCACAAAAGCCCATATCTGGCCCAGCACCACCGGTGTTGACACAAACATGGCCGCAAAAAACGACACCTTGACGTAAGTGAAAAACACTTCGGTCAAGGCGGTGTAAATCATGCGGCGGTCACTGCCAGGGCCCATGGCTGCGGCCAATGGCCGCACCAGAAAAGCGTATATGTCTTCGACAAAATAGTAACAGACGCCAAAAGTCACAATAAGTGCAAGCACCGACCATGTCAGGCGATTCCGCAACTCTATCAGATGCTCCATAATTGGCATCTGCTGGTCTGGAAGCTGCATATTCACGCCTATTTCTCCGGCTGGGTCCGGGCGGTTGCCGGTTCTGGTTGATCTTTTATGTCCGCCGGTTCCGTCACGGACTGACGCACCGGTTTCACAGCAGGTTCTGGCGCAGATTCCGGCGAAGATTCAGACGAAGAATTTTTTGTGTCATCGCCCTTAACTGCGTCAGAAGACGTCGCAGAAACGGTTGCATCCGCCGGTACAGAAGGAGAATCGGCTTTTTTGGTGGTCGGCTTTGATACATTGGTATCGCTGCCGCCAATATGCTTTTCGAGAAAATCAGTCGCGCTGGTACTGGCACCAGTGGCCTGCTTGCGCAATTCGTCAAGCTCGGCCTCGCGGATCAGGCTGTCGATGCCGCCCTGGAATTCGCGCGCCATACCGCGCACTTTTTTCCAGTAATGTGCCATTTTATAAAGGACATGGGGCAAATCCTTGGGGCCGACGACAAAAAGCGCGACGACGGCCACAAGTGCCATTTCGGTCCAACCGATATCAAACATGAATAGCGCCTATCAGAGCAAAGCCAGTCGGACAGACGAGGTCAGGACTTAACCGAATCCTTGTCCTTGCTTTCGGTATGCACCGAAGCCGAGGTGGTGTTGCCAATAGAAGCCTTGTCGGATTCTTCATCATCTTTTTCGTTGATGCCAGACTTGAAGCTACGAATACCTTTGCCCATGTCACCCATGACGCGCGGAAGTTTACCGGCACCAAAAATAATCAGGACAATGGCCAAAATCAGTACAATTTGCCAGACGCCGATACTCATAACTTTTCTACTCCCAATACGGTACTCGCCCTTTGAACAGGGCAAGCGATAATGGCAGAAAGCCCCATGGTGTGCAACGCGGTGTTTGCGGGTTTGGGTTCTTCCGCCGTCGTTTCTATTCCCTAGGAAACACGAACGTCATCTCGGGATCAAGCGTAATAGATACGACTCCCCCCTTGTCTATAACCTGACGGCGTGGCACCCGCGCATGAATATGCGGGCCATTGTGAACCGAAAGATGCATCAAGCTCACCCCGCCAAGTGATCGGACCGCATCAATATTGGCCAAAACATCGCCATTGTGCCCCGCTGCGCCAATGCGCAATCCCTCGGGACGGACCAAAACATCAACGGCTGTGCCATCGGCAATTCCATCCGTCGCAACCTCGCCCAGCGGCGTTGCCGCAACGCTGTTTTCAACGCGGGAGGGAAACAGGTTTACCTCGCCAAAAAACGACGCCACGAAATGGTTTGCCGGGTGAAAATAAAGCTCCTCGGGGGTGCCATCCTGCATCACCTGCCCTTCATTCATCACAATGATCCGGTCGCCCATATACATGGCTTCTTCCGGGTCATGGGTGACCATAACCGTTGCAATACCGGCATTTTTCAGTACATGAAGCGTGGTGTCGCGCAATTCGGCCCGGCGCGCCACATCCAACCCGGAAAAAGGTTCGTCAAGCAACATAACACGTGGCACCGGTGCCAATGCGCGCGCCAGGGCAACGCGTTGTTGTTGTCCGCCCGATAATTGATGGGGAAAGGCGTCGATATAATCAACCATGCCAACCCGTTCCAGTGCATTCACCACGGCTTTGCGCCGGTCGTCCGCCGCCATATGACGCAACCCGAACCCGATATTGCCCGCAACATCAAGGTGCGGAAACAGGGCATAATCCTGAAATACCAACCCGACGCCGCGCTTTTCAGGTTCCAGATACTGCCCGGCAGATGCCACAACCTCGTCATGGATCAAAACAGAACCGGTTTGCAAACGCTCCAGCCCGGCCGCGATGCGAAGGGCCGTTGTCTTGCCACAGCCCGATGGGCCAAGCAAACACACCAGTTCGCCCGGCGCAACATCGACATTGATGTCACGCAAAACACGGGTATTGCCAAATTCATGGCTGACATTTTTCAGGCTAAGGCCAACCGGCATGACGTACTCTTTATTGATTTAAATCGACCAAAAACGGTTTTTGCCCCGCAAACAGTGCGAATGACAAGCAATGCCTCGTTGTGGTTTAAAGCCCTCGCCCGTCACATGCAACAGTTTGCCTGTTGAATGAATTGATCGCGATCAATCAGGCTTCAGATCATCGCCCGGAAGATTTTGTGCATATATTTCCGCATCAAGATCGGCCAGGTTTCGGCTGGTCAGTGCTTCTTCAACAGCGGATTCCGTGCTTGACGGGTCATCTTCGGGTTCAGGCAACAAACTGTCATCGCCCGAACTTGCGCCATAACGCCCCATGCCCGGGCGGCTATCGAGCAAACCTGCGGCTTTCAAATCGGCAAGACCGGGTAAATCATCGCGGTTTTGCAGCCCGAAATGATCAAGGAAATCATCCGTTGTTGCCCACAAAACCGGGCGGCCCGGCACACGTTTGCGTCCGCGCGGGCGGATCCATTTGGCTTCAAGCAAAATATCAAGCGTGCCCTTTGACAGGGCCACACCGCGAATTTCTTCAACCTCGGACCGCGTGACCGGTTCGTGATAGGCAATAATCGCCAGTGTTTCCAATGTCGCCCGGGTCATCTTTTTGGATTTTTCGACCTCGACATGTAAATCCCCGGCAAGGTCAATGGCCGTGCGAAACGCCCATTTATCGCCAACATGCACCAGATTAACGCCGCGTTGCGCATAGGTTTCCTGCAATTCAGCCAGAATATCAGCGATTTTTGCATCGGATGGCAAGCGTGCGCCCAGAAGCTTTTCGCTTAACGGCTCGCTAGAGGCAAACAGAACGGCTTCGACAATGCGCAGATGTTGCAGATCGATGGCCGGTTTCTGCACCATGCCAGCCATTTCAAGCTGGCCGTTATCGTTATTATTATCACTCATCATCGCCCCCATCGCGTTCAAAGCCCCGGTCATCGCCCGCCCCGTCAATTGCACCAATTGCATCTTGGGTCGCAAGGCCGCGGTCTTTATCCGCGCCGGTTACCCCATCCCAGCCATCATCAAAGGATACCGTTTGTTCCGGGCGTGGCTTTTGTGGCGACCGCAACATGATCGGGCCAAACACCTGTTCTTGCGCAATTTCAAGTTCGCCATCGCGGCACATTTCCAGGCTGGCAACAAAATGTGCGGCAAGCGCGGATCGCGCTTTTAAAGGCGAGCCCAGCCCGCGTGGCATAAATTCCATCAACAACGTCCATTGCGGTACAATCCGCCGACCAAACAAATCGCGCAGACGTCGGATCGCATCATCCATCGCATAGAGATCAAAGGCCTCGATCTCAAGCGTTTTGGCCTCGGCACTTAGCATGATGTGCGCGTAAGATTTTAGCAAATCGTAAAGCGAGGCATCATAAACCGACGATGTGGTTACCTGCATTTCCTCGGGCGCGCCCCGGGCGAAAAAATCTCGTCCCAGATTGGGCCCGTCGGTTAATTTGGCCCCGGCGGCTTTCATGGCCTCCAGCCTGCGCAACTGAAACGCCAGCAATTCGGCCATTTCTTCTGCGCTTAGCTCTTCGCCGTCATCTTCCTGTTTGGGTAATAACAGGCGCGACTTTAAATAAGCCAGCCACGCCGCCATCACCAGATAGTCGGCTGCCAGTTCCAGGCGCATTTCGTGCGCGCGATTGATAAAATCCAGAAACTGTTCGGCCAGGGCCAGGATCGATATGCGAATGATATCGACCTTTTGATCACGGGCCAGTTCAAGCAAAACGTCAATCGGGCCTTCAAAACCGTCGAGATCCAGAACCAGACGGTCAGCCAGACTGACCTGATCGACGGGGGCTACGTCGAAGGCTTCGTCACTGATGCCAGATTCTGGTGAAACGGTTTTAGCCATTCAGATCTCATATAATGGCAATGACCGGTCAAACAAAAAAGCTGACCAGAAAATTGATAAGCCACATTGCCGGTTCAACAACAATCCATTGAAAAATCGGCAGATTAATGCCCAGCTGCGCTGTCACATAAGGCAGTAAAAACACCAGTGCGATCAACAAGACCATACCGGCTTTTTCCATCCTCATCAAAACACGGGCAATCGGGGCCGGTGAAATGGCCGTCAGGACCCGTCCGCCATCAAGCGGCGGAATGGGCAACATGTTAAACACGGCCAAAACACAGTTCAAGGCGATGGAATTGTTCAGGGTTTTGCCAAGCCAGTCGTTCAGCGCAGGCGAGAATGACGGCAACCATGCCAACAGCATGATCGAGAAAATTGCCAGCACAATATTAATTGCCGGCCCCGCGATAGCCACGCCAATAATGCCCAGCCGCTGGGGATGCAGACGGTGAAATGCCACTGGCACCGGTTTGGCGTAACCAAACAAAAACGGCGCCCCGGTTAACAGCAAAAGCCCCGGGATAACAATGGTACCAACCGGATCAATATGGCGGATCGGATTAAGGCTTAGCCGCCCTGCCCGCTGTGCGGTATCGTCGCCAAAGGCCTTGGCGGCAAAACCGTGTGCGGCTTCGTGCAAGGTCACAGCAAAAAGCACCGGCAAAACCCATGTGGTTGCCGAAATAATCACGTCGATAATATGGTTCAAGCACCTTCTCCTTGTGCCGCGGGCCACACAGGTGCCAGCAATTGCGCCAGTCGCGCATTCCAGTCCGCCAGAACCGGCCGTGCAGGGACAGAGCCCTGAAGGGATGTTATCTTGTTGGTTACCGCAAGGGCACGTGCCAATGCCTGCCCGTCAAGTTTGGGCGACATCGAAACAACCTGTTCAAGTTCGGTGCGCTTGCCATTGCAATGCAGGGCAATATCACAGCCCGCAACAAGACATTCATAGGTGCGACTGGCGATGGAACCGCCCAGGGCTTCCATCGACAAATCATCGCTGATCAAAAGGTTATCAAATCCGATATCACCGCGAATAATCTCGTCAATCACCTTGGGCGAAACCGTGCCGGGGCGCTGGTCGTCAATCGCACTAAACAGGATATGTGCCGACATCGCGGCAAGAACATCTTTCATCTGGCGAAACGGTTCAAAATCATTCACCGACAGGCTGCTGCGCGAGGCACTGACCACCGGCAAATCCTTGTGGCTATCAACCGATGCCCGCCCGTGACCGGGGATATGTTTGACCACCGGTACAATTCCACCATCCATAAGTCCTGCTGAAACAGCACTGGCAAGGGCAACAACATTGGCAACTTCGCTACCATAGGCACGATCACCGACAACGTCGCTCATACCCGGAAAATACAGGTCCAGTACCGGCGCACAGGCGACCGAAATGCCGACATCAATCAAATCCGCGGCCAGCAACCGCCCATTCAGATAGGCCGCTTCCCGGGCATCGTCGGGATGTTGTTCATAGAGCTGCCCAAACACCCCGGCAGCGGGCATTTTGCGCCAGTGCGGCGGCTTTAACCGCGTCACCCGGCCCCCTTCCTGATCGACCAGAATGGGCAAATTGCTGCGTCCGTTTAGGTCGCGCAACTCGCCCGTTAAGCGTTTGAGCTGATCAGGGTCGGCCACATTTCGGGCAAAAATGATATAACCATAAGGATCAGCCTCGCGAAAAAAGCCTTTTTCCCAATTACTTAATGCTGTTCCTTCAAGCCCGAGGATACAGGCTCTGGGTCGTTTGAACTCAAGGCCGGACACTGAGGCACCCCACATTGCGTTGTTTTAATTCGGAACAAATTTTGTCAGCAGCAGCAAGTCCGTCAAGCGGGCCTGCCTGCAAACGATAAAAGACACCTTTGTCACCCAGGTCAACCCGCTGGACAAACATCTTAAGATTACCGACCAAATCTTTGTTTTCCGATGCTATTTTCTTCCAGGCAACACTTGCCTGTGTCTCATCGCGCAAGGATGCCAGCTGAATGCGAAACTCGCCATCGGTTGAACTTTCAACCGCAGTTGGCGGCGGGTTTGGTGCGGCGGCTGATTTTTCGGCAGGCTTTGATGCCGGGCCGGTATTGGCGCTGTCTTGCAAACCGTCTGAGGACGGCGCATCAAGTTTGGGGGCGGTTATGTCGTTACCGGTATCAATGGCAATTTGATCACCAACCAGATTGCGCGCATCGGGCGGCGGCCCCAGTTCAGAGGCATCGGGTGCCTTTGGCATATCGGGAATGGCGTCAATAACCACAGCAACGTCGCCGCCACTTTCATCAAGTTCCTGATAAATGGTAGTGTCACGATGAGGCACTTCCATGCCGCCGGGGCTATCAGGGCGCACCTTGATCGGCCCGTCTTCGGGTACGAGAACCGGCAAATCACCTTCCTGGGTGATAAACTGGCCGTGACCATAAAACCACCATGTGCCGAGGCCAATGCCGCCGCCGATAACAGCCATTCCCAGAACCACAGTCGCGGCACCCCTTTTCCAGCCTCCGCCCTGACCTGAGCCAGATGCAGGACGACGGTGTTCGGCGTGCAATCCGCGGCTGTGATCCCCGGACATGGTTACATCTCCTCGAGCGGGCTAACCCCAACAACCGCAAGACCGGACGCAATCACCAGGGCAACAGCACGGATCATTGCCAGGCGTGCCTGGGTGGTGGCCAGGTCATCGGCCTTGATAAAGCGCAATTCGGTATTGTCGCGGCCCCGGTTCCACAGCGAATGGAAGTCAGCGGAAATTTCGCTTAGGAAAAACGCAATCCGGTGCGGTTCATGCGCGGTTGCGGCCTGTTCAACAATACGCGGCCATTCGGCGATGCGGCGCACAAGGCGCATTTCTTCGTCGGAATCAAGCACCGACAAATCGCTACCAACCAGTGCCGCATCCGAAAAATCAACATTCCTGAAGGCTTCCGCCGCCTGACGGAACACCGAACAGATCCGGGCATGGGCATATTGCACATAGAAAACCGGGTTATCTTTGGATTGCTCGGTTACCTTGGCAAAGTCAAAATCCAGCGTCGCATCGTTTTTGCGGGTCAGCATAATGAAACGGACAACGTCTTTGCCGACCTGCTCGACAACTTCGTTCAATGTCACAAACGTTCCCGACCGTTTCGACATTTTAACCGGTTCGCCATTATCAAACAGGTTCACCAACTGGCACAGTTTGACATCAAGCGATCCATTACCACTGGTAATGGCCTTGGTCGCGGCTTTCATGCGTTTGACATAACCGCCGTGATCGGCCCCGAAAATGTCAATCATGTTGGCAAAGCCACGTTCGTATTTATCGAAATGACACGCGATGTCGGAGGCAAAATAGGTCCAGCTGCCATCGGATTTTTTTAGCGGGCGGTCCACATCGTCGCCAAATTCGGTCGACCGGAACAGGGTTTGCGGGCGCGGTTCCCAATCTTCCGGGGTTTTACCTTTTGGCGGCTCAAGCACGCCAACATAAATGTCGCCCTTGCTTTCAAGAAAATCAAACGCCGATTGAACCTTGCCTGCGGCAACCAGCGCTGCTTCGGAAGTGAAAACATCATGTTCCACACCAAGCTGTGCCAGATCGTCGCGGATCAGGCCCATCATTTCGGCAATGGCGAAACCGCGAAATTCCTGCAGCCAGGATTCTTCGGGCTGATCGACCCATTTGTCGCCGTCGCGCGCAGCCAGTTTTTTACCCGGTGCCACCAGATAATCGCCGGGGTAAAGACCGGCGGGAATGGTGCCGATATTCTGCCCCAGGGCTTCGCGATAACGAAGGTGAAGGGAACGCGCCAGCACATCAACCTGCGCACCGGCATCGTTGACGTAATATTCCTTGGTAACGTCGTAGCCAGCTTTAGACAGCAGGTTTGCCAGCACATCACCAACAACCGCACCCCGGCAATGGCCCACATGCATCGGCCCGGTCGGGTTGGCCGAAACATATTCGACATTCACCCGTTCACCCTGCCCCATCGGGCTGTTGCCATATTCCGTGCCAACATTAAGGACTTCGGTAATTTGCGACAGCCAGAATTCATTGGCCATACGCAAATTGATAAAACCGGGACCGGCAATTTCAACTGCCGCAATACCGGAAACTGTGCGCAACTTTTCGGCCAGCTTTTCGGCCAGGTCGCGCGGCTTCATCCCGGCACCCTTGGCCAGCAACATGGCGGCATTGGTGGCGGCATCGCCGTGCGACGGGTCGCGCGGGGGTTCGACGGTAACGCGCGACACGTCAAGATCACCCGACAGGATGCCTTCGGTTTGAAGGACCGCAATCTGGCCTTCGATATCGCTTTTCAACTGGCTGAAAACATTCATGGCAATAAAGACTTTTGTAATTTGTGAGTTAGGGCCAATGGCCAACAGTCTGCCGGTGTTTTGAGCCATTTCACGACAAAACGCAAGCAAGGCATGCCAGTGGCATGGCAGCCTTGTTGATCCGGGGTTTTGACATTTAGCAATGATGGGCTAAATACAGGTTAAACAGGCAGGTCTGAATGTGTTAAAGTGACTTCAGATTATGAAACCCCACCCGTTGGGTTGAGCGTCAAGGAGCATGTAAATGGCGGAAGCATCCCGGCAAGTACAGATGACAGAAAGTGCTGCGACCCGCATCCAGGAACTGATCAACAGCGAAGGCAATAACGGCCTGATGCTGCGGTTACAGGTTTCTGGTGGCGGTTGCAGCGGTTTTCAATATGAATTTTCGCTAGATGATAACAGCAACAACGAAGACCATGTTTTCGAAAATCACGGTGCCAAAATGGTCGTCGATGACGTTTCGCTCGACCTGCTGGGCGGCGCCGAAATTGATTTTGTTCGCGAACTGGTCGGTGCGGCATTTCGGGTAAATAATCCCAATGCATCATCGTCTTGTGGCTGCGGGTCAAGTTTCTCGGTTTGATCGACCGGTACGAAAGCGTTAAATCTTTTCGGGACCTGTGATATCGCAGGTCCCGTTTTATTTTTGGCAATGTTTTACCGAAATTCGAGGAAACTATGAAAATCGCCACCTGGAATGTCAACTCGATCAAGGCGCGCCTTCCCAATATCCTCGAATGGCTGGAGCAAGCCCAGCCCGATGTGGTTTTGTTGCAAGAAACCAAAACGGTTGATGATGGTTTCCCGGCCATGGAAATTGAAGACCTTGGCTATAACATCGCCATTCACGGACAGAAAACCTATAACGGCGTCGCCATCCTGTCTAAATTCCCGATTGAGGACGTTCAGCGCGGCCTGCCCGGCAACGACGATGACGAACAGGCCCGTTATATTGAAGCCGTGATTTCAGGGCAAAACCCGGTGCGGGTTGCCTCTATTTATGTGCCGATGGGAACAGAAGTCGGATCAGAGAAATTTGCTTACAAGCTGAATTTTCTGGACCGCCTGATCACGCGGTTTGAGGGCGTTTTTGCCAGTGGGGAAGCCGCGGTTATGGGCGGCGATTACAATATCACACCCGATGATTCCGATGTTTATGACCCGGAAAAACTGCATGAAAAGGTTTTGTGTTCAACACAAGAGCGCAAACGCCTGCGCACCATGATGAATTTGGGCTACACCGATGCCTTTCGCACCTTTAATGCCAATGGCCATCAATATAGCTGGTGGGATTATCGCGCCGGGGCATGGAACAAGGATAACGGGCTGCGTATTGACCATTTGCTGCTCACCCCGGCCGCCGCAGACCGGTTAAGTGCTGCCGATATTGACCGTGATCCGCGCGGCAAGGAAAAGGCATCGGATCACACACCGGTCTGGTGTATGATTGACGGATAATTTATTGTAATCAAACAGATGCGATGAGTTATTGATCTGATAGATGATAAAAACAAAAGGGACGGTTCATGTGACCGTCCCTTTATGTTTTTGCACCGATCAAACGGCAGCAAAATTATTCAGCGGCCTGTTGCATTTGCTGGCGATAGGCGACGATATCATCGATGCTGATCACAACCATGTCATGGCGGGCGGCATATTCCACAAGTCCGGGCAAGCGGGTCATGGTGCCATCGGGGTTGGTGACTTCACACAACACCCCGGCCGGTTTTAGCCCTGCCAGACGCATCATATCAACCGTGGCCTCGGTATGGCCGCGACGTTCCATCACCCCGCCCGGACGGGCGCGCAACGGAAACACATGACCAGGACGGGCAAGGTCCGATGCCTTGGCACCCTCTGCCGTGGCAACCTTAACCGTTGTCACACGGTCGGCTGCCGAAACGCCGGTGGTAACGCCAGCTTTGGCTTCGATGGTCACGGTAAAGCCTGTTCCCATGCTCGATGTATTGTTGTCCACCATTGGCGGCAAATCCAGCGCGGTTGCATGGGCATCTGTCAGGCACAGGCACACAATGCCGGAACAATCGCGAATAAGCATCGCCATTTGTTCATTGGTTAAATGCTGTGCAGAAAAAATCAGATCGCCTTCGTTTTCGCGATCTTCGTCATCAACAACCAGAACCCCTTTTCCTGCCTGCAAATCGGCAATAGCACGTTCCATACGGGCCATTGAATTGCCAAATTGCGACAATGCGGGTTCCTGATGATCACTCTGATTCATAACCGTCCTCCTTGATGGCGGCTTACGAATCAGGGCACACAAGAAAGGCCAAAGCAACGATGCCAAAACATCGCCCTTTGTCGATACCTGACAAAACAGGCACATGGAATATCCATTAACCTGCCCCGTCACGCCTTATCCTCTCCCATCCGGACTCTTACCGTCGGCCCTGGAATCACACCAGATCTGCTTGACCCTGACAGATAAACCGTCAGGCGCTCGCGGGCTTCCCGAAATCGGGTTACCGCCGGTCAGGAATTACACCCTGCCCTGAGAATAAGCGCCGTTGTAATAACGACATAACTGACCGCAACAAACGATCAGCGCGCCAACACTAGAAAATTACGCCTATGTTGGCAAGTTCAAACCTTGCCAACATAGTGTTGCGAAAATGGGGATAACCGGTTTGCTCGCCAATGCACGGCGAATGCCAAGTCTGCCCCGGCTCTTAAAGCGGCGGTAGCACTTTACCGGCCCGGAAATGAAAACTGCAGCCGTTGCTTTGGGTTTCGCGCGGCGCCCATTGGCACACTGCACACCGGCGTTCGTTACCTGCGGCATGCGGCGAATCGCAATGATCGGCAAGGTGCTTGCCCAACAAGGCATCAACATAACTGCCCTGAAACGCATCAACGCCAAGGCTGCGCCCCATACGCACGGCGGTGCGACTGTCGCAGCGGGTTAAAATCAGGTTGCGATTGCCCAGCGCCGTTGCAAATTCACGCAGCCTTTCGGCCACGGTTGATCGTTTGGAGCCAATAATATTCTGGTCCCAGATCACTTTGACAAAATCGACCTTGATCTTGCGCGGCGACAAAAACTCCAGTGCTGGCAGCGTAATACGGTCCAGCCCCACACGCACACCGGCGGACTGCAATAATTTGCAGGCATCTTCAAATTCCCACCAGTCGGCAATGGCATTTTCCAGCGACACTTCAATCGCCAGATTGCGCGCAAAGCGGCTGTCTCCGCTGTCAAGAAAGCTGGTGAAGGCGTCGGAAAAAATAGTTTGAACCTGCATGTTAAGATGCAGCACATCAGGCAGCAATAAAGGCGATATCTTTTGCGTAAAGGCCATCACCTTTTCGTCAAGGACACGCGACAGAATTTCCAGTTCACCTGATCCTTCAAGGACAAAATTGGCCAGGTGATTGTGACGCAAAAAATCCAGCGAGCAATAAAGCTCGTGCCCTATAATTTCACGCTGGGTATCGCGGATTTCCAGTATTGCCTGACGCCGACAGGAATCGTAAACGGCGTCTGCCGAAATGGCGGCTTGCAACAGGCTGGCCAAGCTTATTTTCTTTTTGCCCGTCGAGGAAACAACCTCTTTTTCGTTAATCCGCAAACCTGCTCGCAAACCGGCATCGTCATCAGGCCAGCGATATTCATTCCAGATCGTTTCTGGAACGGTGCCCAGCCCATGCCGGGAAATAACCGTTTCCAGCAATTCGCTGATGGTATCGACAAACATGTCAACACTGCCAAAACCGCGTCCCAAACGCACAAACGCCACCATGCCGTTATCAAGTTTGTATTGCTGGGTTCGCTCGGGTAACTGGCGGAACGCTTCGCGCATCAAAACCGCGTAATCATCATCAGACAAACGTAACGATGCCGGTAAATCCAGCAGGCCGACAAAAAGCGTCTTGCCCGACTGATCATTTTTCTTAAGCATTTCCAGCAAACGTATCGCCGGTATTTCTTTTAATTTACCCGTTTCTGTCATCTGCTTCCTGCGTTTGCATCCAACCCGTAAGCGTGTTGGCAACTTGAAAAGTTGGTCCCCTTTTAGAAGCTATCGCCCAAGGCTGTTTTCAATGTCAGCCGCAATTTTTTTATATAATTCCAGTCCAGCCTGCGTGGTTTCAAGCTTGCGGTTACCAATACAGGCCACCGGGCGCACACCACGTAACGCATTGCTGACAAATACGCATTGCGCGGTATGTAACTGTTCAACCGTTAAAGGATCGTAACATATGTCAATCAAATGGCGCTGGGCCCAATCAATAATAAAAGACCGGCTTAACCCGGCGAATATTCCTGTGTCGTTGGCTGCGGTATGCAGCTTTCCGTTTTTAAGCGCAAAAATATTCCCGATTGTCGTTTCTCCGACATAACCATCCTGTGTCAAAACAAGGCAATCTTCGGCCCCATTATCGGCGGCTTCCTGGCGCGCGATAATATTATCAAGGTAATTCAGGCTTTTGATTTTCGCCGTTACCGACCACAGGTTTCTCCGCACCTTTTGTGAAACGGCAAGTGTCATGGGCCAACTTCCAATAGTCAGATCAAACGGTTTTGCCGTTATCAAAACCGCCCCGTCATGCACTTTTACCGGCAACAACCCCTGCCCACCCTGGCCACGCGACACGGTTAACCGAATAACAGCGTGGCGGCTTTCATACCCTTGACAAAGCCTTGCAATAATATCGGCGATAGCATTTTTTTGGGGCAAATCGGTGAAGCCACCACCAATAATTTCAATGCTCTGCAATATTCTGTTAAGGTGTTTATCCAGCCATGAAACCTTGCCTGAAGTTGCGCGCATGGTTTCAAAACCCCCGTCACCCAGCAGAAAACCCCGGTCGAAAACGGAAATTGTTGCGTCGTCATCAGGGTAAAATTTGCCATTTAGCCACAGCATGTTTCTGGCCCCTGTCTTGCTTCGTCACCCGATAAACCCTGCTTTGCAGGCATCTTTTTGAAACCTTCGGCAATGCTCAGAAAGTTGGCAAGCAAAGCATGCCCATGTTCGGTTAGCACGGATTCGGGGTGAAATTGCACACCATAAACAGGCAAGTCCGCGTGCGCCAATGCCATTAACTCGCCATCCGGGCTATGTGCTGTTGCTTTTAAAGCGGTGCCAGCATGGGGTAACTTGGCAATCAGCGAATGATAGCGCGTTACCCGAAACGGATTAGGTAAACCTCCAAAAACACCGGTGCCGTCGTGTTCAACAAGGCTGGTTTTGCCATGCAGGGGATGGTTTGCCCGCGCGACCTTGCCGCCAAAGGCCTGTGCTATAACCTGATGGCCCAGACATACCCCTAATATCGGAAAATCGGCGCTCAGCTTATGCACAATATCAAGGCAGTTTCCGGCCTGATCGGGCGCACAGGGACCAGGTGATAATATAATGGCGGTCGGGTTCAGGTCGCGAATGCCAGCACTGTCAATCGCATCATTGCGCATAACCTGCACCTCGCGGCCCAATTCACGGACATACCGGGCAAGATTGAAAACAAAAGAATCGTAATTATCGATCAGCAGAATCACAACCGATTTCCATTTTCTGTCTTCAGGCACAGGTCACCCCATGGCCAATAATCACGCATTTTCGGCAGATATCCCAAGGGCTGCCATCAGTTTTTCCGCTTTTGACAGGGTTTCGTCATATTCATGCGCCGGGATACTATCGGCCACAATGCCGCCCCCCACGTTAAACGCCATCCGGCCATTATGAACCGCCAAGGTGCGAATGGCGATGTTGGTGTCCATGACCCCGTCAAACCCGATAAAGCCAATTGCACCGCAATAGACAGACCGGCGCCGGTTTTCCAGTTCTGTGATAATTTCCATGGCGCGAATTTTTGGGGCACCGGTAATGGACCCGCCGGGGAAACAGGCAACCAGGGCATCAATCGCTGTTTTGGCGCCCTCAAGCGTTCCGGTGACGGTGGACACAAGATGATGCACATTGGCAAAGCTTTCCAGCTGGCAAATGTTGCTTGCATCCACCGTGTGCGGTTGACAAACCCGGGATAAATCATTGCGCAGCAGATCAACGATCATGACATTTTCGGCATGATCCTTTTCCGACAAAAGCAGATCCTGCGCAAATTTTGCGTCCTCTACCGGCGTTTTGCCGCGCGGGCGCGTTCCCTTGATCGGTTTGCTTTCAACCTGCCCGTCCGGACCTACCTTTAAAAATCGTTCGGGCGAATTTGACAGGATTGATACATCGCCAAAATCAAGAAAAGCACCAAACGGAGCCGGACTTAACGATGACAGCCTGCGATATAAACCAAACGGATCGCAAAGCTGGTCTTGCCCATATTGTGCAAAAAATGACTGCGATAAATTGGCCTGAAAAATATCACCGTCAAAAATGTAGTCCTTCACCCGTTGTACTGCATTTTCATATTGCGTCCGGGTGAAATTTGACTGCCACGGTGTTATGGCTGGCGGTTGCGGTGCTGCCGGTATTTCCAGATCGCGCGCGCCCGCCCCTCGCAAACAATCCCTGATCTGGCGAACCCGCTTACGGGAACTGCTTTGCCTGTCGGAATCTTGGGTGGCCGGAAAGCCATGCGAGATAATCCACATGCGGCGTTGGCTCAAATCAAATGAAACCACAACGTCATGGATCCCCACCATCATGTCGGGGATATCGAGCCAATCCTGCCCGGGTGTGGGCAGATGTTCGAGTTGCTGGCACAGGTCATATCCGAAATAGCCCACAGCCCCGCCCTGAAAGGGTGGCAAGGCCGGGTTATGCAGTAATTGATATTGATCCAAAACATCGGCCAGCACGGCAAAGGGTGCACCCGAAACAATGTTTCCATCGAGTGTCACCTGCCCGTCGCGTGCCGTCAGCTTATGGATTGATCCCGCAGCGATATAGGCAAATCCATCCCGGTTGCCCGAATCCAGCAAATGGCACGCATCAATTTTCGCCAGTGTTTTATAGGCGCTAACAGGGTCGACGAACGGATATTCTTCAACATGCATCAAACGGCAGCCTGTTTTGAAAACCCGCTTTCGGGACGATCAAAATCATATGCCCGCTCTACCTTGGCCACACGCAACGTATAGGATTGATACCATTTCTCGCGTCCGGCGTTCCGGGCAACAGTATGATCAAGATGTTGTTTCCATGCGCGAATTGCAGCTTCATCACGCCAGTATGACACCGTAATGCCCATACCTTCACCATCACGCATGGTTGAATCTTCGCCCAGATACCCGTCCTGGGCCGCGGCAAGCTGGCTCATCATGGCTGCGGTTTCACCATATGCCGCATCATCGCCTTCGGTGCGAATTGATGAAAAAATCACGGCGTAATAGGGCGGTTCAGGCAACCTGGAAAAGGGCATGATATATATCTCCAGCGCAAAATAAGTGAGCCTAATTTAGGCTATTCACGGATCAATACCAGCATCAAAAAGGGGATGCAGCTTTTGCCACATCCCCTGTTCGATCAGCGTTAACGTCGCACAACCTTACATGGCGGCAATGCGGTCAAAACCTTCCTGCAGCTTGGTCAGCGTATCACGGGCATCGGCCAGTTTGGCTTTTTCCGCTGCAACAATTTCTTCAGGGGCACGGCTGACAAATCGTTCATTTGACAGTTTGCCTTCCTGCGCCTTGATATATTTGCCGATCTTGTCGATTTCTTTTTCCAGTCGCGCCTTTTCAGCCGCAATGTCAATGAAATCGGCCACAGAAACAAATACCGGTACACCATCCACCACAGTCTGGATCGCACCCTTGGCAACAGATTCCACCCGGTCCGCCCCGATAAACTCGATTACGGCAACACGGGCCAACCGTTTTACCTGGGCTTCCTGTGCGGCAATCGCTGCTTTCATGGCATCGGTGGCATCGACCAGATAAATCGGCACTTCTGCCGACGGCGGTACATTCATTTCCGAACGCACACCGCGAATATTGCCAATCAGGCGCAAGGCCAGATCCATTTCGGCTTCGACGCCGGTATCGATCAAATCATCGGCCAGTGCGGGCCAGGCTTGCGCCATCAGCAATCCGGTGTGTTTCTCACTGGTTTGCGCCCACAATTCTTCGGTGATAAACGGCATCACCGGATGCAAGATCAGCAATATTTGATCAAAAACCCAGGCCGCCGTGGCACGTGTTTCGGCTTTGGCATCGGCGTCATCGCCCATGAATACAGGCTTTGCCAATTCCAGATACCAGTCACAGAAGGTGCCCCAAACAAACTGGTAGGCACCGGCCGCGGCATCATTGAAACGGTAGTTTTCAATCGAGCCGGAAACAGTTTTCGCCGCTTCGGCAACCTTGCCCACAATCCAGCGGTTCAGGGTTGTTTTAACCGATTTGGGATCAAAACCGTCTATGACATTGCATTCGTTCATTTCGCAGAAACGCGCAGCGTTCCAGATTTTGGTCGCGAAATTGCGATAGCCTTCAACCCGCGACGCCGCAAGTTTAATGTCGCGTCCCTGTGCGGCCAACGCGGTTAGCGTCATGCGCAGCGCATCACAGCCATATTCGGAAATAAGGTCCAGCGGGTCGATGACGTTGCCCTTGGACTTGGACATTTTCTGGCCGTTTTCATCACGCACCAGAGCATGGATATACACATCACGAAACGGTACCTGCCCGTCCATAAAATGCATGCCCATCATAATCATGCGGGCAACCCAGAAGAAAATAATGTCAAAGCCGGTAACCAGCACATCACCCGGATAATATTTTCCAAGTTCTGCCGTTTGTTCCGGCCAGCCCAGGGTCGAAAACGGCCACAAGGCGGATGAAAACCACGTATCAAGAACATCGGTTTCCTGATTAAGTTCAACATCCTTGCCATAGTGGGCTTTGGCTGCTGCAATGGCTTCTTCTTCTGTTTCTTCAACAAAGAAGGTGCCATCCGGACCAAACCACGCCGGGATGCGATGGCCCCACCACAATTGACGCGAAATACACCAGGGCTGGATGTTGCGCATCCATTCAAAATAGGTGTTTTCCCAGTTTTTCGGCACAAATCGGATGCGACCATCTTCAACTGCTTCGGACGCCGGTTTCGCCAATACCTCGGCGTTCACAAACCACTGATCGGTCAAATAGGGTTCGATCACAACATTTGAGCGGTCGCCATAGGGCACCATATGAACGGTGTCTTCGATCTTTTCCAACAGACCAAATTCATCCATCCGGGCAATGATCAGGTCGCGCACCTTAAACCGGTCAAGCCCGCGATATTCTTCGGGCGCGGTGTCGTTAATGCAGGCGTGATCATCAAGAATGTTGATTTTTTCAAGGTCGTGACGCTTGCCGACTTCAAAGTCGTTAAAATCATGCGCCGGGGTAATTTTAACCGCACCTGAACCCTTTTCCGGGTCGGCATATTCGTCGGCAACAATGCGGATACGACGGCCCACGATTGGCAAAATACAATATTTGCCAATCAGATCCTGATAGCGTTCATCATCGGGATGAACCGCAACGGCCGTATCGCCCAGCATGGTTTCCGGGCGCGTGGTGGCCACGGTAATAAATTCGCCTTCGCGGCCTTCAATCGGGTATTTGAAATGCCAGTAATGGCCTTTGACCTCTTTTTGCACCACTTCCAGGTCTGAAATTGCGGTCAGAAGTTTCGGGTCCCAATTGACCAGTCGCTTGTCGCGGTAAATCAGCCCTTGTTTGTGCAGGGTGACAAATACCTTGCGCACAGCAGACGACAGGCCTTCATCCATCGTAAAGCGTTCGCGCGGCCAATCGGGTGATGTGCCCAGACGGCGCAGCTGATTGGTAATGGTACCGCCCGATTCTTCTTTCCATTCCCAGACTTTTTCGACGAACTTTTCGCGGCCCAGATCGTGACGGGTCACATTTTGGGCGCCAAGCTGACGTTCCACCACCATCTGGGTCGCAATACCGGCATGGTCCGTGCCCGGCTGCCACAGGGTATCCTTGCCGGTCATGCGGTTATAACGCACCAGAATGTCCTGCAAGGTAAAGGTCAAAGCATGGCCCATATGCAGGCTGCCGGTCACGTTGGGCGGCGGCATCATAATGACATAGGGATTTTCTTTGCTTTCCGGATGGGCGGCAAAGGCTCCGGATTTTTCCCATTTTTCGTAGAGTTTGTTTTCCACGTCGGTCGGGTTGTAGGTTTTATCCAACATCGTCTTTCTGATCCGCTGCGGGTTTTATCGATAAAAGAAAAAAAAGCGGCGCACCGAAAGGCGCGCCGCTGATTGTTGCTAATCGGCTCGCCTAGAGGTCTTCGGCGCGGCTGACAATCCGCTCGATTTCCTTTTTCACAAGGCGTTCGATCATATAGGGCAAATTCTCGTCCAGCCACTCTTTCAGGATCGGGCGCAACATGTCGCGCACCAGATCTTCAAGCGTGGCGTGACCGGCATTGATCCCCAGCCCGATCGCACGCTTGCGCGCAACGGCCTGGGCCAGTTCGGTCATGCTGCCCGAAGCCGAAGATTCCGTCTGTCCTGAAATCAGGGCAGGTTCGTCATCATCTTCTTCTTCATAAAAAGCAGGCACAGGCTGACGTGGCTTTTCATAAACCGGTTCCGGCTCTGGTTCGGGTTCCGGTTCTTCTTCAACCTGCTCGTCAAAATCAAGCATGTCGTCAAGGTCCATGCCCGCAGGCTCGGGCTCAAGTTCCAGTTCTTCTTCATCGTCAAGATCAAGAAGTTCCGGTTCTTCGTCCTCAAGCTCCAGCTCTTCGGGCTCATCTTCCAGCACCAGTTCGTCAAAATCGTCTTCCGGCTCGTCAAAAACCTCTGGTTCAGGTTCAGGCACCGGGGCCGGGGCCGGCTTTGGTTTTGCCGGTTCCTTTTTGTCATCCTCACCTTCATCCGCAAGAATTTTGCGAATGGACTGAAGGATGTCCTCCATCGAAGGTTCCTGTTGCCCGTCACTCATTGGTTTTCTTCCGCGCTAAAAAATAATCACCGAACTGGTCCGGTCGATTATCCGACCCCTTCCCGTTCGGGGCCGGTGTTGGCACTTCCAGATCAATCAGATCCCCACAATTGATCCTTAACTTTATTATAGTTCTGTTCGACATCGTAAATATCAACCGGCAGCCCCAGAACCTGGGCATTCAATGCACCGATTGCGGCCTTCACCTGAAATTCCGCAACAGCGGCATCCCGGCGAGACTGCACCAGCGACACACGCGCCTGTAACAGTTCCTGTTCCTGGTCAAGAACGTCCAGAACCGTCCGCGAGCCAACCGATGCTTCCCGCTGAACGCCATCAAGGGCGACTTCAGCAGCAGAAACTTCAGCCTGCTGGCTTTCGATGCTGGCCCGTGCTGTTACCAGATTTTCCCAGGCACTGGTTGCACTTTCGATCACTTCACGACGGGTCTGGTCAACAATCATGCGCGCCTGACTAGCAGACTGTTTAGCCGCACGAATACTGGAATATTCAGCACCCTTTTGATAGATCGGCACCGTTACCTCGGCCAAAACTTCGGCCGTATCGGTAGTGGTATCCTCGGCGCTGGCTTCGCTGCTGCGCGAAACGCCTGCCGTCAGGCTAACGACCGGGTACAAAACGCCTTCGTTCAGCCGGATGTCATCATTGGCTGCATCTTCAGAATACTGCGCCTGCAACACATCAGGATGCTGCGCACTTGCTGTTTCAACAACCTGTTTGACACCGGTCGGAAGCCCGCCCAGCGGATCAGGAATTTTAAGATCAGCCGGTGCATTGCCAACCAGACGTTCGTAGACCGCACGCGTGTTGGCCAATGTACCCTGCGCTGCAATCAGGTCAGCCTTGGCACCAGCCAAACGGGCTTCACCCTGCGATACGTCAGTACGGGTTACTTCACCCACGGAAAAGCGGTCACGGGTGGCTTCAAGCTGACGTTCGAGAACACGAATGTTGTTCTGGTTCAGTTCCACAACAGCCGTATCACGCAAAACGTTGAAATATGCCGTGGCAACGTTCAGAAATACGTTCTGCTCGCTTGAGCGCAAAGCCGCACGCTGTGATTTGATTTGTGCGTCGGCACGTTCGGTCTGGGCTTCAGTTCGGCCACCACGATAAAGCGGCTGGCTGACATTCAATCCGACTTCATAAGGATTAAGCGTGGTATCGCGGGTTGTTGATGCCTGATTGGTATCAACGTCAAGCTTGCGAATACCGGCACTACCGTTCAGCTGAACAGTGGGACGCCAATTCGACAATGCCTGAGAAATTTGCTCGTCCGTTGCACGCAGTTGAGCCCGTCCAGCTTCGAGGGTCGGGTTGCTCTGATATGCTTTGGCTAACGCATCTTCGAGGGTTTCCGCAGACGCCCCGGCAGAAACAATTCCGGCGGTCGCCAGAATACTGCAGGTCAGCAAGAACCGTTTTATCATTTATACACCCTTGTCAAAGTCCTACACCAAGTCCCGACCCCAGCGCAGTTCCGATATGGTAACGTTGCTACTAAAAATGTCTAAAAAAAGAGCCCGTTGAAAGCAAAAAGTGCCCTCAGTCCCTTATATTAGCCGAATTAGTTCAATTCCATCATTCGTATCGTGCCATTTCTGGCGCGATATCGATAGCCCACAAATCAATACCACCGACGATATTAAAAACGTCTTGAACCCCGCGTGACATCAAAAACATGGCGGCGTGGCGACTTCGAACACCATGATGGCACAAAACTGCCACCGGTTTGCCGGTATCAATTTCATCGATCCGTTGCGCAATATCGCCAAGCGGAATATGGACAGCGCCATTAATGGCGCAAATTTCCACTTCCCAGGCTTCTCGCACGTCTATCACGGTTAACGGCGCAGATGTTTTTATCATCCGCGCGACGTCTTCACATGAAATTTCCCGAACCATGTCCAATTGAACCAGACCTTGCAACAGCGATTAACACAACGATGCGTTCCAATATCGTACCCCCGACATCAGATCCGCAATTATTGTTTAAATCAAAATACAAAACTTTCTATTGGTTCGAAACCTGGCAAATAAGGAACATAGGCATCAAACAGATCACGGTGCCCGATGACACCATGTTCGCGCTCATACAGACGCGCAATGCCAACCTTGCCTTCTTCGCGCACCACTGCGAGCAACCGGCCGCCTTCGGCAAGCTGGGCCAGAATGGCCTGGGGAACTTCGGCAACTGCGCCATCAAACATAATAATATTATAAGGTGACTGTTTTGCGTAACCGGTCACGGCATCACCTTCAACAACGATGACGTTGTCGTAATTGTTTTGCTGCATAATTTTTTCGGCGGCCTGCGCAATGACCGGGTCACTTTCAACAGCAACAACCGTTTCTGCTACTCGCGAAACAAGGGCACTGGCGTAACCATACCCTGCCCCGACAATCAGTGCGACGTCGGTTTGGGCGATTTCGCCGATTTGCATCAAACGGGCAATGACCATCGGTTCGATGGCATAACGACCATTACCAATGGCAATGTCTTCATCCGTATAGGCGATGCCACGCTTGCTTTCCGGTAAAAACAGTTCGCGCGGGACTTCTTCCATCGCCGCGATGACCAAAGGATCGGTGACCTTGTTGGCACGAACCTGATTTTCCACCATGTTGTGGCGCGCGATTTGATAATCCATCATGTCTGACCTGAAATTCCCGCAAGAAATGCACTATAAACCCCCGCGACGAATAAAGCCCGGGAGCCAGATGAGGTGTCCTGTTTATAATCAGCCTGCGTGCCCCTGACAACATTGGAAATCAGCACATCCGTTACTGAATGTATTTATTGGCATGTTTTTCGCCAAATTACACCCTTAGCCACCCGGGATAATCACTTAACGCGATATTTTCACAGCCAGCCCCCAAATGCAGGCAATGCGGCCTGTGCCCACAAAAACACACCCTCCCCACAAAAAAACCTGCCCTGAGCGCATCACAGCCAAATCAGATTACCAACGGGCTATCGTCCCGAGATCGCCGTTGGTAATTGGTGCCAATTTAAGTATGATCTTATGGTTGAACGACAAACGGGATGCATTAATTGTGCCCGTTAAATATTGGGGACCATTGGCAGACGCAATTTCAACCATCCAGAGAACTTGCTATTTATAATACCAATGGATAGCATCAATAACACAATTGATTTTATCTCTACATACAAAGATATATCAAACTTTTCCGCGTTGTATCTGCGTATTAGCAACAACTGCATAAATTGCGTAACGCCAGCAACACCAGAGGGGACCATGCGGGACACGGGGCCGGTTACAAACCGCGAAATCGAAATGGAAGACAACAGTATTCTTGTCTCCCGGACCGATATCGGTGGCAAAATTGATTTTGCCAATAGAGAATTCATCAAGATCAGTGGTTTTGAAGAAAGCGAACTGATTGGATCTGCACATAATATTGTCCGCCATCGCGACATGCCCAAAGAGGCCTTTGCCGACTTGTGGAAAACCATAAAGGCGGGCCGCCCATGGCAGGGGCTGGTGAAAAACAGACGCAAAAATGGCGACCATTACTGGGTGCGGGCCAACGTTACCCCCGTCATCGAGGAAGGCAAAATTGCCGGCTTCATCTCGATCCGCACCAAGCCAACCGCCAAGGAAAAACGCGAAGCCGAACAAACCTATGCCGATATGCGCAATGGTACGGCGTCCGGTCATAGGCTGGACGATGGACAAATAATCAAAACCGGTTTTGGTGCTTCGGTACGAAATTTCGTTTCGGGGATTCGCGGCAGCCTGACCCTGGCTTTTGGTTCAATGATTATTTTGATGGTCGTCATTGGTGGCTTTGGCATTTGGGCGGAGCAAAACACCGAAAATCATCTGGTCAACGTTTATGAAAAACGGGTCAAGCCGCTTAATCTTTTGAAAGAAGTGTCGGATGACTATGCCGTTTTTATCGTTGATGCCGCGCATAAGGTGAATAATGGCAACTTTGACTGGGACGCCGGGCTTTCGGGCATTACGACAGCGCAAAAGCGAATCCACGCCAATATTGCCAACTACCCGACCGAAGATTTAAACTCGCGAGAACAAAAAATTCTCGAACAAATTCGCGCGATGATGACGTCGGCAGACGCGTTGAGTGCCAATCTTGAATCCGCATTTCGCGCCAAAGACAAAGCAAAGCTGAAAACAATCGTTGAACAGCAGCTTTATCAAACCATTGATCCACTAACATCGGCGCTGGGCGAGCTTGCCCATATGCAAACAGAGCTGACGGAAGAACGGGTTGGTGCCGCGGAAGCCAATTTTTATACAGCAATTACCGTAAACCTGATCATTATCGCTGCGGCAATCGGCCTGACACTTCTTTACGGGGCTTTGATGATTCGCAAATTGCGCATGCCTTTGCTGCGCATGGAAGATCATTTCGAGGCCATTGCCCATAACGACCTGTCCCACGACATCGAATTACCAACAGTGCCGGATTTCAAACCCGCAACCCAGCAATTGCGCGCGCTGCATGCCAAGCTGGCCTATGCCGCACTGGAGCGTCAGCAAAACGAGGAAAAGGCCGCCGCCTTGCGCGTCAATGCGCTGCAAAACCTCGCTGAAACGGTCGAGCGTGAATTGCAGATTGTTGTTGAAGCGATCATTGATCAAACAGCGCGGCTTAATTCATCGGCCAGCGATATGGCGTCGTCTTCGCAGCGGGTTTCAACCAATTCTGAAAGCGTTGCAGCGGCCGCCCACGAAGCCCTTGCCAATGCCGAAACCGTATCTGGCGCATCTGAAGAACTTGCCGCCTCCATTCGCGAAATCTCGCGCCAGATCGAAGAAGCAACCGCGATCACAACCGAAGCCAACGCATCAGGTGTTGAGGCCGAACGGACTGTTTTGTCTCTAAAAGACAGTGTTGACCGGATTGGCGAGGTTGCCGAACTGATTGCCGATATCGCCGCCCAGACCAACCTTTTAGCCCTGAATGCAACGATTGAAGCCGCCCGTGCCGGCGATGCCGGCAAAGGTTTTGCCGTGGTTGCCCAGGAAGTTAAAAACCTCGCCAATCAGACCGCCCGCTCGACCGAGGAAATCACACGGCAAATTGGCGATATCCAGCAGGTTACCGGCTCGGTCGTGTCAACCGTGCAACATATGAGCGAAAACATCCGCCGTATTGACCAGGTGGCATCAAATGTTGCCACATCCGTGCATCAGCAAGACAGCGCCACCCAGGAAATTGCCCGTAACGTGATTGAAACGGCAACGGCCTCGAACGAGGTAACAGAAAAAATCTCCGATGTGGCCCAGGAAGCCGACAGCAACCTGGAACGTGCCGAAAACATGAACAAAATCGCATCCGAGGTCGATTCCAGCATTGCCGAACTGCGGGCCACCCTGGTGCGGATTGTTCGAACTGCAACGCCGGAAGTTAACCGTCGCCGTGATCCCCGGTTTGCAATTGAAACCAAAATCCAGATCACGGTAAACGGCGAAACGATAAGTGGCAAAACCCTTGATTTGTCGCTAGGCGGCTGCAAAGTGAAACTGCAAAAAGGCATTTCTCGTGGCGCGCGTGGTACCATTCGCGTTGATGGCCCGAACATCACATTGTCATTCGAGGCCGAAAACAGCGGCGGTGATATTGCCAACCTGAATTTCGGTCCCTCGGCGGATCGCGAAAAAATCCTGCGCCCATGGTTACAGCGCCAACCCCAGTTCCGGGGATAACCGCCGTTCCGGCATACCCTCTATCCCCGCCGCCAGCATCAAACTGGCGGCGGGCCTGTATTTGAAGCATATTTCAAGCCATTGTATGAAAAATGTAAAATTGGGTGCTTGACGGCCTGCATTCCTAGGGGCTATACACCGCCCTGCCGACGCGCTGGCGCGATGGCGGAGTGGTTACGCAGAGGACTGCAAATCCTTGCACGCCGGTTCGATTCCGGCTCGCGCCTCCACTAATCCGGCATAGCTCAGTTGGTAGAGCAAA
>NZ_JFKA01000049.1 GCF_002115755.1 Thalassospira mesophila | reverse complement strand
CATCCTAGGCATCAAAGAGGAATCGCTTATTCATGACCATTGCATTCCTGTTTGTTCTGCTCTTTGTGCTTATGGCATTCGGCGCGCCGATTGCCCTGTCGCTGGGTGTTTCGTCGCTGGCAACGATCCTGATCTTTGGCAGTGACAGTCTGGCAACACTTGCAGAAAAACTGTTCAGCGGGATGGAGCATTACACGCTTCTTGCCATCCCCTATTTCATTCTCGCCTCTACCTTTCTTTCGACCGGCGGTGTTGCCCGCCGCCTGATCAATTTTGCGGTTAACAGTGTTGGCTGGTTCCCCGGTGGCCTCGCCATGGCATCGGTTCTGGCCTGTATGCTGTTTGCCGCTGTGTCGGGCTCGTCCCCGGCAACCGTGGTTGCCATTGGCTCCATCGTGATTGCCGGCATGGTCAAATCGGGCTATCCGCAAAGCTTTGCCGCCGGTGTAATTTGTAACGCCGGTACGCTCGGCATTCTTATTCCGCCCTCTATCGTGATGGTGGTTTACGCTGCCGCCACCCAGGTATCGGTTGGCCGCATGTTCCTGGCCGGGGTTATTCCCGGTCTGATGGTCGGCATCATGCTGATGCTGGCGATTTATGTGGTTGCCAAAATCAAAAAGCTGCCCAAACAGGATCGCCCGTCACTTGGCGAATGGGGTGGCAGTTTGCTATCCGCATCGGGTGGGTTGTTGCTGGTGGTTTTGATCATGGGCGGTATTTATGGCGGGGTTTTCACCCCAACCGAAGCCGCCGCCGTGGCCTCGTTTTATGCCATGCTGGTTGCGGTGCTGTTTTACCGTGACATGGGCCCGATCAAGGACCAGCCGTGGATTCCGGAAGGCGGCAATAATGGTTTTGGCGCCATTGCCTCGCGCAATATCGGCCTGATGGGCAAGGCGATTGTTCTGTTGCCGTTCGACAAGGACATTCGCCACGTTCTGCT
>NZ_JFKA01000048.1 GCF_002115755.1 Thalassospira mesophila | reverse complement strand
GCTCAATGCCGGCACAATCAATCCCGATGGCACCGTCACCCTGACGCCGACCGAGCTGACCGGTCTCACCATCACACCGCCAGCTGATTTTAGTGGCAGCTTTGATCTCTCGATCGGCGCGACCTCGACCGATGGCACTGATACCGCAACTGTATCTGATACGTTCGGTGTCACCGTCACACCGGTGGCTGATGCCCCGACCCTGACGGCTGCCGATGTCACAGGTGCCGAAGACACCGCCATTGCGCTGGATATCGATACCGCCGTCACCGATGGCAGTGAAGTTCTCTCTGTCACCATCGGCAACATTCCCGATGGCGCGGTGCTCAATGCCGGCACGGTTAATCCCGATGGCACCGTGACGCTAACTCCGACCGAACTGACCGGCCTGACGATCACACCACCAACTGATTTCAGTGGCAGTTTTGATCTCTCGATTGCGTCGACCTCGACCGACGGTACCGATACAGCAACGGTGTCTGATACGTTCGGCATCACGGTAACACCGGTGGCTGACGCCCCGGTTCTTGCCGTGACCGATGCAAGTGGCGCTGAAGACACCCCGATTGCGCTTGATGTGACCGCTACCTCTCCCGATACCGTGTCGGTCACCTTTGCCGGTGTGCCGGAAGGTGCCGTTCTCAGTGCCGGGACCGATAATGGTGATGGCACCTGGACCGTTGATGCTGGCGATCTCGCCGGACTGACCTTAACCCCGCCGGCTGATTACAGCGGGACGCTCAACCTGTTCGCGGTTGCAACGGCAACCGATGGCAGCGAGAGTGCGACGACCAGCGAAGCCTTCTCGGTCACGGTAACGCCAGTTGCTGATGCGCCGACCCTGACGGCTGCCGACATCACGGGGGCGGAAGATACCGCGATTGCCCTTGATATCGACACCGCCGTCACCGATGGCAGTGAAGTTCTCTCCGTCACCATCGGTAACATTCCCGATGGTGCAGTGCTCAATGC
>NZ_JFKA01000047.1 GCF_002115755.1 Thalassospira mesophila | reverse complement strand
AGGCCTGAATTCAACACATAAGTGCAACGCTCACCCCTGTATGCACTTCGTACGGCGTCTTCCAGCCCAAGCGCTTGCGCGGGCGTAGATTGATCCTCGCTACTGTCCGATTGACGGCTTCGACGGTCAGCTTGCTGAAGTCGCTGCCCTTGGGGAAATACTGGCGGAGCAGACCGTTGGTGTTTTCATTGGTGCCACGTTGCCAGGATGAATAGGGGTCTGCAAAAAAGACCTGGCACTGGCTCCGTAGCGCGATGCGTTCATGCCCGGCAAACTCCCTTCCGTTATCCAGCGTCAGCGTGTGAGCGGCATGGCCCTGAAGCATCAGATTGATCGCCCGCGTTACCTGCCGGCGCGTTCTGCGCTTGACCGGATAGGCGCTCAGATAGCCGCTTTTGCGATCAACCAGGGTCACCAGGTTACCGCCCAGTCCATGTACCGTATCGCCCTCCCAGTCCCCCAGGCGCTCGCGGCTTTCGACCTCGGCTGGGCGTTCACTGATTGACACGCGATTACGCAGCTGCCCGCGCCGATCGTGGCTTCCATAGCGTTTCCGGTAGCGCTTTCGGCGATGTCGCAGATAGGTATAAAGCTCACCACCGGCGCGCTGTTCGGCGGCAATGAACCGATAAATCCACTCATGGCTGACCGCCCGGCTTGGCTGCTCCTGCTTCAACCGCTGGGCGATCTGCTCCGGACTCATGCCATGCTTGAGCCACACCGGGAGATGATGGCTGAGCCATGTCGCCGGCTTGCAAAACTTGCGCGCACCCGCTCGACGAGCATCACTTTCATGGGCCGCAGAAACAGCCTTGTAGATATTCTGGGTGCTGTTGCGGCGAACCTCGCGACTGATCGTCGAGGGATGCACGCCGACCCGCTTTGCAATGCTCGCCTGGCTCTCTGCGGCGCTCAAGCCAGCCTCAATCTGGTAACGTTGTCCCTGAGTCAGCTGCCGGTAATGCGTAGTCATCTGCGCTTGAATCCTTCGGTGTGAGAGCCTGGATTCTACCGGTGGCTGGCTCTCTGCCTCTCGTTTCAAGCGTTGCGCTTATTCTATGAATTCAGG
>NZ_JFKA01000046.1 GCF_002115755.1 Thalassospira mesophila | reverse complement strand
CGTGGCGCAGCCACGTATAGGGCTCCTGGCCGTTGACCTTGGCGGTCTCGACCAAGCTGTATATCTGCGCACTTGCCGTGGCGCCCTTGGGCGTGTCACTGAACAGCCAAGCCTTGCGCCCAATGACAAACGGTTTTATCGCACGCTCTGCCAGGTTGTTGTCGATTGGCAAATGGCCCGCTTCGACATACCGTTCCAGGCGGCTCCAGTTGTTTGCCAGGTAATGCACCGCCTTGCCCAATACGCTTTGCGGCGTCACCTGGGCGTACGTCTTGTCCAGCCAGCTTTTCAGCTGACCGAGGATCGGTAAGCTTCTTTCCTGGCGACCGATGAACCGCTGTTCGTCGCTGACCTCCTTGAGGTCGCGCTCGATGTCATACAGCTTATTGATCATCGTCAGCGCCACATCGGCTCGTCCGGTCTTACCCTTGGGCTGCACCTTTTGTGCTTCGACGAACTTGCGGCGCGCGTGAACCATGCATGCCAGTCGCTCGATACCGGGCTGCAACGCCAAAGCGTTGTAACCCGCATAATCGTCGGTCATCACATAGCCGCGATAGCTTTGCAGCAGACGCAATGGTACTTCCTGCGCACGGCTGGTGGTGTAGTCGAACAGCACAACTTGTCGATCAGGCGGGCCACTGGCTTGCACCCACATCCAGGATTGGCTGGTCGGGTCTCGATCCGGTTCTTTCAACACCTGGACGCGAGTCTCATCGCAATGAATCACCGAACTTTCCAGCAGCCGATCACGCATCAGGTTCAACAGCGGCTGGAAGTATTTACTGCACTGGATCACCCAACGCGCCAGGGTTTGTCGTGGAACCTCGATGCCGTGGCGGGACAGCACACTTTCAAACCTGTGTAGCGGCAAGCCATCGACGTACTTGGTCGTCAGCAGCATGGCCAGCACGCTTGGGCTGGCCATGCTTTTTTCGATTAACTGGGCGGGCTTGTCAGCAGTGACAGGAGCAGTCTCGCAACCACGGCAGCCATAGATCTTGCGCACGTGTTTGAGTACGCGGATCTGCATCGGCACGATATCGAGCTGCTCGCTGGTTTCTTCGCCGATGACATGCTTACGGCAACCGCAGGCGCAGGTCAGTTCGTGTTCGGGCAACTCATG
>NZ_JFKA01000045.1 GCF_002115755.1 Thalassospira mesophila | reverse complement strand
GTCGACATAGAAGCGTTGCAGCTGCGTGCGGGCAACGGCGTCGACGGCGATCGGGGCGGAGTAATCCAGGTCCTGAGTGGCCATGGCGGGTACGCCGCCTCGCGGGCCGCGTGATTTTCAATTACGAACGAGTTTCATTATAAATTGAAACCTCGCCAAATCGCCGCCCCGCCCCGATCTTTCGCGCCGCCCTGCCCTCAATGCAGGATGCGCTCCAGGAATGCCCGCGTGCGCTCATGCCCGGGATTGTCGAAGAACGCGCCCGGCTCGCCCACCTCGATGATGCGGCCGCCGTCCATGAACACCACCCGGTCGGCGACGTTGCGGGCAAAGCCCATCTCGTGCGTCACGCACAGCATGGTCATGCCGTCCTCGGCCAG
This sequence comes from Thalassospira mesophila, assembly GCF_002115755.1. GTDB lineage: Bacteria > Pseudomonadota > Alphaproteobacteria > Rhodospirillales > Thalassospiraceae > Thalassospira > Thalassospira mesophila. The sequence goes on along the minus strand of NZ_JFKA01000045.1, from coordinate 755 downwards.
CGAGGTCATGGTGTCCAGCACTTCCTTGACCATCTCCGGATCCAGCGCCGAGGTCGGCTCGTCGAACAGCATGATGCGCGGCTGCATGCAGAGCGAGCGGGCGATGGCCACGCGCTGCTGCTGCCCGCCTGACAACTGGCCGGGGTACTTGCCAGCCTGATCGGGAATGCGCACCCGCTCCAGGTAGCGCATGGCCAGCTCCACCGCCTGCGCGCGCGGCATGCGCCGCACCTGGGTCGGCGCCAGGATGCAGTTCTCCAGCACCGTCAGGTGCGGGAACAGGTTGAAGTGCTGGAACACCATGCCGGCGTCGGTGCGCACGCCGTCCACGGCGCGCAGGTCGTCGCTCAACTCGACGCCGTTGACCACGATGGAGCCCTGCTGGTGGCGTTCGAGCCGGTTGATGCAGCGGATCATGGTGGACTTGCCCGAGCCGGACGGCCCGCAGATCACCAGGCGCTCGCCCGCCCGGACCTGCAGGTTGATGTCCTGCAAAACATGGAAGTCGCCATACCACTTGTGCATGCCGGCGATGGCGATGGCGGGCGGCGTGGCGGCGGAAGGCGTGGTCATCGGAGTTCCCCTTTTTTGTAGCGGTGCTCCAGCCACATCGAATAGCGCGACAGGCCGAAGCAGATGCAGAAATAGATCGATGCGATGAAGAGATAGGTCTCGACGTAGGGCGTGGGCCAGGCCGGGTCGGTCAGCGCCGCGCGCCCGGAGCTGAGCAGGTCGAACAGGCCCACGATCAGCAC
>NZ_JFKA01000044.1 GCF_002115755.1 Thalassospira mesophila | reverse complement strand
TAGGGATGGTCTGAAGTAGCCATGTATTTCCCCGGCATACCACCTAGCGCAACTTTTAAACTCGCCAAATGATCAAAAAACAATCAATTCGACGAGTATTTCTTACGTTTTCGCCACCCGGACCCCACTCCGGTGGCCATTTCCCGCATTACAGGCGCACCTCTCCTGCATTCGTCAGTAAATGTCGGCGCGCCATCCACAGGTTCGACAGAGCGAACAGTGTCACCAGTTGCGCCGTGTTTTTGGCCAAGCCGCGAAAGCGCACCTTGGTGTAACCGAACTGGCGCTTGATTACCCGGAACGGATGCTCGACCTTGGCGCGCACCTGAGCCTTGGCCTTTTCAATCTTGCGCTTGGCTTTGTACAGCACGCTGCGCTTATCGAGTTTTTTGTAGGTGCTGCGGCGTGCCGCCACCTGCCAGATAACTTCACGTCCTTCATGCTCGGGCCGCTTTTCGACACCGGTGTAGCCTGCATCGGCGCAGACCACGTTTTCGTCGCCATGCAGCAATTTGTCCACCTGGGTGACATCCGCCACATTGGCCGCCGTGCCCACTACGCTGTGCACCAGACCCGATTCGTCATCGGCGCCGATGTGGGCCTTCATGCCAAAATAATACTGGTTTCCCTTCTTGGTCTGGTGCATTTCCGGGTCGCGCTTGCCGTCCTTGTTCTTGGTCGAACTGGGCGCATTGATCAGCGTTGCATCGACGATGGTGCCCTGGCGCAGCGACAGGCCGCGGTCGCCCAGATAGCCATTGATGACAGCGAGGATGCCGGCCGCCAGCTCGTGTTTCTCCAGCAAGCGGCGGAAGTTGAGAATGGTGGTTTCGTCGGGGATGCGCTCCAGGTTCAGCCCGGCAAACTGGCGCAGGATCGTGGTTTCGTACAGCGCTTCCTCCATCGCTGGATCGCTGTAGCCGAACCAGTTCTGCAGCAGATGCACACGCAGCATCGCCATCAACGGGTAGGCCGGACGGCCACCTTCACCTTTCGGATAATGTGGCTCGATCAAAGCAATCAAGCCCTTCCACGGCACCACCCGATCCATCTCGATCAGGAACAACTCCTTGCGGGTTTGCTTGCGCTTGCCAGCGTACTCGGCGTCGGCGAAGGTCATCTGCTTCATCGGGAAACTCGGTGGGTGGGGTCGCGGTATTTTGCCAAATC
>NZ_JFKA01000043.1 GCF_002115755.1 Thalassospira mesophila | reverse complement strand
AAATTATTCAATGATCTTTGCAACGACGCCCGCGCCGACGGTACGACCGCCTTCACGGATGGCGAAACGCAGACCTTCGTCCATCGCGATCGGTGCGATAAGAGTAGCGGTCATCTGAACGTTGTCGCCCGGCATCACCATTTCGGTGCCTTCCGGCAGTTCGATCGAACCGGTCACGTCAGTCGTACGGAAGTAGAACTGCGGACGGTAGTTCGAGAAGAACGGCGTGTGACGACCGCCTTCATCCTTCGTCAGGATGTAGGCTTCTGCCTGGAACTTGGTATGCGGCTTGATCGAGCCGACATGCGCCAGAACCTGGCCACGTTCGACGTCTTCACGCTTGGTACCACGCAACAGCGCGCCAATGTTGTCGCCAGCCTGGCCCTGATCGAGCAGCTTGCGGAACATTTCAACGCCGGTGACGATCGTTTTGACGGTGGCTTTGATGCCGACGATTTCGACTTCTTCACCAACCTTGACGATGCCCGATTCGACACGACCGGTCACAACCGTACCACGACCCGAAATCGAGAACACGTCTTCGATCGGCATCAGGAACGGACGATCCATCGGACGCGCCGGTGCCGGGATGTATTCATCAACAGCAGCCATCAGTTCGATGATGGCATTCTTGCCGATTTCGTCATCACGGCCTTCAAGAGCGGCCAGAGCCGAGCCCTTGATGATCGGAATATCGTCGCCCGGGAAGTCGTAGGACGACAGAAGTTCGCGGATTTCCATTTCGACGAGTTCGAGCAACTCTTCATCGTCAACCTGGTCAACCTTGTTCATGAACACGACCAGTGCCGGAACACCAACCTGGCGAGCCAGGAGGATGTGTTCACGGGTCTGCGGCATCGGGCCATCAGCAGCCGAAACCACCAGAATGCCGCCGTCCATCTGTGCCGCGCCCGTGATCATGTTTTTCACATAGTCAGCGTGGCCCGGGCAATCGACGTGTGCATAGTGACGATTTGCGGTTTCATATTCGACGTGCGCGGTCGAGATCGTGATACCACGAGCTTTCTCTTCCGGTGCTTTGTCGATCATGCTGTAGTCTTGGAACGATGCGCCGCCGCTCTCTGCGAGAACTTTGGTGATCGCTGCGGTCAGCGTGGTTTTACCGTGGTCAACGTGGCCGATTGTGCCAACGTTAACGTGCGGTTTTGTACGCGC
>NZ_JFKA01000042.1 GCF_002115755.1 Thalassospira mesophila | reverse complement strand
TGTATCGCTAAAAGGGTAGCGACTTCCCTTGCTGTATAAACCTTTTGCTGTTTCTTTGTGTCACCTGACATATCACACTACCTCCTGCTATGTCCTATGATATGTCATTCGATATATAAAAGAAAAGTTCCTTTTAAAAGATGATTTAGACTTATATTTTAGAATCACGTGGCCGCCTTCGTTTTGGGGTGTGAGGCTGGCTTAAAAAATAGTGTAGATAGATCATGAAAAAGAGTAGAATTTTGGACAGTTGCTCTGGCGGTTCGGCAGGTATAATGGCCGCCACAAGTCGATCATCATTAACTTCGTTTTGGGTATGTTCGGCTTGGCGATATAACCAACCCTGCCGAAATTTAAAATACAAGGAGAAAAGAGTGGAGATTTTTTAAGTGATCTTTTTAAAAAATACTACTCGCACCTTGTATTTTAAATAGCTATTTAAGTTTTACAGTTTTAACGAAAAAAGTATAAAAAGACCCTTGCAATTCTATCAGCGAATTGCTATTTAAATAGAGTGAGAAGAGTGAAGTACAAGAACCTTATTATATCAATGTTTATAGAAGGAGAGGTGTGTCCAAAAAGACACACCTGTGTGTCCAAAAAGACACACCTAAAAAATGTAAATGAAGTATAAGGTGAAAAAAGCAAGGGGAAATTTCCCCTTGCTTTTAAAATAAATATATAGGTAAATTATGTTTTTTAGAGCTTCCTTCTACTTTAAAATTTTTTAAAGAACGTCTAAAGATTCTTTGAGTTGCTTTATCTACATCATCCCTTGCCGAACAACACATAATATTAGGGTTTACAAACCAAGTTCTACTAGTACATACCCTACCATCTTCCGTTGTCATTCCAGTTTCTGCTACGGCTAAGATACCTAGCTTCATTAGTTCATTCATCATTTTAGAAACTTTAGCTCTCTCTCGTCCTAATTTTTTAGCTAAATAACTAGGTGAAGCTGCATTCTCGCTTATCTCTTCTAAGTCTTCTTCAGGACGTTCTATAAGGATATTCGTTTTAAATTCAACATAAGGAACTAAATCTAATAAAAATGCTTTTTGTGCATTAGACAAGTATTTTATTTGGCTCAAATAATTATAGTTTTCCATAAGTATTTGCACAAATCTCACCCCATCAGTTTTTTTCTTTCGCTTACCGATGAAATAATTATCTCCAGTAG
>NZ_JFKA01000041.1 GCF_002115755.1 Thalassospira mesophila | reverse complement strand
ATAAACGCATCGGCCTGACGGACGATGATGGCTTTGAGTTCCTCAATGCTGTCGGGGAGATCTGCGGGCGGGTTCTGCATGGCATAATTATAGCCAATACGCGGCTTCAACCCAAGCGTTTCTGCCGGTTCTGATCAAAAAATATCCGCTTTTTTCTGTCCTATCCGGCCATCTCCGGACGCCATGTTCGTTGCGGCATTCGCCAGTCAATCCCTTCCAGCAACATACTCAATTGCGCCGATGTCACATGAGCAACACCGTCTGTTGCCGAGGGCCAGACGAACCGGCCTCGTTCCAGCCGCTTGGCAAACAGGCAGAACCCCTGGCCATCCCACGCCAAAATCTTGATCAGGTCGCCCCGGCGCCCGCGAAACACAAACAAATGACCGGTAAAAACATCCTTGCCCAGAACGTCCTGCACCAGCATTGACAGGCCGTTCATGCCTTTGCGCATGTCTGTTCGTCCCAGCGCCAGATAAACACGCACACCACCCGCGACCTGGATCATGCCCCCTCCAGAACAGACAGGAGGTGTTTCAACGTGCGGGGCGGGATCGTCTCGCGCACTTCAAGACGGCGGCCATTGCACAGGGTAATGATGATCCGGGCAATCCCGGTTTCCTCAACCGGCTTAGACAAAGAGGCCTCGCCCTGGCAATCAGAAGAATTATCCGGAACATCCTGGCGGTCCGTCAGCGCGACCGGCACAAAACCGGGACTGCTATCTGCCGGCGGCCTGGCATACTGTCGACGCCATCTGGTCAGGCTGCTGTAACCAATTCCTTGCCGGGTCGCAAATTCCCGCACCGACACCCCGGAACCAAAACTCGCGGCAACAAGACGCTGCTTTTCCTCTGTCGTCAGACGGCGTCCGTTGACAATGTCATAACTACATATGTCGGCCAAATCCCGATTTCCTGAGCTGTTCGGAGACACCGCTCCCTCTTGCTCCTAAAATCCGGGCTTTTGCTCTCTCCCGCAAGGTAGCCGTGAGGGGACGCTTACGAAATTACCCGGTAAGAGATTTCCAAGATACTCAAGACTATTCCAAAGCGGTTCAGAGAAATCTTGAATTTGGATATGCTGCCACAGAATTACTTGGCTTTGGTCCTCGGACCAGAATACCAAAAGGAGTAGATATTATTCGAATTATTCCGTTTTACCGTAAGCGCTGCGTGCAGCCC
>NZ_JFKA01000040.1 GCF_002115755.1 Thalassospira mesophila | reverse complement strand
ACGCATCGTTATGCCCAAGGTGCTGCCGAAACTGAGGTGGAGTACTGGCTTCAGGACAAGTCGGGGCGTTACCTGCTTACGGACCCGATGGCAGCCGGTGTATAGGCGGCATGATCTTCATACAGGCTTTGGTACGGAACGTGAGAACCTTGTTCCAGATGCGAAGGAAAATGACAAATGGCCAACACCATGAGGAAGAATACCGATGCTGGAACGAGGGGCGGAGCCTCCCGTAGTAGCGATGAAGCCTCTGTAATGGAGGTGGAGCGAAGGGGCGGCGTTATCCGGCCGACGAGCGTTGCCAACCTCCGGGGATGAGTGGCGTGAGCTCGGCGAAACCTTATGACATAGCGAAACGCACGGTATGGGACGCCTACCAGCAGGTCAGGGCCAACCGCGGTGCTGCCGGCATCGACGATGAAACCATCGCCGATTTCGAGCGGGATCTGTCTAAGAATCTCTACAAGCTGTGGAATCGGATGTCGTCGGGGTCGTACTTCCCGCCTCCGGTCAAGCAAGTAGAAATTCCCAAGGCATCGGGAGGCACGCGCAAGCTGGGAGTGCCCACGGTTGGTGATCGTGTCGCGCAAACCGTGGTCAAGCTTCTCATCGAGCCGGAGCTGGACTCGATCTTCCACTCGGACTCCTATGGGTACCGGCCGGGACGATCAGCGAAGCAGGCGGTGGCGATCACGCGTGAGCGCTGCTGGCGATACGACTGGGTGGTGGAGTTTGATATCAAGGCAGCCTTCGATCAGATCAATCATGGGTTGCTGATGAAGGCGGTGCGCCTGCACATCAAGGAGGACTGGATACTTCTGTACATCGAGCGGTGGCTGGTTGCGCCGTTCGAAACGGATCACGGTATGCGCGTCCGACGCGAACGCGGCACCCCGCAAGGTGGAGTGATCAGTCCCCTCCTGATGAATCTGTTCATGCACTATGCCTTCGACACCTGGATGCAACGTACCAGCCCCAACTGCCCGTTTGCCCGCTACGCCGATGATGCGGTGGTGCACTGCCGCAGTCGAAAGCAAGCGGAGTACGTGATGCGCTCCATTGCTTCACGGCTGGCTGCCTGTGGCTTGACGATGCACCCCGAGAAATCGAAGGTCGTGTACTGCAAGGACAGTAACCGTCGCGCAGGTTATCCGCATGTGAGCTTTACCTTCCTCGGCTTCACCTTTAGGCCGAGGAAGGCGCTCAGCAAACAAGACCAGCTCTTCACGAGCTTCCTTCCGGGAGCGAGTGCGGATGCCTTAAAGCGGATG
>NZ_JFKA01000004.1 GCF_002115755.1 Thalassospira mesophila | reverse complement strand
AAATAGGTGGGCCGCTCGCACCGCTTACGATCTTTCGCTGGGATGGTGAGCGCGGCGAAGCGGACGGGGTTTATCTGGACGATCACAGTTACCGATGAGAGTGAGGTATGTCATGCTGACGACGAAGCGCAAGCCAGCCACTGTCGGTGAAATTCTGACAGAAGAGTTCATGGGGCCAATGGGCCTGACTCAGGGGGCGCTGGCCGAAGCAATGGGCGTGCAGCGCAAGCACGTTAACGAATTGTGCAATAATCGCAGGAATGTAACTGTTGCGACGGCGCTTATCCTTGCGCGTGTATTTGGCAACAGCTCTGATTTCTGGCTGAATGTGCAGCGACGTAATGATCTTTGGGAAGTCATGAATACTCCCGGAAAGCGCGAACGTATCGAACGCGCCCGCCCGCTCAGGCGTGCTGCCTGAGCCTTGTGTGGCCAGATTGGTCGGTCGTGATATTTGTTTGAGACGGAGGTGAAGATAATCGCTGACGCTTTCTTGAGCCTTCAGCGTGCGTCCACATACGATTTCTGGGTGTGCTTGTCTCACTGTGAGCGGGAATCCGTCCAAAAACAACAAAAGCCGCCCAAGGGCGGCTTGTCGTGCCGGGTGATGCTGACATCACTCGGAATATGGCGGAGAGGGTGGGATTCGAACCCACGGTACTATTGCTAGTACAACGGTTTTCGAGACCGCCCCGTTCGACCACTCCGGCACCTCTCCACATGTGGTCTTTCGGCTTGCGAGGCGCTGTTTAACGGTCTGTGCGCCAGATTGCAAGAGGGAAAACACAAAACGTTCGGTTTTGCGGCGGAAATTGTTGTTTGCGCGGCGTTCCCATTGAATTTGGTCAGGGGCAGGGGGAGTGTGTTTTGCGGGTCGTTTGGTGCCCCTATTATAAGGTAACGGGGCGCGCATGGCTTGATCGGCGGGTTAGGTGTTTCGTGTCGGGGCTTTTGGCTGTGCGCTATGTTGGGCATTCCGGTGGCGAATGCGTGCCTGTTTGCCGGGAAACAGGAGTCGGGTGTTGGCCATCTGGCTGCGGGCATGAGAATGCCCGGCAAGGGGTTTTGAGGGTTTGCAGCGCTTGTGTGGCGGGATGCAGGCTTGCCATGCGTGCCAAACAGGGCCGTATGGCGGGTTGGGCCTGCTTTAGAGTTGACATTTAAGGGGGGAAACGGTAATTCACCCGTCTCTCGCAGCGGTCCGGTCTTCGTTTGCAGCGACACCGGTCTGCGCGTTTGCGTTTCCGAAGTCTTTTATTCAGGAACTATTTCGATGTATGCAATCATCAAAACTGGTGGCAAGCAGTATAAGGTTGCCGCCAACGACGTTATCAAGGTCGAAAAGATCGCTGCCCAAGCTGGTGAAACCGTGACCCTGGATCAGGTTCTCATGGTGGCTGGCGACGGTGCGCCGCAGGTTGGTGCTCCGTTGGTCTCTGGTGCTTCTGTTGTTGCAGAAGTTCTGGAACAGGCCAAGGGCGACAAAGTGATCGTTTTCAAGAAAAAGCGCCGGCACAATTACCGTCGCAAAAATGGTCATCGCCAGAACCTGACCGTTCTGCGCATCACGGGCATCAACGTCTGATTTTCAGGCGGATGCAGGTTTTAGGAGGGTTTCATGGCTCATAAAAAAGCTGGTGGTAGCTCCCGTAACGGTCGCGACTCCGAAGGTCGACGCCTCGGCGTTAAGAAATTCGGCGGCCAAGCGGTTGTTGCAGGTAACATTCTCGTACGTCAGCGTGGCACAAAATTCCATGCGGGCGAAAATGTTGGCCTCGCCAAAGACCATACCTTGTTTGCAACTGCGGGCGGTAGCGTTCAGTTCAAGTCAGGTTTCAAAGGTCGTACCTATGTGAACATCGTCCCGGCAGAGGCGTAAGCCTCCCGTTCCGGACACGATGTGTCAAGAATTTGCAGGGGAGGAATGAGCAATCATTCCTCCCCTGTTTTATATGTTTCAGGCAAAATAATGCCGGGCGCGGATTGCCGCGCGGCATTGGGGAAATACCCCCGGACGAATTGATCCCAAAGGACTGGTTATGAAGTTTCTCGACGAAGCAAAAATTCATGTGCAAAGCGGCCGCGGCGGCGCAGGAGCGGTGAGCTTCCGGCGGGAAAAATTCATTGAATATGGCGGGCCGGATGGGGGCGATGGCGGCCGCGGCGGCGATATCATTATTGAAGCCGTTGAAAACCTTAATACCCTGATCGATTTTCGCTATCAGCAGCATTTCAAGGCCCAGATCGGCATGCATGGCATGGGCCGTAACCGGACCGGTCCTGCGGGCAAGTCCATTACCATCAAGGTGCCGGTTGGCACCCAGATTATGGCCGAAGACCGCGAAACCGTTATCCTTGATATGGTTAAAGCCGGGCAAAGCATTGTTTTGTGCCGGGGCGGTGATGGCGGCCGGGGCAATACCCATTTTAAATCATCGATCAATCAGGCCCCAAGACGCGCCGAAGAAGGCTGGCCGAACGAGGAAATGTCGGTCTGGCTGCGCTTGAAGCTGATTGCCGATGCCGGGCTGGTCGGCCTGCCCAATGCCGGGAAGTCGACCTTCCTTGCCGCATCGTCAGCCGCGCGCCCGAAAATCGCCGATTATCCCTTTACCACCCTGCATCCGCAGTTGGGTGTGGTCGAGGTGGATGACAATGAATTTGTGCTGGCCGATATTCCCGGCCTGATCGAAGGGGCATCTGAAGGCAAGGGGATTGGCACCCGCTTTTTGGGCCATCTTGAGCGCTGCGAAGTGTTGTTGCACCTGATCGATTGTGCCGATGAAGACCCGGTTGCGACCTATCGCACGGTGCGTGAAGAACTGGATAATTACGCCGATATCTTGATCGACAAACCCGAAATTGTTGCCCTGTCCAAGGCCGATACGCTGTTGCCCGAAATGGTCGAGGAACAGCGCGAAATTTTGGAAAAAGGGATCGGCAAGAAGGTTTACATCGTTTCGGGCGCCACCCAGCAGGGTGTGAAAGACGTGCATCGCCTGTTGCGCCACCATATTGTCGCCGAGCGTGAACGCCGCGCCCAGGAAAATGCCGAGGATAAAGGGTTCCAGCCTTGAGCCTTGGGGACGCAAAACGGCTGATTATCAAGGTTGGTTCGGCCTTGCTGGTGGATGAAACCACCGGCAAGCTGCGCCGTGCCTGGCTGGAGGCGCTGGCCGATGATGTTGCCGCCCTGCGTGAACGTGGCACCGAAGTTATTATTGTCTCGAGCGGGGCCATCGCCATGGGCCGCCGCCTGTTGGGGCTGGATCATCGCACCATCAGCCTGGCCGACAAGCAGGCCGCCGCCGCAACCGGGCAAATTTCGTTATCACAAGTGTGGCAGGAAGCCCTGCATCGCAACGGGCTGATCATGGCGCAGGTGTTGGTAACACTGGAAGATATGGAATCGCGCCAGCGTTATTTAAACGCGCGCGGCACGCTTAACGCGTTGCTGGGCCATGGTGCCATTCCGCTGATCAATGAAAACGATACCGTTGCCACGGCTGAAATCCGCTTTGGCGATAATGACCGGCTGGCGGCCAAGGTCGCGCATATGATTTCGGCCGATATGCTGGTTTTGCTGTCTGACATAGACGGGCTTTATACCGCAGACCCGCGTAAAAACCCCGATGCCGAACTGATCCCCGAAGTTCGTGAACTCACCCCTGAAATCATGAGCATGGCGGGGGCTGCGCCGACGATGTACAGCTCGGGCGGGATGGTGACCAAACTTCTGGCCGCCGAAATTGCCATGAAATCGGGTTGCCGCATGATGATTGCACGCGGCACGATTTATCATCCGTTAAAAGCACAGCTTGACGGCGGCCTGCACACCCTGTTTCAGCCATCCGAAACACCGCTTGCTGCCCGTCGCCACTGGATTGCGACATCGCTTTCGGCACGCGGTGCGATTGTGATTGATGCCGGGGCGGTCAACGCCCTGCGGGCGGGTAAAAACCTGCTGGCACCGGGCATTACCACCTTGCAGGGCAGTTTTAAACAAGGCGATGCGGTTCGTGTGCTGGCCAGCGACGGCGTTGAAGTGGCGCGCGGGCTGTCGGCCTATTCCGCCGACGAAACCCGCCAGCTCATGGGCCATAACAGCCACGATATCGAGCCTATTCTGGGTTACAGCCGGGGCAATGCGATTATCCATTCCGATGATCTGGTGCTGGCTGAAGGTTAGGTTTCTGGCCGCGACGTGTGATGTTGGGACGGTATAGTTTGCTGCATTGTCCGCCCGCCAAGGGGGGATTGGGATTGCGGTATCAAAAAAGGCTGCCGTGGGGGCAGCCTTTTTTAAGGTAGCACGTCTAACGAAGAAACGATCAGGCTGCCTGGTCGGCAAGGGCGCGGGCCATCTGGCTTAACGCTTCCTGATGTTTTTCGTGTTTGATGCTGGCGAAGTTACGCGCCAGTTCCAGGCACATGCGCTGACGCGCATTAAGCTCGGTTTCCTGGTTGCCGTTCAGCCCTTCATAGAAGTAGTTGACGGGAACACCCAGGACTTGTGAGATTTCATAAAGACGACCGGCAGAAATGCGGTTAATGCCACGTTCGTATTTATGAGCCTGCTGGTAGGTAACACCAATCAGGTCTGCCATCTGCTGCTGGCTAAAGCCAAGCATGATCCGGCGTTCGCGGATGCGCTGGCCGACATAACGATCAGTGTCGGTTGCACGATTGGCACGTTTAGGTTCTTCGTTGGGGGAAATTGCATTCATTGCATTGTTATCCGTTATCAACCGCCAGTTATAAAGATTCCCACTCCGATCGTTGTTTGGCGTCGTAAATGCGCCGTCCTCCCACATCTTTTGGGTAAGTTTCTACACAGGGATATGATGTGGATGGCATCTGACTGGGAGTCAGATATCGTTCTCAACGAACCGAAGGAAGCTAGGTATATAGGTCAATTGGCCTGTCTTTGTCTAGTGCGTAAGGCGAAAAAAAGACAGAGGCTTCTGAGCCATAGGGTGTGAGAAGGGCTGCATAGCTGGCATGCATCTTTTGAATGATCACAGGTTGCACAAGGCTTTCTGCCGGCATTATTTGCCCTAAAAGTTGTGCCAGAAAAGCCGAGCTTCCACCGGGAAAATGGTAGTCAAGCCAAGGCCCTCCGACCCGATTTATCGCTAAAACCTTATGTGGCGGTGCAGCATGGGTGACGCTTATTCCACGCGTGCTACTTGCACCTGCGTTGCTGGCAGGGGCGTTGTAAACGGGGGATGCCAGCGGGGCTGTAAGGGCCATTTCACCGTCATATCCTGCGGGTTTATATCACGATTTCTTGAAGCCCCTGAGTTGGGGGCCGGCCATGGGACCGTTTTGCAAATGGAGTCCTTTTAAATTTAGCCCGTTCAAGGATGCAAAATTTGCCTGTTTTGGTGCAAATTGGCGGTTGCCGTTCGGTATATGAGGCAAATTTTGCCCGTCGAATCGCCGGTTTTTAAAATGTCGCTTTCTGCAGGGAAAGCCATGCAGGATCGGTGCCGAAGCGAAACGCAGCGGTTGTAAAATAGCGACATAAAAAAACGGGGCACGATGGCCCCGTTTGCCGCGTTGATTTTGCGGATTAAGATTTATTGTCAGGCGATAGCCGGTTTATTCCCCGTTCATTCCCGATTTAAGCCCCGTGCGCCGGGCCCGGTTTTCGTGCTGTGCCGCACAAAGGGAAATATCCCTTCTCCGGGTCGCAAAAAGGGTTCAGGCGGCACGTTACCGGCTTTGAGCGGGGTTATTTTTTGGTTTTGCCTTCAACCAGATTGTTGAGTTGCGCCTGCATGGCTTCGAGCTGAGATTTCAAATCATCAAGCGAGGAATCGCGCGCAGCAGGTGCGGCCGGGGCAGGGCGCGGCGTGTTGCTCGGCGCGGTGCCATTATTTTGGGCCCGTTCCTGTTCTTTGGCTAAAAACGGCGAAAACATTTTCATCGTTTGTTCAAACAGCGCCATGTTCTGTTTGTTCATTTCTTCAAACTGGCCAAAGGGGAACATACCCTGCATGGTGCCCTGCATATAATCGCGCATCTGTTCCTGATTATGGGAGAAAGAGCGCATCGACTGTTCGAGATAGCTGGGAATAAGCCCCTGCAGGCTGTCGCCATAAAACCCGATCAACTGGCGCAGAAAACTGATGGGCAGCAGGTTCTGGCCCTTGTTTTCTTCCTCGACTATAATCTGGGTCAGGACGGGGCGGGTAATATCGTCGCCGGTTTTGGCGTCATATACGACAAAGTCGGTGTTTTCCTTGACCATTTGGGAAAGATGATCAAGCGTAACATAGGAACTGGTTGCGGTGTTATACAGGCGCCGATTGGCGTATTTCTTGATGACGACGCGATCCGGATCGTTGGTGTTTTTGGTGGTCATGGCGTTGTTTCCTGCTTCCCTGTTTCCCCGACGTGCGGTTTGTAAACCAGCTTCTTGTCGTAAGGTTCTGTGCGCGTGCACAAATTGTCTTGTGGCGCAGCATGGTCACTGCTGCAATTGCTAATGCCAACGGTAACAGTGCCGTTAAATTACAAATGTGTCCAGCATTCAACACGGGTTGCAACGCGAAACAGGACGTGTTTTTACGCTGTTGCCGCGCAACAAGGGATTTGATTTTATCAAAAACTGGTTCAGCCTATAATAACGATGGTATGACCTTTGATGCCAGCCGCGCAAAATTGGGGGCGCAAAAACAGCCATGGCAGATCAGACTGGAAAAAAATCAACCGCGCCCCGGCGTGGCAAAAATGCCGCGCCGAAAAAGCAAACGGTCAGAACCGGGGCTGCAGCCAAAGGGTGCAAATCCGCAACCGACCCCGCAGCCACATCAAAACCGGGGAAGCGCCACGCGCCCGGCACGGATGACGCAAAAGGCCGGTCACACAAGCGTGCGGGTGGCAAAGATAAAGATAAAGATGATGTGAGGCCTGCCCCGTCATCGGCCGCTGCGCAAACGCCCTTGAATAACGGCAAGGCAGCACGCAATGCGCCGGCGCCTGAAAACACGACGGCCAGCACCGTGCATGAAAATACCGGAAACAGCGCGAATGACGAGAATGACGAGAACCGTATCATTCCTGATCCTGATGAGCTGGCGATCCGTTTTCTGGAACTTTGGCGCGCACAGGTGGCCGCAACAGCAAGCGGCGGTGACGCGGCCAGTGCCATTGGTCGTTTATATGCCGGGCTTGGGGCCGATACATCGCGGCTGGCCGAAGGGTTTGAGGCCTGGGGCCGCTTGATTGGCCAACTGGCCACCGGGCAGTCGCCAGCGCAAAATCCGTTTGTGCCAGGCGGCAGTGATATGGGTGCCGCCGCGGGTATGAATGCTATGTTTGAGCCGATTACCGCGATGATGAATTTCAAGCCGCCGTTTACGACGGGCAAGGATGCGGGCAGGGATACGGACAAATCGGCAGGTTCGACAAACAAGCCAAGGGATGCAACTGCGGTAACACCACCGGCGGATGGCGCGCCAACCGGGCCGAAAACCGCCGTACCCTCAGACCAGAATACAAAAACAGCAACGTCAGGCGGCGGCGCAAAAACCGCACCTTTGGCAAATGACGGGGAAGAAAATGGGCGAGAACGACCAAAAAAGGCCGCAAGCGAGCGGACTCCGGGCGGGCCCAAGGCCGCTGGCGATGCATCTCGCCGTCGAGATGACGAGCTGGCTGAGCTCGCGCGCCGCCTTGCCGCTCTTTCGGAAACAATTGATGCCCTGGAAGCCGGAGCTGACGACAGCGGCGGAAAGCCTGCGTCAGGAGATGTCCCACCACAGCAATGATGTGATGGGGCAGGCGATTGACCGCGCCGCCTTTGCCCAGCATTCCGCCCTGCATGATGGCATTCGCCGCTATCAGGCCCATCCCTATCGCCGGGGGGCGGATGATGTGCCTGTGATATGGCAGGAAGGCGAGACGCGCATTTTTGATTATGGCGCGATTGCTTCTGAGGTCGTCAATGCTGATATTGCGAAACCCGGCAGCAAGGGGGCGGTGTTGCTCGTCCCGTCGCTGGTCAATCGCGGTTATATTCTCGATTTGAACAAAAAACGCAGTTTCGCCCGGTTTTTGGCCCAACAAGGCTATCGGCCGCTTTTGCTGGAATGGGGGTATCCTGGCGCGGACGAACGCGATTTCGGGATGGATGATTTTATTGCCGGGCGTCTGGTGATGGCCTTGCAAGATATGGCCGAACAAACCGGCGGGCCAATGCCGGTTGTGGGCTATTGCATGGGGGGCGTGCTGGCAATGGCGGCGTGCTTGTTAGAACCTGCCCTGGTGTCGCAGCTGGTATTGCTGGCAACCCCGTGGGATTTTATGGCTGCTGGCCCGACGCAGGCCCGCATTGCGGCCGCCTTTGCGCCGACCTTGCCCCATATGCTGTCGGTTCACGACGAATTGCCGGTGGATGTGTTGCAAACCCTGTTTTCCAGCCTTGATCCGTTCATGATTGGCGAAAAATTTCGCCGCTTTGCTGCCATGGACCCGTCAACAAACCGCGCGCAGGATTTTGTCGCCCTTGAAGACTGGTTAAATGACGGCGTGCCGCTGACCCGCAAGGTGGCGATTGATTGCCTGATCGGCTGGTATGTTGAAAACCGCCCGGCGCGCGGTAATTGGGCAATTGACGGGATCGCGATCGACCCCGCCGGGGTTACTTGCCCGACATTGGTGGTAATCCCCGAAAACGACCGCATCGTGCCACCCGAAAGTGCCCTGGCGTTGTTTGACGGCCTTGATCCGTCCCTTCGCACCGCGCATCGGCCCTCTGCCGGGCATATCGGCATGATGGTCGGCTCGCGCGCCCAGGGCTCCACCTGGCAGCCGGTGGTCGACTGGCTGGAAACGGCGTGATCAATTGCTGAACCGGCAAGGGCTATTGTGCCGGTTCTATCTGCGCGGTGGCCGGGGCTGTTTGCCAGCGCCGGGTAAGCCATGCCAGCAGCGTCATAATGATCAGGGTCAGAACAATCCTGCCCACCAGTACCACCCAGATGTCAGCGCCAAGGGCCAGCATGATCACGGTATCCTCGATCAGGGAATGCGATAACGATAACCATGACAGGGATAAAAACAGGGTGCGCGGCGGGAAGTTTTTCGCCCGTGCCTCGTCAATAATCAGCGCGCCGCCATAGGTGAGGCCGAGCAAAATACCGATGGTGGTGACCGGGGCGGCATCCTGTGACAAGCCCGAAACCCGCAACATCGGCAGCAATGCATTGGTAAAGCGATCCGTAAGGCCGCTTTTTTGTAAAATATCAAGCAGCACCAGCAACCCGACAATGATGGCAAAACTGGCCACCAGCGAATAAAGTGTGCTTTGCGCCCAGACCAGCCAGCCGGTCCAGCCCGTTTGGCTGGCGGCATCGGCGGCTTGCCCCGCCATCCATGACAGATCAACCGGTTGGGAAAGATACCCGGTGTGACGGCTGATCCAGGTGATGAAAGCGGCATAAAACAGGGCGGTAAAAACACGCAAGGCGGCCGTGGCCCAAAAACTGGCCCCGGCCTTTTTAACAATCGCCTGTTCGACGGGAATACCATGCGCAAACAGCATCATGGCGCATAAGGCACTAAGCTGTGCCGATGTCATATCAAGGTGGCTTGCCAGCCCGGCAATAACCGCAACCGCGCCGTAAATATTGATGAACAGGCAACTGGCCCAGATCAGCCCGGCTTCGGGTGGCATGCCAATCAGCGACATGACCGGAGTAAGGATTTTTGAGGCCATATCAACCACGCCGAACTGGTCGGCAATACGCACCAGCACCATAATGGGCAGCATCACCTTGGCAAGCGTGATGAAAAGTCGGCGACTGCGCACAAGTAACGACATCAGATAGGGCTGCATAAACGGACCTTGCCAGATAATTTGGTGTTTCGATGTGCAAGATATTGATCGCGAAATCGAACGCCGCAAACGACACCAGGGGAATGTTTCGATTGCCACTTTAGCGATAACACGCAATGCTGGGCGGCGTTTTTGGGCGAATATGTGCATTTTTACGGCGTATTTTTCACAAGTTGCGCTGAATTATTGTGAGGGGACGTTGTGGAACTTGACCAGATCGACACCCGCATTTTGCGGCAATTACAGATAGATGCCGATATTGCCACCAACCGGCTGGCCGATATGGTGGGGCTGTCGCCATCGGCCTGTTTGCGCCGAGTGACAAAATTGCGCCGCGACGGGGTTATTGCGCGCACGGTGGCGGTGCTGGACCCGGCCCTTGTCGGGCGGCCTTTAACCGCCGTGATCACGCTGGAATTTGCCCTGCATGGTACACGCCACCGGCAGGAATTTATCGACAAGGTACGCAAGCTTTCGGCGGTGCGGCAATGTTTTATGGTCACTGGCGAGGTGTCGTGCGTGCTGACATTGCATATGCGCGACATGGATGAATATCTGGCGCTGACCGATGAACTTTTTAATTCTGATCCGAATGTCGAATGGTTTCGAACCTATATTTCTGTTCAAACGGTAAAGGACGATCCCGGTGTGGCACTTTGACGATCAAGTGCCTATGTCCGGGGTGGTTGTTGTGCTGAAAAACAGTTCAAAAGCGTTGCAGCCTGTACCAAAGAGTCACGGATCAATGCTTGGCTTTTCATTGCAGCGCGATAAGATCAGATCTGGTTCGGTCGATTGAGCGAACGGGCCGGGAGTAAACGCAAAACAAAAGTTTCGGAGGGTTTCATGACCGAGGTCGTAATTGTTGGTGCCGCACGGACACCAATTGGTGCCTTTAACGGCACGCTGTCTGGCACACCGGCCCATGCGCTGGGAACCATCGCGATCAAGGCGGCTCTGGAGCGCGCCGGTGTCGAAGCCGGTGCTGTGGACGAAGTTATTTTAGGTCAGGTTCTGACCGCAGGCGAGGGGCAAAACCCGGGCCGACAGGCCGCCCTTGGTGCCGGTATTCCCGAAAGTGCAACGGCGTTTTTGATCAATCAGGTTTGTGGGTCGGGCTTGCGTACGGTGGCATTGGCCGCCCAGCAGATTATGACCGGTGATGCCACCATTGTTGTGGCCGGTGGCCAGGAAAATATGAGCATGTCCGGCCATGTTGCGCATTTGCGCGACGGCCATAAAATGGGCGATGTGAAATTCATCGATACCATGATCAAGGACGGCCTGTGGTGCGCGTTTAACGGCTATCACATGGGCAACACCGCCGAAAACGTTGCCACGAAATGGGATATCAGCCGCGAAGAGCAGGACGCTTTTGCCGTGGCCTCGCAAAACAAGGCCGAAGCCGCGCAGAAAGCGGGCCGGTTTAACGATGAAATTGCCCCGGTTGCCATTCAGCATCGCAAGGGCGAGACCATTTTTGATACCGACGAATATCCGCGCCACGGCGCATCGGTTGAAGGTATGGCAAAATTGCGCCCGGCCTTTTCCAAGGACGGCACCGTAACCGCAGGTAACGCATCGGGCATTAATGACGGCGCGGCTGCCCTTGTGTTGATGTCGGCAGAAGAAGCCAGCCGCCGCGGTTTGACCTCGCTTGCGAAAATCAAAAGCTGGGCGACGGCCGGTGTTGATCCGTCGATCATGGGCAGCGGGCCGATTCCGGCATCGCGCAAGGCGCTTGAAAAAGCCGGCTGGAGTGTTGATGACCTTGACCTGATCGAAGCCAACGAAGCCTTTGCTGCCCAGGCGATTGCGGTTAACCGCGATATGGGCTGGGATACTGCGAAGGTAAACGTCAATGGCGGTGCCATTGCCATGGGCCATCCGATTGGGGCCTCGGGCGCACGCGTTTTTGTTACCTTGCTGCACGAAATGCAAAAGCGCGATGCCAAAAAAGGTCTGGCGACCTTGTGCATTGGCGGCGGCATGGGCATTGCCCTGTGCGTGGAACGTTAATGGCGGGTAAGTCACCTTCTGCCATCTGAATTCAGGGTCAGGGGTGTCGTTGATGGTTGCCCATCTGGCGGTGCCCCTGATTGTCTTTTGGGGCGTTATGGGTTTGTATTATTCAACTTATGATGTGGATCATGGCGCCAGATTAACTTTGCGGTTACCCTGAAATCATTCTTGGTCTGGCGCAAAGGGCAAGTGAAGATGCGGTTCTGGCTAATCAGGGCTGTTATTAAAAACTGTTTCTAGGGAGGTCTGCAATGACCCAAATTGCACTGGTTACCGGTGGTACACGCGGCATTGGCAAGTCGATCAGTCTTGCCCTTAAAAATGCAGGTTTTCTCGTGGCCGCGAATTATGCCGGAAATGACGATGCCGCCCGGAAATTCAGCGACGAAACCGGGATTGCCACTTTTAAATGGAGTGTCGCCGACCCCGATGCCTGCGCACAGGGCATTAAAGAGGTGGAAAAGGAACTGGGCCAGGTCGACGTGCTGGTGAATAATGCCGGCATTACCCGCGATGGCTTTATGCACAAAATGTCGGTCGAAGGGTGGCGGGCGGTTATTGAAACCAACCTTGGCTCGTTGTTTTACATGACCCAGCCGGTTCTTGAAGGCATGCGCTCGCGCGGGTATGGCCGGGTGATCAATATTTCCTCGATCAATGGTCAGGCAGGCCAAATGGGCCAAACCAATTATTCGGCAGCCAAGGCCGGTGTGCACGGCTTTACCAAGTCGCTGGCCCAGGAAGTAGCGCGCAAGGGCATCACGGTTAACACCATCGCGCCGGGCTACATCAATACCGACATGGTGGCGGCGGTGCCTGAAAAGGTGCTGGAAAGCATTATTGGTAAAATTCCGGTGGGCCGACTGGGCGAAGCCGACGAAATTGCCGAGGCTGTGCTTTATCTGTCGGGGCCAAACTCGGGCTTTATTACCGGTTCGTGCCTGTCGATCAATGGCGGCCAACATATGGGCTGATTGTTAAAATCAGCGGGTAGTATGACCACCAACACCCCGGTTTTCCGGAGTGTTGGTGGTTTGGGACCAAATAGATTAGCCAGTCGCGTGCTTCTCCCAAGCCCATCCCAAGCCCATCCCGTGCCGATATCGCCTGATAACGGATGCGGGGCGATTGGGGACGGTTAATTTAATAACCCGCGTTATAGCAGGCGAATGATGTGGTCGGGTGGACGGCTGTGGTTTTGCACGGTTCGTGCATTGGGGATGTCATTGCCAAGGGCACGCTGTTTGGCCGTTTCGGTATCAAAGCCTTGTTGATGCCAGCGGTCAATCAGCCGTTCTTCAAGCACGGTTAACGGAATGTCGAGAAACAGGGTCAGGTCAAGCAGGGGGGATATCAGATCCTTCCACGGGGCCTGATCAAGCAGCAAATAATTTCCCTCGACCAGAATGATGCGGTGAGCCTTTGAGATGCAGCGCGCCGACCCGCGCGACAGTTCGAGGTTGCGATCAAACACCGGCACATAAATATCCGCGTCATCGCGTTTGATGGCCTCAAGACAGCGGGCAAAGCCGCCAACATCAAATGTGTGCGGGGCCCCTTTGCGGGCCAGATCGCCGCGCGCGCGCAAAATGGCATCATCGAAATGAAAACCATCCATCGGCACGATGGCCACCCCGGCTTCATCACCCCCCAGATGGTGATAAAGCCGTTCGGACAGGGTTGACTTGCCCGAAGCAGGGGCGCCAGCGATTGCCACCATCAGCCGGGTGTTGCCGGACGGATGGTTGGCAATGAGAGATGCGATGTGGTCGAGATCTGGATCAAGGACGGGATCAAGACCGGAATCAAAGTTATGGGGCATTTGCGGCGGGGTGTTCCTGATGGTGTTTTACGCCATTGCTGCAATTTCGGGGGCTTCGAGCGCCCCGGTCATGAACGCAACGGCATCGGACATGGTATAATCATTGGGCTGGATGGTGCACAGGCGTTTGCCCAGCCGATGGATGTGGATGCGATCGGCGACCTCGAATACATGGGGCATATTGTGCGAAATAAGCACGATCGGCATTCCGCGGGATCGTACATCCTGTATTAATTCCAGCACCCGACGGCTTTCTTTAACCCCAAGGGCGGCGGTTGGTTCATCCATAATCACCACGCGCGAGCCAAAGGCCGCCGCCCGGGCCACGGCCACCCCCTGGCGTTGCCCGCCAGACAGGGTTTCAATCGCCTGATTGATGTTTTGAATGGTCATCAGGCCCAGATCATTAAGCTTTTCGCGTGCAATGCGTTGCATTGCCGGATGATCCAGCATTTTAAGGAACTTGCCGGCAAAACCGGGGCGGCGAATTTCGCGGCCCATGAACATGTTATCGGCAATCGACAGGGCCGGTGACAGGGCCAGGGTTTGATAAACCGTTTCAATACCGGCTTCGCGGGCATCCATCGGGGATGAAAAATGAACCGGTTTGCCATCAAGCTGTATTTCACCTTCATCAAGCGAAATTGCCCCGGACAAAGCCTTGATCAGGGATGATTTTCCCGCACCATTATCGCCGATAACAGCCAGAATTTCGCCGGGATAAAGATCAAAATCGGCATTATCAAGGGCGGTGACGCGGCCATAACGCTTGACCAGACCACGCCCGGACAAAACCGGTTGGGGGGCAGGGGATGTCGTGTTCATGACGATACCTTTCTGATCCACTGGTCAATCGCAACGGCAATGATGGTCAGCCAGCCAATGGCAAACAATTGCCACAGCACATCAACCCCGACCATGCGCAGGCCGGAATTAAACACACCCACAATCAGCGCGCCAATCAACGGCCCGGCGATGGAGCCGCGCCCGCCAAACAGCGAAATGCCGCCAATCACCACCGCTGTGATCGACTGCAAATTGGCTTCCTGAAAGCTTTGCGGCGAGACCGAGCCTACACGCCCGATTGACGCCCAGCCGCCAATGGCACACACCACACCGGCCAGCACATAAACCGATATCAGAGTACGGTTGGTGCGAATGCCCGATAGCTCGGCTGATTCCTTGTCATCGCCAATGGCATAGACATGGCGACCCCAGGCGGTGTGGTTCAAAATGAACCAGAGAACAGCAAAAATCGCCAGCATCAGGATCGAGCCATAGGTAATGCGCGCCCCGCCAATGGCGATGGTTTCGCCAAACAGTTTTAACAGCGGAGCGACTTCGTCAAGTGTTTGACTGCGGATCGACTGGGCATTGGACAGCCACAAATTAAGGGCAAAGAAAATATTCCAGGAGCCGAGGGTGACAATAAAAGGCGGCAGTTTGATCCGGGTGACGAGAAAACCGTTCATGCCCCCGGCCAGTGCGCCCCCGCCAAAACCGATAAGAATGGCAAGCGGGGTGGGAACACCTATGGTTACGGCAAGTTGCCCCATGATGACCGACATTAAAACCATGATCGCGCCGACCGACAGGTCAATCCCGGCGGTAAGGATCACCAGGCTTTGGGCAGCAGCCAGAATGCCAATGATTGAAACCTGCTGTACAATCAGCGACAGGTTGAACGGTGAAAAAAACTTGGGCCCGGCCAGTGCGCCAAAAATGATAATCGATAAAATCAGCACAATGACCGGAATCATTGTGGGGTGGCCGTGCAAAAGATGCTGGGTCGATTGCAGGAAAGACCGGTTATGAGGCGTAAACGCAGCAACGCTTTTGTCACTGCGGCCCAATCCCTGTTCAAATTCCTGCTGTT
Organism: Thalassospira mesophila; assembly: GCF_002115755.1. Lineage (GTDB taxonomy): Bacteria > Pseudomonadota > Alphaproteobacteria > Rhodospirillales > Thalassospiraceae > Thalassospira > Thalassospira mesophila. The sequence goes on along the minus strand of NZ_JFKA01000004.1, from coordinate 420,804 downwards.
TGCGCGGCGTACGGGTATCGTCGCTCATCGCTTCCTCCGGGGCCCGGTGTGCGCTCTGTCCTGTGGGGAAACAGACTGCATGCAGTGCAAGATCAACCCGGTTCGGGTGCCTGCGGGGCCGTTTGACATGGTAAGGATTTATGTGTTCTGGACCGGGGCGGAAGGGTGCCCGCCCCGGTCAACCGATGCGGGGTGCGGTTTATTAGCCCCAGCAGCGATCCAGACCTTCTTTAACGCTGATTGATTCAACGCCGTCGACTGGCTGGTCGGTGACCAGATTAACGCCGGTATTGACAAAATTCAGGCCGTCGCTGTTTTCCGGTTTTTTGCCCGAATCCGCCCATGCCTTGATGGCCTCGATCCCTTTGGACGCCATCAGCAACGGGTATTGTTGCGATGTTGCCCCGATAACACCATCCTTGACGTTTTCCACACCGGGGCAACCGCCATCAATCGATACGATCAAAACACCTTCCTGCATGCCAAAGGCTTTCAGGGCTTCATAGGCACCAGCCGCGGCGGGTTCGTTGATGGTGTAAACAACATTGATGCCGGAATCGCGCTGCAACAGGTTTTCCAGTGCCTTGCGGCCACCTTCCTCGTTGCCGCTGGTCACATCATGGCCAACGATGCGGGCATCGTCTTCGTCGCCAATTTTGTTTTCGTCTTTGATATCAATACCAAAGCCTTTCATGAAACCCTGATCGCGCAGCACGTCCACCGACGGGGCGCTGGCCGACAGGTCCAGAAATGCGATTTTGGCATCCTCGGCCTTGTCGCCCATTTTGGCTTTGGCCCACTGGCCGATCAATTCGCCCGCCTTGAAATTGTCGGTGGCAAAGGTGGCATCGGCAGCATCAAGCGGTTCAAGCGGGGTATCAAGCGCGATAACCAGAATTCCGGCATCGCGGGCTTTTTTAACCACGGGGACAATCGCCTTGGTGTCAGACGCGGTTAACATGATGCCTTTGACACCCGATGCAATGCATGATTCAATCGCCTGCACCTGGGTTTCGTGGTCGCCGTCAATTTTACCGGCATAGGTCGAAAGGTTGATGCCCAGTTCCTTGGCCTTGGCCGAGGCCCCTTCTTTCATTTTGACGAAAAACGGGTTGATGTCGGTTTTGGTGACCAGGCAGGCACCAATTTCATCGGCTTTGGCCTGATGAACGGGCAAGGCGGCAATCGACAGGGCAAGCGCACCAAGGGTTGCGCCAAGAAGTGCTTTTTTCATCTGTTTCCTCCCAGGGATTTCCCTGATTTCAAAGGCATTTTTGCCATTTATGGATCGACAAGACAGTCGCTGTGGTTGTTATTTTCAACCTTTAAGGGCGGCTGTCTGCCAATACACCACACCAAATGTGGGGGGCTGTCAATTAATAAATCCATTTGATTTATTAATGAGAATTGGCGATCTTGCCTCCCATAACAATAAAGGCGAAAGTGCCGCATGGGAGGACACATCATGCCTGAAAACCAGAGCCTCGGCGCGGATGCGGTCGGTGCAGCACCAGTTCATGGCGGGCCGCACGGCGGTGGCGGGGCGAACCAGATACGGGTGCGCGCCTATAACGAACGCTTGCTGTTATCGCTGGTACGGCGCACGGCAGGGCTGTCGAAGGCCGACATTGCCCGGTTGTCGGGGTTATCGGCGCAAACGGCATCTGTCATCATTCGCGCGCTGGAACGTGACGGGCTTTTGAAGCGTGGGGAACCGGTGCGTGGCAAGGTGGGCAAACCGTCGGTGCCAATGGCGCTTAACCCCGATGGGGCCTATTCGTTTGGCCTTAAAATTGGCCGTCGCAGTGCCGATCTGGTGTTGATGGATTTTGTCGGCACGGTGCGTGAACGGCGCATTGAAACCTATAAATACCCCACCCCCGCCACCATTCGCCAGTTTGTCCGCACCGCGATTAACAGTTTGATCGCCCGGCTGACCCCGGCCCAGTGTGCCCGTATTGCCGGGCTGGGCATTGCCGCCCCGTTCGAGCTGTGGAACTGGGTCGATGAAATGGGCGCGCCGGAACACGATATGAATGCCTGGCGCGAAATTGATCTGGTCGAAGACATTGGCGAAATTGTTTCTTTTCCAGTGTTTTTACAAAATGACGCTACGGCGGCCTGCGGGGCGGAACTGGTGTTTGGTCAGGGGGCCAATTACGCCGATTTCGCCTATTTTTTTATCGGCTCGTTCATTGGCGGCGGCGTGGTTTTAAATCAGGCTGTTTATGCCGGGCGCACGGGCAATGCCGGGGCATTCGGGTCTATGCCGGTGGGGGACCGGGCGGGGAACCCGTCGCAATTAATTGATCAGGCATCGTTGTTTGTGTTGGAAGAAATGCTGACGGCTGAAGGCATTAACCCCGACCGGTTATGGCGCGACCCGGAAAGCTGGGACGACATCGGCCCGCAGCTTGATCGCTGGATCACCCAGGCCGCCCGCAGCCTTGCCGTGGCGATTACATCGGTTTGTTCGGTGATTGATTTTGAAACCGTGATTGTCGATGGCGGGTTTCCGGCACATGTGCGCGACCGCGTGGTGGCCGCCACGCGCGCGGCGGTAATGGGGCTCGATTTACAAGGCATTGCCATGCCAAGGGTTGAACCTGGGGTGGTTGGCAACGGAGCGCGGGCAATTGGTGCGGCCAGCCTGCCGCTGTTTTCGCGCTACCTGCTCGATCAGAATGTGTTGTTCAAGCAGGTTGAAGGCTGAGGTTTCGCACTGAAACGTTCTTCCGTGGCGGGGATGCGAGACCGGAGAGACCGGAGGGATCTGGCGGCATCCCTCTGGTGCTTTGCGGTATCGGGATTAGAAATTATCCTTGCGATGGCGAATTTCGGTAAACACGATTTCGGCGGTGGCACCCGACATGCCCATTGCTTTGCCAACCAGCGGGACATCGGCCCGTAAAAACGGGTTGGTGTCGATTTCCTCGCCAATGGTCGAGGGGATGGTGGGACGGTTGGCCTTGCGCAGGGTTTCAATGGCGCTGACGCGGGCCTGAAGGGCGGTGTTTTCCGGCTCAATCGTTAAGGCAAAGCGGGCATTGTTCAGGGTGTATTCGTGGCCGCAATAAAGCCGGGTTTCAACCGGCAAGGTGCGGAACTTGATCAGCGAATGCCACATTTGCTCCGCCGTGCCTTCAAACAGGCGACCACAGCCAAGGGCAAACAGGCTGTCGCCCGAAAACAGCGCCGAAACGGCCGGAAAATAAAACGCAATATGCCCGGCAGTATGGCCCGGTACATCGTAAATACTGGCCTCAAGCTCGCCGACTTTAACCGTGTCGCCTTCGGCAACGGTAACATCGAGCCCGCCAATTTTATCGGCTTCTGCCGTCGGGCCGATTATTTTTGCGCCGTACTTTTCCTTAAGCTCGGCATTGCCGCCCACATGGTCGTTGTGGTGGTGGGTGTTTAAAATGATATCAAGCTGCCAGCCGCGTTTTTCCAGTTCATCGATCACCGGGGCGGCGTCGCCGGGGTCGATCACGGCGGTAACGCCGCTCTTGGCACAGCGCAGCAAATAGATGTAATTGTCTGACCGGTTCGGGATCAGGATGATGTCACCTGCCGACATTTTTGGCCTCATTTGTTTGAAAACATACCAAAGCCTAACAGGGTGGCGCCGCAGAAACAATTGCGCTGCAATTTGTTTCGCGCATCGTCTGGACAATGATAGGATTTGACCATGCGTCAGGATGTTGTCGATTTACACCGGTTTTATGCCACTAGCCTTGGTCAGGCCGCCCGTCGGCTTATTCGCCGCCGGCTGCGCCTGATGTGGTCGGATGTGCGCGGCATGCGCGTGCTGGGGTTTGGCTATGCCACGCCCTATTTGCGGCCCTTTTTGGGGGAGGCCGAACGGGTGATGGCCTTTATGCCCGCCCCGCAGGGATGTGTGCATTGGCCCGCCGGTGAATCCAACCAGGTTGCCCTGACCGAAGAAACCATGTTGCCGTTACCTGATAGTTCGGTGGATCGCATTTTACTGGTGCATCTGGTTGAACATTCCGACTCGCAACGTCGCCTGATGCGTGAATGCTGGCGTGTGTTAACGCCAAATGGCCGGATTGTGGTGGTTACGCCCAACCGCAGCTCATTATGGAGCTGGTCGGAAAATACCCCGTTCGGGTTTGGCCATCCTTATAGTGTTAGCCAGTTGCAAAACCTGATGCGCGAAAACATGTTTTTGCCGGTTCAACACAGCCGCGCCCTGTTTTTGCCACCGACGCGCAACCGGTTTTTGCTGCGCTGGTCGCAGGGCATTGAAAATGTTGGATCGCGCCTGTTCAAGGCCTTCGCCGGGGTCAGTATTGTTGAGGCTGGCAAGCAGCTTTATGCCAGCACCGGCACGCCGCAGCACAAAAGACGGCTGGTGCATATACCCGTAACCGTCCCGCCAATGCGCCCGGTTGACGGTAATCAGGTTGGCAATAATAACGACCTGCACGACGCCCTTTGCTCGACGCTAAAGGCGGTCGATAAAGACAGCTAAAGCTCACCAACGATCAGTGGTGCAGGGTGGTTCGCTCGCTTTGGGCAGGCCCAAAGCGGGAAGGATTTTAACATCCGTTGCGGCGCAAGGCCGCAAGTCATATCGCGATATGACGAAATCTGGTCGCGCAACTATCACCCTGCAGTTGTGCATGTCTCGGTTTCGTCTATCGCAGTGGTCATGCTGCGGCATTGCTGTTATCTCAGGCGCCGCTTCCCCCCTTATCGCCCACTGTTTCGGACATCGTCATGTCGATGCGCTTTGCGCTTGCCACTTTTCTGCTTTTTGGAACTCTTCTCATTCAGTCCGGGTCGGTATCGGCCCAGACGCAAAACGCGACCAGCGGGTCACGTCAGCGCGTTGTATTGTATGGCGAGGAAAATGACCCGCCTTATGCCTATTTGAACGGGGCAGTGATGGCAGGTGCCTATACCGATGTGCTGCGCCGGGCGGCAGAACAATTGCCGCAATACGACATTGAATTTGCGGCTGTGCCGTTTAAACGCGGGATCGAAATGTTGCAGCGTGGCGAAATCATGGCGTTTTTTCCGCCTTATCTTGATCCGAAGCGCGACTGGGTGGGCCGTTATTCGGTGCCGATCATTGATGAGTCTGTTGTGGTGATGTGTACGCAGCAATTTGTCCGCAACCGTGTTTTGATGGATTACCCGTTTGACTATATCGGCGCGCGATTTGGCAATACGTCGGGGTATAAACTGGCGGGCAAGGACCTGTTCGAGATGGCGCGCCTGCATGAGGTGACCCTGGAAGAAGCCCACACTGCCGAGATTAATTTGCGCCGCCTGCTTGCCGGGCGCATTGACTGTTATGTCAACGATCGGCTGGCAGCGGAAACAGCATTGGCGAAAATTGGCATTAACCCCGCCGATATTCGAAATAAATTAACCGAAACGGCCGTGTTGGGGCATCATCAGGGGGCCATTGCCTATGCCCCGGATGATCAGGGTAAATGGCCCTATCGCGATGATTTCGCCAAGGCGCTGGACGCGGTGTTGCTGCAAATGCACCGGGACGGTGTTATTGATCAGATATTGCAAAGCTATTTGATCTACTGATCGGGACTGCCGTGACCGGATTATATCATCGGCAAAATGGGACTTGTTAAAAGAAGCATGCGTTAGCGGTGGCTGGCAGCCAAAGCCAGACCGAAACTGACAAAAATGCTGCCTGCGACCCGGTCAAACCATTTGCGCGCGGATCCTAGCAGAAAATCCTTGCTGCGCGCGGCAAGTAAGGCATAGCCCATAATTGATGAAAACGACAAAATGACAAAGGTGCCATCCAGCGCGGCAAACTGCGTCATCAAGGGGGCATTGGGGTCAAGAAACATCGGGAACAGGGCGGTAAAAAAGGCAATTGCCTTGGGGTTGCTGGCCGAAATCAGAAAACCACGGACATAGCAGCGCAGGTAACCGGGGTGAACGGCAACGCGGTCTGGTGAAATATCGACCGCAACCTTGCCGCTGGCCTTCCACATTTTAAGGCCCAGCCAGATCAGATAGGCCGCCCCGGCAAAGCGGATAATATCAAACAGGATCGCCGATGCCATGATCATGGCACCCAGCCCCATCGCCGATAATGCCCCCATCAGCCCGGTGGCACTTACACAGCCCAGCGCGCCGACAAAGGACGTGGTCATGTTATGGCGGATGCTGTTGGTAATGCCCAGCATGACAGCCGGGCCGGGCGTGAGAACAGCAATCAGAACGGCAACCAGATACAGGCCATATTGGTCCAGCGACATAAGACGGTATCCTGCGGCATAGGGGGTGGCGGAAAACGGGGGACGGCGATTTTCGCGCGCAGAGGTGGCGGTTCAATCAATCATCTGTGCGCAGTGTTTCTTCTCTATCATGGCGGGTGAAAATTAAAAGCAAATAAAAAGGCCGCCGAAAAAATCCGGCGGCCTTTGGTAACGGGTTGGAACCAAACAGATTAATGTTCGATTTTTGCCCAGATTTTGCGTTTTACAGCATACAACATCGCGGTTAACACGAGCAGGAATAACAGCACTTTCATGCCCATTGCCTTGCGGGCTTCAAGCTCCGGTTCGGCAATCCAGTTCAAAAATGCGGTAACATCCTGAACTTCCTGATCAATGCTGGCTTCCGTGCCATCGGTATATTCAACATCGTCACCATACAGGGGCGGCGGCATCGAAATCTGGTGGCCAGGGAAGTAGTGGTTGTAATGCTTGCCTTCGGCCATTTCGACACCGGCAGGTGCCTCTTCTTCATAGCCGGTCAACAGGGCATGGATATAATCCGGGCCGTGCGCACGGGCCTTGGCCATCAGCGACAGATCAGGCGGGGTTGCCCCGCCATTGGCTGCCGCAGCAGCCTTGGCATTGGGGAAGGGTGACGGAAAATGATCAGCCGGTTTGCCCGAACGGGTGAACATTTCACCATCGTCATTGGGGCCGTCTTCGATATCATATTCCGCCGCAATCGCCTTGACCTGGTCGTCGTTAAAACCAATACCTTCAAGGTTGCGGAATGCCAGATAGCGCATGCTGTGGCAGCTTGCACAGACATTTTTGAATACCTGAAAACCACGCTGTAATTGCGCACGGTCATAGGTGCCAAAAAGCCCTTTCCAGCTCCAGTCCATTTCTGGCGGAACCACACCTTCGGAGGCTTTCGATGCGTTGGCAAAAGCGGTCAGCGCGAATGCAGCAGCAATTGCGGTGAGAGCAAATTTACGCATTTGCACCTCCCTTGAGGACAGATTCGCTGATACTTGCCGGAAGCGGTTTTGGCCGTTCCATTTTGCCAACCACAGGCATTATCACCAGGAAATGCAAGAAGTAATACAATGTTGCCAGCTGGCCCATTGTAATTACCTGAAGTCCCTGCAGCCCCATGAACGGGTCGGCTGGCGATTTGGCCCCGCAATAACCCAGAACAAAGCAGTCAATGATCAGCAGAACAAAGAACCATTTGTAAACCGGGCGGAAACGCGAACTGCGAACCTTTGATGTATCAAGCCAGGGAATGACGAACAAAACAATGATCGCGGCAAACATCGCCAACACACCCAGCAGTTTTGCCGGCATGCCAAGGAAACTGAAATCGATCGAGCGCAAGATCGCATAGAATGGCAGGAAGTACCATTCCGGCACGATATGTGCGGGTGTCGATAACGGGTTTGCCATGATGTAGTTGTCCGGCTCGCCAAAGAAGTTTGGCGCGAAGAACACAAAATACAGATAGATGATCAAAAACACGCCCATCCCGAACAGATCCTTGATCGTGTAGTAGGGATGGAAAGGAATGCTGTCCTGCGGGGTTTTGATTTCAACGCCGGTCGGGTTGTTCGAGCGCACCGCATGCAACGCCCAGACATGCAAGACCACAAGGCCCAGAATGACGAACGGCAGCAGGTAATGCAGCGAGAAGAACCGGTTCAGTGTCGGGTTGCCAATCGAGAAGCCCCCCCAAAGCCATGTCACCAGCGGATCGCCAATGACCGGAAAGGCGGAGAACAGATTGGTGATAACTGTTGCACCCCAGAACGACATCTGGCCCCACGGCAGCACATAGCCCATAAAGGCTGTTGCCATCATGGCCAGCAAAATCAGGATGCCAATCCACCACAGCACTTCACGCGGGGCTTTGTATGACCCGTAATAAAGACCACGGAAAATGTGGATATAAACACAGATGAAGAACATCGACGCGCCATTGACGTGCAAATAGCGCAACAGCCAGCCGTAATTCACGTCACGCATGATGCGTTCAACGGAATCAAATGCCATATCGGCATGCGGCGTATAGTTCATCACCAGGAAGATCCCCGAAAGGATCATGGTCACCAGAATAAAACCGGCCAGCGAACCGAAGTTCCACATGTAGGACAGGTTTTTCGGTGTCGGATATTCATAAGCGGCGTGGTGTACCATCGATATGATCGGAAGACGATCATCGACCCACTTTACCACTTTGTTATTCCATACAGGCGCGCTCATCTTACACTCCCTTAGCCGATCTTGACCGACGTGTCGGTGAGGAAGGTATAGGTCGGCACATGCAGGTTCAACGGGGCCGGACCCTTGCGGATACGACCTGAACTGTCATAATGCGACCCGTGACACGGGCAATACCAACCGTCAAAGTCCCCACGCGGTTCCCCGGTAGCGGTCCCCATCGGGATGCAGCCCAGATGGGTGCAAACGCCGACGACAATCAGCCATTCTTTCTTTTGGACGCGTGCATCGTCGGTCTCGGGATCGACCAGCTGGTTCAATGCAACGTCTTCTGCTTCTTTGATTTCCCGTTCGGTACGGTGGCGGATAAACACGGGTTTACCGCGCCACATGACCTTGATGGCCTGACCGACGGCTATATTGGACAGGTTAACTTCGACCGAGGACAGCGCCAGAACGTCCTTGGACGGGTTCATGCTGTCCACGAACGGCCACAGTGCCATACCGGTGCCAACGACACCGACAGCTGTGGTCGCAAGGGTCAGGAAATCCCTGCGGTTCTCGTCCGGCGTATCCCCGGATGATTGCACCGTTTGCGACATGATGTATTCCTCTTTCTGCCCCCAAAACAGGCATGCGGAATGCCTGAATTTACCACAAAGATCATTGACTTGTTTCAAACTGAAAAAAGTTTTCTGTCCCCGTGGCCTTCAGGCCTGAATCGAATTTCGTATACTAACAATAATGGCCTTTGTTAAGGAGAACTTGGCGGGAAAGGTCGGTATTAATAAACGCTGTGGTTTTGGAAGCATTATAAAAACCCTACGGCAAACAAGGCTTTTCCTAGCGCTGGCACCGGTTTCAGATACCCGCTATAACAAGCTGCTTAAGTGAAAGACCTGTTCCAGAAGCGGGAAACTCCTGTAACGCTATGAAACTTTTGGTAACATTTTTTTGGTTCCATTTACACAAAATTGCGCGAGTCTGTTGATCAATCATGAGAATTTGCCTGTTCGAGCCGGATATTCCCCAAAACACCGGCACCATTCTTCGCATGGCGGCCTGTCTGGGCGTTGGCGTTGATATTATTGAGCCTTGCGGTTTCCTGCTGACCTCGGCCAGCCTGAAACGGGCGGGCATGGATTATCTCGATGCCGCTGATTATCAGCGCCATGCCGACTGGCAGGCATTTGACGATGCCCGTAAAACCGGCGCGTTGCCGGGGCGGCTGGTGTTGATGACGACAAAGGGGGCGGTGCCCTATTGTGATTTTGATTTTCGGCCCGATGATATTTTGATGCTGGGGGCTGAAAGCCGGGGTGTGCCTGATCAGGTTCACGCGGCGGCCGATGCCCGGGTGGTAATTCCCCTGCGCCCGGGGATGCGGTCCTTGAATGTGGCGATGGCGGGGGCTATGACCTTGGGCGAAGCCCTGCGCCAGACCAACAGTTTTCCGGGATATTCTGAATGACCGACGCCACCGCACGCCAGACCGAAATTCATAAAGCACAAGCCGTCGAATGGTTCAAATCCCTGCGCGACCAGATCTGCGCCCGGTTCGAGCAGCTTGAAAACAGCTATACCGGCCCGCTGGCCGACCGGCCCGCCGGGCGGTTCGAACGAACCCGCTGGGACCGGGGTGAAAAGCAGGGCGGCGGTGAAATGTCGGTGATGCGGGGCCGGGTGTTTGAAAAAGTCGGGGTTAATATTTCGACGGTTCATGGCGAATTTTCGGAAAAATTTCGCAAGGAAATTCCCGGTGCTGATGAAAACCCCAATTTTTGGGCAGCGGGCATTTCGCTGGTGGCCCATCCCTGTTCGCCGCTGGTGCCAGCTGTGCATATGAATACCCGCCATATTGTGACGTCAAAGGCGTGGTTTGGCGGTGGGGCGGATTTAACACCGGTTTTCCCCGATGATGCCGACACAAACGATTTTCTCGGAGCGTTTAAGGCCGCCTGTGACGCGCATGGCGATGATTATTACGACCGTTTCAAAAAATGGTGCGACGACTATTTCTGGCTGCCGCACCGTAACGAAGCACGCGGTGTGGGCGGCATTTTTTATGATTATCTGGAAGATGACTGGGACGCCAATTTCGCCTTTACCCGCGATGTCGGGCGGGCGTTTCTTGATGTTTATCCACGGCTGGTCGAACGTCATTACAATAACGCGTGGTCAATCGACCAGCGCGAGGCCCAGTTGGTTAAACGCGGGCGCTATGTCGAATTTAACCTGCTCCATGATCGCGGAACGCGCTTTGGCCTGATGACCGGGGGCAATACCGAGGCCATCCTGATGTCGTTGCCGCCCATGGCGAACTGGCCCTGACCAGAAAGCCGGTGGGTTCGCCGCCGGTTTTGGTGATGACAAAACGTTGGTCCGGGCATTGCGGGGCAACGGTTATCATGCGTTTTGTTAAAGGGCGTGTTGCGCCGGAATAATTTCGGTTTGCGGGGTTACGTCGCCCCCCATATGAACAGTTTCACGCAACCGGCGGATATCGCGGACCGGCGGGGCGCCAAACATGCGCGTATATTCGCGGCTGAATTGCGATGCACTTTCATAGCCAACATGAAAAGCGGCACTTCCGGCATCAACGCGGTCATGTAACATTAACTGGCGGGCTTCAAGCAACCGTATCTGTTTGAGGTATTGAAGCGGGCTGATGCCGGTAACCGATTTGAAATGCTGGCGAAAGGTCGATGCGCTCATATTCGCACGCGAGGCCATAGCGGCGGCGGTTATATCCTGACAGAAATTTTCCCTTAGCCACGACAGAATGCTGGTAATGCGCTGAACGGGTGATTCCATCGACAGATGGTGGCGCAAACAGGGGCCGAAAGGGCCGTGCAACAGGCGAATTGTGATCTCGCGCTGAATGACGGGCAGAAGATGGGACGCAAGATCGGGTTTGTTTTGTAATTCCAGCAAGCGGATCAGGGCATTGCTGATGCCGCTATCGAGGTTTGTGACATGCATGCAGGAAAGCTCGGTTTCCGGCGCGTGTGGCGGTGTTGGTATCTCGACCGCCAGTTCGGCCATAAGGCGGATATCAAGATCAATCCATAAACCAAGATAAGGGTGATCTGGCGTTGCATGGGTGATCGCGGTAATGACCGGAAGATCGGCAGGGGGCAGCATGGCCTGCCCGGCCCGCATGGGATAGATCCTTTCCCCGATCATGATATCCTTGCTGCCCGATACCGTAACGCCAAGGCCAAAGAAATACATGCAGGGCAGGGGGCTGGAGGGATCAGAACTGCGGACAAGGCGGACGCGTGAATTCAGGATCGGATGTTCTCCGTCCTTTTGGGCAATCCTTGCTATGGCATTTGCCAGATTTTTTACATCGTCAGACATGGCTTGTCCCTTTGCATCCTTATTCGTGGCCCTTGTGTTTCGCCTGAATTGACTGTTAGGGGAAATATGCCCTTAACAATAGCATGGATCACCGGGTTTGATGCATTATCGGCGTTTCAGGCAAAACTGCCATCACAACTGGCAAACAGATTTTTTCCAGAATGCGTAAGCTGTCCTCATCACAAAGGTCATCCGCAGCAGAGCGGATTTATGAGGAGAGAATCGTGGTAAACATTCTGATTATCAATGCCCACAAACGTTACGAAGGCTGGTCGGAGGGAACGTTGAACCGGCACCTTGCAGGGGTGATTGATGCCGAGTTTCGCGCCGCCGGCTATGATGTGCGCCAGTCATATATTGACGATGGCTATGACATTGCCGATGAAGTTGCCAAACATGTTTGGGCGGATGTGATTATTTTACAAAGCCCGGTAAACTGGTTTGGTGCGCCTTGGACCCACAAGAAATATCTCGACGAAGTTTTTAATGAAGGCCTGGCACAAAAGCAGTTGATTACCGATGATGGCCGGAGCCGCAAGGACCCGTCGCGCCAATACGGCATGGGCGGCAACATGCAGGGCAAAAAATTCATGATGTCGCTGACATGGAACGCCCCGGAGGTGGCATTCGGGAACGATGCGCAGGTTCTTTATCGTGGTAAAACAGTTGACGATGCATTTTTGCATATTGCCGCCTGTTACCGGTTTTGCGGTGCCGAAATTGTACCGTCCTTTTCGTGCTATGACGTTATGAAAACACCGCAAATAGAACAGGATGTTGTGCGTTTGCGTGCGCATCTTGCCACGTATTTTTCATTATCAGCACAGAATCAGGATGCTCTGTCGGCCTGATTTTTGCAAAAACAGCATAAACAAAAAGCCCGTCCTGATGGTGTCAGGGCGGGCTTTGATGTTTATGGAACCGGCAAAGGTCGGTTTATTCGGCGGCGACGGCTTCTTTTTGCCCGGTCACCAGTGCCATGTAATCTTCCATCAGGGTTTTGGAAATCTGGCCGGGGGTGAATTTATACTGGCCGATTTCTGAAACCGGGGTGACCTCGGCAGCGGTGCCGGTCAGGAAGCATTCTTCAAAGCCGGCCATTTCGTCGGGCATGATTGTGCGTTCAATCACATCAATGCCGCGCGCCTTGGCAAGGCCGATAACCGTTCGGCGGGTAATGCCGTTCAGGAAACAATCCGGGGTCGGGGTGTGCAGTTTGCCTTCTTTGACAAAGAACACATTGGCACCGGTCGCCTCGGCCACATGACCGCGATAATCAAGCAGCATGGCATCGGCATAGCCCTTGCGCTCGGCTTCATGTTTGGACAGGGTGCAAATCATGTAAAGGCCGGCGGCCTTGGCATCGGTCGGTGCGGTGTTTGGTGCCGGGCGCGCCCATTTTGACAGGTCCAGACGAATGCCTTTCAGGCGTTCTTCGGGCTTGAAATAGCTGGGCCACTGCCAGGTGGCGATGGCAACATTGATTTTGGTGGTCTGGGCGGCAACACCCATCATTTCGCTTCCGCGCCAGGCGATGCGACGCACATAGCCATCAACAATATTGTTGGCTTTCAGCGTTTCCATCACGGCAGCGTCAAGCTCGGTCGAGCTGTAGGGAATGGTCATATCAAGGATTTTGCCCGATTTGATCAGGCGTTCGCCATGCTCGGCAAGCTTGAAAACATTACCATTATAAGCACGTTCCCCTTCAAACACGGCACTGGCATAATGCAGTGCATGGCTAAGCACATGTGCTGTGCTGTCACGCCAGGGTTTGAGTTCGCCGTTAAACCAGATAAAACCGTCGCGGTCATCAAAGGAAGGAGTCGTCATTTGCCAAATTCCATTTAAAAGGGTCTCTTGAACGTAACTTTATGTCCCTAAACATGTAGCCGAAGTAACATTCATAGATTAATATGTCAACGTAACTGACATAACGGAACAGCATGGCAGATATCTCGACACGCAAGGTCAATCCGCTTTTCCTGCGCGAGGAAGAGCTTCGTCAGGGCATGGAACTTCTGTTTTATGCCTATCGCGATTTCACGGCCGAAGCCGATTTGCTATTGGAGCAATATAATTTCGGCCGCGCCCATCATCGGGTTATTCATTTCGTCAGTCGTAACCCTGGTATCAATGTCAGTGACCTTCTGGCGATTTTGCAAATTACCAAACAGTCGCTTTCGCGCGTGCTAAGCCAACTGGTGCGCGACGGTTTTATCGAGCAGAAAACCGGTATTCAGGATCGTCGCCAGCGTCTTTTGACGGTAACGGAAAAAGGCGAGGAGCTTGAACGCAAACTGTCGGAAAACCAGCGCACTTTGATCGCCAATGCCTACCGCGAAGCCGGGGCAGAAGCCGTTGAAGGTTTTCGTAAAGTAATGCTGGGTATGCTGGGGGCCAGTGACCGGGCCCGGTTTGACGATGAGTTTTTGCCAAACGGCTTGCGGCGGCGGTTAGGATAATTGGTGGCCCAAAGGGGCCCGTATTTTGGGTTTTACCGCACGAAGACGGATTGCGCGGCGCAGGTGCCGGGTTATATTGTTGCGCGTATGGGGCTAATCAGCACGGTTCTGACAGGCCGATTGCGCGACTGTTAAAGGTGGATTGAATGGCCGAAATCGGATCGCCGCATATTTTGGTGGTGGATGACGATGACAGATTGCGCGATTTGTTAAAACGCTATCTGGGTGAAAACGGGTTTATGGTTACCGTGGCCCGCGATGCCGCCGAGGCCCGCGCCCGTCTTGAGGGGCTGGAATTTGATTTGCTGGTGATTGATGTGTTGATGCCCGGTGAACGCGGCGTTGATCTGGCAAAATCACTGCGAGACCGCGGCATGAAAGTGCCGATCATGATGTTAACCGCCTTGTCAGAAACCGACGACCGCATCGCCGGGCTAGAAGCCGGGGCAGATGATTATCTGGCCAAGCCGTTTGAGCCGCGCGAGCTTGTTTTGCGCATCGAGGCGATTTTACGTCGATACAGTGTGCGTCCCGAAACCGGCGACATCCCTGAAAAAGCAGTCTCGGAAGTGGCCTTTGGCGATTTTCGGTTTGATATGGACCGCATGGTTTTGCAACGCGGCGGGGAACATGTTTATCTGACCACCGCCGAGCAGGATCTGCTGGTAGCGCTGGCAGGCCGCACCGGGCAAACCACTACGCGCGAACAGCTTTTTGATTTAACCGGGGGCAGCGGCAGTGCTGATCCTGCGGCATCACGCAGCATTGATGTACAGGTCACACGGCTACGCCGTAAACTTGAAGATGATCCAAAACAGCCAAGATACTTGCAGACAGTACGCGGTCGGGGATATGTCCTTTATACAGATTGAACTGCTGCAATGCAGTGGACGCGATTAATGGCCGATCAAATCGATAAAGGGTGACGGTTTTGGGCAACGCTTATACCGGATGGATCAAATCTTTGCTGCCGAGGGGCCTGCTTGGGCGGTCCTTGCTGATCCTGATGACGCCAATGCTTTTGTTGCAGATCGTCACGGTGTTGATCTTTTTTGAACGGCACTGGGATACCATTGCCCGCCAGCTCAGCCGAGGTTTGGCCGGTGATGTTGCCTATGTGGTCGATTATATCGGCCAATATCCGGACCAGGCGCATTTTGATGCGATGACCGATAATGTGCGCCGTCGCATGCAGCTTGATGTGGTTTTTGAACCTGACGCTATTTTGCAAAAACAAATCACCGAACCGCCTTATGGCCTGGTATCGGAAGAACTGTTTACCGCCCTTAAAGAACGCCTCGACCGGCCTTTCTATTTTGATCTGGAAATTGATGACCGCCTGCTGGAAATTCGCGTGCAATTGCGCGACGGGGTGTTGTCGATTGTCGCCCCGCGCAAGCGTCTTTATACCTCGACCACCTATATCTTCTTTATGTGGATCGCTGGAACGGCCCTGATCTTGTACGGGGTTGCTGTGTTGTTCATGCGCAATCAGGTGCGGCCCATTCGCCGCCTTGCCAAGGCCGCAGACCAGTTTGGGCGCGGCGTGAATGTGGATGATTTCAAACCCGAAGGGGCATCCGAGGTGCGGCTTGCTGCCGCCTCCTTTATGTCGATGCGCGACCGTATTCAGCGCCATTTGTCACAACGCACGGCTCTTTTGGCTGGCGTCTCGCACGATTTGCGTACGCCCCTGACGCGTATGAAGCTGGAACTGGCCATGCAGGGCATGTCGCCCGGCGTGGATGCGTTAAAGCAGGACGTGCTGGATATGGAACGCATGGTTGATGCCTATCTGGCATTTGCCCGCGGCGAAGAAGGCGAGCAAGCGGTTGAAACCGATATTGGCAAGCTTTTGACCGATCTGGTGGGCGAGGCCCTGCGCGATGGCGACCAGATTGATTTGCATATCGAAGACAACCAGATGATGGAATTGCGCCGTCAGTCGGTGCGGCGGTGTGTTGCCAATATTATTGGTAATGCCGGGCGCTATGCCACCAACCTGTCGATCCGGGCCGGGCGGCGCGGCAATGATTTTGAAATTATATTTGACGATGATGGCCCCGGTATTCCGGCCGATAAACGCGAAGAGGTTTTCAAACCGTTTTACCGCCTTGAAGAATCGCGTAATCAGGCGACCGGCGGGGTGGGGTTGGGCATGACCATTGCACGCGATTCAGCACGCGGCCATGGCGGCGAGGTGTATCTGGAAGATGCCCCAAGTGGCGGCCTGCGGGTACGGTTGGTCCTGCCTATCGGCCATCAGATACGCACATAACGCGGTGCTGCCGGTTGCACGCCCGGCGTGCTCGTATATGCCCAAACCAAATTACAGGCACGATCCGCTGGCGCGGATCGTGCCATTTTATTGCAAGGTTACCCTGCCGGGAAAAACGTCGCGATATCGCCAAGTGCGCGCTTCAGGGTGGCATGTTGCGGAATGGTGGCATCCTGTGCCGGGTATCCGGTGACCAGCAGGAGGTAAGGTTTGTCTTGCGCCGGGCGGCCACAAATTTCGCCCAGAAATCCCATCGGGCTTGGGGTGTGGGTTAAGGTGGCCAGGCCCGCGCGGTGCAGGGCCGCAATCAGGAAGCCGGTGGCGATGGATACTGATTCGGGCACGTAATAGTTTTTGCGCATTTCACCATCGGTCGATTTGCTTTTGCGTTCACCAAAAATGCAAATCAGCCACGGGGCGATTTCCAAAAACGGTTTGCTGTCATCGGTGCCCAGCGGTGCCAGCGCCTTGATCCATTCATCCCCGGCGCGCCCGGCATAAAAGGCGCGTTCTTCTTCTTCGGCTGCATGGCGGATTTTACGTTTCATATCGGTATCGCCAATTACGGCGAAATGCCATGGTTGATGGTTGGCCCCGCTGGGCGCTGTGCCCGCTGCGCGCAAGCAGGTTTCAATAATGTCACGCGGCACCGGCCGGTCGGAAAATTCACGGATGGTATGGCGGGTGCGAATTTCCTCGTAAAATGCGGTGGCATCAGCGCGCATTTGCGACAGCGGCTTTTCTCGATAATCGGGCAACGGGATGGGGCTATAGGCCGGGGAGTTTGAGGACGCGGTCATGGCAAACCCTTTAACATTGTCAGTTAATATTGTCTGACAATGTTAAAGGGTTTGGTTTTGCCACGCAATCAGTTCTGAATTCTGGTGAGCTGTGAACTGGTGGCGGCAGGCGGGGGAATCGCCTGCGCGGCGTCTGCGTAGGCGTTATCTGGCCGGGGCAAAATAGAAATCATCAAGCGACTGTACAAGCAGGCGGGACTGGTCGACATGGTTTGCCATGATGCTTGCCGCTAGGTTACCGTTCCCGGCAAGGATAGCCGCTGTAATTTCCTGATGTTGGGCATTGCTGTGTAAAACCTTGTCGTCAGCTACCAGCACCCGAAATTGCAGCCAATAAACCGAATTGGCCAGTCTGTGCAGCATTTCCAACAGCATGGTGTTGCCGCTGACATCGGCAAACAACTGATGAAAGGCGATGTTGTGGCGCGACATTTCGCCAAGGTCGCCGGCGTTTTCGGCTTTGTCGAGGGCTGTTTGAATGGCGATCAGCCGTTCTGGTGCACTATGCAGGGCTGGTGCCGCCAGGCGCACGGCCAGTGCCTCCAGCGTTGCGCGAATAATGAACAGGTCATCAAGTTCGCGCCGTGTAAGCTGCCTTACACTAACGCCGCGATGGGGTTCGGATATCAGCAAGCCATCGCTGCAAAGCTGGCGAAAGGCTTCGCGCACCGTGGGGCGACTTACCGCCAGCTTTTGGGTGAATTCGGCCTCGGTCAGGCGTTGGCCGGGAGCCAGCCGCCCGTCGCGTACCGCCTGTGTAATGATTTGACAAACATGTTGAACAGCAGGGGCGTTGTTCTGTGCGGGCATGGGTGTTTTTCCGGGCTTGGGGGCCAAATTGGCCGGGTTTGGCTTGCCTTTGGGCAAGGTGGGCCACATATTGCGATGCAGGTAAGGAAAATACTTATGACAATATTGTCAGACAATATTTTACACAAATTTGATATAGATCAAAGGGTGATTTGATAAAAATACACCTAAGTTGAATGTTTTCTTGCGATATACGGTGGATTGATGTTAAATCGCGGCAACTTGGCATCCATACTGTGCCGGGAACCGTGAATTTCTTTCCCGCCACGGTCTGATTGAAAGCTTCTGTCGAAACGGATTGATGCAGCACTATGGCTAGCAATTTAAACGAAGAAACCGTCACATACGTCCATCACTGGACGGATACCCTGTTCACATTTAAAACCACGCGGGACCCGGGCTTCCGGTTTCTGAATGGTCAGTTCGCCATGATCGGACTCGAAGTCGAAGGTAAGCCGCTGTTGCGCGCCTATTCGATGGTCAGTGCCAATTATGATGAAGAACTGGAATTTTTCTCGATCAAGGTGCCCAACGGGCCTTTGACCTCGCGGTTACAGCATATCAAGGTTGGGGACAAAATTCTGGTGGGGCGCAAGCCGACCGGAACCCTGATTCATGACAATCTGTTGCCGGGCAAAAACCTGTGGCTGCTGTCAACCGGCACCGGCCTTGCCCCGTTCATGAGCGTTATTCGCGATTACGAAACCTATGAACGTTATGAAAAAGTAATTCTGGTGCATGGCTGTCGCGAAGTGCGCGAACTGGCCTATCAGGAATTCATTCATAATGAATTGCCCCATAACGAGTTCTTTGGCGAGGAAGTGCAGCAAAAACTGCTGTATTACCCGACCGTGACCCGCGAAGAATTTACCCATCAGGGCCGGATTACCGAACTGATGGCGTCGGGCAAAATTTATGAAGATCTTGGTCTGGAAAAGCCGACCCTGGAAAATGATCGCTTCATGCTGTGCGGCAACCCGGAAATGATTGCCGATACCCGCAAGATGTTGACCGAATGGGGTGGGATCGAAGGCAATATGAACGAACCCGGTCACTTCGTGATCGAAAAGGCCTTTGTTGAAAAATAACGGGACCGGCATCGTTTGATGCCGGGTTCGGACAAATGTGAAAATGCCGCCAGCTTTGTGTTGGCGGCATTTTTATTGGCAACAATACCGGGGTAATGCGGGGACGCATGACGGCATGTGTTACGACATGCGTTCGCCATTGGGCACGCCCTGTTCCGGGCGGATCAGGACAATGCCGTTATCGTCGGTGCCATCGGAAAAGCCCAGTGCCAGAAATTCGGACATGAACGGGCCGATTTGACGCGGCGGGAAATTAACCACCCCGGCCACCTGCGTGCCGATCAGTTTTTCCGGCGTATAATATTTGGTTATTTGGGCCGAGGTTTTTTTCACCCCGATCACATCGCCAAAATCGACCCACATTTTTATGGCCGGGCGTCGGGCTTCGGGAAAGGGCTGGGCATCAATCACGGTGCCAACCCGGATATCAACTTTCAGGAAATCATCAAAACTGATTTCGCTCATCGGGACCTCCATTTGCTGTGCCCGCAAAATAGCGTGATCCCGCGATATGCGCAAAGTCCGCCAGGGTAATTGGCATAAAACAGGAGTTTGGGCAAAGAAGGATGTGGCGGGGAAGGTAAACAAAGCGGTTTGCCGAAGTGCCGGATATTGTCGGGGCTGCGCATAGAAAAACGGCAGGGCCAATGGCCCTGCCGGAAGTTTGATAACGGGAAGTTATCAGAAACTTATTTGAATTTACTTGGCTGCGGTTTCGGTCTTTTCGATCGCAACCTTCAATTCGTCAAGCGATTCGGTGAAGCGCGACTGCAACAGGCCAAGCGCTTCTTCCTGGGATTTGCTGACAATGCCGGAAAGTTCTTTGGCATTGTTAAGTGCGTCTTCATAGGCGGTTTTCGCAGCAGCGGTCTGTTTGGCAGCAGCAGCCATCGGGGTTTCGCCCGACGTAGCCGAAAAATCTTTACCCTGAGTGGTGGCTTTTTCCATCATGGTCTTGAAGATTTCGCTCTGGCGCTGTGCAACAGCCTGAAAGCCATCAAAAGCAATCTTGTTTGCTTTGGTCAGGGCTTCCATATTCTTGCGCTGAAAGGCCATCATTTCGTTGATATCAATACCCGGCATTTTGAAATCCGTGGTGAATTTGGTGAAATCAACGTCGAAGAACGGGTTGGTGGCTTTTTTTGCGGCGGTCATGAGTGGCACTCCATTTTTAATGCAACAGGTATCGAATGAGGCGCTTTTATTGTGCGCCGCACAATTTCAACTGCAATGTGCCTGAATGCTGCGCTTGGGTCAAGGATTATTTTGCACTGCACAAAAATCTTGGGTTATATTTTTATGTCAGTCTGTAACCACAGGATGCAAGGCGAAAAAGCCGTTATCGTCTGGTTACGAACACACCCGTAAGCGATTGATTTTATGCAGGCGAGGATGAAACCCCGGCGCGGGGATCAGGTGAGGGGGCAGTAGCGGAACTGCCTTGTTGTTGTGTATCATCACCGCCATCTGTGGCCGTTTTGGGGCGGCGGTGGCACAGGCGATTCCTGATATTTCCCAAGACGCCGAGTCCCTTGCCCACCTGCTGGTCCCAGCCGCCGCCCCGGACCAGGTCGCGATCCAGCATCGCCATGGTCGGCCCGTAATCGGGGCTGGTGTCATTTAACCACAGGCGAAAACAGCGGGCATAAATGGCGGTCATTCCGGCGACGCGCAAACTGCCATGAAGGCCACCGGTTTCAAACCCGGCGGCTTCAAGCATCCAGCGCATGGCGGCAAAAATGCTTTTGGTGGCGCGCAATCCGTCTGCCGGGCCCATATCGCCGCCGTCACGCAGGATTGATTTTATTGCATTGCGGTGTGGGGCCAGCGCATCAAAGCGGGCCATGATCACGTCGATCAAACGGTCATGGCGGGGTTGGTCAAAATCGGCCGGGTCAAGGTCAGCCAGAACCTGCTGATCAATCTGGCCGATAAAGGCGCGCAAAATGTCGTTGCGGTTTTTGAAATGCACATAAAGCGCGCCGAGCGATATATCGGCCCGTTTGGCAATGTCGATCAGGGTGACCTGATGCCAGCGTTTTTCGCAGGCAAGGTCCAGTGTCGCCAGGATGGCAGCGTTACGGGGATCTTTTTTTGCAGGCATCGGGGGCTCCTGTATCGGGCGGCGCGCGGTGTTTCACATATCTGGCGCCGCGCGCCTTTATTCAACCTGTGAATTAACGCAACCGGGAATGGCCGTATTATGGCGCAGTCGCGGTTATGCTCACAGGGATGTTAACCCGCCAGTTCGGTTGACCGTTTGCGTGCCGCTTCGACGGCTTTTTCCAATAAAGCAGTCATGCCGTCTTGCGGGTTCATCAAAACATCAAGCGCGGCAGCGGTGGTGCCGCCGGGGCTGGTAACGTTTTTGCGCAGGGTTTCGGCACTTTCCGGGCTGCTATCAAGCAGAAAACCGGCACCGACAATTGTCTGGCGGGCCAACAGCATGGCTTGATCGGCGGGCAGCCCTGCCGTGACGCCTGCTTGGGCCAGCGCTTCTACCATATGGAAAACATAGGCCGGGCCGCTGCCCGACACGGCGGTTACCGCATCCATCAGGGCTTCATCGGTAATCCACGATACTTCGCCAACGGCTTTTAACAGCACTTCGCACATGTCGCGCTGGGCGGTGCTGACATAATCGGTGGGAAACATCACTGTCATGCCGCGTGAAACCGCCGCCGGGGTGTTGGGCATGGCGCGGACAATGCGGGCGGTATCGCCAAGGTGGCTGGCGAAAAATGCTGTGGTGCGCCCCGCCGCCACCGACAAAAACACGGTTTCGGCACGGACCAGCGGTTTGTAAAGGTCGATAATTTCGGGCAAAATTTGCGGCTTAACCGCAAACAGAACGACCTGGGGTATAAAGCTGTCGGGCATATCGGCAAGTTCGGTAATGCCATGAATGCCCAGTCGGGTTTCCAGATTTTCGGCAGTGTCGGCCTGTTCGATTACATATACATTATCGGCGTTCAATCCGCGTGCCAGCCAGCCTTCCAGCATGGCACCGCCCATTTTTCCGCAGCCGACCAGCAATAACCGTGTTTTCATTTCTCACCTTGCTCCGTAACGATGCCGCCTTTAAAGGGGCGTTCCGGGCGAATGCCCGATTATCAGGGTTCCAAAAGCCGTAGCGTTGTTATGGGGGCGGGTCAAGTCACGCGCGGTTTATGTGCCAGTGCTTCTTCGCCCAAGGTGGTGGGTTTTCAAAAGCACGCGCCGGGTAAGGATTGCAAATATCATCGCCCTGACGGCACAAAAATCAAAACCAGCGCAAAATACAAAATACCCCGCACAGGGCGGGGTATCAGAGTCGGATATGATTGCGTCACGCCACAGGCGGGATTTACGCCTGGCCTACCGGTTCCAGCATCGAGCTTGCCAGCGCCTCGTCCGGGGTTTTGTCATCGGCCAAGACAAAATTGAAAGCCGGGAAAAACCGTTCACATTCGCAAATGGCGATTTCAATCAGTTCTTCAAACTGTTCGGTTGCCGGGGGCGCATCGCCGCCAAACAGCAAGGTGTGCCGAAACAGCGGCATGTTTTCGTCCTGCCACAGGCCAAAATGGCCAATCCATAACTGTTCGTTGCATTTGGCCAGCAATTCATACATGCGGGGCCGAATGGCTTCTGGTACGACCAGATCAAAACAGCAGGCAATGTGCAAGGCTTCGGCATCGTCGCGCCAGGTGAAATACGCAAGATAAGTACACCAGTGACCCGGAATTTCGACAACGATTTCGTCGGCGCTGCGGCGTTCCAGATTCCATTGGTTGGTCTGGGCGATATCCTCGACAAGCAACAGCGGGTTGTCGTCGTCGATTTCGCCGTTATCTTGCATCAGGTCGTTCATATAAATTCAATCAGTTTCTGCATCGCCAAAGGGCGCGCACTATAGGGCGCTCGCCGTGCGCTTGCAACCATTGTGGATACAGGGGCAAACAGCTTTTGTCACCCTTGATAACCGGGCCGACCGGTTCAAATGCAGGGCGGCACGGCTAACACCGCAATAACCCCCCAAAGCAACACGACATTTTGTTTTTTCCGCAGGGAAAAATTATGGTCGCAACAGGTGCCGGGCAGGGTCGATTTGCAATTAACCTTTGGGGGCGGATGCGTTTTTGGCGGCTTTGGGGGTGGTTTTTGTTGCCGGATTACTTGCTGTTTCAAGGTTGGAGAGGCGGTCTTCAAGGGTGGCAAGCTGTGCCACCAAGGCATCATTCCGCTGGGTTGCCTTGGTGGCAATATCGCGCACCACGTCAAATTCTTCGCGTGTCACCAGATCCATATTGACCAGTATTTTTTCAAATTGCTGGCGGACAAGCGCGTCAACCTCGCCTTTGACCCCGGTCATGGTGCCCAATGCACTGTTGGTAACGCGGGTAAGGTCATCAAGAAGGCGGTTGTTGATTTGCATTTCAGGCTCCGGCGGGTAAATCGGTTTTAAATCATGTGCCCTATAATATGGTGTTAAGCCGTTCGGGGGCAAGCAATGAAGCATCATTCCGTTTGGGTGTGGCACCTGTGTGCCCTGTCGCACTTGCCCTGCTGCAATCGCGTGCCTATAAAAGCCATCAGCAAAACAGTTGATAGCATGTGCAAGGCGGATAGCCTGTCGGGCTTAGAAAAAGCAGGAGAAGACGATGCTTGTTGTTACGGGGGGAGCCGGGTTTATCGGGTCCAATATTGTTGCAGCCCTGCAAGAGCGCGGTGAAACCGACATTGTTATTGTGGACCGCCTGCGTGATGGCATCAAATGGCGCAACATCGCCAAGCGCGAGCTGCGCGACATCATCCATCCTGACGAACTGCCCGCGTTTTTGGAAGCCCACCCCAATGATATCGAAGCGATATTTCATATGGGCGCAATTTCGGCGACCACCGAACGCGATGCCGACAAAATCGTTGCCAATAATTTCAAGCTGACGACCTTTTTGTGGGAATGGTGTTCCCGCCATAGCACACGCCTGATTTATGCGTCTTCTGCCGCAACTTATGGCGACGGCAAGCAGGGCTTTGCCGATGTGTTTGAACAGGGCGAACTGGCAAAGTTACAGCCCCTGAACGCCTATGGCTGGTCCAAACACGCAACCGACCGGCGGTTTCGCCGCATATTGGATCAAAACGGCTTTCGTCCCAAACAATGGGCCGGGTTGAAGTTTTTTAACGTCTATGGCCCGAACGAATATCATAAGGACGGGATGCGGTCGGTTGTGTCGCAAATGCATGATAAACTGGCAGCCGGCGAACAGGCGACCTTGTTTAAATCGCACCATCCTGACTATGAAGACGGCGGGCAGCTTCGCGATTTTGTCTGGGTCGGGGATGTGGTGAATATTATTCTGTGGCTGTATGACCACCCCGATGTTTCCGACCTGTTTAACATCGGCACGGGCGAGGCGCGCAGTTTCAAGGATCTGGCACTGGCGGTATTTGCCGCCATGGGCAAGGAGCCCGACATTAAATTTGTGCCAACGCCTGAATCCATTCGCGACAAATACCAGTATTTCACCCAGGCCGACATGTCCAAGCTGCGTGCGAGCGGCTATGACGCGCCCATGACGCCGCTGGAAGAAGGGGTGCGCCAATATGTGCAGGACTTCCTTGCGACAGATGATCCGTTTCGGTAAATCCCGATAAAATTAATACTGTAAATAACTGTCACGCCCGGTTAGGTCGTTTTCTGACATGATGGTATGACAGTGCCATGTTCCTGCCGCCTTGTGCTGATTGATCAGGGCGTTACCACCCATTTGCCATCCGAACGGAGTGCGCCCCGATGCTCAGTCTTGCCTTTCCGGCAATCGATCCCATCGCCATTGCCATCGGACCAATTGCGATCCGCTGGTATGCCCTGGCCTATATTGCCGGGCTGACTATCGGCTGGCGTTATACCCTGGCCTATATCAACAAGCAGCCCTATGTCATGACCCGCAACCAGGTTGATGATTTGCTGTTCTGGGCGACCCTGGGGGTTATTCTGGGCGGGCGAACGGGCTATGTCCTGTTTTACAATCTTGATTTTTAC
This sequence comes from Thalassospira mesophila, assembly GCF_002115755.1. GTDB lineage: Bacteria > Pseudomonadota > Alphaproteobacteria > Rhodospirillales > Thalassospiraceae > Thalassospira > Thalassospira mesophila. The sequence continues at coordinate 395,528 of NZ_JFKA01000004.1, read as the reverse complement.
CTCGCCAACCCGTCGCATATCTTAAAGGTATGGGAAGGCGGCATGTCGTTTCATGGTGGCATGCTGGGTGTGATTATTGCGGTTTTCTGTTTTGCCCGCTTGCGCGGCATTTCGTTTTTGGGCGTGGTGGATGCGGTGGCAGCCGCCGCCCCCATCGGCCTGTTTTTTGGACGGATCGCCAATTTCATTAATGGCGAATTGTTTGGCCGCACCACCGATGTGCCGTGGGGCATGGTGTTTCCGCGGGGCGGGCCCGAACCGCGCCATCCCAGCCAGCTTTACGAAGCCGGGCTTGAAGGCATTGCCCTGTTTTGCATTTTGTTTGCCCTGTCGCGCAGCGAAAAAATGCGATCCCATCCCGGTGTGGTTGGCGGCACGTTTTTGGCGGGCTATGGCATTTGCCGGATTATTGTCGAATTTTTCCGCCAGCCCGACCAGCAACTTGGCTATCTGATGTTTGGCGCAACAATGGGCCAGCTTTTGTCGATCCCGATGGTTCTGGTCGGTGCGGGCGTTGCCATTTATGGCCTGAACCGCCCGGCGCTGGTTGGCACCAAACCCGCAGATGATACCAAAACCAAAACGGCAAAATCCTGATATTATGACCGACCAAGACAAAGCAGCCACCCCGCTTCTGGACCATTTGAAACGCCGCATTGCGATTGCCGGGCCGATCACGATAGCCGATTACATGACCGAGGCTTTGGCCCACCCGCAATGGGGGTATTACCGCAAACAGGACCCGTTTGGTCAGGCGGGCGATTTTGTTACCGCCCCCGAGATTAGCCAGATGTTTGGCGAACTGATTGGCCTGTGGGCAGCCGTAACATGGCAGCAAATGGGCAGCCCGTCGCGGGTGCATCTGGTGGAAATGGGGCCGGGGCGCGGCACCCTGATGGCCGATGCCTTGCGCGCCGTGCGCAAGGTGCCGGGCTTTGCCGATGCGCTAACGGTGCGGTTTGTGGAAACCAGCCCGGTTTTGCGTACCCGCCAGCAAACCGCGATTATGGAATATGGTATTCCGGCGGTGTGGCACGATAATTTCGATGATATTCCCGATACGCAAAATGCACCCATGATCGTGCTTGCCAACGAATTTTTCGATGCCCTGCCGGTGCGCCAGTTTCAGTTTACCAAGGGTGGCTGGCGTGAACGGCTGGTTGCCATTGCCAGCGAAACCGATGATTTGTGTTTTGTGGCGGGCGGGCTGGCCCCGATGACCGATGCGCTGGTGCCCGTCACCTTGCGCGGCACGGCCAAGGAAGGCGATGTTTTTGAAACATCATCGCTGGCCATTGCAATTGCCGATCAAATGGCACGGCGCATTAACCGCGATGGCGGGGCGGCGTTAATGATCGATTATGGCCACGCCCATAGTGGTTTTGGCGACACATTACAGGCCCTGCGCCATCACAAATTCCACCCGGTTTTATCTAACCCCGGCGATGCTGACTTAACCACCCATGTTGATTTTGGTGCCCTTTCACGCACGTTTGACCAGGCCGACGCCCGCACCGGGGCTGTCCTGGGGCAGGGCACATTTTTAAAAATGCTGGGCATTGAGGCGCGTGCGGATCTTTTAAAGCAGTCCGCCACCCCTGATCAGGCAAGTGCGATTGAGGCGGCGTTGAAACGTCTGGTCGATGCCGATCAGATGGGAACACTTTTTAAAGTGTTGATCGCCTATGGTCGGGAAACGGCCCCGCCGCCCTGTGTCAGCGGTGCCGAAGGTTAGGTTATGAAACCGGCCATGGCCGGGCGGAGGATGCTAATGCCAAAAAACATGACCCCGAGCGTTAAGGATGTTTCGTTTCTCGAAACAGAAAACCTTGCGGATATTACCGGGTTAAAACATGGCTTTTTCACCCGCAAGGGCGGGGTGAGCGATGGTATTCACGCCGGGTTGAATGTTGGTTTTGGCTCGGACGATGACCATGACAGGGTGGCGGCCAATCGCAAACTGGCGGCAGGGGCTTTTGGCACCAGCGAGGGCCGGTTAACCACGGTTTATCAGGTGCATGGCATTGATGTGGCCCCTCTTGAGCGGCCCTTGGCGCGGGATGAAACGCCGCGTGCCGATGCCATGGTGACAGACCGTGAAAATGTCATGCTGGGTATTTTAACCGCCGATTGCACCCCGGTTTTGTTTTGCGACCCGGTGAAACGCATTATCGGCGCGGCCCATTCGGGCTGGCGCGGGTCGTTTGCCGGTATTTCCGAAAGCACGGTCTGTGCGATGGAAAAACTGGGGGCCGCGCGTGAAAATATCGTTGCCGCGATTGGCCCGTGCATTGGCCGGGTCTCCTACGAGGTTGATGGCGGTTTTCGGGATAAAATTCTAAGTGGCCCGCGCGGCGAGGATGACTTGTTTGATCGATCGCGGCGCGATGGGCATTATATGTTCGATCTGGCGCAATATGTGTATCGGCGCACATGCGATACCGGCATTGGCAAGGTTGAATTGCTGGCGCGCGATACCTTGGCCGAAGAAGACCTGTTTTACAGTTATCGCCGCACAACATTGCGCGGCGAACCCGATTACGGACGCCAGCTTTCAGCGATTATGCTAACCTCGCTTGACCATCCCTGAGTGCAGGAGAATTTTGCCGGTGCCCCATATGATCATGTTGTTTGCCTTCATCATCATTGCGTCGATGGTGGGCTGTGTGGCGATAATGTGACCCATGCGTAAAATGATGAATGTGCGTTTCCTTGCGGTGATGGTGCTGGTTTTTGCCGTTGCGGCCTGTGGCCAACTGCCTCGCCCATTCGAAGGGGCCGGGCGCGAAGGCGATCCGCAATTGCTTGACGTGCCCGATGCCGCAACTGTCAAGGTTGATATCGCCGATGACCTGCCACAAGGGGCGGCGCGCCATTTGGCCCGCGCCATGGTGCGCGCGCTGCGCGCCGATGATATTGCCGCCTATTCCGAAGACCCGTCCAAGGGGACGTATGTTTTACACCCCAACGTTATTTCCCGGCTTGATGATACCCGCGAGGCCCACCTTGATGTGACGTGGGTGCTGTATAATGATGCCGGGCTGGCGATTGATTCGGCCAATAATACCGGAAAAATCACCGCGCAAAGCTGGTTCGCCGACGCCCCGCAAGCCCCCGAAGATGGCGATATGAATATCCCGCCCGATATTGCCCGCAAACTGGCGCGCCTGTCGCCCGGGGGCGAAAAGGAAAGCCCCGCCGAACGCGAATTTGACCAGCTGGTTGCGGCCCCAGCCGTTTGGGTGGTGGGAAAAATCAGCGGGGAACGCCAGACAATGGTGATGGCAAAGCCGTTAAAAGTGGCCCTTGTCGATTTTGAAGGGGCGCCGGGCGATGGCAACGAAGCCCTTAACCGGTCGGCCAAGGCATTTTTACAGGCCAAGGGCATTACCGTTAGCAAAGAGATTGACCCGCAAAGCATTGTGTTGTCCGCCACAATCAATGTGCAGCCCATTGTCCGCTCGACCGGGCCGGAACTGGACCGTGTAACGATTGACTGGGTGTTGCTAGACGATAGCGGCCACGAACTGGGCCAGATGACGCAAGACAACGCGGTGCCGCACGGCAAGCTTGATAAACGCTGGGGCACCATTGCATCCCTGGCGGCACAGGCCGCTGTTGACGCGCTGGAAGGGGCTCTGGGGCAAATTGCGCGGGATCGGGGCTTGTTGCTGCGCGCCGATAAACAGCACCGCTAGCGTCAATGCGATGTTTGTTCGGGCTTAACAGCATAACAGCCAAAAAGAATCGGAAATCATCCCGCGTTTTGCAGATGATAAAATGCAGCTTTGGGTGTTGTATTGGTTGGGTGTGATCCCAATAAGATGTATTGGTGGGGCGTGGTGGCGAAAATGCATGTCTTTTATGCGTCAAATGACCCGCGTGTTAGCCATAGCGACCATTTACAGACTGTTAAGGTCTGGGTATAAAGCCGCCGCGGTCCCTATGGGGGGCTGCGTAGGCATTTTTTCGCTTTCCCGGCACCCATAAACCGAGGCCCCACAATGAAAATCCTCGCCTGTAACAGTAATCTGCCCCTGGCCGAATCGATTGCGGACCATTTGAACCTGCCGCTTACCCGTGCAGCTGTAAAACGGTTCTCCGATCAGGAAATCTGGTGTGAAATTCAGGAAAACGTCCGCGGTGAGGACGTTTTTGTGATTCAGAGCACATCTTTTCCCGCCAACGACAACCTGATGGAACTGTTGGTGATGCTTGATACGCTGCGCCGCGGCTCGGCGCGTCGTATCACCGCGGTCATGCCTTATTTCGGGTATGCCCGCCAGGACCGTAAATCTGGCCCCCGCACGCCGATCTCGGCCAAACTGGTTGCCAACCTGATCACGGTTGCCGGTGCCGACCGCGTTTTGACCATGGATTTGCATGCTGATCAGATTCAGGGCTTTTTCGACATTCCGCTTGATAACCTGTTTGCATCCCCGGTTTTGACCAGCGACATTCGCGCCAAGTTTGAAGGCCAGAAACTGGTTATCGTCAGCCCCGACGTTGGCGGTGTGGCCCGTGCGCGTTCGGTGGCCAAGCGCCTTGATGCCGAACTGGCGATTATCGACAAACGTCGCCCCAAGGCCGGTATTTCCGAAGTGATGCACGTGATTGGCGATGTTAAGGATGCGGCCTGCATTCTGGTTGACGATATTGTCGATTCGGCAGGCACCCTGTGCAACGCTGCCACGGCCTTGATGGAACGCGGTGCGTCCTCGGTTGCGGCTTATGTCAGCCATGGTGTTTTGTCGGGGCCGGCGGTTGAACGTATTACCAATTCACCGATGAGCGAAGTTGTCACCACCGACTCGATCAAGGCATCGGATGCGGTGCGGGCTTGCAGCAAAATTCGCCAGTTGCCGGTCGCCCCGCTGATGGCTGAGGCAATTCGGCGGATTTCTGAAGAAAAATCTGTTTCCGTTCTTTTCGATTGAGGGTATAACGCCCTCGCAGCGCTGGCACCCCTGGAGGCCAGCGCGCTTGTTTTCGTGGGCTTTCAGCGGTGAATCACACCGACCTGCGGAAACGATACTGTCTTAGTTCAAGGAGCTTTTCCGATGGCAAACGCCACTCTTACTGCGGAAATCCGTGAACGGGCTGGAAAGGGGGCCGCCCGTGCCGTGCGTCGTGCCGGTATGGTCCCTGGTGTCATCTATGGTGCAAAACAGGATCCTGTTATGTTCCAGATTGACCCGCGTCCGCTCGTGAAACTGCTGCACAAGCCGGGTTTCTTTTCACATGTTCTGACCATTGATGTTGCTGGCACGTCTTACGACGTTCTGCCGCGCGATGTTCAGTTTGACAAAGTGACCGACGAGCCGTTGCATGTTGACCTTCTGCGTTTCGCAAAAGATCACAAGCTGACGGTTGATGTTCCGGTTCGCTTTATCAACGAAGAAAAATCCCCGGGCCTGAAACGCGGTGGCGTTCTTAACATCGTGCGTCACGATGTTGAACTCAACTGCGATCCGAAGGCAATTCCGGAAGAACTGGTCTTCGATTTGACCGGCTACGAAGTTGGCGATTCGGTCCACATTTCGGCAACGACCTTGCCGGCAGGTGCCGAACCGACCATTACCGACCGTGACTTCACCGTTGCAACCATTGCTGCTCCGTCATCTTTGAAATCCGAAGATAACGCCGCTGGCGATGAAGAAGAAGCAACCGAAGAATAAAATCGGGGACTTGCGATGTTTTTGGTGGTTGGACTGGGAAACCCGGGTTCGGGATATGCCGGCAATCGTCACAATATCGGCTTTATGGCGGCGGACGAAATCGTCCGCCGCCATTCTTTTGGCCCCTGGCGACGCAAGTTTCAGGGGCAAGTGGCCGAAGGCGACATTGGCGGCACCAAAGTTCTGGTGTTAAAGCCCGAAACCTTTATGAACCTGTCCGGGCAATCGGTCGGGGAAGTGCTGCGATTTTATAAAATTCCGATCGAAGACGTGATCGTCTTGCATGACGAGCTTGATTTGCCACCGGGCAAATTGCGGGTCAAACGGGCAGGCGGGCATGGCGGCCATAACGGCCTGCGATCCATCGATGCCCATTGTGGCAAGGAATACCGCCGGGTAAGGCTGGGTATCGGCCATCCGGGCGACAAGGCACGCGTACATGGGCATGTGCTGGGGGATTTTTCCAAATCCGAACAGACCGGCTGGTTATCGGCCCTGATAGATGGTGTCGCGCAGGAATTGCCGCGTCTGATCAAGGGTGATGACAGCGCATTCATGAGCAAAGTTGCCAATCTGGTAACACCACCCAAGCCGCGTGTTGCCAAGCCTGCGAAGATTGATAAAGCTGAGAAAGTTGGCAAAATCGACAAGGCTGACAAAGCAGGCAGCGCCGGGCGCAATAATGGCGATGCGGCGATGCCAGTTGCTCCGGGTGCGGGCGCAAAGGATACACCGGACGTTAGCGGCGATAATGGTAGCGCGGCTGCCGCCTACGCCGTGGCCAAGGCAGCCAAAGGTGCAAAGCAGGAAAACGCGCCGACCACGTTGGCGCAAGCCCTTGCCAAGGCATTTGGTCTGAAAAAATAACAATTCGATTATAAGTGCCCGGGGCTGTTGCGCGATGCAGGGCCCCTGGTGATATGTGAAATTCAGATGTGACGGAGCCCGGAAAGATGGGATTCAAATGTGGTATCGTTGGTTTGCCCAATGTCGGCAAATCGACCCTGTTTAACGCCCTGACACAGACGGCAGCGGCCGAAGCGGCCAATTTTCCGTTCTGCACGATTGAACCCAATACCGGCCGGGTCAGCGTTCCTGACGATCGCCTTGATAAAATCGTGGCGATTTCCAAATCGGCCACCATCATTCCGACCCAGCTGGAATTTGTGGATATTGCCGGACTGGTGCGCGGTGCCTCCAAGGGGGAAGGGCTGGGCAACCAGTTTTTGGCCAATATCCGCGAAACCGATGCCATCGTGCATGTGTTGCGCTGCTTTGAAGATGGCGACATCACCCATGTTGAAGGCTCGGTTGACCCGGTTCGCGATGCGGAAACCATCGAAACCGAACTGATGCTGGCCGATATGGAAAGCCTGGAAAAGCGCGTTACCGGTTTGCAAAAACGGGCCAAAGGCAATGACAAGGACGCCAAGCTGAGCCTTGAAATGGTCGAACGTGCCTTGGCCGTTTTGCGCGAAGGCAAACCCGCCCGTATTGTTGAGATCAACAATGAAGACGAAGCCAAGTCGTTTCGCATGTTACAGCTTTTGACCAGCAAGCCGGTTTTGTATGCCTGCAATGTTGACGAAGACAGTGCCGCCGAAGGCAATGAATTTTCGGCCAGGGTTGCGGAAATGGCAGCATCGCAGGGCGCGCGGTCGGTTGTGGTTTCGGCCGCGATTGAATCCGAAGTCGCTTTGCTTGAAAGTGCCGAAGAAAAGCAGGAATTTCTTGAAAGCCTGGGCCTGGAAGAAACCGGGCTGACCCGTGTTATTCGCGAAGGCTACAAGCTGCTCGATCTTCTGACCTTCTTTACCGTTGGTCCGAAAGAAGCCCGGGCATGGACGGTGTTTAACGGGGCCACTGCACCAAATGCAGCGGGCGTGATTCATACCGATTTTGAACGCGGCTTCATCAAGGCCGAAACCATGGCCTATGACGATTTTATCGCGTGCAACGGTGAATCAGGCGCGCGCGATGCCGGTAAGCTGCGTCAGGAAGGCAAGGGCTATATCGTTAAGGATGGCGATATTTTCCACTTTAAATTCAACGTCTGATCCCGATCAGAACGGATCAAATTTGTGGGCCGCCTCGAATATTCGGGGCGGTCTTTTTTGTTTTTACGGTTGAAAATGGCCGTAAAGGGCGATTTTTTCCATTCCTTGCTTGCCTTTGTGCAACGCAGCGGTCACCTTGATTGAAATCTGGAATGGTGCAAAACGTCTAAAATGGCGAAGACGCCAGCAACGATGCACAAACCAAAAAGGCTAAAAGGCCGCAAACCCCCGAAATCGGGGCCGGTTATTGTGTGTTGGTTGGCAGGTTCGCCCGCTGTTTGCATCCGTAATCCACGAAACGGACGAGGATAAGGACGTCGCGGTGAATTGTATTTCGGGGCTGGCAAAGGTTCTTCTGGTTTTTAATTCTGCCCACGGCAGGCCGGGCCGGGTTGGCCGGGTTTTGGCTGAACTTGGATACGAGTTCGATATTCGCCGCCCGGGCGAGGGCGATGTCCTGCCCACCGATTTATCCCCTTATCAGGGCGTTATCGTGTTTGGCGGCCCCATGAGTGCCAATGACGACCATGAACCCAATGTTGCCCGTATTATGGCATGGCTGCCCCATGTGGCGCAGGCCGATGCCTGGTATCTGGGCATTTGCCTTGGCGCACAAATGATGGCGCGCAATCTGGGGGCGGTCGTGCGGCCCCATGACGGTGAAAAAACCGAAATCGGATATTACCCTGCCTATGCCACCGATGCGGGCCGTGACCTTTTTCCTGCCAATATGATGGTTTATCACTGGCACAGTGAAGGATTTGACGTGCCACCCGGTGGCGAGTTGCTGATGACGGGGGATGTGTTTCCCAATCAGGCCTATCATGTTGATCGTCGGATCTGGGGGATACAGTTTCATCCCGAAGTTGATGACGATATTCATGAAAGCTGGCTGGAGCGGGCGGCGGAAAAAACCAACCGCCCCAACGCCCAGAACCCGGATCAGCAACGCGCCGGTCGCCAGGCATTTGATGCCGCCTTTGGCGCATGGTTTGCCGGTTTCGCACGCAAGGTCCTGTCGCCCGGTGTCGAGGTATCAAGGCTCTCGACACAGGATCGTTAGTTGGTTAGACCATGGGACAAGTCTCAAGCGCGCAGGGTGTGGGGCCTCTATACCCCTTGTCTGAATGCGCCATTTTCATGATAGCGGGAGAAATAGGAATGCTGTTTGGCAAGGCGACGATGGTTCGTTGTGTGTTTGCGGCTGTTGGCGCGTTTATGGCGATTGCGGCGGGCACAGCCCCGGCAATGGCCCAAAATGCTGACCCGGCGGCAAGCAAAGGGCCCCTGTGGAAAAAAGAATGCGACGATAAAAACCCCGATCGTTGCCAGATCGGCCAGCAGGTTTTCCTGCAAAAGGATGTTGATGGCAAAAAGGAAACGGTTGGGCGCATTCTGGCCGTCACCGTGCAAAAGGCCGTTAACCCGAAAACCAAGGCAGAAGTTTCCATCCTGACCATGCAACTGCCATTGGGCGTTGATTTGCGCCCCGGCATCGTGATCAAGGTTGATGACGGCAGCGAAATGAAGGTTCTGTATGGCAAATGCACCAATGCAGGCTGTGATGCCGCATTGGTGATGTCTGATGATATGGTCAATGCCATGAAGGCCGGGGCGACCTTGTTTGTCGGCTTCCGCGCGTGGGGCAATGAACAGACCCAGGTGATCAAGGCATCCCTGACCGGCTTTACCGCCGCCCTGGGCTCCATCAGCCCCAGCTAAACTCGCTTGGCTAACGGATGGGCCGGCATCGTTCCGGCAAAATGTAATGCCGAATACCGTTATTTCACGGTATTCGGCATTTTGTCTTTAACAGCCAAATTATGCGAATGCGGGTTTAAAACCGGTCAATAACCGTGACGCCGGTGCCAACAAAGCTGTCCATATTCATAAGGGCGGTTGCCCCTTCGGCCAGAGTAATGCGATCGCCAATCAGCTTTTGCGGGGCGATCTTGCCGGTCGCCACCATGTCGAGCATCGCGTCATAGCGAAATGCCTGCATGCCGTGGCTGCCCAGAATTTCCAGCTCGTGCCCTACCACCCGGTCCATCGGAACTTTGGCATGGGCATGATCGCCGGTCATAAGGCCGATCTGGATATGTTTGCCGCGCTTGCGCAGGCACGAAACCGAATTAAAACAGGTCACCGCACTGCCCAGCCCGTCCACCGATACATGGGCGCCACCGTGCGACAGGTCGCGAATGGCGGCGGGAACGTCTGCGATGCTGGCCGCGTTGATGATGTAATCGGCACCAACGGCTTTGGCAAAAGCCAGTTTTTCATCGTCAATATCAATGGCAATAACATTGGCCCCGGCGGCCTGCGCGATCATGATCGCCGAAAGGCCAACCCCGCCACAGCCATGCACCGCCACCCATTGCCCGGCGCGTACCTGGCCCTGATCAATCACGCCGCGAAAGCTGGTGGCAAAGCGGCAACCAAGGCTGGCGGCGGTAACATAATCCATATTATCGGGCAGGGTGACCAGATTGCCGTCGGCATAATCGATGGCAACATATTGGGCAAAGCTGCCCCAGGCGGTAAAGCCGGGCTGGAATTGCTGGTCGCAAATTTGCTGGTTGCCACTATGGCATTGCGGGCAATGACCGCAGCCCGAGACAAACGGCACCGTTACCCGGTCGCCAATTTTAAAGCGTTGAATGTTTTTACCAATGGCGACGATTTTACCGGCAAATTCATGCCCCGGCACATGGGGCAAGTGAACGTCGGAATCATGGCCCATCCAGCCATGCCAGTCACTGCGGCACAGGCCGGTGGCGCCGACTTCAATCACAACCCCGTTGTCGCCCGGTTCAGGGTCCGGCAGCTTCAGGATTTCAATCGGGCCCTGAAATTCTTCAAAACAGGCAGCAAGCATCGGAATTCTCCACAAGCGCAGATCAAAACCGGGCCAACGGCGCTCCCGGTCAAAGCAAGTTATTTCAACATCCTAATGCGCTTTTTCCGACAGGAAAACCAGTGATGCATAACTTTTTGCGCCATCGGGTTTAACACCGGGTTTAACACCGGCTTTAACACCGGCTTTGGGCCAAATGTGCTGGCTGCGCGTGGCTTACGTGTCGGTATCGCCCCCGTTGCGCCGGGGCCGGGGTCGTCGTGGCACACCGGGCACGCCGATGCCGTGGCGTGCGGGTTTGGCTGCGCCCGTCGTGCCATCTGTGTTGGCTGCTGCGTCCGTGGTGGGGCGCGAACGTGGCTCGCCCCACGGGCGGGCTGGGCGCGCCGGGTGTGATGGGTCTGACGCCGAGCTGTGCTGCGTGGGGCGGGCGGCGTCCGGTTTGCTGTGGTCGTGGCTGTAAATGGTGCTGCCCGGCTGCCAGGTCCAGTTTTCGGCACTGTTTGGGTCGGTATTTTGGCTGGTGCGCGATGTGCCGGGCTTAAACCCGCGCCGGGTATCACGCTTTTCGGCCTTTTCGCGTTCATAGGCCGCGGCCCATGGCGGGGTGTTAAAGCCAAATTGTGGCGATAATCCATCGGCATTGGCGCGCTGGCGACCGGGGCGGTAGACCCCGAAAACCGGTTGTTGTTTCGGGCCGCCCTGCCACAGGGGCACATGGCGATATTTGAAAAACGGGATCAGCAACAACCCGGTGGCAAAACCGGCCACATGGGCGGCCCATGCCACCCCGTCATTGACCCCGCTCGACAGGTTAATCACCTGCATGCCAATCCAGAAGCCCAGCACAACAACGGCAGGGACATAAAAAATAAGCACCCAGAAAAACCACACCAGCACCCGCGCCTTGGGAAATAGCAGGAAATAAGCGCCAAGCACACCTGCCAGCGCGCCCGATGCGCCAATCATGGGGATTTGCGATGTGGTATCGGCCACGGCATGGCCAAGGGCGGCGGCCACCCCGCACAGCAGGTAAAATGCCAAAAACCGCCAATGCCCCATGGCATCTTCGACATTATTGCCAAAAACCCACAGATACAGCATGTTCCCGGCAACATGCATCCAGCCGCCATGCATGAACATGGCGGTAAAGATGGTCAAAAACGCGTATCCGGGCGGAAAAACCGATAATTCGGGCGGCAGGTCGACATTGCCAAACAGCACGGCGGGAATGGCACCAAATTCAATATTGGCGCGGAACATACCCCGATGGCCCAGCGACAGGGTCATCACAAACACCGCGATGTTCACTGCAATCAAGCCCCAGGTAACCCAGGGGGTAAGGGTGGTGGGGTTGTTATCCTTGATGGGCAGCATCGGCGTCTGTTTCCGTTTTGGTTCCTGTTATCGCCGTAAGTTGGCCGATTAATGCGTGAAGGCGCTGCGCAGTAAAGTGAAACCGCTTTCACCCGCGATTATGGCTGTTCATTGCCGCTTATCGCTGCCAGGGGGGCTTTCATGCCACATCTGCTGCACGGCACGGGTTTAACGCCCCGCGCAAATAGGCACCCAGTTTGCGGTATTCGGCCTTGCGCGCCGAACTGCGCCGCCACACCAGCCCGATGCGGCGTACCGGCACCGGGTTTTCAAAGGGCAGAATGGCAATCGAGTCGCGACGGCGCGCTTCAACTTCCAATGCCATTTCCGGCAGCAAGGTGGAGCCGATGCCAGCTGCGACCATCTGCACCAGTGTTGACAGGCTGTTGGCCTGAAAATCGGCTGATTTGCTCCATCCGGCACGCTGGCAAATTTCCAGCGCCTGATCGCGCAGGCAATGCCCGTCTTCCAGCAACAACAGTTTTTCGTCTTTGATATCGTCGATATTGATGTGTTTTTTCGACGTTAGTGGATTATCCGGGCTGCAGGCAAAAACAAACCGGTCTTCAAACAGGTCCATGTCTTCCAAACCGTTTTCCTCGATCGGCAGGGCGATCAGGGCCAGGTCCAGCTTGCCAGCCAACAGCAGGTTTACCAGTTTCGATGTCTGGTCTTCGCGTAAAAACGGCTGCAACTTGGGAAAGCCAGCGCGCAAACGGCCCATCACATCGGGCAGCAAATAGGGGCCGATGGTGGGGATAACACCGATATTGATCGGGCCAACCAGCGGTTGGTTGGCGGCATGGGCCACCACGGTCAATTCATCGACCTCGCGCAGAATATGCCGCGCCCGCGAAACAACTTCCTGACCCAGTGCGGTTATCAATACCTGGCGCTTGTTTCGCTCCACCAATTGCGCACCCAGCAGGTTTTCCAGCTCGCTTATGGCGGCGGAAAGGCTGGGCTGGGTGATGAAGCACGCCTCGGCAGCGCGGCCAAAATGGCCGGTTTCCGCCAGCGCGACCAGATATTTCAACTGTTTGATGCTGGGTTGGGCGGCCATAAATTTTTCCTATCGAAAAACCAGATTTATTTTATTGGTCATAGGTAATGCAATTATCTACAAATCGCTACCAGCGATGTTGCTTTTTGCACATGCACACTAAATTTAAGAGGCCCATCGGGGGCCTTAAGGGATTTTAGAAAACAAGCGTTAGGAGTTCAGATATGCTTACCGTTGGTGATACCCTTCCTGAGTTCAATCTTACCGGTGTTTCGGGTAAATCCGAAGCCAGCTTTGCACCGGTTACGGATAAATCCCACGAAGGCAAATGGAAGATCCTGTTCTTCTGGCCGAAGGATTTCACCTTTGTTTGCCCGACCGAAATCGTTGGTTATGGCGAATTGAACGGCGATTTTGAAGATCGCGATGCCGTTCTTCTCGGCTGCTCGACCGATACCGATTTCGTTCACGCCGCATGGCGTACCCACCACGAAGACCTGGGCGATAGCCCGTTCGTGTGGCTGGCCGATGAAAAGAAAGAACTGGCAAATGCACTTGGCGTGATCGCCAAAGGTGAAGGCGTTGCTTTGCGCGCCACTTTCATCGTCGATCCGGAAGGCATTATCCGCCACGTTCAGGTGAACGATCTTTCTGTTGGTCGTAACCCGCAGGAAACCTTGCGTATTCTTGATGCACTGCAGACAGACGAGCTCTGCCCGTGCAACTGGACCAAGGGTGAAGCCACCCTCTAAACCATCTGGTTTGGAACTGGCCTTGATATCCGGACCGGGCAAAGTGCCCGGTCCCCTCTGACCCGCACGGAATTTACCGTGTCAGCCTGATCAAGGGCCGGGTCAATGCACCATCTGGTTCACAGATGGAACGGTTCGCCCGAAGCGTACCGGACAGTAGCGTTAATTTCTCACAAAAATCAGGATGTTTTCCATGTCTATCGCTGAAATTAAAGACTCCTTGCCGGCCTATGCCAAGGACTTGAAACTGAACCTGAGCAGCCTTTTTAATAACCCCGGCATGACCGACCAACAGGTTTATGGAACGGCACTGGCCTGCGCCTATGCGTCGCGCAATGCAAAATTGCTGCGTGCTGTGGCCGCCGAAGCCGAAGGCAAACTGACCCCCGAAGCGCTTGAAGCATCCAAAGGTGCGGCTGCGATCATGGGCATGAACAATATTTATTACCGTTTCACGCATCTGGTGTCGGAAAAAGAATACGCCACCATGCCTGCCCGCCTGCGCATGAACATCATTGGCAAGCCAGGCATTGATAAAGCTGATTTCGAGCTGTTCTCGCTGGCTGTTTCCGCCATTAATGGCTGCGGCATGTGCATCGACAGCCACGAAAAAATTCTCAAGCAGGCAGGTTTGAACAAGGAAGTTGTTCAGAACGCTGTGCGCATTGCATCGGTTATCCATGCGATTGCTGCCGTGCTTGATGCCGAAGAAGCCCTCGAAGGTTAATCTTCGACATAATCCCTGACGACCCTGTCTTTTCCCCCAACGAGACAGACGGCGGAGTGGTTTGAAAATGCCATCCCGCCCGAACCTTGAAACCGATGGTCTCTCCCCGACCATCGGTTTTTTTTATGCTTTTGCCCGCAGGCTTGTGGGGGGCGGAGGCGTTTTTGCCTTCGAAAAAGTGTCCAGAAAGTGACGAACCGACTCGAGAACTTTATCGGGTGCTTCAAGGTGGGGAATATGGCCGCAACCCTTGATAATACGGGCAATTACCGGGCCGCTTACATGGTCGCGAATGGTGGTAACCTGGTCCTCGCTGCCAAACGGGTCGTCGTCACCTTGCAAGATCAGGGCCGGGCATATGATGGCCGGTAGTTCGTCAATCATGTGCCAGTTTTTGAAATTTGGCTGCCGCCAGGTATCGACCCAGGCGCGAAAAACGGTGTCGGTCTGATCAAAATGGTGGCGTTCCAGACGCGACTTCCAGTCGGTACTGGCATAGGTTTGCGCCGCCGTTTCAATGCCATTAATTGTCACATCTTCAACAAACACATGGGCGGCCAGGCTGATCACGGCGCGGGGGACGGCGGGAAAGCGGGCGGCATATTTAAGGGCAATGGTGGCACCGTCGCTGTGGCCAAACAGGATCGGGTTTTTCAGGTTCCGGTGCGTGATCACGCCGTTTAAAAACCGGTCGGTTTCCTCGTTATGAAAATCAACCGGGCGCGGCACAATGTCTTGCGGGTCCGATTTGCCGTGTCCGCGCCGCTCATAAATCAGGCACGGGCACCCGGTTTCATTGGCCAGCCTTTGCGGAAAATCGCGCCACATGCGAATGGTACCCAGGGCTTCATGCAGCATGACAATGGTCGGGGCGTCGCCATTCGCCCACATCACAGGCGGTTTGGCGGCTGGTGCGGGTGGTTCTGGCGTGACGGACTGGCAGGCAAGGCGCACCCCGTCGATGGTGATGCTAAAATCGCGAACCGGCATGGCTTTCCTGATTTATCGGTTATTTGGTACTGATTTATGGGATTTATCATGCGCCAAAAAACAAAGCCCGGCAAGACTGCCGGGCTTTGATCGGAAATTGGTAAAGGGGCGAAGCTTATTTCAGTGCGGCACAGGCGCGTTTAATGCGCTTGCAGGCTTCTTCAAGGGCTTCGGTGGATGTGGCATAGGAAATGCGGAAATACGGGGCCAGACCAAAGGCCGTTCCCTGAACCGCAGCAACGCCTTCAGCTTCAAGAAGGTAGGTCACAAAATCGGTATCGGTTTCGATTTTTTTGCCATCTGGCGTGGTTTTGCCAATGGTGCCAGCGCATGACGGATAGACATAAAATGCCCCTTCCGGCGTTTTGCAGCTCAGACCTTCACATTCGTTGATCTTTGCCACAACCAGGTCGCGGCGCGATTTGAACACTTCGGCGCGTTCAGCAAGAAAATCCTGCGGGCCGTTCAGGGCTTCAACCGAGGCGGCCTGACTGATCGACGAGGTATGGGTGCTGCTTTGCGACTGAACCTTGTTGATCGCCTTGATCAGTTCAACCGGGCCAGCGGCATAGCCCAAACGCCAGCCGGTCATGGCATAGGATTTGGAAACACCGTTACACGTCAGGGTGCGGGCCTTTAATTTCGGCTCGATCTGGGCGATGGTGGTAAACTCAAACCCGTCATAGACCAGATGCTCATACATGTCGTCGGACATGATATAAACGTTTTCGTGCTTCAGCAGAACGTCGGCCAGTGCGCGCAGTTCGGCGCGTGAATAGGCCGCACCGGTCGGGTTTGATGGCGAGTTCAGGACCACCCATTTGGTTTTCGGCGTGATCGCGGCTTCAAGTTCGGCAGGTGTAATTTTGAAGTCGTTTTCTTCCTGGCATTCAACAATGACAGGGGTGCCTTCGGCCATCAGCGCCATGTCGGGATAAGAAACCCAATACGGTGCCGGGATCACAACTTCGTCGCCCGGGTTCAGGGTTGCAAACAGGGCATTAAACAATGTCTGCTTGCCACCACAGCCAACGGTGATTTCGTCGATGGTGTATTCCAGGTCGTTTTCGCGTTTGAACTTGGCGACAATCGCTTTGCGCAGCGCCGGAGTACCAGCGACCGGAGTATATTTGGTCTGGCCAGCATCAAGGGCAGCTTTGGCAGCGTCTTTAATGTTGTCGGGGGTATCGAAATCCGGCTCGCCTGCGCCAAGGCCGATGACATCAACGCCAGCAGCTTTGAGTTCTGCGGCCTTGGTGGTGACAGCAATGGTAGGAGAAGGTTTGATACGGCTCAAACGATCGGCAATAAACGCCATTGGTCTGTTTCCCTGGAATGAAATGAGAAATGGAAAGACTCTTGTTCTTTCGGGTGGACCCTACGCCCGCCACAATTTCAATTCAAGGCCATTTGGCGCTTTTGCGCGTTCTTTGCGGTCATACAGCCCCGCATACAGGGCAAAGGCCGTCGGCAATAGGGTTATCATGGGCAATTCAACGCATTAGCAGGCAGATAGTTCCGCTTTTAAAACCAAATGATGTTTTTGAACGGCAATTTTTAATGTGCGCCGGGCTGCCATCGCGGCGGTCCGGCAGTATTGCCGAGGCGAGTCCTTGTGGTTTGGGGCAATGCTCCTGCCGTTCTCCTGACAGTTCCTGACGGGATGTGTCAGGGGCAGGGCTTGCGAAGTGGCTATTCCGGCTTATAACTAGGGACGGAAACGAAGGCAGGTTGATAATGAATGCACTCCCCGAAATGTTGTTAAAGCGGCGTCCGCCGGTCGAAGGATCGCGCAAGTTCAAGCTGGTGACGGAGTATGAACCCTCTGGCGACCAGCCCCATGCCATTGCCGAGCTTTATGACGGCATCGAACAGGGCGAACGTGACCAGGTTTTGCTGGGCGTTACCGGGTCGGGCAAGACATTTACTATCGCCAACCTGATTGCCAAAACCCAGCGCCCGGCCCTTGTTCTGGCCCCAAACAAGACGCTGGCGGCACAGCTTTATTCCGAGATGAAAAGTTTTTTCCCGGAAAATGCGGTGGAATATTTCGTTTCCTATTACGATTATTATCAGCCCGAAGCTTACGTTGCGCGAACCGACACCTATATTGAAAAAGACAGTTCGATCAACGAGCAGATCGACCGCATGCGCCATGCCGCCACCCGTGCCATTCTGGAACGCAACGACTGTATTATCGTCGCCTCGGTTTCGTGCATTTACGGTATTGGTGCGGTGGAAACCTATCTTGAGATGACGCAGCGCATTTCGGTGGGCGACGAAGTTGACCGCAACGACATTATGAAACGGCTGGTCGAACTGCAATATACCCGTAATGATGCCGCCTTTACCCGTGGCACTTTTCGGGTGCGCGGCGATGTGCTTGAAATTTTCCCCGCCCACTCCGAAGATCGGGGCTGGCGGGTGTCGATGTTTGGTGACGAGGTCGAGGAACTGACCGAGTTTGACCCGCTGACCGGGCACAAATATGCCAATATGGACTCGGTCACTGTTTACGCCAATTCCCACCACGTCACCCCGCGCCCGACCCTGGTGCAGGCAATGCATGGGATTAAACAGGAACTCAAAGACCGGTTGGCGCAGTTTCAAAACGAAGGCAAATTGCTGGCCGCCGAACGGATTGAGCAGCGCACAACTTTTGATTTGGAGATGATGGAAACAGTGGGCCACTGCAAGGGGATTGAAAACTATTCCCGCTGGCTATCGGGGCGTAACCCTGGCGAGCCGCCCCCCACATTGTTTGAATATCTGCCCGAAAATGCCTTGCTGTTTGTGGATGAAAGCCACGTTGCCGTGCCGCAAATTGGCGGCATGTTCAAGGGCGATTATAATCGCAAATTTACCCTTGCCGATCATGGTTTTCGCCTGCCCAGTTGTGTTGACAACCGGCCTTTGAAGTTTGACGAATGGGAGGCGATGCGCCCGCAAAGCGTGTTTGTGTCGGCCACACCGGGCCCGTGGGAAATTAACAAAACCGGCGGCACATTTGTCGAGCAGGTGATCCGCCCGACCGGCCTGATTGACCCGGTATGTATCATTCGCCCGGTCGAAACCCAGGTCGATGATCTGCTGGCCGAAGCCCGCGATTGCGCCTTGAAAAGCCAGCGGGTGCTGGTGACGACGCTGACCAAGCGCATGGCCGAGGATTTAACTGAATATTTGCACGAAAACGGCGTGCGGGTGCGCTATTTGCATTCCGACATTGATACGCTGGAACGGATCGAGATTATTCGCGATTTGCGCCTGGGTGTGTTTGACGTGCTGGTGGGCATTAACCTGTTGCGTGAGGGGCTGGATATCCCGGAATGTGCGCTGGTGGCCATTCTGGATGCCGACAAGGAAGGCTTTTTGCGGTCCAAAACATCACTGGTGCAAACCATTGGCCGTGCGGCGCGTAACCTTGATGGCCGGGTGATTTTATACGCCGACAAAATGACCGACAGCCTTGATTATGCGATTGGCGAAACCAACCGCCGCCGCGAAAAACAGGTTGCCTATAACACCGAACATGGCATTACCCCTGCCTCGATCCGCAGCCGCATTCATGACGTGATCGAAAGTGTCGCCGAGCACGATTATGTCACGGTTGATACCGGCGTTTCCGGCGATGTGATGATCGGGCATAATTTGCGCGCCCATATTGAAGACCTTGAAAAACGGATGCGTCAGGCCGCCGGTGATCTGGAATTTGAAGAAGCCGCGCGCTTGCGCGACGAGGTTAAACGGCTGGAAAGCCAGGAACTGGGCTTGTCGCAGGCCGGGCCAATGGCGCGCGATATTACACCCAAGGATGGTTCTGCCGGGCCGGGATCAAAATCGGCCAACAAGTCCAAATATAAAGGCCGCCGTCGCAAGGGGGCCTGATCGCCTGTCTGCTGGAATGGCACAGATTGGTCGCGCCAGCCTTTAACTGGCGTGACCACGCGGTTGGCGCGGCTTAACCGGTTTTGTGATGCACGCCACGGCCATCAAAAAACACCGCCAGCCACACGGTTTCGGCGTTTTGTTCGGTCCAGACCACGCGGTGGCGGTAATGGGGTGGGATGTATAAATGGTCGCCTGCTTTTAAAACCCGGCCGGTTTCTTCGTTTTCAAACAGAATTTCAGCACTGCCGGTGAGCAATATCACCCATTCGGCGGGTTGCTGGTCATACCAGCCGGTTTCGGGTGAGGATTGGCCGTGCGAAACAATCCGTTCGATCCGCAAACACGGGGATCGCAGGATTTCGTCGAAAACTTCGCCGTTTGTGGCATCGGGAAGGGCGGCAAACAGGTTGGCGAGGGTTGCGTTGGGCAAAATGAAGCCCCTTCGTTCCGGTTGTAAGAATTGCGCGCAACATATACCGAAAAGAAGGGTCGGCACAAAGCCGACCCTGACAAAGCAGCCATGCGTTTAAACCGCAAAAGGCGATTACATGTAGAGTTTTTCGCCGTCCATGCCTTTGTAAATGTCGGCGACATAGTCGCCATAACCGTTAAACAGCTGGGTCGGAACTTCGTCGCCGTTCGATAACAATCGTTCCTGTGCCTGGCTCCAGCGGGGGTGGGGCACCTTGGGGTTCACATTGGCCCAAAAGCCATATTCGCTGTCGGCCAGGCTTTCCCAATAGCCAACCGGGCGTTTGTCGGTGAAGGTGAATTTGACGATGGATTTAATGTTTTTAAAACCATATTTCCACGGCGTTACCAGACGCAACGGCGCGCCGTTCTGTTTGGGAAGCGGCTCTCCATACAGGCCGGTTGCAATCATGGTCAGCTCGTTTGTGGCCTCGGCCATGGTCAGGCCTTCGGTATAGGGCCACGGATACCAGAACTGTTTCAGGCCCGGCATGGTGTCTTTTTGTTCGGCGGTTTGCATTTGAATGTATTTTGCCCCCGATGTCGGCTTGGCAAAATCCACCAGTGCCTTCATCGGAAAACCGGTCCAGGGCACGGTCATCGCCCATGCTTCAACACAGCGAAACCGGTAAACCCGTTCTTCGAGCGGCATTTTGCGCACCAGATCGTCAAAATCCATTTCGATCGGTTTTTCAACCATGCCATCGATCTGGACAGTCCAGGGCGTGATCTTCATTGCCTGGGCGGCATCGGATATGAATTTGTGCGAACCAAATTCGTAGAAGTTATTATAGGTGGTCGCCTTTGCCTTGGGGGTAATCGCGCGGTCCACCGTATAGGCATCGTTATGTTTGGCCGGGTACAGGTCGGCATTGGGGGCGGCGGCCTGGGCAAAGGCGCGCCCGGCGGGCAATGTGGCGGCGGCGGCACCCAGGGTGCCTGCGGTAATGCCCTTGATGAAATTGCGACGATTGCGATAGATGGCTTCCGGCGTCGCCGCGCTTTCCGGTAATTCCCAGCCGCGCTTGCGTTTGATCAGCATGTGGTTTTCTCCTGTTCACTACGAATGGCGTGCGCCGTGTGCGTTTTAGAATCCCGCCAAAATCTGATTTGGGCAAGTCACGCCTCGGTGAGGGGCCGGTGATGATTTGGCGCAGTGTTACCTTGATACGCGAAAAAAAGCCTGTCCGATCAACGCAAAACGGCCCCGCAACTGCAGGGCCATTTAATAAATGCCGGGTAATATTGTGATCAGCATCGGGGCTGGTTAGTCCGCCCCGCCCGGTAACAGATCAAGCTTCAAGCAGGGAACGCAGCATCCATGCCGTTTTTTCGTGGATCTGAATGCGCTGGGTCAGCAGGTCGGCGGTGGCGTCGTCATCGGCTTCATCACACAGCGGATAGAGCGCACGCGCCGTTTTAATCACGGTTTCATGGCCTTCAACCAGTTGCTTGATCATATCCTTGGCGGCGGGAACGCCTTTTTCCTCGGGAATGGAGCTTAGCTCCGAATAAGCCGAAAAGCTGGCCGGGGCAAAGGCACCCAGCGACCGGATACGCTCGGCAAGTTCATCAACCGCCATGGCGAGTTCGGTATATTGCTGTTCAAACATGGTGTGCAGGGTCTGAAACATCGGCCCGGTCACATTCCAGTGAAAATTGTGCGTTTTCAGATATAGCGCATAGGAATCAGCCAAGACACGGCCAAGGCCCGTTGCGATGTCGGTACGGTTCTTTTCGTTAATACCAATATCAATCTGCATTATGCTCTCCTGCCATTAAAATCGGGCTTGCGCCGCGCGGTGTTTCTGATCTCTGAAGACATTATCTTTCATGGAAAAATATAATGCCAATCAATAGTTTAATGTTTGAACATAGATCAAATCTATTACTGGAAACCCGGTATTAACGGGGGGTTAGGGCGGCGTCTAGCGCCTTGCCGGAAACCTCCTGCATGTGGGAAAACTGCTTGGTGAAAAAACCGGTTCCCAGCGTGACCGAACGCAGCTCCATCACCATGTCGCCGGTTTCTGCCGTTGGCACGCGGGCCTGTATTTCGTCCCATCCCGGCCATCCTTCGCGGGGGTTAAAACCCAAAATCTGGCCCCGGCGCGTGGTGATCAGGCGTTGGGTTTTTGATGTGCAACTGCTTGGGATAACAAAAATCACATCCTCGACAGGTTCCAGCAATATCGGCCCTGCGGTTTTCAAGCCATCGGCAAGGGCTAGGCGACCGGCCATTTGAAAAGCCTGGTCCGAGCTGTCAACCGCGTGAAAGGCCCCGTCATGCAAGGTCACCTCCAGATCAACCACGGGAAAGCCCAGCGGCCCGGTGCGCAAGCCATCCAGAATACCTTTTTGCACAGCCCCGATATATTGCCGGGGGATCGCCCCGCCGACAATGGCGTCTATAAATGCGAAACCCGCCCCACGGGGAAGGGGACGGGCTGAGATTTTGACATCTCCAAACTGGCCGTGACCGCCGCTTTGTTTTTTGTAACGGCCATGGGCCTCAAACGAACTGCGGATGGTTTCTTCAAATCCGGTTGCGACCGGTGCGGTGCCAATATCGACATGATAGCGCTCGGCCAGTTGCGATAACACCAACTGCAAATGGATATCGCCCTGACCCTGCAAAATCAGTTGGCCGGTGCGTTCATGATGCAACACCGACAAGGATCGATCCTGCTCGCAAATATAGCGCAGGGCTTCGTTTAGCTTAACATCGTCGCCGGGTTTGTTAACGATAAGGGCAAGCTGGTAAAGCGGTGGCAACGGGGCTGGCCATAATTCCACCGGGTTATTTGTTTGCAAGGTCAGCAATGTGCCGGTGCGCGCATGGTTCATGCGCGGCAGGCCAATAACAGCGCCCGTCGGGGCGGTATCAATTTTATCATGGCGGGGGCCAAACAGGCTGCATATTGCATTGGCGTGTTCGCTGCCCAGATTATCGCCGTTGTTAATGGTGCCCGATAAAACCCGGCCAATGCAAAATCGCCCTTCGTGCGGCAGGTGGATGGTTTTAAAAATTTGCACTGCGGGCTGGTCTGCCGCCGGGTCGATGCCCAGTCGATAGGCGGCAATATCGGGCGAGGGGGCCTCGTGGCGCAGGGCCTTTAACAGGCGGCGAATGCCCCGGTTGCGCTCGGCAGAGCCGAAAAATACGGGTACAATAAGGTCTTGTGCCAGATCACGGCCCAGATTGTCATAGATTTCACCTGTAGCCGGTGTGTGGTCTTCAAGAATTTGTTCAAGCAGGCCGTCGTCAAAGTCGGCAAGCTGTTCAAGCAGGGTGTCGCGTGCGGTGTCTTCGTCGGGTTTGGTGCGGGCGGGCAGGGCGATCATGCGCGACGGGCTGCCATCATCAAGGTATTGATAAGCACGTTCCGATACCAGATCGACAAAGCCGGTAATATCGGGGCTATCGGCATGGTCGCGAAGGGGGATTTCGCGCAATATCAGCGGCCGCGTGGTCAGGTCTTGCAAGGCGGCAAGGCTGTGGCGGATGCGGCAGTTGCCGGTGTCGATTTTGTTGATAAAAATCAGATGCGGAATACGGTTGTAATCAAGAAACTGCAAAACCGGGGCGGCGGTAATCATTTTTTCAACATCGGATTCGACCACAACAATCGCCACATCGCACACCATCAGGGCGTCGCGGCTGTCCTGGGCAAAATCGACCGAGCCGGGGCAATCAATAAAATGCCAGTCGTCTTGTAAATATTGCGCGCGGGCAACGGTGATTTCGGTACTCATTTGATGGGCGCGCGCATCTGCACTGCTATCGGCAAGGGTGGTGCCTTCGCGGATAGACCCTTTGCGATGCAGGGTTCCGCATGCGGCCAGCAAACTTTCCAGAAGGCTGCTTTTTCCCGATGAATAAGGGCCAACAATGGCGGCACATCGCGGCGGACGAGACTCCGCCGTCGGGGTGTTTTCGGGGTTTTCTTGTGGTGATGAATTTTTGTCGGCAATTGTGAGGTGGGGCACAGTGTTTTCTCCTTTTTGCGGGGATGCATCAGGTGATTTCTGTTTTATGCCAGGTCGTCATCAAGTATGGGCGCGGGCAAGCCTGTAAGCCAGCAAAACAGCGGTTTTTTAAAAGTTGGCAAGCAGAGCGTTTTGGAAGCCAGAAGTAAAATAATCGGCAGTTCGCAGGCGGTTCATGGGCCGTTTCAGGTGAAAACGGCAAGCAGCAGGAATTGTTGACGGCTACGTAACAGAACAATCCGATGGTGCGCCCGCGTGAAATGCTATGATAGTATACTTGAGATGATAATTCTATTTCGAGATATATGCGTGTTTTGACATATTTACGCCATGATCTGCCTTGGAATTGCCTTAACAGGCCTGTGTTCCGGCCTTATTGTGCAGGCAGAGTTCTATCTGTCAGCGGCGAATAGCTGGAGCATTCTGTCCCCCTCAATCGTTTCCAGCGCGCTCTCTTCGTCCCCCCGTGCGAGAGCCAACATGCCAAAAGCTGACAGGTCTCCCCAAGACCATTAGACCCCAAAATGGGGGCGGGCATTACCCGCCCTCTTTTTTTTGGGGCGCCGTTTTCCAAATTATGACGATTTGAAATTTGTTCATTCTGCCTTAATTTGCCCCTAAATGGCCTTAAGGGACTGGTTTTCGTGCCGCATTCACCAGACATATTTTTACCTGTCGAACGCAGCATCAATGGCGATGCGCCCCTCCCTCGTATTTCGCCATGGCCTGATATCGTTGTCCCCAACAACGATCTGCACCCCAAAGGCCTGCATATGCGTTTGACTGGTCTCCCCAAGACCATCTGTCCCCCAAAAAAGCGAGCCAGGTTCCCCCCGACCTGTCTCGTTTTTTGGCGTTTGGGGCAAAGGTGACGGGCTTACCGCAGGCAATAACGCACCCGGTGACACAATTCTGACTTTATTTGACACGAAAGAGCCCTGACTGGCCGAATTTTATGCCGTAATCGCTCGTCATATTCTTAACTGTCGGACGCGATGATATCCGGTGCGGTGCCTCCCTCACTTACCACCGGTGACCTGATTGTTGTTCCCCCCAACAACATCACCCCCAAGGTCAAAAATTCCGCGTTCGCATGGTCTCCCCAAGACCATCTGTCCCCAAGAAAAGGCGAAGCAGGTTCCCCAACCTGCTTCGTTTTTCTTTTGTGCGTTTGGTTGGGTGCCTTGCCAGATGACGTTCACGGGTACGCAAGGGGCATGCCGGGCAAATGCATCACGGAAATGCATGGGCAAGCCAGAAGGCAGGTTCCGGGTTTCGGGTGTGCTGGCCGATGGTAATTCAGATCTGCCGGTGACTTTTTCATCGAAACAAACCACGATCTGTTTTGGAAACTGTTTTAAAACAAAATTATACCCATGCGGATAGTTGCGTTGGCGCGTAGGTCTGTCTGGGCACAAATTTGCCTTAAAATGGCACGAAATGGCCAAAAGCCCCCGGTTTTGTTGCCGTATTCAGGCGGCATATTCATCCTTACCGAACACGATGTTCCGGTGCGGTGCCCTCCCTCACCAACCACCGGGACCGGAATACCACCCCCCTGATGGTATTCACCCCCACGGTCATTTCCGTGTTCGGTAGGTCTCCCCAAGACCACTGTCCCCAAACGGGGTGGGTTCCCCTGACCCACCCCGTTTTTCTTTGCCCGCATTCCGGGCGGGCGCTGCTGCGACCTGGCGGCGTGAATGTGGCAGGATTGTTCTGAAAATTGACGTCAAATGGCCTTTTACGATGAATTTTTCAGCCGCAATTGCACGGCATTATCAATTTTGTCAGCAACGCAGACCGGTGCAGTGCCCTCCCTCACATGTCACCGGCGCCTGCAAAAAAGGCCGTTCCCCCGATGGCCAATCGCAGCAGCAGGCACAAAGCGTTCTGACCGGTCTCCCCAAGACCATCTGTCCCCAAAACGGGGTGGGTTCCCCGACCCACCCCGTTTTTTTGTCTTCAGCACAAGGGGAAAGGGAAAGCTGGCGCCGGGGTGAAGGCGCGTTTTTTATGCGCCCGCATATGCGCCGTTACCGCACACATCGCAGCCAAACATCAATTTCATTATTTTATGGTAACGCTGGTCCGGGCTTTGGCAGGGGGCTATGCGATGTTGCCCTCTGCGATTTGCGGGCTGAAAATATCGCGATGATTGCGATAGTCGGTACTAAATATCGCTGTTGGCTGGCTGCGCCCGCGCACTGTTACATCGCCGCGTTGCGTCCAGCGGGCATCGGTTTGGCCTTCTGTGCCATGCGCCAATGTTGTGTCGCTGACCAGAATATAGGTGCCAAACTGTTTGTTGAGCGGTTCCAGCCGGGCGGCAATATTAACCGTGTCGCCATGAACCGTAAATGTCAGCCGGTTTTCCGAGCCAATCGCCCCGACAACAATTTCGCCGCTATTAATGCCACACCGGGTTTTAAGCCTGGCGCCATGGCAAAATGTTGTGGTTTCACATAAATGCTGAATTTCCAACGCTGTGCGAATCGCGTTTTTTGCGTGGTGCGGGTCGGGTTTGACGGCATTAAAGGTTATCAGCATGGCATCCCCCTGAAACTGGGTGATCACACCGCCAAATTTTTCGATCACTGCACTGGTGGCGGTAAAATAGTCATTAAGCATTTGCGCCAGTTCGGTGGGGCTTAAGGTTTCCGATATGGTTGAAAATCCTTCAATGTCGGTAAACATCACCGTGGCGTTTACGGCCTCGCCGTCACCAGGGCGAATTTGCTGATCGGCATGGGTAATGCGTTCTGCCACCTCGCGCGACACAAACCGCGACAGGTCGCGGGCGGCGATTTCATCGCTTACCGCGCGTTTGAACGACCGCTGGGCCCGCAAAACCGCAATCGCCAACACACCTGACACCATGACAATCGAAATAATCTTGTCGATTTCGGCCCCGATCAGAATGGAGTTCGAGGTTAGATAAGTGACGTAGTTGCGCGTGATCATGCTGTGTCCGCCCTCGCTCCACAGCACATAAAACACCAGCACCAGCCAGCCAGTGGCGGCAGTTGCCCCGGCCAGCAAAATATAGCGCGGGTCAAACCGCAAGGCGCGCAACGAGATGAAGATGAACACATACATCATCGTCGGTGCTTTCAGATAAAAGCTGGCCGGTTGCATATACTGGATGTGAAAGCTCCAGATCAGCACCATCAGCAAGCTGATATCGGCAATCACCGACAGGGTCAGAACCGGGGCAGGCAGGTGAATGCGATAGGACAGCACCAGGCGGGTGAAGGTAAACAGGAAATACAGCCCCAAGGCCCAGGGAACAGGGTGAAAGCCCGCATTCATCGCGGTTTTGGGGGCAATGGCATATAGGGTGCCAAATATGGTCACGACCAGCAACTGAACCCAGCCGATCAGTTGTTCACTATCGCCTTGCTGGCGCTTAATGGCTTGGTTAACCCGTTCGGGAAGGCTGTTTTCCGGTGCCCGGCCAAATAGAAACTCGCCAATATTATGCGTCATGGATACCTGCCCTGTCTCGGAAGCCTTCATAGTGAGGGCACTTGCCCAAGCTGCCAAGCCAGACATTTTCATTCGCTATCACAGTTGCGTGTCGCCAGTTTGCGTTTGTGGTGCCTCGCAAAGGCCGCGTGCTGTGATCTTGGCAGGAAAATGGTGGATGAACGCGTGCCATTGTCGCGTTGCCTGCAAAGAGATGACCGGGGGTTTGTTAACGGCGTTTGGCCGGGCGCGGGAAAGGGACAGGCAAAATGCGGACAAAAAAAAGCCGGGCATCAAAGTGCCCGGCAAGTTTATCAGGGAGGCTTCACGTCTGGGAGACGTAGGACCCCTCTCGGGGCCCTGGGTAAGCCGGGCAGGGCGCCCGGCTAAGACCGAAAAACGGTCAGGGAGAAAACTCTGTACCGCGATGCGGCGTTCACCGCTGCGGTTCGATTGACAAAATAGCGATTTAACGGGCGAACACCACTGTCAAATTGCTTTTTCTGCCATGCGTAAAACGCATATTCCTTGTATAGGTTCTCACTTAAAGTTAACGCATTGAATATAAACAAATTTTATGGGGAGACCCATTCTCTGTCGGGCAATTTGGCAGAAGTTCCCATCTCCTCACGGATTTGTGTAAGGGGTGGCGATGGGCCGAAGATAAAAAAAACGGCAGCCCAAACGGGCTGCCGTGAGTCTCAACAGGGAGGATTTTACGTCTGGGAGACGCGGAATCACTAGGACTCCAGACCAAATAACGTTTTGGCCGGACGCCCCTTGCGGGGAGCGAAAAAGATGAAAAAAATCTTCGCGGTGGTGATTAATATCAACCACAGATGCAAATATAGGCGGAGACTCTTTCGTTTAAAAATAGAAAAGATACAAATCAACCATGCGTGTGGTGCATGGCAAAAAAGTGTCAGTAAAATGAAGGTATTATGACATTGCCGTTGGTGCGGTTGTGTGCATTGCGGTAATTGGCGCGCGGACGAGGCACCGGCGGCACGTCTGTGCAGGTGGTTTTTACCGGGTTGGCGGGGGCACGATGGCGATGACGAACGGCTGCTTTACCGAATCGAAGTCAGTTAACTGCGCGGTCATGTCTTAAAACAATCCCCGCCAGAAAAATCTGGCAGGGATTATGTTTGGTTATCGTTCTGCGGCGTGGCCGGTGGCGCGCGATACCAGCCTCAGGCGTTGGCCGCGGCAGCAAGCCTTGCTTTTACTTCGCTGATTTTGTCGATCAGGAAGTCGCGGAAAACACCGATTCGTTTGCTGTGGCGCAATTCTTCGGGATAGACGAAATAGGCATCAAAGCTGGGGCCTTCCAGTTCGGGAAGAATACGCACCAGCGTGCTGTCGGCGGGCACCAGATAATCAGGCAGGGCGGAAATCCCCAAACCCGATTCGGTGGCGCGGTAAATGCCGTAAATATTGTTCAGCTTCAGGATCGGCCGCATGTCAGGCTTGAATTGCAAGGCGGCATTCATCATCCAGTTCACATTGGAAACCGGTGGCCGTGCATCTTCGCCATAAATGATCAGGCGGTGATCTTTCAGGTCTTCGGGTTTTTTGGGCATGCCGTGCGCCTTGATATAATCAGGCGAGGCAAAAATATGATAGCGCAGCGTCATCAACTGGCGCTGAACCAGATCGGCCTGGCGTGGCGGCTGCATACGAATGGCAACGTCGGCCTCGCGCATGGCAAGGTCGAGTTCCTCGTCATTAAGCACCATCGACAATTCAATTTCAGGATAGCGTTCCAGAAATTCATTGATACGCGGTGTCAGCCAGATCGAGCCAAAGGCGACCGTGGTGGTAATTTTAAGGGGCCCTGACGGGCGTTCCTTCGATTCGCGAATGCGGGCTTCGGCCATTGAAAGTTTCGCAAACACATCATGTGCCGTGCGATATAGCAATTCGCCCTGTTCCGTAAGGATCAGGCCACGCGCATGGCGATGAAAAAGCGGTACTTTCACACTTTCTTCAAGCGCGCTAATCTGCCGGCTTACCGCAGACTGGCTCAGATTCAGGTTCTCACCCGCGTGTGTAAAACTTCCTGCTTCGGCCACAGCGTGAAAGACACGCAGTTTGTCCCAATCCATTGACCTGCTCCTTTGTCACCACCGTTTGGTCGGCACGATGGCCCCCTGATTGTATTGCGTTTTTAAAAGCATTTGGTTTCCAGCTGGTTAACCAAAACTGTTTCCCGCTTTAAAAGGCCGTCATCAGAGTAATATGAGGGCTTGTGTCTGTTGTGCAAGCAACCATTCGTGTTTGACGCATTTTATCGGCCGGTAACGATATGAAAAGATCGTGATATTTGCGTTTTGCCCCGCCATCGAGGCCCGGTTCCGGCGGGTTTTAACCAAAACCGGGGCAAAAACATAAAAAAGGCCAAAGACACATGCGGTCTTTGGCCTTTTCAAACATTTTTAACGCGACCGGACGATCAGTCGTCCTGTTCCGCCAGGAATTTTTCGGCTTCAAGGGCGGCCATGCACCCCATGCCAGCAGCAGTTACCGCCTGACGGTAAATTTTGTCGGTCACATCGCCTGCGGCAAACACCCCGGCAACATTGGTGCGTGTGCTGCCCGGTTCGACCAGAACATAGTTTTCGTCATCCATGGTGATCTGGCCCTGAAACACTCTGGTGGCCGGGTCATGACCAATGGCGACAAAAAAGCCGTCACAGGGGATATCCATGGTTTCGCCCGATTTGGTATTGTGCACCCGAACGGCCTCGACACCATCCATCGGGCCATCGCCGCCCAGAATATCGTCAATCACGCTGTCCCAGACCACGTCGATTTTTTCGTGTTTGAACAGGCGGTCTTGCAACATTTTTTCGGCGCGCAATTCATCGCGGCGGTGGATCAGGGTAACCTTGCTGCAAATACCGGCCAGATACAGGGCTTCTTCAACCGCCGTGTTGCCGCCGCCCACAACAGTGACCGGTTTGTTGCGATAGAAAAAGCCGTCACAGGTCGCACAGGCCGAAACACCGCGCCCGTTGAACTTTTCTTCACCCGGCAGGCCCAGCCAACGCGCCTGCGCCCCGGTTGAAATAATCACGCTATCGGCAATATAGGTGGCACCCGAATCCCCTTTGCACACAAAGGGACGTTTGGAAAAATCAACATCGGTGATCAGGTCATGGACCATGGTGGTGCCAACATGTTCGGCCTGCGCCTTCATCTGGTCCATCAGCCACGGACCCTGAATAACATCGGCAAAGCCGGGATAGTTTTCAACATCGGTGGTAATGGTCAACTGGCCACCGGGTTGCAGGCCCATCACCATCATGGGCGCAAGATTGGCGCGCGCAGCATAGATCGCGGCAGTATAGCCAGCCGGGCCGGACCCGATGATAAGGACGTTAACGTGGTGTTCCTGCGCCATATGAAGTTCGCCATTGCCAGATGTTGTAAAACAATAATCAGGATTGGGAAACGAACATATGGATGAAGGCGGGGTTGTGCAACAGGTGGTACGCGACAATCGCCCATTTTTCCGTGCAGGAACGAATGGCAGACATGCATTTGGGTCGCGCCCTCAGCCCTGGCTTGTGGTTTGGCGGGTTTTTCCACCAATGCGTTATTATTTTCGTGCGTGATATCAGCTTTACGTTTGCGGAAAGTTGCAAATTAGGCCCGAATATATTATTGCCAGCCTTTGGCCCCGCTGTAATATTGTTTCGTTCGGGGTGGTATCAGCGCACAGAATCGAGGAATAGATGCAACGGGTCAAACTCGACAGGATCGACCGCAGAATTTTGCGCGATCTACAGGAAGATGGCCGGATGACCAATGTTGAACTGGCGCGCCGTGCCGGTATTTCGGCTCCTCCCTGTTTGCGCCGCGTGCGCGCGCTTGAGGAAGCCGGGTTCATCCAGGGGTACCACGCCGATGTCGATGCACAGGCGCTGGGCTATAACGTTACGGTGTTTGCGCTGGTTGGGCTTTCCAGCCAGGCCGAACACGATTTGCGCGGCTTTGAAAAGCGCGCGGCAGACTGGCCCGAAGTGCGCGAATGCCACATGGTCGCGGGCGATATGGATTTTCTGCTGAAAATCGTGTCACACAGCTGGGACGAATATCAAAAGTTCCTGACAACCGAACTGACCGTGGCCGAAAACGTCAACCACGTTAAATCGGCCCTGTCGATTCGCACCGCCAAAAGCCAGCCTGGCGTGCCGATTGATGTGGATGCCGAAGACCAATAAGATCACGGGCGCGAATGCACACCGGGCCAGATTAACCCCGTCTTAACCCCGTCGGGAAACTGACGGGGTTTGTTTTTGCCCATAATATGGCTACCGATAGCATCGCTGGCGGAAATATTACGGTTGTTGCGGTCCGTTTCCCCGGGCCAGTGATGCCAGGGTTTCGCCGTCGATTTCGTATTGCACAGCCCCGGAATTGCGCGCGCCGATGCGGTGATAAAACCGGCAGGCGGCGTGGTTGCTTTGCAAAACGCTCCACCAGATCGAAACATACCTGCGTTCGAGTGCCAGCTTTGCCAGTGCCACCATCAGCATCTTTCCCACTTTGGCAGACCGGAAATCCGGCACGACATAAAGTTCGGTCATCCATAAGCCGGGTGCGGAATAGTCGGGGTTGTAAAAGGGCTGAAAAATGGTTTGTCCCACCGGGCGGTCGCCGTTAAAGGCGATCAGGCTTTCAATCAGCGGGCGGGGACCAAACATCATTTCTTTGATGCTAAGCGCACTGTGCGGCGGATTAGCATAATCAAGCTCGACATGCAGGTCATTTGACATGCCGCTGACATATTGGCAATCAGCCCGGGTGGCACTGCGGATTTCAAACACTTCAGCCATTCGCGCATGTTTCCTTTTATAAGGCCCGTTCTGGCCCCAAAGCATGGGTCTTATTAAAAGAAACATGCCCTAAACGGAAAATGGCCCGATGCAAAACACCGGGCCATTCAGCTTTGATCATAGAGAAATCAGATCAGGAGAAATCGACCGAAAGGATTTCATAAGATTTTGTGCCACCAGGGACGCTGACTTCGACCGAATCACCAACGGCCTTGCCAATCAGCGCACGGCCAATCGGCGAGGTGGTTGAAATACGCCCTTTATTGATGTCAGCCTCGATCGGGCCAACGATCTGATAGGTCGTTTCATCGTTGGTGTTTTCATCGACAAGGCCAACACTCGCCCCGAATTTAACAATCGACCCGGCGAGCGACGGCACGTCGATGACTTCGGCGCGGCTCAGAACATCTTCCAGTTCGGCAATGCGCCCTTCGGAGAAGCTCTGGCGTTCGCGTGCCGCATGATATTCGGCATTTTCCGACAAATCGCCATGTTCGCGTGCTTCGGCAATCGCCTTGATGATCTCAAGGCGTTCAACCGATTTACGGTGTCTCAGTTCTTCTTCGAGACGCTGATGCCCTTGCGGGGTCATTGGTACTTTTTCCATCGCGCTCACAGCCTATTCGTTACAAGTCGACATTACAAAATCAACCGCCCGGCCTGGATCGCCGGGCGGTTTAAACTCGTTTACTGCCAGTTACGGTGTTTGCCGTAAACCTTAGTATTCATCACCAAGATAAGCCTGAACGGGCTGCACTGCAAGTGCTCCGCGTTGCAGGTTGTCGATCGCCCGCAAGGTTGCACGGGCGCCGGCAATGGTGGTGTAGTAAGGGATATCATTGGTCAGGGCGGTGCGACGGATCGAAAAACTGTCGACCACAGCCTGTTTGGTTTCCGTGGTGTTAAACACCAGGTTGATATCACCGTTCTTCATCATGTCCACAATATGGGGACGACCTTCCTGTACCTTATTGACCGGGGTGACGTCCAGCCCTTCTTTTTCAAGCGTATCAGCGGTGCCGCGCGTGGCGACAATCGCAAAGCCCAGGGCAATTGCATCGCGTGCCAGTTCAATGGCAGCGGGCTTGTCGTGGTTTTTGACCGACATGAAGATTTTACCCGAAAGCGGCAGGTCATGACCCGCTGCCATCTGGGCCTTGGCAAAGGCGCGGCCAAAGTCGGTATCAAGCCCCATAACTTCGCCGGTCGAGCGCATTTCCGGCCCAAGCAAGGTGTCAACGCCGGGGAAACGGTTAAACGGCAGAACCGCTTCTTTCACCGCTATATGTTTGAACGGGCCGTGATTAAGCTTGAAATCACCCAGTTTTTCGCCCGCCATGATCCGTGCGCCAATTTTGGCAATCGCGTTACCGGTGGCTTTGGCAACAAACGGCACGGTACGCGAAGCCCGCGGGTTTACCTCGATCAGGTAAATCACATCATCCTTGATCGCATACTGAACATTCATCAAACCAATCACGTTCAGGGCCTTGGCCAGTTGAACGGTCTGGGCTTTCAGGCGCACGATCATGTCCTGGCTCAGGGAATAAGGCGGCAGGGAGCAGGCCGAGTCACCCGAATGAATACCGGCTTCTTCAATATGCTGCATGATCCCGGCGACAAAAACGTTTTCGCCGTCGGAAACCGCGTCGGCGTCAATTTCAATCGCGTCTTGCAAAAAGCTGTCGATCAGGACCGGGCTTTTGCCCGAAACCTGCACGGCTTCGGCCATATAGCGCAGCAAATCTTCGGTGGTGTGGACAATTTCCATTGCCCGGCCGCCCAGAACATAGCTGGGACGGATCACAACCGGATAACCGATATTTTCGGCAATCGCGATGGCCTGATCAACCGAACGGGCAATGCCGTTGGCGGGCTGTTTTAAGCCCAGCTTGTTGATCAGGGCCTGGAAGCGGTCGCGGTCTTCGGCAAGGTCGATGCTGTCGGGGCTGGTGCCCAAAATCGGGATGCCGGCCTTTTCAAGGGCGGCTGAAAGTTTGAGCGGGGTTTGCCCGCCATACTGCACAATCACGCCCATAAGTTCGCCATTGCTTTGTTCAAGCTGGCACAGCTCGATCACGTCTTCGGCGGTCAGCGGTTCAAAATACAGGCGATCCGATGTGTCATAGTCGGTTGAAACCGTTTCCGGGTTGCAATTCACCATGATCGCTTCGATGCCCACATCGCGCAGCGCATAGGCCGCGTGAACACAGCAATAATCAAACTCGATGCCCTGGCCAATCCGGTTGGGGCCGCCCCCAAGAATGATTACTTTTTTGCGATCCGTCACTTCGGCTTCGTTTTCGGCATCGACAAAGCCGTCGCCTTCATACATCGAATACATATAGGACGTGCGCGACGGGAACTCGGCGGCACAGGTATCGATCCGTTTGTAAACCGGGCGCAAATTCAGGCCGTGACGTATGGCGCGAACCTCGTCTTCTTCCATCCCGGTCAATTCGGCCAGGCGGGCATCGGCAAAGCCAAGCTTTTTAAGGCGCAGCAATTCGTGTTTGTCACGCGGCAGGCCGTTTTTGCGAATTTGTTCTTCTTCATTCACCAGCATTTCCAACTGGCGCAGATACCACGGGTCAAACTTGGTTGCTGACTGGATTTCTTCGAGCGTCAGGCCATGACGAAAGGCCTGTGCGGCATAAAGAATGCGGAACGGAACCGGCTGGGTCAGCTTTGCGCGGATCGCGGCTTTGTCCGGGGCACCTTCGATTTTAACTTCGTTAAGCCCGGTCAGGTCGGTTTCCATCGACCGCAGGCCTTTTTGCAGGCTTTCGGCAAACGAACCGCCAATCGACATGGCTTCGCCAACCGATTTCATGGCCGTGCCCAAAAGGGCCTGTGCGCCGGGGAATTTTTCAAAGGTAAAGCGCGGAATTTTGGTGACAACATAATCGATGGTCGGCTCGAACGAGGCCGGGGTTACACCGGTAATGTCGTTATCAAGTTCGTCAAGCGTATAACCAACCGCCAGCTTGGCCGCAATTTTGGCAATCGGGAAACCGGTTGCCTTTGATGCCAGCGCAGAAGACCGCGATACACGCGGGTTCATTTCAATAACAATCAGGCGGCCATCATCGGGGTTTACCGCGAACTGCACGTTTGATCCGCCGGTATCCACACCAATTTCACGCAGCACCGCAAGCGATGCGTCGCGCATGATCTGATATTCCTTGTCGGTCAGGGTCAGGGCCGGGGCGACGGTGATGGAATCGCCGGTATGAATGCCCATCGGGTCGACGTTTTCAATCGCACAAATGATAATGCAGTTATCCGCATGGTCGCGAACAACTTCCATTTCATATTCTTTCCAGCCCAGAATGCTTTCTTCGATCAGCACTTCGTGGCTGGGTGAAATGGCAAGGCCATTACGCACGATCTGTTCAAATTCTTCGCGGTTATAGGCAATGCCGCCCCCTTCGCCGCCCAGCGTGTAGCTGGGGCGAATGATGGCGGGAAGGCCGGTGTGGCTGACCGCTTCGACCGCTTCTTCATAGGTGCGCACCATGGCAGAGCGGGCACTTTCCAGGCCGATCTTGTCCATGGCATCGCGAAACAACAGCCGGTCTTCGGCTTTGCGGATCACGTCCTTTTTCGCGCCGATCATTTCAACGCCGTATTTTTCCAGCGTGCCGTCATCGGACAGGGACAGCGCGGTGTTTAGCGCTGTTTGCCCGCCCATGGTCGGCAGCAGAACGTCGGGGCGTTCTTTTTCAATGATCTTGGCGACCATTTCCGGGGTGATCGGTTCGATATAGGTGGCATCGGCCAGGTCCGGGTCGGTCATGATCGTGGCCGGGTTCGAATTGACCAGAATGACGCGGTAGCCTTCTTCCTTCAAAGCCTTGCAGGCCTGGGCGCCGGAATAGTCAAATTCGCAAGCCTGACCAATGACAATCGGGCCGGCGCCGATGATGAGGATCGATTTGATGTCTGTACGTTTCGGCATGTCTTTTTCCGCTTTTGGCGTGGCGGCGGCAATTGGGGGTGCCGCCAGCATCATGAAGGGTCGCTGTTGCCAGCAATGATCAGGATTTCGCGTCTTCGATCAAAGTAACGAAACGTTTGAACAAATAATGGCTGTCATGCGGGCCGGGCGATGCTTCGGGGTGGTATTGCACCGCAAAGGCCGGTTTGTCTTTGGCGCGCAAGCCCGCAAGCGACCCGTCAAACAACGAGAAATGCGTGGCTTCAACATTGTCGGGCAGGGTGTCTTTATCCACGACAAAGCCGTGGTTTTGACTGGTGATTTCAACAACACCGGTTGTCATATCCTTGACCGGGTGGTTGGCCCCGCGATGGCCGACATCCATTTTGCGGGTTTTCGCGCCTAACGCCAGTGCCATCATCTGATGACCCAGGCAAATGCCAAATACAGGCTTGCCGGTATCAATCAGCTTTTTGATGGTCGGCACGGCATATGTGCCGGTTGCCGCCGGGTCGCCCGGGCCGTTGGACAGGAAAATGCCATCGGGCTGCATCGCCAGAATTTCTTCGGCCGATGTGCTTGCCGGTACCACCGATACCTTGCATTCCAGCGAGGCCAGATTGCGCAGGATGTTGCGTTTGATGCCGTAATCAATGGCGACAACATGATGTTTGGCGTTGCCCAGCTTGCCGTATCCACCCCTGATCGACCACAGGGTTTCATCCCATTCATAGCCTTCGGTGCAGCTCAACTCCTTGGCAAGGTCCATGCCTTCAAGGCCGGGCCATGCATTGGCCTTGGCAATCAGGGCATCAATATCAAAGGTGCCATCCGGGTTATGGCAAATTACCCCGTTAGGCGCGCCTTCATTACGGATGCGTTTGGTCAGGCGGCGGGTATCAACCCCGGCAATGCCGACACGGCCATGTTTTGCCAGCCAGTCGCCATAATGGCCGGTAGAACGGTAGTTTGACGGCTCGGTTATGTCCTGGCGCAGGATGCAGCCAAGGGCGACCGGTGTTGCGTTTTCAATGTCTTCATCATTAACGCCAACATTGCCGATATGGGGAAACGTAAATGTAATCATCTGACCGGCATAAGACGGGTCAGTCATGATTTCCTGATAACCGGTGATCGAGGTGTTGAAGCATACTTCACCAACCACCTCGCCTCGGGCGCCAATACCGCGTCCCCAGAAAACTGAACCATCGGCAAGAACCAGAACGGCAGTGGCACCAGGGGGCGGGGTGTGCGTGGGCGCTGACATTGGCGAATGTCCTTTCGATCTATCCACGGTGAGACACGAAGTCTTTGGAGTCTTTATATTATATAAATTCATCGGCAAGCCGATAAAAACAGCCCAAACCGCCATCATGGCAGCCATGCAGACACGTGCAAAATTCCGGCATAAATTGACGATCCCAAAGCAGGTATCGGCATTTTATGCTGAAAGCAGGATTTGCACATATCCCGTCGGGCAAATTGGCGGATGTCTACGGGAAGGGGGTGCTGCTGTCAAGAACCGATCAAAACTTTTATTTATCTTTTGTTTTCAGTGCTTTGCCAGAAGACGTTTTCTTTGCGCCAACTGTCCTTTTGGGGTATGTTCACTCCTTTCTTCCACAGAATCAGAGATGCGCCATGCTGCGACCGCAGCTTACAGATGCTTTGAAAAAAGCCGTCCTTTCAAAAGATACCGTTTCGGTGACCACCATTCGCCTGATCCTTGCTGCATTGAAGGAGCGCGACATTGCAGCGCGCGGCGAAGGCAATACCGATGGTATTTCGGACGATGATATTCAGGGTCTGCTCCAGTCAATGGTCAAGCAGCGCCGCGAAAGCATCGAAATGTATACCAAGGGCAACCGCCCCGAACTGGCCGCACAGGAAGCTTCCGAGATCGTCGTGATCGAACGGTTTTTGCCTTTGCAGATGAGTGATTCTGAAATCGAAGTTGCGGTTAAGGGCACGGTTTCGGACATGGGGGCGACCTGTCTGAAAGACATGGGCCGCACCATGGCCACCTTGCGCGAAAAATACAGCGGTTGCATGGATTTCGGCAAAGCCGGTCTGGTCGCGAAAAAACTATTGGGTTAATTGCAAACCCCGACGTGATAAAAAGCCGGATGCCTTGCGTCCGGCTTTTGTCATGCTTAAACTTTATCTGGTATGCTGGTTTAACGGTCTTCTGAACTTCACATTTCACGGATGGGCACATTATGAGCTTTCCCCAGTCGTTTCTCGACGATCTGCGGGCGCGTGTTGATCTGGCAGATGTTGTCGGATCATCAGTAAAGCTGATCAAACGCGGCCGGGAATATTCCGGGCTGTGCCCCTTTCATAGTGAAAAATCGCCGTCTTTTACCGTGAACGAGCAAAAGGGGTTCTATCATTGCTTTGGCTGCGGTGCGCATGGCGATGTTATCAGTTTTATCATGAATACCCGCGGGCTCACCTTTGTCGAAGCGGTCGAGGTGCTGGCAAACCAGGTTGGCATGGATGTGCCAAAACCATCGCGCGAGGCCCAGGAACGCGAAAAAAAGGCCAAAACCCTTTATGATGTGATGGAAGTCGCCTGTGTGTTTTTCGAGCGTAACCTGCGCATGCCCGAAGGGCGCGAGGGGCTGGATTATTTTCATGCCCGCGGGCTGGATGACAAAACCATTAGCGACTTTCGCCTTGGATATGCGTCGGACAATCGCGGTGCGCTGAAGGCCGCGCTCAAACGCGAAGACATCGACGAACGCACCATGATCGAGGCGGGCTTGCTGATCGAACCCGAAGATCAGAACCGCCAAAGCTATGACCGCTTTCGTGGCCGGGTGATGTTTCCCATTCTTGACCGGCGCGGACGCGTGGTCGCCTTTGGGGGCCGCGTGATGGGCGATGGCAAACCCAAATATTTAAACAGCCCCGATACGCCCCTGTTTCACAAGGGGCAGTTGCTCTATGGCCTGCCACAGGCGCGCGAAGCATCGCAGCACGGTGCCGAAATTATTGTGACCGAAGGTTATATGGACGTGATTGCCCTGCACCGCGCGGGCTATCGCGGGGCGGTTGCGCCGCTGGGCACTGCGGTGACCGAGGAACAGATTGGCGAATTGTGGAAAATGGCCAATGAGCCGATCCTGTGCCTTGACGGCGATGCGGCGGGCAAGCGCGCCGCTGTGCGGGCGGCGGAACGTGCCTTGCCCATCTTGCGGCCGGGGAAATCACTGCTGTTTTCCATCTTGCCCGAGGGGGATGACCCCGACAGCCTGATGGCGGCGGACGACGGCATGACGCGGTTTCGCAAAATTCTCGATCAGGCAGTGCCGATGGCCGAACTGGTCTGGCGGCTTGATACCGCAGGCCGACCCACCGATACACCAGAGCGCCGCGCCGCGCTGGAGGCCGATATTCACGCGCGCATTGGCGCGATTGGCGACGAGGCTGTGCGCCATCAATATCAGGCGATGTTCAAGGACCGGATCTGGAAACTGTTTCGCGGGACTCGGGATGATGCAGCCCGCCCGGCCCGGTCGAACTGGCAAAAGAGCGGGGCGGGAAATAAAAAAACCGGTTCCTATGGCAAACGCGGAAATAAAAACTATGTTTGGGAACCGGCAGGTAAAGCGGTGCCGGGCATGGCGCGGCCAGCGACGGGAAACCGTCGTCACGTTCAGGATGGGATCCTGATCGCCACTTTGATCAATCATCCGGCCTTGCTTGACGATATCGGCGAAAGGCTCGGCGTTTATGTTTGTATAGACTCCGACCTTGACATTTTACGGCGCGCAGTCTTAAAGCTGCTTGATGGTGATCCTGGACTTGACTCTGAAACACTTAAGGGCCACTTGAAGCGCGACGGGCTGTCTGAAACAGTTTTGCGGGCGGTTGAGAGCGATGTTATGGCTCATGCCGCTTTCGCCAGGCCCGAAACGCCGCTTACGCGGGCCCTTGCGGGTTGGGAACAGGTTTTTTCTATGGCTGTAAGCTCCCTGGCGGACGAAGAGGCAAAATATGCCGTCCGACAGTTGGCAGCAGATGTCAGCGATGAAGAATGGGAAAGATTTTCGCATCGCCGCGATGATCTGGCCCGGCGCCGGGAAAATGTGTTCAAGCTCGACGACTGATCGTTGCGGTTTCGCAGGGTCAGTGTTCGGGCTATTTGTGATTTGCGTTACCAGGTGTAGCGTACGGGATAACATGGTGCTTTATGTGCCAAAGCGGGAAACGGGGAATAGATGTCGTCTAAGACTTCGAGCGCTGAAGAGAAAAAGACCTCTTCTGATAACGCAGACGGACCTCTTCTCGATACATATAAAACAGCGATCAAGAAGCTAATTGCCAAGGGCAAGGAGCGGGGTCACATTACTGTTGACGAGCTCAATGCGGCGTTGCCGTCCGAGCATTTCTCCTCCGAGCAGATCGAGGACGTGATGACCAATCTCAGTGAGATGGGCATCAATGTTGTCGAGAACGAGGAAGGGGACGACAACGAAACGAATGGTGATGCCGAGGCCGATCCCAAGGGCAACATTTCCGAAGATGACGTTGGACGTACCGATGATCCGGTGCGCATGTATCTTCGCGAAATGGGCAGTGTCGAGCTGTTGTCGCGCGAGGGCGAAATCGCCATTGCCAAGCGTATCGAGGCTGGCCGTGAAATGATGATTGGCGGGATTTGCGAAAGCCCGCTGACCATTCAGGCCATCGTTAACTGGCACGACCAGTTGCAGGAAGGCAAACTTCTGCTTCGCGACGTGATCGACCTTGAAACCACTTATGGCGGCGGGCCTGATGCGGCCGCCATTGGTGCTGCCGAGGTTGACGAGAACGCCGAAGAAGAAGTGGCAGGCGATCTGACGCCGCCAGTTGTTTCTGAAGACGATGACGACGACGAAAAAGAAGTTGAAGCTCCGGTTCAGCCTGTTGCTGCTGCTCCTGCGCGTGAGATCAAGGTCGACGGCGAGAGTGACGACGACAGCGACAGCGACGAAGAAGGCGCTGACAAGGAAAAAACGGATTCTGAAGAAGAGGACGATGTCGCAACCCGTCCTTTGCCCGATGACGATGATGAAGACGATGACGAGAACGAGCAGGTCAACGTTTCCCTTTCCAAAATGGAAGAGGAACTGACCGAGCAGGTTCTGGAAAAATTCGAAAAAATCGCCAAAACCTATGAGAAGCTGCACAAGGCGCAAGAGCAGCGTCTGGCCGCGATGAACAAGGGTGAGTCTGTTCCGGCGGCAACTGAAAAGCGCTATGGCAAGCTCAAGCAGGAAATGGTCGATTTGATGGAAGATGTTCATTTGAACAACTTCCGCATCGAAGAA
This sequence comes from Thalassospira mesophila, assembly GCF_002115755.1. GTDB lineage: Bacteria > Pseudomonadota > Alphaproteobacteria > Rhodospirillales > Thalassospiraceae > Thalassospira > Thalassospira mesophila. The sequence goes on along the minus strand of NZ_JFKA01000004.1, from coordinate 354,168 downwards.
CTGCTTGACCATTTGACCGGCCTGAACAACCGTTTGCTGGGCCTTGAAGGCAAATTGTTGCGCTTTTCCGATCGCTGCAAAATCAAGCGTCCTGATTTCGTCAAACATTATCAGGGTAACGAACTTGATCCGAACTGGATGGAACGGGTTGGGGCTTTGCCGGGCAAGGGCTGGAAACTGTTCATCGAACGCTATCCCGATGAAATTGCCCAGTTGCGCGAAAATATTGGCGGTGTTTCGGCCGAGGTTGGTTTGCCAATTGGCGAGTTCCGCCGTGTTTACGGTGTCGTCAACAAGGGCGAACGCGAAGCAGGCCGGGCGAAAAAGGAAATGATCGAGGCCAATCTGCGTCTCGTGATTTCAATTGCCAAAAAATATACCAACCGTGGTTTGCAGTTCCTTGACCTTATTCAGGAAGGCAATATTGGCCTGATGAAGGCCGTGGACAAGTTTGAATATCGTCGCGGTTATAAATTCTCGACCTATGCCACCTGGTGGATCCGTCAGGCGATTACGCGTTCTATTGCCGATCAGGCCCGGACCATCCGTATTCCGGTTCACATGATCGAAACCATCAACAAACTGGTTCGGACCTCGCGCCAGATGTTGCATGAAATCGGTCGCGAGCCGACCCCGGAAGAACTGGCTGAAAAACTGCAAATGCCGCTTGAAAAAGTGCGCAAGGTTCTCAAAATCGCCAAGGAACCAATCTCCCTTGAAACCCCGATCGGGGACGAGGAAGACAGCCATCTTGGGGATTTCATCGAGGACAAGAACGCTGTTCAGCCGCTTGATGCGGCGATCCAGGCTAATTTGCGGGAAACCACAACCCGGGTTCTGGCATCGCTCACCCCGCGTGAAGAACGTGTGTTGCGCATGCGCTTTGGTATCGGCATGAACACCGACCATACGCTCGAAGAAGTCGGCCAGCAGTTCTCGGTGACCCGTGAACGTATCCGTCAGATCGAAGCGAAGGCCTTGCGCAAGCTCAAACATCCGTCACGCTCGCGCAAGTTGCGGTCGTTCCTGGACTATTAAGAAAAATAGCCAGGATAGCGGCGATACGGGGCTTGACCTTTGCGCCAAAATCGCTAGTTTTCGGGACCGCGCCACATGTTGGCGCGGTCCTTTCTGTTTCCCCTCGGGGGCCCGTAGCTCAATTGGTTAGAGCCGACCGCTCATAACGGTCTGGTTGGGGGTTCAAGTCCCTCCGGGCCTACCATTTTCCTTAGTTGATTGACATTTTTCTCCTTGATGTCGAGCCGTGACGGGTTTCTCGGCATCCCGATGACTTTTCTGACATAAATCCGGGGATCACAATGGCAGTTGGCGCGCCGTCTTGAGCGAGGGGGCACGGCTGTATCAATCAAATGATAGATCTGACACGTCAGCCCAGCGAAACGAATTACAGGCTCATTCGTGCCGTTGAGGTTCATTTCAAAAATGACATTATTTAGAAAAATGTTGTTATTTTTTGCTGTTCCAAATTTCTTGTCTGTTTTGTCGTGCCTGACACTTTAACCGCTTTCGGTATTGTTAAAGCACGGTAGAAATCCGGCAAAAATTCGTGACAAGATGGACTCATTGGTTCGCTCAAACGGTCATTATCTTGCCGAACGCCAGACGCACGGTCCTTCTGAGCCGGGGAAGCAGGAAGAAAGCGCGCGCTGGATCGCCCGGATCAGAGCATGGCATTGATCATATTTCGACCTTTACATCTATCTTGAACAACTTTCGACAGCCGTGATTGATTTTCGATATCTAAATCTTTAGTGTCGTTTTCGACATCTTGCGTTTTTATGAGCTTATTTCGATCCCCATGAGTGAGTTTCGACATATGCAGCTAGAAATTGGCGATACGAGATATTTCCAGGATGAGCCAATTCCGGCTGAAACCCGGCTGGCGGGGTGGTCCGCTTTGGTGCATGCGCTGGGCCTTCAGACACCTGTTCGCCATCTCTCCTGTATATCTGAGAAATATGTACGCGGCACTCGGCGGTATGACGGAAGATGGGAGATCTATGACAAGCGGTTTGCACTAGAGGACACGCTTGCCGACCATCTCGGCTTTGCGCTGCGACACGAGAAAATCGACCTTCTCATCCTGAAAAGGCTGTTTGATGCCATTGATCCGGGTGATTTGGCCGCTTTTATTCGCTCGACGCCGAATGGTGCAGTCACCAGGCGAGCATGGTTCTTCTACGAAACCCTAACTGGTAACAAATTGGAGTTGGATGACGCGCCTCTCGTTAAGGCGGTCAACGCCCTTGATCCAAGTCTTTATTTTACTGGCAAGGCCAAGCTGTCTGTCAGGCATCGCGTTTGGGATAACCTACTGGGAACCGGCGAGTTTTGCCCCGTCATTCGCCGCACCAAGAAACTCGAAGAATTCATAGATGCGAACCTGTCAGAACAAGCAGCGGGAACAATCGGAAGAACCGGCACCAACATTGTCGCACGAGCTGCGAGTTTTTTGCTGCTCGCCGATAGCCGCGCAAGTTTCGAAATTGAGGGTGAACGTCCAAGAACAGAAAGGCTGCAACGATGGGGGCGCGCGGTATTAGAGGCGGGCAAGCGCCCTCTCAATCAGACTGAAATCTACCGGCTGCATCGTATCCTGATCGGAGACGACAGATTTACTGCGATCGGATATCGCACCGAAGGGGTTTTTCTTGGTGAACGCGATATAAACAATGATCCTGTGCCCGAGTTCATCGGTGCTAGGCATAGTGACGTATTCACGCTCATGACCGCCCTTAATGGATGCAACAACCGCTTACGGCCATCTAACCTGGATGCAGTGTTGCAGGCTGCCATTATCGCTTTTGGGTTCATTTACATTCACCCGTTAGCGGATGGAAATGGCAGACTACACCGTTGCCTTATTCACCACGTTCTCGCAGAACGTAAATTTACGCCTCCCGGAATGGTGTTCCCGGTTTCTTCTGTCATGCTTGACCGGATTGACGATTACCGAAAGACGCTTCAAGCCCATTCCGGTCCATTGATGGATTTTATAGAATGGCGCCCCTTGCCCAATAGGAACGTTGACGTAATAAACGACACTGCGGATCTTTACCGGTATTTCGACTGTACCGAGGAAGCTGAATTTCTCTATAGTTGTGTGAAGCGAACGGTTGATTACGACCTTCCTAAAGAGATCATCTATCTTAAGAGCAACGATGAAGCTTTACGAGGGATAATGAGCGTGATCGAGATGCCAGACCGATTGGCTCAAGACCTTATAATGCATATCCGTCAGAATAACGGAAAATTAAGTAAAAATCGCCGCCAGGGTATATTTGAGGAGCTCTTAGATCAAGAAGTTGCCAAGGCCGAAGAAATTGTCAGCTCCGCTTTTGAGGATCATGATGCGGAGTTTGGTGAGCGCGCATGACGCTTGGTCTTTAACAGAGCAAAAAGCAGGAAAATTCTAATCTCTGGCGGTCCAGCGGTGGGGCTCAGAGCAGGCGATAAATTGTTCTTACGTCCATCTGTCCGGCTCTGCTCTGAAATTCCTGATTTTATTCAGTATTTGTCGAAAATTTTGAATAAAGAAAAAACTCATCTGGAAAAAATCACAACTTTTCCTTGCGGCCAAAGGCCTGACGTTTGGGGAAGCTGTTCGTTGACGCCATAAATGAGCAACCATGTGCGGGTCTGTATGGCATGATTAAAAATGTTCACGCACGCGATAGTTAATGTTGACACGGGCAGGGCGCTGGGCCATTGATACCGACGCGGTGGCGCAAGGATAAGGCGCCTGACGCGGCGTAAGTGCCGCTGCGGGCTGCATTTTCTTGCGGCAGGCTCGCGTGTGGCAGGGAGGCCGTCGGTATTTTGGTGTCTTGATGCGAGGGCAGGTCGGGGGACTTGTTGGCGTATCACAGCCGGAACTGTTTGCGCGCTGGCGCAAGCCGGGGTGGACGAGCGGCGGCGAGCGGGTTTCCTGCGCGTTGCGCGGCCGGGGTTTGTTTTACAGGCTGCCATCATGAGTGCAGACGGTGCCTGGGGTTCGCGCTGCGCAGCTAGTTTTTTCTCTGCAGGTGTTCCCTGCGGAATGTGAATGTTGGCAAGGGCGGGATCGCCGTGCCGCCAGAGATATCGGAGTTCGAATGATAGACGGTGCCATGCAGCCATATGCGCTGACACTCGACAAGTTTCTCGATCATGCTGCCAAATGGCACCCTGATGTCGAGGTGGTCAGCGCACACCCGGATGGCGTGGTGGAACGGGTTGGTTATGCCGAACTAAAGGCGCGCGCACAGCGTTTGTCGCGGGTATTGGCCGACCGGGGGATCGGGCTGGGCGACCGCGTGGCAACACTGGTGTGGAACAGTCAGGCCCATGTCGAGGCATGGTATGCGATTATGGGGATCGGGGCGGCGTGCCATACGTTGAACCCCCGGCTGACGGTTGAGCAAACAGCCAGTATTCTGGCACAGTCCGAAGCGCGTATCTTGATTGTCAGCGCCGATCTGGTGCCGCTTGCGCGCCAGATTGTTGCCCATACCCCGTTGCAACATATTCTGGTGGTGGATGGTGAAGCTGACCTTGAGGCTGCACAGGCGGAAGGACTTGCCATCACCGCGATGGCGCCGTTAATTGCGGCGGCGTCAAACGACGTTACCTGGGGCGGGTTTGATGAAACAACCGCGTCCGGGCTGTGTTTTACCTCGGGCACTACCGGCGCGCCCAAGGGGGTGAGCTATACCCATCGCTCAAGCTATCTTCATACATCGCGCCTGCTTCAGGCCGACGTGATTGGCATTACCGCAGCCGATACCGTGCTGGCAATGGTGCCGATGTTTCATGCCAATGCCTGGGGCTTGCCCTTTGCAGCCCCGGCTGTGGGCGCAAAACTGGTATTGCCGGGGCGCTTGGCCGACGGAGCCAGTCTGGCGAAACTGATTAATTCGGAAGGGGTTACGGTTGCGGCAGGGGTGCCAACGGTCTGGCTGGGGCTGGTCGAGCATCTTGAATCCTGCGGCGGTGAAGTCCCGACCTTAAAACGGATTTTAATGGGTGGCGCCCCCATGCCACCCGCGCTGATGGCACGCCTTGAAGAGCGGCTTGGCGTTGCCGTGCAAACCAGTTGGGGCATGACCGAGCTTTCGCCGTTGGGCGCAATGTCGTCGCCTTACGAAACCAACCGCACGGCATCGGTTGCGGGGCGGCCATCGGTCGGGATCGATATGTTAATAACCGATGCCAGTGGCAAAGCCCTGCCACAGCAACGCAATGTCGAGGGGCATTTGCGGGTGCGCGGATGTTCGGTGGTGGAACGGTATCTGGGTGATGAAAAAAATGCCACCGATGCCGATGGCTGGTTTGATACCGGCGACCTTGCCCGGATTGATGACCGTGGCAACCTGATGATTACCGGGCGCGCCAAGGAACTGATCAAATCGGGCGGCGAATGGATTAACCCGGCCGAAATCGAAGCGATTGTCAGCGCCCTGCCGCAAGTATCGCTGGCCGCCGTCATTGCCCGGCCTGATGAAAAATGGGGCGAGCGGCCCGTATTGCTGATTGAAATGCGTAAACATCAGACCATCAGTGACGATGACCTTCGTGCATCGTTGCGCGGACGTGTGGCGTCGTGGTGGATACCCGATGTGGTGGTGCGCGTACCCAGCATGCCCCGGGCATCAACCGGTAAAATAGACAAATTGCGCCTTCGTGCCGAATACGGCATCGCCTGAACCATAACAGATGGCAGCGCGTGGCGTGTTTGCACGTTGCGGATTGTAAAGCCAGCGGATTGAAAACGGGAGAATACGAATGAGAGAAGCCGTCATCGTCAGCACCGCCCGGACCGGCATCGGGCGCGCCTATCGCGGAAGCCTGAATGCTATTAAATCGCCGACGCTGGCGGGCCATGTTTTACAGCACGCTGTGGCGCGGGCCAAAATTGATGCCGCCGAGATCGAGGATTTTGTTCTCGGTACGGTTTTGGCCGCCGGAACCGCGGGCATGAACCTGGCGCGCAATGCGGTCTTTGCGGCGGGTCTTCCGGTAACGGTTCCGGGCCAGACCATGGACCGGCAATGTGCATCGGGCCTGATGGCGATTGCAACCGCCGCCAAGCAAATCATGGTTGATGGTATGGATATTGTTGCCGCCGGTGGGCAGGATAATATTTCGGCTGTGCAGGACCGTTATTTTTCCTGGATACAGGAAGATGCCGACGAAAACGTTATTGCCGGTGCCGCCCATGCCTATATGCCGATGTTAAAAACGGCTGAATTTGTTGCCAGCAAATACGGCATCAGCCGCGAGGCACAGGATGAATACGCCCTGCAATCGCAGTTGCGCACCGCAAAGGCGCAGGCCAACGGCCTGTTTGACGACGAGATTGTGCCGATTTCAACCCGCATGAAAGTGCAGGACAAGGAAACCGGTGTGGTATCAGAACGCGAGGTCACCCTTGATCGCGACGAAGGCAACCGCCCCTCGACCACTTTGGACGGCTTGGCCGGGCTAAAGCCGGTTATCGACGGCGGCGTGATTACGGCCGGGAATGCCAGCCAGCTTTCCGACGGGGCATCGGCCTGTGTTTTGATGGATGCGAAACTGGCGGAAAAACGCGGACTTTCCCCGCTGGGAATTTATCGCGGTATGGCGGTTGCCGGTTGCCCGCCCGAAGAAATGGGCATCGGCCCGATCTATGCCATTCCTAAATTGCTAAAACAGCACGGGCTTGGCGTGGATGATATCGGGCTGTGGGAACTGAACGAAGCCTTTGCCGTACAAGCACTTTATTGCCGCGATCATTTGGGGATTAATCCCGACATTTATAATGTGAATGGCGGCGGCATTTCGGTGGGCCATCCGTATGGTATGACCGGCGCGCGCCTTGTGGGCCATGCGCTGATAGAAGGTCGCCGTCGCGGGGTGAAATATGTTGTGGTGACCATGTGCGTGGGCGGCGGCATGGGGGCCGCCGGGCTGTTTGAAGTGAATAACGGCTAACGTCCCGATCCGGACTATGAATGCCGGGCGGACGTTGCAAAAGCGGTGCCCGCCCGGTTGCCAGCCTGTCAAATCGTTTGGATATCGCCGGCCTTCGCGGTTATGTTGGTAGCGGGTTTTATGGCCCTGCGCGGCGAAACCGGTAAAATCCTGCCCACGGGAATGCCGCACAGGTCTTTGATATTGCGTGTGGCCTTAAATGATACTGTGCTGCTATTGGGGCAGTGTCACCCTGGTCTGTGGCAAAGGTTGCGGGTGAGGTGCCTTGCGCAAGGTGCAACGGTTTGGCCGGCGGGGGATCATAATTTGGAAAGGTATCAAACTTGTCTGTAGAGAAGAAATCGCGGCCCAGAAGTTCGACCAAGGCAGAACAGCGCGCCGAGATGATTGAGAAGATACTCGATGCTGCCGAATATCTTTTTTCCAGACATGGCCTGTATGGCGTGACCTTGAAGGATGTCGCCAAATATGTTGGCGTGCATCACACGCTGATCAATTACTATTTCGAGGACAAGAAAAAGCTGTTCGATGCGGTGTTTGAACGCCGGGCTGTTATCACCAGCGAGCGACGCCTGCGTGTGCTTAAGGAATACGAGCTTGAATGTGGCGGCAAGCCAACGGTGGAAGGTGCGCTTCGGGCCTTTCTTGATACCGACCTTGATTTGTATATCGAAGGCGGGGACGGCTGGAAAAACTACGCGGCCCTGGGCGCGCAGGTGGCCAATACTCCGGAATGGGGCGCGGACATGATGGACAAGCATTTTGACCCGGTTGTTTTGCGCCTGATTAACCTTCTAAAGGCTGCTTTGCCCGATAGTGCCGAGGAAGATATCTTTTGGGGATATCACTTTGTCACCGGGGCCTTGATGCTGACGTTGGCGCGCACCGGGCGTATCGACAAGCTGTCGGGCGGTTTGTGCAAATCGGGCGATTTCATTGCGGTTAAAGAACGCATGGCAACCTTCATGACAGCCGGTTTTCTCGCTGTTTGCAAGGAACGTTCTGCCCCGAAGGTGTCGTAGGCCAGGGCGAAGAATTCTGAGGCTGGCAGGGCGTTTGCGGCAGGGTTTTGCCGTTTTTCTGCCGCCGAATATAACACGGAATCATGGGGCTCCAAACCGGGGCCGCAGCAAAAGAAACTCTTGCGTTTTTATTATTAATTCACTAGTGAGTTAATAAGTTGCCGATGACAATAAGGGATACAAAAATGGAGCTTCGGGATCGTACCGCGATTGTGACCGGCGCGGGTGGCGGATTGGGCAGATGCCATGCACTTTTGCTGGCCAGCCTTGGCGCACGGGTTGTTGTCAATGATATGGACGGCGACAGTGCAACGCGTGTTGCCAACGAAATTAACGCCAATGGCGGCGAGGCAATTGCCTTTGCGGCATCGGTAACCGACGAAGCCCGGATTGGCGAGATGGTTGAACACACCATGGCGACATGGGGCCGTGTTGACATTCTGGTCAATAATGCCGGTATCCTGCGCGACAAAAGCTTTGCCAAGATGGATCTTGCCGATTTCCGTCTGGTTGTTGATGTTCATTTAATGGGCGCTGCCATTTGCACCAAGGCGGTATGGGAAATCATGCGCCAGCAGGGCTATGGCCGCATCGTGATGACCACATCGTCCTCCGGTCTTTATGGCAATTTTGGCCAAGCCAATTACGGGGCTGCCAAAATGGCACTGGTCGGCCTGATGCAGACACTGGCGCTGGAAGGCGAGAAATACAACATTCGCGTTAACTGCCTTGCCCCGACAGCCGCCACCCAAATGACCGATGGCCTGCTGGCCCCTGATGCCCTTGCCAAACTTGCCCCGGACCTTGTCAGCCCCGGCCTTTTGGCGCTGGTGGGCGAAACTGCGCCGACACGGGCCATTATGTGCGCCGGGGCCGGTCATTTTGCCTGTGCAAATGTCACGCTTACCACCGGTGTGCAAATTGGCAGCGCTGAAGATGCGCCTGCGCGTGTGGTGGCACAGTGGGACCAGATCCGCGACCGTCAGGGCGAAATTGTTCCGGGATATGGCTTTGCCCAGGCGGAACGCGAACTGGCCGGAGCCGGTGAAGAACCCTCGGCCCTGTTTTCAAAAGCCTGATAGTTAATTTTGTTAAATTGCGCGGCCTTATGGCGGGCCGCGCATTACGACAACGAACACGAGAAGATACGCAGAAGATACGCAGAAGATACCAAGGGCCGACGTCAATGCCGACGGAACGGTCTGCGTAAAAAGGCAGTAATAACTGCAATAAAGGGGCGGATGACCCGCTTCTTAATCAGGGAGGAACCTATGAAGAAACTTGTTGCTTCGACGGTGCTTGCACTGTCTGTGATCGGGGCATCCGCTGTGCCCGCCGCTGCCGATAATATTAAAATCGGCTATGTTGACCCTCTTTCCGGTGGCGCTGCCAGCATTGGCCAGATCGGCCTTAACCAGCTTAACTTCATCGCCGACACCGCCAATAAAAATGGTGGCATTAATGGCGAACAGGTCGAGGTTATCGGTTACGACAACCAGATCAACCCGCAAACCAGCCTTGTTCAGGTGCAAAAGGCCATTGATGAAGGTGTTCGCATCATCATTCAGGGTAACGGGTCGTCGGTCGGCTCGGCCATCGAAGGGTTTGTTGCCAAATACAACCGCCGTAACCCCGACGCACACATCGTTTATCTAAATTACGGCGCGATCGACCCGGTTATGACCAATGATAATTGCAGCTATTGGCATTTTGGTTTTGATGCCAATACCAATGTCAAAATGGCCGCGTTGACCAATTTCATCAAACAGCGCGCTGAAATCAAAAAAGTCTATCTGATCGATCAGGATTATTCGTTCGGTCATGCGGTTGCCGATGCCGCCGTCAGCATGCTGAAAGAAAAACGTCCCGACATCGAAATCGTCGGTAACGAGTTCCATCCGCTGGTGAAAATTACCGACTTTTCGCCTTACATTGCCAAAATCAAGGCATCTGGTGCTGATACCGTGATCACCAGCAACTGGGGACAGGACTTTTCCCTGTTGATCAAGGCTGCCGGTCAGTCCGGGCTGGATGTGAACTGGTACACCTATTATGCCGGTGCTGCTGGTGGCCCCACCGCGATCAAGCAGGCTGACATGTCGGGTCGGGTTTTTCAGATCAACGAAGGCATCAGCAATCTTGGTTATGAGCCGGCCGAAAAGACCGCACGCGAATATGGCGCGCGTTACAAGGATGCGCCGGTATTGTTCCCGCGTATTTTCAATACGACCGCCATGCTGTTCAAGGCCATCGAAGCTGCCGGCTCGCAAGATCCGGCCGATTTCATCCCCAAGCTTGAAGGCATGAAATATGCCAGCTTCTCGGCCGGGGGGGACAGCTTTATGCGTAAAGATGACCATCAGCTGTTCCAGCCGCTTTATATTTCTTCGTTCGGGCCTCTTGCCAATGACAAGGCATTTGACGAGGAACACACCGGATGGGGCTGGAACAAGGTTGGCGAAATTGCCGCCAAAGATACCGTTGTTCCGACCACTTGCGAAATGAAGCGTCCTGGCTGACGATTGATCAAGCGGCGTTCGGTTATCACTCTGAGCGCCGCCATCTCTCAGCCGGTAACGGCCTCATGACGACGCTCGGAAGCGGGGAAACGCGATCGTGTTCGAAATCCTTTTTATTTCAACTATTAACGGTATCCTTTACGGGATGCTGCTGTTTCTTATGGCCAGCGGACTGACCGTCATCTTCAGTATGATGGGCGTTCTGAACCTGGCCCATGCCAGCTTTTATATGCTGGGCGCCTTTTTTGGTTTTGAAATTACCCAGCATATGGGCTTTTGGGCAGGTCTGGTGTTTGCACCCCTTATCGTTGCCGGTATCGGCATGGTGGTGGAGCGTTATGGCCTGCGCCATGTTCATCGTCACGGCCATGTCGCCGAACTGCTTTTCACCTTTGGTTTGACCTTTGTCATTCAGGAAGTGGTGGAAATGGTATGGGGCAAGCTGCCGGTCGATTATCGCGTGCCCGCATCGCTCGATTTTTCCGCTTTCACGGTTTTTGCCACCACCTATCCCGCCTTCAAAATGTTTGCGTTGCTGGTATCGGTCGTCATTTTCCTGGCACTGTTGCTGGTTATCCGGCGCACGCGTATCGGGCTGATTGTGCAGGCCGCCTTGTCCCACCCCGATATGGTCGGGATGCTGGGCCATAACGTTGATCGCATTTTCATGCTGGTTTTTGGTGTCGGGGTGGCGCTGGCTGCCGTTGCGGGCGTTATCGCCGGTCCGGTGCTGGTCACACAATCGAACATGGCCGGTCTTTTGGGGCCGATCCTGTTTGTTGTGGTTGTGGTGGGCGGCCTGGGCTCGCTGGGCGGGGCGTTTGTGGCATCCTTGCTGATTGGTCTGGTGCAAACCTATGCCGTTGCTTTCAACATATCCCTGGCTGACGTTTTTGGCAGTTCCCCGCTGACCGGCAATGTCGCCTTTTATCTTGACGATCTGTGGAACGTGACGGTCGCCCAGATTGCACCAATTTTGCCTTATCTGCTTTTGGTGCTGATTTTGATCTTTCGGCCGCGCGGATTGATGGGGACGAACAACCGATGAGTCAGAAAACCGATATGAAAATTCCTGCGCTGCCGTCGGGTGCGCGCGAAAGCTTTCTGGCGCGTTTTGGTATCTGGATTGTTGCCGCGATCGTGCTGGCAGGCTTGCCCTATGTTTTCAGTTCAGGGCTGTCTGTATCCACAATGTGCATGATGGGCACCATGATCATCTTTGCGCTGTCCTATAACATGCTGTTGGGGCAAACCGGTTTGCTGTCGTTTGGACATGCGGTGTTTTTTGGTCTGGGCGGTTTTTTAACCGCGTGGGCCATGAATGCCGTGGTTGGCACCGCCAGCCCGGTGCCACTGTTTTTATTTCCCATTATGGGCGGGTTTACCGGGCTTGTTTTTGGCATCATTCTGGGCGCTGTTTCAACCAAACGTTCAGGCACCGCCTTTGCCATGATCACGCTTGGCATTGCCGAACTGGTATCGTCCAGTGCGCTGATCCTGCGTCACTTTTTTGGCGGCGAAGAAGGCATCACGCTTGATCGGACCGATATGGTGCAAGTCTTCGGGTTAAGTTTTGGCCCGCAAATTCAGGTTTATTATCTGATCGCGGTCTGGTGCCTGATTTCGGTTGCGGCGATGTATGCCATAACCTGCACGCCCTTTGGCCGGATATGTAATGCCGTGCGCGATAACCCCGAACGCGTGCGTTTCATTGGCTATAACACCCAAACGGTGCGGTTTATGGCCTTTAGCCTGTCGGGCCTGTTTGCCGGTATTGGCGGCGGTTTGGCAGCGATTAATTTCGAAATCATGAACTCGGCCCAGATGGGCGTCGGGGAATCCGGTGCCGTTATTTTAATGACCTATATCGGCGGGATCGGCAATTTTGCCGGGCCGATCATTGGTGCCGTTGTTGTGACCTATCTGCAATTGATGCTCAGCGATGTTACCGATGTGTGGCAGTTGTATTTCGGGCTGTTGTTTATTGGCATGGTGATGTATGCCCCGCGCGGTTTGGCAGGGTTACTGGCCTTGCAACAGCCGCTGTTGCAAACCCGGCAGTTTCACCGCGTCGCCCCCTATTATGTTTTGGCCCTGCTGCCCGGTCTGGTGGCTATTACCGGGCTTAGCATGGTTATAGAAATGACCTATCAGCTTGCGGTTAAAACCGCCGCCGGGCCGGCCATGGCGTTCTTTTATGTTCCGTTTAATGCCAATTCGCCGCTGCCCTGGATCATTGCCGTTATTTTGTTTGCGGTGGGCACATGGTTGTTTTTGCGCGCCGCCCGCTTGGCCGGGGACGCCTATAGCGAAGCGCTTGCATGGAGGAAATTGCCATGACACAGCCCAAAAATCCCGTGCCGGCCCTTCGCTTGTCCGGGCTTGAAAAAAGCTTCGGTCCAATGAAAATCATTCGGGGGATCGATCTGGATATTCCCGCTGGTGAACGCCACGCCGTGATTGGCCCGAACGGGGCGGGGAAATCGACGCTGTTTCATCTGATCAGCGGCCATTATCAGCCAAGTGGCGGATCGGTGCGCCTGCACGGCGATGACATTACCGGCATGCCGCCGCAATTGATTGCGCGGCGCGGCCTGTCGCGCAGTTTTCAGGTGACCAACCTGTTTCCCCAGCTAACCGTTTGGGAAAATGTGCGCTGTGCGACCCTGTGGGCGCTGGGATACAAATATTCGTTCTGGCGTAATGTGGAACGTCTGGCCGATGCCCGCCAGCGCACCGAAGAAATTCTCCGCGAAATCAACCTGATCGAGCGCTGGAACATGCCCGCTGGGGTGCTGGCCTATGCCGAGCAACGGGCGCTGGAAATTGGCCTTGCCATTGCCAGCAATGCCAACACCCTTTTGCTCGACGAACCGATGGCCGGGATGAGCCACGGCGAAACCGAACATATGGTGGAACTGATCCGCAAGGTCAGTGAAAACAGGACCCTGTTGATGATTGAACACGATATGGGGGTGGTTTTTGATCTGGCCGACCGTATTTCGGTTCTGGTTTACGGCGAAGTTATTGCGTCCGATACCCCCGAACGTATCAAGGCCAATGCTTCTGTTCAGCAGGCCTATCTTGGAACGGAGGTGGCATGACGATGCTAAATGTGCGTGATCTTCATGCCTATTACGGCAAAAGCCATATCCTTCAAGGTGTTAACATGTCTGTTGGCGCCAATGAAATTGTCAGCATTCTGGGCCGCAACGGGGTCGGGCGTTCGACCACGTTAAAGGCCATTATGGGCAACCCGGTTCCGCGCGGCGATATCGAATTCAAACAGCAAAAAATTGCCGGGCGCAAACCCCACGAAATTGCCCGTCTTGGCATTGGCTACGTTCCCGAGGAACGTGCCATTTTCCCGATGCTGACGGTGGAGCAAAACCTGCTGCTTGGCATTAAATCGGGCCAGAAAGAAGCCCGCTGGAGCATCGAGGAAACCTGGAAACTGTTTCCCCAGTTGCGCGAGCGGGCCAATGCGCCGGGCGGTGCCCTTTCAGGCGGCGAGCAACAAATGCTGACCATTTGCCGCACCCTGATGGGAAATCCCGACCTGATCATGATTGACGAACCAACCGAAGGCCTGGCCCCGCAGATGGTCGAACGTATTGGCGATCTGTTGCAAGAAGTCGCCCGACGCGGCATTTCCATTTTGCTGGTCGAACAGCGCCTGGCAATTGCCATGCGTATTTCGCACCGCCTCTACGTTATGGGCCATGGCCAGATGGTGTTCGAAGGAACCCCGGACGAACTCACGGCAAATATGGATATCCGTCGCGAGTGGCTGGAAGTTTAAGGCTGCTTCCCACGATGATATCGGTACTTGTTCCTCTGCAAAACAGGGGATCCCTGCTGCCAAATGCCGGTCCGGACCTATGTTCCGGGCTGGCATTTTTGGGTGAAGACAAATTGTGTTTGATGGCGGATCGAGAAAGCCGGTCATAGCAGTGTGTGATGAAAATTCGTTACAGGGATTGCATCTTGATCCCGGTTCGGGGCATTATTGGTAATACCAATAATATTGGGCGATCCGGTCGGTCTGGCCGTTTGATCGCTTTTTCAGGAGAGTCATAATATGTCTGAAACCCGTGACGTTCTGGTTGTGTCGCCCGCGCGCCCGCACCAGATGGAAAAACTGGCGCAGGACTATAATCTGCACCGCTACGATAAAAGCGATGACCGCGACGCCCTGCTGGCGGAAGTGGCCGACAAAATCCGGCTGGTAATGACCACCGCAGGTGTAGGCATGCCAACTGATCTGCTGGGTCGTTTGCCCAACCTTGAAGTGATTGCCAGTTTCGGGGTTGGGTATGATTCAATCGATATCCCGGCCTGCACCGCGCGCGGGGTCAAGGTCACCAATACCCCCGATGTTTTGAACGATGATGTCGCCGATACCGCCATTATGCTGATGTTGTCCACCTTGCGCCGCCTTGTGGTTGGGGATCGCTGGGCACGCAGTGGCAACTGGTCGAAAAACGGGGCGATGCCGCTGACCACCACCTTGCACAGCAAAAAAGTTGGCATTGTGGGTTTGGGGCGCATTGGCAAAGCCATCGCCAGCCGGGCCGAACCGTTTGGGGTCGAGCTGGGTTATTTTGGCCGGTCGCGCCAAAACGACATTTCCTATCAGTATTTTGACGATCTGATTGCCCTTGCCACGTGGGCCGATGTGCTGGTGGTGGCGTGCCCCGGTGGCAATGCCACCCGCGATCTGATTAATATCGATGTGCTGAAGGCATTGGGTGCAACCGGCTATATCGTTAACATTGCACGGGGCAGCGTCATTGACGAACCCGCCCTGATTACCGCCTTGCAAGATGGTGTGGTTGGCGGCGCCGGGCTGGATGTTTTCCATAACGAACCGCATATGAACCCGGCCTTTGCCGCACTCGATAACGTGGTGATCTACCCGCACCATGCCAGTGGCACCGTCGAAACCCGCGATGCGATGGGGCAACTGGTTGTTGATAATCTGACAGCGTTTTTTGCCGGTCAGCCTTTAATAACGCCGGTTAATTAATCGGGGGCGATCTTGGGCAGCGGGCCGGGAAACCGGCCTTTTGTCATCTGGCTTCTCATACCGGCTTTTTATGAGGATAACTCATGAAGTGCCGGTTAGGTGCAAGGGCAGCGCGCGCGGTCTATGAAACGATTGGCAAGGACTTTTGCAAAGCCCGCCCACCGACTAAGCGCATCAGTGATCGGCTTTGATCAATGATGTTGGGTATAGGCAGGCAATCGGGTAAGCTTGGGGCATGACAAACGCCAGTGATTTGAAAATACGCCTTAAAATCGACCTTCCCGGCGGGGTGCGCCTTGGCTATGGCAAGGTGGATTTGTTGTGCGCGGTCGAGGCAGAAAAATCCATTTCGGCGGCAGCGCGCAAAATGGGCATGTCCTATCGCCGGGCTTGGTTGTTAATTGATGAGCTAAATAAAAGCTTTACCACCCCGGTTATTGCCACCAAAATTGGTGGCAAAGCTCATGGGGGGGCGGAACTCACACCTATGGGCCATAAAGTGATTGCACTTTATATCGCCGCCGAACAACAGGCTAAACAGGCCCTTGGCCCCGTTTTGGGCGACCTGGCGGCTTGTCTGGCTGACCCCGCCTTAAATGATAGCGATGAACAGGCACCGCAAACCTGATGCCAGACCAAATATCACGCGGTCACATCACGCGTCGGTATCGCGCAATTTTCCATCAACAGTTACGGATTTGATCACGGCATAAACCTGCTGCCCCGGTTGCAGGTTTAGCCTGCTGGCGGAATAGCCGGTGATACGGGCATGTATCACCGGGGCATGTTTTTGCGTATTCGCTGTATCTGTCGCCAAATGGCCCAGGTGCAGGGCGACATCCATCCCCGCATGGTCCAGCGGTTGCAAATTGCGGATGGTCACGGGCACAATATTGTTTGCACTGATGCCATCGGGAATGGTCGTGGCGATCATAACGTCGCGGGCGCGAATATGCAGGCGCGTTTGCCGGAGACGCGTGGCGGTGGCGGGTGCGGGGGCTATCGGTGTTGCGGGGCCAAGCAGCGGCACAATTAATTGATGCCCCGCACAATCGAGAAATGTAATGCCCCCGGCGGTGTCATGCCCGGTCACCGTGGCGGGAATAACCGCCCCGGTATCAAATTGCCCGGTCAACGGCGCAAGGTCGGTGCGGGCCAGAATATCAAACACCGACCCGCTGGCGCGCACGGTGCCATTTTCCATCACCACCATATTGTCGGCAAGGCGCGCGACTTCATCAATCGCGTGGCTGACATATAATATCGGCAGGCGGCGCTGATCGCGCAGCGCCTCAAGATAGGGCAGGATTTCGTCTTTGCGGGCCTGATCAAGCGCGGAAAGCGGTTCGTCTAACAACAAAATATCGGGCTTGCCAAGCAGCGCACGGCCCAACGACACCCGTTGTTTTTCTCCGCCCGAAAGTTTTATCGGGCGGCGCGATAGCAACCCGCCGATGCCCAGCATGGCAATGATTGCGTCTATTTCGCCATTTGGCAGCGGGTTTGGCGACCGCCGATGGGCAAAATAAAGGTTTTTACGTACCGTTAAATGCGGAAACAGCCGGGCATCTTGAAAAACATAACCAACACGGCGTTGGCGCGGCGGCAGGTGGATGCTGTTTTTACGGTCAAAAACAGCTGTGCCGTTAATGGTAATGGTGCCGTCATCGGGGCGGATCAACCCGGCAATGGCGTTGATCAGGGTGGTTTTACCGCTGCCCGACGGGCCAAACAGGGCGGTTATGCCGGGGCGTTCAATGGTAAAGCAGGCATCAAGGGCAAGCATCCCGGCCTGATGACGAATATCTATTTCAAGGTTCATGGCCGCACCTGACCGGTCAGTTTGCGACGAATGCCCCGCATCATCATTTCCGAAATAATCAACCCGCACAGCGCCAGCCCGATGGAAAGCATTGCCAGCCTTGCTGCGGCCAATTCACCGCCCGGGGTTTGAATGGCGGTATAAATCGCCAGTGGCAGGGTGCGGGTTTGGCCGGGAATGTTGGAAACAAAGGTAATAATCGCGCCAAATTCGCCCAGACTGGCGCTAAAGGCGGTAATTGCCCCGGCAATGATACCGGGCAGGGCCAGCGGCAAGGTCAGGTTGATAAACCGGTCAATCGGGCCTGCACCCAGCGTTTCGGCTGCCTGATGCAGGCCGGGATCAATATTTTCCAGGGCAATGCGAATGGCGCGCACCTGAAAGGGAAAGCTGACAATCGCCGAGGCCAGTGCCGCCCCCGTCCAGCTAAACACCAGCCGGATGTCAAAGCTGTGAAGCAACCATGCGCCAATCGGGGCCCGTGTGCCAAAGCTGATCAGCAGCAAATATCCCATCACCACCGGCGGTAAAATCAGGGGTAAATGCACGATGGCATCGATTAAAAACCGGCCGGGAAATCGCCCGAATGTCAAAAGGCTGGCGCAGGCGATGGCAAAGGGCAAAGCCCCGGCCACCGCCACCGCTGCAATTTTCAGGCTTAATAACAGGGCATCAATTTCGGCAGGCGACAGCGTCATGGTCGGTATTGGCCCGTTATGCCTTTGGCAGGGTGAAACCGTAATCGCCAAAAATGGCACTTGCGGTGGAGGATTTTAAAAAGTCCATCAGGCGTTGGGACGCCGGGTTTTTCATGCCCTTCATCACCGCGACCGGATAGGTAATGGCAGGATGGCTGTTTGTCGGGAAAGTGGCAACGACTTTAACGCCCTTGCTGATCGCGGCATCGGTGCCGTAAACAATACCCAGCGGGGCTTCGCCGCGTTCGACCAATGCCAGTGCCGCGCGCACATTATCGGCCCGGGCCAGGCGCGGTTCGGTTCTGTCCCACATGCCCAGCTGCGTCAGGGCCTGTTTGCCATAAATGCCTGCCGGAACATGGTCGGGGTCGCCAATGGCAATGCGGTCATCCTTGCCCATCAGCGCTGTCAGGTCGCTGTTTTTATCCAGGGTCACGGTGCCGGTTTTACTGTCTGTCGGGGCAATCAGGACCAGCGAATTACCCAAAAGATCGCTGCGGGTGCCAGCTTCAATCATGTCCTGATCGGAAAGCCAGTCCATCCACTTTTCATTGGCCGATATATAAACCTCTGCCGGGCCGCCCGCCGAAATTTGCCGGGCCAGCGTGGAAGAACTGGCAAATGACAACAGCACATGGTCATCGCCGTGGGTTTTTTCATAAGCCTTGGCGACCTCGCCCATTGCATCGGTCAGGCTGGCGGCTGCAAAAACGGTTATATCTTCGGCATGGGCCAGACCGGGCAGAGCGAACAAACTGGCGACCGCCAGGGACGATAAAATTCGACGAGGGGACAACAGCATCGGGAAGACTCCGTTTGAGGTGAATTATCGCTATATTTCATTGGATATAACGATTGGTCAAGGTCAAACTTGCCATTAAGGCCGGGCAGCGGGAGGCCTCACCCATTTGTTATGTATAGAAAATCGGTGACGGAAGATTTCAGAAGGGCCCGTTATCGTTAAAGTGCGGGTTTGGTTTTTGATTATATGTTGTGGATGATTTTGGCTGTTTTTCCATCTTTTAAAGGGGGCATAGCGCAGGACGCGACGATTTTACAAAATCGATAAAGGCGCGCAAGGCTGCGGGCATATACGGTTTGTCGGGGTAATACAGGTAAAAACCGGCAAAAGGCTGGCACCAGTTTTCAAGCACCCTGACAAGGTGGCCATCGGCTATATGGGGCTGAACGAAACTTTCAGGAAGCAGGGCAAGCCCGACGCCCTGAAGGGCCGCTTCACACAAAATATCGATGTCGTTGACGGTAACCGATTGTGAAATTTTAACCTCGACAGATTGATCACCGTTGCGAAACCGCCATGGAAAAAGAGCGCCGGTTTCGTTCCAGCGATAAGTGACACAGGAATGGTCGCGAAGATCTGCTGGCTTTGCGGGAACGGGGTGGTGCTGAAAATAGGAGGCCGATCCGACAACGGCCATGCGTAAATCCGGTGTCAGTTTAACTGCGATCATGTCTTGCGATATCAGTTCGCCGGACCGAATGCCCGCATCAAACCCCTTTGCCACCACATCCGTGATGTTGTCATCAATGATCAAATCGAGCTGAATATCGGGATATTTCGTTGTAAAATCAGCCAATATGGGCGTGATAACGCGATGAACAGCCAGACGTGGCAGGTTAAGGCGAACCGTCCCACGGGGCTGTGTTTGAAACGCCCCTACGTCTTTAACGGCCCCTTCAATATCTTGAAAGGCAGGGCCCAGTCGCTCAAACAGGGTTTGCCCCGCTTGTGTCGGGGCGACGCTGCGCGTTGTCCGGTTTAGCAGCCTTGCACCAAGGCGTTCCTCCAGTGACCGGATGGTGTGGCTTAACGCGGAGGGTGTCAGGCCAAGCGACTGTGCGGCCCGGCGAAAACTTCTTTCGCGGGTGACCGCCATAAAGGCCGTCAGTTCCGCAAATTCGGTGCCCTTCATATTAATGAATCCTGCTCAGCAAATAATCAAAATTATAACGGATTATCGCCTATAATCAATTGTGCAAAATTGTTCGATCCCTGCTGTTGCCGGCGCAAGACAACGGCATTTCAGTGATTATGAACATGGAGCACCTGATGGCCGAAACAATGAAACGCTGGGAAATGGACGAAATCGGGCGGCAGTTTTTAGAACTGCGCGATGTCCCTGTTCCGCAACCGGCGCGCGGCGAGGTTCTGGTGAAAGTGAAAGCGGTTTCACTGAACTATCGCGATAAAATGGTGATGGAAAATGGCCGGGGATTGCCGCTTTCCTTTCCGTTTACACCGGGGTCCGATATGGCCGGAACCGTTGTTGCGGTGGGCAAAGATGTTGACCGGTTCAAGGTGGGTGAGCCCGTTATTTCCACATTTACGCCAGACTGGATAGACGGCACGCGCAGTGGCAATGCCCGGACACCATCCTATAAAACGCTGGGCGGGTATTATCCCGGTGTGTTGGCGCAATATGTTGCCTTTCCGGCGGACTGGTTTGTGGCCGCGCCCGCCAGCCTTGATCATGCACAGGCCAGCACCTTGCCCTGCGCCGGGCTTACGGCGTGGTTTGCGCTAACGTGCCGGGGGTGCGTAAAGGCTGGCGATATTGTTCTGGTTGAAGGGACTGGCGGGGTGGCCCTGTTTGGTATTCAAATTGCCAAATTACACGGGGCCAATGTCATTGTTTCGGGCAGTGCCAGCAAACTTGCCTGCGCACAGGCATTAGGGGCCGATCACGTTATCGACCGGCACAACGAAGATCTGGTTGAAACGGTGTTGCGGATTACCAGGGATTATGGCGCGGACCATGTGCTGGAACTGGTGGGGGGATCGCATCTTGGCCGTGCAGTGGAACTGGCAGCGGTCGGCGGCCATATTTATCAGATCGGGGCACTGCAAGGGTTCGAGGTTTCATCCCCCCTTATGCCGATTTTGATGAAAGATCTGACACTTCACGGGATAGGCACGGGGCATCGACTTGCATTGGAAAAACTTGTCCGTGCGATCGATCACGCAAAAATCAAACCGGTGATAGATCAACGTTACCCGCTTGAAGATTTACCCGCCGCGCTGGACCGGCTGGATCAAGGGCCGTTTGGCAAAATCGTGATCGAGATGCTGTGAAATCTGGTTGGAACGTAACACCGGCACCTGTTATTCGCAGGCATAAACCATGGCGGGGTCGTTGCTTTCCAACGGTTTCGCATCGTCAATTTGCGTTGGAAAACCATTGCCATCAAGTGCCGTATCGGGGGTGATAAAGCTTGCCAATCGGGTATCGCAATCGATCAGGCGGGTGGTGGCCAAGGTGAGGTGGCTTTTTTGCAGGTAAATTGTGGTGATCTGTTTTTGGGCGGCATTGGCCGGGTTGGTAATGGTTTTATCGCCGTCAATGGCACTAAACCGGTTCACCGGTGCAACCAGCAAGGTCCAGGGTTTGTAAGGTGCGGTGGTGACATAGGTTTGGGTAATTTCCACCTGCGGCGGCAGGCGCGACGACACCCGGTCAAACCAGCTGTAATCATCCCATATCATATAGCCAAACATGCCAAGGGCCGCCGTTAGCGGGATCAGGTATTTCGGGGCTTTACGCCCGGTCAGGCGAAACCCCAGCATGATAAAACCGGCACAGGCAAAGCCAACCACGATGGTGGTAAAGATAAAGACAAACATAATACCGTGCCCTTTGGTGCTGGGGTGAAAGTGCCCTTATGGGTTAGCGCAGGACGCGGTCCAGCTCAAGTTCGCCTTTAGGATCACGCTTGTTGATCTGGGCCAAAAAAAGCTCGGCGGTGGCCATGGCATCGGTCAGGGCATTATGGGCGCGATAGGGCGGTAAATTGTGCAATTTGCGCAGGTTTTGCAGCTTTAACGCCCCGCTTTTAAACGGGATGCCCTGTCGGTGAATATCGCGTAGCGCCAATACCAGTGTATCCACCGTTGGTAATTGCAGCGATGCCCCATACAGTTTTTTGCAGGCCCGGCCCAAAAAGCCCAGTTCAATTGGCGCATGATGGGCCAGCAATACGCGCCCGGCCAACACCGGCAATAACTGGCGCAGCACGGTTTCAATATCGGGGGCATCGGCAACGTGACTGTCAAGAATGCCATGAATAACGGCGGAACTTTCGGTCACGTCTTTGGTCGGGCGGACCAGAAAATGCTGCGCGCTTGAAAAATCAACCCCGCGATTGCGGATCAACACCCAGCCAACACTGATGATTTCGTTGTTTTTCGGGTTTAGTCCGGTGGTTTCCAGATCCAGGGCGACAAACTCTATATCGGAAATATGCCGGTCCGAGGCAACCGGGGCAATATCGTAAAACTGTGCCAGCGGGCCGGTTGCGCGCTTGCGGTTCCAGCGGCGATAAACCTGGCTGTCGAGTATCTTTTCGTGCAGACCCATATTGTATCCTGTGTGCTTTACGCGTCGTCAGGTGCCGCTTTTGCCAAAACTGCTTTCAAGGGCAGTTTGCAATGTCTTTATCACGTTAAAGGCATCTTTGAGGTGGCTTCGCTCGAACGCCGACAGGCTTTCGGGGCGTAAAAAGTTATCGGGCCGTTCGCCCGCGCGAATTTGCGCGACCTGATGTTTTAACCGCGTGATGCTGATAAATTCATAGGCATCCATCAAATCGCGCGCCCCTTGCGCACTGATCGAGGATGTATGAATGGCAGCCTGAAGCCGGTTACTGGTGTTTACCGCGGCAATACCATTGCCCAGTGCATGAATGCGGGCAATATCAACAATTGGCACCACACCACTGTGTTTCATGTCCAAAGTCCGGTCATGTTCGCCGCCCCGGATCATGACGAAGTTGCGAAAAAAGCCCAGCGGCACCTGATGGCTTTGCGCATTGCCGACCATGAAAGCCAGAAAAATGCGGTTGCCCGATGCCATGGTAACAATCTGGCGGTGTAACTGTTCGTAAAGCGATGCCTTGCCATAGATCGGGCGCAAATCAAACCAGACGGAACATAACATCAGGGCTTTGGGTTCGGGGCTTTGGATCCAGTTGGTGAAATACTGGTGCCATGTCGCCGCTGTCTGGCGCCATTTGTCGGTTTTGGCCATCATCTCGCCGGGGCAATAAACGTAGCCTGCGGTGTTAAGTCCGTCGCAGACAAAATCGGCAAGGTCGCGGAAATAATCGCCATGACGTCCGGCGTCATACGAATCATCAAGCATCAGGCAGTTATCCTGATCCGATATTGCCGTTTGTTCCTGTCGCCCTTGCGATCCGCCCGCCAGCCACACATAGGGTACGGGCGGGGGGCCAAATTTCTTTTCACCCAGTTCCAGCAGGCGCGAGGTTACCGTATCGGCCAGGGTGGTGACGATATGCCCGGCATTTTGCGATGTTGCCCCGGCATCAATTAATTGGCGCAGCAATTCGGGAATTTGGGCAATAACACCTGCCATATCCTCGGCCGTGTCCATTTTGCTGATCTCGCCTGCCATATAAACGGCGGATAGCGACTGACGCATTAACAGGTTGGTGGTGGTAATAACCCCGACCGGGGTGTCGGCCCCGGCGGCCACCACCGGCAAATGGCGAATATTATGCCGCGTCATGGTCAGCAACGCATCGAAGGCATAGGCATCGGGGGTGATTGATATCGGGTTGCGGGTCATAATGTTGGCAACCGGGGTGGTATAATCCAGCCCCAGCGCGACAACCCGGTTGCGCAAATCGCGATCGGTGATAATCCCGGCAATTTCACCGCCATCATCGGTTAAAAGCAGGCACGAAACCCGCTCCTTGCTCATATGCTGCCCGGCTTCACGTACGGTTGCGGTTTTGGGCAGGCTGACAACGTCGCGTGCAATCAGGTCGCTGACTTGCAGGCTCATTAATTTTAGCTGGTCTTCGTCGCGTTCTTCGGCCATTTGCATGCCGCCGCGCAGGCGCGCCCCGCCCATCAATTCAAAGAAATAAGCAAATTGCGGATGTTTCCCGGCCAGATCGTGAAAATCGCTTTCAGGAAGCTGGTAAACCAGCGTGTCTTCAATCGCGGTAATGCGGTTGGCGGCCTTGCCACCGCGAAACATGGCGCGCACGCCAAAACATTCGCCTTCCGATAGCCGGGCCAACAACTGCCCGTCGGGGGACTGGGTTTCAACCGCCCCGGTGCGCACAATGTGCAAATGCAGGCACGTAATATCGGGCTGTAAAATAACCGACCCCTTGCGAAAATATCGCGCGGTCAGCCGGGCCGGAATCTGGTCCAGGTCGTCATCGGGCAGCAGGTCAAACGGGTGATGGGCGGCCAGAAAATCGCGGATGTCTTTAAGTTCAAGGCTCATGTCATTCCCCGGTTGCAAAACGGTCGGGCAAGGATGCCAGATTGTGCCGGTAAACCCTAATGTAAAAGACCCCCGGCTGTCTTTGACATGCCGGGGGTCTTGATGGATCTGGTTGAAAAATTTCAGCCAGTCAGATTGCGGCCAGATTAATGATCAACAGCGGCACCGGCCCCTTTGGGAACGCGGATATGTTCGACCATTTCCTGAATACGTTGCGGCGGCTCGGCGGTAACCTTTGATACGGCAAAGGCCACAGCAAAGTTAAGCACCATGCCAACCGCGCCGATGCCTTCGGGGGATATGCCAAACAGCCAGTATTCGGCGGTGTTGGGCAGGATCGGAGCAATGAAAACACCCTTATAGGCAATGATATAGCCCATGGTGAAAACAAGCCCGGTCAGCATCCCGGCAATGGCACCTTCACGGTTAATTTTCTTGGAGAAAATCCCCATGATAATCACCGGGAACAGCGAAGCAGCGGCCAGACCAAAGGCAAAGGCGACCACCTGGGCGACAAAGCCGGGCGGGTTATAGCCCAGATAGCCGGCAATGCCGATGGCAACGGCGGCGGCAATACGCCCGGTTAACAGTTCCTGTTTTTCGGTCATATCGGGGGTGAAGGTGCTTTTAAGCAAGTCATGCGAAATGCTGGACGAAATTACCAGCAACAAACCCGCTGCGGTTGACAGGGCAGCGGCAATACCACCGGCCGCCACCAGGGCAATCACCCAGTTTGGCAATTGGGCTATTTCCGGGTTGGCCAGCACCATAATGTCGTTATCGACCTTTAATTCGTTGCCTTTCCAGCCATATTGTTCGGCTTTGGCGGCAAATTCGGCATTGGCATCGTTGTAATACTGAATTTTGCCATCGCCGTTTTTGTCATCAAAGGACAGAAGACCGGTTGATTCCCAGCGTTTCATCCAGTCCGGGCGCTGTTCAAAAACAAGGTTGCCATCTTCTGCGCCAACCGGGCCGGTTTGCACGGTTTGCGTCAGGTTCAGGCGGGCCATTGCACCCACAGCCGGGGCGGTGGTGTATAAAATGGCAATGAAAACCAGCGCCCAACCGGCCGATGACCGCGCATCGCGCACTTTGGGAACGGTAAAGAAACGCACAATAACGTGGGGCAAACCCGCCGTGCCCACCATCAGCGCCAGGGTAATGGCAAAAATGTCGATCGTGGATTTGCTGGTGGTTGTGTATTCCAGAAAGCCAAGGTCGGTTACAACCTGGTTGAGGCGATCAAGCATAAACTCGCCGGTGCCATTAACGGTGGAACCAAAGGCAAGCTGCGGGATCGGGTTGCCGGTAAGCTGAAAGGCGATGAAAATGGCCGGGACGGTATAGGCAACGATCAGCACGCAATATTGGGCAACCTGGGTGTAGGTCACCCCTTTCATTCCGCCCAGAACGGCGTAAACGAAAACAATGCTCATACCAATGATCAGCCCGGTCAGAATGTCGACCTCAAGGAAGCGCGAAAACACAATGCCGACGCCGCGCATCTGGCCTGCGACATAGGTAAAGGAAATAAAGATCAGGCAGACCACGGCCACGATACGGGCGGTTTTGGAATAAAACCGGTCGCCGATAAATTCGGGCACGGTGAATTTGCCGTATTTGCGCAAATACGGGGCCAGCAACATGGCCAGCAGGCAATAGCCGCCGGTCCAGCCCATCAGATAAACCGACCCGCCATAGCCCAGAAACGCGATCAGGCCGGCCATCGAAATAAACGATGCCGCCGACATCCAGTCGGCCGCGGTGGCCATGCCGTTAACAACCGGGTTTACCCCGGAGCCCGCCACGTAAAACTCACCAGTTGTGCTGGCTTTTGCCCAGATGGCAATGCCGATATAAAGCGCAAAGCTAAGCCCCACGGCAATATATGTCAGGGTCGTAAGATCCATTTGAAAGCTCCCCAATACAAACAGCCGATATGGGCTTATTCGTCTTCTCGAACGTTGAATTCGCGGTCCAGTTTGTTCATTTGCCGGACATAGACAAAAATCAGGATCGCAAACACATAGATCGATCCTTGCTGGGCAAACCAGAAACCAAGCTGAAAACCTGCGAACGTGATGGTATTGAGGGCATCAACAAACAGAATGCCAAAACCGTAAGAGACCACAAACCAGATGACCAGCAGGGTCAGCACCAGTTTGACGTTGCGTCTCCAGTATTCTGCGCCGGATTTGTCGTCCATTGCGCGTCTCCTTCCTCGGATGTGAACCTTCCCGCGCCGGGTTTGATCGCAAAATATTGCGCGCCCGGACTTTTTAAAATTTTCATGGGCAATCGCGCTGGTTGCACGCCATGCCACGAAATTTTCCTATCAGCTTTGATCACCCCTCATAAGATAACCCTTAGTCGAATAGGAGGCG
The DNA here is from genome assembly GCF_002115755.1 of Thalassospira mesophila. GTDB lineage: Bacteria > Pseudomonadota > Alphaproteobacteria > Rhodospirillales > Thalassospiraceae > Thalassospira > Thalassospira mesophila. The sequence goes on along the minus strand of NZ_JFKA01000004.1, from coordinate 327,438 downwards.
GGGCTGGATTCCTTTGTTGGGCGGAAATGGCGGGATCCTGCGGTTTTGGCGGCATGGTACCGGCGCGGGGTCACTGCGGATGCGACCAAAGTCGGGTGGGGGCCGCGATGGCATGGGGCGGGGTAACGGCGATTGGCGCCGTTGCGGTTGCACATTGGCTGGTAAAACCCAGATCAAGCACTGCGTTATGAGCAATCGGGTTCCGGAATCGGCCTTTTGTCGCCACACATGCCTGCTATGGCGGCGCAAAAGGGCGGTTTTGCTTCTTTGCCGTTGTTTGTCGATGGCAGCTCGGTTACAAACGGCGCACGATATTTGCCCCGCAATTACGGGGCGCGGTTCATTTTGGATGGGGAATTTAATGGCATCCTATCAGTATATCTTCGTCATGAAGGACCTGACCAAAGTCCTTCCTGCCGGGCGTGAATTGTTCAAGGGCATCACGCTGTCCTTCCTGCCGGGCGTCAAAATTGGCGTTTTGGGTAATAACGGTGCCGGTAAATCCACCCTGCTTAAAATCATGGGCGGCATTGAAAAAGAATATGGCGGCGAAGCCTGGGCCGCCGATGGCGTGCGTGTTGGTTACCTTGAACAGGAACCCCATCTGAACCCGGACAAGGATGTTCTGGGGAATGTGATGGAAGGGTGCGGTCAGATTGTTGACGATCTGGCACGTTTCAACGAAATCAGCGGCAAATTCGCCGAGCCGATGGACGACGACGAAATGAACACCCTGCTGACCGAGCAGGGCGAACTTCAGGAACGTATCGATGCCGCCAATGGCTGGGATCTGGAACGGACCCTGGAAATTGCCATGGATGCGTTGCGTTGCCCGCCCAAGGATTCGGATGTCAGCCTGCTTTCGGGTGGTGAACGTCGCCGTGTCGCGCTTTGCCGTTTGTTGCTGTCCAAACCCGACATGCTGCTGCTTGACGAACCGACCAACCACTTGGACGCCGAATCTGTTGCGTGGCTGGAACGTCACCTTGAAGATTACGAAGGCACTGTCGTGCTGGTTACTCATGACCGTTACTTCCTTGATAACGTCACGGGCTGGATCCTCGAGCTTGATCGCGGACAGGGCATTCCCTACGAAGGCAACTATTCTTCGTGGCTGGAACAAAAACAAAAGCGCATGGCGCAGGAAAGCCGTCAGGAAGGCAGCCGTCAAAAACAGCTGGCCGAGGAACTGGACTGGATCCGTCAGAACCCCAAGGGGCGTCAGGCGAAATCCAAGGCCCGTGTCCGTGCCTATGACGATCTGGTCGCGCAGGCTGCCAATGCAGCCCCGGATTCGGCCAAAATCGCCATTCCGATTTCCGAACGTCTGGGCAATGAAGTGATCACCGCCGAAGGCCTGACCAAGGCATTCGAAGACAAATTGCTGTTTGACGGCCTTGATTTCCGCCTGCCGCCTGGCGGCATCGTTGGCGTGATCGGCCCGAACGGGGCGGGTAAAACCACCCTGTTTAAAATGATCACGGGTGCTGAAACCCCGGATTCGGGCACGTTGAAAATCGGCGAAACCGTCAAACTTGGCTATGTTGACCAGTCGCGTGATGCGCTGGACCCCGACAAAACCGTCTGGCAGGAAGTTTCTGACGGGCTTGACGAAATTTTGCTGGGCAAACGCCCGATGAATTCGCGCGCTTATGTTTCGCAGTTTGCCTTCAAGGGGGCAGACCAGCAGAAAAAAGTCGGCCAGCTTTCTGGTGGTGAACGTAACCGCGTTCACCTTGCCAAGATGCTAAAGACCGGCGCGAATGTCTTGCTGCTCGATGAACCGACCAACGATCTCGACGTTGATACCTTGCGTGCGCTTGAAGAAGCCCTGCTGGAATTTGCCGGTTGTGCTGTGGTTATCTCGCATGACCGGTTCTTCCTTGACCGTATTGCTACCCACATCCTGGCCTATGAAGGCAATTCGCATGTCGAATGGTTCGAAGGCAACTATCAGGAATACGAAGCCGATTACAAACGCCGTTACGGTGAAGAGGCATCGCGCCCGCACCGTATTAAATACAAGCCGCTGACCCGGGGTTAATCCCGCGCCGCGTACGACGTTTTGATATCAAAGGGCCACCCGGTTTGCATCGGGTGGCCCTTTTTTGTTCAGCAGTAATGATGGGAGTTGCGGCGTAAACAGGGGAGACAGAGACCATAAAAAGGCCCGCCAGATATTCACTGGCAGGCCTTTTAAAATTTGAAATCCGCGACACCGGGCAGGGCGACAATCGATGCTATTTAGCACACACCGCCGCGCAGCCTTGTTATTTGCCGGTTTTTTGTTTCAGCAAATCGGTCAGGGCTTCAACCTTGCCGCCATTTTGTTGAATGACAGACGCAAATTCGTCGCGCTGGGTAATGCCCATGCTGATGCCTTCAATCGAGACATCGATAATGCGCAACTTGCCGTCAAACTCGCGCATCCGCCAGACGATTTTTACCGGCGGCCCATCGGGACGAACAACCTGGGAATTGACGAAGGTATCTTTTTTGTTTTCGGTGGCTTCGCCGACAACAAATTTTTCGCCGTCAAAATCCTTGAACTTGCTGGCATAATTCAGGGCCAGATATTTTTGCAGCAGGTCGGCAAAATTCGATAATTCCTGATCAGACAGGTTGCGCCAGTACCGTCCCAGAACGAAACGGGCAATCTGATCCATCTGGAAATATTTATCCATCAGGTCGATAAAGCGGGCCTGGCGGCTGCTATCGTCAATTTTGTCGCCAGCCAGTTCCGAAATGGCTTCGTCACCCAGCCCGCGAATGAAATCACTGGGGTCCTGGGCGCTGGCAACTTCAACAATTGCCTGGCTGTTGGCGGCATGCACTGTCGCCGCCCGGGCCATGTGGCCAAAGGGAAGGGCAACCATTGCCGAAGCCGTCATCAGGCTGGCAATCAGAATGCGTCCATGTAAGTGTTTCATTTGTCTCCTGCCGGGGCATTATTTTCATCGTCGAAATCAAACGAAGCATTCATGGCATTATTTTGGCTGTCATCCATGACAGGCCCGCCATTGCGGATCACGCTGTTGCGATGCTGCCGATACAGGCTGCGCAAGGCTGCGTAATAATCCAGCGAGGATTGCTTCAATTGTTCGATATTATCATTGTTACGGTAGCGCGCGTCGAGCGCACCGCCGACCATGCCGCCATAATAGCCAGCAGCGATCTTGTCGCTGTTGTCGGCACCATAGGTAAACGGATTCATCAAATAGTCGCTAACGATCCCGGTGGTATCACGCAGGTTGGACGGGCCAAAAATTGGCAATACCAGATAAGGTCCGGCACCAACCCCGTAATGGGCCAGTGTCTGGCCGAAATCTTCGGAACGGTAGGGAATGCCAAATTCGGTGGCAACGTCGTTAAAGCCCAAAAGGCCGATCGTCGAGTTGACGATGAAACGTTGGAACGACGCGACCGCCTGATCAGGGTCACCCTGAAAAAGCGCATTGATAGCGTTAATCGGTTCGCCGAGGTTGGCGGCGAAACTTCTTACTGAATTTTTCACCGGCTGTGGCGCGATATCGCCATACCACATGGCGGCCGGGTACAGAATCAGGATGTCGACTGCACCGTTTAAGTTGTGAACGACGCGGTTAACCGGTTCGATCGGATCAAATACCGTCTGGTCTTGCGCCGGATGGGTGGATGCGCATGCCGCCAAAACGGACAGAGATGCCCCAACACAAAGTGTCCGTATGCTTTTCAGATTCATTCTTTTCGCCAACGGTTTACAATACCAATTTAAGGCCCCCGGCTGTATCCCCGAATACTGATTTGGGCAAAGTTGTTGCTCTTGCAACCCTGACACCCTTCAAATCTGCATTCCGCGATACCGCATATGCCCCCGCATATCATGTGGTTAGCATATGGAGGCGTCAAACACCAGTCACCAAAAGAAACCGGTGAAGACTATCCATCGGACCATTGTATTTTAGTCACACTGCTTTTGCCTAAGATAAAATTAGCACTTGAATAGACATAAACATATCTTTATATCTGCATAGATTAACCGGGAGGGTGTCGTGGAGCAGGTATTGGCAGGATTGCGCGCAGCGGCAGAAGCCACGCGATTGCGGCTTCTGGCCATTTGTGCGGAATGCGAACTGACAGTAAGCGAGATTACCCAGATTATCGGCCAAAGCCAGCCGCGTGTGTCGCGCCATTTGAAATTGCTGTGCGAGGCAGGTTTGCTGGTGCGATTTCGCGAAGGCACATGGGTGTTTTATCGTACACCGCATAGTGGACCGGGGGCTGAACTGGTGGCACCGGTTTTGCGCCTGTTGCCGCTTGAGGATGAAATTTTGTCGCTTGACCGTACCCGGCTAGAACAGGTGAAAAAGCAGCGCGAACAGGTTGCAACCGAATATTTCCGCGCCAATGCCCACGACTGGGATACGATCCGCTCGCTCCATATTGACGAGGCCGAGGTTGAAACCGCGCTGTTAGCCGCGCTGGGCGACCTTGCCGGGAAACGTATTCTTGATATCGGTACCGGCACCGGCCGGGTTCTGGAATTGCTGGGTAAAACGGCGGCCGAGGGCGTTGGCGTTGATATGTCGCGCGAAATGCTGGCCGTGGCGCGCGCGCGTTTGCAGCGTGCCGAACTGGCCAATTGCCTGGTCCGCCAGGCCGATATGTATCAGTTGCCTTACCCCGACGGGGCGTTTGATGTGATTACGCTGCATCAGGTTTTACATTATGCCGAAAAACCCGAAACCGCCATTGCCGAGGCGGCAAGGTTGCTGGCCCCGGGCGGCACATTGCTGGTGGTTGATTTTGCCCCGCATGATCAGGAAGAACTGCGCGAACAACACGCCCATCGTCGTTTGGGCTTTGATGACGCGGCAATGAACGACTGGTTTGTGGCCTCGGACCTTGCCATGGGCGATGTGGTCAACCTGCCCGGAAAACCGTTGACGGTGCGGTTATGGCGGGGGCAGGCCGGGCCGGAAAAACAGGTGGTTTCTACCGGGAAAACCATTTCAAAAACCACGGGCGAGGCCGCCGAATGACGGGCGGATTTGCCAGGCTATCGCAAAAATAACGATATCGGCCGGTCTGGGGATGAAAGGGGCATTTGCCGGGAATACTTTCCCGTTGCCCTGCCAGTCCGGCAACCAAGACCAACACGGCCCCAAACGGGCGACAGAACACAGGGTAGACGATGATGACGGTCCAGCGCGATAACACACAAACCCCTCCGGCTTCCGGGCGCGATTTGCGGGTTTCCTTTGAATTTTTTCCGCCCAAAACGGAAAAGATGGAAGAAACCATGTGGCGTTCCATTCATCGTCTGGCCCCGCTGGCCCCTTCATTTGTGTCGGTGACCTATGGGGCGGGTGGTTCCACCCGGGATCGCACCCACGCCAGTGTGACCCGCATTCAGCGCGAAACCGGCATTCCTGCCGCCGCCCATTTAACCTGTGTGGGCCATACCCGCGATGAAATTGAACGCATTGCGCGGACCTATTGGGATGAAGGCATTCGCGCGATCGTGGCACTGCGCGGGGATCTGCCCGATGCCGGTGATCGCTATGTGCCAACCCCGGGCGGTTATGATTATGCGGTTGATCTGGTTGAAGGCCTTAAAAAGATCGCGGATTTTGATATTTCGGTATCGGCCTATCCCGAAACCCACCCCGATGCGCCGAATGCCGATTTTGAAATTGATTATCTGAAACGCAAACTGGATGCCGGGGCGAATCGCGCCATTACCCAGTTCTTTTTTGATAACGACGTGTTTTTGCGTTTTCGCGATAAATGCGACAAGGCCGGTATTACCGCTCCGATTGTTCCGGGTATTTTGCCGGTCACCAATTTTAGCGCGCTGTTAAAATTTGCCGGGATGTGCGGGGCCAAGGTGCCAAACCGCATGCATCGCAGTTTTGACGGCCTGGATGAAGACCCCGATACCCGCCGCATGGTGGCGTTTCACGAATCGATTTCGCAGGTTGAAGGCCTGATGGCCGAAGGCGTAACGGATTTTCACTTTTACACCTTGAACCGTGCCGAACTGACCTATGCCATTTGTCACGCGCTCGGCATTCGCGCAACACCGGTTGCCGCCACCGCTTAACGCCCGATATAAAGGTGCTTGTTGCGCCGCCACGACCCAAAGACAGGATGACTTATCATGACTGATCGCTTGCAACGTATTGCCCTGCTTAAACAGCGCGCCGAAAAACAGATCCTGATTCTGGATGGCGCAATGGGCACCATGATCCAGCAACATAAACTCGAAGAAGAAGATTATCGCGGCGAACGTTTTGCTAACTGGAAACAGGATGTCAAAGGCAATAACGACCTTTTGTCGTTAACCCGCCCCGACATCATCAAGGATATCCATCTGCAATATATCGCCGCCGGGGCCGATTTGAACGGCACCAATACTTTTAGTGCCACCACCATCGCCCAGGCCGATTACGGCATGGAAAGCCTGGCTTATGAAATTAATTTCGAAAGTGCCAAAATCGCGCGCCAGGCCTGTGACGAATGGGAAGCCGCCCATCCCGGCGATGTGCGTTTTGTCAATGGTGCCATCGGGCCGACCAACCGTACTGCCTCGATTTCGCCTGATGTGAACAACCCCGGTTATCGCGGTGTTACGTTCGACCAGCTTTGCACGGCTTATAAAGAAGCCGCCAATGGCCTGCTTGATGGCGGGGCCGATACCCTGCTGGTTGAAACGGTTTTTGATACGCTAAACGCCAAGGCCGCCCTGTTTGCGATTTCCGAAGTTTTGGAACAGCGCGGTGAAGATGTGCCTGTGATGATTTCGGGCACCATTACCGATGCCTCGGGCCGGACCCTGTCGGGGCAGACGACCGAAGCCTTTTATAATTCGGTCCGTCATGCCAAACCGTTTTCCATTGGCCTTAATTGCGCCTTGGGCGCAGCCCAGCTTCGCCCCTATGTGGTTGAACTTTCGCGTGTTGCCGAATGCCGTGTTTCGGTTTATCCCAATGCAGGCCTGCCAAATGAATTTGGCGAATATGACCAGACAGACCATGAAATGGCCGAATTGGTACGCGAATGGGCCGAAAGTGGCCTGATCAACCTGCTGGGTGGCTGTTGTGGCACAACACCGGCCCATATTCGTGCCATTACCGATGCCGTTAAGGGGTGCGCGCCGCGCAAGGCCCCGAAATTGACGCCGAAAATGCGTTTGTCCGGGCTCGAACCGTTTGATGCCGCCTGAGTAAGCCGAGAGAGATCGAAAAAACGATGACCCAAATATCCAGATTCATCAATATCGGCGAGCGTACCAACGTCGCAGGTTCGATAAAATTCAAAAAGCTGATCGTCGAGGAAAACTACGAAGCCGCCCTTGATGTGGCCCGCGAGCAGGTTGAAAACGGCGCCCAGATCATCGACATCAATATGGATGATGCGATGCTCGATGCCGAAACGGCGATGGTCAATTTCGTTAATCTGGTCGCCGCCGAGCCCGACATCGCCCGCGTGCCGATCATGATCGACAGTTCCAAATGGAACGTGATCGAAGCCGGTTTGAAATGCCTGCAAGGCAAGGGCATCGTTAATTCGATCAGCCTGAAAGAAGGCGACGAGCCGTTTATTCGTCAGGCCAACCTGTTGCGCCGTTATGGTGCCGCTGTGGTTGTGATGGCGTTTGACGAAAAAGGCCAGGCCGATACGGTAAAACGCAAAATCGACATTTGCGAACGCAGCTATCGGGTGTTGGTCGACAAGGTCGGGTTTCCGCCTGAAGACATTATTTTCGATCCCAATATTTTTGCCATCGCCACCGGGATTGAAGAACACGACAATTATGCTGTCGATTTTATCGAAGCCTGCAAACTGATCAAGGAACGGCTGCCCTACGCCAAAATTTCGGGCGGCGTTTCCAACGTGTCCTTTTCGTTCCGGGGCAATAACCCGGTCCGCGAAGCCATGCATTCGGTGTTTTTATACCATGCCGTGCGGGCGGGCATGGATATGGGCATTGTGAATGCCGGGCAGCTGGTGGTTTACGAAGAAATCCCGGCTGATTTGCGTGAACGCGTTGAAGACGTCATTTTGAACCGCCGCTCCGATGCTACCGACCGGTTGTTGGAAGTTGCCGACAAATACAAGGGGACCGGCGGCCCGGAAAAGAAGGTCGATCAGGAATGGCGCAAAAAGCCGGTTAATGAACGCCTTGCCCACGCCCTGGTCAATGGCATTGCCGAATTTGTTGAAGAAGACACCGAAGAAGCCCGCCAGCAGGCCGACAAGCCCCTTCATGTGATTGAAGGGCCGCTGATGGACGGCATGAACGTTGTTGGCGACCTGTTTGGGGCCGGTAAAATGTTTTTACCCCAGGTGGTGAAATCGGCCCGGGTGATGAAAAAGGCCGTGGCTTATCTGATCCCGTATATCGAGGAAGAAAAGCAGGGCAAACGCGAAACCAACGGCAAAATCCTGCTCGCCACGGTTAAGGGTGACGTTCACGATATTGGCAAAAACATTGTTGGCGTGGTTCTGCAATGTAACAATTTCGAGGTGCTGGACCTTGGCGTGATGGTGCCAACCCAGAAAATTATCGAAACTGCCAAGGCCGAAAATGTCGATATGATCGGCCTGTCCGGGCTGATTACGCCGTCGCTGGAAGAAATGACCTATGTTGCCGCCGAAATGGAGCGCGAAGGGCTGAATATTCCGTTGCTGATTGGCGGGGCCACCACATCAAAGGTGCATACAGCGGTTAAAATTGCCCCCAATTACAACAAGGCCGTGGTTTACGTGATTGATGCGTCGCGCGCGGTGGGGGTTGCCAGCAACCTGGTGTCGGAAACCCGCCGCGATGTGTTTGTCAAAGAATTGCATGATGAATATGTGGCAATGGCCGAACGCCATGCCGCCCAGCAATTGCAGAAAAAACGTTTTGCCCTTGATGCGGCGCGCGCCAACAAAGCGCAGCTTGACTGGGAAAATTACACCCCCGTTGCCCCGGTCAAACCGGGCCTGACCGTGTTTGAAAATTTCGATCTGGCTGAACTGGTTAAACGGTTCGACTGGAAGCCGTTTTTTGAAACCTGGGAATTGCATGGTCGTTTCCCCGCCATTCTTGATGACGAGGTTGTTGGCGAAACGGCACGTAACCTGTTTGCCGATGCCCAGGCGATGTTAAAACGCATTGTCGATGAAAAATGGTTCACGCCGCGTGCCGTGGTTGGCATTTGGCCCGCCAATGGGGTGGGCGATGACATTGAAATAACCCCGGCACCTGATGGCAACGAACCGGTTGTTATTCATACCTTGCGCCAGCAAATGTTTCGCGAAAATAACAAGCGCCCCAACCGCGCCCTTGCCGACTATATCGCGCCCAGGGAAAGCGGCAAAATCGACTATATCGGTGCCTTTGTCGTTACCGCCGGGCCGGAAGTCGAAACCATTGCCAAGGGGCTGGAAGCCGAGAATGACGATTATAACGCCATTCTGGTCAAGGCACTGGGTGACCGCTTTGCCGAAGCTTTTTCCGAAACCATGCACGAAAAAGTCCGTCGCGAATTGTGGGGTTATGCCCGCGACGAGGATTTGGCCAACGAAGACCTGATTGGCGAGAAATATCAGGGTATTCGCCCGGCACCGGGCTATCCGGCCTGCCCGGACCACACCGAAAAAGGCACGCTTTGGCAATTGCTGAATGCGGAAAAACTGACCGGTGTGTCCTTGACCGAAAGCTATGCGATGACGCCAACGGCATCGGTCAGCGGCTTTTATTTCGCCAATCCCGACGCCAAATATTTCGGCCTTGGCAAAATCGAACGCGATCAGGTCGAAGACTATGCCAAACGCAAAGGCATGGATCTGGCCGTGGCTGAACGCTGGCTGGCACCAAACCTGAACTACGATCCGCGCCCGCTTCGGGGCTGATCCGGTGCCTGTTTTGGCATCGTTTCTCGCGGTGTAACGCGCAAAATAAATCCCCCGTCAGGACTATGAACTGACGGGGGATTTTTGTTTGCCGAAACCGGTAAATATCAAGCCCGGTATGCTTTACGATCCATGCGTTGCATGAAACAGTTTGCCGCGTTCGGTTGTCAGCACAATGATCATGCAGATCACACCGAGTGTCAGATATCCGGCCACCAGCGGAATGACGGTGCCGTTAAAGTTTTGCCCGACAATGGCACCGCAAACCACCCCGATCAGGGTGGTGTAAAACCCGATCAGCGACGATGCCGTGCCCGCAATCGCCCCCACCGGTTCCATGGCCAGCGAATTGAAATTCGGCATGGTCAGCATAAAGGCGAAATGCGCAATTGTTAAACCCACGCCAAACATCCAAAGCGGCGGGATACCGTCATAAGACAGGGCCACAACCAGGTTAACCGCGCTGATGGCAATAAAAACGCACAGGCCGAAATGCGATAATTTATGCATGCCAATTTTGCGCACCAGCCGGGCATTAACCAGGGATGCAACACTCATCGCGGCGGCAATCAGGCCAAAGACCACCGGAAACATCGTGCCCAGCCCGTAAATTGATGAGTCAAATATTTGTTCAGCCGAGCCGATATAGGACATCAGGCAGCCAAAACACAGGCCCATCGCACTGGCATAGCCCACTGTCTGGCGGGTGGTGGCGGTAACGCGAAAATCGCGGAAAATGCGCCGGATCGAAAGTTTATGCCGGTATTCCGGGTGCAGGGTTTCGGGCATGCGCAGCTTGTACCAAAGCGCAACCACAATGGCGAGTAACAGCATAAAGCCGAAAATCAGGTGCCAGCCCCCAAACGACAGGATCAACCCGCCACTGGCCGGGGCAAAAACCGGCACAATGATAAATACCATCATCACCAGCGACATCACGCGCGCCATGTCGCGACCATTAAAACAGTCGCGAATGATGGTCAGGGTAAGAACGCGCGGGGCAGCCGCGCCCAGCCCCTGAATAAAACGGGCAATCAGCAAATGTTCAAAACTGTCGGCAAAAAACGCCATCACGGTGCCGATGGTGTAAATGATCAGCCCCAGCATCAGGGTGCGTTTGCGGCCATAGACATCGGCCAGCGGCCCATAGACAATTTGCATCAGGGCAAAGCCGATCATGAAAACGAAAACCAGCAACTGGATTTCGTTGGGATCGGTCAGGCCATAATCACGGGCAATTGGGCCAAAGGCCGGTAACAGGTTATCAATCGAAAGTGCCACCATGCCCATGGTCAGGGCCATTAAGGCGACAAATTCGGCAAAAGCCGGAATGGGACGAGACAAAGATGTGTCCGCCGGTTGACTGCTGGTCATTAACAAAATGTCCTGAAACGAATTATGGGGTGCATATGATATGCATCTGATTTGGTTGCAAGAATGGGGCATCGGCGCGCCAAAGATCAATGATCGTTTTTTTAATTTGCGTCAGGCTGTGTCAGCAGATGGCAAAAAGGCAGGGAATGCCTGCTGTGCGCATTGGGCCGGTGTTAAAAAGGCAATTGAAAATTTGACGGTTATAATGGCGCAGTGCGATATAATCGCCGGGGTTGCGACATGTTTCGCATTAAAAACAGGGCAGGGGACACGGGGCATTGGCAGTCATCAGTTTGCGAAATCCACGCATCTTTGCGGGCTTGCGCCGTGTCTTAAAGGGGGAACAACTGATTTTATCGGTTCTTGCCCTTGTGGTGGGCACGCTGGTGGGGGCGGTGGCAATTGTGTTTCGCGAAGTCCTGTTGTTCATTCAAAAACTGGGGTTTGGATCGTCTGACGAGGCGGTGCATTATTTTTTGCAAAACCTGCCCGCCTGGCATCTTATTTTGGTGCCCACACTGGGCGGGTTGATCATTGGTGTGTTTGTTTATCATTTCATGCCCGAACGCCGGGTTCTGGGCGTTGCCGACGTGATCGATGCCGCTGCCTTTCATGATGGCCGCATGTCGGCAACCGGTGGTATCAAGGCGGCACTGGTGAATGTTGTGTCGCTGGGCTGTGGCGCATCGCTGGGCCGCGAAGGGCCGGTTGTGCATATGGGCGCAACCATTGGCGCATGGTTAACCCGCATTTTGCATTTGCGTCGTAGTGCCGCGCGCACCTTGCTGGGCTGCGGGGTGGCATCGGCGGTGGCGGCATCGTTTAATGCGCCGCTGGCCGGTGCCCTTTTTGCCCATGAAGTGGCCCTGGGCCATTATGCGCTCACGGCATTTGCCCCGATTGTGCTGGCATCGGTTAGCGGTACCATTTTAACCCGGCTGTATTTCGGCCATGATATTTCGTTTCTGATTCCGGCCCACGAAATTGCATCTTTTCTGGAATTTCCCGCTTTTGCGTTGCTTGGTGTGTGCGCCGGTATTCTCAGCATTCTGGTCGTGCGCTCTGTCGGGTTTACGCAAAAGTTTATCGGGTCAACCGGGCTTCCGCTGTGGGCGCGCCCGGCGCTGGCGGGGTTAGCGGTGGGAATAATGGCGGTGGGGTATCCGCAAATTGTTGGCGTTGGTTATGGCGCAATTAACGATGCGCTTTACGAAGTGTATTCCTGGTCGCTGTTAAGTCAGCTTTTGGTGGTTAAGGCAGTGCTGGTTGTGCTGTGCCTTGGTTTGGGGTTTGGCGGTGGTGTGTTTAGCCCGGCTTTGTTTTTAGGGGCCATGCTGGGCGGGTCGTTTGGCCTTACTGCCACGGCCTTGTTGCCACATTTGTCGTCAGGCCACGGGGCCTATACGCTGGTCGGGATGGGGGCGGTGGCCGCGGCCATGTTGGGCGCGCCCATTTCAACCACCCTGATCATTTTCGAACTGACCGGCGATTATGAACTGACCATTGCCGTGATGGTGGCATCGGTTATTGCCTCCATGATTGCCGATCAGGCGCAGGGCGGGTCGTTCTTTGGCTGGCAATTGCGCCAGCGCGGGTTAAGCCATCGCTGGGGGCGCGAGGTTAATTTGCTGCGCAGCCTAAAGGTGGTCGATGTGATGACAAAGCAGTTTGCCACCGTCCTGCCCGACGAGCCGCTAAGCCGGTTGCGCGAAAAGCTGATCAATGCGCCCTATGGCGAATTGTTCGTGCTTGATGCGGAAGGAAAACTGGTCGGCACCATCACTCTGGCCGATTTGCGCCACGCCGCCTTTGACCCCGACATTGGCGACGATGTAACGGCAACCCAACTGGCCCGGGTAGAGCCGCCGGTGGTGTGCCGCGAAGACAGCATCGAACATGCCATTCGGTTAATGGAGCAAACCGGCGATGAACATTTGCCGGTGGTTGCCAGCAACGACGACAAACTGATGATTGGCTTTGTCCATGAAAAGGACGCCATGATGGCCTATAACCGCGCCTTGCTGGAACTGCACAGCGAAGAACGTGGGGACGCGCCACCAAAACTGTTTTAAGCATTTGCATTACCAAGCACAAAGGGCGCAAAAACGCGCCCTTTGTGATAAAAATCAGCAGTTTTACAGCGGTTGCCTAGGCAAGACCCGCACCGGCCTGATAGCTGGCAGAGTTGCCGGTCATCATTTGCGCCAGAACGCGATTGTCAAAATTCACATTCGAACCTGTGGTCCCAAACGTGCTGGCAAACAGGTTGCCCGCATTGCTTGATGCGCTGGTCGATGTGGTGCTGGTTGTGGAACCATCACTGTCAGAATTGATCAGGTTTGCCAGGTCATCATCCGAAACGGATTCCGTGCCCGAACTTGCCGCCATCAATTCCTGCAGGCTGACAACGCCGTCCTTGTTGGTATCAAGGGCGTCATAGCTTTCTTCGCTATCATCGCCCGATCCACCACCACCACCGCCGCCACCGGCGGGCGGGGCTCCGGCACCCGATTGCATGGCGGTGACAAAATCATCCTGGCTCACAGCGTCGCTGCTGCCCCCGGAAATCTGTTCCCACAGATTTTCGGCCTGATCGTCACTGACATCATCGGGCTTGCCCGCGAGGAATTCTTCCTTGCTCAGCGCGCCGTCACCATTGCTGTCAAGTTTGTCAAACATCTGGCTGGCTTCCACCGCGCCATTTGATTGCGAACTTTGGGTCGTTTCCTGCAAACTCACCATAAAGCCTTGAAGGCTGTCGGAAAGTTGCGGGGTATATTTCAACAGATTGTCTAAACCAGACGTACTGTCGCTTGTCGTTGTGTCCTCGGTAGACGCGCTTCCTGCGCTAAAACCTGCGATATCTTCGATAGCACCAAGGGCAGCCGTTTTGTCTGCACTGCGGCTGGAGAATATCTGCCCGCCGAGTCCAAGACCACTTATGCCACTCGTCATTTAAATCTCCCGTTTGACAAGGGAAACACTGCCAGACCCAACCGTTTTCCAACGCCCGCATGCCAAAAGGCGGCATGTTTTGCCGGGTGCCGATAACGATTGCGTTAGGCATTGATTATCCAAGCAATTTTGGGGCCAATGCCCGGTGGGCGCGAATTTGCTGCGATGCGGCGTATCGGTGGGCGCGGTGCGATAAAAAATGTGCGGATTTTCGCGTTTTTATCCGTCATGGCGGGCCAGATTTGCCGCCAGCGGTTGCGGTGGAAATGCCGGGCTTTACCTGTGTGCGACAAGGGCTTAAACCGGGTTGGTGTTCATGATTTGTTTGTCAAAAATACAATCGCGCACTGGTTCATACGCACAGGCATGTTATATAGGTCGCCATGACTGATGATCCCTTTGAAATCGACGAATACAGCTCTGCCCCGGATATGCGCCTGGAAGATGGCCCCGAACCGGGATATCTGACCAGCCTTAATACCGAACAGCGTGACGCCGTTGCGACGCTGGACGGGCCGTTATTGGTGTTGGCCGGGGCCGGTACCGGCAAAACCCGGGTGTTGACCACCCGGTTGGCCTATTTGCTGGAAACAAAAAGTGGCGCGCCGGAATATTTGCATCCCCAGCAAATCCTGACGGTGACCTTTACCAACCGTGCCGCGCGCGAAATGCAGGAACGTGTCGCCGCCACCCTTGGCCGCCCGGTTGAAGGCTGGTGGCTGGGCACGTTCCATTCGCTGGCTGCGCGCCAGTTGCGCCGCCATGCCGAACTGGTCGGGTTGAAATCAAATTTCACCATCCTTGATACCGACGATCAGGTGCGCCTGTTAAAGCAGATCATGGATGCCGAACAAATCGATGTTAAAAAATGGCCTGCCAAACAGTTGATGGGAATTATTCAGCGCTGGAAAGACAAGGGCCTAACCCCGGATCGCGCCACCGAAGGCATGGAATTTGCCAATGGCCGCGCCCAGCAGCTTTACCGGATTTATCAGCAACGGCTGACGGTGCTGAATGCCGCCGATTTTGGCGATTTATTGTTGCATTGCCTGACGATTTTTCAAAAACACCCCGAGGTCTTGCGCCAGTACCAGCAAAGCTTTCGCTATATTCTGGTTGATGAATATCAAGATACCAACGTGGCGCAGTATTTGTGGCTGCGCGCCATGGCGATGGTGCATCGTAATATTTGCTGCGTTGGCGATGATGATCAGGCGATTTATAGCTGGCGCGGGGCCGAGGTTGGCAACATCCTGCGCTTTGAAACCGATTTTCCCGGCGCCCATGTGGTTAAGCTGGAGCAAAATTATCGCTCCACCCCGCATATTCTGGCCGCTGCCTCGCAATTGATTGCGCATAATTCCGGCCGTTTGGGCAAGGAATTGTGGACCGAAATTGACACCGGCGAAAAGGTGCAGGTTAAAGGCGTGTGGGATGGTGAGTCTGAAGCACGTCTGGTCGGCGAGGATATTGAAACCCTGCAAACGCGCGGTATTGGTGCCTCGCAAATGGCCATTCTGGTCCGTGCCGGTTTTCAAACCCGCGAATTTGAAGAGCGGCTGATCACGCTCGGTGTGCCCTATCGGGTTGTTGGCGGCGCGCGGTTTTACGAACGACAGGAAGTTCGCGATGCGCTGGCTTATATCCGGCTGATTGCCCAGCCCGACGACAGTTTGGCGTTTGAACGCATTGTTAATGTGCCCAAGCGCGGGGTTGGCAAGGTGGCCTTGCAAACCCTGCATCAATATTCGCGCGATCAATCGATATCCTTGCCGATGGCAACCCGCGAATTGATCGGGACCGAGGAAATAAAGCCCAGGCTGCGCAAGACGCTGGCCGATTTTATGGGCGATTTTGACCGCTGGCGCGCGCTTTTGGCCGAAAAAAGCCATGTTGAGGTTTTGGAAATAGTCCTGGATGAAAGCGGCTATACCGATATGTGGCGGACATCGAAGGAAATTGACGCACCGGGCCGTTTGGAAAACCTGAAAGAACTTGTTTCCGCAATTGGCGAATTTGAAAACCTGACCACGTTTTTGGAACATGTGTCGCTGGTGATGGAAAATGACCAGTCCGACGAGCGCGAAAAAGTCACCATCATGACCTTGCACGCGGCCAAGGGGCTGGAATTTGATTATGTCTTCTTGCCCGGCTGGGAAGAAGGCGTATTTCCCCATCAGCGCGCCATGGATGAAAGCGGGGTTAAGGGGCTGGAAGAAGAACGCCGCCTGGCCTATGTCGGCATTACCCGGGCGCGCAAGCGGGCCACGGTAAGCTATGCCGCCAACCGGCGTATTTATAACCAGTGGCAAAGTGCCCTGCCATCGCGCTTTGTCGATGAATTACCGGTCGATCATATTGACCGCCTCAGCGATACCGGCCTGTCACAGGGTAAGGGTAATGTATCGCCCGGTGCCTGGGGGTCGGATGACTGGATGAAACCACCCAGTTGGGCCAATGATGGCGATAATAATGGTGGCTATAAATCGCAGAAAAGCACGTTTTCTGACCGCAAATTTGCCAGTTCCGGCTGGCAGGACCGGGTGCGCAAAAACGTGATTGATGTGAAGGCCGATGGCGAAGCCGTGTTTACATCGCGCGGCGGGTCGTCGAAATACAAGGTTGGCGACACGGTGCGCCATCGTAAATTTGGCCCCGGTACCGTGCGATCGGTGGATGGCAACAAGCTGGAAATTCACTTCGACGAGGTTGGCACCAAAAAGGTGGTCGACAGCTTTATTTTGCCGGGTTAAAGCCGGGGATAATATTTTAATCAGGCGCGCAGGAGCGCGACTTTCAAACCGGTTGTGCCGTGGCGCGACTGTGACAAGCGAGAAGCAAAATGACCGAAACTGTGCGCTGCTATAATTTTTCCTTCACCGTCAAAGGCCCCCATGTCGAGGCCTTTGCCGATGCCCTGTCAGATTATTGCGATGCCCTGTCGCATTCCGAACTGACCAGCGAGCCCGATACCGATTGGCGGATCGAAGGTTTTGCTGGTAAAGCCATCGACAAGGTGGCGGTGGAAACCACTGTGTCGCTGATGGCAAGTGCGCTTGGCACCGACACGCCGGAAGTTGAATTTGGCATTTATGAACCCAAGGACTGGGTCAGCGACAATTTGCGCAGCTTCAAACCGATTTCGGTCGGGCGGTTTTATGTCCATGGCTCGCATTGGGAAGGCGATTTGCCATTGGCCAAAACCGCCCTTCAGGTCGATGCCGGGCTGGCGTTCGGGTCGGGCGAACATCAAACCACCAAGGGCTGTTTGGCCGCAATTGACTGGCTGGCAAAATACGGCCCGCGCCGCAATGCGCTCGATATGGGCTGCGGATCGGGCATTTTGGGCATGGCGTGCGCCAAAACATGGCATTGCCCGGTAATGATGGCCGATATTGATGCGCCCTCAGTACGGGTGGCGCGTGAAAATGCCAGAATTAACAAAATCGGCGCCTTGGTAACGGCCCTGCATTCCAACGGTTTTTCCGATGCCCGCATTCGCGATGCCGGATATTACGACGTTGTCTGCGCCAATATCCTGGCCCGCCCGCTGCGCAAAATGGCTTATGAGCTGGCCAACACCCTGTCAGAAGAAGGCGTGGTTATTCTCTCAGGTCTGCTCGCCCATCAGGAACAGTTTGTTTTGTCAGCCTACCGCGATGTCGGCCTGACCTTGCTTAACCGTTTCAAGGTTGAAAACTGGACCACATTGGTGGTGGGCTAACCTCGTTACCGGAATTGAGCAAAACAGGGCGCGTCCGACAGGATTGCGCCCTGTTTTTATTTGAAAAATAAGGCTTACCGCCCGCCTGAAACATCCATAAAAGCGCCGGTGACATAGGATGATGCATCGTCAAGCAACCAGATAATGCTTTCGGCGACTTCTTCGGCCTTGCCTGCCCGGCCCAGCGGGCAGCCCGGGCCAAGATCGGCGGCACGGTTGGGGCGGCCGCCGCTGGCGTGGATGTCGGTTTCGATAATGCCGGGGCGAACGGCGTTTACCCGCACCCCTTCCGGTCCCAGTTCCTTTGACAGGCCAATGGTCATGGCATCCATCGCGCCTTTTGATCCGGCATAATCAACATATTCATTCGGCCCGCCCAGTTTGGCCGCCATTGATGACACATTAACAATGGCACCACCCGCACCCCCGCGAGAACGCACCATATGCCGGGCCGCTTCGCGCGCAACGATATAGGCACCAAGAATATTGGTGTCAAAAATCCGCTGCATGCGGGCAATATCCATGTCGATAATCGGCTGGGGCGAGGCGACAATACCGGCATTGTTAACCACGCCATCAAGGGTGCCAAAGCCATTGATGGCGCTCGCAAACAGGCTGATCACATCTTGTTCACAGGCAACGTCGCAGCGTTCGATAACGCATTTGCCTCCGGCATTTTCACAATCTGCCTGTGTTTGTTCGGCGGCTTCCTTGTTGCCGACATAGCTGATCACGGTGTTCCAGCCGCGTTTGGCACAAAGCAGCGCCGTTGCCCGGCCAATGCCACGCGATCCGCCAGTAATTACGATTGTTTTGGTCATGATACGGCCCCTTGTGGCGATGAAGCCGAAACTATTGCAGTTTCAACCGCCCGCGACAAGACAGGCCAAGGCCAATGGCACGATTGCTGCCAGTGACAGGGCAGGAACGGGGAAAACGGAAAATGTATGGAAAAACGAAACGGCCCCGCCGGGGAAGGGCGGAGCCGTTTCTGAGGGGAAACAAAAATTAACCACAAGGAAAGTGAACCGCAATCCTGCGTGCCATATGTCATGTGCAAAAGACAATCTGGTAACGGGCGGGAAGGTCCAGTCAGTCCCGATCTGCGGTCATGTCGGTGGCGAAATCGCCATCAAGACCCTGCATCCTCAATTCGTCAGACTGGGCACTGCCTGTATCAAAGCCGAGCGCAATGCGATCCTGCAAGGAAAGGCGCTCAAGGCCATCATAGGCTGTCTGGCGACGACGAGACTGGGCAACACTTTGCGCAGTAAATGGAAAACGGACCACCGTTGATTGTCTCCTGCAAATTGACGGCCCGACGGGTCATCTTTTTGTCATTAACATGTCATAGTTAAAAACCGTTAACTTTTGTATTGCGAAGTGCGCAGGGCTTTCATACCAGATCCGCATAATGCACAATTTTGCCTGGAAAAGTCCCTGAATTCAGACTTGTATATAATAGGCAAAAACCCGTAATCTCGCGCTGTTTCACGACCTGTCCCCATTCCAGATCTTGTAAGAGGAAATTTCATGACCTATTCGGGCGATGCGCATCTGGCCGCTTTGTTGAAAAATGATGGCGTCGAAAAGGATCTTGCCTCGGTTACGGAACTGGTTGACGGGGTGCTGGCCGCTGCCAATGGCGACACACGCGCCGACTGGTTTGCGCTGATCGGGCCGAACCTGTCGCCCGAAACAAAGCAAGCCCTTTTGGCCCTGCGCGATGCCCGCAAAGGCGCGTTTTGCAATGCCGCCGACGGGTTTGATGCAAAGGCCCGCATTGATTGCTTGCGTAAATATCTGGCCGCCAGGGGTGTGGATGGTTTTATTGTGCCGCGTGCCGATGAATATCAGGGCGAATATGTGCCCGCCCGCGCCGAACGTCTAACATGGCTGACCGGCTTTACCGGGTCGGCCGGGACGGCGGTTGTCATGCTTGAAAATGCCGCCATTTTTGTTGACGGGCGCTATACCATTCAAGTGCGCCAGCAGGTGAATGGCGACATTTACCAATATCGCCATCTGGTCAATGAACCCGCTGTGGGCTGGATTTACGACCATATCGAAGCCGGGCAAAAACTGGCCTATGACCCGTGGCTTCATACCGTTGCCCATGCCGAGCAATTGCGTGAAGCCTGCGCGGGCGCCGGGGCGGAGCTGGTGGCGATTGACCCCAACCCGATTGATGCCCTGTGGCAAAATCAACCCGCCCAGCCATTGGCCCCGGCACGGCCACATCTGCTGGAACATGCCGGGCAAAGCAGTGCTGATAAACGTGCCGCGATTGCCCGGGCGCTTGAAACGCTGGAATGCGATGCGGCGGTTATTTCAGCCCCTGACAGCCTTGCGTGGCTGTTAAATATTCGCGGTGGCGATGTGCCGCAAACCCCCTTGATGCTGGGCTATGCGATTATTGACCAAAGCGGGAATGTTGATTTGTTTGCCGACGAACGCAAATTTGCGCCCGATACCCGCGACTGGATTGCCAAGGATGCCACCCTGCGCCACCCCGGCGAGCTGGCCGGTGCCCTGCGCGGCCTTGGCAACGGGTCGGTCCGGTTGGATGAAGCAACAGCGTCGGACTGGTTGCGCATGCAGCTTGGCGAAGCCGGGGCGACGGTGCGCATCGGGCGTGACCCGATTGCCATTCCCAAGGCGATTAAAAACAAGGTTGAACTGGAAGGATCGCGCAAGGCGCACAAGCGTGACGGCGAAAAGATTATCCGGTATTTTGCCTGGCTGGAACATGCCGCCGCCGATGGTTCGCTAGATGAAATGACGGCGGCGGATAAATTGTTATCCTTGCGTCAGGAAGACCCGTTATTTCGTGATAGCAGCTTTACCACCATTCCGGGCAGTGGCCCCAACGGGGCGATTTGCCATTATCGCTGCATCCCGGAAACCAACCGAAAATTGCAACCCGGCGAAATTTTCCTGATTGATTCGGGTGGTCAATATATTGACGGCACCACCGACATTACCCGCACCACCATTATTGGCACGCCCAGCGATGAAATGCGCGACCGGTTTACCCGTGTTCTAAAGGGGCATATCGCCCTTGCCACGGCCAAATTCCCGGCGGGCACCACCGGTCAGCAGCTTGATACGCTGGCGCGCAAGCCATTATGGGACGTGGGGCTGGATTTTGACCATGGCACCGGCCACGGGGTGGGCAGTTATCTTGGGGTGCATGAAGGGCCGCAGCGCATTTCCAAGGGGCCAAACAAAATTGCCCTGAAACCGGGCATGGTCCTGTCGAACGAGCCGGGATATTACAAGGAAGGCGAATATGGCATTCGCATTGAAAACCTGATCGCGGTGCGCGAAATTGACGCCCCGGCGGGGGCGGAATTACCGATGCTGGGTTTTGAAACCCTGACATTTTCGCCCATCGAACGCCGTTTGATTGATGCCAGCCTGCTGGATGACGGTGAACTGCAATGGCTGAACGATTATCATGCCCGGGTTTATGCCATCTATGCTGACGAACTTGATGAAACCCATCGTTCATGGCTGCAAAAAGCAACCGCGCCAATGACCCGCTAACGGCGGTTAACCCTTTATCGGGGCGGCGTTATCTCACATTGTTATCGGGACTGCAGGGACCATGCCCTTGCGGTCCCGATATCGTTTCAGCATGTCGCATATATTGGCGTAAACGCGCTGTTTGGGACGTGTTTTCACGGTGGATCATGGCCAGAATCATGACGTGCGAGTGTTTTAATCGCCGC
Organism: Thalassospira mesophila; assembly: GCF_002115755.1. Classification (GTDB taxonomy): domain Bacteria; phylum Pseudomonadota; class Alphaproteobacteria; order Rhodospirillales; family Thalassospiraceae; genus Thalassospira; species Thalassospira mesophila. The sequence goes on along the minus strand of NZ_JFKA01000004.1, from coordinate 305,766 downwards.
CGTGCCTGCGCATCGTGTGATGCTAAGCCGGGTATGGATTTTCAGGTATACGTAAACTATCCAATTGTATTTATTTCTAATAAATCATTGATAAATAATCATTTTGTTCGATGCTGTCGGGGTATCGAAAAACTTTGTATGGGTCACAGGAAAACCGATTTGAAAAAGCCTCAAAATTTGGCGGATACTTGTTCCAACAGCTTAATCTGAGACACCTGCCGGTCGAAGGGTTTTGAAGGGTCATTGCGCGACAATATATGAACCGCTCAGACCTTGAGGCCGATCATCAGGAAGTTTATCAGCCCGTCGGCAGTGGCCGAAGGAACAGGAACGTCCGAGTGTAATATGACCCAGACTTATCAGGCGTCGGCTTTTGCCATGCCAGACAATGCATGCGATTGCCATGTTCATATATTTGATGCAGACCGGTTTCCGTTATCGGCAGACCGGATTTACACCCCGGACCACGCCCCGGTTGCCGCGTTGAAACATCATTTGGCGCAATTATCGTTTCGCCGGGCGGTGCTGGTTCAGGCCAGCCCCTATGGCACCGATAACAACTGCATCCTTGATGGCGTTGCCCAACTGGGCCAGGACCGGGCGCGCGCCGTTGCCGTTATTGATGACAGCTTTTCAGACGATGATCTGGCCCGCATGCACGATGCCGGGGTGCGCGGTATTCGCCTTAACTTGCGCACCCACGGCGATGTTGATGCCAAGACCATTGCCGCGCAGCTTGATCACGCGGTTAAACGCATTGCTCATCTGGGCTGGCATATTCAGGTTTTCACGACACTGGCCAACATTGCCCTGCTGTCTGATCAGCTTGCCGCCCTGCCGGTGACACTGGTACTTGATCATATGTGTTGTCTGGATGCGGCGGGGGATGTGACCCAGCCCGGTTTTGCCCAGCTGTGTGACTTGCTGGCCTGTGACCATGTTTATTTAAAGCTGTCGGCCTTGTACCGGGTTTCAACGGCGCCGGGTTATGGCGATGCGCAGCCCTTTGTGCAGGCCCTGTTTGCCGCGCGCCCCGACCGCATGTTGTGGGGAAGCGACTGGCCGCACACCATGCCCGCCGCAGGCACGGTGCGTTCGCCCGATAAAATTGAATATTTCCGACCCGAAGATAACGGTCGGGCCTTGAACCTTGTCGCACAATGGGCGGGCGATCCCGCAATCGTCAACGCCATGCTGGTAGATAATCCCGAACGGCTTTACTGGCGCTAGCGCCCGGATTTCGGAAAAAAAAGAATGACATTGATTACAGACCTTGCCGAGCGCATTTGCGCGTTGGGAAAAAATGATTTAACGCCGGTTGCGATTGCAAATGCCAAAACCGTTATCCTTGATACGGTGGGATGCACCCTTGCCGGAACCCACGAGCCGGTGGTTGAAACCATGTTGCAAACCGAAGGGCTGGCAACGCCGGGGCATGTATCGCTGGTCGGACGGACCGAAAAACTCGACATTTTATGTGCCGCGCTGATCAACGGGGCGGCTGCCCACGCGCTTGATTTTGACGATGTAAATATCGCCATGGGCGGGCATCCATCCGCCCCGATTTTACCAGCCCTGTTTGCCATTGCCGAAAGTCAGCCGGTTTCCGGGATTGATTTTATGGTGGCCTTTATTGCCGGTTTTGAAACCGAAACCCGCATGGCACGCGCGGTTAATTTTCATCATTATGATCTGGGCTGGCATCCAACCGCGACCATGGGTGTGTTTGGGGCTGCTGCGGCATCGGCCAAACTTCTGGGGCTTGATCGCGATCAAACCGCCCTTGCCCTGTCGCTGTCGGCCAGTCTGGCCAGTGGGGTCAAGGCCAATTTTGGCACCATGACCAAACCCTATCATGTCGGCCATGCCGCCCGCCACGGGCTGATGGCGGCCAAGCTTGCCCAAAACGGGTTTACCGCCAGCCTTGATGTGCTTGAAGCCAAACAGGGGTTTTTGAACGTCTATAACGGCAAAGGCAATTATCAGGCCGAGCTGATGACCAAAGACTGGGCCAACCCGCTTGATATCGTCGAGCCGGGAATTGGCATCAAGCTTTATCCCTGTTGCGACAGCACCCATGCCACGGTCGATGCCCTGTTTTCCTTGCAAAAACAGTACGGGTTTGGCGCAAGCGACGTTGCAAAAATTAACACCCGCATTCATCCGCTGCGTTTAACCCATGTTAACCGCCCGGAACTGCGTAACAGCCTTGATGCCAAATTCAGTGTGCAATATTGCGCGGCCCGGGCCTTGCTGGAAGGCGGGCTGAGTTTCGCAAGCTTTGATGCCCAAGCCTATAACGACCCGGTTGCGCAGGAATTGATGGGGCGTGTATATGCGGCCCCGCATGATGATTTGTCATTAACCCGGCCGGGCAATTACCTGACCGAAATTGATGTGACATTGCGCGATGGCCGTCAGCTTAACAAACGGCTGGACCGCCCGTTTGGACGCCACGCCGATGAACCGGCACCGCGCGAACTGATCCGTGCCAAATACGACGATTGCGCGGCACGGGTGCTGTCTGCTGTGGAAGCGGCCCGTTTGCACGATGCCATTATGGCAATGGAAACCCTGACCAGTCTTTCCGGGTTAAGCATGTTGTGGACGCCGTCAAACGACATGGCCGCATAATGTTAACAGGGAAAAAAACAAAAATGCCTGGGAGTGAAACGCAATGATCCGGCGACTTGACCTTTTGTTGTGCGGGTTTGAAAAAGTGATGATGGTTGGCCTGACCCTGCTTGGGGTGTGCATGGGCCTTCTGCAAATCATTCTGCGCTATGTCTTTAATTCCGGCATTCACTGGCTGGAAAGTGTGCTGGTGATGTCACTGGTATGGGCCATGCTGTTTGGGGCCAGCCGCGCGGTACGCGAAGGTTTTCATCCCCGCGTCGACCTGCTGGCAATGACTGTCGGGCCGAAAGTCCGCGCGGTGCTGAATATTCTGGCTTACGGCGCCACATTGGCGCTGTGCCTGTATTATGCCTATGACAGCATTTTTTACGCCCACTTCCTGTCCATGATTGGTGCTGTCAATCAGGAAACCGATATCCCGGAAGTTTACTTCTTCCTGGTTGTGCCCATCACCATGGTGTTTTTCAGCCTGCGTTATCTGATGCTGCTGATCAAACTGGGCACGGACATTGGCGCGTTAAAACCCGAAGAAACCTATCTTGCCAAACTGGCCGCAGAAAAGGGGCAGGGCAAATGACTGTTGCATTTTTAGCCATTGTTTTCTTTGCCCTGATCGTTATCGGTGCCCCGATTGCCGTGGCACTGGGCGGCGCGGCTGTGGTGTCGGCGATGATTTTTTCGCCAATCCCGACCGGCATTGTTGGTCAAAAACTTCTCAGCAACCTTGATCATTTCACCTTGATGGCGGTGCCGTTTTTCTTTTTGGCAGCGGCATTGATGGAAAATGGCGGGCTGGTCAAACGTCTGGTCGATCTGGCCCGTGCCCTGCTGGGGCATTTCAAGGCCGGTTTGGGCATGGCAACGGTTTTAACCTGCATTTTCTTTGCCGCTATTTCCGGGTCCAGCCCGGCAACGGTGGCGGCGGTAGGCAACATTTTGTATCCCGCCCTGCTTAAGGAAGGTTATTCCAAGCGGTTTTCGATTGGGGCAATTTGCACATCGGGGTCCATCGGCATTCTGTTGCCGCCCAGTATTCCGTTAATCCTGTATGGTTTTGTGACGGAGACTTCGATCCCCAAACTGTTTTTGGCGGGCATTGTTCCGGGCGTTATTTACGGTGCCTTGCTGCTGTTAACCGCGCGTTTCCTTGCCGTGCGCGAAGGGGTGCAGGTGCGTGAACGTGCCTCGGCTGGCGACATGGGACGGGCCATTCGTGTCAGTTTCCCGGCGTTGCTGTTGCCCATCATCATTATCGTGGGCATTTATGGTTTCCCCGGGTTTGACCTGTTTGGCATGCAGTTTAGTGGCGGTGCCATTTTCACCCCGACCGAGGCGGCCCTGGTGGCCATTGCCCTGGCCGTTGTGATTGGCATGCTGATTTATCGCGAACTTAAAATACGCGATGTGTTTGCTGTTGTTGCCAATACGGTGCCGCGCGTTGGCATGATTTTCTGGGTGACGGCCAATGCCCTGATGTTTGGCTATTTCATTACCAAAATCGGTGTGCCGTCCCAACTGGCGCAATTTGTTCTCGATGCCGGGCTGTCGCCGGTTGAATTCCTTTTGTGTGTCAATGTCTTGCTGGTGGTTGTCGGTTTCTTCCTTGAAGGGGTTCCAACCATCCTGATCTTTGCGCCCTTGCTGGAACCAGCGGCACGCTCGCTTGGCATCGACCCGATCCATTTTGCCATCATCATGGTGGTGAATATCGAGCTGGGGCTGATCACCCCGCCCGTTGGCATGAACCTTTTTGTTGCAAGCAGTATTTCCGGCATGTCGGTCCTGAATGTTTTTCGGGCAGCCTTGCCGTGGATACTTGCGACGATAACGGCGCTGATGCTTGTAACTTTCGTGCCGCAAATTTCGCTTTATCTGCCGGCTTTGATGAAGTGATGCACACAAATTTCCGGGGACGGAATGGTGTGACGACCAAAACGATAAACAGTGGAGAAAACAGATGAAATATACCGGGAAATTGCGTTTGACGCTTGCTGGCGTTCTGATGGCCGGGGTGGCCTTCGGGGCGACAGTGGCACAGGCCGCACCGATTAAAATTATCATGTCCGATGATTCGGCAAAAGTCAGTCTGAAGGGGCAGACCTTTGAAAAATTTGCCGAAGAAATAAGAAATCGCCTTGGCGACAAGGTGGTTGTTGATCTGCAGCATTCCAGCACCCTGTTTGCACAAAGCGAACAGGTGCAGGGCTTGCAGTTAAACGCGGTGAATTTTATCGCGCCGACAACCGGCACCTATGCCAGCCTGGCAAAGGGCATGAATGCCTTTAACCTGCCGTTCTTGCTCGATACGCCGGAAAAGTTTTCGGCAGCGATGAAGGACGAAACCATCCGCAACATGTTTGTGCCCGCCCTTGAAGCCAAAAACGTCGAGCCGGTTGCCTTCTGGATCAATGGTCCGCGTGTTTTGGGCTATACCGGGACCAAGGCTGTGCTGACCCCGGCTGATATTGCCGGTATGAAAATTCGCGTTCAGTCGGCACCGGTTTATGTCAAAACCTTTGCGGCTGTGGGTGCCAACCCGGTCAGCGTGAACTGGGGTGAAGCCCCGACCGCCTTGCAGACCGGCGTGATTGACGGTGCCGAAGTGACCCCGAATGCGTGGAAGGGGTCTGGCATGTACGAAATGATCGATCATTTGACCCTGACCAACCACATGTATTCATACTACATGGTTGGCACCAGCAAAAGCTGGTGGGATGGCCTGCCCGATGATGTGCGGACCGGCATTGCCGACGCCCTGAAAGCAGCCACCGACTGGAACATTGAAAACGGCCTGAAAATGAACAGCGACGATGTCGAGTTCATGCGTCAGAAGGGTGTTGAAATTCATACCCTTGATGATGCCCAGCACGCACAGTGGGTGAGCAAGATGAAGCCGGTCTGGAAAGAACTTGGCGAACCGCTGGTCGGCAAGGAAGTGATGACCCGCCTGAAAGAAATTGCCGGCGCTGCCGACTAGTTCTTTTAACCATCACGATGATTTATGCAGCGACCCGGTTTTGCCGGGTCGTTTTGCGTTTGGGTTATCCGGCTTTGGGTGCGGCGTTAAAAAAGTCCTGAACGATTGTCAGATACTGGTGCGCGATCCGCGACAACGGTGTGGCCTTGTTGAAAATGGCGCAGGCTTCCACCTCGATATTCATAAAGGTCGGTACGGCGATCAGGTCGGGGTAATGGTTGTCTGATAAAAGCGAGGTATCAAGAATGCCAATGCCGATGCCCGAATTGATCAGGTCATAGGCCTGCAAAGTGCCGGTTTCGACCTTTGGCGATACCGGAATATCATGCTGGCGCAGCGCACGATTAAGGGCATTGCGCAAATAGGTGCCCGACCGGTTCAGGATCAGGTTTTCGTCGCGCAGGTCTTCGGGTTCCACGCGGGATTTTTGCGCCAGACAATGATCAGCGCGAACCACACATTCGAACTTTATTTTCTTAAGTGCGATATATTCCAGCGTCGAATTTTCGCGCGCACCATAGACAAACCCCACATCAAATGCCCCCATACGGATGCTGTTGACCACTTGGGATGATTGCCCGGAATGGATTGAAACCGTGGCCTTGGGGAAATGTTCGCATAACAGTTTGATCGTCGGGGCAACAAAATGCTGCGACATCGAGGGCAGGGACTGAACCGACAGAAAAGCAGAATCCCCTTCGGCGATATTGACGATTTTTGTTTGCACATGATCAAGATGCTGAAACATCCTGTCGACCTCGGGCAACAGCTTGATGGCCTCGGGCGTGGGTGACAGGCCAAAGGCACTGCGTTCAAACAGGATCAGGCCAATGGAATCTTCTAACCGTTTTAAAAGACCGCTGGCGGTGGGCTGTGAAATGGCAAGTTCGATCGACGATTTGCTGATCGACCCGGTCAGCATGATCGAGCGAAACAGCTCTAATCCGCGAATGCTTGCCTTCATCTGCCGTTCCCCGTTCATACCCGTTAGGGCGCATATACACCGATATTGGCCCAAAACCAATTTATCGAACCTGGCCGCGGGCCGCAAATGCCCTTTGTTTGGCATTTTGTGCGCAAGGGGCTTGATAAGACAAAGGGAATTTATTTGAAAAACCGGCGTGCAATGGCCCGTTTTTTTGATTTCAGGCCTGACAGGGCAGGTGAAAATAACGTATCCTTCGTCGCATTGGATCGATTCAAATTCGGGCATGCCCCGAATTAAAAAAATCATCAGGAGGAAGACCATGTCATCGGACTGGATGCCTGACGCATCGCGTTATGAACAGATGGCCTATCGTCGTTCGGGCCATAGCGGCCTGCAATTGCCGCAAATTACCCTTGGCCTTTGGCAAAATTTTGGCGGGGTTGATGTTTACGAAACCCAGCGCGCCATGATCCGCCGTGCCTTTGATCGCGGGGTAACGCATTTTGATCTGGCCAACAATTATGGCCCGCCCCCCGGTTCGGCCGAGGAAAACTTTGGCCGCATCCTGGATCAGGATTTGCGCGCACATCGCGACGAACTGATCATTTCAACCAAGGCCGGTTATCGCATGTGGCCCGGCCCCTATGGTGAATGGGGATCACGCAAATATCTGATTTCCAGCCTTGATCAAAGCCTTAAGCGGATGGGGCTGGATTATGTCGATATTTTCTATTCCCACCGGGTAGACCCCGACACCCCGCTTTATGAAACCATGAGCGCGCTAGACCAGGTTGTCCGTCAGGGCAAGGCGCTTTATGTTGGCATTTCGTCCTATTCGGCTGAAATGACGCGTAAAGCGCAGGCGATTTTGAAAGAACTGGGCACACCCTGTGTTATTCATCAACCCAGTTATTCAATGCTGAACCGCTGGGTCGAGGAAGAAGGGTTGCTTGATACCCTGTCCGAACTTGGCATTGGTTGCATTGCCTTTTCGCCGATGGCACAGGGGCTTTTGACCAACAAATACCTCAACGGTGTGCCAGAAAACTCCCGTGCGGCCCAAGGGGGCTCGTTCCAGTCATCGATGTTGACGGACGATAATATTTCACGGGTGAAGGCGTTAAACGACATTGCCCAGCGCCGTGGGCAGACCTTGGCGCAAATGGCCATTGCATGGGTGCTGCGTCGCCCTGAAATTACCTCGGCACTGATTGGGGCGCGTCATGTCGAACAGCTTGATAACAGCCTTGATGCCCTTAAAAATCTGGATTTCAGCACCGAAGAACTGGTGGAAATTGACAAATACGCCACCGATGGCGGGTTGAACCTGTGGAAACGTTCGTCTGATTCCGCTGTTGATGCCTGATCAGCTGATTGTCGTAATTTGACAGAACCGGCATTCCTTCACGGGATGCCGGTTTTTCTTTGCTTGGCCGGTTTTTAAATCAATCGCCCATCGGTACGGTTCCGGCCAGTTCGCGCAGGGTATCAATCACGGCTTTGGCCCCCGCACTTAGCGGCCGGTCTTGCAACCATGACAGCATAACCGTGCGCGCCATGCCGGGCTGCACAATGCGCCGGGCTTTCAAACGCCCGGTCGACAATTCCGCCACCAGCGATGATCGGGGCAACACCGTATGCCCCAACCCGCGATGCACCAGATCGACCAGAACCCGCAGGGCATCGGCCTCAACCACGGGCATCAGGGGTCGACCGGCACGAAAGGCGGCTTCCTGCATTTTGGCGCGCAAGCCGTGTTTTGGGGTGGGCATAATCAGCGGCAGGCGCACCACATCTTCAAAGGCAATTTCGGTGGCATTTTCGGGCACCTGGGACGGATGCGAAATTAAAAACAGGTCTTCACGCCATAAGGGTTCGGAATGCAGGCTGCGCGAAATCATGCCATCATGCAATGCCCCCACATCAAGCCGCCCCGAAAGCAACCCTTCCTGTATATCGCCAGTTAAATCTTCGGCAATTGACAGGCTGAGTTCGGGGTAACGCTCGCGTACCGCTTCGACCAGCGCGCCGGTAATCACGATGCCCGCACTGGGTGGCAGGCCAATATTGACATGGCCCGTTACATGGTCGCGCCGCTCGCTTAAATCGGCTTCGAGGCGGGCCAGATCGCCCAAAATTACCCGGGCGCGTTCGGCAAGGATCCGCCCGGCCTCGGTCAGTTTAACCCCGCGTCCGGTGCGTTCGAGCAACTGGGTGTTCAGGTTTTCTTCAAGCAGGTTCAACTGGCGGCTCAGGGCCGGTTGCGACAGGTTTAACCGGTCTGCCGCGCGCGACAGGCTACCCAGTTCGGCAATGTGAATAAAACTGCGAAGCTGTTTGATGTCCATGATGTGCGGCTTATGGTGAACGGGATCGGATTTTACTAATGATATCAACAAAACTGATATCTGCTAACATTTTATTCGAATTGAATAATGTCTGTACCGGCGTAGGATAAGGCCAGAGAGAGATCGGAGCCCCCATGACCCCCACATCATCCACATTGACAGGTAAAACGCCTGCCAGTGATGTTTCTGCGTCGTCGTTAACTGCCGCCGCGAATGTTACCGATGCCCAAAATGCCGCCCGTGTGCAGCGCGATGCCGAGGCGGCAAAGGCCAAAGTGGCACGATCAGCCCTGATTTTGGTGTTGCTGGCGACCTGTGCGCTGGCGATGAAGGGGCTTTTGGCCAAATTTGTTTATGCCACCGGCATGACGGTCGACGGGCTGTTGCTGCTGCGGTTTTTAATCGCCATGCCGTTTTTCTGGTTCGGCGTGTGGATGTTTGGCAAAAACCGCCCCGGTGAACGGGCCATGCGCCCCGCTGATATGATTTGGGGGGCCGCCTATGGCGGGTTGTTCTTTTCGGCCTCCCTGTGCGATTTTACTGCCGTATCGATCATTGATGTCACGGTATCGCGAATTGTTTTGTTCAGCTTTCCCGCCATTGTCATGATTTTGGAAGCCCTGCATCGCTGGCGGTTTCCACCCTTGCGCCAGATATTCTGTTTTCTGATCACGTATTGCGGGCTGATTTTGGTGGTCGCCCCCAACGGGGTGTCGCTGGTGTCGGACCATGTATGGCAGGGGGTGTTCTGGTCGTTTGCATCGGCATTGACCTATGCCTGCTATCTGTATTTCAGCCAGCGTAAAATCAATGTCATCGGCTCGATGCATTTTTCGGCCCTGATCAATACCGTGGCCGGAATATCGATGGTGATTTACGAATTGATTGTCGAAAAACCGCTGCATTTGAACATGAGCGGCGTTTTGTGGACGGCAGGGATTTCGATTTTCTGCACCGTTATTCCGTTTTTCCTGCTGTTTGAAGGCATTCGCCGCATTGGCGCAACACAGGCGTCGCTTATTTCGCTTTCCGGCCCGGCATTGACATTTTTTGCCGCTTGGCTGTTTTTGGGCGAAACCCTAAGCCCCATACAATTGGCGGGCTTTGCTGTGGTGATGGTTGGTGTGGCGTCGCTTAAAAACAAAATGACACTGGCCGGGTTCGGGCGCTTGCTGGCACGGCCCTTTCAAGGGCCTGCTGCATAATCGGTCGGCCAAAATTCGCATGATTTAAGCAAACAGGCCATCTGGTAACGGGGGCCTGTTTGTTTGATTTTGGCGACTGGCGGTTGCCGGAAAATGCGGCAAATTTCAATAAATGCTAATCGCATGTTCGGGCAGGCGTTCGCCGCGCCGCCATTTTAACGGGTCGATAAATTTACCGGCCCATGCCCCTTTGCGTGCGGCCTTGGCGGCTTGTTGGGCGGCGGTATAGGCCGGCATGTTATCGTCGCGTGCCACAGCCCAGCCCATGCTGATCAATTGCAGGCCAATGTCGACACCATTGGCATTGCGGCAAATCGCCATGTTGCGTTTATAGCGGTTAATCGCTTTCATTTCGCACTGGATCGGCGTTTTGGTGATCAGGTTAACAATGGCTTCCCATGCATCGGCACCGCACGCGGTACTTTGCCCGCCAATCACGCATTTCTGAAAACGCTCCAGGCTATCTGCACCATATAAATCCACCCGCTTGAAACCAAATTCCAGCGTATCGCCATCAACCGCGCGCGGTTTGCCCGACAGCGGGCCAAAATGGCTGTCCGCCTGTGCGCAAACGCCGGGCAGGGCGATAAGTGATACAGTCGCGATCAGGGCCATTGCAGCCCGCACTGTGCTGCGCCCCATACCATTGCCGCGCATCCGCGATGCTTGATCGCAGCGGGTGGCAAGTAATGTGCCGGTTATGGCGGTTTGGCGGGTGGGGGGCGTGCTGCCTTTTGGCATTTGCAGTTTCCTGATTGCGGCCGATACGGGGGCGGCAGTGATGTCTTTAATAAAGGTCGCTGTAGCGGATTTCGCCAAGTTGGGCGAAAATAATTTTCCAGTCCTGATCCACACGCAACAGGGAAAAGGCATAGTCGCAATCAAAAATAAGATCGTTGTTTTCGTTGCCGAAACGAAAAGACACCACGGCCCGTGCGCCGCCGGGCAGGGCGGAATGTTGCTCAATCAGCATGGCCTTGCACATGGCAAGGCGCGCCTGTTTAAGTTCGGCAATAAACGGTGTGTGGTATTTGGCAAGGTCATCGGCGCTGGCAATGGCATGCACACCGCCCAGATCATTGATCAGGCAGGGAAGATGAAAAAACGGTTCCAGCGTTTCGGGGCTCAGCTTTAAGTGGGCATCGCCATAGCGGTGAAAAAAACTCGTCAGGTCTTCCATGGGCGTTTTCCTTTTTCCTCACCGCCATGCCCGATCATTACCCTATGTGGCAATCAAATCAAGCCAGCCTTGTTCGTCCAATACCGTAACGCCAGCTTCTGCTGCCTTCTTTAGTTTGGAACCCGCACCCGGTCCTGCAACCAGATAATCGGTTTTTGCCGAAACCGACCCGGCAACCTTCGCCCCCAGGCTTTCGGCCTTAACCTTGGCTTCGTTGCGCGAAAACAGTTCCAGCTTGCCGGTAAAAACCACGGTTTTGCCACTTACCGGGCTGTCCACATTGGCCGGGGCCTCTACATCGGTGATGGTCAGTTCCGATTGCAAATCGTCCAATACATCGCGGTTATGGCTTTCGGCGGCAAATTCCAGCAAATCATGGGCCACACCAGGGCCGATCTGGTCAATATTGATCAATTCGCGCAGGGCATCGCTATCGGCAGTCTGGGCATCGACCATTGCCTGTCGCCATGCCGTGATCGATCCATAATGCCGGGCCAGCAATTTGGCCGTTGCCTGGCCAATCTGGCGAATACCCAGCGCATAAATAAAGCGGTCAAGCGCAATGGTGCGGCGTTCTTCAATACTGGCAAACAGTTTTTCGGCCGACTTTGGCCCCCAGCCTTCGCGTTTGGCCAGTTCTTCGCCGTGATTGGCTTGCAGGCGGAAAATATCGGCCGGTTGTTTCACCCAGCCCAGATCGTGAAACGCTTCAATATGTTTGCCGCCCATGCCCTCAATATCAAAGGCGTTGCGCGAGACAAAATGTTTAAGCCGTTCCACCGCCTGTGCCGGGCAAACCAGCCCGCCGCTACACCGGGTAACAACTTCGCCTTCTTCGCGCATGGCGTGGCTGCCGCATTTGGGGCAGGTATCGGGGAAGTGAAATTCCGCACTGTCGTTCGGGCGTTCTTCGGGCACATAGCCCAGAATTTGCGGAATAACATCGCCCGCACGTTGAACCGTAACCAGATCACCAACCCGCACGCCCAGCCGTTCAATTTCATCGCGGTTATGCAAGGTGGCGCGCGATACCACAACACCGCCCACAGTCACCGGTTCCAGATGGGCAACCGGGGTAAGTGCGCCGGTGCGGCCAACCTGAATTTCAATCGCGTTCAGGCGGGTTTTGGCCTTTTCCGCCGGAAATTTATGGGCAATCGCCCAGCGCGGCGAGCGGCTGACAAAACCAAGGCGCAGTTGCAGCTCAAAATCGTTGATTTTGTATACAATGCCATCAATATCGTAATCAAGCTCGGGCCGCTGATTACCCAGTTCTTCATAAAACGCCATAATTTCATCGGCATCATGCAGCATCCGGGTAAAGGGATTGGTGACAAAACCCCAGCCTTTGATCTTTTCGATAAAGTGCCAGTGGGTGTCGGCCAGGCTTTCGGATAACTCGCCGAAGCTATAGGCAAAAAAGCGCAACGGGCGTTTGGCGCTAATCGCGGGGTCAAGCTGGCGCAGTGACCCGGCGGCGGCATTGCGCGGGTTGGCAAAGGTTTTGTTACCCGCCTCGCTTTGGGTTTGGTTCAGTTTTTGAAAATCCGACCGCGACATATAAACTTCGCCGCGAATTTCCACTACGGCCTCGGGGGCATCATCGGGCAGGGTACGCGGGATATCGCCAATATGGGCGACATTGGCGGTAACATCTTCGCCCTCGGTGCCATCGCCGCGGGTGGCGGCACTGACCAGTTGCCGGTTTTCATAGCGCAGCGATAGTGACAGGCCGTCAATTTTCGGCTCGCCGACCAGTTCAACCGGGCTGTGTGCGCTCAGGCTTAAAAAACGGCGAATACGGGCCAGAAAATCAACAATATCCTCGCGCGAAAAGGCATTGGCCAGCGACAGCATCGGGCGCGCATGTTTAACCTTGGCAAAACCTTCGGCGGGGGATGCGCCCACTTCCTGTGTCGGGCTGTTTTTTTTCAGGGTCGGATAATGGCGTTCAAGATCGATCAGGCGGCTAAACAGCGCGTCATATTCCGCATCGGGCACCAGCGGTTCGTCGTTAACGTAATAGGCGGCGTTAAACGAGCGGATATTTTCGGCAATTTCCGCATGCTGGCGGCGGGCTTCGCCGCTGGTTTCGGGCATATCGGGCAAAATGCCGGTGCTGCTGTTGCCGGTTTTTTCCGGGGTGCCTTGGGCGGTTTCGGACGCTGTTTTATCGGCGCTCATGTCGTGTTTTTTCCGTTCCAGATTGCGGGCCGTCGGGTGCCGGTGGATTTGCTCTTTTAAAATACAGGGGCGTTTCTGGCGAGGGGTAGTTCCCGGTTTTTAAGCCCTGCTGACAAATGTGGGTACAAGCCTGACCGGGGGGCAAGCACCGCCCCCGGTCAGGCTTACCGTTATCAGGCAGGCAGGCCCAGCAAACTATCGGCGGCGGCGCGGGCCTCGGCGGTAATGGAATGACCGGCCAGCATCCGGGCGATTTCTTCGCGCCTTGCATCCTGTACCAGTTCGTTTACCCGTGTCACCATGCTGCCCCCGTCTTCGCGTTTGGCGATGTTAAGGTGCGTGCGCCCACGGGCGGCCACCTGCGGGCTGTGGGTAATCACCAGAATTTGGCGTTCCTGTGCCAGCAAATGCAACCGTTCGCCAATTGCGGCGGCTGTTGCCCCACCCACACCGCTGTCGACTTCGTCAAACACCAGGCTGGGCACGGCTGATACACGGGCCAGAACCACTTTTAACGCCAGCAAAAAACGCGATAATTCGCCGCCCGATGCAATTTTGTTAAGTGGTCCTGCCGGGCTGCCGGGGTTGGTCGAAACGGTAAATTGCACCCGATCCAGCCCGTCTGGACCCCATTCTTTTTCGTCAAGTGCGACAATGTCGGTAATAAAACGGGCCTTGTCCATGCGCAGGGGCGGTAATTCGGCGTTGATGGCACCATCCATTTTGGCGGCGGCCTTTTGGCGGGCGTCATGCAGTTTTTGTGCAGCCTCGATATAGGACTGTCGGTATTTTTCCCCGGCCAGTTTAAGGCGGTCGAGTTCCTGTTCGCCAAATTCCAGTTGTTCAATCTGGCGGCGGAAATCCTTCATCAAATTATGCAGGCCATCGGCGGGGACATTGTATTTGCGCGCGGCGGCACGCAAGGCAAACAACCGTTCTTCGACACTTTCCTGATGGCCCGAATCAAGGTTTAAATCGGCCTTGGCGGCCGAAATGGCCCGCATGGCTTCTTCCAGCTCAATCGCGGCCCGGTCCAGCGCCTCGATAATCGGTTCAAACCGGCCTTCAGCCTTTTCCAGTTCGCGTTCAAGATGGCGCTGTGCCGATCGAATGGCACTTTCGGCCCCTTTGCCGCGCGACAAATCGTTTTCGGCATCGCCCAGTGCGGCAACCAGTTTTTCGCCATGCATTAAAAACTGGCGTTCTTCGGCCAGCTGTTGTTCTTCGCCTTCTTGCGGGGCCAGTTTTTCAAGCTCGTCTACCGCATGGCGCAACCATTCTTCTTCTTCGCGGGCCTTGGTAATGCGGCTTTGAGCAGCGGTGAATTCTTTTTGGGTGGCACGCCAGTTGCGCCAATGGTCGCGCACTTTAAGGGCTGCCTGCGACAGGTTGCCGTGGGCATCGAGCGTTGCGCGATGGGTGGTCGGGTCCAGCAAACCATGCTGGTCAAACTGGCCCTGAATTTCGACGCAAAAATCGCCAACATCGCGCAGCACCCCAATCGAAACCGACTGGTCGTTAATATAGGCGCGCGACCGGCCATCGGCGGTGACGACCCGGCGAACGACCAGATCATCGTCTTCGATGTCGATATCATGCTGGTGCAACAGGCCAAAAACCGGGTGCCCGGCGGGAAGAGTGAAGGTGGCGGTGACGCTGGCTTTGTCATTGCCGTGGCGCACAAGGCCGCTATCGGCGCGCGCGCCAAGGGCCAGTCCCAAAGAATCGAGCAAAATCGACTTCCCGGCCCCTGTTTCCCCCGTCAGAACACTTAGCCCTTCATGGAAATCGAGGTCCAGTTTATCGATCAGGACGACATTGCGAATGCTAAGGCGTCGAAGCATGTTGGCATACTGGCGTTGTTTCAACGAGACGCAGAACAGGACGAGAACATTGCGTCAAATGCACAGTGCCGAAACATTGACACGCTTGCAAGCCCTGCGCGCTAAATATGTGTGCAGGGCCGTAAAATTTCGCTGTTTTCGGCGTTAAAAAACGTGAAATTGCTTAGAACAGGCTGGAAATTGCGCCGGTGGTGGCATCCCACCAGCCTTCGTCGGCACCATCAGCGGTTTTCTTGTCCAGCACCAGATCATACGAATCCTTGTACCATTCACTTCCGGGGAAGTTATAGCCAAGAACCGAAGCCGTTTTCTGGGCTTCGCCGGTCAGGCCCAAGGCAAGATAGCACTCTGTCAAGCGTGACAGGGCTTCGGGCACATGGGTTGTCGTCTGATAGTCGCTGACAACCTTTTTAAACCGGTTGATTGCGGGTAAAAAGTCGCCGCGATCCTGATAATAGCGGCCAACGCTCATTTCCTTGCCCGCCATATGGTCGACGGTGAGGTCTTTTTTCAGCTTGGCGTCGCGGGCATATTTGCTGTCAGGAAAACGACGAATAACGTCGTCCAGACTTTGCATGGCGTTTTCGGTCATCTGCTGATCGCGGCGCACATCTGAAATCTGTTCGTAATACGACAGGGCTTTCAGGTAATAGGCATAGGCGGCGTCGGCATTGGCAGGGTGCAACGAAATAAAACGATCCAGCGCGCTGATCGCGTCGTCATATTTGTTGTTCTGATAATAGGAATAAGCCGACATCAAGGTCGCTTTGGTCGCCCAGACCGAATAGGGGTGCTGGCGCTCAACCTCGTCAAAGGCCTTGGCGGCTTTCTGGTATTCCTTTTGGTCCAGCAAATTCTGAGCGGTATTGTAAAGTTCCGCCACAGGTCTTTCGACATATTCCGGTTCTTTGGTGCTCGAACACGCAGCCAGCATAAAAGCCAGGCCGCAAACGGCAATCAGATGTTTCGCGTGAGCCGAACGAGGCAAGGTTGCAATCCTTAATTCTGTCTGCGGTCGTGCTGAAACCCATCGGATTTCGCTGGTGTGGCCGGACTATATCACGCCAATACCGCCTGTGGGCAAGTGCTTGAATCACTGATTTTGCCATTTTCCGTGCTTTTCTGAAAAATGCCGCGCGACGAGGGCGGTTTTATGGGCGCGAAACAGGCAGAAAAAAGCAGGCAAGCCGCAAAAGCGACTGCCTGCCAAATGCCTGCATCATGGTTTTCAGGCAGAAGCACGTACCGGTTCGCTGGCGGTCAGCGATGCGGTGCGCATCGGCACCAGACGCCACGCGGTCGAATCGGCGAACAGGGCCTTTAACAACATGTTATTGACCATATGGCCCGATTTATAGGCGGTAACCTTGCCCTGCAACTGGTGCCCGGCGGCATAAAGGTCGCCAAGGGCATCCAGAATTTTATGACGGACAAATTCGTTTTCGTAACGAAGGCCTTCTTCGTTCATGACCGAATCACCCGACAGCACAACAGCATTTTCAAGCGAGCCGCCAAGGGCGAGGCCGGCACTGCGCATGGCTTCAACTTCATGCAGGAAGCCAAATGTGCGCGCACGCGCGATGGAGCTGACAAACACACCGTCATCAAAGGCAACCGACAGGCGCTGGTTGGCAATCGCCTTGCTGGCAAAGTCGATTTCAAAATCGATCGCGAACCCGTCAGCAGGTTCTACCATGGCGCGGCAACCGTTATGTTCGACTTCAACCGTTTTTAAAACTTCAACCACCATGCGCGGGGCATTTTGTTCTTCAATGCCAACGCAATCGATCAGGAAGGTAAACGGGGCCGAACTGCCATCCATCACCGGAACTTCGTCAGCATCAATATCGATCAGGATATTGTCAATCCGCTGTCCGGCAAGGGCGGCCATCAGATGTTCAATCGTGCCAATCTTGATCCCGGCGTCAAGGTCGCCAAGGCAGGTGCAAAGACGGGTATCGATGACTTCATCATACAGGGCGGCAAATTGCGGCTTGCCCGGCAAATCAACCCGGCGAAAAACCACGCCGTGGTCAACCGGGGCCGGGTGCAATGTGATCTGGATTTTCTGACCGGAATGCAAGCCCACACCGGCGCAACCGATTGACGTTTTAAGACTGCGCTGCGACACGACAGACGAGGTCGCGGCGCGCTGGTCATTCAATGCGGTGCTGATCTCGGCGATATTATTCACGGGGAACCCCCAGACAAATCAGGTTGTATCACGATGATGATTTATCGGGCTGCGTGTCGGCCCGTTTGCTAGGGTCACAAACTAACCGTCGGGCCGCAATGCGGCAAATCACTCTTTGTTACGCTTTGTAACGTGGTAAAATATATTTATTATCAATTAGTTAGTTCGAAATTTGGCATTGCAGCATGGTCGTTTTTACTGGGTCGGAACACCCTGATGTCTACGTATTTACACGTATATTTCCACTAAAAAAGGGGGAAGGCCAAAACCTTCCCCCTCTTCGCGCGGAGAGGTGTCGTCAGTTGGCCTGACGACGCAGGAAAGCCGGAATTTCCAGAAGGTCATCAGACGTCGAAGACGTTTTAACCCGGGAAGCTGGATCGGCTTTCAGTTGGGGTCGTGCATCATCACCCAGCGACAATTCGGTCTGGCGGGGTGCGGGTGCCTGTGGCTGCGGGGCAGCGTGCTGGCGCGGGGCGGCTTCGCCGTCGGCCTGGTGCTGTCCTTTGCCAAACAGGTTACGAATGCCACCAAACCGCGGGCGAGTGCCGTGGTTATTGTCGGCGGCGTCGTAAACATCGGGTTCGCCGCGTGCCGGGGCATTGTCGGTCGGGCGGGCAGCACGGGGCGGAATAAACGGCATGTCGCCGTTTTCATCGGCAACGTGCTGGCGCGGTGCGCTGGGCTGCGGCTGTTGGGCACGCGGGGCCTGGCGCAGGGCCGGGTTGGGTTTTAAAACGGTCTGGCCCAGTTCGATCGAACCGGTCTGGCCGTTATCGGTGGCCGGGTTGGACAGGCCGGGCTGCTGGGCATTGCCGGTTGCGGCAAAACGTTCAGCAGGCATGCCTTCAACCGACGATCCGCCAGCATAGTCATCCTGCCCGCCAAAGGCTGCGGCAGGCATATGTTCAGCCGGGGCCTGCTGTGGTGCCTGATGACCAAAACCGGCATTCGGTTTTGCTGCAACGGGTTTGTCAGAGCGGGCTGCCGGTGCCAGCGGAATGGTGGTTGGCTTCGGGCGGCGCACATCTTCGGCATCAATGCCGGTTGCGACGACAGAAACGCGCAGGCCACCTTCAATCGACGGATCAAAGGTCGACCCGAAGATGATATTGGCTTCAGGATCGACTTCTTCGCGGATGCGGTTGGCGGCTTCGTCAACTTCATACAGCGCCATGTCCATGCCGCCGGTGATGTTGATCAGAACCGCACGGGCACCCTTCATCGATGCATCTTCAAGCAGCGGGTTGGCAATGGCGGCTTCGGCGGCCTCCAATGCACGTTTTTCGCCCGTTGCTTCGCCGGTGCCCATCATGGCTTTGCCCATTTCGCTCATTACGGTGCGAATATCGGCAAAGTCAAGGTTCACAAGGCCCGGAACCATCATAAGGTCGGTGATGGAACGTACGCCATTGCGCAGCACATCGTCGGCCATCTGGAAGGCATCTGCGAAAGTGGTTTTTTCGTTGGCAACCCGGAACAGGTTCTGGTTCGGGATAATGATCAGCGTATCAACATATTGCTGAAGCTGTTCAATGCCCTGTTCGGCGGTGCGCATCCGGCGCGTTCCTTCGAAATGGAACGGTTTGGTGACGACACCAACGGTCAGGATCCCTGCTTCCTTGGCGGCGCGCGCAATCACCGGAGCCGCACCGGTACCTGTACCACCACCCATTCCGGCGGTAATAAATACCATGTGGCTGCCTTCAAGCTGCGCCAGTATTTCTTCAATCGATTCTTCGGCGGCCGCACTGCCGGCATCGGGCCGGGCGCCAGCGCCAAGACCTTGCGTAATCTGCCGGCCCAGCTGCAATTTGCGGCTGGATTTGCTTTGGCTGAGTGCCTGCGAATCGGTATTGGCAACGACAAAGTCGCAGCCTTCAAGTTCGGATGCGATCATATTGTTGACCGCGTTGCCACCGGCGCCACCGACGCCGATCACAGTAATTTTTGGTTTCAAATTTTCTTCCGCTTCTGGTACGGAAAAATTAATTGTTGGCATGTTTGCTCTTCCTTCTCCGCGCTTAGGAGTCTGGGCCAAAGAACGGCCTTCCCTTTGCCGAAATTAGACCCGTGCTGATCTTTTACAGGCGAAAGAGTTAGTGCGATGTTAATGACAACGTTAACCGGCGAAAAATTTTCATTTTTTTCCATTTTCCGGCCAAAGACCTTGTAACACGGCATGTCCGGTCTGTTTTATGGAAAAAGAGGGTTAGAAATTTTCCTTTAACCAAGCACCCAGTCGGCCAAACCGGCCACCGCTTTGGCGGATATGGTTCATGGCTTCGCTTAGCGGGTCGTTTTGCTGTTCAACCGCGCGCAGCAACAACCCGGCACAGGCCGAAAAGGCCGGGCCCGATGTGGCCTGCGCCATGCCTGTGACCCCGTGCGGGGAGGCAATGGTGGCAGGGCGTTCAAACATTTGTCCGGCAAGGTCGGCAATGGCGTTAAGCTGGCTGGCACCGCCGGTTAACATGATTGAGCGACCGCCAATTTGCGAAAGGCCGTTTTCTTCAAGCTGGTCGCGGATCAGCTCGAACGTTTCTTCAAGGCGCGGCTTGATGATGTTGATCAGCATGGAGCGCGGCACATGGTTTACATTGGCATCGTCTTCATCGCCAATCACGGGCACTGCCAGAATTTCCTGATCATCGGACGGGGATGTTAATGCACTGCCATGCAGGGTTTTTAACCGTTCGGCATGGGACAGCGATGTATTAAGGCCATAGGCAATGTCACGGGTGACATGTGCGCCACCGACCGGGAAGCTGGCGGTATAAATCACCTGCCCACCGTGAAAAACAGCAACGCTGGTGGTGCCTGCCCCCATGTCAATGACGGTGGCCCCCAGTTCGCGCTGGTCGGGGGTTAAGGCCGACAGGCCCGATGCCAGCGGGGTCACCACGGTTTCCTCGATTTCAAGGTGGCAGCGTGCCAGCAAGGTTTCAAGGTTGCGCAAGGCGGCAATCTGGGTACGGACAAAATGCAAATCCAGCCCGACGACAGAGCCATACATGCCGCGCGGATCCCCCAGCCCGACCGATTGATCGACCCGAAAGCCCAACGGCACGGTATGGATCAGCTCGTCGCCCGCCTGACGCAACAGCGCGTCTTTCTGGTCGTTTAGCTTGCGAATTTCCAGATTGCCAATCGGGCGCGAGCCCAAAGGCAGTTCAATGGTGTGCGTTTCGGATTCGGGACGCCCGCCGGAAAGATTGACGATGACGGTTTCAATGGTTTGACCCGCCATTTTTTCGGCAGCATTCACCGCCGCGAGCACCACTTCCTGTGCCGCGTCGAGATTTGCGATCGATCCGCTTTGCAGTCCCTTCGACATGTTATGGCCAATACCGATGATTTTCGGCTGGCCGGACCTGTCGGGTCGCGCAATAAAACAGCAGACCTTAGATGTGCCGATATCCAGGGCCGCTATCAGCCCTGACCTCGTTTTGCTGCGTGCCAATTGTTTGCTCTGAGTTTACTTTTTGATGTTTGGGGTGGTCGTCGCCCGCAAAGTCAAACACCCCTTATCCCGGTTTTCGGTCAAAAGCAGTTGCAAATTGGTTAAGGCAGGGTGGAGTCTTTCACATTTAATGTCCCAACTGTTGGTTTAATGTCTTTTTTGCGATGCAGCAAGCGACCTTGGGCAACCTCGGGTTTTTCCGGGTTTTCAAATTGCTGTACTGCAACGTTACAGGGCGCGCTTGACTCTCAACTGTAACGTTGCAGTAATTGGCCGCTAATTAAAACCAACAGGGAGGAAAACAAATGTTTATTGGCAAGTTTGCCCGTGCCGGATTGGGCGTTATTGCGGCCCTGGCCATGTCCACGGCCATTGCCTCGGCCGAAGAAAGTGTCGAGGTTTTGCACTGGTGGACCGCAGGCGGGGAAGCCAAGGCACTTCAGGTTTTGAAAAAAGACCTCGAAAGCCAGGGCGTTACCTGGAACGACATGCCGGTTGCGGGCGGCGGTGGCGAACAGGCCATGACCGTGTTACGCGCCCGTGTGACATCGGGAAACCCGCCAACCGCAGTCCAGATGCTTGGCTTCGACATCAAGGACTGGGCCAAGGAAGGGGTTTTGGCCAACCTTGACGATCTGGCTGGCAAGGAAGGCTGGGATAAAGTCGTTCCTGATGCGCTGAAAGAATTTTCCAAATATGACGGTCACTGGATCGCGGTGCCGGTTAATGTGCATTCCACCAACTGGGTTTGGGCCAACAAGGCAATTTTTGACGAACTGGGTTTAAAACAGCCCACCAACTGGGATGAACTGATTGCCGACCTTGATAAAATCAAGGGGGCTGGTTACACCGCCATCGCCCATGGCGGGCAGGCGTGGCAGGATGCCACCATGTTTGAAGCCGTCCTGATGTCGACCGGCGGGCCGGACTTTTATAAAAAAGCCCTGATCGATACCGACCCCGAAGCCCTGAATTCTGACACCATCATCAAGGTGTTTGACCGTATGACCCAGCTTCGCGGGTATGTGGACGACAATTTCTCGGGCCGGGACTGGAACCTTGCCACCGCGATGGTGATCAACAAGGAAGCCGGTGTGCAGTTTATGGGCGACTGGGCCAAGGGCGAGTTCCTCAATGCCGGTAAAGTACCTGACAAGGATTTCATGTGCTTTCGTTTTCCCGGCACCCAGGGCACCGTTACCTTTAACTCGGACCAGTTTGTGATGTTCAAGGTTGGTGAAGACCGCCGCGATGCGCAGGAAAAACTGGCCGCCGCGGTCATGTCACCCACCT
Source organism: Thalassospira mesophila (assembly GCF_002115755.1). Lineage (GTDB taxonomy): Bacteria > Pseudomonadota > Alphaproteobacteria > Rhodospirillales > Thalassospiraceae > Thalassospira > Thalassospira mesophila. The sequence goes on along the minus strand of NZ_JFKA01000004.1, from coordinate 283,513 downwards.
TCCAGTCGGCCTTTAACGTGGTTAAGGGCTCGGTCCCGGCACGGACCGATGTATCCCCCGAAGCCTTTGATGCCTGCGGTAAAAAAGGCATGAAAGAACTGGCCGAAGCCAATGACAAAGGCACGCTGTTTGGATCGATGGCGCACGGCCATGCCGTTCCCAGTGCGGTTAAAAATGCGATGTATGACGTGATTACCGCGCATTTTAACGGTGAATATGACTCGAAAACAGCGGCCGAAGAATTGGTAAATGCTGTTGAATCTGCTCAATAAAAACCAATAACAGCCCCAATGGCCGGGGCGTTTCCCGGCCATTGGGAAAAATGTGCGGAGCATCGTCATGTCCTTCACCGTGCCTGGCAAAACGCAGTCCATGCTGCGCGAAATTTTGCCCCGGCTGGTTCTTAGTCCCAGTCTGTTTCTGATCCTGATTTTTGTTTACGGATTTATCCTGTTTACCGGTTATCTGTCCTTTACCGACAGCCGGATGTTGCCGTCGTTTGATCTGGTCGGGTTGGCCAATTATACCAACCTGTGGGGCCAGCGTAACTGGATGACGGCCCTGCAAAATCTGGCGATTTTCGGCATTCTTTATATTGCGATCTGCTGCATTCTGGGTCTGATTCTGGCGATATTTCTCGATCAGAAAATTCGCGGCGAGGGCATTTTACGCCCGATCTATCTATACCCGATGGCGCTGTCGTTTATTGTTACCGGCACGGCATGGAAATGGTTTCTTGACCCCGGGCTGGGCCTTGAAAACACCATGCATATGTGGGGCTGGAGCAGCTTCACCTTTAACTGGATCAAGGATCGCAATATGGCGATCTATACGGTGGTGATTGCCGCTGTCTGGCAGTCGTCCGGCTTTGTGATGGCGATGTTTCTGGCCGGATTGCGCGGCATTGACGGCGAAATCCTCAAGGCCGCACAAATGGATGGGGCCAGCAACTGGAGCCTTTACACCCGCATCATCATTCCACAATTGCGCCCGGTCTTTTTATCGGCCTTTGTGGTCCTGGCGCATCTGGCGATCAAGGCCTATGACCTGGTGGTTGCTTTGACCAATGGCGGGCCGGGCCGCGCCACCGAACTTCCGGCGACGTTTATGTATTCCTATACCTTTACCCGCAACCAGATGGCGGTCGGGGCGTCATCCGCTGTGATCATGTTGGCGATGATTGCCGCGATTATTGTGCCCTATCTTTATTCCGAACTGCGGGAGCATCGCTGATGTCGTCTTATGCAAGCCAAAAATCGGCGATCGGGGCCGGCAAACTCGTGCGTGCCGCCCTTTATGCCGTGCTGATCCTGTTTGCGGTTTATTATTTGCTGCCGTTATTTGTGATGCTGGTCAATTCGGTCAAAACGCTTGATGAAATTCGTGGTGGCAACATGATGTCGCTGCCCGAACATTTCACGTTCGAGCCGTGGTTAACGGCATGGTCTACCGCGCAAATTGGGGTTGAACCCACCGGGTTGCGGCCTTTCTTTGTTAATTCGCTGTTTTTGGTGGTGCCTGCGGTCGTCATTTCGGCCACGCTGGGCGCGCTAAACGGCTATGTGCTAACCAAATGGCGCTTTCCCGGCGATAAAATCATTTTCGGGTTAATGCTGTTTGCCTGCTTCATCCCGTTTCAAATTGTGTTGATCCCGATGGCGCGCATTTTGGGCCTGATCGGCCTTGCAGGCACCACCAGCGGGCTGGTTCTGGTGCATGTGGTGTACGGGCTGGGCTTTACCACCCTGTTTTTCCGTAACTATTATGCCGCCTTCCCCGATGAACTGATCAAGGCTGCCAAAATGGACGGGGCCGGGTTTATTCGCACATTTACCCGCATTTTGCTGCCCAGTTCCGGGCCAATCATTGTGGTGACGGTGATCTGGCAGTTTACGAATATCTGGAACGATTTTTTGTTTGGTGCCTCCTTTGCCGATTTTGATTCCATGCCGATGACAGTGGCGCTGAACAACCTTGTGTCGTCCTCGACCGGGGTGAAGGAATACAACGTGCATTTTGCCGGGGCGATCCTGGCGGCATTGCCAACCCTGGTGGTTTATATCGTTTCCGGGCGATATTTTGTCCGCGGCCTGATGGCGGGTGCTGTCAAAGGTTAACAACCACATCATTGGCAGCCTTGCCTGCAATTCAAAAAGGTCTACACAGAATGGCATTTCTGGAAATTGATAACGTTTGCAAAAGCTTTGGCCCGGTCGATGTTTTAAAAAACATCTCGCTGGATGTGGAAGAAGGCGGTTTTCTGGTGCTGGTCGGCCCGTCGGGCTGTGGCAAATCAACCTTGTTAAACACCATTGCCGGGCTGGAAGGCCTGACCACCGGCGAAATCCGCATTGATGGTGACGTGATCGACGATCTGCCACCAGCAGAACGCAATATCGCGATGGTGTTTCAAAGCTACGCGCTTTATCCCAACATGAATGTCGGCCAAAACATTGCCTTTGGCCTTGAAATGCGCGGCATGCCCAAGGCCGAACGCGACGCCAAAGTGCAAGAGGTGGCCAAAACCCTGCAAATTGAAGCGTTGCTGGAACGCCGGCCCGGCCAGCTTTCGGGCGGGCAGCGCCAGCGTGTGGCGATGGGCCGCGCGCTGGTGCGTAATCCCAAACTGTTTTTGTTTGACGAGCCACTGTCGAACCTTGATGCCAAATTGCGGGTGGATATGCGCACCGAAATCAAACGGATGCATCAAACTTTTGGCACCACCATTGTGTATGTCACCCACGACCAGATCGAAGCGATGACACTGGGCACCAAAATTGCCGTGCTGAAGGGCGGGATCGTGCAGCAATACGGGACGCCTGCCGAAATTTATAACAATCCGTCCAACCTGTTTGTGGCCGATTTTATGGGCTCGCCCGCGATGAATTTGATTCCGGTTGAAATTGACGGGTCATGGGTGCGGTTAACCCGCGACGGCGATGACCCGCTGGTGCTTGATTTTGATCAGCTTCCGGCATCGGTTGGCAATATGAGCGGCAAACAGGTGATAATGGGCATTCGGCCCGAGGCAATTACGGACTCACAAGGTGGGGCCGCCACCCGTGCTTCGTCGCACCGCACCGTTACTGCCAAATGCCGGATCGATGTGGTTGAACCCGCCGGGGCCGATATTTTTGCCATCACTGCCCTTGGCGGCAAGGAAGTGGTGACACGGTTGCACCAGGACTGGGTCGGGCAGGCCGGGCAAAACCACGATTTGGTATTTAACCTTGATAAAGTTGTGTTTTTTGATGCCCAAAGCGGGGAACGCTTGCGCTAGCAACGCACAGCATGGCAATAGCATGTGCCATGCTGTCGTGATGTTGCATGGATATTCAAGGAGGAACGCACACTGTCCGATCATGACAGGGCCGGTCGCATTGACGGGAATTTTGCCCCGCGCACACGACCGACATTAAAGACCATCGCAGAAATGACGGGTTTGGGCGTGACAACGGTATCGCGGGCCTTGAAAGATGCCCATGATATCAGTGCCAAAACCAAACAGCGTGTGCGTCAGGTCGCCGATGCCATTGGCTATCGCCCGGACCGTGCCGGGGTGCGTTTGCGCACCGGTAAAACCAATGTCATCAGCCTTGTTCTCGATCAGACAGATAAAATCCCCGAATTTGCCCGCCGGTTAATTGTCGGTATTTCCGATGTTATTCGCGAAACGCCCTATCATCTGGTGGTGACCCCCCAGGCGCGCAATGACGACCCGATGACGCCGATCCGTTATATTCTGGATACCCGTGCTGCGGATGGCGTGATTATTACCCACATCAAGCCCGATGATGCCCGGGTAACCGCGCTGATCAACAGTGGTTTGCCCTTTGTCACCCATGGGCGTTGTGCCGATGCACGCCAACATGCCTATCACGATTTTGACAATCGTGCCTTTTGCACGCTGGCCGCACAAAGGTTGCTGTCACGCGGGCGTAAACGGCTGGCAATGTTATCGCCACCGTCGGAATTTACCTATTACCGCGAAAGTCTGGCCGGGCTTGCCGCAGTCGCCGAGGACGCAAACGTTCCGTTCGAGGTTTTACCCGGTGTTGATCTTGATTCCGGCAGTGAAGTTTTACGCCAGGCCGGTATGGCCTTGCGCCATCAGGATTACGTGCCCGACGGCATTATTTGCGGCAGCGAAATTTGCGCGCTGGCATTGATTGACGGTATTACGCAATCGGGCCTGACAGTGGGCAAGGATATCGATGTGATTGCCAAGGAAACGTCGGATTTACTGAATTTCACACGCCCCCGCATCGACAGCCTGCGCGAAGACCTTGTGTTGGCCGGGCAGGAACTGGCCCGCCATTTGATTGATGTGATCAAAGGCCGTCCGATTGAAGAAATTCACAGTCTCGGCCAGCCAGAGCCGGTGTGGCGGACGTTGTCGCATTAGTATTGAAGACCGTTTCAATCGGTATGTGAGTTTTTTATGGCCCGCATCAAAATGAAATATACGAATGTTTCGAATATTTCATTTATTTCGTTTATGAATGTCTGGTATACATTCCTTGTTGTCTCTCCTTTTCGAGCGGGATGACGAGAGCAGGGAATGGAGACGGAAAATGTCTGCACTTAAAATGGACGATTTCGGCGGTCGATTGCCGACGCAGGTTGAAAGTGCGACCGCAGATCAATTGCGTCAGATTATTGCTTCACAGTCAAAGGACGGTGAGGCAACAAATTTGACGGTTGCGAATGCAGAGGGAAAAAGCGAAACCATAACGTTGTCACCAGCCTTAACAACCAGCCTTATGCAGTTATTACGGCTGGTTTCTGGCCGTCAGGGGTTTCAGATGGTTCCGTTAAGTGCGGATCTTACGACCCAGCAAGCCGCTGATTTGCTTAATGTCTCGCGTCCGTATCTGATCAGTCTTCTCGAACGTGGAGAGATAAAGTTTATTAAAGTCGGGCGTCATCGCCGCGTCAAAGCAGAAGATTTGTTCGCCTACAAAGCAAAGCGCGATGACGAACGTGAGAATGCTCTGACAGATCTTGCGGCGCTGGATAGCGAATTTATTCTGGAAGAAGAATAAGTATGACATACCGGGCAGATCACTTCACAGCTTTGATTGATGCATGTGTTCTGGCCGGTGCCTTGAAACGGAACTTGTTGTTGAGTCTGGCGGGCGCAGAGCTTTTCCGTCCCCGCTGGAGCGGCGAGATTCTTGGTGAGATGGAAGTGGCGATTGCCAAAATAACCAATGGTAAGGCTGATACGGCGAAACAGCGTTCCGCTATGGAACGTGCCTTTCCGGAGGCCTGTGTGAGTGGTTATGAGATTTACATCCGTTCAATAGAGCTGCCAGATGAAAATGACCGTCATGTACTGGCTGCAGCGGTCCGTACTTATGCGCAGGTTCTTGTGACGGATAATCTTCGCGATTTTCCTAAAGATAAAACCGGCCCTTTCGGCATTGAAGTAAAGTCACCCGACGAATTTATAGCAGATACAATTACGCTGCATATGCCAACGGCGTTCGAGGCGATTCGGAAAATGCGGGAACGTTTAAATCATCCTGAACTGACGGCGAGCGAAATCATTTTGAAAGTCGAAGCGCATGGTTTGCCCCAAACGGCTAGTCTTTTGACAGAAAATCGATCTTTTTGGGGATAATTTCGGTTCGAATTCGGTGCGTGATTTTGGGCTAGTTTATTTTAAACCGAGCCCTTTTTTTCCTTGGGCGGGTTGCGGCGCAATTCAGCCGCCCCCGGCGTTAAGCGCACGAAGGTGCGATCAGCAAGGCGTAAATCAACTACCAGCACGTCACTTGTCAGAAGTTTGTGTTCCTGATCAAGCTGGTCCAGCCGCGCCCAGGCTTTGCCCATGTCATGTTCGGGCAGGCGGATGAACATGCCGTTGGCCAGTTGCACATTCCAGCGGCGATGACCAATGCGCTGCGCCCCGGTAACCTGTTCAAACAGGCGGGGGATGGTTTTAAGGGTCTTGATCATATCGGCGGCATGTGCGGGTGCATCTTCGCCGACCAGAACCGGCAGGTTCAGATAATCACCCAGTTCGTAATCTTGCAATTGCACACCGTCGGCATCAATCAGGATATGGTTGTCGTCATGTTGCCACAGGGCGAGGGGCTGGCGTTCGTCGACATGGATGATGATGGTATCGGGCAGGCGGCGTTCAACCGTGGCCTGACGCACCCAGGACAATTGTTCGATGCGTTCGCGTGCGGCATCGGCATTAAATGTTAAAATCGGCGATCCCGGCTTTTGACCAACGGCTGCCAAAAGGGCGTTGGGGTCGGTGCGGTGGCGTCCGGCAACATCGATGGTATTGATCACCATGCCAAGGCGGGCGGAGGCATCAATTGCCTCGGTTTGCGCGGTGGCCAGCCATTGCTCGGTTTTGCCACTTTGCCACAGGGCAATGGGGCCCCCCACGATTAATGCGGTGGCGCTGATCCAGCGGCAAACACGGCCAACCTTGCGGAAAATGGCGCTCCAGCCATATTCGCGTTGAACCTTTTCGCGGCGTTCGCGTGCCTGATCGGCGATTGTTATCGTTCGCATGTGGCGTCCTCAACCATCCATGCAACAATATCGGCAAAACTCATGCCCTCGTGCCGGGCGGCATCGGGCACCAGCGATGTCGGGGTTAGCCCGGGCTGGGTGTTGATTTCTAAAATAGCCAGTCGGTCATGTTCCGGGTCATAGCGAAAATCGGCGCGCGCCACACCCTTGCAGCCCAGTGCACGATAAGCCTGTTCGGCGCAATCGCGCACCCGCGTGCGCAAGGCAGAGGGGATGTCGGCGGGAATAATATGTTGCGATCCGCCATTGGCATATTTGGACTGGTAATCGTAAAAGGCATGGTTGCCGGTTAAAATTTCAATCACTTCCATGGCTTCGCCGTTTTTGACCGCCACGGTCATTTCGCGCCCGGCAACATATTCTTCCTGCATCACGCCATCGCCATGCACCCAGTCACGCGCCAGCATATTTTGCTGTTCTTCGTCATTCAGGATAATTTCCACCCCGACGGAAGACCCTTCATTGTTGGGTTTCAGCACATAGGGCGGTGGCAGGGCGATGCCGCTTTTAATATCGTCGCGGCTAACATAAACATGTTTGGCGCAGGGCAGGCCGTGTTCGCGAAACAGGGCCTTTGCGCTCATTTTATCCATGGCAACGGCCGATGCGCGCACGCCGGAATGGGTATAGGGAATGTTTAAAATCTCGAGCAAGCCCTGAACCGCGCCGTCTTCGCCCCAGCGCCCGTGCAGGGCATTAAAAATAACGTCGGGTTTGGGCGACAGGCTGGTGATTTGCCGGGCGAGATCGCGGGTGGCATCAATTTCCGAAACGTCATAGCCCTTTTCGCGCAGGGCCTTGGAAACTTCGCGCCCTGTGGACAGCGAAACATCGCGCTCGGCCGACCAGCCACCGTAAATCATTGCGACATGCTTGCTCATGCGTCTTTTCCCACAATCGATTGTCCCAAACGTTCGCCAATCCGGCGAATTTCCCAACGCAGATCAATGCCCGAATGGGCCCGCACACGCCGCCGAACTTCATCGCCCAGGTTTTCCAGGTCGGCGGCACTGGCATTGCCCAGATTGATCATGAAATTACAATGCTGCGGCGAAATTTGCGCCCCGCCAATGGTTAACCCCCGGCAGCCCGCCGCATCAATGACTTCCCATGCCCGTTTGGGGGTGGGGTTGGCAAAGGTAGAGCCGCCTGTTTTGGCGCGCACCGGCTGGCTTGCATTGCGGGCTTCGCCAATTTCGGTCATGCGCCGGGCAATTTCGGCCTTGTCATCGGCGCTGGCGCGAAAAACGGCTTTGGTAAAAATCCAGTCATCGGGAATGTCGCAATGCCGGTATGTCAGGCCCATTTCATTAACGGCCAGATCATGGATTTGCCCGTGGCTGTCAATTGCTTCGGCCCGGATCAGCACATCGTGAATGTCCCGGCCATAGGCCCCGGCATTCATGCGCAAGGCCCCGCCAATGGTGCCGGGAATGCCCGACAGAAATTCAAGCCCGGCCAAGCCCGCTTCCTGTGCGGCCAAGGCCACATTGCCATCAAGCGCCCCGGCACCGGCGTGGATTTCATCGCCGTGAATGCTAATATCGGTAAAGGGACGCCCCAGTCGCACCACAACCCCGCGCAAACCGCCATCACGCACCAGTAAATTTGAGCCCACACCAATAACGGTGATGGGAATTTCGTTTGGTTTGTCGCGTAAAAACTGCGCCAGATCATCGGCATCGGCCGGGCGAAACATCACATCCGCCGGGCCGCCAACCTGAAACCAGGTGACTTTCGCCAGCGATGCACCTTCGCGCAGCTTGCCGCGTACTTTGGGCAAACGGTCAATGATCGGGGTGTGGCGTGCAGAATTCATGACGATTTAAGGGCCTCCATCTGTGCGGGCAGGGCGTTGGCCCAGGTGCTGATCGAGCCAGCCCCCAAGCACACCACAAGGTCGCCTTTTTGGGCAATACCCGACACCACATTTGCCAGGTCATCAGGGCTGTTTAAGGCCAGTACTTTGCGATGGCCGCGGTTGCGCAAGCCTTCAACCAGGGCATCGCGGTTGGCCCCGTCAATCGGGCTTTCACCGGCGGTATAAACATCGGCAACAATCACGGTATCGGCATCGTTAAAGCAGGTGCAAAATTCCTCGAACAGGTCATGCAGGCGCGAATAACGATGGGGCTGTACCACGGCGATTACGTTGTTTTGGGTGGCAGAGCGCGCAGCTTTTAAAACCGCGCGGATCTCAACCGGGTGGTGACCGTAATCGTCGATAATGGTTACGCCATCAACTTCGCCGGTTTTGGTAAAGCGGCGCTTGACCCCGGTAAAGCCATCAAAGGCCGAAACGATTTTATCGTCATCAATGCCCAGTTCCAGTGCCACCGTGATGGCGGCCAGCGAATTGGAAATGTTATGGTCGCCCACCATCGGCAAACGCACATTGTAAATGGTGCGTTCGGCGCTGTCGATCCGTTCGCGGATCACGACATCAAAGGTGCTTTGGCCAATTTCGGTGCGCACATTGGTGGCGCGCACATCGGCCTGCGGTGAAAAACCGAATGTAAAAATGCGCCGGTCCGTGACCCGGCCAATCAGGGCCTGAACTTCGGGATGGTCGATGCACAAAACCGCAAAGCCATAAAACGGAATGTTCTGGACAAAGTTTTTGAACGCCTCGCGCAAATGATCGAAGCTTTTCCAGTGGTCCAGATGTTCGGGGTCGATATTGGTGACCACGGCAATGGTGGCCGGTACCTTGATGAAGGTGCCATCAGACTCGTCGGCTTCCACCACCATCCAGTCGCCATCGCCCAAACGGGCATTGGTGCCATATGAATTGATGATGCCGCCATTGATCACCGTTGGGTCCAGCCCGGCGGCATCAAGCATGGTTGCCACCAGCGATGTTGTGGTGGTTTTGCCGTGCGTGCCGCCAACGGCAATGGCGGCCTTAAGGCGCATCAGTTCGGCGAGCATTTCGGATCGGCGGACAACCGGTACCATATTGGCGCGCGCGGCAACCACTTCGGGGTTGTCAGATTTGACAGCGGTGGAAATCACCACAACCTTGGCGTCGGCCACATTGGTGCCGTCGTGGCCGATAAAAACCTTGATACCCAGTTGGCGCAGACGTTGTACATTGGCGTTGTCCGCCATGTCTGAACCCTGCACCTGATAGCCCAGATTATGCAAAATCTCGGCGATGCCAGACATGCCGATCCCGCCGATCCCGACAAAATGGATGTTTCCGATGCCAAGCGGCAGGGTTTTCATGCGAGGTCTCCTTGGACGTGGGTTGTTTCTTGTTTCAGATCGACCGGTGTGCCTGCCGGGTTAAGCCCCAGCAAATCAAGCACCATATCGGCCAGCCGTTCGGCGGCATTGGTGCGTGCGGCACTGCGCGCACCTTCGGCGGCCAGGGCAAGGGCGGCGGGGCCGGTTAAAAGTTTGGCCAGTCTTTCGCTAACGATGTCCACGGTAAAACGTTCCTGCGACAGCATCCATGCGCCGCCCGCCTGTTCGACCTGTTCGGCATTATAACGCTGATGGTCGTCAATCGCGTGGGGCAGGGGCACCAAAAGGGATGGCCGCCCGGCAATGGTCAGTTCCGCCACCGTCGATGCGCCAGACCGCGCAATTACCAGGTGGGCATCGCGCAATCGTTGCGCAATATCGTCAAAAAACGGTTTTAGCGTGACATCAATGCCCGATCCCTCATAGGTTTTGGCAACCTGATCAAGGTCTTCAGCACGGGCTTGCTGGGTAATGTGCAGGCGCGATTTAAGGGCATCGGGCAGGTTTACAATGGCTTTGGGTAAAATTTCCGACAAAACCCTGGCACCCTGGCTGCCACCGGTTATTAGCACATTCACCGGGCCATCGGCCGTCGGCGCGTTATATGGCGCGGCAGAAAGTGCGGCAATTTCCTGGCGGACGGGGTTGCCGGTCCAGACCACGCGGGGTTTATCGGCATCATCAATCAGGCGGACATCGCGAAACGATGTGGCAATGCGGGCGGCTGCCCCTGCAACAACCCGGTTGGCCCGGCCCAGAACGGCATTTTGTTCGTGAATGGCAAGGGGAATGCGCAAGGACTTTGCCGCTACCGTCGCCGGGATCGAGGCATAACCGCCAAAACCGATAACGGCCGCCGGGCGAATTTTTTTAAGGTGGCGTCGGGCCTGCCATGTGCCAAGCGCAAGGCGCAACATACCGGAAATACGCCCACGGAGTCCCTTGCCTGCAATGCCGCCCGCAGGTAGCAAAATGGTGGTTACACCTTCGACATCTTCGGTATAGCGCGCGGCGCGGGCATCGGTGAAAAACACCACTGTCGCCCCGCGCCGGACCAGCGCGCGCGCCAGCGAAACCGCAGGAAACATATGTCCGCCGGTCCCGCCCGATGTCAGGGCAATGCATTGCCCGTCAAGCGGGGTGTCGGCAAGGGTGAAATCATCTGTCGTCATAGTGGACATGTAACCTGCGCGAAACTCGGATGGACCCAAAGGCCGGATGCTTCAAGAGAAACCGAGAAAGGTTAATATCCTTTCAAACGCAGGCGAAAAACGGCCTAATTGGTGCTTCTTTTTCGCGTTAAGGCCAAAATAAAGCCCATACTGATGGCAATGGCGACGGTCGACGACCCGCCATAGGACACAAACGGCAATGTCATGCCTTTGGGCGGGACAAGTTGCAGGGTCGATGCCATATTAATCATGGCTTGCAAGCCGAACTGAACCAGAAGTCCGGTAACGGCCAGCACCACAAACATGTTGCGTTCCCCCATCATCCGCGACAGGCCCCGCATGACGATAAAGGTAAAGATACCAACGACAAGCAGGCAGAATAACAGGCCGAATTCCTCGCCCGCGACAGCAAAGATAAAGTCGGAATGGGCATCGGGGAGATAGTTTTTAACCGTGCCTTCGCCCGGCCCCTGGCCCATGATGCCGCCATTCATAAACGCTTCCATCGAGCGCTGAACCTGATAGTTATCGCCCGTTGCAGGATCAAGAAAACGGTCCACGCGCGATTGCACATGCGGCAATATCAAATAGGCCGATGCGGCCAAGCCAACAACCCCCATCCCAAGGCCAAAAACCAGCACAATCGGCAAGCCCGCCAGAAAAATCTGTGCGGACCAGATGGCGGTGATCACCACGGTCTGGCCAAAGTCAGGCTGGATCATAAGCAGGATCATGCAGGTTGCCAGCAACATGCAACTGACGATATAGCCGGGGAAATTCGGGTTTAACCGCCCTTCGGAAAACATCCACGCGGCGACAACGGCAAAGGCCGGTTTTAAAAATTCCGATGGTTGAATGGTGATGCCACCAAAATTGATCCAGCGAACCGCACCCTTGATTTCCGCGCCGACAAAGGGTGTGATAATCAGCATGGCGACAACGCCCAAAAACATGATCGAAGCCAGGCGACGCACCCATTTGATCGACAGCATCGAAATGCCGCCCGCACAAATAACCGCCAGCGTTAAAAAGAAAAACTGCCGGCGGACAAAGTGAAAACTGTCGACACCAATGCGATCTGCCACCGGCGGGCTGGCCGACATGACCAGCAGCGCACCAATGCCCATTAACAAAATGGTGGCGGCCAATAACCAGCGGTCCACCGTCCACCACCACACGCTTAAAATCGACGTATCGGCGCGTGAAAAGGCGGTATTGCCGTTTTTATCGCCAAACGGAGATTTCATAGGGCCTCCTGATCGGGGGACTGTGACGACAGGGCATTAAACAGCGTGCGAAAGGCTTCGCCGCGGGCTTCAAAACTTTTGAACTGATCAAACGATGCGCAGGCGGGCGACAGCAAAATGACCGGCGCGGATGGCGCATTTTCAGGGGCAGGCTGGTTGGCTATGTCGGCTTGTGCGCACGCAAAAGCGCGCTTTGTCGCTATGTCCAGCGTGCCGCATTTTTCATAGGGCAGATGACCATCCAGCGTGGCGGCAAAATCATCGGTGGCAGCGCCAATCAGAAAGGCTTTTTTGATGTGGCTATAAAATGGGTCCAGCCCGTTAATGCCGCCTTCCTTGGGTTTGCCGCCCAAAATCCAGTAGATATTATCATAGGCGGACAATGCCCTGGCCGTGGCCTCGGCATTGGTGGCTTTGCTGTCATTAACAAAAACAATGCCGTTCATCGCGCCAAGCTGCTCCTGCCGGTGGGCAAGGCCGGGAAACGACATAACCCCGGCGATAATATCGTCCGTTGCGACATTGCGCGCCCGGCACAGGGCATAGGCAAAGGCAATGTTTTGCCAGTTATGGCGACCGGGCATGTGCGAAACGGTTGTCAGATCCAGCACCGGGTTTTTATGCCCGTCCAGGTCATCGACCAGCCAATGGTCATCGACGTAAACGCCGTGTTGAGCCGGGCCACTCACCGAAATTTCGACCATCCGGTGGCCGCCTTCGCGCGCCAGTTCGGTTGCCATTTGTGCGCAGGGTTCATCGTCAATCGAAATGATCGCCCATTTTGGCCCTTTTTGATGGGTGAAAATGTTGCGTTTCGCACCGATATAGCCCGGCATGCCGCCGTGGCGGTCCAAATGATCAGGCGTTATGTTTAAAAGCGCGCTGGCATCAAAGGCCGCATCGGCAATTAAATCGAGCTGATAGCTGGAAAGTTCCAGCACATAACAATCATCGGCTTCAAGGGCATCAAACCCCAAAACCGGGTAACCCAAATTGCCACCCACCTGGGTTTTGATGCCCGATTGGGCAATGATATGCGCGGTTAACGCCGTGGTGGTTGATTTGCCATTGGTGCCGGTAATCGCCAGCATGGGCACATGGGCGGCTGTGGTACACAGCAGTTCCACATCGCACACAATTGGTTTGCCCGCCCGGCGTGCCTTTTCGGCGGCCGGGTGCGGGGTGGGGAAGGTGGATGGAATGCCGGGGCTGATCACCAGCATATCGGGCTGGTTCCAGTCGCATTCCACCAGATTGACAGGGGTTAACTCCAGCGCATCAAGCTGATGGCGGCTGTCTTCGTTGTCATCCCACGCCCAAACCACGGCACCCGATTTGATCAATGCCTTCACACTGGCCAGCCCCGATTTTCCAAGGCCCAGAACCGCAACGGTTTTTCCGTGCAAATGTGAAAGATCGATCAATTTCGCGTTCCAGTCAAAAAGGGGGGATTAACGCAGTTTAAGGGTGGCAAGGCCGATCAGGGCCAGAATGACCGAAATGATCCAGAACCGGATCACAATGGTGGGTTCGTGCCAGCCCTTTTTTTCAAAATGGTGATGTAACGGCGCCATGCGAAACACGCGCTTGCCGGTCAGCTTGAACGAGCCGACCTGAATAATCACCGATACTGTTTCAAGGACAAACAAACCGCCAATGATCGCCAGAACCAGTTCGTGTTTGGTAACAACGGCAACGGCACCAAGGGCCCCGCCAAGCGCAAGTGACCCGGTATCGCCCATAAACACCATCGCAGGGGGCGCATTGAACCATAAAAAGCCCAGCCCGGCACCCACCAGTGCGCCGAGTAACACGGTTAATTCGCCCGCCCCCGCCACATAATGAACCTGCAAATAATCGGCAAACTGAACGTTACCGATCAGATACGTGATCAGGGCAAAGCTGGCAGCGGCGATCATGACCGGCACAATGGCAAGGCCATCCAGCCCGTCAGTCAGGTTCACCGCGTTCGATGCCCCGACCATCACAACCATGGCAAAGGGAACAAAAAACCAGCCCAGATCGAGCAACAGGTTTTTAAAAAACGGAAAGGCCAGCTGGGTTGCCAGGGCCGGGTCGGTATTATGCGCAATCCACCACGATGCCAGGGCGGCAATGGTGAACTGGCCCAGCAATTTTACCTTGCCCGGCAGGCCTTTTGAATTGCGTTTGGAGACCTTTAAAAAGTCATCCATGAAACCGAGAAACCCGTAACCAACCGTGACCAGCAACACCGCCCACACATAGGGGTTGGTCATATCGGCCCACAGCAATGTCGCGACACAGGTTGATATCAGCAACAAAAGGCCGCCCATGGTGGGCGTGCCTTTTTTGGTCAGCAAATGGCTTTCCGGCCCATCTTCGCGAATGGGCTGGCCTTCGCTTTGGCGGGCGCGCAGTTGGTCAATCAGCCAGGGACCCAGCACAAATGCCAGCACCAGCGATGTAAAAACAGCACCGCCGGTCCGAAAGGTGATGTACCGAAACAGATTAAACAGCGGAAACTGGTCAGCCAGCGGGTATAGCAGGTTATAGAGCATTGCCCCTTGGGTCCCTTATGCGTCAGTTGGATGTCGGGGCGATGCCCGCGTGGCCCGATTTTAAAGCGGAAACAATTTTAGAAACGTAAATGCCAAGTGATCCTTTGATTAAAACCACGTCTCCATCGCGAATTGCGGTGCGAACGGGGTTAATCGCGTCCTCGGCGGCATCAAAATGGCCCAAATGGCGATCACTTGGCAGTTCTTGTGCCAGCAGGGCCATCATCGGGCCAACGGTGAAAACGCCATCGATTCCCAAATGTTCAAGCGGATGGACAAGGTCGCGGTGCATTTGTTCGGCTTCGTCGCCCAGTTCGCGCATATCGCCCAAAACGGCAATGCGCCGCCCGGTGCCTTCCGGCTTTTCATTGGCCAGCAGTTTTAACCCCGCCATCATGGATGTCGGGTTGGCGTTATAGGCATCGTCGATTAAAATGTAATGGCCGGTTTGCGCCCCGGTTTTATCGGTGATGGCAAGGGCGTGGCGCGCCCCGCGCCCGTCAGGCGGGGTGACATCGGCCAAATCCTGTGCCGCACGTACCACATCGGCGCCTGACTGGTCGACGCAGGCCAAAACCGCCAGCGAATTGATCACCCAGTGTTCACCGGGGCAGCCGATAAAATATTCCAGATCACGGCCGCCGACACGGGCGCGAACCGCACTGCCGCCGGTAACGATATTGGCTTCAAACAACCGGTAATCAGCGGTGGCATCGGTGCCAAAGGCCTTAATGGTGGTTATGCCCAGTTCTTTGGCCCGGCGTGCGAGGGCAAAATAATGCAAATTGTCGCGGTTCAGGATCGCCGCACCATCCTTGTCCAGCCCTTCAAATATTTCGGCTTTGGCTTTGGCAATTTCGCCTTCGTCCTTGAAATATTCGGTATGCGCACCGACCACATTGGTGATTAGCGCAACCGCAGGCTTTACCATTTTAACCAGCGGCGTAATTTCGCCGGGATGGTTCATGCCAATTTCAAAAACGCCGTATTTGGCATCAACCGGCAGGGTCGCCAAACTAAGCGGCACCCCCCAATGGTTGTTAAAGCTGGCCGGGCTGGCATGGGTTTTGCCCTGTTCGCCCAGCACATATTTAAGGGCTTCCTTGGTGCCGGTTTTGCCAACACTGCCGGTAATGGCGATAATTTTGGCCTTGCTGCGGGCACGCCCGGCAAGGCCAAGGCGCACCATCGCATCTAGCGTATCATCAACAATCAACGCATTGGCATTGGGCGGTAAAACCGATCCGTCAGACACAAGGGCGGCGGCACAGCCGGCCTCGAACGCCTTGGCGACAAACTGATGGCCGTCAAAATTGGGGCCTTTAAGGGCAATGAACAAATCGCCGGGCCGGGTTTTGCGGCTATCAATTGAAATGCCGGTAACCTGCCAGTCGCCTGCGACGATGCCGCCTGTGGCGGACACTGCGTCCTCTGCCGTCCATAAAACAGCTTCACTCATCGCGTTTCTTCTTTCCGTTGGTCACGTCTTTGTCTGTCTGGCAGATCACACCTTGCCGCGTTCCCTGCACAAACCGGCAGGGAACGCCAATCGCAAGTGTCTAGTTGCCGCCCAGCAACAAATTGCGGGCCACGGCAGCATCGTCAAATGGCAATACATTGGCACCAACGATCTGACCGCGTTCATGGCCCTTGCCGGCAATAATCAGAATGTCATTACGCTGCAAAATACCAATGCCACGTTTGATGGCTTCGGCGCGGTCGCCAATTTCAACCGCCCCTTCGCAGGCGGCCTTGATGGCGGCACGAATGGTCGCCGGGTCTTCGCTGCGCGGGTTATCGTCGGTAATTATGGCAATATCGGCGTTGTCTTTAACGGCACGGCCCATTTCCGGGCGTTTGCCGGTATCGCGGTCGCCGCCTGCGCCAAACACGCAAATCACCCGGCCCTTGCAATGCGGACGCACCGCCTTGATCACGGTTTCAAGCGCGTCGGGGGTGTGGGCGTAATCAACAAAAACCGGTGCGCCAAATTTGGTTTTACCCACCAGTTCCAGTCGGCCCCGAACCCCTTGCAGTTTTTCAAGGGCGGCAACGGCGTCGTCAACTTCCGCACCCGATGCAATGACAATACCCAGGGCTGCCAGGGCGTTCATGACCTGAAACGTGCCCATCAGCGGCAAATGCACGCTGTATTCGCCATTGTCGATGGCAAGTTTGATTTTGGTGCCAGTGGCATCTGGCTTGGTTGCCAGCAATTTGATGCCATCGCCCTTAAGGCCATAGGACAATATTTCAATGCCGCGATCCTGGCAGATGCGATGCAGCAGGTCATATTGCGCAATGTCGGCATTAATCACGGCGGTGCCATCGGCCATCAGCAAGCTTTGAAACAGGCGGGCCTTGGCAGCAAAATATTTGGCAAAGTCGCCATGATAATCCAGATGGTCGCGCGACAGGTTGGTAAAGGCCGCAACGCGCACCTTCACGCCATCAAGCCGGTGCTGGTCCAGCCCGTGCGAACTGGCTTCCATGGCAACATGGGTAACGCCAATGTCGCTCATTTCGGCCAATGACTGGTGCAGGGCGACCGGGTCGGGCGTGGTCAGCGACCCGGGAATTTTGGCCCCGGCAGCGCGAATGCCCAATGTGCCGATCGATCCCGATATGTTCCCCAGTAACGTCCAAAGCTGTTCGGTGAAAACAGCGGTGGATGTTTTGCCATTGGTGCCGGTAATGGCGGCAATGGTGTCGGGTTGCTTGCCGTAAAAACGCGCCGCAAGCTGGGCATAACGCTGGCGCGGGTTTTCAACCGGAATCAACGGCACGGTAATGGCCGGTGTTTTCGGGGTGTCGGTTTTGGCCAAAATGGCCGACGCACCCAGTTTGATGGCATCGTCGATATATTTGGCACCATCGTCGCGCGCCCCCGAAAGGGCGGCGAACATAAATCCATCACGCACGGCGCGTGAATCTGCGGTCAGGCCCTTGATATCAGGGTCCTGTCCTTCGGCATGTTTTAATGCCGCCTGATCTCCTGCCATAAGCTCAGAAAGACGCAAGTTTGCGTTCCTCTTTACGAAGATTCAAACGTAACGCTTGCTCTATTTCCGGCGCCTTCGCGTACGCCGGTTCGATCCCCAGTAGGGGAGCAATACGTGTCACAACCTTACCCACTGCCGGTGCTGCTACCCAGCCGGCCGTGGCGTATCCATACGTTTCTTTTGTTCCTTGTGGGCCGTCTAGCGTCACCAGAACCACATAGCGCGGGTCCTGCATCGGAAAGGCGGCCACAAAGGTAGACATTCGGGCATTCTTTACGTAGCGCCCGTTAACCAGCTTGTCGGCTGTACCGGTTTTCCCGCCAAGGAAGTAACCCGGTACGTCGGCTTTTTTGCCGGAACCTTCGGTAACAACAAGGCGCATCAAGCGGCGCATGTCGTCGGAAGTCTTTTTTGAAATAACCCGCACACCTGCCGGGGCACCGTCCTGTTTCAAGATGGTGCTGGGGCGGCGGATGCCGCCATTGGAAATGGTGGAAATACCATTCACCAGTTGCAGGGGGGATACCGCAATGCCATGGCCGTAGGAAATCGTCATCAGGTTGATTTCACGCCACGGGTTGGGCAAAAGCGGGGATGCGACTTCGGGCAGTTCGACATCGGACGGGTCGAGAAAGCCGAAATCTTTCAAATATTTTTTCTGGGTTTCAATGCCAAAATCCATCGCCATGCGGGCCGATCCGATATTCGAGCTGTAAGCCAGAATTTCCGGCACGGTCAGCCAGCGGTTTTCACCATGAAAGTCATGGATGGTAAACCGGGCCACACGCATGGGCTTGGTGGCATCATAGGTGCTGTAAAGGGTTGAGGTGCCGGTATCGAGCGCGATGGCGGCATTAAACAGTTTAAACACCGACCCCTGTTCATAAACACCCAGTGTTGCGCGGTTAAAACGCGCATCGGCCGGACCCTGGCCGGGGCGGTGGGGGTCAAAGTCGGGCAGGGAAATCATGCCCATGACTTCGCCGGTATAAATATCCATCACCAGGCCGGTGGCCCCGGCGGCGCTGTATGTTTCCATGGCGCTGGAAACTTCGGCGCGCAGCGCGTGCTGGACACGGATATCAAGCGACAGGCGCAACGGGCCGGAATTGCTGCGCAAATCATTGTCAAATTCGCGTTCGGCCCCGGCAATGCCGTTATTATCAATGTCGGTGAAGCCCAGTACATGGGCAAACAGGCGGCCTTGCGGGTAAACGCGGCGTTCTTCGCGCTGAAAGTTCAGGCCGGGAATGCCCAGCGCATTGACCATATATTGCTGATCCGGCGTTAAATTGCGGCGGATCCAGACAAACGCCTTTTGCGAGCCAAGATGGCGGATCAGCGTATCGCGATCCAGCCCGGGCAACACGGTTAACAAATGGTCAGCGGCACCCACCGGGTCCTTGATGACGCGCGCATCAGCATAAAGCGAGCTGGTCGGAAGGTCGGTTGCCAGCAAAATGCCGTTGCGATCGACAATATCGGCGCGTTCGGTTTTAAGTTCTTTGCTGTCGGTACCCGCTGTTAAATCGGGTTCGTTGCCCTGTTTAAGCACGGTGGCATTAAACAGGCCGCCGGCGATCCACAAAAAGCCAATGCCAAACATGATGCCGGTAATAAAAATGCGATTACGCGCTGTTTCCAGCGCGTGTTTTTCACGTTGTTCGGGGCCAAGTTCCGGGCGATCACCGCGCAGCCAATATGAAAAGCGCAACAAATTCATTGCTGATCCCCCGTTTTCGGGGCCGCAGCAAAACCAACGCTGGGCGCGTCAATGATCATGTTTTCCGAAGCTTCGTCATAGGCGCCCTCGCCCGGACGGTCGCGCGGGGCGGGCATATAGGCCACGGCTTCGCCAAATTTATCCAGGCGATAGCGGCGCGCATCGGTGTCGGTCGGAATGGTGTCGATGCTGGCCATTTGTAACGGCTGGATCTGGTCGAGTTTAAGATATTCCTTGGCCAGCTTTTCAATCCGGCCCGGTGCGTTCAGATAGCTCCATTCCGCCTGAAAAACGTGGATGCTTTCCTGTTCGTCAAGAATATCGGACTGAATGGCGCTATAGCGCCGCTCAAGCCGTTCAACCTCGTGCGATACCCAATAGGTGCCCACACCGATCAGAACCGTCATTAAAAACCAGAAACCGGTCATGATTTTGGTCATGCGGCACCTCCGGTCTTTTTGGCGGCGGTGGAGGGCAAATCGTTGCGTTCAGCGGCGCGCAATTTGGCCGACCGCGCACGCGGGTTGGCGCGGAGTTCGTCCTTTTGCGCGGTTACGACCTTGCGGCTAAGGGTGCTAAAGGTTGGTTTGGCTGCTTCGGGTTCGCCAGGCAGGCGGCGCGACTGTTTGCGCGGGTCGCCGCAGCGTTCCTTGAAAAATGTTTTCACCAGCCGGTCTTCCAGCGAATGGAAGGTAACAACCACCAGCCGTCCGCCCGGTTTTAAAATGGTTTCGGCGGCATTTAACGCGCGGTCAAGCTCGCCTAGTTCATCATTAACGTGAATGCGCAGGCCCTGAAAAGTGCGGGTGGCCGGGTCGATGCCGTCTTTGGCTTTGCGCACAACCGAGCGCACGGCACTGGCAAGCTGGCCGGTGCTGGTAAACGGGGTTTCAGCCCGCATTTCGACAATCTTGTGGGCAACCTTGCGCGATGCGCGTTCTTCGCCAAAGCGGTAAATGACGTTGGCGATGTCTTCTTCTTCGGCGGTATTAACAAAATCAGCCGCACTGGGGCCCGACATCGACATGCGCATATCAAGCGGGCCATCGGTACGAAACGAAAAGCCGCGATCTGCCTGATCGATCTGCATCGATGAAACGCCGATATCAAGCACAATGCCGTCAACCTGCGCAACGCCGTGGGCTGGCAACAAGGTCGCCATATCGCCAAAGCAACCTTCAACCATGTGAAAGCGCCCGTCATAGTCGGCGGCCAGTTTGGTGCCGGTCGCAACCGCACTGGGGTCGCGGTCGATGCCATAAAGCGTGCAGGGGGCATGATCAAGAATGGCGCGGCTGTAACCACCTGCGCCAAACGTACCGTCTACAATGATTTCGCCTTCGGCGGGGTTGAGATGTTCTAACATCTCGCGCAGCAAAACCGGCTTGTGCGGGGCCGATGCCGATGGGTCAAATGGCAAGGGGGAGTTTGTCATGCCTCGTCCTCCGGTGTTTCCACATCAGAGTTGGAAGGCGTGCTGGAACGGCGCGCAGCGGACGCGGCAGCCGGTTTCAGCTTAAGGGTCGAACCCCGGTTAACCACACGGGTGCGGCTGGCGGTTTTGCGCTCGGCAAAAGTATCGGGGTTCCAGATGCGAAAGGTGCGGCCCCGGCCAACAAAGGCAACCTGATCGGTAATGCCGGCATATTCGATCAGTTCAGGCGGCAAAATGATGCGGCCTTCGCCATCAAACGGCAGGGCGTGGGATGCGCCAAGGATGGTATCGGCAAGGTCTTCGGCCTCGTCGGAAAACATTTCCAGATCGTCAAGCGATGCGGCAACGCGTTCCATATGGCTTTCAGAACAGCCTTCAACAGTGGGTTCTTTGGGGGATTCGTAAACGTAAATGCCAGCAAAGCCGTCTTCTTCAAGGGCGGCACGGAACCGTTTGGGCACGGATACGCGCCCTTTCCGATCCAGTTTGTGAATGTGCGTCCCGGTGAACAGCACCCGCCTTAATCCCCTGATAATCGACCGCTGGAAAACGAAGTCTGGAAAAAGACATCGCCAACCAGATGCCTGAACCCCACTTGGCACTGCAAAAATGCCTGTCTAATGGGGTACCATGGGATATCATGGGGGTCAATGGGAATTGATGGGCTTTAATGTGATATTTGTGGGCAATTCTGCCCTTTTCCAGCCTTTTTTCAACAGCGCAAAAACCGGCTAAAAGGTGCCGTTTCAGTATGTTTTTGCGTTTTGGCCCATGAAAACCCAAATATGACCATGACACCCCATCGGGGATTGGTTTTTTGGCCGTGATGGGGTTTGATGGGCGAAATGGCGCAGGATGCGTCTTTGTTTCATCAATATTCCATCCGCCCGACATGTTGCGAACCGGAGTCAGTTTTGCAAACAAAGACTATAATCAGGTTAATTGTCGGCCCGTTTTTGGGGCTTGGCCTGCTTGCACCGGTACCCGCGTTAGCCCAAAACAGCACGACCAGCCAAAGCCGGTCGGGTACGGCCAACCATGGCAAAACCCAGTCAGACAGCACCTATAGCGCCATTTCACCGCAGATGCGCCAGATGTTGCCCGCCCTGATGCAGCAATTGCAAAACAACCCCGGCTTGCTTCAGCAATTTGGTCTTGGTGGATTGGGGGGATTGGGCGGCCTGAATGGTATGACCGGCGCTGTTGTTGGGCAGGGGCAGGGCAATGGTACGGGGAGCGGCAATGATGATGGCGGTTTTGGCACCGGCGGTATGGGCATTCCCATGCCGGCCATTCCCGGTGTAAATGTGCCCAATGTTACCGGCGCGCCCAATGCAAACGGGGGGGCGGGCACCAATGCCATGACGCGTGCGCAATTGGAAGCCGCCCAAAAAGGCGGGCTGGTGGTGCCGCCGATGCCGGTGCCCGAACAGGTGACAATTTACCGGGGGCAATATCATCCGTCCGATATCAATCAGGATGGCCGGATTGACGGGGACGAAGCCGCAAGCTATGCCGCATGGATGTTTCGCCGCCATGATATCAATGGTGATAATGTTTTGCGGATGCGCGAATTTTCAGCGGTCGAGGCCCTGCCCGGTTCGGCCGATGCCAACCGGAACCGGTTGCGCACCGAGGCCCGCAGGCTGGAGCTGCTGTTTCCAAAGTTTGACAGCAACCACGACCAGATGGTTGAAAAAAGCGAGTTTATGGACCAGGTTGCCGCAACGTTTGATGAAAAGCGCGGAGCGGCAAAGGATGTCAGTCCGTTTGTTTTTCAGACGGTTTTGCCGTTTTAGGCGCAGTTCGAGGGGCTTTAATACGGCTTTGCACCCCTGTTGATGCGTCGGGCCAGACCCGATGTGTTAAAGAACTGTCACGACTGAAAGGGTGACAAAACCGGCCTTGCAAGTCATACATGGCCAAAATGTCCCGGCCCGACATGACGGAGAACGTACATGGAAAGCAACGAAATTTACGCCCCGCAGCGCATATCGACTGACAGTGATTTGCCGGAAAATGCCGAACGGGACGTTACCCGGCCCGAGGCGGATGGCGAGGATCATGGCGCGATTGAACGCAGCGAAAATCATACTGCCAACCATGACGACTTTGGCGCGGATGACGGCGACGACGATATTTATCATGATAACGATAACCCGACCAAACAGCTGGACCGGGAACTTGCCCGCGAGTTTGCGCGTGAAGCCGACGGCGAACCTGTAACTGAACAGCTAGGTGAACCTACCCGCGAGCGGGCGAGTGAGCCCGCCAGTGCGCCTGCCGTTCTTGCCGGAACCAAGGTTGTGGCACCGGGCAAGGCGGCCAAAGCGGTTCCGGTCTGGATTGATCTGTTTGAGCCAACCGCCAGCGAATTGCGTGCGATCGAGGCCCGTTTCGGGATTGAAGTGCCAACCCGTGAAGAAATGCAGGAAATCGAGCTGTCATCGCGGTTGTATGATGAAGACGGGGCGCTGTTTATGACCGTGACGGTTTTGAACAAGGCCGCCACCGATGATCCTGAATCGATCGCGGTTTCGTTTATCATGGTTAAAAAAACCCTGATCACGTTGCGTTATGCCGACCCGATCCCGTTTAAAACCTTTACCCGCCGGGTTAAACGTTCGCCGGGGCTGGCAAGTTCGGCGGATGCGGTTTTGCTGGGCTTGCTTGAACAGATTGTCGACCGGCTGGCCGATATTATGGAAATTTCGGTGGCTGATCTGGAAAAAATTTCCAATGCGGTGTTTTCCAAGGAAGGCAACGGATCGGATCAGGATCACCACGAAAACCTGCGCCGAATTGGCCGGGCAGGCAACCTTGCCAGCAAAGCCAAGGACAGCCTTTTGAACCTGAACCGGATGGCGTTGTTTTTAAACACGCAAGCCCGGTTTAAAAAGGATGCCAAGGCGCGGTTAAAAACACTTTCGCGCGATATTTTGTCGATTACCGAACATGCCAATTTCGTCGCCAACAAGGTGACATTCCTGCTTGATGCCACATTGGGTATGATCAATCTGGAACAGAATAATATCATCAAGATTTTCTCGGTCGCCGCCGCTGCCTTTTTGCCACCAACCCTGATCGCCAGCATTTACGGCATGAACTTTCAATTCATGCCCGAGCTGCATTGGCAATTTGGTTATCCGCTGGCGATTGCCTTGATGGTTTTATCGGCTGTGGGCCCGCTTTGGTATTTCAAACGCAAAGGCTGGTTGTAAACCGCGCGCGATAGTCGCTTGGGGCCACCGCCAGATGTTTGACAAAACAGCGCCGCATGCGTTCATCATCGCCAAAGCCGCATAAGGCAGCAATGCGGGCGACGGAACTGTCGGTATTTTCCAGATAATTCCGGGCGGCATCAAGCCGCATTTTCTCTAGCGCATGGGCGGGGCCGGTGCCGGTTTCGCGGGCATACAGGCGCGAAAAATTGCGCGGGCTCATATGGGCCTGTGCAGCCAGATCTTCAACACCCAGGCGTAAATGCAGGTTTTTGCGCATCCAGACATGCAAGGTATCAAACCGCCCGTCGCGGTCGTCTGCTTGCTGGGTTAACGGCTGGCTAAATTGTGACTGGCCGCCGGGCCGCTTGATAAACATGATCAGGCCGCGGGCGACGGCCAGGGCGGCGTCCCGGCCCAAATCTTCCTCGATCATGGCAATTGCCATATCAATGCCGGTGGTTACACCGGCTGATGTCCAGACCGGGCCGTCGCGCACATAAATCGGGTCGGCTTTGACATGCGCCTTGGGGAAACGGCTTTGCAACCTGTCGCACCAGCGCCAGTGGGTGACCGCTTTGCGCCCGTCCAATATCCCCGCCGCCCCTAACAAAAATGCCCCGATGCATATCGATGCCATCCGGCGCACCTGCGTTTTTTGCGCCATCAACCAACCCAGCAACGCCGTATCGTTTAGGGCAATTAATGGCTCGTCCGTGCCCGCGATGATCAGGGTATCAATGGGTTTGGCACCAAGGCTGGCAAGGGCGACGGTGGGCAGGGCTATGCCGGTGTCGGTCACAATGGCCCCGCCGCTTTGCGATGCCAGCACGATGTCGTAAGGCCGGGGCCGGGGCAGGTCGGGCGTTGTGGTGTTGGCGGTATGTGCCATCATTAAATTGGCGTCATGAAAGGCCTGTAACGGCCCGGTCACGTCAAGCAAAACCGAATGCGGGGTCATGACAAAAACGATACGGCGCGGCGCAGTCATCCATTTTACCTTTGGTGAAATTGGCATGAATAAAGGGATGTTTGTCATTTATGCCAATTTTATAACAGGTAGTCTAGCCGCCATGTAAGGACGCGCCGATATGTGGTGTGTTCTGTTTTAACAACGCGAAGGGCGTGTCATGATGATCGATATTTTGACGCAAAATCTGCCGGTGCTGATCATGATTGACTGGCAACAAGGGTTTCGTGATCTTGATTATTGGGGGCAGCGCAATAACCCCGATGCGGAAAACAATGCTGCGCGGTTGCTGGCCCACTGGCGCGCACATGGGGGCACTGTCATTCATGTGCAGCATGGGTCAACATCGCCGCAATCGCGGTTATATCCCGGGCAGCCGGGGCATGATTTTGAACATTTCGCCCGCCCGCAAAATGGTGAAGCGGTTTATGGCAAAAACGTTAATTCAGGCTTTATCGGCACCCGCCTTGAGGCCGATTTGCGCGCCGCTGATCGTACTCGTTTGGTGATTTGCGGTATCAGCACCGATCATTGTGTTAATACCACCACCCGCATGGCCGGAAATTTGGGGTTTGACGCGATTTTGGCGGCCGATGCCTGCTTTTGTTTTGATCGCAAGTTGCCCGATGGCCGGGTGTTTGACGCCCAGCTGGTTCACGATGTGCATCTTGCCAGCCTGTCGGGCGAATTTGCCACCATCCTGACAACCGGCCAGATCCTGTCACAGGTCGGTCATTGCGATTGACTTGCAACTTTGTTTGACGCAGTTTGGGCCAAATCGCAGCACAGGAGGCCAAAGTGGCGAAGATTGAAACTCTGGATCATTTACGGGACGTTTATGGTCCTCCGTTAGAAATTGCGCTGCAAAAACAGCTTTCTGCGATTGATAAACATTGCCGGCGCTTTATTGAGCTGGCACCGTTTGCGGTTATTTCATCGGCCGATCAAACCGGGAATGCCGATGTCAGCCCGCGTGGCGACGGGCCGGGGTTTGTCCATGTGCTGGATGAGAAAACGCTTTTGATTCCTGATCGCCCGGGCAACCGCCGCCTTGATACATTGACCAATATTCTGGCGAACCCGCAGGTCGGGTTGCTGTTTTTAGTGCCGGGGATGAACGAAACCCTGCGCATTAACGGCATTGCCGAATTGCGCGATGATCCTGAATTGCTCGATCTGTTTGCCGCGACCGGAAAATTGCCGATCAGCGTGATTAAAATCACGGTGCAGGAAGTTTTTCTGCATTGTGCCAAATCGCTGATGCGCTCGCGTTTGTGGGATGTGACGGCCCAGATCGACCGCAAAACGTTCCCGACTTTGGGCAAAATCATCAAGGACCAATTGTCGATTGAGGGCGGCGAAGAAGCCTCGCAAGAAGAAACCGATGCCCATTTCGCCCGGTCAATTGTCGAGCATGGCTAAACGTATCGAAGGGAAATGTTTCGCATTTTCCAGCCGCGCGTAAATGCCGCTTATTGCCCAAAGGGCACTGTTTTAAAAGAAAAATACCAGATGGCCTGTAAGC
Source organism: Thalassospira mesophila (assembly GCF_002115755.1). Classification (GTDB taxonomy): domain Bacteria; phylum Pseudomonadota; class Alphaproteobacteria; order Rhodospirillales; family Thalassospiraceae; genus Thalassospira; species Thalassospira mesophila. The sequence goes on along the minus strand of NZ_JFKA01000004.1, from coordinate 256,871 downwards.
CGGGTTCTGTCCATGCGGCGAACCGCACTGTATGGCCATTCATCTGGGACGTTCGTCACCGAACGCCTCCTGCAACCAACCCGAATGGTGGCTCGAAAACCTGCCTGCCGACAACGGCGAACCGTCCGGCCGACCATTCCTATTAGGTTTTGCTCCCGGTGGGGTTTACCATGCGTCCCGCGTTACCGAAGGACCGGTGCGCTCTTACCGCACCCTTTCACCCTTGCCCGATGGCTTGCGCGATCGGGCGGTTTCCTTTCTGTGGCACTTTCCCTAGGGTCGCCCCCGCCAGGCGTTATCTGGCACCGTGTTTCCGTGGAGCCCGGACTTTCCTCCCCGCTTTGCATCGCTGCAATTCAGGGCGGCCATCCAGCCATCTGGTGGGCGCGGTTTACGCCAGCAACGCGCCAAGGTCAAGAAAAAGCCGTATATATACTAAGGGTTGGAGTAGTCCTATCCTTTTGCATGAGAAAGATGCAGGGGAGCCTTGAAAAATTAAACTTTGGGTCCAATACTTAAGGGTAGTATAAAGCCTTGGTTGTTTTTCCCGTTCTTTCACCCCTGCCGTCCCGGAGCCGTTTTTGCGTTTTTTCCTGATAAGTCTGGCCGTTTTAACAGGGCTGTTTGCGTGGATGCCGGATGCTGTCGCGGCTGGTGACAACACCCTGCGCCTGTGTTTCAGCCGCTGGGAGCCTTATGCCTATGACGATGGCGCCGGGCCGACCGGGTTGGCGATAGATATTGCACGTCAGGCGTTTGAAACCTCGGGTTATCGGGTCAGTTTTACGCAAATGCCGCATTCGCGCTGCCATTTTGGGATTCGCTATGGCGTCTATGACGGTGTTTTGTATGAAAGCCTGAATGAAAAAACGGTTGAGCCGCTAACGGCGTCGCATTTTGGCCTGATCAGCCGGGTTCTGGTGGCTGTAGTCCGCGAAAGTTACCCCAAAACAGCCTATCACGGCCCTTCGACCTTTGAAGGGGCCAACTGGCTGCATGTGGCGGGTGATGATTACCCCGACAACATCGTCAACAATCCCGATATGTACAGCGTCGATGTCGGCGAAAATGCCCATGGGCTTTTGATGCTCCGGCGCAATTATGTCGATGTTGTTTTCCGCGATCTGGCCAGCCTTCATTTCGGTGCCGATGCCGTGCGCGAACCGGCGGGCCTTAAAACATTGTTGCCTGCGGTGGATATTGAACCGTTTTATTTGCGGTTGAAAACGTCTTTGTCAGCCCCCCTTGCCGACTATGATAAAACCATCAATACCATGATTGCCGATGGCACCATTGACCGGCTTTATTATAAACATCTGGGGTTTAACCAGATCGCGTTTAGCCGCTATTTTTCTGGCAGCAGTCAACCGGTTTTGCCCCTTGAACGGTTGATGCCCTAAAGCGTATTTCTTTTAATAAGACCCATTTTGTTTGTTTTTGGCGTGTCGTTTGGCAAGGCACAGCGCGCTGCGCGATGCGGCGCATCGGGCGAGCGGTGTAACGCCGCCAAACACCGCCAAAAATAAACCCTGCGGGCCGGTGCAGTCTACCGCCTGGCCGCGTCGAAATCCTTGTCCGTAAACCCATTACGCTCTGCGGACTTCTCCTTGCCAGGCTGTAGACTGCATCGGCAAAATGGATATTATTAAAAGAAATACGCTTTAGGCAAGGTGGCGGCGCACCGTTATAGGGCAGGGCACTGTTTTATCAGGTTTTTCAGGATCGCGATGCTGTGCGCGTTGGCGGGGCCGTTAAGGCATTGCGGATGCCAGTGGCGCTGAAATGCGATGCGGTTTTCGGTTTTTTGCCCCGGGCCATAGCCAAATTGTTGCAATAAACTGTCAAACACCGTTTCCGGATCAACTTCTTTATCATCAGCGTCAGCATCTAAATGCCGGGGCCAAAGGCCAATGCCATTTTCGGCCAGTTGGTGCCAGGGAAACAATTCGCCAGGGTCTTCCTTGCGGTCTGGTGCCATGTCGGAATGGGCAATAATGTTATGGGCGGGAATATTGTGTCGGCGCAATATCGCCTGGCACAGGGTAATAACCGCATCGATCTGGGCAACGGCGAACGGGCGATAGCCAAATTCGTGCCCCGGATTAACAATTTCAATACCGACAGAGCGTGAATTGACATCGGTACAGCCGCGCCAATAGCCGCGCCCGCCATGCCATGCCCGTTTGGATTCAGCCACCAGCTGGTAAATGCAGCCATCTTCCTCGACCATATAATGGGCCGATACCTGGGATGCCGGGTCGCACATGCGGGTTAACGCCATGTCGCCATTGGGCATGCCGGTATAATGCAGCACCAGCATATCAATTGCGCAATCTGCCGGGCGGTCGCCAAAATTGGGCGAGGGGTGCCAGATGACGGGGTGATTGCTTTGTGGGTGCTGGTCTTGCGGCTCCGGCATTGGTTTAATCCATTCCCTGTTCCTGATTTTGCGGTGGTTTGCGCAACATGATAACCGCAACACCGACCAAAACCGTTATCCCGCCGATGATTTTAAAGGTGCTGATCGTTTCGCCAAATATCAGGATGGATCCCGTGACACTGACGACCGGGGCCAGCAACGACCACGGCACCACCTGGTTCACATCATAGGTTTTAAGCAGGTAATACCACGACCCGTACGCCACAATTGACGACATGATAACGGTGAAACTTAAATTTGCCCATGCCATCCAGCTTGCATTCATAACGGCATCAATGGCACCGGGTTCCAGAATAAAGGACAAAACCAGCAATTGCGGCGCTGCCATCAGGGCCATCCAGCCATTCAGTTCGAAGGTGTTAATGTCGCCCAGCTTTTTAATTAACACATTGGCAACGGCCCACATCAAGGCGGCAAACACCACCAGCAGCAACGGCACCTGTAAATGGGTCATTGCCGGGTCCCAGAACATCAGCATCACGCCGACAAAGGCCAGCGTCATGCCCAGCAGGCGTTTCCAGCCTAACCGGTCGTTAAAGAAATAGGTCGCCAGCATTGATGAAAACGGCACGCCCAGCAAAACAATGATGGCGACGGGGCCGGGGTCCAGGACTGACAAGGCGCAAAACAGCACCCCGAAATGGCCGGACCCAAAAACAACCGATAACAAGGCCAGCTTGCCCAGCTTTTTTCGCGGGATTTTGGTGAACGGAACCAGCAACAGGGCCACGGCGGCAAAGCGCATGGCGGTAAGCATCACCGGCGGAATTTCGCTGACCGCCCCTTTGACTGTAAGTATGTTCATGCCCCAGATAAGGGCAACAGAGAATGACAGCAGAGCGGCTTTTATGGGCATGACACAACCTGAAAATGCAGTGGCGATAATTGCGATGGCGCAAAACCACAGCGGCCAATTGACTTTACCTTCATGGTTACGTGTTTGTCTGGAATGACTCAAGCCTGAAGCACGTAACCCCCGGATGCAAAAATGTGCAGCCTGCGTGCATTGTCGTGTGCGTTTTCACCCGTCAATCGGGTTTGCAAACAAAAACAGAGAGAACCGCTTGGCTCTCTCTGTTTGTTAATCTGCGTTAATGAAGCGGTTTTGGCGGTGACAGGGCTTATTCAATACCCAGTTCGTCGCGCATTACTTCAACTTCCAGCCAGCGTTCTTCGGCCTTGGCGGCTTCGGCGCGCGCGGCTTCTATCCGGTCCAGCTTTTTTTGGAAGGCATCAGGGTTGGTGGAAAACAGCTTGCCGTCGGCAAGTTCGCCTTCGATCTGCTTTATTTCGGTTTCCAGTTTTTCAATCTCGGCAGGCAGCGTGTCATAGTCGCGCTGGTCCTTATAGCTGAGTTTGGCCTTGCTTTTGGCTTTGGCCGGGGCCGCATTGCCACCCTTGCCGCCGCCCCGCTTGATTGGCTTGGTGTTGGAAACGCCGGTATCGCTTTCGGCCTTGGCCGACAGGGCGCGCAAATGCACATAATCGGAATAACCACCGGGATATTCGGTGGCAACGCCGTTGCCTTCCATCACGATCGATGACGTCACAACCCGATCGAGAAAATCACGATCATGGCTGACAAGGATCAGGGTGCCTTCATATTCCGACAGCATTTCCTGCAACAGGTCCAGCGTATCCATATCAAGGTCGTTGGTCGGCTCATCCATGATCAGAAGGTTGGTCGGCTTTGCCAGCTGTTTTGCCAGCAATAGCCGGTTACGCTCGCCACCCGACAGGGCTCCAACGGGGCTGCGCGCCTGTTTTTCATCAAACAGAAAATCGCGCAGATAGCTGACCACATGGCGCGGGTTGCCGCGCACCATGATCTGGTCACCGCCAACATCGCACAGGGTATCCCACAGGGTTTTGGTATCATCAAGTGCGGCACGTTTCTGGTCGAAATAGGTCGGCGTCAGGTTGGTGCCGATTTTAATCGTGCCTTCATCGGGTTCGATCTGCCCGGTCAGCATTTTCAAAAGGGTGGTTTTACCCGCCCCGTTCGGACCAATAATGCCAACCTTGTCGCCGCGCAAAATGCGGGTCGAAAAGCCGGAAATAATGTGTTTGTCTTCCCAGGACTTGCCAATCTCGGTGGCTTCAATCACGACCTTGCCCGATGTGGACCCGGAATCGGATGCCAGCGAAATATTGCCAATGCGGCCTTCCTGCTGGGAGCGTTCGTGGCGCATGTCATATAACCGGCGCAAGCGGCCCTGGTTACGTTTACGACGCGCCGAAATGCCCTGTACCGCCCAAACCGATTCCTGGGCAATCAGTTTATCCAGCTTGGCGCGTTCTTCGGCTTCCTTGCGGTAAACTTCTTCGGACCAGTCGTCAAACAGGGCAAAGTTTTGATCGTTACGGCGCATAACCCCGCGATCAAGCCATAAAACACCGTTCGACACCGCGTTCAAAAACGCCCGGTCATGCGAAATCACCACGACGGCACCGCGAAACGCCTTGATCTCGCTTTCCAGCCATTCGATGGTCGGCAAGTCCAAATGGTTGGTCGGCTCGTCAAGCAGCAAAACCTGCGGGTCGGCGATCAGCGCACGCGCAATCGCAGCCCGGCGGCCTTCACCACCCGAAAGATTGTTGGGGTTGGCTTGCGGGTCGATTTTAACCGCATCAAGCAGCATATAGGCCCGATAGGCATACTCGTCTTCGTGATCTTCCAGCGCGCTCAGGACATATTCCTCGACCGTGCTGTATTTATCAAACCGGGGTTCCTGGGCCAGATAGGCCACCTTGCAACCGGGTTGCACAAACCGTTCGCCGCCATCGGCCTCGATTTCACCAGCGATGATTTTTAACAGGGTCGATTTGCCCCCGCCATTACGCCCAACCAGGCACAAACGGTCGCGGTCGCCAATCGCCAGCGATACGTCGGAAAACAGATCATTGCCGCCAAATGTCAGGCGAATGTCGTTAATATTAATCAGCGGTGGCGCCATGAAAAACCAAAACCTTAAAACCGGTGTAAATGTTGCCCCTTGCAAACCGCAAAAAGCGCTGCTGCGCAAGTGAAATCATGATTTCACCAGGCACAGCAGCCGTGCAAAAGCACGGTGACGGGGCATTTTCGCAATTATGCCCGCATCATCGGGATTTATGGCATCCGATGATGGCAATTGATTGCCGTGTTTATCAGATATTGCGTTCCTTGCAAATCTGGTCCCAGGCGGCGTTGATGCGGGCCATTTTTTCGTTGGCCTGTTCGACAAATTCTTCGGGCATGCCCTTGGCCATCAGAAGGTCGGGGTGGTTTTCGCGCGATAATTTGCGATGTGCTGCCTTTAAGTCCTCGTTGCTGGCATCGCGGGTCATGCCCAGTTGTTTATACGGGTCCAATTGCCCGGACGGGGCGGTGTTGCCCTGGTGAACCCGGTCAAAATCAACATCGGCAAAGCCAAAAATATTGGCAACCTTGCGCAGATATTCCTTTTCTGCCGGGTGCAAACTGCCATCAGACAGGGCAATCTGGTGCAGGGCCTCAAGGATGCTTTCCAATACAGCCCGTTCACCGGCAAACATCTGGGCAATCTGGCGGGCATAGGGTTCGTAACCATCGGACGATTTGCGCGCGGCATCAAATATCTGGCCGACCTGGGTGGCATCGGGGCCGCTGACATGAAACAGGCGCTTGAATGCGTTGATTTCCTCGCGGGTGACATTGCCATCGGCTTTGGCCATTTTGGCCGCCAGCACAATAACCCCGGTGGCAAAGGCAATCTGGCGCGGGTCGGCCCCGCCAAACTGGCCTGCACGCTGGCCCCACGGGTTGCCGCCTGCACCTTGTTGGCCCCATGGCCCGCCCTGCGATGAAATGCGTTCCTGGTTAAAGCCGCCCTCTTTGGCTTTATCCACCATGTGCCCGGCGGTCGCACCCAATATGGCGCCTAGCGGTCCGCCCAGGGCAAAACCCGCGGCGCCGCCAATAATTTTTCCCCAAATGCTCATGGTCTCGATGCTCCGGTCTGAAAAGGGCGGTGCAGTGAAACACGGCGCCAGTGGAAAGATTTGCTGCCTGACAAATAAGATACCAACGTCCGCAGGGCAAGCCTGCGCCGTGAATGGGGCAATATCAGCTTTGATTTTAAGACATTCATGTTGAATTTGACAGGGGTGCTGCGCAATGGCGGCGTCATTCACCGCATGGAACGTTTTAATTCCGGTTGCGGCAGCATGTGTTTTGATCGCATCGACCAGATGAAATACCGGCCTTTGTCGCCAGAACGCGGGCGCTTTGATGACAAGTTGTTGATAACAGCACGTGCATCTATGCTTGTCGGAGCATGTTTTTTTGCGATAAAATAACGATAAACCGTTTTCAGGGCGTTAAATACCGTCCGGGTGCGACCGTGGTTTGGGTCCATATATAAAAACAACAGGAACATCGAACATGGCAGAAAAACAGCATATCGTTTCATCTTCGCATCTGGTGTCCGAGCGGGCAGCGGAATTATCCGAACTGGAATTTGCCCTGATCCTGTCTGGTAATGCCTTTAACCGTTGGGTTGTGCGATGCATGCGCGCCGCCGGGGTGCCGGACCTGTCGATCCTTGATATTCTGGTTCTGCATAATGTTAATTCGCGCGAGCGTGAAAAAAGCCTGTCGGAAGTGTGTTTCGTTTTGAATGTTGAAGACAGCCATCTGGTGAATTACGCGTTGAAGAAACTGCGTAAGCTGGGGTTTGTTGATGGCATCAAACGGGGCAAGGAAGTGCATTATGGCACGTCGAAAGAAGGGCGCGATCTGTGCCAGCGCTATCGTGAAGTCCGCGAAGCCTGCCTGATCGAAACCTTTGAACGGCTGGGCGTTAATCACGACGAAGTCGGCGATGTGGCCAAAACCCTGCGCGCGATATCGGGTGTTTATGATCAGGCATCGCGTTCCGCCAGCGCCATGTAAACCGGTTTCCCCGGTGCTATCGCCTTGGGCTGGCCGGGAAATAACCGGGCGGGCGGTGGGGAACAGGCCTGTTTTGCAGTTGGTTTTACCGTGGGTTTTACAGCGGTTTTTTTAAAACGTTTCGAGTCTGTTGTTTTTATAAATCAGCCAAATCAACGGCAGCTTCCTGTGAAGGGGGTTGCCGTTTTTGTTTTGGTACCATTGCCTTTTATGTATCAGTTTTGGGGAATAAATATTTTGTTTCAAGGCGTTAATTCTGGTTTTTGGTGACTAAAAAATGGGCATCCAGCTTTTTGCATGGCAGCCCTGAAATGACGTTGACAAAATAACGATAAAATGTGACCGTTTTGTTGGAAGGCTGATCTAAAAACCAAAAACGGGAGACTAAAAATGATGAAAAAAGCGCTTTCGGCAGTTGCTCTGGCGGCAATGACTTTTTCGGCAGGGGCAGCAATGGCGGCTGAGAAATGGGATATGGCAACGCCCTATCCTGATGCGACATTCCATACCCAGAATATCATGGAATTTGCCAAGGATGTGGAAACCGCAACCAATGGCGAATTGTCCCTGACCGTTCATTCGGGCGGCTCGCTGTTTAAACATGCGGAAATCAAACGGTCGGTCCAGCGCGGTCTGGTGCCAATTGGCGAAGTTCTGATTTCGCTTCTGGCCAATGAAGACCCGATTTACACCGTCGATGCGATACCGTTTCTCGCCACCAGCTATGATGATGCGAAGAAACTGTGGGACGTTTCACGCAGCGCCATCGAAGCCAAGCTGGAAAAAGACGGTCTGAAAGTTCTTTATGCGGTGCCGTGGCCGTCACAGGGCCTTTATACCGCCAAGGAAGTTAATTCGGTTGCCGACCTTAAAGGGCTTAAATTCCGGGCATACAACACCACCACGTCGCAACTGGCCCAGTTGACCGGCATGGTCGCAACCCAGGTTGAAGTACCGGAAATTCCGACCGCCTTTGCCACCGGCATTGTTGAAGCCATGATGACATCCCCTTCGACCGGGGCGAATTCCAAGGCATGGGACTTTGTAGATAATTTTTATGACGTGCAGGCATGGTTGCCCAAAAATATGGTGATTGTGAACGCCAAATCGTTTGATCACCTGTCGGCTGATGTGCAGAAAGCAGTGATGGATGCGGCCGCCAAAGCCGAAACGCGCGGCTGGAAAATGAGCATGGCCGAAGCCGATGCCAAAAAAGCCGAACTTAAAGAAAACGGCATGAATGTTGCCGCCCCCAGCGCCGAACTTAAAGACGGCCTGGCAAAAGCAGGCGACAAAATGGTGGCTGACTGGTTGAAAGAAACCGGTGACGAAGGCCAGGCCATTATCGACGCCTACAAGAAATAACATCCTCCCTTGGGTTGCCGGGGTTCGGTATCAATCCGACCCCCGGACAACCAACCGTCAAAATGATATTCTGTCTGTTAATGTCAACCACCGGGTTTGCCGGGCGGAAAGGGGATTGTTGTGCGTAAATCACTGGATATTCTTTTTGGAATAACGTCGATTTTGGCAGCTGTGTTTCTGGTGACGATCGCACTGCTTATTCTTTCACAGTCCATCGGGCGTCTGTTGGGGCATGTCATTCCCGATGCCAACGATCTGGCCGGGTTTTGCCTGGCAGCGGGCACGTTCCTTGCCCTGGGGCCGTCGTTGCGGCAGGGCTCGCACATTCGGGTGTTGCTGGTGGTCAGCCACCTTACCGGAATGACCCGCCGGGTAATGGAACTGTTAACCCTGGTCTTTGCCGTGTTTCTGGCCGGTTATTTTACCTGGTGGATGGGGGTTTTATCGCAGGAAAGTTTTTCCTACGGCGATGCCTCTCCCGGTGTGCTGGCGTTCCCGTTATGGATACCGCAATCGGCCATGACCTTTGGTTTGGCCATGCTGACACTTGCCCTGATCGAAGGCCTGATAGACACGCTTTGGGGTCGGCCCACCGTTTTTGCCGATCGCGAAACCAGCGACATGACCGAATAGGGGAGTATGGTCACATGGAAGTACTTGAAATCGGCCTGATCCTGATGGCGCTGCTGTTTTTGTTTCTGGGTGCGGGTCTGTGGGTGGCATTGTCGTTGTTTGCCGTTGGCATTATTGGTCTCGGGTTTTTCTCGGGCGCGCAAACCGGCCCGGTTATGGCCACCACCGCCTGGAGCAGCATTGCCACCTGGTCGCTGGCCCCGTTACCTTTGTTTATCTGGATGGGCGAAATTCTGTTTCGGTCCCGCCTGTCCGAAGACATGTTTACCGGCCTTGCCCCGTGGCTGAACAAACTGCCCGGTCGGCTGTTGCATGTGAATATTCTGGGCTGCGGCATTTTTGCGGCTGTGTCGGGGTCGTCTGCGGCAACGGCAGCCACCATTGGCCGCATGTCGATCCCCGAATTGCGCAAGCAGGGCTATGCCGACAAACTGATTTTGGGCACCCTTGCCGGGTCTGGCACGCTGGGTTTGCTTATTCCGCCTTCGATCATTCTGATTGTCTATGGGGTGTCGGCCGAACTGTCGATTGCGCGGCTGTTTATTGCCGGGGTGTTGCCGGGCATCATGCTGATTGTTCTGTTTATGGGCTTTGTCATGATCTGGGCGACCATCCACAAGGATAAAATGCCCCCCGCCGCACCGAGTATGCCGTTTATGGACAAGGTTCGTGCATCGGGCCGGCTTATTCCGGTGATCTTGCTGATTACCGCTGTTATTGGCTCCATTTACGGCGGCATTGCCACCCCGACCGAGGCCGCAGCCTTTGGTGTGGTAGGATCCCTGATCCTGTCGGCCTTTAGCCGCACGTTAAACTGGGCCAGCTTTGTTGATGGGCTGATGGGGGCTACCCGCACATCGTGCATGATCTGCTTTATTCTGGCCGGGGCGTCGATTTTAACCGTCGCCATGGGCTTTACCGGCATTCCGCGCGAACTGGCCGGGCTGATTTCGGATATGAACCTGTCGCCCTATGCCCTGCTGGCGATGCTGACCTTGTTCTTCATTGTTATGGGCTGTTTTCTTGATGGCATTTCGGTGGTGGTTTTAACCACATCGGTGATCCTGCCGATGGTGCAGGCGGCCCATATCGACCTGTTATGGTTTGGCATTTACGTGGTGCTGGTGGTTGAAATGTCGCAAATCACCCCGCCGGTTGGCTTTAACCTGTTTGTTTTGCAAGGGCTTACCGGAAAAAACCTGTTTTCCATCGCCCTTGCGGCCCTGCCGTTCTTCTTTTTGCTGATGGGGGCTGTGGCCCTGATCACGATTTTCCCCGGCATTGCCACCTGGCTGCCCGCACAAATGAATTAGGCAAATGAATTAGGCACTGTGCAACCGGCACGGCCGGTTGCGCTGCCCCGCTATTTCTGAATTTCCGATGCTCAAGGAGTAAGCATCATGGCTTCGCATGACAAAAACACGACCCAAACCAACAACGCCGATACTGCAAAATGGCAGTTCTGGGTGGACCGTGGCGGCACCTTTACCGATATTGTTGCCCGCAAGCCCGATGGAACCCTGCTAACCCACAAATTGCTGTCGGAAAACCCGGAACGTTACAAGGATGCCGCCATTCAGGGCATTCGCGAATTGTTAAATGTTGCCCCCGGCGATGATATCCCGGCACATCTGATCGAAGCGGTTAAAATGGGCACCACGGTGGCTACCAATGCCTTGCTCGAACGCAAAGGCGACCGCACCGTTCTGGTCACCACGGCGGGTTTTCGCGATGCCTTGCGCATTGCTTATCAAAACCGTCCGCGCCTGTTTGACCGCAACGTTAAACTGCCCGAATCCCTGTATGAACAGGTGATCGAGGCCGCCGAACGCTTTAACGCGCAGGGCGAGGAACTGACAGCGCTGGACCGCGACCAGTTGCGCTATGACTTGCAAACCGCCTTTGATGACGGCATTCGTGCCTGCGCCATTGTGTTTATGCATGGCTATCGTTACAGCGCGCACGAAATGGCGGCGGCTGAAATTGCGCGCGATATCGGCTTTACCCAGGTATCCGTCAGCCACGAGGTCAGCCCGCTGATGAAGCTGGTGTCGCGCGGCGATACCACGGTGGTCGATGCCTATCTGTCGCCGATTTTGCGGCGCTATGTCGATCAGGTTGCCGGTCAGCTTGGCGGTGTGAAACTGATGTTCATGCAGTCTAACGGCGGGTTGACCGATGCGTCCAAATTCCAGGGCAAGGATGCCATTCTGTCGGGTCCGGCGGGCGGTGTTGTTGGCATGGTGCGTACGGCCGAAATGGATGGCTATAAACAGGTCATCGGTTTTGACATGGGCGGCACATCGACCGACGTTTCGCATTATGACGGCGAATATGAACGCGATTTTGAAACCCAGGTTGCCGGGGTGCGCATGCGCGCGCCGATGATGAAAATCCATACCGTTGCGGCGGGTGGTGGCTCGATCCTGCATTTTGATGGCGCACGTTTCCGCGTTGGCCCTGACAGTGCCGGTGCCAATCCCGGCCCTGCGGCTTATCGTCGCGGCGGGCCGCTGGCGGTGACCGATATTAACGTGATGCTGGGCAAGGTTCAGCCCGATTTTTTCCCGCCGGTTTTTGGCCCCGAAGGCAACGAACCGTTAGATGAGGAAGCAGTTAAAACCCGCTTTGCCGAAATGGCGGCCAAAATCAAGGCCGACACTGGCAATGACATGACCAGCGAAGAAGTGGCCGAGGGTTTTCTGCGCATCGCGGTCGAAAACATGGCCAACGCGATCAAGCAAATTTCGGTACAGCGCGGTTATGATGTGTCGGATTATATTTTGCAATGTTTCGGCGGGGCCGGCGGGCAGCATGCCTGCCAGGTGGCCGATACGCTGGGCATGACCCGGGTTTTCGTTCATCCCTTTGCCGGGGTGTTATCGGCCTATGGCATGGGCGTGGCCGATATCCGCGCCATGCGTGAACAGGCCGTTGAAGCCCGCCTTGAAAGTGACGAGCTGGCAAACCTTGATCAGCAGCTTGATAAGCTGGGTGTTGAGGCACGCGCCGAACTGCACGAACAGGGCATTAATGATGATAAAATCAGCCTGCTGAAAAAGCTGCATTTGCGTTATGACGGCACCGATAACCCGTTGATTGTTGATTTTGGCAGTGCCGAGGCGATTACCGCCCAGTTTGAAGACCAGCACAAACAGCGTTACGGCTTTGTCATGGCTGAAAAACCGCTGGTGGTCGAAGCCGTGGCGGTGGAGGCGATTGGCGAAACCGAAAGCCTGCCAGATGCCCAGGCCGTTGAAATGGGCGATAGCGCAGTCGCGGCCCTTGCAACCCGCCGGGTGGTATTTGGCGGTGAAGCCCACGACACGCCGTTTTACAAGCGCGAAGACATGAAACCGGGTGCCGTTGTAAGCGGCCCGTGCGTGATTGTTGAACCGGTGGGCACCACCGTGATTGATCCGGGCTGGGAAGCAAAGGTGAATGGCCGCGATCATTTGGTGGTAACGCGTGTTGTACCGCTTAAACGCAGCGAAGCCATTGGCACCGAAGCCGACCCGGTGATGCTGGAGGTTTTCAACAACCTGTTCATGAACATTGCCGAACAGATGGGGGTCACGCTCGCCAATACATCTTACTCGGTCAATATCAAGGAACGGCTGGACTTTTCCTGTGCGCTGTTTGACCAGCAAGGCTTGCTGATTGCCAATGCCCCGCATATGCCGGTGCATTTGGGCTCCATGGGGGAATCCGTTCAGGCAGTGATGACCAAAAACGCCGGGAATATGAAGGCGGGCGACGTTTATATCCTTAACGATCCCTATAATGGCGGCACCCATTTGCCTGATATTACCGCCATTACCCCGGTGTTTGATGATGACGGCAAAAGCATTCTGTTTTACGTCGCCTCGCGCGGCCATCATGCCGATGTTGGTGGCATTACGCCCGGTTCCATGCCGCCCAATTCCCGCGTGCTGGAGGAAGAAGGCGTTCTGATCGACAATTTCAAACTGGTTGATCAGGGCAAGTTTGACGAAGCCGGTTTAACTGCCTTGCTCGAAGGGGCGACTTACCCGGCGCGTAACCCGTATCAGAACATCGCCGATTTGCAGGCCCAGATTGCGGCCAACGAAAAGGGTGTTCAGGAACTGCGCAAAATGGTCGATCATTTCGGCCTTGATGTTGTTCATGCCTATATGAAGCATGTGCAGGATAACGCCGAAGAAAGCGTTCGCCGGGTGCTTGCTGGCTTGAATGACGGCGAATTTGCCTATGAAATGGATAACGGTGCCGTTGTTCGCGTCAAGGTCACCATCAACAAGGAAGATCGTTCAGCAACGGTTGATTTCACCGGCACATCGTCGCAGCTTGATAACAATTTCAATGCACCGTCGGCGGTGACACGGGCGGCTGTGCTGTATGTGTTTAGAACACTGGTGGATGATGACATTCCGCTGAATGCCGGCTGTCTGAAACCGGTGGATCTGATTGTGCCGGAAGGTTCGATGTTGAACCCGGTTCACCCTGCTGCGGTTGTGGCGGGCAATGTTGAAACCAGCCAGCATGTCACCGATGCGCTTTATGCCGCCCTTGGCACCATGTCGGGCGCGCAGGGCACGATGAACAACTTCACCTATGGCAATGATGAACACCAATATTACGAAACCATCTGCGGCGGTACCGGGGCGGGGCCGGGCTATAACGGAACGTCAGGTGTGCATACGCACATGACCAACTCGCGTCTGACCGACCCCGAAGTGCTGGAATGGCGCTTTCCGGTCCTGCTTGAAAGTTTCGGTATTCGTACCGGCTCTGGCGGGGATGGCGAATTCAAGGGCGGGGATGGCACAGTACGCCGGGTTCGTTTCCTTGAAAAAATGACGGCATCCATCCTGTCCAACCATCGTCGCGTGCCGGTTCAGGCCGTTGCTGGCGGCAAGCCGGGCAAGCTGGGCCGCAATGCGGTTGAACGCACCGATGGCACAGTAACCGAACTTAAAGGTACCGATGGCACCGAAATGAATCCCGGTGATGTTTTCATCATCGAGACCCCGGGTGGCGGCGGCTACGGCAAAGCCTGAGACCCCCATCTCAGACCTTTGCCCGCCAACACCCAATAATGGGCTGCTCCCTTCAGCAGTTCGGCATCAAGTGATGCTCCCTTAAAAACTTGCCGCCCGGGAGACCGGGCGGCTTTTTTACTTTACCAGTAACGGAAGATACGTTGAATTTTTGGAGGAATGTATCCGGAATTTTACTCAAGAGAAGGGAAGTGGAGGTCCTTTATAAGTTCTTTGGCTAATTTCTCTTTTTCGTTGTTTTCAATTGACTTTTTTACTGTCGGACGGGGGGGGAGATCTAATTGAAAACGAATGATATCTCCTAAGCGAGGATAAATGTCATTGTGTCTCGATCCGTATCTCACCCATTTGTTGTCTTCATCCCAAGTCCCGGCATCAAGGTTGGTTTGACTTGGGATGTATATATATTCCTCGATGCCGGGAAATTTTTTATTTCTATCTTCTTCATTGTAAAACAATGATCGCCATACTTCGTTTTCGTGGCTAAAGATTAGTTTGCCATCTTTAATTTCTGAAAACAATTTGCTCAAAGACTGTTGATCTCTAATTGCAGGTGTTCCATAGCCGAGGTCAAAAGATAGTTTCGCTAATGCCTTTAATACGACAGGCTGTTGTGAAATAGTTTTAGCTTTGGCACCATCTTTTCCAAAGTGTTTAATGCTCGAGACAGCGTTCCAAAATTTTCTACCAAACTCAGATCTCTCTTCGATGATAGACGGAGTTGCCGTGTTTGATGTCGTTTTCCCAAGTAAAAGCAAACTATTTATTTGTTTTAAATCTTTTCTTTTTAGCTGCCCTTTGTCTTTGTGCCAATCCGATTGATCTTCATCAGAAGGTTGAAATGGCAAAATTTTTTCTGAAATTAGTATGTCGTTAATGTACTTGTTGATCGGGTCAGCATGGTCGAAGCTATTTACAAACGATACTTGGACAGTTTTTGATTTTGAGTTTAGATCAACAAACATTTGCTGTTCTTGCTCAGCGTTCAATCCGAGATGGATTTCTATAGCCAGTGTCGATCGGGTCAAGGCTAAATCAAGAACATCCTGCCAAAAATCGTTTTCTGATTCACTGATTATTTCTCCATTATAGCTAGAAGGTGAAAATATACCTCGTTTTGGATATTTGTATGTTCTGCAGACGTCTTTTAAAAAATCGAGAACTTGTTCAAACCCTGCGCGGCGATGCTGACCGTCAACCACATATAGTAATTGACGTTGTCCTAATGGGACCTTGTAAACACCAGTATCAATATCTAGTCGATCTTTTATCGGTTGTACCTGTAAGTCAGTGCCCCCGAACTGGCAATTTCTGATGTTGCAAACGACAGGTTGTAATGAGGCATACGGGCCATTTGGTAATGATGAGGCGATTTTTTTAATTTCTTCTGAAACCGACTTTCCCTGTTTGTTTCTTATTCTAATTTGCGACTTAACAAGTCCCATTAACGTGTATTGGGCTAAACCTTTGACATGGGCAGGGATCAAGTTTCTTTGAGCAATCGCTTCTTCTTTGAATGCCTCATGGGATGAGTTGTTACTTTTGTTGGCTACCCACGACATGTCAATGAACTGACGTAGTGTCATCGACGTTTTTAGCGTGGTGTACCCTAAATTTTCCCCGACCAATACGGTCAGGGTTTGAACTTGTGAATCAATGTTGTTGGCTACATCGCCGAGAGATCTTGTCGGTTCCATTGTCATTCTCCGGTTGACTTTATTAAACCCAGGATGTTGTTTTTTTTAATCCAGGTCAATGTATTTTTTCGCCTGGTTATTTTTTTTGATTCCCTGGTTTTTTTCAGGCGGTGAATGGAGATTGGAAGCGCTCGATTTTTTGTTGTACCTCACCTGTGGTTCTGGTCAGTTTCTTTGCGCAGACTGTAATTGGTCTTGGCAGTCAAGGCTTGCTGAGATGGATGTAATGGTTACATTTGTCTGGTACGGCAACTGATTGCGCCACCCTTTTTCCCGCTTCATTCGACAGGACAGGCTCACATTGAAATTTCTAATCCAGTATCAACGTTACGCGGTTCTTGCCTGCGTGACGCTTCTTGCGATTGTATCGGTTGTGTGTGTGCCTTTTCTCGGCGCGTGGCTGTGGCTGCCTGCTGTGATATTTGGCGGGTTGATGCTGGTGGGCTGGTATGACATTCGGCAGAACAAACACGCCATTTTGCGCAATTATCCGGTCAGCGGGCATATCCGGTTTATTCTGGAAAGTTTCCGCCCGGAAATTCGCCAATATATGATCGAAGGCGATCACGACAAATTGCCGTTCAGCCGACAGGACCGGGGGCTGGTGTATCAGCGCGCCAAGGGCGTTGAAGACAAGCGCCCCTTTGGTACAATCGAGGATGTGTATAGTTCGGGCTATGCCTGGCTGACCCATTCAGTCACACCAACGGCAATTGTCGGAACTGATTTTCGCGTTCAGGTCGGCGGGCCACAATGCAAACAACCCTACGATGCCAGCCTTTATAATATTTCCGCCATGAGCTTTGGCTCGCTTTCGGGCAATGCCATATTGGCGTTAAATAGCGGGGCAAAAAAAGGCGGCTTTGCCCATGATACCGGCGAAGGCAGCATCAGCCGTTATCACCGCCAGGGTGGGGGCGATCTGATTTATCAGGTCGCGTCGGGGTATTTTGGCTGCCGCAATGATGATGGCAGTTTTTCGCCCGAGAAATTCGCCGAAACCGCGGTCGACCCCCAGGTTAAAATGATCGAGGTGAAGCTAAGCCAGGGGGCAAAACCCGGCCATGGCGGTTTGTTGCCTGCGGCCAAAATCACCGAGGAAATTTCCGAGGCGCGGGGCATCCCGATGGGGATTGATTGCGTTTCACCTGCAGCCCACAGCACCTTTTCCACGCCGGTCGGCCTGATGGAATTTATTGGCAAGCTGCGCGATCTTTCGGGCGGCAAGCCGGTTGGCTTCAAGCTGTGCATTGGGCATCGCCGTGAATTTATGTGCATGATTAAAGCGATGCTGAAAACCGGCATTGTGCCCGATTTTATTGTGGTTGACGGCAAGGAAGGTGGCACCGGCGCCGCCCCGGTGGAGTTTGTGAACCGCGTTGGCATGCCCATGCATGAAGGACTGACCTTTGTGCATAATGCCCTGCGCGGGGCGGGTATTCGTGATCAGATCAAAATTGGCGCGGCGGGTAAAATCGTTTCGGCGTTTGATATTGCCCAAACCTTTGCGCTGGGCGCAGACTGGTGCAATGCGGCGCGTGGTTTCATGTTTGCGCTGGGCTGTATTCAGGCGCAATCATGCCATACCAATAAATGCCCGGTTGGCATCGCCACACAAGACCCGATGCGCCAGCGTGCCATTGATGTGGGTGACAAAAGCGACCGTGTGGCACGTTTCCACAACAATACCCTGCATGCCCTTGCCGAAATCACCGGCGCGGCTGGCTTGCGCGACCCGCGCGATTTTATGCCCTATCACTTCATGTTCCGGCAAAAAGACAACGAGTTTCGCGACGGGAACGAGGTTTATCCCTATTTGCCAGAAGGTTTTCTGGTATCTGGCCCCGAAATTCCGGAGCTTTCGGACTGGCACAGCCGCTGGGACCGGGCTTCGGCCGAAACCTTTGCTGCGCGAGAAATTCCGTTTGGTCCGTTTAAACGGCGTCCAATGGCGCTTGGCACCTGATTTTGCACGGGGCCTGTAGCGGAAATCGGGGTGGGGGTTTTGCGGCCTGCCCCGAAAATGCTGGGCAATTATGATGTACGGGCTGCCAGCAAACTGTCGTTTTTGCTGTTAACACCCAAAAGTCCTTCGGGCTTTAAAATCAGCACCAGTGCCAGCAAGCCAAAAACGGCGGCGTCGCGGTACGGATCGCCGAAATAGCCGGTCCAGAGTGATTCTAAAAGGCCCAGCAATATTCCCCCCAGCCACGCGCCCCGAACCATGCCGATCCCGCCCAGCACGGCGGCGGTCAGGGCCTTGAAGCCGAACAGGGTGCCGGAGTGAAAATTGATCACGCCATAGCGCAGTGCAAGGATGGCCCCGGCAATACCGCATAACATTCCGGCCAGGGCAAAGGTTTGGGCTTCAACCTTGTGCAGGCGCACCCCGCACAGGGCGGCGGCAAAGCGGTCCTGGCTGATGGCGTGCCAGGCGCGGCCAAAGGCGGTTTTATGCATTAATCCCTGCAAAATGATGCAGGTTGCCCCGGCAAGCAGAAGGGCCAGAATGTCGAACCCGTCGAGAGTGACGATGAAGGACCCGCCGCGTACCAGTGGCACGTTGAATTGCCAGATTGGTGGCAGGTTAAAATTGCGTGCAGACCATGCAATGCGCACAAATTCCTGAATAACCAACGCACAACCCAGCGATGCCACGATCATTGCCTGCCCATTGGCGCGCCCCCGGCCCAGCGGCCCAAACACCCAGCGCCACGATAAAAGCCCCAGCCCGGCGCCATAGGCCATGGCGGCAAGCACCGCACAGATAACAATGAACGTAATATGCCAGCCAATACCGCCATAAACGGCCAGACTGGCCACCATAGCGGCGACCGCACCCACCATCAGCATTTCGCCAAAGGCAAGGTTGATGCGGCCAATCAGGCCGTAAATCAGGGTAAAGGGCAGGGCCAGCAAGGCATAAACCGCCCCGCGTGACAGACCCGATAAGGTGAGCTGTGCGGCAAAGGCCGCATCGTGGCCAATATCGGCAACGTTGGGCAGGGTGGCGGTGCGGCTGGCATCGTCAAAAAACGCCAAGGCGCTTGGCCCGACCCGGTTGATCCAGAAACGGTCAAGCAGGGCCAGCTGGCTGTCGGGCAGGGGGCCAAAACGTGATGTCGTAATGCCGATAAGGGGAACACGTAAACCGGGTGTTTTTGCCGGGGCAAACTGGCAGGTTATGCTATGCGCAAAGGCAGGGGGGCCTTCACCGGCCAGCGGCAGATTATCGGAAATCGCCCCGTCATTATCGCCAAAATAAGGCACGCTGTCGGGCAGGATTTGATAAATCAGGGTGATGGTATCGGCAGATGGGTTGATGTCGGGCGCGGTGAGAAGATGAAAGCGTAACCCGCTATTTTCAACGCCGGGCAGGGCAAGGCGGCAAATATTGAATTTATAAAAATCCTGTTTTTCGCACCCGGCCAAAAGCAGAGGCAACAATAGCCCCAGCAAAATATGCCAGCCCCTGATCGACCATCCCCGCCCCATTTTTCACCCTGTATGTTTGGGTAGGACATAGTGCAAGTTTTACGTGAATTGTCAAAGGGCTATGGCAAGGGCAGGTTCGGAATGGTCACAATATTGCCCTGCTTTGCCGTTTGTTTTTGATTATAGTGCCCTGATATCCAATATCGGCGGCATGTCTAGGGGCACGCTCGGGGCATGCTGGTGTGGCAGTTTCCACCCCCGAAGCCCGTCCGATGAAAAGCAAAGGAAAACCCGTGGCAGACATTATTGATTACAAAATCATTGGCAGCGAAATGCAACTGGTTGAGATCGAGCTGGATCCAGGCGAGGGCGTGCGCGCCGAGGCCGGCGCCATGATGTATATGGGGGCCGATATTTCCATGCAGACCAATACCGGTGGCGGGATGTTTTCGGGTTTCAAACGCATGCTGACCGGCGAAAGTTTTTTCATCACCAGTTTTGTGTTTGAAGGGGTGGGCAAGGGCCATGTTGCCTTTGCCGCCCCCTATCCCGGCAAGGTGATTGACATTAACCTGCGCGATTTTGGCGGGCAGGTTTTATGCCAGAAAGACGGGTTTTTGTGCGCGGCTGCCGGGGTCGATATTGATATCGCCTTTTCCAAACGGTTGGGGGCCGGGCTGTTTGGGGGCGAAGGGTTTATCCTGCAACGCCTAAGCGGGGATGGCATGGTGTTTGTGCATGCCGGTGGCACCATTGTGCGCAAGGATTTGGAGCCGGGGCAAAAAATGCGGGTCGATACCGGGTCGCTGGTGGCCCTGACCGATAATGTCGATTATTCGATCGATTTTGTCGGCGGGTTTCGCAATGCCCTGTTTGGCGGCGAAGGCCTGTTTGTGACAACGCTGGAAGGGCCGGGAACGGTGTGGTTGCAAAGCCTGCCGTTTTCGCGGCTGGCCGACCGGATTGCCGCTGCCCTGCCCAAGGATCGCAATAAGGGCTAGGGGTTTGTCAGCCCCGGTTTGAAGTGGGGCACGAGAGAGGTGCCTCCGAAAATGCCGTTGTTTTACGGCTGGTTTTCCAGGGCATGGGGCTGACCAAAGGCCGCATCAAGGCTGGTGGTGGTTTCGGTGCCACCGGGAATGTTATCACGCGCAATAATATCGCGCGCCCAGTTGGCAAAGGCGGTGACTTGACTTTGCCGGTGGGGGGCGGCGCGCGATGTTAAAACATATCCGCGATCTGATGACAGGGTGGCGGGGCTGGCCAGCACCAGTTGGCCGTTTTGAAAATGGTGCTGCAACAATGCCGTCCAGCCCAAGGCAACACCCTGCCCGGAAACAGCCGCCGATAGCACCAGCAGATAGGTGTTAAAGCGATGCCCGCTGAGCGGGGCGGTGGGGGGGTATCCTGCCGCCCGCAGCCAGCTTTCCCAGTTAAACCAGCGATTTTCAATTTCACTGTCCAGATGTAGTAACGGCATTTTGCATAATGCATCGGGCGTTTGGGCAAAGCCGTGCCGGGCGAGAAAATCGGGGCTGCAAACCGGGGCCACCTGTTCGGCCAGCAGCAAAATGCCCCCCGGCCCGCAATGGCCGAAAGACAGTTCGATATCGATATTTTCATCCATGCCAAATCGCCCGGTCTGGTTGGTGACCACATTAACCTCGATATCAGGGAAACGGGTGGTGAAATCGGCCAGATGCGGCATCAGGATAAAGGATGCAAAGGCAAAGTCGGTGCCAACACTGATGCGTGAACTGCGCCGGGTGCGGATATTTTCCACCGTCTGGTCAATATGGCCAAGCGCGGTTGTCACGCTATCAAACAGTTCCTGCCCGGCCCCGGTCAGGGCCACCCCGCGATGCAGGCGGCGAAACAGCGGCTGGTTAAGCTGTTCTTCCAGTAACGTAACCTGATGGCTGATGGCGGGCTGGCCAATGCCCAGTTCCTGTGCGGCACGGGTAAAACTGCCGCAACGCGCAGCGGCCTCGAACGCGATCAACGCGTGCGGAGAGGGGATGTTGCCATATCTCATGCCATCAATTTTATTGATATCAGGGATGATTACAAGCGGTCTTCACAAGAATAATTCAAATGTGAAACAAGCCAGCATCATGATGCCGCCGGGCCATGTCGCAGGTTTTGGACCACGCACACCCTTTGGCGGAGTTTTCACACATATAATCAGGGGGATAAGGTCGCGATGTCGTCAAAGCCAATGAATATTCTGTTTGTCATGGCCGATCAGCTTGCCGCGCGCTGCATGCCGCTATATGGGCACAAGGTGGTAAAAACCCCCAATCTGGATGCGCTGGCAGAGAACGCGGTGGTATTTGATTCAGCCTATACCAACAGCCCGCTTTGCGCGCCGTCGCGTTTTTGTTTGATGACCGGCCAGTTGCCGGGCCGAATTGAAGCCTATGACAATGCATCCGATCTGGCATCCGACATTCCAACCCTGGCCCATTATGTGCGCCATGCCGGGTATCGCACGGCATTGGCCGGTAAAATGCATTTTTGCGGGGCGGACCAGTTGCATGGCTATGAAGACCGATTAACGGCCGATATTTACCCCGCCGATTATGGCTGGTATTGCGACTGGGACAACGTGACAGACCGCCCCACATGGTATCACAATATGGGGTCTGTCACGCAGGCCGGGCCGGTTTATCGCTCCAACCAGCTTGATTTTGACGATGAAACGGTGTTTGAGGCCCGGCGTTATCTTTATGATGTTGCGCGTGACAAACGCCATGATGACCGGCCGTTTTTCCTCACGGTTTCGTTCACCCACCCGCACGACCCCTATAACGCGCGGCCCGAGTTTTGGAATATGTATGACGGGGTAAAAATTGACCCGCCACATGTAAAGATGGCCCCCGAAGATCTCGACCCGCATTCGCAACGCTTGCGCCATGTTTATAATCTGGATCAGCAACCGGTAACGGACGAGGACGTATTAAAGGCACGCCGGGCCTATTATGCCTCGATCAGCTATGTGGATTGCCTGATCGGGTCGTTAATGCGCACCCTGCGTGAAACCGGCATGGCGGATAATACGCTGGTGATCTTTAGTGGCGATCACGGCGATATGCTGGGCGAACGCGGCATGTGGTATAAAATGTCGTGGTATGAACCCTCGGCCCGGGTGCCGCTGTTTTTTGCTTTTCCCGGTGCAAAGGGGCAAAAACGGGTTTCAAAATCAGTTTCCCTGATCGATATTTTACCCACCCTGCGCGATCTGGTTGGCGATGATAAAGTCCCCGCCCCGGCAGAACCGATTGATGGCCGCAGCCTGATGCCGCATATCACCGGTGATGGCGGCCATGACGAAGTGATTGGCGAATATTGCGGCGAGGGGGCCTTGTCGCCGATCATCATGATCCGTCGCGGGGCCTATAAATATGTCGCCTCGCAATCTGATCCCGACATGCTGTTTGATTTGACCAACGACCCCGACGAATTGTGCGATTTGATCAACGATGCCAAACACGGCGACATTCGCGATGCATTTCGCGCCGAGCTGGCCGAAAACTGGGATCTGGAAACCTTCCGCAAAAAAGTGATCAACAGCCAGAAACGCCGCAAACTGGTGTATGAAGCCCTGACACAGGGCCGCATCACCCACTGGGATCACCAGCCGATCCGCGATACATCCAAATTATATATGCGCAATCATAAAGACCTGGATGACGTTGAGACCGACGCCCGCCTTGATGTGCCGGGGTTTTACGACCGCAAACCAGCCGGTTAATTCTGGCGGGCCCCGTCGTTTCGCGGGCTGTTTGAATGTGCCGGATCGATATGAACCGCCCGCGTTTGCGTGGGCGGTTTTTTACGTTGAGCGGCTAAAAGGTAATACCAATTTTGATCTTCCCGTCGTAGGGTAGCCAAAATTCCGGGCAGGGAAACTTGCCCCAATACAGATTTACGAGGAACGTCATGTCGGATCATCATTATGAACGGGTCGCGGTGCCGGCCAGCCTGATTGAAACCCTGCGCGAAAAATTCGGTGATCGCGTTTCTACGGCCCAGGCCGTTCTTGATCATCATGGCAAGGATGAAGGCTGGCACGATGCATCGCCGCCCGATGCCGTGGTTTTTGCGACATCAACCCAAGACGTCGCCGAAACGGTCAAGCTGTGTGCGGCGGACAATGTGCCGATCATTCCTTTTGGCATTGGATCGTCGCTTGAAGGGCATGTTGCCGCGCTAAAAGGCGGTATTTGCATTGATGTGTCGAGAATGGACCAGATTTTGGAAGTCCATAACGAAGACCTTGATTGCCGGGTGCAGGCGGGCGTAACCCGCGAACAGCTTAACGAACATTTGCGCGATACCGGGTTGTTTTTCCCGATTGATCCAGGGGCGAATGCCTCCATTGGCGGCATGACGGCGACCCGTGCCTCGGGCACCAATGCGGTGCGCTATGGTACCATGCGCGACAATGTTTTGTCGGTCACCGTGGTGACGCCGGATGGCAAAATTATCAAGACTGCGCATCGGGCGCGTAAATCGTCGGCAGGCTATGATCTGACCCGGTTGTTTGTCGGCTCCGAAGGGACGCTGGGGGTTATTACTGAAATCGGTTTGAAGCTGTATGGCATCCCTGAGGCGATTTCGGCGGCGGTGTGTGCCTTTCCCTCGGTTGAGGCCGCGGTCAATACCACAATCATGACCATTCAGGCCGGTATTCCGGTGGCGCGGATTGAGCTGCTGGATGCGCTGCAAATTCGTGCGGTTAATGCCTATTCGAAAATGACCTATGAAGAAAAACCGACCCTGTTTTTTGAATTTCACGGCACCGAAGCCGGGGTGAAAGAACAGGCGGAATTTGTTCAGTCTGTTGCCGAGGAATTTGGCGGCGAGGGCTTCCAGTGGGCGACCCGTGCCGAAGATCGCACCAAGTTATGGGCGGCCCGGCACAAGGCCTATTATGCCGCCTTGCAGCTTGAACCGGGAAAACGCGGCATGTCGACCGATGTTTGCGTGCCGATTTCACGGCTGGCCGAAGCGATTATGGAAACCCGCGAAGATTGTGATGCTTCGATCCTGACCTGCACCATGGTCGGCCATGTTGGCGATGGCAATTTCCATACCCTGATTTTGCTTGATGCCGATAAACCCGAAGAAGTGGCCGAAGCGCACCGTTTGCACGAACGCATGGTGATGCGGTCCTTGCGGATGGGCGGCACCTGCACGGGCGAACATGGCATTGGCTATGGCAAACTGGCCTTTATGGAGGCCGAACACGGCCCCGATACCATTGCCGTGATGCGGGCGATTAAAAATGCGATTGACCCCAAAGGGCTGATGAATCCCGGCAAACTGATCCCGGGCGCTTAAGTCGCCGCCTGCGTCGCAAAAAAAACGCCGCCCGATGTCATGTCTGGCGGCGTTTTGCGATATACTCGATGACGGTGATCCACCGCAATATTTGGGACGGTGTGGTTCAAATCCGCGGCACAGCGCGTCTGGTCTGGTTAATGTCTGTCACGTGTTGAGGGGCATTTCTTTCCCTTTGGTATTCGCGTTATATCGCATGGACGAAAATGACTGTGCCCATCCTACCCCGATTAAACAAAATAATACGATGCCGACAGCTGGCATTTGAATGCTGAAATCGACCAGGGAATGCAACGCGATCTGGATAAGGATTGCGATTGCCAGAATTGGAAAAATCTGGTCGCGCTTTCTGGTGCGTATCCCGTTAATGAGATGGAGCCCCACCATCACCAAACATGCCAACAATATCAGGGCGCCGGGCACGCCCAGACCAAAAAAGATTTCCAGATAGCTATCATGTGCATGATCCCAGCTTACCCCGGCAATCTTGCGGCTTTTAAAAATACGAAATCCGGGTTCAAAAGACCCATAGCCGTATCCGGTGTCGGCCGCTGTTAATATGGCATTATATGTCGGTTCATATACGGCCATGCGAATGGCGGCGTCCGAATCAACACCGGCAAACCGGTTTTCGGTCACATCGCCGCTTAACACGTAAATAAACACACCCGTCACAGCGATGCCGATGACGGCGTAACGTGCGGCAAAGCCGGTTAAACTTGGTGTTGCGGTTAATCTCATGCCAAATATTGCGACGATAACAGCGGTAAACATGCAGGCGGCACCGGCCCTGGAATGTGTTAAAAGCACGGCCGTGCTGCAAATAAGGATACCGATAATCGGCAGCAATAAGATCGACATTCTTTTTCCAAGAAAGTTTCTTAAAGCCGTTCGGATTGAGATTTGTCTTTCCGCGCCGGTGCCCAGCACCTTAATCAACAAAACAACCGACGCCACGACACCAAAACCTGCAAAGGTTGCGTAGCTGTTTCTGTTAATAAATGTGCTTGTTAAATCCCCCAAATAGGCACTTTTGGGAATCCACAAGATGTTTTTCCAACCGGCGAAAAAAACAATCAAGCCATATGCGGCGTAAGAAATTGAAATAATAACGAAAAATTTTAATATCGTTATCGCGTTCTCGCGGTCCCGGCCGTATCGCACGGCAAGCCAGAAGACACCGGCATAGGCAAGCAAAACCATCAACGCATTTCGCGTAAGTTCCGGATCAATGGAAATATAGGCACCCGTGTTGCGGCCAAGCTGTGCCGCCGTTTCTGCCCAAATCGGATGTGTTGCCAGGGGCCATATATTCGGGCTTGCCTGAACAAGAATCCAGATAACAACCGGAATAAAAAGAATTGCCGGAATGGCAATGCGGCGCATAAACCGCCTTTCGCCCTGAACCGGGTCCGCAAATGCCACAATGGCATCAAGCAAGACGAGTATGCCCACCCAAAGCGAAAGTATCGACCACGCCCACGGCCGGTTTGAGCCATAAGGCAATGGCGCTAACGCGATCAGAGCCAGCAATCCGAAAAATACAAACCGGCGCACTGTTTTCACGTCCCCACCCTTTTCATAGCCGCGTGCTTACCTTGTGGTATATCCATGGTTACAAAGATCCATCAAGTCGCAATACCGGAAAATGTTAAATTCCCTATGGTCTTATCGGCACTGTGCGCACACAGATGAACGAAAAAAAGCATTCCAGATACGGCGATGATGACTATGGTTATGAGAAAACTCGTTATAATGATTACACTTCATAATGATTACACTTCGGGCAAGTAAGAAATGAAACGTATCATTTTGCGTCGGCTGCCTGCCCTGATCGGGTTTGCAGGCGCGGTTCTTCTGATCTGGCTTGCCGTTCCACGGACTTTCTCCTCGATATTGCTGGCAGTTTCAAAACCCGCTTACGCGCAAATTACAAACCCGGCAATGACAGATGAAGACATTCTGAAGCTAAGGGAAACCTTGCGTCGTGTCGCCAGTTGGGTGGACGAAAGAGAAGTCGAAACCCGTATCGGGAATGTCGAACTGGTTCTCGCTGCACGTTCCGCCGATGAAAGTGAAAAAGAAAACCACCTGTCTGCGGCCGAAAATGCATTTGAGAACGCCATTGCCTACTCGCCGATGGATCCGTTTTCCTGGGTGCGCCTGTGCCAGATCAGGTTAAAAACCAATGGGCAGCAGGACGGGACGGCAGCACAGGCATTGTCGATGTCGCTGATGACGGGGCCGTATGAAAGAGCGCTTGCCATTCAACAAATCGGGTTTGCAGCAATTCTTTGGGACCAACTTTCCGAAGACGACCAACGAACAGTCGCGGAAAAAGTGCGCTGGATCGAAACGCTTGAACGCCGCGACCTGGCCGCGTTGGCAAAGCGCGATCCTCGTGCTGCAACTCTTGTTATCAGGTCACTTGCTGGCGGCGACATGCACCGGTTTACCCGTTTCGTGGCGTTTTTAAATAAAAAATGAGCCGTTCCGGGTGCTTTTTCGTGTGTAATTATTCAAACCATGATGCGGGGCATTAAATATTGTCAGAACCAGAATATGGTATGGCGTTGATCAACAACCCCCGGCGTAAATATGTTATCGGGCGATAAATCTGACGGGGTTTTCGGATTTTGCGTTTTCCTGGACGATTGCATGTTTAATTGATTGCCGTTTTCGTATTTTCCGCTACTATTAAACAAGATTTTTTATCTTCTGTTATCGCGACTTATTTTTATTCTGATATGGGGACCCGACCAATGAAACGGTTGTTGAAATTTGCCGTGATTGCAGCACTTTCCGGAAGCCTTGTTGCCGTAAACACCTCACCTGTGTGGGCGCAGGCCGCTGGTAGTAGTATCGGTGCAGGTTTCGGTTCGACAGGTGGCGCTGCTGCTGCTGGTGCGGGTGCCGCAGGTGGTGCTGCTGCTGGCGGGTTGTCGGTCGGGGCACTTGCTGTCGGCATCGCGGCGGCCGCCGCAATTGGCGTTGCGGTCGCTGTTGCCAGCAATGACAACAATTCCGGTGCGACTGGCAGTGTGCTGACCAGTGACGAAATAGCGATCATTAATAATGCGGCAGACGATCCTGCTGCACTTGCTTTGGCTGTCCAGGAGATTATGCAAGCAAGACAAGGTAGCACAGGTGGTCTTAGCAAAGAAGCCGCTGCAGAAGCGACGTCGCGCGCCATAAAACGCAACCCCGCTGCCGCTGCAACGATCACGACGACAGCTGTTGCCGTTGCGACGGGCGGTAATGTTGTGGTCAATGACCAGACCGGGGAAATTGTGGTTACTGTCGTTGCTGCGGCAACGGCAACGGCTCCTGAGCAGGCGGGAAATATCACATCGGCAGCAGCAACCTCCGCTCCCGATATGCTTGCGGCAATCACGCAGTCTGCCGTAACCGCCGCCCCGACGCGTGCTGCCGATATTACGGCAGCAGCGGTTAGAACCAACCCGTCACAAGCTGCCGCCGTCGCCAAGGCCGCTGCAACGGCCGCTCCGACACAGGCTGCTGCAATTACCACGGCAGCGGTTGCGGCTGCACCGGCGCAAAGTGCGGCGATTGTTGCACAGGTTTCCACCGCAAATAACGTTAATACTGCGGAGGTTCAGACGGCTGCAAACCAGACAACCCAGGCCTCGGTGGACAACACCAATGATGGTCAGGATGAAAACGTCGAAGTTGTGATTAACGAGTCACAGAACGCCAGCCCTAACTAACTGATCTTTCCTTTATATTAGGTCGCTGTCGGTTTCACGTTCGATTATGCCATAATCCCTTCGGGTATCTTCCCGAAGGGATTATTTTTTGACCATGCTGTTTCTGCGTGTGAATCGCGTAGCCAGATGCATAGCACTATATTTAACAACGTCATTTGCCGGGATGGTGCCCGCATTAATGACAATAATGATCGGGCATTCTATGTTTTATCGGGCGCAGCATCGGATGTCGTATGGTGCTGTTCTGATCGGATGTTTTGTTCAAACCTTGTTTGCTTAAAAGTTTTCTTTTCTGGCGGTCATATCATGATCGGCAAAAACATCCTTTGCGGTAAACAGGCCATTCAAGGCGGCGGGAAACCCGGCATAAATCGCCATTTGTATCAGTATTTCAATTATTTCGTCGCGGGTTAGCCCGACATTAAGACCCGCTACGATATGGACCTTTAATTGCGGGGTGGCGGTGCCCATGGCGCTTAGAGCGCGCTTTAGGTCAAGCCGTTTGTTCGCAGTTAAAACCGCATGGAAACCGACAATGCGCCAAACTGATCCGAGCCGTTTTGGCCGTAAAATTCCTTGGTCCGGTACACATGGGTGTAGGTAATGCGGGCCTGACCAACAATCACGGCAAAGCCCACCTGCAAATCACCGACCAGCGGCTTTTTATCGACCGAATTACTATCGGCAAATGTGTTGCCATCCATTGTGATGTCGCGCGCCACGGCCCGACCCACCACACCGGCGAACAAATACCCGCTAAGCGGGATGCCATCGGTATCGGGTTTAAAAAAGTCCGATCCGGGCAGACTGGGGCGAATGCGCGGGGGGCCGTAATCGGCGGGTAAATCAAAGCCGACACGGGCCATTGCCCCAACTTCGGCATTGGTAAAGCCATTGCCGAGCGTAAAACCGGCACTTGGGGTTAAATCGGCTTCTACGCCCAATACTTCCTGTTTGGCCCAGCCGCGATATTTGCGTTCATAGGACAGCCCAATGATCGGTTCGTTCTTGATCTGGTTGTCCCAGCCTTTGGGTTCGGGGCTGTCGATCAGTTTATGGACAAATTTCTGGCTTTGCTCGGTTAAGGATGCCGGGCCAACAACGCCCAGTGTCAGTTCCAGCGTGTCAATCCGGGCGTAATCCTCGTGCCCTTCATAGCCAAGCCCGGTATCGGACAGCAAGCCAAGGCTGCCATATAAATACCCGGCCCAGGGGCGGTCATTGGGCTGGTTTTCGGCAATGGTGATGTCGCTGGGGGTATACATGCTTTGCCCCAGCGCATAGCTGGTGCGAATACGCCCGTTCGAGGCAAAAAACGGAATTTCCTTGGCAACATTTAAAAAATCAGCAGGCGCGCTGTCTTCCGGCGAAATAAAGGCCAGCCGCACGCCATTGGTAAAATGCCGGTCCTGATTGTTTTCGACAAACAGGTCGTTTTCAACCGATAACGAAACCCCCCATTTATCGTCCGGGGTGCGTTGGGACTGGGGGCCTTTGGCGGTGTTTTCCTGGGCCATCGCCGGAAGGGCAGTAACACCGCTAACAATGGCTGTGGCGCAAAAAAGGGTCGCCAGCGCGGATTGGGCACGCAAATTAGTTATTTGGAGCATGATCGCGGTTTTCCATACGAAGTTCATTTGCCAGAAAATCGGTAACGGTGCGAATTTTACGAAGTTTGTGCCGATGCGGCGCACTTAACGCAAAAAGATTAAGGCTGCGCGGCAAATATTCTGCCAGCAGGCAAACCAGATCTCCCCGCGCAATCAGGTCTTCGACCACCAGACGCGGTGTCAGGGTAATGCCACTACCTTCTACCAGCACATCGCGCATGGCAAGGCTGCTGTTGACCCGGTAGCGCCCGGAAACCTCGACGGCCAGCTCATCACCATCAACCGGATTGGTGAAATGCCACAACCCTGTCCGTTGGGCACTGCTAAAGATAATGCAGTCATGGGCCAAAAGGTCATGGGGGGTGGAAACGGGGCCGTTTTTTGCCAGATACGCCGGGCTTGCAACCAGCACCCGCGAATAGCTGCAAATGCGCCGCGCCATTAACGATGAATCGGCCAATGTCTCGCTGACGCGCAAGGCAATATCAAAACCTTCATCGATAATATCGCTAAAGCGGTCATCTAACACCAGATCAACCGACAGGTCGGGGTGGGCGTTTAGCAAACGGCCAATGACCGGGGCCAGTTTTAACACCCCGAAAGATGTGGGGGCGGCAATACGCACACAGCCACGCGGGCCATGGCCCAAATCGCGCACGGTTTCGTTGGCATCATCCATGTCATCTAAAATAGCCGCAATGCGCGAAAGGTAGGTTTCACCGGCCTCGGTCAGGCTCAGGCGCCGGGTGGTACGCGCAATAAGTTGCACGCCCAGCATGTCTTCCAGAGCATTGATTTGTTTGGTAATGGCACCCGGCGACATGTTTAAATCGCGCGCAGCAGCAGCAAAACTGCCACGTTCGGCAATTTTGCGAAAACATTCCAATCCGCGTAATCTGTCCATTTGGTCCCTAAAATCCCCGTTATTATTTCCATATTGGAAATAAATTGGGGCAAAAACACGGCACGATCCGCAAAAATCGCTGTGATAATCTGCCCGTTATCAAAAGGATCCTGACAGGCATTGGTTCCCGCAAAATCGTGCGAACAGTCGGAAAAATGTAAACCGACAGGATGCGCGCCTGTGGCACGGGGCAAAGGGCCAATGCCAGAACCGAAAGGCTGGTTATGAAGGCGTTATTATTGCTGTTGGGCGCAGGTGTTTTGGGTGGAACCTCCATCTTGCTTGCCAAGCTGGCGGTGGGGGCCGGGTTAACGCCTTTATCCTATCTGTTTTGGCAGTGCCTTGGCGCGGGTGGGGTTTTGCTGGGCATTTCGGCGCTGCGGCGCGATCTGCCATCGATGGCACCGCGTTATCTGCGTTATTATTTCGTTGCAGGCCTGGTCAGTCTGGCGGTGCCGATGGGTGTTGGCTATTTCATGGTGCCGCATATTGGTGCGGCATTGGCGGGCATTTTTACCGCAATGCCGCCCTTGATGACGTATTTGCTATCTATGTGTGTGGGGCTGGAACGTGCCCGGTTCGGACGGATGCTGGGCCTGATGGCCGGGTTTGTTGGCGTGCTGTTTCTATATCTGCCGCAACTGTCTGCCCCCGATAACACCCTGTTGGTGTATTTGCTGATTGCGGCAATTATTCCCGTTAGTCTGGCGATGGGCAATGTTTACCGCACGGCGGACTGGCCGGTTGGGGCCAACCCGATACCGCTGGCCGCGGGCATGATGCTGGCAAGTGCGG
Organism: Thalassospira mesophila; assembly: GCF_002115755.1. Lineage (GTDB taxonomy): Bacteria > Pseudomonadota > Alphaproteobacteria > Rhodospirillales > Thalassospiraceae > Thalassospira > Thalassospira mesophila. The sequence goes on along the minus strand of NZ_JFKA01000004.1, from coordinate 224,964 downwards.
TTTATTGCCTAGGGTTCGAAATGATGCGCGACCGCCTGATGATACCGTCACCCGATCAGGGCTATATCTGGGGTATTATTGGCGTTCAAATCGTTGTCGCCGCGCTCATGTATATGTGCCATTTCGAACTGCAACGGGTGGCTGGCCCGGTTTATCTAAGCCAGATCGGCTATATTATGGCGCTAACCACCCTGATTGGCGGTGTCGCTCTGTTTAACGAGGCATTACGCCCCGAACTGCTGATCACGCTGGGCTGTGTTGTGCTGGGCACGTTTCTGGTACGACCGGGGCATAAAAAACCTGCATCAGGTGCTGCGGATGCGTGACGGTGTCATCGTGCTATCGGGTTTGATGGTGCCAATCATGTTGACCAGCAGGCGTGCTGCTGTCAGGGCTGAAATGCCGTCAATATCGGCGGGCGGGTACAGCTCGACAATGTCGCATCCCGCAATCTTTGCCCGCGCGCCAACACCCGCAATCAGGTCGATGACCTGTGTATAGCCAAGGCCGCCGGGTGTTCGGGCGGCTACACCTGGCATGATCGCGGGATCAAGGCCGTCACAGTCCAGCGTGATCACAACCTGTGCGCTTTTCGGGATATGGCGCAACGCGGCTTCGACACCTTGGCTATGTATCATTTGGGCGGTGACAAGTTGGCTGCCAAATCGCTGTGCAGCTTCAATTTCAGTTGTTCGTGCACTGCCTACACCGCGCAGGCCAACTTGCACCATCCCGGCAATGTGAGGCATTTCGCTGACCCGGCGCATTGGGCTTGAATAACCATAACGTTCGCCGTGCAATGCGTCGCGCCAGTCAATGTGGGCGTCGATTTGCAAAATCCAGACCGGCCCGTGACCGGCAAAGCCGCCAAGGAACGGAATGGGCAGGGAATCATCGCCACCCAGCAAAATTGGCACAGCCGACATCGCCAGAATTTCACGGGTTTTCGCCTCAATCTGGCGGCGGTTGTCCGCATTGTCATGCAGGGTGGTTGGAACGTTGCCAATATCAATGCAACAGCCCGGCTTGCCGTCAAACAGCGGACCACCCAGATCAAAATCCCAATGCTCGATCAGGGGCGCATCCTCCTGACTTGCCAGCCGGATGGCATCGGCGGCCAGGGCATAACCGCTGCTGTCCTTGCCCGGATAAGTGCTACCGTGACCGGCCCCAAAGATTACGGCACGGGGGGGTGCTGCCATCGCCCAAGCGGTCCGGAAAGCCAAGAAAGGAAAGTGCGGTGGAAATTTCCTGAGGGGCCGGATGTGCAGTCCCTGATTTGGCAGGGACGGTTTTATGATCGGATTTTGGCGGCATTGAAATTTCCTGTATCTGGAATTAGGGCGTTATCGCGATGACATGCGGCTGTGGGCAACCAACCGGAATTTGTTAAGTACAACAAACCGGCAAAAACGCGCCCCGTGTTTTTAGCGCCCGATCTGTTTGAGCATCAACGTCCCGTCGGGGCCGATTTTGCAGGCAAGGTTTTGATAATCAACAATGGTAGCGCCCGCATTGGTGGCAGGGTTGGCATGTGTTGCCGTTACAATCATGACGGTGGCCCCCGCGGCTTTGCCAGCGGCAATGCCTGCCGGGGCATCTTCCCATACCAGACAGTCGGAAATTTCAACCTCCAGCCTGTTTGCCGCCGCGATAAAACAATCGGGTGCCGGTTTGCCCGCAATAACATCCTCGGCGGTAATCAGAACCTTTGGCATTGGCAGACCGGCTGCGGTGATGCGTTGAAGGGCCAAACGGCGCGGCGATGACGTGACAATTGCCCAGCGGTCATGCGGCAGGGCGGTTAAAAACAACCGGGCCCCGGCAATGGCTTTGATTTTGTCAACGGCGGCAAATTCCGCGTCGGTCAGCAGGGCCACTTCATGGTCAATATCGGTTCCCGCCGGGGCAAACCGGGCGATGGTTTCGGCGGCGCGCACACCATGCATCGCCTGTGTGACTTCGTCGGCATCAAGACCATGCCGACAGGCCCATTTGCGCCACGCATCAATCGCGACTTCAATGCTGTTGATGATGGTGCCATCCATGTCAAACAGGAAGGCTGCAAAGCGGCGGTCATGCATGTTGTTACCTCGTGCTGGGGCTTGTTGGGTGTTGGGTGTTGGTATCGGGAACCGGTGCTTCATAGGGCAATGTCACCGGTTTTTCGCTACGCTTTGCTTTCGTCATAGGCGATTTGGGCATTTTTCAGCGTCGGACCATGGGTGAGTGCCCAGTCATAAAGGGCTTCGAACGGTGTTTTGAGCGACAGGCCCAGCGGGGTGATCGAATATTCAACCCCGATCGGCGTGGTTGGCAGAACCTGGCGTTGGACAAGGCCATTACGTTCAAGCCGTTTTAGGGCATCGGCCAATGCCTTGTGGGTAATGCCGTCCAGCCGCCGCATAAGCTGGTTAAATCGGGCTGGCTTGGGGCAAAGCACGGTCAGAATCAGGACCGACCATTTATTGGCAATTTGCTCCAGTACCGGGCGCGTCTGATGAACGTTAATCAGGCTGGTGTCGATGTCGATATCGTCTGCTTTATCTGCATCATCTGGCACGCCGGTATACTCCTCTATATCTACGCTATATCAAGTGCATTATTGACCGTAGATATACAATATATATCTTTCCGTCCATCATCACAAAAGGAGATTTCTGATGGACAGGTTGACCGGAAAAACAGCGTTGATCGTTGGCGGTGCCAGCGGCATTGGTTTAAAGATTGCCGAGCGTTTTGCCGTTGAAGGTGCCTCGGTGATTATCACCGGGCGTCGCCAAAACGAACTGGACGCGGCCGTCGCCAAACTTGGCACGGCGGGGCAAGGGGCGGTTGCCGATGCGGCCAATCCTGCCCAAATTTCAGCATTGGTTGCCAATATTGGAAAACAATTTGGCGTGCTTGATATTCTCGTGATCAATGCGGGAATGTCAGAATGTTCTGAACTTGAGACGATTACGGAAGATCATTTTGATCGTACCTTCGGGCTTAGAGCATGTTTCCTTTAAATAAGACCCATTTTGTTTAATTTTGACGTGCCGTTTGGCAAGGCACAGCGCGTCGCGCGATGCGGCGCATCGGGCAAGCGGTGTAACGCCGTCAAACGCCGTCAAAATTGAACCCTCCGGGCCTGCGCATTTTGCTGCTCGGCTACGTCGAAATCCTTGTCAGTAACCCCGTTACGCCCTGCCGACTTCTCCTTGCCGAGCAGCAAAATGCGCGGGCAGAATGGGTCTTATTAAAGGAAATATGCTCTAATGTTCGCGCGCCGATTTTCGCGGCACAAGCCGCCGTACCGCTGATGCCACAAGGGGGCTCGATTGTGCTGATCGGGTCGATTGCCGGTATGATTGGCACTGTTGGGTATGGCACCTATGGGGCCAGCAAGGCCGCCATACGCGCCTTCGCCCGGACCTGGGCCCATGAACTGGCCCCCAGGGGCATTCGGGTTAACGTCGTCAGCCCCGGGCCAATTGATACGGCGATGTTTGCTGCTGTTTCTAACGATGTTCGTCAGTCCCTGACCCGCCTGATCCCCGCCGGTCGCCTTGGCCGCCCGGAAGAAGTTGCCAGTGCCGCGCTATTCCTCGCAAGCGACGAGGCAAGCTTTATCGTTGGCGCAGAGTTATGTGTTGACGGCGGTATGGCGCAGGTCTGACCGGGGGCTGGCTGGCAATAAAACCCGCGGGGGAATTGCCCCGTCCAGATGAAAGCACGGAAGGCTACCCTTCGCCGGGTGGTCTTCTTTAATAATTTCGATGGATGTGTTTGGCTTAACCCGGTCCGCAGACCTTCGACCCGGTTAAACTGTTTGGTGTTGTTTGTGAGCAATGTAGCCTGCGGCGGCGTGCGTGCCCCGCGATCATAAGGTCATAGGGAGCAGTGACCTTGCTTGTGGCTTCCAGAACACAGCGAATTTCGCCGAAATGGCCAGCGGCGGGATCGCCTTTAGTCCCCTTTTAGCCCCCCTTTTAGTCCCCTGCGGAAATGCGACATCCTTTGGTAAACCTGTTGTCTGGGTTTTGGTGTTTTAAAAGACGGATGCCCGGGGCATTGCCGGAACTCCGAATATATATGCGGCAGAGCAGCGTTATTAATGATACCGCGTCTGGGCAATATAGATGGCGCTCTCTGTGTGTTTATAAACCAGCCTGTCGGTCAGGCTGATCCGGCGAGACCAGTATTCGGTCCAGTTGTGTCGCAAGGGCTCTGGTTTCCCGGTGCCTGTATACGGCGTGCGCTTGATTTCCCAGATCCGATCGTTGATCCGCGTGACCATTTTTTTGTCATTGCTCTGCCAGTACAGATAATCGTCCCAGGCATTTTCGCTCCAGATCAGTTTCATTCTTCAATCAGGGGGCGCTCAATGCCTTTGTCCGCTTCGAGTTCGGCAATTGCGGTGTTAAGGCGCTGTGCATTTTGGGGGCTGGAAAGCAAATGCATGGTTTCCAGCATGGAATCGAAATCGGCCTTGCTGATAATCACAACATCATCGCCAGATTTTTGGGTGATGTGAATCGGTGTGTGATCGGTATTGGCTGTTTTCATTAGATCGGCGAAATTCTGTCGCGCCCGACTGTATGTTAAAACGTGCATGATTTTCGTCCTTGTCTGATTGAAGGATAATGTACGTCATGTTGTACAAATCGTTAACCGGGCACATGACCAATTAACATTGGAACAGACAGGCAGGTTTTAACAAACAAGTAAGGCTGCCTGTTTGAGAGGCGGCCTTACTTGTGCGCGGAACGACGCCATTAACGGGTTATGGCACCACGCGGCGCAGGCGCGGGGCGTCGGCGTTTGTGGTGTCGATCAAACCGCGATAGGCGTGCCAGCTGGCGTGGCCCAAAAGAGGCATAACAACGGCCAGGCCAAGTAAAAACACCACCATGCCACAGGCGGCCAGAACCGCAAGGGCAGCGGCCCAGCCGATAAGGACGCGCCAGTTACGGCGAAAGGCGGTTACGCTAAGGGTAAGGGCGGTGATGACATCAATGTCGCGGTCAACCAGAAGCGGGATCGAAACCAGCGAGATGGCAAAGGCCATAATGGCAAAACCGCCGCCTATGATGGAACCCGTAATTAGAAACCCCATCGCATCGCGGCTGAAAAAGGTTTGCCAGATCAGGGTGTCAAGCGGCGGGACATCGCCATTGTAAAACAGCGCGAACAGCAACATTGCCACCCGTGACCACAACAAAAAAAACAGCATTAAAATAACGCCGATGGCCCCTAACTGGCCGGGATTGCGGCGAAATCCGTTCAAACTGTGCCACAGGGTAACATTTTCGCCCATTTCAAGGCGGCGGCTGGTTTCATAAAGGCCAACCGCCAAAAGCGGCGCAATCAGCATAAAGCCGGCACCTAGCGGCAAGGTCAGATAAGGCTGACCCGCCTGAAACAGGCTGAGCAAAATCACATAACCGGCGACAACACAAAACGCGCCATAGGCAAGGCCAATGGCCGGGGTGCGTTTGAAATCGCGCCAGCCTGCTTCAAGCCATTTGCCAGACTGGTCACTGGTAACATCCCGAATGGTAATGCCGCGCTGGGTGTTGTGGGCTGTTTTGGATGCATCGGGGGTGGCATGCGGGGTCGCGGGGGTCGGTGCATGCGGGGTTGCTGTGTGTGGAGCTGTTGTATCAGTCATTATAAATCCTCCCTGCGCCGAAGCGGTCATCGCAACAGCAGATACAACCCTGACTGTCCTGCCAAATCATCACGGGCGATGATCCGGGGGTGTTTTGTTTTTATTCTGTGCTTATATTAGCACCTATTGATGGTTTTTCCAGCATGGCGTTATAAACCGGTGATAGAGCTGCGCTGGCATCACCGGGGCAGGCTGGAAAATTTAACAACCAAAAGATTGCCATTTTCTGCTGCAATGCAAATCAGGGCCTGTATGATAATGGTTCTATGGGGAAATTTCTGTTGGGAGCTACCCGGCAGATCGCGCGCAAAAAGAAAGCGGAGCTGAAGCTTTGAAAAAGATACTCGCTGTCATTGGCGCCCTTGTGGTGGTGATCATTGTTGCCTTGCTGGTTATTCCGTCGCTGATCGACTGGAACAGCTATAAGTCCGAGGTGACAACAGCCGTAAACGAAGCCACAGGACGCAATCTTGAATTGCGCGGCGATTTGTCGCTTTCATTGCTGCCGTTTCCCGCGCTTTCGGTGGAAGACGCGGTTTTGGGCAATGTTGATGGTGCGACCGATGAAAACATGGTCACGGTCAAGGAAGTGCAGGTTTCCGTTGCCCTGATGCCGCTTCTGACCGGCAATATCCAGGTGACCGAGGTTCGTTTGATTGACCCGGTTGTTTCGATTGAAACCTTTGCCGATGGCAGCAACAACCTTGTTTTTGATCCCAAGGATGCCGAAGGCCACGGCCCGCAAGCCGGCACAATCAATAACCCCGAAGACCAGCCCGTTGCGCGGTCAGGCACCCCGCAGGATGCACCCGCACCCGCAGCCGATAACGGCGAAAGCTCGCTTGCCAGTTCGGTTCGGGTTGACAGCCTGTCGATTGAAAATGCCACGATTATTTACCGCGCCCCGGGCACCGAAGAGCGGATCGAGGGCCTGACCCTGAGCGTTGAAGCCGACAGCCTGAATGGCCCGGCCACCGGGGAAGGCTATGTTTTTTATCGCGGCATCCCGATGACCTTCAAACTTAATCTTGGCGAAATCAGCCAGAGCAAACCGTTCCCGGTTTCGGTTCGTTTGGGTATTGATGAAGTTGATGGCGGCATTGATGTTGGCGGGCAGATTGACCTTTCCGGCGCAGCCCCGGATTTTAACGGTGAAATTAACGGCAAGTTCGACGATTTGCGCAAGGCCGCCCAGCGCATTGCCGGTGACGATGCCGATATCCCCGATATTGCCGCCAAGGAATTTGACCTGTCGGGCAAACTGGCCGCCAATGCCAAGGCCGTAACGGTCAATGATCTGGCGGTGCGGTTTGGTGAAACCCGGGGTTCGGGTGCGCTTTCGGTTGCGACCGAACCCAAAATGAAGGCCGATTTGGCTCTGCGTTTTAACCAGCTTGACCTTGATGCAATTATGGCGCTGGCCAGTGCATCGGGCGGGCACAAGGATGCGGCAACGGGTGCTGCGGGTGAAAAACCGGCGGCTGATACTGCTGCCAATGTGCCCGATGCGGTTAAACCCAACGGGCAATCCATTCCCTCGCAGGGGCGCAAAAATGATGTCGCAAGTGCCAGCACGGCACCGCTTATTCCCGCTGATCTGACCGGATCGATTGATCTGGAAGTGGAAAGCCTGATTTATAATCAGACCCCAATCCACAATGCCCGGATCAATGCCGGTATCGCGAATAGTAAAATCACGCTTAACGAAGTTTCGGCGGGCTTGCCCGGCGGTACCGATTTGCAGGTCTTTGGCTCTATTTCCGGGGCGAAACCGCAGGTCAGTGCCGATTTGCGTTATGAAATTGCGTCGGAAAATATCCGGGCTGTTATGCGCTGGCTGGGTGTGGATGTGGAAGGTGTGCGCGCCGATCGCTTGCGCCGCTTCTCGCTGACCGGCGGGTTAAAAGGCACACCGGACCAGATCAGCATTAATAACGTCGATATGCGCCTGGACGACACCGCCGTTCGCGGGGCGATTGTTGCCAATCTCGATAGCGAAGGTTTGCCAGCCCTTGGTATTGGTTTGAAGCTCGATAAAATCAATCTTGATCAATATATCGGGGCAAGCTCGGCAGCGTCATCGGCGGCAAAACCGGCCGCCGCGGACGGTGCAAACGGAGGCACCGCCGCGGGTGCTTCTGGCGCGGACGTTGCCAGCACCGACAAAACAGCCAGGCAGGATCTGGTTAAAACCATTCACGATGCATTTGCACCGTTAAATGGCCTGGCCGCGAATTACCGTATTGGCGTGGATGAAGTTATTTCATCGGGCGTTGCCATTCGCGGCATTTCGGTTGAAGGCAGCCTGCGCGGTGGCAACATCACCCTTAAAAACCTTGCTGTCGCCGATGCGGCAGGCATGTCGCTTCAGGGTAGCGGGGCATTTCTGGGCGAAAAGGATGTGCCGGAATTTAAAAACCTGAAACTGGGTGTAACGGCAAAAGATTTGCGGCCGCTGGTAAAGCTGACCGGGATTACCTTACCGGCCCCGGCGGCGAATTATAAATCGATGAAGGTTGATGTGGCGCTGAACGGTGCCATTACCGGCCCTGATATTGATGCCAGCCTGTCAAATTCAACCCTGCAGGTGGCCCTGAAAGGCCAGTTGCAAGACCTGCTGGGCGATGCGCCGGGCCTTAAAGGCGATATCAGCGCACAGGCCGGCAGCCTGAACCGCGCCTTGCCGCTGGTGGCGCCAACCTACACGCCATCGGGCGACCTTGGCCGTTTGGCATTGCAGGGCACGGTGGATGGTAATGCCAAAAACGTTGCCATTAATATTGCCAAGCTGGCCGTCGGGTCGTTTCAAACCAGCGGCACGGTTAAAATGGATGCCGCAGGTGCGCGCACCAAACTTGATGTCAGCCTGAAAGGCGGCAAGCTAAAGGTTGATCCGTTTATACCGGCATCCAAACAGGCATCGCTTGATGTGCCGCGCACCGGGATGCGCCGGGCGGCTTTGCCAGCCTTTGATAATGCCTTGCTCACCCGTGTTGATGCCCGCGATGGCACGCCGTGGGATGACAACGTGATTGATGTTTCAGCCCTGCGTTTGATTGACGGCACCATTGCCATTACGCTGGACCAGCTTGATTACGATCATTTCTCGCTGATCAACCCGGACCTGTCGGTAAAGATGGATCAGGGGCTGGTGACGATTGATAAACTGACCGGCAAACTGGGCGATGGTCCGCTGGCGATTTCCGGCACGTTTGATGCCCGCAAGGACACCCCGAAGCTTGATTTGACCGGCACCCTTGATAATGCCGATGTGGCCAAAGTCTTCCCGATCCGCGTTGCCAATGATGATGTGACCGGCCGGGCAGGGACCAAATTTACGGTAACGGCAACCGGGAAATCGTCACGGGCGCTGGTCAAGGCTTTGAACGGCACGGCGAATTTCGCGCTTAAAGACATTCGCTTTAGCAATGCCGATAAACGGTCGGCTGATCCCAAGCTGGATTTGCAGGCATTGCTGCGTCAGGGACCCGCCGCGATGGTGGTCGAAGGTGTTGGCAATAACGACCTTTTGCGCACCCTGGATGCGGATTTGAAAATTACCAACGGGATTGTCAAAACCACGCGGGTTGATGCAACGTCGCGTGTGGGCACCGCCGATGCCGATGCGACGATTGATTTGCCCAAATGGATTATGGATACCGAGGCCGATTTTGATTTTTCCGAAAAAATCGAAGATCTGCCGCCATTCAGTGTTTATGCCAAAGGCAAAATCGATGATCCCGCGATTAGCGGGCGCATGGACAAGGTTGCGGTGAAAACGCTGGAAAACCTGCTGGGCAAGGCGTTGGGTGGTAAAAACTCCGACAGCAGCAGCGAAAGCCAGTCCAGTGGCGACAAGGCCAAGGATGCCGCCAAGGGGGTTCTCAAGGGGTTGTTGAACCAGTTTGGCCGGTAACTTTAACGCCTGAAGATGATTGTAAATGCAAAAACGGCTCCGGTTTCGGGGCCGTTTTTGTGTTTCGGGCAGGGGCGCATTACGGCCATGTTCATAAAACTGCAAAAAAACCTTAACAAATGGTGATTGCTTCGACATGATCCGCTCGTCGATTCCCCCGCAAAGGTTATGGTTGGTATGGTCGCGAAAAAGACGGCGCTCGATAAAGACCTGAAATGGCAACGCAGGATGGATGCCGGTATTGGCGAGACGGCCTCGCTCAGCGCAAAGCTGGGCCTGTCGCTTGTTTTCCTGCTGGCATGCAGCGCATTTGTTGCTTTTCACATGGGCGGGCTGCCGCGAAGTGGCTTTTTGATCGCAGCGGCGGTCATTGGCGGCTATATGGCGCTTAACATTGGTGCCAACGACGTTGCCAACAATGTTGGTCCCGCCGTGGGTTCGCGCGCGTTAACAATGCTGGGTGCGTTGCTGGTCGCCGCTGTGTTTGAGGCGGCCGGGGCCATTCTGGCCGGGGGCGAGGTGGTCAGTACCATTAAAAACGGTATCATCGACCCCGGGCAAATGCCCGATGCCCAAACCTTTATCTGGGTGATGATGGCGGCCCTGCTGGCTGCGGCCCTGTGGTTAAACCTTGCGACCTATCTTGGCGCGCCGGTATCAACCACCCATTCCATCGTTGGCGGGGTGATGGGGGCCGGTATGGCCGCTGTTGGTACCCATGCGGTAAACTGGTCCAATATGGGGGCAATTGCCGCAAGCTGGGTGATATCACCGGTGCTGGGCGGGGTGATTGCGGCCGGGTTCCTGGCCTTTATCAAATTCAAGATTTTATATGCGCCCGACCGGGTGGCCGCAGCACGAAAATGGGTGCCGCTTCTGGTCAGTATCATGGTGTCGGCTTTCACCATGTATCTGATGATGAAGGGCATTAAAAAGGTTTGGAAGGCCGATACCTTTACCATCATTCTGATTGGTATTGCCGCCTTCGTCCTTACATTATGGCCGGTGCGCAAGGCTGTTTTTCGCGCCTCGGCCAATATGACCGGGCGGCGCAAGGAAATTGCCTCGCTGTTTCGTCTGCCGTTAATTGTGTCGGCGGCTTTGCTGTCCTTTGCCCACGGCTCCAACGATGTGGCCAATGCCATTGGCCCGTTGGCCGCGATTGTGTCGGGCGTGGATCAGGGCCAAATCGTCACGTCCGCGCCAATCCCGATCTGGGTGATGGTGATTGGCGCACTGGGTATTTCGGCCGGTTTGATCCTGTTTGGGCCAAAACTGATTAAAACCGTTGGCAGCAAAATTACCAAGCTGGACCCGATCCGGGCCTATACCGTGGCGCTGTCGGCAGCATTAACCGTGATTGTGGCGTCGGCCTTTGGCCTGCCGGTCAGTTCTACCCATATTGCGGTCGGCGCGGTGTTTGGTGTGGGGTTCCTGCGTGAAACCTTAAGCCATCGTCGCCGCCTGCATGATGCGCCGATGCTGATTGGCGAAAACAGCGCGCTGAACGCGCAAAAGCAGGATATCGAAGCCCTGCGCCAGATGGACCCGACCCTGGCCGAACGGGCCGAACGCAAGCTGCAAAAACGCCTGTTGGTGCGCCGTCGATATGCCCTGACCATTGCAACGGCATGGATTGTAACCGTGCCTGCCGGGGCGTTTTTGGGCGCGCTTTTATTCTTTACCATCCGCGGCATGATGCTGTGAGGATGGCACCGGTTCGCAGCGTTTCTCCATAATTCCCGGAGTAATGCGCGATCTGCGGCAAGGGCCGGAACATTCTTTTGAGTGTTCCGGTCTTTGTTTTTTGCTTGACCCTGCACGGTGCGGGGCGTAAACAGCGCGCAATATTTTTGCGACCCATTTTGCGCATCGTCGTTCCGGATACCGGCACCGCGAGATTTGTTATGCCCGGGTTTTACCAAACAAGGTTCTGAAAACATGAAAGCCATCATTGCAGGCATTCTGGCAATGGCCGCCACGGTTGTTGCTTCGAACATTCTGGTCGAATATCCGTTGCCTGGCGTTCTGGCCGATTGGCTGACATTCGGGGCCTTTACCTATCCCGTCGCATTTCTGGTGACCGATTTGACCAACCGGGCACGCGGGGCGCGGGCCGCCCGGTTTGTGGTGTTATCGGGCTTTGCCATTGCCGTTGTGCTATCGCTGATTTTTGCCGATACCCGCATTGCCATTGCATCGGGCACGGCATTTTTAGTGGCGCAATTAATGGACGTTACCGTGTTTGACCGCCTGCGTCAGGCCAGTTGGTGGAAAGCGCCACTGGTATCCTCGACCATCGGGTCGATGCTCGATACCGCCCTGTTTTTTTCAATCGCATTTGTCGGCACCGGCCTTCCGTGGCATACATGGGCGCTGGGCGATTTTTCGGCCAAAATGATCATGGCGATGACGTGTCTGGCCCCGTTCCGCATATTGATGACGGTTATTCGCCCCACCAACCGGAATGATGCACCAGCCGCACAATCGGCCCGTGCCTGAGCTGTCTTTGATCCTGCCTTGTTATCGCGGTGTTGTGACACTGCCAAAATGGAAAAACAATGAAAGTCGATCTGTTCGATTTTGACCTGCCGCGCGAGTGCATTGCCGAACATCCGGCGGACCCGCGCGATTCCGCCCGGATGCTGGATTTGACCGGCGGGCAGATGAGCGACCGTATCGTGCGCGAACTGCCCGATATGTTACGCCCCGGCGATTTGCTGATTTCCAATGATACCCGCGTTATTCCTGCCCGCCTGTTTGGCAAACGCGGGGAAGCCAAAATTGAAGTCACCTTGCACAAGCAGGAAGGGCTGGGGCAGTGGCGTGCCTTTGCCAAACCGGCCAAAAAGCTGCGCATCGGCGAGATTTTCAAGGTCAACGAGGCTTTTGAAGCCGAAGTAATGGACAAAAAAGACGGTGGCGAAGTTTTGCTGCGTTTTAATGTTTCCGGTGCCGATTTGATTGCCGCGCTGGAAAAATACGGTGTGATGCCGTTGCCGCCCTATATCCGGCGCGATGCCGGGGGCGATGATCAGGACCGCCACGATTATCAAACCATTTTTGCCCGTCATGACGGCGCGGTGGCGGCCCCGACAGCGGGCCTGCATTTTACCCCGGAACTTCTGGCAAACCTGGATGCACGCGGCATTGCCCGGCGCACCATTACCCTGCATGTGGGGGCGGGTACGTTTTTGCCGGTTAAGGTCGATGACACCGATGATCATAAAATGCACGCCGAATGGGGCAGCATTTCGCCGGAAATTGCCGCGTTGATCAATGAAACCCGCGCCAGGGGCGGGCGGATTGTGGCGGTGGGCACCACGTCGTTGCGCTTGCTCGAAAGTGCGGCGCGCGAAGATGGCATTGTTGAACCGTTTGAAAACGAAACCAGCATTTTCATTACACCGGGCTATAAATTTCGCGGTGTTGATTTGTTGCTGACCAATTTTCATTTGCCGCGATCAACGTTGTTTATGCTGGTGTCGGCCTTTGCCGGGTATGACCGTATGAAGGCGGCCTATAACCACGCGATTGCGCAAAAATACCGTTTTTATTCCTATGGCGATTGCTCGTTGCTGGAATGCGCCAACCAAGTTGAAGCACTGAAAAAGTCATGACCGAATTTCGTTACGAACTGCTGGCAAAAGATGGCAAGGCACGGCGCGGGCGTATTCATACCGCACACGGCACCATTGAAACCCCGGCTTTCATGCCGGTGGGTACGGCTGCCACGGTAAAGGGCATGATGCCCGAAAGCGTCGCTGCCACCGGTGCCGAGATTTTGCTGGGTAATACCTATCATCTAATGTTGCGCCCCGGTGCCGAACGCATTGCGCGGCTGGGCGGTTTGCACAAATTTATGAACTGGGACAAACCGATCCTGACTGATAGCGGCGGGTATCAGGTGATGTCGTTGTCAAGCTTGCGCAAAATCACCGAAGAAGGTGTGACGTTTAAAAGCCATATCGACGGGCGTAAATTTTCGCTGTCGCCGGAACGCTCAATGGAAATTCAGCATTTGCTGGGTTCCACCATTACGATGGCGTTTGACGAATGCACACCTTTCCCCGCGACCGAGGACGTGGCAGCCGAAAGCATGCGCATGTCGATGCGCTGGGCCAAACGGTCGCGCGATGCGTTTGTAAATCGTGAAGGCTATGCCCTTTATGGCATTCAGCAGGGCAGTGTGTTTGAAAACCTGCGCCGCGAAAGTTCGGACAAACTGGCGGAGCTGGATTTGCCGGGCCATTCGGTGGGTGGCCTTGCCGTGGGCGAAGGCCAGCAGGTGATGTTTGATACGCTGGATTTTTGCGTTGATATGCTGCCCGCCAACAAACCCCGTTACCTGATGGGCGTTGGCAAGCCATCCGACCTGGTGGGTGCCGTTATGCGCGGGATTGACCAGTTTGACTGCGTGTTACCCACCCGGTCGGGCCGCAATGCGCAGGCATTTACCCACCGTGGCACGGTGAACCTTAAAAATGGCCGTCACCGCGATGATGACCGCCCGCTAGATGATCATTGTTCCTGCCCGGCCTGTTCGCAATATTCGCGCGCCTATTTGCACCATCTGATCAAGGCGAACGAAATTTTGGGGGCGATGCTGTTGACCTGGCATAATTTGCAATATTATCAGGACCTGATGAAGGGCATGCGCGACGCCATTGCAAACGGCCAGATGGACGCCTTTGCCAAGCAGTTTTATGCCGATCAGGAAGGCGGGGATATTGATCCTGTGCCGATGATCCAGGATTAAGGCGAAGGGATTTAACCATGTCAGACCAAAGCATTTACCAGAACCTGACCATGCTGGGCGGTGATACCAAACAGCCCGAAAGCCCCGAAGAAGCGGTGCTGGAAAAGGTGAAAAACCCGCAGGAAGGCACGGATTATTGCGTGCGGTTTGTGGCCCCGGAATTTACATCTCTGTGCCCGATTACCGGCCAGCCCGATTTTGCCCATATCGTGATTGATTACATCCCCGATGGCTGGCTGGTTGAAAGCAAGTCGCTGAAACTGTTTTTAACCTCGTTTCGCAATCACGGTGCCTTTCACGAAGATTGCACGGTCAGCATTGGCAAGCGCATTGCCGAAACCCTGAACCCGAAATGGTTGCGGATTGGCGGTTACTGGTATCCGCGCGGCGGGATTCCGATTGATGTGTTTTATCAAACCGGCCCGGCCCCGGAAGGCGTGTGGATCCCCGATCAGGGGGTTGCGCCGTATCGCGGGCGGGGCTGACAAGGCCGTTGCTGGCGCGGGATGAATTTAAAAACGTCCCGGCATGATATGTTTTGAAGCAGTTGCAGGCAGGGCATCCTTTTGGGTGCCCTGTTTTTTATGGCTCGGTTAATAATATTGATAATTATTCTCATTGCGAGGGTGAGGCGTTCTTGTTATGCAAGGGGTGTTGTGCGCTGCTGTTAGAAACGGCGGGTTTGTACGACAGATGTTTGCGCAAGATGGGCCATATAGATGCGTCGCGATACAGCGTCGATTTTAATCAGCAGTTTTCAGGAAAATTACGACCATCTGGTGCGGTTTTTAACCCGTCGTATGGGCGGGGATTCCCAACGGGCTGCCGATATTGCCCAGGACACCTATTTGCGCCTGGCATCGGCGCCGCCCGGCGATGTGCAAATTGATAATCCGCGTGCCTATATTTACCGGGTTGCCGGTAACCTGGCGATTGACTGGCTGCGCCGCGAAAAACGCCATAGCGGCAGTGGAACGGAAACTGCGCAGGATGCCTGCCTTGTTGCGGACCCAAAACCATCGCCCGAGGCAACGGCCATGGGCCGTGAACAGTTGGCCCTGCTGGACCGTGCATTGGACCGGTTGCCGGAAAACCCGCGCCGGGCCTTGTTGATGTTTCGGGTGGATGGCCTGCCCCATGCGGAAATTGCACGGCAATTGGGGGTTTCGGAAAGCATGGTTGCCAAATATATTGCGCGCGCATTGCAACAATGCCGCGATGAGCTTTGGCGGGCGGACCAAAAATAATGACATTTGAATTGCCGGTTTGGCCGTGCCTGAACGTCTATATATCAGGGGATGATTTTTCCCTGTGCGGAATGGATGGCCAAACAACAGGAATGCGCCGGTGAGCAAGCACACAAACGGGCAGGACCGCGACCAAGGCCGGGACAAAAAAGACATCAGCAATACCGCCATTGACTGGCTGGTAAAGCTGTCGTCCGGGCATGTTAGTGCCGATATGCAACAGCAATATCGCAATTGGCTGTCGCAATCGCGCGACCATGCTGTTGCCATGGAGGAAGCCCGGTTGTTGCTGCACGGCATTGGCCAAACCGGTGCGGCACAAAACTGGCAGGCTGATAACGAAGGCGCATATCGCAACATCGTATCGCCTCGCAACGCCGCATCGCCAGAGCCAGAAGCAACACCGCGCCAGAATATGCCAACGGCAACGCCCGGTTTTGGCCGGGATCGTCGTGGATCAGCGCCGTCTGATCACGATGTGCAAAAGCACCGAACCGCGCATCAGCATCCCGGCGCGGATGCGAAAATGCGCAAGCCGATATCGCGGATGGGGCGCGGGGCGGGGGCGTTGCTGGCGTCACTGGTCGTGCTGGTTTGTTTAACTGCCGGGGTGATTGTGCCGGGCATGGTTGGCCCGGTGGCCGGGCTGTTTGCCGATTACGCGACGGGCATTGGTGAACGTCGCACGGTTACATTGCCCGATGGTACAATTGTTCGTTTAAATACCGCGTCGGCTTTGTCGGTTAATTATTCCCCAAATCGCCGCGAAGTGCATTTGGCGGCGGGCGAGGCCCTGTTTGAAGTGGCCAAAAACCCGAACCGGCCCTTTGTTGTGATGGCCGCAAACGGGCAGGCCCGTGCCGTTGGCACCGTTTACGATGTGCAACTGGGTGATGATGGTGTGCATGTCGGGGTTCGCGAAGGCATTGTTGCCGTTTCAACCGGGCAAAGTGCGACCCGGCCGGTAAATGTGACGGCTGGGCAACGGGTTTCCTATGACGGGTCGGGGAAACTCTCGGGCGTTATATCGGACGGGGTGGATGCCCAAACCGCGTGGATGCGCGGCAAGCTGATTTTTAATCGTCAGCCTTTGTCGGCTGTGATTGCCGAAATTCAGCGCTATCGCCAAGGCCGGATCATTTTGGCAAACCCCGATCTGGCGGGGCTTAAAGTGAGTGGTGTTTTTGATTTGAACGATCTGGATGATCTGTTGAAATCGATTGATGACACCACCGACGCACATGTTTTTTCTACCATGGTCGCGACCGTAATCTATTGATTTAAAACCCTGAAATAGAACCCGGCAATAAAACAGCAAAAATTTTTGAAATTTCTGCTGCAAGTTTGCGTTGCGGGTTTCGTCATATGACCAACAGCAAGTGATAACGGTTATCAAAATCATTTGCATTGGGGTGACCAAACTTAAAGGGTTAAACAATATGACGCTGGGTTCCAACCGTGCCAAATGGCAGGCCGCACCCGTTTTTGCCGCTTTTTCACATCATGTTCCCGGTCGCGCTGCCGCGCGCTGGGCGGGTCGGCTGATGATGACGACCATGATCTCCGGCGCAACCGTGGCGGGCGTAATGATATTGGCAACACCATCATGGGCGCAAAGTGGCCCGGTTGCCGAGGACGCGGTGATTAATTTCAGCATTCCCGCCCGGAATATGGATAGCGCGCTAACCCGTTTTGCCGATCAGGCCAATGTGAAACTGTTTTTCCCCAGTGGTGGTGTTGCCAGTGTGAAATCGCCTGCGGTAATGGGCCGTTTTACCCGCGAACAGGCGTTGCAACGGCTGCTGGCCGGGTCGGGTTATAGCTGGCGCATGAGTAATGGCGACACCATTACGATTGAAAAAATCGCAACCACCGGTGCGGCCGAAGGCGATGTGGTGCTGGACCCGCTGCGGGTGGAAGCCGACAAGGAATTTGAACGCGCAGACGGCCCGGTACAGGGATATGTCGCCAAACGGTCGCTATCGGCGACCAAAACCGACACGCCGATTTTGGAAACACCGCAAAGCATTTCGGTGGTGACGTCGGACGAAATCGAAGATCAGGGATCGCAAACCGTGATGCAGGCGATGCGTTATACTCCCGGTGCCTTTACCGGGCAGGTGGGGGCATCAAACCGCTATGATTATGTGATTTTGCGCGGGTTGGTCGATCGCAGCATCGATAATATCTATCTCGATGGCATGAAAACCATGAGCGATGATTCAACCTATAGCTCGATGCAGATTGACCCGTATTTTGTTGACCGTATTGATACCGTTAAAGGCCCGGCATCGGTTTTATATGGCCGGTCGTCGCCGGGCGGGTTGATCGCACTTAGCAGTAAAAAACCCGAATTTGAACAAAAAGGCGAAGTCGAGGTTTCATATGGCACGCGCCAGCAACGCGGCGTTGCCTTTGATGTGACCGGCCCGGTGAGCGAAGGCGGCAAGCTGGCCTATCGGCTGGTCGGCAAGGCCGATGCATCGGACACCCAGTTTGATTACGCCAAGGAAGAACGCTATGTCATCGCACCGTCGTTAACCGCGAATTTTACCGATGACACCCGCCTGACCCTGATGGGATATTTTCAGCGCGACCCCGAAGGCGGCACCCACAACGGTGCCCCGGCCGACGGCACGCTTTATGCGCATAACGGGCGTTATATTTCGCGTAATTTCTTTGATGGCGACCCGTCACTGGAAAAGTTTGATCGCACGCAAAACATGGTTGGTTATCAGTTCGAACATGATTTTAACGACGATCTGACCTTCAAACAAAACTTCCGTTTTCTCGATTCCGATGTCGATATCGACCAGATTTACCAAACCGGCTGGGATGGCAATACCAACAATTTGAAGCGGTCCTATTATGGTGGCTATGAAAGTTTGCGCGCCTTTACGGTCGATAACCAGCTAAAGGGCAATTTTAGCACCGGTGATGTTGACCATACCATGATTGGCGGGCTGGATTACCAGCAACGCCGGTCGCGCACCAATTACTGGTATACGTCGGCGTCAACCATCAACCCGTGGAACCCGTCCTATGGCACTTCCGGTGTTACATTGGGCACGCCCTATGCGCTGGCAACCAAAACACTGGACCAAACCGGGGTGTATGTGCAGGACCAGCTTGCCTATGAAAACTGGCGTTTATCGCTAGGCGCGCGCGAAGACTGGGTTGAAACCGACAGCCTGAACCGCCTGACAGAAAAACGCACCGGCGAAGACCGCAGCAAACTTACGACCCGTGCCGGGGTGCTGTATTTGTTTGATAACGGGATTGCGCCTTATTTTAACTATTCCGAATCGTTTAACGCCAACCTGTATTCCGATGCCAATGGCGACCCGCTGGCCCCGACCGAAGGCACGCAATATGAAGCCGGGGTTAAATATCAGCCCAAAGGACGCGATATTTTGCTAACGGCATCGGTCTTTCATATCAAACAGGAAAATGTCGCCATTGCCGACCCGGTAACCTTTGTTTATGCGCCAGCCGGCACCATTAAATCGCAAGGGATCGAACTGGAAGCGCGGGCAAAACTGACCGATCATTTCAGCATGACAGCAGGTTATGCCTATACCGATGCCAGTTATGATGCGCCGGGCGATGTTAAAGATGGCAAAACACCGATGCAGGTGCCTGAACATACCGCGTCGCTGTGGGGCAAATACAGCTTTGATGCCGGGGTTTTGGCCGGGCTTGATGTGGGGGCCGGGGCGCGTTATGTGGGCGAAACCTGGGCCACGGCAGATAACACGCAGCGTGTGCCCGATTACACCATTGTGGATCTGTCGTTTGATTACGACCTGTCGCGCGTGGGTGTTGAAAATGCCGATATGCGCTTTAACATCAACAACCTGTTCGACAAGGACTATGTTGCGTCGTGTAATACCTTGTCGAATTGTTATTTCGGTGAAGAACGCACCATGCTGGCGACTTTGCGCTATCGTTTCTGATTTTCCCGTTAACCAGCCGTGATTGCGGCCGAAATGATACTATTTGTAAAAGGCCGCAGCCTCAAAAATGCTGCGGCCTTTTACCTTTGGCGGGCAGGGGGTATATAAGGCGCAGGATTGTTTTGCCCGAAGGACTGCCTGTTGATGCCTGGCCCCTGTGCACCTGCCATTCGTTTTGACGCCTTGCAGGCCAAAGCCCGCGAGATCGGTTTTGATGTGTGCGGCGTTGCCAAACCGGAAATTGACAGCCGCAACCAGCAGCGCCTTGATGAGTTTGTTGCGGGCGAGGAGTTTGGCAGCATGGCCTGGATGGCCGACCCTGAACGATTGCCGCGCCGCCGTGACCCCAAGGTTTTGTGGGGAGATGTGCAAAGCGTGATTGTGCTGGGCACCAATTATGGCCCGGCAGAAAACCCGTTGGCATTGCTGGACCATTCCGACCGGGCGATGATTTCGGTTTATGCCCAAAACCGCGATTATCACGACCTGATCAAAAAACGTTTGAAACAACTGGCGCGCTGGCTGGTGGAACAAACCGGCGGGGCCGAACAGGTTAAGGTGTTTGTCGATACAGCCCCGGTGTTGGAAAAGCCGCTGGCACAGGCCGGGGGCATTGGCTGGCAAGGCAAACATACCAATGTGGTGTCGCGCGATTATGGTTCGTGGTTGTTTTTAGGCGAGGTTTTCACCACCCTGCAATTCGATGATGCCCCGCAAAAACCCGAGATCGACCATTGTGGATCGTGCCGTAATTGCCTTGATGCCTGCCCGACCAATGCGTTTCCCGAGCCCTATAAACTTGATGCCAGGCGGTGCATTTCATACCTGACGATCGAGCATGACGGCGTTATTCCGCGTGAATTTCGCCGGGCGATCGGCAATCGCATTTATGGCTGCGATGATTGTTTGTCGGTGTGCCCGTGGAACAAATTTTCCAGCCGCACCGAAGAACTGGCCTTTATCGCGCGCGCCGAACTCACAGCCCCAAGGTTGGCCGATTTTTTGGCGATGGATGACGATGCCTTTCGCGCCTTTTTTGCCGGATCGCCGATCAAGCGCATTGGACGGGCAAAGTTTTTGCGCAACGTGCTGATTGCGATTGGCAATGACAAAAATGGTGGCGATGCCAGCACCATCGCGCAATTGCACAATTTACTGGCTGATCCATCGGCCCTTATTCGGGCCAGTACCGTGTGGGCGATGGCGCAATTAATGGACGACGCAGCGTTTCATGAAGTGCGCCAGCACCAGTTGGCGGCGGAAACCGACGCAACGGTTTTGGCCGAATGGCGAGATGCGGTTTAACGCACCGTTTCAAAATGATAGCGCACGGTTGCGTCATCGTCATGGATCAGGGCAATGCCATAGCCCGGTTCCAGCCACGGTTTATCGGGCAGGCCCATGCCCGGCTGCATGGCAAGCGGTTGCCCGGTAAAGCTGCTGGCACCGCCGGTAAAGGGAATGCCGCGCCACACCCCGTGGCAGGGCCGATGCACATGGCCAAAAAAGATGTGGCGAATGGCAGGGTGCGTTTGCAAAACTTCGCCAAATTCATCGGCATTTTGTAAACTGATGCTGTCCATAAACGGCAAACCCACGGCGACCGGCGGATGATGCATAAACACCAGGCAGGGCAGGTCGCGCGATTGCTGCAGTTCGTTTGCCAGCCATGCCAGACGGCGGGGGCATAAAATGCCGCTATCTTCGCCGTCCGATAAAGTATCCAATAATATGATCTTTATGCCGTTGTGTATAAAGGCATAATTGATGAAACCGTTTTCATCATGCGCGGTTTGGGGCAGGGCCGCCAATAAGGGTTCGCGCAGATCATGGTTGCCGGGAATGAGATGCACCGGCATTGGCAGGGCGGCGATGGTGGCGGCAAACAGGGCATATTGCGTGGGCGTGCCATCGTGGGTTAAATCGCCCGAAACAATGCAAAGCTCGGCATCATGATGCCACTGGCAAATATCGGCAATAATGTTTTGCAGGGTCTTTTGCGGGTGTGGTTTGCTGGCAGATAGTGCATCGGCGGCAGGGTCGGTGAAATGGCAATCGCTCAGGTGGATAAGTTTCATAATCGGCCCTGTTTGTCCCTGACTGTCAGCAGGCTTGCTGTTAAGACTATATCGTGTTGTTTTGTCTGTCTGTTCAATGGAATTTTTGATGACTACCGAAGTTCGCAAACGATCCATCACCATTGCCGGGCATCGCACCAGTTTTTCGCTGGAAGACGCGTTCTGGCAGGAATTACAGCGCATAGCCCTGCGCGAAGGGCACAGCATTGCCGAAATGGTGGTGTTGATTGACGCGGGGCGCGAGGGGAATTTATCCAGCGCGTTGCGACTGTATGTTTTGCACGATTTGCAACAGCGCCTGCATAGCGCGCAACCGCCTGAAACACCCGCCCTTAACCCCGACCAAAGCGAGCCTGCGTAAATGACTGACCAGAAAATAATGGCGATTACCGGCGCAAACGGTTTTGTCGGGCAAGCCGTGTGCAAGGCCGCCCTGGCCGATGGTTATGGGGTGCGCGCGCTGGTGCGCAATGATGCGGCCAAGGCGCAATTACCCGCAGAACTGGCGCAACATGCCCGCGTGGTTGGCGATATTGATGGCAACACCGACTGGGCCGATCATTTGCACGGGGTATATTGTGTGGTGCATCTGGCGGCGCGCGTACATGTGATGCGCGATGCGTCCGCCAACCCGTTGGCGGCCTTTCGCGCTGTGAATGTGGCGGGCAGTTTGCATCTGGCCCATGCGGCAGATGCCCAAAATGTAAAACGCATGGTTTTTGTAAGCTCGGTCAAGGTCAACGGCGAGGAAACACTGTTTTCCGCCTTTAACGAGCATAGCCCGGTGCATCCCCACGATCCCTATGGACAATCCAAGGCCGAGGCCGAAGATGCGCTGCGCCAGTTTTCGCAAGCATCGGGGCTGGGCCTGACGATTTTACGGCCGCCATTGGTATATGGGCCTGGGGTAAAGGCCAACTTTGCTGCTTTGGCAAAACTGGCATTACGCGGCATTCCCTTGCCATTCGGGGCCATTCGCAACCATCGCAGCCTGATCCATGTTGATAATCTGGCCGATGCCTGTGTGGTTGTCGCAAGGCACCCAAGTGCCTGTTACCAGACCTATATGGTGTCAGACGGGGAAGATTTTTCAATTGGTGAAATGATTGCACTTTTGGCGCAAGGCATGGGCAAAAAGGCGTTGTTGATCCCCGTGCCGGTGGCGGTTTTGGAATGGCTGGGCCGTCTGACGGGCAAAACGGCACAGGTCCAGCGCCTGACAAGCTCGCTGCAGGTGGACAGCCGCGCCATTCGGCGTGATCTGGGCTGGTTGCCGCCGGTCAGCGCCCGCGAGGGGCTGCGCGCCGTCGGCGCATGGTTTTCGCGGTCGGGAAAAGCAGGTTAAAAATTAAAGGACCGGCAAATTATGTGCGGGCTGATTGGTGCAACCACGCGGGCGGCGCGGTCATGGGGGCTTAACGCCGCGCGTGATCTGGCGCATCGCGGACCGGACGGCTGGGGGATATGGCCCGCCGGGGATGGTGAAAAAGCATTTTCGGGTCAGCACCCGGATACCGCCACAAACGATAAGGCGGGGCCGGTTTTATTGCATCGTCGCCTTGCCACAACAGATACCAGCCCGCAGGCCCGACAACCCGTTATCAGCCGCGACGGGCGGTTTGTGCTTATTTTTAACGGTTATATTGCCGGTTACAAGCGCATGCGCGCGCAGCTTGACCGTGCCGCGTTGCGCGCAGAGCAAGCAGCACATACAGCCCAGGTTGCCCGGACTGTAACGGGTGGCGCAGCGACAGCAACAGGGGCGGATCCTGTCGCTGTTAAGGATCACGATCAAAGCCGGTCTGATACCGATGTGCTGCTGGCCTTGCTGGGCCGGGTGGTGTCGGGATGTGACGAGAAATATGGCGATCGGGCAGGACCGGCATTGGCACAGATGCTGGCCGGGGTGGCGGGGGCTTATGCCTTTGCCTTGTGGGACAATCACCGGTCTGCCCTGTGGCTGGGGGTGGATGCGATGGGGCAAAAGCCGGTTTATTTTGCCCGGCGGGCCGACGGACACCTGTTTTTTGCATCTGAGCTGGCCCCCTTGTTAAGCGCACCAGGGCTTGATGTTGCCCCCGATGCGGGCGCGCGCGATATGGTGCGCAGGCACTTGTTTGTCCCCGCCCCGCAAACCCCTTGGCACGGTATTTCGCAATTACAGCCCGGCCACATCATGTGTTGGCAGCACGGAAACATTGCGCGTTATGGCCTGCCGACCGTGCGCGCCTGTGCGGGCGGGGTATCGCAGAGCGCACAGGTGCCCGCCGTCCGACAGCCCGGCACAGATAACGCGGCATCCGGGGGAGGTGACAGGCAACGCGAGACTGTGGTGCGTGCCAGTCTGGATGACGAAAATAGTCCGGCTGCGGATCGTGCCGTTTTAAACAGGCCATCGGATGTCGTGGGGCGATTGCGCCGCCATGTTTATCGTGCGGTGGCCGATGCCATGACATGCGACCGGCCTGTTGCCTGCCTGTTATCGGGCGGGATGGACAGCGCCGGGGTTGCCGCGATGGCCGCCCGGGTGGCGCGGCATCGGGCACGCCGGGCGGATATGCCGGTGGCGGCGGTGATGGGCTTTGCCGGGCAGCCAATGGACGAAACCATGCGGGCACGCCAACTGGCCAGCCATTTGCAAATGCCGTTAAAAATAATCCCGGCCCCGCATGACCCCGAAGATTTATTGACCCGGTTACGGGCCGGGCTAAAGGCCTTTGGCGGGCCGTTTGGCAACCCGGCAATGATCTTAACGCATTGTTTAAGCCAGTCGGTGGCCGACATTGCCCCGGTTTGCCTGACTGGCGACGGCGGGGACGAGGTTTTTGGCGGCTATCGGCGCTATCAAATGGCGCAACGGGCCGAAAAATGGCTGCGCGCCCCGGCTTTTATGCGCCGTTATGCCAGTTATGTTGCCAATGGCAGTGTTAGAACCTTGCCTGTGCAACCGGGGCAGCATTTGGCCGGGATTGCCAAGTTTCTGGCGGCCACCACCGGCGATCGCGGCGATGTTTTAAGGGCCTGGAACAATCGGTGCGTGATCACACGGACCCGCCCCGGACATGGGGAACTGGCCGGAATGCCAAGCTTTGACGCCATCCCGGATTTGGCGCGTGCGATGATGCAGTTTGATCTGGATGTAAATTTACCGGGCAATCAACTGGCAATGAGCGACCGCATGGGCATGGCATTTGGTGTGGAATATCGCCCGCCCTTGCTGGACCGCGCGGTGCGAAAGGCGGCGGCATCAATACCGGCGAAAGACCATTTGGCCGGGGCAGGCAAGGCGGTGTGGCGCCAGGCGGTAAGCCCGTTTGTACCGGCGGGGTATCTTGATGTTGCCAAGGCGGGTTTTAACCCCCCGGTCGGGCAATGGATGCACGATATTGCGGTGCTGTTGTGGGGGGATGAAAAAACGGCGCAAAACCGGATGTTTGAAGACATGCCGGTTCATGCGGCCACCCGGCAAAAATTATGGCAGCGCGCCCTTGGCAATGATTTCGATGCCGCGCTGACATTGTGGAATTTGCTGGTTTGGCAGGTATGGCAAATGTACGACGGTTCGTCCGCCCAAACCCCGTAAATCAATCGTTTTGGCAACGGTTAAAAGGGCGCTATTGGCGCAATCAGCCAGCATCAGGTTAGCGCCCACGACCGGCTGCGACGATAAAGGTTAAGGGCGGTAAGGGCGGTTGGGGCCAGTTGAACCACCCGGCGCGACAGTTTGACAAGGTGGTGTTCGTCAATATCGGTGCGATCGAGAAGATTATGGGCCGCATCGCACAAATCGGCCAGTTGGCGCAGCCCAAAGGTGCCCGATGTGCTTTTAAGAACATGGACCTCGTTGCGAACCGCGTGAAAATCAGACCGTGATAATGCTTCATCAATTTGCATCAGCCGCGATTCCGTTTCGCTGATAAACAAATCAATGCCGTTTGCCGCCCCGTCCATGCCGGCTTCGCGGTACAGTTCTTCAAGAATATCGACATCCAGAACCGGGCTTGCCGGAAGGTCGCTGGGCGGATTTTTAAGGGTGTGATTGATTTTTTTCATCCGCGCGGCGGGCGTGGTTGCGGCAAGCGAGCTTGCCGCGGTGCCGGGCAGGCTGTGGGCAAGGTTTTCGCTGATCACGCGTAACAGGCTGGCGCGCTGGATTGGTTTGCTGATGAAATCGTTTACACCTGATTGCCGGGCAATCATGTTCCAGTCGCGTGTGCGGTGCGCGGAAAAGGCAATGATGGGCAGGCGCGAAGACGGCCCGTCCATATGGCGGATGCGCCGGGTGGTGTGCAGCCCGTCCATATCGGGCATTTCAACATCCATCAAAATAATGTCAACGGGGATACCCCGGCGCAAAATATCCAGAACGGTTTGGCCGTCGCCCGCTTCCATCACGCTGAAACCCTCGGCCTGCAACATGCGGCGGGCCACCATGCGGTTTGAGGCGCTGTCATCGGCGACCAGAACCGTGCCGCGTTTTTTGTTTTCAACATCGGTAAGGCTATGGCGCAATTCGCGGGCATGGATATGCGGGCGGACCATGCAAACCGATAGCATGCCGCCATTATCCAGACTGGTTTCATCGAATATCAGATCGTCTTCGGCAATTCCGGTAATCAGTTGATTCCACGCCGGATTTGCAAAAATAAGACGTTCATTGGCGTCAAACAGAGCAATTCCCGCATTGGATTGCGAAATTGCATCTAAAATCTGTTTTTCCATAGGCCACCTTGTTAAACCGGCGCCCTTGTCCCGTAACCATAAGATTTTCTGTTTTTTGATGGTGGTATTTCGTGGTGCAGCTTCAACCATTTTTGCCGGTTTTTTTTAATAAGTCTATGATTTTGTTGTCTTGCGTGCGGGTGACGTCGTGTGGGGCACGGCATTATTCGTGTCAAAGGCACCCATAATGGCGTTTTGCAAATGTGATTTTGTTGCAGATGCACATATTTGGGCAGCATGCAGAAATGCGGTTTGGATTTTGCCCGCCTGATACAAGGTGGTAAAATTACAGCCTGTTCTTTTTAACGGCCCGCCATCGCGGGTTGCGGCGGTATTGATGTTATCGTGGGGGCAATAAAAAATATTATGGGCGAAACGGGGGGCTTCCGGAGCTTTTGCCGGTTGCAAGGGGCGCGCGATAAACAAGCCGCCACGACAAACAGCAAGCAGGGCAGCAAAGGCAAAAACCAATGAGCCGGCACGTTTTGGTGGTATGCGCGACCGTTTTCCTGATGGCGCAGGGGGCATTTTTTCGAACCGCGCAGGCCGATGAACAAAACCGTTTCATTACCATTGGCACGGGTGGCCCCACGGGGGTTTATTATCCGGTCGGTGGGGCAATTTGCCGTTTGATAAACCAGTCGCGCCGCTTGCACGGCATTCGTTGTACCGTCGAGTCGACGGCCGGGTCGCTTTATAATATCAAGGCCTTGCACGGTGGCGACTTTGACTTTGGCATTGCCCAGTCAGATATTCAGGCCGATGCCAGCCACGGAACAGGCCCTTTTGCGCAAACCGGGGCGGTTAAGGATTTGCGCGCGGTGTTTTCCCTGCATGTTGAAGCCTTTACCGTTTTGGCTCGCGCTGATGCCAAAATTATTGATTTTGACGATTTGAAAGGCAAGCGGGTTAATATTGGCAATCCCGGTTCTGGTGCGCGCGACGCGATGGAACGGGTAATGGCGGCCAAGGGCTGGACCCTGAATGATTTTGCCCAGGCATCGGAACTTGGCGCGGGCCAACAGGGCGATGCGCTGTGCCAGAACCAGATCGACGCGACGGTCTATAGTGTGGGGCACCCGGCAACCACAATTTCGGACACGGCAGGCGCCTGCGACACTGTTCTGGTCGATGTGGCCGGGCCGGCGATTGACCGGTTGCTGGCCGAAAATGATTTTTACAGCAAAACCGTGATCCCGGGCGGCCTGTATTATGGCAACCCCGACCCGGTCACGACAGTTTGCGTTGGATCCACCCTGATGGTTTCTGCCGCAACAGACCCCGAAATTGTTTATCAACTGGTGAAAACCGTGTTTGAAAATTTCAATGCTTTCAAACGCGCGCATCCGGCACTGGCGGCATTGAGCAAAGAGGACATGGTCCGTGGCCCCTTTCCGGTGGCCTTGCATGAAGGGGCACAACGCTATTACCGCGCAGCAGGATTGCTGGGGGATGGCGGGGGCCAGGGCCAGATACACAATCAGCGTCGCTCCGGGGAAGAGCGGCGCTGATATTGTGTTTGCGAGAAGGGGGAGACAACCCGCAGAAGAAGACGTTGTCTTTCCGGTGTCTTTCCGGTGTTGTCCGGGTGCTGGCCGGTCCGGCGTGTGTCGGGGGGAACGAACACCTTGCCGTTTAAACAACCCGGCACAGGTTGTTTTTGATCAGCCAACAAAATGATCATGACAAAAAACCGCCTTGCTGTGGTGTCACGTATTTTCACGCTTTCGTGAGGGTAAACCAGTTTGTTTTGCGCAGCCGGGAACTTTTGCATCTTTAAAAAGTTCGATGTGCTGTTGCTTGAAAAAGCAGCGGATCTTTTACAATTATGTCATGATTGTAAAAAGTGCAGCCAGAGGGAGAGGGCTGGCTGCAGAAAGCATATTTTCGATTGGGGATTTTAGTATCGCGATGATGATGTCAAACGGGCGCAATATGTGCCGGACCGCCATAGGGATAGCGACACTGGTGGTTTTCGGGTTTCATGCACCGGTATCGCAGGCCGCCAATATTGATGTCCCGGAGATAACCACGATCCCGGCGGGATGGTTCTGGCAGGGGTCTGACAGTATCGAGCGCGATTATGCCTACCGGATTGATGAACAGATTTATGGCCAGGATGTCGCACATCGTAATCGCTGGTATGATTCAGAAACCACCAAATGGCGTATTTATCTGCCCGAATTTGATATCTCGACAACTCCGGTCACCAACCGGCAATATGCTGCTTTTGTCAAAGACAGCGGTTATCCGGCCCCCGGTGTCACCAAGGAAATCTGGGATACTTACGGGCTTGTGCATGGCTATGAGGCCACCCGTCCTTTTGCCTGGAAAAAAGGCGCCCCGCAGCCGGGCCGTGAAGACCACCCGGTGGTGCTGGTATCGTGGCAGGACGCCGTGGCATATACCCATTGGCTTAGCCAGAAAACCGGTGAAACCTGGCGCCTGCCCAAGGAGGCCGAATGGGAAAAGGCCGTGCGTGGCCCCGACGGAACGTTTTATCCGTGGGGCAATATTTATGACCCGACCCTGTTAAACAGTGCGGATCGCGGGCCTTTTGATACGGTGCCGGTTAAATCCTATCCGCCGGGGCCATATGGTTTGTATGACGGGGCGGGGCAGGTTTTTGAATGGACCCAGACCCAGCGCCAGCCCGGCGCACGGATTGTGAAGGGGGGCTCGTGGGATGACCGGGGATGCGGCGTTTGCCGCCCGGCAGCCCGCCATAGTCGCCCCGAACATTTGCGCCATATCCTGATCGGATTTCGGGTTTTGCACCAGCCTTTGGCCCGTAAATAGGTATTTTCACTTGTAGTTTTCCCCCGCAGGCGTGACTGTGGGGGAACTGGCCTTCTGCCGGTGCGACATTTCCCTTTGGTTTTGCAGGCTAGGTCAGCAGCGGATCGTCGATAAATCAAGTGGTGATACAACCATGACGGAACTGGAAATTAACTGGTCGGAGTTGTCCACCAGCCAACTGAAAACCATGATGGCAGCCGGACGTGATGTGATGGAATGCCATCGCGTTTTGTCGGCAACAGGTGATAATATCGTTGGTGAACTGATCCGGACGACGGGGGCGTTTTACGAATGGACGCATTACCCGCAAGGCGATGTTTATGACCGGACCAGCCACGGCCAGTTTTATTACCATGCCCACCCCAAGGATGAGCAGCGCGACTGGGCCGAGCATGGCCATTTCCACAGTTTTATGCGGCCGCGCGGCATGCCGGAGTCGGCCCGGCCCTTGCCTATTCCCGGCGTTGAATTGCCCAAAGGTCCGAACGAAGCCCTGTCGCATCTGATTGCCATTTCCATGGACCAGTACGGGTTTGCTCAACGGCTGTTTACCACCAATCGCTGGGTAACCGGGGAAGTCTGGTATGATGCCGAAACGGTGATTTCGATGCTGGACAATTTTATTGTCGACCACGCCCAGCCCTCGTGGCCGGTAAATCGCTGGGTATCGGGGATGATTGCGTTTTATCGTCCCCAGATCGAAATACTGGTGCGCCAGCGCGACGAGGTCATTACCCGCTGGGTTCAAGACCACCCCGACGCCGATGTTTACGAAGACCGTGACCTTGAAGTGACATCGCAATGCCCCATCCGGGTGGAAGAGCAAATGCGCCATATTTCCACAGAACTGGCCAATCGCCGCTAACCTGCGACTTTGTTATCCGCCAGAACGTTTTTCCGCCAGCCCGGTAAACAGACTCGAAGGGATGGGCTGACAAGCACCACGCGCAACCAAATTAGAGCATATTTCCTTTAATAAGACCCATTCTGTTTGATTTTGACGTGCCGTTTGGCAAGGCACAGCGTGCCGCGCGATGCGGCGCATCGCGCAAGCGGTGTAACGCCGCCAAATGCCGTCAAAATTAAACCCTACGGGCCCGCCCATTCTTCTGCTCGGCTACGTCGAAATCCTTGTCCGTAACCCCGTTACGCCCTGCGGACTTCTCCTTGTCGAGCAGCAGAATGCGCGGGCAGAATGGGTCTTATTAAAGGAAACATGCTCTAATGCAGCGGCGTGCGGCGGTCGGGTATCAGGGCGGAACATTTCAGGACGAGACAAGGCATCAAAAAAGGCCAACCTTTTCAGGTCGGCCTTTCATGCTGAGCTGTATCAGGGCGCACAAGCACCCTTCATCACAATCAGTTTTGTTTCAGATATTCGGTAACGTCCTGAATGTCGTCTTCTTTTTTAAGTTTGAAGGTCATTTTGGAGCGTTCTTTGGTCTGCGCGATCGAGCTGATTTTGGCAGACGGGTCTTTCAGGTATTCATCGAGAAATGCTTCGTCGATGGTGAAGCCTTTTTCGCAGGCATCCTGATAGCCCTTGCTGTATTTGTAATCGGAAATCGTGCCACATTCGCGACCAATCACACCATGCAGCGACGGGCCAACCTTGTTTTTGCCTTCTTCAATTGAATGGCAGGCGGCACATTTTTTAAAAACTTTCTCGCCTTTTGCAGCATCGCCAGCGGCAAATGCAGCGGTGCTGAACATTGCGGTGGCGGAAATTGCAATAGCAAGCATTTTGATCGAATTCATTTACAAGGCCTCTCTCTTGGCATGTAGCGTGGGGCCCACGCCGAACGCAACGCGGAAACTTTTTGACAGTCCCCGGCGGGTAACGCAATCAAAGTCCGACAAATGGTGGAATCATTATAAGTCGGCGGGCAATGATCACGAACAGGTTATTCTACCCAAAGCGGCAGGTGAATAAATTGCGTTCAATCAATAGCCTCTTGCGTGTATAGTAAGAAGTGTAACGGCTGGTGGATATTCCAGCCGTAGCAGGAGAGGTTACGTGGCCCCGATTACTAAAAATGACGTCGCAAATCTTATCAACGATCCGTCGGGAAAGAACCGTGCTGAAGCTGCCGATAAAATCAGCCAGCAATTCAGTGATGATCAGCTGACCGATACCGAACGGGTTTTGGCCGAGGACATCTTTCGCATCATGATCCGTGATGCCGAAGTCAGGGTGCGCAAGGCGCTGGCGCGCAATTTGAAACAGACGCCGCTATTGCCGCACGATGTTGCACTGACAATGGCGCGCGATGTTGATGATGTTGCCCTGCCGATATTGCAGTTTTCCGAAATTCTCAGTGACAGCGATCTGGTCGATATTATTGGCGATGGTGCTGATAGTGTTGAAAAACAGCGCGCCATTGCCACACGCGGCACCGTGTCCGAGTCGGTCTCTGACGCGCTGGTGCAGGCCGGGCATGAGGATGTTCTGGTCGATCTGATTGGCAATCAGGGGGCTGAAATCAGCGAGCATTCCTTGCAAAAGGTGGTCGATGATTTTGGCCATAATGAACGTATTCAAAAACCGATGATTTCACGCAATCATTTGCCGATCACGATTGCGGAACGCATGGTTACCCTGGTTTCAGACCGGTTGCGCGGCGAGCTGGTATCACGCGGGCATCTGCCCGAGGGCATTGTTAATGCTGTGATGACCCAGTCGCAGGAAAGTGCCACCATTGGCCTTTTGGGCGATGACAGTGAAAGCCGCGATGTCGAAATTCTGGTTGAGCATCTTTACACCAATAACCGTCTGACCAGCGGTGTGATCCTGCGTGCCCTGTGCATGGGGGATATTTCATTTTTTGAAGCCGGGATTGCACGCCGGGCGGCCGTATCGCTGCTAAACAGCCGAATTCTTATTCACGACTCCGGTCTTTATGGCCTGCAGGCAATTTATAACAAGGCCGATATGCCCGCCAGTTTCTTCCCCGGTGTGCGGGCCGCCCTGGAGGTCGCCCATGAAACCGACCTTGATGGCCGCGAAAAAGACCGCGAACGGTATTCGCGCCGCATGATCGAACGCATCCTGACCCAGTATGGTGATCTGGGTGTTGAATTTGATTCCGATGATGTGGATTACCTGATGGGCCGGATGTTGCAACTGCCAAGCGAAAGCAGCCTGCATTAAGATATGGCCGTTTAGTATTGTTTCGCGCGCCAGCCTGCATTTGCCGGTTGGCGCGTTTTTGTTTGCGCAGGTGTCTTTGTTTTGCCGTCGCTACGGGCCGCATTGCACGGGCCTGACAGGGCGCGTTGAGGGCTGGCCGATGGTGGATTGGCGGGCTGGTGTTTTGCGGCCGAGGGCAGGGCGGTGGCGTGTTGATCGC
Source organism: Thalassospira mesophila (assembly GCF_002115755.1). GTDB lineage: Bacteria > Pseudomonadota > Alphaproteobacteria > Rhodospirillales > Thalassospiraceae > Thalassospira > Thalassospira mesophila. The sequence continues at coordinate 192,481 of NZ_JFKA01000004.1, read as the reverse complement.
AGATAAAAAGAAACCCTGTCGCCATGTTTCAGGCGCCAGGGTTTCTAACTGATGGTCGGAGCGAGAGGATTCGAACCTCCGACCCCTGCCTCCCGAAGACAGTGCTCTACCAGGCTGAGCTACGCTCCGTCAGTGTGCGCGATTATCTATCCTGTATGGTCGGGCAGTTCAAGCACAATTGCACCCTGTTACGGCATTTTCTGGTGTTTTGGCCATTGGGTTGAGAATGTCGTAAATTGATCGTGTTTTGGGTTTTTGCGATCGGGGCGGCCGTGACGTTTTATCGGGCCTGAAACGCAAAAGACCCCGAAATGCCAAAACATTTCAGGGCCTTTGAATGATGGTCGGAGCGAGAGGATTCGAACCTCCGACCCCTGCCTCCCGAAGACAGTGCTCTACCAGGCTGAGCTACGCTCCGTCATTCTGCGAGCCGGGTATTAATCGGTATTGAACCGGCACGCAAGGAATTTTTTCGCAAATGCCCGGCTTTGGGCCTTGCGGGTTGGTCAATAAGGCCGCGAAATACAAAACTCTACCGCTTCGATCATGGCATCCTTGATCGCGCCATCGGGGAAGGTGGCAAGGTCGTTAATGGCCAGTTCGCCATATTCGCGTGCCCGGTCCATGGTGGCTTCCAGCGTGTTATATTTGCGGATCAGCACTTGCGCCCGATCAAGATCACCATCCTCGAAATTCTGGTCTTCCATGCAGCGCCGCCAGAAGGCTTTTTCGTCCTCGTCACCTTTGGCATAGGCAATAATCACCGGCAGGGTCACCTTGCCATCGCGAAAATCATCGCCAACGGTTTTGCCCAAGGTGGCCTGATGGGCCGAATAATCCAGCACATCGTCAATCAGCTGAAACGCGGTGCCCAGATGCAGGCCGTAATCACGCAGGGCAAATTCATCGGCCTCGGGGCGTGCGGCAATGACTGCGCCAATATGCGATGCCGCGCCAAACAGGGCAGCGGTTTTTGCCATGATGACATCAAGATAGGCTTGCTCGGTGGTTGCCATGTCGTTGGCGGTGGCAAGCTGCATCACTTCGCCCTCGGCAATAACCGCCGATGCGCGTGCCAGAATATCGAGCACCTTAAGCGAACCGTTCTTGACCATCAGGACGAAGGATCGGGCAAACAGGAAATCGCCGACCAGCACGCTGGCCTCGTTGCCAAACATGGCATTGGCCGATTCCTGGCCCCGGCGAAGCAGGCTTTCATCGACCACATCGTCATGAAGCAGGGTGGCTGTGTGAATAAATTCAACACAGGCCGCCATATTGACAGCGGAATCGCCTTCTTCATAACCGCAAAGTCGGGCGGAGGCCAAAGTCAGCATCGGGCGCATGCGTTTGCCGCCCGCCGCAATCAGATGGCTGGCCAGTTGCGGGATCAGCGCAACGTCGCTGTGCATGTTCTCGATGATAACCTGGTTAACCCGCTTCATGTCGGCATCGACAAGGCTGACCAGGGAATCCAGGCTGGGCTGTATAGTGTGCTGCGGTGCAGTGTTGTTCACGCTCATTTCCGAAACAATTTTTGCGTCTTGACCTGTCACATATCGGCAGGTAACGCTGGTTTCATGACTAGGCCTCAACATAGAGACGCCAGGTGTTGACGGTCAAGTGGACAAATCAATACCGCTTTCTGCCGCATTGAACAATAATATGCTATAGTATGGTGTGTATGGCGCATGTGACAGCAAGGGGACGGCATCAGAAATGATTGAACTGATACGCAGCAATGATCCGGTCGAGCTGAGCTGGGTTCAGTCGGTGCTGGCCGACGAGGGGATTGACTGCCTGATATTTGATTTTCATGCATCGATCCTTGATGGCTCCATCGGGGCGTTGCCCCGGCGCTTGATGATAACGCCCGATGATGAAAGCCGGGCGCGTTATATCCTTGAAATTGCACGGCGTGAATTGCCGGGTAATGCCGAACTTGAGGCAGATGCAGACGAAGATGACGACATTGGCGCGTCTGCGCGTGATGATGTTTAGGCTGGTATCGCCCGCCATGTTGCATAACCACAAATGACCCGTACCGCGATGGCCCCAGAGCAAGATGGCGCAGTGTTAGCCGGTTTAACTGTGCCCGATTTTCCGCCAAACCGTATCAGCCATGATTTTTTGCAAGGCGGTGCCGTTACCTTGAAGCAGCCGGTCGATGGTTATCGCGTGGCTGTTGATGCAGTGTTGCTGGCGGCGTCGGTTACAGTGGCGGGAAATCGCGATTGCAAAATACTTGATGTTGGCGCGGCGGTGGGCTCTGCCGGGTTGTGCGTGGCACGGCGGATTGAAAATGCCGTTGTTACCGGGGTCGAATTGCAAGACGATTTATATGCCCTGTTTTGCCGCAATATTGTTGAAAACGGTTTTGTCGGCCGGGTAACGCCGCTTCATGGTGATATCAATAATCGCCAGTTGCCCTTGATCGCCAACAGCTTTGATCAGGTTATTTCCAACCCGCCTTATTATGCGGGCGGGACACGGCCAACGAATGAAAGCCGGGCGACTGCCCATCAGGAAGGCAGTGCCGATTTGGCGGCATGGATTGGCTTTTGCCTTAAAATGCTGCGGCAAAAAGGGCGGATCACGCTGATCCATCGGGCCGATCATTTGGACCGGCTGATTGGCCTGTTATATGGCAAGGCGGGCGATATGACGGTGTATCCGATCTGGAGCAAGGCCAGCGCCGAAGCCCCGCTTCGGGTGATTGTTTCGGCGCGCAAAGGGGTGTCATCGCCCCTTAAAATGCGCCGGGGGCTGGTGCTGCATGACGAGGCGGGGCAGTATTTGCCGCAAACAGACCAATTATTGCGCCAACCGGCATCATTGCCCGGTTTCTAAAATTTCAAATTTTGACTATAACACTGCCTGAAACCGGAACGGGATCGCCCGGACCGGCAATAAAGCATTTCGGGGACGTCCATGCTGAGTTTTTCACAAATCCTGTTTACGGCCCTGGTCATTGTTGTGGTGTGGCAGGCATCGCGGTTTTTGGGGCGCAAGGGTGCCAACCAGAACAATCGCGAAAATGTCCGTGCCCACTGGACAGAACGGATGAAACCGCGCCGCAAGGTTCAGCCGGAGCATCCGGCGGCACAGGATATGGAAAAATGCCCGCATTGCGGCGTTTACCATGCCGAAGGACTGGCCCATCGCTGCCAGGATTAAGCCGCGTGGCATTTGCGGCATCCCCGGCATTTTTACCTTCGTAAAACTGAGAAAAAGCGTCTTTGCCTTAAAACGGGCCGATTGTTGATGTTGCATTGCAATATGAAGCAGGGTAATCGAGACAAACTGTTGCAAACCTGCGATCTCAGGGCTTTTGCCTTCTTGACCGCACAGGGGTGTGACGTTAGCTTGCCGCAGTTTTAAAATTTGTTTCACCATTTGATCAGAGAGTACGCGCAATGGCGCTCGACGGGTCGCAACGTCCTCCTTCCTTTCAGGAAATCATTCTTCGACTGCAAAGCTATTGGGCTGACCAGGGATGTGTCATTCTTCAGCCCTATGACCTTGAAGTTGGCGCCGGTACATTTCATACCGCAACCACACTGCGCGCGCTGGGCCCGGAAAGCTGGAATGCTGCCTATGTGCAGCCTTCGCGCCGCCCGACCGATGGTCGCTATGGTGAAAACCCCAACCGTTTGCAGCATTATTACCAGTTTCAGGTTTTGATGAAGCCATCGCCGCCCAATGCACAGGATTTGTATCTGGGGTCTTTGTTGCATCTGGGCATTGACCCGATGCAACACGATATCCGCTTTGTTGAAGATGACTGGGAAAGCCCTACTTTGGGTGCCTGGGGCCTGGGCTGGGAAGTGTGGCTTGACGGCATGGAAGTCACCCAGTTTACCTATTTTCAGCAGGTTGGCGGGTTTGAATGTGACCCGATCCCGGTTGAGCTGACCTATGGTCTGGAACGGTTGGCGATGTATATTCAGGGTGTCGAAAATGTTTACGACCTTGATTATAACGGCAATGGCGTTTCTTACGGCGATGTGTTCCTGCAAAATGAAAAGGAACAGTCGACCTATAATTTCGAGGTCGCCAATACTGAAATGCTGTTCCGCCATTTCAAGGATGCGCAGGCTGAATGTTCGGTGAATATTGAACGCGGGCTCGCCCTTCCGGCCTATGAACAGGCGATGAAAGCCAGCCATATCTTTAACCTGCTTGATGCGCGCGGTGTTATTTCTGTCACCGAACGGGCTGCCTATATTGGCCGGGTGCGCGAGATGTCCAAATCGTGCTGCGAGGCGTGGCTTCGGTCGCGCGGACATCTGAAAGAGGGGGCATAAGACATGGCCGAATTGCTGCTTGAACTGTTTTCCGAAGAAATTCCGGCCCGGATGCAGGCGCGCGCCAGTGCCGACCTTCAAAAGCTGATCATCGATGGCTTAAAGGCCGCCGATCTTGGCTTTGACAAGGTTGAAAGCCTGGTCACACCGCGCCGCCTGACCCTGATTGTTGACAGCTTGCCGGAAAAACAGCCTGATTTGCGCGAAGAGCGCCGCGGCCCGCGTGCCGATGCCCCGGAAAAAGCAATTAACGGCTTTTTGGCGGGTAATGGCGTGACGCTGGAGCAATGCGAAAAGCGCGAAACGCCCAAGGGTGTTTTCCTGTTTGCTATTGTCGAACAAAAGGGCCGTGCGGCATCGGTGGTGCTTAAAGATATCATCGAAGATGCGATGAACAAGCTGCCCTGGCCGAAATCCATGCGCTGGGCGGATCATAAAGTGCGCTGGGTCCGCCAGCTTGATCGTATTTTATGCCTGTTTAACGGTGACGTGATCCCGGTAGTTTTTGGCGACGGTGTGGTTACGGCGGGTAATGTTACCAGCGGCCATCGCTTTTTGGCCCCGGCTGTGTTTACTGTTAACAATGCCAGCGAATACAAAGCCAAACTGAATTTTGCCAAGGTGATGCTGGACCGCGAAGCGCGCAAACGCGTGATCGCGGAAGGCTGCGAAAAACTGGCAAGTGATGCCGGGCTGAAACTGGTTGATGATCCGGGCTTGCTTGACGAAGTTTGCGGGCTGGTCGAATGGCCGGTGCCGGTCATGGGCAAAATTGACGACCAGTTTATGGATGTCCCGCGTGAGGTTTTGGAAACCTCGATGCGTGAACATCAGAAATATTTTGTTCTTGAAGAAAACAGCGGCAAGCTGGCGGCCCGGTTTATTACCATTTCCAATATGGTGACGATGGACCACAACGCGCAGATTATCGCGGGCAACGAACGCGTTTTGCGCGCCCGCCTGCATGATGCCAAATTTTTCTGGGATCAGGACCGCAAGGTTACGCTGGAATCCCGCCTGCCCAAACTTGAAACCATCGTTTTTCATGCCAAACTGGGCACCATTGCCGAACGCGTTTTGCGCATGCGGGGGCTGGCACGTGAAGTGTCGTCTTCCATCACCGGGTGCGATGTGAAACTGGCGGACCGCGCGGCAGAAATTGCCAAGGCCGATCTGGTGTCAAACATGGTGTTTGAATTTACCGAGCTTCAGGGCCTGATGGGCAAATATTACGCCCATAATGACGGCGAAGCCCCCGAAGTGGCGCAGGCCATTGCCGAGCATTACGCCCCGGCTGGCCCGTCTGACAGTTGCCCGACGGCACCTGTTTCGGTGGCAGTGGCCCTGGCCGAGAAACTCGATACTTTGGCGGGTTTCTTTACCGTCGATGAAAAACCCACCGGGTCGAAAGACCCGTTTGCGCTGCGTCGTGCGGCATTGGGCGTTATTCGCCTGGTGCTGGAAAACGGCCTGCGTTTGCCGCTGCGGCGTTTGTTTGCCTATGCGGTGTCCCAATACCCGGCTTCCATTCGCCGGGACGCGGCAGTTGAAGACCTTCTTGCCTTCTTTGCTGACCGTTTAAAAGTTCATCTGCGTGAACAGGGTGTGCGCCATGATCTGGTGTCTGCCGTGTTTGCACTGGATGGCGAAGACGATCTTGTCCGTCTGTTGGCCCGGGTTGAGGCGCTTGCCGATTTTGTATCGGGCGAAAGCGGCGTTAACCTTATGGCTGGCTATAAACGTGCTTCCAATATTTTGCGGATCGAAGAGAAAAAGGACGATACGTCCTATGACGCGACAGTTGATGTCGCGCTTTTATCGCAAGACGAGGAACGCCGTTTGTATGAGGCGCTCATCGACGTCCGGCATAAAGCTTTGCCCCTGATGCGGGCCGAGAATTATGCCGCGGCGATGGCCGGTTTTGCTGAACTGCGCGGACCGGTCGACGCATTCTTTGAAAAAGTAACGGTCAATAGCGACAATGCCGATGAACGGGCCAACCGTTTGAAGCTGCTTGCGCAGATTCGTGCGGCGATGCATGACATTGCGGATTTTTCAAAGATCGAATCGTGAATAAGGCTGCGGACTGAAATACCAATGCCAGATGAGGAACAGGCAAGATGACCAAATGGGTGTACGGCTTTGGTGGCGGTAGCGCCGAAGGACGTTCGGAAATGCGCGAACTGTTGGGCGGCAAAGGGGCAAACCTTGCCGAAATGTCCAATCTCGGGCTTCCGGTTCCACCAGGATTTACCATCACAACCGAGGTTTGCACGGCGTTTTATGACAATGACCGTAATTATCCGGCAGACCTGAATGATGAAGTTGAAACCGCGCTAAAGGCGGTGGAAAACCTGGTCGGGCGCAAATTTGGTAACGTCGCCGATCCCTTGCTGGTGTCTGTCCGCTCGGGCGCGCGCGCCTCGATGCCGGGCATGATGGATACGGTCCTGAATTTGGGTCTGAATGACGATACAGTTGAAGGTTTGGCGGCGGTCTCTGGGGATCGCCGTTTTGCGTATGACAGCTATCGTCGGTTTATTCAGATGTATGGCGACGTTGTTTTAGGCGTTGAACATTACAATTTCGAAGAAATCCTTGAAATCCACAAGGAAGACAAGGGCTATGTCCTTGATACTGAAATGTCTGCCGATGACTGGCAGGAAATTGTTGAAGGTTTTAAAGCCAAGGTCGCCGAAGAACTGGGTCGCCCGTTTCCGCAAGACCCGCGCGAACAGCTGTGGGGCGCCATTGGGGCGGTTTTTGGCAGCTGGATGAACGCGCGTGCCAATACCTATCGTCGTTTGCACAATATCCCGGCCAGTTGGGGCACGGCGGTAAATGTTCAGGCAATGGTCTTTGGCAATATGGGCAATGAATGTGCCACCGGTGTTTGTTTCTCGCGCAATCCATCGACCGGGGAAAACCGTTTTTACGGCGAATACCTGATCAATGCCCAGGGCGAAGACGTGGTTGCCGGTATTCGCACACCAGCGCCGCTGACCAAAATTGAACGTGAAGAATCGGGTTCAGACCTTTTGTCGATGGAAGAAGCCATGCCTGCGGTGTTTGCCGATCTGGTGGCGGTTCGCGACAAGCTCGAAGCGCATTATCGTGATATGCAGGACATGGAATTTACGGTCGAATCAAACCGTTTATACATGCTGCAAACCCGCTCGGGCAAACGCACCGCCAAGGCCGCTTTGCGCATTGCTGTTGAAATGTGCGATGACGGCGTGATCAGCCGCGACGATGCGCTGATGCGTGTTGACCCCGCCCAGCTGGACCAGATGTTGCACCCGACCCTGGACCCGGATGCCGAAAAACAGGTTATTGGCATGGGGCTTCCGGCATCGCCGGGGGCTGCGTCGGGCCAGATCGTTTTTTCTGCCGAGGTTGCCGAAGACTGGGCCCATAACAAGGGCCGCAAGGTTGTGCTGGTACGTATTGAAACCAGCCCCGAAGACATTGCCGGCATGCACGCCGCCGAAGGCATTTTAACCGCGCGTGGCGGCATGACCAGCCACGCCGCCGTGGTGGCGCGCGGCATGGGCAAGCCCTGTGTGTGTGGTGCCGGTGCCATTAAAATTGACTATCGCGGTGGCACCATGAATGCCGGTGGCGTGATGCTGAAAGAAGGCGACGTCATTACCATTGATGGCGGCACCGGCGAAGTGATGCTGGGCGAGGTTGCCACCCTGAAACCCGATCTGTCGGGCGATTTTTCGCAACTGATGGAATGGGCCGACGGGGTGCGGCGCCTTAAAGTGCGCACCAATGCCGAAACCCCGGAAGATGCCGAAACCGCGCGTGGTTTTGGTGCCGAAGGCATTGGCCTGTGCCGGACCGAACATATGTTCTTTGATCCGGCGCGGATCATTTCAATGCGTGAAATGATTTTGGCCGAAACCGAAGCCGGTCGCCGGGTTGCCCTGGCCAAGCTGCTGCCCTATCAGCGTCAGGACTTTATTGACCTGTTTCGCATCATGAAGGGCCTGCCGGTTACCATTCGGTTGCTGGACCCGCCTTTGCATGAATTTTTGCCGCATGGCGATAATGAAATTGCCGAGGTGGCGAAGGCCGCCGATGTTTCGGAAAGCATTGTCCGTCGTCGGTTGCTTGATCTGGCGGAATCAAACCCGATGCTGGGCCATCGTGGCTGCCGTCTGGGCATCAGCTATCCTGAAATCTATGAAATGCAGGCCCGTGCCATTTTTGAAGCCGCAATCGAGGTTTCAAAGGCGGGCGGGGATCAGGTTATTCCCGAAATCATGATTCCGCTGGTGGTTGGCAAAAAAGAACTCGAAATCCTGAAAGCCGCGATTGTCAAAGTGGCAAGTGAAGTTGAAGCCGAACAATCGGCCAAGCTGACCTATCTTGTCGGCACCATGATCGAACTGCCGCGTGCCGCCCTGCGTGCCGGTGACATCGCCGAAGAAGCCGAATTTTTCAGCTTTGGCACCAACGATCTGACCCAGACCACCTTTGGCCTGTCACGCGATGATGCCTCGCATTTCCTTGATACCTACATCGCCAAGGATATTTTCGCTGGCGACCCGTTTGTATCGCTTGATCAGGAAGGTGTGGGCGAATTAATCGCCCTTGCCGCCGAACGTGGCCGCAAAACCCGCCCGGATATCAAACTGGGCATTTGCGGCGAACATGGTGGTGATCCGTCATCAATCGCGTTCTGCGAAGCACAGGGCCTCGATTATGTTTCCTGCTCGCCTTACCGGGTGCCGATTGCCCGATTGGCCGCGGCTCAGGCGGCTTTGAAGAAATAACGACACGCTGCCTGGTTCGCCTTGAAGACGGTATTGATTGATGCCCGCCTTGATCCTTATAAGGGATCAGGGCGGGCATTTTTCGATTTCAGGTTTTATATTGATGTGGTTGTCGTTTGACAACTTGGTCAGCGGGGAGTATGAGTGTGAGCAGAAAACGACACCCCAAAAAGATGTTGAAAAGGTTCTGTCACATCTGGAATCCCTTGGTTGGGTTGTCGAGGTTCGCCATAGCAGTGGACATGCGTGGGGCCTTTTGCGATGCCCCAATAATGACCGAGACTGCCGGTGTGGTGAGTTTTGTCAGATGTCGATTTCTTCCACGCCGCAAAACCCTGCAAGCCATGCAGCGAAACTTGAAAACAAGGCGTTAAGCTGCATTTACCTGCGAGATGAAAAGGAAAAAGATGATGGAATTATTTGAATTTGATCTTGTTTTTTCCCTTCCCGAAGGCAGCACGCATGATGTTTTTGCCCTTGCTGATTGCATCTATGCCGCGGGCTTTGACGACGCCGTGATTGGAACAGGGCAGCCGGGACTTTTGGCGGCTTCGCTGGAATGCGAGGGCGAAGACGCCGAAACTGTCATTCGCCAGGCTGCGCGTGCGATATTGCCGCAACTGCCAGCAGGTTCATGGTTACGTGAAGTTCGCCCTGATCTGGTAAGCTTGGCCGATGTGGCCGGGCGGCTGCAAATTAAACGCCAGTCTTTACAAAAACGTCCTATGCCTCAGCCGGTAACGCACGGGCTTTATCGCGTCACGGAAATATTTGGTGTTCTTACCCAACAGCTAACGGAAAAACCCAGTGTGCGCTTCGATATCGATCATGCAAAGCCATGGTTCGCGGCGGGAAAAGGGGCGCAACGATTAAATGCCCGATTGGCACTTGGGGATTTGGATGCGGCCTCTCTTGATATCGCAGCGGCGTAAATTGTCGTTTTAAACGCAAAATCCCCCGAACATGTCATCCGGGGGATTAATCGTGCTTATGTATGTAAATAGTGGTTACTCAGTTGCAGGCAGTTGTACCCAATCGGGCACATTAACGGTGATGGTGGCATCACCGGCCTGTAATGCGCCCCCATCGGCAATGCGTTCGAGGCGGATCATCGCCAGCCCGGCCGTACCGTGGATGCTTTTGATGGTGCCAGCTTCGCGGTCCTCATTCATGATCACGCTGCCAATTTCGGGTGTCGGTCCGTCGATTTCGATGGGCAGCAGGCGTTTGCGCACCAGCCCGCGATATTTGGTGCGCGCGGTCAGCTCCTGGCCCATATAGCAGCCCTTTTTGAAATCAACGCCGTTCAGTTCCTCGAACCCGTTTTCCAGCAAGATCGCTTTGTCGACCTCAAGTTCCTCGCTGCCATTGGGCAGGCCAAGGCGGACGCGCAGCGCGTGATAGGCATCGGGCGTGCTTTGGCTTGCGCCAATGCCTGCCAGGGCAGGTTCTTCGCCGTGCGGGACCAATACCCGTGCGCCCATTGCGGCCAGACGCGGATCAACGGTTTTGATGCCATTGCCAAAGGGGGCCGTCGCGCCGGCCTGTTGCGGCAGGGCAAGCGAGGCTACCGCGTTATCGCCGAAAACGGCAAATACGTCGTATTCGGCGCTAATGTTTGTCAATTCGACCTTGGCGCGCAATTTATACATGCGCAGCTTTTTAAACAGGTTTTCAGCCCGTTCCCCGCCTTCGCAGTCGATCAGCAGGCTGTTGTCATCCTGCTGATACATGAAAAAATCAAACAGGAATTTGCCCTGCGGGGTTAGCAAGGCCCCGTAACCGGAATGCTCGGCGCTGATTTTTTCGACGTTGTTTGAGACAAGCCCTTGTAAAAAATCGATGCGGTCTGCGCCACTAACGCGAATAACAGCGCGGTTGGGCAGGGGGGTGTATAACGTTTCGCTCATTTCCAGGGTGGCTCCGTAATGTCGGAATTCATTGCCGAAATGTGGGGCAAGTGCGATGGTTTGGCAAGGTCCGAGGCGTGGTGCAGGCGTGGTATTCTGGCGGGGCTGCGACCCGGTTATGACATATCACCTTAAACCCTGCTTCTATAGAAAACCCTTCATTAACCCGAAACAACGCGATAAAACCCAGCTATGAAAATATTGATGCTTGATCGTTCTATCGGGTTTGAGCCCGACGATGTCACCGCCCGCCCGCTTGGCGCGCGCCAAAGGGGCTTTATTGCCCTGGCAGAAGCCTTTGTGGCGCGGGGCCATGATGTGGTTGCCCGGCGCAGCAGCGGCGCATATGTAACGCATAATGGTGTGCGCTGGGGCCTGCTTGATGATGGCGCGCCCGCCTTTGGCGATGCCTTGCCCGACCGGATTTTGGCATGGCGCGACCCGTTATTGCTCGATAACCGGCCCGTGGCCGAGGATGGGCTGCGCTGGTTGTGGTATGATGGCGATGTGTTGCGGTTAGACCAGAATGATGCGCGCATGGCGTTGCTCAGCAGCCTTGCACGGCTGGTTTTTACCGATCCGCGCCAGCGTGAGCATTATCATAATGATCTGGGTTTTATCCCGCGTATGATCGCGCCGGGTGCGTGCCCGGCCTTTGTTGCCGCAGGGAATAATCATATCGCGGTTGATACGCGTGAACCGGTGGCGATCAGTGTGGCGGGCTGGAAAGACGGCATCGATGCGTTGATCCGGGTGTGGTGCGACGAAATGCCTGTTAAACCGGCCAATGCGCGGTTTGAAATATATTCAGCCGCCCTGTCTAATGCGCTGGCTGGCCTTGATAGCCCGGTGCCCGATGTGCTGGTGAATCTGGTGCGCGATGCGATGTCTGACGGGGTGCGGATCTGCATGCCGCTGGCTGAAAATGAAATGGCCGAAAAAATCGCCACGGCGCGGGTATTTATGCATCACGGCACAACAAAAACCACGCGGGACCATGCAGGTACCTGGTTGTGCGATGCCTTGGCGGCGGGGACGCCGGTTGTGTCCTTTGGCGGGGTTGCCGAAGCGCGGGTTGATAATGGCCGCAATGGCTATATCGTGCCCGATGATGCGGCATATGGCAATTTAGTGGCGCAAATGCTGGGCGATGATGCCTTTTTCGCCGGTCAATCGGAAGCGGCGCGAAACGGGCGGCGCGAATGGTTAAATGTTGCCGCCGATCTGGAGAAGATCTAATCGTGCGTCTGCTGTTTATCACGTCAAACCGGCTGGGCGATGCGGTGTTATCAACATCGGTTTTGCGCCATTTTATCGAAACCCGCCCCGAATTGCGCATTACCGTGGCCTGCGGCCCGGTTGCCGCCCCGATATTTGAAGCCGTGCCCAACCTTGAACGCATTATCACAATGCCAAAGCAAAAACGCGGCGGGCACTGGTGGCATTTATGGAAATCGGTGGTGAGCACCTGGTGGGACGTGATTATAGATTTGCGGGGCAGTGCCACGGCATTTGTTCTGCCCGGCCGCAAACGCATAGTGCTTTCGGGGAATGACGACAGCCTTCATCGGGTTGAACAGTTAGGCCGCCTGATTGGGGTTTTGCCGCCGTTAATGCCGCATATCTGGGTGGGGCCGGACAATGTTGCCGAGGCAAACACCTTGTTACCAGCCGCACCCCGCCCGGTTCTTGCCATTGGGCCGACGGCGAATTGGCCGGGCAAGATGTGGCCGGTCGAGCGGTTTGTTGACCTGGTGAAACAATTGCGCGCCCCCGATGGGGTGTTGCCCAACGCACATGTGCTGATTGCCGGGGCGCCCAACGAACGCGATGCAGCCATGCCGGTGATTGAGTGCGTGGCGGAAACGGAAAGAACGGTTTTGTTTGGCGAACATTCGTTGTTAACCGTACAGGCCTGTTTGGCGCGCGCCAGTTTGTATGTTGGCAATGATTCCGGTTTGATGCATATGTCCGCCGCTGCAGCCGTCCCCACACTGGGTCTTTTTGGGCCGTCGCGGGTGGAAAATTATGGGCCGTTTGGCGAAATGACCGCTTATGTACGGACAGATCGCAATTACGACGAAATATGGTCAACGGCGAATTATCGGGCCCAGGATAGCGAAATGTACGACCTGGCTGTTGAAAAGGTTATTTCGGCGGCGTCCGAATTGCTGCGCCGGGAAGGGAATTGAGTTCATGGCACCGACCGAAGCTGTTAAAACCGGTATTTCCGCCCCAACGGTAAAATTATCCGCCGTTATTGTCGCCCATAACGAGGAAGACCGGCTGGCATCGTGTTTGGCACATGTGGCCTTTGTCGATGAAATTATTGTTGTCTGCGATAAATGCAATGACCAAACCGAACAGATTGCCATTGAAGCCGGGGCAAAAACATTTGCCGGAAGCTGGGATATCGAAGGCGAACGGCGCAATTTTGCCCTGGCCCAGGCCAGTGGCGACTGGATTTTGGAAGTGGATGCCGATGAACATGTCTCGGCTGAGCTGGCCGACGAAATTCGTCAGGTAATTGCCACCACCGACTATGATTATCATCAGTTGCTGGTGGATAATTATATCGGGGATCGTTTGGTGCGTTATGGCTGGGGCGCGTCTTTTGGCAAGCCGGGCTATGCCGGGTTGTTTCGCCGTGGTGCCAAACATTGGGGCCCGCAACGTGTTCACCCGGCCGTCAAATTTGTCGGTCGCAAAGGGTTCGAGCTTAAACACCGGGTGCGTCATTACGTTGATCGCAATATTTCCGATATGATCCGGCGGTTGGACAGCTATAGCACTGCCCGTGCTGCCGATTTGCGTGACAGTGGAAAAATTGGCAGTTTTTCAAACAATTTGCGCCGTATGTTTTCGCGGTTTTTCAAATGTTATGTCCGACGCAAAGGATACCGGGAAGGGGGAATGGGCTTTATGGTGGCGATTTGCGCCGCGCTGTTTCCCATGATTTCCTATCTTAAGGCCAGGTACGAGGACAAATAACAGCATGGCGAAAATTGTACTGGCCGATGACGGCATAAAATTCGACGCCTATACGCTGGATCAAAAGGCACTTGGCGGGGCAGAAACAGCGGTTATTTCGCTGGCCGAAAGCATGGCAGCCCTGGGCCATGATGTGACAATATGTAACCGGTGCGATGCGCCGCATCGTCGCAATGGCGTAAACTGGCAACCGCTGGACCATGATTTTCCGGCCGCGGCTGATTTGTATATCGCCAATCGTGGCGACAAGTTGATTACAAAAATGCCGCAGGCGCGTCGAACCATTTTCTGGATTCATAACCCGGCGGGTTTTTTGAAAAAATGGCGCTTTTTTCGTCGTCTTCTGGTTAAGCGCCCGGCAATTGTTTTTTCAGGCCAGCATCATTTGGCAACAATGCCCCGGTGGGTGCCGTCTGGCGAAAAAGTGATCATTCCCTGCGGCATAGAAAACCGGTTTCTAAATGCCGACGTAAATGACGATATACGCCCCAAACGGGCAATTTTTACTTCCAATCCGTTACGGTCGCTGGACTGGCTGGTCGATCTTTGGGCCGAAAAAATTCATCCATTGGCGCCCGATGCCCAACTGCACATATTTGCCGGTCCGCAAACATATGGTACGGCGGGGGATCGCAAGGCGCTGGTAATGAAAGGTATTCTTGATCATGCGGCACATCTGGCGGATCGGGGGGTTGTGTTGCGGGGGCCCGTTCCCAAGGCGCAGTTGCTTGACGAAATGCAGATGGCCCGGGTGATGCCCTATCGCGGGGATGTTGGCGAAACCTTCTGTCTTGCGCTGGGCGAAGCACAGGCAATGGGCATTCCCTGTGTTATTCAGGATGTTGGCTGCGTTGCCGAACGTATTGTCGATGGCAAAACCGGTTTCGTTGCCAATAGCGACGACGAATTTGCGGCGCGCACCGCAGAAATTTTAAATAATGATGATCTGTGGTTAACCCAGCACAAGGAAGCCGTGAGGTCGCAGCGCAATTGGGGCTGGCATGATGCCGCACAGGCCTTTGTAAACCTGATCCCGCAATAATCCCGGTTTTCAGCCAAGACATTCAAGGCCGGGTTTGGGTATAGGTTTTGCTATCCAAATCAGAAAAACCATCCATTAAGGTATAGTTACCTGGACAATGGTATCGTGATCCAAGGCGTTGTTTTTAAAATAAAACGTATATCGCATCTGTTTGGGAACCTTTGCAGGCCCTGAATGTTTAGAAAGGTAATGTTTTGTTAAAGAACGTGTCCGGAGGATACAATAATGTCGTGGATAGAGCACTTCGCCTTGGGCGGCATTCTGGTTTTTGCCGCAACGGTTTCCCTTCTGGCGGCGGGAAATATGTCACATGATCCGCAACACGGGCCGGTGATGGCGCGTGCCAGCGGGGTCAGCATGTATAACTTTGACAAATTGCACAGAACATCGACCCAGGCCTGTCTGTCGGGCTGCGAGATGATCGTTGTGCGGCGCGCGCAAAACGAGGGCGCGCAAACAGTTATGTCCGCAGATCTGGTAAAAGCGGATTTTCAGATTAAATAACGTCGGTGACTGATGGTCTGGCAATAACAGGTGACGGTTTTGGCGCGAAGCGGGCTGGCGATTGTTCCTAATCTGATCAAAGGGCTGGTGCGCCGGGATGTTCCGATGCGCAGCAAGGCCTTGTTGCTGGCGGGTTTGGTTTATCTGGTCAGCCCGGTCGACTTGATCCCCGATTTTATTATCGGTGCCGGTTGGGTGGATGATCTGGTGATTGTGCCCTTGCTGGGCTGGTTTTCGTGGCGGGTGTTGCCACCTGTTGTGCAACAAGACATGAAAAAAGACTGAATGGCAGCTTGCGTATTTGCGGCGCTGTGCCGTCTGCGCCGTTACGATATTGGCAACAAGTCGAATTGACGGTGTTGGCATTTGACAAAGTTTGGCCTTGCTCCCTACCTTGGAGAAACGAATAATTTTTCCGGGAGGTAAAAATGAGCGACGGTTTTCGGGCCTTGGTGCTAAACGCATCGGACGACGGTAAAAAAATCACCCCGGAATTTAAAACACTCACACCCGATGACCTGCCCGCAGGGGATGTTTTGGTACGCGTGTCGCACAGCACGTTAAATTACAAGGATGGCATGATTCTGAACGGGTTAGGTCGGCTTGTGCGGCATTATCCCCATGTGCCCGGCGTTGATTTTACCGGCGAAGTTGTATCTTCGTCAGATGATCGATACCGCGCGGGCGACCGGGTGATCCTGACCGGCTGGCGGGTCGGCGAAAGCCATTGGGGCGGTTATGCGCAAATGGCGCGGGTTAAGGCGGACTGGCTGGTGCCCTTGCCCGATGGCTTAACCCCCGCCCAGGCAATGGCGATTGGCACAGCGGGCTTCACATCGATGCTGGCGGTGATGGCACTGGAAGAACAAGGCGTTTCGCCGCAAGCAGACGGCGAAGTTCTGGTAACCGGGGCTGCGGGCGGCGTTGGGTCGGTGGCCGTTTCGATATTGTCGCATTTGGGATACCAGGTTGTGGCCTCTACCGGGCGGCCGGAAAACAGCGACTATTTAAAACATTTGGGCGCAAGCGGCATTGTTGATCGGGCCGAACTGGCCGCGGCCAGCACCCGCCCCTTGCTAAGCGAGCGCTGGCTGGGGGCGATTGACAGTGTTGGCAGCACCACCTTGGCCCATGTTCTAGCGGAAATGAAATATCACGGCGTGGTCGCGGCCTGCGGTTTGGCCGGTGGACCCGATTTGCCTGCAACGGTGCTGCCGTTTTTGTTGCGCGGGGTACGGTTGATCGGGATTGATTCGGTGATGTGCCCGTATGACTACCGGGTTAAGGCGTGGCAGCGGCTGGTGACAGATTTGCCCAAAACCCGTTTGGATGAGGCGATGGAGATTGTTGCCCTGCGTGATATTTTACCGTATGGCGAGAAAATCCTTAAGGGTGAGGTGCGCGGGCGGCTGGTGATTGATGTCGAAGCCTGCTAGAATTGCCACTGTGCTGTTATCGATCGACTGGCGGGGGCATTCCGGATTTTACGCAGATAGAACTTTTCGCAGATAGCCTTGATTTCAACCCTGAATTCAGATGTTTGGCATAAAGTTCTATCGCGAAATTCTGAAATGTCGCACCGGACGGGTGCTTGCATTTGACCACGGTTTGTTTTGCATTTTGGCAACCGATCGTTTGCCGGGGCGTTACCCGGTTTGGTTGAGTGTGCGGGCGTAATAAACAGTGCAAAATGATGACACCTGACCCTGAATAGCACGGCAGGTGGTTTTTATGTTTTGCGACAAAGGGACGATGCCGGGTTTGCAAAAGCGTTGATTGGATGCCAGGACAGATGAACGAAAACCGTTTTCGCATATTGCTGGTTGAAGATAACCCAGGCGATGCTTTTCTGGTTCAAACCCTGCTCGAAGAAGCCGGCGAAACCTTTGACATTGAACACCGCATAAATCTGGCGGGTGCGCTTGAACTGCTGTCACATCAAGGGGCGGATCAGCGCTTTGACGTGGTATTGCTGGATTTGACATTACCCGATTCATCGGGGGTTCAAACCATCAGCCGTATCCGCGATGCCGATGGCCGCGTGCCAATTGTGGTGTTAACGGGCCACAAGGACGAGGAACTGGCCTTTGATGCCTTGCAGCACGGGGCCGAAGATTACCTGACCAAGGAATTTCCCGATGGCCGCATGATCCGTCGTTCCATTCGTTATGCGATTGAACGTTCGCGTTCGGAGCAGGCGCTAAAGGAAAGCGAAGAACGCTATCGCAAGCTGGTCGAACTGGCCCCCGAACTGATCGCAGTTTTGACCGGAGATCGCATTTCCTATGTTAATCAGCAAGGGCTGAGCATTTTAGGGTTTGAAGATGCTGATACGGTAACCGGGATCAGCCTGTTTGATTTGTTGTTGCCTGACAGCCGCGAAATTGCCGAAGAGCATATTGCGCGGTATGCGCGGGGCTATAATGGCCGGGCCGATTTTGTGATTTTGTGCCGTCGCAGTGACGGGGTGAGCGTGGAGCTGGAAGTATCGGCCATGGCCTTCACCCATGAAGGCGACCCGGCGATGCTGATTGTGGCCGAAGATGTTACCGAAAAACGTAAAATCGAACGCCAACTGGTGCAGACATCGAAGCTGGCGACACTGGGTGAAATGGCGGCATCGGTCGCCCATGAAATGAACCAGCCGTTAAATGTTATTCGCATGGCGGCCGATACCTGCGCGTTGCAATATGACATGGACGGGGTTTCACCGGCCTTTCAGCGCGAAAAGCTGGACCTGATCAGTGGCCAGACCGAACGCATGGCGGAAATTATTCGCCATTTGCGGGTTTATAGCCGCCCCGACGAAGATGATTTTGAACTGTTTGAACCGATGCAGGCGGTTGAGCGGGCCGTGAATATGGTCGAGCATGATTGCCATTTGGCGGGAATTGCCGTCGATGTGGTGATATCGCCCATGCCCTGCCAGGTTTCGGGCCGGTTGGTGCAGCTTGAACAGGTTCTGGTCAATATGCTGACCAATTCACGCGATGCCATTGTTGAAAGCCACGAGGATTTTGGCAATGTCGGCGGTTTGATCCGGGTTACAGCCACGGTTGATGCCGAAAACCAGTTATTGCGTATTGCTGTGAATGATAATGGCGGGGGCATCCCCCAGGATGCCATTGACCTGATTTTCCATCCGTTTTTCACCACCAAGGATGTCGGCAAGGGCACCGGGCTTGGCCTGTCGGTTAGCTATGGCATTGTCGAAGGCATGGGCGGTGAAATTGAGGCCCGCAACGAAGGTGACGGGGCCTGTTTTGAAATTATCCTGCCTGCGGTTAATATCGGGATGAAAATCGAGGCACCCGCCCCGCCCGCCAGCGGCATGACCCCGCGGGAAAAATATCATAACGATGCCGCACAGGTTTTACGGCGCAGCAATATCCGCATTATGGTGGTCGATGACGAAATTGACGCCATGGAAATTATTTCGGCCTATCTTGAGGGGCAGGGATATGCGGTAAGTGCAGCGAATGACGGCGAAGATGCCCTGGCCATGGCCGGTGTGATGGCGCCTGATATCCTTATTACCGATATCCGCATGCCGCAAATGGACGGTAATCAGTTGATCCGGGCCATTCGGGAACGAAAACCCATGATACCGGTCATTGTGATGACCGGCCATCCCGGGGACGCGGAAATGCCGCTTGATACCGGCGAGGATGCACCGGTGATGGTGATGGCAAAGCCGCTTGATTTAAAAGAGCTTCTTGCCGTTATCGAGGAACTGGTAATTGCGCTTGATATCGGAGCCAGCGGTGACGGGGGGGACGCGCCGTTATTGGCGTAACGCCGGTCTGCACCTGCAGCGCGCCTGTAGGCACAAACAAACAGGCGCACTAAGGCGCCTGTCTAATCTGTAACAGCTTAACGCAGTTGGGCAACAAGGGGCGGGGCAGGAAGATATTGCAACGCTGCCCCGGTTTATCAGGCTTCCCAGCCCAGTTGCATGGCGATTTTCACGGCCTGGGTCCGGTTGGCGGCCCCCAGTTTTTTGAAAATACCGGTCAAATGCACCTTGACGGTGATTTCCCGCACGCTGAGCTGTTTCGCGATTTCCTTGTTCGACAAGCCTTTGGTCAGCAATGCCAGAACTTCGCGTTCGCGATTGGTCAGTTGACGCAGGGGGTTGTCCGGCTCCAGCCCGTCAAGATCGATCTCGCCGGGGCGGATGGTGCCGCCGTCATCTTCAAGCAAAGCGGACGGAATGTATTTTTCGCCCGACATAACCAGTCGCAACGCATTGATCAGGGATTTACCCGACAATGTTTTGGGCAGATAGCCCGATGCGCCATGTTCCAGTGCGTTCAAGACATCGCTGCGTTTAACCGACCCTGAAAGAATGACCACCGGAACATCGGGGTATTTCTGACGCATGACCGTCAGACCCGAAAGGCCGTTCATGCCGGGCATGTTCAAGTCAAGGATGGTCAAATCGATTGATCGTTCACCATTCACAATTGCCAGTGCTTCGGCGAAGTCTTTCGCCTGCGCAATTGTAACATCTGGTGCCGCAGTTTGCAGAAATGACGTAATGCCATCCCTGACAAGATCGTGGTCGTCTGCAAGCAGGATGTTCATGTTATTTGCCATATTCTTTCTTTGGCGTGCGAACATACATCACATTCACAAGCCTGGCACTGCCGCACCGGGAAAAGTGCATTGCAGTGCTATATTGTACATTTTCCCAAACCGCACTTTCATCAAGTGCAGCCGCAGAATTAAATAAAACTGAACCGCTGTCAAACGCATGCAGAACGCGGTGCAAGAATGATTATACCGACGGGTGACATGCAAACCTAAACAAAATGAAGTTCTTCAACATCAGCATAATGTATTGGTATAGGGGAGTCGCAGTTTGGAAACCTAAAATGCACCTTTATGGGGTATTTCACGCGCCGAGGTTGAAGAAGCTGCCGCGTTGATTCTCTGTTCCCATAAAAGGACTTGCATTTGAAGCTGACGGGGATTCGTTTTCATTCGCAGTAAGGTAGCGGTTTGCTGTTGCATAGGCATCCGCTGCATTTCGGGTTTGGTCGGTTGCGGGTATGTTTGCATCTGCTGTTGATGCGCTGCCCGAAAACTGCAAATCATGGTTGTCCTGTTTATTTGCAGACGTATTTTTGGCTGAATTTTCGGCCAGATCTGCGACCGGGCTGGCCTGTGTGTGTTTCTGGTTCGCAATTCCCATAAGCATGCTGGCCTGGCGAAAGGCGGCCATATCGGCACCGGACGGGGCATTGGGTGACAAGGCCGCACTTTGCAATGCCGATAGCGCCTGTTTGGTATCGCTGGCAGACCCGCCATGGGTTGATATCGCGACATCAACATGCCCGCCAACGGCATAAGCCTTGCCATCCGGGCCAATGGCATATTGATATTGCGGGGCCGAGGCATATTGCCCTGCCGCCGCCGCATGCCCTTTTTCTTCCTGTTTGACGGCCGAATCGCGGGCCTGCAGGCGGGAAACTTCGGCCCGTTCGGCATCATTCATTTCGGCCGGGCTTTTGGCGCTGTCATTAACACCGCCCGCGGAGTTTTGCGTCGCGGCGTCGCGGGCTTCCTGATATTGGGCTGTTGAAATACCCCCGTCACGCGCCTGTGCTGCCGTCAGGTTGCTGGCATCGACCAGCCGGGTTCGTTTGCCCTCGATCCCGCCATATGCGCCGGTTCCGCTACCGTTTCCACCCCGAGGCTGGATTTCGGTTGCTTCAAATTCGGTTAAAATGTCGCCATTGGCCGTGCGCGCGATCTCGCGGGCGTTAAGGACAATGCCCAAACTGCCTTTCGCTGCATTGGTAATGACACCACCAGGACCGGTCATGGCCGAGAAATAACCTTTATTTGCACCAGAATATATTGCGAGCACAAATCATAGCGCATTTTTGACCAAAAGTATTGTGACGGTGAACACAATGGCCAAAGACTTGCAACCGGGCGGGGCCGCTGCTAGATCATGGGCACATCTTGCCCGTTAAAAAGGCGGGATCGCAGGTTTGGATGCTGCGCAAAAGGGTGCGGCAGCGTATTTTGCAAGGTCGCGGCTGTGGGCGGCGATGGAACATTTAAAACAGGGCAACCCATATGACGTCGTTTGTTATTCCGGCCAATGAAAAGGTGCTGGTCACCGGGGCTGCGGGCTTTATCGGCTCGCACCTTAGCCAGAAATTGCTGGATCAGGGTGCGCAGGTTATTGGCCTGGACAATGTAAACGATTATTACGACGTCACGCTGAAAGAAGCCCGGCTGGCGCGGCTTGAGGGGCGCGACGGTTTCAAATTTGTGCGAATGAATTTGGAAGACCGCGACGGCATTGCCGATTTGTTTGCCACCGAAAAGCCGACCTATGTGGTCAACCTGGCCGCACAGGCCGGGGTGCGCTATTCGATAACCAACCCGCATGCCTATATTGATGCCAATCTGGTTGGTTTTACCAATATTCTTGAAGGCTGCCGTCATAATGGTGTGAAGCATCTGGTGTATGCGTCCAGCAGTTCGGTCTATGGCATGAATACCGAAATGCCGTTTTCGGTGCATCACAATGTTGATCACCCGATCAGCCTGTATGCCGCATCGAAAAAAGCCAACGAATTGATGGCACATACCTATAGCCATCTTTACCGGATGCCGACCACCGGGTTGCGGTTTTTTACCGTTTATGGCCCGTGGGGCCGCCCGGACATGGCGCTGTTTTTGTTTACCAAGGCCATTTTGGAAGGTCGGCCCATTGATGTCTTTAACGAAGGCAAAATGCGCCGCGACTTCACCTATATCGACGATATCGTCGAAGGCGTTTATCGCTGTATTTCCAGTGTGGCGCAGCCCAACCCCGACTGGAACCCGGCCCAGCCGGACCCGGCCAGCAGTTCGGCCCCGTACCGCGTGTTTAACATCGGCAATAACAACCCGGTCGAGCTGATGCACATGATTGAAACGCTGGAAGACAAACTGGGCCAGAAAGCGCAGAAAAACATGCTGCCAATGCAGCCCGGCGACGTTCCGGCAACCTATGCCGATGTCGATGCACTGATCGATGCGGTTGGTTTCAAACCTGAAACCTCGATCGAAACCGGCATTGGCAATTTTGTCGACTGGTATCGCGAATTTTACGGCTAGGGCCGTTACCCGCAATCATGGGGTAAATATCAAGGGCGCGGCAGGATGGTTTTCCGCCGCGCCCTTTTGGTGTCGCAATATGTGTCAGGCCGGGGATTGTTCCATCAAACCCAGCAGATAGCTTTCCATATCGCGCATATTGGACTGTACGCGGTCATGCGTTGCCTGTTGTTGTGATAAATGGTTGCGCGCTTCTGACAGGGCGGTGGCATAGTCCTGATCAATATCGTGGCCAGGATACCATGTTTGCGAAACTTCGCGCCGGGTCGGGGCGGTTTGGTTGGTATATTGGCTGACCTCAAGGTTGGGATATTGCCGTGACAGGGCCTTGCTGCCTTCGCGAAGGATGTAATCTGCGCGCGCCTGGCCTGTTAATCCCAGTTCATTGGCTTTGTTTGAAACGGCATGCAGGGCGCTTGCGCCACTATGGCTGGCGACACCGCCGTTTTTGTCGATATATCCTAAAATCTGGTTGCCGTTCGAAAAAACAACCCGGATATCGGATGGTGAATCGGGCGCGCGATTTTCAAGGGTTTCAACCGACTGTTTGGCATGTTCAAGCATTTGTGCGGACTGATCGTTAAAATCATATGCGGAAAGCTGTTGCTGCATTTCCAGCCATTTATCAAAGCTCGGGATCATTTTTTCATATTGATCGGGGCTTAATTCCTGCGCGGCAGTGCCATCTTTTGTTGTAATGGTTGCAGGCGGTTGTTCGCGCATTGCGGCGATACGGTCGCGCATCGGGGCATAGGATTTGTTGTAATATTGCTCCAGATACGGGCGCATCGCCGGGTCGGAATATATTTCTTCGCCAAATTCGAAATTCTTCGCCGTCATCGCAACGTTTGCGGACGCCGATGCGATCGCGCTTGACGAGGATGCGGTGGGTGTTGCGGCGATGGTGTTTGTGTTGATTGCGGACATCTGTGTGCCTCATCAGAACAAAATGAACTGACAGGGTGCAAGCAAGCAGTGTGCCGGGTTTTGATGTGGCATCGGGGCGTTGGGGCGCGGATGATATGCAAAAGGGGGAGGGGATATTTCCGCCTTTTCCAAAGGGATAGGAAAAAGCTGCCCGATGGCGGGCGCAGACGCGTTAATTTTGTGTGCGCCTTAAATAGCGTACATAATTGAACGTTTATTTTGTCGATATCTGGAAAATGGTGCTGCCGGAGAGATTTGAACTCTCGACCTCTCCCTTACCAAGGGAGTGCTCTACCCCTGAGCTACGGCAGCCTGTAACAGGCCGATTTCGGGCAAATGGTGCTGCCGGAGAGATTTGAACTCTCGACCTCTCCCTTACCAAGGGAGTGCTCTACCCCTGAGCTACGGCAGCAAGAACCCTTGCGGTGCGGGCGGGTTATAGGCTACTGCCTAGCGTCTGGTCAAGCCCGAAATATGCACCTTTTTAAACCGCGCGCCGATAGCCGTGATTTTGACACCTTCAAGTGTATGTTCCACGCGGATTGACCTGCTTGTTTCAGATGACGTCAAACACCAGAAGTGATCATGAGTGAAAAGAAAAAACAGGCCAAGCCGATTATATCGCCGCAGCGTTTGAAACGCGAGGCAGAAGCCCTGCGCGCCAATTTGGCCCGGCGCAAACAACAGCAACGCGGACGCCAGGATGATGAACCCGGCAATGAGCCCAACAATGAACCCGGGGATGCAACTGACATCGCTGGCGCTGACGAGACGATGGAAAACGGCGATAACGATGCGAAATGACGCGCAATGGTGCTGTCAAAACGCCTGATTAACGGGTTGCGTGGTATATGTCGGGCGTGATCGGCATAAAAATGCAGGCAAAGCCCGCTTTGTTGGCATCGTCTGGTTGATCTTGGATGGCCGGGGCGGGTAAAACCTTGGTAGTGACGTTAATGTTTTTGGCAAAGGTGGCGATATGTCGGTAAGGCCGGATCACTGGATACGCCATATGGCGCAAGAAAACGGCATGATTGAGCCATTTGTCGATGGTATCAAGCGTGATGGCGTCATTTCCTATGGTGTCAGCTCCTATGGCTATGATGCCCGTGTTGCCGATGAATTCAAGATTTTCACCAATGTCGATTCGGTAATTGTCGATCCCAAGGAATTTTCCGATCAGGGTTTTGTTAATCGCAAAACCGATGTTTGTGTGATTCCACCCAACAGTTTTGCCCTGGCGCGCACCGTGGAATATTTCCGCATTCCGCGCGACACGCTGGTGATTTGTCTGGGAAAATCGACCTATGCCCGGTGCGGCATCATCGTCAATGTCACACCGCTTGAACCCGAATGGGAAGGGCATGTGACGCTGGAATTTTCAAATACCACACCGCTTCCGGCACGAATTTATGCCAATGAAGGGGCGTGTCAGTTTATTTTTCTAAAAGCCGAGGCGGAATGTGACACGTCATATGCCGATCGCGCCGGGAAATATATGGGCCAAAAAGGTGTGACCCTGCCGCGTCTGTAAAGCCGGGCCGGAACGGGACATAACCCTGAAATATATATGCCGCGCCAAAGCGCGGTTTAACGAGGATTGAATGGACAAGATCAAGATTTCCGGCGGCCGTCGTTTGCAGGGCAAAATCGCCATTGGCGGGGCCAAAAATGCGGCCCTTCCGCTAATGGCGGCGGCCCTGTTAACCGATGAAACCCTGACCCTGAGCAATTTGCCCCATCTTGATGACATTACATCGATGACAAAATTGCTGAGCCAGCACGGGGTTGCCCTGCATTTGAACGGCAATGCCCCCAATGGCGGGCATACGGGCCGGGTGCTTGATATGCGGGCCAAAGAAATCGCTTCGACCACCGCACCTTATGATCTGGTGCGTAAAATGCGCGCATCGGTTCTGGTGCTGGGGCCGCTGGTGGCACGGTGCGGTATTGCCCGTGTGTCGTTGCCTGGTGGCTGTGCCATTGGCAACCGGCCTGTTGATTTGCACTTAAAGGCACTGGAAGCCATGGGGGCCGAAATTCACCTGACCGAAGGTTATATTGAGGCGCGTGCGCCCGATGGCCTTAAGGGCGGGCATATTTTGTTTCCCCAGGTTTCGGTTGGTGCGACCGAAAATGCCATTATGGCCGCGTCGCTTGCCGATGGGGTAACCACCATTGCCAATGCCGCGCGCGAGCCCGAAGTTGCCGATCTGGCCCATTGCCTGGTGGCGATGGGGGCCGAAATTGAAGGCATTGGCACCGATACCCTGAAAATCACCGGCAAACCGCGCCTGCACGGGGCGGAATATTCGGTGGTGCCTGATCGCATTGAAACCGGCACCTATGCCATTGCCGCCGCCATTACCGGTGGCGAAATTGAACTGGTGGGCACGCGGATTGCGCTGGTTAGCTCGCTGGTCGATGCGATGCGCGATGCCGGTATTGAAATTACCGAAACCGACGACGGCATGATCGTGCGCGGCAATCGCGCCACCCTGCGCGGGGTTGATGTGATGACCGAACCCTATCCCGGTTTTCCGACCGATATGCAGGCCCAGTTTATGGCGTTAATGGCGGTGGCCAATGGTGCGTCCATGATTACGGAAACCATTTTTGAAAACCGTTTCATGCATGTGCCCGAGCTAAGCCGTATGGGGGCTGATATTAACGTGCATGGCCGTTCGGCGATTGTGCGCGGCAGTGCCAAACTTTCGGGTGCCGAAGTGATGGCGACCGATCTTCGGGCGTCGGTTTCCATGGTGCTGGCTGGCTTGGCCGCCGAGGGCGAAACCGTGATCAATCGTGTTTATCACCTTGATCGCGGCTATGAACGGCTCGAAGAAAAACTGGCAGCCTGTGGTGCCCAAATTGAACGGGTAAGCGAATAATTCGCCCGTAAATGCAAACCCCGCCCTGCAAACCGGGGCGGGGAGAAAATGCGATTTCGCCCGGCCTGGCTCGGGATATGACAAGATAACAAAGCGCAAGGCGACTGATTGATGACTGACGACGCAAAGCTGGTGCTGGCCCTGCCCAAGGGACGCATTCTTGAAGAGGTAATGCCGCTGGTGCGGGCTGCAGGCATCGAGCCTGAAGCTGCCTTTGATGATCCCAAATCCCGTGCGTTGCGCTTTACCACCAACCATCCCAATATCGATATTATCCGGGTGCGCAGCTTTGACGTGGCAACCTTTGTTGCCTTTGGTGCTGCCCATATCGGCGTGTGTGGCAATGATGTGTTGATGGAATTTGATTATTCCGAAATCTATGCCCCGCTGGACCTTGGCATTGGCTATTGCCGCCTTGCCGTGGCCGAACCCGAAGAAATGATCGAGGGAGACGATCCTTCGCGCTGGTCGCATGTGCGGGTGGCCACCAAATACCCCAATGTCACGCGCAACCATTTTGCCGCGCGCGGGGTGCAGGCCGAATGCATTAAATTAAACGGCGCAATGGAACTGGCCCCGACACTGGGCCTGTGCCGCCGCATTGTGGATCTGGTGTCGACCGGCAACACGCTGGTGGCCAATGGCCTGCGCGAAATTGAACATATCGCCGATATTTCATCGCGCCTGATTGTCAATCGGGCTGCGCTTAAAACCCGCCCGACCGAAATTCAGCCCCTGATCGACCGTTTCTCCGAGGTGCGCAATGCCAATTAAACTGTCGATTACCGATGCCGGGTTTGAGGACGCATTCGTTAAACTTCTGGGGATGAAGCGCGAATCGGACGCCGATGTTGATGCCGTTGTCGCCGATATTATCGCCGATGTGCGGGCGCGTGGCGACGATGCGGTGGTGGAATACACCAACCGTTTTGACCGGTTGTCGATTGATGTGCAGGGCATGGCGGTAACGCCGGAAGAAGTTGATCTGGCATTGTCCGACATTGAGCCGGCATTGCTGGAGTCGTTAAAAACAGCGGCAGCGCGTATTCGCGCCTATCATGACCGGCAAATGCCCGCTGATGAACGCTATGTCGACGAAACCGGGGTTGAACTGGGCTGGCGCTGGCGTCCGGTCAGTGCCGCGGGGCTTTATGTGCCCGGCGGGTTGGCGTCTTACCCGTCGTCGGTATTGATGAACGCTATTCCGGCCAAGGTTGCCGGGGTTGAACGGCTGGTGATGGTGGTCCCCACACCGGACAATAAAATGAATCCGCTGGTTCTGGCGGCCGCCCGCATTGCCGGGGTCGATGAAATTTACCGCATTGGTGGCGCACAGGCCGTGGCAGCACTGGCCTATGGCACGCAAACCATTCGTCCGGTTGATAAAATTGTCGGGCCGGGCAATGCGTTTGTGGCGGCGGCAAAACGCCGGGTTTTTGGCCAGGTTGGCATTGATATGATTGCCGGACCGTCGGAAATTCTGGTGGTTGCCGATGGCAGCAATGACCCGTCGTGGGTGGCGGCTGATTTGCTGTCACAGGCCGAACATGACCCGGTGGCGCAGTCTATATTAATTACCGACGATGCTGGTTTTGCCGATGCGGTGCAAAAAGCCATAGATGTGCATCTGGAAACCCTGCCGCGTGCGGCAATTGCCGGGGCCAGCTGGCGCGATTTCGGGGCGATTATTGTGGTTGAAAACCTTGATCAGGCACCAGCCCTGGTCGACCGTTTGGCACCCGAGCA
This sequence comes from Thalassospira mesophila, assembly GCF_002115755.1. GTDB lineage: Bacteria > Pseudomonadota > Alphaproteobacteria > Rhodospirillales > Thalassospiraceae > Thalassospira > Thalassospira mesophila. Next base: position 164,257 of record NZ_JFKA01000004.1, on the reverse strand, counting down.
TCTTGAGCTTGCGGTGGATGACCCGGACGCGCTGGCTGATAAAATTCATCATGCCGGGGCAATTTTCCTTGGCCGTTATACCCCCGAAGCCATTGGTGACTATGTTGCCGGGCCAAACCATGTGTTGCCAACGGCACGTTCGGCGCGGTTTTCATCGGGTTTGGGGGTGCTGGATTTTGTGAAACGGTCATCGCTGATTAAATGCACACCCGAAAGCCTGGCTAAAATTGGCCCGGCAGCAATTGCCTTGGCTAAAAGCGAAGGTTTGCACGCACACGGACTTTCAGTAGCGATCCGCTCCAACCGCATGTAAGGTTGTTGCACGACAGCATTACATCGGGGATAGGGGAAAAGATAATGGCAAACACCAAGAACAACCAGTGTATCGCCGGGATATATCTTGACCAGAAAACTACGATTCGTCGCCGCCCCGAGGTAGAGCACGAGCAGGCGGTGGCGATTTATGATTTGCTTGAAGAAAACCATTTTGCCCCGGCTGGCGATTTTACCGGCCCCTATTCGGTGCATATGCGCACCGAGGATAACCGCATCTATATGGATGTGCGGGGCGACAATGATGAAGAAAACCTGACAACCATTATTTTGCCGCTGACCCCGTTTCGCCGCATCGTGAAGGATTACTTCATGATTTGCGAAAGCTATTACGATGCGATCAAAAAGGCATCAGCAGCCCAGATCGAAACCATCGATATGGCGCGGCGGGGCCTGCATAATGAAGGGTCGGAACAATTGCGTGAAGTGCTGTCTGAAAAAGTTGTGATGGACGAAAACACAGCCCGGCGGCTGTTTACCCTGATTTGCGTTTTGCATATTCGGGGGTAAGGACAGGTGGCGCAGGATATGCCCGGTGCCGTGCTGTTTTCGTGTAGTTACAATGCCGTCCGCTCGATCATGGCGGCAACATTGATGCGGCATTTTCACGGCAGCCGGGTTTATGTTGAATGTTGCGGGCTGCGCGCGGGCGACCTTGACGGGTTTGCCGTGGCTGTCATGGATGAAATCGGCCTTGATATTTCGGCCTATAAACCCAAAACCTTTGACGAACTGGAAGACGGCTTTTTCGACTTGATCGTCACCCTGTCGCCCGAGGCCCAGCACCGGGCCATGGAAATGACGCGCACCATGGCCTGCGATGTCGAGTTCTGGAATACCTTTGATGCCACCATGGTCGAAGGGTCGCGCGAAACAAAGCTTGAAGCCTATCGCCAGGTGCGCGACCAGCTTCAAAAACGCATCCTTGAACGTTTTCCGCTGGCGCCGGCGCCCCGGTTTTAGCGCCTGCTTTGGCTTAATCAGCACCGGTTTTTACGGCTGGGTTAATAATTCTGCCTCGGCGGCCAGATTGCCCAGCGCATCGCCGTCAAGCACGTAAATCCGTTCATCAACCGCACCTTTCATACCGATTTTGCGGTAAAACTTTTGCCCGGTCATGTTTTCGGCATCCACCGACAGGCGAATGTAATGGCGGTTATTTTGCCGGGCATAGGCGGCAACATGGGCAAACAGGTAACGGGCAAAACCGCCGCCGCGCAGCGACGAATCCACATATAAATCCTGAATATAAATGCCAGCCTTGCCGCGAAAGGTGGAATAACTGTCGAAATACAGGCACATTGCCAGCGGCATTCCGGCGTCGGTTTCGCCGATCAGGGCGTGAAAGGCGGGGGTGCTGCCAAACCCGTCGCGAATTATATCATCGACGGTGCTGGTGAATTTATCCAGGCTGCCCGTCACCCGGGCAATTTCCTTTAGCATGGCGTGCATATGACCGGCATCTTTGGCCGTGGCGGGGCGAATTTTGGGGAATTGATCGGGGGTTAGAACCGTTTTCATCAAACATCCATCTGCTGGCAGGGGAAATAACGCATTGGGGGTGGCCCTGTTGGGGTATGCTACCTATATTGAATGAAACATGCACGTACCGCATTGCCGGGGCGCATTGTGCGACATGCGAAAGGGCTTGACCTTTTCGCGTGAACAGCGCAGTTTGCGCCAACCGGTCATTGTTGTTGCAGCACGAAAGTTTAGGAGTCTCATGGCTAAAGAAGACGTTATCGAGTTTCAGGGCACAGTCACAGAACTTTTGCCCAACGCGATGTTCCGCGTGAAGCTGGACAATGATCACGAAATTCTCGCCCATACTTCGGGTAAGATGCGGAAAAACCGTATTCGCGTTCTTGCTGGCGACCGAGTCAGCGTTGAAATGACGCCATATGATTTGACCAAAGGTCGGATCACTTTCCGCTTTAAATAATCCGCTGCAGATGTTCCGGTTTATCGCCGCCTTGCATACAAGGCGGATTGAGGTATGTGATATATCCCGTTAAACCCGGAACGGCCTTTATTCTGCGCGAACCGACGCAATGCCGCATGATCTTTGATCTGGCGGCATTTGTCTGTTTTAGGACCAGATATTTATGAGAATGACTCATGGAGATCTGTTTAGGCGCGACCGCGCCGCGCGGGCAGTGCTGCAAAAGGCTAGGGCTCAATAAGCCCGCCCGCCGATTGAGGGGCCCGTTGATCGGTTTTGATTAACGAGCTTTCGTATAAGTCCCTTTTTTCACAAACCGCATTTTGTTTGCGTTGGGGTCAACAGGGCCGGTTTTGTCAGGGCGGTTGTCCTGCTATGGTTCGGGTTGTGCCGTATTTTGCAAACCGGGAGCCATCATTTGTCCTCGCACGTTTCATCCAAACTTGTTCTGGCCTCGGCATCGCCAAGGCGTGTTGAATTGCTGGCCCAGATCGGCATTACGCCCGATGCGATTTCGCCCGCCGATATCGATGAAACGCCACGGCGTGATGAAAGCCCGCGTCGCCTGGCCCTGCGCCTGGCCGAAGAAAAGGCCCGTGCCGTGGCCCAGGCACACGAAGGGGCGTTTGTTTTGGCCGCCGACACCGTGGTGGCCTGCGGCCAGCGCGCCCTTGGCAAACCCGAAGACGCCGCCGAAGCGCGCAAGTTTTTGCACATGCTTTCGGGCCGACGTCACCGGGTGCATGGCGGCATTTGTGTGATTGCCCCGGATGGCACCTTGCGGTCGCGTGTGGTGGAAACCCAGGTTATTTTTCGTGGCCTGAATGAAGGCGACATCAACCGGTACCTTGCCAGTGACGAATGGCAGGGCAAAGCCGGTGCCTATGCCATTCAGGGGCAGGCCGCTGTTTTTATCCGTCATCTTTCCGGGTCCTATAGCAACGTGGTTGGCCTGTCGCTTTATGATGCCGACGCGCTGTTGCGCGGGCTGGGATATTACCCGGAGGCTGCATAACCATGCCCGATCAGGGGGATGCGCGCGACAGGCTGTTACTGATTGATGCGGTGGCCGACGAACGCCGGGTCGCCCTGATTGTGAATGATCGCGTACGGCGCATTTGGCTGGATCGCGGCGGACCGCGCCGGTTTGACATTCACATTGGCCGGATCTCTCGTGTTCTGCCCGAAATGGCCGCCGCGATGGTGGTGCTGGACGGCTGTGCTGATGGCTTATTGCCGCTGGACCGCATCGATGGCCCGTTGCACGAAGGGCAATGGGTGATAGTGCAGGTATCGCGGCTGGGGTTTGACGACAAAGGCCCCAAACTGACCGGGCGCATTGCCATTGAAGGTGGCGGTATGATTTTTCGCCCCGGCGGCAAAGTAATCGACATTCCACGCAAGGTAAATGACCCGGCCCGGCGTGCGCATTTGGCGGGTTTTCTAAAGTCTTTGGCACAGCAGGGCGAAAGCCTGACCTTGCGCAGCACGGCTGCCGACTGGGCCGATGATGTTTTAAAGGGTGAATTTTCCCGGCTTAAATCTGTTTGGCAACAAGCCGTTGCGGCGCAAAAAAATGCCGACCGCCCGTGTCTGGTTTTTCGTGCTTTGTCCGATGTTGACCAGGTGATTGAACGTCATATCATGGCCGGGAGTCCGTGCATTGTTGATGGCATGGCGGAATATATTCGTTTGCGGGGGCTTATGCGCGCGCAAGGGGCCGATGAAACGGCGCTAAGCGTGCATAAGGGCAATTCATTGCTGTTTGCCCATGAAGGCGTTGAAACGGCTTTGGACGAAGCCTTGCAGGTGCGGGTCGAATTGCCCGGTGGCGGCTGGATTGCGATTGAACAAACCACCGCTCTTTGTGCCATTGATGTGAATGCCGGTGGCGCGCAGGCATTAACCGGCCAAAATGCCGATCGGCGTAATCTTGATGTTAATCTGGCGGCGGCCTTTGAAATTGTGCATCAGATGATATTGCGCAATATCGGTGGTTTGGTGGTGATTGACCCGATCCGAATGCCGGGACGTGCGGCACGCGATGCGTTTGAAGCCGCCCTGCGCAAGGGATTTGGCACCGAGATGGACGGGGCCGTGCAAATTGGCGGTTTTACCCGCCTGGGGCTGTATGAATTAACGCGTCAGCGCAGCGGGTTGGAATTGGCATCGATGATGTTTGATAAAGGCGAATCGTGGGCGCAAACGGGCCTGTTGGGGCGCGAGGCGGCGAAAAATGCCGTATTGCGTGCCATTGCAGGCGCGCTTCGCCATCAGCCGGTGGGGCAGTGCCGTTTGCATTTGCATCCGGTTATGGCGCAGATGTTTGATGAACAGGAAAATTGTCAGCGTATTTTAACCGGCCTGTTTGGCGGTTTGCCCCAACGGGTGGCAGACGCGACATTAAGGCTGGATCAGTATGTGATTGAAAGGGCTTAGGAGATGGCGGGTAAAATGACAGCATCGGGGACCAGCAAGGCGCAATCGACCATCACGCAATGCACGATGTGTGGCGCGCCGGTGGTGGAAAAATACAAACCGTTCTGCTCCAAACGCTGTGCAGATCTCGATTTGGGCAAATGGCTGAATGCCAGCTATGCCGTGCCTGCGAGCGAACCGCCAGAGTATCTTGAAGACCTTGAAGATGAAGACGAATTTTAAGTTCAAAAAAAATGCGAAAACGGGCTGGACAAGGTGCAAACCAGCTTGTATAACCCCGCTCGTTCCGCAGGGAACGCTTCCGGAAACGGAAACGCTTCAAGGTTGCCCGGATAGCTCAGTTGGTAGAGCAGTGGACTGAAAATCCGCGTGTCGGTGGTTCGAATCCGCCTCCGGGCACCACTTGAAGACCAAAATGAACCCGGCTTTGGCCGGGTTTTTTTGTGCCTTTTTTCAAGATGGTCGCTTTGGTATATCTTCGCTGCGGACCGGCATTTTCCGCAAGGGCAAGAATCCGGCCGGCCCCGGCCAAACATCACGCTTCCGTCATCTGAAACGCTGTGTCATGTGGTGCAAAATGCGCGAAACCGGGCAGAGTCGTGACTGTATGAACATATCTTTGCGCGCCAGAACATTCAGATGAACATCTGTTTTCCCATTGTGCCGCTTTCCCCCAAAAACGCTTGCTTTTCCACGCTTTAATCTGATTTTTACAAGAATATGACGATGAAATGACACGCTTTTGCGCGATATCATTTCAAATTGCTGCAATATGTTTCACGATAGAACTATCCTTTCAGGAAATGCGTGTTGCGCCTGATGGGTACAAAGATTGGCATAGAAGGAACCGGGATGGCGGAGAAACAGATCGAGATCGAACTGAAGATGCGGATCGATCCGAAGCATGTGAATCGGCTGAAACAGGCCCCGGTTTTGCGTGAGGTCAAAGAAGGGCGGCGCTTGTCGACCACCCAGCTGGTGTCGATTTATTATGATACGCCCAAGCTGTCGTTATCGCGCAAGGGGCTGGCGATCCGGGTGCGCAAAAAAGGGGCTACGGGCTGGGAGCAGACCGTAAAGGCCTCAAATGGGTTGCGGGCGGCCTTGCCTGAACGTCAGGAATGGACGGTCGAGCTGGAAGACGGTGAACTGGATTTGGCGAAATTCACCGATACCGATGTTTTGGCGCTGCTCGACAAACTGACGAAAAACAAGAAAATCGACCGGATTTTTGAAACCGATCTGGCGCGCACCAGTGTTGATCTGGGCTATCGTGACGCGGTGATGGAACTGGCGATTGATCAGGGTGTGGTGCGGGCCGGAACCCGCGAAGCCCCGATTTCCGAAGTGGAGCTGGAATTAAAAGAAGGCCACCCGGCGACCCTGTTTGATCTGGCACTGGAATTACAGCGCACCGTGCCGCTATATTTAAGTTTGCGGTCCAAGGCGTCGCGCGGGCGCTCGCTTTATTTTGACGAACCGCCCACGTTCTATCGTGCCGATCCGGTCGGCCTGCAAGCCGATATGAGCGCGGAAGAAGCCTTTCGCGCCGTGATCGCCCAGGGCCTGTCGATGATTTTGGGCAATGAAGTTTGTGTGCGCCAGGATTTGCATCTTGAAGGCTGCCATCAGATGCGGGTTGGCATGCGCCGCCTGCGTGTTGCGTTCAGCCTGTTTCGCCACAACCTGCCAGCGGGCGAAGCGGTTTTGATCCGCCGGTTGCTGAAATCCTGCACCAAGGGGCTTGATGCCCTGCGCGACTGGGATGTGTTTTTGGGCGAAACCCTGCCTGCCATCGAACAACGTTTTCCCGATAAGGCGGAAACCGGCGAGCATGGGCCGAATGCCGAATTGCGCAAATCCGCCGAGGGGCAACGTGCCTTGGCGTTTAAGGCTGCAATTGCAATGCTGGAATCCTCTGATTATCAGCAATTGTGTTTGCTGCTGGGCGCCTGGTCGAGCTATTCGCGCTGGGCATCGGGGGCCAGTGCGGCGCAAATGCGCGCCATGTCGGCCCCGATTGGCGAATTGGCCGAACCGCTTTTGGAGCGGGCGCGCAAGCGCATGGCCAAGCGCGGCAACAAGGTTGGCGAACTGGGCATTGCCGGGTTGCATGCGTGGCGTTTGGATGTGAAGCAAATGCGCTATGCCTGCGATTTTTTCTATGAAATCTATGGCGGTAAAGCGGTTAAAAAATTCCGCAGCAGCTTGGCCGAATTACAAGACATTCTCGGCCAGTTAAATGATGCGGCCGTTGCCGAAACCCGGTTGTCGATTTTGCAATCGGCATTAAGCAAACAAGGGCTGATCGGGGTTGGGCGCATTGCCGGGTGGTATGGCGCACGGGCGGATTATCGTTTGCAGGGCATCGCAAGTGCATGGAAAGAATTTGATAAACAAAAGCCGTTCTGGCGTTAAGGCAAAAGCGCAAAGCCATCCTGCCCTGTAATGTTTTTCAGGGCAGGATGTATGGCGTTTTGGTGTAATCAGGATACCGCCCCGATTAACCGGGATTATCGCCGGTGCTGGCGGCCTTCATTTCGCGATAGGCGTTCATCGCCCGGTCGCGCCCACCTTTTAAATCCACAATCGGTTTGGGGTAGGTTTGCCCCAGTTTAACCCCGGCTCCTTGCAAGATCAGGGGCGGGGCCTCCCACGGTTTATGGATGTGCGCGGTGGGAAGGTCGCGCAGCTCGGGCACCCATTGGCGCACATAATCGCCGTTGGAATCAAACTTCTCACCCTGTAAAACCGGGTTGAAAATGCGAAAATACGGGGCGGCATCGGCCCCGCTGCCGCCAATCCATTGCCATGAAAACGGGTCGGCCGCCGGGCAGGCATCGACCAGGGTATCGTCAAACCATTCAAGGCCATGTTGCCAATGTTGCAACAAATGTTTGACCAGCAACGAGCCCACAATCATGCGGACCCGGTTATGCATATAGCCGGTGTGCCAAAGCTCGCGCATTCCGGCATCCACAATCGGGTATCCGGTTTGCCCGCGCTGCCATGCCTGCAGGTCAGTTTTGCTTTCGCGCCACGGGAACTGCGCAAATTGTGCTTGCAGGGGTTTGCGCCGTAAATCATCGGCGTGAAACAGCACATGATGGGCAAATTCGCGCCAGCCCAGTTCGGATAAAAACTTGGATGCGGTTTTGCCATGGCCCGGTTCGGCCTCGGCGTGGTGGGACAGGGCGTGCCAAATTTCACGCGGGCTGATTTCACCAAACCGCAAATGCGGCGATAGTTCCGATGTCACCCGATGGTCGGGTCGGTCGCGCAAATCGGCGTAATCAACAAGGCGGTCATCGATAAAATCATGTAACTGGTCGCGGGCTGCTTGCTCGCCGGGGGTAAACCGTTCGGCCAGCCCTTCGGCCCAGTCTACCGGCGTTGGCGACAGGGCAAGCTTGGCCAACGTAACCGCATTTTCCGGGGCGATAGCCGATAATGGCATGGTTTTGGGGGCGGGTTGGGGCCGGGCAGGCGGCGGCATTTTAAGGCAGGCACGCCAGAACGGCGAAAACACTTTGAACGAAGTTCCAGCCCCGGTTTTGACCTGCCACGGTTCAAACAGCAAATGGCTGTTAAAACTTTCACACGGCAGGTTCCAAACATCGCGGCACCGGTTTTTCAGGGCGCTATCGCGTTGGACCGATTGCGGGTCGTAACTGCGGTTCCAGAATATCGCCGCAATGTCGTGATCATCGCGCAGGCGGGAAATTACCTGTTGGGCATTATCGCGAAACAGATGCAGGGGGGTGGCAGACGGCTGGTTTTCCGTGGTGCTGTCTTTTGCCGCAATGGCCGTTGCAAGCGCACTCAGGCTTTGTTCCAGCCACCAGCGTGTGGCACCGCCTAATTGTTTTTCCATCACGTCATCAAGGATATAAATCGGCAGAACCGTGCCGTTATTGTCGCTGGCCCAGTTAAGGGCGGCGTGCAGGGCCGGGTTGTCGGTTAATCGCAAATCGTTGCGAAACCACATAACGGCGATGGGCGGGCGGGGTGTTTGCATCCGGGCCTCATGTTCAGCGATTTTTAAAGGCAGGCAGAGCGCGCCATTTTATAAATACCGGGGGAAGCATCTGGCGCGCTCTGTCTTTGGCTCGGGGTACATTAAGGTTTACGGCGTAAAATTGCGATCAGATCACTGAAACTTTGACCAAGCTGCTTTTTTTCCCAACCGGCAAATCCCAGAATAAGGCCCTGACGGGCCGGGTCGTTATCGCGGGGGCTTTTATTGTGAAAATAGGACGATAAAAACCGGCAATCAACCTGCTTGGCAATCAGGGCGTGCTCATAGGTGCGGTCAGCCTGCCCGTTGATCAGCCGGGCACAAACATGCAAACCGCCATCGGTGGGCACAACATCAAGCAAATCGGCGGTATGCTCGGCAATTTGCGATAAAAGATAGGTGCGCCGTTCGCCATAGAGCAGGCGCATCCGGCGGACATGGCTGCCAAAATGACCATCGGTAAAAAAAGCCGATAATGCCGCCTGTGCCGTAGGGGCCGGGACCCCGTCGGCAAAGCCGCGCAAGCCGCGAAAAACCGGCACCAGATCGGGCGGCAATACCAGATAGCCAAGGCGAATGCCGGGAAATAACACGCGCGAAAATGTGCCGACATAAATCACCCGGTTGTCGCGATCGAACCCTTGCAGGGATGATAAAGGCGGGCCGTCATAGCGATATTCGCTGTCGTAATCGTCTTCAATAATCCAGCCATCAACATCGCGCGCCCATTGCAACAGCGATAACCGCCGTGCCAGCGACAATGTGGTGCCCATCGGGTAGTTACGCGATGGCGTGGTCACAACCATGCGGGCCGGGGGCGATGTTTCGGCGGCAAGCACGCTGACCTGCAAGCCTTCGTGATCCACGGGGATGGGGCGAATAACCGCACCATTGGCGGCCAGAACCCCGCGAATACCTTCATATCCGGGGTCTTCAAGCGCGACCACATCGCCCGGGTCAATCAGGGCGCGGCCAATAAAATCAAGCGCCTGTTGCGCGCCTGAAACAATCATGATGCGGCTGGCATCGCAATTGACCCCGCGGGACTGGCGCAACCACGCGGCAATTTCACTGCGCAAACCGGGCAGGCCCATGCTGTCGGTCGGGGTGGTCAGGGCCAGTTTGGGCACGCGCCACGCCCGGCGCAATAACCGCGCCCATATTTCAAACGGAAATGCCGATAAATCCGGGGTGGCGGGGTTAAATGGCCGTGATGTGGGAAAATGCGGGTGGGGGCGGTTATAGGCAAGGCTGCGCGTGGCACTTTTGCTGATGCGAAGCGGGCGGGACGGGGGGCTGTTACTGTTCTGCCCGGCTTTTGGTTCTGCCGTGGTTTTACCGGCGCGCAACGGGGTGGCGTGGGGTGCCGACACGCCGATTGCCTCGCTTGTGTTAAACAAACGGTCAGGCAGGCTGGCGGCAACAAAGCTGCCTGCGCCCACGCGCCCCTCCAGATAGCCCTCAGACATCAGCAAATCGAACGCATTAACCACCGTATTGCGCGACATACGTAATTGTTGCGCCAGCTCGCGGGTGGCGGGCAGTTTTTCCCCCGGCTTTAACCGCCCGTCAAGAATGGCAGCACGAATGCCCAGATACAGCCGTCGATAGGCCGGTTGCCGGGCATCATCGGGGCTGCTGGCGAATATCCACGAAAAAATGGTGCTCATGCCGGGCTGCTTTGTAAAATTGGTTCTATCAATTTTCTTATATCGGTTCTTATGAAAAGTCCAATTTTGGCGATGATGCGGGCAAACACCCACGCACCGCCCGCCAAGGAGAGACCAGTGAGCGAGACCGATTACGACATTCAGCCTCAAACCAAAATGGTTCGTGGCCCCAAGCGTGCCAGCTATGACCGCGAAACGGTCCATCGCATTATTGATGAAGCGATCATTTGCCATGTCAGCACGGTTCTGGACGGTCGCCCGGTGATGATTCCGACAGCGCACTGGCGGGTAGGCGAGCAGTTTTATATTCACGGATCGTCAAAAAATCGCGTGCTGGGCGCAATTGCTGATGGGGCGGAAGCCTGCATTTGCATCACCCATCTGGACGGGTTGGTGATGGCGCGCTCTGCCTTTCATCATTCGGCCAATTACCGTTCTGTGGTGATTTATGGCAAAGCCCGTGTGATGGAAGATGACACCGCGAAAATGGAACAATCGGCCGTTTTTGTTGAAAAACTGGCTAAAGGGCGCTGGGACACCATCCGTCATCCCAACAAGCAGGAACTAAAGGCCACCATGTTTCTGGAATTCGATATGGAAGCGGTCTCGGCGAAAATTCGCACCGGCGACCCGGTTGATGATGAAGAAGATTACGCCTTGCCGGTTTGGGCCGGTGTTTTGCCCTGCCGCACCGTTTGGGATGCGCCGATAGACGACAGCCGACTGGACCGCAGCCTTCTGGCAGATGCCACCTCTGCCTAAGGGCTGCGAACTGGCGCAGGGTTGCTCTCAACCGGTTGGCCCTGCGCCAATTCCACATAAAAAATGCGGATCCGTGTGGCCCGCATTTTTTGTATCTGTGGTTTGGGGCTGTGGCGTTATTTCGCCATTGCCACGGCAATTTGTGCGCCCAGCCGGGCATTGTTGCGCACCAGCGCAATGTTGGCTTCCAGGCTTTTGCCTTTGGTATGCTGCGTTACACGTTGCAGCAAAAACGGGGTCACGTCGCGCCCGTGAATGTTCAAACCTTTGGCTTCGACCAGGGCCGAGTCAATTGCATGTTCAATTGCGTCAAGCGCCAGGGCCTTGTCAGCCGGCGGCGGGTTGCCAATCACGACACCGCCTTCGAGGCCAAATTCCCATTTCGATGCTAAAAATGCGGCAATTTCCTCGGGCGTATCAAGGCGCAGGGGGGCTTTTTGCCCGCTTTTTACCGTATAAAAAGCCGGGAATTCGTCGGTGCCATAGGCAATAACCGGCACGCCGAGTGTTTCAAGATGTTCCAGCGTCATTGGAATATCCAAAATCGCCTTGGCCCCGGCGCACACAACGGCAACGCTGGTTTTACCCAGTTCGGTTAAGTCGGCTGAAATATCAAAGCTGATGGCAAGTTCGCGGTGAACGCCGCCAATGCCGCCGGTGGCAAAAACCTTGATCCCGGCTTTTTCCGCCAAAATCATGGTGGCGGAAACCGTGGTCGCGCCATCGCATTTTTTGGCAATGGCATAGGGAATATCGCGGCGCGACAATTTTAAAATGTTGCTGCCCTTGGCAAAATATTCCAGCTCTGCCGGGGAAAGGCCGATTTTGCAGCGCCCGCCAATAACGGCGATGGTGGCGGGAACGGCCCCGTTATCGCGCACATCCTGTTCAACGGCCTGCGCGGTTTCCAGATTTTGCGGATAGGGCATGCCATGCGAAATGATGGTCGATTCCAGGGCAACAACCGGGGCGCCACTGGCAAAGGCTTCGGCAACTTCCGGGGCAAGGTCGATAAATTCGGACATTCATCTGCTCATGGTTGGGTTAAAGTTTTAAAGGTCAGGATTAAACACAATAGCCTCATATATCCAGCCTAAACCGGCAATATCGCCATTCTGTTTTGCAAGGCAGACCTGATTGCGGAAGATGCATTGATTTACCGGCTAATCGTCAATTTGGTTCCGAACCCGAAACGTCCAGAAAGTGACGAATGTGGGGCAATGGAACCCATTGGTTTTCAAGCCATTCAGTCCTGGACAGAATCAAAGTAATCAGCAAAAATGTGAGTGCGCAGGGGGGCCGTCAAATAAAAATGGCCGCCTTGCGAACAAGGCGACCATCGTTATTTTTAGCGACAGATCGAAAAGAAACTTAGTTCTTTTCTTTGTCGACCAGCTGGTTGGCAGCGATCCACGGCATCATGGCGCGCAGTTTGGTGCCAACTTCTTCGATTTCGTGTTCGGCGTTCAGGCGGCGGGTTGCCTTGAACATCGGCTGGCCGCAATGCATTTCCTGAACGAAGTCGCGCACGAACTTGCCTTCCTGAATGTCAGCGAGAACTGCTTTCATGCGTTCTTTAACCGATGCATCGATTACGCGCGGGCCGGTAACATAGTCACCATATTCCGCGGTGTTCGAGATCGAGTAACGCATGTTGGCCATGCCGCCTTCATACATCAGATCGACAATCAGCTTTACTTCGTGCAGGCATTCGAAATAGGCCATTTCCGGCGCATAGCCAGCTTCGGTCAGGGTTTCAAAGCCGTATTTGATCAGCTGGGTCAGACCGCCACACAAAACAGCCTGTTCGCCGAACAGGTCGGTTTCGCATTCTTCGCGGAAGCTGGTTTCGATAACGCCGGAACGACCGCCACCAATGGCCGATGCATAGGACAGGGCCAGTTCAAGGGCGTTGCCAGATGCGTTCTGTTCAACAGCAACCAGGCAAGGAACCCCGCCGCCACGGGCATATTCAGAACGAACCGTGTGGCCCGGGCCCTTCGGTGCAACCATCATCACGTCAAGGTCGGCACGCGGCTCGATCAGGCCGAAATGCACATTCAGGCCGTGGGCAAACATCAACGCGGCACCTTCTTTAAGGTTGTCGCGCAGTTCGTTGGCATAAATGGCAGCCTGGTTTTCGTCCGGCGTCAGGATCATGACGACATCGGCCCATGCAGCGGCTTCGGCCGGGGTCATGGTTTTCAGGCCGGCTTTTTCGGCTTTCTTGCGGGTTGCTGACCCTTCGCGCAGGCCAACAGCAACTTCGGCAACGCCGGAATCATGCAGGTTAAGCGCATGGGCGTGGCCCTGTGATCCGTAACCAATGATGGCAACTTTTTTGGTTTTGATCAGGTTAACATCTGCATCGCGGTCGTAATAAACACGCATCTTTCGATACCTCTGGACGTTGGGCCCCGCTTTTTTGTTATCTTGCGGGGGCGCTGGATTAAAAGGATTGAAATGTATTTGCCCCCGACCGGTGCCGGGACAGGCAAATTCACATCATCAGGGTGCCGCGCGAAATGGCGGCAACACCGGTACGGGAAATTTCCGCAAGACCAAGCGGCTCCATCAATTTATTGAAGGCATCAATCTTTTCAGGGCTGCCGATGATTTCGAAAATAAAGGAAGTGTTGGTTGCATCGACCGCGCGCGCCTTGAAAATATCGGCAATGCGCAGGGATTCAACACGTTTTTCACCGGTCGCAATGACCTTGACCAATGCCAGCTCGCGTTCGACGCTGGGACCGGCCAATGTCAGATCGCTGACCTTGTGGATCGGAACCAGACGCCCGAGCTGGGCCTTGATTTGTTCGATCACCATCGGCGTGCCCGAGGTAACAACGGTAATGCGCGACAGGCGCGAACCGGCGTCAACTTCGGCCACGGTCAGGCTTTCGATGTTATAGCCACGGCCCGAAAACAGGCCGATCACACGGGCCAGAACGCCCGCTTCGTTGTCCACCAGAACAGAAATGGTGTGTTTTGAAATTTCGGTTTCTTTCACGGTCTTGCTCCGCTGCGGTCGGGGCGGGCGATGAACCATCGCAACCAGCCCCACCTGTCAAAATGAAAATATCGGTTTTCCGGCGATGCTTTTGGGAAAGCAGGCCGGTCAGACCAGAACCATCCCTTCATCGGAATCAATGGCCTGGTCGCCACTTGTTTCATGGCCTAGCAACATTTCATTGTGCGGCTTGCCAGACGGGATCATCGGGAAGCAGTTTTCCTTGTCATCCACCGCGACATCAACAATGACCGGGCCGTCAATATCAAGCATCTTTTGCAAGGTGGCATCGAGATCGGCCGGGTCCTTGCAGGTCAGGCCGGTAAAGCCAAAGGCATCGGCAAGTTTGACAAAGTCGGGCAGGGTTTCGCTATAACTTTCGGAATAGCGCGATCCGTGCAGCAATTGCTGCCACTGGCGGACCATGCCCATATAGCGGTTATTAAGGATGATGGTTTTCACCGGCAGGCGATACTGGGTCAGCGTCGCGCATTCCTGAATGTTCATCATGATCGAGGCATCGCCGCTAAAACAAATGACCGTCGCATCAGGATGGGCAACCTGAACGCCCATGGCGGCCGGAAGGCCATAACCCATGGTACCAAGGCCCCCCGATGTCATCCATTCATTGGGATGTTCGAACCCGAAATGCTGGGCGGCCCACATCTGGTGCTGGCCAACATCGGTGGTGATGAATGTTTTACGATCCCGCGTTAATGCATGCATCCGGCGGATAACATGCTGCGGTTTGATCACGTCAGCGGGCTGAACATAGGACAGGCAGCGCTTTTCACGCCAGCCTTCAATTTCACCCCACCAGGCGTCAAGGGCGGCCTGATTAACGCTGTATTGTTTGGCTTTCCAGATTTTCATCATGTCTTCGATGACATGGCCAACATCACCAACAATACCAACATCAACAGCAACGTTTTTGTTGATCGAGCTTGGATCAATATCGATCTGGATTTTGGTTGATCCAGGCGAGAAGAAATCGACATTGCCCGTTACCCGGTCGTCAAACCGCGCGCCAATCGCAACCATAACATCGCAATCATGCATCGCCAGGTTGGCTTCATAGGTGCCGTGCATGCCCAGCATGCCCAGATATTGACGATCCGATGCCGGATAAGCGCCCAGCCCCATCAGGGTCAGGGTAATCGGTGCGCCGGTCAGGCGGGTAAATTCAGCCAGCAATTTGCAGGCCTGTGTGCCGGAATTGATAACCCCGCCGCCGCAATACAAAACCGGCTTTTTCGCGGAAGCCAGAATTTCAACCGCCTTTTCGATCTGGGAGCGATCCCCCTTCACGGGCGGGTTATAGGTGCGATGCTGAACCTGTGACGGGTCAATATAGGGGGCCGGTGCGACCAGAATATCCTTGGGCAGGTCAATTACGACCGGGCCGGGGCGACCATGGGTGGCAACGTGAAAGGCCTCGTGCATGGTGCGGGCCAGCTTGCTGCTTTCCTTGACCAGATAGTTATGCTTGGTGCAAGGGCGCGTGATGCCGGTGGTGTCGGCCTCCTGAAAGGCATCGTTGCCGATCAGGTGGGTGGGCACCTGGCCGGTCAGGCAGATGATCGGGATTGAATCAAGTAACGCGTCGGTCAGGCCGGTAACAGCATTGGTTGCCCCCGGGCCGCTGGTAACCAGTACGCAGCCAACCTTGCCGGTGGAGCGCGCATAGCCTTCAGCAGCGTGGACGGCAGCCTGTTCATGGCGGACAAGAACGTGACGAATGTGATTCTGTTTGAATATTTCGTCATATAGCGGAAGGACGGCGCCGCCGGGATAGCCAAATATGACTTCCACACCCTGATCTGTCAGGGCCTGCAACACTACTTCCGAACCATTCATAATACGTTCTGCCATGATTTTCCGAGCCTCTTGTTTAGCGACAACAACGTGTCGCGTGATAACCGCGTGATTGAAACATGATCGATCTACCCTGTGATTGGGGTTGAAAAAGCCGCCGAAACGGCGGTTTTCCGCCATTTCACTGGCGGAATGGCCAACCTATCGCCTCACTTTGGCGCGGTCAACAGAAATTGGTGAACAAGATTACGCAATTTGCCTTCCAGACTTTCCGAATATTGCGTGTCGATGGTCTCGCGGTCGGTCATTTGATGGCGAAACCATGTTAACTGGCGCTTGGCATAACGGCGGGTTTCGCGTTGTGCCAGCGCCTTTGCCTCGGCCAGCGACAGCTCACCTGCCAGATATGATGCAAGCTCGCGCACGCCAACCGCCTTCATTACCGGGGATTCGGGCGGAAGGGTTTGTGACAGCAGAAATTTAACCTCGTCAATCGCGCCCTGTTTAATCATCAGGTCAAAACGCTTGTTGCAGCGGTCATATAAAATGTCGCGCGGGGGCATGTAACAGAACTTTAGGAAAGCCATGCCATTTGGGGGGGGCAGCATTGCAGCACCGTGCCAATGGGCCAAACCGTGGCCGGTGGCCCGCAAAACCTCGGCGGCGCGAATCAGCCGCTGTGTATTGGCAGAATCCAGCGTGGCAGCCGTGGCGGGGTCGTCTTTTTGCAAGCGGGCAAAAAACGCGTCATGGCCAAGTGCTGCCAGTTCGGCGGTGATGATCTCACGGATTGATTTATCAATATCGGGGATCGGGGCAATGCCGTTGGTCAGGGCATTTAAATACATGCCGGTCCCCCCGGTAACGATGGGCAACTGTCCGGCCGCATGGCAGGCGGCAATTTCGGCCAAAGCCATCTCGCGCCATTTCCCGGCTGAGCAGGCCTGACGGCCCGATAGCACGCCATAGAGGCGGTGAGGGGCGCGCGATAGCTCGGCATCATCGGGGCGCGCACTAAGCACGCGAAGCTCGCGATATACCTGCATGCTGTCGGCATTGATGATGACGCCGTTAAATTCCCGGGCCAGATCCAGCGCCAATGCCGATTTGCCGCTGGCCGTTGGCCCGGCAACAATAATGACCGGCAAAAACGGCGCATCGGTGAGGGGGGGCGCTGCCGGGGTTGGGCGCGCATCAGCGGCAGGGGGATTTTTGCTGTCGGGTTCGCGATCGCTCATCAATGCAGTTCCGTTGTTGCCGGTCTCGGTTTGTGGCGGGGGATGCCGGTAATTTAAACCTGCATCACGCCGCGTTTGCCGGCTGGGATATAACAGGTGCAAGGCACCGTTATCCATAAACTGTTTGCATCGATATTGTAAGGCAGGTGGCGGTTCCGGGCAGTTGAAAACAAGATTGCCGGTTTTGGCATATGCCCGTGTGCCAGAACGTAACTGCGGAACGGCCGAAAAGGGGGCGTCAGCGCAGGCATGACAGGCGCGAGATTGTCCGGGGCCATGAGAGATGGCCCGGCAATATCACCGGAGGGATGTGGCGTCGGTTCTACCGGCTTTATCCTTCGGGGTTACACGGGGCATCTTCAGGGGCATCCCAGGGGTTGCACAAGGTAACACCGGTTGGTTTGAATTCATCGGTGTTGCGGGTGACCACGGTCAGGCCATGCACAAGGGCGGTCGCGGCCAGCAGAGTTGCACCTTCGGAATGCGAGCCACGGCTGTGAAACTGCGCGCATTTACGGGCAACCTTTTCATTGATTGGCAACACGCGCCCGTCAAATGCCGGGATCACATGTTCGTCCAGCCATTTGCGCATCAAGGGTCCACGTTCTTCGTCCTGCCATTCAAATTCCAGAACGGCGATCTCAAGTTCGAGAACCGTAATGGCGGATAAAAACGTTCCTGCCGTTGGCACAGAATTTGCCCATTTTACGACATTTTCGTTGGCTTTTTCGCTGCCTGCTTTGCGCAGTTCAACGACGACGTCACTATCAAGAAGATACATTATGGAAAATCCGTCAGGTCGGACATATTTTCTATGCGTTGGGGTTTCAGTTCAACATCGACAGTTTCCGGCATTGCCAGCAGGTCGACGATCGACGGCGCAAGGCCCAGAATTTTCTGGTATTGTTCAATCGACAATAAAACATGGGCCGGTTTCCCGCGGTCTGTGATGAAGACCGGGCCCTTGTGGCTCGCTTTTTTAGCTTTGCTGGTATCTTGATTAAACTCGCGGGCGGTAAATGTGCTGATCTCCATGACGGGCTTTCTTTTTGGGGATTATGGCAAAAATTATCGTCCAAGATAGCAGAGCTCCCTATTGTATCAATGTTTCTACTCCGGTGATGTTCCGCTTTTACCGAAACTTTTCTTGTCTTTGGTCCGCGCAGTCAGGATAAAGGCGGCGAACCCGCAAGCACAGCCAGCAAGGAGCCTGTATAAATGGATCTGGTGTTGACCCTGATCACCGCGCCAAATTCCGGTGCCCTGACCCCCGACATGATTGACAAGGCAACCACCACCTTAAAGGCGGCCGGGGCACACCTTGGTGATGTTGTCTGGCTGGCGCAAGATGAAGCCTGCGATATTGCCTTTAAGGGCATAACGCTTGGCCAGGCCGATCAGGCATTGGAAAAGTGTAATATTGATGCCGACAAGGTGGTGCAGGCGGCCACCGGGCGCGCCAAAAAACTGCTGATTGCCGATATGGACAGCACGATTGTAACCGGCGAAACCCTTGATGAACTTGCCGATTTTGCCGGTGTCAAAGACCGCGTCGCCGCGATCACCGCGCGCGCCATGAACGGTGAACTTGATTTTGAAGCCGCCATCGATGAACGCGTCGGATTGCTGGCCGGTATGGCAAGCGCGATGCTGAATGAAGCCTGGAAACGGGTTGAATATACCAGCGGCGCGCGCGAACTGGTCGCCACCATGCGGGCCAACGGGGCCTTTGCAGCACTGGTCTCGGGCGGGTTTGATTTTTTTACATCGGCCGTGCGTCGCGAACTTGGTTTTGACTTTGATCAGGCCAATGTCTTGCTGACTCATGCGGACAATACTCTGACCGGCAAGGTGCAAAAACCGGTACTGGATCGCCAGGCGAAGGTTGATGCGCTGGAAATGCTGGCCGCCCAAAACGGCATTACAGCCCAGGATGCCATTGCCGTTGGCGACGGGGCCAATGATTTGCAGATGATTTCGATTGCGGGAACCGGTGTGGCCTTTCATGCCAAGCCATCGGTACAAAAACAAGCCCGCATCCGCATTAATCATGGCGATCTGACGGCGTTGTTATATTTGCAAGGTTATGGGCGCGATCAGTTTGTGGGCGGTTGAACCCCAGCAGCGTTCGCCGTTCCGGTTTTATATATACCACAATGCAACAAGGGGCGGCCTGAACAGGCCGCCCCTTGTCGTTCAAGTTCGTTAATTTCCGAACGGCTTATTTGTCTTTTTTGTCTTGCTTGTCCAGGGTCAGACCAAAGTAACGCGGCCCGGCCGAGGTTTCGATCAACATCAGGATGGTACGTTTACCGTCATCCTGTGCCGATTTGACTGCTTTTTGTACTTCATCAACCGTGCTGACCGACTGGTGCGATGCTTCAAGAATGATATCGCCCGGACGAACACCTTTTTCAGCCGAGAAGCTGGCAGTGTCGACATCGGTGACAACAACGCCTTCGGTATCGGCCGTCAGGTTGAAGCGCTGCCGCAGGTCATCATCAACATTGGCAACCTTGAGGCCAAGGGCGTCAATGGTGGCTTCGCTGGATGTTTGTACCGGTGCCTGTTCTTGCTGGTCATCGGTGCTGTTATCTGCGGCGGCTTCTTCTTTCAGCTCGCCCAGATCGACGGTGATGTCTTTTTTCTCGCCATCACGCCACAGTTCAACATCAACCGATTTGCCAATTTTGGTTTCGGCAACGATACGCGGCAGACGACGCATGCTTTCGACTTTTTTACCGTCGAATTTCAAAATTACGTCACCCTGTTTGATGCCGGCCTTTTCAGCCGGACCATCTTTGGTAACACCTGCAACCATGGCGCCATAAGATTCTTTCAGGCCAACGGAATCGGCAATGTCGTCGGTGACGGTCTGGATGTGAACACCCAGCCAGCCGCGACGCGGACGGCCATATTCCTTGATCTGATCAACAACGGATTCGGCAATAGCCGACGGAATGGCAAAGCCAATGCCGACCGACCCGCCAGAAGGCGAATAAATGGCGCTGTTAATGCCGATAACGTCGCCGTCCATGTTGAACAGCGGGCCGCCGGAATTGCCCCGGTTGATCGAGGCATCGGTCTGAATGAAGTCATCATACGGACCCTGGTTGATGTCGCGGTTGCGCGCCGAAATAATACCGGCGGTAACCGTGCCACCCAGGCCGAACGGGTTGCCAATGGCCATGGCCCATTCACCGACGCGGGCTTTGTCCGAGTCGCCCCATTTGACAAAGGGCAGGTCTTTTTTCGTATCCACTTTGAGCAGAGCAACGTCGGTTTTTGCGTCCCGGCCAATCAGTTTTGCTGGCAGGGTTTCGTTGTCGTGCAGGGTGACCGAAATTTCGTCGGCACCGTCAATCACGTGGTTGTTGGTGACGATGTAACCATCCGCCGAAATGATAAAGCCTGAACCCAGAGCCGTTGCGCGGTGTTTTTTCGGCGCATTCTGCCCTTGTTCCTGGCCTTTACCCTGACCATTGCGTTCCATGAAATCACGGAAAAGGTCTTCAAAGGGGGATCCGGGAGGGAACTGGAAATCCGGGCCCTGGCGATCAGCGACAAGCTGGCTTGTGGAAATGTTGACAACCGTTGGCAGCAGTCGCTCTGCCATATCAGCAAAACTGTCGGGTGCGCCGCGGGCATACGCGCTTTGCGCGATGCTCGTCACACCGAATAACACAATCACGAGCGCCGCAGAGAGCTTGCGGGCCGGATTGTAAAATGCTTTTCGCATGGTTTCTGATCCTGTTTGTTGCCGCGTTCACGGAGATTTTTATGATTTATGCAGCAGGCGATGCAAGGGACTGCATCGCACCTCTCCCAAATTAGGGGCGAGTTTGGCGAAAAAAGGGCAAGTGTAAGGTGGAAGTCTGTTTTCTGTGGGGGATATTGTGTCAACCGGTCTGTCTGTGACCACGGGGCAGGTAATGACAGGTGGTTGAGGAGGGATTATTGCCAGAACTGGCGCATTGCCCAAATTGCAGCAACACATAAAACCGCTGCAACCAGACCGCCGATGCGCAACTGGGCTTCGGAAATTTCCTGCATCAGTTCCATGACCCGTTTCGCCCCGCGCGGAAACAGCGAATAAAACATTCCCTCCAGCGCGATTGCCAGAAGAATGGCTGTGGCGAGTTCTTTCATCGGCGCGGACGTTCCCGTTTATTATTTATGAATTAAAAAAGCGACCGGCAGAGTATGCCGGTCGCCTTATCAATTTGTCTAGCGGCTTGCGTCGGGTTCTGACTGATTAAAATATTTGAAGAATTCAGAACTCGGCGACAGGACCATGGTTGAACCGTTCGCAAACGCTTCACGGTAAGCCTGCAAGGAGCGATAAAATTCGAAGAATTTCGCATCCTTGTTATAGGCCGCCCCCAGGATCTTGTTGCGTTCCGCGTCGCCCTCACCGCGCAAGGTTTCGGACTGGCGGCGTGCTTCGGCCAAAAGAATGACCTTTTCACGTTCGGCATCGGCCTGGGTCTTGGACTTGATTTCCTCGCCTTCTGCACGAAGCTGGGAGGCCTCGGCAATACGGGCCGACTGCATACGGTTATAAACCGCCTGCGAGGTTTCCTTGGGAAGATCAGTTCGGCCGATACGGACATCGATCAGCTGAACACCAAAATCCTTGGCCGGTTCAATCAGGGCCGCCTGGATTTTCTCCATGATGCGGGCCCGGTTGTCGGTCAGAAGGGCGATTAGCGGTGATTGTGCCAATTCACCCCGGATAACCGAGTTCAGGCGCTGGCCGAAAATCTGGACAAACTGGTCCACATTCAGCGCACGTTTGCGGAACTGAAGCGGATCAACGATTTTCCAGCGGGCGAAGCTGTCAATATTGACGCGCTTCTGATCAGACAGCAAAACCTGCTGTACCGGCGGATCAAGGTCAAGAATACGGCGTTCGTAATACTCGACATTCTGGATCGGCAGTTTGAAATGCAGGCCCGGTTCGGAAATTGCATGAACCGGGTTACCAAACTGCAGCACCAGTGCCTGTTTGTCCTGGCGGACGGTGAACACGCACATCGAGCCAACAATCGCAACAACGACCAGGACGACGGCGGCGATAATAAGTTTTGGACTTGCCATTATTTGTCGCCTCCCGAATTCTGGCTGGCGGTGTTCTTCTGGATTTCAGGTAGCGGCAGGTAAGGCACGACGCCGTTGCCGCCGTCTTTCTGGTCCAGAATAACCTTGGTCGAGCTTTGCAGCACTTCCTGCATGGTTTCAAGATACAGGCGGCGCTTGGTCACGTCTTTGGCGGTCAGATAGGAATTGTAGACCGAGTCAAAACGCGATGCTTCACCTTGCGCATCCTTCACAACCCGATCCTTGTAGGCACGGGCTTCCATGATCATGCGCTCGGCATTACCCTTGGCGCGCGGGATGATGTCGTTACGATAGGCAAGGGCCTCGTTGCGCGAACGGTCACGGTCCTGACGGGCCCGCTGAACGTCGTTAAACGAGTCGATAACTTCTTTGGGCGGGTCTACCTTCTGCATTTTCACTTCGGAAATGAAAATCCCGGATTTGTAGCCATCCATAATGCTTTGCAGCAATGTCCGTGTCTGCTCTTCAACTTCAACACGGCCAACGGTTAATGCGGCTTCCAGATCGGTTTTACCAACCACTTCGCGAATGGCACTTTCAGATGCCAGCTTGATGGTGGTTTCCGGGTCACGAATATTGAAAAGATAAGCACCAGCGTCGCGGATGCGCCACTGAACCACATAATCAATATCAATAATGTTCTGGTCACCGGTCAGCATCAGGCTTTCTTCGGGAACGTCACGGGTGGAACTTTCCCCCATGCCGGATCCGCGATAGCCAACTTCGATCTGATTGGTGCGTTCTACGTTCGGAGTGATGACCTCGCCAATTGGCGCTGGCAGAAAATAATTCAAACCCGGTCCCGTTGTGCCGACCCATTTGCCAAACAACAGGGTAACACCCTGTTCACCTGGCTGAACGCGGTAAAACCCTGTCAGCAACCAAATGCCGACAATGGCCAGACCGATAAGGACAATGCCCTTAAAGCCGCCACCACCACCAGGAAACAGCCGTTTAAGGCGTTCCTGGCCCTTGCGAATCATTTCATCTAGATCGGGGGGCGTTCCGCCGCCGCCGTTCCCGCCTGAAGGACGTTTTCCCCATGGGTTCTGGCCGCCATTATTGCCGCCGCCATTACCCCAGGGGCCACCGCCCCCTTGCGAATTCCATGGCATCGAGTGTCTTCCCCTCCTTGCCGTTCGGTGTTTGTCTTTGATTACCTGGCTCTTCCGCCTTATATGACAGCTAGCCGCGCAAAACAACGATAGGCACCCATATGCCCTAACTGTTCAAGGACATAAGCCAAAAATCGGAGACCGCAACATGACTTCCCCCACTCGCGAAACAATACTTGCTGCCTTAAACGGTGTTACCGACCCGATCGATGGCAAAAGTATTGTTGATAAAAATATGATACAAGGCATTGATATAAATGGTGAAAATGTCACTGTTATGATTGGTGTCGATCCCGAACGCGGCCCGTCACTGGAAGATTTGCGCCAAACGGCCGAGCGCGCAGTAAATAGTGTGAACGGGGTCACAACAGCCCGTGTCGCCCTGACTGCCGAGCGCAGTGGCGGTGCAAAAGCACCACAGCAGCCCGCGTCGCAACCCGATAGCGGACATTCACATGGCCACTCACACGGCCATGACCATGCCCATAAGCCCGCATCCGCGGGTGTCGGCACGCGACCGGCAGCCACACCGGGGAGCGGGCAACGCCCGCTCGATCTGGGGGCGATCCGCTCCGTCATTACGGTGGCATCGGGCAAGGGCGGCGTTGGCAAATCGACAACCGCTGTTAACCTGGCCTTGTCGCTGGCCCGTCAGGGGCTGTCGGTCGGGTTGTTAGATGCCGATATTTATGGCCCGTCCCTGCCGCGCATGATGGGGCTTCGCACCGCCAAGCCGACCCATTCCAATAAGGAAGGCAAAATCACGCCGCCTTCGGCCTTTGGGGTGAAAATCATGTCGATCGGTTTCATGATTGACGAAGAACAGCCGGTAATCTGGCGCGGCCCAATGGCGATGGGCGCGCTTGAACAACTGCTGCGCGATACCGACTGGGGCGAGCTTGACGTTCTGGTGGTCGATATGCCGCCGGGCACCGGGGACATTCAGCTTTCCATGGCGCAACGTGTGCCCGTGACCGGGGCGGTGATTGTATCCACCCCGCAAGACATTGCCTTGCTTGATGCGCGCAAGGGCCTGAACATGTTTCGCAAGGTCAATGTGCCAATTTTCGGCCTGATCGAAAATATGAGCTATTATCAGTGCCCCAATTGCGGGCATGTCGACCATGTGTTTGACCATGGCGGCGCGCACAAGGCAGCCGATGAACTGGGCGTGCCATTTTTGGGTGAAATCCCGCTCGACCTTAAAATTCGCCTGGGGGCGGATGAAGGCAAGCCGATTATCGAAACCGACCCGGACGGGGCACATTCGCAAGCCTATGCCAATATTGCCCGCCAGATTGCGGCAGCCATTGATGAACGGGTTGGCCCGAAAGCCAAACCGAAAAAAAGCCTGTTTCCGAAAATCTCGTTTCGTTGAGATTTCGCGTCGTTTGACGCCGGGTACGCTATGTATAAGTGTCGGGCGAATACAAGGGCGATATTGCGATATGATGAAAAACAGAGCCGGTCAGTCACCCTGACCGGCTCTGTTTTGTCTGCTTCTGTCCCCGATCCGCATTTTTTAATCGGATTGAAGGACAGGGTGGTTCAGGGCTTCATTTACGATCCGTGTCCATGTGCCATCCTTGCGCATGTCGAGAATGGCCTGATTTAAAACCGGGATCAGGGTTGCTGTCGTGGCTTTGCGATTGACGGCAATAAAGGTGGGATAGGAAAACAGCGGCTGTTGTGATGCCTTGATCACGTCGTCAAGCCCAAGCCTGCGCAGGGTTTCATTGCCTGCTTCGCGAATGGCAATCACCATGTCGACCCGGCCCATTGCCAGCATTTGCATGTTTTGCCGGTCGCTTGCGGCCTCTGAAATGGCAAAACGGCCCTGTTTGCGATGCTGGTTAAACAACTGGCCATAATTCCAGCCGCGCACCGTGCCGATGGTATGGCCGTTTAAATCATCAATCGAGTTCAGGGAAACAGGATGGTCGAGCTTTTGATAGACCATCAGGTCTTCAACATAAATCAGATGGGTGAAGGCAAATGTGTCGCGCCGTGCCGGTGTTTGATACACCCCGGCAATGCTGTTCATGCCGTTGGCGGCATCATCCAGGGCGCGTTTCCAGGGAACGGCACTTACCGTGACCGGCAAATTGGCACGATGATATATTTCGCGCACCAGATCGGGATAAATCCCCAGTGCCCGCCCATGTTTGCCATACATGAAAGGCGGGTTGGCATCATCGACATAAACGGTTTCCGCCCCGGCGCGATCGGGCACCAGGCACAAAAAAAACGCAGCCATCAGCAAACACAACACGCTAGCTGGCCATGTGACACGCCTGGTACATGCACGCATAAACACAATTCCCCCACGCTTGTTTGTCATGTTGTGCGGGTCTTCATGCCCAGGACAAAAACAAGCAGCCGGAAATCATCATAAGCCATGAACGATAATTGGTCTCAATGAAAAACCCGCCGGGCGGTCATAAAACAACCCGGCGGGTTTTAGTTTGGTGTGTGCCGACCCTAGTTAAGCGGGGCCGCCATATAGTTGGGCATCCAGCCTTCGTGGGCTTTACGCAACTCGTCTAACTCCAGCGGGTCTTCGCCTTCGATGGTGATGGCGGTGCCCCCGGCATTGCCGATAATCACAGCGTGAACATTGGCATTGGCGGCTGCGTTGGTCACGCTGTCGGGGTCGCGGGTGGCGACAATGTAGCGGCCCTGGTCTTCGCCAAACAGCCACGCAATTTCACTGCCGCTTTCGGGCATGTGCAAATCGGCACCGATATTGCCCGCCAGGCACATTTCAGCAACGGCAACCAACAGGCCACCATCGGAAATATCGTGGCAGGTCCGCACAACATTGGCATTGATCAGGCCACGAACCAGCGTCCCAACCCGTTTTTCCGAATTCAGATCAACGGGGGGCGGTGCGCCTTCTTCGCGGCATTCGATGTTTTTAAGATATACCGACTGGCCCAGTTCACCCGTGGGCGAACCCAGCATGACCAGTACCGAATCCTTGCGTTTCAGCGCGATGGTGGCCATGCGGCCAACATCGGGAAGCATACCTACGCCGCCAATGGCAGGCGTTGGCAAAATGCCTTCGCCGTTGGTTTCGTTATAAAGCGACACATTGCCCGAAACCACCGGGAAATCCAGTGCGATGCAGGCTTCGGCAATGCCCTTACAGGCCCCGACAAACTGCCCCATAATGCGCGGGCGTTCCGGGTTGCCAAAGTTCATATTGTCGGTAATGGCAAGCGGGGTTGCGCCAACGGCGGTCAGGTTACGGTAGGCTTCGGCAACGGCCTGCATACCACCCTGAACCGGGTCTGCTTTAACATAGCGCGGGGTGCAGTCGGTGGTCACGGCCAGGCCCTTGCGGGTGTCGTGAACACGGACAACAGCGGCATCACCACCGGGGCGCACAACCGTATCGGCCATCACCATGTGGTCATACTGTTCCCAGATCCAGCGCCGCGACGACAAATCGGCCGACCCCATCAGGGTTTTCAGGGCTTCGCTGTGCGGCATCTTTTGTTCGATGCTGTCGGCTGAAATACGGTCCTGCTTGGGGGTTTCTTCCCACGGGCGGTCATATTCCGGCGAGGCTTCGGCCAGCGGATCAATCGGCAGGTCACCGGCAACATCGCCATGCCACATCAGGGTCATGCGTTTGCTGTCGGTCAGTTTGCCAATCACGGCAAAGTCGAGTTCCCACTTGTCGAAAATGGCCTTGGCGGCTTCTTCGCAACCGGGTTTAAGCACCATCAGCATGCGTTCCTGCGATTCTGACAACATCAGTTCGTAGGGGGTCATGCCTTCTTCGCGCATCGGGACTTTATCAAGCCACAGCTCGACACCAACACCGCCCTTGGACGCCATTTCAAACGAAGACGAGGTCAGACCAGCGGCCCCCATGTCCTGAATGGCGACGATCATGTCGGTTGCCATCAGTTCAAGGCAGGCTTCAAGCAACAGTTTTTCGGTAAACGGGTCGCCAACCTGAACGGTCGGGCGTTTATCGGCCGAGGCATCGTCAAATTCAGCCGAGGCCATGGTGGCCCCGTGAATGCCGTCGCGCCCGGTTTTCGAGCCGACATAAACCACCGGGTTGCCAATGCCCGCGGCAGCCGAATAGAAAATATTGTTGGTATCGGCCAGACCAACGGTCATGGCATTGACCAGAATATTGCCGTTATAGGACGGATGGAAGTTGGTTTCACCGCCCACGGTCGGCACACCCATGCAGTTGCCATAACCGCCAATGCCTTCGACCACGCCAGACAGAAGATGGCGGGTTTTGGGATGTTCGGGCGCACCAAAACGCAAGGCATTAAGGTTGGCAATCGGGCGGGCGCCCATGGTGAACACATCACGCATGATACCGCCAACACCGGTGGCTGCACCCTGGTAGGGTTCGATAAAGGACGGGTGGTTGTGGCTTTCCATTTTAAAAATGGCTGCCTGGCCGTCGCCAATGTCAATCACACCGGCATTTTCGCCGGGGCCCTGAATAACCCAGGGGGCCTTGGTCGGCAGGGTTTTAAGCCATTTTTTCGATGATTTGTACGAGCAATGCTCGGACCACATGACCGAGAATATGCCAAGTTCCGTCAGGTTCGGCTCGCGCCCCATGATGTCGAGAACAAGTTTGTATTCGTCATCGGTCAGACCGTGGCTTTTGATAACGTCCGGGGTGATCTCGCTCATGCCAGCGCCTCCATCAGCGAATCAAATATCATCGCACCATGCGTGCCGCGATGCAGCGGTTCAATGACACGTTCGGGGTGCGGCATCAGACCAAAAATACGGCGTTCTTCATTAATGATCCCGGCGATATTCGATGCCGACCCGTTGATATTGGCAACATCGGTGGTCTCGCCTTCGTTATCGCAATAGCGCAGGACAATCTGCCCTTCGCCTTTCAGGCGTTTAACGGTTTCATCATCGGCAAAATAATTGCCATCGTGATGGGCGACCGGAATTTTGATAATTTCACCGTTATTAAAGCGGTTGGTAAAGATGCTGTCGGTGGTTTCAACCCGCAAATGAACATCCTTGCAGATGAATTTCAGATTGCGATTGCGCATCAAGGCACCGGGCAGAAGCCCGGCCTCGATCAAAATCTGAAAGCCGTTGCAAATGCCTAAAACCGGGGTGCCTGCCTGTGCGGCGGCAATAACGGCGCGCATGATCGGGCTGTTGGCCGCCATGGCACCACAACGCAAATAGTCGCCATAGGAAAAACCGCCCGGCAGGACGATCAGATCGGTTTTGGGAAGGGTGGTTTCCCGATGCCACACCATATGCGGTGCGGTGCCCATCCGGTTTTGAAGGGCGACCTGGACATCCCGGTCACAATTCGAACCGGGGAATACGATAACTGCAGCTTTCACTGGCCAATCTCCCGTTTAGGCGGGCGGGCTTTGGGGCGTTTCACCGCCGGGCCCGCGTCCGGATCAAGCGACGATGTCGATGTCGTAGTTTTCGATCACCGTATTGGCGAGCAGCTTTTCGCACATTTCGGTAACGTCGTTGCGGGCTTTTTCCACATCGGTACCGTCAAGTTCAAGTTCAATGAATTTGCCCTGGCGGACATCTTCGACACCAGCAAATCCCAGACCTTGCAAGGCGTGATGAACTGCCTTGCCCTGCGGGTCGAGGACACCGTTCTTCAGGGTGACATGAACGCGTGCTTTCACGAGAAGCTCCTTGGTTGGTTCACAGTCGCCAGAGGCGATCGTCAATTAAAGCAGACAATGCCGGTCGTACCACCGAGCCGGCGCCAATATAAAAGGGCCGCGCAAGCGCGGCCCTGATTCTTAGGTCGTCGCGTCTTTGTTCAGCGACTCTATTTCGGCCGATTCAGGCAGGACACCAAGGCGGCGCGCCACTTCCTGATAGGCTTCCTCGACACCACCGAGATCGCGGCGGAAGCGATCCTTGTCCATCTTTTCGTTGGTGATGGCATCCCACAGGCGGCAATTGTCGGGGCTGAATTCGTCAGCCAGAACCAGCTGTGAAAACTCGTTGTCGAAAATCCGGCCAAATTCCAGTTTGAAATCAACCAGTTTAATGCCGATGCCGCGCATCAGACCACACAGATAGTCATTGATTCGCAGCGAATAACCGACAATTTCTTCGAGTTCTTCAGGGGTTGCCCAGCCCAGGGCAAGCACATGTTCGTCCGACACCATCGGGTCGCCGAGATCGTCGTCTTTATAATAAAATTCGACAATCGGACGGGGCAGTTTCATGCCTTCTTCAAGGCCCAGACGTTTGGCCATCGAACCGGCACAAATGTTGCGGACCACAACTTCAATCGGCACGATCTCGACTTTACGAACCAGCTGTTCGCGCATGTTAAGACGGCGCATGAAGTGCGTCGGAATCCCGATTTCGGCCAGACGAAGCATCACGAATTCGGTAATCATGTTGTTCAGAACGCCCTTGCCGGCAATGGTGCCGCGCTTCTGGGCATTGAACGCGGTGGCATCATCCTTGAAATACTGGATGATCGTGCCCGGTTCTGTGCCTTCGTACAAAACCTTGGCTTTACCTTCGTAAATCGGTCGTTTTCTCGACATCTGGCGGGATCTTTCACATTTTGGCAGTTGGGGCTGGCCCATGCACCCTGGAAACGCCCTTCCTATAGCAGTGCTGGCCCGGAAACTCAATTGTCGCGTAAGGTCTATTTACGCAGGTTTGATAATCGAATTCTGCAATGATCGCTTCTAGATTTCAACCGGCTGGAACGGCGTCTTGTCCGGCTGTCCATTGGCAAACAACCAGACCGGGCGCCGGGGCAGTTCATTTTCGCTTGTTGGAATGCCCGGCAAGCCGATCAGGGACGAACAAACTGTCTCGAAGCCGATATTACTGCGAACCAGCATGGCATCGCTACGAATATCGTGATGGTCGGGGTCGCGGGGCAAAATTCCGGTGTCGGCCATCAGGGCTTGCCATGCAAACCAGTCATCGGCTTCGGGGTTGGGCACGGGCGCGCTGATAAAACGTGGCAGGTTGCGCGCCACACGTTCGCTGTTTTTTTTATCATTAATGTCATGGGCGGTCAGTATGGAAAACCCTTCGGGGATTTCCTGAATATCGATTTTGCCATTGCCGCGGTTGGCCAGCCAATAGGCATCGCGGTTATCGGCAATCACCATGTTAAACGGGCGATAGGCATCACCATCAAGGGCGGCCAGCGACTGGGCGGCGATAATGGCATCGGCATGGTCGAGCGCTTCAAGCGGCAGCTCCCCGCGTGACCGTTTATCCTCGGCCGGGCCAAGGGTGCCGTATCGGTTTAAAACGGCGGCAACCACCCCGTCCTCGTTAATGCCAAGCCACGTGCCACCACCAAGTTCGTCCAGCCCGGCGGTCACATCGGGGCGGTCATCCCAGTGGCGGGCAGGGGGCAGCCAGGGCCTGCTTTTCATTTCATCGCGATTGGCGCCGATCAAAACCGGCCATTCATGGTCGGGACGGCGTAAAATAATGACTGTACACATGTTCCAGATCAAAGCCGTTCAGTGTGGTTTTTGTCAAATTGAAAAGAAAAAAAGACGTTCGGCGCGTGACAATGACTGTTACCGGACACAGATATATAGGCAAGGCAAAATATCTCGCCAGGCACAATGGAAAGGGAGGCTACCATGGGCAGGATGACAGACCGCGAACGCGGATTTGAAGCCAAATACAGCTTTGATCTGGAGCAGAATTTTCGGGTGGAAGCACATTTGTATAAATTGCTTGCGCAATGGGCCGCCCATGAAATGGGCATGGATGAGGCCAAATGTGCGCAATATGCAGACAAAATTGTGACCGCGGTGGTCACCAACCCGCGTGACAATGGTGTGGCCGCCCTGGTGCTGGCCGACTTCGCCCGCCACAATATAGATATCACGCTATCGCAATTAACCGCCCGACTGGAGGAACTGCGACCACAAGCACGGGCGGAAGTCTTGTGAAACGGGGTGCCAATATGATTTTGATGATGCGTTTTATTCATCTGATTGAATAAAACGCATCTGGTGAACCAGTTGGGATTTGCAAACTATTAGGGGCTCGCCTATTCTATTGGTCTGATCAACTTTGGTTGGAATTGTCATCGTATAACTGGCAATATATAAACATGTATACGGTTTGGGGCAAAATGCCTTGCATCCGCTAGAGAAAGGCGAGAGTTTTGCGTATCCTTCTTGCAGATGATCACGATCTGGTTCGTGAGGCGTTATCTCTTTTATTCCAGCAATATTTTGATGGTTGTGAAGTTATCGAAGCCGGTTCTCTTGAACCTGCGCTGGAAAAGATTGACCCGGAGAACCCTTTTGACCTGATCTTGCTTGATCTGCGCATGCCTGGAATGAACGGGCTGGACGGGTTGAAGCTGACACTTGAAAAAGTAGGGGAGGGGGTTCCTGTTGTGCTGCTTTCCGGCGCGTATAATGGCGAAGATGTTCGCCACGCGATCGAAAATGGCGCATATGGCTTTATTCCCAAAACCTTGCGCGGCGAAGCGCTGGCAAATGCGATCCGGCTGGTTCTGGCCGGGGAAAAATATTTGCCGTCCAGCATTCTCAGCAACTTCGTTGATGGTTTTGGCAATAAAAACGAATATAGCAGCAACCGGCATGCCGGGCAGTTTGGCCGCGAAGGCGACTTTGCCCGTTTGACCCCGCGTGAACGCGAAGTGCTGGCTTTGCTGTCAGAAGGGCGACCGAACAAGGATATCGCCCGTCACCTCGATTTGCGCGAAATCACGGTTAAATATCATCTTAAAAATGTCTATCGCAAACTGCATGTGTCCAACCGGGCGCAGGCGGTAAAAATTGCGCTGGAAGATATGGCGCGTTCGGGCACTTTGTAGTATTTCTGACAAAGGCAGCGGTGAAAACGCTTTGCATTCCGGCCCGTTTCGCGGGCCGGTTTTCTTTTGTGCGGGTCGCTGTATCCCTCGGTTTTTTAAGGGGGTCTTCCCCGATGA
Organism: Thalassospira mesophila; assembly: GCF_002115755.1. Classification (GTDB taxonomy): domain Bacteria; phylum Pseudomonadota; class Alphaproteobacteria; order Rhodospirillales; family Thalassospiraceae; genus Thalassospira; species Thalassospira mesophila. The sequence goes on along the minus strand of NZ_JFKA01000004.1, from coordinate 131,841 downwards.
ACGAGGTTAAACATGACAAATATTCGTATTGCCCTGATTGGCGATTTTAACGCCGCCGTCACCGCCCATCAGGCCATTCCTGTTGCGATCGGGCTTGCCGCTACGGCCAACGGTGTTGATGCCAGCATTGAATGGATACATACATCAACGCTTGTCACTGCCGTGCCGCAAACTGTGCTGGGCGGTTTTGATGCCATCTGGTGTGTCCCGGCCAGCCCTTATGCAAGTATGAGCGGCGCGCTTGGTGCCATTGGTTATGCGCGCGAAAACGGCATCCCATTTTTGGGCACCTGCGGCGGGTATCAGCATGCGGTGCTGGAATTTGCCCGTAATGTGCTGGGGCTGGCCGATGCCGATAATGCCGAGGTCAATCCAGGTGCGGCTTTGCCTTTGATCGCGCCGCTGGTGTGTGCCCTGATTGATCAGGGCGGCGATATTGAATTTGGCGACCAAAGCCGGATTGCCCAATATTATGGTCGGACGTCGGCCACCGAAACCTATCGGTGCAGTTACGGTTTTGCCCGGCAATATGTGCCGTTATTTGCCGATAGCGACATGGTTGTCAGTGCCTGGGATGGCGATGGCGACCCACGTGCGGTTGAACTGCGCAATCATCCGTTTTTTATCGGCACGGCGTTTCAGCCCGAACGTTCGGCGTTAAAAGGCGACACCCACCCGCTGATTTCGGCGTTTGTTACGGCGGCTGCCCAGCCGGAAAAATAACCATCGACTGCCCGATTGACCACAAAAAGAGCCCCCCGTTTGATGAGAAACGGGGGGCTTTGACGTTCCTGTGACATTGCCGCAGGAACCAGCCCCGCTGGTTGAGAGCGGGGCAATCAGACCGGGCATTTTTGCGGACTGGGCGTTTTGATATGGCGCTGGCGACCGGCCTGCATGGTGAAAACCCCGGCCAGAATGGCAATGGTCGCCGCCAGATCAAGAAGGTGCAGGGGCTCGCCTGCCAATGCACAGCCAATAAACAGGGCTACGACTGGCGGGATATAAGTCACGCTGGCGGCCGTAACGGCCCCCAGTTTTTGCACAATCAGATAATACAAAATATAGGCAACACCGGTGCCAACAGCACCCAGACCCAGAATCAGGCCGATGGCGGCTTTGGTATCATTAAAAATCGCGCTGGCACCACCAAGGTCGACCGTTAAGAGCAAGGCAATCGCCCCCAGCCCCATTTGATAGGTGCAAAGGGCCGCCGGGGCAATGCCGAGCGGGCTGATAAATTTGCGCGCATACACAAACGACGCCCCAAGGCTTAGCGATCCCAGCACAATATACAGCACCCCCATCGGGTCAACCGTGCCCAGCCCGGTTTCCCACGGGCGCGCAATCACCAGCACCCCGGCAAAACCCATCAGCATGCCGCCAATGGACTGTCGGCCCAGGGGTTCGCTTCGCAAAAACACCAATGCGCACAGGCAGGAAAATAGCGGAATCGCCCCGCTGAGCATTCCGGCAACGCTGGTCAGCAGCAAGATGGTGCCCTTGGCAAATGCCAGATAATAAAGCGCCGTTGCCAGGGCCGCCATGGCGAGAAAATGGTGGGCATGGCGCAAATGCCGCCATTTTAGCGCGCGGGTGGCGATGGCAAACAGCAAAACCGGAATGAAACCCGATATCACGCGCACCAGAACGATTTGCGCCGGAGTAATATAAACCGCCGCCCAATGGGTGAAAATAAACGGCGTGCCCCAAATCAGGCCAAGGATAACATAGGCGATATATCCGGAATTTTTCATGGCACATCCATTGCGCGAAAGGCTGTATTTGAGCGCGATTGTAGAAGGCCGCTATATCAGCTACAAATCATGTTATCTGATATATGGAATAGAAAATCTGTATTATGCCTGATGTTCCGCCGCTAAAAGCATTGCACGCGTTTGATTCTGCTATCCGGTTGAATAGTTTTTCTCTGGCAGCGGAAGAGCTGAACGTGACGCCCGGCGCCATCGGCCAGCAAATTCGCAAGCTGGAAGACTGGCTGGGCGTGTTGCTGTTTACCCGTCATGTGCGCCGCGTTGAACCAACCGCAGACGGATTGGCCTATGCGGCGCGCATTCGCCCGGCACTGGCGCAAATTACCGATGCCAGTTTGGCCTTGCGTCACCAATATGCGCAATCGGTTCGGGTGGTGATGCCACCCAGCTTTGCCGCCAAATGGTTTTCCAAACGGATGTCGCGGTTTTTAATCGCCCATCCCGGCACCGAACTGCATGTTGGTTCCTCGTCCGAGGTTGCCGATTTTGGCCGTGACCCGGTCGATATTGCCATTCGTTATTTCGGTGGTGATGCAGAAAACCTGCAATCAATATTGTTGCATCGCGGGCAGGCCGCCCTGTTTTGCGCGCCGGAATATCGCGATCGCATCGGCTTGAGCCAGCCCGCCGATATCGTGCGCGCCACCCTGTTGAACGATACATTGCATGCGTGGTGGCCGGAATGGCTTGGCACGTTTGCCGGGCTTGATAACAACCAGATCAAGGCCATTCGCAAGATTGATGTCGATTTAACATCTGTGGCCATTGAATCGGCGATTTACGGCCAGGGAATATTGATGGCGGTGCCATTACTGGCGCAAGAAGATGTGTTGCAAGGCAAGCTGGTGCCGCTTTTCCCGGACTGTGTTTTGGCCGTGCCGTTTGGCTATTATCTGGTGCATCCCAAAAATGCCGAATTGCGCGGGCAGGTAAAACTGTTTCGCGACTGGATTTTAAACGAAGCACAGGACATTTCGATTTAAAAATGCGGTCGCGGTCAAAGCAAAACACCCCCGCTTTCAAAGCAGGGGTGTCGGGCAATTTCGGGTGTCAGCGAACAGGATGATACCAGATTTTCATGAAATTGACTTATGGGGATCTGGTTAGGCGCGGCCAGTACCGCGAAAGGCAATGGTTCAATGAGCCCGCCCGCCGATTGAGGGGCTCGTTGATCGGTTTTGATCAACGAGCTTTAGGATCAGTCCGCAAAAACGCGGGCAAAAATCGTATCAACATGCTTGGTGTGATAACCCAGATCAAACAGAGCTTCGAGTTTGTCATTGGGGATACGGGCCGTCACGTCGGCATCGGTTTTCAAAAGCGACAGCAAATCGCCTTCGCGGTTCCAGACCTTCATCGCGTTGCGCTGAACGATGCGGTACGAATCTTCGCGTGAAACGCCATACTGGGTCAGGGTCAGCAACACGCGCTGCGAAAACACAAGGCCGCCCATCTGGTTAAGGATTTCGTCCATCCGTTCCGGATAAATCACCAGATTTTCAACAACATTGGTCAAACGCATCAGGGCGAAGTCCAGCGTTACCGTTGCATCGGGGCCGATATTACGTTCAACCGAGGAATGCGAAATATCGCGTTCATGCCACAGGGCAACGTTTTCCATTGCCGGAATTGCCATGGAGCGCACCATGCGGGCCAGCCCGGTCAGGTTTTCGGTCAGGACGGGGTTGCGTTTGTGCGGCATTGCCGACGAACCCTTTTGTCCCTTGGAGAAAAACTCTTCCACTTCGCGGACTTCGGTGCGCTGCAAATGGCGAATTTCGGTGGCCAGATGTTCGACCGAGGACGCAATAACGCCAAGGGCGGTGAAATAGGCGGCGTGGCGGTCACGCGGGATGACCTGGGTTGAAACCGGTTCGACGGCAAGGCCCAGTTTGACGGCAACATGTTCTTCAACGCTGGGGTCGATATTGGCAAATGTGCCAACCGCACCCGAAATGGCGCAGGTCGCAATTTCTTCGCGTGCGGCCAAAAGGCGTTTTTTGTTGCGGGCAAATTCGGCATAAAAAGTTGCCAGTTTCAGGCCAAAGGTTACCGGCTCGGCATGGATACCATGCGAACGGCCCATGCAGGCAACGTCCTTGGTTTCATAAGCGCGCTTTTTAAGGGCGGCCAGCAATTTGTCCATGTCTTCAAGCAGAATATCGGTTGCTTGCGCCAATTGAACGTTAAAGCAGGTATCAAGCACGTCGGAACTGGTCATGCCCTGATGAACGAAACGGGCTTCTTCGCCAACCTGTTCGGAAAGCTCGGTCAGGAACGCGATAACGTCGTGTTTGACTTCGGCTTCAATGCCGTCGATGCGGTCAATCCGGTCCTGGGTGTAGGGCTTGTTGCCCTTTTCCCAAACCAGTTTGGCGGCTTCTGCGGGGATCACACCGAGTTCCGCCAGTTTGTCTGCGGCGTGGGCCTCGATTTCAAACCAGATGCGAAACTTGTTCGCCGGTTCCCAGATGGCGGTCATCTGTTGGCGGGAATAACGGGGGATCATGCAGGGTCTCCGGGCAAGGGGGTTGTGCGGTGCGGGGCCCTCGCGGCACGTGATCCGCACGCTGTGTCGCTGCGATAGAGGATTTTGGCGATTTTATCAAGTCTGACGACATTGTGAGGACGGTTTTTTACCCGCCCCTACTGGAATCACGGGCTTGTTATTGCATATACTTAAGAACGGGTAGTAAACCTTATAGGTGGAATTACGTAAAACCGGATATGGCGGCAAAAACGACCGTCGTTTCGGGACAGGAATCAGTTTGATATGCAATTTGCGGAACACATCATACCCCGGCAGACCGTGTCGTCGCGGCCCAGGCAAAATATCGCAGCCGATCAGTTGTCAAAACTGGTCGATCTGGGGATTGCCCTGTCAGCCGAGCATGACCGCAGTGCCTTGCATCAGAAAATTCTGCAAGCCGCGCGCGATTTTACCAATGCCGATGGCGGATCGCTGTATCTGATTAATGAAAACGAGCGCGAACTGCATTTTCGCATCATGGTCAACGACACGTTGAACCGTTTTGTCGTTGCGGGCGATCAGCAGCAATATCCGTTTCCGCCCTTGCCGCTTTATTTGCCCGATGGCACGCCAAACCACCAGAACATTGCCAGTTACGTCGCATTAACCGGCGAGCCGATTAATATTGTCGATGCCTATGCCGCCGAAGGGTTTGATTTTTCCGGTACCCGGCGGTTTGACGCGGCTGCAGGATATCGCTCGCAATCATTTTTGACGGTGCCGCTTAAAAGTGCGCGCGGTCGGGTGATTGGCGTTTTGCAACTGATCAATGCCCGGCGCGATGATGGCAGCGTGATTGCGTTTGACCCCATGATCGAACCTTTGGTCATGGCGCTTGCCAGCCAGTCGGCGGTGGCCCTTGAAAACCGGCGCCTGTTACAGTCCCAGCGCGATTTGATTGACAGTTTTGTCCGTATTCTTGCCCAGGGCATCGATGCCAAATCGCCCCATACCGGCGCGCATTGCGAACGTGTGCCGGTGTTGGCCAAAATGCTGGCGCAGGCCGCCGTGGACCAGAAAAGCGGCCCGTTTGGCAGTTTCAGTTTAAGCGATCAGGAATGGTATGAGCTTGATCTGGCGGCATGGCTGCATGATATTGGCAAAATTGTTACGCCCGAACATGTGGTGGAAAAAGCCACCAAACTGGAAACCATCCATAACCGCATTCACGAAATTCGCACCCGGTTCGAAGTGATGTTGCGCGATGCCGAAATAGACATGCTGCGCCGACAGTTGGCGGGCGAGGACAAGGCGCGCTGTGAGGCCGATTTTGAAACCTGCCGCGCCGATTTACAACGCCAGTTCGGGCTGGTGGCGCAAAGCAATATTGGCACTGAAAACATCGATCTGACCACGGTGACAGTTATTCGCGAAATTGCCGGGCAAAGCTGGCAGCGTAATTTTGACCGCACTGCCGGCCTTTCCTGGGCCGAAAGCAGCCGCATCAGCCCCGAGGAAGCCGTGATATTGGCGCAGCCCGGCATTGAGCCCCTGTTATCAGACCGTCAGGATCAGGTTTATAACCATGCCAATAATGGCGAAATTTATAACCTGTCGATCCCGCGCGGCACGCTGACCCCGGAAGAACGCGCCATCATTAATGACCATGTGGTAATTACCCAGGACATGCTTGCCCAGTTGCCGTTTCCGGTGGGGTTGCACAATGTGCCTGCCATTGCGGGCAACCATCATGAAAAAATGGATGGGTCGGGCTATCCACGCGGTTTAACCGGCGACCAGATGGGGACGCTGGAAAAAATCATGGTAATTGCCGATATTTTCGAAGCCCTGACAGCGGTTGACCGACCCTATAAAAAGCCGAAAATGCTGTCGGAATGTATCGAAATTCTGGGCGCCATGCGTGATCAGGGTAAAATTGACAGCAACCTGTTTGAACTGTTTTTAACCAGTGGGGCCTATCGCGATTACGGCGATACCTATTTAAAGCCCGGCCAGTGTGATGCAGTGGATGTGAACCGCTATTTGCGGGCGGCATAAACCGGCGATTACACCGTTTTAAATGCCAACAGGGCAGCTTTTAAAACTGCCCTGTTGGCATTTCGGTTTGCGGCAAAAGCTACATTTCACGGTGAAAATGGCAGGCAACCTGATGTTTGGGGCCTAATACCTCGATCTTTGGCACATCGGTGGCGCATTTTTCGCGTGCATAGGGGCAACGTGTGCGAAACACGCAGCCCGAAGGCGGGTTGATCGGGCTGGGAAGCTCCCCGGTTAGCACAATGCGTTCCTTGTTGCGTTCCAGGATCGGGTCAGGAATGGGAACGGCCGAAATCAGCGCCTTGGTATAAGGGTGCTTGGGTGCGTTATAAATGGTGTCGCGGTCCGCAATCTCCATCACATTGCCCAGATACAGCACCAAAATACGGTGGCTGATATGGCGCACGACTGAAAGATCGTGGCTGATAAACAGCAAGGCCAGGCCAAATTCGCGCTGCAATTCCTGCAACAAATTAACGATTTGGGCCTGAATGGAAACATCAAGTGCCGAAACCGCCTCGTCACAGACAATCAGTTTCGGGCGCAAGATCATCGCCCGGGCAATGCCGATGCGCTGGCACTGCCCGCCGGAAAATTCATGGGCATAGCGGTTGATCATATCGGGCAAAAGCCCGACACGTTCCATGATTTCGCGCACTTCTTCGCGGACCTGTGCCTTGGTCAGTTCGGGCCGGTGCGTGATCAGCGGTTCGGAAATGATCTGGCCAATGGTCATGCGCGGGTCAAGGGAGGCCAGCGGGTCCTGAAATATGATCTGAAGATCAGCGCGCAGGGCCTGCATCTGTTTGTGATTGATCGACGCCAGATCGCGCCCCAGCCAGACGGCTTCGCCTGCTGTGGGTTCGATCAGGCGTAAAATGGCCCGCCCCAGCGTGGATTTACCACACCCGGACTCGCCCACCACACCCAGTGTTTCGCCAGATTTAATTTGAAAGCTGACGCCATCAACGGCTTTTAACGGCACCGTTTTTTTGAACAAAATACCGCCCGCAGGTACATCGAAATGCACCTTCAGGTCTTTGACATCGAGAAGAACAGGTTCAACAGTCATGCGGCGAGTCCCTTATGGTCTTCCAGATGGCAGGCTTTGACGTGGATGTCGTCTGGCGAATGATCCGGGCTGCGGGTTTCTGTTGGCCGGGGCATGGGCAGCTCTGCGATACAGCGATCAAACGCATGCGGGCAGCGCGGGGCAAAGCTGCACCCGGTGGGCAGGCGTTGCAGGTTGGGCGGCTGGCCGGGGATGGTGGTCAGCTTTTCCTCGCTATTGACAATATCAAGGCGCGGGGAGGATGCCAGTAACCCGGCGGTATAGGGATGTTGCGGGTTGGCAAACAGTTCGTTGACGGGAGCACTTTCAATAATGCGCCCGGCATACATTACTTGCACATGGTCGCAAATACCGGCGACAACGCCCAGATCATGGGTGATCATGACAATGGCGGTGTTAAAGTCGCGTTTCAAATCGCCCAGCAAATCCAGAATTTGTGCCTGTACTGTTACATCAAGTGCCGTTGTCGGTTCGTCGGCAATCAGAAGTTCCGGTTCACACAATAGCGCCATCGCGATCATGACACGCTGGCGCATCCCGCCCGAAAATTCGTGCGGATACATGTCAAACCGTTTGCGGGCCTCGGGGATGCGCACCCGGTCCAGCATTTCCAGCGCACTGGCACGGGCGTCTTTTTCGCTCATGCCCTTGTGATGCACCAGCACTTCGGAAAGCTGCTTGGAAATGCGCATATAGGGGTTAAGCGATGTCATCGGGTCTTGAAAAATCATCGACATGCGCAAGCCGCGCACCTTGTTAAGGTCGCGCGTGGGCAGGCCGATCAGTTCCTGTCCGGTCAGTTTGGCCGAACCGGTGGAATAGCCGTTGGTTGCCAACAGGCCCATGATCGATAGAAACGTCTGGCTTTTGCCCGATCCGCTTTCACCGACAATCCCCAGTGCTTCGCCTGCCTTGATGGAAAAGCTGACATCATTGACGGCTTTGACATCGCCATCATGGGTTTTAAAGACCGTTGTCAGGCCCTGAACGTCAAGAATATTGCTCATGGCGTCATGCTCCTTTAGCGGTCGCGCGGGTCAAGCGCATCACGCAGCCCATCACCAATGAAGTTAAAGCAAAACAGAATGGCAGCCAGGATTGTTGCCGGGAACAGCAGCGTCCAGGGCGCACTTTCCATTTGCTGCGCACCTTCGGAAATCAGCACGCCAAGGCTGGTCATTGGTTCCTGAACCCCCAGCCCCAAAAAGGACAGGAAGCTTTCGATCAGAATCACCTGTGGGATGGTCAGGGTGACATAAACAATCACCGGGCCCAGCGCATTGGGCACAATGTGGCGACGGATGATGTTGAAGTTTGAAACGCCCGATGCCCGTGCAGCCTCGACAAATTCCCGATTTTTGATCGACAGAGCCTGCCCGCGGACAATGCGCGCCATGGTTAGCCATTCGACCGCGCCCAGGGCGGCAAAAATCAGGAAAATATGGCGGCCAAACACCACCATCAGCATGATGACGAAAAACATGAACGGCATCGAATACATGATATCGACAATGCGCATCATGATGTTATCGGTACGCCCGCCCATATAGCCCGAAATCGCACCATAGGTTACACCAATCAGCAGCGAAACCGACGTGGCGACAATGCCCACCATCAGCGAAACCCGCACGCCATACATGGAACGGACAAAAAGGTCGCGGCCATTGGTGTCGGTGCCAAACAGGAAACCGGCCTGTATATCGGGCGGGGCCTGAATGTAATCCCAGTAAATTTCATCATAGGGATGGGGGTGCAACATCGGCACCAGAATGGCCGCCAGGGTAATGATAATCAGCAGGCTGACGCTAATGACGGCGGCCTTGTTGGCGCGCAGGCGACGAAAGGCATCCTCCCACAGCGAACGGCCTTTGACGTTTCCGCCAGCCAAAGCCAGATCAACGGCCTCGGTTGCGGAACCGGGGGTGGTTTTTGCAAACATTACTGCATCCTCACCTTCGGATCGAGCAGGCCATACACAAGGTCGACCAACAGATTGAACAGAATAATCAGCGAGCCATAAAAAATGACCACACCCATGACCAATGTGTAATCGCGGTTAAGCGCGCCCTGGACGAAATAACGCCCGATGCCGGGAATAGAGAAAATCTGTTCGATCACCACCGAGCCGGTAATAACCGCCGCACTTGCCGGGCCAAGATATGAAACCACTGGCAAAATACCGGCTTTAAGGGCGTGGCGGGTAATCATCACCCGTTCGGGCAGGCCCTTGGCGCGCGCGGTACGAACAAAGTTCGATCGCAAAACCTCGATCATGGAGCCACGGGTAAGACGCGCGATATAGGCGATTTGCGGCAGGGCAAGGGCAATAATTGGCAAAATAACCTGATCAAACCCCTGTTCCCAGCCACCGACCGGCAGCCAGCGCAAATACACCCCGAAAACAAGGGTTAGCAATGGCGCCATGACAAAGTTTGGAATGGTAATGCCGGTCATGGCGGTGGCCATGATGGCGTAATCCAGTTTGGAATTTTGTTTTAACGCGGCCAGCGTTCCCAGTGTTGTGCCGATCAGAAAAGCCAGAAAAATGGCCGATCCGCCCAATGTCAGCGACACGGGAAAACCGCGAAAGATCAGCTCTGTCACAGTAAAGTCGCGATACTGGAAAGACGGGCCAAAATCGCCCTGCACCACATCGCCCAGATAGCGGCCATATTGCATCCATAACGGCTCATCAAGGTGATAAACCGCGTTCAGGTTGGCAGCAACTTCGGGCGGAACAGAACGTTCCCTGTCAAACGGTCCGCCCGGTGCGGTCCGGATCAGAAAGAAAGACAGGGTGACAATGATAAAAAGCGTCGGGATCGCCCCGAGCAGTCGTTTCAATGTAAAGCCAAGCATATGGTTATCCCCAAAGCCTGTCCGCCGCGCAAGGTGGATGCGCGGCGGACAGCGAGTTCAGACCGTTAATCGAACGATTATTTGTCGATATACAGATACTGCGAACGAACATGGTCCATCACGTTGACATGACCTTTGCCATCGGCATCCCAGCCTTTGACATAGGATTTGATCATGTGTTTGGTCACATAGTGATAGATCGGGGCAACAGCGTTGGCTTTGAGGAAGATTTCCTCGGCATTGCGCAGCAGTTCCATCCGTTTTTCGGAGTTCTGCTCATTCGAGGCTTCTTTCATCAGCTTGTCAAATTCCGGGTCGGCAAAGCCGGTGTCATTCAGGCCGGAATCAGATTTCCACAGTTCAAGGAAGGTGTTCGGGTCGTTATAATCGCCGATCCAGCCTGCACGGAAAACCTGGGTTTTCTCTTTGGCTTTACGGGTTTCAAGGAAGACCTTGAATTCTTCGTTGACCAGGTTGACCTTGGCCCCAAAGACGCTTTTCCACATCGAGGCAATCGCAATGGCTATTTTCTTGTGGTTATCGTTGGTGTTGTAACGAATTTCGAGGGTAACAGGGTTATCCTTGGAATACCCGGCTTCCTGATACAGCTTGTAAGCTTTTTCGTTACGTTCCTTCTGGGTCATGTCCTTGAAATCGGCATAAACCGGGGTGTAACCGGTCATGCCCGGCACCACATAGGCATAAGCCGGGACTTCACCAGCGGTGACGATTTTGTCCATCAGGATGTCGCGGTTGATGGCCAGCGAGAAGGCTTCGCGCAGCTTGGCATTGTCAAACGGCGGCTTGGTCATGTTAAAGCCGTAGTAATAAACGCCGAGATAGTTCGAAACGACGAATTCGTCGTTCATATTATCGCGGATCCATTTGATCTGGTCGTTCGGGACTTCATAGGTCCAGTCCAGTTCACCAGCGCGGAAACGCTTCAACTCGGCGGTGGTGCTTTCGGTTGGGTAGTAAATGACCTTGTCAAGCTTGACGCTGTCGGCATTCCAGTAGCTGTCGTTTTTGCTTAGAACAATGCGCGATTGCGGGTTCCATTCTTCCAGTTTGAAGGCCCCGTTGGTGACCGAATTGCCCGGACGGGTCCACTGGTCGCCAAATTTCTCAACAGTGGCCTTGTTTACCGGATAGCTGATGGAATGGGTCAGCAGGCCAAGGAAATAGGGGGTTGGGCCAGCAAGGTCCACTTCAAGGGTTTTGTCGTCAATTGCCTTAACACCCAGTTCTTTCGGCTCCATTTTGCCCGATGTAATGTCATCGGCATTTTTGATCGGGGCCAGCAGGAACGAATATTCAGAACCGGTTTTCGGGTCAACTGCGCGCTGCCAGGCAAAAACAAAGTCACTGGCGGTCACAGGGTCGCCGTTGGTCCACTTGGCATCATCGCGGATTTTAAAGGTGTAGGTCAGGCCGTCTTCGCTGATTTTCCAGCTTTCGGCTTCGCCGGGTACAATTTTACCGCTGGCTTCTTCACCAACCAGACCTTCATACAGGTCGCGCAGAATGTGCGAGGAAGGAACATCTTCGGCAATTTGCGGATCAAGGCTGCCCGGCTCGGAGCCATTGCCACGGTTCAGCACCATTTCGGCCTGTGCTGCAACCGGCGCGAGTGCAGCCATGCTGCTTGCAAGAAGGCCAGTGCCAATAAGAAAAGCTCGTGACGAATTAAAGAAGCCGTGCACGAGACCCCCTTTGGTCTTCGTGATGAATGACATTCAGTATGTCTCCCTTGTTTTTGTTTGGTCGCCCTGTTGCGGGAAGCATCCCCACTAATGCGTACGCGAAAATACTGATGACAAACATTGTTTCCCGCAAGCGGCAATTCCATAAAACAGAAACAATTGAAAATTTTTTGTGCAAAGATGATTTAATTTTATGGGTTGTTGCGTTGAATCGGAAATGTAAGTTGTTTAATTGCGTTGCGGGCGGGCTGGCATATCACGGCCTGAATCCCTCAAACCGGTGCAGCATGAGAGCGGGTAAAGCAGGGCAGGGAACATGCCCTAAACCGCGCAGATGCTTGAGGAAGCTATGTATTTTATGACTATCTGGGTTGCGCCAATATCGGCAGGGCTTATCCGCCGCGTAGCGTTTTAGCGGAGGCTGACCCGGTTTGAACTGGAATAATTCTGACTAAGTAATTGAAAATATGTGATTAATTATGTTCTTTGCTCAAGGGGCGGTCGCCGGTGAGATTAGTCGATTTTCCCGGTTCGGAGTCTTGCGACTCGATGATTTCAAACAGCATTTTTAAATGCAGTGATTTTGTTCACATCACCAGAAAATACTGCCTTAAAAACAGGCAAATTGCCAAAATTTAAGGCGTAAATGACCCGCCAACTTGTTAGAAAATGGTCCGAAATGTGGTGCAACACGCCCCCGACGTTGAGGCAGGTTCAAAGCATTGCGTCAGCTGCGCGGAATATCAGCGATGTGTTGATGCCGCCAAAGGCGAAGTTATTGGACATGATGTGGTCGGTTTCAAGCAACCTTGCCGTGCCCATCACGTAATCGAGCTCGGCACAGTGCGGATCAACCTGTTCAAGGTTGGCGGTGGCGATAAACCTTCCTTCGCGCATCATTTCAATGCCCAGCCAGGCTTCGATGGCGCCACATGCCCCCAGGGAATGGCCAAAATGCCCCTTCAATGTGTGAATGGGCACGGCACGGTCAAACACCGCCCGGGTGGCGATGCTCTCGGCAAGGTCGCCGTGGCTGGTGGCGGTGCCATGGCCGTTGACAAGGCCTACATCTCTGGCCGACAGGCCCGCATCCGTCAGGGCATTTTGCAGGGCAATTTGCATTTTGTCAGCCGCAGGCTGGGTAATGTGCGCGCCGTCGGAATTGGTGGCAAAACCGACAATTTCGGCATAAATCGTTGCCCCCCGTGCCGTGGCGTGGCTGTATTCTTCTAAAATAAGCGTACCAGCCCCTTCGCCAATCACCAGCCCGTCGCGGCGTGCATCATAGGGGCGGGGGCTGTGGGCGGCATCGTCATTGGTGGTGCTGGTGGCAAATAATGTGTCAAACACGGCGACCATGGTGGGGCAAAGTTCCTCGGCCCCGCCTGCTATCATAACATCCTGCATGCCATATTTAATCGCTTCATAGGCATAGCCAATGCCCATGCTGCCCGATGTGCAGGCGGTGGATGTGGGGATGATGCGGCCACAAATACCATATAAAACGCCAATATTAACCGCGGCGGTATGGCTCATCATCTGGATATAGCTGGTTGCGGTAATGCCGTTGGATGACCCGGTTTCAAATAGCCGGGTAAAGCCCAGAACCGGCGGCGTGCTGCCAAAGGATGACCCATAGGCAATGCCTAGCCGCCCGCCGCGTAAAATGGCGGTTTCATCGCGCAAACCGGCATTTTCCAGCGCGCGGTCCGTGGCGGCCAGCGCCATTTGTGCCACCCGGCCCATGCTGCGCAATTGTTTGCGGTTAAACTGGCCTTTTAACGAAAAACCGTTAACCGGCCCGGCCAGCCGTGTGTGCAAATCATATTTATTGTCCCAGTCATCCATCCGGCAAATGCCGGTGTCGCCTGCATCCATGCGGGCGCGGATGGTAGGCCAGTCATTGCCAAGGGCGGTGACGCCCGACATGCCGGTCACAACCACCCGGCGTGGAAACGTATGTGAGGACTGGCTCATAACATGCCGCCATTCACGCTGATGACCTGGCGGGTGATATAGGCGGCATCGGGGCCACATAAAAACGAAATGGCCCCGGCAATTTCATCGGTTTTGCCAAAGCGGCGCAGCGGGATCATGGCGCGCAAATCGGCCTCGGGCAGATCGGCGGTCATTCGGGTTTCGATAATTCCCGGTGCCACGGCATTTACGGTGATATTGCGTTTCGCCAGTTCCAGTGCCAGCGATTTGACAGCCCCGATAATACCGGCCTTTGAGGCGGCATAATTAACCTGGCCGCGGTTGCCCGCCAGCCCGGCAATGGAAGTAAGGGCCACAATCCGCCCCGGTTTGCGCCGTTGCACCATCGGCATCACCAGTGGTTTGACCACATTATAAAAACCACCCAGATTGGTGTTGATCACAATGTCCCAATCGTCATCTTCCAGCGCGGGAAAGGCCCCGTCACGGGTCAGCCCGGCATTAAGAACCACACCATAAGGCGCGCCATATTGGGCAATATCCTGTTCGAGGGCGGTGCGGGTTTGGTCGCGATTGGCGATATCAAACTGTATCAAGCGGGCCTGTTGGCCACAGGCGGCAATATCATTACATATGGCCTGTGCGCCTGCTTGGTCAGAATGGTAATGAACAAGGATATCAAAGCCATCACGGGCAAGGCGGCGGGCCGTTGCCGCCCCTATTCCCTTGCTTGCGCCTGTTACCAGAATGGTTTCTGTCATGGGTTCTTACGATTTGTGGTCGGAATATACATGGAAGGACGGTTTATTAACTTTTACGTGTCTGGCTGATACACGTTTACACGCGCACTGACAATCACGCGTTGGTGGCAACGAATTGTGCCCTCGAACACACCCATTTCGCCGTCTTCAAAGATGTTTTCAACTAAAATTTCCAGCCGGTCGCCGGGTTTGAAAGCATCGACCGTCATTGTCATTTTGCGCGTTCCCAACAAATAGCCGATTTTGGGCTTTGCCTCGCGGTCTTCTGTCTTTGCTTTTTGTGCGCGCCAGCCGCTATAGGCCGAAACAGTTTGTGCAATATATTCGATACCAACATAGCCCGGCACACCATGGTTCTGGTCGCAAAACAGGCTGCCGGGCTGAATGGTAACCTCGGCTGTCATGTTGTTATCATCGGCATCAAGGATGCGGTCAATCAGCAACATCGGGGCGGCGTGGGGCACCAGGGATGCCACGGGCGGAAATGCCGGGTTTGTTGGTGTTGCGGGCGAAAAAGACATGGTTTTGGGCCTTGTGCAAGGCGGCGATCAAGTGCCGGTTTTGTTATATGGCTCAGGGTCTGTCGCATGATGCCAGCCGGTTGCCAGAATAACGGCGGCATTGCTGCCACCAAAGGCAAACGAATTGCTAAGCATCGCGCATTTTGCGGTGGGGGCAAGGTGGTTGTTATGATCCGTCACCAGATTAATGTCTGGCAGGCTGTCGTCACGGCCACCATCCCAGATATGGCGGGGCAGGCGGGGACCGTTATTTTGGGCATCATCAAGGGATAAATATAAAATGGCGGCTTCAATCGCCCCTGCCGCCCCCAAGGTGTGGCCGGTCATGGGTTTGGTGGAACTGACCGGCACATTGTCGCCAAACAGGTCGTGAATGGCCTTGGCTTCCATGCTGTCGTTAAGCGGGGTTGCGGTGCCGTGCATGTTTAAATATGCAATGTCAGATGGCATTAAACCGGCCTGATCAAGGGCCTGTTGCATGGCCGCGCGCGCGCCAATACCATCGGGATGAGGCGCGTTGGGGTGATGGGCATCCGATGTTTCACCAACGCCAAGCAGGGCAATATCGGCCTGATCGCGGCGCATCATGAAAACAGCGGCCCCTTCGCCAATATTAATGCCATCGCGGTTGATGCTCATGGGGTTGCAAAGCCCCGATGCAACCGATTGCAAGGCGGCAAAACCGGCAATGGTCAGGCTGCATAAACTGTCCACCCCGCCAATCAGCACGGCATCGCATATGCCCGCCCGGATCAATCGTTGCCCGGCGGAAAACACCTTGGCACTTGATGAACAGGCGGTGGAAATAACATAGGCCGGGCCGCCTAACCCCAGGGCTTCGCGCAAGAAATCCGCCGGGGCACCAATTTCCTGGCCCGCATAGCTGAAATTTTCCGGCAACGTGCCCTGTTGCAAATAGTGCCGGTAAGATTGTGTGCCTTCATCAATGCCCGATGTGCTGGTGCCCAAAATAATGCCGATCCTTCCGGCACCATAGCGGGCAATGGTTGCCGCAATGCAGTCGCTGATCTGGCAGGTGGCCGCCCAAAGCAGGCGATTGTTGCGGGTATCGTGATGGCGTAAATTTTCGGGCAGGGCAGGTGGTTCACTGGGCACCATGCCAACGGTGACGGTCCGGTCGGGCAAAAAATTATTGCTTGTTACCATGTTGGCGCGCCGGTCGCCAAACAGGGTATCGCGGGTTTCCTCGCCATTCATGCCAAGGGCGGAAACAATGCCCAAGGCATGAAGAAAACTGACCGGGTGGTGCTGACGGGTGCTTTGCCCGCCTGCGTTACCCGGTTTTGTGCCGGTATTTTCAGGCGTGGCGCTATCCCCCGAAAAGCGCCGCGCCGTCATTGCGTGCCGATCCGCGATGAACGGATGTGCAAGGCATAGCCATCGCGAATGTTGGAAAGGCTGGCATCGCCCTGCCAGCGATCCTGCGCGGGATAGGTGATGTCGGTATAAGCCGTGCTGTCGCCGTCTTCATCAAGTGCTGCGATCTGGCGGGTGTCGGGGTTGGAAACCAGCGTCATATGCGACGGCAGGGCATCGCGCAAAATTTCGGTCGGCCAATATACCATCATCAGATCCGCCAGCATCCGGGCCGGATCAAAGGCGGCAGGCATCCAGTCTGCGCGCTGAAAATCAAGATCGGTGCGGCTCCAGTTGATTTGCATGGCGCGGCGGCCCATCGGGTCGAGCATCACCATGCGCACATGGCCCGGTGCCAGGCTCAGGCGGGCTTCAAAATCGGCGGTTTGGCCGTTTTGCCAGGTTGCATGCACCTTTTGGGTGACATCAACTTTGTCGGCATCCAACGGCCACGGAATTTCGGGCAGGACAAACAGGGCGTTATTGTCACCATTGAGGGCAACGATGTGGTCTGGCTCGGCGGCGTTTAACGCGGCCTCATGTCGTTTTACATGCTGGGCCTGCATCGAATCTGACAGTGAGTCGGGTAGTAAACCTGTCAGGGAGTCTGGCATTTTGACCGTGCCAAGATCAAACGGCAGTTCCATTGGTTTTGCACAGGCTGTTGTTAGCAGCGCTGTGGCGATTATCAGGGCATGACCAATTTTCACAGGCATAACTCGTGTAACAGGTTCAAATAACGGTCTGTCTTGGCGACCAGCGGGTTATCCATATTCCAGGCGTATCCGGCCAAAATCGAAACCACCATGCGTTTTAACTGCAAGTCCCGTTCGGGCTGGTTAAAAATAATCTGTTGCAGGCGGCCATCATACCACGCCTCGACATAGGATTTGAACGTGGCGATGCCCGCCCCCAGCGGGGCGGCAAAGCTGTTTTCCCAGTCGGGATCATGGCCGTGATGACGGTTGATCAATGTTTTGGCAGCAAGTTCGGCAGAATACATTGCAATGGTAACGCCTGAGGAAAAGACAGGATCCAGAAAACCTGCCGAATTCCCCAATAAAACGTATCCATCGCCATAAAGCTGGTCGCTAGAGACGCTGTATCCGCCAATCGTGCCCATGGGCCGGGTTTTTTCGGCCCGGTTTAAAAGCGGCCCTAACCCGGTTTCACCGATCAGTCGGTCAAACAGGGCGGTGTCATCGGTTTGTTGATCGGTGGCGAGGGCATCTTGCGGATAAACCACACCAAGCGAGGATGTGCCATCGGCAAACGGGATCAGCCAATACCAAACGTCGTGGCGGGTCGGGTGAACCGTGATCAGGATTTTTTCGCGGTCGTATGTGGTATCGGTAATATTGTCGCGCACATGGGTATATAACGCCCGGCGTGGCAGCAGGGTGGCGGCGTTTGCCTGCCCCAGCAATTTGGGAATGACCCG
The DNA here is from genome assembly GCF_002115755.1 of Thalassospira mesophila. Classification (GTDB taxonomy): domain Bacteria; phylum Pseudomonadota; class Alphaproteobacteria; order Rhodospirillales; family Thalassospiraceae; genus Thalassospira; species Thalassospira mesophila. The sequence goes on along the minus strand of NZ_JFKA01000004.1, from coordinate 113,866 downwards.
GCCATATCCACTGGCATCTATCACAAAACCGGCATGGATTGTGCCGTGTTCGCCGGTGTCGTTTTCAAATTCAAGCTGGCAGTCGCCATCGGCAAGGCGGGCATTTATCACCCGGTGGCCAAACCGCACATCAACGCCAGCTTTTGCCACGGCATCGATCAGGATTTTGTCAAAGGCATCACGTTTGACCTGAAAGGTCGTGCCCCAGCCATCATTTTCAAAGCGGTCGCGAAAATCAATGCTGCAATGCTGATCCCCCCGGGCAAAGGCGGCACCATTTTTAAACTGGAATGCCGCCGATGGTGCATGATCGACCACGGTTTGCGCCAGCCCGCATTTTTCCAGCACATTCATACAAAAGGGCAGCAGGCTTTCGCCTATAACAAATCGCGGGAAATGCGTGGCCTCTAACACAATAACCGACAATCCGGCATCATGCAGGAATTTGGCGGCAACCGCCCCGGCCGGCCCGGCACCAATAATGGCAATATCAAATTTGGCCATTGTTTTCGCCATCCTTGCTTATCGGGGCGCTGTTGGCCGTATGGGGGGATTGTTTGGTGCTTTGGGGCAGGCTGTTTTCCATGCCAACCGGGTTGGCACTGCGCCGCCCGGCCATCACCGGGGCCAGCACCCATGCCGCAATCAGGCCAATAGCAATGACAATGCCAATTTCGCTGACCAGCGGCACCGAACTGGTTGCGAGCAGGCCAAAGGCCAGAACGCTGCTGATCAGCGATAATAACACCGCAAGGCTGGTATCCTGATCGTGGCTGCTATGGCGGCTTTCAGCCAGAAACAATACGTAATCGGCGCCAATGGCAAACACCAGAAACAGTGCCATGGTCGTGAAAAAATTATGCGGCACGCCCAGCGCAAAACTGCCGACAAGCGCACATAAAACCGCCCCGGCAGGGGCACCAAAAACGCAAATGCCATCGCGCAGGCCATAGCGGAAAATCGCTAGCAACAGGGCGGCAAACATGGCCACCCCTAATGCCAGATAGGCCCATTGCCGATATTGCCCGAACAGATGGGAAATAGCACTGGCCGGGTCAATTAACTGGGTGTTGTCCATGCCGTTAAGCGCGGTTTTTAACGCGGCCACATCCTGCACACCGCGCAGACGCACAAGGTCGCTTTTGCCGGATTGTAAATTGGCCAGTTCGGGCAAAACATGCAGGCTGGCGTCATCGGGCAGCAACAACGGTGTTGTGGCGGGTGACGGGGGCGTGACATTGATCGGTACAAGTGCCGCCAGTTTTTGCCCATAGGGGGCGTAAAGCCCGGTTTTGACCAGATCAATATTTTCCGTCTGGCGTTTTTGCGATGGAATAATATCGGCCAGCGTCACCATGCCATCGAGCGCGCCGTTTGCCAGCAAGGGGGTTAAACGCTTGCGCAGGGCTTCCTCGGTTTGCAAGCGGTCTTCGGCGGTGGGGCCATCAATGCGCAAAAACATCGGGCTGGCCCCCATACCCAGAATTTGGCGGATGGTGTTGGTTTGCGCAATCAGGGCGGTATTGCCACGGCCAAGATTGCGAATATTATCGTCGCCTTTAATGAAAAAGGTGCTGGCACCAAAGCCCGCCAGAATAACCACCACCAGCGATAACCGGCCCCAGGTGGGCGGGGTGATGCGGTATTGCGCATATTGTAAAATCGCAACACTGCGGCGGATCGGCAGGTAATTTCGCACCGGTTGTACGGGCAAAAACGGCAATAGAAAAATCACCGTCAGATAGGCACCAATCAGCCCGGCCACCGAATAAATCGCGATCTGGGTTAACAGGATCGTCGGGCTGATCGACAGGGCGGCAAACCCGACCACTGATGTCAGCAAGCCCAGTGTCAGCCCCGGTAAAATAAGGCGCAACCGTTGTTGCGCGCTGCCCCGTGCCGGGTCGATGCTGACATAGTGCAAGGCATAATCAACCGCGATGCCGATCAGGCTGGAGCCAAAAACCATCGCAATCGCATGGACGGTGCCAAAAATAATGGTAATGGCGGTAATGCCCGCCAAAATGCCACTTGCCAGCGTGATCAGGGCGGCCAAAAGCGGGCCCCACGAAAAAAACACCAGCCCGACCATAAAGACAATGCCAGTGGTTGCCAGAAGGGCAATGCGTTGTACATCGGCCTTGGCGTGGCTGGCTTCGGCGGCGGCAAAAAACACCTGCCCGGTGCGGGTAACGTTAATGTCGGTATTGCGGTTCAGGGTCGCCACGACTTCATTGGCATCGCTTACCCATTGGGCATCGCGGTCTGACCCGGCCAAACGTGGATCAAGGGAGGTCACCACCGGCACGTAATAGCGGCCATTTTGCGATACCACGCCGCCACCTTCGCCCATATAACCGGCCAGTGCGCCCAGATATTGCGGCAACAGCGAAAACGGGTCCTGTTGCAGGGACCGGGCATTGACCGTGCTGGCGGGCGAATACAGGTTTTGCACCGTGCGCTGGTAAATTTGTTCGCCGTTGCCTGCCATCAGGGTTTTGCGGTCCTGCGGCGATAAAAGGACGGGCGCATAGGGTTGCAAAAACGCCATTAATTCGGGCAGCCGCCCGGCGCGGTCATCCGGGGTGGTGACTTTTTCTGTGCCGTTAATCCACGATAAACGCCCGGCAAGGTCGGCAGCGGCATTGGTGGCGCGGTCGCGGTTGGGGGCGGAGACCATAAATATCGCCCGGCGGGAATCTTGTGCCAGAATATGGCGTACGGCGTTAATGTCGTTAAATTCGTCGGTGTCGCCGGGGTTTTCCTGCCCGATCAGCGAGATAAAATCGGCATCAATGCGGGTGTGCCCGCCACCAATTTGCCAGGCGCACCAGGCGGCGGCCATTACCAGACACAGGATCCAGATTGTAGCGTGGCGACCTGTCATTTAGGGTCTGCCTTTGGCAAAAGATCGGCCTTATCCTTGGGAAGGGGCAGGTTTGCGGTTTGTTGGGCGCTTAGGGTGATGTCGTCAAAATCGCCACCGGGTTTGTTGAGGCGCACCTGTTGAACAAAATCATCGCCGATGGCCACAATATCGGTGATTTGCCCGCCAATTGCACTTTCACCAAACGGGGTCAGTTTGACCTGCCAAATGTCAGTGTTATCGCCGGGCGGTGAAAATTCCACATGAAACCGGTTTTCAAGGGCGCTCCAGTTACCAGCCAGCACCGATGAAATCAGATCGACAAAAATGCCAAATTGCGCCGCCCCGGTACCCAGTTGGCTACGTTCACCATTGGCATCAATATTAACAATGCCGCCCGGCCCTAAAACCGTGGTGCCGGGGAAGGGGGTCTTGGTTTGCCAGATCAACCCGGTGGCGGGCACCAGCACAAATTCGCCTTGTGATTTTAAGCCGTCGCTAAATCCGTTTAGATGGCGGTTTAAGGTGAAATCACCATGCAAATACTGGTTCTTTTCCAGTGCCACAATACCGGGGCGGGCAAGGGCCGTTTCAGGTGCGCCCAGCGCACAGATAACCGACCCGGCCAACAGCAGGGAACGCACAAAACGGGCAAGGGTCAATTCATCGCCTCCAGCTTGTCGATCAGGAAATCGGGGCTGCGAAACAGCATTTCGCCGCTGGCCTTTTCAACCGCGACCTGAATGGTAAAACCCTTGGTCAGCTTTTCGCCGGTTTGGGCATCGGTGATCAGGTAACTGATTTTCATCCTGTTTTCATATTCGATCAATGTGGCGGTGGTTTGTATTTTTTGCCCAAATCGACACGGGCGCACATATTTTACCCGCATATCAACCACCGGCCAGACATAGCCCGACGCATCCATTTGCGGATAGTTGTAATCGATCAGATCCAGAAGCGCACAGCGCGCCTGTTCAAAGAACTGCACATAATTGCCATGCCAGACCACATTCATCGGATCAAGATGATAAAACTGAATGGTCTCGATGACGCTGGCGCTGATCATGATGCGGTACCATCGGTTGTGTTCGTTACATAAAGCGGCCAATGGCGGGCTTGTATGCGGTCAATCAAGGTGCGCAGGGTGCCTTCAAGGGGTCGGTCTTCGTCGATAAAGGCAATATCGTCGCCAAGGGCAGCCAGAAAGCCGGTGACGTCCTCGCCAAGCTGATCAGGCGAAATGCTGCCTTGGTGCAGGCGCAAAACTATGGCCTGTCGCACCGCAATCAGCAAGGCCGATGCCACCTGTTCGGTTAATTGCAAAACCCGCAAACAGTCGCGCGCGGCTATGGTGCCCATGCTGACCTTGTCCTGGTTGTGGCATTCGGTCGAACGCGAAAAAACGCTGGCGGGCATGGTGTTTTTAAGGGCCTCGGCCGTCCATGCGGACGCCCCGATTTGCACGGCCTTCAAGCCATGATTGATCGATGCGCGTTCTGGCGTTGAGCCCGACAGGTTGGATGGCAAACCATGATTGAATTTGGTATCAACCAGCAGGGCCAGTTGCCGGTCCATCAGATCGGCGAGATTGGCGATCAGGGTTTTCATGCCATCGGCAACAAAGGCTACATGCCCGCCGTAAAAATGCCCGCCATGCAAAATGGTTTCTTCGTCGATATCAATCAACGGGTTGTCATTCGCACTGTTAAGCTCGGTTTCCAGTGTGGTGCGAAAGGTTGGCATCATGTCGGCCAAAACGCCAATCACATGCGGTGCACAACGAATGGAATAGCGGTCCTGCAAACGGGCAGGTTGGTATGTTGCACCCAGATCGGCAAGGTCGCGCGCGATATTTGCCGCGACTTGCGCCTGTCCGGGGTGGGGTTTGGCGGCAAACAGGCGGGCATCAAAATGGGCCGGGTTGCCATGCAGGGCAAGGGTGGCAAGTGATGTGATGCGCGCGGTTAATTTGCATAAATAATCGGCACGGGCAAAAGCCTGGCACATCAGGGCGGTCATCACCGATGTGCCGTTCATAATCGCCAGGGCTTCTTTGGGGCGCAGGGTTAACGGTTTTAACCCTGCTTTTTCAAGGGCGATGGCCGATGACAGGCGTTCGCCGCGCATCATTACGTCGCGCTCGCCAACCAGGGCGGCGGCAATATAGGAAAGCGGGGTTAAATCGCCACTGGCCCCTACCGATCCTTCTTCGGGAATGATCGGGGTAATGTCATGATCAAAAAAGGCGGTTAACAGTTCCAGCAATTCGGGGCTAACCCCGGAATAGCCGCTGCACAGCGATGCCAGACGCACCGCCAAAACCGCCCGGCTGGCAGGTTGTGATAATTCATCGCCAAGGCCGCAACCGTGAAAACGGCTAAGGTGCAAGGGCAGTTCACCCACCAGTTCGGGCGGAACCCGGCGCAAAACGGAATCGCCATAACCCGTGGTCACCCCGTAAATATGGCCATGTTCGCGCAATTCCCGATCCAGAAAATCCACCCCTTTTTGAATGCGGGCACGAAAATCGGGGTCGGTGGAAAGAATGGCTTTTGCGCGCCCTTCGGCCAGATTGACAACATCTTCGATGGTCAGTTTCTGGCGGCCAAATTCCACATCAAGGATGCTATTATTGTTCTTATTGGTCATCTTTATCCTTTGGGCGGGCCCAGAAATCGAAAAAATTGTACCATTGCATCGGGTGAGCGCGCACGCGTGGTTCCAGCCACGCCATATATTGGCTGGCGTATTTTGTGATGGCTTCGACGCGTTTGCCGCGCGGTAAAACCATGCGGTCGGTCAGTTTTTCCCACGCCACTTCAAACTGATTATTATTGCGCCAGGCCGCCGCCATATAAACCGGGCAGCCTAGCAAATGGGCCAGAATGAACGGTCCTTGTGGCAGGGGGGCCGGGTCGCCCAGAAATGGCACCATCACGGTTTTATCGCGCGCACCAATGGCAACGCGGTCCGCCGCAATCACCACCCATTCGCCCTGTTCTACCTTCTGGCGCAGCATGATGGCGGTATCGGGGCCAATATCGCTGACCTCGATCAGGTTAACTTGCGATTCCGGGGCCAGTTTTTGCAAAACCTTGCCAAAGCGGGCGGCGTTTTTTTGGTGTAGCAACACATTGACGCGAAAGTTGCGTTCGCGACTGGCCAAGGCACGGATCATTTCGATATTGCCAAAATGCGACACCAGCAAAACAATCGCCTGGTCCTTTGGCAAATAGGAAAATACACCCTGTTGCCCGTCGGGAAAAAGGACATCGTCCATTTTTATTTCGCCCGACCATCCGGCAACTTTGTCCAGCGCTGCTTCGCCAAAACGCCAGAAATGGCGAAAGCTGTCGCGCCAACGCGGCGGGGCGGTGCCGTTCACCCGCGCCATTTTGCGCAAATATTTCCGCGATGCCTTGCGTGCGGTGTCGCCGGTAAGAAAGAAATAAACAATCACCGGCAACATCACACCCAGGCACAAATAACGGCCACCGGTTTTATAAACCCAGCCTAAAAACCGCATGCCCCAATACATGCCGCGTTCGTCAATATCGGCCCAATGCTGGCTGCGGCGGGTGTGGCTGATGTTGTCGGCTTCGGTGCCGTTGCGGGCCCCGGTGTTGGCCGTGTCGGGTTGCCATTTGCCCCCATGCAAAACAAAGCCGGGCAGGCGGACCAGCATGCCAAAAACCAGCCGGAAATGCATCAGCGTTATCAGAACATTATCGTCCCACAGCCGGAAATTGGAAATATTGCCGTCGGGGTAAATTACCCGGACCGGAATGCTGATCACGTCCGCCCCGCGCCAGAACATCCGCACCATGATTTCGGTGTCGAAATCCATTTTCGCGCCAATGCCTTCGCGTTTCCATACATCAAGCGAGGCCGCAACCGGATAAACGCGAAAGCCGCACATGCTGTCGCGAATGTTCAGCGACAGGGTTTCAACCCAAACCCAAACATGCGTTGCCCAGCGGCCCATTTTGCGCGCCGTTGGTACACTGTCATCGTAAACCGGTTTGCCGGTAATAATGGCGTTCGGGTGCTGGCGGGCGGCAGTTAACAGATCGGGAATACGGTCAAGGTCGTGCTGGCCATCGGCATCAACCTGAACAGCATGGGTAAACCCCCGGCGCCGGGCAATGGCAAAGCCGGTCATGACAGCAATACCCTTGCCGCCATTTTCATCAAGCCGATGAACGACGACATCGTTTTGCGGGGCATGAAGCGTGGCAATGGCATCGCGTGCCAGCGCATCGGAGCCATCATCAATGATAATGACCGGCAACCCGCAGGCGCGAACCGCTGCCACCACATTGGCCAGCGCCGTATGGTGGTTATGGGTCGGGATAACCGCGCAAATCTGCATCAGTCCGCCTTTGAATATTTGATGATACCACTGGAATAATCGGTGTCAGTGCCAGCATAGGTGAATTTAACCTGGCCTCGAATGCGGTCGCATTGCAACAAAAGGTGGATCTGGTCGGTCGGCGTAATGACCTTGCGGTATTTTAGCTGGGTTATCTCGTGCAGTGTGATCACAATGTCGAAAGCACCACGGGCATAATGAACAGCCCAATGTAATTGTACAACGCCGGGCAAGACCGGCGATCCGTCAAAGTGGCCTTTAAAATAAAGCAGGCCCGGTTCCATACGCATCTCAATCCGGGCCAGATCATTTTCCACCGACCGGGCAAGGATGGTCGGAAACAGGGCGGGCTCGGTTGGTGCGGCAGGTATTCTTGACGGAACTGGCATCGCGGCGGCTATTGTTTCCGGGGTTGCAGATTTGTCAAACAAGGCGCGAAGGTCATGAAGCGGCTTTTTACCCTGACTATCTGTCGGAATGGAGGCAACAAATCGCCAGCGACGCGGCAAGGCGGCATCATCTTCGTGACGGGTAATATGGGACCGCAACATTTGCCCGGTGCGAAAGGTGCCCAATTCGTTCAGCCGGGTTTGTCCTTGCGGGGTTAAAACCACAATGGCGGCCAACCTTTTGTCGGTTTCATCGGGCAGCAGGGCCACGGCATCATCAACCCAGTCGTGATTTTTTAAATGCGCTTCCACCCGGCTTAGCGATATGCGCTTGCCTTCAATTTTCACCACCCGGTCGGTACGCCCGCGCAGGCGAAACCGGTGGGAATTTTCTGTTGCGTCAAACACGGCACGGTCTTCGGTGTGGTGCCAGTTTGCGCCATCAATATGGCGGGCAGCCACCATCAGGCAGCCCAGGTCATTCAGGGCGGTTTTAACCTCGGGAAATGGCGCCCAGGGGGCATCGGTTGTGGTTTGCTGACGCCAGGCAATGCCGCCGGTTTCGGTGCTGCCCAGTATTTCTGTTGGCCAAATGCCAAAGGCAGCCTGGCTTTGCGCGGCCGAAGGCTGGTCAAGCGGCCCGCCAGAGCAAAAAAGGCGGGCCGGGCGCGGGGCGGTGGCCAAATCGGGATGCAGGCGTTGCAAATGGGCCGGGCTGGCAATGATGATGTCGCCGGTTTTAAGATCGGCGATGATGTCTTCCCAGAACCGGGCTTGTGTGGCGACAAAAACCCGCCCGGTCATGACCGGCCAGATCACGCGAAATAGTAACCCGTATATATGTTGATGCGATACCAGCCCCAAAATGCGGGCATCATCCTTCAGGCCGGTTTGCCATAACGGGGTTTGCATCGCCATTTCGGCTTCAAGCTGGCTCAGGGTTTTGGTAATCGCCTTTGGCGCCCCGGTGGAGCCTGATGTGTAAAACGTGGCATGGCAATTTTCCGATGCCGGTAAAACCGCGTTATCCCCCGATGATGCGGGGGTGTTGCATGCCAAAGTGTGATTAATTTTGCCATCATCAAGAAACAGGTCAAACTGGCTGGCAATTTCATCAAGATACCCTGCCTTGTCGCTGGCAGGTAAAACCGCATGGCAACCCGCCTGCCATATGGCGGCCAGACCGGTTAAAAACAGCCGGGCTGAATGACAATGCAGGGCAATGTAGGTTGCCCCGCTTTGGTTGATATAATGGGCAAGACGGTGAATATCAGCGCGAACCTGATCACGGCGAAAGCAGGTTTCGCCTTCGATGCAAAGGGGTGCATCCGGGATATTTTGCGTCATCAGGGCTGTTAAAAAGGCGGTCATTCACCCTGTTTCCTGTTGTCGTATCGCTGGCGCAGCCAGTGGCGCACCGGCCATTCGCCGATAAACAAAATGCCGATCAGCACATAGGAAACAATGCCGTTATAAATCGTCCATTGTTTTAACGTGCCCCACACAACTGTTGTGGTGGCAATGGCGGCATTGCAAACAAAAAATGCCACCCAAACCTTGGTCAAGGCGCGGGTATAGGCAACCCCGTAGGCATCAAGATCGGGGTGGCGCAGGCGGGCAAACCGTTCGATCATGGCGGGGGGATATTTAAGGGTCGCGGCAAATATTGCGGCCAGAGCCAGACTGATCAATACCGGGTAAAGCCGCAGGGCCGACAGTTGCGCGTAATAGCCGATAACGCCGATGATTGCGGCAATGACCAGCGCAATTATTGCCGGGCCGATCCGGGCGGAGGCCCAAAACAACGCCGCGCGGGCCAAAATTAATGCCAATAAAACCCACAGCAAATAACGGGCAGAAAAATGGGTCAGCCCGTAATAGGCCAGCACCGGATAGGCAATGCCAATCAGGGCCAGCACAATGGCAATAACCCGTTTAGGTATTGACCAGGGCATGGATTTTTTCGACCACGTCATCAACAGTGCGCACCGATTTAAATTCCATCGCCGGAATTTTCTTGCCGACCTTTTCCTGAAATTTGACGATCAGATCAACAGCATCAATGCTGTCAAGATCAAGGTCTTCCATTAAGCGGGCGTCGGGTGAAATGGCCTCGCTGGGCACTTCAAACAGGTCGACCAGATAATTGTGCAGTTGCTGGTAAACATCCTGACGCGATTGCAAGGTTGTCACTGTCATGGCTTGCCCCGCGACATTTCAATGAATTTCGCCAGGTTATGCACCGATGCAAAATGGTTTTTGACATCGTCACTTTTGGCATCGATCCGCACGTCATATTTCTTTTGCAAGGCAACGCCCAGTTCCAGGGCATCGATGGAATCAAGGCCCAACCCCTCTACAAACAGGGCCTCGTTGCTGTCGATATCCTCGATATTCAGATCCTCAAGGTTGAGAGTCTCGATAATGAAAGCTTTCAGTTCGGTCTCAAGCGTGGTCATGGCGTAGCCTGTCGCAGAAATAGTGTTTTATGACCGCCGTTAGTGCCCGGGCCCTTCGGGCGCGCACATCCGACGAATCAATCCCCCCCGTAGCGGATATGGTCGATCCGACACGAACATTATATCGTATTTTTGATGGTGGTATGCGGTACCACGGTGTCCCCTTTTTCAGGGTATCGTGATTACAATGCACAATCACAGGAATCAAGTCGGCAGGTGCAGTAATCGCAATATTTGCAACACCGCGTTGTAAAGGCCCAAGCTTTTCGCCGCTTGCTGTGCGCGTCCCTTCGGGGAAAATCATCACGCAATCGCCCTCGCGCAAATGTCGGGCGGCGTCGGCAACCAGTTTTTCGGGGTTATCATCATTGCGGATGAACCCGGCAGCACGCACCACCCCGGCCATAAACGGGTTGCGAAATAACTGATGTTTGACCACGCACTGGCAACGATCCATCTGGGCCAGAATAATCACGACATCTAGCAAGGTCGGGTGATTGGCGATAATCAGCTTGCCCTTTGCGGCCAGCAGTTTTTCGCGGCCTTCAATCTGAACCGATGCCACACCGGTAATATCAAGGATAAAACAAAACAGCCGAAACCCGCGGCAGATCACAAACTGGGCCGCATTGCGCCGTTTGGCCCGGTTTTGCAGCACCACCATCAGTAATGGAAACAACGTTAGGGCCAGTAAAACCGCCCCAATGCCAAAAATGCAAAAAGCCATGCCCGTGGCAAACAGCCGCCAAAGCTGGCGGACCTTGTAGGCCAGGCACGCGGGCGGGCGGTGCGCCTTATTCATTGCGGCCCACATGCCAGGCAAAACTGCGCCCGGCCAAAAGGCAAGATGACGGCGTATTTTTCGGCGCACTGCCCTTTAAAAAATCGGCCATCATCCATGCATGGGTCAGGGCAAATGTTTCGGGGCGGCTTGCCGCCTCGGCGGGTGATACCGCCAGCGGTTCAAATGAAAAGCGGGTTGTGTTGCCGGGGCTGTCAATGCCGTTCGGTGGCGCATCGGGCGATTGTATCAGCATGGCAAAGGCCGTGCCGGTCATGCCTGCAGGGTCGTTTTGGGCATAAACGCCGGGCAGGGTCAAATCGATATAAACAAGGGCCACCGGGCTTTGCGGGTCGTCGGCCAGTTGGGACAGGGCCTCGGTCAGGGCTGCGACAAGGCTGTCATTTCCAGCCGAAATAGCACTGTGCGATTGCGTGATTGCCCAGTTGATCGATGCTACCCCGACCAGCGCATTATGCACCGACATGCTGAAATCTGCTGGTGAGGGGATTTCTTCGCGGGCAATTTGGCCCAGCAGTTTTAAGGTGCGTTCGATATTGCCGTGGCGCGAGGCGAAAATCACCCGGGTCTGGCGGATTTGTTCTTGTGAAAGATCGGCCAGAATGCGGCCTAGAACCTCGGCACTGGCACGGCCAAACAGGTCCAGCCGTCGCCGCCATGCCGGGGCAATAAAACGGGCCAGGTCTTTATGGTCTATCCCGGTTGCGGTTCCACCACACTGTTGCGTTATCAGGGTGGGTTGGGCCGCATGATCGCACCACAGCGCCCATTTGGGGATAAAAACCGGGATAGACTGCATCTTGGAACGCTTTCCTTACGAAGACAGTGCCACCTTGGCGGCAACTTCGCGCTGGATATCAACTTTCAGATTGTTGACCCAGCGATTGTAATTTTTATGAATGGTGCCGCCATTATATTTCAGGTTGGTGCTATCGACATACAGAATTGAAAAATCGTGCTGGGTAAAATCAATTTCGACTTTGGCAACATGGTCGCGCGGGGCATATGTCGCGGTTAGTTTGCCGGTTGCCAGTTTGCTAACCGTCCATTCGCGCGCGGTTGCGGCCTTGATGATGGCGTCTTCAATCTGGTCCATGGTCAGGTTTTGGGCATCATCCGGGAACGGTTGACGTTCGACCTGGGCAATCGGGGCGGTGCAGGCAACCACCAGCATCGTTAACATCCCGAACAGAACAATTTTGATTGAACGCATCATGAAGTATGGCTCCTTGTTTGGAAACGGTTGAGCATTGGGTTAGAAGATATGCCTTTGTGCGGGTATGCCCGCATGTTTTCGATCATTTGATAGCTTGTTGTAGGGCATTGAAACAGAACAAGTAAACAGGGCAGTGGTGTGGTCTGTTAGACAATTTGACGTATGGGACGAAAAAATGCAGATCAAAACAGCCTTTAACGATAACGTCTTTTGGGCGTGGGAAAGGCTGGAAAATTTGCCGCAAGACCGACGTTTGCGCCGCAAGGTGACCTCTGATCAGGCGCGGGCGGCCTTGTGTGCGCTGGCGCAAACAGTCACCGGGGAGGCCGGTTTAACCTATATACGCGACGAAAACGGCAAACCAGCGCTTCACCGTGCCAGCGGGGCCGGGCATTATGGCGCAACCATCAGCCATAGCCGCGATTTGTTTGGTGTGGCTTTTTGTCTGGCGGGCCAGGTCGGCATTGATATTGAATATCGCGACCCGGACCGGAACATTGCCCGGCTGGAAAAATGGCTGTTTGGCAACCGGCGGGCTGACCCCAATCAGGCCGATGAAACCCGGATGCGCCACCTGAAAAATGATCCCCGACAGGCCGATTTTTATCAGCAATGGTGCGTTTACGAGGCCATTTTCAAATGCACTGCGATTAATGACCCGGCCTTAAGGCTGCCATCCGATACGGTTTATCTTGATCACTGGCGCGATTATGCCGGGGCATTGGTGTGGCAAAAATAACCGGTTCATTCAGCTTGATAATCACTGCATGTTAGCAAAAATAGTGACAACTGTTTTGATTTGCGATGATTTTGGCTATGATGGGCCATCTCATCAATTCGGCTGCGCTCCCTGTTTGTTCTTTCCCGCGATGCAATCGATATCATCATATCGGTCCCGCCAGATACGGGGTGCGCTGCCTTTCCTGACAGGAGACGGCAAATGGACTATGTTAAATTTGGTTCCACCGGTTTGGAAGTATCGCGCCTGTGTCTGGGCTGCATGACCTATGGCGAGCCCGATCGCGGCCCGCACCCCTGGACCCTGCCCGAAGAAGAAAGCCGCCCGATCATTCGCAAGGCGCTGGAAGCGGGAATTAATTTTCTGGATACCGCCAATATGTATTCGGCCGGGTCGTCGGAAGAAATTATTGGCCGGGCGATCAAGGATTTTACCCGTCGCGAAGATGTGGTTTTAGCAACCAAGGTGTTTAACCGCATGCGTCCCGGTCCCAACGGGGCGGGCTTGTCGCGCAAGGCGATTTTTGATGAAATTGATGGCAGCCTGAAACGGCTGGGTACCGATTATGTCGATATCTATCAAATTCACCGCTGGGATTATGGCACCCCGATTGAAGAAACGCTTGAGGCCCTTCATGACGTGGTCAAGGCTGGCAAGGCCCGTTACATTGGCGCATCGTCGATGCATTCATGGCAATTTGCCAAGGCCCTTTATGTGTCACGGGCCAATGGCTGGACCCGGTTTTCCAGCATGCAAAACCATTTGAATTTGCTGTACCGGGAAGAAGAACGCGAAATGCTGCCGTTATGTGCCGATCAGAAAATTGCCGTGATCCCGTGGAGCCCGATGGCACGCGGCAAACTGACCCGCGACTGGGATGAAAAAACCAACCGCGACGAAAAAGACGAAGTCAGCAAGCGGTTATATGAACATACCCGGGATGCCGACCACAAAGTGATTGATGCGGTGGGCGAGGTTGCCAAAAAACGCGGCGTTCCGCGCGCGCAGGTGGCTTTGGCGTGGCTTTTACAAAAAGACGGCGTTACCGCGCCCATTGTCGGTGCATCCAAACCACACCATCTTGATGATGCCATTGCGGCGATGTCGCTGGGGTTAAGTGACGACGAAATCGCCCGGCTTGAGGCACCCTATGTGCCGCATGCCGTGGCCGGTTTTAAATAAGCTTTACGGGTTTTATTGCACAAAAACGCCCGGTCATCATGGCCGGGCGTTTTTTATGGGTCGATGCGGGCTGCCATAAATCCCGTTTGGTGCCGGGCAAATCTTTGAGTACGGCAAGGCGGCGTTATATAAGCCCTGGTATCGTGAACGCATTATAATCGCCCGGCTGGCAATGATGTGATCATGCACATGGCCTGCCATGCTTGTTTCGTGTTTCAGATTTTGCGCCCCTCACGAAAACCAAGGCCACGAAAGGGCGACGTCTCGATAAAAACGATGTTATTTTTCGGTTTTAACCCGAAGACCTTCTTCATCGAAAACATGCCAGTTATCCATTGTTGCGACTGCCAGGCTAAGGTTGTCGCCGATGCGCACCGGAACGATCCCGGCAAGGCGGACATTGATTTCTGTTTGTACGCGGGTCGCAAAGCCACAATGGAGCTGGACAAAGGTATCTGATCCCAAATGTTCGACCGACAAAACCGTGCCGGTCAGTGCTGCCGCCCCATCATCGGGGGCAAGAACCAGATGTTCGGGGCGCACGCCAAGCGTAACGGCTTGTTGCGCGCCAAGCGGGCAGGGCAATGATAACGCCATGCCCGATGGCAGCGCCAGACGGCCGTTGTCATCGGTCTTTGCGGACCAGAAATTCATCCTTGGGGACCCGATGAAACCGGCAACAAACTGATTAACCGGTTTCAAGTAAAGTTCTAACGGCGATCCGATTTGTTCGACGGCCCCGTCGCGCAGCACCACAATGCGGTCGGCCATGGTCATGGCTTCAACCTGATCGTGGGTGACGTAAATCATTGTTGCTTTTAATTCGCGGTGCAGGCGGGCCAGTTCCATTCGCATATCAACGCGCAGGGCGGCATCAAGGTTCGATAACGGTTCGTCGAGCAGGATAATTTGCGGATCACGCGCCAGGGCACGGCCAATCGCCACGCGCTGGCGCTGCCCGCCCGACAATTGTTTTGGTGTTCTGTCAAACAGGTCCAGCAATTGCAGGGTCGTGCCGATTTCCCGGGTTTTTGCCGCGATGTCCACTTTTGATTTACCAGCCATTTTCAGCGGAAAACCAATGTTTTCGGCCACCGTCATATGGGGATAAAGGGCATAGGACTGAAACACCATCGCGATATCGCGGTTTGATGCCGATACCTGATCAACCCGCTTTTCCCCAAGATGGATTTGCCCGCCAGATATTTCCTCAAGCCCGGAAATCAGGCGCAATAACGTCGATTTTCCACATCCTGACGGCCCGACAAAAACAACAAGTTCGCCATCTTCGATCGACAGATTAACGCCTTTGATGATGTTTGTGTCGCCAAAAGCCTTGGTGACATTTGATAATGATATCGATGACATCTTAGCCGTTCTCCACTTGATCGAAGGTCTTGTGATTGGTTGTTGGTTGGGGGGCCGGTTGTAGCAATGCGCGAATGCGGGCATTCAAATCGGCAAGGGCAGGATAACGGCGCGGATGACTGGCAATGGCTTTGCCCGCTACTTCTATCCCGGCATGAAGACAATTAACCAGAGGTGCGCCATGCTGAAATGCCAGCAGGAAGCCTGCGTTAAAACAGTCGCCCGCGCCAACGGTATCAACCACATTTACCGGGCCATCGGGGGCCGCATGAAGGACATGGGTGCCTGTGCAGGCCGATGCGCCCAGGCTTCCACGTTTGACGACAACAATTGCACCCGGTGCCAGTTTCCGGCTGATGTCCGTTATGTGCAGATCAACATTGGCGGTGAAACTATCATTGTCGATGCCAAGAAAACCGGCGGCTTCGGCCTCGTTGATCAAAAGGATATCAACCAGCGGCAACCAGTTTTGCACATGGTCCTGAACGGCATTGGTCCAGCCCCCGGTTGGCCATGCGGTATCGAGCGCAACAATCGAACCTGCGTCGCGAAGTTCAGATAACAGGCTGGTGCATTCGGGGACCAGTCGAGGCATCAGGAAATTGCCGACCAGAAGGGTTGTTGATCCTTTTAGTTCGGCATGTTTCAGCATTTTTCGCGCCATATCGGCATTGAAAAGCGCGCTGTGCCCCTGATTGGACAAAAATGTCCGTTCCTTGTCGGAATGGGTCAGGCCGATGGTTACCGATGTGACGGCCTCGCTTTGGTGCCAGTGATCGGCAAGGGGGCCAAATTGGGCTTTAAGCCACTGTCCCATTTCGTCGTTGCCGATATTAACCACCATGCGCTGATTGGCACCAAGGGCCAGCAGGGCCGCGCCAAATATGCCGCCACCCCCGCCAACCCGCATTTCGTAATCGGGGTAAACGGTTTCGGTGCCGCGATTAGGCCAGTGATCAATCGGGCCTAGCAATTGGTCGATATTGATCGTCCCGATTGAAATGATGTCGCGGGCCGGATCGGGGTGGATGCCGTTTGGTGTTTTACGCATCACATTCATCCCTTGACGCTGCCGCTTGCCAGCCCTGAAACCAGGGTTTTCTGCATGAAAAAGGCCAAAATAACAGGCGGTACTGCCGCCAGTATTCCGGCGGCCGAAACCAGGCCATAATCGGCAACACGCCCGGCGGCCAGATCGGCAATGGCGACCGTGACGGTTTTGGCGCGAATGTCGTTTGTGAAAAGCAGGCCATAGAAAAACTCGTCCCATGCCAGCAATACCGACATCATGACAGCGGCCCCCAAAGCCGGGCGCGCAATTGGCAGGATCACATACCAGATAGCTTGCAACCGGTTGGCCCCGTCAATGATCGGGGCTTCGTCCAGGTCGCTTGGGATCGTGTCAAAATTGCTTTTTAAAAGCCATGTCGTAAACGGCAACAGGATCGAGCAATAAACAATGATCAGCGCGAAATGCGTATTGAGAAGCCCCAGCGCGCTCATCACCGTATAAAGCGGCAAAACGAGTGCGACCGGCGGCAACATAAAGATCGCGATTACGGCATAAAGCAGGTTTTTGCGGCGTGGGCCGGGCATGCGCGAAAAGCTGTATGCGGCGGGAATGGCTGCTGCAACCGATAACCCGGTTGCCGCAAGGGCAATAAAAATGCTGTTGCGGATAGCATACAGAAAACTTTGCGACGGGGTGTTTTCGGCATAGATCAGCAAGCTGCGGTAGTTTTCCAGGGTTGGGCTGTCAGGCCACCATTGCAGGGGCAGGGTCGTCAGGTGGGTTGACGAACTGATGCTCATGATAAACAGCCACAACACGGGCAGGGCAATGACCAGTGCCAGCAAGGCCGCGCCGAGATAGATGCATATTTTTTTGGCCAGCGATGTTTGCATGATCAGGCCTCTCCGTGCTTGCGGATCAGATACATGTAACCGGCAATCAGGCAGGCGCTGATCAGCACCACGATCAGGGCATAAGACGCCCCCGACCCGACCCGCATATAGGCGAATGCTTCCTGATAGACATAAAAACTGACGGTTTTCGTGCTGCTGGCCGGGCCACCCCGGGTCATGACATAGATAATGTCAAAAACCTTGAACGCCTCGATCGTGCGCAGTACCAGGGCCACGCTAAGCGGGCCGAGAATGGCAGGCAGCGTAATCCGCCAGAACCGGTTCCACATCCCTGCACCGTCAAGGGTTGCAGCCTCGTATAAATCCTTGGGGACGGTTTGCAGGGCGGCCAAAGCAATCAGGGCGACCAGTGGAAAGTTTTTCCAGACATCGGCGACAATCACCATGTCAAGCGCCGTTGCCGGGTCGCCCAGCCACGATCGATAGGCATCGAGCATGCCTAACTGCACCAGCAACGCATTAAGGGCACCGAAATCCGGGTTATAGATCAGCCGCCACATCATCGCATTGACCACAGTTGGCAATGCAAGGGGCAGGATCAGCATGGCGCGCAACAGGGTGCGGCCGACAAAGACTTCGTTTAGCAAGAGCGCGACCATCACGCCGATAATCATTTCCACGCCAACGGAAATTACAGCGAAATAGGTTGTGTGCCAGATGGCTTCGCGGAAATTAGATGAGGATAATGCCCGAATGTAATTGCCAAACCCTATCCAGGCATCGGTCAGGTCAGGCGCGATCAGTTTTGCCCCGGTCAGGCTGTAATAAACTGTTTTGATCAACGGGTATCCGCTGACCCCAAGGATGATGACAATCATCGGGGTCAGCAGTAGCCACGCCGTCACCGTTTTACGATAGGAAATCATAGCGGTGTTTCGGCTCCGGTTTGAGCAGGGATAATAACAGAAGCGATTACTGCAAATCGGCGATGGTTTTGGCCGCATTGTTTAAGGCATCGGTCGGCGTCGCCGTGCCGAGCATTGCGTTTTGAAGGGCTTCTTGCAAAACAGCGGATGCTTCCTGATAGGATGCCATGGTGGGGCGCGGTGCCATCACGGCAAAGCTGGTTTTGGCCGCATTGACAAACGGTTCCTGGCCCTTGATCACGTCGGGATTGCTATAGGATGCTTCCCAGACCGGCAGGCTAAGTTTGGCGTATTTGTTCTGCACTTTTTGCGAGGTCAGGAACTGGATGTATTTCCAGGCTTCTTCCTTGTGCGTGCTTTTGGTGGGAATACCAAGGCCCATTGACCCGTTGACGGCCGATGCCTTTGAAACGCCGGCTTCGCCGGGTGCCGGAACAATGCCAACATTGCCCGCAACCTGGCTTTCGGCCGGATCATTGGCAAGATTGTACATGTAGCCCCAATTAAGGGCAAAAGCGGCCTGTCCGCTTGAAAAGACGCGCCGGACATCTTCCTCGGCATATTCGCGCGAATTGGGGTTGGTCACACCATCATTGATGGTTCCGACCATGTATTGTAACGCCTTGAGGCCGCCGCCGGTATTGAAGGCCGGTTTGCCATCCGCATCCAGAAACTGGCCGCCCATACCCGAGAGGATAGTGGTGTAATCGCAAATTGCGGCTTCGGATTGTGACCACGACCAGACCAGCGGATAATCAACAATCCCCTTGTCCTTGATGGCCTTGGCCTGGGTTTCAAGTTCTTCCCATGTTGCCGGCGGATGATCAAACCCGGCCTTTTTCAACATGTCCTTGTTGTAAAAAAGGAACTTTGTATCGGCAATCCAGGGCATGCCATAATACTTGCCGTCATATTCCACCGTGGTCCAGGCACCGCTGAGAACCGCCTTGCGGGTTTTGTCATCAATGCGGTCTGTTACGTCGTCAAGCAGTTTGTATTGGGCAAATTCGGCAGGCCAGATCACGTCATAAAGAACAACGTCATAGCCATTGGCGCTTTGCGACAGGACGATTTTGTCGTGCAGGGCTTCGTAAGGAACCAGTTCGACATTTACATCGACGCCGGGATTGGCCGCCTTGAAGTCAGCGGTCATGTTGCGGATGTCATCTTCGCTATAGGCGGCTTGTGCCATGAACAGCGCATTGAGCGTCACATCTGCGGCGTGGGCGGCACCGGAAACGGCGAAGACACCGAAAACAGCCCCTTTTAGGATATTCTTGATCTTCATATTCTTATCTCCCTGATAAATGAGACAGGCAATGATCGAAACGTGATCTTTTTGATCACAGGCTTTATTATTAATTCAATTTGATGTAATTAATAATGGATAAAATTAGGGAGGGCAATGGTGATGATAAAAAAACAGTCTGAAAATGTAACCGGCACCAACCTTCTGCATGCCAAAAGCCATAACCGCCGCGCCATTCTCGATGCGGTTCGCCGCCGTGACGGCCTGTCGCGCGCCGATATTACCCGCATCACCAATTTGTCTGCCCAAGCGGTTTCAAACCTTGTAGCCGAGCTGGAAGACGCCGGGCTTTTGCTTGCCGGTGAACCGGTTCGTCAAAAACGGGGGCAGCCCGCCCGGCCCTATCGGCTTAATCCCGAGGGCGGTTTTGCCATTGGCTTTCAGTTAAATGGCACCGAAATTGATGCCGTCCTTGTGGATCTTCTGGGCGAGGAACGCTGTCGTTTTAGCCAGCAAATCAAACATCCCGATCCCCATCAGGCGGTTGACCTTCTGGTTGCCGCCAGTCACGCCATAATCTCGAAGTCCGGTCTGGACCCGGAGCGTAATATCGGGATCGGCATTGCCATGCCTGGCCCTGTCGGTATTGCCGGGCCAACCGGCATTGCGCCGGGATGGGAAAGTTTTGATCTGGCCAGTGCCATGCGGAAAAAGGCGGGCTGCCCGGTTTTTGTTGAAAATGATGCCGATGCTGCGGCCATTTCGGAAAAGCTTTACGGGACCGGGCGTGAGCTTGATAATTTTGTTTATATCTTCATCGGTGTCGGTCTGGGGGCGGGGCTGTTTCTTGATGGCCGGATCATTCGTGGTGCCAATGGGGCGGCTGGCGAAATTGGTCATATTCCGGTCCAGGTTAATGGTCGCCAATGCGGATGCGGGCGCAAGGGGTGCCTGGAACGGTATGTCTCGCTGTTGGCCTTGTACGAAGAATTTGATGCGGGCCATCGCGATGATCTGGTTCATGACCCCGCCTTGACCCGGCTTTCCGCCATGTCGCCTGACGACATTCCGGTCAGAAACTGGATTGATCAGGCCGCATTATATTTGACAACGACATTTCAGATTATCTCAAGCATGTTGAACCCACAGGCAATTATATTGGGCGGGTTACTGCCTGAGGCGATCCTGCACGCGCTTTGGCAGGAAGTCATACGTCTGCAAGAGGTCGATGGTCCGACACCAACCGGCGATCATTTGCCGGTTCTGATTGGCGATGCCAGCACTTATTCGGCGGCGCGCGGTGCGGCGGCTTTGCCGATTTATCAGGAAATGATCCCGGATTTTCAAAACATGCTGAAAGTCAGAGGGGATGCGTAGGTTTGCAGATCCTGATTTGGACTAACCACAATCGAAAACGACCCTACATGAGCCCCAGCGTTTTAAACGAATTATAACCCGCCCGGCTGACAATGATGTGGTCATGCACGTTGATTTCCATCGCCTTGGCAGCGTCGACAATTTTGCGGGTCATATCAATATCGCCGCGTGACGGGGTGGCATCGCCACTGGGGTGGTTATGGACCAAAATAAGGGCAGATGCGTGCAGTTCTAATGCCCGTTTAATCACTTCACGCGGGTAAACCGGGGTGTGGTCAACGGTGCCGGTCTGGTGGCATTCATCGGCGATCAGGCGGTTTTTACGATCTAAAAACAGCAAATGCAGTTCTTCGGTGTTGCGGTGGCCCAGCCGCACCCGGCAATAATCAATCAATTGTTCCCACGAGGCAATAACCGGCAATTCCATTGCCCGTTCGCGCGATAAAACCTGCGCGCTGGCTTCGGCAATTTTAATCGCGGCAATCGCGGCCTCGCCAATGCCCTTGCAACTTGCCAGGTCGGCTTGGCTGGCGGCCAATACCCCGGCAAGGTGGCCAAACCGGTCAATCAATGATTTTGCCAATGGCTTAACATCGCCGCGCGGGATCGCCATACACAGTAACAGTTCCAGCAATTCATATTCGGCCAGCGCGGTGCTGCCGCCCTTTAAAAACCGTTCGCGCAGGCGTTGGCGATGGCCAAAATAATGCGGTTTGGGTGCTTTCGCGGCAGGCTGCGACGGTGTGGTTTTTGCATCGGGGGCAGCAGGGGCATCCGCGATATCTGCCGCTGCGGTATTGGTGTTGCGGACCGTTTCATCGGTCGGCGGCGTTGGCGATGAGGCGGCCTTGCCTGCTTGTCGTGTTGGCGGTGTCGTTGTTGTCGCTGCAAGTGGCGGGGGTGCGGGCGGGGGTTGGGTGCTGCGCGCGCCGTGTGCCACGCCATGTGTCGCGTTATCGGCCATTTCCCCGGCAGGATCAAAATAGATCCGGCTGCCGTCATCAATTGTCGCATGGGCGGGTTTGCGGGGTTTTTCGGCTCTCACGGCGGGCTCCTGCGTTGATGCAATTTCGCGTTGCATCTGCAGTTTGCGTTGCCCTGTCTTCGCTGTCCAGTGGGCAGCGCAATCAGAGTGGATTTGGCGGGGGATTTATAAATTCAGTTGACTTGTGCATATACACAAGATAATCAACCGAAATGACAATACCATTGCCCGATGCCCTGATTGATGAATGTTTGGTGTTAAAAAGCCGCAAGGCGGCGCGTGCGATCACGCGACGTTATAACCTTGCGCTCAAACCCTATGACTTGCAATGCACACAGGCATCCTTGCTGTTTTGCATTGCCCGGGGCGGTTTTCAGTCAATCAGTAATCTTGCCCGTCAGATGGATCTGGAACGCAGTGCCTTGACCCGTAACCTTGCCGTATTGCAACGTGGGGGTATGATTGCGCCGGATCAAACAGGGCAGGGCAAAACGCAGATTTTTTCCCTCACCGCGCAAGGCGAGGAAAAGGTAAGGCAAATCGCACCGGTTTGGCAGGAAATACAGTCTCGCATCCATCGCGAGATCGGGACGGATAACTGGCATGCCACCCAGCAGGCATTGGCGTTAATCGCCGGGATCGGTTGAGAATTTTGATCAACATTTTTTATATGAAGACGAGGGTATGATGACACAGCGGATCGTGGTCACAGGAATGGGCCTTGTAACGCCACTGGGATGTGGACTTGATGCTGTGTGGCAACGGCTGATTTCCGGTCAGTCGGGCATTGTGACCCACGACCGGTTTGACACCAGCGATTTGCCGACCAAATTTGCCGGTCTGGTCCCCGATCATAACCACGACGCGGCGGGCCTGAACGAGGCCGAGGTGATTTCGAAAAAAGACCGTAAAAAAGTCGACCTGTTTACGATTTATGCCCTTTCCGCAGCAAAGCAAGCCCTGGCGCAGGCTGGATGGTCTGACCTTGATCAGGATGCCAAAGACCGTACCGCCACCGTGATTGGCACCGGAATTGGCGGCTTGCCGGTGATTACCCATGCCGAGGAAGTTTTGCTGGATCGCGGGCCATCGCGGATTTCGCCATTTGTTGTGCCGTCCTTTCTGGCCAATATGGCGGCGGGTAATGTGTCAATCCAGTATGGTTTTCGCGGGCCGATTGGCGCGCCGGTTACCGCCTGTGCCGCCGGGTTGCAAGCGATTGGCGATGGTGTGCGCATGATCAAATCGGGTGAAGCCGATGTTGTGCTGGCGGGTGGCACCGAAGGCTGTGTTGATCGCCTGTCGATTGGCGGTTTTTCGGCCGTGCGGGCCCTTTCCACCCGTAACGATGCCCCGACCGAGGCTTCGCGCCCGTTTGACCGCGACCGCGACGGATTTGTGATGGGCGAGGGGGCCGGTTTGATGGTGATTGAAACGCTGGAACATGCGCTGGCGCGCCGGGCAACGCCGCTGGTGGAAATTACCGGTTATGGCACCAGTGCCGATGCCTATCATTTAACAGCAGGCCCCGAAGACGGATCAGGCTGTGCCCTGGCAATTCAGGCGGCGTTGCGCATGGCGGGGCTGGCGGCGGCCGATATTGGCTATGTTAATGCCCATGCTACCTCAACCCCGGTGGGCGATCGCGCCGAAATTGCGGCGTTACGCCGGGTTTTTGGCGATCATCTGGCAAATATTCCGGTGTCTTCGACCAAATCGGCCATCGGGCATTTGTTGGGGGCCGCTGGCGGGGTCGAGGCGATTTTCACCGCCCTTGCCCTGCGCGAAGGCATGCTGCCACCGACCCTTAATTTGCATCAGGTGGATGAAGGCATGGAAGATCTGGATTTTGTGCCCAACCTTGCCCGCAAGGCCGATTTGAAACATGCGTTATGTAACGGCTTTGGCTTTGGCGGTGTTAACGCATCGCTTTTGTTAAGTGCGATCTGAATTTAACCGTTCCACCCGGTTTTTACTGTAACGGCCAGCTTTGCAGAAATGCAGGGCTGGCCGTTTTACGTGGCCAACCGGGCGATTGCGCCGCTGGGTGGCTTCCGGGTTTGGCGATTTAAAATTGTTTTCAGGTGCGCTTGACAATATTGGCACTTCGGCTATTTTCATCGATATAGAAAGGTAAACTTGGTAGATTGCCTTTGTATGTGAAAGCAACCAGATGACAGATCCAACCGAAATCCCGGTATCAGATTCCCCGTCGGCCCTTGCTCTGGCAACAGAATTGCACGCCATTCTTGGCCGGTTGCGGCGTAAATTGCGCGCGCAGGCGCATATGGGTGATTTGAAATGGACGCAAAAATCGGTTTTGCGCTATCTCGAAAAAGATGGCCCGGCGACGGTGACGGTTCTGGCCCGCGCCGAAGGAGTACGCCCGCAATCGATGGGCGCGCATATTACGGCATTGGTCAAGGCTGGTCTGGTTGAAGGCCACCCCGACCCAAGCGACGGACGGCAAACCCTGTTATCGTTAACGCAATCGTGCCGGGACTGGATGCAGGCCAGCCGTGCGGTGCGCGAAGACTGGCTTTATCACATGATTTTGGAAAACTTTTCAAACAAGGAGCAACAAACACTGTCCGATGCCACCGATCTTTTGCGCCGGATTGTCGACAGCTAGCGCCACTGGCTGCTGCGATGCGGACCGCGATATTGATGTGACTTCGCCTGAGTTCCGCCCCCAAAAGATCAACTTTTCCGGAAAATCCCCTTCTTTCGCACGCTCCCATTCCGTCTGGTGTGCCTTGTGTTCCTTACGCCGCACGTCACGGTCCCTATGCGCCCCGCCCCGCCCGCTTCGCCCCATAAAGGATTGCGCCCCATGCCTGTTACTGTGCTTGACCCCAAAACCGCCCTGATCGTGATTGATTTGCAAAAAGGTATTATGGCTTACCCGACAATCCATCCGATAGAGGATGTGCTGGCAAAATCGGTAAAGCTGGCGGACGCATTTCGGGCGCGCAATTTGCCGGTGGTGCTGGTTAATGTGGTGGGCATGGCACCGGGCCGCAACGAACAACCACCCCGAACCGCAACATTCCCGCCCGACTGGGCCGATCTGGCGCCTGAACTGGGTGCAAGTGCCAATGACCATGTGGTGACCAAACACACATGGGGCGCGTTTAGCAAAACCGGACTGGCCGATTATCTGGCACAGCAAGGTGTGACACAGGTTGTTATGTGTGGGGTTGCCACCAGCATTGGTGTTGAATCAACCGCGCGTCAGGCCCATGAACTGGGGTTGAATGTGACACTGGCGGTTGATGCCATGACCGACATGAACCAAGACGCCCATGTTAACAGCGTGACCCGCATTTTCCCGCGTTTGGGCGAAACCGGCACGGCGGACGATATTATTGCCTGCCTTGATCGCGAAAGCAGCGGGAAATGACAGCGCAAAAAAAATGGTCCCGAAAGTTTCGGGCCAATCACTATTCCGCCCGATTATGGGGGCGTATGTGATGAAAAACCCGATGAAAGGCACGTTTCGTTCGCTGGCGATTTATAATTACCGGGTCTGGGCCAGCGGGGCGATTATTTCCAATATTGGCACATGGATGCAGCGCACGGCCCAGGACTGGATTGTTCTAACCGAACTGACCGACCATAATTCAACCGCTGTTGGTGTTGTCATGGGCCTGCAATTTGGCCCGCAGTTATTATTGTTGCCCTTTACCGGTTTTGCCGCCGATTATTTCGACCGCCGCAAATTGCTGATGGTCACCCAGTCCCTGATGAGCCTGTTGGGGCTGGGATTGGGGATTTTAACGGTTAGCGGGCTGGTCACGTTATGGCACGTTTATATTTTCGCGTTTTTGCTGGGTTGTGTCGCGGCGTTTGATGCCCCGGCAAGGCAAACCTTTGTCTCCGACCTTGTCCCGGAAAAGGATTTGTCCAACGCTATTGCGCTTAATTCCACATCCTTTAATGCCGCGCGCATGATTGGCCCGGCGGTTGCGGGCCTTTTGATCGCGTTTGTTGGCACCGGATGGGTGTTTTTGATCAATTCGGGGTCGTTTATCGGCGTTTTATGGTCGCTTATGGCGCTGCGGGTGGCGGATTTGAATGTTTCGCGCCGTCCTTTGCGCGGGCAGGGGAATCTGGTTAGCGGTTTTCGCTATGTTCGTGCCCGGCCCGATTTGATGGCGATTTTGCTGATGCTGTTGCTGATCGGCACTTTTGGCCTGAACTTTCCCATTTTCATTTCCACCATGGCGGTAACGGTTTTTCATTCCGGGGCCGGGGAATACGGCATGCTGTCATCGCTAATGGCGGTGGGCACGGTGATGGGCGCATTGTTTGCCGCCCAGCGGGCAACGCCGCAAATTGGCCTGCTGTTTTATGGCGCGCTGTTTTTTGGCCTGGGCTGCATGGTGGCCGCCCTGATGCCCAGCTTCTGGCTGTTTGGGGCGTCGCTGGTGTTAATCGGCATTGCCGCCTTAACGTTTATGAGTTCAAGCAATGGCCTGATCCAGCTTTCAACCGACCCGATGATGCGGGGCCGGGTGATGGCGATCCGCATGGCGATTGCCATGGGCGGCACCCCGATTGGCGCACCGATTGTCGGTTGGATCGCCGATCAATACGGGCCGCGCTGGGCGATGGGGGCCGCGGCCCTGTCCGGCATTGCTGCCGCCATTGTCGGCTTGGTTTATCTGGTCAAATATCGCGAATTGCGCATTCGCCGGGTAGATGGCCGGTTGCGCATTCTGGTCAACGAGGTGCCAAAGGTGACAATGGCGGCGGAATAATATCAACGCTTGTTGATCAAAACCGATCAACAAGGCCCTCAATCGGCGGGCGGGCGTCGCAAAAGCCCCTGCCTTTCACGGCATAGGCCGCGCGGCGCCGTCGCGCCTAACTCGGTAAGTCGACTAAAAAAGGCAGGCCGGTTCAAAACCGGGCCTGCCTTTTGCGCATTTTATATCAACGGGTCGCCCGGTTATTCGGCGGCGTTGCTGATTTCGTAGGGTGGTTTTTCCAGCCCGGCGGGCGAGCGGGTAAATATTTCATAGCCGTCTTCGGTCACACCCAGCGAATGTTCAAACTGTGCGGTAAGCTTGCGGTCGCGGGTAACGGCTGTCCAGCCATCGGACAGGACCTTGCATTCGTAGGTACCCTGATTGATCATGGGTTCGATGGTGAAAATCATGCCCGGTTCCAAAACCAGCCCTTCGCCCGGCTTGCCATAATGCAAGATATTGGGCGCGTCGTGGAAGACCTGGCCCAGACCATGCCCGCAAAAATCACGCACGACTGAAAACCGTTCGGATTCGGCATAGGACTGAATCGCATGACCAATATCGCCCAGTGTCGCGCCGGGTTTTACCGCCCGAATACCGCGCCACAGCGATTCATACGTCACATCAACCAAACGCTGCGCCATTACCTTGGGGGTGCCGGCAATATACATGCGGCTGGTGTCGCCATACCAGCCATCAAGAATGACGGTGATGTCAATATTCAGGATGTCGCCATTTTGCAGCTTTTTCTCGCCGGGGATACCGTGGCAGACAACATGATTGATCGATATGCAGGTTGATTTGGGAAAACCGCGATAGCCAAGGCAGGCCGAAATGGCCCCGTGATCGCGAATAAACTGGTCGCACAAATCATCAAGCTTGCCCGTGGTCACGCCGGGCACGACATAGGGGGTAATGAAGTCCAGCACTTCCGCTGCCAGCCGTCCGGCGGCGCGCATGCCTTCAAATGCTTCGGGGCCGTGAATCTTTACTTTTCCGTTTGCCAACCGAATTCTCCTTGTGTTGGCGATTCTTATGGGGCGGACCCCATTCTCACCGATATTGCTTTGCAGCCTAATGAAATAATCGTTGTGCGCCCAAGAAGCAAGGACCGGGCGGCCAATAACGCGACGACAAAGGCGTAATATGCCCCGATCATTGTAAATCGTGCCTTGTTTTGGATCATATCGACCAAAATAAGGGCCGGTTGCGGTTGTTATGGCCTGTTTTGATTGCGCCAAGGGGTTGGTTTAACCAACCATCTTTATGGTGCCAGTATTATGGGCCGTTTTTGCCGCACCGTGACCGATGATGTATTGATCGCGCAATCATAGGCGATGGCTTCAACTCCGCTTGCGGTGGCGGCGCAAAAACGGGCGGCATAATGCGGGTCAATGTCATGGGCCAGGGTGAAGCTGTCGCAATCGGTGCGCTGGATCAGGTAAAACATTACCGCGCGGTGGCCTTGTGCGACCATGTCGGTCATTTCATCAAGGTGCTTTGCCCCGCGTTTTGTTACCGCATCGGGAAATTCGGCAAGGCCGGGGATGGCATCATCGCGTTTTAAATGCACGTTTTTGATTTCGACGTAACATAGCCCCTTGTCCGGGTCGGATAGCAAAATATCGATCCGCGAATTTTGCCCGTATTTCACTTCGCGTTTCAGGGTTTCATAGCCTGCAATTTCCGGGATTTCTCCCGCCCGAATGGCTTCTTCGACAATGGCGTTGGGGTGGGATGTGTTAATTCCCACCATCGCGTCCCCCACCTGGCACAATTCCCAGCTATGTTTCAGCTTGCGTTTGGGGTTATCCGATGTTGAAACCCACACCAAAAGCCCGGCGTCTTTTAACCCGGTCATCGCACCGGGATTGGCGCAATGCGCGGTGATAACATCGCCGTTTTCCAGTTCAATATCGGCCAGAAAACGCTTGTAACGCAGGATCAGGCGGCCACGCAAAAGCGGGTGGGGAAGGTCCATGAAGTTAACCCTGTTTTTGGTTATTGCTTTGGGGCGTCATCGCCCAAAAAATCCACCAGACTAACCTGGCCGCTGCCCCGGCGCAGCGGTTTTTGCTGGCTTTCATCAGGTGCCCAGGCGGTAAGGTAGACCACCTGAAAACAGGCATTTACCCTGCCATCGGGCCGGGCGTGGCGTTCGTGATAAATCGCGGCGGCGCGGGCAAGGGTGCCACGTTTGGTAAACTTCTTGCTGCGTTTTAAAATCAGGTTGCTTTCGCCCATCCCGGCAAGGTCGCGCATCAGTTTTAGGGCATCGGGGTAATCCACCGTGATTTCGTCAATATCAACCACCGGCAGGGCAAAGCCACTGCGTTGCAAAAGCGCGCCGGCATCGCGGACATCAATAAATGGCGAGATGCGCGGCGAGACCCCGCCTTCTTCTTCGGCCTCGGCGGTCATCAGGGCATCGCGCAAATCTTTTAGCGTTTCCCCGCCCAGCATCGATGCCAGAAAAAATCCGTCGGGTTTTAACGCCTGACGCGCCTGAAGCAACATGCCGGGCAAATCATTAACCCAGTGCAGCGACAGGTTCGACAGGATCAAATCCAGCGCGCCATGGGCAAAAGGCAAAAATTCCTCGTCCGCGACAAGGGTTGGGTGTTTAACCGCGCCATTTTGCGCATTACGGGCGTAGCCCTGCGAAATGTCAGATTGAAACAGGGTTTCAATGCCGCCGCGTTTGCCAATGATCTGGCCCAACTCGCCACTGTGACAACCCAGATCAAGGGCGGTGGGAAAGCTGCGCGTGGTGTCGTCCAGCCGGTCGGCCAGCCGTTCGGCGGTTTCGGCAAACAGGAAATTATAGTCCTGCGACCGGGCTGCTGCGCGGTCACGGCGCATTTTCAGGATACGGCGATCAAACACCGTAATCGGATCGCTCATCAGGGGCTCCACTGTGCGGGAATGGGCGCGGAAATTGCTATGTTGGCCCTTTAAATAGCCCGCACCGGGCGGGGGTGCAATGGATCATCGGTTTTGCGCGTCCTGATCGGGCAATGTCTTTAGATATCAAGCACCAGTTTGGTGTCGGGGCCTGTGGCAGGCATGGCGCAGCATAAAAGGGCACTATCGGCATCGCAACTTGCTGAGGGTTGGCTGGCATAGGCAACTTCGCCCTGCACGATCCTGACTGCGCAGCTTCCGCAATTTCCACTGCGACAGCCATATTGCGGGCGCAGGCCCGCTGCCTCGGCCAGGTCCAGCACGGTCTGATTTTTGTCGGGCTGCCAGTGGGCGGTTTTATCGCTTTGGGCGAAAGTGACCTCGACGGGCACATCCGAAATAGTCGCAGGGGGAGTATCGTCGGAAACAGCGTTTTGCGGGCTGGAATCAAGCATGCGGGTTAAGCTGGCGGGTCCGAAGGCCTCGGCATGGATGCGGGCATCGGCGATGTTTTTGCCCCGTAAGCCGTCATACATCGCCTGCATAAAGCCGCTAGGGCCGCACAGGTAAAAGTCGTAATCATCAAACGGCAGGCGGGATTGCAAAAGATCCATATCGATATGGCCGCTGGCATCGTAGTCCTGCTTTGGCAGGGCATTATCGGTGTCGCTTAAAACCCGGATAATTTTAAACATGCCCTGCGATGC
Organism: Thalassospira mesophila; assembly: GCF_002115755.1. GTDB lineage: Bacteria > Pseudomonadota > Alphaproteobacteria > Rhodospirillales > Thalassospiraceae > Thalassospira > Thalassospira mesophila. The sequence continues at coordinate 83,705 of NZ_JFKA01000004.1, read as the reverse complement.
CGTTTCCAGATCAGCCAGTTCGCGGTCAAAGGCGCGGTCTTCCTTGCTGCGGGCAGCATAAAACAACCAGCAGGGTTGAAACCGCCGGGCGCGACGGGCTTCGTAAAGCATGTGGTGCATCATCGCGATCATGGGGGTAATGCCAATGCCGCCCGCCATCATAACGACGGGCCGGTTTGACAGGGCATCAAGCCCGAAATTGCCCTGTGGTGCGCGGGTTTCGACGATGTCGCCAATTGCCATCGTATCGTGCAAATGGCGTGATACGCCGTTTTGGCGGGCGACACTGATGCGGTAATATGTGTCAGTCGGTGCGGATGACAGGGTATAGGTGCGAACAGGTGTACTGCCATCGGCCATCGTGATGCGGATGGGCAGAAACTGCCCTGCGTGTGGCGGAACAAGCCCGGCGGTATTGCTGGCGGTGGTTTTTTGCGGGGCAAGGTAAAATGACCGCACGGTACGGCTTTCATCGGCAAGGCGTACCACTTCAAGCGGTCGCCATTGATTGACCATCTGTGCCGCGCGCGCGCGCTGTGCTGCATCGTCCCAACTGCCGGTTAACAGGCTGTTGGGTGATTGGCCTGCATCGCGCGGGTGCCAGCGCAGGGATAGGGCATTTTCGCGGATGATGATTTTGGTGGGCATAAATCGCCACAGGCGTTCGGCCCCCTGAAAATGGGTCGTTTCGGGGCTGTTTAGCAGGATTTCGGCCCGGCCTGTCATTTGCACAACGGTGCCGGTTTCAAAATCGGCAAAAAGCAGCCCGGCCTGGCCGGTTTGCACAATATTGCCCAGCGTGTTGAAAAACAGGTTTCCGGCAAAGTCGGGAATGGTCAGCCCGCCATCATTATCAATCCGAACAAAGCCGGGGTTGCCGCCCCGATGTGAGACATCAACTTCGCGCCGCGTGTTCGGGGTGGATTGGGCTGTTGCAGGGCGCGCATCAACGGCGCGCTCAACATAGCTGGCGACAAAAAATGTGTCGGCGTTTTTAATCAGGGTTTGGCAAAACGCATCGATATGGTCCGTATGCCGGATGTTTTCATCACCCGGGTTTTCGGCAACGAAATAATGGTCGCGCAAGCGGATATATTGCGGGCAATTGCCAAAGCTGTGCTGGACAGAAACATTAAATCCGGCATCGCCAAAACTGGTGATGGTGCCGTTCATGCGGTTGCGACGCCGGGTTTCAAGTTCGATCCCCAAAAGACCGACGGGTTTGCCATTGGCAATGCCGTTTTGCGCCGGATCATTGCTGTTGAGCGGCAGGCTGATTTGTAAGGTGGTATCATTTTTGGCCCGCATAAAACCGGGGTGTCCGGTGCGAATTGTGGCCCAGACATCATCGTGATCATCGACTGCGCCCAAAACCACAAGCGGCAGTTGGGCAAAGAAGGTGCGGTGTTGTTCGATCATGTGGTCGCGAATGGCACGGTGGCCAATATCGGCCATTTTTTTGGTAATTCCCATGTGCTGATGAAGGGCAAGCTCCCCTTCATGCCATGTTGCAGATACGGGCGGCGAATAGGACATCGACATGGGAATTACCTTTGCTGAGATAAGGCAGGTATGTGCGGGGGATATGCCGGGGGCGGATTAGCTGGTTGCGCGTAAACCGGCTTTAGTCGTCGGGAAGGGGACAAAACCCGGCAAAGCCTCGATCTGGCGCAGCCATTTGCCGACGTTGTGATAGGGGCTGATATCGACATTGCCTTCGGGGGCCTGCACGATATAGCTGTAAAGTGCGATATCGGCGATGGTGGCGTGGCTGGTCACCAGCCAGTCACGATTGGCAAGTTCGGCATCGATCAGCGTTAAAATGCTGTGGGCGCGGGCAATGACTTCGGCGGTGTTAAATTTGGCCCCAAACACGGTGACAAGGCGCGCGGCACAGGGGCCATAGGCGATTTGCCCGGCAGCAACCGATAACCAGCGCTGGATTTGGGCCGTCTGTTGCGGGTCTTCGGGCAACCAGTCGATTTTGCCGTATTTTTTGGCGACATAAACCATGATGGCGATGGAATCGGGGATGATTACGCCGTCATCCTCAAGCACCGGCACCTGACCAAACGGGTTTAACGCCAAAAAGGGCGGATTTTTGTGTTCACCCTTGGCAAGGTCAACGGCGACCAGGTCATAATCGGCACCGACCAGTGATAAAAACAGATGGGCACGGTGGGAATGGCCGGAAAGCGGAAAATCATAAAGTTTCATAGCATTTTCCTTTGAAGGAGAGGCGGGAACGGCTGATGAAATGATTATGATTGTTTCGGTATGATTGATTAAGATAGAGTATTTGGAATTTACTGTTCCGTATTAAGGAATAATAAGGTGGTGCTTTCAGGCGCAAAATAGAAAGGCAAATAATGGACCGCTGGCAGGCAATGAAGGTTTTTATCCGCGTGGCCGATTGTGGCAGTTTTGCCCAGGCCGGGCGGGATTTGCGCATGAGCCCGCCCGCCGTTACCCGTGCCATTGCCTTTTTGGAAGAAATTACCGGTGCGCGGCTGTTAACCCGCACCACGCGCAGCGTAAAGCTGACCGAGGCCGGGGATCGCTACATGCGCGATTGCCGCCGTATTCTGGATGATCTGGCCGAGGCAGATGCCGCCGCCGGGGGCGCCTATGCCACGCCAACCGGCACCCTGACCATCACGGCCCCGGTGTTGTTTGGCAAAATGTTTGTCATGCCGATTTTAATGGCGTTTCTTGATGAAAACCCCGGCATGCGCGGGCAGGTGTTGTTGTTAGACCGGGTGGTAAATGTGATTGAGGAAGGCATGGACCTTGCCGTGCGCATTGGCCATTTGGCCGATTCCGGGTTAAGTGCGGTGCGGGTGGGGGCAGTTAAACAGCTGGTTTGTGCGGCACCATCCTATTTTGCCACGCATGGCAGGCCCGAAAAACCGACTGATTTGTCGGCCCATCGCATTATTGGCACCACCAACCCGCCAACCACCCATGAATGGCGGTTTGGCCTGACCGAAAAAATCGCCGTAGCAGTCTCGCCGAGTTTGTTAACCAATGCGACCGATGCGGCCTTGCAGGCAGCCCTTGATGGTTGGGGCCTTGCGCGGTTGTTGTCCTATCAGATCAGCCCGGCTTTGGCCGCGGGCCAGCTTGAAACGGTGCTCGATGATTATGCCAAAAACCCGGTGCCAATCCATCTGGTCCATCCCGAAGGGCGGCGCGCATCGGCCAAAGTGCGCGCCTTTATTGATTTTGCGGCCGAGCGTTTGCGGGCCAATCCTGCTGTTCGTAAGTACGAATAATACCAGTTCTCTATGAGGAAGACTCATGAGGGGCTGGTTAGGCGCGACGGTGCTGCGCGGCTTGTGAAGCGATTGGCAAGAGCTTCAAAGAAGCCCGCCCGCCGACTGAGGGCCTCATTGATCGGTTTCGATCAATGAGTTTGCTATAAGGGTGGAGCGTTATGCGGGTAGTTTAATACCGCGATTGCCAGACACGCATGAAAAGGCGATGGTTCGGGGCGGATAGGGGGGCCGCCGGGGTGAATGGATAATCTGGAACAACAAGTGGATGTGCCACGCAATCGCCCGTCCCTGAAGCGGGCGGGAACTGCTGTTTGGCGGGCAGTGTTGCGCGGGCTGTTGCCTGCGCGGTGCAGCGGTTGCGGCATGATCAGCGATGTGCCCCATGCCCTGTGTGCCGATTGCTGGTCGGCCTTGCGGTTTGTGTCGCCGCCTTTTTGTGCCTGTTGTGGCTACCCGTTTGAATTAATGCCGGTGGAAATGCTGGCCCCGGCAGAGGACGTGGCGGCACAGGGACGCAATTTTGCCGAGGGCGTTTTGTGCGGGCCGTGTTTGCGCCATATCCCGCCCTATGACCGCGCCCGGGCCGCCCTGATTTATGATGATGGCAGCCGGGATTATGTATTGCGCTACAAACATGGCGACCGGACCGATCTAACCCCGCTGTTAACCCGCTGGATGATGCAGGCCGGGCAGGATTTTTGGCCCGATGCCGCATTGCTGGTGCCAGTGCCTTTGCATCGCAGCCGGTTATTGATGCGTCGTTATAACCAGTCGGGCCTGTTGGCGGCGGCACTGGCGAAACAAACCGGCATTTTGTTCGCGCCCGATTTAATCACCCGCAAACGCAAAACCCGCAGCCTTGCCGGGTTGGGGCGATCCTCGCGCCTGCGCGAGGTGCAAGGGGCCTTTGCCATATCGGCCAAAATGGCGGCGAAATATGATGTGGCCGGGCGCAAAATTGTGCTGGTGGATGATGTTTTAACAACAGGGGCCACGGCGGCAGCCTGTGCACATGTGTTGAAAAAAGCCGGAGCTATGCAGGTAGACCTGATCACAATTGCGCGGGTGGTACGCTGACGAACGGGAAATTATCTGCTATATAACCCTTAACAAACGGATATTGCGGGTCAGGAGCCCGAAATAAAAGGAATTGAATTGATGGCGAAAATTGAAGTGTACGCAACTGACTGGTGCCCCTATTGCAAGCGGGCGCGCAAGTTGCTTGATGAAAAAAACGCTGATTACGACGTGATCGACGTGATGATGGAACCGCGCCGCAAGCGCGAAATGATGGACCGTGCCGGTGGCAAAACCAGTGTGCCGCAGATCTTTATCAATGATCAGCATATTGGCGGCTGCGACGAGCTGATGGCGTTAAACGCCAAGGGCGGTCTGGATAAAATGCTGTCGGCTTAATCGATACGAACTTTGCCACGAACGTTAAAAGGGCGGCTGCGCACAATGCGGGCCGTCCTTTTTTGTTTTTGGGCTTTCTCCTGCCGCTTTCACTGCCTATTGTTGAATAAAGCGATAATGACCGGCCCCGCCGGATAAGGAGAATGCACCATGACCCGTTTTACCGCAGCCTGTGTTCAGGTAAACAGCCGCGATGACATGCATGACAATCTGGCGCGCGCGGCGGTTTATGCGCGCGATGCCCATGCGGCCGGGGCGCGGTTCATTACCTTTCCCGAAAATGTATCGATGATGTCGTTTGGTGGCGACAAGGTGCGTGCGGCTGCCTTTGGCGAACAGGATCATCCGGCACTGGCGTTTTTCAGTGATCTGGCGCGCGAGCTTGAAAGCACACTGATTGTCGGCTCCTTGCACGTTAGCGTGCCGGGTGAAGACCGTGTTGCCAACCGCTGTTATGCGATTGGCCCGGATGGCACGGTTCTGACATCGTATGATAAAATCCACATGTTTGATGTGGACCTCGCCAATGGCGAGTCTTACCGCGAAAGCAAAACCTTTCGCCCCGGCGATGCCGCCCGGCTGGTTAAAACCGATCAGGCCAATATCGGTTTGGCGATTTGTTATGATGTGCGGTTTCCGCATTTGTTTCGCGGTTATGCCAAGGCGGGCGCAACGGTGTTAACCATACCCGCCGCCTTTACCCGCACTACCGGGCAGGCGCACTGGCACACATTGCTGCGCGCCCGCGCCATTGAAACCGGCTGTTTTGTCATTGCCGCCGCCCAGTGCGGCGACCACCCCGGCGACCGGCAAACATTTGGCCATTCATTGATTATCGACCCGTGGGGTGTTGTTTTGGCCGATGGCGGCACAGAACCGGGCTTTATCACCGCCGAAATTGATCTGGAACGGGTGAATGAAGTTCGCGCCATGGTGCCATCCTTGCGCAATGATCACGATTACAGCCCGGCCTGAGCGTGCTTTTAACAAAATAAAGGACCGGCTTTCGGGGCCGGTCCTTTGTGTTTTGCGCCGGATTAATGGTGTGCGGTTATGACCCGCGCAAGGCTTCGACCACCGGTTTGCGATAGAGCATAAAGGCCGGGACCAGGGCCAGGGCAAAGCCGATAATCACAAAACCAGCGGCAAGGCCTAGTTCCGGCCGGCCAATGGTGGCGGTCATCGCCATGCCGGTTTCGGCGGTGAAAACCTGTGATACGGCCTGCGCCATAGCCCAGCCCAGCGCCAGCCCGATGGCGGCACCAAAGACCACCAATATCGCCACATAAAGCCAGATCGAGCCGAAAATATAGCTGCGCGGCGCACCAAGAGCGCGCAAGACGGCAAACTGTTTGCGGTAAATTTGCATGAGGGCCAGCACCGCAGCCAAAATGGCGGCCACCACCAATGCCTGCGTGCCCAGCGCCATCCAGCGCATGACGGTGCCCGCATTGCCCAGCATCTGATACATCTCAATCAGGACTTCGGCGGGAAAAAACGCTGTGCTGTGGTCGGTGCGATAGCTTGACCTGATGCCATAGGCCCCGGCGATGGATTTGGGATGTACCACCATTGCCGGAACACCGGGCAGGTCAACCCCGTCAAAGGGCGGGCCAAGTTTTACGGTTTCATGGCCATGATCATGATCATGATCATGATCGTGATCGTCTTCATGTTCATGTGCGGTATCGCCATCATGGTCGTCATGAACGTCATGATCCGCATGGTCTTCGCTGCCAGTGGCCGCATGGTCATGGTCTTCATCATGATCGCTTTCTGCATGCCCGGCGGAAAGCGAATGAACCTCCCACACCTGTTCGACCGGCACAATAATGGCGCTGTCCCACGGGGTGCCCGTGGCGTGCATGCGCCCAACAACGGTGATGTTAACGCCGTGATGATGATGTTCTTCGGCTTCAAAACCGTGTCCGTGGGCGGGCTCAAACGTGTCGCCAATCTCAAGCGGGATGGCAGCGCCGATCACGGCTTCTTCGTGGTCGGCAAACATGGCACCATCGCGCAAGCCACCGGAAAGATAGTCGATAAATTGTGCGGTAGAGCCAATGATGCTGTGGTCCTGCCACGAATCGCCAAAGGCCAGCGGGGCGGCAAAATCGACCCGGTCGTCATTTAGCAGTTTTGACCATATCGGCCCTTCCAGCAGGTTCACCGCCGAGGGGCGCAGGAAAATGGTGTTCATGACAATGTCGGTATGGCTGCCCGGGGCAGCCACCAGAATGTCGAATTTGTCGGCGGCATGGGCGCTGCCCTGTCGCAGGGCGCGTTCCTGCGCGGTAATGCCCACACCAATGGCCACGGCCACGGCAATAAGGGCGATAAACAGGATATTCATCACCCAATGGCGGCGCAGGCTGGCGAAAACGATGGGAAACGGGTTCATGCGGCCTCTGTTTTGGTTAAAAGCCGGCCTTTGTCAAAATGAAGAACGCGCGCACAACGGTCGATCACGGTGTGATCGTGGCTGACAACAATCAGCGTGCGGTTATTTTCACGGGCATTGGCAAACAGGATGTCGGCGCAATTATCGGCGGCAACGGCATCAAGGCTGGCGGTGGGTTCGTCGGCCAGTAAAATGGGTGGATCGAACAAAAGCGCACGGGCAATGGCAACCCGTTGCTGTTCCCCGCGCGATAAATCGGCGACCGAGCCGCGATTGGTGGGCACCCCGACCAGATCAAGCAGGGTGGTTGCGCGCTTGCGTAAATCGGCAGGAATGCGCCAGCCGTGAAAACCGGCAGGCAGCAACACATTTTCCAGCGGGGCCAGTTCGCCGATCAGGTGGAAATCCTGAAAAATAAAACCGACATGCCGACGTCGCCAGCCATCACAGGCCCCTTCGGACAGCGAGGTTAAATCGGTATCGCCCCAATGAACCGAGCCTTTGGTGGGCCGCAAAAGACCGCTTAACAAATAAAGCAGCGATGATTTACCCGACCCCGACGGCCCGGCAACGCCCAACAACGTGCCCGGCGCAATTGCCAGATGGGGCAGCGACAGGATTGGCGCGGCCTGTTTGCCAAAGCCAAGCGACAAATCGATTATTTCAAGGGCCGGGCTTTTGCTTGTGCCCTTGCTTGTACCCTCGCCGGTCGATCCGGCGGCGGGCTCAGACGATTTCGAAACTGGCGTCGACAAGTCGGACGAGGCTGACAAATCCGGTCTCCTGATCTTTGGCAACGCCCAGTTCCAAAACACCCTTTGTGATGATGGGGCGGTTGAAGCGAACGGCATCGAGTTTTTCGCGCATGCGGACAAACACAATATCAATCGGCCAGTCGGCACTGGTTTCGCAAAACGGGCACACCGACATCGGGCGTTTGGTCAGGACAAAAAAATTGGCATCGGCCTTAAGCGGCGGGGCCATAAAGCCGGGAATTTCGATGCGTTTTCCGACAAGTTTTTTGGCGGTGGCGGAAAATTCGTCCTGGGTTTTGTAAATGTCGCGGATTTTAAGGCTTTCGGCGGCGCGGGCCATCGGAATGGACGCCATCAGGCCCAACAGGGCGGCACTGCCACCGGCCAAAAATGAACGACGATCACAAGTCATTTCCCAAACCTCCAAATGAGGAAACCGGCCGCACTGGTTGCGGCCGGTTTTGCAAGATCAAAATCGCCGGGCTTACTTTGCCAGTTGGCTTTCAACCTGGGCGGCGTAATCCATGACGTGATAGATGAAGTTCTGTTCAACAACACCGTGGAACAGATAGGCCGACGGGCCGGTTGCAAAAATGGCAACGTCGTCACCGGCGTGGGTTTCGCTGCTCATCGGCACCAGGGCCTGTTGCAGGAAGTCCGGGTCCTGGGTGTCAACATTGCTCAGATCGGCGCGCAACTCGTCTTTCAGCGCACCCGGGCCGTTCATGTAGCCAAGGGTGGTGTAGGGTTTGCCGTCGTCGCCTTTTTCTTCCGAAAGACCAAGGATCGGGTTGCCGCGCGATGCATAACCCGAAATGGTCATGGTGTGGCTGTGATCGGCAGTAACAATGATAAGGGTGTCGTCGGTTTTCACTTTCGACAGGGCCATTTTAACAGCATCGTTTAACGCCACGGTATCTTCGAGGGCGCGGAAAGCATTGCCTTCGTGATGGGCATGGTCGATACGACCGGCTTCAACCATCAGGAAGAAACCCTTGTCGTTTTGCGACAGCATGTCGATGGCTTTTTCGGTCATTTCGGCCAGGCTGGGTTCGCCACCGGCATCTTTGGCGCGGTCGGCTTCATATTCCATGTGCGAGCGGTCAAACAGGGCCAGAACGTGTTTGGTCTTGGCCGGGTCAATCGCCTTGAACTGTTCTTCGTTCCAGACAAATGCGCCGTCATTGCCATAACGTTTTACCCATTCGGCGGTCAAATCGCGGCCATCGGTACGCTGGCCGGTTTTGCCCTTGTCTTCCGGGTCTTCCATGGTTTTATCGAGGAACATGCGGCGACCGCCACCAAAGGCAACTTCAAAACCGTCACCCGGTGCCCATGCCACAAGCTGCGATGCGATATCGGGGCAGCCGTTCTTTTTGGCATCTTCCGACAGGTCAGCATCGCTTTCCCAGTCACGGTCTGCGGTGTGAACATAGGTGGCAGCCGGGGTGGCGTGGGTCAGCCGCGCGGTGGAAACCACACCGGTTGACATGCCCAGAAGTTCGGCGCGTTCTGCCAGAGAGACGGTCGGCATTTTAAGCTGTGCGGCACAGTCGCCCCGTTTGACATCGCCCGAAACACCGATGGTGCCGTTGTTTGATTTAACACCGCTCATCATGGCCGATGCGGTCGGTGCCGAGTCAGCGATCTGGGCATCATTGGTGTAGGTTTTTGACAGGGCCACATTGGGGAACTGACCAAATATCAGGCTGTTGGTTTCGCCTTCGACACCGCGCTGCTGGCCTTCAAAGATGCGCGCTGCGGTGACCGTCGGGATGCTCATGCCATCGCCAACAAACAGAATGATGTTTTTGGCTTTGTTGGTGTTCGGCTTGTCAGCAAGTTTCAACTGCAATTCCTGCTGAGCAGCCGTGTAATACGGATTTTCAGCCTGCGGCAATTTGTCGGCAGCGAAAGCTGCGGTAGAACACATGCTGCTTGCAAGTGCGGTAGCCCAAAGAACGCGTTTCATCAATTTTACCCCCTTGTGAAACAATAAAGGGGGAAATACCCCCTCGGTTCGCGACGGGATTATAGGAAGTCTGTGCAACAGTTCCGTGACAAAAAAGTTATCGCATGGTGACAATGGATTTCGGAATTATTCAAATGTTTAATATATTTAAAATGCTTAATTAATTTCGGATTTCGCGTTGATATGTGAACTGGTTCACACTCGTGCTGTTAAAAGGAATTATTCCATCTTTGGTTGTTTGTTGTAATCGACAATTCATCCAATAGATTGGAGCTAAAATGTGGATAATCGCGCGAAATTTCATATTGGCGTCGCGACGCCCGTGGCGCGAATATTCCGGCATCTGTTGTTGTGTATTTTTGCCGGTTTAACGCAGGGTTGCGGGCTGTGTTGGAGATGTTTGGCAGGGCAGCCCGCCGGACCAGTCTATTTTTCGGGTGAACTTGACGGACAATTCTGACCTGCAGGGGCCTGTATGCGGGCTATCGTTATGGACCGGTTGCGAAATCACGGGTCGTTTGCATGGTAGTGCTGGTCTTTTTCGATAAAATCGCCATATATCGGCAATGACCCTTTTTATTCACAGACCTTTAACACGACTTGACCAGACGCAATCATGATTCTGTTTCAATTAAAATGTAACCATGACCACGAATTTGAAGGCTGGTTTCGCGACAGTGCGACCTACGAGGTGCAATCGACAAGTGGCGAGCTTTCCTGCCCGATATGCGGGTCTGATCAGGTAAGCAAGGCCCTGATGGCACCGCGCCTGCGGACCTCGCGGCAAAAGGAAACAGCGGCGGAAAATCGCAAAAAAGTTGCCCTTGCCGAGGCGACCCACAAGGTTTTAACCGAACTGCGCCAGCAAGTTGAAAGCAACTGCGAAAATGTTGGCACCGGCTTTGCCGAGGAAGCCCGCAAGATCCATTACGGTGAAACCGAAAAACGCGGCATTTACGGCGAAGCCACCGTTAAGGAAGCCGTGGAACTGGTCGATGAAGGCATTGATGTGCATGCCTTGCCGTGGGCGGACGACAAAGCCAAAAAGAACTGACAGCTTGCTGTGCGATCAGTCCGTTCCGCAGACCCACGCCTTTAACACCAAAATGCTCCGCCGCAGGTCAAGGTGGTATCAGGTGGCTGGTGCCAGATTGGCGGTTTCGCCGGGCCAGTTTTCAATGTTCAGGCGGACCAACGGGGTGCCGGTGGCGTGATAGGCGGTTGTAGTGCCATCGTCGCGCAAGCCGCATTTGGTCAGAACATGGCGCGATGCGTCATTTTCGGCATCAAATGTTGCCACAATGCCGGGCAGTTTCAGGGTGCCAAACCCGTAATCGATCAGGCATCTGGCGATTTCGGTGGCATAACCTTTGCCCCAATGGGGCACCAACAGGCGATAACCGACCTCGACATCGCTGTCATCGGGCAGCGGGCGCAAAATGCCCAGACCGATGATCTGGCTGGTGTCGCGCAAACGGACCCCCCATACGCCTTGTTGGCCATCATCGCGGATCAGGATTTCGCGAATGCGGGCTTTGGCGGCTTCGTAATCGGGGCTGGGTGCGCGAATATAGCGCATTACCCGTGCATCCATATCGGCGCGCGCCAGGGCGGGCACATGGGCTTCGCCAAACGGTTCTAGCAGCAAGCGTTTGGTGGTCAAGGTTGGTTGGGTCATTTTCGGTTTTTCCTGATCCGTGTTGATTGTATCAGGCAAACGTTTTTGTTGGCCCGTTCTTTCAGTCGGTCGCGGTTATTCTCATAACCGGTTTGGCAGATCCGCCGTGGGTGTTTGTGGTGCCAGCATCGACCATGCCGCATTTTTCCAGAACCCTGCGCGAGGCCAGATTGGCCGGGTGATATACCCCGCAAATCGCGGGCAGTCTCAATGTTTCAAAACCATGCACAACAATTCTTTGCGCCAGTTCCGATGCATATCCCTTACCCCAGCATATCTTGTTTAACCGATAGCCAATTTCAACGCTGCTATCATCCGCCAGCCAGCGTAACAGGGCACGGCCAACAATGATGTTGCTTTCTTTTTCGCGCACACCCCAATTGCCGACAATGGCCGGGGTGCCGCCATCGGCCTGTGCCAGCCGGGCACGCGCATTGGCCATATCGGGGCTGGGCGGGCGAATGTGGCGCATGATATCGGCATCCATGTCCATTTCGCACCATGCCTTTATATGTTCTGGTAAACCAAACGGTTCAAGAACAAGGCGCGGCGTTTCAAGCCGGGCCGAGGGTGAGGGTGTGGGTGTGGATATGAGCGTGGTCATGGTAGTTGACGTTGTCATTCGTGCTTCAAATTAATCAAGCGGCGGTTTGGTGGCCATCGCCAGATAATTGATGTCGAGATCCTTGGGCGCGGGCAGCCATTTATCCTGAATTGGATTATAGGAAATGCCGGTAATGTCGGTCAGTTGCAGGCCGCAATCGCGAATATAGCGCGACAGTTCCGCCGGTTTGACAAATTTGCGCCAGTCGTGTGTGCCAGCCGGAACCCAGCGCAGCACATATTCCGCGCCAATTTTGGCCAGCGCCAGCGATTTAAGGGTGCGGTTCAAGGTGGCAATAAACATGATGCCGCCCGGCTTTAACAACGCTGCACAGGCCTGCATGAAAAAGGCCGGGTCATCAACATGTTCGATGACTTCCATGTTTAACACCACATCAAACTGGCGGCCTTCATCGACCAACGCCTCGGGCGTGCCAAGGCGATAATCAATCGTTAATCCGGCTTGCTCGGCATGAACGCGGGCGACATTGATGTTGTTTTCAGCCGCATCAAGGGCGGTCATGTTGGCACCTAACCGTGCCATCGGTTCAGACAGCAAACCCGCCCCGCACCCGACATCAATAATATCAAGCCCGGCAAACAGGTTGATATCGGTGGTGTCGCGGCCAAAATGGGCGGCGATGTGATCGCGCAGCAACTGCAACCGCACCGGGTTGAATTTATGCAGCGGTTTCATCACCCCTTCCGGGTTCCACCATTCATCCGCCATGGCGGAAAAACGTGAAATTTCGTCAGGATTGGCAGTGCGATTGGCTTGGGCTGACATTGCAGGGCTCCGGCGCAGCGTAACAGGGTGACGTTTTATGTCCTTTGCCCTGTTTACGCGGGCCGCCGCTTTGGCGCAACCATATGCTTGGCGTTGGCATGCAGTTTTGATTTGTGCCGGGCGCGATAAGGCGCTCAGCTGATCAGCCGGCGGGGATAGTGGTGTTGGCTAAAACGCCCGGCAATTCACAAAGCGAGCGAATGGCGCGAATGCCATCGGGAACGCCGTTTTCCTGCCACTGGGCAAAGGACCACGGTCCGCGCAACAGCCAGATGGCTTCCAACCCATGGTGCAGGGCCGGGTAAATGTCGTTATCCAGTCGGTCGCCAATATATATAATGTGGGCGGGGTCATGGCCGGTTTGATCAATGATGGCCTTGAAAAACGCCGGGTCCGGCTTTTTGCATTTCAACCGAGCCGAGCTTGATATCCAGTCAATATCGCAGGGTAAATCGTGCAACACCTGTTCGGACGATGCAGGTTGATTGCCGCAAATGCCGATTTTATGGCCGTTTTGGCGCAGGCCTTTCAGGGCAGGTAAAACGTCGTCATATAAATCATCGGCGGTGAAGGACAGCAAATCGGGGCGACGCCACGGTTCGCCCGCGATGGCCGAAAAATCGCCCAGCTGTTTTAAAATTGCCTCGAACCCGGTATTGCGGGCCAGCGCAATGCCCGCGGCGGCCGACACGGTAAAAGGCGGCAGGTCAAGATGGCGGGCAATGCGATGCCAGATTGCGGTTTCGCTGACCAGTGTTTCACCCACGTCAAACACCACCAGTTTTTGCCCCGGGCTAACATTGCTGCCCGTGGTTTGCCCGTGCCGTTTTTCGGGGGCTTGTTGCATCGCGGAGGGGGCGGGTGGAACGGGCGTGTCGGGCATCGGAGGGCTCCGGTTTGGGGCGGTGTGGGGCAATATGGCACCGAATGGGGGCGGGGTGGGGTGTTTTGCGGGTTAATACGCAGGTTAATTTGGCAATTGCGCCAGATTTATGCACAGATTATGCGGTATTTTAAGTTTTGCGAAAGATGAATGGTCAAAAATAGCGCCAAGGTGGTTTAACCGTGCCTTGGCGCTTGTTTCGTCGTCATTATGGCAGTATTGATATCGCCGCCCTGATCAGGGGGCTTGCAACCTCGCAGGTCCGTGACCCGGAAACTGGCGGAAACACAAGACCTGGCATTTCGGTTGGCGAGATGTACAGGCAAGCATAACGGGGATTTTTCATGGCCCGTATTGTCATGAAGTTCGGCGGCACATCTGTCGCCGATGTTGAAAAGATCAAGAACGTTGCCCGTCGCGTTAAACGCGAAGTGGATGCAGGTAACCAGGTTGCTGTTGTTGTTTCGGCCATGTCGGGCAAAACCAACGAGCTGGTTGGCTGGGCCGATACCATTTCGCCGCTTTATGATGCGCGCGAATATGACGTGATTGTCTCGTCGGGCGAGCAGGTAACCGTTGGTTTGATGGCGATGGCGCTGCAAAGCATGGATGTGCCTGCACGGTCGTGGCTGGGCTGGCAAATTCCGATCAAGACCGATGGCGCACACGCCAAGGCCCGGATCCAGTCGATTGACACAACCGAGCTTGACAAGCGCCTTGATGCTGGCGAAGTGGTTTGTGTGGCCGGTTTTCAGGGAATTGCACCTGATAACCGCATTACCACGCTGGGGCGTGGCGGGTCCGATACCTCGGCGGTGGCGCTGGCGGCAGCGCTGAAAGCGGACCGGTGCGATATTTATACCGATGTCGAGGGTGTTTACACCACCGACCCGCGGATCGTGCCCAAAGCGCGCAAGATTGAAAAAATTACCTACGAAGAAATGCTGGAACTGGCATCGCTTGGGGCCAAGGTTCTGCAAACCCGTTCTGTCGAGATGGCCATGAACCATCGCGTCCGGGTGCAGGTCCGGTCAACCTTTAGTGATGCAGAAGGTACACTTGTTGTAGACGAGGACGAAATCGTGGAACAGGAAGTCGTTAGCGGAATTGCCTATAGCCGGGACGAAGCCAAGATCACGCTGGTCAAGGTTGCCGACAAGCCGGGCACAGCGGCAACCATTTTTGGCCCGCTGGCCGAAGCCAACATCAATGTCGATATGATTGTTCAGAACATATCGGAAAACGGCAACAGCACGGACATGACCTTTACCGTGCCGCGCGGCGAGTTCAAGCGTGCTTTGCAGGTGATTGAGGGTAATCGTGAAAAGATTGCCTATCAGGAACTGCTGAGCACATCGGATGTGACCAAGGTTTCGATCATTGGGGTCGGCATGCGATCGCACGTTGGGGTGGCGCGCAAAATGTTTGAAACCCTTGCTGAAAAGGGCATCAACATTCAGGTCATTTCGACATCGGAAATCAAGGTAAGCGTCCTGATTTCTGAAGAATATACCGAGCTTGCCGTTCGTGCCCTGCATACGGCCTACGGGCTGGATGCCGACTAGGTCGCACGGGTAAGGTTCTGTGCACTGCCGGGTTGTTTTGTACAATTAAGGTGGTGTTAAAGGGCCGTTATTTAATACATATCTGGGCTGGAACATTTTGTTCCGACCATTATGATGAAATAGCAGGGACCATGCGGTACCCTGCATTTCTGCATTGGGGTACAACTATATGAACGATCCGAAATTTGCGGCAGCGCGCAACCGTCTGGAAAAATTGTGGGCGCCCGGCAAGGAATTCCTGGGCACTGAATACGCCATTTTGGCCGGTGCGATGTCGTGGGTTTCCGAACGTCACCTTGTTGCTGCTGTGTCAAATGCCGGGGGCTTTGGTGTCATTGCCTGCGGGTCGATGGGGCCGGAACTTTTGGCTGCCGAAATCGCCGCAACCAAAGAAATGACGCAAAAGCCGTTTGGCGTTAACCTGATCACCATGCACCCGCAGCTTGGAGAGCTGATTGCGGTGTGCCGCGACCAGAATGTCGGCCATGTTGTGCTGGCTGGCGGCCTTCCGTCATCCAATTCGATCAAGGCGGTCAAGGAATTTGCCAAGGTTATCTGTTTTGCCCCGGCACTGGTGCTGGCAAAAAAGCTGACCCGGTCGGGTGCTGATGCGCTGGTGATTGAAGGCAGCGAAGCCGGTGGCCATGTCGGCCCGGTATCGCTGACGGTGTTGGCACAGGAAATTTTGCCTGAAATTCGCAATGTCCCCATTTTCTGCGCCGGTGGCATTGGCCGCGGCGAAGCGATTTCATCGTTTCTTGAAATGGGCGCTGCGGGCGTTCAGGTTGGAACCCGGCTGGTTTGTGCCAGCGAATGTATTGCCCACCCGTCCTTTAAAAAGGCATTTATCCGCGCCAGCGCACGCGAAGCCGTCACCACCGTGCAGATTGACGACCGCTTTCCGGTTATTCCGGTTCGGGCGTTAAATAACAAGGGCACAGAAGCATTTATGAATGTTCAGCGCGAAGTTATTGAAAAGTTCCGCTCTGGTAAGTTAGAACAGGGTGCAGCGCAACTTGAAATCGAACATTTCTGGGCTGGTGCCTTGCGCCGCGCCGTGGTTGATGGCGACGTTGAAAACGGATCAGTCATGGCGGGGCAGTCGGTTGGTATGGTAAAGAAAGAACAGCCTGCTTCTGAAATTCTGGCCGAACTGGTCGATCAGGCCGTTCAGTCCCTCGTACAAAGAGACCTTTAAACCTGATGAGCATATCGCCCGCCGCAGTCACTGGTCCGCGTCGCCTGTTAAAACGGGTGCGCGACGTTATGGCCGGACCAGGGACCGCTGAAGAACGCCTGGGCAAGATTGTAACCATTATTGCAGCCGACATGGTTGCAGAAGTGTGTTCGGTCTATGTCATGCGGGCGGGCGAGGTGCTTGAACTTTTTGCCACATGCGGCCTGGCTGCCGAGGCGGTGCATCGCACGCGCCTGCGGACGGGCGAAGGCATTGTCGGCTATGTTGCCGCCCATGCGCGGCCCCTTAATTTGCGCGATGCACAATCGCACCCCAATTTCGCCTATCGCCCGGAAACCGGCGAAGAAATCTATCATTCCATGATCGGTGTGCCGGTTTTGCGTGGCGGCCGGATTATTGGCGTGCTTGCGGTTCAGAACCGCACCGAACGCCAATATACCGAGGACGAACAGGAAGCCCTTGAAAATGTTGCCATGGTGCTGGCCGAAATGGTCGCCGGTGGCGAGCTGGTTAACCGCGACGAATTAATCCTGGCCGATGGCATTGCCCTGTTGCCGTTGCGCCTGACCGGGGCACGCCTGGCACCGGGGATTGGCAAGGGGATTGCAGTTTTGCATGAACCGCGCATCGTGATTGACCGCATGGTGGCCGAAGACCCGGAAGAAGAATTAACCCGCCTGCGCGAAGCCATGCGGGTGTTGCAAAAACACCTGGACCGCATGGTCGAGGCGGTGGGCGAGTTTGATGTTGGCGGCGGCGATGACCCTGGCGACATCATTGATGCCTATCGCATGATTGCCAAGGATACCGGCTGGTTAAATCGCATTACCGAGGCTGTTAATACCGGCCTTACCGCCGAAGCCGCGGTGCAAAAGGTGCATGATGATACCCGTGCGCGCATGGCACAGGTAACCGACCCTTATTTGCGCGAACGCCTGCACGACCTTGAAGACCTTGCCAACCGGTTGTTGCAGCATTTGTCCGGCCAGTTTCAATCACCAGCCTTTGGCAATTTGCCAGACCATATTATTTTGGTGGCGCGCAATATTGGCCCGGCCGAACTGCTTGATTATGACCATACCCGCCTGCGCGGGCTGGCGTTGGAAGAAGGGTCGCATACATCGCATGTGGCGATTGTGGCGCGTGCCCTTGATATCCCGGTGCTGGGCGGCGTAAAGGGCGTTCTTGACAAGGTTGAGGGCGGCGACCCGCTTATTGTTGATGCCGATAATGCGCAGTTATTTGTGCGTCCCAGCGAGGATGTGCGCGCCGTTATTGACGGGGCGTTAAAGGCGCGGGCGGAACGCAAGGCGCTTTATGCGCAAATGCGCGATTTACCCGCCCACACCCGGGACGATATTAACATTTCGCTGAACATCAATGCCGGTTTGTTAATTGATGTGCCCCACGTCATTGAAAGCGGGGCCGATGGCATTGGCCTGTACCGGACGGAAATACCGTTCATGGTGCGATCCGCCATGCCCGACATCGAAGACCAGACCCGGCTTTACAACCGCATCTTCGAGCAGGCTGAAGGAAGACCGGTGGTTTTTCGCACCCTTGATGTTGGCGGTGACAAATTATTGCCCTATTGGCAGGATATGACAGAAGAGAATCCGGCGATGGGGTGGCGGTCGATCCGGATAACGCTGGATCGCCCGGCGGTTTTGGTGCACCAGTTGCGTGCCCTTATCCGCGCAGCCCATGACCGGGATTTGCATGTCATGTTTCCGATGATCGCAGAGGTGGCCGAATTCAAGGCGGCCAAAGAGCTGCTTGACCGGCAACTGGAGCGTGAAGCCTTGCGCGGGTTTGTGCCCCGCACGGTCAAGGTTGGGGCAATGCTGGAAGTTCCCGCGTTGATCTGGCAGGCCAACAGCCTGTTGGGTCTGGTGGATTTTCTTTCGGTCGGGACCAATGATTTGCTTCAGTTCATGTTTGCCGCAGATCGCGGGAATCCGCGCCTGGAAGGTCGGTATGATACCTTGTCGCCCAGTGTCTTTACCTTTTTAAGGCACCTGGTGAATTTGTGTGATGACCGGAATGTACGTTTGACCGTTTGTGGCGAAATGGCCGGGCGTCCGTTAGAGGCAATGGCTTTGATCGGGTTGGGGATCCGGCGTCTGTCAATGGCACCGGCATCGGTCGGGCCGGTCAAGGAAATGGTCCGAAGCGTGAATGCAAAAAGTGTTGAACAATATGTGCTGTCGCTCCTGGATAGCCCCGGGAAAAGTCTTAGGTCTCGTCTTAAGGCTTTCGCAATAGATCACGGTGTAAAACTTTAAAAAAAATCGCTTTTGGCTGGGGTATTTGCTAGTTTGTTGCTGGATCGTAACGTGGGGGTGCGGGAGTTGGCGATCGGAAAGCGAAAGGAAGATCATTTGGGAGTGCCACCGAAAGGGCGTCTGCGGTTCACACCGCTGCCCGGAAGTGAGCCGTCAAATGATATGAGTATGGAACCACAGGTTAATTTTAACGCTGAAGCGGTGAATGTCGGGCGGTTGTTACGCCATACCCGAACCACTCATGGTCAAACCATCGAGGGGGTTTCCCAGCTTTTGCGCATTCGGAAAGTTTATCTCGAAGCCATTGAAAATGGCCATTATGACGCGCTTCCGGGCGGGCCGTATGGCTTGGGCTTTGTTAAGGGCTATGCCGAACATCTGGGGTTGGACGGCAAGGAAATTGTCCGTCGTTTCAAGGAAGAAAGTAACGCGCCGGTTGTGCGCACGCAATTGACCTTCCCACGGCCCGTGCAGGAAAGCAGGGTGCCGGGCGGGGCGATGATGCTGATTGCTGCCGTGTTGGGTATTGTTGCCTATGGCGGCTGGTATTACATGTCGAGTCAGGGCAAAACCATTGCAGATCTGGTCGAGCCGTTGCCCGACCGTATGAAAGGCAATTTTGCGGGTAGCAATGACGGTGCTGGCAAGGCCACATCCGAGCGCACCCTGGAAAATGCCGCCGAAGCCCATGCGGCCGAAGTTGGGCCGAACGGGCAGCAGATGGGGGGGGCCCCCTCGGAGCAGGCATCGCAAAGCATGACCAGTGCGCCTGCCGGAACGGTGGAGGGGATGTTCGCCGAACCCGGTATTGATGCGGCATCGCAAGACAAGCAAGATACGGTTGCGGCCACCGGCAATGCCAACACAAATGCCAATGCAACTGCAACTGCAACTGCGGGTGCAGCGGCACCGGCTCCGAATGCGGCCAATGGTCGTGCCGCAACGGCAATGCCACCGGCCCCGAACGCAACGACGGCAAGCAGCTATGGCGCGACCGCGGCCAATGAAGCGGTAACAGGTGGTCAGTCTGTGGGGGTTATGCCCAGTCAGGGTAATATCCCGTTGCCGCCGCGTGCGCCTAATACCCCGCAAACCGCTGCCACACCGGAAGTGGCCGCAATTCCGGCAGCCCCGGAAGTTGGTGATGCGGGCGGCGGGCGTGTTTTTGGCGCGGTTAACGCCGACAGCCGTGTCACGATTTCCGCTAACGAAACCAGCTGGGTACGCATCCGCGAGGATGACGGCAATATTTTGCTGACCCGGATGTTAAGTGCCGGTGATGTGTATCGGGTGCCCAATCGTGACGGGTTGAAGCTTGAAGTGGGTAACGCCGGGGCATTGTCCATCAGTGTTGATGACAGCAAAAATGTTTCGGTTGGTTCTTATGGTCAGGTGATTTCGGATTATTCGCTTAATCCTGACGATATTCTGGCAAGTGCTACTGATAAAAAAACGCAATAACAGGACGTTAGGCTGTTATATATTTTTCAGGCGGCCTGACCCCGGGCCGCCTTTTTTGTGGCTGTTTTTTCCGCTGTCACAAAAACGCCGCGAAAAACCTGTGTGCGACGGTTTCTTCTGGGCCACTGATAAGCTATATACAGCGCTACAGTTCACTGTGTTGCAACAAAGGCTACGGATCCGCAAATGAGTGTCCGCCCCTATCGTGATATCGAGCGCCGCAAAAGCCGTAAAATTCGTGTAGGTTCCGTCGAGGTTGGCGGGGATGCACCTATTTCGGTGCAATCCATGACCAATACGCTGACCACGGATGTGGCCGGTACGGTCGCACAAATTCATCGCCTTGAAGAAGCCGGTGCCGATATTGTGCGTGTATCGTGCCCTGATCAGGAATCATCCCTGGCCCTGAAAGACATCATCAAACAGGTCAGTGTGCCAATCGTCGCCGATATCCATTTCCATTATAAACGCGCGATTGAAGCCGCGGAAAGCGGTGCCGCCTGCCTGCGGATTAACCCCGGCAATATCGGCTCGACCGAACGGGTGCGAGAAGTGGTCAAGGCGGCCAAGGACCATGGCTGTTCAATGCGCATTGGCGTTAATGCCGGGTCGCTGGAACGCGAATTGCTTGAAAAATACGGCGAACCTTGCCCCGAAGCGATGGTCGAAAGTGCCATGAACCATGCGCGGATCCTTGAAGATCAGGATTTCCGCGAGTTCAAAATATCGGTCAAGGCATCGGATGTGTTTTTGGCCGTGGCGGCCTATTATGGCCTTGCCGAGGCCTGCGATTATCCGCTGCATCTGGGCATTACCGAGGCTGGTGGCCTGCGCGGCGGGACGGTGAAATCGTCGATCGGGATGGGTAATTTGCTGTGGGCCGGTATTGGCGATACCGTGCGGGTGTCGCTGTCGGCGGATCCGGTCGAAGAAATCCATGTCGGTTATGACATGTTGAAATCACTGGGCCTTAGAACGCGCGGCGTGCAGATTATTTCCTGCCCGTCCTGTGCGCGTCAGGGCTTTAACGTGGTTGATACTGTGGCCGAACTGGAAAAACGGCTGGCCCATATTGCAACGCCGATTTCCCTGTCGATCATTGGCTGCATTGTCAATGGCCCCGGCGAAGCGCGCGAAACCGATATCGGCCTGACCGGTGGGGGCGGTGGCAACCACAAAATGTATATTTCGGGCAAGCCGGACCATAATATCAGCAGCGAAAAAATGGTCGATCATATCGTTGATCTGGTCGAAGAACGGGCTGCAAAAATCGAAGCCGCCAAGGCAGCGGCGCAATAGCGCGACATTTGCCGAATTAAGGCTTTCCGCCACCCCGGCGGAAGGCTATTTTCGTGCGTATATGACGATCCCTTTATCGAAAACAGCAAGAATATCGGAGACCAAACGTGGCATCGCTTCAACCCGTCCGTGGCACACATGACCTTTTGCCCGAAGAAAACCGGGTACAGGACCATATCGCGGAAACCGCCCGCGCCATTGGCGAGCTGTATGGTTATCATCGCATGACCACGCCGATCTTTGAATTCACCGACGTTTTTGCCCGCACCCTTGGCGATACATCCGATGTGGTGACCAAGGAAATGTATACGTTTGAGGATCGCGGGGGCGAAAAAATTACGCTGCGCCCCGAAAACACCGCCGGTATTGCACGCGCCTATATTTCCAACGGCATGCAGCAAATGTCGCCGGTGAAGGTGTGTTATTACGGCCCGATGTTTCGTTATGAACGCCCGCAAAAAGGCCGTCAGCGCCAGTTCCACCAGATCGGTGTTGAATTGTTGGGTGTTGAGCAGGTGGCAGGCGACATCGAAGTGATTGCCTATGGCGCGCATATCCTGAAATCATTGGGCTTGTGGGATAATATCACGCTGGAACTTAATACCCTTGGCGATCCAGAGAGCCGGGCAGCATACCGCAATGTACTGGTCGATTATTTCAAAGGCCATTTTGACAAATTGTCGGAAGACAGCCGCAACCGTCTGGATAAAAACCCGCTGCGCATTCTGGATTCCAAGGATGAAGGCGACCGCGAACTGGTGGCCAATGCGCCATTATTTGCCGAATATTTAAACGAACATTCACAGACGTTTTTTAAGCAACTGACCGACGGTTTGGGCGATATTGGTATTAATTATCAGCTGAACCCGCGTCTGGTGCGCGGGCTGGATTATTATTGCCATACCTGCTTTGAATTTGTGACCAGCACGCTGGGTGCACAGGGCACGGTCATGGCCGGTGGCCGCTATGACGGGCTGGTGTCAACAATGGGTGGCCCGCAAACCGCAGGTGTGGGCTGGGCTGCCGGTGTTGAACGTTTGGCGATGATGGTGGGCACAGGCCCCGCCGCCGTGCGCCCGGTTGCGTTGATTCCGATGGGCGATGCCGCCGAAAGCCGCTGCCGGTCACTGGCCCAGCAATTGCGCGAAGCTGGCATTGCGGTGGAGCTGGGCTATGCCGGTAATATGAAAAAACGCATGAAACGGGCGGACAAAGCCAATGCCAAAATGGCCGTCATCATTGGTGATGACGAACTGGCCAAGGGTGTGGCCATGGTGCGCGACCTTGATGCAGGCGAGCAGCGCGAAGTTGCCATCGACAGCCTGATCGGTGTGATTGGCGAAAGGTAATAACCGGGTGAGTGAGGCGGCGGGACGCGACGAAGCCGGAGACTGGCCGCTGGACCGATTGATGGTGGTTGGAACCAACCACCGGCGATCCAGTGACGAAACGCGCGACCGCCTTTTCATTGACGAAACCCGTTTGCCCCAGTTTTTGGGCGTGATTGATCAGGCCCGGCTGGGGCAGGCGGTGGTTGTTTCAACCTGCAACCGAACCGAAATTCATTTATTGGCGTTTGAGGCCGAGCGGGGCCGCGAACGTGTGATTGACCTGATGGCCCTGTGGGCTGATCTGGACCGCGACCAACTGGCGAGCGAGCTTTACATTCGTTCGGGCCGCGCAGCCTTGCGCCATGTTTTTGCTGTTGCCGCCTCGCTGGACAGCCTTGTGATTGGCGAGCCCGAGGTTTTTGGCCAGATCAAGGAAGCCCACAAAATTGCCCGGGCGCACGGGCTGGTGGGGCGCGAGCTTGAACAGGTTTATCAAACCGCCTATGCCATTTCCAAACGGGTGCGCAGCCAGACCGGGATTGGGCAGGGGGCGGTTTCCATTGCCGCGGCGGCACAATCGGTGGCGCGTGACCTGCATGGGGATATTGCCAATTGCACCCTACTTTTGGCCGGTGCGGGCGACATGGGCGAGTTAATTGCCGCATCGCTGGCCGAGCGCGGCATGGGCCGCATTATGGTGGTGGACCGTTTGGCGGCGCGCGCACGCCTGGTGGCCAAGCGGCTGGAATGCCATTGGTCCGATATGGGCGATCTTGACCGGGTGCTGGCCGAAGCCGACATTGTGCTGACAGCGGGCGGATCGCGGCGGTATCTGATCAATCATGAAATCGCCCTGGCCGCCGTTAAACGTCGCCGCTATCGCCCGGTTCTTATGATTGATACCGCCGTTCCCGGCGATATTGACCCGCAGGTTGACGAGATTTCCGAGGTGTTTTTTTATCGCCTGGAAGATTTGGAAAACATTGCCGCACAAGGGCGCGGTGGCCGCGAAGAAAAAGCCGACGAAGCCTGGGCGATGGTCGAGGCCGAAGTTGACCATTTTGTGCGCGTGCGTGCCGAACGCGCTGCCGTGCCAGCCTTGGCCGAATTGCGCCAGCATTTTGATGCGGTGCGCGCCGCGGCACTGGCCGAAAGCCACGGTGACGCCGAAAAGGCGACCCGGCTTTTGGTTAATCGCCTGTTGCATGCACCTACACAAGCCCTTAAAGACCTAGCAGCCACCACGGGTGGGGCCGGGACCATGGAATGGGTCAAGGCACAGAAATTGTTGGGGCGGTTGTTTCCGCTTCATCCCGGTGATGACAATAATTCAGAACCGACAGATACAGATCAGGAGAATAAAGAGTGAGTTTGGACCCAGGTAAACTGCATGGTGTTGTTCGCCGGTTTGACGAGCTTAAATCCCTGTTGTCGGGGGGGGCGGGTGACAATGACAGCTTTGTCAAACTGTCGCGCGAATATGCCGAATTATTGCCGCTTGTGGAAAAAGTTGAAGCCTTTCAACAGTTGCATGACGATATGGCCGGGGTGAAGGAGCTGCTGGCCGACCCTGAATCTGATCGTGAAATGCGCGAAATGGCCGAGGCAGAACGCCAGGAACTGGTCGAACAATTGGCCGAGGCCGAACACGCCGTAAAGCTGATGCTGTTGCCCAAGGATTCGGCGGATGAAAAGAACGCCATTTTGGAAATTCGCGCCGGGACCGGCGGCGAGGAAGCGGCCCTGTTTGCCGCTGATCTGTATCGGATGTATCAGCGCTATGCCGAAAACAAGGGCTGGCGGTTTGAGCTGATGGACGCCAACGAAAACGACCTTGGCGGGTTTAAGGAAGTTGTCGCCAGTGTTTCGGGTGCCGGGGTGTTTGCGCGGCTGAAATATGAAAGCGGCGTTCACCGCGTGCAGCGTGTGCCGGTTACCGAAACCGGCGGGCGTATTCATACATCTGCCGCCACCGTTGCCGTTTTGCCCGAGGCCGAGGAGGTTGATGTGCATATTGACCCCAAGGATTTGCGCATTGATACCTATCGATCCCAGGGGGCGGGGGGCCAGCACGTGAACACCACCGACAGTGCCGTGCGGGTGACCCATATTCCGTCCGGGGTGGTTGCCGCCTGTCAGGAAGAAAAGTCGCAGCATAAAAACAAGGCCAAGGCCATGAAGATGCTGATGACGCGTTTGTATGATCACGAACGCGAAACCAAGGATGCCGCCCGTGCGGCCGATCGCAAATCGCAGGTCGGGTCTGGCGACCGGTCCGAGCGCATTCGCACCTATAACTTCCCGCAAGGCCGGATATCGGATCATCGCATTAACCTGACCCTGTATCGGCTAGATGATTTTTTAACCGGCGGGCCTTCGGTGGATGAAATGATTGATGCGCTGATTTCGGAAGATCAGGCGCAAAAACTGGCTGAAATCGAAAGTTGAGCCGGGCATGACCCCGCAGGATCATCCCACGCTTGGTTCGTTAATGCTTGAGGCGACGGCACAGTTAAAACAGGCCGGGTGCGATACCGCCCGGCTTGATGCCCGTATTTTACTGTCATCGGCATGTGACGTTGACGCCAGCAAGATTATGGCATGGCCCGAAAACCCGGTTGAACCCGTCAGGGCCGCAGCCTTTCGCGAGATGATACGCCGCCGCGCCACGCGCGAACCGGTATCGCGTATTTTGGGACAGCGCGATTTTTGGCGCCATTCGTTCAAAATAACCCCCGCTACGCTGGACCCGCGCCCCGATAGTGAAACGCTGGTTGAATGGGCGATTGAGCGGGCCGGGGACTTTTCGCAGCCCCGGTTGATTGATTTTGGCACCGGAACCGGGTGTTTGTTGCTATCGGTTCTGGGCGACGTGGCTGACAGTTTTGGCATAGGTGTGGATATTAGCGCCGGTGCCGTGCAATGCGCGACCGGGAATGCGGTGGCACTTGGCCTTGATCAACGCAGCAGGTTTGTGGTTTCGGATTGGGATTGCGATCTTGATGCGCAGACAAAGGCCGCGCAATTTGATATCATGATTTCGAACCCGCCTTATATCGCACTGGGCGAAATGCCGGGACTGACCCCCGAAGTGCGCGACTTTGACCCGTTTTGCGCCCTCAGCGACGGGGCCGACGGGCTGGATGCTTATCGGATATTAACCGCGATTGCAGCGCGGCTTGTCCGTCCGTCCGGTTGGGTTCTTTTTGAAATTGGTCAGGGCCAGCAAGAAGCCGTTTCGGCTTTATTGGCACAACATGAATTTGGAATGATTCAAGAACGCTGTGACCTTGGCGGAATTGTCCGGTGTGTGGGCGGGCAAAAACGTTCGTAATTTGTATGATTGCGCCGAATTAATAAATATTTAGCCCGTTAATGCCCCGAAAAGCAGCAAAGTAAAGTGGCCGCGCAGCCAGTAAGCAGTTGTGTTTACTGGTAAAGGCATCTTATTGGCCTTTACCGGTAAAACAGATGTAAAAAAAACGAAAGAACGCAAAAAAACAGTTGGAATAAGCTGGCAAGCCATATAGTTTGTCCTGAGCAGGCCGGGTGCCTGACGCGCTTTCTTATTGCGCCGTGTTCCCCTGTAAACAGTAAAAAATCTCCGTTCCTTAAAATTGGTTATCGGTTGATTTCTGACGGTACCGTTTGACCGGTGCTGTTTTTCGGGAAATGTGTTTTTTCAGACGGATTGGTTCCGGGTCACGATCACGATGACCCCGGGTGTCCTCAACGCCAACAGTATGTTGATATGAGAAATAACAATAAACGTCCCCGTGGGCGGCCACAGCCTAATAAACGTCCTGTAAATCCGAAATTTCAAAATTTTGACAGTAACGGTCCGGACGGGCGCGTGCGCGGTAACGCCCAACAAGTTTACGAAAAATACGTTTCGCTTGCCAAAGACTGCACCGATGATCCTGTTCTGGCTGAAAATTATTATCAGTATGCCGAACATTATTACCGTATTTTGCAGTCTGCAGTCGAATGGGAAAACCAGCGCCGTGAAGCGCAGCCCCGGAACGACCGCAACGAGCAGCGCAATGATCGTAATAACAACGATCGCAACAACAATGATCGCACCAGTAACGATCAGCGTGGCAACCGTAACAATGGTAATGGCCGCGATGAGCGAAGCGATGATGCTTCGTCAAACGACGGTGTAAATTCCAGTAACGGTTCCCGTGACGATGTGGCGGCTTCGGCACAGCCTGTATCTGCGAATGCAGATAACGGTGATGGCGAACAGCGTTCTGATAGCGCATCAAACATGTCGACCCGACAGGATGATGTAAAACCGGCACGTGCCCCGCGCACACCCCGACCACGTACACCGCGCGCACCAAAGGCAGAAATGACTTCTGGCGATGATGTTGCTCCGGTGTCGGCAACCCGCAGTGATGATGCGCCGGTTCCTTCTGCTGCTGCTGCTGCGCCGGTGAATGCCAGCGCAGATGACAGTGAAGAAGCCGCGCCGAAACGTGCGCCACGGGCCCGTCGGACAACGACACCCCGTGCGCCCCGTAAAACGGCGGCCAGTGCCAAAAACGACGATGCGACCTCGGCTGATGACGCGGCACCTGTTGCCCGCCCTGAAGCTGTGGCCAGCGACGTTCCTGCGAACGCGGCTCCCGATGGCGATGAAGATGCAAGCGGGGATGATACAAAACTGCGCAAACGTGCATCTTCAACCACACGGACCCGGGGCCGTCATCCGACAGCCCGTCGTGGTCGTAGCCGGGTTGGCGCGCGCGAAGATGGCGAAGATGGCGGTAACGATGGTGAAACCGAAAAGGTTTCGGCCTGATTTTTTCGCCGGTTTGTCAGCTTGTCGCCTGATGATCCCGATATTTTAAGAAATCCCCGGTCGGGCAACTGACCGGGGATTTTTTGTGCCCGTTTTGCCCCGGATGATGCCGATTGATGCGGCCTTTCCCCTGTTTGGTCTGCTTTGTGCCTTGTGCCCGTTGGTGTCGTGCTGCCGGGGTTTGCGAAGTGCGTCCTGCCGTCGGCGCCAACCTTGGGCGGCTGGGGATGAGGGACCGGGGCGGGCGCAATCGCGCCGGTGTTGGGCGAATGTAAACATTGTTTGCATCGAGTTGTTTATAAAGGTTATGAAGTGTATTAGAGCATGTTTCCTTTAATAAGACCCATTTTGTTTAATTTTGACGTGCCGTTTGGCAAGGCACAGCGCGCCGCGCGATGCGGCGCATCGGGCAAGCGGTGTAACGCCGTCAAACGCCGTCAAAATTGAACCCTCCGGGCCCGCGCATTTTGCTGCTCGGCTACGTCGAAATCCTTGTCCGTAACCCCGTTACGCCCTGCGGACTTCTCCTTGCCGAGCAGCAAAATGCGCGGGCAGAATGGGTCTTATTAAAGGAAATATGCTCTAATACGAATGTATGGTGCGTGATGCCCGGACTGGTTGCGTATATTGTGCTTTCATAGATGGTTAGCGCAATCTGGTCGCAACGTGATCGCTGTAAAACGCGGTATGTTCCATCTTGTGCGGGGGCACGGGCGGGGCGTTTTTCGGCGGTGTGGGGCGGCTGTCGCACGGGATAAATCCGGGGAAATCGCGGACGCATCGGGGACGCATCCGGGCTGTGTCGGGGTTAATAACGAACAAAAGCATATGCCCCGTGGGGGTATGCGGTGACACAGGGCGTTAAGGCTTGCGACATAAGGCTCTGAAAACGGGGCCGCACGGGAGGTATCAATGGGGCCATCGGGCTTTCGGGTGATGTTGGTGTTAATGCTGGCACTGGGCGCGCTTGTCGTGACCATTGGCGTGATTGCGCGTGATGATGCCCTTATTCTTGTCGGCCTGGTCTGCGGTGTTATTCCGATGGTTGTGCGGTTGCTGATCGCAATTTTAGGGCCGGTTCTGGCCGGAGGGCGGCAAAATCCGGCACCGTTGCCCGTAGCCGAGACTGAAACCTACCCCGATCATAACGGTCCCGATACCCATTGGGCAGAAGAAGACGGCCTGGAACAGGCCAAAATGTTTGAGGATGACCAGCAGATTTATCTGGCCCGCTGGGGGCGCGAACATAAACTGACCGGTGTTTCTGCGGTGCGCCGGTTAATGACATTTTCCAATGCTTCGGATGATTTTTATCGCAGCAGCGCCATCCCCAATGCCCTGACAACGCGCGATAATGTATTGGTATTTGAAACCGCCGGGCTGGTGTGCAAGGCTGTGCGCGACCGGCGGAACCAACTGGGGCAAAAGGTTATTGTTCTAGACCCGTTCGGGCGTTCTGGCAGCGCGTCAGATTGTTTTAACCCGCTTGATTTCCTGCGTCCTGAAGGCGAAGGGTTGATAACCGATGCAGGCATGATGGCCGAACTGGTGCTGGTGCCACATTTGGCGAGCGATCTGGGCCCGCAAGATGCGCGGGTGGCGCGGGTTTTGCTGCAAGGGTTGATCATTCATACCTACCGCAATGGCCGCGAACGCGACCGTAACCTTGCCGGTGTTCATCGCAATATAACGCTTCCGGCGCACCGGTTTTATCCGTTATTGGGTGAGCTTGGCGATATTGATGCGACGGAGGGGCGCATTTCCGATATTGCCCTGTCGCTGCTGGATATGTCGGACGAGCGCAGCAGTGCAATTTTGGCGGTTTGTCGCAAGGCAACGGCGGTTTTTAATGTGTCAGAAATCGAAGATATTAGCGGCAGCACCAGTTTCGAGCTCGAAGATATTACCACGGCACGGGCATCGGTTTTTGTGATTGGTGACCCGCCTGACGGATATGACCAGCCCCTGACGGCATGGTGCCGGGTGGTTTTGGGATGTTTGCTGTCGTTAATTACCAACCGCGATTCCACGCGGCCAACGCCGCCTTGGCTGGTGATGCTGGACCGGATCGAAGCCCTGGGGCGGCTGGTGCAGCTGGAAAGGTTGCTGGGCGGTGGAACAGCAAGTGGTGGTTTGACCCTTTGGCCGTGTTTTAGCGGTGTAAGTGCCGTTATGGAAGTGTGCCATAACTGGGAAAATGTGGTTGGGCGCAGCGATGTTATTCAGATTTTCGGGCAGGATGGCGCCTTTGATCTTGATTGGTCGGCAGGACTGACAGCCATGTCGCGGTTTGTCGATACCGGGAGCCGCACTGGCAGCAATGATGCGCCGGTGCATTTGCGCGGCGGCGATAAACCCCCCATGTTAAAATCGGTGGAGGTCGCCCGGATGCCCGAAACCGAACAATTATTGTTTTACAAAGGTGTGCCGCCCCTGCGCGCAACCCGGTTACAATGGGAAGACGACGACGCCTTCAGGCTTTTAGCCACCCGCCCTCCGACATTTTAGGGCGTATGCCGGTCGACTGCCGCCGCGCCGGTTAGCACGGGCCAGAACGACCGATTTTTCGCATAAACCGGTCGCTTGCGTGATTTTGCCGGTTTCAGGTTAGAGCATGTTTCCTTTAATAAGACCCATTCTGCCCGCGCATTTTGCTGCTCGGCTACGTCGAAATCCTTGTCCGTAACCCCGTTACGCCCTGCGGACTTCTCCTTGCCGAGCAGCAAAATGCACGGGCCCGGAGGGTTCAATTTTGACGGCGTTTGGCGGCGTTACACCGCTTGCCCGATGCGCCGCATCGCGCGGCGCGCTGTGCCTTGCCAAACGGCACGTTAAAATTAAACAAAAAGGGTCTTATTAAAGGAAACATGCTCTAGCCAACTGTAATCTTGTCGCCTGCCTTTAATGTCCCCGTGCCGGTTGCTTCAAGGTAAACCCCCATAAACAGATGGTTCATGCCCTTGCGCAGCAATACTGGCACATTGATGTCGGATTGTGCGGTATCGGGGTTAATGGTGGTGGCTTTGCAGCGGGTAATGGGGTGGATCATGCGAAAAGGAACATCGCCTATGGTGATGGTCTGGTTTTCAGCCCATTCCAGTTCCGACCATGCAGGCAGGCCATCGACCAGAAAATTACCACGAAAACGCATCGGGTCGACATACTGGCTGGCAATGCGGTCGCCGAAATCCTTGATCGAATCACGATTAAGCAGCGAAATATAAGGTGGTTCTGAATCGCCAAAATGGGTGCCGGGCACCGACATGATTTTCGGGCTGCCCGCGACATCGTTTTTCAAAAAGGCGGTCAGGAAATCTTCGATCACGGTCCGGCCCATAGCGTCTTCAAGGT
This sequence comes from Thalassospira mesophila, assembly GCF_002115755.1. Classification (GTDB taxonomy): domain Bacteria; phylum Pseudomonadota; class Alphaproteobacteria; order Rhodospirillales; family Thalassospiraceae; genus Thalassospira; species Thalassospira mesophila. The sequence continues at coordinate 52,635 of NZ_JFKA01000004.1, read as the reverse complement.
TGCCTTTGCAAATGGCGCGACCGTTGCGTGCAATGGTAAGGGTGGTGGTGGCATCGTCATAATCAATGCCCAGCTCAGCCAGCTTGGGCGTGTTGACCAGTTGCAGGAAATTACGTTTGCGTGCCCAGCCCGCCAGCCCGCCCTGGCCAAGCGATGCACTGGTTGCCAGAACATAGCGGCGGTCGTCAGACAGCATATTTTGGGCATCAACCGTGGCCGATGCCATTTCAACGCCACGAAGTCCCTTGACCGGATAGCGCATGATTGCGCCAAGTTCACCGTTAGCCATCGTCATTTGCCTGCTTTTTCTGTGATGTGCGCCCTCGTTCGGAACCTGCACATTCATCTTGTTTGAAGATCAGACGTTACTGATTGTGCCAACGAACGGCAAGTGCGCAATTGTCCTGATTTCGGGGGCCAGTTCACAGGTGCTGTGGGGGACAATTTTAGAATGCGAAGCTACAGACTGCCGAAATATCACCAGAAACAGCGGCGTTTGTGCTACGGTAAGTGGTTGTTTCAGGCAAATATGCAGGGCATTTGATGACCTTGTTCGCCCGCATGTCAAAGGAGGCTAAAAAATTTGCCGGGATTTTTTCCGGGCGACTTGCGGCCCGCAAAGCTTGAGACATATCAAGGATGTTCCCCTGCTGTTCCGCTATAGGTAAAGTAGGATGGATGCCCATCTATGGCGATGGATGCTTCAAAGAAGGTCCATCATGATTGACCCTGTTAGCTCAAGGAGTGACAGTTAATGGAATTTGAAAAATTTACCGATCGGTCCAAAGGTTTTTTGCAATCGGCCCAGTCGTTGGCCCTGCGTGAAAATCATCAGCAATTTGTGCCGATCCACCTGCTTAAAGTGCTGCTTGATGACGAGGAGGGCCTTGCGGCCAACCTGATCAAGGTGCAGGGCGGGGACCCTAAACTTGCCCTGCAGCGCACCGAACAGGAACTGGCAAAACTGCCAAAGGTTTCGGGTAGCAATAGCCAGGTTTACCTTTCCAGCGAATTTGCCCGTCTGGTGGACGAAGCGCAGAAAATTGCCAAAAAAGCCGGTGACAGCTATGTCACAGCAGAGCGGCTGTTGCTGGCTTTAACCCTTGATACCAAGGCGGTTGCGGGCAAGGTTTTGGCGGATGCCGGTGTCACGGCGCAAAACCTGAATGCCGCGATTAATGATTTGCGCAAAGGCCGCACGGCCGACAGTTCCGGTGCCGAAAGCCAGTATGATGCCCTTAAAAAATACGCCCGCGACCTGACAGAAGCGGCGCGTGATGGCAAACTTGACCCGGTAATTGGCCGTGACGAAGAAATTCGCCGCGCCATTCAGGTGCTGTCACGCCGGACCAAAAACAATCCGGTTCTGATCGGCGAACCCGGCGTTGGTAAAACCGCCATCGCCGAAGGCCTTGCCTTGCGCATTGTGAAGGGCGACGTTCCTGAAACCCTGAAAACCAAAAAGCTGTTGTCGCTTGATCTGGGCGCGCTGATTGCCGGTGCCAAGTTTCGCGGTGAATTTGAAGAACGCTTAAAAGCCGTTTTATCCGAAATTGAATCCGAAGCCGGACAGGTGATTTTGTTCATCGACGAATTGCATACCCTTGTCGGGGCGGGCAAATCGGAAGGGTCGATGGATGCATCGAACCTGTTAAAACCGATGCTGGCACGCGGTGAATTGCATTGCGTGGGGGCGACCACGCTGGATGAATATCGCAAATATATTGAAAAGGACGCGGCCCTTGCCCGGCGTTTTCAGCCGGTATTTGTCAGCGAGCCAACGGTGGAAGACACGGTTTCGATCCTGCGGGGCATTAAGGATAAATACGAACTTCATCATGGCGTGCGGATTGCCGATGCGGCTTTGGTTGCGGCGGCAACCCTGTCGAACCGGTATATTACCGATCGGTTTTTGCCTGACAAAGCCATCGATCTGATGGACGAGTCTGCATCGCGCCTGCGGATGGAGCTTGATTCCAAGCCCGAAGAAATCGACGAGCTTGATCGCCGGATCATTCAGCTGAAAATCGAACGCGAGGCCCTGAAAAAAGAGGAAGATCCCGCCTCGAAGGATCGGCTGGGTCGATTGGAAAAGGAATTGTCCGATCTGGAGGACAAGTCCGCCGAGCTGACGGCAAAATGGGAATCGCAGAAAAACGAACTCGCCGCCACGACCCATATCAAGGAACAGCTTGATCAGGCGCGCGGGGAACTTGAACGTGCCATGCGGGATGGTCTTCTAGAGCGGGCCGGGCAACTGCAATATCAGGAAATTCCGGCCCTTGAACGGTTGTTGGCCAAGGCCGAGGATGATCCTGCCCATGGTATGAAAGACGAGGCCGTCACCGAAAAGCATATCGCATCGGTGGTATCGCGCTGGACCGGTATTCCGGTTGATAAAATGCTGGAAGGCGAGCGCGAGAAGCTTTTGGATATGGAAAATGTTTTGCGCAAACGTGTGGTGGGGCAAGATGATGCCGTGCGCTCGATTGCCAATGCGGTGCGCCGTGCCCGTGCCGGGTTGCAAGACCCCGGCCGCCCGATTGGGTCGTTCCTGTTTTTAGGCCCGACGGGGGTGGGTAAAACCGAATTGACCAAGGCCCTGGCCCAATTCCTGTTTGATGATGAACAGGCAATGGTGCGTATTGATATGTCTGAATTCATGGAAAAACATGCGGTGGCCCGCCTGATTGGTGCGCCTCCGGGATATGTTGGCTATGAAGAAGGCGGGTCTTTGACCGAAGCTGTGCGGCGTCGCCCCTATCAGGTGGTGCTGTTTGACGAGGTCGAAAAAGCCCATCCCGATGTGTTTAACGTGCTGCTTCAGGTGCTTGACGAAGGGCGCTTAACCGACGGGCAGGGCCGCACGGTCGATTTCCGCAATACGCTGATTATTCTGACATCCAATCTTGGTTCCGACATTCTGGCCAATCAAAGCGAAGGTCATGATAGCGGCGAAGTGCGCAGCCAGGTGATGGAAGTGGTGCGGGCATCGTTCCGGCCTGAATTCCTTAACCGGCTGGATGAAGTTTTGTTGTTCCACCGTCTGGAACGCGCCCAGATGGACCATATTGTTGATATTCAGCTGGGCCGTTTGGACAAGCTGCTGGTTGATCGCAAGATCACGCTGGAGCTCGACGAGTTCGCCAAAAGCTGGCTGGCCGACAAGGGCTATGACCCGGTTTACGGGGCGCGGCCGCTAAAACGTGTGATCCAGCGGTATTTGCAAAACCCGCTGGCGATGCAAATTTTGGAAGGTGCCATTGCCGATGGCGCCACTGTGCCGGTCAGCGCAGAAGGCGGCATTCTGGTGCTGAATGGCAAAAAGATCGACATGGTCGATTAAGCTGTTTTGCCAATAGAAAAACGTTCTCATCCCCGGTGTCGCTTGATGCCGGGGATTTGTTTTACAAACATATTTTGGCCGTGATGGTTTATCATTTAAGATGGTTTTTTAATCGCACTGGCCCGGGAGCCCCCAATGACCCTGTCATCACGTAAGTTTATTTTCGCAGCCGTCGCTGCGACCGTCACGTTTGTGACCGGGAGTGTTGTTTTGACAGCTGTTCCCGCCCATGCGGAAAACTCGTTTTTCAGTTCCGCCAAAAAGGCGCTGGGCGATGCCATGAGCGGGTCATCCTCAAACGGGTCGTCATCATCAACAACCTCGTCCTCGTCGGCCACAAATGGCGGGCAGAGTTCGGCGTTGTCGTCATTGTCACAGGGCATGGCGGATGACGGGTTGCGTCAGGCCCTTGATAAAGGGATTGGTACGGTTACCGCCATGCTCGGCGCGACCGACGGGTTCAACGCCGACCCGGTGGCGCATATTCCGTTGCCAGATTCGGTTAAGCGGGCGCAAAGCCTGCTAAGCAAGGCCGGAATGGGCAGCTATGGCGATGAAATTGAACTGCGCATGAACCGGGCGGCCGAAAGTGCCATGACGAATGCCGGTGGTATTCTGGCCGATGCCGTCAGCAAAATGACCGTGACCGATGCCAAGGGTATTTTGCAGGGGCCTGACGATGCGGCGACCACCTATTTGCAAACCGTTTCGGGCAGCAAAATTGCCGACGAAATGCGCCCGGTGATGAATGATGCACTTTCCGATACCGGGGCGTTGCAGCTTTATGACCAGATGCTCGGTCAATATGACAGCTTGCCAATGATGCCCGATGTTAAAACATCACTAACGGACTATGCCACCGATGCCGCGATGAAGGGCCTGTTTCATTATCTGGCGGCACAGGAAGCCGAGATTCGCAATAATCCCGGCCAATGGACCACCGATGTTTTGAAAAAAGTGTTTTCAGCCGCACAATAACTTTCGCCTGTGTGCCTGACGACGGAACGTGAAACCAGCGAAGTCTCTTCGCTGGTTTTTTTCGTCTGGTCGGGGCAGGCGATGCTGCCATCGGTTTTGTCGAACAGGGGCTGGGGTGATAGGTCGATGCTATCGTTGCGGCAGATTTTCCCAGCGATTGCGCATGTTTTCGATGCTGCGCGCCGGCACATCATGGATGGATTTGAATTGCCCCTGGCATTCAATGATTTGCACGGGAATATCCGCCTCGCGCGCCATATCAAGATAAGGCTGCATTTCCCATATCTGACTGAATGTGTTTGAGACAATCACGCTGTTCCCGGCATCCAGATGTGTGCGGGTTTCCTGTTCGCAGCGGGCATGAATAGCGGGCAGTTTTTTAGGGTTAAACTGATAGCGCCCTTTGCTGTCGGTCATGAACATATCGGTTTCAAGGTGAATAGCCGCGTCTTTCTGACACAGCTTTTTTGCCAAAGTGGATTTTCCCGACCCCGGTAAACCGCGGATCAGCAACAGGCTTTGTGTCGGCACAGCGTCGTTCATGGCTATCCAGGTTACGTTTGGTTTGAAAAACACCCTGCCAATTTGTCAAATTGCCACCTGTTTCACCAGCAATATCATGGGGCAACGCTGTTGACGGTCTCCGTTTGGCACCACCATGCCAGGGGAAATGCCGTTTTATCAGTTGGCAAGATTATGCCTTGGGCCATTGCTGGCGGTATTGACCACAAGGGGCGATCCAACTGATTGCAGATATTGCACCAGAACGGTTGGCAATAAATGCTCGCTGTTTAGCTGGCGAAGGGTGCGATTAAATTCCTCCACCAGTCTGGAACAGGGGCTTCGCCGCGAAAACAGGGCATAAAGGCCTTCGCCGTTAACATCAAGCCGATCATAGGACAATTCAGGGTATTGGCGTTCGCGCAATACGTTGCGTGCAACGGCATCACTTGACAGCAAATAATCCGCGCGCCCGGCACTGACCATGCGCAACCCGGCTTCTATTTCCGGTACCGTTTCGATATTGATGGACTTGTTGGCAATGGCGCGGTCCACCGTGGGGCCGTGGCTGTCTCCGCGCCGCAACAAACCCTTGCGATAGCGCAGATCACGCAGGCTGGCGACATCGGCCTGAACGGTGCGGTCATGAATTACAACAACGCGTTCATACCCAATCGGGATGTCGGCATAGACCGCCCATGACCGGCGGGCATCGGTGCGATACGCCGCGGTTATCATGTCGACGGTGCCGCGCTCGGCTTCGGAAAGCAGGCGTGCCCATGGCATTTGCACGGTTGATACTTCAATATGCATTTTACGAAAGGCACGCTGCGCCACCTCGATCGAGGCCCCTGTTACGCCGCCATCATCGGTTTGATAGGAAAAAGGCGGATAGTTGCTATAGCCAACGGTGATTTTGTTGCAGGCCCCTTGCGCCGCAGCAAGGCGGGGCAGGGTTAAAGCAGCAATGCAAAGCAAGGAAACAGTAAGGGTTTTGGCAAAAACAGGCCCAAACCAAGTTGGAATGACGGCCTGAATTCGTAACCGAAAACCGGGGAAACTCCGTTTGTTTTTCATGCGTTCAGTATGGCCGATCTAAGGGGTTGGTGCAATCCCGGCGGTGGTTTGCCGGGGCCTGATGCCTTTCATATGAGTTAGATGGTACGTTAAATTGAATACTTCCAGATCATATCTGGCCGATATCGATGAAATTATGTCAAACAGGGATATCGGCCAGACATGGCAGTCAGCTTTGACGTTTGCGCTGATACAGCGAGATCAGGCGTTGTTCGTAAGCCGCGCGAATTTTGTGGCGGCGAATTTTCATCGACGGGGTCAGCATTTCGTTTTCGATGCTAAAGGCGCTATCGGCAAAGGTGAAACTGCGAACCTTTTCAATCGACGACAGGCGGGTATTGACCCGGTCCACCGCCTTGCGGATCAGTTTGCGGAAATCATCGTTTTCCGAGAGGATTTCGATATTGTTTTCCAGGTTATGGGCGCGGGCAAAATCGCGCATCACGTCATCTTCGGGCGATAAAATGGCAACCAGATAGGGCTGGTTATCGCCATAAATCATGGCCTGGGCAATTTCGGTTTCCAGGGTCAACAACCCTTCAATGCGCTGGGGCGAAATATTATCACCGCCGGAATTAACAATAATGTCCTTCTTGCGATCCGTGATCATCAGGCTGCCTTCATCGTCAAGCTGGCCGATATCGCCGGTATGCAGCCAGCCATCGATAATGGTTTGCGCGGTCGTTTCGGGCAGGTTCCAATAACCTTTCATGATGCTTTCCCCGCGCAGCAAAATTTCGCCGTCATCGGCAATTTTACATTCAACACCGACCATGGGCGGGCCAACCGTGCGCAGTTTGTTGTTTTCGGCCCGGTTGCACGACACAACGGGGCTAAATTCGGTTTGACCGTACCCCTGCAAAATCCGCAATCCGCACGATACAAACAAAACACCCAGTTCGTAATTTAACGGCCCGCCGCCCGATACCATGGCTTTCAGGCGACCGCCAAACCGCTGGCGCAATTTGCGGCGTAACAACAGCTCGCAAATCAGGTCCTGCACCCATTCAATCGGGTTCAGGCGCGTGCCTTCGTATTTTTTACGACCCAAACGCAATGTCAGTTGAAACAGCTTTAATTTAAAGCCGCCTTCCTTTTCCAGTGTGCGGCTCAGGCGTTGATACAGCATTTCATAAAGGCGCGGCACGGCTGTCATGATGGTCGGGCGGACTTCGGTCATGTTGGCGGCCAGTTTATCAAGGCTTTCGGCATAGTAAATTTGCGCGCCAAGGCTGATGGGGAAATACAGCCCGGCGGTGTGTTCGTACGAATGCGACAGCGGTAAAAACGACAGGAAAATTTCATCGGTAATGCCCAGCGCCTCGATAATGTCGAATGCACCGGCGCAATTGTTCAAAATTGCCCCGTGGCTAAGCATAACGCCCTTGGGGGCGCCCCCGGTGCCTGATGTGTAAATCAGGCAGGCGGTGTCGTCGCGTTTGATATTGGCAACCCAGGCGTCCACATCGTCTTCAAGGGCGCTGCCCTCGGCGATCATGTCATGCCAGCGCGAAATGGTAATGCCGCCAACAAAGCTTTGGCCCCAATCCTCTATCGTGATGGCGTGGCGGCACCGGCCGGAATCCAGTGCGCCATGCAAAAACGGCTGGGCCAGTTTTTTGGTCGATATAATCGCCAGGCTGGCACCGGAATCCTCGATAATATGCAAATGGTCGCGTTCGGTATTGGTCGAATAGGCCGGAGCAGTTAACGCGCCGACACACATGATCGCCAGGTCGGCGATGCCCCATTCGGTGCGGTTTTCCGACAGCAAAATAACCCGGTCGCCGGGGCGCACTCCCGATTTATACAGCGCCCGCGCCAGTGCGCGCACCTGATGGGCGGCCTCGCGCCAGCTGGTTGATACAAATTCACCCGTTTTTGACGATTTTGTCCACCAAAGCGGTGTGTCACCATGATGTTTTGCCAGATCAAAAAACATCATCGGCAAGTTCTGCCAATTGGCATAATCCTGCAATTTTGTCATGGCGTTTCCCTGTAATCGTTTTCTTATATATATGTTGTACGAAGCCCGCCGAAACGGTGATCAGATAAACTGTTTTTGATCTTTTTGCCGCGTTGTGCTGGCGATTAAAATATCTGTGTCTTATATCGCAGCAAAGCCTTTTATGTTCCGAATTATCTGGAGGACCAATGAACGCGATCAACAAGAACCTGCCGACGTGGGATCTAAGCGATCTTTATGCGGATGCCAAAGACCCCGCCATTCGCAAAGATCTTGACGATGCCAAACAGCGTTCGGAGGCGTTCCAGAAGGATTATCAAGGCAAACTGGCCGGTCTTTCCGGCGATGCCCTTGCGGCGGCCATTGTCGAATATGAAGGCATTTCCGAAATTTGCGGCAAGATCGGCTCGTTTGCCGGCCTTCTCCATGCGGGCGACGGCAGCGACCCGGCGATTGGCCAGTTTTACCAGGGGGTGCGCGAGCAACTGACCACCATTTCCAGCTTCACCCTGTTTTTCGGGCTGGAATTAAACCGCATCGAAGAAACCGCCCTTCAAGCCAAATACGACGAAAGCGACGCCCTGGCGCGCTATCGCCCGTGGCTTGATGAAAACCGGTCCTTCCGCCCGCATCAGCTTTCCGACGAAGTCGAACAGGTTTTGCATGAACGCGAAGTGGCCGGTTCGGGCGCATGGATCCGTTTGTTTGATCAAACCATGGCCGAACTGCGCTTTCCGATTAACGGCCAGGACCTGACCATGTCGGATGCGGCCAATATGCTGTCGTCAACCAAGGTTGAGGACCGCAAGGTTGCAGCAAAGTCGATTGGCGATGTGCTGGGCCAAAACATTAAATTGCTGGCCCACATCACCAATACCTTGGCCAAAGACAAGGAAATTGACGACCGTTTGCGCAGCTTCCCCACCCCGGTTAGTGCGCGCAACCTGTCAAATCAGGTTGAAGACGATGTTGTCGAAGCACTTAGCGAAGCGGTGACGTCTTCCTATGGTGATTTGTCGCACCGCTATTACAAGCTGAAAGCCAAATGGTTTGGCGTTGATCAGCTTGATTACTGGGATCGTAATGCGCCGCTGCCCGAAGATGACGACCGCCAGATTGACTGGGATTCAGCCCGCGAAACCGTGCTGAAGGCATATGGCGAGTTTTCGCCAAACCTGGCCGATATCGGCAAACGGTTTTTTGATAACCCGTGGATCGATGTGCCGCCGCGTGCGGGTAAATCATCGGGTGCATTTGCCCATCCGACCGTGCCGTCAGCACACCCGTATTTGCTGTTGAATTATCATGGTAAAACCCGCGATGTGATGACCCTTGCCCACGAACTGGGCCACGGTGTGCATCAGATTTTGGCGGGCGAGCAGGGCTATTTCCTGTCTGATACCCCGCTGACGCTGGCGGAAACGGCGTCTGTTTTTGGCGAAATGCTGACCTTCCAGTCAATGTTGCGGGCCGAAACCAACCCGAAAATGCGCCGCATTATGCTGGCAGGCAAGGTTGAGGATATGCTCAACACTGTGGTGCGCCAGATTGCGTTTTTTGAATTTGAAAAACGCGTGCATTCCAAACGTCGCGAAGCCGAACTGACGGTCGAGGAGATCTGCCAGATCTGGATAGACGTACAGAAGGAAAGTCTGGGCGATGCGGTGCGCTATGACGAGGAATACAAATATTACTGGTCCTATATTCCGCATTTCATCCATTCACCGTTTTATGTTTATGCCTATGCCTTTGGCGATTGCCTGGTGAATTCGCTCTATGATGTTTATCAAAATGCCGAAGACGGCTTTGCCGATAAATATTTCGACATGCTGAAAGCCGGTGGCACCAAACGCCATCAGGAATTGCTGGCCCCGTTCGGGCTTGATGCCTCCGACCCGGCATTTTGGCAGCGCGGCCTGAACATGATCAAACGCCTGATCGACGAGCTGGAGGAACTTTCCTGATATGAGCGATGATAACGACGACGATTTTCGCCAATCCGAAGATAATCGTTTTGGCGGGCGGGTGCGTCGTTATGCCCGCGTCGGCGCGTCTGCCGGGAAACTGGCGACGCGTCTGGCGGTGGGCAAGGTGTTTGGCACCGAAATTGATCATGGGCGCTATGCGGCTGATTTAACCGCCGCGCTTGGCGGGCTTAAAGGCCCGCTGATGAAGGTGGCGCAAATATTATCCACCATCCCCGATGCCCTGCCGCGTGACTATGCTGATGCGCTGGCAGGGTTGCAGGCCGATGCCCCGCCGATGGGCTGGCTGTTTGTCAAACGCCGGATGCGTACCGAACTGGGGGCGGGCTGGCAGGATAAATTTGCCGATTTTGGTAAGGACGCGGCAGCGGCAGCATCGCTGGGGCAGGTGCATAAGGCCACCTTGCCCGATGGCCGGGCTGTGGCCTGTAAGCTGCAATATCCTGATATGTCGGCAACCGTAGAGGCCGATTTAAAACAGCTGCGCGCTGCCTTTGCCATTTACCGGCGTTACGACAGCGCAATTGATGCCGAAAACATCCAGCTTGAACTGGCCGCCCGCCTGCGCGAAGAACTGGATTACGAACGCGAAGCCAAACAGATGGCGTTATACGGCCATATGTTGCGGGGCGAACCCCATGTGCATGTGCCCGAACCGGTACATGATCTTACCACCCGGCGTTTGCTGACCATGACCTGGCTTCAGGGCGGGAAATTGCAGGCATTTGTCGACAGTAACCCGTCGGAAGAAGAACGCAATCAGGTTGCGTTGAACATGTTTCGCGCCTGGTATGTGCCATTTTACAAATACGGCGTTATTCACGGCGACCCGCATTTGGGCAATTATTCCCTGCGCGACGATCTTAGCGTTAACTTGCTCGATTTTGGCTGTATCCGCGTGTTTCAGCCAAGCTTTGTCGGGGCGGTGATTTCGCTTTATCAGGCGCTGCGCGATGGTGACCGGGCAAAGGCGGTGGCAGCTTACGAAAGCTGGGGCTTTACCAACCTGTCAAACGAGATGATTGATGTTTTAAACATCTGGGCCGGGTTTGTGTATGGCCCGCTGCTTGATGACCGTGAACGCAAAATGGAAGAAAGCAATTCGGTTGCCTATGGCGCCGAAGTGGCGGGCAAGGTCCATGCCGAATTGCGCCGTTTGGGCGGAGTAAAGCCGCCCCGCGAATTTGTGCTGGTGGACCGTGCCGCTGTCGGGCTGGGATCGGTGTTTTTAAGGCTGGACGCCAAGGTCAACTGGTATCGTATTTTCCACGATCTGGTCGGCGACTTTAACGAAGCTGAGCTGACCCGCAATCAGGAGGCATCCTTGCAACAGGTGGGCCTGGTCCGGCCCGAATAATTCTGATCCCGGTGTGCTTATTACCTCTCTATCTGCGTTTATTGCGGGTCTTTGATGGCATCGGCGAATTTGCGGGTCAGGCGGACAAGTTCGCTAAGGTCGTGTTCATCCCATTGATCAAAAATGGCCTGTCCGATCCGTTCGCGGGCGCGGTCGATGGCGTCGGTCATTTTTTTGCCTGCCGGGGCAATCACGGCGTGATGAACGCGCTTGTCGGTGGGGGCAGGTTGGCGTGTGATCAGGCTCAGGTTTTCCAGTTTTGCGATTTGACGGCTGACGGTTGTATGATCGCGGCCAACCCGCTCTGCCAGGTCAACAATGCCAATCGGACCAATTTTTTCCACCAGCACCAGTAACGGAAACAGTGCGCGATCAAGGGTGATGCCAGCCTCGCGGATCATGGCGTCATCGCGTTGCGGGCGGTTCATCACGCTGATAATTTCGATCAGCGCACCGTGCAGGTTGCGCATTTGCGTGTTTATATGTGCATTTTGCACGCTTTTTGTTGACATCAATCCGGCCTCTGTTTATGTGCATATTACACATTGATACAGAATGGTTGCCGATATTGCCACGCTAAATTGAACAGATTTGCAAGTGGCCCGGCCAGAACAGGATTGATACATGACCAAAACCGCTTTCTTACGCAGCTGGGCGACCCAATTAACCATCGGTGCCTTTTTGCTGATGGCGGGGACCGGCCTGATGCTGTTTTTTGAATTTGAAGACGGGTTAACCGCGGTGGTGCATCAGTGGCTATCGTGGTTTTTCCTGATCGGGGCCGGGGCGCATATTTTTGTGAATTTCAAACCGTTTAAAAGCCGGTTGAAATCGCGCTGGGGTGTGGCCTTTACCACCATATTTGCAGCGGTTTTTGTTTTGTCGTGTTTTTCGTGGGGGATGATTACCGGCCCGCAACTCGAACGCCCGATTGAAGAAGCGCTGGTTTTTGCCCCGTTATCGGCCCTGGCGGCGGTTACCAAAAACCAGCCAGACGTGATTATCGCAAAACTGGCGGGGCAAGGCATTGTCGCGACGCCAGAACAATCGATTTATGATGTGGTCAAGAAAACCGGCATAGATGAAAACATCCTGTTGGGTATCATCTTTTTGCCCGGCGGCGAGACACTGGCGGCAAAGTAACCCTGAGCCAGCCAATATCTTCGCGTGTCGACGTGACCTTGCGACAGCCATAAAGTACAGAAAAAAGCCGGATTGCGAATTTATGCGGTCCGGCTTTTTGTCGTGCATGGTTAATGCACTATCGGTCGGGTTGTGGAAATTGCGATCATGAAGTCATCGCAGCTGGAGACTCGGGTTTGCGCAATTGCGCGATATTTAGGGGGTTTCGACCGCACAGCGGATAAATTTCTGTATTTGAAAGTAAAAATCTGCCGGGGATGATGCCGACGGCGATAAATTTTTTTGCTATCCCTGCTTGCGTTATGGCGGCTTTAGTGAAAACCTCCGGGTGTATTTATATGGGTGATTTAACCTTCCGCGCGGGTGAAAAATGGCAAAAACTGCCAAAAATCAAGGGATTGATTGCACTTCCCCCGAAATGGTACCTGTTCCATATCGATAAAGATATGTGTGGATTAACGCACATATACCATATGAGTATTTGTGAACCAAAAATAAGTTAAGTGTGATTTTTATGCCGGTTTGCTGTTGAGGTCTTGAGAAGAAAATCGCATCTTTCGGTCAACGCAGACAAAGCGGGGCGCTGGTGAATGTTTGTCCTGAGCATCATCGGCGGGTGGGACCCGGTTTGTCACCAAGGCTTTGCGGCCTTGGAACGCGTGGTGGGAAAGCGGGCGGTTTCTTCTGTTAATTCAGAAGAACCGCCTTTTTTCGTCCTGAACCGGATTTTCCGTCTTGCGGGAAACGGGGAAGGGGCCTTTGCTGCCAGGGGTGTAATGCCCTTACCCACAGAACGACCGGCACGCCGGACAAGGGTTTAACAAAACAATACCGAAGCCCCGCAAACAGGGGCGCTACAATAAACGAATGACCGACATACCAGACAGGATTGTTCAATTAGGGAAGGAGGTACGACGCGATGAAGCTGGCCGTTCCAAAAGAAATATGGCCCGGTGAAAAACGCGTTGCCATCACCCCTGATACCGTCAAGAAATTTACGGGATTGGGGTTCGAGGTGGTGATCGAAACCGGTGCAGGCGAAAATGCGTCGATAGCCGATGATCGTTACATCGACGCCGGTGCAACCATTGCCAAAACCGCCAGGGTCGCGACCGATAATGCCGATGTGGTGTTGAAGGTCCGCCCGCCCATGGTGGAAGGCAAAATCAACGAACTTGCGACCTATAAAAAAGGGGCCGCCGTTATCGGGTTGTTTGACCCCTATGACCGCGCCGAGCTGATCGGCAAAATGGCCGAGGCTGGCGTTACCAGCTTTGCCATGGAGCTGGTGCCGCGTATTTCGCGTGCGCAGTCGATGGATGTTTTATCCTCGCAATCAAACCTTGCCGGCTATCGTTCTGTGATTGACGCGGCCTATGAATTTGGCCGTATTTTTCCCATGATGATGACAGCGGCCGGCACCCTTGCCCCGACCCGTGTTGTTATTGTCGGTGCCGGTGTGGCCGGGTTGCAGGCAATTGCCACGGCCAAGCGCATGGGGGCTGTTGTGTCGGCATTTGACGTGCGCCCGGCGGTAAAGGAACAGGTCCAGTCACTGGGCGGTACCTTTATCGAGGTGGAGGATGACGAAGCCGAAACGGCGGAAACCGCAGGCGGCTATGCCCGGGAAATGTCGGATGACTATAAGAAAAAGCAGGCGGATAAGCTAAAAGACGTTTTGGCAAAAACCGATATCGTCATTACAACCGCCCTAATTCCCGGCCGTCCGGCCCCTGAAATTGTCACAGCCGATATGGTGGCAGGCATGAAGGATGGCTCGATCATTATTGATCTGGCGGCCGAACGCGGCGGCAATGTGGCCGGGGTCAAGCTTGGCGAAACCACGATCACGGCTAACGGGGTTAAAATTATCGGTCCGGCCAATATTGTAAGCTCGGTTCCGACCGATGCTACTGCGATGTATGCCAGAAACCTTTTGAATTTCGTTACCCTGATGGTGGATGGCGAAAAGAAGGAACTGGCCTTTAACCGCGAAGACCAGATCATTGCCGATACCATGTTGACCCATGACGGCAAGATCGTTCATCCGAAATTTGGTGGTGAAGCAATGTCGGAGGAAGCTTCCAATGGCTGATCAATCTCTCACCCAGTCTGCCAATGACATGCGCGATGCAGCCCTTGGTCTGGCCGAAAAGGCCGCCAAGCTTGCCGATCAGGTGGCGGCAGGGGCGCATGATATGGCAAATGGTGCGACCAATGCGGCATCCCACGTCGCGTCATCGGGCGGGGTTAGCCCCACTGTGATCGGCCTGACGGTTTTTGTGCTGGCCTGCTTTGTTGGCTATTACGTGGTGTGGAAAGTAACACCTGCCCTGCATTCGCCATTGATGGCGGTGACCAATGCCATTTCATCGGTAATTATTGTCGGCGCGCTTGTGGCGGCTGGCCCGGTGGACATGAACATCTCCAAGATTATGGGGTTTGTTGCTGTGGTGCTGGCGTCGATCAATATCTTTGGCGGTTTCATCGTCGCGCAGCGCATGCTGCAGATGTTCAAGAAAAAGAAGTAGGGAAGGGGAAACATCATGTCGGAAAACCTGTCGGCTTTCCTGTATCTGGTCGCCTCGGTCTGCTTTATTTTGTCCTTGCGCGGCCTGTCATCACCTGATTCCGCCCGTACCGGCAATATGCTGGGCATGGTCGGCATGGCGATTGCGATCTTCACCACCCTGGCATCGCCGGGGGTTTTGTCTTACACCGCCATCATTGTCGGCATTTTAATCGGCGGGGCGATTGGCACCATCATCGCCCTTAAAATTAAAATGACGGCCCTGCCGCAGCTTGTGGCGGCGTTTCACTCGCTTGTCGGGTTGGCCGCCGTGTTTGTCGCCGGGGCCGCACTTTATTCGCCCGGTGCCTATGGCATTGGTGCGGTGGGCGATATTCACCCCGCCAGCCTGATCGAAATGGGGCTTGGCGTTGTCATCGGTGCCATCACCTTTACCGGCTCGCTGGTGGCGTTTGGCAAGCTGCAAGGCTTTGTCTCGGGCACCCCGGTGCAGTTTAGCGGCCAGCATTTGCTTAATCTTGGCTTTGCAATCGCCATTGTTGTGGTCGGTATTGTTTTTGTCACCACCGAAAGCCACGTGGCGTTCTGGCTGGCGGTTATTCTGGCACTGGTATTGGGGATCACGCTGATCATTCCGATTGGCGGGGCCGATATGCCGGTTGTGGTTTCCATGCTCAATTCCTATTCGGGCTGGGCGGCGTGCGGCATTGGTTTTACCCTGCAAAACAACGCGCTGATCATTACCGGCGCGCTGGTTGGCGCCTCGGGTGCGATCCTGTCCTACATCATGTGCAAGGGTATGAACCGCTCGATCTTTAATGTTATTCTCGGCGGTTTCGGGGTCGACGCAAGTGGTGGCTCTGCCGCTGGCGGTGATGCCGACCGGGCTGTGAAATCGGGCTCGTCCGATGATGCGTCTTTCATCATGAAAAACGCCTCCAGCGTCATCATCGTGCCGGGCTATGGCATGGCGGTGGCACAGGCGCAGCATGCCTTGCGTGAAATGGCCGACCTTCTCAAAGCCGAAGGCGTTAAAGTACGCTATGCCATTCACCCGGTTGCCGGGCGGATGCCGGGCCACATGAACGTTTTGCTGGCCGAGGCTGGTGTGCCTTACGAAGACGTTGTCGAAATGGACGAAATCAACCGCGATTTTGGCACCGCCGACGTGGCCTTCGTGATCGGGGCGAACGACATTACCAACCCCGCCGCCAAAACCGACCCGTCATCGCCGATCTTTGGCATGCCGATACTCGATGTGGAAAAAGCCAAAACGGTGCTGTTTGTGAAACGCAGCATGTCGGCAGGCTATGCCGGTATCCAGAACGAACTGTTCTTCCGCGATAACACCATGATGCTGTTTGGCGATGCCAAAAAGATGTGCGAGGAAATCGTCGATCAGCTTGATGGGTGATTCGTTATTCTGACATTAGAGCGAAAGAGGCAGCCATTTGGGTTGCCTCTTTTTTTATGTATTTTTAATTGATTTTAGTTTTATCTGAATTTGAATTTATTTCATTTCGGAGAAGGTTATGGTTCGCCGCAATATGGGTAATCGCCTTACGAATTACGAAGTTTCTATGGTCAAAGCCATGGTCGAAGATACAGGACTGCAAGATCAGGATATACAGTCTTATTTCACTCGTCCTGCGAGAACGATAAATCATGCGAGAATTTCCGATATAAGGCATGGCAGAGCAAGAAACTCTGTTAATCGAGCCAGTCCGGAAGAATTACAGGGATTTTTCGACCAGTGGCCGGGATATGATCTTGAAACTGGCTTGTCAACAGATGGAGACGACTTGGTCGTAAAGGCGCGAGAGGCAATGATTGCGGCAGTGTATGTCTTTAACAGCGCTGGTTTGTATTTTAAGACTGAGCTGTTTATTGTAACTGCCATAATATCTTGGACTTATGCAATGCATGCTTGGTTTCGGAAGCATAGGATTGATTATAGGTATTCCGTTCGCGGCGAGGTCCAGCTAACAGCAAATGGAGCTGAGAAATATATAGAGCTTGGTGCTTGTTTGCGGCATGAGAGAAATCCGTTGTCCAACGGTGTGCGAAAAAATCTTGAATTCTTACTGGAAATTCGGCATGAAATCGAACACAGGTCGACGCAAAAAATAGATGAGGCCGTAGGTGCTAAATTGCAGGCATGCTGTTTGAATTTTAACAGTTTTATCAAAAGAGAGTTTGGACCGCAGTGTGGCTTGGATCGACGTCTTTCCCTAGCGTTGCAATTTTCGACGTTTGGAACAGATCAAAGAAATTACCTTAAAAAGGAATCGAATTTACCGAGACATATAGAAATGACGATTGATCATTTTGAGAATAATTTAACAGAAGATGAAATTTCTGATCCTGCTTATAGGTATAATGTTGTTTTTGTTCCAGTTATAAAACAGCGACGGTCAGCCGCTGACTCTGCTGTGGAATTCATTAAAGCAGAAACGCAGGAGGAGCGAGCGCGGGTAAGTCAGATTTTTCTTCGAGAAGTTGATCGCAAGCGATATACGGCGACCCAGGTTGTAGGTCTTATGAAGACTGCAGGATATCCGAACTTTTCTATCCGCAACCATACTGAGCTATGGCAAAAATTAGATGCCAAACGATCTGAGGCTGGATTGGGAAATCGTGGGGACTATCAAGGCTCTTGGGTCTGGTTCGAGTCTTGGGTACGCAGAGTACGGGCGCATTGTGAAGAGAACGCTGAAAAATATGCCTGATTTAATTGGTTGGATCGCAGAAACCCGGCAGTCAAAACTCCGGCGTGTGCGGATGGGCGGTGCCGAGGTGGTTTAGGCCTTAACTGTGCCAGAAATTTCACGATAGCCTAGCATCGTGGTCGCCTCCATTTAGGCCTTTGCGCGTATTGTATGCGAGCACGAGGTCGCTCAGGCAGCTCAAATGTTGCCTATGGCCACCGAGGAGCATGGGTGGCGACCGTGTTTGCTGGGTGTGTTAGTATTTTTCGCGATCCGTATGACCCCAAAAAGGCAGAGGGTTACTGTTGGGGGCGGACGCGCATGGCAAGGGATACTTGCGCGAAATTGGGTCGGTTGTTCTTGGAGCAGGCGCTGATTTGCTGGCTGTTAAGGTGATCAAGGCTGGCGCGCAGTTTGAAAACGTGGCGTCGTTTGGTGCTGGGGCATGTTACAGGCGGATGACCGTTGGCATTATGCATTGGCACGCGTACGGGACGCGTTCTGTCGTTACTTCCAGATCACCCGTGTCGACTTTGTAGGTTTAGCGATTAAACACGAGGATTGAGCCGAGGGATTTCAGGCCAGTTTGAAAATAACTCGTTTCCCCGCCATCAGGTCTTTCCGACTTGCCTGAAAAGCAGTGCCAGGTGACACTGCCACAGGTTTTTATCGCTGATATGGTGGATGTGTGGTGAAGCTTCGCGTGGTCAGAATTTCCCTCTTTGCCATCGTGCTGTTGTCGCTCGCACTGGCGTTATCGATTGCCGGAATTGTGCTGACGTATACGCGCCTGAGCGCCGAGACGCCGGTGGCGGAGGTAACCTTTGAACCGGTTGGAGCGGAGGAATTTAACGCCTATTTGCGACTGCCCGGCGAGGATATTCAGCGCAAATACACGATTTATGGCGATCAATGGCGCGTGGATGCGCAATTTGTGAAGTTAAAGCCGTGGGCCAATATTATTGGCATGGATGCGCGCTATCGCCTGGACCGGTTAGAAGGGCGTTATGCCGATATAGAGCAGCAAAATACCGGGCCGCACCGGGCTTATGATCTGGCGTCCCGGTATAGCGGCTCGGTTGGGGCATGGCTGTTGCCGTGGAATTTTCTGATTGATGCGCAATATGGCAGTTCGACCTATACCGACATTTCCACCAGCACCACTTTTACTGTTTATCGCGCGCAATCTGGTCTGTTGGTGCGTGAGCAACCCGTTAGGGCAATTCACAGCAATGCGGGCGGCATTGGTCGCCTGTTTCACTGGTTGCTGGGCGATCAGGTGCCGAAATAACCGGGTTTTGCGGCTTGAACCGGCTATTTCCCCGGTAGTGGGGCCGGGGTTTGGGCTGAGCCAGCGGGGTTTGTGCCGGGGGTGGCGGGTTTGCGGGCACCGGCGGCGGCAATATGTTCGACCTTGGCGATTTTGGGCGGTTTGGCCTGTTTATAGGCACGCGCATCATCGGCAAGGGTGGTTTTGGCCCAGCTTTCCATATCGTCGGACAAGGTTTTGTCGTCTGGCCCCATAATGGTCAGGGTGTAGTCATCCGCGCAGGTGTCGCCGCAGGAAAAATGCAGGATGGCGGCGGCTTTGATCGTGCCGTCATTGCCCAGCACGATCGCCCCTTTTTCCGGGCAGCTATGGGCGCGACACGCGCCGTAAAGCCACAAGTCATTCCCGATTTTCTGGCGCACTTGCGGTGGGCCGCCCAGCACGGCAATCACCTGATCGATCTTGCTGCCGTTTTTATAAAGCCAGTCGGCATTGCCCGCGCCAACAAAAGCGCCAACCGCATCGGCAAAGCCTTCGGACCAGATTAACTGGTTGGTGTCTTCGCACAAGGCAAGGTCGCGGGTGTTGCAACGTGGTGCAGGTGCAGGGGGCTGTGTGTCTTTGGGGGCGGGGGATGTTTGTGTTGTTTGGCCGGGAGGCGTGGCAGTGGAAGCCGGGGCGGATGTTTGGGCGCGGGCAGGCGACGCGGCCAGCGCTGCAATGGTTGTGCCGAGGACGATACAAACAGTTTTGATCGAAAAGCGGGGGCGGGGTTGGGCGTGCTGGGGATCGGTCAAACGGGATGCTCCTGCAACGGATGGACTATGGGAAATAGATAGTTATTTTGTGGTCCAAAACAACAGGGCGGTGGTGCGGGTTTGTTTTAAAAACACAAAACCCGCCAGGCTTGCGCCACGGCGGGTTTCGGCACGGGTCCGATTTTGAAAAATCAAAACTGATAAAGCAAAATCGACCGTACAGTCACGTTCGAGGAACCCCGAAAGTGAAAAAGACTAGAAGCCTTCGCGCTCGATGCGCTTGCGCTCCAGCTTGCGAGAACGACGGACTGCTTCCGCCCCTTCGCGAGCTTTCTTCTCCGACGGCTTTTCAAAGTGACGACGAAGCTTCATCTCACGAAAAATGCCCTCGCGCTGCATCTTTTTCTTAAGCGCCTTCAGAGCCTGATCGACATTGTTGTCGCGAACGATTACCTGCACGGAAACCACGCTCCTTTCAATAAAATACAATAAGCCGGAAGGCAGATATGCCAACCGGATGCTAAAGCGGCCAACATGGCCGTGGCGGTTATATAGTCCAAAGCGGATGAAAAGGGAAGAGGGCAGCGTCACAGATCGCGCTGAACGTTTGTCGCAAATTGTTCCGCCACATTTATATAAGATAGTTCTTGGCAGCAAACAGGGTTTGGTCGGATAATATAACCATGTCGATATTAAAAATTGCCCGGATGGGCCACCCGGTTTTGCGCAAGGTCGCGAAACGGGTTGAAAACCCGAACGACCCTGAAATCATTCGCTTAATTGCCGATATGATTGAAACGTTGAAGGATGCAGGCGGCGTTGGTCTGGCCGCCCCGCAGGTGTTTCAGTCTGTGGCGGTGATGATATTTTTTGTGCCGCCCAGCCGCACGACGGAGGATGACGCGGAGAGCGAAGTTCCGTTAACGGTGCTGATCAATCCCGAGATTGAACCGCTTGAGGACGACGAAAAGGTCGGTGGCTGGGAAGGGTGCCTGTCGATTCCCGGTTTTCAGGGCTTTGTGCCGCGCTGGGGAAAAATCCGCTATCGCGGCATTGATCAAAATGGCGACCGGGTGGAAAAAACCGCCAGCGGCTTTCACGCCCGCGTGGTCCAGCATGAATATGACCATCTGATCGGCGTTATGTATCCCGAACGTATGGAAGACATGACCCTGATGGGATTTACCGAAGAATTGCGCCGCGACCCGCCTGATGTTTCGTCTGATACATCAGATGCAGACCGGCGAGATGATGGCGACGCGCAACAGGAGGAATAACATGTCGGTTGAGGAAAGTTTTGCCCGTATCGCCCAACAGCGCGACGATTTGGTGCGCGCAGCCCTGGAACATGTGGCCTTTGACGGCTGGAGCAAGCTGACCTTGCGCACCGCAGCCGAGGATCTGGGCTGGTCACCGATGGAGGTGGACCGCCTGTTTCCCGGCGGTATTGGCCAGGTGATAGAGCATTATGTGGCATTGACCGACCGCGACATGATGGACCGGCTGGCCGCGATGGACATCAAATCGATGAAAATTCGCGCGCGTATTGGTGCGGCCATCCGGGTGCGGCTGGATTTGGCAGAAGCGCACAAGGATGCAGTTCGGGCCGCTGTGGCACATTTGTCGTTGCCGCAAAACCTGCCCAAAAGCCTGCGCATGACGGCCAAAACGGTTGATCTGATGTGGCAGGCGGCGGGTGATACCTCGACCGATCATAACTGGTACACAAAACGCGGCCTTTTGGCCGGGGTTTATGGATCAACCCTGATGTATTGGCTTGACGATACGTCAGACGGGCATCAGGCCACCTGGGAATTTATGGACCGTCGGATTGGCAATGTGATGATGATCCCCAAGGTCACGGCAAGCCTTGGCAAGGTCGGTAAGGTTGCAGGCACCGGGCTGCGCATGGGCCGCAAGGTGGCATCGTGCCTTCCAACACCGGGGCGGGTTGCCCGGCAATTTGGCAATATGCGTTAGGTCCCTCTGGTAGCTTGATTGAATAACA
This sequence comes from Thalassospira mesophila, assembly GCF_002115755.1. Lineage (GTDB taxonomy): Bacteria > Pseudomonadota > Alphaproteobacteria > Rhodospirillales > Thalassospiraceae > Thalassospira > Thalassospira mesophila. The sequence goes on along the minus strand of NZ_JFKA01000004.1, from coordinate 31,008 downwards.
AAACCGTTGCCGTGCAACATGCAGGCAACGGTTTTTGTTTTTAAGCGCAGGGCAACGGCAACAGCAACAGGCAACCGGAATGATCAGGGCATTAAAAAGCTGACAAGGGTCCGGTCCGGTTCGCGCTGCGCTTTCATTTCGGCAGCAAGGTCGATATTGAAAATCGCATTGCGCATTGCGGCATTGGCACCGGGTCGGGTTTTGGTATCGGGTTTGCGGGTGGCGGCAAGCAGGGTTGCAGGCGGGGAACCCATCCACAGGCCTTTGTGATTGTCGCGGGCAAAATTCTGATCGGCGATATAGGTTTTGCAGCGCGGATAACCGTCGCACACATTCATATCTACCATCGCCCAGCCCGCACGCAAGATCAGCCGGTTAAGGTCGCTTTGGCCGATATGGCATTCGGTCAGCATCGGGAACAGCTGGCTGTCGGATACTTTTTCGCACGAAACAGCGTAATCCTGCACAATCCGGCGCACAGCCTGGGCTGCGGCATCGCCACATTGAAACGGAATGTCATCGACCCGGCAAACAGTGCCCGGTTGGGGCGCGCGAATACCAAACAGGTCCACCGCCATCGCGCCAAACAATAACTGGTCGCCCTTGATCACTTGGGGGAAACCCGCCGCGCCGGGGTTGTTAGGGCTGGCCTGTGTCGGGGCTATCTGTAAAAAAACAGTTGCCGTAAAAAGTGCCAGAATGCCGAAAAATTTTTGCATCGTCCGTTGCCTTCGTAATGACCTGCCGGGATATCAGCAAAAGCAATGCCAGTTTTGGCAGGCAGATTATGCCGCCCTGCCGTGCAACGGCGTGCAGCCCGCTATTTTTGCCAATATCGCCCAGTATGGCAGCGCCAGACGCGGCGAAATACCGGACAGACGGGGTATTGAAGGGCAAAAACGGGGGAGGAGGGCGGCAAGCGCAACGCTTCTATTTGCCCTGCCCTATAAGGGTTGCTGGCACAATGCGGGCAAAAAAATACCCCGCCAGCGTGATGCTGCGGGGTATTGGCGTGGTTGTTTATCTGGCGGCGGTAAGGGTTTATTTGCGCAAAGCCAGCGGGTTAGCGTTTGGTTTTGGTGGGGCGTAACCACGTCACATGGCCCATTTTGCGACCTTCCTTGGCTTCGGCCTTGCCATAAAGGTGCAGTTTGGCATCCGGGTCGGACAAAATTGCCTGCCAGGCATCAATATCGTCGCCCAGAAGGTTTTTCATTTCCGCATCCGAATGGTTGGCCGGATCGCCCAGTGGCAGGCCGCATACCGCGCGAATAAACTGTTCAAATTGGCTGGTAACACAGGCATCAATCGTCCAGTGGCCGGAATTGTGCGGGCGCGGCGCGACCTCGTTGACCAGCAATTTACCATCGCGGGTGACAAACAGTTCAACGGCCAAAAGCCCGATAAATTCCATTTTTTCGGCCAGGGTCTTGGCAATTTTTTCGGCTTCGGTGCGCAAGGTCTGGCGGATTTGGGCCGGGGCGATGGTGACATCAAGAATATGGTTGGCGTGGCGGTTTTCCACTGGGCAAAAACAGGCCATTTTGCCATCAATGCCCCGGGCCACTATCACCGAAAGCTCGCGTTCAAAATCAACAAAACCTTCGAGAATGGCTTCGTTTCCGCCCATATCAACCCAGGCCGATGCCAGGTTGGTGTCCTCGGTGATTTTAACCTGGCCTTTGCCGTCATAGCCCATTTCGGTGGTTTTCAAAACCGCAGGGCGGCCCAGTTTTTCAACGCTGGCTTCCAGATCGGCCAAAGACCGCACGGCGGCAAACGGGGCAGTGCCGATGCCATGCTCGTTGCAAAAGGTTTTTTCGCGCAAACGGTTTTGCGAAATATGCAGGCATTGCCAGCCCGGACGCACAGGCACCATGCCAGAGAGCAGCTTGACCGCGTCATAAGGGACGTTTTCAAATTCAAACGTCACCACATCCACGCTGGCCCCAAATTCCTTAAGGGCGGCAAAATCGGTATAATCGGCGACAGTGGCCTTGTGGCAAACCTGCTCGGTCGGGCTGTCTGCGCCGGGGCCAAAGACATGCACACGATAGCCCAGTTCAGCCGCCGACAGGGCGGCCATGCGGCCCAGCTGACCATTGCCCATGATGCCAATGGTGCCGCCAGGGGCGATAATGCGTTTGTCAAAATCAGGGGTCATCTGGGTCCTCGGATCGGAAGGGCGGGCACGAAGCGAAACAAAATTATCTTTAACCATCGCCAAAGCGGTTTATGCACATGATACCGCTTCACGCGCAATGGCAACATCTCTGGCACGATATAATGTCAGATGCCTGCAAGCGCATGGCCAAAATGGCGTATTATTCGGTTTATTCGGTCGGATCAACCGGGGCTTGGGCAACGGCGTCGGTCTGGCTTTGGCGCCAGGAATCAAGCCTTCCTGCCAAAGCATCGTCCATCAATGCCATGATGCCTGCTGCCAGCAATCCGGCATTTTTGGCACCCGCCGCCCCAATGGCCAATGTGCCAACCGGCACACCACCGGGCATTTGCACGATGGATAGCAAGCTGTCCATCCCCTTAAGCGCGCGGCTTTGCACCGGCACCCCAAGCACGGGAAGCGGCGTCATGGCAGCGGCCATGCCAGGCAAATGGGCCGCCCCGCCAGCACCGGCGATAATCACCTTCAACCCGCGGGATTTGGCAGTTTTGGCATAGTCAACCAGACGGTCCGGGGTGCGGTGGGCCGAAACGATTTTCGTTTCATAGGCGACGCCCAGCGTATCAAGAATATCGGCGGCATTTTTCATGGTTTCCCAGTCGGACTGGCTGCCCATGATAATGCCGATTGCCGGGCGGGGGTCGCTCATGATGAGGCTCCGTTTTGGTCGTATGCGTTGCGAAGGCCCGCATTATAGGGAGGTCGCATCGTCATGCAAGCGCAAGACCGGCCTCAGGCAGGTCCAAACCGGTAAAAATCGCCCTTTGCACGCCGAACCCGGCGAAATTGCCATAATTTTGCCGAACTACCCCTTAAGGGTGCTACAAGTTGAAAATCATTTGCTGCATTATGTCTTTAATGGATTTAGTTTTGATAATGTTCTAAGATAGAAAATGGAACCATGCCATGCAGGCTGTTCCAAAACGCAGGTAGCGCGAGAAGCCGACATGAAAGTCACAGAGGCGCGGATGGCATCGTCATCCTTTGGTGCCGGTTCTGAAGGACGGAACCCTGGCACCAACCACGCAGCACAGGCCACACAGGCATATGGTCGCGCCGCCCCTGGCGGGCGCGACGGTGGATATTTGCCCGAAGACGGCCACGGTCAGGGCCATCGCGATGCCAGGGATGGCAGTGCGGGGGGCAGGGGATCGTCATCGGGCCGGGGCGGGGCATCGGGCAAGGACACGGCGATTGACCCGGCCGATCTTTTGGGAATCCCTTCTGAACAAATTACGCCTGCGGTTGAACGTGCGCTGTCACGGCTGATGTCGCGGGTAGATACCCTTGTGACGCAGTTGGAAACGGTTCAGAAACACCAGCAGGAACTGGCCCGTCGCGCGTCGCATGACCCGTTTACCGGGTTATTGTCGCGCCCGGCTTTTATGCAAATTCTGGAAAACGAAATTTCGGCCAAGTCGGCGTCGGGAACCCCGCGTTGCCTGTTATTGTGCGAAATTGCCGATCTCGAAAGCCTGTCAAACACCTATGGACAGGCCTGCAAGGACGCCATGATTGCCCAGCTTGCCGAATTTCTGGCGGTTTACATTCAGCGGCCCAATCAGTTGGGCTATCTTGGTTGCAATGATTTTGCCGCATTGCTTTATAATGTCGATGCTGCCGAAGGCTGGCGTCGCTCGCAGGCCATAAGCCAGCAATTACAACGTGCGTCTTATTACTGGGACGGGCAAAAGGTGGATTACCGGCTGGTTTTTGGCATTTATCAGATCGGACCGGCCGAAACCCTGACCAGTGTTATGGGCGGGGTTGACCGTGAATTGCGGTCCTCGATTGCCCGGTTTCATCATCTTAACCACACCGATAGCGTAATGCCGCAAAACATGCCCCCCGCCGGACGGAAAAATCCGCCAGACGGTATGGGCGGCGCATCGTTATAACCCGATGGTCTGCACGCGATTGCCAAACGCGCGAATGCGTCGTTGGGCGGGCAAAAACGGCTGTGGGAAAAAGGTCTGCGGGGCGGCTTATGCCCCGTCTGGGCGCAATGTGGGGTTGATATCAGGCCATGATTTACGCAATGATATCGGGCAGTATTTGCGACTCGGCATAACGAATTTCGTCTTTAAGCGCCAGTTTCCGCTTTTTCAGTCTGACAAGGCGCAATTGGTCATGACGCGGGTTATGCGCCATTTCCGCGATGGCTATGTCCAGATCGCGGTGTTCCTCGCGCAGGGTGGCCAATTTTTTTTCAATCTCGATCTGATTGATATCGTCCATTTTTGATCCAGCTTATTTATCAACGCGAAGAGCCTGTCATACTATCAGAAACAGGGCACGTAACCCACATCAATAATCCGCAAGCGCGGATCATGTGCCCGGGAATGATGATGGCGTATAAAACGGGAGATGTTCATGCGGATCGGAATTTTGACCAGTGGTGGCGATTGTGCCGGGTTAAATGCAGTTATTCTGGCTGTGGTGCGCCGCGCGGTACTGGGATATGGCTGGGATGTGGTGGGGATCCGTCAGGGAACGCATGGCTTGTTGCAACGCCCGCCATCTGTAATGCCCCTGAATGATCAGGTTAATAATGACGGTATGTTACGCCTGGGCGGCACCATTTTAGGCACCATTAACAAAGGCAATCCGTTTAACTACCCAATGCCCGATGGCAGCTTTGCTGATCGCTCCGACGAGGTGATTGCAGGATATAAATCGCTGGGGCTTGATGCGCTTATTGGTATTGGCGGCGATGGCAGCATGGCCATTTTGCGCCAGTTGGCCCAGCAGGGCGACATTAACCTGGTGGGGATTCCCAAAACCATCGACAATGATCTGGCCCATACTGAATATTCGGTCGGCTTTACCACGGCGGTGAATGTTGCGGTTGAAGCCATGGACCGGCTGCAACCCACCGCCGCCTCGCATGACCGCATCATGATTTTGGAAGTCATGGGCCGCGATGCCGGGCATATCGCCCTTTTTGCCGGTATTGCCGGGGGGGCCGATGTTATTTTGATCCCGGAAATGGATTATGACCTTGAGGATTTAACCCGGCATTGCCTGAATATTCGCAAGCGGGGCCGCAACCATGCGCTGGTAATTGTGGCTGAGGCGGTGAAAACCGACAAGGGCGATAGTGTTACGGTTGGCAGTGACGGGCAAAAAGCCCGCTATGGCGGCATTGGCCATTGGCTGGCCGAGGAACTGGGCGAACGTACCGGCTGGGAAACCCGCGTGACCGTGCTGGGCCATGTGCAGCGCGGAGGAACACCTTCGCCGCGCGACCGCCTGGTGGCATCAACATTCGGGGTGCATGCGGTCGATTTAATCGCCCAAAACAAATTTGATCGCGTGGTGGCGTGGCAAAAACGCCGGGTGGTCGATGTGCCAATGGCCGATGTAATTAAAGGCCCCAGTCTGGTGGATACCGGCGACACCATGGTTTCAACAGCAATTGGCCTTGGCGCTTATATGGGAACCCCGCCCGAGCATAAAAGAACGGCAAAAATCGTTTGAAATACAACAATATCCGGGCCAATACAGGGGCAGGATATGCAGGTAAAAACACCAGGGCAGGCGTGCCGGTTTGGGCCGGTCAGGACCTGCCCGGTCATCAGACAGGGTTGCGCAAGATGGACGCCAAAGCGTTATGGAAATTTACGGTTGCCTTTTACGGGCGGCCCGGGGTTGCCCCTGTGTGTTTGGACCTGCAGGAAAAATGCGGGCTGGATGTGAATTTGCTGTTGTTTCTGGCGTGGCTGGGCCTGCAGGAAAAGGCCCCCCACAGCATTTCCGCCCTTGAAGCCGCGGTGCGCGACTGGCGCGAGAATGTTATTTTGCCGTTGCGCACTCTGCGCCGCCATATGCGCGAAAACCCGCGCGATACGGTTCAGTCCCTGCGCGACCAAATTAAAAAAGACGAACTTGCCGCCGAGCGGATCGAGCAGGAATTGCTGTGCGAAGCGGTTGAAACCATTCCCGCCGGGCACGATAAAACAGCCCCCTTGCGGGCCTATCTTTCGCCGACCCGGTTTAATCTGGATCAGGATGAATGCAACGACGCCCTTAAAACCTTGATCGGGCATCTGGCCCGGGTCGAGATTTAGGCAGGGGCTTGGCCCCGCTATCTGGCTGATCGGGGCAGAGTGTGAGCGTTTGAGCGCGTGGGCATGTGAATGCGGGCCGTGAAAGCGACTCGGCCATGGGCGTTGAGGTGGCGCGGAACCGGGTATTTTTGGGGTGTCATGCGAATTTACCACGAGCGATGCCATAACGAACCATGTCAAAGCCTGATACGAAATAGCCAGACTTTAACCTGCTGATATCACCATGATTATTGCGGTGTCATCTGGCGATGGCGGCTGTGTGCCATTAATTTGTTATCGTCGGGTTTGCGTTTTGGCATTATCGTTGCCAGGGTGCAGGCGGGTTTTTACGGGCGATACTGTGAAACAGGTCACCCCGCGAAAATGGCGACGAACCCCCTGAAACATCACTGAAAACTGCCGGTTTGACGATCTATTGTTAGGCTGTCTTGCGAAAAATTGAACGATTTATGCGCGGAAAGACTGGCAATTAGGTTACAGAATTACTACCATTTTGCTGTGGGCAATATCAGGAATGAGGAGTAGGCGAATGAGCGTTCAATCCCATATCGAAGCTCTTACTGCCAAACATGCCACGCTCGAGTACGAGCTCCATTCGGAGCAATGTCGACCGTCCCCTGATTTATCGCGAATCTCAAGTATCAAACGGCGCAAACTGGAAATCAAAGACGAGATTAACCGGATCACACACTGAAAAAGGATGCTGATGTTCCCGGTAAAGCGACCAATGGTTTGAACCAGCCAAAGTGTCATTTGCCGATGTAAAGAACGACCCCTTTTATTTTAGCCGCCTCCGGTTTGTGCCCACACCGTGAGGCGGCAAATATGTTATCTCCCCGTATATCTCCGACGTCGCAACACCTTGAAAATCATAGCCGATACAGGGCGATGACAGTTTCATACAGGCCGTTTTGCCCGTGGCATAAGGTTAATTGTGGTGTTTGCGAACGGCCCCTTTTTGTTATTCCCGCCCAAGGTGCGTGCGCGCACTAGAGCATGTTTCCTTTAATAAGACCCATTTTGTTTAATTTTGACGTGCCGTTTGGCAAGGCACAGCGCGCCGCGCGATGCGGCGCATCGGGCAAGCGGTGTAACGCCGTCAAACGCCGTCAAAATTGAACCCTCCGGGCCCGCGCATTTTGCTGCTCGGCTACGTCGAAATCCTTGTCCGTAACCCCGTTACGCCCTGCGGACTTCTCCTTGCCGAGCAGCAAAATGCGCCGGCAGAATGGGTCTTATTAAACGAAATATGCTCTAATATCATTCCAGACAAGGCTTTCGGGAATCGACCAATGTCTAAGGGGTGTTTTATCCATAAATCGGTATTATAATGCGGAATTAACGAAGCGCCACCAAACCGGCATTGCCCCGGCGTTATCGGGGCACAATACCGGAACCTGAATAATGGTCAAAATGACCGCCACGCGGGAGGAACTACACGAATGCCGGGCTGCTATCAGGATATTTACGACCATTCGATCACAGAGCGCGATGCCTTTTGGGCCGAGGCCGCCAACGCCCTGGTCTGGGATAAAAAGTGGGACCAGGTGATTGACCTGTCGACCCAACCCTCCGCACAGTGGTTTGGCGGGGGCATGGTCAATACGTGTTTTAACGCGCTGGACCGCCATGTTGATGCCGGACGCGGCGATCAGAATGCCCTGATTTATGATAGCCCGGTGACCGATACCGTTGCCCACTATACCTATCGTGAACTGCGCGACGAGGTCGCCCATTTGGCCGGGGCGATGCAGCAACGGGGTGTGGGCAAGGGCGACCTTGTGATTATTTATATGCCCATGATCCCGCAGGCAGCGATGGCGATGCTGGCCTGTGCGCGGATCGGGGCAATTCATTCGGTGGTTTTTGGCGGGTTTGCGGCGCACGAACTGGCCACCCGGATTAACGATGCCAAACCGAAATTGATGCTATCGGCGAGTTGCGGCATCGAAGGCAGCCGGGTTATTGCCTATAAACCGTTGCTGGACCGCGCGATTGACCAGGCCACCCACAAACCCGATGCTGTGTTTGTGTGGCAACGGCCCCAGGCCAAGGCCGATTTAACCCCCGGGCGTGATTTTGACTGGCACGACATATGCGCCAAAGCCAGCCCGGCTGATTGTGTTTCGGTCGCCGCGACCGACCCGCTTTATGTTTTATATACATCGGGCACCACCGGGCAGCCCAAGGGCGTTGTCCGCGATAATGGCGGCCATATGGTGGCGCTGAACTGGTCGATGAAAAACATTTACGGTGTTTCGGCGGGCGATGTTTTTTGGGCCGCGTCCGATGTTGGCTGGGTTGTGGGCCATTCCTATATTGTTTATGGGCCGCTTTTGGCGGGCTGCACCACGGTGTTGTATGAAGGCAAACCGGTCGGCACCCCCGATGCCGGGGCCTATTGGCGGGTAATTTCCCAACACGGGGTCAAGGCGCTGTTTACCGCGCCAACAGCGTTTCGCGCCATCAAACGCGACGATCCCAATGCCGAACTTTTGAAGGATTACGATCTTTCGTGTTTTGAAGCGCTTTATCTGGCGGGCGAACGGTCCGACCCCGATACATTGCAATGGGCCGAACGGCATTTGGGTGTACCGGTGATTGACCATTGGTGGCAAACCGAAACCGGCTGGCCGATGTGCGCAAACCCGCGTGGCATTGAATTATTGCCCATAAAATATGGCTCGCCGACGGTGGCGGTTTGTGGCTGGGAAGTCCATGCTGTCGATGAAAGCGGCCACGAATTACCGCGCGGCAAAATCGGGGCGCTGGTGGCAAAGCTGCCACTGCCACCGGGAACGTTGCCAACCCTTTGGCATAATGACGCGCGCTTTGTTTCATCTTATCTGGCGGAATATCCGGGTTATTATGCCACAGGTGATGCCGGGTTTATCGATGAAGATGGCTATATTTATGTCATGTCACGCACCGACGACATTATCAATGTAGCCGGGCATCGCCTGTCGACCGGGGCGATGGAAGAAGTGCTTTCCGGGCATCAGGATGTGGCCGAATGTGCCGTTATTGGCGTGCATGATGATTTGAAAGGCCAGGTTCCGCTGGGCTTTATGGTGTTAAAGGCCGGGGTCAACCGCCCTGATAGCGAAATTATCGCCGAAGTCATCGCCATGGTTCGCGACCAGATTGGCCCGGTGGCAGCGTTTAAGCAGGCCACCATTGTGGAACGGTTGCCCAAAACCCGGTCTGGCAAAATTCTGCGCCGGACCATGCGGTCTATTGCTGATGGCGAAACCTATAAAACCCCGGCCACCATCGACGACCCCGGCATTTTGCCCGAAATTACCGACGCCCTGCGCGATATCGGCTATGCCCGTGACGTTGCAGGCTAGGGCGGTGTCACTGGTTTTGGTGTTCCTGTTGTTATAACGGGTTTCTCATTGTCGTTTTAAATGCATATCCCGTTCGGGCCAGTCCCACCGACCCACCCTCGTTTGGCCCGAATTTCCAGAGCCGTCCGCTGCCGTTATGGTGCGGACGGTTTTTTTTGCGCGTTATCCAGTTTGGCGCGCAACAAAAGGGCACATAACAAGGCAGCAAACGATAACCCCGCCAAAATGCCAAAAACAGCCGGTGCCCCCCGGCTTTTCAAGGCCATTGCAAACAGTGACGGGGCCAGGGCGGACAGGATAAATCCGGGTAGCAATAATACGCCGACCTTTTTGCCATAATGGCCGGGTGCAAATATCATCAGCGGCAAGGTGCCACGCGTGATGGTTAAAACGCCGTTTGCCGCCCCGAAAGCCACGGCAAAAACCCCGGCCATGGTGATGGATATTGTGCCTGCCAACCCGGGAACAAAGGCAAGGCCCAGCACCAGTGTCGCCCCGATGGTGACGGTTGCCGGGTTAAAATTACGGCCAAAGATGGTGTCGGCCAGTCGCGACGCTGTTTGCCCGATGCCGCGTAGGCTGGCGATATTGATGGCCGCGGCCCCCGCCAGCCCCAACCCGGCCAGCAGTGAAATCATGTGGGCCGACATTGCAGCGTTGATAATATTGATCAGCGACATGATCAGCGCATAAAGCAGGCCGCATACCATTTGATGGCGCGGGGACAGGGGGGCCGCGGAAATTGTCGATGATGCCAGCTTTTGTGCCGGTGCCGTCTTTACCGGCGCATTAATATCTGTTTGGTCCCCGTGGTGCCTGCCCGGCAGGGCAAGATGCAACGGCAGGGTCAGGGCGGCAAACCCGGCATAGCATAACAAAGCCGCCGTCAGGCCAAACCGGCTGTCGAGATAATGGCCCAGCGGCCAGAAAACTGTTGATGCCAGCCCGCCAAACAGCGTGATCTGGCCCATGGCGCGCCGGGCGTTTTGCCCGCCAATGCGCGCAAGGGCGGCAAAGGCGGCGTCATACAATGTCAGGCGCATGGCAATTCCCAGCACCAGCCACGCGGCGAAATAGCCGGTTACGGTGTTGCAGGTGGCCAGTGTGAGGCAACCCGCGACATTAAACAGCGATCCCGCCGCCATGACCATGCGGCCACCGTGCCGGTCGATCAGCTTTCCACACAGGGGCGAGACAATGCCCATCACCAGCAAGGCCAGCGAAAAGCCACCGTAAATGACGGTTTCGCTCCAGCCATGATACTGGCTAAGGCGTGGGCCAAAATTGCCAATCAGGTAATAGGCGGTCCCCCAACTGATCATTTGCGCCAGCCCCAGCCGGATGGTCAGGCCGGGCGTTATCATTTTTCGACCCGTGCCGGGCGTGCGGGAATGTCGCCGTTTGTCGAGGCCAAAGTGGGATTGGTGGAAAGTGGACCGGGCAGCATATCGGCATTTGAGTGCAGCGGGCGCTGCATTAATACCGAGTCCAGCCATTGGCCAAATTTATAGCCCACCTTGTAAAAGGTGCCGGTGGTTTGAAAACCATGTTTGCGATGCAGGGCGATCGAACCGGCATTGTTGCTATCGCCAATCGCGGCGACCATTTGCCGCCATGGGCCTGCTTCACAGCGGGTAATCAGGGCGGCGAGCAGGGCATTGCCAACACCTTTGCCATGATGTGTCGGGGCGACATAAATCGAATTTTCGACTGTATGGCGATAAGCTGTGCGCACCCGATAGGGTCCGGCATAGGCATATCCGCACACGATGCCGGTTTGGGCGTCAATCGCGACTAAATAGGGAAAGCCGCCCGCGAGCAGGGCCTTTTGGCGTTTGCCAAGTTCTTCGGCGCCGGGCGGAATTTCCTCGAACGAGGCGGTGCCATGTAAAACGGCGTGGGTGTAAATTTCACTAATTGCCGCGATGTCTGCCGGGGTGGCGTCGCGGAGGGCGACGGCAGCTTTGCCTGCAATATTGGGGGCGCATGGCGAGGAAGGGGGTGTGTTCGGCATTTTTATAAAAACTCTGGCTTGTCGGGGCGCATGGCATCATTGGGCGCCGGTTGCGTTGGTTGGCAAAATATAGATTGTTCGATCTTATAAGTATGTGTTTGATTATTTATGCAAACCATAAGGAAAATCTATAATGCGGGGTTTCAGCCTTGATCAGTTGCAGGCCTTTGCCGATGTGGTCGAACTTGGCAGTTTTTCGGCCGCAGCCGAGCGCCGCAATTTAAGCCAGCCCGCGATTAGCCAGCAGATAAAGCTTTTGGAGCAACGGCTGGGCGTGCGCCTGATTGAACGGATTGGCAAACGCGCCATGCCCACCGCCGCCGGGCAGGCCTTGCAGGCCCATGTCGGCCCAATCGACCAGTCGGTTCGCAATGCGCTCGATGCGGTGGTGCCGTTTGGCACCGGTATGCGCGGGCGGGTGCGTATCGGGTGCGGGGCCACGGCGTGCATTTATTTCCTGCCAGCGGTATTGGCCGATATTCAGCACCGGTTTCCGGAACTCGAAATTTCGGTCAAAACCGGCAATACCGCCGATATGGCCCGGATGGTCGAAGACAATGACCTTGATATCGGCTTTGTGACATTGCCGGTTGCCAGCCGGGCGCTCGATATTACCCCGGTGATGAAAGACCCGTTCGTGGCGATTTTTTCCGCCGATAGCGACGTTTCCGATGTGGTTACACCGCAACAGCTGGTTGGTTATCCGCTGGTGTTTTTTGAACAGGGGTCAAATACCCGTGTTCTGGCCGATACGTGGCTGCGCATCCAGGGCAAGGCATATCGCCCGGTCATGGAACTGGGCAGTGTTGAAGCGGTCAAGGAACTGGTGGGGGCCGGGTTGGGCGCATCGGTGTTGCCATCAATGGCGGTCATTCATGGACGCACCCGGTTGCCGGTTATTTCCCGGCCCTTGTCACCGTCATTGGGGCGGGATCTGGCAATGATCATCCGGCGGGACAAAACCCTGACACAAGGGTTGCGCGCGGTGCAAAACGGCATTTTTGCCGCAGGTCGCATCGGTGATAACGGCGATAACGGCGATATCAACAGCGATGACGCGGTTACAGATTAAACGTAGCATGCGGCTGGAATGTTAAGCCGTGGGTGGTCTAGTGTTCGTCGGGCACGTAAAAGGTCGGAAATTCGGCACCCGGTTCGGGCACATGCAGTTCGACCCCGGTTTTCTTGATCATGTTGATGATGGTATCGGGCGGGGTGGTGTCGGTGAAAAAGGCCGATACCTGGGCAATGTTGCCCCCGCGCACCACGGCGTTGCGGCCAAATTTGGTATGGTCAGCCACCAGATAGTTTTGCCGGGAATTTGCCAGAATAGCCGAGCGCGCGCGCACTTCCTGTTCGTCAAAATCCAGCAAGCTGCCGTCGGGGTCGATCCCGCCGACGCCGAAAATGCCGTAATCGACCTTGTAGCTGTTAAAAAAGGCCTCAACCTCGGGCCCCAGAACGTCGCGATCGCGATTGCGCAACCGGCCGCCAATCAACGTCACATCAAAGCTGTCATTGGTTGCGGCGACATAGGCGACATTCAGGTTGTTGGTGAAAATCCGTAACGACCGGTGCTGCAGCAGCGCACTGGCAACCAGTTCCGGCGTGGTGCCAATGGAAAAAAACAGCGAGGCGCCATCGGGAATATGGCGGGCCACCAATGCCGCAATTTTTCGTTTTTCGTTTACATGCAAAACCTTGCGCGCCCGGTAGGCGATGTTTTCATGTTCGAGTGCCGGTTCAACACCACCGTGGCGGCGGCGCAGTAACCCTTCTTCGCATAACGCGTTAACGTCGCGACGAATGGTTTGGGCGGTGACCTGAAAACGATCAGCAAGGTCTTCGATGGTGCGAAATCCGTCAGCACGCACTGTTTCAACAATGCTGGCCTGACGTTCGGTTGGGCGTTTTTGCATAAAATTGTTTTTCTATCGGCCTGTTTCAGTGTGCGAATGAATGCTAATGCAGGCGCGTTTCAATAATATGACGGTTCGGCTGCATTCATATGAAACCAACAAACGGGCCAAAAAGAAAGGCCGCCTTGCGGCGGCCTTATCTGATCGGATGGGGTTAGCTGCGGAAAAGGTTTTCGGCAGCTTCCTTGTAATTGTGAGGAGACTTGTTGCGGTCATCCCTTTTGTTCTTGTCAGAACCGGCACCGGGCAAATCGGGTTCCGGTTTGATCTGCAATTCTTCGGGCAGCGGATCAGGCTCGACATCGCGAACAATCTTTTCCGGGTTCTTGTTGCGCGCGATCACAACCTGTTTTTCAAGGTCAAGTTCGGTGCAAAGACCCATGGTAACCGGGTTGCGCGGGACAAGGTTGGCCGAATTCCAATGGCTGCGATCGCGAATTTTGCCAATCGTATCCTTGGTCGTGCCAATCAGCTTGCAAACTTGTGAGTCTGCAAGTTCCGGGTGATGCTTTAACAGCCACGCAATGGCGTTCGGGCGATCCTGGCGTTTTGAAACCGGGGTATAGCGCGCGCCCTTGCTTTGCGAGCGCGGACGCGGCAGGTCTGATTTTGCCAGTTTCAGAATTTCACGCGGGTCTGCTTCGCAGCGGGTGATTTCTGCCTGGGTCAATTGACCATTTGTCACCGGGTCGCGACCGACAATGCCCTGACTGACATCACCATCGGCGATGGCCTGAATTTCAAGCTCATGCAAACCCGTGAAGGCGGCAATCTGCCGGAATGACAAGCCGGTATTGTCGATAAGCCATACAGCGGTTGCTTTCGGCATGAGGGGCTGAGCCATAATTCCTCCTGTTATCATTTAACTTCTGGAGACCGGCGATGGGTAAACACCCCAAAAACGCGGCTATATCTGCCCCAGAATATAATCCTTTTCGGTGGTTCGGCAATGCAGCGGGCCAACCAGCAGCCAGCCGCGCGCGAATGCCCAACGCACCACAGCGTTCTTTTCGGTCAATGCGCACCTAAAAGCAACATTCTGTTGCGTCCAAAGGGCAAGAATATTTTTCCCGACCCGATTTGGGGCGTTAAAAGCCAAAAACCGGGTCGAGATTACAGCATTTACATCATTTTTATCACGACTTTGCCGATATGAGCACCTTCTTTGAGAATATTGTGTCCTTGCTGGGCATCGTCAAATGCCACTTCGCGGTAAATAACCGGTTTGATCTTGCCCGCATCAATCAGCGGCCAAATGGTTTTGCGCAGTTTGGCGGCAATGGCCCCTTTGGCGGCCACCGGCTGGGCGCGCAGGGTGGAGCCGGTCAGGGTCAGGCGTTTGCGCAGCAGCGGCAAAAAGTTGGTATCGGCCTTGGGGCCGCCCAAAAAGGCAATCACGGCAATGCGGCCATCCTGGGCGGCACATTTGAAATCGCGGCCAATATAATCGCCTGCCACCATATCAAGAATAACATTGGCGCCTTTGCCATCGGTCAGGTCCATAACCGCGGTGTCAAAATCCTGCTCGCGGTAATTAATGGCGTGGTCTGCCCCCAGATCAAGGCAGGCTTGGCATTTATCGGCACTGCCCGCCGTGGCAAAAACCGTGGCCCCCATGGCCTTGGCCATTTGAATGGCGGTGGTGCCAATGCCCGATGTGCCCCCATGGACCAAAAAGACTTCGCCAGCCTGTAACTGTGCCTTGTCGAACACATTGTGCCAGACGGTAAAAAACGTTTCGGGCAGGCAGGCGGCCTCGGTCATGCTCAGGCCCTTGGGGACTGGCAGGCACTGTTGCGCGGGCACAACGGCATACTGGGCATAGGCCCCGCCGGTAACCAGTGCGCACACATCCATCCCGGCTTGCCATTCACCGCAATCCGCGCCGCAGGCCACAATTTGCCCGGCCAGTTCCAGACCGGGAATGTCCGATGCGCCGGGGGGCGGCGGGTACATGCCTGCAACCTGCATTAAATCGGGGCGGTTAATACCGGCGGCGGCAACCTTGACAAGTACCTCGCCGGGGCCCGGTTGGGGGCAGGGGGCGCTTTGTGTCACCAGTTGGCCGTTTTCACCGCTATTTTCAATGGCGATGACCTTGATGGTCTCGGGAATTTTTTGCGCGCTCATGGCTCGTCCTTTATGGCGAAAGTGATCATTGCTTATTATCTAGTTTTCAGAGCGATAGATGAAAGGCTTTTGTCGCCATGTTGGTGTGGTCCGTGTGGTTTTGGTGGGATGGCGTCTTGCAAGACCGGGCTGATTTTTGTGACAGAGCCTTTGAAACAACAAGAGTGGAGGGCGAAGATGACGGATGATGATCTTTTGAAAATCGCTGCGGCAGGCATGCCGGTGGGCATTCCGCGCGACCTTGAAGACATGTCAGTCGAAAACCTGGCAGCCTATAAATCTGTATTGTTGTCTGAAATTGAACGGGTGGAACAGGCATTGATCCGGCGTGACGGGGTGCGCAAGGGAGCAGAGGCTCTGTTTAGAACCTGAATATTTCAAATAAAATTCATAGGGTTGTCATTTAAACGATAAAATAAACCCTGGGTTCATTGAATGTTAATTCTGCTGTTCTATATGTAAGATTAAGGGTTCAGTCTTGATCCCTTGTCGAACGTGATGTTTCGATGCCTCCCTGTTAAACTGGGCCGCCCTTTTATAGGGCGGTTCTTTTTCGTGCTGATCATACGTACTAATACCGATAGTCACATTTCTGACACTTATGTACTTGACCCGGCCAGAGCCGAGCGTATAGGTTTTCAAAAAATAAAACAGTCCGGCAAGTTTAGCAGGTTGAGGCAGAGGTCGCTCTTATCAGGAGCGGCCTCTTCGTTTTTGGGCTGACGCGATGCTTGAACTGTCTTGAAAACGGTCCAATATACGGGGGATGACACATGATCCACCGTCCTTCAGGCAAAAGCGCAGCCCTGACAGCAACTTTGTCATTGTGCCTTTTTCAAAAACCTATGACGAGGCCCTGACCTTGCTGGTCGAGGCACGGGATTATCTGTCTGCCCATCGCCATCAAAACCGGCTTAACTTGCGCGAAAACGGTGCCCTGGCGCAGTTTCGGGAAGAAATGCGCATGACCACCCGGCTGATCAGGACAATGGCATGGCTGCTATCGGTCCGCGCGGTGGAAGCCGGTGAAATCGACTGGGCCGATGCGGTGGACAGCGACGACCTGATGGCGGACATCAGGGTTTGTATCAAGGATGAACAGGAAAACTGCATTATGGCGTCGTCCGCCCTGTTGGAGCTAATGGCGCGCGCGCAAGCCCTGTATATGCGGGCCGCCCGCATGGAGCTGCAGGTTGCCGCCCGGTATCGCACCTGTAATGACCCCCCGGAACCGCAAAAATAACAACCTGCCAAACAGCAGGATATGTTCTGGCCGTTGTTGCCGGTTCGCCAGTTCGCCAGTTCAAAGGGCCGTAGCCGTATGGATTTTTCGGTAAAATGGGGGCGGCATGTGCCCCCAATGTTTCTATTGGCGGCTGGTAACGGCGAACACTTCTACCGGGGCGTCAAAGCCCTTCATGTCGCGCACCCCGCGCGATGTAAAAGCAGCACGCTTCCCGGCATAGGTTTCTTTTACCGCCATTGATACCAGCGTCTCATCGCCACTTGCGGCGGCACAAACCCGTGCTGCCAGTTGAACAACAGTCCCAAACAGGTCATTTTCTTCGGAAATGGCTTCGCCGGCATTGATGCCGATGCGGACATGAAATTCCAGATCGTCGCGCGCATTGTAGGCGGCCATTTGTTTTTGAATTTCTATCGCCCCCTCCACCGCCGAGTTTGAAGACGGAAACACGGCCATAATGCCGTCGCCCATATGTTTTACTTCTTTGCCGTAATTGTTCAAAAGGGCGGTTCGGACAATTTTGTTATGGGCATGAACGATTTGCTGCGCGCCAATATCGCCCAGTTCCTGCGTCAGGCGGGTTGAACTGACGATATCGGTAAACATCAGCGCATGCACGTTTTTGCCTGCTTGCGCGCGCGTCGCCGACACCGGCTTTTCCGACCAGATATGAAGAGCCCGGGCCACCGAACCCGTGATGCTGCTTTCATCTTTCACGAAATCCATCATCGAATCGCGTCCTGACCCGTACATATCGTTATATTTTGGTTCCAGCAGGTATTGATCAAGGCTGGCGCAAAACGTGTCCGACATGGTGCCGTTGGCTCCCAGTGCCGAAATACAGTCGCGCAAAACAGATCGGCCATTTTCGCCGGGCAGGGCATTATATTCGCTGCAGGCATCACAGGCACCTGCGACATAAAGGTTCATGCCAAATTTGTGATAGGCGTCAAGCTGCGGTAATGCGTCGTGAATGGCCCTCACCGACCCGGCCATGAAGTCTTTCATCATTTGCCGGGTTGCTTGCAGGGCGGGGGTTTTGTCTTGCCCGGCTTCGATATGGCTGTCATCAGGTGCGGTAAGGTCGGTGGGGCCTGATGCATCGTCTAGCATATTGGCGTCACGGGAATCGGGACCGGGACTGGTGCCGGGACTGGTGCCGGGACTGGGACCGGAGGCGGAAACAGGGTCGCCGCTTTCCTGATCTGTCAGAAACGCACGATTTTCTTCCAGGCTGCGCCGCAGGGCCGCCGCACGGGCTGTTCGCATTTGCTCGTCGGTGGGGCCATTGGGCAGGGCAGGGGCTAATGGCGATGCAGGGTCGTCGGTATTTCGTTTGCTGCCAAATTGGCTGAAACGTTGGCTCAGGGCCATCATCATTGGCGCAATAGACAGGATGAACCCCAGAATAAAGGCAATGAAATTGGATTTCTCGAACGCACCCTGGCTCATTTGATAGCCGCTTTCGGCGAGAAACTCCAACAAGCGGGCCGCGCCCAGCATCGTTGCCAGACCAATGGCAATGGCCCCGCAAAATGCCAGCATCATTTTCAGGATCAGCCCGAACATCCCCGTATCTTTTTTGCGGAGGGTTTTTGCATTTTTGGGGTGTGCCGAAGGGGATGCTGTTGGTGAGCCAGCATTGGCCGAGGGATCGGTCGTGGAGGTTTCGCTCCCCTGTCCTGGCGCAGTGGGCGCACGGGTTGCAGCAATTTTGGGCCGGGCTTCGGCATCGCGGGTCTGATAAACGATATATTCGTCAGCACTGTTGGTCGCACTGCTGTAAACCTCGCGGATCAGCTTGACGGCCATCACATGGGCTTCACGTTCAAGCTGATAGGTTTCGTCTTCAGCGACCTTTTTTTGCGCACCGGTATAGTGGGCATGGATAATCCATTTGCCCGTACGGTCTTTTATATAGACCTCATAGCTGACCTGCTTGCGCGCGATCACCTGGCTCATACCTCGCGCTCCCGCGAAAACGGCATGATAAACATGCTTCTCGCCCCGATCATTCTGTCCCGGTGCCAAGTATGGCAAGAAAAGGCGATTTATACCATAGTCAGGTAGGGCATATGAGGGCTGCCAAGGGGCAAATAAAGGTGTCGGCGCAAAGAAAAACGCCCGCCACATCTTTTCGATGTAGCGGGCGATAATCCCATAAACCGCAAAAAAATGCGATTTGTGTTCTTAGTTATTACCGATATTGAAACCAGCGAAACGCTTCTTGAACTTGGCAAGCTGTCCACCGCTGTCGAGAAGACGATGAACACCCGTCCAAGCCGGATGGCTCTTCGGATCAATGTCCAGCTTCATGACGTCGCCCGGTTTACCCCAGGTCGACTTCGTGGTGTAGGTGCTGCCGTCCGTCATCTGAACGGTGATTTCATGATACTCGGGATGGATGTCTTGTTTCATCGCCTATCACTCCGGAATTTGAAGCGCGGTGTATAGGCGAAAAAAACCAACTGCGCAACCCCTGTGACGGTAAATATCTCAGTTGAAGCCAAACGCAGCATTTCCTGGCCGTCATTGATGATGGCTACTTGCGTGCTTCACCTTATATAGTATGGTGCGCCAGCACACTAAAACGATCATGGGTATGGCAAGACGCCCTCCCGCCTGACAGACGGAGTTTGATTGTGGCCCTTGAAGAAACCTATTTCCATCGCCTTGCGGACGAGACCATCGAAACCATCTCTGATGTGATCGACGATGCCATTGGCGACAAGATTGACGTTGATCTGGAAGCCGGTATTCTGTCGATCGAACTCGACTCGGGCGAGCAGTTTGTTATAAACAAACACGCCCTTAACCGTCAGATCTGGATGTCTTCACCCGTAAGCGGTGCAAGCCATTATGATTATGACGAAGACACTGAAAGCTGGCGCTCCACCCGGGGGGCCACAACCTTGCACGAACAGCTTGCTGCCGATCTTGCCGTCAAGACCGGGCACAAGATCGCGCTGGACTAAATCCTTGGTCCGGCGTTTTCCTGTCGATATTACAGAACTGGAATGTTGCCGTGGCGCCCTCTCCGCGAAGCTCTGCCCGTCTCGAAGATCGTGATCGAAGCCGGGACCTCTCCTCTTTAAGGGCAATTCTGCCCTTCATCAAACCCTACAAATTGCAAATTGCCGGTGCCTCCCTTGCCCTGATCGTGGCATCGGGGACCGTTCTGGCATTGGGCAACGGGTTGCGTTTTCTGGTCGACAAGGGCTTCGCCGATGGCGATGGCGGCCTGCTTGACCAGGCGCTATTTGTTCTTTTTGGCTTCACCATTTTAATGGCGCTTGCCAGTTATTCCCGATTCTATCTGGTTTCCTGGATCGGGGAACGGGTTGTGGCCGACATTCGCCGTGCCCTTTATGCCCATATCATTCGCCTTGATCCCGGCTTCTTTGAAGTCACCCGTACCGGCGAGGTGTTGTCACGCCTGACAACCGACACTTCCCTGTTGCAGGTGGTTATCGGCTCCAGCGTTTCTATCGCCCTTCGCAACATCCTGATGTTTGTTGGCGGCCTGGCGATGCTGGCAATTACCAGCCCCAAACTAACCGCTCTTGTGTTGCTGGTGGTGCCGCTGGTGGTGGTGCCGATCATATTTTACGGACGCAAGGTGCGCCGGTTATCGCGGGATTCGCAAGACCGCATCGCCGATGTCAGTGCCTTTTCCGAAGAATCGATCAATGCGCTGCGCACAGTTCAGGCCTATACCCATGAAGAAATCGAAAGCAACCGCTTTAACGGCTACGTTGAAGGGGCCTTTAAAACCTCGATCTCGCGCATTTCGGCCCGTGCCCTTCTGACTGCCGTGGTCATTATCATGGTGTTTGGCGCCGTCGGGGTTATTTTGTGGATCGGCGGGCATGATGTGCTAAATGGCACCATTTCGGCCGGTGAACTGTCGGCCTTTGTGTTTTACGCAGTCGTGGTTGCAGGGTCTGTCGGCGCGATTAGCGAAGTAATTGGCGATTTGCAGCGCGCAGCCGGTGCCGCCGAACGCCTGATTGCCTTGCTGCAAACCCAACCCGCCATTGCCGCCCCGGTCAATACCGTCGCCATGCCCGATCATCATCAGGGCAATGTCCGGTTTGAAAATGTCACCTTCCATTATCCGGCCCGGCCAGACCGTTCAGCGCTGACCGGCTTTTCGCTTGATGTGCGGGCGGGTGAAACTGTGGCGCTGGTGGGGCCGTCCGGTGCCGGGAAAACCACTGTGTTTCAGTTGTTGCTGCGGTTTTATGACCCGGCGGCAGGGACAATTTCGCTTGATGGTGTTGAAATTCGCCAGGCCGACCCGATTGCCGTGCGTGAACGGTTGGGACTGGTGGCCCAGGACCCGGTAATTTTCGCTGCCAATGCGTGGGAAAACATCCGTTACGGTCGCCCCGACGCATCAGATATTGATGTGCGCGCCGCCGCCGATGCCGCCTATGCCAGCGAGTTCCTTGATCGCTTGCCCGATGGCTTTAATACCTTCCTTGGTGAAAAAGGTGTGCGTCTGTCTGGCGGGCAGCGTCAGCGTATTGCCATTGCCCGTGCCATTTTGCGTAATCCGTCGGTGTTGCTGCTTGATGAAGCCACCAGCGCGCTCGATGCCGAAAGCGAACAGGTGGTGCAAAAGGCGCTTGAAACCATCATGAAATCGCGGACAACACTGGTGATCGCTCATCGGCTGTCAACCGTGCTGCATGCAGACCGCATCGCCGTGATTGATGATGGCCAGCTTATCGCCATTGGCTCGCACCACGAATTGCTTGAAACCAGCCCGCTTTATGCCCGCTTGGCCAAATTGCAGTTTGAACGCGACGCGGCCTGATCAGCCCGGCGGTTTTTAAACAGTCAGGATACGACAAAACGCCGGAGGGGCATCGATCCCTCCGGCGTTTTGTTTTGGCATTTCGTGATATTGGCAGGTATTTGGTGGGCGTATCTACCACCCCATGCGGTCGGCCAGCTCATGCCATTTCATGATCGCGGGTAAAAACCAAGGGTTGCCGCTATATAAAGGCCGTCCCTTGAACGGGTAATCTTCAAATGTGGTGCGGCCCTCGGCCAGCCCCAAAACCTTTTGGGCAATCTTGCGCCCGAAATAGTTGGATCGCCCAACGCCGGACCCACAATACCCCATGGCATAATGCAGCCCGTCGAGTTCGCCAATATGGGGGACATGGTCAAAGGTATAGGCAATCATCCCCGACCACGCATAATCGATTTTCACCGCTGCAAGCTGGGGAAACAACCGGACCATAAAATTGCGCAGATATTGTGAATAAAGGTCTGGTCGATCGCCGCGGCCAAAGGCGCGCCCGCCAAACAAAATACGCTTTCCATCCGGCGAGGGCCGGTAATAAACCGACAATCGTTCTGTACTGCCGTGGCAACGTAGTTTGGGCGAAACCGAACGGATAACCTGATCTGGCAGTTCCTCTGTCGCGATCATGGCGGAGCGAATGGGGATTAGCCGCCGTTTGAATTGCGAAAATGCCCCGTTGGTATAGCCATTGGTGGCAATAATCACATGCCCGGCGGTGATTTGTCCGTTGTCAAAGTGAACGGTAAATTGCCCGTTTTGCTTTTCAACATTCCGCACCGGTGTTTGTTCAACCAGCATCGCTCCTTCGTTTTGCGCAATCTGGCACAAGCCGCGAAACAGCTTTGCCGGGTGGACTGCGCCGTCGGTCGGATAGACGATCCCGCCATAATAGCGATTACTGCCGACTTCCCCGTGCTGTTGGCCGGGGCTAACCTCGATTGCCGGGAAATCGACAATTTTTGCCAGCGCGGTGGCCTGTTCAACCAGCCCTGCATAATGTTTGGGGTGACTGGCCCCGCGAAACCGCCCGCAGATTTGCAGGTCGCAATCGATGTTTTCGTCGCGAATAAACGTCACCAGCCAGTCAAAGGCCGCAAGGCTTTCCTTGATCGAGGCATGCACCTGGTCGCGCCCGTATTGGCGTTCCAGCCCGCTTGCGCCCAGCTTGCTAAAACTTGGCCCCAACATGCCACCGGTGCGCGTGCTGGCCCCGTTGCCCAATTGCCCCGCCTCAAGCACGGCAACCTTCAATCCGGCGCGGACCAATGTAATGGCGGCCGACAAACCGGTATAGCCGCCACCGACAATAACCACATCGGCGAAAGCGGGTAGGGCATGGCGCCGAAATGTTGCCGGTGCGGCGGCGATCGACGTGTCTTCAAGCCAATAGGGCGCATGGGTGTAAGTCGATGAATGTTTTGCCAACATTTCGATCATTTTCCGTTCTTGTGACGCGGTTGGTTTCGTGTGGTTTGGCGGGGGCAAGCCCCGATGCTGCCAGCAGCTATAGAATATGGTCGAGGAATTCCCTGGTGCGGTCCCATTGCGGGTTCAGTAAAACCTGCTCTGGCGGACCAACTTCAACAATTTCGCCGTCTTGCATAAAAACAACCCGGTCGGCGACCTGGCGCGCGAACTGCATTTCATGGGTAACGCACACCATCGTCATCCCGGTTTTGGCAAGGTTGACCATCACATCAAGCACTTCCTTGACCATTTCAGGGTCCAGTGCCGATGTGGGTTCGTCAAACAGCATGATTTTCGGGTCCATCGCCAGGGATCGCGAAATCGCCACGCGCTGTTGCTGCCCGCCCGAAATTTGCCCGGGAAACCGGTGCGCCAAATCGGCAATGCCAACCCGGTCCAGCAAGGACATGGCAATGTCGCGGGCTTCGCGTTCGGATTTTTTGCGAAGCCAGGTCAGCCCCAATGTGCAGTTTTGCAAAACGCTTAAATGGGGAAACAGGTTAAAGTTTTGAAACACCATGCCCATGGTTTGGTGAATAAACCGCTCGCTTTGGCTGTCGCGCTGCAACGCGTTGCCAAACACCGAAATATGGCCTTCCTGATATTCTTCCAGGTGGTTCAGGCATCGGATCAGCGTTGATTTGCCAGACCCGGACGGCCCACACACCACCATAATTTCGGTTTCAGCGACATTTAGCGATATGTCGCGCAACACATGATGGGCACCATACCATTTGTTAAGTCCGCTTATTTCGATTGCGCGGGCAGGTGGCACAGGGGCGGTTGCCAGATGATTTTGCAAGGTCATGAGCGATCTGCCTTCAGGCGTTTTTCAAGGTTAAGGCTGTATTGGGACATGCTGTAGCAAATGATAAAAAACAGGATCGAGATCATGGCGATGGGTTCGGTATGCAGACCGATCCAGTCCTTGTCATTTGCGATGTTGCGCGCCATCAGCATGATGTCGAACAGGCCAATAATCGACACCAGCGTGGTATCTTTCAAAATGCTGATAAAGGATGTCATGATATTGGGGATCATCAGGCGTAGCGCCTGGGGCAGCACGATCAACAGCATGGTCATCGAATATCCCAGACCCAGCGATTGCGCGGCTTCATATTGTCCCCGCGGGATCGCCTGCAAACCGCCGCGAATGTTTTCGGCCATATAGGCGCCAGAAAAAATGCAGACGGCAAAAAGAACCTGCGACAGTTTGTCGAGTTCCATGTCGCTGGGCAGGAAAATCGGCAACAGCGTCACGGCCATGAACAGAACCGTAATTAACGGTACGGCCCGCACAAGCTCGATTGTCAGAAGCGACATCCAGTGAATGACCGGTAATTTGGACTGCCGCCCCAAGGCCAGCACAACACCAATCGGGATCGACATGGTAATGGCGAAGGTTGCAATGATCAGGGTCAGGAACAATCCGCCCCAGCGTTCAATGGCGACGGGTTCCAACGCCATCTGCGACAATATAAGTGCAACCGGAAGGCTGAGGGCGCCCCAAACCACCAGCAAACATATGACCTGTATACCACGTGGAAACAGCCACGCGACCAGCGGGCGCACCCGCTCGCAAAGGTCGGGCTGGTTTAAGGCCGCCAAAAGCCAGTTTGCATACAACAATATGAAAAAACCGGCAGCAAGGCTGGTGAACAGGGCGTGAATAATGCCGACTTCGGCACCAAATTCCCCGCCCAGAAACAGATAAGCCCCGAAAAACGGATATAACCCTATCCATGACACCAGAATAAAATTGCGATAAGCGATTTTCTTGCTCATCAGCGGGAACAGCCACATCACGGCAAGGATAAAACCAAGATCAACCCGCCATTGCTGATCGGCCGGGTAACGACCATAAATCAGGCCGTTAAACCAGCTGATCACCCCGGCCCAGCAGGCCCCGTTCGGGCTGATATTTAAACATTCGCGCCTTGTATCTGCATTCCACATCGCATCAAATACCGCCCAGTCCAGCGCCGAACGGATAATATACCAGGCCAGAATAATCACCGCGATTGTCAGCACGCTGTTGCCAGGCGTGTTAAAACAACGGCTGTGAATACGGCGCACAAGGCTTTGGTCATTGTGGGGCGGCACACGTGCAGGTTTTGCAACGAACTGCTTTAGCCCGGCATCATTGTTCATTTATCTGACCTTGTACTGCACATGGGCGTTATATCTGTTGAGCAGATAGGAAATGATCAGGCTGACCACGATGTAAAAGCCCATCACCATCGATATGATCTCGATCGCGCGACCGGTCTGATTGATCGATGTCTGCATGAAAACCGATACAACCTCGGGAAAGCCGATTGCCACGGCCAGCGACGAATCCTTGACTGCTACCAGCCAGGAATTTGCCAGCGGTGGAATAATCGCCCGCACAGCCTGGGGGATCAGCACAAGGCGTAAGGTCTGATAACGCGAAAAGCCGATGGTCGCGGCAGCTTCGTGCTGGCCCTTGTCGATGGATTGCATTCCCGCACGCACCGTTTCGGCAATGGCGGCAGAGCGATAAACCGTCATGGCAACAAAGGCCGCCCCGAATGCGGCGGGAATATATTGCCCGCCTTCAAGGTTAAAGCCATCAAGGGCGGGCACTGACCAGCTTAAAAACCGGCTGGCAACACCACCGCAGGCCACCAGCAAGACACCCCAGCCCCCCAAACCGAGCAAAATGGAAAGGGGCATTTTCGCCTGCGTAATTTTAACTGCGCGCAAGATGCGGAGCAAATACCAGCCGCCAAGCGCAAAGGCACATAACGCGCCGATGAACCATATCGGCGAGATGTCCGTGCCAGGTGCGGGAAAGTAAAATCCGCGATTGTTCAGAAAGAACAAACCGCCAAATTCATATCCCCGGCGCGGCGGTGGCAGGGCCGAAAAAACGGCTGTAAACCAGAAAATGATCTGGATCAGCAGCGGCACATTGCGCACCACTTCGACATAACAACGTGCCAGCTGTGCGACCAGCGGATTGTGCGACAGGCGCAAAATGCCAACAATGGTCCCGATCACGGTGCCAAAAAAAATCACGACAAACGACAGGACAAGCGTGTTGGTGATGCCAACAAAAAACACCCGCCAATAGCTCATGCCGGGGTTATAGGGAATGATACTCCAGCTAATATCAAACCCGGCGGTCGAGTTCAGGAAATCAAACCCGAACATCATCCCCAATCGGTCAAGATTGTGGGCTGCATTTGAAAACAGATAAAGAAACAGACACAACACAAGCAGCAGCGCCACACCCTGGATAATGTTGGCGCGGGTCGAATCCTTGTTCAAAAATGAAAACAGGTTGCGGCTTTGCACCATTTTTGGCCTGAAACGGGCAGGGGAGACGTCAGGCTGCTTGCGCGGGGACGAAGGGATCATGCCGATGAACCGAACCTTGCAAATGCGTCGAAAGTTTTGCGAAAACGCAGTCTCAGGCAGGTTCGAAAACCTGCCTGAAGTGCAAAGATGCTAGCGGAAAGATTTCGCGTACATCAGGCCACCATCCTGCCACAGGGCATTAAGCGTGCCTTTGCGTTCAAGGCCAAGAACACTATTGGTGCCCACATTGCGTTCGTAAATTTCGCCGTAATTGCCAACCGCTTTGACCACTTGATACGCCCAGTCTGGCGACAGGCCCAAACCGGTGTTTAAATCGCCTTCAACGCCAAGAATACGGCGAATAACCGGGTTTTCCGAGTTCGCACGCAGGTCATCAACATTTTTCGATGTAATGCCATATTCTTCGGCCGCCACCATGGTTTCGAAGGTCCATTTGACAATGTTTGCCCATTCGCTGTCATTTTGGGTTACGGCAAACGACAAGGCTTCTTTGGAAATGGTTTCGGGCAGCACGATGTAATCATCGGGGTTTGGTGCGGCGGAGCGCTGTGCCGCAAGGCCCGATTTGTCGTTGGTCAGGGCATCGCAGTTTTCATTGAAAAAGGCGGTATTGCGCACGGCAGAATCATCAAACACCACGGTTTTAAGGTCGAGCCCGTGGGTGCGGCTGTAATCGGCAAGGTTCAATTCGCTTGAGGT
This sequence comes from Thalassospira mesophila, assembly GCF_002115755.1. GTDB lineage: Bacteria > Pseudomonadota > Alphaproteobacteria > Rhodospirillales > Thalassospiraceae > Thalassospira > Thalassospira mesophila. The sequence continues at coordinate 3,764 of NZ_JFKA01000004.1, read as the reverse complement.
GCCGGTTAAAACGCAAACCGTGGCCCCCTTCAAATCCTTGACCGAGTTCACGCCCAGATCCTTGCGCACCATGAAACCCTGGCCGTCGTAAAAATAGGTTTCCAGAAAGTCCAGGCCCTGGCTGGTATCGCGTGACAGCGTCCAGGTCATGCCTTTTGACAGCATGTCGCCTTCACCGCTTTTGATGGTGGTAAAACTTTGCGCCCACTGAACCGGCATGAATTTTACTTTTGTCGGGTCGCCAAACACGGCGGCGGCAACACCCCGGCACATGTCGATATCCATGCCCTGCCATTCGCCATCTTTATCAAGGCTGTAGAAACCGGGGAAGGAATTGCCAATAACGCAGCTCAGATAGCCGCGATCTTTAACCTGCTGCAAGGTCGAGGCCTTGTCCTGTGCCATGGCGGCGGTACTTGTGGCAGCCTGCATCAAAAAAACTGCGGTACCAGCGGCCACAATGGAGGTCACTTTATTCATGTTGATTCCCTGTTTTTAAACGTTTTTTTTGTGGGCATACGCCCCAAAAACATATTCCCAGACAGAAACGGCACAGTTCGGTACCGTGCTTTTTGTTGTTTTATCTGCGCTCTGACCCGGCGCATCTTGCGATGCTAGAACAAGTATTTTAATAATGGTATTGAATGTTTTTGATATGGTTATAACGTTAGGTTATGAAGATGAATGTCAAACGCCTGCGGATTTTTCATGAAGTCTTTGTAACTGGCAGCATCACCCGGGCGGCAGAGCGAAGTTTTGTCAGCCAGCCCGCAGCCAGCAAAATGCTGACCAATCTTGAAAGCGATATTGGTTATAAACTGTTTGCACGCAGCAACGGCAAACTGATCCCGACCGACGAAGCCCATTTCCTTCATGACGAGGTTTATGCGTTGCTTCAGGGGCTTAACCATCTTGATGACAGCCTGAAAGCGGCAAAAAACAACAAGGCAGGGCGCTTGCGCATTTGCAGTATCTTTGGGCCGTCTTACCGGTTCCTGCCCGAACTGATTGCGCGCTATCTGGAAAAACATCCCGGTGTGCAGGTCAGCCTGCATCAGGCGGGCTGTTCCGTGATCCGCCAGGGCATTTCAACCGGCCAATATCAGATTGGTCTGGTCGATAAATCCCAAAGTTCTTTCAGCCATGAATCGGTTGCGATGGATCTACTATGCCATTGTGCCATCCACAAAGACCATCCGGCAGCAAACCTGACTGAACTGACGCCGGAAATCATCGCCGATTCTCCGTGGATCACCCTTGATTCCGAAAATGCCACGACCAAGGCATTAAAGGCGATTTATGCCGAACGCGGGCTGAGCGTTAACCGGGCGGTGGAAGTTCACACAACAGTTCATGCCCTGTCTTTTGTTAATCTTGGCGTCGGGGTGGCGCTGGTCGATGCGCTTAATTGCCGTTTCTTTGACGATTCGTTTAATCTCTCCAACGTCCGGCTGCTGCCCTTTCGCCCGCAAATTCTCGAACCCCTCGAAGTTATTACCTCAAATGTTCATCCGCTTTCGGGTGTGGCCCGGGAATTTTATGACGTGATGCTGGGGGAACTTCAGGCATTTGTTCAATGATCTTACATGCCACATCACTGACAAGCCCGATAAAAGAAAACCCCGCCAGAGGGAACTGGCAGGGTTTGGGGAGTTTACAAATCGTATGGTCAGTTAGTCGGCACTGGCAACTTTCGCCCCTTCGATCGACAATTCGGCATATTGTTTTTGCAACAGCTCTGAATTGTTGCGGAAACGATCAAGTTCCTTCCCGGTCAGGGTCCGTCCGCTCGGCATTTTTACGCTGATCGGGTTGACCTGATGGGCGGCTTTCAAAATTTCAAAATGCAGGTGCGGGCCGGTGGCTGTGCCAGACATGCCGACATACCCAATCACATCACCCTGTTTAACCCGCGATCCGGTATGAAGCCCTTTGGCAAAACGCGACATATGGCCATAAGCGGTTTCATAGGTGCTGTTGTGGCGCAGGCGAATATAATTGCCATACCCGCCAGCCTTGCCAATCCGTTCGATGGTGCCGTTACCGGCGGCAAAAATCGGGGTGCCGGTCGGGGCGGCAAAGTCGACCCCCTGATGCATGCGGCTATATCCCAAAATCGGATGTTTGCGCATGCCAAACCCCGATGACAGGCGCGAACCGTTAATCGGTGTGCGCATCAGGGCACGGCGAAATGATTCGCCTTTTTCGTTGTAAAAATCCTGATTGCCATCGCTGTCGGTATAGGAATACAGCCGATAATCGGTGCCGCGAATATTCATGCTGGCATAAACAATGTCACCATGGCGCACCAGGTCACCCTTGGTGTTTTTCATGTCGTCATACATGACTTCAAAGCTGTCGCCGGGCTGAATGTCGCGCTGAAAGTCAACGTCATAGCTGTAAAGCTTGATCATTTCCATAAGCACAGATAACGGCATGCCGTTCTTTTCCGCCGCCATAAACAGGCTCTGGTCAATGGTGCCGCTTGTCGCATTGGGCGAATTTACCAACTCTACCTTGTCGGTCGAGGCGCTAAATCCGTCATCGGTCCGCGATACCGAAACAATGGTTTCCGCATCGGGCTGAAAACGCAAGGTATCAAGAAGGTCGCCGGTATCACCGCTGATTTCGCTGGCATAAACCAGATCAAATTCCTGCCCGGCGCGTAATTTGCGCGGGTTATAAACGTCGCGCAGCGCCTCAATGGCTTCAAACGCAACAGACCGTTCCAGGCCCGCTCCGGTCAGAACCGCCATCAGGTTCGAGCCTTTCTCCAAAACGACAGTGTCCTGCCGTGATGAATTATCGAGATTTTTTTGGGAACCTTCGATCACCTGAGCCGTTGAAGCTACAGAAGCAATCTCTTTGACGAGGTGATGCTTTGGTGACAGTGCAGGTTTTGGCATGGTCGTGACTTCTGCCGCATAGGCAGAAAGCGGACTATGGTGCCCCTGCTGTGTGTCAGAAAGAATATAGCCGGTTGTCCCGCCAATGATGGCCGCAAGTGCAGCAAACGATACGATTTGTCTTCCGGCCATCGCCGTAGATCTCCCCTGTCGTCAAAAATGCAGTGTACCCAACGAGTTGCTCTTTTTGGCAACATCGGCGGAATTGTTATACAAAATGACGGGCAATTGTGAAACCCCAATTACCGCACCCTGTATGCTAAATTGCCAAAAGCAGTGTGCCAGTATGAAGGTTTAAGAAGTGTTGAGGTCTTCTGAAATTCCTCATCCCCGGTGGGCGCCATCTGCCTGCGGACAGTGGCAGGAAAATGGCAATCCTTTAACAAGCTGAATTATTCCCCTTTTTGTTCCCCGATTTGCCCGGTGCCTGACCCGATGCTGCACTGCATCGAAGCGGGTTGTCACCGTGTTTATGGTGCTCTTTATATATAATGTGAAAATCGGGGGGGGCTTTTGTGCCATCCGGCACGGTCGATTGTGGCGTGCAATACAACGCGCGGGCGGGCCGTAATGTCCATCTGTCCTCCCATGGTGTGGCATCATGCGGGGCTCCGATCATCGCGACCTTGTACTTGGTGCGATAGACCGGCTTTCGTGAGCACCTTCGCAGCCGCATTTCGCCCGTTAATTCCGGGCCGGGCATGCGCTTCTTGTTTGTTTTTGGCCGTATTTACCGCTATTTTCGCCTGTGGCGGGAACGCTGCCGCGGGCAGTTCCCCTTTGAGTTTTCACCAGGTGCCGGAATTACGAAATTTTCTAAAAAACGTCATTTTTCTACAAAAAGGTGTTTACAGGTTG
>NZ_JFKA01000039.1 GCF_002115755.1 Thalassospira mesophila | reverse complement strand
TCCTCAGGGTACTTAGATGTTTCAGTTCCCCTGGTTCGCCCCTTACACCTATGTATTCAGTGTAAGGTAACCATCTTATGATGGCTGGGTTCCCCCATTCAGACATCTCCGGATCAAAGTCTGTTTGCCGACTCCCCGAAGCTTTTCGCAGGCTACCACGTCTTTCATCGCCTCTGACTGCCAAGGCATCCACCGTATGCGCTTCTTCACTTGACCATATAACCCCAAGCAATCTGGTTATACTGTGAAGACGACATTCGCCGAAAATTCGAATTTCTCAATTAAGAGAACTCACAAATTTTACCTTAGCCTGATCCGTTACCAGTGAAAGTAACGTTCAGTCTATCTTTCTATCACATACCCAAATTTTTAAAGAACGATCTAATCAAAGACTAGAAATCAACATTCACCATCGCAGTGATGGAATGCTCATTTCTAAGCTTTCAACGTCTAGAAGCAGTAGTGGTGGAGCCAAACGGGATCGAACCGTTGACCTCCTGCGTGCAAGGCAGGCGCTCTCCCAGCTGAGCTATGGCCCCGTATTTCTACAGGCGTTTCCCACACAAAATTGGTGGGTCTGGGCAGATTCGAACTGCCGACCTCACCCTTATCAGGGGTGCGCTCTAACCAACTGAGCTACAGACCCAATTTCGGGCTGCTTCTTTATCGTCTTCTTCAATGAATCAAGCAATTCGTGTGGGAACTTATGGAGCAGCTGATGTCGTCGATTAAGGAGGTGATCCAGCCGCAGGTTCCCCTACGGCTACCTTGTTACGACTTCACCCCAGTCATGAATCACACCGTGGTAACCGTCCCCCCGAAGGTTAGACTAGCTACTTCTGGTGCAACCCACTCCCATGGTGTGACGGGCGGTGTGTACAAGGCCCGGGAACGTATTCACCGCGACATTCTGATTCGCGATTACTAGCGATTCCGACTTCACGCAGTCGAGTTGCAGACTGCGATCCGGACTACGATCGGTTTTGTGGGATTAGCTCCACCTCGCGGCTTGGCAACCCTCTGTACCGACCATTGTAGCACGTGTGTAGCCCAGGCCGTAAGGGCCATGATGACTTGACGTCATCCCCACCTTCCTCCGGTTTGTCACCGGCAGTCTCCTTAGAGTGCCCACCATAACGTGCTGGTAACTAAGGACAAGGGTTGCGCTCGTTACGGGACTTAACCCAACATCTCACGACACGAGCTGACGACAGCCATGCAGCACCTGTCTCAATGTTCCCGAAGGCACCAATCTATCTCTAGAAAGTTCATTGGATGTCAAGGCCTGGTAAGGTTCTTCGCGTTGCTTCGAA
>NZ_JFKA01000038.1 GCF_002115755.1 Thalassospira mesophila | reverse complement strand
CGGGCTAATGAGATGGTCACCCCCACACCCTGCGAGGGCTACGCTTTCGCAGGGTGTTTTGTTTTTGGAGGCCATCATCATGAGCGAGTCAGCACTGATCGGGATCGATCTCGGCAAACATAATTTCCACCTTCTGGGCCAAGACAAATCGGGCCGCGAGGTGTTTCGCAAAAAGCTCTCGCGAGCGCAGATGATGCGGTTCTTCGGCAACTTGCCGAGCTGCGTCGTGGTAACGGAAGCCTGTGCCGGCTCTCACTTCATCGCCCGTCAGCTTGCGGCGATGGGGCATACGACCAAGTTGATTTCACCGCAGTTTGTCCGCCCTTTCGTCAAGGGCAACAAAAATGACTTTATCGACGCAGAGGCCATTTGCGAGGCGGCTTCCCGTCCGTCCATGCGCTTCGTTACGCCTAAAACCGAGTCTCAGCAAACCCTGTCTGTCCTGCATCGCATGCGCGAGTCGTTGGTGCATGACCGCACCAAGACAGCCAATCAGATGCACGGTTTCCTGCTGGAATTTGGCATCAGCCTGCCCAAAGGCTCAGCCATCATGAAGCGTTTGGCAGCTGTTTTGGCCGAGCATGAGCTGCCTGTGCGGCTGACAGTGCTGTTGCAACGCCTGCACGATCACTTCGTTTACCTGGATGAACAGATCAAGGAACTGGACAAACAACTGGCTTGCCAGCTGGCCGACGATGATCTGGGGAGCCGTTTGCTTAGCATGCCGTGTGTCGGTCCGATCACCGCCAGCCTTCTGGCTGTAGAAATGGGCGATGGCAAGCAATACCGATGCAGTCGCGATTTTGCGGCTTCAGTGGGCTTGGTGCCGCGACAGTACAGCACGGGCGGCAAAGCCAATTTGTTGGGGATCAGCAAGCGGGGTGACAAGCACCTGCGGCAACTGCTGGTGCAATGCTCCAGGGTTTACATGCAGAGGCTGGATCATCAGAAGGGGGCTTTGGCCGACTGGGTGCGAGCGCTGCTGCGCCGACGACACTCGAATGTGGTGGCCTGTGCCCTGGCCAACAAACTGGCGCGTATCGCTTGGGCGATAGCGGCTCACCATGCGCAATATGAAGCAGGGCCAGACGCCTTGAACGCCTGACCCTGCGGTTGTTGCAGTACCACAATTCACCCTTCAGGTTTTGCGATAGCTGAACAACGGATGACGTGAACGGCCTACCGGCCTGGCGAAGATCCTGACATAAAAATCGGCTTCAGAAGCCGACGGGCTTTTAAGGATCGTCAGGCGCGACTCTCATCGTGGCGCTGGGGCAAGCCCCAAACAGACGCCGGATAGATTTAAGCAAGCCAACCACATCGCCCGTTAATCAGTATTGCAAAAATGGGGGGGACCATAGATTTTTTATGGC
>NZ_JFKA01000037.1 GCF_002115755.1 Thalassospira mesophila | reverse complement strand
TTAAGCACCTGCACATTATTGGCAGCACTGGCCGGGGCCAGTTTTTTAATTGCCGATCCCTGCTGGCTGGATGGCAGACTGTTAATGACTGCCAGAACGTTGTTCTGGAAGGCAACCGCCTGTGTTGACGAACTGTTATTGATCTGGTCCAGTGTTGCACCAAACGAGCTGGCAGCACCGCCATTTTGTGCCCCGATTGACTGATAACCGACCGACTTGGCTTCTGTAATCGTCACGACAAGGTCTTTGCCCACAGTCGCCGTGGTCGCACCACGTCCCGATGTGCCCACAACCGATGCGGATGTAATTGTATAAGTCCCGCTCTTGGCTGCACCAACAATGGTGTAAGTATCGCCAACGGCAAGATTATTGCCCGACATAACCAGGGTGGTATTACTGATATTGGCGCTACCCGTCATGCCGACCATATCCGTAGCCGATGCCAATACCGTCAGCGACCCAAAACTGGAGGGCGATGCCACCTGTATAACCAGCCCACCACCAGTCTGTCTGTAGTTGCCGGTAATGGTTATCCCGTTCACCAGCTTAAGGGTGGCACCCTCGTTGATCACAGAATTGTCAGCAACATCAATGTTATCGTTTAATAACAGGTACCCCGTACCAAAATGAAAATCGACAAAACGATGCCCGATCTCGCCAATATCGGTACTTGCAGTCGTGGCTTTTTCACCAGTCAAAAGACCATATTTACTGTCATCGACGCCACCGGAAATCGTCATGGCCCCACCAATAGTGCTGCCGTCATAGCCAAGGGCTCCCGCAATCGTGCCCGAGTTTGTAATAGTCAGTGCGCCCGTCCCGGGCTCATTCCTAATAGCAAAATATTTACTTTGAATCAGTCCACTATTTGATATCGTGCCAATAGAACCAGAGCTTCGATTGGAAATTGCATTCCCGGACGTAGAAGAAATTGTTCCACTATTCGAGATAACACCAATGGAACCACGGTTGAGAATAGCCGAACTGGATAAAGAGCTAATATTGCCACTATTTGATATTGTACCGATGGTACTGCCGGAATTATTCGAAATAACGTCACCAGCGTTAGAATAAATTGTTTTACTATTAGATATTGTTCCAATTGATCCGTCGTTATAAATAGCCCGCCCGCCGGATGAGGTAACGGTTCCGGAATTTTCTATGAAACTAATTGAGGAATGGTTCTTAATTCCGGTATTCTGTCCAGAAATTATGCCATCATTAACAATTCCGGCAACAATACCCTGATTATCAATCCCGATGGTTGCACCCAAAACGGTCCCATTATTTGTGAGTGTGCCTCCGCTCTCACCAGACGCAATAGATATGGCTGGGGACCAACCGGAAAGTTTGCCGTCAACTGTAATGACGACATCCCCGCCAC
>NZ_JFKA01000036.1 GCF_002115755.1 Thalassospira mesophila | reverse complement strand
CTGCGCCACTAAGAGCTCAAGGCTCCCAACGGCTAGTTGACATCGTTTACGGCGTGGACTACCAGGGTATCTAATCCTGTTTGCTCCCCACGCTTTCGCACCTCAGTGTCAGTATCAGTCCAGGTGGTCGCCTTCGCCACTGGTGTTCCTTCCTATATCTACGCATTTCACCGCTACACAGGAAATTCCACCACCCTCTACCATACTCTAGTCAGTCAGTTTTGAATGCAGTTCCCAGGTTGAGCCCGGGGATTTCACATCCAACTTAACTAACCACCTACGCGCGCTTTACGCCCAGTAATTCCGATTAACGCTTGCACCCTCTGTATTACCGCGGCTGCTGGCACAGAGTTAGCCGGTGCTTATTCTGTCGGTAACGTCAAAACAATCACGTATTAGGTAACTGCCCTTCCTCCCAACTTAAAGTGCTTTACAATCCGAAGACCTTCTTCACACACGCGGCATGGCTGGATCAGGCTTTCGCCCATTGTCCAATATTCCCCACTGCTGCCTCCCGTAGGAGTCTGGACCGTGTCTCAGTTCCAGTGTGACTGATCATCCTCTCAGACCAGTTACGGATCGTCGCCTTGGTGAGCCATTACCTCACCAACTAGCTAATCCGACCTAGGCTCATCTGATAGCGCAAGGCCCGAAGGTCCCCTGCTTTCTCCCGTAGGACGTATGCGGTATTAGCGTCCGTTTCCGAACGTTATCCCCCACTACCAGGCAGATTCCTAGGCATTACTCACCCGTCCGCCGCTCTCAAGAGAAGCAAGCTTCTCTCTACCGCTCGACTTGCATGTGTTAGGCCTGCCGCCAGCGTTCAATCTGAGCCATGATCAAACTCTTCAGTTCAAACATCTTTGGGTTTTTAAGAAACCCTAAACTTGGCTCAGCAATCGTTGGTTACATCTTTGATTTCTCGCGGAGTAACTTGTGATGCTGATAATCTTGTTGACTATCAGTCTGACTCCACAAGCACCCACACGAATTGCTTGATTCAGTTGTTAAAGAGCGGTTGGTTAAGATCTTTCGTCTCAACCGAGGCGCGCATTCTACAGCAGCCTCATTTGCTGTCAAGTGATTATTTTCAGAAGTTTTCAAAGTTTCCTTTGTAACTTCAACCACTTGCGCTTCCGATCTCTCGTTAGCGGGAGGCGAATTCTACAGCGTTACACGCTGCTGTCAACACCTCTTTTTCTCCGCTTTCGACCGAGAGGATCGAAACGTTAATAGAGCCAAACGACACTGCTCTACCAACTCCTTCTGGGCTTCGATGAACTGAAGCAGGTCGCTGTCGAATCTTGCGTAACTCTTTGTTTACCAAGGAGTTTTCCGTTTCGACTGCGCCGGAAGTGGGGCGAATTATAGACTTCCAGAATCTGCCGTCAACACCTAT
>NZ_JFKA01000035.1 GCF_002115755.1 Thalassospira mesophila | reverse complement strand
TGAAGTGCGCCCCAAAAGCTGGACAGCTGTTGGTTAGGCTACAGCGGACCGGGTCCTGTACGCTACAGGGCTCAGTCCGCCAAGCTTCACTTTGATTCGCTTATGGTTGTAGTAATGGATGTACTCATCCAGCCCCGCTTGCAACTGCTCCACGCTTTCAAAGCTTTCCCGATAGTAGAACTCTGACTTCAGCGTGCCGAAGAAACTCTCCATTGTGGCGTTGTCATGGCAGTTTCCTTTGCGTGACATGCTTTGCTCCAGCCCTGCTTTTTCTAGCCTCTCCCGGTACTTTGGATATCGATAGTGCCAGCCTTGATCTGAATGCAGCATTGGCTTGCCGCCCTCAGGTAAGCCTTCAATAGCTTTTTCCAGCATCTCGCCCACCAAGGCATATTGGGGACGTATTGCCGTCTGATAGGCCACGATTTCTCCGTTGTACAAGTCCAAAACTGGGGACAAGTACAGCTTTTTGCCGGCCACTTTGAACTCGGTGACATCCGTCACCCATTTCTGATTCGGTTGCTCAGCCTCGAACTGACGAGCCAAGGTGTTGGGCGACACTTCGCCCATCGGCCCTTTATACGACCTGTATTTCTTAGGCCGCACCGTGCATTTCAGACCCAGCTCCCCCATCAGTCGTCGTACCGTTTTACCGTTGATCAGCGATCTTTCTTTACGTAGTTCTAGCGTCATCCGACGGTAACCAAAGCGGCCCTTATGCTCGTTTTGGATGGTCTGGATAGAAGCTTTGATCGAGGAAAATCGGTCCGCAACGCCCATTGCCTTGAGTTGGTAGTAGTACGTACTTCGCGCAAGGCTCACTAGCTTGAGCAAGTCACGCAAGGGAAAGTGTTGCTTAAGCTCACTGACTAATCGGGCTTTTTCTTCTGTTCTTTCTCCCGCCTCATCACCGCCTCGCCTAACTCCCCAAGCTTTTTTAGATAAGCGTTCTCCATCCGTAGGTATTGGAGCTCATCAAGTAACGTCTTGTGCTCAGGCTCAGGGCTGGTGAGTGGGGCAGCGGTTTTGCGTGGTTTAGCAGGTGGTTTAGGCATAGCGGTGCTCAGTCCTCTTTTCCCTGACTCCAGGGCTTCAATACCGCCACTGTAATACTGCTGTTGCCATCTGCCCACCTGAGTGGAATCCCCCAAGTTGAAAAGCGCCGCTGCGCGGCGCAAGGAAAGGGAGTCATCCCACATGCGCCGTAGAACAGAGAACTTGAACAAGGCACTGTAACGCTGGCCGGTACTGCTCAAGCTGGCCTCACCGTGTAATCGATAAGCCTCGACCCAACGACGAAGCAAGGTGGGGTCCATTTGAAATTGAGCGGCGACCCGGCGAAACCCTCGGCCTCGCTCAAGGAAAGCGGTGATGGCAGATAGCTTGAACTGCGTGGTGTACTTGCTCATGAAAACGCCCCAGAAATTGGATGGGTGTCCAACTTCTGGGGCGCACTTCA
>NZ_JFKA01000034.1 GCF_002115755.1 Thalassospira mesophila | reverse complement strand
GGAACTAACCTTATTGTGGTAGAATAATTCTATAAAGTTATGTAGTTGAAGGTTAATCTCTTCTTAAAAGGTTAATTCCTTCTTAATATTTTTTAGAGAAAGTCCTCTGAGTCGGCGAAAACTTGAGGGCTTTTTCTTATGTCTAATTTTCTACCAAATCCTACATTTTTGCAAACCATATTTGTAGAATAAACACGAAAACTCACCTTATATAGGTGAGTTTTTTAAAAAATATCCTAATAGATTTCAGCTACAGTACATATCTATCCTTCCATAAAATATCTTATGGAAAATAAGAAATTAATGTAAAATAACGGTTACTTTATATTTGGATCATTATAGTGAGATATGAAATAAAAATGATACATTTTTATCAATTATGGAAATAGGTGTTAAATTCTATATTAAAAAGTGATATTCTTGCATTCGTTCAACAATTATGAAGAAAAAGATACTTATGGAATTTTTAAAAGAAAGGTGAAATAACTATTATGAAAAAGATACTTAACCTAATTGTTACTGTACTAGTACTTAGCGTAATGACAATGCCATCATTATCTAATACAGCTAATGCAGCAGAAGAACAAAAAGAAGAACAAGGGACATTTCAATTAGAAAATATTAATGAAAGCGTTCTTGAAATTAAACTTCAAGATGCAGAATTTTACTTTGATAAAGATGGTAATCCTATGATTAAAGATAAAAAGAGCAACACTGAAAAAGCATTACCTACAACAGGATCAGATAAAGATGATAATCCTGTAAGTTTAGAATATAAGAAAACTGAGAATGGGTTTTTAGTAGAAGCATTAACTGACAATACAGGATTAGTTCAAACAATGTCAGTTGGAAAATGTATAACTGGTACTGCAGGTGGAGCCATTACAGGTGGAGGTACACTAGGATTAGCAGGTACTGCCGCAGGAACAGTTACCATTCCTGGAATAGGAACTGTAGGCGGTGGAGTAATAGGCGCCATTGCTGGAGCAGTTGGTGGTGGCTTAACAGGTGCTTCAACATCTTGTTTCAAATAAATATAACAAGTACATTAGAGAAATAAAAATTCCCTAAATACTAAAGTGAGGTATGACACTTGAATAAACTCATAATACCATCTATATTAGTGATTTTTTCTTTATATATCTTATTGCAAATTGCATTAGAACAAAACGTTTTCAAAAATCCACTAAACTACTTTGTATTAATTACTTTATTCTTCTTAGTCATTAAGTTCATTAAAGAGAAAAAGAATAGCCTCTAAGGCTATAGAAGCAGGCTTAAGCCTGCTTTTCTTTTTAGTCTAATATTCCCTTCTCCTTAAACACTTTTCTAAGAGCTTCATTTACTAATTCTGATTTATAACTTTTAGGAACTCGATCAATAATACTTAGCACATCATCATCAAAATAAAAACCTCGGTACACTCGTTTTGAACGGTCTTTTGGACTTTGCAACAACAAATCAATTGCATCTACTGTGCTAGCTTTTGAAGAGCTAGTGCTCGTACTTTCACTTTCATCAACATAGCTCATACTAGCTGCTACTTCGCTAGTAGCTAGCTTTTGTTCTGCTGGCATTTTACTGTTTTTAG
>NZ_JFKA01000033.1 GCF_002115755.1 Thalassospira mesophila | reverse complement strand
CTTGTCCAGCCATTGGCTAATGCGCCGCTTGCGCCTATGAAGAGCCTTGTATTTTCGTCGGGCCCAGCGTTCAAGCGCGCGGTCAATGTGCTGGAAGATGCCAAGCATGGCTGTCCGATAGAACGAGCCATAGTATTGCGACCACCCCTGTATCACTGGATTGTAGAGCCGAGCCACGTCGACCAGCGTCACGTGGGTTTGGCGATTGAGTCGCCACCTGCGTACCGCTTGCCGCATCCGCTTTAAGGCATCCGCACTCGCTCCCGGAAGGAAGCTCGTGAAGAGCTGGTCTTGTTTGCTGAGCGCCTTCCTCGGCCTAAAGGTGAAGCCGAGGAAGGTAAAGCTCACATGCGGATAACCTGCGCGACGGTTACTGTCCTTGCAGTACACGACCTTCGATTTCTCGGGGTGCATCGTCAAGCCACAGGCAGCCAGCCGTGAAGCAATGGAGCGCATCACGTACTCCGCTTGCTTTCGACTGCGGCAGTGCACCACCGCATCATCGGCGTAGCGGGCAAACGGGCAGTTGGGGCTGGTACGTTGCATCCAGGTGTCGAAGGCATAGTGCATGAACAGATTCATCAGGAGGGGACTGATCACTCCACCTTGCGGGGTGCCGCGTTCGCGTCGGACGCGCATACCGTGATCCGTTTCGAACGGCGCAACCAGCCACCGCTCGATGTACAGAAGTATCCAGTCCTCCTTGATGTGCAGGCGCACCGCCTTCATCAGCAACCCATGATTGATCTGATCGAAGGCTGCCTTGATATCAAACTCCACCACCCAGTCGTATCGCCAGCAGCGCTCACGCGTGATCGCCACCGCCTGCTTCGCTGATCGTCCCGGCCGGTACCCATAGGAGTCCGAGTGGAAGATCGAGTCCAGCTCCGGCTCGATGAGAAGCTTGACCACGGTTTGCGCGACACGATCACCAACCGTGGGCACTCCCAGCTTGCGCGTGCCTCCCGATGCCTTGGGAATTTCTACTTGCTTGACCGGAGGCGGGAAGTACGACCCCGACGACATCCGATTCCACAGCTTGTAGAGATTCTTAGACAGATCCCGCTCGAAATCGGCGATGGTTTCATCGTCGATGCCGGCAGCACCGCGGTTGGCCCTGACCTGCTGGTAGGCGTCCCATACCGTGCGTTTCGCTATGTCATAAGGTTTCGCCGAGCTCACGCCACTCATCCCCGGAGGTTGGCAACGCTCGTCGGCCGGATAACGCCGCCCCTTCGCTCCACCTCCATTACAGAGGCTTCATCGCTACTACGGGAGGCTCCGCCCCTCGTTCCAGCATCGGTATTCTTCCTCATGGTGTTGGCCATTTGTCATTTTCCTTCGCATCTGGAACAAGGTTCTCACGTTCCGTACCAAAGCCTGTATGAAGATCATGCCGCCTATACACCGGCTGCCATCGGGTCCGTAAGCAGGTAACGCCCCGACTTGTCCTGAAGCCAGTACTCCACCTCAGTTTCGGCAGCACCTTGGGCATAACGATGCGTCATCGGACGGTTTGCTTTCGCTCATCTTCTCCATACTCACCTGCCATCCTCAGGGATGACTTTTCCTCGGTCGCTCACCACCACACCTTTTGGATGCAGCAGCACCGGGTGGTTTGAAGTCCGCTCCTGCAAGCCGACTTCGGAAGGCCTACTTCCATCTTCGGC
>NZ_JFKA01000032.1 GCF_002115755.1 Thalassospira mesophila | reverse complement strand
ATTGTCAACGGACGCCGTCTGACGACAGAAGAAAAGCAGCGCCTTGCTGCTATGAGTTTTACCTCTGGTGTGTCAGTGCGGGACTTTGCTGCCCGGAGAGGGATTGGTTACAGCAGCCTGACCAGATGGCGTCGACAGTATGGCAGGCCGACAGATGGCAGCCCGACTTTTGTGCCGGTCGCGCTGACGGACCGCCAGGATGTTCCGGATAATTCTTCTGATCGCCCGGAAGCGGCCTCTTTGTAAGCGATGGGGTGGACGCCTCCACCAACGGCATCAACTGTGCCAATATAGACATTCTCAGCGTTTAATAAGAGATGGAGGCATCCGTGAGAAAACTTAACATAATTGGGCTGGACTTGGCGAAGAACTCATTTCAAGCGCATGGTTCAGGACTGGACGGGAACGTGATTTTCAGGAAAAAGTTGTCGAGGGGGAAGGTACTGGCATTTTTCACTGCGCAGCCGATTTGTACTGTCGCGATGGAAGCGTGCGCCAGCGCTCATTACTGGGGACGTGAAATCAGCAAGCTGGGCCACGAAGTCAAATTGCTACCACCAATATATGTTAAGCCGTTTGTCAAAAGGCAGAAGAATGATGTTGCGGATGCGGAGGCAATCGCAGAAGCCGCAAGCCGACCGACGATGCGTTTTGTTGCGGTCAAGAGTGAAGAACAACAGGCTTTATCCTTGTCTTTTCGGGCCCGTGACCTTCTTGTGCGTCAGAAGACGCAAACAATTAATGCCCTGCGGGGGCATCTTGCAGAATTCGGCATTGTTGCCCCCTGTGGAACGGCACATCTGGAGCGGCTCAAGGAAGCTGTTGACGATGGGAAAGGGGTTCTTCCTGAAGAGGTTATTCTTGTTTCCAACATGCTGCTGGCACAAATTGAGCGGCTGCAAGGTGATATAAATGATCTTGAGATCCGTATAAGAACTCGGGCTCGTCAGGATAACCAGGCGAAAAGGTTGATGACAATCCCAGGGATAGGGCCGGTTTGTGCCGCTGCAATTGAAGCATTTACTCCACCAATGGAGGGGTTTGGCTGCGGCCGGGATTTTGCTGCATGGACAGGTTTGACACCTCGGCAACACTCTACCGGGGGCAGAGATGTTATGGGACGAACATCAAAGATGGGACAGCGCGATATCCGGCGGTTACTCATTATCGGTGCCATGGCTGTTGTGCGTTGGGCAGCACGGCGCGGCACGAAAGATCCCTGGTTGGCGCGTATGCTGACGCGTAAACCACGCATGCTGGTTGCCGTCGCTTTGGCAAATAAGATGGCGCGGATCATTTGGGCATTGGTTATAAAAGGAGGGACATACCGACTTTCAGGGGCCATCTCATGATTCCGGCCTTTTGCCGGTTCCCCTGAAGAATGTGAGCAGGTCTACGACGGGTAAGGACAAACGGTCAATGAGACGGGGTTGGTGAAACCAGTAGATCGACGCTGCGCCTATGAGCCCGCGTAAGCGATTTGGACCCGATCCGAGTATCTCCATACAGGCCCGCAGTCGATGAAAAGCTGCACCAAGAGGCCGGACACACGACTGCACCTGACCACATGTTTGAACCTGTCAAAGAAATGCTTGCATTTTTGGAGGCGTCCACACACGTCGCATCACGGCTACCTTGACAGGGCCCGCAATACCCTTTGGGAGAGCGGATCAGGCTTGGAGGTCAATATTCCAGGGAAGCAGCTCGTCGATCCGATTGACCGGATGATCGGCAATGCGGTCGAGGACGACAGCCAGATATTTACGCGGATCAAGGCCCTGCATCTTTGCGGTCTCGATCAGGCTGTAAATGGCAGCGGCCCGATCACCTCCGGTATCTGAACCGGC
>NZ_JFKA01000030.1 GCF_002115755.1 Thalassospira mesophila | reverse complement strand
TTTGCTCTACCAACTGAGCTATGCCGGATCAGTGTTTGGCGCTCCGTTCGAAGCGCGTGGCAGGGGTATAATAAAACCCGGAAACACGCGCAAGACCTTTTTTGTCAAAAAACGGCGAAAAAATCGATTTCACTAAAATTTATCCATTTTCAACGCGTTATCAAACGCCTGGCGTGGAAATGCGCCGCGCATTTTTAGCCGTGAAGGAAAAGACATTCCTTATATATGCAATATATATGCGGTCAGGTGCCCGATTGGGCATCGTTTTGATGCCATCGCAGGGCAAAAACAGACGTTAAAATTTGCCCTGCCATGCGGTTGGTGTGTTCTGACGGACCCGCAAATTACAATCAGGGAACCGGGTGGCCCTGTGCCGCGACCAGAATGGCAAACCAGTCCTGGCGGTCCAGCGTAATATTACATGCCTGTGTGGCCGCCTGTATCCGCTCGGGCTTCATGGTGCCAAGAACGGGGATTGGCTGGCACGGCAGGGCCAGCAGCCAGGCAATGGCGATTTCAGCAATGCCTGCGACATCGTATTTGACCCGCATTTCTTCAAGGATCGGTCGAAGATGGGCCGCAACGGCGTCATCCTTGTCTTTGAACAGGCGCGCACCGCCAAGAGGCGACCAGATCATCGGGGTGACGCGGTTTTGCTGCATCAGATCAAAGGTGCCATCAAAAACGGGGCCAAGTTCCAGCACCGAACATTCAACCTGGTTGGTCACAAGCGGCTGGTCCAGGCGGCTTTGCAGCAGGTTAAACTGGGAAGGTTTAAAGTTCGATACGCCGAAATAGCGCACCTTGCCAGCCTGTTGCAGGCTGTTAAAGGCATCGGCAACTTCGTCGGCAAGCATCAGCGGATCAGGCCGGTGGATCAGCAGGGTGTCGATATGGTCAATCCGCAGATTGGCAAGCGAGGTTTCGACAGATTTGATGATAT
This sequence comes from Thalassospira mesophila, assembly GCF_002115755.1. Taxonomy (GTDB): domain Bacteria; phylum Pseudomonadota; class Alphaproteobacteria; order Rhodospirillales; family Thalassospiraceae; genus Thalassospira; species Thalassospira mesophila. The sequence goes on along the minus strand of NZ_JFKA01000030.1, from coordinate 1,284 downwards.
GGGGCTTTGTCGTGTTGTAGTGGTTAATCCGGTTATCAGGCCGGGCATCACAGACCAGCGCGATATCGCATTTGGTGACGATTTCCATTTGATTGCGCAAATGCGGAACGGTTGCCAAAGCTTCACCGAAATAATCTTCGCAGCCGTAATTGCCGTAAATGTCGGCATGATCAAATGTCGTGATGCCCAGATCAAGGGCTGTTTCCATGATGCGGACAATGTCATTCGTGCCCGAAACATCCGGGCTGGTGCGCAGGCGCCATGCGCCCCATGCCAAACTGGAAAAACTTAAATTTTCCGCCAACTGGCGGCGTGTAACAAGTGCTGACATTTCTGGTCCCTATGGATCATCCTGGTATGTGCGGCGGGCATGTGACCCGCCCTGCATTTGAACCAGCGAGATGATCTGTTATTTTACCGGTTATTCACGGTACTGGTACCAAGACATGACAGTCAGGTAAACTGTCCATCGCACGTTGTGTCAAATCGGCACAGGTGCATAATCCGCCTGTTGCCGGTCTCTGGGGGTGCTGTTTCAAATTGTTATCTGGTCGAGAACGCGGCAAGCAGGATCAGGCCAAACAGCCCAGTGGTGGCTTTGGGTTCCCAATATTCCATGGTGCCAAAGGCAATGGCCAGCCACCCAAGGCACGCCAATAGCGACAACGCCATGACGGGCGGCTGATCGAGAAGGGTTGGATTTTTCCACGCCAGCCATATACCCAGCAGCCCAAAGGCAACCTGACCCAGCGCAAACGCACTGTTAAGGCCAAAATAAAGCGTTGTTTCCGGCCCGGGCGTGCGACCCCCGCGTATATATTGTGCGCCAACATCAATGGTAAAATGCATGCCGCCAATCAGCGCAAGCCAGCCATAGGCACCATATAACAAAGCAAGATGCATGTAATCGCCCGTGGGTTAAGGAAAACAAAACGGCCTGCCTTAGCCGTCTCGCTGCAAACGTCCGCTATTTGATCGTGTCTATTTGGCGGTGAGAGGGGCAGCGGCAGGTTTGGGACCGGATGCTGTCGTATCCCAACGCCATCGTGCCTGACTCCACTGTAAACAGGGCGGGCAGGGCGGTTAAGACCGGATACTCCAGATATTATGCCTGTTCATGCAGTTCTTTCGCCAACCAGCAAACAGCCAATAGGCAAAAGTACCGCGATGTTTGTAACGTGGTCCGGCGTTATTGGGGCGTCTGGGGGATTGGGCAAAGAAAAAGGGACCGAACAAAAGTTCGATCCCTTCTCACATTGGCTCCGGCAGCAGGACTCGAACCTG
>NZ_JFKA01000003.1 GCF_002115755.1 Thalassospira mesophila | reverse complement strand
CCTTTATCACTGGCGGGCAAGGAGGGATTAGGGGGCATAACTTACCGAAAAATTATTCTTTTTATTTCAATATATTAACTTAAATCGAACCACCCAATGTGTACCAAAACGTGTACCAAACCGTGTACCAGATTGAAAACAGGTTGACGTTTCATCGGCCTCACCTTAATAAGAACAAAGCAGGAACATTTAAGGCAAGTGAAAGGCAAGCCAATGGCAGATTGGCGCGAATACAATTGGAATCTTGCGTCTCTGCATGGATTCGCGATGAATGACGACCATTGCAACATCAGCTGCATTCATTGCGGATATTCGGCGAAGCTATATTTTGGACCGCTGCTGATCAAGCACGGCCCCACCTTCAAAATGGGGCCGTATCTTAAAAACCTGCGCTGTTCGCAATGCAATGGCCGGGGTGCCACACCGCGCACCAGTTCCCACATCCCGGAACGTGAGAAATCCCCGTTTTTCTGCCCGATCAGTCATAAATCAATTTATGACTGCCTCAAAGGTGCCTGCAAAAAGGGATGCACCCGCGCAGCCCTGCCTGAAATGGGCGAGTTTCAAAAATGATCAGTCCCCTTGATAATCGCACGCACCGCCGCCAGCTTTCCCTTGCAGTTATCATGCGCAGACAACAACCCGACGATATATATCCCCGTCTTAGTGTCAGTGTCGGGCTCTTGAGGCAAGGCAGGTCGCACAGCGCAGTCAAAAGCGGATTCCGGTATATCCTGCTTGATAAATTCAGTTCGCGTTATCACTTGCGGCCTGTTCGCGCAGGCGGTCAAAAAGCCCGCTAACAGCAGGACCAACACAACCATCATCTGGCGCATCGTTCACCCCCTTCAATAATTCAGTAAATTTTGTTTCCGCCTGCTTGCGCCGCTGTTGTTCCCGCAACATCGCCGCATCGGCCGCCGCACGATCCGCCTGCATACGTTCAATGGTTTTCAGGTTTGCGGCATTGGCGTCAGCCAAAACCTGATAACGCGCCTGTGCAGCATCAGCCCGGGCATTGGCAAGCCGAACCTGATAGAGCCACAAAAAACCGGCGGCCAGCACAACGCCGCCGCCGATTAGAACAAACCGCCAGTTCGCCAATACGAACCGCGCCGCCGTGATAAATGCCACCATCACCACCCCGCTTTGATTTTTTCGTACCAGCCCCAAATGCTGGTGACATAGTTAATTGTTTCGCGTGAATGCCGCCCTGTCACATCTGGCAAACAGGCAATAATGCGATCATAAAGCACCACCCCATTGCATTTGCGCTGTGCAGACAGCAAATGCCCCAACCCGGCGTTATAGCTGGCCAGTGCCAAACTATGCCGATCCCATTCCGGGCGCGGGCTGGACCATTCGGCACGCAATTCACCCATATAAAAAGCTGCCGCCTCAATAGAGAGACGCGGTACAAAAGCCGACGCATCAGGCGGCAATTTGGCTTTGCCAATAATCCCCGCCCAGGTGCCGGGCATGAATTGGCAAAGCCCCTGCGCCCCAACCGGCGAAACAGCATCCGGCACAAGGCGGCTTTCCTGCCAGCACTGCGCTTTTAAAATTCGCCAATCCACCCCCGGCATGTACCACCCGGCAGCTTGGCGAAATTTCAAATCATACCGCGAAGGTAATGGCGATTGCGAATAGGAAACAGACGGCCAGAATGCGGCAACCAAGATAAATCCCAACACCATGACCGTTTTTTTCATCATTCACCCACCGTTTAAAATCAAAGCCGGTTGCCAGGTCCAGCAACCGAAGCACCGCCCAGGCACAAAAAAAGGCCGCCGAAGCGACCAACAAACGGGATAAAAACCCCGACCCGATAATAGCCAACATCATAATCACCCCAAATCAGACATAAAAAAAACGCCAGCCCAAAAGACTGACGACACACAAAACACCCGAACACATAACCATTCGGAATCACTCTTTCGGCGATTGCCTTGCTACATAGGTTTGCAATATCCGGTCCACCAACGCCTCGGCCCCACGCGGCCCCAGCCATCCGCAAATGCCGATCACGGCAAGAGACTGATCCCCGTCAAGGGTCAAATAGGCCGCAATTCCGGCCCCGACAATCGCGCTAAACGCCGCCGTTGGCACCTCCCACAAAAGTTCCCACGACCAAAACCGGCGCTGCCCTAACCGCACAAGCCGCTGGTGCCACAATAACCGCGCCACCATTGCAATACCAAGCGCACCACCCCAGCTACGCACAGCGGAAATCCAATCTTGCCCAACATCCGGCGGTAGATGGTTCATTTCACCCCCCTTTAATCACCATAGGCCATCACGCCGCCGGGCCTCTTAATTCGTGCCATTTTCGGATCGTCGAAGCATTGCCCACATAAAATCTGTATGTTGACCCGACCGGAATAACCACAGTTGAACTATTTGTTCGATAATTATCGTAACTGTCTTTCGCTGCAATTTCCGACACGCCATCAATAATAAAATAAATGACGTTGTTGCTCCCCGATGCGTTATAGATCGACACAGACACCATAATGGGCTTGGCGGTATCATTTGTGTAATCGGTATTTTTGGCCCGCGATGCAGTAACGTCCTGCCATGTTTGCCCCTGCGCAAACCCACTACCAGCAATTTGATCAATCGCCTCTTGCACGTCATCGTTCACGCCGGTCAGTTGCGATCCGTCGCCATCTTTGCGCAGCAGCCCAGCAACACCACCACTAGCAATGCTGGATGTTCGCAAAAACGCATCAGCCATTAGACCATGATCAATCCACGCCGTATTCGCCGCATTGCGCTGTTTCAAATGCCCGCTCGTCGTGTCAGCCCACCACATATAGGGATATGTGGGTGACGGTGCCGTAGGGCCGGAATTTTGCGTAACAATGGCCGCAAGGGCATTGTTCACATCACCGCGAACGGCGATGCCCGACCCGTTAGAAATCTGATAATCATGTTGCCCCATTTTACATCACCACCCATTTTTTTTGGCTGCCTGTGCCATCCAGCTTGTTACACTGGACGGCACCACCGACATTACCCCGCCCTCGATCAGGGTGCGGAGCGTGTCATAAAGCGCCTTGTCAGCCCCCGGAAAATGCACCGCAATCGGCATAAACCGGCCATCATTTGCTGCATTTTCGCCCACCTGCCATTTATAGGCACCAGGCTTAAGATCAATATCCGCAGGCACCTGCACGCGCCCATCGGCATCATTTTCCGGGACTTCCTCAATCCCCAAAAAAATGCCGTCATTATCCAGCACCGCGACCGTCACGGTCGCGGCGTTTTCTTTCTTGCCCATATCAAAAGCCTCACTCACGCCAAAGCATCCGCGCGCACGCGGAGCGTTGAAATTTCCAGATTGTAGGATTGATCAGTTACCGACAGGCGCGCCTCAAACTGCACGCCCCGGCAATACACTTCCGCTGTGTCAAGCCGCTGCCAGGCAGACCACACCGCCCCGCCATCATCCGGGTCATCGGGCGTTGTGCGATACCACACGCTTACATCACCTTCACCTGAAACATCACCGTCAAATGATGCCCATTCATCAACAAGCCCGGGTCGCTGGTCAACTGTATCGATCACCGAAACAACAGCCATTTCAAAGTCCGCAACCAGCCTGCGCCGCGCCATGCCGCCAAAATCAAACCCGGACGCGTGGCGATATTTCCCGCTGGCGACAATCCCGCCAAGGGCATCGAAGCTGGCAATAGCATCAAAATCGGCAACGCCATCAATCTGCCCGGCCCCGGCCAATACCAGCTTGCCATCATCCACCCCGGTATTATCAAATGCCCCGGCCCAAACCGGGGCCTCTGACACCTCGCCAACATTAGTGAATGGCAGCACCGTTGCCCCATCGGACGCCACCCAGGCCGCGTCCGATGGCGTCCCGCTGCTATCGACAAATTGCAGCAGGTAACAGCCGGTTTTAAGCGGCAAAACTGCCATTGTATCGCCGCCCGGCAACGGGTCGCCAATGGTTGCACTTTCCGACACCAGCGGGTCAGACAAAGCCGGGCTCCACCGAAATCGACACTGCCCGCCCTGCCTTACATCAAGGTCAGGTGATTGCAACCAGCGTAACAGGGCATAGCCCCCACTGGTCGAAACCGTTAGGCCGTTCGGGGCTTGCGGCTTACCCGCCAGACCATAGATTTCCTTGCGCAATTGTACCGGATCAGACGACGCGCCGACCCGGTTAACCGCCACAACGTGGAAATCATAAACACCAGGGGCAATGTCAAAAATTTCCATTACCGGCGAAATCGATTCTGGCAACGCCGTCCATTCCAGCACCCCCAATTCGCGATATTCAAAATGGTAGCTTTGCACCATCGCATCGGGCGATACCCCGGCGGTCAAAACCGCCTTGGCCTTAACCCCCGATCCATCACGGGTGGAATATAAAACCTCGCTGACATCAAGGCCGTTAGGTGGCACCACATCGCCCAGACCAGGCAAGGTGCTGGCCGCATTGGCCGCTACAATCACTTCCTCGTCTACATCCCAGTCATAGGTTTGCGGGCTGGTTTCGCGCAAAGTCAGATCCACCCCGAAATAGGGCACATCCCCGTCATCACGCACCGCCAAATTCCAGCGGATCACCTCAAACGGTTTATCAACCCACCCCCATGATTCACGGTTAAATTTAACCACATCGCCCACCGTCACCTGAAAGGAAAACAGGTTGCATTTCAGGTCCACCTGCACTTGCTGGCGGTTTTTCAACAGGGCAATTTTCTGCAAACGCTGCCCGGCAGAAACGCTATCGGTAAACAAAAATTCCCGGTCTACGGGAATTTCCTGCCCGCCATCCTCTTCAATGAATAGTTGCGATTTAAGCACCGGCAAATCGGTGGGCTGCCAAAGGGTTGCCTTGCTGGCATAAACCCCGCGCACCACGTTAAACGTGTCACGCTTGGACTGTCTGGCCTGCACCGAAATCGCCCCGGTTAACCAGCTTTCATCTATCGCAACGGTTGGCGTGCGATAGGCCCCGGCCAATATCTTCCACTTGCCCCCGGCATTCACCACCAGCCCCGCACCGGGGTTGATCAATTCCTTAAGGTTATCACCAACCGGATTATCGGTATCGATCACGCCATTAACGACATAGCGTTTTTCCGTGCCGCCATCAGCAAGGGGAATATTTTCATCGCTAATATTGGCCGACGCGATCAGATCGTCAGCATCAAGGTCATCCCAGGCGGCACCAACACCAAGCTGGATCGTGGTATAGTCGGCAACGCACAACCCCCAATTATTGCTATAACCCCGCTCGCCCGTGCGGGGGTCTAAAATATCATTCTTACCTTTGACCATGCATTTGATCTGGGGGATGCCGCCTGCATATCGGTTGGCATCCCAACGCAGCCGCACATACAGCTTTGCGCACCCTCGTTGCCGATGCTCTACCGTCCATTCTGAATGGTAAAACCGCATTTTTGCCAACAATACTTCATCGCCGGCGTCGGTCCCGTCACCTTTCCAAAGCCAGCCAAAGCCCTGATATTCACCTTGCAAATCGCCGTAACCACCCCCGGACAAAACAACCTTATCGCCAAAATAAACATCCCCTATTTCTTCAACCGGGTGCCCTGAAAGCGTAATCAGGATATGAAGATACCGATTATTTTCTGTCACCGTTAAATAGGTGATCGGGCCTGAAACAATCGTTTCGCCATAGACAATTCGCCGCGATGTAATCGCCTGCTTGATCATTTGGCTATGGCCGCCAACATCAGCCAAACCCGACGATTTCGGCTTTTTGGCAAAGATCATCGCCCCGGCATAAGACACAATTGCGCCCGCAATCGCTCCCGCGACCGCCGCAACCCAACCAGCAACAAACGCCGCTGCCGCCGCCTGCGCCGCCGATGCCGCTGCCGCCGCTGCTACCGCTACCGCTACCTGTGGCATGTTTCAAACCCTCCAGGCACGCAGCCCATCTTGCAAGGGCACATAAACAAGGCCATCCTTGCCTTGTGCCGCCCAATTTTTACCCATGCACACGGCCAATGCTGGCCCGTCATCGCTGGGCACCAGCCCGCAATCACCGCGCCGCGCAAATAACGGCGGTACATCAGCAAACCCACAGGCGGCAAATGCCTTAACCACCGTAGACTCAACCCCGCCCCCGGCATAATCTCGCATCACGCGGATGGCGCTGCGCCGGTCATGGCACCGCCCCCGCAATTCGCCAGCAGGGTCAATCCCGGTTATTGCCAGCACGGCATCACAGGCAGTAAGGCAACAGTCAGATTTTCCCCACAAAAAAGGCCGCGTTCCCGCGACCTTATGCCAACCCTCTAGCAACATTTCCCAATGCGGCAATCGCCGCACAGCCTTGGCATTCATCACCATCACCCCAGCCCTTGCCCCCACGAAATTTCCATTTCCTGCAAGCGCGGAACAAATTCAAAACCCAAATCGCCGGAATATTCCGCTCGCTGGTCCTGATCGGTATAGCGCCGCGTGCGCGCCCGTTCCAAATCCACCAGCGCATTTTCTGCTGTCAAACCAATGACGCAACTTGTGGCATCATCGGTAACAACCGGAACATCGGTTTTGCCAGAAAAACCCTGCAAAGGTTCACCCACCAGGGCCCCGTCATCACCCATCGCCGCGATCAGGATTTGTGCCGGCAACCCTTGCCGAATTTGACGCAAAGCCATATCAACCAAATCGGGCGACACCCCCGACAGGGAAAACGTCACGCCATTGGCCTGCACATCGGCGGTTTCGGTAACGTCAGATATGCCCAAAAAATCGCCGCCCCCCAGCCACGTTTCACCCGCATAATCAAGGCTGCCGATGCCCGACCACATACGCACATCACCTTGCGCAGTGCCAATCTGGCACAATACCAACGGGCTAAGACTTGCTGCCGTAAACTGCCCCGCCAAATCCGCATGAATGTCACGGGTCATGCCAAAACCTCGACCGCACTAAAAGTTATATTTTCCACCCCGATCCGAACACTTTCCATTTCAGGAATATTGCCCGGCACATAAAAAACCGATTGCGGGGCTTCTATCTCAATCGGGGCAAGGTTAGCAGGCGAAGCCGTCAAACGCGGCCACAGCAACAAACTCGCTTTTCCTTCCTCGTCGCTATCCGTATCAATAAGCACCCGGTGCATGCGCGAAGCGGCACCACTGCCAAGACCGATATAATCCCCGGCCTTTAAAATCCCCGGAACATCCGCCGACCAACCCGACGTTTCCAACGCCGCACCAAGCTGCCCGGCCCCATCCACCACCGGCGAACCGGCTGCAACCCCGCGTGGCCCGAAATAATCTTTCGGCCCCATCAGAAAATTGCCTTCCGACCCGTTCAACGCCAAAAAAAACGCCGCCCATTCCGCCGCATGGTCCCGGTTGCGCAGCTTGGGCAGCGTGATATCCGCTGCCCAAGCCTGCCCCTGAAATACCTGCACCTGACTTTGAAAAGTAAACGGGCTGCGCGTTCGTGCAACAGCCGTCTGGTTTTTCCATCGAATTGACTGCACCCCGGGCTTCACCGGTAACGTCAAAGGATATGTAATCATAAACGGGCATCCCCTTTGCGCTTTTGCAAATCCCGAACTTTGGCAACCGAACGGTTCACCGATTCATTCACGATGGCCTTGATTTCTCCAGCCGATAATGTCGAGTTTCGCGCATCAACCTGAATAACGGGGGCATATGTAAAATTCTCACCCCCACCCTGATTGCGTGCGCCGCCACCCAACGCCATTTGCGCCAGCGATTTCAAACTGCCTGCCGTATTTTGTTGCTGCGCTTTGGTCAAAACCCGCTCGTCATCAAGCGCAATAATCGCCCGCTCATTATGGGCAAGGCCAACATTGCCACCCCCATGCAGGCGCGGGGCACTATCGAACGCACTGGCCCCAACCATACGGCTGCGCCCGCCTCGGCCAATATCGCCCCCATCGTGATAAATCCCGGCGGTATAGCTATTCCCAAACGTAGCCCCCGACCCGGCAGCAGCAGAACTGCCCGCAGTCGAACCCCCAAAAAATGACGATCCGATAGACGAAAACAACCCGCCCCAGTTAAACCCCGACGCGGCATTTTCCAACGGTTTGGTCACAGCCATGCGCAAAATAATCCGCGCAATATCCTGATCCAGCGCTTTCAAAACATCGCTGAATTTTTCACCGCTAACCACGGCATCCTCAAACGACCGACTGATAACACTACCAAAATCCCGCGAAAACTGCCGTGCATCGCGGGCCGCCTCGGCGGTCGCATCTTCAGCCTTGCGCAGCCGCTCCAGGTCCTCCACCTGTTTGCCAATCTGATCACGTTGCTTTTGCGAAAGTTCAATGCCTCCCTCACGGGCAACGGCCTCGGCTTCCAGAATGGCGCGCAGCTTTTCGCGCTCCACCCCTTGCACTTGCAACAACCGGTTTTCCTGCGCAAGGGCCGCTATGCTTTCATCAATCTTGGCACGCGCCTCGTCCTCGGCCTTCGTCCTGTCATTCAGTTCCGCAATCGCTTGCTGCGCGTCGTAATAGGCCCCGGCCACATCGCGAATTTTACTTGCCGCCGCATCATTGGCCTTAACCCCGGCTTCCTGCAAGGCATTGAAAATCGCCTGTTCGCGGGATGTACGGGTAAGCTGATCTTGTTGAAATTTCAGCTTTTCAATCACCTTGGCAATTTTATCGGTCTGATCCTTTGAACCACCAGACCCGCCACCCGTTCCCGAACCATCCCCCGCCGCGTCAATCGGTTTTTTGCCATTCAGCTTATCAAGCAAATCGTTCAAATCGGCGATTTGCTTGTCAGCCTGCTTGATCTGGCTTTCCAGCACAATTTCACGCGCCTGCGCACCGACAGGGCCACCAAGCACACCATTCTGATTGGGCTTCGCTAAACGCGCCTGCACCAGCTTTAATTCAGCCTTGGCCTGTTCGCTGGTTGCCAGGGCTGCCGCAAGGCGTTCCTTGGCCTCGGCACGGGCATTTTCCGCCGCCTTTGACGTCAGACTGTTTCCACTTTCCAAAACGGTATTTAACCGCTCGATGGCGGCCTTATGTTCGTCGGCCGCTTTTTCCGCTTCGCTTTGCGTCGTCGAAAGCAGATAGATCGCACCCGTCAAAACAGTAACCGCTGCCCCCACTGGACCACCCAGCAGCGCCATTGCCAAAGACAAACCTCGAGTAGCAAGGGTTGCGCCCTTCATCGCAACAGTCATCGCAACAGTTCCGGCAACCGCGGTCCGTGACAACCCTGCCGTTCGCATCATTTCCGTCGAATATAACAACAGCGCAGCCCGTGCGGATAAAGTAGATACCGCTGCCTGCCCCATACTCGCAATCATCGGGCCAAGAAAACGCCCCGCCGCCGCCGCACCGACCAGAGCTATCAAATCCGACAAACCGGATAGATTTTCCGTTAGCCCGTTAACCGCATCAGTTGCCAGGTTAAGCGCCCCGGCCATTACGTTAATGCCGCCGCCCTCGCCGATGGTGACATACAGATTATCTATCGCATCTTTCAGATTGGAAAAACGGCCAGAAAGATTTTGCATTTTCTCGGCCATCGCACCGCCAAAATTGGTGCGCGCCAAATCCTGCAAATATTTTTCGATCTCGGCAGCATTCTTGCCAATTTCCGTGGTGACACCGCGAAAGGTAAAGGCAACCTGATCGCCCTGCGAACTGGCCTTGATGCCAAATTCCTTAAGCCGTTCAAATTCGCCCGTGGTGGCATCGGCCACGGCCTCGATAAAATCCATAACCGACTTGCCGTTAAACGAACTGGCAAGATCACCGTAAGCACGAATCGCTTCAACTGACGGATCAAGTCCAAGGTTTTTCAACCTGATAAAAGCCGTTGTTACTTCCGAAAGCTGAAACGGGGTTTCCTTGGCAAACACCCGCAAATTGGCAAATGCTGCGTCCGCCGCTGTAACCGAACCAGTCGCAACCTTCAAGGCCGATTGCATATCCTGAAACTGTGTATTGACCTCGGCAATACCACTGGCGATCTGGGCAACGCTAAAGCCCACACCGAACGTGCCTAAAATACCAATCACGCTACGCGCCGACGTACCCAGCCCGGTCAAGGCGGTACTGCCCGAAAGTGCGGATTTCTCGATACGTGCAAGGGCGACCTGCCCATCCTTACCTAACCCCAAAAGGGCGCGTCGTACCGTATCGCCATCTTTCAGGGAAAGCCGGATTGAAACAGATTCACTCGCCGCCATCGCTTTCCATCCTTTCCGCAATCGCCGCCAACAATCCCTGTTCGGCATCGGGCAACAACCGCGATACAATTTCCGCGTCATATCCACGCAGCCGCGCCATTTCGATCAGGGCAGGCATATCAAGGCCAACAACCCCACCCATACCCCCAGCGCGCAATTGCGTATGCCCGGCACAAATAATATCCCAGGCCGCAAACCCGTCCTCGCTTTGCGGTTCATTTTCCACATAAGGGCACCGGCAGGTTTCACCATCGGCATTCTTGCCAAACCCGCCGCTAGCACAGGGCGCACCGGTTTCCCGGCATCCCTCGCAATAATCGGGCCCGCCACCAAAATGCCATTTGGCACGGGCCCTTAAACGTTTCCCTCGGCAACCACTTGCATCAGGGGCTTGGTAAATTCCTGCATGAACACGTCTTTAATGTCACTATGCAGCAAAACATCGCGCAGGTTTTCGGTGGTGATTTTACCAATCTCACCGGCCTTTGTTTTCACACCATCGCCATCCCATTCAATGATTGCAGCTTTCGCCAGGCACTGCACATAAACAAACTGGCGCACCCCGGCACACCAGTCCGGGTCAAGCAACTTTTTTTGCAAATCTGCAACGTCATGCTCCACCATCAGCAAATCATCGCTGCCATTAATGATATCGGCCATGACGCGGGCCGCCATCGCCCTTGCAGCTTCCACCAGCGGCGTTGTGCAGGGCCGCACCTTGACGCGCACCATCGGGTGCAGGTCAAGCCAACGCGGTTCACGCGGCAACTTAAGTTTGATCATTTTTGACTTTCATTCAAAATTCGCGCTATCGTTCAGCCCTTGATTGCACAGGGGGTTACACATGCGCGTTTTCATTGCCTTGGCTATTGCCGCATCACTGGCTGGATGCACAACCTACGACCGGGCACGGGCAAGCGATTTTGAACCACTGCCCGATGGTAAATTTCGCTTTCAAGCCGACAAACTATACCCCTACACCGAACAGGATCTAATCGGCTGGCTGGAAACATCGCTTAAGGAAAACAGCTATTGCCCGGCAGGCTATGAAATCACCGATAAAAAAGAAGTCGTGCGCGCCGAAACAATGTTTGGTGATGCAACCAGTCTGATTTTTTACGGGCAATGCAAATGATGTCTTTCGGAAAAATATGCCTGTTGGCATTAATCCCATTGCTTTCTATGACAGCATGCACCGCAATTGATCGCCCACAAATGTCCAGCTTTGAACCAAATTCCGACGGTACATTTCGCTATGAAGTCATGAAAAGCAGCAGCGACGGTGTTTACAACGAGGCCGACCGTTTGAACTGGCTCCAAATGTATCTGGACGACAATGCGCTATGCCCCAATGGCTATGAAATCACCGAAAAGAAAAACATTCTTGTTCAAAAAAGTTTTATCGGTGACGCATACCGGGAAATCATTTATGGCCGCTGCACATAACAGCGGCCACAAAATCAGTAGCTTTCCACGTCATTCACCAGCGTTGCCCGCAGCATATAATCATCATCCGGGTCATTGGCGGCCTGCCAGTTATATTCCGCCGAAATACCACCCGGCCCGTCAATCGACTGTTTCGGTTTGGGTAAAAACACACGCGGCAAACTGAATGTCAGGGCATAGCCTTCACTTCCCGGAATGGACCATCCAAATTCCATCGCCACCGGCGTTTGTGCCGCCACGGCATCGCGTACCGTTGCATCCGACGCATAACGCAATGTCACTGATCCCGTTGCTGTGGCCTCGCCTTCATCCGCCCCGTCAATCTTGTTATCGGACCGGATGGTTTCCACGGCTTCCAGATTATTGGAAAAACTGATACTTCCCGCCGTCACCGACGCCAGTTGCGACCCGTCAAGTTTGATAGAACCCGACCCTTGCGAAAACCGTTGCAATTCATATTCCGCCGGGGCGGCATCTTCACTGGTTGCCGCTGCCGTTTCGCCCTGCGCAATATTATTGTTCAGGGTCGCATTGACCGGGCCAGATCGCGACATATCGATCTGAAACCCGCCCAGCTTTAAACCCGATACCATGTTAAACACCGGCACCGTCAACGCAGGAAAACCTGTTTCAACCGACAGGCTGGGCAACACCCCGCCCGATGTGAAAACATGGCTATAGGTGCCATCTTCGTTATCGGTGGTAACAGGGGCACCAAACAGCCCCTTAAGCCAGAAACCAAACGCCCGCAAATCAACCGGAACCACAATGTCGCCATTTACCGTTACCGGCTCGTAAAACGGGTCCTGTGCATTGCGCCCCTGTCCCAAAAGCGCATCGGTTCCAAGGGGCTGCTCTGCCCCCACAGCAGTCGATTTAAACGACAATTTCGAATAAACACCGCCACCCGACCCATCCGGGGCAGTGCCATACACCGTTTCAAACGCACACAAAAGGGTAGCGTCCGCGCCAAGGGCACGCTGCTTTGCCATTGCAAATACTCCTGTTAAATGAAATCAGCCCAACGCCGTTGGCGCGATATAATCCATAGTCACCGGCACAGTTGCCGCCTTGATGGTGGCGGCTCCCTCTATCGGTTCGTCCACAATTTCCGGTTCGTTACAGGCGGCAAAATCAACCACCCCGCCCAAGGTCGGGTCGGCATCAATCACCGATGCCAACGCAACCAGAATGGCATCAAATTGGGCATCCCGCGCCACGGCGTCGTCACCCTGTACCAGAACCATAATTTCGGCTGTGTGCGCGATCTCGTAACGCAACGGCGACAAAATAGGTTCGGCTTTCAAGCTGCCATCGGCCAGGCTCACCAAACCACCCGCCGGAATGTCATCGGCCTCCGGTTCGTTGCGCTTTACCATCGATCCGTCAATTTCCGATATCTTGGAAAACAGGGCCTTCAAGGCCGCTTCGCGTTTACTTTCGGCCATTGCGCACCCTCAAATTTCGGACGATGTTATGAACAGCAACCCGTGCCCCGTACCTTTCGGCGTCTTTCACGTCAAACCGCTTTTTAAGTTTGACCTGCCGAACCAACACAAACATCGGCACAGTGACAACCCCGCGTCCATAGGCGCCACTTTTTAAGCGCCCGCCGTTTTTCCGCTGCCGTGATACCCGCCCGGTTTTAGTAAAACCAACCCCATCAACCACCAGCAAGGACGGTCCGTTGCGGCGATACACCAGCCGCAACCGCCCATACCGGTATTCCGGGAAATTTGACGGGCTAATTCGCTTGCCGCCCAGCCCCTTTTTCGGTGCGTTTTCAGTGGGAATTGCCAGATAAAAACCGCTACCGCTACGAATCAAAACGCCCTTGTCAAAGGCGTTCACAATTTTGGGTGCCTTGGTCCAGACAAGGGCCGCCGCATCAAAGCTGTTTCCGCGTTTCGGGTAAGCCTGATCGCGCCAGCTATTGGCAAGGCGGCTGCCCATTCCGGCATTGCGCACCTGCGCCCGCAAAAACTGTTTAACCTCGGGCGCAGTTTCACGAATCCCCTGTGTAACGGCTTTTTCCAAACCGTCGGATGTGACTTTCAGAACACGCCGCAAATCCCGCGAAACGTCAACACCGATCCTCATGTTTCCACCAGCCCGAACCGCCAAACCTTACGCGTGCTACTGGCTTGCGGCTTTTCGTTAATGGTATATGTCACCCCGTCAATTAAAAAACGGTCACCACGCCGGGGCTGCACCACATCACCGGCGCGCACTTCTATAATCATGCTGACCGACACAGCATTAAACCCCATCACCGACGCATCTATATCAGGCGACGAAACAATCACCCGCACACCCGGCACGGCCTCGCCTTCCTTTGGCAGGTATTCTGCCGACGTTGAAACAAACGGGTCATTAAAAACCGCGTCAAACACACCATCAAGCATCACCAGCCCCCCAATAAAACGGGCGGGGTAATCCCCGCCCGCCATCGCGTCACCAACCGTTTATTTTATCAGGCCGGGGTCACTGTCCCCACACCGGTATTAATCTTAACCACCACGCTGGTTGCGGCACTTTCGGCAGCTTCCCACGCGGTGCAGGCACCAACAATGTCGCCCTCGGCAGGCGCTTCCGACGACGGCACAAACGCCGACGCCGCCACATCAAAAATAACAGCATCGCCCTGGACAATCGCCGACCCGGCCGATTTTGGCAGGCTGAATACATCACACATCTGCACCGTGCCGCTTTCACCATCGGCAATATCAACCGCAGCAACGCCGATCTGGCTACCCACCACAACAGGCGAACCCGAAGCAATCGTGGCACCCGTCGCATTCACAAACAGCAGGCTACTACCTGCCTGAATATAGTTTTTCATTGCATCATTCCTGTTTTGCAATTCACCAAACGCGAAACGGGGCAGCCATCGCCACCCCGTTTTCGCTTTATCCCGTCAAACCAGATCAGGCACCGGGGTTGTAATACCCGCCATAGGTGCCGGTTGCGCCAGCGGCAAAGTCATGCACAACGCGCATTTCAAAGCCAAGATAATCAAACCCTTCCTTAACCATGACCTGTGGCGCTTCCGCCCCGTTCAAATAACCATAGGCAATGACTTCCTCGGCATTCGGATCGCAAAGCGTATACCAGTGATTGCCATCAATTTCGGCATCGGCAACAACTTCCAGCTTGCCGGTAAACGGGTTTACCTCGCCGGTGGTTGCCGCAAGGATCGACGACATCACCTTTTCGGCTTCCGTTTCCTTGTCCGGCCCAACCAGCAGAATTTTAGCCATAAGGTTAAGTGTAAGCCCGTCCGGCGTTTCCTGCTTGCGCATCGCTGCGCGTGCCTTACCAAGATTAGCCACATCAATCACCGTGCCAGTGGCAGCCTTGTTTTTATGATCAGCATGGAAAATCGCTTTACCGTCGGCCATCTCGATACCGGCACCGGAATTGGCATTCAGGACTGCAAAAACAATCTGATTTTCCTGCGCCGCGATCCGACGACCAACTTTACCAGGCATCCCGGCAATCGCCCCCAGATTGTCGTTGATCAGCAAATTGCGACCAAATCCAATCTTCCGCGCCCAGGTATCAAGACGCATGGTTTCCTTACTTTCGGAGAAAGTACCGGATTTCACCTCACCGTTTTCTTTCACCTTTTCAAGCGCCGGAAAATCGCCCGCGCTCAAAAAGCTGTGCGGGCGGAAATCAGCAAAGTTTTTCCGTGCGGCAAACCGGCGATAGGACGGGTTGGCAATTTGGTATTCATTGCGCAAAACCATATTGACGGAATCAGCCATCAAATAGGGAAAATCACTGGTTGAATGCAGCGCGGCCCGCGAAATAATTTCGCGGTTCCGCGAATTAACCGGATTACCACGCGACGCAAGGCTTTCTTCCGCAATCGCCATTGGGCCGTAGCCCCGGTATTTTTCCGCCATACCTTCCAGCTTGACGGCATTTGGCGACATGGAATGCGCCATTGCAACCACCAGCGCCGACCGCACCTGCGCAGGATCTTCATTCGATGCACCAAGGGCAATATGATTGCGGACCTCAACACCGCCATCACCCCCGGCATCGGCCAGCGCATCCAGTGCGGCACCGCGTACCACATCAATCGTGCTGCCAGCATCAATATGACGGGTCACAAATTCAGCATCAAGGCGGTGCCGGGTGGCAATGCCCTGAATATCAACAATGCGCTGGCGTTCGCCGGCAATTGCTGCGCTGCGTTCCGCAGCCACATCAATCGTTTCGGCCTGCCCCTGTGGGACGGGTTGATTTCCATTGTTCGGCTGCTGCCGCTCACTCGCGTTCAAGGTCATATCTGTATCCTTTGTACCATCAACAAGATCGGCGCAGCGCGCCAGTTCCACCACTTCAACGGGGGCATCATTACCCCCGTTACGAAAACCGGCCCCGGCATCTGCCGGGACCGCCACCAATGAAATCTCCATTAATTCCCAGTCAACCGCACGATAGACCGGTAATTTGCCTTCCTCGCGGGTGATTTCGTATTTGTAAACGTGATAACCAATTGACGTATTGGTCAGGATACGGGCCGCTACCTGCCGGTAAACCCGCTCGGCAATTTCATCGCCCCGGTCTAGCTTTGCCCTCGCAACACCTTTGCCATCGCGAATTTCGCCAGACAGGATCGCGCCCGCCAGGCTATCAACACTATTGCGATGATCGCGCAAAAGCGGGACCGCCCCGTTATTCAAACGATCCAGCCGCACATGACCGGGTTCAAGCGAAAGGACTTCCTCGTAAACCTGATCTTCCCAGAAATCGTACCGCCGAACAGCGGCCCCTGTTGTGAAAATCAGCTCAACAATACTTTCGTCCTGCTCACCCTTTTCATTTAGAACAGGCACAACCGTTGCTTCACGCAGTTGCATCGGCAACTGCGTCTTGCGCTTTTGATCTGGCATGAAATCAGTCCTCTATATTGGTCGGCGGCAAAACCGTTCCGTCGGGTCGTGCCTGTGTCAAACCGGCCCGGCTCACTTTGCGCGGGTCAATGTCCAAAACCAGTTCGTTATCATCAAACAACTTGTTGGCACCGGCAATGTCACGGGCCATCGTTTTCGGGTTATAACCCTGTTCACGCACCGCCTGCGGCCAGCTTTTAAAACCACCCCGAACCATTTGTAACAGCGCGGTCGTGTCCTTGGTCGGGTCAATCATTTCATGACCCGGTGGCGTATGTTCGGCGGCAATCGGGCCCGCTTTCCAAAGCCCGGCCAATTCACCAGCCTTTACAAATTCCCGCCACACCGGTTCACAAAATTGCGGAATAAAGCACAACCATTGCCATTGCTCCACCAGCCGGCGAAAATCAATCTTGCCCGCCCGCAGGCTCGAATAATTCGCCCCGGTCAAATCCCCGGTAAGCTGGTCATAGGTCACACCACAGCCAACGGCGATAGCCCGCAAATAGGTTTGCGACAACAAAATATGCGCTTCCGATTTGCTCGGGTTGGCAAACTCCACACTTTCGGAATCTTCAATATAAAAGATCGATCCCGGTTCAAGTGTTTCTTGCCGGTGCGTGCCTTTCTGGTTTGTCTGCCCGGTTAAAGGATTGCCGCTTGCCCCCCGCACAAACGCGGAAAAACAGGCTTCAACCTTTGCTTTCATCAACAAAGCACCATGATAATCCTGCAAATCGCGCAGGGCCGTCATCACCGAATGCAGCGTGGTAACGCCCCGCAACTGCCCCGGTCGTTGCATGTTGTACAAATGAATGATCTGCCCGGCATCAATCCGCATCGATGTCAGGTTATTGCCAACCACATGCTGGTAATTTTCGCCCGGATGTTCCTTAAAAATCCAATAGGCGATCCGTTCACCGCGCTTGTTAAATTCAATGCCCTGAACAATGTAATCACCATCGGACAACGGGCCGTTTTTGGTATGGTCCAGATAATCCGCTTCAATCACCTGCAACTGCAACGGCACCGTCAGTCCCAGCCGGGCGGCATCGGCCCGTGATCGCGACCGCAGCCTTACCAGAACCTCGCCACTTTCATGCTTTGCAATGTCAATCAGGCGCTGCAAACCATAAATGTTGGTGCGCCCGTCGGCATCGCATTGCGTGGTTTCTGCCCATTTTTTCCATGCGTCTTGCTGGGCATCGTCGCGTTTTTCGTCGCCGGTATTCGCCTGGCTAACAATGCCTGCGCCAATTTCGTTGGCCGCCATAATATCGACCATGCGTTTGGCATAGGGGTTATCACGCACCATTTGCCGCGCCCGGTTGCGCATAACAACAAGGCCGCCACCAACTTCCGAATTAGGCCCACCCGATCCCGACACCCAGCCATCATCTGTTAGCCGCCGCCGTGCCGCTTCATAGGACCGAACAACGCCAAGGGCCTGTCGCGCCTGCGCCCGACGCACCCCGGCAACCGGGTCAAAAAACCCGATCACTTTGTCTAATGGATTAATCCCCATGTCACGGCCTCCGAAATGCGGCCTGCGACACTCGCGCAGACGGGCCCTTAACGTCACCTTCCATCATGCGCAACACCTCGCGCATTTCGGCAATGCTGCGGTATGTCACGCTTTTTCCATCGACCTCCACTTTCAGGGTGCCCGATGCCATCGCAATTTTTAGCCGGTCAATATCGGCCTGCGTAAATGCCATTACCCCATCCATCCTTTCGGTCTTTTGCCAAACCATCCACTGGCCGGGTTGTCATTCCCCGCTTGCGGGGCCGCCGCCGGTTCCCTCGCCACGGGTTTTGACACCACATTTTCCGCCGCCGCCGTTGGCGTGGCCCTATCCAGCAAATCACCCTGCGGCACTCTGGGCGGCGTGGTTCTGTCTTTTTCCAGTACCAGCCATTCCTCGGCGGTTAACCGGTCCATGCCCAAATGTGCCGCCATCGCCATGTTATAAATGCGACAATCAAGCAAATGGTTCGGCCCGCTCGCTTCCCATGTCAGGGTCGCACGTCCGTTCTTGCTGCCTTTTTTCAGGTATTCAGCCGTGATCTGGCGAAAATACTGCTCGTCATGCAGTTCAGTGAAATAGCAATAACCGGGCGGGTCGGCATCGGCGCCAGACCCGTCACGCAGCCCGTCCTTGTTCAGATTGGCATAAAACGTGGCCTTTAAATCCCACGTTCCCACATGCCATAACTCGGCCCCGCGCTTGCTACGTTTGCCTTTAAAATTGATTTCCACCTTGGTCGGGGCTGACGAAATCGCCGCCTTGCCCCGCTCGCCATTGCCCTTGATCGCCCGTGCCTTGGGCCGCGATCTGGTCCACAAATAGACCTGATTTGAATTATAGCCCGAATCAACGGCAAAGGCGTCGGCCTGCCAGTAATTTCCATAGGCATCCGGGTATCGCCGATCATAAATAACATCCAGATCAGACCACACCTTGTCATCAGGATCGGCGGTGTTGCCGCGCAAAAACCCGGCATCAATCGACCAGCTTTTGCGATCCCGCCCCCAGGCAACAACCTCGTAATAAATACCGTCAGTCTGCACATCGCAGCCAACCGTTATCACCAACCCGCCGATCGGTATCACCCGCGCCGGGTACATTTCCCGACGAACAAACAACCGTTGCCAATCCGGGGCATCGCCCTTTTCTTCCCATGCTTCGCCAAGCCACAGGTTGGTAAAGGTTTTCAGTTTGTTGGGGTCATCCTTGGACTTAACAAATGCTTCCGCCACGTTGTCCCATGTGGTCAAAAGCGACGATATCGCATCAATGTGAAAACTGGGGTGCCGCCCCGGTTCCGGCTTTGTTGCCCGCCAGCGCCCGGCCTGCACCATGGCGCGTTTCTGGTGATGTTCAATCGGGCACCCGTTTTCAATGCAAATGTAATAGGCGTTGTACGGATATTCCCGGTTAAACTTTAAACCGTGTTTCACATCCTTGCCGCCGAAAACAAGGCGCTGGTAATGGCCACACCCCGGACACGGGCATTCAAAATACCGCTGGTCGCCTTCCTCAAAGGCGTTATCAATCCGGCTGATCCCCTTGATTGTCGGCGTACTGCCTTCAAATTTCTTGTAATCCCCTGTGGCATGAAACGCGATCTGGCGCGCATCCACCATGTCCATCGGGTCGCCCTGCTTGTCCAGGTCAAGCGGCCATTCGTCCACCTCGTCACAGCACATAAATTTGATGGTTTTGGACCGCAAATCCGATGCGCTGTTGGCCCCTGTCAAAACCAGCGACCCACCGGGAAACCGTTTCGACAAGGCTGTTGATTTCTGTAATGACCGCGTGCCGCTTTCGCGCACCTTGTCGCGAAGCGCCACAGTTTGGTCAATCGCAGGGGCCAGCTTTTCACGGTTAAAATCCTGCACCGACAATATGGTCGGAAACACCAGCATCGCCTTGGCCGGGGTGCAGGCCATAATCGTGGCCAGCCATGCAATCATCGATCCGGTCATGCCAACCTGTGCCGACTTTCTCACCGAAACCCGCGTAATGCCGTTATCGGCGGCAAGGCAATCCAGTATCCCCGGCGCATAGGGTGTTAATTCCGTCGACCATTTTTCCCCCGCGATAGGCCCATCTGCAACCACCAGGTTATCCCGCGCCCAGACCGATGGTAAAACAACCATGTCCGGGGTCATGCCCCGCGCAAGGGCGGCAAAAATCAGCCGCGCCGCCTCACTGGTTTCCGTCCTCGCTGTCTGGGTCATCGGTTGTCAAACTCGCAACAATGGTTTCTTCCAGCCCGCGCACCCGGCTTTTCAAAATCGACCGCACGGCCTGCACATCACCGTCCTGCGCGGTCGAATAGATTTCATCGGCCCAGCCAATAATCGCATCCATTGCCTGCCGCATCCGCCGCCCGGCAGTTACCATTGCGTCCTCAACATCCTGCTTGTTCAGGACCTTGCCAACCTTTTCCTCGTAATCAAGCTGCGCCATCTTCGCGTTGTATCGTTCGCGAAGCGCCCGGCTTTTCTGGTAGCTGGCATCACCGTTTGTTTCCGACGCCGCGACCGGCTGGGCCGGTTCGGATGCCGCATAATCAAACAAATCATCGCGATTTTGTCCGGCGGCATCTGTCGCAACCGGCCATTGCCCGGCACCGGAACCGGCATCGTCTAACGGGTCGGCCCGGCCCAGCGCCATTGCCCGCGCCGGGTCCGCTGTTTTTTGCAAGGCCCGGTCTGCCTGCACAAAATCAATCCGGCCATTGGGCAGCTTTTCAATCCGCCCGGCTTTCAACCATTTTGAAACGGCCTGCCGCGTAACACCGCAATGCCGTGCATAGTCGGCTTGCGACCCGACAAGCCCGGCATCATCCGCCATCAGCACCACCAAAAAACAAAGGCCCATCCGCAACGCGAAAGGGCCAGAATGTCAACTTGCACAAGGCTTTAATGGTAACACCGTCAACCGTGTAAACCTGTCAACCTCGTTTCAAAAACACCAAACTACCGAACACCCGCACTTCGCACACCCGTATACGTTGGGGGCCGGGAAGGACCCAAAGCCGGGGCCACCCATCACTCGAAACGGCGGGTTTCCGCCATCTTCACCCAAAAAAGCCAAGGCCCGGCACAATGGCCGGGCCTTGCAGGCTCAACAGGGAGGGAAAAGGTTCACGGTATCTGATCAAAAGAAAACGCCCGCCGGATTTCTCCAACGGGCGCGGTTCTGTTCGCTATGTCCAAGTCAATAGCCCGACCCCTGTCAACTGTCAACAGCCTTTTTTCTCCCATGCCATGGAAGGCGCGGAAAGCTGGGCTTTTCGATCACTTTGCCCAGCCGGGTGCTGGTCTTTAACCTCATGGACAAAACAGCCAAAGCATCCCAAACCCCAATGTATTTAAGGCGCGACTCTTCAACTTCGCGTCGACTCATTCCACCCTGCCAGCCCCCAGGCATCCAGTCAGGCAGATCAGCCATCCGCCCCGCCACGATCATATCAGACACCGGCCTAGCCTTGCGCAGATAGCGCTGCATCTTGACCGGCACCCCCTCGAACAACCCATCAATCACAATCCCGGCCCGCTCGTCGCGTAACATCCCCAGCGCCACCAGCCATATGATTTCCGCATCAAGGTCCACATCAGGCCCGCCGCGTGGCCCGCCACCATCCACACGCCCGCCCAACATGGCTTGGTCCATCATCACACCAGTCACGCTATGGCGCGGTGAAAGCCCGACATCGTCGATCCAGTCATCATTCGCGGCAATCGCCAGATCAACCCGTTGATCATGGATCGCCCAGCACAACGCCGCCCACACATCCATCGCACCACGTTTACCCATGTCAAAACCCTCCACGTACGGACTGCCCAAAACCCGCTGTTACACCCCATTTTGCAAGTGTAACACCTGTGTAACGTCTAACTGATTGATTTATATATAAAGTTACAATGTTACAGTTGTTACATAGTTTATATACATATGCGCGCACGCGCACACATGGGGGGATGTTTTCCTGTAACAGGCGTAACATTGTAACAATCGTTATTTTATAAGGGGTTATCCGTAACGCGGGTGTTACAAACGCCGATCCGGGCTGTAACATCTGCCGCAAAACCCACACCGGAACCCGCTTCAAAATCTGCGAAGCACCCTTTAAATCACGGGGTGCGGGGGTGGTATAGGTCATAGGACGTCCCCATTGTTATCGGGTTTGGAGATAATGGCAAGCGGGATCTTAATGCACCGGGTAAGCGCCCCGCCCAACCGCAACGGCCCGGCGGCAACAGCCCCCTCCAAACGCGCCAGCGCCTGCCGGTGAACCCCGCCCTGCCAGCGCGTTTCGCGAAACAACCGGGTTAAGGACTGGTGCTTGTTGGCCACCATCAAATATTCAAACCCGCGCTGTGTGCCCCGGTTGGCAGGGCCAAGTTTAAGGCCATACCCCGGCAAGGTTTCCTCATTCAGCCGTGCCGAATCCCCGTCACCCCGCGCACCAAGGTCCAACACCTTGGTAAGCAACTGCCCCACCGTCAAACGGTCCCCGCCGCGCCAGGTATCGACCTGACAGGACATAAGATGGTTAAGGCATTCGTCGGCCTCGGTATCGTTCTGTTCGGGTTCTTCAAGGCCCCAAACACTAATCTGGTCCGCTGCCGTACCGGCGTTGATCACAACATCATCCAACAACGTTTCCGCTGCCGCCAACACCGGGGCAAACTTGTCGGTTAACCGGCGCGAATAGGCCGAAGCCCCCAAAACACCCTGATAAACCAACAAATTTTCCAAAAAGCGCGGATATCCCAAAATCATCCGCGCCCAAATTTTCGGGCCAATTTCCTTAATCATGCGGGCGCGGGTGTTAAACGTTTCAACTGCGGCCGCATCGGCGCTAAGCGGACCCAGTTCCATAAAATGAATGCGCGACTGGTCCTGTGGTTTTGGTTCCGGGTGCAAAATACTGCCAAACACAAACTGCGCGGTAATCCGCTGCAATATCGCTTTCTGATCAGCACTGGCGCGCCCTACCCCGGCCTGATCATTGGAAAATCCAAGCCGGGCCAGTTCCATCGCCGCCGCCGCCCGTGGCCCCGGTTCCATTTCGTCCAAAAATACCGGCCTTGCCGCGCCCTGCAATGCGGCGCGCACAAACGCCGCACTGGCATCAGACGACCGCAACGTGTTGTCCAGCCCGCCCACAGGCTCGGTTAACAGCGTTAACAACTCCGTCTTACCAACTCCGGCATCGCCGATCAGCCAAAGCGTAGGCCGCCGCTGCAAGGCCCCGCAAATGCAAATCAAACCCATAATCCCAAGGCAGATATGCGACCCGGCAGGCGATAGAAAATTCCACGATTTCAAATGGTCATAGACCATCCGCATATCGCCAATGCGCGCCGGGTCATTCAGGGCCGGGCGCATCATCGCGGGCAATGGCGGCTGTGCCGGGTAAACCCACCCGTCATCCAGCTTGCGTCCCGCCTTCTCCACCTTATGGCCAGACGATAAAACCAGCCGGTCGCCACAATGCACAATCAGCCCGCCGCGAATATCCTTCCAAACGCCAAGCCCACGCACCTTGTCCGGCGAAAATATGCCCTTTATCGCACATTCCCCCATAAACCATTGCCCCACCATCGGGTAATTTGGCCCAACATAGCGTTCTTCCTTGTCATATTTGGGAAAAGCCGCCCCGGCCCAGCCAAGTTTGGTTTCAAAAAGCGCGGTGATTTCCTGCCGGTTGCCAAGGCTTTTGGCCGCAAGGTCGCGCAACTGCCCGCTGGGCGTTACAAAATAAAACCGGCCATCATTATGCCCCAGGCACTGCACCGGGCACGGCCCGGCATCCGGCAGGGCCGTGGCCCCGTCCGCCACATCCTGAAACGGGTTATCCTCGTCGATCCGGTCAAAATCAACATTCTCGTTGGCCGCTTGCTGATATTCCACTGCCATCACATCCCCCGGACCATATCGTTAAAATCCATTCCCGCCGGGGGCATTAACACCCGGCTTTCATAGCCAATATTCTGAAATTTTCGCCGCGCCCGCTCAAACAGGCACGCAGCCGCAACCGGGTCCTTGCTGTCATTATCGGCCAATACCGTCACTCGCTGCACATGCTGCACGGTTTTCCAGCGCGAATATTCATCATCCCCATAAGGTGGGCGAAAACCAGGGCGCGCCATGCGCGGGGCTTTGCTGGGCAACCGTTTTTTCGGGTCATCGCTGCGTTTGCGCCCTTCGCCCAGCCCGGCCCCGGCCAAATTATCAAGGCTATAGGCCGCTGCAATGCCCCAGTCCGGGCGGCGCAACATCCATGTCAAACCGTTTTCAATCCCCTCGGAAACCGCCATATGCGCCCGGATCGGCGTTAACCATATCCCCGCCCCCGAAAGGTCAGGCAAGGCAGATCGCACCTTTTTCGCCCCCAAAACCTCACCCGTCACCGGGCAAACCGGTTGCGCCTTGCCGCTGCCATCGGGCGCAATATAGGTCATATGCAACCCGGCAAAGCGCCGGTCGGGCATTAACATAATCGCCACCATGACGGGGAACCGCCCGCATAAAACCGCCTTGCGCCCCTTGTCGGGCCGGTTCCAATACGGGTGGTCTGGCAAATATCCCAATGTCGGCGGCACCACATCGGGCAACACCTTGCGCGACGCCAGGTAATCCGCCACCGGCGACCCCAAAACCGGCAACCGGCTTTGCCAAATCGCCATTAACCGCCCTGCCTCGGTCTGCTTTTGCGCCGCAAGGTCGGCCTCACGTCGGGCAGCATCACGCCGCGCCTTTTGCGCCAGCCGCTCGCGAGCCACCGGGTCATCAATGCCCGCATCCGACGCCAGGGCGCGTATCGCCTCGCTGGCACCTATCCCGCGTATCTCGGCATAAAACGCAATCACATCGCCATGCCAGCCACAGCCAAAACAATGAATAACCCCCTTGCGATCATTCACCTTGAAACTGGGCGATTTCTCGCCGTGAAACGGGCAAAGCCCTTCCATTTCCACCCCGGCCCGGCGCAGCTTCACAAACTGCCCCACAACCTCGCTGGGACGGTATTGCCCCTTAATGGCATCGGCCATGTCGGCCAATGAATGCTTGATATCGCTGTTCATTTCTCCGATCCTTTTGCAATCAGGGGATGCAGGGGGTTAAAATGGCGGATCGGCCACAAATTTCGATTTCTTGGGAAACAATACTGATCGCAGGCCCATTTATCGCTGGTGCTTCCGTCCTCGGGACCTCTTTCGGGGTCGCCATTTCCGACAGCTCTGCAACCGGCACAATCGCAGGCATCGTTCTGTACGACACCATTTTGCCGTTCATTATATCGGGCTGGGTAATGTTGATGTTCCACCCGAAAAACGGCCAGATCACCTGGACAGTAAAGCCAACGTGGTCGGCGAAGACCGGCAGAACACCAATTTTGCTTTTGAAGTCGGCAGCTTGCCTTCTTGCAATGTCGCCCGCTATTCAGTCTGCAGACCTTGCAATAAAAACAATTCACTATCTGCCGATAATTGGATTGTCGCAAAACGCCCAAAACCGTTGCGTAATGTCCAAAGAAGCAATTGAAGACCCTTTGAACTCCTACGATCCAAATCTCAGCAAAACAACCAACTGGGTGTATGTCTACTGGCCACCGAACATAACCCAAAGCTACCAGTCCATCATCGACCGATGCAAAGCGGTGGTGCCAAAACCCTTGCCCAATAAATGAGAAAGCCGGCAACGTTCGGCCATTTCCAATCACCATCGCAGGAACACCATGAACCTCACACCAACAACCATTGATGAAGTTCTCAACACGGTAAAAGCAGGCGGCATCATCATCATCGCCTTCTTTTTTACCTTCGGCGTGGTCAATACCTTTACCGAAACAGGCTATGTTGCCCTGCTGTGTCAAGAGATGGCACAGGTGGCCTTTTCTTGCGGTTTTTCCGTCTATATGTTCTACGCAATCTTTACTGGAATACGTGCGCTCTGGCTTAGTGGGCGCCCCGCCATAGCCCTCCAGATTGAAGCAATTACGCTTATCACCGTTATCTGCACCCTTGCGAGTGTTGCTCTCCAGTTGGCAAACACCCATCGCGTTATAATCGTCTCGAACATGCCCCAACGACAGGCCATTGCCTGTGTCGATAAAGGGTTGCACGACGTGATGTTGATCAAGGACCCGGGGAACACCTTCACCAAATATATCAGCTCGCTTCGTTTCGGCCTGATCTGGGACAGCTTCATGATGTCGGACAGCGTGGAACAAGCATGCCAAAACGCCATCACAACGATGCACCCAAGACAGGGGCAATAAATGTTCGATTACACCAACTGGACGCCCAAAAACAAAGCAGACGCACGACTTTACGTGAGCATCAATGGCGTCATACTGCTGACGATGCTGGCAACAGCCCTGGCATCTGACGGCTACAAAGCATCCATGATCATATATTTCGCCGTTCCATCGGCCGTTTGCTCGTTTATTACTTTTGTATTGCTCGTTGGCACAGGCATGTCTCAGCACAAAGACAACGAAGAATTGCCAAAGGGTTTCTGGATTTTCACATCCACCTACAGCATTTACTGCCCGGACAATCATGCAATGCCTCCGGAGAAAAAGAGCACTTGGAAACAAGGAGCCTTTGCCTCTGCTCTCTATTACACCCTGACAATTTATAGCATTGTGGGCGCCGGGACAGCCGCAGTTGCAAACGCCTATATCAATACCCCCCTCAAGAAATCCGCCGATCTGCAAGTTTGCGCTTCCCTGTTTTTTTATATGAAACCCTCCGCTATCATGTTCGTCCCGGTCCTCAATCTTCGTTACTTCAATGAGTCTTGCGGGGAACAGATCTTCCGCGATTTTGGACGATCCACAGTGTTCCAGAAAAAAGAAGACAAAGCTTGGCAAACACCCTCGCCCATCCCCCAAAAAGACGCCGAAACAACACCTGAAACTCATTCCGCCCCCTCCGAAACACCGGCCAAATAAACCGCGTCCCGCAACAAGGATTGCACCCATTCATGGGCAAGGGACGTGCCTTTGGCGGTCAGTCCATCTGCGCCGCCCGTTAATTCAGCCAGGCATTGTAATTTAACAATCAGGTCCGAAACCTGACTGGCCCGGATGGCGCGAAGCTGGGCCTCGCGCCATTCCAGCAAATGGCCGTCACTGTCACAGTCACCAATCCGGCAAAGCGCCCGATAAACCGCCTCGATCCCGGCAATATTGTCTGGCAGTGATAAAGCGTTGGGTGCCTGCGATGCAGCCGATGCGCTGGCGCGTTTTTGTGGGCCTGAATGTTTCATTTTAAACACCCTCCCAAACAACACGGCCAATCACCACCCCGACCGGAATATGATAACGCACGCCTGAATCATAAATCTTGCAGCGGTCAAACCATGTCGGCACCGGCGGATCACCAAGGATCGTCACCAGTTCCGGGGTACGGCCATCCTCACAGCGCACCACAACCGCCCGCTCACCCCGCGCCGGGTTGCTTTCGCTGGTATCAACAATCACCCGCTTGCCCGCGATGGCAAACAAAGCATGACCCGCATTCAGGCGCGGCATATCCATCCCGGCAGGCGGCATCCGCCCTGCCAAATCCCGCGTCACATCGCGCACAATATCGGCCCGCAAGGCCGCAATCTGATCATTGGAAAAATGAAAGCTGCTTACCGCATCGGGGTGCGGGGCAGGAACGGGCTTTTGCCCGGTCATCCAGTCATAAACCCAGTTCGTCACCTGCACGGCGAACCGGGGCGACAGCCATTGCGCAAGATGGATGGCTAATTTGGGGTGAACCCAAGTACCCTGTTCAATACGATCTCCACGCCCCTTAATTGGCGCAATCAGCTTAGAAACGGGAATCCCCGTTTCTAAGGCTAACTCGTCAAGAAACTCGTGGGTCGCCACCAAACGGCGATAGTCATTAAACTGCTTACCAACCACGCGGCACATGGCAGTCGCATGGACATACCCGTCACTTGCGCGCTGGTTGATAACGGAATCATTAATGGCATGAGGAATAAGCTGTGCGATCATAACAAGCCCTCTCGATAGCGTTTCACAACACCACCAAAACGGCTTTCGACGACCGCGCTGGTGGCGGGAGGTTCGAAACCTGTCGAGAGGCAGGCGGGTTTATTCCCCTTTCGGGTCTTATATTCACCGCCCTCCCGCCCTAAGCGAGAAGCTGCACCCGGAATCCGGGCGCAAAAATAGCCGTAACTGACGTGACGGCTGGCCGTCTCGATACGAGGGTTTCGACGCCCCCACAACGGATTTATCCCGTTGATAGGCCAAACCATACGCCCGCCATCGCCTACCGTCAACTCAAGATCCACGACTACACCTCGGGCGGGACGACCTTCCGCCCGCTCAAGGCGTTGAAAAGACCATAGATATCTTGCGTTGCTTGCTTTCGGTCCAAATCAAACTGCCGTTGCTCTTCAGGTGTCCGACCAATCGCCAACTCAAAATCATTCAATGCCGAAACCACGACTGAAACTGGAACGTTAAAATACTCACCCGCTGTCTGGTATTGCGCGAAATCTGACAACAAACACGCCTCGACTTCTTTGTAATTAAAGCAGGCTGGCGATAAATAAAGCATTCTTGGCGATAAATTTGGCGCGCCAGCGACCGAACGATTAATACTTTTCATCCGCTCGACAGGGTCGGCACTACGACCTATTTTGACAAGCCGCGCCGACATTTTAACGACATACACATAGCCGCTATAATGCTTGTCAACTTTGGGAGCAACTTCACGCGAGAGCGCTAATGCGTTGCCTTTGTACAGAACATTTTCGCTTGCAAATACGGGCATAACAATCACCTCAAAACGCACACTCAAAGATCAACAAACGCATCATCACATCAAACCATCCCTCCGGCGCGGCCGAGGACACACCCAATCCCATCAGCGACAAACAGGTCAATTGCAATAATATTCGCCTTTTAAAACGAACTTATAAATTGACAACCAGATCCACAAAGCAACACACTGCAACCGTTGGCGGAATTTCCACAGCCACTTTATTCAAACCACATCTCAGATACGCACCTCGCCGACCAAACCTTATCCATTACTCGCCATTCGCTTACCAAGAACCGAAGCCAGAACTATGCTTATAGCTTCTTAGTAGAAACACCAGGGTCTATTCCTCAGTCAAACCCTGAAAAGGAATAAATGATAATATTCCAGGGCTCACCCCTCTTCATGGAGACACAAATCAATGATAGAAAATCTTGAATTTGACATACAATCAACATTTCTAATAGAGAGGCGCGATGGGCAGCTTCTTCAAGAGATTAGCGGAATAAAAACGAAAATTTTTCCGGTTTACTTTAAAGACATAACAATACGAAAAGTCTTTCAAAGAACTTGGCAAGGAGCAAACAAAACAGAAATATCTGATATTCTTGCGATACACGACATGTTTGAAGCACTTCATGATATATATTACATCATAGATAGATGGCATTCATATAACACGCAAAACCTTGATAACATAACGAAAGCATCACATGGAAAAAAATCATCTCATTTTGAATTCAATAATAAACCAGCAGCCTCCGATGAAAAACCGTACTCAAAATCAACAAAACCCTTCGACACAAAAATAGAAATAAAATCCCCCCAAGGAACATTCGTCATACTAAAAAACGAATCAGCAGAAGACCCTACAAAAGCAATATATTCAATAAGAGAAGAAATAGGAAACATAAAAGAAAAATTAAAAAAAATCATAGACTCTGAAAAAGAAAACTTCCTCAACCTAGCTAAAAAAAACGGGATACTCGACCCAGAAAAACTAAAAATACTTGACACAAACATTGATCCTTACTTTTTTAATTTTGACAAAGAATACAATGGATCCTCATATAAATCTATTTACTTCAAACACATGAATCCTAAAAAATGAAAACTTGGAAACTCGAAAACTTCATACTCCTCACAACAGGAAGTATTTGCGGAGGCTTGTAATTCGGCTTGATCGCAACCGACATTTTTGATGCAGTTCTGCGTTCTGATTTTATTCCTGACACTATTGACAGTGGCTGGGCAACATTGATTGGTAGCTTTCTGTCCAGCCTATTAGCTGTCTTGCTTTTTCTAACCCAACGTCGGATCGATATTAGAGACAATCGCCACAGACAGCAAACGCAAGCGCTCGCGACTACCAAGTCGGTAAAATATAATTTGGAAATAGCCTGCAAACAATTTCCAAGAAAAAATATTTCCACTAAATCAGAAAACAAAGATTTCGAATACAGCAGCGAGGATATCAGAAAAGTTTTACATGGAATCGCCGCCTTCTCTAGAATACTCGACGAAAACATCTCGGATGCAGAAATCAGGATTCAAAACCTCCTTAATTATGACATGCTATATGGGCATCAAATCGACCAGATCGAAGCCTTAAAAATAGCTTTCAGAAAGCAGGCTCGCTCCATTAAAGAGCTACGGAGAGATATTGAAGAACGCTTGCATGCCCCCCAGCCAGCCCTGAGTGGCTATTTTCACAATTTGAATTGTTAACCAGTTTTCATGATCTAATTTCGACTATTGGAAATAAAAGCTTAAATGAAGCCATCCAAGTATTCTCTGAGGAGAAAACACCAACCGAACTATACCCAATAGGGTCAGAAGCCTCCTTACCTCACTAATACAAAACAAAACCTTTAAATCGGCTTATCAAGGATAAACTTGCATGCTTAACCGGCTACAACGAGCTGCAACGATCCACGCCCCGTTTGCCGGTCATTATGATCGTGCACCAGTTCGCGTCCGTGGCGGCGCATGAAATCATCGGCAAAGTCTCGCGGGAAAAGCCAAACACCGGAATGCGGGCAACGCCGGACGGAAATCGGCGGCCGGGTTTGCAGCGCCCAGGCACGCATACTTGCCCCGATCTTGCGATTAAGCCCGCTTCGCCCCTTTTGCACGGCGTTATGTTCCATCAGCAATTCGCGAACTGACACATATTCCAATGCCGCCACGCGGGCGTTTGATGCCAGACGAAGCGCAACCGTCTGCTCAACCCGATCTTCAATCAGGCGCACAATCTGGCGCTCCATATCCGCCAGATACCGCGCCGGGCTTTCATTCAGGCGGCGTTCGCAATTGATGAAATAGCGCCGGGCCATACGCCCCTTTCCGCTATTGTCCACCATGCAAACCTCTTTCGCCATATCAAGGCTTAGATGGTAATCGGTCTTGTTATGACCGCCGCGCCCTTTGCTCCCCAAATTTGGGGAGCACAAATTCTCCGCTTTGATGAAATCCTCACCTTCCACAAACCGGTAACGCTCGATACGGTCTTTTATCCAAGTCGAAAAATCCTTTCCGACCTGCAAATAACCATGCAAATCCCGCGCATTCACCGTTTGCACCGAACCGCCTGTGAGATTGCGGGTTTCAATCTGAAACAGGGCATCACGCGAAATATTATCATTCGTCGCATTCAAGGCACGTTCCATCACGCATACTCCTTAACAGAAAACAAAAACATCAACGCGCCAGTCATTTGAAAAAAAGTAACTAATTATTTCCGTTGCAACCTATGCACTATTGACCTCAAGACATTTTCCCGGCGATGATCCCAACTGTTGTTGATTGCAGGGGATGGGGGAGGAGGAATTGAGAACAAAAAGAACGCTAACCCATATATTTTATGCGACCATTATTGGAACTGGCGTCGCCATTTTCTCCGTCGGCCTTTGGTTCAATACGGTCGAGACATGTAATGACAATGCTATTTGTTACATTTTTAAAAAGAACGAATGGGAAACAATTTTCGCCGGCTTTCTTGGTCTTGCGGGCGGTGTTATTGCCTATCGCGGAGCAACATCCGGCACCCTTGAATCCTACCGAAGAGAAAGCATTCGTTTTATCCACTCTATTATATTCTTCACGGACCAAATTACAAAACGAGGCCCCAGCATATTCGTCGTAGGAAGCCAGGAAGTTGGCACAAGCGCATCGGATCACATGAAAAAACTGGCAAAAGACATGCAAGATAAATTGCCAGATATACCAACTATCGTGTTTAGCAGTGATGCCAATGAAGCATATTTCGCGGTTAAACGAATTATATCAACAATTGCCAACAATGGCGTTGACACGAAGTTCGAAATTGTTGAAAAACTTGACAAAGCAATCGTTGAACTAACCAAAGCCCTCGAAAAAAACGGCCCTTAACCACCTTCACCAGCCACATATGCCAAGCGCCTTTGAAATCTCGAAAACCATGAAAAAGACGGCCAACGCATTATAAATTACTGCAAATCAAAAACATACATGTGAAAAGAACCCACTCCCTATAAAATAAAATTTATTTTTACAGAAAAAAATAAATTTAAAAACCCGAAAAAATCCGAGGTGAAAATGAGAAAAGCTTTACTTTATTTCTTCTTAATACTCATTATCTCTTTAATTTCCATCCTCGTCTATACAGGCTACCAGGCAGCAGGTTTGACGTCTGACTATAGAGGACAGCTCTACGTTTTTGTTAAAAGTTTACAATGGGAGACGGTTTTAGCAGGAGCGCTCGGCTTGCTTGGTGGAGTTTTCGCATTAATCGCTGTAAACATGCAAAGAGAATGGCATACAGATGACAACACAAAAATAGCATACATCATTTACAATAAAAATTACAACAGAATGCACGAAGATATCACATTCATATTAGAAAATGACGATGAAGAAGAATTGGTTGCTGCAATCAGCTATTCATTAGCTACAGAATTAGAAAAAACTACCGCCGAAGTACTATCCGCAACACCTATAGAGAAAAAAATCCTTGATATAACACTACAACTAGCGGTAAGCAGCAGAAGTTTAAAATTAAAAATAAAATATCTTAACAATCCCCGTGAGGATTTAGGAGAAACATCATTCAATCTCTCCGACATTATTGAAGAAATAAAAATAATAAATGATACACTTGATTCTGTCCTAAAACAAAAGACATACAAAAAACTCACTCAGAAAAAAAAGAATTAAGCCAAAAAAGTATAAATCGTAACACACCCTCGGTCACGCCCCCCAACGCTTTGAAAGCTTAAAATAATCAATCAATATCAGCGCTAACTCATCGCATCCATGCAGTTTTGCCTCCTATCCAAATTCCGATAATCAGACAAGGGTCGCGCTAGACGCGCGACCACAGGTCAAATTTTCAGGATGCCGCCTTTTGGCAAGCTCCACACGGCGCCACAAAGGCTGTAGCCGGAGCTGGCGGAACATTGATAACGCGGTATTGCAACAGGCGGCTGTTGGCTCCTTCACCATCAAACCAGGCAGCCTGCATTTGCCCGCTTTCCTGCCACATCACCAAATGGCCCGGGCGGCCGCGCAAATCGGTTACTGACGCCCCATAAGCCCAAGCAACGGCGCTATAGGTTGCGCTGCCCTCTTCCTTAATGACCTGAACAGGTTGCGCGTAATCCACCACGGGATAACGACGCAAAATGGTCAAACCGGCAAAATCCAGATCATTGATAATGCGCGTTACCGTTTCTTCTGCCCCCAGGTTATCGTTGGCGGCCTCGCGCACAGCGGCGCTTAAAATATCATAACCGTTTTTCATACCGCACCCCGCATGACGTTCCGGCGGTTATCATTAACCGGCAATAGCCGACGGTTATTCAAACCGTTAAGCGGGTCTGTCCGCGCACCAGGATAGGCAATATATTGCCCAACAAGGCCAAGCTGGCGCAAAATTTCGTTCGCCTGATCAACGGCATCGGGCACCTTATGAATCGCGCCGCGCACCACAACCGCGTGAGTGGAACGCCGATTAAAGTAATAGGTATTTTCAAGCCCATAAACGCAGCACAAAACATCAACTGCAATGCCAACTGGTCCGTCAACATTTGCACCGCGCAAAATATGAAGAACGGCCTTTCGCTTTTCAAAGTCCGGGGTTATTTCCGGGAAATGTGTCATTTGATCCGCCTGTATTTTCAGTGTGAAGCAGGGTTTCCCCCACGACCACACACCCCACCCCGCGATCAAACAGGGTAAGGGGCCTATAACAGATTGTTAGGCACAGCCAATTTTTAAGCCGGGCGTATGCTTCATACCGTTGCAAATTGGCGCTTTCGGGCCTCGTTATTGTCATTCTGCGCGGTTTCCGTGCGCCGTAACACAAGTCCCCAGCCCCACTTTGTTTCAATCCAAAGTTCCGAGCCTATGGCACGCAACAGCCCGCGCATTGCGGATACATGGCTTTTCAAAATGTCCGCCCAGTCGTCTGGCATTTTCTCTGGGTCCGGCCACACAATTTCGCTTATCGACAGGTAATCAATATACCTGCCCTCGCCCCGCCCACACACTGCCAGCAGGATCATGGCACGGGCCGGGCTTATGGTTCGCACGCCCAACGGCCCTGAAATTTTCAGTGTTGTCCGCCCGGGTCTGGCAAAATGCAGGCGCGTTGTTAATGTTGGCCCGGCTTTGTGACGTCTGGCATCAACCTTTCGGTATCCGCGACGGCTCGGCACCACGGAACGGCTCAAAAAGTCACGAATTACGCCTTGTTGCGTTACCAATACCATCATGCACCTACACCGATTAGCGGGGCATGAATGCGGCCTTCCACACGATGAAAAGACCAAGTATTCTGCGCCCAAACATGGGGGATTAAATGAAATTTGACCTTGATAAAAAAGTCAGCCTCGGCTGGGTCGCCATCACGGGAATTGGGTGCCTTGCCCTTGGTTTTGGCATTTCGGATATGGGTGCCAAAATCTTTAAATTTGAATGGGAATGGGAAACGGTCATGGCTGGCGCATTGGGGCTTGCCGGTGGTTGGTTGGCCTATATGGGGGCCATGACGCCATTCACAAAAACAGACAACCGAAAACGACGACAACTTCGCCATCAATTGAACCAGCTTGTTACAGCACTTGAAGGGGAAACACATCGAATTTTGACCGGCGGCCAAGCCGTTACTGTCAATGGTGAAAACGTAACGGTAACAATGCCTCCCAAAGCAGCGACAATTTTGGAAAGACTTCCCGCCACCCCTTATGAAATAGCTGAAACCAAACTTCTCGATCTCTACGACAATCTGTTTGAGGCAATAAACAGTTATGAAGAAGAAAGCAGTGACCCAAAAATAGAAGCAATAAGACAGCGGGCGCGGGATGTAATTGATCACATCAACAAGCATCTGGATCACCACTGACTGGAAACAAAACCCATCCAAACCGCCCTCGTTGTTTCAATGCGCTACACACACGGCGCAGAGCTTTGGTTGCGAACACCTCCGACGATGCCATTTCATCCCCGGCAACAAAATGCAGGGCCGAAAGCATGGCGTTAAATGACAACTCAAACCGGGTGGTAAAAAACGCTTCACAGGCATAGTGGTCACAAAGCTGCACCAGGCCACTGCCCACCATCATCAACCGCACCGTGGGCCAGCCCCCATTTTGCCCGATCTGCTTGTCGATCAGGGTGCCGGTAATCAAATGAACCAGTGACAGCATCTCACGGCGAAAATCATGGAATTGGCTTGGCAACATCAGTTTTGCCCATTCTTCCATATCATCTTCAAACGCCTTCAAAATGTCGCGTCGTTCGGGTTCATCTTCCTCAAACATTCCCATCGCGATCATATGAAACAGGCAGGGAAAAACAGCCCGTTCAACGGCAAACCACAGGTCAAATTTCCGCCGTGGCACCACGTCGCGACTAATCTCATGAAAACCGCGCCGCAATGTCTTGGGTGGCACAAACAGACCCACGTCATTGGCCGCCAACCCAACTGTAGCAACGCGCATATCCGACGCCAGCGGTGTTCCATATTTTAAAACAGCACTCATTGTGCCACCCGCCGCCTGATCGGTTCGGGACCAGACCCGAAAGGGTTAAATCCATCTTTATCGTCGTCGGAATAAGTGAAAATCCTGCTCATTCCTCCACCTCCCCACTTTGCGCCGCGGCAACCGCTCGGGCCCAATTGATAAGCGCCAATTGATCAGGCTTCATCGCGCGCCGCTGCGACCGGGTAAGGGTAGAAACCTGCCGCAAATACTGGTCCGGCGTGGTATCACGCGGCAACATCGGCTCGGTCGATTGCGAAATCATCCAGCGCAGAAATTCCTTGGATGCGAACACCAGCGCATCGTTGCGCTCCGCATAGGTTGTCCGGCGTGAAACGGGGTTGCTCATATCGCCACCCCGCGTTTTTTGCGCGCCGCGTTCAGGTCCACCGGCGCTGCCGCCGCGGCCAGAAACGCCCCCAGCCTGTTATAAAGGCCGGACAAAGCATCACGTTCCTTGGCAATTTCGTGCGGGTCCAGCTTGCCATCGCGCATATGTTCCATATGCTTTTGCAGGTAATCTGCCGCTTGTGACGCAATCAAATGCAAATTTGTTTCACTAGGGCTTAACTTTTGCACCCCGCCAAACCCTGCCAGCGACAACACTTCATTGGCAAAACTGACCGGCAACGCCGCCATGATCCGCAACATATTTACACCATTGGGAAGGCATTCCCCGTCTCGATAGGCTTCAAGTGTGCGCTGCTTAATACCCGTTTCCTGCGCCATTTCGCGCAGGGTAATATGCTTGTTTTCCGATTGATAGGTACCCACAACCCGGCGCAGGGCTGCAGTAAAAACCGCCTGCACGGTTTCGTGGGCAATTGGTGCTGACTTCGCCATAAAAACAGTTTCCGCTTCATGCCATGGTTACAGGGTGAAGCACCGCAGCCTAGGCCGCCGCGCCTTTCGTTCCGCCCTCGATGGCGCAGCGGCCACCGGCTGGGTCATCGTCATTGCAAGCTGTCAGCCCGGAAAGATCATAAAAATCATTCGGGCTTACCTGTCCGGCAGTAACGCGATAAATCGCCAACAGCGGAACCGTCCGGGGCAAAACCTCGCCGCTGCACCATTTGGTAACAACCGACTTGCTAACCCCTATCCGCTCTGCAAATGCGCTGCGCGATGTTTGTGTGTTTGATAACCACTGTTCCAACTTCATAATGGAGACAAGGTTTCTTATTTTGAAACTTACGTCAAGCAAAAAGTTTCTAAAATCGACAACGACGCAAGTTTCCAATGATGAAACATTTATGCCCATGGAAAACAACATTCGCGCAATCCGCAAACGGCGCGGCCTCACGCAAGAGCAAGTGGCCGAACTCACCGGCGGCACCAAAGGCCAGATCAGCAAACTTGAAAATGGCGGCCTCCAGCTCGGTATGAACTGGATGGAAAAACTTGCCAGGGCGCTTGACGTTGAACCATTTGAACTGATCGCCAGCAAGAACCCTATTGTGCGGGTGCCTCTGATCGGCTGGGTTTCAGCCGGTCAACTTGCAATGACGCGCGAAGTAGATATCAACGATCTTGCCGACTGCCCCCAAATCGAATGTCACGGCGTTGATGAACGCCGCTGCATCGCCTTGGAAGTAAAGGGAGATTCGATGAATCTTGTTGCACCTGAAAGTTCCACAATCATCGTGGATGTGTCGCAAAAAGAAATGAACGATGGCAAGTTTTACGTTGTCGCCACCAATGGCGGCGAAGCCACATTCAAACGCTTCCGGGCATCGCCCAACCGTCTGGAACCGGTATCAACAAACCCGGTCCATGAAATCATTTTTCCTCAGACCGAACTTCGCGTTATCGGGCGTGTCATTCGCGTAATGCAGGACCTCTAGGCAACACCCGATCACCCCGCCCCCCTAGAAAACGCCTATGGAAAAACCGGAAAACCTTGCGTTTTCACGGTAGTAATTTCTGTATAAAAATTTACATTCCGAACAAAAGTTTCAATTAAAGAAACTTTTGTCTTGCGATAAAGTTTCACATATGGAAACTATCGCGGAGTAGATCGGCAACAAGTTTCCTATAATTACCACCGGAAAACGTACCCGTTGCCGATCATTTCCCGCAATCGCAGGTAAATCATCATGGCAACAATCATCAATCTCCCTAACCTGCCGCGCCCCCTACCACGCAATGACACGACCGTTAAACCAAAGCCATACGCACCCGTCAGCGGCGAGGCCGTAACCGTAATTCTCAATCGCTTTCCCCGTCAGGCAAAAGTCATCGCCGCACTTCCCAACGGGAACCTTCTGGTTCGCTTTACGGTCCTTAATCAGGCTCAATGGATAACCCGAAACGACATTCTCCCACCAAATAACCAAGAGGGTATGGCATGAACTGTTTTACCCCCCAATGGCACCTTGATGCCGAGCTGATCGTTGATAACTTCGCGGGTGGTGGCGGAGCGTCAACCGGCATTGAAATGGCGCTTAACCGACCGGTAAATATCGCCATCAACCATGACGCCAACGCCGTCTTGATGCACCAGGCAAACCACCCGCACACAACCCACCTTTGCGAAGATGTTTTCAAGGTCGATCCCGTTGCCGTTTGCAAAGGCCGCCGCGTGGCACTCGCATGGTTTAGCCCCGATTGCACCCATCATAGCAAAGCCAAAGGAGGAAAGCCGCGCAGCAAAAAAATTCGCGGGCTGGCGTGGGTTGTGATCCGGTGGGCGGCAAAGGTCCGCCCCCGCGTGATCATGCTGGAAAATGTCGAAGAATGGGCCGACTGGGGACCGCTGGACGTGAACGGGAAACCCTGCAAAACCCGCAAGGGCCAAACCTTCAAGATGTGGGTAGAACAACTTGAACGCCTTGGATACCGGGTAGAATACCGCGTCTTGCGCGCCTGCGACTATGGTACACCGACCATTCGCAAACGCTTGTTCGTGATCGCAAGGTGCGACGGCAAAGACATTGTTTGGCCCGAACCAACACACGGTGCACCAGGAAGCGATGCCGTCAAACAACGCAAGCTGAAACCATGGCCAGTCGCGGCGGACATTATCGATTGGGATTTACCCTGCCCGTCTATCTTTATGGACCCGGCACAAGCCAAAAAACTTGGCCTGAAACGCCCGCTTGCTGAAAATACAATGAAGCGTATCGCACGGGGAATGCAAAAGTTTGTCTTTGATGCCAAGAAACCATTTGTAGTGACAGACAGCAAAAACGCCCCAACCTCTCCTTTTACCCAAACCTATTACGGGCCAAAGCGCGAAGGCGAAACACGCGGCATCGACATGCGCAACCCGTTACCAACCCAAACAGCAGCAAACCGGTTTGGGCTGGTCCAACCGTTCATCCAGCATGTTCAACATTCATCAAGCGGCGGCGTCATGCCCGCCAACGAACCACTACGCACGGTAACCGCAACTCCCAAAGGCGGCGGCATGGCCGTTGTTTCCGCTTTCATGGCCCGGCACGATAAAACCAGGCGCGAAGCCGACGCTTACGCTTCCAGCATTGCGACCAAAGGAGCGAATAACCGCGCCATTGCCGCCGCCCACATCACCAAGTTCCGCAATGGGGCCACCGGGTACGACCCCCGCGAACCGGTCCACACCGTTACCAGCGGGGGCGCGATGAAACGCCCGGGCGGCGCAAACCCGCAGGGAATTGTAGTTGCCCATCTGGACCGGCAGTTTGGCAAAAGCATCGGCTCCGATGCACAGGAACCTGCCCCCACCATCACCGCAGGCGGCACGGGGAAAACAGCCCTTTGCACCTCGCACCTGGTTAAACTGCGCGGCACCTGCCAGCATGGCCAACCCGTGAATGATCCAATGCCAACCATCACGGCCGGCGGAAACCACGTCGGCGAAGTCCGCGCCTTTCTCACCAAATACTACGGCACCGGCGAAGGCCAACCGGCAACCGATCCGCTCGGCACTGTCACCAGTCACGACCGCTTTGGCATTGTCACCATCGCAGGCCATCAATATCAGATCACCGATATCGGCCTGCGT
The DNA here is from genome assembly GCF_002115755.1 of Thalassospira mesophila. Lineage (GTDB taxonomy): Bacteria > Pseudomonadota > Alphaproteobacteria > Rhodospirillales > Thalassospiraceae > Thalassospira > Thalassospira mesophila. The sequence goes on along the minus strand of NZ_JFKA01000003.1, from coordinate 422,716 downwards.
ATGCTCACCCCGCGTGAACTGTTTCGCGCACAAGGCTTTCCCGATACCTACAAAATCGGAGATCGCGACAGCGACGGCTTTAAATTCAGCAAAAGCCAGCAGGTTGCCAAATGCGGCAACGCCGTATGCCCACCTTTGGCAGCGGCCCTTGTCCGCGCAAACGTCGCGGCCAGTAGTCTGTTTGACACCGGGAGAAAGGCAGCGTCATGACAACCCACGGGTCTTTCAATCCGAAAGGCTCACGCCGCACCGATGCGGGGGAGCCGATGACGGTTGCCCGCATCGATGCCGCACTACGCACGCTGGCGCGAATCATGCGCGATCATGGCGACCGTTTTGATAACGGCGACTTGATGAAAATGGCGCAAAATCTATATGACGAACGCAACCGAATAAGCCAGCCCGACAGTATAGAAAACCTTATGGCTGATTTAATGAAGGTGGCATAAGGGCTATGCGCGCCAGCCATTCCTGTTTCTGTTTGAGCGTTGGCCCCGCCCCGTATTTTGGCCGGGAAAATTTATGCCCCATCACCGACGCCACAAGCATGTCAGGGGCCTCAACCGCAATGAACCGATCCTGCAAGGCATGACGCAACGAATAAAGGCTTTGCTGACCGGTTTCAAAGGCCGCGTTTTCGCGCAAAAACTTGTTCACGCCGGTTGTAAAACTGCCATTCTTGCCGCGATAGCGCACAATTCCACCCGCCGCCACCAATGCCTTGGCGGCTGGTAACGCGGCCCCGACCAATGGCAAATTGCGAATAGACATGCTGGTCTTAATTTCGCGTATCTGGTTTGGCCTGATCCTGATATGCGGGATTGGGTCATCAAGAACAAAATCAGCCTGTTCCAGACCACAAATTTCCCCCGGTCGCGCCCCGGTTTCCGCAAGGATTGCAACGATGCGCCGGGCTTCGTCATTGATGCCGCCAAGAAGGCAACCAGGTGCCAACAGCATTTGCACAATCCAGTCACGCGATACCGTTTCACCCCGGCTTTTGCCCTGCGTGACATGGTTGCGAAATGCAATCCCCTTAAACGGGTTTTCAACACCCATTAACCGCGCATCGCTGACAACGCGAAACATGGCGCGCAGGCAATTCACTTCCTTGTTGGCCGATTTAACCGATAGCTTTTCATCGCGCAGGCGGTCGCTCCACCACCCCCGAAACTGCAACGCATCCTGCCGCGACAGTTCGGCAACCGGTTTGTCACCAATAACGGCCAGCAGGTTTTTTTGGGATCGCCGATGCGGGTTTAAGGCAAGCTCCACCTGCCGAGGCGACTTGCCAATCCGTGCGTCAAAACTCAATTTTTCATATTCATCAAACAGCGTCGAAATCATAATCCGGGGCATGGGAACGGCCCCAAGAACGGCATCAATGACACGACGATCATCAACAGTTTCAAGGCTTTCAAGCCGGGCAACGACATCCTTGGCCGGGGCCTCGGCAATCTCCCCCGAATGCTGATACCGCCACCCCAACCTGACAGCCAGATCACGCGCCCGCTCATACCGCTCTTGCGCGCCAGCAACCTTGCCAGATGCCCGCAATTCATCCCAATAACCGATAACACTTTCATTCACCCGGCCCACGGCCAAACGAGCGGAATCATAGCTATCTGTCTTAAGGGAAATCTTGACTTCGCTGCCCAGAATATCGACCAGATCAGCAGGCACACGACGGCGATAACTGTATCGGCGACCGCGACGAATGATATAGCGGCTAAGGTCCTCGGGCATGGCCTGTGTCCCAAAATGTGTACCAAACTGTGTACCAAAATTGAGAACCAACCGTATTTGAACCCGATAGCACCCGTCAATCTAAATAGATCAACACGTTACAAGCCATTGAAATTGCTGATTAAAACGAAAAAAGGCTCCCGTTAAGGGAGCCTTTATCACTGGCGGGCAAGGAGGGATTCGAACCCTCGATGGGGCTTTTGACCCCATACTCCCTTAGCAGGGGAGCGCCTTCAGCCACTCGGCCACTTGCCCGTTCTGCGTCGTGTTCCGTGTGGAACGCCGCCTTTCTTAAACATCCGATCCGGTACTGTCAATGCCTCAAAACCGGCTCAGGACCGATTTCTTTTTACTCTTGTACATTTAGCGGCATTTTTCGCAAAAAATCGATGTCGACCTGTTATAGCCCGCTTCTTTTTCAACCAGCAGGCATCACATCTGCGTTCGTCTGCCAAAGCCCACGTCATTTTATGCATTTTTCCGAACTGTCTTGAAACAATCACAGAGCTGTCACGGGCCGGAAAAGAATTTGTGGCATAAGGTCCGCTTACGGGAAGAAGTTATGATCAGCCCGTGACCCGATGTGAGCGAAAGACACGCAGGAGCATTCAATGCGGACCGTCTATCAAAGCACCGATGACCATGGCCATGTTTTGCGCACCCTGAAACTTCAAAATGAAGATCACCCGAACCCGGTATATCTGGGCATTGTCATTCGGGAACGCGAAGTTCTTTTCCAGACCCGCGAAAGCACCTCTCGCGATCAGGTTCTGCAAAAGATCAAGGAATTTGTCGCTGCCCACCGCCCGGAAATGTCCTTACAGCCAGCATAATTGCTGGCTTTTTTATTGCCTGATTTCTGGCACCCGGAACCGGTTTTCCGCGCCAGTGGGCACTAGATCGCGCCGGGGCGTTTGTTGCACCTTGTATTCACGCGCCCCATAAAACTGACCCGCCGGGTTAACGCCGGCGGGCCTTTTTTGGTTTAACACTGCAATCAGGTTTCACGAATGTGCCGATGGCAGTTTTTGCCATCCCGAAACCGCAAAATGATCAGCCCGACCACGACCACCGGCATCATCCCCACATTCACAGCATCCCAGCCTGCCCCGACAATCAAAGCACCCGCAGCAAAGGATGCAATGGCACCCAAAATGCCGTTTGCCAGTTCCATCAGGGCCTGGGCATGGCCGCGTTCAGCCGCATTGTGCCCTTCGCCCAGCAAGGTTGTCCCAGCCAGCAACATCAAATTCCAGCCCAGACCAAGCAACAGCGAACTTATCAGGAAGTGCCCGAAATCCAGCCCCATCAGGGCTGCACTGGCACTTATCAGCAAAATAACACTGCCGATACCGGCGATATTACGCGCCCCGAACCGGTCGATCAGCGGCCCGGCAACAAAGGCGGGCAAAAACATGCCAATGAAATGCCAGCGAATAACTTCTGACGACTGAGAGACATCAAACCCGCAAAACTTCATTGCAAGTGGCGTCGCCGTCATCACCAGCACCATCACCCCCTGCCCGATCGCACTGATGGACACGGCGGTAAATATTTTGGGGCGCTTTAACAAATTGCGCATCACTTGCCCGCCATTAGGAATGCGGGCGGGAATATCACCCTGTGCCACGCCCGACAGCAAAATAATTGCGACAACCGCCATCACAATCATGGCCAGATAGGCCCCTAAAAACGGCACCACCAGTGCATCGCGTGACCATACCGCCAGTTCAGGTGCCACCAGTGCGGCCAGCACCCCGCCCCCGGTAACATAGGCCGCCGCCCGGCCCTTATGGGCATTTTCAACCGCCTCAAGTGCGACATAGCGATAATAGCGCGCCGATGCCTGATAAATGCCAATCGGCACCGCACCAATGCAAAAAATGGTAAAGTCACCCAGGTAAACACCCAATGATGCAATGCTTGCCCCGGCAACACCAAACCACGCCCCGGCCATCAAACCGGCCCGACGCCCGCGCCGTTGCATGAATATGGACAAGGGATGAACCCCGCCAAGGTTACCCAGCACCAGCAAGCCTAATGGCAAGGTTGCCAAACTGGCATAGGGGGCCAGTTGCACGCCCACCAGCGATGTCAGGGTGATGCCCACCATCGAACACAACCAGTACAAAGCCTGGGCGATAAAAAGCAGGCGCACCTGCCCATTGGTCAGTAACAACATGTCGCCAACTTTCAAAAACGGAATTTATGACTGTAAAAAATCGGAAAAATCAGGATGCTCAGCCCGCCCCGCTGACTACACAGGTAAAACCGTTACCCCGAACCGTTCCGCATAATCCTGTGGGCTGATCGACAAATGACGATGGAAGGCACGTCGCAAGGTTTCAGGGTGCCCGAAACCACATAACCGGGCCACCTGGCTGATAGAAATATCGCCCGCCTGTAACAGCCCCCGTGCGGCTTCCACCCGAATGCGTTCCACATATCGTGCCGGGGTCAGGCCCAGATCGCGGGTAAAAACACGCGAAAAAGTTCTTGGCGACATCCCGGCGCGGGCTGCCATCGCATCTAGCGACAAATCTGCCTGCAAATTGGCCGGCAACCATTCCAGCAAACCGGCCAGTTGCCCCGATGCCCCAATGGCGGGGGTAAGATAGGCGCTAAATTGTGCCTGACCGCCGGGCCGTTTTAAAAACATCACCAGCCGCCGCGCCACAGCCAGGGCAACGGTACGGCCACAATCGGCTTCGAGCAAAGCCAGCGCCAAATCAATCCCGGCTGTCACACCGGCAGATGTAAAGATATGCGCATCGCCATCAAGACCGGTCGGGTCATAGGTGTGCATCCGGTTTTCCACCAACCCTATGCCTGGATAGCTCGCGCGCATTTCATCACAGCGAGACCAGTGCGTTGTTGCCACCCGGCCATCAAGCATCCCGGCGGCGGCCAGCACCAACGCCCCAGAACAGACCGAGCCAACACGCGGCACCACATCGCTGGCCGCCTGAAACCAGCTGACAACAGCAGGGTTACGGCGCACCCGGTCGATGCCGTCTCCACCGGGGATCAGCACGGTATCGATCTGTGTCAGATCCAGTTCATCGCGTGCCTGATCGGCAAATATCCTGACCCCGAATGAGGTCTGAACCGGGCCTGATTGCTCGGCAAATACCAGCACGTCATACGCTCGCCGCTGGCCCTGGCGCGCCAGTTCTTCGTTGGCAGAGGCAAAAACCTGCAATGGCCCGGTGACATCAAGGCTCATGACATTGTCAAAAGCATAACAGGCCATTTGGCGCACCGTTTTATGGGGTAATACGGGAATTGTCATGGGCCAGCCTCCTGTATGGATGGTGCCATTTTGCCCCAAGGGCGCATTGGCAACAATGACAAACACCCCACCAATTTTGCCAAAATGCCATTTCATCGCAGCAAAACCCGCCTTGCCCAAACGCAAAAACGCCTGCAGCTTGGTAGCCACAGGCGTTTTAAAGGCAAAATCTATGTTGTTAACGGCGCGACCGCTCTAAAATCCGCTGCGTTGTAGCAGCGCATAAAAATCGCGCAAGGTTCCTTCTTTTTCACCGGAATCCTGCAAATCATCAACAAGATGATCGGTGAAATTGGGTTGGCGTAAATAACCAACCACACGCTTGCGGGCCATTGTTGCCGATTTGCCCTCGATCAACACACCGCTGGAACAAAATTTAACCAGCATATAGGCACGCTGGCGCAGATGCAGATCAGGGTTATCAATACGCTCGATCACCTTTTCCCGTATCAGATAATCGGCCAGGCCATTATCAAGCCGTTCGCTAAGATGATGCTTTAAATCCTCGACGAAATTAGACCGGCTGACATTTTCGTGCATCCGCGTAACCATCGCCATTTTTTCACGCGGCTTGGCCTGCATCCCGCAAAAGGCCCGCAGCCCACGCATGTCGGCAACCGTTTTACGGGTTAGCTCGGCCAGTTCGCCTTCAATTTCACCCGCACGTTCGCATTTGGTGACGTCTGCCAAAAATGCCAAACGCCGCCAGCCCGGCGCCAGGTTCGTCGCAATTTCGTCAACACCTTCCCCAAAGGCACGGCTGCCGCCGACATTGCGCACACGGGCACCGCGCTCGACCAGTGCTTCCACCATTGGCTGACCAAAAACAACGCCATCTGCATTCAGCAACCGGTCGAGTATCTCGACAAGCGGATTAGCGTCTTCCTCTGATCGCGACAGGCTATTGGGGCTTTTAAGTTCGCGGGCAATATAATCGAACAGAACAAACTGCGCCTTTGGCATCAGGCCTGCCGCAAATAGCGGGTTTAACAAATCAAGAACATCCTGTGCTGCTCCGCGGTTGCCGCGTGCCTTGCCCAGCGCCAAATCAATATGCAGTAAAACCGCCTCGCCAAAATTACGCGACGGCCCCAGCAAATCCTTTAATGCAACCGGCGAGCCCAGAATATCGGCGACCACATCGTCAACCATGGCGCGTGCCCGGTTGTCCTTGGGGTCGCCTTTAACTTTAAGGGCAAAGTCAAGCTTGCCGATCCAGCTTCGCGACGACGACAAATGACGGGTTAACGCCACCATGGTCAGGAAATCGGTATCCTCGGCCAGGCGCAGCTGTCTGATTTCGCGGCGGACTTCGGCAATGGTGGCATCTTCGAATTGCGGCAGGTCATATTTTTCGACCTGCCGTGCGCGTGCCGCCAGCGTATCAATCGCCCGATGCAGCTTGCTTGCCGCCTCGATATGGTTTCCTTCGGTCGTGCGCGAATGGATCGTGGCAACCCGGTCAACCGCACTGGGCAACAAGGTGTCATGATACATCAGCTTCCGAAGGTTTTTGTAATTATACATTACCTCGGTCGGGGTCAGGACTTCCTGTTCGAAATACTTGCGCAGCAACCGGTTTATGGTTGAACGGCTTTCGACCCCCAGCAGGTCCTCGTCAGTCTCGCACAGCGCGGCATCCTCGATCGGGGTTACCCGAACCGGTTCGTCGCCGCCATCACCCTGACCTTCTTTTTCAAGAAGAACCTTTTCTATATGTCGGCCATCTTCACGTTCCCAGTCACGAACGATCCGTACCGCAGACACTTTGCCCCGCAAAACGGATTCCGCTTCTATCTGGGCCTCTTTTTCGACATCATATGTTGCGTGAATGATCCATCGATCACCCCGCTTGACACGTACTTCGTACGTATAAGCTGTTGTTACCGGCATAATGCAACCTGGCTCCCCAAAACTACCTGTATCGGCGAATAACCGCGGAAAGCAGCAGCTGCATGTCCCAAACCAAGGGTATGTTCCCTCTTAAGAACAGGATAATCGATAGATTAGCGGAAAACAATAGAGCGTCACCACCCGTTGCCGGCGCAACATCATCCAAACGGCTGGTTTTATGCCTGGTTTGGTTGTTAGTTTATGATTTCAAACATGTTTTTCGAAGTTGAAAAACTTTATCCGCAAGCCCCTAAAAATACACATCACACAGCCAAAACGGCGTTCCGGGCCACAATCATGGCGCGAAAACAGTGCGACGCGCACAAAGCCACATTCCCCATCGTCCTCCCCGCGATCAGGATTGATTAAAGGCACCTGAAATATCGTCGGCAAAATGTCCAAGAAGCAGGCTCATGGTGGCGACAATATCGGCACTGTCTGCCGAGGCCGGTTTAAGCCGCTGATCAAAGCGGTTGGACAAGACAATAGCGCCACTTGAAAAATCAATAATTTTCCATTGGGCGTTCAGGCGCACGGTTCGATCCGGCTGGGCTTCAAAATTATCAATATCAACCGCAATCTGCCAGTTCACACCATCCCGGCTGTTCCAGGGAAACGCTTCCATGCGTTTGGGCGACAAGCGGTCTTGCAGGTCCTGCATTAACACCCGCCGGGCCGTTTCATTTAACGGCTCGGCCCATTTATCATTTTCGCGCAGATAAAGTTCGTTCTGGCCGGTGCGCAGCACCAGTTGTGCCCGGTCCAGATGGCTGGGAAACACAATCGGCCCAATACCCAGAACGGCTTTCACAACCCCGGACTGCACAGGATGCTGTGTGGTTACCGGGGATAACACAAAATATCGCCCCTTGGGCGTAACGCTGCATGCGGCCAGGACAACCACCGACGCCACCGTCAAGGCCAGTCCGGCTTTTCGGATATGCCCTTGCGGCCAGAACCGGGATGACACCGTTTTGGAATGCCGGGTCAGGGAATGCAGGAAAGTTACTGCGGACATGTGTTATTCCTCCCGGTTGCCCGATTTGCCCAAAATCAGGGCGTTGGGATTTTGTTCAAGATAGTCGGTCAAGGTTCGAACCGACCGGGCCGCTGATGAAATTTCCTTGAGCGATTCTTCAAGGTTATAACGAACCGGCGAATTTGGTGCTGTCATATCGCGAAGATCAGTCATGGTTTTGCGGGCTTCATCAAGCGCCTCACGCGTTGCAGGCAAAACACTGCTATCAAGATGCGACACCAGCTGATTAATGCCGTTGCTGGCTTCCTGAATGCTTTCCATGCTTTTTTGCAGTTCAGGCGATGTCACAAGGTTTTCCATACCTTCGACCGTCCCCAGAACCCGCATGCCAATTTGTTCAATCGGGATGGTTTCAACCTTGGCCAACAGGGATTGCAGGGAATCTGCGATTTCGTCGATCTGGTTGGGCAGGGTTGGCAATTCGTCGATCTTGCCCGCTTCATCACCAAGATAACGAGCCGGTGCCAGCGGATACATATCAAGATCAACATAAAGCTGACCAGTCAGGAAGCTGCTGGTTTTCAGGCGGGCGCGCAAACCGTTCTTCACCAGTTGCACCATAACCTGTTTGTATTCTTCGGCGGTTTGCGGCTTTGCGCCGACCGTGCGAATACGCTCGGGCTCGATTGTAATTTGCACCGGTGCGCGGAACATCCCCTTGTCACTCAGATATTCCAGATTGACACTGTCAACCGTCCCGATCCGAATACCGCGGAACTCGACCGGCGCATCGGCAACAAGCCCCCGGATCGAGCCATCAAAATACAGCATGAATTTCTGGGTAATACCCTGCACCAGACTTTCGGCCTGTTTGCGGTTTTTATAGAGATTGAAAACAGTATTGGATTGTGCCGGACTGGCTTTTTCGTTGCCTTCGGGCGTCATGAAATTAATGCCACCCTGAATAACCGAGCGGATCGATTGCGCACGCACTGAAACCCCCTGCGCATTCAGATCGACACTAACACCGCTTGAATCCCAAAAACGGCTGTCATTGGTAACCAGCTTGTCATAGGGCGATTTAATGTAAATCGGGATCGATACCTTTTTGGCCGATGCATCAAGCGAGGTGTCAAGCACCTCGCCTACGGAAACCCCCCGCAGCAAAATCGGTGCCCCTGAATTGATCGATCCCAGATCGTCAGCCGTCAGAACAAAACGCGTTCCCTCGCTGCCATCAGCCACAAATTGCGGTTCTTCGGACCCGACAAATTCAGTCGCAGGCTTGCCCTTTTCGCTGGGTACAATTTCAATATAAGCACCCGTCACAATGGTTTCGAGGCCCGATATACCGCGTGACGACACCCGGGGCCGCACCACCCAGAATTTGGTTTTTTCGGTCAGATATTGTTCAACATCGGCATTCATTTCCAACGTCAAAACAACCTTGTCGAAATCGTCAGACAGATCAATTTTTTTGACCATACCCACATCGACATCGCGGTAGCGCACAGCCGTTTTACCCTGGGTCAATCCTTCGGCAGACTGAAAAGTAACCGTAATTTCAGGCCCTTTGGACGATACTTCACGCCAGATCAGCCAACCACCAATCATAACGGCAACCAGGGGCACCAGCCATATCAGCGACAAGCTCTGCAAACCGCGCCGGACTTCCGGTTTTTGCGGTTCTGGCTGTGACGCATTCTGGTTGTCGTCGCTCATGATGGCGTCCCCTGCTTTAATTTCTGTGTCGCACGATCCCAGATCAGGCGCGGATCAAACGCCATTGCCGACAACATTGTCAAAATAACCACGGCACAAAAGGCCACGGCACCAAACCCCGGCACAACGGTAGCAATATTACCCAGTTTTACCAAGGCTGCCAAAATCGATACCATAAACACATCAATCATCGACCAGCGCCCGATCAGTTCGGTGATGCGATAAATCCGGGTGCGTTGCCGCAATGGCCCCGCCATTCCCATGCCTGCCGCCATATAAACCCAGCTCAGCACCACAAGCTTGAAAATCGGCACTACAATGCTGGCGCAAAATACCACCATCGCAATTGGCCACTCCCCGGCCTCGATCAAAGCCCCGACCCCCGACAGGATCGTGTCGGCTTCGGTTCGCCCCAGCATGGTTACACTCATGATCGGAAACACGTTAGCCGGAATATAAAAAATGGCAGCACTGATCAGCAAGGCCCATGCCCGCGACAAGCTTGCCGGTTTACGGTGATGCACGCGCGCGCCGCAGCACGGACAAATGGCATGATCGCGCCGGGCGGTCGCGCCGGTCAGAACAAACGCACAGACCTCACACGTTACCCAGCGTTCCTGCGACGGCGCGAAAACGGCAATATCATCGGTGGTGGGGTACTTCAAGCCGCGCGGGGCCAAGCGGTGCCATACCTCGCGCGGGTCAAGTTGCGCGCTCATCAACAGGGACATCGGGATCAGGATACACACAGCATAAAATGCCGGTCCGGCAATCACATCGGCAAAGTCGTTCAGCTTGGTCAGGGCCACCAGCAACCCGATTAAAAATACGTCAAGCATCGACCAGGGCCGGGCAATGGCCAAAATCCGCCAGACCTTGCGAATGGCGGGGAAACCAAGCCCGAACCGCAATGGCAACAACACATAAATATAGGCCAAAATCAGCAAAAGCGGGGCCAGAATCGACGTCAGCCCGACCATAAAGGCCAAAAACCAGAAACCTTCATTCCAGAAAGTCAGCACGCCCGATATCAGCGTGTTGCTTTCGCTGCGTCCTTCCATGCTGAACTGCAAAATCGGGAATGAATTGGCAAGAATGAACAACATCAGTGCGGTAAAGGCAAAGGCCAGCGAGCGTTCGATACTGTTATTCTGACTTTGGTACAAAGGGGATCCACAGCGCACACACCGGGCAACATGGCCCGGCGGAATTTCTTCTTCGGTATGGAGGTAATCACAATGATCACAGGCGACCAACCGAGGCGACATGTAAGATTTACTCTCTGCTGTAAAAGGAAACACCGGTTATCCCTGATGAACCAATGAAGTAAGACGCAAAAACCCCTCACTGTCAAACGGTGTCCGCAAGCATTGGTTCCGGGCAAGTTGATATTTTTATTGATGTTTTCCAATATTATGTGCGTTTTTTCCGACCCGTGGCAAAAACTGCCGCGCTTCATCGCGCACAATGTCGTTCACGCGCGATAATAAACGACTTTCCATATTCCAGTGATGCCAAAATAACGCCCTTTCAATGACATGGGCACAAGGCTGCACCAGCCGCCCCGCCGCCAGCCCCGGTGCCGCCTGATGTTCCTCGACCACGGCATAGGCAATGCCCTGTTCGGCCATAGTCACAAACCCTTGTGAACTGGGCATGGTGTGGGCCGGAAATTCGCCGGGGTTAACGCCGAAAAAACGATGGAAAAACTGGTTTTGCAATTCATCATGCTCGGAAAAATTAACCGCCGGGCACCGGCGTAATGCATCGGCATCCACCCCGCCCGGAAAATATTTTGCGGCAAATTCCGGCGCGACCACCATGATATAGCGCATCGCCCCCAAAGACCGCACCTTGCATCCCTGCACCGGAATTTCCCGGGTGCTGACCGCCCCCAAAACCCGACCGCTTTGCAAGGATTGATGGGTTAAAACCTCATCTTCTACTTTTATATCAACCAGCAAGCCTAATTCATCAAACAGTTTTTTGGGCACATTCGTAAACCAAGTCGCCAAACTGTCGGCATTGACAGCCAAAGCAATATGCCCAAACCCGGCCCCCTCGATCAGATCGGGAACATCGTCGCGCAATTCCTGCTCAAGCAGGCGCACACGCTGATAATGCTGCAACAGGCGTTCACCGGGCTGGGTTGGCGCAATCGGCTTTGTGCGCATGATTAACGGCTGCCCGATACGATCTTCCAGCAACTTTACCCGTTGTGAAATTGCCGATTGTGTCAGGCCAAGGGCGCGCGCCGCCTTCTCGAAACTGCCATGGCGGATCACCTCCGCGCAGGCTTCCAGCAATTTGTAATCAATCATCGCTATTATCAATTTTCCTTATGCTACATCAGTATAATTCGATTTTCTTATTTTCCAAAATTGTTATGACCATGCCTGCATATCGACTATTACAAAGCAAAGGATCGCAGGCATGCTACTGACATTTGCAACCGGATTTGGATTAAGTGGCGGGTTGATTCTGGCCATTGGCGCCCAAAACGCCTTTGTACTGGGACAAGGCCTTCGCCGCCAATACCCTGCGATGGTGGCGCTGGTCTGTGCTCTGTGTGATGCTATTTTAATTGTTGCGGGGGTTGCCGGGCTGGGCACGCTGGTTGCCCGTTATCCGTTGCTTACCCAAATTGCGGCCTGGGGCGGCGGGGCGTTTTTGATCTGGTATGGCATTGGCGCGTGTCGTCGTCTGTTTAAAACCGAAGCCCTGTCAGAAACAAACCTGAAAACCCATGGCTGGAAAGCTGTGCTGTCAACAACACTGGCTGTTACCCTGCTAAATCCGCATGTTTATCTTGATACGGTGGTGATGCTGGGCGGCATTGGCGGCCAGTACCCGGCGGATGAACGCCTGTATTTCGCCCTTGGGGCTGTTAGCGCCAGTTTTATATGGTTTTTCGGCATTGCCCTGGGGGCGGCATGGCTGGCCCCTTATGTGGCCCGCCCCATCACCTGGAAAATCATTGATGGCACAACCGCACTTGTCGTGTGGCTCGTCGCGTGGCACCTGCTGGCCCCGGAAGTCGCCCACTTGCTCGGCTAGCCTGTGTTGTCAAACCGTCCCTGCCAGCGGCAGAAAAACTGCGGCAAGGATGTGCAAAGGGCTAGCGCCCCATCGCATCCTTGAAATGGACACGGCAAACCGGGACATAGCGGTCATTCCCGCCAATTTCCACCTGGGCACCTTCGCGAACCGGGTCGCCGTTTTCATCAATCCGGATCACCATGCCCGCCTTGCGCCCACAATGGCAGATGGTTTTAAGTTCGTTCAGCTTGTCGGCCCAGGCCAGCAGCCACTTGGACCCTTCAAACAAATCGCCCTGAAAATCGGTGCGAATGCCATAACACAATACCGGCACGCCCAGCTTGTCAGCCACATCTGACAATTGCCAAACCTGATCCTTGGTCAGAAATTGCGCTTCATCGACCAGCAAACAATCAACCGACCGGTTTTTAAATTCGGCTTGCACCAGATCAAACAGGTTTGTCGCCCCGTCAAACAGGGTTGCCGGGGCCTCCAGCCCAATGCGCGAGGCAATTTTTCCCGCCCCAAACCGGTCATCCAAAGCAGCGGTCAACAACATGGTTTGCATGCCGCGCTCAATATAATTGAAGCTGGACTGCAACAAGGTCGTCGATTTACCGGCATTCATCGACGAATAATAAAAAAACAGCTTGGCCATTCATTCCCCCTGCTCTGAACTTTATGCGACATAGCCGATTAGCCGGTGGCGATCAAGTTTGCACTGCCATAACAAAGGCCGCCGCCATGGTCATCGCCATCATCGTTGCCATGCGCAATACGGCCATGACTGGCGTATCGCGATTACCCGCCTTATGTGACAGACAGAAATCACACCAAGGAGTTTGGGCAATGCGCATTCTAATGATCATGACCTCGCACGATAAAATGGGCGATACCGGGCATAAAACCGGCATCTGGCTGGAAGAATTCGCCGCCCCCTATTACCGGTTTGTCGATGGTGGCGCGACATTGACGCTGGCATCACCCAAAGGCGGCCAACCGCCGATTGACCCCAACAGCCAAACCGACGATGCCCTGACCGACGCCACCAAGCGTTTTGACCGCGACAAAACTGCACAGCAGGCTTTTGCCACAACGGTGCCGCTTGAAGGACTTAAGGCCGACGACTTTGACGCCCTGTTTTTCCCCGGCGGCCACGGCCCGCTGTGGGATCTGGCAACAAGCACGCACTCGATTGCCCTGATCGAGGCATTTGTGGCGCAAAACAAACCGGTTGGTGCGGTTTGCCACGGCCCGGCGGCATTGGTGAATGCCAAGGCCGCCAATGGCGATGCACTGGTCAAAGACAAGGAAGTCACCGGTTTTACCGATGACGAAGAAAAGGCCGTCGGGCTGGAAGCCGTTGTTCCATTATCGATCGAACAGGAATTTAAAAAGCTGGGTGGCCGTTTTCAAAAAGGGGCCAACTGGGCCCCGTTTGCCGTTACCGATGGAAAACTTGTCACGGGCCAAAACCCGGCATCAAGCGAACTTGCTGCCGATGCCGTCCTGAAATTATTGGCATCCTGAAAAGGGCTTGACCTTCCATCTACTGGAAGGTGCAAACTGGTGTCAATCAAACAGATGGAGGATTCCCATGCTGAAACTTAAAGTCGAAGAAATGAGCTGCGGGCATTGCGTGAAAGCCGTCACTGAAGCGGCCAATACGGTGCCCGATGTCGACAAGGTCGAAGTTGACCTTGAAGGCGGACTGGTAACCGTTACGGGCAATGCAGACAGTGCCGCTGTGATTTCCGCCATCAGCGAGGCCGGGTATCCGGCGCAAAAAGTCGCCTAAACCAGCCTCTCGGGCAAGCAGAACAATCAACAAAGGCCGCTAACCAAAGCGGCCTTTGTCATATCCTTAAACCTTCGCTCGACCTTCATCAAGATTTGGCAAAAACGCCGCTAAAAAGCCGATTGCCGGTAAAAACGCACAGATCTTGTACACAAAATAAAGGCTGGTCCAGTCTGCCAGCACCCCTAGAAGGGCCGCGCCAATCCCACCCATGCCAAAGGCTAAACCAAAAAACAGGCCCGAAATCATACCCACCCGGCCCGGCACCAGTTCTTGCGCATAAACAACAATCGCCGAAAATGCCGATGACAAAACCAGACCGATGATCACGGTTAAAACAATGGTCATGGTCAACCCGACATAGGGCAACGCCAATGCAAACGGCAAAGTTCCGGCGATGGAAACCCAAATTACCTTTTTTCGGCCAATCCGGTCGCCAATAGGCCCGCCGATCAGGGTTCCGGCGGCGACGGCGGCCAAAAACACAAACAGAAAAATCTGCGATTGCCGTTCGGGCAGCGAAAACCGCTCCATCAGATAAAAGATGTAATAGCTGGTGAAACTGGCCAGATAGAACCATTTTGACAGCATCAGACAAAATAGCACCGTCAAAGCCCGCGACACCTGCGCGCCACTTAAATGCGCATGGACAATTTTGGCCCGTTTTGCCGGTGGTTTGGCGTGGCCCTGGCTTTTATACCAGTTACCCAGCCCGACCATAATCACCATGCCCAACAGCGCGACCAAGGCAAACCACGCCAGGCTTTTTTGCCCGTTGGGCAGTACAATAAAAGCCACCAGCAACGGGCCAATCGCCGAACCAACATTGCCGCCAACCTGAAAAATAGACTGCGCCAAACCATGCGCCCCGCCCGATGCCAACCGCGCCAGTCGCGATGATTCCGGGTGAAACACCGACGACCCCATCCCCAACAGTGCACTGCCACATAACAGCATGGCAAAATTGGTGGCATAGGCCAAAACCAGAAGCCCCAAAAGCGACACCCCCATGCCAAATGACAGCGAATAGGGTTTTGGTTTGCGATCAGTATAACTGCCCACCAGCGGCTGAAGGACCGATGCCGTGACCTGATAGGTCAGGGTTAAAAAGCCAAGCTGGGCATAGCCAAGGTCAAACCCGCCTTTGAAAATCGGATACGCCGCCGTGAAAAGCGACTGAAGCATATCATTTAGCAAATGACAAAAACTGGCGGCCCCTAACACCGAATAGGCTGTTTTAACCTGCCCTGGCTGCTTCGCAATCGCGTCGCTCATCCTTTAAATCCTTTGACCCGCCGTTAAACGCGCACCATCGCGCATAAGGATCATTTTAAATGATGGACGATGGCCCGCCACCCGATTAGGGTCATTCTATTATGCAAGTGGGCCAAAATGAATTTAGCAAATCATAGCCACCAACATTTCCAGTCTGTCGCCAGACCGGTCATTGCCCTGGGCGTTGATTACCCGGATGGGGAAGTTATTCCCCCGCATCATCATGAACATGACCAGTTGCTGTATGGCCTTACCGGTGTGGTTATGGCAACCACGCCCCAGGGCGCATGGATGATGCCGCCCCAGCGTGGCATGTGGATACCAGCCGGTATTGTGCATGAAGTCCGCACCCTTGGGGATGTGAAAATGCGCAGCCTTTATCTTGATCCGGCCATATCACAAGGCATGCCAACAACCTGCCAGGTTGTCGGTATTTCAAATTTCATGCGCAATTTACTGGAAGAGGCATCGGCCCTGCCGCCCGAATATGATGAGGATGGGCGCGGCGGCGCATTGATGAACCTGATACGGTTCGAGCTGGAGCGACTGCCCCCTATTCCGCTATCCCTGCCGTTGCCCACACATAAAAGGCTGGCCAAACAGTGCCACAGCTTTTTGCGGGAACCCGGGGCAAACATCACAATTGATCACTGGTGTGATGAACTTGCCATGAGCCGCCGCACCTTTACCCGCCTGTTTCGCCGTGAAACCGGGCTTAGTTTTGTGGCATGGCGCCAACAGGCCTGCATCATGGCCGCCCTGCCCCGGCTGGCCCAGGGCGAAGCTGTCACCACCATCGCGCTTGATCTTGGCTATGATAACCCGGCAGCATTCAGTGCCATGTTCAAACGCATGTTGGGGTCTACGCCAAGCCTGTATCGGCCTTAAAAACGGCCGCCAAACGCCAAAAGCCGCCCCGAACACGGGACGGCCTTTGTAAAATTGCCTGTTTCCGGGAAATTACCCCAGAATTTTATCGCGCAGCATTTTATTGACCATCGCGGGGTTGGCCTTGCCACCGGTCGATTTCATGACCTGACCAACAAACCAGCCCAGCATCCGGTCTTTACCCTCGCGGATTTCTTCAACCTTGTCCGGGTTAGCCGCAATCACTTCGTCAATTGCGGTTTCAATGGCACCGGTATCGGTGATCTGCTTTAGACCTTTTTCTTCCACAATCGCTTCCGGGTCTTTGCCGGTTTCGATCATGATTTCAAAAACGTCTTTGGCGATACGGCCCGAAATCGTGTCATCGCCAATCAGGCCAATCAGCTTGCCAAGGTTTTCGGCTGTAACCGGGCTTTCGGAAACATCAACACCTAGCTTGTTCAGCGCGCCAAACAGGTTGGTAATCACCCAGTTGGCTGCCATCTTGCCATCCCGGCCCTTGGCAACGCGTTCATAGAACACGGCCTTTTCCTGCTCGGCAACCAGCACACCGGCGTCATAGGCCGACAGGCCATATTCACGCATGAAGCGGGCTTTTTTCTCGTCAGGCAGTTCGGGCAGGGTTTTTTCGATTTCCGAAACAAACGCTTCGTCAAAAACCAGCGGCAGCAAGTCAGGGTCCGGGAAATAGCGATAATCATGCGCCATTTCCTTTGACCGCATCGACCGGGTTTCACCCAGTTTCGGGTCAAACAGGCGGGTTTCCTGAATGATTTCGCCGCCACCTTCGATCACTTCGATCTGGCGCATGGCTTCAATTTCAATCGCCTGCATCACGAAACGGATCGAGTTTACGTTTTTAATTTCGCAACGCGTGCCAAATTCCGCCCCGGCGCGCCGCACCGAAACGTTGGCATCACACCGCATTGATCCTTCGTTCATGTTGCCATCACAGGTGCCAAGATAACGCACAATCGCACGCATTTTGGTCAGATAGGCCCCTGCTTCTTCCGGCGAACGAATATCAGGCATCGAGACGATTTCCATCAGGGCAACGCCCGAACGGTTCAAATCGATATGCGAATATTTCGGGTCCTGATCGTGCATCGACTTGCCTGCATCCTGTTCAAGATGCAGGCGTTCAATGCCAACCGCCTTGGTCGAACCATCGGGCATATCAAGAATGATGGTGCCTTCGCCAACAATCGGCTTGTCGAACTGTGAAATCTGATAGCCCTGCGGCAGATCGGCATAAAAGTAGTTTTTACGCGAAAACACACTTTCATGATTGATCTTTGCCTTAAGCCCCAAACCGGTCTTAACCGCCTGGCGCACACATTCGGCATTAATCACGGGCAACATGCCCGGCATTGCCGCATCGACAAGGCTGACATTGTTGTTGGCTTCCGAACCGAACTGGGCCGAAGCACCGGAAAACAGTTTGGAATGGGCAATGATCTGGCAGTGAACTTCCAACCCGACAACGATTTCCCACGGGCCGGTCGAACCTTCAAGAATATAAGTCATGGATCAACCCTCCAGCCCGGCAGGTTTGGCGTCAAACCCGGCTGCGGTTTCAAGAACGCCACCAATGCGAATAACGGTTTCTTCGTCGAACGGTTTGCCGATCAATTGCAAGCCCAGCGGCAAGCCATTGTCTGAAAGACCGGTCGGCACAGACAGGCCCGGAAGCCCGGCAAGGCTGGCAGGCACCGTGAACACGTCGTTAAGATACATTTTCACCGGATCATCGCTGTTTTCACCCACGGCAAAAGCAGCCGACGGCGCGGTCGGTGTCAACACGGCATCGACAGTGCCAAAGGCATTGGCGAAATCTTCGTAAATGCGACGGCGCACCTTCAATGCCTTGTTGTAATAGGCGTCATAATACCCGGCCGACAGCACATAGGTGCCAATCATGATACGACGCTGTACTTCCTTGCCAAAACCCGCAGCACGGGTTTTCATGTACATGTCATCAAGGCTGTCACCGTCTTCCATCACCCGCTGACCAAAACGAACGCCATCATACCGCGCCAGGTTGGACGATGCTTCGGCCGGGGCAACGATATAATAGGTTGGCAGGGCATATTTGGTGTGCGGCAACGTAATATCGACAACGTCGGCACCGGCATCGCGCAGCATGGCAACGCCGTCATCCCACAGCCTGGCAATTTCGTCGGGCATGCCATCAACGCGGTATTCCTTGGGAATACCAATTTTCATGCCACGAATATCACCGCTAAGGGCTGCTTCGAAATCGGGCACTGCCATCGGGGCCGATGTGCTGTCTTTGGCATCGTGGCCAGCCATGGCACCAAGCATAATCGCCGCATCGCGCACGGTGCGGGTCATGGGGCCAGCCTGATCAAGCGAGCTTGCAAAGGCCACCACACCCCAGCGCGAGCAACGGCCATAGGTTGGCTTTAAACCAACAATGCCGCAATATGCCGCAGGCTGGCGAATAGAACCGCCGGTATCGGTGCCGGTTGCTGCCAGCGCCATGCGCCCGGCAACGGCCGCCGCCGACCCGCCCGATGAGCCGCCAGGCACCAGATCCTTGCCATCCTTGCCCTTCCACGGGTTAATGACATTGCCGTAATAGGACGTCATGTTGGACGACCCCATGGCAAATTCATCAAGGTTGGTTTTACCCAGCATCACCGCGCCATTGCCAAACAGGTTGGCCGTCACGGTTGATTCGTATTGCGGGATGAACCCTTCAAGAATATGCGACGCAGCGGTTGTCTGTACATTTTCGGTACAAAACAGATCCTTGATCGCAATCGGCAGGCCTTCCATTTTACCAGCTTCGCCTTTGGCGCGTTTGGTATCGGAGGCCTTGGCCATTTCAAGGGCCTGTTCCGGCGTTTCGGTAATATAGGCATTCAGCTTGCGCTGCGCTGCCATCGACGCAATATGGGCTTCGGTCAGTTCAACCGACGTGTAATCCCCCTTTGCCAGCCCGTCACGGGCATCGGCAAGGGTCAAATTTGTCAGATCAGTCATTATTCAATCACCTTGGGCACAACAAAACAGCCGGCATCGGTTTTCGGCGCATTGGCCAGCACTTTTTGCTGGATGTTGCCATCGGTGACTTCGTCCTTGCGCAACGGCAGGGTCAGATCGGCAACCGAGGTCAGAGGTGCTGCGCCCTCGACGTCAACTTCTTGCAGTTCCTCGATGAAATCGAGGATACGGGTCAAATCACCCGCCAGTTCGCCCAATTCTTCCTCGCTTACTTTAATACGCGACAGGAAGGCGATTTTACGAACCGTTTCCTTATCCAAAGACGACATGGATGAAAGTCTCTCTTAAGGAATGACAAAACACCCGGCGGACGGTCGCCCGCCAGAAACTGAAAATACAGGGCGGAACCTAGCACCCGGAACGGCCCGCGGCAAGGGCCGTGCGCCGCACTTTTCATCGTGTTTTTACCACACGGCAGATTTTATCAAAAATACCCTGCCCCGGCCCGGCAAAATGGCATGCCTGAAATACCGTTTCCACCATGCTTTGCGCTGGCATTTTTACCGATCTGCGCCTATAAGGTCGCCATGATTTGTAATGATACTCAGGAATTGCTGCGGTACCTGGCACCGGCAGCTCGGATTTTGGGCCTGGACCTGGGCACCAAAACCATTGGCGTTGCGCTTTCGGATGTCGGGCTGCAAATTGCAACCCCCTACAGCCTGATCAAGCGTAAAAAGTTCACCCGCGACATTGCCGAACTTTCGGCCATCGTCAGCAAACAGAATGTCGGTGGCATTGTCATCGGCTTTCCGCGTGAAATGGATGGCTCGATCGGCACATCCTGCCATCGCGTTTATGCGTTTGTCGATGAAATGGACAAACATATCGACGTGCCGGTTTTGCTGTGGGACGAACGCCTTTCCACATCGGCGGTTGAACGCATCCTGATTGGCGAAGCCGACATGTCGCGCAAGCGCCGCGCCGAAGTTGTCGACAAGGCCGCTGCGGGGTACATCCTGCAAGGCGCGCTTGATAATCTTAATCGTCACACCGACCCCGGTATGGTTGACGACGATGAAGACGAAGACGGCGACGATGATATTGACGTGTTCGACGACGAAGACGCCACCGACGCACAAAAATAAGGCCCGATGAATGTCTTGCAAGGCATTCATTCAAAAGCCGCGAAATCAAGCCGCCGAACTTTTGTTCAGGCGGCTTTTTGCTGCGCGATCACCATCATCACGCCAAACATCCGGCTGGGGGGCAAAACAAGTTCACCGCCACATTCAATCGCACCGAGCGATAAGGCCGCCGCACGAATGGCGCCCATATCGCGCACACGCAAACGGAACCCGGCAAAGCCGTCATCGGGCAGCATCGTGCCCGCAACCGGATATTTTTCCAACAATTCATCTTGATGTTTCACATCAACAAGACCATCCAGCGCCATTGAAGAAAAGAATTCTTCCACGGCCTCCGCCGCCCAGTGCGTAAGAAAGATACGGTCAATCGACACGGCACTGTTGATGTGGTTTTGATATTCCGGGAAATAGAAATTTTCAGCAGGGTGATGATGCTGACAGGAAAAACAAACCCCGTGGCGCAACAACGGATGGCTGGCAAAGGCCAGTGAAAAACCAAGATCAACCAGCGCACCGTCCGGCGTTTGCCCTTTGCGCTCAAAATCGAACACGTCAGGCACTGCCGCACCGGCCTTGATAAAGGCTGCGCGATCGGCATGGGCATCATGGGACTGTAACGCCAGCATCGACATACCTTCGCGCAGGCGCAAAAAATCGCGGTTGTAAACGGCAAAGGAAAAGGGCCGGTCAATGTCGTCGGGGCCAATCTTGTTCGGGTCAACCACGGCCAGAAGTTCCAGATACATGCCGTCAAGCTGCACCAGCGCATTACCCGTCCCAAACGGATGCACCGCACGCGGCGTTACCGTAAAGCCCAACTGACGATAGCGCTCGCATGCAAGGTCCAGATCTCGGACACACAACACAAGATGATCGATTTTTTTGTTCATTACTGCATCCATTTGCCACTGGACCAACCAGAAACCACCCCAAACGGTACCTGCCGATCCGTGAAAATAAATGTGCCGGTTCTTATAGCGTGCGGCAATGTAATTTTGCACCCCTGCCCCCGCATGTAGCGGATTTATCATATTTTTTGCCAAAAAACACATCCCGCGACACGCCAGCAACGGGTAATGGCAAAAACCCGCAATCCGCCGCGCCCCTCCGCACGCGACCAACCAATGATTTGCCGGGGCGGCCCTGTTTGCGTTACCGGCCTTGCAGTGATGCAAAAACTGCCTTATTCGAACTGTTCGCGTTCGCATTTATTACTGGACAGTGCCATGCTGGCAATTCTTTCGGCCCTTATCCCGACATTTGGCCTGATTGTAGCTGGCTTTGCCTTGCGACACTGGCGCTTCCTGCCCGATGCGTTCTGGCCGGGCGCAGAAAAACTGACCTATTTCATCACTTTCCCGGCCCTTTTGTTTGCCAATACCGCCAAGGCCGATCTGGGCAGTTTGCCCGTTACCGGCATTGCCATTGTTATTTTGGGAACGGCATGTGCCATGGCCGCCCTGACCATTTTGGCAAAACCCGCCTTGCAGGTCAGCGATGCGGCATTCACATCTATTTTTCAGGGGGCCATCCGCCCCAATACCTATATCGGCCTTGCCGTCGCGGCGGCGCTTTTGGGCGAACGCGGGTTAACGGTTACGGCGCTGTGTGTTGCCCTGATCGTTCCGACTGTTAATGTTCTATCTGTTCTGGCCTGTTCACACTGGGGCGATAATAACCGTAAAACCGGGATTATCTCGGTATTGCGCGATGTTATTCGCAATCCGTTGCTTATGGCCTGTGTCTTGGGCCTTGTCGCCAATGCATCAGGTTTGGGGTTACCGCCCATTGCCGGGCCGTTTTTAGAAATACTGGGCCGTGCCGCCCTGCCCATTGGTTTGCTTGCCGTTGGGGCCGGTATTGATTTGCAGGCAGCACGCCGGGCGGGTGGCCCGGTTGCCGCCTCCACCCTTGGCAAACTGGCGCTTAGCCCGGCCATCGCTATTGGCCTGTCGCTTTTGCTTGATATGCCGCCCATCGATATGGCGGCACTGGCGTTTTATGCGGGCCTTCCCTGTTCGGCCAGTGCCTATGTTTTAGCGCGCCTGATGGGCGGGGACGCCAAAATGATGGCCAGCATCATTACGGTTCACACCCTGGTTGCCATCGCCACCATGCCGATATTGGCGATATTGCTGCATGCCGCCTGAAACTGGAATAACTCCAGTATTTTCGCGCAAAAAGCTGACCAGATGGACAAGGGGAAATTTGATATTTTACCTTTCCGTAACAGGTGCAATTCGTTATGCTCCGCACGCAATTTTCCATTCAGAGTGTAGCCAAGGAACAAGTGCAACGCCATGAGTGTCATGGGACCAGAGGCGGATCACTATCCGCATCCACATCTTCTGGGGATCGAAGGTTTGACCCCCGGGGAAATCACCCTCATTCTTGATCGTGCCCAGCATTATGCGGAAAAAAACCGCACTGCCGACAAGACCAGCAATATCCTTGCTGGCAGCACGGTCGTTAACCTGTTTTACGAAAACTCCACCCGGACCCTGACATCGTTTGAACTGGCCGCCAAACGGCTGGGCGCGGATGTTATCAATATGACGGTGGGCACCAGTTCGGTCAAAAAGGGCGAAACCCTGATTGATACGGCGATGACGCTAAACGCCATGAACCCCGACGCACTGGTAGTGCGCCACGGCGATAGTGGCGCGGTCAAGCTGCTCAGCGAAAAGGTCAATTGTACGGTTCTTAATGCTGGCGATGGTCGGCATGAACACCCGACACAGGCATTGCTTGATGCCCTGACCATTCGCCGCCACAAGGGCCGCCTGCACCGTTTGACCGTGGCCATTTGCGGCGACATTGCCCATTCCCGTGTAGCCCGGTCCAACATCCTGTTGCTCAACACCATGGGGTCGCGCGTGCGCCTGATCGCGCCGCCAACATTGATCCCGTCAAAAATCGACCGCATGGGCGTTGAAATTTTCCACGACATGGAAGAAGGGCTGAAAGACTGCGACATTGTGATGATGTTGCGTTTGCAGCTTGAGCGCATGGAAGGCAGTTTTATTCCGTCTGTGCGCGAATATTTCCATTTTCATGGTCTGGACCGCGCCAAGCTGGCCAATGCCAAACCCGATGCGCTGATCATGCATCCCGGCCCCATGAACCGGGGTGTGGAAATTGACAGCGAAGTTGCCGACGATGTTGAACGTTCGGTCATTCGCGAACAGGTTGAAATGGGGGTTGCTGTGCGCATGGCAACCCTGGAAATTCTGGTGCAAAACCAGCGAAACCTTGCAGGGGACCGTAAATGATGCCTGCCATTCGCGCCAAAGCCAGCGGCAAAACAGCTTTTGTCAATGTCCGCCTGCTAGACCCGGCAACCGGGT
The DNA here is from genome assembly GCF_002115755.1 of Thalassospira mesophila. Lineage (GTDB taxonomy): Bacteria > Pseudomonadota > Alphaproteobacteria > Rhodospirillales > Thalassospiraceae > Thalassospira > Thalassospira mesophila. Next base: position 398,619 of record NZ_JFKA01000003.1, on the reverse strand, counting down.
TGGACCAGACCGGCGGCCTTTTGACGCAAGACGGCATTATTGTTGATCTTGGCCCGTCCGTCACCCGCGACACCGCCCCTGGCGATTGCCGTATTATCGACGGCGAAGGCCGGTGCCTTGCCCCGGGTCTGGTCGATATGCGGGTACAGCTTCGCGAGCCGGGCTTTGAACATCAGGAAACCATCGAAACAGCAGGCAAATCAGCGGCGACCGGTGGCGTTACCACCATGGTCGCCCTGCCCAATACCGACCCGGTGATTGACGACGTTGCCGGGGTGGAATTTATCGCCAGGCGGGCGCGCAAGGTTGGCCTTGCCAAGGTATTTGTTTATGGCGCGGTGTCCAAGGGCATCGAAGGCCATGAAATTACCGAAATGGGCCTTTTGCATCAGGCCGGGGCCGTGGCCTTTTGTGATGGTGTTAAAACCATTGCCAGCCCCCGTCTGCTGCGTCAGGCGCTGGCCTATACCACGTTTTTCGATGGTATGATTATACAGCACCCCGAAGAACCGGAATTATCGCGCGGCGGCGACATGAATAGCGGCGAACTGGCAACCCGCCTTGGGTTATCGGGCATATCGCCGCTGGCCGAAGTGATACAAATCGAACGTGATATCCGACTGGCCGAAATGACCGGCGGCCGATTGCACTTTTCGCATATTTCCACCGGTGAATCGGTCGAGGTTATTCGCAAGGCCAAAAAACGCGGCCTGAAAATAACCTGCGATACCGCGCCGTTTTATTTTGCCTTGAACGAAAATGCCGTCAGCGACTATCGCACCTTTGCCAAGCTGGCCCCGCCGTTGCGTTCCGAAGAAGACCGTCAGGCCATTGTCATGGGCCTTGTCGATGGCACAATTGATACCATCGCATCGGACCATAACCCGCAGGACCAGGACAGCAAACGCCTGCCGTTTGCCCAAGCCGCTGCCGGGGGTGTCGGGCTGGAAACACTGCTGCCGATCACGCTGGAGCTTTATCACAACGGGCATATGTCGCTGCTTGAAGCGATAGGCAAAGTCACATCGGCCCCCGCAACACTTATGAAACTGGCCGGTCATGGCACGCTAAAACCGGGAAGTTCGGCCGACATCGTCATGTTCGACCCGGACCGTCCGGCAAAGATTGATCCATATAAATTCCAGTCAAAATCCAAGAACTCCCCGTTTGACGGGCGCCTGATTCAGGGGGTGGTTCTGCGCACCCTGATTGATGGAAGGGAAGTCTTTACGCACACCAGCTGCATTGAAGGTTCATAACCATGGAACTAGATCCCGCCTACAAGGCCCTGTTGATGTCACTGCAAATTGCTACCGTATGCGGTTATTTGCTGGGTTCTATCCCGTTCGGGCTTGTGCTGACCAAAATGGCCGGACTTGGCGATATTCGCAAGATCGGCTCGGGCAATATTGGCGCGACCAATGTTTTGCGCACCGGCAATAAAACGCTGGCACTGCTAACCCTGATTGGCGATTGCGGCAAGGGTGCGGCGGCGGCCTTGCTGTTTACCCATTTTGTCGGCCCCGAACAGGGCATTTTTGCCGGTGCCGCCGCCGTTGTCGGGCATATGTTTCCGCTTTGGCTGCGGTTCAAGGGCGGCAAAGGTGTTGCCACCACGCTGGGCACACTGGCAGCGGTGAACTGGGTTATGGGCCTTGTGGCTGCTTTGACGTGGCTGGTGATGGCAGTTATTTTTCGCTATTCATCCCTTTCGGCACTGGTCGCACTTGCCGTTGCCCCGTTGGCCGCCTTTTACATTGCCCATGACACGGGTGCAGGCTGGCTTGCGCTGTTTTTGGCGGTCATTGTCTGGGGGGCGCACCACACCAATATTCGCCGCCTGATCAAGGGCACCGAACCAAAAATCGGCGACAAGAAAAAAGCCGCCGCGCAGGATGCTGCAGATACCGAGACTGAAACCGAAATGCCGATCAACTAACTTGCTGAACCGGCACCATAAATGCTTGACGATATAACGCCCGGATGATCACAATCCGGGCGTTATGATTTTAAACACACCACAACCAACGCGGCTTCCCCAATCTGAACGGCTGGCACGGGTGCGCCTTGCGCGCAGCGGCCAGATTGGCCCTGTCACATTTCGCCGCCTGCTTGAACAGTTCGGCTCCGCACGAACCGCGTTAGACGCCCTGCCCGACATTGCCAGACAAAGCGGCGTCAAACGCCCGATTGTGATTGCATCTCGCCAGGATACGATTGCCGAAATTGAGGCTGCCCTGGCCCTGTCGGCCAAACCGGTTATCTGGGGCGACCCGGAATATCCCCCTGCCCTTGCCGCCATTGAGGATGCCCCGCCGTATTTTTACGTCTTGGGCGATGCGGGTTTGTTAACCCGGCCCAGCATTGGCATTGTCGGCGCGCGCAATGCATCGCTGGGGGGCTGCCAGTTTGCCCGGCGGCTGGCGCGCGAACTGGCACAGGCCGGTTATAATGTGGTTTCCGGGCTGGCACGTGGCATTGATGGTGCGGCGCATCAAGGCGCCCTTGATGCCGTTGCCCACGGCACCGGCACCAACACCGGCGCAACAATTGCCGTGGTTGCCGGTGGGGTCGATGTTATTTATCCGCGCGAACACGCCGATTTGCAGGAGCGCATTACGCAAACCGGCTGTGTCATTTCCGAAATGCCACCGGGGTTAAAGCCGCAGGCCCGGCACTTTCCGCGCCGCAACCGGATTATTTCGGGGCTGTCGCAGGGCATTGTCGTTATCGAGGCGGGGCGAAACTCCGGATCGCTCATTACAGCCCGCATGGCCGCCGAACAAGGACGCGATGTTTTTGCCGTTCCCGGCGCGCCGACGGACCCGCGCGCCGCTGGCCCCAACAGCCTGATCCGCGACGGGGCTGTTTTGTGCGACTCCATTGATGCAATTTTAAATGTCATCGGGCAAGCCCCCGCCATTTCGCAATTTGATGCCCCGATACATACATTTAATAATGAAACGCGCCCGGCCCCGGCAAACAATACCGACTATAACCTTGATGCCATCCTTGAAAGCCTGATGCGCGATCAGGCCCTTGAAAACACCACAAACCCCGAAGATACCGATAAAATTGCCGCTAACCCGGCACAAACTGGCGGCTCTGCCCAAAATTTGTCTTCTGCGCCAACCGGGGGTGAAACCAACGATCTTACCCAAACTTTGTTCGACTTGTTATCAGCAGCCCCCATTGCGATAGACAGCCTGATCCGGGCGTCAAATCTGCCTGCAAGTACGATTTCAACGCTGCTGATCGAACTGGAACTTTCAGGAAGGGTTGAACGTCACCCCGGAAATAGGGTATCGCGTATCGCTAATTGAGTCTTGTCGTCGTTGAAATTGCCACAATATCTGGTTTCAACGATGTTTTAAGGCGCAATCCGAACGCATTTCCTGTCAATATGTGATGGGCACTTGCGAAATATATGCATTGCGGCATACCTTTTCCGCCAACAGGCGCAAAAACCGGACACGTAAAAAGTAATGAATCTTGTCATCGTCGAATCGCCAGCCAAAGCCAAGACGATAAACAAATATCTCGGTGATGATTTTAAGGTCCTGGCTTCGTTTGGTCACATCCGTGATTTACCATCCAAGGATGGCTCGGTTGATACCGATAACAACTTTGCCATGATCTGGGAAACCGATGGCCGGTCTGAAAAACAGATCCGCGAAATTGCTGCTGCCGCACGCGATGCTGACACCATATATCTCGCAACTGACCCGGATCGCGAAGGGGAAGCCATTTCGTGGCACATCCTTGAAGTACTGGAACAGAAAAAACTGCTGCGGGGCCGCGAGGTTCACCGGGTGGTTTTTCACGAAATCACCAAAAAAGCCGTTACCGACGCCATCGCCAACCCGCGTGCCCTAAATCAGGAACTGGTCGATGCCTATCTGGCGCGCCGGGCACTGGATTATCTGGTTGGCTTTAACCTCTCGCCGGTGTTGTGGCGCAAATTGCCCGGTTCGCGTTCTGCCGGGCGCGTACAGTCGGTGGCGTTGCGGCTGATTTGCGAACGCGAAATCGACATCGAGGCCTTCCGTGCCGACGAATACTGGTCGCTGGAAGCAAATTTCGGCATTCCCGAAGGAAAATTCAGCGCGCGGTTAACGCATCTCGATGGCAAAAAGCTCGACAAGCTGGCCATTGGCAGCGAGGGCGACGCCCAGATTGCCAAGGAAAAAGTCGAAGCACGCAGCTATACCGTATCGAAGGTCGAGCGCAAGGAAGTCAAACGACGCCCGCAGCCCCCTTTCACCACCTCGACATTGCAGCAAGAAGCATCGCGCAAACTGGGCTTTGGCACCAAACGGACCATGCAACTGGCACAGCGCCTGTATGAAGGCGTTGATATCGGCGGCGAAACCGTTGGTCTGATCACGTATATGCGTACAGATGCCGTGATCCTGTCTTCCGAAGCCCTGGCCGGGGCACGCCGCCTGATCGAAAAGGATTATGGCGCGCAATATATGCCGGAAAAACCGCGCAGCTTTGCCAACAAGGCCAAAAATGCGCAGGAAGCCCACGAAGCCATCCGCCCGACCGATGTTTTCCGCCGCCCCGATCAGGTTGCCCGCCACCTTGATAAAGACCAGCAGGCCCTTTACACCCTGATCTGGAAGCGCACCGTTGCCTGCCAGATGGAAGACGCCCGGTTTGATCAGGTTGCCGTTGATCTGGCATCGAACGATAACCATGTGGTTTTGCGTGCCAATGGCTCGGTCGTTAAATTTGACGGCTTTTTAAAGCTGTATCAGGAAGGCAAGGATGATTCTTCGGATGATGACGACAATGATCGTCGCCTCCCGCCCCTGACAGAAGGCCAGAAACCCGGCCTTGAAAAAGTATCGATCGACCAGCATTTCACCCAGCCCCCGCCCCGCTATACCGAGGCAAGCCTGGTAAAACGCATGGAAGAACTGGGCATTGGCCGCCCGTCGACCTATGCCTCGATCATTTCGGTATTGCAGGACCGCAATTACGTCACGCTCGCAAAACGCCGCTTCATTGCGCAGGATCGCGGACGTTTGGTTACGGCGTTTTTGTCGAAATTCTTTGAACGCTATGTTCAGTACAATTTCACCGCCGACCTTGAAAACCAGCTTGATGATGTCTCGAACGGGGACCGCGCATGGCGCGATGTGCTGACCGAATTCTGGACATCGTTTAAAGGCAATGTTGACGAAGCCAAGGAACTCAAGATCACGGATGTTCTTGATGCCCTGCAAATTATGCTGGAAAATTATCTGTTCGCCGAACGCGAAGACGGATCAGACCCGCATAAATGCCCGAAATGTGAAGAAGGCACCCTCAGCCTGAAACTGGGCAAGTTCGGCGCGTTTCTGGGCTGTTCGAACTATCCTGATTGTAACTATACCCGTCCGCTGGTCGCCAATGACAATGCTGGCGAGTCCGAGCTTGATGGCGGCCCCAAGGTTTTGGGTGTTGATAGTGCGACCGGCAAGGAAATCACCCTGCGCAAAGGGCCTTACGGGGTCTATGTGCAGTTGGGCGAGGAAGAAACCGTCGAGGGTAAAAACGGCAAGCCGAAAAAGGTTAAACCCAAACGCACCTCGTTGCCCAAGGGGCTGGAGCCTGCGGTTGTTGATTTAACCAAAGCCGAAGAACTTTTGACATTGCCCCGCGATATTGGTGTGTACCCGGAAACCGGCGAAGACATGAAAGCCAATATCGGGCGCTTTGGTCCTTATGTTCAGGCGGGCAGCACCTTTGCATCGTTAAAAGCCGATGATGATGTGCTGACCATTGGCCAAAACCGCGCCATTACCCTGATTGCCGACAAACGCGAAAAAGCGGGCAAGGAAATTGGCAAACACCCCGATGACAACGAACCGATCCTGCTGGCCGATGGCCGCTGGGGACCGTTTGTAAAACACAAAAAAACCAATGCCAATTTACCGCGTGACACAGTCAAGGAAGATGTCACACTGGAAATGGCGATTGCAGCATTAAAAGAAAAAGAAGCCAAGTCGGGTAAATCGACGTCGGCAGGTGCAAAGAAAACGGCTGCGAAAAAAGAACCGGCAAAAAAGGCTGCACCGAAAAAAGCCGCGGCAAAGAAGCCTGCCGCGAAGAAACCCGCAGCCAAAAAAACGGCTGCAAAAAAGACCCCCACGAAAAAAGCAGCCGCGAAGTAAATACGCGGCCCTGCTTTTTGCCGGACCAGAAAGTGACAGTCACCTTCTGGTCCGATGATACAAAATTTGAAAGGACGCCACAAACTTGGCGAACGAACCAGAAAATAAAACACCCTTCCCGACCAAAGAGCAGATTATTGAATTTGTCGAGATGAGCCCGACGCCGGTTGGCAAGCGCGAGATTGCGCGCGCTTTTAACATCCGTGGCGCGGCCAAAATCGAACTTAAAAAGCTGCTTAAGGACCTTAAATTCGGTGGCGATGTGGTCGGTGGCCGCAAACGGTTTGACAAACCCGGTCGCCTGCCCCCGGTCGAGGTTCTGGAAATTACCGGCCTTGACGAAAATGGCGAGGTTTTGGCCCGCCCCAATGTCTGGAAAGAACCGTTTGACCCGCCGGTTATTTATGTAAAAACCACGCGCCATGGCGGCCCGAGTGCGCCCGGCATTGGCGACAAAATTTTGGCCAAGCTGCGCTATACAGGCAAAAACACCTATGATGCCAGCATCATGCGCCTTTTGGGCAGCGGACCGCAGCGTGTTTTGGGCCTTTTTCGCCCCAACGAGCGCGAAGGCCGTGTTGTGCCAACCGATCGTAAGGATAGCGGCGAAATTGTTGTGCCGCTCGACGATCATCCCGGCCTTGAAGCTGGCGCACTGGTTCTGACCGAACTTTTGCCCGGCAAACATTTTGGCCTGCGCAAAGGGCGGATTGTTGATGTTTTAGGCAATATCAACGAACCCAAATCGATCAGCCTTGTTGCCATTCATGCCCGTGGTATCCCGTTTGAATTCCCGCCCGAAGTTGAACTTCAGGCCCGTGAATCCAAGGCCACCCCGATGGCCAAGCGAACCGATTTACGGCAAATTCCGCTAGTCACGATTGACGGCGAAGACGCCCGCGACTTTGACGATGCCGTTTGGGCCGAGGCCGACACCGACCCGGAAAACCCCGGCGGCTGGCACGTAATGGTCGCGATTGCCGATGTATCCTGGTATGTGCGCCCTGACGATGCCCTGGACCGTGAAGCCATAAAACGCGGCAACAGCTGCTACTTCCCGGACCGCGTGGTGCCGATGCTGCCGTTCGAACTTTCAAACGGCTGGTGTTCGCTGGTTCCCCATGAAGACCGGGGCTGCATGGCGGTTGAAATGTGGCTAAACGCCAAGGGCCAGAAAATTCGCCATAAATTTTGCCGGGGCATGATGAATTCTGCCGCACGACTGACCTATAACCAGGTTCAGCGGGCGATGGATGGCGACCCCGACGACATCACCGGCCCGTTGGTCGACCGCGTGATCAAGCCGCTATACGGTGCCTATCATGCGTTTTTAACCGCGCGTGAAAAACGCGGGGTTCTGGAACTTGACGTTCCTGAACGCAAGATCGAGCTTAACGAACAGGGCCAGATCATTGCCGTAGCCCCCCGCGCCCGGTTTGATAGTCACAAACTGATCGAAGAGTTCATGATTGCGGCCAATGTTTGTGCCGCCGAAGAACTTGAACGGTTAAAACAGCCCTGCATGTATCGTATTCACGATGCGCCCAGCGAAGAAAAACTTGAGGCCCTGCGCGAGTTTCTTGAAGGTGCCGGGTATAAATTGCAACCCGGTCCGGTATTAAAACCGCGCGATTTCAACCATATTCTCGAACGTGCCAAAGGCACCGCCGAAGCCGAACTGATCAATACCGTGGTCTTGCGCAGCCAGTCACAGGCGATGTACAGCCCCGATAATATTGGCCATTTCGGCTTGGCTTTGAACCGCTATGCGCATTTCACATCGCCCATTCGCCGTTATGCCGACCTTTTGGTCCATCGCGCCCTAATCGCGGGCCTGCGCCTTGGCGAGGGTGCCTTGCGCCCCGAAGACGGCGAACGGTTTGAACAGCTTGGCGAAGACATTTCAGGTACTGAACGCCGCGCTGCGATGGCAGAACGCGATTCGGTTGATCGTTATGTCGCGGCTTATATGGCGGATCGTGTGGGTGCGGAATTGCCGGGGAAAATCTCGGGTGTTACGCATTTCGGGCTGTTTGTGTCGCTGCGTGAAACCGGTGCCGACGGGCTGGTACCGATCAGCACATTGCCGGATGATTATTATGTCCATGACCCGATCAAGCATTGCCTGGTCGGTGATCGACGCGGCAAAATCTTCCGCCTTGGCGATGATGTGGTGGTGCGTGTGGCCGATGCCGATGCTGCGACCGGCTCGTTGTCGCTTCGATTGGCAGAGCATGCCGATATTACCAGCCGCGATCTGATTGAACGTCCGGGTGGGAATAAACGAGGCCCCAGAAAGGGACCGCGCAGCCCCGGCGATCGCAACAATCGTCATGGGGCGAAACCGGGTTTTCGGGCCACGGCAAAACAAACGCCGGGTAAACCCGAAGGTGGCCCTGCCAGTACCGGCAAAAAGACCACCCCGAAAAAACACCGTAAAATCCGGGTTGCCAATCGCAAATCAGCGACGCAAAAACCGTCCTGATTTCAACAGGCCTGTCCCGATACCGGCACCAGACAAAACAAAACCCGCGTCACAAATGAACTGACGCGGGTTTCCATTTTTCAGGGCTTGTTTATCGAAAACCAAAATTCAATTTGGCGTTTCAGCCAAGTGTTTCAATAAACTTTGCCAGATGTTCGGCAATCTGCTTGCCACGATTGGTAATGATCGTCACGTTTGCGGGCAACCCTTCAAGGTCGGGGTGGTTGGCCTCAAAGCTGGTTAAAAGGCCCAGTGGCTTGCCTTCAAGGGTTTTCATGGCCGCCAGGGCACGTATCAGTTCAATGCCACTCAGCCCGTCCAGAACCGCTGCTGAAATAATCGCATCGGGCCGGGACTGAACAACTGTTTGAAATGCCTCGACAGCGGTGCGCGCCGTGATGGTTCGATAGCCGCGCTCGCGAAGTTCACGCTGTAAAAAATGCGCCTGTACAGCCGTTGCTGTTACAATCAGAATTTCCTGATGCCCGGCGGGGGCAACCACCCCCTCGCCCACGTTGCCTGCTGCACGGCCTGTGGTGCGCGATGGCAGCGAACGCAAGATCCGAATTTCTTCTTCCGGGGCCGGATTGGTTCCGCTTTCAATAATTTCGCGAATCCAGGTGGTAAAATCGACCAGGGACGCTGCCTGCAAATCGTCGATTTCGGTCATATCGGCAATATAGTCTTCCAGTCGGTGCGCGATTGCGCCAACCAGCGGAAACCCGAAAGACCCTGCCAGCCCTTTAACGGTATGTGCTTCGCGTCGCAATTCGGCAATGCCTGCCGATGCCTCGTCCATGTGGCCGGCCACGCGATCAATCGTGGTTTCAATCCGGTCGACACGTTCAATGGTGTCCTCGATGAAATCCTGCTTTAATCGTGCAATGATATCGTCGGCATTGTCCATGGAAGAGCTCCTGAATCTGTCGCGGGCACGAATCGAACCGTTTAAAAATGCTTGCCGTTCCCCGGCAACGGCCCGATGATATAGTCTATTAAACAATACATATACGCGCAGGCATCCGGGCGCATTAATTTTGCGGGACGAATTGCTAAAAAAACCGTCCGTCCCATATAAGATGCCACGCCCATACAGGACAGGAACGCCGCGTGATGACCACTCAAAATGACCAGAATGTCGACCAAAATCCGGGTTCATCCCGGTTTTTTACCGGATTAGGTCGGGGGTTTCGCCGCAAATGTCCAAATTGCGGCCTTGGTCTGGCGTTTAGCGGTTATCTGACCGTCCGCAAGACCTGTGAATGCTGTGCCCATGAACTTGGTGAATACCGGTGCGATGATGCGCCGCCCTACTTCACCATTCTTGTTGTTGGTCATATGGTGGTTGGTGGGGCCCTGACGCTTGAACAATCAGGCAATCCGTCGATGGCTTTGCAACTGGGCATCTGGATTCCGGTCACACTGATTTTATCACTGAGCTTGCTTCCCTTTATCAAAGGGGGCGTTTTGGGCGTACAATGGGCCATGGGCATTCGGGGTTAAGCCTGGCGGTGTTGCTCACTCCTCACAAAACCAAATCCGGTTAACCTGCCCTGTCATCGCCCAAATCTGTCCTGCCTGGCACCGTGTGGTGCTTTGGCAGGTTTTTGGGCTCATTTACCCCGTAAGTTAGCGACATTTCAGGATTAATTCGAAATATCCGTGCCGATCGGTCAGCTTTATCGTATGATCACAATGCACTACCCGTAAAATACCATCACTTTGAACTGATTTCTCGGCACAGGAAACTTAGCTGCAATGATTGAAGGGGTCCGTTACCGGTTTTTGTTTCGCCATTCCGGTGTCGTTAAATCTGCGGTTACCGCACTGGGCCTTGCCTTTTTTGTATTGCTGGCATCCTGTGCGCCGCGTTTACCCATGGCCCCCGATGATGAGTACGACACCCAAACCATTGCCGTGTTGTCGCAAGCAATAAGATTGCTGGAAAACCGCTATATCGACCCGCTGCCGCCCGAACAGCTTGCCTTCAAGGCCATCGAAGGGCTCCAGCCGCTAGACCCCGATATTAAAGTTGATCTGACCCCCGACCTGATTATAGCCCGCTATGGCAAAGACCCGATTACCCGCCTGCCCTTGCCAGCAGATACCCCGGACGACGATGCAAACAATAACAGTGCCAATGTCTGGGCATCGCTGGTGATGGATTGTGTGCGCGCCTATCGGGTTTATTCGCCAGCCTTGCGCCAGGTCAGCGCACTTGATCTGCAATCATACCTGATCAGCGGTGCCATTGACGGGCTTGATCCCTATAGCCGGTATGAAAACCCTAACCGCGCCGCAATATCGCGTGATCGCCGCGAGGGATATATTGGCATCGGTGTCGATGTCATTGCCGGGTCGGGATATCCGGTGATTAAAAAAATCACCGAAAACAGCCCGGCCACACAATATGGCCTTCATCCCGGCGACCAGATCGTCAGCGTGGACGGCACCGACCTTTACAATCGCAGCCGTCTGGATGTTTCCCAACAGTTAAAAGGCGCCCCTGAAACGATTGCCCAGCTGGAAATCAACCCCACCGGGTCTAACATGGTGCGCGCGGTTTCGGTGCCGCGTGCCCGCATCATTGCCCGCACTGTATTTCCCGAAATTCGCCACAACGCCCTGATTATCGAGGTCAGCAGTTTTAACAACGATACTGCCGACGAAATTGATCAGGCCATCCACGATGCCCGGATATGGAGCAACGGCCCCCTGCAAGGCATTATCATGGATTTGCGGGGCAACCGCGGCGGCTTGCTTAACCAGGGGGTTTCTGTGGCCGACGCGTTTTTAACCAGCGGCCCGATTGGCACGACGATAACCCGCGTTCCGGCGGCAAAGCATATTTTCACATCCGATGCCCGCGATGTGACCCACGGCCTGCCGCTGGTTGTTTTAATCAACGGGCGCACTGCATCGTCGGCAGAGCTGGTGGCAGCCGCACTGCAAGACCGCGCGCGCGCGGTGCTGGTGGGATCAACCAGTTTTGGCAAAGGGGCCGTGCAGGCTATTAATGATCTGGCCAACCATGGCACCATCACATTTACCTGGTCCCGACTGGTCGCACCGTCAGGATACACATTTGACCGCATCGGCCTTCACCCGGCCATCTGCACATCGAAAGCCGCCGATATTTCGCCCCGGCAACTGGTTTTAGACAGCCAGAAACAAACCGGGCAGTTATCGGCCATAATGGCGGCATGGCGGCAGGTTAATTTTCTTGATGAATCGACACGCCATAAATTGCGAAATACCTGCCCGCCAAGCTATGATGCAGATAAATTCGACATCGATGTTGCCCTCGCACTTATCGAAAACCCGGTCGCATATGGCTATTTTCGCCAGCAAACTGCGCTCGAAATTGCCGGTATGCCAACAAACCGCTAAAAAAGCAGAAATTTGGTCCAATATAGGTTGACAGACGGGTGATAATCTTTATGTTCCGCCGCCTAGGACACACCTGAATACAGGATGCAGAGATATGGCGAAGCCCGCTTCGATCCTCGTTAAGTTGGTAAGCACCGCAGATACCGGTTACTTCTACGTTGTGAAGAAGAACCCGCGGAATACCACCGAGAAATTCTCATTTCGCAAATACGACCCGGTCGTGCGCAAGCATGTCGAGTTTAAAGAAGCGAAAATGAAGTAATCAGTCTGTCCCTCACGGGGCAACTGGATTACCGGAATTTAAAAAGACGTGATTCATTTATGGATCGCGTCTTTTTTTTGTTTGCTGATCCGGAAACGGGATTGGCACCGGCACGGAGGTCGCACCGGCATCTTCGTCAATCAGCGGGGGCCTCATCGGAAAATGATTTGAACCCGGCAATTGCCAGCATTAACCATCCGGCCATAAAGCTGATGCCACCCAGCGGGGCAACCATGCCAAAGGCCTTAACGCCGCTAAACGCGATCGCATAAAGCGAGCCACAAAACAGCACCGTCCCCAGCAAAAATGCTGCATTCGCCAGGCTCAGCAACCGAATGGAGGGACGAAACAATGCCAATGCCGCGACAGCAACAATAACAACCGCATGAATTAATTGATAATGCGCGCCCTTTTCCACCAGTTCACGGGCATAGGACATTTCCTCGCCTGCCATGCCATGGGTGGCAAAGGCCCCCAATGCCACGGCGCACATCCCGCTGATCCCCGCCAGCCCAATCGACATTCTCATTTCAAAATTGCCCTTCTGTCATTTCGAAGCCCATCCTAAAACCGTTTATGAAAAACATGAACCTTTTGATGCGCCTGCCGCGATAATTGCACCGATGATCGCCAAAAATCAGACACATGGCCATAAGACACAACAGCGTGCTGCCGCCGGTGCCCCCGGCAACCGCCCCGTCAGACAGGGCCATCAGACATAAAAAAATGGCCGCACCAAACGGCGCGGCCAGTATGTTTTCTCTTGGGGGAGATGTGCCACGATCTATCGACCGGACACTGATAACATAAAATCCCCGATGCCATTTCGGCTGTGACAGCCATCACAAGCAGCACAATTTTTTGCCTTTGCGCAAAACCGCATCCCGGAGCTAAACATTTAACCAACGGCACTGCCCAGCAAGGCTTCAAGCTGGTCGATATCGGGGATGACAAGGCTGTCCCCCTTTTTCAGGACAATGCCCTGTCTGGCAAGGCTGCCAAACACGCGCGCCACGGTTTCGCGCGAGGTGCTAACCTTGCCTGCAAGGTCGGAATGAACCGGGACCGGCGCAATAATCGCCTGCCCGTCGTCCGTCACCACGCTTTGTGCCAGCCGGAAAATTTCGGCAATCACCCGCTCGTTTGCACCCAGCGTGCTGACATCCACAATCCTTCGGGTCGATGCGCGAACAATCCGGGCAAGTTCACGAATAACCCGCCAGGCCACGGTTGGATGGTTTTTGATCACGGTTTCAAAGCTGGCCGGGTTCATCATACCAACTTCGGTTAACCCCTTTGCCAGCACACAAGCCGACCTTGGTTCGCCGTCTATCGCGGCGAGATGGCCGACACAGCCGCCAACGCCGATTTCTTCCAATGTGACTTCCCGACCCGAGACCGAATAATTAACCACCCGCACGCCCCCCGAAAGGATCAGGAAAACATCGCTGCTATCCCCTTCGGATTCGATAATTTCCGACCCGCCTTGAAATACCCGTCGCCGAACGTGCTTTTCCACATCCGCCAGCGCCGCGTCGTCAAGGTCTGATAATATCCCGACAACACCAAGCTTAACCATCTGCCCCCGGCCTTTTGACCTGCAACCAAAACCGCCATGAACACCCGTCATACCGATGGTTGCTTTTATATTTTTTGTTGTTCCCCTACGATCATAGGCAATGCACCGGTTCGCCGCAATCATATCTGATGTGATACGGGATGCAGCGCGCGATGATACATGCTAAACTATGCATATAACCATTCTGGCAATCTTCATTGCACGTACCAAACGGGCAACGGGTGCCTTTTAAACAAACCCGGTACCGGTATGGGATTGCAGCACGCCCCGGCAGAAGCCGCCGGTTTGGTTAAACCGATTTTTGTAAAATGCCCGGCCCCCCGGCATCTCGCCCCCGGACACCGCCTGAATTTACCTGAAACAACAGCGTAAGGAGGCCTCCATGCGACCAGAACTGGAAATTTTTCGCCGCAGCCCCACCGGTCCGCGTTTGTGTTCACACCCGATTGTTCTGGTGCATGGCGCCTTTACCGGTGCCTGGTGCTGGAACGAGCATTTCCTCGGCTATTTTGCCGATATGGGTTTTGAAACCATATCCTTTTCCCTGCGCGGGCATGGTGGATCGGGCGGGCGCGATTTTCGCAGCCTGGCCTCGATCGACGATTACGTCGAGGATCTCGAAGCCGTGGTCGCAACGCTGGACCAACTCCCTGTTCTGGTCGGGCATTCGATGGGCGGATATGTCATTCAGAAATACCTCGAAAAACATCCTGCCCGTGCTGCGATCCTGATGGCATCGGTACCGCCCGAAGGATTGCTCGCCAGCAATGCCATGATGGCCTTTTCCCAGCCCGATCTGTTTTTGCAGATGTTCTGGCTCCAGGCCATCGGCCCGCACACCCTGCTGCGCGACCGGCTGGGCCGTGCCATGTTGTCGCCCGACATCGCATCGGATGAAGGCATGATTTATTTTGGCCGCCTCGAAACCGAAAGCCATCGCGCCCTGATGGACATGGCCGGGGCTAACCCTGTTTTCCTCTCTCCGCTTGATGCCCCGCCAATGCTGGTTGTCGGCGCGCGCAATGACGAAATTGTCCCCAGTGAAATCGTGCATCGCATGGCCACCCGTTACGGTGCCGACTGCATCATGGTCGATCATATCGCCCATGCCATGATGCTTGATACCCACTGGCAAAAGGTCGCCGACGCGGTTCTGGGCTGGATGGAAAAGAACCTGGCCGACAAAACCGAAAAATCCGGAAAACAAAGTGCCGCCTAGCCGCCCTCGCGCGGGCCGAACAGACACTCGGATCAGCCAGAACGATGGCGAAACCTCCAATCCCCCTGCCAACAAAACGGGACGCAACATCGCACATGTTCGTCCCGTTTTAGCTGAACCCGGATCCATTTCATGCGCGCAGGACGCGATTGTTTTCTTTCCAAAACCGGACTTTTCTGAAACCATCAACCGCCTGTAGTCATCCACCAAATCGCAAAAGACTGGAAGCCATGACAGGAAAAATCCCCCCGGCAGTTGCCCCGGCATCCGCGAAAACTGCCACACTATTCCCCCTTCCTTTCGGTGTTGCTGGCAAATTCCATTGCCATGCGCCCCGTTTCCACCACGCCGCGATGCCGTATATGGCCATTGCCGCCGTGCTTGCCACGCTGGCAAGCCCGCAATTCGCACACGCCCAGCAGGCAACCGATGCCATCGCACCAGAAAGCGGCATGACCACCAGCGAAACCCGCCCGGCGGTTAAATCACAAAACTGGATGATCAGTGCGGCCAATCCGCTCGCCGCACAGGCCGGTGCCGATGTGCTGCGCCGGGGTGGCAACGCCATTGATGCCATGGTCGCCGTGCAGGCGATGCTGGGGCTGGTCGAGCCGCAATCGTCGGGCCTGGGCGGTGGGTCGTTCATGGTTTATTACGATGCGGCACATCAAAAACTGACAACGATGGACGCGCGCGAAACCGCACCGATGGCCGCAGATGAAAATCTGTTCATGGGGGCCAACGGCGAACCGATGAAATTTTATGACGCCGTTGTTGGCGGGCGGTCGGTTGGCACACCGGGCACGCCGATGTTACTGGAAAAGGCCCATCAAAAATGGGGTCAAATGGCATGGCCCAACCTGTTTGAAATGGCAATTGACCGCGCCGACAAGGGCTTTTTGATCAGCCCGCGTTTGGCCGAACTGATCGTGGAAGACGGCGGCAAACTTAAAAAAGACCCCGAAGCGGCAGCCTATTTCCTTGATGCCAATGGCATCCCGCTTCCTGCCGGAAAACTGCTTAAAAACCCCGACTATGCCAATACCTTGCGCACCCTGGCCCAAGGCGGTGCCGATGCGTTTTACAATGGCCCGATTGCCGATGCGATTGTTAAAAAGGTGCAAGGGGCGTCTTGGAACCCCGGCTTGCTCTCGCAAAGTGATTTGTCGGCCTATGACGTAAAGGAACGCGATCCGGTTTGTGCGCTGTATCGGGGCTATGATGTGTGCGGCATGGGCCCGCCTTCATCGGGTGCGCTGACCATTGGCCAAATTCTGGGTATGATCGAACCTTACGACATTGCCAAATTCGGCCCCTACTCTGCCAAAAGCTGGCGGCTGATTGGCGATGCTTCACGCCTCGCCTTTGCCGATCGCGGGCGTTATATGGCGGATAGCGATTTTGTCCCGATGAACCTCAAGGGTCTTGTCGATCCCGGCTATCTCGCCCAGCGTGCCCGCCTGCTTTCCGGTGGCCTTGCCCTGCCCGCCGACAAAGTTCAGCCGGGCAACCCGCCGCAAATTCACGCGGCCAACTGGGGCGAGGACAATGCCATCGAATTCCCCTGCACCAGCCATTTTTCAATTGTCGATTCCTGGGGCAATGTGGTGTCGATGACCACCACCATCGAAAACGGTTTTGGCTCCCGCCTGATGACAAACGGGTTCTTGCTCAATAACGAAATGACCGATTTTTCGTTTAAACCGACCGATGCCAAGGGCATGCCGGTTGCCAACCGGGTGGAACCGGGCAAACGCCCGCGGTCCTCGATGGCACCCACCATTGTTATGCAAGGCAACCAGCCGGTTATTGCCACCGGCTCGCCGGGCGGCAGCCGCATTATCGGCTATGTCGCGCAATCGGTTATCGCCATGATCGACTGGGGGATGGACCCGCAACAGGCCGCTGCCATGCCGCATCTGCTTAACCGGTTTGGCACATTTGATATCGAGGCAGGCACACAGGCCGAGGCACTGGCCCCGAAATTAAAAGCCGCCGGGTTCGATACCAAAATAACCGATCTTAATTCCGGCCTGCATATCATTAAAATCGGCCCTGACGGCCTTACCGGCGGAGCAGACCCACGCCGCGAAGGCATTGTGATTGGTCAGTAAAAACGAACACGCTTCCACCCCCAACCTATAAACAAAAACGGGCCCCTTGCGGCCCGTTTTTCAATACATATGCAATCACGCAAAACCGGCAATCACAGCCAGCTTTTCAGCAAATCATATAAATCATGATGGCCGTTGGCGACGTAATGCGCACCGTTATCACGCAAAAACTCACCCGGCGTTTCACCCACCAGCCCGATTGTAGTGGCCCCGCTGGCAACACCGGCGCGAACGCCGCTAATGCTGTCATCAATCACAATGCAGTCGTTAATATCAACCCCCAACCGGCTGGCTGCCAAATGGTACACATCAGGGGCGGGTTTGGCATTTGGCACATCGCGGGCCGAACAAATCCGCCCGGTAAAACGGTCTAACAACCCGACCTTGCCCAGCGATACATCCATCTTGTCATGCGGGCCATTGCTGCCAATCGCCATCGGGATGCTGGCAGCGTCGAGCATATCAAGAATATCGTCAATCCGCTCAAACGGTTCCATGTCATTGCGCAGGGCTTCGAACGTGCGCGCATAACATTCAGCGGTCCAGTTATCGGGCAACGTCACACCATACATCTCGGTCATTTTCGGACCGATCATGGCAAGGGTGCCGCCTAAAAACAGCTTGTGGGTCATGTCTTCGGTAACAGGGCAGCCATATTCGTTTAGCAGCTTTACCAGTACCGCATTGCCAAGGTTTTCGGTATCAACCAGCACCCCGTCGCAATCAAACAGCACAGCACCGACTTTGGGCTTTACAACAACCTGATCCATTATGCTTTCACCAGATCAGACCAACGGTTTTCGTCATAACCCACCGTGCGCACCGCGCCAAAATCGACCACCGGGCGCTTGATCACGGTCGGGTTATCGGCCAGCACCTTTGCCGCTGCCAGATCATCGTTTTCAAGCAACGCCTTGTCGGCATCCGAAAGGTTGCGATAGCTCGGCCCGCGTTTATTAACCAGCATCTTGCCGCCAATCTCGCCCAGCCACATCACCACCAGCGACGGGTCCAGTCCATCCACACGGAAATCATGGAACTTTGCCTCAACACCCTGCCCGGCAAACCACTTCAGCGATTTGCGCACCGTGTCGCAATTTTTAATGCCGTAAACCGTAATCATAAAAACAATCCTGTCTGCCCGATATGTGCAAAGCTGCCATGTCATCCTGCCTGAATTCAGACATTTGCACCATAATCCAAGACACTATATAAAGACCGTGCCGACACTACGGCAACCCCAAGGATTAAAACCACTTCAGGAACAGGATGGCATGACTGTCAACCGGCGTATTTCTATTGCCCCGATGATGGACTGGACAGACCGGCATGATCGCTTTTTTCTTCGGCTGATCAGCCGCCATGCCCTGCTTTATACCGAAATGGTCACAACCGGTGCCCTCATCCATGGCGATGCCCACCGGCATTTACGTTATAACGATGGCGAACATCCGGTGGCACTGCAGCTTGGCGGCAGCAACCCCGATGATCTGGCGCGCGCCTGCGACATTGCCAATGCCTATAACTATGACGAAATTAACCTTAATTGCGGTTGCCCGTCTGACCGGGTGCAAAACGGGGCTTTTGGTGCCTGTTTAATGGCGCAGCCCGATACGGTGGCAAATTGTATTCGGGCAATGGCGGCGGCATCAAATGCGCCAGTCACGGTTAAAAACCGCATCGGGATTGATGATCAGGAAGATTACCCGTCGTTAAAACGCTTTGTTGAAACCGTTGCCAATGCAGGCTGTAAAACCTTTATCGTTCATGCGCGCAAGGCGTGGCTAAACGGATTAAGCCCCAAGGAAAACCGCGAAGTTCCGCCGCTTAAATATGATCTGGTTTATCAGCTAAAGCAGGATCTGCCGGAGCTTGAGATCATCATTAATGGTGGCATCAAAACGCTGGATGAAACCGAAATGCATCTGGCCCATGTCGATGGCGTCATGATTGGGCGGGAAGCCTATCAGAACCCCTATATTCTGGCCGATATTGACCGGCGTTTTTATAATGATGCCACCACCCCGCGCACCCGCATACAGGTGGTTGAAGATATGCTGCCTTATATTGACGCGCATTTAGCGGAGCCCAACGGCATGCTGGGCCATGTCACCCGGCATATTCTGGGGCTGTTTCAGGGCCTGCGCGGGGCCAAACAATGGCGCCGTTACATCAGCGAAAATGCCCATCGCAAGAATGCCGGAACCGACATTGTGCGCGCCGCACTGGCCCGGGTCAGTGACATCAGCAATAGTGATGAAGACCGCACCGCCAGCAACGAAGCCCTGCGCGCATGACAAAACCGGTTGCCCCACAAGGCGGCAGCAAACCTGCCGACAAGCCGTGGTTCGACCCTGCCGCCCCCTTTATTCGCCAATCATCGCACAATAACGACGTTGCCATTATTGGCGGCGGCATTGCCGGGGCATCGTGTTGCCATACGTTAAACCAGCTTGGCATTGGCACCACCCTGTTTGAACAAAATGATACACTGGCACAAGGGGCTTCGGGCAACCCGATTGGGATGTTAGAGCCTTATGTGACAGCCGATAACAGCCTGTCGGGCCAGTTTTACGAAGCCGGATACCAGCATAGCAGCAACCTTGTGCGGCGGCTTTTGGCCGAGGGCAAAGATGTTGAGGCGGCATTTTGCGGGGTTTTGTCCCTGCCTGCCAATCCGCGTGATGCCACCCGCCAACAGGCGATCCTTGAACGCTTGTCACTTGCCCCAAAGGTGGATGGCGCAACGGCGGTTCAACCCCTTGACCAAAAATCCGCCAGTGATGTACTGGGCTTAACTGTTCCCACCGGCGGGCTGTTTTACCAAGATGCAGGCTGGGTTAATCCGCCGTCACTGTGCAAGCTATTGGCCGAACAGGCAACCATCCAGCAGGGCATTCAAATTGCCCGTATCACGCCCCTTCAAGGCAGTGGCGCGCGCCTGCATAACCCGCAAGGGTCGCTTGTTGGCGATTTTGGGGCCATCATTATCGCCGGGGCGATGGAAACCGCACATTTTGCCCAAACCACCTGGATGCGCGATTACATGATCGCCCTGCGTGGGCAAATATCATGGTTTTCCAAGAATGTACTAGGTGATTTAAATGTAAATTGTGTGTTGAGCCACAAGGGATATTTAACCCCGGAACGGGCAGGAATGCATGTTTTTGGCGCAACATTTGACCGCCATGCCAACAATACCGACATTACCGAAAACGACCATGCCGCCAACATCGCCCAACTGGCCCTTGCCGTGCCCGACCTTGCCGCAAGGTTACATCCGGGCGCACTTGGCGGGCGCGCCGGGCTGCGTACAACAACACCGGACCATCTTCCCATGATTGGCCCGGCACCGGATTATGACGCTTACCTTGCTGCCTATCCCGACCTTGATAAAGGCCGTTATTACGCGCGATATTGCAGTGCGCCTTACCATAAAGACGTGTATGTCTGTACCGGGTTTGGTGCGCGTGGCATGATCGGCGCGCCGCTGGCAGCAAGCATGATTGCCAGCCAGATCGCCGGTCACAAACACAGCTTGCCGCCCCTTGTGCAAGAGGCCCTGCACCCTGCCCGTTATATTGTTCGAGCCATCAAACGCGGACTTCTTGCCCCATGACACACAACGCCGATGCCACCCGCAAACAAACCGCCATCATACTGGGCCTGTTTTTTGTCGGGCTGTTTTTAATACAGGGCGTGTTTTTGCCCTATTGGCCGGTATGGCTTAAGGGGCACGGGTTAAGCGGCGGGGAAATTGGCATTTTGTTATCGCTGCCAAACTGGATCCGCATTTTTGCCGACCCGTTAATTGCGCAGCAGGCCGATCGATCTGGCAACCGCAAAACCCCCATGATCATTCTGGCCGGGATTTATATCCTGACCATCATCGCCTTTGGCTTTGCCGATGATTTCTGGTTTTTGCTGGGTCTGTCCGCCATCATCGGGTTCAGCTTTGCGCCTTTGCTGCCACTTGGCACCACCATTACGGTCCATGAATGTAAACGCCAGGATCTTGATTATGGCCGGGTGCGGCTATGGGGCTCGCTGGCGTTTATTGGCGCGTCCTACGGCGCGGGCTGGGTGCTGGACGCTACGGGCAACAATGCCATTATCTGGATGCTGTGTGCGGCGGGTATTGTTAATTTCGTCATCATCACGCAAATGCCCAACCCGCAAACCGACCGCCCACTTCGCAGTGGCTCGTCGATCATGTTTTTGCTGAAATGCCCGACATTTCTGATTTATCTGGGCTGCATTTGTTTTGCCCAGGCCAGCCACGGTACCTATTACGGTTTTGCCTCGGTCCATTGGGAAGATGTTGGTTTTTCACACGATGTGATTGGCCTGTTTTGGGCCACCGGTGTGGCCGCTGAAATTGTTTTGTTTGCGCTGGCGGGCAAATATATGCGCGCCTATCACCCTGGCCTGTTATTTGCCGTTGGTGCGCTGGGCGGCATTGTCCGTTGGGCGGTTTTGGGCATGACCGATAATTTCTGGCTGATCTTGCTGGTGCAACCGCTTCACGCCCTTACATTTGGCATTACACATCTTGCCGCCATCGGCTTTATTGCCCGTGCCGTACCATCGCAAATTGCCACCTCGGCGCAAAGCCTAATGGCAACCTTGTCGATGGGGTTGTTTCTGGGCGGGTCGATCTGGGCATCGGGGCCGATATTTGAAAATATCGGATCAAACACCTATTTCCTGATGGTGGTGTTTTCGGCAATATCGTTTTTGTTTGCCCTGTGGTTGCGTCGCCGCTGGCAAGAAGGACAAACCATTCCTATATAGCCGCCGTTTGATAATGCCTGCATTTTTGATTACGCAATAACCCTGCGTGATGGCTCCGGAGGGTGATTGCCCTTTGCCATTTGGGCAAAACCGGATAGAAATCTGTTCATCATCTGCCGATTTTTCGCCATTGCACGCCCATAAAGGACGATAATGACCGACCTTCCCTTTGCCAAAAAACTGCGTCGCTGGAAATTGGGGCTTAAAACCCTGTTTGGCAAAGAACCGGCGGGTTATTTCATCCCTTATCGCTATGCCGCCCAAACCCGGCGCGCCGTTGGCCGCCCGCATTATACCGCCCTGGAACAGCAATTTTCGCAGCATCGCGGCGATATGAAAGCATGGCTGTTAAAAGCCGAGCTTTATCGCGATGCCCTTGTCGGGTTTAATCAGGCAACCCCGCCCGACCCGCGCTGGGAACAGGGCTGGTTTCCCGGCATGGACGGCATGATGGCCTATGTCATCACGCGTGAAACCAAACCCAAACGCGTTGTCGAAGTGGGCTCGGGCCACAGCACGCGCTTTTTCTATCGCGCGGTGCTTGATGAAGGGCTTGATACCGATATTTCAACCATCGACCCTGCCCCGCGTGCCGACATTGCCCAATTGCCGATCACGATCCATAAAAAGATCGTTCAGCAGGTGCCGATGTCGGTTTTTGCCGATTTGCTGCCCGGCGACATTCTGTCAATCGACAGCAGCCATATCCTGATGCCGGGCACCGATGTGGATATGCTGTTTTCCAATGTCCTGCCCATTCTGCCCGCCGGGGTGATTATTCATATCCATGACATATGCCTGCCCAACGATTATCCGTCGGCATGGCAATGGCGCGGCTATAACGAACAACAGGGCGTTGCGGCCCTTTTGGCGGGCAATGGCTTTGAAATTATGTGGTCATCGGCCTTTGCCAACAATTTCATGAAAGACAGTGTTACGGCATCTATCGCCAATGACCTGCCTTTGATCGATGGCAGCATCGAAACCAGCCTGTGGCTGCGCAAGAAATAACAATGCGGCGCCACCCCCCCGACCAAAGCCTGTTACCCCGGGGCAATCGCCCCAAAGGATAAATCAGTTTTTATAAGGGTCGGCCGCGTCACGCAGACCATCGCCCAAAAAGTTAAACGCCAGCACCACAATAATCACCGGCACCACCGGCAACATCAGCCACGGATAAACCGCCACGGCATTGATGTTTTGCGCCTCATTAAGCAACACGCCCCAGCTTGTCACCGGCGGGCGCAGGCCCAACCCCAAAAAGCTGAGCGCTGTTTCCCCCAAAATCATATTGGGAATGGAAAGTGTGACCGATGCGATCAAGTGGCTGGCAAAGTTGGGCAATAAATGGCGTGCAATGATGCGTTTGGGCGTTGCCCCGGTTAACCGGGCCGCAAGGGCATAATCTTCTTCGCGCAGGGCCAAAAATTTGGACCGCACAGCACGGGCAAGCCCTGTCCAGTCGATCAAACCCAGAATAATGGTAATGCCGAAATAGATCAAAACCGGGCTCCAGGTGACCGGCAAAGCGGCGGATAATGCCATCCAGAGCGGAATTTCCGGCAACGAGCGGATCACTTCGATTACACGCTGCACACAACTATCGACCCAGCCGCCAAAATACCCGGCCGCCCCGCCAATCAACACGCCCAGAAAAAAGCTGACAGCAATGCCGACCAGCCCGATGGTCAGCGAAATACGTGCGCCGTAAATGATGCGCGAAAACATATCGCGGCCCAGCCGGTCTGTGCCCAGCAAAAACAGCGTGCCGTCTTTGGCCGGGCACACCAGATGCAGGCTGGCATCAAACAGGCCCCAAAACTCGTATGGATCGCCCGAACAAAAAAAGCGCAAGCGGTCGATTTTTTCCGGGTTGGGGGTATAGATCGGTTTTAGCGTTTCCATATCGATGGCAAAATCGGTGCCATAGGTAAACGGGCCAACAAACGTGCCATCATCAAACAGATGAACACCTTGTGGCGGATGATGAATGTTCAGGCTGTCGCGGCTTTCCTGCGCATAGGGGGCGAGAAATTCGACAATGAAAATCGCCGCATACATCCCCACCAGAATAATCAGCGAGATCAATGCCAGGCGGTGCTGCTTTAACCGCCACCAGATCAGCTTCCATTGCGACGCCTGAAAATACTTTTCCTGCGCGGGGGTTAGTTCTTCCTTGTCCCATGGGTCAAACGGCCGTGTATCAACAAAATGTTCGTCGGCGCGGTCAGGTTTATGGCGGCTCATTCCGATATGCTCCCTTGCAGGCGAATACGCGGATCAAGCCATGCCAGCAACAAATCCGATACGAACATGCCAACCACGGTCAGCAAGGCCAGAAACATCAGGAACGATCCGGCCAGATACATATCCTGGCTTTGCAAGGCCGATAGCAACATTGGCCCGGTGGTGGGCAAAGACATTACCACCGATACCAGCACCGACCCCGACACCACCTGGGGCAGGATATTGCCAATATCGGCAATAAACGGGTTTAGCGACATGCGCAGCGGGTATTTGAACAAAACCTTCATCGGCGACAGGCCCTTTGCCCGCGCCGTCACCACATATTGCTTGCCCAATTCGTCGAGCAAATTGGCGCGCAACCGGCGGATCATGGATGCCGTGCCCGATGTGCCAATCACCAGCACCGGTGCCCATAAATGTTCAATCACCGACATGATTTTGGGCAAGGACCAACCGGCATTGATAAATTCCGGGTCCATCAACCCGCCAATCGAGGTGCCAAACACCACATTGGCATAATAAAGCAACACCAGTGCGAACAAAAAATTGGGCATCGCCAGCCCCAGAAACCCCAGCAGGGTAATGCCATAATCGCCCCAGCTATATTGCCTTGTGGCGGAATAAATGCCGATCGGGAAACTGACCAGATAGATAAACAGGATGGTGCTGAAATTAAGCACCATCGACAGCCACAACCGGTCGCCAACAACGTCGGTTACCGGCATGTTATATTCAAAACTGAAACCGAGATTACCGTGCAACAGCCCCCACGCCCAATGCACATACTGCATATAAAGCGGTTCATCCAAACCATATTGCGCCCGCAAAAAGGCGATTTTGGCCGGATCAACGGCTTCTCCCTGGGCCTTTAGCTCATTCATATAGGTGGTTAGAAAATCGCCGGGGGGAAGCTGTATGACAATGAAAACCAGCACGCTGATCATAAACAGCGTGGGTATCATTACCAATAGCCGCTTGGCCAAGAATGTAAGCATTCGTGCCTTCCCCCTGTATGTCGACCGATTTTAACGCACCATCCCCGATCGGTACGTCAAATTATTCTAACTAGCGATCCCACCAAAAGGTATCGGGATGATAGATGCCGAAAAACCCGCCCGGCTCCCAGCTGTGAATGCCTTTTTCCGGAACGTTTTTCAAACCGTCCGCCACCACAACCGGTTGTGGCACATTCCCGACCAGGCCGATAGAGAACAGATTTTCGGCATTGATATCAAGAATATGTTCCCACGCCTTCTTTTGCTGATGCGGGCCGCCGGTGCGCCATTTTTCATACAGCTTCATCAGTTCCTCGGCGGCTGGCATATCGGGTTTTTCGCCCGCTTCGCCGCCGGTATCATAATATTGGCCCCATTTGGGCCATTGCAGGCTGTCCTGGTTGACCGGGACAAATTCCGACGGCACGGTCGATGGCACAGCAAGGCCGTTATCAATGCCGGTAAAAATCGACATCACGGTATCACCGCTATAGGCGCGCGTGCGCATCACTTCGCGCTGCAACGCCTTGACATACAGTTTGATGCCCGCCTTTTTCCAGCTATCACCAACCAGTTCAAGAATATCATCCTGTTCCGGATTTTCGCCGGTTGTTTCCACAATAATTTCCAGCGGACGCCCATCGGGCATCAGGCGAATGCCATCGTCATTGCGTTTGTCGAGGCCGATTTTATCAAGCAGGGCATTAGCCTTTTTCAAATCGAAGCCCACGTTTTCCGTGGCATATTGTTTTTTGAAAAGCGGGCTTTTGGGCAAAATGGTATTATTGCGCGGGGTGGCCAAACCAAAAAACAGTACCCGGTTCAATTCGGTCCGGTTAATTGCCAGCGACAATGCCTTGCGAAACCGTAAATCGCGCAGCAATTTACGCCAGACCGGGTCCGACACGGTCAAATTCGGATACAGGGTGGCATAGTTGCCATAGCCCACATCCCACAACCGCACATGATAGGCCTTTTGCTTTTCCGCCTGTTTAAGGAACGTATAGTCCTTAAGCGTCAGGATACGGCTTTGGATATCAACCTCGCCCGCGCCGACCTTGGCGGGCACCAGTTTGGCATTGGCAATGTTAAAAATCATCCGGTCGATATAGGGCAACTGGTTGCCATCAGGATCGACCCGGTGGAAGTAGGGATTGCGTTCAAAAATAAACCGGTCAGAGGGTTCCTGGGTGCGAATAACCCACGGCTGCAAGGTCGGCAGGTTGATGTTTTCCAGCTTATAGGGCCGGTCCATATCGGTTTCCAAAACCGCCCAGTTGCGCAGGTTGCGTTCCTTGACCATTTCCTCAAGTTTTTGCGGGTCCTGATATGTCGCATGGAACTGTTTGAGGTAATGTGCCGGCCGGTAAATAAACGGCGGTCGCGTTCCCGCCAGTTCGGGCAGGAAAAACGGGTTGGGCTGCGACCAGCTATACCGCACGGTATATTTATCAAGCACTTCAAATTTCGGCGGCTCGCCGTCGACCAGCAAAAAACGCGGCGGCCCCACCGGAAACAGTTGCTCGTTATTAACCACATCTTCCCAGTAAAACCGGAAATCCTCGGCGGTAAACGGTGCCCCGTCCGACCATTTATGCCCTTTGCGAAGATGCAACGTAAACACGCTGCCGTCATCATTCACATCCAGGCTTTCAAGAATATCGGGTTTTAATTCCAGATTTTGGTCATAGCCCACCAGATGAGTATAGCCATAAACCACCGCCATGCGGATGTCTTTTGACCGGCCCATGATGGTGACCAGATCGCCGCCATATTTGCCAATCTCTTTGCCTTCGGCAGCAAAATCCATTTTCAACGGATGTTCGGGCAAACGCTGTTCCATCGCCGGCAAGGTGCCTGCCTTGATCTGGTCGGCGAAATACGGCACCTCGGCCCAGGCAGCGGACGCCGCCAGCATGGTGGCGCCAAACAACAAGGCCGCCCCGCCCCACCCCGCAATGCGGCCAATGCGCCACCCGCTGCGATGCGTTTGTTTGAAAGACGACACGGTATCGGTCACCGGGCGAACAGACGGGGTATGTGCGGGCGACACCATCAAACAGCGATCTCCTGATAATCGGGTCGGGTCATACGAACAAAATGGTCTTCGGCCAGTTGCACCATTGACGGGTTCACCGAACGGTCCACGGTAAAGGGGGCTGGCCAGGCCGCCGGGTCGGAACATTTACCATCAATGATTTTGGAAAAATCCAGCGGGTGATCAAGGTCGGCATAGGGCACGGCATTTAACAAGGCCTGGGTATAGGGATGGGCCGGACTGCGAAACAGACTGGCGCGCGGGGCAGATTCGACAATACGCCCGGCACACATCACCGCAATCCGGTCTGCCATATAATCAATCACCGCCAGATTATGCGATATAAACAGATATGTAAGGTTAAGGTCACGCTGCAAATCTTTTAAAAGGTTAAGGATTTGCGCCTGAACTGACACATCAAGTGCCGATGTTGGTTCATCAAGGATCAATAAATCCGGGCGCAGGCACAAGGCCCGGGCAATGCCAATACGCTGGCGCTGCCCGCCCGAAAAACTGTGCGGATAGCGGTTTAAAAAGCGCGGATCAAGCCCGACAACTTCCATCAGCTCCAGCACCATTTTGCGCCGATATGCCGATGTGCCAACCCCGTGAATTAACATCGGTTCGCTGATCAGATCCTGCACCGTCATGCGCGGATTAAGCGATGAAAACGGGTCCTGAAACACAAACTGGATGCGTTTGCGATAAGGGGCCAACCGGTCCTCGTCCAGCCCGACCAGCTCGGTCATTTGCCCGCTTTCACCACGAAACAAAATGCTGCCGCTATCAGGCGCCATCGCCCGCATGATCAGCTTGGAAAGTGTTGTTTTGCCACAGCCACTTTCACCGACCAGCCCGACACATTCGCCGCGCCCCACCGTCAGCGACACATCACAAACAGCCTCGATACGCCGTTCATCCATGCCAAACCAGCCGCTTTTGCGCACCGGAAAACTTTTAGTCAAATGCGACACCGCCAAAACGGCTTCGCCTCGCACCCCGGTCGACAGGCGCGGCTTCGGGCTTTCCATCGCACTGGCAATGGCCGCGTTGTCAGGGTCGGGGTGCCTTTGCGCTATTGCACTGTCGCCCCCCCGCTTGTCATCCCCATTAACAGCCTCGTCGTCAATATGGCGACCATTCGTCGCATGTTGTTCCAGACGGGCCATTTTGCGGTCAAACTTGTCAACCAGCGTTAACAGGCCATCAATGCGCGGTTTTATTTCGCGCAACGGTTTCAGGCGTTCACCCGGCTCCATGTCAAAATGCGGCACCGCCTGCAACAGCGAGCGTGTATAGGCATGGCCGGGATTAATGAAAATATCGTCGGTTTTACCGCTTTCAACTACGCGGCCATTATAAACCACCACCATATGGTCGGCCATATTGGCAACCACACCCAAATCATGCGTGATCAGCAGAACCGACATTTTCAGGCTTTTTTGCAAATCCTTTATCAGACGCAATGTTTGCGCCTGAATGGTCACATCAAGGGCAGTTGTGGGCTCGTCGGCGACCAGCAGGGCCGGACGACAGACCAGCGCCATCGCAATCATCGCGCGCTGGCGCAACCCGCCCGAAAGTTCAAACGGATAGGTTCGCAAAGCCGATTTTGTATTGGGAAAGCCGACCAGTTCCAGCATTTCACGCGCCAGATCGCGGGCTTCACGCGTGCCCACTTTTTGATGCAGGCGCACCGCCTCGCATATCTGGTCGCCAACGGTGTGAATGGGCGACAGGGAACTCATTGGTTCCTGAAAAATCATGGAAATACTACCGCCGCGAATGGCGCGCATTTCGGCGCTGTTGGCCGATAGCATGGCAATATCAACCCGTGTTCCGGGCTTTTTCGGGTCGGCAAAAATAATACTGCCACCTGCGATCCGGGCGGACCGTGGCAAAATCCCCATAATCGCTTGCGATATGGTGGTTTTACCCGATCCCGATTCCCCCACCAGGGCAACCGTTTGCTGCGCCCCGATCCGAAAGCTGACTTTATCAACAGCTTTGGTCCGCATATGCGGTGTTATAAATTCAACCTCTAAATCGCGGATACGCAGAATATCGGTCATTGCCCCTCGCCCATTGCCCCGCCATGCCGCGCTTGCGCGCGCATAATATTATCCGCTTCATCCAGACGCATCAGATTGGTTCGCGTCACATCGTCGATCATAAGCTGATTTTCCGTCGCCGCATCGCGTGCCAGGTCAAGCAAATGGCCAAAGCCCTGCAAGGTGGATTCCGCCACCAGTTTTGTCCCTGCGGCCTGCAAGGTCATTTCAAACCAGCCTTTTTTGCCGTCCCGGCGGGTGCTGAAATAACGCAGACGAAACCCCGAAAGTTCCGACCAGCCAAATGGCGCGCCCGACAAAACCCCGCTTTGCCGAACCCCGTATTCAGAGACATGCACCCGCGATTGCATCCGCACCAAGGTGCGCAGCAAATAGATGGCAAACAGCAAAATCAAGGCCCCGGCGACCCAGCGCAACAGCTCGATAATATCGGGTGCAATCGCAATTCCGGCGCACAGCACCATGCCCAGAACCGCCCGAATAAGATCAGGCATGACAACGCGGCGCGGATATTTCATCACCACAATATCTGTCGTGCGCGTATCGGCGGCCTGTCGCACCTCAATTTGGGCGGCATTAACATTGGCATCCGCCCCGCCGCCCTGTGCCCCGGTTGCCGCCCCCGAACGATCCGATGCATTTGCTTCGCTGTTGATCGATCCCTGCTTTATTGCCATGGGAAAACCCCGGCAATTGCTTGCCAGTTCAAGGCCGAATGCTCAAACGAAAACAAATCATGCAGAAATGCCGTGGTTGGAACATCATGCACCAGATGATGGGTTAAAAGGCCGGTTGTTTCATCTTCGTCCACCGCGCCGGTGCGCCGTTGGTGCAAATGCGCAATCATCGCATCCAGACAGGCCGCTTCGCCAACAAAACCACGGGTACCGCGCCAGTCGATCACATCAATATGGGTGTTAACCTGTAATAATCCCGGCACCGGGCAGGGTTGCGTGCGCGCACCAAAGGTCGAAACGCCGCGCAATCCGATATCGGGCAAGCCCGCCATCACGCCCGGTGCAATCCTGTTCCACGGCGGCACCATCACAGGCAAAAACCGGCTGGCAAACCGCGCTGTTAAAACATCAAACCCGGATTGTACGTCTGCCAAAACGGATTCGGTCGACCGAACATCATCAAGTTCCTGTTTTTTACGATCCGCCGGAGCATGATTTTCATGGCGCCAGCCATGTTGTAAAACACGGGTATCAAGGGTTTCCACCAGCCGTTCCACAAGGTCGATTTCAACCTTTCCCGGAATGACCGCCAATGCCAAAGGCACATGATAACTGCGCTCGCAGGACAGTATTTCCTCAAGCTGCGGGGTTGGCGAAACGGCATCGTCGTCACGCCACCACATCGTCGCGTGTTTGTCGCTTTGCGCCCAGCAATCAAGCTCGGCGCGAAGATCATCCCAGGTGCCCATGGTCTTTTCCCATTATTATTGCCCTGATTTTAGCCGCACCTATACGCGCCCCGTCCAGCGATAATTCAAATTCCTTGGGAAAATCTGCATTATCAATCGCTTTTGCCAGTGTTTGCGCGGTGAGATTGGATGAGGGCAACAGCGAAATAATGTTTTTTGCTGCAAAAATTTCCGCCCGCTCGGTTTGCTCGCTTTCCCCGCCTTCGGCGAACGGCACCATAACCGATGGCACCCCCGCGACCAACACATCCATCAGGGTATTATATCCCGCTTGTGATACCGAAACATTGGCGCGGGTCAAACGGTGGCGAAAATCGCTTAAAAACCGGTGCAGGGTGATGTTTGGTGGCAAATTCCGGCGTATCGCGGCAAAATCATCGGCGGGAAAATGCGGGCCGGTAATAATATCCCACGGGGCCATTGCATATTTTTGCGAAAGCGGCATCGCGGCAATGGCCGCCCGGATCAAATCACCCCCAACCGCCCCGCCCCCGGCCGATACCACCACGCCATCGCGCGGGGCATTCGTCGCGCGCACCTGTGGTGCAACATAACCGGTATATTCCAGCCGCGCGGCAAGGTCGGCAGCAAAGGGGAAACTGCGATCAAATTCCAGAACCGCCGGGTCACCATGCACCAGTATCTGGTCAAAATGTGACAAGGCCACATCCCGCATCCAGCGTTCTTTGGCGATATCGGTTTTACGCACCAGTAAATCGCGTACCGAACACACCCGTTTCACCCCATCCTGCCCGGCCTGTTCCAGCAACGGCAATAATTCAAAGCGAAAGGCACGTCTGCCAAAGGGAAACATCTCGACCATCAACAAGCGCGGCGACAATATCTGATACGCATCAAACAGCGCCTGCTTGCGCCTTGCTTTCCAGTCGTCATCAACGACAACGCCATTTTCATCGACCAGCCCGGAAAACCCGTGATCGGCACTGCGGCACGGTGGCAGTTGAATAACGGTGTCGGTGCCAAAATCAATCGCGTCATCGGGGATACCACCGCTGACCACGCCAACACTTAACCCCGCCTCGCGCATTTCGCGCACCAGCAAGGCTGTGCGGCGCACATGACCAATTCCCAGCAAATGCTGAACATAAATCATAACATCGGTCATTGTGGCGCCCCTTCGTTTGCAAGCAACGGAATGTTCAATTGCTTCACCGACAAACCATTTTTTGCCGACCAATGAAACACATGCAGGGCATCCCAGTGCAATTTATCGGGGATTTTCCCCATCATATCCCAGCCCGCCGCACGGGCATATATCGCCCGGATAACTCCCTTATGGGCAATAACGCCAAAATCACCACCGCTCCATTGCGCCAGAAATGCTTCAACCCGGCGTATTACATCGCGCGGGCTTTCGCCGCCGTCGGGCCGAAAATCAGGGCCGCGATCTTCGTTTCGGGTCATTTCTGCCCCAAGTGTCGCCCGCAGGGTCGCCAAGTGTTGCCCTTCCCACACACCCCAATTCATTTCAATGAAGGCAGGTAGCATCCCCACCGGCGACACCCCCAGCGCCAGCGCCGTTTGCACGGTACGTTTTAGCGGGCTTGTATACCACGGCATATCCGACCACGGGGCGGGCACACGAAACGTCGCCAACGTGCTGCGGGTTTCCGGCAACAGGCCAATATCGCTATGGCCCTGTATGCGACCTTCCACGTTCCAGGATGTGGCCCCATGCCGCAACAGGGCGAACGAAAAATCAGGCATCTTCGGCATCCCTTGCGGATATTCTGCCTGTGATGATCGGGCTCATCACATAGTCGAGCATCCGTGCCGCCGATGAAATATCGTGATGTTCACGCGCATTTTGCGCAGCAGCTTTGCCCGCATTTTTCAAGCTGGCCGGGTTTTGCAGATGTAATGCAAGGGCCTTCGAAAACGCTGCAACATCGCCTTCGGGCACCAGCCAGCCGGTCGTTCCATGCCGCACAATGCCGCTCACACCCCCGCTGTCGCCTGCCAATACGGCAACGCCTGCCGCCTGGGCTTCCAGCAGGGCCATGCCATAGGCCTCGCTAATCGCGGGCCAAACGCACAAATCGGCTTGTGCAAGATAGTACCGGGTTGCTGACACGTCACATTGCCCGGCAAAACAGATTTGATCGGGGGCAAAACGGGCAAACAGCGCAACAACATCACCGCGCACCGGGCCATCGCCCACCAGCGTTAATCGCCACCGGCCCTGCAATGATGACGGCAATGCCGCAAGGGCGGCAGCCAGAACGGCAAATGATTTCCACTTGTCACCGGGCCGCATCATCGCCACCGCAATCAAGTGTACGATATCGGTTTTTGAAGGTGCCAGCGGGGCGGTTTCGTCAGGCCCGTTTAACGGCGGTACCCATGTGGCAATATCGGCAAAGGGTGGCAAAAAATGCACTGTCCCGGCCCGCGCAAGCGGTGCCAGACATGCCATATCCGCACGGTTCGGGCAAAAAATGGCATCGGCCTGTTTGACTGCCCGTTCAATGGCATGGTGGCTTGCGGCCCACGGGCCATGCGCCCGTTTTGGCGCGTGCGATGCTTCGCAAATAAAATAGGGAATGCCAAGCTCTGCTGCCACCAACGGGCCAATCCAGTCCGGGGACTTGTAATAAAGATGATAGGTAAACCACGCATCCGGGCGCGGTAAAAACCCGTTTTCATACCGACGGATCAATCGCCGGGCCAGCTTGCCGCCCAGTTCGGCCAACCGGGCCTGCCGCAGGGCATTGCCATCGCCAACCCGGCTGCGCAGCTTTGATGCCACATCAACCTCATATCCGGCCCGTTCAAGGGCGATTACAAGCAACCTTGCCATCAACCTGTCGCCTGATGGCACCGGGTGGTCAAGCGGCTTTAACGGGGCATAAAACGCAATCCGCACGGCACTTACTCCTGCCTGGATGCAGGCGCGTCCTGATCAACGCCAAACCGGTGGCCCAGTTCGCGCATGCCCGCATGAAAGGAAAAATCCTGTCGGACAATGGCATTTCCTGCCTTGCCCATTTTGTCGCGCGCCGCCGGGTCCGCAATCATTTCAGCCAGCACTGCCGATAATGCATCGGGATCGCGTTCTGGCACCAACCGCCCGTTCACCCCGTCGCGGATCAACTCGGGAATGGCGGAAATATGGGTTGAAACGGCAGCAAGCCCGCAAAGCTGTGCTTCCATCAGCACATTGGGCAACCCGTCGCGGTCACCGTCTTTTTCAATGCGGCTGGCCAGCACAAACAAATCGGCGTTCTGGCAGGCGGTTATGACCTCGGCCTGATCGCGCGGGCCTTGCCAGTCACAGCGATCGGCAATGCCCAATTCATTGGCAAGGGCCGCATATTTTGCACCATTGCCACCGCCAATATGGACAAACCGCCACTGCAGGTTTTGCGGCAATTTCGCCAGTGCCTTTAACAGGTCGTCATAGCCCTTTTTGCCAACCAGACGCCCGACCGACAGGATAATAACGGGATCAGCCGCATCATCGCCGGCCCGCATGGGCCGGTTTGGCAATTGTTCGGGAAAACGCGAAAAATCCAGCCCGTGATAGAGCAGATTCACCTTTGCCGGGTCATCGGCCAGGGCGCGCAAATGGTCAACATTGGCGCGCGTACAGGTCACCAGCCAGTCCATATCAGCCAGCTTTTCGCGCATTTCCCAATCGGGGCTGGTATAAATATCCTTGGCGTGTGCCGAACAGCACCACGGCAATTGCCGCATCATTGCGCCGTACCGCGCAACCGATGCCGGTGTATGCAAAAAATGGGCGTAAATCCGGGTGATATCAGCGGGCAGTTCGGCCGCCATCACCATCGCCTGCCCCAACCGGCGCAGGCGATTGCGGGTCGGGTCGCGGCGAAAATCGCGCCGCCAGGCGGCAATTGCGGCTTTGTAACCCGGCATTTTGCGGGCTTTCCACCACCCGGCCAGCACGCGCAGCGGTGCATCGTGCAAATATTCGGGCAAATAATCGACCGGGCCGGTAATACGCTGATGAATCGGGTGGCGTTTTTTATCTGTTGGATGGCGCAGCGAAACGATGCGATAGGGAATTCCCGCCTGCTGAATACCCAGAATTTCCTGGGCAATAAAGGTTTCAGACAGGCGCGGATAGCCCTTAACGACAATAGCAATATGGTCAACAGCCGCAAGATTGGCGGAAGTCATGCCGTTGCGTACTCTGCATCAATAATTTCGCGTGGCAACCACTGTTCGACCATTGACGACACCGTATCAAGGCCGCCCATCAAACCGGGCACCGTCACACTGGATGGCGATGGCTGGGCAGCCAACCCGCGCAAGGCCTGCGCCATTTCAAGCGGCGGGCGCCCACCTTCTTCGGTCAGCATCCGAACCAGGCCAAGCTTTTCGGCCTGCGATGCCCGTACATATTGTTCAAGCCGGGGCACGGTGCGCGGCACAATAATGGATGGTTTATCAAACGACAGAATTTCACAGAAGGTGTTATAGCCACCCATGGCAATCACGCCGCTTGAGCGTGACATCAGCATTTCAACGTTGGCGTCGAACGTAATCAACGACAGTTTGTCGATGGTTTCGGCCCGTTCCATAAATTTCTGCTGATCGGCAGGTGCCATAAACGGCCCCAAAACCACAAGGGACGGCATGGGAATATCGGGATCGGCTTCATAGGCGCTAATCACCCAGTCAACCAGGTTAACCCCGTCGCCGCCACCGCCGGTGGTAACCAGAAAATAAGGTTCATCAAGCCCCAGCGACCCGTGTTCGGGGGCTGGTTTGCGGGTGGCGGTGCGCGGCAAATACCCGGTATAGGTCATTTTTTCTTCAACACCGGGGGCCAGGTCGATACCGGCAAGCGGATTACAAATCTCGCGCAGGCCATAAACCCAGATGTCGTCGTAATAATTTGCCAGCGCGGGCGCGCAGTTTTTGCGCAGCCATTCTTCGCGCAGGGTTTCCGGGTCGTCCATCACATCACGGAGGCCTAAAACCAGTCGGGTCTGGCGGTCTTTAAGCAGCTTCAATGTCGGCTCCACCTCGCCACGCAGGCCGAGTGGTTCCTTGTCAACAATGAACAGATCGGGGTCAAAAACATCGGCGGTATGCTGAATGATTGATTCACGCATTGCCAGCATCTGTTCAACGTCGATATCAAGATTAAGCGATGTATATTCGCCGTTCGACAGTTTGATCACGCCCGGTATGCGAACAAAGTCCACCCGTGAACGAAATTCAAAACTGCCAATAATCGGCGATCCCGACAGGATCAAAACCGAAACATCGTCGCGATTTTCGACCAAAGCATGCGCAATGGTGCGGCAACGCCGCAAATGACCAAGACCGAATGTGTCGTGACTGTAAATCAGTACACGGTAGCCGCGTGCGCCCTTTAAAGACATAATACCGTCCGCAATTCAGATGCCCCCAGAGACATGGTCGCCGTTGCGGCAAAAACCTTGCCGGTGTAAATCGCCCATATCCCAGAACCTCCCGCCGCCTCTTTTTTGCAAGGGTGACAGGAATTGAAATAATGACAAGCAAATCTGTCCTATAGTTAACAGATTTCAGACAGATGCAACCATCACAAACACCTTCCCTGCCCGCATCGGGAATAAAAACCTGTCAAATCCCGCCAATGCCGCCAGCTTGGCCTTTATAACAATTTTAGCACGCCCTTACCTGTGGTTGTGCCGCGCAAATATCAACCAACTGCCAAGGGGCAGTTGCCAGCCCGCAACCTGCCCCCACCCATGGCGCGCGCACCAGTTTCAGTTCCCCTAAATCGCAATGGCAAAAACAGTTTTCCCGGTAAAACTATGCCCGGTCGATAACACTTGCCAGTTTGGCCAGCAATTTTTCCCGTTCCTTGTTGGTCGAGACGTCAGTCAGCTTTTCGGAAAGAGCGGTTAATGTGCGGGCATAATCGTTATGCCAGTCTTCCCGCGACATCGCATCGGCCCCCAGACGCCGGGCAATCGGTGGCTGGTGTTCCTTGCCACGGCGCAAAACCACCGTTTCATCAAGTGACGGCAACGACAACAGTTTGGCTGGCACATCATTTGCTGCCAGCAAATCGCGAAACGTGGTTCTGGCCGGGTTTTCACCATGGGTCAGGAAAATGGCCCGATGCACAGGCAAGCGCGCCTTGACCCATGCCAGCAATGTTTGCTGATCGGCATGGCCCGAATAAATATCAAGGTTTCGAACCCGGGCGCGAACATGGATGGGATCGCCATGGATACGAACATTTTTTGCCCCCGACAGCAAAATACGCCCCATCGATCCGGCCGCCTGATAACCAACCAGCAGCACCGTGCATTCAGGACGCCACAAATTGTTTTTTAAATGATAGCGAACCCGTCCGGCATCGCACATGCCACTGGCGGAAACAATAATGGCCCCGCTTTTGACCCGGGCCAGTTGAATGCTGGCTTCAACATCGGGAACCATATGAAAATTGGGATGGTTCAGGGCGCGGGCATCGTCATGATCGAGATAGCGCGCAAACACTTCGGTTGCACGCTGCGCCAGCGGGCTATCAATAAACACATCGGCCTTGGGCAATTGCCCGCTATTAAACAACGCCGCCAGATCTACCAGCAATTCCTGGGTGCGCGCCACGGCAAAACTGGGAATAACAAGGTTCCCGCCCGCAATCAGGGCCTCGCGCACCTCGTTGGCCAGCATGGTGCGGCGTTCATTTGCCGACATATCGGCTCGTTCGCGGTCGCCATAGGTGGTTTCAACAAACAGATAATCAACGTCTGCCGGCCCTTCGGGGGCATCGTTAAAAACGGCCTCGCCGGTGCCAATATCGCCAGAAAACAGCAGATGGCGGGTTTTGTGCCCCGGCTCGCCGTCAATGCGGACTTCAATTGATGCCGATCCCAGAATATGCCCGGCATCCCAATAGCGAACCTCAAAGCCCGGGGCAATTTCGATCCATTCGTGATATTCAACCGCCCGCAGCCGTTGCAATGCGGTTTCGGCATCCTCGCGGGTATAGATTGGCTCCACCAGCGGGCGGCCGCGCCGGGCATTGCGGCGGTTTAACCGTTCAACTTCTGTTTCCTGAATATAGCCGGAATCAGGGAGCATATAGGTTAAAAGATCGCAGGTGGGCTGGGTGGCAAAAACCACCCCGACAAACCCCGCCTTGACCAGCTTGGGAATAAGGCCGGAATGATCGATATGAGCATGGGTTAGCAAAACAGCCCGTATATCACGGGCATCAAACGGAAAAGGACCGTAATTTAGCTCCTTGACCGTTTTGCTGCCCTGAAACATGCCGCAATCAATTAAAAAATTTCCTGCCGGGGTGCGTAACAGATAGCACGAACCTGTTACACCTCCCGCCGCGCCACAGAACGTTACTGACAGGGTCATCAAAGCCTCCTTGCGCATTGCCCGATTGCCATACAACAATGCGGGCGCAGGCCACCTGACTTCAATGATATGGATCAGTTGGGCGATTTATTGCAAAAAGCCGAACTTCCGCAAAGGCGCGTTCGGGTCCAAAACCTAGAAGGCTTGCAAACCGGCAAAGGGAATATATTCCACCAGATCACCCTGCCCGACACTGGCCCGGTCTTCGGCCAGTTCAATCAAACCTTCGGCCCAGACCATCGAGGATAAAACCCCCGAGCTGCTGGAGCGAAACGGCAGTGCAACCAGTTCTCCGTTGCCATTGCGGTGCAAACGGGCACGCAGCCATTCGCGCCGCCCGGTTCCGCGTTTCAGGGCAAACCCGGCGGGCACATTAAACCGCACGGCGGTGCAATCTTCACCGCGTGCGCCCATCATGTGCAACAATAACGGCACGGCAAACAACAGGCCCGAAACCATCACCGATACCGGGTTGCCAGGCAGCCCCAGCACCAGACAATTGCCAATTTTGCCGCGCATCAGCGGCTTTCCGGGCTTGATTGCCAGCTTCCACGCGTGAATTTCGCCAATGCTGTCGACCACCGGTTTAAGCAAATCGGCCTTGCCGACCGACACCCCGCCTGATGTTAAAATAACATCGTGGTTTTGGGCGGCATCGCCAAGGGCTGTTTGCAACACATCAAAATCATCGCGCAGCAGGCCAAGGTCGGTAACTTCGCAGCCAATGGCACGCATCATGCCAATCATGGCAAAGCGGTTGCTGTCATAAATGCCACCCGGTGGCAATGCCCCGCCTGGAACCGCCAATTCATCACCTGTCGAAAAAACCGCCACCCGCAATGGCTGCGTTACAACCAGGCTGTCTTTGCCCTGCCCTGCCGCCACCGCAACATCTTGCGGGCGCAGTCTTTTACCCGCCGCCAGCACAACGGTGCCAGCCTTTACGTCCTCGCCCGCACGGCGAATATTGTCACCACGGCGCAGGCGGTTTACCGCATCGCGTTCAATGCGAATTTCGCTTTCATCGGCATTCACCGTGACATTTTCCTGAATGATAACCGCATCCCCCCCTGCCGGGATCGCAGCCCCCGTCGCAATGCGAATGGCGCGCCCGACAGGAATATTACCTTCAAACGGATGCCCCGCCAGCGACACACCACCAACCGGTATGCTAAGCGGGCCTGTATCGGGCATGGCGGCAATATCGTCCAGGCGCAGCGCATAACCATCCATCGCCGAATTATCAACCGAGGGCACATTGACCGCTGCGATCACGTCTTCACGCAAAATTGCCCCGTAACAATCGGTCAGGCTTCGGGTTCGGGTTGCTGCAAAAACAGGTGTTTGCTTACATGCCAGCGCAAGCGCAACGTGAATTGGCGTCAAACCGGGCTGCGGGCCATTAGCAGAAGCAACATTTAAATTTGCCGCAGTACCGGAAACGAAAAATACGGGTTTGTCGGCCATATCTGCCACCTAGCGATGTGAAAACCAAATTTGGTCTGTGATAGCGCGACCCACGCCCCCGAAACAATGACTTAGGTTAAGCTGCCCACAATAACGCGATTATCCGCCATGCCCCGGCCGCGAGCGGGAAATGGCCCGGCTCAGCATCACAACGGGAATAACCCCAACCACAACAATGGTCAACGCACCCAGAGCCGCCTGTTCGATCATTTCATCCTTGGCATACTGGTAAACGTGGGTTGCCAGCGTATCAAAATTAAACGGCCGCAAAATCAGGGTTGCGGGCAATTCTTTCATTGAATCAACAAACACCAGCACACAGGCGGCCAAAATACCGCCCCGCATCAGAGGGAAATGCACCCGCTTCAAGGTGCCAAACGGGGTTTCGCCCAATGTGCGCGCTGCATCATCCATACTGGGGCGGACCTTACCCAAGGCAGCCTCGATCGAGCCATAGGAAACCGCCATAAACCGCACGCTATAGGCAAAAACAATGGCGAAAATTGTGCCGCTTAACATCAGACCGGTTGAAACACCGAAATGATCGCGCATAAAGCCATCAATGGCGTTATCCAGCCCGGCAAACGGCACCAGAACGCCAATCGCCAAAACAGCCCCCGGCACAGCATAGCCCACCGATGCCAGCCGAATACAGGCGCGCAAAGCCGGTTTGGGAAACAGGCGCAGGGCATAGGCCAAAAACAATGCACCGCCCACCGCCATAACGGTTGCCAGGCCCGACACCATCAGGCTGTTGCGGGCAAATTCAAAAAAGTCTCGGGTCCAGGATTGGTCGAAATACCCCACCGAATAATAAACCAGCACCACTGCGGGAATAACAAACCCCAGCACAATTGGCAGGCTGCAAATCAGCAACCCGGCAATTTTGGCCCCCAGTGCCAGTTCATAGCCCGGCAATTCCTGAAACCGCGATGTGGTATCGTGGAAACGCTGGCGACGGCGGGAATAGCGTTCCGCCACAATCAGCACCAGAACAACCGCCAGCATGGTTAGCGCAATTTGCGCCGCCCCACCGGCATTGCCCATGCCCAGCCAGACATTAAAAATACCCGCTGTTAAGGTATGCACGGCAAAAAAGTCGATGGTGCCAAAATCGTTCAGCGTTTCCATCAGCGCAATAATCACACCCACCACAATTGCCGGGCGTGCCAATGGCAAGGCCACGGTAACAAAGGCATTCCACGGCCCCCGGCCCAGCACCCGGGCGGCTTCAAGCACACACACCGATTGCGATAAAAATGCGGCGCGCGCCAGCATGTAAACATAGGGGTACAATGTCAGGCTTAGCACCACAATCGCACCGCCCTTGGTGCGAATATCGGGGAACCAGTAATCGCGCGCACTTTGAAACCCGAACCATACCCGCAATGTGCCCTGCACCGGCCCGGCATATTCCAGCAAATCGGTATAAACATAGGCCACAATATAGGCCGGAACCGCCATCGGCAGCAGCATGGCCCATTCAAAAAACCGTTTGCCCGGCAGGCGGCACATGGTCACAACCCAGGCCGATGACACCCCGATCAGGGTTACGCCAATACCAACACCCAGCATCAGAACAAAGGTATTGGACAAATACCGGGGCAGCATGGTCGATGCCAGATGCGGCCAGATATTTTCAGTGGGAAACAATGCCAGATAAACCACCGCCACAATCGGGGCAGCCACCAGCAACGCAATCAGCATTGCCCCGCCCAGCCACCATGACGATTGCCCTTGCGGCCACCACCGCATGGAGCGCACCAGCGGGCGCTGTCGCAAGGGATCAA
Source organism: Thalassospira mesophila (assembly GCF_002115755.1). Classification (GTDB taxonomy): domain Bacteria; phylum Pseudomonadota; class Alphaproteobacteria; order Rhodospirillales; family Thalassospiraceae; genus Thalassospira; species Thalassospira mesophila. The sequence goes on along the minus strand of NZ_JFKA01000003.1, from coordinate 357,212 downwards.
TTGTTTCGCTGGGCCCGGTGCCGCGAATATCCTGTTTAACTGCCAATTTGCACCGATGCTTTATTCGTTAAAACCAACTTCGTCGATCATGCGAATGGCATCACCGCGCAAGCTGGCCACGTCGTTCAACGGCAATTGATCGGCCTTGAACTGGCCCCAGGATGCAACCATTTCCGACCATTCAACACCTGGCTTTACCGGATATTCAAAATTGACTTCGGCATACATGTGCTGGGCTTCATCGCCCGACAAAAACTCAACCAGTTTGATCGCGTTTTCGCGGTTCGGCGCATTTTCCATCAGGGCGACACCGGAAATATTCACATGTGTGCCCCGGTCTTTCTGATTGGGGAACACAATGCGCACCTGTTTGGCGGCATCGGCCTTGTTCGGGTCATCCAGCATTTTGCCGTAATAATACGAATTACCAATCGCAACGTCGCACACACCCTGCGAAACCGCTTCGATCTGGTCAATATCGGCCCCCTGCGGTTTGCGCGCCAGATTATCCTTTAACCCGGTCAGCCATTTTTTGGCATCTTCCGGCCCATGATGGGCAATCATCGAGGCAACAAGGGCGATGTTATAAACATGCATGCCCGAACGAATGCAAATGCGCCCTTTCCATTTCGGATCGGCCAGGTCTTCGTAACGTTCAATCGCGTCGGCTTCCAGACGGTCAAGCGATGTGTAAATCACGCGCGCCCGTGTTGTCAGCCCCACCCACTGCGCATCCTTGTCGCGGTATTGGGCCGGTATGTTTTGTTCGATAATGTCGCTGGTCAAAGGCCGCGTCACACCGGCATCCACCGCATCCTGAATACGGCCAATATCCACGGTTAACAGCAAATCAGCCGGGCTGTTGCGGCCTTCATGCTTGACCCGTTCAACCAGCCCGCTTTGCGAGAACAGGGTATTAACGCGAATACCGGTTTCTTCGGTGAATTTCTGAAACATCGGCTTGATCAAAAACGGCTGGCGCAATGAATAGACATTCACTTCCTGCGCGGCCTGGGCGACAGAGAACGAAACCGTTGTCAGCGCCAGCCCAAGGATGAATTTTCGCAGGTTCATGAAGGGTCTCCTGATCGTTCCAATAATGACAATAGGAATGAAAAACATTCGCAAGGCGCGAAATTACCGTTTCAACATCCCGATTGGCAAGGCACAATCACACCGATCACTTTATTGTTGTCAATGCACCCTAACGCCACCTATTCCCTGATAATGCTTTGACCCCAAAAAACGGTGTTAAAACCTGATATTACCGGGTATTTTAAAACATATTCAGTCCTGCCGCCGCATATGGCGATGCACAACAAGCTGTAAAATAATCAACCATCGATCAAAAAGGACCATGCCAAATGGGAAACAAACAAACAGGTTTGCGGGCTATTGTGCTGCACGGCGCACATGGCGGGCCCGATACAAACTGGTTTCCCTGGCTTGATAACGAACTAGGTGCGGCAGGCATCGACGTTCTGCGCCCCCGGTTTCCAACCCCGCACGGTCAGTCTTTGCAAGCATGGCTTAATGCCTATGATCTTGCAGTAACGTCATTGCCCTTGGCCCCCACGATCCTTGTGGGACACAGCCTTGGCTGTGCATTGGCGTTGCGATTGGTTGAAAGATCATCCGAGCCCGTTGCAGGCCTTTTTCTGGCCTCGCCCTTTGTCGGCGCTCTTGGCCTTCCCGATTACGACCCGATAAACCAGTCATTCTTTGACGAACCGTTTGACTGGGCGGGGATTGCTGCGCGCAAAGGACGCACCAGCCAGTGCTGGGCGGGGGATGACGACCCTTATGTTCCCCTGTCGCGCTCACAAGAAATCGCCGACCGGTTGGAAAGCCCGCTTGAGGTTATGCAAGGTGGCGGCCACCTTAACAGCGAAACAGGTTTTAATACGTTTCCACAGGTGCGCGACGCCATTCTTGCCGCCCGCAACAGCATATAGAATTAGCTGATTAATTCTTGGCACGTCACCCGTATCTGGGAAATATCCGCCATAGAACCATCCGCGAAATTGGTGCGGTACCGGGCTTATAATACGTTAAACGATCCCGCACTTGATGTGCGCCATGCTTCGAGAAATTCGGCATAGGCGGGAACATCGCCGGCGCGTTCTTCGAGCCACGCCACGGTCAGGTTAATGGCATGGTTATATCCATCATGGTCCGACAGCCCGGTATGGAGCACATAACGCAAATACAGCAAATAGGTGTTGAGCACATCGGTTTCGCAATAACGGCGAATGCCGTCTATTTCGCCGGCATCATACATGTCGGCCACCTTGCTGCCATTCACCCCGGTTTTGCCCGGTAAATCCAGCGCGGCACAAACTTCGTTCATTTTGGTGCGCGCCGATGCGCCGTAATCAGATAACACCTCGGCCAGATCACAATGCCAGTTGGGCGCATAGCGCGATGTGTAATTTTCCCATTTATTGGCCGCCTGATGTAACCAGCGCGCCGACACACCATGTTTCATCGCCCGGTATTTCAAAACCGGCAAATCAAACCCGCGCCCGTTAAAACTGACCAATCGCGGATGTAACTTGCCGCAATACGAAAAGAACCCTGCAACCAAGTCTTTTTCCTCGCTGGTCAAATCCCCGCCGGAACGTAATTCCTCGATTTGATAGGTTTCAACATTCCCATCGCGCTGAATGGTGGCGCGCAAAAAGCTGATCGCAACAACCTTGTGAAAGGGTTGGCGCGCAAACCCGTTGCGCCCGCTTGTGATATCAAGATGATATTGCTCCAGCATTTGCCGGCCCGTCTCCGGGTCTGGCGCTGTTTCACCGGTTAATTGCGGCAAAACGTCAATATCGGGCACAGTTTCAATATCAAAAACAAACAGGCTGTCATGCATGGGGCGGATCCGGTCTATCAAAATTGGCAAACGGGGTGTGGTCGCGCCACCATATACCCGATCCGAACCGGTTTAACAGGATTGATCACAACACGGCATGTTCCCGTCCAAAGACGTGATGGTAATTTCACACAGGCGCAACCTCCTGACACATCCTGTCACTTTATACCCGATCAAAGGTTGCGCAATGCCAGACAGGGCGGCTAAACTTTTGCCATGACTGTATCAGACTGCATTTCGACCAAGCCACGAAACCGGGACGGAACAAAAACCAATCTGGTTCGTATCGTAAGATGTCGGAATGCACATGATGCGCTTTCGGACTGTTGACGACGTCGAAGGAACAAAAAAGATGAAATTCCTGCCCGCCGGAGCCGCAGCGCTGATGGCCATTGGCCTCGGCCTTTCGTTTCAACTTAATGCGTCCCCGGCCCACGCCGCCGACGCCTCGTGTGAAATTGACCGCCCGGTGATGTTTGCCGGGCTTAATTATGACAGCGCGCTGTTTCACAACGCTGTTGCCCGCTACATCATTGAAAAGGGTTACGGCTGCCAAACCGATGCCCTGCCCGGCGACACCATCCCGCTTCTGACCGGGGCGGGCAAAGGTGACATTGATGTTGTGATGGAAATCTGGCGCGACAATGTTGCCGATGCCTGGAAAAAGGCCGAGGCCGCAGGCACCGTTAAACAGGTTGGCGTTAATTTTGACGACGCGGTTGAAGGCTGGTTCGTGCCCAGCTTTGTCATCAAGGGCGACAAGGAACGCGGGATCGAACCGATGGCGCCGGACCTTAAATCGGTATCGGACCTGCCCAAATATACCAAACTGTTTGAAGATGCCGAAGAACCCGGCAAAGGCCGTTTTTATAACTGCCCGTCAGGCTGGGTTTGTGAAAAGGTCAATAGCAACAAGTTAAAGGCCTATGGCCTTGATGACAGCTATACCAATTTCCGCCCCGGCACCGGTGCGGCCCTGTCTGCCGCCATTGCATCGGCCAATAAACGCGCCCAGCCGATCCTGTTTTATTATTGGGGTCCCACCTGGGTTATGGGCCTGTATGACAGCGTAAAACTGGAAGAACCTGCCTATAACAAGGAAATTTTCGACAAGCTGAAAGATGGCAGCGATACCAGCAAGGCAACGGCCTATCCGCAAAGTACCGTCACGGTGGGGGTGAATACCGGTTTCATGAAATCGGCCCCGAAACTGACCGAGTTCCTGTCGCATTATCATACCAGCAGCGCGCTGGTTTCGGAAATGCTGGCCTATATGCAGGATGAAGGGGAAAAACCCGAAGGAGCAGCAAAGCATTTCCTGAAAGAAAAGCAGGATGTCTGGACCAAATGGGTGCCAGAAGATGTTGCTGCACGGGTAAAAGACAGCCTGTAATTTATACCGGCCCGGCCATTTTGGCCCTTAATCATTACAATCGGGGCAGTCACAGGCTGCCCCTTTTTTATGTGATGATCAAACAGGTAAACCGCACATGGTGCGCAAAACGAAATGCGACAGATAAACGGCTAAAGGATATTTCCGCTAGGACGATGCCGTTGAAGGCCTCTGCCCGCGCCGGGTTGGCGGGCGCGGATCAACGTCGCCTCCCTCCATCAGCATGGCAATTTTCTTTAGGGATGTAACGATACGTCCGCGTTCGTTTTCTTTTAATTCTTCAAAACGGTCCATAAAATCGTCGTCAAGCAAGGGCGGCGTGTTGCAAATCATGTCCATGCCCTTTTGGGTCAAACAGCTATTGACCACGCGCTTGTCGGTGGTGTTGCGGGTGCGGCGCACAAAGTCGCGCTCCTCTAACCGGTTCAGGATTGTTGTCACCGTCGCCTGACTTAACGAAACATGACGCGAAATTTCCTTGACGGTCACCTCGCCCAGCTCCTCGATCGCAAGCAAAACCACCAGCTGCGGCACGGTTAGGCCACAAACCTTCATCACCTGTTTTGAATGCAAGTCCGATGCGCGAATGATTTGGCGTAACGCCACCAGCACATCAAGAGAATCGCGCCTTTTTTGTACTTCAGACGTCATTTGGCCGTTTCCCAATCCGTAAAACCGTCGCCAACCTAGCCCAAAATTCATTTGACATCAAATGTTTTGAATTGTAACTATCTTGGCAAGATTATGTGACGATGCTTGGGGAAGTGATCGCACTGGCCACGACACTAAAGGTCAGCCAACCACAAAACGAACAGCAAGAACTGCCCGTTCAAAACAGGGCGGCTTGATGCGGTTCGTCAAAAAACCGACAAGGGACCATGACCGATAAAATTGTTGTAAAAGACCTCTATAAAGTCTTTGGCGACCAGCCGGACCAAGCCATGAAAATGGTGCGTGACGGAATCGACAAAGCCGAGATTTTCGAAAAAACCGGCCAGACCGTGGGCGTTTGCGGTGCAAACTTTACGGTCCGTGAAGGTGAAATTTTTGTTGTCATGGGGCTGTCGGGTTCTGGCAAATCCACCCTGGTGCGATTGTTGAACCGGCTGATCGAACCCACTGCAGGCCAGGTCCTGTATAATGGTGTCGACATTGCCGCAATGAACGCACAGGAACTGATGAATTTGCGCCGCCGCGATATGTCGATGGTGTTTCAGTCCTTTGCCCTGATGCCGCATTTATCGGTTGTCGACAATGCGGCCTTTGGCCTTGAGCTGGCCGGTGTTGACCTTGAAGAACGCCAGCGCCGGGCGCTGAATGCCCTTGAACAGGTTGGGCTGCACGCACAGGCCAGTTCATACCCCGATGAACTTTCCGGCGGCATGCAACAGCGCGTTGGTCTGGCCCGTGCGCTGGCCAATGACCCGTCTGTGATGTTGATGGACGAAGCCTTTTCCGCCCTTGATCCGCTTATTCGCGCCGAAATGCAGGATGAACTGCTAATTTTGCAGCGCGAACACAAACGCACGATCATTTTCATCTCGCACGATCTCGACGAAGCCATGCGCATCGGTGATCGCATTGCGATCATGGAAGGCGGCATTGTGGTTCAGGTGGGCACACCCGAAGAAATTCTCAACAACCCCGCCAACGACTACGTTAAATCGTTTTTCCGCGGAGTGGATGTTTCCACCATTCTGTCGGCCAAGGATATTGTGTCGAAACGCGAAACCACCGTGATCGAGCGCGAAGGCATCGGCCTTAAAACCGCCCAGCGCCGCCTTGAAACCGAGGATCGTGAATTTGGCTATATCGTGGGCCAGAACATGGAATTTCATGGTGTGATTTCGCAAGAAAGCGTTGAACGCGCGATCAAGGCCGGGGCCGACAAACTTTCGGCAGCGTTCCTGCCAAATATTACAGCCGTAAGCGAAGATACCCAGCTTTCCGAGTTGATCGGAACAGTTGCCCATGCCCCGTGCGGGGTGCCCATTGTGACCGAAACCGGAAAATATACCGGCGTGATCAAAAAGGCCAAATTGCTGGCAACGCTGGACCCGGAAGGAGATTTGACCAATGGCTGATAACAGTAATCCGTGGGCAAGCGGTGCGCAATCCGGTACCGCCGACAGTGCGACCAGCACCGGTGATGCTGCGGCAAGTGGCGGCGATGCCGCATCCTCTGCAGCTGCCAATCCGTGGGGCACACCCGATGCGTCTGCGGGCAGTGGCGTTTCCGATACCGCCGGTGACTGGCTGTCAAACGCCGCCCCGGCCCCGGAACATCATTTTAGCATCATCCATCCGTTTCACGATGCCGCCTTCCCGGTGGATATCTGGGTCAATAATGGTCTGGACTGGGTTGTAAATAACTTCCGCAGCTTTTTTCAGGCCGTTCGCTGGCCGATTGATGCGGTGCTCACCGGTGTTCAAACCGGGTTGCAGGCCACACCAGCCCTGATCGTGATTGTCATCATGGCATTGCTGGCATGGCAGGTTGCCGGGCGCAAGCTGGCCATTGGCACGTTCCTGTCGCTGGTTGCCATTGGTCTGATCGGCGCATGGTCCGAAGCCATGATCACGCTGGCACTGGTGATTACCTCGGTTCTGTTTTGCGTGATCATTGGGTTGCCCACCGGCATCTGGCTGGCGCGCAATGAAAAAGCATCGCGTATTACCCGCCCGATCCTTGATGCCATGCAAACCACACCGGCATTTGTCTATCTGGTGCCAATTGTGATGTTATTCGGGATTGGGAATGTACCGGGCGTGGTTGTGACCATTATTTTCGCCCTGCCCCCGCTGATCCGCCTGACCATTCTTGGCATTCGTCAGGTCCCCGCCGATCTGGTGGAAGCCGCCCGTTCGTTTGGCGCCAGCCCGAAACAGCTTTTGTTTCGTGTGCAGTTACCACTGGCAATGCCGACCATCATGGCGGGCGTTAACCAGACATTGATGCTGGCCCTGTCGATGGTTGTGATTGCATCCATGATTGCGGTTGGCGGGCTTGGGCAAATGGTGCTGCGCGGGATTGGCCGCCTCGATATGGGGCTGGCGACCGTGGGCGGCATCGGCATTGTTTTACTCGCAATTGTATTGGACCGCATGACCCAGGCGCTTGGCCAGGACATGCGCAGCAAAGGCTCCCGTCACTGGTATGAAACCGGTCCGGTTGGCCTGGTTCGTTCCCTTACGGGCAAGAAATAACCGCGACGCGGTTGCAATAAAGGCTGAATCAACGGCCCAAACCACATAACAAGGAGAAGCCAATGACCATCCTGAAAAAACTCACCGCCGGGGCAGCCATTGCTGTCACCAGCAGCATGTTGCTCGCAAGCACTGCCTTTGCCGACACGATGAAGCCGGGCGAAGGTGTTGACGTCCAGCCGCTCAAAAGCTCGATCGCGGAAGAAACCTTTCAGACCGATATCGTGATGAAGGCCCTGGAAGAACTTGGCTATAATGTCAAAGACATCCAGGAAATCGAATATGCCACCGGCATTGTTGCCATTGCCAATGGCGATGGTACTTTCATGGCTGATTACTGGGATCCGTTGCACGCGGATTTCTATAAAAATGCCGGCGGTGCTGACAAAATCTATCGCGAAGGTGTGTATTCCCCCGGTGCGCTTCAGGGTTACCTGATCGACAAAAAAACCGCGGAAAAATACAACATCACCAATATCGAGCAGCTTAAAGACCCGAAAATCGCCAAGATTTTTGACGTCAATGGCGATGGCAAGGCCGATCTGGCCGGTTGCAACCCGGGTTGGGGTTGTGAAAAAGTGATCGAACATCATCTTGATGCCTATGGTCTGCGCGATACGGTCACCCATAATCAGGGTTCCTATTCTGCCATCATCGCCGACACCATCACCCGTTACAAACAGGGCGAACCGATCCTGTATTACACCTGGACCCCGTATTGGGTTTCGGGCGTACTTGTCCCGGGTAAGGACACCGTATGGCTTCAGGTTCCGTTCTCATCGCTTCCGGGTGAAAACAAAGATGCCGACACCGCCCTTCCCGATGGCAGCAACTATGGTTTCCAGGTGAACAACCAGCGGATCATTGCCAACAAGAAATGGGCCGATGAAAACCCGGCAGCCGCCAAGCTGTTCGCCATCATGCAGATTTCGTCCAACGACATCAGCGCTGAAAACACCCTGATGCGTAACGGGGAAAAATCGGCTGAAGACATTGGCCGTCACGCCGATGCGTGGATCAAAGCCAATCAGAGCAAATTTGACGGCTGGCTTAAAGAAGCCCGCGCTGCGGCCAAATAATTCCGCAACCGCCCCGTCAGATAAATATCTGATCGCCGACATTCTAAAAACAGCCCGCAGGTTTGCTCCTGCGGGCTGTTTTGTTTGCTCGGATCGGATTTGAACAGGGCATGCGCGCCGGTTTGTAAAACGGATCAGTGCTTTTAAAATTATTTGCAGGTGCCCTCGTTTTGGCGGGCACACCGCGAACGTATCAATGCAAAATTGCGGAACTTTTCCCCCTGCCCCGGCGTTTATCATGGCTCTCCTGACAGCTCCTGACGCAGCACCGACGATTAAGGGGTGAGTTATGGGGCCGTTATTGTTAGGATTCATGCCAAGCCTTGCCATCAAAAAACGGAAAACAGGTAAATGTTTCCTGACAAGCTGAATATCCCCCTTGGAAAATCGGTAAATGCCCTAGTCGACTGGCTGGTCGTCAATTACGGCGATGCCTTTGAAGCCTTTGCCGATGCCTTGCTGACCGTTCTGGTCTGGCTGGAGCATTTATTGCGTGCAACGCCGTGGTGGCTGGTGATTGTCGTCATTGCCGCCATTGCTTTTCATGCCAGTCGAAGCTGGAAAACCATGCTGGGTCTGTCCCTTGCCATGGTTGCCATTGGCATGCTGGGCCTGTGGGACAAGGCCATGCAAACCCTCGCCCTTATGATCATTGCCACCGGGCTTTCGGTTATTATTGGTATTCCCGTCGGTATTGGCATGGCCATGTCAAACAAGTTGCGCGCCGTGATGGTGCCGATCCTTGACATGATGCAGACCATGCCCAGTTTTGTTTATCTGATCCCGGCCTTGATGTTATTCGGTCTGGGCAAGGTACCGGCCATTCTGGCAACGGTTATTTATGCCGCCCCGCCGGTTATCCGTCTGACCGATCTGGGTATTCGGCTGGTTGATAAAGAAGTGCTGGAAGCATCGCGGTCGTTTGGGGCCAGCCGGGCGCAAATTTTGTGGGGGGTGCAATTGCCGCTGGCCCTGCCCAACATCATGGCGGGCATTAACCAGACCACGATGATGTCAATCTCGATGGTGGTGATTGCTTCCATGATCGGGGCGCGCGGCCTTGGCGAACAGGTGTTAACCGGCATTCAGCGCCTGGACGTTGGCCAAGGGGTTGAGGCGGGCATTGCCATTGTTTTGCTGGCCGTGGTGTTTGACCGCATTGGTCAATCCTATGGCAAACGGTCCCAGCGCAGCAGCACCACCGGGGCAGGAGACGGGGCATGAGCTATATCGAAATTAAAAACATCTATAAAATTTTCGGCCCCCACCCCAAAAAAGCCCTGAAAATGGCTCAAAATGGCGAAAACAAGGACAATATCCTTGCCAAAACCGGCCATACGGTGGGTTTGCAAAACGTGTCGCTGTCAATTGAACAGGGCGAAACATTTGTTGTGATGGGGTTATCGGGTTCGGGCAAATCCACGCTAATCCGCCATCTCAACCGTTTGATTGACCCAACGGCAGGGGAAATTCTGTTTGGCGGGGAAAACATTTTGCAGATGACCACGGCGCGGCTAAATGCATTTCGCCGCGCCAAACTGGGCATGGTGTTTCAACGTTTTGGCCTGTTGCCGCACCGAAGTGTGATCGACAATGTTGCCTATGGGCTGGAAATTCAAAGAACCGACAAAGCCGAACGGTTAAAATCGGCGCGCACCTGGATCGAACGGGTGGGACTGGCCGGATATGAAGACAGCTTCCCCGATCAGCTTTCGGGCGGGATGCAGCAGCGCGTTGGCCTTGCCCGCGCGCTTACCACCGACCCTGAAGTTTTACTGATGGACGAAGCGTTTTCAGCATTAGACCCTTTGATCAGAAGCGACATGCAGGATGAATTGATGAAGCTGCAAAGCGAGCTTCACAAGACCATCATTTTCATCACCCATGATCTGGACGAGGCCCTGAAACTGGGCGACCGAATTGCCATTTTAAAGGATGGTGCATTGATACAGGTAGGCCGGCCGGAAGAAATTGTGATGAACCCGGCCGACGATTATGTCCGTGCCTTTACCCGCGATGTGAACCGATCGAAGGTATTGCGGGCCAAAACCCTGATGCGGCCAACAGGGGCAAGTGACGATGTGACGACAGCCAATACCACGGGCTGGCCCGAAATAGATTCAAATATGCGCCTTGAGGATATTTTGCCCATCGCCATTGCCTGCCCTTATGGCATCAGCGTGATTGATCACGATCATCAGAAAATTGGCACGCTTAGCAAGGATCAGGTTATCGCCGCCCTTGCCGCCTGATTTTGGTGCGGCAAACGCAGATACAAAACGACAGGGCAATGCCACCGGCACGCCCTGTCGTTTTTGGTTCAAGTCTCAGGAAGCCTGTAACGGCTGATAGTCCCACACATCGCGTATCGCGGCATGGTGCTGATGCTGGGGAATGGCGACTTCATCCATCATAAATCCCCGGCTTTCGGTTTTATCTTTCCAGTTAGCAAAAGACGGATGGTTTTCATCCTTTTCCGAAATTACCGGCACCATGCGGCCCAACTGCCAGTCAATTGCCAGATCCGGGTCGTTCCAGGCAATGCCGCGGTCATGGTCGGGGCTGTAATAATCGCTGACTTTGTAAACAACCGTGGTATCGGGCACCAGGGTGCGAAAACCATGGGCAAAGCCCGGCGGCACCCATAATTGGTACCAGTTCTGGTCTGAAAGCTCGATCCGGATATGTTTGCCAAAGGTTGGGCTGTCGGGCCGGATATCAACAGCAACGTCAAGGATTGCCCCGTGGGTAACGCGCACCAGTTTGCCCTGCGCGTGTGGATTAACCTGAAAATGCAAGCCGCGAATGGTGTTGACCGGTGCGCTAACCGACTGGTTTTCCTGCACCAAACTGGCATCGCCAATGGCGGCGGCAAATTCGTCTTCACGGAAGGTTTCGGCAAAGGTGCCGCGCGGGTCACGATGCTGGTTGGGTACAAAAAGCAACGGTCCCTCAATGTCAAATCGGTCAAATTGCATGGTACGCATCCTTGATTTGGGGTCTATTTTTCGTCGCTGTTAAAACTTATCGGCTGGCGCATCAATTTGCGCGTCATTGCCCATTTTCCATTGTGTTTGACCGGCACCAGTTTGACGTAAAGCAGGCTTGCCTGCCCATCCACCGTGCCAAAAATGCGGTCCTTGCTGTCTTCATCAATGATCGATGGATAGGCAACAAACGCATCACCCGGCCCGGCATCGGGTTTAAGGTCGGCAGCCAGCAACATTTTGGGCATCGACCATTTGATCATGTCTTTCGATGTCGAATAATAAATGCCGTGTTCGCTTGTGCCGTCCTTGTGCCGACGGCGGTGTTTGTAAACGGCAATAAAGGTGTTGCTGGCCTCGTGGCGGACAATGCCGCGAATGGATGTTAAACCGTAAGGGCCAACACGGGCACAATTGGTCTGATATACCTGCCAGCCCTTATCGGGCGTTAAGCGCGCGGCATCGACAAACTTTTTGCCGTCCCATATTTGCCAGCGCGACGGGTCATCGGCATTGGCACGGGCCAAACAATTGCGCGATGATTTCCAGTCCACGCCACGCCGCCAGACAATAGAATAAAGATAACCCTTCCAGCGCACAATGTTGGTGGCTGTCACATAGCTTGGTGCGCGTTTACGGTCATCGCGATACGTCATTGGTGGCGGAAACGGCGCATGATGCGGCGGTTTTGCCTGATAGGTAAAATGCTGCCCGCCATCGGTGGATTTTAACGTTACCAGCCCGTTGATCCAGCAATCGGTGCGTTTTTTCGCCCCCTTGCACGGCATATCGTGGCGATAGGGCATAAAACTGGCACTGCCCAGCGCATAAACGGTTTCGCCGTCATCGGTATAAATCGCGTGCAACCAGGTGCGATCATCCAGCATTCCGGGGTCGGCCTTTCCGGCGGCTTTAAACCGGCTATTGCAATCCTTGTGAAGGGTTTCCAGATTTTGGCCGACAAAGGCGCGATTGCGAAAATTAGGGGCAAACAACACCATGCGTCCCTGCCCGTCGCGAAAAGCACGCGCCGGGGCATCGGGCAAATGGGAGTCATCACAGGCATTAACGGCGGTATCAAACAGCACACTCTCGTTGCCTGCCAAGCGCACATCAAGGGCCTGCGCCCCGTGGGATTGAACAACCCACGCCGCTGCCACCGCAAGAACGGCACTGCCCAAAAATCCGATGATTGCGTTTCTATGCACTGTTTATATCCGCAACATATTCGGGATGGAAAAAAGTCCGGGATGTACAGGGCATGGAGGGAACCCTGCACATCCCGTCGTCATGGTCACGCCGCCTTGCTCAGGTTTGGGGTCGGGTTCTGGCCCAGACGGTGCGCCATGCCGTTCTCATCAAGGAATTTTTGCAAATCCTTGAACCGTTCGGCGTAGGTCTTCTCAAACGTGCCAAAATCGGCATTGTCCCAGGCTTCCTCGAACGAAAACCGGTCGATATATCGCCCGTCAACATGGGGAATACCCAATGTTTTAACGAATTCGCGGGTGCGGGTATCGTAGGTGATGTAAAGGGCGGGCACCTCGTTGGCCAACGCCAGCAAATTGCCATGCAGGCGGAATCCGGTGACGGCATCCTGTCGGCATTCGGCGGCTTCAAAATCGCTAACGGTTTCAAAAACACTTAGCGATGACCGATACAGATCCAGCAACGGATCATTTTCGCCATACAACCATTTTTCCTTGATCAGGCTGTTAACGGCTTTTTCCATCACCTGTTTGGGGTTTTCCACCAGATTGCTGCGGGCATAGAAAATGGCTTTTTCTTCAAGCTCGCCAGCACACAAAATTTCGGTGCGGTATTTTTCGGACAAAGTGCGCAACATGTAACGCTGCAACATGGCAAAGCCGTGGGTTTTGCGGCGCAGGGTAAAACCCAGATTTTTAATTTCATCGGCTTTCAAGCGCGGAAACTTCAGTTCCGGCTTGCAATGACGAAAGGCCGTCGGGCAGCCAAAAATCCGCACATTTTTAATACCGATTGAATTAAGGGCCTTGCGCGATAATGCCCCGCGCACCCCAACGGTTTTTGACCGATCTGCAATCAGTTGCAAAAAGCGTTTGGTGGAATCATTGACATATTCATCGGAATTGTCAGGCACCTGCACACCAATACCAAATGCCATGACCGGCACTTTGGTTTTTTCCAGCACACTGGTAATTTCATCCCACTGGCCGTTGGTATTGATATAGTTCGATCCACGCAAAAAGATGTAATCAAGCGTATTGATTTTCTCGATCTGCTCTTCACTCAGGCCGCCACTGCTTTGGCCGTAAATCGGGTAAAGCTCGGCATAATCAAGAATACGCAGCGAACTGTCATAGACAAAACAGTCGCCGATATTGGTAAACAGTTCGGTTGCACGTTGGGGCGACCCAAAGGTATGGGTGACAACGCCCTTGCCTTTTACAACCTTGCCGGCGGGCATCAAAACGCCAATGCGTGGCCTTCTGGCCGACCCCGAAATGGTCTGGCTAGTCATTTAGAACTCCTGCGGTTTCGCAGATCGCCGCTTGTTTTTTAGCAGCGTTTCTGCGGTTGCTCGTGTCGCTATGTTCTGTATTTAACTATGGTGTTGCCGGTTGGCACCGTGCCTTAGGCCGCCGTGGTTTCGCGCTGTTTAAGGCTTTCTTCCCATGCCAGGGCATGTTCAACAATCACGTCAAGATTGTCATATTTGGGCGACCAGCCCAGTTTCGCGCGAATACGATCCGCCCCGGCAATCAATGCCGCCGGGTCGCCGAGGCGGCGTTCTGCCAATTTAACGGGAAAATCGGTACCCGAAACACGTTTGACCGCATTAATCACCTCGTAGACGGAAAAGCCGGAACCATACCCACAGTTCATGACATCGCTTTCGCCGCCATCTTCAAGATATTTCAACGCCAGGACATGGGCATCGGCAAGGTCGCTGACATGGATATAATCGCGAATACAGGTCCCGTCATGGGTGGGGTAATCATCGCCAAAAACGTCCAAATGGCTGCGGCTGCCGCTTGCGGCCTGACTGGCAATTTTAATCAGATGCGTTGCCTTGCGCGATGTTTGCCCGGCGCGCCCGGACGGATCGGCACCTGCGACATTAAAATAGCGCAGCGCGACATAGTTCAAATCATAGGCAACAGTTGAATCCTGCAGCATTTTTTCCGTCATCATCTTTGACGTGCCGTAAGGCGATATCGGCTTGGACGGAAAATCTTCCAGGATAGGTGTCTTTTCAGGCTCGCCGTAAACGCCAGCCGTTGATGAAAAGATGAAATGTTTTACACCGGAATCCACGGCAGCCTGTGCCAAGGCCCGCGAGTTGACAGTGTTGTTATAGTAATAATCGAGTGGATACATCACAGATTCAGGAACAATGATCGATCCGGCAAAGTGCATGATCGCGGTAATGCTGTGTTCCCGAATAATTCGGTTTACCAGATCAATATCGCCGCAATCCCCTTCAACGAATATTGCATTTTCAGGAACGGCCCAACGATACCCTTGTGACAAATTGTCCAGAACCACAACTTTTCTGCCCGCATCAAGCAAGGCCAACGCTGCGTGGCTGCCGATATAACCGGCGCCGCCGGTAACCAGTACTATCATCTTGTTTACTCCTAAAATGCAGATTTTTCCGTCTCAACCCTGCGATTGATCCTTATCCGGAAGGAGGCATTGTCGCCCGAACGACGACAATGCCAACAAATCTACGCAACTTTTCGCTGCACCTGACCCTGAGAATTCATAACATCAACCATCTTGTGATCGATATTGTTTTCACTCAGGAACAACTGCATTTCACGATAGGTCTGGAACCAGGCGCGGTTGAATTTGTCAAACAGGGACTGGTCCCAGTAATCTTCCAGCACGAAGTCCTTTTGCGAGAACACGTCATAGCTGGGGATCTGATAGGTTTCGGCAAATTCGACGGTGCGGCTGTCATAGGTGAAATAAACCGACGGCACACCGTTGGACAGCGCCATCAAGTTGCCGTGCAACCGATAGCCCAGCACGCAATCCTTGGTCCGAACCAGATCTTCGTAATCGGACACCACATCGGAATAAAACAGCTTTTCGCGATACAGCTTTTCCATCGTGTCATCAAGATACCAGTTCTTGACCCAGTCATTGTCTTTAAGGGCCTGCATAGCTTCCTGTTTCTGGGCATCGGTGCCAAAGACCAGTTTCTTTTCTTCGGGTTCGCCCTGCGCCATCAGGGTTACATCAAACCGGTTGGCAAGTTCCTTGACCAGATCGCGATGGAAGGTCAGATACCGTTTGATATCCTGGGCATAAGCCGGGGAAACTTCACGGCGCAGGGTGACGCCAACATTGTGAACGCTATCAAGCTCTGGCAACTGAATGCGCATGTTCGGATTATTGGCCCGAAACGCTGTCGGACACCCGATAATGCGCACATTGGTGATGCCAATGTCCCACAAAACCTGCGCGGTATAGGCCCCGCGCACACCGATGGATGTGGTTGAATCCGCCATCATGTGCAGCACGGTTTTGGTTTGCTCTGAAAGTTCCAGCTTGCCCTTGACCGGGGCCTGCGCGCCAATGCCAAAGCCAAGAACTGGCAATTTCAGGCGTTTAAGCACGGCAATGGTATTGCGCCAGTCCATATGCGAATGGATATAGTTCGATCCGCGCAGAAAAACATAATCATATTCTTCGCGCAGGCGGTCGATGTCTTCCATCTTCGGATCGGCAATCGGCAACACACCCAGCTTGTCAAAATTCATCAGCTTCAGCGATGAATCGAACACAAAGGCATCACCGATATTGTGATAGTGGTCGATGCTTTTTTGAACATCACGGTAATTGTACCAGCGGACACAATCATGGTCGTAGACTTCGCCCGAGGGAATCATTACGAGGACGCGCGCCATGGTATTTCTCCTTGCAGTTGATGGACCGGTGTTGATTTTACCCTCACCGGCAACCTGTTCGCTCTATGGCGTGGTTAACGTTCCGGCCGCTTCAAGGGGTGACACATGCCATCACGCCCCGACCACGGATTGTTGCGGAGCCACATTGGATGCAGCAACGGACGGGCGGTTTTCAAGAACCCCCCGATACTGCGCAAGATGCTGTTTTGCGCAGTCGATATAGGTCGGTGCGCGACGAATTCCGTCATGCATCCGGTCCCACAATGTTTTGTCGGTCAGGCATTCAATCAGGCGGTCCGCCAGATCTTCGGCACTGCCAACGCGGAAATGTACGCCATTAACCCCGTCTTCAATTTTTTCGGCCATGCCGCCAATGTTACTGGCGATCATGGGGCGCCCATGAAAGAAGGCTTCCTGAATAACGATGGGCGAGTTTTCCCACCAGGTGGAGGGAATAATGGTCCAGTCGGCCATTTCCATCAGGCGCGGCATTTCGGTGTTTTGATACGCGCCATAAAAGCGAACCCGTTCGCCGGCCTTCTCAATCAGGTCTTTGACTTTTTCCTGATATTCAAGGGGTTGCCGGTCAAGGTTGCCACCAAAGATCATCAGGCGGGCGTCATCTCCCCAGATGGATTCTGGCACACGCCCCACCGCATCAAGCAGCACATCGGCCCCCTTGAACATCGTCAACTGGCCAAAAAAGGCAAAGCGCGAACGGCGCGGCTGCGCCTTGGTCAGCGGGCGAATGGTGGCCTTTTTTTCAATATCAAGGCCATTTTCAATCACCGACATTTTGTCGGCATCAAGACCCCAGTCGATAAACCGGTCGGCCAGAAACTGGCTGGGCGACACATAATGATCGGCCAGATCCAGCATCGATTTGATAAACCGTTCGCGGCGCAGGAATGATGCCGGCGATATACCGGGGAAACAGCCATTGCATTCAATCGGGCTGGCCCGGTTACACAGTTTTTGCCCGCCACTTTTAACCATTTGTCCGTGATTGTGGCACATGGTTAAAAATTCGTGGAATGTAAAGAATATGGCCGCATCGGGCAGCGCTTCACGCACCGCATAGATGGTTTCCATGCCCAAACCCAACACATGGTGGAAATGCACCACATCGGGGTTGTAGTCTTTTACAAAACGCAGCAAATCACGGTCGATTTCGTTGGTGCTGCGGTTTGATAGCAGAAAATGATCGTAATTTTCCGCGTGATACAGAATTTCATTGTCTTTCTGGCGCAGGCTCATCAGGGCCGATGCCCCGTGGCGCGGCACCGGGTGGCCCACACGGGCCAGATAAAAGCTCTCGACACCGTCGAGTTCGTTTAATCCCTTATGCAGGTTATAAGACCCGACCTCGGCCCCGCCCAACGACAGGCTGGGGTGACCATGGGAGATGACCAGCACACGCAAATCAGTCGACGGCATGATTGTGGCTCCGCAAATTTGAAACGACCAAAGACCAACGGCGATCAAACGCCCAGCGGTCCAAACGATGCGAGAGTTCCTCCCAGGCGGGCGTGGACGTTATGGATTGTTCACTGCCCAATACTTCGACTTCCGGTAGCCAGTAGGATGACGTCCCGGCCATGCGCAATTTAAGCGCAATATCCAACCCCTTTTCGGACGGGCCGATATAACCGCGGGTAAACCCCTTAACATCCAGAAATGCCGAGCGCGGCAGAATGCAGCATTCGACCGTCCCGGCACTGACTTCGCAGGGCTCGGCATCGGTCAGAACAGCACGGGGATAGCCAACAAAACGATCCGCCAGATATTTTCCTTCCGGCCCTTCTTCGATCCAGGTGCCGGCCCAGCGCACGGAATCATCTTCAAACAGGATGGTCGGGCACACGGCCCCCTTGCTGCCACGCTTGCGATACGCATTTAAAAGCGGACCAAACCAGCCTTTCTCACGCGGTAAAACATGGACCGACATCAGACAGACCGCTTCGGATTTTGTTGCTTTCACGCCGACTTCCAGCGCATCGCAAAAATCCTCGACGCCTTCGGCAAAAACAAATCGTACATTCAGTTTGTAAAAAGCCGCCAGACGCAGCATGTCGCTGCCAACCTGGTCAAAACTTTCGGCCGGACCGGCGATAACGATGGGTAATTTCCGGGTTTCAGGATCCAGCCCCAACAGGGCAATGGTTACACCCATGTCGCCGATTGTGTCATCCGCACCAACGATCAGGGTAACCGGCGCGTTTTCATCAAACTTGCCAATATCATGTACATCAATCGCAAAGGGGCTTTGTGCCGTCATATTTTGCAACATCGGGCCAAATTGGCGTTCAATGCTGCTAGATGCCGTAACGGAACGCGGGTCAAGCGACGGCAACACCCGTGACAGGGCCTGCCGTGCCGATGCGCGTGTTGGATTAAGCGGGCAGTAAGCCGGGAAACTGTCGGTAATATCAAATTCCAGATATATCGGCTGATCAGATGCCGGTGTTTCCGAAAGGGGACAAAACACCAGAAAACCGTGGCTGTTACGGGCCGAATTCATACCCGCAAACATCGGATCATTTAAAAAGGCTTCGGTAACATCCGGGCGCGTTTGCCGTGTCCAGGCATCATCGATACGAATGCTATCCTGACCGACCCGCAGGCTAATTTCGTTCACCCCGCGATCCGGGTCCAGCATCCAGCCCGAAACCAGAACCCCACTGCCTTCAATCACCAGGGCAAAATCAATGCCGACCCGTATCGGGCGTTCAAGATCGGAAACCGTATCACGGCCATCAAACCGGTGGGCGGCCAGTTGCATCTGTTCACGAATGTTATCAGGTGCTTTAACCCGCCCCAGAACCGACCGGATATGGGCCGGCACATCGCGCGGGGCCACCAGAACACGTTGCTGGTAAACTTCGATACCAAACCAGCCATCGCGGCCGCGAAAATAGACCCGTTGCAGTTTTTCCGGCTTCACAACCCGTTCGGTTGCAAGCAACCCGACAACGCCGGTGGCATCTTCACCTAGGTCATCCCGTTGAAATTCGGCACTGGTCAATTCGGCAAGGACCGGCCCGTCTTCAATGGCAATAACGCGGGTACGACCATGGGGGAAATTGCTGGACCACCCCTGAATATAAAGTTCGTTTTCTTCAAGGCCGCCCAGAACTTCGACAAAACCGTTACTTTTTGCCGCAATACGCACCAGTGCTGCAACTGTGCGCAACCGTTTCCTGTTGGTTTTACCTGCCAGCAAGGCCTCGATTACGCCATCCATCACACCGGCAAAACTGGATCCCGACTGGTCGGCGACAGCCGATAAAATAGCCTCCAGCCCCTGCCCGCGGCTTTCAATGGCATACTCGGCCGGGTGACCGGGGCGGCGAAACACCACCTTTTTCAATCGGCCGCCACTAACATTTTTAAGGGGTAACAGGGCAATAAAACCAAACGCTGAGTCGGCCGAACTATCGTTACGACGCCAGCTGATCATGGATGCCTGAACCTTTGCCTCAGGCGACCCGTTTAAATACACATCAATCGTGGCAGGCATGGCACTGCCCACCCCGGCCATCAGGGCCAGTCCTTCGTCTACCAGCGTGGCCATTACGGTTGCGCCGTCCAATGGCAGGCCTGAAGGCTCACTCATGCCCTGCTCTCCTGTTGTTTGATGAACTGTAAAATGCTTGTTTTTCGCGTGCGGTAACAAAACCGAACGCCCCTAGCCCGTCCACATCAACACCCACGCCATTGCGGTCGTCGGTGTGGGCCATGTCATCAAGATACCGGCCATATTCGCTGTTGGCCGAAAACCCGGCACTGCGCGTCATATCGCCGCGATTGATCCAGCCAAGACGCCATGCCGTTTCTTCAGGGCTGCCAATTTTAAGGCCCTGGCGTTCTTCCACCGAACATACAAACTGCGCGGCCTGAAGCAGGCTGGCAGGGGTTCCGGTATCAAGCCAGGCACAGCCGCGCCCCAGCATTTCGACATTCAGTTTGCCGTCTTCCAGATAGGCGCGGTTAAGGTCGGTAATTTCCAGCTCGCCCCGATGCGACGGGTGCAAGGCCTTTGCACGGTCGGGTGCCGTTGCATCAAAAAAATAAAGTCCGGTGACTGCCAGATTTGACGGCGGATGCGTTGGTTTTTCGATGATGTCAAGGGGGTTCCCTTCAGCATCAAAAGCCATAACGCCATACCGTTCCGGGTCTCGCACGGCATGAACGAATACCGTTGCCCCATCATGACGGTTGGCTGCTGCTTGCAATCGCGCACCAAGGTTATCCCCGTGAAACAGATTATCGCCCAGGATCAGCGCGCAGGAATCGCCCGCCAGAAATTCCCGGCCGATCAGCAAGGCTTCGGCAATGCCATTGGGCTTTGCCTGTTCGGCATAGGAAATTTCGATGCCAAACTGGCTGCCATCCCCCAAAAGCGACATGAAGGCTTCAGTCTGGCCTTTGGCGGTCACAATCAGAATATCGCGAATACCGGCCAGCATCAGCGTGCTTAGCGGGTAAAAAATCATTGGTTTGTCCCAAACGGGCAGCAATTGTTTGCTGGTCGCATGGGTAATCGGCCATAGCCGACTGCCGGTACCTCCGGCCAAAATAATGCCTTTCATGCGATTTTCCCTTCTGGAATGCCGGAATGTGTCAATGTTTGACGGATACCGTCCTGCCAGGGCTGACAAGGCAGCCACAAATGGCGGGCGATCTTGCTGCAATCAAGCACGGCAAAATTCGGGCGGGCGGCAATTTCGTTGCGGTTTGCCGCCGAAACCGGCGTAATCAGTTTTTCGTCCACACCCAGATAACGGGCAATTTCGCTTGCCATATCAAACGGGCTGGCGGCACCAACACCGGCACAATGAAAAATCCCGGCTTCCACCGTGTCACCCTGCACAATGCGCGAACAAATCCGCGCAATATGCCCTGCCAGCATTGTTGCCGATGTGGGCGACCCAAACCGGTCATTGACCGCCGAAATTTGTTCGCCGCGTGCCAGTTTGTCGGCCATGGCATGAACAAAACAGCGGCGATGACGGCCATGTAGCCAGGCTGTTCTCAAAATCACTGTTTCAGGGGCCGACATTCGCACTGCACGTTCCCCTGCCCGTTTTGTTGCGCCGTACCAGTTGACCGGGCCGGTTTTGTCGCTTTCGAAATAGGGAGATGTCCCCTCGCCCGAAAAAACAAAATCGGTTGATACATGGATAAGGCGTACACCCATGTCAGCCGCGACTTCGGCCAAAAGGCCCGGCACATCCGCATTGATCTGGCGTGCCTCTGTCCGAAGGGTTTCCGCCCCGTCGACATCGGTAAATGCCGCTGCATTTATCAGCACCGCCGGGGGATGTACCTTAATCGCCTGCAATAGTGGCGACAGATCGACCAGATCAAGATCATGGCGGGGCGGTGCGAACAGCGAAATGCCTTGCTTTGCCAATTGTGCGGCGCATTCCTGCCCCAATTGGCCACCCGCACCTAACAACAGCACATATTGTCGTTCGGGAAGGTCATACAGGGGCATAAACGGGTCTGTATTCATAACGCCGACCTCACCAAACAATTGCGCCAAGCGACAAACCACCGACAAGCCCCACCAGCACGGCCAGCAACAACAGCGGTGTTTTAAGGTCGTTGCGGTGACGTTCACTTAACACCACAAGGCGTTCGTCAAACCCGCCCAGCGATTTATCAAATCGCACCAGAAAAACTTCCAGCTGTTCAACCCGGCTGGCCAGTTCTTCCTGGCCATTGCGCACCAGTTTGACCCCGGCTTCGATACCGTCATCAGCCGACGACAGTTCGTCCATGCGTTTGGACGAATCAATCAGTCGTTTGGCTGCTTCGCGCTGACCGTTCTGCAAAATATGCTGGGCGGCCAACAACCGGTCCAACCGATCCAGAATTTTGCCAAGCGGCGCATTCATCGCCGAATGCGCGGCCTGTTCGGTTTGCGAGGGAATACGCAACGGGGTTTCGGCCCCGCTTTCGGGCATGATCGCAACCACACTTAAACTGTCAACCGCGGCAAGGGCGGCTTCGGGCAGCTCAATTTCAAAGGCATGTTTGCCATTGCCAATGCCGTTACGACGCAAGTCAATCCGCTCGCGGTCCGCCTTGATTTTAATCAGGGTATGCCCGTTCATGCGCACAATAAGGTCTATCTGCGCATCGGGATGTTGCGGGCACCAGACCCAGCCAAACAAACGGTCACGGTCGATGGCATCGACATTGCCCTCAAGCACCGGCGGCCCATCGGCCTTTTGAACACTTTTTGCGGCCTGCGAACCGCGCTGCGCAGCGGCTTGTGCTGCCTGCGCGCTGGCGACTTGCCCGGTTTGCCCCGGCGCGGCGGGCTGCGCTGCTTTTGCCTGCGCAGCATTTGCGAGCGGGGTCGTATCCTTGGTCTTTTCCTGTGCAACTGCCATGGAAATCTCCTTTGTCAGGCCGCGACGAAATCGGGCCGGATCAGGTTACGAAAACGCGAAAGGTGGGTTTGGGCGACATCGTCGATATTTGCCGGTGCCCGCACATTGCCCGAAAGTTTTTTCCACAATTTCGGGTTGGTGGCACAATCGGCCATGGCACGCGCCAGTGCGCCGGGGTCATCGGGGCGCACATGCACACCATCCATGCCATCGCGCACCATTTCAGCCATACCGCCAATATTGCTGGTGATCACAGGGCGGTCATGCTGAAACGCTTCCTGAATAACCAGCGGCGCGTTTTCCCACCAGATAGACGGGGCCACCACCCAGTCAACCGCTGCCATCAATTCGGGAATATCATCGCGGTCATAGGCACCAAGGCGCACAACATGGCTGCTGGTCTGGGCAAACAGTTTGTCGATTTTTTCATTAAAGGCGGCGGTTTGAAACGGCGCCCCGCCATGAATGCGCAGTTCAAAGTCAACACCGTCATCCATCAGCTTACGGCATGCATTTAACAACACATCCGCCCCTTTCCAGGGGTTAAGGTTGCCAAAATAGCCAAAAACATTAGGCATGCCGCCGGTGCCATGGTCACGGCGGCGAACCGCACGTACCGCCGGGCGGCCATTGTGGATGACCTCGATTTTATGCGGGTCAATGCCCCATTCAATATAGCGTTCCTGCAAAAACCGGCTGGGCGATAAAAACAGGTCCACAGCACGTAAATGATTGCGGATATTGACCGACCGCATCGCAAAGCGATCTGTCGAAATGCCCTCCAGCCCGCATTTATCGCCCGACATATCGGCCGATAAATACCGCTGGCGCGTTTCGCGGTGGATCATCAAACCGTCATGCGGGCAGATCTGATAATAATCATGCAGGGTCATCACGATTTTGCAGTCCGGCAGGACCCGCCGGATTAACATCGGCAATTCAATACCAAACAAAACCAGATGATGGATGTGAACTATATCGGGTCGGAAATTTTCCAGTAATTCGGTCATTGCCGGGACAACCGCATAAAGATCGGTCTGCGACATATTAAAGCGGTCAAAATGCCCGGCCCAGAACAGCAATTCGTCATCGCTGTCATTTACCGCCTGAAAACTGGTGCCTGGGCGGCGCACACGATGCACATCATTGGTGGCCCCCACAAACAGGGCGTCGCACCCTGCCCGTTTATAGGCCCCGAACAAATCATGGGCGAAAATTTCGGTCCCGCCGGGATGAAGGTCGGGGTGATTGTGGGCTAAAACCAGAATACGCGGGTTCATTTCGGGCTCCTGCGTGGTTTTTGGGCAACCAGAATATCCTGATAATGCGGGGATTTATCGCCGTGCCAGGCCCCGAACCCTTTGCGCAACAAGGCAAAGCCCGCCTTGGCCAAAACCGATTCCAGATAGCCATTGTCAAAACCAACCGCCGCCATCGGGTTTTCACCGCGCAAATGCCAGCAGGGTTGGTCTTTTTCACGCACAAGGCCGCTTAGGCGCGGATCGCATTTTGGCGCGGCCAGTTCATTGGCACTGCGCACGATAAACGCCGTCATAAACAGGCGGCCACCGGGGCGCAGGGCGCGGAAAATCTCGCTGCAATAACGTTCCACTTCGGCCGGCGGCAAATGGGTGGCCACCGAGACCATGGTGGCAAAATCAAACTCCGCATCCTTGGCAGGCAACTGCCAGCTATCACCCGCAACCTTGCCTTCGGGGTTATAAAGCTGGTTGGCCAGGTCCACGGTTTGAAACCGGAAATCCTTGTAAACCGGGGTGATGGCGTTTTGGCACCATTTAATGCCGTCTGCGACCGGGTCAATGCCCAGATAGCGGGTTTTACCCGGCACCAGATACTGGGTTAACGGCACGGCCATGCGGCCAATGCCACTGCCAATATCAAGCACACTTTCGGTGGGTTTCAACCCACCCAGGCGCACAAAATGGCCCAAAAATTCAGCGCCAATCGCCAGGTAATCGCCATCGCCCACAAAGACTTCATCCTTGTTCGGGGTCGGCAAAAAACGGTTATGGGCGATCTGGCGGCATATTGCGCCCAGATAAACTTCCTGACGCGGGGTTAAATCGCCAAAGGACGATGTTTTGCGCCCGCCTTTGCCTTGGGCCGCCCTGGCATTTTCGGCCTCGTCTTCGGCGTCAACTGCCTCGCCCAGCGATGTATCGGGAATAAACAATCCACCATCGGCATCTGCGGCGGCGGCACCCTCTTTGGCGGCGGGCGGGCTGATTGGCGCAATATCAGACATTTGCGTCGCCGCGGCGCGATCAAGGGGGGCCGAACCCGCTTTTGGCGGTGTTGGCTGTGGTGTCGTCGCCGGTGTTGTAACCGGTGCCCGCCTGATCCGAACCGATGGATATTCCGATGTTTTGGCCGGTGCATTAGCACCGTTGGCCGGGGTGTCGGGTCGATGGCCGGGAATTGCCAGAATACTGTTCATAATACGCCTCCGCCCGTTACAGGTTCGGCGGCCGGTTGCGGCACACCTTGCAAGGAAAATTCGGTCATTTGGTCGTTCCAGCGGCGTGCATGCAGCCACGCGTTATATTGCGTTGCCACCCCGCGCATATAGTCCGAATGGGTCGAGATTGACTTGCGTTCAAAATGATAAAGTTCCGCATCGGGCACATAGCGAATGTCAAAGCCCTGCGCGCGAATTTTCAGGCACAGATCACTGTCTTCGTAATCGCCAATGACGTAATCCTCGCTAAAGCCGTCGACATCTTCAAACACGCCACGATGCAGCAACATGCACGCCCCGGTAACCGCCGGAACCGACCGTTCGATACACGCGTCGCCATAACGGCCCGGCATGCCTTTGTAATAATGATGGTTCAGCCATTGCCCACGTTCATTGCGCGCAAAATACATCCCGGCATGTTGCAAGGATCCATCTTCAAACAGCAATTTTGGCCCGACAACAGCAACATCATCAACGCCGCCCATGCGGGTTGCCATCGTGCCCAGCCAACCGGTTTGATGGGGAATAATATCGGAATTTAACATTGCCAAAAGGTCGGCCTTTGCCACCGCGGCACCGCTGTTACAGGCCCGGGCATAACCGCCATTGCGCGCCATAAGCACCAGGCGCAACGGCACACCATACAACTGATATAACCCGCGCAACAGATGTTCGACCTGTTCGGCCTGCTCGGGGGAATCCAGCACATAAATCAGTTCGCAATGCTGTGAAATCCACGGATCACAGGCAAAGGCACCAACCTGGGCGCGCAAAAAATCCAGCACCCGATATAACGGCACAATGATTGATACCGACGGATCTTTGCGCTGGGTGCCAATATCAATCACGCTTGGGGTACCAATGCTGCCCAGCAGTTTTTGCTGCACATCGCCGATCACCGGCGCCAGGCAATTTTCCATAATGTCATCGTTAAGGTGCTGCGGCGGCACGGCGCGCAATATCCGCGCCCGGGCTTTTGCCGGGTCGGCGGGCTGTGCGGTTGGCACCATCAAATGGCGACTACCCGAAGTCAGCCGCAAAATGCTGCGCGGCTGCAAGATCGGAACCTGGCTTTTGATATCGGGATGAAAGCCAACAAAGCCGGTTGCCGGGACGGTTTTGTCCTCTTGGGCAACGCTGCCAGCATAACGGTAAAAATTGGCGTCAAATTTATGTTCGGCACCGGTATGGTCAAGCACATCAACGCCACCCACCATTTCCACCGGGTCACGATACCAGCCGCCAATTAACGTGCCGCGTGCCGTGGTAACCGCAAGGTCAATTTCGCCCGACGGCAAACCACCACCACCGGTAACACGCTGTGCTGAAAGCGGACAGCGTAACTGAAATTCCAGCGCGGCCTTGCGCGATGCCGCATCGCCGCGTGCCAGGGCGGCAATGGCATATTCGCGCAAATCGGCATCGGCATGCCCCTGGGCCAGCCACCAGCGCGACAGGGACGGCAAAGTTGATTTTGGTTCAAGCTGACGAATGGCCAGGGCCCGGCTGCCGGTAATAACCAGATAGGCGCCGTTTTCCAACCCATTGCGTTCGGCAATAAAAAATGTCTGTTTTGCCCCGTGCGGGGTTTCACGGCCTTCATGGGCCGCGTTGGTTAACCGCCAAAAACCGGTTGGCGAGACCACATAGGTTCCTTCAATCCCGCCAAAGGCCGTTGGCAATGTGGTTGCCATCAACATCTGATCTTCGGAAATCCGGGCGACCGGCTGGGCACGCTGCGGTTGATCAACAATCCGCGCCACCAGACGGTTCAGGGTCTGGGTATAATTACGGCTGCGGCGCATGCGAAACATGCTGGCCCACGCGCCAAGCATCGCCGACAGCAACGACAGCCGCCCTGCCGGGGTCACATCGCCCAGCAGCATATAGGCATCGACCGGGTCAAAATCGCCTTCCGGGTCAATGGTAATTTCTTCCTGGCGCCCCAACGTTCCGGCTTCTGCCAGCAGGGTTAACGGCGCGTCTTTGGGCTGGGGAATAACGCGCAACAAACGCGTTCCACCACTGCCCAGCGGCAATCGCAACGTTGCCTGCGGCGATACCTTGCGCCCGCCGCGTGCTTCCAGTTTGGGAACTGTCCACAACCTGGTTGGCAGGTTCCAGATTAAAATCAGTGTATCGGGGGTCAACCGGCAAACTTCCGGCATATCGCCAGACATTTGTCTGTCGTCAGACGTGGCAAGTTCAAGCATTTGGCGCCCGCACCCTTACAAATGGAACGATAAAACAGGATGTCCGCAGCCGCAGCTGCGAACATCGCGCTATGTCGTTACTGTACGTTGAAGAAGTGGTCCGGGTGATCCTGGACGTCGTCTGCATCAACATTGTTAAGGGTGATGGAATCACCATTACCAAGGTCGACAACAGTATTCGAGCCGTCCTGCGTTGCCCGGGCGGCAACGTCATCAGCCGACGAAATGTCGGTGTCGTTAATGCCCTTGGAAATCGAGAGCATGTCTTCACCCACCTGGAAATCGAGGACAACATCGTTGCCACCACCACCAGAGAAGACAAAGTTATCCTGACCGGCACCGCCAACCAGTACATCGTCGCCAGCGCCGCCATTGATCACGTCGTCACCGGCACCACCCATCATAAGGTCGTTACCAGCACCGCCGTTCATCACGTCATCGCCCTGACCGCCGAGCATGACGTCATTACCGTCACCGCCCTGCATCAGGTCATCGCCCTGACCACCAAGCATCTGGTCATCACCAGCGCCGCCAAGCATAATATCGTCGCCAGCGCCGCCCTGCATCAGATCATGACCATCGCCACCATCAATCAGGTCGTCGCCTTTGCCGCCTGTCAGCAGGTCATCATCAGCACCACCGAAAAGCTGATCATCACCATGACCGCCAAACAGCATGTCGTTACCGGTATCTCCAAGCAACTGGTCGTCGCCCGACCCGCCAAACAAAAGATCACGCCCGGCACCACCCAGAAGGGCATCATCACCGGAACCACCAAACAGGTGGTCGTCGCCTTCCTCACCGAACAGAACATCGCTCTGCCCGTGTCCAAACAGGGTGTCGTCACCGCCGCGGCCAAAGATCACATCGCTAAAACGTGATCCGAGCAGCGTATCGTCGTAAGCGCCGCCTTCGAGAGTTGCCATCATATCCTCCTTGCTTATCCCAATATGGGTTTCGGTGTGACTAGAGGCTGGCCGTTCCCTCGGGGTTAAGTGCATTGCCCAAGTAACGGCCACACAGCAACCCTATATTCTTTTGCTTTTTGATAGGAAGTTATTATCAAGGTATTATTGTGGCGACATTATGCACAAACTGATTTTTACAATATTTAACTATATTGTTTGATTTTATTATTTATACATCTTTAATATATATTTGTTTTTAAATTTGAATTATTGTTTGAATCAATAAAGGCCAATTCCTTAGGAACTGGCCTTTATCACTTTGTTACGCACACACCAATAATATTGCATTCAGCAACATTACCACTACGATTGGCTAAGTTAATGCGTCATTTCATTACCAACCCCATACATCAGGTCAGTCTTCGCGGAAGGCGCGGTCCATGCTTTCTGCAATCGGGTCAAGCAGGTAATCAATTGCCGTTCTGGGCTTGTTCAACACCAGAATATCAGCAGGCATCCCTGCCCTCAGCTTGATATCGGGATGTTTTGCCAGTTCACCAGGGTCGATCTTGGCCCGCACCACGTAATAGGAACTGTCGCGTTTCTCGTCGACGGTCTGATCCGCATCGATATAGCTGATTTTGGCCTTGAGCGGCGATAACCGCCGCTGGTTATAGGCCGTCAACCGAACCTGGGCATCAGCCCCCATGCTGACCGCATCAATGTCCCGGCGGTTGATCATGGCTTCAATTTCAAGCGGTTCATCGTTGGGAATAATATCCATAATCGGCTGGGCCGGGCTGATCACTCCGCCCGGTGTCCTGATCTGGATATTGCTGACAATGCCTTCCTGCGGAGACCGAATTTCCAGCCGCTTTAAAACATCATCCTTGGCTGTCACGCGCTGATTAACATCATTCAGGGCCAATTGGGTTTCCTGAATGGATTTGGCAATATCGCTTTGCCATTCCATTTCAATTGATGCCAGTTCAATTTCTGCACCGGCCTTTTCCTGTTCCGCACCGGCCCGCTGGGCCTTGTACTCGCCAGCATCGCCAACCAGATCGCTCCAGTTATTTTCAATTTCCACCAGTTGGGTTCGGGTGGCATAGCCCTTGGATGCCAGTTCGCGCACGCCATCAAGCTGCTGTTTCACCAGTTTTTGCTGATGTCCACGGGCGGTAATTTGCGAATCAAGCGCATCGGCCTGGGCGGCGAATTGTTTTATCTGCTTTTCCTGCGCATCGCGTTTGGCGGTGTAAACTTCATGACGTTTATCAAACAGGCGTTTTTCATCATGCAGGATATCGGCCACATAGGGTTCCTTTGATGACAGCAGATTTTCGGGGAATTTGATTTTATCCAAACCATCCTGCTCGGCGCGCAACCGGGCCAGCTTGGCCTGCAAGCCATAACGTTCGCCGCGCAATTGCTCCAGCTCTGAAGCTTCACGGGTCCCGTCAAGCAAAGCCAGCACTTGCCCCTGGCGCACATGCTCGCCTTCATCGACCAGCAATTTTTTCAAAATGCCGCCTTCAAGGTGGTTCACCGTTTTTTTGCGCGAATCGATAATCACCGATCCCGAAGCAACAGCCGCACTATCAAGCTGGGCGTTAAAGCCCCACAATAAAAAACCGCCAAAACCGATGATGATAACCAGTGCTCCGGCAATCATCGGTTTGCGCAAACTTTGTTTTGATGCGGCCCGTTCTTCGGCCAGCACCTGATGCCAGACCGGCTGGGGCGCATCGGGGTTAATCACGTTACCCCGGTCATCAAGATTGATCAGACGGTTCATGCTACACCTCCGTTTTCCAGCTTGCCGCGTTTTGCGACATAGTTTCGCCCGGCGTCAGGCAGCGGTTTAACATCGTGGCCCTGTTCGGTGATGGCCTGCACCACATCGGTACGTTCCCCGAACTGTTTGATCCGCCCTTCCTGAAGCACCAGCAATTTGTGGGCAAAGCGCATGATCGACTGGCGATGCGCGATCAAAACCACCATCGCGCCATTTTCCGCCGCCGTGCGAATAGCCCGGATCAACGATGCCTCGCCTTCAGCATCAAGATTGGCGTTGGGTTCATCAAGAACCAGCAAGCGCGGCCAGCCATAAAGGGCGCGCGCCAGCGCAATGCGCTGTTTTTGCCCGCCAGAAAGTGTATAGCGGCCCGAGCCGATCGGGGTATCGTAACCCAGCGGCAAACGGCCGATCATTTCATGCACACCGGCGGCGCGGGCGGCATCAATCACTTTACGCGGGTCTGCGTCACGCATGCGGCCAATGTTTTCGCGAATGGTACCGTTTAGCAACGATACCGATTGCGGCAAATACCCCACCATGTCGCCAAACGATCCGCGCTCCCACAAATAGGTGCTGTGCCCGTCAAGGTAAACACCACCAGCTGTCGGTTTGGCCGCCCCGATCAAGACCCGTGACAAGGTTGATTTACCTGACGCAGACGGCCCGATAATGCCCAGGATTTCGCCAGGGCTCAGGTCAAACGAAATGCCTTTAAGGACCGGCATACTATGCCCGCCAACGGCATAAACAAGGCTATCGACCACCAGCGGTCCTTCGCTGCGCGGGGTTGGTTCTATTTCGCGTTCGGACTGGCGCTGTTCCAGAATGGTGCGAATCCGCTGCCAGGCCGACATGGCGTTAACCCAGGCCCGCCAGTCACGGGTGACATTATCGAACGGCAGCAATAACCGGCCCATAATCACCGTGCCGCCAATCATGGCGCCGGGCGATGTTTCGCCCTTGATCACCAGCGCAGCCCCCATCGCCAACACGCCAACCTGCAGGCCATACCGCAAGGACCGGGTCAGGGCCGACATCCCCTTGCCCCGGGCATTGGCGATATCAAGCAGTTCGGTTGTGTGGTGCTGCGCCGAACGCCAGCGCATCGCCAAAGCCGGCATCATGCCCATGCCCTCGATTGCTTCGGCATGGGGGATAGACGAACCAATATCAGAAATGTTTCGCAAATTGGCGTCGTTGGCTTCTTTCGTCACCCGGCGCGACAACACATCGCCCAACAAGCTCAGGGCAACCAGCATGATCACGCCGATCACCCCGGCCAGGCCGTAGAACGGATGCAGGGCAAACATAACGCCCAGAAAAATCGGTGCCCACAACGCTTCTAACGGGGCACCAATGGTGTTGCCATTAATGAATGTGCGAAGGTCGGAAAGGTCGCGCAACACCTGTGTGCCGGGGGTTGATCCTTTTTCCATCGACACACTCATGGCGGCCGCAATTGCGGGCAAATTCATGCGCCGCAGCAATGACTTTGCCATTTCCTGAAAGGTCATGGCGCGAATGAAATCGAGAATGCCATATAAAATGATGGCACCCACCGCGATCACCAGCAAAAGCTTAAGCGTATCAAGGCTTTGACTGTTAATTACACGGTCGTGGACCTGCAGCATGAAAAGCGGCACGGTCAGTTGCAGAACATTTATGAAACCACTAACGATCCCGGCCCAGGTCAGGCCGCGCACGAACGTAAAACGGGCTTCGCGGATCAATGTGGGCGCATCGAGGGCGGGGCGTGTTTCCGCCCTCGCTGTCTTGGCGCGTAATGCGCCTTTCGACCTAAATTGCATCCAATCTCATCCAATTTGCAAAAAGTCATAGTTTTTCCGCAATCTGCTCACATAGTTGCGAAATCATGATGCAATAAAATAATTCGAAATATGTCGATCTAATGTTCATGATTGGACAATGTAAAAACACAAATCATAGAAGTATACCAAGGCCATACTCTTGGAAATTACTTCAAAATTTTGAGCAAACTACAGGAAGGATTGGGCGTGTCAAAAACTGTTACAGAACAACGTCCTGTTATCTTCCGAAAACGATTGGCCGATACCGGGAACATCCGGGTAACGACCTATTTATATTGGGACCAGATAACGGATTGAATGCCATGACAGTCACTCATCTTGAACTCGCAAATACTGTTGAACGAATCTATCGGCGCTTTGCCGATTTACTGCGCGTCGACCTGATCAGACTAGGAAATGATGACATCAGTCCTGCCCAGGTCGCATTGCTGTTTAATATCGGCGATGACGAACTCTCGGTTCGCGATCTGCTTGATCGCGGGCATTATATGGGCTCGAACGCCTCGTATAATCTGAAACAGCTCGTGGAATCGGGGTATATCGAACGTCAGGTCATGGCGCGTGACCGCCGTTCCGCACGGATCAAACTGACTGAAAAAGGCCATGAACTTTGTGATTCCCTGCAAGAATTTCACGAAGAATATCATGAAGCCCTGTCCAACGGGCGTGACGGTGAAGCGGAGCTGGAACATGCTTTGCACACCCTGCGCCGGCTTGAGGAATTCTGGACGCAAACCCTGCGTTATGGCGGCATCCCCGCTTCGACCACAATGATGACAAGCGAGGCACGAAACCGCCGATGAAAATCGTCTTTGTCCATCGTCGCGGACCGGGACAATTTGTACATCTCGCCTGCCACCTGGCAAATGCCGGGTGGCAGGTGTCCTTTCTTTGCGAAGGAATGAACGTCAAGCTGCCCGGTATTCGCATCTTGCGGCACCGATCATCCGATGCCCTGCCCGATCATGCCAAACCCGCCAGTCATGTTGACTTGCATACCCAGGTCGGGCATCAGGCCGCCGATACCCTGGCAACCCTGGTTGCCCAGGAAGGCAAGCCCGATATTGTGTTTGGCCATATTGGCTGGGGCAGCATGATGTTTGCCCGCGATGTCCTCCCCGACACGCCGTTACTCGGATATTGCGAACATTTTTATCATGCCAAAGGCCGTGATGTGGGGTTTGACCCGCAAGATCAGGTGTCGTTAAACCAGCGCAAACAACTGCGCCTTCGCAATAGTAGCCAGTTACTTACCCTTGAACAGATCGATGCCGGGGTCAGCCCGACGCAATGGCAGCGCGCGGCCTACCCGCCCCTGTTGCGCAGCAAAATTGGCGTCTGCCACGATGGCATTGACATGCAACGCTGCAAACCTGATGCCAGCGTAAAGTTTGCCCTGCCCGATGGCCGCATCGTCGATCGCAACACCCCGGTGATAACCTATGTTGCCCGCGACCTTGAACCCTATCGCGGGTTTCCCCAATTCATGCGCGCGGCAGCAAAAGTAAGCCAGTCTCGCCCCGATGCCCTGTTTCTGGTCGCGGGTGGTGACGGGGTCAGTTACGGCGCCCCGGCCCCTGATGGTCGCCCATGGCGTAAAGTCATGATGGAAGAAACCGGGATTGATCCCTCTCGAATCGTATTTTTGGGGCAAATCCCCCATGAACAGCTTGTCACCCTGTTTCAGGTCAGCCGGGCTCATGTCTATCTGACATTCCCGTTTGTCCTTTCATGGTCCGTGCTTGAAGCCATGGCATGTGGCACCCT
Organism: Thalassospira mesophila; assembly: GCF_002115755.1. Classification (GTDB taxonomy): domain Bacteria; phylum Pseudomonadota; class Alphaproteobacteria; order Rhodospirillales; family Thalassospiraceae; genus Thalassospira; species Thalassospira mesophila. Next base: position 323,372 of record NZ_JFKA01000003.1, on the reverse strand, counting down.
TGTTATCGGGTCCAATACGGGGCCGGTTGAAGAAGTTATTCAGCATGGCAAAAACGGGCTTTTAACCGATTTCTGGGATACTGAATTACTGGCAAACCAGATCCGGGACGTGCTGGATAACCCTGCACGTTATACCGCCCTGCGCCAAAACGGCCGCCAGTTGGTGGCCCATAAATATGATCTGGACCGGTGCCTTGCCCGGCAAACCGGTGCGCTCGAAAGGCTGGCCGCCCATAGTGATATGAATATTGCCTGATTGCGGCTCGGGCACCCTGTAACCGGCCTTTACGATTGTATTGCGCAATCGCTCCGGGCAAAAAAGCGCTGATGGGCTAGGTCATGCGTTACCGGCTGGCGCTGATAAATCGCCCAGTCGTCACAATGATCAACATTACTGCCCACAATCAGCCAGTAAAAACCCGGATCTTCCGCCCGGGCAAGGTCGGTGCGCGACGGCAAAATCGTGCCATCGGGGTGGGAATGATAACAGCCGATAATTTCCTCGCCATGATCACGCACGTAACGGTGGGTTTGCAGCAATAAGGCCGGGTCAATTTCAAACGTGGTTTCCGGGTTGCGTGCAACATTTTGGGCCGCCACGGCGCGCGCGATATATCGGGGCGGCGCGGCACCCTGTTGTTTCGCCGGGGCAGCAATCAGCAAACCACAACATTCGCGCGGCCAGCATTGCGCCGCATGCGCCAGAATTTCGCTCAGAACCGGTTGGGAAATAACAATATGCGCCCCTGACATCACACGATAAGGCTCCGTTTTCCGGTTGCGCGTAACAGCCTGATGCCTGAATCGGCACCCAAAATATGCTCTAGTTTGGCTTCATCACCACGATTTGCCCCAAAACAGATTTATCCACCAGTGATACCACCACAATCCGTGCGCCTTTTGGGCCCGTCAGGTGCAAAAAGGCACGGTTATCGTCAATTTTGAAATCTGTCAGGGTTTCATCTGCCGCCAGGTCAACATTAAGGGTGCCAAACGGTTCAAGGTCCGTTGACGCAACGGACGGGGCCTTCGCAACCTGCGATGCGGTCTTATCTGATGTCGTCGCTGTTGGCACGGTCCCGGTGCTATTGCCCGGTGCCGCAACCGGGGCCACGGTTTGTTCTGTCAGGCTGCTGGTTTGCTTTGCCGATTTTTCACGTTGCAAGCCATAGGCAACCAGCGCAATGCCGGCAACAATCAGTACGGCCATAACAGCCACAAGTATTTTAATAACGCGCATGAGTTTTCCGCAAAAATTACTGTTTTTCCACCCGCACCTTTTGGCGCGATCGCAGTTTTATTATGATGGCAAGCCAGGGCCAGGGTGAAGCCCCGAATAAACACATATGACCATTGAATGCACGGTAATTGCAAATAACGGGTTTTGCGGTATGTTGCGCCAGCCCAGCTGCTGCAAACAGGCCACCTGCACCCTGCATTCAACATCATGTCAATATTTTACCCCGTGCCCAACAGCAATGAAACAACCACGCCATGTCCGAGACCAAACGTCCTCAAGACCACCTTGCTTATACTGTGCAAACCGCTGATGCGGGTGCACGGCTGGACCGGGTATTGGCCAATGCCTGGCCGCAAGAATCGCGATCCCGGTTAAAAGCACTGATCACGGAGGGCCATTTGCAGGTTGATAGCGTGGTACAAAACAGTGTTTCCGCCAAGGTTCGTGCCGGGCAACGTGTTACATTGCAAATCCCCCCGGCCGAACCCGCAACCCCGGTTGCGCAAACCATATCGCTTGATGTTTTGTACGAAGATGACGACTTGCTCGTGATTAACAAGGCCGCTGGCATGGTCGTTCACCCTGCGGCGGGCAATGAAAGCGGCACGCTGGTCAATGCTTTGCTGGCGCACTGTGGCAACAGCCTGTCGGGCATTGGCGGGGTGAAACGGCCCGGTATTGTTCACCGCCTGGACAAAGACACCAGCGGCGCCATGGTCGTGGCCAAAAACGACTTTACCCACCGTGCCCTTTCCAAACTGTTTGCCGAAGACAAGGAAAACATCGAGCGCACCTATATCGCCGTCGTTTGGGGCTGCCCTGTGCCGATGGAAGGCAAAATTGTTGGCAATATCGGCCGCAGCCCGCGCAATCGCAAAAAGATGGCGGTTCTGGTTTCGGGGGGCAAACCGGCGCTTACATACTACAAAGTTGTCGAAAATCGTCCCGACTCGTTGGCCTCGATCGTGAAGTGCAAGCTTGCCACCGGGCGCACACACCAAATAAGGGTACACATGGCCCATATCGGCCATTCACTTGTATGTGATCCTGTTTACAGTCGCTCGCGCTCGATCAAACACCTCGACCCCATATCGCAAAAGACGCTTCAGGCATTCGACAAACAGGCGCTACATGCCCGAACTCTTGGATTTTCGCACCCCAGAACCGGGAATTTTATTTCGTTCGAAGCCCCGATACCGGACGATCTAAAGGCGGTCTATATCGCGCTAGACCTATCCCTAGGTAGTATGTAACCTATACTTACTTCTTATTTTTATATTGACGCCATCTAATACCTCCGTATACCCTAGCGTCAGTGCTAGGGGATTTATGCACTTTTTTGCAAGCGCATTGGAGGCACCAATGAAACAGGGTAATGCAGCACCAACAATCTCTGCGGACGGGCTGACGGGCTACTTACAACGCATTCGTCACTATCCGATGTTGGCCTTTGAAGTCGAAACCGCACTTGCAGTGCGCTATCGGGATCATAACGATGACAAGGCGGCTGAAAAGCTGATCACCAGTCATCTTCGGCTGGTTGCCAAAATTGCCATGTCCTATCGCGGCTATGGCCTGCCGGTCAATGAACTGATTTCGGAAGGTAATATCGGCCTGTTGCAATCGGTCAAACGGTTTGATTCCGACAAAGGTTTCCGCCTTGCCACTTATGCAATGTGGTGGATCCGTGCCGCCATTCAGGAATATATCCTGCATTCCTGGTCCCTGGTGAAAATGGGAACCACGGCGTCGCAAAAAAAGCTTTTCTTCAATCTGCGCAAGCTGAAAAGCCAGATGCAAGCGATTGACGAAGGCGACATGACGCCCGAACAGACCGAAATCATTGCGACGAAACTGAATGTTTCTGAAGGCGACGTCATCATGATGAACCGCCGCCTTGCCGGTCCCGATCATTCCCTTAACGCCCCCGTCCGGGTTGATGGTGAAGGCGAATGGGTTGATTGGCTTGAATGTACAGAAGATAATCAGGAAGTTCGTCTTGGCCGCCGCGAAGAATTTGTTTTGCGCATGAACATGCTTAAATCGGCAATGTCTGGCCTGAACGACCGTGAACGCGATATTTTAACCCAGCGTCGCCTGTCTGAAACACCGGTAACCCTGGAAAATCTTAGCGTTACCTATGGTATCTCGCGCGAGCGCATTCGCCAGATCGAAGTGCGCGCCTTTGAAAAAGTCCGCAAATCCATGCATGTCTGACACATGCCGGACCAAAATACCGCACATCGTGTTCTGGCAAGCAACACCCCCCGTTTCTTGCCAGAACCCAGAGATCGGCCTTAAGGGCCGTTCTTTTTATCAGAGCCATCAAACACCTGCCATTACCGCAAAACGATAAAAAGAGTTGCCTGCGACGAGGCCGATCCGATATCTGAGGGTTTCTGACCCTAAAGTATATTTCTTTTAATAAGATCCATGCTTTAGCGCCCGCCTTTTTCGATTTCGGAAATCAGGGACTCTCCCCACACCTGAATCAGATCGCGCTGTTGCTGGCGCAGTTCCATTGCCCGGCGCTGGGCTGTCAAATTAAGAACATTGGCAACCACAGGCGGCATCACCAGATAAATCAGCCAGCCCAAACCAGCCGCACCATACATGATGGTCATTGTCATCGGATCCAGCAACTGATGGGTGGCCATGGCCATGCTTTGCTCGCCATCCTGCCACAGCTCCATCACATAGGGGGCGACACCCGAAAAATTCAGCCCGAAAACACAGCGCACCAGATACCGGCCCCGGTGTCGGTCAAACATAAATGCCAGCAATGAGGGCAACAGCCCCACCACCAGCGTAATAAATGTGGGCAGGGCCACCATAAACAGCAAAACAGCCATCACCAGAATGGCAAAAAAGGACAATCCGCCGGATTTTTTTGCCTGCTTGGCGGGCTTTGCGGCCGCTTTATCTTTTTTTGCCATAACGCTGCCCTCCCCCTACCAGACGATCATCATGAAAAGGGCCGAAACCGTTAGCAGTGCGATCATTGTGGCGGCAAAGGATGCCACCTGACGCCCGATCTGCTCGGCCAGAATAAGCCGCACCGAGCCTGATGATTCCAGATCGAACACTTCGCTATCAGCGGCGGAATATTCTTCGACTGCGGCAATAAATTCGTCCTGGTCGCGGCGGCGTTCTTTTTCGTCATTGATCAAATTATATAATTCGACCAAATTGCCGCGCTTTGCCAGTTTGGGAATTTCACGTTCAACTTTTTCCCGGCGCTCCTTGCTGTGAAACACCTTTGTGGCGGGTTCCATCAGCCGTGCCACCCATAACCCCAAATGGGGCAAACTGTCTGGCCCATGTCGCCACTGCACCAAGGCCAGCAAACTAATGATCGACCGGCTGAATTCAACTTCGTCACCGGTATTTTGCAGGGCTGTTAGCTGGGGTTCGGTATCATCTTGCAGCCGAACCGCAATAAATGCCGCAATATGACGATCAACCGGCCAGTTGCTATGCGGGGTGATCGCGGCAACTTTTTCAAGGGCCGGTAACAGCTGGGCGATGTGAATAACATATTCTTTGTCGACCAGCGGACTCAGGCAATGCTGGTTTTTAACCAGGGCATAAAGGCATCGCTCATAGCCATACCCCATGCTTTGTTGCTGCATATAATAACGCAGGCCTTTATAGACCTGCTGCTGCGATTGTATTTCAGGGCGAAACCCCGATAACCGCGAAAACCAGAAAGTCGGCAGGTCGCGCACCACAACTTCGGAAAATGCCTGTGCCCCGCTGCCATGCTGCACGTCATAAGATAACATGTTTCCCAAGCCATCCAGCATGGCCGAAAACGTTTTATGACGCACCGGCCCGTTAGGGTCGAGAATGGCAATACCGCGCGATACCAGCACATCTTCGGCGGTGCGTTTATCGCTGCCCGACCATGCCATCTGACGCATGGCTTCCGACATCGCCTTTGAACGTTCGGCATCGTTCAAACCGCGTCGCAGCCACACCTCGACAACACCATCGCGTAACGGTGCAAGCGACGCCGCCCAATTATTGGTAATGCCGTTGGCAAGACCGCGCGTGGTATAATAATCACGCCCGCCAATATTTTGCGCCCGGGCGGCCCTGCGGTCGGTATTTCCCTGCACCGGTTTTACCCGCCGCCCGTCCAGCCAGTTATTAAGTTCCGACAGACCCCAGCGTTCTTCAAAATCATCGCATAACAGGCCCCGGATCGGCTCGATCAGGGTCAGTGGCAATTTTTCGTGGGCGGCTATGGTTTGGAACGACCCCCGCGCCAGCTTCATTTCGATAACTTCCTTGTCAGAAAATTTCGAAAGCGGCGTATGGCCGATACCCAGCGCGGCAATCATGATCCCCAGCGCATAAAGATCGTCCGACAACGCCCCCGATCCACGCCCGGCCGGGTCGGCTGTCATGCGGTCAATCGGTTCGTAAACCAGCGGCTGGGCAAACCCGGCAGGCAAGGAAACACAATCGCCCACAACAACACTGGCGCGTTCTTCGTCGGCAAAAAACAGGTTCTCGGCGCGCAAATTGCGATGGGCCAGATTTTTATCCGACAGGATCGTCAGAACATTGATAATCGGCGCAATCACCGCCAGCGGCAGGTCATGTTCGTCGATAACGGCCTTTTTGCCACCATCGGTAAACACCTTGCTGCCACCCGGCTTGCTGTAAAAACAAACAATCGTGCTGCGATCCAGTGGCGGCCAATAGACAATTTCATAGTCCAGCAAATCAAGCTGCCCGGCGACACGAACCCCCGACAAGACCCTTAATAAATCAGACCGGGTGGGCAGCAAAGGATCTGCAAGCAACGCAAATAACGGGCCGTCATCGCGCTTGGTTCCTTCGGCCACAAAGGCTTGCGACGGGCCGCAATCAAACTCTGCCAACCGCAAATCGGGGAAAATGCGAAAATTCCCGATATCGACATGCCTGTTGCCAACGCCGGTTGGCGCTGCTGTTTCTGGTGACGGTGCAATCTGGTCTTCCTGACCATCGTCCGACAGAGGCGCGTCATCCTCTGTTTCCAGATCGGACGGCACATCATCGGGCTGCATCTTTGCGTTATCAGCCATCGAACCCGTGGTTTAACTGTTCATGAACAACCCAAACGATACTGCCGATACCCACAAGGGGCAAGACGTTATCGACATGCCTCAAGAACGTCATCTATCCATTTGCGTTTAAAGACAAAAAACCGCCCGGCAATGCGGGCGGTTTTTCAACTTTACAATTAAGTTTCTCAGGCGCTGAAAGGGTCGTGAACAAGAATGGTATCGTCACGTTCCGGGCTGGTGGACAGAAGTGCCACCGGCGCCTCGATCAGTTCCTCGATCCGGCGCACATACTTGATTGCGGTTGCCGGCAAATCGGCCCAGCTGCGCGCGCCCCTTGTGGTTTCCGACCAGCCGGGAATGGTTTCATAAACCGGCTTGGCCTTGGCCTGCAAACGCTGGTTGGCGGGCAAATGGTCGTAAATTTCACCATCAATATCATAGGCGGTGCAAATTTTAATCTCGTCAAACCCGTCCAGAACGTCAAGTTTGGTCAGGGCAATACCGTGAATACCGTTCACCTTGACCGACTGACGCACCAAGGTGGCATCAAACCAGCCACAGCGGCGTTTGCGCCCGGTTACCACGCCAAATTCATGGCCGCGTTCGCCCAAACGGTCGCCATCGGCATCAAACAGTTCAGACGGAAACGGCCCCTCGCCCACACGGGTGGTATAGGCCTTGGTAATGCCCAAAACATACCCGACACCCGACGGGCCAACGCCCGACCCGCCCGCGGCAGAACCGGAGATGGTGTTGGACGACGTCACATACGGATAGGTGCCATGGTCAATGTCAAGCATCGTACCCTGTGCGCCTTCAAACAAAATACGCTTGCCAGCTTCTTTAAACTGGTTCAGCGATTTCCACACGGTGTCAGCGAACGGCAAAATTTTCGGCGCAACGTCTTTAAGCTGTGCCAGCAATTCGGCCCCGTCCACTTCCGGCTGGCCCAAACCGCGCAGCAAAGCGTTGTGGTGGGTTAAAAGGTTCTCAACCTTGGCAGCCAGCAATTCCTCGTCGGCCAAATCACCCACGCGAATGGCACGGCGACCAACGCGGTCTTCATATGCCGGGCCGATACCACGGCCGGTGGTGCCGATTTTGTTGTTGCCGGTGGCGGCTGCTTCGCGGGCCTTGTCCAGATTGCCATGCAGCGGCAAAATCAGGCAGGCATTTTCGGCAACACGCAGGTTTTCGGGCGTAATGGTCACACCTTGTTCCTGCAAGCGCGAAATTTCGGCCAGCAATGCCCACGGGTCAACAACCACGCCATTACCGATCACCGACAGTTTCTTGTCGCGCACGATACCTGATGGCAGCAGGCTTAGTTTATAAACCTTGCCATCAATTACCAGCGTATGACCGGCATTGTGACCACCCTGAAAACGAACCACAACATCGGCACGTTCTGACAGCCAGTCAACGATCTTGCCTTTACCTTCGTCCCCCCACTGGGAACCGATCACGGCAACATTGGTCATCGCAAAACTCCTTGAGCGATAAAAAACAGCTTCACTTCTCCAGCGAAAGCCTACGCGTCCAGCGGTTGAACCCGCCCATCAAGATAAATGAAATCACAGCCCATCCGTTCCGCTTCCTTGCGGGCGGCATCGGCGGTTTTGGCCTCGGCTGCCCCTTCAAGGGCAGCAATGGTAACATGGCCATCGTGGCGCAATTTGCGCGCTTCGCGCTGGGCAACACCCAGAGGCAAATACACCCGCGGCGCTGCCACCGGCGCATCAAGGCCGCGCAAAACCGTATCCATAAACAACGACATGCCCGTTGCGGCTTCGCCGCTGGCACCCCCGGCACGATAACGGCCGCCACGGCCCAGCTCGCCCCGGACATGTTTGCCAAAAATGGTAAAGCTAACCCCGGTCTGATAGCGAAAACCCGCCATTTCAACCGGGTCAATGGTTAAGGCCGCATCGAGGTCGGATGCTAAAATACGTTCAGCAACCTCGACCAGACGATGCAAATCTTCCGACGCCCCCAGCGGCAATTCAAGCCGTTTCAAGCGCGGTAATGCGGTGCTGGCCGGGCCAGCGGCCTCCAGCAACGTTACCAGAACATCGGTTACCGGGCCATTGGCCGCCTTGATCGCGGCAACGTCGCGGCGTTCTAACGCCTGGGTCAGCTTTTCGCGATCATCGGGGGAAACAGAAAAGGCTTCAAACAGGCGGGTTGGCAGGGTCGGCAAATTCAAATCAACCGACACATCGGGCATACCGACATTTTCCAACGCTTCAAGCGCCAGCAAAACAATCTCGGTATCGGCTGCCGCACTGGAAACGCCAATCAATTCGGCACCAACCTGGGCGAACTGGCGTTCGGGGCGCAACTGCGTGCCCTGAATGCGCAAAACATCGCCGGAATAGGCCAAGCGTAACGGGCGGGGATCATCTTTGAGGCGGGTGGCGGCAATACGGCCCACTTGCGGAGTCATATCGGAACGAACACCCATCATCCGGTGCGAAACCGGGTCCATCAGGCGGAAGGTCTGCTTTGCCAGTTCTGGCGCAGCCCCTTCAAGCAGGCTTTCTTCAAATTCAACCAAGGGGGTTTTTACGCGGTCATAGCCTGCAAGGGCGAAACTCGCCATCAGCTTTTCGCGGATCTGCGCCTCTTGGGCAGCAACCACCGGCAGGACATCCTGCAAACCGGCGGGAAGAAGGGCTTTCCTGGCGAGTTCGGTCATATTTTCAGACTTTCCGGACTGTGCGTGCAAATTCGAGCAAGGCATTTGGTTCGCATGCGCCTTGCTCTGTGCATCCGGTAGCGGTTACTACCGTGTTGTGACGCACAGGGCAACGGGAAAACCCGAAAAACGCAAATAATATCTCGGACCGTGTCTTCAGCCCTGCTTGATTTCGGCTTTGGCAACGCCATATGCCCAGTCAAGCCACGGCAACAACGCCTTGATATCGCTGGACTCTACCGTGGCACCACCCCAAATTCGAAGGCCGGGAGGCGCATCACGATAGCCATTAATATCATAGGCCACTTTTTCGTAATCGAGCAACTGCGACACCCGTTTTGGCAACGACGCCTGAATTTTCGCATCCTGTGCCAGTGCCCACGGGTCGACGATTTTAATGCACATCGATGTATTCGACGCCGTTTCGGGTTTTTCGGCCAAATCGGCCGCCCAGTCGCTTTGCGCCAGCCATTCATCAAGCAAACGGCGGTTTTCGCGGGTACGGGCCAGCAAACCGTTCAACCCGCCAATGCCTTGCGCCCATTTCAGGGCATCAATCGCATCTTCCACCACCAGCATCGACGGCGTGTTGATGGTTTCGCCGCGAAAAATACCGTCAATCAGCTTGCCGCCCTTGGTCATGCGGAAAATTTTGGGCATCGGCCAGGCTGGAACATGGCTTTCAAGGCGTTCAATCGCACGCGGGCTTAGAATGATAACCCCGTGGCCACCCTCGCCGCCCAGCACTTTTTGCCAGCTATAGGTCACAACGTCGAGCTTGTCCCACGGCAGTTCCATGGCAAAAATCGCCGAGGTCGCATCGCAAAATGTCAGCCCCTTGCGATCAGATGCAATCCAGTCGCCATTGGGCACGCGCACGCCGGCTGTTGTCCCGTTCCAGGTGAAAACAACATCGCGGTCAAAATCAACCTTGGTCAGGTCGGGCAGCTTGCCGTAATCGGCTTCATGCACGCGCACATCGTCAAGTTTCAGCTGCTTTAAAACATCCGTTACCCAGGTGGCACCAAAACTTTCCCACGCCAGCATGTCCACACCGCGTGGCCCCAGCATTGACCACAACGCCATTTCAACAGCCCCGGTATCCGATGCCGGGACAACACCGACGACATACCCTTCGGGCAGTTTCAAAATGTCATGGGTGCGGTCAATTGCGTCTTCTAACCGGGCCTTGCCCAGTGCAGATCGATGCGAACGCCCCAGAACCTCGGTTTCAAGCGCATCTGCGGACCAACCGGGGCGCTTTTTGCACGGACCCGACGAAAAATTGGCACTGGCAGGGCGGTTAACAGGCTTGGGAAAATTGGCAATATCGACCATGGGACTGTTCCTGATCAGACGGAAAAAACACCGCAATACCGGCTGTTCCGGCAATTTTACGGCACATTGGCAAAAACGAAGCGCGATCCTATTGCCTTGATAGCAAAAGTCAAACGCGTTCGATGCAAGGGTTAATGCCGATTAAGGTATATCAGCCATCGCCAATCGCCTTGCCGGGGCGAAGCACGAAAAAGGCCAATCCGTTTCAAATGAACAGATTGGCCTTTTTACCATAACAACGGTTCAGCCCTACATCGAAAGGCCGTAATACCACGGCGCAAACAGGCTAAAGACAATCCACAACAAAAAGATCAGCGGCGTGCCGGATTTAAGAAAATCAACAAACCGGTAATGCCCCGGCCCCATCACCAGAAGGTTGGTCTGATACCCCACCGGAGAGGCAAAAGAACAGTTCGCCGCCATCACCACGGCAATCGCAAAAATATGCGGCGGCACGTCAAGCTGCTGGGCCATGCCAATGCCAATCGGGGTGAACAAAACCGCACAGGCATTGTTTGACAAAATATTGGTAAACAATGCCACCACCAGGAAAAACACCGACAAAATAACCGGTGCCGGTGCCCCGTGCAAAGCTGTCAGCAGCACATCAGCAATATAGGATGCCCCGCCGGTTAATTGCAGGGCATTGCCCAGCGCCAGGGCCGCGGCCACCAGCAACACAATTTTGCGGTCAATTGCCCGCGATGCCTGGCGCATGTTTAGCGCGCCGGAGCCGATCATAAGCCCGGCCCCGATAAAGCTTGATATCATGATCGGCACCAGCCCGGTTGCCGCCAGCGCGATCACGCCCAGAAAAATAAACGCCGCCCGGCGCGCATGAAACGGGCGCGGCAAGGCACGGGTTGACCATTCCAGCAACACAACATCGCGAATGGTGCGCAGTGCTTCGACATCTTCGGAACGTCCCTGCACCAGCAACACATCGCCAGCTTCAAGCCGGATTTCGGTCATCTGGGTGCGGATCATGCGTGACCGGCGCTGAATGCCCAAAACAAGGCATTTATACTGATAGCGAAAGCCGATCTGCTCCAGATTAAAACCAATCAGGCGCGATCCGGGCGGCAACATCACCTCGGCCAGAAGCTGGGTTGATTTGTTTTCAGCATTGGTGCTGCCATCATGCACGGCAGCGGCTTCGGCGTGGATCAGGCCGGGGTCTTTTTGCAGGGCTTCGGTCAATGCCTTGCGGGTTGCGGCCACCACCAGAACGTCGCCGGGCTGAATTTCAAGATGTTCGTCAAACGGCGGCAAATCGGCATGTTCGCGCCGGACAATCATTTGAATGGTGACATTGGGCAGGTTTTTAAAAAACCCGGCCACCGGCTTGGTCCCGATCATTTTTGACGCCGGGCCAACGGTAATCTGGGCAATAAACTGTTTGCCGCTGCCGTCGGGCTTGGTCAAACGGCTGCTCATCGAGGCCAGGGCTGGCAACAGACGCGGTGCAATCAGCAACACATAGAAAAAGCCCGAAAAAGCCAGAACCGCCCCCACCACGGTGAATTCAAAAAATTCCAGCGGCTCCTGGCCCAGCTCGATCAGCGAGCTTGAGACCAGAAGGTTGGTCGACGAGCCGATCAAGGTGGTCATGCCGCCCAAAATGGCGGCAAAAGACAGCGGAATCATCAAAGAACTTGGCGATCGTTGAATACGTTCAGCCAGTGCCTGAATGATGGGAATGAAAATAACCACCACGGGCGTGTTGTTCAAAAATGCCGACAGCAACATCACCACAAACAGGCCGACAAAAATTGCCAGCGAGGCATTCTTGCCACCATGTTCGGTAATAAAACCGGCGATATAACTTACCCCGCCGGTCAGCACCATGCCCTGCCCCACCACCAGCAAGGCCAGCACGGTTAACAGGGCGGGGTTGGCAAAGCCCGACATCAGCGTGTCCGGCCCCAAAAGGTTTCTGCCATCGCCACCATTAAGCGGCACAAGATTGAAAAACAGCAGCAGGACCGCAATGATCGCCATCGACGTCATTTCAAGCGAAATGCGTTCCCATGCATAAAGCACGAGCGAACCCGCGACCAGCGCAAGTACAACCCACATCTGCAACGGTGTCGCACTGTTTGCGACGACATTGTCTAGCACGTTGAATTTCCCCTGTCGCAAATGGCCTTATACATCCCGCATCGCGGGCTGATATCAGCCAAAACCAGCGATATCATGCAAATTATCAGTATTACTTAGCCGAAAGCCCCGCCATGCGGTCAATAAAAATCGCGCATGGGTCATTTGGCACCTTGTTTCGGCATACATTATGCGGGCACAAAAATGCTCTGACAATCACCTTGGCGACCCCGTCAGAGCATCTTCAAACCGGCCAGACCCGGCAAACCCGGTCAGGCAGAAACCAGCTCTGCGGGTTCATTTGCCGCCGGTTTCACGACATCTGGCTTCAGGACTTCAGATTTCACGGCGTCCGGTTTTTGCATAACGCTATCTTCAATCGCACCTTCGCGGCAAATGTAATGCGGGCACAGCCGTTCAAGGGCTTCGTCGCATTCCCACAGGGTGCGTTCCCGGGCACGAACGGTCAAATGGTCAATCAGGGCGCGCACCGCCGGTGGTAACCCGCGCCGCGCCTTGAACAGAATATGCACAATCCCGCCAACGGCGCGCCATTCGGGTAACACCTGCACCAGACGCCCGGCCTGAATGGCATGATGGGTGCTAAAACGTGGCAAAAGGGCAATGCCCTGCCCGCGCAAGGCACATTGGCGGATCATGGAAATATCGCTGGTCGATAACCGCGGGGCAATTTCAAGCATCCGCGTATCGTCATTCGGGCCCACAAGCTGCCAGCGCACGGTATCGGCATCCTCGCCCTTGATGCTCAGGGTCGGAAACTTGTTGATGTCATCAACACCAAAATCCGGCCCCAGTTTTTCCATCAGGGACGGGCTGGCCACCATAATGGCATCGGCGAGGCCCAGTGTTTTAACAATCAGGGTCGCATCGCTATCGAGCGAATCGCGCACCCGAAAGGCCACATCCACCCGGTCTTCAATCAAATCCACCCGGCGGTTGGTTGCCATGATGCGCAATTGAACCTTGGGGAACTTTTCGCTGAAATCGGCTAAAACTTCGGCCAGTGCCGTTTCCAGCATGGCGGGCGGCACACTGATGCGCACCACACCCTGCTCAACGCCTTTTGCTTCTGCAACAATGGCTTCGGCTTCTTCGGCCTCGTTAAGGATATTGGCACAGCGATCATAAAAAGCCTGCCCCAGTTCCGTCACCCGAAAACGCCGACTTGATCTTTCGATTAGCTTGACACCAAGCCGGTCTTCGAGTTGAGCTACCCGGCGGCTAAGTTTTGATTTTGGCTGATTAAGTGCCCGGCCTGCCGGCGCAAATCCACCATGCGACACAACCTGCGCAAAGTAAAAAAGATCGTTTAAATCCTGCATGACCGACCTCATTGTTCTATATAATGAACGCAGAGTGCCGCAAAAAGGGACTTTTGTCCATATCTTACAAATTCTAAATTCTGTTGCATCATCGACAAATCGGTTCTTTCCCACATCCACCCGGAGCCCCCATGAGTAAACTTCTAAACGGCAAAGTTGCCCTGATCACCGGGGGTGCTTTTGGCATTGGCGCCGCCACCGCCCGCATGCTGGCCGAACAGGGCGCAAACATTGCCATTGGGTACGTTTGCGACCGCAAGGTGGCCCGGGAAATGGTCGAAGAACTGCAAGGACTGGGCGTTGATGCAAAATCGTTTGAAGCCGACCCGGCCGATAGTTTGCAGGTCAGCGCAATGGTGCAAACCGCCTTTGCCCATTTTGGCCGCCTCGACATTCTGGTCAATGCGGCATCAATTGCGGTTTGCGGCCAGGTAGACAACCCCGATGCCGACCTCGATGGTATAAAACGCCAGCAACAGGTTAATTTTTGCGCCACGGCCTACACCATTCGCACCGCCGCCCCGATGATGCCCGATGGCGGGCGCATCATCACGCTGGGGTCGTGCCTGTGCGCCCATGCCGGGTCCAGCGGACTGGCCGATTTTACCGCAACACAGGCGGCGATGGTGGGCTATACCCGAGGGGCCGCCCGCGACCTTGGCCCGCGCAATATCACGGTTAATGTTGTGCAGTCGGGCTTTGTAAATGACGAATTACTCGACCCGCTGGCAAAATACCCCACCCCGATCCGCACCGCTGTTCCGCTGGGCCGCGCGGCCATGCCCGAAGAAGTCGCCGCTGCCATTGCTTTCCTTGCCAGCCCCGCTGCATCCTACATCACCGGCACCGTCATAAACGTTGATGGCGGCTACGGCGCCTGATCACCATTCCCACCAGCAGCGTTCCATATAACGAACGCTAGGTCGCGACTTTAAGGACTTCTGCCAGGCCGGTTTGCGCCGTAAGGTTTTTTCATACAGGAAAAACCTCTGTTCCGGAGAACAGCCATGAACAAACCACTGGCAGGCAAAATTGCCATCGTTACCGACGGCCATTACGGCATTGGCGCGCTCAGCGCACAAACCCTGGCCGATCAGGGTGCCGACGTTATCATCAGCCATCCCGCCCATGCATGGAATGCCGCCGGTATTGTTACCGGGCTTGAAGCACGCGGCGTTAACGCCCGCGCCTATGCCATTAATTGCGATCGCGTATCGGGCATTAAAACCCTGATTTCGCGTGTTATTGCCGATTTTGGCCAGGTAGATATTCTGGTCACCAACAATGTGTCCTTCGTCCTTGTCGATGATGAACGCATTTACAGTGCCGCCGCCATCGAGGCCATTGCCCCGGTCATTCGCGAAGGTGGTCGCATCATTGCCATTGGCAAAACATCACTCCCCCACGCCAGCGCAAACATCCCGGCGCATAACAATAACCACGCCCCGCTTCATGACCTGATCACGCATAGTGCCAAATCACTGCATGATCGCCACGTTACGGTGAACCGCCTGCAATCGAACATTCTGGGCCGCAAAAGCCATAGCGCACCGTCTGGTGACATTTCGGTTTTAGGCGATATCGCCAACGGCCTGTCATTTCTGGCCGGGCCAGAATCTGATTTTGTCACCGGCACCACCTTTAACTTTAATGACCTTCATGCCGCCTGAAAAACAACACCCCGCCAATATTGCAACATTGGCGGGGTGTTCTGGCTTTTAGCTAACGGTGCATCGCGGCCTAATTGGGCAAAAAGATTTCGCCTTTTAAATACAGCACGGCATGGCCCTTTAAATGCACCCGGTCGCCGTCAATTGTGCAGTCAATAAACCCGCCCCGTGCCGATGCCTGATAGCCAATCACATTGGTTTTGCCGGTTTGGGCCGCCCAGTATGGGGCGACAACGCAGTGCATATAGCCCGTTACCGGGTCTTCATTAATGCCCAGTGCCGGTAAAAAATACCGCGATACCATATCGCAATCATCGCTGTCGGACGGGGCGGTTACAATCACCCCGCGTTCGGCCAGTGTCGTAAGAACCGACATATCGGGCACCATATCGCGCACCGTTGCGGCATTGTCATAAACCAGCACATAATCAGTATCGCGGCTGGCGACTTTGAAACAGGCAATTGCATGCTCAGGCGACAGCGCCCTGGCAATATTATCGGGCATGATGTCCTCGACCAGCGGCTGGGCGGGGAAGTTTAATACAATCGCATCGCCATCCCGCCGCGCGGTTAAAATTCCGCTTTTGCTTTGCAGGCGAATTTCATTGCCGGTCACGCCAAGCTGATTAAACAAAACACAGGCACTGGCAAGGGTGGCATGGCCACATAAGGGCACTTCCACCGTCGGGGTGAACCAGCGAATGTGGTAATCAGCGTCGCCATCCTCGGTTTTAACGAAAAACGCCGTTTCCGACTGGTTATTTTCCATCGCAATTTGCTGCAGGGTGGTATCTGGCAGCCAACGATCCAGCGGCACAACCGCGGCCGGGTTACCGGCAAAAAGATGGTTGGTAAAAGCATCAACCTGATAAATCGGCAAGGGCGTGTCGGCCATAAAATCACCTTGATATCAACAGGAATAAGGGGGCGGTTATTTGCACCGCCCCGTCGGATTGTTCAGTTACAAAACGCTGTGAATGGCATCCTTGATAATTGCCAGATCCTGATCGCGGGTGCGCCAGTTGCTAAAGGCAGCGCGAAACCCGAACCGGTCATTGTAAATCGTCGGCGTAAAAAACACCTTCCCCGTGGCGTTGATCCGCGCCAGAAGCTGGCGGTTGGCATCGTCGTTTCCACGCCCGCAAAACATCACCACATTTAACAACGGATCGCGCAGTAATATCAAATCGTCATGGTCGACCACCCAATGGGCAAGATCGCGCGCCTGATCACAATTGCGCATCACAATATCGGCGCACCCTTCCCGGCCATAAGCCGTGATCGCCATCCAGATCGGCAAGGCGCGAAACCGGCGTGAATTTTCGACACCCCGATTGATATAGTTATTTCCCGGCACATCCGATGTCAGATAGGGAGCAAAGGCGCGAAAGCATTTTTCCAGTATCGAAATCTGCCTTGTCAGGAAAATCCCGCAATCATAGGGCACATTCAGCCATTTATGCCCGTCCGATGTAATTGAATCTGCCCGATCAATTCCGGTTAATAAATGTGCCCGACGATGATCAAGGGCGGCAAACAAACCAAATGCCGCATCCACATGCAACCACGCGCCATAGGCAGCACACAAATCGGCAATCGCGACCAGATCATCAAAATCGGTGGCGTTGACCGTGCCGGCACTGGCGATCACCATTTTGGCTTTCGAGGTGCTATTTGCCAGCTTGTCGGCCAAATCCTGCACATGCATGGCTTCGGTGCCCGGGTCGGTCGCGACACGAACAATGTTGTTGCGCCCCACCCCGGAAACCGACAAATCCTTGATCATGCTGGCATGCGGGGTGGCGGAAAACACCTCGAAGCCGGGCAAGGCCATTGCGCCATCGCCATCCACATCAATGCCCACCTGCTCGCCACACCATTGCCGTGCGGTTACCACCGCCAGCAGGTTTGATGCGGTCGCCCCGGTGGTCAGTGCGCCATCAAACCGGTCGCGTGGCAAGCCACCCAAATCGCAAATCCAGTTGATAACCTGCTGCTCGACTGCCGATGCCACAGATCCTTGCGGCCCGGTTGCATTCTGGTCAATGGTGCTGGCGATCCAGTCGCCTGCAACAGCGGCCGGGGTGGCGCCACCGGTGACAAACCCCAAATAACGCGGCCCGCTGGACGTTGCCAGAAAAGGCAAAATTTCCTGTTTTAACGCGTCCAATGCCGCCAGCGCCCCATCGCCACGGGCAGGCAGGGCGGCAAACGGGTCAAAGGAACTGCTGTCATCGCAAATAACCGGCGCATCATCGCCCGCGTTTAAATAATCCTGTGCGATATCGCCAACCTTGGCAAAAATATCGCCGATCTGGTTCAGGTCCTCAAATTTCCGGTTCATCTTCGTTTCTTTCTCGCAGGATTTCTGCATAAACATCGCGGTCGATATTCGCACCGCTTAAAATGATAGCGTTCTTTTTGCCAATTGCCCGGTTTTTATCGGCAATAACGGCGGCCAGCGCACAGGCCCCGGCCCCCTCGGCCAGATTATGGGTGGCGCTGAAATAAAGCCGCATCGCCTGTTTTATCTGATTATCTGACACGGCAATAATATCGCTTGCCCCGCGTTTGATAATTTCAAACGCCGCCGGGTCGGGCTTGCGACACGCCACACCATCGGCAAAGGTCACAGCGGTTCTGGTTTCGCAAATCTCACCCTTGTAAAACGACTGCCGCACCGCATCGGCCCCGGCGGCAACAACGCCGATAATGTCGGTTTTCAACCCCAAAGCATCGCGCACCGTGATCAGGCTGCAAATACCCGACCCCATGCCAATCGGCACATAAACCCGGTCCAGCTTCTCAATCGCTTCAAACAGCTCCACGCCATAAGATGCCACCCCGCGCACCAGTTCGGGGTGAAACGGCGGCACCATCACCAAATCATCCTCGACCGCCTTTTGGCGGGCAAAATCGGCGGCATCCTGAAAATCGTCCCCCTGCTCGATCACGTCGGCCCCAAGGGCGCGCATGGATGCATTTTTTTCGCAGGAATTACCAAACGGGACAATGATGGTAGCACGCATGCCAAATACGCTGGCGGCATAGGCCAGGCTTTGGCCATGATTGCCGCGTGTCGCACTGATAATGCCATTAATGATTTGCGTCGACCGCGACAAATAACGGCAAAAGGTCAGCCCGCCCCGCACCTTGAAAGCACCCAGCCGGGTGTGATTTTCGTGTTTGACGTAAATCGACAACCCTGTCGCTCGCTCCAGAAGCGGCCATCGAATGGCCGGGGTCGGCGCAACATAGCCATGCACAAAGTCGGCGGCGT
Source organism: Thalassospira mesophila (assembly GCF_002115755.1). Classification (GTDB taxonomy): domain Bacteria; phylum Pseudomonadota; class Alphaproteobacteria; order Rhodospirillales; family Thalassospiraceae; genus Thalassospira; species Thalassospira mesophila. Next base: position 304,643 of record NZ_JFKA01000003.1, on the reverse strand, counting down.
CGTTCAATTCCCGGGCGGTAAACATATTGTACCCCTGTATAAGGATTGTGTGGCACGTTTGAAAATAACAGGGCGTGCCGTTTTTTGACACAACATTGTATCCCCAAGCCGGGGTGGCGACCGGAACGCGAGGGAGCGGTGCGTTCCGGCCGTAGCGCGGTTAATAACCGCGCGGAGGGAAGTCTTTCATCACCGGGGCGGCGATATAGGGCTCGATATCGGATTTTGTCAGCCCGACATCTTTAAGCAGCCGATCATCAAGATGACGTAAATTATTATGATCGCGCGATTTTTTTTGCATAGATACCAGGTTTGCAAACAGACGACGGATCGCTGTGCCCACAAAACCCTGGCGGGTTGCTTTTGCATTCCCTGCGCTCTGGTCCTGCGGCATTGAACCGCCTGCGAGAGTCGCAGGAAACTGAATTGTATCGTTACAATTATTCATGTGTTCCTCCTGCTTTCAAATTGTATCCATTTCCTTTTGTCATTGACATTGTAACCCTGTCAAATTAAACATTGTCACCATGACAATATGGATCCCCGATCTTTCATCCGGCAGCGGCCCGGTTTATCGCCGCATCGCGCATGCCATTGGGGCTGCCGTTGAAAAAGGGCAATTGCAGGCGGGTGACCGCCTGCCGACCCATCGCGACATGGCCTATCATTTAGGTGTGACCGTTGGCACGGTGACCCGTGCGTACCGCGAGGCCGAAAGACTGGGCCTTGCCATGGGCGAAGTTGGCCGTGGCACTTATGTCAGCGCGCCGCTCGATATTGGTCAGCCTTTATTGCTGCCCGGCCATCCGGTTGCCTTTGGCAAGGATGGCGGACCAACAAGCGACGACGACCCCGCCAGCGTCGCCCGGCAAAACACCGCCAATGGATATGTTCAGTCTGGCACTGCCAGCGCGCCGGTAAATTTTGGCACCGCCGATGTTTCATTTACGCAAAACCGCGATTCCGAAACGCCCTATCCGGTAAAAATTGATGACGGCCCGATCAATTTCCGCATGAACTGCCCCCTGCCGCCGCAGGAAACCCATATCAATCAGGTGCTGATCGACATTGCGCAAAGCGGATCAATTGAAAACCTGATCACCTATAAAACCGAATATGGCATGCCCCATCACCGTCAGGCGCTGGCCAAAATGGCAGGGCGTTTCGGGCTGGACGACAACCCCGACCGGGTATTGCCAACCGCAGGCGTGCAACATGCCATGACAGTGGCCTTAATGACCTTTACCCGGCCGGGTGATCTGGTTTTGTGCGAAGAATTAACCTATCCCAACCTGCGCAGTCTGGCCGCGATGATGCAGTTTCGTTTGCGCGGTATCGCGATGGACGAAGAAGGCATTTTGCCCGACGTGCTGGATAATTTGTGCCGCACCCAGTCGCCCCGGGTGATCTATTTAATGCCAACCCTGCATAACCCGCTATGTAGCACCATGAGCCACGAACGCCGGGTTGCCATTGCCGAGGTGCTGCGAAAGCACAACCTCCTGCTGATCGAAGATGGCATTTATGGCTTTTTAAACCCCGATTCCCCGCCGCCGCTTTCGTGTTTTGTCCCCGAACGGGCCATTTACCTTAACGGCATTTCCAAAAGTGTTGGCGGCGGCCTGCGCATCGGCTTCATTCATGCGCCGATCCAGTATGTTGCCAAACTGGCCAGCGGCATTCGCACCACCTGCTGGATGACGCCGGGTATTAATCTGGAACTGGTCACCCGGCTGATTAACGATGGCACGGTCGAGCGATATGAGCGCTGGCACCGCGAAGAAGCATCGCGACGACTGGGCGTTATTCTGGGCAGCCTCAAGGGCTATGATGTGCGGTTCCACCCCACCAATTACCACATCTGGCTGACCCTGCCCGACCATGTTGAAACCAGCGAACTGGTTATGAATGCGGCGAATTCCGGCGTTATGTTGACCGCCGCCCAGCAATTCGCCGTTGGCGTGCCGCCGCGTGGCTTGCGTCTGTCATTTGGCGCGGAACGTTCAACCGAACGCATTCATCACGGCGTCAACATTTTGCTGCGCCTGTTACAAACCAGCGAGTTTAGCGACGCAAATGTGATGTAACGATCACGGCAAAACACCCACAGGACACATTGGCCTGACGCCATTCTAAAGCTGGTATCAGGCCTCTCCTGCCCGTTTAACAACATCTGGTCCCCCCAGCCGTTTGAAAAACCACACTGCAAGTTCGCTATTGCCTGTTTTGGTGTCTGCTTCCAACCTGCCATCGGCGGGGCACGGGCGCAAATGTTGCGCTATGAACGGCTCGGACAAAGGCACCAGTTGCCAATATAGTTGCCGGATAACCTCGCGTGCCCGGTGCCCGGGCCAGTCGGCAGGCAATAATTGGGCTGGCAACCCCGGATCGCGCAAAACCACCTGCTTAAAGCCGTGCATCAGCACCATACGCAGGGCAAAGGCCAAATCCGGCGTGCATTCGGAGGCCAGATCAATTGATAACAATGGTTCGAACAAAGCCAGTTTTTGCAAATATTGCTGCTGCAACGATGCCAGGTTCCAGGTGGATGCCACCATGTCGCGCAAGGAAGCGGATTCGACAATATCCTGCGTTTCCGCCCGCAACGATATTGCCGCCGATGCCAGCCCGGTTTCGTTTAGAATTTGCCGCGTCAAAACAACATCAATGCCCGGATGGGCAAAGACATTACTTGAAACCATCCCAAACCCGCGCCACGACAATGTCCGCGCCACCGAACGTTTTTGCTCCGTGCTCAGTGAATGATTATCAAACATAATCAAGGTCCACTGCCCGTCCCACCCGGTTGCCGGGGCGGTGTAAAACTGGCGACATCCCGGTTCGATCAGGCGCCAGCCTTCATGCGTTACCCGGTAAACTGCCTGTCGCCCCACCCGGCTTGTCTCAAGCCAGCCATCACGCGACATGCGAAAAACAGCGGTGCGTAACACCCGTTCGCTAACCCCGACCGGCGATAACAGCGAAATCAGGTCGGCCAAAAAAACAGATTTGCCCCGGGGGCGCAAAACGTCACATAAAAACGTCACGACAACCGCACGACTGCGCAGATCAAGCTGGGCGCGAATTGTTTCAAACTGCTGAAAGGCAGGGCTGCTTTGCCGGGGCATGGAACTCCTTGCAGGCAGGATTTGAATGGATATTAACACGCCCTATTGCCTGTTCTCGGCATCAGGGCGGGCGGCTCCTCTTGCGTTGGCGCGCCGCATCAAACATGATACATAATTATCAAAAATCAACTAAATTTGTATCATAATGGTATAAATTTTGCTGCGAATGCCAAGGCAGGCAAAATTCACTCAGGCAATGCTTGACCATTGTTGACGCTTGCTTTCAAAATCATGCCGCAGTTGCGTTTTCGGGCTTTGGCCCGGCGCAAATTTCCGGGGTTCCTTACAAAAGAGCGCACATGCCGATTTCCAGCCTAGATGCCGACGATTGCAGTTTTCCGCATTTTCGTATTCGCAGCCCGCAAAAGGACACATCACCGGAAATATTCAATTTTACATCGCATTATCGTGCCGCCGAGGCCCTGAAATTTGGCCTGTCCATGTCCGAGCCGGGCTTTAACGTGTTTGTGCTGGGCCTTGACCGCGCCGGTCGCATGACCGCGACGATGGATTATCTGAAAAAATCGATGGAGGACCACCCGGCCCCGGCCGACTGGGTGTATCTGAACAATTTTTCACGCAGCAACCGCCCCCGCCCCTTCAGCCTGGAACCAGGCAACGGTCGCAAGCTGACCGAGGCGATGGAAACCCTGATTTCCCATCTGCGCGAGGCCTTTGCCTCTGCGTTTAGTGCCCCGGCCCATCTGACCGAAACACAGGCCCAAACCGAAGAAGCCCGCCATCAGGTGCGCGATAAATTCGAAACCCTGCGCAAATTCGCCCGTGAACGGTCGCTTGATGTGCAGGAAAACGAAAAAGGCGTCATGATTGTCGCCCTTGATGACGAGGGCGAGCCGATCCCGATGGACAAATTGTCCAAGGAGCGCCGCGATACTGCCGATGCCGTATTTGAAGAAGTCGCCGAGGAAGCCCGCAAAACCCTGCTTTCGACCCGGGAACTTGAAGACCAGATCGGTGATACCCTTGATAGTCTGCGCCGGTCCGCTGCCAGTGTGGTGTTAAAACCCCGCATCGAAAAACTGCGCGAGGTTTTTACCGTGCCGGGCCTGAAAGCGTGGTTCGATGCGCTTGAGGCCGATATCCTTGATAATATCGATGCCTTTGAAGAACCAGACGACCAACCCGCCATTGACCTGGGCGATGGCAAAATGCCCGAAACGGTCGAAGATCGTTATGCGGTTAATTTGCTGATTGATCATTCCCGCGATGATCATCCCGATGTGGTTCTCGAACCCTCGCCCAGCTATGATAATTTGTTTGGCCAAATTCAATATCGCCCGATGGCAGGCGGCATGCACCCGCATTTCTCGCTGATCAAACCGGGTGCCTTGCACCGGGCCAATGGCGGGGTTTTGGTGTTGCGTGCCGAAAGCCTGGTCGAACATGAAGAAAGCTGGAGCTATTTAAAGGCCGCCCTGCGCGACGGTGAAATCCGCATCGAGGAACGGCAAAAATCGGGCCCGCCGACCGCAGGTGCGCCCGAACCACGTGCCATTCCGCTTGATGTCAAAATTGTCATCGTTGGCGCGCCGAAATATTATTATTCGTTCTTTTCCCAGGATGTCGATTTTCGCAATCATTTCCGCGTCAAGGCCGATATCGACCCTGATATGCCCGCCATCACGCGCAACATCACCACCTATACCGGGCTTCTCACCCGCTCGGTTCTGGCGCGATCCGGCATTGCAATTGATACCGGTGCCATTCGCCAGTTACTCGGCCAGGCATCACGCTGGGCCGGGGAACGCGACAAACTTTCTGCCCAGATCGAACGGGTGGAAGACGTCGCAATAGAAGCCGGTGCCCTGGCAAAAACCGATGGCCGCACCACCATTCGGGCGGCCGATGTCAAACGCGCAATCGAAGAACGCCGCCATCGCAACAGCCGCCTTGAAGACCGCTCGCACGAACGCGTTCAACGCCGCGAAGTCCTGATTGACAGCTTTGGCAGTGTGGTCGGACAGGTTAACGCCCTGACCGTGCTTGATTACGGCGATCATGCCTTTGGTCTGCCCGCCCGTGTCACTGCGCGCAGTTATGTCGGCAATCTCGGGGTTCTGAATATCGAACGCATGGTCGATCTTTCGGGGCCATTACAGCAAAAATCGGTCATGACGATTGAAGGTTTTTTGAAATCCCGCTTCGCGCAGGAATTTCCGCTGTCTTTTGCCTGTTCGGTCACGTTCGAGCAAAATTACGGTGGCATCGAAGGCGATTCGGCCTCGCTGGCCGAGCTATGCGCGATTATTTCCGCCATTTCCCAGGTGCCGCTCAAACAAAACATTGGCGTTACCGGCTCGATGAACCAGTTTGGCGAAGCCCAGGTGGTTGGCGGCATCGCCCATAAAATCGAAGGGTTTTATCGTATTTGCGCCGATCAGGGATTTACCGGTGATCAGGGAGTTATTGTGCCTGCCGCCAATGCCGAAAACATTATTCTGCGTGACGAAGTGGTGCATGCCATTCGCCAGGGTAAATTCAATATCTGGACCATCGATAATATCAGCGACGCCATCGAAATTCTGACCGGCAAACCCTGTGGCGATTCTGCCGACGGCAACTACCCCGCCGACAGTGTTTTTGGCCGGGCGATGGAACGGCTGCGTCGCAATGATGTGTTATTGCGCGAACGTCATGCTTATCCGGGGTGGTCGGAATAACAATGTCCTTGCCCCGGCCTGAAACACGCCTTTCTGCTGCCAGCCCCCGGTCAAACCGGGGCTGGCAAACCCTGTGCCTTGCCACTGTGTTGTCGGCATTGTTTCAGGTCACAATTCCTGGCCCCCGCGCCGCCGCCCAGAATGTGGATTTAAACAGCCAGAACGACACCGTTTCAGGGTTGGCGGCCATTCCCACCGACCTTCCCGCCAGTGCGCGACGCAGCAGCCAGTATATCCCCCCGTCCGGGCCGCTTGATTTGCTTGAACTGGCGCGCGCAAAAAACCGCAACGGCACAAACCCCAACCAAAACGGGACCGCCGTTACCGCGCCAAACACCACCCCGGACGAGGCCGATTTTTTGCTTTCAAGTCGTTATCGCAGCGAAAAACTGCAAAAACCGCGCTTCCAAACCGGCATCCCTCAAAACCGCAATATGCCCGCGCGCCCTGCTGGCATTATTCAGGCATCCATCATGCGCTCTGATGGCGCGACGCCTGCAAACGCAACCCAATGGGCTCGTCCCCAATCAGGTGCGCCCGCCCAACCAGCCGCCCGCGCCACACCCACCCTTTCAAAACCGGTAAAGGCTGCACCGCCGCCCAATGCGCAAATGGTAACACCGTGGTCGCAGCCGCAAACACCAGCGTTAGCGCCAGCGCCCGTCGCAACACCGGCACTTGCACCTGCCCCGGCAGCACCGCCTGCACCACCAGCACCCGCGACCGAAATTTTTGCGATCCCTTTGGCGGCACCCAAGGCAACGCCAACCACCAACAAAATGGCGCCGCCATCTGCGGCAGGCGAGATGCAAACGCCACAGCCACAACCGATGCCACTGCCCGCACCACAAACAACAGCCCCCACCCATCCGGCACCGGTCATGCCCGTGGTGGCAAATGGCGATTTTGCCCTGCAACTAGGGGCGTTTCGCACGGCAATTTCGGCCGAAACCTATTGGGCCAGTTTTGCCATCCGCTATCACGCACTGGTGCAAAACCGTCACCATTATCTCGAACAGGTTGACCTGCCCGAAAAAGGCCGGTTTCACCGGCTGCGCATTGGCGGCTTTGCCACCTTGACTGAGGCCAAAGAAAAATGCCGCCAGCTAATGGCTGACGGCACTGCATGCATTGGAATACCGAAATAAAATCCAGGTATTACTGCCCGGCTGGCGCCGGAGAAAGCAGCGTAATTTTATCAACAATCAATGTCGTTGCCTCGCGGCAAGTGGTCATCAGTGCCGAATGGCCGGTTACGCGCACGGTGTCGCCGGTCCGAAAGTCGCTGGCCTTGTTAGCCAGTGCATATAACGTGCCGTCATTGGCGCGGAATGTAACGCATTCCTGCCCCTGATCGGTAATTTCACCCGATACAGTAATATTATCACGATTGAACGCCGCACAAGCGCCCAGCATCAAAACCAGTGTTGATACCGCGACGATCTTGATGTGCCTGTTACCCAACCAGAATTTCATTTTTCACGTCTCCTTGACGAATTTTCGTCTAAAAAAGCCGACTTTAAAGTTGCTGTTAACACTCTTGTAACCGACAGCTTCTAAAAAAGCATATCTGATTCCATTTTGTAATCGTTTCGCCGTCACGTGTCATTGTCCGAAACCAGCAATGGAACAACATGAAAGATGTTGATCTTCATCTCCTGCAGGCGCTGTTAAGGGAGGCTGAATCACGTCTAAATCGAAAAGACACGCCAAACGAGAAACTGGCAAATGAATTTTCCCTTTTAATCGAACATGCCCGGTCCCTGCAAACCCGCCTTGACCAGTCCGAAACCCGTATTCGCCAGCTTGAAAATCTGGTCGATATGGACGAACTGACCGGGCTTTATAACCGGCGCGGATTTACCCGCCAGTTAAAACAGGCCCTTGCCAGCGGCGAACGTCACACCCACCCGACCCAGGTGATTATTGCCGATCTTGATGGCTTTAAACAAACCAACGACCAGTATGGCCATGCCGCAGGCGATGCCATTTTGCGCCATTTTGCCCGCCTGATACAAAAACAGTTGCGCGGTGCCGATTTTGCTGCCCGCCTTGGCGGCGACGAATTTGCCGTCGTCTTGCGCCACGCAACCACAGACGGCACGGCCTCTTTTATCAAACGGCTACAATCCACCCTCGGCAGATCTGCGGTTTTGTGGCAACATCAGAAACTGCCCGTTCAGGCCAGTTTCGGTTTTGCCACCAGCACCGAAGATGCCGGCATGGCGCAGTTGCTTAACCTTGCCGATCAGGACATGTACCGCCACAAACATGCCCATCGCACGATGCCAGACGAAACCGCCCCCCGGCAGCCCCGCAAACGCCGGGATGTGGATGCCGCCTGACGGCACCTGTTTTTTTGTTTTTTGCGGTTTTCCTTCATTATCGTAGCAATAAGCGCTATCTATACAAATGGGGTAGATCAACCGGGCAGAAACCCGGGTCACAATAACAAAAGCATAGCTTGGCGGTCACGGAATGACGGAACGTTCTTCAGGCGATATCGGGGAAACAGATCGCGACCTTTTGGCCGCGATGGCATTCTGCTGGGCCGACATGCTGCTCGAAGTCGACGAAAACGGCTATATCCTGTTTGCCGCCGGGGCCATCGAAAGTCTGCTTGGCTGCCCGCCCGAACGCCTGCTGGGCGAAGCTTTGGAACAACTGGTCATTGCGGCTGAACGCCCCCTTTTGCGCGCCTATCTGCACAGCAGTACCGGCATCAAACGGCTTGAGGAACTGGACCTTAACCTTTCAGTTCCTTCAACACTTGATATCGTCCCGCCCGTTATCCTGCCGGTATCGATCAGCGGCTATCTGATCAGCGATCCGATCGGGCGTTATTTTCTGGCCCTGCGTCATCGGGCCATTCGCCCGCGCGCGCGCCACGGCATCGACCGGCTGATATTGCAACAAGGCGTCACGGGGCGCACCCGGCTGGCCCGCAAAAAGCCCCGCGCATCTTCCGACATTGCCCAAACGGCAACCTCGCGTTTTACCAGCCCGGAAAATTCGACACATAACGAACCGGCCCCCCATCACAATACCGCCCTGATCGTTCTGGAAAACCTTGCCGCCGCACGCAGCCGTGCCGAAACAGACGCGGCAAACGAGCTTTCCGACATGATCCGCCAGCGCGGCCGCACCGCCCCCGAAAAAACCGACAACCCTGCCCGCATAATTCGCCCCGGCATGCATGAACCCATGATCGAACTTGAGCGACGCATTGTCGCCTATGCCAGCGCCCTGCGCGCCGATCTGGGCGAAGGCGGACACCCCGCTTCCCTGTCCGCAACCAGCCCGCCCGACGAAACGTCCGATCTGCCATTTCATATCGAGCCGGACCCGGCGCTGGAAATCACCCGCCTGACGAACGACAATATCAGCCGCGATGCACTGGCCCTGTCAGACCTCGACGATCAGGCCATTGCGGCATCGTTTGCCGAAATTGAAAATGCAATCGATGACCCGGTTTTTGAAGGCCCCGATTATGACGTTGCCCACGCGGTTCATCATCAAACCACCATTGGCAATGACGGCTTTACCACCAATCTGACCCGCGCTGTCGCCTATGCGCTTAATCGGTTGCATGCCCGGCGCGATGACCACGACGATGTCAGCCCCGAAAAACTTTCCGCCAGCCTGCCCGGCCTTATTCAGGAAACCATGAAATCGGTTCGGGCTTTTCGCAAAATTGTCCAAACCGGGTCCTTTTCGGTCGCCCTGCAGCCCATTGTCAGCTTAAGCAACGAAGAAATTCACCATTACGAGGCACTGGCCCGCTTTACCGGCACAGACGACACCCTCGCTGTCGATCAGATTATTCATTTTGCCGAAGGCACGGGCCTGATTACCGAATTTGACCTCGCAATGTGCCGCAAGGTTCTGGACTATATGTCATCGCCGCAATGTCGGTCGGGGGTGTGTATTGCCATCAATCTTTCCGGTCATTCGCTTGAACAAACTGACTTTGACCAAGCCTTGCTAAATGTTCTTGACGAATTTGCCCTTAACCCGTCGCTGGTCTTTTTTGAAGTTACCGAAACCTCGCGCATTACCAATTTGCATCTGGTGAATGCGACGTTGCAAAAACTTCGCGCGCGCGGACACATGGTTTGCCTGGATGATTTTGGCGCCGGAGCAGCCAATTTTGAATATCTGAGCGCGCTCGACGTCGATGTGATCAAGTTTGATGGCCGGGCCATGCAAACGGCGCTGGCCAATCCCAAGGGCCGCGCATTCCTCAAGGCAACAGCCTCACTTTGCCGTGACTTGCATATCCGCACGATCGCCGAAATGATCCATGACATGGAAACCTTCGAAGTTTTACGCGATCTTGGGATCGATTTCGGACAAGGCTATCATTTTGGCCACCCGGAAGCTGTCAGTTTTACCCCAAACAACAGTCCGGCAAGCGGTGTTCGCACCGATACCGGCAGCCCGCAAGCAGGAGAAAGGTCATGATTTCACGTCTGATTTACCGACTAAAAAAATCAGCCCGTGATGATATGCCCGACTCTGTGCTGCAAAACACGGATACTGCTTATACAATGGACGAGCCTTCTGCTGCCCCGCACACCGCGCAAGACACACCGCCGCCCGACATGCGCACCGTCTCCGCGCGGCGCGAGGCCGCCATTAACGGCACTTTAAGCGCCCATGACGCCAGTGATGTTGACCAGAACGCCCTGCGTTTTGAACTGGACCCGACCACAATGGCCCAGGCCGAGGCCCCGGTTATGGTCATGCGGCGCGACGGACAGCCGTTATTTGCCAATAAAAATGCCATGGGTTTTGCCGACGGTATCCGTGAAGGCCTGTTTCCCGAAATTGTCGCCCTGACAGAACGCGCCCTGGAAACACCGGGCGGTGTGGTTGAACTTTTAACATTCGAAGTCCAGCGCGGTACGGCGACACTGGAATTAACCGCCCTTCCCATGCGCGATGACTATATCTTGCTGTTGCCACGCGATGTATCGATGGATCGCAATCTGCGCGAAGCCCTAATCGATTCGCGCCAGCGCTATCGCGATATTGTCGAGGTTTCATCGGCGTTCGCCTGGGAAACCGACGAAAGCGGAAAATTTGTTTTCGTCTCGCCGCGCGGCGCCATGGATTATAAGGCCCAGGCCCTGTTGGGCCGCATGCCCACCGATTTCATGATCGAAAAAACCGATCAGGATGCCGAACAAATTTTCAAAACCCGCCGGGACGTGCGCGATATGCCGATCTGGTTTTATCGCGCCAATGGCAGCAGCGCCTGCCTGTCGGTATCGGCAACCCCGATTGTTAACCGCGACGGACAATGGAGCGGCGCCCGCGGGCTTGCCCATGACATTACCGAACAACGCCAGCACGAAAGCGAAATTGCCAACGCGCGAAACCGCGACCGGTTGATTACCTATATTGTGCGCGCTATGCGCGATGAAATTGACCCGACCGAAGTGTTGCGCAACGCCGCCTCGGCCAGTTCACGCGCCCTTGCCTGTGCTGCTTGCGTCATTTTTCGCCCCGACAGCGACAGTGGCGACATGGTTGAAGTCGCCAGTCAGGGCGAAGACGCGCTGAAAAAACATGCCGCCGATATTTTAAACGCCCTGCCCGCCGATACCGATAATCAGGAAATTGCCCGCGACGATTACTGGATAAAAATTAGACGGTGCCATTATCACCACCGGGTCAACGGGGCGGTGGCCTTTTTGTTTGATCGTCATCACCCCCTGCCCAATGACGGCGAACGCGCAATTATGGACGATGTCGCCGACCAGATCGGCATCGCCATTGAACAGGCCGACAATCACGACCGCATTGTCACCCTGTCACGAACCGATGGCATGACCGGCCTTTTAAACCGGCGCGCCTTTTTTGACGAATTAAAACGCCGCTATGCGCGCCTGATCCACGAACCCAGCCCGGCATCCTTAATGTATGTCGATATGGACAATTTCAAACTGGTCAATGACATTCACGGCCACCAGCGCGGCGACGAAGCCATTTTACGGCTTAGCCAGCTATTGCAGGAAAACACCCGCCCGGGCGACCTTGTGGCCCGGCTGGGCGGTGATGAATTTGTCATCTGGCTGGATGGTGCAGACCGTAATGCTGCCGAAAACCGCGCCAAAGACCTGATTTCCGCCAGCGCCATATTGCGGTCCTTTTCCGGAAGCGAGGACCGGCCTCTGGGTATTTCACTGGGCATCGCCGTTCACGAAACCAACGAAACCGAAAACATAGATGACTTGGTCCAGCGGGCCGACGACACCATGTATTTCATTAAGAAACACGGCAAGGGCAGCTATGCCATTGCGGAACCTGTTGGCGCGCATGCGCCGACCCGAACCGACTAGGGAGCCTACCCGATGAAGGGTTTTTTGCAGCGTGTTTTCACGCGGCGCAAGGAAACACCGATTTCCTACGATGAGGCGAAAAACATGGCCGCCAGTGCCGCTGCCAATGTGCGCGGCGCCCTTGCCCAACGCCATGATACCCGCCCGGAAATTCTGTATTTTCTGGCCAATGATACCGAACCGTCTGTGCGCCGCTATGTTGCCGAAAACGAAGCAACCCCGGTGCAAGCCGACCTGTTGCTAACCGATGATCATGACGATGATGTCCGCGGGACGCTGGCGCAAAAAATCGCCAGCCTGTCCGATGGCTTAACCGCCAACGAAACCGACAAACTGCGTCGCATGACCTATCAGGCGCTGGAAAAACTGGCCCGCGACCAGGCAATTCAGGTGCGACAGGTTATTGCCGAAACCCTGAAAGAATTTGCCAACGCGCCCCAACCGGTCATTACCCAGCTCGCACGCGATACCGAAACGGTTGTTTGTGGCCCGGTCTTGCAATATTCGCCGGTCCTGACCGAACTTGACCTTTTGGAAATCATCGAAACCAATACCGCCTCGGGCGCGCTCAGCTTTGTATCCCAACGCCGCAATCTTAGCGAACGCCTGTCTGACGCCATTGCCGCCAGCACCGATACCGATGCCATTTCGCATCTGCTGGGCAATAAATCTGCCCAAATCCGCGAAGAAACACTCGATCAGCTTATCGACCGCTCGCCCGACATTCCCCAATGGCACGAACCACTGGTGCAACGCCCGGCACTGGGCCCCACAGCGGCGGGCAAACTTGCCCGGTTTGTTGCCCAAAACCTGATATCGGTGCTTGAACGACGCAAGGATTTGAAAGAAGACCAGCTTGCCATGGTGCGCAAGGTGGTTGAACGCCGCATCGAAGCTGGCGAATTTGTCGTCCCGCCCGCGCGCGCTGGCAAAGGCGAAAAAGCGTCGGCAAAAGGTGGCGGCGCTAAAGAACCCAAAAATGTAGCATCGGAACATGCGCCCGAAAGCAACGAAACAGAATCCTATCAGCAAGCGCTGGACCTGCATGCCAAAGGCAAATTGACCGATGCGCGCATTTCAACCGCCATCACCGAAAATGACGTCAAGTTTGCCCGTGCTGCCCTTGCCGTGCGTGCCGGCATCCCGACCGAAGCCGTGGCAAAGGTTTTAAATACCCATTCCGCCAAAGGTGTTGTTTCGCTGGCGTGGAAGGCCGGGTTGCCTGCCGACCTTGCGGTAAAAATACAAATCAAGCTGGGCCATGTCCCACCGGGTCAGGCCCTTAATCCGCGATCTGGCAACAATTATCCACTTAGCGAGGATGATATGCGCTGGCAGCTGGAATTTTTCACCGGCATGGCAACGGTTGGCCTGCGCTAGAGCACGTTCCGGTCTGCGGCGCCGTTTAACCGGCATCGCAGCACCGGCGCCGCTTGCCTGCCCTGTAATGATGGTTCCCCGCCTTATCGATAGCGACCGGCATTCTTCCGTGTGGCGTCATTTGGCCTCATTTTGCCGGGGCTGGTCGGCGCATGGCAATATGGGGAATGCCGTCTTCATCAAACGGATCCCCTTCTGACACAAACCCCAACCCCTGATAAAACCCGGCCAGATGATACTGCCCGTTCAGAAAAATACCCTGATCGGGAAAGTGTTTTTCACATGCCTCAATCGATTGCTGCATAATTTTGCGGCCAATTCCCTTGCCCCGCACCTCCATTGCCGCCACCACACGGCCAATCGCCGGGTCTGTCCCCTGTTCGTGGTGATGCGGGTCAACGCCGGCAGGCACAATCCGGGTGGCAGCAACGATTTGGCCATTTCGGGTGCCAATAACATGCAGTGACACCGGGTCCAGCCCGTCTATTTCCGAAAAAATGCAATTTTGTTCGATAATAAAAATTTGCTGGCGCAGCATCAGCAGGTCGTGCAGGTTTCGCACGCCAAGCTCGTCAAACGGGCCACTCCACCAGTCCAGGTCAAGGTCATTCATCATTTTAAGTCCCGCAATCCCGGTCGATGTTCGATATGGTAAACAAACACGTCATCTTCGCGTAAAGAAGCCAGCAAAACGTTGCCGGTCATCTCACAAAATGACTTCATGTCTGCCACCGATCCGGGGTCCGTGGCCATCACCTTTATCACGCCACCTGCCGGAACATCGCGCAATGCCTTTTTGGTCTTTAAAACCGGCATCGGGCACATCAACCCGCGCGCATCCAGAACCAGGCTGAAAGGTTCCTGTGAGGCTGCTGTCATGGCTTTTTCCTTATAATTCTGTCCATCGGGGCAGACAAATGCCGTTCCCGATGATTTGGCGATTGTTGCATTTGCACAATATGTTAGACTGGCGTTCAATAATCAATCAAACGCTCACGCCTGTGCTGCCGCAATGCAAATCTATCTGCCTATCGCCGAGATGTCGGTAAATGTACTGCTAATTTTAGGTCTTGGCGGCGGCGTCGGATTTGTGTCCGGATTGTTCGGCGTTGGCGGTGGTTTTTTAATCACACCGCTTTTGATCTTTTTTGGCATTCCCCCTGCGGTATCAGTTGCGACTGCTGCCAATCAAATTGTTGCGTCCTCATTGTCGGGTGTCATCGTTCATTGGCGACGCGGCAATGTCGATGTCAAAATGGGGCTGGTCTTGCTGGCTGGCGGCCTTGTCGGGTCGTCCTCCGGGGTGGGTATCTTTGCCTGGTTGCGCTCTCTCGGGCAGATCGATCTGGTCATTTCCCTGTGTTATGTAGTGTTTCTGGGCACCATTGGCGGCATGATGATGATCGAAGCATCACGCGCCATTTTCCGCACCCGTCGCAAAAGTGGCACCATCCGGCGGAACAAAAAACACCAGCACGGCTTTTTCCATCGTCTGCCGCTTAAGGTTCGGTTCTATCGTTCCGGCCTTTATGTCAGCGCGTTGCTGCCGCTTCTGGTCGGGTTTCTGGTGGGCTTGCTAACCGCCCTGATGGGGGTTGGTGGCGGCTTTGTCATGGTCCCGGCCATGATTTACATTCTGGGCATGCCTACCAGCGTGGTTATCGGCACCTCTTTATTCCAGATCATTTTTGTCTCCGCCAACGTGACCATTTTGCAATCCATCCAGACCCACACCGTTGATGTGGCGCTGGCATTGCTTTTGGTTTCTGGTGCGGTTGTTGGCGCCCAGTTCGGGGCCAGGTTTGGCGCCAAGATCAAGGCAGAATATCTCCGTGCCGGATTGGCGGCCCTTGTTTTAATTGTCTGTATCAAGCTGGCGCTCGACCTGGTGATCACCCCGAACGATTTGTTCTCCGTTGCCCCGGGGAATTTGTGATGGCAACATCTTTTCCGGTTGCCCCCTTCGACGCCACATTCGTTGCACAACGACCAGTGCACCACCGTGATTTGCAAGGCCCGAAAACCATCACGCGTAATCGTCTTTTTCCTGCACTTGTTTTGATAGCCACCCTGTTTTTTAGCGCCATGCTAGCCTCAAAACCGGCGCGGGCCGACCCGCTGGTGGTTGATTTATCCAACCATCTGGTCGCAATTAGCACCGGGTTCACCGGCACCGATGTACTGCTTTTTGGCGCGATTGAAAACAAGGGCGACGTGGTTATCACGGTGCGCGGCCCGGAACGCGACATGGTCGTGCGCCGCAAGGAGCGCAAGGCAGGGATCTGGATCAATACCAAAAGTGCTTATGTGCGCAATGTCCCGACATATTACGCCACAGCCGCCAGTCGCCCGATCGAACTGATCGCCAATGACCGGTTGTTAGCCTCGTATCACATCGGTTTGCAAAACCAGCGATTTGTCACCACGATGGACGGTGACGATACCGACGACAGTCTGTATCGCGATGCCTTGCTGCGCAATATGGAATATGTCGGCCTGTTTAACGACAAGCCCGCCAAAATCAGCTTTCTGTCCAACCAGCTGTTTCGGACCGATGTGCATTTCCCTGCCAACACCCCGACCGGCACCTATGTGATTGACGTTTATTTGATCCGCGACGGGCGAATTGCCAGCATCAAAAGCACACCGCTTGTGGTATCAAAAACCGGCATCAGCGCCGACGTTTATGACTTTGCCCACCGCTATTCCGCACTTTATGGCATCATCGCCGTGATTATTGCGGCCATTGCCGGGTGGATCGCCAGTGTTTTATTTCGTAAAAACTAAAGTATGTTTCTTTTAATCAGACCGATACTTTAGGGTTTATGTCGCACTGCGATAAATCCCGAAAACACTGGTTTCAGGCGAGAAACCAAGCCCCGAACATGCTGTCAAGCCCACCTTCTGTCAATTTATTGCATGCAGCCATGCGCCAAACCGGCTAAAAATAGCTTGGATAATCGCCCTTTGATGCGGCACAATTTCAAAAAATATGGTGCCCTCACAGTCTGTGTTGTGGCGACACCACAACCCCACTGTAAAAATCATCACAGGGCAGGAACCTATGAACTCCAACCAAGATGATCGAGAATTACTAAGTTCGAACAACCGAACCTTCCTGGTAGTTGTCGATGACAGCGATGAAATGACCAAGGCATTACGATATGCCTGTCGCCGCGCACAACATACCGGTGGCCGGGTTGCACTGCTGAGCGTTATTGAACCCGCCGAATTTCAGCACTGGATGGCCGTTGGCGATTTGATGCAGGAAGAAGCCCGCGAAAACGCCGAAAGCCGGATCAACGATCTGGCCGGGTATGTTCACGAACAAACCGGTTTTATGCCGCTTTTGTTCATTCGCGAAGGCCGCATCAAGGATGAACTTCTAAGCGTGCTGGAAGAAGAACAGATTTCCATTCTGGTGCTGGCCGCCAGTGCCAATAACGAAGGCCCCGGCCCGCTGATTACGGCCCTGACCAAAAGCGATGTGGTAGGCCAGCTTCGCCTGCCCCTGACCATCGTGCCCGCCGCCTTGTCCGATGCCGATATTGATGCACTAAGCTAAAGCATCACCCAAATTTCTGGCCCATCGAAAGACACGGCTGTTAAAACGGCCTGAACAGCGATGTCAGGCCGTTTGCTTTTCAAGAAAATCCATATAGGCGATAAAGGATTCTTTCTGGCCAAACAGAACATGGGACCGGGTGCGAATGGCCTGTGCAATCACCGACCGGCGGCGTTTATCGGTTGCCAGTGTCAGCGCGGTTTCAACATAATCGGCCGAATTATAGGCAACACAGTCAAACACCGAAATTTCGCGATAGCAGGTATGGCTGCGCCGTGTTCGTGCTTCTTTGCCCGGCAATGTCACCAGCGGCACGCCCAGCCCAAGGCAATCAAACCCCAGCATGGCATCGTTCCAGGCCGGGCTTTCCAGCACCACATCAACCGCGCCCAGCAACGACAGCATTTCGGCCCGGTTGCGCACATTCACAAAACGCATCCGCCCGGCAACATCGCCATGATTAACGGCAAACCTGCGCCCCCATGCCGCGTCCCAGGTATCGCGCTCCGGCGCAATCAGTAACAGTTCGGCTGTTTCATCTAACCGCAAAATTTCGGCGATCAGCGGGTCAAAATCGGCACTTAGCACATCCAGCGGCTGCGGGCACAAATAACTGTTACGGTCTTCATCGATCCGCCACTGGCGTTGCAAATCACGCGGGGAATGATTGGGCACCACCGGGCATTCGCCATTCACAAACAGGCCGGGCAACCGCACCAGTGTTTCGGTATAGCGCGCTTCGCCGCCTGCGGCTTCCCAGTCATCAGCAACAAAATGGAAATCCATGTTCGACAGGCCGGTAGTTGCCGCAATGCCGCCGCCCGCCACCTGTATCGGGGCCAGGCGCCAGCTTGCCAGCAACATGGTATAGGCATCGGCCTGGGCATCGACATAATGCAAAACATCAAATTCAAGCCCGGCGATAACCCCGGCAGAATGTTTCGGGTCCAGCGGCAAACGCACCACCAGATCGGCATTGGCATCTATGCGCGATGTAATATCGTCCTCGCCCAGGGGCGGACGAATAACCGTAATATCAAACCGGTCACGATCAAGGGCCGCCACAAAACCCGCCACCCAGCGCCCGATGCCATTATTGCACATATTGGCCGAGACAACGCCCAACCGCACCTTGCGGCCCGTGGTCGAGGTTGCCGGTGCCGCCGATGGCACATTGGCATCAGCCGCCAATTGCTCCCAATAACGGCCAACCGCCACCAGTTGCGCATCGCCTTGGGGCCGTAACGCCGCACGCCATACCGGGGGAAACCGTGTCAGGGTCATCGGGTCGATCCGGCCCGGGGCGGCGGGCGAACCGCTGTCTTGCTGTGACGATGTTGCATCTTCAACAATATCACGCACGACTTCGTCATTCTGGGCATTTATATCGACCGGTACCGGCGAAAACAGCAATCTGCGCGCGGTGCGAAACAGGGTCGCGTCCTCGCCATTGCGAATTTTGCGATCAATGGTTTTTTGCAAAACTTCGTGCGCCATCTGCGCATCGGTCTGTTCTGACAGTTCGACAGCCAACCGAAAAACGGCATCATCGCCACCGCCAGCCCCGATGGCCGCGCCAAACCGTTCAACCGCCTCGTTATGACGCCCCGACAGGCTCAGCCCCTCGCCCATCATTAACAACAGTTCGGGATCATCGGGATAACGGCGCAAAAGCGGGTCGAGCGAGGCAATCGCTTCGGCCCCCTGCCCGGTGCGCAAATTCAGCAACGCCAATGTCCGACGCGCGCCTTCGGCTTCGGGGTCAAGTGCCAGAACCTGGCGTAAACAATGTAACGCCCCGGCAAACTGGCCCAGACGGAACAGGGCCTCGCCATAGGCCGTTAATGCGGTTTTATGGCCCGGCGCCAGGCGCAAGGCCCGCATCAGCGGGTCACTGGCCGAAACAATGCGCCCCTGATCAAGCAGGATTTGCCCCAGCAACACCAGCGCCATCACAATGTCTTCGCGCAATGACAACGCATGTCGGCAGGCGGCTTCGGCCCCGCTTAAATCGCCACTATCGCGCAAGCAGGCGGCATAATTGGCATTAATATCGGCACTATCAGGGGCAAGACCCAACGCAATCAGGTAATTTTCGCGTGCATGGTCAAGATCACCAAGTTCGCGATAGGTGTTGGCAAGGTTGCAATAAAGCGACGGTGTATCAGGGCACAGCCGAATGGCGCGTTTAAAGGCCCCGATGGCATCGCGTTTTTTGCCCGCCGCCTTCAGGGCGCGCGCATGGTCATGCTGAATTTCGGCATTGCTGGCATCGGCAATGGCGGCGCGGCCCATGCGTTCGCTGGCGATGTCATAACGCCCCTGTTGCAAGGCAACCAGACCCGCCAGATGCATAGGTTCAACCGCCTGCGGGTAAGCAAGCGTTAACATGCGGCAGGCATCTTCAGCCTCCGCGAAATGACCGGCCTCGAACAGGTCAAGCGCCGAATAAAACATCTCGCCCAGGTCAGACAATGAATTTTCAACCATTTGATCAGAACGCACATCGATATTCGTGCGCGAACAATAACGACGAAGCGTTAACAAACCACGCAATTCAGACACGAACAATCAAACAGATCGCGCCGGGCCAGATCAATCATGATTTATCGAGATCGCGTTAAAAAAGCCGCTGGCCGTTTCCGTCCAGATCGCGGGTATTTAACACCTGCCAGTCCCGGGTACTGGCATTTACCAGCCCGCCTTGCGCCAGGCATTGCGAAATCAGGCCTGTTTGCTTTAAAATCTGTAATCCACGATTAAGCGCTGCAACAATTTCCTGCGCACGCGGTGATTTTCGCGACACCATAAAATGCTGGGCATTGGGCATCGCCACTTTTACCCCGACAACCGGCACCAGCTTTATCCCGTCATATTCCTGCATCAGGTCCGGCCTCGGTGAAAATTCCAGCAAGGTAAAATCGGCGCGATGCCGGGCGACGAGGCGAAACATCTGCGATTTTGTGCTGACCGGGTACAAATCGGTAATTTCCATGGCCTGCAGCACCTGCCAGTCCAGCCGCCAGTTCGGGTTCATAACCGCGCTCAGGTCTTTAACATCGCCAATATCTGCTGCCTTTTGCAGGGCTTCATTATCGGCCAGCCCGTAAAGCCCTTTGAACAAAAGCCCGGCTTCAATAAACGGATCGCTTTTCAAAAGCTGGTTATTGCCATCCATATTAAAATCCCAGTCGGCTTTAACGGTTGCCACCCCGGTTTCAACCATCAGGCGGCTGCGGGCGGAATTGGGGGAGTCAATACCAACCAGTCGCACCGGCATCCCCCCGGCTTTCAGGGTTTCGCGCAAGATAACGTAATTGGTCAAAGACGGATTATAGTTGTTTGGCCCGGCACATTTGTCGCAAAACGCGCTCGATTGCGGGTCGTCATAACATTTTTGCACCCCGGCCAGATCGTCCGATCGTACCGGCATGATAATTGGATGATCCGCATGGGCAGGTGCAACAGCACCACCGCCCACCAGCATGACAGCAACAGCAAAGCCAGCCTGTAACATTTGCCGTATTCGCATATAACCATCCCTTTTAACGCACGTGCCAATACCGAACTGTATCAGGGATATATCGCAACGCAGCTTATAAAATTCAACTCAGGCGCACATCAAGCCCCCGGTTTGCGTCAAAATTGCGGATGATGCCGTGCGGCCAACCGTTATGGTCATCGCAATAAATACGTCGCAAGCAACAACAACCCGGCCGCACAGGCGCGCCGCACATCAAACGGGTGTGCCGCCATGCCCAGCACGCCGAAACTGTCAATCAACAACGAACAAACCACCTGCCCCGATACCAGCAACGCAATCATGGTTGATGTGCCAATTTTGGGGGCCACAATGGTGGTGGCCGACAAAACCACACATCCGCACACGCCCCCAACCCATGCCCACCACGGCACATGCGCCGCCCCGGTCATGCGCGGCAAACTGCCCAGCGACATAAAACCGCCAAGCGCTAAAATAATCGTCAACATAAACCCCGAAAACGAGGCCGCCCATAAGGACGACCCCATCAGTTTTGCCAGCCGGGCATTCATGGCGGCCTGCACCGGCAACATCACACCGGCACAAAGTGCCAGTGCCGAATAAAACAGATACATAGGGAAAAATCCGAACCGGGCTATCGTAATTCGACGCCGTAAAAATCACGCAGGATCAATTACTTGCCCGCCAAAACTCAACCAGACATGCCACCAGCTTGTCAGGGCATTCTTCGGGCATGTAATGGCCAACGCCATCCAACACGCCGCCCTGGCACTGCTCCGCAATTTTGGCCATGGTGTTAAATAAGACCGGGCCAACACCAAATTCGGCACCGTATGCCAAAACCGGCATGGTTAACTTTGTTTGGGCACGGTCGCTGCCTTGCGCCAAAACCTCGGGTGAAAATGCCGTTTTATAATAGGCCAATGCGGCGCGCAGGGCCCCGGGCCGGGTATTAACCCGCACATATTCATCCAGTGTCGGGCCATCAAACACATGCCCCTGCACCGATTTTGCCGCAAATAACCAGGTTAAAAACGCACGTTCGCGCCCGGTGATTAAAATTTCGGGTAAATCATCTAACCGGTTAAAGGCAAAATGCCAGGTTTTCACGTTGGCCGCGGCGCTGGGAATGCCCGCCGGGGGTGGTGGCGTAATACCGGGTAATGCCCCGTCAACTACCGCCAGCCGCTTTACCGCCGCGGGCCAGTCCGCCGCCAGCGCATAACCAATCCATGTGCCAATATCATGCCCCACCACATCTATGCCGCCCGCGCGCAGCAGGCCGGTTTGGTGCAAAAATGCACGAATTTCACCGGCAATCGTTGCCATATCATAGCCGCTGGCCGGGTGGTCGGAATCGCCCATGCCCCGCGGGTCAATCGCAATCACCCGTCGCCCCTGTGCCACCAGCGCCATCATCACAAAACGCCAGGCAAACCAGCTTTGCGGCCAACCGGGGATAAGCAAAACCGGCTCGCCCTGCCCGCCTTCAACATAATGCAGGCAAACGCCGTTCACCTGCTCGCTGTGATGGCGAAAATTTTGTTCGAACGCACGGGCATCAAAAACGGCGCGCGCCATTATGTTTTCAGGGTCATCAAAGGTAACGGGGTTTGTCATGTCAGTTTCCTGTTTTGTAAATTTAATTTGGAAACAATTATTCCCAAATTAACCAAAAAAATTACACCAGCATATGAAGGGCCTGCGCCACTGTCTGTTGCATGGTGGCAAGGGTCGCCCCGCTTTTACCCACCACCCGCATGCCCTGTGTCAGGCAAACAAGGGTGGTTGCCATACTGTCGGGGTCTAAATCGTTACGGATGGAACCGTCTTTCTGGCCAGTGGCAATCAATTCGGCAAATCGTTTTTCATAACCGTCTAGCTGGGTTTTAACCCGTTTGGCGATATCGTTATCGTTGCTCGCCAGTTCAACATTACTGGCCACCACAAGACAGCCCAGCAAGCCAACCTCGCCCGACGACAATGCGGCATAGGCCTGCAACATCGCGGCAATGGCACCATATCCATTCGCGGCGGCGGCTATGTCGCGCGCTGTTTGCTGCTGGCGCAGCGAAATATAGCGGTTCAATGCCGCCATATAGATTGCATGTTTGTCGGGAAATGCCTTGTACAGGCTTCCGGCAGACACATTCATAGCACCAGCCAGCTCGCTTATCGACACCCCATGAAACCCCTTGCGGGTAAACACAGTGATGGCCCCGTCAAGGGCGGCATCAAGATCGAACTCGCGGGGACGCCCGCGCTGACCGGCATTTGACGCGGGAGCGGATGAAGCTGTTTTTGTCATGCCCTATATTTAGGAAATGTTTATTTCCAAATCAAGCCTTAAAAACAGTTATCTTTAAATTTGCCGATAGAGACCTGAAAACAAAAGAAAACGGACCTGCACCTGGCAGGCCCGTTGATAGCATCACATCGCACAAAGCAGATATGGCCGCGCAGGAAAATCAGGATTCGGGTTGAAAATACCGGCCAAAACGGTTGGCCAAAAAGTCCGCCAAAGTGACCTGTTCTTGCTGGATATATCCTTTGCCCGCCAAGGTGCCGGTCAACACCATATCCATCACCGCACACAAACCTGCTGATGTCGTTACCTGAATGGCCGACCAGTCCCGCGGGCCAATTTTGGTGCCATGCACCTTGCGAATAAAGTTTTCCTCGCACAGATACCCGTCCCGTTCCCCAATTGCATCGGCAAATATCACGATCACGTCCTGGCTCGTCATCGGCAGGGATTTTTCAAAAATATCCTTCATCAGTTCCGGGCGTTGCCCCAATGCCAGATCTTCGATCAGGATTTTTAAAATTTCCTGATGGCCGGGATAGCGCACGGTTTTGTAATCCAGACTATCAACCTTGCCGTCCAGCATGTCGCACAGCGCGCCAACACCGCCCGATGTGTTAAACGCTTCGTATTCGGTGCCATCAATGGTGAAACGTTCATACCCTTCAAGCGGCAAAACCTCGATCCGTTTGCCTTTATGGATCGCTTCGCACGGGTTGAGATATTCGTTGATCAAGCCATCGGTCGACCAGGTCAGGTTATATTTAAGGCGGTTGGTCGGGTTTTGCGGCAGGGCTCCGACCCGCAGGCGCAAGCTGCGCACCTTGTCAAACCGTTTGAACAAATCATGAGCGGCGATTGAAATAAAGCCCGGTGCCAAACCACATTGCGGCACAAAAGCCCCTTTTGCCCCCTTGGAAATTTCGCGAATGGCGCGGGTGGTTTCAACATCTTCGGTGACATCAAAATACGATGCCCCGGCATCCCGTGCGACACGGGCAATCGCCACATTCAAATAAAACGGGCATGTCGACAAAATCGCATCATGGCCGCTCGCAACCTCGCGCAAGGTGGCTTCGTCGGTCACGTCGACCTTCACCAGTGTTGCCGCACCATCGGGCGCGCACACTTCAAGCATCTGACCGTTTGCATCGGCCAGCGTCACGGCATAATCGCCACTTTCATGCAACATAACCGATACGATTCGGCCAATTTTACCGGCACCCAGAACTAAAACTTTTTTCATTGCCATCTCCCGATAGGATTTTGCCGCCTGAAACAGCGATCATGGATCGTTGGGTTTGAATAATTTCAATCTTTGAATGCTCTGCCACTGGACTGCCGGAAACAACCCGGCAATACTGTGAAATCGTCAAATTTCACCATCATATTTATGGGTAAACCCGTTGAAACGCCAATTAGACGAAACGGACCGCCGCCTGATCGCCCGCCTGCAACAAGATGCCCGCATCCCCACCGCCGCCCTTGCCCGCGATGTTGGCCTGTCGCGCAGTGCGGTTCAAGAACGCATCGAGCGACTGCAAAAAAGCCAGGTCATTCGCGGCTATTCGGTTATTCTGGGGGAGGAAGCCCGGCCCCGCCTTCTGGCCGAGGTTATGATCCAGGTTGAACCGCAAAAATCGGCGGGTGTTGTAACGGCGTTACAAAAAATACCCGGCTGTATTCGCTGTCTGGCAATTTCCGGGGAATTTGACCTGATCGCCGAAATTTGCGCCGACACCCCCGAAGAACTCGACCAGATGCTGGATCGGATCGGCACGTTAACCGGGATCAAACGCACATCAAGTTCGATCATTCTGTCAACAAAGTTTGATCGCCGCCAAAGCCCGTAAAACCATTCCCAAAACGGGCTAAACACACTAGAATTACTTGGAAATTCCCGTTCCCTGCCATCATGCCAAGGCTTTTGATACGTGAAAATAAACCGGCGTTTTTCTGTGCTGAGTGTTCTTCTGGCAAGTTTTCTTGCAACAAGTATCGGCGGCGTTGGCATTGCCTTGTATCTTGGTCTTGGTGCCGCCTATGAAAACACCCGCAACCTTTGGGTGCTTGTTGCCGATAACGAACTGATTTCGCTGCAACAAGCCATGGAAGAGCGCATGCATAATGTTGGTGCGCGCGCCAACTGGGTGGCATCCCAGGTTACGCAGGGCCGCCTTGACCCCGACTTTGATCTGGGCTGGGACAATACCATGCGCGCCCTTGCCGCCGACGAAATGAACGTGATGGCCTATGGCCTGATCAATGGCGAACGTCGCTTTGTTGGCTATAACCCGCGCGACATGACCGAGATCAACCATATCCTGCCAATTGACGACATGCTGATATCGGAAATTTCCCAATTGCGCGGCCCAACCAACGACAAAACCGGTTTCCCGCGCTGGGACCCCTATTTCAAACAGCCCGTGATCGTTGATTGGGTTCCGCTGTTTCGCAACGGGCATTATCTGGGAACATTTGTTCAATATTTGTCGCTATCAAATCTGTCGCACAGCCTGGTCCGTGGCCGCGAAAACTCGCCCGGTGTGCCCTTTATCATTATTGCCGGCAACCGCGTTCTGGCCCATCCCATGCTGCAAAGCTGGGGCGACCATGTGGCGGCCGCCCTGTCGAACGGGGCCGATCAAATCGAACGCAGCCCCGTTCCCCTGCCCAGCACGGCAGATATCGGCGATCCTGTGCTGGCCAATCTGGGCCAATCGAAAAAGCTGGATTACCCGGCCTATAACAAAGGCACCAGCCTTAGCGATGTGCAAATCTCCGGGCTTGATATCGGTAACCAATATTCCGTAATTGTCACCAAACAAATACCGGACACCCCGTTTTCACCGCTAATTTTGGGTATTCACTTTGAAGAAAGCCTGTTTGATGCCGAATTTGACCGGCTGGTTCTAACCTCCATCCTTGGTGCCATTGTGCTGGGCCTGTCGATTATTCTGGCGGTGTTTGTCGCACGCCACTTTACCCGGCCCATTCGCCGCTTTGCCGCGGCGGCACGCAGCCTCGAAGCAGGCCACCTCGACATGACACCAACCCTGATCGGCAGCCGCATTCGCGAATATGACGATGCCGCCCGGTCGTTTAACCACATGATCATTGCCCTGCGCGACCGCGAACGCATCAGCAGCCTGTTTGGCAAATTCCTGCCGCCGTCTATCGCCCGGCAATTGCTGGCATCAGGCACCGATTCGGGGGTTTTGCCGCCGCAACAACGCGATGCCACGGTATTATTTGTCGATATTGTCGGCTTTACCAGCATGTGCGAACAGCTTGAACCAGCCCGTATCGTTGCCATGCTCAATGCCTATTTCGATACAATAACAAATATTATCGAAGATCACGGTGGCATCATCACCCAGTTTCAGGGCGATGCCGTGCTGGCGGTTTACAATGCGTTTGATGATTTGAACGACCATGCTGACGCCGCCCTTGATACCGCGATTAACATTCAAAAGGCGATCCGGAACCGCCTGTTTGACGGGCAACCCGTTGCGTGTCGTTGCGGCATTAATACCGGCCGCATGATTGCCGGTAATGTCGGCGCAACGGATCGCTTGTCCTTCACCGTTCACGGCGACGCGGTTAACAGCGCATCACGGCTGGAGGCGGAAAACAAACGCCTGGGCACGCAAATCCTGCTTGCTGATAGCACGCGCAACCAGTTATCCGACCCCGGCCGCGTCGAGGTCGCTGGCGATGTCTTGCTGCGCGGCCGCAGCCAGACCACCGCTGTTTACACCGTCGGCCCCGACACCATCTGAACCGCCAGTCCCAAAGCCCGACACCACGCGCGCGAATTTTACCCGCACCAAAAAATGAAGCCGAAAAAGACAAAACGCCACCATCACAAGGATAGTGGCGTTTTGTAAAACCTGGCTTCAAAGTCCGTAAGGGTATTAGCCCTGACGTGCTTTAAAACGGGGGTTCTTTTTATTAATGACATATACGCGGCCACGGCGGCGCACGATACGGCAGCCTTTTTCCCGCAGTTTCGCGGATTTCAACGAGTTCCGGATCTTCATAATAGTAAACCTTAGAAACTTTGGCCCTAATGGGAGCCGGGAAAATAGAAGGCACCCCAGTCCCTGTCAACACCTAAAACGCAAAAAACTTGCCTCTCGGTGCTAACCAGGCGGTGTCAGTGCTTTAGTCGTGCGTTGCGTAGAACCGATAATAGGCCAGTTCACCATTTTCAAGCATTTTTACCCTTCTCATCCACATTTCCATGTCATCTTCCAAAAAAGCGGCAAAATCGGGGTCCAAACCGCTGTTTTGGAGATCAGACAGCAAAACCATCCATGCATGTTTTATCTGTGTGACGTGTAATTCGGTCTCGTCTTTGGCAATTCGAATGTCAAATCGCAGCTTTCCCAGCACATCTTTATAGCGATCTGCGGTCCAGGGATGCGGTTTTATGTCTTCTTTTGCCAGCCACGCCTTGTAATCGGCCGAGGATTCGTCGGCTTTTGCCGTGATCACGTAATCGGTAATCAGCAATTGCCCCTGCTCACGAAGCGATTCGGCCATCTTCAACAAAAAGGTATCCTTTTTATCGACGGTAAAAAGCTCGCCAAACGAATAGACAACGTTGAAATACTTTTTGCGAAATTCCGGTGCCAGCGGGTCATAGTGCAAAACAGGTACTTTTTTCTGGCTGCCCGCCGCAACAGATCGCTCCATCCCCAAAAGGGCCAGTTCGCCATCCTGCTCCATCGCGGTTACCCAAACGCCAAACTTGTCGGCCAGCACCCGGGCGGTGCCGCCGATCCGGGCACCAATTTCAACACAGCTCATGGTTTCATCAAGGGCTAGCGGCTTTGCCAGTTCCAGCGCATATTCATGGCCGCCGGGCTTCATAATGCCCCGGTCAAACAGCTTGCCATAAAGTTTCAGCCGTTCGGGCGGCCAGCGCCCTGCTTCTTCTTCAAGGTCAAGCTCGGCGGGTTCTTCTTCCCTGGGTCGTGCGGCCAGTATCATCATGCGCTGCAACCAGCGCCGATAAGCAGCAAGCTGCTGTTCCATCAGGTAATATTCGGCAGGGTCGTCATAGCCTTCCCAGCGCGCACGAATACGCTTGCGAAACGGCACAACAATCCCGTCCAGCGGGTCGTCCAGTTCGTCGTCCAACGACATGTTCTCGTCCATATAGGGATTGGCATCCGATGATTTTCGTTGCCAGAACTTGAATTTCAATGGCACCGCCCGCTGCGTTAAACTGTTTGATCTGTCATGCGCCCTATCATCAAGGATCGTCCTTGCAAGGTAAAGGATGAAAGCATATCTCACCACCCGCGATACCGGCACCCCAACCGCGCGCACTGATATAAATGCCTGTACACGCAGCGCGCTTTGCCCGCACTTCGCCCACACATCACCCCCATGCGTTTGCCGTGTTGACCAAAACACAAACAATTGTAGCGCCAAACGCGCTAATATTTCACAATATGGTCGCCAGTAATGGCGATGCTGCCTGATAGACGGCGTTCTTGCGGGATACTCCGCTGGCCTCAATGATCCAAGAGACAATAAAAACTACATGAGCCACGATCCCCTCATCCCCTTTTACCGCCAACTGGGCATCAAACCCGGTGCGAGTGAAAAAGAAATCAAGCTGGCCTATCGCAAACTGGCGTTTGAATTTCATCCGGACCGAAATTCCGACGCCGACGCGGAAGAAAAGTTCAAGGATGTTACCGAAGCCTATGAAATACTGATTGGCATTCGCCGCCGCCCGCCCAATGGCGCGCGCAGCAATGGCACAGGTAACAATGGCACAGGTAACAATGGCACAGGTAACAATGGCACGGGCGCAGCAGGGGCCGCACAGGCCGCCAAGGGCAGCGACAAAGGCACAACCGGCCCCACCGGGGCGGATCACGCCCAAACCAACAAACAGGGCTTTGCCGGGGCCGGGCGCAAGCAAAACCCCCCGGACCGCGAAGACCGCTATGCCGAAGCCAGTTCCGCCTATCAGCGCCATCAGGCCAAAACCGGGCAGCGCGACCCAAAGATTAATCCCGGTGCGCGCCGCCATCACAAATCGGCCAATCGCACGGGCGACACCAGCGGCTTTGCCCGCTGTGCGGTTACCGATGTGATATCGGCCCAGCCGCGCCATATTGAATTTACCGTCATTCGCGGATTTTTAAATTCCATCCGCCGCGAAACCATCAGCGCGGTTTTATCGCCCAAGGGCGCACGGCGCATGGCCCTGCGCGCCAGCCTGCGCACATGGCTGGGCGGGTTTTGGGGCTGGCGCAGCTTTTTCCCGGCGTGGCGGGCAATTATTACCAATATGCGCGGCGGCACCTTCCCGGCCGAGGCCAACGCCCAATTGCTGTTTAATCAGGCCACCGCGTTTGAACGCAGCGGCAACAAACCGCTGGCGCGCGCTGTATTGTTACAGGCGTCGGATTTTATCGGCCACAGCCGATCGGCCCTGGCCGAACAAATCCGCGCCAATTTGCGCCGCCTTGATACCGGGCAACCCGCACGCCGGGTGCGCGACGAATGGCAACGCGTCGCAATGCTCGATGCGTTAATGCATCTGGCACCTGTCTTTGTGGTTATTTTTGCCCTGTTGCTGGCCTTTGGCCCCGCACATACCTATTTCAGCACCGAATTTCCCGGTCAGGTTCGCCATACCATCGCAACAATCCGCGACAAGGTTGAAGACCTGATCACCCCCCAAACCGATCCTTATTATGTTGATCAGCAATTTCTTAATCTGCGCACCGGTGCGGGCATCAAATTTCCGATCATGCGTCAGCTTTCCCGGTTTGAAACCGTTTTTCTGATCGGCGAAAACCAGAACTTCTGGATCAGAGTAAAAACCGAACTGGGCGAAGACGGCTATGTAAATGCCGATGCCCTGGTGCCCGGCGATGGCAGTGCCGCGCGCGACGAATGGTGCGCACAAAACAAATGCGACTGACCCCAAAGGCCAGTCGCATTTAAAATTCCAACGCTATTCACGCGATAAAATCGGGGGGATTTAAGCGGCTTTCACCGGAATCGCCTTTAGCGCTGCCTGCAAATAATCCCAGAACCGGGCAACAGCGGGGATATGGGCGCATTCATCGGGGCTGTGTGCGCGTTTGATGGTCGGCCCAAACGAAATCATATCCCAGTTCGGATATTTTGACCCCAAAACACCACATTCCAGCCCGGCATGAATTACCTTAACCTCGGCATCCTTGCCAAACATGTCGCGATGCACGGCCTGCATCATATCAAGCACTTCGCTGTTCATATTTGGCTTCCAGCCCGGATAGGCATCGCCCCAGGTCACAGTCGCGCCGATATTTTCAAAAACTGCCGTGGCAACATCCCGCGTCGCATCGCGCGCGCTGGAAATGGAACTGCGCGCCGAAAGGGTTACTTTCGCCTGCCCGTCTGCCACCGACACAATCGCCAGATTGATCGATGTTTCCACAACACCGGGCACACTGGTGCTCATGGCTTGCACGCCATTGGGGCTGCCCAGAATGGCATTGTTAAAGGTAATGCTATCAGCCGGGGTCATTGCGCTTTCCGGCAAATCCACGTTCGATGCAGCAATGGCAACATTGGGTTCAAGATCGGCATATTCGCCAGTAACGGCATCCTGAAATGTGGCCAGAGCGCTGTCAAAGGCCCCCGCATTACCCGCCGGTAAAACGACAGTCGCAAAGGATTCACGCGGGATGGCATTGCGTGCCGTTCCCGCCTGGATCGAAACAATCCGTGCCTCAAGATCGCGCAATAACGGGCGCAAAAACCGCGCCATCAATTTATTGGCGTTGCCCAGGCCCAAAATAATATCAATGCCCGAGTGCCCGCCTTTAAGGCCGGTCAGGGCAATTTTTCGGGCAATCAGTTCTTTACCAACCGCATCGGCATGATACTGCCAGCGCGCCACAAGGTCACCGCCGCCAGCACAGCCAACATAAAGTTCGTATTCATCTTCGGTATCAAGGTTAAGCAGAATTTCGCCCTGCAACCGGCCCGGTTCCAAATTCATCGCCCCGGTCAGGCCGCGTTCTTCATCCACCGTAAACAGCAGTTCCAGCGGCCCATGCACAACCGATTTATCGCATAGAACACCCAGCATGGCCGCAGCACCAATGCCGTTATCGGCCCCTAATGTGGTGTTATCGGCCGTCACCCATTCGCCATCAACATAGGCGTTAATCGGGTCGGTCTCAAAATTATGGTTTGATCCGCTATTGGCCTGGGTCACCATATCAACATGGGACTGCAAAACGACCATTTTACGGTCTTCATAGCCCGATGTTGCGGCAACATTAACCACCAGATTGCTGCCGCTATCGCGGTAATGGCTGCACCCGTTTTCATCGGCCAGCTTTTCAATCATCTGCAACACGGCTTCTTCCTTGGTCGAAGGCCGCGGAATGTCACACAGTTTCTGAAAATTTGCCCAAATTGCAGTTGGTTCTATTTGGCTGATATTGCCCACGGTGACGCTCTCCTGTCTGGACCGAAAAATGCAGGTTCAAAGAGCAGATCATTTGCAGGGCAATAGCAATAACGCAGTGATCAAAAAGATCTGCCATCCCGGCTGGCTATTTGCCCGCGCGGCACAACATTGGGGATGCGCAACCGTGACAGCCCTGAACCTGCCCCTTCATACCCGAGGCATCCTGATTACCCCATATTTAGGGGGATTTCCACCTTCGCATAAGGGTTTTCCCGGACAGTGCCCTTACCGCCATGCAACCTCGTGCCAAAACCACGTCGCCCCACCATTCAGGCCGCCGTTCGGGGGGCGGGCTTGGGTGCCAAACGCGCATCGTGCCCCGCCACACACGGCGCAACGCCACCCTGCACACACAACAATGCAAAACCATTAAACGTCAAAACGTCTGACTGGCCGGGTTTTTAAACTTCCCGGCTGCCATCGGGTGATGCGGGCGGTGGCGGGGCAGATGGCATCATCATGGCGGTGGGCAAAGTGGGATCGGCATATATGATACAATTCCGCCCGCCCTGCTTGGCCTGATAAAGGGCGCGGTCTGCGATCAGCAAGGCGGTAGGCAAATCAATTTCGCCCTCGCCAACATCGCCGCCAATGGTGACGCCGATGCTAACGGTAACCGAAATCATCGCATCGTTGCCATCATCATCGGGCAATTTAATATCGCCAATCATGCGCGCCAGCCGCCCGGCAATATCCATTGTCACCCGCGCCGTGGCCGAGGGCAGTAAAACCGCAAATTCTTCGCCGCCCAACCGCACCACAAGGTCATCGTCGCGCAGCGCACTGCGCAAAACAGCCGCCACTTCCTGCAAAACACGGTCCCCACAATTATGGCCAAACCGGTCATTGATCTGCTTGAAATAATCCAGATCCAGCACCGCAATCCCGTACAGCCATTCCTTGTTGCGCAAACGGCGAATATCTTGCAATCGGCTGACAGCACCTTCGAACCCGCGCCGGTTCAAAACTTCGGTTAACGGGTCGGTCGAGGCCAGAACGGCAAGCTGCTTTTCAACTTCTTTATGGTCCGTCACATCAAGGGCAGAAATCATCATTCCCCCGCCTTGCAAGCGGTTGGTACGAATATCGGCCAACCGGCCAGACGGTGTCATCACAC
This sequence comes from Thalassospira mesophila, assembly GCF_002115755.1. Classification (GTDB taxonomy): domain Bacteria; phylum Pseudomonadota; class Alphaproteobacteria; order Rhodospirillales; family Thalassospiraceae; genus Thalassospira; species Thalassospira mesophila. The sequence continues at coordinate 272,118 of NZ_JFKA01000003.1, read as the reverse complement.
CATTACGATCGGCATGGTCATGCCCGGCGCGTACCATTTCGCGGTAAATCGCCCGCAGCCCGGAAACATCAAATTCAGGAATGGCAGCAGGAAAAACAGCGGGGTTTTGTGCAAAAAGCCGCGAAAATTCGCGATTGAAGTGCAAAACATGCAATTCCTCGTCAAACATCGCAACGGCGGTGGGCACCATGCGGATCACTTCCGCCACCGCGTTTTCAAGGCTGTTTTTATTGCGCACCAGCATGTTGGTCATACGCACTTCTTCACGCACATCGTGGGCGGTCGTCAAAACCGCGGCCTTGCCATCATGCCACAAAATCCGTTCATCGGTCAGGTCGCGCCATACCTCGTCGCCATCATCTAGCATGTTGCATTCCCGCCGCCGGTTTCCGGCAACAACACCATGCAAAATACTGTGACTATGCGCCAATACATCCTCGCGGGCCTGGTCATCAACAAACCGCAGCAAATCGGGGTTTTGCATAAAATCGCCCGCATTGCTGGCCCCCATTAACCGGGCAAAGGCATCGTTAACATAAAGGGCGCGCATATCACGATGCACTGTTACTGCAATAAAGGACCGACCCAGCATATGGTCCACCTGCATTGCCGTGGTGCCGTTATCTATCAGTTGCGCTGTGGTCATTAGCGCGCGGTCGTCCTCCCACTCAATGGTTTCATCACTGATTTCCAGCCATACCGGGGTCCCGTCACGGCGCAGATTGTATACTTTTTTCCAGCCGTGAAAGCCAATGACCTCCATGAACTGTTCATACAAAAGCAGGGCTTCACGGTGAAATGCCGGGGGAATATAACGGACAAGATCGGGATCAACCATAAAATCCACGGCATCATGGCACCCCATCATGCGGGCATAGGCATCGTTGACATACACCACCTTAAGGTCACGATGTATAATGACGCCTACAGTCGAGTACCCGTAAAGCCGATCAATCTCTTTTTGCTCGAAGCGCGTCAACCCAATCCCCCGTTCGTAATTGCCACATCTGTGAAGGGGCAACAAAGCCCTGTTGTGACTTACGAAATCTTCCCGGCGGCAAACATAACCTTTGGTTGTTGAAAATCAAATTAATGAAATTTGAAAGATCCGGCACAGACCGGAAAATTTCCGGTCTCGCACCGCCAACATTTGCCGCACAATAACTTGCGAACTGTGCATATTGTATATCGACTGGTCAGATACAAGGAAGTGCGTATATGCCTAAAAAACAATAAATTATATGGCATTTTTCAAATGCACCAGCATGCACCCCTGCCCTTTTGGCGAGGTCACCACCTCCACCCCGACCAAAAGGAGGTCACTTTACGCCCTATTCTTGCGCACAAAACGCCGTTTCCCGCCGGTGCAGCCATGCATTGCCCACCCGGGCTTTTTCGGACGACCGCACGATTTGCGCAACCTTGAGTTAAAGATTCTGCATCTCGATATCAGTTACAGATATATCAAACGCAGATAATCCTTCCTCAATATATTCACCCAGCATGGGGATGCCGGTTAAATATTCGGCGGTGTGGTTGGTATGGCCATCCTGTGCTTCGCTAAGGGCTTCTTGCCACTGATCGGCATCAAAGGTTCCCCGACCGATCCAGACCAGTGCGACCAGATGACATTGCTCGTCCCAGTTTAAATCATTGATCGCGTCAACCAGTTCCGAATGCGTGGCATCGCCCTCATAGGCTTCAAGCACTTCGCGAAACTGGTCATCTTCCGCATTGGACCCGTAATCGGGCTCAACCACATCTTCCTGGGCGTCAAAGGCGCGCGCCTTTAGCAAGATAAAAGCAATCTTCTCCAAATCAATGGCCGGAAATTCTTCTGTGTCAGTGTCAGCTTCATTCTCGACGTTGGACATAAAATTCTCCATTCATTAGAAAAACGGAACATACCCTGCTTTGGGCAGCGACAAAACATCTTCAAGCTCAAAAATAATCCGCAACAAGGCAAAAACAGGACAAACGCAGCAATTTCATATCTGTGCCATGATCCCGCCAATTGTTGCCGCCATTATCTTCCCGCTTAACCTGTCAGGTAAAAAGTTGTTCCCGACACATCACGAAATTTTCACCGGCAAAACACGCGGCACGCCCCCGCAAAACTGGCAACAAAAGTGCCCCTGTGGCAGGCTCTGTCTCAGGTTTGCCGTTACCAGCCCCGGATCGGAGGAAAAAATTGGATTATCGTGACGTCGATATCGTCAACCATCAACGTGGATGGGATGGTTATTTCAAACTTGATGTCTATGAACTGCGCCATAAACAGTTCAATGGCCGCCAAAGCCCTGTTATCCGGCGCGAAGTTTTAGAACGTGGCCACGCCGTTGCCGTTCTGCCCTATGACCCGGTGCGCGATGAAGTGGTTTTAATCGAACAGTTCCGGCCCGCGACCCTTAGTGTGCATAAAAATACCCCCGATATGCCCGCCTGGCTGATCGAAATTGTCGCTGGCATTGTCGAGCCCGGCGAAACCCTGCCAGATGTCGCGCGTCGCGAAACCATGGAAGAATCCGGTTGTTCGATTATCGGCGATCTTGAGCTGATCACGCCGCGCTATTACGCCTCCCCAGGCTGTACCAGCGAAACGGTGCAAATATTTTACGGCCGGGTCGACAGCAAAAACGCTGGCGGCCTGCATGGCCTAGCCGAAGAAGGCGAGGATATTCGCGTTTTCACCAAATCGTCGGACGATTGTTTTGCCATGCTGCGCGACGGCATTTTTTGCAATGCCCCCATCATCATGGCCATGCAATGGTTGATGCTGCACCGGGACCGCCTGCGTCGCGAAGCCGCCAGCACCGCTATTTAACACAAAATATGTGCTTATATTTTATTTGACACAAATTTTTCGTTATAAATTTAAAACTAGCTTGACTTTTGTGTATAAAAGCGCCACTCAACAGACATGCATTTTGTAATCTGATAATTCTGGAGTCTGTCATGGACATTCGCAATGGCACCATCGAGGCCATTGGCCGGACACCGCTGATCCGGCTCAAAAAGGTTTCGGAACTGACCGGCTGCACCATTCTGGGCAAGGCCGAATACGCCAATCCGGGCGGCTCTGTTAAAGACCGCGCCGCCCTTGCCATCATTCGTGACGCCGAAAAACGCGGCCTGTTGCAGCCCGGCGGCGTTATTGTTGAAGGCACTGCTGGCAATACCGGCATTGGCCTGGCAACTGTTGGCAATGCACTGGGCTATCGCACGGTTATCGTTATTCCCGAAACGCAAAGCCAGGAAAAGAAAGACCTGTTGCGTCTTTTGGGTGCGGATTTGCGCGAAGTCCCGGCTGTGCCGTATCGCAACGAAAACAACTATGTCCATGTGTCGCGCCGTCTGGCCGAAGAATTGGCAAAAACCGAACCAAATGGCGCCATCTGGGCCAACCAGTTTGACAATATTGCCAACCGCCAGGGCCATTACGACACCACCGGCCCCGAAATCTGGCAACAGACCGATGGCAAGGTTGATGGCTTTATCGCCGCTGTTGGCACCGGCGGCACGCTGGCCGGTACCGCCATGGCGCTGCGTGAACGCAACAAAAACATCCAGATCGGCCTGGCCGACCCGATGGGGGCAGCCCTGTTTAACCATTATAAACATGGCGAGCTTAAATCCGAAGGCGGATCAATTTCAGAAGGGATTGGTCAGGGCCGCATTACCGCCAATCTCGAAGGGCTTGAAATTGATCATCCCTTCCAGATCACCGATGAAGAAATGTTGCCGATCGTGTTTGACCTTCTGAAAGAAGAAGGCCTGTGCATGGGCGGCTCCACCGGCATCAACATTGCCGGTGCCGTCAAACTCGCGCGCGAAATGGGGCCGGGCCACACCATTGTCACCATCCTGTGTGACCTGGGTACCCGCTATCAAAGCAAGCTGTGGAACCCGGTATTCCTTAAGGAAAAAGGGCTGCCAAGCCCCGATTGGCTATAGTCAGTCGCCAGCCTTTTTGCCAACAAAAAACGCTCCCGAAAACATATCGGGGGCGTTTTTAATTCTGACAGCACGCCTTACTCAGGATCAATTCTTACAATTAAGGTAGGTTAAAATATTTCAATTATAATCTGTTGATTTTATAAAATTCGCGACGGATTGTGCAAATACCTTGTTTCCCTTTGGCGTAAAGTGCCCGCCCCAATCCAAAAACATAGGCCCAGTACCCGAGAAAATATTCTTCATGTCGATCACTTGTGGAATATCTTGGTACTCCTTTTCCAAATCCACCCCTAATTCGGTCACCAGGCTCCTGAAAGCAAGATTATCTTTACTTAAATTCTCTACATTAACATTACCAACGTAAGGCGATGGCGGCACGACAATATATGTTTCGCTTCCAATATCACGACCGTATTCAATTACGCCTTTAAAATCGGAAAAAACATTTTTACTTAATATATTCTTATAACTTTCATCAAGACAAGGTGATTGGTACTTATCTTGATCGCCGCTCAACACACTATATACTCGGGACGCTTTGTCGATCAATTTCATTACGGCCATTCTATGGACTTCTCTCGAAGAGAGATTTAACCCTGGAGTACAATAAATATAAAAGTCAATTGGACCTTCTACTATAATAACCTTGTCGTACTTCTCCCCAAGCAGAGAAAGCCTCTGCCAGTTTGCCTTTGTTTCTGCGATCATCTGTCCTGGGACCGAGAAATTACTAATTCGATATTCTGGCAACTCCATCGCAAGCTGATTGGCGAAATTATCAACAGGACCACTAAAATAACCGAAACTCTGAGAACTTCCCAGAATAAGAATACGTTTCAAATTATTTCCTATATTTTGATCATTATAATATTCAATTTTCCTATCCCCCTTCGCACCAATTTTATAAGAACCATAATCACCAGGTAGCGGAAGCTGACCAACGACACGCATCATCGAGTACTTAATGCTATAAACATCATCAACCGCCCGTGAAATATTTTTACGATCCACATCAATGGGCAAAGACTTAAGTTTTTTTACCCCCGCAAAATAATTCGTCAGACCTGGCTTCACATAAGAGATGAAATCCAGAAACCCATCAAACGAAAAGAAAAGAAAACCAAGAAAAACGAGTACCGAAATTATCTTCTTCATTTCATTTCTCAAAAATCAAAATAATAAAAATTTTGCGGGTGAGAACTCGCGACAAAAGATCCGCCAACTATAAATCCAAGACAAGAAAAAAAAGTGATAAACGCAGGAACCTTCACAAATACCCCTCTGATCTTGTCCACTTGGTCAAAATAATGAAAAGAAAGTGCGACTAAAATTAGAAGAATGGTAGTCATACCGTCATCAGAAATATTACCAAAATTAAAATCCATAAAATAAGAGTAAAAACTAAAAGCCTCCTTTAAAGTTGAGGATCTAAAAATTACCAACAGAAAGGTCCATATTGAAAAATTTAAAAAAGTTCCTATGCATTCTAAATACCATTTTCTTTTCAAAATTCGATCGTAATCACAATAAGTCTCCAAGGCGATTATAATTCCTTGAACAGCACCCCACACCACAAAGGTCCAATTTGCTCCATGCCATAAACCGGACAGCGTCATAGTTAAAACAAAAGGAAGATATGGTAAGGATTTTCGCATTTTTTTATACATGGGTTTGAATAGATAGTCGCGTATCCAAAAACTAAGTGTCATGTGCCAACGGCGCCAAATTTCACGCATCGACTTCGATAAATAGGGAGAACTAAAATTCTCAGGAAAGTTAATGCCAATCATACCTGCTACTGCAATAGCCATATCAGAATAGGCGCTAAAATCACAATAAATTTGGATGGAAAATCCAATTGCAGCCACCAGCAACTCGGAACTATTATAGGAACCAGAATTAAAAAAAATGGGATCGGCATACCGAGCTATCGGGTCAGCAATAAAAACTTTCTTTCCCATTCCGGCGGCAAACAATGGAATATTATATATTATATTTTTACGAGTAACTTTAAATTTATCTAACTGCGAGATTAACTGACTTGTTCTGAGAATAGGCCCTGCAATCAAATGCGGAAAAAAAGATATATAGACACTCGTATCCAGTATACTATTTTCCGGGCGTTGCGATCTTGATAAATCCACCATCATACTGATCAGTGTAAATGTAATAAACGATATACCAAGCGGCAGGTGAACCTGCAAATTAACAGATGACAACCCTATCGAATGCAAGAAAAAGTTCGCATATTTAAAATAAAAAAGAGGAAGAACCGAAATTACAACAAAGAACGGTAAAAGTTTAGTATTTTTACTTATGCATCGACATGCAACCCAACTAAAAATCATCAAAATTATTAGCAAAAAAACGTCGGAAACGAGCCAAAAAGAATAAAATAGAACACTCCCCAACAGGACATAAACCTTGACAAATCTCTTTGGCACAATAGATAGTATAAAACAAAATCCGACAAAAAATAAAATAAAACTTGGTAACTGAAAAAGCATTCCCACACCGCATAAAATAAGTAAAATCGCTAACCAACTACCGCTAGGTTAGATTCATTTTTCCAGATAGACATTTCCGATAACAAGGCAATCGATACGTGTATTCATAAAGCATCTATATGCATCTGCCGGCGTCAAGACCATAGGTTCACCGCGGACATTTAAGCTTGTATTCACCAAAACAGGGCAATTTGTTAGAGATTTAAACTTAAGAATTAATTTATAAAAATCGGGGTTAAATTCTTCAGAAACGGTCTGAACCCGTGCCGTACCGTCAACATGTACAACGCTAGGAACGACATCTCTGACTTCTGGTCTAGTTTTACATATAAAATTCATCAACGGAGACGGGGACGGTAAATCAAACCAGTTCGATGCATCCTCCTCCAAAACTGCCGGGGCAAACGGACGGAAAGATTCTCTGAATTTAATCTTAAGATTCAGCGTCTTCTTTAAATCTTTTACCCGAGGGTCGGCAAGAATCGAGCGATGACCAAGAGCTCTGGGACTAAACTCAGCACGTCCTTGCATCCACGCAAGTACTTTTCCATCAGCGAGGGCCTGTGCCGCCCGCTGCACCACCTGATCAGGTGACAGCACCTGGTAACCGGCCTTACAGCTATCCAGATCCGCCAGAATCTGATCGAGTGTGAACTCTGGTCCGAGGAAAGGCATATAATTCTTCAAAACGGCTCTCGGGCGGCCCAAACCAATGTGATAATAAGCAAGCGCAGCCCCGAGTGCACTTCCTGCATCACCGGCAGATGGTTGCACCCAGACTTTATCAAAAATCTTGCTCTCTAATACCTTCCCGGTAGAAGCACAGTTCAAGGCGACTCCTCCACCAAGACAAAGAGACGATTGTTTCGTCAGTTTTTTTACATATGAAACAAGCATGAGAAATAGTTCGTCAGAGACCTGCTGCACCGATGCCGCAATGTCCATATGGATTTGCTCAATATTACTTTCTGGTTCTCTGGCTGATGTACAAAATATTTTTTCGAATTCTGAACCAAACATTCGCATTTCGGTGGCAAATCTAAAATTTTTCATCCGGAGACGAAAGCTACCGTCACTACGAATATCGACCAAGGTTTCCTTTATTTTTTCCGAATAAATAGGCGAACCGTATGGGGCCAGTCCCATAACTTTATATTCTCCGGAATTCACCTTGAAACCCAAAAATGCCGTTACTGCCGAATAAAGCAGGCCAAATGAGTGTGGGAAATTCAGTTCTGCCAAACGCTCAATCTTACCTTTACGCCCAATAGAAACTGTCGTTGTCACACGTTCGCCAACGCCATCAATCGTTAAAATTGCAGCATCTTCAAATGGAGACGGATAAAACGCCGCCGCACAATGGGAAAGATGATGTTCGGAAAAAAATAATTTCTTGTTCCAACCTGATTCAGGAAAATTATCCTGAAAATGGTTTTGTATTGTCTTTCTTTGAAATATCTTTTCTTTTAACCATGTTGGAACCTGCTTTTTAAAGAGACCGAACCCCTTTGGCGCAAAATGAATACAAGTCGCCAGTATTCTTTCAAATTTTACGAATGGCTTTTCATAAAAAACCACATGATCAATATCAGACAAGCCAAGATGACTATCAGATAATATCCATTTAATCGCCTCGATCGGGAAAGAACAATCATTCTTAACTCTGGAAAATCGCTCCTCCTGAACCGCTGAAACGATTTGACCATTCTTGATCAGAGCTGCAGCACTATCGTGATAAAACGCGGAAACACCAAGAATATAGATGTCTTTATTTTCCATAGTAAACCATCAAAACTGCTTCGTAAAATCAATATCGTTCGGGTCTTTTATATTTTCTGTCTCCCAATAAGTTATGGGAGATTCCGACGGATTCGACGTCATGTCATCCAGTCGTAAAGCACGTAAAACCCAACTCATAGGCGTAATCACAAAAACAAAGACGACAAAAAACGCGACCACGCCAATTTTTTTGTGTAATTTTTGAATATAATAGAAAAAATTCGACAATTTCGACGGATAAAAAATCCCTAACATTATAATTATTACTGCGGCAGCAGTAAAGATCGGCCAAGCGAACCCATTATTGAAATATGAGATACCCGACAGAACCGAAAAGCCGCAACACATGGCAATGCTTTTTTTCCTGAGGAAAGATAGATCGTCATTTTCTTCCTTCTTATCAACCATTAAATCTCCCATCAAATAAATTTCTATTTATTAGATTCGTAAAATAATTTTATATCACCCACCGTAGCATCTGCCATTATCTTCAATGCTTTTCCATTCGGGTGAACATCTCGATCAGAAACCCAATAGCTGGAGGATGGTGGCCCTTTCAGCAAAGAAAGAGTACTTACATATTCAAATCCGTATTTGTCAGATAAACTCCTGATCTCTTGCTGCATAAAATTAAATTTATAGTCATTGAAATCATGCGGCTCAGGAACATCTATTATTATAACATTAGACTTATCTTTATTTTTTATTTTCAAAAGCTTGTCGAACGCGCCTTTTATAATTTTTTTACCTTCAGGGCTAGACCATTGTTTTTTATAACCATCAACCAGTGCCTGAGGACCATACTCGCCACTGGATAATTGTTCAAATATGGTTAAGCCTATTGCGGCCAACGCACTATGCTCGACCAACCATCCGGCTGATTTGGTGGAAACCGAAGTTGTTGCGCGCGGAGCAACCATAATGACCAACGTGTCAGCTGCAATTTTATTTCTCAAGTCTATCCATTGCGATACAGCCTGATCAATATTACGGTTCCCAACTCCCACGTTTATGACATCAATAGAATCAGGCAATAACTTCACAAGATGGCCGCGGAGGGTATCATCTTCCGGAACCCCCCAGCCAAATGCGATGGAATCGCCGATTATAGCAACACGATGAGGCGCGTTTTTTACTGGCTCCGGCCCTCTCAATCCCAGACTATTAATTCTAACCGCAACATTTTCCAACATTGCAGTTCTGTTAGGGATATGATCATGCCCGACAGCAGGGTCCGCACTTTGTTTCTTCAATAACTTTGCATAACGCCACATTTCAATTATATAATTCTGCTGGTTTGCCGTCGCAATCCGTATAATACCTTCACCAATTGCAAAAGCGACAACCACACCAGCGAAAGCCATAATTGAACTACGAACGAAATTCCGAAAATTCATGCTTCATACTCGCAATCATCCAAAAACAAAAAAACAAGCCTCAACGAACAACATTGAGGCTTGTTTAATTCGACATTCATAAAAATCTAAAATATCGCATACACGAATGGAGCCCATGCAGATCCGCTAGCGAAAAGAAAGAGAAAGGCACATAAGAACAAAACCAAAAAGAACGGTATAAGGAAAATTCGCCGACCTTTCGAGAAAAAAAATCCGTACAATTCTGATATAAAATCGCCCATTCCGTCCCCGACTGAAACCACAAAATTTAACTAATTAATTTTATTTTACCTACGGCAACCGAGTAAATTTTAAGTAGACCAGCGTTAATTACAAAACACAGATCCACAAAAAACTTTGAGTGTTGCAAATCATTTGCGCCGCCCAAAACACCCCAACTTTACCTTGATACCATCACAACTCAATGCTGTCAAACATGCGCAAATAACCTCGACTAGCCATTCTCGCTACTAAAATATACGTAAGAATAATCATTCACCACTGTCTTCGCCGCGAAATTTCATTTTTAATGATATAGACAACAATACGGCATCCTTTCAAAGTTTAAGGTTAATATATGTAAAATAAAATCGGCATTTCCTTACCGAACTGGATGTAATCCCGACCAACTTTTTTTCATCAGAAAATGATGACCTCCAAGCGGAACTACCTCCATAAAAGATGGGCATTTTACAGGTTTGGATAATTTAAGGACTGAGTTCTATCTTGTACAAGACTCAGCCCTATGATTTTCAGTTTGCTGCGGTCATTGTTGTAGTAATGAATATTCTCGTCGTGACGATTTCGATGCTGTCGATGCGGGTGAAGTGATTGGGATGAAATCATTCGTATCTAAGAACAGCAAAGAAGCTCTCCATGACAACGTTATCACGGCAGTTACCTTTACGGGTCATGCTCTGTTCAATCTTGCGGCGCCGGGAGTGAGTACAAAAAAGATGTTCTTGCGATCAAATACTTCCAAGAAAGTTCAGAAATAGGTTTTTTCGCCGGCCACAGCACACTCTGTCACATTGATCAGTCATTTCTGGGTATCTGAATTTCGTCATCGGCCTCGAGATCCATGCGCGATAAGCGTCCTACCCAATGACGCACTGTTGAACGATCGATACCAAAATACCCGCTCACTTCTCGGCAACCGGGCACGCTGCTACCGTAGAATTCAACGACGCTATGTTTGAAAATCGTTGTGTATTTGGACATCCCTCCGAAGGTTAATGTCCAAATTTCGGGGGATCAGTTCAAGCTATGCTATGTCCGAGGCATTTCCACAATCTACTTTATACGGCCCGGGTTTCAACCCGGCGGGCATAACGCCATAAGTGCCCGGAAATCAGCAAGGCCATCACCAGCAACGCCCCGGCAAAACCGGCCACTGCCGACCAGCCCCCATGCGTCCAGAACCAGCCACCAATCGACCCCATCACGCTGGAACCCAGATAATAGGACAGCAAATAAAGCGACGATGCATGGCCCTTGGACTGTTTTGCCATCCGCCCGACCCAGCCACTGGCAACCGAATGGGCCATGAAAAAGCCGCTGGTTAAAACAATAATGCCCGCAATCACCCCATAAATTGACCCAAGCAAGGTCAAGGCCACACCGGCCAAAGCCACCAGAATGCCCACCGCCATCACCGGCCCACGACCGTGTTTGTCGGCAAGACCACCCGCGATTGATGATGCCGCAATACCAAATAAATAAACCATGAAAATCAGGCTGATCGCCCCCTGCCCCAAATTATAGGGATCGGCCACCAGCCGGAACCCTGCGTAATTATACACCGTCACAAAACAGCCCATCGACAGCGCGCCAATCACGAACAGGAATGGCAAGGCCGGGTGACGCAAATGTTTTGCCCACGCATCAATATGATAGGCCAGTTGAAAGCCGGGTTTGGTGGTAAAATTGCGCGATGGCGGCAGTAGAATGAAAAAGCCGATAGCGGCCAGCAAATCCAGCCCGCCCAAAACACCCAATGCCACTTCCCACGACGAAAATTCGGTCAGCAAGCCCACCCCAACCCGCCCGGCCATACCGCCAAACGCCGTGCCGCTCACATACAACCCCATCGCCAGCCCCAACCCGCGCGGATGGATTTCTTCGGCCAGATACGCCATTGCCACCGCAGGCACCCCGCCCAGAACAAACCCTTCCAGCGCACGCGCCACCAGCAACACATGCCAGTTGGGGATAAAGGCATCGGCAATATTTAAAACCGATGCCGCACACATCGACACAAACATCAACCGCCGCCGCCCAAACGCCTCGGACGCGGCACCTGCCAGCAAGATTGAAAAGGCCAAAAACCCGGTGGTCAGCGACAGCGCCAACGAGCTTTGCGTCGGGCTAACGGCGAAATCGTCCGAAAAAGCAGGCAACAGGGGCTGCACACAATAAATCAGCGAAAACGTGGCAAACCCGGCCAAAAACAATGCCATCGCCACCCGGCGATAAGCCGGCGTGCCCGGTTCGACCCAGCTTTGGGCGTCACGGGTCGTTGCGGCTGGCGTTGCCGATTTGGCATCACGGCGCGATGGCAGGTCCTGGTCTGCCTTTTGGTCTGTCATTTTCAATCCTTGGCGGGTGATAGGGCGCTGTTTTTATTTTATCCAAATTGTTGCACCAACGGCATCATCCGTCCAATATATGTTACTGGCATTTTCAATATATTTTAGAGATACCGCTCCATGGAACTTCGCCATATCCGTTATTTTCTGGCTGTTGCAAACGAAGGTAATTTCACCCGTGCGGCCCAGCGCATTGGCATTGGCCAACCGCCGCTCAGCCAGCAAATAAAGGATCTGGAAACCGAAATTGGGGCAAAGCTGTTTCATCGCGTGCCGCATGGGGCAATATTAACCGATGCCGGGCAGGCCTTTAAAGCCATCGTCTGCCAGTTCCCCGATTTGGCCGAACAGGCCATCCATGCCGCCCAACGTGCTGCGCGTGGCGAGGTTGGTTCCATCCATGTCGGTTTTACCGGCTCTGCTGCCTTTAACCCGGTGGTGCCTGCTGCCATCCGCGCCTTTCGCCGGGCCTGGCCCACCGTCAAGCTTACCCTGACCGAAACCAATTCCACCCGGCTTCTGACCGACCTGATCGAGGGGCATCTTGACGCGATATTTCTGCGCCAGAAGATTGTTGAAAACACCAATATCAAACTGCATGATCTCGGCGACGAGCCGATGCTGGCCGTGGTGCCAACCAGCCACCCGGCTGCGGCACATCACACCGTTTGCCTTGCCATGTTGCAAAACGACCCGTTTATTTTAACCCCGCGCGAGGTTGGCCCCACCCATTTTGATACCGTAATCCATGCCTGTCGCAATGCCGGGTTTGACCCGCAACTGGGCCAGTCCGCCCCGCAAATCGGATCCGTGATTAATCTGGTCGCGGCAGAACTGGGCGTGTCGCTGGTACCCGCATCGATGGGGCAATTACAGGTGCGTGGGGTGGTTTACCGCCCTGTTATGGATGTTCCGCCCATCGCATTTCTTGCCCTGGCCTATCGGCGCGATACAACATCAAGCGTCATTCGCAATTTTATCGACAGCACCCTGCAAGATCAAAAACAAACCATCGCATCGGTGGGTTAGAAAATTGTACCCCGTCGCAAAATCACGCCGCGCCGTTATCAAACAGGCGCGATATCACCTGCCCTGCCAGTTGTTCGGCGGTATTTTGCGCACTATCAAGCACCAGTTGGCCACTGTGCCATGGCTGATAATCGCGGTTTTGCACCGCCTGCCAGTCTGGCAATTTTAAATTTGCCACGCTTGATTGCCGGGTTTCAATGCGCTTGCGATGTTTGGCAACATCGGAACAGACCAGTTCAATTTCAATATATTTCACGCCTGCCTTGCGGGCCACATCGCGCCAGGCAGCACGGGTAATTTCAAGCGGGTTAACGCTATCGGCAATCACGTAATGGCCCAGTGCCAGATTATCGACCGCAAGTTGATACGCCACCATATAACCCTGCGGTCCCATTTCCAGCGAACCCATTTCCTGCGACCCGCTGCCATATAAATCGTGGGCATCGCGCAGGGCCTGTTCAATGCTGTCGATCCGCAGCCAAACGGCAGATAACTGAGAGGCGAGCGTATGTGCCAGCGTACTTTTGCCCGATCCCGGCAGGCCACCCAAAATAATCAGCATGCCCAAAACCGCCAATCCATGCGCGCCAATCCCCTGATTTTACCTTGAAATAATGCCTGTCGCACATGTCGTGCTGGCGTTATGGCGTTTTTACCCTAAATTAGGTCCTAACAGACCCATTTGGCGCGGCAAAAAACGCCCTGCGCCCCACAGGATATATTGTTATGACACGTTTCTCCATTCTTGATCTCTGCCCGGTAAATGACGGCGAACATCCGTCCGACGCCTTGCGTAAAACCCTGGAACTGGCCCAACTGGGCGAAAAGCTGGGCTATTATCGCTATTGGCTGGCCGAACATCACAACATGCCCGGCATTGCCAGTGCCGCAACATCACTGGTGATCGGCCATGTGGCCGGTGGCACCAAAACCATTCGCGTCGGCTCTGGCGGCGTTATGCTGCCCAACCACGCGCCCTTGGTCATTGCCGAACAGTTTGGCACTCTGGATGCCCTCTATCCGGGCCGGATCGACCTTGGCATTGGCCGCGCACCGGGCACAGACCAGCGCACCGCTGCCGCCCTGCGCCGCGATATGCATGGCAGCGAAGACCGTTTTATTCAGGATGTGTTGCAGGTTCAGCAATACCTGGCTCCGCTGCAAGGCAACCCGCCCATTCGCGCTGTTCCGGGTTATGGCTCGCAAGTACCAATGTGGCTTTTGGGCTCCAGCCTGTTTTCGGCCGACCTGGCAGCACGCCTTGGCCTGCCCTTTGCCTTTGCATCGCACTTCGCACCCGATTATTTAATGCAGGCACTTGACCTTTACCGGTCGCGGTTTGAACCCTCCGATCAGCTAGATAAACCCTACGCCGCCGCCGCCATGGGCTTTTTTGCCGCCGATAGCGACGCAGAAGGCCAGTTTCTGGCAACATCGATGCAGCAGCAATTTCTGAACCTGCGCCGTGGCAACCCCGGCAAATTACCCGCCCCGGTCAAGGATATGGACACGATGTGGAATTCGGTCGAAAAGGCCGGTGTTAACCACGCCATGCGCTATGCCGCCGTTGGGTCGCGCGATACTGTTCGCACCAAAGTGCGCGCGTTTTTATATGAAACCCGGGTCGATGAACTGATTTTAACCGCCAATATTTTCGACCACGACGCCCGCCTCAAATCGTTTGAGATCGGGGCGGAAATTCGCGATGAACTGGCCGCCAAAACCGACAAGGCCGAATGCGCCTGAGCTGTGCGACCCAAATTCAAAGACAGATCATAATCATCTGCTTTGATTAAAATAATCGCCAGACAATAAAAACCCGCCAGCCCGATAACACGGATTGGCGGGCTTTTTATTGTCCCCCGCCGCCGGACATGCTGGCAATACCACATTTACACGCGCGGTGTTATCTGACCCGAACCAATATACCATCGGCCCGAACCACTTCCATAATGCGAAAAGCCCCCTGCGGCATCTTGCGCAGATGGCAGGCATCGGACATGATGTGCGGGCGGTTAAAACGGTTTTGCGTTTAACCGCAACGTCTTGTTCCCAAAGGTTCACGCATTCCCGATGATCAAGTTTATTCTGGCCGCCCTGCCCATTGCCACCATTTTGTTTTTAATGATCAAGGCAAACTGGGGCGCTGCCCGTGCCGGTGCGGCGGCGTGGTTCATTACCGCCGCCATCGCCTTTTTTGCCTTTGGCACCCCGGTCGATATACTGATTGTGGCCCAGGCCAAGGGCGTAATGCTGGCCCTGTATATTCTTTATATCGTCTGGGCCGCATTGATCCTGTATTTCGCCGCCGAGGAAGCCGGGGCGATTAAAACCATCGGTGCCGCCATTCGCAAACTGACCGATGACCGGCCGTTGCAATTGCTGATTTTGGGCTATGTTTTTGCCACCTTTTTGCAAGGTGTGGCGGGGTTTGGCGTGCCAATTGCCGTGATCGCCCCGCTGTTACTGGGCATGGGGTTTTCACCGGTTATTGCGGTTGCCGCCCCCATGATCGGCCATAGCTGGTCGGTTTTGTTTGGCAATATGGCAACATCGTTTGAAGCCCTGATTGGCGTTACCGGCATCCCCGGCAGCGAGCTAACCCACTATTCCGCGATATTGCTGGGCCTGTCAGGCTTTACCTGCGGGGCGGCGGTTTTATGGCTGGATGGCGGGTTTCGAACCATTCGCCGCCGCATTGTGCCGCTGGTGATTATTGCCGGGGTCATGGGTGTTGTTCAGTATTTAATGGCAAATTACGGCGTCTGGACGCTGGGCGGGTTAACGGCCGGTATTTCCGGCCTGATCGCATCGATCATTGTCACCCGGTTCTGGAAACCCCACCCCGACGATATTGCCGAACCGGGATCGAACGAACCCCAAAAAATGCCCCTGATCGAGGGCTTAACCCCCTATCTGGTCTTTATGGTGATTGTAGGCCTGGCAACCTTTGTGGCTCCGGTGGGCAGGTTTTTATCCGGCATTGAACTGACCCTGTCCTTCCCGGCGATGCAAACATTGCAGGGCTGGGATATTGCGGCACAAAAGGCCAAGGCGATTGCCGTTTTTGGCCATCCCGGTGCCCTTTTGCTTTATACCGCCGCCATCAGCTTTACCTTTTTCAAGCTGCGCGGGCGTTATGCACCCGGCATTGGCAAACGCCTCGCCCAGCGTACCCTTAAAAGCGCCCTGCCCACCAGTATTGGCATGGTGCCCGTCATTGGTCTGGCATTAATGATGGACCATGCCGGTATGACCTATGCGCTGGCCGAAGGCGGATCAAAACTGTTTTCGGGTTCCTTTGCCATTGCCTATCCCGTGGTGGCCCCGGCCATTGGCGCGCTGGGCGCTTTCATGACCGGCAGCACGAATAATTCCAACGTGGTTTTTGGCATGTTTCAGCGCCACACCGCCGAGCTTTCGGGCCTTTCCACCGCCCTTATTCTGGCAGCACAGGCCACCGGCGCATCGCTGGGCAGCATGTTGGCCCCGTCCAAAATCATGGTCGGGTGTTCCACCGTCGGACTTTCGGGTAAGGAAGGGCCGGTTTTATCGGTTGTTTTAAAAACCGGTGTGATCCTGACATTTCTATGCGGGATTTGGGCACTGGGTATTTTGCTGGTCACGATGGCGCTGGGGGGCCACTGATATGAAAAAGATGCTTTTTAACCCGGTCTTTTTAGTCCTGGCATCGCTGATTTTGCCGGTGGCATCGTTTCTGGCGATGGATGGCCATGACAACCTGCTGGCCGATATCCTGTTTGGCGCGTTCGTGCTAGTGATGGCGTTAATCGCGCTGCGCAAATAACCACACCCGCTTGCCGCTTGCCCCCTGCCACGTCACACCACTCTAACTCATAAAGAAATTAAATTTCAATTATAGAAATATCATTCAGATTTGGTGCCGGGTATCGCTGAAGGCGGTTCGGCACCACTCCCTGATAGGCCTGATGACCCCTGATTTTACGGGCGAAAGGTTGCCAGCTTGATGCCAAAGGCAATAAAGACACTGCCGGTGACGGCCTTTAACACGCGCTGAAAGCGGCCATTGCGCACCGCACCGGTCAAGCGTGCCAGCACCAAAATCATGGCCGTAAACCACACTGCATTAATCACGGCATGCACACAGACCAGCGTATAAGCCGCACTGATCGACCCGGCCCCCATCGGCACAAATTGCGGAAATGCGGCCAGATAAAAGATCGAGACTTTGGGGTTTAACACATTGGTCAAAAACCCTTCGCCATAGGCCTTGGCAAGGGTGCGTTTGCGCTTTGCGGGCGATGTTTCGGCCATGGTTTTAACACCGCGCCAGGCATCGCGCAGGGCCTTGATGCCGACCCAGCACAAATAGGCAGCACCTACCATTTTAACGGCAAAAAACAGTTGTGCCGATTGTACCAGAATGACCGAAATACCCAGAATCGACAGCGTACCATGCACATAAAACGCCGTGACAAACCCGGCGACATTGGCAAAACCCGCCGCGCGCCCCGATGTTGGCACCGTTTTGGCAATCAACACGCCATTGGGGCCAGGTGACATCACCAAAAGCGATGTTACCAGGGCAAAAGTCAAAATCTGGGACCATTCCATAGCCATAACCGCACCTTTTTGCCGGTTTGCAATTTACCGCCAAAGATTAGCCGAAATTTTTTAAACCGGAAACAGACTTCACGCGAACACCCGCGCCGACGGGCAATTTTTTATCACCCCCCGCACCGCGGCGGTCCTTTTTCAGGCAGTGCCAAGACGCTGGCCGTCATATTTACGATCAAGGATCGGTTGCCACCATTGCGGATGGCTTAAATACCACACCACCGTGTCGCGCAATCCCCGATCCAGATCATAATGCGCCTGCCAACCCAACCGGTTTTCCAATTTGCTGGCATCGATTGCATAGCGCTGATCATGGCCGGGCCGGTCGGTGACATATTCGATCATGTCATCGTCACCGGGCAAGGTGCGGTTGGGCGACAGATCGCGGACGTGGGAAATAATCTGATGGACGATGTCAATATTGCGGGCCTCGTTGCGCCCGCCAACATTATAGGTTTCGCCAGTTTCGCCATGTTGCAAAATCAGGCGCAAGGCCGCGACATGGTCGCTGACATGCAGCCAGTCGCGAATATTTTTGCCATCGCCATAAACCGGTAATTTACGGCCTGCCATCGCGTTTAAAATCATCAGGGGAATGAACTTTTCGGGGAACTGAAACGGCCCGTAATTGTTCGAGCAATTCGAAATTAACACTGGCAGCCCATAGGTATGATGCCACGCCCGCACCAGATGGTCCGACGATGCCTTGCTTGCCGCATAGGGCGAATTGGGTTGATAGCGGCTGGTTTCGTCAAACAGGCCGGTGGCGCCCAGGGAGCCATAAACTTCGTCGGTTGAAACATGATGGAAACGGAAAGTTTTCTGACGATCCGCAGGCAGCCCTCGCCAATACGTCAGGGCGGCATCGAGCAACCGGTAAGTCCCAACAATGTTGGTTTGCACAAAATCCCCCGGCCCGTCGATGGAGCGGTCAACATGGCTTTCCGCCGCCAGATGCAAAATGGCGTCGGGCGCAAAATCATCGAGAACCCGGCTGATTTTATCACCATCGGCTATATCGGCCTGCACAAAACGATAGCCCGGTGCGCTTTCAATTTCGGCCAGCGAGCGCAGATCGGCGGCATAGGTCAGCTTGTCGATATTAACAACCTGCCAGCCACATTGCGCCACCAGATAGCGGCACAGCGCCGACCCGATAAAACCTGCACCCCCGGTAACAACGACGCGCATGGGAACCCTCGTTTAATTAAAAATGACGGATGACAGCCAATCATCCAAACATGGCCCGCAAAAGGCGAAAATAGGGTTTTGCGATTGCAATGTTCATTGTTTGTTCTATATTGGCGGCATGGAAAAACCAACCGCCGCCCCATCATCCGAGTTCGAGGATTTTGAAGCCGCCCACAACCGGCAGGCTCTCGATCCGTCCGTGCTTCCCGCCCGGGCGCAAAAAGGGCGCGGGGCGATTTCCAATAACAATGGCCGCTATGAAAAACTCAGCCATCAGGCCTATGACGACGGCTGGTTAATGGAAAATATTGATCGCGGCACGGGCGTGGAAAGCGACGATGATTTTCCCCCGGCGCGTGTCAAAACCACGCTGGGTGTGGATGGCGCGCGCAGCGTGATTACCCGCAACCAAAGCCCCGATGTGCCGTTTGACCGCTCCATCAACCCCTATCGCGGCTGTGAACATGGTTGTGTTTATTGTTTTGCCCGGCCCACACATGCGTATCTGGGCCTGTCGCCGGGGCTGGATTTTGAAACAAAACTGTTCTGGAAACCCGAGGCCCCAGCCCTTTTGCGCAAACAACTGGCTGCCAAAAGCTATATGCCTGCCCCCATTGTGATTGGCACCAGCACCGATCCCTATCAACCGGTCGAGCGTGAAAAACAACTGACCCGCAACATTATCCAGGTATTGGCTGATTGCCGTCATCCGTTTTCAATCATTACCAAATCCGCCCTGGTTTGCCGCGATATCGACCTGATTGCCCCCATGGCCAAACAAAACCGGGCCTCGGTTGCAGTATCGGTGACATCGCTGGATAACCGGCTATCGAACTTGTTAGAACCGCGCGCCGGCGCCCCGCACCGCAGGCTGGATGCCATTGCAAAGCTGAGTGATGCCGGAATACCGGTAACCGTTTTATGCGCGCCGATCATTCCCGGTTTAAATGACAATGAAATCGAAAATCTGGTCGCGGCCTGCCATAAGGCCGGGGCGCAATCGGTGTCGCATATTGTGTTGCGATTGCCATTGGAAATTGCCGATCTGTTTGATGAATGGCTGCAAAACCATTACCCGGACCGCCGCGACAAGGTGATTTCCCTGATCAAACAAATGCGCGATGGCAAATTATACGACGCGAACTTTGGCAGCCGCATGCGCGGCAGTGGCCCGATAGCCGACCTGATTGCCCAGCGATTTAACCTGGCCCGGCGCAAGCACAACATGGCCGGACGGTCGCTTAACCTGGATTGCAGCGGCTTTGTCCGCCCCGGTGCAAACGGGCAATTATCGCTGTTTTAAGGGCCGTTCGATGCCGCACTGCGCGGGTTACAGGCCCTGAATATCAAGATAACGCCCCGGTGTGCTGCCGAAGGTTTTTTTGAAGGCGGCAATAAAGGCACTGATATTGTCATACCCCAGATCCAGCGCCACGGTGGTTACCGCCATGCCCGATGCCAGCATTTCCAGTGCCGCCAACAGCCGTGCGCGTTGTCGCCAGGCCTGAAAAGTGAAACCGGTTTCAGTGACAAAATGGCGGCTTAACGTACGCGGGGCAATTCCGGCCCAATCCGCCCATTGTGCCATGGTTCGGTTATTTGCCAGATCGATGGTTATTTGCCGGGCAATGCGTTGCAAACGCGCGTCACCCGGGGCGGGCAAATGAAAGGCCACCTTTTGTGCCATGGCAATTTCATCGACAATCACCTGTGCCAACCGGTGCTGCGCATTGTTTTGCGGGCCATTGGGCCATGTTGCCACACGGGTAATGGCGGCCTGCAACACATCACTGGCCGCTATCGTTTGTGGTGATGCTGGCAAACCGGCACATAAAGCGGGCGGGATATGCACACTCCATCCCTGAAACGGCCCGTTTGAAGACATGGCATGGTCGTGGTGGGGCGGCACCCACGCGGCATGAATGGCCGGGACAACCCATTTGCCCGCATTTGTTTCAATGCGGATCGATCCTGTTAGCGTGCCAATCAATTGCCCGGGGGCGTGACGGTGCAACGCGGTTTCGCGCATAACCGAGCTTCGCCGCAAAACAGCACGAATGGAAACCGGCGCGTTTTCAGGGTCAAACACCGTCGGATCGATCAACTCATCTGCCATGGCCTTAAATCCGTATTGATTGGCATTAATACGTTAGCACAGCCAAATTTATATCCCTAATTTCCAGCAACCGGCAATTGGCATTGGGCCATTGCCCCCACTGGACGCCCCATCATGACCAAAACAGACGCAAAACAGCTTTTGCATCGCCTGTTTGCGGCACTGGCAGACCCGGCAACATCGCTTGAGGAACTGGCCGGGTTTTTCACCAGCGATTATGTACAAATTGTCGATGGCGAGACCCTGAACCTTGCAGGTTTTCTTGACCATGCCGCAACATTGCGCTGCACCCTTGACGCTGTTGATGTTGATTTTGAAAACATCGTTGCCAGCGACAACACCATTGCCGACATTCATATCGTGACGGCCCACAAGAAGGATGGCAGCCAGATAACAATTAAGGTGATTGCGTTTTATACCCTGCGCGATGGCAAAATATCCCGGATCGAGGAATTAACCCACCTGATCAGCGGTAGCACCGCAGACCGCGATATCGGATCGCGCATTGATCGCGCATAGACCCTCAGACAACTGAAAACTTCCGAAACGGGCGTTTAATGCCCCCGCCCGAACCACACATTCAAAACCATTCAGGCGGGGCGCCGGCGCCTTGAAATTGTGAGGTGCTAACGATTTGCCCGCAAAACAGCAATTTTATCCTCGACAGGCCCGCCAAAGCCGCGCCACGATGGTTTCCCAAACACATAGAAACCTAAATCCGGCACCCCACACCCGGAAAACAGGGAGCGCTGAATGACCGACCTTTTGTTTCGCAAGGATGCCTACCAGCAAGATTGCACCGCCACCATTGTTGCCCACCATGATCGCGCCATTGCGCTGGACCAGACGGTTTTTTATGCCACCAGTGGCGGACAGGCTGGCGACAAGGGCATGCTGGTTTTGGACGATGGCAATGAACTGCCGGTAACCATTACGGTAAAAGACCGCGAATCGGGCACGCCATTGCATGTGATTGCCGATGATTACGACTTGCCGCCAGTGGGCAGCACGGTGCGCGCGGTGCTGGACTGGGAAACCCGCCATCGCCATATGCGGTTTCACACCTGCCTGCATGTTTTATGTTCAATTGTTGATGGCGGCGTTACCGGCGGCAACATTGCCAGCCACAAAGCCCGGCTGGATTTTGACATGGACGGCAGCCCGGACAAGGATGAATTAACCGAAAAACTGAACGCCTTGCTGGCGCGCAATGCCGATGTTTATGATGGCGAAATCAGCATTGCCGAGCTGAAAGCCAACCCCGAACTGGTACGCACCATGTCGGTTCAACCGCCGATGGACGGGGAAACGGTACGAACGGTGACCATTGAAGGCATCGATTTTCAGCCCTGTGGCGGCACCCATGTGCGTAATACGTCGGAAATTGGCCGGGTTCGGGTGTCAAAAATAGAAAAGAAGGGCCGACAGAACCGCCGCATCAATATTGTTTTTGACGAAGCCCAATAAAGTTTCCAGAATTGGTTGTCTGAACGGCCCGGAAAATTTAATAAGCCGGGTTCGTACCTTTAAAAAAAATGATCTTCGGAAACGACCGGGGACATGCAATACCCACCATTGCAAACCGGAGCTTGACCATGAGTGATCCCAAATCCGACGCGCTGGTTTCCACCCAGTGGCTGGCGGAGCATCTGAACGCCCCTGATGTGCGCGTGATTGATGCCAGCTGGTATATGCCTGGCAGCGGCAAGGACCCGCGCGCCATTTTTGAGGCCAAACATATTCCCGGTGCTGTCTTTTTTGATATCGACGATATCGCCGCCGACGACAGCGCCCCCCTGCCCCATATGATGCCCGATGCCATTAAATTTTCGGCCAAAGTGCGCAAACTTGGCCTTGGCGACGGGGTACGGATTGTTATCTATGCGCAAACCGGTGTGGCCGTGGCCGCGTGCCGGGCGTGGTGGATGTTGCGCCATTTCGGCCATAACGATGTTGTTGTTTTAGATGGTGGCCTGCCCAAATGGGAGGCCGACGGCCACGCCGTAACCGATGCCGCCACACCGCCGCGCGAACGCCATTTCACCGCGCGCGCCAACAGCTTTTTGCTACGCGAATATGACCAGGTGCTGGCCAATGTTGATACCGGGCGCGAACAGCTGGTCGATGCCCGTTCTGCCGGGCGGTTTGCAGGTACGGCCGATGAAATCTGGGGAGCGCCGGGGCGTATTCCCGGGGCCTTTAATGTGCCGTATGAAAAACTGCTTAATGCCGATGGCACCTTTAAGGATGAAAGCGACATCAAGGCCGTTTTCAACGAGGCCGGGGTGAACCTTGATAAACCGATGGTCACCAGTTGCGGGTCGGGTGTGACCGCCTGTGTGCTGGCCATGGGGGCCTATATTGCCGGTAAAAAACATACCGCCGTTTATGACGGATCGTGGGCGGAATGGACATCGCGCCCCGAAAGCCCGCGCGCATCGGGCCAGCCGAAATAGGATAAACCGATGATGTTTTGGCCCTGCCCCAACGCCCCCGAACCACTATGTCCTGCGCGACATAGACGGGGATGGTGCAAGGCGGGGCCAAAATTACACCCGGTTGCAAAAACCGGGGCACATTGCCCGCACGGCAATATTGCGGCCTTGCAAATACCCTGCCCGCCATTCCGATATTGCCCATGACAAAACAGGCACAAATACCGCCACCGGAGATTATAATCGAGCGGCTGTCGCTTGAAAAAACCGCCGATTGCGACGCCGTGATTGATTTGTGGTATGATGGCGATCTGATTGATCGCGATGCACAAGCCACAAAGGCCCATAATGATTTGCAAAATTGTTATGCATCGGGGCGCGGGTCGGTGCTGATTGCGCGCCAGTCGGCCAGCCGCCCGGTGATGGCCACCATTATGGTGGGGCATGATGGCACAACCGGCTGGGTGCATTATCTGGCTGTTGCACCATCGCTGCGCGGCCAGGGCCACGGGGCGACGATGCTGGAAATGGCAGAAAATATCCTGTCGGCTGTCGGGCTTGCGACCTGCAAGGTTCATGCGGCATCGCCGCGCGCGGCAAAGTTTTATCGTCGTCGGGGGTATCGTCAGGCACCTGCGCCCGATTCCGGGCGGTCTGCCGGACCAGCCCACACCGACGACGCCCGGTTTTATGAAAAAAGGTTAACCTCATGACTGCAAAGACGCCCGGGAAACTGGAAGTCACCATCACCTATCTGGAAATGACCAACCAGCCCGACCGCCCGGCGGCGGTTATTCCACCGGGCAAGGTGGCCATTGTGCGCGCCGAACAACCAACGCTTTCGTTTTACCGCTATCTTTATAATACGGTGGGTGAGCCGTGGATGTGGTGGTTTCGCCGCCAGCTAAGCGATATCGAACTTGAGCCGATTCTCTCAAGCCAGGAAAACCACGTTTACGTGCTTTATGTGGGCGGAGTTCCGGCCGGTTTTGCCGAACTCAGCCTGATTTTGCTGGAGGACGAACGCCAGATCGACCTGTCCTATATGGGCTTGATCCCCGAATTTATCGGCAAGGGCTATGGCAAATACCTGTTAAACTGGGCTGTCGACACTGCCTGGAGCTTTTCCCCGCAACGTTTGACGGTAAATACCTGTTCGATGGACCATCCAAGTGCGTTAGGGGCTTATCAACGGGCGGGCTTTACGGTATATGATCAACGAACAGAGTTTATCGACGATCCCCGTGACACCGGCCTGATTCCCGCCACCGTAACCGTGGCGAACAAGCATGGGTCACCAAAATCGCAAAAAGATAGCGAATTTGGCAATTCGGATACTTTGATCGTTGACTTTCCCGACCGCGCAAGGTAACAAGCGCCCCTAAGTTTACCCAAGCCTGAGGATTATGACCCATGGCAGTGCCAAAAAGTAAAGTGACCAAATCCCGTCAGGGCATGCGTCGCTCACACGACAAGCTCGCCGCGGGCTCGTACCGCGAAGACAAAGAAACCGGCGAACTGCATCGCCCGCACCACGTCGATCTGAAGACCGGTATGTACCGTGGTCGTCAGGTCGTCGAGCCGAAGATGTAATTTACGCAAGGAAGGCTTCGGCTTTCCTGTGTAAAAGCATCGCGGTTTGCGACGCTGTTTTCCGCGCGCCCCTTTTAAGGGGTCTGCTGGTTTAAAAAAGGACGAGACCGCAAGGTTTCGTCCTTTTTTATTGGCCAAATTTTGCAATGTCACTAACACCGCCCACCGGGTGGCGAACCGGTGGGTGATGGCAATAGCCGCTATTGCCCGTCGGTGCCGGTCCCACACACAATAATGCCGGTTTTGCCCGGCGCAGCATCGCCAAGGCGGCCCTGCATCACTGCCGCCAGCCCGGCTGCCGCCGAAAGTTCGACCGACAGGCCAAGCTCGCGCCACATCCAGCCTGCGGCTGTACGCATTTCATCGTCCGATACCAGCACAATGCGATCGACATTTTTCCCGATCATATCCACATTTAACGCTGATGACTGGCGCGGGGCCAAACTGGTGGCGGCGGTATTGACCGATGGCAATGTGACCACTTCGTTGTTTTTCAGGCTTTCAAACAAGGTGGGTGCGCCAACCGGCTCCACCCCGATAATGCGGATGCCGGGGCGCAGCATTTTTGCCGCGCTTGCCACACCGGAAATAAGGCCACCACCGCCAACAGCCACCACCAGCGTGTCAAGGTCGGCTTGTTGCTCCAACAGTTCCAGCGCAATCGTGCCCTGCCCGGCAATCACATTGGGGTCGGCAAAGGGGTGAATATAGGCCATGCCGGTTTCACGCGCATGGGCCATGGCCGCGTGATTGGCATCGTCCCAAACAGCACCATGCAAAGCCACATCCACCCCGGATTTACGCAGTTTGCTGATTTTGGGTTTAGGCGTGTTGGTGGGCAAAAAGATTTTAACCGGCACTTTTAAAACACGGGCAGCATTGATAACCCCCATGCCGTGATTACCCCCCGATGCCGTCACCAGCCCGTTTTCACGAACGGTCGCATCGAGATTAAGGGCGGCATTCATCGCCCCGCGCGCCTTGAACGACCCTGAAACCTGCAAATTTTCCAGTTTCAAAAACAGATCCGGTGTTTGGGTGCCATTGCGTAAAGCTGCCCCAAAATCGGGCTGACCAATGGCAAAAACCGGTGTTAAGCGCATATGGGGTGAAATCAGACGGCGGGCTGCCCGAAAATCCTGAAGCTGAAGCACGAAACCTCCCTTGCAAAGCTGTTAGCGGTTTTACATCATTTCGTTCCCCCGATGCGAGCCGCAATCATGGGCATAAACTTACAAACATCCTTCTGGCACGGCAAACTGGCTGCCCTTGGCCATCAACATGCCAAAACCGGGCCTTATCCACATCAAATCCCCGTAAAAATCCTTGATCCCAATGCCTTGAGATGCTTTGTCTTGGCGAACAAATGACACATCGGTCGCCTTATCGGCGGCAAGGAGAAATTGCCTTATGTCTACAGACAAAAATTTTAAATCATCCACACGGCTGGTTCATGCCGGGCGCCGGTCCAGCGAATATCACGGTGTGGTCAACCCGCCGGTTTTACATGCCTCGACCATTTTGTTTGAAAATCTTGACGCCCTGGAAAAGGCATCGCCCTTCCCGCACGGCAACAGCTTTTATGGCCGCCACGGCACCCCGACGCGCTATTTGCTGGAAGAAGCGATTGCCGAGCTGGAAGGTGGCCACGCCACCCTGTGCCTGTCATCGGGGGTGGCGGCAATTACCAATGCCATTCTCGCCTTCGTCAAGCCGGGCGATCATGTGTTAATTACCGACAGCACCTATTTCCCGACCCGCAACCTTGCCAATACGTTTTTGAAAAAATTTGGTGTCGATGTTGAATATTACGACCCGACGCTGGGGGCTGATATTGCCGGTCTTATTCGTGATAACACCACCATTATCTGGTGTGAAAGCCCCGGTTCGCTAACCTTTGAAATGCAGGATATCCCGGCCATTGCCAAGGCCGCCCACGCCAAAAACGCCAAGGTTTTGCTTGATAATACCTGGGCATCGCCGACCCTGTGCCGCCCGTTTGAGATGGGCGTGGATGTATCAGTTCAGGCCGGTACGAAATACATTGTCGGCCATTCCGATGTGATGATGGGCACCATTACCACGGCCACCCAAGAAGATTTTGTTACCTGTAAAAAACAGGTCATTTTGTCGGGCGATTCGATTGGTCCTGATGATTGTTATCTGGCCCAGCG
This sequence comes from Thalassospira mesophila, assembly GCF_002115755.1. Lineage (GTDB taxonomy): Bacteria > Pseudomonadota > Alphaproteobacteria > Rhodospirillales > Thalassospiraceae > Thalassospira > Thalassospira mesophila. Next base: position 244,753 of record NZ_JFKA01000003.1, on the reverse strand, counting down.
CGGCTTGCGCACCCTTAATGTGCGGATGCGCCAACATCACGAATCGGGTCTGGCCATTGCCAAATGGCTGCAAACCCGGCCCGAAGTCAGCCGCGTGTTGCACCCCGGCCTGCCTGATGACCCGGGACATGCAATCTGGAAGCGTGATTTCATTGGTGCCAGCGGCCTGTTTTCTTTTGTCCTGCACCCGATCACCCGCGCACAGCTGGCCAATATGGTGGACCATATGGACCTGTTTGGCATGGGCTTTAGCTGGGGCGGGTTTGAAAGCCTGCTTTTGCCGTCGGATCCGAAAAAAATCCGCACAGCAACGACCTGGGATGACCCCGGCCAGCTGGTGCGTATTCATGTCGGGCTGGAAGATACCGACGATCTGATCGCTGATCTGGCTGCCGGGTTTGAACGGCTGAAAACGGCATAACGGCATAACGGCACATTAACGACGATTAAAAAAACGGCGCGCGAAACAATCATCCCGCGCCGTTTTATATTGTTCCGCCTCTTTTCCCGGCGCTAACCCGATATACGGGCCAAACGGCGAAAAACCGGGGCAATCGCGCTGCTGATTAAAAACAGCCCGGCGGCCGAAATAACAATGCTCGGCCCTGCCGGGCTATCGACATGCCAGGACAGGGTAATACCGGCCAAAACCGCCGCCACGCCAAACAAGGCAGCACCTATCGCCATTTGCTCGGGCGTGCGCGAGAAAAAACGCGCGCTGGCGGCAGGGACAATTAACAACGCCGTAATTAACAACACACCGACAATTTTAATGGCAATGCCAATGACCAGCGCCATCAACAGCATGAAAATAACCCGCAACCATTCCACCCGCACCCCTTCGACGGCGGCAATTTCGGGCGACACGGTAAGGGCCAGCAAGGGCCGCCACATCCAGACAAGGGCCGCAACTGCTGCACCGCCACCAAGCCCCAGCAACCATAGATCGGTGGTGTTAATCGCAAGAATATCGCCAAACAAATAGGCCATAATATCAACCGCGACACCCTGCACAAAGGCCAGTGCAACCATGCCCAGCGCCAGCGTTGAATGGGCCAGCATGCCCAAAACCGTATCGCTGCCCAGTTTGCTTTGCCGTTGGCCAAGGGCCAGCAACAAGGCCGCCATCAGGCAAGTGATAATCATGCCCAAACGCACATCAATGCCAAACAGCAAGCCAACAGCCACGCCAAGCAACGCAGCATGGGCCAGCGTATCGCCAAAAAACGCCATGCGCCGCCAGACAATGAATGTTCCGAACGGGCCACAGACCAAAGCCAGCAAAACACCCCCGGCCACAGCCCGGATTAAAAAACTATCCACGGCTTACATCCTTTACCCGCATATCCGAATGTTGTTTGGCCTCAATCCCCGCGCCAGAAGCCGAAGGTGCGAAAGGGTCATGGTTATGCCCCGAACCATGATCATGGCCGCAGCCGCCCACAACATGGCCAGATAAATCATGTTTGTGATCATGTTCATGGTGATAAATGCCAATCGCATCGGCGGCCTGATAACCAAACAGCGAGCGATATTCGGGGTGCTGGCGCACGGTTTCGGGCAGGCCGGAACAACAAACATGGCGGTTAAAACACACCACCTTGTCGGTTTTCGCCATTACCAGATGCAAATCATGCGAAATCATTAAAACAGCACATCCCTGCGCGCGGCGGATGGTATCAATCAGGCGGTATAAATCGGCCTGTCCGACCACATCCACCCCCTGGGTGGGCTCATCAAGCACGAGTAAATCCGGCTGGCGCAGAAGGGCACGGGCCAGCATCACCCGCTGGGTTTCGCCGCCCGATAATTCGCTGATCTGGCTGTTTAAAACATGGCTTGCCCCAACATGGTGCAGGGCCTCGATCCGCGCGGGCAGGCTGGCGTGATGGGTCAGGTTTAAAAACCGTTTCACCGTCATGGGCAAGACTTTGTCGATTGCCAGTTTTTGTGGCACATAGCCCACCCGCAGGCCGGGCTTACGCGTTACCACACCGCGATCCACGGTTTGCAACCCCAGCAACGCCTTGACCAGAGTGGATTTCCCCGCCCCGTTTGGCCCGATCAGGGTGATAATTTCGCCCGCCGAAATTGCCAGACTTACATTATCAAGAACGGCCTCGCCGCCAAAAGACAGCGACAGGTCGCGTCCCTCAATGAGCGGCACAGTCATGGCATAGCCCCTTGATTTCAATGGTTGTGGCCTCGATTTTAAAACCAACAGCACCGGCAGCAGCACGGACAGCGCGGCTCATATCTTCATTGACGGCCTCGGCGACACGGCCGCAATTGCGGCAAATAAAATACTGGCCCAGATGTTCACAATCGGGCATGTCGCAGCCAAAATAGGCGTTTAACGATTCAATACGGTGAATAAGCCGCAAGCCCACCAGAAATTCCAGCGCCCGATAAACCGTTGGCGGTTGCGCGCGCACCCCTTCGCCCTGCAAGGCATCAAGCAGTTCATAGGCGGTAATCGCCTTGTGCGACTGCCAGATCAGGGTGAAAACGCGGCGGCGCATATCGGTAAAGCGGGCATTGTTGGCCTCGGCCACGGTTTCGGCCTGATGCAGGGCACTGTCGATACAGCGACCGTGATCATGCCCTTTGTCGGGGAAAAGGTCCGTCATTGTTGCCTGGTCCTGGTGACGTGTGATCATTAAATGTTGCGATTGGGGATCGCTTTTGTTGAAGTGTTATATTATATCATTTCGTCAAGAGCCAACAGACAATTTAACTTATCGCCGATATGCCGGAGCCCGCCAAAATGACAACCCGCTTTGCCGCCATTGCCGACCGTTTGAAATTTAACGAACAGGGATTGATCCCGGCCATTGCCCAGCAGCATGACAGCGGCGAGGTTTTGATGATGGCATGGATGAACCGCGATGCCGTGATTGAAACACTTGGCACCGGGCGCGTTTGTTATTTTTCACGCTCGCGCAACAAGCTGTGGCGCAAGGGCGAAAGCTCGGGTCAGGAACAGCATCTGGTTGATTTTCGCTATGATTGCGATCAGGACACCATTTTGGTGCAGGTTGATCAAAAAGGGGTGGCCTGCCACACCGGGCGGCGGAACTGTTTTTATTTTGCCGCACGCGACGGGGTTGAAACCATTATTTCCGAGCCGGAAATTTCGGTTGAGGACCTTTATGGCGACAAGAAATAAGCGGCATTTTCTGTAATTCAGTCACGACCCGAAAGGTATGATCATGGCGATCGGCGATGAACAAAACGAACGCATTGCAACAACGGTGATTACCGGTTTTTTGGGCAGCGGTAAAACAACCTTGCTGAATGCGCTTTTGTCACATCCGGGCATGAGCAACACCGCCGTTCTGATCAACGAATTTGGCGACATCGGCCTGGATCATTTGCTGGTGCGCCAAATTTCCGAAGATGTGGTGTTGCTTAATTCCGGCTGTATTTGCTGTTCGGTGCGTGGCGATTTGATCAGCGGCTTGCGCGATCTGTTTTTAAAACGCGTTCGGGGCGAAGTTGCTGCCTTTGACCGCGTGATTATTGAAACCACCGGGCTGGCCGACCCCGCCCCGATCCTGCACACCTTAATGACCGATCCGTTGCTAACCAACAAATTCCGCCTTGATAGCGTGGTGAGCACGGTTGACGGGGTTTATGGCAACAGCCAGCTTGATACCCACGCCGAAAGTGTGAAACAGGCCGCCGTCGCCGACCGCATCCTGATTACCAAAGCGGACCTTGCCAGCGAAGATGTTTTACAGGCCCTGGAAACGCGCCTGCACAGCCTGAACCCGGCAGCGCCGCTTTACCGCGTGCATATGGGCGATATTGACCCCGACAAACTGTTTAATGCCGGGCTTTATAACCCCGAAACCAAATCGCTGGATGTGCAAAAATGGCTGCGCGACGAAGCCTATGGCGATAACGATAACAGTGCCAGTCATGATGACAACCATGAACATGAACATGAACATGAACATGAGCATGACCACACACATGATGAACACAGCCATGGCCACGATGTGAACCGCCATGACGACCATATTTCGTCGTTTTGCCTGACATTCGATGAACCGCTGCACTGGGATGCCTTTGTGACCTGGGCCGAGATATTTACCCAGATGCGCGGCGAAAATCTTTTGCGCATAAAAGGTGTGCTAAACATTGCGGGCGAGGATAAACCCGTCGCCATTCATGCCGTGCAACATATATTTCATGCACCGGCCACCCTGCCCGCCTGGCCCAGTGATGACCACCGCTCGAAGCTGGTTTTCATCACCCGCGATCTCGGGCCCGATGTTATTCGCCAGTCTTTGTTGCAATTAAATGCGGCGGCAACCGAAACCCGAATAAAACCTGTGGTTTGACGCATATCAAGGTATAGCCCTTATCGACCTGTCAGGGTGTCGAAGGCTTGATACAGCCTCACTCTAAGTCCTGAAACTTTATAACCGGTCGTCTCGTAGCGGCCGGTTTTTTTCGTTTTGCAGACGGTTTTGCTCGCATTTACCGCATGTATCAGGCCCGCCATCAGCGCACCATCCCCCCGTACAGGTTGCAGATCATTTGATCTGAACTAATTCTCAGATTAAAATCATGCCATGTCCTTTGATGCACACGCACAACAAGGCCGTAAAAAACGCCCATTTGTGCATCAGCATGGCAAAACGACAATCATAAACAGGGGATATGCACCATGATCACACGTGATATTCACGGGGTTTCGATACCCGCGCTTGGCTTTGGCACCTTTCAGCTTGACCCCAAGGCGGCGGAAACCATGGTGGCAAAGGCCGCCGAAATTGGTTATCGCCATTTTGATACCGCCCAGATGTATCATAACGAAGACGGTGTGGGTCGCGGCCTGAAGGCCAGCGGCCTTGCCCGCGATGATTATTTTCTGACAACCAAGGTCTGGCCGGACCAGTTTCAAAGCGGTGATTTGCAAACATCGGTTGTTGAATCGCTGCGCAAGCTTGACCTCAACCATGTTGATTTGCTGCTGCTGCATTGGCCCAACGACGATATCCCGCTTGAGGAAACCATTGCCGCGCTCAATGAAGCCCGAAATCTGGGTATGAGCAAGCATATCGGCATTTCCAATTTCCCCACCGCCCTGATCGAAAAGGCGGTTTCCTACAGCAACCTGCCGCTTTTGTGCAACCAGGTCGAATATCACCCTTATCTGTCCCAAAAGGCCGTGATGGATTGCCTGAAAAAGCACGACATGCTGCTTACAGCCTATTGCCCGCTGGCGCGTGCCGAAGTGCTTAAGGACGACACCCTGATTGCAATTGGCAAGGAACATGGCAAATCGGCGACGCAGGTTACCTTGCGCTGGCTGATGCAACAGGACGGCGTTATGGCCATTCCCAAATCGGGCTCGCCCAAAAATGCCAAAGCCAATTTCGACATTTTTGATTTCGAGCTGAGCGAGGCCCAAATGGCGCAAATCAGCAGCCGTGCCCGCCCCGATGGCCGCATGATCAACCCGGACTTTGCCCCCAAATGGGATGCGGCATAAATAACCGCCCCCATATTGCAGCACAAAACAACCCGGACCGGCCCCCAAAAGGCCGGTCTTTTTGCGCCTGCCCCCCAAATAACGCCATAAAACAGCGAATATGCGGGCCTTATCGACCACCGCTTGTTTCGCACCTGCGAAATACGTACCATTCAGCGATCGCAAAACTTATGATTGATGGTGGCAATGGCCGATATTCATCAGACGCAGCCAACCGTGACCGGTACAAACACCGCCCCAAAAACGGATGCCGGTAGCGCACCAACAGAAAAACCGGCCCCCTTGATCGGGCATCGCCTGTATGAAGATGCGATTGCGCTGGTGCTGGGCACGCTGATTGTTTCACTGGGCATCACATTATATACGCAGGCGGTTTTAATTACCGGCAGCACAGCGGGTGCGGCCCTTTTGATCCATCATGCCAGCGGGCTGGATTTCGGACTTGTGTTTTTTGGCCTTAACCTGCCGTTTTACTGGTTGTCCTATAAACGCATGGGCTGGGAATTTACCCTTAAAACCTTTGCTGCCGTGGGGTTGGTTTCGGCCTTTTCGCGATTAACACCGATGTGGATCAGCTTTGATACCCTGCAACCGCTTTATGCCGCCCTGATTGGCGGCGGGTTAATGGGGGTTGGTTTGCTCATGCTGTTTCGCCATCGCGCCGGGTTGGGCGGGGTTAATATTCTTGCCCTGTATTTGCAGGAACATCACGGCATTCGGGCCGGTTATTTCCAACTGGGCATTGATGCCAGCATTATGGTGTGCGCCCTGTTCTTGTTGCCGTTCGACAAGGTGTTATTGTCGCTGGCCGGGGCCACGGTTTTAAACCTGATCATTGCCCTTAACCACCGGCCCGGACGTTATTTTAGCGCACGGTAAACCGACCAGCAGAACGAAAAAGGCGACGTTCTTCGTACGAACGCCGCTTTTCTCATATATTTTATTTGTCGCTCTGAGACGCCCTTGGCCTCACCTCGGCACTCAGGATTTTTTCTTTTCCTCGTCAACCGGCCGACCCATCACCGCTGCAACCACTCCTTTGGCGGTTTCATCAATAGTGGCATTCGTCTGGCTATAAAATGCACCAAGGCCACCCGGGTTTGCCTCACGCCGAACATCGAACACTGCGAGTTCAACTCCTGCGTCATCTGTGACCTGAACACTTACATCCATATGGTTTGCGCCCATAAGTGCGCCGAGGAAAAATCTGCCAGCCCCGCTTTGAACCTTGAAATCATTCACAGTAATGTTCACATGCACCGGTTTGGCGCCTTTTACTTCTGCGGCAAATCCCTGCTCAACAGCCGTTTTCAGCCTTTCCAAAACGGCCTTTTCTATATCGGTCGACGGTGCTGTTACAAGCACATCGTCGACAGCCAGATTATGTTGAATGTCTTCTGGCATGGCCGTGCGTGTTTCAATTGCTGTCGAACAGGCCCCCAGCACCAGACACGCAAAAATCCCGAAAATTCGCGCTTTCATTTCGTTTATCTCCCCAAACTTAACTTAGCTTGAGAATATGGCAAGTTATTGAAAAATTTGAAACTTATCCACAAGACCAGAGTGTGCGCTCAAAGGAATAGTTTCTTTTATTGCGCCAAACCTGCACGGCTGCCCGCACGTTTTACATTGGCGAAATAAACGGTTTGGGCCGGGACTTTGTCGGTTTCATTGGCGTTCTGGTATCGTGAAACGAACGACCGATAGAGGCCGTATTTAAAATAAACTTTCCCGGCACTCATGGTTGGGCCGCGATAATCAAATTTAAGCTGGTTATCAGCCCAGACCTGCAACACACCCTCGTCACCGGTTGTCCAGTGGGCATAAACCGTAATGTCGTGCCAGCGCGCGCGCAAAGCAGCTTCGTTAATCAACAAATGTTCGCCGGGTTTCCGACCTGATATGTGATTGTCGATATGATAACCCGATGGATCAATTTCAAACATCCACGCCGGGTGGCTGCCTTCCTGATGAAACTGGCCCAGCACCACCTTTGTCGGCGCAACATTGGCGAAATCATCGGGAATATACAGCGACCAGCCATACCAGTATGAACTGCCTTGCGGGTTACGGTCCCCGCGTTCGCTTAATTCGGACCGTTCACGGTCCCGCCCGCAATCAAGAGCATTCTCACCCCCGCAATCGCCAGGACGCACTTCAAACCGTTCCACCAGTCCTAACGGTGTAACCAGCGATGTTGAGGAGTTGCCCTTGCCCATATGGGATAAAACCGGGTCGGCCACCAACTGATAGCCATATGGCCTGTCGTTTAGCGAGCGGACAAACGGGCCGAAATTGCCGCGCGCCACGGCGTCGGGTGACGCCGCAACCATCGGCACGGCGTCTGGCGCGCTGCCCCCGCCGCGATTATTGGCAACGGCCGAGCCGATAATACCCGCCGCAATCAACAAGGTTCCGATACATAGTCCCCGCCATCCCGTTCTTCGCAACATCGACGCACATCCCTGCGGCCATTTACTGGCGCGCAGTGTGCTAAGCGATCATGTCGGGATCACGGCAAGGAAGATGAGGAGGATGAAAATAAAAATCTGTGCAAAAAAGCACGCAGATAATCCTGCCGTGCCATTTTATGTTTAAAAATAACACCCAACACGATGATTTTAAAAAGAAAAATGGTGATCCCTGCTGGACTTGAACCAGCAACCTACAGATTAGAAGTCTGTTGCTCTATCCAGTTGAGCTAAGGGACCACGGGGCTGGTGAGACCAGATTGTTGCACATTACATGCGGGTGCAAATGCAACATTAAGACCGGTTTCACAGCAAAACGGGGCGATGATCGCCCCGTATTCTGGTTTGGCAATCAAACCAGGCCGATTAATCAGACAACGCGCTTGAAAGCGAAGTTGTCGGCATAGGTTTTAATCTGAATTTTGCGGCTTTTCGGCAATTCGATTTCGGCAATCAAATTATGTTTTGCCGCAAATGCCTGCGCTTCTTCCAGGGTTTCAAATTCCATCCGGACCTGACCGCGGGTATCGGTAGAACCGATCCAGCCCATCAGGTGATCTGGAAGTTTTTGAGCGCGGGGTTCAAATTCCATGACCCAATGCTTGGTCCCGGCGCGGCCGGACTGCATGGCATTTTTTGCGGGTTTGAAAACACGAACCTTCATCGGCACCCTCGTTTTAACTTGTAAACCGGCTGAAATACGACGTTACAAAATTCAGTTTACACCCGATCGGGCAACTTGAAAATGCAATCACCCGCTTCGAGATGAAATGGTCGGGAAGGCGGGATTCGAACCCGCGGCCCCCTGCTCCCAAAGCAGGTACGCTACCAGACTGCGCCACTTCCCGACACGGGGAGGGATTTAGCACCTTAATCTGTTCGCGGCAAGACCGGTTTGATGCTTTTTATCACCTTTTTTACAACAAGATGTCGTTTTGGTGCGTCAAACAAAACCGGCAACACCGCGACAGATTACAGATACCTGACAGATACCGGTAAAAAGCCGCCCGCCCCCAAACCATATGCGCGACCTAGCGCGGCAACCCGTCAACCGTATCACCAACCTTGAAATCAAGCTTGTCGGCCAGCCCGGCATTAAGTTCGAGCACAAAACGCACCGGGCGCGGTGCCGAAATGATGGCTTCGGATTTTGGAACCGTGCGCGGGGCAATACCAACAATTTTGCCATCCTGCCCGATAAACAGCATATCAAGCGAGATAAACGTATTTTTCATCCACATCGACACATCGCGTGGCTGGCCGAAATCGAACAACATGCCGTTGTCGTCTTCCATGTGGGTCCGAAACATCAAGCCCCGTGCCCGTTCATCCGGGCTTAAAGCGAGTTCCACATTAAAGACCTGTCCGTCGACCAAAAGACGCGATCGCTCAAAACCCGTGGCTTTTGCATTCAGGCCAGCCATAACCGCCGCACTGACGAAAAAGAACACAAACACCGTCTGAACGAAAGACTTCATACCCCATACCCTTTTAGAAACTGCACATGACCCCGGACTTCCGCCCGGATTTCCCCACCCCGCCAATCATCGGCAAGGGTCGTAAGCAAGCTGGTCGCTGGCTGTCTGCCAAGACGATGCGACCATTTTATGTCACGCAGTATCTCTTCTGCTGAATCCGGTAATTTTTCCGGAATTTCATTATTATTCACAGTTGCCCATATCCCGGCCCAACATCGGGCCACCCCGTAGGGGTTATATCCACCGCCGCCTAACACCATCAAACGCGGTGCAATTTTCGCAAACTCCCCCACCACTTCCCAAACCGACCGGTTTCCCAGCATTTGTCGCGATTGCGGGTCTTCTGCCAGCGTATCGCATCCACATTGCAACACCACGGCCTGCGGTGCAAAATCCGCCGCCAGTGGCAAAAGATAGTCAAACAGCACAAACCGCATTTCGTCGTCATTCATGCCCGCAGGTATCGGCACGTTTCGCGCCATGCCCCCGGCCATGTCATCGACCGAACCGGTTCGCGGCCACAAATCATCCTGATGCACCGAAACGGTTAAAACCCGGTCGTCATTGGCAAAGGCAAGCTGCACGCCGTCGCCGTGATGGGCATCAATATCGACATACAAAACCCGGTCCAACCCGCCATCAAGCAAAGCCAGAATGCCCAGCACCGGGTCGTTAAAATAACAAAACCCCGATGCCTCGGCGGCGCGCCCGTGATGGGTGCCGCCCGCCGGATGATGGACGATCCCGCCATCACGCAAAAAATCCGCTGCCATAATCGATGACCCGGCCGACGTCGCAGGACGCCGGAATATTTCCGGATAAATCGGGTTGCCGTTTTTCCCCAGTTTATAGCGTTCCATCATGTCATCGGGCAGGCTTTGATCGCGTTCAGCCTGCATCACGGCGGCAATGTAATCTGGCGTATGAAAACGCGCCAATTGCGCCGGTGTGGCCAGCGGCCCGACAACATAATTATCACCATTCACCCAGCCCAGCGCATGAACCATATCAACCACCAGCGATACACGCGGAATGCCCAATGGATGTTTGGGACCATAGGACGAGCCGCGATAAATTTCGGCGGCAATCATGCGCGGCGGGTGGACCATAAAATGTCAGAACACCAAGGCATGGAGCAATGCAATGAAACAAGCGAAACCAAGGGAAAACAGCACGGCTTCAGCTATTAGGGTTTGCAGAAGCCCGGACAAATTTCAAGGGTTAAACGGGAATGTTCCCAAAAATATTCTGTCAAATTATGACATAGGGGCATTATCGGCCCATATTTGCGAAAATTAGCGGTAAAAACGGAATTTTCGGGCATCCTCCCGCCCGTCGGAAAATTGCCCTGCCATACTGCGCCGCAGCAAATATCGGGCCTTGACGCCCGGAAATGATCTGCCATAGTCCCCGAAGTCCAGGGGGGCCCATCGCAAATGGGCTGAGAGGTTCGGTGTTGCCGAACGACCCTTCGAACCTGACCCGGCTAACACCGGCGTAGGAAGGAAGTTATGGCACGTACCGATTTTTCGCCCCCCGATCAGGATGGGGCCCTTCATTCTCTCCGCAGTTTTGATATCTGGCTGCGTCACGGGCACGTCGCCTTTGACGATGTCGATATTTTTCATAACCTGGACCTGCACCTTCCCGCGCGCAGCATAAGCTGTTTGTTGGGGCCATCGGGTGTGGGGAAAAGCACGCTTTTGCGCTATCTGGCCGGGCTGGTGGATGGCGATGTGTCGGGCGATATTATTTGCAGCGACAATACGCCCCTGAGCGGTCGGGTTGCCTATATGGCGCAGCAGGATTTATTGCTGCCGTGGCGAAGTGTTCATGAAAATGTGGTGGTTGGCGCAATATTACGCGGTGAAAAACCCGATCATGACCGGGCGCGCAGCCTGCTTGAAAAAGTTGGTCTTGCCGATGCCGCCCATTTGCGCCCCGCAGCCCTTTCGGGCGGGATGCGCCAGCGCGCCGCCCTGGCCCGCACCCTGATGGAAGACCGGCCTGTTGTGCTGATGGACGAACCCTTTTCAGCACTGGACCCGATAAACCGCCTGAAATTACAAGACCTGTCGGCACGGATGCTGGCGGGAAAAACCGTGTTGCTGGTCACACATGATCCGCTCGAAGCGCTGCGCATTGGTGATCATATTCATGTTTTGCGCGGTGCCCCGGCACGGCTGGTTGAAACAGTCGTGCCCAGCGGCACCATCCCGCGCGATGTTGGCAGCGTTGAAGTCATGCAGCATCACGGCGCGTTGCTGCGTCAGCTTGGGGCTGATGATGCTGATGACGCGCCTGAAATACATCCGCCCGCCCCGGCATCCGCAAATGCGGAGGGGCATCATGGATAAACAAACCGCAAATGGCCCCACAACGGATAGGGCACCGGCAAACCCGCGCCAGGCGCAAACATCGCGATCTGCCGCTGCTAATACGCTGTCGCGCACGGGCCGAAAAAAACACACTCGCAAACCAGTCTTACCGGCCTGGCGGGTCCTGCGCGCGGTGCGGCCACTGATCATTATTCTGGCCTTGCTGATAACCTGGCAGGCCATTGTAAGCATTACCGATGCCCCACCTTATATGCTGCCATCGCCCTATGAAGTTGCCCTGGCATTGATCCGCCAGCACGCTGTATTGGCGATGCATGCCCGATACACCATTGCCGAAACCGTGATCGGCCTGTTTGCCGGGGCGATTTTGGGTGTGCTAACCGCATTGCCGATGGCGATGTTTTCGCCGGTGCGTTTCTGGCTGATGCCGGTTTTGCTGGTTTCGCAAGCGATTCCGTTTTTTGCCATCGCACCGCTTTTGGTGTTGTGGTTGGGGTTTGGTTTGGCATCAAAAATCGCGATGGCGGCCCTGATCATTTATTTCCCGGTGACGGTCGCCTTTTTTGACGGGCTTTCACGCACCGAAACCGGCTGGCTGGATTTGGGCCGAACCATGGGGGCCAGCCGCTGGCGGATGCTGAAATATGTGCGTTTGCCTGCTGCCCTGCCCTCGTTTGCATCGGGGTTTCGGGTGGCAACGGCCGTGGCACCGATTGGCGCGATTATTGGCGAATGGGTCGGCTCCAGCCACGGGCTGGGGTATTTGATGCTGCATGCCAATGCCCGGGTTCAAATCGATATGGTTTTCGCCTGTCTTTTGATCCTGTGTGCCTTCTCGATTACCCAATATTTTATCGTCGACCGGCTGTTGCGCAGGTTGTTGCCGTGGCAACCCGACAGCCTTGCCCGTCACGATTAAACTTTCGCTTTTGCGCCAAAAACCAAGGCTTGCCTGCATCTTTGGCGCTGCGTTTTTTCATTTTACCGTGCTTGCTTGAAACAGGAAAATAGCCATGTCACGCCTGAAATCCATATTATCGGCCGCAACCATCGGCGCGTCTTTGGCGCTGGCGGCGCTCCCCGCCCATGCCAACGAAAAACTGACGATCTTGCTAGACTGGTTTGTAAACCCTGACCACGCACCCCTGATTGTTGCCAAGGAAAAGGGCTTTTTTGCCAAACACGGGCTGGATGTAGAGCTGATCGAACCGGCTGATCCATCGGCCCCGCCGCGCCTGGTGGCCGCCGGGCAAGGCGATGTGGCGGTGAACTATCAGCCGCAATTACATGTTCAGGTCGCACAGGGTTTGCCCCTAACGCGCATTGGCACCCTGGTGGCGACGCCGTTAAATGCGCTGGTGGTGTTAAAAAACGGGCCGATTAAGGAAATTTCCGATCTGAAAGGCAAAAAGATCGGCTATTCGCTGGCCGGTTTTGAAGATGCGGTTTTGGGCACCATGCTAAAAAGCCACGGTGTTGATATAAACTCGGTCGAGCTGGTGAACGTGAATTTCTCGCTGTCCCCGTCGCTTTATTCGGGCCAGGTTGATGCGGTGATTGGGGCCTATCGCAATTTCGAGCTTAACCAGATGGACATTGCCGGCAAACCGGGCAAGGCATTTTACGTCGAGGAAGAAGGCGTTCCACCTTATGACGAATTGATCCTGACGGTGCGCAAAGACCATGTGAACGATCCGCGCATGAAAAAGATGCTTGATGCGCTTGAAGAAGCCACCCAATACCTGATCAACCACCCCGATGATAGCTGGAAAGCCTTTATCGCGGCCTATCCCAACCTTGATGATGAATTGAACAAACGCGCCTGGGCCGATACGTTACCGCGTTTTGCCCTGCGCCCCGCTGCGGTTGACCGGGGCCGCTATGCCCGTTTTGCACAATATTTGCTTGATGAAGGCATTATCGACCATACGCCCGACCTTGATAGCTATGTCGATGTGATCGAATAACAATTTTACTGTGTGCCGCCTGCTTCCCGGTGGGGACGGCGCAACAAACGGGCGGTGCTTATGGTGCCGCCCGTTTTTTATAAGCACATTTTTTTTATGCACGGTGCAAAACAATCTCGCCACTTGCGCGGCGGGGCAAATGCAACACATAGTAAAAGAACAAAAAAAGATAAGGGAAAGCCTGTGAATTCTGTATCGCGCTCGGACCATCACACTGAAAACGGCTTTGAAAACCGGTATCCGTTACCCGAAGGCAAAAAATCGTTTTTTACTTTTTTACGCCGCCGCCTGTTTGGACGTGAAAACTGGCCACGGGCCAAAGACCAGATTGGCAAAACCCCCGTCGTGACCCCAGACCTGGAGGCCATCCACACCCCGAACCCGGATGTAGCACAGGTCACATGGATTGGCCATGCCACGGTGCTGTTGCAATATCAGGGCGTCAACATTTTGACCGACCCGGTTTTTTCAGACCGGGCGTCGCCGTTTGTACGTGTGGGCCCCAAACGGTACAGCCCGCCGGGCATGACAATTGATCAGCTACCAAAGATCGACATTATCTTGCTATCGCATAATCATTACGACCATTGCGATCTTGAATCTTTACGCCAGATCGGCAATGCACCAACCCATATTGTGCCGTTGAAAAATGCCAGCCTGCTTAAAGAAGCCGGGATTGATGGCTGCATTGAAATGGACTGGGACCAGTTTGCCGAAGTTAACGGCGTTAAGATTGTACATACCCCGTCCTATCACTGGTCGAGCCGCAAGATGAGTGATCGCAAGGAAATGCTGTGGGGCGGCTATGCCCTGACATTTCCCAACGGGTTCAAATTTTACTTTGTCGGCGACAGTGGCTGGAACGAACAGTTATTTGCCGAAATGGGCGAAAAATATGGCCCGTTTGATTTGGGACTGATCCCGATCGGCGCCTATGACCCACGCGATTTTATGAAAGCCGCCCATGTAAACCCCGAAGAAGCCGTTCTGATCAAACAGGCGATGGGGGTAAAACAGGCCATTGCCATTCATTGGGGGACGTTTGTTTTAACATCCGAACCGGTGGACGAGCCCCCCAAACGGCTTCACAGTGCCATGGAACAGGCGGGGTTGAACCCCGAACATTTCAAGGCCCTGCCGGTAGGCGGCATGCACCACCATATATCCCCGCCAGCACAAAAATAAATCCGCGCCAATCGACCCAGCCGCCAAGTCTGCATTTCAAAATGTCAGCCTTGGCGGTTTTTTTTAACATCGGGGCAATTTTCGACCGACATAAAACTTGAAACATCCGGCCAGTTACGAAACGATGCCGTCATCAAACTGACATCACCGTGGCCGCGCTTTTCCCCAGCCAATCACCCTCACCCACCCTTGGCCAACCCCTTGGCCCACTGCCCCAAAAGGACCATTACCACATGACAACGACGGTTTTTCTTGCGGTAATTGGTGCGGCTGTCATGCATGCGATCTGGAATGCCCTGATCAAGGGCGGCAATGACAAAATGCTGAACATGACCGCCGTGATTTTTGGCCATCTGCCGTTATTGTTGCTGTTATTGCCTTTTGCCAGCCTGCCTGCCCCGGCCAGCTGGCCCTATCTGGCGGGGTCGGTTGCGTTGCATTTGGGATATCAGTGGTTTTTGATCAATTCCTATCAATGGGGCGATCTTAGCCAGGTTTACCCGATTGCCCGTGGGTCGGCACCGCTGATTGTAGCGGCTGTTTCGGTGGTGTTTTTGGGGGTTGCGCTGGCCCCGATTGAAGCAATTGCCATCGCCCTGATTGGCTGTGGCATTATCAGCCTGTGTCTGGTGCGACGCAGCGATGGTTTGCGCAATGGGCGGGCGGCAGTGCTGGCCTTGATTACCGGCTGTTTTATCAGCGCCTATTCCTTAACCGATGGCACCGGAGCGCGGCTGGCGGGCAATGTGCTGGATTATTATGCATGGCACACCATTGGTAATATTCTGGTTTTTGGCACATTTGCCCATATCCGCCGCCCCACCATTGTGCGCGACATTTACCAACGCGGCAAAATTGCCTTTTTCATCGGTGGCAGCGCATCCTTTATCGCCTATTGCACCGTGATGTGGGCCTTTACCAACGCGCCAATTGCACTGGTGGTGGCGTTACGCGAAACCAGCATCGTCTTTGCCTTGCTGATCGGCGTGGTGTTTTTGGGCGAAAAACTTAATCTGGTTAAACTGGCATCAACAATGATGACGGTATGTGGCGCTGTGCTGCTGCGTTTTGCCCGCAGCTAACAATCACGCGCCACGCGGTTGACGTCATGCCCGCCGCCCCTATGGCAAATCGTAGGGACGCCGTTTTTCACCGGTTTCAAAACGGGACAACCGGAAAGCATCCAGATTAATTGACGATTGCCCGGTGGTGATCCATTCCGACAGCACCTTGCCAACAATCGGCCCCATGGCAAATCCGTGCCCGGAAAAACCGGTGGCAACAAAAAAGCCCTTGGGATTATCAAGCTGGTCAATCACCGGCACGGCATCGGGGGTGACATCAATGTCGCCCGCCCACTGGTCAACAATGACCGGTGTTTCAATATGGGGAAACAGCCGTTTAAACGCGGCAAGGGAGTTGCGAATGCGTTTGGGGTTGGGCAAGGCCGTGGTTTGCCGACGGCCCATCAGCGGGTTATCCGCCGCCGGGCTGCCCGGTAAATGGTCGGCGAGATCATCGATAAAGCGCATATCAAGATGGAAATTGAAATTGCGCCAATTAGCCTTGTATCCCGGTAAAAAATCGGCGGCATAGCGAAAGCGCGACAGGGTCAGGTCGATATCGGTATTGATATCGTCCGACAGGTTAAGCGAGCCGTCGGCGCGCTGGCGAAACCCCAAACCATCAACCACGGCACTGGCCGCAGATATCGGAGGGACCGGTTTGGTGCGTATCACCGTGCCACGGGTGGTTTGTTGGGGCAAACGACGGCCAAATTTGGCAACAAACTTGTGGGTCAACGCCCCGGCGGCACAAATGACAATACGGGTTTTAATCACGCCGCGTTCGCTGATAACGCCACTCACCTGCCCGGCTTGGGTTTCAATGCCCAACGCCCCGCAGCCCTGTAAAATCACCGCGCCAAGTTCGTGGGCCTTTTTTGCCAGGGCGGGGGCCGCTTTTTTGGGTTCGGCCTGCCCGTCATTTTGGGTAAAAAGCCCGCCGACACCGGGCGATGTAATGCCGGGCATCAGGGCTTCCACCTCGGCCCGGCCCAGTTTGCGGCTGCCGATATCATGGGGCTTGGCATCGGCCAGCCACCGTTCATAACGGGCCATTTCGCCGTCGTCTTTGGCAACATATAAAACACCACCCTGCCGCCATTCCAGATCGGCGCCAAGGTCGCGTTCAAGGTTGGGCCAAATATCGATACAGGCTTTCATCAGGGGCAATTCCACCGGGTCGCGGCCTTGCTGGCGAACAAAGCCCCATGCCCGGCCAGACTGGTGCGAGGCCACGGTATCTTTTTCCAGCAAGACAACCGACATCCCGGCCTTTTGCAAGTAAAACGCGCTGGCGGCACCTTGAATGCCACCGCCAATAATCACGACATCAGCCTGTTTTGGAACGGTTTGCGTCTGCATGTGCATCATATCCCTGATAGCCGGTCAGCCGGGTATTTTTGTGGTTCCCCAAAACGATAGGGCGCATTAGGGTATAACAATTAAGCATGGCCACCACCATCAGGGAAACCAAAAAATGCCCCACAAAACCAATAACCAGCATGCCGCAACGGTTGCGGCACAGGCGCTGGGCTGGGTCGATGAAACCACCCGTTCTGTTACGCCGCCGCTTTATCCTTCGACCACGTTTGAACGCAATACCGACCTTAGCTATCACGACGGGCGCTGCTATACCCGCGCCGATAACCCGACCTATGATCAGGCCTGTGCCGTTTTAAACGCCCTTGAAGGCGGGGCCGACAGCCGGTTGTTTGCATCGGGCATGGCGGCAGCGGTTTGTGTGTTACAAGCCCTGCAACCTGGCGACCATGTGGTTGCGCCCAAGGTAATGTACTGGGCCTTGCGCGCGTTTATGCAGGATATCGGTGTGCGGTCGGGCCTGACGTTTGATTTTGTTGATAACGGCGATGCCGACGCATGGGCCAAACACATGCAGCCGGGCAAAACAAAGCTGATCTGGCTGGAAACCCCCGCCAACCCCGACTGGCAAATTACCGACATTGCCGCAGTTGCCAAGGCCGCCCACGCCATTGGCGCGATTGTGGCGGTTGATAACACCGTGGCAACGCCGCTAATTACCCGGCCAATTGAATTTGGCGCCGATATTGTCATGCATTCGGCCACCAAATACCTGAACGGGCATAGCGATGTTTTGGCAGGCACCTTAACCTGTGCGAAAAAAGATGCGTTCTGGGCGCAGGTTTGCAAACAACACAAAGGCGGCGGGGCCGTTTTGGGCGTGTTTGAAACATGGTTGCTGTTGCGCGGCATGCGCACCCTTTCGGTGCGGGTGGAACGGGCAAGCAGCAATGCCATGGCAATTGCCCGGCATTTTGAAACCCATGCTGAAATTGAACAGGTGCAATATCCCGGCCTTGAAAGCCATATCGGCCACGACATTGCCAAAAAACAAATGCAGGGTGGCTTTGGCGGTATGTTGTCTTTGCGGGTAAAAGGCGGGACAGAACGCGCTGTAGCCTTTCATAATGCGTGCAAACTGTTTAAACGTGCTACGTCACTGGGCGGGGTTGAAAGCCTGATCGAACATCGCGCCTCTGTCGAAGGGCCCACCAGCCCGGTGCCGGGGGATCTTTTGCGCATGTCTGTCGGGATTGAACATATCGATGATTTGATCGACGATATTGAAACGGCCCTGAACCAGACCAAATAACCCTTTTTGATCGCAACGCCGAACCGGAACATGCCAACAATTCACAACAAACCACAGGTCGCAACGGCCTGCTTCCCGTTTATTGTTTATCTGCTGATTGTTCTGAGCCTTGGCACAATTGCCCCGGCACAGGCAGCCAACGGGGGTATGCCCCCAATGGCCCCTGCGCCGGGTTTGATCTATGATGTGGCGCGCGGCGATTATGTGCGCCTTGAAACTCTGCAATCGGCGGCAGCCGGGGCAAAATACATTTTGCTGGGCGAAACCCACGACAACCTTATTCATCATCAACGCCAGGCTGAGCTGATTGATGTTTTGTCCGGCGATGGCCTGAAACGAGCCGTTGTGTGGGAAATGATCAACCGCGACCAGCAAAGCGCGCTTGACGACGCCTGGAACAACAAAAAAATTACCATCGATGATATCGGCAACCAGCTTAACTGGGAAGATAGCGGCTGGCCTTTATGGCAGGATTATTCCCCGATTGCCGAAGCCGCCCGCCAGCACCAGCTTCCCATGGTCGCAGGCAACCTGCCCAAAGCCCTGATTGCGCCGTTAATGGCCAAGGGCAATGGGGCCCTGCCCACAAGCCTTGCCAAAAAGCTGGCCCTGCCCCCGATCCCGGCAGAAACAAAAACCCTGTTTGATCGTGAAATTGTTAACGCCCATTGCGGCGTATTATCGCCAGAACAAGCCCCCCCTTTTAGCACCATCCAGTTTGCCCGCGACGCATCGCTGGCGCGTGCGATGTTTGATGCCACCAGGGCCAAAGGCATCAAGGGCGCTTTCCTGATTACAGGTGCCATGCATGCCCGGGCCAATATCGGGGTGCCGTGGCATTTACGGCGGTTCGACCCCAAAGGCACCAGCATTGTCATTACCATGCTTGAAGCCCCCAACTCGGGCGATCCCTCCTCTGCGCCTGCCGATTCCCTAAAGGCGTTTGGCCCGGACCACAGTGTGGATTTTATCTGGTTTACATCCGATCTGGACCGGTCGGACCCGTGCGAAGGCATAAAAATGCCCCATGCCCCTGCATCACCGGCCCCCGCACAAATAAACGGCACCAAACCTGCCGTTCCGGCACCTTTTACGGCACCGCAATCCCCCGTACAGCAGCCCCCTGCCGGTGATGGCGACCAGAACGATGCGCAAAACAACACCGAAACAGGTGCCAGTTCCCCGACCGAAGCCGGATCCGCCCTTGATGACATAGCCGATGGCGATGATCGCACCGATAATCTGACCGATCACCCATCGGCGCCGAACGATGCGAATGGCAAAAGCGGCACACAAAACAACCCTGCCCCGGCGCCCACCATTGACCCCGAACCCTCCAACAACCCGATGCGGCGGATCATGCCGATCCCGCCGGCCCGGCCAAAAGACTGAACATTTAGAGCATATTTCCTTTAATAAGACCCATTCTGCCCGCGCATTTTGCTGCTCGGCAAGGAGAAGTCCGCAGGGCGTAACGGGGTTACGGACAAGGATTTCGACGTAGCCGAGCAGCAAAATGCGCGGGCCCGGAGGGTTCAATTTTGACGGCGTTTGACGGCGTTACACCGCTTGCCCGATGCGCCGCATCGCGCGGCGCGCTGTGCCTTGCCAAACGGCACGTCAAAATTAAACAAAATGGGTCTTATTAACGGAAACATGCTCTAGATCGGATCGTCTGGTTCTGGCCGGATTTCAGGAAAAATGCTGCGATACCGGGATGTAAACGACCGCCAGCCCGTTCGCGTGGACCAGCGTGAACCAGTTATTTTATGCGGCGCGGGCGCCAGTCGGTGGTGGCAACGGGTTTGCCTTTGTGCGAGCGCATGACACGCGGGCGGACCACCCCGTCGGCTTCGGGGGTGGTGGCTGTTTTACGAACGGAGGTGTAAAACGTGACCATTTCATCAAATGAAATAACCGTGCCCGGCCCGGCCTGCCAGGCATCGTGATAGGGGGCATGATTGCGGATCGACGCATTAAGATGGTCGACCGAATGATGGCCGAACTGCCGCCAGATGCTTTCAATAAAATGGCTGGTTTTTTCGTTAATCGCCTTCAGGCGCACATCTGGCCGGGTTTCTTCCATCAACACATACAGGTTAGGTTCAATCGGCCCGGCTTCCTCGGCGATAAAAACAGCCGGCATCAACATTGCCCCATGATAGGCCGCACCAAAATAGCCTTGGGCAAGATACAGCACGCGATGCAGCTTTTGCGGTTGCAAATATTCGTTATCGTTCAGCGCATGATCAATCAGCCGAAAGGCGACGTCATAGACCGAATAAAGAACCGGTTTTTGTTTCATTCCTGCCCTGAGCGAAAGATGGAAAATGGCCGCGCACCAATGGCGCATCCCTTATCGCCATGATAGCCAGCCCCCGCCGCCCCAACAAGGGCCGAGATTGCGGCGGTAACATGCGTCACCGCCCGCCCCGGCCCTGTTACAGACATCGGGCACAGGTCCATAACACGACCACGAGAAAAACAGCACAAAACACCCCGACCTTGGCACAGCAGGATTACAACAGGAACAGGAGCGCGAATAAAGCCCGCACGGGAAAACCAAACACCGTTCTAGACACGGAAATCAAGTTGTTCCCCGCGCTGGGGCATGCCGTGGGTTACCGCATTCACCATCGCATAGATGGATTGGGGCGACCGGCGTGCGCCAAGGTCGAGCGGGCCG
This sequence comes from Thalassospira mesophila, assembly GCF_002115755.1. Lineage (GTDB taxonomy): Bacteria > Pseudomonadota > Alphaproteobacteria > Rhodospirillales > Thalassospiraceae > Thalassospira > Thalassospira mesophila. The sequence continues at coordinate 223,425 of NZ_JFKA01000003.1, read as the reverse complement.
TCAAAATCGAGAAAATCGGCAAAGCGCGCGCCATCGTAACTGGCTTTATCACCAGAAAAATCGCGCATTGCCGGGCCATTACTAGTGCTGGTGCGGGCCTTGCGATGATGGCGGGCGTCGTTGTCGTCCTTGCCACCATGCGATGTGCCGTGGCGATTTTTTTCCTCAAGGAAGGCATTGAACAAGGTGCCATCGGTATCGGATTGATAGCCAAACTGTTCGTTGGTCGCCTCGATACCGGCATCGCGGTTAACCGTGGCTATGCCGCGTGCGCCTGCCGGAGCCAGCCGCGACATATGCATGGCAGCATTGGTTGTCTGGGCACGGGGAACTTGCGGTATCATTATATTCACCATCGTTGAAAAGATGGTTGTTCACATGATCAACACTTATGATCATACCGCATTTTACACAAAAAAGACAGGTAAATGAACTCACCTGAAACCTGGAGTTGAGTCCATTATTCCTGACGATGGATCAATCGCCCTCGAATTCCACAAGGGTGAAGACTGGCACGCCGCGTTCCCGAATGCGCGCAGCCCCGCCAATGTCGGGCAAATCAATGATAAAAGCGCACGAAACCGGAACGGCACCGGCTTTTTCAATCAGATCGATTGCGGCAAGGGCGGTTCCGCCGGTTGCGATCAGATCATCAAGGATCAACACGCGCTGGCCAGGTTTGACGGCATCAACATGCATTTCAATAATGTCCGAGCCGTATTCCAGGTCATATTCGACGGAAATGGTTTTGGCAGGCAGTTTGCCCTGTTTGCGAATGGGAATAAAGCCAACGCCCAGGGCCAGTGCAACAGCAGGGCCGATGATAAACCCGCGTGCCTCGATCCCGGCAATAACGTCAATCTTCTGGCCCTGAAATTCACCCGCCAGCGTGTCAACAACCTCGCGCAGGCCCTCGGCATCGCCAAAAAGGGTGGTAATATCGCGAAACATGATCCCGGTTTTAGGATAATCAGGGATCGTGCGGATCAGGGATTTAATCGACATAACTGGCCTCCGGCCCGAAAAACAAAAACAAAGCCGCCATCGATACCATCGAATGGCGGCTTAAAATCGGGCAGCTTGGCGAAAAATGCAATGCTGCAGTCAATAATACGGTTTGAACGACGATCAGGCGGCGGAATGAAACGCCATTTTGCGCCCCGCAACAATCGCATGTGCGACCACGCCGCCCTGAATTGCCGAGGTAAAATCGTCGGCCAGTTTGCGGCTGATTTCAGCCCGGGTGCCCCGCGGCATGCCAATATTGGCTGCCTGGCGATTGCCCCATACCGCCCGATATAAACGGTAATCATGGTCATTGATCTGACCAAATACTTTTTCGACTTCCATCAAGGTCTGAACATAACTTTTATTCATGTCAGCCATCCTGTTGCTCGTTTTCCCGGTATGCCCGGCAAATTGCCCGACAATGCCGCACGCTTTTTATGTACTTTGCCGTACAGCGCATCGACCACCGCGATATAGGCCGGGAATTGAGTTATCTCAACTGCAAGACGGTGACATGTTGGCGAAGCTTTTATGACCACGGCGCCAGAAACCCGTGAAAAATCCCGAAAATCAGCCCTTTTTGCGTGATTTTCAGCCGCGCAATCGCAACCAACACAGGAAAAAAGAAAAACTAAGGCACGGCATCAGGGGCACAACCACACGGGCAAAACAGAAAATTCCCCGCTTAAAAATACCGTGCCCCTGCCCTGACCCTGCGCCAAGGGGGACTTAATGAATATTCTGCGGACCAGTAGTTTGCGCGTCTTGCGCTTGCTGATCCATCTGTTTTTGCAGGGCTTCGGCATATTCGCCATAAATGCGCCCTTCAAGGGACAGTTCCAGAAACCGAATATAATCCTGTTCATTGTCAATTTTGCCGCGCGCAACTGTAATTACATCAAACGGCGATTCCGCATCCAACCCGTATTGACGGATCAAGATCAACATTTCAGCGGTGATTTCTTCGAGTTTCTTTTGTGCATCTGCAAAGGTGATATTCATGGTCAGCCCCGATTTGTGATGTGCCCGTTTTAATCCCTGACGCGCAAGGATTTGCCCCGCTGGCTCAAGGTATGCCCGTCTGGCCCTGAAAATTCAACCTCGGGCGGGCACAATTGTTCCCGTCGCCGGTTTAAAACCGCTCAAATATACATTGCGTTGCACCATCGTATGCAACAGCGCGACCAGCGACATCACAGCCCAAAAAGCAATGATTTCCCTCGCGCAAATACAGCCCCCAAAAACCGGCAAGGACCGCCTCGGCCATGTGATGTGAATTTGGAATATTTCTGAATAACAACGCTCACTTGAGGCAAATCAATGCTTCAATTTACCAAACAGAGGATTGGTAAAGGCAATAAGTCAGTCGTGGCACCTGCGGGTTTTGGGGCCTGTTCCGCGTGCTTTTATTCCGCTTCTTGTCGGGTTCGAGGGAAATTGATGGCGCTATTATCGGGTTGGAAACGCATGGGCATACGCAAACGGTTCATGGTGGCTTCTGCTTTCGGGGTGACACTGGTGATGGTGATTGCACTCATCATGATTGCCATGACCGAACGTCGGGCAATGGATGCCAAGTTACGTCAGCTCAGCGACAATGAGCTGACATCGCTCCATGCCCTGATTGTTAACGTGATGGCCGCGCGGATTGATGATTCTGAAGATATCGGCATCAAGGTTTTCAATAACTGGTTTGATAGCCGCAACCAGGATTATCCGGGCGAATTATGGTCCGTCTGGGCACCCAAAACCCTGGCCTATATGAAGGAAAACGAGGAAAAAGCCCTTAAATTGCCCCGCGATGCCATTGACGAGGAAGCGATTTCAACCGGCAAACTGGTTGGACGCTATACCGATGATGGCACTTATCGCATGTCGATGCCGATTGTTTTAGGCGTCACCAGTGGTGCCGACAAGGATGTTTGTTTTACCTGCCACGGCGGGCTGATGGGCGAAGAAAAAGGCGACGTGATTGCGGTTTTATCGTCCAGCCTGTCGGTCGCACCTGAACAGGCAAAAACCAATACCATCCTGATCGGAATTGTTATTGGCGGCATCATCGTGATCATTCTGACCGTGATTGGCATTCGTGCCCTGTTGTCCAATATTGTCACCAACCCGCTGTCGCAGTTGGATCATGTTATGCGTGACCTTGCCGATGGCCGTACCGATGTTGATATTGAAAACACGCACCGCCACGACGAAATAGGTGCCATGGCCCGCTCGGTCGAGGTGTTTAAAACCAACGCCATCGCCAAAGAACGTATGGAAACTGAACAAAAGGCCGCCCAGCAACAGCGCGAACAACGCATGATCCGGCTTGAAAGCCTGATTGGCAGTTTTGAAAAAATCATTGCCGGGATCGTTTCATCGGTTTCGACATCGGCCGACCGCATGCAAAACACCGCGCGCCAGCTGGTTTCCGCCGCCGACCAGGCCAGCAAAAACGCCACAACCGTTGCTGCCGCGTCGGAAGAAGCCACCACCAATGTGCGCACCGTGTCAGAAGCCGCCGACCATTTATCGGCCTCGATCACGCAAATTGGCGACAAGGCCCATCAGTCGACCGAAATTACCGCCGAGGCATCGCAGGAAGCCGATGTTTCCAGCCGCACCGTTGCCGGTTTGTCCGAGGCCGCCGGTAAAATCGGTGAAATTGTCAATCTGATCAGCGACATTGCCGGGCAAACCAACCTTCTGGCCCTTAACGCCACGATTGAGGCCGCGCGGGCGGGCGAAGCCGGCAAAGGATTTGCCGTGGTCGCCGCCGAAGTTAAAAACCTTGCCAACCAGACCGCTCGGGCAACCGATGAAATTTCGGACCAGATCAATGCCATTCAGAGCGAAACCGGCAAGACGGTAAAATCCATTCAGGATATTTCCGGCGTTATTTTACGCATTACCGACATTACCAGCACAATTTCAGACGCCGTGCGTGAACAGGCCGACGCCACCAATGAAATTGCCCGCAATGTTGAACAGGCCGCCATTGGCACGCAGGAAGTGACCCGCAATATCGAACGGGTGAGCCATACCGTGGGCGAAACCGACAAATCGGCGCATTCGGTTTTGGAAGTTGCCGAAGAACTGGGCACGCTTTCGCAAAAGCTGCGGGCTGAAGTTGACCGCTTCCTTGATGGCATCCGTGCCGCCTGAGACCTGAAAACCACCCCTGCCGTTTAACGCGGCAAACCGTGATGAACATATCAATGACAATACCCTGTGTCCTTACCAGCACAGGGTATTGTCATTTTTTCATCAGCCCGAACGCCCCAATGCCCGGCTCCCGAACCGTTTGCACCATAGAAAAGACCCGAATGGCGCAACTTGCGGGAAATGTATCGCATGTTAATAACGCATAAGTCGCAATTCCAAAATCATTCGGCATTTGCAAGGCTCTTTGCTTAACAGGGGGGCAAAGGCAGTCTATGATGCTTCCAGATGTAACCCGCCCTTGGCGGGTTTGCGAAACGGGGGCGGAAATCAGGCAGATTTCTGGACGAAGGAACGTGAAAAGCGATGTCGCTGACGACGATTTTGGGGATTTTGGTCGGTATCGGCCTGTTTGTTGCGTCGATCTATATTTCGACAGACAATTATGTAGTATTTTTGAGCCTTTCCAGCGTTTTGATGGTGCTGGGCGGAACATTTGCAGCCACGTTTATTGCCTATGAGACACGGTATGTGTGGCTGGCCGTTAAACTGATTTTCAAGATATTCCGGGCCCCGCGCATGGGCCGCGGGCAATTGACCGGCGAAGTTGGCCGCGTGGTCAAATGGGGCTATCTTATGCAAAAAAAGGGCATCAACGCCCTTGAGCAAGAAGCAACCCGGCTGGGCAAGGAAGAACCGTTTCTGGGCTGGGCGATGGAAATTGTCATTACCGGTTATAACGGCGATGACGTGTCTGACATGCTCTATAACGCCATCGACAGTTCCTATGGCCGCAATCTGGTTCCCGTGAATATTTTGCGCAGCATGGCTGGTGCGGCCCCTGCCTTTGGCATGATTGGCACGCTGGTCGGCCTTGTGATCATGCTTGATAAAATGGGCGACGATCCGACATCGCTGGGTGCTGGCTTGGCCATTGCCCTGATTACCACGTTGTATGGCATTGTTGCGGCACGGTTCTTTTTCATCCCGGCAGCCAGCAAAATCCAGCAGCGCGAAGACATCATGAAATTTCGCAATTCGCTGATTGCCGAAGGGCTGATCATGCTGGCCGACAGAAAAGGTCCGCGTGCCATTCAGGACCGGATGAATTCATTTCTGGACCCGGCCATTCATTTTAATATGGACAAGACACCGCAATAAGCCGGTTTCGCCCGATCAGACGACAGAAAGCAGGATAAGCCCATGGCACGGCGTCGCAGGTCTCCCCTACAAGGGCCAAGCACTGAAGAAATTGACGAAGATTGGCTCGCAACCTATGCCGATGCCATTACCCTTTTGATGGCGTTTTTTGTCATGCTGGTCAGTTTTTCGAAAATTGAATTGCCGGTATTTGAAAAAATTCAGGCCGGTATTGCCCAGAATATCGGCAAACGCAGTGTTGTGCGGCCGACCGAAATTCTTGAAACCGACCTGAAAGATGTTGTTTTCAATCTGTCGCTCGACAAATCGGTGCATGTGAAGACCGATGATGAAGGCATCCTGATGGAACTTGCCAGCGGGTCGTTTTTTCAGGCCGGATCGGCTGATTTAACCCGCGATGCGGTGCTGTTTTTAAAAGATGTCGGCGACCTTTTAAAACAACCGCGCTATATGGGTTTTCAGATCGAGGTCAAAGGTCACACCGATGATTCGCCGATCAGCACCCCGCGTTTCCCATCGAACTGGGAACTGGCTGCCGGGCGCGCCATTGCCGTGGTCCGTTTTTTCGGGGCTGTGGGCGTAGACCCGCAATCAGACCGCATGCGCGCCATTTCCTATGGCGACACCATGCCCAAACTGCCCAATGAAGATGATCAGGGAAACCCGATACCGGAAAACCGCGAAGCCAACCGCCGGGTTGAAATTCGCGTCTTCCCGAAATATTCGCGGGCTTTGTAGGCGCCAGTTCATCACTGTTGCAAGGCAACGGTTCGCGTTTCCATGATCAGACAACAGTCATAATCGCAACCCCGCGTGGTCCGTCATCATGTCGCTTGGCAGAGTGCTAATTTACGCCCGAAACGTGCAAGAAACGGCCCGTTTTTACGAAACCCACTTCGGGTTTAAAGCCCGCCAGCTTGCAAACGACCGCATTATTGAACTGGTGGCAGATACTGGCGGCGCAAACATCATGCTTCACCCTGCGGCCAAGGGGCAACGACAGGGCCAATCCTGTGTGAAGCTGGTTTTTGATGTCGAGGATATTGAAGCGTTCTGCGCCAGGTCTGCACAGAACGGCCTTGATTTTGGCCCGGTTCATCAGGCAGACGGATATATGTTCGCCAATGCAAAAGACCCGTGCCAAAATTCCATATCCATATCCAGCCGGGCCTTTCGCGACAAACTCGGCATATAAACCACCCCGCCCCGTCAGGATGGTTTTCCCGTAACCTCGACAATCATTTCATCGCGCGCCGCAAACACAGGTCCCCATTCCGTCTGGGCCTCGCCTTCAATTGCGGCCATTGTGGTATCATCGTGGTCCGGGTCGTGATGAAACAATGCCAGTTGGCCAACATTGCCAGCCTTGCACAGCCGGATACCTTCGCGCCAGGTGGAATGGCCCCAGCCGATCTTTTTTTCAAATTCGCTATCGGTGTAGGTCGAATCGTAAATCACCAGATCAGCCCCGGAAATAAAATCCAGCACCGTCTGGTCTGTCTGACCGGGGCGATGTTCGGTATCGGTTACATAACATACCGATGCCCCGCCATACTCGACCCGATAGCCGGTTGCCCCGTTGGGATGACATAGTGGCGCCGTGCGCACCGCAATATCTGGTGCGGGATAAAGCGTTTTGCCTGCGGTAAAATCACAAAAGGACAATGTCGAGCGCATCGCCGAAAGCGGGACCGGAAAAGTGGGGTTGGCCATCTGGGCGGAAAAAACCTTTTCAACGCCCCCCTGCCCGGCAAGATGCCCGGCAAATATCTCGAAATTATTGCCCGGATCATAGGCGGGCACAAAAAACGGAAAGCCGTTAATATGATCCCAATGGGTGTGGGTTAAAAAGATCGACGCATGGGAAACCCCGCGCCGGATCAAATCCCGGCCCAAATTACGAATGCCCGTCCCAGCATCGAAAATCAGAACCTGCCCTGCCACGCGCACTTCAACACAGCTGGTATTGCCGCCATATTTGATATGATCTGGCGAGGGGCAGGCGATGCTGCCACGCACCCCCCAAAACTTGACCGTAATGGCCATATTGCGCGTTTCCCGTTCTTTTTGGCAGTCAGACCATGACTGGACTGCGCTTTCAATCTATGGCCCGGCATGGCGGCCTGTTTTTGTTTCGTTACTCGGCTTTCACACCAACGCCCCAACCGATACTGGCCCCAATTGCCACGCCGGACAAGCGATCAGCACGGCCACCATTAACGGCAATTTCCACCAGCCCGAAGGCATTTTCATACCACAATGGCGCCCCGCGCCGCACATCAGAAAAGGTCCGGGCCCGGCCAATTTGCAAATCGCCGATTTCCAATATGTTTTGACCTGGTTCGACCTGTTGTGCGCGCACCCCGGTCATCGCATTACCATAGCCATCACAATAGATAATTTCCGCAATGTCATCGGGCCAGGCTTTGGCATCGGCAAAACGATCGGCCACGTCCATTTCCTGTTTGGCAAAATCCTGCCCGGCGGCCAGCATTCCCGCAACCGGGCCAAAAATATCGCGCCCGTGAAAACTGGCCGATAAAGCCGCTGGCTTCCAGTCTATTTGCCACATACGAACCGTTCGTGCCCGCCGGATCACAAATTCAAACAGGCCGTTATCCGGGCCAACAAACCAGACATCATCACACTGCACAATCACACCGCGCCGGGCACTGCCAACGCCGGGGTCGATAACACACAAACCAACATCCCCCGCCGCAAATGACCCTGCGCACGCCGCAAGCAAACACCCGGCCTTCATCGGGTCGCGGTCTGGTGCATCGACCATCAAATCGACAACGGCAATTGCCTGCCCACCATCGCGACCGGCGGGGTTGGCATGGCGCATTGCTGCTGCCCGCATGGCACCGCTATAGGGGCCAGCGGTTTGAAAATCGCTGAAAACCAAAATCATATAACTACCATATCAACGGCTTACAGTGATCCTGATTACCCCAATTGGATATGATGAACATCACAGCCTCACAGCCCGGCCAAACCCTGCCCGATCCAATCTGGTCCCATCCCACATTCCCCTGCTCCGGCGCTTGTTCATGCCACCGTTTGCAGCTATCGCTATTTGACATCGCAATACTGGCCGCGACGTTTTAATTCGGCGCACACCTGTGTTGCCTTGCTTGTATCCATGCCATCGGCCAGCAGTCGGTAAAATGTCCCCTTGCCGGGCACCGATACCTTGCGAATTTCATGGTCCAGCCCGCCAAGCTGCGGGGCAAAACGACTGCCCAAAATCAACCAGCCCCGTTCGGCCTGGGTTTGATTGCGATAGGACGCCAGATGAATTTCGGTCCCGACTGACGATGCCGCGCCACCTGCCGGTTTCGCGCGGGCCGCTGTATTCACCGCACGGCTTGGTGTGTCGGCACCGTTTGCAACCCGGCGCACCGGCTGGCCCTCTTGCGAAACCATGCTGGCATTTGCAGGTTCGATAATTGATGCCTCGATCGCGTTGCGTTCCTTGGTAAATTCGGTCGGCGTGATCAGTTTTTCCTTTTGCAAATCCTCGATCCGGGAAATTTTGCGGGCAGCATCCATCAATCCTTGCGGGGCCGGGGCCGGAATGGCGCGTTCGCGGGGCTCGGCGGGCAAAAGCCCGTCCAGAATGGCAGTGCGTTCATTGACATGATCCTGCACCGTAATCGCGCCCATCTGCAGCGATTTGTTCAACTGTTCCAGCCGATCCTGAATTTCACGGCCATCAGGCGGTTCGCGGTCCAGATAGGCGGCCGGGGCCGGGGCGCTCATGGGCAGCAACGCGCCAAGGTTGGCCGCACGGCGGGCCGAAAATTCTTCGGGGGTAATTAACCCGGCACCTTGCAGGTTGCGCAAAATTTCGAATCGTTTGGCAACATTGGCATCGGCGGCGGTCGGGTTTTGCGCAAGGCGTGCCGGCGTAACCGTGCCCGCCGGGGCCGCCATCATCGAGGAACCATCAATCGGGGCGGCACCGGCCACCATCATTTGCGGGCCAAGCCCGACAACGCCGGGCAAACCTTTTTCAAGCCGGTCGAGGTTAAATTGTGCGGCATCGCGTAACGGGTGGAGTTGCGATGTTGTCGGGCCCGCCATAATAACGGTTCCGGGCGCATTTGATGCAATGATGGCGCTGTAATCCTGGCGGGCCTTATCGGGGCGACCGGTATTTTGATACACGATTCCGCGCCACAACAGGGCCTGCCCGTTTAACGGGTTGCGGGTAATCGCCGCATCGAGAAATTTTTCGGCCGCCGGATAATTTCCGGCGACAACTTCGGACAGGCCAAGTGCCGTATCATCCTTGCCCGCAAAGGATGTTGCCTGATTCCAGAAATCCCTGTCTGCCAGCGGGGCACAAGCCGCCACAACAGAAACCAGCCCTGCCAAAACCGCCACACGCAGCCCGCGACCCAAAAAAGTCACGGTTTTGTCTTTTACCGCGTTCATTACGCCAACCCCAAATACCCAGATGCAAGACAAGGGACCACTTCCCTGTAGCGCTGTCAAGTTTGTGAAAACCGGTAATTTCATGTTCCGTAAACAAATAACCCGGAAGGTGCCCGTCGATAATTCGTTAAAATTGCTTGGTTAACCCGCCGAGTATGCGCTATGCCTTGCATTTGCTATAAAAATGGAAACATACGCAAAAGACAGATCTTAATCTCCCCTTCAGGGAGGTATGCTTGAATTGACAAGCAAAGACACAAGGTGCGTACCGTTTACTCAGGGGAATGCGCTTGATCGAGCCGCAACAATATGGACAACAGGCATTGCAGGAACACCTGCTGCTTGATTATGTACAACGCTTGGAAACCCGCAAGCTCGGGCATCGGGCGGTGCATATCCATTTGTCGCGCCTCAAGCCGTTTCACCGCCGCGATTATCACGTCCGGGTCGCGACCAACACGTTTGAAAGCTACGTCAAACTTTTTGTCGGGCGCATTTTTGTTCTCAGCAACAGTGATTTGTTATTCATCTGGAAAGACAAAACCATTAGCGATGTCGAACCCGGTGTTGAAACCCTGCGTTACCTGTTTCGCGATGACCCCGTGGCCCAGGATGAAAGCGAAGAAACCGGCTTTTGCACATGGTACAATCTGAATACCGAATTTCAGGAATTTTTGCTGTTATGCCGGTATATGAGCGAAACCGCGCAGAAACAGCAGCGCCGCGACATGGCGGCAGGCCCCAAAAACCTGTTACAGCCAATTAATGCCGACAATCTGGCGCAGCTGGAAGAAACCATTCATACCGCCGATCTTTCAGCCCATATTCGCCAGCAACCGGTTTGTGTGCTGTCAAAAAACAATGGTGGCGAGCTTCACCCGGTATTTGACGAATTTTTTGTCTCGATCTCGGAACTGCGTGATGCGGTAATGCCGACCATTGATCTGGCATCGAACAAATGGCTGTTTCAGCACATGACCGAAGTGCTGGACAAACGCATGCTGAATTATTTGTGCAAGCGTACCTTCAAAACCCATGCGGCATCCTTTTCGATCAACCTGAACCTTGCCACGTTAACCTCGCGCGAATTTGAACGGTTTGACGAAATCGTCCGGCGCAACTGGCCGGGCAATGTGATTTTGGAATTCAACCAGGTTGACCTGTTTTCAAACCTTGAAACCTATTTGCGCCTGCGCGACGAATTTCATGAACGCGGCTATCGTATTCTGATCGACAACCTGACGGTTGAATCGTTGTCGTTTGTCGATCGTACCAGCCTGAAAGCTGATTTTATCAAAATCGCATGGCGCGAAGAAATGACCGATAACGTCATTCGCAAAAAATACAGTGAAATGGACACGCTTGTTCAACAATCTGGCCGAGAACGCGTGATTTTATGCCGTTGCGATACCCCAACCGCCATCCGGTTTGGTCAGTCGCTGGGCATTACCCTGTTTCAGGGACGCTATGTTGACAATATGGTAGCCCGAACCCGCCGGGCCAAAAAAGCCAGCAAGGCAGCAAAGGCGGGCAAAGCGGCACCGGCGAAAACTGCACCTGCCCCCAAAAAGACCTGAGCAACCGCTCCCCGCCCAGATATTCTTTCCTGACAAAAACTGTCAGGCAACTTTTGTTTGCCGTTAAATCTTCTTTGCGCGGCGCGAACAAAAGAAGTACAAAAAAGCATGATTTACGCGATTTGTCCTTCTTGTCTGCATAAATGGCGGCCACCGGTTTTGGCAGCGCCCGCCATGCTGTGCCCGCATTGCGGTGACAAACGCGGCATTGCCCATGCCGAATTACCCGATCTTGAAATTGGCCATCTTGATTGTGACGCCTTTTATGCCTCGATTGAAAAACGCGACCGCCCGGAACTGGCCAATCAGCCGGTTATCATTGGCGGCGGCAAACGCGGGGTTGTGTCGACCTGCTGTTATATGGCACGCAAATTTGGCGTTCGTTCGGCCATGCCGGCCTTCAAGGCCCGCGAGCTTTGCCCCGATGGCATTTTTTTGCCGCCCGACATGGCCAAATACCAGCGCGAAGGCATGCGGATTCGCGAAATGATGCGGGCCGTCACCCCGGTGATTGAACCCCTGTCGATCGACGAAGCCTTTATGGATATGACCGATGCCTATGAGCGCACCGGCAAAAGCCCGGCGGAAAATCTGGTCGCGTTGCAAAAACTGATTGTGCAGGAAGTGGGCATCACCGTGTCCATCGGGCTGTCCTATAACAAGTTTCTGGCAAAGATCGCCTCCGACCTGAACAAACCGTTTGGTTTTTCACTGATTGGGCGGGCCGAAGCCGTTGAATTTCTGGCTGACAAGCCTGTTCGCATGATGTGGGGTGTTGGCCCGGCAATGGAACGCAAACTGCATCAGGACGGCATTAAAACGATCGGGCAGCTACACGAAATTGATATCCACCACCTGCAAGGCCGTTATGGCAGCATTGGCAAGCGGTTTTACCATTTCTCCCGCGGGCAGGATAACCGCCAGGTCGAAACCACGTCCGAACGCAAAAGCCTGTCGTCGGAAACCACCTTTGGCGAAGACATTGCCGATATGGCAGCCCTGGGCGATGTGTTGCAGCGCCTTGTCGGGCGGGTAGCAGTTGACCTGGCGCGCAAACGCATTGCCGGGCACACGGTGGTTTTAAAGCTGAAAACAGCGGATTTTAAATCACGTACCCGCAATATGCGCCTGAACCACCCCACCTTGCGCGAGGAACTGATTTTGCAAAGTGCGATGACCCTTTTGCACCGCGAGATTGATGGTACAAAATTTCGGCTGCTGGGCGTTGGCGTCACCGACCTTTTTGATGCCGATGATGCCGACCCCGATGACCTGTTTGCAACAACCGGCACCGCAGCCACTACCACCACCAGAACGTCCGACACACAGCTGATGGCGGACCAAAGTACCCATAACGCCGCCATGACTGCGCCGACAGCGCATGAAACGCCGTCTGCCAGCACCCGATACAACAAAAACAAAAACAGCAACAGCCACCACCAAGCCGATCAGATTGCGACCCCACAGCAAGTATCGGGCGGACCATCGTCAAATCGCGGCATAACGACACTGGCGACCAGCGCAACATCAAGCACCACCCCGCCCCGCCAGCAAAGCAAGTCACCGGTAAACATCTTGCTGCCCCGGCCGACACTTGAACAATTGCGCGAAAGCCTGACACGGCCCTATCGCAAGCAGGTCAAACAGCCCCGCCAGCACAAGTTTGTTTTTTAAAGCCGTAACTTTGCGACCTTGCACCACGCAATAACCAACACGGGTAAAAAGCCGAATAAATTCGCGCTGTTATAAAATAACGGTCGAAAATATTCAGAATCGGAATTTTACCGGCGTGGCACACGCGACACGCCGCCAACAGAGTCGCCGCGCAAATAATAAAACAGGGCTGAAAAACAAAAATCACCCACCCCGTCAGGGAAAGGTGATTGTGGGCATTTCCAAAAAGGAAATGGCGTCCCCTAGGGGATTCGAACCCCTGTTGCCGCCGTGAAAGGGCAGTGTCCTAGGCCTCTAGACGAAGGGGACGCAGATCGCAAAGCGATTTTATGTAATGCTTACAGGTGGCGTCCCCTAGGGGATTCGAACCCCTGTTGCCGCCGTGAAAGGGCAGTGTCCTAGGCCTCTAGACGAAGGGGACGCAGATCGCAAAGCGATTTTATGTAATGCTTACAGGTGGCGTCCCCTAGGGGATTCGAACCCCTGTTGCCGCCGTGAAAGGGCAGTGTCCTAGGCCTCTAGACGAAGGGGACGCAGATCGCAAAGCGATTTTATGTAATGCTTACTGGTGGCGTCCCCTAGGGGATTCGAACCCCTGTTGCCGCCGTGAAAGGGCAGTGTCCTAGGCCTCTAGACGAAGGGGACACGGTCACCAATAAAGCATTTTCTTCGTTAACGGGTGGCGTCCCCTAGGGGATTCGAACCCCTGTTGCCGCCGTGAAAGGGCAGTGTCCTAGGCCTCTAGACGAAGGGGACGCGGTGCGTTAACGAGGCCGGTTTGTAGCGAGTGGACCGGGTAAGGTCAAGCGGGTTTTTCACCCTTGTGACGTTTTTTTTAATCCCTTCGCCATTTCAGCCTTTTTTCACCGCTTTGCGTTGCCGTCCGCCCAGCCAAAACGCAATTCCGGCCAAACCAAGCCCGATGCCCAAAAAGGCAAACATCCATTGATAACCGGCAATTGCCTGATCGGAGGGATATTGCCCAATGATCACACCGGCCAGCCCCTGCAACACAAACAGGCCCCCAAAGGTCGCCAGATTAACCGTGGTCAGCGCCCGCCCGATCAGGTGTTGCGGCACCGCAGCCCGGCTGGCGGCGTAGTTTAGCGTGGCACAACTGCCCAAAAAGCCATGCGCCATCATCAGGATGGCCGCCAGCCACACATGTTCAACGCCCAACAGCGCCTGCGAAATCAGCAACACGGTCGAAACAAACACCGAAAACAAAATCAATGGCCGTGCCCGCCCGCCCATCAAGCGCGAAACATGGCCATAACAGGGCGGCCCTGCGATCATGCCAATGGTCATGCACAGCAAAATATTGCCGACCTGAACCGGCGCCAGGTGAAACACATCATGCAAATAAGGCCCGCCCCACAGGCCGCGCACCGTTAAGATCGTGGGATAGGCAAAAAAGCCGACCGCGACCAGCAGCCACATCTGGCGGTTTTTCCAAACCTCCATAATGCCTTGCAGGACTTCGCGCATGGTTTCGCCCCGGCGGGCCTGCTTGCGGCGCAGATGCGGCGGTTCATCGCGGACCATGGCAAATGTCAGCACCACAGACAGCACACTGAGCCCCGCCAGCCAGTAATACACCCCGCGCCAGCCCTGATATTCGATCAGGGCGGCCAGTGGCGTTGCCGATGCCAGCACACCCAGCAAACTTAACGCGACAATGATGCCCGATGTGGCAGCGAATTTTTCGGGGGCAACCCAGCGCGAGGCACAAACCAGTGTTGCCATAAAAGCCGCTGCACAGCCCATACCGATAATCCCCTGCCCGATCATAAGGCCGGTCACGCTATGCGCCCTGGCAAAGACAATAACACCCACCACGGTAATGATCATCATCACCCCGTTGGTTTTGCGCGGGCCGTAACGGTCCAGCATCACCCCGACCGGGATTTGCATCAGGGCAAAGGCAAAATGGAAGCTGCCGGAAATCAGGCCGAGCTGCTCGGGGGTGACGCCAAGTTCGGTGCGCAACGAACCGGCAAGCAACGCCTGGGCGGAGCGGTAAAACTGGCTCAGGGAAAAAGACATCAAAAGCGGGACCAGAACCAGCACAAACGCCAGCTTACTGTGGTCCGGGTGATCCCGCTTTGATGTCATATCTGTCTGGTTTTGTTCTGTCATCCTATCGGAATAGGACGATCAGGCCGCGCCTGCAAGCCTGTCTGCAACGTAACCGGGTGTATTGTCGTGATAGGTTTTGTTTTGCAGGTAGGTCAGGAATTTTTCACGAAAGCCTTCGCGAACCGAATTGATCACGCTGTCGCGTGCCACCAGCGCATTGGCCCAGGCCCGGATTTTGGGATAGGACGGCAAATAATCCTCGCCCAGAACCTCTTCGATAATCAAAAGGCGGGTAAAAACCGGTGCCCATGCTGTATCGACCAGCGAAAAATGCTCGCCGTTAAAAAACGTTCCGCCAACCTGGTTTTCCACCATGCGGAACCCTTTGATCAGAGCATCACGGTGGGTTTCATAATCTTCGCGGGTTTCGGCCATCATCATGCGAAAGGAATGCATCAGCTGATTACCGCCCACTTCGACCCATGCCCGGTTCTGGGCTTTTTTAAACGGGTCTGCGGGATGAAGCGACGGCGGATTAACTTCATCAAGATATTCATTGATCACCGCACTTTCAAAAAGGACCTGGCCCTTTTCGCGCAAAACCGGCACCTTGCCCAAAGGCGAGATTTCCAAAAACCAGTCCGGTTTATTGGCCAGATCAATATAGGTCAGATCAAATTCGACGTTCTTTTCCAAAAGCGTAATAACCGAACGCTGAACAAACGGGCAAAGATCAAAACTTATCAGTTCGGGCTTGTTGCTATCTGCCATTCAAATTTTCCAATCATCTTGAAAACCGGCCATTTCATGGCCCTACCAGACTTTTGGAAATAAGACAAAATTCCCGCTTTGCCACCCTTGGGTCAATATTCCCCCAATCCCGGCACCAGGTTAACGCCATTAACATCACAAGGCAGTGCGTGCCTGCAGAAGGCTGCAGGGAGCCCGTACCCATCACGCAACATCCCTCAAGCGGCCCGGGCGAAACCGGGGTGCCGTGCCAAACGGGTTAATTCAAAAGGGAAAAACTGGTTTTACGGGCTACATTTGTGCCAATTCTGACGCCGTAGCGGGCCTGAATTTCGTCAAAAACACCGTTGCGGTGCAATTCGTCCAGCGCCTGTTTCCAGGGCAAAATCACGGTATCAGGTGTGGTAAGCGAAAAGGCCAGATACAGGTCATATTCCCCTACGGTCAGGGCCGGTTCGATCATATCAGGGTCAATGCCCAAAGCACGGCTTTGGCTGATCGCCATAAGATCTGCGGTTTCCCACAGGCTGATGCGCCCGCTCAGCAGCATTTGCAAGCCGTTGGTCGGGTTATAAAGCGACATCAGGTTGGTAAAACCCAGCGCGCGCAAGGCGCGTTCCGATGCGCCACCGGCCTGAACCCCGATTGCCGAAACCATGCGGGCATCGTCTAGCGATGTGATTTTAAGCGGGCTGCCTGCCAGCTGGTAAAACGCTGTTTGCGCATGGGTGATGGGCCCGACCCATTTAAATTCGTTTTCACGTTGCGGAATACGGACCATGGAAAAAGCCGCCGCATAGGGTTCTTTTTCCAAAATTGACAAAACCCGTTTCCACGGCAGCATTTCAGGGGGGCGACTGTGCCCGACCAGCTTTGCCAGGGCAGCAACAACATCGGCCCCAACCCCGATAATACCGTTTTCACTGCGAAAATTGAACGGTGGCAGGTTTTCGGTATAAAGCCGGATATCGCGCGCGGCACCAATATACCCCTGTTCGGGCATGTTTTGCGATGACGGCCCGGCAAGAGCCGCAAACGAGTTTGCAAATTGCATCGCAATCGCAACAACAGCCGGAAAAAACCACCCGCGCAACGATAACATGTTGGTAAACATAGATTTAATACCGTGACGCGAACACATCGTCATCCCAATGTCGACGTCCTGGAAGTATATTTCCGGTGCGTCTCTAAATACACGTTTTCAGGAAATTCAACCTGAAAAACACTACCAGCCACAAAAATACCTTGGTTACACAAGGACTTGTTGATTGCCAGCACTGCCAAACATCATTTACTGTAATTGGTCTGCTGTCATGGAAACAAAAGGACAAGTTTGTAATCAACAAATTCGCCTTGCAATTACGACAACATCAATTCCCAACAGCAGGTAAAGTACAGGGTAATGTGATCCTGTATTTTGTCAGCGCTGCTTTTCGGGCTTAATTTCGACCGCCCCCACTATACTAGTGTTTTACTAACCCCATCGCCCACTATACCGGCCTTTAACTCGAAAAAATGTCAGCAATAGTTGAGCATGAAAAAGACTTATAACGAAAAAATTCGACATTCAACCAAAAAATTTCGCTGGGCATCTTTTTCGCGCCTTACGAGAATTCTGCATAGCTCGCCGGTGACATCTATAACGATTCAGGACGGCGCTGATGACGAAAAATAACCATGCAGCTGCTTTACCGGTTCTGGACCCTGCCCTTGGCGAACGCATTCGCCATGTAGTTGATATGTTTGACCGCAAAAAAGATGCTGCTGAAGTGGCCGGTGTCATTCCTGAACAACTTAATCGCTGGTGCCAGGCCCAATCCGAGCCCCGCTTTGTGGGCGTGGCACGCCTTGCCTCGGCGCAAGCTGTCCGGCTGGAATGGATTGTGACCGGACGAGGTCCGGTTCATATTGACCCGCCGGCCGCTGAACCTGCGCGCCCGCCCCAAACCGCAACAGCCCCGGACAAACGGGCGCGCCACCCCGCCAGCAGCAGTGAAAGCCATGTTCAACATATGGCCTTATCGGAAATTGTCGGCCCCAACCTTGCGGCCCGCAGCGCCCAGAGCGCGCCGCGCCAAAGCACCAAATCATCTGCCGACGGGACGTCGGCACCACACACGCCAAAACCACCGGGCATCGAAAAGTCAGGGATATTTTATAACGACCACGGGTTGCTTTTTGCAATTGTGACCGGCTTTTTAACGGCCGAGGGAATTAACGATGCCCCGCGCATCACACGCGACATTCTTGCCGCTTACGATGAAATCATCACCTTGCTGGGCGACGAATTAAGCCAGGCTGATACCGGCATGATGATAGCGCAGATTGTTTCGGCCATTATCCGCCGTCATTCCATCAATAATCGCCGCGACCCGAAAGATTCCGGTTAGCCAACAGACGACCCGGCACTGCCACCTGCCCTGCTATCGCCAGATAGCAACACGTCTAAAACGTTGTGCCCGGCACAAAACCACCACCTGCAAAACCCGCCGCAATGTTTTAGCATATCAGTATTTCGCCATTTCGGCGGTTTAACCAATATTTCGCGTCTGTGTTTTGGCAACCCCGCCTGTTCTGCGCTTTATATCGCCAGCACCGGCTCACAACGGCATCTTGCGCCGGCCAAGGGTCAGGAACTGCCCAGCGGGGCGGCAACATCGTCGATCATTAACTGTACGCCTTCGCGCCCTTGCCAGGTATCACGGCGCAAATGCCCCAGAACATGTAACGGTCGCCCGCCATGGCGCAGCAATGTCTGCCCCATATCATTATCGAGGCAGCGAAAGGCAATCGCCTTTACCCGGCCCTTGCCATTACTGCCGGTTAGAATGCAACGCACATGATCGGCGCCGACGACGTCGGCCTTGATCACGCGGCAATCGGTAAAGACAAATCGCGGCTCGGCATTTCCGGCGCCGAACGGGCCCATTTTTTCCAGGGCATCTATCAAATCAACTGTCGCCCCCATGGCGTGCATGGCACCATCGACCGTCATGGTCGGGCGAATGTTGTTTTCCTCAATCAGGCGGGCAAAGCGCTGTTCAAGGAAATCCTCGAACTCGGCACGTTTTTCAGGATCAAGGGTAAAGCCCGCCGCCATGCCGTGGCCCCCGCCATTGACCAGAAGCCCGCTTTGCCGCGCCGCAATAATGGCCGCCCCAAGGTCAATGCCACGTACCGAGCGCGCAGACCCCTTATAAACACCATCGACCTTGCCCATCACCAGGGCCGGAACGTGATAGCGGTCTTTTAAGCGGCTGGCCACAATGCCAATCACACCGGGGTGCCAGTCATCGCCACCAACCAGAACCATCGCCCCAATTTTGGTTTTGTCCTCGACCGCCCGAATGGCCTGATCAAGGACGTAATCCTCAATCGTTTTGCGTTCACGGTTATATTCGTCCAGCCGGACGGCAATTTTACGCGCCGCTTCGGCGTCATCGCCCGATAACAAAACCGTGCCCAGGCCCGCCTCGCCCACACGGCCACCGGCATTCACGCGCGGCCCCAAAACAAACCCCAAATGATATGCACTGGGCAGTTCATTGACCCCGCCCACATCGGCAAGGGCCGACATGCCGCAATTGCCACGATGGCGCATAATTTTAAGGCCCTGGGTCACAAAGGCGCGGTTCAGGCCGCGCAATGGCACCACATCGCACACAGTCCCCAGCGCGACCAGATCCAGCCAGGTGCGCAAATCGGGCGGGCGAATGCCTTTTTGCTGAAAATAGCCGCTTTGGCGCAAATTGCGACACAAGGCCACCGACAGCAAAAACGCCACCCCGACGGCACATAAATCGCCCATGCCGCTGTCATCATCAATCCGGTTCGGGTTTACCACCGCAAGGGCACGGGGCAGTTCAGGTTCGGCGGCGTGATGGTCCACCACAATCACCTCAATCCCGGCCTCGGCGGCGGCTTCCAGCGGGGCATAGGCTGTAACACCGCAATCCACCGTCAGGATCAAATCCGCACCGCGACGTTTTAAATCCAGCAAGGCCGGGGCATTCGGGCCATAACCTTCGGTCAAACGGTCGGGGATATGCACAACAACATCCAGCCCCAGCGCCCGAAACACCCGCACCAGCAAGGCGGTGCTGGTGGCCCCGTCAACGTCATAATCGCCAAACAGGGCAATTTTTTCGCCCTGCGTCACGGCATGGGCAATACGCGTCACAGCTTTGTCCATGTCGCGCAGCCGCGACGGGTCGGGCATCAGGTCACGCAGGGTCGGGGTTAAAAACGTTTCGGCATCGTCCAGCCCGATGCCCCGCGCGGCCATAACCCGCCCGACAATTTCGGGTACGCCAAAGCGTTGCGACAGGGTAACCGCAAGGCGATCATCGACCTGGCGCTGGCGCCACCATTTTCCCGTGACCGAATGTTCGATCCCTAAAAACGTAATTTCACTGGGTTGCTGTGTCATGATGCCATTGGATAACGCAAACGCGCCCGACCTCAAACCCCGAAATCATGGACGTCGCGCCAAAATTGCCCGAGGCCCGATAAATTTCCCCCAACCCCTGATGGTGGCAACAATATTGGGCATCAGCAACCGCTGAAAACCCCGTGGAAAGTTCGAAAAAAGAAACCACAATCATGCCGGTTATTGATTTTTCCCAAATATATAAACATTTCTACATTTAAAAAATCTGGAAAATTTTGATATTTTTGGAAACCAGACAAGTTGTCATGGCAAAAACACAGTCCCGCCAAGTCTGCCATACGCGTTTACCGTATAGTAAAGACAATACTTTTGGCTGGCATTTCTTGAAATAACACTGAATTTTCGAATTTTTGATAACTTTTACTCATACTCATCGCAGTTGCGACTTGTGGCCTTGACGGCACTGTGAGAAATTCAATTTCATACCAAAAGATGGCGCAAAGCCATAGACGGCGAAATGTCGTCTAAATCAACACGGGATCACGAGGCCTGTAAAATGAAAAAGTCCGCACGTCGCGGTCTGAGCGCGATTTGTATTCTGGGGGGGATATTTTCCCTGCCCTTTGTCTTGTTTTCACCCATGATGTTTGATTCTCCCGGGTCGGAAAACAATATCTATTTGCACTTGCTGTTTGGCAGCGTGCTGCTGTTTCCCTTGATGTCGTTTTCAGGTGCCCTGTTTCCCTGGATGCTGCGCCGGTGGGAATGGTCTGCCTGGTTTTTTTTAATGCCGTGTTTTGGCGCCGGGTTTGTCGTGCTTTGTGCCGCCCTGCTACAGGTCAAATGCAACGGCAATTTTGCCTGCGTTACCTGAACATACGAAAAGGCCCGCCAGGCATTAAGCTGACGGGCCTTTCGTTTTTACTGTTTTACCCGATCAAAAATCAGGCGGCAGCTTTCAGCGACTTCATATCGATAACAAAGCGATATTTCACGTCGGACTTCTGCATGCGTTCATAGGCATTGTTAATGGTGTCGA
The DNA here is from genome assembly GCF_002115755.1 of Thalassospira mesophila. Lineage (GTDB taxonomy): Bacteria > Pseudomonadota > Alphaproteobacteria > Rhodospirillales > Thalassospiraceae > Thalassospira > Thalassospira mesophila. The sequence goes on along the minus strand of NZ_JFKA01000003.1, from coordinate 202,151 downwards.
TATTGATCATTTCAACATCAGACGTAATGCCATGTTCGGCACAGAAATCCAGCATTTCCTGGGTTTCGGCAATGCCGCCAATCAACGAACCGGCAATGCGTTTGCGGCCCATGATCAGGCCCGCGCCGTGAAAACCTTCCAAAGGCTCCACCGCACCGACAATTACCATCGTCGCATCGCGTTTAAGCAAGGCGATATAGGGATTAAGGTCATGCTTGACCGGGATGGTATTGAGCAGGAAATCAAAGCTGCCAGTATGGGCCGCCATTGCATCGGCATCTTTTGATACCAGCACTTCGTGCGCGCCCAGGCGTTTGGCATCTTCGCCTTTGGCGGCCGATGTCGTGATCATGACAACATGCGCCCCCAGGGCAGCGGCAAATTTAACGCCCATATGGCCCAAACCACCCAGGCCAACAACGCCAACCTTGTCGCCCTTTTTCACATTCCAGTGGCGCAAAGGCGACCAGGTGGTGATACCGGCACACAAAAGCGGTGCAACCGCTTTGGTTTCAAGTTTGTCCGACACGCGCAGCACGAATTTTTCGTTCACCACCACCTTGCCGGAATAACCGCCATAGGTGTGGCCGCCCAGCACCTTGTCATCACCGTTATAGGTGCCGACCATGCCGTTTTCGCAATATTGCTCCAGCCCTTCATCACAGGACGGGCACGACTGGCAGCTATCGACCATGCAGCCAACGCCAACCAGATCGCCAGGTTTGAACCCTTTGACATGGGCACCAACATCGGTCACGCGACCAACAATTTCATGACCCGGCACCACCGGATACATCGCAACACCCCAGTCATTGCGGGCCATATGCAGGTCCGAATGGCAAACACCGCAAAAATCAATGTCGATGGCAATATCATGCGCGCCGGTCTGGCGACGTTCAATTGTCAGGGGTTCAATATCCGAGGTCGCCGATTTTGCACCATAAGCTGCAACTTGCATTTTTCTCTCTCCGTTTATAGAGTGATCAGTCAGTCAATTCATCGGTAAAAATTCACACGCTGATGCCATCCCAGAAAACATCAAAACTACGATGGATATGTTTGCTGGCTTCAACAGAGTCAAGTTGACGATGGCGTAAATACATAACCGCCACCGAAAGTTGTGCTGTCGATAATTCACAAATATAATCCACCGGCAAATCAACCAGTTCGTGCCGGTCAACGCCTTCGCGCAGTTTTTCCATTTTCAGCTCGAATATTGCATCTGCCCGTTCCAGTGCCAAAGCACTTAAAACCATGGCAGCCTTAAGCAAAATGGAAACTTCGTGCCGCAACGGATTGGCGATGGCCCATTGGATATAGCCCCGCCAGATCCCGAACATCACTTCTTTTACCGACATCTCCCGACCTAGACTGGGCAGCACATTTTTGGCAATATCTTCCTTGATCGACAGATAAACACTGTCGATCAGCTGTTGTTTGGTGGGAAAATAGTTAAACAGTGTCCCGTTAGACACACCGGCCTCGGCTGCTATTTTTGCAGTGGAAACCGACACGCCATCGCGGGCAAAAAGATTAATTGCCGTCTCAATCAGATGTGTCTGCTTGTCTTTCATGCCGCGAACCTACCAAAAAATGACTGATCAGTCAATCAGGCGCATTGGGCATGTTAATATCAAACGATATGTTCGTCCGCGGCAATCATCGCCAGCCCATGTGCAACCGAGAGGAAAGGCTGGCCAATTTCAACGCGATCTTTGCCAAAACCGTCTTCAAACAAGCGCCGCACGGCCGGCACATAAGACGTGCCACCGGTCATAAAGACCTTGGAAATATCGCCAGCCTTCAGCCCAGCCTGATCCAGGCACAGCTTGGCTGATTTTTCGATATCGGTAATATCGGGGCTGATCCAGCTTTCAAAATCGGCGCGGGACAGTTTTTCGTCGATCTCGACACCGCCATGTTTGAACTGCAATCGGGCATGGTCATTTGACGACAGTTCGGCTTTTACTTTTGATACCGACTGATACAGGAAAAAGCCCAGTTCATCTTCGATGATAGTCACCAGATCGGCGATATCATCGGCACTTTCGGCGGTGCGGATAATTGCCTGCAGATCGGCCATGGTGCGCTGGTTGCGCATCATCGACAGGTAATGCCAGCGGGCAAAAGCCGTGTAATACTGGCGCGGGACAGGCAACGTGCCGCCCATTGCCCGATAATTGGAGCCAAATCCAAGCCGCGGCCAAACCGCATTTTGAATGATGCGATAATCAAAACTGTCGCCCGCAATACCAAGGCCGGTATGGGCCAGCGCCTTAACCCCGGCAATGCCCTTGCCCGGTTCAAACCGGATCACCGAAAAGTCGCTGGTACCACCGCCAAAGTCGGCAACCAGAACCGTTTCCGGGCGATCGAGCGTGCGGCCATAATAATACGATGCCGCCAACGGTTCATAGACCATCGCCTCGACTTCAAAGCCTGCCTGTTCGTAAGAGGCGCGCAAGCGCGCCTCGGCAAAGGCGTTATCGGGGCGGCTACCGGCGAAGGCCACCGGTCGGCCTGAAATCACCCGGCGGCCCAAATGGCCCAGCTGGTTTTCAGCGTGATAGTGAATTTGGTTAAGAAACATCGCGATCAGGTCTTCAAGCGAGAAGGACTCGCCGAAAATATCGGTGCCTTCAAAATCCTTGGCCGCAAGATAGGATTTGATCGACTGGATCAGGCGGCAATCCTGACTTTCGCGTTGATATTCATCAATGGCGAACGGGCCAGAACAGCTGCGTAATTGCGGAACCGAGCCCGCAACCTTGATATCTTGTTCCTGCCACAGATACAAAATGGTGCGATAGGTATCAAAACTGTTTGTCCCAACTTCAAAGCTGGCAGATTTAACGTTGCCGGCCTGATCGGCCACCGCCAGAACAGAATTGGTGGTGCCAAAATCCAGTGCAATTATTTCGGACATACGTGCAACCTTTCCAAACTGCTTTAATCCCTGCTCCGGCAAGGGGGCGAAGGATGTACCCCAGCTATCACAGGACTGCAACCAAAAACCGCAGCCCCGGCATTTGGCGGGCTGCGGTTTGCAACGGAAAACAGTTTGGTTATCGACAATCTGGACCCGTGTTTTGCCGCGACTTTGGCATTGGCATTGGCATTCACATCACGGGCCGGCCGGGCGATTACGCGTTCCGTTCGCGCGAGGAAAATGCGCCATGCGAAACAGCACCAATGCCCGCGTCTAATGCCCGTTTGCGGGCGATGGCGACACCGCGGCGGCGCAAACACGGCACAGCCAGCAGCACCAGCAACAAAATAACCATTGGCACCACCAAACGCTGGAAAAGCGCCTCGCCGTGCGCGCCGACATCATCAAATGTCCACGCGGCGGTGCCGATAAATGTCAGCAGGTAAAACCAGAAACCCGCCATCGACATCCGGATCATGAAAAACCCGGCCAGAAACAGGCCTGCCCCGGCTGCGGCATAAAACACCGACCCGCCCAGCATGACCAGCCAGACGCCTCCGGCAAAAATCGGCATGCCAACACATAAAATAACAACAGCCAGTGCAATGACCGCCCAGTAACCGATGCCGCCCTTGTGGGCGGATATGGAACCATTATTTGCGTCCATGGCCTGAATTTCCCAAATGTAAATTTGTGAACGGGGTGTTGCAAGTAAAACGCCCCCAGCCATGGAAAGGTTCCAAATATCGTTTTATCTACCGACAAGTTTGCGACAAAATTCGAAGCACATCCCTTGTAACGCACTACAGGGTGCTGACATGCAAATGGGGTGCAAAAGCACCCCATCACATCGCCGACGAAAGGGTCCGCTGTGCTTATTTATACCAGACCTTGCGGCTGAAATCGTGGACGGCGCGAATATAGCGCACCGTGCCGCTTTGGCTGCGCATCACGATTGATTCCGTTTCCGCGCCATGGGCAAACCGGCGAACGCCGCGCAACATGGCACCATCGGTCACACCGGTTGCGGCAAACATAACATTGCCACGGGCAAGGTCGGTCAGGCCGTATTTACGGTTCAGATCCTCGATGCCCCATTTGCGGGCACGGGCAACTTCATCGTCGTTACGAAACACCAAACGGGCCTGAAACTGGCCACCGATGCAGCGCAAAGCCGCCGCTGCCAGCACACCTTCAGGCGCGCCACCGGTGCCCATATAAATATCGATACCCGAGGTTTTTTGCGACGTTGCAATCACACCTGCCACATCACCATCATCAATCAACATGATACGCGCGCCCGCTTCGCGGGTTTTCGCAATCAGTTCTTCATGGCGCGGACGGTTCAAAATGCAGGCCACCAGGTCCGAAACATCGCAGCTTTTGGCAGAAGCCAGGCTTTTAAGGTTTTCACCGGGCGTGACATCAAGATCGATCACATCGGTTGGCAAACCACCGCCAACGGCAATTTTTTGCATATAGGTATCAGGCGCGTTCAAAAACCCGCCCTTTTCCGCCATTGCCACAACTGCCAGCGAGTTCGGCCCACCGGTGGCGCAAATGGTGGTTCCTTCAAGGGGATCCAGCGCGATGTCGATTTCAGGGCCTTTGCCACTGCCGACTTCTTCGCCAATAAAAAGCATCGGCGCTTCGTCACGCTCGCCTTCGCCGATCACAACAGTTCCGCGAATGTCGAGGCTGTTAAGCGCATTGCGCATGGCATCGACAGCGGCCTGGTCGGCGGCCTTTTCGTCGCCGCGTCCCATCAACCCGGAACATGCCAGTGCGGCTGCTTCGGTGACGCGTACTGTTTCAAGCGCAAGATTTCGATCCATATCTTCCGTCCTTGTCTGTTGGTGCGGGGTCTGGGGGGCCCCGTCTCATTTTTCCCGGTAGGCGAATTTTCTTTGGTTATCCCAAAGTTATTACGCCCCGCTGGTGTAAACCTGCGGGGCGCATATGTCTTTTTTTTGTTTTGTTACGATGTGAAGTTTTCAATACGCATCAAAACCGGCGGCTGCGAGTTACTTTCAAAGGCCGCGATCGTCGCAAGCGCCTCGTGCATGGCACCTTCATTGGTTTCATGGGTGATGAAAACCACCGGCACAACACCCCCTTCGGTTTCAGCCCGGCCCTGCTGGATCATGGACGCCATTGAAACACCGTTTCTGGCAAGGGCTGCGGTAACCTCGGCCATAACGCCGGGGCGATCCCAGACCATCAGTCGCAGGTAATAAGGACCGACATGCTTTTCGAGCGGCGCACGCACATTCTTTTTCAAACGATTTGCCCGCACACCAAAGACTGGCGTTTTACGACCCGCGGCAATATCGACAAGATCAGCAACCACCGCCGATGCGGTGGGCCGTTCGCCTGCCCCGCGTCCCTGCAGAATGACCGGGCCGACATAATCGCCTTCCAGCGCAACGGCGTTAAAAACACCTTCGACCTTTGAAATCTGGGTATTGCGGTCCACCAGTACCGGCGAAACGCGCTGTTCGATGCCTTCTGCGGTTTGCTTGGCAATGCCCAGCAACTTGATACGATACCCAAGTTCTTCGGCCATCTGGATATCAAGGGCGGAAACACAACGAATGCCTTCAATCGCAATCGCGTCAAAATCGACTTCCACACCAAACGCCAGACTGGTCAGGATCGCAAGCTTGTGCGCGGCGTCAATACCATCAACATCAAAGCTGGGATCAGCTTCGGCATAGCCAAGTTTCTGGGCTTCGGCCAGAACATCGGCAAAATCGCGGCCCTGCTCGCGCATGGTGGTCAAAATATAATTACAGGTTCCGTTCAAAATGCCCGTCACCCGCGAGACAACATTACCTGACAAACCTTCACGCAAGGCCTTGATGATCGGAATACCGCCAGCAACTGCTGCTTCATAAGCAATGGTCACATTATTGGCATCGGCAATGCGCGCCAGTTCAACCCCGTGCAATGCAATCAGCGCCTTGTTAGCCGTAACCACATGCTTGCCCGCTTCCAGTGCGGCCTTGCAAACGTCATAGGCAATCCCGTCCGAACCGCCGATGGTTTCGACAACCACATCAACATTTTGGTCGAGCACCATTTCACGGGCGTCTTCATACCAGGTCAGACCGTCGGTCGAAAATCCACGGTCCCGAGTTCGATCGCGCGCCGATACTGCTGTAACAATCATCGGGATACCGGAACGGTCCGCCAGATTGTCCCTGTGTTCGCTCAGCAGTTTAACGGTTCCGGCACCGACCGTACCCAGGCCTGCCACACCGATCTTTACGACGTTTTGCACGAGAACTCCTTATCATTGCAGCATATTTTACCCACTAGCGCACAAATTCCGGGGCGCAAAATATGCGCCCCGGACCCTGTCTATTGTGAGTTATCGAATATTAGACGGTTTTCTTCAACAGTTCCCGTGCAGAATTTGCATCGGGGCATTTTTGAAAGAACTGTTTGATATTGCGATTGGCCTGACGAATGCGATGTTTGTTTTCCACCAGCGCAATACGCACATGGCGATCACCATATTCACCAAAGCCAAGGCCCGGCGCCACGGCAACACCTGCTTCTTGCAATAGAAGCTTGGAAAACTCCAGCGAACCAAGTTCGGCAAACGGCTCGGGGATGGGTGCCCAGGCAAACATGGTCGCTGCTGGCGAGGGAATATTCCAGCCAGCCGACTGCATGCCCTCGATGAAAATATCGCGGCGATCGCGGTACAGGGTGCGAAATTCGTCGATGCAATCTTGCGGGCCGTTCAATGCCGCCGTTGCCGCCACCTGAATGGGCGTAAACGCGCCGTAATCCAGATAGGATTTAATCCGCGTCAGGGCGTTGATCAGCTTTTTGTTGCCCGTGGCAAAGCCGATCCGCCAGCCCGCCATCGAATAGGTTTTCGACAGCGAATAAAATTCCACCGCAATTTCCTTGGCCCGCGGAATTTGCAGGATCGAGGGCGGCGGGTTGCCATCAAAATAAATCTCCGAATAGGCGATATCCGACAGAATGTAGATTTCATGCTCGCAGCAAAAATCGACCACTTCTTTATAGAAATTCAGATCAACCGTTAATGCCGTCGGATTGGCCGGGAAGTTCAGCACCACAGCACTGGGCTTGGGCACGGAATGTTTCACCGCGCGGTGCAACTGTTCCATAAAACTTTCGGCATTAAACGTGCCCTGGTCATCATGCCCGATTGGAATATGGCGCAGGGCCGCACCGGCAATGATAAAGCCAAACGCATGGATCGGATAACTGGGGTTGGGTACCAGAATAATGTCGCCGGGGCTGGTGATGGCAGCGGCCAGGTTGGCAAGGCCTTCCTTGGAGCCGATGGTAACAACGGTTTCGGTTTCGGGGTCAATATCAACACCAAAACGGCGATCATAATAAGCCGCCAGCGCCTTGCGCAAACCGGGGATCCCGCGCGACATCGAATAACCATGGGTGCGCGGGTTGCGCACCGTTTCCACCAGCTTGTCGACGATGTGTTGTGGTGTGGCCGGGTCCGGGTTGCCCATGCCGAAATCGATAATGTCCTCACCCGCTCGCCGTGCCGCCGCCTTCATCGCATTGACTTCTGCGAAGACATAAGGGGGAAGACGTTTTACACGGTGAAATTCAGAGGACATTATCCTGTATCCTTGTCAAACTCGCCTCACGCAACTTTATGCGAAAATAGCGACCTCTTATTGAAAAAAATTGCGCGCCACCCGGCTTTATCCTGGTGGCGCGCCGTACAATTCGAAGGATGTACCTTTTTTACGCTCAATAATCCATAAAGATTTCGACGCGACGGTTTCCGGCCTCACCGGCCGGAACCCCTTCAAAATAGCGGGGATCAGACGCACCTTCGGCCGAAACATAAATGGCGTCAGGGTTAACGCCTAGGGCCAGCAACTGGTTGATCACGGCCGACGAACGACGTTCTGAAATCATGCGATTGGTTTTTTCGTGTTCCTCGATCGACATGTTTTCAGTCCGCGCCGATGCGTGGCCAATCACCTTCAGGCTGGCGGTATTGTGTTTTTTCCAGGCGATGGCCACCTTGCGCAAAACCGCCACATCGGTGCTGGCCAGTTTGGCCGAACCATAGGCAAACTGAATTTGTGCAACCTGCGACTTGTCCGTGCCATCGGGCAACCGGGTGACAGCCTTTACCCCCAGACGGGATGCCAGCAATTCATCGGGGGTTTCGCCAATCGGCCCGTCATTGCTGCCAATATCGCCAATCACGGGTGCTGGCGGCACGTCATTGCCAAGCTGGCTTTCATCGACCTTGACCGACCCGTTGTCGGTATACATCGAATAATCAAAATCTCCGCCCGTGCCGCTGCTGCTGCCAGACGGCATCGGTTCCTTGTCAAACTGGCCCTGCCCTTCGGCCAGGCGGCGTTGATACTGGGTCATCACCGGGTCGGCATCCGGTGCGACCGGCGCAGGCTGCACCGGTTTCGATGAAGCGGCCGTTTCAGAAGACGATGCCGGAGCTGATGCAGAATCTGGTGCCGACGCACTGCCTGCCTTTGGAACAGGCGGTGCCGCATCAAGTTTTTTGGGCGCCAGTTTCGGCGCGGCGGGGACCGGCGGTGCGCCGTTAATCGCGGCCTTGCCCTGCGTTTGCGCCGCAGCGGCGGCTTTCGCTTCGGCCCGTGCCCTGGTGGCAGGCGTAACGGGTTCAGAAGACCCGGCATCATCGGCTGTCAGCGTGGGGGCATCGGGCAATTTGGCGGCCTTGGGCACAGGCAACGGGTTACTGGCCGCCTTGGCGTTCCATTGATCCACGATCTGCGACCCGCTGGATGATTTATCGGCATCCGCGATCGGTGTTGCCTTTAAATCTGCCGGTGCAGGTTCGGGGATGGCAGCGGCAGGTTCGGGCATTTTTGCCGGGGCTGCATTTTGCTTTGCCGGTGCGGCTGGCGCCATGGCCTGCGCGGGGGTACTGTTTGACGGGGCCGGTGTTGCGGGAACGGCGGCATTCGTGGCCGGGCTACCCTGCGGCGCAATCGGGTTAACGGCAACATGGCCAACCTGGCCTGTTGCACCAGGGGTCGCACTGGTTGCTCTGGTCGCCGTGTATTTGGCATTGGCCCGGTCAGCAGCAAGTCCTGCGATCAGGGTGTCGCGCTCGGTATCGCCGGTCACGACCGGGCGGCTCGGGGTATCGGCAAGGCGGGGATAGTCGTTTTCCTGACCGGGAATCGGCTGTTCCGATTTTTGCGGGCCGTCGTCGCCGGTAAAGACATCGCCAATGCTTTTGCCCCATTCAACCGGATTAATGGCATCAGGCACCGACGAACAGGCCCCCAACATCAAGATCACGGCCAATGCTGACCCTGTTTGAAGAAGACCGCGCAAGCCCGGCTGTTTATGCCTGGCGCGCAAAGTCGGTTTCGTGACACCCATTGGTATTCCTAGCTCCAAAATGAAGAAACACGTGCATATGATCGACATATGATCTGCGACAAACACGTCATCTTATATTTCTTGTATCATGCCCTCGTGGCACGTTAGGCTGCGAAAGTCTAAGGATATGATAAGCTTTTGATCAAGCAGTGTTTCAACCTACGTGCCGATTATGACGGGCGATATCATAAAGGAAGGCGCCATGACCGATCAACAGGCCAGCGAAACCGAAAATTCAAGTCCCGACCCCGAAGAACTTTCAGCCACGATGGCCGAAATCGCGGAAAGGAGCCAGCGTCTTGTTGCTGATTTTCTGTCGCGCCAGGCAGACGACCCCAATATCGCCAACCCTGACCCGTTAAATATCGGCTCTGCCTTCATGGAATTATGCCACCATATGATGCGAAACCCGACCAAACTGGTCGAGGCGCAAATGGAACTGTGGCAAAATTACATGCAGTTGTGGCAAAACACCACGCTGCGCATGATGGGCGAGGCCCCCGAGCCGGTAGCCGCCCCGATGCAAGGGGACCGTCGTTTTCGCGACGAAGCCTGGGAAGAAAACGAGGTTTTTGATTATATCAAACAATCTTATTTGCTGTCCTCGCAATGGGTTCAAAGCCTGGTGCATGATGTTGACGGACTGGATGACAAAACCGCCCAGAAGGTCGATTTTTATACCCGCCAGTTTGTCGATGCCATATCGCCAACCAATTTTTTAATGACCAACCCCGAAGTTTTACGCACCACCCTCGAATCGGGTGGGGAAAACCTGGTCAAGGGTTTGCAAAACCTGCTCGATGACCTTGAGCGGGGCAAAGGCAAACTTCAGATCAAAATGACCGACCTTGATGCCTTTAAGGTGGGCGAAAATGTTGCCACCACACCGGGTGCCGTCATTGGCAAAACCGATTTGATGGAATTGCTGCAATATACCCCGTCGACCGACAAGGTTGCCAAACGCCCGTTAATGATCATTCCGCCCTGGATCAACAAATATTACATTCTCGATTTGCGCCCGGGAAATTCGTTTATCAAATGGGCGGTTGAACAGGGACACACCGTTTTTGTCCTGTCCTGGGTTAACCCCGATAGCGAACTGGCGGAAAAATCGTTTTCCGATTACGCCAAGGAAGGCATCCTTACCGCCCTGGACATGATTCAGGAAGCCACCGGCGAAAGCGACATCAATGCCATTGGCTATTGCCTGGGTGGCACATTGCTGACATCGACCCTGGCCTATATGGCCAAAAAGAACGATGACCGCATTAAATCGGCAACCTTTCTGACCACCCTGACAGATTTTGAAAACCCGGGCGAACTTTCGGTCTTTATTGACGAAGAACAGATCGAAAGCCTGGAACAAAAGATGGCAAAGGACGGTTTTCTCGAAGGTCGCGACATGGCGACATCGTTCAACATGCTGCGCGCCAACGACCTGATCTGGTCGTTTGTGGTCAATAACTACATGCTGGGCAAAGACCCGTTCCCGTTTGACCTGTTGTACTGGAATTCGGATTCGACCCGGATGCCAAAGGCGATGCACAGTTTTTATCTGCGCAACATGTACCAGAAAAACCTTCTGCGCGAGCCAGGTGGCATCAGCATTCTGGGTGAACGCATTGACCTGCGCGATATTAAAATTCCGGCCTATTTCCTGTCCACCCGCGAAGACCATATCGCACCGTGGAAGGCCACCTATGCCGGAACGCAGCTTTTATCGGGGCAGGTTAAATTCGTGCTGTCTGCATCGGGGCATATTGCCGGTGTGGTCAACCCGCCCGCCTCGAAAAAATATTGCCACTGGACCTATAACCGCAACCCCGCCGAACCGGACCAATGGCTGGAAAAAGCCACCCAGCACGAAGGTTCATGGTGGACCGACTGGCAAAACTGGATCAGCCGCCGCACCGGTGGCGAGGTTGATGCCCGCCAACCGGGCGATGGCGACCGCAAGGTTATCGGCCCGGCACCGGGCGAATATGTGAAAGTGCGGCCATAACCATAAACCAACCCGTTTTGACAAAAAAATCGGCCCCACGGGTGTAATAAAAGCGACCGGATCCATATTCCGGTCGCTTTTTTCGCTTAGAGGATGTTTCCTTTAATCACGTAATCTGGACCCTGTTTTTAAATGCGAACGGATACAAGCATGACCACCACAATCGGCTTTTTGGGGGCTGGACGCATGGCCAGCGCCATGATCACTTGTCTGTTATCGACGGGATACACAATCCGTGTCTGGAATCGCAGCACCGAAAAGCTGGCACCGCTGGTTGAACGCGGGGCCATTGCCTGTGACACCCCTGCCGATGCCGTGGAAAATTGCCAGTTTGTGATATCGTTCATGGCCGACGATACGGCTTCCCGCCATGTATGGCTGGGCGATGATGGTGCCCTTGATGCCATCGCACCGGGAACAATTGCAATTGAATGCTCGACCCTGTCGCACGGTTTTGTGCGTGAACTTGCCGATATTATGGATGCCCAAAACATTCCCTATATCGATGCGCCGGTCACCGCCGTGCCCGACCAGGTAGCCCGCGGCGAAACGGTTTTTCTGATCGGGGCCGATCTGGCCGTTCTTGAACGCGCCCGCCCGGTGCTTGAGGCCGTGGCCAGCAAAATTATCCATTTCGGCACTGCCGGAACCGGAACCATTTACAAGCTGATGAATAACCTGATTGGCGCGGTTCACATTGCCGCTGTGGCCGAATTAATGGCCGTAGCGCAAAAAGCCGGGCTGGACAGTGAACAGGTGGCCCATACATTTGCCAATGGCGCACTTGCCAGCGGCCCCGCCACCATGGCCCTGCCCGGCATGGTGGCGCATAACCACCATGAAGGCATTCACTTTACCACTGCCTTGCGGGCAAAGGATGCCGGATATGCCCTGCAACTGGCCCGCGAACTTGAACTGTCCTTGCCGGTCGGCAAAGCCGCCAGCACCGTGTTTAACCATGCAACGGCCATTGGTTTTGGCGATCTTGCGCAAAGTGCTGTCATTGAAACGTTGAACAAACAACCGGTTTAACCCGCACATCTGCAATCATCACCGGCCAGGCAGCACCTGTTTACGCAGCTTGGCCGGTGGATTAATCGTGCGTCAAATTATTGTTTCTGCGCTTTTTGTTCCGCTTTGGCTTCTTTGGCAGCCTGTTCCTGCGCCGCCAAAAGCGGTTCATAGCGTTTGTCGGTCAGGGTTTTTAAAAACGCAACAAGGGCGTTTTCGCGGCGGCTGTCCAGCGCATCACCCTTTTCAAGTTCCGTCATCGACAGGGTATCGGGCACCTCGGGCGCGGCCCACGGCTTGTGGGTTTCATTGTTAATCTGGGCGGCCTTGGACCGGCTGTTATATTTGTTATAAAAGCGGATCACGGTTTTAAGGTCGTGAAAAACACCATTATGCATATAGGGCGCTGTTACCGCGACATTGCGCAGGGACGGTACCTTGTATTTGCCCTTGAAGGACGGGTCGGTAATTTCGGGGTTATCAAGTAACCCGTTATCGACAAAATCGGGGTTTCTGCCATCGCTTGTGCGCTGGGCACGGTTCTGGGGCACGCCAATATTATGGTACTGATAATTGGTGAAGGTTTCACCTTCGGCCCCGGCCGATTTCAACTGATGGCATTCATTGCAATTGGTGAATTGCTGCGAAAAGAACAGCACCCGGCCAAGTTCCTCGTTCGGGTTCATTTTATATTCACCGCGCAGCCAGCGGTCATATTTTGAATCAAACGGGGTGAACTGGCCGGTTTTTTCAAAGGCGGCAATCGCCTGCGTCATAGCACTAAAGGCCGCGTCGTCATCATCCCATATATTTTGGTCAAACAACGCTTTAAACGCCGTGACATAATCCTGGTCTTCTTTCAGGCGCGACACAACATCATGTGCGCCGCCCATGCCCATTTCCACCGGGTTTAACGGCGGTCCACCGGCCTGTGCGGCGAGGTCTTTGGCGCGCCCGTCCCAAAACTGCCCACCCACCGGGATGCCATCTTTGGTAATGTGAAAATCGGGGGCCAGGCGGGCATAGGCCGCCATCGGCGCATTGCGATCACCAAAGGAAGCGCCGTCATCGCCCATTGAAAACGACCCGTTGGCAATGCTGTCGCGCGGATCGCGAAAGGCCGTATCGGGGTCGTGGCAACTGGCACAGGCCTGGGTGCGGTTTTTAGACAGATTGGTATCAAAATAAAGCGCCTCGCCCAGATCGGACAGTGTCTTGAACGCGACTGATGACCCATCCTGCGCATGGGCACCCCTGTTTGCAGCGTCCTGATCCGGGTTGGTCACAGCGCCAGCGGCATTGCCAGCGGCCAGCACGGGTCCTGCAAACATCCCCAAAACGGCAAGAGCCACACCACAGCTCATCGCCCTGTTTTGCCAGGGGCGATGACGCACCGGCAGCGACGGTTGGTATTTTTCGGGGGAGCTGTTCATGATGGGACTTTCAGGCGCTATGTGACCGCAAATCATTCTGAATTGCTTTCTACCGTCCCTATCTGTGCCATTCATTGACAAAGGTCAAGACTGAACCGCGAAAAAGCGTCCCTTAATCCTGACTTTCATCGACCAAAAACCCTAAACAGCAGCAACACGGCGGCGACGACGCAGCAACGGCATCAGCTGCACGCCAATAATGGCCGCCAAAATCAGGCCGCATCCGGCATATTCCATTGGCAACAGGCGCTCGCCCAAAAATATGGCCCCGGCAATGGCGGCAAAAACGGCCTCGGCACTCATGATAATCGCGGCATCGGCGGCTTCGGTGTAATTTTGCGCCACGCATTGCAAGGTAAAGGCCACCCCGGCCGACATGATACCGGCATATAAAATTTCAAACCCGGCCCCGTAAACCGATTGCAGGCTGAAATCTTCGGTAACGGTGCCCATGGCCATGCCCAAAACACCGGTGACAAAAAACTGCACGGCAGCAACGGTTAGGGGCGCACGGGTGCGCTTTGCCATAATGCCCACCAGCACCACCTGGCACGCCCAGAAAAAGGCGCTGCCAATCACCCAGAAATCACCGCTGCCCAAACCGGACAAATCACCGCCGCTGAGCATATAGGTGCCCATAACGCACAAAACCCCGCCGGGCCAAACCGCCCAATGCGGCACAATGCGAAACACCAGCAACGCCAGAATGGGCACGGTCGGCACATAAAAGGCGGTTAAAAACGCGGCATTGGTAACCGACGTATCCATGATGCCGATTTGCTGCAAGATAGAGGCCAGAAACATGGCAATGCCAGTTGCCAGCAAGCCCAGTTTATCGCGACGCGAAAAACGATATCCCGCCACATACAGGCGCGAAACCTCGCGCAGGGCAAACGGCAGAACGGCCACGGTACCGAGCAAAAACCGCACGCCGGTAAAATAAAACGGGCCGATGCTGTCCATGCTGGTTTGCTGCACAACAAAGGTTGTGCCCCAAATCAGGGCCACAAACAGAATAACGCCATTGGCTTGCCAGCGAGTCATGGTTTCGGTCCATCCCTATCGCGATCTGATGCCGCAATTTTTAAATTGTATAATATATAAAAGCTCTTAGCGCAGAGGCTCGCGCGCTTCAAGCAATCTGTTTCACACATAAAAATTGCGATACCGGCCCCAAAGAACAGATATCGCAATGATGTGGTAAATGATCAGAAACCGGGGCAAAAACCGGCGCGTCAGCTTGGGGCGTCCGGCAGGGAAATAACCGCGTCGCCCGATGCAATACCGGTGCGATATTCCGCTGCCAGCGCGGCATAACGATCGGCAGAGACCTTGAAAAATTCGATTTCTTCCTGGGTCAGTTCACGCACCTTGCGCGCCGGAATACCGGCCCACAATTCGCCCGCCGGAATGCGTTTTCCCGGCGATAACAAGGCACCCGCGCCCAGCATGGCACCCTGTTCAATCACACAGCCATCCATCACCGTGGCCCCCATGCCCACAAAACTGCGGTCTTCAAGGGTGCAGGCGTGAATGACGGCAGAATGACCAATGGTAACATCATCGCCGATATAAGTGCCAAATTTACCCTTGGCGACATGCACCATGGTTAAATCCTGAATATTGGTGCGCGCCCCGATGCGAATTTCATGCACATCACCCCGAATGACACAGCCAAACCAAATCCCGGTTTCCGGGCCAATTTCCACATCACCAATGATCGTGGCATTAGGCGCGATAAAGGTTGTTTCATCAATTTGCGGCACAGCATCGCGGTATTTCAGGATTGTTGGCATAATATCTGTCGTCCCTGTCTCGTTGCGGGAATGATTTGGCGCAGCTTAGCGCCTTCGCCGCGACAAGGAAACACACAGCACAACCAAATCAGCCAAACCGCGTGAACCAGCCTTACCGGGCCGGTTTTGCAAACCGCTTGGCGCCAAAAACACAGGCAATCACCGCCACGGTGATCATCACCATTGCCGGGTCCACGGTTTCTGACAAAACAGCCGCGGCCAATACCATGCCAAAAAACGGCTGTAACAATTGCAATTGCCCGACGGCGCCAATGCCACCCAATGCCAGCCCGCGATACCACAATAAAAAACCGATCAGGCTGCTAAAAACCGCGACATAACCCAGCGACCACCACGACGCCCTGCCAATGTTCTGCAAATCATCGGGCATGGTGAAAACCAGCAAGACCAGCATCAGGGGCAAGGCAACGACCAGCGCCCAGCAAATCACCTGCCAGCCGCCGATCTTGCGCGACAAGGTTGCCCCTTCGGCATAGCCAAGGCCGCATACCACAATTGCCGCCAGCATTAAAAGATCGCCCCGAATTGCCCCTTGCACCCCGTTGCGCAAGGCATAGCCACAAATAAGCGCACTGCCCAAACCGCTAAACAGCCAGAATACCGGGCGTAAACGCTCGCCGCCGCGCAACACCCCGAAAATGGCGGTTGATAAGGGCAACAGGCCAATAAATACCAGCGAATGCGCCGATGTGATAAATTGCAACGCCAATGCGGTTAACAACGGAAAACCCACCACCGTGCCCAGCGAAACAATTAACAACGAGACATAATCGCGCCGCGATGGCAGGGATTGCCGTGTACCCAACAACAGGCAAAGCGCCACCCCGGCGGCCAGCACCACGCGCGCCACCGTTAAAAATACCGGATCAAAGCCGGTCATCGCCAGGCGCGTGGCGGGCAAAGACCCGCTAAAGACCAGCATCCCCAAAAATCCGAATATCCAGCCCTGTGTCGTGCGGCTCATCACGGTGTCCTCCGGTTTAACAAAGCGCTAGCAATCGCTTGCTGCAAGCCGAAACACCAGACATAATCCAGTACAATTTAACCAAACTGTATTGGTGTTATGGGAAGTACAGATGCCGCATTTAACCAAACAAACCAGCATCACGCGTGTTGGTCAGGTTATGGAACATATTCAGACGCGCATCGCCAGCCGCAGTCTGGTGCCCGGTGCGCGGCTTCCGTCTATCCGGCAATGTGCAGAAAAAACCGGGGTGTCAAAATCCACCGTGGTTGATGCCTATGACCGGTTGGTAGCCGAAGGCACCATTGTTTCACGGCGCGGATCGGGCTTTTTTGTTGCGGGCCATATGCCACCGCTTTCGATTGCGCAACTGGCCCCCAAACTGGACCGCGCGATTGACCCGTTCTGGGTATCGCGCCAGTCGCTTAGCACCGATGACAGCGTGTTAAAACCCGGCTGTGGCTGGTTGCCGCCCGACTGGATGCCGCACGATGCGCTGCGCCGGGCCTTGCGCCATTTGGCCCGGGGTGACGATACCCGCCTGACCGATTACGGCACGCCTCTGGGCTCTCTGCCCTTGCGGCAATTGTTAGGCAGGCGCATGGGCGACTATGGCATCCCTGCCCGCCCGGAACAAATCATGCTAACGGAATCGGGCACACAGGCAATTGACCTTTTGTGCCGCATGCTGATTGAGCCGAGCGATACCGTTTTGGTTGATGACCCGTGTTATTTCAATTTTCAGGCCTTGCTTCATGCCCACCGCGCCACAATTGTGGCGGTGCCTTATCAAACCGATGGCCCGGCGATGGATGCGTTCGAAGAAACCATCGCCCGCCATCAGCCACGGTTATATGTCACCAATTCGGGCCTGCATAACCCCACCGGTGCCAGCCTGTCGCCAGTCAAGGCGCACAAGATTTTAAAAATTTGCGAAAAACATCGCGTCACCATTATTGAAGACGACATTTTTGCCGATTTTGAAACCACTGCGGCGCCCAGGTTGGCCGCATTTGACGGGCTGGAAAATGTTGTCCATATCGGCAGTTTTTCCAAAACCCTGTCGGCATCGGTGCGCTGTGGCTATATCGCCACCCAGGTCAACTGGATCGACAAACTGGTCGACCTTAAAATCGCCACCAGTTTTGGCGGCGGCAATTTATCATCGGAAATTGTGCTGTCGGTTTTACGCGACGGATCTTATCGCAAACATATGGAACAGGTGCGCCAAAAGCTGGCGCGCGCCATGACCGATGTTACCGCAAAATTCAGCCCGCTGGGTATTGTGCCCATAACCCCGCCTGCGGCTGGCATGTTTTTATGGGCGCGCCTGCCCCATGATATGGACGCGACCGCCCTTGCCCATGCGGCCTTGCGCGAAAACATCATTCTGGCACCGGGCAACGTTTTCAGCCTGTCAAAAACAGCGGGCAGTTTTATGCGTTTTAACGTCGCACAGTCACAAGACGCCCGGTTGCTTGATTTTTTAAAAGCTGAAGCAGCCTTGCAGAAATAGCTGAAAAACCGTTGAAAACAAACAAAAAGGCGCGTTACCAGAACCGGGTAAAGCGCCCTTAATTTTTCAGGTTAACACGTGCCGATCAGGGAAACAGTGGCTCGATCTCAAGCCCCATGGTTTCGGGCAGGCCCATCATGACATTCATGTTTTGAACCGCCTGACCCGATGCGCCCTTCACCAGATTATCCTCGACCGCGACAATAATCACACGGCCTGGCACCCGGTCCTTGACCACACCAATC
Source organism: Thalassospira mesophila (assembly GCF_002115755.1). Classification (GTDB taxonomy): domain Bacteria; phylum Pseudomonadota; class Alphaproteobacteria; order Rhodospirillales; family Thalassospiraceae; genus Thalassospira; species Thalassospira mesophila. Next base: position 183,832 of record NZ_JFKA01000003.1, on the reverse strand, counting down.
AGCACATAGTTTGACCCGCGCACATGGCGGGTTTGCGGCGTTGCCCCAAAGGGAAGAACCCGCACAAACGGCTCGCCGGCATAGCGTTTGGCAAGAACCTCGTGAATTTGCTCTGGCGTCACGCCATCGGCCATTTTCACATAGATGCTTTCAAGAATGCCGCGGCTCATCGGCATCAGATGCGGGGAAAAGTTAATCACCACATCCTCGCCTGATGCCCATGCCAGCCCCTGTTCAATTTCGGGCGCATGGCGATGCCCGCCGGTGCCATAGGCATGAATGCCTTCGGTTACTTCGGCAAACAAAAGCCCTTCCTTGGGCGAACGCCCCGCCCCGGTGGCCCCGGATTTGGCATCAACAATAATGTCCTGTGCCAAAACCAGTTTCTGTTCCAAAAGCGGCGTCAGGCTTAGCTGCACCGGGGTTGGATAACAGCCCGGATTTGCAACAATTCGTGCCTTGGCAACTTTTTCCCGGTGCAGCTCGGTCAGGCCATAGACCACTTCTTTTTGCAATTCCCGGGCCGCATGTTCGGCCCCGTACCATTCCTTATAAGTCGCGGCGTCAAACAACCGGAAATCGGCCGACAGATCGACAACCTTGATATGGCCCGGCAAACCGGCAATCACTTCCTGGGTCGTGCCATGTGGCAGCGCACAGAAAATAAAATCAACACTATCCCAGTCCGCCTCGTCAATACGGATCATGGTCGGCAAGTTCAAATGGGCGAGATGCGGGAATACCTCGCCAAACGGACGCCCGGCGCGTCGGTCGGCGGTCAACAGAACAATTTCGGCAGCGGCATGGTGCGCAAGAATGCGAACCAGTTCCGCGCCGGTATATCCGCTGGCACCGAGAATTCCGACTTTAACCTTGACGTCGCTCATTTCAAATCTTGCTCCTTACAGCATATATTTGTGTTTGATTACCGGCGGATGTTGGCAAACATGCCCCCCTGATGCAAGACATTCCGATCCCCGATTGCACAGCAGCGCCATGCAACACCTGCATATACGCAAAACCACGTGCATCCGGGATATTTGTTTATGGAGAACGAGGCTTGCGCGCGATTGCCGGACAGGCGTTTTTCTCGGCCGGGCGGGCGGTTGCGAATCTTTTTATCGCTTCATAACCGGTCACCGGCATGACCGGATAAGCGGGCACAAACCGATCATCGGATAATCCAAACGAACTGGCCCGCAAGCCGGAGCGCTTTTGCCAGATACGGCGATGGGCATCAGACAAATCCACCTTGGGATCATCGATCAGAAAAATCGCATCGCGCGCCAGCCGGTCATTATATTTATGCGCCGATGGCAACCATGCGCCCAGTTGGCGGCGCATTTGCCCGGCCGATGGCACAATTCTGGTGCGGCTGACAAAATACTGCATTTTGGCAATCAACGGGGCCAAATCACCCGGCGGGGCACCGCCATGCGTGGCCCGATCGATAAAAAATGCCACATCAATTTCGGTCGGGTCGCGGTGAATGATCGGCTTTAATGCCTGATAAATTCGAAAAAACCGTTGCACTTTGCCGCCATCGGCATTGGCGGCCTCATAGACCATGCGATAGGCTTCCTGTACTTCGGGCAAGGCCCCGTACCGGGCGAAACGTTGCCGCAAATCACTGCGGCGACGGGTATTGGCCCAGGCGGCACATAATATGGTTTCTACACTGTCATCATCGCCCAGCACCACCCGGCGCATGGTGTCGGCCTCGGGCCCAAACACGGTTTGCAACAAACCGGGATGGGCTTTTTCCGCCAGCACAATAATTTGTTGAATTTCGGCCCCATGCCCCGCCGTCGCCCCGCGTGGCCCCCATGTCAGATAGGATGCCTTGTCATTGGAATAACAATCGCGGTCGCCTTCGATAAATCTTTTGCCGGTGGCCGGGTTGCGTGACTGGCAAAAATTAAACTCCACCCGGTCAAAATCAGTTCCTTCCAACGCAAAGGTCAACTGGTTTGCCCGCTCGATCGCATCGGGATAGGGCATGATTTCGGGCATTAGTGATTGCCACAACCCAATCGTAACAGCCCCCCTGTCGGTCGGGTCTTGTCGGGCAGCCGCCGCCGCTCGATTACACGGTCGGTAGTCCTTGATCGCCTTTTGGGTATTGGCACCTATGGCACCGTCGGGCGACCCGTATTGCGCGGAAGAACTGCGCTGGCATTTGGCGGCGGCGGCAAACAGGCGTTCCTGAAACACCGACACAATGCTGAATTTGCCCACGGCAAGGGGGCGCTGGTCATATTCATATAAAACCTGATGGGGATTGGGCGCCGCCCACGCCGCGCCCGTCGCCAAAAACACCAACACCACCAGCATCAGCACGGCCCCACAGGGCACAACGCGGCCCAAAAGCTGCATGGATCGCCACCGCACTTTCATCATCCCTGCCTGCTCATGCCAGCCTGTTCATCCCTGCTCGCCCTGCCTTTTCATGTCTTTTTCGCGCATTCCTGACAGCCCCTTGCACATGTCGTTCGCCTGTCCGCCAAGCAAGCCATCAAGGGTCGATAAAGTCAAACCGGCGATGGTCATTTACGGGCAATGCGGCAAATCACCCCGCATCACCATAATATAGGCATTTAAAATGCCGTCTGCAGGGTCCAGGGCCGTTAAGCCCCGGACCCAAACGTAAATCAGGCCAGTTGTGCGGCATTGATGACCCGCGACTGTGCCAGCAACGCCAGACGATAGCTTCCAATCGCGCGAAAACCAATCGCATCATAGGCACGGGTGGCAGCCGGGTTATTGGTAAACAACACCGCGGCCTTGCAACTGCGCACCCGGGCCGCAAGCAGGCACCGTGCCACCAGCAAACGGGCATAGCCCTGATTGCGGTATTGCGGCGGCGTCCAGACCGGGCCAAGCTGAACAATATCGGGCAGACGGGCATTAAACCCGGCCAGTGCGACCGGCTCGTCATCGACCATCAAGCCCCACCATGAACGATCCTCAAGGGCTGTCACAACACGGGCGGCCACCCGCCCGTCTAATGACGGGGATTCTTCTGCGCCCAATGCTTCCATTTCATAATCGCGCATCCAGCGCAGCAGCGTCGCACGGTCAATTTTGGCGGCATCGACAACCTGATAACTGTCAGCCAGCGGCGGCATTGCCAGATTAAGCTGGTCAAGCTCAAGCCGATACAGGGTTTCGTCGTGATTAACCGCGTAGTGCCCTGTTTCCAGACCAAAGCGCTGTATCACCGTTTGCGCATCGCCCGAGGGGCCTAATATCCCGGCAACACGGCCCGTGATATGGTCACGGCTGAAATCTGCCAGATCATTCATGATGTGATTATGGTGCGGATTACCCGGTTTTGCCCCAGCCCCTTGCACCAGCACATTACCGCCCCGCATATGGGCAATCACAGCATGGATTGTGCCATTGGCGGCAACAGCAGCAAAATAATCGGCAGACAAGGGATGTTGACGTCGGCCCATACCGGCAGCACGCAGATTATTGCGCAAAAACATCGTGCTGCTGGTATGGGTCGACAAAAAGCCCTCAAGTGCGGGCCGGTCGGGTTCGTGCAAACTTCTGTATTGCATGGTGTTTCCTGAAATTTAAGGTGAATGACGGTCGTAGATGGAAAACTGAAAACAGAAAAAGCCCGCTGGCATCACCAGCGGGCTTTTTGAAAATCGCGATTGCGTATAGCTGCCGGTTAGCGCTTCGAGAACTGGAAGCTACGGCGGGCTTTGGCTTTACCGTATTTCTTACGTTCAACAGCACGTGAGTCACGGGTAAGGAACCCGCCAGCTTTCAGAACTTTGCGCAATTCCGGTTCGAAATTGATCAAAGCGCGTGAAATGCCATGACGCACTGCGCCGGCCTGGCCTGAAAGACCACCACCAACAACGGTGCAGAACACGTCATACTGGTCATTACGAGCAGCAGCGCCGAACGGCTGGTTGATCAGCATGCGCAGAACCGGACGACCGAAATAGTTTTCGAATTCGCGGCCATTAACAGTGATCTTGCCCGAGCCGCGTTTGATCCAGACGCGTGCAATAGCATTTTTACGACGACCGGTCGCATAAGAGCGGCCCAGTTCGTCAATCTTCGGCTCCGGCAGGGTGCCTTCAACAGCAGCGGCCTGACCGGCTGGCGCCAGATCCTTGAGATCTTCAAGAGTTTTGGTGTCGGCCATTACTTCGCGCTCCGCTTATTCTTTTCGTTCATTGCCGCCACATCCAGAACTTCCGGCTGCTGCGCTTCGTGCGGATGCTCGGTGCCTGCATAAACGTGCAACTTGGTCAGAACCTGGCTGCGCAGCGGACCACGTGACATCATACGCTCAACAGCTTTGATGATCACACGTTCCGGATGCTGGCCGCCCAGGAGCTTGTCCATGGTGCGTTCTTTAATGCCGCCCGGATAACCGGTGTGCCAGTAAAATTTCTTGTCGGTCATTTTACGGCCGGTCAATTTGACCTTTTCGGCATTGACGATAACAATGTGATCGCCACAATCCATGTGAGGCGTAAACATCGCTTTGTGTTTGCCCCGAAGCCGATTGGCAACGATTGAAGCCAAACGACCGAGAACGACGTCTTGTGCGTCGATCACGAACCATTTGCGCTCAATGTCGCTCGGTGTCGCAGAGAAGGTTTTCATAAATTCATTACCTGAAACTGGTTTTCACGGAGGGAATCGCCCCTCGCTGAAAGTGGCCGCAGTATGCCAATTTTTACGGGGAAAGCAACAGGAATAATTCGTTATAAAACAACGACTTATGTAAATTGGTATTATTTTACCACACGAATTTACACTTTTCTATCCCGCTTTGACCACTGGCGGCATGGCATAGGTGCCAACAACATGTGCGCACAGGGCATTATCGACCGCTGAGCGAATATAACATTGTGCAATCAGCAACCGCTTTCCGGCCTTTAAGACACTGGCTTCCGCAATCAGGTCGCCCGGCTGTGCGCCAGACAGGAAATGCACCGTCGCCTCGGTGGTAACCGCATGATCGGCAACGGGTACCTTCATCCACGCCACAGCATATAAGGCAATATCGGCCAGGGCAAATATCGCCGGGCCGCAAATAACATTCCCCGGGCGCAAATAACGTTCATTGAACGGCAATCGCAACCGGGCAACCGCCCCGTCCAGACTCTCGGTCACAATGCCCATATCGCCAACAAACGGCACTTTTTCGGCCATGATACGATCAAATTTCGCAACACTGATGTCTGTTGTTTTTAAGGTATTCTTCGTTGCCTGATAATCCATTGTCACCATTTCGGGTTTTTACCGACATCATCAAAAATCTAACGTTTACGTTAACGTCAATTTTTAACCCTGTCATTGATAAAATAGTGCCGGAAAATTAATGCGCGGGTCGCGCGCGCCGCCCCCCGTTTTAATAATCGGGGCAATGAAACGGCGCGCCGGGGCTGGCCCGCTCGCCGCCCCGCAAGGTCACCGGTGTGTCGGATGCCTAAAATAGTGAATAAAGCTCGATCAGGGTCAGCACCAGAACATATCCCACCGCAACCGCTGCAATCATATAAGCGCCGATCCGGGGGGCCCATCGTTCCACACCGCTGCGGTTTGTTTTTTCTGCGGCGTGATGCGTGCGCGCTGGCTGGGCCTCAAGTTCGGCATAGCTTTCAGATGTCGCACGTCGGCGGCCCGAGTGAACCGGGGCGGGTGCGGTTGTTTCGACAGGAATTTTTGCTTTTGGGGTGGCCGGTTTATGGTCCGGCAAACGCAACCCATGATGTTCGATAGCCATGTCAGTCAAATCCGGGTTGATCGCAGATACCGACGGTTCAATGTGCGGCACTTGCGTTAATCGGGAACGTAAATCGTCAGCTTGCGCCGGCGGTGTCCCTGTGGTGTCTGAAACCAGCGGTGCCTGATCAGATACGCCGGCGTTTGTAACACCATCCATATCTCGCGGCACGTCACCATTGTCAGCCTGATGATCCGATACAGCATCTTTCCCGGCATCTTCCCCAGATGGCGACTGGTTTGCCAATTCATCTGGTTGCGTGCCGGTTTGTTGTGGGTGCGGCGTGGTCGTTTCCCAGATATATTGGTCTGGTACACGGGTATTGCCAGTTTTTGTTTCCGGTCCAATCCGGGTAACAATTATTCCTTTGCTCGCCAGTCTTTCAATGGCTGCAGCTTTTTTGTTTTCAAGATCACGTTCGATAGCCTCGGAACGGTCATAGCGATTAAGTGAAGACTTTGAGGCCGGAGACAGAACCCGGCGATCCTGTTGCAACTTGCGATCAGAAACATATGCAGAAGGCGGTTTGCGCTGCGGTTCTCGTTCAGGTTTTTCGCGTTCTTCCATGACAGTCACCTGATGCCGGCAAATGTTGCGGATATCGGCTGTTTATGCCTGTCCTCAACTCTGCCAGCCAATGCTGACTGAAGTGATAACAGCAACCACAATTTTCATGCTATGACAAACAAACAATAACTTGCAGTATAAATCGATGCAGGGAGGAAAAAATGACCTTAAAAAACACTATGACCGGAAATTATCTACTTCGGGAGGATAATGATTCGGTCGCTACAATCATTATGGACACCCCCGAAAGGCGTAACGCTCTATCCTCCCAGATGATGGAAGCATTACACGCAGAACTTGAAGCCATTGCAACTGACCGCACTATTCACGCTGTAATTCTGGCGGCAAATGGTCCGGTATTTTGCGCAGGCCATGACTTGAAAGAACTCAAAACTATTTCGCATTGCGATGGCCATGCCGCGCTGTTTGCCCAATGCAGCGACTTGATGGTCCGCATTGTGACCCTGCCCCAGCCTGTTATCGCCCGAGTCCATGGTATGGCCACCGCCGCCGGGTGCCAGCTGGTGGCCAGTTGCGACCTTGCCGTGGCCACGCAAAGTGCCCGTTTTGCCACTCCGGGGGTTAATATTGGCCTGTTTTGCTCAACCCCGATGGTGGCATTATCGCGCAATATCGGCCGTAAACATGCCATGCGCATGTTATTAACCGGCGACCCGATTACGGCAGATCAGGCATGGCAAATGGGCCTGATTTCCGATGTGGTTGCCGATGACATGCTGGAAAATGTGACGCAGGAACTGGCCGAAAAAATTGCGGCCAAATCGGCATCGACCGTTAAAATCGGCAAGGAAGCTTTTTACCGCCAGATCGAAATGCCGCTAAACGCCGCTTATGACTATGCGTCATCGGTGATGACGGCAAATATGCAAACCACTGATGCTGGCGAAGGCATCGGGGCCTTTGTTGAAAAACGTCCCCCGACATGGCGCCACGAATAACCTGTGCAAAAAATATGGCGGCATTTCAAATGTGAAAATGCCGCCATATCGACGCCTGTCGCATGATATTTTATACCAGTTCTCTATAAGGAACTCATGGGGAACTGGTTAGGCGCGACGGCGCCGCGCGGCTTGTGCCGCGAAAGGCAAGGGGTTCAGAGAAGCCCGCCCGCCGACTGAGGGCCTCATTGATCGATTTCGATCAATGAGGTTTGGTATTAGTCATGATATTTTACTGGCGCAAAACACCTGTGCCAAACAAATCAATCAACCCGTCGGCCAGCGCGCCCCGCCACACCAGATAATCATGCCCGCCAGCAAATTCGCGATAATGCACATCGTAGTTTTTAGCTTCCAGCACATCGCGCAAATGGCGGTTGGTATCGATAATACCGCCGACCCCGCTATGCCCGGTTTCAAACAGCCCGGCACTTAGAAAAAAGCGTACCGGCACGACAGGCTGGTTAACCACCCGGCGCGCGACAAATTCTTCGTCCTTGGGGGCCGCTTCGCGCGGATGCCACCAGAACGACCCCGACATGCAAAGCGCATTGCCAAAAACATCCGGATGGCGCAAGGCAACCGTTGCCGCCGCCAACCCGCCATAACTGGACCCGGCCAACACCGTTCGCGCAGCCTGTGCCTTTATCCCGGTTTCATCAATAACCCACGGCAAAAATTCAGTCGCCATCGCATCAGCAAAGGCCGGGTTTGCCGGCAATTCATCGGCTCGTGCATCGGCATCGGGATTGCTGATAAACACGGCCATGACCGGCGGCAGTTTATGCCCGGCAATCAGATTATCCAAAATCGCCGGAGTGGGAATTTTCGTCAGATACGCCTTGGCATCAAACACAAACAGCAACAGATTTTCGGGGTTGTGCGGGTTAAACCCGGCTGGCGTATAAATATAGACATCGCGCTGGTTGCCCAGTATCGCGCTATCAACCCGGTGATGCACCAACCGCCCCGGCTTCACAGTTTGATTGGGGGCCACCATGCCCGGCTGCACCGGTGCATCGGCCAAGGCAATTGTCGATTGACGGTTAAAGTCGTCAGGCCCATCGGCGGGCCATGCGGCCCTGTTAAGCGGGTCTTGCTGCGCCGTTGCCAAAATCGCCATCCGCTGATCGCGGGCCGAACCGGGAATATCAGGCACATCGGGTGCCAGTTGATAGGACATCCGGGTCGATCTTGGCACCACGAAACTTTTAAACCAGATGTCGGATTGCCCCAGCCGGTCCAGATATTCATGATTGCCAGACGGCGCACCAAACAAACGCACATTGCGCTGCGCCCCGCGATAGACAAATGTCATTAGAACGGTGCCAGGTGGCGTCAGCCCGGTTTCAACAAGCGGGGTACCGACAAGGGCGGCATGCTGCCAAAAACCATCGGTCGCCCCGCCTGCGGCAACCACGTGATCCGCCTGCGTTATTAACTGGCTTTGATAGCGCGGCGCCGGAGCCACGACCTGCCGGTCGATGGGAACATGCATCGATATTTGCAGATCAAACCCGGTTGCATTCCCGGTGCCGCCATTGCCCGCACCCGCATCAGAAACCTTGTCTTCGATATCATAAGCGGTGAAATCTGCCCCGGCCTGCGTTAATCGAAGGGCCACCTCCCCGTCAGGAGCAACAAACTGAAATTCGCCCTTGCCGGTCGATTGCCAAAGCAACCGGCGCAAGGCACCGCCCTTCCCATCCACCAGTTCCAGATCAATTGCGGTATTCCCGGTATCAATCGTGCCCCGCACATAATCGGCGTTTTGGGTGGCAAGCGGAATAATGCGAACAGCATCCCGTGCAGGCAAGAGCGCCTGAAGCGCCCCGCCTTTAATAACGGCATTTTCGTTTGTCATCCGGGTGTCCTGTGCCAGAGCGCGCTGCGGTGCCGGGGGGACCAGCACAACTGCCACCCCCGTCACCAAAACACCCAGCATCATCAAATATGAACGTAACATTCGAATTGGCACCCCGTTTACCAGCTGTATTTCAGCGACGCCATTACCGTACGCCCGGTTCCGTAAAAGCACGATGTTGCGCCTGCACAACTGGCAACATAGGTGTCATCAGCCAGATTGATGGCATTGACCTGCAATTTTGCCCCTTCAAACGTGCTTGAAACAACACCAAGATCATAACTGATCATGGCATCAAATAAAGTTACGTCGGAAACCTTGATGGTGTTGGTGCGATCGGTACTTTCGCCGATATAACGCACCCCGGCCCCCAGCCCCAAACCATCAAACACCCCCGATATCAGATCCTGCTTTAACCACAGCGATGCCTGATCTTCGGGGGTCCGATCGCGCTTTAGCCCGACACTGGCAGGGTTGGCATCTTTGGAAATTTCAGCATTAATGTGGCTGTAACTGGCAACCACATTCAGGTTGTCCAAAATTTCGGCATGAGCCTCAAGCTCATAGCCTGTGCTTTCAATTTCACCGGTCTGGTAACTCAGGTTTGAAACCGGGTCGCGCGACACAACATTTTGCTGGGTAATCTGATAAACCGACGCAATCAGCTGATACCGGCCGCTATCGGGGCCAAATTTGATACCGGCTTCATATTGCTGTGCCGTTACCGGGTCATACGGGGTGCCGCTGCCATTGCTGCCCAGTTGCGGCTCAAACGAAGTGCTATAACTGACATAAGGGGCCAACCCGTTTTCGAAATTGTAAATCGCCCCTAACCGGCCCGAAAAGGCACTGTCAGAATAATCAACAGACGTTCCGGCTTTGCGGTCCTCAAACGTGCTGTTGGCCCAGTCATGGCGGCCACCGGCACTTAGCGTTAACTGGCCAATTTCAAGCTGTTCTTGCACATAAAGGCCAATCTGGGTTGCCTTGGTGCGTTCATCATAGGAATAGCCATCATAAACAACCGTGCCAATTGGCCCGTAATCGGGCGATACCCAGTTGATGGGATAGGATGTATTACTGCGTTGATATTTGTTGTCATAAACGGAATGTTTCGCGTCCAGCCCAACCAGAACCTTATGATCAAATTCACCGGTGACAAAATCAAACTGGGCCTGATTATCAATAGCGAACTGGTCAAGATCATCGCTATAGGATGTTGCCCGGCGATCAATGGTTTGATCGTCAATCGTGCTCCAGCCTACCATGGCTTTAACGTCGCTTTCTACCATGGTGTAGCGGGCATTCTGGCGCAGGGTCACGCCGTTGCTCACAACATGTTCAAGTTCGTACCCTGCCGATGCCTGGGTGCGCGATGATTCCTCGAAATTGGGGTTACCAATATAAAAATCCTGCGGGATATACCCGGAACTGGTTGGCGTAACCAGGCCTTTTGACATCATAAAGTTACGCGTCCCGGCATCGGGATCATTTTGATACATCAACGATATTGTCAGGCTGGTTTTTTCGTTCGGGCTCCAGTTAATCGACGGCATCACAGCAATGCGGTTTTTATCAACATCACCTGCCGGTTCTTCCTCGGTAATTCCCTTTGCCACCATGCGCCACGAAATGCCTTTTTCCGCCGAAAGCACACCCGAAAAGTCGCCTGCTGTGGAAAACAGGTTATCAGTCCCCGCCGTCAGTTCGACCGAACGGGCCGTCTCGCCGGTGGGCTTTTTTGATACCAGATTAACAATCCCGCCCGGGTTCGCCTGACCATATAAAATAGAAGACGGACCACGTAAAACCTCGACCCGTTCAAGAAAATACGGCTCCACCTGGCCAAGCGACCCCAAACCATAGGTCAATCCATCGAGATAACGCGGTACATAGGAAAAACCGCGCACATACATTTCGTCATGCTGGTTCGATCCGCCGCGATATTCGGTAAACACCCCGGCAGAATAACGCAGGGCCTCGGCCACCGAACCGGCCTGTTGATCCTCGATTTGTTCGCTTGGCACCACCGACACCGACTGCGGCGTTTTGATCAAAAGCGTATCGGTTTTTGTGCCCGCCCGGCTGCGCCTGGCAACATATCCCTGAACCGGGCCATCGCCGCGCTCGCCAATGTCTTCCACCCGGATCGGCTCCAACACAATCGCACCGTCCTGGGCTGCCTGTGCGGTGTTTTTTTTGTCCTGTTCCTGAGCAATGGCAACCGACATCGCGCCCAGACTAACCCCTGCATACAAACCCGCCATCAGCATGGTCTTGCGCACGGGGTTCCGCGAACGACCAGATGCCGATGATAAAACCCGTTGTTCAATAATACCCGTCATTGATGTGCCCTTAATATTCCAGATAGATAAATTTGGACAAACCGGTCCTGTTCTGCCGTTTCGGGCAGAGGCAAAGCGGTGGAAACTTTCAACCGGCCAAATGTGTGTTCACGGGAAAAAAGCAGCGCGATAACAAGCTGCGGCATCAAAATGACGTATCGGGTTCGGCAAACACCGACCCCATCGCCGCACGGTATCGTTCGGCTTTGCTTGCGCAGAAACGAAATCAGTCCCCTCGAAATCGCATCTGTTGTCATCAGCGGTGCCACAAAGCCAACAGCACAAAGAATGTCAGTCGTCGGATATCATAAGGCCCCCGTTCCAAAACAATCCTCTGAACCGGTTTTGGCCGCCTCGTTGACTGATGAATGTGCAATTGATTATTAATATCGAATACGTGAGATAGCAAAGTTAAGAATGACTTGCATCTGCGAACCCGTTTGCGCGGGCATCATTTCCATTTGCAAAATGATCGCCGCCATGAAAAGTCAGCCCGCCCCATGCCGCTGACAAAGCTTTGCCAAAATGCAAAATTTGCGGCACTGTGGCGAACATTCCCGTCGCCGACAAGGACACCGTCATGACATTTGAAATTTGGGCAACCTATGCATTCGCCTGTGCCATTGTGCTGGCCATTCCCGGCCCGACAATCATGCTGGTGGTAAGTTATGCACTGGGCAAAGGGCGGCAAACCGCATGGGCAACGGTGCCGGGCGTGGCGCTGGGCGATTTAACCGCGATGACGGTATCGCTGCTAGGTGCCGGAGCCTTACTGGCGGCATCGGCAACGGCGTTTAGTGCGCTAAAACTGGTGGGGGCGGCCTATCTGGTTTATCTGGGGGTCAAAATGTGGCGGGAAAAACCCCATCAATTGGAAGATTCAGACGAAACCCGGCGCAACCGCCCATCGCGCATGTTTTTACATGCCTATGTGGTCACGGCCTTAAACCCCAAAGGCATTATCTTTTTTATCGCCTTTGTGCCGCAATTTGTTATTCCGCATCAGCCGATAATGCCGCAATTTGCCGTTTTGATTACAACCTTTGTCAGCCTGGCTGTGGTCAATGTTGTGTTATGGGCTGTGGCAGCAGGTACAATGCGTGAAAAATTCCGCAGCCCGCGCGCCATGCAAATCATGGGGCGGACCGGTGGATCGGTGTTGATTGCAGCCGGGCTGTTAACCGCCCTGGCACGCCGCGCCAACGCCGCCGTTTAAAACACCCGCCCGTCACAAGGGATATATCAGGTTTGCCGACTGGCAGCACGGGCACGGCCAACACGCATATTGGCCGATTGCGGGCCAATTTTGCCCCATAATTGTTTGACCAGCGGAAATGCCGTTATCAGCAAGCCAATAATCAAAACATCCCAGGCTGGCCGTAACGGATACATCCACTGCAAATTGGCCTGCAACACCACCAGTGGCGGCACCCCGGTGGCAATGGCAAACCAGGCATATTCAATGGCAGCAGTGCCAAGGGCGGCGGCAACCGCCAGCCCCAGCAAAGTTACCGGTGATTTCATTTTCCAGTTCATCTTGCTGGCAAAGCGCGACAGCATCAGCCACAGGTAAAACCCGGCCATTAAGGTGGCTTCGGTCACATCAAGCTTGGATTGCATGAAAAAATGCAAAATCCCCAAAACGGCAATACCGTAACTGGCCTTGTGCAACCGGCCCCAATTGCGGCCCAGCCGTCGCATCATGCCATTGGTGGATGTCACCCCCAGCACCACCAGCCCCATCACAGCGACAAACCCGATGGTCAGATAAATTCGCACCAGAATTTCGGTGGCAATGCGCGAAACATCAAACGACTGATCGATAAAATACAGCAGCAAATGGCACAGCGCATAGCCCATTGCCGCCAACCCAACCATGCGGCGCACCAAAACAACCCGGGTAAATTTGGTCACCCGGCGCAACGGCGTTATCGCCAGGGAAATCAGCAGCATCCGAATGGCCCAATCGCCGGTGCCATGAATGGCATCCTTGATCGGAAGCGACACGCCTTCGTGAAACAGCACCGGCCACAGCACAACACATCCGGGTATCAGGATGGCAACAAACACCATCAATTTGAAGGTCGAAAAGCGTCCGGAATGATCAAGCCATGGAAACATGGGCGCGTGCCTGTTTTAAAGGGGTTGCCAACCGGGAAAATCGAAAACGGCCCCGGCAGCATCAATATGGTGCGGTATAGCCACCCCATACAACGCGGAAATACCTGCCAGGTCACTTAAACTCGTGATCAACTCTGCGCGAGGCGGCCATTGCCAAAACGTGATCAATGCTGCCACCATTGCGCCGTGGTAATGTCTGCATATGTGTGAAGAACGATTTTTCGCCCCTGCCCGCCAAAGGAAAGAACAAATCATGCCCCAATTTACCAATCCGGATAGCGCCGCCCTGCGTGAGCTGTTCGACGCCACCCGAACCATTGCGCTGGTGGGTGCCAGCCCCAAACCGGAACGTCCGTCAAACCGGGTGATGGCGTTTTTGCTGTCGCGCGGGTTTCATGTCATTCCGGTTAATCCGGGTCACGAAGGCGGCACAATCCATGACCAAACCGTTTATGCCCGCCTTGCAGATATCCCCGAGGGGATCGATATGGTCGATATTTTTCGCCGGGCGGAAGATGCCGGACAGGTGGCGGATGAAGCCATTGCCATCAAGGCAAAATCTGTGTGGATGCAGTTGGATGTGATTGATGAAACCGCCGCCCTTCGCGCACAAAACAGCGGCTTGATCGTGGTGATGGACAAATGCCCGGCCATTGAAATTCCCCGCCTGTTTGCAGCCGACTGGCACAAAAACTGACATACGCCCGTGATCCCGACGCGTGCGCCGATACAACACAGGCCGGTTTCGGGGCCACGCGGGTGTCGTATCCATGGCCCGATAACAGGCAAAACAAAAGCCGCCCTGCACAATCAGGGGCGGCTTTTATATGACCTGCTGTTGGTTTTGCCTGTTATCGTTACCCGGCAACCCTATGCACTGCATCCTTAGCGCCGCACGCGGCATTTGCCGCATATCACAGGGGGTATTCAATCATCACGGCAGCCAACAAAATGGCCGAGCGGTTATTTTTGTGCGGTCAGGGTTCCGGCCACTTTCGGCGTACCGCTTTGGCACAAGCGAATTAAGTCCGGCAGCAGCCCTTTATTGCCCATGAAAACCGGCTGAACCGCACTGGTAACATCATAGGTCGTGGTGGGTTCGCCCGTTACCGCATCAAAAATGCCGGGGCTTTCGGTCACAAGCGACATAACGCCACTGCGATTAATCCGCAGCGAGGCAAATCCCTGTGCATAGGAAACACGGGCACATTCATTTCCCAGCACGCCATCAAACTGCACAACCAGGTTATAACGCGGGTTTTTCATCAGATTGGCGCGCGACAAAACCTGATTAGCCTTCAGGCCAGGTGTCGGCACATATTTTGCCAGCCGTGCCTGAGACTGCACAATATATCCGTCGGGGAAATAAACAGCCACATCTTCAGATAACAAAACCCGGTCGCCCAGAATGGGGCCGGAGCGTAACAGCGCCTTGATTCGCTTACCGGGAATTTCACCGGAAAAACCGTTAAACCGCAAAACTTTTGAATCGCCACGTTCGCGCGCGAACAGTTTTTCAAACGGAACAACCGGCGTTGGCTCTGCTGATCGGGCGGAACTGGCTGAAATGCCAAAAATTCCGGAGCCTATTACTGCAGCAACGGCAAATAAAACACTCTTTTGCCAAAACGACTGTGTGTTCATCTTCCCCCCGGAATCTTCGTTCGTTCAACCGTCACGATCAAACGACTGTATGGGTTTATGACATCATTTCAAGCAGTCTTTCACAATCTGCTTCCCCGTTATCTCGACTATCCAAAAAAAACAACGGGATGACATGATGCCATCCCGTTGCCGAAGATTTGGTAAAGGACCGATAGTTTATCTTAGTTATCGATCGAAATCGTTACACGACGGTTACGCGGTTCACGAACACCATCCGGAGTCGGGATCAAAAGATCGCCTTCGCCAACAGCATCTTTCTTCACGCCATCAGCCTTGATACCGCGGGTCGTAAGAGCGCTTGCGGCAGCATCGGCACGACGTTCAGACAGTTTCTGGTTGTAAGAATTCGGACCAGAGGCGTCCGCGTGACCAACAACCGAAACAGTACCCGGGCTAGCTGCCCACTGGTCAGCAGCGGCGTCAAGAACGCGTTTGGCAACCGGGGTGATGGTGGATTTGTCGAAGTCAAAGAAGATCGTGAACAAACGCGGTGCGGCGGCAACCGGCTGGGTTTCTGCCGGTGCGGCAGCAACCTTCGGTGCTTTCAGCGTATCAATCGCGTCTTCATATTCTTTCCAGCACTGGGTGATCAGGTCGGTCTGCCAACCTTCTTCACTTTCTTCGATCCAGCAATCGTAACGGGCCTGCGCGGTTGCAGCAACATCAGGCATTGCTTCACGTGCGCCACCGTCAAGCAGGCCGATCAGTTCTTCACGAACGGCGCGCTTCTGTGCGATTTCCTGGTCGTCGAAACGCCAGTTTGCCGGATCTTCCGGAAGGATGGTTTCGTTTTGCGCTACTTTTGCGGCTTTACGCGCAAAGAAGTCAGCGTCAAAGAAATCGTACCATTCATCGGCTTCGCGTTCTGCGTAAGCGATATATTCGGCTTTAAGATCTTTACCGAAGGCGGTGGTGGGCTCGGCACCGTGCATAGCGGTGTCAAGCGAGCTGTTATAGGTCAGCGGATTGCCACCATAAGCAACAGCAGTACCAGAGTTGTCGATGCTGCTACATGCGGCCAGCATACTTACGCTGCCAAGTGCGAAAAGGAAAGACGAACGAAACTGCATGTTTTTTGCCCCAGTAGTTCAGGTTGTTATCAAACTCTAACAATAGTACCAAACGTGGTAATATTATGACCGAAAACGCATAGAAAAGCCAAAGGTTCCAAGATATTATTTTTTATTGTGATCGTCCCTGATCTTTTCAAGCCCCCCAAACCGTGCGATCCTTAGAAAATCATACTCTCCAGTGAAAAAAACAGATCACTTTATTTTTAGTGAACAAGCATACGAGGTTGGCATGAGTGGTACAGACGCAAACTCTATAATCGAATTGATTCGCGCATTTGCGCTTGGAATTGGCCTGGACATTCTGGGCGCCATTATCATTCTGATCGTCGGCTGGTGGATTGCTGGAAAAGCGGCGTCTCTGGTTCGGCGCTCCTTGAAGAATGCCAGATTTGTCGATAACACCTTAAAACCATTGGCCGCCAGTATTGTTCAATACACCATCATGGTGTTTGTACTTATTGCTGTTCTGTCAAAATTTGGTGTGGAAACGACCAGCATTATTGCCGTTCTCGGTGCTGCCGGTCTGGCAATTGGCCTCGCCTTGCAAGGAACATTGTCCAATATTGCATCGGGGGTCATGATTTTAATATTACGCCCGTTGCGTATTGACGAATTTGTTTCAGCCGGGTCGGTTTCGGGAACAGTGGTTGAAATCACCTTGTTTACCACCTTGTTTAAAACAGGCGACGGCGTTTTTGTATCGGTTCCAAATTCACAAATCTGGAACAGTGCAATCACAAATTATTCCCGAAATCCGACTCGGCGCCTCGATATCAAGGTTGGCATCGCCTATGACGATGACGTTGACGCGGCACTGGAATTCATGAAAAATCTGGTCGCCAGCGACAGCCGCATCCTTGCCGAACCAGCCCCGATGTCCTTTGTTGCCAATCTGGGTGAAAGTTCGGTCGATATCACGGCGCGCGGCTGGGCCTACACCCCCGACTTCTGGGCTGCCTTCTGGGATTTAAGCCGCCGCTCGAAAACCGAGCTTGAAGCCGCCGGCTTTAGCATCCCCTTCCCGCAGCGCGACCTGCACCTTAAAGCCGATGGCCTTTCGTCCGCCATGCAAGCCAAGGCCGACGCTAAACCGGCCCGCAAGCCAGCCCCGAAGGCCCGTGCCACAACTACCAAGGCAAAAACCGCCAAACCTGCCAGCAGTAAAACCGCGGCAGAAGGCGTTGGCGCCGACCCCGACCTTGGTGAAGCAACAGACGGCATTAAAGCCTGAGCCACTAGAGCATGTTTCCTTTAATAAGACCCATTTTGTTTAATTTTGACGTGCCGTTTGGCAAGGCACAGCGCGTCGCGCGATGCGGCGCATCGGGCAAGCGGTGTAACGCCGTCAAACGCCGTCAAAATTGAACCCTCCGGGCCCGCGCATTTTGCTGCTCGGCTACGTCGAAATCCTTGTTCGTAACCCCGTTACGCCCTGCGGACTTCTCCTTGCCGAGCAGCAAAATGCGCGGGCAGAATGGGTCTTATTAAAGGAAATATGCTCTAAGCCAACCCGGGCGCACAATTTATGATGGCAAGGGCAACAACCTGACTGCCACCGTGCAACACATAACCCCCACAAACGGATGGTCCTGCGACCATCCGTTTTTTATTGGCCGTTTATTTGACAAGCCGCCGCATCAACCATGTCGCCGCCATCTTTCACGGCCGTAGTATTGCGCTGTTACCCGCGTTGGGTGCAGACATTATATGATCACGATGAACACCAAATGATGGGAGGAACATCAAAATGACTGCCAAAAAGATATTGATGCTGGTCGGCGATTACGTCGAAGATTACGAAACCATGGTCCCGTTTCAGACCCTGCTGGCGGTTGGCCACAATGTTGATGCCGTATGTCCCGATAAAAACGCGGGCGACACGGTCCGTACCGCCATTCACGATTTTGAAGGCGATCAGACCTATAGTGAAAAACGTGGTCACAACTTTACCCTGAATGCTGATTTCGCCACCGCACGGGCCGAGAATTACGATGCGCTGGTTATTCCCGGCGGACGCGCGCCGGAATATTTGCGCCTGAACGCGCAAGTCATCGCCTTGGTCAAAGATTTCCACGCCGCCAACAAGCCCATTGCCGCCGTGTGCCATGGTGCGCAAATCCTTGCTGCTGCCGATATTATCCGAGATCGCAAAATTTCCGCTTATCCTGCCTGCGCGCCAGAAGTCAAACTGGCCGGTGGCACCTATATGGAAATCGAAATTGATGCCGCCCATACCGATGGCAATCTGGTCACCGCCCCGGCATGGCCTGCCCATCCGCAATGGATGGCCCAATTTTTAAAAGTCCTGGGCACCCGCATCGAACTTTGATCGCTTGCGATAACGCGCCGTTACATAGCTGACCTGACCCGTGAACAGCCCGCCATGTTAACAGTAAAAACATGGCGGGCTGTTTATTGGCCCATCCCGGTACTGGCACGGCACTCGCCCGATTTCACCGGGCAATGCCACTGCGCAAAACGCCTTGCCATTTTTTCTGCGTTGGCCCAGGATTTACCGAACCTTTAAACAGCCACCCGCCAGCCCGTCCGCCCCAACATCGCCATGGCATCGCGCCATCGGGATTTGTCGGCACATCTGCCCGCGGCTATATCTCCTATCCGCATATCAAGGCCCGCGCAGGCACGGCATAGCGGCCCACCCCGGCAAGAAAGGAAACCCATGTGCAAAATATATTCGGGAACAGACCCGGCACTTTATGAAACCACCACCAGATCGGTGCGGATCAACGGCGTGGTCACCAGCCTGCGGCTTGAACAGAGGTTTTGGCAAATTATCGATGAAATTGCCGCAACGGATGGCTATAGCACCCCGCAATTTCTGGGCTTGCTGCACGACGAAGTCACAGCACAGCGCGGCGATATTCCAAATTTTGCGTCGCTGTTGCGGGTGGTATGTACAATTTACCTGCAAAAACAGGTTCCTGCCACTGCCTCTGCCGCTTTACATCACACCGCGCCAACGGCCCCACAGGGACACGCATCGCAAGAACCATATACACCACAGCTAAAATCCGGGTGAACCGGGATAAATAACGTCATCTGAAAAAACACGCCATACCGGCACGGCAACGCCATTGTGGTGGTCCACCCGCCAAAAGACGGCCCTGCCCCAATCAAAACGCAGCCAGCCGTTTAAAAACGGATCTGACGGTGAAATATGTGCGATGTCGCACATATGCGACCAGCCGCTTGGGCAAGCTCAGGGAATATAGCGGGGGAAATGGGCCCATCGGCGGCCGTTGCAAGAGGTTAGCTTAGCTTAGCCAGCTTGCAATATCGCGGCTGTTAAAGCCCGGCACCGGGCTTTGCGTATTTAAGTGAGAATCGCGTCCGCGCCCGCGTTCAACCGAGCGGCTGGCTTGCATGCCAACGGCGACCCCGAAATCCATTTTCGCGGGTGCAAGCCAGGAATTTTCCGACTTGTCGCCTTTGTTATGGCGGGTTTCACGGGTTTTGGCATCGTAAATCCAGCGCAGTTCCTGTTTGAGGGTCTGGTATTCTGCCGTATCGGGGGCAGCATTGACCTCGGAAACAATCTGAATTTTAACCATCTGCGGAAAACAATCGAGCCGCTCAAGCAACATGAATTTCACGCTGGGCCGCACGGCATCGGACCGCATCAGTTTGATCACCAGCCGCTTGTAAATGTCGATCCGCAAATTTCCGCTGCTGGCCAGTTCGATAAATTCATCGACAAAATCGCGGGCTTCGCGTTTACCGTCAAGCAATGCACGCAAGTTTTCGGTCATCGCCCGGCGATAAAATTCCCGAATTTCGACCACATGGTTCGAGGCCCGATTGCGCACCACATGCATGGATTCGGGGCTGAACGCATTTTTGGTCAGAAGTTTAATGCAATCATGCACCAGTTCATGCTTGGTTGCGTCGCCAACCACTTCGAAAATGCCGGTAATCAGTTCCTTGCATTTGGCATGCGGGCCCATTCGGGTTGCCGCTGCAAGGGCCATCGGGCTTTCCGGGTCTTTGGTGGCAATAACAGCCAAAGCCAGCGGGTCGTCATATTGCATCAATGCCAGATCATTGCTGAGAAGATGTTCGGGCATCAACAGGCGCTTGCGATCGCCCGCCCCTGTCACTGTAAGTGGTTCGCGCGTTCGGTAACTGTCCTTGATCGACAGCGCGTATTTTAAACCGTCATACGAAATCCCGAGATCGAGCGACATTGACGCCTAATCTCCCTTGCGGACGAAACGACGCCGCAGCGACGGTGATTTCGTCCCATCGCCATCGGCTGTCGCCTGCCCTGCCGTATTATCAGCAGATTTGCCTGCATCTGTGCCCCGGGCCGATGGCGCTGCCGCCTTCGCCGCCGGATCACGCGGTGCTACCGGCTGTAATTCGGTAAAGAAATCAATATACCAGTCCATATCACCACGCGGCATGCTGTAACGCCCGCCGGTAGCCGGGGTTTCGATGGCATCTTCGTCAATGCCGGAACTGATTTGCAAAACCACCGCAGACTGTGCCGACATTCCCGCCCGCCACGCCATGGCGGTAATGGCGCGTGCGCTGCCTGAATCCATAATTTTGGCAATCACCGATGCGGGCAACTGGGCATAGCGCGATAATTCGCGTACCACAGCTTCGTCATCATTTCGCGCCAGGGCGTCCAGCACATATTGTTCAACACTCGGCGCGCGCGCTGTTTCGGGGGCGGCTTCGTGGCCAAGATCGGCATTGGCGATATCTTCGCCAGCCGGGGCGCGGGTGTCGCGGGCAACGCGGCTGTCAAACCGGACTTTTTCAATCCGCTGGCGTACCGCCTGGCGCAGGGCACGGGCAACTTCGGCCCGCAAGCGGCCTTCTTCAACCAGCGTGTCAAACAACGACGCGGCAATAAAATGGGCCATCCGCCGTTGCGCCTGACGCGACAACCGGTCGCGTCCCATCAGCATGCGTTCTTCGGGGGCTTCGTTTTTTGCGGCGGGCTGGCGTGCCAGATGCGGCGTCATATCGACAACATTGCGCGGCGCATCGTCACCGGCGCGCAACCGGGAAAACAGCCCGCTTTTGGCGTCGTTGCGTTCCTGCATCAGGCGGGCTTCAACCAGATTGGCGCGCACACGTTCGCGCGCCCGTGCTGTGGTGGTAAACTCGCCCCGGCCACGCATTAAATCCAGAAAATCGGAATCATTTAACAGTTCAACATATTCAACAATATGCACCTGCCCGATGGCTGCCAGATCGATCCGCATCCGGGCGGCGGCCTGACGTGTCAAATAGGGGGTGTGGCCCAGTTCCTGTTCAATCAGGGCAATAACCTGCGGGCGGTAACAATCGGCAAGCCGCACAATGGCATCCATAAACTCGTCAACCATTTCCAGGCGCTGGGACGGGCTTAAATCGGGCAAGTGACGGCGCAACCGGCGGGCAACATCCATCCGGGCATCGCTGTCATCTTCGCCATGGCGGTCGGGGAGATATACCGAGTCCTCATCATCTTCGAGATCGTCGTCATCGTCCGCGCCAATACGGGCAGCGTAACTGAGAAACGATTCATCATCAGAAGAAGTAATGTCATCGCGGGCCGGTTTGTGCCGGGCAATACGCCCGGACTGGGGCGCGCCGCTATTATGAGAAAGCGAAAATTCACCCGGGGCGACATCGCGAACAATATCAGCCAGTTCGCGCAATTTATCGCTGGCACGGTCTTTGTTCCCCGCATCCTTTGACTTTTGCCGATTGAACATCCAGGCCAGCATGCTCTGTCTTTTTCCCCGCTTTATTTCAGGCATCAGGCCCGATTGGCCGATTCCCGTGTCTGTTCTGGCCTTTGGCAGATGCCTTTTAACAAGGCGTTCGTACCAAAACAACATCACAGCCCAAAAAGTTCGTTGAAAACCAACCCCCTGTTGCCATCTCTCCCCGCAACAGGATGATTTTCAGTAAATTCACTATCGGCAGAAATGTTCAAAAAAACCTTAACGCCACACGGGCAAAACCCAGAAACGTCATATGGTTAGCGCAATCACTTTATTAATGCGTCTGTTTCGCCCTGATATCGGGTGCTCTGCGCAAATCTGACCGGGCCTTAACGCGCAATAACTGGCCAAAATGCGGGGTATTGTGCGCAAAATCATGGGGTTCGGGCGCGCAAGCCAACCAGCCCCGCCATTTGACCCCGGCTAAAAACAAAGGGCCGCCCGAAGGCAGCCCTTTGAAAATTTCCGCATAAACGCAGCTTGAACGACGTTTCGCAAACAGCGAAAAATCAGCTGCGGCCCGAAAGCCATGCGATTCGCAAAATGTTGGTCGCACCCGGTGTTCCAAACGGTACACCTGCCGTAATCACCAGAGAATCGCCATTTCCGGCGAATTCTTCGCGTTTGGCAACATCACAGGCAATTCCCACCATTTCACCAAAATTGGTGGCATCGCGGGTGAATACCGGGTGAATGCCCCAGCACAATGCCAGGCGGCGTGCTGTCTGAATTTTCGGGGTAAGCCCCAAAATTGGCACTTCTGGCCGTTCACGCGCAGCACGATAGGCGGTCGAGCCCGACGTGGTATAGGTCACAACAGCCTTGGCACCAATGGTCCCGGCAACCTGGCGGGCTGCGGCACTAATGGCATCGGGGGCATTGTGTTCCGGGTCGGGGCGTGATGCCTCTTGCAGGCGGAAATAAAGCTCGTCACGTTCGACCCGCACCATAATGCGGTTCATGATGCTGACCGTTTCAAGCGGATATTTACCCACCGCACTTTCGGCTGACAACATAACCGCATCGGCACCGTCATAAATGGCGGTCGCAACGTCGGATGCCTCGGCACGGGTTGGTGACGGGCTTGACACCATCGAGTCGAGCATCTGGGTTGCCACAATCACCGGCTTGCCAGCTTCACGGCAGGCCTTGATGATGCGTTTTTGCAAAATCGGCACGTCTTCGGGCGGGCATTCCACGCCCAGGTCACCACGGGCCACCATGATGATGTCGGACAAAGCGACTATTTCATCAAGATGTTCAATGGCCTGGGGCTTTTCCAGCTTGGAGACAATGGCGGCACGACCATTAATGATCTTGCGGGCTTCGGCCACGTCTTCGGGGCGCTGAACAAAGGACAGCGCCACAAAATCAACGCCCATTTCCAGACCATAGATCAGATCGACCCGGTCCTTGTCGGTCAGCGGTGACATGGGCAACATGACGTCGGGCAGGTTAACGCCCTTGCGATTTGAGAGCGGCCCACCGACTTCTACCGTGCAATCAGCCGATTTATCGTCGCATTTATCAACCCGCATCCGCAATTTGCCATCATCAAGCAACAGGCTTGCGCCGGGCTGAAGGGCGGCAAAAACTTCGGGATGGGGAAGCGACACACGGGTGTGATCGCCCGGTGTTTTGTCCATGTCGAACCGGAACGGCACACCGGCCTCAAGTTCGATTTTTTCGTCGGCGAAGGTTCCAACCCGAATTTTCGGGCCTTGCAAATCCATCAAAACGCCAATCGGGCGACCAAGTTTGGCCTCTACTTCCCGGATCGTTTCAAACCGCGCCTGATGTTCGGCGTGCTCGCCATGAGAGAAATTCAAACGAAAGACATCGACGCCTGCCTGGACGATCTTTTCAAGAATATCCGGGCTAGAACTCGCTGGCCCCAGGGTTGCGATGATTTTCGCCTTACGTTGACGGCGCATCCGCTTTTACCTCGTTGTTTTTCGGTTTCCATTGAATTCTGGCGCGACAACCAGATTGACACAGGGCGCGCCAAAATATCCTGATTTTTGGTGTCTGGGGGTCTCCCCTTAATAGTGAATCACGCCCGCTTTGAACAGTTACTTTTCTGCTAAGCCAAGGCCGAATGACATTTTTTTCGCTGGACAGCCCCCTGCCGACACCTCTTTAAAAGACAAATCAGCCATCAAGTGCCCTGTGATGACGTTTCAGGGCGCAAACCGGGAATTTTTAAAAATGAGCAAATGGGACCACCGTTTTCTGGCTTTGGCCGCCCATATCGCCGAATGGTCAAAAGATCGCAGCACCCAGGTGGGTGCCGTTGTGATTGGCCCCAAAAAAGAAATCCGTGCTGTTGGTTATAACGGTTTTCCACGCGGTGTCGATGATACGGTCGAAAGCCGTCACCAACGGCCCGCCAAATATGCCTATACCGAACATGCCGAGCGCAATGCCATTTACAATGCCAGCTATACCGGTACATCGCTTGATGGCTGTGCGTTATATGTCACACATTTTCCCTGCAGCGATTGCGCCCGCGCCATTATTCAGGCGGGCATCGCCGAGGTTTATGTTGACCAGCAAAAACTGACGCCTGATTTTCTTGAACGCTGGCAACATGATGTGAACATATCTACCGAAATGTTTGGCGAATCCGGGGTGCAGGTACAGTTGATTAACGAAGAAGGCACCACAACCGCGCTCGATAACGCCCCCTTACCCGAAGAATAGAAAATGCCGGGTAAATCCTCCCCGCCATCCCCCAAACGGGCCGATGGCGCGCGCCCCTGTGGGAAACACAGGTAAAATAGCCTTAACGGACAATCGCGTCTGTGGACTTCGCACTTGCCGCACACAGGACAAAACGGTAATGAATTATAAGTAAGCTATGTAACACAAGCCGTTATCCTGCCTTTGACGAGAAAAATTCTTTATCTTCGCGATGAGCCCTGCCGTTTTGTACAAACCGGACACCAGACCTGATGAGCGCAAAAATCGATTTCAGCAAAATCAGTTTTCTTGTGGTTGATGGCGACAAGATATCAGCACAGGTTGTGTTTGATACCCTGTCCTATCTTGGCGCGCTTGATGTGCGCCGGGTTGGCAAACCCGAAGATGCCTTTCGCATTCTGCGCACCCAGCAAATCGACATTATTGTCACCGAATGGCGCTTGCGCGGGATGGACGGGCTGGAATTTCTCGATTCCTTGCGAAACTCAACCTCGTCGCCAAACCGCTTTGTGCCCGTAATCATGTTAACTGCCCATTCCGAGCAGCGCTATGTCACCACCGCGCGCGATCTGGGCATTACCGAATTTCTGGCCAAACCGTTTAACGCCAAGGCATTATATAGCCGCCTTGTTTCGGTTATCACCCGCCCGCGCCATTTTGTTAATACCGGCACCTATTTCGGGCCAGACCGACGCCGCCGCCAAACCCCGTTTGACGGACCAGACCGGCGCGAGGATCAGAAATCCAAGGCCAGGGGAAACACGTAACAGCCGCCGCAAACAGACACGATAAGTCGCCCCGTTCCCCAGAACGAGGTCATGCATTTTAACCTGCCGGGACACACCGATTTCGATGAATGAACAAAAACCGCCAAAAGTTCAGATCATCCCGCCCCGAACTGAACTGAAACAGCGCGCCGTTAATTTTACCAAGGGTTTCGACATTAACCTGGGCCCGGAACAGCTCGAAGAGCTGGAAAGGGTTGTGCAGCGCAGCAGTGATGCTTTTGTGCGCAGCATTGGCCATGATCTGTCTGAAACTCGCCAACTGGTAATCAATGCGATAACCAACGCCGATCTGCGGCCTAAAGCCGTCGAAAAAAGTGCGGACCTTGCCTATTCGACAAAGGCACTGGGCGGAACTTTTGATTATCCCCTGATGACGCAAATTGCCAAATCGCTGGAAGTGTTTTTGCACGGGCGCAGCACCGCAAACAAACGCCAGCTTATGGTGACCCAGCTTCATATTGACGCCATCTATGTCATTCTGGCGAGCAGGATCACCGGCTTTGGCACCTCCATTGAACAGGCCACCACCGTCGCCCTGTCCAAAATCGCCGCCCGTTACAGTGACCCGCGTGAATAGCACACTGTGTCTGGGCTATTTGCTGCGGTAGCTGTGCAAATGGCGGACAAAATCGATCAGTTCAAAATTATCATCCTCGTCCGATGACGCGGCCCCTTCATCGGGCGCTGTTGTGCCTGTCGCGCCTGTTGCGCCCCGTCCATCGGGCCGGACATTCCCGCCCAGCGTATCAAGCCGGGCCAAAATGCCGTCCAGTTCCGCCGACACCGCATCCAGCCTTTCTGCCATCCAGTCGCGCGACACAGAGGCATCCCCGCTCAGCAGGGCGTTTTGCGCGCCCCACAACAACATGGCACTGCGAAAAAGCGCCAGCATATCGGCGAAGTCATCGGGCCTGCCCCCTGCCGTCACGCCGGACGGCAACGGGGTTGCGGGCCGAAATTGCATCAACGCGGTGTTGATCTGACGAAGCAGCGGCGGGATCGGTCCATCATCAATCATGACAGCGTCCATTCCTGCTTGACCATTGCGCGCGATCCTTATCGCTTTGGCAATGGTAGTTTACTGAAAACGTTACAATTTTAGTGATAAACCTGACCTGCACCAAAAACGTTGATCAGCATCAAGAAGGTTTCTAAACAACGCGAAAAGTTTCAGGCGCGCCGCGTTCATTCGTTTTGCCGCCGCATATAGCGTCACAAACGCTATTTTTGCGGCCTTTTAAAAAACGCCCAGGTTATATTGGTAAAAAAAAGCCCCCCGCCTTAAAAAAAGGACTTGTCAGGGCGGGCGCCCCTTTATATAAACCGCGCCACACACCGAGCGGGTGTAGCTCAGTTGGTTAGAGCGCCGGCCTGTCACGCCGGAGGTCGCGGGTTCAAGTCCCGTCACTCGCGCCATTTCCCCCTTGGGGGAAAACAAAAAGACGCCGCGATTTATTCGCTGGCGTTTTTTGTTTTTAAGGTGCTTTTGCGCCTCGCATCGCTCGGCAGTCCCCAACACCACCCCGGCTGATCTCGATATTTCCCCGTTTACCTTTCCACGCCAAAGCCCCGTCAATTTCACGCCCGGTTTTGCGCCATCTTTAAGCGTTTAAAATAACCCGCTAATATGCCCGATCGCGGTTTTTGCGGTTTGCCGGTGCCAATCCCTGCCACACACCCGCTTCGCGCCCGATAACACCAAATAACGCCGGATCATTTTTTGGCAGAAAACCGCGCCTGTCAGATCATTGTGATTTTTTTGCAAAAAAACGCTTGCCAGACCCGGCAGCCCTTTATATAAACCGCGCCACACACCGAGCGGGTGTAGCTCAGTTGGTTAGAGCGCCGGCCTGTCACGCCGGAGGTCGCGGGTTCAAGTCCCGTCACTCGCGCCACTCTTTTCAGAGTACAAACAGGTCGCTGATCTATGGATCATGCGGCTTTTTTTGTATCTATTTTCCAGCACCACTGTGGCAGACACATATTATAGTGTATGCCCGCAGGAAATATCGCACCGGAACTGAACCAATATATTGGTTCCATTATAGAATCCGGCACGTGCTGTAAAAATTACAATCAAAAACATTCAACCATTCAGTAATACCCGGCCCCCTGCCCCGGGCATTGGTTTCATCATGATCGCCAAACACTGCAATCTTTAATCGTTTTTATCTACGTAACTTCCCGTAATCGAACTATTAGCCCCTATTTACATGCCGAAAGGGTGATTTACTGCGCCGCAGCATTGATCAGCCCTTCAAAGTGTGCTGTCATCTGGCCGTTACAAAAATGAGGCGAACAATGGTTTTACCATTTCAACGTTCGCACTTTCGATATCACCAGTACGGGAGGCGCAACATGCGCAAGCTAATCGCAGGGCTGATTCTGGGAACCGCCTTGGCTTCGGCCCCCATATCCGCCATGGCGGAAACCCCCAAAAACGCTTTGGTCATGGCGTTTTCAATCGATGACATCATCACCCTTGATCCGGCAGAAATCTTTGAATTTTCCGGTGCCGAATATTCGGGCAACACCTATGACCGTCTGATCGGTTATGACATTGACGACGTTTCCAAAATTCATGGCGTTGTCGCCGAAAGCTGGGACGTTTCCGAAGACGGCAAAACCTATACCTTTAAAATTCGCGACGGCATCAAATTCGCATCGGGCGACGCACTGACCGCCGAAGATGCTGCGTTTTCGTTGCGCCGTGTGATCAAGCTGGACCTGTCGCCCGCCTTTATTCTGGGTCAGTTCGGTTTGACCAAGGACAATGTCGACACCCAGATTACCGCACCCGATGACCACACCCTGGTCCTCAAGGTCGATAAACCCTATGCGCCGACCTTTGTTCTGTACTGCCTGACGGCAGGCGTTGGTTCGGTTGTTGATAAAAAAGAAGTCATGGCCCATGAAAAAGACGGTGACATGGGGCATGAATGGCTGAAAACCAACTATGCAGGTTCCGGTCCGTTCGAACTGAACAAATGGACGCCGAACGAAAGCCTGTCGCTGGTTGCCAATGACAATTACTGGGACGGCGCTCCGGCAATGAAACGCGTGATTATTCGCAGCGTGACCGAAGCGGCCTCGCAGCAATTACTGCTGCAAAAAGGCGATATCGATATTGCCCGTAACCTTGAAGCCGACCAGATCGCGTCACTCAAGGACAATAAAGATATTAAATTCCAGAAAAAATCCAAGGGCACTGTCTGGTATCTGGGTCTGTCGCAGAAAAACGAATATCTGTCGAACCCCAAGGTCCGCGAAGCTCTGAAATATCTGGTCGATTATAACGGCATTGC
This sequence comes from Thalassospira mesophila, assembly GCF_002115755.1. Taxonomy (GTDB): domain Bacteria; phylum Pseudomonadota; class Alphaproteobacteria; order Rhodospirillales; family Thalassospiraceae; genus Thalassospira; species Thalassospira mesophila. The sequence continues at coordinate 154,937 of NZ_JFKA01000003.1, read as the reverse complement.
CGATACCATTCTGGCCGGTCGTGGCACCATTCATCAGGCATTTTTGCCCGATGGCTTCCTTGGTGCGTCGAACGACAATCCCTATAAACTTGATGTCGCAAAAGCCAAGGAACTGCTGAAAGAAGCAGGTTACCCGGATGGCTTTAGCGTCACCATGGACACCCGCAACACCACCGCCATTACCGCAATGGCGCAATCGTTGCAGGCAACCTGGTCCCTGGCCGGTATCAATCTTGAAATCATCCCCGGTGACGGGGGGCAAACCCTGACCAAATACCGTGCCCGTCAGCACGACATTTATATTGGCCGTTGGGGTGCCGATTATCAGGACCCCAACACCAATGCATCGACCTTTGCGTGGAACCCGGATAATTCTGACGATGCCGCGGCAAAACCGCTGGCATGGCGCAACAGCTGGGACCCCAAAGAAATGACGGCCGAAACCGAAGCCGCCATTCTTGAACGTGACACCCAGAAACGTATCGATATGTACAAGGACCTGCAGAAAAAGGTCATGGACAAGGGTCCGTTTGTGGTGATGTTCCAGGAAACCGAAATTGCCGGTGTCCGCAGCAACGTTCAGAACTTCAAACTTGGCCCATCGTTCGACGACAACAAATATCGTTTTGTGACCAAGGACTAAGGAACGGTTAGATGTCTACCGTGACACCAGCCAAACGGGGCGGGCGCAAACGCGCCCGTCTCCTTTCGGGGCCAGGCGGCAGCATTCTGCGCGTGGTATCTTCCGTTATCATCACTTTTTTCGGGCTGTTGCTCGTCACCTTTCTCATCGGCCGTATTTTGCCGATTGACCCGGTTATTGCCGCCGTGGGCGACCATGCCTCCGAGGCGATCTATAACCGTGTCCGCGAGGAAATGGGCCTGAACCTGCCGCTGTGGAAACAGTTTTTTGTTTATGTAAATAATGTGCTGCACGGCGATTTCGGCAAATCAATCCTGACATCGCAGCCGGTTTTAAACGATATCGCCCGGGTATTTCCCGCCACCCTTGAACTGGCAACCCTTGGCACCATTATCGGTGTGATCCTTGGTGTTCCAACCGGCGTTCTCGCCGCTGTTCACAAGGGCAAATGGCCCGACCATCTGGTCCGTATTTTCGGTCTGGTCGGCTATTCGGTGCCTATTTTCTGGCTGGGCCTGATGGGCTTGCTGGTTTTTTACATGAAACTGGACTGGGTTGCCGGGCCGGGCCGTGTGGATGCCTTTTATGCCGATTTCATCGAACCCACCACCGGCCTGATGCTGGTTGATACCTTGCTGGATGGCGATATCGACCTGTTCTGGAATGCGGTAAGCCACATCATTTTACCAGCGTCGCTTCTGGCGTATTTTTCGCTAGCCTATATTGCGCGCATGACCCGGTCTTTCATGCTTGAGCAATTAAGCCAGGAATATATTCTGGCCGCCCGGGTCAAAGGCCTTTCCGAATTTCGCATTATCTGGCGTCATGCGCTTGGCAATGTGATGGTGCCGCTGGTAACCGTTATTGCCCTGTCCTATGCCAACCTGCTGGAAGGATCGGTTTTAACCGAAACCATTTTTGCCTGGCCGGGCCTTGGGCTTTACATCACCAATTCGCTGCTTAATGCCGATATGAATGCCGTTCTGGGTGGAACGGTTGTTGTGGGTGCTGTGTTTATCGGCGTCAATATGCTGTCCGATTTGCTTTATCGCCTGCTTGATCCGCGCGCCCGAAGGTAAAAAACATGCAAACAGTGACCAATCAAAATTCTGGCGGCCTGCGGCAGTGGCTAACGTCAAACACGCCCCAGTCACGCTTTCAGGCCCGCTGTGGCCGCACGTGGCTGGCATGGGGCAAGCTGACCGAAAACCGGCTGGCCATGATCGGGCTGGGCATTGTCGTTGCCCTGATCCTTATTACCATTCTGGCCCCGGTTATTTCGCCCTATAACCCGATTGCCGCCGACCTGACCAAACGTATTTTGCCGCCCAGTGCCGCGCACTGGTTTGGCACCGACCAACTGGGCCGCGATATTTTGTCGCGCCTGATTTACGGCGCCCAATATACCCTGATGGTGGTGGGCCTGGTTGCCATTACCGCCGCCCCGGTCGGCCTTCTGGTTGGCACCATGTCGGGTTATTTTGGCGGCTGGGTTGATGCCGTTTTAATGCGCATTACCGATATTTTTCTGGCTTTCCCCAAACTGATTTTGGCTCTGGCCTTTGTTTCGGCCCTGGGGCCGGGACTGGAAAACGCCGTATTTGCCATCGCCCTTACCGCGTGGCCGCCCTATGCGCGTATTGCGCGGGCTGAAACCATCACCGTGCGCCGGTCTGATTATATCGATGCCGCCCGCCTGCAGGGTGTTTCCAGCCGTGGGCTTATTTTGGGTCACATCATGCCGATGTGCATCAGTTCGGTTGTTGTCCGGGTGACGCTGGATATGGCGGGCATGATTTTGATTGCCGCCGGTCTGGGCTTTTTGGGTCTGGGCGCACAGCCGCCAATGCCGGAATGGGGGGCGATGGTGTCCGAAGGTCGCCAGTTCCTGTTGCAACAATGGTGGGTTTCAACCGTGCCGGGTCTGGCTATTTTTGTTGTCAGTCTGGGTTTCAACCTGTTGGGTGACGGTTTACGCGATGTGCTTGACCCGCGTGAAGGAGACTGATCATGACCAGTGAAACCCTGTTAACGGTCAAAAACCTGGCTGTCAGTTTCACCACATCCAAGGGGCCGATAAACGCGGTTCGGGGTGTATCGTTTGATCTGGGCCGCGAACGGCTGGGCATTGTCGGCGAGTCCGGTTCGGGCAAGTCGCAAACCGGGCGGGCCATTTTGGGCCTGACGGCATCCAACGGCACCATTACCGCCGATGAAATGCAGTTTCGCGATGTCGATTTGCGCAACCTTAGCCCGCGCCAATGGCGCAAGGTCCGCGGGGCGCGCATTTCCATGATCATGCAGGACCCGAAATACTCGCTAAACCCTGTCATGACCATTGGCGACCAGATTATCGAGGCGTACCGCGAACATCACAAGGTTGGCACCAAAGAAGCCACCCACCGCGCCATTGAAATGCTTGAAGCGGTAAAAATTCGTGATCCGCAGCGGGTGTTTAAATCCTATCCGCACGAAGTTTCGGGCGGCATGGGCCAACGCGTGATGATCGCGATGATGCTGATCCCCGATCCCGAATTGCTGATTGCCGACGAGCCGACATCGGCCCTTGATGTGACGGTGCAACTTCAGGTGATGGCAATTCTGGATGATCTGGTGCGTGAACGCGGCATGGCGCTGATTTTCATCAGCCACGATTTGCATCTGGTGTCGAGTTTCTGCGACCGGGTTCTGGTGATGTATCAGGGCCATGTGGTTGAGGAAATTCGCGCAAGCGAGCTGGATCTGGCCAAACATCCCTACACACGGGGCCTGTTAAACTGCCTGCCGAAAATGGATGGCAACCACGACGACCTGCCGGTTTTGCAACGTCAGGCAAGCTGGGCCGAGGGATAAGACCATGATTGAAATTGAAAATCTGAATGCCTGGTTTGGCGAAAACCACGTTCTTAAAGACGTATCGCTTAAGGTTCCAACCAACGGGTCGTTCGGGCTGGTCGGAGAATCAGGCTCAGGCAAATCCACCGTTTTGCGCACCATGACCGGTCTGGTTGATGACTGGGAAGGTATCATGGTGGTCGGCGGCCACGAACTGGCCCGCAAACGCAACAAGGATTTCTACCGCCAGGTGCAAATGGTGTTTCAGGACCCGTTCGGATCGCTTCATCCGCGCCACACCATCGACCGCATCCTTAGCGAGCCGGTAGCGGTGCATGGATTGGGCAATTCGGATGCCCGCGTGATCCGCGTGCTTGAACAGGTCGGGCTGGATAATTCGTTCCGGTTTCGCTATCCGCATCAGCTTTCGGGCGGGCAACGCCAGCGGGTGTCTATTGCGCGCGCGCTTATCCTTGAACCCCGGGTGTTGCTGCTTGATGAACCGACATCCGCACTCGATGTGTCCATTCAGGCCGAAGTGCTTAATTTGCTGGCGGCATTGCGCCGCGACCTTGGCCTTACCTATATCATGGTCAGCCATGACCTTGCCGTTGTGGCCCATGTCTGCGACGATATCGCCATTATGAACCATGGCCGCATCGTTGAACGTGCCACCGCCAGCCAGCTTGCACAGGGCTCGCTTGAACATCCCTATTCGCAACAGCTTTACAAGGCCGCAGGTGGATATGACCGCGCCGTTGTTGACAGCTTTGTCGATTGGGACTGACCGGAGATACCATGACAATCGCCACCACCAACCCGTTTGCCACCCCGCCCCAGCCCGCCAGTGCCGAAATCAGCGGCTATCCGCGCAAGCATATCCCGACCTTCACCTGGGATGCCCATGCCTGCCTGCCGCTGGACCCGGTTATTCCGATTGATTTGCTTGATACCTATCGCGCCGGCAATATCGATTATGTCTGCATCAATGTCGGCATGGATATGAATTCGGTGGCGCATATTTTGCGCGTTATTGCCGCTTTCCGTGCCAAAATCGCCGCCCACCCCGATAAATACATGCAGATCGAAACATTCGATGACCTTGCCCGCGCCAAACAGGCCGGGTTGCTGGGCGTAGGGTTTGATCTTGAAGGCTCGGTCATGTTGCAAGACATGCCCGAAATGGTGCCGGTTTTTGCCAGACTGGGCGTCAAACAAATCCATTTCGCCTATAACCGCAACAATTCGGTCGCGGGCGGTTGCCACGATGATGACATCCCCCTAACCGCGCTGGGCCACGACATGGTCAAGGCGGTTAACAATGCGGGTATGATCATGGATTGCTCGCATACCGGGCGGCAAAGCAGCCTTGATATCATGCGGGTTTCCACCAAACCCGTCGTCTTTAGCCATGCCAACCCAAAGGTTCTGGGCGGGCATGAACGCTGCATTGACGATGAACAGATCAAAGCCTGTGCCGCCACTGGCGGCGTGATCGGCGTGTGTGGGTTTCAACGTTTCATGAAATCCGCCAATGCCCCCGATGTGCCCGATATGGTCCGCCATATTGATTATCTGGTCAAACTGGTCGGGGTTGATCATGTGGGCATCGGCCTTGACACCATGCCGTCTGTCAAAGGGGCCGATGACTTCCCCGATGGTGTCGACCGCGCTTTTTACTGGCCCAAGGAACGCGGTTACGGCCCCAATGCCGGCGGTGCCGCCGTGTTTGACCCGCGCAAGCTCCCTGCCCTTGCCGACACCCTGATCAATGAAGGCTATTTGCCCGATATGGTTGATAAAATCATGGGTGAAAATTTCGTTCGGGTAGCGAAGGATAGCTGGTAAGAAAAATTACACGGCATCATACCAATCGGCAAAACGGGGTTGCAACAGCAACCCCGTTTTCGTTCACGGCTCGCAAAAACACAAAGGGCTTATATAAAACCTGGTTGAACACTTGCCAACCGCGTCACAATTCGCGCGGCGTTGTCGCGCCTACCCATTTCTCCATGAAAAGACCTCATAAAGAAATGGTATTAAACGCTAATTTCATCCTTGCGCACCGGGCGCGGACGGCCATTGGCGTCGATGGCGACGAAGGTAAAAGTGGCTTCGGTTACCTTGATGCGCGGCGGCTGGTTGCGGCGCAAAACCCATGCTTCAAGATGCAGCACCATGGATGTATTGCCGATACGGTCAATATCGCCATACACACACACCACGTCGCCCACATAAACCGGACGATGGAATGTCATGCCATCGACGGCAACGGTGGCAACACGGCCTTCGGCGATCTGGCTGGCAAGCACACCCCCGGCAATGTCCATTTGCGACATCAGCCAGCCGCCGAAAATATCGCCGCTGGGATTGGTTTCGCCGGGCATTGCCAGGGTGCGGGTACACATATCGCCCCGCGGCATGGTGGTGTCCGCATTGCTGGTTTCGTTTTTTTCGACCATCGCACTCACTCCTGAACGCCGGAAATCCGGCGCTGTCCTGTATTTTTTTTCATCTAACCCGGTTGCATTGCAAAACGAAAAACATTTTTATGGGCCGGGATTTAATTCTTATGGTACTCGTTTATCGGCGAGCCGCACCAGCACCGAGTTGCCTATAACGAAAATGTGTTATGGACAACAAGATGAATATGGGGCTTACCTGAAAATTATACCCTTAAAACAACCAGTTGCGTTCCGGGGAACATGACCGACCTTTTCGAAGATTCAAACCAAAGCACCACAAACGCGTATTCAGCCAAGGATATCGAGGTACTCGAAGGACTGGAACCAGTCCGCCGTCGCCCCGGTATGTATATTGGGGGCACCGACGATACCGCACTCCACCATCTGGTGGCTGAAATCCTTGATAACTCGATGGACGAAGCGGTTGCCGGCCATGCTGACTGGATTGAACTGGAACTTCAGACCGACAATACGGTTCTGGTCCGCGATAACGGCCGTGGCATTCCAACCGACCCGCACCCGAAATTTCCCGATAAATCGGCGCTTGAAGTCATCTTGACCACCCTGCATTCGGGCGGCAAGTTTTCGGGCAATGCCTATGAAACATCGGGCGGTTTGCACGGGGTTGGCATGTCGGTGGTGAATGCGCTCACCGACAAGTTTCGGGTTGAAGTGGCGCGTGACCGCAAACTGGTGTTTCAGGAATATTCCAAGGGCACGCCATTAGGGCCGCTTCAGGATGGCGGATCGGTCAGCAACCGGCGCGGCACCACGGTTATTTTCCGCCCCGACCCCGAAATTTTCGGCGCACGGGCCAAATTAAAACCGGGCACCGTGTTTCGCATGGCGCGGTCGAAGGCATATTTATACAAGGGCGTTGAAATTCGCTGGTCCTGTGATCCGTCCCTGATCACTAGCGACGATCCGACCCCGCAAAAAGAAGTTCTGAAATTTCCCAACGGCATTCTCGACTATCTGGAAATGACGCTTAAAGGTCGCGATATGGTGACCGAACGCCCGTTTGCCGGCGAAGCGAAATTTTCCGAAAGTGCCGGGCGCGTTGAATGGGCTGTGGGTTGGCCGGACGGCGGCGAAGGTTATTTTCATTCCTATTGCAACACCGTGCCCACCCCGCTGGGCGGCACGCACGAAGCCGGCTTTCGTTATGCCCTGACCAAGGCGCTTAAATCTTATGGCGATATGGTCGGGATAAAAAAGGCCGCAGCAATTACCGCCGAAGACGTTTTTGGTGGCGGCTGTTTCATGCTGTCGCTGTTTATTCCCGACCCGCAATTTCAGGGCCAGACCAAAGAAAAGCTGGGCACCCAGAATGCGACCAAACTGGTTGAAACGGCCGTTCGCGACCATTTCGATCATTGGCTGACCGGGGACACCGAAAATGCCAAGCACCTGCTTGAACGCATTATCATGCGCGCCGAAGAACGCCAGCGCCGCAAGGAAAAGAAAGAAACCAAACGCCAGTCAGCAACCCGGCGTTTGCGTTTGCCCGGCAAGTTAACCGACTGTTCGCGTTCGATCGCGGCGGGCACCGAAATTTTCCTGGTCGAAGGGGATTCGGCTGGTGGCTCGGCCAAACAGGCGCGCGACCGTGAAACACAGGCTGTGTTGCCCCTGCGCGGCAAAATCCTGAACGTGGCATCGGCAACCCGCGAAAAAATGATGGCCAATCAGGAAATCAAGGACATGATCGAAGCCTTTGGCTGCGGTGCCGGGGCCGATTTCCAGTTAAAAGACCTGCGTTATGAACGTGTCATCATCATGACCGATGCTGACGTTGACGGTGCGCATATTGCATCCCTGCTGATGACATTTTTCTATCAGGAAATGCAGGGATTGATTGACAACGGCAATCTGTTTTTGGCCCTGCCGCCGCTTTACCGCCTGACACAGGGCGGCAAAAGCATCTATGCGATGGATGATGCCGAAAAAGAAACCTTGCTCAATACCGAGTTTAAAAACCCTGCCAAGGTTGAAATCTCGCGTTTTAAAGGTTTGGGTGAAATGCCGTCGCAGCAGCTGCGCGAGACGACCATGTCGCCTAAAAACCGTACCTTGCTGCGCGTTACCCTGCCCGACGCCGCCGAGCCCGATGGCCGGGCGCAAACCAAGGATCTGGTGGGACGCCTGATGGGTAAAAAACCGGAATTGCGGTTTCAGTTCATTCAGGAACATGCGCGTTTTGTCGAGGATATCGACGTTTAATCCTGCGCCATATCACTTTCATCAAACCCGGCCTTTTTGTGCCGGGTTTTTTGTCCGTTTAATTCGGGGGTTTGCGTTATGCGTGCCGATTATGCATCGATTTTGGCTGATATTGCGACGCGCATAAAACAACGCGATTTCCCGAACGCCCGTAACGCGGATTATATCCCCGCCCTTGCCGCCGTTCCAAGTGACCGCTTCGCCCTCGTGATCCGCCATGTCAGCGGGGCCGAATTTGCCATTGGCGATGCCGACATTGCCTTTTCGATCCAAAGTGTATCGAAGGTTTTTGCCCTGGTGCTGGCTTTGCGAAGCTGCGGCGATGACCTTTGGCAGGCGGTGCGCCGCGAACCCAGCGGATCGGCGTTTAATTCGCTGATCCTGCTTGAACAGGAAGAAGGCATTCCGCGGAACCCGTTTATCAATGCCGGAGCCATCCGGGTGTGCGATATGATTTCGTCGCGCTTTGCCAACCCTGACCGTTCCGTTGCCGAATTTCTGGGCCGTTTATGCACAAACCCCGAAATTCGCACCGATAACGACGTTTATCTGTCCGAAGACCAGCACGGCAACCGCAACCGTGCCATTGCCTATTTGATGAAAAGTTTTGGCAAGCTTGATAACCCGGTCGAATCGGTGGTGCGTGCCTATTTCAAGCAATGTGCCATCGCCATGACGGCCCGCGAACTGGCCCGGGCCACGTTGTTTTTGGCCAATCAGGGTGTTGGCATTGACGGCACCCAAATATTGTCCGCTTCCGAAGCCCGCCGGATTAACGCCTTGATGCTTACATGTGGCATGTATGACGGGGTCGGCGATTTTGCATTTTCGGTGGGCATTCCCGCCAAAAGCGGGGTTGGCGGGGCCATTATCGGGGTTATTCCCGGCGAATTTTCGGTCTGTGTCTGGTCACCGCGCCTTGATGGCAGCGGCAATTCCGCCCCCGGAATCGCCGCACTCGAAATGCTGACCGATGCCATTGGCCGCTCGGTTTTCTAAAACAAACGGACTACCGGCCCGGCAAATAGCGGCGCAAAACATCGTCTTTGACCACAAAATGATGCCACAGGGCCGCCAGGGCATGCAGCCCGGCCAGAATGATCAAGACCGTGGCCATGGTGCCATGAATATTTTCCGCCAATTCGTGCAATTCATGATTGTCAGCGAAATTTGGCAATGAAAACAGCCCCAACACCGGAAAATTATGGCCAATGGTGGTCATGGCCGTTAACCCGGCAAGCGGGATGGCCAGCATCAGAAAATACAACACACCCTGCATGATGCGGGCCGCCAGATTGGTTTTTATGGCATTTTCAGGCGGTTGTGCCCGCTTTTGGCGCGCATTAACAAACACCGCAATCATACGCGGTAAAAACAGCACCAGAACCGACAGGCCGATCAGGATATGCCAGCCCATGACAGGCAACCGTTGATCGCGGGGCAAATCTTCCATTACCTTGCCAACGATGAAAACAGCAATAATCAATGCCGCCATCGCCCAGTGCAAGGCGGGCACCAGCCAGTGCGGGCGGCCAGACATCGCGGTGTCGGGTTGATCTGATGCGGACGCAGACAAATTTTGCAAAGACACTGACATTTTGCGATCCTTGGGACTATGTTTTACGGATCACAATCGTACATCCCACCTGTAACCCCCTGATCCCCGAATTGTATCAATTTGTCCCCGGGGTTTGACGCATCCCAGAAGCGCGCTCAAATCCCTGTATTGGCACAAAATTCATCCCCGGGAAGTCCCATAAGGAGCCCGCCTTCCATGTTCGCCAAGCGCCACCCCAAAGCACTTTTGCTGGTTTTACTGGGCATTGCCGCCCCGCTGCTTGCCGCGTGCGGTGCCAGTAATATCGAAGCCCCGTTTTATGACACCACCGATGTCGCCGGTTTTAAAAGCTATGCCGCCCCTTCCAACATCATGGTGATGGAAGTTCACGACGGGCAAACAGGCATTGATGACGCCAGTTGGGCCAAAATGTTTTCCCATCACGGTTTTGCCCCGCAGCTCAGCTTTATCACCCCGCAAGAGGCCCAAACCCGGCTGGACAGCACCAACGCAACGCCCGACCATCCCGCCTTGCGGCCCAAGCACCGCATGGTCGTTGTGGTAAACCCGACCCAGAACACGTCGCGCGATGCAATGTGTACCGACCCGCAAAATGCCGCCGTAACGCTGAGTCAGGCGCAAACGCCGGTACGATTTGCGTTTTGTTCGGGCGATAGTGTGATTTCGGAATTGCGCGCCAATATTGAAACCCCGATCGACCGTAAAAAACTTGCCGATCTGGCGCCGACCGTCATCCATTACCTGTTTCCGATCAGCCAGCCTGATCGCAATGATGATCATTGCTCGCGCTTGTCACCCGGATGCTAACCACACATGCCTTAACGCGCCAGCAGCGCCAATAATCCGCTTGCAAAAGCAGCCGGTGCCTCCAGTGGCACATAGTGCCCGGCACCGGCAATCTGGCTAAATTGCGCACCGGAAATGCCCTGCGCCATTTGGTGCTGAACCGGTGCCGGTATCATGTTATCGCCGTCCCCCCACATAACGTGGCAAGGAATGGTAATATTCGACAGTAAAGCGGTAAAATCCGGGCGGTTTGCCACGGCAATTTGCTGACGGCGAAAAACATCTCGCCCCAAATTTTGCGCCATATCGTCTAGCAACGCCAACAGGCGCGGCTGGTGGCGGTTATCAGGATGCAGGGCCTGATCAAGAATGGCGTCATTAAAACCGCGAAAAACAGGTTGCTGTGCCGCCAGTCGCGCCAGCAACAACCGCCGGCGCCGGGTGGCCGCATCATCGGCGCCGGCGCGGGTATTAACCAGCATCAGGTGCGAAACGCGCCCGGGGCAGCGTCGTAAAATTTCAAACGCCACATATCCGCCCATCGACATGCCGACAAGGGCAAACCGCCCAGGCATCTGCGCCAGAACCTGATCTGCCATATGGCCTATCGAGTCCCCGGCCGACACATCCATAAAATACGGCTGAACCATCCCGCCCGCATTCCGGTTGCCAAGAAACGGCAGGGTCTCGCCCCACAACCGCGCATCGGCCAGCATGCCCGGTAAAAAGGCGACATCGCAAACGGTTTCGGATTTGCAAGATTGGGCGAAATCGGGCGCTTGTAGCGCGTCGCCACGCACAACCGATGGCGCACAACAGGGGTCGGAGGACACGTCGCTCACCGGCCAACCTTAACGGATCAGGGCGCTAAGTTCTTTGAACTCCGACGTTCCTGCAACCCGCAACCATTCAAACATCACGCTTTCACGGGTGACAATCACGGCCCCGCCATCGCGCATGCGCTCCAGCCCGAAAATGCGGTCATCCTGCTTGCGCGAGGTAACGGCATCGGCCACCACAAAAACCTCGCGGCCACGATCAATCAGGTCCAGCACGGTTTGCAACACGCAGACATGGGTTTCCATACCCGCCACCACTACCTGGTCCCGCCCGGGAATTTCTTCGAGCTTGTCGATGAAACCATCGGCGGCAACGCAGGAAAAACTGGTTTTGCTGACCACATTGCCGCCATGCGCAATATCTTTTGCATTTTTCAGCAAATCGAGAATCGGTTTGCTGGTACGGCCCAGCCCTTTGGGATATTGTTCCGTCACAATTGCTGGTACCGACAGGCAATTGGCGCATTTTAACAGGAAGCAGCAGGCATCAACCGTTTCAACCGGGTCGAGGCAGGCGGGATAGAGTTTTTCCTGAACATCGACAATAACCAGAACGGAACGGGTGACATCCATTAACATCGTCAGTCTCCTGATTGGCAGCACATTTGAGCTACGATACGCTGGCAAGGACCGCCAAACAAGCATGTGGCGGGTTAAAAATGCGCTGCAACCACCTTTTTGAAGGCGTTTTTCTTGACTTGGAGCGGGCTTGGCTTTACCACCCAAGCAGATTTGTCTTTAAGTAAATCAATCTTTAACGCATTTGTTGCGGGAACCCGAATCATATGACTTTCGCCGATCTCGGTCTGAGCGAAGATATCCTCAAAGCCGTCGCAGACGCCGGCTATGACACTCCGACCCCCATCCAGCGCCAGGCTATTCCTTCTGTTATGATGGCACGCGACATCCTTGGCTGCGCGCAAACCGGGACGGGCAAAACGGCCAGCTTTGTTCTGCCGATGCTTGATATTCTTCATCATGGCCGTGCGCGCATGCGGATGCCGCGCTCCATCATCCTTGAACCAACGCGCGAACTGGCCACCCAGGTGGCACAGAATTTCGACACCTACGGCAAGTATGTGCCGCTGTCGAAAGCGCTGGTGATTGGCGGAGAATCGTTTGTTGAACAGCAAAAGATTTTGGAAAAAGGTGCCGATGTTATCATCGCAACGCCTGGCCGTCTGATTGATACCTTCGAGCGCGGCAAACTGCTGCTGTCTGACTGCAAATTGCTGGTCATCGACGAAGCCGACCGCATGCTCGATATGGGTTTCATCCCTGACATTGAAAAAATCGTCAACATGTTGCCCAAGCAGCGCCAGACGCTGTTTTTCTCGGCAACCATGCCCAAGGAAATTCGGCGTCTTGCCGACAAATTCCTGAGCAACCCGAAAGAAATCACCGTTTCTGCGCCGTCAAGCATGGCGACAACGGTTGAACATAAACTGGTTGTTGTTGACGAAATGGACAAACGCGAAGCCCTTCGCCGTTTGATCAGAAACGAAGATGTCAAAAATGCCTTTGTGTTCTGCAATCGCAAAAAAGACGTCGATATCCTGTTTAAATCGCTGACCAAACACGGCTTTAATGCCGGTCGCATGCATGGTGATCTGGTGCAAAGCGAACGGACGGAAACGCTCGACAAATTTAAAACCGGCGCCATCGCCGTGCTGATTTGTTCCGACGTTGCCGCACGTGGCATTGACGTTGCCGATGTGTCGCATGTGTTTAACTTTGACGTGCCGTTCAACGCCGAAGATTACGTTCACCGCACCGGTCGTACCGGGCGTGCGGGACGCGCGGGCAAGGCCTTTACCCTTGCCACTCCGGAAGACGGCAAACTGGTTGAAGCGATTAACAAAACCATCAACATGACGATTCCGATTACGTCGGTTGAGGGCATTGAAATTCTGGAACTGGACTTTAGCGGCAAGAAACGCCGTAACAAGCGCAGCAAAGGTGGTGAACGCGGTGAACGCGGTCGCAATGGCGACAGTGGCCGTAATGGCGACGACGGTAACAATAACCGTCGCAATTCATCCCGCCGCCCCGGCCCGCAGGAGCAGAAAAACACTGCACCGGCAGCACCACGCGACGCCGCCAAACCGGCAGAACGCCCGGCGGCGGCACCAGCAGCCCCCGCACCCGTTGCCGCCCCGGCGGCCAGCCCGGCACCATCGCAGGCGGCAGCGCCGTCTTCACCTGCACCGGCACGCCATGTGCGCGACCCGCGCGAAGACCGCCATCAGAACCGCCCGCAACGGGACCGTAAAAATCATAACCGTCGCGACCGCGATGATCATGATGACAAGCCGGTCATCGGCATGGGCGATCACGTTCCGGCATTTTTGCTAACGGCAGTCCCGTTATCGTCGCTGCGCAAACCGGCAAAAAGTGACCAAGACGACGAAGAAATCAAACCGGTAGAAAAGAAAACCGCCCGTAAGGCATCCCCTCGCAAAACCGGTTCGTCGCGTAACAACCGCAAACCGGCCCGCAACAATGATGCCAACAAGGCATCTGACACGGAAAATGCTGCAAAACCGGCCAATGCTGAACAAACTGCAAGGTTTGAAAATGCGCCGGCCCCTGCAACGGCTGGCGTAACACCGGCAACCGAAGCAGCACCGGCACCAACACCCGCAACCCCGGCTGAACCGGCTGCAGTTGCCCCGGCACCCGCTGCCGAAAACACGGCTGGCGCGGCATCATCAGCAGCACCGGAAACATCGGCAAGTGCAGAACCGGCAAAAGCCGCCGACACGGCAACTGACGGCGATAACGCAACCGTTGCACCGGCAAAAGCCAAAGCAACCCGTGCGCCGCGCAAACCGCGCGCGCGTGCTGCCGCCAAACCCAAAGCCGCTGCCAAAACGGCAGCCGCAGCGGACGGCGAGCCTGGAGCAAGTGATAATAATGGTGACACGGTAAAAGCTGCCCCTAAAAAGGCCGCCAAGCCGCGTGCGCCGCGCAAACCGCGGAAAAAACCCGCTGCCAGCACCGACAGTGCAAACGCCAGCGATGGCGCGGCCAGCACCGATCAATCCAGTCCGGAAAACGCTGGTTGATCGCCACCATATAAAAACGGGGATAATTTCCCCGTTTTTTCGTTCCTGGTCCGCCTGACCGGAATGACGATACAAAAAAGCCGCCCGGAAATGTGCCGGGCGGCTTTTTTCATCAGCAGATTGTCGCCAATATCACACGGCGCGAAACAGCCCGGTTGGCAATTTGCGTTCGGGGCGACGTTTGCGCATCAATTTCAACATTGTCTCAACCGAAATTGATTGCAGCGTTGCATAGGTAATGGCCTCGATCTCGTCCATGACCTGCCCCAAAGCCACGCCGGCATTGGTTTCCTGCACAATCCCGTTCGATGGTCCAGCACCGACTTCTTCAAACAACTCAACCACGTCTAGCAAGGTTGTGCGTTTGGCATTACCGCAAAAACGGTAACCGCCCCCCGCCCCCCGGACCGATTCCACCAGCCCGGCCCGGCCCAGATCGCGCAGCACCTTTGCCAGATGGTTGGTGGAAATATTATACCGTTCGGCAATTTCCGAGGCCGAAAGCTGGCGCTGGGTATCCTCTGCCAGTTCCAAAACCGCATACAGGGCAAACAATGTCGCTTTTTGCAGAGACATCATGGCTTAGCCCTCCTCTTCCATATCGGTTTCAAGCTGGATAAAGGGCCCCGCCATCATGCCCTGGGCGCGGAAGAACGACATCAGGTCGGTTGCATCGCGCGGAATCATCGTGCGCACTTTTTGCACCCCGGCATGACGGAAACATTTGCAAATTTCGCGATATAAAATCGTGCCAACACCACCCATGCGCAAATCCGGCTCGACGCTCACCGTGCCAACCCAGCCACACGGCACCGAGTTAAATTCCCACTCGCGCACTTCACCAAAAATACAGCCCAGCAACGTGTCGCCTTCTTCGGCAATCAGGAAAAAGCGGCTGTCCTTGCGATTGCCATAGCGCACAAATAAATCATCCCAATAGTCTGGCTTGCGCAGGCCTGTGGTGCGCTCGTCGAGGTCAACCACCGGTGGCAGGTCGCCTTTTACGGCGGGTCGAATATTGATTTTATGATCGTCGATGAAAACCAGGTTATATCCCGGTCTGTCTTGTGCTGCGTCCACCAAATTTGCCTTTCCTGTCCCGCTGGCAACCAACTGGTTCCCGCGCCCCTTAGCAAGCGACTGAGCAGGAGATGTCGCCCATCCCAAATACGTAATTTAGTACGATTATACTACACTGTCAGGATGGCAAGCAGCAATGATAAGTTCCGCCCTCCCCATGCGCCAAACGCTGGTGCAATATCGGCGGCAAGGCAGCGGCGGCATTAAAAACGCACATATATTTATGCTGTCGTATCGATCACCGCTGTCACTGTTTTGCAATAACCTTCATGCTGCCCTGCAGCAACCCATAAATACGACACAGCCAATAAAAGCACATATCCCCGCCCCGGGCGATAAAGACTCCGTTATGCAATTGTATTGTTTGCCCCGATACCAAGGTGCGTCCTGATACAACACCGTCGCGCCACCCGCGCACCATGCTCGCATCAACACCGCCGGGCCAGCGGCGTTATTAACACCCAAATCACACCGATATGCCACGCAACGATTGACAGAACGGCCAAGTCATGGCTTATCGCGCCAAAGAGATTGCTGCGTAAAAATCGCCTTTCGGGCAAAAATTTTGCGCAGCCCGCATGTGACTATCGTTCAGTTTTTCCGTCCAGAGGAGTGGGGCACGCTATGGCGCGCAACGGTTTTGACGCAATTGACCGCAATATTCTTCGTGAAATTCAGGAAGATGGCCGCATCTCGATGGTCGAGCTGGCCGACAAGGTCGGGCTTTCGGTGTCGCCCTGTCTGCGCCGGTTGCGCAAGCTAGAAGAAAGCGGCGTCATTCGTAAATATGTCGCCTTGCTAAACCCGTCGCATTTGCATCTTGGCGTGAATGTTTTTGTGACCGTGTCACTTACCCAGCATGACGAACCGTCGTTACGCCGGTTTGAAACCGCAGTGCAGCAACATCCCGAAATTGTCGATTGTTATGCGATGGTCGGCAATCAGGATTATATGATGCGGATCGTGGTGCAGGACCCGGCTGCCTATCAACGGTTCCTGTCTGAAGTTATGATGAAACTGCCCGGTGTGGCCAATATCAAATCCAGCTTCACCCTGCACGAAGTCAAAAACAGCACCCGCCTGCCCGTCCCCGAAACCGACTGATTTTCCCAAACCGCCAAAACCCTGCACGATTATCGGTCACACCCGGTTTAGCACCAGTGAAACGGCACCACTGCCCGTCGTAAGCCGTATAAATCGCAGATTTGGTCTACCGCTCATCCTTTGCCAAAGCCTGCGGCATCGCGCGGAATAATGGTGGGGAACAACCCCACCAGCGTTAACCCGCGCAGCAGGAAAAACAGGTTAAACGCCGCCCATAAGGCATGATTGCTTTGCAGGGCGACCGCCCCCCAGGCAAAAACAGCAAACAATGCCACCGAACATAACATCATGTTGCGCCAGTGGCGGGTTTGCATAGCACCCAAAAATACCCCGTCAAACTGAAAGCCTAAAACCCCGGTGACCGGCAACAATACCGCCCACGGCAAATATTGATAAGCGGCCTCGCGGACCTCTGTAATACTGGTCAGGCCATCAATGATTGGCACGCCCAGAACGGCAAAAACCAGCGCCATCGTGCAGGCCGAAATTACCGCCCAGATGGTGGTTTTGCGCACGGCCCATAAAAACTGTTTGCGCCGTTCCGCCCCATAGGCCTGCCCGACCAGGGTTTCGGCGGCATGGGCAAAACCATCAAGGGCAAAAGACCCGAACATCAGAAAATTTTGCAAAACTGCATTGGCCGCCAGCGTGACCTCGCCAAAGCGGGCACTAAACGTGGTGAACAGGGCAAAGGCCGATGTCAGCGCCAGGGTCCGAACAAAAATGTCGCCATTGACCTTCATCAGGCGCAAAATCCGGTCACGGTCAAAAAGGGCGACATCGCGCCAGCGCCCGCCCAGCCGTGCCAAATGGGGCTGCATCAAAATCCAGCCCAGCACCACACCGGAATAATCGGCAATCACAGTCGCCCCGGCCACCCCGCGCACATCCCAGCCAAAGCCTTGCACAAACAAAATATCAAGAAAGACATTCAGCGAGTTCAAGACAACCTGAAAAATAAACACTGCCCGGCTGTCGCGCATCGCCAGCAACCAGCCCAGCATGCAATATTGCATCAGGGTCGCGGGGGATGCCCAGATCCGAACATGGAAATAATCGCGCGCAGCGGCTTCAACATCGGCAGAGGGTGCAATCAGGCGCATCGCAAGCTCGACAATGGGCCATTGCAGCACCATCACCAGCAAACCCGCCACAATCGCAATCAGCGCGCCCCGGGCAAACACTGCGCGCACTTCGCTGGCATCTCGCCTGCCGGCCGCCTGGGCGGCCAAACCGGTGGTCGCCATGCGCAGGAAGCCAAAGCTCCAGAACACATAACTGAAAATCAGCGCCCCGATGGCAACCGCACCAATATAATGCGGGCTGTCAAGATGGCCGACCACGGCGGTGTCAACAGCGCCCAGCAACGGCACCGTCGCATTTGACAAAATAATCGGCACCGTAAGGGCCAAAACACGCCGGTCCCCTTTACCCGGCCAGCGGCGCGATTTTAACATGGTGGCCTCATAACAAATAAAAACAGATCATCAGCGGTTTACTGCATCAAACGACGAACAGTTTCTACCGGCATCGTTTTTCATATCGCGCGCCCGGCACCTTGGCGAGATATGATTGGCAAACCGGCGGTCAATCCCGTTAGAAAACGCCATAAATTCACGAATTTTCCGGCGATTGTCGTTTGTATGCAATATCCTGTCCGGCGGTTTTAGATCCATATGAATCACAGACCACTTGCAAATTACCCACAAACAGAACTTTTTATGTTTTCATTTTCCACCACAGGGTGTTTCGATAAAAAGTCTGTATTTGACGGGTATTACAAACGACAGCATAGAAATTTTAAAAACTGGCGGTTATTCGTGGAACAATTTATCCACAATTTTATCCACAATTGCGGCATTGTCGCCCCGCCGCAGGACAAAACCTTGCCCTGTCGTCCGAGTTGCGGCAGGGTGCAAACCCGTCTGACCTCGCTTTGGAACAACATATATGTCAAATATCACCCTTGAGGGCCCAACCTTTCCGGCAGCCTCTGGCAACACCAAAAGCATTGTTATTTTGCTGCACGGTTATGGCGCGGATGGTAACGACCTGATCGGCCTTGCCCCCGAACTTGCAAAGTTTCTGCCTGACACGGTGTTTTATGCGCCAAATGCCCCGCATCCGTGCGAAATGTCGCCCTTTGGGCGGCAATGGTTCAGTCTGGCGTCCTATGACCCGGAATTTTTACGCCGCGATGCCGACACCATGCCCGCTGCCTTAAAGGCGCTGGCCGAAGGGGCACGCGAAAACACCGCATCCCTAGCGGGTTTCATTGGCGAGGTTCTGGCGGCCCATCAGCTAACAGCGGCCAACCTTGCCCTGGTCGGTTTTTCCCAAGGCACAATGATGGCGCTGCAACTTGGCCCCCGCCATGGCGACAAACTGGCAGGCATTGTCGGGTTTTCCGGCGCTCTTTTGGGCAATGATACCCTGGCTGGCGAAATTGTCTCTCGCCCGCCGGTCACATTGATCCATGGCAGTGCCGACCCGGTAGTGCCAATCCAGGCATCGCGCATGGCGCTAACCGCGCTAAAGGAAAACGGCTTTGATGTAACCTTGCATGAACGGCCGGGCCTGCCCCATGGAATCGACGGTGAAGGCCTTACAATCGCTGCCGATTTCCTCAAAAAGCACCTTTCCTGATCCCTGCCCGCCCGGATCTGAGCCTACCGCTTCACAAAAGCCCGCCCCGCACATGGCGGGCTTTTATTATGCATTCTCAGATAGCTTGATCTGTTTTTATAACAAGAATAAATCGAAACATTAAAATATTGTAATAAACTATCCTATTGCATAGCTTAAGGTATAGCTAACCCACCTGAACTGTGCTTATGCTGCGCCCTGTGAACGACCATAAAATCATATGCTTACAGGAAAACGGGGTACAGAATGCTGGGAAACATCCGGATCGGCACAAAAATTGCGCTGATGTCGATCATCGCTTTGGTTGCGTTGATCATTTTTGCGACAATCCAGCTTACCACCTTGAAGCGGGAATTGCTGTCTGATCGCGAAGACAAGATCAAATCCGGCACAGAAATTCTGGTGACGATGGCAAACGGGTTTTTAAACCGCGCCGATGCCGGTGAATTTTCCCGCGCCGATGCCATTACCCTGTTTTACAATGTCGTCGCCAAAAGCACCTATGACGCTGGAACCGGATATTTCTTTGCCTATTCGCCCGCCGGTATTACCCGGGTCAACGGTGCAAGCCCGGCCACCGTTGGCAAGGACCTGTCTGGCCTGCAAGATATCAACGGCACGTTTGTTGTTCGTAACCTGATTGCGGCTGCCGCGGCACCAAACGGCAGCTTTTTTACCTATCATTGGCCCAAACCGGGGCAGCCCAAAAATATCAGCTTCGATAAACTGTCCTTTGCCCGCACCTTGCCATGGGGCGATGTGATCGGCACCGGCATTTACATTGACGATGTTGACCATGCCTTTTGGGAAAATGCCAAAATTGTCATTGCGCTGGGCGGCGTCATTTTAATCGTGCTTCTTGCAACCGGGTATCTTATCGGGCGCGACATTGTTGGCGCGCTTGGCAAATTATCCAGCCGCATGGCACAAATATCGGCGGGCAAACTTGATGATGACATCGAAGGACAGGATCGCCGCGATGAAGTTGGCATCATGGCCGCAACGGTGGTCACCTTTCGACAGCACGCGGTTGAAAACCTTAAACTGGAAGCCCGGCAACGCGATATTGAACAACAATCTGAAAATCAGCGCAAATCCGATATTCGCGCCATGGCCAGTACCCTTGATGAACGGGTCAAAGGACTTATTCAAAACATCACCCGTTCGATTGCCAATATGAAAACAGCCATCAGCGAAATGCAGATTGCCGCGCGAACGAATTGCGAATTTTCAACCGCTGTTGCCTCTGCCACCACCCAGACCACGGCAAATGTGCAAACCGTTTCGGCCGCCGCAGAGGAATTAAGCACCTCGTCGGATGAAATTGCCCATCAGGTGGCAAATTCGGCAAAAATATCGGCCACGGCAAATAGCGAAGCCGCGCGGACCAACACCACCATCGCCGGTCTGTCCGGCGCAGCCCAGCGCATTGGCGATGTGGCCCAGCTCATTGGTGCCATTGCTGCCCAAACCAACCTTCTTGCGCTTAATGCCACCATCGAGGCCGCCCGTGCGGGCGATGCCGGCAAAGGGTTTGCCGTGGTTGCCGCCGAGGTTAAAAACCTTGCCAATCAAACAGCGCGTGCCACCGACGAAATTAACCAGCAAATTCTGGCCGTGCAAAACGAAACCGGCGATGCGGTTGATGCCATTCGCCGTATCTCGGACACCATCGCGCGCGTTGCCGAAAGTTCTACCGCCATTTCAGCTGCGGTCGAGCAACAACATGCCGCCATCGGCGAAATTTCACGCAATGTCCAGCAGGCTGCCATTGGCACACAGGAAGTGTCCGATCGCATCGACACCGTTAATGACAATGCCGCCAAGGTATCGGATGAAACCGCGACGCTGGTGGAAAACGCCGAAACCCTTGTCGGTCAGGCAACGTCGCTTGAACAGGCGATTGATGTTTTCCTGCAAGACCTTCACACCAAGGCAGCCTGACCACGGCCCCTTGCCCGCAAACCCAACCATCATAGCGGGCCGCTGTGGCACGGCCCCAAAAACCCGGTTAAACCACGCATACCAACAAAAAAACCACCGGCAAATCCGGTGGTTTTCCAATCTCGGCAACGTTAACTTCTGGTGGCAAACAACGGCCCGCCTAAGTTATCCGTTATCTTGTGGTTGTGCGGGCGATGGCGCATCGGACGGTGTTACGTCTTCGTCGCCGGGTTCCAGACATTCCTTGATCCAGACATCATAAACCGGGTGTTCAAGCGCCGACAAACCGGGCGTGGAGGCAAACATCCAGCCATCAAAAACCTCGACATCGGTTTTATCTTCGGACCGATGGTCCATAATTTTCAAAAAACCGGCACTTTCCGGTCTTTCTTCTGGCGGCGTCCGATAACAGGCATCCACCGTAATCGTCAGCGACCCAAAGGTAACACTTTGGCCGACGGGTACCTTGAAGGTGGAAATTCGGGCGGTAATTTTATCAAGCCCTTGCAGTTCTGCGACCTGGGCCTTGCGATAGTCCAGCGCATAGGCAGCGGGTTGTGCGGCCATAACAAAGCTGCCAGCCATCACAGCCGTCACCAACAGGGATTTCGCCTTCATCAGGATTTTTTCTCCGCTGGTCGATAGGGATTTTCCAGTTCTGCGACCACTTCGCGCATTACGGCGCGAAACTGTTCCTCGTCGCATCCCATCAACAAGGCATCTTCAAGGGCGTCCTGCATCATTTCACGCAGTTCGACAAAATTCTCGTTTAAAACCTTGATTTTTTCAACGCAGGACAATGGCGCGCCGTCGGGATTATGCCAGGTTGGCATGTCCGTTATAATGTCTGACTTGCTCATTATCTGCTCCGCTCCATATCCGCGTACCGGTCTTTCCACAAAAAGTGGCGGGTACTTCGTCAAAAGATGCAAACCAAACCGGGCCAAATCATGACAATGCCTTCACCATCATAATTTTAGCCCGTTCTTTGCGGCTTTAATTGCCCGCAGGCGCAGTTGGTGCTGGCTCGGTGCCATTTCCGCCGCCCGATGATTTGTTTGAATAAATCACCTGACCGATCAGTTCTTCAAGATTAACCGATCCCTGGGTATATTCAACCGCGCCACCAGGGGCGAGCATGTCAACATCGCCACCGGGTTCAAGCGACACAAACTTGCCGCCCAAAAGCCCGTCCGATGCGATTTTGGCCGCACTGTCGGTTGGCAGTTCCACATCCGAGCGGATTTTCATATGGACAACAGCCATATAGGTTTTCGGATCAAGTTCCTGCGAAACGACCGAGCCGACCTTAACACCCGAAATACGCACATCATTGCCCGTGGCGAGCCCGTCAATCCGATTAAAGCTGGCACTCAGTTCGTACCCGCCCTCGACCGAGCGTAACCCTGCACGGGAATAGGAAAACACGGCAAAAGCGACCGCAACGCAAATAACTGCGCCGCCTGCCAGTGTTTCGACCAGCCTGTTGCTCATCCCTTGTTCCATCCTTGCAATAATGTCGCATAATACCCGTTCAGAACGGGCCTGATCCAAAGCCGGGGCTGCAAATCAGCCTTCCGGAGTCCATGACTGATAATCACCCGTGGCCTTGGCACGTTGCCCGCCCTGGTAATCATGGCCCTTGGGGCGATAGGCATGTTTGGTGCCTGTCAGGTTCGGCTGGTGTTCTTTTTGCCAGTCGTAACGGTCTTCGGCTTTTTCTGACAGCGGCGCATCAAGGGTATAATGCAGCCATGCATGCCACTCAGCGGGCACCTTCGAGCCTTCATCTATACCTTTATAGATTACCCAGCGTTTGGCTTTGCGGCCCTGAGCAGCCTTTTTTTCGGTATAATAAACATTACCATAACGGTCTTCGCCAACGCGCTTGCCAAACAGCGAAGTAAAGATACGGGTCCCGACGGTGGCCATATTTGCGGTCTCTCTCCAAATTGTTTTTGCCCTGCCAGACAGGACGACGGTTGCGCGAGCGCGCACCGAGGACAATTACGCACCTTATATGTCGCGATGTGGCATCAAAGTCAATGTTTCAAGGCAGTCCACGCTCTCCCGTGACAAATTGCCAGGGTGCCCGACACGCACCTGAAAACCCCGCCTAAAATCCCCCACAAGGAATTGAGAAAGCACGACTCTTTGCTATGGTGCGGTTTGCGCCCTTTGTCCCCCGGGTTATCCACAGCTCGCCGTGCCGCCAAGCCCTTTGCAATCAAGGGGAAATTGTCGTTGTAACAATCACCAACAGCCGATTTTTTCACATAAATTACATGAACTTAGCTGTCAGAATCTGTCAGATTTGCGGCGAATGAAACACATTGTTAACCTTCATTACTGGATTTCACCCCGAAACAGGGTTAGCTTGTGTGACGCAAGGGATATTCCGGACACCGGCATACTATATATAGCGTATCGTATAGCGAGTCCCGGCACAACCCGACCGTGCCGCCGATAAAAAGCCCCGACATTCCAAATGCTTGGGAGCGATTCAATTATTGTTAACCAGATCGGCGAAAAATCCCTGTATAGCAACGACGCGGCACAACGCTACATGTAGTAGCTTAATTTGATGTCAACCACAAAGTTTGGTGGACGGGGCGTTTTCCATCCCCTTATAATACGCTCCCGCGGGCCTTGTGCCCTAGGGTGAATTCCACCAATAATTTGGCCAACCCGGACACGACCAATTCTTTAAGGTCGGTGGGTCGGCTTGACGTTTTGAGCAAACAATAACTGGTCTTTCGGATACTGGCCGCATTGCGCCGTATTCTGGCCGGGAACGGAGCAAATCATGCGGATTACCAGGCAGTTCACACAGGAAGATGTCAGCCCGTATGCCGACATCGATTTTCGCAAGTCATCCTGCAAAATCAAAAACCCCGATGGCTCGACCGTTTTTGAAATGAACGACATTGACGTGCCGTCGAGCTGGTCGCAGGTGGCAAGCGATGTTCTTGCCCAGAAGTATTTCCGCAAGGCGGGTGTTCCGGTTGCCTTAAAACCGGTTAAAGAAAAAGACGTTCCCCAGTGGCTTTGGCGCCATGAGGCCGACAAAACCACGCTGGAGAAAATGCCCGCAGAAGAACGCTATATCAGCGAACTTAGCGCAACCCAGGTGTTTGACCGTCTGGCTGGCACATGGGCCTATTGGGGCTGGAAAGGCGGCTATTTTGATGCCGAATCCGATGCCCGCGCCTTTTTCGATGAAATGCGCTATCAGCTTGCCCATCAGATGGGCGCGCCGAACTCGCCGCAGTGGTTCAATACCGGCCTGCATTGGGCCTATGGCATTGATGGTCCGGCACAGGGGCATTCCTATGTCGATTACCTGACCGGCAAACTCACCAAATCGACCGGTTCTTACGAACATCCCCAGCCCCATGCCTGCTTCATCCAGTCGGTTTCCGACGATCTGGTCAATGAAGGCGGCATCATGGATTTGTGGACCCGCGAAGCCCGCCTGTTCAAATATGGCTCGGGTACCGGGTCGAACTTTTCCAACGTGCGCGGCGAAGGCGAATCGCTTTCGGGGGGCGGGCGTTCTTCAGGCCTGATGAGCTTCCTTAAAATTGGCGACCGCGCGGCAGGTGCGATCAAATCGGGCGGCACCACGCGCCGGGCGGCCAAAATGGTTGTGGTTGATATTGACCACCCCGATATTGAAAAATACATCGACTGGAAAGTCGTTGAAGAACAAAAGGTTGCGGCCCTTGTCGCCGGGTCCAAACTGGCAGAAAAACACCTGACTGCCGTTTTGACCGCGTGCAACAACTGGGACGGTGCCGCCGATTCGGACGAACGGTTAAACCCGCGCAGCAACCCGCAGCTTAAAGAAGCCATTCTTTCGGCGCGCTCTGTCATGATCCCCGATTCTTACATCAACAAGATCATTCAGTTCGCCCGTGAAGGCTTTAGCGAAATCAGCTTTAAAACCTACGACACCGACTGGGATTCGGAAGCCTACCTGACCGTTTCAGGCCAGAACTCCAATAACTCGGTCCGTGTTTCGAACGACTTTTTGCAGGCCGTTCTTGATGATGGCAACTGGAACCTGATCCGTCGTACCGATGGCAAAATCGCCCAGACCATCAGCGCACGCGATTTGTGGGACAAGGTAGGCGAAGCCGCCTGGGCCTGTGCCGATCCCGGGATCCAGTATGACACCACCATTAATGAATGGCACACCTGCCCCAATTCTGGCCGCATCAATGCGTCCAACCCGTGTTCCGAATACATGTTCCTGGATGATACGGCGTGTAACCTGGCATCGATGAACCTGATGAACTTCCGTTCAGATGATGGTGGCATTGATGTTGCAGCCTATGAACATGCCGTGCGTTTGTGGACCGTGGTTCTGGAAGTTTCGGTTTTGATGGCGCAGTTCCCGTCAGACCGCATTGCCGAACTGTCTTATCGTTACCGGACGCTGGGCCTTGGCTATGCCAATATTGGCGGCCTTTTGATGAGCATGGGCATTTCATATGACAGCGACGAAGGCCGCGCCATTTGCGCGTCCCTGACCGCGATCATGTGTGGTGTTTCCTATGCCACGTCAGCCGAAATGGCGAGCGAACTGGGTGCCTTTGCCGGTTATGCCGACAATTCCAAGGAAATGCTGCGTGTGATGCGCAACCATCGCCGCGCCGCCCACGGCGAACAGGAAGGCTATGAAGGCCTGTCGATTAACCCGGTTCCGCTGATTGCCGCCGACAGCCCCTATGCCGAATTGCCTATTGCCGCCCGCGCGGCATGGGACAAGGCCCTGGAACTGGGTGAAAAGCATGGCTATCGCAACGCCCAAACCACCGTTATTGCCCCGACCGGCACCATCGGCCTGGTGATGGATTGCGATACCACCGGGATCGAGCCTGACTTTGCCCTGGTGAAGTTTAAAAAGCTGGCCGGTGGCGGTTATTTCAAAATTATCAACCGTACCGTCCCGGTTGCGCTGGCAACAATGGGCTATACCGAAAACCAGATCCGCGACATGGAAAAGTTTGCGGTGGGTTACGGTACGCTCAAGGGCTCGCCGACCATCACCCATGACGCCCTGCGCGCCAAAGGGTTTGACGACGAGGCTCTGGCCAAAATTGAAGGCGCGCTTGAAAACGCATTCGACATCAAGTTTGTATTTAACAAATACACCTTTGGTGAAGAATACTGCGTCAAGAAGCTGGGCCTTGATGCCAAAGCCATCAGCGATATCAGCTATGATATGCTGGCCGCCCTTGGCTTTAGCAAAAAAGAAATCGAAGCCGCCAACACCTATGTTTGTGGCGCGATGACCCTTGAAGGCGCGCCGCATTTGCGTGACGAGGATTTGCCGGTATTTGATTGCGCCAATCCTTGTGGGCGGACCGGCAAGCGTTACCTGTCGGCCGATAGTCACATTCGCATGATGGCCGCGGCCCAGCCGTTTATTTCGGGTGCGATTTCCAAAACCATCAACATGCCGAACAATGCTTCGATCCAGGATTGCAAGGATGCCTACATCCATTCCTGGAAACTGTGCCTTAAGGCCAATGCGCTTTATCGAGATGGCTCAAAACTCAGCCAGCCGCTAAGCTCGGCTCTGGTTGAAGAAGACGATTACGCCGACCAGCCCACGGCTGCCAAGGCAACCCAGGCGTCGGAAAAAATCGTCGAAAAAATCATCGAACGTGTCATTCGCGGTGATCGCAGCTCGCTGCCATCCCGTCGCAAGGGCTACACCCAGAAAGCCACCGTGGGCGGCCACAAGGTGTACCTGCGCACTGGCGAATATGAAGACGGCAAGCTGGGTGAAATTTTCATCGACATGCACAAGGAAGGCGCTGCTTTCCGTTCCTTGATGAACAATTTCGCCATTGCCGTTTCCATTGGCCTGCAATATGGCGTGCCGCTGGAAGAATATGTTGAAGCCTTCACCTTCACCCGCTTTGAACCCTCGGGAATGGTATCGGGCAACGATGCGATCAAGATGGCAACGTCTATTCTTGATTACATGTTCCGCGAACTTGCGATTTCCTATCTTGGCCGCAACGACCTTGCCCATGTTCAACCCAACGACATTCTGCCCGATGCGGTTGGCACGGGCGTTGCCGAAGGAAATCTGGGTCAGAAGACCAAGGCCGAAGACCAGGCAATCGAAACCATTCGCAAGGTTGCTTCCAGCGGCTTTGTGCGTCGCAACCTGTATGTTGTCGATGGCGGCCTGCCGACAGAAGAAACCGTGACCTTAAAGGCAACCGGGACGGATCATGCGCACAGCCATAATCATGACCATAGCCATCATCACGCTGAAACAGCATCCGCGTCCGCTTCGGCCGGTACGGCGTCATCCTCTTCGCAAAACAACGCCATTCTAACGGTCAGCGAAGAAGTGATGTCAAAAACCGATGCCAAAATGGACCGGGTCCGCGAAGCACGGATGAAAGGTTATGAAGGCGATGCCTGCCCGGAATGCGGCAATTTCACGCTGGTGCGTAACGGCACCTGTTTGAAATGCGACTCTTGCGGCGGCACCACTGGTTGTTCGTAAACAACCGCGCCTGACCGGTTTAAAAACCGGTTGTGAAACCAGATAAAAACCCGGCCAGAACAATCTGGCCGGGTTTTTACATATAATAATCTGCGTGTATCTTGATCGCCCGCAAAACATGCCCGCCCGCTATCATTATGCAGCTTTTAAAAACCAGACCTTGCGTTTTCGCATCAATACCCGCCATGCTTTGCCGGTTCGCTTTTGCAGGCTCTGATCTTTTATGATCTCACTGCAAATATTTAAGGGGAACATCTTTAATTTCACGGCGTTATGGCTTGGTTCGCTTATCACTGGACCCCGCACGGGGCAGGAAAAAGCAAAAAGATAATAAAGTCTCTCAGACAGGAGTTTCCCCGATGGCTATGAGCCGTGTTCTTGGTGCCGTTCTGCTGGTTGTCGGCGTATTGTTGCTGGTTTTTGGTTTCAATGCGACAGACAAGCCGGTTGAAGAATTATCCAACACCTTCCTCGGTCACTATACCGACGAAACCATGTGGTATCTGGTTGGCGGCGGTGCTGCTGCGGTGGCGGGCGTATTGATGCTTCTGTTTGGCGGCCGCCGTCGGTAATACCCCCGGCTTCCAATAAAAACACGGTTTCTCCCGATGAAAAATCACACATCGGCTCCCATGTGTTATAACGCGATATACCCTTTGTGCGAACAAGGGGTATAATCGTGCAACGGTATGTGTTTCGCTTCGGGAGAAACCAGAAATGTCCCAGACTGGACAGCGACTGTCGGACAGAATAATTCTTGCCCATCGCCTGGCTGTTGAAGAAGGCAAGGCAGAAGTCGCCGAAATCCTTATTCAGGCGCTGGAAATTGATGCGTCCTATATTGGTGGCCCCAGCCCCGAACAGCGCGAAAATATCGAAGAAGTCGAAGCCGCGTTTGAATTACAGGCGGCGTTTCGCGCCAAACACAGCCGCGTCGTTTAACGCTATTTGCACCTGCTTTGGGCCATCATCATGGCCCAAATGACCGGTTGGGCAACAGATTGTTGCCAAACCGGCTATGGTCGTTGCATGTTTTCCGCGCAATGATGTCTATAACAGATTTCATTTTGCGAGAGAGCCAAATGCCCCAACCCTCCCCGACCACAGCACCGCAAACATTCGCACCGATCTTTGTTTCTCACGGGTCGCCGATGCTGGTTGCGCGGCAAAGCACGCGGGCATTTGATTTTTTGCACAGCCAATTGCCCGGCCATCTTGAGGGCGCCGCCGCCATCCTGATCATCTCGGCCCATTGGCAAGCCCCCGTCCCCACCATTTCAACCGCGCAGCGCCCGGAAACCATTCACGATTTTTACGGTTTCCCCGATGCCCTGTATCAGATCCATTATGATGTGGCTGGCGCCCCCGAACTTGCGCGCGCTATTGCCACCAAAATAGGTGCTGCCACCGATGCCACCCGTGGCCTGGACCACGGGGCATGGATGCCGATGATTTTGGCGCGGCCCACGGGCGATATTCCGGTATTTCAGCTTTCCATGATCGAAAACGGCAATGCCGCCGACCATTTTGAACTTGGCAAAAAATTGCGTGGCTTGCGCGATATGGGGGTTCTGGTGGTTGGCAGTGGGGCAATGACCCATAATTTACGGACATTGGACTTTAACGACGGCCCCAATACCGACCCGTGGGCCGACGAATTTTGCCAATGGATGGTTAATGCTGCCAGCCAGCACGACATTGCCGACCTGCTATCATATCGCACAAAAGCCCCTCACGCCCGCATGGCTCATCCTCACGATGATCATTTGATGCCGTTTTACGTGGCCCTTGGCGCTGCCGATGACGACTATGTTTGCAAAACCCTGCATCACAGCATTGAATTTGGTAACCTTGCCATGACGGCCCTGCGCTTTTACGATCAGGAAACATCTCAAAAAGCAGCCTGAAACCGAAAGGGGCGTTTTGCAGCAACATCAAACCCGACTTGAAATTCGCACACACGGCCAAGGCCTGAGTGAATTTACCCACAGGGTCGAAAGCTGGCTCGATCAGTGCGCCATCCAGAACGGGTTGCTAACCGTGTTTTGTGCCCATACATCAGCCAGCCTGACGATACAGGAAAACGCCGACCCTGATGTGCAGCACGATCTGCAAATGTTTTTCAAACGCCTGGTGGCCGAAGACCCGGGACTTTATCGCCATACCTGCGAAGGGCCAGACGATATGCCAGCCCATATTCGTGCCGCTCTGACCAATGTATCGCTATCGATCCCGGTGCAAAACGGGCGGGCTGTTTTGGGAACATGGCAGGGCATTTACCTGTTTGAACATCGCAATGCCCCGCATCGCCGCCATATTCACCTTCATGTTATCGGCACATAAAACGCCGTTGCACAAAGGCAGGCCATCGCCACAAAATATAAGCAGGTGACACAGCAACCAACACAGAAAATCAACGTGCGCACTGTGTCACCAGCGATTTAAATTATTGTATAACGGTCGTGCGGCCTGCCATGTCAGCGCTTTGACAATCGGCAAAAATGTCCTGTTTTTTGTGATAAAGGCCGGTTTGCACGTTAAACGCCCCCAATATCGTCGAAAAGATATTGTCCTGCGAATAGGTGCCGTTTTGGCCAATTTTATTCAGACATTTCATATCGATCTTCTGGTCGCGGGCAAACCCGTCTGACAACCACATTTGAAACGGAACGTGGGTTTGTTCGTCGGGGGCAAAACGATAGGGCGTGCCGTGCAGGTAAATCCCCATTTCCCCCAGCGACTCGCCATGATCGGACAAGTAAATCAACCCCGTATCATAACGGTCCTGATAGCTGGCCAGTTTTGCCACCAGTTGCGAAACCACATAATCGGTATAGCGAATGGTATTGTCATAGGAATTGACCAGTTCTTCGTGGCTGCAATTCTCGATATCGCTACGCGGACAATCCGGGGTAAAGGTGCGAAAGGCATCGGGATAACGTTTAAAATAGGTCGGCCCGTGGCTGCCAATCAGATGCAGCCCCACCAGTTTATCGCCATTGCCCTTCATGTCGGCGATTTGCTGGTCGATATTGCGCAGCATCGCTTCATCATGGCAGGA
Source organism: Thalassospira mesophila (assembly GCF_002115755.1). GTDB lineage: Bacteria > Pseudomonadota > Alphaproteobacteria > Rhodospirillales > Thalassospiraceae > Thalassospira > Thalassospira mesophila. The sequence goes on along the minus strand of NZ_JFKA01000003.1, from coordinate 124,129 downwards.
ATTCCCCTCGCACAAATCGGGGTAATCTGCCGGGTTCAGGGTCATATGCGGAATACGATTACAAACGCCCTTGCAGCCATCGTCATTTTCTTTCCAGAAAACAGACACGCCCGCCTTATGCACAACATCAAGCAAACCTTCGCTGTTGCGCGCCCGGTCGGTATCAAACCCGTCACGATTGTCGGGCGAAAACATGCAGGGCACAGAAATGGCCGTGGCGGTGCCACACGAACGCACATTTTGAAACGAAACCAGATTATCAATCTTGCTGGTGAACGGGTTTGTCGCGCGGTCATAACCATTTACAGCATAATTTGCCGCGCGCGCCGTTTCACCAATCACCAGAAAAAACAGTTTTGGTTTGGCCGTGCTGGCCCGGCTTAGCTGATGGGCATCATCGCCAATGGTTTTAAATGGCACTTTTGAGGCCAGATAGCGGCGTTTGACAAATTTGATGGTGCTGGCGATATAGTTTTCCGGCACCACTTCCTTGGCCAGTTCGCGGTTATTGCGCCCGACCGAGGCATAATCCTGATAATAAAAACCAACAAACCCGGCGACAACGACCAAGAAACACACCATCGCGCCAACGCGGTGCAATAGCCCTTTGTACCAGCGTTCCGCCGGAATGACCTGTACGAACATGATCAAAATGGCAGGCACCACCCCCATCAGAACCACCATCGCAATCGAATGGGCATTCACATAGGAACCGGCTTCGCGGCTGTTGGTTTCAAACACATTCTGGATCATCGCGCGGTCAAAAACGATGCGGTATTTGACCATCGCAAAACTGACCATCGCCCCCGTGATCAACACCAGCACAAAAAACGGTTTCAGGGTGTAGCGCGATGAAAACGGAATAAAAACAAAGTTTAACGCCGCGATCAGCACCAGCGGAATTGAAATGGCAAAACCGATGCTGAAATTATCAAGTGCGGACAGGATCTCGTAAAAATGGCGCAATAGCGCAAAATTAAGAACAAAAGCAAAATACAACGACAGGACAAAAACAAATGTCAGCGCCCGAACGCGGATTAAAACGGGGGTTTTCAATCGCGTTACCTTTCTAACAATCACACAACAAGGGATCAAACCCCTGCAATGCGTGTTGAAATTGGTCTTACACGATCAGGGGCAGACGCACCCTAACGCGGCTTCCTGACAGCAAGCTGAAACGCCCCGATGAAATCATCACAACCGCCTGAAAGTCGGCGCCCGTTATCGCGGATCGGGGCATATCACGGTGCAGAGCGCATGGTAAATAACGTCAGATCTGTGCCGCCAAATCGCGTTTGCGTTTGCGGCCATACAATGCCAGCGCACTATGCGTTGCCAGTGTCACAATCACCACGGCACCGGCGATCAGGGTGGTCGATGAGGGCACCTCGCCCATAAACAGCCACACCAGCCCCGAGCCCAAAATCGCCTCGGTCAGCATGATCAGGCCGACCTCAGCCGCCGGGATGCGTTTAGCCCCCATTGAAATAAAGGTAAATGACAACGGCAAAACCAGACAGCCCAGCAAAATCAGCCATAAAGGATCCCACGGAAACAGCATCAGCGGGTGTGCAGCAGGTGCAACGCATATTGCGACCAGCAAAGCCCCAACCATCATCGCACGAACAGTATCAACAGCAATTCGTGCGCCAAGCACATTGAAATAACACGCCATGCACAATGCCGTGCCCAATGCCAGAACGTCGCCCAGCATATGCGCACCACCCAGCCCGTTACCCACAATAATGGCCAGTGCGGCAAACACCACAATCGATGCCACCCAGGTCCGCATTGGCTGTTTGCGCTTGAACAAAAAGGCCCCGATCAAGCCGCTGATCAGCGGGGTGGCCGCAATGATGACCAGGGTATTGGCGGCATCGGTATTTTTGATCGATAAAATAAAACAGGCACTGGTGCCGCCATAAAATATTCCGGCCAGAATTTCATCCTTGCGCGGGCAAATGGCCTGCCACAAAGGCTGGCGTGCCCGGGCGCCGCGCCATGCCGCCGCCGCCATCAGGGTTGCCCCCAATATCAACAACCGCCAAAAGGCCGTTGTCATATCGTCCGCCTTGATCAACCGGATCAACAGGGCATCGGGGCTTAAAATCGTAATGCCCAGCAAGGCCAGCCATCCGCCATGCACCCGGTCCAGCCATTTTGTCGCACCCGTCATTGTCCGTTTCCCCACCCGTTATCATCTGTTTTTGTTTCTCTACCGGCTTTCTGCACGCGAAATCGGCAAATTACAAATGAGCAATTTAGAACAATGCTGAAACGGGCGCGAAACCGGGCACCATTTCACACAAAGAAATGGTTTTGTTTACCCGCCAAGACCGATAGATTACGCAAACACACCTAAAACACGCCCTGACTGCAAAGGAAACAATCATGTCTGGTAAAATCGAAGCCCGCCTTGGCGAACTTGGCATCACCCTGCCCCAGGCCAATGCGCCCGTGGCAAATTATTTGCCGTATGTCCGTTCGGGCAACCTTGTGAATATTTCCGGCCAGATCACCATGGAAAATGGCGAACTGAAATTCATTGGCAAACTGGGCAAGGAATATGGCGTGGAAGACGGCCAGAAAGCGGCACGTTTGTGCGCGCTAAACCTGGTAGCACAATTGCGCGCCGCCATTGGCGACCTTGATAACGTTATCCGCGTTGTCAAACTCAACGCCTTTGTTAATTCCGCCCCCGATTTTACCGACCAGCCCAAGGTCGTAAATGGTGCGTCCGACACGATGGTGGAAATTTTTGGTGATGCTGGCAAACATGCCCGTTCCGCCGTTGGCGTGGCATCGCTGCCGTTGGGTGTGGCTGTTGAAATTGACGGCGTTTTTGAAGTCGCCTGACGCTGACCCGCCAAAATTAAACAACAATATCAACAGGCAGGATGCATTTCCTGCCTGTTGATATTTAAAACGCTGTGTCGTTCAAATTACCATCCGTCACGAACGCCTGCCGTCGCCGCCAAACAGATGATTGCGCATATGATTGGCCAGGGCGCGAATGGCCGGTGCCGCACTTTCTTGCGCCCAATACATGTTAATTGAAAATGCTGGCAATGGCGGCAATTCACGGTCGTCGGTAATAATTGCCAGATCATCGGGCACCGTTGCCGCCAGCCACGCCGTTACTGCCATATCGGTGCGCACGGTTACTGCCGTTGCCTCGATATTTCCGCTTTCAAACACGGTGCGCCACGGCAAATTTCGGGTTTCAAGCGCCTCGAAAACGACGGGGCGAAAGGCACAGGTCTGGCTAACCATGGATACCGGCAACGGGCGCCTGGCCCGTGCGGTGCCGCCCTTGGCCCCCACCCAAACCAGCCGTTCAATGCGCAAACATTCCCCGCCGGGCTGGTCGCGAACCGGTTCCTCGATCAGGGCAATGTCAATTTCACCGGCCGCAAGGGCGTTTTTCAAATCCGGCGAGGCGGCACAAATCAGCGATAATTCCACCTGCGAAAAAGCCGCGTTATAGCTTTTTAAAACCGGTGCAATGCCCTTGCCCACCAGATCAAACGGCACCCCAAGCCGCACCTTGCCCCGTTCGACATCGCCGGTCATTTCCGCCCAGATTTCATCATTAAGTGCCAGAATTTGCCTGGCGCGGCCAAATAAACGTTCGCCTGCCGCAGTTAAACGCAACCCGCGCCGGTCACGCTCAAACAAAGATGCGCCCAACACATCTTCCAACCGCCGAACTTGCTGGCTGACAGCACCCTGCGTTAAATGCAGGGTCGCGGCCGCCGCTGTCATACTGGCCTTGTCAGCAACCGTGATAAATGTACGAATTAATGCGGTATCAAGATTTCCAACCATGCCAGCATTATATTATGTAATGTCGCTCATTACAAACATTGCCTTTCTTAATTTATCGCTCCGGTGTCTGATCGACGAACCGCCTCCCCTTGGCACAGATACCGGAACGACGATCATGATGCTTGATACCCTTGGTCCGCTGGCCCTTTTCACCCTTGTCGCGGCCATATCACCCGGCGGGGCCACCACGCTGGCAACGGCATCGGGCCTGCAATATGGGCTGGCACGGTCCTTCCCCATGATATTTGGCATTGCCTTTGGCATGGCAAGCCTTGCAGCAGCTGCAGCAGGTGGGTTGGCAAGTTTGGTGCTGGCAAGCCCGGCCTTGCATTTGGGGTTAAAAATTGTCGGAACGGCCTATCTGTTGTGGCTGGCTTTTGCCATTGCGCGTAAAGGTCGCCCACCCCAAAACACACAACTTGCCAACCCGGTCAGCTTTTGGGGCGGCATGGGGCTTTTATGGCTTAACCCCAAGGGTTGGGCGATGACAATGGGGGCCGCGGCATCCTTTTCCACCCTGATCCCGAACCCGGTCAATCTGGCATCCTGGCTTGGCGCGGCCTTTGGCCTTTCGGCCATCGTTTCCTTAACTTTATGGTGCAGCACAGGCGTTGTTATGGCGCGATTATTAAAGTCGGAAACACAATGGAAAGTGCTTAATATCTTTTTGGGCAGCCTGCTTGCTGCGTCGGTTATTCCGATATGGCTGTTTTAGCTTTAATGCTTGCCAACCACATTCAGCCCGGCAACCCCGCCAATAATCATAAGCAGGAAAACCCCCTTGATCAGGGTTACCGGTTCCTTGAAAAACATCATGCCGATTAACGCAATCGCCGCCGTTCCCAGGCCCGACCAAATAGCATAGGCCGTGCTGACCGGCAGGGTGCGCAAGGTAATCGATAACATCCAGAAACTGATGCCATAAAGAGCCAGCGTCAGCGTGGTAAAACGCCAGTCGCTAAACCCGTCGGAAAATTTCAGGCTTACCGTGCCCGCGACTTCCAGGCCGATTGCGCAAATCAAAAACAGCCACGCCGCCATGTCTTTTTCCTATCCAATACCAAAACCGGCCCGAGCATGGCCAAAACCGCAGCTTTGCACAACCCATTGCCCTGCATGGCAGGTTTTCACACCCAAAGGCCGTTATCGAAGACTTTGCCCCACCGCCAAAGCGTTCTATATATCAGCTAACGAAAGATTACCGGCATAACGGGTGGACAGATAATGCAAGAAACCGAAATCCTGATCGCTGGCGGCGGTATCGCTGGCTTAAGTGCTGCGGCACGCCTTGCCGCCGATGGCCACCAGATTGTCATTGTGGACCCGGCACCGGCGGAAACATCGCCCGGCATTAACACCCCCGCAAGCCCCCCCGCCAACGATGCCCCCATGCCCGACCTGCGCACCACCGCATTTTTAAAACCCGGCATCGACACCCTGACCTATGCCGGTGTGTGGGATGACATGCAAGCCAGCGGCGCACAATTGCGCGTTATGCGGATTGTGGATGCCGGCGGCGTTGAACGCACCCCGCGCGAAACCGCCGATTTTGACGGGGCCGAAACCAGCGATGGCTATTTTGGCTGGAACATCACCAATATTGCCGCCAAAGCTGCGCTTTTGCGCAAAATCGCCACGCTGGATAATGTTCGTTTAATCAATAACTGCCGTGTTACCGGCTACGCCCCGCCCACTGCGGCGGGCCCCGGCCCGGCGATTATTACCTTGTCGGACGGGCAAAAATTTACCGCAGCGCTGGTTTTGGCCGCCGATGGCCGCAATTCCACCCTGCGCGATCTGGCCGGCATCCGGTTTAACCGCTGGTCCTATGATCAGGATGCGCTGGTTTTTGCCGTATCGCACGAAACCGCGCATAACAATATTTCAACCGAAATCCATCGGTCCGGCGGCCCGCTGACATTGGTGCCCATGCCCGACCATAATGGAAAAGCCTGTTCGTCGGTGGTGTGGATGGTGCCCCATGCCCGCGCAATGCAGCTTGAGGCAATGGAGGATGCCGCCCTTGCCAGCGAGCTAACCCGCGAAACCATGAACCTGTTTGGCCCGGTTGAAATTATAACGCCGCGCGCCGTTTGGCCGATGGTCGCACAAATTGCCCATCGTTTAACCGCCCCGCGCCTGGCCTTAATCGCCGAAACCGCCCATGTGGTGCCGCCCATCGGCGCACAGGGCTTAAATATGAGCCTGCATGACATCGAAACACTGGCAAAGCAGATTGATCTCGCGAAACTTGAAAACAAGGATATCGGCAGCGATGCGTTGTTGCATCACTGGGAACGCCGCCAATTGCCCAAAACCATTGGCCGGGTTGGCGGCATTGACCTGTTAAACCGCGCGGCAATAGCCGAACCCGAATTTTTGCGCGACCTTCGCTATACCGGGCTTTGCGCGATCAACCATATCGGCCCGCTGCGCCGTTTGGCAATCAAGGCCGGGATCGGCAAATAACCCACACCCTGTTTTATTTGCTATGGCCTTTGTTCGCGGACGCGTATTTGCACCTCGGCCCACATTGTTGTCAAATTAGGGTTGTAGATCCGCGCTAGCTTAACAGACTATCGCAATACAAAGCCCACGACAGGAGACCCACTATGTTCAAAATCCCTGGAAAAGCAGGCATCGTCGCCTTGGCACTGACCCTGTTTATGGGCGTTGCCACCAGTTTTCCTGCCGCAGCACAAAACAGCCAAAGCACACTTCGCGAGGATATTACCAAGGCGACTGCAGGGCATAAACTGACGGCCGATGAATTAACCCGTATGAGCAATGTCGTCAGCGAAATCAAAAGCCATAAATCCGACTATGACCTGAAATCCAAAAAGCCAAAATCATTGGACGAAATGGTTGAAAACCTTAACAACCAGCCCAAAATCAAGGCGTTGTTATCGGAAAACGGGTTTAGCGCCCGCGACTATCTGATCACCAGCATGACAATGGCCCATAGTGCGGTTGCCGCCCGTGTTGGCGAAGATAAAATACCAAATACCGACCCGGAAAATGTTGAATTTGTGCGCCAGCATCAAGACGCGGTAGACGCCCTGATGCGCACCAGACGGTAAACCCGTATTCCCTGTCATACTAAAACTCGTTGATCGAAACCGATCAACGAGCCCCTCCATCGGCGGGCGGGCTTCACAAACGCCCGTGCCTTTCGCAGCGCGGTCGCGCCTGACCAAGCCTTCATGAGTTATTCATGTAATGGCGTGGTATCAGGTCCGCAAGGACATTTCGCGGGCGGGGTTGCCAACCACGGTAACCCCGGCGGGCACATCGCGGGTTACCACCGCCCCGGCGCCGATGATGGCATCATCGCCAACGCGAACCCCACCCAGAATAATCACACCGCCGCCCACCCACACATTTTCCCCAAGGGTCACAGGGTGGGCAATTTCCAGCCCGTCCTTGCGCAAAACCGGGTCTTTATGATGCTGTGCGCAATAAATTTGCACATTGGGGCCCAGCATGCTGCCAGCACCAATGCGTATTTCGGCACTGTCTAAAAACGTGCAGCCCGCATTGATAAAAACCAGTTCCCCAAGGTGAATATTGCCGCCATAGGCACAATGAAACGGCACTTCGATGCGGGCATCGGGCGCGGACGAGCCCAGCACGGCAAACAGATCGGGGGTAATATTGCCGCGATCATCGGGCAGGGTGGTGTTATGGGCAAAAACCGCCCGGCGTGCCACCATTCGCAGTTCAGCCAGTTCATCGTCCAGGCACCGATACCATTGACCGGACGCCATTTTTTCCCGCTCACTTACCGTCAAATCACCATTCCCCCGAATTATGTTTTGACGTGACTGTGCCCGAAGAACGCCATGACTGCAAGAAAAGGGCAGCCTGAATATCATCGCCCGCGCCGCTCAAACACGTTTTCACACCGCAAACTGGTAAAACAGGGCATTCCCACCGCCCAGCAGTGGGCCAAATGGCCGAACATGGTAAAAGGATGGTGGGCAGAACCAACCCTATGCCGGGTTAACCGCCCGTATTTGGGCCATGCTTTGGCGCGGCGTCATGCCAAACAGGCGGGCAAATTCGCGGCTGAACTGGCTGCTGCTTTCATACCCCACCTCATAGGCGGCCTCGGTCGCCGATAATGCCTTTGCCCCCATCAGGTGGCGGGCTTCGCGCAGGCGCAATTCCTTTTGATATTGCAACGGCGTCATCCCGGTGACCGATTTGAAATGCTGATGAAAGGACGAAACACTCATACCGGCCAATTCCGCCAAATGGTCAATCCGCAAGGCTTGGCTAAAATCACTGCGGATTTTATAAATGGCGCGTGCAATGCGCCGGGTATGACCATCGGGCAGGCTTAAACGGCGCAACACATGCCCGTGCGGGCCCGACAACAACCAGAAATAAATCTCGCGCCGGATTAACGGGTACAACACGCCAATGGCATGGGGGCGGTTTAACAGTTGTAAAATCCGCCCGGCACAATCAAGCATGGCCTCATCGACATCCTCGATATAAAGCGCGCCCGGGCCATTTTTGCCCGTGGCCGTGCCTGTGGCACCATCCTTTTCAATCTCGCTTAGCAAATCACGAATTTCGGCCAGATCAATATCAATCGACATCGCTAAAAACGGGGCGTCGGGCGTGGCATCTGTCACCCGGCCAATCACGGGCAAATCAACACTTACCACAAGGGACTGCAGGGCGTGAAATTGCGATATTTGCCCGCCAACACTCACCTGCTTGGCCCCTTGCAAAACCAGACACAGAACCGGGCGGTAAATCATATGCAAAAGCCCGGTTGGCCGTGTTTCGCGCATCACCATCACCCCGTCAATGGCGGTTTCAAATACACCATCATCGGCACTTAGCTGTTTAAGGCAGGATGCCAGACCAGATTTGATTTCGGCGTATTTGGGGCCAAATGTCATCGGGGTGTCCTTTATAAAAGGCAGAGAATAATACCAATAAAATTACCCCGAACTGCGCCATTGGCAAAGCCCGTTGCGCCAAATTTGGATAATCAGGCAAAAAATTCGCATGACCGGGCATGCGCCATACCTGGCTTTGGCGTAGCGTGCAATCAACACACACACGAACGGAGATTTTAAAAATGACTGCACAAACTGCATCAAAAATTGCCCTTGTCACGGGCGGCAGCCGGGGCCTTGGCCGCAACACCGTTACCAACCTTGCCCGCAAGGGAATTGACGTTGTTCTGACCTATCATTCAAATCGTAGCGAAGCCGACGCCGCCATTGCCGAAATTACAGCCCTTGGGGCCAAGGCCGTCGCATTGCAACTTGATACCGGCGCGTCTGACAGCTTTGATGGTTTTGTTGCGAACCTGAAAACCGCGCTAAAAGAAACTTGGGGCCGCGACAGTTTTGATTTTCTGGTCAACAATGCCGGAATTGGCATTAACGCCAAAATCACCGAAACCACCGAAGAACAGTTTGACCGCCTGATGAATATCCACCTTAAAGGCGTGTTTTTCCTGACCCAGAAATTACTGCCAATCCTGGCCGATGGCGGGCGCATCGTTAACCTGTCAAGCGGCCTTGCCCGCTTTGCTGGCCCCGGCTACGCCGCCTATGCCATGATGAAAGGCGGGATCGAGGTTTTCACCCGCTATCTGGCAAAGGAACTGGGCGCACGCGGCATTACCGCCAACACCGTTGCGCCCGGTGCCATTGAAACCGATTTTGGCGGCGGGGCTGTGCGCGACAATGCCGGTTACAACAAGATGGTTTCAAGCGTAACCGCCCTTGGCCGCGCCGGTATCCCCGATGATATCGGCCCCATGATTGCCGCGCTGCTATCTGATGACAATCGTTGGGTCAATGCCCAGCGGATCGAGGTTTCGGGCGGCATGAACCTGTAAAACAAGGCATTCCCCGGCCCCGCCCCGGGACCACCGCCAGATAAACACGGTGGGAAGCCAACGACGGCTTCCTGCCCCCTCGCCGCCATCTGTCAGCTTATCAGCGCGCCCGTTGCATCAAAAAACGGGTACGGCCCGGCAAAATCGCCAATATAGCTGGTATGGGTCAAAAGCCCCTGTTCGGGCAGATCTGGCGACCAGAAATGAAGCTGGATTGCCGCGGGCTCCATATTAAATGCCGCCGGGCCATGTTCGCGAAAATCAGCCACCACCTGATGGGCAATGGACGGTGCCACATTGACCGGCACGCCGTGCCACACACAATGCAGCGGCCGGTGCAAATGCCCGCACAGCACGCCGACAATACCACGATACTGGCGAAACAAGTGCGCCAGCCCGTTATTGTCACCCGCATTGGTGCGGTTATCGGCTTCCCCTCGCAATTTAAGCGCGTCCATATGGGCGATAAAGCTTGTGATGGGCGGGTGATGCATAAAAATCAAATGCGGTAGTAGCGGGTTTTGCGCCAGTTGATTTTCCAGCCACGCCAGTCGTCGCTGGCATAAAACACCATGCCCGTACCCTTCATCAAGCGTATCAAGCCCGATCATTCGCAGCGGGAAATCATCAAGAATATAATGTAAAAAATCGCCCTTTTTCGCCGGAATGGCATGGGGAAAGGCATCATGCAGGGCGGCCCGCCGGTCATGGTTGCCCGGCACCATGTAATAGGGCAACGTCAATGCTGCCAAAATATCCGCAACCTCGGCATATTCCGCGGCAATGCCCAAATCACCGATATCGCCGGTAAACAAAACCACGTCCGGGGCCGGATCAAGCGCCATCACATGGTCTATCGCCCGTTCAAGGGCGCGTGCGGTATCGACGCGGCCATAGGCAAGGTTTCGCCCCGCCCTGATATGCAGGTCGGTAATTTGAGCTATCAACATGAAATGCGCCTTTTCACAGCACCCTTAAAAACCGGGTGCCTCACATTACGGTGCTGTTAATGCAGTACAACATCGAAATAACGAAAGTTTTGTGACGGGCTATGGCAGGGCGTCGCGGTTTAAATTTCAGGCAACATCGCATCAATGTCCAGACTGGGCTGGACGCCAAGGTCTTGTTGATGCCGGGTTAAAAAGGTCTCGCAGGCCTTGCGCCCTTCATCGCGCAGCATTTCAAGAAACGACCATTCGCCGTTCATTTTCGATGATGAATCAAGTTCCAGCATCACATCGCCGGTTATCCGGTGCATGCGCATTTCGGCCCAGCGCGCGCCTTCCTCATCCTTGGCACTCACCACCCGGCGCAACAGGGCAATCATGCGCAATTCCTTTAACAATACCGAATTAAACGAAATTTCGTTTAAGCGACTGGCAATATCGCGGGCCGATTTTGGTATGCCCTGACGTTCAACCGGGTTGATTTGCACTAAAATGGTATCCTTGGCCGCGCATTCACGCACCAGCGGGGCAATGGCCGGGTTACCCGCATATCCGCCATCCCAATAGGGTTCGCCCTCAATTTCCACGGCATGATACAGCACGGGCAAACAGGCCGATGCCAGCAACACATCCACATCTATGTCATCATTGCGAAACACACGCCCACAGCCGGTTTGCACGTTGGTTGCGGTCACAAACAGGTCAATATCGCCATTGTTCAAACGGTCAAAATCGATCATGTCACTTAGAATATCCGATAACGGGTTCCCGCCGGTCGGGTTAAGCTGATAGGGCGAAAACATGCGTGCAGTCATATCCATCGCCTGAAAAAATGGCGAATTTTCCAGCGACCAGTTACCCAGCAAAATATCAAGCGGGCCACGTTGAAGCGGGCTAAACCGCGCGGCGTCAGAAATTTTACGCCAGAATTTTTCCAGTGCCGCCCGCCCGCGTTCGCGGCCGCCCTGCGCCACGCCATCGGCCATAATCGCAGCATTCATGGCCCCGGCCGAGGTGCCCGAAATCGCCTCGACGACAATCCAGTCCTCTTGCAAAAGCCGGTCCAGCACTCCCCAGGTAAAAGCCCCGTGCGATCCGCCCCCTTGCAGGGCCAAATCAATCGCAAGCGGATTTGTCGCATTAAACGGCGGGTGCTGGTCTTTTTTGGGGGTCTTGACCGATTTGCGCGGACGCCTTGGCAAACGCGGCGGGTTTGAGGATGCCGGAAAGGTTGAGGAACCAGAAGAACCAGAAGCCATCTTATTCTCCAATCAGGAATGATATGCCGTTGCGCCGCATCATCGGGCCATGCTGCAACTGCGAAGATAGCATTTTCCTTTAACTGTAGTCATTCCAGACAATGCGCAAGGGGCGTTGTAAAATCAGTTTGTTTCCACGCTGTGCCAGCGCAGCAATGCGGCCAATGGCGTCTTGGGCGCTTTGTCCAACACAATATCAAGAAAGATCCGCGCAATCGGCGACAGGCTGCGGCTTTTGCGGGTAATAATGCCAATATGGCGTTCGCGCACCGGCCCGGTCAGCGGCACAAAAACCAGATCAGGGTTATGTTCCACCCGCGCGGCCAGTTCTGGCAAAATTGTAATGCCCACCCCTGCCGCCACCATCGCGCATAATGTTACGGTGTTTGATGTTTCAACAACCGGGCGCAGCGCGCGGGCGGGTCGTGACGATTGTGGCGATGGCGCTGATTGGCCCGAACCTGGCGCATTTTCACGTCCGCCCCCCAAATCGATCAGGGCCTGTTGCGCCAATATCGCCCCGGTGCCCGATTCCGGCCCCAGGCCCACAAAGGCGAAATCCTGCAAGGCCCCCCATTGCACCACGCGATTTTTTGCCAACGGGTGATCATGGCGGCATACCACGCCCAGATTATCGCTAAATAACGGATCAAACCGGATATCTGGCAACGCCCGCCAGTCCCCGGCAATGCCAAAATCCACCTCGCCAGCGCCAACGGCCTCGTGAACTTCGCCTGCATTCATTTCGTCCAGGCGCAAACTGGCATCGGGATGCGCACTGTTAAACGCAACAATGATTTGCGGTAAAATGCGGGTTAAAACCGATGGTGCCGCCGCAACAACAACCTTGCCCCCCAGCCCCTTGGATTGGGCATCAAGGTCGTCCAGTGCGATGTCAAAATCGGCCATCAGGCGACGGGCGACGGGCAAAAACCGTTCGCCCCCGGAACTTAGCGCCACATGCCGGGTGGTTCGGTCAAATAATGGCATGCCGATAATATCTTCAAACTGGCGGATGGTGGCCGTCAACGTGGGCGGGGTAATGCCCAGCACATTGGCCGCCCGGGTAAACGAGCCCTGTTCGGCCACGGCAATAAACCCGCGCAAATGACGCAAACTAACCGATGACAGCATTTGACTACCCAGACCTATTAATTGCTAAAACCGAATAATAATTCGCAATTTTCGATTTGTACAATCAATCATAATCCGGTTGAATAGCCGTTATTCATAAAAAACGCCGCCCCTTGCTCCGGCCCACCTGTCCCGGCCAGCCCGTTAACGTTCCCGCACACAGAGATTTCGATGATCCCGAAACTGACCCCTGATCGCAGCCTTGATGATCTGACACTGGCATTTTTAAAAACGCTGGAACTGGAAGGCAAATTTAGCGGCGAAATCCACGCCGATTTCCCCACCCGCCTGATCCATGCGACCGATAACAGTGTTTATCAGGTGATGCCGCGCGCTGTGTTACAACCGCGCCAGCGCGACGACATTAACGTGATCATGGCACAGGCAGGCCGACCGGAATTTCGCCGGGTTAAACTAACCCCGCGCGGCGGCGGTACGGGTACCAACGGGCAATCGCTAAACAACACCATCATTGTTGATACATCGAAATACCTAAACAATATCATCGAATTTGATGCCCAAACCGGGCTGGTGCGGGTTGAACCCGGCGTGGTGCTGGAACAGTTAAATACCTGGCTAAAACCGCACGGCTTTTTCTTCCCCCCCAATGTGTCAACCGCCAACCGTGCCACGGTGGGCGGTATGGTCGGATCGGACAGTTCGGGCAAAGGATCGCGCATTTACGGCAAAACCAGCCATTACATCGAAAAAATGACCACGGTTCTGATCGATGGCAGTGACTTTGTCACATCGGCACTGGGTGCCGACCAAACCGCAATTGAAGCAGCACAAAAAACCCGCGTTGGCAGCGTTTATCGTAAAATCATCGACGAAATTTTACCCCGCCGCGACCAGATCAAATCCACATTCCCGGAAATGAACCGCGGTCTGACCGGCTATAACCTCAAAGAAGCTGTGGGCGATGATGGTGCCAGTAACCTCAGCTTCCTGATCGCCGGGGCCGAAGGCAGCCTGGGCCTGACCAAGGAAATTACCTTTCGCGTTATTCGCCTGCCCAAATACAAAGCCCTGACCGTTGTGCGCTATGCCAGCTTTGACGATGCCCTGCGCCATGTCGGCCGCCTGGTTGCCTTTGACCCGATTGCGATTGAAAGCATCGATGACAAGGTGATGAAACTGGCCGAGCAAGACGAAAGCTGGCATGTGCTGGCACAATTGCTGGGCACAGACGGTGCCACCATTCCCACACGGGGCTTTAACGTGGTTGAATTTGCCACCGATGATGCCGACGAACTGGCCGAAAAACAACGCCAGCTGGCGCAATATCTGGCCGACAACCCGACCGAGGCCAACGCCCCCATCGGCTCGGTCGTGGCCTCTGACCCGGCGCAAATGGCGGCCATCTGGTCTATCCGGTCCAAGGCGGTTGGTTTGCTGGGCAATCTTGAAGGCAAACGCCGCGCCACCCCCTTTGTCGAAGACACCGCCGTTCCGCCCGAAAACCTGGCGGATTTTATTGCCGAATTTCGCGCGCTGCTGGACGGCGAAGGGCTGGATTACGGCATGTTTGGCCATGTCGATGTTGGCTGCCTGCATGTGCGGCCGTTGCTTGATATGTGTGACGAGGAAGACGAAATTCGCCTGCGCCGCGTCTCGGACGGTGTCGTGGAGCTAACCAAAAAATATAACGGGTTAATCTGGGGCGAACATGGCAAAGGTTTTCGCGGCGAATTTTCACCGGTTTATTTCGGGCCGGAACTTTATGATGTGCTGCGCCGCATCAAAAAGGAATTTGACCCCGAAGGGCAGCTAAACCCCGGCAAAATCGCATCGCCGTTTGGCATGGATTTACCCATAACCCCGATTGACGAAGCCCCGATGCGCGGCCAACTAGACCGCCAGATCGAAGCCGGATTGAAAAACGACTATTTGAACGCCACGCGCTGTAACGGCAATGGCGCATGTTTTAATTTTGACGAATTCGACGCCATGTGCCCGTCTTACAAGGTCACGCGCGACCGGGTGCATTCGCCCAAGGGCCGGGCGGGCATGGTGCGCGAATGGATCCGCCAGATCAGTGTCGGCACCGATGCCGAGGCCCCCGAACTGGCCTTTGCCAATGCACGCGATTTTTCCCACGACGTCTATGACGCCATGAATGGCTGCCTTTCGTGCAAGGCGTGCGCGGGGCAATGCCCGGTCAAAGTCGATATTCCCGAAATGAAATCGCGGTTCTTGGCCGCCTATCATGCCCGCTATCCGCGCCCGTTAAAGGATTACATCATTGCCCGGCTCGAACGCCTCGCCCCGCTAACGGCATCTGCACCTGCCCTGTTTAATGTTCTGCAATCGCTGCCACCGGTGAAATGGGCCTTCGCCCGCTTTGCCGGGTTGGAAGATTTGCCCAAAACCAGCACGCGCAAACTGGGCCCGGCCCTGCATGCGCGCGGCATTGCGCCCTTTAACAAAAACCAGCTGGTAAACCTCAGCGACGCCGAACGGGTTAAATCTGTCTTGCTGATACAGGATTGTTTCACCACCCATTATGATGTTGAAACATTTTTGGGCCATGTCGATTTGCTGCGCAAACTGGGTTATCGGGTTTTTGTGCCGCCTTATCGACCCAATGGCAAGGCCCAGCACGTCAAAGGGTTTCTAAAGCAGTTCGACAAACAGGCCCGCGACAATGATGCGGTTTATGGCGATCTGGCCCAGTTTGGCATTCCACTGGTGGGTGTTGAACCCAGTGTGACGCTGACCTACCGCCAGGAATATGCCCAGCGGTTGCAAAACCGGCCCGATTACCGGGTAAACCTGTTTCATGAATGGCTGGAAAGCGAAATTCGCAATGGCCGGTTAACCCCGCCCAAAATTGCCGCCACCATCGAGCCCGGCAACGTGCCAACCCTGTTTCCCCATTGCACTGAAAAAACATCAATCCCTGATGTCAGTGTCAAATGGCAAAAAATATTTGATGCCTTTGGCGTTAAACTGGCAACCGAACGCACCGGATGTTGCGGCATGGCCGGGGTTTATGGCCATGAAACCGCCAACCACGATAATTCGCGCCGCCTTTATGAAATGAGCTGGCAGAAAAAAGCCGAAAAAACCGGTGTGAATAACATGCTGGTCACCGGTTTTTCCTGCCGCTGCCAGGTTAAACGCCAGCAAGGCACGCGCCCGCAAAGCCCGGCGGAATATCTGGCCAAGGTCCTGTAAAACCAAACAAGAACAACGTTTCCGCCACCCCATTCAAGGTCCGCACATTGTTGCGGGCCTTTTTGGGTTATACGCCCCGACAAGATACTGGAATATCGGGTTTGTTCCGGATCAAAGACGCCCATCACCCGTTAAGTTAGAATAATTGGCAAATATCACCCGCTTCTCGCTGGTAAATCAATAATACCAGTGTATTCTAATATTGTGCGGTGCGGAATGTCCTGCCAGCACATCGACAATGTGATTCTGGAGCCTGCTTTTATGAAAACCCTGCGCCCTGTTCTGATTGTGCTGGCCATTCTGATTATCGTTGCCGGTGGCGGATATTACGCCTGGTTGCAAAATCAGGATGAACTGCCCGACTATATTGCATCGGGCAATGGCCGGATCGAGGCCGAAGAAATTCATGTTGCCACCAAATATGCCGGGCGGGTTTCCGAGGTGCTGGTCGATGAAGGCGACCGGGTCAATGCCGGAGACATCCTTGCCAAAATGGATACATCCGAGCTCGACGCCCAACTGGCACAAGCCATGGCCCAGGAAGCCCGGGCAAAGGAAGGTGTTCCCGAGGCGCGGGCCGAAATTGTTCAGCGTAAAAGCGAATTGCGCCTGGCAAAGCAGCAACTGGACCGCGCGCAAAAGCTGGTAAAAAATAACAATATCGCCCGCGAACAGGTTGACCAGCGCGAAGCCGACCGCGACATTGCCGTCGCCCGGCTAGAAGCCGCCAATGCCCGCCAGACCAGCGCCGAACGGTCGGTTGAGGCCGCCGGTGCCGAAGTGGCCCGTATTCAGGTGCAAATCGATGATTCTGTCCTAACCGCGCCACGCGGGGGCCGGGTGCAATATCGCCTTGCCGAACCGGGCGAAGTTTTGGCCGCCGGGGGCAAGGTTGTTACCCTGCTCGATTTAACCGATGTTTACATGACGGTGTTTTTGCCAACATCGCAGGCAGGCCTTGCCTATGTCGGCAATCAGGCCCGCATTGTGCTGGATGCCGCGTCGGATTTTGTTATTCCGGCCACGGTGTCGTTTGTTGCCGACAATGCCCAGTTTACCCCGCGCGAGGTTGAAACCCGCACCGAGCGCGAAAAACTGATGTTCCGGGTTAAAATTCGCATCAGTTCGGACCTTTTGGAAGAACATATCGAAAAGGTCAAAACCGGCCTGCCCGGCGAAGCCTATATTATTCTGGCCTCAAACAGCGGCTGGCCCGACCGGTTAAAAGTAAACTTGCCCGCCGGGGCGGGCACCGTTGATACCAGCGACCACCCGGCCAGCGACACGCCCGCCAATAGCGACCGAACAAGTGGAACCGCTGGCAAATGATTTCTCCTGATGGCGAAAAACCGGCGCAGGGAAACAACGCACCACAGACGCAAGACCACAGCCAGACTGCGGTGCGGGTTGTCAATGTGTCGCATCAATATGGCAAAACCTGTGCCCTGTCTGATATCAATCTTGAAATTGGCCCCGGGCGCATTGTTGGTTTTATCGGGCCGGACGGTGTTGGCAAATCCACCCTTTTAGGGCTGATTGCCGGGGCACGGCAGGTGCAAAAGGGCGATGTCACAACGCTGGGCGGAAATATGCGCAATGCCCGCCAACGGGCCACAACATCGCCGCGCATCGCCTATATGCCGCAAGGGTTGGGCAAAAACCTCTATATGGATTTGACGGTGCGCGAAAATCTGGAATTTTTTGGCCGCCTGTTTGGCCAGAAAAAATCCGAGCGCGCCCAGCGCATTGAAAAACTGGTTAAAAGCACCGGGCTGGACCCGTTCGTGAACCGACCCGCAGGCAATCTTTCGGGCGGGATGAAACAAAAACTGGGCCTGTGTTGTGCGCTTATTCACGACCCGGATATTTTAATCCTTGATGAACCGACAACCGGGGTTGATCCCCTCTCACGCCAGCAATTCTGGGATCTGATTGATAGCATTCGCCAATCGCGCGACGGCATGACGGTGCTGGTTGCCACCGCCTATATGGATGAAGCCAGCCGGTTTGATCATTTGATCGCCATGAATGACGGCAAAATTCTGGCACGGGGCACAGCACAGGAATTGCTGGAAAAAACCGGGACCGACAGCCTCGAAGCCGCCTTTATTGCGCTTCTGCCCGAAGAACGGCGCAAAAATCACAAGGAACTGGTTATTCCACCACGCCCCGAACGCGACGGCAAACCCGCCATCGAAGCAAAAGACCTGACCAAAAAATTCGGCGATTTCACCGCTGTTGATCATGTCAGTTTTCGCATTGATCGAGGCGAGATTTTTGGATTTTTGGGCTCCAACGGCTGTGGCAAAACCACAACCATGAAAATGCTGACCGGCCTGCTTCCGGCATCGGAAGGCAAGGCATGGCTGTTTGGCGAACCGTCAAACGGCACCGACCTTAAAATGCGCGAACGGGTTGGCTATATGTCGCAGGCCTTCTCGCTTTATTCCGAACTCACCGTGCGCCAGAACCTGGATTTGCACGCAAGGCTGTTTCATTTACCGCCCGATAAATTGTCATCGCGCATAAAGGACCTTTCCACCCGGTTTGGCCTTACCCCTTATATGGATGATCTGGCGGAAAAGCTGCCTTTGGGCGTGCGCCAGCGCCTGTCTTTGGCGGTGGCGATTATTCATTCGCCCGAAATCCTTATTCTCGATGAACCGACATCGGGCGTTGATCCGATTGCGCGCGACGATTTTTGGCAATTATTGATCGATCTGTCGCGCAATCAGGGGGTGACGATTTTTATCTCCACCCATTTCATGAACGAAGCCGCGCGGTGCGACCGGATATCGCTGATGCATGCCGGTCAGGTTCTTGATAGCGACACCCCCGCAGCACTGGTTAAAAAACGCGGCACCGACACGCTGGAACAGGCCTTTATCGCCTATTTAAAAGAAGCCACCGGCGATACTGGCAAAAACAGCCCCCCCACGATTGGCGATATCAGCCCCGATGAAGACGATGAAAATGACACCTTCATCGCCGCCTCGAACTGGGCCGAGAAGGCGGTTCCCGGCTTTAGCCCCCGGCGCATGTGGGCCTATAGCCTGCGCGAGGCGATGGGGCTGCTGCGCGATCCGATCCGTTTGGTCTTTGCCTTGTTAGGTACGATGATTTTAATGCCGGTTTTTGGCTTTGGCATTACATTTGACGTTGAAAACCTGACCTATGCAGCCCTTGACCGTGACCAGACACCGGAAAGCCGCACCTATCTGGAAGGGTTGGCTGGCTCGCGATATTTCACCGAAAAACCGGCGCTTGAAAATTACAGCGAAATGGAACGCCGGATAAAAAGTGGTGATCTGGCGCTGGTGGTAGAAATACCGCCAAATTTCGGGCGCAAGCTGCAACAAAATCGCACCCCGCAAATTGCGGCCACCATCGATGCCACCATGCCCTTTCGCGCCGAAACCATTCATGGCTATGTTCAGGGCATCAACCAGAAATATGTCAGTGACAACATCATGCGCGAAACCGGCAACAGTGCGACAAGCCTGCCTGCCGGCATTGAGGCGCGCTATCGCTATAATCAGGATTTCAAAAGCATCTATGCCATTGTGCCCTCGGTTATTGCCCTGTTGCTGATGTTTATTCCCGCCGTTTTAATGGCGGTTGGCGTGGTGCGCGAAAAGGAACTGGGCTCGATCACCAATCTGTATGTCACCCCGGTGAGCCGGTTTGAATTTTTACTGGGCAAACAGATCCCCTATGTCGGCCTGGGCATGATCAATTTCGCCCTGATGACATTTATGGCCGTCGTTATCTTTGGTGTGCCGGTAAAAGGCAGCTTTTTGGGCCTGGTATTGGGGGCTTTCCTGTTTGTAGTTTCGACAACCGGGTTGGGATTGCTGATTTCATCCTTTACCAAAACCCAGATCGCGGCCTTGTTTGGCACCGCCATTGCCACCATGATCCCGTCGGTGATGTTTTCAGGCATGATGCAGCCGATCTCGTCGCTGGAGGCGGGGCCGCAAATATTATCCATGATCATTCCGACATCCCATTTCATGACCATCAGTGTCGGCGTGTTTACCAAGGCCCTTGGCTTTATGGCGCTTTATCCGCAATTCATCATTCTGGCATTGTTCTTTCCGGCCCTCACCGGCCTTTCAATGCTGCTTCTTCCCCGGCAGGAGCGCTAACCATGAAACTGCGTTATCGCCTTGAAAATATTTATCGCCTGGGGATCAAGGAACTGTTCAGTCTGCGCCAGGATGTGGTGTTACTGGCCCTGATCGTCTGGGCGTTTTCATTCGCCATTTATACCGCCGCAACCGGCTTGTCACATGATTTACATAACGCATCGATTGCCGTGGTTGATCAGGACAGATCACAGCTTTCAACCCGCTTGCGCGATGCGTTTGAACCACCCTATTTCAAAAAACCGGTGCTGATCAATTACAGCCAGATCGACCCGATGATGGATAGCGGCCAATATACCTTTGTTATGGTTATTCCAACCGATTTTGAAGCCGACGTTATTGCCGGGCGCAACCCCGATGTTCAATTAAATATTGATGCCACCGCCATGATGCAGGCCGGCATTGGCGAAAGCTATATCAACAATATTTTCAGCCAGGAAATTCGCACCTGGGTCGGGGGGAAAACCCAGGCCGCAGGCGAAACGGCGCAATCCCCCGTTGATCTGGTATTGCGGTATGCCTTTAACCCCAATGCCGAAAGTTCGTGGTTCACCAGTGTGATGGAAATCATCAATAATGTGACCATGCTGTCGATTATTCTGGCCGGGGCCGCCCTGATCCGCGAACGCGAACATGGCACCATCGAACATTTGCTGGTCATGCCACTGGCCCCGTTTGAAATCATGATGGCCAAGGTCTGGTCTAACGGGCTGATCATTCTGGCGGCGGCGGCTTTGTCATTGGTGCTGGTGGTGGAGCTGATGTTAAAGGTCCCCATTGCCGGGTCTGAAACCCTGTTTCTGGCAGGTACGGTTTTGTATCTGTTTTTTGCCACCGCCCTGGGCATCTTTCTGGCCACCCTTGCGCAATCCATGCCGCAATTTGGCTTGTTATTCATATTGGTGGTGTTGCCAATGCGCCTGCTTTCGGGCGGCTATACCCCGACCGAAAGCCAGCCCCCGCTTATGCAATGGATCATGGCATTTGTACCATCGACCCATTATGTCAAATTTGCCCAATCGATCTTATATCGCGGGGCCGGGCTGGAAATTGTGTGGCCGGAATTTGCCATGGTGGCGGGCATTGGCGGGCTGTTTTTTGCCTTTGCCGCCTTCCGGTTTCGCAAATCAATCGCCGTTATGCGCACATAATCGCGGCAACCGGCTGGCGATACCGGGTTTTTGGCCCACATAACAAAAACAAACACCAATCGCCAATCGGCCAACCCAAGGGACCGTACCTTATGATCCGTCATATTGTTCTGATTAAATTCAAATCCGATACCAGCGAACAAACCATTCAAACCCTGTTTGACCGCCTTGCCGCACTGGGCGAACAGCTGCCGGGCATGCGCGACTTTGACGCCAGTCCGTCGCTCAGCCCCGAAGGTCTGGAACAGGGTTTCAAACACGGTATTTGCATTGATTTTGTCGATGAAGCCGCACGCGACACCTATCTGGAACTCCCTGCCCACAAGGCCCTGGGCGGCGAACTGGTCGGCTTGGCCGACGGCGGCATTAACGGGCTGGTCGTGGTTGATTTGAAACTGGGCTGATCTGCCCGCGCTCAGTCATACCCCAAAAATCAGGCGGTCGAACCCTTCACAGGTTTGATCGCCTTTTTTATATTCCCCGCCCCCATGACAGCCAAAGGACCGACAACACACCATAGGCGCAGACATCCCTCTGCGGCCCACGCGGCTCCCTGCCCCTGCCCTGCAACAGCTTAAAATCAGCCGTGGCGTAGCTTGAAACCAAGGATGGTGGCGGCCAGCAGGAAGGTCAGGCCATTGGCAATGATCACCGGCCAGTCGCCGTTCAGCACGCCATAAACGAACCACAGCGCAATACCGGCACACAGCACCAGAAACATGCCCAGCGAGATATCCGCCGTCGAGCGCGTGCGCCAGGTGCGGATCACTTGTGGCAAAAAGGCCAGCGTCGTCAGACTGCCCGCCAAAAGGCCCAGAACTGTTTCAAATGGCAACCCCATCGCATGCTCCTTCATCGCAAAAGCAATCCGTCACTTGAATGCATTCAACACACAATCTGGGCGCTTTCAAGTCTGAAAAAGTTCAATCGCTGAAATTCCGAAAAAACACATGAAAACAATGTTCTGGAAAACAGTGCGAATCGGTATTTGCAGTCCGGATGCACAAAACCCCGCCAATGGGGCGGGGTTGGGATGGTGGGCCTAACAAGACTCGAACTTGTGACCTCTCGCATGTCAAGCGAACGCTCTAACCAACTGAGCTATAGGCCCTTATATGTGCGAAGATGGTGGGCCTAACAAGACTCGAACTTGTGACCTCTCGCATGTCAAGCGAACGCTCTAACCAACTGAGCTATAGGCCCATCTTGCCATCTTCTGTTTGCCGCAATATGGTTACTTGCCAGAATGCTCCGGCGTTGTTTCCTGCGGCGCAGCGGTATTTAGCCCAAGGCTTGCAAAGGTGCAACCCCCCATTTGGCTTTTTGCCAAAAAATCTTCATGATAAGAGAATGCTTCGCCCGATTTGCACCATGTTGGTGCCCCTGACAGCCTGCGCGACGAAAGCCACATGAACCTGATGCCATCTGAACAAAGCACCAGCACCCCGGCGACTGTTTTTTTGCCGCAACGCCAGACCCTTCCTGTGGTCTTTGCATCGCCCCATTCTGGCCGGGTCTATCCCGATGATCTGGTATCGCAGGCCCGAATCGACGCATTCGCCCTGCGCGCCTCCGAGGATGCCTTTGTCGACCGGCTGTTTGCCGCCGCCCCGCAAAGCGGCGCACCGCTTTTATGTGCCAATTTCCCGCGCGCCTATGTCGATGTTAACCGTGGCGCGCTGGAACTTGACCCGCGCATGTTTGATGGTGCCCTGCCCGACAATGCCGATATTCATTCCATGCGCGCCCTGTCCGGGCTGGGCTCGATCCCGCGTGTGGTCAGTGGCGGTGTTGAAATTTACAAAACCCGCCTGCCCATCGCCGATGCCCTGGACCGCATTGATACCTATTACACCCCCTATCACGCGGCCCTGCAAAAACTGATCGACACCACCCGCGATATGTTTGGCTATTGCATCCTGATCGATTGCCATTCGATGCCGGGTGACTCGATGGATTCGTCACAATCCCCGGTCGATCTGGTGTTGGGCGATTGTTATGGCCGGTCCTGCCACCCCGCCTTAACCCGCTTTGTCGGCGAATGTTTTCGCGACATGGGCTATGCCCCGGCCTATAATGACCCTTATGCTGGCGGTTATTGCACCCGCCACTATGGCCAGCCTGACCAGCACGTCCACACCTTGCAAATCGAAATAAACCGCGCCCTGTATATGGAAGAAGAAACCCTGACACCGCATCGCGGCTTCACTATTTTGCGCGATCAGATGAGCAGCCTCATCGAAAAATTTCACCAGTTCGACGGGAGCCCCCTGGAATGACTGCCGCCACCACCGACCATAAACTGGGCGAATTGCTGATCCGCGATGCCCGGCCCGATGACTTTGCCCGCATTACCGAAATTTACGGCCACCATGTACTGCATGGCCTTGCCTCGTTCGAGGAACGCGCGCCCGAAATTGCCGAACTAACCGCACGCTGGCAACATGTGCGTGAACGCGGCCTGCCCTATCTGGTTGCCGAGATCGACAGCAATGTCGAAGGGTTCGCCTATGCCGGGGCCTATCGCCCCCGTCCGGCCTATCGCTTCACGGTCGAGGACACCATTTACATCGCCCCGGAAATCGTTGGCAAGGGCGCGGGCCGTGCGTTGTTATCCGAGCTGATAACGCGCTGCACCGCGCTGGAATATCGCCAGATGGTCGCCGTTATTGGCGATTCCGCAAATGTTGCGTCCATCGGGCTGCACGCGCGGCTTGGTTTTCGCGTCGCGGGGACTTTGCAATCAGCTGGCTATAAATTGGGCCGCTGGGTCGACAGCGTTATCATGCAGCGCGGCCTTGGCGATGGCGACGGCACCATTCCCGATGCCGATCCGCGTAAAGAAGCCCTGCAAAAGACCGCGTCTTAAAACCCGTAAAGCGTTCTTTTGTCGGCACTTGCACCGCATTGCACAAAACAAAAACAGAATTTTTTCTAGCGTGCCAAAAGGCAATGATGCTGCCCGCCGCAAGCCGAAAATCCTCAAAAACCCCAGATTCCAGACAAAAAAAAGGCCGCCTATGACAGCGGCCCAAGTCTAGGGAGGAAACGTCCAAGAAACGAGCGAACTAGTCGCTCGCCGGAATGCGCTACGTCCTACCGCAGCGCACAAATGGAGAATAGCCAGATCATCGCTGCCTTGCAACATGTTTCTGTCTATTTTTTTTGCCCTTAAAATATATGCTACTTTTTTGATCAAAAATTCACAAGACTGACACTTTTTCGATCCGCGACTGCCCCAAAATTCGGCATCGGAGCCCAAAGGCCGATCAAAACTACGACAGAATCACTGCCGAATCGGGGCTATAAACCCTATCAGAATTTTCATTTTTGCCGTTTTTAATGTCAAAAAGTGAAGATTGAGCCGATGTGAGTCGTAAATTTTCCCTGCGGCCACGACATAAATCACATTGCAAAGTGATTCCCGGCGCGAAACTACCCGCAGATACCCGTCATGCCTGCCGCATAGAATGATACGGGATCGCACAGGGTTATGTTGGATCACACGGCGCAGGGCAGTTGGTCCCTTCGCACGCGGTCAACAATGCATGATTTTACCGCAACAAGCAGGAAACCGGGAATTTTGCCACGCGTTATGATGGTGCAAGACACAAGGGCGCAATAACGCGCGTATTAGCGAGACGGGAACTTCGGTCAATGGCTCCGCCACAGACGATAACCGCGCGAAAATTTTAAACCAATGAGGATGGATGTATTGCGATAGGGGCGACAGCCCTAGGCTATCACACGCGTCAGGTAATAATTGTGCTGACCGAAAGGGACGTCTCACAGGCGGGATGTAAAATAACTGTGGCACTGGACGCCCCGCCGCCAGGCCGCGAGGACCGCGAAGCCCCCTGGGAAAACCCCATGCCGTCTGTTTCCTGATCTTTCTTGATCTCATACATGCGCTGGTCCGCCAGATCGACCAGCGAATGCGGTTCTTCTATTTTGTCTTCGATCCGCTCGGCAATGCCAACACTGCAGCGTTGCCGGCTGCCGTCGGGCAATTCCGCCAACCCTTTGTCAACCACGCGCCGCATCACCTCGCGCGCCTGGCCGGTTGTAAGGCCGGGCAGCAGAACCAGAAACTCCTCGCCGCCCCAACGCACAACCACATCGCCCCGGCGCAGGCCTGCAATCAGGCTTTCGCCGCTTTTGGCAAGGATACGGTCGCCACGATCGTGGCCAAACTCGTCATTAACCTGCTTGAAATTATCCAGATCCACAAACGCCACCGAAAACGGGCGGCAATTGCGCCGGGCGGCTTCAAACCCCAAAAACAGCATTTCACTGCCAAAACCCCGGCTATAGGCCCCGGTTAACGGGTCCTGCGCGATCTGGCGAATATTGACAATTGTGCGATGCAACTGCAACAGCGCCGACAGACCGGCGGTCAGGGTCATAACGAAAAAAAGCACCCGGGTCGGCATCACACCCGCACTGACCACACCAGCCCCGTCGGGAAGCAACCCCGAAACATCAAGGGCCGCGGGTATTGCCAAAAAGGCACAGACCTCGATCAGCGACAGCGGCATTGCGGCGAGCAGCATGCCCATGGCCAGCAATAACAGCGCGTGGGTCATGATGGAGGCATCAGACGCCGCAGGATCGGCCAGCGATAGTGCAAACAGCGCCCCGCCAGATAACATCAGCAGCGAAAAAGGCAGCAAGGGCAGCTTGCGCCGCAACCGCGCACCGATACGCCCGTCAAGCACCACCCATAACGCCACCAGCACAACAGCCAGCCGCGATACATTTAGCAAGCTGGCAGACAGCAACGTTTCATAGCTACCATCCCAGAACGGGGCACAGACCATAAACAGAAGAACAAACCCTGCTGCCAGCCGCCCGGTATGACGTAAAATTTCCGAGCGGCGCAGACGCAAGGCATCATTGTGAAAAAAAGGCACAACAAGATCGCGACAATCACATCGCAATCGCCCGCGAAGGGTAAATGATAAGGGAGATTGCGAGGCTGGCACCAAGGGGCTCCGTCACCTATTTCGACCAGGAGCACCCAGCGCCCCGGAAATTCGAGGCTATCCTCACCTTATAATTGCAAAATGACAACTATCCATAAGAGCAGCAAATGCGCAATAAAAGTGAATTGGCGCCAAATTTTCTGAATTATTATGAATATAGACTGGGTATTGTACGCAATATTTGATGGTAAATACTGAAATGATAAAGGGGCAACCTTGCGATTGCCCCTTTATTCATCAGACTATTCATCATACTTGCTGACAATGAACTGACATTATAACTGCCAGATCATCCCCACAGCTTTGCCTCGGGCAATGCCATCACACCTTTTGTGAACTCTATGCCATTTTCACGGTCTTTTGCCATCCACAGCGGGCCGTCAAGATCGACAATGCGTGCCTTTGCCGCCACCACCATGGCCGGTGCCATCGCAAGCGATGTACCCACCATGCAGCCCACCATCAATTGCATTCCAGCCGCAAGGGCCGCATCGGCAAGTTCAAGCGCGCCGGTCAGACCACCGGTTTTATCGATCTTGATATTGATCATGTCATAAAGCCGGGCCAAACGCGGAATATCGGCCACGGTATGAACCGATTCATCAGCACACAGCAAAACCGGGCAATCAATGCCTGCCAACCCGTCATCACTGCCCGCTGGCAAGGGTTGTTCGATCATTTCAACACCCAAAGCATCCAGCTCGGCCCCGATATCGCGCAAAAGCTCGATCGACCATGCCTCGTTGGCATCGACAATCAACCGTGCGTGCGGTGCGCCTTCACGCACGGCGCGCACCGATTCCAGCACGTTTTCGCCGTTCAGCTTAAGCTTCAAAAGCGGCGCTGACGCCGCCTTTTTGGCTGCTTCACGCATGGCATCCGGTGTATCAAGGCTTAGCGTTTCAGCCGTCACCAGCCCTTCGGGGGCCGGGGCTTCAAGACCCGGCAAATCCCAGACCCGACGGCCAAAACGTTTGGCCTCCAGGTCCCAATAGGCACAGTCAACCGCGTTGCGCGCAGCACCGGCCTTCATCGCATTTTGCAATTCGGCCCGTGTCATTCCGCGGTCAAGCGCATCGGCCTGGGCGTTGATATCGGCCATCACCTGATCAATCGACTCGCCATAGCGGGCATAAGGAACACATTCCCCGCGCCCGCTAAATTCACCATCGCTGAGCGTAACAACCACAACTTCCGCCTGGGTTTTTGCCCCGCGTGAAATTTTAAAGGCTGTTCGCAACGGCCAGACTTCGGATGTGACGCTTAATTTCGGCACATCAGATCTCCTGCAACTTGTCGACAATCGGGGCAACGCCGTTGCGCACCGGGTCCACACAGGGCAGGCCAAATTCGGCCGACACATCCGCCATCAGCTTTTTCGCCGCTGCGTCATCAAGGGCCTTGGTATTAATGGCAAAACCCACCACCACACAATCGGGGTTGGTCAGGCGCGCGTGCATCAGGTTAACGTCCAGCGTGGTTTTCAAATCCGGCAGGGAATAGCCGGGCAAGCCGCGCATATGGGTCCGAGTCGGCTCGTGGCAGACCACAAGGGCATCGGCCTGCGAGCCATGCAAAAGCCCCATCGACACACCGGCGAACGATGCATGGAACAGGCTGCCCTGCCCCTCGACAACGTCCCAATGATCCGCATCATTGGCCGGGGCAATGGTTTCAACCGCGCCGGAAATGAAATCGGAAATCACGGCATCCACCGAAATGCCTTCGCCGGCAATGAAAATACCGGTTTGGCCGGTGGCGCGGAAGGTCGATTTTATGCCGCGCTTTTTCATTTCGGCTTCAATCGCCAGGGCGGTGTACATTTTACCAACCGAACAATCGGTACCAACGGCCAAAACGCGCTTGCCGCTGCGTTTTTCGCCATTGCCAATCGGCAGTTTGCCGTTGAAATGGCGCACATCAAACAGCTTAACGCCCTTGGCGGCTGCGGCTTCAACCAGTTCGGGGATCGTGGTCAGCTTGGTGTGCAAACCATTGGCAATGTCCATACCGGCATCAATTGCGGCCAGCAGGGTTTCCATCCATGCCGGTCCGATAATGCCGCCACGATTGGCAACACCCAGAACCAGGGTTTTCACACCGGCTTCGCGGGCCTCGGCAATCGTCATATCTGGCAGGCCAAGATCGGCATGGCAATTTTCCAGACGCAATTGGCCCTTGCACCATTCCGGGCGCCATTGTTTGATGCCAATGGCGGTCTTCGCAGCCAGCTCATCCGGGGCATCGCCAAGAAACATTAGATAGGGATGTTCGATTTTCATTCTTTACCTCCTTGACCAGCGTCCAAGCGCTGAACTTATAATCTGGAAGCGACTATAGCCTGAATAGGACGTTTCCTGCCAGATTTACTCTTGGGTCATATTCGGCTATATCGTTAGATGTTCGCATTGAATTCGGAAAAAATGACCAAAAACCGAAATTTATTCGACCATTTGCCAACTTAAACACAGTTTGTTGTAAAGGATGCCGGTAAAAACCGGTAAAAAAGCAATAAACTGCAATTATGAAGGACGGGCGTGAAAGCGCCCGACTTATGATGAGTACGGATCTCAAAACGTGGCTGTCCGAACGAAAAATTGAAGAAGTCGAATGCATTGTGCCTGACATGTCAGGGGTGGCACGCGGCAAGGTTTTGCCCACCCAGAAATTTTTGCGCGGGGTCGAGAACAAAAGTCTCGCCATTCCCGAGGCAATTTTCTGCCTGACGGTCACCGGGGGATACCCCGAAGAAACCGATGCCTTTTTAGACCCGGCCGAAAAAGACGTGGTGATGGTGCCTGACGCCGAAACCATCCGCGTTGTTCCGTGGTATGAAGAGCCGACCGCCCAGATCATCTGCGATTGTTACCATTTCTCGGGCGAGGAAGTTTCGATTTCTCCGCGCAATGTTCTTAAACGGGTTCTCAAACAGTTTGAAAACCTGGGCATGCGCCCGATCATTGCCCCGGAACTTGAATTTTATCTGGTTGCCAAAAACACCGATCCCGACAACCCGCTAGAACCGCCGGTCGGGCGGTCGGGCCGCCCGGAACGGGCATCAAACGCCTTTGGCATTGATGCGATTAACGAATTCGACCCGTTGATCGAAGATCTTTACGATTATTGCGAGGCCATGAATATTGACGCCGATACCATGAGCCACGAATCGGGCCCGGCCCAGCTGGAAATGAACTTTAACCACGGCGAGCCGCTTGAACTTGCCGATCAGTCATTTTTGTTTAAACGAACACTGCGCGAAACCGCCTTAAAACACGGTGTCTATGGTACCTTTATGGCCAAGCCGATGGGCAATACACCAGGCAGTGCGATGCATATTCATCAAAGCCTGCTTGATATCGACACCGGTAAAAACCTGTTTTCCGATGATGACGGCAAAAACTCCAAACTGTTCTTAAACTATATTGGCGGCCTGCAGCGCTATTTGCCTGCTGCCATGCCATTGCTGGCCCCGAATATGAACAGCTATCGCCGGTTGCAACCGTGGTCCGATGCCCCGATCAACATGCATTGGGCACTTGATAACCGCACGGTTGGCCTGCGCCAGCCCAACGGCCCGCCCAGCGCACGGCGGATCGAAAACCGCATTCCCGGTGCCGATGCCAACCCCTATCTGGCGATTGCGGCATCGCTTGCTTGTGGTCTGTTGGGCATTCAGGAAGAAATCGATCCGACAACACCGATCGAAGGATCGGGCTATGACCGGGCGCATTCCCTGCCCCGCCATATCCACGAAGCCCTGGCGAAATTCAGCCGGTCACGGCCGCTCAAAGAACTGTTGGGCGACGAGTTTTCAGCCGCTGTTCTGGCCGTAAAAGAAGCCGAATGGAATGCCTATCAGACCGTGATCAGCGCATGGGAACGCGAGCATCTTCTGCTTAACGTTTGATCCTGACGGTTTTAACCACGCTTGAATTCAAGCAACAATTGCGCCGGAACACCCGTTTCGGCGCAATTATTTTATGCCCTGGCCAAAATTAACGGCAGAAAGTTCAAAATACGCCCAAACATAAATTCAGGTGTTTGATAAAGTCCGAAATCGTTTCAGGATTACGTATGGCGTGGGAGGACTTAGGGAGGCCCCCATGATAAATGACGTTGCCACCAGGGAGGCACCGCAAAATGAAGCCAAACAAAAAATCTATCAGCCTGATTGCCATTGCGACCGGCCTTATGGGTCTTGCCCATAACGCATCTGCACAAGAAGTTTTAAATATTTACAACTGGTCGGACTATATTGCCGAAGACACCGTCGCCAATTTTGAAAAGGAATTTGGCGTCAAGGTTAACTACGATGTCTATGACAGCACCCAGATGGTCGAAGCAAAATTGCTGGCGGGGAACTCCGGCTATGATCTGGTGGTGCCAACACTGGCCGACGCCCAACGCCTGATCAAGGCGGGGCTGTTTTTAAAACTCGACAAGGCACAACTGCCCAATTACAGCAATCTTGACCCGGCAATTTTAAAACAAACCGCCAAATACGACCCCGATAACGCCTATGCCGTGCCCTATTTGTGGGGCACAAACGGCATTGGCTATAACGTGGCCAAAATCAAGGAAGTGCTGGGCGACGACGCGCCGGTCGATAGCTGGTCGCTGGTTTTTGACCCCAAATATGCCGAGGCCCTTGGCAAATGCGGGCTGACCATGCTTGACGATCCCAGTGAAATTGTCCCGCTTGTCAGTGCTTATCTGGGCACGGCGGACGCCCCGCAAAGCAACGAAACCGTTGAAGCGGCGATGACGCAGCTGGAAAAAGTTCGGCCCTACATCACCTATTTTCACAGCTCGCAATACATCAACGATCTGGCAAATGGCAATATTTGCGCCGCCATTGGCTGGTCAGGCGATGTTTATATGGCGGCATCGCGCGCCGCCGAGGCCAATAACGGTAACGAGATCAAATATGTCATCCCCAAGGAAGGCACGTTGATCTGGTTTGACACCATGATGATCCCGGCCGATGCCCCGCATCCGGACCTGGCGTTAAAATTCATCAATTACATTTTGCGTGGCGATGTCAGTGCTGCCATCACCAATTATGTCGAATATGCTGGCCCCAACCTGGCCGCGATGGACATGATCGAGGATCGCATCAAAAACAATCCCGGTGTTTACCCGTCTGACGAAGTCAAGGAACGGCTGCGTTCCAAGGTCGAACCGGGGCAAAAGGTTCTGCGTACCCGTACCCGGCTGTGGACCAAACTGAAAACCGGCCAATAGGCACGCCGATAATGACGTTCGGGGGTTTGTTAAAAACATAAAATTGTTGGCTTGCCGATATCTTGTGTTTGACAAATCCCCGAACGGTTTAAAGGATAGATCAGCGCGTGCGGGGGCACCATTCCCCGTTTGCCGGTCTCAACGCTGTCATTAAGGGAGGCACAGCGATATGTCGTCATTGAAAAAATGCACCACCAGCCTGATTGCGCTGGTCGCGGCCGTTTCGGCCCATGCGACCATGGCATCGGCCGAGGATGTGTTAAATGTCTATAACTGGTCGGATTATATTGCCGAAGACACGGTTGCCAATTTCGAAAAGGAATATGGCGTAAAGGTCAATTACGACGTTTATGACAGCAACCAGGTTGTTGAGGCCAAATTGCTGGCAGGCCATTCAGGCTATGACATCGTGGTGCCAACCCTGGCCGATGCCCAGCGCCTGATCCAGGCCAATATTTTCCAGAAACTCGATAAATCGAAATTGCCGAACTACAAAAATCTCGACCCGGCGATTTTGAAACAAACCGCCAAATACGACCCGGACAATGCCTATGCCGTGCCCTATATGTGGGGCACCAATGGTTATGGCTATAACGTTGACAAGGTTAAGGAAATTCTGGGCGACGACGCGCCGACCGATAGCTGGGCGCTGATTTTTGATCCGAAATATGCCGAACCGCTGTCAAAATGTGGCCTGACCCTGCTTGATGACCCGGGCGAAATGGTCGATCCGGTTAATTTCTATCTCGGTAATGGCGACAAACCGCAAAGCAAGGAAACCATTCAGGCCGCGATGACGCAGCTTGAAAAAGTCCGTCCGTTTGTGACCTACTTTAACAGCTCGCAATATATCAACGACCTTGCCAACGGTAATGTCTGCGTCTCGGTCGGTTTTTCGGGCGATGTGTTTATGGCGCGCGATCGTGCCGACGAAGCCGAAAACGATGTTCACATCAATTATGTGATCCCGAAAGAAGGCACGTTGATCTGGTTTGACACCATGCTGATCCCGGCCGACGCCCCGCATCCCGATCTGGCGCACAAATTCATCAATTATGTGCTTGATGCCCAGGTCAGCGCCTCGATCACCAACTATGTCACCTATGCCGGTCCGAACCTGGCAGCGATGGAATATGTGGATGACGAGATTAAAAACAATCCCGGCATTTACCCGTCAGACGAGGTCAAGGCCAAGCTGCGCGCCAAGGTCGAACCTGGGCCCAAATTGCTGCGTGAACGTACCCGTTTGTGGACCAAATTGAAAACCGGTCAATAAAGTCGCGTATCAAAAAACCGATATATACAAGGCGCGGCATCCCCGCGCCTTGTTTTGTTTATGACTCGCATTGTCCCGCGCAAAGCAAAGCTTCGCATTTGCAAATGTATGGTTCGCAAACCCCGCTTACCCGAAGCAAAAATTGCTCAATTACTGAACAGTAGCGCCCATTTTTCCCGCATTTCCGGCAAAATTTGCCCCCAACCGTTCGAAATATCGCACAGCACTCTTTACAGATTGCGGAATTGCTTCATCCTGTTAAGCAGAAAAAAGACAAATAGTATCTCAACATCAGACGGGAGAATCCTGGTGTCGCAGGGGGCCAATCAGCAAGAGGCGCAGGCAGGCGTACAGTCAAGCCAGCCGTGGAACGATCCGGATGCGGTACCGTTTATCCGGTTTGAAAAAGTAACCAAAAAATTCGGCGAATTTTACGCCGTCGACGATGTATCGCTCGACATTTATCGCCACGAACTTTTTGCCCTTCTGGGCGGTTCGGGCTGTGGCAAAACAACTTTGCTGCGCATGCTGGCCGGGTTTGAAGAACCCTCCGCAGGCAAAATTTTCATCGATGGCGTCGATATGGCCGGGGTGCCGCCCTATGAACGGCCCACCAACATGATGTTTCAATCCTATGCGCTGTTCCCGCATATGAGCGTTGAAACCAATGTTGCCTTTGGCCTGCATCAGGATGGTTATTCAAAGTCTGAAATCAAAGACCGCGTTGCCGATATGCTCGCCCTTGTGCAAATGAGCAAGTTTGCCAAACGCAAACCGCATCAGCTTTCGGGCGGGCAACGCCAGCGCGTCGCCCTTGCGCGCTCGCTGGTCAAACAGCCCAAGGTGCTGCTGCTTGACGAACCGCTGGGCGCGCTTGACAAAAAGCTGCGTGAACAGACCCAGTTTGAACTGGTCAATATTCAGGAAAAGCTTGGCACCACCTTTGTTATGGTCACCCATGATCAGGAAGAAGCCATGACCATGGCCTCGCGCATTGCGGTGATGAATGACGGGGTAATCAAACAAATCGGCACCCCGTTCGAGCTTTACGAATATCCCAATTCCCGCTTTACCGCCAATTTCCTGGGCCAGGTTAATCTGGTTGAAGGAACGCTGATCGATGATGATGAAAAATACGCCATCATTCGCTCGGACGATATTGGGGGTGATATTTATATCGACCACGCCGTTCAGGGCCATGAAGGCACCACGCTTTGGGTTGCCCTGCGCCCGGAACGCCTGCGTCTTTGCACCGAAAAACCCGACGATAGCGGCCATAACTGCTTTGCCGGCAAGGTCGAGGAAATCGGCTATCTGGGCGGCCTTTCGACCTATCACGTGCGCCTTGAAAGCGGCATGCGCATCAAGGTCAGCGAACCCAACACCCATCGCCACAACGAACCGCGTTATACATGGGAAGACAAGGTTTGGGTCACCTGGGAGACGGGGTCCGCCTCGGTGCTGAACCAATGAGCGAGATAAAACCAACCCTTAAACAACGTTTTGACCGCTGGATGATCCGGCATGGGCGGGTTCTTGTTATTGGCTTGCCCTATTTGTGGCTGTTCCTGTTTTTTCTTGTCCCGTTCCTGATTGTTTTAAAAATCAGTTTCGCCACCGCCGAATATGCCCAGCCGCCTTATAGCGCGCTGTTTCAGTGGGTGGATGAAGGGGTTAATGTTGCCATCAACTTTGGCAATTACCTGTTTTTGCTCTCCGACAGCCTCTATATCACCGCGTATCTGAATTCGATCCGCATTGCCGCCATTTCAACCGTGATCACGCTGTTGATCGGTTATCCCATGGCCTATGGCATTGCCCGGGCCAAGGGATCAACGCGCAACCTGTTGCTAATGCTGGTGATCCTGCCGTTCTGGACCAGTTTTTTAATCCGCGTTTACGCCTGGATCGGTATTCTTGACCGCGAAGGGCTGATTAATGCCGCCCTGATGGGGATGCATATCATTTCCGAACCGCTGATCATGCGCCAGACCGAATTCGCGGTTTATATCGGCATTGTCTATACTTATCTGCCCTTCATGATCCTGCCGCTTTATTCAACACTGGAAAAAATGGATGGCAGCCTGCTTGAAGCCGCCCTCGACCTTGGCTGCAAGCCATGGAAAGCCTTTTTAAAAATCACGCTGCCGCTTTCAATGCCAGGCGTTTTGGCGGGCTCCTTGCTGGTCTTTATACCTGCGGTCGGTGAATTCGTAATCCCGGAACTTTTAGGCGGACCCAATACCCTTATGATCGGTCGCACCCTGTGGAACGAATTTTTCTCCAACCGCGACTGGCCAATCGCCTCCTCTGTCGCCATCGCCATGCTGATTTTTCTGGTCGTGCCAATTATGTATTTTCAGCATATTCAGGGTAAAACCGAGGAGGCCGGGAAATGAGCGGCAAACGATCAATCTTTCTGACCTCGGCATTGTGTTTCGGCTTTGCCTTTCTCTATGTGCCCATCCTGCTCGTGATCATTTATTCGTTTAACGAAGGCAAACTGGTTACGGTCTGGGCCGGGTTTTCAACCAAATGGTATGTCGAGCTGTTTCAGGATGACGGCATGATCGATGCCGCCTGGAACAGCCTGCGCATTGGCGTTATGTCGGCAACCCTGGCCCTTGCCATTGGCACCCCTGCCGGGCTGGTGATGTCGCGTTTCGGGCGTTTTAAAACCCGCACCATGTTTTCCGGCATGATTGCCGCCCCGCTGGTGATGCCCGATGTGATTACCGGCCTGTCGTTACTGTTGTTATTTGTCACCATGGAACAGCTTATCGGCTGGCCTGAAGGCCGCGGCATGACCACCATTGTCATTGCCCACACGACGTTCTGTGCTGCCTATGTTGCGGTTGTCGTTCAGTCCCGCCTTGCCGGTATGGACAGCTCGATCGAGGAGGCGGCAATGGATCTGGGAGCAAAACCGACCAAGATTTTCTTCCTGATCACGCTGCCGATGATTTTACCGGCCCTGATGGCGGGCTGGCTTTTGTCCTTCACCCTGTCACTTGACGATCTGGTGATTTCCAGTTTCGTGGCCGGGCCAGGCTCCACCACCCTGCCCATGAAGGTGTTTTCATCGGTCAGGTTGGGGGTATCACCGGAAATCAACGCACTGGCCACCCTGATCATTGTTGCCATTTCCATCCTGATCATCATCGCCAGCATCCTTGTCATGCGTTCAGAACGGCAACGCAGCCGTCAAGCCCAAGATAGTGTCGACGTGTCGATCTAACGATACCAAGACCCAAAACACGCCTCCGCTCAGCACCTTGCAAACAGCCCCGGCTTTATATAACCGGGGCTGTTTTGTATCCGGTCCATACTCCGCATTTATGGTGCGTACCGTGCCCACATGACCGAACGCAAAAGGGGTGATGCCCGATCAGACATCACCCCTTTTGTGCTAACAGCCAAATTTCCGATCACAGAACGGCAGGGGCATCCTGTAATTCGACACGGGTATTTTTCATCACTGGAATTTCGGCGCGCCAAAATTCGACAACGGCATTTTCGGCCGCGTCGGAAAAATTAATGATCATGTCTTCAAGGGCATTCTGGCGCATCAGCACCACCACCCGCTCGGGAACCTGTGACATTTGCCAAAGCCCCAATATCAGGGCAAACGAATTTGCCATCAGATTTCGGGCTTGCTGTTGGGTAATGGCATAAATTTCGGAAAGCGCATCGGCGGTACGTTTGACCATCGCGGCCACATACCGTTTATGTATCAACACGCTTTCATCATCGGCACCTTGCTCTAACACGCCATGAGACAGCGATGCCAGATACAAAAACCGTGATCGTTGCACAAGATAATCGACAAACTGGCGTGCAACACGCAAGGCATCACGATCAGCAGGGACCAGAAGGGCTTCCTGCTCGATCGCTTCCAGATTATTCTCGCTCCATCCCTTGAAAAAGCGACGGAGGACTTCAAGAAACAAGGCCTCTTTGCTGGAAAAATAAAGGTATAATGTGCCTTTGGCCAAGTTGGCCTTTTTTGCAACTTCCGCCGCAGACGGCAGTTGCCCCTCACCTTCCAGAAAAAGCGCCTCGGCGGCGTCTATTATATCGTTCCTGCGACGCAGCTTTTGTTCATGGCTGCGCGCGCGAACGAGGCATTCGTTTTCCATCAATTGTTCTTCCCCGGTCTTCTCCCCGGCGGATTATTGCCCGCAAAGAAGCACAGAGTCAAACAACGGTTCCCGCTAGCACCTCATTTCCTGTACAGCAAACATCAGAAATGCAATGCAGCCATGCGGTCAGCAATACCATGTGACTGTCGCATTTTTAAGAACAGGTCCAGACAATCGCATGATTTCAGTTGATTTTTTGAACACAGGAAATGACCAATAGTCATTTTACGGATCATATTTCTGCGCGAAACAACATATGTGCTTTTCGCAACGCACAAGGGCGAAATGGTAGAAAACAGACCCTTGTTTTTACACGGGCAATTCTGTGGTACGTTTCACTTCGCGCAAAGTAATCACGGTTTGCACCCGCTCCACACCGGGAAGCTGGGTTAAAACTTCGCTGTGGATGCGTTCATAGTCCGATGTGTTGCTGTAAACCACATGGACCAGATAATCACTTTGCCCGGCCAGAAGATAACATTCGACCACTTCGGGAACCGACTGGATTTCGCGTTCAAAATCTTCCAGCGCCTGGCGCGTTTGCCGGGCGATGGATATATTGACAAAGGCATTGCCCGGCTTGCCGATGCGCTTGGGATTTAACAACATCGCATAGCGATCAATAAACCCGGCTTCTTCAAGCAAGCGCACACGGCGCAAACAGGCCGAAGCCGACAGGTTCACTTTTTCGGCCAGATCGGCATTGCTGATACGTCCGTCCTGTTGCAGCAAACGAAGTATCATCCGGTCGCGGTCATCAATGTCCATTCGAATGTTTCCCTGACAAAATGGCATTTTCTTAAAATAATCTGCCAACAATACCATTTTTAGCGGCCCAGATTGAAGGGAAATTGCCAAAATTTTAGGGTAACGTTCAAAGATAACCAAAAGCCGGGCAAAAAGCCCACCCGCCACATCAAATCCGGGAGGTCACACCATGTTAATCGGTGTCCCAAGAGAGATCAAAAACCATGAATATCGCGTCGGCATGACCCCGTCATCCGTACGCGAAGCTGTTATCCATGGTCACAAGGTGATCATTGAAACCAGTGCCGGTGCCGGTATTGGCTGCAGCGATGCCGATTATCAGGCTGCGGGGGCCACTATTGTTGACACTGCCGCCGAAATTTTCGCCAATGCCGAAATGGTGGTCAAGGTCAAGGAACCGCAAAAGGTTGAATATGAACAACTGCGCCCCGGCCAGTTGCTGTTTACCTATTTGCATCTCGCCCCGGACCCGGAGCAAACCAAAGGCCTGATCAAATCAGGTGTGACTGCCATTGCCTATGAAACCGTCACCGACCGCAATGGCGGCCTGCCATTACTGGCCCCGATGTCGGAAGTGGCCGGGCGCATGGCCCCCCAGGTGGGTGCTGCGGCCCTGCAAAAGGCCAATGGCGGGCGCGGCATGTTGCTGGGCGGCGTTCCCGGTGTTTCCCCGGCCAAGGTTGTTGTGATTGGCGGTGGCGTGGTTGGCACCAATGCCGCCCGTATTGCGGTGGGCATGGGGGCGGATGTCACCATTCTTGATAAAAACATCAAACGGCTGACCTATCTGGACGATGTTTTCGGCCCGCGCATCAAAACCCAGTATGCCACCATCGATGATACCGAAAGCCTGGTTTACGATGCCGACATGGTTGTCGGCGCGGTTCTGATCCCCGGTGCTGCCGCACCAAAACTGATCCGCCGTGAACAGTTGTCAAAAATGAAGCCCGGTTCGGTGATTGTGGACGTTGCCATTGATCAGGGCGGGTGTTTTGAAACATCCAAAGCCACCACCCATGCCGACCCGATTTATATTGTCGATGATGTTGTGCATTACTGCGTTGCCAACATGCCCGGTGCCGTCGCGCGCACATCCACCTTCGCCCTGAACAACGCCACCCTGCCCTTTATGCTCGCCCTTGCCGACAAGGGCTGGAAAAATGCCTGTCAGGATGATGTTCATCTGGCAGCGGGCCTGAACGTGCATGACGGTAAAATCACCTATGAGGCCGTTGCCCGCGAACTAGGCTACGATTATTTGCCGCTGCAAAAAGCGCTGGCATAAGCCGATAACACCTCAAAATCTCTTTTGTGCAAACCCCGCTATCACAGCGGGGTTTGCTTGTTCGGGCGTTATTCAGCTTCAGCGCGCTCAAACGTCAGCAAGGTTTTGCGCAGCATATCAAACTCTGCCGACCCCAGATTGTCACGCAACCGCGACTGCACCTTTTGCCAGTCGCCGGCGGCGGCATCAAATGCGATGCGACCGGCATCGGAAACCGATAAAAAGCGCCGCCTTTTATCGGCCGGGTCCATCCGCAATATCACCAGCCCCGCCTTTTCTAATGGTCGCAACCCCCGCGACATGGCCGACTGGTCCATAAACATGGCATCGGCCACCGCCTGCACCGACGGGTTTGTCATTCGTTGAATATGCGCCAACAGGGTAAATTGGCCGATGGTCAACCCGTGCCGCGCAAGGGCGGCATCATACTCGCGGCTGACCACGCGCGTTGCCCGGCGCAGGGCATGCGCCATACAGATGCCGGTCAGGGCCAGGGCGGCCGCATCCGGGCGGGGCGATTTTTCATGTTTGGTCACACAGCATTTTCCGGTTGGCGGTTAAGGGCGGCATGATGATTGCCAATTCCATGCATATGACTATATATTAAATGCATATGCATTTAATAGCCCGGATCGACACGCAGCAACATCGCCAACCTGCCATGAATGGACCCTGACATGACCCTTCCCGATATTGTTTTATGCGCCCCGCGCCGCACCGCCATTGGCAAATTTAACGGCACCCTTGCCCCCGTTTCCGCAACCGACCTTGGCGCGCGGGTTATTGCCGCGGTTATGGCCGATGCCAAACTGTCCGCCAGCCAAATAGACGGCGCGGTGATGGGCAATGTGGTGCAGGCAGGCAACAAAATGAACCCGGCGCGCCAGGCTGTGGTTAATGCCGGGCTGGGCGACGCGGTTCCGGCAGTAACGGTAAACCGTGTTTGTGGTTCAGGGGCCGAGGCCATTGCCGCTGCTGCCCGTGAAACATGGCTGGGCCATAGCGCCATCATGATCGCGGGGGGCATGGAAAACATGGACCGCGCCCCATATTTGCTGCCCAACGCCCGTTTTGGCTATCGCATGGGGCCAGGTGAAATACAGGACAGCATGTTGCTAGACGGCCTGCATGATGCCTTTTCGGGCGAACATTCAGGCTGGCACACCGAAGATTTGATCACGCAAAAGAACATCTCGCGCGACGATCAGGACCGCTGGGCCGCCCGCTCGCACCAGAACTTTGCAGCCCGCCAGCAAAACGGGGCGTTTGAGTGCGAAATTACGGCCATCGAGATTGCCGGTAAAAAAGGAACAATCACGTTTGATCGCGATGAATCGGTTCGCCCGGAAACCAGCATGGATGTGCTGGCAAAACTACGCCCGGTCTTTCGCCCCGATGGCACCATTACCGCCGGCAACGCACCGGGGTTAAACAGCGGCGCTGCGGCCATGATTGTCGCCAACCGCGATGCGGCCGCAAAAGCGGGCCTGCGCCCGATGGCACGGCTGGTATCTTACGGCGTCGCGGCTCTGGCCCCGGCGATGTTTGGCATTGCCCCCGTCCCCGCCGTGCAACAGGCACTGTATCGCGCGGGATGGCAGCGTGGCGACATTGAGCGCATCGAAATTAACGAAGCCTATGCCGCCATACCGCTGGCCGTGCTGCGCGAACTGGGTCTGCCCGAAGACATCGTCAATGTTGATGGCGGGGCCATTGCGCATGGTCACCCGATTGGGGCCACCGGGGCCGTTTTAACCACCCGTTTGATCCATTCCATGCAACGCGATGGCCTTAAACGCGGCATTGTCACCCTGTGCATTGGCGGTGGTCAGGGCATTGCGCTCGCACTTGAGATCATCAGCTGATTTAAAAGGGGTGCCCATCTTCACACAGGCGCCCCTTGAAATTTCTATATTTAAAATATGATTTCT
The DNA here is from genome assembly GCF_002115755.1 of Thalassospira mesophila. Classification (GTDB taxonomy): domain Bacteria; phylum Pseudomonadota; class Alphaproteobacteria; order Rhodospirillales; family Thalassospiraceae; genus Thalassospira; species Thalassospira mesophila. Next base: position 82,982 of record NZ_JFKA01000003.1, on the reverse strand, counting down.
AAATTAGGAAGAAACGCGGCGCAATCAGGTTTTGCGCCAATGCCAAAGCCCCGGCAGCGAACTGGTGATCGCCTGAACAGCGAAACCGATAAAAATCAAACCGGTGGCGCGCACGATCCAGATTTGATGACGCAAATAAAACCGGCGCAAAAACCCCAGCCCCACCAGCCAGATCAAAATCAGATCGGCCAATATAAACCCGACCAGCGATGCCGCCAACAACCCGCCCATGCTGCCCCAATCGAGCATATCGGCATTTTTTGCCAGAAGGGCTGTAAACATCGCCACCGCCACCGGGTATCCTTTGGGGTTGGTGATGCCAAAAACAAGACCCCGGCGCCACGGACGGCGAATGATCATATCAACCCCGCCTTCAGTCTTGCGCCGCGCGGTCAACGCCAGAAACCCCAGCCAGAACAGATAAACACCACACACCATCGCCAAGGCATGAAACACCACCGGGTCCATCACGCGCGAGCCAATAATCGCCACCAGCGCCAACCCGGCCCACATAACATCGCCCGCCAGATGCCCAAACAAAAACCCGGCACTGGCCGCCCTGCCCTGTGCCGCACCCAGCCCCAGCATCGCCAAAAAGGCAGGCCCGGGCGTTAAAACATAAATCGCGGCGGCAACCATCGCCCCGATCAGCATCGAAAGTTCCATTTCGCCCCCCTGTTTTTGCCGGTTTTCATTGCCGGGTAAAATCATGTCACGGAACAAAACATTTGGGAAAATCAAAAATACCCTTCCGGATTTTCCGCATCGCTTTTTCACGCTTTTCCACAAAAAAACCACCCGGCACGCCAAAACACACCGGATGGTTTTTAAATTCAGATAGCGACCGCCAGGGTCAGAATTCGACCTGCGTTACGTCACGCACAGCGCCCTTATCGGCACTGGTGGCAAGGGCGGCATAAGCCCGCAAGGCGGTCGTAACCTTGCGTTTGCGCGGTTTGGCGGGTTTCCACGCCAAGGCCGTGCCCTTGGCTTCCATGGCTTCGCGGCGCGCGGCCATTTCGGCATCATCAATTGCGATATGGATGGTGCGGTTGGGGATATCAATTTCAATGGTATCACCCGGTTCAACCAGCGCAATATCGCCGCCAGCCGCCGCTTCGGGTGATACATGGCCAATTGAAAGGCCGGATGTCCCGCCCGAGAAACGACCATCGGTGATCAAGGCGCAGGCCTTGCCCAGCCCCATCGATTTCAGATAGCTGGTCGGATACAGCATTTCCTGCATGCCCGGCCCGCCTTTGGGCCCTTCATAACGAATGACCACAACATCGCCTTCCTTGACTTCACCGCCTAAAACCTTGGCAACGGCTTCGTCCTGGCTTTCGCAAATCACGGCCGGGCCGGTAAATTTCAGGATGCTGGCATCAACACCGGCTGTTTTAACAATGCAGCCATTGATCGCCATATTGCCAAACAGAACAGCCAAACCGCCATCCTTGCTATAGGCATGTTCCATATCGCGAATACAGCCACCTTTTTCGTCCATATCCAGATCGTCCCAGTAGCGTTCCTGGCTAAAGGCTACCTGGCTGGGCACACCACCGGGCATGGCGCGATAAAACTTCTGAACCTTTTCGTTGCTGGTGCGCCGGATATCCCATTTTTCAAGGGCATCAGCCATGGTTTTGGCATGGACTGTTGGCACATCGGTATGAAGCAACCCGCCGCGCTCCAGTTCGCCCAGAATACGCATGATGCCACCAGCCCGATGTACATCTTCCATATGATACAGCGGATGGGACGGTGCGACCTTGGACAGGTGCGGCACCTTGCGCGACAAACGGTCCATGTCGGTCATGGTGAAGTCAACTTCGGCTTCGCGCGCAATGGCCAGCAAATGCAAAACGGTGTTGGTCGAGCCACCCATGGCAATATCAAGCGCCATGGCGTTTTCAAACGCTTTGAAAGATGCAATACCGCGCGGCGTTGCGGTGATGTCGTCTTCTTCGTAATAACGACGCGCCAACCGAACCGATGTGCGCGCCGCTTCCAGGAACAGTTCCTTGCGCGCGCCGTGGGTTGCCAGAACCGAGCCGTTACCCGGCAATGCCAAGCCCAAAGCTTCGGCCAGGCAGTTCATCGAATTGGCGGTAAACATGCCCGAGCACGACCCGCAGGTCGGGCAGGCCGAACGTTCAACAACAGCCAGTTGTTCGTCCGAAACATTCGGATCGGCGGCTTCAACCATCGCATCGACCAGATCAAGATGGCGTTCCTTGCCATCGATCGTGACCTTGCCAGCCTCCATCGGGCCCCCCGACACAAACACACACGGTACGTTCAGGCGCATCGCCGCCATCAACATGCCAGGGGTGATTTTGTCGCAGTTGGAAATGCACACCATTGCATCGGCGCAATGGGCATTGACCATATATTCAACCGAATCAGCAATGATTTCGCGTGACGGCAAACTATAAAGCATGCCGTCATGCCCCATCGCGATACCGTCATCAACAGCAATGGTGTTAAATTCCTTGGCAACACCGCCCGATGCCTCGATTTCGCGCGCCACCATCTGACCCAGATCTTTCAGATGCACATGGCCCGGCACGAACTGGGTGAAACTGTTGACCACCGCAATAATCGGTTTGTCAAAATCTTCATCTGTCATGCCTGTGGCGCGCCAAAGGCCGCGCGCACCGGCCATATTGCGACCATGGGTGGTTGTACGGGACCGATATTCCGGCATGGGTCGAACCTCTCTTTATACGTAATATTTTTGAACTCGCGTTCTAGCACAGACTTGGCGTCAATTTACAGTTTTTTGCCCGAAAGTTTCGACAAACCTGCCATGCGAGTATTTTTATACCCGACAGCTTATCGGCAAAAATCCGGTTGGGCCAGCGATGATGGTGCCAAAAGGCAAAATGTACTGCCCCAATGGATTATGTCCATAATTTTACCTATCCCAAAGACCCATAAGATCAATCGAACGAGTAGGAGACGCTGCTGTCGTGACAGAATATTCTAATATTCGATTATCGCCGCCAGGCGATTCTCCCACTCCCATTCTCACCCCGGCCCTTTGTGGCTGGGGTTTTTTTTGAGCACGGGGCGCTTGTGGGCCAGAACAGGCCAAAGCGGCTATGAGCACGGGCTGTTTACCTGCAGGTAGTTTGCCATGCGAGGCCGCGCAATGCCAACACGCACATTACGGCCTATTGCCCCGCATGGACGCACGTTACCCCAGTGGCCGATATCACCTAACAAACCCCGCGCACCATCATTGCAGCCATACCGTCGTCAATTTCTTTATGTTAAAGCCCCGTATGCGAATAAGATGACAAACTGGCACCGGGTACGCCATTATTAGGCAAAGCCCCCAAAAACAAGGCATTGCATGACAGCCGAGCTTTCAACATTGCTGCGGCGCGGACTGGCAGCCCACGAAGGCAACCGTCTGCAAGAAGCCGAACAGATTTATCGCCGCGTTCTTGACGTTGCCCCGAACAATAACGAGGCAGAACATCTTCTTGCCACCTTGCTCACCCGTCAGGGGCACCACCGCGAAGCGCTGGAACTGTTTGAACGCTGCATTGCGCGCATGGGCGCGAACCCGGCGGCACGGTGCAATTATGCCATCGCACTGGAAGCCAATGGCGATATTGAACACGCGATTGATGAATTCCGCCTGGCGCTAAGCTATCACGGTGATTTTCCGACAGCACTTTTTCATCTGGCACGGCTGGAAAAGGCGCGCGGCAATTACGGCCAGACGATTGACCTGCTGGGCCGGATGCTTAACCTGCATAATGGCAACTTTGATGCGTTTTTGTTGTTCGGCGAGGCCCTGAACGCGCTGGGCCAGTATGAAGCCGCCCTGATGGCGTTTGAAAATGCCGCCGAGGCCGCCAAGCTTGATGCCGATAAAATCAACACGGTTGGCGCTGTTCTGTTGCGGTTGGGCCATATTGAGGCCGCACAAAACCTGTTTTCACGCGCCCTAAGCATCCATGGCGATCATGTCCCGTCGATGGTTAATATGGCGGCCTCCCTGATTGCGGCAGGCAAATATCAACAAGCCAACGCCGTTCTTGAAACCGCCCGCGACCACGCCCCCGACCTGGCCGATATTGAGGGCCTGTTTGCCGATATTTTAATCCGTGGCGGCGATACCGCCCACGGGGTGGCCCGCCTGGCTGCCTTGGTGGAAAAAAACCCGGCCCGTGCCGATTTTCATGCCCGATTGCTGGCAGCCTTGCTGTATTTGCCGCAATTTGACGGGCCGGAATATTTGAAACAGGCCCGGCAATGGGCGCGCTCGCATTTGCCGCCAATGCCATCCCCGCCACGGTTTGCCAACACCCGCAGCACCGATCGCAGGTTGCGCATTGGCTGGATATCGCCCGATTTTCGCGATCATCCGCTTTATGCCCGCCTGATGGGGCTGGCGCGAAATCATGACCGCAATGGCATTGAGTTGTTTTTATATTCCGCCGTCACCCGCCATGATGACACCACCCGGCAATGGCAAATTGTTGCCGATAGCTGGCGTGATGTCGCAGGCCAGGATGCCGAACGCATTGCCGAACGTATTCGCAAGGACAAGATCGACATTCTGGTCGATTTGTCCGGTTTTACCCGCAACCACCCGATTGAGGTCTTCGCCTATCGCCCGGCACCGCTACAGGTGACGCTTTATCATGCGTCAACCGGTATCAGCCAAATCGACCATATGTTTGGCCATGTCGATATGACCGCCGCCGGGGCGGCCGAAAACCGCATTTGCAGCGAAACACTGCACCGCCTGCCCCATGCTGCCTTTGCCTATACCCCGCCCGAGAACAGCAAGGCGACAGGCCCGTTACCGGCGCTTTTGAATGGATATTTAACCTTCGGCTTTGTCGGCACATTACCGCGCATTGGCGACACGGTGCTAAACAGCTGGGCGCGCATCATGAACAAGGCCGCCCATAGCCGCCTGATCATTCAGGCCGACGGGTTGCATGACAACTTTGTCCGGCAAAATTTCCTTGACCGGGCCCGGCAGGCAGGCCTGCATATTGACCGCGTAACATGCCAGGGCGTCGACCCCGATAAAATCCGCAATACCGCCATTTATGACCAGATCGACATCGGGCTGGACCCGTTCCCCGCCAATAACATTATGGCAGGCTGCGACATGCTGTGGCACGGGGTGCCTTTTGTGACATTGGCCGGTACCATGCCATCGGCCCGGTGCGGGTTGGGCGTGCTAAGCGATGTCGGGCTGGATGCATTGGCGGCAGAAACCCGCAATGGTTACGTTGAAAAAGCGGTGTTGCTGGGCCGCGATATTGATGCCCTGTCCATGATCCGCCGGACATTGCGCGACCGGGTGTTAAAAGCAAGCATGATGAATCACCGGTTGATTGCGGCTGATTTTGAAGAAGCCTATCGCGATATCTGGCGGCTATGGTGCGCGCAATAACCGCGCACGGCACTTGCCACCTGCACCTCGCTGACGACGCAACGGGCAGCAAGGCCGCCTATTTGGCAATGACCCCGCTGGCAAATAACTGATCAACGGCGGCGGCCAAATCATCGGCAATAAAACCGGCTTCGGCGGCTTCGGGAAGCCGTGTTTCTGTCGCGCCGTGCCCGGTGCGCACCAGAACGGTTTTTAACCCCGCAGCATTGCCCGCGCGAATATCGGCAATTTTGTCACCAACCAGCACACTTTCGGACCGATCAATGGCAAATTCCTCGCAGGCGGCGAATATCATGCCGGGGCCGGGTTTGCGGCAAGTGCTTTCTTTTTGATAATTGCCCACACCATCGATATGAAATGGTGAATAATAAATACCCTGCACGCTGGCGCCCTCGTCCGCCAAAAGCTGCGCCATCTTCACATGCAAATCGTGCAACTGGTCTTCCGATAAAAATCCCCGTGCGACACCCGACTGGTTGGTGACCACCACCACCGGCACCCCTGCCCCATTAATGCGGGCAATGGCCTGCGCCACACCGGGAATTAATGCCATGTCTTCGGGTTTTGCCAGATAATGCACTTCTTCGTTAATCACTCCGTCGCGATCAAGAAAAATCGCGGGCAACGGATGGCGCTGATCGCGCCATTTGGGCGACGGGTCAATCAGGTGCCTGCGTACAAATGAATAATCAGTCATGTGGAAAAATGTCCGCCCGACACCATGTTAACGAAAAATCATTGGGCCAGAAGCTGGTGCTGGCTGCTTTTAAAATGGGATAGATATCCCCCCGCAGCAAGGGGCATCTATCGACGTCCGGGCTTTTTACTGATTATAAAACCGACACGTTATAACTGGTATTACCATTATTAACTTGTCGGACCCTGCCAGAACATGGCAATTACCTTTACTGGCGTTTTTGTCAGGGGGATGATGCATGTTTGCCAATATTTTTGCCATTCTGGCACCGGTTTTTATCACAACCGGGCTGGGATATTTCTGGGCGCGCGCCGGCAAGCATTTTGATACTTCCCTTGTGACATCGCTTGTCACCTATTTTGGTACCCCGTGCCTGACCTTTGCCGCCCTTGCTACGGTCAAGCTGGGTGCCGATGCCTTGCTGTCGATGGGCACGGCGGCAGTTCTGTCCACGCTGGCCTTTGTCGCCATTGGCTGGCCGATCCTGAAACTGTTCAAGCTCTCGCCCCGCACCTATTTGCAATCGCTTAGCTGGCCCAATATTGGCAATGTCGGTTTGCCGTTATGTTTGCTGGCCTTTGGCAATGACGGGCTGGCGCTGTCCGTGGCGTTTTTTGCCGCAATGATTGTTTTGCAGCTTACCGTGGGTGTCGCCTTTGTTGCGGGAACATTTTCAATCCGTTCGCTGGTGAAAATGCCGATTGTACCGGCAACCCTGATTGCGATTGTGTTTTTAGCCACCAAAACCCCGGTCCCGGCCTGGCTTTACAATACCACCGATTTAATCGGCCAACTGACGATCCCGTTAATGCTGTTTACATTAGGCGTGTCGCTGGCGCGGTTAAAACCGGTCAGTCTGCTGCGCAGTGTCGGTTTGTCGGTGCTGCGGCTGGCAATGGGGTTTGGCGTCGGGCTTGGATTATCGGAAGTTCTGGGCCTTGACGGTATTGCCCGCGGCGTTGTGATTTTGCAATGTTCGATGCCCGTGGCGGTTTTTTGTTATCTGTTCGCCCAGCTATATGACAACGAGCCCGAAGAAGTTGCCGGGGTTGTTATCGCATCGACCTTTCTGGCCGCCATCAGCCTGCCTGCCCTGTTATGGTATGTGCTGTAAGACTATTCAGGGCGTGATTTTCAGCCGGTAATGGCCGGTATGATCGTTGCTGGAATAAAAACCCACCGCGCATTCATAGCTGCCGCGTTCGAGTTGCGGGTCGTTGTTTGCCGCCGCCTGTTTCATAATTACATCCCGGCACTTTTCAGCATTTTCAAAGTTTTCGCCCGCGAACTTAAACACGGTTCTATCGGATTTGTCAGGGTAATAAACCGCGGTTACCTTTTCCCACGGTGCAGCGTCATCCGGCCAGAACTGGTTGGCAAACCATTCCTGCGGTGCCCCCAACGATGCCCATGCCAAAACGGCAATAATTCCCACCGCCAATAACCGGCGCGCCATGCGCCCGCGCATAAATCGCATCATTTACCGTCCCAGCCCATATTGTGAAAATCGCTGCCGCGATAGACGGCATCGCAATCGAGGTAGTATTCGTCAAGTTGTGGAGGTTTTTGCCCTGTGCCTGACAGCATGGCATGCACCTGCCCGCGATGATGGGTTTGATGCACAAACAAATGCGACAATACCGCCCCGGCGGTTTCATGTGCATATTCGCCCCGGCCCCGGTCCAACGTCACCGTTTGCGCCGCCCCGTTGCCAGTCAGCATTTCGCAAAAATTCAGCAATTTACCATCGCTGTTACGTTGGGCGGCTGCCAGCTTGCCAATCTCGGAAAACGGGTTGGCCGTGGCAAAACAGGCCCGTCCCCGGCCCCCCGATGTCAGGGCATCAACATAATACCAGTCGACAATCAGAATATGGTTCAAGGTTTGCAATATTGTCGGGAAAAACGACGTGCGCTGTTTTGTTAAGTCGCCCGACGACAGTTTTTCACAACAGGCCAGTAACCGGAAATTCGACCAGGCATTATTTCGTGCCTGATCAAAAAACGACGTTCCCGGCTGTGATGTTTGGGACAACATAACGCATCGCTTTCTGTTTGCGGGTTATTCCCCGGTTACCGGATGGGCATGGTTTAACGGGCCATTGCCCTTGCCAAAATTCGGTGCTGTGCGAATGGCTTCGCGCACATAGGCGCGCGCACGCGCAACCGCATCGCCCAGATCCAGCCCCTGGGCAATGCCCGTGGCAATGGCACTGGCGAGGGTGCAGCCGGTCCCGTGGTTGTTGTCCGATGGAATACGGTCATCCTCAAAGCCGGAAATTCCGTGTTCGCGGTCCCACAAAATATCAATAATTTTGCTGCCTTCGGAATGTCCGCCTTTGACCAGCACGGCATTGGCCCCCATCGCGCCGATTTTTTCAGCCGCGAAAATCATGTCGTCTTCGTTTTCAATACGATGACCCGACAGAACTTCGGCTTCGGGGATATTGGGGGTTAAAATGGTGGCACGCGGCACCAGTAATTTTATCAAGGTTTCTACCGCGTCTTCTTCAAGCAAGCGCGACCCGCTTTGTGAAATCATCACCGGGTCGATCACCACCGGTATTCCGGCGGCCTTGCCTGCCAGCAACCCGGCAACAGCCTTGATCACGGGGACCGAATGGAGCATGCCGGTTTTCAGGCAATCGGCCCCGATATCGTCGAGCATCAATTCTGCCTGCAACACGATAAAGGCCGGATCAACCCCGACCACGCCAAAAACACCTTGGGTATTTTGCGCGGTCAGCGCGGTAATCGCCGTTGCCGCATAGCCCCCTAAAACCGTAACGGTTTTAATATCGGCCTGAATACCCGCCCCGCCGGAACTATCCGACCCGGCAAGAATTAACACACGCCCCTTCATCGGAAACTTCTCCTGTTCTTCAAACCCGGTTTTGCCACCTGCCACCTTTTAAACAATCAGGCGGTTACCGCGTTAATTTGCGCGATGATATCGTCGACCACCCGTTCAACGTGGCTGGCGTCATCACCCTCGGCCATAACGCGGATCAGCGGCTCGGTGCCCGATTTGCGAATAAGGACGCGGCCATCACCGTTAAACGATTTTTCAGCCGCAGAAATCGCCTCGATCACGCTGCTATGGCCCAGCGGGTCGGTTCCGGCGGCATAACGGACATTTTTCAAGATTTGCGGCAGCGGATCAAACACATGGGTCATTTGCGATACCGGCCCGTCATGCCCGGCCAGCACGGCCAAAACCTGCAACGATGCCAGCAAACCATCGCCGGTCGAGGCAAAATCAGACAGCACGATATGACCCGATTGTTCACCACCAACATTGCAGCCAAGGGCGCGCATTTGCTCGACCACATACCGGTCGCCCACCTTGGTGCGGATCAGGCGCAAGCCCTGCTTTTCCAGATAGCGTTCCAGCCCTAAATTGGACATCACCGTTGCCACCAGCGCATTGCCACGCAACTGGCCGGTTTTGTGCCAATGGGTGGTTACCAGCCCCATAAGCTGATCACCATCAATCAAACGGCCATTTTCATCGCACATCTGCACGCGGTCGGCATCGCCATCAAGGGCAATACCGACATCGGCTTTTTCCGCCACCACCAGATCGCACATCGGTTTGGTATGGGTCGACCCACAATTATCATTGATGTTAAAGCCGTTCGGCTTGGTGCCAATTTCAATCACATCGGCACCAAGTTCGCGCAAAACCTTGGGCGCGACGCTGTAGGCGGCACCATTGGCGCAATCAAGCACAATTTTAACGCCTTCCAGCGTCACATGCCCCGCCAGCGATGATTTGACCGCTTCAATATAGCGCCCTGGTGCGTCGTCAATGCGTTTGGCCCGGCCCAGCGAATTTGCCGACACCAGAAGCGGCGACAGATCGCTATCCATCAGGGTTTCGATTTCGCTTTCAACCGCATCAGACAATTTAAACCCGTCCGGCCCGAACAGTTTGATACCGTTATCTTCGTAAGGGTTATGGGATGCCGAAATCATCACGCCAATGTCGGCACGCATTGATTTGGTCAGCATGGCCACGGCCGGGGTTGGCATGGGCCCCACCAAAATCACATCCATCCCCATCGATGTAAAACCGGCCACCAAAGCAGGTTCGAGCATATAACCGGACAATCGGGTATCCTTGCCAATCACAACACGATGGCGGTGGTTGCCACGGGTAAAATATTGCCCGGTCGCCATGCCCACTTTAAGCGCCACTTCGGCGGTCATTGGCGCACTGTTGGCAGTTCCACGGATTCCGTCAGTCCCGAAATATTTGCGGCTCATGCTTTGGGTTCTCTCGCTATGCTGAATCCGGCGTGCCGGAAACCGGGTTATGGTCCCATATGATCACCGGTTATAACAAAGTCAGTCGGTATTGCCACCAGCTTGTCATCACTATCCGATACCAAGCACCGGCCCACACGTCAAACCGGGTTCCGTATCGCCTATATGGGGCCGTTCCCCCTAAACAAAACATTGGCGTGGCTTTTAATTTATCGCTAACACACAACAGGCGGGAATTTTTTGGGTTCAGGGGATTGGCAACGTCAGAACAGGCATCAGCGGGTGCTGGCCGAAATGCATTTGCCAGAATGCATTGGCCGGTTGGCCTGCCCGAACAAGACCGGACAGGCTTTACAGGCTTTGCGGCGTTCTGGCACGGCATGCGCGGCCTGATGTTTGCTGTTATCGCGTGCATCGTTTTTGTGACCATCACCGGGCCGCTGCACGCGGCGGGCGCACAGCTGATTGTGTCGCCCTCGGGCCAAAGCAACTATGACCTGTCACTTGACCATTATCTGGGCCGCCTGACCGACCCTGACGGGGTGTTGTCATTTAGCGATGTTGTCCGGCGCCCGGACCAGGATTTTCAACCTGTTGTCGATACACCAAGCCCTGGCTACACCCATGATATTATCTGGTACCGGGCGAATTTTCAGGTCGATGCAGCGTCGTCCGGCATCAAGACCAGCTCACACGACATGCGGCTGTTTCTCGAAATCAGCCCGCCCTATCTTGACCGGATCAATGTCGCGATATTTAGCGTGCGCGACCAGAATTTCATCTGGCGCACCTTGCTGGGTGACAATATTCCGGCAAATGACAGCACCGTCAAAAGTCGCCATATTACAACCCGCCTGCCCGACCTTGTGCCGGGAAAATACAGCATGGTTTTTCGGGTGGAAACAACCAGCACCCAAACCCTGTCGGCCAATATCCGCAATGATTCCACATTGATGACCAAAGGCGGGCGCACCCTTGTTTTGTCCGGCGTTGCCGTGGGGGCCTTGCTGGTGATCGGGGTGGTTTATCTGGGTGGCGGCATGTTGATCCGCGACATTTCGCTGTTATGGTACGGGGCCTATGTTTTATCGATTGCGATACTGGGCATTGGCCTGTCCGGGCTGGGGTTGTTGTTGTTACAACCGTTATGGACCCCGGCAAACGACCTGGTGACCGGGGTTGGCACCGCGTTTTCTATCGCATGTAGCACCATGATGTGGGTCACCGTCATTAATTTGCGCCAGCTTAACGCCCGGCTGCATCGTGCCTATTGCATTTATTCAACAATTGCCGCGCTGATGGCGGTCACATCGACCACACCGTATTATTCGGAATTCGGGCAATATTTTCTGTCGTTTCATCTGCTGGTGCTGTTTAGCATGTTTGGCTGCCTGATTTACCGGTTGTGGCGCAGCCCGCAGGGTGTCTATTTTTTCTATCTTTTCACCCTTGGCATTCCCAGTTTTGCGGCGGCCATCTATGTTGCATCGCTGGTGGGGCTGGCACCCTCCACGCCGCTTATTCAGGCTATTTATCCCTTATCGACGATTTTTCATCTGTTGATGATGGGCATTGCCATGGCCTATCGCACCAGCCACCTTGAACATGCCCGGATCGCCGCCCAAAGCCGCCGCCATCGCACCCGCCAGCTTGCCGATGAACAGCGCGAATTCATCACCATGCTGGGCCACGAATTTCGCACACCGCTGGCCATTATCCAGCGCTCGGCCGAACTGATTTCGCTGCATATCGGCGACGCAGGCGACGGCATTGCCGACAGAATGGTGCGCATTCGCAGCCATGCGGGCCAGCTATCGGGGCTGGTCGATGTTTTTCTCACCAAAGACACCCTCGATCGCGGGGCGTTCAAGCTTAATCTTGTCCCGATCAATCTGCAGGTGTTTCTGTCGGAAATTGTCTCGTCGGTTGATCAGGACAGCACCCGACTGGATGTTACCCTGCACGGCGACGCTGACACCGCAATCCACGCCGACCCGACATTGCTCCACCTTGCGATTATCAATGTGGTTGAAAATGCCCGCAAATATGCGCCGGGCTCGCCCGTTTCCATTGATTGCAGCCATCGCGGTGACGGTTTTGCCTATATCCATGTGGTTGACCACGGGCCAGGCATGAACGAAGAAGACCTGGCACAGGTGTCGCTGGCTTTTTATCGCGGCAAAACATCCGACGGCACACGGGGGGTGGGGCTGGGCCTGCATATCGCCAACCGCATCATCGAGGCGCATGGCGGCACCATGACCATGTCGATTGGCGAAAAAGGCGGCACCACCGTTATTTTCAAGCTGCCGCTTGACCGCGAAACAACAATTTACAATATCCGCCATCGCAATACCTATCGCCTGGCGTCAAACCGTGTTCCCCGCAAAAAAGGGGCCGAGTGATGACCGATAGAATTGCACCCGTGCGCAATATCTCCGCCCCGTGTGCCCATCGCAGCCCACTGTGCGCGGGAAAAAATATATCCCGAACAGGTAAAATACTGGCAAGAGCAGCCCTGTTTTGGCTGTGCCTTATCGTACTGGCGATGTTTGATGGCTTTACCGGGCGGGCTTTGGCCGAACTGGCCCCACCGGTTGATATTTCGGTGTCGATGACGCGTGATATCCTGTTCAAGGGCCACATCGCCAGCTTTCAGGACCCCGAACAAACCAAAACCCTAAGCGACATTCGCGCCCTGCCCGAAGAGGCCTTTACCCGCGAAAAAGGCATTCCGGCATTTGGCTATACCAACAACGCCATCTGGTATCGCATTGATCTGGTTGTCGGCCATGCGACCGACGACACCCGCCACATTGATATTGGCCCGATATATTTAAACGTGATCAATTTGTATGTGGTGCAAAAAGACAATCCACACCCGATATGGACGACACTGATGGGAGACCACGTTCCTTCCAGCCAGCGCCCGGTGATTGCGCCAGAACATCTTGCGCCCTTCCCGGCACTCGAACCGGGGCATTACAGCCTTTATATCCGCACGCAATCCAACAGCACCCAGTTCATCGAAGTATCCCTTCTGTCCAACGACGCGCAGATCAGCCGCTGGTCGCTGGGGCTGGCGGGCAAAGGGCTGTTTGTCGGGATCGTTCTGAGCATGGCGTTGATGTATATGATCGTCGGGTTGTTCATCCGCGATTATGCCGTCGCCCTTTACGGGTGCTGCCTGGCGGCATTCGGCACGCTGTCCTCGGCGCTGGGCGGGTTGTTTTTAACCGTTTTCGCCCCGGAATGGCCCTATGCCAACGATTTGCTGGTGGGGATGGGCACCGCAGTCAATATTGCAGCAGCCAGCCTGTTATGGGTGAACATCCTGAATATCGGGGCCGAATGCCGACTGTGCAAAAAAATATTCTGCACCTATTCCGGCGTTGTCTTGCTGGGGTCGGTAACCGCAACCACGCCGCTATATACAACCTTTGCCAGCTATTGCCAGTTTTCACACAGTGCTGTGATGACCATTTATATCTGCTTTCTGGTGCGCCGGATCATTCGCAATCCGCGTTTTATCACGCACTGGATCTATTTTATTGTGATGTTGGTGCCGACTGTTTCACTGATTATTTTCTATCTGGCCCTGAACCATTATTTACCGGTCAATGCCATTACCGCGGCAGCTTATCCGTTTGCACTGGCTTCTCATCTTGTTTTAATGAGTGTTCTGATGGCTATGCGCATTTCCGGCATTGATCGTGACCGCATAAAAGCGGCCAGCATGGCCGAAAGCACGGAAAAAATTGTTCAGGAACAGCGCAAACTGGTGTCGATGCTGTCGCACGAATTTCGGACCCCGCTGGCCGTTATTCAACGCGCGGCCGAAATGGTAACCTTGCGCTTGCAAAAAGAGGCCGCAACAGCGGGCAATGCCGACGTTCCGCGTGCTGTGACCGAACGCCTGAAACGCATTCAGGACCAATCGGGAAAGCTGGCACGGCTTGTCGATGTTTTTCTGGGCAAGGACAACCTGAATGCCCCCCAGTTTGCGCTGGCCCGCAAACTGGTTCCGGCGAAAAACTTTCTGCAGGAATTTGCAACACTGGCCCGGCGCGACAATGCTCATATCAACTTTAGCTATCTGGGCGATGCCAACGCTGTCTTATATGCCGACGAAACTTTGCTGGGTCTGGCCATGACCAATGTCATTGAAAATGCCCGTCGCCATCAACCCGGCGAAACCATTTCCCTGACAGCCCGGGAAGAAAACGGCATGATTTTGAAAATTGACATTTCGCATCCGCAACTTGATCAGGCAGATCCGGCCGATATTGACAAAGTCCGCGAAAGGCTGTTTCGCCCGCTTCATACCGTGCCGCCCGAAACCGGCCCCAACCGGTTTTACGCCAAAAAGACCAATGCCGAAGATTTTACCCCGCGCAACAATGACGGCCTGGGATTACACATTACCCAGCGCATTATCACCGCGCACGGCGGCAAAACCGACATTGTCTCGCGCCAGGAAACCGGTATGGACATCCGCATTACCTTGCCGCTTGAACCCAAATTGTAACCTTGGCCGCAAACAACACACCAGACAGCAGCAAGCTTGCCAACGGGTCGTCACCGGTGAACCAGGCCTGCGCACAAGCACCCGCATGCGCGCTATGCCAACAAACAACCCGAATTGATTTTGGAAAATTCAGCGTGGCGGGGAGATACGGCGAAACATCGCACGGCGCGTTTTATGACACAACAATAGTGGCAATATTGGCCGATCAGGCGTTGGTGCGAATGCGCGTTGCCGTTTCGTCATCGGTTTCATCGCCAACAATCACCGCCGGGGATGTAAACGCATATCCGCGCCCATAGGCAGTTCGCACCGGTAATTCGGCATCGGTTTCCTTGAAAATCTTCTGTCTTACACGGCGAATTGCAGTATCAAGGTTCCGGCAATTTTCGGCGGTGTCGGCTTTGCCTAGGGCCATGACAATATCGGGCCGGGTCAACCAGCCGCCATTTGCCTCGATCAAAATGCTGATGATGGTGCGTTCGCCTGCGGTCAACTGCGCCCCTTTGCCCTCAGGCGATGTCAGGCTCCAGTTCAGACGATCCAGCTTCCAGCACTCATCCGTGCTTTCTTTGGCATCCTCCGGGGTGGCTTCGCCAATCGCCGGTGCGGCAACCCGGCGCAACAAGGGCCGCAACGCCGCCTCGATCACGGAAAGCGGGCTGTCCTTGGTCAGGTAAACATCGGCTCCGGCCTGATACCCGGCCAGATGCTGGTCCATGCCTGAAAGCGATGTCAGCATCATGATGCCGCAATCAAGTTTGTTGCGGGTAAAACGGGCCAGATCAAACCCGTCGGCATCGGGCAACATCACGTCAAAGATTACGGCTGTCGGGGTACGTTGTTCAAGGGCATGATAAAAGGCCTGGCCAGTTTCACATCCGACCACATCAAATCCGCAAATTTCAAGATATTCGCAAAGATCGCGATTTAGATCTTCGTTGTCTTCGACAACAAAAATGCAGGCAGCCATTTATTTCTGCTCCGACGTACCCAACGATACATTTTGCTCGAATGTTCGTTTTTAAACGGGTTTTTCTTTTTGTTCCTACCGGCAGGCAAGTCGCTTTGAACGGGAACCACCCGCGCAAAAACACATATATTGGTCCGGTACTACAGATATGAAGATAACAAACTTCAATAGCAAGCCAGAAGCAACAAGTGTCAGAAATTGACAGAATCCTCACATCCCGAAACAAAACAGGCGAAAACGATGACAACATCGTTTTCGCCTGTAAACGCAAAGGGTGAAAAGGGTACCCGAAAATGGTTACACAGTACCCATTGCCGATGCGATACTTACCGCCTGGGCCGTTTGCGCCACATCATGCACGCGCACGATCTGCATGCCCTGACGCCAGCCATTCAAAGCCGCCGCAAGTGAACCGCCCAAACGGTTTTGCGGCGCGGCTGTCGGGTCTATTTTGCCGATAAAGGATTTACGGGACGCGCCCAGCAATACCGGGCAGCCCAAACCATGAAAAATCGACAAGCGCGAGAGCAATTCAAGATTGTGCGACAATGATTTGCCAAATCCGATACCCGGATCAACACAAATACGATCCCGGCTGATGCCTGCCTGTTCGCAGCTTTCGACCCGATCCAGCAAATAATCATACACGTCAAGAACCACACACTCATAGGACGGGTGGTCCTGCATGGTCCCGGGTTCGCCCTGCATATGCATTAAAATGACCGGCTTGTCAGACTGCGCCACCAGTTCAAGCGATGCCTCGTCGCCCGCAAGGGCCGTCACATCATTAATGATATGCGCCCCGGCCTCGATTGCGGCGGCCATAACGCCGGCATGGCGGGTATCAACCGACACACAATGCCCGTCGTCCGCCAACGCCTGAATAACCGGCACAACCCGGTCGATCTCCTCGGCGATCGAAACAGGCGCCGCCCCGGGACGGGTCGATTCACCACCGATATCAAGGATCGACGCGCCCTGCCCGGCCAGCGCCCGGCCATGGGCAATTGCCTGATCGGTACTGTTATGCTCGCCCCCGTCCGAAAAACTGTCGGGGGTGACATTGACAATGCCCATGATGTGGGAACTGTCCATATCCTGATTGGCAAACGCCCGGCGGTTGCCGGTCAGACGGTCCAGCACGGCATTGATTTCATCAACCCGGCCTGAATTTTGCACCCAGCCCTCCAGGGCCAGCAGCGGCAAAATCATGCTTTCGGCCCCGCCATTTTCACGGCGGCGGATAATTTCCAACGCTGAAAAACCACGACGTCCGCCTGCCAGCGGCAGGGTTTGCGGGTCGTCGGCACGGTCAATAAAGCCGGTCGGCACGTAATATAACGGTCCATCAAAATCAGCAAAGCCCCGCACATCGGCGGGGCTTCGCAGGACCGATCCTTCGATCTTGTCCATAGGTCAGTATGCTTCCATTCTAGCTGCCCGGCTGCGGTTCGGGTGACAGGTCACTACCGCTTTCGCCGGAATTTTCACTCGGTTTTCCGCTGGCGTCTTCACCAGATGTTTCCTTGCGCGCGCCCGATGTCGGAACAGCCGAACGACGGCCATTACCAGTATCGGTGCCCGTGCCACTATGATGCCCCGGACGATTGATTTCCTCGCCGCGCAACAAGGCTTCGATTTCCTTGCCGCTCAGGGTTTCATATTCCAGAAGCCCTTTGGCCAGAACATGCAGATCATCGATATGTTCGGTCAAAACGCGACGGGCAAAGATCAGGGCCTCGTCAGAGAACCGGCGAACTTCCTCGTCGATCAGCTGGGCGGTTTTTTCTGAAACATTTTTATGCTGGGCAACCGAGTGGCCCAGGAATACTTCTTCCTGGTTATCCACATATTTCACATTACCAAGCTTTTCAGAAAAGCCCCATTCCGTCACCATCTTGCGCGCATATTGCGTCACCATGTTGATGTCGGAAGATGCCCCGGTGGTAACCTTGTCCTTGCCGAAAATCAGTTCTTCGGCAACACGGCCCCCCATGGCAACAGCAAGATCGGAAATCAGCTGTTCATAGGATTTTGAAAGCTGATCACGTTCCGGCAGGCGCATAACCATACCCAGCGCACGACCGCGCGGAATGATGGTTGCCTTGTGGATCGGATCAGAAGCCGGTGTATGCAAGGCCACCAGCGCATGACCACCTTCGTGATAGGCGGTCAGTTTCTTTTCATCATCGGTCATGATCATGGAACGGCGTTCCGCCCCCATCATGACTTTGTCTTTGGCGTTTTCAAAATCCGACATGGTAACAACGCGTTTGCCAAGGCGGGCTGCCGCAAGGGCGGCTTCGTTGACAAGGTTGGCCAGATCGGCACCCGAGAAACCCGGGGTTCCGCGCGCCACGGTACGCAATTCAACGTCCGGACCCAACGGAATTTTGCGGGCGTGCACACCAAGAATATGGGCACGACCTTCAAGATCGGGGTTTGGCACAACAACCTGGCGATCAAACCGGCCCGGACGCAGCAAAGCAGGGTCCAGAACGTCAGGACGGTTGGTTGCCGCCACCAGAATAACGCCTTCGTTGGCTTCAAAACCATCCATCTCGACCAGAAGCTGGTTCAGCGTCTGTTCGCGTTCATCATTACCACCGCCAAGACCGGCACCACGATGACGACCGACGGCATCAATTTCGTCGATAAAGATGATGCAAGGTGCGTTCTTTTTGCCCTGTTCGAACATGTCACGCACACGCGATGCGCCGACACCCACAAACATTTCAACAAAGTCCGAACCCGAAATGGTGAAGAACGGGACATTGGCTTCGCCCGCAATGGCACGTGCCAAAAGGGTTTTACCCGTCCCCGGAGGGCCTACCAAAAGCATACCTTTGGGGATTTTACCGCCAAGACGCTGGAACTTTTGCGGATCGCGCAAAAAGTCGACCACTTCTTCAAGTTCGTTCTTGGCTTCTTCAATACCGGCAACGTCTTCAAAGGTTACCCGACCGGATTTTTCGGTCAGCAGTTTTGCCTTTGACTTGCCAAAACCCATGGCTTTGCCGCCGCCGCCCTGCATCTGCCGCATGAAAAAGATCCACACGCCAATAATCAGAATCATCGGGAACCAGCTGATCAGCGCGCTCATCAGCGGCGACAGCGATTCTTCAGGCTTGGCAACAATACGAACGCCCTTCTCGTTGAGTTTCTCAACAAGGTTGGGATAAGTCGGAGTGTACACATTGACGGAGCGACCGTCGCGCGTTTGCGCCGTAAGAGTTTTGCCCTGAATGGTCACTTCAGAAATCTGCCCGGAATCAACATCCGACAGAAAGTCCGAAAAAGCCAGCTGTGACTGGCCCGACCGTCCGGATGGCGACTGGAACAGGTTAAACAAAGCCACCAAAAGTATGGCTATGATGACCCACAGTGCGAGATTTTTTCCCATATTCTTTCCAAGCTACTGGTCGCGAACAATATCCGCCACTACGCGGCAGGCACCCCGCGACATGACCTGACCCATCAGATAATAACAGGACGGCCCGGCGCAAGTACGAAGTCACGGATTTGCGACGAATTTAAAACCACCTTCCCACAACGGGGCCGATGGCGCAAACCGCCACGTCACTTTGATCGCCCGAAACAGGTCCAAATAACCTGTCGGGCAACCGGCGGCGGATAATACGTCGGAAAGTGCATAAATCTCAAGGCCAGCGACAGATAAAGGCTGATCTTGCCATAACAGAAGCGGCAATACCGCCAGTGCCGGGCGCGGCCGTGATGCCCAAAACGGCACAGTTTGTGCCATCGCCTTGCGAAAGACGCGCTTGTGAAACGGGTCACACACGCCCAACGGCACAATGGCAAAACCAGTCATATCCCCGCTTGCACCGGGTTTTTGCGGCCATTCAAGGCAAAGTTCGAACCGGTTGTCCCACCGTGTGACCTGTCGGGGTAAAACCGGTTGCGGGGCAATATCCATCCGCCCGGCTTCACGATAAATCAGGATATGATTTTCACGCCGATGCAGCACACACCCGGCAAGACTGTGCCGGGTCGCGCTGTTTTGGCGAAATAATTGTAAAACATGCCTGACCGAGTCTCGCGCCGGGGCATAATTTCCGCCGCCGATCATTCGTAAAACATGGCCAATGCCATAGGCGGCACGATCAAAGGCGGGGCTGCCAATGTCGGGGTCATCTGCATGTCGACCCGCTTTGATGTCGCCACTACCCACAAACGGCCATGTAACCGTCGCCACACCATCGGTCGCAATAAAAACATGCCGGGCCAAAAAGCCGCCAATGGCCTGCTCCATATTCTGGCGTTGATGTGCCATGGCCGAAAAATCAGCAGGAAGAAGTCCTCCGCCCGATTGCAGTTTGCGCCGCATCCGGACCCGCTCAAAGGCAGGATTATGATTTGACGGGTCTTCGATCCAGTCTTGCCCGCCATGTGCGATATGTGAACCTGAATTTGCATCTGGTGCCGCGTCGGCAACAAAGGGCGTGTTCCCGCCCCCCACAATTGCTTGCAGCGTTGCCCGCAGATCATTGCTGGTAACGGGCAACAACGGGCGTAAAACGCGACAGTGGCGCAAATATCGTTGGGCTGACATGCCCGCCTGCCCGAGCGGACCGCTGTTATGGTCGCGGCGCATGGCCACGGTTTCGGCCTGATCATTAAAATGATGGGCCACAAGAACATGTAAAATGCCAAGTTCCCCGGCCAGATCATCGATCAGGCAATAACGCGCCGCACGGGCTTCTTGCTGGATCGCGGCACCGGGCTTGGGGCCGGTCCAGCGCCGGGTGATATGTTCAATACCGTATGTCGCCAGTTGCTGGCTCACCCATTGGGCTTCGGTCGCCGCATCGGCGCGCAAACCGTGGTCAACGGTAACGGCGATCAGCTTGCCATTGCGATCTGCACACCAGCGCGCGGCCAGAATGGCCAGTGCCATGCTGTCCGCCCCGCCCGATACCGCAACCATCAGCCGCGGGTTTTCACCAAACGGTGCAAAGGGGGCCATCAGGGCAGAAAAAGAAGCGGCGTCCACCGGAACCCCGCCAGACGCCGCATGATCTGGCTGGCTATGGGTCATAATCGCCATAACCGCCTTATTTGCAGTTCCGGTTTTTCTTTTCCTGACGCGCGCGATCAAGAATAACCGTCGACGAGCCTTCGAAATTGGCCAGCAAATGGTCATAGGTCAGGCAGGCATCATCGGTTTTGCCAAGATTGGCCAGCGACATGCCCAGCTTTAACAAATTATCGGCGGCCTTCGGGCTATCAGGGTAATTCTGGAAACCTTCGGTAAAGGCCAGCGATGCCTGGTCATAATTGCCCCGCACATAAAAGGTTTCGCCCAGCCAGTATTGGGCATTGCCCGCCAGCGGATCCTTGGGGTGGGCTTTGACAAAGGCGCTCAGCGCGGCCTGGGCCTCGGGGAATTTTTGCTGGCGCAATAAACCAAAGGCGTAACGGTACTGATCTTGCGGGGTGCCACCGGGTAACACGCCATCTGTTGCCCCCGTCGCCGCAGCGGCCCCGGCGGCTGCCGCCCCCGCGCTGGCCGCACCCTTGGCACCGGCCTGCGGACCTGAAGGAATTTCAGGGGCGTTGCCCTGGCCTTTGATCACGCCAAACAAACGGGTCCCGTTTTTGTCCAACGGCTGGCCTGCGTCGCCGCCCAAACCACCCCCGCCATTCGAGCCCGACGCCGATGCCCCGTCAGATGCGGCATTTGCACCGGTATTGGCCGAGGACAGACCACCGGCCACCGCCCCTGCACCTGCACCTGCGGCAGCGCCGCCGTCAGACTGCCCGGTCTGGGTGGTTTTGCCTTCAAGCTGGCTAAGACGGAAATCAACATCGGAAATAAGCCGATCAAGGCGGTCCGACATCTGGCGAACCTTGTAACCCTGTTCCTCGATCTGGCCGGTTAACTGGGTGATTTGGCCTTGCAAATTATCGATCTGGACCTGCTGGCGGGCGGCGGCGGGTGTATTATCCGCGCCAGAACCCGAGGCAACAGCCCCGCTCGCGGCAGGCGGACCTTCGCGATAGACATAGCGTTGCAGCACATCAAGGTCCTTGCGCAACTGATCTACCTGGCGCGAAACCGATGCATCCTGCGCCATAACCGGAGACGCGAACCCGACGGTCAAAAATCCCAAAATCACCAAAGAGCCCATGCGGGCGAACAGCGACGGGCGACGTGCAATGGATGAAACGGGCAAGGCAGCGGCAACCGCGTTTCGCGATAGCAAGGAAACGCCACGGGTCGTAACGGGTTCTGGTCGGATCATTTCCAGGTCCTTTTTGGTCGGCTTCAATAACATGCAACAGATTTCAAACAAAAATCGTTGCGCTGTCAAACGGCAAAAATAAGGCGCCTGCCCCGAAACCGGGACAGGCGCCTGAAATCAAACCGGATTTAAACCCGGTCGCGATTAACGGACGACCGTTACAGCGCGACGGTTTTTCGACCAGCTGGCATCGTCATGACCCAGAGCAACCGGGCGTTCTTTACCATAGGAAATGGTTTCGATGCGGGACGGTTCAACGCCCAGAGCAATCAAATAATCCTTGGAAGAGTTCGCACGGCGTTCGCCGAGTGCAAGGTTGTATTCGCGCGTGCCGCGTTCATCGGCATGGCCTTCAACCAGAACAGTGTACTGCGGGTATTTCTTCAGCCAGGCAGCCTGGAGTTCCAGGGTGCGACGGGCTTCAGCCGACAGGTCATACTGATCGTAATCAAAGAAGACGCGATCGCCAACATTAACCGCGAACCATTCCGGGCTGCTTTCTGAGAGAGCATTGGAAGTGGTGGTGGTCGTTGCGGGCTGGTTCATTGTAGAGACACCCTCGCCCTGCGAAGTCGCCGAGCTGTCCGGTGCAGTTTCACAAGCGGCCAAAAGAGCGGCGGCAGCAAAAACACTCAGAATCCGAAGTTTCATTTAAGTTTTCCCCTTAACACCGGACGCATTCGCCCGAGTTGGTTTTTACCATGTCTCGCGACACCATCACATGCTCGTTTAAAAACGAATCGCATACGGTGTTTCGCGATGACTATACAGTTGAGAAATCAGGGAATCAAGGGCGACCATGCCGGATCCGACCCATCTGCCGGTGTAACGATTTCACGTTCGTTATACCCGGTCAAATCAATCGAAAACAGACGGTATTTATCCTTGGTTCCGTCCTTGGACGGGATTTGGCGATGGAACATCAAAACCCGACCATTCGGTGCCCATGTGGGGCTTTCAACGAGATACCCCTCGGCCAGTAACCGTTCACCACTGCCATCTGGCCGCATGACACCAATATAGAACCGACCTCCTTGCGTCTTCGTGAAGGCAATCAGGTCACCGCGTGGAGACCAGACCGGTGTGGAATAAAGGCCACCGCCGAAACTGATCCGTTGCACGCCGCTTCCATCTGCATTCATCACGTAAAGTTGTTGTCCGCCACTACGGTCCGAGTTGAAAACAATACGCGATCCATCAGGCGAATAAGATGGCGATGTATCAACCGCGGGGTGCCGCGTCAACTGGCGCTTTTCGCGGGTGCGCAAATCGAGCGAATAAATTTCACTATTGCCGTCCAGGGCCTGGCTCATGACCACCGAATTGCCATCTGGTGAAAATCTCGGGGCGAACGTCATCCCCGGAAAATCTCCCAGAAGTTCAAGCTCTCCGGTGTCGATATCAAGAACATAAACCCGTGGCTTGTCGTTAAAGTACGACATATAGACCACTTCCTGCGCGGTCGGCGAAAACCGTGGGCTGAGAACAAGAAACTTGCCATCTGTCAGGAAACGATGGTTTGCACCGTCCTGATCCATGATCGCCAGCCGCTTGTTCCGGTGAGTCGCCGGTCCCGATTCGGACACATAAACGATGCGGGTATCGAAATACCCGGTTTCACCGGTAATGCGTTTATAGATCTCGTCAGCAATCTTGTGGGCGATCCGCCGCCAGTTGCCCGGTTGTGTGCGATAGGCAACACCGGCCATCTGGTTTTCGGCCAGAACATCCCACAAGCGAAATTCCACTCGCAATAACCCGTTTGCCTCGGTCAGGACCCGGCCATTGACCAGGGCCTGGGCGCCAATTGTGCGCCACTCGGCAAAGTTGGGATTGACCGCCAGCGAACTGACGCTCTGGATAAAGGCCTTTTCATCAATCGTTTTGAAAAGACCCGAGCGCGCCAGATCATTGTTGATCACTTTGGTAATATTTTGCCCGACATCCGTCTCCGAAACGCCATCGCCTGCGAAACGTGTCACAGCGATTGGCATCGGTTTGACTTCACCGCGCGTAATGTCGACACGCAGTTCTGCCTGCGCCGGGGCAGCCGCAGCAATGGTCAAGCCAACAGCAACGGCAAGGGCACACAGGCATGAAAGCCCGCGCACATGCCAGTGTCGTTTGATAGCTTTGGTCTTGGTTGTCATCCTGCCTCGCTTTTCTCCACGCGTTTTCAAAAGGATAGCTCGTTAACCCGTCAATTCACGCGCGTCAAAACCGAGCGTGAATTTGCGCTACAATTGTTTTTTATCCAGCGGCACTTTCGGAGGTCAGCATTGCGCTTTTAGCACATCGTTTTGTGCAGATTTCGCTATGCAGCATTGGCGAAAGTAACCCTGTTCTGTTATCCGATTCTTGCCTGTCTTCAACGGCTTGTCAGTATCGTTAGGGCGTTTTCCAAACATTGGCAACGTTACAAAACAACAATCGACAATCAATCCGGCAAAATTGGGGTAAATCCGCACCAATCTTGCAATTATTTTTCATACCCGACCTATAAACCCAACATTTCCCGCATGTTAAAGGTCATAACGACTGTGTTCCACAGGTCATATTTATTTTCCGGCAGCTTAAGCGGGCTGCAAGCTGGGTTCAAAACCGCCCGCAATGCACTTTCAGCAACTGTCCGCTTTGATGCATCACTGCCAATTTCATTGCGATTGGCAATCTGGGCACCGCGCACGGTCCGGTCCGGATTGACCTGAACATTCAGATAAACCACAAAATCTGCGTCCTTGGATCCAACCGGCGGGTTCCAGCAGCCCGCAATCTGGCGCTTCAGGGCGTCAAGCTCGCTCATGCTCAAACGATCATCCAGGCGCGTTGCTGTCTGCTCGCTGGTGGCTTCCTTGGCCGGTTTTTCCTTTGGCTGCTCGGGCACAGGCTCCTGCGTGCTTTCGGTCTTGCGCACATCTTTCAAAATATCGGCAAGGGTCCGCTTGGGCGCGGGCTCGGCCTTTTTCTCGGGTTTTGGTTCCGGCTTGGGTTCCGGTTTTGGTTTGGGCGCGGGTTTTGGCTCCGGTTTTGGCTCGGGCTTCGGATCAGGTTTCTTTTCCGGTTTGGGTTCCGGCTTTTCGACCTTTTTTTCCACTGGTTTTGGCTTGGCCTTTAACTCACCGTCATCACTTTCGGGCACCGGTGCCGCCTCCGGGGTTTTTTTAACCTCGGGTTGCGGTTTTGGTTCCGGTTTTGGTTCGGGCTTGGGCGCGGGTTTTGGTTCCGGCTTCGGTTCGGGTTTGGGAACCGGTTTTGGCTCGGGCTCGGGCTTGGGTTCAGGTTGCGCCTGCGGTTTGGGCTGGGGCGTCGGCTTTTCCTTGGGCTGCGGCTTTGTCGCGGGCTTGTCGGCCGGTTTGGGCAGCGGCGGCGCCTTTTTCATGGCGGCAGCAAATTCATCCACCGTCACCACATCAACCGATACCGACTGCATTTCCAGCGGCTCGGGTTTAAACAGGTCGGGCAAGCCAAAATAGGCGATCAAAATGATCGCCAAATGCACCGCCAGTGAAATCAGCACATTACGCAGCATGACCGTTTATTTGCCTTTATCTGGCAGATCGGCGATCAGGGCGACTTTGTTAAAGCCAGCCTCGTTTATGCGCCCCATCAAATCCATGACCTGGCCGTAATCGACGGCTTTGTCGCCCTTTACGAAAATGCGGGTTTCCTGTTTGTTTTCAGTAATCGCCTGCAATTTCGCCACCAGATCATCACGATCGACTTCTGTATCCATAATATAAACAGCGCCATCCTTGGTCAGCGACACCACCAGGGGTTCGTCCTGACCTGTCATCTGGGTTGCGCTGGCCTTGGGTAAATCAACATCGACCCCGGCCGTGATCAGGGGTGCTGTCACCATAAAAATAACCAGCAGCACCAGCATCACATCAACCATCGGGGTGACGTTGATATCGCTCATGGCCTTGCGGTTACCACGACCCCGGCGTCCACGCCGCCGGCCGCCACCGGAATTTCCCGAAGCTAGTTGTCCGCCCATTTATCAGTCCCGCTTTTCGTCAAGCTGGCGAGAAAGGATCGAACTGAATTCGTCAACAAACGCCTCAAGGCGGTTGCCATAGCGGTTCAGATCGCTTGAAATTTTGTTATAGGCCACCACAGCCGGAATGGCCGCAACCAGCCCGATTGCCGTTGCAAACAATGCCTCGGCAATGCCTGGTGCCACCACCGCAAGCGAGGTGTTTTTTGACGCCGCAATCGACTGGAACGACGCCATAATGCCCCAGACCGTGCCAAACAGGCCGACAAACGGTGCGGTTGAGCCAACAGAGGCCAGAAACGTCATATAACGTTCAACCCGGTCCATTTCGCGCCCCAGGGTGACTTCCATCGCCCGTTCAAGGCGCTGTTGCAGGCGGGCACGCATGGTTTCGCCGCTCACACCGCGCGCGTTAGAGCGACGCCATTCCCGCATGGCAGAGACAAAAATAGCCGCCATCGGGTCTTTGGGGCGGTCTGCTATGCGATCATAAAGATCTTCAAGCGACCCGCCCGACCAGAAGGCTTCTTCAAACTGGTTGGCCTGAGAGCGCAATTTGCGCAGGCGGAACATTTTTTCAAAAACAATCGCCCATACCCAGACAGAGGCCATCAACAGACCAATCATGATCACTTTGACGACAAGACCTGCCTGAAGGAACAACCCCCACATCGACATGTCCTGCCCCATAACCGACTGGCCGATCGACACGGCATCGACTACCTGATTTTCCATCGTTTCTTTAGCCCTCGTTCATATCGAGATAGTCACTGAACACATTTCTTAATTCATCCGGCAGGCGTTGCGCCCGAAAGGTTTCCAACGACATGCAGGCCAGGAAGATTTCAATCACAACCAGTTCCTCGCCATCGCGCATAATCTTTTGTTCAAACCCCAGTGACGCACCGCCAATTCGGATCAATCGACTTTCCACTTTCAACCGATCCTCAAGCCGCGCAGCCCGACGGAAATCGACGGTACAATGTCGAACCGCTATGGCAACTTTGTGGCGTTCTGCAATGTTTCTATTGGAAAAACCCAATAAATTCAGCATCGCGGTCCGCGCACGTTCGGCAAAAGCAAGATATTGCGCGTGATATACAATTCCACCGGCATCGGTGTCCTCGTAAAACACGCACAGCGGGTAAATATGGCCTTTGGCCTCAAGATATCCCATCAGGCTATCGGTCATTGCTCGCCCTCGTCATTGGCGTTTTTAAGGGCTTCGCTTTCAAAAAGGTCCGACATCGGCACCCCGGCCTGATTGCGCGGCGGGGTTAACCCCAGATGCATAAACCCCTTCACACCCAGCATGCGCCCGCGCGGGGTGCGCTGAACAAGGCCTTGCTGCAACAAATAGGGTTCAATCACATCCTCGATGGTATCGCGTTCTTCCGACAAGGCGGCGGCCAGGGTATCCACCCCGACCGGGCCACCGCCGTAATTGCTGGCGATACAGGTTAAATACCGCCGGTCCTGGCTATCGAGCCCCAGTTTGTCCACCTCCAGCCTTGTCAGGGCGGCATCGGTGATAAAGGCATTTACCGGCGATTTACCGGCCACCACGGCAAAATCGCGGACCCGTCGCAACAAACGCCCGGCAATACGCGGTGTTCCGCGCGACCGGCGGGCAATTTCCATGGCCCCGTCGCGCGTCATGTCAAAATGAAGCAACCGCGCGCCGCGCGCGACAATTTCAACCAGTTCTTCGGGCTCGTAAAACCGCAAGCGCAGCGGAATGCCAAAACGGTCGCGCAGCGGTGTGGTCAACAACCCCGACCGGGTTGTCGCCCCGACCAGCGTAAACGGTGGCAAGTCAATCCGGACGGAGCGCGCCGCTGGCCCCTCGCCAATGATCAGATCAAGCTGGAAATCTTCCATCGCCGGATACAGAATTTCTTCGACAGCCGGGTTCAGACGGTGAATTTCGTCGATAAACAGCACATCGCGCGGCTGCAAATTTGTTAGCAATGCCGCAAGATCGCCCGCCTTGGCGATCACCGGGCCGGATGTGGCACGAAAGCCGACACCAAGTTCACTGGCAACGATTTGCGAAAGGGTTGTTTTGCCAAGGCCCGGCGGGCCGAAAAAAAGCACATGATCCATGGCTTCTTCACGCCCGCGTGCGGCCTGAATAAACACATCAAGGTTTTCGCGCACTTCCCTTTGCCCGGTAAAATCATCCAGGCGTCGGGGGCGCAATGATCCATCCTGACGGTCTTCTTCGTGGCGTTCGCCACTGAGTAACCGGTCGTCTTCCTCGCTCACGCGCTAAGCTCCTTTAAGCCCAAACGGATCAGGGTATCAAGGTTACGGTTTTCACCCGCCTGCTGAACGGCCTTGCCAACCGCCCCAAAGGCCTCGGAGCGACCATAGCCCAGATTAACCAGCGCTGAAACAGCATCCGCCATAATCGCCCCGTCATCGACAACCGGGGCGTCGGGCACGGCCGGGGAGACTTTTGCG
Organism: Thalassospira mesophila; assembly: GCF_002115755.1. Lineage (GTDB taxonomy): Bacteria > Pseudomonadota > Alphaproteobacteria > Rhodospirillales > Thalassospiraceae > Thalassospira > Thalassospira mesophila. The sequence continues at coordinate 54,359 of NZ_JFKA01000003.1, read as the reverse complement.
GCACGTTTGCGGGTTGGTTTTGCCGCTGTTTCTGCGTCGTCAACCTTTGCAATCGGTGCCACCGGGGCGGCAACCGGCCCCAGGTTAAGCTTGGCGGCTTTGTCTTTAAGCTCGCCCACAATGCGGGTTGCCACCTTGGCCCCCACCCCGGGTGCCCGGCACAATGCCGTGGTATCTTGCGATGCCAGCGCGCGCAAAAGATCGGTCGGTGACAATACCGACAACAGGGCCAGCGCCACCTTGGCCCCCACGCCCTGAACGGTAGTTAACAGCGAAAACCACTGTTTTTCGGCATTATCGGCAAAGCCATACAGGTGAATATGGTCTTCGCGAACATGGGTTTCGATGATCAGCCCGGCTTCCCCGCCGGCTTGCGGCAGCATGGTTAATGTCCGGCGCGACGCAAACACCAGATAGCCAACACCGTTAACATCCATAATAACGCTGTCTTCGCCGATAAAATCGACAATGCCACGCAATTTGGCAATCATCGGGCAGATCCCCCGTTCTGGTTCTGATAGCGGGCCATCATCGCCCGGTTTCCGGCGTGCTGGGCATGACAAATGGCCACCGCCAAGGCATCCGCCGCATCGGCCCCGGCAATTTTACAGCCCGGCAGTAATGTTGAAACCATCATCTCAACCTGCTGTTTGGCGGCATGGCCAGCACCAACCACCGTCTTTTTAACCGCATTTGGTGTATATTCGGTAACGGGAATGCCCATCCGGGCCGGGGCCAGCAAGGCCACACCGCGCGCCTGCCCCAGTTTCAGGGTCGAAACCGGGTTTTTATTAACAAAGGTTTCTTCAACAGCGGCCTCGTCGGGCTCCCACTGATTGATGATGTCTGTCAGGCCAGCATAAAGTTGCACCAGCCGTTCGGCCAGCGACAGCGCCTGGGTCGAGGTCACAACACCATTGGCAACATGGCGCATGTGATTGTCGTTCAGGTCGATCACGCCCCATCCGGTACGCTGAAGACCCGGATCAATGCCAAGAACCCTGACCACGTGACAATCACCTGTTGTTATTATGGACGCCAAAATAAAATACGCCCGTCATTCAAAGCAAAATGACGGGCGCAGGCAAGATCAGTTATCGAGGGCCGCGACGATTTCGTCTGTCCAGTCAACATTGGTCCAGACATTTTGAACATCGTCGTTGTCTTCAAGCACATCGACAAGTTTCATAATGCTAAGCGCCTGATCGACCGTGATTTCAGCACTGATCACCGGACGAAACACCAGCTTGGCACTTTCCGGGTCGCCGAAGGTTTCGCTCAGGGCTTCGCGCACCGTGTTCAAATCTTCGATTTCGGTTTCGATGACATGGTTTTCGTCATCCGATTCCGCATTGGCAGCCCCGGCTTCAAGGGCGGCTTCAAAAATCGCGTCGGCTTCACCCTTGTCGACCGGATAAACGATTTCGCCCATCCGGTTAAACATAAAGCCAACCGACCCGGTTTCACCCAGATTGCCGCCATGTTTGGCAAAGGCCGCGCGCACTTCGGATGCGGTGCGATTGCGGTTATCTGTCAGCGCTTCGACAATCACGGCAACCCCTGCGGTGCCATACCCTTCGTAGCGGACTTCTTCAAAATTTTCGCCTTCCCCCGCACCGAGCGCCTTTTTAATGGCGCGGTCGATATTGTCCTTGGGCATGTTCTGCCCGCGGGCCGCAACAATGGCGGCGCGCAAACGCGGGTTGCTGCTAATGTCGTCGCTGACTTTTGCCGACACCGTGATTTCACGGGCAAGTTTGGTAAAGATCTTGGCGCGCTTTTTGTCCTGCGCGCCCTTGCGGTGCATGATATTCTTAAACTGGGAATGACCGGCCATAACCTGAAACCTGTATTCTTGAATTACGTTATCGATCTGGTGCCGCCCGGGCCCCTGTCAGATCAGCACCAATACATACTGTATTATATGCCGGTCCAACATTATGAAAACTTGTCTTGCATTTACAATTGCCAGAAGACCAACGGCAATCTGGCTGCAAACGCAACGCAGGCTCCTATAACGTGTTTGCGACCCAAGGTCCAGCCATCGCACACATTCCCCCTGCAAACAGGCCCCGTCGCCGCACCTCTCCTTGTGTCAGAGCAAAAGACCCGGACGGGCGCAGTCCGGCACCGGTTTGTATAGTCTTGGCGCAAGATAACGCGCAATTAATTGCATTTTGCGCTCACAAACCGGCTTGCCTATTGCGAAGCATGACAGAATGAAACAATATTGCGACAGAACGAATAATAATAACATAAAGCAAACAAGGTTTGGGCCTGCAACGGGCAATCAAACCAAAAAGGGTGGATACGCGGATACCTTCAAGAAGGTCCGTGCCTCTAAAACCGGTGGGGATAAACTACCGGCGCAACAAAAAGGTAGGACAGAATGGGAAAGAAAACAGGGATCCCGCAACGGCCAAAAACTGGGAAAAAACAGCGATCGGGCCTTGGCGTTAAAGGCAAACTTCTGATTTCGTTTGCGCTGGTCGGCCTGATGGCCGTGGCTGCAGTGATTGTCGGGGTGTTTGCATTTGGCCGGTTTGGTGTCACGCTTGCCGATATTACCGAAGACAAATTACCGCCGATGTTCACAGCACAGCAACTGGCAACCGAAAGTGCGGAAGTCGTTGCCATTGCGCCGCGCATCATTGCAGCGAACAGCCAGGACGAAGAACAGGCGGTCAAGGATGAACTTGATCAACGCCTGATCGGTCTCGCCTCAAAAATAGACCAGTTGCGTCAATCCGGGCTTGAACCCGAAATTTTGCAAGAAATTGACAATAACCGCCAGCAGCTTGAACAGGCCCTGACATCCCTGCATGAAGCAACCCAGACCCGCTTTGCCATTTCCACCGAAAAAGCCGACAAGGCCAAAGCATTTCTGGAACTGAGCAAACGCTATGGCGATACCCTTAAACCGCTTTTGTCCTATACCCAGAACGACATTGCCCAGGCTGATGCCAACGTTAAAAAATTTCGCACGGACCCGGCAAGCACCGACGAAATATCCAAAGAAGACGCCTTAAAGCAGTTTTACAAATTGCATGACGCGGTTCAAACCCGTGCGCCGATCCTTAATATCGAGCGGCAGGGTGCAACCGCCACCAACATGATCATTGCCGCCACCACCGAAACACAGGCCGTGCGGCTTTCGATTACCTCTGTTCGTATTCGCGGCAATTATTCGGACGCCCGCGATCTGGTGAACGGGCTGAATAACGAAAAACTGAAAAGCTACTACAACGACCTGATCGACAAAATGGAAGCCCTGTCGGTGGGGGATGACAGCATCCCGACCTTGCGGACCAAAGAACTCAAGGCAATTGATACGGCACAGAAATTCGTCACCGAAAGCGCGCAGGCGGCAAACACGTTGCGTGACGGGGTTGCCCAGCTGGTTGATGCCTTGCAAAACAAGGTCGATGCTTCCGCCGCGGGTGCCGAAAAACTGCAAAAACAAAGCTCGACCATCCTTTATGCCGTTGGCATCGCCGCGATTTTGTTGTCACTGGCAATTTACATCATTTATGTGCGGGGCAGCCTGCTGCGTCGCCTTGAAGGATTGCAAAAAACCATGGTCACGCTGGCCGGGGGCAACCTTGATGTTGCTGTTCCGGTTAAAGGAAACGACGAAATTACCGCCATGGGCCGTGCGGTTGAAGTGTTCAAAGACAATGCCGTCAAAGTACGCGAGATGCAGGCCGAAGAAGAACGCCTGAACCGCGAACGCAACGAAAGCCTGCGCGACGAATTGCTGGGCCTTGCCGATACATTGCAGGGTGAAGTTGAAAGTGCCGTGGGCGAAATTGCCGCCCTGGCCGAGCAACTTCAGGGGGTTTCCGGGCAAATGAGCCATAGCGCTGAACTGGTTTCCACCCAAAGCGAGGATGTTGCATCCTCGGCACAGGAAGCCACGGGCAATGTGGAAACCGTGGCCGCCGCCACCGAGCAGCTTTCGGCATCCAACGCCGAAATTAACCGGCAAATGGCGGAATCAACCCGCATTTCCAACGATGCGGCACAAAAGGCGCGTGAAACCAACGAACTGGTGGTCAGCCTGTCGCAATCGGCCAATCGCATTGGCGAGGTCATCGCCCTGATTACCGATATCGCCGAGCAAACCAACCTTCTGGCCTTAAACGCCACCATCGAAGCCGCGCGTGCGGGGGATGCAGGCAAGGGATTTGCCGTGGTTGCCGCCGAGGTTAAAAACCTGGCCAACCAGACCGAAAAAGCCACCGAGGAAATTTCAGGGCAAATTTCCGGCATTCAGAAATCGACCGGCGAGTCAGTTTCGGCCATTGAAATGATTGGTCGTATCATTGAAAACATCAATGAAATTGCCACCACCATTTCGGCGGCCATCGAGGAACAAGGGGCCGCGACCAACGAAATCACCCGCAATGTGCGCGGTGCGGCAGACCGGACCCGGGCGGTTTCCAGTTCGATCACAGATGTCGCCAATGAAACCGCAAAAACCGGTGAATTGTCGGGGCAGGTTTTGCAAACGGCACAAACGGCCTCGGAAAAGGTCGAAAACCTGCGCAGCCGGATCAACAACATTCTCGAAGATTTGCGTAAACAGGCGCATGATCGCGCGGCGTCATAACGCTGCGGGCCACATGGTTTTGCGGCCCGCTTGCCCGTTATAAATTGTCCTGATCCTTTAAACCCCGCCCGGCAACGGACGGGGTTTTTCCATGGCTGCATCAAAAACCCGCAAGCACAGCCTGGCACAGGGGGCCGCGCGCCCGCATGTGGGCTTCCATACCCCCAAAAGCAGGGAATCGGCCCGAATTTGCCATCCCTTTCCCCAAAAGCAGGCAAACCCTATCCTTTTGTATTTTTTTATCTGCCGATACGACAAAGCATTGTAGACTATTGGCGGGTCAAAGCTGCTGATCGCTCAGGGTATTGATGTCACTCCTTAAAATCCTTCCAAAGTAACATCCCTGCCCGCTTCATCCGGATAAATTCACGCAATATCCCGGTTTTCGCAGCCCGCCCGCCAGACATATTTTACAATTTGCATTGATAACATCATCAATTTGTCATTAAAATATTGACGTAATATCAAACTGACCTTCCGTAAAACACTCTGCCCGTTTACCTGAACGCGCCCCTACCGCCAGATATTACCGCACCAAACATAAAAGCAAAAACCAGCCAGGGGGGTCATGACCGTGATCTGTCACCAGAATACGACCGGCAAAACCGGGCCCATCGCCCGTCTCTAACGAGGATAGAGAACAATGAAGTCACAATCGGGGATTTCACGCCCGCAACCGACAAAGAAGAATGTCCGCACCGCCAACGGCGTGAAGACAAAATTGCTGGCATCCTTTGCTGTTGTCAGTTTTCTGGCTGTTTTTGCCGCCATTATCGGCGCTTATTCGTTTCATAAATTCGGCTCTGAACTGGCCGATATTACCCATGCCAAACTGCCGGCAATGTTTACCGCACAAAATCTGGCAACGGAAAGCACCGAAATTGTTGCCATTGCGCCGCGCATCGTGGCCTCGACCACCAGCGAAGAAGAACAGGCCGTCAAGGCCGAACTTGACGACCATTTACAAGGTGTTGCCGAAAAAGTCGCCCACCTGCGCGACACGGGGCTAATGCCCGATACCCTCGACAAAATTGCGCAAAACAGTGCCGACCTGCAAGATACCCTCAACAAACTGTTTGAAACCACCCGCGATCGCATGCAGGCCGCAGCCGACAAGGCGGCCGCCCTGAAAGAATTTCAGTCGGTTTCGTCCCGCTATGCCAGCACGCTCAAACCGCTTCTTTCCTATACCCAGAACGACCTTGGGCAACTGGCTGCCGCCAGCGATGATCTGGCAGGAAAAACCGAATATGCCATCGAACCGTCCAAGGAAGAACTGGTGGCAATGCTGGCGAAATTTCGCAAGACCATTGCGGTACGTAACCCGATCCAGGAAATTGGCCGGCTGGGCAACGAAGCGGTCAGTTCGGTTGTTGCCACCACATCGGAAACCAGCGAAACCAAATTGTCGATTGTGTCGGTGCAGGTCAAAGGCACCTATGCCGACGTTCTCGACCTGGTTAATCAGATGGACAATAAAAAACTGCAGAAGTTTTATGTCGATCTGATCGAAAAAATGCAAACCCTGTCTAGCGGCGATGCCAGCCTGCCCGCCATTCGCCTGCGCGAACTGGCCGCAGCCAGTGCTTCGGAAAAACTGGTGGCGCAAAGTGCGCAATATGCCAATGCCATGCGCAACAATGTTCATGAACTGGTCGATGCGTTGCAAGGCGAGGTCGATACGGCGGCGGCCAGCACGGAAACCCTGCAACAACAGGGCACATTGATTTTGTATATTGTTGCGGCCAGCGCCATCCTTATTTCGCTGGCAATATATATCATCTATGTGCGGGGCAACCTGCTGCGACGCTTGGCTAACCTGCAAAAGGCCATGGTCACACTGGCGGGCGGCGACCTGAATGTTACGGTTCCCACCCGGGGCAATGACGAAATCACCGCCATGGGCCACGCGGTTGAGGTGTTCAAGGTGAACGCTGTCAAAGTGCGTGACATGCAGGCCGAAGAAGTTCGCCTTAATCACGAACGCAACGAAAGCCTGCGCGACGAATTGCTGGGCCTTGCCGATACATTGCAAGGTGAAGTTGAAAGTGCCGTGGGCGAAATTGCCGCCCTTGCCAGCCAGCTTCAGGGGGTTTCCGGCGAAATGAGCCAAAGTGCCGAAACCGTCGCAGGCCAGACCGAGGATGTTGCATCTTCGGCCCGTGAAGCCACCGGAAATGTCGAAACCGTTGCGGCTGCGACCGAGGAACTTTCGGCGTCGAATGCGGAAATCAATCGGCAGATGTCGCAATCGACCCGCATTTCAAGCGAGGCGTCGCAAAAAGCCAAACAGACCAATGAACTGGTTAACAGCCTGTCGCAATCGGCAACCCGTATCGGCGAGGTTATCGCCCTGATTACCGACATTGCCGAACAAACCAACTTGCTTGCGCTCAACGCCACCATCGAGGCGGCCCGTGCCGGGGAAGCTGGCAAGGGTTTTGCCGTGGTTGCCGCCGAGGTTAAAAACCTTGCCAATCAGACCGAAAAAGCCACCGACGACATTGCCGGTCAGATTTTGGGCATTCAACGATCCACCGGTGAATCTGTTTCTGCCATCAGTGAAATTGGCAAAATCATTGAACATATCAATGAAATTGCCACCACCATTTCGGCCGCAGTCGAAGAGCAAAGTGCCGCCACCAACGAAATCAGCCGGAATGTGCGTGGTGCGGCCGAACGCAACCGGATGGTGTCAACATCAATCGCTGATGTGGTTAACGAAACATCGAAAACCGGCATTTTGTCTGGTCAGGTGTTGCAAACCGCACAATCGGCGTCGGAAAAAGTCGAAAACATGCGGGTGCGTATTGGCCAGATCCTTGACGACCTGCGCCAGCAGGCCCGTGACCGTGTGATCTGACCGGTCGATCCACACAACCGACCTGCCCCGATCAACAACCTGAAACACTTGTAACGGCCCGTCGCCCTGACGGGCCGTTGTTTTTTAATGGGCGCGACTCTGGGGGGCAAAATGTACGTAATAACCCTGATACGCCCGAATGTATCACGACCATTGGTCATAGACCCGATACTGAAAGAATAATAAAAACCGGTATCAGAATAAGTTATCTATGCATCTGTACAAATTACAAACCAATTACTTGAACTTTCCCGGTATGTTATAAATAAAATGCATATTACGGGGGACAGGCCAGATGGGGACATTCGTCAAACTGGTCTGCGACATACCTGAGACATTTCGAAATTTCCTGTCGCGATACGGCGGCAGAACCGAACTGGTGGCGTGCAAAGCCTGTGGTCGGGGGTTTACCCCTGTGTGCCAGGCCTGTTACGCGCCAATTGCAGAACACAGGGTTTAGACTAGATGCGACAGAATACAGGGGGCCGGAACCAGCGAAAATCCGTGCAAAAAGGCGGCATGGGCGTTCGTGGGAAATTACTTGTTTCCTTTGCTCTGGTCGGGCTGATGGCCGTTATTGCGGCTGCCGTTGGTGCCATTTCATTTGAACGTTTTGGCACCGAACTCGACAACATCACCGAGGCAAAACTTCCGCCGATGTTTGCGGCACAGCAGCTGGCAACCGAAAGTGCTGAAATTGTTGCCATTGCCCCGCGCATTGTGGCGGCTTCAACACCGCAGGAAGAAGAAAACGTAAAAGCCGAGCTTGATAACCGGGTTGTTTCCCTGAAAAGCCGGGTTGAACAATTGCGCGAATCCGGCATGCAGCCCGAGACACTTGATGTGATCGAAAGCAACAGCAGCCAGTTACAGGATACTTTGGCGCAGTTGCACGACCTGACCCAGAAACGGTTTCAGATTGCCGATGAAAAAGCAAAAAAGCTGACCGATTTCCAACAAATGTCGGACCGGTTTGTCAGCACCCTGAAACCGTTAATGACGGTCACGTCAAACGATTTGAACCAGATTTCGGAAATGGTCAAGGAACTGCGCAAAAGCCCGGTTTTACAAACCCGCCAGCCGCGCGAAGACCTGATTTCATCACTGTTTAAATATCATGACAGTGTCAGCAAGCGTGGCCCGCTGGTCGATCTGACCAACCTGGGCAACCAGATTGCCAATATCGTTATCGGGTCGGCATCGGAACGCGATATGACCCGTCTGTCGATCATTGGTGTTCGGGTGCGCGGCAGCTATGCCGATGCGTCCAGCCTGGTCAAAGACCTGGGCAATCCCAAACTGGTCAAGTTCTATCAGGACCTGATCGAAAAAATGAGCAAGCTTTCTGCTGGTGACGGCAGCCTGCCCGATTTGCAAACCCGTGAATTGCAATCGGCCATTGATGCCCAGCAACTGGTCGCCAAGGCCGCCGAATATGCCCAGGCTATGGGGTCGGGTGTGGATCAGGTTGTTGAAAACCTGCAAGGCGGCGTTGATGATGCGGCAAACACCGCACGCGGTCTGCAAAAGCAAGGATCACTGGTTCTGTATGCAGTCGCGGCTGCCGCTATCTTGCTGTCGCTTGCAATTTATGTGGTCTATGTCCGTGGCAACTTGCTGCGTCGCCTTGGCGGCCTGCAACAAACCATGATCACGCTTGCGGATGGCAATCTTGACGTTCCCGTACCGGCCAAGGGCAATGACGAAATTTCCGCCATGGGCCGCGCGGTTGAGGTATTTAAGGAAAATGCCATTAAGGTCCGCGACATGCAGGCCGAGGAAGGCCGCCTGAACCGCGAACGCAACGAGGCGCTGCGCGATGAATTGCTGGGCCTTGCCGATACATTGCAAGGTGAAGTTGAAAGTGCCGTGGGCGAAATTGCGGCCCTGGCCGAGCAGCTTCAGGGTGTTTCCGGGCAAATGACGCAAAGTGCCGAACTGGTTTCGGGGCAAAGCGAAGAAGTTGCCACATCGGCCCGCGAAGCGACCAGTAATGTTGAAACCGTTGCCGCCGCCACCGAACAGCTGGCCGCATCCAACGCCGAAATTAACCGGCAGATGGCGGAATCAACCCGCATTTCCAACGATGCCGCGCAAAAGGCGCGTGAAACCAACGAACTGGTGGTCAGCCTGTCGCAATCGGCCAATCGCATTGGCGAGGTGATCGCCCTGATTACCGACATCGCCGAGCAAACCAACCTTCTGGCCTTAAACGCCACCATCGAGGCGGCCCGTGCCGGTGATGCGGGCAAAGGGTTTGCCGTGGTGGCCGCCGAGGTTAAAAACCTTGCCAACCAGACCGAAAAAGCCACCGACGAAATTGCCGGGCAAATTTCCGGCATTCAGAAATCGACCGGTGAATCGGTGACTGCCATCGAAATGATCGGCCATATCATTGAAAACATCAATGAAATCGCCACCACCATTTCGGCAGCGGTTGAGGAACAAGGGGCCGCGACCAACGAAATCACCCGCAATGTGCGCAATGCGGCGGATCGTACCCGGATGGTTTCCACCTCGATTACCGATGTTGCCGAAGAAACCGGCAAAACCGGCGAATTGTCGGGCGAAGTTCTGCAAACATCGCAGAACGCGGCGAAAAAGGTTGAAAACCTTAATCACCGTATTGGCACCATTCTGGAAGATTTGCGCCGCAAGGCCCATGACCGTGCCGCTTCCTGATTGCACCTGACACTTTAAATGAAAACGGCCCGTCGCGGATGTGACGGGCCGTTTTTTATGGTGCTTCAATCATTGGCAACATGCTTTAATGCCCGCCTTCATCCTCGACCACAATCTGGATTGTCTTATGGCCCGCTTTGCCAAAGTCCAGATCCAGATCAAACGAGCCGCCTGCGCGTAAGGGTTCTTTTAACCCGCTCAGCCAGATATGTTCGCGCCAGGCGGCAAGGCCCATTGGCTTGTTGGGCGTCAGGGTAATGCTGTTGACCCAGCTTTCAACCCCGTCCTTTTCCACCCGAAAACGAACCTGATCGGCAATCGGGCTGGTTGCCCCCACCAGCGTTACCGGGTCTTTACCGCCATTTAACAAGGGGCCATATATGGCAGCCCCCTTGGCATCCTGATCGGCGGGCGGAGCCCAGAAATGCCCGATCATAATTTTACCCAGCACATAGCTGTGCGCCTGTGCGGCGCCCGGCGTCATCGTGACCACAGCCGCACCAAACCCACCTGAAATCACAACGCCCAGCAGCGCCACAGCAACAGATTTACGCAGTCTGGTGCGCTGTTTTGGGCGAAAAAACGTATTTTTGCGGTTCATGGCAGTCCCCTGTTTGCAACCGGGCCTATTGGCGGCGGACATCGTTTTCCAGATCGATATTTGCCGAACGCGACAACTCGGCTTCTTTCTGATCTGATCCGGCTTTTAATTCGCGCGCCGCGGAGACTTCCTGATCGGTCAAATCTGACTGGCGATAGAAAGTGTAAGACAGGGTAATGTCCTTAACTTCGGCGGTGTTTGGGTCTTTGTGGATCTGGTCATCAATATACAAAACCAGCGGCATACGGGCACTTTCGCCTGGGGCCAGTTTTTCGTTGGTAAAACAGAAACACTCGATCTTAAAAAAATACTGGGCGGATTTATAAGGCGTTACGTTAAAAACCGCGCGCGCCACAATGGTCTCGTCGGAATTGTTTTTGGCGTAGTAATACACCTTTACCGGTTCGCCCAGCCTGGCCTTGACCATGCGTTCTTCGGGGTAAAATTCCCACGGCAAACCCTTGGCAACATTGGCATCAAAATAAACTTCAACCATGTCGTCGCTGGTTGCCTCGGCAACGGTCGGGCTGGCGCCATTCGGGCTGCCCGTCCCACCGGTTGCGGCACTAACAGGCGTTCCCTGCCCTTGTTGAGTCGTCGTATCTGCCGCGTTTGCCGTTTTGTTGGGCACCGATATCTGGCGAACCGCCCCGCCAACACCGGTTGCCGCGCAAAACATGCGATACAGGGTCGGCGAATAAACCACCAGTGTCACCATAACGGCAAACGCACATCCCATCACAATCAGGGTGCGACGTTTTCCGGTTCTGGTCTGCTTTTCGGAGCGATCATTCATGGCAATGTCTTTTGCTGTGATGACGAAAAAGGCGGCGGGTGCTGTGCCCAGGGATTACCGCCAACAACACCGGCGATACATGAGGCCACGGCAAGGTCGATAATGCAAAATGCGAAACAACCTGAAGGCACTATACCCATCCCGGCCCGCGACGTAATTGCGAATTATTAAGAATCCAAAGAAAATCGCTGCAGAGGCGAAAATTGGTACCGCGGCCCTGCCCCGGTTTCAACCCCGGACATGCGTCAGGGCCGGGAATGTCCCTCACATTGATGTGACGTTATCCCGACCCTGACGGTTTTTTGAACAGGTATTCCGCCGAGAACGGCGCGCTTTGCGCTATATCGCGCCCACCGAAATGTCGTAAAGCAGTTTGACATTCAGCGCGATAATGATCAGCGCGATAATGACAGACACCCCCGTCAACCAGCGCGGCGCGCACAGTTCCTTCATTTTTTGCTTTGACGCGGTAAACATCACCAGCGGCACCACCGCAAAGGGCAGCTGAAAGCTCAGCACCACCTGCGACAAAATAAGCAGTTTTGCCGTTTCCGCCTGCCCGTAAATTACCGTTACGGCAATGGCGGGAATAATCGCGACAACCCGCGTTAACAATCGTCGCAACCACGATGGCAGGGTCATTTTAATGAACCCTTCCATCACGATTTGCCCGGCCATCGTGGCCGTTACGGTCGAACTTAACCCGCAACACAACAAGGCAATGCCAAACAGGATCGGCGCCATAGAGGTGCCCAGCAACGGCGATAACAGTTCGTGGGCCTTGCCAATGTCATCCACGTCGGTTTGCCCGGAAACGTGAAAGGTCGCGGCGGCCAAAATCAGGATAGATGCGTTAATGACCAGGGCAAATGTCAATGCCACCGTAGAATCAAGCGTGGCAAACCGCAGGGCTTCGCGCTTGCCCTTGATCGAATGTTCATAGGCCCGTGTCTGGACAATGCCAGAATGCAGATACAGGTTATGGGGCATCACCGTGGCACCAATAATCCCCAACGCCAGATACAACATATGCTGATTGGTCAAAATATTAACAGTCGGGGCAAAGCCGGTAATCACGCCATACCAGTCCGGGTCGGCCATGGCGATCTGGATGGCAAAACACACCGAAATCACGCCTAAAAGGGCAATGATAAAGCCTTCGACCCAGCGAAAACCCCGGCTTTGCAGCCACAAGATCACCAAAACATCGGCAGCGGTAATGAGAACGCCCAGTTCGAGCGGAATACCAAACAGCAAATTCAGCGCAATGGCCGTGCCGATTACCTCGGCAAGGTCGGTAGCACAAATGGCCAGTTCGGCCAGCACCCAAAGCGGCCACGACATCCAGATCGGAAAGGCATCGCGGCACGCCTGTGCCAGATCGCGCCCGGTGGCAATGGCCAGCCTGGCACACAGCGATTGCAAAATCACCGCCATGATATTGGATAACAGCGCCACACACAAAAGAGCATAGCCAAACTGCGACCCGCCCGCCAGCGACGTGGCCCAGTTACCCGGGTCCATATAGCCAACCGCCACCAGATATCCCGGCCCGGCAAAGGTTAAAAACTTGCGAAAAAACCCGGCATCAGGGGATACCGCAATCGACCGGAATACTTCAACCAGCGAAGGTTGTTCGGCCTCATGCCGCCAGTCGCCCTGTTTTCGTTTTACGTCGCCAATATCGGGCATATACCATTCTCCGCCAGCGGGAAGCCCTTCCCGCCTGAATTTTTAACCATTCCAAATCCCGTGGATCACAACAGTCATCTGATATCGACGCAAGATCGACACCACCACGCCCACGGGATCATCGGGAAATTTGTCCCTGATTGTTGTGCGGACTTTAAAAGTTAGTCAAGGCTAAATTTTGAAGAAATGACATTCCAGGCCCGATACCTGTTCGTATGGGCGGGTTTTACAAACCTTGTTGGCAAATTCCCCCTTAAACGATGCCATGTTCGCGCGCGTGATCGCCCGACGCGGTGACAATTGCCGACACCACCGCATATTTTCGGGCATGTTTCGGGGGTATCGCACCCTAGGCAACCTCGACCATCCCTGCAGATGACGAGAGTCGCAACTGTTCGACATCGCGCCGTGGCGGGGCGCCGAACATGCGCCGATATTCGCGCGAAAACTGCGACGGGCTGTCATATCCCACATGGTAACCGGCACTGGCCGCATCCATGGCACTGACCATAATCAGCGAGCGTGCCTCTTGCAGGCGCAACTGTTTTTGATATTGCAGCGGGCTCATGGATGTAATGGCCTTGAAATGCTGATGCAGGGCCGAGGGGCTCATATGGGCTTCACGCGCCAGCACTTCCACGCTAAACGGTTCGCGAAAATGATGTTTGATCCATTCGATGGCGCGCGACACCTGGTTTAGCTTGCTGTCGGCCAGTGCCAGTTGCTGCAAACGTACACTTTGCGGGCCGTTTAAGAGCCGGTACAAAATTTCACGTTCAATCAACGGGGCCAGAATGGGAATATCACGCGGGGTTGCCAGCAATTCCAGCAAGCGCGTGGCGGCATTGATCAGCTCCGCGCCAGCATCACTAACCTGCAGGGCCGATCCCGGCTGGCGGCCAGTGGGCACGATATTGTTATCGCGCGCTTCCATCATAATTTCGCCCATCACCTTGGTATTAAGATCAAGGCGCAAACACAAATAGGGTTCATCGGGGCTGGCAACGGTGACTTCCCCCAAAACCGGCACATCAAGCGACACGGTTAAATATTGTCCGGGCCGATAGACATAAACGCTATCGCCCATCAGGGCTGTTTTTTCGCCGCTGGCCAAAATACAAACCGATGGCTGATACACGACATTCACCGGCTCCATCGGCGCATCTGCGCGCAACAGGGCGACACCGGGAATGGCTGTGTCATAGCGCCCCGCACTGCTGCAATATTGTTCAATCAAATATGCAAATTTGTCCAAGCCCGCCGTCATCATTTTTGCTTTTCCCCATCTGATCGCCCAAACCGCACCAAATGGCTGGCGTGGTAAAAAAACACATAATCATCGATTGCCTAAAACAACAGGCCGTTTTCCAGCATTTGCAGGATTATGCAATTTTTATAGAGGACTGGGCTATCGGCTCCGGCGCGTTTTGCGCTAGGCTTCTTTCATACCGATAACGCCTTGCGGGCATCAACTCCCCCCCCGACCCCGTGATGTCTGCAAGGCGGAAACCGGCACAAAAACGGGCCGATGCACATCTGCATCGGCCCGTTATCTGTTTTGCATGATCTGGTTTCAAACAGCTGAAATATAGCGTCCCGCCAGATCAGGCGGTTGGCCAGCTGCCCCGCAAACGCCCGCCCATACGAACCGGCTCGATACGTTTTGCCAAACCGGTTTTATCGTCGGTTTCAACATAAACACCACAAACGGTTGCCGGGCCGTCGGCCGGTTCCAGCCTGCCCGACGGCATTTTGGTCAAAAACTTTGCCACCGAGCTTTCATGTTTCATGCCGATCACGGAATTAAAATCGCCGCACATGCCCACATCGGTCTGATAAGCGGTTCCGCCGGGTAAAATTTGCGCATCGGCAGTTGGCACATGGGTATGTGTCCCCAAAACCAGCGACGCGCGGCCATCGCAATGATGCCCGAATGCCATTTTTTCCGACGTGGTTTCGGCATGAAAATCAAACAATACGGCATCGACATTTTTGCCCAGCCGGTATTTGCCCAACAGTTTGTTCGCCCCTTGAAACGGGCAGGACAGCGGGTCCATAAACAACCGGCCCATCATGTTAATGACGGCAACCTTTTTGCCCGATCGTGCGGTAAACACACAATCGCCCTGGCCGGGCGTGCCATCGGGAAAATTCCACGGGCGCAACAGGGTTTTGTCTTCGTCGATATAAGTGATGATTTCGCGCTGATCCCAGACATGGTTGCCCGTCGTTAGCACATCGGCTCCGGCATCGTAAAATTCGCGGCAAATTTTCGCGGTAACACCAAAACCATGCGCGGAATTTTCAACATTTACAATCGCCGCATCAACCTTCAAGCGGTCGCGCAACATTGGTAATGCTTCCAGCGCAGCCGTGCGCCCGGATTGCCCCAGAACGTCGCCCAGATGTAAAAGCCGCATTTCTATTTCCGTCTATCTCACCGCATGACCAAACGCGGCAACCCCACCCACCGGGCAGGTCATCCCCCGATCACAAATTTCGATTAAACTGCCTTAAAAGGAAAATTCCCGCTTCCCCAAAGGAAAGCGGGAGCCACCACTGCCGTTGACCATGTGGTAATTCCTCGTGACCTGCGTGTGCAGGTGGGCGCCATATAACGAGACCACGGTCCCGCCAGGGACAGCTCCCTAGAGAAATGAGCATCGGCCCCGGGAATTAGCGAATCTGACGAACAGGGCAGCCCCCTTTTTGGACCCGCCCTTGATCGCCCCGAAGGACGCATCGCAAGCAGTATCCGATGCGAACTTAGTCAGCCGAAAGCTTTTGTGCAATAGCCTCGATGCGAGAGGCGAGATTTTCCATGCTTTGTGCCATACGATCAGCGTCCCCTGGTGCCACGGCACCATCGGGCAAAGCCGCACTTGCCGGGGCCGACAATTTTTCTTTTGCATCCCCCAACTCGTCGGCAATCAAAAGGCTGGTCATCACCAAAAGGCGCTGTTCGCCGATCTGGCCAACCATACCGGAAATTTCACTTACGCGTTCGTCAACATATTCGGCCAGTTGGGAAAGGCGGGTTTCCTGCCCATCCTCGCAGGCAACATCATAGCTGCGACCATTAATACGGACTGAGACCTGTGCCATGATTTTAAGCCTGCTTTCGTTCAGTTTCGTCGTTCAGGACCACCCGCAATTGCCCCACAGCACCGTCAAGGCGCTGCGAAACCGTTTCAGTTACCTGCGCCAGCACATCGTAATCGTGCTTCAAGGCATCAAGCTGGGCACGCATTTCTGCGGACCTTGCCTGGGCGGCGGCACTCTCGCTTTCGCCCGATTGCAAGGCGGCCTCCGAGCGCGCCAGCCGCGACTCCACCGCCTGTTCAAGGGTGGCAAGGGCATTTTCAAGACGTTCACCGGCATTTTGCAGACGTGACATATCGTCCTTCCTGATCCTTCAAACTCACGCGACAAGATAGGTCGTGACAAAGCAAGGCGTCAACTGTTCCGCAATCCTGCCCGTTCAAAACCGTTCTGATCGCAAGTATAGCACGTAAGGATTAACCGCAATCTAAGCAATCCGGTCGGTTTTTCGACAGAACAGGTTGACGTTTCGCCATAGCGGGGGCATGTTCCGCCCGTCTTATTTGATTTATTTCGCCTTAGGTTCAGTACCTATTATTCAACGCCCGATAGCGAACCCCCAGGAAGCGCATTCAATGACGAAACCAGCAGAACATAGCCGCATGGCAAATGCCATTCGCTTTCTTTCCGCCGACGCCGTGGAAAAAGCCAATTCCGGCCATCCGGGCATGCCAATGGGCATGGCCGATGTCGCGACTGTTCTCTTTACCAAGTTTCTGAAATTCGATCCGAAACACCCGCACTGGCCCGACCGCGACCGGTTTATCCTGTCTGCAGGTCACGGATCCATGCTGCTTTATTCGCTGCTTTATCTTACCGGGTACGAAGATTTCGACCTCGACCAGATCAAAAATTTCCGTCAGCTCGGCGCGCGCACTGCCGGCCACCCGGAATTTGGTCATGGTGCAGGTATTGAAACCACCACTGGCCCGCTGGGTCAGGGTATTGCGACCTCGGTCGGTTTTGCCTTGGGCGAACGCATCATGAATGCGGCGTTTAATAACGACCTGGTTGACCATTACACCTATGTGGTTGCGGGCGACGGCTGCCTGATGGAAGGCATTTCGCAGGAAGCCATTTCGCTGGCAGGCCATTTGCAACTGTCCAAACTGATCGTGCTGTTTGACGATAACGGCATTTCGATCGATGGCCCAACCTCGCTTTCGACCTCGGAAGACCACAAAAAACGTTTCGAAGCCGCTGGCTGGGATGTTCAGCAGATTGACGGCCACGACGCAAACGCCATCGAAGCCGCCATTGCCAAAGCCAAAACCACCGGCACCCCGTCGCTGATCGCATGCAAAACCGTTATCGGTTTTGGTGCGCCGACCAAGGGCGGCACATCAGCCACCCACGGGTCGCCGCTGGGTGCCACAGAACTGGCCGCTGCGCGCGAAAAGCTGGACTGGCCTTATGAGCCGTTTGATGTTCCGGCCGATGTGCTGGACGCCTGGCGCGCCGCCGGTGCCCGTGGTGCCGACGCATTTGCCGCCTGGGGCGCACGTTTTGACGCCCATGATGGTGATGTTCGTGCCGATTTCGAACGCCGGGTTGAAGGCAAGCTGCCGGAAAACTGGATCGAAGCGTTTAATGTCTATAAAAAGCAGATCACCGACGACCTGCCGAAAATTGCCACCCGCAAATCATCGCAGAATGTGCTGGAAGTTCTGACCAAAGCCATTCCCGACATGATTGGTGGTTCGGCCGACCTTACCGGGTCCAACAACACCAAAACCGCCGTTCAGGAACCGATTTCGGTTCAAAGCGGCTATGAAGGCCGTTACATTTATTACGGCATTCGTGAACACGGTATGGCAGCGGCCATGAACGGCCTGGCGTTACATGGCGGCATCATGCCCTATGGCGGCACCTTCCTGGTGTTTACCGATTATTGCCGCCCGGCCATTCGTTTATCCGCCCTGATGGGCCAGCGCGTTGTTTATGTCATGACCCACGATTCGATCGGTCTTGGCGAAGACGGCCCGACCCATCAGCCGGTCGAACATGTGGCTTCGCTGCGCGCCATGCCCAACGTGCTGATGATCCGCCCTGCCGATGCGGTTGAAACCGCCGAAGCATGGGCCATGGCCATCACCCATGATAGCGGCCCGACCGTTTTGGCCCTTAGCCGCCAGAACCTGCCGACCCTGCGCACCGAATACCGCGAAGACAACCTGGTTGCGCGCGGCGGTTACATCATCTCCGAAGCCGACGGCGACACCCAGGTCACCCTGATTGCCACCGGATCGGAAGTTGAGATTGCCGTTAATGCCCAGGCAAAACTGAAGGCTGAAGGCATTTCTGCCGCCGTGGTTTCCCTGCCTTGCTGGGAACTGTTTGACGCACAGTCGCCAGAATATCGCAAAAGCGTTCTGGGCACCGCCCCGCGTATTGCCATCGAAGCCCTGTCGGTTTTCGGTTGGGAAAAATATGTGGGCGACAATGGCAAGATCATTGGCCTGCATGGCTTTGGCGCATCGGCACCGGCACCCGAACTGTATGAACATTTCGGCATTACTGCCGATGCCATGGTCAAAGCGGCCAAGGAACTGGTTTAATTTTTGGGCCGGGCCGGTAATATGCCGATCCGGCCTTTTTGATTGTCCCCATCAGCGGGGTTTGACCGTCCGGTCACAATCAGTATGTTTTTGGAGGAATTAATGGCTATTCGTGTTGCGATTAATGGTTTTGGCCGTATCGGCCGTCTGGTTCTGCGTGCGATTGTTGAAAGCGGCCGCACCGACCTTGAAGTCGTTGCCATCAACGATCTTGGCGACGTCAAAACCAATGCCCACCTGCTGAAATATGATTCTGTTCATGGTATTCTTGCCAATGACGTCAAAGCCGAAGGCAATGATCTGGTCATTGATGGCAAGGCGATCAAGGTTTGCTCGGAACGCGATCCGGCCAACCTGCCATGGGGCGAGCTTAACGTTGATATCGCATTTGAATGCACCGGGATCTTCCTTGACGAAGCCGGTGCTGGCAAACACCTGACCGCAGGTGCCAAACGCGTTCTGATTTCGGCCCCGGCAAAGGGCGACATCAAAACTGTTGTTTACGGCGTTAACAGCGACAGCCTGACCGCCGACGACATCATTGTTTCAAACGCATCTTGCACCACCAACTGCCTGGCACCGGTGGCCGATGTTTTGAACAAAACCGTTGGCATCACCAAAGGCTTCATGACCACTGTTCACGCCTTCACCGGCGACCAGAACACGGTTGACAGCCTGCACAAGGATTTGCGTCGTGCCCGTGCGGCATCGCTTTCCATGATCCCGACCTCGACCGGGGCGGCCAAGGCTGTTGGTCTGGTTCTGCCGGAACTTAAAGGCAAGCTGGACGGAACATCGGTTCGCGTGCCGAGCCCGAATGTTTCCATGATCGATCTGACCTTTGTTGCCGGTCGTGACACCACGGCTGAAGAAATCAACGCTGCCATCGCCGAAGCCGCCAATGGCCGCCTGAAGGGTGTGCTGGGCGTAAATGATGCGCCGCTGGTATCGATTGATTTCAATCACAACCCCAACAGCTCGACCTTCGATTCGACCCAGACTCAGGTCGTTGGTGGCAACTTCGTGCGTATCCTGTCGTGGTACGATAACGAATGGGGCTTCTCGAACCGTATGTCCGATACCGCCATTGAAATGGCGAAATATCTGTAATCCGTCGGTCGTCCGAGCGGATTAACCAGATTACAGGGGCGATCTTCGGATCGCCCCTTTTTTATGGCGGCATTTTGCCGCCTCACCGCAATAATGGTGCCTTCTGCCTGATACGAGATCACCATGACACCAAACCTGCTACACATCCGCATTCACAGCTTTACCGGCGCAACCCTGGCCTGTCGCATTATGGGCACCACACCTTTTGTGCTGCATGGCCCGGAAAATTGTGGCGAAACCCACGGGGCCAAATGGTTTGCCGCCTTGCTGGCAAAATTACGCAACGACTGGCCCGCCTGCCAAATCAGCGGTGCGATTGATTGCCGCACCCACACCGGGCAAGCTTTATCGGCGCTGGAATCGGGCATTGAACATGTCATCATCGGCGACATTAACCCCGCTGCCCGGGCAAGCTTGCAAGATATCGCCGGGCAAAAAGGGTGCCATATCTGGGTGCAAACTGTGTTTGCCCCATCTGATCCTTGCGCAAACGATGCGCTGGTTTTGTGTGCGATGCCGTTTCACGATATAGACGATCATTTTTTGCCCGGTCCCGAGCTGGAAAAACGCCTGCGCACCACATTGGCACAGCTTTGATTGCCAACTGCGTCCGGGCAGGATAAACAGGCGATGTAACTGCAAACAGGAATATCAGCCGTGATTAGCGACGAACAAACCGGTCTTTATCTGCTGACACCGCCCAGCATCGATCTGGCAACCTTCCCGGACCTGCTGGCCCGTGTGCTTGATACCGGTGCCGTTGCCTGCGTTCAATTACGGCTCAAAGACCTCAATGACGAAGGCATTATTGCCGCTGTCAAAAAGATTTTGCCGGTTTGCAGCAAACGCGAAATTCCGCTAATTTTAAATGATCGCCCCGATCTGGCCCATAAAACCGGCTGTGACGGCGTGCATATCGGTGCCGAAGATGGCAGTTATGCCGAGGCGCGCGCGATCATGGGCGAAGAACATGTTGTTGGCGTTTCGTGTTACGACAGCCGCCATCGGGCGATGGATGTGGGCGACAAAGGGGCCGATTACGTTGCCTTTGGCGCATTTTTCCCCACCACCACCAAAGAGCCCGCCACCTGGGTCGAGCCGGAAATTATCGAGATCTGGGCGACATTTACCACCGTTCCCTGCGTTGCCATTGGCGGCATCAATGCCGATAATCTGGCACCGCTGGTAAAGGCCGGGGCTGATTTTGTTGCCGTTAGCGGTGCTGTCTGGAACCATCCGAACGGCCCGGAAGCCGGTGCCATTGCCATTGCGCGCGCCATTGCCAAAGCCAGCGAAGAATTAAGCATAGAACAGGCAGAATAGCAGGCATATTGCCCTGCCCGTAATTGCGGCTTATCTTTTGTCTGGTCGTCCTGTGCAAACTTGCGTTAACGCCCCCGAAAAACAGGCATTTCTGACATGGATATTTCGGATTTACAGGTCTTTGCCACCGTTGCCAAACTGGGCAGCATGCGCAAAGCCAGCGAAGAACTTAATACCGTTCAGTCCAACATTACGGCACGGATACGCGCGCTAGAGGAAAATCTGGGAACCTCCCTGTTTGAACGCCATCATCGCGGCGTCACACTTAGCGCTGCCGGGCAACGGCTGCTGCCTTATTATGACAGGCTGGCACATTTAATGTGCGAAGCCAGACAAGCCACCATTGATGATGGCGTGCCGACCGGCCCGCTTAAAATCGGCTCGCAGGAAACAACCGCCGCATTGCGCATTTCGCCGGTGCTGGCCAAATTCCTGCACAAATATCCTGATGTAAACCTGAGTTTACGTACAGAAACCACGGCTGCACTGATTGAGTCGGTACTTGAACACAGACTGGACGGGGCATTTGTCTGCGGCCCGGTTGACCATCCGAATTTAAAAACGTCTTCCTGCTTTGCCGAAGAACTGGTTGTTTTTGGCCCGCCCGACATGACCTCGATTGCCAAGACATGCGATCATGCCAACTTGCGCATTGTTGTGATGAATGCCGGTTGCCAGTATCGCTTTATGCTGGAAGACTTTTTGGCACGCCTTGGGCGTAAAAACGTTCCGGTACTGGAATTTGGCACGCTGGAAACCGTTATAAACTGCGTTTCAGCCGGGCTGGGCATTACCATGTTGCCCCGTGCCCTGTTGCCCCATATCAACCGGATCGGCCCTGTTTCCCTTCATGCCCTGCCCGCCAGTAGCGCCCATGTTGAAACGGTTTTTATTTCGCGTAAGGACGCCTTGCAAACCAGTGCGCGCACGGCCCTTTTCCAAACCATTCAGGATCACTGGGAAGATTTCCACGCCAGCAACGATCAACCGGCCCCGCGCCAGGCCGTTCATTCTTCTTTGCGTGTCATATCTTGAATAGTGATCACTGATATCATTATAATTCGTTTTTACTGAATTCATATCCGGTCTAGCATCAAAACAGTTCCCACCATCAGGACAGCTTGATGCCCAGTGTTTCCCGTCTTTCATCCGATGCCCGGCTTTATATCTGGGCCGGTTTTTGTACTTCGTTTATCGGGGTTGGCCTGTCGCGGTTTGCCTATTCCGCCCTTATTCCCGCAATGATCCACCAACACTGGTTTTCGGCGGGCACCGTTGCCTATCTGGGGGCCGCCAATCTTGCCGGTTATCTTCTGGGCGCGTCGGGTGCACGCTTTGCTGCCGCACGTTTGGGAAATCGCAGCACGTTGCGCCTGGCCATGTTTGTTGCCGCCATCAGCTTTTTTGCCTGCTGGCAACCGGCATCGTTCTGGTGGTTTTTCCCCTGGCGGATTTTATCTGGCATTAGCGGCGGTTTTTTAATTGTTCTTGCCGCCCCCACTATTTTGCCATCGGTCCCGGTTGCAAAACGCGGTTTCGCGATGGGATTGATTTTTAGCGGTGTCGGCATCGGCATTATCATCTCTGGAACAATTGTCCCGCTATTGATCCGCCATGACCTAAGCTGGGCGTGGGCAGGGCTTGGCATTATTTGCGTAACGCTGATGGCCTCGGCATGGTTTTTTCTGCCTGCGGATCAAACCGCCCCCAAAACTGCACACTCCTCGCCCGGCTCCCCCGCACCTACCCCGACAAAGGCGATGGCAAAACCCAAATGGCCGCATTTTACGGTTTGGCTGGTGGGGCTTGTTTATGCGCTGGTCGCCATCTCGCTGGTGCCTCATATGGTGTTTTTGGTCGACTATACGGCGCGTATTCTTGATTTGGGCGACGGATTTGGCAGCTTGTGCTGGACCATATTTGGTGTCGGCGCGCTGTGTGGACCGGTCACACTTGGTAAATTCGGCGACCGGTTCGGGTTTCGCGTTACCCTGACGGGAATGTTGCTTGTCGACATGGTCATGACCGTTATCCCGGCCATAGGCGACAACCCTGCCCTGCTGTTAATATCGGCCTTTGTCGTTGGCGCAACGGTACCAGGGGTGGTTTCGCTAATTTTGGGCTGGATCCACGAACTGATCGATGATCCCGAGACGCGACATCAGGCCTGGAGCTTCGCCACGACCTTGTTTGCCATTGGTCAGGCCGCCTTTGCCTATATTTTTGCCTGGATGTTTTCACAAGGCCCGGCACAGGCGCATCATATATATGCGATGGCCGGAATGGCGGCCCTTAGCGCCCTGATCCTGACATTCAGTTTCCCCGCGATCACACGTAAAATTACCGCAAGATCCGGGCAACGCATTGCAAAACCTGCGCAATAACAGGCATGAAAGGTCATTCTGTATCGGCGCGCAGGCCCTTTGCCCCGATGCAGGATGCCCGATAAAGCTGCGCGAAATCTTTCAACAATCCTGCCGTTTCCAAACGCACATCGCGTTACGTCAGTGTCGTAAAACCGGGCAGCCATGCAAACACGCAGGGGGCCGCATGCATTTGCACGCCACGAAGAGGCTTGCGAGGCTACCGACAAACTGGTACTTAGACGCCACTTTTTTCCACATTGTGAATCTGTGATCTGAAAGAACGGTTGGTGCCATGAAAATCAACGGCAACGAAATCCGTCCGGGCAACATTATTGAACATAATGGCGGCTTGTGGCGCGCAGTGAAGACCAATGCAGTAAAGCCTGGCAAAGGCGGTGCATTTAACCAGGTTGAACTGAAAAACCTGCGGGACAATACGAAGCTTAATGAACGCTTCCGTGCGTCTGAAACTGTCGAACGTGTTCGCCTCGACCAGAAGGACTATACCTTCCTGTTTGCTGAAGGCGACATGCTGACCCTGATGGACAGCGAAACCTTCGACCAGATCACAGTCAATTCCGAACTGATTGGCGAACCTGCGGTATTCCTTCAGGATGGGATGGTTGTTACCGTCGAATCCTTTGAAGAAGAACCGATCAGTGCGACGATCCCCGAGCATGTCACCTTCCAGATCGTGGAAGCCGATGCCGTGGTCAAGGGTCAGACCCAGTCTTCTTCCTATAAACCGGCCGTTCTTGAAAACGGTGTCCGCATTCTGGTGCCGCCGCACATTGAATCGGGCACACGCATTGTCGTGAACACCGCCGAAAGCACCTATCTTGAGCGCGCAAAAGACTAACCTCTAACGTTGCTCGTTTTTTTTCAGACACATTCAAACACCGGGAGATGAGCCGTGCGTGGCGCCGCCCGTCGTTCAGCAAATATCAATGTCATGTTCAAGGCCGTTGAAAAAGCGGCCTATGGACTCAAGCGCGACTTCGGTGAAGTCGAAAATCTTCAGGTATCGATGAAAGGCCCCGGCGATTTTGTGTCGGCGGCAGATCATCGTGCCGAAAAACGCCTGCGCGAAGAACTGGAACGGGCCCGCCCCGGCTACGGTTTTTTGCTCGAAGAAGGGGGCGAAATCATCGGCCGCGATCCGGAACACCGCTGGATCATTGACCCGCTTGATGGCACCACCAACTTCTTGCACGGCATTCCGCATTTTGCCATTTCCGTTGCCTTGCAACGCGGTGACGAAATCATTGCCGGTATTATCTATGACGTGGCCAAGGACGAGTTCTTCTGGGCTGAAAAAGGCGTTGGCGCGTATCTCGATAACCGCCGCCTGCGTGTTTCAGGCCGCCGCCGCATGACCGATTGTGTGCTGGCATGCGGGGTTCCCCATGTTGGCCGTGGCGATCATGCGGTATTTGAAAAACAGCTTCACGCTGTGATGGACCGTTGCTCGGGTGTGCGCCGTTTCGGCGCGGCCTCGCTGGATCTGGCCTATGTTGCCGCAGGCCGTTATGACGGTTACTGGGAAACACATTTAAGCCAGTGGGATATCGCTGCTGGCATCCTTATGGTTACCGAAGCCGGTGGCTATATCCGCGACATTGATGGCGGCACCAACATGCTTGGTACCGGCAGCGTGGTTGCGGCAAATGATTCGATCCAGCCGGTTCTGGCGAAAACATTGAAAAAGGCGGTTTCCGAATAATTCGGGACTGTTTTTGACAAAACGCACAAAGGCATTCACAAATTGTTGTGGATGCCTTTTTTGCGTTCAGGTCAAACCGGTTGTCGGCACCAATAGGGTAAGTTATGGTGCCAAAGAACCGCCCGGGAGGGAAGACCTTGGGCGGAACAGGGGTGGCACACGCAGTGCCGTAAGATCGTCACAAAAAGCGCATCTGATGCGAACGGTCAGAAAACAGGATAACAAGGGGCCTGCGAATTGATGAAGGGGAATACAAAGATTTCGGCGATTGCCTTTGCGGCGGCGCTCGGAACATTGATGGTGGCCAGTAATGGCGCCAGCGCCCGGCAGTTTTCCCCGGTTTTACCGGGCAGCAATGTCCAGGTTGACTGGGGCGTTCTTGACCAGCTTGGCAACGGGCAAACCGGGGCGCAAAACCTTTCACCATCCACACAGGATGCAAATCCGCGCATTAAAATCGCCAGCCAGCTTTTGATCTATCCACAAAGCCCGCCTAAATCGCGCTTTATGGCACCGCAGTTGCTGTTGACACCGCCCGTCGATCACAGCCGATTCGGCACGCAAAGCACATTCAGCAGCAACAACGACACCGCCGATCTTGAAACGGTGGTTATCGATGGTGCCGGGATTGTGCCCGGCACCGAACCACAAAACCGGGAACCTGGCGTTATTTTGCACCCGCCCGGTGACAGGGTACAGTTGCGCGCCCCGGTATCATTTCCGTCCCGCCCGGCTGTTGAACAAATCACCCCGGCGCGCGCGACAGGCAATCTGGGCGGCACCCTTCATTCCGATATCGACGATGACGGCGCCCATCAGGTTATTCACCTGATACAACCCGCTCCGGCATCCGCGCCTGCCCCTGCCCTGGCAGCCCGTCAGCTTGACGAAAGCCCGCGTGCAAAACCTGTCGAACCTGCCAGCACGACCGACAGTTCAGCGACATCACAGGCGCCCGCCCCCCAAACAGCCCCGATGACAACACCTGTCGCAAGCCCGGTCGCGGCCCCGGTCAAAGTG
The DNA here is from genome assembly GCF_002115755.1 of Thalassospira mesophila. GTDB lineage: Bacteria > Pseudomonadota > Alphaproteobacteria > Rhodospirillales > Thalassospiraceae > Thalassospira > Thalassospira mesophila. Next base: position 27,911 of record NZ_JFKA01000003.1, on the reverse strand, counting down.
GTACAGGTCGCTTATAACGACACCAAACCCGCAAACCCGGTGGCACCAAAAATTACCGCACCGCACCTTGATACACCGCGTGAAGCGCCGAAAAACAAAATGGCGGTGCCGCCGGTTAAATCGGTGCCGCTGCCCGATAAAAACATCCCCAAACCGGCGACAAAACCGCAAGACAACCCGTCCTTGTCGCCCGAGCCACTGCAAAAAGACAATGCCGTTCCGACATTGCCTGGCCCCACCCCCGACACCACAACACCACCGCAAAAAATGCCGGATCAGAAATCACAGGTGATCCCCAAGCCACCGGCCCCCAAACCGGCGGCACAAAAGGCCCAGCCGCAACCTGCCCCACAGCCACAATCCCGATTGCAGCCGCGTGAAACCGCGTCGGCGCCGGCATCACTGGCAATGGGGGATGCCAAAAATGCTTCGGTTGCGAGCGGTGATTACAGCTTGCCCTTTGCCGAAAACAGCTTTGAACTCGACAATAATGTCAAAAAACGCCTTGATACCATTGTCGGGACGCTGACGAAAAACGACGATTTGCGTGTTCAACTTCAGGCCTATGCCGCGGGCGAATCCCAAAATGCCAGCAAAGCCCGCCGTCTTTCGCTGTCGCGTGCCCTGCAAGTCCGTTCCTATCTGATCGACGGCGGTGTTCGATCCACCCGGATTGATGTCCGCGCACTTGGTGCCAATGTCCCCTCCGGCCCGGCTGATCGCGTCGATGTTAAAACTGTTCAACGCTAGGATTTATCTGTCATGAGCAACAATGCGTCCAACGGCGCGGCCAGCATTCCGGTCATTACCAAACCTGGCGCCTATCTGACACGGATGGGGATCTTTACAGCCGTGATCGTCGCCATCGCAGCCCTGTTATATCCGACCCTGTCCGGGGCCTTTCTGGCCAGTGCCGTGCTGAACGGGCTGATCATTGGCGTGTTTATTATCGGCGTTGTTTATACCTTCCGCATGGCATTCAGCCTGAACCCGGAAGTGGCCTGGATTGAAGACTTCCGCCGTAACCGCCCCGGACTGAGCGCGCAAGAAACCCCGAAACTGCTGGCACCAATGGCGCGCATGATGCATGAACAGCGCCGCGACCGGCCACAGCTTTCAACTCTTGCCACCAGCACCATCCTCGACTCGGTTCGTTCGCGGCTTGATGAAAGCCGCGAACTGTCGCGCTATGTTGTCAGCCTGCTGGTGTTTTTGGGCCTGCTGGGAACGTTCTGGGGTTTGCTGCAAACCGTTAACTCGGTTGCCGACGTGATTGGCAACGTTAATGTTGGCGGCGGCGGTGGCAATATGGAACTTTGGTTTGGCCAGCTTAAAGAAGGCCTTGCAAAGCCGCTTAACGGCATGGGCACGGCGTTTTCGTCATCGCTGTTTGGTCTGGCGGGTTCGCTGGCCCTGGGTCTTCTCGACATGCAGGCCGGTCAGGCACAGAACCGTTTCTTTAACGAACTTGAAGAATGGCTGTCGAGCTTCACCCGTGTTTCCTCGGGCGGCCCGCTTTCCGATAGTGAACAGTCGGTTCCGGCTTATCTGTCAGCCCTGATCGAACAGATGGCCGACAATATGGAAGGGTTGCAAAACTCGATCCAGCGATCCGAGTCTTCACAAATCAAATCGCACAACACCCTGATCGATCTGGCCGACAAACTTTCGACCCTGACCGACCAGATGAAGGCCGAACAGCAATTGATGGTCAAGCTGGCGGAAAGCCAGATGCACCTCAAACCGGTCCTGGATCAGTTATCCGATTCGATGAAGGGCGGCAGCTTTGGTATTGATGACAATACCCGTGCCCATATTCGCTCGCTCGACAATCAGGTTGGTCGCGTCGCCGACGAATTGACAATGGGTCGCCAGCAGCAAACCCAGGAAATTCGCAGCGAAATAAAACTTCTGGCACGGACCATCGCCGCGATCGCCGAGGAGGGTTAACCCCATGGCCGGCTTATCTCGCCGTCGCAGTCGCGATGTAAATACATGGCCAGGTTTTGTCGACGCCCTGGCAACGCTTTTGATGGTGATCATCTTTTTGCTGATGATCTTTGTTGTCGCGCAGGTTTATCTGGGCGCGGCCCTGTCTGGCCGTGATAAAGCCCTGAGCGATTTAACGTCCCAGGTCAACGAACTGACAAACCTGTTGTCGCTTGAACGCAACAACAATCAGGAAATGCAGCTTGAACTGACCCAGTTAACAACCGAGCTTTCAACCACCAGCGATGATCGTGATGCGTTGAAAAGCCGGGTTTCAGGCTTGGCTGACAAACTGTCATCGGCCCAAATGTCGGCCGCCGAACAGGAAAAGAAACTGTTGGCGGCACTTGCTGCGCTCGAAGACAAAAAAGCCGATCTGGCCAAGCTGGAAGAAAAAGCCGACGAAACCCGGCAGGACCAGAAATCACGGATTGATGAACTGGCGAAACTTCTGGCGCAACGCGCAAGCGACCTTGATGATCAGAAAGACATCAGCGAGTCTGCCCGCGCACAGGTTGCAGCTTTGAACCAGCAATTGCTCGCCGTGCGCCAGCAGCTTTCAAAATTGCAGGATGCCTTGGAAATTTCCGAAGCAGACAGCAAGGACAAAGACGCACAGATTGTTAATCTCGGGCAACGTTTGAATGCGGCACTGGCCTCGAAGGTTGCCGAGCTGCAGCGTTACCGGTCCGAGTTTTTTGGTCGTCTGCGTCAGGTTCTGGGCGACCGGCAAAATATCCACGTCGTGGGTGACCGCTTTGTCTTCCAGTCCGAGGTTCTGTTCGGCTCCGGCTCGGCTGATATCGGCGATGAAGGCAAGGTCCAACTGGCAAAACTGGCCGATACCCTGAAACAGATCTCAACCGAAATTCCCGACGATATTGACTGGGTCATGCGGGTGGACGGCCATACCGACAAGGTTCCGATCCGCAATAACGATTTTAAATCAAACTGGGAGCTGTCCGCGGCCCGGGCGATTTCGGTGGTTAAATTTATGATCGATCAGGGTGTACCACCGCGCCGTCTGGTGGCGGCAGGCTTTGGCGAATATCAACCGATTGATAACCGCGACGACGAAATAGCCTATCGCCGGAACCGGCGGATCGAATTTAAAATTACCGAACGATAAATCCGGCTTCACGGTTAAAATTTAAAAGCGCCCGGCATTCATTTGTCGGGCGCTTTTTGCCATCCAGCCCGTTTTGGTCCCTCATCGCAGCGAAACCGCTGTCATATTATGCCGCGGCGGAACTTCATCCTGTCTCATGTGTTTTGGCACTATTCACCCTTGCCGCATGTTTCGTGCCCGAAGCGTTGATATAAAAACCACGACAGGAGGCGTCTATGACCCATTCGCATGAAAAAAGTCACCGGCAGATTATGGGTGTTTTCGACACGGCGGACACCATGCACAAGGCGGTAACCGAACTCCAGACAGCCGGATTCAATCGATCGGAAATGACCTTGATCGCCAATGAACTGACCATCGATCAAAAGCTGGGCCATATTTACCGCAAAACGGAAGACCTTGAAAATGACCCGGCCCCCCCGCGCATAACCTATACATCCCCCGATCCAATGGGCGATGCGCACGGTGCCATTATTGGTGCCCCGATGTATGTTGCCGCTTTTACTACTGCGGGGGTTATGGTGGCCGCAGGCGGCCCAATGGTCGCAACCATCGCCGCCATCATCGGCGCGGGTGGTGCCGGGGCGGCTATTGGCGGGGTTTTTGCCAAACTGTTTGGTAAACAGCATTCCGACAAAGTTCAGAAAAAGCTGGAAGACGGTGGATTATTGCTTGCGATACGAAGCAACGACGACGCCCGCGAACAACAGGCGCGCAGCATTCTTGCCAAATATTGCCAAGGCGACATTTTTGCCTATAACCCGGGTTAGTACCGCCCTGCCCGAATAGCCATACCTGGCCCAAACAGGTATCACCTGATATCGTCACACCAGCACCCCGCAAACAACAGTTTTTGTAGATATAAAACAAAACATTGGCTAGCTTTACGCTTCTTTTTGATCCCTGCCCTGCTGGAGCCTGCCGATGCTGCGCGATATTTCTGCCCAGAACTTTTTTATGGGTTTTCTGGCCGCATTTGTCGGTGCTGCCAGTTCGTTTGCTGTGGTTCTTCAGGGGTTGAACGCCGTTGGGGCCACGCCGTTTCAGGCGGCATCGGGCCTGATGGCGCTTTCGATCTCGATGGGTTTATGCGCCATTGTCCTGTCACTTAAAACCCGCATGCCGATCAGCATTGCCTGGTCGACGCCAGGTGCGGCGCTGCTGGCAACATCAGGGGTTATCGAAGGCGGCTTTCCGGTTGCCGTTGGTGCCTTTATCATTTGCGCCATCCTGATAATTATTTGCGGTATCTGGAAACCTTTGGGCAAGGCTGTTGCCGCCATCCCCGCCCCGCTGGCCAATGCCATGCTGGCCGGGGTGTTGCTGGGTTTATGTTTGGCTCCGATCAAGGCGGTCGCGTTTAACCCCTTGCTGGGTCTGCCCATTGTGCTGGCATGGCTGATTGTGGGCCGGTTTAACCGGTTATTTGCCGTGCCTGCGGCTTTGGCCGCCTTTGTGCTGGTGCTGGTCTTCGGGGTCAGTTTTCCAAACGGGGCCATCGATGGTTTGAATTTATCGCTGGTGCCACCGGTCGAATTTGTGGTGCCAAAATTCACCCTTGCCGGGTTGGTGGGCATTGCCCTGCCCCTGTTCATCGTGACCATGGCATCGCAAAATATTCCCGGCACGGCTGTTTTGCGGGTCAACAATTACACCACGCCCGCCGGTCCGTTATTTGCCACCACCGGTTTTTTTTCGCTGTTATCGGCCCCGTTTGGCGGCCACGCGGTAAACCTTGCCGCCATTACCGCCGCCATGTGTGCAGGCGAAGATGCCCATCCCGACCCCAAAAAACGCTACTGGGCCGCCATTTTCGCCGGAATATTTTATATTATCTTTGGTTTGCTGGCTGGTATCATCACCGCGCTGGTCAGCCTTGCCCCGGCTATCCTGATTGAAGCCGTCGCCGGACTGGCCCTGATTGGCGCGTTTTCAGGCTCCGCCGTTGCTGCCTTTCGCGATGAAAACAACCGCGAAGCCGCCGCCGTGACGTTTCTGGTCACAGCAGCAGGGCTTACATTTTATGGCATTTCCGGTGCGTTCTGGGGGCTGATAGCCGGTGGCTTGATTTATGCCTTAACCCACCTGCGACAGCGTAAAACACCCGCCGTCTGATCTGTCTAACGCTTCGGAACCTTACGCTCCCCCCAGCTCCTCCGGTTGAGGTGGTATTACCATGTGGCCATCGTCGGTAATGGTCCAGAACGGGTTATGGGCGATTTCCCACGGGTGACCATCAAGGTCGAGGAAATATCCCGAATACCCGCCCCAGTCGGTTTTCACCGGCTGTTTTTGAATATGCGCCCCGGCCTGTGCCGCACGGGCAAACACAGCATCCACTTCAGCAGTGCTACGCGCGTTGTAGGCCATCGCCATACCGCAATAGCGTGCGCCGTTGTCGTCAAATTTTCCGTCTTTGGCCATTTCTGTGCGATTATACAATCCAAAAATCAGGCCGTTCATCTGATAGAAAGTCACCTCGCCTTCCACCGCCATCACCGGTTTCCAGCCCATGCCGCTTTCATAAAAACCGCGCGCCCGTGCCATGTCGGCCACGGCCAAGGTTATCAGGCTTAGTCGTTGATCCATCGTTTTTCTCCGTCAGGCAGCACCCGTCCCCCACACTTTAACAGGCAAGTGCCGCCCTTTCGAGGAAGGACTCGATATTCTGCCCCGTTTCGCATTGCACACGATGCGCAATAAAATTGCGCGCAAATCGGTACCGGAATAAGCAAATAACAAGTTGACGCAACGTCAACCCCTGCAATCAGGCGTTTTGTTCGTTGCAATGCGACAGCAATTGAAAAAAGGTCAGCATTCATTACCATTATTATCTGAACATCGGGCGTTTCGCATCGCATCCGTGCGACCCACATCAAATAATAACAACGCGAAAGACCCGCGAGGCTTCCCGCAAGAGAGAAAGACCAGAGAGGTCATCAGTATGGCAACGTTGGCAGCAGTAACCCTGGACGACAAATATACCCTGGAAGAAGGCCGCATTTACCTGACCGGTATTCAAGCACTGGTGCGCCTGCCTTTAATGCAAAGGCAATTGGACGCACGCGCCGGTTTAAACACCGCAGGCTGTATTTCAGGCTATCGCGGATCGCCGCTGGGCGGATTTGACCAGCAATTATGGCGGGCAAAGAAATTCCTGACCAAACAGCAGATCAACTTTCAACCCGGCGTTAACGAAGATCTGGCTGCAACCGTGGTCTGGGGTAGCCAGCAGGTTAATATGTACCCCGATGCCAAATATGATGGCGTTTTTGGTTTGTGGTATGGCAAAGGCCCGGGGGTTGACCGGTCTGGCGATGTTTTTAAACATGCCAACTATGCCGGTACGTCTAAAAATGGCGGTGTGCTTGTGCTGGCAGGGGATGATCATTCGTGCAAATCATCGACCCTGCCCCATCAGACCGAATATGCCTTTATCGATGCGCAAATTCCGGTTTTAAACCCGTCGGGCGTGCAGGATATTATCGATTTTGGCCTGCATGGCTGGGCCATGAGCCGCTATTCCGGCTGCTGGGTTGCCATGAAAACCATTGCCGAAACCGTTGAAAGTTCGGCTGCAGTAGATGTCGCCCCCGACCGCGTTACCCCTGTTACCCCCGATTTTGCCTTGCCAGATGGCGGTGTTCACATTCGTTGGCCCGATACGCCAAAGGACCAGGAACAGCGCCTGATGAAATACAAGCTTTATGCCGCACTGGCCTATGCGCGCGCCAACAAGCTAAACCGCATTGTGATCGACAGCCCAACCCCGCGCCTGGGTATTATCACCACCGGCAAGGCCTATCTTGATGTCATGCAGGCGTTTGACGATTTGGGCATTTCTGAAACCGACGCCGCCAATATCGGCATACGCGTGTTAAAAGTTGGCATGAGCTGGCCGCTTAACCGCGATGACGTGCGCGAATTTGCCCAAGGATTGGAAGAAATCATCGTTGTCGAAGAAAAACGCGCGGTGATGGAAAATCAGGTTAAAGAACAGCTTTATAACTGGCGCGAAGATGTGCGCCCGACCGTGATTGGCAAGTTTGACGAACAGGGTAACTGGAACCTGCCATCGATGGACGAGCTAACCCCGGCCCGCATCGCGCAAGTATTGGCCGCGCGCATCAACCGCTTTTTTGACAGCCCCGAAATTCATGAACGCATTGAATGGCTGGCGCAAAAAGAACGCGAAATTGCCGAACCCCGGCCCGAGGTTGCACGTATTCCGTGGTTTTGCCCCGGCTGCCCGCATAACAGTTCCACCAAAGTCCCCGAAGGCAGCCGTGCCATGGCCGGTATTGGCTGCCATTACATGGTTAACTGGATGGACCGTTCGACCGAAACCTTTACCCATATGGGCGGTGAAGGGGCGACATGGATTGGTCAGGCACCGTTCACCACCACAAAACACGTTTTTCAAAATCTGGGCGATGGCACCTATTATCACTCAGGCTCGCTTGCCATTCGTGCCGCCGTCGCATCGGGTGTGAATATTACCTATAAAATCCTGTTTAACGACGCGGTTGCCATGACCGGTGGCCAGCCGGTAGACGGGCCGATCAGTGTGCCGCAAATTACCCGGCAAATGGCGGATGAAGGGGTAACCCGCATCGTCGTTTTGTCCGACGAGCCTGATAAATACCCGATTGATGCCCATTTTGCACCGGGTGTTGATATTCGCCACCGCGATACGCTTGACGAAACGCAAAAGGAACTACGCGAGGTTCCTGGCACCTCGATCCTGATATTTGATCAAACCTGTGCGGCCGAAAAACGCCGTCGCCGCAAACGCAAGCTGATGGTTGATCCGCCCAAGCGGGTTTTTATCAATGATCTGGTCTGTGAAGGTTGCGGCGATTGCGGCGAGAAATCCAACTGTTTGGCCGTTGTTCCGGTTGAAACCGAATTTGGCCGCAAGCGTGCGATTGACCAATCGGCGTGCAACAAGGATTTCTCCTGCCTGAACGGCTTTTGCCCCAGTTTTGTCACCATCGAAGGCGGCACGCTGCGCAAACCGGAAGCCGCAGCAAAGGGTGACCAACATGGTGATGCCGTGTTTGCATCCCTGCCCAAACCGGTACTTCCATCCCTGGCGGAGCCTTGGTCGGTATTGGTCACCGGGGTTGGCGGCACCGGTGTTGTCACCATCGGCGCCCTTTTGGGCATGGCCGCCCATATTGAAGGCAAAGGCATTGTCGGGCTCGACATGGCCGGTCTGGCACAAAAAGGCGGGGCTGTTGTCAGCCATATCCGCTTTGCCGATAATCAGGAAAAACTGCATGCCGCCCGCATCCCGGCGGGTGAAGCCAATGTGGTGCTGGGCTGTGATTTGCTGGTGGCTGCCAGCTTTGAAGGCCTTGCCAAAATGCGGCGTAACTTTACCCAAGCTGTGATCAACACGCATGAAACCATCACCGGCGCCTTTACCCGCAACCCCGATTTTGAGCTTAAAAGCAACGAGCATAAAAAGGCCATCGCCGATGCCTGTGGGGCTGATGCCGTCAGCTTTGTTGAAGGCAGCGACGTTGCCACCCGGTTGATGGGCGATTCCATCGCCACCAACCTGTTTATGCTCGGCGTTGCCTGGCAGCGCGGCCTAATCCCGATTACCGAAGAAGCCCTGATGCAGGCCATTGACCTTAACGGTGTCGCGATTGAAATGAACAAGCAGTCGTTTTACTGGGGCCGTTTGTTTGCCCATGACGCGCAAAAAGTTGTTGATGTGATTGGGCCGAACGAAAAGCAGGCCCATCCCATTGCCACCACCCTTGAAGATATGATCGCCAAACGCAAAATTTTCCTGACCGGCTATCAGAACACGGCTTATGCCAACCGTTATGAAGCACTGGTTCGCAAGGTTGCACAGGCTGAAACCAAACTGGGCGACGGGCACGACCACATCGCCAAGGCGGTTGCGAAATACTATTTCAAACTTCTGGCCTATAAGGACGAATACGAAGTCGCCCGTCTTTATACCGACCCGACCTTTACCGCCAAATTACGCAAAAACTTTACCGGCAACTACAAGGTAAAATTCCATTTGGCCCCGCCTGCCCTTGCCAATCGCGATGCCACCACCGGGCATTTGAAAAAGCAGGTTTTCGGGCCGTGGATGATGTCGGCCTTTGGTGTGTTGGCGAAATTCAAATTCCTGCGCGGCACGGCACTGGACCCGTTTGGCAAAACCCATGAACGTAAAACCGAACGTGCCTTAATCACGCATTATGAACAATTGGTGGACGAGGTAATTGCAGGCCTAAACGCCGACAATGACCGCATCGCCGGTGCCCTTCTGGCCCTGCCCGAACAAATTCGCGGTTACGGCCATGTCAAGGATGCCAATATTGCCAAGGTCAAAGAACGCGAGGCCGAATTACGCCAGCAGTTCCATAACCCGCCCGAACATTTACAAGCGGCGGAATAAAACAGGCACCTGAAACAATTTGACCAAGCAAAAACGCCGCGGCATCTCATTGCTGCGGCGTTTTATAATTTGGCATCACCAGCCGACCGATAATTCGCTTCCGACATCCCCAATACGCAGTTTTGGTAACGCCCTAACTTACACAGAAGAAAATCTACATGCGAAATTGCATCTTTCGTTAGTCAAACAGCACAGGCTCCAGCCCGGAAAGATTTAACTTCGGGCGCGTGTGTGCAAGATCATAATGATCCTGCATAGCCAACCAGCTTTCGGCAGACCGGCCAAATACAGCTTCCAGTCGTACTGCCATCTCGGCGGACACATCAGACTTCCCACCGATAAGACGACCAAAAGTCGATGAATGTACCTTAAGCTTGCGCGAAGCTTCATTTGCCGACAAACCAAGCGGTTCCAAATACACTTCCCGAATGAATTCACCGGGGTGTGGGGGATTAAATTGGTGGATGGTCATCAGTGATAATCCTCGTAATTTACAATAAACACATCACCATTTTGATACTGAAAAGTAATGCGCCAATTACCACTTACGGTAATTGACCAGGTATCTTTCCGTTGCCCCTTGAGTTGATGTAACCGCCACCCCGGAGCGCGCATATCATCTATTGTGCTCGCAGTATGCAGGGCTGCCAGTTGCATTCTCAGCTTGAGCGCGTGCTTCGCTTGCACCCCGGCGGTACTGCCCGTTGTGAAAAATTGTTCCAAACCTTTATGGGCAAAACTTTTGATCATCGCGACAGCTTAATTGCGCCATGCGCATTGCGCAATATTTTGTTGAGGGCATCAACAAAAACTCACTCAAGGTGTCTGTTCTAAAAATACATTCCGTTACATAAGATCGGCATTTTATGAAATCAGCACATCCATTTTGCTATCCCCGCGCAGGCGACCGGCCGCCAGACGGCCAAAATCAATTAACAACTTTTTGCGACGCGCCGCATTTAGCCTGCTTTCTTCGGCGGGGCGAATAATGGCCGCTTCAAACCGGTCGGCAATAATAAGCCCCTGATCATCCGGTATCAGTTCACGGGGAAATTCCATCGGCACGGCAAAGAAAAACCGGTCGCAATAGTCACCATAACTTTGCCATTTGGCGTCCACCCGAAAATCCTCGACCGATGATTTGACCTCAACCGCCCATAATTCGCCCTTTGTGCCCATTGCCAACACATCGAGCCTGCGGCCATTGCCCAGCCGCAATTCTGTGACGCATGCCATATTATGGTGATGCAGCAACCGGCACACACCTTCGGTAACCTCGGCAGTTATTTCAGGGCGGGATTTTTTCATTTTTGTCATAGAGAACAAATCGCTCGAACAGCGCGGGCAGACAGCCTTCAAACAAAGATCGGAGGGAACCCAAAGATTCCCTCCGACATATAGTTCCCTTGCGGGAGGCGGACACTAAAAAGCGCCGCAAGTAATAACAAGACCATAACTTAATTGACCGAATTGTCAATAAATTTGGGTAAACATCCGAGAACCACAGCTAACATCTGATTGAATTCATCATCGGGCATCCGAACCATACCGTTCTTGTCTGGGAGACCAACCGACTTACTGCAACGGTCGTGATTTTGTCACAAATTGCCCACGCTGCTTTTCCGTCAATTGTGGTTCGTAAGGGGAATGTCGAACGCGCGTCTTTTTGCGTTTGCGTCGAACAAGGAACAACGGTAACAGCCCCATGAAGGGTATTGCGGAAGGACAAAATGATAACCGGTCTGCGCTTCCAAAATTCTGGTAATTGAGCATCCTTGGGAAAGTCGCACCAGTACATGTTGCGAACTTTAGGTGCCGCTTTTACCTTCGGCGCAATTTTTGGTGGTCTCTCGTGTTCGCCAGATGACATGACACAGTATTTTCCTAATCATTTGAAAAAGAAAATACTGTATCTGTCACTCAATCAAGACAAAAAGTTAGCTCATACCAAGCGCGCGCTTGTAAACTTCAAGGATCTGTTCTTGTTCAGAACGTTCATGTTCCTCGATTTTACGCAGGCGGATAATCTGGCGCAGGATTTTCACGTCATAGCCAAGGGCTTTGGCTTCGCCGTAAACTTCTTTAATATCGGCCATCAGGTTGGCCTTTTCTTCTTCAAGGCGCTCGATACGCTCGACATAGGATACGAGCTGGTCGGCTGCGATTCCTCCGACTTCGGTCATTCTCTGATCTCCGATGATATGCAGGGCGCTGCGCATGGTGCGAAGCGCAGAATTTCAGTTGCGAAGCGCAAATTTCAATGCGGCGCGACGATACCCAAAGCACCAATTGATGACAAGCCTTCAGGTATCCACATTCGGGTTAAATCGGTGTTGTCCTGACAGGACTGGTTTCCGTGATCAGATAATCGGCCACTTCGACCAAGGCATCACGCGGGCTAACCCCCCGGTCAATTGCCGCATTATAGACATTGCGCTGACGATCCGCACTGGTGCCACGCTGCAAAATTTTACGCGCATGTTCTACTTCGGCGACACAGCCAAAATGTTCGGCATCAGGGCGGATAAGTTCCAGAATTTCTTCGAGCAAATCGGCGTAGGGGACAATTTCACCGCGCCCAAAATCGATCAACCCGCCATTATCCGCCGCCGTACTGCCATAGCGACAGGCCCGCCAGCGATTTTCGCGGATCAGCATATTGGCATAAATTCGCCAGCGCTGGTTATTGTGGCGCAACCGATAAAGCATGCGAAAAATGCACCGGGTCAGGGATGCCACACATACCGCATCTTCCAGATTGGTACACACATCGGCAATGCGCATTTCCAGGGTCGGCCAACGATCACTGGGCCGCAGATCCCACCAGAGTTTGGTGCCATCCTCGATCACACCGGCATTAATCAACATGTCCACATGGCGGCGATATTCCGCCCACGAGCCAAAAACCTCGGGCAAACCGGTGCGCGGTAAATTATCAAACACCGACAGGCGAAAGGTTTGAAGCCCGGTATCGCGCCCGCGCCAGAACGGCGAGGACGTGGTAAGGGCCAGAAGATGAGGCAAAAAATAGGCCGCCTGCGCCATTAATTCGATGCGAAGATCGTTATCCTCGATCCCGACATGCACATGCATACCGCAAATCAGCAACCGTTCCACCACCGTGCGCAAATCGCGCGCGATGGTGCTATAGCGTTCGCCCTCGGTATGTTTCTGGCTGTCCCAATGGGCAAAGGGATGGGTCGATGCCGCCAGCAACGCCATATCGTGGCGCGCGGCAACATCGCACAAGACACTGCGCATCCGGGTCAGTTCGTCGTGGGCTTCGGCGGCACTGTCGCACACCCTGGTGCCAATTTCGACCTGGCAGCGCATAAACTCGCTCGACACCTGGTCGCCAAGTTCGGCTTTGCAGTCCTTTAAAAAACCGGCTGCCGGGTCGGTCGCAACATCACGCGTGTCGCGGTTAACCAGCCAGAATTCTTCTTCAATCCCAATGGTAAATCCCGGTTCCTTGCGCAATATTGCGGGCAAATCAGTCTCTCCGGATTTTATAAAGGTTCGGATCGGCCAGAATGCTTTCAAAGCCGTCGCCCAGAATTTTGGCCCACTTTTCACAGCCCGCATCAGTATCGATCAGGTCCTGACGAATTTCAATCGACACGCACGGCAAATTGGCGGCCTCGGCGTGATGGTCAATGGTGTAATCGGCCATGTGGCGCCCGGAATAAGGTTCGTTATCGCCAATCGTCAGGTCCGGGTTTTGCGCCCGCAGGTTTTCAAGCAACGGCACTGGAATACGGGCATCTTCATCCCATAACACACCAATTTCCCACGGGCGTTCAAAGCCCTGAAAAACCGGGGTGAAGCTGTGAATGGCCAAAATGGCGGGGGCGATTTTATGGGCATGAAAACGGGCAATGCGTTCTTCGATCGCCCAGTGATAGGGCAGGAAAATTTCGGTAATCCGCTTCATATGCTCGGTAGGCGACACATTCTGGTTGCCCGGCACCACGGTTTTGTCAGCAACTTCGGGCATCCCGGTCGGGTCCCAAAGCTGGCGGTTACAATCAATCACCAAACGCGAAAATCCGCCCAGCACCGCCGGGCAGTCAAACCGCTCCACCAGAATTTCGGTAACCTTGCGCGCCCCGATATCCCAGCCAATATGGCGTTTGCGTTCGCTCTCGGGCAGGCCAAGAGTGCCAAGAGATTTGGGAATGGCGCGTGAAGCGTGGTCACACACAAACAGCGCATGTCCCTTGCCATGGTCATTTAAAACATCAAACGGGGCGGGATCATCACTGCAAAGCAGTTGCGCGGGATGGTGGCTCACGCGAAGTCTCCTGATATTTGGGCAAAGATGAAAGGCCTGGCCGGTGGAAAAGACCAAACAGTCTGGAATCACTTTCAAATGCCTAGCAATTTGCAGGGTTTCTGGCAAGCCAGTGAATATCTGCCACGCAAATCATTCATTTTCGCCACAACTTCACGTAAACTGGTATGACCATTAAGCCAGATCCTAACTGCCAGTTCACGGAGAACCCGTTCCCTATGCAGCCAACGCCGCACACGCCCCGCGACGATACCAGCACAGCCACCACCGAGGATGGCCGCCCCAAACGGGTTGCCGACCGGGTTGCAGATGCCCTGCTGGCGCAATTTGCCGCCGGAGCCTATTTACCCGGGGAGCGCCTGCCCGGCGAACGCCAACTGGCCGAAGACATGAATGTCAGCCGGGTGTCGGTGCGTGCGGCCCTGCAAAAGCTTAAAACGCGCGGATATTTACGCGCTGTGCAAGGTGGAGGGACCGAGGTTTTATCCTCGACCGGCATCGAAATGGATGTCGCGATGACCGATCTGGTGCGCGGGTCGATCACCAACCTGTCGGATTTAATGGAACTGCGCCGCACGCTGGAAACATGGGCCGCGCGGCGCGCCGCCGAAAATGCCACCGACGAACAACTGGCCGAATTGCGCAACACCTTTGCCCGCGCCCATGACCCACGGCGCGCGGTAAAATACCGCGCAGCAGATGACCACCGCCTGCATATGATGATTGCCAAGGCCAGCGGCAGCATCATTTATTATCACCTGATGAAAATGCTGCACGACGTGTTGCAAACCGCCCTTGATGAAATCCGCTTTCACATTTTTGCCGGTCCGCAATTTGACAACATGGTGCAAGCCCATCATCAGGCCATTATCGACGCCATCGCCGCGCGCGACCCGGACCGCGCCGAAAAGGCTATGTATGACCATTTGGGTGCCGTAATCGCCCATGTGACCGAACGCAACAAAGACCGGCCGCAAAGCTGACCCACCCCAGCCGATATGTTCAAACAGCCGAAGTCTCAGCAATTAACATTCCTGACCAGACCGGAGACATATTCATGTCCTTGCAGCCTGCCAGATTGCCCGAACCGCCCCGCGATATTTTGCACAAACTGATGGATGCCGCCCTGCGTGCGGCTGACCCGGCCGTGCAAATTCCGCACAACATGCCGGAATTGCCGCGCGGCAAAACCATCGTGATTGGTGCGGGCAAGGCATCGGCCCATATGGCACGTTGTTTCGAGCAATGCTGGATCGCGGCCAATGGCAGGGATGATATTAAAAACCGGCTGGGCGGGCTGGTCGTCACCCGCTATGGCCACGCAGCCCCCTGCAACCATATTGAAATTGTCGAGGCATCGCACCCCGTGCCCGACGCCGCCGGGCAACAAGCCGCCGGGCGCATTTTTGATATTGCCAGCAAAGCCGGGCCCGATGATTTGATTGTTTGTATGATATCAGGCGGCGGATCGGCCCTTTTGGCCCTGCCTGCACCGGGCATTACCCTTGAAGACAAACAGGCGATCAGCAAGGCCCTGCTTAAAAGCGGGGCGACAATTTCGGAAATGAATTGCGTGCGCAAACATCTTTCCGCAATCAAGGGCGGACGGCTGGCACTGGCCGGGGCAAAGGCGCGCATGGTAACCTATCTGGTGTCTGACGTGCCCGGCGATGACCCGGCGATTATTGCATCCGGCCCGACTGTGGCCGACCCCACCCACCAGAAAGACGCGCGTGCTATTCTCAAACGCTATGGCATTGCGCTCCCTGCATCGGCCGAAAAAATCCTGAACGACCCGGATTTTGAAACCCTTAAACCCAACCATGACTGCTTTGCCGGCAATAAAACCATCATGCTGTCACGCCCGCAGGGCTCGTTGCTGGCAGCCGCCAAAGTCGCGACAGAACTGGGGCTGGTCCCGGTTATTCTGGGCGATGCGATTGAAGGGGAATCGCGCGAGATTGCCAAAATGCACGCTGGCATCGCCCGCCAAGTTGCCCAACATGGGCAACCGGCACCCAAACCCTGTGTGTTGCTTTCGGGCGGGGAAACAACGGTAACGGTACGTGGCGACGGTGGCCGTGGCGGGCGCAATGCCGAATTTATGTTGTCGCTGTTATTGCAATTGCGCGACGAGGCGGGCTTTGCCGCCCTTGCCATTGACACCGACGGCATTGATGGCAGCGAAGATAACGCCGGGGCCATCATGGATGGTGAAAGCTGGACCAAGGCCCAAACCCGGCAAATTGATCTGGCCGATTATCTTGATCGCAACGATGCCTATAGCGCGTTTGAAAAACTGAATGATCTGATTGTTACCGGCCCAACCCTGACCAATGTAAACGATTTTCGCGCCATTCTGATTTTCTAACGCTCATGCATCCTTACGGCGAAACACTGCCTTGCCACAGCGAAAGCCAGCCAAGGCCTTCCTCGGTCGTGCCTTGCGGTTTGTATTCGCAGCCAATCCAGCCCTCATATCCCAACCGGTCGAGCAGATAGAACAGGAACGAACAATTCAGCTCGCCCCGGTCGGGTTCATGGCGGCCCGGCACCCCGGCAATTTGTACATGACGAATTTTGGGCAGGTGTTTGCCCAGGCGCGATGCAATGTCGCCGCCCACAAGCTGCGCATGGTAAATATCAAACTGTAACGCCAGATTGGGATGTTCAAGCTGGTCAATAATCACGGCCGCCTGCTCGACCGAATTGAGCAAATATCCCGGCATATCAATGCCGTTGATCGGCTCGATCAATATGGTGACGCCTGCCTTGGCGGCTTCATCGGCGGCATATAACAAATTATCGCAATAAAGCCGCGCCAGTTCGCCGGGGTCTTCGCCCTTTTCCATGTTGCCCGCCATGCAATGAAGCATGTCGCAATCAAGCGCGGTTGCGTAATCAAGGGCCTTGAAAACGGAATCGCGAAATTCATCTTCCCGTCCGGGGCGGCAGGCCAGCCCGCGATCTCCGGCATCCCAGTCGCCAGGCGGTAAATTAAACAAAACCTGGGTCAGGTCGTTATCCGTTAATTGCCGTTTGATCGCCGCCATGGCCATGTCATAGGCACCAATATATTCCACCCCACTAAACCCGGCAGCAGCCGCGGCGGCAAAGCGTTTTTCAAACGGCTGATCGGCAAACAAAAACGACAGATTGGCACAAAAACGGGGCATCTCGTGGTCCCCTTTCCCAATGTTTGTTTAAACACCCGTATGGTTTCCCAAGCCGCCCCGGTCGTCAATGACGATTTTATCCGTCTTCACCGCCACAAACGCGCAAATGCTCCTTTTGGATATCCTCGCAAGCGTTACAGCGGACGATGCACATCGGTCTTTTCGGGGTCAGGTTCCACCGGGCCGGTAATTAACCGCGCGCCTTTTTTGCGGAAAATATAGCTCCATGCCCATTGCACCAAAACCAGTGCCGGGGCACGAATGCCAATCAGAAAGTAAATATGCGCCAGCCCCCATACCCACCACGCCAAAACGCCCTTTAACTTAAACCCGTTAAAGTCGATCACGGCACGGTGACGGCCAATTGTGGCCAGATTGCCCGCATGTTTATAGGTAAACGGCGGCGTATTATTCCCCTTGATACGATCAAGAATACGCTTGCCAACATATTTACCCATTTGTTTGGCCGCCGGGGCAATACCGGGCACCGTCAGGCCGTCGCGCCACGCAACATGGGCGGCATCGCCAATCACAAAGGCATCAGGATAGCCGGGAATGGCAAGGTCTGGTGTCACTTCCACCCGTCCACCCCGATCAGTTTTGGCCCCGGTCCAGTCTGCCATGTGGTCAACCTTGACCCCGGCGGCCCAAATGACATTGGCACTTTGTATAAAGTCGTCGCCAATCCGAACGCCTTGTGGGGTAATGTCGCTAACCGGCTGGTTTAAAATCACCTCAACCCCCAGTTTTTCCAGCGACTGGCGGGTATATTCAGATAAATCTTCGGGGAATGCGCCCAACAGGCGCGGGGCCCCCTCGGCCAGGATGATGCGGGCGTCGCGCGGGTCGATCCGGCGAAAATCGTGGGATAAGGCCTGTTTTGCCAGTTCGGCAATTGCCCCGGCCATTTCAACGCCGGTTGGCCCACCGCCCACCACCACAAAATTCATAAATTGCTGGCGGGTTTCTTCGTTTTCGGCATTTTCGGCCCGTTCAAACGCCAACAGCAACCTTTTGCGAATTTCGGTGGCCTCGCCAATATTTTTAAGGCCCGGTGCCACCTTTTCCCAATCATCATGCCCGAAATAGGATGTCGCCGCCCCGGTCGATAGCACCAGATAATCAAATTCCACCCGGTGATCGCGCGCGATAATGCTTTTGCCTGCCAGATCAATGCCGGTCACTTCGCCCAGAAAAACCGACACATTGGGCGTGTGGCTAAAAATGCTGCGAATGGGCCAGGCGATTTCGGCGGGCGATAAATCGGCCGTGGCAACCTGATATAACAAGGGCTGAAACAAATGGTGGTTGCTGCGGTCTATCAGCACAACCTCGACATCCTTGCCGACCAGTTGGCGCGCAACGGCAAGCCCGCCAAAGCCCGCCCCGACAATAATCACGCGGGGTTTGTCGCCAGTTTTTGCGATTATCTTTTCAGGCATATTATCTGAACTCCATCACGGACCCGACCCCATGACGTTTCGAAATGCACCATAGCACCCCGACATGGCCCCTTACAAACGCCTGAAAGCAATGACAGTTCCGCCGGTGATGCAAGATGTGATGCATGCAACATTTTGCCCACACCCCGCGTCACGCACGACAAGGCGATCCTTTGCTGATATAAACGTCGCCTTATCAGATACCGCAAACAGGGCCCTGTCATGACCGATCCATTTCGCCTGCACCCGCAACTTGCCGCCGATACCGATCTGGTAACCGAGGGCCCGCTTTCGCGTATTTTAATGATGAATGACGCCCGCTATCCGTGGCTTATTTTGGTGCCGCGTCGCAATGATCTGGTCGATTATGATGATTTGACCGCCGATGAACGCGAGATGCTGGGGCGCGAATGTGCCGAAACATCCAAAATCCTGAAACGCCTGTTTGAATCGAACAAAACCAACGTTGCGATGCTGGGCAATATGGTGCCACAGCTGCATTGTCACGTTGTTGCGCGCTTTCCCGGTGATCCGGCCTGGCCCGGCCCGGTCTGGGGTATCGGACAATCGCTTCCGTTTCGCGAAGACGATGCCAAAGACCGGATCGAGGCCCTGCGCGCCGAGCTGATCACAGCCTTTCGCACCGTCTGATCCTTATCTTGACGCATATCAAGGCGGTAGATTTGGAATAATGCAAAAAACGCGTCATCACATTGATGAGGCCAGATTTGCCATGACATCCACCGCCCTGCATCAGAAATACGATTTACGCCTGCCGCGCTATACCAGCTATCCCACCGCCCCGCATTTCAGCCCGGCGGTAAATGGTGTGGTTTATCGGCGCTGGTTATCGGAACTCGATCAAACCCAGCCATTATCGCTTTATTTCCATGTGCCCTATTGCGAAGAAATGTGCTGGTTTTGTGGCTGCAACACCAAAATCACCAAGCATTACGGCCCGGTAGGCAGCTATGTTGATGTGCTGCGCGCCGAGATTAAAAATGTGCTTTCCGCCCTGCCCGGCAAATATCCGGTGGCCCATATTCATTTTGGCGGTGGCAGCCCCACCATTTTAAGTGCCGATCATTTGCGCACCATTATGGGTGACATCCAAAACGGTTTTAACATTTTGCCCGATGCCGAAATTGCCATTGAAATGGACCCGCGCACCGCCAAGCCCGATTTTATGGATGCTATGCGCGATTGCGGCTTTACCCGGTCCAGCATCGGGGTGCAGGATTTTAACGACACTGTGCAAAAGGCGGTTAACCGCGTGCAATCGTTTGAACTGGTTGCCGGTGTGGTGGCCGGTTTGCGCGAGCGCGGCATGACCGGCATCAATGTTGATTTGATGTATGGCCTGCCGTTTCAAACCATCGATGGCGTGATGAATACAGTGGATAAAACCGTAACGCTGAACCCTGACCGGTTATCGGTATTTGGCTATGCCCATGTGCCATGGATGAAAAAACACCAGAACCTGATCCCGACCGAAGCCCTGCCGGGCACATCGGAACGCTGGGCGCAATATGATGCCATTCAAAAGCAGCTTGCCAAACATGGCTATGTTGCCATCGGACTGGACCATTTTGCCCGTGCCGACGATGAAATGGCGCAGGCCATGCTGGCGGGTGATTTGCACCGTAATTTCCAGGGTTACACCACCGATCGTGCCGAAGCCCTGATTGGCATGGGGCCGTCGGCGATTTCGTCGCTACCGCAAGGATATGCGCAGAACGACCCGGCTTTGGCCCGCTGGAAACGCTCTGTTGAAGATGGCCTGATGGCGATTGAAAAAGGCATCGCCATTACAGACGAAGACCGCATCCGCCGTGATGTCATCAACGAGTTGATGTGCCATCTTTCGGTTGATCTTGATGAAGTTTGTGCGCTTCACAATGTGCCGGTTTCGCGCTTTGCCGACGAACTGGGTGAAATTGGCAAAATGGCGGTCGATGAAATTGCCACGGTTAACGGCAACACCGTCACCGTAACGCCCGCCGGTCGGCCGCTGGTGCGCGCCGTTTGTGCGGTGTTTGATACTTTTTTAGATCACAGCCAAAACCGCCATTCCCAGGCGGTATGATCAAAAAACAAGGACTGGCGGTACTTAAACCGCCAGTCCCCGCAGCCTGATTGCCTGGGGCAAATCAGTTATCCCATACCGGGGCAAGACCATCGGGGCTGACAATCCGGCCATTTGGCCGTGCCAGTGCCGATATCGCCTGCATATCGGCTGTCGAAATTTCAAAATCAAAGATATCGAAATTTTCCACCACCCGTTTTTCGCCCACGGTTTTGGAAAGCGCAATCAGGCCATCTTGCTGGATCACCCAGCGCAAAACGATTTGCGCAACGGATTTTCCATATTTGGCCCCAAATTCCTTCAAAACATCGTCGTCAAACACCTTGCCATCGGCCATGGCGTAATAGGATGTAATCGACATTCCTGTCTCTTTTGCGGCAGCAATTACTTTTGACTGATCAATATAGGGATGAACCTCGATCTGGTTGGTCACAATCGGGGCATCGCTAAGTGCTACGGCATCGGCCATCAGTTGGGTGCTATAATTACTGACCCCGATATGGCGCACCTTGCCTGCCTTGCGCACTTCGTTAAGGGCACCAATCTGCTCGGCCAGCGGCACGTCCATTTTCGGCCAATGCAACAACAACAAATCAACATAGTCGGTTTTAAGCTTTTTCAGGCTTTCCTCGACCGAGGCGATAAAATCGTCATGGCGGAATTTGTCGACCCACACTTTGGTGGTCAGGAAAATATCGTGGCGCGATACGGATGACCCGGCAATGGCGCTGCCCACTTCGGCTTCGTTGCCATAAATCTGTGCGGTGTCGATGTGGCGAAAGCCAACGTCAAGTGCCTTGGGCACAATGCGCAACACATCTTCGCCCGGCATGCGGAACGTGCCAAACCCCAAAGCGGGGATATCGGCACCATTGGCTTTTACGTTATGCATCCATAGTCTCCTTGTTGATTTTTTCGCGGTCTTTCGCCCGCTTCTTTTCAACCCGAAACCTATGTGTATTCTGAAATCATGCAAGGACAAGCGCTGCGAATTAAATTCCAAACTGTCGGTCATGCACCGCGTTGCAGGGCCCCAAAATGCCGATCAGCCCCGTTCGCCAATCAGCTCCAGGCAGCGCTGTGCCACCAGCCGTGCGGGCTGCAATGACGGATGCCGAAAAACTTCCAGCTTCGCGGGCCCTTGCGCATCGCCAGACGGTGCCCCCTGCCCCAAAGGCCGGGCATAGCCACGATCAAACAGGTTTTGATGCAGGCGACGATGGCGCGGGGCGGCAATGCCATCGGGGGCATAAATATAAACCCCGCCATAGGCTGCACAGGCCTCGCAACACATTGAAACGGAATCGCCCGTCACAATTAAAATATCGGCCAGTGCCAAAAACCCGAAATACGGGTTGTCGTCGGTGCTGTTCCAGCCATGCAGGTGAAACGGCACGCCTGATTTTTCAAGCAATCCGGCCATCAGGCTTTCATTATCGCGCCCGGTGCGGCGGCTGGTGGTAACCAGCAACGACCCGCCACTGTTGCGCGCCGCGTTAATCGCCGTTTTCGTCACATCCCGGGCCATGGCGGCGGTGAAGGTGGTTTTTTTGGTACTGCCCCCGACAATCAAAGCGATTAGCGGATGAGGCATCCCGTGGAATTTTCCCTGCCATGCCTTGCCTTCCAGCACCAGCCGGGTTTCACTGATACGGTGCGGCGCACCGGGAATTTCCAAAACGTTTTCAGAAGGTTTTACGCCGTCATGGGCGGGAACAGCGATAAGGTCAAAATCCTTCTCGCCGCCATCGGGCCGCATGATCTGGCAAATCCGGGTTTTGCCCCCGCTTTGCCGTTTGATCCAGCGCGCCACCGGGGCGGTTCGGCGGCCCGCCGCAATCACCAGTTCCGGCCACGGCGCATGCAGTTTCTCGCGCGATCGCGGGGTTATCCCCAGCAAGGATGCCCGGCGGATAAAATTAGGCAATCGCGCGGCACTGCTATAGGAAATATCGATGCGTTCAAACGGATATGCCATGGCCTCGGCCACGCCAACTGCCTGATTGACATTGCCCGGCCGATCATCGGCCAGAACCCAGATCCGGTTTTGCCCGGTTTCGGTCATTGCGCTATCTGTCATTATTTCCCACATCATCGCGTGGCAGCCAGAACGTGGCCCATCCCCCCTGTTATAAAACAGGCAAAAACAATTACCAGCCCCCGCAACATCATTGCAATGAAGCGTCATTCGCATGACCGTGCGCAAACAGGGATGAAACTATCGCAAGACTGGCGTAAACAGGGCATATTACAGACCAGCCGCCAAACCGTTCTGCTGTGCCAATAACAGTGCCGATAAACCCGGGAAATGTCCGCCGCATGTTAAAAACGTCGCAATCCGTTCGCCGCAGTGCGCGCCTTGTGCTGGTGGGCATGTTGCTTTTGTTGCCCGTCACCGTTTTTATCAGCATGCAGGGCTGGCGCGAAACCCGCATTGTGACGCTGGAAGAAGAAGGCCGCAACAAGCTGGAACTTTATCGTTCCAACCTGCAAGGGGCGATCAAGGAACACGAATACCTGCCGATCACGCTGGCATCGGACAAGCGCATTCTTGCCCTGGCGGGCATGCACCACCCCACTGCCGAAGATACCAACGAAGTAAACCGCTATCTGGAAAAACTGGCGGCTGACAGTGGTGCGTCAGATATTTATTTTATGGATAATACCGGCGAAACCATTGCGGCAAGTAACTGGAACAGCAATGCATCCTTTGTTGGCCGCAATTTTGGGTTTCGCCCCTATTTCAAACAGGCGATGGGCGGCAATACCGGGCATTATTTTGCCTTTGGCATCACCTCAAACGTGCCAGGATATTACATTTCCCACCCGGTTTTAACCAATGGCCGCGACATTGCCGGGGTCATGGTGGTGAAAACCCATCTTGAAACGCTGGTTAACCGCTGGGCGCGGGGTGGCGAAAGTGTTTTGGTCGAAGATGAAAACGGCATCGTCATTATTTCATCGCACCCGGAATGGCGCTTTCGCGATTTGCGCGGCCTGCCCGATGGTCAACGCCGCAATATTTTAAAATCGCGCAAATATGGCGAATACCCGCTCACCGCCATGCCGGTAACCAAGGGCGACTGGCCGCGCGACGGGGTTATGTCAACGCTGGAACTGGCATCAATTCCCACCGAAACCCCGGTCGAGCACGACACCCCCGTCAGCGACGACCGCCCCAATGATGTAAACAGCACAAACATTGCCGCCCCGCCACTGAAACCGGCCAAACTCCACACAGCCCCTTTGGGAAATTCAGTGGCCGGGTTTCCGCCGCCCGGGCCGGATGGCAGCCAGACGGCATCGGCCAGAGCCCCCGCCACCACCCGATACCTGACCATCGGCAGCACCCTGCCCCGTCAGGGCTGGCGCATATTTTTGCTCACCGACAAAACCGTGCTGGACCAGTCCATTCTGGCGGCCGCCTTTATTGCCGGTGCCATCCACATTATTATTATGGGCACAATTTTTATGCTGTTACAGCGTCGGCGTGCCATGCTCGAACAGCTTGAAATTCGCGACTGGTCACAGCGTGAACTTGAACATCAGGTAAAACTGCGCACCGCTGATTTAATGAACACCAATGTGCGGCTGGCCGAAGAAATTACCGAACGCCAGCGCACCGAAGATGCCCTGCGCACCGCCCAGGCCGACCTGGTGCAGGCGGGCAAACTCGCCGCCCTTGGCCAAATGTCGGCCGGTATTGCCCATGAAATAAACCAGCCGCTAACCGCCATTCGCAGCTATGCCGATAACGCCCGCCAGTTTTTTGCCCGTGGCCAGACCGAACCGGTGGAACGCAATTTAACCCGCATTTCCGAACTGACCGAACGCATGGGGCGCATTACCAACCATTTAAAAACATTCGCACGCCGCCCCGAATATCACAGCGGCCCGGTTGATGTGGCCCATGCCATTCAAAAGGCCGTCGATCTGGTGCGCGAAACAGGCCGGGTTGCCAATGCCGTGATCGATTTCCCGCGCCCCGATCACAGCATTTTTGTCACCGCCGAGGAAACCCAGCTTGAACAGGTTTTTGTCAATTTGCTGACCAACGCCGCCGATGCCAGCCGCGACCAGGATGATGCACGAATTACGCTCAACATCACGCGTGGCGCGGATCGGATATTTGTCAGCGTATCAGATAACGGATCGGGCATTTCCGATCAAACCATGCCGCAACTGTTTGACCCGTTTTTTACCACCAAACAGTTTGGCGATGGTCTGGGGCTGGGCCTGTCAATTTGTTACGGTATCTTGCGCAGTTTTGGCGGCACCATCCGGGCGGAAAACCTGCCCGCCCCCGATGGCGGGGCGTGTTTCATTGTCGAATTGCGCCCTTCTGACAAAACCGGCACCGGCAATGACCGGCGCAATGACCAATACAATGGCGCGGCAGGCTCGACGGCGGGCAAAGCCGGTGCTAAAACACCCGTCCATGAATTTGCACTGCTAACCGAAAAAAACACCTCCACCCCATCAACCATCACGGCAACGGGCGTGCATGGGGTGGGAACAGGCGTGTTTCGATCTGTGCTGCGACCAAAGGATAACCGGTGACCCACCCCTGCGAACATGTGATGTTTGTTGACGATGATGCCGATGTGCGGGAAGCCGCACAGCAAACACTGGAACTGGCAGATATTCCGGTCGAATGTTTTGAGCGCCCCGAACTGGCCCGTGACCGCATCGCCAAAGGCTGGCCCGGCATTCTGGTGACCGACATTCGCATGCCCAAAATGAGCGGCATGGAATTGCTTGAGCACACCATTGCCATTGACCCCGACCTGCCGGTTATTCTGGTCACCGGGCATGGCGATGTGGCAACCGCGGTGAAGGCCATGCGCAGTGGTGCCTTTGATTTTATCGAAAAGCCGTTCGCGCCGGATTATTTTATCGACATTGTCCGTCGCGCCTGCGCGAATCGCCGCCTGATCAGCGAAAACCGCGCCTTAAAGGCCGAACTGGCCCGCCACATTCCCGCCAGCAACGGGTTGATTGGCCGTACCCCGGCAATGGAAAAACTGCGCGGGCTGATTGGCAATATCGCCACCACCAATGCCCATGTCCTGATCAACGGCGAAACCGGGGCAGGCAAGGAAGTTGTCGCGCGCACCCTGCACGATATGTCGGGGCGCAGCGGGCCATTTGTTGCCATTAATTGCGGGGCGGTGCCCGAAAACCTGATTGAATCCGAACTTTTCGGCCACGAAGCCGGGGCCTTTACCGGGGCGGATCGCAAACGGATTGGCAAATTTGAATTTGCCCACAAAGGCACGGTCTTTCTGGATGAAATCGAAAGCATGCCATTATCGTTGCAGGTAAAATTGTTGCGGGTTTTGCAGGAACGCGCCCTCGAACGGCTGGGGTCAAACACCGTGCAACCGATTGACTTGCGCGTGGTGGCCGCCACCAAGGTTGACCTGCGCGATGCCGCAACGCGCGGCGCGTTTCGCGAGGATCTTTATTACCGCCTCAATGTGGTTCAACTGCATATCCCGCCGCTGCGGGATCGCAAGGATGATATCCCGCTATTGTTTGCACATTTCCTCAAACAGGCCGAAGACCGCTTTGGCCGCAGCTTTGACCCGTTAAACCCGCAGGAACTGGCGCGTTTTTCCAGTTATGACTGGCCAGGCAATGTGCGCGAACTGCGCAATGCCGCCGAACGCCGGGTTCTGGGCCTTGATACCCTGGCAAATGACGCCACCGGCGAAACCGACCCCACCCTGCCCTTGCCCCGCCAGGTCGAAGCATTTGAAAAAAACCTGATCTGCGATGCCTTGCGCAAACATGGCGGCAACGTCACCGCCACGGTTTCCACCCTTGGGGTGCCACGTAAAACCTTTTACGACAAGCTGGCAAAATACGATATTTCTCCCGCCAGTTTCCGCAACCGGGCCGACACAGAATAGCCCGGTTGCTTCTGGCATAACGACGTATCGGCCCACGCCGCCAATTTGGTGTGTGGCCACGGTGACAGCGGGCAAATGCGGGGGTGCACTGCCACGTCACCGCGTTTTAAACGGCCTCGCGGCCCCATAAAAGCAACCCCAACCTGACCGGGCTTCTCCCAACCCGCACCCGCCCCGCATCCACAGGCCGAACAAAACCTCCGCGCGCATAATTTAGACCTTTTTTCGTTGGTATTTCGGCGAATTTTCCCACATGCTGTGTGTGGGGTTTCCGAAAAGCGCGAAAACACTGTGCGAAAAACCGCACATATTAGATTTGCTTTGTGCGGAAATCATAACAAAAATAACAGCTTACGCTGCAATGCACCATAAGCCAAAAGCAAGCCAAATACCTGATATGCTTTATGGTTATAGCGCGAACAGCAAACTGGCCCGAATGTTGCTTACAATGGGCAGCGCCTGTTACGGCGGGATAGAATGACGCCGATTCAATGGCGCACTATTGGGAAAACGCATTAAGCTTTTAGGGAGAATATATATGCGTCCGGTTACCAAAAAGATTCTGATTGCAAGCGTTGCCATGATGGCTGGTCTTGGCATGGCCTACCATGCCTCGGCTCAGGAAATCATCAAATTCGCCCACGTTGTTGCCCCGAACACCCCGAAGGGTAAAGCAGCTGACTATTTCAAAAAGCGTGCAGAAGAAATTCTGGGCGACAAGGTCAAAGTCGAAATCTATCCGAACTCCCAGCTTTTTGACGACGACAAGGTTTTGCCGGCCATTCTGCGCGGCGATGTTCAGTTTGGCGCACCGTCACTTGCCAAATTTGGCAAATGGACCAAAAAACTTGGCATTTACGACCTGCCATTCCTGTTTAAAGACATGAATGCCGTTTCCTGCTTCCAGGACAGCGACGATGGCAAGGGCCTGTTTAACTCGATGTCAAGCAAGGGCCTGACCGGCGTTGGCTATTGGCACAATGGTCTCAAGCAGCTTTCCGCCAACAAGCCGCTGCGCGAACCGACCGATGCCAAAGGCCTGAAATTCCGTATCCAAAGCTCGGACGTTCTTGCCGCACAGTTTGAAGCTGTTGGTGCCGTCCCGCAGAAAATGGCTTTCTCGGAAACCTATTCGGCCCTGCAGACCGGCGTTGTTGATGGTCAGGAAAACACCTGGTCAAACATCTATTCGCAGAAATTCTACGAAGTTCAGGATTACATCACTGAATCCAACCATGGCTTGCTCGACTATATGGTCGTTACCTCGACCAAATGGTGGGAAGGTCTGGACCCGGAAATTCGTGATGGCTTGACCCAGGCAATGACCGAAGCCACCAAATACGGCAACGATCTGTCGGCTGATCTGACTGCACAGCAACGCAAGGAAGTCCTTGATTCGGGTGAAACCGAACTGGTCGAATTGTCCGATGCACAGTTCACCGACTGGCAGACG
>NZ_JFKA01000029.1 GCF_002115755.1 Thalassospira mesophila | reverse complement strand
CCCGAAACCGCTGTTTGAAACTCGGCAATCACAATGGCAATCACCGCCTTGCCAATGCCCAGCCGCAGCCCCGCCATGATATAGGGGATGGTCGCAGGCACCACGATGCCGCGCATAATCGCCCCCTGACTGGCACAAAACGCGGTGCCCACCTCGATCAGGGTTTTAGGCACGGCCTTGACCCCGAACCAGGTATTCATGCAGATCGGGAAAAACGACAGCAAAAACACAATCACCGCCTTAACCGTAAAGCCCAGCCCGAACCACAGGATCATTAGTGGCACCAGCGCGATGAGCGGGGTGGCATAACCCGCCGTAATATAAATGCCAAAGGCGGCTTCCATAAACCGGTAACGGCCCAACAGCAGCCCGACCGGAATGCCAATGATCGCCGCGGCGGCATAGCCCGCAGCAAAAGGTTTGCCACTTTCGATAAAGGCCGAAACCAGACGGCCATCGCCGAGCATTTCCACAAACGCCTTGAAAATGGCCGTGGGATAGGTGCCCAAAAGCGGGTTGCTTTGACGGCCAAAATATTCCCAGATCAATAACGCAATGATCACGGACAAGGTGGTAATCACCCAGCCCGGCAGCACGATCACGGAACGCAGAAAAGAGTATTTGGCCGGGGCGGCCACAGCCGGTTCAGGCCGGGGGATTGCGGCGTTGGGAGTTGCGGCTTTGGCGGGGGTTGAGCCCGATGAAGGTGTTGTCATTGCGCCGTCTCCAGGGGGGTATCGCCGTGCAGCGCATCCCATAAAACAGCCCGTTTGCGGGCATATTCATCGGTGGCGCGCACCATGCCAGGTTCGCTGCTGCTGCGGTCAAGCTCGACCGTAACAATCTGGTCAACCTGGCCGCCCTTCAGCACCACCACCCGGTCGGCCAGCATCACCGCTTCATCCAGGTCGTGGGTCACGATGATGATGGTTTTGCCGGTTTTGGCGTGGATGGCCAGAAGTTCGCCGTGCAGGCTTTCGCGGGTTTGGGAATCCAGTGCTCCGAACGGTTCATCCATCAGCAGCACTTCGGGGTCAATCGCCAGTGCCCGGGCAATCCCGGCACGCTGTTTCATCCCGCCCGATAATTGATGCGGCCGGCGGTCGCGCGCATGCCCCAAACCGACAAGTTCAAGAAAATGGCTGGCAATGCGCGATCGCTCAGGTTCTTTGACGCCCTTCATCTCCAGCCCGTAACCGATATTGCTTAGCGTGTTGCGCCATGGCAGTAATTCTGCGTGCTGAAACACCATGCCCCGGTCATAGCCGCAGCCCGATATGGCCCGCCCCGCAACCCGGACTTCGCCCGAACTGGCACTTTCCAGCCCCATGATGATGCGAAGGGCGGTGGTTTTGCCGCTGCCGCTCGGGCCGATCAGGGCAACAATTTCGCCCTTTTCAACCGCAAACGACACCCCGTCCAGCGCACGGGCAAATTCAACCCCGCCGCTGGTCCGGAAAGACTTGCTGATATTGCACACTTCAAGGTGAGCCATGCTCTCTCCTTTTTGACTGATCGTGCAGTACCATGTCTTCACAAGCGCACGTCATGAAGACATGGTCAGGCGCGACGGTGCCGCGCGGCTAATGAAGCGACAGGCAAGGGCTTTGTAAACAAGCCTGCCCGCCGCCTGAGGGCCTCTGTGACCGCTAACGATCACAGAAACGAAACCTTATTTCCCGGCAAGGGCCAGCGCTTCTTTGCGCAGGCTGCCATCGATAAAGTCATGCACGTCGGCTTTTTCCTTTAACGCACCC
Organism: Thalassospira mesophila; assembly: GCF_002115755.1. Lineage (GTDB taxonomy): Bacteria > Pseudomonadota > Alphaproteobacteria > Rhodospirillales > Thalassospiraceae > Thalassospira > Thalassospira mesophila. The sequence goes on along the minus strand of NZ_JFKA01000029.1, from coordinate 503 downwards.
AACCGCACCATCTGGTCATAGGTCCATTGCAGGTTATCAACCGGGATCACCAGTTCGGGCGAAACAGCCTTGTTCTCAATGGCTTCATCATAAATGAAGGCCGCACTTTTATCATCGGCATCAAGATGGGCGACTTTGTGTGCCAGCGCCACAGCGGCATCGCGATGGGTTAAGGCATAGTTCAGGCCATCCATTTCGGCGGCGAGAAATTTAACCATGTCATCGTGACGTTCACGAATTTTGGCCCCTGTTGTCATCAGGCATACCTTGACAAATTTCGGGGTGACTTTGGCGCCGGACAAAAGCGGTTTGATGTTCAGGCTGTCGGCATTCACCGCATATTCGCTGGAACTGGCCGCCGCAGCAACCACGCCAAGGCTGACGGCACGCACCCGGTTGGCACTGCCCCCGGCATTCACCAGCGAGATCTGATCGGACGACACACCCGATGCCTCAAGGGCAAGCTGGGCAAACATGGCGGGCAGTGATCCCGGCGCAGACAC
>NZ_JFKA01000028.1 GCF_002115755.1 Thalassospira mesophila | reverse complement strand
AAAAACCCAACTAGTAAAGCAATTATAAAAGGAGTTACTATGCTTACATTAATTTCGCCTTTTATAATAGGAATTGATAACCCTCCTAATGATCCTATCGTACACATTATTCCATATCTAAAGAAAGAATTTCCGTTTCCTTCAAAATCAAATAGAGTAATACCATCTTGTTTCGATGTATCTTGTGAATCATATGTTTTTTGATATATTGATGAAGAATTTTTAAGTAATTCATCTACTGATACTTCGTATAACTCACTTAATTTAACAAGGTTATCAATATCAGGATATCCCTTATTGTTCTCCCACTTATAAACAGCTTGTCTGGACACATTCATTTTTTGCGCTAACTCTTCTCTAGACATATTCTTTTGTTCTCTTAACTTATGTAATTGCTCGCCTAATTCCATAACTAATTCACCTCTATAAACCACTTTATAACAAATATGTACAGGTAACCATAAACGCTTAGTAATAAGTTGTAAACCATTAGTTTACAACCGAATTTGGTCGTTAAAAAGCTAATTTCATAGACTAATCCTTATTTCTTAGTTACCATAATCCATATTATAGGAAATGTATACACAAAGAATTTTCAGTAAATTATGATAAAATATGTAATGAAAGGGAGGAGATTGAAATGGAACTAGCTTTTTCACTAGGTAAGTTAGCTATGAGAGGAACCTTAAATCTTATTTTCTATGTTCCAGATGCATTTTCTTTTGCAGCAAGAAAAATCTTCAGAAATTCGAAGAAGGTGCCATCTTAAAGTAATCAAAAAGGTACTCTAACTTTTCTTTAAAAGAGTTAGAGTACCCTTTTGATTACCTGCTTGATATTATAGGTATGCAAATATCACAATAATCAAAGTCATCCTCTTCACCATAATATCTTTCAAACATTGGCCTAGAATCAATTTGATAACCCTCATTTAACAATTCAACAAAGATTATATTCCAAGCTTTTTGAATTTCCTCTGCTGTATGCTTAACTCGATAGATTGCGTACTGACCACCGAGTAATGTATCTTCACTAACTTCGTTATCAATTTGATAATCAGTAGAAATGATAATACCAGCATCATAGCGACAATTTTCGGGAGTTATTACTTCCGGATTATCTCGTGGAATACTCAGGATTGTTGAATTTTTATTAAATAAACTTTGTTTTTTAGCCCAACTTTTTAACTTTTCCATCACTTTAACGTTATGAGGACCATATGGCCCCACTTGTCTCATATATGCAATTCGGTATTTTGGTAAAGTATCAATCTTCATACTCATATAATCTATCCCCTTTTCATCAATATTTACTATAACGAAAAGGTTATCATTATTTAAAAAGATAATCACCTAAAATTTTAAATTATTTTAAAATTTTACCATATATAAAACATGAATATTCCATACATTTTTAGTTTACATAATCACTCTTTCCGGAACACACACAAAAAGAGAACCCTTGGGAGGCAAGGATTCTCAAAGGGGTTCTCTTCATGAAGTATGCAGCTTTTTATACATCGTTGATAGAATAGGCATTCTATGAATTAAATCAATGAAAACAATGTATAAGAAGTCCACCTTTTATGCATATGTGAGCACACTAGAAATAGTATGAATATTAAGAATATGTTATAGTCAAGCTGTTCATTCTCGGATACGTTTGAACGACCCCTTATATGAAGGCAGCCTTGTTCATTGGCCAATGCCGAGGTTGCGCTTTTATTCTTCAAAACTTGTCATACAAATTTCAATTTATATATTTACAACCAAAAAAGTTTGTGATATATTTCACATATAAAGATATCCATGACAAACCAGAACACTCTTAAATGTAATTAATAATGTAATATAAAAAAGCTATTTCTCTCCGATACCAATACGATTGAAATAGCTTTTTTTATGGTCTTTTACAACTTCTCATTCCTCTAGCTCTTTTCACACTTTACTAATGAATAATATAGTATTTATAAAAAAAGGATGCTACTATTAATTAAAGTAATTTTTTCGTTATTTCTTATATATTTGAACCCTATTAAAAAGCTATCTAATTTCTATGGAAAGCCAATGCCTATAGAAATTAGATAGCTTTTTTATGCTCATAAAAATTTTAAAATAGGAGGAGAAACATTATGTTAACCAGAAATGAATTTTTCTTATTCAATAGAGAACTATTATTTTTACTGGATCAACACTCTACATGTACTGATTCTAGTCTAAAAGAGATGCTGGTCACCCAAATTGCTCTTATGCTTGCTGTTCTTAGCTAAATTTCATATTAATCTTATTATCTTTCCATTTCTTGATCTTGCCTCTTATTACGCTTCTGAATCCCCCCAACATATTGAAAGAACGAAATCTGCTTCATCTTTTCTACATTCTTATCAATCCAATTCAAAGCTTTTTCCTTCCAAGCTTTCAATATCTTATTCTCTTCTTGTAATTCTTCAATTTTTTCAGTAGCTATTTGTAATTCTTCTCGAGGAACATGAGTGCTTTCAATTTCTACAACACGCATTGAACTCTCATC
>NZ_JFKA01000027.1 GCF_002115755.1 Thalassospira mesophila | reverse complement strand
ATAAACGCATCGGCCTGACGGACGATGATCCCGGAACCATCACCAGGATTTAGGGTAAAGTAGAAATTGCGTTTGATATTAGTGTGTTACGTGAATTTCATCGGAACTCAGAATTTACACAGTGTTTTTCACCATATCGTCGAGCCAAACGAGGGCACCCTTGGTTATTTTCCAGGCTTCGGCGGCGTTGACGGCGTAAAGAACGGCTTCTTCCTTCGATCCCAGGCCATAATGGGACGGCATGGATTTAGGCAAATGTTTGGCACTGAGCAGGTAAGCAGGCACGCGTGGGTTGTTTTTGATTGCCGCTTTCAGGGCCTTGGCCGCGCCTGAGGTGGCGCCACCTTGTTTGAACTGCAACAAAGCATAACTATAGCCCCACTTGGCGAAGTCCGGCTCCTCATATTCCTCCAGCAAATCGCGGGCGGCACCCAGTTGGTTGAGCTCAAGAAGCTTAGGGGCGAGAATGTGGCGGATGCCCAGGTTGTCGTCCGGGCACAGCCGCAGCATATCCCGCCAATGGGCGACGGCCTCTTCCCGTTCGCCAAATTCCCACAAACAATCAGCCAGGGCGGCGCGCGCCCGCATATAGGGGCGGGTTTCCAGTATCCCCCAAAAGTCGCCTTCGTCCTCTTCGAAGGCGTCTTCCCCAAGGGTTTGGCGGATCGTCGCCTCTCCGGCCGCCACGGCCTTTTCCAGAAGCTCGCGCATCTCGATCGCCGTTCCCGCCGTTTCCCCGGCCAGCAAAACCCAGGCGTCGGCGCAAAGTTCCGACTTCTCCAGCGCCTGCCGCGCCAAGGCGACCCGCTCGCGCCTGGTTCCGGCCTCCCTGGCCTCAGACATCAGCTCCTGAGCCGCAAAGAGCGGATCGGCAGACCCATCGTCATCGTCATCATCCCAGGGATCATTGATCGCAAGACCCCGCTGCAAGTTCCCCATCAGTTTTTGCATGGCCGCCATCCCTGCCATCGATGCCTCCCGCGCCAAGGCCGGGTTGCTGATTGCGTCCAGCATGGGATCACGGGGTTTAAGGCTGTTGACGGTAGCGGCTTTCTTGCCGCTTTTGCCGCGGTTTTTGCTTACGGGCACAGAGGTTCTCCAGCATTTGGCAATCAGGTCGACACCGTAGCAGAAAACCTTGAAATCCGCCTTGTTTTTTCTTAAGAGAACGCGCCCTTTCCTTATATAATACATATTATTTTCAAATAGATAACGAGAAACCCCCATGCAGTTCTCCGATTTCGGCCCCCGCAAAATCATCGCCGCTTTCGATGGCGGGGAAATCACCTCGGACGCCGGGGTTTTGCTATTACGCGAAGCCGCTCAGAGGTTGAATTTGTTTGCGCGCATGGCGAGCTGTTTCGAGGATCACCGCGATGGTGCCCGCGTTCGCCATTCTTTGACCGATCTCCTGAACCAAAGAGTGTCGGCCATGGCTTTGGGGTACGAAGACCTCAACGATCACGACGCCCTGCGCCATGATCCGGCCCTGCGCCTGCTCGGCAATCCCGACAACCCGGCCTTGGCGGCGTCGGCGACGCTTGGGCGGCTCGAGCACAGCCGCGAGGCCGCCGATCCCCGCTACAACCCCTTCGTTCCAAAGCTTAATAAATTGCAGAATCTGCTGGTCGATCTTTACCTCGACAGCCACGACAGCCCGCCCGAGCGCATCACCCTCGATATCGATGCCACCGACATCGAAACCCACGGCCATCAGGAAGGCGGTTTCTTCCACGGATATTACGAGCATCGCTGCTTTCTGCCGCTCTATGTCACCTGCGGCCCGCACCTGCTGCTCGCCCAGTTGCGTCCCGGCAATATCGACTCTGCCCAAGGCGCGCGCAATGTTATCAAGCGCATCGTCGCCCGTATCCGCAGCCGATGGCCCGACGTCAAAATCCTGCTGCGCGGCGACAGCGGCTTCGTCCGCGAGAACCTGGTCCGCTGGTGCGAACGAAATCGCGTCGATTACATCTTCGGCCTGGCGCGCAACGGCTATCTATTGCACAAGGCGCGCAAAATCAGAAGCCGCGCCGCCGTCGAAATGGTGGACAGCAACGCGCCGGTCGAGATGTTCGGCCATTTCTCGCACCGGCCCCGGTCTAAAACCTGGGCCAAACCCCGTCAGGTGATCTGCAAAGTCCTCCATAACCCGGTACAGGAGCAACGCGTGCGCTTTCTGGTCACGTCACTTGATTGGGACAATGATTGGGCCATCCCGGAGATGCGTCAATTCGACGGCAAAGACGCCCTGCCCCGCGCGCTTTATCAAAATATCTACTGCCCCAGGGGCGATATGGAAAATCGCATCAAGGACTGCCAGTTGGACCTGTTCGGCAACCGCGCCAGCGCCCATTGCTACCGCGCCAACCAACTGCGCCTGCTGCTCGCCGGATTTGCCTATGTCCTGATGACACATCTCAGAGAAAAAGGTCTCGCCAAAACCGTCCTTGCAAAAGCCGCTCCCAATACCATCCGTCTCAAACTGCTCAAGGTCGGCGCCAGGATCATGACATCGCTCCGCCGTATCAAAATCTCCATGCCCGATGCCTATCCTTACAAAGACGCTTTCTGCAAAGCCTGGTCGGCCCTCGCACCTACCTAAGCCGCTCCCTTTTACCAAAAAAACAAAACCCCGGAACTTCCACGCGGAGAACGCCCACCTACGTCTGGCCATCAAAAGAAAATCTCGTAAAAGTTGTGATTGCGCGGCTATATCCCCAAATCAAATCCCCAACCTGTCCGGCATCGAAAAACCTGTGCGAAAATACTTCTCTTGCAGAATGGCAAAGAGGAAAATCAGGCACGAAAAATCCTGGTGATGGTTCCGGGCTATCTGC
>NZ_JFKA01000026.1 GCF_002115755.1 Thalassospira mesophila | reverse complement strand
TTTGGTTAAGTCCTCGATCGATTAGTATCAGTCAGCTACACATGTCGCCACGCTTCCACCTCTGACCTATCAACCTGATCATCTTTCAGGGATCTTACTAGCTTGCGCTATGGGAAATCTCATCTTGAGGGGGGCTTCATGCTTAGATGCTTTCAGCACTTATCCCGTCCACACATAGCTACCCAGCGATGCCTTTGGCAAGACAACTGGTACACCAGCGGTGTGTCCATCCCGGTCCTCTCGTACTAAGGACAGCTCCTCTCAAATTTCCTACGCCCACGACGGATAGGGACCGAACTGTCTCACGACGTTCTGAACCCAGCTCGCGTACCGCTTTAATGGGCGAACAGCCCAACCCTTGGGACCGACTACAGCCCCAGGATGCGATGAGCCGACATCGAGGTGCCAAACCTCCCCGTCGATGTGGACTCTTGGGGGAGATAAGCCTGTTATCCCCGGGGTAGCTTTTATCCGTTGAGCGATGGCCCTTCCATGCGGAACCACCGGATCACTAAGCCCGACTTTCGTCCCTGCTCGACTTGTAGGTCTCGCAGTCAAGCTCCCTTGTGCCTTTACACTCTACGAATGATTTCCAACCATTCTGAGGGAACCTTTGGGCGCCTCCGTTACATTTTAGGAGGCGACCGCCCCAGTCAAACTGCCCACCTGACACTGTCTCCCGGCCCGATCAGGGCCGCGGGTTAGAATTTCAATACAGCCAGGGTAGTATCCCACCGACGCCTCCACCGAAGCTAGCGCTCCGGCTTCTCAGGCTCCTACCTATCCTGTACAAGCTGTACCAAAATTCAATATCAGGCTACAGTAAAGCTCCACGGGGTCTTTCCGTCCTGTCGCGGGTAACCTGCATCTTCACAGGTACTATAATTTCACCGAGTCTCTCGTTGAGACAGTGCCCAGATCGTTACGCCTTTCGTGCGGGTCGGAACTTACCCGACAAGGAATTTCGCTACCTTAGGACCGTTATAGTTACGGCCGCCGTTTACTGGGGCTTCGATTCAGAGCTTCTCCCAAAGGATAACCCCTCCTCTTAACCTTCCAGCACCGGGCAGGCGTCAGCCCCTATACTTCGCCTTGCGGCTTCGCAGAGACCTGTGTTTTTGCTAAACAGTCGCCTGGGCCTATTCACTGCGGCTCTCTCGGGCTATACACCCTACCAGAGCACCCCTTCTCCCGAAGTTACGGGGTCATTTTGCCGAGTTCCTTAACGAGAGTTCTCTCGATCACCTTAGGATTCTCTCCTCGCCTACCTGTGTCGGTTTGCGGTACGGGCACCTCCCGCCTCGCTAGAGGCTTTTCTTGGCAGTGTGGAATCAGGAACTTCGGTACTATAATTCCCTCGTCATCACAGCTCAGCCTTTATGATGAGCGGATTTGCCTACTCATCAGCCTAACTGCTTGAACGCGCATATCCAGCAGCGCGCTTACCCTATCCTACTGCGTCCCCCCATTACTCAAACGGCGGGGAGGTGGTACAGGAATATCAACCTGTTGGCCATCGCCTACGCTTTTCAGCCTCGGCTTAGGTCCCGACTAACCCTGAGCGGACGAGCCTTCCTCAGGAAACCTTAGGCATTCGGTGGACAAGATTCTCACTTGTCTTTCGCTACTCATACCGGCATTCTCACTTCTAAGCGCTCCACCAGTCCTTACGGTCTGACTTCACAGCACTTAGAACGCTCTCCTACCACTGACATCAAAGATGTCAATCCACAGCTTCGGTGATACGTTTAGCCCCGGTACATTTTCGGCGCAGAGTCACTCGACCAGTGAGCTATTACGCACTCTTTAAATGGTGGCTGCTTCTAAGCCAACATCCTGGTTGTCTAAGCAACTCCACATCCTTTTCCACTTAACGTATACTTGGGGACCTTAGCTGGTGGTCTGGGCTGTTTCCCTTTTGACTACGGATCTTATCACTCGCAGTCTGACTCCCATGGATAAGTCTTTGGCATTCGGAGTTTGACTGAATTCGGTAACCCGTTGGGGGCCCCTAGTCCAATCAGTGCTCTACCTCCAAGACTCTCACAACATGAGGCTAGCCCTAAAGCTATTTCGGAGAGAACCAGCTATCTCCAGGTTCGATTGGAATTTCTCCGCTACCCACACCTCATCCCCGCACTTTTCAACGTGCGTGGGTTCGGGCCTCCATTCAGTGTTACCTGAACTTCACCCTGGACATGGGTAGATCACCTGGTTTCGGGTCTACAACCACATACTAAACGCCCTATTCAGACTCGCTTTCGCTACGGCTCCGCCTTATCAGCTTAACCTTGCATGGGATCGTAACTCGCCGGTTCATTCTACAAAAGGCACGCCATCACCCATTAACGGGCTCTGACTACTTGTAGGCACACGGTTTCAGGATCTCTTTCACTCCCCTTCCGGGGTGCTTTTCACCTTTCCCTCACGGTACTGGTTCACTATCGGTCACTAGGTAGTATTTAGCCTTGGGAGATGGTCCTCCCAGCTTCCGACGGAATTTCACGTGTTCCGCCGTACTCAGGATCCACTCAAGAGGGAACGAAGTTTCAACTACAGGGTTGTTACCTTCTTCGACGGACCTTTCCAGGTCGCTTCATTTACTTCGTTCCTTTGTAACTCCGTATAGAGTGTCCTACAACCCCAAGAGGCAAGCCTCTTGGTTTGGGCTAATTCCGTTTCGCTCGCCGCTACTCAGGAAATCGCATTTGCTTTCTCTTCCTCCGGGTACTTAGATGTTTCAGTTCCCCGGGTCTGCCTTCAATATCCTATGTATTCAGATAAAGATACTGTTCCATTACGAACAGTGGGTTTCCCCATTCGGAAATCTCCGGATCAAAGCTCACTTACAGCTCCCCGAAGCATATCGGTGTTAGTCCCGTCCTTCATCGGCTCCTAGTGCCAAGGCATTCACCGTGCGCCCTTTCTAACTTAACCATTAGCGAATAAATGGTACAACATATTGTTGTGTTATTTATTGGTTTGATTAAAGAAAAGTTTCACTTTTCCTCAGCAATTACTGTTATCTAGTTTTCAAAGAACAATCGCAACCAAAATTCTTCTTATCTAATAAGAAGAAAGTAGTGTGCTTTCTATAATTGAGAGATTGAACTCTCAAAACTGAACAAAGTGTCAAAACGTACGTCATGTAAAAATCCTTAGAAAGGAGGTGATCCAGCCGCACCTTCCGATACGGCTACCTTGTTACGACTTCACCCCAATCATCTGTCCCACCTTAGGCGGCTAGCTCCTTACGGTTACTCCACCGACTTCGGGTGTTACAAACTCTCGTGGTGTGACGGGCGGTGTGTACAAGGCCCGGGAACGTATTCACCGCGGCATGCTGATCCGCGATTACTAGCGATTCCAGCTTCATGTAGGCGAGTTGCAGCCTACAATCCGAACTGAGAATGGTTTTATG
>NZ_JFKA01000025.1 GCF_002115755.1 Thalassospira mesophila | reverse complement strand
TCAGTTCAAATCTGGCCCCCGCAACCACTTCTCTCTCACTTGGCAAGTCTTAGATATAGACTCCAAGGATTCTCGGGACAAGAGAAAATTGCATTCGGGCATCGCCTTTAAGAGGAGGCGGCGCTTACGAGGCTATTTATTTCCTGACTTTTCAATAGCTTATAAATGCAAAAAACCCGTCGGCTGCAACCAACGGGTCTTTGAAAAGGCTTAAACTGCCCTCGTGAATGATGGGATCAGTTTAGGCGACGGGATTGCTTTGTCAAGAACAAAAGCAAATAACCGGCCTGTGCCGACAAAAATATGAATCTGCACGACTCTTTTGTCTGCCCTTCGGGGCTCAAATCCGTCCCGGGACTTGCCCGACGGACGGAAAGTTATGGCGATTTGCTCGCCTTATGTGACGGTTTTACCGGCTGTAACGATGTGACCACAGCGTCGGTCGTTGGCTTGGTGAGCCGGGCGATTTCCTGCTTATCTCCCTGTTTGACCGATCTTTCCGTTCGGGTTCTTATTCTGCTGATTGAGCATGTCTATGATGTGCGGGCCTGGCGCAGTGGCCGTTTGATGGTCTGGCCGGGTAATCGGCGGTTGGCGGAATTGACTGGTAAGAATGAACGCTCAATCCGGCGGGCTTTGGCTTTGCTGGAGGCTAATCACTGGATTGTTCGGCGTTATTCAGCCTCGAACCGGCGTTCGGACGGCAATGCCGGGATTGACTTGCGTCCGGTCGCAGCAAGGCTGCATGAGTTGCACCAGGCGGCAGAATTTATCGAACAGAAGATAGAGTCCGCCCGCGAACAGGCGAAGGCTGAACGCGATGATCTGACGATGGTGAAACAGTCAGATGACGGGGCAATAGAGTCCGGGGTGGTGGACATTTCTGTCCCCCTTAAATCCTACAAGATAAATCCCGGTTCTACGAACCTTGTACAAAGTGGGGCTTCGCAGGCAACGCCCGGGCAGAGATCGTGCCCGACAATTACCGACATTGATGTGGACAGTGAGATCCTGTTTTTGATGGTTCAGGCCTCGCTGACTTTGCAAAAGCAGCTTACGGCAGCCGAATTGTGTGACCTGATGGGACCGGAACCGTGTTCTGCCTCCATTCAGGCGGTTACGGCGGCTGTTAAATCAGCGCTTTCCCGCCAGATCAAATTACGGCCCAATGTCTGGCAGGTGGCTTTGGCCAAACATGGCTGGGCGGCGCTGGCCGCCGTGATGGTGGCGGTTGACCGGCAGGGCGTGCGTGATCCGGCGGGCTATCTCTATGCCATGCTCAAATCGGCCCGTTTGCGCGATACCGTACGCCACAATTTGCGCGCCATCGAACAGCAGGAGAGTGGTCATGCGTGATAATGCTCTTGCCGTTAAACACTCTTCCTACTGCCAGCTTTTATTCGCCCGTAAAGCACGGGGCCTGGCACATTTACGGCGTTGGAACGGGGCCTGTGATGTGTCTGTTGCCCAGCATTGTGTGATGGCGTGCGATAACGTTTCGCGTCGGGCCGCGCCCTATGCCCTGATCCATGACATCGAGGAAGATGAAACCGGCGATTTGCTCACGCCTGTGAAGCTGCGAATGCGGCAACTGGGGATATGGGAGAGGTTTGAAGACGAAATCGTTTTGCCGATCCGCAAGTTTTACTCGGAACTTGCCGGGCTGAATTGGCCGTGGCCCGTCGATGTGGTGGCGGAAGTTGCCGACATCGACCAGCGTTTGCAGGTGACGGAATATCGCGATGCGGTTGACCGGAACCTGGTGCGCGGCTTTGTGCCGCGTTCGGTCGCACCTTTGCCGGAATATGTGCTGCCCTGGAGCCCGCAAAAGGCCGAGGTGCAGTTTCTGGATCGGGCACAGCGGCTGTTTCCGGCATGGGAGGGCTGAAAAATGGATTGTGCAATCCACAAAGTGGCCGAAGCCCTGCCCAGTGTCGAATTTTATGGCGAACTGCAAAAGGCTTTCAGCCATTTCAATGAAGGTCTGTTTGAGGGCAAGCTGCCAGCCTGTCTGATCACCTTGCAGCGGAAGAAGAATACCTATGGCTATTTTTCGTCCGAGCGGTTTGTCAGTAGTGAAACGGGTGAGTGCATAGACGAGATTGCGCTGAACCCGTCCTGGTTCGTGGTGCGAACGGTTCCGCAAACGCTCTCTACGCTGGTTCATGAGATGGTACATCTCTGGCAGTATCACTTCGGTGATCCCGGCAGGCGTGCCTATCACAACCGGGAATGGGCCGACCGTATGGAAGTGATTGGCCTGATGCCAAGCAACACAGGAAAGCCGGGCGGACGGCGCTTGGGCGAGCAAATGACCCATTACATCCTGGAGGACGGGCCGTTTGACCGTGCATGTCGCGACCTGATGACTCGGGAATTTACTTTGTCCTGGCTGGACCGTTTTCCGCCGCAGGAGCCGAGCCAGGCGCTGGCAGCAGCCTTGACAGGAGGCTCGGCCAGCGCGGCGGCATTGGCACGGGTTGCACCGGTTCAGGCGGAAAACCGTTCCCATCGTGTCAAATATCGCTGTCCTTCATGTGCGGCACAGGTTTGGGGAAAGCCGGGCATGAAGCTGTTATGCGGCGAGGAGGCCTGTGAAGCGGCAGGGATGCAGCCTGTTGGTGCTCAAAGTTAAATAGGGCTGCTTACCTTACGGTAGTTTATGCAATTTTGTCATCTAAAGGATATTGATTTCGAGCAAGATTCATCTCCCGTCTATCTTGTCGATTTATTGATAAAGACGGATGCTGACAAAATTGATACAGTTAAGTTGAATTGATATCTTAAAGGCTGTAACCAGTTGGAACAGAAAAAGAAAGTAGTCTATGTTGTGGGTGCAGGTCTTTCAGCGGGCCTTAACTTTCCAACCATTCGCAACCTTCTCCCAAGACTGTGGGGCAGGCTTGAAAATGTTGGCATCGACACAGAGATTGCCAACGTCATTCGATTTCACCATCCCAATTTCAATGCTAATATATGTGATACCTACCCAACAATAGAGCAGCTTCTTTCAGAAATGAAGGTAAATGCGGAGCTATTTCAGTCGACGCGCCCGGCTACCGGAAATTTTAGCAGCGAGCAGCTAGATGATTGCCGAGGAAATTTGCTGCAGGAGATGGCTATTTGGTTTCACGATTTGAAGAAGACAGCGTTGAAATCGAAGCCAGCGTGGCTGCATGATTTGGTCAATGCAATAAAAGAAGAAGAAGCTACGATCATTTCTTTCAATTGGGACTTGATCCTTGATCAACTCCTCTTCGGAGCTGCTCTCGACAAGGGTAGTTATGGCCTGGATCGCCGTAAGAAGGGGCCGCACCTTATTAAGCCACACGGATCTCTGAATTGGTATAGAAGCAGCGCCGCCTCCCCTATCAAAAATGACAAGAAATTTAGTTTGGGCGGGACTGGTGAGGCTGAGGTGTTTGGATTTCGTCCTCTTCGCGGCGTACGTTCAAAAAAAGGGCGGCGGTATATGCCGCTTATCGTTCCGCCCGTGTACACGAAGCAGTTCGATGAACCACTCTTCCAAAAGCTTTGGCAAGAAACCGTGCGTCAGCTCAGCATTGCAACTGAGGTTCGCTTCCTAGGTTTTTCTCTTGCAGAGGCAGATTTTCACGCGAGATTCGTGCTTCGTTGTGGCTTCTATAATCAGGAACACGGAGCGCTTAAAAAAGATGGTCAGCGTGAAACCGCGACCGGTCGCGCTAAAGTTATCGTAGTTGATCTATCGTGTGAGACGCTAAAAAGGATAGAAAGTACGGTCGGTTGGGGATGCGAGTTCTATCGGATGAATATAGCGGATTGGATACAGGAAAACGGGATTAAGACCCACGATGCAGAAAGGTGATTAAACGGAGCTTCTGGACCGTAGTTACTATGAACACAGCGCTGATAAGCCGAATTCCTGGTGCGAAAGGCGTCTATTAAGAAACAGGGTTGCTGCGATTCCTAAGCGCCTTGGGAAATGAGCATTTTAGGTCCCTATAAAGAAAAAAGTTGGTCGGGTGGTGACGCATACCCTTAATCTCTATCTTGAACATAAAGAATTGTCGCAGTCAGGGCTTCGCCCTCTGCCGTAAAGCAGAATCAGGGTCCCGGTTCGGGCCTTGACGGCCTGAACATCCCATATTCTGCTTGACGGCATTCACCCTTTTTTGACGACGGGAAGAAGTTGAACCGGCCAGACCGGTCCTTCGGTTGTCATTCAGGAAAGGGATACCCAAGATGCATACGGTAACAGATCGCGATATTCAGGCAGCCAAACAGATTGCCCGTCAATTCGATGCCGCCATCCGGGCAAATGAGAGTGATGCCGCGCAAAAGGCTGCACAGGATTTCGGGGCTCTGGTTGTGTTAGCCAATGGCGCAAAGGGCGAATTTGGCACCTTTGCCCCGAACGGGGCAGGAACGGTGATGACAGCAGCACTCGCCGCCAAAGATGGCGATATTCCGCATTGGGGCCAGAACGGGTTGTTTGTGCTGGAAACGGATTATGGCCGGGTGCTGGTAGATTTTACCTGTCCGCTTGATATATGCAGCCGGTTTGAATTTAACGCCATTGACCTTGACCTGCCGTTTATTTCCGAAACGGGGTTCCAGTCGCATTTTTATGCAGAATGGCCGCCCATGAGCGTGAATGAGGCCGCCGCCATCATTTTTTACCAATATGCCAAAGTCGGGAAGATGACGAATATTGATCCGAAATGTCGTCAGGGCCGGTTGGAGCGGATGCCGGATTTTGTTCAGATTTCCAGCAGCGACTTTCAGGGGGGTCTCACCGAGACGGATGAAACCGGGCAAATCGGGTTTCAGTTTTAACCGCCCTTCGTGTTTCGTCGCACAGAACGGCGGTCCCCCGCTAAAGCGGGGATTGTCGTTCTGGCGCGGTAGGGCGAATGAATAGCCTTGGGTCCACAAATGTGCTAATGTGGGTTTGTGTCGTTTTGTGGAGAAAATCTTATGAGCCGTCTGACAATTGACATCACTGATCAGCAGCACAAAAGCCTGAAGGCGATGGCCGCCTTACAGGGCAAGACCATTAAACAATATGCGCTGGAACGTTTGTTTCCCGAGAATGTCGAGGCTGATAAAGCCTGGCATGACCTGAAAGCCCTTCTGGAAAACCGTATCAATGACGGGCTTTCCGGGAAGGTTTCGGCCAAAAGTATCGGCGAGATTGTCGATGAAGAACTGGCCGAGAGGCAGGGGTGACGGGCTATATCCTTACGACGGCGGCCGAAGCTGATTTACGCGGCATCATCCGCTATACAGGCAGGGAATGGGGGGCTGCACAGGTCCGCCGCTATATGGCACGACTGGAGCAGGCAATTGTTGCTCTTGCCGCCGGGCAGGGTTCGTTTAAAGAGATGAGCGACCTTTTCCCCGGTTTGCGAATGGTCCGTTGCGAACGCCATTATATTTTCTGTTTGCCCCGTGAAAATGAGCTGTCCCTGATTGTTGCCATTTTTCATGAGCGTATGGATATCATGACACGGCTGACCGACAGAATGAGTATGGACGTGTAGGGCAGGATAACCGGCAAAATTTTGCCGGTTTACTTTTTCTGGCCGAGAATGCGCACCATTGCCGGAAAGTCGTATTCGATCTCGCAGGTCCGATACCAGCGTTTGCCGTCCGGGTCCCAATGGGCGGTGATGATGTAGCTTTTCATTGTATTGCGCAATCGGGTGACAGCTTCGGGGTCGCGGCTCCAGACCCGCAGTTTTTCGATGTTCTTGGCGAAGCGCGCATGGATTTCCCGAATGTTGGCAGGGGGAGAAAGTTTCGCCAGAGCGCGTTTCTCCCGGTCAATGTCAAGGCGGGTGAGGCGCATTTGTTCGGTATTGTCCTCGAACCAGGCTTTGAGTTCGCTTGTATCGCTGCCAACGCCAAAAGTGCTCAGGGCATGTTCGGCCCGATTGCGCAATTCCTCAAGTTTCTGTTGTGACTTTTCGAGCCGCCCGACATGACGCTGGCGTTTGCGCTCTATTTTGTCGCTTTGATAATAGGCGGCAATGTCTTCGGGCTTGAGCTGCAGGGTTGCGGCCAGCACCGCTTCCATCAGGTCAGCATAGCGGACGGCCCGATTGGCACATTGATGATGCTTGCAGGCGTAGCGGTCCGCCCAGTGTGCCCCCATGCGAATGTTGTGATGGGCGCATTTGAGGCGACCGGCAAACAGGGCAAATACTTTGCCACCGGTTTTGATTTGTCGTTCCCGCCAGTCGCGGATGCGCGATTTGGCAATGGCCTCGGTTTCAACCGGATCACGCAGTTTGACCGTCTCACGATATTCATTTGCCTTGCTGGACCGTTCATCAAGCAGGGCCTGGACGGCATCGAACGTGGCATCATCGATAATTTGCAATTCGGGGATTGGCACACGGATCCATTCGCTTTCCGGGCGCATCACCGAGAGTTTTTTGCCGGTTTCCGGGTTCTTGCGATATTGCATCCGGTTAAAGGTGACAATGCCGCGATAAAGTGTGTTGCGCAAAAGGCCGGTTTTGCGCACCCGTGTGCCAACCAGTGTGGTGGGTGCCCATTTTCCGCCAGAGGGGGCTGCAATACCCATCCGGTCCAGCGTATTGCAGATATGGCGCAGTTTTTCGCCACTTTGATAGAGCGTAAAGATCTTGCGGATGGTTTCGGCCTCGTCTGGAACGATCTTGCGTTTGCCATGCAATAGCTCACCCTTTTCGTCCAGCCCCCGGACGATTTCGTAACCATAGGTGCGGCCCCCGGGTACGCTGCCGCGCAATACGGCGGCGACCATGCCACGATGGGTCTTATCCGACAGGTCCTTGAGATACAGCGCATTCATCGTGCCTTTCAGGCCGATATGCAGCTCGTTAATCACGCCTTCGCTGATGGTTTCAACCTCAACGCCGACAAAAACCATTTTCTTGAAGAAATTGGCGATGTCCGCCTGGTCGCGGCTGATGCGCGAGAGATCTTCGCAAATGATGCGGTCAAACCGGTTGTCGAATGCCGCCATAAGCAGGCTGGCAATGCCGGGCCGGTTTTCCATGATCGCGCCGGAAAAGGCTTCGTCGTAATAAATGTCGGTGATCTGATAGTTCTTTGCCAAACAATAGGCTTCGCACCGCGTAATCTGGTCATGGCTGCTGGTAGCCTGGCGATCCGTCGAGTGACGGGCATAAATGGCAACTCTCACGTATTCTGGCCTATTGCTCTTGGAATTTATCAAACAAACGAGCGACAAGCAGTTAATCATTCACATGAATGGGGGCAGTGCAACCTGCAAAACGGATAGGGTTCTGCGAAAAACGCGATCATGATATTTATACACTTCAATAACTTGATCGTGTTTGCAGGGGATTGTTCGCGAGGGCTGAACCGGCTTTCATTCGGTCAGAAGTTACCGCCCCACATCTCTTCATCGGTCTTTTTGATCAGATCAAATCGGCCATCAATACGTGACCCGGCAGATCCGGTTGATGTGGTTATCGCCTGTGTTTTGGGTTTTGAGGCAGGCCGACGTTTGGATGTTGTCGGGGCATCGGTTTTAAGGCGATCCCGTTTGATTTTTGATACATGCTGATAGAACGCGGCGCGGCCCATTGTGATCTGACCCGACTTTTTCATATCCCGATAAATCCGGCTCACCGGGTACCCTTGATCAAGCAGGGTTAAAATCTCGCTTTGTACAGCCAGGGCTTCAACCCGGCCAATTCCCCATTCCAGCATGATGTAACCTATCACATTGATATAAAAATATATTCCACGTGTTTTCCTATTTTACTACAAGTTTCTGCAAGTGTCTATTTTTCTGGTCAGTGAGCCGCGTTTTGAGGGTGTTTGAGTGTTCGTAGTGCACTGTTAATATTGTATATTCTATGTTTTTCTGCATAAATCCGTAAGTGTTCGCGATTTTCTGCATGTTCAGCCTTAATGCGACCTGTGGTTTCTAATATTAAGAGTTTAAATTCATGTTTCTAAATGATTTTATTGATATTTACGATTTTGAGAACTTTCCACGAGTTTCAACATTTGTCTGCATTCTTCCACGCCGTTGGTCTGGGCAGGATAGGTTAGGTGATATCACCTAACGATCATTTGTGATGATCAGGACTTATTCGCACGACAAGTCGTGCTCAACGGATGACAAGAGTGTTTAGGGGCGGCGGCAATCAGTTACATTGGGTGCATCTAAAAGATGTCTATGCCTATCGAAGTTAGTTGATTTGTTCTGTGGAGGGGGAAGTGCGCCAATGGGATTTATAAAGGCTCTAAGAAAGCGAGTTGTTCCTGAGAAATGCTTGTTGGATATGCTTGATGGTCAAACCATCAGTGGCTCAATTGATGAATTTCTGGTACGACGAAATGGAATAGAGGCATATGCAATTGGTCACCTGTGCAACAGGCTTTATGTCGCCGGAGATCCTTTGCGATCACATTTTAAAGATGCAATAGTAGAAGGTGCCGAGAGACGGTTTCTCCAATATAACCTTCAGGATGTTTATGGTGTGGTTGCATCTAAATGTGTTGTCCTGGACTTTCATTTGATGGCTCAGACAAGCTCGATCCGAGATATGATTAAGGCTCATAACTATGACACATCATCTCTAGTTGCACGTATTGAAGGTGAAAATGTCGGCGCACTGCCTACTTTGGACCAGCCAGTATTCCTACTGCGCCAAGAGTGGAACGGTCGATGTTGGATCGGTAACTCGGGGAGCAGCCATAAACTTGCATCGCTTTGGTTTTTGGAACGAGAACGCAATCAATCTCGTATGATGAATTGCGAAGAAAAAATGTACGCATTTTCTGATCACTTTAAAAACGGCTTTCGCAGCAATGCGTGTTGGATATTTTCTGGAGAGCTCCCATTTGAGGTTTTCGCTGAGGCTAGAGAACTGGCACGTCGGGCCGGATGCAGTTTTGTTGGCTACAGAAACAAGTGGCATGACAAAGGATATGAATTTTATTCTTTGGTCGTAGATAAAAAGCATAAATTTTTTCACAAGTTTAATATGTTTTTTAGGGACGCATTTGAATTTAGTTCTTATCTGAAAAATGGCGCTCCTGAGTTCATACCTGGGCATCGGCACAATGAGTTCGAGCGTTATCGTTTGCCGGAGTACAAAGGGAAACCTATGCCGAGGCGAGAGGCTTCCTCATGATCTGTTCTTCACTAAAGTGGTTTTGTTTCATGCTTTGTATTCGTCATGGAAGAATAGACTAGGATCTGAACCTAATTGGAACGCTTGAAATTTATAGTGGAAATGTGATTCATCCTTTGGCAAAGGGAGTTATCACATGACACGATTTGACTTGAGCGACAAATAATGGGCGATCACGGTTGACCATCCGATACGAAAAGTGTGCAGAAAACTTCTTCAATCTGGTCAGGATCTTCGCAATCAGATGTTGGATCAATTGAGTCCAGACCCTAACCAAATTTCGAATACATTTGTGCAGAATAGATCATCCTTCAGAGACAAACTAACTTATTTCAGTTTTGGAGTAGGCAATGTAACCCAAGCCAATTCTTGAGACACTTGCGCCAACACGCTGGATATAGTTGAGTGCATATTCATATTGTAGTTTTGTAACAACTTTTGCATCTACTTCAGGTAGTTGGATCTCTGCAATCCGACAAGGTTTTGTTGCTGAGGGAATTCACAATGTTACTGGCTTACAAACGATCTTAAGAAAACCGTCATCGCCGGAATATCGGGGATTTTTTCCAGTTCTATTGCCGCAAACTGACCATCGACAGCGCCCGTTGAAACCTTTGTGCTGCCGGAAGAACGAGCTTGCCGTCGCCGGCAAGAATCACCAGCCAAGAAAGGTGGTTCGGACGTAACCCTTATGTAAGCGATGGGGGGGAAGCCTCCACCAACGGCATCAACAGTACCAATATAGACATTCTCAAAGTTTAATAAGAGATAGGTAAGCGGTGCGAGCGGCCCACCTATTT
>NZ_JFKA01000024.1 GCF_002115755.1 Thalassospira mesophila | reverse complement strand
AATGTTTGTGCCGGTGTTGCTGATCATGATTGTTGCGGTGTTGCTGACCGCCATGGTCGGCTGGCTGGAAAAATTCGTCGCCCCGTGGCAGACCGAAATCACACAGCATGAAAATGCCTGATCGGTCTGTCGACTAGGCATGCGTGCCGTTTGTAAGGTTCCGGCTCCAGTTCCCGTTCGCGTTTAAGCGCAGCATTTCAGGTCTGACCCTTTCCGGTCAGGCCTTTTTGCTGTTTGCAGGTTTGCGGTATTTAACCAAACCTGCATATTCCGGGTGCAAATGTCGCCTTATCGCTATATACACAAAAATATAACGATGAGGCGAAGGCAAGGGCATGACCGAACTGACATTGCAAATACCGACCAATATGTCGCTGCGCCAGCAGGTTATCGATAATTTGCGCCGATCTATTCTGACGGGAAACTTGCAGCCGGGGCAAAAGCTGATTGAACGGGAATTATGCGAAGCCATGCAGATCAGCCGCACCGTTCTACGCGAAGCCTTGCAACATCTTTATGCCGAGGGCCTGATTGTCGATACGCCCCGGCGCGGACGCATGGTGTGTGAAATCAGCACCGATGACGCCAGCGATATTTTTGAAGCCCGCGCTGCACTGGAAAAACTGGTGGGGGAGGGGTTTGCCCGAAATGCCACGCCCGAGCAAATCGCATCCCTGCGCGCCTGTTGCCGTCAGATTGCCCCGGCCGAGGCAGATGGCGATCACTGCGAAAACATAGATCAGATCGAAAACCGCTTTTTCGCCCTGATGCTGGACGGATACGGCAACAAGGTCGCGGCCGATCTTTTTACCCTGTTGGGCAACAGATTTACCCTGGTGCGGCGTTTGCCGGTTTTTCGGGCAAAGTGGTCACAGAATATACCAGCCGAATTGCAGCAAATTGTGTGTGCAATTCAGGCCCGTGATATCGCCCTGATCGGGCATTTATGCCACCAAAGAATTGGTAAATTGCACGATGCCCAATTGGTAACACAGGCACATAACGACATGGGCCGCGCCGAGGTTTAAGCGTCTTGTTCCAGCGTTGCCAGCCATCGGAAACCGCTTATTCTTCGATATTTTCGGTCCAGCGTTTGACGACGGGCAAATTGATATCCAGCAAATCCAGCGCCCTTCCCGTGGTTTGGGTGACGATGTCATCAATGGTTTGCGGCCGGCTGTAAAATGCCGGTACGGGCGGCATGATAATGGCGCCGCTTGCAGTTGCCTGTTGCATCAGGGCCAAATGCCCGGCATGAAGGGGCGTTTCGCGCAATAACAAAACCACACGCCGACGTTCTTTCAGGCACACATCGGCGGCGCGCACAATCAGTTCGTCATTATAACAATTTGCGATCCCGCTGAGCGTTTTGATCGAACAGGGGGCCACCAGCATACCCGCCGTTTTAAACGAGCCCGACGAAACCGCCGCGCCAATATCGCGATAATTGTAAACAACATCGGCCAGATCGCGAATTTCAGCGGCATTCATATCAAGTTCAGCCGCCGCCGTCACAAGGGCGGCAGGCGAAATAATGGCATGGGTTTCAATATCGGGCACTTCCTTTAAAAGCTGAAGTGCGCGAACGCCATAGATCACGCCAGACGCGCCGGTAATGGCGATGATAACCCTTTGCATGATCTGCTTTCTCCCAAATATAACCGGTGTCTCAGGCGTTGGCGGCGTCTTCTTTGGCGCGCGCCAGGGCTGAGCGTGCCGAATTGGCAACATGGTTTTCTGCC
The DNA here is from genome assembly GCF_002115755.1 of Thalassospira mesophila. Taxonomy (GTDB): domain Bacteria; phylum Pseudomonadota; class Alphaproteobacteria; order Rhodospirillales; family Thalassospiraceae; genus Thalassospira; species Thalassospira mesophila. The sequence continues at coordinate 8,223 of NZ_JFKA01000024.1, read as the reverse complement.
GCCTTGTGGGCGGCGGCTTTGTCGCGTTTTGCAATCGTCTCGACGATTTGTTCTATTTCGCGAATGCTTTGCTGGCGGCGGTCCGGCTTAATCACCGATACCCGGCGCAAGGGTGATGTCAGCAATGTCAGGCGCTTTAAAATATCAAAAGCGATCTGGTTGCGCGCGCCAGAGCAGATCAGATCATAAAAGTCGCGTTTGGCGGCAACGATGTCCTCGGCGCTGCCATCGCGATAAGCTGATGTCAGCTTTTTGCTTTGTTCTTTAAGGCCATTAATTTCCGCATCGGGCGCATTTTCAATAAACTGCTCGACAATCAGGGGTTCAAGCACGCCGCGAATACGGTAAATATTTTCGGCTTCCTCGGGGCTGACGGTAATCACAGTCAGGCCGCGATTGTGCAAATCGGTCAGGATGCCTTCGGTTTGCAACTGGCGCAGCGCTTCACGCAGTGATGTGCGGCTAACTCCGAGTTTTTCACACAGGTCTTTTTCAACAAGTCGGGTGCCTGGTTGCAGATACCCGGTTTCGATGGCCCGCCGCAGCGCGTGCAGGATCTTATTCCTTAACGGTGCTGCCTCTTGCTTCAGGGCTTTGAAAGGTTCGTTCATGTTTGTCCCTCGCACGCGGCAATTGCTGAAAATTGGCAACAAGTCAGGCGCTGGTATGCGCAAAATTGTTACCCGTATTGAGCGAATTGCCACATACTTGTCAAGTCGCAGCGCCGCCGGGAGGGCCAACACCGCTATAAACGCAAGATTGCCAGAATAATGTAACGCGCCAGGCCCGGATCGAAGCATCTTTTTGCGGGGACATACCGCCCGTCTGGCAATTTGATCCCCGCTGTCAGATAAATATCGCACCGTAGCAGGCGTGCAGCCGCCTAAAATACCCCGCTTTGGGCTAGCTCATTTTGGATCGGGCGTTTGGGGTTCCGGCACGCCGTTTTCAATATCGCGGGCCGGGGTTTCGGGTTTCATCCCGCCCTGACGCCGCGAAAATGTATGGGCACCGTTTTCACGCCAGTCGCCATTGGTGGTTTTATCGGCAAAATCGGCCCACAAATTGCTCCAGTCACCCAAAGAATATCCATGCCAGGGCGATTGCGGTGTCAGGCGGGGGAGTTGCAATTCTTCCCAAATCTGGCGGGCACGCGTCATGTATTTTTCGGCGGGCAACGCCAGCGGCGGCATTGGTGCTTTCAAGGTGGCGTCAATCAACAAGGTGCCTTCGGCGTTTTTCGACCCCGATTTTGGCCCATGCCCACCGGAACGATACGGCGTCACATGCACATCATCAATCATATTGGCCCGATAGGCCATCGACCAGAAAACGGCATCGGCGTTGCGTGCATCAATGTCGTCCGACACCGCAATAACGATTTTGCCGCACTGCGCCTGCAAGGTCGCCGCCCCCTGTAACCCGCGCCATATTTCGGATTGCGGGGTGTCCGGGGCAAATTGCAAAAAGATCACTTTGCGGATATTGGTCAGCGGTTCGTGCATGACCACGCGTTTCAACCCCTTGACGTTAAGCACTTTTTGCAAGTGATTAAGAAAAAGCGGTTCATATGCCACGCGTTTAAGAACGCTCGACTCACTGGGCGTCACCTGGCTGACAATCGAAACCAGCACCGGTTTGCGTTTGCGCGTGATGGCGGTGACTTGCATTGACATATTATAGTCTTCAAGGGCGACATGGCCGTGGCTTTCGCCAAAGGGCCCTTCAGGTTCCAGCAAAACCGGGTCGATCAGCCCTTCAATAACAATTTCGGCATCGGCGGGCACTTCAAGGTCGATGGTTTTGCATTTGGTAATGCGAATGGCCTTGCCCATCAGGCCGCCAGCCACGCCCAGTTCGTCCTGATCAATCGGCAATTTTTGCGGCCCGGTAAACAAAACCGCCGGCGCACAGCCAATCACAATGGCGCAGGGCATCGGTTTGCCCATTTCCTTGTATTTCAACCAGTGCTGATACCCCCCGGCGCCGCTTAACCGGCTTGCCATGCGCACGCCAAGCCGGTCTTCGGCTTTTAACGCGGCGCGATAGGTGCCCATATTACGAATGCCGTTTTCAGGGTCGCGGGTCACGCACAATGTGGCGGTAAAATATGGTGCGCTGTCAAATCCCGGGGTTGAAACCGGCACGGGCAGGCTGCCAAGGCCGCAGCCTTCCTTGCGCAATTCATCGCCGGTAATCACCACTTCATGGCAGGGCGCATCGTCGATCATAACCGGTTCAATCGGGTTTTCCATCGCACGCAGCCACACATCACCGATGTCGCTTTCGCTTACCCCCAGTCCGGCGGCATAAATCGCGGGTGATGCGGCCAATACACCGACAGCAACCGGAATATCGTATTTCTTGCCTTTGGCATCCGTGACGTCGGTAAACAAAAAGCCCCGGCGCTGTTCATCGGGCAGGCCGCCCTGAAACTGCCAGCGCGCCAGCGGATGTAACTCGCTGTCTTTGTCGATGGGCACCTGGATACGGGTCAGAAGTCCCCGTTCTTCCAATATGGCGATGTGTTCTTGCAGGTCCATCGGGGCTTTTTGATCTGGTTTTGTCATGGACATTAAGCTCCTGAAGCGTGTCGCCACTTATGCGGGCGACTACTGAATATGTTTTTCCCAGCGATATTTGCGCCCCAAAGCGGGCGAAAACAAACGAAAGGAAATGTTTTTCGTTTTTGCCGTTGCAATATTTTGCCATACTGTCATACATTGTGACGAAGAACAATAGTTAGCGTAGGCACCGTGCCAAAAAATGATTGCAGATCAGGCCACTGCCAACGGCGTTGACACAGGAGGAGGTTTTATGACGCGTCCGACCCCGGATATTTCACCGGCTGCCCTTAACGACGTGCGCCAGGAAGGCAATTCCCCGGAGCTTGATCTGGTGCGCAAGGCATTGTTTCAGCATGTCGGCAAACCGATCCCGCGCAAGGAAGATCGCCGCCTGACCACAGGCAAGGGTCGCTTTTCCGACGATTTCAGCCTGCCGGGCCAAACCTATGCCGCCATGGTCCGCTCCCCTTATCCTCATGCCCGAATTCTGGGTATTGATACGGCAGATGCCTTGGCAATGCCGGGGGTGTTAACCATTCTGACCGGTCAGGATGTGCGCGATGACGGCCTGTTGCCCGTGCCGCACAACCCGGTACCCTCGACCAATTTTGATATGAAATTAACCGCCCCGGATGGCGGCATACCTTTTATCGGCCCGCATTATTTGCTGCCAACCGACAAGGCCCGCCATGTGGGCGAAGCCGTGGCGATTGTGGTGGCAGAAACATCGGCACAGGCCGTTGATGCCGCCGAACAGGTGATGGTTGATTACGAAGAACTTCCCCACATCACCGGCACCGCCGCCGCCGCAGAACCCGGTGCCGCGTCGGTCTGGGATGAAGTGCCGGATAATGTTTTCATCGATACAAAATTTGGCGACTGGGCCGCAACCGATGCGGTTTTTGCCTCCGCCCGCCATGTGGTACGCGCCGATTTTCATATCGACCGCGTCACTGCCATGACGCTGGAACCACGCGCCGCGCTGGGAAGTTTCGACGAAGAAACCGGTCGTTACACCCTTTATGCCGGAAGCGGCGGAGCTGTGCGCCAAAAAGGCGAACTTTCAAAGGTTCTGGGGGTCGAGGCCGACCGCGTTCGTGTGTTGTCGTTTGATGTCGGCGGCAATTTCGGCGCGCGTAACCGTGTTTATGTTGAATTTGGCCTTGTCTTGTGGGCATCGCGCCGCATTGGCCGCCCGGTTAAATTTACCGCCACCCGATCCGAAGCCTTTCTGACCGATTATCAAGGCCGCGACCTTGTCACCAAGGTGGAGCTTGCCCTTGATGAAAACGGCAAGTTTCTGGCGCTGCGCGCCGATAATCTTAGCAATGTTGGCGCGCGTTGTGTGTCGCTTTCCCCGCTTAGCAAGGGGTCGGGCCTGATCACCGGGTCGTATGATATTCCAATTGCCGCGTTGCGCGCCCGGGCTGTTTTCACCAATACCATGTGTACCCAGGCCTATCGCAGTTCTGGCCGCCCCGAGGTGACCTATGCCATCGAACGGCTGGTCGAGCTTGCGGCCCTTGAACTGGGTTTTGATCCGCTGGAATTGCGGCGCAAAAACCTGATCCCGGAATCGGCAATGCCCTACACCAATGCTGTCGGCTCGATCTATGACAGCGGCCAGTATGAAAAAAACATGGACTGGGTGTTAAGAATTGCCGACTGGGACGGTTTTGATGCCCGCAAGGCACAATCCGCCAGCCGGGGTAAATTGCGCGGACGCGGTTTTGCCAACTATGTTGAATCCTCCATCGGCTCCCCGCGCGAACGCGCCGAAATCGAAATCAAGCTAGATGGCACGGTCGAGGTGGTTATTGGCACCCAGCCCAGTGGGCAGGGCCACGAAACCAGCTTTGCCCAGGTTGTTGCCGATATGATCCAGGTGCCGGTTGCCAAGGTCTGGATCGTGCTGGGCGATACCGACATTGTCAGTGTCGGGGGTGGTTCCCATTCCGGGCGTTCCATGCGCCATGCCGGAACGGTAATGGCCATGGCGGCGGCCGATTTGTTAACCGAAGGCCGCAAACGCGCCGCCGACCTGTTTGATACCGAAATGAGCGGCATCGAATTTGAAAGCGGTTATTTCAAGGTGACCGGGACCAATAAGGCGATTGATATTTTTGCCCTTGGCGAACAAACCCGGGGCACGCACGGGCCCTTGCGGGTGGCGCGCAATAACGAAATGCACACCCCGGTTTACCCCAACGGGGCCGCCATTTGCGAGGTTGAAGTCGACCCGGAAACCGGCCTTGTTACCATTGTTGGCTATTCGACAATTGACGATGTTGGCCGCTGCATTAACCCGTTGATCGTTCACGGGCAAACCCATGGCGGTATTGCCCAGGGGGTGGGGCAGGCGATGTGGGAATTATGCGCAATCGAACCCGAAACAGGCCAGCCCTTGGCCGGGTCGCTGATGGATTACGGTATGCCGCGTTCCGACAATATGCCGTTTTTCAATTGCGAAATCGCGGAAGTTATTTCACCAACCAACCCGCTGGGCATTAAAGCGGGCGGGGAAGGTGGCACAACCCCCGCACTGGTAACCGTTACCAACGCCGTAATTGATGCCGTGAAAGATTTTGGTGTGACCAATCTTGCGATGCCGTTGACGCCCTTTACCGTCTGGAAGGCCATCCATCAAAGCAATCGTCACCCAGCATAAAAGAAAAGACCAAAGGAGCGTTCTTATGAGCGACCAACTCACCACCCTTCGGGTTATTGCCTTTCCCGGTGCGCCTAATTTGCCCACCTTCGCCGCCCTCGAAAAAGGTTTCTTTCGCGCCGAAAACCTTGATATCGAACTGACATTAACGCCTGATTCCGTAACCCAGGCCAAGCGGACGGCAGCGGGCGATTTTGACATTGTCTTTACCGCCTTTGACAATGTCGTTGCCTATGGCGAAGGACAAGGGGCGGCAGGCCCGGATACAGACCCGCAATATGTTGTCATTGCCGGTGCCACCCAGCTTGAGCTGGCCGTTATCGCCGCATCCGATGTTAAAACACTTGCGGGGTTAAAAGGGCGCACCGTTGCGCTTGATGCGCTTTCAACCGGCTTTGCCTTTGTGTTGTATGACATGCTGGCACAGGCCGGGTTGGGCGACGGCGATGTTGAATTTGTCCCGGTCGGGGCCACCCCGCAACGCTGGCAGTCTGTGCGCGCGGGCGATCATGCCGCCACCCTGGCGCTGGAACCGTTCACCAGCATTGCACAGCGGGCCGGGTTTAATGTGCTGGCCCGGTCTTCGGAAATCTTTGACAGTTATCAGGGCGGGGTCATTGCAACCCGCCGTACCTGGGCGGCCGAACATCCCGACCTTGTGCGCGCCTTTTTGCGTGCGTCGCTCGCCGGGTTGGCATGGGTGCTTGACCCGCAAAACCGCGACGAAGCCGAAAACATCCTGCGCGCCAGAATGCCCGAAATTCAACCTGCGGCTTTGCAATCGGTGATGGACAGTGTTTTGTCCCCGCATTCCGGGCTGACGCCAAATGCCGAAATTCTGCCTGATGGCATGAAACAGGTACTTGCGCTTCGGTCGCGTTTTGCCAACGGCGGTAATGCCTTAACCGACATTGCCAAATATCTCGACCTGTCATTTTACGACACCGTGATCAACCAGAAATAATAAAATTACAGGGAGAGACCACAATGGAAATCAAAGGCGAATACCTGATTGATGCGCCGCGTGAAAAAGTCTGGGCGTTGATTAACGACCCCGACGTGCTGGCAAAATGCATTCCGGGTTGTGACGACCTTCAAGGGACCCCCGAAGAAGGTTTTAGTGCCCGTGTCACCACCAAAATCGGCCCGGTGAAAGCGACCTTTAACGGGGCTGTCACCCTGTCCAATGTCAACCCGCCTGAAAGCTATACCATTTCGGGCGAAGGCAAGGGCGGTGTGGCCGGTTTTGCCAAAGGCGGTGCCGATGTGCTTTTGGTGGACGAAGGCGGCGCGGGACAACAAACCCGCCTGACCTATAATGTCAAGGCGCAGGTCGGCGGCAAGCTGGCGCAACTTGGATCGCGCTTGATTGACTCAACGGCCAAAAAACTCGCCGGTGAATTTTTTACCAATCTGGTCGCGCAAATGGAAGAACCCGCCCCGCAGGAAAATGACGCGGATGTTTCCGCATCCCAAAGCCCGGCGGGTTCGGGTGCCGCCAAACGTTCCACGGGCCGCACAGTTTTGCTGACCGGTGTTGCCATTGTCATTGTCGCAGCCCTTGCGGCGATGATGCTTGGTCATTAACAGGCATAAAGGTTTTTTGACATGTCGAGCATCACAATTTCAGTAAACGGCACGCCCTATACCCGCGACGTCGAAGATCGAACCCTTCTGGTTCATTTTATCCGCGACCATCTGGCGTTGACCGGCACCCATGTGGGCTGTGACACCACCCAGTGCGGGGCCTGCACCGTTGTCGTTGATGGCAAAGCGGTAAAATCCTGCACCGTTCTGGCGGTGTCCGCCGATGGCAGCGATGTGACAACAGTTGAAGGTTTGGCCGACGGCGACAACTTGCACGATGTTCAAACTGCTTTTCACGAACATCACGGCCTGCAATGCGGCTTTTGTACATCAGGCATGATCATGGCGGCGGTCAATATGATCAAGCGCCATGACGGTATGCTTGATGAAGCAACCGTGCGTCATGAACTTGAAGGCAATCTGTGCCGGTGTACGGGCTATCACAATATTATCAAGTCTGTTTTGGCTGCAGCTGAAAAGCATCGCCAGCGCAATCATGCTGCTGCCTGACCGGCGCGCAAAAAGACAAAAGGTCACATCATGTACGATACCGTATATCACCGGCCCCAAACCATTAATGATGCCGTCAAACTGTGTTCTGAACTAGACGAACCGGCATATCTGTCAGGCGGGCATACCCTTATCCCTGCAATGAAAGGTCGTCTGGCCGCCCCTGCCCATTTAATTGACGTGCGCCGTATTCCCGATCTGGCCGGTATTACCGTCACGTCGGATCACGTCCTCATCGGGTCGGCCACCACCCATGCCGAGGTCGCGGCATCTGCGCCCATCGCCTCTGCCATCCCTGCTTTGCCTGGGCTGGCCGGGTCCATTGGTGATGTGCAGGTGCGCAATGTTGGTACAATGGGCGGCTCGGTCGCCAATAATGACCCGGCGGCTGATTATCCCTCTGCCGTGCTGGCCCTTGATGCCACCATCGTCACCGACCGCCGCGAAATTGCTGCGGATGATTATTTCGACGGGCTCTACAGCACGGTTTTGGAACCGTCCGAACTGTTAACCCGCATCAAATATAAAATCCCGACCATCGCCGGATATGCCAAATTTCGCAATCCGGCTTCGCGCTATGCGCTTGCTGCGGCGTTCATTGCCAAATACGCCGGTGGCAGCGTGCGCGTGGCCATCACGGGGGCGGGTAATTCCGGTGTTTTTCGCTGGAAAGAAGCCGAAGACGCCATTGCAAACGGTGCAACATCCGATGCAATTAAAAACTTGCATCTCGACCCGGAAGACATGATGGGCGACATGCATGCATCTGCCGAATATCGCAGCCATCTGGTTACGATTGTTACGGCGCGCGCCCTTGATCATCTGGGAGGTGTCAATATCACATAAATTATGCTCGCTATCGGGCAAACATACACTATGACGAGATGACAT
>NZ_JFKA01000023.1 GCF_002115755.1 Thalassospira mesophila | reverse complement strand
CAAAAAGGTCCGTCGTCTCCAGGATGCACAGACTGTAGCGCCATAACGCCGCCCGCGCATCCCTTCCTACTGATCAACAATGTCAAAGAACTTCGAGGGAAAACCTCGTCCCGGCCAGTCCGCGTCGCCGTAGTTCGTAGCGCCGCACCCCGTCGGTGGAGGCGGGTTATAGGCCCCAACCCGCGACCTGTAAACACCTTATTTGAAGAATTTGTGAGATTTTTGCTTAAAGTTAGGTGCCTGCCCGAAACAGTCCGCATAAAAGCTGGGGTTTGCGGACATCGCGGGTGCAGCATTTTTTAGGGCCGCACTGCAATACCGACCCGCAATGGCGGTTTTATGACAAATGACGGGTGAGGTATCCACCGGCTATTGCCTTGGAGTCCGGGCATTTCCCGTCATAAACGAAGAAAACCCGCCCTGGATCGACATAGTATTTTCGCTTTTGTAAATTTTGCAGGCAGCGTAAAGAGGTTTTAGCCACATTTGATACAAACGGGGCATTGGACGGCGAACGGACATGCGGCCAGACCGGCGGCATTCGCGATCCGCCCGCCAGTTCCTCTATAAACAGGTAAAGCACAGCATGATCCGCATTCCCCATATTATCGCCCATCGCGGCGCCTCGATTGAAGCCCCGGAAAACACCATTGCCGCCTTTCGAATTGCCCAGGTGCGCGGGGTTAACTGGATTGAATGTGATGTGACGTTAAGTGCAGATGAACAATGTGTGCTGATCCATGACGACACCCTTGATCGCACCACGAATGGCACCGGCCCTGTTCATCATCAGGATCTGGCAAGCTTGCGCGCCCTTGATGCCGGGGCATGGTTTTCAGACATATATAAAGGGGAGCGGATTCCGACACTGAGCGAAACACTTGATACACTGGCCGCCCTTGATATGGGGGTTAACCTTGAGATCAAGCCATCGGGCTGTGATGCCATGGTGCTGGCACGCCGTGTTGCCGCCGAAATTGGCAATCGTCGCGATGTGCCCATTTTGCTATCAAGCTTTGATGCCGATGTGGTGGCCGTGATGGCGGAGCTGTGCCCGAGCCTTGATTGTGGCTGGCTGGTAGAGGAAATTCCGGGCGACTGGAAAAGCCGGTATGAAACCCTGAAGGCCGCAGCCCTGCATGTGGACCAAAAACAACTTACAGCTGAAAAATGTGCTGAAATAACAGGCGAAAAGGTGCCTTTGATCTGTTATACGGTCAATGATCCGGATCGGGCGCGCTTATTGCGGTCCTGGGGTGTTCGCGCGATTATCACGGATAATCCCGCTTTGATGACAACGGCCATTCCCCCCATTCGGTAGACGTGCCTTCATTTAACAAGATGCCCCGTCATCAACTGATATGTCGCCGCCACCAACGGACATATCAGACAGGGACACATTTCGGAAACGCCCAGACCCATGACGACGCCCCACAATGGCATGATGCCCGATATATCGCCCCAGCCGCTTTATCCCCATAACCGGGTGAAACGGCATTTGTCCGAACTGTTCCGACTGGCCCTGCCGGTGGTGATAGCGCGCATCGGCATGCTGATCATGTCGGTGGTCGATACCATTATTGTCGGCAATTACGACAGTTCCAGCCTGGCCTATCTCAACATTGCCCATGCGCCGTTCATTTCCTTAATGATCACGGGGTTTGGTCTGTTGATCGGCATCATGATTATGACATCGCACGCCATTGGCCGGAACAACCCCAAGGCAGCAGGGCAGGTTTGGCGGGCGTGTTTTCCGTATGGTGTTATTTTAGGCTTTGGCCTGGCAGTCCTTGCCTGGCAGTCAAAATGGATTTTCATCCTGAGCGGCCAGCCCGGCGCGATTATCGAACATTCCACCGAACTGGCACATATTCTGGCACTGGGCATGCCTGCGGCCCTGATTTACATTTCCTGTTCTTTCTTTATGGAAGGGTTACAGCGCCCATTACCGGGCATGATGCTGATGGTGGCTGCCAATGTTGTGAACCTGATCCTTGATTACGGGCTGGTTTATGGCGTTTGGGGTATGCCCGAGCTAGGTGCTGCCGGTGCGGCATGGACATCGACCATCATTCGCTGGTTAATGGCGGGCACCATGCTGGCCTATGTCTTGTTGATGCGCGACCATGTTTTGTTCGGCTTGCGCGACGGGTTTGCAAACTGGTGGCATCATTCGCGCGATATCCGGTCGATGGGATATGCCGCCGGGGCCAGCCAGGGCATGGAAACAGCCGCCTTTAGCACGATGCAGCTTTTTGCCGGGCGCATCAGCATCATGGCAGCGGCCAGCTATGGCATTACCATGACCATTTTGTCGCTGATGTTTATGTTTGCGCTGGGGCTGGCATCGGCCACATCTGTGCGGGTTGGCATTGCCTATGGCCGGCGGGACCGTGCCGATATGGCGCTGGCAGGGTGGATCGGCCTGCTGACAACCATGGGGGTGATGTTTTGCCTGAGCTTGCCGCTTTATTTCTTTCCGGCATGGGTGGCAGCGCTGTTTAGTGAAGACGCCGTCGTGATTGCCGGAACCTCCGGCCTGTTGCTGTTAATGCCGATTATTTTCCCCACTGATGGTGGCCAAAATGCCGCCATCAGTGCGCTGCGCGGGACGGGCGATAAATGGGCACCGACGGTTTTACACATGTTTTCCTATATCTGCGTCATGATCCCGGCGGGATATTATCTGGCCTTTGTCCGCGACTTGGGGGTTGCGGGCCTGTTCTGGGGCATTGTGATTGCCAGTCTGGTCGCGGTTAGCGGCCTTGCCATGCGGTTTCGTATTGTATCTGGCCGGGAATTGCCGTCTTACCCTTGATAATGCTGACGCGATTGTAGCGCGACAAAATGGTCCGCCCGATATTTTCGGAGCGGACCTTTTTAAAACGCGCAAGGACCGGGATGCTGAAAGCCCAACAGAAGGATTTCAGCATGGCAAAGATACCGACAAACACCCTGCCCGCCGATAAGACCAATGCGTACATGTGGCAGGGAAACCTGCAAGATGCGATGCAAGCCCTGCGTACCCGCCGCGATCCGCGGTTCGAGGTTTTGTTAGAACATGGCAGCATGTCGGTTGAAATATATGCGCCCGACAAGAGCGACCCGCAGACACCCCATCGTCAGGACGAGCTTTATATTGTCCAGTCCGGGTCGGGGATGTTTTACCGGGGCGGGTCACATTGCCCGTTTGGCGCGGGCGATGTGTTGTTTGTGCCCGCCGGAATCGACCACAGATTTGAAGATTTCAGCGACGATTTTGTCACCTGGGTTATTTTCTGGGGGCCAGAAGGCGGTGAAGCGCCCTGATATCGATGGGATCATCGCCGTGCCACCGCCGCGCCACCGCCGTTCCTAACCTGCCCGTTTTTAACCGGCCTGATGGCGCGACGCCGCAAGCGACAGGCCCGGCATCAATAGATCGCAAAACGGGATAACCAGCGCATCAAACGCCGCCGCGGCCCGGGCGGCATCGATGCGAATAATATGCTGTTCGATATCACGCTGGGTCGACAGGCTGTTCAAACTGGCCAATTCGGGCAGGCTTGCCACCAGCAAATCAAAAAGGCTGATCTGATCGGCGGTCGCGCGATCGTCAGCCAGATTACCCAAATGGTTATAAAGCGCCATCGCCAGAAACCAGCGGCAATAGGGCAACAGGCCCTGTATGATTTCATCGCGCTGTTGCGGCTGCACATATTGCTGCAAATCGGGGTCAAGCCAGACAGCATTTTGCACCCCGGCAATGAAAGCATTGCGATGTGCCGGGTTGGCCTCGGAAAAGAACAGCGCGGTTAACCATGCCGATAGATCATCGAGTGCGGCCTTGCGGCTTTGCGGTGTGGCATCGCCCGCATAATCAAGCGCGGGCATTGGGGGCTGGCCCGACATGGCAAGCGAAGCAATTGCCAGATCCATCACCGCGTGGGTTAGCCATGCCTGATGCCAGATTTGCATCGGGCGGAAATACGGTTCTTTTTCATCGCCCCCGGCCTCGATCCAGCTTTCGATCAAATGTGCCCGGCCAAGGGCAATGCCGATTTGCAGGGCATTTTCAAACCCAAGCCCGTCTGCCGCCAGAACCGACCGTGCGCCCAGCATGTCGTCAAGCAGGGGCAAGCTGGCAACGGCCTGATCACTGCGCACCCCCGCCCCGGCGGGCAGATAAAAAGACGGCGCATCCCCATGACCAATAACGGCGCGCACATGGCGGCCCAAACGGCCCCAATAGACCAGCCGAACCGGTTGCGCACGCTTGCGCCATAACGGGCGGGTTTCCTCCCAGTTGGCGGTTTCAAATTCCGTTACCGACATTGCCTGGGCCAGACGCGCCAAAGGTTTGGCCACCGCGGCATTTAAATCTGCCACCGTGCCAATATGGGCCAGTGATAACCGCCAGCCGGGCTGTTCGTGCGGGTGATGATCCAGCCACAAATGGGCAAAGCCATCGGCCCCGGCACGTTCCATGGCCGGGGCAACCAGATCAAGGAACATTTGCAGCGGGGCGGGAATGCCCGCCATTTGATGGTCCGGCAGCGGATCGCCAACGATAAAGGTACGAAGGGTGATATCTTCCCCGTCGGGCCGGTTGGCAAAAACAGGGGGCAAAAAACCGGCATAATCATCGGCGGGCATGACAAACTCGCTATGTGGTCAACAAAACAGATATATCGCAGGCAGCGGCCCGGACACGAAAGCTAGCGGATTTTAAGGCGGTCCAATCGTAAACGATGGCGCGGATCGCTCAGCCGCCAAACCCCGCACCGCACGGCCAGCCACACGCCAAGCCCGGTGGCACCGGCAATCAGGAACATCAAAAGAAGTTGATAAAGAACTGCCTGCAAGGGGTCAATCCCGGCAAGGATTTGTCCGGTCATCATGCCGGGAATAAAAACAATGCCGCAGGCCGACATCGAATTTAAAACCGGGGTCAGCCCGTTTTGCATGGCAACCCGCATGGCAGGGGCAAAAGCCTGATTGCGCGTGCCGCCAACGGCCAGCCTGGCCTCGATCGCCGGGCGCATGTCGTGGGCCGCTTCGCCCAGACGCATCAGGCCCAGCGACACCCCGTTCAGACTGTTGCCCAGAACCATGCCCAGCAAGGGAATAACAAAGCGCGGATCATACCACGGGTCGGGGCGAAACTGGGTGGTCAGCGCAAACACCGTAACCACAATAGAGGCCGCCGCCATTGCCCCGGTGCCAAAGGCAAAACCCCACAGCCCGGTAAAACGATATTTTTGCCGCGCCGTGGCCTCGCGCCCGGCAAACAGCACCATGATAACAATTAACAGAACGGTCCAGGCCGGAGCATTGAGCGCAAACAGATATTGCAACACCAACCCCAGCAGCAACAGCTGCACCACCATGCGCAGGCCCGCAACGACAATTTTGCGGCCCAGCCCCAGCCGGTAGACCACCGAAACCAACCCGTGCGCCAGCAACAAAATCGCTGCCAGACCAACATCAAAAATATCAAGATGCACAAACTGATTGATCATTTGACGCCCGCCACCATGTCGTCGAGGGATATTTCGTGACATCCGGTTTGATCAAGATGGAAATGGCGATGCCCCAGCAGTTTGGCCTGTTGCGGATTATGGGTAACCAGCAAAACCGCCCCGCCGCGTTTGGCATAGATCCGCAGCATGTCAACCACCGCATCGCTGGCCGCCGGGTCCAGTGCCGATGTTGGTTCATCAAGCAACAAAACCGCAGGTGCGCCTTCCATACCGCGCAATAAAGCCAGTCGCTGGCGTTCGCCGGTTGAAAGTTCGGCGATCGGGCGCTCGAGGATATTTTCGGGCAGTAACAAGGCCGCAAGGCGGGTGCGCACAGCCGATATTTCGCGAAAATGCGGACCGGGGGTTTCTGCCCACCAGCCCGGTTCGGCGGCAAGATAGCGCACGCGGTCGCGCCATTTGGGGGCGGGCATGGTGGCAAGGTTGGCATCGCGCAGCTTTACGCTGCCCGAACGGGCGGGTTCCAGATCGGCAATCGCGCGCAACAGGCGGCTTTTGCCAATGCCCGATGGCCCGCGCAGGGTGACAATTTCCCCCACATGCAGCGCCAAAGTAACCGAAGGAAGATCTCCCGCCACCAGATCGGAAATTTCAAGAACGCGATCTGCCATCAAACCCCTTGCCCACCTGTCAATATCAGGCGCGGGTCAACCCCGCATGCCCCAAATAGGCTTCACGATAAACAGAAGGCGGCATTCCGACAAGTCGGCGAAAATCGCGCGAGAAATGGGCGTTGTCGGTAAAGCCGCACCAATAGCCGATTTCACCAATCGACATTTGTGTACCGCCGATCAATCGGCAGGCCTCGCGCACCCGTGTCAGGCGCATTAAATCGGAAAAGCGGGTATTGGCATTTTGCAAGCGGCGCTGAAGCGTGCGGGCCGATGTATCGAGTTGGGAAGCCACCTCGTCGATGGTCCAGCCACGGCCGACATCGGCTTCAAGAATGGCCGCCAGTTTGCGAATAACCGGGCGCCCTACTATGGCAGGCGGGGCCGTACCGGGCATGTTGGCCATAAACGGGTAGCCCGGCGATACCGGCACAAAACTTTGCCAGCTAATGCGCCAGCGCAGCCCGCGCCCGGCAAAATCGCGCACCTTTACCAGTTTGCCATTGCGCACCATGGTCACACCCGACCCGTGGGAGGGCAAAACCACGCTGGTAATGCCTTCAACCCCGATCGCTTCAAGCAGGCCAACCATAAAACCGTGCAATAACAGGTTTTCCACCCGTGACGGGGCCTGCCCGCGCACAGCCCCGCGATGCAGGGTAATAGAACGGTTTGTCGCCTGATATTCCGTCCGGCCCCGGGCATGGGCATAACTTTCCAGCCGACGCCAGCGTTCTGCAACCAGGCTTGGCGTGCCGCCGTGGCGCAGCATGGTTAAAATTGGTGCCTGTTCCTTCAAGGCCAAATGACGGCCCAGCTTGACCAGCACATAGGACCCTGCCGCCGCTTCAAGGCGTAACATCACGGTGCGCAAGCGGCCCGATGTCATAACGGTGCTTTCAGGGACAAGCTCGTATCCCTGCGGCAACCATGCCAGTTGGCGAATTAACGCACCTTGAAGGCCAAACGAAACAAATTCCTGCATTAACGCATTATACCCCTGATTGTTGGCGTAATCTTACAAGCTTCTGTTGCTGCGGTCACGCTGCGTGAATAAATATCACGAAGCTGTTACAAAAGCCCCGACCAGCCCCATTTTACCAAGGACCAAAACCCGCGCCAAGACGCACGGGCTTTCACGCTGGCCCTGTCAGGTGTAAAACTTGCGGCGGGTTTATCAATTTGCGGCCACGCGATGGGAACAGGGCGAAAATAAGCATGATCAGGGTTTTGTTTGTCTGCACCGGGAATATTTGCCGCTCGCCCACCGCCGATGGCGTCTTTGCCCACATGGTTGCAAAGGCGGGGTTAAGCCACCACATCGTCGTCGATAGCTGTGGCACAACATCATACCATATTGGCGCGCCTGCAGACCGGCGTACGGTAAAAGAAGCCGCCAAACGCGGCTATGATTTATCCCCGTTGCGCGCCCGGAAACTCGCCATCAGCGACTATGACACATTCGATTATCTGATTGCCATGGATGACGGGCATTTGGATATTTTGCAACGCGCCTGCCCCGAACACCGGCAGGAGCGGATAAAACTGTTTCTGGATTTTCACCCCGAACGCCGGGGCCAAAGCGTACCGGACCCTTATTATGGCGGGGCCGGTGGCTTTAGCCATGTTCTCGACCTGATCGAAGAGACATCGCGAAACCTGCTCGATTATGTGCGTGATCAGCACAATTTGTAAAAACAAGCATCGATGCATTCATGACAGCGGCACAGACACATTCACTGACGCAACGCATTAAGGATATTACCGGGCGCACCGTCATCCGGGCAAAAACCTGTCACAAAGTGCGATGGCGCGGGTGGATATGCTGGTGCTTGACCGTGCAATCACCCTTCCCGGCCCCACCGCACCCCGTGACATGCCCCATACCAGGGTCATTGCCAAACAAACCCGTAATGGGCAAGCCCGAACCGAAGGATTGATGCTGACCGCACTGGGGCAAAGCTCGCCAGTGCCTTATCCCGGTGTAATCTTTTCCGACGATAATTTGCTGGTGATGGAATATGTGACGGCAGATGGCGATGCGGGGCGAAGCGGCCTGCGGGATCTGGCACCTGTGCTGGCTGCCCAACACAATGTGACCCGGCCTGATTTCGGGTTCGATATCGACACCCTGATTGGTGGTTTGCCCCAGCCCAACCCGGCAACCCAAAACTGGATCGATTTTTTCCGCGATCATCGCCTGTTATTTATGGCAAATTGCGCCGCCCAACAGGGCAACCTGCCCGCTCCCCTGCACCGCCGCCTGGAAAATTTAGCGCCCCGGCTGGGCGAGTTTATCGCACCAGATATCACGCCGTCTTTGCTGCATGGCGATTTATGGGGCGGCAATATTCTGTATCATCAGGGCAAGCTGGCAGCCTTGATTGACCCGGCGGTTTATTATGGCGATGCCGAAATTGAACTGGCCTTTGGCACCCTGTTCGGGGATTTAACATCGGAATTTTTTCACTGCTACCAGCACCATCGCCCGATTGATCCGGTATTTTTCACCCACCGGCGCGATTTGTATAATCTTTACCCGTTGCTGGTGCATGCCCGGCTGTTTGGCGGATCCTATATCGGCGCAATTGATCGCACCTTGACCCGGTTAGGGTTTTAACCAAACCGCGCACAACGCCCAAAAATAAAGGCTGCACATCATGAATGTGCAGCCCGAAATTATCAAATCATCATGTCGGCCAAACCGGCAGCACGCTTATTTCCCGATCATCGAGAAAAATTCGCGCCTTGTGACCGGATCATCGCGAAATGCGCCCAACATGCGGCTGGTTACCATCGAAACACCGGTTTTGTGAACGCCGCGTGTGCTCATGCATTGATGGTTGGCATCAATCACAACAGCCACCCCCAGAGGATCAAGTTCCTCCTGAATGGTATTGGCGATTTGTGCCGTCATCTTTTCCTGAATTTGCAGGCGTTTGGCATAAACCTCGACCACGCGGGCCAGCTTGGAAATGCCCACCACCCGTTTGCGCGGCAAATAGGCCACATGGGCCACGCCAATGATTGGCACCATGTGATGTTCGCAATAGCTTTCGACACGAATATCGCGCAACAGCACGATTTCGTCATAGCCATCGGTTTCATCAAAGGTGCGGCGCAAAATTTCGGCCGGGTCCTGTTCATAACCGGCAAAAAATTCGCCATAGGATCGCACAACGCGATCAGGGGTGCCGCGTAATCCCTCACGGTCGGGATCATCGCCCGCCCAGCGCAACAATGTGCGTACCGCTTCCTCAGCCTGTTCTCGGCTGGGGCGGTTCACTGCCGTTTCGTCGTTGCACATAGTCTATCCTCTTTATCTGTCCTGAACGGTTCTTTGCACCTGACCCCGGCAAAGTATCCCTGGCATTTATATTAGTTCAAAGTTGTCGCGCTGTGCGGACTATCGAGTGAGAAAGCAGGAATTTCAATGTTAAACTCGTTGCCCTCGAGATCAGCCATGACATAGTGCCCAACCATAAATCCACCCGGCGTCGCCAGTGGTGCGCCACTGGTATATTTAAAACTTTCGCCCGCCGCGATCACAGGCTGTTCACCGATCACGCCATCCCCGTCCACGATCTGGGTTGCCCCGCGAGAATCGGTGATCCGCCAATGACGGCGCAACAATTTAACCGTATTGTCGCCTTCATTTTCGATCAACACACGATAGGCCCAGACATAACGATGACGATTCGGGTCTGATTGCTCATCAAGAAAACTCGGCTTGACCGATACCTTGATCTTGTTTGTTACAGCCTTGTACATTCAGAACTCCAGACCAGATTTCTCCGCACATTACGGAAAGCCCTGTTTACTCTTGGTGCAGTATTTAGACAGTCGCGGTTCAAACCGCTACCTGTGTAAACGCAAACACCCCCTTATTTGTGCCATAAATCTGTAAAAAGAAACGGCCTGCACATGTCAGGCCGTCGTGGCAATTGCTCATATTGTGATGTTTTTTATACGTTCAACGCCGCGAACAGATCTTCTTTCAAATCATCAATGTCTTCCAGCCCCACCGAAAGACGCAACATGCCTTCGGTAATGCCCATCGTCAGCTTGTCTTCACCCGGTACGCGCTGATGCGTCGTGGTCCAGGGGTGGGTGGCAAGGCTTTTGGCATCGCCAAGATTGTTTGAAATATCAATCAGCTGCAAATTATCAAGCAACGAAAACGCCGCCTGCTTGCCGCCCGCCAGTTCCAGCGCGATTAACCCGCCGCCCCGGCCCGACATTTGCTTCATCGCAATTTCATGCTGCGGATGGCTGGCAAGCCCGGGATAAATGACATTGGAAATTTGCGGCTGCTGCGACAAAAACGTCGCAAGTTCGGTCGCATTGCGAATATGGGCATCCATCCGCAGGCTCAGGGTTTCAAGGCCCTTTAGCAACGTCCAGGCGTTAAACGGGCTCATGCTTGGCCCGGTATGGCGCAAAAACTGGGTTAAATGGTTATCGTGCCATTCCTTGTCGTTAAACAGGATCGCCCCGCCAAGGCACCGGCCCTGACCATCGATATGTTTGGTGGCCGAATACACCACAATATCGGCACCCAGTTCAAACGGGTGCTGCAAAATCGGGGTGGCAAACACGTTATCCACCACCACCCTGGCACCGGCCTTGTGCGCAAGTTCGGCAACAAAGGCGATGTCGATCACTTCAAGGGTCGGATTTGACGGTGTTTCAAGGAAAACCGCATCGGCCGGTTTGGACAGGGCCTTTTCCCACGCATCATGATCCGTGCCATCGACCAGTTCGGTTTCAACACCAAAACGCGGCAACAGCGTGGTCAGAATAAACTCGCACGACCCAAACAACGCGCGCGAACCCACAACACGCCCGCCCGCCTTGGTACAGGCCGCCAGCGCATTCCACACCGCCGACATGCCCGACGCTGTTGCGCGGCAATGCTCAACACCTTCAAGCAAGGCCAGGCGTTCTTCAAACATCGCAACAGTGGGATTGGCAAAGCGTGAATAGACGAAACGTTCCGGCCCACTGCCATCAAACGAGGCTTCGGCCTCGGCGGCGGTGTCATAGACATAGCCGGAATTCATAAAAATGGCTTCGGAGGTTTCGTTAAATCCGCTGCGTTTGGTACCGCCCCGCACAGAACGGGTTGCGGCACGCCATTTATCGGAAGCCTTTTTTTCGGTCGTCATCGTCTTGCTCCTGTGCCCGGCGCATTTCACATACCGGGCATAAAAAACCCCGACCGGCAAATAATCAGGTCAGGGGGGCGATGCCATCCTGTCCTCTTTAGCGGTTTTTAACGTGGCCGCAAGCCGGTCTACAAATCCCACGAAGGCGCAGACTACGCCCGCCATTTGCGAACGTCAAGACATCGACACGGCAAAAACCGCCCAAAAACGCCGGTTTTGTCCCTAAAGCCAGTCCCTGACGCAATAATACATAGCATAATTTCGGTGG
>NZ_JFKA01000022.1 GCF_002115755.1 Thalassospira mesophila | reverse complement strand
GGCACCACCGGTGCCGCCGCCGGGGGCGACACCAAATACAGCACACTTTGGGGTCAGGTTCTGGGCGGATCAGCACATCTGGAAGGCAGTTCGGATCAGGATGGCTTTAGCAGCAAAAGCTTCGGGTTAACCAGCGGGTTTGATCATTTCGTCACCCCCGATCTTTTGGCCGGTGCGGCGCTGAGCTGGTTGCGCAGCTGGACCGATGGCAGCAATGATTCGAGCGGGTCATCGAACAAGATCGACAGTTATCAACTGACCCTGTATGGCAGCTGGCGCCAGAACCGTTTGACGGTGGATGGTCAGGTCGGGGCGGGCTGGAACCATTTTGACCAGAAACGCCAGATCAGCTTTTTGGGCAGTACAGCCAGTGCGGATTATGACGGCCAGCAATATTCGGCCAGCAGCCGGGTCGGCTATGATTTTAGCCTTGGCGAGCGCACAACCTTAACGCCGTTTGCCGGTTTGCGCTGGATCCATGCGCATAATCAATCTTATGACGAAACCGGGGCGGGATCGGCCAATAACTCGGTCGATAGCCTGAATACCGACAGTGTGACCCAGGAAATCGGGGCGAAGGCGGCATGGCAGTTTGACACTGGCCTTGGCACGGTTTCACCGGAAGTTTCGGCCGCTTGGCTGCATGATTATACCAGCAGTGCGATTGATATGACGGGCCAGATCGGCGGCACAGCCTTTTCGGTGCAAAGCGAACGGTTGCCGTCCGATGGCGCACGGATCGGTGTTGCGGTCGGGCTGGATACGTTGGATGGTGCGCGTTTGCGGGTTGAATATGACGGCGAATTGCGCTCGGGCTATCAAAGCCAGACCGGGACGGTACGTGCTGCCTGGGATTTCTAGGGGCGTCTGATTTAACAAAACGGCGGTCCGGGTTTGGGCCGCCGTTTTTGTTTTTGATATAGAATGCGATGCCCCTGTCGGTCGTGTGTCATTTTATGGGTGTGTGTGATCCATGATGATATGCAGCAGGGTGCATTTGAGAGTGTAATCGGGCAATATCTGTTTCAAGGTGCATTTGGCGGGTTGCTCGATAGCCGTTTACCGTTTCGCCGAGCGGTGATGACATTTTTACATATATTCCAGCGCAAGGTTGCCCGATGACGAAACGAACAAAAACAAAAGCCACAGCAAAATCGTCTGCGTCAAATGGTGCATCGGGTGATCTGACCATTCCACAGGCAATTGAACGCGCCTATGCGCACTGGAATGCCGGGCAAGCCCAGCAGGCCGAGGATTTTGCCCGTCGGGTGTTGGCAGTGTCGCCCGCGCAGATTGAATGTCTTCATTTGCTGGGCCTGATTGCACATGCTTATGACAAGATTGACATGGCGCTGGATTACATGCGGCAAGCTTGCGGCTTTTCCTATTCGCCGGGGGGATATTTTAGCAATTATGCAGAAATGTGCCGGCAAAACAGATTATTGGGCGAGGCCGAAAAGGCTGGCCGAATTGCAGTGGAACGCGCGCCGGACATGGTTGGTGCATGGAATAATCTGGGGATTATTTTACAAGAATCTGGCAAACTTGACGAAGGCATAACCTGCCTGCGCCGCGTGGTCGCCCTGGAGCCGGAGAACCCGGAAGCCTGTAATAATCTGGCCAATACCTTGTTGTTAACAGCGAATTTTGACGAGGCTCAACGCTTTTATGAAAGGGCGCTGGAGCTTCATCCCCGATATGCCGAGGCCAACAGCAACCTGGCAAATCTTTTGATGAAGCAGGGCAAGTTTGACGCGGCAGAGACATATGCCCTGCGCGCCATCGAGATTAACCCCCAACTGGTGACGGCGTATCTTAACCTTGCGGAAATTGCCATTGAATGCCAGCAGTTTGATCGCGCCATGCAGCGTCTTGATGCCTTGTCCCGGTTTGCGCCGGAACATCCATCGGCGCTGGCGGCGCGCGCGACGGTATTGCATCGCCAAGGTGAGTTTGACGGCGCATTGAAGGCGGCGCGCGCGGCGGTAAAGTTTGCGCCGGAAAGTGCCAGTGCCCACAATATATTGGGCAAAACCCAGCAGGCCCTGAACCTGTTTGAGGATGCGAAAAAATCTTTTGCCCGTGCACAGGCCTTGCCGGGGCTGGAGCGCAACAGCGCGCGGGTTAATTTGGCCGAAATGCATGCTGCCCAAAATGATAAACCTGCCGCGATTGCGATTTTGACGGAAGTTGTCACAGATCAGCCGGAAAATATCGCCGCTTGGGGACAGTTGGCCGATATTAAAAAATTCAGTGTGGATGATCCTGATCTGGAAACGCTGAAAAACCTTTATGCGCAAAAAAGCATGGAGCTTGGTCTTTTTGACCGGGTGGCACTTTGTTTTTCATTGGGAAAAGCGTTTCTGGATGTTGGCGACGGGGAAAACGCCTTTCGCTATCTTGGGGAAGGCAACACATTAAAACGCGAAACATTTGCGTATGACGGGGCGCAAACCCGGGTGTGGTTGCAATCGCTTGCCAGCCGCTTTTCGCAACAATGGATCAATGATCGTGCCGGGTTGGGGAATTCGTCAGACATGCCGGTTTTTGTGGTCGGCATGCCGCGGTCGGGCACAACCCTGATTGAGCAGATCCTTGGCGCGCATCCCAATATTTATCCGGCGGGCGAATTGCGCCATATCAGTAGCCTTGTTGAAAACACTGTCCCGGCGGGGTTGGCGGGTAACAGTACAGAAACGGACGATCTGGCCCGGATGGCGGCGCAATATCTGGCGTCGGTTACGCCAATGGCCGAAGGGAAATGCCATATCGTGGATAAAATGCCCGCCAATTTTTTACATCTTGGCTGGATACATGCAATGTTCCCCAATGCCCGCATCATTCATTGCAGGCGCGACCCGGTTGATACCTGCCTGTCGTGCTATAGCAAGCTGTTTGGCGCGGAACAGTCCTTTGCCTATGACCTGGCGGAACTGGGTCAGTTTTATTTGGGGTATCGCGACTTGATGGCGCACTGGCGCGACATTTTGCCTGCGGACCGTTTTATCGAGGTTGATTACGAGGCGGTTGTTGCCAATTGCGAAGCAGAGGCTCGGCGCTTGACCGATTTTATCGGCGTTCCATGGCATGATGCGTGCCTGGCGTTTCATCAATCGCGGCGTCCCGTCCGCACCGCCAGCGTTAATCAGGTGCGACAACCTTTGTATAAAACGTCGGTGGGGCGTTGGAAACCTTATGCCAAACAGCTAAAGCCGTTGTTAGATGCACTGGGCATCGATGGTTAGCGGAGTTTGCCCGCCGTTTATTGCGGAACGGTCAGGGTTATTGCCAGCCGGGAATGGCGCTTAGTTCCGTTCGGCGGCTTAGCTGGTTCCAGTCCCTGGCCCAACAGCAAAAATGTGTGAAGTCGGGAACGGTTATTGCTGAAACGGGCGTGTTCTTTGGCAGACGCGCCATGAAAGCGCGGGTGACATCGGGGCCGACGGTGGTATCGTTTGCGCCCGCAAAGTGAACCTGGGGTAAATTACCCAGTTTGGTGGCAAAATCGGCAGGGTCGAGGGACCCGGCAAGGGGGGACAATTTATCCCGCCCGGTCCAATAGCTCGTATCAAGGTTGCCCGCAACCGTAACAATGCCAACAACATCATGGCGCTGTGCTGCCAATATCACCGCCAGCGCCCCGCCCCCGGAATATCCGACAAGAACAAGGTTTTCGGCGGCCAGTCTGGTTTTGAATATATCTAGCGTTGTGCCGAGGCTATCAACAATTTCCGGGGCATAGCGTTGCAGCGTCCAATAGGGGCGGGCGCAATTGCGACCGTGATCGGGAATGACATACTGGCAGGGCCGGGCAAGATATAAAACCGGGCCAGAATGCGGATCGGCGATGGCCATGCGCAGGCCAACCGGGTCATCGGGGGTCGGGTTGTTTGAGGCCCTGTTAGGGCGGATATAGGCCAATCCGTCGCCTTCAAGATAGACAAACAGGGTTTTGGGGTGGGTTTTGCCTTGGCCAGGCACCGGGGTTTTCCACGAGGCGGCAACATCGAACTGGTTTGCCGAAACAATGGCCGATGACCACCCGGCATTGGCAACCAGCTGGTCACGCAGGGCATCGCGGTGCGCGCCGTGGCTACAGGCGGCAAGCATTAACAATGACGATAACAGAACAATAAGTCGTGCGTGTTTCATGGGCGAAGTTTCGCCAGTTCACGGGCCATGTTTTGTACAACGGCAGGCCAGTCGCCAAAGGAGGGCTGGCGAAACAGTTTTGCCGTTGGATACCAAGGTGAATCGTCGCGATTAAGCAGCCAGCGCCAATCGGGCACAAAGGGCAACATCACCCAGGTTGGTAACCCCAGTGCGCCCGCCAGATGGACTGGCGAACTATCGACTGATACAAGCAGGTCGATAAGGGTGAAAATTGCGGCTGTATCCTCGAAATCCGATATTTCGGGGCTAAGATTGATCAGGTTCATGCCCGGTGGCGGGGTGGTGGCATCGTTCGCGCGGTCGCCCTTTTGCACCGATAAAAATGTAACGCCGTCCATGGCAAGCGGGGCCAGTTTTTCAAGCGACATTGACCGTTCGGCATCGTTAAAATGGGTGGGTCGCCCGGCCCAAACCAGCGCAACCAGCGGGCGGGGCAGGTTTTTCAGTCGTTTTTGCCATTTGCGAACGCGTCTGGGGTCTGCCGTAAGATAGGGCATGGGGCCGGGGAGATCGGCCAGCGTCAAATCCGTGACTTCAGGCAGGGTCATCATTTGGCAATGCATGTCAAAGGCTGGCGGAAGCTCACCCTGGCGAACAATATGGTCGATGCCGGGCATACGTTTGGCGAAAGCTTCCTGTTCTTCGCGAATTTGCAGAATGATCTTTGCCTTGCTGCGTTCCTTTGCCCACGGCACCATGCGCAAAAACTGAAACGTGTCGCCATAGCCTTGTTCATCGTGAATCAACAAGGTTTTGCCGTGAATAACCCGTCCATCCCACAGGGGTTTTTGCACCTTGCGATCAAGAATTTTGGTGTGACTAAGGCTGTAACGATATTGATATTCCCGCCAGCCCCGTTTGAAATCGCCCGTCAACAGTAATAATTCCGACAGATCGAACCTCAGATCCAGATTGCCAGGTGCGTGTTGAACCAGCATATCAAGAATTTCCAGCGCCTCATTAACCTTGCCTTGCCGTCGCAAGGCGACGACCAGAAGCCGCCAGGTCTCAAGCTGCCCGCCATTTGCCAGCAGGGCGCGTGCCAGGGTTTCGGCTTTGGCGAAATCATTTGCCGCCAGTGCGGTGCGGGCCTCGGCTTCGGCCTGTGCGGGCGATATGTTGGTCATCGGGATGCGGCCTTGCCGTAATATGGGATGATTGCGTTGCTTTCTGTACCGCTTTGATACCACAGAGTTTACGCCGGAACATGACAAAAGGCAGTGCTGTTTTTTGTCATTAAACCCGGTTGTGCGTTATTCCGGGGCTAAATCGAGGGGCAAAAGGCGGACGGCTTCATTTAACGTATGCATCAAATGCAAGGTTAAAGCAAAAGTCCGCAAACTTTTTCCTTAACTGATGGCGTAGGAGGGTGGACGTCGGGTTACGTTTGCACGTTTTTACGATATTCGTTTTTAGATATCTAACTCTTTTATATAAAACAATAAATAATTTTAAATAGATGGTCGTTCTGTGTATTCTTGAGTTGCTTTAACGCGAGGCCCGATGGCCCGATTGGCATTGCGGGGCAGTGCAAAACGCTCAGGCGCCTGATGTCGTTTGAACTGCTATATTGCCCATAAAAAGGCCACCCGACAGGCGGTTTTTGCCGGGTGGCTGAAAAAGGCTGGGCTGTATCAAAAAGCTGGTATTACTTCTTTTGCAGCTTTGCCTGTTCAAGTGACCAATATTCCATATCAAACAGATCAGCCTCGTTGATTGGCTGGAACGTGCCGATTTTCTCGGCAGCGTTAATGATGCGGGCAGTTTGTTCACCCAGATCACCGGCAATGGCTGCGGCTTTTGCATCCTTGCCCAGGCCGACCAATCCGACATTTCTGATCATGACAATACGGGGCCAAGGGTCCAGCTGCACTTTCGGTTCGCTGGCATTGGGCGCATTGCGATTGAAATAGGCACTATATTTTCTCTGATAATCATCAATTGCGGCCAAAATGGTACGCTCGTCCGCATCGGCATCAATTATCATGGGAAACGGTTTAAGTCGGATAACATGGTCTGGCGTCGCTGTGCCGCGCATGGCGATGACATCAAGTTCCGGGTTTTCCAGATAGGCCCGGATCGAAGGCGTGCTGCGAAAATCCAGTGTAATGGTGGCGGCAAACGGTGACGCCCCTTTTTGCAGGGCTGCCGCCAGCCGGGTTTCAAGTGCCGGGGCCAGGGTGTTATTCGAAATTTCGGGGCCGGGCAGGGCAATGCCCTTGGCGGTAATGTAATCTTCGGCCTCGGTCACAAAATCAATCATGCGATCATACGATTCTTTTGCCGTCGCCCCAAAGGTAAACAAGCCGTGGTTTTTAAGCCACAACCCCTGGCAATCGGGGAACTGGTCAAACAGGTCGGCCCCGGCGATGGACAAATCATAACCCGGCATCACATAGGGCAAAAAGGCCAGCCGGTCGCCATAGATCTCGCGCATGATCTGTTCGGAATTGTCCTGATCGGCCAGAACCAGCACGGCGGTTGAATGGGTATGATCAACAAATGTGTCGGGCAGGTACGCATGTAATAATGCCTCGACCGACGGGTTGGGCGCATCGGCATCCAGCAAATTGCGGCGCAGCAGTGCAACCATTTCAGGGTCGGTCAGTTTGCCGGTGTGGCGGGCATCATAAAGCGGCTGTAAATAGACGGCGGGCAAACCCGGGGCCTCGATTGTTTCAAGGTCCCAGCCGCTGCCTTTGACATGAATGATCCGGGTGCCATCATCCTGTGTGATTTTGACAGATGTATTTCCGCCGCCATGCAAAACCAGATCGGGCACCTGGCCAATAATCCGCGAGGTATAAACCCGAAGGCCAAGGTCGGCGGGTTGGCCCTGTTTCACAGCCTGATCAATATAAGATTGGGCGTCCTGATCGTTCCAAAGGTTTTTCATGGGCCGTTTCCGTCAATTTGAATGCAAAATAAAACTGATAAACAAATAGGGGGTGGCGCGACACCGAGGGAGGGCGGTGTCGCACCGTGATTTCTGAAATCAAAAATCAGAAATCAAAATCGTCGATATTGTCTTTGGTGAAGACGGTACGCTTGGGCAACAAAATGATGCCGTTGCCTTTTGCTTCATAGTCATAACCCTGAACACTGTTCGGTGAGACTTCCACCGTGCCGATGCCGGGAATGTCGAGCTTGTCGCCAACATTCATCGGACCGTTTTTCAGCACATGGTCGGCAACATAAACCGCGATTTTACCCTGCTGGGTAACATCCCACAGGCCAAAACGCTCAACCGTGCCGCGTTTGACATAGGGGCGCATCACATTCGGGGTGCTAAAGCCAACAATGGCAACCTTGCCTGCACGGTCCAGGTTTTCAGCCGCCTGTGCCGATGCCGGAAGGGCATTTGCATCGGGTGCGATAATTGCATCAAGGTCAGGATACGCTTTCAGGATGCTTTCGGCAGTTTGAAGCGATTTTTGCGCATCATTGTAACCATACTGGGTGGTGACAATTTCCCAGCCCGGATGTTCCTTGGCAATTTTCGCTTTTGCGGCATTGGCCCAGGCGTTCTGGTCGGTCACGGTCGGGCTGGAATAGAAAAAGGCAACCTTGGCTTTTTCTTTTTTAATGCCGTCATTGGCCATGTCGACCAAAAGGCTGCCCAGCTGTTCCGGGGTGCCCTGATTGACGTAATAGCTGCGGCATTCCGGCTTAACATCACTGTCCCAGGTCATGACCAGCACATCGCGCTTCATGGCGCGTTTCAGGGCCGGGCATAAACCATCGGGCGAAACCGATGACAGGATCAGGGCATTGTATCCCTGATTGACAAAGTTGTTCACAAACTGAACCTGGCCGGACACACTTGGTTCGGTCGGGCCGTCATAGGTGACTTTTTCGTTCAGTTCCTTGCCAGCCTGCAACGCGCCGTTGCCGCCGCTGGTGAAAAAGCCAACGCCCACCAGTTTGGGAATAAAAGCAATCTGGTTTTCAGCAAGGGCAGGCGATGCGGCGGCAAGGATTGAGCCCGTAACCGCAGCTGCGATAGTCCATTTAAAGTGACGTCCAAACATGTCGTTCCTCCTCACGATGCTGCGCGTTTCCGGTTCGTCGCCATTATTCGCGCAGCTACAAAGCTGGTAAGCACTGCGCTTCCGTGGCGCAATGCTACCGCAACCACCAGCAACGCACCTGAGAGCGCGCTGGAAATCTGACTGGGAACCCCGCTCATTTGCAGGCCTTGCTGCAAATAACCAATGACCAGTGTGGCCAAAAGGGTGCCGATAATAGATCCTTGTCCGCCATAAATAGATGCCCCGCCCAAAACGGCGGCGGTTATGGCGGGCAGCAATGTTGCCGTGCCCAGATCAACCCGTGCCGACCCGAAATAGGCCGACAAAACCAGCCCTGCCACACCGGCAAAAATGCCGGTCATGACATAGGTAATGGTCTGAACGGTGCGAATGGGCAGGCCGCTATAGCGTGCGGCATGTTCGCTAAGCCCGCATAAAAATACTGCCCGGCCAAAGCGTGAATAATGCAGGATCACAAACAGGATAACCGCCTCAACCAGCAACACCACAAACGGTGCTGGCAGACTGGCGACTTCGAGATAGGCAAAGCCGGTGAAGCTGTCGGGAAAATTGCCGATACCTTCATATCCGCCTGCACCAACCACACCGGAAAGAACCGTGGCGGCCCCGCTAAATAAATAAAGGCTGCCCAGTGTGACGACCAAAGGCTGAATGCGCGACAGATGGATCATGCTGGCATTAAACAACCCGGCCAGGGCACCTGCGCCAAGGGCGGCAACAATGCAAACCGGCAACGGCCAGCCAAAGAAATTGGCGATGCCAAAGACGATGGCGCACAGACCAATGGTCGAGGCAAACGATACATCAATGCCACCCGCGATAATTACGATGGTTAATGGCAGCGCGACAATGCCGATCTGGGCAAAATCGCTGGTGCTGTACAGCAGATTGGACAGGTTTAAAAACCGGGGATTAAGGACGCCAAAAATGGCAAACTCGGCCACCAGCATGGCAAACAGCGCCATTTCCCAGCGCAGAAAAATACGTTTCATTGTGCGTTCTCCTGCGGGGTGGCGGGTGTTTTGCGCATGGTGTGGGGCGCGGGTGTGGCATTGGACGTTTGCGCGGGGGCATGGACGGCGTAACGTTTGGCGCGGATGGCCTTTTCAACAGCAATGCGCACGCGGCCATCAAGCAACAGCACCAAAAGCAGCACGGCACCGGCAATAAAATCGTTCCAGAAAGCCGGGATTTTCAGAAACACCAACGCGCTGTCGATCGATGTCATGAAAATAACACCAACAAAAACACCCGGCACCGATCCGCTGCCACCCAGCAGGCTAACCCCGCCTAAAACATTGGCGGCAATGGCTTTTAATTCCACACCATTGCCAGCCTGATTGGGGATAAAACCGATTTGTGCGGCAAAAATGATGCCGGCAAGGGCGGCAAGAATGCCCGCAGCAACAAAGGCACTGATTTGCACCAGATGCACCCGGATGCCCAAATGCCGTGCGGCTTCGCGGTTATCGCCCACGGCATAAAAATAGCGGCCAAACCGGGTGTGGCGGGTAATGGCCCAAACCCCGGCAAGGGCAATCGCCACGGCAACCGTCAGCACCGATATACCGATGCTGCCGTTTTCGGCCAGAAATTTAAGCGATTGGGGTAGTTCCTCAATCCATTTGCCGCCGGTCAGGATCAGCATGATGCCGCGAAACAGGCCCAGTGTGCCCAGTGTCGCAATGATTGATGGCACATTAAAAAGGGTTACCAGCAGGCCATTAAACAGCCCGGCCAAGGCCCCGCAAATCAGGCAAATAACAATGGCCGGAACCAGCCCGACATCGTTATTTAGCAACAAGCCAAGGACAACCGCACTTAATCCCAGCACCGATCCGCTTGAAACATCAATATTGCGGGTTAAAATCACCAGCATCGTGCCCAGTCCCACAGTCATTAAAACCAGACTGTTGGACATGATCACAGATGCTGTGGACAGCGACAGGTAGCCAGGGGCGGCGATCCCGATCAGGATAAAGGCAAGGACCGTCACGCCAAAAAGGGTCGCAACGCGGTTGCGGGCAAAAAAATCAAGCATGGCTTGCCGCTCCGGATTCAAAGGCCAAATGGGCGATGGCATCAACATTGATGGCGTGGCTGGAAAGTTCGCCGCACTGGTGGCCGTGCGCCATCACAATAACGCGGTCGGCAAGCTGCTCAATTTCGTCAAAATCCGATGAAATCAGCAAAACGCCCATGCCTTTTTCGGCCAGTTGATGGATCAGGCGGTAAATATCGTTGCGCGCCGCCACATCAACCCCGCGTGTCGGCTCGTCAAGGATCAGCACGCGCGGGTTTGCCGCCAGGCATTTTGCCAGCAATACTTTTTGCTGGTTGCCCCCCGACAGTCGCCCCGCAGGTTGCCCGGGGCTTTCGCATTTTATGCCCAGTGCTTCGCGAAATTCGGCAAATTCGCCGGTCTCGCGGCGTGATTTCGGGAAAAACCCCAGCCGGTGCATGGTATAGCCTGACATATTCCACGCCAGCGATGCCTCTAAAAACAGGCCGTTTTGCTGGCGATCTTCGGGCAGATAAACCAGCCCGGCATCGACACAATGACGCGGCGTCCGTTTCTTCAATTCATGCCCTAAAAGCCGGACCGTGCCGCCACTTGACGGGCGCAAGCCAAACAGGGTTTCAGCAAGTTCCGACCGCCCGGCACCCACAACACCGGCAAGGCCCACAATTTCGCCCGCCCGGACATCAAATGAAATATCGTGAAATCCTTCGCCGCTAAACTGGTCAAGCTCCAACACGCACGCGCTGGCCGAGAAGTCTTGGTGGTTCTGGCGGCGTTGCGGGGTTGTAAGCGGGCTGTTGACGGCAGCTTTGGTCATTGCCTCAACAATTTGCTGGTCGTCATAGTCATCCAGGGCCCCGTAAAGAACAATGGCACCATCGCGCAGCACACTAATAACGTCGCAAATCTCGCGAATTTCGCGCAACTTGTGCGAAATAAAGAAAATGCCCACACCTTGGGCCTGAAGCTGCCGCACCCGGTCAAACAGGGCGTTGGCCTCGTGCGGGGTCAGGGCCGATGTCGGCTCGTCTAAAATCAGAACCCGCGCCTTGCGGATCAGACCCCGCAAAATTTCAACAATCTGCCGGTCGGCAATTTCAAGGGTTGCCGCCTGGGCATCAAGGTCCAGCTTCACGGCCAGATCGGCGACCAGATTTTCAATATCCCCGCGCAACGATTTTGCCGTGGCGCGCAACCCAAGGCATATGTTTTCCAGCACCGACTGATTGGGTAATATGTGCGCTTCTTGCGGCACAAGATACAGCCCCAACGCCTGTGCTGCTGCCGGTGATGCATTGCTCAGGGTTTGCCCGTTGATCTCGATACTGCCCGATTCCGGGTTAACCAGACCGGCAATCGATTTCATCAGTGTCGATTTGCCCGCCCCGTTTCCGCCCAGCAAGGCGTGAACCTGTCCAGGCAGCAGGGTGATATCAACTCCCTTTAAAACCGACGTTCCGCCATATGATTTCCATATGTCGTTAACGCGAACGGCTGTGGCGTCGTTAATGTTACGTTCCATCCCTGGTAACCTGTTCATTTGTTCTTATTTGAAACATGTGATCATATTGAAGAATTATCGTCAACCTGATTTATGAGTCAATATTATTGTGCGCTGCGGTATTTATCGTTATTTTTAGCGGTATATTGCCAAATACACGGTTGTTAGAATTTCTGAAATCGGAATGGTTGACGTGATCAGTTGTTTAATCAATAATCATTTGAACAACAAACACGAAGCTGGGATGGCGTTGATGGTGTCAGATAATACTGACTGGAGCTATGCGGATGCGGAAGAGGAAACCCTCACCCGTATCGCATACTATTATTATAATGATGGTCTGACCCAGGGCGAGATTGGTGAAAAACTGGGGCTTTCCCGTATCAAGGTCTCGCGTTTGCTTGAAAGCGGGCGGCGCACCGGGATCATACAGGTGCGGATCAATTCTCGTCATCAGGGCTGTCTGGAATATGAGCAGCGCCTCCAAAGCCGCTGGGGCCTGCGCGAGGTCCGGGTGATTCCCGATCTTGAAGGGGGCGATCTGAGCGAGCGACTGGGGCAGGCCGCGGCACAGTTTTTGATGCAACGTCTGCGTCCCGATGACCTTCTGGCCGTGGGTTGGGGCGCAACGGTCAGCCATACCATTCAGCGGCTGGGTCATATGGCCAATGAACGCAATGTGTCGCTGGTCAGTCTGACTGGCGGTGTTGCCACCTATGTTGATGGTATGCGGACGGCCAATTGGGGCAGCAGCGTTCATCTGGTGCCAGCCCCGCTTGTGGTTTCCGATCAACATGTTGCCTCGGCCCTGATGGCGGAGCCAGGTATTGCCGTTGTGCTGGAGATGGCCCTTAACGCGGCTTATCAACTGGTTGGGATTGGCGAATTGAATGCCGATTCCACCGTGGTGCGCAGTGGCTATATCACCCCGGGCGAGGTCGAACCATTGCGCCGCAAGGGGGCGGTTGGCGATATTTTGTGCCAGTTCTTTGATGAAAATGGCGCGGCCCTTGACCTGCCATTGCATCAGCGTGTGGTCGGGGCGCGGTTAGATGCCCTGTCGAGTTCGCAAAACGTTATTGCAGCCGCAGGCGGGCTGTCCAAAGTCCGCGCCATTCAATCGGCCCTTAAAGGAAAATATGTCGACATCCTGATCACGGATGAAAAGACAGCCGAAAAACTGTTGGAGGAAAACTAGAACATGGCAAAAGGCGATTATCTTTTGGCCATCGATGCCGGAACCGGCAGTGGCCGGGCCGTGGTGTTTAACCGCGACGGGCAGCAACTGGGCGCGACCCAGCGCGAATGGTGGCATAAAACCGACCCGCGTTTCCCTGGCTCGATGGATTTTGATGTTGAAGGCAACTGGGCCCTTTTGTGCGACTGTATTAAAGGTGCGCTTGATCAGGCCGGGATAACCGGTGCCGACATTGCCGCTGTTAGCGCCACCAGCATGCGTGAGGCCTTTGTCGCTTTTGACCGTGACGGCACTGAAATCTGGGCCTGTGCCAATGTTGACGGGCGCGCGGTTGATCAGGTGCGTCAGCTCAAACACGATTTTCCAGGTGTCGAACAGGATCTTTACCGTCAAACCGGACAAACCTTTGCGCTGGGCGCTTTACCACGGCTGTTATGGTTAAAACAGCAGATGCCCGACATTTATGATCGGGTCGACAAAATCTGTATGTTGTCAGACTGGGTTGTTGCCCGCCTGTCCGGGGTGATTGTATCTGATCCTTCTAACGCCGGAACCACAGGCATCTTTGGCCTGCGCGAACGCGACTGGCTGCCATCGGCCATGTCGCGGCTTGGTCTGCGCGACGATATTTTCCCCAAATCCTGCGAAACCGGCACGGCTGTTGGTTCTGTCACGCATAAGGCCAGTGCTGAAACCGGCTTGTCAACGGATGTGAGCGTTGTTGTCGGCGGCGGGGATTGCCAGATGGGCACGGTTGGCCTTGGGGTTACCGGTATTGGCGATTGCGCAGTGATGGGCGGGACGTTCTGGCAGCAGATCGTTAATGTCGATTCCGCCCTTATTGATCCGGAGATGAATGTGCGGATCAACCCGCATGTTATTACCGGGCTTAACCAGGCCGAAGCCATCAGCTTTTTTGTTGGTGCCGTCATGCGCTGGTTTCGCGATACCTTCGGTCAGGAAGAACTGGCACAGGTCAGCGATCCCGGGCTAGCCTACACCTTGCTGGAACAAAAATCCGCTTCGGTGCCGCTTGGTGCCTATGGTGTCATTCCCGTCTTTTCCGATGTGATGCGTTATGGCGCCTGGTATCACGCCGCACCGTCGTTTCTTAATCTTAGCCTCGATCCTGCAAAATCGGGCAAGGCTGTCCTGTTTCGCGCCTTGCAGGAAAATGCCTGTATCGTCGCTGCCCGCAACCTGCATTCGATCTTTAATCTCTCAGGTCAAACCCCCGACCATATCGTTTTTGCTGCCGGTGCGGCCAAAAGCCCGCACTGGGCGCAAATGCTGGCCGATGTGACCGGTCTGCCTGTGAAAACGCCCAAGGTAAAAGAGGCAACGGCTCTGGGCTGTGCTGCCGCTGCCGCCGTTGGCGGCGGGCTTCACCATGATCTGGCCGGGCTTGGCCGTGAATGGGTGGTCTGGGATGGGGCGTTCGAGCCTGATCCTGCACTCAAACAGGACTATGACGCCCTTGGTGAACGTTGGGCGAAAGCCTATGCCGCCCAGCTGTCGCTGGTCGATCAGGGTGTCACCACGTCAATGTGGAAGGCGCCCGGGCTCTAGATTCAAACGTTCCGTTATTTTTCGTACTTTTAGTAATAGTCATAACCACAGGAAAAACCATGCTCGTACAAATGGTTCATATCGACGTTAAAGAAGGCCACATCGATGAATTTGTCGAAGCCTTCCGGATTAACTATGACGGGACTCGCTCCGAAGAAGGCAATTTGCGTTTCGATGTGCTGCGCAATCCCGAAGATCCTCATAAATTCACCATCTATGAAGTGTTTCGCGACAATGCCGCACTCGATGTGCATCGCGAAACACCACATTATAAAGAATGCGTGCGCCGCATTGACCCCATCATCAATGGCCCGCGCACCAAAACCTTCTATGAGGCCGTTATGGCCGAATATATGTGATCGCTTCGCGTGGCGCTCCCCATATCAAAAGCCTCTGCCGTTTGTGGCAGGGGCTTTTGTCGTTTCAGCGACCTGTTTGCCATCGCATTGTGCCTGGTTGTTAACGATTACCCCTGAAGCGGGTTGTTTGTGATGCTTTGCCGGTGGCCGTGGTGCGGTCAGGTTGCTTTGCTCAAATCCTATTAACGTTAAAAGGCAGCATCGGCGGCGCGAGTTGCTGGTTCGTCGACGGGCCCTGTTTTTCCCACTCCCGGTTTTCTGCGGTTTTTAAGAAAAAACGCCACAAACGTGATTTTTTC
>NZ_JFKA01000021.1 GCF_002115755.1 Thalassospira mesophila | reverse complement strand
GCGTCGTTGCAAAGATCATTGAATAATTTGTGATTTCGCATCGAATAGATGCTTGATCTTTGATGTGCGGGCGGATATAAGCCGCCCGCACACCCCGTCACCCGGATGGGGAAGCATTGGAAACAAAATTGGTTACCAACTGTTTCTGATGAGATTATAGGAGTGTAGCTCAGTTGGTAGAGCATCGGTCTCCAAAACCGAGGGCCGTGGGTTCGAGTCCCTCCGCTCCTGCCATTTTTTCCGGGCAGAATTTAATAAGCATTTGAAACGGTATATACCCGACAATGGCTAAAACGTCACCGGCACAATTCGTACAACAGGTTCGCCAGGAAGCCCGCAAGGTCAGCTGGCCGACCCGCAAGGAAACGACCGTATCGACCCTCATGGTGTTTGTCATGGTGGCCTTTGCGTCTGTTTTCTTTTTTGTCGTTGATCAGCTTCTTGCCTTTGGCGTCAAGTTGATCTTTGGTGTCGGGGGCTGATATGGCAGAGCATCGCTGGTACGTCCTGCACGTCCATTCCGGTTTCGAAAAAAAGGTCGCCCAGTCGATCCGCGAACAGTCCGTTAAAAAAGGGCTGGATGGCGAGATTGCTGAAGTTCTGGTGCCGACCGAAGAAATCGTTGAAATGCGTCGTGGTAGCAAAATCAATGCCGAGCGCAAGTTTTTTCCGGGCTATGTGCTTTTGAAAATGCAGCTGACTGACGAAAGCTGGCATCTGGTTAAAAATACCGCCAAGGTTACCGATTTTCTCGGCAGCCGTGGCAAGCCGATGCCGATTTCCGAAAAGGAAGCGCAGCATATTCTGCATCAGGTGCAAGAAGGCGTTGATCGTCCGAAATCCACCATCAGCTTTGAAGTTGGTGAAGAAGTCCGGGTTTCTGATGGTCCGTTTGCAACCTTTGCCGGTGTGGTTGAAGGGGTCGATGAAGAACGGTCGCGCCTTAAGGTGTCGGTCTCGATCTTTGGTCGCTCAACCCCGGTCGAGCTGGAATTTTCCCAGGTCGAAAAGGTCTGATCGATCTTTAAAGTTTCCGGCTGTGTCATGCAGCCGGTTTTTCGAGCGCGGGAGGTCAGCCATGGCCGGACCGCGCGCTTCTGTAAGAGGTACATAAAATGGCCAAAAAGATTACAGGCTATATCAAGCTGCAGATTGCTGCTGGTAAAGCCAACCCGTCACCGCCTGTCGGCCCGGCTCTGGGTCAGCGCGGCGTAAACATCATGGAATTCTGCAAGGCGTTCAATGCTGCTACCCAGCAGATGGAACCCGGTATGCCGATTCCTGTTGTGATCACGGTTTATGCAGACCGTTCATTCAGTTTCGTCAGCAAAACCCCGCCGGCATCATACTTCCTGCGTAAAGCAGCGGGTATTGCCAAGGGCTCAGGCACCACTGGCAAAGGCTTTGTCGGTAAAGTGACCAAAGCCCAGGTGCAGGAAATTGCTGAAGCCAAGATGACCGACCTCAATGCGGTCGACATCGAAGGCGCAATGTCAATGATCGAAGGCTCGGCCCGTGCTATGGGTCTTGAGGTTGTGGAGTAAGACGATGGCCAAAACTGGTAAGCGCCTTGCCCTGGCCTATGAGGGTGTCGATCGTAATAAACAGTACGAACTTGCTGCTGCTATCAAGCTTGTCAAAGATGGTGCAAAAGCAAAATTCGACGAAACTGTTGAAATTGCAATGAATTTGGGTGTTGACCCGCGTCACGCAGACCAGATGGTCCGTGGTGTGGTGTCGCTGCCGCACGGTACCGGTAAAACCATGCGCGTCGCTGTTTTTGCCAAAGACGCAAAAGCAGAAGAAGCGCTTAAAGCCGGTGCTGATACCGTTGGTGCCGAAGACCTTCTGACCGCAATGCAGGGCGGCGATCTGAATTATGATCGCGTTATTGCAACCCCGGATATGATGGCTTTTGTTGGTCGTCTCGGTAAGGTTCTCGGCCCGCGCGGCCTGATGCCGAACCCGAAACTGGGTACTGTGACCATGGATGTTGCCAAGGCTGTTGCCGATGCAAAAGCCGGTCAGGTTCAGTTTCGCGCTGAAAAGAACGGTCTGGTTCACGCTGGCGTGGGCAAGGCATCTTTCAGCGAAGAACAGCTGGTTGAAAACGTCAAGGCATTCGTTTCCGCGATTGTCAAGGCAAAGCCGGCCGGTGCCAAAGGCATCTACCTGCAGCGCGCTGCTGTCAGCTCCACCATGGGCGCTGGCGTGAAGCTTTCGGTGCCTGATATCGCATCGAACTAAGAATTTAAAGTTTCCGGTCTGCTTTCGGGCGGGCCGGTTGCCGGGGAGGGGGTTACACCCCTCTCTACCTGTCTGTCCCAGACTGCAGGGGGGTAACATCTGGTTGCTCTTAATGTCCTGCATAGGCAGAGGTTCCGGTTCTTGAATTTCCCCTTCGGGGCTTTTCTTAAGGCTTGAACATCTGGCAAACGGACGGGCGTCATCGACCGGTTCCTGTGAACTGGTCACGTCTGTGAACCCTTCGGGGTTCAGGGCAAAAAGCAAATGTCGGAGACTGATTGTGAACCGCGATGAAAAACAACAGTTCGTAGCAGAAATGCGCGAAGTGTTCGAAGCTGCGGAAGGCGTCATCATTACCCAGTACAAGGGTTTGACTGTCGCTGAAATTACCGCTCTTCGTGCACAGATGCGTCAAGCTGGTGCGGGCTTCAAGGTCACCAAAAACCGGCTTACGCGACTTGCTCTGGAAGGCACCAAATTTGCTAACCTGGCGGAATACTTTACCGGCCCGACCGCGATCGCCTATTCGGCGGACCCGGCTGCAGCTGCAAAAGTAGCCGCTACCTTTGCCAAAGCAAACGAGAAACTCGTTCTCGTTGCTGGTGGTCTCGGCGAACTGGTTCTCGATGAACGGGGTGTTAAAGCCCTTGCAGAACTGCCGTCGCTCGACGAACTGCGCGCAAAACTGGTTGGCATGATCCAGACCCCGGCACAGCGTATCGCTACGCTGACTTCCAAGCCGGCGGCCCAGATCGCACAGGTGCTCAAGGCATACGCCGAAAAAGGCGAAGCCGCGTAACCCTCTTTTTCCTTATTACTACCAAGTTCAAGCCTAGGAGTTATCAAAATGGCCGATCTTAAGGCACTCGTCGAAGAGCTTTCAAAGCTTACCGTTATCGAAGCTGCTGAACTTTCCAAACTTCTCGAAGAAGAATGGGGCGTTTCTGCCGCTGCTCCGGTTGCTGCTGCTGCTGCCGGTGGCGCAGTTGCTGAAGCCGCTGAAGAAAAGACCGAATTTGACGTTATTCTGACCGCCGCTGGCGACAAGAAAATCAACGTCATTAAAGAAGTCCGCGCAATCACCGGTCTTGGTCTGAAAGAAGCCAAAGACCTGGTCGAAGGCGCACCGAAAGCGGTCAAAGAAGGCGCGTCGAAAGACGAAGCCGAGACCATCAAGAAAAAGCTTGAAGAAGCTGGCGCAACCGTCGAACTCAAATAATCGACGGCTTTTGCCAAAGTTTGGGTCGGCGTTCCTACGGGACGCCGACCTATCCGTCTCTGCGGAAAATATTTTTGACGGCCGCAGGGCGCGAAAGGGAAATTTAACGGTTGACGCTGCCAAAGGTAATCATACATAGTGCCAAACTGTTTTTGCCAAGGGTTATCTTTGGCGGCGTCGACAGCCGAGGGATCTGTGATCTCTATTCATGTTGGATGTCAGATAACATCCGCGGTCATATTTAAGTAACGCCCGCCCCGTACGGGGCTCGGGCGTCGTTGTGCTGTATGCTTTCTAAATAAGGCACGGGCAACGGCGACGGGTTCGGACGGTGTGGGGAGGCGCGATTAAAGGAACGATGATGGATAAGTCCTTTACTGGTCGAAAGCGCATTCGCAAGAGCTTTGGACGGATCAGCGAAGTCGCTCCGCTCCCGAACCTCATCGAGGTTCAGAAGAATTCTTACGTGAAGTTTTTGCAAACCGGCATTCCCCGCGAACAGCGGAGTGATACGGGTCTGCAAGAAGTCTTCAAAAGCGTCTTTCCGATTAAAGACTTTTCGGAACGAGCGACCCTTGAATTCGTATCTTTCGAGCTGGAACAGCCGAAATACGACACCGAGGAATGCGGCCAGCGCGGCATGACATTTGCCGCGCCTTTGCGCGTTACGCTGCGTTTGGTCGTTTGGGATATCGACGAAGACACCGGTGCGCGTTCAATTCGCGATATCAAGGAGCAGGACGTGTACATGGGCGATATGCCGCTCATGACCGAACACGGCACCTTTATCGTGAACGGCACCGAGCGTGTTATCGTCTCCCAGATGCACCGTTCGCCTGGCGTATTCTTCGACCATGACAAGGGCAAGACCCACAGCTCTGGCAAGTATCTGTTTTCTGCACGTGTGATCCCGTATCGTGGTTCATGGCTCGATTTTGAATTCGATGCCAAGGACGTACTGTATGTGCGTATTGACCGTCGCCGCAAACTGCCGGCAACCACACTTTTGATGGCGCTGGAAAACGAAGAATCGCAGCAGCTTCGCGCACAGCGTGCCGAAGAAGGCCGTTCTGTCGATCCGTCGGAAATCGAAGGTCTGACCCCGGAAGAAATTCTGAACTATTACTATGAATCGGCTGAATATCGCCGGACCGGTAATGGCTGGGTCACCGATTTTGATGTCGAACGCTATATCGGCCAGAAATTGCTGTTTGATCTTCTTGATGCTGAAAGTGGTGAAGTTGTTGCCGCTGCCGGGACCAAGATTACCAAACGTTCAGCAACCAAAATTGTTGAACAGGGCGTTAAACAGATCCTGGTGCCTGAAGAACAGCTTAACGGCGGTTACATGGCCGAAGATCTGCTTGATGGCGATACCGGAGAAATCCGCGCCGAAGCAGGTCACGAGCTGACCGAAGGTGTGTTTGAACAGCTTCGCGAATGGGGTGTTGATACCGTTCGCCTGTTGCTGATCGATCACAACACCGTTGGGGCCTATTTGCGCAACACGGTCGCGCTGGATAAAAACAGCAACCGTGAAGAAGCGCTGGTCGACATCTACCGTGTCATGCGCCCGGGTGAGCCGCCGACGATCGAAGGTGCGGAGGCCATGTTCAAGGGCCTGTTCTTTGATCCGGAACGCTATGATCTTTCCGCCGTCGGGCGTGTGAAGATGAATGCGCGTCTTAATCTGGAATGCCCCGATACGGTGCGTGTGTTGCGCCGCGAAGATATTCTTGGTGTTGTGCGTGTTCTGATCGACCT
Organism: Thalassospira mesophila; assembly: GCF_002115755.1. GTDB lineage: Bacteria > Pseudomonadota > Alphaproteobacteria > Rhodospirillales > Thalassospiraceae > Thalassospira > Thalassospira mesophila. The sequence goes on along the minus strand of NZ_JFKA01000021.1, from coordinate 10,460 downwards.
GAAAGACGGTCGTGGCGAAATCGACGACATCGATCATCTTGGCAACCGTCGTGTTCGTTCTGTGGGCGAACTGATGGAAAACCAGTTCCGTGTTGGTCTGTTGCGTATGGAACGTGCGATCCGCGAGCGTATGAGCTCGGTCGAGATCGACAACGTCATGCCCCATGACCTGATCAATGCCAAGCCGGTTGCGGCTGCTGTTCGTGAATTCTTCGGCTCGTCGCAGCTGTCGCAGTTTATGGATCAGACCAATCCGCTTTCGGAAATTACCCACAAGCGTCGCCTGTCTGCGCTTGGGCCGGGTGGTTTGACCCGTGAGCGTGCCGGCTTTGAAGTTCGTGACGTGCATCCGACCCATTATGGTCGTATCTGCCCGGTTGAAACCCCGGAAGGTCCGAACATTGGTCTGATCAACTCGCTGGCGACCTTTGCCCGCGTCAACCAGTACGGCTTTATCGAAAGCCCGTATCGTAAGGTTGTCGACGGGACTGTGACCTCGGAAGTGATCTATCTGTCGGCAATCGAGGAAGGGCGTTACGTTATCGCCCAGGCCAACGAACCGCTGACCGATGATTTCCGCTTTGCCAACGAACTGATCAATACCCGTAAAGCGGGTGACCATCTGATGGCGCGCGAAGAAGAAATCGACCTGATGGACGTTTCGCCAAAACAGCTGGTTTCTGTGGCTTCGGCCCTGATCCCGTTCCTGGAAAACGATGACGCCAACCGCGCCCTGATGGGCTCGAACATGCAGCGTCAGGCGGTTCCGTTGATCCGCTCTGAAGCACCGTATGTCGGGACTGGCATGGAAGTGCCGGTGGCACGTGATTCAGGGGCGACCCTGATCGCGCGTCGCGACGGTGTTGTTGAATCGGTTGACGCCACCCGTATGGTGATCCGTGCCACTGGCGATATTGCCGCCTCTGCATCGGGCGTGGATATTTACACTTTGCGTAAATATCAGCGGTCGAACCAGGGCAGCTGTATCAACCAGAAGCCGCTGGTCAAGGTTGGTGACGCCGTTGAAAAGGGCGACATCATCTCTGACGGTCCTTGCACCGACATGGGTGAACTGGCCCTTGGCCGGAACGTGCTGGTCGCGTTCATGCCGTGGAATGGTTACAACTTCGAAGATTCGATCCTGCTTTCAGAACGTATTGCCCGCGATGACGTCTATACCTCGATCCATATCGAGGAATTCGAAGTCATGGCCCGTGATACCAAGCTGGGTCAGGAAGAAATCACCCGTGACATTCCCAACGTTGGTGAAGAAGCCCTGAAAAACCTCGACGAGGCAGGGATTGTTTACATCGGCGCGGAAATCAAACCAGGCGATATTCTGGTTGGCAAGGTGACGCCGAAGGGTGAAAGCCCGATGACACCGGAAGAAAAACTTCTGCGTGCCATCTTCGGTGAAAAAGCTTCTGACGTACGTGATACGTCGCTGCGTGTTCCGCCGGGACAGTTTGGTACCATCGTTGAAGTTCGTGTTTTTTCGCGCCGTGGCGTGGACAAGGACGAACGTGCCCTGGCCATTGAACGTTCGGAAATCGAACGTCTGGCACTGGACCGTGACGATGAACGCTCAATCCTCGAACGTAACTTCTATGGCCGTTTGAAAAATCTGTTGCTGGGTCAGACCATTGTTGATGGTCCGAAAAGCCTGGTCGGCACGATTACCGAAGACAGCCTGGCGGGTATTGCCCGTGGCCTGTGGCGCCAGATCGCCGTTGGTGACGACAATGTGATGTCCGACATCGAAGCGCTCAAGAAACAGTTCGAAGAATCGATCAAGGTTCTTCAGGCCCGTTTCGACGACAAGGTTGACAAGCTTCAGGCCGGTGACGAATTGCCGCCGGGCGTGATGAAGATGGTTAAAGTCTTTGTTGCTGTGAAGCGTAAAATGCAGCCGGGCGATAAAATGGCCGGCCGTCATGGGAACAAGGGTGTTGTGTCGCGCATCATGCCGATGGAAGACATGCCGCACCTTGAAGACGGGACGCCGGTTGATATCGTGCTGAACCCGCTGGGTGTTCCTTCACGTATGAACGTTGGTCAGATTCTTGAAACACATCTTGGCTGGGCCTCACGTGGTCTGGGCGAGCAGATCGGCAACATGGTCGATGGTGTTCTTGATCAGCGTACATCGATGGAAGAACTGCGCGGCAAGCTTAACGACGTTTATGAAGACGAATCATACGTTACCGGCATCAAGGAATTGAGCGACGGTGAAGTGATCGAGCTTGGCAACAATCTGCGCCGTGGTGTACCGATGGCAACGCCGGTATTTGACGGGGCACGTGAACCTGATGTGGTTCGCATGCTGGAAAAGGCAGGTTTTGACAGTTCGGGCCAGGTCGATCTTTATGATGGCCGTACCGGCGAGAAATTCCATCGCAAAGTGACTGTTGGCTACATCTATATGTTGAAGCTGCACCACCTTGTCGACGACAAGATCCACGCCCGTTCCATTGGGCCGTACTCGCTTGTTACCCAGCAGCCGCTGGGTGGTAAGGCACAGTTCGGTGGCCAGCGTTTCGGGGAAATGGAAGTGTGGGCGCTTGAAGCATATGGCGCTGCATACACCTTGCAGGAAATGCTGACTGTCAAGTCGGATGACGTTTCAGGCCGTACCAAGGTCTATGAAGCTATTGTTCGCGGCGAAGACACCTTTGAAGCCGGTATTCCGGAATCCTTTAACGTTCTTGTTAAGGAACTCCGGTCGCTTGGTCTCAATGTTGAGCTTGAGCAGGAAGACTACTAAAATCAGGGCGGGCGAAGCGTGCTTCGTCCGCCATTGCATCTTTCGGCCTGAAATTGGCGAAACCCGGCGCGGCCGGGCATAGCGGGAGAGCCTTTATGAACGAGTTGATGAAGATCTTCGGGCAGCCCCAGGGCACCCAAAGCTTCGATCAGATCCGCATTCAGATCGCCAGCCCGGAGCGTATTCGCTCCTGGTCTTTTGGTGAAATCAAGAAGCCGGAGACCATCAACTACCGGACTTTCAAACCGGAGCGCGACGGTCTGTTCTGTGCGCGCATTTTTGGTCCGGTGAAGGATTACGAATGCTTGTGCGGCAAGTACAAGCGGATGAAATACCGCGGGATTATCTGCGAAAAATGCGGCGTTGAAGTAACGCTGGCCAAAGTGCGTCGTGAACGCATGGGACATATTGAACTGGCCGCACCTGTTGCGCATATCTGGTTCATGAAATCCCTGCCAAGCCGCCTTGGTCTGTTGCTTGACATGATGCTCAAGGATCTTGAGCGTATTCTGTATTTTGAAAGCTATGTCGTTATCGAGCCGGGTCTGACCCCGCTTAAAATGGGTGAACTTCTCAACGAAGACCAGTTCACCACGGCACAGGAAGAATACGGCGAAGACAGTTTCCGTGCCGGTATCGGTGCTGAAGCCATTCGCGACATGCTGGCTGCGATCGATCTGGAAGACGAATACGAAGTCGCCAAAATCGATCTCAAGGAAACCAACTCGGAAGCCAAGCGTAAAAAGCTGGTCAAGCGTCTTAAGCTGATTGAAGCTTTCCGCGATTCCGGTGCCCGTCCTGAATGGATGATCCTGGAAGTTATTCCGGTCATTCCGCCAGAACTGCGCCCGCTGGTTCCGCTTGATGGCGGTCGTTTCGCAACGTCGGATCTTAACGATCTGTACCGTCGCGTGATCAACCGTAATAACCGCCTGAAACGCCTGATCGAACTGCGTGCGCCCGATATTATCGTGCGTAACGAAAAGCGTATGCTTCAGGAATCGGTCGATGCGCTGTTTGACAACGGTCGTCGTGGCCGCCCGATCACGGGTGCCAACAAACGTCCGCTGAAATCGATGTCTGACATGCTCAAGGGCAAGCAGGGTCGTTTCCGTCAGAACCTTTTGGGTAAACGCGTCGACTATTCCGGTCGTTCGGTTATTACCGTGGGCCCGAACCTGAAACTGCACCAGTGCGGTTTGCCAAAGAAAATGGCGCTCGAACTGTTCAAGCCGTTCGTTTATGCGAAACTTGAACTGTACGGCATGGCGACCACGATCAAGGCTGCCAAGCGTATGGTCGAAAAAGAACGCCCGGAAGTCTGGGATATCCTTGAACAGGTTATCCGCGAACATCCGGTCATGCTTAACCGTGCGCCGACCTTGCACCGTTTGGGCATCCAGGCGTTCGAACCTACCCTGATCGAAGGCAAGGCTATTCAGCTTCATCCGCTGGTATGTACCGCTTTCAACGCCGACTTCGATGGTGACCAGATGGCCGTTCACGTGCCGCTGTCGCTTGAAGCCCAGCTTGAAGCCCGTACCCTGATGATGTCGACCAACAACATCCTGTCACCGGCATCGGGTCGCCCGATTATTGTGCCGTCTCAGGATATTGTGTTGGGGCTGTATTATATTTCGATGGATGGTGAAGGCGAGCCGGGCGAGGGGATGTCATTTGTTGATATCGCCGAGATCGAGCAAGCCCTTGATTCCGGCGCTGTCGGCCTGCATTCCAAGGTCAATGCCCGGTATCACACCGTTGATGCCAATAACGAACCGATCACGATGCGTGTGCAGACGACTGCTGGTCGTATGCTGCTCTCGGAACTGTTGCCGCGTCATCCGCGTATTCCGTTCTCGATCATCAACAAACTTCTGACCAAAAAAGACATCTCCAACGTGATGGATGTTGTCTATCGTCACTGTGGTCAGAAAGAGACGGTTATCTTTGCTGACCGTTTGATGGGCCTTGGCTTTAACTGGGCATGCCGTTCCGGTATTTCCTTTGGCAAGGATGACATGGTCATTCCTGAAGCCAAGGAACCGCTGGTTAACGCGACCCATGACAAGGTCAAGGAATACGAACAGCAGTACCAGGACGGCCTGATCACCCGTGGTGAAAAATACAACAAGGTGGTTGACGCCTGGTCGCAATGTACTGACGACGTTTCCGAAGCCATGATGAAGGGCATTTCGGCAACCAAGGCAGGCAACCAGATCAACTCTGTTTACATGATGGCGCACTCCGGTGCCCGTGGTTCTGCTGCCCAGATGCGTCAGCTCGCCGCCATGCGCGGTTTGATGGCAAAGCCGGATGGCTCGATCATTGAAACGCCGATCATTTCGAACTTTAAAGAAGGCCTGACCGTGCAGGAGTACTTCAACTCCACTCACGGTGCCCGTAAGGGTCTGGCTGATACGGCGCTGAAAACGGCAAACTCCGGTTATCTGACCCGTCGTCTCGTTGACGTGGCCCAGGACTCGATCATTACCCAGCACGATTGCGGCACCGAACGGGGCCTTGATATTGCGGCAGTGGTTGACTCGGGCGAAGTCATCGAAACCCTGTCGGATCGTATTCTCGGTCGTTACACGGCTGATGCGATCATTGATCCGGCAACCGGCAAAGAAATCGTGGGCAAAAACGAAATGGTTGTCGAAGACCATCTCGACAAGATCGAAAAGGCCGGTGTCGAAGCCGCCCGTATTCGTTCTGTGCTGACATGTGATGCCGAAACCGGTGTTTGCGGCCATTGCTACGGTCGTGACCTTGCACGCGGGACCACGGTGAATATCGGTGAAGCTGTCGGTGTTATCGCCGCACAGTCGATCGGTGAACCTGGTACCCAGCTGACCATGCGTACGTTCCACATTGGTGGCGCGGCACAGCGTGGCGCAGAAGTGTCCGGCGTTGAAGCCAACTTCGACTCGACCGCCAAAATCAAGAATTACGCCGTGGTGACCAACTCCAAGGGCGTGAACATTGTGATGGCGCGGAACATGGAAATTCTGCTGATCGACAAGAACGGTCGTGAACGCGCGAAATTCCGTGTGCCGTATGGTGCGAAGTTGCTGACCGAAGACGGGGCACAGATCACACGCGGCCAGAAACTGGCCGAATGGGATCCGTACACCCTGCCGATCATCACCGAAAAAGAAGGTTACGTGAACTATGTCGACCTGATCGAAGGGACGACCATTCGCGAAATCTATGACGAAGCCACAGGTATTGGTGCCAAGACAGTCATTGACTGGAAGAGCCAGCCCAAGGCCTCGGACCTTAAGCCACGTGTTACCTTGCGTAACGAAAGTGGCGAGGTCATCAACCTTGATAACGGCCTTGAAGCCCGTTATTTCCTGTCGGTTGATGCAATTCTGTCGGTTGAAAACGGTCAGAAGGTCAATGCCGGTGACGTGCTGGCACGTATTCCGCGCGAAGGGTCGAAAACCCGTGACATCACCGGTGGTCTGCCGCGTGTTGCCGAGCTGTTCGAAGCCCGCAAGCCGAAAGAACACGCGATTATCGCCGATATTCCGGGTCGCGTTGAATTTGGTAAGGATTACAAGAACAAACGTCGCGTTATCTTGCACCCGCATGAAGATGCCGGTCTGGAACCTGTTGAATACATGATCCCGAAAGGCAAGCATCTTGCCGTTCAGGAAGGGGACTTCGTCGAACGTGGCGATCTTCTGATGGATGGTTCACCGGTTCCGCACGACATTCTTCGGGTTATGGGCGTTCCCGCACTGGCCGACTATCTGGTAAATGAAATCCAGGAAGTTTACCGGTTGCAGGGCGTGAAGATCAACGACAAGCATATTGAAGTTATCGTTCGTCAGATGCTGCAGAAAGTGGAAATCACCAAACCGGGTGATACGACACTTCTTGTTGGTGAAATTGTCGACCGTGGTGATTTCGATACCGAAAACGACAAAGTTGCACGTGAAGGTGGCGAACTGGCCGAGGCATCACCGGTCCTTCAGGGGATCACGAAGGCTTCGCTGCAGACCCATTCCTTCATCTCGGCGGCATCGTTCCAGGAAACCACACGTGTTCTGACCGAAGCAGCTGTTTCGGGTAAGACCGATACGCTGATCGGCCTGAAAGAAAACGTGATCGTTGGTCGTTTGATCCCGGCAGGGACGGGTGCGGTGATGAACCGCTTCCGCGCACTTGCTACCGAACGGGATCGCATTATCCAGCTCGAAGCCGAAGGCGAAGAAATTGGCGACAGCTTTGGACCGCAAAGCGGATCCGAGTCTCCGAGTCTTCCTGCCGGTGAGTAAGGTTTTCGCGCAAGGTTGTTAAAGAATCAGAGGCGAACCGGGAATTTTTTATCGACGCCCCGGTTCGTTTCGGCGTTTGAAGCGCCAACTCGATGGCTCCAAGGGTTTTGCTTGACGCGATATGGGCCCGTCACTAGTATGCGCCCACCGAATATTGGGGGGTGTTTTTGTGTCGGTGCCGATAAAGGTTCCGGGCTGAGGCGCCCTTCCGTCGCATCAAGCGACTTTGACGGCCGTCGAGGCAGGTTTGTTCCTGCTTTTTTGGGCGTCCGCAATGTTTTTGCCATCTTGGTAAAAGCAAGGCGGTCGCTCGTCGTGCGTCGATAAAGCTACGCCCAAGTGGCGTCCGTTAAGGCAAAAAGGAAAGTTAATGCCTACAATTAACCAGTTGATCCGCAAGTCGCGGTCACCGCGCTCTCAGCGCGATATGGTGCCTGCACTGGAAGCCTGCCCGCAAAAGCGCGGCGTATGCACCCGTGTTTACACCACGACTCCGAAGAAGCCTAACTCGGCTCTTCGTAAGGTTGCCCGTGTTCGTTTGACCAACGGCTACGAAGTAACCAGCTATATTCCTGGTGAAGGTCATAACCTGCAAGAACACTCAGTCGTCATGATTCGTGGCGGCCGCGTAAAGGATTTGCCGGGTGTGCGTTACCACATTATTCGCGGTACCCTTGATACACAGGGTGTTAAAGACCGTAAGCAGCGTCGTTCGAAATACGGCGCGAAGCGTCCGAAATAAGGAGCGCATTGAATGTCACGTCGTCACGCTGCTGAGAAGCGCGAAGTACTCCCTGACGCCAAATATGGCGATAAGGTTCTGACCAAATTCATGAATGGTCTGATGCTCGATGGTAAAAAATCGGCTGCAGAAAAGATCGTTTATGGTGCATTTGACATCATGGAAACAAAAGGCGGCGATCCCGTTGCCCAGTTCCATGACGCCATGGACAACGTGAAACCGAACGTCGAAGTTCGCTCGCGTCGTGTAGGCGGTGCTACCTATCAGGTTCCGGTTGAAGTTCGTACTGAACGTCGTCAGGCACTGGCCATTCGCTGGCTGGTGGATGCGGCGCGCAAGCGTTCCGAAACCACCATGATTGGTCGTCTCGCTGGTGAATTGATGGATGCTGCCAACAATCGTGGCACCGCTGTCAAGAAGCGCGAAGATACCCATCGTATGGCCGAAGCCAACAAGGCTTTCGCTCATTATCGCTGGTAACCCAGACCCAAAGATCAAGAGTCGATTATGGTAGAACGTACTCCGATCTCTCGGTATCGCAATATCGGCATCATGGCGCACATTGATGCCGGTAAAACCACGACAACCGAGCGAATTCTATTTTACACTGGCAAGTCCTACAAAATCGGCGAAGTCCATGACGGCGCCGCTACGATGGACTGGATGGAACAGGAACAGGAACGCGGCATTACAATTACGTCGGCCGCGACGACCTGTTTTTGGAAAGATCACCGCATCAACATCATCGATACGCCCGGCCACGTTGACTTCACGATTGAAGTTGAACGTTCGCTGCGCGTGCTCGATGGTGCGTGTGCGGTTTTCGACGCCGTCTCCGGCGTTGAACCGCAGACTGAAACCGTATGGCGTCAGGCTGACAAATATCACGTCCCGCGGATGTGTTTTGTCAACAAGATGGACCGTACCGGCGCGGATTTCTTTAACTGCGTTGAAATGATGAAGGAACGTCTCGGTGCCAACACGGCTGTGTTGCAGTTGCCGATTGGTTCCGAAGCTGAATTCGAAGGCGTTGTCGATCTGGTGCTTAACAAGGAAATCGTCTGGAAAGACGAATCCCTTGGCGCCGAGTTCGAATATCGCGATGTTCGTGAGTCTCTGGTTGACCAAGTGGCCGAATATCGTGAGATGCTGATCGAAAGTGCTGTCGACTTTGACGAAGCTGCGATGGAAGCATATCTGGAAGGCGACATGCCTTCCGAAGAAACGCTCAAAGCATGCATTCGTAAGGGTACGCTGGCCAGCAAGCTGGTTCCGGTCCTTCTGGGGACGGCGTTCAAGAACAAGGGCGTGCAGCCGCTGCTCGACGCTGTTCTTGATTATATGCCGGCACCGGATGACCTCACCGACGTTCGCGGCATCAAGCCGGGTACCGAAGATGAGCCCGATTCACGCCCGCTGACCGACGAAGCACCTTTCTCGGCACTTGCTTTCAAGATCATGAGTGACCCGTTCGTCGGCTCGCTTACCTTTATCCGGATCTATTCGGGTGTTCTTGAAGCCGGTTCCTACGTTCTGAACTCTGTTAAAGAGAAAAAAGAACGTATCGGTCGGATGCTGCTTATGCATTCAAACAACCGTGAAGAAATCAAATACGCTTGCTCGGGTGACATTGTGGCACTGGTTGGTATGAAAGATACCACCACTGGTGACACGCTGTGTGACACGGTTAAGCCGATCATTCTCGAGCGGATGGAATTTCCCGATCCCGTCATCGAAATTGCTGTTGAGCCGAAAACCAAGGCTGACCAGGAAAAGATGGGGATGGCTCTGGCACGTCTGGCACAGGAAGATCCGTCTTTCCGTGTCAAGACCGACCACGAATCGGGTCAGACCATTATTTCGGGTATGGGCGAACTGCATCTCGACATCATCGTCGACCGTATGAAACGTGAGTTCAAGGTCGAAGCAAACGTTGGTGCCCCGCAGGTTGCCTATCGCGAAACCATCTCGCAGACGGTCGATATTGATTACACCCACAAGAAGCAGTCTGGTGGTTCGGGTCAGTTCGCCCGCATCAAATTAACCTTCACGCCGGGTGAACCGGGCAGCGGATACTCCTTCAAAGACACCGTCGTTGGCGGTAACGTTCCGAAGGAATACATTCCGGGTGTCGCAAAAGGCCTCGAAAGTTCATTGCCCAATGGCGTGATCGCAGGTTTCCCGGTTACCGATTTCACCATCACCCTGACCGACGGCGCCTACCATGACGTCGATTCCAGTGTGATGGCCTTTGAAATTGCTGCTCGTGCTGCCTTCCGTGAAGGTCTCGCAAAAGCTCGTCCGAAGCTTCTCGAGCCGATCATGAAGGTCGAGGCAGTGACCCCTGAAGAATATATGGGCGACATCATTGGCGATCTGAACAGCCGTCGTGGCCAGGTTCGTGACATGGACTCTCGCGGTATCGCGCGTGTCGTCACGGCTTATGTCCCGCTGGCAAACATGTTCGGTTACGTCAACACGCTGCGTTCCATGTCCCAGGGTCGTGCCCAGTTCGTGATGCAGTTTGATCATTACGCCGACGTGCCGCAGGCTGTCGCGGACGAAGTCCGCGCCAAGTCAGCCGGTTAAGGCGAAGCTAGGAATAAACGGAGTTAAAAATGGCTAAAGAAAAATTTGCGCGTACAAAACCGCACGTTAACGTTGG
>NZ_JFKA01000020.1 GCF_002115755.1 Thalassospira mesophila | reverse complement strand
GTCACCTTTGCCGGTGTGCCCGACGGTGCTGTTCTCAGTGCAGGCACTGACAATGGCGACGGCACATGGACGGTTGATGCGGCTGATCTGATTGGTCTGACCCTGACGCCACCAGCTGACTTTAGTGGAACGCTGAACCTGTTTGCGGTCGCAACAGCAACTGACGGCACAGAAAGTGCCACAACCAGTGCTGCTTTCTCTGTCGCAGTAACACCGGTGGCCGATGCACCGCTTCTAAGCGTTGGCCTCGCTGCCGGGGCAGAAGACACCGCCATTGCACTTGATGTTACTGTCGCCTCACCCGATACGGTCGCGGTCACCTTTGCCGGTGTGCCCGACGGTGCTGTTCTCAGTGCAGGCACTGACAATGGCGACGGCACATGGACGGTTGATGCGGCTGATCTGATTGGTCTGACCCTGACGCCACCAGCTGACTTTAGTGGAACGCTGAACCTGTTTGCGGTCGCAACAGCAACTGACGGCACAGAAAGTGCCACAACCAGTGCTGCTTTCTCTGTCGCAGTAACACCGGTGGCCGATGCACCGCTTCTAAGCGTTGGCCTCGCTGCCGGGGCAGAAGACACCGCCATTGCACTTGATATCAATACAGCCCTGACCGATGGCAATGAACTTTTGTCGGTTACGATTGGTAATATTCCCGATGGAGCAGTGCTTAATGCGGGCACGGTTAATCCCGATGGCACAGTAACGCTATCACCAACGGAATTGACAGGGCTGACATTGATGCCACCAGCAGACTTTAACGGAGATTTTTATTTGGACGTAACCGCTACCTCGGCAGCCGGTGCCGATACGGCATCTGTTTTTGATGTGTTGGCAGTTTCTGTTGCTGGCGTAGCAGATGCGCCGACGTTGATAACTGTCGATGGGAGCGGAGCAGAGGACAATGCCATTGCCCTGGACATTTCCATAGCCTCGATCGATACCACGTCCATTACTATTTCCGACATTCCGGATGGCGCAGTGCTAAATGCGGGGACGGTTAATCCTGATGGTAGCGTAACGTTAACTCCCCAAGAGTTGAGTGGATTAACCCTGACGCCGCCGGAAGATTTTTCTGGTACAATTAATCTGGCTATAAGTGCCACGGCAACGGATGGCACAAGTACTGCGGCGGTTCAGGATGTCCTGTCGATTACAGTCACCCCGGTTGTCGATGCGCCGACACTTACAGCTTCTCTTGGCTTGGGAACAACCGTGTCCCAAACAGCCCCTGTCACAAATGACTTTGTCGATGATGGCCGTTTCAATCATCAAGGGACGAGTGCCGACGAAGTGTATGTCATTGACCGTGACCTGAATATGAATGAATCATTTGATATGCAGGGCGGTAATGACGCCGTAACCCTGAACGGGAACACCACACTAGGTAACAACATAAAACTGGGCGATGGTAATGACAGCCTGACGCTCAATGGTGATATTTTGCTGGCCTCGGCGCTAGACGGCGGGAATGGCAGTGACGTCCTTTATCTCGGGAAGCCATCGACCTCTTATTTCTTACAGAATTTGACGATCAATTCAGGGGTTATCAATACGCAAATCCTCGATCTCGATACAGGGCAAATCCTGACAGTTAACAACATAGAAGCCATTGCGTATGGTGACGGCGTGATTGTTGGCGATGCCTCCATTGTTCAGGCACCCGCCCCTGACCTTGTTGAATACCCGGTTACAATTAATGCCGGTTTGGCCGATACGGACGGTTCCGAAACCTTGAGCATTGCTGTTTTCGGTGTTCCCGAGGGCGCAAGTTTAAATGCCGGTACGTTAAACCCGGATGGGAGCTGGACCGTTACCCCGGCAGACCTGGCGGGCCTGACATTAACAACCCCGGCCGACTATTCTGGTCCGATTGAATTGACAGTGACAGCCACATCGACCGAAATTGATGGCACCACGACAAGTACGAGTGCCGTGATTTCGCCAGACGGTTCAGGGTCGGGCATACCATCGCTGGGTGTTGGTTTGCCCTTGACCATCCTTGAAGACATTACGACGCCTTTCCCGATTGATATTGGGCCCCTTGCCCCTGGCGAAATACTGGAAGTGACCATAACCGGGTTGTCAGAGGGGATGACCCTGAGTGCAGGCACCATTAACCCGGACGGTAGTGTAACTCTTCTTGAGGCGGACTTGCAGGGGCTGACATTGACCGCGCTGGAACCTGGCAGTGCGCCGATTGAAGTTACTGCAACAATTACAGACCCGGTAACCGGAACAAGTACCAGCCTTAACACCAGTCTTGCGCTTGATGTGCTTAATGTTGCCGATGCGCCTGTGCTTGACATACCTGATGCATCAGGTTTCCAGTATTTGCCCATTCCGCTCGTAATCGGGGTTCTGGACCTGGCGATAACGGAAGACGTTTCGTTTAATATTGACGGCCTTGACGGCGCAACGCTGAGTGCCGGCACCCTTAACCCGGACGGCTCCTATACACTTGAAGCGGCCGACCTGGTCGGGTTGACGCTGACATCGGTGACGCCAGACGATGTGGTTCTATCCGTAACGGCGACGGTCACAGACGCCAGCACCGGGACAAGTGCCGATACAACCAGCCTTGTGGATGTCGACGTTATTCCTTTGATACCTATTTGATTTAAAACTGGAGCTCAATAAATGGAAATATCAGGAAACCAAGATTCCGGTGTTGAACCTGTCAAAGTTCTGATTTGTGATGATTCAGTTTTTATGCGTATGGCCATCAAAACCGTGTGTGAAGATCATCCGGAAATTCAGGTTATTGGCGAAGCTGAAGATGGGGAAGAAGCAATTGCGGCTGTTCGCGACCTGAAACCCGATATCGTGACCATGGATATTTCCATGCCGGGGCTCGATGGGGTATCGGCAACGACCGAAATTACCCAAATTGACGATGTCCCGGTGATTATCCTGAGCTCCCTGACCGAACGGCGCAGTGCGCTGGCGTTGCGGTTGCTTGAAATTGGTGCAGTCGATGTAATTTGGAAATCGGCATCGTTAATGGACATCGATATCGATGGCATTGTTACATCCATTTCAGAAAAAATTCTGTTTTGGGGCAAGCGCCATGTCGAAACCGTCGCTGATGATGATGCACCTGATCGCGATTTTGATACATCCGAAACCGGTTGTGTTTTGCTTAATCTGGGACAGGGAAGTGCTGCTGATCTGCGGGTGATTCTGGGGACGCTAGGCGACAACACCCCGCCGGTTATCTTACAGGCAGACGTCCCGGCCTCGTGCGTTGAAAACTTTTGCCGTTTCGTTCAGCGTATATCGGGTCGTCCGGTCCGGATTGCAGAAAACGGCCAACAACTTGTTGATGGCGAGATTTTTGTGCTGATAACGCCATCGCAATTCACAATTGCCCGCGAAGAAAGCGGAACGTGCAAGTTTTATCATGTGCCGTCGACAACAATGCCAAATATCTCGGCAAGTAAAATGCATGCCTTGCTGCGGCAGTCCGGCCTGGCACCCCTATCGATTGTGCTTTCAGGGGCGGTTCCTGTTGCCAGCAATGAAGTGGCCTATTATGGCGACAAAACCAAAGAAATTATCGTGCAGAGACCTGAGACCTGCGCTGTTGCGGGCAGCGTGAAATCAATCTTGGGCGTTCTTGGTCAGACCACCGGTGTTTATACGCCAGCGGGGATCGGGAAAATTTTAGGAGCGATCAAATGACAACCGATCCGGAACGCAAGCCAACGCTGCGCGAGAAACTTTTAAAATTACAGCAGGGATATGCCGACAAGGTGCCCGGGCGGCTTGAGGATATTCAGGGCATGTGGCAGTGCTATTTAGAGGATGGATCTGAGGATATTCTTGACCAGGTTACCAGCCAAATTCATAAAATGGCTGGAACGGCGGCCACTTATGGCTTTGCCGATCTTGGCCTACGGGCATCACAGGCAGAAGAAACCCTTCTTGATTTCAAGGAAAGCAATGCGCCCGAACGCAATGTTGATACCGCAAATAATGTCGTTAAAAATTTAACGACATTCAAAATTTCTCATAAGGTTACGATGTAAACAGGATGAATGTTGCCTGGCAGCACCTATGCACTGCCAGACAATGTCAAAATATCAGCCCTTCTTGCGCACATGAACCTTGTCTTCGCGGTCCCACAAACGCAAATCGCCGCACGCCTTGATAAATGTCTTGGCACTGGACGCATCGGAAATGGCGAAAAAGCCATCATCTTTTTTAATGCTGTCTTTTAAGCCAGCGGCTTCAAGCAATGGAACAGCCCCGTCATTGTAGCCAATGAATTTCAGATGCGCGAATGCATCGGACAGGAAATCGCAGGCAGTTGCTTCCACCGCCAGCGCGCGACTGTTCTCCGGCGTTCCCATTACTGTGATGGCATCGAACAGAACCGATGGACCGCCATCAATTTTATGATTGGCAGAAATGGTCTCGCCATCACTGGTTTTAACACCACTGATTGTCGGTGCAACAACTTCCACCACCCCTCCGGCGGCTTCGGTGGTCTCTTTTAAGGTCTTAAACATCTTGCCATCAATACCGTCGGTAACCAGCACACCCAGCTTGCGGCCCTTGAATGAGCCCGGCCCGTTTTTAAGGATGCTCAGCGCATCTGATGGTTTGAGATCATCACGGGTTTTTTGGGCGGCCGGTGCCGGATCGGGCATATTTTCCAACCCCAGATTTGCCGCAACCTTTTTGGCCAATCCCTTGTCGATGTTTAACAAATGGGAGACCACCCGTTTGCGAATGGCAAGTTTTTCAACCTTGCTAAGTTCAAACACCAATGCATCAACAATGTGGTTTTGCTCTGTGCTGGTCTGGCTTATGAAAAACTGTCGTGCCTGACTATAGTGGTCGGCAAAGGTTTCAGAGCGCACCCGGCATTTTTCGCCTTCTTCATGCGCGTTATAGGACGTAAATCCGTGTTGCGGCGATTCACGGGGGCCTTCATCCCATGAATTGGGCTCGTAATTTGCCCGACCTTGAACATTTTTAAATGCCATATGGCCGTCTTGCTGGAAATGATGCATCGGGCATTTCGGCGCGTTGATGGGCAACTGCGAAAAATTGGTGCTGCCCAAACGTTTGACCTGGGTATCGAGATAGGAAAAATTCCTGCCCTGCAACAGCGGGTCATTGGTAAAGTCGATGCCGGGCGGGACATTCTGGGTCATGAAGGCCACTTGCTCGGTCTCAGCAAAGAAATTGTCGGGCATGCGATCCAGCACCAGGCGGCCGACACAGATGGTCGGCACATCTTCTTCAGGGATGAGTTTGGTGGGGTCGAGGACATCAAATTCGAACTTTTCAGCAAATTCTTCATCAAAAAGCTGCAGATGCAGTTCCCATTCCGGCAACATACCGGACTTTATCGCCCCCCACAGGTCGCGCCGGTGGAAATCGGGATCGGCCCCGTTAATTTTCAGGGCTTCGTTCCACACAACAGACTGCAATCCAAGCTTGGGCTTCCAGAGAAATTTAACGAAGGTTGATTTGCCGTCTTCGGTGACCATGCGGAATGTATGGACCCCAAAGCCTTCCATAAACCGGAACGACCGGGGAATGCCGCGGTCAGACATGGCCCACATGACCATATGCATGCTTTCCGGTGTCAGGCTGATAAAATCCCAAAAGTTGTCATGCGCAGTTTGGGCCTGGGGAAAGTCGCTGTCAGGTTCCTGCTTGGCGGCGTGAATAAGGTCTGGAAATTTGATGGCATCCTGAATAAAGAAAACCGGGATGTTATTGCCAACAAGGTCCCAGTTCCCTTCCTTGGTATAGAATTTTACCGCAAACCCGCGCACATCACGCGCAAGATCACCCGAGCCCTTGTTGCCTGCAACCGTCGAGAACCGGACAAATACCGGGGTTTTTTCGCCTTCACGCTGGAAAATATCGGCGCGGGTATAGTTGGCAAGCGATTTGGTGGTTTCGAAATAGCCATGTGCGCCATAGCCCCGGGCATGAACCACACGTTCGGGAATGCGTTCATGGTCAAAATGGAAAATCTTTTCCCGGAAATGGAAATCTTCCATTGCCGTCGGCCCGCGTGAACCGATCCGCAAGGAATTCTGATCATCCGATACCGGCCCGCCTTGCGCGGTTGTCAGAACCGGATCATTTTCACCTGCGGTCTGGTGATATTCTCCGCCATTTCCAACTGTAACCTCTTGATCAACAATCTTTTGTGTTTTGGTTGCTGGTTTTCCGCCGTCGGATTGGCTGGGTGAATGTGCCATTACATGCTCCTCTCTCCGGGTTGGGTTTTCCTGAACCTGTCGTGGTATTCTCTGACTGTGACCCCGTATTGCTAACCCGCAAGATTGGTTAAAGTTCCCCGCGATGTTGCAGAATTCTGCCTGCAAAAGCACGTTAATCAGGAAAAACCCCGGAGCTTCATACAGTTACATATGGTTTTTCCGTTTATCGTTCGGAACAAAGACCACGCATGAAAAAGACATCAAACCCGGGAAATATCAGTTCGACTCTCCCATGAAATCCCCGTTAACTCGTTGATATCAAGCCCGAAAAATTCGCATAAGATAAATTTAATATGAATCAGTGTGCCAACACACGATTACAGCTATGATGTAATCAACCAGCTTGATAAAATTCCCAAATCCCCCAACCGGCTATGATCAGGAGGGCCTCCTATCATGCAATTGGATGACGCCCCGCCACACAATGATGCCGGCCAGGCAGAAGGCATTATCCATGCCGTTCGCGGTGCAGTTGTTGATGTGGTTTTCAAAGATGCAGACCTGCCAGCGATCAATTCTTCGCTGATCGTGAAATGGGATATTCCCACACCCTTGATCCTGGAAGTGCACAGTCATCTTGATCTGCACACCTTGCGGGCTGTTGCCTTTCAGTCCACGGCAGGGCTGGCACGCGGTGTTGCCGTTTATGCGACCGGTTCCGCTGTCACTGTTCCGGTTGGCGAGGCTGTATTAGGACGGCTTCTTGATGTTGTCGGCGAGCCAAAGGATAATGGCCCACAATTGCCAAAAGACACGCCGCACCGTCCCATCCATGGCCTGCCCCCGCCTTTAAAATCGCAAACAAGAACAACGGAAATCTTTGAAACCGGAATCAAGGTTATTGATCTGCTGACCCCGATGGCGCAAGGCGGCAAGGCGGCCATGTTTGGCGGTGCCGGGGTGGGGAAAACGGTTCTGGTCATGGAACTGATCCGGGCGATGGTCGAAAAATACGAAGGAATTTCGGTTTTTGCCGGCATTGGTGAACGATCCCGCGAAGGGCATGAACTGCTCACCGAAATGCAGTCCTCTGGCGTGCTGGAGCGAACCGTTCTGGTTTACGGCCAGATGAACGAGCCGCCCGGTGCCCGGTGGCGGGCCCCGCTGACCGCCCTGACGATCTCCGAATATTTCCGCGATCAGAAACATCAGAATGTTTTGTTGCTGATGGATAATGTCTTTCGTTTTGTTCAGGCCGGAGCCGAGGTTTCAAGCTTGTTGGGTCGTTTGCCATCACGCGTTGGCTATCAGCCGACACTGGCTTCGGAAGTTGCCGGGCTTCAGGAACGCATTGCCTCGGTTGCCGGGGCGGCGGTTACCGCCATTCAGGCGGTTTATGTGCCGGCCGATGATTTTACCGACCCGGCTGTGACAACAATTTCCAGCCATATGGATTGCGTGATTGTGTTGTCACGAAGCCAGGCTGCCGAAGGTTTTTATCCCGCCATCGATCCGCTGGCCTCGTCATCAATGTTGTTAGACCCGCTGGTTGTCGGCGAAGAACACTATGCCACGGCCGAGGCCGTCCGTCAGGCCTTAGCCAGATTTCGCGAGCTAACCGATATTATTTCGCTGCTTGGGATTGAGGAACTGGGGGTTGCCGATCGCAAGATCGTCAAGCGTGCCCGCCGGTTACAGCGTTTTCTCAGCCAGCCTTTCATGGTGACGCAGGCATTTACCGGTACGCCGGGCACCAGTGTCGCCCTTGCCGATACACTGTCGGGCTGTCGGGCCATACTAAATGGTGATGCGGACGACTGGGATGAAAGTTCGCTTTATATGGTTGGAACGCTGGAGGATGCGCGCGCCAAAGAAGCAAAAGCAACCACACCTGTAACGGATGATGCCGCCCCCGAGGTCTCATCATGAGGCTGACCATCATTACCCCGCTGTCCATTGTCGTTGACGAAGATATCGACAGCCTGCGGGCCGAAGATGAAAGCGGGAGTTTTGGTATCCTGCCCGGTCATGCGCCGTTTCTGACGGCCCTTGCGATTTCAATCGTGAGTTGGCGCGTTGCGGGTAAAGACCGGTTTTGCGCCGTGCGGAACGGTGTAATGACCGTAGAAGGACAGACAAAGGTTGCCATCGCAACCCGCGAAGCCGTCACAGGCGACGATCTTGCCACCCTGGATCAGGAAGTTTTGCAACGGTTTCAATCCGAGGCCGATGACGAACGGGTCGAGCATGTCGAAACCATGCGCTTGCAGATGCACGCCATTCGCCAAATGATCAGCCGTCTGCAGCCCGGCGCAAACAAGGAATCGTTCCGATGACGGCGGATCATAATGCACAACAGCCCCCAGCCCCGGCCGAAGACGACCCGCTGGTGCGCGAAACGCGCCTGCGCCGCGACCGACGGGAACGCTGGCAGCGCGAGGGGGATATGTCGATTGGCCGCCGTCTTGCGCAAATCGGCGTGCTGGGCTGGATCATTGTTATACCGACGCTGGCGGGATTATTCGCCGGACACTGGATAGATGCACGCCACGGAACTGGCATTTTCTGGACGGGCCCTTTTTTGGTGGCGGGGTTGGCCGTTGGTGGCTGGACCGCCTGGAAATGGATGAACTCACGATGATGTCTTCCGATACATTGCCCCTTCTGTTGCTGCTGCCCTTCTGCTTTGCGGGCGGGGTTCTGTTAGGCATTCTTTATTTCCGCTGCATTAAGGTAACTGCGGATC
This sequence comes from Thalassospira mesophila, assembly GCF_002115755.1. GTDB lineage: Bacteria > Pseudomonadota > Alphaproteobacteria > Rhodospirillales > Thalassospiraceae > Thalassospira > Thalassospira mesophila. Next base: position 35,858 of record NZ_JFKA01000020.1, on the reverse strand, counting down.
TGATTGTATCAGGGAGAAAACCGGTGCTGGCGATCGCACTGGCCATTGCGCGGCTGGGTCTTTTGGCTGGCGGCTTTGCGCTGGCCCTTCAGACAGGCGGGTTCGGGATTATCGCCGTGTTGGCCGGCGTTATTGTCGGACGCGAATGCGTGATCCGCCGCAAACGGGGGGCGCAGGCATGAAATCCCCGCTGGAATCCCTGCCGGTTTTCCATCTTGGCCCGGTGCCCATTACACAGGCCGTCTTGACGACATGGGCAATCATGATCGTTATGGTCATCGGGGCCTTTTTGCTAACCCGGCGGCTAGACCTGGTTGCAACCCGTCGCCAGGCGGCACTTGAACTTCTTGTTACGACACTCGATAACCAGATCCATGAAACAAGCGGCGCCAAACCCGTCCTCTATCGCAGTTTCATCGGAACGTTGTTCCTGTTTATTCTGATTGCGAACTGGTCCTCGCTTATCCCCGGCATTGAACCCCCGACGGCACGCCTTGAAACAGACGCCGCCCTTGCCGTTCTGGTTTTCCTGTCGGTCATCTGGTTTGGCATCAGGGGCACGGGAGTGGGAGGATATCTTCGGTCTTTCGCCACCCCGAACCCGGTCATGATCCCGCTCAACATGCTGCAAAGTATTACACGGGCTTTTTCAATGTTCGTGCGCCTGTTTGGCAATGTAATGAGCGGGGTGTTCGTTATCGGAATCGTCGCCTCGCTGGCAGGTCTTCTTGTTCCAATCCCCCTTATGGCGCTTGATCTGCTAACCGGGCTGGTGCAGGCCTATATTTTTGCGGTTCTGGCCATCGTATTCATTACATCCACCGTCGAAGACGGCGCACGTCATCCTGAAGACCCCAAGTCGCCTCTTCCCTCTGACAAAAAGGATATCTGATGGATTATCTCAGCCTTGCAAGCATCGTGTCCGCAGCATTCGCCGTCGCCTTTGGTGCCATCGGCCCTGCACTTGCAGAAGGCAAGGCGGTTGCTGCGGCACTCGATGCCATCGCGCGCCAGCCGGAATCTGCCAACACCATTTCACGAACCCTGTTTGTTGGCCTGGCGATGATTGAAACAACAGCAATTTATTGTCTGGTGATTGCCCTGCTGTTGCTGTTTGCCAATCCGTTATTGGCATAACACAATGACAATTGACTGGTGGACCCTTGGGCTGCAGGCAGCCAATGTTCTGATCCTGATGTGGCTTTTGTCGCGTGTTTTCTGGCGCCCGGTGGCCGGTGCCATTGCCAAACGCAAAGAAACTGTGCAAGCCATGCTTGATGTGGCAAAAACAACGCAAGAAAATGCCGATACGGCCCTTGTTGAGGTGACGAAAATCCGCGAAGATATTGCGGCTGAACGTGACGCGATCCTGAGTGCCGCCAGAGAAGATGCTGACAAAGCCGGCAAGGCTGCCCTTGATGAAGCGCACAAAAAAATTGAAAAAAACAATGCCGCAGCACAGCTTTCGCTCGCACACGATACGGATGTTGTCCGCAAGAAAACAGCGGCACAAGCCGCCGAACTGTCGACAGAAATTGCAGCAAAACTTTTGGGAAGCCTGAACAAATCTACTGTTCAGACAGCTTTTCTTGATGCCCTTGTAAACGCCATTAAAAATATGTCCGCAAAGGACAGGGCAACACTGGCTGAAAGCACGGAAGGCATCAATCTGGTGAGTGCCGCCGATCTCGAAGATGCGGATAAAGAGCTGATCACGAAAGCTGTCACCCGGGAACTGGGCAACAATTCGGGCATCCATTTCGCAACCGATCCCGACCTGATTGCCGGGCTGGAAATCCGCACTGCACATTTCACCCTTCATAACAGTTGGCAATCCGATCTGGCCCGCATTTTAAGGGAGATGAAGGATGCCATCTGATGACACCGACTGGCGCATTGCTGCGCGAGTTGCCATAGGCAAGGCATCTGTGGGACCTCAGGCCGAACATAAAGGCCGGGTCGAGGAAATCAGCGACGGTGTTGCCATGATTTCGGGCCTGCGGAATGTTCGCCTCGACGAAGTTCTGCGTTTTGAAGGGGGACAGGTTGGTTTTGCCCGGGTTCTTGACCCCGATCTGATCGGCTGCGTTTTATTTGACAGTGCCACCGACGTTGAGGCTGGCGATGCGGTATTTGGCACCGGCGAAATTGTTCAGGTTCCGGTCGGTGAAACGTTGCTTGGCCGCGTTGTCGATCCGCTGGGTCGCCCGTTGGATGGCAAAGGCGACATTACATTTGGTACAAAACTGCCAATCGAACGCCCTGCCCCCTCCATCATCGAACGCGACCTTGTCACCGAACCGGCGCAAACCGGACTGGTGGTGGTCGACACTCTTTTTGCCCTGGGGCGTGGCCAGCGCGAACTGATCGTTGGCGACCATTCAACCGGAAAAACCACCCTGGCAATCGATGCCATCATTGCCCAGCGCGACAGCGACATGATTTGCATTTATGTCGCTGTTGGCCAAAAAACATCAAGTGTGCGCCGTGCGATTGATGCCCTGCAATCCGAAGGGGCCTTTGAAAAATGTATCGTCCTTGTCGCCGGATCGGCTAGCGCACCGGGCTTGCAGTGGATTGCCCCTTATGCCGGAATGACGATGGCGGAATATTTTCGCGACAAGGGCCAACATGCCCTTGTTGTGATTGATGACTTGTCAAAACACGCCGCAACCCATCGTGAAATTGCCCTGTTAACCCGCCAGTCGCCCGGGCGCGAAGCCTATCCCGGCGATGTTTTTTACATCCATGCCCGCCTGTTGGAGCGTGCAGCCAAACTGTCAAAAGAACTGGGCGGCGGGTCGCTTACCGCGCTGCCGATTGCCGAAACAGATGCCGGCAACCTGTCGGCCTATATTCCGACCAATCTGATCTCGATCACGGATGGGCAGATTGTGCTCGATGCTGCCCTGTTTCACCAGGGCCAGAAACCCGCCGTCGATATTGGCCTCAGTGTCAGCCGGGTCGGCGGCAAAACACAAGCCCCGCTGTTACGTGATGCGGCGGGCACCCTTCGGCTCGACTATGCCCAGTTTCTTGAGCTCGAGGTCTTCACCCGCTTTGGCGGCATGCCAGAAGGCCGGGTGCGCCAGCAACTGACGCGCGGGGCACGGATACGCGAAATTTTAAAACAACCTCAACATAAGCCGTTTCGCCTTGCCGATGAAATTGCCCTGATGCTTGCCGTTCAGTCAGGACTGCTTGATCCTTTACCGCTTGATACGGTTGGCACCTTTCGCGCCCGTTTGCCCGAAACCCTGGACAAGGACGCCGCCGAAATTGTCGGTGCGATTGCCAAAACAGGCAAAATTGATGACCGCGCCCGCACCATTCTGACCAAGGCAATGACAGAGCTGATTGCATCATTACCCGTCCCGGCCGCAGACACGCCGGCTAATACCCCGCGCGAGACACCAGACAACAGTTCTGACAGCAAGGGGGCAAAGGTGTGACCGAACGTTTGGCAGATGTTAGTGCACGGATCGACGGCATTCATCAACTCGGCGCGGTTGTTAACGCCATGAAAGGCATTGCCGCTGCCCGGGCCCATGTTGCACGCACACAACTTGCCGCCATCGACGGCTATAGCGATACAATTGCATCTGCCATTGCCAGTGTTCTTGCCAAGGATGACCGCACCCCCCTGGCAACGGGTTCTGGCAAGGCGCACAAGGGATTGCTTGTATTTTGTGCCGAACAGGGGTTTGCCGGAGCGTTCAGTGAGCATGTTTTAGCCAGCATTACCGACGATCCGGCGCGCACAACCCTGTTTTTAGTCGGCACCCGAGGGTTATCCACTGCCACAACGCAAGGACGTGCACCGTTCTGGAGCATTGCAATGCCATCGCATACAGCCGGTATTCCCAAGATGGGCGATCTGATCGCCAAAACCATCTATCACAGTGTGGAAGAAGGCAGGATCGAAAGCCTTGATGTCATTTATTCGGGTTGGCATTCGGGCCATTTAAAAATCGTTCGCCAGGCTATTTTCCCAATTGATCTGGCAGGATTTAGCCCCGGCAACACCCCGCCCCCCCTGATACAGCTAACAAAGGCAGACCTGGTCGAAAGCCTTAGCGCAGACTATTTCCATGCATTGTTATGCAAGGCATCCCTGCATGCATTTGCCGCAGAAAACGAAGCCCGCCTGGAAGCCATGTCGTCGGCGGGGAGTCAGATCGAACGGGAACTTGAACTATATCGGGCCAAATTGCGCCGGGTTCGACAAGAAGAAATCACAGCCGAAATTATTGAACTTAGCACGGGCATAGTATCCGCAAATCATAAGTAAATAATATGATTGCTGTTCATTTATGACAAATCCGCCTATACTAACGAAACTGTGCTTCATCTATCCCTCATGAAAGTACAGTGGGATCAGTCAATTTGGCTGATCCACATTTCGCTGATTAAGGATCTTGCCTTGGCACATGTTCCAATACCACTTGGTCTGGATGCGAAATTCGATCAATTCCTGCAAACACCGGTCGGTAACGACCACACAGGTGCCAGCGTTACGGTGCTTTCCATGCTTGCGCGGCTTGGGCTTGACCCGTGGCGCGAAGCATCCGATCTTGCCGCGCTGCCCAAAAGTTCCGCCTGGCAACGGCTTGACACGCTGATGGCACGTTTCACCGATGTGCCCATTGTGATTGCCGACCGCGCCGAAGTGACGACACGCCTTATTGCGTCTTTGCCCAACGGTTCGCTCTATGACAATACCAAACCAACAGGCAATCGGGTTTCAAAAAAAATCGACACCCGCATTTATTTTGTTGTCGCAATTGCGGTTCTTATTGTTCAAATCGGCCTTTTGATATTCCGGGACTAAAGCATAGTACCGTTAATTAAGACGGTGTCGCCAAATGTAATCGCAGCCCCCTGCACCACGGCCGAGTTCGAAGCAAACGCCACATTAAAAAAAGAAGCTATTTAAGGCGTTGGATCACGGCCTGAAGTGCTTTCATCGCCGCTGAAAATTCCAGCTGCCGAATGTTCTTCTCTACGCGGTCAACTTCCTGTGTCGACGCAATATCAGATAATCTTCCCTTGATTTTTTGATATTCCTCGATCGCTTCGGGGTCTCCTGCACCCAACAGTTCAACAAGTTTTGAAATTGCCCCAACGTCGTTTTGAGATTTACCCGTCGATGTGCCCTCTTGCGTATCTGTTGGGCTATCCGATGATTTGCCCGATGGCGTATCGTTCAAATATTCCTCAATAACGGCAAGGGTTTCTTCCACTACAGTGGAAAACGCATCAATACCGTCCTTCACCTCGGAGAAGTCTCTTTCTCGCGCACTGATTTCAAGGTCTTTTGCCAAACGCGCAGCACGTTCCGCCGCAATCTGTGACGCGGAGCCCTGTATCGTGTGCAAAATTTTCATGGCGCTGTCGCTATCTTCTTCGTCAACAGCACCAAGCAATGCACGCAGATGTTCTCTGGCTTGCGCAGGATAGAGCTTTATTAGCCGATCAAGAAGTTCTTCACTGCCGCCAACAAATGTCAGCGCCCGTGAACGGTCCCAAAGGGGATATTCAGAAATATTCCCCGCCGAGGCATCCTCTTCGGGTTGGGAAACCCCCTGTGGAGCGCCAAGGATGTCACGAATTTTCGACACCACAATGTCGAAGTCAAACGGCTTGCCAATAAAGTCATTCATGCCCGCTTCGCGGCATTTTCGACGTTCGCTATCAAGGACACCTGCCGTTAACGCAATGATCGGCAGGGTCGCCAGTTTCGGATTTTGGCGAATATGTTTGACCGCCTCGATCCCATCCATCTGAGGCATTTGCACATCCATCAAAACCAGATCAAAGCGATGTTCCTCAAGGACACTGATGGCTTCTACGCCATTACCTACAATCACAACCTTTGCGCCAGCTGACCGTAACAACTCCCGGGCAACCTGCTGGTTCATCGGGTTATCTTCCGCTACCAGAATTTTAATCCCTTCAAGCAGATTCGGTCCCTTCAGATCAACCGGGGCAGATTTCTTGCCATAGGACCCATTCTTTTCAACAGCACCATAAACCGCATTAAACAGCGTCGACCCCGTCACCGGTTTGGTCAGGATCTGAAAGATTTCGCCTTCGTTATCCGTTGCGCGTTCCAGATATTCACGTTGATAAGCGGTAACCATAATTACCGAGGGAACAACACTTAAGCCTGTATTGTTATGCATGGTCGTAACAGCTTGCAGGCCATTCATATTTGGCATCTGCCAATCTATGATCAGAACATCAAACGGCAGCCCGAGTGAATCATTTCGCTGAATAATTTTCAGGCCTTCCGCACCCGAAGATGCTGTTTCAACGGCCAGATTTAAACTTTTCGCCAAGGCCTCCAGCGCTTCAAGTGTGTCTGGATGGTCATCAACAATCAAAACGCGAATTTTTTTGTCATTGGGGTTATTTCCCCCGCTTTGGGCCACTTCCGAACCTTCCCGACATGGCAAGATCAGACTGAACGTGCTGCCGACGCCAATTTGGCTTTTCGCCGTAAGCTCGCCACCCAAACATTCAGTCAACCGCTTACTAATCGTCAGGCCCAGCCCCGTGCCACCGTATTTGCGCACGGTAGACGTATCAGCTTGCATGAAGGCGTCAAATATATGTTCCAGCTTGTCGCCTGGTATTCCAATCCCGGTATCGCTTACCTCAAACAGTATTTTATCGTCACCCCTATCGTCTGAAATACGATGAGCCGTCAGCTTGACGCTGCCTTTCTCGGTGAATTTTATCGCATTGCTAGCAAGGTTAACCAGTATTTGCTTGGTACGGTGCGCATCCCCCATCAGGATATGTGGCAAGGAAGCATCAACATCGATAACAACATCAATTTCCTTGTCTTCCATTGCGACAGACATAATTGATCCAACATTATCAATTACATCTGACAAGCGATAAGGTTCGTTCTCCACCGAAACCTGGTCAAATTCCACCTTGGAGAGGGTCAGAATTTCGTCGACAATTCCTAAAAGAAATTTGCCTGAAAGCCCTATCTGGCGCACATATTCATGCTGTGTTCGTGTAAGGGATGTGCGTTCAAGAAGCTGGGAAAGTCCCATAACGGCGTTCATGGGCGTGCGAATTTCATGGCTCATATTGCCGAGAAATTCTTCTTTGATCCGGGCAAGGTTTTCTGCATTTTGGCGCTCTTTTTCAATTCGGTGATTGGCAGCCTGCAGTTCTTTATTCGCCGCCTGTGTGGCAACTTCCCGGGAATGCAATGAACGTAAGGTAAACAGAATAAATATCAGCAAGACAATTGACGCCAAACTGATCAAAAATGTTATTGTCTTCCATGAAGACATTGCGGCGGCATAAGAGCGCGACGTAGACAAGATCAGGCTACCGTCAAAAATGCGTTTCGCAACTCCGAGCCTAATTTCGTTATCATTATAATCGGTATAAACCCCGGCTACCGGTCCGCCGTCCGATAGAACCAGATCCCTGAATATTTGGGCATTCGCCAAAGATGTTCCCGTTAGCTCCTCTTTGGCAGGAAACCGGAAAATCAGATCGAACCGACTATCGAGCAACGATATATAATCGCCACTTGCCGCGGCCTTGCCGATCCGTTCAATCATAAGGGCAGGATCGATCACCGCTGTGATAACCCCGGTCAGCTTCCCATCCTGATCGCGAATAGGCCGCGACATCGATATTTGCCACCGATTGTCGACGGCATTGCGGATGGCGCCAGACAGATATCGCGTCCCTTTGCCCCCGCCAATAAAGTAGTCGATATAATCCCGCCCGGTGAGATTAACGTCAGGGGGCGGAAATGTTCTTGACGAATGAACCACCCGACCGGTCGCATCCACTATGCCAATCACGCGAACAATCGCCAGCGCCTGCGCTGTCTGATTAAGCAAAAGGTGTTTTTCGCGCGGGGTATAACGGTCAGACGCCACCGTGCTAACAAGCGCGGCCATGGCGGTATCGATCCCGGAAAGCTGGCTTTCAACTTCCTGGGAGTAACTGCCCGACAAATGGCTCAATGCACGCAATTCACGCTGTTCGAGACGATCCGTGAACTCATATTGAATAAAATAATTAAGCACCGCAACCAGGATAATAATCATGGCAATGAATGCGACAAGCACGCTATTGCTGCTTAAAAATCTGGGGCCCGAGAATGGGGTTCTGGCTTTTTCAATCATTGCATCAGGTCCATGGTTGAACGTTTCTCGAAGGTTATTTGCGCAAGCGGCCAATTACCTAATTGTCAACTCAGCGAGGCGTTTACGGGACCAATGTTTTATCTTTTCAATAAAAACTTCCGCTTCGATCGGTTTGGTTATGTAGTCTGACATTCCAGCAGCGATGCATTTTTCGCGCTCGCCTGACATGGCATTTGCCGTCATGGCAATAATGGGTATCTCTGCGAATTCTGCGACCACAGCCCCGCTGCGGATTTGTTCTGTTGTTTCAAATCCATTCATACCGGGCATCTGGCAATCCATAACGACGCAATGAAAAACATGGCCTTCTGCCGCCGATTGCCTGAGAATTTCCAGTGCTTCCATCCCGTTTCCTGCAGTTCGAACATCGGCATCGGTGTCGCGTAAAATCCCTTTGGCGACCTCCAGATTGATTTCATTGTCGTCGACAACAAGCAAATTCATTTTCTCGTGTGTAGCTTCCGGCAAAGAAGAAGGGTCGGTGCCAAGCACCACATCGGTTGTTTCAGCCTGATCAGACATCACCATTTTGGCAGCCTTAGCCAAACGAGGGAGCGGCTGCATTTTTTGCAACAGTTCCGAATGGGTCAAAGGCGACGACAGCCAAATGATTTCGCCATCATAATGCGGTTTATTGCCATCGACACTTTTAACAACCAGCAAACGCGGCATTGTCCCGTCTGCTGTTTTCATAGCGCTGATGATTTTACAAAGTTCTTGCAGCCGATTATTGGCGCGATCCGTCATGACAAGATCTATGACCTTGTTTTCCGTGCGCCCTTTCGCACCGAAATAATCAACAATCTCGCCGCCCAGATATTTTACTTCCCTTTCTGCGGCATCTGTTGCGCGTTCCTGGTTCATCAGGATCAACACACGTTTTCCGCTCAGTACCGTACTGTTATTTCGCACTGTGGCCTGGGCCGCATCAAACCGGACATGAAAAAAGAACCGGCTGCCTTTGCCCTTGGTGGATTCAAATCCGATATCGCCCTTCATCAATTTGCAAAGCTGCTTGCAAATTGACAATCCAAGTCCTGTGCCGCCATACTCGGCAGATATAGAACTGTCTTCCTGCGAAAAAGCCGCGAAAAGCTTATGTTTATTGCTTTCAGCAATGCCAGTCCCGCTATCTTCAACCGAAAACTCAAGCCGAACCTCGCCCTGGTCCAAACGGCTGGACGCCACAATGGCAACATACCCTTCCTGGGTAAACTTCTTGGCATTGCTGATGAGGTTATTTAGCACCTGCTTTAACCGATTGGCATCGCCACACAGTTCAGTATGTTGCAAACCGGTTGTATCAAGGACCAGGTCAATACCCTTTTCCCGGGCCCGAATGACCGAAGAATTGGCCACAGCCTCGACCATCGCCAACGGGTTAAAGGGCTTGTTCTCGAAATCGAGTTTGCCAGCTTCGATCTTGGACAAATCAAGGATATCATTAATCAGGGTCGCAAGTGCTGAACTGCTGGTTTCCGCCATCGCCAGATATTTGGTTTGCGACGGGCTAAGCGGTTCGCGTTTAATCAGGTTGAGGGTGCCAATCATGCCATTAAGCGGTGTCCGCATTTCGTGGCTGACATTTGAAATAAAGGCACTTTTCATCTCGCTGGCCTGAATGGCCTTTTGATGGGCCTCGGCCAGTTCCTGTGTCCGTTTGGCAACCTGGGCTTCAAGTCCGGCATTGGTTTGCCGGATCTGACGCTCGGCAGAGCGTTCCTGCGTTACATCACGTGCGATCATCGCAATGCCGACAATCTGTCGGCTCTGGTTCACGATGGGTGAAAAGTTCAGCGACAATTCAAGATTTAAGGCACCATTTTCCGTGAAATTTGCATCAATTGTCACCGCTGATTTTGTTTCTTGAACGCGACCAATTTGTTCGTTGATATCCACGTCCGGAAACAGGGCAAGTTGCCTGACATTTTGTCCAACTGCAGAGTCCCGCGGAATTCCCAATAGCGAGATGGCGGCGTTACTCCAGCTCGATATCTGCCCGTCAAGTTCCATCCCGACAATTGCATCGGATGACCCGTTGATAATGGCTTCATGTTCAGCGCGCGCTTCAGACAACCTGATACTATTGCGGTATCCCCGCATAAACATTGCCAGCGTAAACACAAGGATCAAAAGCGCGATACCGGCAAATCCATATGTTGCTATCCGGCGCTTCCAAAGTTGATCCGATATCCACGACGGCGAGGCCGCAGCATAAATATGCATAACTGAAGCAGGGTCAGCGGAAAAGCGAACAGCTGTGTGATGAATCACCAGGGAGGTTTGAGTTGCAAGTTCCGTCGCAAGGTCTGCGTCGCTGTTTGGCGTGTGGGTTATTGCGTAATCATTCAACCAGTTACGTTCGGGGTGCAGGTCGCGGCTGAACCGGTAATCCGCTATTGGATGGTCGATATAATACCCCTTGTCGTCGGTCAAAATCATGCTGAACTGTCCGCTGGTTTCGTTCCGAAAGTTATTCAGAAGGAAAGTTGCGTTAACGTTCATAATGAGAAATCCGTACCGACGGCCACCATCTGAAAAAATTGGCGTTGCCAAACGGATTGTCGGGCGAACGGGATATTCGATGCGGCCAAATTCCCGGTTGAGATTGATGCGTGAAATATACAGCTCGCCCGGCTGTAATTTCATTGAATCCTGAAAATAGTCACTGCCGCTCTTCTTCTGCAGCCACTGCCTGGTAATAACGTTAATTTTGCCAGTCAATCTGTCAACGCGCACCAGTTCCGAACCGTCGTCATCGCCGCGGATGACGCGCAATTGATCAATCTCTGGATTGTTTTGCAGCATGGCAACAAAGATTGTTTCCAGCCGCCCTTTCCATTGTGAAAACCGGGTGCCGTCAAATGGGTCAAGCCCATCATTCTCATCCGCCCGGGTCAAACCTGAAATTGGGGGTGTGGCGTGCAAAAAATTAAGGGTATCGCGATATTGGCCGATCTTGCTAATCAAAATTGAATGACCATGCCCCGCCAGACGCGAAAGGGCACGATCAGTTTCTATTCGAACATCACTTTTAAGGGTACGTTCATAAAAAGTCGTTAATCCAAGGGATACAAGCAGCAATAATAGAACACTCAGCGAAAGGAACAGGCGTTGCTTTTTCTCGCCGCCTGCCCCTTGAAATTTTTGCATTCCGGAATTACCCCCTCACCACAATATTCACCCCGGCCCAATCATCTAACTTGCTAACATATTGTGCTATATCGGGAAAGTGTGAATACAGAACTCTGAATATTTACAATATATTCTCGAAAACATGGCACGAAATCAACAAATCATACTCAATATTTGTACACGAACTCTGCCCCGAACGCACGGCGTATCTGTTGACAGTCGTTTGCAGCACGCGAAAACCGGGCGTTCTGACCTTACCCGTGAATTAACCCCTCCCACCCACACATCACAAAGGCACAGCGTTTCTATGGCTTGTGTATGGAGGCCCTGTCTGCCGTCTGGATGCTGATTGGCACGGCGCGAGCGGATAGGGCTGTTAATCTCGCCACAGGATACGCACCGACATGGTCGCTGCGGCGGTTCTGTTCTCCACGGCAAGTTTCACAAATATCTGTTCAAGATGCTTGTTCACCGTTCTGGGTGACATTTGAAGAATTTCGGCGATTTCCTTGTTGGATTTGCCATGTGTAATCCACAACAGAACTTCGGCTTCGCGCAACGTCAGGCCAAAGGCCTGTGCGAGCTGTTCCTCGTCCGATCCCCTGCTGGCATCGACAAGGCGGATCAACCTTTCCCCGTTCTCCGCGTCGTCAAGCAGGCGAAAATCGATATCGACACCCCCACGCGAAAAACGAATAACACCTCGGCTTTCTGCCGTGTCCGGGCCATCCGCGCTTAAAAGTGCGTCTGTAATTTCCCAGGGCAAGCGGGCGGTTTCGTCGCAGCGCAACCCGGCACGACGCATCAATTCCCCCGCCTGCGGCGTAACCCAAAGAATGACCCCTGCCGGATCGCAGGCAACAATTCGCCGCCCGGTTGAATCAAGCGCCTTGCGGGCCGAGCGTGCCCTACGTGCATTGGCCAGATGCACCCGTATACGCGCAAACAGCTGATCCAAAATAACGGGCTTGGCAACAAAATCGACCCCGCCAGACGCCAGTGCCCGCACAACATGTTCACTTTCCTGAAACCCGGTCATGAAAACAACCGGAACATCTTCGCACCCCTTTTCCGATTTCAAAACCCGGCAGGTTTCAAAGCCGTCAATGCCTGGCATCATCGCATCCATCAGGACAAGGTCCGGGATGTTGTTTTCAACCAAACCAAATGCCTGGCGGCCGCTGGTGGCGACCTCGACATTCATCCCTTCCATGCTCAGGGCGTCGGTTAACATTGTTAACGTTTCAGGTGAATCATCGACCACCAGAATATGGGTCATTACATTCAGGTCAGGCATCTTCTCGTCCGACCTCCTCAATCGCGGTAATGAAATCCTTCAGGCGGAAGGATTTGGTCAGTTTCAACATGTGCTGGCAAAACCTTGCCGTGTCGGGCTGTGATAATTCGATATCTTTTAACGTCACCTCAATCGAGCGGATAAAACCGATCTGGCCCAATGTTGTCAGCTGGCGCAGCTTTTCCGGCGGTGGGATTTCATGACTTTCAAAACGAATGGCGGGAATATCCCCGGCCCCGTCATCATTGTCTTCGTAAATCCATGACAGCGACATCAGGCTGGCAAGATGGTCGAACAAATCATCAAGCACAAAGGGCTTAACCAGATAGGTATCGTAAAGCTGCTTGTATTCCTGCCTGGTCCGCTCGCCACCGGCATCGGCCGATAACATCAAAATCGGGACTTTGAAATCCATGCCCTGTCGCACCCGCTTGGCGACCTCCCATCCCGAAAGACCGGGCATAGCAATATCAAGGATAATCAAATCGGGCCGGTTCAACGCAATCGCCGACAAACAGGCGTGCCCATCCATGGTCAGTACCACGTTAAAACCAAGCGGAAGCAGGGTATCTTCCAGTAAAGCACGCTGATCGGCATCGTCATCGGCAACCAATATGGTTCGCGGCGGCCCCGCATAGCCCGATATTGCCTGATAGGGACGGATTTTCTGGTCGGGTTCGCCGGTCGAAGACAACATTAAACGGATGGTAAAGCGTGTGCCCTTCCCGGCCTCGCTTTTAATGGCAAGATCGCCGCCCATAATTTCGACCAGCAACTTGGTAATCGTCAGCCCCAGCCCGGTTCCGGGTGTTTGCTGCATGCCGACAGGCTGTTCGGCGCGTTCAAACGGTAAAAAAATACGTTCAATATCTTCTTGCGCAATGCCAATGCCAGTGTCGCATATTTTAAATGTAGCAATTTGATTGCTATAACTGACGGAAAAACTGACCATCCCACGATGGGTAAATTTAATCGCATTTGACAGCAAATTGATCAGCACCTGGCGCAAGCGTTTTTCATCGGTATAGACATAAGACGGGATCGCCGATATTGGCTGAAATTCAAAGGCAATGCCCTTGCTTTGCGCCATCAGGGTGAACATGTCGACGATCTGGTCCAGAAACGGGCGCAACGCTGTTTTATAGCGATAAATCTCCAGCCGTCCGGCCTCGATTTTGGAAATATCGAGCAAACCCTCGATCATATCGGCCAGATGTTCGCCACTACGCTTGATCGTTTGTGCCGCGTTATGAATATAGGGCGGCTGCCCGCCCGATTTGCGTTCCAGTAATTGAGCGTATCCCAAAATGGCACTTAATGGTGTGCGCAATTCATGGCTAAGCCCCACCATATACCGGCTTTTTGCCAGATTGGCCGATTCTGCGGCTTCCTTGGCCTGTTTTAACTGGCGGTCGGTTTCGTTATGGGCGGCAATTTCATCCATCAAAAGCCCGGTATGGCGGCGGGCTTCTTCTTCGGCAAAACGGCGGTTTTCCTGGGCCAGAACAAACAACCACACCACAATGCCCGATATTACAAAAATAATGACAAACAGCTTGGTCAATGTCAGTTCGATCAGGTCGGTTGAATTTCGGGCATCCAGCCGGGTTTCGAAATAAATCAGCCAGAAAACAAGGCCCAGCACCCCGGTCACGGTCAGCAACATTCCCAGATAATGGGCAATGCGTGTGTTGACCCATTTGCCCACACCGGCCGAAAAATGGGTTGTCGCAAAGGTTCGCAACTGCCCGGAAAACCGGCCATGGGGCTTGCACATGTCATGGCAGCGTGAATCAAGCGAACAACATAACGAACAGATTGCCCCGCAATAAGCAGGGCAATACGCCATGTCTTCGCGGTCAAAACGATGTTCGCAAATACAGCAGGCCTCGGTTTCGCCGGTCGCCCAGTCTGTTGCTGTGCTGCGCGCCAGATAATACCGGCTTTTGGTCAGAACCGCGATCACAGGCACCAGCACAAAGGCCGATATCAACGCCACATAGGAATACAGCTTTGAGATTGTCTCGCCAAACAAACCGGAATAGGCCAGCAACGCCAGCAAAATGGCGATGCTCATCGCACCACACCCCACCGGGTTCACATCATAAAGATGGGCGCGTTTAAATTCGATGTGGCGCGGGGCCAAACCAAGCGGCTTGTTAATCACAAGGTTCGATACGATGCACGCCATCCAGGCCACGGCGGCAATCGAATACAGGCCCAAAATATGCTCAAACGCCCGATAGACACCAAACTCCATCAACAACAGCCCGATCAGCACATTAAAAACCAGCCAGACAACGCGGCCCGGATGACTGTGTGTGAGACGGGAGAAAAAGTTCGACCATGCAATCGACCCGGCATAACTGTTGGTAACGTTGATTTTAAGCTGGCAGATCACCACAAAAATGCCGGTAAGGCCCAGGGCGAGTTCGGGCGACGCCGCCATTTTTTGAAAAACATTCAGATACATCCGGGTCGGGTCGGATGCATCGGCAAAGGTCACGCCACTTTGAAAGGCAAAAAACGCCAGAAACGACCCCGCCAGAATTTTCAGCGCCCCGATCACGATCCAGCCCGGCCCGGCGCTAAGCAATGCAGTCCACCATGCAACCCTGTTTTGGTGGTCTTTACGCGGCAAAAATCGCAAAAAATCGACCTGTTCGCCAATTTGGGCGACCAGCGAAAACAGAACTGCCGACGCGGCACCAAATGGCGCGATCGCAAACGACCCGTCTATGGGCCCGAACAAACCGGTATAGCCCGTCCACTGGCGAATGCTGTCATGGCTGTTAAGTGCGACAAAAACAAAAGGGGCAATCTGCAAAATCACCCAGAACGGCTGGGTCCATGCCTGAAACTTGCTGATAAAGGTTACGCCATGTGTCACCAGCGGAATAATGACCAGAGCGCTGATAATATAGCCAAGCGAAACCGGAATACCGGCACATAACTGCAAGGCTGTCGCCACAATGGCGGCCTCGATGGCAAAAAAGATAAAGGTGAAACTGGCGTAAATCAGCGATGTAATGGTGGACCCGATATAACCAAAACCGGCACCCCGACTAAGCAGGTCAATATCCACACCGAATTTCGCCGCGTTATAAGAAATCGGCACACCCATCAGGAAAATAATGATCGCGGCAACCACAATGGCGCTGATCGCATTTTGAAAGCCGTAATTAAGCGTGATCGACCCGCCAATGGCTTCAAGCGCCAAAAAAGACACCGCCCCGATCGCGGTATTGGCAATGCGCCAGCTTGAAAACCGCCTGACCTTGTAGGCGGTAAATCGTAACGCATAATCTTCCAGTGTCTGGTTTGCCACCCAGCGGTTATAGGTCCGCCGGATCCGTGGAATCCTGATTGTTGTTCCCAAAGCCTTTTACCTGCCCTGTTTTTTGCAAATGCGAAATTTTAGCGTTTTCACCTTGGTGCATCGCCAATAACCCCCACTTGCGTCCCTGATTAATCGCCTTATGAATGATTTTTTATCATTATTTTCATTCAAACAATCATGACCGAAAAACAGGAAAATCAACAGCTTTACTGCCAGACTTGCCCTTTCATTTTTCAATGCAAGACCATGGTAGGGGTAAAATGCCCCATGGCATATACGTCAAATGCCCGATTGTTGCGTTGCAAAAATTCTGACGAACTAAGCCGCAGTTGGCACGCCGATAAGCCAGCACTGCTTAAAAATCAAATGTCAGAATGAGGCTTCGCAATGAGACAGAAAACGATCTCTCCATTTTCCATTACACGCAGGGCGTTACTGGCCGGTATCGCGGTTCTTCCCGCCCTTACCTTTGCATCCGCACCGCTTCGGGCACAGGAAGTTGCCACCGCCGATGCCAACACCACTGGTTTGGCTGTTACCGACGACACGGTAACGGTTGGCATCCTGCATTCCATTACCGGCACCATGGCGATTAGCGAGACCGGCTCGGTCGAGGCCGAAAAACTGGCCATCGACCAGATCAACGCCGCAGGCGGTGTGCTGGGTCGCAAGATTGAATATATTCAGGAAGACGGCGCGTCGGACTGGCCAACCTTTGCCGAAAAAGCCAAAAAACTGTTGGTCGAAAATAAAACCGCTGCCGTTTTTGGCTGCTGGACATCGGCATCGCGCAAGGCCGTTTTGCCGGTTTTCGAACAATATAACGGCATGCTGTATTACCCGACCTTCTATGAAGGCCTCGAAGAATCACCAAACGTGATTTACACCGGCCAGGAAGCCACCCAGCAAATCATCGCCGGGATTGACTGGGTTGTGCGTGAAAAAGGTGCCAAATCCTTTTATTTGCTGGGGTCCGATTATATCTGGCCGCGCACCGCCAACAAAATTGCCCGCAAACACATCGAAAAACTGGGCCTGAAGGTTTCCGGCGAGGATTATTACCCGCTGGGTAACACCCAGTTCAATTCCGTGATCAACAAGATCAAACTTAAAAAGCCTGACGTGATTTACGCCATCGTCGTTGGCGGCTCCAACGTTGCTTTTTACAAGCAGCTCAAGGCAGCCGGCATTGATATGTCGAAAGAAAAACCGTTATTGCTGACAATTTCGGTAACCGAGGATGAAGTTCGTGGCATTGGCGGCGAAAACATCGCCGGTGCTTATGCCTCGATGAAATATTTCGAAAGCCTGCCTAACGACAACAACAAGGCTTTTGTTTCCGCATTCAAGAAAATGTGGGGCGAAGACAGCGTAATTGGCGATGTGACACAGGCCGCCTATCTGGGCCCGTGGCTGTGGAAAGCTGCTGTTGAAAAAGCTGGCAGCTTTGACATCGACAAGGTCCGAGCCGCATCGCCGGGCATCGAGCTGACCACCGCGCCTGAAGGTTATGTTCGTATCCACGAAAACCATCACCTGTGGTCGCGCACCCGCATTGGTCATGCCCGTGAAGATGGCCAGTTCGATGTCGTCTTCGAGACCAAGGACCTGATCGAGCCAAATCCGTTCCCGGAAGGCTACCAGTAAGTCTTTGGTTTGCACCACGCCATCCCGGTTTCTTGGCCGGGGTGGCGTCCCCTTTCGGATGATTTTTCATCCCAACAGGCAATCGTGGTGAGGCGACAATGATCGGCGACTACACATACACCGAATTTACATCCATTCTGGCCATGCAGGGTTTTGCCGGGCTGACACTTTTCTCGGTCTTCGTTTTGATGGCGCTGGGGCTGGCGATCATTTTCGGCCAAATGGGCGTCATCAATATGGCCCACGGCGAATTTATGATCCTTGGCGCCTACATGACCTATCTCTGTTCGCAATTCTTCAGCGTATATTTGCCGTCGCTGTTTTCGATCTATTTTTTCTTCGCAATGATCCTGGCCTTTGCCGCGTCGTTCCTGTTGGGAATGCTGGTTGAATGGGGATTGATCCGGTTTTTGTATCGCCGCCCGCTCGATACCCTTCTGGCAACCTGGGGATTATCGCTGATCTTGCAGCAGGCCTATCGGTCGATTTTCGGGGCGCGTGAAGTTGGCGTTACCCTGCCCGACTGGCTGATGGGGTCCATCGCCCTGACCGACATCATCGAAATTCCGATCAATGGCCTGTTTGTGATGGGGCTAACAGCCCTGATCACGCTGGGTGTCTATTTCGGCATGTTCCGGTCGAACTGGGGCAAACGCATGCGGGCGGTTGTACAAAACCGCACCATGGCCGGGGCTGTTGGCATCAACACCAAAATGGTTGACCGCATGACCTTTGGCCTTGGTTGCGGCATTGCCGGCATTGCCGGGTCGGCCTTTACCATGATTGGCTCCACCGGGCCAACCGCCGGGCAGCTTTATATCGTTGATACCTTCCTGATCGTTGTTTTCGGCGGGGCTGGCAGCCTGATCGGCACCATTGCATCGGCCTTCTCGATCTCGCAGGCACAATCAACCATCGAATTTTTCCTGAGCGGATCAATGGCCAAGGTTCTGACCTTGCTCACCGTTGTCGGGATTTTGATGCTGCGTCCACAGGGCCTGTTCACCCTTAAGATCCGTCGTTGAGGAGGATGAAACCATGTCTCCTGCACTGTTCCTGTTTCGCAAGCGTGAATGGATTTATTTTGCCATTCTGGCCTTCGTCCTTGTCATCGTTTTCCCGTCACTATTCGATAATTTCCGCCTCAATCTGATTGGCAAATATCTGACCTACAGCTTTGTCGCCCTGGGTCTGGTACTGTGCTGGGGATATGGCGGCATCCTTAGCCTGGGTCAGGGAATTTTCTTTGGCCTGGGCGGGTATTGCATGGCGATGTTTTTAAAACTTGAAGCCTCAACCCCCGAGGCAACTGCCATCCAGTCCACGCCGGGTATTCCCGATTTCATGGACTGGAACCAGATAACGTCGCTGCCTTTCTGGTGGGAGCCGTTCCATTCCTTTACCTTTACCCTGTTTGCCACCATTGCCGTTCCGGTTGCTTTGGCCTTTATCATCAGTGTCGCTATGTTCAAGCGCCGGGTTGGCGGGGTTTATTTTGCCATCATCACGCAGGCCATCGCTGCCATCCTGACCATTCTGATCATTGGGCAGCAGGGTTACACCGGCGGGGTTAATGGCATCACCGATTTACGGACCCTTCTGGGCTGGGATATCCGCAGCGACAATGCCAGATACGTTTTCTATTTTATCTGCGTCGCCTTGTTGCTGGTGTCCCTGATTGTGGCGCAATTTATCCGAATTTCAAAGTTCGGGCGTTTGTTAATCGCCATGCGCGACAAGGAAGACCGGGTGCGGTTTTCGGGCTATGACGTTGCCAATTTCAAGATTTTCATCTTTTGCCTGGCCGCCGCCCTTTCGGCCATTGGCGGGGCGATGTTTACCCTTCAGGTCGGCTTCATGTCGCCGTCCTTTGTTGGCATCGTGCCGTCAATCGAAATGGTGATTTTCTGCGCGGTTGGCGGTCGCCTGTCGATTTTTGGGGCGATTTACGGGGCTTTGCTGGTTAATGCGGCAAAAACCTCGCTGTCAGAAACCTTTCCCGAACTGTGGCTGTTTGCCATGGGCGGCCTGTTTATCGCCGTTGTGATGGTGTTCCCCGAAGGTGTCGCCGGATTATACCGCC
This sequence comes from Thalassospira mesophila, assembly GCF_002115755.1. Classification (GTDB taxonomy): domain Bacteria; phylum Pseudomonadota; class Alphaproteobacteria; order Rhodospirillales; family Thalassospiraceae; genus Thalassospira; species Thalassospira mesophila. The sequence goes on along the minus strand of NZ_JFKA01000020.1, from coordinate 16,167 downwards.
AGCATATCGAACCGTTGATCGTGCGGGGCACGTCGCTGCTGCGGATTGGCAAGGTTCGCAAACCCCGCCCGGCTGCGGAATAAAGGAAGATCATCATGGATGTTGAACAACCCAAAGAATTCCTTTTGAGCATCGAGGGACTAAGCGTTTCGTTTGACGGTTTCAAGGCGGTTAACGACCTGTCCCTTTATGTCGAGGAAAACGAGATCCGCGTCATTATTGGCCCGAACGGGGCGGGCAAAACCACGGTACTGGATTTGATTTGTGGTCGCACACGGGCCACCGAAGGATCGATCCGGTTTCGCGGAAAAGAACTGACCAAACTGCGCGAGCATGAAATTGTTCATGCCGGTGTCGGGCGTAAATTTCAAAACCCGTCAATTTATGAAGATTTGACGGTATTTGAAAACCTGGAGCTGTCCTTTCCGCGCGGGCGTAGCGTGCTGGGCGCGCTGACCTTTCGCCGCGATGCCGAGGTGATTAACCGGGTCGAGGAAATTGCCGAGATGATTTTCCTTAAAGATCATCTTGAAACCGATGCCGCAATTCTCAGCCACGGCCAAAAGCAATGGCTTGAAATCGGCATGCTGTTAATTCAAAGCCCGGAACTTTTGATGCTTGATGAACCTGTTGCCGGAATGAGCGTTTCCGAACGCCTGAAAACCGCCGAGCTTTTAAACACCATCATTAAAAAACATTCCGTCATCGTCATCGAACACGACATGAAATTCGTCGAGGACATCGCCCACCGGGTGACGGTTCTGCATCAGGGCAAGGTTCTTTCCGAAGGTTCGATGGAGCGGGTCCAGAGCGACCCGAAAGTCATCGAAGTCTATCTCGGTCATTAGGAGGGACTGTTATGTTATCGATAGATAAACTTCACGTCGCCTATGGTCAGAGCAAGGTCATCAATAATTTGTGCCTTGATGTCAAACCGGGCGAAATTGTTGCCATCATGGGCCGCAACGGCATGGGTAAAACCACGCTGATGAAATCGCTGATCGGTATCATTCCATCGCGCAGCGGCTCGATCAAAATCGGCGAGACACCGCCTGAAAGCCTGGAAAACCTCGAAAGTTATCAGCGCGTGGCCAAAGGGCTGGCTTATGTCCCGCAGGGCCGTATGATTTTTCCGGCTTTAAGTGTGCGTGAAAACATCGAAACCGGCTTAACAGTAACCGGACAAACAACTGTCCCGCCCCTCATCTATGAACTGTTTCCGGTTCTTTTGGAAATGAAAGACCGGCGTGGCGGCAACCTGTCGGGCGGGCAACAACAACAGCTTGCCATTGCCCGGGCGCTGGCCTCCAACCCCAAAGTCCTGCTTCTTGATGAACCCACCGAAGGCATTCAGCCCTCCATCATCAAGGAAATCGCCCGAACCCTTTGCCGCATCCGCGACGAAATGGGCCTGTCGATTGTTGTCTCGGAACAGGTTCTGAGCTTCACGCTCGACATGGCTGATCGTGTGCTGGTGATCGAAAAGGGCGAATTTGTTCACGATAGCCCGCGTGCGGGTATCGATGAAAAGAAAGTCTCGGCATTCCTGTCGGTTTAACCGGGACAGCTACAAAACCACATTCCATATCAGGGAGTTTTATTATGGTTGATACGCTTATCAAGGTAGATCTTTCAGAATCCCCTTACACCAATGAAAAGATCCATAACCGCTGGCACCCCGACATTCCGATGGCGTGCTGGGTTGAACCAGGCGACGATTTTCGCGTCGAAACCTATGACTGGACCGGCGGGCAGATCAAGAATGACAACGACGCCGCCGATGTCCGCGATGTAGACCTCAAACAGGTTCACTTCCTCTCAGGTCCCATCGGGGTCAAAGGTGCACAGCCCGGCGATTTGCTTGAAGTCGAAATTCTCGATATCGGCACGTTCGATAACAGCCTGTGGGGTTTTAACGGCTTTTTCTCCAAGCAAAATGGCGGCGGCTTCCTGACTGAACATTTCCCCGAAGCCCAGAAATCGATCTGGGATTTTCACGGCATGTTCACCAGTTCGCGCCATGTTCCCGGCGTTAAATATGCCGGATTGATCCATCCGGGTCTGATCGGGTGCCTGCCCGACCACAAGATGCTTGATATGTGGAACACACGCGAAAAGGCACTGGTCAGTACGGACCCGGATCGCATCCCGGAACTGGCAGCCCTGCCCGATGGCGGGCCATCCGCCCATATGGGCAGCCTGAAAGGCGATGCCCGCGACAAGGCCGCGGCGAACGGTGCCCGTACCGTACCGCCGCGCGAACATGGGGGTAACTGCGACATCAAGGACCTGTCGCGCGGGGCGAAAGTTTATTTCCCCGTTTATATCGATGGCGCGGGTCTTTCGATGGGTGATCTTCACTTTAGCCAGGGCGATGGCGAAATCACCTTTTGCGGTGCCATTGAAATGGCAGGCTGGCTACATATCAAGGTGTCATTGCTTAAAGACGGGATGCAAAAATACGGGGTTAAAAACCCGATTTTCAAACCCTCGCCGATTGTTCCAAAATATGACGACTATTTGATTTTCGAGGGCATTTCCGTCGATGAACAAGGCACGCAGCATTATCTTGATGTGCATATTGCCTATCGTCAGGCCTGCCTGAATGCGATCGAATATCTCAAAAAATTCGGATATACCGGCGCACAGGCTTACGCCATTCTCGGTACCGCCCCGGTGCAAGGACATATTTCAGGTGTGGTCGATATTCCCAATGCCTGTGCAACGCTGTGGCTGCCAACCGACATTTTCGAATTCGACATCATGCCCGGCGCAGACGGGCCGACCAAATACCTTGATGGCAAAATCGATGTGCCACTGGCCCCTGACCTGTAAGGCCATTGGCCACATCCATTATTGAACCTTGTTCAAGGAAATATGCCATGCCTTATTACGATTATGAATGCACATCCTGTGGGCCGTTTACAGAAGTACGGCCGATGGCGCAATCTGCTGCACCGTGCACCTGCCCCGATTGCGGGCAAATGGCGGCACGCGCCATCCTGACTGTGCCCAACTATGCCATGATGGATGCCGGAAAACGGTTTGCATCCTCCACCAATGAACGTGCATCCCATGAACCCAAAAGCACCCAAAAGCATGGTCACGGCCCGGGATGTTCATGTTGTAGCGGCGGCAATAAAAAATCCAGGGCCATCTATCGACCTGATGGCAGCAAGGTTTTCCCTTCTGCCCGCCCCTGGATGATCAGCCACTAACGTTTGCAGCAACTATCGCAAAGTCCGGAAGGGTGCATCGTGGCATCCCTTCCGGAGTTTCTTTTCGTGACGGTTAATTTGCACCATCCGGGCTGCGCGAAAAATGCCCCTTAAAACGGTGCAGTTTTGGTGCCAATAGCGCCTATTTTGGCACGCTCGCACTTTCGCCAATGTCCCAGAATACGCCCGCCATAATTTGCAAGGCCTCCCGGCTTAACCCCTTTAGAATATGTTCATTGGGGGCGTGCTGCGAACAGGCTGCATAGGAATGCGGTATCCACACCGTTGGCATGCCAAGGATATAGGCAAATGTTTCATTAGGCAGCGATCCGCCAAGATTGGGGAGAATGGCCGGTGATTTGCCCGTCGTGCGCACGATCGATTCCCGTGTCCAGGATACCCACGGATGATCCGGGTCAAGACGGGTGGCCTTAAAGAACCCCTTCTCGGCTGGAATGATTTCGATATCGGTAAAGCCGCGGCTGTCAAGATGACGGCGCAGGGCGGGAAGAATATCATCGGGGTCTGTGCCAACAACATAGCGCAACTGGCAATGCGCAATCGACCACGGGGCAATGGCATTAACCGGCTTTTCAGGATTACCGCTTTTCATCGCCAGAATGGCAAAGCTGTTCCAGCCAAAAACCTTTTCAGCAAGGCTGAGGCTTTCTTCACCCCAGTCGGGGTCAATTTTTGGGCCGGTGGCATTTTCGGTAATGGCGCAATCTTCCAGTGCCTTGCGCACCGGGGCGCTCAGGCTGTCGGGGCGCCATTCGGGGATTTGAATTTGCCCGCGCACGTCAGTAATTGTCGCCAGCGCGTGCGATAAAACCATGCCGGGATCTTTTAACAAACCACCCCAATTGCCCGAATGATGGCCACCGTCGCGATATTTCAGCGACAGGGCAAAATTAATCGCCCCGCGCGACCCCATAAACATGGTCGGACGATCGGCACTCAGGCGAGGGCCGTCCGATGCAATTAAAACATCGGCAGCAAACAGTGCCTTGTTTTGTTCAAACAGTTCGGCCAGCCCTGGTGACCCGGTTTCTTCACCGCTTTCAATGATCACTTTGCAGTTAAAACCCAGCTTGCCCCGTTCCTGAATAACGGCGCGCAAGGCCGCAAGGTTGATGCAATGTTGCCCCTTGTTATCGGCGGTTCCACGGCCATAAATACGGTCGTCTTCCACCGTGATTTTAAAGGGCGCCAGGCCTTCACGCCATTCACCTTCCTGTCCCAAAATCACATCGCCATGACCATAGGTCAGAATAGTTGGTAAATCATCGCCTTCGTGGCGCTCAGCCAACAAAAACGGGCCAAAACCGGTTTTAGGGTTTTCGATGACACGGGTGGCAAATTCCATCGCGCGGAGCATCGGGATCATCTGTTCATCAAGATAGCGCTGCAATTCGTTCGCACGCGCCGGGTTCTGGCTTTCACTGGGAATTTCGACAAGGGCGGTCAGTTCCCGAAGGAAGTCGCCATCATCAAAATAACGAGAGATACGGTCGATTACCTGTTCGCGGGTGGTCATGGTCACTATTTCCTTTTTTAACTTTATGCTTTTTCCGCCACCGCATCGCCCCACGGCGACATGATTTCGGTCGCGCCGTAATTAACGTTCCCGGCCCGCTCCACCCCGGCAGGGCAGGCAAAGGCATAGGGGAACATTGTGCGTCGCGTTGTTATGGTCGGGTACTTCTGTTGCAATCCGGCAAGGATTTCGTCTGGCAGGCTTTGATCGGCAATGACGGTATCGCCGCCACTGCTGTCAACACGTTGCTGATGGATCGCGTCTTCCAGGCTCATGCCGAAATCGGTCATGAACGATGTCAGTTGCAATATCGCCGGTAAAATCTTGCGCCCGCCCGATGCCCCAATGGCAAAACGGCGGCCATTAACCTCGCCCAGTGCCGGGCACACATTCATCAGGCACCGTTTTGCCGGGGCCAGCGAGTTGGGTTTATTTTTTTCCGGGTCAAACCATAGGATGCCGTTATTCATCAAAAGCCCGCTGCCCGGCAGCACAACCTTGGAGCCAAAGATAGACAGCAAGGTTTGGGTAACCGCCACCATGTTTCCATGCCGGTCCACTACACTGAAATGCGTGGTGCAGGTTGGTGCACGGTCATCGTTGATATCGCCCATTTCACGCAGGCGCCGATGATAGGTTTTACGTAAAGCATCGACATAGGCGATATAGGCCTGCGCACCCGGCTTATCGCCCGAAAATGTTTGTTGGCCCAAAATATCAAGGCATTCGGCCAGGTTTTCACCCGCAGTTAACTGCGCAGGCGCAAACACCTTGCCCCCGCGATAGTCAATTTCAAGCGGTGCCTGAATTTCAGCACGGTAATCGCGCAAATCCTGCGCAGTCAGGCAGCCACCGGCATCCTGAACCTCAGAAGCAATCTGATCGGCAAGGTCGCCTTCGTAAAACGCGCGGGGTCCGCTTTCCGCCAGCCGCCGCAAGGTGCCCGCCATCGCCGACATATCAATGCGCTTGTCCGAAAGGGCCGTCCAACCCGCAATTGTCGGCCATTGGCCGTTTTCAAGATAGGTGGCTGCTGCGGCCGGGTTTTTTGCCAGATCGCGTGTGCTCGAGGCGATAATCAGGGCGGCATACCAGTCGACATGCAAGCCTTCATCGGCAAATTTCACCGCCGGGGTTACCAGATCGCGCCAGGGAAGGTTGCCAAATTTATCGTGTGCCGCCTCCATCCCGGCGACAGTGCCTGGCACCGCGATCGAGGTCGCGCCGATCTGATTGCGGTCATCAACAACATGCGGCCACGGGAACAAGTCCCCCGCCCGTCCCTGCCCTGACAGCGGATAATCATCGGGGTTAAGGTTTGCTGGCGCGCGCATCCCGAAATAGACCGTGTAGGCGCGGTCTTCATCGGCGCGGTAAATCATCATGGTGCCGCCACCTGCCGGGCCGCTCATCCAGGGTTCAAGAACCCCCATGGCAAAGGATGTGGCAACAGCCGCATCAACCGCGTCCCCGCCCTCGGCAAGGATCGCGGCACCGGCAGCGGCACCGCGTTTGTGCTGGGCCGCAACGATCCCGCCATTGGCACTTTTGGTCGCGGGTTTTCGAATAATCTGGGAATTGGAAAAACTGTCCATTATCTATGCTTCTCGTTGCGCCGGATCAGGAGGACACGGTAGTGCCGTGTTCTAGGCATCGGCATAAAGGTGGCATTCGACGCGGCGATGTTCTTCGCGCAAACAGGGGGGTGCCGTTGTCGAACAAATGTCCATCGCCTTTGCGCAGCGCGGGTGAAAATGGCAGCCGCTGGGCGGGTCAATTGGATTAGGATAAACCGCGCCCAGATGGGTTTCAGGAACCCCCAAAAACGGGTCGGGTGTCAGCACCGATTCCAGCAAGGCCGCACTATAGGGATGGCGCGGTTCGGCAAATAAAGGTGCGGCAGCCGATTCCTCGACCACACGGCCCAGATACATCACCGCAACCCGGGTTGCCAGATGTTCAATCACCGCAAGGTTATGACTGATGAACAAATAAGTCAGGCCAAGTTCGTTGCGCAGATCAACCAGAAGGTTAAGGATTTGCGATTGCACCGACACATCAAGTGCAGAGGTTGGTTCGTCGCAAATAACAATTTCCGGCTTCATGATCAGGGCACGTGCAATGGCCACGCGTTGACGCTGCCCCCCCGAAAGCTGATTGGGAAAACTGCGCAAAACCCGTTTGGGCAGACCAACGAAGTCAAGGATATCGGTGGTTTTCTTGTCCCATTCGCGGGCATCGCCAATCTTGTGAACGCGGAGCGGCAGGGAAATGATATCGGCAATGCTTTTACGCGGGTTCAGCGAGGAATAGGGGTCCTGAAAAATCGGCTGGATCCGCCGTGCCAGATAAGATCGGTCCTGCGTCCCGATATCTTCGCCATCGACCAGAACCTGACCCGCCGTCGGTTTTTCCAGACCAAGAAGAATACGCGCGAGCGTACTTTTGCCGCAGCCAGATTCCCCAACAAGGCCAAGCACCTCGCCCTTGTTGAGGCGCAAGTCAACTTCATCGACCGCCTTAAGCGGCTTGCGTTTGCCAAACATGCCCTGCTTGATCGAGAAGGTTTTTGAAACATTTTTCAGTTCAAGAACAGGTGTTTCATAAGAGGAGGTCATGGGCGGCCCTCGCTTTGGCTGGCGGTGTTGAAGCCACCAGATGCCTTCGGTGGCATTTGGCTGTTATCATGCACACACCGGTAAAGGTGGCCCTCGGCACCGGCACGTTCGGGAATGTCATGCGCGCAGGCATCAACAGCAACATCGCACCGCCCGCGAAAGGCACATCCCTGTGTTTTACCAATCAACGAGGGAACAATGCCCGGGATTGATCCCAAATGTTCGCCGGGTTTGGTTTTGCCCGGCACGGGAATACAGCGTAACAAACCTCGGGTATAGGGATGCTGCGGGGCGGTGAAAACATCCTTTGAACGGCCAGATTCAACCACCTCGCCTGCATACATGATCGCCACCTTGTCGGCGACACGTGCAACCACGCCAAGATCATGGGTGATCAAAATCATCGCCATGTTCATTTCGCGCTGCAAATCAACCAGCAACCGCAAAATTTGGGCCTGGATCGTCACATCAAGGGCCGTTGTCGGCTCGTCAGCAATGATCAAATCAGGTTCCGCCATCAAGGCCATCGCGATCATCACGCGCTGGCGCAGCCCGCCCGATAATTGATGGGGATATTGCCCCAACCGACTGGCCGCCGCCGTAATGCCAACTTTTTCCAGCAGTTCAATGGCACGGGCAGTTGCCGCCTTGCGCCCGACCTTGCGATGAAGCAACAAGGCCTCGGTCAACTGGTCGCCAATCGTGTAGGCCGGGTTAAGCGAGGTCATCGGTTCCTGAAAGATCATTGAAATCCGGTCACCCCGCAGGCTGCGCATCTGTCTGTTTTTTGCAACAGACAGATCGATACCAGCGAATTCAAGTTTTTTTGAATGTCGTTGGGCCATTTTGGGCAAAAGCCCCATAATCGCCAGCGATGTCAGCGACTTGCCACTACCAGATTCCCCGACGATACACAGGGTTTCGCCGCGTGCGAGATCAAAGTTGAGGCCGCGCACGGCGTGAAGTGTTCCGCCGGCCAGCGGAATATCAACCCTGAGATCGCGTACAGAGAGAATGTTATCCATGGGTTCTCTCCTTTCCTTAATTTCGGTTTTCCGGGGCGGACACATCGCGCAGGCCATCGCCCAGCAAATTGATCACCAGCACAAGTACAAACAACGCAATCCCCGGAATGGTAATCAGCCATGGTTCGAACAACAGCATCTGTTTGCCTTCTGCCACCATCAAACCCCATGACGGGGTTGGCGGCTGCACACCAAGGCCAAGAAACGACAGGGCCGCTTCAAGCAAAATGGCATGCGCCATTTCCAGCGTCACAACCACGATCAGGTTGTTAACGATGTTAGGCATGATTTCGCTAAAGATGATGCGCGGAGTTGAACACCCGATCGCTCGCGCCGCGTTGACATATTCCATCGAACGCAATTGCTGGGTTGACGAGCGCATCACGACAGCAAACCGGTCCCATAAAAGAAACCCCAGCACCAGAATAACGACCTGAAGCGAGCCGCCAAAAACGGCGACCACTGCCAAGGCAACCAGAACCACCGGCATGGCAAGCCGCACATTGATGATAAAGGTGACGACGGTATCAACCTTGCCGCCAAAATAACCTGCGGCCACCCCCATCAGCGTGCCAATCAACCCGGAAATCAGGGCTGCGACCCCGCCAATCAAAAGCGAGATGCGGGCACCATAAATCAGACGCGACATATAATCGCGCCCAAGGTGGTCGGTGCCCAGCGGGTGGTCCCATGTCCCCTTGTCAAACCAGACAGGGGGCTGCATGCGCGCCAGCAAGTTTTGGGCGTATGGATCATGCGGGGCCAGGACGGGTGCCAGCACGGCAATAATACAAATTGCCGCCAGAACCACACCGCCGAACATCAGCCCGCGATGACCAAAGACGCGGCTGCGCAAAACTTGCCCGGGCGTCGGCCCGCTTAGGGCCGCTTCGACAGTTTCAATTGTTTTTGCCATGTCAGCCCACCCTCATACGCGGGTCAAGCCACGCATTTAGCAAATCGGAAAGGAAGGTAAAAACGATATAGAATAGTGCGAAAATCAGGATAAGGGCCTGCACTGTCGGTAAATCGTTGCGTCCGATTGATTCCCACGCCAGATACCCGGCGCCGTGCAAGGCAAAGATCGATTCAACCACAATCGACCCGCCCAGCATAAACCCCATCTGCACCGCTGACAGGCTGACGACCGGGATGATCGCGTTGCGAAGCGCATGTTTAAACATCACCCGCATTTCGCTGGCACCCTTGGCGCGTGCGGTCCGAACATAGTCCGCACTTAAAACGTCCAGCATCCCGGCCCGTGTCAGGCGCATGATGGCGGGCATTGCGTAATAGCCCAGTACCACGGTTGGCATGATGAAATTCTTCCAGCTTTCTGTGCCCGAGGGCGGCAACAGCCGGAACTTGATACTGAAGATAACAACCAGAACCAGGCCAAACCAGAAACTGGGCATGGCCTGCCCCATAACCGAGATGAACAGTGCCATTCGGTCGATCATGCTGTTGGGACGGACGGCGGCGGCAACCCCTAAAGGCACAGCCGTCAGGATGGCAAAGGAAATGCCACAAATGCCAAGCGTCATCGTGATCGACAGCCTATCGCCAATCAGTTGGGCAACGGGCAGTTGAAAGTAATAACTTTCGCCAAAATCACCCCGAAGCGCACTAAAAAGCCAGTCAGCATATTGCACGATCAATGGCCGGTCGAACCCGTAAAAGGCACGAATAGCCGCAATGTCTGCATCGGTTGCGGATTCACCGGCAATTGCCGATGCCGGATCACCCGAAAGATGCAGCAAAGCAAAACTTAGCATCGAGACGGCAAGGGCGACCAATACAGCCAACCCCAGCCTTTTAAGTGTATAAATCAACACCGTCCGTTACCCCGTTTTCTGGTTACTGGAAGTTTATTTCCAGCTCATCTGGAAGAACCGCGGAATAGCGTCGGTTGTCGGCGTGTAATCCAGATCCTTGGTGAAAACGTAATTGGCATTATACGAGAACAACGGCACCCAATAAGCCTGATCGGCAATCTTTTTCAGGGCCTTGGCGTAATATTCCTTACGCTTTTCCGGATCAATCGAGCTATCGGCGACATCCAGCCATTTCTTGATTTCCTCATCCCGCGCGGTGTCGAGCGAGCCAAGTTTAAAGAACTGGCTAACAATCGCCGAGGCATCATTGATCGAGTACGACCCCCAGGTCTGAAAGGACATCGGCGTTCCCTGCTTCATACGCAATTCACGCAATGCAGAATATTGCAGAAGTTTGAAATTGGTCTTGATGCCAACCGCATTCAAATAGTTCGCAAGGGCTTCAGCATATGAACGATCGCGATAGGCATAGAAATCGATGGTAAAGCCGTCGGGATATCCGGCTTCCGCCAAAAGCTTTTTGGCCTTTTCAGGATTGTATTCGTATTTGGTGACATCCTGGGTGCAGCCGAACTGGGTCGGGAAGCAGGCCGCATTAACAACCTTGGACTTCCCCTTAAGCAACCCGTCAACAATGGCCTGACGGTCAATGGCATACGCCACGGCGCGGCGTACGCGCACATCCGTCATCGGGTTTTTTTCGCCCGTGCGGCCTGCGGCATCCATATCGATATAGCCAATCCGCATCGTGCTTTCATTGGCAACGGTGAACTGGTCCATTTCCTTTAGCTTCTCGGCCTGATCGGCAGGAACCTGCCAGATCCAGTCAAGCCCGCCGCTAAACAGTTCGGCGGCTTCGGTATTGATATCGGGGATGGTGCGAATATCAAGATGGCCGATCTTGGCCTGCCCCTTGGGGCTGTCCTTGAAATAACCATCAAATTTTTCAAGCACAAAATGCTTGCCCGGCTCGACCGAGACAACTTTATAAGGACCGGTACCAACAGGATGCTGCCCCATGCCACTTGGCCCGACCTTGGCATAATATTCATGCGGATAAATCGGAACCGGGCCGGAAAGATATTCAAATGCCGCCGGGAACGGGGCCTTTAGATGAAGGCGCACCTTGTAATCGCCCAGCTTTTCGGCACTTTTCATCCAGTCAACATTCCGCTGCGTCTTCACACCATGCGATGGATCGGCAACCCAGTTAACAGTGTAAACCACGTCGTCAGCGGTAAAGTCTGCGCCATTGTGAAACTTCACACCCTTGCGCAGATTAAGGTCAAGGGTAACATCGTCGACCCATTTCCAGTCGGTCGCCAGATTGCCCTTATATTCACCCGTAGCAGGGTCGCGATACATAAGGCTGTCCCAGACGGTACGCTGCATAATCACTCCTTCACGGGATGAATTGAAGTAACCGTCTACGTTTTCAAGTTCCTTGGTAAATGCGATGTTAAGCGTGTCGTCTGCTTTGCTGGCATAAGCAGAATTCGCGGCAGCCAGCATCGACAGGGCGAAAAGGCTCGCCCCTTTAAGAACCGTCTTCATGATGCCTCCATGACATATATGTTTTTTGGTGACGGCGTTGTTCGCCGAAACATTTTGTATTATATTGTAATACATATTACTGTATATCAATCAACGATAAGAAGCCTGCGTTTATGTGTCAAGCTTCCTGAACAAGTTTAACGGGAAGTCCGGGGGAAAATTCAAAATGACGGATCGCGTAAAACCGCGCCAAAACACACTTTATGTTTCATCTCTGGAAAAGGGATTACGCATTCTCGAGGTTTTTTCGGAAGACAAGCTGGAGCTTGGACTGACCGAAATTGCCCGCGAAACCGGGTTGGATAAAAGTGCAGCACAGCGTTTTGTGAATACGCTGCACCAATTGGGTTATCTTGATAAAAACGCCGAAACGCGCCGCTACCGGCCATCGCTTAAATATCTCGATATGGCCTATGCCTATTTATGGTCCGATAATCTGGTGCAGCTTGCCATGCCCCGCCTGATCGAGCTTAGCCGCCAGCTTCAGCAAACCATCAACATGGCGCGGCCGATCGAACAGGAAATTATGTATGTTGTGCGCATTCCAGGTTACCGCACAAGCTATGGCGCCTCGGTCATTGGCCGGCGTGTACCGGCCCTGACAGCGTCATCGGGCCGCGTAATCCTTAGCCGCCAGGACGATGCGACGATCCACAATTGCGTAAATGAATGGCCGCTTAAACGGTATACCCCGTGGACAACGATGGACCGTGGACAAATCCTTGAAAGCATCATGGTGGCCCGCGAAAAAGGGTATTGCATGAGCCTGCGCGAGGTCCTGCCCGACGAAATCAATATCGCCGCTCCGATCTGCACTCTGGATGGAACCCCGGTGGCCGCTATCCATTGCTCCTTGCCAATCATTCGCTGGACAATGGAACAGGCCGAACAAGAAATCGTTCCTCATATCGTCGAAACAGCACGCTCCATCTCGCCGCCACGATAATCTGACATAGCGCCCTAACAAGCATTGGGACCCAGAGCAAATTTTTGCAATACCTGCACCAAAGCAGACCTGTTTATGGTTGCATGGTGCTCAACTGGTTTCCGCGTGGTCACGTGTGACCATCGACCATCCGATGCGGACCTGATTCAACGTGCTGCCGTCCTGGCATCGTTGTTCGGCGGGTTTGTCAGAATCGCGCTCGTCATAAGATAAACCAGATGATCTGCCCGTGGCGCGAACGAGGGTTGATCGACCGCCCAACCCAGCGCTGTCATCAAAGCGAACAGGTCATCCCCATTCATATCAGCACGCGCCGTACCTTCGGCCTGAGCCCGAAGCAGCAATCGCGCGCTCGTTGAGTGCACCGCTGCGCAAGAAGCATAAAGCGCGGAGTCCGGGTTCGTGTGGGCTGCCGCCATCAGGGCGACAACGCCCCGGTAGCTTTGGGCGAATGTCACCCACTCGCGAAACCACGACACAAGCGCTTCACCCGGTAAATTTGATGTCTCCAACTCGTCGGCCTTCTGCGTCAGTGCGTCCAGATCCGTACACAGCAATGCTTCAAACAAAGCTTCTCGCGTCGGGAAATGGCGCAGAAGCGTCGCCAAGCCGACACCCGCGCGGCGGGCAATATCGCGCATGGACGCATTGGCACCGTGCTCTGTGACAACGTCACGCGCGACGGAAAGCAGGAGGGTGTAATTTTTTCTGGCGTCGGCTCGCATTGGTGCCTCTTAACAAATGGATCACTGGTCCATATATACGGATCAGTGATCCAAATAATGTTTATCAAAATTCGGATCACTGATCCACAAGATACAGCGCACTGTATCATTTAGAAAGTGCGAGCACCACCCAAGGCACGAGGAGACCGCACTTGAGTACGATCAGCATCATCGGAGCTGGCGGCATGGCCGCAGCGATTGGCGGCCTTGCCGCCAAGGCCGGATACACGGTCGAGGTGACAAGCCGCGACGCCATGAAGGCGCGAGCACTGACCGAAAAAATCGGAGCTGGTGCGACGACAGCGACGTTTGGCACCGCCCCGACCGGGGACATCGTCATCCTGGCGGTTCCTTACGCAGCCGTTCTCGACGTGGTGAAGCAGTATGGCCAAGCGCTGGCTGGCAAGCTCCTCGTCGATATCACCAACCCCGTCAATTCCGACTTCACAGGCTTCGTGACCCCGAAGGACAGTTTCGGCGCGCAGGAAATCGCCAAGGTCGCCCCGGCCGATGCGAATATCGTCAAAGCGTTCAACACCCAGTTCTCCCACGTCCTGGCGGCGGGGGCAGTCGAAGGCCAGCCGTTGGATGTGTTCCTCGCCGGAGACGATGCACAGGCGAAGGCGCGTGTCTCGGATTTCATCAAGAACCTCGGATTGCGCCCTATGGATGCCGGAAAGCTGTCCATGGCGCTGCCGCTCGAGCACGCCTGCCTGTTGTCGCTGGGGCTGCTCGCCCATTCCGTCCAACATACCAACTTCTCAATCGGCGTCAGCCTCCTTGGCTAAATACGCCCGCACCACGCCTTCTCACATCACATTACCCACCAGGAGCACTATCATGCACGTATTCGTCACAGGCGGAACCGGCCATTCCGGTCCCTATATTATTTCCGACCTCATTGCCGCGGGTCACGAGGTCACGGCACTTGCCCGGTCGGACAAGTCCGCAGCGGCGGTGTCTGCGCTTGGCGCCAAGGTGCGTCGCGGCGACCTAGATGATCTCGACGGGCTAAAAGCAGCGGCTGCGGATTCCGACGGTGTCATCCACGTCGCGCACAGGCAAGACCTGCTTCCCACCGGCGGCCTCGACGCGGTGGCTGCCGCGGAACAGACGATCATGCTCGCATACGGCGAGGCATTAAAGGGCACCGGAAAGCCGCTGGTCACGTCCGGGAGCATCGGCTCGCCGGGTTGGGAACATCTCGGTCGTCCGGCCACCGAAGAGGATCCCACCCTCTCTGGCGGCGATAAGTTCAAGGGCACCTTGCGCGTTCGGAACATCGTCGAAACGACTGTACTCGGTCTCGCCCGGCAAGGCGTGCGATCCTCGGTCGTGCGGATTCCGACCATCATGCACAGCACGACCGACAAGGCCGGCTTCCTGCCGATACTGATCGGACTTGCGAAGGAGAAGGGCGTCGTAGGCTATCCCGGTGACGGCCAGAACAACTGGTCGGCCGTGCACGCCCGCGACCTTGCCGCTGTGTTCCGTCTGGCACTGGAGAAGGGCGCTGCCGGCAAAAACTGGCACGCAGTTGCCGACGAGGCTATTGCATTCCGCGAGATCGCCGAGGCAATCGCCCGCCGCCTCAACCTGCCCGCCGTGCCGATTCCGGCCGACGAGCTGATGCTGCCGGGCTTTTTCGGGTTCCTCGCTAATCTGGTCAAGCTGGACGTCCCCGCGTCCAGCGCCATCACCCGCCAGACCCTCGGCTGGGAACCCGCTCAGCCGGGCCTGCTCGCCGATCTGGACAACGGTCATTATTTTCCTGCCAGCTAAGTTGAACCGCGGCAGCACGCCGCGTTGCAACGACCCCGGCTGACAGCAATGTTGCGTACGTCATGACAGGAATGGCGTACGCAACCCGACACACACAGAACGGGGATGCCCCGTTCGATGAGCCCACCAGCAATCTACACACGAGGAAACTGAACATGAGCACTATCAGCATTATCGGCGCTGGCGGCATGGCTGCCGCAATCGGCGGGCGAATCGCGAAAGCTGGACACACCGTCGAGGTCATTAGCCGCGATCCCGCCAAGGCGCAAGCACTGGCCGACAAGCTTTCAGCTGGAGCGACCACAGGAACGTACGGCGCGGTACCGACTGGCGAGATCGTCATCATCGCTGTGCCGTACTCCGGCGTGGCGGCGGTGGTGGCCGACTTCGGGGACGCACTTGATGGCAAGGTGATCATCGACATCGTAAACCCGGTCGCCCCCGACCTCTCGGGCCTCGTCACCCCCCACGGCAGTTCCAGCGCGCTGGAAACCGCCAAAGCCCTCCCCGCCGGGGCACATGTTGTAAAGGCTTTCAACACAATTTTCGGCCACGTTCTTGCCAAGGGTGAACGCCTTGACGCATTCATCGCAGCCGACGATGCAGAGGCCAAGGCACGCGTCTCGACATTTCTCGAGAGCCTCGATCTGCGCCCGCTTGATGTCGGCGGCCTGCCCATGGCTCAAACGCTTGAGGCGCTCGGCCTGATGCTCATCGGGCTGGCCAGGAACGGTGCTGGCACCTTCGACATCGCCATGAACGTCGATATCGGCTGAATTAGCAACACCATGTCTGTACCGGCAAGTACACAGCGTGTGCAACAAGGCCTGACATGCTTCGATGTAACATAAACGGAGGAACTCGATGAGCATCGAAGGGAACATTCAAATTGTGAAGGATTTCTTTGCTGCGTAAGCGCTGCGTGCA
>NZ_JFKA01000002.1 GCF_002115755.1 Thalassospira mesophila | reverse complement strand
GTGACCACCGAAATTATGCTATGTATTAGATCACAAATATGAAGGCCCGGAGACGCCATGTTCCGGGCCTTATCCATATCGCACACAACCAAGTGTCAGGCGCGCAATGCAGCCTGAACCATAACTTCCAGCGCACTTGAAAAACGCGAGCGATCCTTTTGCGTAAAACCGGCATTGCGGCCCTGCTCGCCAGTGACTTCGCGCATATGGGCGGCAATTTCACGCCCGGCCAGCGCATTGGCAATATTGGCCTCAGTAAAGGCTTTGCCGGTGGGGCCTAACACATGCGCGCCAATTTCCAGCCCGCGCGATGCCAGCGGAATATCGGCTGTGATAATCACATCGTTGACACCGGCATTTTCGGCAATCCAGTCGTCGGCGGCATCGGGTTCTGGCGGGACAAAAATGCTGTGAATAAGCGGGTTGCGCGATGGGCGAATACCCCCGTTCGACACCAGAAACATTTCGATACGATGGCGTTCGGCAACACGTTCGCATTCAGCCTTTACCGGGCAAGCATCGGCATCAACAAAAATCTTAACCATTTAACAACTAAACAAAAAAAGATACATCTTATGATCTAATATCATAAGATAACAATTCGTGTGGGGCAATATCAGATGACGGCACAAGCTTATAATGCTTCTCCTCTACAATCTTTAAATCATCTCCCTCGATAGTCAATTCAAACATTGCGATCACATTTCCAGGCATAAATTGCGCTGAAATTGAGCGGCAAATCAAATTTGGAAATTTTTCCTTGCAGCAAAGAATATCTTGCTCTGTCTGTATAAACCCAAGTCTGTCCGCTCCACCTTTCGCCTGAACAGGCAAAATAAATTGCCGCCCTCTTTTGTCAATTCCAACATAAATTTCATCAATCTCTATTTGCCCAATATCATTAACTGTCGTTCTAAGATGATTTTGCAAAGAATACGCAACGACTCCGACGAATAGATCAATTAATCGATTATATCTAACTTTAGCTAAAAGAGCTTGTTCATCGCCCAAAGCATTAGACGTAATTATTTCCGGTGTAGAATCGGGAATTTTTATTGAGACCAAATCCGAACGAGGCAAAATATTTGTATTACTAACCAATCGAAACTGATACTGGGCACGCCCCAAGCCTGAAATCACCCACTCTCGCCCCGCTGGTTGCGTTGCGACAATACTATCAGGCATAGGATTTCGGTAGCGAATGGAATATATCACATCTCCCAAGTTTTTGGGCAAAGGGATAGACAATTCATTTGCAGCCGAAACTAAATCCTCCCGCTTCCAGACAATAGGCTCCAAACTTCCGTCATAACGGTCGAAGAAAACTTTTTTAATTAACGAGTTATACCTATTAATAGACTTGACCATTTATTTCAACGCCCCAACAAGACGATCGGCTTCAACTTCATATTGCTTCCGTTTTTGCATTCCACTTTTTTTATTGCGTTTACTAATAGGTGGTGCAACTCCCCAAAACTTTGATGCTTCCCGCATGTCAAATTTCAACAATTTCGGGTCACCCAAAGACAATACTCTTTTCGCTCCCGACGCCTCCAGCCCTAATGCTGACATGATTTTTACAGCGACCGCTTCAGCCAAAAGTGGTGGCACAGAATTGCCAATTTGTCTTGCTCCATGCCATTTGGTTCCATGGAAACGAAACCAGTCGGGGAAACTATGCAGACGAGCCATCTCACGTACCGTAACACATCGCGTATGAATATAGTGAATTGGCCTTGGACTTGTAAATGCACCTCTGGCAGCATCTGTGCCTGCCCTAAGAGTATTAGAAACACCATTTGGATGAAGCTTAAAAAAGCGTGAAATGGGCTCTACAGTACCAGCCTCTGTTTCGCGGAAGCGACGTTTGGAAATATCTGAATGACTAGTTCTCATGCTAGAAGTAAGAACACAAGCCTCCCATCTACGCAAATACCCATTAGCCCAAGCATCATCCGTTAAGCAACGCATAGACTTGGCATAAAGATTGGTTGGATCCCAATCGTAAATTGCCACTTGATCACTCTTTTCAAGCTCAGAAAACTGATCGGCATCAGGTAAATCGGAAATAGCTTCACTACAAGATACATGTGAACACAGGCCCGGTCGCAACTTATCTTTTGGCGAACAATGCGTTGGCGTCGGATATTCTGGCACAACCATCCCAGATCTCACGCCCATCAAAAAAAGGCGTTCTCTACTCTGCGGCACTCCAAAATTAACCGCATTCAAAACTTTCCATTGACGTTGAACATCATAACCATTTCTCTGAAATTCTATGATTAACTCTTCAAGAAACTTTCTATGTTTTCCCAGAGTAAGACCTTTAACATTTTCGAAAACAAATGATTTTGCATTAAGCTCACATACAAGGCGGACAAACTCTTTAACTAATTGGTTTCTAGGATCTTCGATTGCTCGTTGCCCAATCATGGAAAAACCTTGACACGGGGCCCCTCCAAAAACTACGTCCACCTCGGAGTTTCCAATACCGGCAGCCATTCGAATATCATCGGCCGCCAAGCCTACAACACTTTTCGGTATTACAGCACACTCCGGAAAATTAAACTTATGAGCAGCAGCATGTATTGGGTCAATTTCAATGGCTGCGACAACGTCAAAGCCTGCACGTTCAAAACCAAGACTCATACCTCCAGCCCCTGCAAAAAGATCAATTGCAATCGGTCGATCTGAGTTTTTCATTTGTTGAATAACCTAATTTTTCTATTCCTCAGCGGTATCGATTACCGAAACACGCCTGTCAATCTAAGGGTAGCAGGCAAAGATGAAGCATCTTGCAATTCAAAATTCGACCAAATTTGCCACCAGTCAAAACGCCTGCATCGGCTAAAAAGTAGACACCGTATAGCGTCGAGAATTTGCGGAAGCCACCTAAAAAATCACCTGATACGTCATTGACATTTTCCATTTTCCCCACAGCAGCAAGCATAAACTGATCATCGCGTCAGATGCGCTAAAGTCAAGTGGATCATGCCTGTTGCGGGGTCGCGTCTTCGGCGGGTGCATCGCCGATCACCAGCAACACCAGCCCCCCAATGGCGACGATAAAACCAGACACCGCAACCGTGGCATGAAACGAATACCAGTTGGCGATGGTCCCCATTAAAAGATTGCCGGTAAGACCGCCGACAAACAATGTGCTGATATAATAACTGGTCGCCATGCCGGGCCGATGCCGGGCAAAGTTTTGCACAAAGGTCATGCCAATGGCGGCAAACAACCCGTAATAAAGCCCGTCCAGCGCGCCCAGGGCCAGCACATGCAGCAAGGTTTGCGCGTGATAGACCAGAGCAAAAAACAAAACCGCACAGCTTGCCGCAACCATCAGGCCTTTGCGTTCCCCCATCCGCTGGATAACCCCGGCGGATGCGTAAATTGCAATCACCTCGACAAAACATTTCACCGTAAGTTCGAACCCGGCAGCGGCGGGTGCCAGGCCAAGGCTGGCGGTGAAATAAAGCGGCATGGCGGTTAAAAACAACACATGCCCGGTCGAAATCAGATAAACCGGAATGCAGGCCAACACCAAACCAAGGTTAAACGGCACCTTTTGCCCCGGCGTGATACTGCCGGGATGGTGGGTTTTAAAGGCCGCAGGCACCACGCAAAAACAAAACAGCAACCACACAGCGCCTAATGCCGCAATGGCAAAGTAAATCGCCGTAAAGCCAAATGCGCCGTAAACCGACAGCGATATGGCGGGGCCGACCATCCAGCCAAGCGATGTTTGCATGCGCAGGTAGGAATTGAACTTCTTAACATCGCGCCCGGTTTGTTCGGCAAACAAACGCCCGAACGAATACACCACCGATAACGCGCCCGACCCCACCCCGATCAGCACCGAGGCGACACCGGCATAAACCCAGTACACCTGAAATGTACCGATAATCATCATGCCAACGGTAAAACAGCTAATGCTGATCAGCAACAACCGCCGCACCGGCACACCCCGGTCAATCGCATGGCCGTAATAGCGGTTGGTAAGCAGCGTTACCACCACCTTGACGATGGCGGCGACACTGATTTTCCACGGGGCCTCGCCCAGACCATCGACCACAAACAAACCGCCCAGCGGTGCCGAGGTTGAAGACGCAAACGCCCCCACCAGCACCACACCCAGCACCAGAAACGAAAAGCGATCGAGAAAAGCCATGATGCCGGTTAACGGGGGACGCGAACCCGATGTTTGCACGCCGCTGGCCTGTTTGTGCATCGCGGTTGTTCCCCCATAAACCTTCAAAACCGAAGGCCTGTTTTAGGGACTATCGCCAAAGCTGAAAACCTTAAAACAGGAACAACCTGAAACTGTCACATAAGTGACACCAGCCTAACCGGCCAGCCCGCCAACAAAATTTGCCAGTTCCGGCGTTTTGGGGTTGGCGAAAACCGCTTCGGGCGCACCTTTTTCATGGATGCGGCCATGATGCATAAAGACCAGTGTATCGCACACTTCGCGGGCAAAACGCATTTCGTGGGTCACCATCACCAGTGTCATGCCTTCCTCGGCCAGTTGGCGCACAACGGCCAGCACTTCGTTGACCAGTTCGGGGTCCAGCGCGGACGTCACTTCATCGCACAGCAACACACGCGGCTTCATGGCAAGGGCGCGGGCAATGGCAACCCGTTGTTGCTGCCCGCCTGAAAGCTGGTCGGGGTAATGGGTCATTTTGTCGGCCAGGCCGACTTTAACCAGCATTTCTTCGGCAATGGCGCGGGCTTCGGATTTGGATTGTTTTTTTACCACCTGCGGCGACAGCATCACGTTTTCAAGGGCTGTATAATGGGGAAACAGATTGAACTGTTGAAACACCATGCCAACATTCAGGCGCAAATCCAGAAGGTCGGTATCGTGATCGCCCACCTTTTTACCCGCCACCATGATGGTACCGTCATCGATGGTTTCAAGGCCGTTGATGGTGCGCAAAAGCGTACTTTTGCCCGAGCCACTGCGCCCGATCAGCGCGATAACCTGCCCTTCGTCAATTTTAAGGTCAATGCCCTTAAGGACTTGCACCGCGCCAAAACTTTTGTGAATGGCATGAAGCTCAACGAGAGACATTATGAAGTTTTCCTTCCAGGCGGCGGGCATATAGCGACAGCGGATAACAAATGACAAAATAAAGCACAGCGACACAGCCATAGACGGTAAAGGGGGCATAGGTGGCGTTGCTAATCATGCTGCCCGCTTTGGTTAATTCAACAAAGCCAATGATCGAGGTAACAGCCGTACCCTTGACCACCTGCACCGAAAACCCGACCGTGGGGGCAATGCCGATGCGCAAGGCTTGCGGCAGGATGATATAGCGCATTTGCTGGGTAAAATTCATGCCCAGTGTCGCCGATGCTTCCCATTGGCCTTTATTTACCGATTCAACACAGCCGCGCCAAATTTCGGTTAAAAACGCACTGGTAAACAGGGTTAGGCCCAGCATGGCGGCGATCCACGGCGATACATCGATGCCGATCAGGGGCAAACCGAAAAACAGAATAAATAACTGCATCAAAAGCGGGGTGCCCTGGAACAGCTCGACATATCCGCGCACCAGCCGCGACGCCCACCGGCTTCCCGCCGTGCGCACCAGCAACAGCAACAGTGCAACAACACCGCCGACAACAAACGCCACCAGCGAGAGCAAAACCGTCCAGCGGGCGGCAAGCAGCAGGTTATAAACAATATCCCACAGGGTAAATTCAGGCATGGTGCCGCCGTTCAAACAAAAAATTACCAAAGATTTTCAGAATCTGGCGCAGCACAATCGACATCACCAGATACATCCCGGTCGTGACGAAATAAACCTCGAACGCGCGGAAATTCATGCCCTGAATGTAATTGGCGGCAAAGGTCAGTTCTTCGGCCGCAATTTGCGAACAAACCGACGAGCCCAGCATCACAATCACCACCTGGCTGGACAATGCAGGCCAGATTTTTTTCAAGGCCGGACGAATGATGATATAGCGAAAAACCTGTACCCGGTTCATGGCCAGGCTTTGGGCGGCTTCGATCTGGCCCTGGGGAATGGCCTGAATGCCCGCCCGAACAATTTCGGTCGAATAGGCCCCCAGATTAATGATCATGGCAAGCGATGCTGCCTGAAATTCCGACAGCTTTATCCCCACGGCAGGCAAGCCGAAAAAGATGAAAAACAATTGCACCAGAAACGGTGTATTGCGGATCAGTTCAACATAAATACCGACAATCTGGCTGATAACAGGGGTGCGTGCGCTTCGTGCCCACGCCCCCAATATGCCCAGCCCAACCCCGGCAACGGCCCCAATGGCAGCCAGTTCAGTGGTTAGCACAACCCCGTCAAGCAGCAGTTTCCAGTGCGGAAGAATTGCGCCAAAATCAAATTGATAAGCCATTAAAAAGCCGTCACCTGGTTATCGGAGTCAGATCAGAACTTTTCCGGCAGCGGGTTGCCCAGCCATTTTACCGAAATATCATTCAAGCGACCGTCTTTGAGCGAGGCGGCAATAATTTCGTTTACCTTGGCTTTCAGTTCCGGTTCTTCCTTGTTCAGCCCGACATAGCAGGGTGAATTTTTGATCAGGAATTTCGGCTCCGGCTTGCGCGGCGGGTTACGTTTGATAATGGCAGCCGCCGTGACGTTGCCCGTGGCAACCAGTTCCACCTGACCGGAAAGAAACGCGGAGATGGTGGCGTTGTTATCTTCATAACGTTTGATATCAACATCATCCGGGGCAATTTTTGCCAGTTCCATGTCTTCGATGGTGGCGCGCGTGACGCCAAGGGTATGGCCGCTCAAATCTGCCGGGCCTTTAATGGCAATATCGGCCGGGCCAAAAACACCGTTAAAAAACGGCGCATAGGGATCGGTGAAGTCGATCACCTTTTCGCGGTCCGGGTTTTTGCCCAGTGTGGAAATTACCAGGTCAACCTTGCCAGTCGTCAGGTATGGAATGCGGTTATTGGTGGTGACCGGCACCATTTCCAGCTTCACCCCCAGATCACTGGCAATCAGCTTGGCCATGTCAATGTCATAGCCCTGCGGCTGCATATCGGTGCCAACAGTGCCAAACGGCGGAAAATCCTGCGGGATGGCAATTTTGATAACGCCAGCTTCCTTGATGGCATCAAGGGTACCCGCCGCCGATGCCCCGGCAAGGGGGGCGGCCATCATTGCCATCGCCGCAATCGTTATCTTCAGGAAGTTTTTCATCTGCCTCTCCGCTGTTATATTTGTGAAAGTTTAATTTTTGATCATTATAAATTTGTGCATATTTTTTACTCTATTGTCCATGTTATTTTTTGCGCCGCAGCAAAATACAACTTTAAATCTGGCTAAATCTGTTGAAATATAACGAAATTGAAAGGACGTATTACCATACAACTGGTCTGACCAGTTAAGGGAGACTCAATGACACAAAACGAAAGCGCGCCCGAACGCGCCGCCCGGGATATCCGAAATCTGATCAAAAACAGGGCATTACAAACAGGGGACTCGCTTCCGTCCCAACGCATCCTTGCACGCGATCTTGGCATTAGCCGTGCCAGCCTGCGCGAAGCCCTGGCAACACTGGAAGCATTTGGCCAAATTCGCGTTCAGGCCGGAAAAGGCGTTTTTATTACCGACCCGCAAGATGGCACGCCGCGCGATGCCCGCTCTGCCCGGCATGCGGCACAGGTTTACCAGTTCAGGCTGGCGATTGAACCTTATGTAGCCGGGCTGGCGGCACAGGCGCGCACCAATGCCCACCTGTCGACCCTGAAAGACAGCATCGAAAAAATGCGCCAGGCATTTGTCGATGATAATTTGTTTCAGGCCGGAAAGGCCGATACGGCATTTCACAATATCCTGCTGCAAGCCGCCGATAACCCGTTATTTGCCAAGGCCATGCATCCGACGGCGCAAAGCATTCATGAAAACCAGATGCTGCCCTTTGCCAATGCCGCCGCCATTCAGGCCCCCTTGCAGGAACACGAACAGGTTTTGCGGTTTGTGCGCGAACGCAACCCGTCACGCGCCCGCGATGCGATGCATTTTCATGTATTAAGTGCGGCAACCCGCGCCAATGTTGCTTTTTTACGCCCATAGGGCTGTATCTCTGCCAATACAGCCACAGACAATACAGACAGAACCGCCAGGCGGATAGTTGAACAGCGATGCGACAGGCGCAAACCATTGCTGCCCGGCAAAAGCACATCGCCCATAAACAAAACAATCCCCGCCCGGTTTCCCGGGCGGGGATTGCAAATCAGCGTCGCCTCGAAAAGCGACAAGCCGAATTAGGAAGCGGTCAGATCGTCAGCCGAAACGCGGCCCGAACGTGAGTCGGTGCGCAGTTCGTAATTGATCTTGTCGCCTTCCTGCGGGTGACGCAGGCCAGCGCGTTCAACTGCACTGATGTGCAAGAAAACGTCATTTCCGCCTTCGTCCGGCTGAATGAAACCAAAGCCTTTGGTTGCGTTAAACCATTTTACGGTACCAGTTGCCATTTTAATCTCTCCTATGAGTATAGTTGGCTCAGACAGAACCCCGTGTGGATCCTGTCCATCTTTTTGGAAATCAGCTTACGCGACAGAATGACGCGGGCGATTCCCTGTTTTCGACCGGCCACGTTCGGAAGCATTTTGTGCTCCCCTTGCCGGACCGGAATTTCGTGAATTTCTATTGGGGCGGCCTGCTTCAGCAGTCGCACCAGATTTTCCCGAAGACGTTTTGCCCAAAAACGCAACGCTCGATGCGATACGGTTCTGGCCGGCATCACTGCCACCGTCACGGTCATTTCGTGTATCGCGCGGCGCGTTTCCGCGCACGGCACCCCCGTTGCCACCACGACCCGAACGGGCCGGAGCACCATCACGGCTGTTGCGTGCGACAAACCCGGTTTTCACCGGCTGCGCTGCAGCACCGTCATTGGCAACATTTGAAGTGTCGTTTGAATTTTCACGGCCCTGGGCATCGGCTGCCGGTTTACGACCACCTTTGTAACGCCCTTGCGCCGGCTTTGCTGCCTGGCCTTCCGAACGATTGGGGCCGCCATTACGGCCCCCTTCGGAACGCGCACCGTCGGCACGACGACCATTGGCACTGCCACCATTATTGTGACGACCGCCATTGCCGTTACCAGCAGCACCGCGACTGGAACGACGCGGGCCCTGCTCTGCACGGTTGGCTGCGGTTTCCGCATCCTGCTGTGCAGCAGCCTTGGCATCACGACGATCAATCGACGGAATGGTCTGGCGGGTTGTGCGCTCAATATCGCGCAAAAGACCCCGTTCATCATCCGCACAAAACGCAATCGCATGACCGGCAGCACCCGCACGAGCGGTACGACCGATACGATGAACGTAGCTTTCAGGAACGTTGGGAAGTTCGAAATTGACCACGTGGGTCACACCATCGACATCAATGCCGCGAGCGGCAATGTCGGTGGCAACCAGAACCTGAACCTGACCGTCTTTAAAGGCGGCAAGGGCACGTTCGCGCTGGTTCTGGCTTTTATTACCATGAATGGCAGACGCACTGATTTTGCACGATTCGAGATGGCGCGCCACCCGGTCCGCACCGCGTTTGGTGCGGGTGAAAACCAGCGTACGGCCAAAATCAGGATTATCAAGCAACTCGGCCAGCAAGGCCCGCTTGCGGGATGCTTCAATCAGATAAACCGACTGATCCACACGTTCGGCGGTTGTTGCAACCGGCGTCACCGAAACCTTGATCGGGTTGCGCAGCATATCGCCGGCAAGCTGACCGATCTGGGTCGGCATGGTTGCCGAGAAAAACAGGTTCTGACGGGATTTTGGCAGCATCTTGACGACACGGCGGATCGGCGGCAGAAAGCCGAGATCCAGCATGTGGTCGGCCTCGTCGAGAACGACGACTTCAACCTGGTCAAGTTTCAGCTTGCCGCTGTCGACGTGATCAAGCAAACGACCCGGCGTTGCGACAAGAATGTCGACACCTGGCGTAATAGCCTTGATCTGTGGTCCGGGGGAAACCCCGCCCACAACAACAGCAACTGTGATTTTGGTAAAACGACCATAGGCACGGAAGCTTTCGCCGATTTGCGCGGCCAGCTCACGTGTCGGTGCCAGCACCAATACACGGCAATGCCGGGGTGAGGTCCGTTTTTCTGATTTGGAAAGACGGTCCAAAATCGGCAGCGCAAAAGCAGCGGTTTTGCCGGTGCCGGTCTGGGCAATACCCAGAAGATCTTTGCCTTCCAGTAGGGAAGGAATGGCCTGTGCCTGGATGGGCGTCGGCGTAACGTAACCTTCGTGCGTTAAGGCTCGAAGTACGGGCTCGGCCAGGCCGAGATCCGAAAACTGGGTCAAATAAATAGTTCTCTTAGGTTTGCGGCAGCAGACAAAGGGGGTCGGCCCTTGATATGTTTAACGTACAGGTCTGCGCCTTGCATCTCTTTGGAATCACCCGCGTAGCAGGGCAGTTCTATGCTGTTCTTCCGTAATCGCTCAACAGGCTGGAACAGGTTAACGTTCCTTCTACGCTACTGGAGCAATCAAATGACTTGGGCAAGATACGCAGAGTTCTTTCTGATTGTCAAACGGGTTATTTCATCTTGGACCCGATGTTTTTAACAAAACAAAGCAGAACTTAGGGTTTCCCATCTAAAAAAACATTTTCGCGGTGCCAATTTACACACTCACCATTGGGTGTAAATCGATATGGCAAATTCAGAGCACCGCCACCAAATTTACCGAAATAACTCATGAGGATATCAGATTCGGCGTTCTTTAGGCTTTGGCTCAGCTTGATGTGTAATTGGCTGTCCAAGGTCCAAAACCCTAGGTCAAAAGCCTTATCATGGATCGAACATAAAGCAATGCCGTTATCTGGCCGCAGACGTAAATGCGGATCGACTTTCCATGGTACAATATGCGATGCAACCAACAGCTCTGGCATATTTAAGCCACAGACTCCGCACTGGTGACGATAGCCTGACAACACAGCAGTTCGGAAAAAAGACTGACCAACGCGATTCTTTCGCAACGAAACACTTTCCGTGACCTTTGGTGGGAGCCCCGAAAAAGACATCGCCCCCTCATCAAGCTGATGAGATGGGGGCGTATCCCTCGTGTTTTCGCTAGCATACTGGTCGCTTAAAACCAGCTTTGTGAAAGCATCTTCCACTTTCGCAACAATGCCTTCCGGATCGGCGACAAACGCGCTCATAATTTCGCGATCGGCGTTACTTGCCCCCTTCAGTCCCTTACCATTCATCGCGGGATCAAGGCTGGCGAAGTTGCATAGCTTCATCGCCAACGAACTTGGCGTTCTATCCAACAGCTTGGAAATCTCGATAATACGGGGCTGATATTGGTGGAATTGACCAAATTCAAGCTCAAAATATACTTTCAGAGCCACCAATAATTCCGATTCGATCCACTTACGGCCCGCCATAACATCCCCCAATGCGCTCAGAAAAGCGTCTAAACCGCCCCTTAGCACAGATTGGAAGATATTTATTTACAATCAGTTACCATGCCGTCACTGACCAGCGGCACCGCACGGATTGTAAGCCCCACAAGGATTAGCCGCAGCACAGGGATTTTCGGCAGCACAGGGATTGCTCATTGCCGGCGCGCAGGGGTTGCCTGCTGCACACGGGTTAAACGCCCCGCACGGGTTACTTACCGCACACGGGCTTGCCGCAGCGCAGGGATTATACGCGCCACATGGATTTGCGGCAGCACACGGGTTTTCCGCACCGCACGGATTATATCCGGCGCAAGGGTTGCCGTTGCTTCCAGCCGCCCCGCAAGGATTGGCCATGCAGGGGCTTGCTGCGGCACAGGGGTTGGAACCGGAGTTTGCCGCCGCACACGGATTACCATTTCCCGCCCCGGCAGATGGAGCCGGATTGGCAATGGCGGGCGGGTTGGCATTGGCGTGGTTAAAATGGTCGGCGGCAATGGCACCGCTGGCGGCCAGAAAAACCGCGCCATAGAGCAGATAATTACGATCGGTCATTTCTTTTTAAATCCATCGAGGCCAAAAATCGGACGGGCGGCAATGCCAAGCAAGCTGCCGGTAAAAGCCGCAGCAAACCACAGCCAGCCATGCAGGCTGCCCGATGCAATGCCGCTAAACAGCGCGCCAATGTTGCAGCCAAAGGCGAGCCGCGCGCCATACCCCATCAAAATGCCGCCAATTGCCGCCGCGATAAGCGACGCTATTGGCACGCGCACCCGCGGGGCAAATTTACCGGCAAGGGCCGCCGCCAGTGCCGCCCCGATCAGGATGCCGAAATTCATCACCGACGTATCATCGGCCAATACTGAATTATGCAGCGCCCGCGCCGGGCCGGGCCAGTTCCAGAACGCCCAGTTTTCAACGCCGACACCAAAGGCCTGGGCAATTTTAGCCCCCCAGACCCCGAACCCGAACGTGATTGACCATGGATGGCCGGTAACCAGCAACGTCACCACATTCATACCGGCGAGCAAAATACCGGTGCCCACCAACGGCCAGGGCCCGTGAAAAAAGCGCGGCCAGCCGGTGCGGGTTGGAGCAGAAATGGCTTCAAGCGCACCATGGGCGCGACGTTCAATCACCACCGTCACCAATGCCACCAGCGCAAGGGCGATAAGGGTCACAATCACCCCGCCTGCGGGACCAAAAACCGCCCCCAGCCCGACCGGGGGAATGGCCGGCAGCGTGAGCCACATCGGCAAATGGGCCGTACCGACAAGCGCACCGAGAACGAAAAAGGCCAAGGTCACCAGCATCCGGGCCGAGCCACCGCCCGCCGTAAACAATGTGCCGGAACCACAGCCGCCGCCAAGCTGCATGCCAAAGCCAAACATCAGCGCACCGACAAGCACCGACACCCCGACAGGGGCCAAAGCCCCCACAATCGGGCTGCCCAAAGGCGCGCCCACGGCAAGCAGGGGAATAAAGGCAATGGCGGCAACCGCGATCATAAGCAATTGTGCGCGCATGCCGCGCCCGCGACGTTCCACCGCCATGCGGCGCCAGCCACCGGTAAAGCCGAATGACGCATGATAAAGGGCAAGCCCCAAAACCCCGCCAATCAGATAAACCACCATCTGATGCAGGTTAACGGCCTGGGCAATAACAAGGGCGACCGCGATAAAGATAACGGCGCAAATGGCCGCCGGTCCACGATCAAAGGTAAATCGGGGCATGGGCGCGCCCTGGGCGCGGGCCGCAGCCCCACTGGTGTCAGCCATGATTGATCCTGAATGTTTTAAATTCTGTCTAATACCGCTATGCATCGAACGGATAAGGGGCCACTTGAAGATATCATCAAGCCGCCCCTTGAAATTCCGTCCCGGCACCGCCGGATATCATTGCGCGCATCACCGATATGTTTTGGCATACTATATAAGAGCGATGTTTCACGCCCCTGCCCGTGCAGGGTTCATCGCCTATCGTGCCAGCATATAAATGATCGCAAAAACGCCGATATTATTGGGTTTTTACCACGTCGCGCGACGGATCGGCGGCCCATTCGGTCATCGAGCCATCATACATTTTGGTGTTTTTGTTACCCGCCACTTCCGACAGGCCAAACCATGCCACCGATGCCCAGTGGCCGGTATTGCAATAGGTGATTTCCTTGCTGTTTTCGGAAACACCCGCTTTACCTGCCAGTTGTTCAATTACGTCAGCGGCAACAAATTTACCCCGCTTGTCGTCATAGAATTTCGACTGCGAAATATTAACCGCACCGGGAATGGCACCAAAACGTGCAACAACCGGGCTTTTGCTTTTGCCTTCAAACTGGGCCTCGGGGCGGGCATCGATCAGGGCAACACCCTGTGATTTGGCCGCAGCAACATCATCGGCACTGGCGACCAGTTCCGGGCGGTAATGCGCGGTAAAGGCCACCTGTTGCGGGGCAACGGCATCGGTCGAAACATCGCCCTTTGCGGCAATCCAGGCCCGCTGGCCACCATCAAGAATGGTAACTGCATCGTGGCCCAGAACCTTGAAGGTCCAGTAAACACGGGTGGCGGCCCCAAAATCGCTGGAATTTTCGCCTGCTGGCACAATCACGACCTGCTTGTCGTTATCAATGCCCAGGCTGCCAACCCGTTTTGCAATCACATCAACCGGCGGCAACATGCCAACCACATCGCCAACCTTCGAGCGCCAGCCAAATTTGCCATAAGGCGCATCGACCGCACCGGGAATATGACCGGCAGAATAAGGATTGCCCGCTTTGCCCGGCGACCGGATGTCGACCACAACCAGCGACGGGTTATCAAGATTATCGGCCAGCCAGGATGTATCGACCAGCGGCTTTTCGGTCAGGCGTTCAGCCTGGGCAGCGGTTGCGCCAACCATCAGGGAAATGGCGGCAAGACCTGCTAAAATGTAAGAACGCATGGTGAGCGACCTCCAAAATTAATTTCTGTTTGTAGGTCTTATACATTCTCCACTATATATTAGTCAAATATTTTTAATTAACACAAATTATAGTGTTTATTTTAGGCGATTACATTTCCAACGGGATCGACCCTGCTTTTAGCGCCCAGCGCCGGGCACGTCCACACCAAGGGCGGCAAAGGCGGTTCCAATCCGGTCGACTTTGCGAATTTCGTTTTCGGTCAATCCGGTGTCGTCCTGCCCTTTGTAATAAGAGCAAACATCAGGAATGATCAGGGTGTTTTCAATCACCCGCAAATCATAAAAATCGCCCAATGTGTTGCGCTCAATGATCAGGCGCATTTGGGCATAGGGATATAAATCGCCGTCAATCACCACGCCGTTTTCGGTTAGAACACAAGGATCATACCCCTGGGTCCATGGACGGGCATTGTTATTGAGAAATGTCAGCGCAACGTCGACGGGCATAAATTCAACAGCGGTGCGATCAACCATCGCGTCTTTAAATTCGCACCCGGCCAAGGCCAGAGCCGCCACACAGCCCACCACCAAAAATCGCTGTTTCATGCTGTTCCCTTAAAATGATGACGCGGATCTTGCCCCGCTATTTCAATTTGGCACCGGTCAAACCGTTCACTTCCTGCTGCGCCGCTGTCAGTACTGCAAGTTCCGCCGGGCAGCGCGAGGCGGGCACATCGCCTGACACCACAACGGCCATGCCCGGGCTTAACTGGTCAAAACTGTTACCTTCGGGAATGGCGGATATGGCTTTGGGGTCGGGCTTTTTGCCCGGTTTCAGCTTAACCAGCTTGCCGCCCGCCAGACTGACCAGCATCTCGCCTTGCGGGGGTGTTGCCGCATCAAGGTCAACAATCACAAATCCCCAATCGGCCCGCACATCGCGAATAACGCCAACCCGATTGAGCGAAATCAACCCCGCCTGACACCGGGCCAGATTGGTCTGTGCTGTTTTTAACCGGTCCTGCGCCTGCCCCGTCAGCAAGGCTTGCCGGGCTTCTGAATTTTGCGTAAATGGCAAAAAGGCAACAACCGGCACATCACGCGCCGGATCGGCTTCAATGGCATCAAATTCCGTATGCGCCAAAAACACGGTTTCAAATTTACGCCCCACCATCACCCCGGCCATAATGCCCGCAGGCAACAGGGAAACAGTGGCCAGTTGCGCGCGCAACTTGCTGGCAACTTCCTCGCGGCGCTCCCACATTTTGCCGCCCGCTGCCACGCCATACCGGGTGAGGGTGAAAAAGCTTTTGCCTTTTTGCGGGCCGGTTTCGGGCACCACAACCCCGGTCACGACAACGCCCTTGTTATCGGCGGCGATGGCAAACTGGCCAGCCTGATAATCAACCATCGCCCCCAGATCAACAACCCACGGCACCGCCCCTGTTTTTGTGTCCATCGCATACAGGCTGCCATGTATCAGGGTCGAATTATCCAGACGACCGCTGCCATATAAATAAATATAGCGTCCGTCGGGCGAGATGGCGGCGTTTGTTGCCCGATGAAGATTACGGCTGTTCTTCCAGAAATCCTTGCCAAATGCCGTTGCGGGCACCTGCGGCTTTACCTCGCGCAACATCTTGCCCTTCGGGCTTAAAATGCGCAGCGACGGGTTTACCCCCTCGTAGTGCAAATAGATATTCCCGGCATCATCGCGCACCATGGCGGCCAGCGTGTCGCCAAACCCTTTTTTGTCGGTTGCCACATAATGCCAGCGCGTTTTGCCATCCCGGTCCAGCCCTTCAACATGGTCCTGCCCGCCAATCAGGATGTAGGAAATAATCATTCCGCCTTTGCCGTCGGCCAAAACATCGCTGCCATATGAATTGCCGTTATTTGACGCAATATTTCGCTGCCAAACCACCCGACCCAATGTGTCATAGCGCACAAAGGTTGCCGTCGCGGGCACATTTCTTTCCACCGGAACCGGCCCGTAACGGCTTCCCGCCATCACAAACTGGCCATCGCCTAACAACGCCCCGGCCTTAAAAAATGCACCGGCAGCCCCGCCCAGAACACTGCGCCATTGCACCACACCTTTGGCATCCACAAAGCTGCTAATAGCGTTATAATATCCCAAATCAGCACTGGTCGTGGTTGCGGCAATATAGCTGCCATCGGGGTAGGTTAGCCGGATGGGACCTGCCGGTTCCTCACGTCGCCAGCTTTGCCCCAGCAGGGTTTTGCGGGCTTGCAATTCGTCAAGCATCGCCTGCGCCCGCTTTTTTAACGCACCATTGCCTGCAACATATTTGCCAAGGCTGGCAATGGCGGCATCGTTGCGGTGCATGCGCATCAGGGCCTGGCCTTCGGCAAAGCTGATTTCAATGCCCAGGGGCACGTTCAAGGCCCGCAACCGCGCCACATATTCCAGTATGTCGCCATCATCGGCCCGGATAACCGCATCGCCCAGCGCCGTTGCCAACTGGCGAAAGTCGTTGCTCACCCCGGCCGATCTGGCCTGCTGCACGGGCATCACCGCCAACAGCAACGCCATCACACAACCGGCCAAGGCGAACCCGGCGCGGGATTCAAACAACCCTGTTTTCATACGATCACCCATGCCCGGCAACCACACTGATCGCGTTCGAGGCATCGCACTGGCGGGCAACATCGCGGCATTGATAGGTGGTGCGCCGGACCAGAAGATAGGACGGCAAAGTCATCATTTGCGCGATATCGCGGTCATAGGGCAGGATCGCGTCTTCACAAAACAGGATAAATCCCTGCTGATAGGGCTCCCGGCGGTGATCAATATCAGCCGCCGCACAGCCGACATATTCCAGCGCCTGCGACAGGGTATTTTTAATCTCGGTTCTTTGCACCGGCCCGTCACAAAACCATTGTTCATCGCCAAAGGCGGGTGATGTATTTTGCTTTGAATAACAATAGGCAACCGTTTCCATGCGCGTAACCGGGTCGCGCAAGGCGGCCGAAACCGGCCCCTGCCCGCCCGATGACCCAGCGACATTGCCATTGCCCGCCGTTCCCGCCGCGCCACGCGCCGGGGCCAGGGGCGACATCGCCGTCCCACCGCCAAAGGCAATGTTGGTATTTTGCGAACCACTGCTGCCCAAGGCAGAATTTGCCCCGCCCGCCACCACACCGGCCATGATTGTTGTTGAAGATGCGGTTGATTGTGCTGTTGCGGCCTGCCTTGCCGCGGCCTGGGCAGAGGCCCGAACGGCGGCAAGCCGGGCGGCCTCGGCCTGTTGGCGGGCAAGCTCTGCCTGATTGCGCGCCGCACTGGCCGCAGCGGCATTTTGGGCGGCAGCAAGCCGGGCCTCGGCATCGGCCTGCGCACGGCGGGCGGCATTTATGGCATTCACCGTGGCATAGGCACTTTCCGAGGCAATACGCCCCTGTATTTCGGCCTGGGCAACATTATTTGCCGCCCGGTTAATGGCGTCCATAATCATGGCGTTGTTCTGCGCTTGCTGGTTTGATGCCCCCGAATTGCGAATGGCGTCAATCCGGGCCATATCGGCGGCGCGTTTTGCCGCCTTTATTTTGGCGTCGTTTTCTTCTGCCAGTTTGATCTGCTGCTTTTTCTCGGCCTTGGCTTTTTCGTATGCAGCCCATTGGGCCTCAATTTCGGTTTTGCGGATCACATCAAGCTTGTCACCCTCGGCCCGGCGGGTTTCTCTGGTTTCTTTTTCCAGCGCCACGCGCGTGTCAAAGTCGCCCAGCGCGCGGGTTAACGCATCGCTTAAAACCTGATCAAGGTAGCTGGCACTGTCTGCCGCACGCGCGGTGCCAGGCCCCAATGCCGGTGCCAAACCCAGCATCATCGCCGCACATATCGTGATTTTCCCCAACATGGCGCCCCTCCATGTCCTGCCCATAACCTGCACAGAAAGATACCTCCACCCCAACCACAGGGCAAGATAGATAAGAACGTTATTCGCGTTAAAATCAGGGGCGCAAGCTGCTTAGATAGCGGGCATATTCACCGGCAAAGGCGGCGTGAACATCGCTGCTGCGTAAAACCGGCGGGCGGCTAAGATAACCATGCAGGGTTGCCATAATAAATTCCGCCACGGATGATGCCTGAATATCGGTGCGGATATATTTGCCAAATTGCGACCGGGTGATATGCCCGGCCAAGCCCCGCCGCCAATATCGGTAAACGCTATCGACGCGTTTGCGCGTGGCGTCATCCATGTCATCGGCCCCCGATGCCAACCGGGCCAGCGGGCAACCGTGGTTTAATATTTCCGGGGCATCACGGGTGCCAAGCCGGTCCACCTGCGCCATTAACGTGGGCAATACATCCTGTTCAAACGCCAATGCGTCCAGCCATGTATCATCAATATAGGCGGGCAGGCATTCGTCAATCACGGCATTTGCCAGGTGCGATTTACTGCGAAAATGGTGATAAAGCGCGCCCTTGGTCACCCCGGCCAAATCAATGATATTGGCAATCGATGCGCCTTCCACCCCGGCACGGCGAATTTCGGCAAACCCGGCATCAAGCAGCTTTTGCCGCGTCCCGCCGGGGTCGCGCGGGGTGCGCAATTGTAACCGGCGCTCGCCATCCCCCTTGCCATCACGGCGCCAGCCATCCTCGTTTTCGCTATC
Organism: Thalassospira mesophila; assembly: GCF_002115755.1. Taxonomy (GTDB): domain Bacteria; phylum Pseudomonadota; class Alphaproteobacteria; order Rhodospirillales; family Thalassospiraceae; genus Thalassospira; species Thalassospira mesophila. The sequence goes on along the minus strand of NZ_JFKA01000002.1, from coordinate 742,566 downwards.
ATCGCCAAGAACCAAAGGTGTCAGGTGTCGAATGTCGCTCATATCGTTTTGATACGCCGTAATGTGACCATACTATGCAAAGGGTTACCTCTTTTAGACCCGAGGTCAAGAATACCTGAGGATAGCAGCGTGAAATATATCACCTTTCTTTCCCCCTCGACCGCGCCGTTTTAATGCCAGCCCCTTGCAATTCCAAGTCAATAAGGCTCTATTTGCAGGCTGATTGCGCCGGGTGCCTTTTGGCGCCATATCGTGTGTCGTACCATATCGTAACGGCCCGCGCGGCCATCCCCGCCTCGACGGATAAAAAATGTATATTCATTCAATCGCCTTTGTCGCCGCCGAAACCAAAATCGCCCAGGATGCCATGTACCGGCTCAAGCATCGCTATGGCCATGTTTCGCCCGATATCGCCGAGGTGATTGTGGCCCTTGGCGGTGATGGCTTCATGCTTGAAACCCTGCATCGCTATATGGGGCGCAAAGTGCCAATTTACGGCATGAACCGCGGCACGGTCGGCTTTTTGATGAATGAATTTCGCGAAATCGATTTGCCCGAACGCATTGCCGAAGCCCAGACGGTGGAACTGCACCCGTTGCAAATGGAAGCCCACACCAAGGATGGCGGCAGCATGTGCGCCCTGGCCATTAACGAGGTCTCGCTTCTGCGTGAAACCCGCCAGGCCGCCAAATTGCGCATTAAAATCGACGGGGTTGAACGCCTGCCCGAACTGGTTTGTGATGGTGCATTGGTTTGCACCCCGGCGGGCAGTACCGCCTATAACCTCTCCGCCCACGGGCCGATTTTGCCGATGGGCAGCGGGTTAATGGCACTAACCCCGATCAGCCCGTTTCGGCCGCGTCGCTGGCGCGGGGCGTTATTGCCCGAACGGGCCGAAGTGGTTTTTGAAATTCTTGATGCCGAAAAACGCCCGGTTTCCGCCGTGGCCGATTACACCGAAGTCCGTGATGTTTCCAAGGTCATCATCCGCGAGGATCGCAGCATGAAAATCCGCCTGCTGTTTGACCCGGAACACAATCTTGAAGAACGCATTCTAAAGGAACAGTTTGTCGAATGAGCGCGCACCCGAGTGAAAAAACCCTGGACTGGCTGGAAAAACTGATCAGCCACAAAACCACCAGCATGGATTCCAACCTCGACCTGATTAATCAGGCGCAGGATTTCCTTAAAGGTCTTGGCTATCGCTGCCATACGGTGTTTGACGACGATCACGGCAAAGCCAACCTTTATGCCTCTATCGGGCCGGATATTCCCGCCGGGGTGATCCTTTCGGGCCATAGCGATGTGGTGCCGGTCGAAGGCCAGGTCTGGCAAAGCGACCCGTTCACCACCGAAATTCGCGGCGACAAACTTTATGGTCGCGGTTCTTGCGACATGAAGGGTTTTCTTGCCTGCCTGATGGGCAAGGCAGAACTTTTCGCCAGTGCCAATCTGCGCGTGCCGATCCACATCGCCTTTACCTATGACGAGGAAGTGGGCTGCATCGGCGCACCGCGCCTGGTGGAAATGATCAATGATCTGAATTGCAAACCGGCCATGTGCATTGTTGGCGAGCCGACCAGCATGCAGGTAATTACCCAGCATAAAGGCAAGTTTTCCGGCCGCGCCCATGTGACCGGGCGTTCGGGCCATTCATCGCTTCCGGGCGAAGGGGTTAACGCGGTTGAATTTGCCGCCGAACTGATTGTGTTTCTAAAAAAACTCGGCGCAAAATTCCGTGACGAAGGCCCGCACGATAACGATTTTGTGCCCAACCACACCACGGTTCATACCGGGCTGATCCAGGGCGGCACCCAGCTTAATATCATTCCGCAAAATTGCTGGTTCGATTTTGAATATCGCAACCTGCCCCTGCATGATCGCGCTGAAATTCGCAAAACCATTCAGGACTATCTCGACAACACCCTGATCCCGGAAATGCGCCAAACCTACCCCGAGGTCGGCATCGAAATTGAAACCGTCGCCGATGTGGCAGGCCTTGCCACCGGCGATGACGACGACGTCACCCGCCTTGTCATGGAACTGACGGGTGCCAACACCACCGGCAAAGTCAGCTTCGGCACCGAAGCAGGCATTTTCGCCGAACTGGGCGACATCCCCACCGTCGTCTGCGGCCCCGGCAATATCGAACAGGCGCATAAGCCTGATGAATTCATCGCGCTCGATCAGTTGGTAAGGTGTGAGGTGTTTTTGGATAAGTTGGTGAGGGTAATAACGAATTGAATAGACTAAAAGACCATCTGAACCGCCTCTTCTGAGGCGGTTTTTTATTTTCCCTTCACAAAAAGCGCAATTTCCTTAAAGATAAAAGCCACAGATAAAACGATTGCACTGAGAGGCTTGATAAAATGAGGATGATTTTCCCCGAACCCGACATCACGCCAACAAGCGGGTTCACTGAAAAAGTAGACATCTTTAAGCGCAAAGATTTCGGGGATAGGCTAGCAAATTTAATTGAGAAATCAGGTGGCAGTTCTGTAATTGCCTTAGATGCGGGATGGGGCGAGGGGAAAAGTACTTTTATCAAAATGTGGAGAGGATATCTCTCAAATCGCGACAGAAAAAAAATCACTTCCATATATTTCGATGCATTCGCAAATGACTATCAAGAACACCCCTTCCTCGCCCTAGCCTCTGAAATATATCAATTAATACCGACCACTGATAAGAAAAAACAAGAAAAATTCCGAGACAATTTATCTCAAGCCACAAAATCACTAACAAGAGGCGCCATTAAAGTTGCAGCCAAAATAACCACAGCAGGTATAGTAGATGGCAGTGACGTCGATTCTATTGAAAAAATAATCTCTAATTTTAAATCAAAAGAAATAGATGAAATCGTTGACGAGAAGCTAAAACAAGCAAAAAACGATAAATCATCTCTACAGAAATTCAAAAATCATTTGACAGAAATCTCCCAAGAAATCGGTGATGGATCACCACTTATCTTCATTATAGATGAACTTGATCGCTGCCGCCCAGATTTTGCCCTAGAACTATTAGAACAAATCAAACATCTATTTTCCGTTGAGGGAATAACGTTCCTACTTGTCACCAACAGGAAGCAACTTGAAGATTCAATAAGAGCAAAATACGGCACCGAAATAAATGCAACCAACTACCTCAACAAATTTGTTCATTTATGGGTAGAATTACCAAGAGCATCAGATAAGCATAACGATCACGGAGTAACCTTCCTCAAATACGCACTAAAAGAAATGATGGAGACTGATGAAAAAATAAATAACACAGATACGATTGAAATTCTTGCCGCACTAGTAGAGTATTACAAACCTTCGTTCAGAGAAATCGAACGAACATTAACTTACTTTTCCATCATAATGAACATGTCTGGAGAGAAAAAATACGATTCTATTTTTCAAATTACAATTGCAATCGTATGTTATTTCAACGTATATCAACCAAACTTATTCAGGGCAATCGACAGTGAACTGACTTATGATCAAGTCATGAATAAATCCAGATTAGACAAATTCAACCCTGAAACAGACCCCCATTACCTAGGTGTCGTCAAAGACATAATAAAATATGAATTAGGAGACAAAGAAACAAAAGAAGAAATTATCCAAAAAAATAGCTTATTCAAAAATCATTTTGGCAGACCTCACAATAGCGTAATTAAAGAAGTAAGATCATGGCTGTCTGATATAAAAATAAACTAACCCCCAAGCGATCTTTTTACTTCGTAGATTTCAAATCCCCAACGACTTCGCCTTATGCTGATCCCCCACATGCTTGGCAATATTAAAACTGTCGGCGGAGGCTGCTTTCCACCAAAGATCATACGGTGTGTCTTCCGGGGCCTCGACCAACTGGTTTTCCGCGACAAACGGGTAAATCTGGTCGGCGGTGCGGGCTTCGGTGGGGCTGATGCGGTGGAACAGGTGGTGGGGTTCGAGGTCGTGGATGCTGTGCAGGCCCGCCGAGCTTGAAATTTGCAGGGCGGCGTGGACGGTTTTGCGGTGGAAGCGTTCGACCTGTTTGGCTTTGTCGGCCACCACCAGCCCCCGCTGACGGCGCGGGTCCTGGGTGGCAACCCCGGTGGGGCAGGTTCCCTTGTGGCAGTTCATCGATTGAATACAGCCGATTGAGAACATAAAGGCGCGGGCGGCATTCACCCAGTCAGCACCTAGTGCAATGGCGTGGGCAACGCCGGTGCCGGAATGCACCATGCCACTGGCCCCCAAACGCACATGTTTTTTAAGGCCGGTTCCGACCAGCGCATTGCGCACAATCACCAGCCCGTCATACAGCGGCAGGCCGACATGGTTTGACAGCTCTATCGGCGCGGCACCGGTGCCGCCTTCGGCCCCGTCCACCACAATAAAATCAAGATATATGCCGGTTTCGAGCATGGCCTTGGCAATGGCAAACGGTTCGTGCGGATGACCAACGCACAGCTTGATGCCGACGGGCTTGCCACCCGACAAATCGCGCAGGCGGGCGGCGAAATGCAGCATTTCGCGCGGGGTGGAAAAGGCCTTGTGCGAGGCCGGGGAGATGCAGTCTTTGCCTTCGGGGATTTTGCGGGTTTGCGCAATTTCCGGCGTTACTTTGGCACCGGGCAACACCCCGCCATGGCCGGGTTTGGCCCCCTGGCTGAGTTTTATTTCGATCATTTTGACCTGATCGGTGCAAGCGGCCTTGGCAAATAAATCTTCGTCAAAATTGCCGTCTTGCGTGCGGCAGCCAAAATAGCCCGAGCCGATTTCCCAGATCAGATCACCACCGCCGTTGCGGTGATAGGGACTGATCGAACCTTCGCCGGTATCGTGGGCAAAATTGCCCATTTTGGCCCCGGTATTAAGCGCCTCGATCGCGCGGGCAGACAGGGCACCAAAGCTCATCGCCGAGATATTTAAAATCGACGCGCTATAGGGCTGCGTGCATTGCGGGCCGCCAATGATGATGCGCGGGGCGACATCGGGCACCTCAAGGGCGGCGATCGAATGGCTGATCCATTTATATTCGTGGGCGTAAACATCCAGCTCGGTGCCAAAGGGGTGATTATCTTCCTCGCCGCGCGCGCGTTCATAGACCAGACGGCGCTGGTCCTGATTAAACGGGCGGCCTTCAAGGTCGCCTTCAACAATGTAGGATCGCAGATAGGGCCGTAAATCCTGAAACAGATACCGCGCCCAGCCCAAAACCGGGTAATTGCGCAACACCGCATAATCGCGCTGCGATACATCATGAAGGGCAACAACAAGCACCGGCAGGCAAATAACCAGCCCCCATAACCAGTCCTGATCCCAGACCGCCCCCACAAGACAAACCACCGCGCCGATAAAGGCCACAAGTGGCAGAACGGCGCGGATGGGGCCATTGCCACCGTTAAAGGCGGCAAAGATGCTGTCATTGTGTTTCATGGGGGATGTTCCATTGTTGGTATCGCAAAAAACCGGGCCGTCAGAACGACGACCCGGCCATAAAAATTACAAATCACGCAGATATTTAAAATTGGTCGATATCTGATCGATCACTTCGGTGCCCCGGCCCGACAATATCATTTTTGCTTCGCTGAGCGCATAACTGCCAAGCTGATCAACCGAGGTATGGGGCGGCATGGCCACCGCGTAACGGTCGGTTTTCACATCAAGCAACACCGGGCCGTCATGTGCCATCGCCATGCGAACGGCATCTTCAACCTTGTCGGGGTCGTCCACCGTCACCCCGCGAATATTGCAGGCCTTGGCGACCTGCGCGAAATCGGGGTTGACCATTTCGGTTTGATAATTGGCCAAACCGGCCAACTGCATTTCAATTTCAACCATGCCCAGGCTGGAATTATTATACACCACCATTTTAACCGGCAACTGATACTGGCCAATGGTGGCAAGGTCGCCCATCAACATCGACAGCCCGCCATCGCCGCACAGCGCAATGCTTTGCCGACCGCCCCCGGCCAAGGCCGCCCCCATCGCCTGGGGCATGGCATTGGCCATGGACCCATGCGAGAACGAGCCCATAAACGTGCGCTTGCCGGTACTTTTAAGGTAGCGCGCCGCCCACACCGTGGTCATGCCGGTATCGGCGGTGAAAATGGCGTCGTCATCGGCATACTGGCTGATCATTGCGGTTAAATATTCCGGGCTGATTTCGCCGGTTTTACCCCCCGTCCCGGCATGATGTTCCAGCCGGTCCTGATCGGATTTATACACACCCAGCCGGTCTTGCAAAAAGCTGTCATCATCGCGGTTTTCAAGGCGGGGCAACAGGGCATCGAGCGTGGCGCGCACATCGCCAATCAGGCCCATTTCAACATGGGTACGCCGCCCCAGCCGTTCGCCGTGGGTTAAAACCTGGGCAATGCGGGCATCGGTTTTTAAAAAGTCCTTCCACGGAAAGTCGGTTCCTAACAGCAACACAACATCGGCCCTGGCAATGGCATCGGCACAGGCCTTGCCGCCGATAAAGCCGGTCATGCCAATGCCGTTGGGGTTGTCGTGTTCTAACGCCATTTTGCCTTTTAACGTCCAGCCCAGCGGCGCGTTAAGGCGGCGGGCCAGCTCGCGCACCTGATCACGGGCATGATCACAGCCCATACCGCCATAAATCAGCGGCCGTTTGGCCCCGGATAGCAGGCTGGCAAGTTCGTCCAGCGTTGCGTCATCGGGGCGAACAATGGTTTCGGGCCGATAAACCGGCGATGCAATGGCGGTTTTGGGCAAATCGAGCGGTAAAATATCGCCGCTATAGCCAAAAACGCCGACACCCTTGCGGGTGATGGCGTTTTGCAGGGCCTGTTGCAACATGCGCGGGGCCTGTTCGGGGATTTGGGCCAGCTCGTTATACCAGCTACAGCCATTAAACATCGCCAGATCGGTTTCCTGAAACGATTCCATGCCGTAATCGGCGCGATCAATGGTGGATGGCAGGGCAATGACCGGCGCACCCCAGCGGTGCGCATCATAAAGCCCGTTAACCAGATGCACATGGCCCGGCCCGGAACTGCCCGCACAGCAGCCCAGCCCACCCAGCACGCCTTCGGCCATGGCAGCATAGGCCCCGGCTTCTTCGTGGCGCACATGGATCCAGTCAATGCGCCCGTCACGGCGAATGGCATCGTTTAGCAGGTTAAGGCTGTCGCCGGTCACGGCATACAGGCGCTTAACCCCGGCATCGGCCAGCATATCAACAATGGTTTCGGCAATGGTAAGCGGCATGAAAGCTCCTTTCGCAAGGCGGGGCGAATATGGTCGACATCGCGTTTCCAGCACGGAAGAAACAAAAGGCAGGGTCGTTTGGGGGCTGCCAACGCGCCAGAACGGCATCAGGCAATGAATAGAAAATGGTCGGTTTCGCGATGACCGCAAGGGAGAGCGCAAGGACGGGCGCAAAACCGGAATATCAACGCCTGGTATCAAAACGCGGCAAAACGCAACTGGTTCCACCTATCCAAACGCAATAAGACACATCTATACTGTCGTTTTAGCTATATCGGAACTTGACGATCCCCTTGCATTTGGCCAAAACAAAAGAGCCGGTGCTTTTGCACCGGCTCTTCGTCACGCGCAACCGACGGCGGGGTCGGGGGACTTGCAGATTATTCTGCAGACCGTCGAAGGCGCGGGAACAAAGCCGGTCCGGTAACGGGCCGGCTTTTTCGTGCACGGGGCCAACCATGTTGCTGGCCCCGTATCTGTTATTTAAAGTTCCGGGCTATCATCGATAACCGGCTTTTCCTTTATCGAGCGATCCTTGCGCGAGAACGTGCCGACAATCACCATGAAGAACAACGGCACAAAGAAAATCGCCAGAACCGTTGCCGCAATCATGCCGCCCATCACACCGGTACCCACCGCAATACGGGCCGCAGCACCCGCACCGCTACTGATCGCCAGCGGCAGCACGCCCAGCGTAAACGCCATCGATGTCATGATAATCGGGCGCAAACGCTGACGCGCGGCTTCCACCGTGGCATCGAGCAAATCCATCCCGTCTTCGTAAAGATCGCGGGCGAACTCGACGATCAGAATGGCGTTTTTGGCCGAAAGACCAATTGTGGTCAGCAACGCCACCTGGAAATACACGTCATTGGGCAAACCGCGCAGCAAAGCCGCCGCGACAGCCCCCAAAACGCCCAGCGGCACCACCATCATCACGGAAACCGGAATGGACCAGCTTTCATAAAGGGCAGCAAGGCACAGGAACACGACAATAACCGACATCGCATAAAGGGCGGGTGCCTGGTCGCCAGCGGCACGTTCTTCATAAGAAAGCCCCGTCCATTCCAGACCAATGCCGTCAGGCAGCTTGGAAACCATGTCGGCCATGGCATCCATCGCGTCGCCAGAACTCACCCCTGGTGCCGCCTGCCCCTGAATATTAAGGGAGGGCAAACCGCTAAAGCGTTCCAGACGGGGCGAACCATAACCCCAGGACATAGATGCAAATGCCGAAATCGGCACCATCTCGTTCTGATCGTTACGGACATACCAGTTGTCCATATCCTTGGGCATCATGCGGTATTTGGCATCTGCCTGAATATAAACCTTTTTGACCCGGCCCTTTTCCATGAAGTCGTTAACATAGCTCGACCCCCAGGCGGTCGACAGGGTATCGTTGATATCGCCAATCGAAACGCCCAGCGCCTTGGCCTTTTCCTGGTCAATATTAACCTGGAATTCCGGCATGTCGTTCAAACCGTTCGGACGAACGCCCTGCACGGCCGGGTTTTTTGCCGCCATGCCCAGCAACTGGTTCCGGGCGGCAACAAGGGCATCATGGCCAACCGCACCACGGTCCACCAGTTGCATGTCAAAGCCGTTTGCCGTTCCCAGCTCAACAATCGCTGGCGGGGTAAAGGCAAAGACCATACCGTCCTTGATCTGGCCAAAAAAGCCATAGGCACGGCCGATAATCGCCTTGACCGACTGGGACGCCAATGTACGCTGTGACCAGTCTTTCAAGCTGACGAAGGCAATACCGGCATTCTGCCCGCTACCGGCGAAACTAAAGCCCGCCACGGTGAAAATGCCGTTCACATTGTCTTTTTCGTCATTAAGGAAGTGGCCTTCGACCTTTTTCAGAACGCCGATTGTCCGTTCCTGCGATGCCCCGGCGGGCAATTGCACCATCGAGAACATAATGCCCTGATCTTCATCGGGCAGGAACGAACTGGGCAATTGCGTGAACAGATAGCCAAGACCGCCCACCAGACAGGCATAAACCACCAGATAGCGCCATTTGCGGTTCACCACATGGCTAACACTGCCCTGATAAAAGGTATTGGTTTTGTCAAAGCCACGGTTAAACAGGCCAAAGAAGCCTTTACGGCTATAAGGATCGTGATGCGAGTTTTTAAGCAAGGTCGCGCACAATGCCGGAGTCAGCACGAGTGCAACGATAACCGAGAGCACCATCGCCGAAACGATCGTGATCGAGAACTGGCGGTAAATTGCCCCGGTCGAGCCCGAGAAAAACGCCATCGGCACAAACACGGCCGAAAGCACAAGGGCAATGCCAACCAGAGCGCCGGTAATCTGTTCCATCGACTTGCGTGTCGCATCGCGCGGGGACAGACCATCTTCAAACATCACACGTTCGACGTTTTCCACCACCACGATGGCATCATCGACCAGAAGACCAATGGCCAGCACCATGGCAAACATGGTCAGGGTGTTGATGGAATAGCCAAATACAGCCAGCACCCCAAAAGTCCCCAGCAACACCACCGGAACGGCGATGGTCGGGATAAGGGTGGCGCGCCAGTTCTGCAAAAACAGGAACATCACAAGGAAGACCAGAGCCACCGCTTCCACCAGCGTGTAGACAACTTCCTCAATCGAAATTTTAACAAACGGGGTGGTATCGTACGGGTAAACAATTTCCACACCGTCAGGCATATATGCCTTGAGTTCGCCAATACGGCTTTTGACCGCTTCAGCCGTATCAAGCGCATTCGCACCGGTAGCAAGATTGACACCGATACCAACCGCCCCCTTGCCGTTATAACGGGCAACAACGTTATAGCTTTCCGCCCCGATTTCCACACGCGCAACATCGCCCAGGCGAACCTGGGACCCATCGGTATTCACCCGCAACAGAATATTTGTGAATTCTTCAGGGGTTTGCAAACGGCTTTGCGCGGTGATGGTCGCATTGATCTGCTGACCTTCAACGGCCGGAGCCCCGCCGATCTGACCGGCAGAAACTTCGGTGTTCTGCGCTTGAATCGCCGTGCGGACATCAGAAACCGTCAGGCCATAACTGATCAGTTTATTCGGGTCCAGCCACACACGCATTGCATGCTGCGCCCCAAACACCGACACACTGCCAACGCCGTTCACGCGCGAAATCGGGTCCTTCATCGTGTTGGAAACAAAATCGGCCAGGTCATGGACGTCGATATTGCCATCAGAGGATACAAACCCCACGACCATCAGGAACGACCCGTTGGACTTGGTAACGTTAATCCCCTGCTGCTGCACCTGACTTGGCAAAACAGACATTGCCGCCTGCAACTTGTTCTGCACCTGAACCTGGGCAATATCCGGGTCCGCTTCAGAATTAAAGGTCAGGGTAATTTGCGCACTCCCAGTGGAATCACTGGTGGAAGACATGTAACGCAGGTTATCGAGGCCATTCATCTGCTGTTCGATCACCTGGGTGACCGTATTTTCAACAGTTTGCGCAGACGCGCCCGGATAGCTTGCCGACACCTTGACCGAAGGTGGCGCAATCGACGGGTACTGTTCGATCGGCAATTGCAGAATCGACAGCCCCCCCGCCAGCATGATCACAAGGGCAATCACCCAGGCAAATACCGGGCGATCAATAAAAAACTTTGCCATCAGATACTATCCTTACCGGGATGCCGGCTGTGCGTCGTCGCTCTTTGCGGCAACCGGAGTAACCGGTGCGCCGGGACCGACACGCTGCAGACCGTCGACAATGATGTGGTCGCCAGGGTTCAGCCCCTTGATAACAATCCAGTCACTGCCTTTGGACTGCTCAATCGTCAACGCCTTGGCTTCAACAGTATTGTCGGACTTGATTGTAAAGACATAGGCCGAACCATCCGGGCGCCGCATCACAGCGCGCTGGGGTACAAGATAGGCATTTTCCACCTGTCCCTGATCAACGAAGGCACGGACGAACATACCCGGCAGCAAAACCTGGTCGGGATTATCAAAAACAGCCCGCAAACGCACCGTCCCGGTTGTTTCATTCACCGTTACATCCGCGAACTGGATCTTGCCGATATGGCCGTATTCATCCCCGGTGGAATCGAGCATCAGACGAACATCAACACCATCGCCATCGGCTGCATTTTTAATACGGCCCGATGCAATGCCCTGATTAATCTGCATCAGACGGCCACCGGCCTGGGTGACATCGACGTAAATCGGGTCAAGCTGGGTAATGGTTGCCAGCGTCATTTCCTGATTGGCCGTCACAAGCGCGCCTTCGGTTACCGAAGATGCCCCGATTTTGCCGGGGATCGGTGCGGTGACCGTCGTATATTGCAAATTGATCCGCGCCTTATCAATCTCGGCGCGGGCAGACGCAACACTGGCTTTGCCCTGGGCTTCGGCGGCAATGGCATCATCGCGGGCCTGTTCGCTAACAGCCTGGGTTTTAATCAGTTTGTCATACCGGGCACGGGTTTTGGTGGCCTGATCCAGCGTGGCCCTGGAGCGCGCCAGTTCCGCCTGAGCGGCATCAAGATTGGCCAGATAAACACTTTGGTCAATCTGATAAAGCTGCTGTCCGGCTTTTACCGTCGCCCCTTCGGTGAAATTGCGCTCTGTGATGATCCCATCGACCTGCGGACGAACATCAGCCTTGCGCGATGCAACCGTCCGGCCGGGAAGTTCAGCGACCAGACCAACCGTCTGAGGCTGAACCTCAACAAAAGTGACCTGGGTTGCCGGCGCTTGCTGGGCGGCGGCATTTCCGCCTCCCTTTTGCTCATCGCAGCCTGCAACGTAAATCACCATCGCCACCATACCGGCAGCTTTTAGACAAGAACGAACGGACAAAATTTTCTTCCTTCCAGTCCCGAAATGCAAAGCCGTTACATCAGCCTTGCCATTGCTTTTAAGAATACTGTACTGTACAGTACATATTGTGCAGTGCCGAAGCAAGACCCAAAAACATAAGGCCCTTTAAAATCATGAGCGAAACATTACAGCCGGTCTCAAAACAAATATCGCGCGGTGAGGCACGTCGCCGGGCGATGCTTGATGCCACCTGGGAAATCCTTGCGACCAAGGGATTTGCGGCTGTGACGTTAAACGATGTTATCTCCCGCTCTGGCGGGTCGCGAACGACCCTTTACGAAGCTTTTGGTGGCAAAGATGGTCTTATCGCATCTGTCCTGACAGAAAAGTGTCAGGAGTTTTCAGAAATTTTACAAACATCGCTGGGATCGGATATTCCCCCGCGCGAAGCCCTGCTTAACTTCACGATTATCATGACGGAAAAGTGCCTGGATGACGAATCGATCCGCATCATGAGCTTCTTGCAGCTTGAAATGGATCAATTTCCCGGCATCCGCGAAACCTTTATGAAAAATGGCCCCGAACCCGTAACCGAACGCACGATTTCCTTTTTTCAGCATCAAAACGATATCGGCAATATGCGGATCGCGGACCCCGAATTTACAGCCAAAATGTTCCTCGCCATGATTCAGGGACAATGGCGAGATGTCGTTCTTGAAACCGCCCCGTCGCACATCCCGTCCAAAGACGAAATCGTAAAGCGCGCAAACCAGTTAATTGACCTGTTATTTAACGGCATCTGGACCCGAAATCGCGAAGATTGACCCCGGCCAATCCCCTTTTCCCCATATGTAAAATCTTCCATAATCGAACATATTGCAACGCAAAATTAAATTACAATTGTCTATCGCCCCCCGTGTCATGCCCGCTTTTCAAATTCATGGCCCTGCCCGCTAAAAGCCCGGTATATGACCTGATATCAAAGGGGCACCTGCACACCGAAATGCGGGCGGCCTGTACTTCTTTCCCAAAACCGGCATTCATCATCGGGCCTTCGTGCCTGGCCCCGCACATGACCCCGGCCCCATCAGCCGATACATCACGAGCTTAGCCATATTGTCCCGGCAGTGCGTCCTGTTGGGCAAAACCGGTCGTGTATGCCCGTCCTGTTGCACATCAAAACGCGACATTCCGATTTATGGGCTATGCCCGCATGCCTTTATGTCGCCAAACGCCATCATTCTGTTTAAAAAACCGGCGCGCCAGAAATAATGACGCGCGGCCTTTCACAACCGCGTGACAAGCCCCCGAAAGCACGACTGCCCCATCTTTACCAAAATCCTGCAATATCTTCGCATCCGTTCCTTCACGACCAGCGAGACTGTATAAATGAACAAGGCCGTTTTTCGTTTTCGACCCGGCAGCAAAACACCCCGGTTAACGGCCTTTTTGTGCCTGAGCGCGGGTATGCTTGCCATGCCCGGTATCGCATCGGCCATGGATGTTAACAATGCTCGCCAGATTTTGCAAAAAGTCATGGCACAACATGACGTTACGGCGACCGAAACCTCTGCCACCAGCCATGATGGCATTGCCAGTTTTCACTATGACAATGTCCATGTGCCCCTGGGCGGATATGAAGGTGATCGCGACCTTGTGATGAGCAATGTCGAGATCAACGTCAATGACGACAAAAACACCCCCCGTTATGTCAGCATCGATTTTAACCTGCCTGAGCAAGCCAGCATCAGCGCACAGGAAACCATTAATCAGCGTAACCTGACCATGCATAATGCGCGTGGCACAGTGACCTGGAACACACAAACGCAAAGCCCGGAAGGGTTTACCGGCTTTGCCAATTTCCTTGGTGCCGACGAACCGGTTTCGCGCCAGCACTGGTTGCTAAGCGATCTGAAAATTTCGTGGCTGACGCGCAAGGTTGACCTTGCCTGGAAAGATGCCGAATGGACCGGCCCCAACCGCGAAAAAATGGGGGCGATGAAATCAGCCGAATTGTCGCTGTATCCTGACAGCGACGGCACCACCCGCCTGGACTATGCCCATGACGGCATGTGGTTGCCCGGCCTGTTTCAACCGCGCACCGTGCGCCTTTTGGGCCATGCCACCGGCGTAAAATGGACCAGCGCCCGCCCGATTTTACAACAAGGCTTAAGCGACCTGTTATCAGGCATGCGCCCGTCGCTGGTGCGTAACAACATCGCCAACGCCCTGTGGCACGAGGCCTTAAAAACCGGCAAGCCGATTGACGTTGAAAAGCTGTATGTCGAAAGCCGTAATCTTGAAGCTGCTGGCACCGGCCAGTTCGTGCCGCAAAAAAATGCGGCTTATGGCTTTCAGGGCGTGCTGGACCTTGACCTGGTGGGCCGCGAACAACTGGAATATCTTTTGGGCACCCCCAAAAGCCCCACCATTCTCGGTGCCCTGTTCCCGCCTGCGGTCGACGGACTGGCGGCAGGTACGCCGGGCAAACAAGGCACCAGTAAATACAAACTGCAACTGCTTGCCGATGGCCGCATCACGGTTAACGGCCAGCGCGTTATGAACGGCCCGGGCCGCTAGTTCGCCCTGTTGTCCCTCGCCCCTTGTTTCAGCCCGCAATGCCCTTGACCAAGGATCGCATTGCGGGCTTTTTGCTGCTTGCACGGCAAAAACCACCAACCCGGCCATCCTCCCCGTCGTGACGATCTGCGCGCAGCACCTTGTTGGCAAAAGCCTTACTTGATCGCGTCCAAGCGCCAAAGACTCGGTACCCATATGACAGTCTGTTTCCCAGCGACGTTAGATCGCAGCCCATAGTGCTGCCCGCAGCTTCTCCGGTTGCGCGCCTCGCATATCCTTCGCGCAACACACCGTGGCGGGTGATGCGGCGGCGCAGTTTTTGGTTTCGCCCCGCAATTTTCGCCGCAAAACAAACGCCCCGGCAAAACACTATTTTGTCGAGCTATTGTAATTTTATGTCGGGAAATATCAAAAAACAGTCGTGAACTTTCATTAAACTTGACAATGGCCCCCTGTATTGGACAAATTGGTCTGACGTCTGATGTCTGACGGCATACCACAATATGCCCGGCAAAGATGCACAACCGACAAATCAGGGATCAAAGTGTGGCAGACATAACGGGTACCGGCTTTACACCCATTGCATCATCGGGACGCCGCGATGCCATTTTGGAAGCGCTGACCAGCTTTATCGTTCAAACAAACCTGAAACCCGGCGACCGTCTGCCGCCGGAACGCGAATTAATGACCGGTCTTCACGTGGGCCGTTCCAGCATCCGCGAAGCCATTGGCCATATGCAGGCCCTGGGCATTGTTGAAATCAGGCGGGGTTCTGGCACCTATCTGAAACGATCGGTCACCGAACAAACCGTTTACATGCCGCTATCCATCGCCACCCAGCGCGACGGCCTGTTGCAAACGCTGGAGGTGCGGCGCGGGCTGGAATGCGAGGCCAGCGTTCTGGCCGCCAAACGCGCATCGCCCGAGGATATCACCGAAATGCGCACGGCACTGGAAGCAATGGAGGCCGAACATTTACGCGAAGGCACAGCAGGCCAGGCCGACCTTGTTTTTCACCTGTCGATCTATAAGGCCGCCGGAAACCCGCTATTTGAACAATTGCTGGGCCAAATGCGCGAAGCCTTTGAATCGTTCTTTTCCATCCCGTTCAACCGCCCCGATTTTGCCCGTGATTCCTTTGAATTTCACCGCATGCTGTTTGACGCCATCGAGCGGCGCGACCCCGAAAGCGCCCGGCAGCATACCCTCGCCATCCTGGAAGTCGTTGAAAACGACATCGTGAGAATGTCCAATGAACACCAATAAGCCCCCCGTCGTTACGTCTTCCCCGTCAACCGTCGTTGCCTATGATGAAACCCATTTTGGCAATGCGGTGGTGCCGCCGATTTTTCAAAACTCGTTGTTCGTTTTTGAATCCTTCGCCGACATGGCCGATACCTATGCCGGCAAAAAGGTGCGCCCCGTTTACAGTCGCGGCCTGAACCCGACCGTGCGCGCCTTTGAAGAAAAAATCGCCAAACTGGAAAAAACCGAAGACGCCCTTGGTTTTGCCAGTGGCATGGCCGCCATTTCGGCATCGGTTCTTTCGGTGGTAAAACCCGGCGACCGCATTGTCGCGGTCGAGCATCTTTACCCTGATGCCTATCGTTTCTTTGAAATGATGCTGAAAGACCTGAATGTCACGGTCGATTATGTCGATGGTCGCGATATCGATGCGATTGACAAGGCCCTGCCCGGTGCAAAGCTGCTTTATCTTGAAAGCCCGACATCCTGGACATTTCATGTTCACGATATCGCCAAACTATGCGAAATCGCCCGTAAACATGGTGCGATTTCCATGATCGATAACAGCTGGGCCTCGCCGATATTTCAGCAACCCGCAACGCTGGGGTGCGATGTTGTTATTCATTCGGCATCAAAATATCTGGGCGGGCACAGTGATGTGGTAGCCGGTGTTGTGGCCGCCAGCAACGACTTTATTGGCCGTTTGCGCGGGCAGATTTTGCCTTATCTCGGCAGTAAACTTTCGGCTTTTGATGCCTGGCTGTTGCTGCGCGGGTTGCGCACCCTGCCCGCCCGCATGCGCGAACATCAACGCTCCGGCCTTGCCATCGCCCAAAAGCTTGCCGATCACCCCGAAGTGGTCGCGGTGTACCACCCGACACTGGGCCGCAATCTGCCCGACGGTTTAACCGGGTCTTCGGGTTTGTTTTCGTTTGAATTTTCACCCCGCGTCAACATCCCGCTTTTTTGCGATGCCCTTGGCATTTTTAAAATCGGGGTTAGTTGGGGCGGCCATGAAAGCCTCGTTGTGCCCGCACTGGTTTCGCGGGCTCAGGTTGGCGGGCCTAATTCGGCACTTCGTTTCGGCGTGCCTGAAAATCTGGTGCGCCTGCATATCGGCCTCGAGGACGCAGACGACCTTTGGTCGGATCTGTCTGCTGCCATCGATGCCGCTCTTTAAATAACAAAACGTCCATTAACAGGGGACTTCACATGAACTGGAAGACAACAATTCTGGCAGGTGCAGCTTCGCTTGCGCTGGCGGGCCATGCCTATGCCGATACCACGTTAAAGCTGGTCGAAGTCATCACCAGCCCGGACCGCACCGCAACCTTGAAAACACTGGTCAAGGAATATGAAGATGCCAATCCCGGCGTGAATGTGGAAATCACATCGCTGCCGTGGGGACAGGCATTTGAAAAATTCGCCACCATGGTGTCGGCCGGTCAAACGCCCGACGTGGTCGAAATGCCCGATACCTGGCTAACGCTGTATGCCAATAACGGCGCGCTTGAAAGCCTGGAACCTTACCTTAAAGACTGGGACGCGACCGAAAACCTGAATGCGCGTGCGCTTGAATTTGCCCGTTCGGCTGGCAACGAAGCCTATATGCTGCCGTATGGTTTTTATCTGCGCGCCATGTTCTATAACAAAAAGCTGTTCAAGGAAGCCGGTGTTACCGAAGTTCCCAAAACGCTGGAAGATTTCCGCGAAGCCGCCAAAAAGGTTTCGGCCTTGCCGGGCAAATCGGGCTATTGCCTGCGCGGCGGCCCCGGTGGCCTTAATGGCTGGGTGATGTTTGGCGCCGCTGCCGCCGGGTCCAACGACTTTTTCACCAAAGACGGCAAAAGCACGTTTGATTCCGATGGCTGGGTTAAGGGCCTTAAATACCTGACCGACCTTTACAAAGAAGGTCTGGCCCCCAAAGACAGCCTGAACTGGGGCTTTAACGAAATTGTCGCCGGTTTCTATTCGGGCACCTGCGCCATGCTTGACCAGGACCCCGACGCCCTGATCGCCATTTCCAGCCGCATGAAAGCCGAGGATTTCGGCATTACCACCATGCCCAAAGGCCCGTCTGGCAAGGCATTCCCAACCATTGGCTATGCCGGTTGGTCGATGTTTAAATCCAGCGAGCATAAAGACGAAGCCTGGAAACTGATTTCGCACCTTGAAAGCAAGGATGCCAACCTGACCTGGAACAAGCGCATTGGCGCATTGCCAATTTACAAGGGTGCTGAATCCGATCCGTTTTTTGCATCCGACCAGTTCAAAGGCTGGTTTGCCGAACTTTCGGACCCTGACGTTCATCCGACCGTGATGCCGACCCATCTTGAAGAATTTGCGTTCTTTAAAGATTCCCTGGTCATCCGCACCAGTCAGGAAGCCCTTCTGGGCCGCATCACCCCCGAAGAACTGGGCAAACAGTGGGCCGATTACCTGACCCCGGCCCAGCAGAAATGGATGGCAACAAACCCGTGACCAACATGACTGATGTCGGAAAACGTCCCGCCGCAAGGCGGGGCGTATTTTCCCGCAGGCTTTCCGGCATACTTGAACCCTATTATTATGTATCGCCCGCCGTGGTGCTGATTGTCGCGGTTATGCTGATGCCCCTTATTCTGGGCTTAAGCTATGCCTTTCGCGACATCCGTATTCTCAACCCGTTTAGTGGCGGGTTTGTCGGGCTGGCCCATTTTCAGGCACTGGCCCATGACAGCGCCTTTTTAGGCGCGTTAATCAATACCGCCTGGTGGACCTTTGGCTCGCTGGCGTTTCAGTTTTCGCTGGGGCTGGTGCTGGCATTGCTGCTAAACCGCCAGTTTTTGGGCCGCAGGCTTATTCAGGCGCTGGTGTTTTTGCCGTGGGCGGTGCCAACATTTCTGTCCGGTCTTAACTGGGCATGGATGTTTAACCCTGTTGTTGGCCCCTTGCCGCACTGGCTGACCAGTCTGGGTTTGATGGATACCCCCTTTAACATTTTGTCAGACCCCGATCTGGCAATGTGGGGGCCGATCATTGCCAATATCTGGTTTGGCATTCCGTTTTTTGCCATCACCCTGCTGGCCGCCCTGCAATCCATTCCCGGCGAATTGTACGAAGCCGCCTCGATTGACGGGGCAACAACGCGCCAGAAATTTATCAGCATCACCATTCCCTTCCTCGCGCCCACCATTGCGATAACCTTGATGCTGCGCACCATCTGGATTGCCAATTTCGCCGATCTCATTGTGGTGATGACCAAAGGTGGCCCGGCTGATTCAACCCAGATCGTGGCCAGCTACATCTTTACCCAGGCGTTTCGTCGCCTTGATTTCGGCTATGCCTCGGCCATTGCGGCGGTGTTGCTTGTTTTGTTGCTGGCCTATGCGCTGGGCGTTATTGCGCTGCGCCGCGCCATGACCCACGCTGATAGTTAACCCCAAAGGAATTCGGACATGTCAACGCCCGGAAAATCCCGGCTTCGCAAAACGGCCTATTGGGGCACGCATTATCTTATGATTGCTGCTTTCGTCGCCTTTGCGCTGTTTCCGCTTTACTGGCTGCTAAAGGTGTCGGTGACCCCCAACGACATTCTCTATACCGAAGGTGTACGAATGTGGCCGTCACGCACAACGTGGGACAATTACACCTTTGTGCTGACCCAAAGCCACTTCCCGCATTATTTCATGAACTCGGTGATTGTGTCGGGCTTTACCGCCCTGTTTACCTGCATCATTGCCGCCGTCACAGGCTATGCCTTTTCGCGGTTTCGCTTTAACGGCAAAATCGTCATTGTCGCCCTGATGCTGATCACGCAAATGTTTCCGCTGGTCATGCTGATCGCGCCAATTTTCCGCATTCTTGCCCCGCTGGGCCTGACCGACAGCCTGACCGGCCTGATCATTGTTTACACCGCCTTTAACGTGCCCTTCGCCACCTTTCTGATGCAATCCTTCTTTGATGGCATCCCCAAGGATCTGGAAGAAGCCGCCATGATAGACGGCAACACCCGGTTTGAGGCCTTCCGCCGCATCATCCTGCCCCTCACCCTGCCTGGCATTGCCGCCACCCTTGGCTTTGTCTTTACCGCGGCATGGTCGGAACTGTTATTCGCCCTGATGCTGGTCAGCAGTGAATCGGCTTCAACCTTCCCGGTCGGCTTGCTCAGCTTCGTTTCCAAATTCGGTGTCGATTTCGGACAAATGATGGCGGCTGGTGTGCTGGCCCTGATCCCTGCCTGTGCCTTCTTCCTGCTGATCCAGCGTTATCTGGTTCAGGGG
Organism: Thalassospira mesophila; assembly: GCF_002115755.1. Lineage (GTDB taxonomy): Bacteria > Pseudomonadota > Alphaproteobacteria > Rhodospirillales > Thalassospiraceae > Thalassospira > Thalassospira mesophila. The sequence goes on along the minus strand of NZ_JFKA01000002.1, from coordinate 722,489 downwards.
CTGACGGCAGGTGCAGTCAAAGGATAAACGAGGACAAAATGGCTTCAATTGAAATTACCAACGCCCGCAAAAGCTATGGCGCCGTCGATGTTCTGCACGGCATCGATCTTGATATTCAGGACGGGGAATTTATCGTTCTGGTCGGCCCGTCGGGCTGTGGCAAATCAACCCTTTTGCGTATGATTGCCGGGCTGGAAGAAATCACATCGGGCGATATTGCCATTGGCGGCAATGTGGTTAACGATTTGGACCCCAAAGACCGCGACATCGCCATGGTGTTTCAGTCCTATGCGCTTTACCCGCATATGACCGTTGCCCAAAACATGGGCTACGCGCTGACGCTGCGCAAAACCGCCAGGGAAAAGGTCAGTGCCGCGATTGATAATGTTGCCGGTATTTTGGGCTTAAATGCCCTGTTGCAACGCCGGCCCAAGGCCCTTTCGGGCGGGCAGCGCCAGCGCGTTGCCATGGGGCGCGCCATTGTGCGCCAACCCCAGGCATTTTTGTTTGACGAACCGCTGTCAAACCTTGATGCCCGCCTGCGCGAACAGATGCGCACCGAAATTCGTAAACTGCATCGCCGCCTTGGTGCGACATCGGTTTATGTCACCCACGACCAGATCGAAGCCATGACCATGGCGGACCGCATTGTCGCCATGTATGACGGCATTGTGCAACAGGTCGGAACGCCGCTTGAAATTTATGATCGCCCGGCAAACATCTTTGTTGCGTCGTTTATCGGCTCGCCCGCGATGAATTTCCTGTCGGGCACCTGCCAGATCACGGCACAAGGATGCGCCCTGATCCTTGACGACGGCACATCCATCCCGTTTCTGGCACCGCCAAATGTCAGCAACGGGCAAAAGCTCACGCTTGGTGCGCGCCCGGAACATATCGACATTGTCGGGAACGGCAGTGCCCCGTCGGTTCCCGCCACGGTTGACCTGATCGAACCCATGGGCCTTTCCACGCTGGTTCATGTAACACTGGCAGGTAAACCGGTTAAGATATTCACCCTTGCCCGGCCCGACCTTGCCATCGACAGCACCATCGAGATCGCCTTTAACATGGATAAAACCCATATTTTTGACAGCGAAACCGAATTACGACTGCCGCGCGCCAACGAACCGTTTGCCGCCGAAACGGCATAATATAACTAAAACAGGATATTAGCTAAAACCAGGGCCGCCGGACCCGTTCGGCGGCCTTGGTCATCTTTAAAAGATACCAAAGTTGGCCCTAAAAATTGCTTTGGATCTTCCCATATATTGCAAACGCGTTGTTCCAAATGTCTCATAAAACATTATCACGTCGGGCGCGACATCGGGGAAGAACCAAGAATGAACCTGCTTGGCAAAATTCAGCTTGTGGCTGTCTTGCTAATTCTGTCCGCCCTGCCGGCAAATGCCCAGCCGTCGCTGGTTATTGCCACCAACGACTACCCGCCCTATGCCACATCCTCGACCGACCAAAATTTCCTGGCCGACCTGTTTGCCGAAATCGGCACGCAGATGGGGGTCCGTTTTGAATTTCACTATTTGCCGTGGAAACGCTGCGAACAGGAAGTTGCCGATGCCACCGCATGGGGGACCATCCCCTATCGCAAAACTGCCAGCCGTGAAAAAGCCTTTCTGTTTTCAGACCCGATCTATCTCGCGGACTCGCACTTCTTTGCCTACAGCGCGAACGGCACCAAACCGCCCATCACATACGAAAAACTGTCCGACCTTCAGCCTTATAAAATCGGCGGTATTCAGGGCTATTATTACGAACCGTGGTTTGAAAAAGCCGGGCTGGATGTGCAATATGCCCATTCCGAAGAACAGAATTTCAAACGCCTGCAACTGGGCCGCATTGATTTGTTTTCAACGGCAACCACCGTTGGCTGGCATTTGATCAACACGCAATTCCCGCCCGAAGAAGCGGCAAAATTCTATACCCTCGAAAAACCGTTGATCGCGGGCGAAGGCCTTTTCCTGATGACCTCAAAGGACTACCCCGAAACCTATGCCTTGCTGCCCCGCTTTAACGCCGCCCTGGCCGTTATCAAGGAAAATGGCACCTATAAAAGGCTGATTAATCAATATGGATTGATCATGACCTATTAAGCGATTTCCCCGCACGCTTCAGGCAAAGACACGCCTTTGAAACGTTCGAATTTTATGCGGCCAATGCCTTAAATACCCTTGGGATGTATCACGCCCGGGCATCATATTGCCCAATCCAGACAACATTTCACCTTTTTAACGCAACAAAAAAAGCCCCCGGCGACAAGGACAGCAAAGCTGTGCTATTTGGATAAGAACGTTGCAAGGCCTGCATTTAAACAGAATTCGCAGGCACATCACATGTGGAAACGCCCTTATTGCTTTTTGGGATCGGCAGCCGATCTGAACCGTCAGGAAAATTAAATGCGTACTGTTTATGTCAACGGCCAGTATGTGCCGGAAAATGAAGCATCCGTTTCAATCTTTGATCGCGCCTTTCTGTTCGCCGATGCTGTCTATGAAGTCACCTCGGTGCTCGATGGCAAGCTGATCGATTTTCACGGCCACATCACCCGCCTTGAACGCTCGCTTTCCGAACTTGGCATTAATTTCAAGGTCGATGCCGATGCCCTTTTGGCCATCCACCGTGAACTGGTAAGCAAAAACAACGTCACCGAAGGTCTGGTTTATTTGCAGATCTCGCGCGGGGCCGCTTCTGATCGCGACTTTATGTTCCCCGCTGCCGATGTTGCGCCGACGGTTGTTTTGTTCACCCAGTCCAAATCCCTGATCAAAAGCGCGCTGGCCGAACGCGGACAAAAAATTGTCTCCTTCGCCGATCTGCGCTGGCGCCGCTGCGATATCAAAACCGTGCAGTTGCTTTATCCCTCCATTGTCAAAAACGAAGCCGCAAAAAAAGGAGCCGATGACGCCTGGCTGGTGCTCGACGGCAAGGTCACCGAAGGATCATCGAACAACAGCTATATCGTCACCCGGGACGGCACCATTGTTACCCGCGAACTGTCGCACGACATCCTGCACGGCATTACCCGCAAGGCTGTTTTGAAATGCGCTGCCGAACTTGACCTCAAAGTCGAAGAACGCGCCTTCACCATTGCCGAAGCCCAGACCGCACAGGAAGCCTTCACCACCTCGGCCTCGGCCTTTGTGTGCCCGGTTGTTGAAATTGATGGCGCGGTTATTGGCGATGGCACGCCCGGCCCCATCGCCAAACGCCTGCGCGAAATCTATATCGACGCCAACCGCGCAGCCGCAATCTGATCAGCCCCAATACCGATAGCCCAAAACAAAAACGCCGCCCGGGTCATTTCCGGGCGGCGTTTTGTTTTGGGCGGTTTTAAACCGGCACCCTTACCAGCAAAAATCGCCGATGGCATAGGTCACATAACGACCCGTCACTTGTAGCAACTGGTCCAGCTTTGCCTTTTCCGGCAGGGTTCCGCGCGGGGCGTTTAGTTCCTCGGCATGGATACCGCCGGTAACAAAGGCAATGTCCAGCCCGGCGGCATTGGACCCGGCAACGTCGGTGGATAATGAATCCCCCACCACCAGCAACCGCGCATCCGGCCCCATATCAAAGGCTTGCAGGCAAAAATCATAGGCACTGGCAAGCGGCTTGCCCTCCCAGCGCACATCGCCGCCCAGTTCTTCATAGCGCCCGGCAATGGCCCCGGCACAAATAATGCGCTCGCCACCCCGGATCACTTCACGGTCCGGGTTCGGGCATAACATGGGCAGCGACAGCGACAGGGCAAGATGCAGCATGTCTTCATAGTGGGTCACCGGGTCGTGGTCGTCATCGGGCCCGGTCACCAAAATCCAGTCGGCATCTTCCAGTGTCTCGGCAAATTCAACGTCCTGTTCTTCGAACATCGAATGGTCGCGCACCGGGCCAACCCGAAATACCTTGCGCCCCAGCTTGCCATACCAGGCATCATGGCGGTCGCGCAGCTGGTGATAGGCAATTTCGCCCGATGCCACCGCCGGCCCATATAGCGACCGCTCAATCCCCATATCTTCCATCCGCGCAATCACCACGCTGGAGCGGCGCGGCGCGTTTGACAACAATGCCACCGGAATACCGGCTTCTTTTAATGCCTGCATCGCCGCAATCGAACTGGGATAGGGCGTGATACCGTCATGCACCACACCCCATAAATCCAGAATAACAGCATCGTAATTTCCGATCACTTCGGACAGGCCGTTAATCATCTGATACGAGGGTTGCGGCATCTGGTTTCTCCTGCGTAAGGCCATGCGTGATGCCAACGATCATGCGCCAGCGTCACGGGGCAAATAACTGTTTCAGTCTTGTTTTGGATCAGAAGGTGTTGCGGGCGTCGCCACCATCGGCTCGGTCACATCATCCGCATCTGCTGCGGCAGTGACCGTGGCCGTGACAGTGGCGCGCACAACCTCGTCAATCGCGGCGTGCTTGCCACTAATTTCCGGAAACGCCGCACCAACGGCATCGCTAACCGATGCAAAACCATCCTGTCGCAACCGCTTTTCAAGGTCGTCCTTAATTTCCTGCGCCAACCCCGGCCCATGATAGACCAGTGCGGTATAAATCTGCACCAGCGAGGCCCCGTTCAGGATTTTTTCGTAGGCATCCTTGCCCGACGTTACCCCGCCAACACCAATCAAGGGTACCTGCCCCTTGGTCAACTGGTAAAAATCGGCCAGAACCTTGGTTGATTGTGCCATCAACGGCGGACCAGACAACCCACCTTTCTCCGCCTGATCATAGCTGTTCATGCCAACCGGGCGGTCAATTGTGGTGTTGGAAACAATCAGGCCCTCAATTTTCAAATCCAGCACAACGCTGGCAATATCGGCCTTGTCCTCATCGCTCAGGTCGGGTGCAACCTTAAGCAACACCGGCACACCGGGGGCGGCTTCATCGCGCGCGGCCAAAACCGCGGATAACAATTCAGCCAGCAATTCACGGCCCTGCAAGGCGCGCAAACCCGGCGTATTGGGCGAGGATACATTCACCACCAGATAATCGGCATAGCGACCCAGGGTGCGAACGCCGGTAACGTAATCAGCAGCGGCATCGGCGGCATATTTGTTTTTGCCCAGATTGGCCCCCAAAACACCCCGGCGCGCGCGTTTGCGCAGGCGCGTTGCCACCACCGCCAGCCCGTCATTATTGAACCCCATGCGGTTAATCACCGCGCGGTCCGAATAAAGCCGAAACAGGCGGGGTTTGCGGTTTCCGGCCTGCGGCTCGGGCGTGACCGAACCTATTTCAACAAACCCGAAACCCTGATCCAGCATCTGGTTGGGGACTTCGGCGTTTTTGTCAAAGCCTGCGGCAAGGCCAATCGGATTGGTAAATTTGCGACCAAAAACCTCGCATTCCAGAAGCGGGCTGCTATCGCCTGCGCCGTCGGGTTTTGGCACAAGATTATTCTTCAGCGCCCAAAGAGCCAATCCGTGCGCGCATTCGGTATCGATCCAGCGCACTACCGGCAAAACAAAAGTTTTATACCACCCCACCCGTCTGGCTCCGTCCATCTGTTTGTCCCTGCCCTTTTCTTACGCGGCTGAACCCGACGGGGCAAGTCATGTCTCATTCTGCGGGCCATCTTCCTGCCCGTGCAGCCCGCATACAAACGGCCCGCCCCACATAATGCGTCGGCTTTTTAAGTTTTTAAACGTTCTCGACCTGCTCGATCCGGGCATCATAGGTGGCACGCGCCTTTTCCACCTCGGGCATATAATCCAGTGTCCATTTATAAAGGGCTTTAAACGGCCCCTGTAACTTGCGGCCCAGCGGCGTAATCTCGTATTGCACCGCGACCGGCGAACTTGCGATCACTTTGCGTTCAACCAGGCCGTTTCGCTCCAGACGGCGCAAGGTCTGGGTTTGCGCCTTTTGCGTAATCCCCTCAAGCTGGCGGCGAATTTCATTAAACCGCAATGGTCCGTCATCCAGCACGGTCAGTATCATCATCGACCATTTATCCGAAATCTGCTCGAACAGTTTACGGCTGGGGCAGTCGACATGGAACTTATAGGGCGAACATTCGATCATGCGGTTTCCTTGAATATACCTGGTCGTCTTTGGGTGCCTGATTGACAGTAGGTATATTTTTTATATCTAAACAGCAATTCACATTTTTCCGGAGAGCGAAAAACATGCCTGCAACAGACATTCTGTTCAAACCCTTCAAGCTCAAATCCCTGGAGCTTGCCAACCGTATTGTCATGGCCCCAATGACCCGTTCCATGGCCCCGGACGGCATTCCCGGCAACCCCAATGCCGCCTATTACAAACGCCGTGCGCAAGGCAATGTTGGCCTCATCCTGTCGGAAGGCACCGTGATTGACCGCCCGGCATCACGCAATGAAGGCAATATTCCGTTCTTTCACGGCGATGCCGCCCTTGCTGGCTGGAAAAACGTCATTGACGCCGTACATGGTGCCGGGGGCAAAATGGGCCCGCAAATCTGGCATACAGGTTCTGTCACCAGCTTTCTAAGCGACTGGCTGCCCGATGTCCCGGTTGAAAGCCCGTCCGGCCTTGAAGCGCCCGACAAACCGCGTGGCAAAGCCATGAGCGACGAAGACATTGCCGACACCATCGCAGCCTATGCCAAGGCCGCCGCCGATGCCAAACGCCTGGGCTTTGACGTTGCCGAAATTCACGGCGCGCATGGCTACCTTATTGACCAGTTCTTCTGGGATGGCACCAACCACCGCGACGACAAATATGGCGGCAAAACCATTGCCGAACGGTCCCGCTTTGCCGTTGAAACCGTTGCCGCCGTGCGCAAGGCCGTTGGCCCCGACTTCCCGATCATTCTGCGTTTGTCGCAATGGAAACAGCAAGATTACACCGCCCGCCTTGCCACCAGCCCGGCCGAAATGGAAAGCTGGCTGGCCCCGCTTGCCGATGCCGGTGTGGATATTTTCCATTGCTCTCAACGCCGTTTCTGGGAACCGGAATTCCCCGAAATTGATGGCGATGAAGGCCTTAACTTTGCCGGTTGGGCCAAAAAAATTACCGGTGCCGCCACCATCAGTGTCGGCTCTGTCGGCCTTTCGGGCGATTTCATCGGCTCGTTTTCGGGCGAAGCGGTTAGCAATGCGGGCATTGAAAAACTGCTGGCCCGCATGGAACGCGACGAATTTGACCTGATCGCCGTTGGCCGTGCCCTGATAAGCGATCCGCAATGGGCAACCAAAATTCGCACCGAAAAATGGGACGAAATTTCAACGTTCACCCCCACAGCACTGGGTGAACTGGTTTAACCTCCGTCCCAACCGCCTGAATACCACCGCAACAGGGCAGTTTTATCGCCCCTGTTGCGGCGGCTGCAAAAATGCTATGCTTTGTGCGGACATAAAGCTGATATTTCCCGTCATAAAACCGGGCAGAGGCCGCGATGACCGATGAAGAAATTGCACGTCTGCGTCACCAACTCACGCATCTGCCCGCGGGAAATTTTCATTTTCCCGAAATTTATGGCCCAACCTGGGACCAGCTTTATATCGGCGACAAGGTAAAATCCGGCCATGCCTTTATGAACGCGGTCAGGGCTGGCAAATTCCCCGGCATCATCGATACCGGCATAAAAAAAGGCGGCGGCCGGGTCTATCAAAAGATAGAAAACCCCTAAACCCGCCACCTTTGAAATGGGTGTTATTGCTTAACGCAAATCTTCCGGCAAAACATGAACGTCATTTTCATCAAGGCGAACATCATCCACCCGAAAAACATCCTGTACCGACAGGCGTGCATAAAGATGCGGAAACAGCGTGCCGCCCCGTGCCGGTTCCCATTTGAGATGCGCCGCAATCGGTTCTACCGGCACATGCAGCAATTTCAAATGATTGCGCCCGGCATAATGCAATGCCAGCGTTGCCGCCAGGGTGTCGCGGGTCGAAAAATGGATAAAGCCGTCGGCCACATCATGCGGCGCGCCCAGATACTCGCCATGCGACAGGGCTTCCGCCCATTCATCGCTGCCAAGAACCCGATATATAATCTGTTCGTTCATGGCCCGGACTTTACGGCAACTACGTAGATCGGGCAACAGGAAGGAAGTCTAGCAACAAACTATCCGTTAGAATATCTGGTGCCAAATCAAGGGGCAGGCGCGGTTGCCCGCCCCTTTTGAATGGCAAAACGGTTAGCGCGGGAAATTTGACGGAAACAGGGCGCGTTTGGCAACATCGTCCATTTCCGATTTAAATGTGTGCGATGCCAGTATCTTGCGCGCCCGTTCCACGGCCGGGCGGGAATTGATAAAATCAAACCAGCGCGCCAGATGCGGATAGCTTTCAAGCGGAATGCTTTCGCCCTTCATCACCACCGGCGCACGGTCGATCCAGCCCCAAAGCGAGATATCGGCGATGGTCAAATCATCGCCCACCATATGATCCCGGCCGATCAAATGGGTATTCACAACCTCGTAATGGCGTTCAATTTCGCGACGATACCGGTTTATCGCATAGTCATTGGGTTGCGGCGCGGCATGCTGAAAATGCACTGCCTGCCCGGAAAACGGGCCAACGCCGCTGGCAATGAAAAACAGCCACGACAGCAATTCGCCACGGTCTTCGTCCTTGCCCAGAAACTTGCCGGTTTTTTCCGCCAGATACAACAAGATGGCCGAGCTGTCAAAAACCCGGGTTTCCTTGCCCCCAACGCCATCGGTATCGACAATCGCGGGCACTTTGCCGTTGGGGTTAATCTTCAAATAGGCGTCGCTATATTGCTCGCCTTTTTTGGTATCAACCGGAATCGCCTCAAACTCCAGCCCGGCTTCTTCTAGAAACAGGGCGATTTTGGCCGGGTTCGGCGTGGGGTGAAAATAAAAACGAATCATCGAAAGGCTCTCCTGTCGCCGAAATATTCGGCGAATTGCTTGAGTTTTAAAACGATCGTTCTACAATGATGGCATTGATGAACAAACGCAAGCCTTGCTGATAATTTATAAATCTGTCAGGGAAATGACAGTGCCTGTTGCGACAGGCTTTGGCATGGCAATTTGAAAAAAGGTATGCCCGATGATCGAGCTTTATTACTGGCCAACCCCGAACGGCCATAAAATCACGATGTTTCTGGAAGAAGCCGGGCTGGATTACGAAATTCATCCGGTCAATATCAGCGCCGGTGACCAGTTCAAGCCGGAATTTCTGGCCTTTTCCCCCAATAACCGTATGCCCGCCATAATCGACCGCGCCCCGGCCGATGGCGGCGATGCGATTACGGTTTTTGAATCCGGCGCAATCTTGCTGTATCTGGCCGAAAAAACCGGCAAGTTCCTGCCCGGCGACGTTCGTGGCCGCACAACCGTCAGCGAATGGCTGTTCTGGCAAATGGGCGGCCTTGGGCCGATGCTGGGGCAGAACCACCATTTTGGCACCTATGCCCCCGAAAAAATCCCCTATGCGATTAATCGTTATGTCAATGAAACCAATCGTCTTTACGGGGTGCTGAACAAGCGCCTCGAGGGCCGCGATTTCATTGCCGATGACTATTCCATCGCCGATATGGCCTGCTATCCGTGGATTGTGCCCCATGAACGCCAGCAGCAAAACCTGGATGATTTCCCCAACCTGAAGCGCTGGTTTACCGCCATTGGCGAACGCAAAGGCACGATTGATGCCTATGCCAAAGGCAAGGCCGATCATTTCACCCCGACCGTGACCGAAGAAAGCAAGAAAATCCTGTTTGGCCAAACCGCCAAAACCGGCGATTAACCTGCTTTGTGCCTAAACGCAAAAAACAGCCCGGCCCGCCATTATCGGCGGGCCGGGCTTTAATTATATCATCAACGCAACACAACCGATTATGGCGACAAGGGCGGCAATCCCCGCCGCAATCATCACCACCCCGTCACGCAGGGTCATGGCAAGGCCAAACCCCGCCACCGCCACCATTGGCAAGGCGGCGGCAAAGGGCACCAGTTCAAAAAACGGCATCGGCAAAACCAGCAACAGGCAAATTCCCGCCGCAACCCTGATCGTGCGATGGGTTAAAACCCCTTCCAGCCGTTCATGAAAATGCCGGTCCAGCCATCGCCCGACCGGGTGCATTTTTTCCATCGCAGCTTCCAGCCTGGCCCCCGCCACCGATTGCCGCTCAATAATATCGGGCAGCCAGATATGCGTGCGGCCCAGCACCATTTGCACGGCAAACAGGGCAATCAAAATGCCCAGCAACGTCGGCACACCGGGAATGGCGCCCAGGGGCGACACGCCGATCAGTCCCGGTACCAGCAAGAACGGACCATAACTGCGAAACCGCAAGGCATGGGTCATTTCGCCCAGCGTTACGTCACCATTTACCCGGCCCGTTTCAACCAGTTGGTCGATAATGCCGGTCACGGGGTTATCGTTTTTGCAATCAGGCTTGCTTTGGCTGTGTGGTTGTTCAAAATTCATATTCTGCCAACGTTATAACCACCCTGCTGGTTCCGGTGACAAAGGTCTCCCGCCAAATCAAACCGCGTTAACATCAGCCATCCCGGCGTTTATCCCCGCTGCGTTTCACCACCGAAATGCCCAAAACCGCCAGGGCCACGCCCCAGATCGGGCTGGTATTAACAAGGGCGGCAATAATCGCCGGGGCTTGCAACGGCGTCATCACAATGGCTGCCGCAATTGCCCCCATCATCAACACCCAGGTCAGGGCCATCGCATAACCAAAACTGGGCCGCCAGCGCCGCACAAAGGCATCGTCTGATGCCACTTCCGCCCGGATTGTCTGGTTCACTGCGCGCACCACCGTGCTGTCATGGGCCAGTTGGGCGCGCACCATGGCCTCGGCATGGCGGTTGGCTTCGGCCAGTTGATCCGCCCCGACCACACCTTGCCCCACGGCCACCTCCACATCACGCAATCCTTTGGCCGCCGTTTTTGCCAACGGATTGTCAATCGCGTCCAGCCCCGCCCCCACCGCCTTGATCAGCAAGGGCAACCCGATTTGCGCCAATAATGCCGGTATCATTTTTCAACCTCACCTGTTGGGAAAAATAAGCACGCCAAACCATCCCCTGTCATTGCAGGGCGGCTAACCGATATCGTCGTAAAAAACATGATTGCCAATTTCGCACACCGGCACATGGCCGCGCGCCCACCACGGGTCGCATTGCAAGGTGTGATAATGCGTCGCCCCGTGCGTGGCATCGGGCAGCTTCGCGCTCATGGCCCGGTTGGCCACCCGGCGGCACAACCGATATGCCAGGTCGCGTTCGCTCACGCGCAGCAGTTTTTCCCGGTTCGGATCACCCCGGTTCCAGCACGAAAACTGCCCGGCCTTCAGGCACACCGCCACCACATCATTGCCCCACCAATACCCGCCCCGGCGTTGTGCCATTGCCACCCGGTTCATAATCACACCGGCAACGGCTTCAATCCCGGCAAGGTCTTCGCCGCGCGCTTCGCCATAAAGGGTGCGTGCCAAAATATCGACCGGCGATAATTTCGCCAAAGCCGACAGGTCTGTTTCTGTCTTTTGCGTATTTCTGGTCATGCGAGGCCCCCGTTATTTTTCATGTTCCGCAAAATCACATGTCCCGATGTTCAAGCTTGGCCTCAATGCGCAACAAATGCGCGGTCAAGCGCCGTTCCACATCTTTCAGATACGGGATCGACACATAATTGCGCGCCACATCAAGCTTGAACGCCGCCAGCCCGTCGCGGTTATCCTGACAATCACGCGTGGTTTGCGCGGCGCTAACATCTATCTTGCGCTGCAATTCCGCCCGGCTGCGCCAAATCAGCCAAAACAAACCCGCCAGTGCTGGCAATTCCACCATTGTCAGCCACCAGCCCAAATCAACCGGCCCTGCTGCCATTGTTTTTCTCCCAAAAAAAAGACCCGCCGGAATATACCGGCGGGTCAGTTCAGGAGTTTCTCATCATTAAGAAACGTCCCCCTAATCGTATGTATCGTTGGTCAAACACACCGCGTTAACATCACCCAAATCAATCCTTCAGATGGCCGCGTGTATCCTCGAATTCAAAATTTCAAAACCGTTACCTGCCCCGCACCAACGGGCCGGGTCGCCCCTGCCGGTGTTGTCAGCAAAACGGCCCCTAACAGCAAGGCAAGCAAAATAATGATGCGCCACATCGCCATATCCTCGCTGATCCAGGCAATGCCCGGAAACCAGTGCCTCAAACACCAAACTATTCTTTAGAATAGTAATTAACCACACTAACTATCCTTTGATATAGATTATACATCGCATGAGCAAAAGCAAGAGGCCCCGCAACCATGAGGTGATATTTTTTTTAAAAATCCCCATAACCATATGTTTTAAAATAAAAGTTATGGATCAAACTGTGGCTCTGCCTGTAAAAATGCACTCGCTGGCCGCCAATCCCGGCCAAAATCGGCGCGAACCACACGGGGCAATCGCACCGGTTCTGCCAGAATACACCCTGCCACGGCATCCAGCCCGTCGTCGCGGTTGCCGCCATTGGGCCGCCATTCGCGCATTTCACGAATAAACGGGGTTCGCCAGATATTGCGATGCCCATGCAACAACCCCGCCGCCAGCACCGCGCCAAAGGCATCGGCAATGCGGGCTTCCTTGTTGCGGCTTTCGTGAAATTCCACCACGGCCGTCAGGCACCCGGCCTGTTTCAGGCACCGCCGCAAAATATTGGGCAAAAACCGGCCAATGCCATTGGTCTCCACCCGCACCACGGGCAACTGGTGGCGTTTGGCAAACGCCGCCACTTGCCGACAAAGCTGGCTGGCTTCGTCTTCCCTTTCCAACTGGTTGGGATCGCTTTGCAAATAGGCCACGTCATGCAACCAGTATTCCCCCTGATCACACATATAAATCGCCGCAATCACCGCACCATCCTGCCCCTTGCCGCCAAATGACGGGTCAAAATGGCAACTTGCCGCCACCATGCGGCGCGCACCTATGCGCAATCGCTGCTCGCCATTGGCGGTTTCAAATTCGGCGTCCTCGTCATAGGGGTGCATCCGGGCCGGGTCCAAATCACCTTGGTCGGGCGGCACCATTTCCAGCATCATCTGGCTGGCAAATTTCCCTGCCGGGGTCCGGGCACGAATTTGCTCAATCTTTGCTTGCGAAAAACGCTCTGGCCACGCCGACACTCCGTTTTGATCGATAATCGGCAAACAAAACCGCGAAAACCCGTTTAAAAACGGTGCATCCTCGCCGGTTTCGGGTCGGGTTTCATCGGCATAGATCGAATAATAACTATGCGGTGTGCCAATAAAAACCTGCATCCCGCCGGGGCTTAACACATAGGAAATCTCGCCCAGTTTCTCGCGAAGCTCGCTGCGTTTATGGGCCGTGTCACAGGTTTTTGGCACCTCCACATCGTCACAAATCACCACATCGGCGCGTGACCCGGTAATATTGCCGCCAATCCCCGCCGCCTGCATCGACGGGTCGCGCAGCTCGCCGGACCGGTTGATGGTAAAACGTTCCGCGCCCCAATCGGTCTGCTTGCCCGGCACCGCGAATGCCAGCAACGGGTGGCGCTCGACAATGCGTTTCACATTGCGCACCATCTTTTTTGCCAAATCAAGGTCGGCCGCCAGCACTAAAATCCGCAAATCGGCATTGTAATACAGCAACCAGGCGCAAAACAGCCCCACCATGGTGGACTTGCCACTGTTGCGAAACGCCATCAACAACAAATCACGCGGCCCATAATCATTATGGTGCTGCAACCATTGCGCCATTTTTTGATGATGCGCCGGTGTGCCCTGCCCCAGCTTCTGGTTCCATATCCAGACAAATTCGGCAAGGCTGGCTTGGCATTCCTGCATTCCGCCCGTCCTCCCACCCGTAACCCGCCCCAAAACACCCCGTCGTCACACCGGGTTATTCCTCCTGCATCGCGTGCCGCGCCGCCAAAATCAGCTGCGACACCGCATCGGCCTCGCCTGCGTCATTCACCCCATTTTCAGTTGTATCCACACCCGCCCCCGGCTTGCCATCGCTATCAATCATGCCTCCTTTTCCGGCAGGCTGCCCCCCGCTCAGGTCTTCGTCACACACCCAGCGCAAAAGTTTGATCAGGCTTTCCACATGCGCCAATGCGGCTTTGCACGCGGCCTGATGGTTCACAAACCCCTTGGCATCCATCACACTGGCCGCTTCACTTGCCACGCGATGATACGCCTTACGCGCCCGGCGAATATCGGTGGGCAAAGCACGCAAAAGCTCGCGTCGCAACCGTGTTAACCGAATACGATCATCGGTCGAAAAACCGCTATCCGCTGTTATTTCCGCTTCATTCTGGCGCATTGCACTCCCCGCCTGCGTTACTTACCCCGCCCCGTTGGCACAAAGGGCGACCAGCCGGTCATCCCCCAACCGCCCCGGCCAATAGGATATTGCCCGCACATAGCCGTTAAGCTGGCTTCCGCTTCCGCCATAAGACCCGATCCCCAATGTTTGAAAATTGCGCGGCAAGGCAAAACCGGGGGCCGTTTTTAAAACCCCGTTTTGGGTGGCAACGGCAATGTCATCATCCTCAAACGCCAGTGCCAGCAAATTGCGTTGCCCTGGCACCAGTGCGCCATAAAGCGACTGCGCAATAATTTGCTGCCCGCCTTTGCGCAGGCTGATGCGCAACTGGTTCGCGGCACTGTCATAACCCAGGTCCAAATGATCATCATTCAAACTGGCGGAATAAAGCTGCATCACCCGCCAGATCCCGCTCCAGGCGGCAGGCAGGGCCAGATCAAAAAATAGCGTCCCCGCACCGGCCATAAACCAGCCGTCTGATAAATCCAGCCGCACATCATCGCCATTGCGCGCCGCAGGAATACCGTTGCTAACCATATCGCTGCTCGCAACCGGGGCCGCTTCAAGCTGCGCATTCCACACCAGCACCGATGCCGCCGCCCCCGAAATCGCCGTGCTGATTTTGGGATACCGGCTGGTGGCCGATGCCACCTCGACAAACCCCACCCGTTGCCAGCGCTCCCCTAACATAACCCCGTGTTGTGACGCCCCGTTGATCCCGCCCAGCGTTATCTCCGCCGTGCCACTTACCGCGCGCATCCACACCGCAAAGGCATGGGTCGCCCCCGACGCCAAATTATCCACCCGCTGATAAATCCCGCCGGTTCCTGCAGCAAAATCAATTCGGGTCGCTGTTTCGCTGCCATCCGGCGCCGTTCCCGCCCCGGCCAAAACCGTTACCCCGGCATCCTTTTCCCAAATCGCATTGGTAAAATTCGCCGAATGGCGCAACAAATTCGCCGATGCCCCCTCAATGCGCAGGCCCAATGCCCGCCCGTCATCATCAAATTCAAAGGCGGGCATATTCACGGCAATTTCACCAATCACCCCGGTTTCATTGCGCACATGCGTGGTGCTGGCCCGCGCCACCTGCAAATAATCCGTCAACGGCAAAAACCGCATCGCCATATCATCTGTCCTGTTTTGAAAACCGCCACCGGGCATAACAAAACCCCGCCAACACTGTTGCTGGCGGGGTCAGTCCCCATCACATATCAAACCTGTCGGTAATCAGGCGCTTAGCCGCACCGCATGAAACCAGCTTGCCAAACTGGTGGCAACAATATTGCGCGTATCACTCGCCCCATGCGCCACCCGCACCCGAAAGGCGTTATCAGTGGCAATGCCCGCCCGGGCAATGCCACTACATCGCAACACCTTGCGCCCGTCCGCCCCATTTGGCAGGGTATCAACACCTTGCAAATGCATGTTCCAGCCGCCCGCGCCCAACCGTTCGACAAACACCATCCCCTGCACCGACTGGTCCGCCAGTTCCATGCAAATGCCGATGTCAAAATGGTAATGCCCCGGTGGCACATTGGCGATGCCGTCATAACCGGCATGATAAAGGCCGTGGCTATCGGTTACGATGCTGTCCCATCCCACAATAAATTCGCCATTGGCCGGGATCGCCTGCTTTTGCGTGCGCAACATTTTCACCAGCGGCCCGCCAGACCGCAAAATCTGCACCTGCCAGCGACTGCCATCGCAAAAC
Source organism: Thalassospira mesophila (assembly GCF_002115755.1). Classification (GTDB taxonomy): domain Bacteria; phylum Pseudomonadota; class Alphaproteobacteria; order Rhodospirillales; family Thalassospiraceae; genus Thalassospira; species Thalassospira mesophila. The sequence goes on along the minus strand of NZ_JFKA01000002.1, from coordinate 706,500 downwards.
ACCTCTACCGCATCGCCGCGCATCGGCAGGGCAAAAACGGCCCGCTCCGCACCACCATCCACCGGGCGCAGCACATCAAGGCCCACCGTCGTAATGTCGCTCGCCGTGCCATCACCATTAAAAATGCGAAACGTCACCCCGTTGCGGCTTGGCTGGCAGGCCGGAAGCGTAATCCGCCCGCCATTTGAAACCCGCACCACAACCCCGCTTTGTAGGGGGTTCAGGGTCACATTACCCGGCGCATCAACCATCGGCATCCGCCGTTCATCCTGATAGGCCAATGCACGCCCGGTGCGACAATCAAGCTGCAAAACCGCCGTTGCCGCCTGGCTAACAAACCCGGCAAACGATGTTTGCGCCTGATCTGCCGCTGCGCTGGCCTCGTTCGCCGCCCGGCTGGCCGTTTCGCCTGCCACCTGCGCCCCGGCAATTGCTACACTATCGGGGCCGTTCACCAGTTGCCGTGCTGTTTGATCCCACATAATCGCCCGGCCTGCCTGCGGGCCCGGCAATTGGGCCGATACCCCGTCCCCGTTGGCATTGATCGCCCCGTCGGGCAGGCGCAATGTACTGGCAAAACCTGCCTCCACATCGCCAAGGGCAGCCAGCACATAATCAAAATCGGCATTTAAAACATCGGCACGCAGGCTGCTGCCGCTGTCATAATGGCTTAACCGGCGCAACCCCAACCGGCGCGTTATCAACACATCTGCCCCCGTCACCGGGGCTTTGGCAAATGTCACAGTGCCGCCGCTGGCCACCACACTGCCGTCGCCGGTTTCGCCACTGCTTTGGCTGGTATTCAGGGTAATGCCAACATCTTCACTAATCTCGTCGCCATTCACCGTTACCTTCACGTCCGATCCGGCAAACACGGCAAATTCAAACGGAAATTCCCGGCTTTGCCCATCGCCCTCATATCGCACCGCTGCCGGGTCGCCATTGGCAAAAATTGCACCCACGGTCTAGCCCCCCCAATTATCGCGCCGCGCAAACCACGATGTAATTTGCGACAACGTGTTGTAACGCGATGTGTCCAGCAAATTTTGCCGCTTATATTGCGCGCTCTGCTCAATGCTGCTGCTTTGCCGGGCAAACGCCCCATCGGCCGCGTCCTGCACATCTAGCAAACTGCGCTGCGCCCCGGCCAATACCGCACTGGCGGACCCTGCCGCCCCGGCCTGAATGCCTGAGGCCCCCTGTGCCGCGCGCAAACTGGCCTGTTGCACGCGCAATTTGCGGGCGCGCTCGGCATCATCTGTGGCCTTTTGTGCGGCCAATGCCTGCTGCGCGCTTTGGCGCTGGGCATCAACCTGGCTGGCGGCTTTTTTGGCCTGTTTCTGGCTGGTTGCAATTTCGGTTCCGGTCTGTAGCGCACTTGCCACCACCGGTGCCCACGATGAAAATCCTCCCATCAGTCATTCACCCCCACTTCGCTGCTAACTCCCAGCAATAAAAAAGGCCGGGGCAAATCCCCGGCAATGCGCCAAAGCCCATCCTGCCCGCCGCGTTTCCACCCCATGGCCCGCACCGTCACCTCGCCGCGAAACAACCCGTTTGCCTGGTCCAGAACCCGCCCGCTTGCCGGTTTGCGCAACGGCACCCGGCGCATGCCCCGCCCCACATCCACCGCCATCCCGGCACTGTCATGCAGGCGAAACGTCGCACAAATCAGCCGCAGGCTGGACCCGCCATAGGGCCGCGATCCGTCCCCCCCCACCGGCGGCAACGCCATAATTTCATGGCTAAACGGCAAACCGGCCATCACTTGTGTTTCCGGTGTCGCTAATTGCAGGCTGCCCCCTTCAATCAACACATCACGGTAAAGCTGGTTTCCGGCCCACACCCCAACTTCCATGCCATCTAACAGCCCAAACTGCCCCCATTGCGAAATGGCATCATCCGCTTGCGCCGTTAACGTCAAATCAAACCCGGCCTCCTCATCAAACCGGCCCAGAAAAAACCGCCCCGCACGTTCAATCGCCACATAAACGTCGCCGCCACTCACCGCGACATTGCGAAACGCCCCGTCAATTTCCTGCCCGCTCCAGGCCGTTACACCTTCACTACGATAAAGGGTTAATGTGCCAATCGTGCCATCACTCATCACCACATGCAAAAGGCGCCCACTGGCATCATAGGCCTGATCGACCGGCGCATTGATCAAATGGCTCGATAACAACGCCAAATCCGCCGCCCCGTATGCCTGCTCCAGATCGGTGAATAAAAATTCCCGCATTTCCGTGCCATTGCGTGCGGCAAATACCGTGGCGCCATCAATGTTAACCGGCGGCACGTTGCGGTCCACCGCGCTGCCAATGCGGGTTTGCCGCGTTACCTGAATATTTTGCGGGGTTAACGGCGTACCGCTCACCATCCATTCCGCCCCGCTGGTAAAAACCTGCAAATCCCGGCCCGAAAACACCGCCGCAATCGCGCTGACCTGGTCGGCCAGCAAGGCAAACTCAATCGCCTCGTCATCCAGCCCCTCGCCCAGCTCAAAATTAAACAATGCGCCGGAATGCGACATCCACAAACGGTTGGGCAAATCACGCGATCCGCCAATCACCATCCGGTCCTGATGAAACGTCACACTGCGCGGCCAGCCCCGCACGGCCGAAAAGGCCGGTTCGGCAAAATCCTGGGTTTCGCTGGCATCGGGCAGGTTTTCACGCAGGGCAAGGCTGGCATGTTTGCCATCGGCAACGGCGGTTATTTCCCCCTCAATCCCCTGCACCCGCCATTGCAACCCCACATGCCCCGCCACAAACACATCTTCGCTGGCAATCAGGGTTACCGTGCCCGATACCCCCGATGGTTTTACCGATACATAAGGTTCAGCAAACTTATAATAGGGTTGCTGGCGTTTCACCGTGGTTTCGCCCCAAACCCAGCTTGTCACCAGCCAGTCCTCGCCCTGTTTGGGCACAATACGCACTGGCACCACATCGGGGTGCACCACCAGCAACGTATCCGCACTTTGCGTCCAGCTGATCTGGCCTAAATGTTTGCCTTCAAATGGCGTGGTCAATTCCTGCACCACCTTGTCCCCGGCATAAACCGTGGCCCGCAAATGCCAAAACACCACCAAAAACGGCTGATCAACATTATATTCAAACGGCACCAGCCGCACCGGGCCCGCTACCTCATCAATCAACCGCACACCGGGCCTGCGGCACACCCCGCCCGATGGCTGCACAAACACATTGCGCAGTTTGGCCGCCCCGTTGCGATAGGCGGCAATATCGCCGCGCCCCCATAATTTCGGTGCCAGTTCCCCGGCACTAAATGTGGTTTTTTCCAAAACACTGCGCGCCATTACCCTCGCGCCTCCAGCAAGGGAAAATCTTCAATCCGGCGCGGGGTCGATTGCTGGGCATCGGCCAGCCGCGCCTGATGAAACAGCGTGTCCGCCCGCCTTTGCAAATATTCCGCCCGGCTACCGCTTTCGGTTAGCGGCAGGCAAAACTCCGCCGCCAGCCGCGCCATCAACGCCATATCAAACCACACCGGCAACGATGCTTCGGGCATCCGCCCCACATAGTGTAAAAACACCCGGTCCGCCGCACATACAATGCCGCCCTTGCGCAGTTCAAATTCCGGCAATGGCCCGGCACCACTTTCCAGCGACAACAACCGGATAAAATCGCCCGGCAGGGCAAATTGCCGTTCACCCTCACCCGGCACGTCATTGGCATCGTCCGCCAAGGCCAGCCGCGACAGCCACTTGCCCCGCGCGGCAAACTGCCACGGATACGCCGCCAGCATCCCGTCGCGCAGCGCCGGGTACAGCATCGCCGCCACTTCCGCTTCCACCGTTTCCTCGGCAAAGGATGCAATCGGGCTTACCCCGATCATCACCAGTGCGCGCGCACATAATGCCACATCGCTTAACGCCATCACGGCCTCCCTGCCAGCTCGCCATAAAAAAGCCCGGCTCAACCGAACCGGGCTTTTGCGTTTCCCCCCAAAACCAACCGATCAATCGGTATTGGTGGTGCCAATCGCGGTCATATCGCGCACATCAACGCCGTTAACATCGGCCTGCGTCACCAAAAACATCCCGCCCGAAACCCCGCCATCGCGGTTGGTATTGGCAAACATAATGTCACCCGCGCGCAACATGTCGCGGGCGGGTTCAAAATAATTCAATGTGTCCACATCGGTCGCCACATCCGGGGTAATGTAATGCCACAGGGTAAAACCGTTGGCATAGGCCAGAACGCTTAAATTCCGGGCCTTGAAACCTTCTGCCATTTTAATGCTCCGCTATTTTTTGGGAAAAACGCCCATCCGGGCCACTCAAAACGGCGGCACCCTCAGGGGGAAAATGCCCCCAAACAGTGCCGCCCAAACAGCCCCCTATTCCTTGGCCTGCAAGCAGATGATCCCGTCCCCGTCCACCTTGATCGCCCCCTGACTCATCGAATTATTAATGAAATGCGCCGCATAGTCGCCGTGCCAGGTAATGTCAGTCTCCACATCCGCCCCCACCGCATGGCCAACCGCGGTGCGGTGATACCAAAAACAGCTGCGGACATTGCCCTCCAATGGCAAACCCGAATGGGGCATCCACAACGTCCCCAGCCAGCGTTTGGCCTGCGTGCCCTTCCACGGCAAATCGTCATCGCCAATATAATCCGACGATGCAAATTCCTTCACCGCCAGCAAATCCGACCATTGTTTCCAGCCAACAACCGCATACCGCTGCCCGTCATCGGGCACATCGAGTGTCCCCATGCCTTCAAAGGCTTCCAAAACCTTGTCCAGGGTCAAACCGGTATTGTCGTGCGCGACCACGTTTGCGGTTGTTTTCAGGGCGTTAATAATCAGCTCGTCGGTCTTGCGCCCCAGCGCATAGGCCCCGGCATTGGCCAGCACCATTTTTTCATCATGGTTGATTTTCAATTCATCCAGCGCATCCACCCAGTCCCCGGCGTAATAATCGCTTAAATCACAGCGCACCGTGTCGTGCTCCACATTCATCACCGGCACTTTGGCATGTCGGGCCTTGGTGGTGGCAACGCCTTTGCCCACTTTTTGAAAAACGGTGGTCGCCCCCTTGATCCCGTTTTTCACCCGCACCGTATTGCGCAGTTTCGTGCCCATCCGCTGATAGGCCTGATGCACATCGGCCTGAAAATGCTCCACAAAACTTTTATCAATGGAAATACTCATTGCCGCCCCTTTTGCTTTGAAAATGCTCACACGAAGCCGATCACGGCAATCAAGGCACAAACGCCTTATTTGCCGTGTTAAACGTCATTTTCTGGTCATGCTTTGATGGTTGTTTTCCTGTTCCGGATTCTGGCTTTCGGGCCAGACTGAACTGCCATCAAATGGCTGCCGGACGACCCCGATTTATAAAAACGTCAACCCAGTCGGAGCCCTCCAGGTGCGCGCACGTACTTATGCAATTTTAACAATTATCGCTTTGGGTGCTGCGGGCTATTTTGCCCTGCCCTACACACCGGTGCCCGACTATGTTCATGCCTTCACCGCCCGTGTATCCGCCCTTACCGGCTTTGGTGCCGACCGCATCCGCAGCCGTGTTTTACCCGATATGGAAAAACGCCTGAACGAAGCCGGTATTGCCGTTGGCGCCCCGGTTTATTTGCGGGTTTTCACCGCCGATCAAAAACTGCAAGTCTGGCTGCGTGGCGACACCCGCTATAGCGAAATTCAGGATGCCGGCTTTTGCGCCAGTGATGCCGACGACACCAGCGCCAACGCCACCTTCCAAACACCCCCGCCCGGCGTATATCGCATCCGCCGCGACGACCTGTCGCCCAACAGCCCCAGCCATGTTGAACTCAACCTCACCCCGCTGCCCGATGACGACGCCCCGTCAACCAACGATGCCGCCGCCGCCATCTCCTACAGCCTGCATGGCAACTGCTCCGACATCGCCGGTATTTCCCTTAAAAACGACGATATCGAACAAATCTATCTTCTGGTCGATGCCGCCCTGCGCGCCGGTCAGCAATCTGTCCCGGTCCATATTTTCGAAAAACCCCGCGATATGGATGACAGCCTGGCCCTGACCGAAGACGCCACTAACAACAGCCCGGCCCCTGGCCTGTATGATGTTTACGCCGCCTTCGAACGCACCCGTATCCCGCCCGACGTCAGCAAAAGCAACGGCCGCTATCACGTTGACCCGGCCAACTAAAATACAAACGGCCCGGCGCGCTCCAAAAATCAATCACCCCGATGCAGGCGGTCAAACGCCGCCTGCACCTGTGCGACCAAAGCCGGGTTGCGGTCGCGCCAATATCGCGGGTCATTCATCAACCGGTTAATATCGTTCTGCGGGTCGGTCCCGCCTTGCCCGGCATGGTTTCCCGCCAGTCCCGGTTCGCTGCCCTCTTGCATCAGCCGGTATAACGCCCGCACCCCGTCCGGGCTTTGCGCCATCGCCTCATAGGCACCGGGCAAGTTTTTTTGCCCCCAGCTGGCAATGCGCGGGGCCAGTTTCGCCCAGTGTTCCGCCCCGCCAAATTCAGCCGCCAGTTGCCCCTGCATTTCTGCCATCTGTGCGGCATTTTGGGCCTGTGCCACCATTGGCGATAAAATTTCGGATGCCAAATCATATACCAGCTGCGCCTGTGGTCCGGTAAAACCGGCCTCATGCAACCGGGCATTCAGGGCTTCGTCCACCCCGCCCAACGTCTCAGCACCGCTAATCTCGTAATCTGCCGGGCTTTGCGGCACACCAAGGGCCGCATAAAATGCCTGCCGCTCCGCATCCGAACTATCCGGCCCCGGCACCCGAAACGCTGGCACATCTGCATTCGGGGTTTCCGCCGCCCGTGTCATGGCCGCCACCATTGCGGCCCCACCCACTGTGCCGCCGCCGCCAACGCCATCCTCGCCACCTCGCACCGATCCCCCCGCCGCGCTCAAAATATTGCCGCTGTGCGCCGCTGCGGCTGGCACCAACCCCGCACCAGCACCCTGCCCCGCCACGCCGTCGCCCTTAACCATCCCGGCCACATCCCCGGTTGCGGCACCGTTTGCATTTCCGCCCCTGGCACCACCTTGTTGGCCTGCACCATCACCCGCATTTCCCGCCATCAAAACCCTCCCGCATCTTTAAATTTCCAAATCTTCCCCCGCGATCAGCCACCCCGTGCCCGGCGCAACATCTGCAACACCAGGGCACGCTGCCCTTCTCGCATCCAAATCGCCTGCGGGCTTGCCGCCGGGCCAAGGGCCCGTTCCAGCGTCATGGCGCGTAACTCTGCACACACCACCGCCGCATCATGCCCGGCGGATGCCCCCAAAACCCGTTGCCACGCAAGGTCCCGTTCCTGGCGCGAAACCCCAATCACCCCGGCATTTTCCGCCTCTGGTAAAACCGGCGGCAGCGTCCCGCCCGCCAACCCGCCCTCAAACCAGCCCCACCCGCTGTCCTCGCCGTCGCCACTTTCGCGCGCACCACCATCCTCACCGGCCAATGCCGCCGTTCCATTCCCCAAACCTGCAACTGGCGTCGCATCGGCATCAACATTCATCACGGCATCCGCCTTCGCCGGTTTCACACGCCGCCAAATCCTCATTGCCCGCCCTCCCCGGTATTATTCGCGCTATCTTTCCCGGCGCGAACCCCGGCAACCTCCGGCGCGGTCATCATCTCGCCCACAATTCCGGCAATCCCGGCCATGTCTTCGGGCGTCATTTCCGGCTGCAACAATTCCTGCGGCACACCAAACTGCCCGGCCAGCCAGCGCACGGTTTTGTCCATATCAATCGTCGCCATCGCCTCTGGCCCCAATGATGCCAACCGTCCCAACCAATCCAGCGTTTGCCCGGCCTCCGCCTTGCGGCTTAACTGCGCCATCGGGGCGGTATGGCGCAAACACACCACATTGCCATCAATCGGAATATCGGGAAGCTCGCCACTGCGCGCCAGCACATGCAATGCGCGCCGCATCAACGGAAAAATCAGTTCCGCCTGCAACCGGCTATAAGTCGCCGCCAGCAACCGCGAATTTTCCGCAGCCCTTTCTAAAACCTCGGTCGCGGTCATGCGCGGTGCATCCACCTGGCCTAACCGGTCGGTCAGCAAACAACGGCGAATGCGTTCGCGCAAATCGGCCAAAACAACGTCGGAAACATCAAACCGCCCCGGCGCGTCCAGCGGTGTTAACCCTGCCGACCCAACTGCTTTGGGAATAATACTGCCCGGCACCAACCGCACCGTTGCCGGGTTTAAAATGCCATCATCATCGGCCTGCCAAATGCCGGTCACCGCAATCGATGCATTTTTTAACACCAGCTCCACCACCTTGTTGGCGGTTTTAATATCGGGCAATGCCTTCATCACCGGTGATCTGCCATAAATTTCACCCGGTGCCTTTAGCCAGCGAAAGGCGATATAGGGCGAAACTGCAAACTGCCCCGTGGCAATCACGCCATCCTGCGCGGTATTGGCCGCCGGATCATTGGCAAAAAACACCACATAATCATAACCACCCCCGCCGGATCGATCGGGCAACACCGCCTCGATCACGGCAAATTTTTCCATCCCGGCATCCGGCCCGCTCGCCATACGGTCGGGTATTTTCGCATCCGGCCATTTTTCGAAAATGTCATCAATGCCAAGGTTTAACTGGCGAAAAACCGCATCAAGCGTGCCATCCACCCGCTCCTCAAATGCCAGGTGGCGCACCGGCACCGCACAAAACCGAAACCGCGATGGCGCACCGGGTGCGTCTTCCTCCAGCCGCAAACACGCCGTTCCCACCGTCACCAGATCCAGATACGCCTGATGAATTTCCACCGCAAAATTGGACCGTTCAAAATGCCCCTGCACAATCCGCACGGCACGGGCCAGCTTGTCGGTCAAATCCGCCTTGTCGGCGGGGGCCACGTCATCGCCCGGCACCATCTGAAACCACCCGCCCGACGGCGGCGTTATTTCACCTAACAAACTGGCCGCCAGTTGCTCCACCGCATCAGGGGCAGTGGCATCAAACACCCGGTCAAACTGCTTTTTGCCCACACTGCCACCCGCCCCGCCGGTGGCGTTCATCCCGCCAAAACTGCCCATCCCGCCCGAACCCGCGTCACTCTCCTGGCGTTGCGGCAGGGCAAATTCATAACATTCCTGCCAATGGCGTTGCCAATGCCCCCGACGTTGCAAAGCCGCCCGAAACCGCCTGCGCAACATCGCGCTATCCATTTCCGCCTGCTTCATCTGCTCGCCCCCGCTCCCAAAAAACCGTCGCAATCCCCGGCACCCCCGTCTACAGAACCCGCTTCCCCGCCAATTCAGCCCTCACCCTGCCCCCCTCAGCCCTGCCACGCCCAACGAGACGAGACGAGACGCCAAAGCCAAAGCCAAAGCCCCAAAGCAAAAAACCCGCCACCGTTTCCGGTAGCGGGCGCAACTGTGGTGTTGATTTAGGTATCCTAGCCTATTAAAAAGAACAAATCAAGAACTTTTTTGATAAATTTTCGATTTGTTCACAAGGTAGCGATGCAACCCCGCCGGGGTCATCACATACCATGCCGAAATGCCCAGCAATCGCTTCACCACCTCAACACAGCTAAACATGCCCAACCGCACCTTTTTCGCCACATCATCGGGCAAACTCACCCACAGACATTGATGTCCCTGCCCGCGATAATACGCCGCCGGGTCAAACAGGGCCGAAAACTGCCAAAGCTCGCATTGCAACTGGTGGCTTGCCGGGTTCAAATAAATCCACTGCCCGTTTTCCCCGGCCGCAATCACCGCAAAACAATGGCGAAACCCGGAGGGCAACCACCGCAAAAACCGCTTGTCCGGCGCATCGGAAAACACAATCAACGCCCGGTTTTCCCGGCCTCTTTCCCTGGCCCCCGCCATCATCGGCACGCTATGCCGATCCAGCGAACGATCCGGCAAACCATCCTTCACCGCCCGCCGTTGCGCATCACATTCACCGCGCCAGCCTCGCTTTAAAAAATGCGAACCCGCATCCGTTACGGCCTGGTCATTCGCCGCATCGCGCTCAAACCCCGCCGCCACCAAAGCCCCCTGTGAAACCCTTCCTAAAAATGACATGGCGTAAAATCCCCCTGCATTTCCTGGTCGGTATCGTTTTCCTCATAGTCCGCCGATGTCGCCAATGCCTGCCCGTCCGGGTCGACAATACCCCGGCGGATCAACACAGTCGCCAGCACTTCCAGCGCTTCGCGCCACAAAACCGCCTTACGCTGTTCCTCGCCCACCCGTGGGTCGGGCAGCCGTTCCACCGCACCGTAATATTCCAGCACCTGCAAATGGGCCTGCCCAATCACACCACCACGCCATAACCGCATCACCGCATTATAAATATCGTCCGGGTCGCAAGGCCGGGTCACATCCCCGGCATCGGCCACCACCCGCGCCCCGTCAATCCGTGCCGCCTGGCACCGCACAAACCAGAACCACGCCTGCTCGGCACTGGCAAACAAGGTAACCTCCCCGTCCCGCAGGGGTTTGGGAAACAATCGTTGCTGCGTCATTTCGCCCTCCTGATAAAAATTTCACTGCTCTGTGGTCGCCTCACGCCACACCCTGTCAGCCTTTCGCGTCTTGGCGCTTTCATCCCTTTCGTTGGCCCTGTCCGCTGCCTTGTTGCGGCCCCGGTACTGCCGCACCGCCCCACCCCGCTATAACGCCATCCGCTATAACGATTAGCCAAAATTGCGGCACGGCGGCACGATGCAAACAAACCGGGGCCATCACCGCACCCAGGGTGCCGCGTCATTGATGAACCGGACATGATCAAATATTGAAAGGAACGATCCCCCATCGGTATGCTGGCAACAATATTCCCTGCCGCCACATACTCCCGGATGCAAATCTCCCGCTGACACTCAGCTTTTAATCCCTTTTTGTTCTTCCTGTAAAGGATTATTTTCCTATTTCGTTCTCGTATTCCGACAAGGAATAAATTCCCTGTCCCGCGCCCGACCAACCCTGATAGAATAGCCGCATGATCAGACATGACCTCATCTGGGCTGCCCTCGACAAAATTGCCGAGGATAAAGGCCTGTCGCCCTCCGGCCTCGCCCGGCTGGCGCAGCTTGACCCGACCACGTTTAACCGCTCAAAACGCAATACAAATGCGGGCAAACCGCGCTGGCCCTCAACCGAAAGCATCGCCAAGGTTCTCTCGGCGGCCAATGTCACATTCCGTGAATTTTCTGAACTGATGGATGGCAATGGTGCCGGGCGCATCCCCGTCATCGGCTTTGCCCAGGCAGGCAATCGCGGCTTTTTTGATGATGCCGGCTACCCTGTGGGCGGCGCCTGGGAAGACATCACCTTCCCCGCCCTGCACGACCCAACCGCCTATGGCCTGCGCGTCGCGGGCGAGTCGATGTCGCCGGTTTTTCGCGATGGCGACCTCATCATTGTCTCCCCCGCGTCCAACATCCGCCCGCGCGACCGCGTGGTGGTTAAAACCCGCGAAGGCGAGGTGATGGCCAAGGAACTGGTGCGTCGCGGTGCGATGGGAATAGAACTTAAATCCCTCAACCCCGCCTATGAAGACCGCTATATCGAAGCCCAGGACCTCGACTGGATCGCCCGCATTCTGTGGTGCAGCCAGTAAAATCCGTCTAATTTTAAAATCTACTTCCAAAATTATCACCAACATTTCCCTGCATTTCCAGTTCAATTATACGCAGCAGAAATTTTAAAAAATTTCTCTCCCTCCCATTCGAGGAGTCCAAAGTCAGTTTACACGGCAATAATTTTGACTATCCCATTTCCAGTGGAGCACACCAAATAAACTCAACGAAAAATAAAATCGTGAAATTCAAAAAATCTACAACACCCGTCAGAATCTGGAATGCAGGCAATATAACTTACCTGTAAGGGAACCCAGACGACTTCCGGACAGCCAAAAACATTCCGAAAATTGAAATTACTGATGGCAAACTCACCCCAGATTCATCAATAATAGTTCTTCTTTTGAACTAATCACCACATTCAGGGAGTGGAGGATGCCACCAAAGCTTCAGCAGGATTCACTGCCCCGAGACAAAATATTAACGCTATATCAAAAACTGACTTTAGACAGCAGAAAACATTTTCAAGCAGACTTGGCCAATGAACTCGAATGCTCATCCCAAACCGTCGCGCGATTAATCGATCTAGTTGACCGCCACCTAACAAAAGACGTCCAAATAGAACGAGGCATGGACGGCCGCCGCCGTTATTACCAGTTAAGCTGCAATAGCATCAAACATGGATTAGGGTTTTCTTTTGAAGAACTACACTTCTTGGCAATCTGCCGAGACCTTGCCACACCATTTTTGTCTAAAGATGCTACAGACCGTATCGGAAAAACATTAGCAAATATTGCTCTTGGTCTAGGTGAAGATTCTCCAACCAGTGTACCAATACGTTTTCATAGCAAAGGAGTGATTGATTACACTCCACATCTCACAACTCTCTCAATGCTGCGCGAAGCCATAAAACACAAAAAAATTTGTGAAATACAATATATTGCCACAGGCAGAAAAATAGAAAAATCTTATCGATATGCTCCAGGACGTATTTTGATAATGGGAGGTACGATATACGTCCATGGCTACCAAATGGAAGAAACCTCTCTACTTCCAGGTCGCCCAACGACATTCAGCCTACATAGAATTACTCAGATCACAACGGCTCAAGAGTACTTCCTCTTTAACGCCGATGCTGACGAAGTTCGTTGTTTCGGGTTGTCTTGGCATGAGCCTTTACGCATGAAAATCCATATTGCGCCACAAGCTGCGGATTACGTCCGTGATCGAATATGGAGTGACGACCAAATCATAGAAGATCACCCGGACGGTAGCCTGACGCTAACGTTCGTCACCACCAGTCAAAAAGAAGTCAACGCCTGGGTAATGAGCTTCGGCAAATTAGCCCATATTGTTGAACCATATTTACCAAGGACAAATTAAATGTCGCTAAAAAAGCAAAAAATTACAGAAATTCCTTTCGATGATAAACTTGCTATCCACACTGCCATTCAGAACCGTGAAAATATTGAAATCATCCGTTGCCAAGGCAGGATGGCCGTAGCCGCCTTGTTCGTTCAACGAACTATCGCTTCCGAAGGCCTACAATCTCTGATTTGTACTGCACACGCTCCCAAAGCCCCAAAAAATAATAAAATTGACTACGAAATAGTTAGATTTCCAATCAACGGAAGTTTGAAAATCATTTATGTCAACAAAGAGGCATCTTCGGGGAAAAAAATATCGACAGCATACCAAAAAGCTAAATATTTCGGAGAACAAAGTTATCGCGAAGCTCTTCGCTCGGCAGATGAAACTTGGGATAAACATGCCCCAAGCAAAGAGGCTATTGTCGGAACTGCATTTTTGGGTCTACCTGGACACCTTATTCTTGGTGCCGACGGTGTTAAAGAAGTTGGGGCCAAAGTATTAAGTAAGACAACGTTCAAAACGTCCGACGTGAAAATAAATCCTGATACAACAGTACACTCCACCGAAACAACCAACGCAAATTCAGTTGAAAAACCAAAGAACACTACTCTGAATAATAACACCGAGTTAACACCGAAAATAAGCCCATGGGCTATATTTGGCGGTGCTATCGTCGGTATTGCCGCAGTTGCTGCGGCACCTTTTACTGGCGGCGGATCTGTTCTTGGTGCCGCATCTCTACTAGGCTCGCTTTCAGGCGCCGCTGGGATAGCTGCAGCAGGCGCAGCTGCAGGAGCCGCCGTTGGTGGAGCCGTATCCACTGGAAGCCAAAAACAAGCATTCCAAGCTGGCCATGAAACTGGACTTGCCACCAACGCAGGTAAAATTCAGGATTTGGAAGCGCGCATGACCCGCGCAGCGCAGCGGTACGAACAACAAAATAAAACAAATGAATTTATCATATGCTTGTTCGCCGTCGGCGCGGCCATAGCGGCATGTGATGGGAATTTCCACAAAGACGAAGAAAGCAATCTAAAAGAGTTCATATTAGGAGCATTAGCAGAGGCAATCCCGACTGATCTCGAAGGCCCCATTTATACACTACTAAACAACCCACCAAACTTCAACGGCGCAATACAATACATTGAAAAACTAGACAGAAAAATCTGGCCTGTGATCGACGACGTACTCACAATTGTAAGTGAAGCTGATACGATCATCACACCAGAGGAAGAGAAATTTATCGGCCACTGGAACGAATACAAATCAATCAATACAACCAGATAAATGATTCTTCAATTTCACCAACGCTTCTAATATATATCACAAGGATTAAACGCAATGAGTGACAGAATCAACCGCTTTAAAGACCGAAAAATTCTAACAAAAAGTGACAACTCTACCAAATCAGAAATAATATTATCTATAAATGCGTCGACATATAACTCTGCAGAAGTACTTTTGTCATCAGCCAAACTTCGAATGGAAAATGACCCCCCCCTCGAAATGACTGACCCTAATGCGTTACTTTCAGAAATTCATGGAAAGATTAGTTCCGACAAAATCACTGCACTCATCGAATCATGCCAAAACGAGTGCATAACCGCTGTTATACGCCCACTTGGGCTAGGAAAAGTCCTTTTCAATGATCAATTAGGTGGCAATGTAACAACAACCCATAACGTTCGGAGTGAGGATTATGTAAATTCTGAAAACACATCGTACTCGAACAATGGAGAAAAAAAACACTACGAATCCGAAATAAAAAAATGGGAGATGGAAAAAAAAATATATTCTCAACAAAGCAAATACAAAAAAAATATTAAAAAATGGAAAGAGGAAGGCGGGAACGAAAGGAAAAGACCAGAAAATCCGGCAGACGTGACTAATTTTGACGGGGAAATATTTGATCCAAAACACACATATAGAGATGGCAATAAAAATTACAAAAAAACAAAAGAAAAATACAAAAAATTTAAAGAAAACGGTGAGTTAAAAGATCCCAATAGCAACGAATACTTTAGGAAAAATGACGACGTACATTTAGATCACACACGTTCCGTCGAGGAAATTCATCGTGATCGCTCACGCGTATTGACTGGATTAGATGGGCCCACACTAGCTAATATAAAAGAAAATTTACTTCCGATGGATGCACATATCAACCAATCAAAAAGCGACCTATCAGCAAGAGACGCAATCGAACTTTGGAAAAGGCAGGCGCCAGAAAGAAAAAAGAGAATTGAAACCCTCAAAAAAACAATTGAAAGCGGAAATGCCAATGAAGACCAAAAAAGCCGGCTCCGAAAACTCGAAAAACTCGAAAATATAAACGTTGATGCGTTGAAGGGAAATTATGATACAGCAACAAAAATTCAAAATTCAAAAATCGATACGAACTACTATTCCAGTCGTAATTTCATAACATCGTCGGCTCTCACCAGCACCAAGGAAGGCGGAAAAATGGCCCTTCAACAAGCACTTGGTGTGCTGATGGAGGAATTCGTCCGAGCGACCTTCGCCGAGGTTAAGGATGCTTGGAAAAATGGCTTTAAAAATAAAGTTGACGCTAGTTTTCTCGATGCCCTGAAAGAACGCCTAACCCGGATTGCGGTGCGCGTCCACAGCAAATGGAACGATGCTGCATACGCACTTCGAGACGGTTTCATAAGCGGTTTTTTTTCCAACCTGATCACTATTCTGATTAATACATTCGCCACGACAGCCGCCAGGTTAGTGCGCATGATCCGCGAAGGATTTATGTCTCTTTATCGAGCATTGAAAACGCTGGCTCTCCCAGAAGAGGGGACTTCTCTGGCCGATGCCGCCGATGCAGCACTCAAAATCATTGCAGCAGGCTTGGTCGCAGCAGGAGGCATTGCTATTGAAGGATTTTTAGAGCCTTACTTAAAACCACTTGGTCCGCTTGCCGATTATATCCTCGCTATTTCAGTAGGGTTAGTAACTGGCGTTGCTGTCGCCTCTACTGTTTATCTACTAGAGCAAATTGACTTATTTGGTGTGCACGCCAAGGCGCGACATGAGCATGTCGTCGATCGCTTAACAAACACGATTGATCTTTCATATGAAAGGGCCGTTAAGGCCTCGACTATTTTCGATGATCCGATTCTTCACCATTTAACATAGTGCTACTCCGTTGATGACGCCTTTTGTCAATGCAGTTGTAGTCCATGTTGCAGCACAGCTGTCGCCCCTACTCTATCACTTCTTTGCTCAAAATATGGGCCGCATTCAGAATTGAAATTTCATTGCTAGCGCAATCAAGCATTCCAATTCTTTTGCGGCCCCCCAAAAAGGAGATCTTCTAAAACGCCGGATCCGACAGCTGTTCCGAATTTCTCTCAAAGCAAACAACTGTTATTTAACCCCGGTCATCTCCGATAACACCGCCGCCACATGCGGCCCGGCCACCAAAATCGGCGCGCCTTTTTCCAAAACATCCAGGGCCTGCAAAAACCCGTTGCACCAGCCCCCGGCCTCGCGCATCAAAACAATGCCCGCCATGCAATCCCACGGGTTGATGTGCGGTTCAAAATAGCCAATCAGCCGCCCGGCTGCCGCATAGGCCATCATCAGCGCGCACGACCCGTTGCGAATAAACATGCCCTCGCGGTCCAAAAGGTCGGTCATAAATGGCACCAATGCCACACTGCCCACCCGGTGCGACATACCAACCCCCATCACACCGGCATTCACATTATCAACCTGGCTGGCTTGTATTGGCTTGCCATTCACCGTGGCCCCCTGCCCGGTGCACGCGGCAAAAAATTCATCACCATTGGGTTCGTAAATCAGGCCAATCACCGCCTCATCCCCCACCATCAACGCCACCGAAATCACCCAGGTCGGCATTTTATTGACAAAGCACGCCGTGCCATCAATCGGGTCTATCACCCACAGGCAGTCGTTTTTACCGCGATCAATGCCCATTTCCTCGCCCAAAAACCCGTCATCGGGGAACTTCCCGGCAATAAGCTTACGAATAACCGCCTCAACATCCTTATCGGCAATGCTGACAACATCTAGCGGGTTATCCTTGTATTCCACCACCAGATCATCAACCCGGCGATAATAATCCATCGCCACCCGCCCGGCGTCTTTTACCACACTCATGGCATGTTCAAACCGTGCGGCAATATCCACACCATCGCTGGCCTTGTTCAACGCTTCGCTCACGTTTATTTCCCTTATCTTATTGCGGGTTACGAACCCGACACAAGCGCAAGACCGCGCATCGAAAACCAATTCCAAACAGGCAAAACCCTGCCCAACAAGATGTAATCCATGGCGCTACCAAGATATGCCGCATGCGTCACGTTACCCTTTCGCGACATTTGCCCCGCTTCCCCATCAATCAGGCACGCAGCATCATCCCGCCCCACCCTTCATATTTCGCACACGGTTTTCTTTGACCACAGCCAATTAAAAAATCTATGCTGAACATCTCATATTCATCATCTCACCAGCCCCACTGGCGCGCAGCATCGGCTGCCCCCAATAAAATAAATCAGGAGAAACAAAATGGGTCACGCCACCCCTTCCAAAACCTGGACCTGGCATCAGGGCACCTGGCACGAAGGCAACCCGGCCATCATCGGCCCGGCCACCCATGGCATGTGGATGTCCTCCACCGTGTTTGACGGTGCGCGCCGCATCAACGGCAAAACCCCCGACCTCAAACCGCACTGCGCCCGCGTTATTCGTTCCGCCCAATTCATGGGGCTGGAGCCCAAAATTACGGTCGGTGAAATCCTCGAACTCGTCGCCGAGGGCCTGACCAGGTTTGACCCGGACGTTGCGCTTTACATCAAGCCGATCATTTACGGCGAAACCGGCTTTCTCGCCCCCGATGCCGACAGCGCGCAGTTTGTGCTCTGCATTAACGAAAGTGCGATGCCAGAATCCATCACCACCGGCTTCACCGCCCAAAAATCCAGCTTTCGCCGCCCATCGCCCGAAAGTGCGCCGACCGAAGCCAAGGCCTCCTGCCTTTATCCCAATGTCGGCCGCGCGGTAAACGAGGCCAAAGGCAACGGCTTTGACACCGGTGTGATGCTCGACCCAATCGGCCACGTTGCCGAGTTTTCCTATGCCAACCTGTTTTTTGCCAAGGACGGCACGGTTTATACCCCGGCCCTTAACGGCACCTTCCTCAACGGTCTCACCCGCCAGCGCGTGATCCAGCTTCTGCGCGATGATGGGGTAAACGTGGTTGAAAAGGCCGTCAAATACAGCGAATTGCAAGAAGCCGACGAAATATTTGGCACCGGCAATTTCTACAAGGTGGCCCCTTGCGTCAAACTTGACGACCGCAACCTCCAACCCGGCCCCCTCACCAAACAGGCCCAAAACCTTTACTGGGCATTTAGCGAAGCCAGCTAAATTGACTTGTGATTGCGGTGCCAGGCGCATCGGCACCGCAATTTTTCCCTTAAAAGTTTTATCTTGGACATCGGCCACACATATCATTACACCCAAAAGAGACATATTTCTCTTCAGGGTAAGTGATGAATTCCAACTTATTAACCTATTGGCGGTCGTCTCTGATCGATAGCCAACGCACAGCTCCCGTCTTGAATGATGCAACATGCCATGTTCTGAAAATTGGCGAGCTTGCACAGGGGGTAGTTGCGCAAGACATTTCCCGGAAAATTATAAAACAGCGTCAGGAATTGCTCAAAAGGCAATTTGGCCAGAATCTGACAAAAGAACAGGAAGACGAAATCGACGCAATTCAAACAGCATCGGTTCTCATTACCCCTTTTATTGTTTCCACACGCGTTGAACACGGCGTTGCCCGCTCAGACACTCAAAAGGCACGTCAGGGTTCCATCTGGATATCGGCAACAGTTAATCTTGAAGGTAAACTCGCTGCCGATGCAAACCGGCCACCATGGTTTGAACGTGCCTGCCTTGAACCGATCGGCCTTAGGACAATTACCCTTGGTACGATTGAAAGCTTCGATAAATTCCTCGAACACACAACCTTCCCGACAAACCCGTCTTTTCCCGATGTGCTAACTTTTGCCGACAAGCTCTGTCAGGCCGTCGCCAATACATCTATTTACAATCCGGTTTTTGAAAATTACAGCAGCCAGGATGGCCGCATCATGCTGTTTCACGAGCATGCGGGCGCCGGGGAATCGATTGTTCGTTTTTGCGAAACGATGCGCGACAGCCCAGAAAAATGGACCCAAAACACAGCCCTGAATGCATTGCTCGCGGCTGAAACAAATAAACAACCCGCCATAACGTCGTTTGAAACCGCAGCGACATTGCATCACACAGGGCATATCGGCCAACATATTCTTGCCCCGACCCAGCGACAGGCCATGGCAAACATCCTCTCAACCGAGCCCCAATCCATCCTGGCCGTGAACGGGCCGCCGGGCACCGGTAAAACCACATTAATGCAAAGCGTCATTGCATCGGGCGTGGTTAATGCGGCGCTTTTAGGCGAGGAACCCTTTGTTGCCCTGGCTTGCTCAACGAACAATCAGGCTGTCACCAACCTGATTGACAGTCTGGGCAAGGCACTTTTGCAAAACAGTCCCGACCCGATAAGCCGTCGCTGGATTCCCCAGGCCCGTTCTCTGGGGCTTTTCTTTCCATCCGATAAAGCCAAAGAACGCATCCCCAAAGGGAAATACCTGGTGGCGGCGCGCAAGGGTGGCGCATTCCCCGACGAAATCGAACACACGGAAACCCGTGCGAGAACCGAGCAACATTTCTTTGAGTGTTTTAGCCGTTACTATGGGGAAACTATTGAAAACCCCGAAAAAATCATTCGCATCCTGCACAACGACCTGAAAACCCAGTTCAATCGCTATTCAAAAATCGTCACAGAGCTGGAACAACTCGAAGAAATCCGGCAGGCATTGGAAGACAGCCGCTTTACCGACCTTGCGGAATGGATAAGCTCTCTTGAGACGGAAACCGTTACGCTACAAACAACATTAAATGCCTGCCAAAAAACAGCCGACGAGGAAGCCAGCCGGGCCGCCCTAAAACAGCAAAACGCGCGAAAATTACAACAGGCTGCTAAAAACGAAATTGAACCGAAATCCGTGTTCAACCGTGTTTTGAACCTTCTGCCCGACAACAGACAACTAAGAATCAGCAACCTGCAATTCTTGCTGATAGACAATGGCTATGAACACCTTGCAGAAAAATTAGCGCAGCCAAACTTCCGCCTGTCTCAGGCAATGCGAATATTTGATCGCCTCGTAATTGAGGCCACCCGGCTCGCGCAATTGCCAGAAGCAGCCGCACAAATTTCAACCCTCAAAACGAATATCGCCACCCTTCAAACCCGGACCAAACAACTTAAAAAATGGCTCTCGTTTCGTATTGAATGCTGGACCGAAATAGCCGAGCTTATCAACCAGATAAATGCCGATACACGCGCCGCCGAGTTCGAATACCAGCACAGCGAAACACTTCGGAAACTGTACAAAAACAATCCCGAAGGACTGATTGAAAAACTCGATACCCTCGTCCGAAACCGGTTATTCTTCCTTGCCTCGCGCTACTGGGAGGCGCGCTGGATCCACGAAAACAACAACATCGATACCAACACCAACCTGAAACAAACGGCTGAACATATCAGCAAACGCATGCGCCGCTATGCAATGCTGACCCCGTGTTTTGTCGCCACCTGCTACAAGGCCACTGCCACTTTCCTTGTCCCCTATAAAGGGCCGCTACAAGGATTTTTCGACATGATCATCATGGACGAAGCAGGACAGGTCGCCCCCGAAATAGGGGGCCCGTGCCTCGTCCTTGGTCAAAAAGCCATCATCATTGGCGATACCCTGCAGATTGCGCCGATCGTTTCTGTCTCATCGGCCATTGATCGCGGCAACCTGCATGAAGCAGGCCTGCTCGAACACAAAACAATGCTGGCCCAAAACGGATATACCGCCTTTGAAGGCAGCATGATGAAAATGGCACAGCATAAAAGCTGTCGCACGCTTTCTGATGGCAAGGGAATGTTTCTGGCCGAACACCGCCGCTGCTACGATGAAATCATTGGTTATTGTAACCGTTTTTACAATGGGTGCCTCAAACCCGTGCGCGGACCGAAAACAGACTCCTTCCTGCCCGCCATGGGGTACGCCCATATTCGGGGCGAGGCCCGCAAGGTGCAGGGGAGTTGGTCAAACAAAATTGAAGCACAAACCATTGCAGAGTGGATCGCCCGGAAACGGGTCAAGCTGGAAAACCGCTACAAGACACCGATTGATCAAATCATCGCAATCGTCACCCCGTTTCGCAGTCAGGCGACCCTGATAAAAAACGAGCTTTCAAAACTTGCTGCGGCCAATGGCGTGCATGGGCTGAAAAACATCACCGTTGGGACAGTACACGGGCTTCAGGGCGCTGAATGTCCCGTCGTCATTTTTTCAACCGTCTATGATTTCACCGTCAGCACACAGTATTTTTTCAACAGCGACAACTCCATGCTCAACGTTGCCGTCAGTCGCGCGCAGGACAGTTTTCTGGTCTTTGGCGACATGCAAATTCTCGACGCCAGTTCAGACCCCAAAACAAATTCGGATCATTTGGCGCGGATCATCCTCACCGATCCCGAAAATGAAATTACCGACATCCTGCCAACAACAATAGGCATCGATTCCCAAGCTCTGCCGTTGCGCATCGAGACGCTGGAACAACACTGCGATTATTTACGCAAAAGTTTTAAAACCGCACAAAAAAACATACTCGTTTATTCGCCCTATCTAAGTGACAAGGCAATAAATCACGACAAAATCGTTGAACTGATCAATGATGCCAGCCAGCGTGGCGTCAAAGTGGTTATCGCGGCGTGCGCTGATCATTTTATACCGTGCAGCAAAACTGAACAAGACTACGCCCGAAAAGGGCGTGAACTCCTGCATGCAACCTCGGCCGAGCTGATTTTCCTCCCGCGCATCCACAATAAAACACTTATTGTCGATGACCAGCACCTCATCGAAGGCTCGTTTAACTGGTTTTCGGCACCGCGCAGCAAAAAATACGACAAACAGGAATTTTCAAACGCCTATTCTGGCGACGATATCACAGATACCATTCACCGGGTCTGGCAGCGCACTCTTGAACGCATCCCGGACCCATCAGAACGCCAACGAATTCGTCAATGGATTTTTCAGTAAAACAATTCCTGCGATCAAAATGCCAAAGAAAAGGCGGCCGCAACCCGGCCGCCTGCACCAAAATCCAGACCACAGAAAAACGAGCGATTACTCGTTCGCGGCTGCAGGCACCACCGGCGCACTTTGCCCGGCCCGGTACGGGTAGTTGGCGAAAATCGCGCCAATGGCTTCGGCAATCGCTTCATCGGGGTAAAAATCGCCGCCCGATCCCGTCCAGTTGCCGGTTTTGCCTTCCCAGACGGTTTTGTTGGTTTCGCGATCAATCAGGTCAATCACCACCTCGCCGCGCACATAGGTATCAACCCGGCCGGTATCCCCATATAGCGGCACGCCAACGCCGACACCGCCCCGGCCCGAGGAACCGTAATACCCGCCATAAGACGGGCCACTGCGCACAACCTGCTGGTCACGCGTGTTTACATGGTAATCCACCAGCAAGTCGGGGTGATGAATATCAAGCTCATAGCCATAGGCCTGCATCCGGGCTGCAATGCGGTCTTCCATGCGCTGGCCGGTCAGGGTGGTATATTTTGCGTCCCGGTCCTTGCCCGCAACGTCGACAAACGCATAACTGTGATAGCGGCCAAAATCCGTTACCGGGTCCTGATCGGTATAAACACGCGGACCACCGGCACAGCCGGAAACCAGCACACCGGCCAATAATATCAACCATTTATAACGTTTCACTGCCATGCCTCCAATTCTCTAAATAAATGCCGTTTGCCTGTCAGGCGTAAACACATAATGCTGTTGCTTACTGACATCACCATGAAACTACGGCATTTTTTTGCCCGCCAAATTTGCGGCTATATTTGAAACAAATGTCGCCACACGGTTGCATGTTTTTTCCCGTCGACTTTGGGTTACAACCCGCCCAAACCATCCCGACACTTATTTTCCCGTCAGAACTGACACATAAAATACAGTTGCTCTGCTTAACTTCCGGCCCTATCTTCAACCGGGGATTGATTAAAGATTTGAATATTTAATAAAAACACAGCATGGAGGACGAGACATGCGCGGCCTGTTCTGCGGCCCGGCACGTGTAATCATCGGGTTGTCATTATTAATGCTGGGTGCCTGCAGCAATGGCATTCACGATCAAGTCGTTGGCGGCAACGCATTATTTGGCGACGCCAAAGTTGGCGCATTGTCAACAACAGCATCCTATCGCACTGTCGTCGCCAAATTTGATGGCAGTTCGCTGGTCTGCCCGGAACCCCCGCCCGATGTTGCCATTGCCGTCACGTCAAGCCTGCTGGCGCAACTTGAAGCAGGTAAGGGCGATATCACAGGCAACGCAACGCTTGCACGCAGCGTAGCAGAGAAAATTGCGCCGTTGCTAAAGCGAACAACGGCATTGCAATTCTATCGTGATGCCCGGTCCTACAATTGTTTCGCCCATATGAACGGTGCGTTGAATAATGAAGATTACAAACAGGCTAACGATGCTGCGATGAAGTCCGTCACCATGTTAATGGCGCTCGAAATCCTGAAAGGGACGGATCAAACGCTGCCTGAAGAGTTTCAGGCGGTAATTGACAGTGGCGACGTCGATAAACTCAAGGAACTGATCGAAAAGTTCAAAACGAAATAAATAACAGGCGCCGGCCGCCAGACAACACACAGCGCAATTGAAGAAGCCCACCAACGGGCGGGCTTCTTCTGATTTGTATATCTCGACCAGATTTGATCAGGCCCCTAAATCTTCACCGGCAAGGGCGCGGTTGATCAAGGCGACACTTTCATCAATGCCATACAGCGCAATGAACGATCCCATGCGCGGCCCCTGTTCCTGACCCAGCAAAATTTCGTAAAGCGCTTTGAACCAGGCGCGTAAATCGGCAAAACATTCATGCGTTTTACCAATTTCATAAACCGCGGTCTGAATATCGCTGCCACTGGTTGTTTTATCCAGCCCCACCAGCACATCGCGCAATTCGGTCAGGGCCACACGTTCTTCTGCGCTGGCCTCGCGGTATTTTTTGGTTGGCTTTACAAAATCGCGGTAATAATTAACCGCATAGCCCACCAGCTTGTCCAGGTAAGGCGCATTTTCCGGCGTTGCCCCATTGGCATAACGCGAAATAAAGCCCCACAGAACGTCCTTGTCCTCGGTATTACACACCGAAACCAGGTTCAGCAAAATACCAAACGAAATGGGAATATCGCGGTTCGGTGCGGTGCCCGCATGAATATGCCATGCCGGGTTCTGAAGCAGCTTGACCGGGTCGGTTTCGGATTTCAGCTTTTCGGCAAAGGTCAGATATTCATCAACCGTTTTCGGGATGATATCAAAATACAACCGCTTGGCCGTCTTGGGCTTCTGAAACATAAACAGCGACAGGCTGTCTTCCGGCGCATAGGTCAGCCATTCTTCTACCGACAGGCCGTTGCCCTTGGATTTCGAAATTTTCTGCCCGGTTTCATCCAAAAACAATTCATAGTTAAAGCCTTCGGGCGGCGTGCCGCCCATGGCTTTCACAATTTTGTTGCCCAAATCCACCGACGGAATCAAATCCTTGCCCGCCATTTCGTAATCCACCCCCAGCGCATACCAGCGCATCGCCCAGTCGGGCTTCCACTGCAATTTGCAGTTCCCACCGGTTACCGGGGTTTCCACCAGCTTGCCGGTTTCGGGGTGTTCGTAAACAATCGTGCCTTCGGATGCCTTGATTTCCACAATCTTGGCCATCAGCACTTTTTGCGTGTCGGCCTCAACGGGCATAAACGGGCTATAGCTGGCCCGGCGTTCCTCGCCCAAGGTCGGCAGCATAATTTTCTGGATCTTGTCGTAAACTTCCAGAACCCGCAAAAGTGCCGCATCAAACATACCCGAACGATAACAATCGGTCGATGACTTGAACTCGTATTCAAAGCCAAAACCGTCAAGAAACTCGCGCAGGCGGGCATTGTTATGATGGGCAAAGCTTTCAAACTTGCCAAACGGGTCGGGCACACTGGTCAATGCCTTACCCAGATGCTGGGCCAGCATCTCGCGGTTGGGCACATTGTCGGGCACCTTGCGCAACCCGTCCATATCATCGGAAAAACAATACAGTTTGGTCGGAATATCGGACATGGTTTCAAAGGCGCGGCGAACATAGGTTGTGCGCGCAACTTCACCAAAGGTGCCAATATGGGGCAAGCCCGACGGGCCATAACCGGTTTCAAACAGGACATAGCCTTTTTCCGGTTTTTTGTCTTTGTAACGCTGCACCAGCTTTTGGGCTTCACTAAAAGCCCAGACATTGCTGTTTAACGCGGCATCACGAAGATCGGCTGTCATTTTTGAAACCTTGAACAAGTGTTTTACATAAAATTCGGATTTGGGCGCAAACGATAAGGCGCAAGCGCCGCCAGAAGCTAGCCCCGCTTGCGCCCAAGATCAAGCCCGGAGCGCACATAGCGCATCGTAACGGCAAACATGGCTGGCATCGCCCCGCCGAAATGCCCAAACACCCGCCAATCTGGCACCCAACAACCGCAAACCGGCACGCCACCATGCGGTCCCTCTACGCGAAATTACGATGCCTCGCGAATTTCGCGCAAAAATCCGTTCACGGCATCGCCAAGGCTGGCGGCCTCGCGCAGCAGCCCTTCGGCAATGTTTAACACATCGCCCACATCCTCGCGCACGGTGGCGGCGGCTTGCGACAAAACCAGCACATCTTCATTCGCGCGCTGCGTGCCCACCGCCACTTCCTGTGACCGGTCCACAATCGACTGCGTTAACCGCGCCTGTTCGCCCACCGCCACGGCAATTGCCGCCGAATTGCCCTGAATTTTCTGCACCCCGTCGGTCATTAACGCCACAACCGATGCCGTCTCGCGCGAGGCATCCTGTGTTGCTGCAATCTGGCGCGAAATATCACCGGTGGATCGCGCGGTTTCCCCCGCCAGATGTTTCACTTCGTTGGCCACCACGGCAAATCCCTTGCCCGCATCCCCGGCCCGGCTGGCTTCAATATGGGCGTTCAGGGCCAACAGGTTGGTTTGCCCGGCCAGCCCTTCAATCAGGCCCACAACCGCGCCAATTTCCGATGTCGCCAGCGCCAGCCCGGCAATGGTGGTTTTCACCTGTTCGGCCCCGGCGGCGGTATCGCCAATAACCTTGGCCGTTTCGCCCGTGCGCTGGTTAATATCGGCAATCGATGTTGAAATTTCGCTCGCCGCTGCGGCCACCTGCTGAATACCCGCTGCCATCTGGGTCGAAATAGCCAATGCCGCATTGGCGCGTGTACTCACCTGATCGGCAATACCATTGAGGGCGCGTGCCCGGTCGGTCATGGTCTGGGCCGCCCCGGCCAGGGCTTGCACAATGCTCAGCACATCGCGTTCAAACTGCTCGGCAACGGCAATGCGGCCCAGCTTGCGCTGCTCGGATGCTTCATGGCGCGATATTTCCATTTGTTCGCGGGCATCATCCATCGATTTGGCATTGCCAATAAAAATGTCGAGCGCATCAATCATCTCGCTAATTTCATCGCTGCCATCATTGCGTAGCACCACCTGGCGGTCGCCATCTGCCGCCCGGCGCATGGCCTTGGCCAGGTTTTCCAGCCGTTTGACAATCCGCCGCCCCACATACAGCCACACCACCAGAATGGAAAACACCACCCCGGCTGCGGCCAGTGAAATTTGCAGCATATTGGTCTGGTCCAGCGCTGTTTGCGTTTCCCCCGCCCCGGTCGCCGCCGATTGTTGGGCTGCCGCCACAATAACCGCCACATCATCGGCAAGGCGCGTGGCGGCTTCGCGGTTTTCCTGCATCATCGCATTATTGGCCGCCAGGGTATCAAGCTCCTGCCCGCGCAGGGCCAAAATGCCCTCATCGCCAAACCCTGTTGCCAGTAACTTGTCGATCAGCCCCGAAATAACGGTTTGCTCCGCGCCAAGCTGCCCGGCCTCGCTGCCAATCTGTTTGGCAACCTGCTGCAAGCTGGTTTTAAGCATCGCCAACTGGTCCGCACTGCTGGCATTGCCCGCCTCGGCCAGTCGCCCGACCAGCAAATTCACATCTGCCAGAAGCGAGCTTAACCGAATGTAACTTTCCTGTGCCTGTGGCACCTGCACGCCTGCCAGTTCCTGGGTCTGCGTTGCAATTTCCTGCCCGGAACCGGCAATATGGGTGCGAAAATTAAGCATCATCGGCAACAGAAAATTGCTGATATCGCCGTCCAGTTCCACAATCTCATCAACATATTGCGCCAGCTCCGCCGACAGTTTTTCCGCCTTCTCCGATCCCGGCTCGGCCCGCAACTGGCCAATGCGCAGCATATAAATGTTTTTGTCATCGCCGCCAAAGGCCGCCAGTTTGTCAATCGCACCCAGCACCATTTTTGCCGCCGGGTCTTTCGCCAGTGGCCGTAACGCGCCTTGAATGTTGGCAAGGGCTGAATCAAAATCGGTCGATCGCGACATCACCTTGGAGGGTTCGGTTTCATAGGCCCCCAACAGCAACGATTTGGTCAGGGCCGCCGTGGCCCCGCGCAATTGAAACATCGGCACAATACGTTGCGACAAATCATCGCTGATCGAACTTGACGCCGTTGTCGTTGCCACCGTCAACGACGCAATACTGTTGGCCAGCCCCTGTTGCGATTTTTCCATCGCCGGTTTTAACTGGGCTAACAAGGTATCATGTTGCTGTTCAAGCGTGCCCAGCCGCGCCACGCGCTGCGCCTTTTGCTCTAACCGGGTCCGCGTGGCTTTCACCAGTGCATTCAGGCTGGAATTTAACGCCCCCACCTTTTGCACCATGTCGCTGGCGGTATCGTCATCGAGATGGTTCTGCGACAGCTTGTCGACCGCAGCGGTCATAAATTCCTGCTTTTGCGCACTTTCCTGCGCCAGCCCGTCCAGTTCACCCGCACTTTCTGCCGCATCAATACGCGGCCCCAATGCCAAAATCCCGGCCGCCGATGTTGCCAGCCCGTGGGCTGTTTCCAGCAATGGCACCTGGGATTGCGTAATATCGGTCACATGCCCGCGCACCGCACGATAAGACAACCAGCCGATCGACGCGGCAATACATGGCACCAGCGCAATCACCCCAAATGCCAATAACATTTTGGCCTTAATGCCCGTTTTGCCCTTGCCCGATCTTGCCCGCATTTTCACCTGTCCTTGTGCATTGCATCATTGGCACGAAGTTAGTCCCGACCGGGCAAAAACGCAGCAACGCTTCGGTGAAGTTTTAATGACCCTCATTTTTGTTTAAAATCAAATGATTACAACAAAACCAGCATGGCAAAAACATGCCGTTGCGGGCGAAAACCTTTATTGAAACAACCGTGAAATGTGAACACTTTCACATTTGTGCCTGCGAACAACGCCCGCCAGCGGCCCCACCCTTGCCCGGCTTTACCGGTCCCGCTCCCCCGGCCCGCCGGTTTTTCGGCCTGCTGCAAAAATATCGCTATCGCGCAACCCGAAGTTACTTCTAAATGAGCCAAAGCCATTTAACGGAGCATTCGCCATGCAGGCTATTCCCGCCATTCCCGCGACCTTGTTTTTGACAGCCATTTTCGCGGTGATGTTAACCGTCCTTAGCCTGCTGGTATCCTTGCAGCGCCGGTCTGCCAAAATTGGCACCGGCGATGGCGACAATATCGTGCTGCGGCGTCGTATCCGCGCCCATGGCAATTTTATCGAAAATGCCCCGCTGCTGGTGCTGGTCTGCGCGGTACTGGAAATCAGTGCAACGGCATCTTCCGCCACCATATGGGCGCTGGCCGTCGCCTTTATGGTCGCCCGGCTGTTACATGCGTTGGGGGTTCTTAAAATTCCGGTTGTCGGCTCGCAAGCCGTGGGTATGGTGTTACAGCATGTCGCAATACTGATCGGGGCGGCTTTGCTGTTGCGCGGGCTGATCTGATCATTTGATCATTTGATCATCAGGTTGCCAAGCCCGCCCGCCAGCGCGCACCACGCCCAAACGCGCTTGTTCCCGGCCGTTCCGTATCGCCCCCCTGTTGGTTCCTATTGCGCCGATTTTTCCAGCGCATTGCGTAATGTCGTCAGCTTGCGGGTTAAATCCACCAGTTCGTCCAGCTTCATGCCACAGGCTTCAAAAACACAATCGGGCACATCGGCGGCCTTTTGTTGCAAGGCGCGCCCCTGTTCGGTCAGCACCACACGCACCTGTCGTTCATCCTCGCGGTCGCGTTCCCGGGTTAACAACCCGGCCACTTCCAGCCGTTTGATCAGCGGGGTCAAGGTGTTGCTTTCCAAAAACAGTTTGCTGCCAATGCCGCGTACGGTTTGCCTGTCTTCCTGCCACAACACCACCATCACCAGATATTGCGGATAAGTCAGCCCCACCTCGTCAAGCAACGGCTTGTAAATACGGTTAAAGGCATGGCCGGTCGAATAGACCGAAAAGCACAATAGCTGATCCAGCGTCAGGGTCGGTT
This sequence comes from Thalassospira mesophila, assembly GCF_002115755.1. GTDB lineage: Bacteria > Pseudomonadota > Alphaproteobacteria > Rhodospirillales > Thalassospiraceae > Thalassospira > Thalassospira mesophila. Next base: position 676,985 of record NZ_JFKA01000002.1, on the reverse strand, counting down.
TTTCTGCCATCTGGCTCTCCTGTTTCACATCAACCAGTTAATTTAAATCGTGCACGATTAAATATCAAGCGATTTAATCGCGGGTCTGATATTCCATAATTTAAATCGTGCACGATTTAATCGCGTGCTATTTAAAATGCACCGAACGGCGATACACCGCCCCCCCACCAGACAATCCGAAAGGACACCACCATGAACGCCTTAAAAACAACCGTTACCGCCGCCGCACTGGCCCTTGCCACCGCCACCTTCACCGCCCCGGCCCAGGCCGATGTGGTGCTTGAACCCGCCACCCAGAACTTCCTCGACGGGCTGGCCGCCGCAAACGTCCCGGCGATCTATACCCTGACCCCGCAACAGGCCCGCGACCTTCTGTCCGGTGCGCAGGCCGGCGATGTCACCGCTCCCGCCGTTGATACCGAAGACAGCATTTTGCCGGTTGGCCCCACCGGCGCCACCCGCATTCGCATCTATCGTCCCAAAGGCAACACCGACCGCCTGCCGGTTATTGTATATTTCCATGGGGCTGGCTGGGTGATGGGTGGCACCGATACCCACGACCGTCTGGTTCGCGAACTTGCCGTTGGTGCCAATGCCGCCCTGGTCTTTGTCGATTATGAACGCTCGCCAGAGGCCAAATACCCCACCGCCATCGAACAGGATTACGCCGTTACCAAATATGTCGCCGATCACAGCGAACAGCTTAATGTTGACCCCACCCGCCTTGCCATTGCCGGCGATAGTGTCGGCGGCAACATGACAGCCGTGGTTTCGCTTTTGGCCAACGAACGCAAAGGCCCGGCAATTAAAGCACAATTGCTGTTTTACCCGGTCACCGACACCAATTTCGATAACGGCTCCTACACCGAATATGCCAATGGCCCGTGGTTAACCCGCGATGCGATGAAATGGTTCTGGAACGCATACCTGCCCCAAAACGTTGACCGTACAGACCCTAAAATAACCCCGATCCACGCAACGCACGACCAGCTTGCCGGACAGGCCCCGGCCCTCGTGATTACCGATGAAAACGATGTTTTGCGCGACGAAGGCGAAGCCTATGCCCGTAAATTGTCACAAGCCGGTGTCACGGTAACCTCGACCCGATACAACGCAACCATCCACGATTTTGTCATGCTCAACGCACTGTCACAAACCCCGGCAACCCGGGCCGCCATCGCCCAGGGCATCTCGTTTCTTAACAACGCCCTGCACGCCAACTAACCACAAGCTAACCTTGCACCAAACCCGCAACGGGGTTGCAGGCAGCGGCCTGTGCCCCATGTTAAGCGCACCCCCGCGCAACCGACCTTTAAACAAAGGATGATCAAAATGTCTGTTAAAGTTCTGTATCGCACTTCCGGTTCTGCAACTGGCGGCCGTGACGGCAATGCCAAAACCGAAGACGGCTCGATCGAAGTTAAACTGACCACCCCGAAAGAACTGGGCGGTGCTGGCGGCGACGGCAACAACCCCGAACAATTGTTCGCCATGGGCTATTCCGCCTGCTTTATCGGCGCAATGAAGGCAGCCTCCTCACAGGGTGCCCCCAAAACCCCGAAAGACGCCGCCATCAAGGCAACCGTTGGCATTGGCCCGCGCGATGAAGGCGGCTTTGGCCTTGATATCGACCTGCACATCTCCCTGCCGGGTCTGGAACGTGCCGATGCCGAAAAGCTCGTCGAACAGGCCGATAAAATCTGTCCCTATTCCAATGCCCTGCGCGGCAATGTCGATGTCCGCCTTCACATCGACTAATCTCAACCGTCTTTAAAATGGCGGATCTCCCCCCAAAACAGATCCGCCCGCTTTGGCCCGGCACATTCCCCAATGTGCCGGGCTTTTCCGGGGTGCCTCACCATCGCGATCCCCAATATTCCAATGGACCAAATCCCGGCCAGTCGCTATGTCGTCCCTATGGTCACATTGCTTCTTGTTTATGGCGGGCTGTTTTTATCGGCCTTCACATCTGCCACCTTGCTGCCCGGCTCGTCCGAGGCGGTTTTGGCCGCCCTTGTTGCGGCGGGCAATTATGATGTGCGCGTGCTGGTGCTGGTCGCCACATTGGGCAATGTCGCGGGCTCGCTGATCAACTGGCTGCTTGGCATCGCCATCGAACGCTATCGCCATGCCCGCTGGTTCCCGGTATCGGACCGCGATTATCAACGCGCCTGCCACTGGTTTTCGCGCTTTGGCCTGTGGGCCCTTTTGTTTGCCTGGCTTCCCGTTATCGGCGACCCCATCACGCTGGTGGCCGGGGCTTTGCGGGTGCGTTTTATCCCCTTTATCCTTCTGGTCACCATCGGCAAGGCGGCGCGTTATGCCATGGTGGCAGGCGGGGTCGGCTGGGTCGCAAGCCTGTTTGGCTAATTCAAAATATTGCCAAATAAAAATATTTCAAAAGTCGAAACGCGCAAATTATCCAAAACACAACACCAAGTATAACCAAATAAAAACATAAGTAATTTGCTAAAAATAACAGTCAGTGATTTAATAAATTTAACAACACTAAAAATATACTTATGAATTTCATAAAACTAATGGGAAAATACTTAATGAATATGGAAATTCCTACCTGGGTAAAGCCCGGCATTGTCGGCGGTGTCATCGGTGCGATCGTAATCACAATTATCGGCTTCAATGCGAACTGGGTTGTTTCAACCAGCACCGCAGCCGAGATGGCCGATGATCAGGGCAAGGAAGTGGTTATTGCTGCCCTCGCCCCGATCTGTGTCGCCCAGTTCAAAACCCAAACGCCGACAAACCAGACCGCGCAGCTTGCTGCCCTGAAGCAGGAAAGCTCTTACAAGCGCGACGATTTCGTCGTCGACCAAGGCTGGGCCACCATGCCCGGCAGCGAAAAACCCACCAAAGAAATCGCCGACGCCTGTGCAGACCAGTTAATGAAACTGACCGAATAACACACATCCCCGAACACCTTCGGGGACGTTCTCTGTTAAAAACGGCGTTCGGGATAACACCCGAAGGCCGTTTTTTATGTTGCTTGTGGGCACAACCGTTTAATAATCATGCTCCAGCTCACTCTGTTCCCATCGCCAAACCCGGAATGCATTACGGATCGGGCTTTGTATCCTCCCGTTTACCAGCGGTCCCTTTGGTAAAATTCGACAGCAGGATAATTTCCCCGGTAGCACTCGCCTCGCACACTGATTATAGTGCCGCAAATGTTCGATGATCGCACCGAAACCCAGCCCCGTTTTTTGCCGCCCGACGCACCGGTTATGGTCGCCGGTTTGCGCCATGCTGTGTTTTTAACCCCCGATGGCGAGGTCGAGGAAATGCCGCTGGCTGCCGCGGCCAAGCGGGCCCGCGCCCAGCGCCCGATCATTGTTCACATGCCCGCCACCGCCAAACGCCTGCGCCTTGATGGCTTCATTGGCCATGATTTGCTTGAACTTTTTGCCTTTGTGCGCCCGGCGCAGTTTTGTGTGCCCACCCCGCGCGGCATTGCCCTGGCAACCGGGCAAGTGGCCTGCGATGACCTGGTTGGTCAGGCTCAGGCGCTGGCCGAAGCCATGAAACGCCTGCTTCAGGAACTTGCCGTTCTGCCCGGCGAAAAACGCGGCCATGCCCTGTCCATTGCGTGGCCAATGGCGCGCGGGCAATGGCCGTGGGGTGTGTCGGTTTTGGCTGCGATGGGGGCCGATGGCGATGGCCCGCACCGCTTTGCGGTTTATGAAGGCCTTAAAATCTGGAAAAAACTGGGCGAATGGTCTGAACATGCGCCGCCGCCGCCCCCCGGCAACAATCCGGTTGAACCGGCCGAGGCCCGCGAACGCCTGTTAAAACTGCTGGGCGAAGGCGCCGAAGAACGCCCGCAACAGGCCGATTATTCATCCGCCGTTTGTTCCGCCTTTGCCCCGCGCACCGCCGATGGCGCGCCCAATATCGTGCTGGCCGAAGCCGGAACCGGCACGGGCAAAACCCTTGGCTACGTCGCCCCGGCATCGGTGTGGGCCGAAAAAAACGAAGGTGCGGTCTGGATATCCACCTATACCCGCAACCTGCAACGCCAGATCGACGGCGAACTCAACCGCCTTTATCCCGACCCGCGCGACAAACGCCGCAAGGCCGTGGTCCGCAAGGGGCGCGAAAACTATTTATGTCTGCTAAACTTTGAAGAAGCCCAACGCCCGCTGGCCCAGCAACCTCGCCAGGCCATTCCGCTCGGTTTAATGGCGCGCTGGGCGGCTGCCACCCGCGATGGCGATATGGTTGGCGGCGATTTTCCGGCATGGCTGACCGAACTGATCGGCGCACGCTTTACATCGGCCCTGGCCGATCAGCGCGGCGAATGTATTTATGCCGCCTGCCCGCATTATTCGCGCTGCTTTGTTGAAAAAACCGTGCGCCGGGCACGCTCGGCCGAAATCGTTGTCGCCAACCATGCCCTTGTGATGGTGCAGGCCGCCCTTGGCGGGCTGGATGATGCCTCCATGCCCACCCGTTATGTCTTTGACGAAGGCCATCATTTGTTTGATGCCGCCGACAAGGCCTTTTCCGCCCACTTAACCGGGCAGGAAGGGGCCGAATTGCGCCGCTGGCTGTTGGGGGCCGAAAACAAAGGCAGTTCGCGCGCACGCGGCCTCAAACAACGCCTTGAAAGCCTGATCAGCGAACGCGAAGAACTGCGCGATGCGGTCAATGCCGTGATCGTTGCCGCCCAATGCCTGCCTGACCAGGGATGGCTGATGCGCCTGCAAGACGGTGTTGACCATGCCAGCGGCCCGGCCGAAATTTTTCTGGCCCATGTCAAGGCACAGGTGATGGCGCGGGCCTCGGAAAAAGACCGTGGCTATTCGATCGAAACCGATTGCAAACCCGCCGTTACCGAAGTTCTCGCCAGTGCCGCCGATCTGGACCGGGCCTTGGCCTCGCTGGAAAAACCGGCAAAAACGCTGATCAAAATCATCGCCCATATGCTTGATGAAAAAGCCGACGAGCTTGATTCCGCCGAACGTCAGCGCCTCGATGCCGCCATTCGCTCGCTTGAACGGCGCGCCATCATGCAGGTTGCCGCCTGGCGCGGGATGCTGGAATCACTGGTCGATGCGACGCCTGCCGAATATGTCGACTGGTTTGCCATCGAACGCCAGTTTGGCCGCGATTTTGATATCGGCATGCACCGCCATTATATTGATCCGACCTTGCCGCTAACCGCCGCCCTGGCCCCCACCACGCATGGCATGGTCGTCACATCGGCCACACTGCGCGATGGCACAGGGGACGACATGTTTGACTGGGGTGTCGCCGAAGACCGCACCGGGGCATCCCACATGCCGCTGCCCGCCGTGCGTGCGGCCATGAAAAGCCCCTATGACTATCGCAAGCAAACCCGGGTTTTTATTGTTAATGATCTGGCGCGCGACAATGCCGACCAAATCGCCGCCGCCTATCGCGAATTGTTTCTGGCATCGGGCGGCGGTGCGCTGGGCCTGTTTACCGCCATCACCCGCCTGCGCGCGGTTTATGAACGCTTGACCGGCCCGCTCGACGAAGCCGGTTTGCAATTGCTGGCCCAACATATGGACGGCATGGATGTTTCCACCCTGATCGATATTTTCCGGGTTGAACGCGATGCCTGCCTGCTCGGCACCGATGCCGTGCGCGACGGGGTTGATGTGCCCGGCGACAGCCTGCGTTTAATCGTGTTTGACCGCGTGCCGTGGCCCCGCCCCGATATTTTGCACCGGGCGCGCAAGGCCGCGTTTCACGGTGCCCGGTACGACGACATGATCACGCGCCTGCGCATGAAACAGGCCTTTGGCCGCCTTGTGCGCCGCGCCGAAGATCGCGGGGTGTTTGTCCTGCTCGATAACCGGATGCCAACCCGCCTTTTGGGCGCGTTTCCCGAAGATGTCGATGTGCAGCGCGTTGGCCTGAAAGAAGCCATTGCCCAGACAAGGGCGTTTTTACATCCCGAGCTTTGACAGGTTAACCCTGCCTCGTACAGGCTTACCTGGCACCACCAAGATCGGATGCAATATCGTGGCGCAGGGCCAGCCGAAGCGCGTTTGAAATGGCGATAATATCAATGCCTTCCTGCAAAAGCGCCCCTGCCACCGGGCTGATATAGCCCGCCGCGGCAAACCCCATCGCCAGCACCGACAGCACCATGCCACCAATAACGCTTTGCAAAAGAATACGGCGCATGGCGATACTGATATGCAAAAGTTCATCCACCGTGGCCAGCGATGCCTCGGGGATCACCACCCCTGCGGCCTGCGCCGTAACCGCACTTTCCTTGCCAAAGGCAATGCCAACCGTGGCCACCGCAAGGGCCGGGGCATCATTAATGCCATCGCCCATGAACAATGTCGGCGCAGCCGCCGTTTCCGCGCGCACAATGGCAACTTTCTGCTCCGGGCTTTGGGATGCCAGGCTTTGGTCAATGCCCAGCAATTGCGACAAATAGGTAACCTCGCTTTCGCGGTCGCCCGATACCAGCATGATTTTTTTAAACCGGTGGATCGGCCCTAAATGGTCCACAAAGGATTTGCCATCAATGCGCGGCGTATCGCGAAACCGCAATGTTGCCCCATACCGGCCATCGACCATCACCACACATTCCAGCCCCGCCGACGTTTCGGGCAAAAAACGGGCGTTTTCCGGGTCGCTCGCCAGCAATTTTTTGCGATGGGTAACGGCAATGTTGTGCCCGTCCACCACCCCGGTTAATCCCTGCCCCGGCTTTTCCGATGCACTGGCAACGTCACCAGCTTCTATCTTGCGGTCCTTGGCCGCCGCCATCACCGCCATTGCCAGCGGATGGCGCGAATAACGTTCCAGGCTGGCAGCAAAGCGTAATACATCTTCGCCAACAAAACCCTCGCCGGGCAAAATATCGGTCAGTTCCGGGCGGCCATAGGTCAGGGTGCCGGTTTTATCAAAAATCGCGGTCTGGCAGGTTGGCAACCGTTCCAGCGCGGTCGGGTCGCGAATAACAATTCCGCGCCGGGCCGCAATCGAAATCGCACTCATCACCGTAATCGGAATGGCAATTAACAACGGGCAGGGGGTGGCCACCACCAGCACGGCCAAAAACCGTGTTGAATCACCCGTCACATACAAAACCAGCATGGCAAACAACAATGCCACCGGCGCAAACCACGCCCCGATCTGGTCGCCCAGGCGGCGAATTCTGGGCCGTTTTTGTTCGGCATCGCGCATCACATTCATGATCCGGGCATAGCGGGAATCACGCGCCTGTTTTTCCGCCCGGATCACCAGCACGGCATCGCCATTAATCGCGCCTGACAGCACCGCCGTCCCCGGCACTTTTGCCACCACAAATGGCTCCCCGGTCAGGTAGCTTTCATCCATATTGCCATGCCCCTCGACCACAGTTCCGTCCACCGGGGCGGTTTCATGGGGAAAGACCGCAATCAAATCGCCAATCGCAACATCATCAAGTGCAATGTCGGTTATCTCGCCTTTTTCGTCCTTGCGGTGCGCCACCGCCGGCATCCGGCTGGCCAGCGCATTTAACGCCGACGACGCCTTGCGCATCGCAAACGCCTCCAACACCTGCCCACCGGTCAACATCAAAATAATCAATGCGGCAGCCAGATATTCGCCAAGCCAGATCCCGGCGACAAAGGCAATGGCAGCCAAAAAATCGGCCCCCATTTCGCGGCGCAGAAATTTCAACAATAACTGGGCAAGGATCGGCACACCGCCAATCCCAAACAGCACCAGCAACGGAAGGTCGGCCGCGCCAAAGCCCCAAACCCCCTGCAAACCCGACCAGCGCAGCGAAAAATGCCCAAGGATCGCCAGCAATGTTGTCATCAGGATTGCGCGATTAACAACGGGAGCCGACAATACCGCGTCCACCTGCGCCAGAACCCGGTCCGCCTCCCCGAAAATCGCCATATCGCATGCTCCTGTTGATGATCGTCAGATCATGACCGACTTCCCAACGCGAGGCCATCGATATGACCTCAAACAAAAACATCCCCGCCGAAATAATCAAGGGGACGACACAACAGGTCTAATCCTTAAACCCATCCCAATAACAAAATCCGCATCGGCACCCGCAATGGGTTTCCCGCTGTCTTTATTGTTTCTAATCACCGCCCCCCTATGGGCAAACGCCCGGTCGCTCGGTTTTCACAGCACCCTCAACCGCAGGTAAAACGTCTTTTAAAACATATACCCCTTGTGAAATACGCCACAAACCGGCCTGAATTAGATATTGGTAAACTTTGACAGCATCTTGAAAACGTTATAATCAAATCGCAGATTAATCCTGATTTGGACATTTGCCGTGCGTGCCAACCGGGCCTCCTCACCGTCTGATCTGCGGGTAACCATCACAACGCTGGTGGCGTGCCTTCTATTGGTCAATACCGTGCTGTTTGGCTTCATGCATGCACCGCTGGCCGCCCAGGCCAATGCTGACGGTACCGGCTATATCCCGCTGCTTATTTGCACCGCCAACGGCATTCAGGCCATTCGCGTGCCCGCCGACCCGGCAGACCCGCAATCCGCCCCCGAAACATCGGGCAAATACGACAGCTACGAAGCCTATCAATGCGCCCTGTGCGGCATCGGCATGCATGCCATGGCCCCCGCCGAAATTGTCGAAATTCCGGTGCTTCATCGCATTTTGCTGTCCAATGCGGTAACCGCCCTTCACATCACGGCCCATTCCCCGCAATTTTATCCCCAAGCCGGGCCTGCCCGCGCCCCGCCAGTTCCCCTTGCAGCATAATTAACCGTTTTTTGGTTTATTTCCGTCGGTAAAGCCGCCGATAGCGATCAACCGCCTGCAAGGAAAATGCCTGTTTTCGGCGTTATCCGGCCTGCCAACCTGCCATCAACTTTATGATGGTTAAGGTGTCATTTGCCGGATCCCCCATAACAAAGCATTCCTTGATGGCCGCCACCGCCGTGCCCTTCGCTCACGGACATCACGGTATTGCGCCATAAATGGCCCCGAAACGGTTCTTCATGCTGCCGCGTCTGATCATGCTGCGCGGTCTGTCGGCCTGTATTTTTAATGCCCGGCCCCACTCCCCGCAGCTTTCGTAATGACACCAGCAGAACGCACGTCGTCTCGCCTTGCGAGAACCCGCAACGTGCCCTGTTTTGGGGATATATCATGTCCAACCCGATCAGCAGTGCTTCGCACCGCGCCGAAAACACCCATGCCTTGTATCGCGCCGTCTGGCGCTGGCATTTTTATGCCGGGCTTTTTGTCCTGCCCTTCATTGTCCTGCTTGCCATAACCGGCGGGGCCTATCTTTTCCGCGATGAAATCGACAATTTTGTTTATTCCGACCTAAAACAGGTCACTTCCCCCGCCACCCCGGCCCTGCCCTATAGCCAGCAAATGGCGGCAGCCCGATCAATGCAAGATGGCACGGTGGTTAAGTTGACCACCCCGGTCACGCCAACATCATCGACCGAAATCACCATTGCCGATGCCGCTGGTGCTCGCCATGCGGTTTATGTAAACCCCTATACCGGCAAAGCCCTTGGCGAAATGGCCGATCGCGGCACCATCATGTGGCTCATCCGCCGTCTGCACAGCTTGGCCGAATTTGGCACCTTTCCCAATGCACTGATCGAAATTGTTGGCGGCTGGACCATTTTGCTGGTCCTGACCGGCATTTACCTGTGGTGGCCCAAACGGGTTGATGGCACCTCGCGTCTTGCCATTCGCGGCAAGCCCGCTACCCGGCGCTGGTGGCGCGACAGCCACGCCGTGATCGGCCTTTTTGCCGGGTTTTTCATTATATTTCTGGCAACCACCGGCATGCCGTGGTCGGTATTTTGGGGCAAATATGCCAACCAGTTTGCCAATGGCACGCCAACCGGTTACCCGTCCGGTGTGCGCGTCGATGTGCCGCTTTCCACAATTCCCATGATCGATGCCTTTGGCACAACCGGCTGGACCACCGAAAACGCCCCGCTGCCTTTTTCGGTTGCCACCGGCCCGCAAGCTATCGGCATTGATGCCGCCACACAAAAGCTGAACAATCTGGGCCTCACACAGGGCTACGCCGTTAGCCTGCCCAATGGCCCGCGCGGTGTTTACAGTGCCTCGATCTATCCCGACGACCTTTCCCTGCAACGTGTCATTCATCTTGATCAATATTCCGGCCAAGCCCTGATCGATATGTCCTATGCCGATTACGGCCCGCTGGGACGGGGGCTGGAATGGGGGATCAACGTGCATATGGGTCAGGAATTTGGTCTGGCCAACCAGATATTCATGCTGATGGTCTGCATCTCGCTGATCTTTATGGCGGTTTCGGCCGGCGCGATGTGGTGGAAACGCCGCCCCAACGGGCAAATGGGGGTTCCGCCCCTGCCGCGTGACATTCGCAAGATTTACGGGGTTATGGCGATTCTGGCGATTGGCGGCATCATCTTCCCGCTGGTTGGTCTGTCGATGATCGTGATTTTGCTGCTTGATCTTGTTTTTGTTGTTCGTCCGCGTGCGCAGCTGCGCAACGCCTGATCATTGTTTGGGCGCACGGCATTCATGCTGTGCGCCTTTTCCCGCAAACAGAAGGATCCGGCCATGAACACCACCGAAGCCCTGCGCCACATCCTGCCCCATGCAGATGACACCCCGTTGCGGATTCCGGCGAACCGCGTGCTTGAACCCGAACACGAAAACCTGACCAGTGCCTATATCATCAAACAGGGGCTGATCATTCAGGGCCATTACAATCGCGGCGGCGACCGCCAGATTTGCCGGGTATATCGCCCCGGCGACCTGTTCGGCCTCGAAGCCCTGAACGGCCCGTTCCCGCCAACCGGCCCCACGCTGGTCAGCGAAACCCTGTCGGAATGTCAGGTGATGCGGGTTTCACTGGCACGCTTGCGCCAGCAACAATCGACCAACCTGTCGCTGACCCAGGCGGTAGCCTGCTTTCTCAGCCGCGAAATTATCGCCAGCCATTACTGGAAAATCAATATCGGCAGCGGCACCGCGCTTAGCCGCATTTGCCGGTTTTTATTATGGATCGCCCATCACGACCAATGCATTGTCCCGCCGCGCGAAAAGCTGGGCAGCATCGTTTCCGTCACCACCGAAACCGCCAGCCGCGCCATCGCCAATTTACGCCGCGAAGGATCCCTGCAACCGGGCGACCCGCAACACCGCGATAAGATGCGCATCAACCGCGCCGAATTAATGCGCCACGCAGGCGACTTCTGGGATGATCGGGCGGCATGAACATGGGGCCCTAATGGCCGTAATATCCGCGCACCTCATAATCAACGCTCACTCGCCTCAAGCGATGGCAGCAGCACTGTTAACGTGGATGGCATAAACACTGGTTGTTGCCGTTATCAGCAACTCGTTGCCGCGCGGTCCACCAAATGTCAGGTTTGATACGGTCTCGGGAACCAGAATTTTACCCAGCAAAACACCCCTGGCATCAAAACAATGCACACCATCGGCGGCCGAGCTCCAGACATTGCCGTGGCAATCAACCCGTAACCCGTCAGGGATTCCCGTATCAACCGACGCAAAGTTCCGCCCGTTTTCAAGTGAATTATCCGCCCCCACATCGTAAACGCGGATAACAGCAGGCACGGTGTCATCATGGCTGCGCCCCGATTCCGCAACATAAAGCCGCGTCTCGTCGGGCGAAAAAGCCAAACCGTTTGGCTGCGTAAAATCCCATGCAACCGGCAAAAGGACGCCGGTATCAGGGGCCAGGCGGAAAACATGGTGATGGCTTTGTTCGGGGGCGGATTTATACCCCTCGTAATCGGACAAAATCCCGTATGTCGGGTCGGTAAACCAGATACTACCATCGGATTTAACCACCACATCGTTGGGCGAATTAAGGCGTTTTCCGTCGAACTGATCAGCCAGTGTTGTAATGCGGCCATCATGCCCGGTACGGGTCACAGTCCGCGTCCCGTGCTGGCAACTGATCAGGCGGCCTTGCGGGTCCGTGGTATTGCCATTGGCAAAATCAGACTTGTCGCGAAATACATTCACCGTGCCATCACACATCCAGCGATAGATTTTCTGATTGGGAATATCGGAAAATAACAGGCATTGATGGGCGGCAAACCACACTGGCCCCTCTGTCCATAAATGCCCGCTCGACAGCTTGCGCAGACTGACATTAAGCAACACAAGGTCGCGAAAACGCTCATCAACAATTTCATAGGGTCCGTTCATACCCTGCCCCTTTTTTTGCTGGCCAGTGCAACCACAGACACAATAATCAACCCGGTCAGGATCAAACGCACCCCGGCACCCAGGCCATAGGAATTCAGCATCGACACCAGCAGAAACATGAAAAGCGCCGCCGCCCAGATACCGGGAACATTTGAATTTCCCCCGGCAATCGACGATCCGCCAATCACAACCACCGCAATCGACATCAGCATATATTCCGTTCCCATATTAAGGTTGGCCCCGCCGGAAAAACTGGCCAGCATAAAACCGGTAAGCCCCGCCAGAACCGCACAGCCGACATACACCCCGAAATGCACCGCATTGACCGGCACACCGCCCAAACGGGCCGCGCGCTTGTTTTGGCCCGTTGCCAATATCCAGCGCCCGACAATGGCCTTTTCCAAAATGACCCACGCCAGCACGGATACCAGCAGTGCCACCAGCGCGGCATTGGGAATACCAACCGTGCCCCCGGTCGCAAAATCAGCCAGACTTTGCGGCGGTTTGATCCGCAAGCCCCGGTTTGACCAGATCGCCAGCGACTGAAACAAAAATGACGACGACAGCGTGGCAATAATGGGTGGAATGCGCATCAGCAAAATCAGGCCAAAGTTAAACAGCCCGCACGCCAACCCGACGCCAATGGCAATCAACAGCCCCGGCACAACAAGGGCGCCATCGCTTGCCATGAATTTTAGCGCAACGGTCCCGGCAAGGGTCATGGTTGCCGGAATGGAAAGGTCCACATTGCCCGGCCCCAATGTCACAACAAACATCTGGCCAATCCCCACCATTACGGCGAAGGAGGCAAATGTAAAAGCAACGTAAAGCAAAGACCAAATCCCGCCACCGCCGCCGCCCGAACCGGCCAGAATGGCGGCAACATAGGTGGCACCAGCCGCCAGATAAGCCCATATCCACGCCTTGCGTGATAATGCGCCAAGCAGATATTTAACCCCTTGCTTTGGCGTAGGAACGGCATTGTTTTTGGCAGTCATGGTCATGCCAGTGCCTCCCGCCGGGTAAAGACAAGCCGCACCGCAAGCACCAAAATCAGGATCGCCCCTTGCGCACCAATCTGCCAGTCAGACGACAGATGCAAAAACGATAGAAAACTTGCCGCCAATGTCAGGGTCAGCGCGCCAATAACGGCCCCGATAGGCGACACCCGCCCCCCGGTAAACTCGCCACCACCCAAAATTACCCCGGCAATCGACAACAGGGTATAGCGCAACGCAATGTTGGCATCGGCCGATGTCGTCAACCCCACAAGGGCCATCCCGGCCAGCACCCCAAACAGCCCGGCAATGCCATAGGCAATCGCCTTAAGCCCCAGAACAGACCACCCAGAACGCTCAATCGCCTGTGCATTGCCGCCAACACCGCGCAGCAACACCCCCAACGAAGACCGCTTAACAAAATAATGCATAATCAGCCCAATCAGGATCGGCGCAATAATCGCCACCGGCAAAAAAGGTGGCTTGGCTTTCATCATCGCCCGGAGCCAGTCCGGTGCGGCCCCGCCAGGCGACGGCAAAATCAAAATCGCCAACCCCGACCAGAAAAAAGACATGCCCAGTGTCACAACAATCGCCGGCAGGCCACGGGCATGAATAACCGCCCCCATTCCGGCATAAACAAGGATCGCTGCGAGCAAGATGGCATAGCCGATCACGGGATCAGACTGCACAAAGGTCGCCGTCACACAGGCACAAAAACTGACAAAGGTACCAATCGACAAATCAATGTCGTTCACCATCAGGATCATCATCTGGGCTATGGTCGCCAAGGCAACCGGAACCGCCAGATTAAACAGAAGGTTAAGTCCGAAATAGCTCATGGCGCGGGGTTGCAGATAAAACACCGCCGCCAACAAAATCGCCAGCGATAAAACCGGCAATAAAATACGCAAATGATCGCGGTTCATGGGGCGGCCTCCTGCATCTCGAACGATGCACGCAGCATGTTTTCTTCGGTAATGTCATCGCCGGTTAGCTCAGCGGCAATTGCACTGTCGCGAAAAACAAAAACGCGATCACATTCCAGAATTTCGTCGGTTTCGGTCGAATACCACAAAAATGTCCGGCCTTTTTCGGCTTCATCGCGGATCATGCGATAAACTTCCTTTTTGGTGCCAACATCCACGCCGCGCATCGGGTCATCCATCACCACAATCGGGGCTATCGATGCCAAAGCCCGTGAAAACAGCACCTTTTGCTGATTACCGCCGGAAAGCGACAAAATCGAACTTTCAAGATTGTCGGTTTTAATGCCGATTTTGTGGTGCCATTGCTGTGCCAGCGCCTTTTCCCCCTTGCAATCGACCAGAAAACGGCGGCTAAACTCCACAAGGGTCTGCAAACTCAGATTGCGCATGATCGACCACAGCGGCATCACACCATCGCGTCCGCGGTCACCAGCAACAAAAACCACGGCAGGTTCACGGGTGGCGCGCCAGTCCGACGACCGTTCGAGAAAACACTGCGCCAATGCCTCGGCCTGTCCATGCCCGGCCAGGCCCGCCAGCCCGACAATTTCGCCCTTGCGCGCCGTCAGGCCATTTTCCATTCTTAAAACTTCGGGGCCAAATTCTTTGTGCTTTCGCGCCGCCGCCACGTCTGCTGCGTCGGGCACAACATGGCCCATCGCGTCGACAAGGCTGTCGCGGGTAAAGTTTTCGGCATCATCATTGGCAAGAATGCGCCCGTCTTTCATCACCACAAGGCGGCTCGCCACTTTGAAAATTTCGCCTAGCATGTGGGAAATAAAGATAATCGCCCCGCCTTTGGCGCAAAACCGACCGATATAATCCAGTAATTGATCTGCAATCGCGCCATCAAGGGATGATGTCGGCTCATCAAGGATCACCAGTCGGGCATCAATATCGCGCCCGGAAAAGGCAATCGCAATTTCAACCATCTGGCGTTCGGCAATCGACAGATCACCAACCACGCGATAGGGATCAATTCCGTTGCCGGGAAAAATGGCGTCCAGAGATGCGCGCACCGCCAATGCGGCGTTGCCGCGCCAGTTGCGCCACGGCATTTTCCGATAGGGAATGCGTAAATTTTCCAGAACCGTCAGGTTGGGGCATAGCGACAATTCCTGAAACACACTTCGTATCCCGGCATTTCTGGCCCGCAGGGAATTCCGAAAATCAGCCTTGCTGTCCCCGCCATCATAGCTGGCATCACCCGTCGTCGGGGACAAACGGCCATTAATCACGTTAACCAGGGTCGATTTGCCCGCACCGTTATGACCCACCACCCCGACACATTCACCCGGCATGATGGCAAGCTCGATATCGCTCAGGGCCTTTACCGCGCCGAAAGAAACCCCGATGCCCGCCAAAGCAATGATCGGCACCTTTCCGGTGCCGATCCCTTTTTGGTTTACCACCATAATCGCGTCGCCTTACTTCGTCGATTTGATCAGGTTTTTCGCGTCATCCAATGAATATTCCACATTGGCGACCGAGCCTTCCGGCGTACTCTTGAGCATCTTCTCAAGGTCACCCTGATCAACACGCAAAATCGGCACGGTCAGATCTTTGGCAACATCAGCACCATCCAGAATTTGCTGCGCCACCCAGAAAGCCAGCGTGCTTACACCTGGCGCAATCGACAGCGAGGTCGTTTCATACCCGTTTTTCGCGTTTTGCTCGGACCACCATTTCAGTTCATCCTGACGGTTGCCCATAATGATGGTTGGGGTTGGCCGGTTGGCCGCCGCAAAAGCCTGTGCGGCACCATATCCATCGCCGCCCTGGGTAACGACCCCCGCGATCTCGGGCAGGCTGGGCAAAATGCCGGCAACGGCTTTCTGGGCCACATCCTGTGCCCAGTCCCCATGCACCGACCCCACAATCTTGAATTTGGTGCCCTCTACGCCTTCATGGATACCCGCGCTGATTTCATCATCAACGAACACCCCGGCAAGACCGCGAATTTCAAGAAGGTTGCCCCCATCGGGATAGCGTTTTTCCAGGTATTTAATCTGGTCGCGGCCCATCTGTTTGAAATCAACCGCAATGCGCCATGCACAGGGTTCGGTAACGATACCATCAAAGGAAACCACGATAATACCGGCATCGCAGGCTTCCCTGATCGCACCGTTAATCGCCGTCGGGGATGCCGCATCTATAACAATGGCGTCATAGCCCTGCAGGATCATATTCTGAATTTGGGCGGCCTGCTCGGTCGCCTGGTTTTCCGATGTGGTAAAGGCATCGGCAGCGGCGACAGTGCCATTTTTAGCAGCCGCCCCGGCAACCTTTTCCCAGCTTTCCAGCATGGCCTGGCGCCAGGAATTGCCGGCATAATTGTTGGAAAAGGCAATACGTTTATCGGCAGTATCGGCCATCGCATGGCCTGACGCGACAATTACAGTCCCCGCAATCACGCCCAGAAGCATGGTCTTGAATGTCATTTTTCCTCCCTGACGCGACGATGCCACGTCTTGGTTTACTTGTTTTGTTTCAACTTCCCCGCCTTGTAGCGCGACGGGATTATCTTTTTTTACGTAATATGATTTAGGGTGATCCCGGCAAAATCGTAAAGAGCGCTCGCCGCACCAGCGTTGCGGGTTCACACACCAGTGTTGCGGGTTCCCGCAAGACAAATCAAATCCACCGTCATATGCTCATCGCAGGAGGAAGCCTTCATGTCGGATCTCGCTCATTACCTGCGCATTTCCAATCTTCTTGCAGGCAATCTCGATATCCATTCTGCCTTGCATTCCGTAAAATCGGAAATCGACAAGATTATCGAATTTGATCATCTTGATGTCTGCCTGACAGACACAGACAAAACATGGAACACATCCTACGAAGTGGGGCTGCAAACAAGCTGGAGCGCCTCGCGATCGCTGGTAAACAAATCGCCGGTCCGCGACATTCTTTTGGGCCGAACCGACTATCTTCTGACCGGCAATGCCCTTAAAGACCCGCGTTATATTTTCCCCGATGCCATAAGCGCGCCGATCCTGCATCACGAGTTTCGCAGTCGCGTAAATGTCGCAATGAAGGTTCTGGGCGAAGTTGTCGGTTCGTTGAACTGTTCGTCTCAAAAGGAAAATTTCTATACTCAGCGCCACGTCGAACAGGTGCGCATTCTGGCCGATATCCTGGCCCCATATTTTTATGCCTTGCGGGCCAATGAAAAAGCCAGCAAGGAAGCGATATTTCGCGCCGAAATCCTTGCACGGGAAGAAGGTTTGCGTCTTGGCGCGCTCAGCCTGACCGATGCGCTGGAAGCGGAACGACAACGGATTGGCATGGATTTACATGATCAGACGCTGGCAGATTTAACCCGTATCGCGCGTGACATCCATCCGGGACTGACCGAAATACAGCATCATCGCCTGCAACAGCAGATACAAAACATGATACAGGATTTGCGCGATATCATTGACACATCGATTCCGTCCATTCTGGAGCTTTTCGGCTTTCATCATGCCATCGCCACCCATATGGAACGCGCCGTCAGCCGCGAAAGCACAATGCAGTTCAAGGTCGAGGATCTGACCGGCGGTGCCGTTGATACCTTGCCCGACACCATCCGTATCGCCGTTTTCCGCATCTGCCAGGAGGCCACCAATAATGCCGTCCTGCATTCGGGGGCAGCCCACATTTCCGTTCTTGTATGTCATGATTCCAACGGATATCTGAAAATCAGGATTGCCGATGACGGGACGTTCCGACTGTCCGATCGCAAAACCCGACGTGGGCTGGCCCATATGAAAACCCGTGCCCAACTTATCGGGGCGCAATATGAACTTCGCACCACGAACGGAACGCAAATAACAATAAAGCTGCCACAAGCGGCCAAAAATACCGAAGGGTCGGCCCATGAAAATATTGCTGGTTGAAGACGACAAAATGCATGCCGATTTCCTCAAGGAAATCGTCGAAAGTGCGCTGCCGGAATTTAACGAAATCGTGATTGCCCGGGATGGCAAAGAAGGCGAAATACTGGCCCAGCAGCATAAGATTTGGGCCATCGTGATGGATTTGCGCATGAAAGAACATAACGGCATCGAGGCCGCCAGAACCATCTGGGCCAGATGCCCCGATACCCGTATTCTTTTCTGGTCAAATTATTCGGACGAAGCCTATTTGCGGGGCATTGCCACTATCGTTCCTCCTCAGGCAACTTATGGCTATGTGTTAAAAACGGCCACACCGGACAAAATGCGGCTGGCCTTGCGTGCTGTTCTAATCGAAGCCCAAATCGTTGTTGATCGTGAAGTCCACCAGATACAAAATCAGCAAATGCGGTCGCACAGTGCGCTGACCGAGTTTGAATATGTCATCTTGCTTGATGTCGCCCTTGGCCTGCCAGACAAAGCCATTGCCACACGGCGCAAACTCTCACTGCGCACGGTCCAGAACCGCTTGTTATCCCTGTATGACAAACTTGACGTCGGTGCCCTTGACCAAAATGATATGGGCATCTTGCTTAACAAACGGGCCCGCGCGGTTTCCAGCGCCATTGCCCGCAAAATCATTAACCGCGAGGGGCTGGCCGCCGCCGAAAAAGAACTCCGGGCATGGCTCAGCAAATCCCAAAAACCACAGCAGCAATAACCATCACCGACCGAACAGGATATTAAGGCTCAGGGTGCCAGATCATAGCTGCAGGGCTGTGCTGCTTAATGTGTTATACGGGGTGTAAGTTCGGCTTGTAATTGCACGTTTAAAAGGGCTTCCATTTCGGGGGCGGGCAAGGGTTTACTAAAATAGAATCCCTGCAATTCATCCACCCCTTCGGCACTGATCCGGTCAAGCTGGGTTTCGGTTTCAATCCCCTCGACATTGACCGACATACCAAAGGAGCGCGCCATAAACACCACCGCACGCACAATGGCCGAATTGCCGTCTTCTTCGTCCATATCAACAATAAACGACCGGTCAATTTTCAGTTTATCCACCGGAAACCGCTTTAAATACGCCAGCGACGAATAGCCGGTGCCAAAATCGTCAATCGCAATTCTGATGCCCTGATTGCGCAACATGCCCAGCGTAATCGCCGCTTCACGCGGGTTGGCCATCATTGCCCCTTCGGTCACTTCAAACTGCAACTGGTGCGGGTCCAGCCCGGTGCGTTCCAGGGCATTGCCCACACTTTCAATCAGGTCCTCGTGGCGCGCGAGCTCCAGCGGCGACAGGTTCACCGAAATCAAAAGTTTGCCCAGCCCGGCTTCACGCCATTTACGGGTTTGAATACAGGCATTGTTCAAAACCCATTTGCCCACTTCGGCAATAATGCCCATGCGTTCGGCCACCGGAATAAAATCGACCGGGCTGACCATCCCGCGCGACGGATGGAACCAGCGCACCAGGGCTTCCATGCCAATAATCTTGTGATCAATCACATCAATGATCGGCTGGTAAAACAGTTCGAACTCGTCATTGGCAATCGCGCGCGACAAATCGCGCTCCAGCGCCTTGCGTTCCTGTACCTCCAACTGCAACCGGGTTTCAAAAAAATGATACCGGTTGCGCCCTTCGGCCTTGGAACAATAAAGGGCGAGATCAACATTGCGCAAAAGGTCTTTTTCGTCGCGCCCGTCTCTGGGATAAACGCAAATCCCCACCGATGTCGACACCAGAACCTCGTTGCCTTCGAGCATGAAGCGCTCGCTTACCCGTTCAATCAGGCGCTGGGCAACAAGGGCTATTTCCTCGGCCGATCCGGGCTCGTGCAGCAATACGGCAAATTCATCGCCGCCCAAGCGGGCCACCACATCCTCGTTGCGCAGCCGCACCCGCATGCGTTCGCCCACCCCTTGCAGCAACAAATCGCCAATCGGGTGGCCCAGCGTATCGTTGATGTCCTTGAAATTATCCAGATCAAACAGCATCAAAACAAAACTGCTATGCTCGCGCTTGCCGCGCGCCACCGCACTTGCCAGGCGTTCCTGAAACAGCGTCCGGTTGGGAAGCCCGGTTAACCCGTCATGATGGGCCAAAAACTGAATACGCGCTTCCGACCGTTTGCGGTCGGTAATATCGGTAATAGATCCTTCAATCAAAACCGGCACCCCGCGATCATCCCGGATCAGGCGGGCGTTTTCCTCAATCCAGATAATTTTGCCATCACCGCGGCGCAGTTCGGCTTCAAACCCCTGCACAATGCCATCGCGCAACAATCGCCCGGTAAATTGCAACCGAATGCCCGGTTGCAAATAAAACCCGTCACTGGCCTGCGCCTTTTTAAGAATAAGTTCACTTTCGTCGCTAAAGCCAAGGATCGATACAAAAGCCGGATTGGCCGACAATAACGGCCCCAGCGGCTTGGCCTGATACAGCCCTTCGGCTGAATTTTCAAAAATGCCGCGATATTTTTCTTCGGCCAAACGCAGGGCACGTTCAACGGCGGTTCGCTCGGTCACATCCTGGCCAATGCAAATCACCCCGCCAACATTGCCGTTTTCGGCAAAATGGGCGCGGGCATTCCATTGCAACAGGCGAATTTCACCGTCCTTGCGGCGAATGGATATCACTTCGTCCTTGATAATTTCACCGGCGATCATGCGGTGAATGCGGGTGGCAACAAGGCGGCGCTCGCGTTCCACCACCAGTAAATCAAAAAAGTTCCGGCCCGCCGCCTCCATCCACGAATAGCCAAAGGTCCATTCGCTTTCGCGGTTATATTCCAGTATCCGCCCTTCGGTATCGAGAAACATAATCACGCTGCCTGCGGTTTGCACCAGCGCGCGATATCGTTCCTGGCGGCGGCGCAAATCATGCTCGGCCTGGCGGCTTTTGGTCACATCAATCAGGGTGATGCTATAACCCAGCAAAATGCCGCCTTCACCATGAATGATGGTGGCATTCATCCGCACCCATATCTGGCTGCCATCCTGACGGCGCATTTCAACTTCGCGGCCGCTAAACCCGTTACCCCGGCGCAAATGCTGGCGCAATTCAACAAAATCATCATCGCGGGCATAAAATGCTTCGGGATTAACCAGATAGGCCCGTTTAACCGAAAGGGAATCCTCAAAACCAAACAGCGGTGCCACCGCATCACTAACCGCTGTCACCCGCCCGTCGGCCGATAAATCAACAATGCCGTGTACCGCGTGTTCCAGCGCCCGGCGATAACTTTCCTCGCGGGTGCAATCACGGCCAAACAGCGCAATGCCGCCATTATCGGCCAAAAAGGTCCGCCGCCATTGAAAAATACGCTGCCCGTAATGAACCGAGCGCATGGTTTCGTCGGGTTCGGCCGGGCCGCTTAACGGGCGTTGTCCATTGGGGATCGCCAAGGCCGCAACATTGGGCAGCCCCACGGCCAGCGCCACCAGTTCGGCGGCGGCATTGCCGTGGCGAAATGCGCCGTCCTTCCCCAACACCAGAACCGGCAAGGGTGAAATCATCAACCCCGATGACATCAGCCGGTCTTGCTGCGTCAAAATCACAACCCGAATAACATTCCCGCCTTCAAGCGGCAGCCACCATCCCAAAAAATAATGCTGTGCCATCCCCGCAACCGGAATGACAAACGTCTCGCCTTGCGGTTCAACCATATCGGGGCTTAACCGGGCGCGATCGATAACCTCGGAGATTTGCCAGCAGGTGCTCACGGCTTGCCATGCGGGCACCTCGGGCATCGGCACGCCAAACACGGCAGCCCATGCCGCATTGCCCATCACCACTTGCCGGTCAGGAACAATAACTGCCGCAGGCACACGGTCACACGAAACCAGTGCCGCTACTGACGTGGCGACGTCAATTGAAATATTAGCTCCCATTTACCCAGCTATTTTCTATCTGTTTTTGTTATAGCTGCGCGACCATAGCTTTTCACCACCACCCTGCAAAGGGCTTTTTGCACCGCTGGGCATTTCCCCGCATTCCTCATACCAACGGCTCCTGTTAGATGAATTATATGTTTTATTATCAACCCTTGATTTAATTCAAAATCCGGATTTCGCCTTGTGTCACCCCGAAAAAACACGGCCCGACGGTTCTTTTTCAAATGCTTTGCAAACAAAATTTTCGCCCATCCCCGCTGTTAAACAGTTGCGGGTAACCGGTTCCCGTTCTAACTTGGGGAACGATGCGGCTTATGGCCGGTCGGCCCTCACGCCCTTGTCAAACCCGGACTGTCGAGGAGAACAACGGTGATTTCGCATCAAGACGCATTGATCTACACCATGGTGATGGTATCTGCGGCAGACAACGACATTACCGACGCCGAACTTTCGGCCATGGCGCGACGGGTTCGATACCTTCCCGTTTTCGCCGGATTTGACAGCGAACGCCTGACCGAGGTCACACGCGATTGCGCCGCACGTCTGGGCGAAGAAGACGGGCTCGACAATACCCTTATCCTGATCCGCGACGCCCTGTCGAAAAAAATGCGTGAAACAGCTTATGTGTTTGCCTGCGAAATCGTGCTGTCGGACGGCGAGATCAGCCAGGAAGAACTGCGCATTCTCGAACTGATCCGCCACCGGCTTGATATTGATCGTCTGGTTGGCTCTGCCATCGAACGGGCCATGGCCGCCCGTTATTTGCGCCCCGGCGACGTATAAATCCACCGGCACTGCCGCAGGAACCCACGCATTTCGACGCTGATTTGCCACATTAAAACGTAAAGATCGCACGCTAAAACCCCCACCGCACCTACCAGGCATCCTTTGCAGGACCGGTTTGTTTGCGCGGGAATGCCAACATTTTTGCACCATCCTTGCGGTGGCGCACCGTCTTCGTTGAATAATTTGCACGAACAAAGGGAACACACCGTCATGACCGCACTGGCAGGCGAAAACATAGCCTTCATCGGACTGGGGCTTATGGGGCGCCCGATGGCCCTTAATCTGGAAAAGGCGGGTGCCAAACTGACGGTAACCACCCGCAACCCCGAAACATTAAACATGTTCGAGGATCTGGGCGTTGAAACCGCCGCCACCCCGGCCGATGCCGTGGCCAATGCCACCATTGTCATTATCTGTGTCGCCGATACCGACGCGGTTGAAAATGTGCTGATGGGCGAAGACGGCGTTCTTGATGGTCTGGAAGAAGACACCATCGTCATCGACATGGGCACCACATCGGTCGATGCCACACGCCGTTTTGCCGATGCGGTCGAAGATGCTGGCGGCGAATGGCTTGATGCCCCGGTATCAGGCGGTACCCAAGGTGCGCAATCGGGCACGCTGTCGATCATGGTGGGGGGAGAGCCAGATATTTTTCAGCGGGTTGACCGTATTTTCAAGGTGCTGGGCAACCGTGTTACCCATGTCGGGCAGGCCGGTGCCGGGCAAATTGCCAAGGCCGCCAATCAAATGATTGTTGGGGTTACCATTGCGGCCATTGCCGAATCTTTTTCCATGGCCGAAGAAGCCGGGGTTAATATTGCCAGCCTGCGCGAGGCGCTAACCGGCGGCTTTGCCGATTCCGTTGTTTTGCAGGAACATGGCAAACGCATGATCGAACGCAATTTCGAACCCGGCGGCCGCGCCATCACCCAGCGCAAGGATCTTTATCAGGCACTTGAATTTTCCGAAACCGATCTGGGGCTGGAACTGCCAATGGCGCGTCTGGCAATGGAACTTTACGACGAACTGATCGACCTTGGCGATGGCGAGCTGGACCATTCCGCCCTGATCAAAATCTACGAAGAAGACTAATTTTCTACCCCTGGCCTGCCAGCTTGTGACATTCACGCATTCGCCATCATCCCCCCGGCCCTGTCGCCGGGGGGATGTGTGTTTTGCACCACAGCGTGCCACACAGGATGCTCCACAGGTTTGTATTTATGTTTACCCCGGCATCAGGCATGATAAACCCCAGTGCCAATGCCAACGACGCATTCCCCACCATCCATAAATACAGAGCCCCATGACAGATACAGACCTTGAAACCCGCATCATCGAACTTGAAACCCGCATTTCCCACCTTGATCAGGCAATGACGGATATGTCGATGATGGTCAAACGCCAGTGGGACCGCATTGATGTTTTGGAACGGCGTAACCATTTACTGGGTGAAGACATGAAACGCATGAACGATTTCATGCAAACCGCCCCCGAAGACGACGTTCCGCCGCCCCATTATTAACGGTGGGCACCCCGTTTTTACCAGCCCAGCGAGTAAGATGTGCCCAATTCCTACCTTGCCATTCCAACTTTTAGCGACTTTCGGCAAATTCTTGACCCGGCCCGTTATCATGCCCTGCCCGATGACTGGTATGTCGGAATTGCCGATATTGTGGCCTCGACCGAGGCCGTGGCACAGGGGCGCTACAAGGCGGTAAATATGGCCGGGGCCGCCGTGATTGCCGCAATTAGCAACACATTGGGCCATTCGGCCTATCCGTTCATGTTTGGTGGCGACGGGGCCAGTTTTGCCTGCGCCCCCGAACAAATTGATAAAATCCGCATTGCTCTGGGCGCAACCCGGCGCTGGACCCGCGAAAACCTGGGGCTGGAACTGCGCGTTGCCCTGTTTAAAATGTCGGAAATCCGCGCCGCCGGGCGCGATGTGCGTGTGGCGCGCTATGCCGTTTCCGATGCCGTCAGCTACGCCATGTTTAGCGGCGAAGGTGTTCACTGGGCCGAAGCCCAAATGAAGGCCCACAGCGACCATCATGTGTCCTCCGCTCCGCCCGGTGCCCAGCCCGATCTTAATGGGTTGTCGTGCCGCTGGTCGTCGATTACCGCCTCAAACGACGGCTCAATCGTCTCGCTGATCGTTTTGCCAACAGACAATCGCGCCGCCTTTGATGCTGTCGTCAATGACGTGCTTTACCTGCTTGACGAAGACCCGCGCCATGCCCACCCGGTTGGTGAAAACGGCCCGTTATTTCGCTTTCCCCCGGCGGGCCTAACCCTTGAGGCCCTGGCAAGCCGCCCTTTGGGCGGGTCATTGTTTGTCGCGCGTGCCAAGGTCATCCTGACCGCGGCGCTGGCCTTTATCCTTGATAAAACCGGCTGGAAACTGGGCGCGTTCGACCCCGCCCATTATCGGCGTTATACCGCCCTGAATACCGACTATCGCAAGTTTGGCGATGCCCTGTTCATGACAGTCAATTGTTCCGCCAAACAGCTTGACGACCTTGAACAGATTTTAACCAGGGCCGAACACGAAAACAGCATCCAGTTTGGCCTGCATCGGCAAAAAACCGCCATCATGACCTGCATTGTCCCCTCGGTGCTCAATGATGCCCATTTTCACTTTCTCGATGGCGGCGAAGGCGGCTATAGCGCGGCATCGGCCGCATACAAGGCCAAACGCCGGGCACGGGACAATGCGAAAACCGCGCAAACACCGCAAGCTGCCTCACCCGTAGCGCCCCTGTAATTACCAAAATTAATCACATTGATCATAGCGATCACTTTGTTGCATCATAACGCAGCCGGGCATAACCGTTCGCGCTTGTGAAGGGATGCAATATGGATACCCGCGAATTACAAACCCTGATCGCCGTTGCCGAGGAAAAATCCTTTCATGGTGCGGCCGGTCGGCTGGGTTTAACCCAGCCTGCCGTTACCCGGCGCATTCAGCGCCTTGAAACCCGCACCGGCTGCATCCTGTTTGACCGCGCCGCAAAACCCCTGCGCCCGACCCCGGCGGGGCAGCGCGCCCTGGCCGAGGCCCGCGACCTGTTGCGCCGCCTGTCGGGCTTTGCCGAAATTGTCAAAACCGGCACAACGCCCGGCGGCCCGGTTAAAATTGGCGTATCGCACGGGGTGGCACCGCTGGTTACCGCCCAAACCATTCGCAAATTGCATCAAAATTTCCCCGAGACACAACTCAGCCTGCGGTCCGGCTGGGCCAGCGAAATGCTGCCCATGTTACGGCGCGGCGAAATTGATGGCTTGCTGTCGATGGACGAACCGCAAACCGGCATTGGCGGCATTCCCAGCAGCGATCTGCCCAAATCCTTCCGTCTCGATGCCTTGTTTGACGATGAAATCGTTCCCATTGGCCCGGCAGATGATCCCCACCCGCCAACCACCATTGCCGAACTGGCCGAGCGCCCGCTTGTGTTGCTGCCCGAGGGATGCTCGTTTCGGGCCTTGGGCAATGTTCTGGCCCATCGCCGTGGTGTCAGTTTTCGCGAAATACTCGAAGTTTCCGCCCTTGATTTGCAAATCGAAATGGTTGCCGCAGGCATCGGTTATGGCATTACCGCAAAACGATATTGCCAGCTCAGCCGCTCGGCACCTTCTCTTTTGCTGCTCGATATCCCCGATGCCTGCTGGCCGATGAAGGTTATTTTGCTGCGCCGCCCCACCAGTGCCGATATCGACATGGTTCTCGATGGCCTTGCCAAAATTGTGACCGATGCAGCAGGGGCAAAAGCACAGGCACCGTCCGCCTCAGCCATCATGCACAAAAGTAATCGCATAGATGAACCCTATGAATTGGACGCATGATTTTCACTCCGGCATAGTCTGCCTCATATCTTTTTAACGTAACAAGGCATAACGAGGCACCATGTCCCCATCGATTAAAGCCGCCAAATGGTTCCCGTGGCTGGTCCTGCTTTGTGGCGGGCTGGTTTTGGCCGTCAATCTGGGTATTCGCCCGTCTCTGGGCCTGTTCATCCCCGATATGCTTACCGCCACGGGTTGGACAGCCTCAATCTTTGGCTTGGCCTTTGCCATTCAAAACCTGTTATGGGGCCTGGCCGCGCCTGTTGCCGGGGCGCTGGCAGACAGGTTTGGCACCACGCGCACCCTTGTCGGCGGCACCGTTTTTTATGCGCTGGGTCTGTATCTTATGGGGCAGGCATCCTCGCCAATTGCCCTTTATGCCACGGCGGGGCTTTTGATTGGCATTGGCGTTGGGGCCTCCAGCTTTGCCGTGGTTCTTGCCGCCATCAGCCGGGTTTTCCCGCCCGAACGGCGCAGTTTTGTGCTGGGCCTTGCCAGTGCCGGGGGCTCGGTTGGTCAGTTTGTTATGGCACCAACCACGCAGGCGTTAAATTCCGGCCTTGGCTATGCTGGCGCGCTTGCCATGATCGCGCTGATCAGCCTTCTGATCATGCCAGCCGCCTTTGCCCTGACGGGCCGCGCCGACCACACGCCGGGCAGTGCCACCGCCGCCACCGACCTTGGCCCGTCCAGCCTGATCGATGCCTTCCACGAAGCCCGCAAACACCGGGGTTTCCTGTTGTTAAATGCCGGTTTTTTTGTGTGCGGCTTTCACATTGCGGTTATTGCCACCCACCTGCCCACCTTTACCCAGCTTTGCGGTTTGCCGCCCTCGGTTGCGGCCAACGGGCTGGCGTTAATTGGCCTGTTTAACATTGTCGGCACCCTGGCATCGGGCTGGTTTGGCGGGCGCTGGCGCAAAAAATGGGGGCTGTCGCTTATTTATGGCACCCGGGCGCTGGTGATTTTCGTGTTTCTGCTGGCCCCAAAAACGGCTGATTCGATCTGGCTGTTTTCGGCCCTGATGGGGGCCTTGTGGCTCTCGACCGTGCCGCTTACCAGCGGTATCGTTGCTCAGGTTTTTGGCCCGCGCTATATGGCAACCCTGTTTGGTCTGGTCATGCTCAGCCATCAGATCGGCGCGTTTTTTGGCGCGTGGCTGGGCGGGGTTCTTTATGACATGACTGGCAGTTTCGATGCCGTCTGGATCATTTCCATCGCCCTTGGCATTTTCGCCGCCCTCATCCATATCCCGATCAACGATACCGCCCTTCGCACCGAACATCGCGTTGCCAGCAAGGCATAACGCCCCGCCGCAAAACCATGACAAACAGGCAGCATTGCAAATTAATGCTACCTGTTTCGTCTCTGCTGTCTCTAACCACTTAACGGCCCCTGCGATCCCTCTTTGCCTCGCCCCGTCTTTGCGATAAAAGCCCTGCATGGACAAACCAATTTACATCACCCCCCAAGGGCTTGCCACGCTTCGCGCCGAACTGGACCGTTTGTGGAAAAAGGACCGGCCCGAAACCGTGGCGATTGTGTCGTGGGCGGCGGGCAATGGCGACCGCAGCGAAAACGGCGATTACATCTATGGCAAAAAACGCCTGCGCGAAATCGACCGCCGGGTGCGTTACCTGCGCAAACGCATCGAGGATGCCGTTATTGTGCGTTCTGAAGACCAGCCCGACCATTCGCGCATCTTTTTTGGGGCCGAAGTCACCTATGTGAATGCCCGCGACGAAGAAAAAACCATTCGCATTGTCGGCGAAGACGAAGCCGAAAGCCTGAAAGGCAAAATAAGCTGGGTGTCCCCGGTTGCCCGGGCGCTGATGAAACGTCAGGTCGGCGATGTCATCACGCTGCGCACCCCGGCGGGCGAAGACGAGCTTGAAGTGCTAAAAATCCATTATCCGGACTAACCCGGCCATACCAGAGAATGCGCTTCAATGCTGGCAGGCCCCGCCAATCAGTCGGGCACGGTGCCGCCGCCCGTCACGGCAATCTCATAGCCATCCGGGTCACGCACAAAAAACTGCAAACTGCCGTCTTCCAGCATCTCTATCGGTTCAGGCGCATATCCGCCATTACCAAGCCGCGCAAACAATGCCGGCACATCATCACATTCCAGATACCACACCATCGCACTAAAGGATGGCCGCATCTTGCGTTCTTCATGCGACACCCCGCCATGGGCGGCCAGCATCAGCCGGATCGGATCGCGCCCCGGTTTCGCCTCGCTGTTTGCCAGCATGGCCCAAACGATTTCGCCGCGTGCGTCATCGCGGGTGCGCGCCACCAGCGCAAAACCAAAGCACTGATAAAACCCGGTACTTTGTTCGATATTGGCAACGCATAATAACGGTGTCGCGGCATTTAGCATGGCTCAGGTCTCGTCTTTCATTCGTGCGTTCAAATCCCATGCTGCCAGAAAAGACCCGGCTGTCACAACTCTCAGCTTTTCGGGCGTTTGATCCGCCGGGTCGGTTCGGCCTGTAACGGGTCATCGGGCCAGTAATGGCGCGGATAACGCCCCTTCATTTCCGCCTTTACCTGCGCATAGGACCCTTGCCAAAAGCCGATCAAATCCGATGTCACCTGCAACGGGCGCTGCGCGGGCGATAATAAATGCAACGTCACCGCCACCTTGCCCCCGGCAATTTTCGGTGTTTCGGTCGCGCCAAACATTTCCTGTAACCGCACCGGCAAGGCCGGGCCTTCCGGCCGGTAATCAATACGAACATGCGACCCGGTTGGCACGGTCCAATGGGTGGGGGCCAATTGGTCCAGCTTTTGGCGCTGGTTCCAGTCTATGCCCGACATCAGGGCTTCGGCCACACTCACCTGGCGCAACTGGCTGCGTCGGACAATACCGGTTACATACGGGGCCAGCCATGTTTCCAAAGTCGCCAACAACCCGGCATCGCTCATATCGGGCCAGTTTTCACTGTCCTGTTCATGTAAAAACGCCAACCTTGTGCGCAAATGTTCGCTTTCCTTGCTCCAGTTCAAACACGAAAGGCCCATCTTGCGCACGCCATCGACCATCGCCTGTGTCAGTTTTGCCGGGTCCACCGCATCGTGAACCGGCTTTTCTTCCAATACCAATGCACCAATACGGCGTTGCCAGCGCGCCACAACCATATCATTCTGGCTGTCCCAGAAAACCTCGGTCCCGGTACGGATCTGGCTGGCGAAATGGTTTTCCAGCACGCCTTGCGACACCGGGGCGGCAAGGTAAATTTTGGCTTCGCGCGATTGCCCGTCAAGCTCGGCCACCGCCAGCCATGGCTCGGGTGCCAGCCCGTCTTCCTTGGGCAAAACACCCCCGCGCCCGCCCGACAGGCGATAACGTGGTTCGCCCCCGCGCCGACGCTCGCCAATCCGGTCCGGGTAGGCAAAGGCGACGAGCAAGCCCACACGGTCGGTAAAATCAATATCATCCGTGGTTTCATCAGCGGGACGGCAAACAATTTTGCCAACCTGCTTTAACCGCCGGGCAAGCTGCCGGGTGGCCTCGCCCAGCATGCCCGGTGCGCGCCCGCGCGCCATTGCCTCAACCCGCAGGCGCAAATCGGCCCCGGCACTGCGCATAAAATCACGGTCTGACAGCAAAGCCGCCACCGCACAGGCAGTATCGGCCAAGCCCAGTTGCTGGCCCCGCACCATCATATGCGCTAATCGCGGATGCACCGGCAAGGCCGCCATCGCCTGCCCCATTTGTGTGATGCGGTTGGCATCATCAAGCGCATCAAGGGCGCGCAACACATCACGCGCCTGATCAATCTTGGCGGCCTCAGGCACATCTAGCCACGGCAGGCTGGTCACATCGGCCACACCCCAGCGCGCCAGCTCCAGCGTTAGCGGGGCCAAATCGGCCTCGGCAATTTCGGCAGGGCTAAATTGCGGGCGGGCACGATGTTCGGCCTCGGCCCACAGGCGGTAACAAATGCCCGGTTCCAGTCGCCCGGCGCGGCCCCGGCGTTGTTCAGCACTGGCCTGCGATGATTTTACCGTTATCAACCGCGTCATGCCCGATGAAGGGTCAAACCGGGGCAATCGTTGCAACCCGCAATCGACCACCACGCGAATACCATCAATCGTCAGGCTGGTTTCGGCAATGGCCGTTGCCAGCACAATTTTACGGTGGCCATCGGGTGCCGGTTGGATGGCAAGGTCCTGCGCCCTGGTATCCATCGCGCCATAAAGCGGGGCGATAATCACTTTGTCCTTGGCGCTAAATAACGGTCGAAGCTGGCTTTCCACCCGGGTAATTTCGCCCTGACCGGGCAAAAACGCCAAAATCGATCCATGCTGTGTTGCCAGTGCCTCGCGAATGGCGGCCACCATGCTGGTTTCAACCCATTCACGCGGTTTGGGCGGCATATAGGTGGTTTGCACCGGAAACGCCCGGCCTTCACTGCTGATCAGCGGGCAATCGCCCATCAAAGCGGCAACCGGCCCGCCATCCAGCGTTGCCGACATCACGATAATGCGTAAATCATCACGCAACGCGGCTTGTGATTCCAATGCCAGCGCCAGCCCCAAATCGGCATCTAACGATCGTTCGTGAAATTCGTCGAAAATCAGCGCACCAATGCCCGAAAGCTCCGGGTCATCCTGAATCTGGCGCACCAAAATGCCTTCGGTTACCACCTCGATCCGGGTTTGGGCGGAAACCTTGCTGTCAAACCGCACGCGATAACCCACCGTCTCGCCCACCTGTTCGCCCAACAATTGCGCCATGCGCCGCGCACTGGCCCGTGCGGCCAACCGCCTTGGTTCCAGCATGATAATCTTGCGCCCCGCCAGCCAGTCGGCATCGCGCAACGCCAGCGGCACCATGGTGGTTTTACCGGCCCCGGGCGGGGCCTGCAAAACGGCATTGGTGCCATCGACAAGGGCTGTTTTCAAGGCGGGCAGAACCGCATCAATCGGCAAGCTGGGAAAATCAGACGTCATAAAACCCCGACAGTTTCCGGCAAAAAAGGCTGTGCGTGTTATTCGACATTAAACCTGGTCTGGCAAGCCGCAACCATCGCCCGCGCTACGGCGAAGGCCGCCTGACCGCCAGAACAAAGCCCCGTTCACCGCTAATCCGCTGCAAGGTTTTCAACCCCCGTGTCAGGGCATAAAGCCGGTCCATATCGCCGTTCTGGCGGGCCATACTTGCGGCCTTGCGGGTTACCACATACAGGGCCTTAAATTCCGCCGCATCAAGGCTACGCAAAATCGCCTCTTTTTCAGCACGTTGCGGGTCCGGGTGATCAAAACAAAGCGGTTCCATCATCTTCCCTGTTTGCCTGTTTCCCAATTCCGGGCGTTTGCTTATCAAGCATGATCGATACGGCCCACACCATCCATGCCTGCGTCCAGCGCATAAAAACCCGCCGGTCTTTGCCAAACCGGCCGATACCGGCATAAAAAACGCCCCGGTTTTGATCAAAAAGATGGTCAATCGCAAACAGGGCCACATTGCGGGCCTGCGCAAATGCCCCAAACCGCTGCAATGTTGCCATCGCCTGTGCTACCGCATGGCTATCGAGATAGCGGTTTTTACCGGCAAAGCTGCGCGGCAAACCCTGGCCATCAAAACATGCACGCTGATAAAATTCCCAGCCCCGATCCATCGCCTTTTCCAGGCCCGGCCACCCGGCATGGTCCAGGCGATGCAGCAAATCAAGGATATATCCGCTATGAAAGCCGTCAACAAAACCGTGATGGGCCCGCCTGCCATAGACCCACGCCCCGTCAGCGCGTTGCTGGCCCAAAACCCGGTCAATCGCGGGCTGTGAACAGGGATTACCCGGCACCAACCGCCATAATATCCACGCCGCCCACAGCGTCACATTATAAATTTCGGCATCCGCCCCGGCGATATAGCCAAAATAGCCGCCATCTGCCCCGGCTGCCGGTGGTTTGCGCCATAAATCGCGCTGTAAAAACACCGCTGCGGCCTGCAACGCCGGGTGATCGGGCGGCATTTTGCCGCCGTTCAGCAAACCATCGACCACAAAACAGGTGACAATGGCATTGGATTGCCCGCTTTGGGCAAAAAACGCCCGCGCCTGCCATGCAAACGGATATCCCCAACCGCCATCGGGGTTTTGCAGCGCCAGCAACTGACGGGTTAAATCCATCGCAATCTTCGCCCTGTTAAATGTCCCCGCAGATGATGTCGGCGACACAGTCCAATCCGACACCGGCACACCGGCCCCAGCACCCAACAACAACGCCAGCGTTTTCGGGTTGACCATAGGGGGAATGGCAGCACAGTCGCGTATCTTCGCCGGGGCATGTTTCATTGCCTGCAACCATGCCAAGCGACTGATACGATGGCGCAATATGACCGACCCGGTATATTTGCTGTGTAATCCATCAAACGGATCGGCCCCGGCAAAGCGGTTTGCTGCCATATGCTGCCACACCCGGTCCCGCACGGCGCGCAGGCGTTCTGCATCAACCACCGTCATCACGCTGTTAAAACTCACCATCATCCGCCTGCATTTGTACGTGCCATGCCACCCCGGCGCCAAGGCCGCTGCACAGCAAATAATGCCCGTACGACAATGTGTTGTCGGTTATCATTGTCACCATCACCGCCAGCAAAATATAAACCGCGCTCTTTGAAGCCCGCACCAGCCACATCATCACCCCCCATCCGGTCAGCCACAAGGCCGCCCCGACGATACCGCTTTCATAAAGCATGTGAAAATGGTCGTTATGCAAGGCCCCGAACGAGGATGCGGTTTGCAAATGCTGCAATTGCCGTTCAATCGCCCCGGCCCCAAAGCCCAGCCAGCGATTTTGCGCTGTGCCCTGCCACCATTGCTGCCAGAACATTTGCCAATAGGCCAACCGCCCACTGGCATGGGTGAATAACAGCCGTGGCAAGGCATCCATCACCGCCCACAAAGCCAGACCCGCCAATGGCAAGCCCAACAGCCAGGTCCAGGCATGGGTAAACCGAATGCGCGCGGCCATAACAACGGCCATTGCCAAAACCGCAATCCGGGTCTGGCTGGCGAATATGCCGCCTGCCGCAATCACCGCCAGCGCCAAAGACAAAAACCCGGCATTCCCGGTTTCGCCGGACACATCGGGCTTTACGCGCCACGCCACCGCCATCACAAACAGGGCCAAGAACAAAAACGGATTATTCAACCGCCAGCCTTCGCTGGTCAGCAAAAATTCGCTATCGATCAAAACATAAATCAACAGCGGCACCATAACCGGCCACAGGCAACGCCGCCCCACCATCATGCCAACAGCAAGGCCCAGCGGCAAAACCGCCAGATTTCCGACCAGCCGAATGGCGGCCCCCATATCTGCCGACCCAACCAGCACCCAGAGCGAAATTGCCCCCCACACCAGCAGGGCCAATGCCGCATCCAGCCCCAACGCCTTACGCCCCAGCCTGCCCAACAGCCCGGCCAACGCCCACAAAATCAGCAGGATTTTGGTTATCGTCCCGCCCAGCGGCAACGCCCATAACGACACCGCAATAACCGCCATGCCAAGGATAGCGATAAAAAGCTGCAATATCCCGGCGCGCTGCTGCCCAATGTGGGACATGCCACTATCATGCCCGATGTCATCGCCTTTTTTCTTGCGTTGGCGGCTTTGTCTGGGGCCGGTTGATGGGCTCAATTCTCTCTCATTGTGCTACGCGCCAAAATGCCATGACACAGGGTCTGGTTAAACCTACACTTATGTCCTGCATCCTCAGGGGTCAAATCCCGTCATGACGACTGCTCTTACCCGCCGGGTTCTAATATTTGAACTGATAATTGCGCCGCTATTGCTGGGCGGGGCGCGGCCATGGGCGATGGCGCTGCTTGCGCTGCTTGTCGCCATCGCCCTTGTCGGCCAAATCATTCACCAGCGCAAATCACCGGAATGTGGTTTTTCAAATGCCATGCGGGGTATCTGCCTTGCCGGGGGCATCGCCTGTGTTTGGCTTGCCTTGCAAACCCTTCCCATATGGCCATCGTCCCTGACTTTGCCGTTTCAAACCACCTCGCTGGCACTGGCCCCCGCGCGCACGCCCGATGCCGTTCTTTACGGGATGTGGCTTGGTGCCATCGTCATGCTGGGTGCCACACAAAATGATCTGAAAAACCAGCTTGCCGTCATCTGCCGGGCGCTGGTCGCCAGCGCCGTGCTGCAAGCCGCCATTGCATTCGTCCTGTTCGCAATCGATGCGCCCGGAACATTATGGTTTGTCAAAACCGCCCATATCAACGATTTCACCGGCACATTCGCCAATCGCAATGCCTTTTGTGCCCTGATGGCGGCGGGGTTTTTCGCCTGTCTTTACCTGTGGCAGCGGCCCACTGGCACACTGCGCGACAAGCTGGACCGGCATGGCGGCTGGCTGGCGCTGGCGATTTTGCTGTTTTTATCGGCCCTTGCCAGCCATTCGCGCGCCGGTATCCTCGCCCTCATCATGGGCAGCCTTATTTTTATCTGGCTGGCAATACCGGGGCGAAACCGGGCAAAAACCCTTGCGTTGTTGGCAACCGTTATTGTCATGACCGGGGCCGTTTTTGCCACGCCCGCTTTAACCGCCCGCTTTGCCCAACTGGCCCGGCGCGACTGGTTGCAACGCGATGATGTCTGGCAAAGTGCGATCACCGCAATTATGCACCGCCCGCTTACCGGGTATGGCCCCGATGGCATCGCGGCTGCCTTGCAGTATTTTGCATCACCAGGGTTAAACACACAGGCGCGCTGGGCCAGCAGCCATAATTTATGGCTTGATGGCCTGTTGGTGTTAGGCGTGCCTGTTTTTCTGCTCATATCCGGGCTTGTGGGCTACGTCCTCATATCCGCCCTGCGCGATTTGGCGGAGCAAGCCAAAACCCGCCCGCAATTTGCCCTTGTCATGGCTGTTTTAACCGCCTTTCTGGTGCAATCCCTGTTTGATGGCATTGCCACAATGCCTGCAGTGATTCTACCCGTCGCGATCATGGTCGGGCTGGTAATTCACCCTTATCAAACCGCACACGCGCCTGCATCATCACCGCAGCCAGCAACCTCTCGGCCTGCTGCCTGACTGCGCCATCCTTGCCCGCAAGGGTCATAATCACCCGAAGGGCATCGGCCAGTTCCGCCCGGCGTTCCGCCTGTTCATCCGGCTTGGCAGAAAACTCAGGCAACATTAAAATCCGCACCCGCACATCTTGCAGCAACACATTCACATCATTGGGATAAACCCGTTTTAACTGTGTTAACAATCCGTGCGCCCGCGGCCAATCCTGCTTGTGCATCGCATTGTCAATTTGCTGGCGCAAACTTGCCAGAAAAATGCCGTCTGCAGCACGAAAGGCCGCCTGATAATCGCTAACATCGGGCAAAACCCGCGCCACCTGCCATAGCTGCCACCCCGCAAGGCCCACCATCATTGCCGCCATTGTCAAACCCGCGACGACGGAAAATCGTATCCCCCGTTTTGCACCAAAACCGCCTTGCAACGGGCTTTGCACAACATCCGAACCATAAATATCTACGTTTGGCCCGTTTTCATGCGCCAGATCGTTGCATTTGCGTTTTTTCATGGCCGTTTTCGCCGTTTTTTGCCGCCGTAATAGGCCCCCCGGCGTGAAACACCACTAAAAATAAGGCCATCTGCCGCGCAACCGGCCTGTTCCAGGCGGCGAACCGCATCAAGGATATCCTCCCGACGGCTTTTTTGCGCGCGGATCAACAATAACCGGTCATCTGCCGCCCGCATCAGCCAGATCGCATCTGCCACCGCTAAAACCGGCGGCGCATCCACCACGATATAATCATAACGATGGCGCAAATCCTGCATCAAACCCAACAGTTTTTCCGCCATCAATTGCCCGGCAAGGGCCGATGACACCGCATCTTGTGCGCCCAAAAAATCATAATAAACATCGCCCGGCTTGCCATCCCCCTCATCGTCCAACCGAACCGGAAAAATCGCCTGGTCCGGCGTCGCATCGCCTTGCAAAACCAGCGAAAAATCCGGGTTATTGCCTTCAACCGGCCCAACACGCCCGGCAATCGGTTGTTTTTCCAGCGTCGGGCGGCGCAAATCACCGTCCAGCAATAAAACCCGCTGGCTGTTTTGGGCAAAGCGTACCGCCATTTTTTGCGCCAACCGGCTTTTACCCTCGCCCGGCATGGGTGATGTTATGCACACCACCCGCCCGCCATATCGCGCGGCAGGGCCGTCATCATTGCCGGCCCGCGCGGTGTCACGGCGCAAACGAAGAATGGTTTGCAAATGACCAATCGCCTCGTTTTCTTCTTCTGTCACCCGCCGTGCAGGATGGGGGGAAACACGCGGCAATACCGCAAAAATAGGCAGACCAGTTAGTATTTCAGCTTCGCTGGCACGGTGCAGGGCGCGGTCGAAATATTCGCGCAAAATGGCCGCTGCCATCGCTAGCAAGGCCGACAGCGCAATCGCAATCATGGCAATATGCTTGCGCGACGGAAAAACCGGTTTGCCTGGTGTTTCGGGGATTTGCACAATTTCCACATCGGGGCGCAAGGCGGCCAGCTCCGATTGCATAATCCGCGCCCGATCTGTCAAAACCGATACTTCAGCGGTCGCGGCATCGAGCTTGCGGCTGAGCTGGTCAAACGCCAGCCGGTCGCGGTTATCGGCCACGGCCTGTGCCAGAACCCGGTTATATTCCTGCGCGAAGGTGCGAAACCGGGTGGCGGCATTTTGCGCATCGCGGTCAATCGCGGCAATCTGTGCCGATATCGCCGCCCGCACATCATCCTGCGCCTGTAAAATCTGTGCATCATTGGCCATTACCAGCGGGTGACGCGGCCCATAGCGCCGCCCCAGATCGGCCTTGGTTCCGCGTAAAACCGCCAAGCGCAAATTCAGTTCGCGCACGGTTTCACTATTGGAAATTTCGGGCAGCTTCATTAATTGGCCCACATCGCCCTGCGTTGCGGCAATTGCCTGTTGGCGGGCCTGCAACCCCAAAAGGTCAATCTGTGCCGCCTGACGTTGGGCGCGAATATTTTCCAGATCGCGCCCCAAATCGCTAGTGCCCGAAGCTGCCGCACCACTACCGCCACCACCCCCCACGACAGAACCGGTCAAGGGGTGCTGGTCTTGCCAGTCCATCAAGGCTTGCTGGTTTTGTGCCAATGCGGCTTCGGCTTGCGCGCGCTGACGCACGGTTTCGTCATATTGGTCGGCCAGTTTGCGGCGCAAATCATTTGCGCGTTTCCACACATAACTGTCAATCACGGCATCCAGCATCCGGCGGGCCCGTTCCGGGTCGGCGTCAAACAGCGATATTTCAATCACCCGGGCATTATCAATTTGTGCGGTTTTGATCTTGCCGCGCAAAATGGCGATATCGCGGTTTTCATGCACCCTTTCTGCCGTCATGCCCGGCGGCACCACCATTGTTTCTTGCGCCGGTTTTATCCCCAGCCAGCGGGCCAGCGGCGACGGTTCTGGATCAAACACAATGCCATCGCCTTGCAAAACCGCGCGCGCAGCAGACAAAACCGCCGTGCCGCGCACCATTGCCATTTCGGTATCAAGGTCCGAAATTTGGAAAACCGGCGTGGGCGGGGTGGCATCTTTTAGGGCCAGCGGGGCGGGTGTGGCGGGTAAAAACCCGATCTGCCCCGATGCCCGAAACAGCGGTTGCCACAACGGCACCCAAAATGCAGTCAGGGCAAGGAAACAGGCAAACACCAGCAACGCAACACCCCGGCGCCCCCAGATCAGCGGCACCATGTCGGCCAGTGTCACGGCCTGCCCCGCCGTTTTAATCGGGGAGAAACGTTGCGTCATGTTATCCCGTCAACATTGGGCATCAAAAGCTTAATTCCCTGGCCGGGAACGGACGGAAAAAGCGACGGCCTGCAAGGGTGAAAATTACCGGGGGCTGGCATCGTCGGGCCACCAGTCATCGTTGCCGTCCGGGTTTTGGGTCAGTGGTTTTTCATCATCAAACGGGGCGGGAATATATTTATCGCCATGATCCGGGGAGGCAAAAACCTGCCCGACCACACCGGGGCGATAAACATCAATGCCGGTGTTTTGCGCGGGTTGCGCAGGCTGATTTACCGGCAAAACCCGCTCAACCCCGTCCCCCGTCATGCCAAATGCCGCCGCCGACAGGCCCGGCGCATATCGATATGCCAGTTGCGCCGGGTCCCCCCCGCCTTTGCCATAGCGTAAAATCGCCACCAGCAAGGCCTGCATCAATATGCCCTGTATGCCCCCCATCAGGGTCGCGGGAATAAATTGCTGCACAATTAGCTGGGCAAAACACTGCTCCAGCGACGATATAATTTTAATGCCGATATTTTGCCGGGCCTGTGCGGTGTCCGCGCCCTGTGCATCGTTAACCGTACCGGCATTCGGTTTGGCATCCCACGAATTCGGGTTTTCGAAAAACCCGCCCAAAATGCTGGTCAAAGTTTGCCCGTCAATAACAGGTAAAATACCGGGATGTTGCACTAAAACCAACGACGTAAAAAACCCCGCCATCACCGTTGCAACCGAGCGCACCATGTCGCCGTTTTCGACATTTTCGCTATTTTGCGCGCCTTCGGCCGCAGCCAGTTGCGATAATTGCTGTGTTAACTGCGCGCCGGCATTTTGCGGGTCCATAACCGCCGATGCCGTTAACCCGGCCGCTGGCACGGTTTGCCCCCAGGCCGACCCTGCCCCCAAAACCCCGCCCATCAAGGCCACAATCGCTAGCAGGCTGAACTGTTTGATGCGCGACAAACCTGCAATTTGGGTGCTGCGGCTTTTCACCCCTTGCCGTGCCACTAAAATAGCAAACTGAAACAATCCTTTGGCGTAACGCGGGCTCATGGCACGCGGGGCCTGCAATACCCGCCACAGCCATTCCATTCCGGCGTTTTGCCACGATTGTGGCGCACGTTTCACCTGGCCTGAAATAACATCAAACGCCCCGCCAACGCCGATCAGCAACCGCGCCCCGCAGGCCTCGGCATACTCGACAACAAAACGTTCCTTGCGCGGGCTGGGCAAGGCGACAAACACCACATCCGCCCCGCTTTGGGCAACCATATCGGCCATTTCGGCGTCGGTGGCCTCATAGCCATGCCGCCAGCCGACAATGTTTAAACCGGGATAATCACGCACCAGGCGGCTGCGAGTGCGCGCTACAATATCGGGCTTTGCCCCCAGCAAAAAAACCGATGATCGCCGTTCTGCCAGCCCCGGCATCAGGGACATCATTAAATCAATCCCGGTTACACGCCCGGCCAGCCGATAGCCCAACAGCTTTGCCGCCCAGACAATGCCCATGCCATCGGCACTTAAACAATCGCACGCCCGCAAGGCATCGCACAGGGCCGCATCCTTGCGCGCTGCCACCAGCTTTATTGCATTTAAGGAAATATGGCGCAGGCGCTGGTTTTGTTCCAACCCCGCCAAAATATCATCGCGCAATTGATCCGGCCCCCGCCGGTCCAGTCGCAAATTAAAAAATGTTCTGTTCTCCCCCAAGCACCCTGCCCCCCAGATCAGTTTGCTATCAAACGAAACCCTAGGATGGCATAAGTTAACAAAAAAACATCCCTATATTGAAAGTTAACCGTGAAAATTGCACTGATCACGAACCTGATCCCGCCTTACAGGCACCCTGCCCATGCGATACTTGCGGAAATGGCGCAGGCAGAAGGTGGCGAATTTTGCATTATCCGCAGCCACAAAACCGAACCCCAGCGCGACTGGCCCGAGCAAACCGGGCCGTATGCGCAAATCATTCTGCCCGGCATCCGGTGGGCCTTGTCTGAAAACCGCTCTATCGCCGTCACATCCTCCCCCGCCCGCCATTTGGCCACCTTTGCCCCCGACGTCGTCATTCTTGCGGGCTTTGGCATGGCGATGTGGCAGGCCCATCGCTGGTGCCGGGCGCACAATATTCCCTATATCGTCCGTTTTGATGGCTGGGCACAGTCCGATGCGGCCTTTAAAAACCTGCTGCGGGCCAAAATGCGCCGCATCATGATTTCCCATGCCAACGGGGCGATTGCCGCCAGCCAACCCGGCAAACACTGGTTTTTGGCCCACGGCATGGCGGCGGATAAAATTTCGACCATTCCGCTGGCTCCGTCATTTTCGCCATTGCCCAACCCGGTAATACCGGAGTTCACCCAACGCCCCTATGACCTTTTATGGTGTGGTCGCCCCACCGCGCCAAAGGGCTTTACCCACTTTCTGTCCATCGCAAGCGCCCTTTATCAGCAACATGCCATTTCGCGCATCTGCATTGCCGGTGTATTTGCAAGGGATACCGCCATCCTTCAGGCCAAATTGTCCGCAATTGGCCTTGGCGATATCACGACAATACTTCCGCCAACACCCCCGCACAAACTGGCCCCGGTTTATGCCAATGCCCGGCTGTTTTTGCTGCCATCGCTTACCGATGCCTACGGTGTTGCCGTGGTTGAGGCAATGGCGTGCAATACACTCGCGCTGGCATCTGATCAGGTCGGGGTGGCCCATGACGTTTTGGTGGCCGGTGAAACCATGTTGCCCCTGCCCAATCCCGGCACGGAAAACTGGTTAACTGCCGTCAAACGCCTGTTGACCAATCCCGCTTATCGCCACCGGCATTTAGCGTTGCAAAAACAGGCCATTGCCCACAATACCCCCCGCGATATCGCCCAACAAACCTGGCAGGCCTGCCGGGCTGCGATTGGCTAAACCACCGCCCACCAGCAACAAGGTTGCGGGTTTGTTTTGCCTCAACCGATAATTGTCAGATATGGTTTTATCTGTTTGCAACAATGCGGGCATATTGGGGAATTGGCCGTTTATGAAAATGCAGGGTGCGTTATTTATGGGCGATCATACGTGCGACAATCCACAATGATTGCCGATATCTGGATGATTGGCCGCATAGACCAGTTTGCTGTGCTGGGCGCGCATTTAGCCCAACAGGGCAGACTTGCCCGCTGGGACAGTTTCTGGCGTCATTCTGACCTGCTAGCCCCGCAGCAAACCCGTTTGCCCAGCCCCCCTCACCACCGCTTGCGTGCTCTGCTTAACCGCCCGTCGCGCCGGGTGGATGCACAAATGGCCACCATTCCCGGCCGCCATTTGCTGCCCGATATTTTGGGGCATGTTGCGCGCACATGCCGGTTGCCGGGTTATAATCTGGCATCCGATCTGCCGTTATCATGGCTGGCGGCAAGCCATATGCCCGCAACCGCGCGTATCTTGCACGGGCAGGGCAATTACAGCCTTCCGGCCATGCAGCGCGCACGTAAAAACGGTGTGCTGACCATCAGCGATGTTACCGGGCAACTGGCCCCCATCCGCACCCGTCAGCTTGGCGATGAATACCGCGCCCATCACCGGAACTGGCGCGAAATATCGTCTTTTCTGGCCCGCCGCCGGTTGGGCGAAGCCCGCTTTGCCGATGCGGTTTTTGCCCCGTCTGAAACCGTGGCACAGGGTTTGGCGCAGTGTGGCATTGCACCAAACAACATCCATATCGTGCCGTTCGATGCCCCCCTGGCCCGGCAATGCCTGACACTACGCCGCCCCGATACCGCCGTTTCGAATAACAGCTTTCAGTTGCTTTATATCGGCGACATGGCGCTGGCAAAGGGGCTGGCAACATTGATTGACGGGTTTAAAACCCTGCGCCGCCAGTTTGGCCCGGCGATACACCTCTCGCTGATCGGTCGGGCGCGCGATTGTGCCCGGTCCTTGTTAGCCCACCTGCCCGATGGCGCCACATGGCAGGGGCAACAACCGCCAACCACCATTTTACACGCCCTGCAAACCGCCGATTTGTTTGTGTTTCCATCCCTTTCCGAAGGCTCCAGTCTGGCGGTGCAAGAAGCCATGGCCGCAGGCATGGCGGTAATCACCACCCCGGCGGCGGGCAGCATTATAAAAGACGGACATAACGGCGTTTTAATCCCGCCGCGCGATCCCGGCGCGCTGGTTCATGCCATCACAAAGCTGATGCGCGATCGCCCGTTTGGCGCAAAGCTGGGCCAGGCGGCAAGAACGGCAATTGCCGCCCAGCTTGGCGAAGGCTATGGCAACCGGGTCTGTGCCGCCTATGACCGGGTGTTGACCCGTCATGGATAATCGCGCGCCGCTGTGGATGATTGGGGCAACCGCGCTGAACCGGGCGGGCGGATTGATCATGATCCTGATTTTGGGTCATGCCATCGCGCCGGATATTCTGGCCGGTTATTTCAGCGCCATTGTCACCATTGGCGTTGCGATCAGCATTACCCAGGCGGGCTGTGGCCCGTTGCTGGTTCGGCTGGCGCAAAACCGGCAATGGCGGGCTGTTATTGGCATTGTTATGCTGCGCGTTGCCCTTGCACTAGCGGCCATTCTCATACTCGCCCCCGGCCTGCCGCCTGTCGCGTGGCCGGTTCTTATGATGCCGCTGGCCGCC
Source organism: Thalassospira mesophila (assembly GCF_002115755.1). GTDB lineage: Bacteria > Pseudomonadota > Alphaproteobacteria > Rhodospirillales > Thalassospiraceae > Thalassospira > Thalassospira mesophila. The sequence continues at coordinate 633,992 of NZ_JFKA01000002.1, read as the reverse complement.
GCCCTGTCGCCCGACTGGATCATTACCGCCCGCCTGCAATTCCACCGCATTCTGGCGATTGGCAGTCTGGGCCAAATTGCAGGCATTGCCATCGCCCTTTATGCCAGTGCCGGTCCCGCGACGAATAGCACAGCATGGCTTTATGCCTGCGCCCCGGCCATCAGCCTGACAACCTGTCTGGCATCGGCTTTCTGGGCATGGTCTGGCAGGTACAAGACCCGGCACAGCCCGGCAAAGACAACGCCCCGCATCCCCCCGCTAAACATCAAAATCTGGCCGCAACTGATTTTGCTCACCTTGCTGGCCGGGTTGTTGCCCAATATTGATATTGCGTTTTTGCCATCAACGCTGGCGCAAAGTGATCATGACGCGCTGATGCTGGTCCACCGGTTATTACTGCTGTGCGCTGCCGGGTTTGCCGCCATATCGGGGGTGTTGTTTGCCCAAAAACAAACTGGTGCGGGGCGCGATATCTGGCTGTTTATCCCCGCCCTTTGCATGGCGCTGGCCTTGTTAATCCTGCCCAATGCCGCGTTAACCCTGCTGTTTGGGCACAGCAGTGCCGCAAGCAGCGACATATTGCGCCTTGCCGCCCCGTGGCCGCTTCTTTTGGCGCTGGTATTACGGCAAATTCTGATCCTTCAGGAACGGTCCGGGCATGTGGTGCTCGCAACGCTGGCCATGGTTATTTGTGTCGGCGGTGCTGCGGCACTGGCCCAACTGGGCACGGTCGACGGCATTGTTATGGCGATGAATGCCAAACTGGCACTTTTGGCAGGACTGTTTATGATGGCGGCACGGCTTGATGTCTGGCAAAGGTACGCGTCATGCCAGAATTAACCACCCAAATCACCGATAACCGCCTGATCAGCGGCAGTTTTGGCCCGGTTCATTTTGGCACGAATGATTTCGGACCGGTCAATTTCGGTCCCTGGGGGTTTGAGGCATCGGACCGCGTATCCTTTCTGACCCTTGACGATAACAGCCGCCATGTGAACCATGCGGGCACCGACATTAATTTTAAAAATTCACGCTGGCGGCTGGAGTATCAGACCCGACCGTCGCAAAAGGACACCGCCATCACCATCTCCGCCCGCTTTACCGCCCTTACCGGTGGCCCGTTACAGGACGCCGTTATCCGGCTGGTATTTGATAAAACAGCGATTGACCACGGCATGATTGCCAACCAGAAATACCATCATCGCAACAGCGACAAATACCGCCTGTTTCCCACCCGGCAGGTGCAATTGCACACCCGTGATGATCGCAAGATTGACGTAACACTGGACCACGCCGAGGGTGCCGGGCGTTTCGCCCCTTATATGTATTTGCGCGACCGCGATGAAAGCTGGATCATTCATGCGCGCCTGTTGCCAATCGCCCCGATAGATGACATCTGGCTGCGCTGGGCCAACCGTTTGTTCACCCTGACCTGCCCGCAAAAGCTGGCACGGCTCATCTGGAAGGCCCCCGGTGGCAAAGCCATTTTGTGGCGTTTGCGCGAAAAATGGGGCCGCCATGCCCCGGAAATTCAGGCGGTTCCGTTAAACATTCTAAAACCGGGTCAAAGCCTGTATCTGGAGGTCACATGCCGGTTTCACTAAACCCGCCAGAGGGAACACCTGCCAAAAAAACCAAAACCCGGCGCGGCATTAAAACCGGCACCGCCAGCAATGCATCGGCTTTAACACCGCAAATCAGGGCGAAACGCCTTGCCGTTCTGATTGCCGATATATTACTTGGCCAGCAAAACCCGGATGGCAATTTTCCCCAACACGGTTTTTATGCCACCGCCTTTGCCATTGCCCTGTGGCAGGGGCTTGACGATGCCAAATATCAATCCGCCATTGATCGCGCGACAACGGCCCTGCAAAATCAGGCCAACGACCCGCGCTATCATCGTGAATTTATTGAATTTGCCCTGCATCACTCCCCCGGCACGTCCGAACCACGGCGCAAACGCATTTTATCTGGCAAGCGCTATCGCAATGCCGGCATTGCCAACTGGCTGATTTTGCGAATGCTCTGCCTTGAAAAAGGCAATTTACCGTCGCGCCTGGCGGCCCGCGCATTATGGCGCTTTATTGCGCGAAATTTCCGCGACGGTGCGGCTTTTATGGACCGCAAAGGGTGCTTTTCGGCCCAGTATCATGCCTTTTGCGCCGCCTTGCTCAGCTTCAGCACCCAGCCTGCCTGTCGGGCAGCCGGGCGGGTGGCAACCGGCCTGATTGCCCAACTGGTCACCGAAACCGGTCATGCCAACCTGATTGGCCGGGGGGCGGGGCAAAGTTTTGGCACCGTAAGCGCCCTTTATGCCCTGCTTGATGCCGGCGAAGACGACTGCGCAACCACTCTGCTAGACCAGATCGAACAAAGCCTGATTGCGACCGGGACATTGCCGCTTAATTTGCTGGCAAACGGCGGCGACCATTTAAACATCCCCCCCGCCCCTTTTCCCGCCCCGTCACAGGGAAAAATGCCGCCCTCGCCCGGCGGCACCATTGCCAATATTGCGCTGCCCGCCAATGTCTTGCCGTTGCGCGCCCATTCGGCCCCGATCACCTATCATCCGTTCAAATCCTCAGTGATGGCTGATATCGCCGATAAAACCAGCCCGCCTTTTCCAATAAATCCCGGGCCGGACAACCCCGACACCCCGGGCTGGTATAGCTATAACCGCCATTTCGACTATCTGGCTTTTGCCGGTTTTTTCCTGCTGCGTGCAGGCCAGATTGCCCTCACAGAATCGGACAATCGCGGGTCGAACGCGGTGTTGGCGGGTCATCCCGTGCCCCAAAACCCCGACACACCCTTTCACCATCGCACCACCGCGCATTATGCGGCCCTGTTTAATCTGTCGGGCGGCGCGCCATATGATGTTACCCCGATGCCGGTTGTCACCGCGCCCAATGGCAATATCATTCTGCCCGCTTGCGGGGGCGAGCAGGATTTTGCCAGCCTTTATGGGGCCGACAGCACCCCGCTGCCCTGCTGTGTGCGGCATAATCATTTCGCCCGTTATGATGGCGCGACGTATCAGGATGATACAATTTTGATGCACTATCATGTTGGCGGGTATGTCGGCACACGGCGGATTGTTTTTTTTCCTGACGCGATCGAATTTACCGATCATGTCGAAATCGCCCTTGATGGCGAAACACCCGCACATCAAGCGCCCCAGCCCGACGATATCATCCGGCTGTTTCGGCTGTTTTTACCCCACGACCTGCACGCAACCCAGCATCATCCCAACAGGCTGTCCTTTCCGCAAATCGGGCTGGAAATAACCGGCTCATCACCGTTGAATTTAACCCCGTCAAAGCATTTTTCGGCTTTCGGGCCGGTGCAAACCCTGTTTTGCCAAAAAACCGTCGCCGACGATGGCACCTGCCATGCCGCGTTGAAACTGCATTGGGTGACAAAAAATCCATGACGGAAAACGCCGATGCTGGTGCTGGTGCAGATGCTGGTGTCGCCAAAACCATTACCGTGGTCACAACAATCCACAATGGTCAGGGGCACTGGCCGGAATTTTTCGCCAATCTTCAGGCCATTCTGGGCCCCGATGACCCCGCCATCATTGTCGATGACGGATCATTCCCCGCCGTTTGTTTACCGGAAATCCTGGCGGGCGACAAACGGGTCGCTCTGTTATCCCCGGGCAAAATTGGCCGGGGTGCGGCCCTTAATCTAGCGATTTCACACGCCCAAACGGCCTTTATTGCCATTCAGGATGTGGATGACCGCAGCGATCCGGCCCGCCTGCCTGCTATGAAACAGCTCGCGGCGCGTTATCCCGGTCAGTTGATTTTTTGCCAAGCCATCCGACACGGCAAAACAAACGGGGTTGTGCCAACATCCACCCCCAAAGACGCACCAATCCGCCCGATAGCGGCGGCACGGCTTTATCGTGGCAACCCGTTTCATCATTCGTGTCTCGCGTTTTCCAAAAGCCTGTGGCAGGCCGTGGGCGGATATAATGCCGCCTTGCCCTGCTGCCTTGATCTGGATTTTTATCTGCGCACGCTGGCGCACTCGCCACACCCGATGATGTTGCTTTGCTGCCCGCTGGTAACGCGCCATACCGGCCCGAATCGCCATTATTTTGGCCTGCCGCCCAAACTTTACCATGAAACGGTTTTAGCCATCCGGGCGCGATACCGCCGCCAAATCCAGCCGCCCTTCTGGTTGCGCGTTTATGATTTACGGCATTTTGTTCTGGCAATTTACGCCCGCCTAAACAAGCAACGGCGCAACAATGCCTGAAGCCAAGCCAAAGCATATTCTGGCCCTGGTGCATTTGCCGCCGCCCTTGCATGGGGCTGCGATTATGAACAAACGCGCAATAGAGGTTTTACACGCGCAATACCGGGTCACCCTGCTGCCATTGCGATTTTCCAGCGATATTTCACAGGTTGGCCGGACCAGCCACGCCAAATATGTGGTCGCAATGCTCTATCTTTGTCGCCTGTTCTGGCAATTGATCACCAAACGTCCCGATCTGGTATATTTCAGCTTTGCCCCCACCGGCCCGGCTTTTTGGCGCGACAGCCTGTATGCGCTGTTGATCCGGGCTTTTGGTATTCGCTGTGTGTTTCATTTGCATGGCCGGGGCCTTAAAACCCTGCGTGATCACGCCAAAATTGCAGCACGGGTACAAAAGGCCGTTTTTAAAAATCAGGTTGCCCTTGTTCTGGGACCATCCCTTACAACCGAACTCGACGGGCTTGATTGCGAAACCGCCATCCTTGCCAATTGCGTCGATATCCCTGCACTGCAAAACGCCGGGCCGCAAACCGTGCAAAATCCTGGCCCCTTGCGCATCCTGTTTTTATCCAACCTGATCCGCGACAAGGGGATAGACACCCTGATTAACGCCCTTGGTCTATTAAAGCAGCACGGCATAAGCTTCCGGTTTGATATTGCCGGGGCGCAAGGCGATGTGTCCGAACCACAATTACTGCAACTGTTGAATGATGCCGACATTGCCGATATCAGCCACTATCACGGCACCGTTGGCCCGATTGCCAAAACCACATTGCTCCATAACAGCGATATAATGGTCTTTCCCAGCCGCTATGCCAATGAAGCCCAGCCTTTGGTGGTGCTAGAAGCCATGGCGCACGGGGTTTCTGTTATCAGCAGCAATGTTGGCACGCTTGGCGATATTGTCATTGAAAACCAGACCGGCTTTGTGCTGGGCACTTCGCATGATGCACAAGAACTGGCAACAACCATTTTGCGTGCCCATAACGCCCCCACCCGGCGGGCAGATATGGCAAAGGCCGCCCGCACCCTGTGCGAAACGGCCTTTCATCCCGATATTTTTGCGCAAAACCTGCGCGATATCTTTGCCCGGTTGCTATAGCGGCGCTTTTACAAGCGCCACAAATCAATCCCGTCCGGGCGGTCTTCGCGTGGCAGCATGGCGCGCACATCGGCAACAAAACCCTTGCCGTCATCCAGCATGTTTTGCACCATCGGCCAGCCACCACTGACATAATCACGGTGCGACACCGCCATCACCACGGCATCAGCGGGTTTAAGGTCCGCAAACGCGCACAGCTTTAGCCCGTCAAATTCATGGGCGACTTCATCGGCATCGGCCATCGCGTCATGCACCTGCACTGTAATCCCGGCATCTTCCAGCTCGCGGATAATGTCGATCACGCGGGTATTGCGAATGTCAGGCACGTTTTCCTTAAAGGTCAGGCCCAGCACCGTCACGGTCGGGTTTACCACCCCGCCTTTGCGCAAAATCGCCCGGATCACCTTGTTGGCGACAACTGTGCCCATGCCATCGTTAATGCGACGCCCGGCCAGAATAACCTGCGGGTAATAACCCAGTTCTTCGGCCTTGTGGGTCAGGTAATAGGGGTCAACGCCAATGCAGTGCCCACCGACCAGACCGGGGGTAAAACGCAGGAAGTTCCATTTGGTTCCGGCGGCGGCCAAAACATCGCTGGTATCAATACCGGCGCGATCAAAAATCAGCGACAGTTCGTTCATCAGGGCAATGTTTAAATCGCGCTGGGTGTTTTCAATCACCTTGGCGGCTTCGGCGGCCTTAATCGTCGGGGCTTTGTGAATGCCCGCTGTTACCACGCTGCCATAAACAGCAGCGACAATTTCCAGTGTTTCCGGGGTCTGGCCGGAAACAACCTTGGTAATGGTGGTAAAACGGTGTTCGCGATCGCCGGGGTTAATCCGCTCGGGCGAATAGCCCACCGTGAAATCAACACCGGCTTTCAGGCCCGATTGTGCTTCCAAAATCGGCACGCAAACATCTTCGGTGGCACCGGGGTAAACCGTGCTTTCATAAACCACAATGTCACCAGCCTTTAGCACCGCACCAACCGTTTTCGAGGCCGAGCGCAACGGCGATAAATCGGGCAGATTGGCCTGATCAATCGGGGTTGGCACCGTCACAATATGAAAGTCCGCCAAGGCCAGATCGGCAGCATTGTCCGTCAACAGCAAATTGGCCGCAGCCAATTCCGGTTCATCCACCTCGCCTGTGGCGTCATGGCCCGAACGTAGCTGCGCTATCCGTTTTTTGTTGATGTCAAAGGCAACGGTTTGTCCGTTATGTGTGCCAAAGGCCACCGCGACCGGCAATCCAACATATCCCAAACCAACAACTGAAATCTTGCGTCCGTGGCTCATAAAGCTGACTTTCTCACTTTCTGAAATGACCTTCTGCTTCTATCGACTGCGACAAACAGCGTCAACGCATAGCAAGGCGTTCGCGGCAACTTTCAGGTTAATCCCGCCAATATTCAGCAATGAACAAGACATAGACCGTCATCAGTTCCAGCCGCCCCAACAGCATCGCCCCGATCAGCACCCATTTGGTCGGATCAGACAGGGCTTCAAAATTGCCCGATGGCCCGCCCAGTGTGCCCAGCCCCGGCCCGGCATTGGCCATGCCCTGTGCCACCAGCGTGATGGCCGATAAAAAATCCGGCCCGGTGGCCATCACCGCAACGGACAAAACCAGAAGCGTCATCATGTAGATGAAAAAGAAATTGCGCACGCCCAGAATGGTCTGGTCATCAACTGCGTGCCCGGCATAGCGGGTCAGCAATATCTGATTGGGCCGCACCATTTGGCGAAGCTGGCGCACCAAACCGCCCCACAGGATTTGCCAGCGAAAAATCTTGATCCCGCCTGCGGTGGAGCCCGCACAGCCGCCAATAATCATCAGCATAAAAAACAGACCGGTGGCAAAACTGCCCCAGGCCCCAAAATCGGTGGTGGCAAAACCGGTATCGGTTAACACCGATGTCACATTAAAGGCCGACACCCGTAGTGCATGCCAAAGCGGCATATGGTTGGCATCCACATTCCATGCGGTCATCAGCAAAACAGCACCGGTCAGAACGCCTAAAAATACCACCACCTGGCGTTCCTGAAAAAACGCCCGGCTGCCTTTGGTAAACAAATGCGCGTAAAATATCAGCGGCAAGGCCCCGGCTGCCATAAAAACAATGCCGACAATTTCAATCGGGACGGAATTAAAATACCCCATCGAGGCGTCCTTGGTCGAATAGCCGCCCGTCGCGATGGTCGCCATGGCATGGTTGATGGCATCAAAGCTGCCCATGCCCGCAAGGTCATAGCCAATGGCACATAGCACCGAAAGCCCGACATAAACCATTACGGTCAAAGCTGCCATATGCACCACACGCGCCACCGGCTTGCCCGAAATGTCCGATGATTCCGTGCGAAAAAGCTGCATCCCGCCGACCCGCAACATTGGCAGCAACATCATCGCCATGACAACAATGCCAACCCCGCCAATCCACTGCATTAACGACCGCCACAACAACAAGCCCGGTGCCATATCATCCAGCCCGCTTAAGACCGTGGAGCCCGTTGTCGTTAACGCCGACATGGTTTCAAAATAGGCATCGGTAAAAGTTAGCCCAAGGCTGGAAAAATACAGCGGCAAACTGCCAAACAAACTGACCAGCACCCATGCCGACACGGTTAACAAATACCCCGCCCGGGCATTTAACCGGTCGGACAAGCCCCGGCAAGACAAGGCCAGCGCTGCCCCGATAAACGAACACACCCCGGCCGACCCGGCAAAAGCCCACCAGTCGGCATTGGCCATGCCCAGATCGACCAGCATTGGCACGACCATGGCAGTTGCCAGTACCAGCAGCAGCAAACCATTAACGAACAGGACAAAACGCACGGCACTGCCAAACGGTGTCATGAATTCTCCGGGGTTGTGATGGGCAAATGCCGTGACCGGTAATGCGAATAGTCCGGCATTGCGTATCAAAAAAAACAAAAGCCGGGCAGAACACCCGCCACCAGGAAAAGGCAAATAACGTGGCGGGTATCCTGCCTGAAAGTGACGGCAATAACCCCCGCCAATCGGGAAACCGCCATCTGCGCACATTGCATGCCCAAAACAAAAATGGCGCGCCCCGGATGGTATCCGGCAAGGCGCGCCATTTTTAAAAATCTGCTGTGGTTTTAACCTTTAACCACAATATTCACCAGCTTCGGCGTCGGTTTGGCAATGTAAATCAGCTTCACGATCTCTTTGCCCTCAATATGGCGGGCGACATTTTCTTCGGCCTTGGCAAGGGCCTCGACAGTTGCCTGATCGGCATCTGCCGCCACCATAATGGCACCGCGTTTTTTGCCATTCACCTGAACCGGCACTTCAAATTCATCGTCTTTGGCTTTTTCGGCATCAAATACCGGCCAATCAAACTTGATCACCGATTTTTTGGCGGCAAATTCGTCCGGTGCCAACGTGCTTGCCAGTTCTTCGCCCAGATGCGGCGCAAACGGGGCCACCATCAGGGCAAGGGCACGAATATGGTCCGCATGAACCGCACCTTGTTTGCCAAGGGCGTTGGTCAGTTCGATCAAGGCGGCAAGGGCCGTATTCAGGCGTAGATTGTCAATATCCTTGCCAACCTTTTCGATGGTTTTATGCACCAGACTGTCAATTTTCGCATCTAACACATCGGTGCGGTCCGCCTGGGTTGCCAGTTTCCAGACATTGCCCAAAAACCGCAACATGCCAACAATGGCATCAGACTGCCACGGCTTGGAACTATCAAGCGGCCCCATATACATTTCATAGGCCCGGAAGGTATCGATCGTATATTGGTCGCAAATTTCTTCCGGCGGAATGCCGTTTTTATAGCGTTTGCCCATCTTGCCGGGCACCGTGATCAGGGCTTCATCGGTTTTGGCATTAAACGGGCGTTTTTTACCATCAACGTCACGCATTTCAACATCGTGAATGTCAACATACACGCCACGGGCGTCGGTATAGGCATCGGCCGTGATCATGCCCTGGTTAAACAGTTGTTGGAACGGTTCCGGGGTTTGCACATGGCCCAGATCGAACAGCACCTTGTGCCAAAAGCGCGAATACAGCAAATGCAGCACCGCATGTTCCGCCCCACCCACATACAAATCCACCGCACCGGCCAATGGCTTGCCATTGTCATCCAGCGTTTTTGACCAGTAATCGGCGGCCTCGGGTGCCACAAACGCATCATTGTTATGGGCATCGAAATAACGCAGGAAATACCAGCATGACCCGGCCCAGTTGGGCATGGAATTGGCATCGCGTTTGAAGGCACGCACCGGATATTCCACGCCATTATGAACGTAGTTTTCGCCCGCAGCGGCATCGACCGGCAGAACCGAACCGTCGTCCAGAACAATCCCGGCAACTTCCATCCATTCCCTGGCGCGTGCCAGCGGCGGTTCGGGTTCGGAATTCGGGTCTTCGTTGGATTGCGGTTTAAAATCGGTCATTTCGGGCAGCAAAACCGGCAAAGCGGTTTCGGCCACACCATGCACCTGCCCGGTTTCAATATCGAACAAAACCGGGAACGGCTCGCCCCAATAACGCTGGCGCGAAAACAGCCAGTCGCGCAGTTTATATTGCGTGCGGCCCCGGCCAATGCCGTGGTGTTCCAGCCATTCAATCATCCGGGCTTTGGCATCGGCGGTTGCAAGGCCGTTTAGCGAAATGCTGTCATTGGTGGAATTAATGTTTTCGCCGGTATCGGTATAGGCACCCGCAAATGTTTCAGGGGCGGCAATATATTTCGCCAGCTTTGCATCCCCCGAAAGGTCCGCAATATCCGCAGGCGCGTTTTCAGCCAGCCAATGATCGGTCGGGCGCGTGGTCGCCTTGATCGGCAGGTTGAACTTGCGGGCAAATTCAAAGTCGCGCTGGTCGCCCGACGGCACCGCCATGATCGCGCCGGTGCCATAGCCCATCAAAACATAATCGGCAATCCAGACCGGGATTTTATCGCCCGCGACCGGGTTGGTGGCATAGGCGCCAATAAACACACCGGTTTTTTCGCGTTCGGCATCATCCTTGGCCGATACGGCCTTTACCTCGGCGGCCTGTTTGCGATAGGCGCTCACGGCGGCTTTGGCATCGTCGGCCACCAGCGCATCGACCAGCGGATGTTCCGGGGCCAGCACCATATAGGTGGCGCCAAAAATGGTATCGGGCCGGGTGGTGTAAACGGCAATTTTGCTATCAACACCCGAAACGGTTTCAACCGGGAAATTCACCCGCGCACCAACCGAACGGCCGATCCAGCTTTTTTGCATTTCAACAACACCGTTGGGCCAGTTCAGCCCGGCAAGGTCAGAAACCAGCCGGTCGGCATAGTCGGTAATGCGCAGCATCCACTGTTTAAGCGGGCGTTTGTAAACCGGGTAATCGCCACGCTCGGACTTGCCTTCGTTGGTCACTTCCTCGTTTGACAAAACGGTTCCCAGCATAGGGCACCAGTTGACCGGTACTTCATCGACATAAGCCAGACGGGCACGGTCAATGGCGCGGCCAATCGCGGCGGCACTTTCGGCCTTTACCCCATCGCCAACCATGCTGGCGGGCTGGGCCACACCATCTTCATCTAACAACCATTCCCCGGCATCAAGCAGCGGGCGCAGCTCGGCGATCGGGCGGGCACGGCCAATAACAATATTGCCATCGGGGCCGGTCCATTCCATCAACGGATCATAAAAGCTGTTAAACAGCTGCAGGAAAATCCACTGCGTCCATTTATAATATTCCGGGTCGGTCGAGGCAAAACGACGATGCGGGTCATGGCCCAGACCAATCACCTCGAACTGGCGCAGCATATTTTCAATATTGGCTTCGGTGGTGATGCGCGGATGCTGCCCGGTCTGGATCGCGAATTGTTCGGCAGGCAGGCCAAAGGCATCAAAACCCATCGAATGCAAAACGTTAAAGCCGCTCATGCGTTTGTAACGCGCCTTGACATCGGTGGCGATATAACCCAGCGGATGACCAATATGCAGCCCGACCCCGCTCGGGTACGGGAACATATCGAGGATCACGCTTTTCTTTTTGGACGGATCAAAATCGGCATCGCCCGGGTTTGGGGTGCGATAAATATCGTTTTCGCGCCAATATTGCTGCCAGCGTTTTTCAAACGCTGCGGCACTTTCCTGATAGTTTGCCACTGTATGGTTTGCCGCTGTTGGGTTTGCCACTGTCAAACTGCTCCTGCATCTGGTCAGGGTCAAACCGTGGAGGAAACTCGACACGCCCTGACCGGGTAAATTACGAATTAAACCCTGTTCAATAATCGGGCTTGGCGCGCGGTGCAATCCCCCATCGCAATTATCGCGCCAAAAGACCCCTGATCCCGGGGAACGCGCCGCTGTATTTGGGCAATGGCGCCCCACAATGCTCTGGTTCCCGGATCAAAGGCTCCCATATCAAAGATCATGCTGGTACCGCGCCGGGCCAGCCGCCAGATCAACCTGCCCGTTAATACTTCGCTGGCTTTTTTCGCAAAAACATGCCATTGTCTGTTGTTGAAAATTAACGCGCGTTCCCGCGAAAGATCGCAGGAGTTGGGAAATGGACCTCCTTGTTGGTGGCCAGAATAGTCAAAACACTGGAATATCAGCACGTTCTGCTCAAGCTTATTTGCCGGGCGGCAATGACAAGTCTGGTCACAGTGGATCGCTGATTGGCAAGGACTCGGGTGCGAATATCTTTGGTGATGCCACCAAGGTCTCGCTTTCAAACAGTTCTGCCCAGGCTCTTGGCACCGATCAGATCATTTCTGCGATCAATGAAAGCCTTTCAAGCTCCGGGATCTCGATCCAGGGGGTAAACCCCGACGATTACACGCCCGAAGCCGTATCGGACCGGATATTGTCGCAGGTTTCCAACCTGATCACGTCACATGCCGATAATGAAGGCGAAGCCCGTCATATTTTGTCCGAGGCTTCCAGGGGGATAGCCAAAGGCATTGATCAGGCCCGTGATCTTCTTGAAGGTTTGGGCGCGCTAAATGAAACCGTTAGTGCCAGCATCAATGACACGCAGCAGCGCCTTGATGATGGCCTGAAATCGCTTGATGCCCGAATTACCGAACTGTTTGCCCCGCAAAAGGACGAAGCCCTGTCGGCGGCCAGCCCCAAAGGCGACGAACAGACGGTTCAAACCCAGATTACACAAACCGCGCAAGCCAGCCAGTATTCGGCTCAGGCTGCCGTGGCGCAAGATCGCAACCGCCCACAATTTAGCACTTACGCCTAGGCGACCGGAAATATCCCTGCCCGCCCGCCAATCGGGCGTGGTGCCAGATTGGCTTGGGAAATGTCGTTACCAGGTAAATGCCGCCAGGTAAAAGTCGCGAGATAAAACCGGCTTAATGCGAACAGCCGGATTTCCACCATAAGACCGAGCAAGCAGCAAGAAGTAACCGGCCTGACACTCCCCCGTCAGGCCGGTCTTTTTTCTCCCTTTGTCGTGCCTCGATGCTCAAAGAGCCCGGAGACGAGCACCAAAAAGGGCTTCTTACGCAGCACCATCAATCCACCCCCGCCACCCCGTGGCGCGCCGATCCTGCTGCTGTGAATGCCCCCGGTTACTTTTGCGCGTGATACCGTTTAAAAAAACAATCTGCGGCTTTGCGGGAACAAAGAACGGCTCACGCAGTTCAACAAGTTAACAAATCAATAAGGAGAACATCGATGCGAGCCATCATCGTCCCTTTAATTGCCCTGACAGCAGGGGCCGTTTCGCTGGTTGCCTTTCCGGCCTTTGCCGAAACCGCCGCCACGGCCACCTTTCACAATGACGAAAACACCAATATCGGCACCGCCCAACTCACCGAAACCGACGGCGGGGTTGTGATCAAAGCCGAGGTCACCGGCCTGCCATCGGACCAGTGGGTTGCTTTTCACATCCATGAAAATGGCGAATGCGATACAGCCAGCAAGTTTAAAACTGCCGGGGGCCACTTTAACCCCACCCACAAAATGCACGGTTTTTTAATGCCAAACGGCCCCCATGCCGGGGATATGCCCAACCAGTATGTCAACGCGCAGGGCAAAATGTTTAGCCAGTTGATCGATACCGATGTCAAACTCGACGACAAAGAAACCGGTATTCGTAGCAAAACCATCGTTATTCACGCCGGCGCCGACGATTATATGTCCCAGCCCTCCGGTGCCGCCGGGGAACGGCTTGCTTGTGCGGTCATTAAATAAACAGCTCGTCATTTTCCGGTCCATCTTCCGTCCTGTCGGCTTTCCCCATGCGATACCGGGGGCCGCCGCCCGGGCGTCGGGCACCGCCTTCTTCCGGGCCTTCGCACTGCAACATTAATTTTTGCACCCGCCTCGGCATTGCCATTGGCACCGACTTTTGCATTGCTCCACAGCCCTGAAACGATCCCGTCACAGGCCTGATTTAATCCCCGCACCGGGCCAGTCATAAAAAGCTGTAATTTGGTACCGTAATATGGTTGAATTTTTCTCGCCTGATCTGTTCAACCAACCGGGATCAAACCAATGTGCGTTGCCAGAATATCCGTCTCACATCGTAACGACGCCTGATGCCCGCCCGTAGCAGACCTGCTCAGCCAGCAGCAATCGCGGCAGAAGCGGTACCAGCAAAACCGGCATCGCCTTCGGCCCCCTCGGAAACGTGGCACCAGCTTTCAGATGACTGGATGAACTGGGCCGACCGCCTTGCCCCGCAGGCCGAAAAAATCAATCGCCCCCTGATCGATGCCCTGAACCTGACCTCCCCCGCAAACACCGCCGCCCGGCATCACTTGCTGGTGCTGGATCTGGCATCGGGCGTGGGTGAACCGGCGTTTGGCATTGCCAGACTGCTGGCCCGGCATAAGACCGATGCGCGGGGCGGTGATAATGGCGGCTGCGGGAGCAGCGATGATGAAGATGGTGAACACGCCAGCGAAAATGATCCCGCCAAAGCTTTGACGGGGCATGTTATCGCCTCGGACATTGTCCCGGCGATGTGTGCGGGGCTGGCACAACGCGCACAGGCCGAACAGCTTGCCAACCTTGATGTTATCGCCGCCGACATGCAGGCGCTGCCTTTTGCCAATGACATATTTAATGCCATTTCCTGCCGTTTCGGGGTGATGTTTTGCCCCCGGCCCGATCTGGCCTTGCGCGAAAGCTATCGCGTGCTGGCCCCGTCAGGGCGGGCCGCCTTTATGGTATGGGGACCGATCGGGGATAACCCGTTATTTTCGGTAATGCAGGATGTTTTACAATCAATTTTAGGCGTTGGCTTTGATCAGGCCGGGTTAAATCTTTTTGATTTTGCCGATGTCAATGCGTCAGCATCGCGCATGGGCAAGGCCGGGTTTGACGATATTGTTGTAACATCCCATCGTCCCTGCGGGCGCATTCCGCACAATAGTGCCTTTTGGCGTCCGCAAATGGAAATGCTGTTTGGCCCGCAATTGCGCAATGCCAGCCCGGCTGCCCGCGATGCGATTGACGCGGCAATCCGAACAAAACTGTCGCATTATATTAAAGATGACCATTTTCGCGTACCGATGTGCTTTCATATCATCGCGGGCAGCAAGGGAAATTAAACTGGAACGGATCAAAAACCCTTGCCTTTTTTTGCTGCACATGCGAGATGGAAAGTTTGGTGATCCGCGATGCTGCGCAAATTGTATGGCAATGGCGGGTCCCCCTGTCGTAGCACCAGGTAAAAAACACGCAAAGGTTTGGGATCATGAAAACCATCGTCGTCTGTTCAGGTGGACTGGATTCTGTGACATTGGCGCACAAGGTTGCGCGTGAACACAGTTTATATGCATTGATTTCGTTTGATTATGGCCAGCGCCATAAAAAGGAAATCGATTTTGCCGCCGATGCCGCCAAAGATCTGGGCGTAAGGCACCATATTGTCGACTTAAAACCGGTCGGTGCCTTATTGACCGGGTCGTCATTGACCAGCGATGATGTTGCCGTGCCCGATGGCCATTACGCCGAAGAAACCATGCGGATCACCGTGGTGCCCAACCGTAATGCCATTATGCTGTCCGTCGCGTTCGGCGCGGCGGCAAGTGCCGGTGCCGATACGGTTGCCGCCGCCATGCATGGGGGTGATCACTTCATATATCCCGATTGCCGACCGGACTTTATCAACGCCTTTCAAAAAATGCAGAACCACGCATTGGAAGGCGTTGCGCAAATCCGGCTTTATACGCCGTTTATTAACGCGACCAAGGCTGATATCGCCGCCGAAGCCGGACGGCTGGGCGTGCCGATTGAACGCACATGGTCGTGTTACAAGGGTGAAGAAGTACATTGCGGGCGCTGCGGCACCTGTGTTGAACGTCGTGAAGCCCTGGAACTGGCCCGTGTCCCCGACCCCACCGTTTATATCGACCGTGAATACTGGAAACAGGCGCGTGCCGAACACGCCATGCGCAAAATGGCCGAAGGATAAACACAGCAAAGGATTGCCACGGCGAGCGATAGACACAGGACCGAAAAAAACCGCTTTTTACCAGCGACCCGGCGCAGAAACACCATCTGCTGCCATGCCCGTTGCGCAAAACCGGTTTTATCCCGTACCCTGTCCCTCCGATCCGTGCCCCTTTGCCCGCCGTTACAAGGCACGAACTTGCCCGGCCTGACCACGGCATCGACCACCAATGCCCTAAACCCAAAGCCCGCCAACTGCCGATCTTTGTGGTCATCTTGATGCAAAGACACCGACAGTGCCCAAAAATTTCTGCGCGCCCTGACCGTGTCGGCATCCCGCGCCAATGCGGGCAACATCAGGGCCGCGCAGCATAACAGAGCCAATAAATGTTCAGAATTACCAAACAATTTGCCTTTTCCGCGTCTCATGTTCTTGGCGGTCTTTCCGCCGACCATCCCTGTGCGCGCCTGCATGGCCACAACTATATTGTCGAGGTCGAATTACAGGCCGAAACCCTTGATAGCCGGGGTTTTGTGCGCGATTACCGCGAGCTGACCCCGCTCAAACGGCTGATCGACGATGAATTTGACCACCGCCATTTAAACGATGTGCTGGGCCATGATCACGCCACAGCCGAAAATCTGGCAAAGTTCTTTTACGACTGGGCGCGTAATCGCTGGGATGAAGTTTCGGCCGTGCGCGTTTCCGAAACCCCGAAAACCTGGGCAGAATATCGCCCATGACCCCAGACACAGCCCCTGACATAACCCCTGATACCACGCCAGATCACAGCCCCGAGGCGACCTCGGCGCAAAATGCCGGTGCTGCATCGGCATGGGACGTGGCGGCGGCGGACGACGTGGAAGCTGTGCGTCGGCAGGGTAAAATTCGCATTTCCGAAATTTTCGGACCGACCGTGCAAGGGGAAGGGGCGCTGTTGGGGATGCCAACGGTATTTGTGCGCACCGGCGGCTGTGATTTTCGCTGTTCGTGGTGCGACACCCTGTATGCGGTGGACCCCACCTTTCGCGCCGACTGGCTACCGATGGATGCCACGGCCATTCTGGACCGGGTCAAACAACTATCAAACAACCAGCCGATCCTGATCACCCTGTCAGGCGGCAACCCGGCGATCCAGCCGTTGGCACCGTTAATCCAACTGGGCCAGCAACAAGGCTTCACCTTTGCCATCGAAACCCAGGGCAGCATCGCGCGCAAATGGTTTGCCACGCTGGACCATCTGACCCTGAGCCCCAAGCCCCCGTCCAGCGGCACGGTTTTTAATGCAAACGACCTTGCTGCTTGTATTGCCGCAGCGCGCAGCCCCGCTGCGACCGGCACGACGCCCCCCTTTGCCTCATCCGGCCCTGCCATCACCCTGAAATTTCCGGTCGCCGACGAAGATGATCTGGCCTTTGCCGATCAAGTACGCCAGTTACACCGCGATATTCCCTGTTACCTGCAACCGGTTAACGCCACCCCGGCGGCCCCGCATCCCGATGGGGCCAATGGCGTTGACATTGAAGCCCTGACCGAAAAATACCGCTGGCTGGTCGATCAGGTATCGCAAAAGGGCTGGTTTGATGTGCGTGTGGTGCCGCAATGGCATGTGCATGTCTGGGGTAATTTGCGCGGGGTTTAAGCCGAGCTAATCGGTTACCCCCCTTCCGCATTCAAAAACCGGTATTTCACAAGCCCCAAACGACATCACCTGCCGCTGTCTCTTTCGCCGTCGCCATCACCCACCACCACCATTTTCTATCCCGACATCATCCCAACCACAGGGCTGTTTTTGCATGATCATTTTTCGCCAAGCCTCGCCCGACCAACCTTTGATAGCCGCGCTGTTTGAACAGGCCGACAACCGCGCAGCATCGCTTTACCCCGATCACGACCGATCCGGAACAAGTGCGGCACAGTTAATCGCGCAGAATGTCTGCTTTTTTGTTGCATGCGATACCATCAGCGGCGCGCTTGCAGGGTGTGGTGGCTATGTGCCCCTGCCCGACCTGAAGGCCGGTGAGCATTGTGCGCAACAAGCAGCAGCACACAGCCAAACGGGGGTTTGCCTGGATGCGGAAATTAAACGGTTGTTTGTGAACCCGCGCGCACGGCGCCAGGGCATTGCACGCAGCATTATGACGCATATTGAAATCGATGCCATCAGGCGCGGATATCAGGCGCTGTATCTTGAAACCGGCGTTAAGTCGGATGCCGCCATCGCGCTATATCGCAGTCTTGGCTATGTGCCCTGCCCGCCTTTTGGTCCCAGCCGGAAGGATGTGAACAGTGTTTTCATGGCGAAAACCCTGTCGGGATCGGCGCAAACATGAAAACGGGCTGCATAAATACATATGCAACCCGTTCAAATCTGGTTCTGAAAAAGGCCGGTTTTTAGAACTTGTAAACCAGACCCAGCCCCAAACCGTAAATCACGTCATCTTCAATGATCGAGCTGTCTTTGTATTCATCTGGCAGGAAGGTTGCGCTCGCATTGGCGCGCAGCAGCATCTGCCGGGTTAACTGAAACCCGACCGAGGCATCAAGATGGGGCAAGAAGGCGCTGTCGGGGGCATAGGCCGCACGACCGGCGCGGGCTTCGCCTGGCTCAACGCCAACGTAATAATCGTTCAGGTCGGAATCCCGCCACATCACGCCGCCACCAACTTCATAGTGGAAACGACCGGTTTCAAACGGCACCTTATAGGTGGCATCGGCCTGCTGGCCGTCATGCTCGCCGCTGACATCGTGCAGATATTCGATATGCGCTTTGCCCGGACCAAGGTCGCGGTCATAGGCAACACCGGTTTCAAATGCCCAGTCACGGTCATGCAGCCCGCGAAGATAGTCGCTGTCGCCATCATCAAACGGTTTTTGGCGGACATTGCCCAAAATTGAAACACTGCCCCAGTTGCCTTGGACGATTTTCGCCTTGATCCCGTCAATCCCGACATGCAGGCGTTCGCTGTCAAAGCTGATCCACGGCAGGCCGCCCAGATCATAATCATCAGCCCCGCGATAGGGCGATGTTTTCACATTGCCAACAGCCCCGAGTGACCAGTGCCCTTTCAGCCACTGATCGCGATAGGACGCATTGCTGGCAGATGTATCATTGTTGCCGGGCATGGCCATGTCGCCATTGTCGCCCGCCGATCCGTTTTGCTGTGCCACTTCACGGGCCGGGTCATTATCATGTGATAACGGATCGGGTCCGGGTTGATAAATGGGCGCATCGCTATTGGCCTTTGCCGCGACGGGCAACGTTACGACTGCCAGGCAAACTGGCAACAGGCAATAACGTAAATGATGCAGTCTCATGTCCAAAAGACTTCTCCGTTTATGATGATTTATGATCCGGCATTAAGCGTTTTTTGTTGTTGCTGCCTTGTTGATCAAACCAATTTGCCTGTTTTATGGCAACGTGGCGTCCTTGCGGGTAAGGTCGGTCGTAAAATCACGTCCGATTGCGCATTAGGACGTGCCATTTTCCTTGCGGCGCAGGCTGCTGGGCGTTTCCCCGGTGATTTTTTTAAACGCCAGATTGAATGTCGACTTTGAATTAAACCCCACCTCCAGCGCCACATCGAGAATGGCGCGGTCGGGCTGGTTCAGTAACAGGCGGCTGGCTTCGGCAATGCGGGCACCGTTTACAAAGTCAAAAAAGTTCTGGCCGATATGGTGGTTCAACACATAGGACAGCTGATTGGGCGAGACGCCCACAGCCCGGGCCAGTTTGGGCAGCGATATCATCGGGTCGTGCAATAAATCCCCCCGGGTGCGGATCGCCTGCAACCGCAGTATGGCCCGTTCGGCGTCGTCATCGTCGAGCAACGGGCGGGCCGCCGTGCCCTCGTCGGGGCGCGGGCTTGCCACACCATAATCAGGGTGCGGGGTCGGCTGCGCCGCGCCCGGGCGGCTGTTTGCGCCATCATGTCCGGGCAAACCGGCGTCCGATACGCCATCAAAACTCGCGGGATCCGACGATGCCGTTACAGGGTTTCGGGTGCCATTATTTTTGTCCAGAAAGTGACGAATCGAAGGCTCGGAAACCCGCAGGTTTCCGCCATTCGGTTTTTCATTTTCGTATTTCCCTATATCCGCTGCGGAGTCGACCGGGATGGGCTGAACCAGACCGTCGTCAAGTACCGCATCCTCGCCATCATTGTTTTCATCCCAGTCGGGCAGAACAAAAACCACCTGATAGGTTGCCAGCGTGTAGCTCAGCCAGAAAAACACCAGCAGGAATGCCACATTCAAAAGCTGAAACGACCACAGTTCGTTGCGCAAACGAAAATCGCTGGTAACTTCCTGCACCACAAAAACCAGAAAGATAAACAGCACACTGCCCAGAACGCTGCGCATCCAGCGCACCATGTCATCGCGCCGCGCGCCAAGTTGTTTTTGCACCTGGCGGAAATACCGCATCCCGACACGCCACATCAAAACAGCATAGATCGCCGCCTGCAGGTAAATGCCAAAATGAATGCAGCGCAAAACCACCACCATTAACGGCCCGTGTGCCGCGGCCAGTTCATAGGTCAGTTTCCCATCAGTCGGCGGGGTGGAAATGCCGACCAGCAGCCAGAATGTCAAATTGGCCACCACCGGCACAACGGCCAGATGCAACCCGTGGCGAATTTTAACCGCCCCCGCTGCCTCGCAGAAATACAGATAGATTGCCGGGGCAATAACAAAATTGAACGGTTGAAAAATCAGTTCGCCATAGAAATTAACCGGAGCGGACCCGAATACGTCAAAAACATCCTCGATCAGATTGCTGCAAACGGCTGCAATAAACAAAATCATCCAGCGATTGGCGCGATAGGCCCTGCGCCCTTCGGATAACAGCACGACGCAAAAAAAGCCGGCCTGGAAAAGCCCCAGGATCGAGATAAACATCTCGACGCCTTGATAAAAACTGACTGTATTCAAAATAATCCCGTCCTGCATGCCGCGCAGTGTTGGCCCCGATCGCGATGATACGCGCCCGGCCCCCTCATGCTGGCTAGATTGTATCGCTTCTATATGTCCGAATGCGATTTTTCGCGTCCGATCCTGCATAAACGGACGCGCATCGCGCTTTTTTAAGCCAGTTTCCGCTACGTCGTGCTGTTGATCATATCAGAAATCACAACCTGAGCGAAAATTTCCCGCACGCATAGAACGCAACGTTGACTATGTCGGTTCGTCATAATACAACGCATAGTATATCGAACTGATATAGTAATTTCGTTATAGAAAGTAGCAATAACAGCAATGGACATTCGATCATTATGCCTGGGTGCCTTAATGGCGGGCGATGCCAGCGGTTATGAAATCCGCAAGATGTTTGAAGATGGCGTATTCAGCTATTTTCAAATGGCCTCGCTGGGGTCGATCTATCCGGCCCTGACCAAATTAAGCCAGGACGGCATGGTTACCTTTACCGAACAGGAGCAGGAAAACCGGCCCGACAAAAAAGTTTACCGTCTAACCCCCGAAGGCCGACGGACATTTTTGCGCACCCTGTTCCAGACCCGTCCGGGCGAAGACCGCTATCGGTCCGATATTCTGTTCATGTTGTCCTTTGCCGATGAACTGCCCGTCGAGCTTTGCGAAGCCCTGATTGATGAATATGCGGTACGCCATGAATCAATGCTGGACCGCATTTCCCCGGCCAAGAACCAACCCTCCCTGCCCGAAAACTCATCGGAAAAAAACACCCCCGATGACCCGGCATGCGCGTTCGTCTCCGGGTTGGGCGACGCCGTCTGTCGGGCAACCCTTGATTTTATCGATAAAAACAAAGACTCTTTTCTACGTGAGTTACGTGAACGCCGTCTGCGGCGAAACTGAGCGCGCGATATCCACGCCGTTTGATTGCTACGACTTAAAAAAAATTCAGGCACAGGTCTTTTAGGAACGCGAAACCAATGAATGCTTCACGTTTGATCGCAATTGCGCTGATTGTTGGCGCTGTTTTATGGATTGGCTCAAGCATGCTGACCGGCGAAGACCCCGCCGGCGCCGATAACGGCACAGCAACCGCCAATGGCCCCGAAACCGGCAGCGGTGCCGCCACCAGCGAACCCGACCCATCCGTCCGCGTTATGGCATCAAAGGCCGAAGACCATGTGGACGAATTAATGTTAACCGGCAGCACCGAAGCGGCCGTTAAATCCGACATTCGCGCCCAGACATCGTCGCGCGTGGTGGAAATTGGCGTGGAAAAAGGCGCACGGGTTAAAAAAGGCGACGTTCTGGTACGCCTTGCCGCCGACGACCGCCCGGCCCGCCTTGATGAGGCCCGCGCCCTGGTCGATCAGCGTGCCCTGCAATATGACGGGGCGTTAAGCCTTGCCAAAAAAGATTACCGCTCGAAAACCGGCGTGGCACAATCAAAGGCGGAGTTGGAAGAAGCCCGTGCCGATTTAAAAGCCATCGAAGTTGAGCTGGCCCAAACCACCATTCGCGCCCCGTTTGATGGCGTGATTGAAACCCGCCCGGCAGAAATGGGCAACCTTGTATCGATTGGCGATAGCATCGCCACCGTAATTCAGCCCGATCCGATGCTGGTGGTGGCCCATGTGCCCGAACATTCCATCGGCCATATCCATGTTGGCCAAATGGCCCATGTGCGCCTGTTTGATGACAGTATTCGCCAGGGTGTGGTGCGCTATACCGCCATTGCCAGCGACAACCAGACCCGCACCTACCGGATCGAGGTGGAGCTTGATAACCCCGATTTCGCCATTCCTGATGGCATGACCGCCGAACTGGTTATTCCGGTCGGCACCGAAAAAGCCCACAAGATTTCAGCGTCCTCCCTGACATTAAATGACGAAGGCGAATTAGGGGTGCGCGGTGTGGAAAACGACATCGTGGTGTTTTACCCCGTGGCCCTGCGCGGCGGCGACCGTGAACATGTGTGGGTGACCGGCCTTCCCGACCAGATCGACCTGATCGTGGTCGGGCAGGACTGGGTCAAGGAAGGCACAAAGGTGACGATGGATCGCATCGATCATGTGCCGACCAGCGCAAAACCAGCCGGTGAAACCGCATCTGCATCGGATGCCCCGGCCCAAACACCCGCAAATTCCGCGCAACAGCCGCAAAATGCTGGCAACTAGCTTGCAAGCGCAAAGGAAATCACACCATGTCTCTTATTGATCTTGCGCTGAACCGGTCGCGCACCGTCATAATGACACTGATCCTGTTGCTGGTCGCGGGCTGGGTTGGCTATAACGCGATCCCCAAGGAAGCCGACCCCGACATTCAAATTCCGATCCTGTATGTTTTAATGAACCATGACGGCATTTCCCCCGAGGATGCCGAACGCCTGTTGCTGCGCCCGATGGAACAGGAACTGCGCACCATTGAAGGTGTGAAGGAAATGCGGTCGCAGGCCTATCAGGGCGGCGCATCGGTGACCCTGGAATTTTACAGCGACGTCGATATCGACGATGCCCTGGCCGATGTGCGCGAACGGGTTGATATTGCCAAATCCGATCTGCCCGACGATACCGACGACCCCGAAGTTCACGAAGTGAACCTGTCGCTGTTTCCGGTATTGGTGGTGACCCTGTCTGGCGAGGTGCCCGAACGCACATTGCTGCGCCTGGCGCGCAACCTGAAAGACGATATCGAAGGGGTGCCAGCGGTGTTGGAGGCCAATCTGGCCGGGGACCGTGAAGAACTGGTGGAATTTGTCATCGACCCGATGAAAATTCAAAGCTACCGGTTAAAGGGCATTGATATTGTGTCGCTGGTGCGCAATTCAAACTCGCTGGTCGCAGCAGGCGCGCTTGATACCGGTGCCGGGCGCTTTAACATCAAGGTGCCGGGCCTGTTTGAAGATGTCGACGACATTTTAAACATGCCCCTACTTGTCGATGGTGATTCGGTTATTCGCTTTCGCGATATCGGCGACGTGCGCCGCACCTTCAAGGATGCCACCAGTTTTGCCCGCCTCAACGGGCGCACCGCCATCGCGATCGAGGTTTCCAAACGGGTTGGCGAAAACATCATTGATGTGATCGACAAAATTAAAACGATCACCGCCGAAGCCGCCCAAAGTTACCCCGAAACGGTTAAGGTCACCTATTCGCAGGACAAATCATCCGACATTCGCAACATGCTGACCGACCTTCAAAACAGCGTCATCCTGGCAATTTTGCTGGTGATGGTGGTGGTGATCTGGTCGCTGGGCTGGCGGTCCGGTTTGCTGGTGGGGCTGGCCATTCCCGGCTCGTTCCTAACCGCAATCCTGATTTTGTGGGGCCTTGGCATGACGGTAAACATCGTCGTACTGTTCTCGCTGATCCTTTCGGTGGGCATGCTGGTTGATGGCGCGATTGTGGTTACCGAATATGCCGATCGCAAAATGCTGGACGGTTTACATCGCAAACAGGCCTATCCTTTGGCGGCCAAACGCATGGCCATGCCAATTATTGCCTCGACCGCAACCACACTGGCGGCGTTTTTGCCGCTGGCCTTCTGGCCCGATGTGGTTGGCGATTTCATGAAATTTTTGCCGATCACTGTGCTGTTTACCCTTAGCGCGTCACTGGCGATGGCGCTTGTTTTTGTGCCCACCGTGGGCGCATGGTTTGGCAAACCCGGCATGGCCGCCAACGATGCCCTTGATGCCGTTGCCGCAGGTGAAACCGACAAGCTGGAAAAACTGACCGGCGGCACCGGCTTTTATGTTCATGTCCTTCAGGCATCCTTGCGGGTTTACTGGCTGATCATTCCGCTGGCCTTTGTCATTCTGGTTGCGGTGTGGGCGGCGTTTGGCATGTTTGGCAAGGGGTTTGAATTTTTCCCCTCGGTCGAGCCGGAACAGGCCGCCGTGCAAATTCGCGCCCGGGGCAATTTGTCCTATTACGAACAGGACGCGCTGGTGCATCAGGTTGAAAACCGCATTCTCGCCCTTGATGATACATCCAACACCGGCCATCACTGGTTTGATACGGTTTACAGCCGCGCCGGGGCCTCGGCCCAGGGTGGCGATGATGCCCCCGAAGACGTTATTGGTGTGATCCAGCTGGAATATGCTGATTGGCAGGTGCGGCCAAAGGCCAAGGAAATTGAACATAAAATCCTTGAGGCCACCCGCGATCTTGCCGGGATACAGGTGGAAATTCGCGCATCCGAAGCCGGCCCGCCGCAAGGCAAGGATGTGCAAATTCAGTTACGCTCGCACTATCCCGATATTCTTGATGCGACATCGGCCAAAATCATGGCCGGATTGCACAAGCTGGGCGGTCTTTACAATTTTGAAGACGGTAAATCGCCCCCTGGCATCGACTGGGAATACAAGGTCGACCGCGCACAGGCGTTAAAGTTTGGCGCCGACATTGCCACCATTGGCAACACCGTCAAACTGGTGACCAACGGCATTTTGTTTTCCACCTATCGCCCCGATGATTCGACCGAGGAAATCGATATTGTGGGCCGGTTCCCGCAAAACCGCCGCACCCTTGAAGAATTGCAGCGGCTGCAAATTGTCACCGACAAGGGACTGGTGCCGGTTTCAAACTTTATTACCCGCACAGCAGAGCCCAAAACCGGCACCCTGCACCGGGTGGACAGCCGCCGTGCCCTCACCGTGAAGGCCGATGTCGCCGAGGGCATTCTGGTCGATACCAAGGTGCAAGAGGTCAAACAGTGGGTGAAAACCCTCGATATCGACCCGCGTGTCAGTGTGGAATTCAAAGGGCAGGATGAAGAACAGCAAAAATCAGCCGACTTTTTGAAAAACGCCTTCTCGGTGGCGCTGTTCATTATGTTCATCATTCTGGTCACACAGTTTAACTCCATCACCAGTTCGCTTTTGATCATGGTGGCGATTATCATGTCGACCGCCGGGGTGCTGGGCGGGTTGCTGATTACCGGTCAGGCGTTTTCCATTGTCATGAACGGCATTGGTATTGTCGCACTGGCGGGAATTGTGGTGAACAACAATATTGTTCTGATCGATACCTATGACCGGTTAAAACTGACAGCAGAGACGGTCGAAGACGCCATTTTGCAAACCTGTGCCCAACGTTTGCGCCCGGTAATGCTGACCACCGTTACCACCATTCTTGGTCTGGTGCCGATGGTGTTTCAGATCAATATCGACTTTGTCACCCGCGAGTTTTCCATCGGTGCCCCGTCGACCCAATGGTGGGTGCAACTGGCAACCTCGATTGCCTTTGGCCTGACTTTCGCAACCGTTCTCACCCTGGTGTTCACCCCTTGCGCCCTTCTGATGATTGCCAGATCGGGCCAGGCATGGCGGCGCTGGCGCACCAAAAACAAGGCCTCTGCCGTGTGAAGTTTAACAATCTGAAGCCGGGTTAGCGCGCACCTGCAAAACCCTGACGAAAAAGCTGCCCTCTCGCAAGGGCAGCTTTTTTACTATCACTTGGGTCAGGTATATACCATACTAAGGAATAGAGTTTGCGACAATTACGGCACCCAGCACAGGATGGTGTCTTCGACGGGGAATGATGCGCTATGGGGATCCGGGGCCTCGCCATTGCAGGAAGTATTCTTGCCAGTGTGATCTCGACACATGCAAAAGCAGCGGGCACCACCGAACTCACCTGGGCCATTCCGTCTTTTCCGCCCGCTTACATCGAACAGGATAACACCCTTACAGGATACGCTGCCGAAACCCAGAAATGGCTGATGGCGCGCCTGCCGCAATACAAACACCTGATGAAAAAAGTTCCGCTTGCCCGGTTGCTTGCGGAAATGCGCAGCGAGGAATTACGCTGTTCGCTCACCCTTATTCCCACCCGCGAACGGCGCGACTATATCTATTTTGCCAATCCCATTCTGATCAGCCTGCCGCCCTCGGTGGTGGTTCTGGCCCGCCAGCTGCCAGCCTTTCAGCCCTATCTTAATGATCGCAACGAAATTGACATCGACCGGTTGCTCGCGGATGCCAATATGAATACGGCCATTCGCCTTGGCCGGTCCTATGGGCAATATGTTGACGCAGCGATTAGAAAATACCGGCATCATTCAAATATTATCACCGTTGGCAGCGATGAAAAATTCATCCAGTTGCTGGAAATGGGCCGTCTGGACTGGATAATGTATTTACCCGCCGAGGCCGAATTTCATCACCGTAAGGCGGAGTATAAAAACGAAATTATTTCGCTTCCGATTGCCAGGATGACGCCGCTGATTACGGCAACGCTGGGCTGTTCAAAAAATGAAGCGGGCAAACAAGTGATCGACGCGGTCAATGCCATCCTCAAAGATTACCCCGACATGCCCTGGACACAGTTTTATCAGGCATGGCTGCCCGAAAAGGACCGGTTGCGCTATCAACAAATCCTTAAAACCATCACCACCGCCACCCTTTCCCAAATCAACCCGCCGTCTTAACCCGCCGCCCGGACGGCCCAACCGCCCTTCATGCGTTGCAACCGGACAAACGGCCTCCCGATAAACAGACGATGCGATGGCGCTTGAACAAAAAAAGACCCGCCATCAAAAATGGCAGGTCTTTTAGCAGCTAAACCGTTTTCCCAAGCTTGCCCAAAGGCCGTTCCGGGTAACCGGGTTTTAGTTCTGATGCACCCGGTTCAACCCGTCGTCAGGGTCGTCATCGGGCTGGCCCAGATCTTCTTCTTCTTCAAGTTCGTCCTGGCGTTGTTGTTGTTCAACACCCATGCGGCGATAAGACCGGAAACTGAAGAAAAAAGTAATAAAATAAAGCCCGGCAATCACCGACAAGGTCAGCCATGGCGACGACACCAGAAATGCCACCGATGCCCCGAATGCCAGCATTAATGGCAAGACCCACGCGCGCGGGATCTTGACCTTTTTAAAGCTGAAAGTCGGCATTCTCGACACCATCAGCACCGCAATTAGCACGATATAGGGCGCTGTGATAAACGGGCTGTTAAAAATGCCAACACCGAACTGGAAACTCAGCACCATCGGCCACATCGACAGGGCCGCTGCCGCCGGGGCCGGAACCCCGGTGAAAAACCGGTAGGCCCAGGTTGGCATTTCCGGTTCGCCCAGCATCTGGGTATTAAACCGGGCCAGCCGCAACGACATGCACACGGCAAATAACAGGCACAAGGCCCAGCCAATTGGCCCTAACTGGTGAAGCGACCAGAAATACATCAAAAGGGCGGGTGCCACCCCAAAGCAGACAAAATCCGACAACGAGTCCAGTTCGGCCCCGAAACGGCTGGATGCATTTAACATGCGGGCCAACCGGCCATCTAACCCGTCAATGATCCCGGCGATCAGAATGGCGGTTACGGCGGCTTCCCAATGGTCCTGCATGGCAAACCGGATCGAGGTCAGCCCGGCGCACATCCCCATAAGGGTTGCAACATTGGGGGCCAGACGCGACAGGGACAATGCCTTGAAACGCCGTGGCCGGGTGCGATCAGGACCATTGGCCATTAACGAATCTCCCCGGTTGCCGGAACGGCGACCGTTTGGGCAACATCGGCCAGCACGGTTTCACCCGCAACGGTCAACTGACCCACACAGACCTTGGGTTCAACCCCGGCCGGAAGATAGACATCGACGCGCGAGCCAAACCGGATCAGGCCAAAACGTTCACCGGCCTTAAGAATAGAACCGCGCCCGACGTCGCACAAAATGCGCCGTGCAACCAGACCGGCAATCTGAACCACGCCAAAATCGCGGCCATCCTTGTCGCGGACCAGCAAAATCTGGCGTTCGTTATTTTCGGACGCCTTATCAAGCTCGGCATTGACAAACTTGCCCGGCACATAGGCTTCGCCAACGATTTCGCCATTGATCGGCGAACGGTTAACGTGAACGTTAAACACATTCATGAAAATCGAAATGCGCGTCCGCGGCGACTGGTCCTGAAGTTCCAGCTCCTTGGGCAGCGGGGCCTGTGAAATCATGCAAATGCGGCCATCGGCGGGCGCAATTACCAGATCATCGCTGATCGGGGTTATCCGGTCGGGATCGCGGAAGAAATAGGCGCACCACAAGGTCAGGATGACGCCAATCCAGCCAAGCGGCTGGGCGATCAGAAACAGGATCACGGTCACGGCGGCGAAAATCGCAATAAATTTCCAGCCTTCGGAATTGATCGGCACAAGAACGGATTTCAAAGTTGTCTTCCCTGGTTGCAATGCGACGCGCCAATCAGTGGCACGTCTGGCATGTTCTTATCATTGGCGATCCGTCCCCTTCAACAAGGGGGATCATCCAATGGCGCTTTTTTCACCATAAATCGGGTCAATGGCCCATCAATTGGCCCATTCACCCGGTTCTGGCGATCCATCGGCGGCAAATACACCCCGTTATGGGGCCGGTCAACAATCAGGCGGCGTTACAAGCCGGGCCGTTGCCCAAAACTGCGCCCCACTTTGGCACGGCAGCCCGGCAACAGCAATCGTCATCCGGGCCCAAATCAGCCCAGGACAAAACCGGGGACAAAACAGCTTGATTGCATATAGGGAAAAATGCGCAAAAGTCGATGGGGAGCGGGCACAGAAACGGGGCGCAGCACGGCAAATCGCCGCATTGCGCCCCAATCAGGCCTGTTATTTCGTGGCGTCGCTCTCGGGCAGGGCAAAAATCTGGCCCGGATAAATCAGATCGGGATCGCGGATCTGGTCTTCGTTGCGATGATAAATCACCCAGTATTGAATGCCGTCACCATAGGCCCGGCGCGCAATCCGCCACAGGCTGTTGCCCGGCTGCACGATATATCGCTTGCCCGGTTCCATTGCCTTTTTGGCGTCCGCACGTTCAAACGGCAATTCAACACGGGCAATCACCTTGCCCTGTTTATCAAGCTCGTCGGCGCGCAATTTGTATTGGCCGGGGTCAATATCGGCCCCCAGCGTCATCGACCAGCCGCCCTTGTCATCGGACGGGGCGGTGCCAACAAATTTATTATCAAGATAAACGCGAATATTATGGTCAGGATCGGCAGCGCCCGACATCGCAACCTGGCCTTTGTCATCATAATCCACCACGCCCACACTCAGGCGCGGCATCGACGATGCAATTTCAGGCTGGCCGGCAGCCTGTGCCGCCTGATTAGCAGCCTGGGCCATTTCCTTGTTTTCAGGAACCGCCCCCGGGCCCTGCAACACCGTTGCCGGACCATTGCCTTGCG
This sequence comes from Thalassospira mesophila, assembly GCF_002115755.1. Lineage (GTDB taxonomy): Bacteria > Pseudomonadota > Alphaproteobacteria > Rhodospirillales > Thalassospiraceae > Thalassospira > Thalassospira mesophila. The sequence continues at coordinate 604,134 of NZ_JFKA01000002.1, read as the reverse complement.
ACGGAACGCGCAGGGCAATAATCGGCTGCTGGTCGGATTTGCTTTTTTCATCCGGTGCGGCGGTGTCGGATTTTTGCGTAACCATCGGTGCCGTGGTTTCGCTTGCCGGGTTTTCCGGGATCAGAACAACCACATTTTCATTGCTCGACTGAACCTTGCCGTCTTTGTCTTCGCTTTCGACGGATAATTCACGGTCCCCCGGTTCAAGTGGTTTTTCCGGCAAAATCACCCATTCGCCCTGGTTATCGGCCGTGGCTTCCCCGATCACGTCCTTGCCTTCGCGCACCCGAACCTTGGTATTGGGTTCCGCACGGCCGGCAATCACTGAATTGCCATCCGGGCTAACGCGCACAACATCAAAGCTGGGATCGGTAACATCAGGTGCATTGCTGTCATCGGACGTAACCGCTTTGTCGCCACTATCGGGCGCGCTATTGGCCGTTGACGCCGCACCGCCTGCCCCCGCAGGTGCCGGTGACGTCGACACGGCATCGGCGTCATCATCACCTGACCCCGTAAGCGTATAATTCAGCACGATGGCGGCAATGATCAGCAACACGCCAATAATGACGAGGATATAAGGTCGTTTCACCGGAAAATATCCTTGAACGATGGTTATCTTTTGGTCGCCGAAGGTCAGAATTGCATCAATGCGCGGCATTGCGGCATGAAAATGGAACCCCGTCCCCACCCCCGACACGGTTATTGGAAACTTGTACTACTTTCATCGCACAGTTTCCATACCGTAACAAAGCTGGAAATGCATCAAGCCGTTGCAAATGCGTCAAATTGTGCATCAAAGGCATTGATTTGGCCGCTATCGACCCGATTTTTGCCCTGCCAACACCAATATAGGAGCTGGCCGCAGCCATGCGCGGGTGAACTTGCCCCAAACCCGGACCACACGATCAAGGTGCGCTCATTGCCGCCCCGATAAAGGCAACAAGTGTGGCCATGCCCACCGGCAGGGCCAGAACCAGCACGCGAACAATGGCATTTCCCGCCCAGATCGTACCGGCGTCGCGGCTGCCTTTTGCGCCATCGGTCGCAACGCGGTCCAGACGCAGGGCCTTTTGCAACAAAACCGTGCCGGTGCCCGAAAACATCACTAAAACCAGCACCGCATGGGCCACCAGACTGGCCGGCGCACGCAAAATTGCCGTTGCCCCCGCCACCATAATGGCCGCCACCATCGACAGCCACACCGCAGCCCGGTATTGCGGTGCGGCTTTTTCCGATATCAGCGCAATCAGCAGGGCAATCGCCATCGCCCCATGCAGAATTTTTAAATCGCGCAGGCCAAATTGCACGGCGATAATGCCCATGCCCAGCACCAGTGCCAAAAACACCGACAGCGCGCCCGGCCCGCGATCCCCGCCGTCAAGATCGGTGCTGACCGATTTGTTTTTGCGGGTGGCGGACACTTTTGTCGTTTTGGCCCTGGTTTTGGTGCCGGTTTTTGCGCCGTTTTTTGCGCCGGGTGTACTGTTGTCTTCGCCTGCATCGGTAAAATCAGGCAGGGTGACATATGCCAGCACCAGCGCCACCGCCAGATACCCGGCCCATGCCAGCACCGAAACCGCGTGCGCCGTTCCGGGCAACGTCACCTGGCCCAGCAAGGCCGCCGTGCCCGTGGCATCATCGCCCAGCACCAGCCACCCGCCGCCCACAATAACAACACAGCCCAAAACCGAGGCAATCCGCGCAGAAAACCGGGCAACATCAATCATCATACCGGCAAGGCCGCCAATCAGGATGACAGCCAGAACCGCACCGGCCCCGCCGCGCATACCTTCGGGCAGGCCAAGGGCGGCGGGCACGGCCACCAGCACGGCTGGAATAATGGCCGAAAGCACCATACGGCGCGCCACAGCACGATCCAGCCCCAACCAAAGGGCCAGCATCAAAACCGCGGCAATGACGCCGGACACAAGTATGGCAAACCAGAACGGACTGTCGACAAACACGCTGTATGAACCTGCCTTTATTATTTCACATCTTTTCGCATCCCGGCATGGTCGGCCCCAAACGGGCGCAACCACAATGCAGGATCGCCACAATACGATATATTGCGGCACAAATCGGGCTGTATATCGGGCCGCGAAAAATTGCGCATTGCAATATCCCCCAAACCCTTGCCCTGCGGCAAAACCGGTTTTGACATCAAGATATCATTGACGGCGCAGGCATATCATACGCTAAGCTGGGGATGAAAGGGGCATTGAAACCGTTCGTGGTTTTAACGCTTTCTTTCCTGCGACAAAATAACAAGAAGGCAGGCCGCCATGACGAAAATAAACTCGATTTGTGTGTTTTGCGGTGCATCGAACGGTGTGAACCCCAAACACAAGGAAAACGCCATCGCCTTTGGCAAAATGATGGCCGAACGCGGCATTACGCTGGTTTACGGCGGCGGGCGCATTGGCCTTATGGGCGCTGTTGCCGATGCGGTGATGGAAAATGGCGGCAAGGTTGTCGGCATTATTCCCGCCCATCTTGATGACATTGAAGTGGGCCATGCCGGGCTTTCAGAACTGATCGTGTGCAACTCGATGTATGAGCGCAAGGTGGAAATGTTTCGCCGCTCGGACGCGTTTGTCACCCTGGCGGGCGGGCTTGGCAGCCTTGACGAAGCGTTCGAGGCCCTGACCCTGCGCCAGCTTGGCATTCACGACAAGCCGTTGGTGTTTTTAAATGCGCTGGGCTATTGGGACAAATGCCTGGCAATGATTGAAGGCATCATTGACGAAGGCTTTGCCCGGCCCAGCAACCGCCAGCTTTATTCGGTGACAGATACGCTTGAAGGCGTGTTTGAAAAACTGTCCGCCGAACCGGGACCGAAATTTGATCCCAAGGAAAAGCTTTTGTAATCCCGGTTATTGCAATTTTAACAAGGCCCTGCCAGCCCTGCCGGCGGGGCCTTGTTGTTTGTGACAACAACCTTGTCTGGCACCACAGCACCACAGGGTTATGGCACGACAAACACGGGTCAGACTCGCAAATTAAAGCCCGAAATGCCGCCTCGCCCGGCATACCTGGCAAGGCAATTAACATTATACATATTTAAATTAGATTTTTGACATACATCATGGTTCCCAGCGGGTTACAGTGATGATGTGATGCCACTCGCACATGAGAGAGGGGACCATCATGAACACCACCCGCACCATTGTCCGACTGCTTGGCGCCAGCGCCCTGTGTATCGGATTTGTGACCAGCGCCCTTGCCGCCGACAAGGTCGATGATGCTGCCCTGCGCACTGCCGCAGGCGACTATTTTGAAGTTATTCCGTCGGCTGTTCCGGCGGTTAAAGGCAATGCCGTTACCCATGAAAAAGTCGAACTGGGCAAAATGCTGTTTTTCGAACCCCGCATTTCGTCAAGCGCGCTGATTTCATGCAACACCTGCCACAATCTGGGCATGGGCGGTGACGACAATCTTGAAACGTCGATCGGGCATGGCTGGCAAAAAGGCCCGCGTAACTCGCCGACCGTGTTTAATGCCGTTTTCAACATTGCCCAGTTCTGGGATGGCCGTGCTGCCGATCTTAAAGCACAGGCCAAAGGCCCGGTTCAGGCCGGCGTTGAAATGGCCAGCACCCCGGACCGGGTTGTCACCACCCTTAAAAGCATGCCCGAATATATCGAGCATTTCAAAAAAGCCTTCCCCGGCGAAGCCGATCCGGTAACGTTTGACAATATGGCCAAAGCCATCGAAGCCTTTGAAGCCACCCTGATCACCCCGTCATCCCGGTTTGACCAGTTCCTTGAAGGCAATGACGTGATCCTGAGCGATCAGGAAAAACAAGGTTTGGCCCTGTTTATGGATAGCGGCTGTGCCTCTTGCCATAACGGTGTCAATGTTGGCGGCAACGGATATTATCCGTTTGGCGTGGTTGAAAAACCCGGCTCCGACATTTTGCCTGCCAATGACAAGGGCCGCTTTGCCGTGACCCATACCGCCGATGACGATTACGTCTTCCGGGCGGGCCCGCTGCGTAATATCGAGCTGACAGCACCTTATTTCCATACCGGCAAGGTCTGGGATCTGGAACAGGCCGTTGGCATTATGGCCACCAGCCAGTTGGGCACCGAACTTGATGAAAAATCAATTTCGGCCATTGCTGCCTTCTTGCGGACACTGACCGGCGAAGAACCCCGGATCGTTTACCCGATCCTGCCGGTAAGCACCCATGCAACGCCCAAACCCGTTGCCATGACGATCAAGAACTAGGCACCACACCACATAATAGCGCACTGGCGGACGATTATTCCGCCAGTGCGCTCTGTCACCGCCAGCGACACGACACCACTTCTACACCACCGACCTGTCGCCCGCCCGCATTGCGGGGCCGGGCGGCTTTTTTATGCGCATGGTCGTGGCCAATATTTGGCGCAAAATCAAACCCCGGCAAACCAGTCATATCCCTGATTTTCCCAATACCCGCCCGAAAAGCTGTTGGTAACTTCGATGGCGCGCACGTTTTTGGCACTTTTAAACCCCAGCTTGGTCGGGATGCGCAGACGCACCGGCGCGCCCCATTCCGGGCTTAGCGGCTTTTCAAGAAAATCCAGCGCCAGAATGGTTTGGGGATGCAGGGCACTCGCCATGTCGATGCTGGTGGTGTAATCATCAAAACAGGTGAATTTCACATATTTCGCCCGCGTATCCGCCCCGATTCTGCGGAAAAAAACATGCAACGGCACCCCGCGCCATTGCCCGACCTGGCTCCAGCCCTCAATGCAAATATGGCGGGTAATCTGGCTTTCCTGCGGCAGGGCCTGCAAAGCATCAAGGGTCCAGGCATTTTTGTCGGAAATGCGCCCTGCAACTTCCAGCCGCCAGTCATCGGGCACCCCGCGCACCTGCCAATCAGGGTAATAGGCGTTAAACCGGAACGGGTCGGTAATGGCGCTGGCCGGGTAGGTTTGCGCCAGACGGGTCGGGTCAAATAAAGCCGCCTGCATTTTGTCATCAAACCGCAAGATCGCTTTAAGCGCAGCATCAACGCCGCTATCGGTCGATAAATTGCACCCGGTTAGCATGGCAAGACCGCCTAACGACAACGACCCGCGCAAAAATGCCCGGCGGTTAAACCGCGCCAGATCGGCGCGGATATCGTCTGGTGTGATCACCGGTTTATTGCGTTTTTTAAACATCAGGGGTCTCCTGCGGGTCGGACGGAACGGCCTTTACCATGGCAACAAGGGTGCGCGGAACAATTGCCACCAGGACCAGATGAACAACGATAAAACCGACAATCAAAATCATCATCGCCAGATGAATGTTGCGCGCCAGAACATACCCGCCAAACAACGAGACCAGCCCGCCAAGCTGCACCGGCTTCCAGATTGACAGGCCGGTTAAAACCTCGACAATCAAGATGCAAATCACACCGCCATAAAACAGGCGTTGAACCGCATTGTAATGGCCGATTTTGTGGGGCAGACGCAGCCGCAACGCTGCGACAAAATCGCGCAGAAACGCCCGGGGAGACGGCGGGCGCAAATCGCGCTTTAAATGGCCGGAAAAAATGCCGTAAAGCAAATAGGCAACGCCATTAAGGACCAAAAGCCACACCGCACTCAGATGCCATGCCAGCGCCCCGCCCAGCCAGCCACCCAATGTTGCCCATTGCGGAAATGAAAACGGCAAATCGGGCGACGCATTGTAAATTTCCCAACCGCTAAACACCATGCAGCACACAGCATAAACATTCACCCAATGCATAATGCGAAGCGGCAAGCTATGCGCCGGACGCACGGAAGATTGCGCACGATTTTCCATAAAAATACCCTGTTGAAAACCAAACCGGGGAGTATTGCCGCCCGGTGGGGCCTGCCGATATCGTGCAAACCCCACCCAGGCGCGCAAAGGTTTATTCTTTACATCGGCGGGATTACGCCACCTTTGCCAACGGCAACCAGCTTGGCGGTTGTTGTTGTGCCGTCTTTAAGGGCGACGACAAAAACGGCTGCCCCTGTTGCCAGATCGGCCTTGCTACCGATCTGAAGGGCAACAACCGGGGCGGTTGGCGGCACAAGAACCGTCTGCTTGCCGCCCTTGTAGGTAACATTCAAAACCGTCAGCCCGCCTTTGGCAGCAGCGGTGGCAACATTGCCATTGGTCATGGCACTATTGACGTCGGTTTTGCCGGAACTGGCAACGGTTGTGACATTACCGTTGGTCATGGCACTGGCGGTCGCGGCACCGGCAGCAAGCGTGGTATCGGCAATTTTATCCCAGGCATAATGGCCTTCACCGGCACCGCGCATTTCGGGCGGAAATATCGATACTTCCAGCGCGATCAGCTTCGACCCAATGGTTTTGGTGGCCGTGCCGATATAGCTGCCTTCGGTAATATCATCGAGGCTGGATTTAACCACGGCGGAATAGCTGGTTTGATCATCAAGGATAACGGTGACGTCTTTGTCATCGCGGGTATGGATCACCAGCGACTGCGGAGTAATTGATGCGATGGTCCCGCGTAAATGTTCCGGGGTTGGGGCGGCATTGGCAAAAGACGCCAGCGGGGTAAAGGCAACCGAAAGGCCAATGGCGGCGAAAGTCGCAAATATAAACGGTTTCATGGATGGTTTTCCTATGGATCGGGGGACAGAACAGGCAAAGGAGTAGCGTTCCCGGCCAGCACAATTCGGGTGAATTGGCCAGGCAGGGTCGTTTTCGCGTCAGTACGGCATGCCGCTTGACGGGAATTTCAGATCATGGGGGAAGCTGTGGCCCGGCATGGCGGCAAACCGGCATGCGGGCAGACTTTCCCGGCGGGCGAGATAGAGCGTTACGGCTTATGTCGGGACGTTTGGCGTTCCGACCAAAAGCCGCTGCAATGCAGGCCAGGCAACGGCCCCGTAAAGGGCGGGGTCGCGTGCGGCCCGGGCGGAAATCATGGAGCCGTGAACCAGCGTCATCAGGATGCGGGCCTCAACCTTTGGTCCGGCCCGAAGCTCAAGCAGCCCGCGCGCCTGCCCCTGCGCCATCACCTCGGTCAGCCAGCCAGACAAATCATCGAAATGCCCCTGAACTTCATCGGCAACGGCATCAGGGATCAAGGGCAATTCACAGGCCAGCATCACACAAATGCAAAACGGCCATGGTCCTTCTCGCAGGCAATGTTCCCAAAAGCCGACAAAAAGCCGCAACAGCCGGACCGGATCGTCGTCTTCTGCGCGCGCCAGCGCAAGCTGATGGTGGGAGTATGTCCGATACTGAATGACAACAGCCTTCACCAGATCAGCCTTGGCCGGAAAATGGTAATGGATGCTGGCATTGGTAACGCCAAGGGTCTTGGCAATATCGGCATAACTAAAACCGTTATACCCGCCATTGGCGATCAAAAGTCGCGCCTGATCAATAATTTCGAGTGCTTTGGGTGATGTCTTTTGGGTCATGAAGATAACTTACTTATCAGTTAGTAAGTTGGCAATCGTCTCTTTAGGCCCTTCCTGGTTCCGGGTGGAGAATTTGCCAATCCCGACGGGTGACCACGCAATTTATTTATCTTTAAAATCAATTACCTGCTTAAATAACGGCCCCTGACTCAAGGATGCAAAAGGCACATCACACCTTTCCGTGAGCACCGCGTGAGCACCCCTTGCCCGCCAGATCTGCCCCATATTGAGCAAGGTTCCGGGGAAATTTAACGAAGACTCCTGCGTGTTTGCGAAAGACCGTCCATGGCGCAGCAGTCCCAGACCAGAACCGGGACAAAAACAACCCGAGCGGCACGGCATCGACGGCAGGCATGGCTCGCCGCAAACAGGGAATAATCGCAAGCTGTTTTGCAAGCTTGGCGAACCGATGTTTTTTGTTCTGTCATGCTTTGCCCCCAAAACCAAAACCCCCGAACCGCACCGGACAGACCGGGCAATTCGGGGGCAAGGCAAACCGCGCAGGCGGGGTCGGGGGGGGGAAGAACATGCGCGGTTTTATCGTCAGGCTGTTTCCCGTATCGGGAAAAAGCCAATAGCGGGGTCAGTGGGCCGGGGCAGCAGCCCCCTGGGGTTTTGGTTTTCTCGCCAATGGCAGCAAAATCAGGGCGAAAACAAACGCTGCCGCCATCACCAGATGCACATCGTTAAAGGCGATCATATTTGATTCACGGGTCAAAATACCGCTGATCGATTTCATCGCCGCCGCTGCCGGTTCGGCAACACCAAGGGAATCATACCGGGCGGTAAGCGTATTAAGGTATTTCTGATACATCGGGTTGGCGGGATTGATATATTCCGCCAGATGTGCCCAGTGCAGATCGGAGCGATTATCAATTAATGTGTTGATGCAGGCCAGACCGATCGCACCACCAAGGTTACGCGTCAGGTTAAACAGGCCTGAAGCGTTCTTGATTTTCTCATGCGGCAAGGTGCCCAAAGCCAGACTGGTAATCGGCAACATGCAAAACATCAGGGCAAAACCGCGGATCGCCTGGGGAACCAGCAATTCGTCAAAATCAAGCTGGCTGTTTTGAAACCCGTTAAGCCCAACGCCCAGAGCAAATAGCGCCAAACCGAAGCCTAGCAACACCCGCAATGGCAAAACCCGCATCAAGCGCCCGGCAATCGGCGCCGACAAAAACTGACACGCCCCTGTCACCGCCATGATGGTGCCGATTTGCAGACTGTCAAACCCGCGAATTCGGGCCAGTTCAAGCGGCAGAATATAAACACTGCCATACAGACCGATGCCCAGGGTGAAACTGAAAATACAGCCCATGGAAAAATTGCGATCCGCAAACGAGCTTAGATCGACAATCGGCTTTTCGTAGGTAAACATCCGCCACAAAAAATACAGCCCCGACAAGGTGCAAATCACCGCGCCATACATGATCGCCCGGTCGTCGAACCAGTCATTGCGCGGCCCTTCGTCAAGCACATATTCCAGACTGCCGAGAAAAGCCGCCATCGCCACCAGACCTTCGATGTCGAAGCCTTTAAGCAATGATCGATCGCCCTTGTCGATATGCAGGGTCATCGCAACAACCGCGCCGACAATAATGCCCGGCACCACATTGATCAAAAACAGCCAGTGCCATGATAACGACTGGGTTAAATAGCCGCCCAATGTTGGCCCCACCGTCGGTGCCATGGTCGCAATCAAACCAATAATCACGCTGGCTCCGTTCTGGCGGGCTTTGGGGAAAATGATATAGGTGGTGGCAAAAACCGTCGGGATCATCGCGCCGCCAAGGAAACCTTGCAACGCGCGAAACAGGATCATGCTGTTGATCGACCACGCCATGGCGCTAAACACACTCATGATCGTGAAACCCGCCGCCGACAGCACAAACAGCCAGCGCGTAGAAATCAGCCGCGACAAAAACCCCGACAACGGGATCATCACCACTTCGGCGATCAGATAAGATGTCTGAACCCAGCCAATATCATCGGGGCTGGCCGATAACCCGGCCTGAATATCTTCAAGCGAGCTGGCAACGATCTGAATATCAAGGATCGCCATAAACATGCCGATCACCATGGCGATCCAGCCAATAAAATGCAGCGGATCTACATGGTCGGGCCCCTGGGGTGCGCCGCCGCCAGATTTGGCACCGTTGCCAGACCCGCCAGCACCACCTGTGCCGCCAGATGCCGGAACAGACGACCGAACCACGTGTGATTTCGCCGGTTCCGCGTGTGTGGCGTGTGTTGCCCCATCACGATGACCGTCATCCTGCATCCGAGCGCTCGCACCGGCATCGGCACTGGCACCTGCGTCGATATCGGCATTATCACGCGCCTCAACATTGCCCTGCCCGCGCCCTGCGACAGAAACGGAACTTAAAACCGCACGGTCGGTTGGGCTGGCGCGCAAGCCTGCGGCCTGATTGTTGTGGTCTGGGGCATTCGGTGCGCGGGCATCGGGCGTTGCCGCCGGTGCGCGATCCGAACTCCGGGGGTCATCGGCCATTATTGCAGCTCCGATACTTCGCGGATCAGGGCTTGATTAGGCGCAAGCCCGGTACCCGCGGCATGCATTTCGCCCGAGGCATCGCGCACATCAACATTCACGACCACCGAAAGGCCGGGCCGCAAGGCATCGGCAACGGGGCTTGGATCAAGTTTGATGCGCACCGGGACACGCTGGGTGATTTTGGTGAAGTTGCCGGTGGCATTTTCAGGTGGCAGCAGGCTGAATTGGGCGCCGGTTCCCGGGGCAAAGCTTTCGACGACACCGGTAATTTCTGAATCGGGAAAGGCGTCAACGTCAATCGTCACCTTTTGGCCCGGTGCCATATGGCCGATCTGGGTTTCCTTGAAATTGGCCACCGCATAAACGCCGGGCAGCGGCACCAGCAGCAATAATTGCTGACCAGGTTGCACCAAAGCCCCCAACTGCACCGAGCGATTGCCGATCACGCCATTAAACGGGGCGGAAATACGGGTATCGTCAAGCGATTGCTGGGCCAGATCAACATCGGCACTGGCTTCGGACACGGCCCGTTCGGCCTCGATTTTTTGCGCTTTTAAAACTTCAAGCTGGCCTTCCTGCACCGCAAGGGTTGCCTTGGCCGCATTTACCTGCGCCACGGCCTTGTTGCGGTCGGCAACGGCGTAGTCATATTTCTGGCGGCTGGCGGCCCCCTTTTTGACCAGGTCTTTATAGCGGTCAAAATCTTCGCCGGTGGTGTTCAAATCCACCTTTGAAATGGCAACATTTGCGGCCGCCTGATCAATCGAGGCCTGTTGCAGGGCAATTTGTTTGTCCATCGTATCAAGGGCGGCCATGCGCGATTCAAACGCGGCCTTGGCCTGATTGAATTTGGCCTGATAGTCCTCATCGCCGATCACCATCAAAAGGTCACCCTTTTTGACGGTCTGGTTATTTTCCACCAGCAACCGGTCAATATAGCCCGAAACCTTGGGCGAAATCGCCACCTGGTCGGCTTGCAAATAGGCATTGTCGGTTTCTTCGTGATAGCGACCCTCGGTCGCCCAGTAAAAACCGTAATAGGCCCCGCCGCCGATTGCGGCTATGGCAATCACGGGCAGCAGAATTTTTTTAACGTTCATTTTCCAGCTTCATTCCCTTTGGTATTGATTAGTACCATTTCGCGTAATATGGTACCAGCCAGTACCCCGGTCAAGAATTAAATTGATCCAAAAAGGGAATGGCACCTTGTCTGAAATGAAAAAAATGGACCCGCGCACAGAAAAGCGCCGCGAAGCAATCATAGAGGCTGCGCGTGAACTTTTTTGTGAACACGGGCTGGCAGGAACGACCCTGGAAATGATTACCGCCGAAGCCGGCGGATCACGACGCACCATCTATGAATTGTTTGGCAACAAGGACGGCGTTTTTGAAGCGGTGATTCGCAATTGCACCGGGCGCGTGACCAAAATCATGCGTGATTTGCCAATTTCACAAGAACCGCTGCGCGATACATTAATTAAATTTGGCGAAAACCTGATGACGGTCCTGACCCTGTCAGACACGCTGCGCTATATGCGGATGTTTCTGGCAGAAGTGCCGCGTTTCCCCCATTTGGGACGGGTCTTTTACGAAAGCGGCCTTATGACCGGCCGCCGCCTGCTGTCAGATTATTTTGAACAGCAAATGAAACTGGGCAATTTCCCCAAGGGCAACCCCGAACTGGCCGCCAGCTTTTTAACCAGCCTGATCAAAGCCGATTACGATATCCGGCAAATGGCCTTTATTGGCTGGGAACCACGCGTGCCTGATTTGATCGAACATGTGACGATTGCGGTCGATATGTTTTTGGCCGGTTATGGTTTGGGCGCGCCGATTGATCCGGGAAAAGCCCCGTCATCGCTGGTATAAATGCCGCAGCATCTGCCGGAAAATCAGCAAAAGCCGCCCGGGCCATGCCCGGCGGCGAACCGGCAAAACAAATGATTTTCAACGCGTCGTGCGTGCCCTTTACCCTGCCCCCGCCAGCAAGGATTATTTAAGGCATATTGCGACGAAAAGAACTTGCGAGGGAAGTTAAGCCAGCCTATTTGATTTTGCGTTCGCATCCTGTATGTTGCGTTCTCCCGACGCGGCCAGGGCGCTCCCTCGCGCGCCGGATGAAATTTGACCGATCTTGTCAAATGGCAGCCGCGCTGATACCTGGCAGCGGCCAGAAAGGGAGTATATTTGCATGACAAAAATTAAAGTAGCAAATCCGGTCGTCGAGCTTGACGGCGATGAAATGACCCGGATCATCTGGGATTTCATCAAGAACAAACTGATCCTGCCGTATCTTGATATTGACCTGAAATATTACGATCTCAGCGTTCAGAAACGTGATGAAACCAACGACCAGATCACCATTGATGCGGCAAACGCCATCAAGGAATTTCGCGTTGGTGTTAAATGTGCAACCATCACCCCTGATGAACAGCGCGTTGAAGAATTCGGCCTGAAAAAAATGTGGAAGTCGCCGAACGGCACCATCCGCAACATCATTGGCGGCACTGTTTTCCGCCAGCCGATCATTTGTTCCAACGTGCCGCGTCTGGTGCCAGGTTGGACCCAGCCGATCGTTATTGGCCGTCATGCTTTTGGTGACCAGTACCGTGCGACCGATTTCAAGGTGCCCGGCCCGGGCAAACTGACAATTAAATTTCAGCCAGCTGACGGCGGCGAAGCCATTGAACACGAAGTGTTTGATTTCCCGTCTTCGGGCGTTGCCATGTCAATGTACAACCTTGATGACAGCATCCGCGGCTTTGCCCGCGCCAGCCTGAATTATGGTCTTAACCTTGGCTGGCCGGTTTACCTGTCGACCAAAAACACCATCATGAAAGCCTATGATGGCCGCTTCAAGGACCTGTTCGAAGAAGTCTTCCAGGAAGAATTCGCCGACAAGTTCAAAGCCGCTGGCATCACCTATGAACACCGCCTGATCGACGACATGGTTGCATGTGCGATGAAGTGGAATGGTGGTTTCGTCTGGGCTTGCAAAAACTATGATGGCGACGTTCAGTCTGACACCGTGGCACAGGGCTTTGGCTCGCTGGGTCTGATGACCTCTGTTTTGATGACCCCGGATGGGCAGACCATTGAAGCAGAAGCCGCCCACGGCACCGTGACCCGTCACTATCGCCAGCACCAGCAGGGCAAAGAAACCTCGACCAACCCGATTGCGTCGATCTTTGCATGGTCGCAGGGCCTTAAATACCGTGGTGAGTTTGACAGCACCCCGGAAGTTGTCAAATTTGCTGAAACCCTGGAAAAAGTTTGCGTCGACACCGTCGAAGCCGGCTTTATGACCAAGGATCTGGCATTGCTGATCGGCCCGAACCAGAAATGGCTGACCACCACCCAGTTCCTCGACAAACTGGACGAAGGTTTGAAAAAAGCCATGAGCATGTAATTGCCCGGCAGTTTTGCCAAGCTGACAAACCCCGCCAGATTAATTTCTGGCGGGGTTTTGTTTTAAGAAATTCAGACAGTTCCTGCCCTGCCCGTTTGGTCGATCAGGGCTGGGCGGTAGCCGGAATTTAGCACCAGCAATGCCAACCTTTTAACGCCGGGGCGTTAGGGGAAAAGGCGAAAACGGCGGGGCCGGCCAGTGCCGTCATTTTATGATTTGGTCAAAAAAAACCCCGCCAGAGTAAATCTGGCGGGGCATTAGTTTGCACGTGTCCCAACGAGCGGCAGGGCTCAGAAACGACAGAATCAAACGTTTCGAGCCGTCAGGTGCCGCTAGTCCCGGTCGTGCTTCCCGTGACACCTTTTGCGCCTTGCGGCGCGACAATGGCGGGGCATTTCCCGTCATTGCATAATTTCGTTGCTGGCTCATTCGCCACCAGGTCATTTTTATGCCCGATTTTTTGCGGCGATGTTGGCCAACCGTCCCTGATAAACTTGCGTTCCTGTTCCAAACCAATGTCCGACCCGGCCGGTGCGCCAAAAACGTGCCATATGACATGGGGCAATTCCCCCGCCATGCCTGAAGGATCCCCCATACCGGGCGGCAAATCGCTTAACGCGTTTGCGCCCTCACTGTATCGGGGCCCGGCATACCCGTTTGCCACCGTGCCACTTTTCGGCAATGAACCATTGTCTGGCGCACCAACCGCGTCGTCCCCATTGGGAGACGGGCCCGATGCCGTATCAAAAGAAATACCGCCACCTGACCGTTGCATACTGCCCGCATATGTCCCGGCCCCCGCCGAAATATGATGCGCGCAAATATCTGTATCTGCGTTCCCTGTGGTACCCGCCGTCTGCGTGGTAATGGGGCAAAAGCCATCACGCGCCGTATGGGCCAACAAGGGCGTTACCGCCAAAACAATCGTTGCAACGCTGCTGACACTGCCTTGCAATAACCGTTTAAGCAGCGCCATCTGTCCCTGGGCCATCCGCTTTCTCCCGATGCGAAACCCTGATTTTGTCTGCTCTTGAGGGAACAACGTTCACGTTGCCCTAATTCTTCCAAAAACTTTTTAAAAAATGTGCGGAATAAAAATTCGACCCGGTACGTTGTCCCATTAACCGACTTATATGGATGCCATGCAGACAGATAGGTTCGACCCGGCCCTGCGAGACGAAATGTCCCGCCTGTTGCCCCGCATACTTCGTTTTGCCCGGTCCCTGACCCGCGACGCCGTCGCCGCAGAGGATCTGGTGCAGAACGCCTATATGAAGGCTGTTGAAAGCCTTGCACAATTTACGCCTGGCACCCGGTTAGACAGCTGGATGTTTAAAATTGTGCAAAACACATGGATAGATGAAAAACGGCGCGCACAAAGGGCGGGAAACGTTATTTCGCTTCAGGATGCGCGCGAGGCAGGGATGCCGGTTCAGGGCCACGGGGGCAATGATCGCGTGTTTTTACGCGCGGCCCTGGCGAGCCTTCCGGCAGATCAGCGATCGGCGCTGACGCTGGTATTGATCGAAGGGTACAGCTACCGCGAAGCTGCCGAGATTTTAAAAGTGCCCGATGGCACCGTGATGAGCCGCGTCGCCCGCGCCCGCCGTGCGCTGGTTGATTTGCATGACGCCGATCACGCTGTGCCACCGCGCGATATAAAACGGGGGACTCCATGACAACGACCCTTACGCCAAACGATGATTTGCTGATATCGGCATGGCTTGACGACGAACTGGACCCGCCTGCCCGGCTGGCGCTGGAACAGCGTCTCGATACCGATGAAGCCCTGCGCGCGCGTCTGGAAATTATGGCGCTGCAAGCTGATATTTTGGAAAACCCGGCGGACGACACCGTGCCCGACCCGCTTCAAAACCGGATCGATGCCATCCTCGACACGGCTTTTGGCGCGGACGCATCATCGTCCGGTGCGCGCGACATCACCGTGCATACCGCCCTTGAAATGCAGGCCCGCGTGATGGAAGAGGACGGGGCGGCTTCGCAATCGCTTGTCCGTCGCGAAAACCCGCAAGTGGCACATTTTACGCCGCGCAATCAATCGCACACATCCCACCCTTCGCACCAGCAAGTGGCGACCCGCCCCAACGCCGGGTCTGCCCACACCTCACTTCATGGTGCCAAAACCACGCGCTGGTGGGCCGGTGCCGGTATTGCCGCCGCCGTTGCGGTGGCGTTTGTTACTGGCGGCTGGTATGGCCGCACCACATTGCCAATGGCCCCCGTAATTGCCGCGAATGGCAGCGACACCAAGGTCGATAATGCCGGGCTGGATATGCTGATTAACGAAACGCTGGAAACCACGCAAAGCGGCCAGATCAAATATGCTGCCCTTGCCACCAATTCGGAAAAAATCGGCAAAACCACCATCGAACCCCTGCGCACCTTTCAGTTAGAAGGGCGTTTTTGCCGCGAATATCGCGCCAATATTGATTTGGGCCAGGAAAAGCCAATTACCTTTTTTGGCCGCGCCTGTCGTGACCCGAAAGAAGGCTGGCAAACGGTTTATCGCCTGTTTCCAGGGCCCGCCGTGGATTTGGGGACCGAAGCACTGGCCGCACATCAAAACCTGTAATCGGCCTGTATTTTACGCGGCGGACAGAAATAACAATAACGGGCGCAGGATTTAACCCCGCGCCCGTTATTTTGTTGTCATCGCATTTTCAGCCCTCAATCGGCGGGCGGGCGCATCGTGGCCTTGCCTTTCGCGGCACTGCCCGTGCGGCGCCGTCGCGCCCAACCAGATCTCCCTGCGTCATTCTCATAAATATCTGGTATCAGCCGGTGGCTTTGGCCCGGACAAACCGGCCTTTTTGAAAATCTTCAAAGGCCTGCATCAGTTCCTGGCGGGTATTCATCACAAACGGGCCATGCCGGGCGACGGGTTCGTTGATGGGGGCCGCCGCAATCAGCAACATCCGCCCGCCTTTGGCACCGCCTTTTAACAAAACCGAATTGCCGTCTTTTAAAACTGCCAGATGGTGGGTTGCCACCGCCCGACCGGCAACTTCGCCATCGCCAATAAACACATACACAAACGCGGCATGACCATCGGGCACCGGCAGGGTTACTTCGGCCCCGGCGGCCAGTTTAACATCCATAAAAACCGGTTTGGTGGCAATGCCCGAAACCGGGCCGGTTTTGCCAAATGCCTTGCCTGCGACCAGACGAATATCAACACCACGGTCCGGGCTGATTTCAACAACCTGGTCGGCTTCAAGGTTTTGATAGCGCGGACGGCGCATTTTGTCCTTTGCGGGCAGGTTGATCCACAACTGAAAGCCCTGCAAAAGGCCAGCTTCCTGTTCCGGTGTTTCGGAATGAATAATTCCGCTGCCGGCCGTCATCCACTGCACCCCGCCAGAGCGCAAAACACCTTCCGATCCAATGCTGTCATTATGGCGCATCGCCCCTTCGACCATATAGGTCACGGTTTCAAAACCACGATGCGGGTGCTCAGGGAAACCGGCGATATAATCATCGGCCTTGTCGCTGGAAATGGAATCAAGCATCAGGAACGGGTCGAGCATCTCAAGGGCGGGCGACCCGACCGAGCGTTTCAGGCGCACACCGGCCCCGTCAGATGTATCCATCGCCCGGATGATGCGGGCGACCTTGCGGCGTTCAACGGTATCAGTCATTTTTCATTCTCCGTGTCCGGGACCCGCCCCGATGGCATCACCGCAGGGGGTCAATTGGCACTGTTTTCTGCCTTTAAAATCGGTTTAATCCGCCCGATTAACAAGGCCCGATGCGGCACCGCATTGTTTCCCGATGCGAACAATAACAGCCTGCCGATGCCAAACCGCCCGCTCAAATGCCAAAAACGCAGCAAGCCGCCCTTTATTTTGCAAAGAGCGGCCCGCGGCAGAATTTCAGAACAATTGTAATTTCCGTGCCAAGTTCAGCCTAGCTGGCCAGTTTGGCTGCAAGTTCGGCGACATGTTTGCCCTGGAAGCGGGCAATTTCAAGCTCGTTTTCCGAGGGCTGGCGCGAGCCATCGGCCCCGGCCAGCGTGGTTGCGCCATAGGGCGAGCCGCCGGTGATTTCGTCCATTTTGGTCAGGCCGGTGCAGCTATAAGGCACACCGACAATCACCATGCCCTGATGCAACAATGTTGTGTGGGTCGAGGTGATGGTGGTTTCCTGTCCACCATGCTGGGTGCCCGTCGAGGCAAAAACCGAGCCGATTTTACCAATCAGCTTGCCCTGTGCCCACAGGCCGCCGGTCTGGTCCAAAAAGGTGCGCATCTGGCCGCACATATTGCCAAAACGGGTTGGCACGCCAAAAATAATGGCATCATAATCGGCCAGTTCGGCAACGGTTGCGACCGGCGCATCCTGATCAAGTTTGGCACCCGCCCCTTTGGCAACATCTTCGGGCATGGTTTCGGGCACACGTTTAACATCAACCGTGGTGCCCGCAACGCCGGTCGCCCCCTCGGCCACCGCCTTTGCCATCGTTTCGATATGGCCATACATCGAATAATACAGCACCAATACTTTCGCCATTGCGCGACTCCTGTTTAAGGGTTGGACCATTTGATCTGGTCACGTCAAAGGCATGATGGGCTGTTTGACCGGCAACGAAAAGGGCGAGATTGGAAACAGTGAATTTCGCCCCAAAATGGCAAAAAGGCGGGAACATTTCTGCATCCGGCCTCTTTGAATTTTAATCAACGTCCTGCGCGCGCAAGCACAAGGTTTATTGCGGCGTTGCTGCCAGATAATCGACAACCTGATCGGGAAAATCGGTAAACACACCGTCGATTCCGGCATCATCAAACACGGCGGTCATGACAATGCGAAAATCCCCGGCCCATTGCGGCAACTGGTCGGCGCGCAGGGTGTAAACATGTACGGGCAAATGGCGGCGCTGGGCGGCAACAAGGGTCGGTGTCATCACCGCATGGCCATCCTCGCTTAACCCCGATATCACCTGATCAAGCGACGGGGCGATGGCATCGACCACCTTGGCCATTTCGCCAACACCCTCGTCGGTTTTCAAAAAATCAAAATCAACATTCGGGGCGATTTTCCAGCTGTTTTCACCCAAAAGCTGCACCATACGGCCCTGATATTTCAGATCGTTTCTGATGCGTTTGGTTTCGTTCCAGTCAAAACACTCGATATAGCCATTGGATTCCCGCGTGCCGTAACCCCATTTTTCCATCACCTTGATCACGGCTTTGGAAATATCCTGCCCCTGCGCACGGTGCCAGGCCGGGTCCTTAACCTCGGCATAAACGCCAATATCGCGGTCGGTGGATTTGTTGAGGCCCTGTATCAGTTTGATTTCTTCTTCAAAGGTCGGAATTTTGAAAATGCTGTATTCCAGCGGAAAGCGGTCGCCATAAACCTGCTTGCCGGTTTTGGCATCAACCCGTTCATGCACATTAAGGGTCTTCAGCTCGGCCAGGGTAAAATCAATCGCATAAAACCGGCCATCCTTGCGGTGCCGTTTGGGGTATTTTTTGGCAACATCGGTGGTGGTATCAAGGTGAATATCGTGCATCACCACCGGCACCCCGTCCTTGGACATCACCACGTCCTGTTCGATGAAATCGGGGTCCATGCCATAGGCCAACGCCACCGCTGGCAAGGTGTGTTCCGGCAAATAACCCGACGCCCCGCGATGCGCGATCACAACATGATCGTCGGTTATGGCCTGTGCCATGGCCCCCGTGGCGGGCACAAGGGCCGCACAAAACAGTCCCGCTGCCAGCGCCATTACCTTAAACATCTGCAACTCCTTAATCCCGAAACGATTTTGCGCGATACTGACGTGCGCAAGCGGCAGGATCAAGGCAGTTCAATGGCGTCATGCGGTGTTTATTTTATGACACCTTCCGGTTTAGACAAATGTGGCCCGCTAAAATGGCCACAAACCGAAACGCCCGGAACCGGGTAAAATACAAATTTACCCGGCAATCTGCACATTTGCCCCGCTATGCCAGCAGTTTTGCCGCAATTTCGGCCAGAAAATCAGGCAGAACCCGGTAACAATAGGGTGCATAGAGCCGTTCCAGACGTTGATGATATTCCCGCCCCCACGGGCCAATATTAACCACCGGATATTCCAGCGCATCCACCGCCGGATGATCGACCAGTTCGCCCACCGGGGTGTTTTCGGCAATCACTTTCGATTCGTCACTTTCTGGACACTTTCCGAAAAACGACATATCGGAAATGCCACCAAAATAGCCCCGATCCACAATTTTGGTATTATGGCGGGCTTCAATCACCTGTCGGGCTTCATGAATGGCATCGATAAATTCGCGGTCCAGCGGCCGGGTGGTATCAAGATGCACGGCGGGGTAATGCAGGCTGGCATTGCCCGTTACAATCGCCGGGGCCAAAAGGCGGGCCTCGGCCATTGCGGCTTGCACCAGCACGCGCGAGCGCAAAAGCGGATTATTGCTATAGCGATATTCTTCTTCGACCGCGCCAATGCGGGCAAGGGCCGCTTCCCCCCCCACATCGCGGGCCATGTCGATTAAGCGCGCATAAGAAACAACCGCCAGCGGGCGATAGGCCATCGGCGCGGGTTCGCCATTGGCCTGCGCATGGATTTTTGCCCGCTCAAACAACCGCGCCAGCGCCCGGTTGGCGGCAACCTCGACAATATCGCCAAACTCGGCCAAAACGTCGGTCGATGTTTTGCCCTGTATCAGCCAGTTAAACGCCATCCACACATGTTCCGGCGTGGTGACTTCGTAATTTTCGCGCAAATCGCGGCATTCAAGGCATACCGGCGGCGGGGCCATAACGTTACGCGCAGTATCGGAAAGGTCGGTATTGCCCTCTATCGCCTGCATAATTTCGGCGCTAATCACGTGCGCGCTGATGCCATCAAACGGGTATCCCACATGGGTGGGCTGGCCAACAATCATGGCAAAGGGCATTATTTTGCCGATCGATCCATGAAAAATCGCCCGCCCAATGTCGCCATTTTCATAATCGCTACTAGCATCCAGGTTAATGCCGCCAACAATATCAATATCCCAACGCCGCACCAAATCGGGCAGCGCATTGCGCAGGCTGCGCATGCCGCAGCTATTGCGTTCTTCATCGGGGGTCAGAAACAAAACAACATTGCCATTGCGGTCTGCCTGCTGCGAGAAATGCTCCAGAAAGGCAATCCCGGCAGCATCGCCGCTTTTCATGTCCAAAAGCCCGCGCCCGGGAATAAAATCGCCGCTTTGCAAATCTTTTAGCGCCAGTTCTTCCTTGGCCGTCAAATCATTGCGCGCCGATAAATCCTTGATCAGGGCCTTGCAAAGTTCGTCCGGCGAAAAAGCCAGATCTTGCAAATCGTGGTAATTTTCAATTGATACCACATCAAAATGTCCCGCCATTGCCATGGTTTTGCGCCCCTGGCCACGCACCAGCGCCACCACATTTTTTGCCATCGCCGTGCCATTGGCGACAAGGTGGCTGTCAATCACCGCAATGTCGTCGGGGTTTTCCTGAAAATAGGGAATTTCACGCAACAGCCCGACCAGCTTGTCGGCAAAATCGGCCTCGTCTTTGGTGCCGGTCACACTGGGCCAGCGGGTCAGGCGTTCGGCAATTTCGCGGGTGCGGGCCTCGGGGGCCCAAGGGGAAAATATGGTCGCCATGACGGTGCGCTGCCCTGATTTGTTTTTGGGTTGGTTGACCCAAATTACCCTGTCACCGGATTAATAAAAATGCCAATTTAGGGCAATTTCAGGATATAAACTGCGTAAATCGGCAGATAAATTGCCGAAAACAGCAACGGAACCCCAAAATGGATGATCTGGACCGCAGCCTGATTGCCGAATTGCGCATTAATGCCCGCGCATCGGTGCCCAAACTGGCCGACCTTCTGGGCGTTGCCCCCGGCACGGTCAAGGCACGCATGACGCGGCTGGAGGAAACCGGCGCGATTGCGGGTTACACAGTAAGGCTGCGCGATGACGCCAGCGACGGCACCATTCGCGGGGTGATGATGATGGAGCTTTCGGGCCGCAATGTGAAGGCGCTGGTGGCAACATTGCGCAAAACCCTTGGCTTTCGCGCCCTTCACACCACCAATGGCGAATGGGACCTGATTGCCGAGGTAGAGGTGGCCAGCCTGCCGGAATTTAACCGCATCGTCACCCATATCCGCAGTATGGACGGCATCGCCAAAACCGAAACCTATCTGTTTTTGGGGCCTGCGTGACGGTAGCGAGAACCAGCAAGTGGTTAAGATTACCCGGCCTGATAATCCCGTACAAATGTCTGCTCTGTCACTTCTGTTCCCCATTGCTGGCCGGTTTGTTCATTTTCAAGAATAAAGCCATTGGCTTCGTAAAGTTTACGGGCGGCATCAAGCCCCTTAAATGTCCAAAGCCGGGTTTTGGCAAACCCGCAAGCATCGCAAAATGACAGGGCTTGTCTAAGCAACGCGCGGCCCACACCGCTGCCGCGCTGTCCATCGCCCACGATAAACCAGCGCAAATGGGCACTGTTATCGCCAAGGTCTTCGCCATCAATTGCGATGGAGCCAACGACATGCCCGCCACCGTCCGTTGCCGCCCATATCTGATTAACCCGGTGGTCCAGCCGCCCGGCAAACTCGGCCATGCCCGATGCCACCTTGCTTTCAAAAAACGCCCCGAAACCCGATATGTTTGCATAATAATGCGCATGCATTTCCACCACACGCCCGATGATGCCCGGCTGATATCCCGGCATAATTTTGGGGGCTGGATTTGCCAAAACCGGTGTTTTGGTGCGACTTGCTGCCAAGGCATCGGCATAGGCCCCCATGCCCTGATGCACCGTGGCATGACTGTGAGGCGGAAGGCATTGCAGGGCCGCGCGCACCTGCGCACTGGCAAAGGCATCGATCCGGGCTAAAGTTTCGCGCCCTTTGGGCGTCAGACAAAGCGGCTTGGCCCGTCCGTCATGCGCGCTAGCCCCCTCGACCAGCTCACCCGCCCGCACCAGCTTTTGCACAAGGCGGCTAACACTTGATTTTTCAAGCCCCAGCACCTCGCACAGCTCCGATGCCGTCAGGATCCCCCGCCGCCCGATTTCGACCAGCGTATGAACAGACGAAGGCGGCATATCCGTCCCGGCAAGGGTTGGTTTCATAAAACCCAGTTCGCGCACCAAACGGCGCGAGGCCTCGCGAATGGGGTTAACCGTCATTTCATCCATAACCGGCCCAGTTATAAAGTTGCATCATACAACTTTATAACTAAAACCAGACCCGTTGAAAATAGCGTTGCCGTTAAATGGTGCTAACGGTTCAACGCGCCCGTCATCCGGTCCAACCCTTCAAGGGTTAACGGATACATCCGCCCGGCCATAAGCTTGTGCAAAATCTGGATTGAAGGGGTGTAGTGCCACCATTTTTCGGGGTGCGGGTTGATCCAGGCGCTATGGTTGAAATGATCGAGCAGGCGTTGCATCCACACCTGCCCGGCTTCCGCATTCCAGTGTTCGACCGATCCACCGGGATAGGTGATTTCATAGGGGCTCATGGTGGCATCCCCCACAAAGACCAGTTTGTAATCGCTGGAATAGGTGTTGATGACATCAAGGGTGGATATTTGTTCGCTGCGGCGGCGGGCATTGTCTTTCCACAGCCCTTCATAAGGACAGTTGTGGAAATAATAGTATTCAAGGTGTTTGAATTCGGTTTTTACCGCTGAAAACAGCTCCTCACACACGCGAATATAATCATCCATCGAGCCACCAATATCAAACAGCATCAATACCTTAACCGCATTGTGCCGTTCGGGCCGCATTTGTACATCAAGCCAGCCCTGCCGCGCGGTCGAGCGAATGGTGCCGGGCAAATCAAGCTCGTCCGCCGCCCCGGTGCGCGCCCATTTGCGCAATTTTCGCAAGGCAACCTTGATGTTGCGCGTGCCTATTTCCACGCTGTCATCAAGGTTTTGAAACTCGCGCCGGTCCCAGACCTTAACCGCGCGGCGATGGCGCGATTTATCCTGGCCAATGCGCACCCCTTCGGGGTTATAGCCATAGGCCCCAAAGGGCGATGTGCCCGCCGTGCCGATCCATTTATTGCCGCCCTGATGGCGTTTTTGCTGTTCTAACAGACGTTGCTTTAACGTCTCCATCAGCTTGTCCCAGCCACCCAGCGACTGGATTTGCGCCTTTTCTTCCTCGCTGAGATATTTCTCGGCCAGCTTGCGCAGCCATTCGTCCGGGATTTCCGCCGAAATTTCGTCCCCGGCGTCGGTCAGCGATGACAGGCCCTTGAAATGCGATCCAAACACCTGATCAAACTTATCAAGGTTGCGCTCGTCTTTTATCAGGGTGGCACGGGCCAGATAATAAAAATCCTCGACCGAATACCCGGCAACGCCCGTCTCCACGGCCTCCAGCAACGTTAAATATTCGCGCAGGGAAACCGGCACGCGGGCGTCTTTCAGCTTGTAAAAAAAGCCGATAAACATGGTCTAGCGCCCTTCGCGCCGCGCCATAAAGGCAAGGCGTTCAAACAGATGCACATCCTGTTCGTTTTTCAAAAGCGCCCCATGAAGCGGCGGCACCGATGATTTGGTATCCTTGGCGCGCAGGGCTTCGGGCGGCAGGTCTTCAGCCATCAGGAGTTTGAGCCAGTCGAGCAATTCCGATGTCGACGGTTTTTTCTTCAGTCCCGCCACATCGCGCATGTCGTAAAACAGGTTCAGGGCCTCGGCCACCAGACGTTTTTGAATGTCGGGGAAATGCACATCGATGATTTGCATCATGGTATCGGCATCGGGAAAGCGGATGTAATGAAAGAAACAGCGGCGCAAAAACGCATCGGGCAGTTCTTTTTCATTGTTCGATGTGATGATGACAATCGGCCGGTTTACCGCCGTGACCATCTTTTGGGTTTCATAAACATAAAACTCCATCCGGTCGAGTTCCTGCAAAAGATCGTTGGGGAACTCGATATCGGCCTTGTCGATTTCGTCAATCAGCAATACCGGGGCATCATCGGCCTCGAACGCATCCCACAGCTTGCCTTTAACAATATAATTGGCAATGTCATGCACCCTCTCGTCGCCCAACTGGCTGTCGCGCAGGCGCGATACCGCATCATATTCATACAATCCCTGCTGGGCGCGGGTGGTGGATTTGATCGACCATGTGATCAGCTTTTTGCCCAGCGACCTGGCAATTTCCTCGGCCAGCACGGTTTTGCCCGTGCCCGGTTCGCCCTTGACCAAAAGCGGGCGCTGCAACGTGATGGCCGCATTGACCGCGACCATCAAATCTTCGGTCGCAACGTAATTTTCGGTACCTTTAAATTTCATTATTGCCCTGCAACAGAGGTTGACGTTTACGTCACCCTAAGGTGTTCAACAGCTTTGAGCAAGAATGCAATTTAAAGCCCTTCTCCGTGTTTGCGGCCTACTCGGGTCCTGCTGACCGCCCCCATTTCCACGCGGGCAAACATATTTGCCACCCCTGCCGCCTTGCCGACCCTTTTTGAAATATTACCTTACGGTAAACTATATTTAACCCAAGGACCCCGATATGAAAATTGACCTGACTGGTAAAACCGCCCTTGTTACCGGATCAACCGAAGGCATTGGCTTTGCCATTGCCGCCGGGCTGGCCGGTGCGGGTGCCGAAATTATCGTTAATGGCCGCAAGGATGACAAAACCGCCAAGGCTGTGGCAAAATTAAAAGCCCAATTCCCCGATGCCAGCATTCGCGGTGTTGCGACCGATCTGGAATCAGCGAAAGGATGCGACACGCTGGTAAAGGCCGTGCCGCATGTGGATGTGCTGGTGAACAATGTCGGCATTTTCGGCCCGCAGGACTTTTTTGAAACGCCCGATAGCGACTGGCAGAAATTTATGGATGTTAACGTAATGTCCGGTGTGCGCCTGTCGCGCGCCTATTTGCCGGGCATGGAGAAAAAGGGCTGGGGCCGGGTGTTGTTCCTGTCATCTGAATCGGGCCTTAATATCCCTGCCGACATGATCCATTACGGGGTGACGAAAACAGCCTATCTGTCGCTGTCGCGCGGCCTTGCCAAGCGTATGGCAGGCACGGGTGTGACGGTAAATGCCATTCTGCCCGGACCGACCCTGTCGGAAGGGGTGATTGCGATGCTGGCCGATGATGTGAAAAAAACCGGCAAGCCGGTTGAAGACGTCGCCAGTGAATTTGTCATGGCGGCCCGCCCGACATCAATCATTCAACGTGCTGCCACGGTCGAGGAAGTTGCCAATCTGGTGGTTTATGTAGCATCGCCACTGTCATCGGCAACCACAGGTGCAGCGTTGCGGGTTGATGGCGGCGTGGTCGACAGCATCGCCTGATCTGGTCGCCATCCAGAACGACGTTCCGTAAAATTGACCCCGTTCCGGTTTTTACGCCGGAACGGGGTTATTTGTCAGCCGGGAACGCGGGACGCAGGGGCGTTGGGGGACGCGGCGATAATCGCCTATTCCCGGCCGACAAAACTGATCGATTGATGGGCGGTGCGCAAGGCACGACGGCGGGGAAATTCGCCATTCACATAGCGATTCACGGCAACCAGCAAATCATCGCGCCACGGCGCATCGGGAAAAGCGGCCAGTTCGGCGCGCGCCATCATGATGGTTTTAAGGCGATGCACGGGTTCAATATAATCATCGCAACCATGATCCAGCACACGCTTATGCAACAGGTTTTTCAGGATGGCATCGCTATCGCCATTATCTTCAATGGCGGCAATGGCGGCATCATCGGCCTGGCCTGTTTCGTCATTTACATATTTGGTGTTGCGACCAATGAAACAGCCAATTTGCAACAGGCCATCGGCCCACAATTCGGGCATGTCGGTTGCCAGTTCGCGCACGGCCTGTGCTGTTGTCAGGGCATGGGTAACATCGAGCCAGTTTACATTTGTGCCAATCGGCATATCGGCACGGTACATGACACGGTGGTCAAAATGGCGCACCTGCCAGGCCGCCGCCCCCAGCAAGGCGTGATAACATCCTTGCACATCGCCCGCCGAACGGCGAATACGCGCCAGAACACGCGCAACAGGCAACCCCAAAAAATCGTCTTTTGTCACGGGTTCACTGGCAACAAGGCTGTCCCAATCCTTGCGAACAACATTAAAGGCGCGAAACTCGGGGATCAGGTCTTCGCGGGTGACGCTGCATAAATGCCGGGTTAAGGGCAGGATCAGGCTTTCCAGCGATTGCGCCCCCAATAACGCCAGCAACGGCGCGATTTTAGAGACATAAATAACCGAATGGCCAAACCCGGCATAATGGCGCATGGCACAGCGGGCAAAGGCCGGGCGCAGATCATCCCAGGTCAAACCCGCTGCCAGTGCGCCGCGCACCAGGGCGATGGCGGTGTTTTCGTCTTCGGCCTCAACCGCTGCGGCAAAGCCGGTTTCTGACCAGTCCTTTACATCCGCGCTAAAGGCATAAACCGGGCGATAGCGGCTGTCCCACGCAATATGGCCGATGGTTTCGGCAAGGCTGGCCAAACGTTCGCGGTCGTCGGAAAGTTCTGCCCGGTATGCCAACCAGTCGGCTGCCCCCGGCATGGCATGGGTGGTGCCATATTCAAAACGGTCCATACGGCAGGCAAAGGCCACACGAATTGCATCAAGCGGGTCCGCGCCGATTAAATCCAGGCGGGCCAGTTCGCGGCAAAGGCGGGAATAATCATATTCATGCAGGGCAACGTCCAGATTAGCCAATATCTGGTCGCGTTGCTGCGCCATTGGCGGTTCGCTCATATCCACCTCCACGGTCCCATCATCACTCAGCCGAACCGGGTAACGACGCAATTTATCGCCCCCCGTCAGGGTATCGCCACTTTCAAGGTCAAATTTCCAGTTATGCCAATTGCATGTCAGCACACAGCCCTGCGAAATTGCGCCTTCCATCAGGGGAAACCCCTCGTGCGGGCAGCGATTGTTGCACGCATATAAACCGGTATCGGTCTGAAAAATCGCAATCTGGCACCCTTTAAGGCGCACCAGTTTACGCCCGGTTTTTGAAAGTTCTGCCATGGTCGTGGCCGCCTGCCAGCCCCCATTAATGGACTGCGCGCGGGATACATCCGGCAACAGGGACAGGGCTGGCTGTTTTCCAGTTTGATCAGACGATGGCATGGCGACCTCATTTCTAAAGATTATTCTTTCAAAAACAAGCTACGCCGCTTTTCTTGCCTTTTCAATAGAATTTTCTTTATAAAAGGATGATGACAAAACGTAATCCCAAAGCCGCCGACGGGGAAACCCGCCGCGCCATCCTTGATATGTTAAAGGCCAACGGCCCGGCCCGTGCCGACCATATGGCGGTATCGCTTGGCGTGTCGTCGATGGCGGTGCGCCAGCATTTAAAAACGCTTGCCGATCAGGGCATGGTTGGCGAACAGCAAATCGCCTCGCCCAAGGGTCGCCCTGCGAAATTGTGGGCGCTGACTGCACATTCAAACACCGCCTTTCCCGATGGGCATCAGGAACTCGCCGTGTCGTTAATTGATTGTATGCGCGACAGTTTTGGCGAAGAGGGGCTGGCGCGCATTGTTGCGGCCCGGGCCGAACAGCAAAAAATGATATACCAGACCCGGCTGCAAAATTGCCCGCCCGACCTGGAATCACGGGTCAACGCCCTTGCCGCCGCGCGTGATGCCGAGGGATATATGGCCGCCACCCTGCGCGACGCCGATGGCACCTTGCTTTTGGTGGAAAACCACTGCCCGATCTGTTCGGCGGCATCGGCGTGCCGCGCGCTTTGCGCAAAGGAACTTGATGTGTTTCAATCGGTTCTGGGCGCGGATGTTATTGTGGAGCGCACCGATCATATTCTGGCAGGTGCGCGGCGATGCGCGTATCGTATTTATGATCGCCCCTGACATCGCCCCGCCTATTACAAAACAGGATACCCGCACATGACCTCGGCAGATTTTACCAAAATGGGGTTGGAAGCCCTGGCACAGGGGCAATATGACGCCGCGATCAATATGTTGCGCCAAACACTGGGCCACAATCAACACGATCTGCCCGCCCGCTTTGGCCTGGCCGAAGCCCTGCACCGGCGCGGCAACTTAACCGAATCGATTTACGAATATCGCAGTGTGCTGCGCGCTGACCCCGCCCATCAACTGGCCCTGCAACAACTGGCCGAGGTTTATTTGCTGTCGGGCAAACCGCGCGAAGCCTTGAATAACCTTGACGTCGCCCTGCGCAGCAACCCCGGCGACCCCGATTTGTTAACTGCACATGGCATGGCACAGCTTGAACTGGGGCGCCATCGCACCGCCTTGGCCGATTTTCACAGTGCATCGCGTTTGCGCCCTGGCGATGGCATGATCCATCATATGATTGCGCTGTGTTACCGGGCAGCAAAAGACAGCGACGGCGAACGCCGCGCCCTTGAACAGCTGTTGCGCATGACGCCACGGTCGCTGGCCTGCCTGAATGATCTGGGCCGGCTGGAAATGCTCGACGGTGATTATCATTCCGCGCTGGAATATTTTGACCGTGCCTTGCAAACCAACCCCACATCGGCCACCGCCCTTGCCAACCGCGCCATTGCCCTGACCGTTCTGGGCGAAGACCGCGCCCAACCGGCATGGGACGCCGCCCTGCAAGCCGATGCCGACGCCCCGCAAGACGGCGCACGCAACGCCACCATTTCCCAGCTTTATCATCTGGCCGAAGGTTTACTTGCCTCCGAAGCCAACACCGATGACGCCGGGCAACGCCAGTATTTAGCGGCAGGTGCCATGACAATGTCGACCATTGTTTAGGCTACCGGTCTTTTAATGTGCCGCCCCATCGCCCGCATTTTTGCCAAGTTCGGGCACAGCACGTTTCCATGCCATGATGCCCGCCACACACATCATGGCGGCAACAAAGCCCATGAAAAACGGCGATTGCGGCGATTGGCCCGATAATAAGCCGCCGACCAGCACGGCGACGGCCTCGGCCATCACATGGGCGGAGCGGTAAACCCCCAATGCCTGGCCTTGTTCATGCGGGCCTGCTGCATCGGAAATAAACAGGCTGGTGGTGACCTCGCACCAGGCTATGCCAAAGGCCGCCAGCGACATTGGCACAAAAATCCAGACCAGCCCGTCGGGCAGCAAAAACGTAATCATGCCAACACCCAAAAACACATGCGCCACCACACTTACCCCGGCAAGGCCGACACGTTTACGTGCCGGTTCCACCAGCAAACCCGCCGCAATCAGCGGCACCGAGATAATCGCAGAACAAGTCCCCAGGAACGAACTGCTGACATCGTGCGTCTGCACCAGGTAAACCCCGAAAAAAGCAAAAAAGACATAAACCGCGACATAGCTGAAAAATGAAATGACAAAACCCGGCAGCAGCTTTTTGTCACACACCGTTTGCCAGACGGTCCGGGGGCGAAATGCTGCGTCACCCGCAGGTTCGACCACGACCGCCTCGGCAGTGGCCGAAAGTTCAACCGCGCTGACCGGCCCCGCGGCACCTTCTGCCACGCGCACGGTGTTGGCCGTTTCGTCATCCTTGCGGCGGCGGGCATAGTCGGGAATGCGCAGGGTAAAAAACACTACCAGTAAATTAACCCCGAACATGCCCGCGGCAAAAAAGAACGGCCACGAGACATTAAAACCGTCGTAAATATCGGGGTCAGACAAAAACCCGCCCAGCAATGGCCCGATGATCCAGCCGATATTAATCGCTACCGTGATCAGGCCAAAATTGCGAACCTTGGTTTTCGGTGTGCTGATATCCGATGTGATGGACTGGGCAATTGCCATATTGCCCTCGCACAGGCCCGACAAAAACCGCCCGGCCAGCAACAAAGGCAGGCTGGCAATGGCAACCCCCAATGAGGTTACCAGATAACCCGCTGCCGCCCCGGCCAACGAGCCTAATAATACAGGGCGCCGCCCGATCCGGTCTGACCAGCGGCCCAGCCACGGCGCGCCGATAAACTGGCCGACGGGATAAAGGGCAATGGCGATGCCCAGCAAAAACGGGCGATATTCAACCGGAATGGACGGATCCAGAAAGCCCAGTTCGGGTTTTAAAAACATCGGCCCGAATACCGGATAAGGCAGGCTGAACCCGGCGAAGCCAAACATAACGGTCAAAAAGACCGCGATCATTAATTTACGTTCCTGGGGCATGGAGACGACTTTGTTTTAAAACGTTAAAAGCACGGTGGCAACGAAACAGGGGCGCGAGGCGTTAACCGCCCGCATCGGCCAAAGGCACCCGCGCGAAATGTTGGGGCATGTAATGCTGACCAAGGCCGTAAATAACGCTGTGCGCCGTGTCGGCCTGCCAGCCTGCCCCGACCAGCATGGCGGTTAGGCCATCGCAAAATGTGGGCAGCGCGTTTTCGCGCAACAAGCGGCCATAATGGGCATCGGTAATTTCGGAAAGGGCCAGCGCATTCATGCCAAAGGACAAGGCCCAACTGCCCAGATTAAGGGTCCGCCCGCGATCGCGGGAATAGTTTTCGCCCAGAACCGGTGCCGCCTGATCGAGAAATTCCTGAAACATGCGGGTGGCGTCGCTGACCTTGCGCAAAAAATCCTGATGGCGGCCATGCGTCGCGCGCTGCCAGATCGAGGGCGACATGGCGAGATATTCCATTTCAAACAGGTCGGGATTTTCGATGGAAAACAAAATATCAAGCAAGCTGGCGACGATGAATTTTTCCAACGCCGGGCCATCATGCTGTCGAGCGGTTTGCAAATAGGCCGTGCGCCCGGCACCCGCCCACATGGCCAAACCCAGCAATAAATCTTCCTTGCTGGCGAAATGAACATAAAGCGTGCCCACCGAAATCCCCGCCGCGCGCGCCAGATCCGACATTTTCAAATCGAAAAAACCGTGTTGGCCAATCAGGGTGCGGGCGCAATCAAGAATTTCCTTCTCGCGCTGCTGCCTTTTTTCCTGTTTCACGGCCAACCTATAAAATGATTAAAAATCGAATTTTGTTCATTTTTTGGTTTGCGGCAAGGGTCTTTTTTGCAAACCAGATTTGAAGGTGCGAAAAACTGCAAGAATGGTCAGGTGCGCGGTGCTGTTTCATGGCATGATGGGCCCGGCAAAAGGCGATAACCGACATTTACATTCGGCGGGCCGACGCAGGCGATGTGCCGGTTTTGCGGGTTAAACTGCTATTGCCACACGGTGCGGGGAACCGCAACGATTGGAAAACGTTCAGCTTTATATTGGTTTGCACAGGCCAACAAACCCGCGCCGATTGTGCCATCATTTTCATCACCCGCGGGTGACACTGGGAAAACCAAATGTTTGAACGCCTGATCCGTATCTGGGAACCTCTTCGGCACAGTCTTTGGCTTTTACCATTATTATTTGGCGTGATGGGCGCATTGCTGGCCGCGTGCATCATGGTGCTTCCCGTGACCATGGTTCGTCAGCTGTTTTCGCCGTTCTGGCCAATTTTTGCCGATGTCAACCAGGTACGCAGCATGGTCGGCATGTTGTTACCGGCCCTGGTAACGATGTTTACCCTGGCCTTGTCGATCACGATGGTGGTGCTGACACTGGCGGCACAAAATCTGGGGCCGCGCCTGATCCGTAATTTTCTTGGCGATCAGGCGACGCAAAGCGTGATCGGCATTTTTGTTGCCAATATCACGTTTCTGGTCACCGCCCTTTTAATGATGGGCGATGTGAAGGACCAGAATGCGGTCGCGCAACTTGCCGGGCTGACCGGGGCGCTGATGTTTATCATCAGCCTGTTCACCCTGATCGTTTTTGTTCATCATCTGGGCCGATCCATTGTCGCTGATCAGGTCATTATCGAGGTGGGCGACCGGTTAGAAAGCATCATTGCCGAAACCCATGACCGGTTGGGCCATGCCGTCATCGAGGCGCGAAATGCCGCCACCACCATTTCTGCGGCACCCGAAATTGCCCCGCAATTTGCCATTCAGGCGGCGCGATCGGGCTATATTCAGGGCATTGATTATGACGGGTTATGCAAAAAAATTGCCGCCCGCCATGCCAGCGTCGAGCTTATTCGCCAACCCGGCGAACACGTCATCAAGGATGAAATTATCGGCCGCATTTGCGGCGATCCGCAACATATCGAAACGCTGCGCCCTGCCCTTCAAAACGATGTGGCCAAAACAGTGATGATCGGCAATTACCGCACAGCCGCCCTCGATATCGAATTTTCCCTGCGCCAGATCGTTGAAATTGCCGTGCGTGCCCTGTCGCCCGGCATTAACGACCCGTTCACTGCCATCGCATCGGTTTATCGGCTGGGCCGGGCCATGCGCGAAACGCTGGCGTTTGTTTATCCCGCCGGTTTATGGATGGACGAACATCAAATCGCCCGGTTAAGCGGCCCGGTTTCCGATTTTAGCGGCATGTTAGGGGCCGCCATTGACCAGATCCGGCAGGCGGCCGTTAAAAAACCCGATGTGCTGATTCCGATTGCCGAGGTTCTCGAAGGGCTTATTCCCTTTATTCGTACCGATCGCCAACGCGACGAAATCCGCCGTCAGGCCAAAATCCTTATCAATACTGCCCGACGCGAAATTGGCGAACCCGATGACTGCCGCGATGTCGAAAACGCCGCCCGCCGGGTGCTGCGCTATAGTGCCAAATGGCATGAAACGCCGCTAACGCCGGGCCAAACCTGACATCCCGACACAAAAACCCCGCCATAACAAAAATGAATGGCGGGGTTTTAATTTAAAGACCGGCGAAACCGGTAAAAGCTGTTTTTGCGGGCTCAGGCACCAAGTTTGGCTTCAATCGCGGCAAGGGCCTGTGCGGCCTTGTCGCCATCGGGTCCACCGCCCTGGGCCATGTCGGGGCGGCCACCGCCACCCTTGCCACCCAGCTCGGCCACACCAATGCGCAGTAAATCCACTGCGTTATGGGTGTTAACCAGATCTTCGGTCATGCCAACCACAATCGATGCCTTGCCACCATCAAGGGCGATCAGGGCAGCAATGCCCGACCCCATCTGGCTACGTAATTCATCGACCATGCCTTTAAGTTCCTTGGCCGGAATACCTTCCAGAACCTTAAACGCGGTTTTAACCCCGTTGATTTCCTTGAAACCTTCGCTGCCACCCGCGCCCCCGGCTCCGCCGGTTGCCAGCTTTTTGCGCAAATCGGAAACTTCGCGTTCGAGACGGCGGCGTTCGTCCTGAAGGGCGCGCACCCGTTCGGGCACGTCTTCAGGGGTGGCTTTCAAATCACCGGCAATCACCTGTAACAGGCGGTCGCGATTGCCCATGTAATTCGCCGCGTCGGCCCCGCACAGGGCTTCGATCCGGCGCACGCCACTGGAAACCGCC
Source organism: Thalassospira mesophila (assembly GCF_002115755.1). Taxonomy (GTDB): domain Bacteria; phylum Pseudomonadota; class Alphaproteobacteria; order Rhodospirillales; family Thalassospiraceae; genus Thalassospira; species Thalassospira mesophila. The sequence continues at coordinate 570,496 of NZ_JFKA01000002.1, read as the reverse complement.
CCTTCGGAGACAATTTTAAACTGGCCAATATCGCCGGTGCGTTTGACATGGGTGCCCCCGCACAGTTCCAGCGAATAGGCATAGGTTTTGTCTTCGGGCAGGCCCATGGAGACAACACGCACTTCATCGCCGTATTTTTCGCCAAACAACGCCATCGCTCCGATCTCAATCGCTTCATCCGGGGTCATCAAACGGGTGACGACTTCGGTATTTTCACGAACAAGGCGGTTTACATCGGCTTCGATCACGGCAATTTCTTCGGCGGTGACCGGCTTGGGGTGCGATACGTCAAACCGCAAGCGGTCCGGTGCCACCAGCGAGCCTTTCTGGGTGACATGGCCGCCCAGATGTTTGCGCATCACAGCATGCAACAAATGCGTTGCCGAATGGTTGGCGCGCAGGCTGGCGCGGCGGGTATGATCGACCTTGAACCCGGCTTCGTCGCCGGTTTTGATCTCGCCCGAAACAACCTTGCCCATATGAACATGCAGGCTGCCCAGTTTTTTCTGGGTATCGGCAATTTCAATCACCGCACCACTGGCAGTTTTGATCACACCGGCATCGCCTTGCTGACCACCCGATTCTCCAAAAAACGGTGTCTGGTTGGCCAAAATGGCAACGGTGTCGCCCGCTTTGGCCGCGTCAACTTCGGTGCCATCAACGATAATGGCGGTCAAAACGCCTTCGGCACTTTCGGTTTCATAACCCAAAAATTCGGTCGCCCCCAAACGGTCGTTCAGGTCAAACCAGACTTCCTCGGTTGCGGCTTCGCCAGAGCCCGACCATGCGGCACGGGCCTTGGCCTTTTGTTCGGCCATGGCCGATGAAAAACCGCTTTCGTCAATTTCGATCTTGCGGGGTTTTAATGCATCCGCCGTCAGATCAAGCGGGAAGCCATAGGTATCATACAGTTTGAACGCGACTTCGCCCGGCAATACGGCACCGGCCCCCATATCAAGGGTGGCGTCGTCGAGCATTTTCAAACCACGATCAAGCATGGTTTTAAAGCCATGTTCTTCAAGCTTGAGGGTTTCTTCGATCAAGGCCTGGGCACGGACCAGTTCGGGGTAAGCGGCCCCCATTTTGCGCACAAGGGCGGGAACCATTTTGTACATCAGCGGTTCTTTGGTGCCGATCATGTGCAAATGGCGCATGGCACGGCGCATAATCCGGCGCAAAACGTTGCCGCGACCGGCATTGGACGGCAAAACACCATCGGCAATCAAAAAGCTGGTGGAACGCAAATGGTCGGCAACCACGCGGTGCGACACATTAAACGGGCCATCGGGGTCGGTATGGGTGACATCGGCCGAGGCTTCGACCAGGGCGCGCATCAAATCGATGTCGTAATTGTCGTGTTTGCCTTGCAAAACGGCGGCAACACGTTCCAGTCCCATGCCAGTATCGATTGACGGTTTGGGCAGGTCGAGACGGGTGCCATTGGCCAGTTGTTCATATTGCATGAACACCAGGTTCCATATTTCGATGAAACGGTCACCATCTTCATTGGCACTGCCCGGAGGGCCACCCCAGATGTGATCGCCATGGTCAAAGAAAATTTCCGAACACGGGCCACAGGGGCCGGTATCGCCCATCGACCAGAAATTATCTGATGTCGGGATGCGGATGATGCGGTCATCAGACAGCCCGCCGATTTTCTTCCACAGGGAATGAGCCTCGTCATCGGTATGATAGACGGTAACCAGCAATTTATCTGCCGGGAGGCCGTATTCCCTGGTGATCAGGTTCCAGGCGAATTCAATCGCATCTTCCTTGAAATAATCACCGAACGAAAAGTTGCCCAGCATTTCAAAGAAGGTGTGATGGCGCGCGGTGTGCCCGACATTTTCAAGGTCGTTATGTTTGCCCCCGGCCCGCACGCATTTCTGCGAGGTGGTCGCGCGCGTATAATCGCGATGCTCCTGCCCGGTGAAAACATTTTTAAACTGCACCATCCCTGCGTTGGTAAACATCAGGGTCGGGTCATTGCGCGGCACCAGCGGGCTGGAAGATACGACCTCGTGGCCGTTCTTGCGGAAAAATTCCAAAAACGTGGTGCGAATATCGTTAACGGTCTGCATCTCTCTCCAACCCGGAAAACGCGGAACAATCCCCCCTGCCATCGCAGGGTCGGGACTGCACTGTTTAACGGTTGCGCGGCGGCGTGTCCAGTCGGCACGCCATGAGATGCCTTAATTCGACTTGTCCTGTATTTTCTGACCCAGTTTTTCCAGATCCTTGCCAAACCCGTCAGCGGTTTCACACCCCGCCAGCGCCACACCAAACGCCACCATCAACAGAATCGCCATCACATTGCGGATCCGTCTTTCCATCGCCCGTCTTCTCCTGCTTTCGCTCACAGCCTGTTAATCCAAAAACATCAACGATCTGCGCAACCGCCCCGTCGGGCTGCCTGCATCGTTCTGCATTTGATTAGAGCATATTTCCTTTAATAAGACCCATTCTGCCCGCGCATTCTGCTGCTCGACAAGGAGAAGTCCGCAGGGCGTAACGGGGTTACGGACAAGGATTTCGACGTAACCGAGCAGAAGAATGCGCGGGCCCGTAGGGTTTAATTTTGACGGCATTTGGCGGCGTTACACCGCTTGCGCGATGCGCCGCATCGCGCGGCGCGCTGTGCCTTGCCAAACGGCACGTCAAAATCAAACAGAATGGGTCTTATTAAAGGAAATATGCTCTAATGCGCAAAATATAACAAAATCATGACTTCACCCTACAAAAATCGCGGAGGCAGCCTTTACCGGGGACCGATTTTTTGGAAGGAATTGCGGTATATTACGAAAGCAGACCGCGATATTGGCAAAAAGGCCGGGACAAACACAAAAAAACGAGCCCGCAAGGGGCCCGTTTTTATTGTTGTCGACGACCAAAAACATGTTCGCCTGTTATGTTATCGGCCTAGACTGGCGGGCGGCGCCCCCGCAGGGCGTTGACCAGCAACGACACCAGAAACAGCACAATAAAGACAAAGAACAAAATCTTTGCAATCCCGACAAATGTCCCGGCAAGCCCGCCAAAACCAAGAACGGCTGCCAGCAATGCCAAGACAAGACAGAAAATTGCCCAACCAAGCATCATAATTCTCCTGTTGTTATTATATTTTCAGGCGACTGGCACAGTTTGCCCGTGTTTTCTGTTTAATCTTATGCCAGTCGTTAGCCACACCAGATCAGTTGCGAGCATATGCCCGAAAAGGATCAGTTGGCACCGTCCTGAATGTTATCACCCAGCTTTTCAACATCCTTGCCAAAACCATCGGCGGTTTCGCAGGCGGCCAGCCCCATGCCAAAACCGGCAATGATGGCCAGAGCAAAAAAGCGCTTTAAGAAAGTAGACATGGTTTTCTCCTGATCCTTGATCTTGAGAGTATTTGTATTTTCTACACACTTACTCGAACGCAAAGGCGGGTTGCTTGTTCCTGATGAAAAACACGCTGATCGGGCATTTCGGGGCTTACCGCTTGGAAAATGCTTCAAAAACCGCAGTATTTAGCCATTGAGGCAAAAAATGATCATTTTGGGGCATAATCGGTTCCCTTGCATGATCGACAATGACCCCGCAGAACCGATAGATAAAAGCCCTGACACGGACCGCGTACCGGTGAATTGCGCATAAAAAAACGGGCACCTGTTAAAGGCACCCGTTTATCGTAACTGGCAATATCAGAATTAAAAGGTCGTCGCTGAAAACCTAGTCGTCGTCGTCGTTGAAAACCTAGTCATCGTTGCTGACTTCGTCTTCGCTCAAATTGGTCATGCTTTCGGCGATCAAACCGGCACTTTCACGGATCGCACGTTCAATCTCGTTGGACATTTCGGGGTTGTCGCGCAGGAAGTTTTTGGCGTTTTCACGCCCCTGGCCAACCCGGGTGGAATTATAGGAAAACCACGAGCCCGATTTTTCCACAATCCCGGCTTTGACGCCCAGATCAAGGATTTCGCCCATCTTGGAAACGCCTTCGCCATACATGATGTCAAATTCGACCTGTTTGAACGGCGCAGCCATTTTGTTTTTGACAACTTTGACACGGGTCTGGTTGCCCACAACCTCGTCGCGGTCCTTGATCTGGCCGATACGGCGAATATCAAGACGGACAGAGGCATAAAATTTAAGCGCGTTACCACCGGTCGTGGTTTCCGGGCTGCCAAACATCACGCCAATTTTCATACGGATCTGGTTAATAAAGATAACCATGCAGTTCGAGCGAGACACCGAGCTGGTCAGTTTGCGCAAGGCCTGGCTCATCAAGCGGGCCTGCAAGCCGACATGGGTGTCGCCCATTTCGCCTTCAAGTTCAGCGCGCGGGACAAGGGCGGCCACGGAATCGACCACCAGCACATCAATCGCGCCAGAACGCACCAGCGTGTCGGAAATTTCCAGAGCCTGTTCCCCGGCATCGGGCTGCGAAATCAACAATTCGTCGACATTAACGCCAAGCTTGCGGGCATATCCCGGGTCAAGGGCATGTTCGGCATCGACAAAGGCGCAGGTACCACCGGCTTTTTGGGCTTCGGCAATCACATGCAGCGCCAAAGTGGTTTTACCCGAGCTTTCCGGGCCATAAATTTCAACAATACGGCCTTTGGGCAATCCCCCGATGCCGAGCGCGATATCGAGCCCGAGCGAACCGGTAGAAATTGCCGAAATGTCTATAACACTGCCGCGCTGCCCCAGTTTCATGATCGAACCTTTGCCAAAGGCGCGTTCGATCTGCCCAAGGGCGGCTTCAAGTGCTTTCTGCTTATCCATAGTATCCTTATCCACCAATTGCAGCGCGGTCTGAATCATCGCTTGAACTCTCTTATTCCACAGGCCCGGGTTTGATGCAACGCAGGCGGTTCCCAGGCCCTTTGTGCGGAACGCCACCGCAGGGACCAGCCCCAAAGAACATTTGAGGAACACTGACACAGACCTACAGATGTTTCAAGTTTGTTCTCGCCCTATACGTTAAAAGTCCTAATAAAATCGCGGCGTGTTTCACATTTTGTTCGCACCCGAATGCGCAACCAACCCGGAACCTGCAAAATCATGTTCTAAAACAGCAGCTTGCCCGCATTATCGGCAAAGGCAACGCGACCAGCCCGTGTTTTTGCCCGATATGCCGGAAATGTTTTGCGTTCCTGCCCGCAAGACAATGACAGGCCATGCGGGCAACAAACACACCGACCATATCGGCGATTAAAATGTGGAAATATGCAGATTCGCCCTGTGAACGTTTACATCAACACACGGGTTCCGCGATCAGGTGGTGATTTTAAGATGTTCGTGCTTGTGGGTGTGCCCATCCTCGCCGTGGCGATGGGCTTCGACATGCACTTCACCGGGCACGGTATAAAGGCTACCGTGGCGCACACCGGGCTGGGCCAGAATTTGATCGGCGAATTTACGAATATCGCCGAGCTTGCCTTTCAGGGTCACAATTTCAAGGCAGGTATCATGGTCAATATGAAAATGAACCGTGGAAACCGTCATGTCATGATGTTCGTGCTGGGCCGACATCAGACGGCTGGCCAGCATGCGTTCTTCGTGGTCATAGACATAATTCAAAACGGCAATGCCGCTGCCGTTTTTGTCTTCGGCCAGTTGTTCCTGTTGCAGTTTTTCGCGGATTAAATCGCGAAATCCTTCGGACCGGTTGGTATAGCCGCGCCCGTCCAGAAATGCGTCGAACGCCGACATCAAATCATCTTCGATCGAGACGGTAACGCGCGTCATCCAAAGTTCCTTTCAAAATTCATCCATCCTGCATCAAGGGCAAGGACAAGCCCCGAACCGGACATATCCATGCGAGCGCTAATGTCACAGAGGATGGCAAATGTTTCAATCAAACTTCGCACCGCACACCGGGCTTGCCGCAACAGCATTTGTGACAATCTGACAAATTCAAACATTTCCAATACTTTGGGTGACATCATCGATGGTGCCCCATATGCTTTGCAAGCTTGATCGGGCCGCGACTTCCCTGTCGATTTTTCGTTCCGATTTAAGCATTTGCTCGTGTCCCACAGATATTTCATCTGTAATTACCTAACAGCCATCTCTTTTCAGAGCATGGCTGTTTTTTTGTCTTGCCGGTTGGTGATGCGGGTTACAGCAGGAACAGGATTGCGACACCGGCAAAGGCCATGCAGGTGCCCATTATGGCCTGCAAGCCAACAGGTTTGCGCAAAACCACGCCTTCATACACAATCAGCAAAACCGGCGGCGTCGCCATTAAGGTGCTGGCAATACCGACATTGGCATTTTGCACCGCCAGCATCGACAGCCACACCCCCATTGCCGGGCCAATAAATGCGCCCAACATCAGCCAGCCGCGCACATCGGCAGCCGTGCAAGATATAATCGTTCGGCGCACACGCCCGGTCAGGGCGGCCAGCCCCCACATAATCACAACCGCAACCAGTGTGCGGATCCAGGTGGCTGACAGGGCCGAATAGCCGCCAATCAGCGCATATTTCGCCGTAATTAGATTGGCAACCTGCCCCATCGCCCCACCCAGCCCGCATAAAATACCAATCAGATATTGCCGTCCGTCCAAATTGGCCGGGCGCCCCTTGCGGATCATGATCACGGTTAAAATACCACCCACCCCCAACGCCACCCCGCCGATTTGGCCGGGGCTAAGCACCTCGTCAAACAGAAACCACGCCAGCACCGTCCCCATAATTGGCACAGAGGACATCATCAACATCGACAGGCGCGCCCCCAGAATGGCAAAGGCCTGAAACAGCATCGCATCGCCAATTACCAGCCCCAGCACCGACGACAAGGTTAACCAGCCCAGTTGTTGGGGCGTGGTGGCATGGGGCCAGGGCTGCCCCTCGACCAGCCAATGAATAATTGTCAGGCAGGTGATCGAACACAGCAACCGCCCGCGATTAACGCTTTGCGCCCCGGCCTTGCCGCTAATATTGGAAAAAATCATGCTCGACGTGGCCCAGGACAGGGCCGCCGTCATGGCAGCAGCTTCACCGAAAAAAGGGATCATCAAGGATCATCCAAGCGGGAGACGCGGGGTCTCGTCTGAAAAAGCGGCAAAAAGCGGAAAGCGTTTCAATCACACATCTGGCATTTTCGCAACCGGGACCAACAAGGGGGCCGATATAAAATGCCATAAATACCCGCGATCAACCGCGATGCCGACATGCACAAACCCAAATAAAAAACCCGCATTGGAACTATAATTAAAAGTGTTTATTACCACGCCCCGCAACCTGCGAAATATTTTCCCGAGGCTGTACAAACAGGGGAATGTTACGAACCGGTTTGAGCGACAAGGGCAACCACGCGCGGTGATGAGGCGATGCATCGCGCAGCGCCTTGCGAAATGCGCCCCAGCCAGTATGTTGGGTCCGATCAGATAACACAGGACAGTGCCCATGAGCCGGACCAGCAACGACACCACCGCCACCAAACCCTTTAAGGGCATTCGGCGTCACTTGCATGATGGTGAAGTGGTGATTATGGATTTGCCGTTATCGGCAACGTCCATTCTTGTGCCCGGCCTCATTAAAATCATCTGGCTGGCGGTGCTTATTTTCGCGGCCTACCATTACGGCGAGATATACGATTTTCTGCGTCCCTATCTGAAATCTGCGTTCACCGGCCCCGATGCCTTTGCTGCCCTCGACCGGTTATGGAACAATTACGAATTTGTCTTTTCCATCGCCCTGTTTGGCGTAATCATTGCCGCGATATCGATTATATGGCGGCTTTTTCGCCGTGCCCTTGGCATTTCAACGGCCGCGGCACGCGACAGCATTTTGCTGCCCCTGACCGCCATCCGCGATCTGTTCTTTTTTGAGCGTATCATCACCAACAACAGGATTGTGACGCGCAGCGGTGTTTTCGTTAAAGACCAGGACGACACCGGGTTTGAAGCCATCAAGGCCACCCAGATTTACAAAAGCGTGATTGGCAATATCTTTGATTTTGGCGATTTGCGCATTACCGACCGGCTGGGTTACAGCTTTATCCTGCGTCAGGTGACAGCACCGGAAAAAGTCGCCAAGGAACTTTCCGATTTTTTTGGCCGGGTGACATCGCACCGGGCGGGCGAGCCGGTAAACATTACCGGGCGCAGTCGTGAAACCGTTATCGACAGCCAACAGCAAAACCGCAATTTACCACCCGAAGGCGATACGTTTTAAGGACGGTGCGACCGCGTTAAACGACAATGCAATGTTAAATCAATGCATCGTCCTGTTTAATAAGGGCTTGTTCGAGATGTGCAATGCCGTCGGGCGTGTTGGCAAAAACGGTAATACCGTGATTTTGCAACAGGGCCACCGTGGCCCCGACCCCGCGATGACGTGTGCCAGTGAACTGCCCGTTATAAATAAAGCTGCTGCCACATGACGGGCTGCCATCGGTTAACAAGGCGAAGCGGCAATTATGGGTGTTTGCAAGTGCCAGCGCATTTTGCGCACCGCATAAAAATTCATCACTGACATCGCGACCGGTATTTTCCACGATACGCGCCGTTCGCACCAAAACGTCTGTGCCACTATAACCCTGTTCGATTTCGGCAGGCGGACGCGGGATTGGCAACCCGGCAGAAACTTCAGGGCAAACCGGCACCAGCCGCCCTTCGCCGTGCCAGCGGTCAATCGCATCATGGACCAGGGTTTTGGCCGATCCGTTATAACGTACCGGCGCCCCTAACAAACACGAACTGATCAGGATTTTTGCGACCATCGCTGCCGTTCCGAATAAAGCGGCTTACCGCAAACCGTTAAATCGCGGGTGCCACTTTGGGTTAAAGAACCTCTTTGACCTTGGTTGCCAGTTCCTTGAGCGAGAAAGGTTTGGGCAGGAAGTGAACGCCGTTTTCTTCGTCAAGTTCATCGCGGTAGGTGTCTTCGGCATAGCCGGAAATAAAGATCACCTTCAAATCGGGCCGTTCAGCGCGCAATATCCGCACCAGACTGGGGCCGTCAAGCCCCGGCATCACCACATCGGAAATCACCAGATCGATGGTTTTGTCGGTGTTTTCAAGAACTTCCAGCGCGTTGTCGCCATTGCTGGCTTCAAGCACGTCATAGCCCTTACCGCGTAGCGCACGCGCGCCAAAGGTGCGAACGGCGTCTTCGTCTTCCACCAGCAAAATCGCCCCGCTGCCGGTCAGATCGCGTGACGGGGCTTCTTCGCTTACAGCCTGGCTGGCGGCCAGTTCTTCGGCGGTAATTTCATGGCGCGGCAGGTAAATGGTAAAGGTGGTGCCCACACCCATTTCACTTTCCACCGATATAAAACCGCCCGTTTGTTTGACGATGCCATAAACGGTTGAAAGGCCAAGGCCAGTGCCTTCGCCGCGTTGTTTGGTGGAAAAGAACGGTTCGAAAATGCGGGTCAGATTGTCCTTCGGAATACCAATGCCAGTATCGCGGACTTCGATGCGGACATAATCGCCGGGCGGTATAATTTCAGCCCCGGCATGTTTGGTTTCATCAACAATTTCGTTGCTGGTTTTAATTGCCAGCATGCCGCCGCCCTGCGACATGGCATCGCGTGCATTGACCACCAGATTGATAATCACCTGGTCAAGCTGCCCCGGATCCACCTTGACCAGCCCAATATCACGGCCATGTGCCACTTTAAGGTCGATCTTTTCACCAATCAGGCGGCGCAGCAGGTTCGACATTTCGGCCAGCGCATCGGTAATGTTAATCACCTTGGGCTGAAGCGTTTGCCGACGCGAAAACGCCAGAAGCTGGCGCACCAGATTGGCGGCGCGGTTGGCGTTTTGCTTTATTTGCATAATATCGGCAAAGCTGGGGTCGCCCGGCCCGTGGCGCGACAGCAACAAATCGCAAAAGCCGATCATGGCGGTTAGCAGGTTATTGAAATCATGGGCAACACCGCCTGCCAATTGCCCCACAGCCTGCATTTTTTGCGACTGGGCAAATTGTTCCTCGAGGTTTTTCTGTTCGGTGGTGTCAAGGAAGTTAAGCAACAATGCGCCGCTTTCGCCCGACCGCCCGGCAACCCGTTGCAGGTAAATATGGGCCGCCACCCCGCGCGAGCCTTGCAGGCGAGCTTCGATCTGGCCACCCTTGCCCATGCCCATCACGGCCTTGGACAAATAGCGCGCCACATCGTCACGGTCCTCGGGCAGGATCAGTTCCAGAATGGATCGGCCAATAACCTTGTCGCGTTTTTGCCCGGCGGTATCAATGAAGGCGCGGTTCGCATCGGTAACGGTGCCGCTCATATCGGCCAGAATGATCGAAAGCGGACTGTCATCAAAGAACCACCGCACCCGGCGTTCTGTTTCGGCCAGGGCATGTTCCCATTCGTGGGCGGGCATCGGGTCGGGGAAAACAACAGCCTGGCTGCGAATAGGCCCGGTATTGGGCGCATTGATGGAATGGGTGATAAAACATTTAATCGGCTCGCCGCCGCGCACTTTAAGGCGCACTTCGCCGTTCATGCCGTCGCCCACCATCAGGTCGGCCAGTTCCACCGCACCATCGGCGTAATCTTCGGGCTTGCCGCCCAGCCACGTTGCCAGGCGCTGATTGACGTAAAGAATACGGCCATCTTCATCTAGGCCAAACACGCCGACCGGCAGGCGTTCGATCATCAGATCGGCATGTTCAAACCCCTTGGACCCGGTTGCCAGATGCGATGAAATACCGCCGATCTGGTCGGGAAGGTCCGCCGGGGCCAGATGGGCCGCAACAGATGTGGCATCCTGCAGGGCCAGTTGCCGCCCCTGTGCCAGCACCAGGGCTGTGCGGCTGGCAGGGTCAACACCATCGACAGTCCATAACATTTGCCCGCGCCGGGCATTGGCCGGGGTGACGGACAAACGCAGGATTTTGCCTGCGGTGGTGGCCTGTGCTGCCAAACGGCGTTCGTCATCACTGCCTTCGCCGCCATCCGCGCTGGATACTATATAGGATGTCGGGCCATCGTCATTGGGAGACGCATCGGCAGCGCGGGCACCCTTTTCGGTGGCCTCCGCAGACCGGGCCAGCGCATTATCAAGATAAACCTCGCCCGACTCGCCGCGCATGGCACGCGCGCGCAGATCAACCAGATCAGCACCATCAAGATCAAGGAAACTTAACCGGCTTTCAAGGGCGGCCAGCATGTCTTCGCCGGGTTCAATGCCCAGTTTTTGCGAGAAGGCCGGGTTGGCATAAAGGGTACGGCCATAGGCATCGATCAGGGCGATGCCAATATCCGATGTGGCAAAGCCCGACATAAGCGGTGCGAGATCACGCTCACCATCGCGGCGGCGCGCCGTCACCGACAGGATGGCTACTGCCAAAACAGCGACCCCTGTGACCATTGCGCCAATGATCCACATTACCCGTGCGTCAATGCCCGCCTTTGCCATGACCTGCATCAGGACATAGATGAAACCGACAAACGCCACACTTACCGCAAGGATTAACCCCCGTAACAGCACGTCACCGCCTTTATTACCAACAGCTTATTACGACAGCCTATAGTTTTAGCTGTAATTGCCCCCACTGGCTACCAGCAAGTTTGGCAAGCCCGCTACCCGATGGCACATCGATGGCACATCATCGAACACCGCAAACACGGCAACGCGATGGCACAGAGACAAAAACAGGAACACAAACAGGGGCACAAGGCCGCGCAAATTTGCCGGAATTGCCTAAAGACTGTGATCGACAAACCGTTTCAAGGCCACCTGGGTATTTTCATCGGTATTAAATTCGATGCTGATTTCATCTTCATTAACCGCACAGACCCGCCCCGAGACCCAGCCCTTGGCAGCAGGAACATCAAGATCAACCAGCGTCCCGTAGGAAACGGGCCGGGCCAATTTTACCATGGCACCGCCTTCCGACAGGTTTTCAATTTCGGCGTCAAATGTTTCCCTGCCAACGCGCAGCTTTGATTTGATTGCCACCCTGACACGCGGGGCATGGCGGCGGTCAACGTCGCTTGTGGAGGTGCGCACAACATCGACCAGCACCTTGCGCAGATCGCGCACGGCATGGGCCACCTGATTGGACAGATCCCCAACCTCGCTGGCAAGTTGGCCGGTGATGGCGGCTTCGTCGGAAACTTCGCCGATTTTTCCCGATACCTCGCGCGAGGCCGAGGCACTGTCGGTCACATTGCGGGCAATTTCGCTGGTGGCGGCACTTTGTTCTTCGACGGCGGCGGCAATCGCGGTTGATATCATGTCGATATCGCGGATTTTCTCGGCAATAAGGGAGACGGCCTGCACCGCGGTTTTGGTAACCGCCTGAATTTCGCCGATCTGGCGGGTAATTTCATCGGTTGAACGGCCGGTTTGGGTCGCCAGGTTTTTCACTTCCTGGGCCACCACGGCAAACCCTTTGCCCGCTTCGCCGGCACGGGCGGCCTCGATTGTGGCGTTCAGGGCCAAAAGATTGGTCTGGGCGGCAATGCCAGAAATCAGTTCGACCACTTCGCTAATGCCATTTACGGTATCAGACAGGCGGGTAATGGTGGCTTCGGTTTCATTACTCGCGGCAACGGCTTCGGCGTTAATCCGGTTGGCGTGGCCGATCTGGGTGTTAATTTCCAGCAACGAGGAATTAAGTTCTTCCCCCGCCCCGGCAACGGCTTCGACCGTTGCCAGCGCCTGATGCGAGGCCGAGGCCACCGAATTGGCGTTGGTTTGCACGGTATCGGCCGACCCCGACATGCGATTGGCGACAACGGCAAGGTTTCCGGTTTGCTCGGCAATGGTTTCAACCACACGCCCGGTTTCACTTTCAACCTTTTCGGCCATCGCAACCAGGGCATCCCGACGATTTTTCTCGGCTGTAATGCGATCGGTTTCCTGCTGGTTACGCAATTGTTTCGCCTGCAGGCCGGTGGCGCGAAAAACATCAAGCACCCGGCTAAGATCGCCAATTTCGTCGCTGCGATCAGACTGGGGCACAACAACGTCGAAATCCCCCTCGGACAATTTGCGCAAATTGTCCACCATGCCGGTCAGGGGCACACCGATACGCCGATGCATAACCAGCGCAATCACACCGCAGACAAAAACCGCCGCAATCGTGACAATTGTTGTCAGATAAAAAACAAGACTGATGCTTTTATCAAGCTGGTCAAGCTTGTCTGACAGGTGATTTTCGGAGGTGGCACTATAGGCCTGCGTTTCAAGAACCATGGCAGATAAGGCAGCCGTCATTTTGTCGGCTTCGGCATCAAACTTGACCCGCAGACGATTACCCTGTTCGGCACCACCATCGATATAGGCCTGTGCCATTTCCTTGCCCTGGGCATAATAGGACGGAAACGCTGCCGATACACCGTCCAGCGCGGTAACAATTTTGCTTTGCCCCAGACGCGTGGCAACAGAACGGGCTTCTTCCAGGTCTTTTTTCAAAACCGCAACGGCCTGTTCTGCCTTGTCAAACCCGCCATCAAGGCCATCCTTGCCCCGCGATGCCGAAATTTCCGACAAGCCCTGCTGCACCAGCGTGACATTATACCGTGCGTCGGAAATATTGTGGATCAGAACGGGGATGTCTGTTGTGGTGACAGATGCGATTTCCACAGCCTCGGACGTGGTGCGCCGGGCATCAAGATCGACAAGACCAATACCAATCGCCACCGCAACAAGCATGACAACGATAATGGCATTGGAAAAGGCAATTTGTCCTGAAAGTCGAAGCTTCATAAGGATGTTCCCGAACTGGCCGCTTTCACGGACGATGCAGTGTGACAAAACGCAAATCGCCAAACCACACGGGTGACCGAAAGGCTTGCGAAAATGTGAGCGCTATCTTGCTACGCGCTACCTATACTTATGGCAAGAAAATTTATAGCACGCCTTGCGGCAAAAGGAAAATTCCGGAACAAAAGCAGATGACTAACATCTATAAACCTTCTTTTGAAAAGTATAGTATTCCTATCCTAAAGGTAGGGAATTTATGTTCAAACCGGCCCTGCACAGAATAGAAAACCACCCCGCCAACGGGGCGGCATGGCATTTCAGCCCAGTTTTTTGCCCCGCAGCCGGAAAACATACGAGATAATTTCGGCCACCGCCTTGTAATGTTCGGGCGGAATTTCGCGGTCCACCTCGACTGTGGCAAACAACGCACGGGCGACAGGCGGGTTTTCAATGATGGTAACATTGTTTTCCTTGGCCACTTCGCGAATACGCAATGCCACGTGGTCCTGCCCCTTGGCCACACATTGCGGGGCCTGCATCATGCCAACATCATATTTCAGCGCAACCGCATAGTGGGTCGGGTTGGTGATAATCACGTCGGCACTGGGCACATTTTGCATCATGCGTTTCTGGGCGCGTTCCATCCGGATCTGGCGCACCCGGGCCTTGATTTCGGGGCTGCCTTCGGTTTGTTTGTATTCGTCTTTTATTTCCTGTTTCGACATCCGCATGGTTTTGTTGAATTCGTAGCGCTGATAGGCAAAGTCCATTCCGGCGATCACCGCTGTCAGGGATACGGCCGCAATCATCAACATCACGATCAAACGATATAAATGATCGAGAATTTCGGGCAGCGACATTTGCGGATAAAGCTCGATATCGCTGAGATGGGGAATGATCACGATTGCCAGCACCGCGCCCACCAGCACGATTTTGGAAATGTTTTTGACAAACTCGACCATTGTTTTCATTGAAAACAGGTTTTTGAGCCCCTTGAGCGGGCTGAGTTTGGTGATGTCAGGCGAAATACGTTCAGAGGAAATAACCAGCCCGTTTTGCACCAGATGCCCGGCAGCAGCAAAAAACACCAGCAGCAAAAACGGGATGCCCATAATTTTGAAAAAGCCGACAATAAGCCGCTGCCACAGCTGGCGCGTGCTTTCGGGGTCGAGGCTGAAATCCTGAGGATGGGCGACAAATTGCACCGCGAAATCGCGAATGCCATCCGCCATGCCCGGCGCCATCATGGTAATCACCAGGGCCCCGCCAAACAGCAGCATAAAGTTACCGACTTCCTTGGAAACCGGCACTTGCCCCTTCTCGCGCGCATCGTCGAGCTTTTTTTGGGAAGGGTCTTCTGTTTTTTGGCTGTCGTCTTCGTCGGCCATGGTTACACCCAGATTGACGCCGCACTTACGGGGTCAGAAAATTTTCCAGCCCATTTTCGAAATAGTTCGAAAACACCATCATCATGGAGGGCAAAACAATCAGGAACAAGAAGAATGCCACCGCGATCTGCACCGGCATGGCAACAAAAAACACCGGCAATTGGGGCATCAGCTTGTTTAACAAACCCAAAGCCACCTGCAAAACAATGGAAACCACCAAAAACGGTGCAGACATTTTCATGGCAATGGTAAAACTGTCATTGAGCGCATGAGATATAAATTGACTCATATCGCCAACCGGCAATTTTCCGCCGGGCGGAAACAGGGTGTAGGTTTCAAACATGGCCTGGATCATCAAATGATCAAGCCCGGTCGCAAAAAGCAGCACCAGCCCCACCTGGGTTAACAACCGCCCGGTAACCGCACTTTGCTGCCCGGCAATCGGATCGTTGGTAAAGGCGTTTGCCATCGAGGATGAATAGGCAATAATTGTTCCGGCTGTTTGCAAGGCTGCCATCAATATTTGGCCGAACATGCCAAAAAACAAGCCGATGGTAATTTCAAATCCCAGATAAACAAACAGGGTTGGCGCATCGGCCGGTTGCGCCGGGATCAGGGGGGATGTCAGCGGGGAAATCACCACCGCAATCCACAATGCCAGCATTAACCGCACCCGGGCAGGCACCATGGTTGACCCAAAACCGGGCATAAAGGCAAACGCCGCCCCGACCCTGGCGAAAGTCATCAGGACAACATAAAAGTCTAGAACAAGAAGGTCCTGCAAGGACGACATGATAAAGACCCGGTTGGGGCGAAACGACAGAACAGGTACTCAGACCGGTGCGACCACAGCCCGCAAACCGCCAGCCGGGCTAATTGGGCAATCCGACAAAATGATCGACCATGCGATTGGTAAACTCGATCAATTCGGTCATCATGTAGGGCAGCAATACCAGCAACGAGATAAAAATAACCAGAATTTTGGGCACGAAAGTCAGGGTCATTTCCTGAATTTGGGTCAAAGCCTGAAACAGGGCAATAATCAGACCCACGCCCAGTGCAATCAGCATGATCGGCCCGGACACCTTGATCAGGGTCCATACCGCATCATAGGCCACGTCCATAATCTCGGCCTGATTCATCGGAAAAAATGCTCCGTCCCGGTTATGCCGTCTGACGATGAGCGGAAAAACCGTTCATTGCGACCCTGTGTCCGTATTTCTTCATACAAGATCACCGCCGGTCACCGCCATGATTTTGTTTTGGCATGGTACCCGCGGATAAAGGAAGGAAAGAAAAACAAAACAACAAAAAAGCCGCATCAACGGTGCATTGCGCACATCATGCGGCCTCCCTGCAAAAATTGCCGACCCCAAAAAGGTCAGATCGGCATCCGCAAAATTTCCTGATAGGCCTGCAAGGCCTTGTCGCGCACACCAACAACTGTTTTCAGCGTCACTTCTGCCGCCGAAACCGCCGTAACCACTTCATGCAATTCGGCTTTGCCGACAATCGCCTTCTGGGTCATGGTTTCGCTGTTCATCATGGTATCGCGGGCATCAACCGCCGCATCGCGCACCATATCGGAAAAACTTTGCCCGGGATCGACGGCAGTGCCGTTATTTGCCCGGTCCGTAATCGTATCGGTTTTGCCATCTGCCACATTGCGGTAGGCAGAAATTGCATTCGCAAAGCTGTTATTGATCATGGCGCGGACTCCTTATCCTTACCGACCTACCTTAACGGATAATGTCCAGAGTCTGCAACAGCATGCTGCGCGAGGACTGTATCACATTGAGATTGGCTTCATAACTGCGCTGGGCTTCGCGCAGATCCATCATTTCGATCATCGGTTCAACATTCGGAGTCTGAACATAGCCCTGGGCATTTGCTGCCGGGTGGCCCGGTTCGTATTTCAGGCCAAAAGCCGATTTATCGGTATAAACCTTGTTAACCTTGACCAGATCAGCACCGGTTTCGCGGTCCATAACGTTTTTAAATGTCAGAATTTTGCGGCGATAAGGGTCTTTGCCCGCTTCGGTTGGCAAGCTGTCGGCATTGGCCATGTTTTCGGCCGCCACCCGCAAACGCGTGCCCTGTACCTTCATGCCAGCGGCGGAAATCTGAAATGCGCGATAAAGTTCCATGTCTTTTAATTCCTTTTAACGCAACAGCTTAGCTGGAACGACCAATGGCCGTTGTCATCATTTCAGTTTGCTTGGCATAAAGTCGGGTCATGGTTTGATAATCGATCCGGTTTTCGTTCATCTTGATCAGCTGTTCTTCAAGCACCACGGCGTTTTTGTCCGGGGCGACTTCGTAATTCTTGCGCACTTCCTCGGCCTTGAAGTTGCCCGGTTTGCGAAGGCCGGTCGCGTGGCCGGGCTCGGTCTGGGCCATGGCAAGAATGAACTGGCGATCATTGCCAACCGTAGAGGGGTTGAATTCCTTGAGATCTTCCGGGCGATAGTTCGGGGTATCGGAATTGGCGATGTTTTTGGCAATAACCTGCTGACGCTGGTTCAACCAATCCATCTTTTCCTTCATGTTCGCGAACATGCTGAGTTTGCCGATATCCATAAACCTTACCCTTTCGTTATCTGCCCCAGTATCCCGTCTGCTGGTAAAGCCCGGGTTAACGACTGTATTTTGTCTGTCCCCGTCGTCTCGGCCTTACCCGGTTTCCCGGAGCGATCATTCCACCGCATATCCCTTGCATATCCCGTGCCACAATCCTAAAAGGCAGGAATTGCTTTGCGCTGCATGCCCTCTGGACCAGAACGGCCAAAGCGGGCATAGTCATTCGACCCGAACCAGACGGGCCGTGACCCGATCAAAAAATCAGGACCGAACATGCTGTATCTGACCCGTAAAGTCGGCGACTCCGTTATCATTGATGACAATATTGAAGTCACCGTGGTCGAGGTTCGCGGGAAAACGGTAAAGCTGGGCTTTACGTTTCCGGAAAACATCCAGGTGCTGCGCCGCGAATTATATGACCGTATTCAGGACGAAAACCGTTCGGCAACGGCAAGTGTTGATTTCGCCCGCATCTTCAACAACCGCGCCGCCGAAAATGCCCCAGCCACCAGCACCGACACACCACCGGCCCAAAACCCGGCCCCCGACACCGCCGACAAAGCCGCCGATACCGGCCCCGATGGCGACGAGACACCAAACCGCTAAGACAGGCATTTTGGGCAGGCGGCCCCATATCACCCGCATTGCAGGGGCAACGGGCACCTTTTAACCGTGCGCCCGCCACGTGTTCCCTTTGTTTTTTGCCGCGCGCCAGAACTGTGATGCTGCGGCGAAAACGCAAAAACGACGATAAAGGGAACGAAGCATAACGGGATGGTGATGCACTATTTTCCCGTTAAATGCCGCGCAAAAACCGGACGGCAAGGATTTGTTGACCAAAGCCCCCCTATGATCGACCCTTCAATTGATGGATGCGAAAGACAACATCCTAATGGCCAAGATCCGTGATGGGCAGAAATGACCGGCAAAAAACACAGCGTTGACCTGCTGGCTGACCGCGACGGGGCAAACCCGGAAAAACTTGCCGCGCCGGGCCAGTCAGACCAGATCGCTGTCGCCTTGCGCTATTTGCAAGGTCGCGATAATGCCCCTGTGATGGCGGCCAAGGGCCAGGGCAGCGTTGCGGAACAGATTTTGCAAGTGGCCTTTGCCAAGGGGATCAAGGTCCGACAGGATGCTGATCTTGCCGAAATTCTGATGGCTGTTGATATCGACAGTGAAATTCCGCTGGAAGCTTTTGCCGCCGTCGCCGAAATATTGAACTATATTTACCGCATCAATCAGATCTATGGCTCGCAGGGTGGTCTTCATCGCCCTGAAAAAGATACCATTTCCGGGCCGTCAACAGATCATCGCAAGCAGGAACCGCCCCATGACGCTTGAACAGTTCAAACAGGATTTAAAGCGGGTTTTATCCCTGATCGCCACCAGCCAGCGCTTTCTTGAAGAAGGCAAGGTGGTTGAACTGGGGTCGCTTGAAACGCGCATAGCCGACCTTTGCGGCAATGCCAAGGGGCTTAGCGCACAAGAACGCAGTGAAGCAGCCCCTTTTCTGGCCGCCCTGCAAGCAGACCTGACGCAACTTGAAGACTCGATGCGTGTCGAACATGCCAGCCTGCAACGCCAACTTAAAGGCCTTAACAATTCCAATCAGGCGGTTAATGCCTATACCCAGACAGCCCGTAACCGCTAATCGCGGTAAGGGCGCGCAGTGCTGCGACCGTTGCCGGGTTACATCACGGCCAGCAGCCACCTGGCGGCACCAACACAGCAAGGCGTACCGCATATCGCCTTGTGGCTTGCGCACCGGGCGACAGTGGGATAATCCACAAAGATGGGTACCGGTCAATCCGGCGCGACCATCACAAAACAGGGGATAATCAGCCAGCGATGGATATGGAGTCATATTTCCGCTTTGTCGCGGCACTGGTCTTTGTGCTGGCGTTAATTGGCCTTATTGCCTTGCTGGCCCGGCGTTTTGTGCCCGGCGCCCGCACGGTGAACCGGGGCAAAAAGCGCAGGCTGGCCCTGATCGAGGTTTTGCCGCTTGATACTAAACGTCGGCTGGTCTTGCTGCGCCGCGATGATACCGAACATCTGATTGTGCTGGGGCCAAATGGCGATCTGGTGGTCGAACGCAACATTGGCACCACCTTTAACCAGCTTTTACCTGACGGGGATATTGCGCAAGGATCCGCTCAAAAATTGCACGGAAGGGACGCCGCGTCTGCCGGAACGATCAACAGCAATGTCGATGCCCCTAAAGACCGGGATGTTTTGCCATGATGTTTGCGCGCAAAAACACGACCCCGCCCCATAACCGAACCGCCCTTACATCTGCCGCCGCGTCCGTATCTGGACCAACGGGCAGGTTTTTGACCCTGCGCACGCTAAAACTGGCGGCTTTCTGGTCATTATTGCCATTGGTGGCCATTGTTTTTGGCGGCGATGTCGCCCATGCACAATCGTTTAATCTTGACCTTGGCGATGGCCCCGGCGTGACATCGACCGGGCGCATGATCCAGTTGCTTGGCCTGATCACGGTACTTAGTCTGGCGCCCGCCATTCTGGTCATGGTCACGTCATTTACCCGGATCATTGTCGTATTGGGTCTGTTACGTACCGCCCTTGGCATTCAGCAATCGCCGCCAAACCAGGTGATGGTCAGTCTGGCGCTGTTTTTAACCCTGTTTATCATGATGCCGACCATGGAACGGTCCTGGGACGAGGGATTGCAGCCCATGATCAATGGCGATATTGACGAATTTCAAGGCATGGACCGGGCGATCAAACCGGTTCATGATTTCATGATGACGCAGGTTCGCGACCGCGATCTGGAACTGTTTGTCAATATGGCCAAGGCCACCGTCACCAGCCCCGATGATGTGCCGTTGCGCGCGCTGATCCCGGCCTTCATGATCAGCGAATTGCGCCGTGCCTTTGAAATCGGCTTTTTGTTATTCATCCCGTTTCTGATCATCGACATGGTGGTCGCCAGCATCCTGATGTCGATGGGCATGATGATGCTGCCGCCAGTGGTTATTTCACTGCCGTTCAAGCTGATCTTTTTCGTGCTGGTCGATGGTTGGTACCTGATTTCGGGGTCGCTGGTGCAAAGTTTCGGTGCCAGTTAGAGCATAATCACCCTGTGCCTTATCGGTGTTCAAATCGTTGCTCTGGCGGGTTTTCAGGCACAAAAAAACAGGCTGTTTACGCCTGTTTTTTAATATTCCATCCATGTCGAATTATTCAACCGTGCGCAGACCCACATGCGCCCGGCGCGGTGCCGGATCACTGATAAACAACTGATCGGCACGGCGAATTTCGTCGATTGTCATGCGCGCCCGGACCGCGTCAAATTCGCGGTGGGCATGAGTGCTATGGGCCGGTGTTGCCATTTTAAGCCAGTAATAGGCCTGAACATTGTCCTGTTCGACGCCATTACCAATGGCATAAAGCCGCCCCAGTGCCGATTGGCCATTGGCCGACCCCTTGCGGGCGGCACGTTCATACCAGCCCGCAGCACGTTTCATATCAACCGGCACGCCAAGGCCGTGTTCATACATAACGCCGATCAAATGATAACCGCCAGGATGCCCAAGCTCGGCCAGATCCATTGCCAGATCCAGCGCCTTGCCATAATCAGGCTCGCGATGTTTGACCCCGAAGATCAGAATTTGCGTCATCTGATATTTGGCCGAAACATCGCCCTGATCGCATGCCAGCGACAACATTTGCCAGCCGCGATTAAACAGCTTCAGCTCGGAGCTGTGGCAGAAATACATTGCCAGATTGGCCTGGGCATAGGCATCGCCCTCGCCCGCGGCCAGTTCAAACCAGCTGATCGAGGCTTCAATATTGCGTTCTGCGCCAAGACCAACGCCAAAAGCATAGCCCAGCGCAGATGCGGCCTCGACACTGCCCGCCCGCGCCGCGCGCAAATTATATTCAAATGATTTTCCGGGATCGCGTTTAACGCCACGCCCTTCGAGATAAAGATAGGCCAGCACACTTGCCGCGGCGATGTCATTATGGTCACAGGCCGATTGCAGCAGTTTCACCGCCTTGCGATCATCCTGTTGCACGCCCCAGCCATTAAGGTAACACACACCCAGATTATAAGTCGCAACGGGTGATCCGCGGTCGGCGGCCTCGCGGAACCATTCGGCGGCCATATCGGCGTTTTCAGGCACGCCAAGCCCTTTGGCATAAAGATAGCCCAGATTGCTGGCCGATGTGCCCTGCCCGGACTGGGCTTCTTCGCGAAACCAGTAGGCTGCTTCGCGGTACCATTGCTGGCCTTCGCCCGAATCACGGCTCACGCCAATGCCCTTGCTGCGCATAAAGCCGTAACATACGGCGGCAAAGGCCCGGCTTTGACGGTGAATTTGATCAAGGATGCGGCGGGTGGCTGACTCATCGCGCGGCATACCGATGCCACGGAAGTTTTTCAGGGCAAGATTCAGCTGCGCGAAAATGTCGTGTTCGACATCAGCCTCATCGTAATAGACCATTTTAAGTGCGCGATCCATCTGCCCTCAGCTTACACACACTGGAAATACACGGTTAAAAGAATAAACAATTATTCGCAAAGCGCAACCACCTATTCTTACGGCTAATTTTGTCACGGCAAAAGCAGCCACAACACCATCGCCACAGCGCCCAAAGAAACGGCAGTGAAAAAGGCAGCCCTTCAAAGCTGTTTGCACGTCACGGCGGGGCGATCTTTTCATATCCCGCACGGAAACAGAGCCTTTGTTTTTAGGTACATCCGCGCGCATGCCCCGCCTGTCACAAAATTTATGCCAGGGATAAACGGCCCCGCCCGCACGGCACAGGCCAAAAATGCTGGCTCAGTTAATCGCGCTCAACTGGGTTTTTTCCAACTGGTCCCGATAGTTACCAAGAAATCCTTTGAAATCTTCGACTTCCTTAATCTCGTTTCCGATCGAGCGATAATCAATCAGGCCCCGGGTCGGTGACGATGTAATCAGCTCAAACCCCTTGGCGTAAGGCCCCTTTGACATCAAGGCCCCATAGCGCCGTTTAACCATGTCGAGTTCGCGTTCGCGCCCCGACATCGCCAGATTAATCGCCCAGTTCAAAACATATTGGGCGCGCTGGTCGCTAAATCCGTTTGCAATATTCCCCGGATCAGAACCCACCAGACGCTGGAAACTATCCGCCATCGCGCCGTAATTTTTTACTTTTCTGTATTGCTCGATTCGCAACAGCTCGGCTTCGGGGGTTAAATCATCGCCCAGCAGCGCCATCGCCTCGTCACCCTTGTCAAGGTCAAGCAAGGCGCGGGCCCGCAAATGCAACCGTTGCGTCACCAGATCATCGCCCAGTTCCGGGCTGTCACTGTCATCAAGCACATTGAGGGCGTCTTGCGGCTTGTGATCCAGCAGGTAAACCAGCGCCAGCCGCGCTGCCACCCGGGCCTTTTCATGGCCGGTCAGGCGAAAATCAATCTGATGGAGCAACAAATCCTCGGCCCGGCCAAACAGCTCGACACTAACCATCCGGTCGGCCAGACGGCGGATCAACTCGTCGCCCTTGTCGCCCGCCGGGGTTAATTCGCGAAACTCGTCATACAGGGCCACGGCCTTGATTGCCGAAATATTGTTTATGTCATCGCCGAGATACAGGTCTTCGAAGGTTTTATGCATTTTTTCGGTGATGGCAGGTGTTGACGGATGATTGGGGAAGAAAATTGCCGCCTGACGCAATGTTTTAAGGCCATCGCGGAAATGTTTTCCTTCGACCTGCAAATTGCCAAGGCGGCGCAAAACTGCCAGTTCAAAATCATCGCCCCGCCAGGCAAAGCGCAATTTTTCCAACTGGGTAATGGCGTCATCAACCGTCAGGCGTTTCAGCTTTAACAAAAGCTCGGTGCGGTCAAAAATGGCGTGCGCGCGTGCTTTGCGGTTATCGCCATTGGCGACCTGGTCCCAGGTGGCAATGGCCTGGTCAAACTGGCCAGCTTCCTGTTCGAACAGTCCTTTTAAATATTCAACATCCAGCAGCTTGTTTTTAGACGCTTCGGGGTCTTCAAGCATCTTGCTGACAACTTCCATCCCGGCCTTGGGGTTTTTCACAATCAGGGCCTGTTCTGCCGCCACCGGCCCCAACCGCATCAAAAGCTCGGTCGGGTATTTATCCAGCAGATGAATGGACTCCATCAAATCGCGCGCCCCTTCATTGGGCCGCCCGCGCGCCGCACTGTTCACCGCCCGCCACAATTTCACCTCGGTCAAATCGGCAAGGCGCGGATCGCTTAGCAGGCGTTCGGCTTCGTCATATTGGCCGTTCAAAAACTTTGCCGCCCCTTTCAGGGCGCGAAATTCGGATTTCTGACCAATCAGCGGGTCGTCCTGTTCCATCATTTCGATCATCGCATTGGCTTCCGGCCCCAAACCGTTGGCCATGTAAAACCGTGCCATATCCAGCCGGGCCTTGTTGCGATGTTCATCGCCACTTCGCACCACATCCCCCATCAGCGCGGTAATGGCGTCATTGTAATTATCCAGTCCGCCCCGGCGCCAGTCTTCAAGGTCGAAAATGCGCCCTGCATCAGTATCGCCCGTGCGTGCGCGCACCCCGGTTGCCGAGGCCAGCAACCGCGCCCCTTCGGGCGAGATGTTCAACCCGTTATCCGCCGTTACCACCACCGCCTCGCCCAACGGGGCTGGCGCAGCCGGGTCATTGATTTCGGTTTGTGCAGCGGGCGGGGCCCGATGCGAAACTTTCACCCGGTCGTTAACCGGGGCAACAACCACGCCTTGAAACGACGGCAAAACGTTAAATTCGGGATAATGTAACGGGGTTTCAATGCCGTAACCCGCCTGGGTTGTTGGCACCACACGCAGGCTATCGCCCACTTCGGGGTCATTAACTGTCATGGTGTCGCGGACACCGGTCAGGGGCACGGCCAATCTGGCGCGGGTTTCGCTGTCGAGTTCAATCGTCGGGCCCAGCCGTTCGACCGGCTGCAATATCCCCGCTTCCATCGATATCACCCAGCCACCAAGGTCGTCCTGCCGCGAGATCAAGCCCACCCCGTCAGGAATGGTCATGCGCACCAGCGTGCCATAGGGGCTTTCGAGCTGTTCGATCACCCCGACAATCTGGCTTGCTTCCTGGCGGACCCGGTCAAGGTCAAGCTCGGCGCGGGTATCAAAGGCAAACCATAAAAATCCTGCCCGATCCCAAATTGCCGCCCCGGTGGGCCGCCCGAACGGAAAGGTCAGTTCCAGCTTTGTCGCATCTTGCGTGACACCAACGGTGATCTTGCCAATGCTTTCAACCGGGGCCAACGCCTCGTTTGCCGCGCCGCCCGTGGTGGTATCACGTATTGCCGAGGTCAGTTGACGGGGTTTTCCGGTACTGTTTTCGGTGGCGGGTGTTTTTGGGCCTGTCGATGCACCGGCCGGGGCCGTTGGGGGCGTCACAGGCTGGGTTGCACCGGCGGCTTTTTGCCGGGCAGCCCCGTTTGGCGGGCCAGCAGATGTGTCATCCTCACCCTGGGGGGTGCCATCAACCCCCATCACATCGACGACAACCTTGGTGCCCGAGCGAAAATGGCGCAGCGTGCGCGCAGGATCGCTGCTGATGACAACATCAAGCGGGCGGGTTGCAGCCTGTGATACCGACACGCCACGCGGCAACCGCCGCGACGTTGCCACCTCGTCGATCTGGGCGGGGCTATCAAAAACGATATGGTTTTGGCCGTCGGCTCCGCTAACCTGGTAATTAACGGTTTTGGGCCAGTCAAAAACCAGCCGGTAAAATGTGGGATGGCGCCCGACCCGAATTTCCAACGTCGGCAGGCTGGCATCTGTGGGTGCGGCGCCCGGTGCGACCGGTGCAGGCGATGTCGGTGCGGCAGGGGCGGCAGAGGGAACCTGCGCACCGGACGTGCCGTTGCCCGGCCCGGCAGGCGACGTTTTCGACGTTTTCGACGGGGTCACGGGTGCAGGCGTGGCGGGTGCAGGCGTGGCGGGTTTGGATGCCGGACGCGGCAAAGCCCCCCCCGGTGATGCATTTCCCGGCTGTTGTGCGGGCGCAGGTGCCGTCACCCCGGCAGGCGCACCTTGTGCCGGCGCGGTTGGCGCAGGCGCGGCTTGGTCTGCTGGCGGCACCACAGGAGCCGGGGACGGAGATGGCGCGGCAGGCTGGGGAGCAGGCGCAGGAGTGGGTTCCGGGGCGGCTTTATCAAGAATATCAAGCACCACATTGGTGCCGACATTAAACGCGCGCACGTCAAAGTCATCGCGCAAAACAAAGGCAACTGTCCGGCCATCGGGATCGAAAAAAGCATCGCTGACATAGTCGGAAATCGGGTCAACCACCCCGCGCAAGGATGCGACCAACGGCTGGTCAAAGCGAACAACAAGCTGATTGCCGATAATTTCGGCGGTGTAATTCACCTGATGATCCCATTGCACCACAATGCGACCATACCCTTCGTGATTGCCCGAGCGCATGATGACCGGGCTTGCCGTTTGGGCATGCGCAACCGGCACCGTTTGCGCCGCGACCACCAAACCGGCAGTCGCCACGGCAACAGCCAGCAACAGTCGCGTTAACCCACATCGCATTCCTAAGAACCTCCCAGACCGCTCCCGCCGTGGGGTTCAATGACGATGTCAACACGTCGCGCCATCTCATAGCGCTTTTCTTCGTCACCTGTCCGCGGCAGTTCGTCGTATCTTGATGCCGCAAATCCGTAAATATTTATGTAATCCAGATAACCCGACCTTTTTAATTCATTGGCAACTTCGGCGGCACGCGCCAGCGACAGCTCCCAATTCGAGGTATAACGGCTTTGCGTGCTCACCGGGCGGGGGTCGGTATGCCCTTGAACACCCACACGATTACCAATGTTGGACAACACACCGCCCAGCACAAACAGGGCCTGACGGGCGTTTTGCGCCAGCTTTTCGCTACCGGGAACAAACATCACATCGCCCGGCAGGGAAATAATCAGTTTATCTGCGGTATGGCGTAACCGGGCATGCCCCAGCACGGGGTTATCGCGAATGGCCCCTTCAATCACCGAGCTTAAATAATCCAGGTTCATCGCCGGTTTGCGATACACACGGGGAATATTCATTTGTGCGGTCGGCTCATCGGTCGGTTCGACCGGGGCCGGGCGGATCGATTGGGAGAGCGAATCAACAACTTCGTCCCAGCGATCGACCTTCACACTCGACATTGCAAACAGCATGACAAAAAACGTCAGCAGCAGCGAAATCAAATCAGCCAGGCTAAGCATCCAGATCGGCGGGCCGGTGGGTTCATCTCTTTTGGGTTCGTCAAGCATCATCCGCCTCCCGGTGTTATCGAAGGTGCCGCCGGTTTTGCCGGGGCAACGGGAACCACGCCGGGCGAGGCCATGGGAAGCGGAATGGTCACGCTTGGCGCACTTGTACCCGTGCCGGTTTTGTTAAGCGGCGGTAGCGCAACAGAAGACGGAATAGCCTGTTGGGCGGCAGCAGCACGTTCAGCGGCCGCCTTGGCTTCGGCAGTCTGGTCCCAAAAGAAACGAAAGGTCACAATGAAAGGATCGGCACTGGGATCGATGCCAACATCGACCGCACGCGCCGGTGCGCCCTGGGCGATGACCGCACGGGCAAAGGCCCCGGCACGGGCGATTTCCAGGCTGTCTTCAACCGGAATGGTACCCTGCTTGCCCAGATTGCTGCCCAGCATCATTTCCATTTCATATTGCGCGCCCCCCGCTGTATTGGCCAAGGCCTGCGCCAGATTGGCAACAAATCCCTGCTGGCGTTCGCGGATGGTGCTTTTGGACGGATCAAAAAGCTGGTCGGTATGCATCATCACCTCCAGCAGTTTTCCCGGCTGAAGAACTTCGACACGGGCCACATTCAAAGGCGACTGAAACAGGTCTCCCAGTTTTTTCTGGGTTTCCTGTGCCGCCAGCAACGGGCCATCAACAGAGGTTACAGTATCGAGACTGGTGGTCGGGGGTAAAATAGAAGCAAAGGCCGATGACAGGCTTTGCTGCACCTTTTGGGCCTTTACCTCTTCATAGGTCGAGATGGTGTTTAACAGAATGAAAAAAGCCAGAAGCAAAAGATAAAGCGACAGAAACAACGCCGTTGTACCGCCGGTCACGGCACTTATGCGGCGCGGGGAATCTTCATCTTCTTCTGTCATACCCGTTCGTCATTTCGCCCAAAGGGTCAATTAAACATCGCATCAATATCAGCCTGTGACACGCCCTTGCCCTCAAGCTGCGGACCATTCAGCAAGGCTTCATCACCCTGCTTGTCGTCTTTTGACTTGCGCGGGTTGGCTTCTGCATAACGTGCGATCTCCGCACCAAATGCCGTTACCAGCCCTTCTACCCGTTCTTCAATGGCCTTCAAGGCCTTGACAACCTTGGTCGTCCGCTGCCCGGTGATATCCTGAAAATTACAGGCTTCATAAACCCGCATCGTCGCATTTGTCACAATCTCGGCCTGTTCGGGCGGCAAGCTTGCGGCAAATTCTTCAAGCGAGTCCATTGCATCAAGAATTTCGTGTGTTGCACCGGCGGTCGCATCAACAATGGCGTCCAACTCGTCGGTCGCATTGGGAATATATTCGGCCTTGATGTCGTCGGGCCGCAAAGACGCAATTTCCGATTTCATCTTGCGAATGATATTGGAAAGCTCGTCCAATTCCCCAAACAGGCGTTTTTCATCCTGATTGTCGGTTTTCGTGCTGGCCGGAAGAAATTTTGCCAGACTTTCAACAAGCCCGGAAACTTCTTCAATCTTCAGATCGCCTTTTTCAAGACGTTTCTTAAGCTGTGCCAGCAGGTCGCGTAACTGGGTATCATCCACGGCGGTATCACGGGACAAAATGCCCCGTGCCCCTCTTTGACTTAGAAATCACCAAGAACCGTGGTCAGCTTACCCTTGAGGGTTTCGGCATTGAACGGCTTGACGATATAATTTGATACACCGGCTTTTTTGGCCATAACGACGTTTTCAGTCTTGGCTTCAGCCGTGATCATGATGAAGGGAAGATCCTTCAGCTTCGCATCCGCGCGAACTTCCTTGAGCAACTGAAGACCAGTCATCGGCTCCATGTTCCAGTCGGAAATCACCAGGCTGAACGGCTTTTCGCGCAATTTGCGCAACGCCATGCTGCCGTCTGTTGCTTCTTCAATATTGGTGAAGTTCAACTGGCGAAGAAGATTACGGATGATACGCAACATGGTTTTGTAATCATCGACAATCAGAATTGGCATATTGGGATCGACGGACATTTACCACTCCATGATGCTGTCAATCTGGAAAAACACCCAGCTTTGGTTCGGAACTTTATCTTCGTGATGTACCTATTTAATTTAGGTTAATCAAGGCTTTTCACTTTAACAAGAATGGGGGTTTTCACACCCTGTTTCAAGAACTTCCCCCAAAACAGGGCGATAATTAACCCCAAAGCCCCAAGGCGCATTCGCAAGTCGCGCCAGATCAGGGGTTGGTCAATGGCAGCGAACTCAGATCGCGCTTGTAAGCAAGCTCGGTTGTCAGGGCGCGGGCGCGTTCGGGCGTCATCTGGGCCAGAACCGACGCCGTATTGGCCTCGCGCATGCCCTGTGCCACCTGCAAAAGAATGTTCATATCCAGATCGTTCCAGATACGGGCCGCATCCTTGGGCTTCATTTTTTCATAAACCGTGATCAGCTTCTTGATCCGGTCGTCGTCCTTTTCGTCTTTCTTTTCGACCAGCTGCGCAATCGAGGCCTGCAACCGTTTCATTTCGGAAATTTTGCTGTCTATCCGCGCCTCAGCAGCGGTCAACAGGCTTTCACGTTCGTCAAGGCGCTGCTCGCGACGGTCAAGTTCGGAGCGGCGCGCCGACAAGTTTTGCAAAAGATCAATTTCTTCCTGGGTAAACAAGGTCGGATCACCGCCAAAACTGGGCGGGTCTTCGGCCGCGTTGCCCCCGCCAGCGGCCTCCTGGTCCATCGCCGGTGTCAACGCATCGGCACCGCCCGCCGGGGCATCCAGACCGGGCCCACCGGCAATGCCCGCCGGATCGGCAGGGTTTTCCTGCGCGCGTGCGGCCTGCACCATGCTAACGGCGGCGGATTCCTGCATATCACCGCCATCGCGCCAGATCGACACGACATCAGAGACCTTCAGTGACAGGACAACACCCGACACAACGATCAGCACTGGCAAAATACGCAAAGAAGACATTCACTCACCCGACATTAAGCAGCAGTCCGCAGCGCGAACCACATCAAACCCGAAACGTAATTTTGCTGTCCCCACAAGACAGCCCGTATATGAAAATGGGCCGTCATCCCCACCAGAACAAGCCTGCATCCGCAAACCTGTGCCGATTTTATTGCACAACAGCAATGCAAATTCCCACATATATCCCGACCACGCACCCATCGTGGCTGAACATTCCCTTATCGTCCGTTACCCAATCGTAACGCCATTACCGTACCGAACGCAACGCTGCCAGCAATTCACGTTCGGCGTCCGACCGTCCGGCGTCTTCGTCGGCATCATTGTCGTCCATCAGGTTGGCCCGGCGATCATCGCGCATGGACGTCGACGCACCTGACGATGCCGAAGAAGACCGATCATCACGCATGTCGCGCGACGCCGCGCGGCCACCACCATTTTCATAGGTGTTCCGCGCACTTTGGCGTTCGGTATCGCGGACCAGACGGGCAGCCAGTTCCTCGGCGCGGGTTTCGATCCCGACATTGCGATCACTGCGATCATTCCGGTCGCCCCGGTCATTCCGATCACCCCGTTCGTTGCGGTCGCCCGCATCGTTGCGATCATCCATAACCTGTTTGCCGCCATTGCCAGATGCGCCAAAACCGGCATCGGCCCCGGCGGCCTTGCGCGCGGCATTCACACCGCTGGCCGCTTTTTCAAGACGGTTGGCAATCGCGTCGCCACGGTCAACCATAAAGGACAAATCTTCATGCAGGCCACTGGCCCGCCCGATATCCTCGCGCAACGCATCCCCGCTTTGCGATGCCATTTCCTTCAAGGACTGGATCAGTATTTCGGCCCGCTCGGTCGCGGCATGAAAGGCCGATAGAAACTGTTCCATATCCTCGCGGTTACGACGAAAGGCTGCAAGCCTGCGATTAAGCATCAGCGCATAGATGATTGTCGCTACCAGCAAAACAATCATCAGGAGATCGAGGTAAAACTCGACAGCCATCAGCCGGTTTCCTCCTTGTTCTTGCGCGCACGTTCGCGCACCTGAATGGCGATCCGATCCCCTTTTCGCCCCATCAGGCCGCGAAACAGGGCAACATCCCCGCACCGCACTTCGACCGGCGATGTCGGCCCGGTATTAAGCAACATCCGGTTCCCCACTTCCAGATTGATCACGTCCCCAAGGGCCATCACCTGTTCATCAAGGACGGCCAGCAGGTTCACATGTGTTTGCCAAAGCTCATTGGCCAGATGGTTTTCCCAGATCGAGTCACGGCCGAACTTTTCGCCCATGAACATCTGAAGCAGCAATTCACGTACCGGCTCCAGTGTTGCATAAGGGATCAGCAATTCAAGCCGACCGCCGCGATCTTCCATATCAATGCGCAACTTGGCCACAATGGCGGCATTGGCATGGCGGGCAATGGTGGCAAAACGCGGGTTGGTTTCAAGGCGTTCAAACCGGAAATTAACCGGGCTTAGCGGGTCAAACGCGGCGGAAAGATCGCCCAGAACCACATGGATCATGCGTTCAACCAGATTGCGTTCAATCGTGGTATAGGGTCGGCCTTCAATCCGCATAGCGGCGGTACCGCGCCGCCCGCCCAAAAGCACGTCCACAATCGAATAAATCAGGGCTGAATCAACCGTCAACAGACCATAATTGTCCCATTCCTCGGCCTTGAAAACACCCAGCATGGCGGGCAAGGGAATGGAGTTCAGATAATCGCCAAACCGCAATGACAAAATGTTATCGAGCGAGACTTCGACATTGTCCGAGGTAAAGTTACGCAACGAGGTCGACATCATGCGCACAAGGCGGTCAAACACCACCTCAAGCATCGGCAACCGTTCATAGGCCACCATCGACGAGTTGATAATCGCCTGAATACCCGACTGGTCGCCCGAGCCGCTGCCATCGTCAAAGCCCAGCAGACTGTCGATTTCGTCCTGGTTCAGAACCCGCGCAGATCCGGGGCCGACAAGTTCTTCGTCCTCGCCGCCATCCTCGCCAAGCATGGATTCCCATTCGGCGGCCATATCATCGCCGCCGTCACCGTCGTCGTCTCCGCCCCCGGCCATGGCTTCCCATTCGGCGGCCAGTGCATCATCATCGTCTTCTTCGGCCATCGGCGTTTATCCCAGGCTTAAATCTGCGGTCATGCGCGATACATTATTGTACCAGCATTTCCTTGAACAAAACGTCGTTAATTTTGGCGGGCTTTGCCGCCGCACTTACCCGGATCAGCAATTCTTCGCGCAGGCGGAACATCCCCTCGGACCCGGCAAGATCTTCCGGGCGCAATTCGCGAAGATAGACCTGAAAATTATCAACAATGCGCGGCATCATCTGCTCGACCTCGGGCACCTTTAACTGATCGGCAACTTCCAGACTGACCCGTATTTTCAAATAGCTGGGCTTGCTGGTGCCGGTATTCAAATTTACCAGAATTTCAGGCAAATCAACAAAACCGACATTGTCTGGCACGCCCGGCGCCTGTTCAATCGCGTTTTCAGGGGCTGCTTCCTCGGTGGTCTGGCTGCTGCCCCCCAGAACCATGTCGATCACCGGCTGCATCAACCCGGTAAAATAGGCCGCAGCCGCACCACCAACCAGCAACAAAATTATCAGAACAATAACAATCAGCAGCTTTTTGCTGCCGCCTTTGCCATTACCTTCGCCTTCAATTTCGTCGAGATCTTCGCCCATTATGCCGTCCTGCCCCGCATATCGTCACCTTACACTGGTATGCGCACCCGCACAGCACACCATTTTGACAGCCTTAAACCGGCCACGTTAATATTCCGTTGCCGACACTATCAAGCCTGCGGCCAATCGACAACAAAAGCCCCGTCTTAACACTGCGGCAATCACACCATCCACGCCCCGGCATCTATCGTAACGATAGTGAACTGTATTGCCTGTGGTGCCTGTATTGCCTGTGGTGCCTGCGTCATCTTGTTATAATTTGGGGCGCGCGGCCCGAAATTGCCAGCCTCCCCGCCCGATAACGCAAGAACATTGCCAAAACAAAGGGCGATACAGCGACAAAAACGGTCGCCGCCCGTGTTTTCCCATTATGGCAAGGACAAAAAGGAGGGCTGTTCTTGCCGCATCCTGCCGATTTGGTGCAGGGCAAGTTTTACCGCACACCTATAATCCATTGTTTTTAAATTATATTTTAAATCTGGCATGCCATTCGCATTAAAGCTTGCAACCAATTTTGCCTGCAAGCGGGATATGACCCATAATGGAAAATACATCCTATATCGCCCTGTCGCGCCAGATGGTTTTGCGTAGCAAGATGAACAACATTACGCAGAACCTGGCCAACATGGATACCAACGGGTACAAACAGCAAAACATGATGTTCACCGACTGGATGGCGGCGAACAAGGATGCGCCGTTTCGCGGCGAACGCAAAATCGCACTGGTGCAGGATATCGGCCAGTATCGTGATACGACGGTGGGCAATATCGAAACCACTGAACGCGATTTTGACGTGGCGCTGACCAAACCCGACATGTATTTTTCGGTCGATACCCCCAATGGCACCCGTTACAGCCGAAACGGCAATTTTTCGCTCGACCCTGGTGGCCAGCTCATTACATCGGAAGGCTATCCGGTGTTAACCGATGCCGGACAGCCGCTGTTTTTTGGCCAGGCTGACACCCGCGTGACCATTGCCGGGGACGGCACGGTTTCAACCGATGTTGGTCAGGTCGGGCGCCTTGCGGTTTCCACCTTTGACAATATCCAGCTACTCAAACCCGAGGGCTCGTCGCTTTATAATACCGACCAGCAACCCCAGGCGGTTGAAAGCCCCGGTGTTGTTCAGGGTTCCCTTGAAAAATCCAACGTTAATCCGATCAAGGCGATGGTCGACATGATCGACGTATTACGGACCTATCAGGCCGTGACCAAGACCGTCGAAAATGAAAACCAGCGCCAGCGCGACATGATCAGCAAGCTGGGCGATGTCCGCGCCTGATTGATATGAACAGTTTGTTCCGCACCCCGGTGTGGAACCATGAAGACAGCGCATAAAGCGCAGGATGAGGAGACAAAAATGCGGTCACTCGATATTGGAGCCCTTGGCATGATGGCACAATCCACCAACGTGGATGTGACATCGAACAACATCGCCAACATGACCACCACCGGCTATAAACGCCAGCGCGCCGAATTTCAGGATCTGTTGTATCAGGATTTGCGCCGTGCCGGTTCGCCGTCATCTGATACCGGCACGATTGTGCCGGTCGGTGTGCAGGTGGGCTTGGGGGTAAAAACTGCCGCCATTGGCCGTTATACCGGGCAGGGCAGCGTAACCATGACCGAAAACGAACTTGATGTTGCCTTGCAGGGACGCGGGTATTTTCAGGTTGATTTGCCCAGCGGCGAAACCGCCTATACCCGTGATGGCACGTTCAAACTTGATGGCAACGGCCAGATCGTGACCAAGGATGGTTATGCGATCCAGCCGGGCATCACGGTTCCTAACAATGCCACATCGGTTACCATTAACGGATCGGGCGAAGTTTACGCCGAAATTGATGGCCAGGTCGCGCCGCAGAATCTGGGTCAGATTCAGTTGGCAACCTTCATCAACCCGGCAGGTATGAGCGCACTTGGCGACAACCTGTTTCTTGAAACCGATGGCTCGGGCACGCCCAATACCGGCACGGCGGGCTCGGTCGGGTTTGGGACCTTGTTGCAGGGATATCTTGAATCTTCCAACGTCAACGTGGTTCAGGAAATCACCAACCTG
This sequence comes from Thalassospira mesophila, assembly GCF_002115755.1. Taxonomy (GTDB): domain Bacteria; phylum Pseudomonadota; class Alphaproteobacteria; order Rhodospirillales; family Thalassospiraceae; genus Thalassospira; species Thalassospira mesophila. The sequence goes on along the minus strand of NZ_JFKA01000002.1, from coordinate 535,920 downwards.
ATCAAGGCCCAGCGGGCCTATGAAATGAATTCTAAATCCATTTCCACCACAGATGAAATGATGAGCGCGATCAGCAATCTGCGTTAAGGACACGGGCATAACAGAGGGTGACCCCATCCTCTGCCCGAGACACGCCTGTTCATTCCGGTTCAGGCGTGGCAGGATAAGGTTCAATTTTACCTGCTGTCCATTTTTTGGTGCTAACATTCCGGCCATGATCATTCGAAACATCATCGTTGCCATTACGTTGGCCCTGTTTTTTGTCTTTCCTGCCCCGTCCCGGGCGCAGGATATGGATATTCTTTTGCGCCCGCAGGCCCATATCGAAGGGGCCTATGTGACACTGGGCGATATTTTCAGCGGCTTGCCGATCGACCAGGAAACGGTTGCCGTGGCCCATGCCCCACAACCGGGCCAGCAGGCCGTGCTTGATTATCGCTGGCTGGCAGGAATTGCCCAGCGCTACAAGGTCGCGTGGCGCCCCCGCACCACGGCCGACCAGATCATCATCACCCGCGACAGCCAAAGCATTGGCATGGACGAAATTTCCGATGTCATTCATGGCGCGCTACAGGAAAACGGCATCGCGCCGCCATTTTCCGTGGATATGGGCGGCGACACCTTTCGTATTGAATTGCCCGTCGATGCCCCCGCGCAAATAGAAGTCACCGGCATTAACATCAACCGCCGTACCGGGCGCTTCATTGCCGATGTTACGACCGGGCGGGGCTCTGCCCAGCAACGCACCTATCGTATGAGTGGGCGGTATTTTCCGCTAGAACAAGTGCCGGTACTGGTTGACCCGGTGCGGCGTGGCGATATTGTGCGCCCCGATCAGGTCGAATTGCAGGAGGTTCGCAGCGACCGCCTGCAGGCCAATGTTTTGCGCAACCCTTCGGATGTGATTGGCAAGGAAGTGCGCCGCAATGTCGGCCCCGGTGAACCCTTGCTGAACCGCGATTTCACGGCCCCGATTTTGGTCAAACGCGGGGCGATCGTAAACATTCGGCTTGAAACACCGAATATGTCGCTCACCGCACGGGGCAAATCGCTTGAAAACGGCTCGGTCGGTGATGTGATCCGGGTGGTGAACTTGCAAAGCAACAAAACCATTCAGGTCGAAGTAACCGCCGAAAACGAAGTGCGCGCCTTGCCCTCCATGAGCCAGTAAAACACCCTCGCCACCTTCCCACCCGCGCGCCCGTCACAGGCACGCAAATTTTCCGGCGTACCGGCACGCGAACGGGCAAACGCAGATCGGGATCGGTAATTCCATGGCTCTGACAAAGTCCGGTTTGCCGCTCTCTCCTTTCTTTACCGCCCCCTTCGTCTCCCCTCTCGTCCATTCTCCTCCCTGCCCCCCCCTGCAACTTTGCCCGGCAAGCTTTGCCTTGTCTGGCTTATGGAACTGGCACGCGGGTTGCTAGTTATACCGTGCGGAACCCAGGAGGACCCTATGACCAAACCCAAAACCCCGAAAACCGCCCGAATGGGCCGGTTTCACACGCCCAAAATGGCCGTGGCCCTGTCATTGATATGTGCGACGGCACTTTTGTCCGGGTGCAACACCTTGCGACGCCTGTCAGAAGTTGGCGAAGCCCCCAAGCTTTCGGGCATTAACAACCCGACCCAAAGCCCCGGCTATCGCCCGGTCAGCATGCCTATGCCTGCCCCGCAGGTCGCCGAAAGCAACCCCAACTCATTGTGGCGTACCGGCGCACGGTCGTTTTTCAAGGACCAGCGCGCCAGCCAGGTGGGTGACATTCTGACGGTGAGCATCGCCATTGATGACAAGGCGGAACTGGCCAACACCACCGCTCGCACCCGGCGCAATTCCGAAGATATGGGGGTGCCCTCGCTGCTGGGGCTGGAAAGCCAGTTTACCAAGGTGCTGCCCGAAAGTATTGACCCCTCGAACCTGTTTAACATCGACAGCAATTCGTCCAATTCAGGCGGCGGCACGCTGGATCGTAACGAAACCATCGACCTGAAGGTCGCGGCCATCATTGTGCAGGTATTGCCCAATGGCAATTATGTCATTCATGGCCGCCAGGAGATCCGGGTGAATGCCGAAGTACGCGAAGTTCAGGTGGCCGGTGTGATCCGGGCGGCCGACATTACGTCGGCCAATACCGTTTCCTATGACAAAATTGCCGAGGCCCGAATTTCCTACGGCGGACGTGGCACCATTTCCGATGTTCAGCAGCCGCGCTATGGCAGCGAAATCATGGATATCCTGCTTCCGTTCTAGTTTTTATGCGCAGGGTTTTGTTCTCTTCGGGGTTCCGCAGTCGGGCAATATTGCCCGCCCCGATGACCGGTCGGCATGAAAATGCCGGCCGGTTTTCTTTTACCGGCATCCGCACCGTTGGCCCGTGCAGACAAAAGAAAGGGACCGGCCCAGTCTGAGCCGATCCCTGTTCGGGTATCGCGTATTCGCGTTTCTCCCACAAGAAACGAATTTTTCGGCTGCGGGTTTCATTAAGAATTCCCGTCTTGTTACCGTATTTTTTTACCGCTGCGATTAATCGTCGCGGCGGGTTCGCTCCATCCGTTCATGACGTTCCTGGGCTTCAATGCTCAGGGTCGCAATCGGACGGGCTTCAAGTCGCTTAAGGCTGATCGGTTCGTCAGTTTCTTCGCAGTAACCGTAGGATCCGTCTTCAATGCGGCGCAAAGCAGCGTCAATCTTGGAAATCAGCTTGCGCGCACGGTCTCGCGTCCGCAGCTCAAGTGAACGCTCGGTCTCCGCTGAAGCACGGTCGGTAAGATCGGGTTCTTGCAATCCTCCGTCCTGAAGATTTGCCAGTGTTTCTGATGATTCGTGCAAAAGTTCGAGCCGCCAGGCTAAAAGCTTCTGGCGGAAATATTCCCGCTGACGCGGATTCATGAACTCTTCGTCCTCGGCGGGACGATAGTCAGGTGCTAATGTGATAGTCATGTATGCCCTCTATACAGGACTCACCGATCGCGCGGGAATATAGAGGCAGCAGCCTATGGGCGCAAGCTGATTGAACAATTTCGCCAAATCTATCGGGAAAACCCGAAAAAATACTGCGATTTCAAATACCTGCCCCGACAAAACCAAACTAACGCAAACCGGCAACATCCAGCTTTGCCAATTCAACCCTTGCGCGCAACTCTATTTCATCAAGGACCGCACTTAACGCCGGATCATCGACATCTTCGCGCTCTTTTCCAATAACATCAACAAGTTGCGCCAGTTGCGATGCCGGAAGCCCGCCGCCCAGCAAAGCCTGCCGGACACGGTCAAGTTGATCCAGCAAGGTCTTTGCCCGCAAAACAGACCGGCGACGCGGAGAATCCAGCGCATCGCCACTTTGTTGCAGTGCCAGCAAAGCCCCCAGCGCGCTTACCGATGATGGCGCATGCATGCCCTCGCTCGCAGCCGCGCGTTCGGGACCGGGCCCGTTTGATCGCATGGCATTGGCAAACCCCTGGTCATTTCCACCAGTGCCCGAAGCCTTGCGTGTCGATGCACCTGATGTGGTGCCTTTTGATCCGCTAACCTTCATGTTCGTCTACTGCCCTGTACCAAGATAACTGTTCATCGGAAAAGAATGCGCGTTTGCGTGTACCATATATCTGGAGGCAAACCGTTCCTTTGTCGAGTCTTCCCCAAAGCAGGCGTTTGGGCAACCGGAAAAAAATGCCGGGTTGGCCCCGCAACCTCGCCGATATGACAAAAACACTCTCCAGCCAATTGAGTTTACGGGAATTGCATTAAAACCGCCCTGCCGCGAACCTTGCAAACACTCGCTTGGCACGATTTTCGCTTTGCTTATGGCGAGGGCATCCGACCATGATGCCATCCCCGTTAACCGGCGGAAGTTTTCGCCCACGACACAGTGGAATGACCAATATGATCAAGCGTCTTGGCAAATATGCATTTCAGGCAGCGATTATCCTCGCGGCACTGGGCATTTTCGCCCTGGCTCCCATATCAGCAGCCCATGCCCAGTCTCGCATCAAGGACATCGCCGATTTTGAAGGTGTCCGTGACAACATGCTGGTGGGCTATGGTTTGATCGTTGGTTTGAACGGCACGGGCGACGACATGAAAGACGCGGACTTTACCCGCCAAAGCATGGTCGCCATGCTTGAACGGCTGGGCATCAATGTTCGCGACCAGATCGAAAACATCAAGTCGGACAATATTGCCGCGGTCATGGTCACCAGCACCCTGCCGCCTTTTTCCCGGCAAGGCTCGAAAATTGACGTCAGCGTCAGCGCGATTGGCACATCGGAAAGCTTGCAGGGCGGCACCTTGCTGGTCACCCCGCTGGTGGGTGCAGACGGCGAAGTTTATGCTGTCGCCCAAGGGCCGGTTGCCGTTGGTGGTTTTAGCGCATCGGGCAACGCCCAGACCGTGGTCAAGGGCGTTCCAACCGCCGCGCGCATTGCCAATGGTGCCATTGTTGAACGCGAAATAGATTTTAATTTGAATGCTATGAAATCGATGTCGGTTGTGCTGCGCAACCCCGATTTCACCACCGCCCGGCGCATTTCCAATGCCATTAATGCCTATCTTGGCGAAGTTGCCGCCCGCCCCAGCGACCCTGGCACAGTGCGCCTGACCGTCCCGGACCGCTACAACAAGAATGTGGTGTCGCTGTTAACCGATATTGAACAGCTGCGCGTTGAGCCTGACCAGATCGCCAGGGTGGTGATTGACGAGTCGACCGGGACCATTGTCATGGGCGAAAATGTCCGCATCAGCCGTGTGGCCATTGCCCAGGGCAACCTGACCATCCGGGTTACCGAAACACCGCAAGTATCGCAGCCCTCGCCGTTCTCGCAAGGTGGCACCACCACCACCGTTCCGCGAACCAATGTTCAGGTTGACGACGGATCGGATAAACAGCTGGGCCTGCTTGATACCGGCGTCAGCCTTCAGGAACTGGTCAATGGCTTGAACAGCCTGGGCGTTGGACCGCGTGACATGATCACAATTTTGCAGGCCATCAAGGCATCGGGTGCCCTTCAGGCCGAAATCGAGGTGATGTAATGATGATTGATGGCACCAGCGCCCTAATGGCGCAGGCCCAAACCAGCGCACAGGCCAGCAAGGCATCATCCATTGCCTCGCAAGTCAGCACCATGGGCAACGGCAAGCACAAAACACCGGCCCAGGCTGTCGAAGCGGGCAAACAATTTGAAAGCATGTTTTTGTCACAGATGTTGAGCCACATGTTTGAAGGGATCGAAACCGATCCCAATTTTGGCGGCGGGCACGGCGAAACCATGTTTCGCTCGATGCTGGTCGACCAATACGCAAAAACAATGACCAGTGCGGGCGGGGTTGGCATTGCCGATGCCGTCACCCGTGAAATCCTCAAGACGCAAGGAGCCTGATATCATGTCAACCGAACAGATGGTCATCGAGCTGAAAAGCGTCACCTTTGATCTGATTTCATTGCTGGAACGCGAAACCGACGGCATGCGCACCCTTGAAACATCCGAATATAACCGCTTTGTCGCGGAAAAATCGGCCTTGTCGATGCAATATGAACAGTTGGTACAAGAGCTGCGCGGCCGGGTCGACGATCTGAAAAACATGTCCGAAGACGAAAAGAACGAACTGCGCGAATTGCAGGCCCTTTTTCAGGAGGCCGCCAAGCGCAATATGCGCGCGCTCAAAGCCGCAGAAACCACCAACCAGCGCATGATCGACACCATTGTCCGGGCGGTAAAGAGCCGGGCCAATGAACAGGTCACGACCTATAATCGCGGCGGATATGCCAATACACCGACCAGTCGGGGTTACAGCACCGCCAAAAATCGCGGCACATTGTCCATCAGCCTGAACGAAACGTTCTAGGGCGCGGGGGAAGCACCATGTCACTGACACAGGCCCTTAATTCTGCCATTTCCGGTTTGAACACCGCGCAATCGCGCATTGCGATTACATCGTCGAATATTGCCAACGTCAACACCGCTGGCTATTCACGCAAAATTGCCGGCCAGGAATCCCTGACGTTGAACGGCCAGGGTGCCGGTGTTCAGATTGGCGATGTGACCCGTAACGTCAATGCCGGTCTGCAAACCGAATTGCGTGGCGAACTTGGCAAAGCCGGCACAGCCGAAGTGCGCGATGAGTTTTATCAGCGGATCCAAACCTTGTTTGGCACGCCGCAATCAAACTCGGCCATCAGCCAGCGCATCAGCGACCTGTCTGACGCCTTTGAGCAGCTTAACAGCACGCCAGAACAGAACTCGCCCAAGGTGCAGGTTTTGTCTGCGGCAACCCAGCTTGTCGACTCGTTTGGAAAATTGTCCGACCAGGTTCAGAACCTGCGCAGCGACGCCGATGACAGCATCAACCAGGAAGTAAACGATGCCAATTCGTTGCTTAACCAGATTGCCAAGTTAAATACCGATATCGTACGACTGGGCAATATTGAGCAGCCCACCACCGAACTGCGTGACCAGCGCGACCAGAAGGTTAACGCGCTGTCAAAAATCATCAATACATCGACCTATACCCGCGAAGATGGCTCGATGGTGATTTTTACCGGCAACGGATCGCGGCCTTTGCTTGATCGCAGCCCGGTGCCGCTCAGCTTTGCGCCGACAGCTGGCTATGAACCCGGCTCAAGCGGATCGGGCATCACGCTGGACGGAGTGGATATTACCGACGAAATCAAGACCGGCACCCTGCGTGGCCTGATCGATATGCGCGACCAGGACCTGCCGCAACTGGCCGATCAGGTAAACGAACTTGCCACCCAGTTGCGCGATGCGGTCAATGCCGAACATAATAAAGGGACGGCTTTTCCGCCGCCCACCAACCTGACCGGAACGCGCCAGATCGAGGGAACCGACCTGTTTTCGGCCACCGGCAGTTTTCGGGTTGCCGCCCTTGACAGCAACGGCGACATCAAAAGTTATGCCGATATCGACCTTTCGGGGGTGACCACGGTCAATGATCTGGTCGCGGCGATCAACGGTTCTGCTGCCGGGGGCGACCTGCAGGCAAGAATTGCCGATGGGCGCCTGGTGATTGAAGGCCAGAATGGCAACCGGGTTGCGATTAACGAACTCAACAGCGACGTCACACTAAGTGACGGCCGCAACCAGGGGTTATCGCATTATTTTGGCCTCAACGACCTGTTTACCAACGCCAAAAATTCCCGTGTCATAACCTCGACGGCAATAGCAGATCCATCATCGGCACTGGGTGCCTCGGGAACCCTTACGTTTTCGGCAGGCAGCGGCACCCTTAGCCCGACGCCGATCAGCATCAACTACACCAATGGCGACAGCCTGACGACCCTCCAGAACAAGCTGCGCGGACAATTGACCGGCGCGTTGGGCCTGAGTTCAGATCAGGCGGCGAATATGGTTTATATCGCCACTGATGGTGACCGGTCGCGACTGGTGATTTCCAACGATGCCAACATGTCGGTAACCGACAGTGGCAATCTGTCCGACAAGATCGGCCTGACCGAAGACCAGCCCAATCTCGCAGGAAATCTGACAGTATCGCGCGATATCGCCAATGATCCGTCACGCCTGTCGCGCGGCACCCTTGATGCCGATATTTATGAATCAGGTGTGTCAACCGGATCGGGCATTACCATTGCCGACCCCGCAACCACTCTGGCAAATCTTGGCACCCCGGCATCGCCCCCGGCACCGGCAGGCACCAATTACAGCCTCAATATCACGGGTGATTTTGGCACCGTGGCCATTTCCTATAATGGCAGCACCGACTCCCTTAATTCGATTGCTGCACGGATTAATGCCAATTCGACGCTGACCGATAACAACGTCAATGCCGAAGTCTATTTCGACGGATCGGCCGGGAGCTATAAAATCCGGGTTCAGGATGCCGATGGCGATTCGATGTTTATGACCGACAACTTCGCCACCATGCCTGCATCTGCCGGTACCGAAAAAAGCCTGACCGATATTCTGGGCTTTGGCATTCCTTATGGTATCCGTGAAGGCGACAACTCCTCGGCGGCCTCCCTTGCAAATGCCTTTACAAAAACCGATATCGGCTTTGACGCGGCGGGCGGCCTGTCGCCAGAAAAGACATCCCTGATTGACTATGCCGCCAGTATTATCAGTACAGCAGCCACCAAGGCCTCTGCGGCCAGCGATTCCAACGCGTTTCAAAATGCCCTTGCCAACGATCTTGATACCCGTATCCAGAACGAAGCCGGGGTTAACCTTGATGAAGAAATGTCGGACCTGATCATTTTTCAGCGGGCTTATTCGGCCTCGGCAAAGGTGATTTCGACCGTTGATGAATTGTTTGATGCATTGCTGAATGCAGTTTAAGATGCTGCGAGTAATGGAGAGCTAAAATGGTAACCCGCGTAGCAACCTTTACCAGCCACACATTGTTAAGCAATCTTGCGCTGAGCAATGCCGCCAAATTGACGGATCTGAGCAATCAGTCCGCCAGCGGCTATAAATCGCGCAGTTATGCCGGGATCGCATCAGATACCCAGCAATTGCTCAATATTGAGGGCTCACTTACGCGTAACGACCAATATCTGAACAATATCACCCAGGTGAAATTGCGCCTGCAAAACATGGAATCTGCGACAGACTCGCTAACAGACATTGCGACGCGGATGAAAACTCTGTTGCTGCAAGGCCTTAGCAACTCACAGGCCAGCGACCTCAATCTGGATGAAGAAGGCAATCAGGCGCTTGATCAGGTAACGTCGCTGCTTAACACCACGCTGGACGGACGGTATCTGTTTGGCGGCGGCACCACCGACACAGCACCGGTTAACCTTGCGGCCGCCCCGCTGCCCGACACCTATTTCGCCACTGTTGCCGGAAGCGACAGCGCGACCCTTGGCGCTTTGGGCGGCACGACAGCAGGCAGCCTTGATATTAACGGGCAAACTATTGCCTATACCCCGGGCATGACGGCCAAGGCTCTGGCAAATGCCATCAACTCACTATCACCGCCGCCGGCCATTGCATCGGTACGGGCAGATGTGGGCACCCCCAACTATCGGCTGGTGATCGAAGATTTTTCCGGCAATGCCATGGCGATCAGCGAAACGGGCGGTGGCAACCTGCTTGACGGCCTGTCCCATAACCCGGCACCATCAACCGATGCCGGATATTATCAGGGCGACCAAAAGCAACTGTCGGCCCGGATTGACGAGGATTACTCAATTAAATACGGCGTTCGCGCCGATGACCCGGCATTTGCCAGCCTGATCTCCGGGCTGCAGATCATGAGCAAAACCACCGACGAGACTTCCCTGCGAATCGCGCTGGGGCATATCGAATATGCCATCGACAACCTGCCCAATGTGACGTCGAAAATCGGTATCGACACAAAAAATGTTGAAACGGTTGAATCCCAACATCAGGATTTTTCAGTTTTCGCCAATAATGCGATTTCCGATATTGAAAACGTGGATGTGCCGCTGACGCTGGCTGAACTTGAACAATACAATACAGCCTTGCAGGCCAGCTTTCTGGCAATATCGAAATCGGCCGATAACTCGCTTGTCAATTATTTGCGCTAGTCATTGATTTGAGACAGGGCATCGCGGCCAAAACTTGACGATCCTGAAAAAAGGCACATCTTGTTGCTGATCAGAAATTGGGGGAAGACGACGGGATATGACCGAACAAAAAATCAATGATGCAAATATTCCCAAATCCATTCTCGTCGAAACACGTTTTGGCGATATCGAGTTTGTTTGGGAACGTGCCCTTTACATGCCAGTCGGCCTGCTTGGCTTTGCCGATCAGCATGTTTTTGGCCTTGCCAACATTCCGGGCAAAAGCCTTGACCAGTTCAAGCTGTATCAAAGCCTGACCGATGCCGACCTGTCGTTTATTGTCGCACCCTATAATATGGAAAGCGGCATCTATTCGAACACGGATATCGAGCGGGCCGGGCAAAGCCTTGCCATCCCGCAAGAAGATATGGCCATCTTGCTGATTGTCACAGTCCGCCCGACCGGCGATAACCAGAATTTCACCATGTCTGTCAATTTGCAGGCACCGGTGATCCTTAACACCACCCGCCAGATTGCCTGGCAGCATATTATGCCGCACGACAAATACCCCGTGCAGCACGATATTTAACCACCCCCGAGACGCATGGAACAACCCTGACGATCCGTTTCATGCGTTAACGTGCCGACCCGGAATTTTTATTTTTCCGGTGCCTGATCGTGAAACCCGTTGTTCCTGCTTGGTAATTTCGGGCTTCATAAAACGCTAGACTTTATCTTGGCAGTTGGGTATATTTTGACTATCGAATCGGCATTCCTTGATCAAGAAGATCTTGGTGCCCTCCGGCAACATCGCCGGGTTTGATTGGCAAAATCGCCAATTGCAAGTGATCCATGTAGGAGTTTATCACTATGTCTTTAAATATCATTTCCAACTATGCCGCCAACGTTGCGCACCGTAACCTGCAGGCATCCGATGACATGGCGACCCGTTCGCTCGCCAAACTGTCTTCTGGTACCCGTGTCGTGTCTGCGCGTGATGACGCAGCTTCGATGGCCATTGGTGCCCGTTTGAATGCAGAAAGCCAGTCGCTGAAAACCGCGACGGTTAACGTTGGACAGGCCAACTCGATGCTTCAGATCGCCGACGGCGGTATGGCCACCATCGATAACGTTCTCGTTCGTATGAAAAGCCTTGCTGTTCAGGCATCTTCGGGCAACTTGTCCGACACCGAACGCGGCTTCCTTGACGACGAATACGGCAACCTGACCGACGAAATCAACCGTATTGCCGGTACCACCAAATTCAATGACGTTCAGTTGCTGGGTTCAGGCGGTGGTGCGGAAGTTGATCCGACTGCCATTGGTGCGGCAGTGACTTCGACCCAGGGTATCCAAGGCCTGACTTTCTCGGCCAATTCACCCATTCCTGCGGACGATGGAGTCACCCCCACCCCAGCGGGAAGCCAAATTACCTTTAGCATGGAAACGAATGCTGCTGGCAGTACGATTTTGACATTGTCTGCCACCTCAGATGGCACGACTCCTCTTAACGACGCTGCGGGCAATCCCCTTACGCAATCGATCGACGTTACCCAATTTGCATCTGGCGGCTCACAAGAAATTGGTACAGGCCAGACCAAAGAACTGAACTTTGATGACCTCGGCATTAAGCTAAAGCTGAATGAAAACTTCACGGGTACCGTTGGTAACGTTGCTCTTGCTGCTGATGCCAACAAATTTACTGGTGGGGCCACGGCTGATGTCGCGGCTGATCGTACGATTACACTTCGTTCTACCTCTGCTTCTGCCGCTTTGGCTCCGGTTGATTTCCAGATCGGTTCAGGCAACACTGCCAATGACCGTTTCACCATCAACCTGACCGCTGTTGACGCCGGTTCGCTCGGCACCGCTTCTGGCACCAATGCCCTGCAGTCAAGTGACTTGTCGAACCAGACCAACGCACAGGCTGCGATTGAAACGGTTGGCAATGCCATCAACGACCTGCAGAGCGCACGGGCAAGCATCGGTGTGTATCAGAACCGTCTTGACTTTGCCGCACAGAACCTTTCGACCACGCAGGAAAACACTGAAGCCGCTCGTTCGACCCTTATGGATCTCGACGTTGCTTCGGAAATGACCACGTTCAGCTCGAAACAGGTTCTGGTTCAGTCTGGCGTTGCCATGCTGGCACAGGCCAACCAGATGCCGCAGAACCTGCTGCGTCTGTTGCAGTAATCCAGATATTCGAACAGGAACGGGGGCGCGTCCCCCGTTCCTAATTCGAATTATCCGTAGCCGACGTGATCGGCACAGGCGGAGGCCACGATGGAAATTAACCAGACGACTTCTTCGATTCATACACCGTCATCCGGTAGTACTGTTTCCGGCGTCGCTACTGGTGTTTCTACCGGCAGCCTTTCCTTGGGAAATTCCCCTGCGGTTAGTCCCACATCAGTATCGAAATACCATGCATCCGGCAATATTGCGCCGATTGATGCCACGGATCAGTTGAAACAGGCATTTGCCGACCTTGACCTGCCAGAGCGCCCTATCGACAATTATCGCGTTGAATTAAACTTCAATCGCGATACGGGCCGGGTCATCGCCAGGGTAACCGACCGTACCAACGGCGAAATTTTGCGGGAAATCCCCTCAAAAGAATTACAAAACCTGTTTTCCCAAATTCGTGATTACCTCGGTACTTTTGTGAACGAAGAAGCCTGATTTTAATTAACAGCACCCGATGCCTTAACCGGCATGGCGTTTGCGTTAGTTTCAGGGCATAATCGTTACAAGGCAGCTTTTGCCTATCTACAGTTACCGGGAGACGCACTATGAGCAGCGTCAATTTAAATAATGTCTATGTTGGCGATAACGGACGTATTCAGCTTTCGGGCTTGAGTTCCAATATCGACTTTGTCGATGTCGTTGACCAGATGATGAAGGCCCGTCGTATCCCGGCCGACAATCTTGAAAAACGTATCGATGCCAACGACGAAAAACTGACATCCATGCGCGAGCTGCAAGATCTTGTCAAAGATCTGCAAAGCTCGATTTCCACACTATATGGTGCCGCAAGTTTCGATCAGTCCAAAAATACATTTGCCTCCAAACAGGTGTTCTCGACATCTGCCGATGGCAATGCCGCAAATCTGATGTCTGTTAGCGCAAGTAACAATGCAGCAACGGGCAGCTATAAATTTGTCGTTGACCAGATTGCCTCGAAACACAAAATTGGCGCCGAAACCGTCAATATGAACCCCGATGATGCCCTTAGCACCGCCACCAACGGGGCGGGTACTGCTATTGGTACCGGCAGCTTCACCCTTGGCACCGCCAAAGGCAGTGTGCAGATTGACGTTTCGGCAACAGACACCCTCAAAGACGTTCGCGATAAAATCAACACCGTTACCGGCACCACCGGCATTCAGGCCTCTGTGGTCAAGGTTGCCGACGGGCAGTCTACCATTATTCTGACTTCCTCGGACGAGGGGTCGACCAACCGCATGACCCTGTCTGACGATACGGGTAATGTATTGGAAAACCTCGGCATTCTTGCCGTTGATGCCGGCACGGGCACACTTGGCATTAATGCCGCCCAGGAAATTAACCCGGGTAATGACGCCAAATTCACAATGGACGGCGTGTCGATTACACGGCCGTCCAATGATATTGATGATCTGGTCGATGGTCTAAGCATCAGCCTTTTTGATGCCGAACCGGGCATGACCATCAATGTTGAAGTTGAACAGGACCTGACGGCGGCCAAAACAGCGATCCTCGGTTTTGTCGATTCCTATAACGCGGTCAAATCCTATATCAACGAAAAAACCTATGTTGATCCGCAAACCAACAAAGCCGCTGACGGCTCGGTGCTTTTGGGTAATTCGACGGTAAAATCCATCGAAACCAGCCTGCAGCAGATTGTTGGCTCGACGCCGTTCCGTTCGGACAATGGTGGCGATTCCGACCTTGCCGTGCTGGCACAGATCGGCATCAGCATTACCTCGGCGGCGGCAAGCGGCAGCACCGAAGACACCAAATATTCGGCTGGCACCCTGACGCTTGACGAAACCAAGCTCAATGACATGCTGATCAACAATGTTGATGAAGTTGCCGAGCTTTTTAACTTTAAAGCCACCAGCGACAGCCCGGCCCTGACCATGACCAGCTTCACGGGCAACACCGGGGCTGGCAATTACGAATTTTCGGTCACCAAGGACGTGGATGGTAATATTACCGATGCGACCTATACGCTTAACGGCGAAACCAAAAACGCCAAAATCAACGGCACCAGCCTGACCACGGCTGACGGTTTGAAAATTTTCTATAACGGTGCCGATGGTGCCACCGAAACCGCCACGATCAGTACGTCGGTCGGCCTCGGTGCCCGGTTGCAGTTCGCCATGCAGGAAATGCTCGATAGCGACAATGGCAGCCTGCCCTTGGAAATCAAATCAGTTGAAGGCCAGAATACCAGTTTTTCCGACAAAGTTACGCGCATTGACGACCGTATCGCCAACCAGCGCGAAGTGATGATGAACAAGTTCATCAATATGGAAAAGTCACTGGCCCAGATTAAAACCGTGCAAAGTTCTCTCGACGAGTTGATGGCCGCGGGAAAAAGCGATAACTAGGTGATTGAAGCCCCGCTTCTGATCTGCACCTTTTGAATATCAAGGAATATGGCATGAATACAAACGCGGCCCGCGCCTATGGCGACCAGCAGGTCAACACAGCATCGCCGGCACAGATGGTTTACATGCTGTATAACAAAACCATCTCGCTGCTTCAGGAAGCCATCAAGGCGATTGAAACCAACGATGTTCAGGCGCGCTGCAATGCAAATTGCCGGGCGATGGAGGTTATTGCTCACCTGTCAGGAACACTTGACCTGGATCAGGGCGGCGAGATTGCCAGTAATCTGCGTGAAATATACCGTTTTTCAACGGTCCACCTGATGAAGGTTGACCGCCATAACGATGCGCAGGCCGCGCAGGATGTTATCGGCCTGCTCACCCCGATGCGTGATTCCTGGCAGATTTTGGCCAACCGCAGTGCCGACGAATTGCGCCAGGCGGTTCAGGGTGCCAAGGAAGGCAATGTCGACCAGCAAGATATGTCGCAAGGCGCGACCGGCACCGACAATGCCAGCGCAAGCAGCGCAGATGCTGACACGGCAGAAGCACCGCGCCCGTCCGGCATTTCAATTTCGGCATAAACCGTCATCTTGTGGCACCGAACCAACGCCATCTGAAACGACGTTTCCACGCCGACGTCCGGTTTTAAAATTTTCGTTATTTTCAAATCCCTCCGGTTTCTGACCGGAGGATTTGTTTTTTAGCCTGCCTGACAAGGACGAAGCGGCAAAAGGTGCCGGGTCGACATCGCGCCCTCGCGGCCCTCCCCTTCCCTCCCCGCCTTACCCGCGCTTCACTTGTAACCTGTCATTGCGTTGCACCTGTCACGGTCGGCCCCTGTCCCGGCCCCTTGCGTGCCCCTCTCGTGTGCTCTGCCCCACAGCAACCCGCTTTCGGGTTAATTTGCCGTCGTGCCGCCGGGTGTTCACGGCAGCGATGGACAAAAACGGGCACGATTTGGCTGCTCCCGCTTGCACGCGTGGTCTTTGAAGGGTCACGGGGCAAATCCCCCCGGTTGCCCCTCGGCAAAAACTGCCCGTACCCGCATCACCTTCCCCAACCATTTGCCAGATAATGATTTTTTGTAAATTTCGATTCTGGCCCGATGTTTGCATTATCTATCGCAGACTTACAAAAGGGACCGTGTCATGCACAGCTCTGCGATCGATAAATTAAATACACCGACCATATCGGTACCCGCGCAGAACCAACCTGCCAGCCGCAGTGTGGCCTTCGCCGACATCATGGACCAGGTCCGCTCCGACCGGGCAGAAAGCGCTGCCCGCACGCCGGATCGCCCGGCAAATAGTGCCGATGTTAGCCTGAAATTGCGCGATAGCCGCAGCAATCAGGACCGTCACGAACCTGCACGCGCAGACCGCAGCGATAAAGATGTGGCGCAGACGAGGGACACCACCAGGAACGATCCGAAAGACGACAAGGTTGCACGCAACAGCGACCCCAAGGACACGGAAAACAGCAAACACAAAAACGACGCGACCTCGCGGCACGACGATACGGATGAAAAACCGGTCAAGGATGCAGCCAAGTCCGATAGCAAAACTGCCAGCGGCACCGATAGCAACGATACCGCAGACTCCGCAAAGGCCGAAACCAGCCCCGACGGACAAACGAAGACGGCCACAAATGGCACCGATGCCGGCAAGAATGGCGATATAATTGACGCCACCGCCGACCCGGCAACGGCGGAAACCATTGCCGCATCCGGCTTGCCCGTTATTGCCAGCCAGACCGCGATCGGCATTCCAACCGGAATTGGTGCCCAAGCCGCCACCGCCCAGACCGGCGATGGCAGTGCGAAGGATGCCTTGTTATCAACAACCGCCCTGTCACAATCATCCACCGGGCTGGCACAATCCGCCACGGCCAGTGGCACTGCACAAAGTGATGGCACGGCTGCCAAAACAGTGCAGGCCGCCGCGCTGAACGGCAGCGGTAGCAACGCCGAGGGCAGCACCCAAACTGCAGCCCCGACAGCAGATTTTGAAACCGCGTTAAAGCAGGAACTGGGCGGCAACGCCAAAGGTAATGCCAATGGCACCGCGGCCAATGCAGGGGGCAATACCGGCAAAGGAAACGGACAAAATAGCGCCAGTTCCCCGGCAGGCACCGCCGCGACCGCAAATAATGGCGCGCAACAAGGCACCAATACCGCAATGGCCAACCTTGCCGGTATGCAAAACGCCGCCACACCCCAGGCAGCAGGCACCGGCACCGGCACCGCAGGCACAGCGCAGCCCGGTGGCAATGCAACCGCTGCCATCGGGGCAACCGGCGCCACCGATGCCACAAATGCGAATGTTACGGTAACCGGCCTTCCCGGCCAGCCCGGAACCGCAACAGGCACGGCAGCAACACAGGCCGCCCAAACCGCGGCCGGACAAGCCGGACGCAGTGCCGCAACGGCAGAACCAGTCCAGCAACAGGTTGCGGTGCACATCAAAAACGCTGTGAGCGATGGTGTTGACAAAATTTCGGTACAGCTTCGCCCCGAACATTTGGGTCGGGTGGATGTGAAACTGGAAATTTCCCATGACGGCCGCGTTCAGACCCTGGTGCAGGCAGATAGTCGCCAGACACTGGACATGATGCGTCAGGATGTCAAAGGGCTGCAGCAAGCGTTGCGCGATGCCGGATTGAATGCCGATTCACAAAGTTTCACCTTTGAACACCGCCAGGATGGTGGTCAGGGGCAGAACCAGAATAACGGCAATAATAACGGGCGCTCTGGCGCCTCTCGCCCCAACGAGGGGGATATTATCAGCGGTGCCGAACTGGCCCAGCATGTTGCTGTGGGTTACGGCATCAATTCCAATGGCCTCGTGGATATTCGCATTTAGGACCCGGAGATAAAAAATGACGGTTTCTTCCTTAACCAATATCGGTCTTCAGACCTCGAATGCGAATGCTTCTTCGACCGCGTCGTCAACGTCGCTTTCGCAAAACTTCGATACCTTCCTGACGCTGCTGACCACGCAGTTAAAAAATCAGGACCCGACCTCGCCGATGGAAAGTGACAAGTTCACCGACCAGCTCAGCCAGTTTGCCCAGGTCGAACAGGGTATCGAAACCAACAAAAATCTTGAAAACCTGCTGACCATGCAAGGCCAGCAGCGCCAATTGTCCGCCCTGTCCTATGTCGGTGCCGAAATTGAGGCTGTTGGTGATACCAACTGGCATACACCGGGCGAAAATCTGGATTTCAAATACAGCATTTCGCCTGACGTGCCCTCGGCCCAGCTTCAGATCGTCGATCAGAGCGGTAAAACCGTTTATTCCGAAACGGTCGAAGATGTGTCGGGTGTTCAATCCTTTAGCTGGGATGGCAAGGACAATGCCGGTAACGATCAGGCCGAAGGTGCCTATACCATGGTTATCAAACCGCTGGGCACAGACGGTGAAACCTTCAAGGACGACAAGGGCAAGGAAGCCTCGGTCTCGATTGGTATCGTTGGCAAGGTCGACAGTGTCGATATTGGCGATGACGACATTTATCTGCGGATTGGCGATGTGTCAGTTCCGTTTGCGACCCTGACCAACGTCAAGCTGGCCGCAAATGCCTCAAATAACGCCAGTGATGGCACCTCCGGGACAGGTAGCACCGGAAGCGATGGCGACGATACGGCGAGCGATCCAGCCGCCTGATTGATCGACCACTTTTGAAATACCTATCAGCCTGTAAGCGCAGGAGACAAAAATGAGCCTTTTCGGTGCAATGATTTCCGGTGTATCCGGCCTTAACGCCCAAAGTCAGAACCTTGGCGTTATTTCCGACAACATCGCGAACCTTAATACAGTTGGCTATAAAAGCACCGTGGGTCGGTTCTCGACCCTGGTGACGCAGTCAGCCAGCCAGACCAACTATACACCGGGCGGGGTGCAGTTTCACCCCACAGCCCTGATCAGCAAACAGGGCCTGTTGCAAGCCACATCCTCGACGACGGCAGCTGCCATCTCGGGCGAAGGCTTTTTTATTGTGCGTGACACAGCAAACCCGGGCGAAGACAGTGAACTGTTCTTTACCCGTGCGGGTGATTTCAAGCCTGACGATAACGGCTATCTGAAAAACACGGCCGGTTATTACGTTCAGGGCTGGGCCACAGACCGTAGCGGTCAGCTTCTTGACAAAACCGGCGCTGTGACCTCGTCCAACAGCTCGGCGGCGGGTGACTTGCAGGTTCTTGACGTTAACTCGATCCTGACGGCGGCAGCCTCGACCACAAAAATCGAATTCGGTGCCAACTTTAATGCCGATGAAACACCGCTGGCCGGAACACCAACTACTTCTGCCACTGCCGGTATTACGGCCGACACCACCGACCTTACCACCCTTGCCGGTATTAACGCAGGCGACAGCTTTGATCTTTCCATTGGTGGCGCAGCGGCTGGCACAATCACGATTGTCGCGGGCGAAACCCTTAACAGTCTGGCCGCCAAAATTACGGCCCTGACCGGGGTAACAGCGACGGTGGATACCACCAGCACCAACCACACGTTGTCCATTTCCTCGACCGACCCGCAAGAAACCCTGACGCTGGCAAATAACACCGGCACCCCCCTGACAGGACTGGGCTTTGGCACGCTGACCACCACGGCGGCCTTTACCCCGGGGGCTGGCAACATTGCCTCAGGCGCGATTACGGCCAATAACAGCCTGCCGGTAACGGTTTATGACTCACTCGGAACAGCCCACAAGCTGAACCTGCAGGTGATCAAACTGGGGCAGAACAAATGGGGCTATGAATTAACCGGTGCAACAACGACCGGCGAGCTTGATGGCACCACCCACCCCAATGGCCTGGTCGCATCGGGCACCATGACATTTGACGGTAACGGTGCCCTTAAAACCTTTACCGATGAAGGTGGTGTATCGCGGGTCAACCAACCTGTTACCGGTATTACCTGGTCAAACGGGGCTGAACCCAGCTCGATCACCCTTGATGCCGGTGTCATTGGTCAAACCAATGGTGTCACCCAGTTTGCCGCAGGTACCGATGCCAACGGCAATCTGGTCGATTACACCACCCACTTTATTAACCAGGATGGCGCCCAGGCCGGAACCATGGTCAATTATGGTTTCACCGAAGACGGTTTCTTGCAGGTGGAATTTGCCAATGGCGTGAAACGCCCGGTTTACAAACTGGCAGTAGCCACGTTTGAGGCCCCGGATTCACTGGAAAACCATACAGGCAACGTCTATCGCCAAACCCGTGAATCGGGCGATTACCTGCTGCGCGAGCCGGGCCTGAACGGCGCTGGTTCGGTGGTGGCATCGGCCCTTGAATCGTCCAACGTCGATCTGGCCGAGGAATTCACCAACATGATCGTGACCCAGCGCGCCTATTCGGCCAATACCAAAACCATCACCACCACGGACGAAATGCTCGACGAACTGATCCGGGTGAAACGTTAAACAAGAGGGCGCGGGTTAACTTCCCGCGCCGTCTTTATGGCTTTTTTTGCCACAGGTTTACTGTTAGAGACTCGCCCGGCTTTGTCCGGGCTTTTTTTTCGTTAATCCGATACCCACATAAGGGGTAAGCGGTCTTTCAATCAAAGATGCCGGCAAACGGTCATCACTGGGCAAAATTTGCCGGTCGTTAACCTGTTCTTCAACTTGCACCCCTATTCGTGATAAGGGTTGGTAAGCGTCATGACGCCATACCAGTTGGGGAATTGGGGTGACCGAGCGGGATAGGAGCAGCCTGAATGGGCGGCATTTTACAGACTCTCAAGAGCCTGGGGCCGACACGTCTTATGGCGTTGTCGGGCGTAGCCCTGTTGTTGATTGTGTTTTTTGCTTTTCTGGTTTTGCGCGTTTCGGCGCCGAACATGGATTTGCTCTATCGTGATCTGTCTCCGGCGGATGCCGGGCAAATTGTTGATCGCCTTGAAAGCCAGCAAATCCAGTATCAGTTGCTCAAAGGGGGTACCGAAATTCTGGTCCCGTCCGACGAAGTCAACCGCATGCGCATTTCAATGGCCGAAGCTGGCTTGCCCACCGGCGGCTCTGTCGGGTATGAAATTTTCGACAAGCAGGACGGCCTGGGCTCGACCAGTTTCGAGCAAAACATCAACCATGTGCGCGCCCTTGAAGGCGAATTATCGCGGACCATCGCCTCGATTGATGCAGTAAAACAGGCCCGCGTCCATCTGGTTCTGCCCAAACGGCAAATGTTTTCGCGCGAAACCCAGGAACCCAGTGCGTCGATTGCGCTGCAGCTGCAAGGCAAAAACCTTGATGCCGAACAGGTTACCGCCATTCAGCATCTGGTCGCGGCGGCCGTGCCCCAGCTTGTGCCCAGCAAGGTTTCCATCATTGATGAACGCGGGCATTTGCTGGCACGTGGCGATGGCGAGCAGCAAACGGCCACCTTCCTGACCCAGACCGCCGATGAAATGCGCATCCGCAACGAAACCCGTCTGCGCAACACCATCGAGGATCTGCTGTCACGCTCGCTGGGCTATGGCGAAGTTCGGGCCGAAGTATCGGTCGATATGAATTTCAACAAGGTCACCACCAATAACGAACGGTTTAATCCTGACGAACAGGTGGTGCGTTCGAGCCAGACGGTTGATCAGACATCAAACAATACCGAAAGCGATGGCAACGACCCTGTAACCTTGCAAAACAACCTGCCCGACCCCAATCTGGGCAATAATGGTGCGGGCAGCAACAGCCAGGAAAACCGGTCGGAAGAAACGGTTAATTACGAAATTTCAAAAACCACCACCACCAGCATCAAGGAAATCGGCCAGATTTCGCGGGTCACTGTCGCTGTTCTGGTAGATGGCACCTATAATACCAACGAAAATGGTGAAAAGACTTATCAGGAACGCTCCAAGGGCGATCTTGACAAAATTGCCGCCCTGGTGCGCAGTGCCATTGGCTATGATCCCAATCGCGGCGACCAGGTCGAAGTCATCAATATGAAATTTGCTGACAGCTCCGATATCTTCAAGGATGCACCGGTTGATACCTTCCTGGGCCTCGACAAGACCGAGGTCTTCCGCATCGCCGAAATGCTGGTGCTGGCAATTGTTGCCATCCTTGTTATCTTGCTGGTGGTACGTCCGCTTCTGACCCGGGCCTTCGAAACCTTGCCCAGTGCCGCCGACATGGCCCAGCGCCAGTTGCTGGCCGAAGATGGCGGCATGATGGAAGGGGGCACACCGGCATTGGCGGGGCCTGCCCCTGTACCGGGTGCGCACATGTCCGAAGAACATGACGAACTGATCAACATTTCGCAGGTCGAAGGCCGGGTCAAAGCATCGTCGGTTAAAAAGATTGGCGAAATCGTCGACAAACACCCGGAAGAAGCCCTGGCGATTATTCGCAACTGGCTTTACCAGGAAAACTAGGGCCAGAATGCCGCCGGGGGGCGATGGCGCGGTGCGTTCGATATTCCTGATCCGGGGTTACGGCCCCGGACTAACACCCGACAGATTGCCGATGTGATATGACTGCGATCGAAAAATTCAAATTTGAGCTTAATTTTGACGATGCCGATACCGTGATTCGCCCTGCGGGTTCGTCACAGGAACGCTATTCGCTAACGCGGAAGTCAAAAAAGAAGCAAAAAGCCGAAGAAGATGTGCCGCCGCCACCGCCGGCCATTTACACCGAAGAACAAATGCAAACCCTGCTGCGCGATACCGAAACACGCGCGCGCGAAGAAGCCTTTGCCCAGGGACATAGCCAGGGACTGACACAGGGCCGTGATGAAATTCTGGCAGCGGTGGAAAAAACGGTTGCCGATACGGCAGCGCAAATTGCAGCACGGCTGGACCATATCGACGAATTGCAAAAACGCGCCCAGGCAAGCACGGCCGAAGATTCCATTCATGTAACACGGGCGATCCTGAAAAAGCTGATCCCGGCCTGGACCCTTGAAAACACCACAATCGAAATCGAAAACATTGTTCGCCAATGCCTTTCCAACCTGTTTGATACGCCCAAAGTCCTGATCCAGGTTCATCCCGCCATTGCCGACGAACTGCAAAAACGCGTTAGCGAAATTGCCCGGAGCCGCGGGTTTTCGGGCCAGGCCGTGGTGGTGGGTGAAGCCAGCATTGCCAGCGGCGATTGCCGGGTCTCGTGGGGGGATGGCACTGCCATCCGGGATCAAAAACGAACATGGTCGGAAATCAACGCCATTGTTGATAATGCCATCATCGCCCATCGCGACGGGTTTAACCTTGGCGACAACCCGATGGCGGACCCGCACATACAGGAAAGCCGTTTTCCCGCGCCCGAACCGGGTACCGGCACCGACGCGCCTTCGGCACCAAAGCCCGATATGTCGGCCAGTGGCGAAAATTCGGCAATGTCCGAACCTTCTGAAAATCCTGAACATCACGAACATTCCGAAACACCCGACCCTTTGACGCCCAAGCAAGATATGCCTGCCCCCCATGCGCCTGCCACCGGCAGTGCCAGCGCCACCCCGGATGTCGCGCCAGCCGACCCTGATGCCGCCGTTTCACCGGAAGGCACGGAAAATATGGCACGCCAGCCCGACACCCCGCCCGGCACCACCTGAATCGCAACATAAAAAAGACACCCGGCAGATAAAAACAATAGATTGCATCCGACCGGTGATGAAAGCGACAATACAGGTTCGGCAGGAGCCATCCACCCCGATACCAGCAGGAGACTAAAATGGCAGATGATGACGATCTGGAACTGTCCGAACTTGATGATGACGATATCGAACTGGAAGGCGAAGGAACAGAATTGCTCGCCGGACTCGACACCGGTGGCGAAGGGATGAAAACATCCAAGGATCTTGAGGCGGTATATGATATTCCGGTTCAGGTATCTGCGGTTCTGGGAAAAGCCACCATGCAGGTCAGCCAGTTGCTGAAATTGGGGCGTGGGGCCGTCGTCGAGCTTGACCGCAAGGTTGGGGAAGCTATTGATATATATGTCAACAACCGCCTGGTCGCCCGTGGCGAAGTGGTTGTGGTCGAAGACCGTCTGGGGGTAACCATGACGGAAATTATTAAATCAGAACGAAACTAGGCTGGTCAGAAGGATAGCTGTGAATGGCGGACGGGGGGACGAAGACGAAGTTCGACATCGCAACGGTGGTCGGACTGATCGTCGGGTTTGCGTTGGTTGTTGCTGCAATTTTCCTGGGCGGATCGCCCGGGGCATTTATTGACGTACCGTCAATCCTGATTGTTATCGGGGGGACTGCCGCGATTACGGCAGTGTGTTTTGCCCTGAGCGAATTTCTCGGGGTTGGCAAGGTTTTGGCGCGGACGATTTTTCATCCGTCGCGTAACCCGGCAGATGCAGCATTGCAGATTTTGCAACTGGCCGAAATTGCCCGCAAGGGCGGTGTCCTGTCACTGCAGGGACATCTCGACAGTTTGCTCGGCGAGGAATTTCTTTGGAAGGGCCTGTCCCTGGTTGTGGACGGCACCCCGCCCGAAGAAGTAGAGGGGATCATGCGCAAGGACATGAACGCCACCATTTCGCGCCATCACAAAGGGGCAAGCATGCTTAAAAAGGCAGGCGACATTGCCCCGGCCATGGGCCTGATCGGAACCTTGATCGGTCTGGTACAGATGCTGGGCAACCTTGATGATCCATCCTCGATTGGCCCGTCCATGGCGGTGGCCCTTTTGACAACGTTTTATGGCGCGGTTTTGTCCAACATGGTGTTTATGCCGCTGGCAGCCAAACTGGAACGCAACTCGCAGGAAGAAGAATTATTAAACTCGGTCTATATGGTTGGCGCCGTTTCAATCGGTCGGCAGGAAAACCCCCGCCGCCTTGAAATGTTGCTCAATTCAATTTTGCCCCCGGCAAAGCGGGTCAGCTATTTTGACTGATCCGGTGGCGCCATTTTTCGGTAACGAAACAATGGTATCACAGCACAGACACACCAAAAGCGGATCGGAAAGAGATTAGGCAATGCAGGTATTGATCGTTGGTGGACTGGGCGGCCAGATCGGCGCAGCCAGCAAGATCGCGATGGCACGGGGTGCTTCGGTTCAATTGGCCGAAAGCGTTACCACAGCCTTGAACATCCTGCGCGCAGGCAAGCGCATTGATCTGGTTATGGCCGATATTACCCTTGATGTCGGTGCCCTGATCAACGGGCTGGCAGCCGAACGCATCAGCGTACCGGTTGTGGCCTGCGGCGTTGGCAACGACATTAACGGGGCGGTCAACGCGATTAAGGCAGGTGCGCAGGAATATATCCCGCTGCCCCCCGAAGCCGACCTGATTGCCGCCATTTTTGAAGCCGTCACCGAGGAAAGCCACGCCCTGATCCACCGCGATCCGCGCATGACCGAAACCCTGCGTCTGGCCGAACAGGTCGCGCGCAGCACCGCATCCATCCTGATCACGGGCGAAAGCGGGACCGGCAAGGAAATTCTCTGCCGGTTTATTCACCGTAAATCCAGCCGGGCCGAAAAACCCTTTGTTGCGGTTAATTGCGCGGCCATTCCCGAAAATTTGCTGGAATCCGAGCTGTTTGGCCACGAAAAAGGGGCCTTTACCGGCGCACAGGCGCGGCGCATTGGCAAGTTTGAAGAAGCCGATGGCGGCACCTTGCTGCTTGATGAAATCAGCGAAATGGATGTCCGCCTGCAAGCCAAATTGCTGCGCGTTATTCAGGAACGTGAAATTGACCGTCTGGGCGGCAGCAAGCCGGTCAAGGTCGATGTGCGCATTCTGGCAACCTCGAACCGCAACCTTGAAGCCTATGTCCAGTCGGGCAATTTCCGCGAAGACCTTTATTTTCGCCTCAATGTCGTCAATCTCGACATTCCCTCGCTGCGCGAACGCCCGGGCGATATCCCGGTTCTGGCCGAATTTTTTGTCCGCAAATATTCAGAAGCCAATGACATGCCGCTTCGTCCCATCAGCCCGCTGGCAATCGAACGGCTGGTTCATCACTATTGGCGCGGCAATGTCCGCGAACTTGAAAACACCATGCATCGCGCCGTGCTGATTGCCGGGCCCGGCGAAATCGGCCCCGAGGCCATCATGCTTTCGGGCGGTATGCCAAATGTCGATGCCCCGCAACCGGCCGCCTTTTCGCCCCCGCCGCAAGCCCCGGCACAGGCCCCCGCACCATCAACGCCACAAGGATATGGCGCATCGGGTGCCGACCCGCGCGAAATTGCCCGCAGCAATGCCGCCGCGGCGGCGTATAACCCGTCTTATGTCAATGCTTACCGCAATGGCGCACCGTCGTCTGGCGGGGGCTATGCTACCCCTGGCGGGCAAGGCGGTTATGGCCAAGGCTACCCGCATGAAGCAGCCCCGTCACACACCGGCACGCCCCCGGCCACACCCGCGCCAAACGCCCCAGCTAACGGCACCACCGCCGCCGAACCCGCCCGTCCCTATGGCGACGCCCCCGACGGCGGCGAGGACAGTGGCGTTATTTCGGAACATGGGTCGATCACGGCGGCTTTGGTGGGCCGGACCGTGGCCGATGTTGAACGCGACCTGATTATTGATACCCTGAAACATTGTTTTGGCAACCGCACCCATGCGGCCAATATTCTGGGTATTTCGATCCGTACCTTGCGCAATAAGCTTCGCCAATATACCGACGAAGGGGCTAATGTTCCCTTGCCTGGCAATAACTGACCACCCGCGTTGCGCGGTGCCAGCGGCGGACATGCAAAATAATTGTCTCTCGATATGGATGGACGCGCTGCAACATACAATATAACCCCACACCGGGTTTACCCTGCCGACACGGGCAACAAGACAGGAACAACAGCACACAAGATGGCAGATGGTCGCCAAATAACCCCGTCAGGGCCTGGAAATTCGGGCGGTCCGCCCGGTAATAGCGCGCTGATGGATAATGTGAAGGGCCGTTTCCGTTCCGCATTGCGGCGCGGGGATATTGCCATGGCACTGGGTTTCGTCCTGATCCTTGTGATCATGATGTTTCCATTGCCGACCTGGTTGCTCGACATGTTTCTGGCCCTGTCGATCAGTTTTTCGATCCTGATCCTGATGACCGCCCTGTTCATCCATAAGCCGCTGGAATTCAACTCTTTTCCAACGATTTTGCTGGTGGCAACATCGCTGCGCCTGGCGCTGAACATTGCCACAACCCGCCTGATTCTGGGCCACGGCCATGAAGGCCCGCAGGCCGCCGGGCACGTGATCGAAGCCTTTGGCAGTTTTCTGGTCAGCGGCAATTTTGTCATCGGTATTATTGTTTTTGCCATTCTCGTGATCATTAACTTTGTCGTGATCACCAAGGGTTCAGGCCGTATCGCCGAAGTTGCCGCCCGCTTCACCCTTGATGCCATGCCCGGCAAACAAATGGCGGTCGATGCCGATTTGTCATCGGGCCTGATCAACGAAGAACAGGCCAAGGCACGACGCAAGGAACTGGAAGAAGAAAGTTCGTTTTTCGGCTCAATGGATGGTGCGTCAAAATTCGTGCGCGGCGATGCCGTTGCCGGTATTCTGATCACGTTTATCAACGTTATTGGCGGCATCATCATTGGGACCGCCCAGATGGGCCTGACCCTGAACGAAGCCACCGAAACCTACACCATTCTGACCGTCGGCGATGGTCTGGTCTCGCAAATTCCGGCCCTGATTGTTTCCACCGCGGCGGGCCTTCTGGTCACCAAAGGCGGCATGGAAGGGGCAACGGAAAAGGCCGTTTTTGGCCAGGTGTCAAATTACCCTGCCGCGCTGGGCATTGCTGCTGCCATGATGGGCGGCATGTCGCTTTTGCCAGGCATCCCCATGGTCTGGTTTATGGGGCTGGCCATCGGGATGGGCTATCTGGCATGGATGCTAAGCAAACGCAAAGACAATGCCGCCGCCCTTGTGACCCAGCAAGCAAGCGACGCCGCCGCACAGGCCGCCGCCCCGCCCGCCGAAGAACCCATCGCCAACGCCCTGCGCATGGATTATGTCCGGCTGGAACTGGGTTATGGCCTGTTATCGCTGATCAGCACCGAACGCGGGCAAAAACTGACCGACCAGATCAAGGCGCTGCGCCGCCAGATGGCGGCCGATATGGGCTTTGTCATGCCCAGCGTGCGCATTCAGGACAACATGCAGCTTCCGGCCAATACTTACGTTGTGCGGGTGAAGGAAATTGAAGCCGGACGGGGCGATTTGCGCCCCAACATGTTGCTGGTGATGGACCCCCGCGGCGAGGAAATAACCCTGGCGGGTGAAAAAACCATCGAGCCGACCTTCAACCTGCCTGCCATGTGGGTGGAACAGGGCATGAAGGAAGAAGCCATGTTCCGGGGTTATACGGTGGTGGACCCGCAAACCGTAATTACCACCCACCTGACCGAAGTGGTCAAGGACCACATGCCCGAGCTTCTGTCCTATGCCGAAACGCAAAAGCTGCTGGACGAGATGGAAGACGAACAGAAAAAACTGGTCGAGGATATTATCCCCAGCCAAATTTCGGTCGGCGGGGTTCAGCGCGTGTTGCAGGCATTGTTAACCGAACGCATTTCAATCCGCGATTTGCCGACCATTCTTGAAGGGATTGGCGAGGCTACCGCCTTTACCCGCAATCCGACCTTCATGACCGAACATGTGCGATCACGTCTGGCGCGTCAGCTATCGGACACCAATTCCAACGGCGATGGTGTGATTCCGCTTGTGACCCTGTCGCCGGAATGGGAACAGATTTTTGCCGAAAGTCTGGTTGGCACCGGCGAGGAAAAGCAGCTATCGATGCCGCCCAGCCAGTTGCAGGAATTTATCAACAAGGTCCGCACCACGTTCGAACGTCTGGGCATGATGGGGGAATCCCCGGTCTTGCTGACCAGCCCTGGCATTCGCCCCTATGTGCGGTCGATTGTCGAACGTTTCCGCCCGGCAACCGTCGTGATGTCGCAAAACGAAATTCACCCCAAGGCACAATTAAAAACAATGGGGCAAATTTGATGATCGGGCAAAAAGGGGCGTGCCATGCGTCTTAAAACCTTTACTGCCCCTACCATGAGTGCGGCGATGGCGCTGGTCAAAGAACATATGGGGCCCGATGCCATTATCGTATCGACCCAGGATATTCCCGGGTCCGGCGTGCGCCTGACCGCCGCCATTGACAGCGAACCCGACTTTGACATTGGCATTGGCACCGGCGTTGATGACGGGGTTAGCGCGCCAACGCAGGGCGAACTGATCGAGGAAGCCGAGCGCGCATTAATTCGCCATTCGGTGCCGGAACGATTACGCCTGCGCCTGTGCGATGCCATGGGCCGCGAACGCAACCCGGGCAATGTGCAGCAATTGCTGGCCAGTGCGCTGGACGAGATATTTGAATTTACCCCCCTGCCCGAAAAAAGCAGCCCACGCGCGATTGCCTTTGTTGGCACACCGGGGGCGGGCAAAACACTTTGCGTTGCCAAGGCCGCGGCACGGGCGGTGATGAAAAAACGCCGGGTCGCTGTTTTAACCAGTGACACCAAACGCGCTGGCGGTGTTGACCAGCTGCGCGCCTTTACCCGAATTTTAAAAATCCCGCTGGGCATTGTCAAATCGGCAGAAGATTTTCGCGCCCAGTTCGATGCCGTGCGCGAGGCCGATCTGGTATTTGTCGACACAGCGAACTGCAACCCCTATATCCAGTCCGAGCTTGTGGCCTTGACCGCGTTTTTACATGCCGTGCCCAGCGAACCCATTCTGGTTTGCCCGGCCGGGGTTGATGCCGAAGAAACCGGCGATATTGCCAATGCCTTTGCCGAATGCGGAACAACACGAATGCTGATTACGCGCCTTGATGTTGCATCCCGACTGGGAGGGGCGTTATATGGTGCAGATTGTGGAAATCTTTCATTATGCAATGTCAGCATGACCGCGCAGGTTGCAGATGGCCTGACCGCCATTAGCCCGGTCGCCCTGGCAAAATTGCTGATCCCAGCCCGTCACACCCATAAGAAAACGAGTTTCGCCGAGGTCATGAAATGACAGCCAAATCTGATGCCACCCCAATAGAGGCTGGTCGCACCAAGGGACGCAATGTCATTGCCGTTGCTTCGGGCAAAGGCGGTGTAGGAAAGACGTGGTTTGCCATTTCGCTGTGCCATGCGCTGGCATTGCGCGAAATGAAATCGCTATTGTTTGACGGCGACCTTGGCCTGGCCAATATCGACATTCAATTGGGCCTGATGCCCAAACACGATCTGGGCGGTGTTATTTCCGGGCGCATCGCCCTTAAGGATGCCATCACCCGATTTGAGGATGGCGGCTTTGACATTGTCGCCGGGCGCAGTGGCTCGGGCACATTGGCCAACCTTCCTGCTAGCCGGTTACAGGCCCTGTCTGACGACCTTTTGCAAACCGGCAAAGCCTATGACAAGGTTTTGATCGACCTTGGTGCCGGGGTGGACCAGGGCGTGCGCCAGATGACCAGCCTTGCCAATACCGTGATTGTGCTGACCAATGGCGACCCCACGGCATTGACCGATGCTTATGCCTTTATCAAGGTAACGCACATGGCGCGGCCCAGGGCCGACATCCGTGTGGTGGTTAATCTGGCAAAGGACAAAAAGGAAGGCGAGGCAATTTACGCCAAGCTTCTTAAAGCCTGCGAAGGATTTTTAAAAATCTCGCCGCCGCTTTTGGGCGTGATCCGGGCCGATAGCAAGGTGTCGGAATGTATTCGCAGCCAGACACCGCTTCTCACCCGTCATCCCAATTCCAATGCCGCACATGATGTCGAGGCGATCGCCACAAGGCTGCTCGAAGGATAACACCGTTATGGCAGACACCAGCACCCCTGTTCCGTCTGTCTCCGGCGCCAATGCCGTTGGCACCGGATCAACCGGTGCGGCCAATGCCGGGGTCGGCACCGTTGCCCAAAACGCCCCCGAAGCCCTTGCCAAACTGCCTGTCGACAGCCTGATACAAGCCGCCATCCAAAGCCGGAACGGGGCCGAAACCACCCTGCAAACCGCCCTTGGCAATGTCAATGTTCGCCTGCCCGCCCAATTGCCGGGCAGCCTGAACGATCTGGTCTGGGTGCGGATTATGCCGCAAACCGGCACCGAGGGCACCGGTGGCACCAATGGCCTGCGCTTGCAGGTATTGCCGCAAACATTGCTGGCAGGCGGCGGCACTGCCAGCACGGCAGGATCCGCCCCCGCGCCGATCCTGCCGGGGCAAAGTTTTACCGGTATTACCACCACCAGCCTTGCCCTGCCCGGCGGGGCCACCTTGCCTGCCGGAAGCCAGATGCAAATGGTGTTTGTCGCACCCGGTGCGGCCTCTCCGGCCAAAGCGGCCGGTCTTTTTGCGCCGTCACAACTTGCCGGGCAAGCCGCGACGACCGTATCTGTCGGACAAGGTGCCGCACAGCCCGCTGGCGTGGTCGGAACCATTGGAGCTGCCGGAACTGCCGGTGCCAGCGGCACCCCCGCCTCCAGCACCCTGTCGGCAACCGCCGCGGGCAATGCCGCGATAACAAACAGCGCCATCGCGGCCGGGCAAACCGGCACCGCCAACAAGGCCGGTATCGTTTCCGGGGCCGGTATTCAAGCGGGCGGCGCCGGGCGTGCGGCCCTGTCAGCCCCGGTTATTTTAACCGGCACGGTTTTGCCCGCCAACAGCCCCGAGGCCCGCCTGCTTCCCGACGGGTTTACCGCCCTTCGTACCAATGCCGGTGTTATCGGGGTAAAATTACCGGTCCCCGCCCCGGTCGGGGCGACGTTATCGTTTGCAATTGATGCCAACAGTGCGGCTGCGGCCCGCATTCCCCAGCCAGTGATGACCGAAGGCGAACTTATGGCACGGGGCCAGGCCGCCAGCCTGACCCACAACTGGGACAGCTTGCAACGCGCGATCAGCACCCTTGCCCAGTTCGACCCGCAGGCGGCACAGGCGATTTTAAACCAGATCCCGTCGGCAGGCCCGCGCCTGACCAACACCATGATGTTTTTCTTTTCCGCCATGACCGGTTCGGCGGGTTCGGCCAAAAGCTGGCTGGGGGAACGCTCTATCGGCTCGCTTGACGGACGCGACAGCAAAGATGCCGGACTGGGCAAAAAGCTGGAGGGGGATTTTAATATTCTGCGCAGCATGGCCAGCGAGCAGCGCCCCGATGGCTGGCGTGTGATGTCGATGCCCTTTCAGATGGGCGAGCGGATTGAGCAAATGCAACTGGCCTGGCGACACGGCCATAGCGACGAGGACGACAGCCCGGCGGGTAAAACAGGCGATCCGGGTACCCGCTTTTTGCTCGATTTGTCTTTTACAGCCCTGGGCCATACCCAGCTTGACGGGCTGGTGCGCAAAGACAGCCAGAAATTTGATTTGATCGTTCGCACGGAAAATACCCTTGATGGCCCGCAACGAGATGATATCCGCGCCATTTTTAACGAAGCCCTGACAATTGCCAAGTTGGGCGGTGCCCTGAATTTTCAAAATGGCAGCCGCTTTATTGAGGTCAGCCCGACGCCGGAGCCACAAGGCCCGCAAAAACGCGGGCTTGAGGCATAATTCCACCCGCCTTTATCAATCGGGGACTGGTCCGGTTTGCGATTGATGACTATGCTAAAGCAATAACCTCCGGATCAGGAACAGGCACATGCTGGAAATTTTTGAACGACGCAATCTGCTGGAAACCGAAACCAATCCCGGTATTCAGTTTGATTATGTCGTGACCCTGCAAAGCGAACTTGGCGGTGCCCAAAATGTTTTTCCCGCCCGCCTGACCCTGCGTTACATCCCTGACCGGCTGATTTTAAAACCTGCATGTCTGGCGACATATTTTCAGGAAATCGAAACCATAGTTTTTGACAATCTTGAACAGGCCGCCGTCCTGCTGATGGAAGATTTCAATAACGAACTGATCCCGCGCTGGATCAATATGCGGCTGAACAAACACACCGCCGATAACGCCAGCGTGCAACATCACGAAGCCACAATGGAAGACCGCCAGCCGCGCTGGCACAATGCCCGCCTGCTGGAACGTCTGGAACGCTACTGATCCATTATCGAAACGGCTGCCCGTGCACCCAGCAAGTCAGCGAAAACCGGGTTCCGGCAATGGTGGGGGCCACCCGGTGCAAAACAAAGCTGGGAAATAAAATGGCGGTGCCGCGTGCCATCGGGGCATCCACAATGTGCCCCGCCGGGTTCATCTGCAACAATCCACCGTCATAATCGGTCGGATCTGACAGCTGGATCACCATTGTCAGCTTGCGGCGGCGCGCAACGTCCGATGCACCAATGTCGCTGTGCCAGTCATAATGCCCGCGCTGATCGCCTTCATAACGGGCGATCTGGGCGTTTTCGGCAAAATCGGTCAGGCCAAAATCAAAACAGGTGCGGTTGGCGGTGGCGACCAGATCAACGATCTGGCGCATGACAACGGGTTCCTGTTCTTCATTAAACCAGCCGATCTGGCTGCGGCGAATGTGGCTGGCGGCCTGCCCCTGCACCAGACCACCTTCATCAAGGCGGTCATTGAAATTGGCGATAAGCCGGTCGCAGGTCGCAATATCAAGCGCGTCTGGCACAATCAAAGACATTTCGTCAGGAAACATTTCGCCAAGACTCCAAAAAGCACCCTGTTGGCACTGCCGCCGATCTATACCGCTTTGCAACAGCTGACCAGCGGAAAAACCCCGCACCGGGCCGAATTTTCAACGCCGTAAATTCAGGGTAACAGCATCAAGTCGCTATGGTGATTTTTAGATAGATGTCAGTTTTCCCGGTTTCATCCGCCCCCGACGGTCCGATGATTTTGCGGTGTCATCGCTAATATCGGCCCACCCGTGGCGCTGGCGTCGTCGGGGTCGTGGGTTACCATCAGGGTTGGCAATGCCTTTTGCCGGGCCTGATCAAACACAAAACGACGGAACTGATCGCGCAGGGTGGCATCGAGTTTGGAAAACGGCTCGTCAAGCAACAAGGCAGAGGGTTGCGACAGCAAAACCCGCATCACCGCCACCCGGGCGCGCTGCCCGCCCGACAATGTTGCCGGATCGCGCGTTGCAAAGCCTGCCATATCCGCCGTGATCAGAGCCTGTTCCACGGCAGCAAGCCGCCGTGCCCGGCCCCTGATTTTGGCGGGCAAGGCAAAGGCCAGATTGCCGCCCACCGACAAATGCGGAAACAGCAAATCATCCTGAAACAATATGCCAACATGGCAGTCTTGCGGCGGCAAATTATCAATCCGGGTGCCGTTTAAAAACACGCCTCCGGCCACGTCAAACCCGTGCGCCAATGTGCCACAAATATAAGCCAGCAAGGATGATTTCCCCACCCCGCTTGGCCCCATCAGGGTGACAATTTCGCCCGCCCCAACCGTCAGATCAACATCGCATAATTGCGCACCATTTACCGAAATGCGCACATGGTCAAGTTTCAGGCCGGTATTTTGCGGCGGTCGGGGTGATGTGGCCATATCGGATATATCTCGTTTTTTTATATGTCACGTCGCATGCCACGACGGCGGCAAAACAGAATTGCGGGAACAAGCATGGCAATGCCAAAGCCGACAAAGGGCAAAACGGTTTGCAAAACACCATAAATGCCGATCATGCGCCGATCATTGCCCGCCGCCAGTGCCACCGCATCGGTGGTGAGGGTGGCAAAGCGCCCGGCACCAATCAGCAAGGTGGGTAAATATTGCCCGACACTAACAGCAAAGCCAACGGCGATGGCGGCCAAAACAGGCCGGGTTAATAACGGCAAAATCACCCGCCAGAACACCCGGTCGGGCGATGCCCCCAAACACAAGGCCGTTTGGCGATAGCGCGGATCAAGGGCGCGAAACGGGTCGGCCAGCGATAAAAACACATAGGGCAGTACAAAAACCAGATGCGCCAGCACCACCGAAACCAGTGTGCGTTCCAGCCCCAAAAAAGTGAAGAACACCTGCAAACCAAACATGAAACTGATTTGCGGCATCAGCAACGGCACGTAAATCAGCCACAAGGCCCCGCGGCCCGGTCGGGATGTGGCGGCGTTTCGCTGTTCACGCTCCAGACACGCCACCACCAATATAATCGCCAGCACCACCGCCGCCCCGCCAATCACAACGGTATTGATCACATCATCGCCCAGGGCCGGTAATTCACGCAGCCATAATTTTACACTCCATTGCCCCGGCAACATATCGGGGAAGCGCCAGAACCCGGCGATGCTCCAGACTGCCAACCCGGCAATGCCCAACAGCACCATGCCCGCCGCGATCAGGGCGGCCACCGCGCCAAGCGCGCGCACACTTCCTTCGCAACGATACCGCCCCCCGGCTTCGGCCCAACCGCGCCCAAAGCGGGCAACCAGTTTTTCAAAACCCCACCAAAGGGCAATCAGGCCCACGACCACGCCCAATTGCACCAGTGCCGCCGCCGATGCCATAAACCGCATCGATAAATCCGGGTCGGACAGCCAGTGTAAAATACGCACCGCCAACGGGGCCGGAGTGGTGGGGGCCAATATCATTGCCACATCCACCACCGATGCCGAATAGGCCAAAACCGCAAAAACCGGCAATTTGATTTGCGGGTAAATACGCGGCAACACGGTTTTAAACCAGCCTGCCACCCGGCCATACCCCAAGGTTAACGCAACATGACGGGTGCGTTCGCCGTCGGCCTGTGGCAGGGCACCCAATGTCATTAAAAACAAAAACGGCACTTCCTTGGCCACCAACCCGGCGACAAGTGCCAAACCCCAGCCATCCTGCACAGTCACAATATCAGCCGGGCGGTCCCAACCGCCAAGGGCCGCAAAAACCCGCACAATCCAGCCCGACGGGGCAATTAAAAAGGCAATGCCAAACGCCGCTGCCGCATGGGGCACCGACAAAATCGGTGCCAGCACGCGTTGCATCAGGTCAAAGGCGCGTGTGCCCTGCCATGCCGCACAAAAAAGCATGACCACACCAAAGGATATTGCGGTTGCCAACAAGCCGGTCGTTGCCGAAAGCCGCACTGAAATCAGCAAACCCGGTTGGGCGAATAACGCACGCCACGCCGCCAGCGATGCCTGCCCCCCACCCAGCGCTGGCAAATAGCCAAAAGCCGGTAAAACCGTGCCCAACAGCCCCGCCAGTAACGGCCCGACCATTAAAACCACGGTTAAACCCGGCGCATATTTTAGCAGCTTGGGCACGTATCCCCCGTCATGGCGGCGTTGCTGGCGCGGTCAGGTTGAAAAATTTGCACGGCCCTGAAACGGGATTTGGCCAAAATCATGGGGCGACGCCATAGCGTTTTTGCCATTCCCTTTCGACCAGTTCCATCCAGCTTGGATGGGGTTCGGGCAAAACCTTGCCCATATCAGCCGGTGACAAGGTGGCGACGCCCAAATCGAGCGCATCAAATTTTTCGCGGTCTGCGGGCGGAATTTTATCCATGTCCAGCACCGTAAAGCTGCCCCAGATTTTCGGGTCCTGCTTGCGCAACTGGGCCTGTGGCGACATCAAAAAATCGGCCAGCACCACCGCCCCGGCCTTGGCCGAGGCATTAAACGGAATGGCGACAAAACTGGTATTGCCAAGAGTGCCGCCATCAAACACAAAGCTGCGCACACTATCGGGCAGCTCAAAATTGGCAATCGCGGCTGAAACTTCGGCGGCACTAAACGAAAAGCCGATATCAATTTCATTATCGGCCATCATGGCACGCAAGGCCGCCCCATTGGCCGGATATGCGTTGCCGTCGCGCCACAAAAGCGGCTGCATTTTTGCGAGATATGTCCAAAGCGGTGCCAAAACCTTTTGTGCGTCGGCGTCACCGGCGGGTTTTTGCAAAACCGCCGGATCATCGACAACTTCGGTTAGAACCTGCTTTAAAAACGAGGATCCCATATAGTCCGGCGGCTGCGGATAGGTGAACCGGCCGGGATGGGTTTGCAACCATGCCAGCAATGCCTGCGCGCTGCGCGGCGGGGTTTTCACCCGTGATGTATCATCAAAAAAGCTAAGCTGCGCCATGCCCCACGGCGCTTCCAGCCCGGCAGTCGGCACGGTAAAATCGTTAATCGTGGTCGGCTTGCCAATGACATCGACATATTTGAAATGCGGGGTTTGTTCCACCCACGGGCCAAACAGCAAACCATTGCGTTTCATCGCGGCAAAATTTTCGCCGTTAATCCAGATCATATCAACGGCACCGCCATCGGCAACACCAGCGGCCTTTTCGGAAACCACCTTTGATACCGCATCGGCGGTATCGGCAAGTTTTACCTGTTTGACGGTAACGCCGTATT
The DNA here is from genome assembly GCF_002115755.1 of Thalassospira mesophila. Taxonomy (GTDB): domain Bacteria; phylum Pseudomonadota; class Alphaproteobacteria; order Rhodospirillales; family Thalassospiraceae; genus Thalassospira; species Thalassospira mesophila. The sequence continues at coordinate 499,597 of NZ_JFKA01000002.1, read as the reverse complement.
TTTCCTGCATCTGATTACCCGCCCAGGCGATGTAATCGTTAATGCGGGGTTCTCCACCCCAGGCGTACCAATACACGGTCTGGCCTTTGGCCTGTTTTAAAACCGCGTCCCAGTTTTGCATATCGGGGGCCGGGTCGGCACTGGCAAGGGACGAAAAGCCCATCAGGCTTGCCCCGAAAATTGCCGCCGCCATTAAACGGGCTGTTAATCTGGGCATATGTTTTTCCTTCCCCCGGAATTTACGCAATCGGCGCGCATGTCCATTGTCTGTGTTGTGCCAAGGCGCAACGGAACAATCAATTTTTGCCGCCGTTATCAACCTGCAATGAATTGTTGTCGGGCCTATGGCCTGCGAAATCAATTCACGCTTGCGTTAAGTCTGCGCCAAACACATCTTGATGCGACGATGCCGCAAGGCCACAACACGGAAATGGAAACACCAATGTTTGACTGGATCGCCGACCCCCATATGTGGGTAGGTCTTGCAACGCTAACCGCCCTTGAGATTGTGCTGGGCATCGACAATATCGTTTTTCTATCCGTCATTGTCTCCAAATTACCGCAAAAACAGCAAAAATCCGCCCGGCGTGCGGGCCTGCTGGGCGCCATGCTGATGCGCCTGTTGCTGCTGGCCTGCATGGCATGGGTGATGGAACTGACCACGCCATTATTTGAAATATTTGACCGTGGCATTAGCGGGCGCGACATGATCCTGATTGTCGGCGGGCTGTTTCTTATTGCCAAGGCATCCATGGAAATTCACCACACCATTGATGAGCCGGGTGAACATGAAGCAAAGGCCATTGCCGGGTTTGTTGGCACCATCGTGCAGATTATGCTGCTTGATATTATCTTCTCGCTGGATTCCGTGATTACCGCTGTCGGCCTTGTGGACCATCTCACCGTGATGATGCTGGCCGTTGTCATATCGGTCGGTGTGATGTTAATGGCCGCGCGCATGATTGGCGATTTTGTCGACAAACACCCGTCGATCAAAATGCTGGCGCTGTCGTTTCTGATATTGGTGGGGTTTGTGCTGTTGCTCGACGGTGTGCAAATTCATGTCCCCAAAGGCTATATCTATTTTGCCATGGCGTTTAGTCTGGGTGTTGAAACCCTGAACCTGCTTAATCGCAAACGCAAAAATAACGCCAAACAAACATCGGCACCGTCATGAAAAAAATTACCCCGCCCGCCATGCTTGCCGCGGCATTTAATGCGGCAGGCCAGGGCAATATTAACGTGCTGGAATTTCCTGAAGGCACCCGATCCGCCGCCGACGCCGCAGCCGCCATTGGCTGTGACATCAGCGATATTGGCAAGTCGCTGGTGTTTTGGGGCCAAAACAGCCAAAGCCCGGTTTTGATTATTATGAATGGGGAAAACCGGGTTTGCGAAAAAAAGGTTGAAGCCATCATTGGCGAACCGATTGGCAAGGCTGATGCAAAACAGGTCCGCGCCCATACCGGCTATGCCATTGGCGGCGTACCGCCTTTTGGCCATGCCACCCCCGTACACACCTTGATTGATGAAAAATTGCTGCACAAACCGCAAATCTGGCTGGCGGCAGGCACGCCCCGCAGCGTTTTTTGTTTAACCCCGGCGCAGTTATGCCACATCACCGGCATTCCACACGGCCATAGCGTGGCACAGGAAACCACATAAACCCCGCCCGTTAACGCGAAGGGACGGACCGGGACGAGACGGAACGGAACGATGGAACGTGATCAAGGCCGAACCCTGCTTAAATCAGGCCATCTTTACGGGTAGCGGCACGGGCGCCGATTTCATCAAGGGTTTCCTGTTCCTTGCGGTCTTCCTCGGCGCGCACGGCGGCAACACGGTTTCGTTCGGTAATTTCGGCGGTTTTCATATCTTTAAACGCCTGCGCGACCACATCGCGAAAGGCATCAATTTTGGCTTCCTGTGCGGCAATCTGTTCGTTCAGGGCGGTGCGTTCGGCAATCACAGCATTGGCAAAGTTGCCATAGGCGAACCCGGCCGTTTGCGGGTTTTCCGACGCTACTTTCTGTTCCGCCTTCAAGGCACGGCCCAGTTCGTCGCGTTGCTCAATCAACTGTTCGAGCACGCGCAACAAATCGCCCAGTTCACGCTGTTTTTCATCGAGCGTCCACTTGCGAATCCGCACAAGGGTTTTAAAATCCTTGGCCATGGGCGGCCTTTCTTTTCTGTGATGTCAACATTGCCATTACGGGCAGCGGGCGCGCTTTAGCCGCCCCACGCTATATATTCGATCAGCCGTTTATCACCCGCCTAAAGCCCGCTTGGCGGCGTTCAAATCGGTCGGGGCCTGTCGCGACTGGCTGTTAACCGCGCCGCCGGGGCGTGCCGCGTGGCCTGCGTTTCCGGCCACCTGGGCATTACCATCTTCGACCGGGGCCATATCAAGCCTGCGGGCCAAATCGGCATAGCCTTCGGCCAGGCGCGTGCATTCATTTTTACGCTGGCTTAAAAATTCCTCGATCAGGGGAAAATAATGGATCGCTTCATCGACCTTGGTATCCGTCCCCCGGCGATAGGCGCCCAGCCGGATCAATTCGGCCATGTCGTTATAGGTTGCCAGCAATTGCCGGGCACGGCGCACAATCTGATTTTCATAGTCGTTGTTACATCCCGGCATGGTCCGCGAGACGCTGCGCAAAATATTAATTGCCGGGTAACGTCCCTGTTCGGCAATTGCGCGGTCCAGCACGACGTGACCATCCAAAATACCGCGCACGGCGTCGGAAATCGGTTCGTTATGATCATCGCCATCGACCAGCACGGTAAACAGCCCGGTGATGGAGCCTTGCCCCGGCCCGCCCGGCCCGGCGCGCTCCAGCAAACGGGGCAGTTCGGCAAACACGGTTGGCGTATAGCCCTTGGAGGCCGGGGGTTCACCGACCGACAGGCTGATTTCACGCTGGGCCATGGCAAAGCGGGTGACGGAATCCATCATGCACAACACATCGCGCCCGCGATCACGGAAAAATTCCGACACCGCCATTGTCATATAGGCGGCCTGGCGGCGCATCAAAGGTGGCTCGTCCGATGTGGCCACAACCACAACCGACCGGCTCAGGCCTTCCTCGCCCAGATCATCCTCGATAAATTCGCGGGCTTCGCGGCCACGTTCGCCAATCAGCCCCACCACCGACACATCCGATGTGGTGTGGCGCGTCATCATCGACAGCATACTGGATTTACCCACACCGGAACCGGCGAAAATACCCATGCGCTGGCCCCGGCAGCAGGTTAAAAAGGTGTTCATGGCGCGCACGCCCAAATCCAGCTTGCCCGACACGCGCTGCCGGGTATGGGCCGAGGGCGGGGTGCGGCGAATCGCATAAGGTGTGTTGCCCTGTGGCAGCGGCCCTTTGCCATCCACCGGGTCACCAAAGGCATTGATCACGCGGCCCAGCCAGCCATCGGCAGGGTAAATTTGCGGTTGGGTATCGGCCAGTTCCACCTCGCAACCAATACCAATGCCGTCAAGCGCGCCAAACGGCATTAACAGGGCACGTTCACTGCGAAAACCGACAACTTCGCAAATCACGGCTTCGCCGTCGCGGCGCACAACCTTGCAACGATCGCCAATCGACATCGATCCTTCAACGCCGCCAATTTCAACCAGCAATCCCAAAACCGCCGTCACACGGCCCACAACCCAGTATTCGGGAATGTGGCGAAGGTCGGCGACTATATTTTTGCCAATTTGAAACATAAGGGCCTGCTGTTTGCTCGGGGATACGGGGTGGCGCCGCGAGAGTGGAAAGCGGCGCGCTATGACCCAAATATAGAGGAGAAGGGCAAATTTACAAAGCCAACACGCGCACATGGCCGTAATGACGCCAAAGTTATGACCTAGGGATTGGGGCTTAAACCCCTGTTAAATCTTTGTTTGGTCATGACGGGAACAATATGGCAGTAAAAAAGTTAACAAATAGCGACTCGTGCGCTTGCCACGAGTCGCAAAGCAACGTATCGTTAACAAAAGGGAAAAATCCCACGATACGGCTGCTGTTGGGGCATAGCCGGGACAGTCCGGATAAACACCAAATTTATTGCGGAATATGGTAACGGAGCGGAGCGGAAAATGCGGGTGCTGCTTGTTGAAGATGACGATGCCATGTCGGACAGCATAGAACTTATGCTGAAATCCGAAGGAATGGTTGTCGACACCACTGATCTGGGGGAAGACGGCCTCGAGATTGGTAAATTATACGATTACGATATTATTTTGCTGGACCTGATGTTACCCGACATAGACGGGTACGAGGTTTTGCGTCGCCTGCGCGATGCGCGGGTGGAAACACCGGTTCTGATCCTCTCGGGTCTGACCGAAACCGAAGACAAGGTTAAAGGCCTTGGCTTTGGCGCAGACGATTATCTGACCAAGCCGTTTGACAAAACCGAACTGCTGGCGCGCATCCAGGCGATTGTTCGCCGATCCAAGGGGCATGCCCAGTCGGTTATTGCCACGGGGATGCTGCATGTCAATCTTGATGCCCGCACGGTCGATGTGGCCGGGTCTCCCTTGCATTTGACTGGCAAGGAATATGGCATTTTAGAATTGCTGTCGCTGCGCAAGGGCACCACGCTGACCAAAGAGATGTTTTTAAACCATCTTTATGGCGGCATGGATGAACCGGAACTGAAAATTATTGACGTCTTTGTCTGTAAATTGCGCAAGAAAATCCAGTCTGCGACCGAAGGCGACAATTACATTCATACTGTCTGGGGCCGTGGCTATGTTTTACGCGACCCGGAAAGTAGTGGCGCGCACGCCGCAGCCTGATACGGGCGGCTCCGCTATCTGCACTGCAAAAAACACCCCGACACAATATGTGGCGGGGTGTTTTTTATAGGTGCGGCACACCGGAATTATATGCTGGCAACACTTCAAAACCCATATGTTCATGCAGGACCATCAAGTTTTCCCTCCGCCGACCACCTCAATGAAGGCCGTGCGGCACAGTAGCACCTTGTCACCGACAAGAAGACAACAGCTTAATCTTTTTTGTCGTCGGGTTTACGCGGGTAAGTCCGCCCGAAGGTGGAAGATGACGGCCGCGTTGACGAAAAACTGCTACCACTGCCCGAGCCCGCAGTTCCACCAGGACTTGCAGGGCGCTGATATCCGCTGCCTGCTGTCGTACCCGTACTGCCGCCGCTGGCACCTGTCCCATAGCGCGAAGTCCCGGTACCCGTCGTACCGGTGGTACCGGTTGTGCCCGCCGGACGGCTATAGGTCCCACCCGTTGTCGATGTACCGGCACTCCCGGTGCCATAACTGCGCGGCGATGTGGTTGAGGGCGTGGTCGGACGGGCAGTAGGCGTTGCCGAGCCTGATGTGCCACCAGCCAGTGTGCCTGTCGCCCCGGCCTGCATCGCCTTGGGTTTGGGAAAAGCAAAACCACCTGCTGCAGCACCGCTGGCGGCACTCGTCGCCCCTGCTGCTGCTGCCTGCAATTTTTCAAGGGCGGTAACATCCACCTCGGGCGCACCGGGACGGTTAAGCTGATAAATGCCACGCTGACGGGCCAGCGGTTTGAATTTGTCAGAAATACCCAAAACCGTTTCAGCACCGCCTAAAAACAAAAAGCCGTCATCGGGCATTTGCGCCGAAATGCGCGTCAGCACATCGGTTTTGGTTGGCTGGTCAAAATAGATCAGCACGTTGCGGCAATAAACAATGTCAAACTGCCCCAGCGGCTTTAGATCTTCCAGCAGGTTATATTCGCGATACTGAACCTTTGAGCGCAGATCAGACGAGATTTGCCACATATCTTCGGCCTTCTGGAAATGCTTGACCAGAAGGGTAATCGGCAAGCCGCGCTGGACTTCAAACTGCGAATACAGGCCCGCACGGGCCTTGTTAAGAATTTCACGCGAAATATCGGTACCGATAATTTCAATCCGCCACCCGGCCAACTGGCTGGCAAAATCCTGCAGGATCATCGCCAGCGAATAGGGTTCCTGCCCCGAAGAGGCCGCCGCACACCAGATGCGCAAATGCCGTTTGCTGGCGCGCGCCTTGATCATATGGGGCAACACAACATGGCGGAACTGATCGAACGGTTTGGTATCGCGAAAGAAAAACGATTCGTTGGTGGTCATTGCTTCGACCACATCTTCGATCAGGGCACGGTCCATTCCGCGCAACGCCCCGATTAATTCGCCAAGGTCTTTCAGACCACGCTTGCGCGCAATCGGCATAAGCCGGCTTTCGAGCAAATAGAACTTATCCTGCGTCAGGACAAGACCCGAGCGGGATTTGATCAATTTGCTTACGAAATCAAAGTCTTCCGGCTTCAACATCTTGTGTTAACGACCTCCGGCAAATTTTTTAACATAAGGGGCGATTCCCCCTATTGGCAGTATCGCCGTACAAATTCCGGCCTGTGCCGCCGCACCGGGCATTCCCCAGACCACACTGGTGGCTTCATCCTGGGCAACCACCATGCCACCGGCACCAACAACATTACGGCCCCCCAACATACCATCCTGCCCCATTCCGGTCAGGATGATTGTCAGCAAATTGCCCCCGTAACTGTCAACCAGACTGCGCAACATCGGATCAACTGACGGACGGCAGAAATTTTCCGGGGCATTCTGGTTCAGAGCAATTCTGCGGTTGTTACCGCGACCATCAACCACCATGTGGTAGTCCCCCGGGGCCAAATAAACCCTGCCAGGCTGAACAGTTTCGCCGTTAACCCCTTCGCCGCATTTCAAACCGGTCAGGCGGGTAATATGTTCGGCCAGAATTGTGGTGAAAGTTGCGGGCATATGCTGGGTAATAAAAATTGGCTGACGCACCCCCACCAGCCCGCGCAACACCTCAAACAAGGCCTGCGGCCCCCCGGTGGAGCTGCCAATGGCGATGGCTTCGACATTCAGTTTCTTTTCGGGCACCAGAACCAGCGGTCCCTGATTGTGGCGACCCCGGCGGGCCGGTGCCGGGGCATTGCCAACAACAGTTGCAGCCCCGCGTCTTGCACTGGCATCGGCGGCACGGGCCACCGGCGGTGCCTGGCGCAAGGCGGCCTCGCGGGTTTTTCCCGCCGGGCGGGCCGCGCCCTGGTCATTGCCTTTAACATTATTCGCATGTGCCGTGCCCGCAGCAGGGCGCAAGGGCGAATGTTGTGCCATTGCTGCCGGTTTGGCATGCTGGGTCATCGGGGCGGCGGGGGCACTGTGCCCGGCCGGGGTGCCTTTTTTGGCCGCAACTGCCGCGTCTTCAATCAGCCGGCCGGGATCGCGGACAGGCGCGCGGCGGGTTTCCGGATGCACTATATGGGCGGCATCGCCATGGCTTGCGCTATCGCGTCCTGCGGGCTGACCATGATGCTCGCCCGGGTCGCGCGCAACAGGTGCGGTGGCGACATGGGGCATCGGGCGCGTGGCAGCCTGCATCGGCCGGGGCCGCAATTCGGCGGTGAAACGCTTGCGCTGAATACGACCGGGCTTTTGCATAACCTGATGATCAGCAGAGAGTTCTGCGCGAAACGGTTTGGTGCCGTCGGTATCGTGGCCGGTTTCATGCAAACCGGCTTCATCACCGTGATCGGCAAAATGCCCGGTTTCCCCGATATCGGCAGGCCCACCGGCACCGGCATCAATACCGGCCTGATCTGCCCCGTGCACCGCCAGTGCGGCATCGCCGTCATCAGGCAAGGCACCGGTATCGCTGCCAAGAAGCCCGGCATCGCCAATATCGTCAAAGCCCTCGTCTTGTAAGGCGGCGGTTTGTTCCAGCATCTTGCGACGCTGTTCCGACCATGCCTTGACCTTGTCGACCAGTTCTGTTCGAAAACCGGACCCGACATTGATATCCTTGGCCGAGGACGGCTTGGGGATATAGTCAACCGCGCCCAAAGTCATGGCGCGAAAGCTGATATCGGCGTTTCGCTTGGTCAGGGTGGATGCCATGATGACGCGAACTGTCGGATCGATTTCAAGAATCTTCGGCAGGGCGGTCAGCCCGTCCATCACCGGCATTTCGATATCAAGCACAACCGCTTCGATGCCCCCCGCCAGCATGACGCCAAGGGCATCTTCGCCGTTGGCGACCGAACCGACGACCTCAATATCGTGATCCTCCTGCAACATACGCGTCACAAGGCCGCGTACAATTGCCGAATCATCAACGATCAGGACTTTATATGGTGGATCGATGTGGTTGTGTTCCACAGATACGATGTTCCCGTTTGCTCAGGCCGCAACGCCCCAAACGATGTCGCGGCCACAAGGATCAGATCAGGCCAACCTGTTCGAATTTGGCCTGGATGATCTCACTATCAAATGGTTTCATGATGTATTCATTTGCCCCGGCGGTAATGGCTTCCTGGATATGCTCCAGGTCATTTTCCGTGGTGCAGAATACAACAACGGGTTCATCCCCCCCCGGCGCTGCGCGCAGATCCCGGAGGAAATCAATGCCGCTTTTTATCGGCATGTTCCAATCAAGCAGCACCGCGTCCGGCATATCGGCGAAGCATTTTTCAAGTGCTTCCATACCGTCTTCGGCTTCGACAACCTCGAATCCCAATTCCTCAAGGATACGGCGTGCCACCATTCTGATGACTTTTGAATCATCGACGACGAGACAACTCTTCATCGACTTCCTTCTCGCAATTTCACTTGTTAAGCCACGACCGGCAATATCCGGGCGCCGGGCGCGCCCGGAACATCGTTAACAGACCGGCATCAGCCAGCCTGCTTCACAGACCCGGCAAAATCAAGCAGCCGGGTGACATCAAGAATAACCAGCAGGTTCTTTTCCAGACGGAAGATGCCGTCCGAAAATTCCCGCCAGCGCGGATCAAGTGTTGCCGGGTTCCGTTCAAACGCGTTTTGCGGCACGCTTAAAACTTCCCCGACCTGATCAACCATCAGGCTATAAAGTTCGCCACCCTGGTCAACCACGATGCTCATACCAGGATCTTCGACTTCCTTGTTGCGCAAACCAAGACGTTTGCGCACATCAATCGCGGTAACGATGCGCCCGCGCAGGTTCAAGGAACCGGCCACTTCGGGCGGCGCCAGCGGAATACGGGTAATCCGCTGCGGGCCAAGCACATCCTGCACGGTCAGAACCGGAATGCCAAACATCTGTTTGCCGATCGTCGCCGTCACAAAATCCTTGGTTGATCCTCCCAGATCAAGGGCCGTACTGCGATCTGAACCGGGAACAAGTGCGTTTTTATCACTCATGATACTTTACCTTCGATTTAGACAGCTGCCAGCGTCTGGATCAGCGTCGACACCAGGGCTTCGCGGTCAAACTTGGCGACATAATCGCTAAATCCGGCACGACGCCCGCGTTCGAAATCTTCTTCGCTGGTATGCGAGGACAGGGCGATAATCGGAACTTCGCCCCAGGCCTCGTCATTTTGCAGACTTTCGGCAAACTCAAACCCGTTCATGCCAGGCATTTCGATATCGCTGATAATGGCATCAAAAATGGCACCATTATTTTTCAGCTCTATCGCCTGCTCCGCACTTTCAACCGACGTTACCTTGAAACCCGAAACCGACAACATCGGCGTTAGCAGATTGCGAAAGAAGGGGCTGTCATCGACCAGCAAAACCTTCTTTTTCTCGCCTGTGGTTTCTTCGGTTCCGAACCAGTCGCTAAATGCCAGTTCAAGATAATACCCCGCATCGATCAGATCGGTTGCCTTGCCGTCAACCACGGCCGACCCAACCAGACCATCCCGATCCGATGTCAATTCAACATTGAGCACATCATCAACGATATCAACGATTTCGTCGACAACAAGGCCCATGGTCCGTTCACGGTCCTGGAAAACCAGCGTCGGCTGACGCCCTTCGGTTTTCATCTGGTAGGCACCGTCAATAAACACCAGCGGCATCAGTTTGCCACGGTACTGAACCAGCGGACGACCGTTGGAATATTCGATGCTTTCAACATCGATTTCTTCCAGTCGCGCCACCAGTGCCAGCGGCACCGCACGAACTTCGTTGCCACCAGCGCGGAATACCAGCATCGACGTCGTCTGGCGATCCGTGCTTTCGGATTTGGCCTTGGATTCAACACCCTGACCACCACCAACCGTGATTTCGCCGGTCCGCGTGGCAATGCCGTTCGGATCGAGGATCATGATGACGCTACCGTCACCCAGAATAGTATTGCCCGAGAACAGCGACAGATCACGCAGGATCGGTGCCACCGGTTTGACGACGATTTCCTCGGTGTCAAACACCCGGTCAACGATAATACCAAAGCTGTAGGTGCCGACCTGGGCGACCACGATGAAGGCTTCTTCATCGACGTCGCTTTCGCCGGTTTCATCAAGACCCAGTATTTTCTTGAGCGTGACGAGCGGCAACAACCGGTTGCGCAAGCGCAGAACCGGCGTGTCGTGGATCCGCTCAATCGAATGTTCGGAATTGCTTGAGGCACGCACCAGTTCCAGAACGCTGATCTGGGGAATGGCAAAACGTTCGCCGCCACTTTCAACGATCAGGGCCGAAACGATGGCCAGAGTCAGCGGAATTTTAATGATGAAGGTTGACCCGCGACCTTCAACCGATTTCAGCTCGACCGTGCCGCCGATCTTTTCAATGTTGGTACGAACCACGTCCATACCGACACCACGACCGGAAACCGATGTAACCTTTTCAGCCGTCGAGAAACCGGCCTTGAAAATAAACTGGTGGATCTGCTGATCCGACATGCTTTCCAGTTCGCCTTCCGAGACCAGACCATTGCTGACAGCTTTGGCCTTGATCCGCGCAACATTAAGACCGCGCCCGTCATCGGAAATCTCGATAATAATATGACCGCCTTCATGATAGGCGTTCAGGGTTACCGTTCCGGTTTCAGGCTTGCCAACATCGCGGCGGCCCTGAATGTCTTCAAGGCCATGATCGGCAGAGTTCCGCACCATGTGGGTCAGCGGATCCTTGATCAGTTCAAGAACCTGACGATCCAGTTCGGTGTCGGCACCAATCATTTGCAGATCGATCTTTTTGCCCATTTCAAGGGCCAGATCGCGCACGATACGCGGCAGTTTGGCCCATGCATTGCCAATCGGCTGCATACGGGTTTTCATCACACCTTCCTGAAGGTCGGTGGTGATGTGCGACAAACGCTGCAACGGCACGGTAAATTCGCTGTCATCCTTGCCACGCACCATCTGCAACAGCTGGTTACGTGTCAGCACCAGTTCGGAAACCAGTGTCATCAGGTTTTCAAGCAATTCGACATTCACACGAATGGTCTGTGCCGCAACCGAGCTTTCCTTGGCCTCGTTACGCACATGCGGGTCCGCCTTGGCACCGGCATCCTGGGCCGGGGCGGCGGCTTGAACCGCTTGCGTTTTCGGGGCCGATGGCGGTTTGGCCGCTGCGGCAGGTGCCTTGGGCGCTTCTACCACGGGTTCGGGTTCGGGTTCCGGCTCGGATTTCGGTTCAGGTGCCAGAAAAATTTCGGGCCGGGGCGGCGAAACACTTGCCGCAGCCGTGGGGATATTTTCCCCGGCAGCCGGCAGGTTGCCGGTATCGGCAAAATAGTTCAAACGGGCGATCAGGTCGGCATCGTTGCCTGCCGGTTCGGTTTCGTTGGTTTCAAGTTCGCTCAACAGATATTTAATCGTGTCGATCGATTCCAGAACCAGCGTCACGGCGTCAGGAGTAACGATCAGTTCACCATCGCGGATTTTCCCCAGGACGTTTTCGCCCGCATGCGCAACGGCTTCAAGACGCGGCAACCCTAAAAAGCCGCAAGTGCCCTTGATGGTATGAACCAGACGAAAGATATTCGAAAGAATATCCGGATCATTCGGATTCTGTTCAAGTTTCACCAGTTCGACGTCAAGCGTCGAAAGACTTTCCGAAGTTTCGGTCAAAAATTCGCTTAAAAGATCGTCCATATACCCCCTCCACAATGCCGGCAATCAGACCATCACCGGACCCGGGACGTCAACCGCATCAAATCTGCCCACAATATTCTGTTTCTCATATTACATGAGAGCTACCATGTAGGTAGAGCCTAGCATACGGTTTTACGATACTGGCACGTCTATTTTTTTAAACATAGATCAAAGTAACCGAATTTTCTTTGGCTTCCACCCGCACCCCCTTGCCTAGTCTTTCGGCTAGGTTTCGGGCAAAAAAGCCCTGAATGTTGCGCGGATCAAGGTCGTTCGGGTCCACCGGCCCGGAAAGCACCTTTTCAATTTCGGGGCGGATTGCGGCCCGTTTTCCCTGCGCGATGACGCGAATTTCCTGACCGGAGTCGCACTGAACCGAAATATCGCCGCCAAATGGCAGCGCTTCGCGGGCCATCATGATCATGTTCAAAACAATCCGGCCGGTCACGGCATCGATGGTGCGATAATCAGCCCAGTCCAGGCTCACCTTGCCGTCGGCCTCGTAGGCCTGGGTAATTGTTTTATGCATGGTCGATGCATCAACGCTGTTCCCGGCCCGGCCATAGGCCAGACGAAACAGTTGCAGACGGCGCTGGGCCTCCTGTCCGCTGCGGCGCATCAGGGCCAGGGCTTCGTCGTCGGTGCCCCCTGCCTCGTCCATCAGTTCGGCCCCGGCATTCACCGCGCCAACCGGCCCAACCAGATCGTGACAAATACGCGAGCTGATAAGTTCTATCAGGATAAGCTCTAGCTGCCTGTCCTGTTGCATGCACTGTGCTCCAGATTCTTGATGATGCGCCTTCCCCAAAAGCCGCATCCCCACATAAAAAAAACGGTCTCACGCCCGTTGAGGCGGGAATCCACGCCCTAATGTGCAAAACAGGTATTAAAACCTTATTTATATGATAGGCCAAACTTGCCCTGATCGACACGTCAATTCGGCGTGAAACACGTTTTCGCCCTTTGTCAGACCCGGTTTGCGGTGCTAGATTTGAAATAATAAATCTTGCAAGATAACGGATATCGGTTGCCGACCTGCGCGCAAATCGCCCCGATAAACCGGCAAATGCACGACTGACACAGCAAACCCCCTAACGGTTCGGATAGCAGCTTTATGGATTTTCTTCTGACCCCTGGCACCATTGTTCGTCACCCCGGCCAACCCGACTGGGGCCTTGGCCGCATTCAGGCCGCCGATGGCGACAGGCTTGCCGTCAATTTCGAGGAAGCGGGCCGCCAGATCATTCGGACCCGCCATGTGGTGCTGGAAATTGTCGAACCTGCCTTCGGGTATGAATAACGACAATTATCAAAAATGCGGCCACGATGGCATATTGCCTGCACAGCCAGCCCCTGCCCCGCCGCATTTTTAAAATTGCGGGGTGATATGGTTCTGTTTTGCAGGGTTTTGCAAGGTTTTGTGCCGTTTATCCTGCGCGCGCGGCCCCGGGCACGATAAATTGCCCCTGCCCGTCATAACAAACTGATATCATTCTGATAAAATTCTGCTTCATCACCCCGAACAATTGCGGACACCTTTTAAATGACAAAGACAGAAATCCCGGTTGCCCCGGACAGCTTTAAAAAACGTCACCACGATGCGGCATGGTCCGTTCTGGAACGTTTTGCCAGCGGTCTGTCGGAAAAGGCGCGCAGTCAGGGCGATGTTGTCAGCATCGGCGATATCAACAAGGCGCTTGGCGCCCTTAAAAACCAGCCCGCCCTGTTTGAAGATGCATGGTATGCGCTGGAAAGCGAAGTTATTGCCGCCAATGCCCGGCGCACGCCTTCCATTCGCCACGATCCGTTTGGCCGTTTAATGGTCAGCCGCTTTGCCCATTTGCTGGAAGGACGCGAAGCCGGAGACCTGGAGCATGGCGCCCTGTCACGCGAAATGCTGCATCCGTTTTTTCAGGTTATCCGCATGATGGTCGGTGCCGACACCATCGAACAGATTGACACCGAAATTCGCACCATCGTCGAAACCCATGCCGACGCAGAAGACGAAATGCGCGATGCCACCGATTACTGGGATCATCTTTCGGCCAATCCGCTGGTATCAAAACAGATCACGATGGTATTTGTCCGGATGGCCATGCATTTTGCCGATTATGAAAAACGCAAAAACTGGTTTATCCAGCTGGTCAACGACAATATGCACCGCAATGGTGCCAGTTGGGAATTCACCGAAAGCCATTTTATAAAACTGATCCGCGCCCTGTTTCGCGATGTCCGGGCCATTCTTGCCAGCCCCGATCAATCGGCCCTGCTGGCCGCCGAAATAGACCACGGCAAAGTCACCATTTTGCGCGGCGTCATGGCAAATCTGGACCGCGACATTGCCGCCTTGCACAACCGCGAAGCCGCCGCCTGGCAAAACGACCAACCCGCATAATTTGCCTGTATATCCGGGCGGTATTGCCCCGGCAATCGCCCGGATATAAGCCCGCCCCGACGGCGCCCACAAACCGGTCACAAAGCTGATCAGAAAAAAGTGAGGATGCGGGCCTTGCACCGGGCCGGGTCGATGGACTATTTGTCATACAAAGGTGACGCATTCCGTTTTCGCAAAAATTCAGGCAGTTATCATCGTGCGCAATCCGCTGATCGACAAATATGGCCGTCATGTCTCGTATTTACGGGTTTCCGTAACCGACCGCTGTGATTTTCGCTGTACCTATTGCATGGCGGAAAACATGACGTTTCTGCCAAAATCACAGGTTCTGACCCTTGAAGAACTTGATCAGCTTTGCTCGGCCTTTATTGCACGCGGGGTGCGTAAACTGCGCCTGACCGGCGGCGAACCACTGGTGCGCCGTGGCATCATGGATTTAATTCGCGGTTTGTCGCGTCATTTAAAATCCGGCGCGCTGGATGAACTGACCCTGACCACCAATGGCAGCCAGCTTGCCACCTATGCCGATGATCTGGCACGGGCCGGGGTGAAACGGTTAAACATTTCGCTTGATACGCTCGACCATCAAAAATTTGCCGAGATTACCCGGCGTGGCCGCCTGGAACAGGTCTTGACCGGTCTTCAGGCCGCCAAAGAAGCCGGTATTGGCATTAAAATCAACGCGGTTGCCCTGCGCGGCCAGAATGAAGACGAAATTTCGCGCATGCTGGCCTGGTGCGGGCAGGAAGGTTTTGACCTTTGTCTGATCGAAACCATGCCGCTGGGCGATATTGATGGCGACCGCACCGACCATTACCTGCCACTGACCGTGGTGCGCGAACGGCTGGAAAAAGAATGGACGCTGGTGCCCAGCAACCATGTCACCCCCGGCCCGGCCCGCTATGTCAGTGTGGCTGAAACCGGCGGTCGCCTTGGTTTCATCACACCCATGACCCATAATTTCTGCGAAGGTTGCAACCGGGTGCGCATTACCTGTACCGGCACGCTTTATATGTGCCTGGGCCAGGAAGACCATATCGACCTTCGCGAAATTCTGCGCGAAAACGACCCCGCCTTGCTTGATGCCGCCCTTGACCGCGCCATGCTGCTTAAACCCAAAGGCCACGATTTTGTGATTGAGCGCAAAGGCGAAAAACCCGCCGTTTCGCGCCATATGAGCATGACGGGCGGTTAAACCGCCCCGTCAGCCCAATCAAGCGGCCTCAAGTGTCCGCTTTTGCATTACGCGTGAATATCACCGGAAACCAGTCTTCGCGCAATTTCTGCCCGGCTTGCATGTCATGGCCGGGAAACGGCGGCGATGTGGGGCCGGGGCGCTCGACATAGCGTGCATCATCGCCAACCAGCCGCACCGAAAAAGCCCGGCGGCGATTGCCCGTCAAATTGCCGCGTGCGCCGTGCAATATGCGAAAATCAAAGGCCACGGCATCCCCCGGTGCCATTTCCCATTCGCAAATTGTCATGCCTTCGGCATCCGGGTCGGGCACCGGCATATAGTCATCTTCGTTGGGATAAAAACTTGTTTCTGACAGCCACCGGGTTGGCAACACCGCACGCGGCCATTTGTGTGACCCCGCCACACAGCGCAACGATGCCTCGCGCACCGGGTCCAACGGCGACCAGAAACTGACCGTCTGTTGCCCTTCAACAAAATAATACGGGCTATCCTGATGCCACGGGGTCGGCTTTGATGTTCCCGGTTCCTTGACCAGCACATGGTCATGAAACAATTGCACGGCGTGTGACTGCATCAAATCGGCGGCCACCGCGCCCAGCGGCGATTGACGGATCACCTGCTCAAATGCATCAATGCGCTGCCAGTTGCAATAATCATCAAAAAACCGCCCACCTTCACCCGCTTTCAAATTCTCGGCGGCATAGGGGCCGGGCTGGGACATATTGGTTTCAATCCCGGCGGCCAGTTGCTCAACATGGCTGGCAAACAGCCCACGGATCAAAACAACACCGTCGCGCTGAAAGGCGTCGATATCGGCCTGGGATACAAGCGGATGGGAGATAATGGAATGGGACATTGGAAACTCCTGCATGGCACTATCGCTAGCCTGCCCTGCCCGATAAATAGTTTCCAATAATACATTCTAAAGTTATAATTAGTCTGATGTTATATTTAACCTTGCGTCAGATCGAATATGTGGTGGCCGTTGCCCGTGCCGGAAGTTTGGCACAGGCAGCGCAAAACCTGCATGTGTCGCAACCGGCCTTGTCGGTCGCCCTTTCATTGGTGGAAAACCGGCTGGGGCAAAAGCTGTTTATCCGCCGCAAGGGCAGCCCGATCACCCTTACCGCCTTTGCCCAAAACTATATCGCCGAGGCTGAAACCCTGCTGGCACAGGCACAAAGGCTGGAAGACCCTGCCGCCCTGTCGCGCATTGTAAATGGCACCCTGACACTGGGTTGTTTTGATGATCTGGCACCGGGCCATCTTGCCCCGGTTTTAAAGGCCTTGCGAAGCGGCCTGCCCGATGTGGCGCTGCGCTGGCGCATTTGCGATTTTGAAAGTCTGGCGCGCAACATGCGCGAAGGCCAAATCGACCTTGCCATCACCTATGACCTCGGGCTCGACGCCGCGTTTGATAAAACAGAATTAAAAGCGGTTTCACCGCACGCCTTTATGGCCCCGGCGTCGCCACTGGCCCAGCGCACCAGCATCAGCCTTGCCGATCTGGCATTGCAACCGCTGATCCTGTTTGAGGAAGGCTTGTCGATCCGCCATATGCTGAACCTGTTTCGCCATGCCGACCATAATCCCACCGTCGCCCACCGGGTGCAATCGCTGGAAGTTATGCGCAGCCTTGCCGCCAACGGCGAAGGCATCGGCATTGCCTATACCCTGCCGCCTGGCAATTTTTCCTATGACGGTCATCCCCTTATTGCCCGCGAAATCGGGGATCATAGTGCAATTGAGCCCATCATTCTGGCCCGCAGCAATCATCATCCCAAATTGGCGGCTGCAAACAGTGCGCAACACATAATTTGCCGTATGTTCGGCGATCAAAATCAGAAAAACAGGCTCAACGCCTGAAAATAGCCGCCCAAAAGAGAGGCAAACTTACTTGCTACGTTCCTGCGATCAAATGATCTGCGGTACGTCTTTAGCGATATTCTCGGCCCGATAGGCGGACGGTGTTGTGCCGGTGATCTTTTTGAACGCCAGATTGAACGTTGATTTTGAATTAAATCCAATGCTGATCGCTATATCAAGGACCTGCCGATCCGGTTGCTCCACCAGCAAGCGCAAAGCATGCTCAATGCGCACCGAGTTAACAAAATCAAAAAAGCTTTTCCCGATATACCGATTTAGGACGAAGGAAAGCTGATTTGGTGTCACCCCGACAATTTGGGCCAGTTTGGGCATCGAAAGTAATGGATCAAATATTACCTCGTCCCGTGTAACCGTCTGATCCAAGCGTCGACAAATGCGCCTGACCTCATCTTCCCCCACAAGATTGCGCGATATTGCATTGCTGCCCCGCACACCTTCAGACGACAGAACCTCTTTCTCCATGGCCTCATAACCGCCAAACACACCGGCCTCGACAAAAAGAGCAGGGTTGCTTGCGATAACGTGACTAATACGAAAGAAGACCAAAACAAAACCGCAATGCGCAAGAATGATCAGCCATTCGCTTCTTAATACAAAAATATCAAACAGGTTAATCGCGGTATAAATTACAAATATGACACTTGTTTCAACGAGAAACTCGAAAGTCCAATTGCGCAATACCGCCCCATCAAGCCCAAACTGTTGTTGTACTTGCCTTTGATAGAGCAGGCATGTTTGCCATATCGCAATCATGTAGGCAAGAAACTGCCCGCAATACACCGCAATTATCGCCAGCATCAAAGCCGTTACGACGACAGGGGCCTGCCACTTGAACCCAAGTCCCTGATCTGTCAGCAACAGGTGATTGGCGTCTGCATTGGTACGAACAACCCAGACAACGGCTGAAATACAAACGGCAACAAGCAAAATAATGGCGAAATGTCTGGCGGGATGTGGGGCGGGGCGACCGGAAATTTCGCGAAAATACAAATAAATTGCCGGAATAGATGCAAACACAAAGGGAGAGAATAAAGGGGCAAGATACAAACGTATCAGGGGAGACAAGAAAACGTCGCAAACCTTATCGACAAAAATAATACAAACGACCGTCGCAAAAAATATCAACCACCGATTGGCCCGAAAGGCGCGTTTTCCTTCCTGAAGCAGCAATAATATTAAAAAAAGCGCCTGACCGATCCCGACGACGGCGATAATCAACAGGGCGACATCTTTCGGCTCAAGCATATTTCAGACCTACAAGAAATTAAAACGCAGCCCGGAATCGTGAATGATCCAAGGCATAGAACGTCAGCGATGCGCCACTATCGTGACTTCATCCATCCAAATCAATTGCGAACCGATAACGGTCCACGCCTCACCATACCGGGCGATAATTAACGAGGAACGCCATCGGGTAACCTCGACCGCATTTTTCTTCCATTCAACCCGGAACCGTATTTTTAATTATATTTAAGACGTTAACCACCACGGAGGCATCACCCGGAACAGCCAGCAAATGCGCCGGGCATGACGCGCAGTCCGAGCTGCCAAAACCGGCAACAGGAACCGAAAGTAAAAACTTGTCGCGTAAGCAGGTACATAAATCGCATTCATTACCACCGGGCACGGCCAGAACCGATATGACCTTTCCCACCGGGGCGGTTGTTAGCGCATCAATGTGCCAATGCGGTTTTTTATCGTTCGCACAATGGCGTTTAACCCGCGCAGCGATCCCGCCCGGGCCATTGGCACTGCCGCAATATAAATACTGCCCGCGCGCAATAACCCGGCCTGCAAACTGTTTGGGGGCAAGCTGCACATCTTCATTCACATCAATCGCCAGAACATAGGCTCCGGCTGCCTTTGGCAGCAGCCGGAGGGTTTGATCCGTGATGGGGGATAAAAACAGCATCGGTGCGTGTGCTTATAACAACAAATCAACCGACAGGCCGGGGCCGCGCTGGCCCGATGCCAGAACCGGTTCACAATTCGTGTTGATCCGGGCGGCGATGCGCTGGCGAAAGCCGCTAAAATGTTTCGAGGCGACCACATCCACCGCATGATCAAGGTGAACCTCGATCCGATAAACGCCGCCAACGGGGGTGCGGGTAAGCCCAAGGATTTTGCCTGACACGGCGTGTCCCAGATAAGACCCGGCAAAGCGTTTGCCTATACCAAGGTCTTCGATACTGATGGCGGTTGAATTGCGCCGTGTTACGGCAAGGGCCGTGTTCCAGTCGCGAAAGCCATAACTTTGGGCCATCAGTTCCAGACTGCCAGCGTGCGATACTGTCACATCACGGCTGGCCAGGGCCGCGCGCAGGCGTTTGGCCTGGACCTTCAAGGTGTCGGCGGCGTCACTGGAAAAGTTTTTGGGCGACCCGTTATCGGGGTCGATCGCAGTTTGTTTAATCGGGGTGTCCAAATGCATCTTCGTCTCCTGACAGGAGGCCGGGTGTTCGCATTGCCGGTCCGACGCGGAACCGATAAACATCAGATCGCAACATTCACCTTCCCTTGCGGGTGCGAACGGCTGGCTGTTGCAAAGCCGATAAAGGCAATAGCGCAAAGTTTGACAAAGTTCAACGCAATGATACCTGGCCCCCCAAAAGCAGCGGTAAATGTGCCCGGCTTCACAATACCGAGAATGCATTATGACCGCGATGCCGTTCAACCTGCCCGCCTTGATTGACAGCCCCGGTGGCGCAACATATACCAGAACCAACAATGAATTTTGGCAAATCCGCCCACCCGCACGGGCCACAGGATTTGCCCCAGAAAGGATGACAAACATGGCGATGGCAGCCCACGAAATTGAAACCATGATCAAGGAAGCCCTTCC
The DNA here is from genome assembly GCF_002115755.1 of Thalassospira mesophila. Classification (GTDB taxonomy): domain Bacteria; phylum Pseudomonadota; class Alphaproteobacteria; order Rhodospirillales; family Thalassospiraceae; genus Thalassospira; species Thalassospira mesophila. Next base: position 479,372 of record NZ_JFKA01000002.1, on the reverse strand, counting down.
CGATGCGCAGGTGCGAATCGAGGATTTGCGCGGCGACGGTGATCATTATGCTGCGATGGTTGTGTCCGAAGCATTTCGCGGCAAAACCCGCGTGATCCAGCATCAGATGGTTTATTCGGCCCTGAAAGGCAAAATGGGCGACGAATTGCACGCCCTGGCACTGCAAACCTCTGTTCCTGAATAAGCGCTTTTTATTTTTCGGAAATCCCACCCGATGCGCCGCCTTTAACCGGGCGCGCGCACCTGGTTTCCGGGGCCAGATTATGCCCCAATAACTGACCCTGGTTCATCTGATATGTCGAACACGCACAAACCCGCCCTGATCGGGGCGGGTCCATTGGCCGGCCTGTTTGCCTTTATGACCTGGGGGGTCGCCGGGGCCTATTTTCATGCGGTTGGCTTTGCCGATGCGATGGAAATTCTAAGCCACCGCATCCTGTGGTCGGCCATTTTAACCCTGGTTTTAATCTTTGCCCTGGGCCGCCAGAAAGCCCTGATGGATTTGCTGCGCTCCGCCCGCACGATGGGGCTGTTATTTATTACCAGCCTGCTGATTGCCGGGAACTGGCTGATTTATATCTGGTCGGTCAACCACGGACATGCGCTTGAAGCCAGCCTTGGCTATTACATCATGCCCCTGATCATGCTGGTGCTGGGACGGATTTTTCTCAATGAAAAGCTTAACCGCACTCAGATCCTGTCGGTTGTGATCGTCGCGGCCGGGGTTGTGAACCTGCTGATCTTTTTTGGCACCCTGCCCTGGATCGCGCTGAGCCTGGCCTTCCTGTTTGGTTTTTACGGCTTGCTGCGCAAAATGATCCCGGCCGACCCGATTGCCGGGCTGTTTGTGGAATGCCTGACATTATTGCCCGTCGCGATGATTTATCTGGGCTGGTTGCAAAGCAACGGGCAAATGGCGTTCCTCCATACCGGGACCGGCCACGACGCCTTGCTGATCGGTTTGGGCGTCATGACAACCATACCGCTGGTGATGTTTGCCTTTGCCGCACGCAACATGAAATTTGGCGCCCTGGGATTAATGCAATATATTAACCCGACGCTGCAGTTGTTCGTCGCGGTCTTGTTGTTTGGTGAAAACTTTACCCGCGCCCATCTGATCACGTATATTTTTGTCTGGTGCGGTTTGGCCCTTTTTACCTGGGATAATTTGCGCACAGCACGCCATTTGCGCGCCAACAGTTGACATAAACGCCGCAGAGCGCCATATCTTCGGCCAGAAACACTTATATCAGCGGTAGCATGCAGCGCCGCATTTATCACAGTCAAGGATACCCGCAATGTCCGAAAATCCGGTTTTTGAACGCATCCAGAAGGATATCGACGCTAACGATGTCGTTTTGTTCATGAAAGGAACCTCCATGTTCCCGCAATGCGGCTTTTCCGCCGCTGTTGTGCAGGTTCTCTCCGAACTTGGCGTTCCGTTCAAGGACGTGAATGTTCTGGTTGATCCGGCCATCCGTCAGGGGATCAAGGATTTCTCGAACTGGCCGACCATTCCCCAGCTTTACGTCAAAGGCGAATTTGTTGGCGGCTGCGATATCATTCGCGAAATGTTTGCCAATGGCGAACTTGGCCAGCATATGCGTGAAAAAGGTGTGGCTGCGGCCGCCTGATTTTCGCATTTCGCATCTGATTTGTAAAACACGCCCGGCGATTTCATCGCGGGCGTGTTTTTTATTGGGCCATTCCTGCCATCTACCAACTGGTGCTATCTTGCGCTGCTGGCCTGTTTTTCGTTCTTGTTTCCGTTCTTGCCGGGCGCTTGTGGCACCGGGAACAACACATCATAGGCCCAGTTAAAAACAAACGCATACACCAGATAAAACGCCGAAAACGATATATCCATCATAAAAGCCTGCAACAGGCTGACATGCAAATACCAGGCGATCAGCGGCATTAAAACAACCAGCAAGCCCGCCTCGAACAAAACAGCATGCGCCACGCGCAACACGATTGTTTTGTTAACATGGCCCCAAAGCGCGACCATGGCGCGATCAAACAGCAGATTAAAAACATAGTTCCACAGCGCCGCCAGAACGGCACTAAACAGGGCCACCACGCCAATATCATGGATGGGCATGTTAAAAACCCATGTGCCCAGCGGGGCAACAATGGCAAAACCGATAATTTCAAAGCTGAGAGTATGACGGATACGATCCAGTGTTGTGCGCATGGCGACCTCTTATTTTATCGGGTCGTCCCGAACATATAAAACCCAAGGCGGGCGAGGTCGTCCTCGTTTTGCCATCCCATTTTGCCCGAACATAGCGGATGGATCAAACACCATCAAATAACGGGCACAAAAAAACGCCCGCTGAAAACAGCGAGCGTTTCTTTTTGTATTCGGCGAAACCTGCGAAGCAGATTAACGCGAATAGAATTCGACAACCAGGCTCGGCTGCATCTGAACCGGATACGGGACTTCGGCGAATTTCGGGACGCGCACGAAAGTACCTTTGAAGGCTTTCGGGTCAACTTCGACATATTCGGGAATGTCACGTTCTGCCAGAACAGCAGCTTCGAGAACCATCGGAATTTCGCGCGAAGCCGATTTGATTTCGACAACGTCGCCTTCCTTGACCAGGTAAGAAGGAATGGTGACCTTCTTGCCATTGACCAGGATGTGGCCGTGGTTCACGAACTGACGTGCAGCAAACACGGTCGGAACGAATTTCATACGGTAAACAACAGCGTCAAGACGGGTTTCGAGAATCCCGATCAGGGTTTCCGAGGTATCACCCGGGCGACGCGATGCTTCTTTGAAATAACGCAGGAACTGTTTTTCCGAGATCGAACCATAGTAGCCTTTAAGCTGCTGTTTTGCGAACAGCTGGATACCATAATCGGTCGGTTTTTTACGACGGGTCGCGCCGTGCATACCCGGACCATATTCGCGCTTGTTCAGCGGCGATTTGGAACGGCCCCAAAGGTTTACACCAAGGCGGCGGTCAATTTTATGCTTTGCAGCAATACGTTTCGACATTGTAAACTCTCTTTTTTAAAAGTGCTTTGTTGTCCCGATAGTTTCTGCAAAACAACCTGCTTGCAGAACGGGGACGCAGAACCTTTGCCGCGACCCGCTTTCTCGGAAGTGAGGCGCAATATAGAGATGAATCCCCGCGAGTCAAACCAAAACCGCAGAAAACCAGCCTGTTCATACGATTCTTCCTGTCTTTTTTCGGTTCATTGGCGGTAACGCGATCATCGCCAACAATTTTTTCTCAAAAAATCCGATCCAGCCCCCCGCCCCTTGCGTAACCATTATTACCATGCGTGTTCAGACCGGATCAGCTCTTGGGACCCGTTTTGACAATAATGAAGCTACGCGGCGAAACACGCAGGATAAAAAAAGACAAGTCGCGAGCGAACAAGCGTAGGACATCGAGACAATGAAATTTCGTTCCCTGATGGTTATTGCGTCCGCAACAATGGCCCTGACCCTGGGTGCATGCTCGTCTGGCATGCATGCTGATAAATCTGACATGATGAAGGCCAGCACCGCCATGACACCGGAAAATCATGTGGTGATGGTGGGCGGCGCGCCGATGTATCCGTCGAAAAACATCATTGAAAATGCCGTAAATTCCAAAGACCACACCACACTGGTCGCCGCCGTCAAGGCCGCAGGCCTGGTCGATACCCTGTCGGGCCCGGGTCCGTTTACGGTTTTCGCCCCCACCAACGATGCATTTGACAAATTGCCCGCCGGTACGGTCGACACCCTGTTAAAACCGGCCAACAAACCGACCCTGACCAAGATCCTGACCTATCATGTTGTTCCTGGCACCCTGACGGCCAAGGATTTGATGGAAAAAGCCATGATGATGGGCGGCATGTATAAAATGACCACCGTTGAAGGCGGCACCCTGACCGCCGAAATGAAGGACGGTGCGCTTTATATTGTCGATGAAAAAGGCAACTGGTCAAAAGTCACCACTGCCAATGTCATGCAGTCAAACGGCGTGATCCATGTGGTTGATACCGTATTGATGCCAAACTAACCGGCACATCCTCTCACACACGACAGACCTTACATTCCGTAAACGGCAAAGCCCCCGGATTTATCTCTCCGGGGGCTTTTTATGTGCTGTCGTCACAACAAGTTATACCAAACTGCACTGATCGAAACCGATCAATGCAGCCCTCAGTCGGCGGGCGGGCTTCTACAAAGCCCTTGCCTTTCGCGGCACAGGCCGCGCGGCGCAGTCGCGCCTAACCAGACCTCCATGAGTCATCCTCAGTGAGATCTGGTATTACGGGCTTGCAAACCGTGGGCAGACCCAACAATCAGGTTTTCGGTTTTGGTTTGTGCTTGGCCCCGCGCATGGCGGAAACCATCCCGCGAATGGTTTGCACTTCCTGATGGGTCAAACTCATGCGGTTAAAAATATTGCGGATGTTGCGTTCCATCGCCGGGCGCTTGGCCTCAACGCGGAAAAAACCCGACTCATCAAGTTCATATTCCAGATGTGCTAACATCCGTGCGACCTCGTCATGGGCGGCGGGGAACGAATCGTTCATCATCATCTGGTAATCGGGCACATTCACCCCGGCCTGCCACCATTCATAGCCAATCAGCAACACCGCCTGTGCGAGGTTAAGCGAAGTAAAGCCCGGGTTTAACGGCACGGTCACCACGGCATCCGCCATGGCGATATGTTCATTACGCACACCGGTGCGTTCCGGCCCGAACATCACGCCAATTTTTTCGCCCTTGCCAATATTGGCACGCATTTCCGGGGCAAGACCACGCGGGGTAAAAACCGGTTTCACCGCATCGCGGGTGCGCGCTGTTGTCACGTAAATCCGGTTTAAATCGGCCAGCGCATCGTCTTCGTGTTCGAACACTTTGGTATTGTCGATCACAATATCGGCTCCCGATGCATTGGCCGTGGCCCGTTCATTGGGCCAGCCATCGCGCGGGCGCACCAGGCGCAAATCAACCAGACCACAATTCAGCATCGCGCGCGCGGCCTTGCCGATATTATCGCCAAGCTGCGGTTCGATTAAGATAATAACGGGTGGGTTAACCACGCCTGCCGTTTCGGGGCGGGCCGCAGTTGGGGTATCGCTCATCCCCTGAAGTCTCCTGTTGTCTCAATCGGCACAGATTACACACCAGCCAATAACCGGCACCAATCCATAAAGGCGGCAAACCCGCCCGTGATTGCGGGCTGCTTTAGCATTTCCTGCCGCATAGCACCAGTATCAGCACGCATAACTTTGCAAACCCGGCACCGGGTGCCGCCAACAGCCCCCGGTTAACCGAAATGCGCTCATGGATCAGGAATGTTGGCTGCGGATACCCGCCTTAAACAGTTTGTAACTTATGGAATCACGCAACGCATTATAAGACGCCTCGATAATATTGCCCGACACCCCGACTGTGGACCAGCTATTGCCTTCGGCATCGCGGCTTTCGATCATCACGCGGGTAACAGCACGGGTGCCATCGCCCCGTGTTATGATCCGCACCTTGTAATCGATCAGCTCGATCGGGGCGATCACTTCGCGGTATTCCGGCACGGTGAGCAACACCTTGCGCAAGGCGGCATCAAGGGCGTTGACCGGGCCGTTACCCTCGGCCACCGACATAAACTGTTCATCGCCCACCACCACCTTTACCGTGGCTTCGGACATCGTAATAACCTGTTCGTCCTGCTCATCGACCCAGCGGCGTTCATCGATCACGCGAAACGATGTGACACGGAAATAACGTTCCAACTGCCCCATCGCCTTTCGCGCCAAAAGCTCAAAGCTGGCTTCGGCCCCGTCATAGGCGTAACCGTCAAATTCGCGCTGCTTAACCAGTTCGACAAGTTTGCCAACCGCTTCGGATTTCGGATCAACCTCGACGCCAATTTCACGAAACCGCGCCAGAATATTGGATCGTCCGGCCTGATCGGACACCAGAATGTGGCGCTGGTTGCCAACTTTTTCCGGTTCAACATGTTCGTAACAGGCCGGGTTTTTCTCGACCGCGGACACATGCAATCCGCCCTTATGGGCAAAGGCCGAATCGCCCACATAGGCTGCCTGCCGGGTCGGCTCGCGGTTAAGCCGGTCATCAAGAATGTGCGAAATACGGCGCAGCTGGGTTAACTGTTGTGCGCTAACTCCCACATCATAACCCATTTTCAACATCAGGGTCGGGATGATGGAAATCAGGTTGGCATTGCCGCACCGCTCGCCAAGACCATTTAACGTGCCCTGAATTTGCCGCGCCCCGGCCCGCACGGCCGCCAGCGAATTGGCAACTGCGTTTTCGGTATCGTTATGGCAATGAATGCCAACGTGGCTTCCGGGAATGCGCGTACAGACATCGGTTACAATTTCGAAAATTTCATCGGGCAATGTGCCGCCATTGGTGTCGCACAGCACAACCCAGCGCGCCCCGGCATCATAGGCCGCCCCAATGGCCGACAGGGCATAATCGCGATTGGCTTTATAACCATCAAAGAAATGCTCGGCATCAAACAGCACTTCCTCGCTATGCTGTTTTACATGCGCGACCGATTCCGAAATCATCGCGATGTTTTCATCAAGTTCGATGCCCAGGGCTTCGGTTACCTGAAAATCCCAGCTTTTCCCCACCATGCACACCACCGGCGCATTCTGGATTAACGTAGTTAACCCCGGATCATTCGATGCCGAACGCCCCGCACGCCGTGTCATGCCAAAGGCTGTCAGGCGGGAATTTTTCAGTTTGGGCGGATTGGCAAAAAACGCATCATCGGTGGGGTTTGCCCCGGGCCAACCGCCTTCAATATAGTCAATCGACAGCTCGTCCAGTGCCTTGGCAATCGCGGTTTTATCCGCGGCTGAAAAATCGACGCCCTGGGTTTGTTGGCCGTCGCGCAAGGTACTGTCGTAAAGATAGACGCGCTTGTCAGACATATTGGTTCCAAATCTGCATTTATGCGGTGCCACGCGGGCAGCCTGTGAAAAACGGGTATCTTCCCGCGCCCTTTTTGCCGGGGCGGTCTGGCAAATTGCCGCAAAACCACGCGGGGCGCAACCTCGTTACGCCCGCAAGCAAAAAATCGGTAAATTCCGCCATTTCACCGCCTTTCGAGTAGCAGACCTGTCCCCATGCATGATTGTGCCGCACCGGGCGGTAGCATTATATTGTGACATACACTTATAGGTGCATTTGATGAAATACCTCAACACAGCGTTGTTATCCGTGCGTATATCGACTTACTCTTGATGTTAAGGAAATAGTCATATGGGTCGCGTTCTTCCCGCATCGGACGATCTTATTTTTCTGGGTGGGCTGACATGGCACCGCGACGGCAAACATTGCTGGCGCGCCGCCGACCGGTTTGCGGAATATACCATTTGCCGCGATGTTGATGACAGATGGCATGGCTACTGGATGCGCAACGGCATTAAAACCCGTGCCGAATGGTCCTGCCCAACGATTGAAACCTATGCCGAGTACCTGATTGATCAGGTGCGTCATGCACGGCTGGAAATTGACTGACCGGGTCGCAATCCTTGCGAAATAATGATCGTCAGTCCGCGCCGGTATTCACCGCCAGACAATGCCCCGCCGTCATGGACGTTCTGTAATCTGTGCTGCCCCACGTTAAATACCGCCCGAAAATGACGGCATTTCCCCCCCATGCAAACAAGGCTACCGGGCCGTTTCACAACGCCACACACAGCCAAATGCCAAACGGTCCGGTTTGGCTGGTTTCACCACACGGCAAAGCAAGAATGGTTGCGTTCCTGTGACAAGGGCTTATGTCTGGGGCAAGTTCATTCATAACAAAAGGTCCCGGCATGACCCAAACGACCAAAATGCAGATCGACATTGTTTCCGACGTTGTCTGCCCGTGGTGCATTATCGGCTACAAACATCTTGAACAGGCCCTGGAAAATCTGGAAGGGCAGCTTGATGTGAAATTGCGCTGGCACCCGTTCGAGCTGAACCCCGAAATGGGGCCGGAAGGGCAGGAACTGCGCGAACATATCAATGAAAAATACGGGCTAAGCCCGGATCAAAGTGCCGAAAACCGCGACCGCATCCAGATGATGGGGGAAAATGCCGGTTTTGACATCCAGTTCAGTTCAGATAGCCGCATTTACAACACGTTCGATTGCCATCGCATGCTGTATTGGGCGGGCAAACACGGCAAACAAACCGAATTGAGCATGGCGCTGTTCCGGTCCTATTTTCAGGACGGCGAAAACCCCGGCGACCACGGCGTTATAAAACGCTGCTGCGAAGAAGTGGGGCTGTCGCCCGAAGAAGCCGGTGAAATTCTGGCCAGCGACACATTTACCAGCGAAGTTCGCGCGGAAGAAGAAGAGTTTAAAAGTGTTGGCATCACTTCGGTTCCGACCTATGTGGTCAATGGCAAATACGCCATTAGCGGCGGCCACCCGCCCGAAGTTTTTGAACAGGCCCTTTCCGAAATCGCCCGTGGCGCGACTGGCGACGAATAAGCCTGCCAACCACCCGATTACATTCTTTTGGCAAAGCCCGGCGATATTCGTCGGGCTTTGTTCGTTTGTGCCAAACCTCTGTGCCAAACCTCATTGATCGCAACCGATCAACAAAGCGCGCTTCGGTGGGCGGGCTTTTTCACCGCCCGCCATCCTGACATGCCCCGTCAGCATTATTCACAACCGGGCTTTCAACAATCGACGCCGCCCCGCCATTGGCATATGCTTTTGGAACAGATCAAACAACAGGCGGGCGTCATGACGGAATTTCAGCTGTATTTACCCGGTATTTTGCTCGCTTATGCGGCCTTGCTGGTCGGCCTGATCAGCCCCGGCCCGGCTTTGATGGCGCTGATGGGGGTGTCGCTTGGCGAGGGCCGCCGGGCGGGGCGCTTTTTTGCCCTTGGCATTGGCAGCGGGTCGCTTTGCATTGGCGCGATCACGCTGTCGGGGCTGTCGGCCCTGCTGCTTGCCTATGCCGATGCCATGTTTGCCATCCGTATTGCCGGGGGCTGCTATTTATTATGGCTGGCATTCAAGGCCCTGAAATCGGCTTTTCGCCCGGCAACCAATGATGCAAAACCGGAAAATGGCCCGCAACGCGCCCCAAGCCATTATTTCAGCCGCGGGTTCGCGCTTCACCTTACCAATCCCAAAGCCATCCTGACCTGGATCGCCATCATCTCCATCGGTTTTCAGCCCGGCGCACCCTTGTGGGTTGGCATGGTCATTGTGGCAGGCTGCGGGATTTTATCGACATTGATCCACCTGTTTTATGCCACAGCCTTTTCGACCCGGCCGGTGATTGCGCTCTATCGGCGCATGGCGCGCTGGATCAATGGTATTTTGGGCGTGTTTTTTGCTGCCATTGGCGTGAAACTGTTGTTAAGCCGCTAGCTCACCTGCCCGTGCCGCCGCCCGTCGCATCGCGCGGCATTACACCGTATGAAAACGTTATTCTATAAAGCCGACTTTATCGGTTTGGTGGTGTGTGCTGTTTAACCGCCCCGGCGGCGTAGCAACCGGTTTGCGCGTTACGCCACTTTTGGCATCCATCCACCCCCCCAATATGGCCAGCCACGCCGCCACCAGCGGCAACCATGCAATATCCTGGTCCATCGCCCACAATGTCAGGCTGGTGATCAGGCACCACAAAACCGGCGCGGGCAGCAATATCCAGCGCCAGGTCCCACGCGCCAGCAACAACAATCCCAATGTGCCAATCATTGTCGGGTCGGGCGCGCTGCCAAACAGTTCTGCTGCCATCATATCGCGCCCGGAAAACAGGCTGAAAAACGGATAAACCGGAATGGCGAGAACCAGCAACGCAACCCCGGCCATGCTGGAAAAATCACCGCGCCAGCAAAACTGCAGCGGCGTTTTACGCACGGCAAACACCGCCAGCATCAGAGTTTCAAACCCGAATAGCGGCAAGACATAGGGCACCGCCCAATTGATCGGCTGGTAATAATAGCCCATAAAAACCGCACCGGACCACGCCCACATGAGCGCCAGTATCACCGGCACCAACCGGCACAACCAGCGCTGCCTGTCTGCCCCGGCTCCGGTTCCGGATCGTAACACCAGAACAACCAAGCCCGCCCCGGCCAGATACAGCGCCAGATTAACCGGCCAGAACGCCAAATTAAAACTGGCAAACAACCGGTAATAAACCCGGGTGGAAAACAGCAAAAAATCAATCAGATGATAATCCCACCAATCCGTCACAGGGCATCCCCTATGGCATTGGCGATGGCGTGGCGCATTTTTTCATCGGGCAGGATGTCGGGCAGGATATCGGTTTTTCCCGCGTTTCCGCCTTTGTCGGGCATGGCAGCAGCAAGGTTTTCGCGCACATGATCCACCTTTGTGGTCGCGGGAATGGCGCAGGTTACCGCAGGGTGCGAAATGATATATTTCAAAATCAGTTGCGCCCAGCTTTGCGCACCATAATCGCCCGCAAACCCGGGAAGAGCCTTCCCGCGCAGGGCCTTGGTCAAATGCCCGCCGCGAAAGGGGCGGTTAATGATAACGGCAATGCCACGTTCCTGTGCCATTGGCAAAATACGATTTTCAACCGCGCGGTCCAGCGGGTTATAGGTCACCTGAATAAAATCCAGGGGTTCGCGCTGCATGATCACAGATAACAATTCGTGGCGGCGTTGATGCGATGTCGTAACGCCGATATATCCCAGTTCACCGGCAGCTTTTTTGGCCTGTAACATGGGTAACTGGTCTTCCCAGTCCAGCATGTTATGCACCTGGAGCAAATCAAACCGCGATATACCCCAGTTTTTCGCACTTTGGGCAATTTGCTCAGCCCCGCCATTTTCATCACCGGTCCAGACCTTGTCGGTGGCAAAAACCTGATCGCGGGCAATGCCCAAGGCGGCCAGCCCATGGCCGATGGTCGCCTGCGATGACCCATACATTGGCGATGAATCAATCATTTTGCCGCCGCCGGCAAAAAACGCGCCCATTACATCGGCGCAGTTCTTTAGCAAAACCGGGTCATTACCGACGTTAAAGGTAATCCAGCTGCCCAGACCAATCGCCGGTATTGTTTCACCGCTGGCGGGGATTTTACGGTGCAGCCCCCCGGAACCAGACACAACCTGCTGCGCGCGGGCCATGCCCATAAAGGGCACACCGGCACCGGCAAAGGCCACAGCCCCCAACCGGGCGGCCCCCGTCAAAAATGTGCGTCGACTGATATCAGCAAAGGTCATGTTAGCATTTCCTTTGATCATCCGTGGTTCGTATCGCAGCCCAAGGGTGCAGCAAAACAGCCCCGCATGCAAGGAACGCCATTTTGCCCCCCAACCCCGCCATTTTTCAAAGAAAAAGGCGCCCCGGTTTCCCGGTGGCGCCTTTTGCAAAGGTCAGAAAAGAACAGATCAGCCGCGTTTCCAGCTTGTCCCGTCTTTGAAATCTTCCAGAATAATACCGCGTGCCAGCAAATCATTGCGGATCTGATCGGCCACGGCAAAATCGCGGTTTTTCTTGGCGTCCGCCCGCTTGGTAATCAACGCGTCAATTTCCGCGGCTTCATCGGCGTCACCGCCAGCTGTAAACCAGCTATCAACATCGATTTCCAAAATGCCCAGCAATTCGGCTGCGGCCAGAACGCGGCCTTTGGCTTCGGCTTTTTTGCGGTCGTTTTTGGCTTTGTTTAACTGCGTGATCAGTTCATGGAATTCGGCAATCGCCAGCGGCGTGTTCAAATCATCGCACAACGCGTTTAGTACCCCGTCGGGCACGTCGGCATCTTCATGAATGATGTAGGATGTCTGACGCAGGGCCGTATAAAAACGGTCCAGCGCTTCTTTGGCCTGACGCAGGTTATCAAGGGTCCAGTTGATTGGCTGATGATAATGCGTGCTCATCATCGCCAGGCGAATGGCTTCGCCCGGCCAGTTTTCCAGCAATTCATGCACGGTGACAAAATTGCCCAGCGACTTGGACATTTTTTCGCCTTCAACCATTAAATGGCCGTTATGCATCCAGTATTTGGCATAGCTGGACCCATGATTAGCGCAGCAGCTTTGGGCAATTTCGTTTTCATGATGCGGAAACACCAGATCAATCCCGCCGCCATGAATGTCAAAATTTTCACCCAGATAGCGCGTCGCCATCGCCGAGCATTCAATATGCCAGCCCGGACGGCCCCGGCCCCACGGGCTGTCCCAGCCCGGCGTGTTATCGTCGGATGGTTTCCACAACACGAAATCTGCCGGGTCTTTTTTATAAGGCGCAATTTCAACCCGGGCACCGGCAATCATTTCATCGCGGTTGCGCCGCGATAATTTGCCGTATTGTTCATATTTCGATACCGCAAACAGCACATGACCTTCGGCAGCATAGGCAAAACCCTGTTCGATCAGGTTTTCGCACATGGCGATCATATCGGGGATATGGTCGGTCGCGCGCGGTTCAATATCGGGCTTGTCCGCGTTTAACGCGTCCATATCTTCAAGATAGGCCTGATGGGTGCGTGCCGTAATCGCCGAAATGCTTTCGCCACTGTCGCGCGCGCGCTGATTGATTTTATCATCAATGTCGGTAACGTTACGAACATAGGTGACGTTCGGATACAGATAGCGCAACAGGCGTACCAGCGTATCAAACACCACAACCGGGCGGGCATTGCCAACATGGGCATAGTCATAAACCGTTGGTCCGCAGACATACAACCGTACATTTTCGTCATCAATCGGTTCAAAAACCTGCTTTTCGCGGGTCAGGCTGTCGTAAATGCGCAGTTCTGGATATGTATCAGTCATATTTTTCAAGGTCCGTTCAAATGGCGTAAGGGCGGCTGTCAGTTTCGGGCGGTCTGAGCTAAATCAGACCGCCGTGCCACACAGCCGCGCACGGGCCTTTTCACTGCCAATAAGCGGCAGCATTGCCGACATTTCCGGGCCATGTTCGCGCCCGGTCAGGGCTTTGCGCAACGGCATGAACAACTGCTTTCCTTTACGCTCGGTTGCTTCCTTAAGCGCACCGGTCCAGCTTTTCCAGCTGGTGGCATCCAGTGCGCCCTGGGGCAATATATCGGCGGCCTGACGCAAAAATTCGGCATCTGCTTCGTCAATTTCAGGCACGGTCACGGCGTGGATCACATCCCACCATTCGCGGGCTTCGGCCACACGCCAGCAATTGCCACGCACTGCCAGCCAGAAACCTTCGTCAATATCGTCCATCCCCGCCGCAACCAGTTTGTCGCGCGCCTGGTCATAGGGCATTTCATGAACGATTTTTTCGTTCAGCGATGCCAAATCAGCCGGGTCAAACTTTGGCGTGGCGCGGCCATAGGCCGAAATATCAAACGTGGCGATGGCTTCGCGCATGGTCGCAGGTTCGATCCGGTCAGACGCGCCAAGCCCGGTCAGAAGCCCAACCAGGGCGGGCACTTCAAAGCCGTCATTGCGCAATTCGCGCAGCGACAGGCTGCCCAGCCGTTTGGAAAGCTGGGATCCGCCCGGCCCGGCCAAAAGCGGGGTATGACCAAAATCAAGCCCGCCTGCCTTGCCGCCCAGCGCCATATAAACCAGAATTTGCGCCACGGTATTGGTCACATGGTCTTCACCGCGAATGATATGGGTGACACCCATTTCAAGGTCATCAACCACCGAGCCCAGCATATAAAGCAACGATCCGTCTTCGCGGATCAGAACCGGGTCCGAGACATGTTCGGTATCAAAATGGCACAGGCCACGGCACATATCGTTCCATTCCACCACGCCATCGGGCAGCAGGAAACGCCAATAGGGCGTGCGCCCTTCGGCTTCCAGTGTCCGGATCTCGGCAGGGTCAAGGATCAGGGCCTTGCGATCATAAATGAAAGGCTGGTGGCGCTGGCGGGCGGCCTTGCGTTTCCAGTTCAGTTCGCCTTCCGTTTCATAGCACGGATAAAGCAGCTTTTCGGCTTTCAGCTTTTCAATCGCGACGTCGTATTTGTCCTGACGCAGGGACTGGCGTTCCTCGCGGTCCCAGTCGATGCCAAGCCAGCGCAAATCTTCGCGAATGGCATCAACATATTCATCCTTGGAGCGTTCCGGGTCGGTATCGTCAAAGCGCAGGATAAATTCGCCGCCATGCTTGCGGGCATACAGCCAGTTCATCATCGCCACACGGGCATTGCCCACATGAAGCAAGCCGGTCGGGCTGGGCGCAAAGCGTAAAACAGGTTTTTTCATATCAATATTTTTCAAACAAAATCTATTTCAGGTAACCAGATTGGTAAAACCATTGGTAATCGGATAGCGCCGGTCGCGGCCAAAGGCGCGCGGCGTAATCTTCACCCCCGGCGGGGCTTGTCGGCGTTTATATTCGGCCCGGTCCAGCAAACGCCATACCCGGCGCACAGTTGCCTCGTCATGGCCGCTGGCAACAATGTCGGAAACACTGCGTTCCCCTTCAATCATTTGATGAAGTATATCATCAAGAACGTCATAGGGGGGCAAACTGTCTTCGTCTTTCTGGTCCGGGCGCAATTCAGCCGAGGGCGGCTTGGTAATGATCCGTTCGGGGATCACCATGCCATCGGGGCCAAAAACACCTTGCGGGCAATGCGCATTGCGCCAGTGGCACAGGGCAAATACCGTGGTTTTATAAAGGTCTTTTAAAACCGAATACCCACCGCACATATCGCCATACAGGGTCGCATACCCCACCGACATTTCCGATTTGTTGCCTGTGGTTAACACCATATGACCAAACTTGTTGGAAAGACCCATCAGGATAATGCCACGCGAGCGCGCCTGAATGTTTTCCTCGGCAATATCGGGGTCGCGCCCGGCAAAGGCCGGGGCCAGCATGGTGCCAAAGGCCTCCATCGCTGGGCCGATATTAATGCTTTCAATGCCGGTTTTTAACATGTCAGCGCAAATTTGCGCATCTTCCAGACTATCGGCCGAGGTATAGGGCGATGGCATCATCGCCAGACGCACCCGCTCCGCCCCCAGCGCATCGACCGCCACCGCAGCCGACAGGGCCGAATCAATCCCGCCCGACATGCCAATCACCACACCGGGAAAGCCGTTTTTATTAACATAATCACGCAGGCCCAAAACCAGCGTCTGGTAAATGGCATCCAGCCCCGATGGATAACGCGCATCGGGTGCTGCATCATCACAATACCATTTGCCGTCGCCATCGCGTAACCAGTTTGAAATCTGAACCGATTCGGCAAAGGCCGGCAGGGCAACAGCAAGGTTACCTTCGGCATTTAACCCGAACGACCCGCCATCAAAAACCAGTTCGTCCTGACCGCCAACTTCATTGCAATAAATCATCGGCAGGCCGCATTCCAGAACCCGGTCACGGATCAACTGGCGACGCAGCCCGTCCTTGTCAGCTTCAAAGGGCGACCCGTTAGGTACCAGCATAAATTCGGCACCGCGCCCGGCCAGATGGGCCACCACATGGGGCGTCCACACATCTTCGCAAATCGGAACCCCCAGCTTGATCCCGCGAAAATCAACGACATCGGGCATGGGACCGGCGGCAAAAACGCGTTTTTCGTCAAAGACACCATAATTGGGCAAATCATTTTTGGCGCGCACGGTTTCAATGGTGCCGCCATCAATCAGCAACACGGCATTATAGCGGGCACCGTTAAATTCCCACGGGGTGGTCAGCAACAGGGCCGGTCCGTTTTTGCGCGAAGCCGTGCGTTTGCAAATATCTTCAACCGCATTTTTCAAATGACGCATAAAAGACGGTTTCATCACCAGGTCTTCGGGCGGATAGCCCGATAACACCAGTTCAGAATAAAGGACAATATCCGCGCCCCTGGCGGCCGCAGATTCCCAGGCAGCCACAATTTTTTCCGCATTTCCGGCAATATCGCCGACAATGGGGTTCAACTGGGCAATGGCAATGGCGAGTTTGTTTTTCATGTTGTTTGGAATAGGAGGGGTCCGCCCGCAAGTCAATTGCGGAAATTGCAATAGCCCCCGACGGTTTTACAACCCGCCAGCCAACACGACCCGCCACACAGCCTAAAGCGCCATCGCCGCGTCGATTTCATCCTGGCTCATGGTTTTGGCTGAACCATGAATGATCGAACTGGCAACATCCATAAACCGCTGTAAAGCCGCTGTCGTGCTGTTGGCGGTCATGCGGATAATTTCCGGGTTGCCTTCATTAATCACGACGGCAAGCTGTTCGTTGGCACGCAACACCACCGCATTCATATGTTCGATGGTTTCCTCAAACGGGCGGCGAAATTTATCGGGCACATGGTCATAGGCCTCGATCGCCAGTTCACGATCGGAAAAGGCGCTATCGTGAAAATGCTGTTGATAGCCTTTCGGCGCCCATTCCTGACAATCTTCAAGCATATCGGGCATATCGGGCACCATTTCCAACAACATAACGATTTCGTTGAAATGATTCAGATAATCCGTTGCAAGCAGGGTTGCCGAGGAAATGTTGGTTCCCTCAACCTTCTTTTGCCAGAGTGCAAAATCGTCATCGGCTGACATGTTCGCGGTTATCCCTCTCTCGCCGGCAAGTGCGCCCTGTTTCTTTTATATGCTAAAGGACAAGCATCGCATCAATATCAATCTGAAACAAATTCCCAAATAGGGATGTTTCGACCGCTTTTACGCATAAAAATACCTCAAAAACATTGTCCAAATGGTCAATATCACGAAGAAAAAAGGGCGCCCGGCAAACCGGACACCCTTTCCAACATCTGTAGCAGCAATTTACGGGTCATTCAAATCGTTCAGGCGCTGGCCTGCAATTCGTCCCGCACATTGTCGCGTTCCTGTTTAATCATTTCCGCCATCAGAAACGCCAGTTCAAGGGCCTGGGCCCCGTTCAGGCGCGGATCACAATGGGTGTGGTAACGATCCGACAGGCTGTCTTCGGTAATCGCCTGCGCGCCGCCGATGCATTCGGTCACATCGGTGCCGGTCATTTCAAAATGAACGCCACCGGCATGGGTACCTTCGGCCTTGTGGATGTCAAAAAATGTTTTGACCTCGCCCAGGATCGAATCAAACGCCCGGGTTTTGTACCCGTTGCTGGCCTTGACTGTATTGCCATGCATCGGATCGCACGACCATACAACCTTGCGGCCTTCGGCTTGAACACGGCGCACCAGACGCGAAAGATGTTCGGCCACCTTGCCCGACCCCATCCGGCAAATCAGGGTCAAACGCCCTGCTTCATCGGCGGGGTTCAGAATGTCGATCAGGCGGATCAGGTCATCTTCTTCAATCGTCGGGCCGCATTTAAGACCAATCGGGTTTTTAACCCCGCGCAAAAATTCGACATGCGCGCCGTCAGGCTGGCGGGTACGATCACCAATCCACAGCATATGGGCCGAACAATCGTAATACTGGCCGGTCAGGCTGTCCTGACGGGTCAGGGCTTGCTCGTAGCCCAGCAACAAGGCCTCGTGCGAGGTATAAAAATCGGTTTCGCGCATTTGCGGGGCGGTTTCGGGCGTAATGCCACAGGCCCGCATAAAGGCAACGGCTTCATCGATCTGGGTGCTCATCTGGCGATATCGTTCCCCTGCGGGGCTGTTATCAACAAATGACAGGTTCCAGCGATGGATCTGGTTCAGATCGGCAAAACCACCCTGGGCAAAAGCCCGCAACAGGTTCAGCGTCGAGGCTGACTGGTTATAGGACTTGATCTGGCGCTGCGGGTCTGGCGTGCGCGATTCTTCGGTAAATTCGATCCCGTTAACATTGTCACCGCGATAGCTGGGCAGTTCCACGCCGTTGATCGTTTCCATATCGGATGATCGCGGCTTGGCAAACTGGCCGGCCATACGGCCAACCTTGACCACCGGGCACGACGCGCCATAGGTCAAAACCACCGCCATCTGCAACATCACCTTAAAGGTGTCGCGGATGTTGTTGGGATGAAATTCCTTAAAACTTTCGGCGCAATCTCCACCTTGCAACAAGAAGGCCTTGCCTTCCGCGACGGCACCCAGTTTTTCCTTAAGCGCACGCGCTTCGCCAGCAAATACCAAAGGAGGATAGCTGCCGAGCTCTTGTTCTACGCCCTTCAGGGCCTGTGCATCCGGATATGACGGAATCTGCTTCGCAGGCAGTTTCCGCCAACTATCAATGCTCCAGCTCTTGCTCATTTGCTTCCTCTCCATCGGATGTCTCTTTCAACACCCCTAGTATATCATCATTTATATCGTGCGACCCGATTTATCCGGGCCAAAACCCGCCATTTGCCGGGTCCAACTAGATAAGGGTTTTGTGTCGCGGTTTCCAGTCTTTCCCGCACCGCCACAACATAAAAATGGCAAATTTTTGCCAATACTGCGCAATTGCACGCAAAATTCCACTCATTTTAACCACCAATGGATGAAACGCCCAATCCCGTCCACACGCCACGCGCACATTGCCATTGCGAATCCGCCGTCCCATCAGGCCAAATTCTTGTCTGGTTGAACGGAACATATTTTGCCGTCATCAGGACCGCCACTTCGCCCCGCCGGCACCAACAGAAACAAAATAGATCAATTTGTGTTGTTTTGTATTGCTGGAGGGCGAAGAAAATGATAAAAATTACGCCGCCAAATCACGGAAAAACCGATGCTCTTGATTACCTATAGCCGGGACGCCCAAAAAGCGCTTCGCAAAATTCCCGGCAAACAAAAGCTACGCATCCTGACAGCCATCGAAAAAGTGGCCGAAGACCCTGCCCGCGATGATCTTGATATCAAAAAGCTGCAAGGCCGCCCCGGTTTCCGCCTTCGTCTCGGTGATTATCGCGTCATCTATAGCGAGGATGGCGTCATTCTTGATATCGAGGATATCGGCCCGCGCGGCAGTATTTACAGATAAAGACGAGTTAAAATGACCAAGCATCAAATTATCTATGACAATGACCGCCCGGCATTTGTTGTTGTGCCGTTCGACGAGTACCTGGCCCTGAACCCGGATGCAAAATCGCTTTTAACCGACGAAGAAATGTTCGACCGGGCAGTCGCGCGCGATGACGGCACGCGCATTCCACACGAAATCGTCAAGCGTCTGGCACTTGGTGAAAACCCGTTAAAAGTCTATCGCGAATGGCGCGGCCTTCTACAGCAGGACCTTGCAGAGAAGGCCGATATTTCCGTGGGCTATATCAGCCAGGTCGAACGCGGTGTGCGAACCTTGTCGCGCAAGATGCAAGCCGAAATTGCCCGAATTCTGGTTGTGGATTACGAAGACCTTGAACCGGCAGAACTGTAACGAAACCGTTTCAGTTGTTATGCCAGCGCTCTCCTCAGACCAAATTCTTGTCAGGTTCGCCGGGATATGTTTTTACCCCGTCGGGAATTATCACACCGGGCAGCTTGCGCTTGGCCCAGATATGATCCACCCGGGCAAGGTCGGGTACCACATCAAATGATCCGCCTTTTACACTGACCACGTCGCGTTCCCCCGGTGTTCCATGAAACAGGCGCGTGTCACAGTCGGGGCAAAAATGGCATGGCAGCACCGCCCCGCCATCGGTTGGGCGGGACCATGTTTTAACCGTTCCCTGCATCAGTTCGATATCACAGCCGTGAACCAGCACCGAAATACCAAACGCCGATGCGGCCTGTTGCCGGCATTCACGGCAATGGCAAATACAGGTTTTAACTGGCGCTGCCTTAACAAGATAACGCACCGCGCCACACTGGCAGCCGCCCGTTATTGCCGCGGCATCGTCAGGTGAGATTTCTGCCATGTTGCGTTCCCTTTTATCATTGCGTAGGCGACAAAGCAGTTTACCCCGTGTTTGAAACTGTTGCACCTTTGGGCAAACCACAGCAAACTGCGCCTCCTGACACACCTTGGCAGGAACCACGCCCTTCTTTTCCAGGACACCTGATGACAGTTGAAACAGCGGTGATTATCGCCTGCGCCTATTTTATTGCGGCCTTTGTCAAAGGGGCAACCGGGCTGGGGTTTTCAACATCCGCCCTGCCAGTACTCACCCTGGGGCTTGGCCTTAAATCGGCAATGCCACTGGTGATTATCCCCTCCGTGGTCAGCAACACCATCATCATGGTTCAGGCTGGCCACTTTCGCGAAACCGTCAAACGGTTCTGGCCGATGTTTTTAGCCACCATTCCTGGCTTGATTGTCGGCCTGCTGATTTTGGACCGGGTCAACGGCCTTGTCGCCGGGGCGGTGTTGGGCACCGTTCTTATTCTGTATGGCCTTGTCACCATCAGCCGCCCGGCCTTTCATTTGCCCGAACATCTGGCAGGCAGGCTGGCGCCGGTATCGGGGTTTCTGACCGGGCTGGTCAATGGCATTACCGGGTCGCAGGTGATGCCGATCCTGCCCTTTTTTCTGTCGCTGCGCCTGGACCCGAAACGTTTTGTGCAGGGGGTGAATATATCCTTCACCCTGTCCAGTCTGGTCATGGCGGCAGGCTTGACCAAAATCGGTTTGATGACATGGCACAGCGTATGGATATCGCTGGCCGGGTTGATCCCGGTTTTTGTCGGGGTCAAGGCAGGCAGCTTTGTGCGCGCAAAGCTGGCGGCAGAAACATTTCGCAAACTGGTTTTGATCATGCTGATCTTGTTTGGCATTATTCTGGTTGGCAAGGCTGCATTGGCCTAGGGGCTGTTGCGCCCATTGCCGGTCTGATATGACAGCAATCATGAACACACTTCATCAACCTGCCTTTTGCGAAACCGAAGAAAAAAAGTCGCGCTTTTTGGCAACACTGGTGCCCTATGACCAGTTTGCCGATACGCTGGCGGCCTTGCGCAAGGCGCACCCCAAGGCCAATCACCACGTCACCGCCTATCGTTATTTAAATGACGAAGACCAGTTGATTGAACATGGCAAGGATGACGGCGAACCATCGGGCACATCGGGTATGCCCTGCCTGAAAGTTTTGCAGGGTCGCGATTTGATTAATGTTGGTGTTATCGTCACCCGCTATTTTGGCGGCACCAAACTGGGTACCGGCGGGTTGGTGCGGGCCTATAGCGGGGCGGTACAGGCCGTTTGTGATAATGCCGCAATAATCCCCTATGTGCCACAGGGCACCGCCCGGCTGTTTGCCAGCTTTGCCGATGCCGGGGCCATGGAACATGCCTGCTCCCGGCCCGACATTACCGTGCTGGATCGCCAGTTCGATACATTGGGCACCCTTATTCACATCAGCGGGCCAAAGGATGCGATCACAGAACTGGCCGCGCGTTTCCCCACACTGGGAAGCGACACCCCGGCATAATCCATTACACCCCCGTCACACAGCGCGATAAGTACGGTCCGTGCTTTGGCGCGCCTGCAATTCAAACCCCAGATCAATAATTTTTCGCGGCGGCGGTGTGCCGTCAAGCACGGCATGGATCATGTTCACCGCATGACGGCCAATGCCATAACGATCCGTGCGAATGCTGGTCAGGGTTGGACAGGCGGCTTCCATCATTTCAAGGTCATTAAACCCGGCAATGCCCAACTGCCCCGGCACCGAAATACCGGCCTTTTGCGCGCCAAACAATGCGCCAAGGGCAAGGTCATCATTGTTGCAAAAAACCGCATCCAGATCAGGCCGGTGACGGGCCAGTTCGCGCAAAAGCACACTGCCCAGCGTCACACTGGACGATGTGGTGGTGGTCCGCACCAGATCGGGGTCAAACATGCCGGCATCATCGAGCGCACGGCGAAACCCGGCCAAACGGCGGGTGGTGCGCGGGTCCATCCGCGCGCCTAAAAATCCGATATGCCGGTATCCCTGATCAATCAAATGCTGGGCCGCGGCCCGGCCCCCGGCAAAATGCGAAAACCCCACCATCATATCAATCGGGTCGGGGCCGGTTTCCATAATCTGCACGACCGGGCAGTTTGCTTCTTCCAGCATTTTTCGCGCTGCTGGCGTTTGATCAATACCCGAAACAATCATTGCCGTTGGCCGCTGGCTTAAAAATATGCCCACCAGCCGTTCCTGCTCGGCCGCGGAATAGCGCGAGTTTCCCAACTGCACCTGAAGCGGGCTGCCATCAAGGGCATCATAAATGGCGCGCAAGGTATCGGCGAAAACGTTGTTGGTTAGCGATGGCACCAGCACGCCCACCACGTTTGATCGCGATGATGCCAGCGCACTGGCATGGGTATCGGGAATATAATTAAGGGCGCGCACCGCCTTGTCGATGCGGCCGCGCAACCGTTCGGATACCTTTTGCGGGTCGCGCAGGGCGCGCGACACGGTAATGGAACTAACCCCTGCCTGGGCGGCGACATCGGCGATTGTCGGTCGGCCTGCCCCTTTACGTTTTCTCATTCATGCCTGACTGCAATATGCATTAATCGTGTGGACCACCACGTAAAATTTCTTCGACCAGCGGTATCAGGGCGGTGCCAATCGCCCGTGTATTGGTGGCATCAAGATGCACCCCGTCAACAGGCGATGCCACAGCAACACGGGCCGCGTCAAAGAAATAGCATTTCTTTTCCGTGGCAAGGGCCTGATACGCGCTCGCAAATTTTTGCGATTCGGCAATGCTGCGCCCCGATGGCAACGTGCCCCCGGTTTTGGCGGTTTCACAACAATGCGGGGGCGACATAATCAGAACCGCAGGTACCGGACCAGATTTATAGGAATATCCACGCACAATATCAACCAGTCGCCCCAGCCCGGCGGCGGCCCCCATAACATCCCCGCAAATAAACGGCTTTAAATCATTGGTGCCCAACATGATAATCACAAGGTCAAGCGGGTCGTGACTGCCCAGCAAAGTGGGCAGGATTTGCGCGCCATTGCGGTTGGCCGGGGCGGTGTAATCGTCAAAGGCGGTTGTTCGCCCGCCCAGCCCCTCGGAAATAACGCGCCCTTGCACGCCCAGTCCGGCATCAAGCACACTTGGCCATAAATCATCATAAGGATGGCGACGCCCGTGGTCAGGGTGATGCCCCCAGGTCAGACTGTCGCCAAAGGCGAGAATGGTTTTGGTATACATTGCATTCTTCCCGATGAAATTACGCCAACAAGGCCCTGCCACAAACCCGGTCCAAAGCCGCTTGCCTGTCTTTGCAAACGCCGCACCGGCACCGCTGCCGAACCCGGAATTTGTTTTATCACAGACAAGGCTTCACACCGCGTGATTGAGCCCACACTTAGATTACAATCATTCTAACATGCTGCATTCCCGTGTGATTACAAGATGGAAAAATGTACCCATTTATCGGTTGACTCGATGTTAGCGCTATCATTATGTTAGCGCTAACAAGGCAGGGAGCCAGCAAGGCCCCCGCAATCAGCGTCCGGGAAACAGTATTTACCAATGAATAATGCCGCGAAATTCGTCATCATCATGGGTGTGAGCGGATCGGGAAAAACCGAAGTTGCACGCCGCCTCGCCCTTGCCACGCAGGGCGCGTGGCTGGATGCGGATGACCACCACCCGGCCGAGAATGTCGAACATATGCGCCGTGGCCTGCCGTTAAATGACGAAATGCGCTGGCCGTGGCTTGAAGCCTTGTGTCAGGCTGCCCTTAAAATCCGTAATGACAGCACCTGTGCGCACAACACGGCATCCACCTCTGGCGAGGTTGCCCCCATTTTTATCGCCTGCTCGGCCCTGAAGCGCCGCTATCGCGATTTTTTGCGGGCTGGCCTGGGGCCCGATGCGGCATTTATTTTTCTCGAAGGCCCGCGTGAACTGATTTTAAACCGGATGAACAACCGGACAGATCATTTCATGCCTTCTGCCTTGCTCGACAGCCAGCTTGGCGATCTTGAACCACTGGCACCCGATGAAGGCTCGGTAACGGTCTCCATCGATGCCCCGCTTGACGATATCGTCAAACAAGTGGCGGACTTGTTAACCATAAGAAACCACAACCAATACCGGACGGATCCTTCCGCATCCGGGCGAAACGGAAAACCAACATCCAAGGGAGGATGATGACCATGAAGACATCCATGAATACCGTTCTGGGCGCAGCTTTTGCTGTTGCTTTGGCCAGCACCACATCATTTGCGGCCCATGCCGCCGATTACGAATGGAAATTCCAGTCCAGCGACACCGCTGGCACGCCGACCTTTGAAATCGACACGGAATGGACCAAACGTGTTGAAGAAATGACCAATGGCCGCATCAAAATCGAACTTCTGCCGGTTGGTGCGATTGTTGAACATGCCGAAACCCAGGATGCCATTGCGGCGGGTATTCTTGACGGCCATATCACCGATGTCAGCTATTTTTCGGGCAAAGACCCGGCATTCAGCCTGATCGCCAACCCGATTGGGGCCTGGGCCGACCCGCAGCAGATGTTCCGATTCATGAATTATGGTGGCGGCAAGGAACTGATGAACAAACTTGAAGGCCCGTATGGCCTGCATTTCATCGGTGCCATCACCCCGGGTCTGGAATCCTTTGTCTCGACCGTGCCGATCAACGGCGTTGCCGATCTGAAGGGTCTTAAAATTCGGGCGCCGGAAGGCATGGTGCAGGAAGTTTTTGCAGCCGCCGGTGCGGCCCCGGTGAACATTCCGCAGTCCGAAGTTTATACATCGCTTGATAAAAAAGTGATCGATGCGGCCGATGCCACCGTTTTCGCCACCAACCAGGCGATGGGCTTGAACGATATTGCCAAATATCCGGTCTATCCGGGTTTCCATTCCATGCCGTTGGTCGAAGTATCGATGAACAAGGAAAAATGGGATTCCCTGCCCAAGGATTTGCAGACAATTCTGACGGTTTCCGTGCGTGACCTGTCGCAGGATCTGGTTGCCCGCCTGCAGATGAAAGACCGCGAAGCCGTTGCGGCCGATCTGAAAAAAGGCGACATCCACATCACCAACTGGTCAGACGATGAACGGGCGAAGTTCCGCAAAATCGCCATGGGACAGTGGAAAAAAGTTGCCGATCGCTCGGACAATGCGATGGAAGTCTATGAAACCCTGACCAAATACCTCAAGGCACAGGGTCTTTTGAACTAAGCAGCACAACGCAGCGAACGATCTTTTCCCCCGGCCTTTCAGGGCCGGGGGCATTGCCTGAAAGATACCGCCCTGATCGCCGTTATTGGCCTATAATGGCCCGTCAATGGCACATCGCGGTGATATTTTGATGTCTGGCGATAATCCCTGTTCGTTTAAGGACGCGGCCCCATGACCAACACACCCCATTCTGATCCACACCCGCCCCTTGGCACATCCGAAGGCGATGTTGCCGAGTTAATCGACGACACCCGCACCGTGCTGCCGCAGGAATCGGGTCTGTTTGGCAAATGCGTCAATGCACTTGGATCGATATTTGCCATCGGCTTTCTGTGTTCGATGGCAGCGTTGATTTATGAAATCTGCATGCGCCATATTTTTGATGCCCCGACCATCTGGGCCCACGAAACCACCACCTTTTTATGTGGCATGGGATTTGTTTTTGCCGGGCTGTTTTGTGCCTCGCGCAACCAGCATATCCGGGTGGTCCTCATTTATGATCTGGTTGGCCCGAAAACACGGCGCGTTCTTGATGTGGTCATTTCCCTGATCTGTGCAGTTTCGACCGGCTTTTTTGCTTTTGCGGCATGGTTGATGGTCAAGCGCGCGGCTTTCACGCCCGATGGCAATATTCGCCTCGAAACCAGTGGCAGTGCGTGGAACCCGCCCTTTCCCGCCATTCTTAAAATATTCATGCTGGTCGTCATGGTGGCGCTAACCATTCAGTTCCTGATTCTGGCCTATAATTATGCCCGTAAAACACTGGACCTGCCCGCTGGCGATGCCACCGCAAGGCGCTGATTGCGCCCTTAATCGTCCCATGTCTCCTTTCCTGCGCTCCGGGCGCATCAGGATATTTTCCCATGTTTCATCTGCAATCGCTGGGCATTGAATACGGCACGCTGGCAATATTTGTCCTGCTGATCAGCTTTTTGCTGACCGGGATGCCGCTGGCGTTCGTGACCCTGCTGGTAGCCCTGCTCTTTACCATTGGCTGGTTTGGCCCCATGGCGGTGCCCCTTATCACCAGCCGGGTTTATTCCTTTGTCTCGTCGTTCGTTTTTGTTTCAGTACCGATGTTTGTGCTGATGGCCGCCCTGCTGGACCGATCTGGCATCGCCAAAGACCTGTTTGAAGCCATGCGTCTGTTTGGCGGACGCCTGAAAGGCGGGGTCGCGGTTCAAACCATTTTTGTTGCCGTTATTCTCGCCGCCATGAGCGGCATTATCGGCGGTGAAATTGTGCTGCTTGGCATGATCGCCCTGCCCCAGATGCTCAAACAGGGCTATGACAAAAACCTTGCCATCGGCGTGGTTTGTGCGGGCGGGTCGCTTGGCACCATGGTGCCGCCCTCGATTGTGTTGATCATTTATGGCCTAACGGCCAATGTCTCGATTGGCGATCTGTTTACTTCGGCCTTTATTCCCGGCTTCATGCTGGCGGCATTTTACGTCGCCTATGTGCTTATTCGCTGCTATTTCGGCAAGGATATTGCCCCGCCACCGCGCACGGAAACCATCCCGACAGCCGAAAAAATGCGGCTGCTCAAGGGCCTGTTCCTGCCGCTTCTGGTCGTCTTTTGTGTTCTGGGCTCCATCTATGGCGGGATCGCATCGGTTACCGAGGCATCGGCGGTTGGCGTTGCGGGCGTGATTTTATCGACCATATTGCGCGGCGAGTTTTCGCCATCGATGCTCAAAGGTGCGGCGATGCAAACGCTGTCCACCTGCGGCATGATTGTCTGGATCGGGATTGGCGCATCGGCCCTTGTCGGGGTGTTTAATCTGATGGGGGGCATCAAATTTGTGTCGGTCCTCATCACCGGCATCTCAGATGACCCGACCGTCGTGATCCTGTTCATGATGCTGATCCTGTTTGTGCTGGGCATGTTCCTCGACTGGGTCGGGATTGCGCTTCTGACCATGCCGATCTTTGTGCCGATCGTAAAAGACCTGGGCTTTGACCCGATCTGGTTTGGCGTTTTGTTTGCCATGAACATGCAGGTCAGCTTTCTGTCGCCGCCTTTCGGCCCGGCCGCGTTTTATCTTAAATCAGTCGCGCCACCAGATATAACCCTTGGCACTATTTTCAGATCCCTGGTGCCGTTCATTTGCCTTCAGGTTCTTGCCGTTGCCATCCTGATTATCTTCCCCGGCATTACCGGGCGATAACCGCGCAACGCCAAACCGGCATTAAGCACACCATACCACATCAAACGGGCGGGATTGCACAGCATCCCGCCCGTTTTGTTGACCGCTTTCGCCCTGTTTATACGGCGTCGGGTTTATGACGCATCAGAATGGCGACGGGCGCAAATCTCGCTGGCAAGGTCGATAAATTCGCCCAGTTCTGGCGCATAATCGCGTTTGCGCCACGCAATATATAACGGCAATTCCAAAACCGGGTCGCCGTAAGGCCGAAACATCACGCCATCGGGCGCAATGGTTTGCGCCCATTCGGGCACCAGTGCCACCCCCATACCCTGTCGTACCAGTTGCAACATGGTTGATTTATCAATCACCTCGCAGGTGACCTCGGGCGGGGTTTCAACATCAGCCAGACTGCCCATGACCAGATCATGCAACAAGGGCCGGGCATGACGGGGAAAGCCGATCAGCGGCCAGCGTGCCAACTGTGCGGGTGTTACCGTGTCGTGATCGCCCATTTCGCTTTGCCAGCCATCGGCCACACTGCCAGGCGCAGCAGGCTTTGGCACCGGCAAGGCTGCCATAATGCGCTGGCGATATAACAAACGGCTTTCCACAAAATCGCTGTTTACGCTTTCGCGAATAAACACTACATCGGCGCGATGGGCCTCAAGGGCTTGCACATTACGGCCCGATGATGAAACCTCGTGAATTTGCAAATAGATGCCGGGGTGGCCTGCGCGAAACTGCGCCATCAAGGCCGGCACCAGTGTCACAATCGCCTCATCCACCCCGCCAACACGGATAGACGGCACAGCGGCATGGGCCACCTCGCGGGCATGGCGCTTGGCGGCATCGATGCTGCGTAAAATCTGGCGCACATCTTTTAAAAACACGGCGCCTGCTTGCGTCAGGCTAACCTGTCTTGTGGTGCGAAAAAACAGCGCAAAGCCCAGATCAGCCTCAAGGTTTGCCAGACTGGCCGATAACGCGGGCTGGCTGATGGCAAGGCGCACAGCAGCACGGCGAAAATGCAATTCTTCGGCCACTGCAACAAAACACTGTAGCTGCCTGATTTCCATTTTCGCCCCGCTTTATCACCCGCCCGCGCGTTCCGCACATTCTGCGCATACCGTATGTTCCGCGCATTCTGCGCCGGTCACAACAGCCCGGTTAATGTTTATCGAAAAAATCCAAAAACTGCGTCGCCACCTGATCGGGTATTTCCTCGGCCAGATAATGCCCGGCAGGCAGGGCAAAACCGTTCACGTTTTCCGCCCGCGCGCGCCACAGGGCCAGGGCATCAAAACACCGTTCAATCACGCCGCGCCCGCCCCAGATTGCCAATAACGGCATGCTCAGTTTGCGGTCCCCGTCGGCATCATCATGGGCGATGTCGATGCTCGCCCCCGCGCGGTAATCCTCGCAACTGGCATGGATAACGGCGGGGTTACGAAACAGCGTCAAATATTCATCCAATGCTTCGGGCGCAAAGGGCGATGCTCCGGCACTTTGCGCCTTGCATTTAAATTTCCAATAGGCATCCGGGTCGCCGCCAATCATGGTTTCGGGAAACGGGGCGGGCTGGATCAAATAAAACCAGTGCCAATACGCACGGGCAAAGGCATCGTCGGTGTCGCGGTACATTTCACGGGTCGGCGCAATATCAAGCATCGCAATCGCCTTCACGGCCCCGGCATGATCCATCCCCATCCGGTGCGCCACCCGTGCGCCGCGGTCATGCGCGCCGACATAAAACTGGCTATGCCCCAACTGCGCCATCACCTTTACCATATCGGCCGCCATGGCCCGTTTGGAATAGGGGCTGTGCTGCGCATCGGTTTCGGGCTTTGACGACCTTCCATAACCGCGTAAATCGGCACAAACCACATGATATTTATCGGCCAGTTGCGGCGCAACCTTGTGCCACATCGCCGATGTTTGCGGGTATCCATGCAACAATAACAATCCCGGCCCGTCGGCATTGCCGCCATGACGAACAAAAATATCAGCACCGTCGCCAGCAATTATGTCTTCGCGAAAACCTTCAAACATGACCTTCCTCCTGATGCATGGATCGGCCTTTTGCCAAGGCCGTTCGTTCTGCCCAGCATAGCGGATTTCAAGAATGCCATTATGTCGCAATATTGATCAATAAAATCTATTAATCTTGCCGAACTCAAAACAGGCCATCGGGTTGGCGACGTGCGCGCGGATTTTGCGTTCAAAAAAACAGCAAGGAAAGCACATGCTCCCCTTGCTGAAACAACCTTGCCTGTATCCGGGCGGTCAGCCGTTGCGATACAGATAGCTATAGGCATTAATCGCCGGAACCCCGCCCAAATGGGCATACAAAACCTTTGATCCTTTGGGGAAATAGCCCTTTTTCACCAGATCAATCATGCCCTGCATCGATTTACCTTCGTAAACCGGGTCAGTCATCATGCCTTCCATGCGGCCTGCCAGGCGAATGGCATCATTGGTTTCATCGGACGGCACACCGTAAGCCGGATAGGCGTAGTCATTGATCAGGGTAATGTCTGCATCCGAAATGCCGCCTTCCAGTTCCACCAGATCGGCGGTTTTCTCGGCAATTGCCAAAACCTGCGCCCGGGTTTGTTCGGGGGTGGCCGATGCATCAATCCCCACCACTTTATCGGCCCGGCCATCGGCGGCAAAACCAACCACCATCCCGGCATGGGTGGACCCGGTAACGGTACACACAACGATATAATCAAACTTGAAACCCAGTTCCGCTTCCTGCGCGCGGACTTCTTCGGCAAAACCAACAAAACCCAGCCCGCCATATTTATGCACCGATGCCCCGGCGGGAATGGGATAAGGCTTGCCGCCTTTGGCTTTCACATCTTCAAGGGCGGCTTCCCAGCTTTCGCGAATGCCAATGTCAAAGCCTTCATCGACCAGCTCAATTTCAGCCCCCATAACGCGGCTCATCAAAATATTGCCAACCCGGTCATAAACGGCATCGTTAAACGGCACCCAGCTTTCCTGCACCAACCGGCATTTCATGCCAATTTTGGCGGCAATCGCGGCGACCTGACGGGTGTGGTTGGACTGCACACCGCCAATCGTCACCAATGTGTCGGCACCCGATTTAATCGCATCGGGAATGATATATTCCATCTTGCGAACCTTGTTACCGCCAAAGGCCAGCCCGGAATTACAATCTTCGCGCTTGGCATAAAGCGCAACATCGCCGCCCAAATGCGCCGACAAACGCGGCAAGGCTTCAATCGGGGTCGGCCCAAAGGTCAGTGTGTATTTTTCAAATTTACCCAAATTCATCTCGCACTCCCTGTTTTGCGATTATTCACCGGGAAATGCTACTGCCAGTTAAATGAAAGGTGCTCTCGAAGTTTGGGCTACTTTTGCGCGTCAGACTTCCTAAAATGGCAAAACCATGCCTAGACTTCCATAAACTGGCCCACATCTGGAAGATGATTTCATGCCCCAACTGCTAGACCGCACAGATCAAAAGATTTTGCGCCTGTTACAAAGTGATGGCCGCATGGGCAATGCCGATATTGCCAAACGGGTGAATGTCAGCCCCGCCACCTGCCACCGCCGCATCCAGCGCCTGTTTGATGAAGGCTATGTCAGCACGGTGCGCGCCATGATCGACCCGCAAAAGGTGGAACGCGGTGCCCTTGTCATGGTCGGCGTGGTGCTGGACCGTTCAACCCGCGAAAGTTTCGCCGAATTTGAAACCGCGTGCCGCAAATTACCGTTTATTCTCGATTGTCACCTGGTCGCGGGCGATTTCGACTATTTCCTGAAAATCCGTGTCCGCGACATGGCGGACTTCAACCATCTACACGGCGATCAACTCATCGCCCTGCCCGGCGTCCGCCAAACCCGCACATTTTTTGTGATGAAAGAGGTGGTGGATAATGCACCGTTGGCGTTTTAAAGGAACTTTCACACGCCATTAGTTTCGGAAAAAACCATCCCCGCTTAACACGATTTCTCCGGGAACCCGAGAAATCCACTCTCCCGTTTTCTCCACTTGAGTCGATGTTAGGTAATACTTAGTTAAAAGCTGCTTTTTGATGCTCTCCAGAAAATTTCTTTTATCCTCATGAATATAAGGAAGAGCCTGATCTATACAGCGAAGGTAAGCATACACAGTCATCAGGTTTTTCTCTCCCAGCCTGGAGCCCGCAAACTTCCTCTCAATATTCAATATGTGCCGAATCTCCCCGTCGGTTAGGTCCTGGCCTGATTTGTACTTTTTTAGATATTCCGCCAAAACTTCATACGAAACACCTGGGACCTTTTCCTGTCGTAAAATAAGGTAAGTAAGTGCCTTTTGCTTCAGCAACTTATCGGCCCGAGCAAGATGTGATTTTTCTGAAAGTGTCGAATTCTTTTCCTTTCCGCTGATCGGCGTCAGTTTGATAGCCTTTGTAAAGTCGGGAATATCCTTCAGTTTTTGCTCTGCTGCATTATCCAAGACTTTACGAATGCAGGTCGGGCCAAAAGCCAATTCATTTCCTTCGTCGTCCAGTGCAATAACAGCCACGTTAGACGTCAAAGCCCGCCCACACTCATGGCAAGTAGCCGAGAAAATAAAATCTTTCCTGATTGGGATCATAATTCATTCTCCTTGCCTAAATTTATTCAGAACAGAGCATAACAAAGCTCTATGCAAGTAACGAACAGATCAATTTGAATGAAAAAACCGCAGGAAAAAATCGCTTAATCGCAAAAAGCGGCCCCAAATCGGAACCGCCTTTCGCGCTTTTAGCTTTCAGATTATCCTGGCAATCAGTCCCCAACCGGAAACCGCATCGTCACAAATTCCTCGGCCGCCGAGGGATGCACGGCCACCGTTTGGTCAAACTGGGCTTTGGTCGCGCCAAGCCGCACGGCAATGCCTATCCCCTGAATGATTTCGGCCGCATCAGGGCCAACCATGTGCGCGCCCAGCACCACATCGGTGGTTTTATCGACAATCAGCTTCATCAGCGTTTTTTCATCGCGGCCCGAAAGGGTGTGGCGCATCGGTTTGAAGGTTGATTTGTAAATTACCACATCGCCGCCCTTGGCCCGGGCTTCTTCCTCGCTAAGGCCCACCGTGCCAACAGGTGGCTGCGAGAAAACAGCGGTCGGGATGGCCTGATAGGACATGTGCCACGGCTTGCCGCCATAAACGGTATCGGCAAAGGCCATGCCTTCCTTGATCGCAACCGGGGTAAGCTGCACATGGTCGGTCACATCGCCCACGGCATAGACATTTTCAACGCTGGTTTGCAAACCCTTGTTGATTTTAACCGCACCGTTATCGTCGGTTTCAATGCCAACTTCTTCCAGCCCCAGCCCCTTGGTATTGGGCGCACGGCCGGTCGCAAACATAATGGCATCCACTTCCATGTCGCCACCGCCGGTTAATGTCAGCTTCAAGCTGCCATCATCCTGTTTTTCAATCGCGGTCACGTTGGTTTCAACCTTCAGGTTGATGCCTTTTTTAATGATTTCGGCGGCCAAATGGTCGCGAATATCGCCATCAAAACCGCGCAAAATCTGCTCGCCACGATAAAGCTGGGTTACCTCGGCACCAAGGCCTGCAAAAATACCGGCAAATTCCACCGCAATATAGCCCCCGCCCACAATGACAATGCGCTTGGGCAGGTCTTCGAGATAGAAGGCTTCGTTTGACGAAATCGCATGTTCGATACCGGGAATATCGGGCAGGGTCGGATGGCCACCCACCGCAATTAAAATGCGTTCGGCGGTGACTTCCTCGCCGCCAACAATAACAGTGTGCGCATCCTTGAAGGTGGCGCGATGCTCGAACAGTTTCACATCCGATCCGGCCAGAAGTTTGTGATAAATGCCGTTTAACCGGTCAATTTCCTTGTCCTTGTTGGCAATCAGGGTTTTCCAGCTAAAACTTGGTTCGCCGGGAAGGGTCCAGCCATAGGCCGAGGCATCTTCGAAATCTTCGGCAAAATGCGCGCCGTATACCAGCAGTTTTTTGGGCACACAGCCGCGAATAACACAAGTGCCACCAACCCGGCTTTCTTCGGCAATGGCAACCTTGGCCCCATAGCCCGAAGCAACACGCGCCGCGCGCACACCGCCGGACCCGGCACCGATTACAAACAGATCAAAATCATAGTTCGACATACACATAAATCCTTGCGTTGGATAATCCCCGCTACATGGCGCCAAATGTAGGGATGAATTCGCCAGAGTCTAGGATAGAGTTTATGAACATGATCACGTCTTTGCGCGCCCCAACCGGGAATAGCATTTCATCATCATGATCCTATATGATGCAAACACGATTACCCATAATGGCAACACGCCCACAAAACAGGACGACACTAAATGACTGATGCCCGTTTTTCCGAGGATCCGGCCCATCAAACCGCGCAGCCGGTTTATGCCGAAGAACGCAGCGGCAATACGGCCATTGTTTGTTATGCGCTGATGATTGCCACCCTGTTCACCGCCTATGCCACCGGGTTGATCGCCCTGATTGTCGCCTATGTCGCGCGCGAAGATGACAATCACTGGACCAACAGCCACTACACCTTTGTTATCCGCACCTTCTGGATCAGCATTCTCTATGCAATTTTAACCGGTATCATGACGTTTTTCGTCTGGTGGATTCCGCTGATCGGCTGGGCAATTATTGGCCTGATGGGGCTTTATACCGCCGCATGGTTTATTGGCCGCAACGTGATTGGCCTGTTGCGTGCGATGGAAGGCAAACCGATCAATAACCCGCGAAGCTGGTTTTTTGGCTGATCCCGCCTGCTAAACACCGGGCAAAAATGGCAGGATGATTGCACCAGCGGTGCGGCATCGTTAAAGTCGCGCTTGCGGGCTTTAATCAACAGGGAATGGCAGCTTTATGACGACGGCAGGGATGGCAGAAACGGCAAAAATGCGCTGGGAAGATTTGCTTTCGGCCCATCGTCTTGATGTGGCGGGCGGTAAAGTTACCCTGCCCGATGGTCCTGTCCGCCCTGCTGCCGATGGCAGAAGCCCGTTTCAGATTGATGTCGACCGGGTGATATTTTCATCATCCTTTCGCCGCCTGCAAAACAAAACCCAGGTTCATCCGCTTTCGGAAAACGACCATGTTCATACCCGGCTGACCCACACCATCGAGGTCGGCTCGGTCGGGCAGTCGCTGGGCTTGATGGTCGGTGCGCATATCGTCAAACATCTGGGCGATGACTGCGCCATTACCATTGCCGATATCGGCTATATGGTGCAAGCCGCCTGTCTGGCGCATGATATTGGCAACCCGCCCTTTGGCCATTCGGGCGAAGATGCCATCAATGAATGGTTTACCACATCACAGCTGGCAAAAGACGAACTGACATCGCGCCTTTCTGGCCCGGAACTGGAAGATTTGCGCAATTTTGAAGGCAACGCCCAGGGATTGCGCATTATCAGCCAGCTTGAAATGAAGCGCTTTGAGGGTGGTCTGAACCTGACCTATGGCACGCTGGGCAGTTTCATCAAATATCCGCGTTCCACCAGCATGAGCGAAGCACGGCGCAAGGAATATACCGGCCTTAAAAAGCCCGGCTATTATCAATCCGAACGGGCCATTGCCACCGCCATTGCCCAAAATTGCGGGTTGATTGCGCACGAAGGACTGGACGGCGCCTGGCGGCGTCACCCGCTGGTGTATCTGGTCGAGGCGGCGGACGATATTTGTTATTCGGTGGTCGATCTGGAAGATGGCTGGGAACTGGGCTGTGTGACGTTTGAGGAAGTCGAACGTGCCCTTGCCCCGATTGCGCGCAACCCCGATAAATACGAAGGCGACGCCGACCAGCGCTGGGCCGATTTGAAGGCCGAGCCTTGGTATGCGGCCAAATCGCAAAATGACCGCATCGGTTTTTTGCGTGGCAAGGCGATTGGCAATCTGGTCAAGGCATCGGTTGATGCCTTTATCGCCAACGAGGATGCATTGCTGTGCGGCACGTTAAACGGCGACTTGCTGGCAAACACCCCGCTGGGCGATGATGCCAAATATTGCAAAACCCTGGCGGTGGATAAAATTTACAACGCCCCGCATGTCCTGCCCATTGAGATGGCCGGGTTCGAGGTGATTAACGGCCTGCTCAACAGCTTTGTCCGCGCCGCCATTGATATTGAAGAAACAAAAAAACACAAAAAACGCCTGCCCCCGCAAGCCGACCGGATTGATAAACTTCTTTCGGGCAAACTATCGGCCAGCGACACGCTGTATGACCGCATCATGCGCGTGATGGATTATATTTCCGGCATGACAGACCGTTACGCCGTCACCCTGTTTCGCAAATTGCAGGGCATTACCATTTAAGGGTTTGGCATGTCCGCACGCAACATTGCCGTGCTTGCAAACAAAAAGGGCCTTGCCCGCAATGAATGCGGGCAAGGCCCAAAATCTGCCACCTGAATGATCGATCAGACCATCAGATAATATAGTGAATGCCGCATTCGGTTTTGTCCTGCCCGGCCCAGCGACCGGCCCGAACATCGGAAACAGCGGCATCCACCCGGTCGGTACACGGCATGCAGCCGATTGACATATAGCCTTCGGCTTCTAGCGGATGGCGCGGCAAGGCCCGGTTTTCAAAGATATCTTCGATATCCTGGCGGTTATACCCGGCCAGCGGGTTAACCTTGATCCGCGTTCCTGCGGTTTCGATTACCGGCAACGTGCCGCGTTCACCACCGTGAAAGCGTTTGCGCCCGGTTAGCCACGCATCATAGCCCTGAAGGGCGCGTTGCAGTGGTTCGACCTTGCGGATAAAGCAGCAGCGATTGCCATCTTTGGCAAACAGCATGCCTTCCGGGTCTTCGGCTTTCAGCTTTTCCTCATCCGGGCGCATGATGCGGATATTGGTCAGGCCCAGTTGATCCACCAGTTGTTCGCGATAGCGATGGGTTTCGCCAAACAGCTTGCGGGTATCAAGGAAAATTACCGGCAGGTTGCGGTCGACCTCGGCCACCAGCGCCAGCAGGGCTGCGGCCTCGGTCCCGAACGATGACGTCATGGTAATTTTACCGGCAAATTCTTCATGCACCATCGGCTCGATCAGGGAAATGCCCTGCAAATGGCCGTAGCGATCAAGCAAGGTGCGGGCACGTTCGGTGGTTTCGTCCACACTCATGCTGCCACCGGTGACGACTTCTTCTTCTCTCAAAGCAGCCATTATAACCACCCCCGGCGATCTATATAATCATCTGTCAGGCGCACAAGCTGTTTCATATCCGCACCGGATTCCCGCCATTTGCTGCGCTGGCTTGCCAGTTCGCCCAAACGGTCGCCCCAATGCGGGGACAGCCAGTTTTCAATCGCACGGCGAATACGTCCTGCCAACCGGGGACTGGCACCATTGGTCGAAACCGTGATGACCAGATCACCGCGCTGAACACGGGCCGGGTTAAAAAAATCGCAATAGTCTTTCACATCCTCGACATTGACAATCGTGCCAACGGCGCGGGCGGTGGTGGCAAGGTCTGCGGCGCGGGCCTCGGGCAGGTCCACCACAAACATCACGGCAACGGCGTTAATGTCGGCAGAATTGGGCAGGTAACGGTGCAAACGGTCGCCTGCCTGTTCGGCCAGGTCGGCACTTGGGTCTTCGCTATAAACGGTGACATATTTGGCCCCATCACCGTCAAGCTGGCGCAAACGGTTCAGCGTGGCCTCACCGTTGCCAACCAGAGCCACCGACAGGCGGCCAAGGTCCAGATTGATGGGAAACATCGTCGATCCTCTTAATACGGTTTTCTGTTTGTTGATTGCACTATGAAGGTGTGTTTTATTAAATTCAATACATTTTTTATGTGTTTTATTTACATTCAACAAAAATTAAGTGTTTATTTCGCCACCGCCACAGAAAACCGGCAATCTCGCCCCTTGGCGCCCGATAACAGTTTCGTGATTGGGGGTTCAGGGCGGTTGCATGCGGCTTTTCGTACAAAACAGAATTGTTTCGTCCTATAGTGCCGACGAAATTTGCATTGGCTGAGCCAGAGGATTCGATGTCGCGCAGTGTTTCCCCCACCCTTCACCCCGCCACCAGCATAAACATTGCCGCCCCGCAACCGCACCGCGCCGTTGCAATGTGGCTGTTTTTTTGTGCCTTCATGGTTTTTGTCATGGTGGTGATTGGCGGATTAACCCGGTTAACCGAGTCCGGTCTTTCGATTGTTGAATGGCATCCATTTTCCGGCATCATACCGCCGCTTAACGAAACCGACTGGCAACGCCTGTATCAGGAATACAGCCAGTATCCCGAGTTCCAAAAGGTCAATGGCTGGATGTCGGTGGCTGATTTCAAATCGATCTTCTGGCTGGAATTTATCCATCGCCTGTGGGGCCGATTAATTGGTTTGGTGTTTTTTGTGCCTTTCGTGTGGTTTTTAATCAAACGCAGCATCGATGGCACCACCAAATGGAAGCTGGCCGGGCTTTTTGTACTGGGCGGCCTGCAAGGGGTGATGGGCTGGTACATGGTGATGAGCGGCCTTGTCGATCGCCCCGATGTCAGCCAATACCGCCTCACCGCCCATTTTGGCCTCGCGTTGATTATTTTTATCGCCCTGCTATGGGTCGGCTTGCAGCAATATGCGCCGCGACCGGGTGCCACCGCCACATCACGCCGCATTCTGGGTGTGCTCGCACTGGTGGTGTTTACCGCATTGTCGGGCGGCTTTGTTGCCGGGACCAATGCAGGCTTTATCTATAATACCTTCCCGCTGATGGACGGGCATTTGATCCCCGACGGGTTATTTGCCTTTGACCCGGCATGGATGGCCCCGTTTGAAGACATAAAAACCATCCAGTTCGACCATCGCTGGCTGGCCAAGATTACGTTTTTTGTGGTGCTGTTTTTCTGGTGGCGCACCACACGGCAGGACATTAGCGCCGATCAAAAACGCGCCTGTCATTTGATGCTGGCGGCGGTGTGCCTTCAGGTCGCCCTTGGCATTTCAACCTTGCTGAGCGTGGTGTGGTTGCCTTTGGGTGTTGCCCATCAGGCCGGTGCGGTCCTTTTGATTACGGCGACAACATATTGTGCCTATCGGCTGCGCGCCCGGCACCTGGCATAATTCGCCGCATCATATACCACACACCATATGCCGCCCCTTGTGCAATCGGTTGGGGGCGGGGCTTTCATATTGCCGTGCTGCGGTCTATATAGGAACAACGCCCTATCGGCCGCCTGTACCGGCACGATACACATAAATGCCGCGTCAATGCCGACGCAAAAGGAGGTTTCATGACCGATCTGAGCAAAACCGACAGCCTCTTTTTCGACAAGGGCGAACTTGATCGTGACCGGTTGGAAAGCCAGGTCAATGAAGCCTTGGCCACCGCCGAAGATGGCGAACTGTTTTTGGAATATCGCCAGTCCGAAAGCCTGAGCTGGGATGATGGCCGTCTGCGCAGTGCCAATTTTGATACCGCACAGGGCTTTGGCCTGCGCGCGGTTGCCGATGAAGCCACCGCCTTTTCCCATTCCAACGAATTGTCCAACGCCGCCGTTGGCCGCGCGGCAGAAACCGTTAAAGCGGTTGGGTCTGGCCGGTCGGGCAAGGTCGATCTGGGGTCCATTGGCACCAACGTCTCGCTTTACACCGACATCAACCCGCTGGGCGAAGCCAGTTTTGAAGCCAAGGTCGATTTGCTGGGCAAGATAGACGCCTATGCGCGGACCAAGGACCCGCGCGTATCGCAGGTGTCGGCATCTATTTCGGGCAACTGGCAGGCTGTGCAAATCTGGCGGTCAGGCGGACAGCGCATTGGCGATATTCGCCCGCTGGTCCGGTTTAATGTTTCGGTCGTCGTCAAGGATGGCGACCGCATGGAAAGCGGCTCGCACGGGCAAGGCGGGCGCATTGGCTTTGATGGTTTCTTCGAAGAAAAAACCTGGAAATCCGCCGTCGACGAGGCCCTGCGCCAGGCGATTGTCAATCTGGATTCCGTTGCTGCCCCGGCCGGTGAAATGACCGTTGTTCTCGGGCCGGGCTGGCCGGGCATTTTGCTGCACGAAGCCATTGGTCATGGCCTTGAAGGCGATTTTAACCGCAAGGGTACATCGGCCTTTGCCGGGCTTTTGGGCCAGCGCATTGCATCACCGGGCGTGACCGTGGTGGATGATGGCACCATTCATGACCGTCGCGGATCGCTTTCGATTGATGATGAAGGTACGCCCACCCAGCGCACCGTTTTGATCGAGGATGGCATCCTGACCGGCTTTATGCAGGACCGCCTGAATGCGCGCCTGACCGGGGTTAAATCCACCGGTAACGGGCGGCGTCAGTCCTATGCCCATGCGCCGATGCCGCGGATGACCAACACCTATATGCTGGGCGGCAATCACAGCCCCGAAGAAATTCTGTCATCGGTGAAAAAGGGCATTTATGCTGTTAATTTTGCCGGTGGCCAGGTCGATATCACATCGGGCAAGTTCGTATTTTCGGCATCGGAAGCCTATTTGATCGAAAATGGCAAACTGGGCGCGCCAGTCAAGGGTGCCACCCTGATTGGCAACGGGCCAGACAGCCTGACCAAGGTTTCCATGATCGGCAATGACATGAAACTTGATGACGGCATTGGCACCTGTGGCAAGGATGGCCAGGGTGTTCCCGTTGGCGTCGGCCAGCCCACCCTGCGTATTGACGGACTAACCGTTGGTGGTACAGCGATGTAAGCAGGCATCACCATGCCTGCCGGTTATATCGGATAGTTGCCAGACTTGCTAAAATCGTAAAACTATCAAAGGGATGCTGCATTTAACGATGCAGCATCCTTTGTTTTTGTACCCTTTATTTCCCCGCATCCCATCTAGAACTTTTCAATCTCGCCGCGACAGTCTATCCTTTTGGAAGATTTGGGGGTGGCAAGCCCATACCGTTATTGAACAACAATATCGGTCCAGGCGGCTTGCCAGATATTTGGGGTCTAAAATTGTCAGTGCTGTCATTGCGTCGCGACCATATGTTCGCGGCTATGGTCTTTATGTTTGCGTCCATACCGCTGTCGGGAACCGCGCGCGCGCAGGAACCCGCAGCACTTGATGCGCAACAACGTGCCAACCAGATGCAGCAGGACTTTGAAGAGCTTTCCGGGGCAACTGAAAAATCAAAATTTCTGCTCGAAACCGATGACGGCAAAGGCATTACATTTGCCGATATCCTGCGCGACCCCGACAATATTGTCCTGAACTTTCGCTGGGCCAAGGCCCAGATGGCACAGGGAAACATTCGCGGGGCTTCGGCAACGCTGGAACGCATCCTGATCCTTGAGCCTGATCTGGCACCGGTGCGTTTGTATTATGCCATTATCCAGTATCGCCTCGACAGTCTCGACATTGCCCAGGCCCAGTTTGAAAAGCTGCGCGCGCTGCCCATCAGTGACGATGTCGCCAGCCAGATTGACCTTTATCTTGATCAGATCAAAAAACGTCGCCAGCGCGTAAAACAAAGCCTGTCGATCAGTTTTGGCGGCCATTACGACACCAACCGCAATTCGGCCCCAAGCGATAATGAACGTATGGTGCTGGGATCCCTTCAGGAGATCACCAATACCGGCGACCGCCATCAGTCCGATATCGGCTATATGGCGGCGGCCCATTATGACATTACATATGATTTGGGCTATCAGGCCGGGCACGATGTTTTTGCCGGTGTCACGGGCTATTACGACGATCAGGTTCGCCTTGATAACCTTGATGTTGGCACCGCCAGCTTTGAAGTCGGTGGCCATTGGCGCAGCCCCTATGTCACCATCACCCCCACCCTGATCCAGACAGCAGCCGAACTTAACAATGAAAAATTCCTGACCTCGCGCGGGGCGCGGGTCCGGGTGGACTGGAAATTTCAACCCGATACCACGCTGTGGGGCCAGACCAGCTATTTTGATGAACGCTATGGCGCCACCCCGGATTCAAGCGCGCTTCCGCTGCGATCGGGCCAGCGTTATCAGGGCAAGGCCGGTG
Source organism: Thalassospira mesophila (assembly GCF_002115755.1). Lineage (GTDB taxonomy): Bacteria > Pseudomonadota > Alphaproteobacteria > Rhodospirillales > Thalassospiraceae > Thalassospira > Thalassospira mesophila. The sequence continues at coordinate 438,340 of NZ_JFKA01000002.1, read as the reverse complement.
TTACCTATGCCTGGAATAACCAGAACCGCACCACATTTGGCCTTACAATGGCGCGTAAAGAAGCCGCGCGCAGCTATTATACCTACCGCAGTGCCGGTGCCGAACTCAGCCATACCCTGCTTTTGGCTGGCGGAAAATACATTCTGGGCAGCCTTTCCTATGGTGTAGACCAGTATCAGCAACCCGACCCGCTGGTAACCGGCAGCACCCCGCTAACGCGCAAGGATTATCCGCTGCGTGCGCGGCTGTCTTATGGGTCCAACCTTGCAAACCTGCTCGATGCGGCATGGTTTGGCAGCGGAATTGGCCGGGACTTTTACCAGTTTATTGCACCGGTTTCCTGGTCGATTACCGAAGAATACCAAGCAACATCATCCAACATTGCCAACTACGATTATGACAACTGGCGGACGCAAATTTTGCTGTCACGCCGTTGGGCATTTTAACCGGAGCCGCGATATGATCCCGTCTATCGTCCCAGACCGCCCTGCTTTTATCAGCCATCCCCGCCGCAAGGCGTGGCTGCCCTGTGCGGGTATTGCGGCATTCCTTATGATAACAACAGCATTATCGGCCCAACCGGCCTTTGCGCGCGGCGAACAGGCCGGTGTCAGTGCCGCCGTGCGTGGCGAGGTCGAACTGGCCGAAAGCAAAGGTGTCGTTGGCTCTCTGGTTGAAAGTGGCCAACCGATTTATCTGGGCGACTATATTACCTCCTCGCCGGGCTCGGGCATGCAGATATTGCTGCTTGATGAAACCGTTTTCACCATCGGTCCGAACAGCGAAATCGCCATTGACGATTTTGTTTATGACCCCGCCAACAATCAGGGCCATATGACGGCCAGCATTACCCGTGGTGTGGTGCGCGTGTTGACCGGCAAACTGGCCCATGACGACCCGAAAACCATGAAAATCAACCTTCCGGTTGGCTCCATCGGTATTCGTGGCACCCAGTTTCTGGTGTCGGTTCAGGATGGCCCGGGAAATGGTGGCAGCGGTGGCAATGGCGGCGGAAACAGCTGGTCGCCTTCAACCCAGAAATTCGCCCAGCAACAATTGGGATCGTCGGGCAGTGGCGGCAATACCGGGCCCGTTGTTGGCGTCATCAACCTTGGCCCGGGTTCGGGCCGCAACGATTCAGGCTCCCATCCCGGCGCGGTTGAACTGACATCGCTTAACGGTGTCACCCAACCCCTGTCAAACGAGGGTTTTGGCGCCTTTATCACCAGCGACACCGTCACCCCTCCAACCCGCTTTCCCGCCGACCTTGCCGGGCTTGATATGAGCAGCCTTGTCACCCGGCCCACCCCGAAAGACGCCAAAGCCAACGGATCAGGGTCTCAAAGCGGGGGCGGCAATGGCAATGGCGGCAGCAAAAGCAGTGGCAGCACAACGACCGGCAGTTCCGGGTCGCAATCCAGCAGCGCGTCGGCCTCTGGCACCACAAAACCGGCCGCATCTGCATCATCGTCCGGGACTGGGTCCGGGTCTACCGCGGCATCTGGCACCCCGGCAGCGACATCGAATAATTCGCAATCAACGCCCCTGAGCGGCACGGTGATGACAGCAGCAAGCAGCGATACCGGCCAATCCGTTGCCAGTGTGCTCGATGTGGCGATAACCCAAACCAGTGTGACGTCGCAAACCAGCGAAACCAGCAACGAAACCGCCGAAACAAACAACGATGTGCATAGCAACCCGGACGTCACCACAGACGTACCGGACGAAATCGTAGATGCGACAACTTACAAAGCCATGAGCGAAATTTCGACCGGATTTTACGACGGAAGCAGGTTCGTAAGCACCGAAAATCTTTCGTATAATTCGTATACTTCTGTGGATTTTGGCGCTCGTGAAATTTTCACGGAAATTTTCAATATTACCGATTCAAAAGGTCAGGATGGCTATTTGAGCGCACACAAATATTATACGGACAGCTCAGATTACGCCGTTATCACAAATGATGACCTTCAAGCGATACCTGATTCAAACTGCATCGCAATGGGCTGCAACGGAAAAGTTACCTTCACAACACCGACGGTTGTTCACGTCGAGCTATCCACTACGGCAGCTCCGGACGGTGCCGATGCAACTTATGGACTAAACAATTTTGATCCCGGTCCTATCGATGCCCCGCCCGTTGATATCCCGGATTGCCAGGACTGCGGAGGCGGAGATTACCCGCCAGATACCGATCCTGGCGATGCCCCGCCCGTTGATATCCCTGTTCAGAACCCGTGACAAGCAAGGCACTATCACCATGCGCAAAAAACTATCTGGCGTTTTGCATTACCTGATCCCGTTGCTGGTTTTGATCACCTGCGTTGTTTTGCGCTGGCAGGATGTGCCGCTGGTGGGGCAATTGCGGATGAATGTGTTTGATACCTATCAGCGTATCGAACCGCGCCAGTATCAGGATGCCGGGGTGCGCATTGTTGATATTGATAACAAAAGCCTGGCCGAACTGGGCCAGTGGCCGTGGCCACGCACCCGCCTTGCCGAACTGGTTTACCGGTTGCGCACCGCCGGGGCCGCCGTTGTTGGCTTTGACGTAATTTTTGCCGAGCCCGACCGCACATCGCCATCGCGTGTGATTGGGGACTGGCCGCAAGATGACAATACCGCCAAAATTCGCGAACTGGCCGCTGGCCTGCCCGACCACGACGCCCTGTTTGCCCAGTTTATTGGCGGCGTTGGGCAAATTGTTACAGCAACCCAGTTGACCAACGGCCCGTTGGCAACCGTTCCCCGCCAGGTCGGAAATTTTTCAGTCGCCGGATCACAGGGCCGCAAGATTGCCGAATATATCCCGACGCTAAGCGGCGCAATCACCAACCTGCCCGCCCTCGAAGACGCGGCAGCGGGCAATGCCCTGATTAACGTAACACCAGGTGCCGATGGTGTGGTGCGACGTGTGCCCCTGTTACTGGCCCTTGATACCGACCTGCCCTTGATTGGCAAACCGGTTTACCCGACGCTAAGCATGGAAATGCTGCGCGTAATGCAAGATGCCCCCAAAACAATGAAGGTCCGCCTGTCTGGCGCCAGCGGTGCCGCAAGCTGGACCACATCTGACGGGGTGGATGCCATTCGCGTCGGGCAATTGACCATTCCATCCGATGCCACAGGCAATATGTGGGTTTATTTTACCGGCCATCAGCAACAACGCTATATTTCAGCCGCCGACGTGATGAACGACAAACTGCCTGCCGGTGCGCTTCAGGATACGGCAGTTTTGATCGGCACCAGTGCGGCGGGCCTGCTTGATTTGCGGTCATCGCCGCTGAACCCGGTTTTGCCGGGTGTCGAGGTTCACGCCGAAATGCTTGAACAGATGTTGTTGCAACAATTTCTGTCGCGCCCCTATTGGGCCTCGCAGGCAGAAACACTGGCGCTGGTTGTGGCCGGTCTGTTTTTCATCATCGCCATTCCCCGGCTTGGTGCGGTTTGGCCGGCCATTATCGGCGTGGGCTTTATTGGCGGGGCCATCGGCTTTTCGTGGTGGGCCTTTCGCGAACATCACATGCTGATTGATCCGCTCTATGCCTGCCTGTCGACCATACTGGTTTATCTTTCGGGCAGTTTGATCGGCTTTATGCGGACCGAGGGCGAAAAACGCCAGGTACGTGGGGCGTTTTCAACCTATCTGTCGCCTGCATTGGTCGAACAACTGGCCCAGCACCCTGAACGGTTAAAACTGGGCGGGGAAATGCGCGAAATGACATTGCTGTTTTGCGATGTGCGCGGCTTTACCACCATTTCCGAAAGCTATAAATCAGACCCGCAAGGCCTGACCCAGTTGATCAACCGGCTGTTAACCCCGCTGACCGGCTGTATTTTACAACGCGATGGCACCATCGACAAATATATGGGCGATTGCATCATGGCGTTCTGGAATGCGCCGCTTGATGTGCCACAGCACCCTGAAAAGGCCTGTGAATCGGCCCTGGCGATGTTTGTTTCGCTGCGTGCCTTAAACGCCGAACGCGAAGCCGAAGCCCATGCCGAAGGCCGCCCGTTTTTGCCGCTTAATATCGGCATTGGCGTCAATACCGGTACCTGCGTTGTGGGTAATATGGGATCGGACCAGCGCTTTGATTATTCGGTTCTGGGCGACGCGGTTAACCTTGCATCCCGGCTTGAGGGACAATCTAAAAACTATGGCGTCGATATTGTGATTGGTCAGGATAGTGCGGTGACGGTATCCGACCGGTTTGCGGTTTTGCAGCTTGACCTGATTGCGGTGAAAGGCAAAAGCGAAGCGGTTGAAATTTTCACCGTGCTGGGCGACCGCGATTTGCGCGATAGCAGCGATTTTGTTGAACTGGCCCAAAGGCACGACGCCATGATTAAAGCCTATCGCGGGCAAAACTGGGATCAGGCCGACGAACTTTTGCGAACATTGCGGCAAAACCCGGTGCGTGATCTTTCTGTTTTGTATGACATGTATGACGAACGCATTGCGGCCTTTCGCAAAATGGCCCCCGGCCCGGACTGGGACGGTGTTTTTGTTGCGACCAGCAAATAACATCCGCCGATTTAGCCCAAACCACAAACCCGCCGCGCTATCGCCCGGCGGGTTTTGTTATGCTTGCATTTCAAAGCGGTTACGCCAATGCTGGATCAAATATCGCCACCAGCTTCCAGTTCGAAAAACAGGCCCCCATGAATTTTTCATCTGACAATGTTTCACCGATATGCCCGGAAATTCTTGCTGCCATCGCCAGCCAGTCCGACAGCAGCGCGCTGCCTTACGGGCAAGACGACGAAACCGCAAAACTTGATACCGCCTTTTCACAACTGTTTGAAACCGACTGCGTTGTTGTGCCGGTTGCCACTGGTACTGCTGCCAATCTAATCGGCCTTTCCAACCTGGTATCGCCTTATGGCGGGGTGGTTTGCCACCACGAAGCCCACATCAACCAGACCGAATCAACAGGGGTGGCATTTTTTGGCGGCGGGGCAAAATTGCTGACGATGGATGGTCCATCGGCCAAAATCGAGGCCGACCGCCTTGATGAATTTTTATCCGCGCAAAGCAATCGCGGCATTCACGCGGTTGACCCCGAATGCGTTGCCATTACCCAGGCCACCGAATTTGGCGCGGTTTACACTGTCGACGAAATCCACGCCATTGGCCGGGTTTGCAAAACCCATGACATGCGGCTGTTTATGGATGGCGCGCGCTTTGCCAATGCGGTGGCATCGCTGGGCTGCCATCCTGCCGACATTACGTGGAAGGCCGGGGTTGATGTTTTAACTTTTGGCGCCACCAAAAATGGCGCATTGGCCGTGGATGCGATTGTGCTGTTTGATAAAACGCTGCGCAAAAAAACCGAGAAGGCCCGCAAACGCGGGGGGCATTTATTTTCCAAACATCGCTATCTGGCGGTGCAATTGCTGGCCTATCTGGAAAATGACCTGTGGCTGAAAAATGCCCGCCACGCCAATATGGCGGCCAGGTTGTTGGGGCAATCCCTGACCAGTCTGGGCGCACGCATGGTGCATATACCCCAGGGCAATGAACTGTTTGTGCGCATGGACGATGACCTTGCCGCCCTGTTACGCGCGGCAGGCATTATATTTCGCCCGTGGCCTGCGGTTGGCCCCGGTGCCTATCGGTTTGTTACCGCGTGGAACAGCCCGCTTGAAGCCATTACCACCCTGCCCGGCGATCTGAACCTAGCATAGCAAACATTGCCAGACGCGCCGCCACCATGAAACAATAACGCCACCATATTGCGCGCCTTTATGCTGCCACCGGCATGAAGGCGCGTTTAACACCCGATTAAAAAGCGAGCCTTTGATGAATTTTGCTTCCGATAACGTGACCCCCGTTTGCCCCGAAATTCAGGCCGCCATCGATGCCCAGTGCCAGGGCAATGCCCCGGCCTATGGCGGGGATGATGTATCAGGCACCCTTGATCGTGCCTTTTCCGGGTTATTTGATTGCGAGGTTGCCGTGGTGCCGGTCAGCACCGGGACGGCGGCAAACTGCATCAGTCTTTCCACACTGGTGTCACCTTATGGCGGCATTGTTTGCCACCACGAGGCCCATATTAACGAAGACGAATCAACGGCCGTCGCCCATTTTACCGGCGGGGCAAAATTGCTGCCGATTGACGGGCCATCGGCCAAGCTTGAAGCCGAAAATCTGAGCCGCTATCTTGAAAGCCGGGTTGATCGCGGGGTCCATTCGGTAACGCCCGAATGTGTTGCCGTCACCCAGTCAACCGAACTGGGCGGGGTTTACAGCCCCGATGAAATTGGGGCGATTGGCGCGGTCTGCAAACAGTTTGACAAAAAACTGTTTATGGATGGCGCACGGTTTGGCAATGCCGTTGCCGCGTTAAACTGCCATCCGGCGGATATCACATGGAAGGCCGGGGTGAATGCGCTAAGTTTTGGCGGCACCAAAAACGGGGCGCTGGCGGTTGAAGCGATTATTTTGTTTGACCCGTCAAAGCGCGCACAGGCCGAACTGGCGCGCAAACGCAGTGGTCATTTATTGTCCAAGCACCGCTATCTGGCCGCGCAACTGGCCGCCTATATCGCCAACGACCTTTGGTTGAAAAATGCGCGCACGGCCAACACCGCCGCCCAGGCCCTTGCCAGCCTTTTGGTCGATCAGGGTGGTGAAATGCTGCTCGACAGTCAAGCCAATGAACTGTTTGTGACACTGCCCGATAATACCGCCCAAAAGCTGCGCGATGCCGGGATGCTATTTTATTCATGGCCGTCTCTGGGGGCAAATGCCTATCGATTTGTGACGGCGTGGAACAGCGATACCGGCGCAATTAACGACCTGAAAACGCAGTTGCAAGGATCGTAAATTTCACTAATTACCTGAAACGACGCACGAATCCCGATATGGGATAAAATATGAAAATGCGCCCCGGTTTAACACAGCAAGGGCGCATTTTTACGTTGTGGCATAAGCAGCCCCGAAAAAAACACATGGCAGCCAGCGAAAAAATTTATCGTCAATTTCATAAAAATAACAAACACTTGACATAAATTCATCTCTCACACGGCTGTGAATGCTACGTAAATTCCCTCAGCAGACGTTGACGGTACGCAAAAACCCTGATTACTTTCCCTCGACGATTACCAACATACGTGTTGGATCGGGTAAACCAGCCCGGGCTGATCATATGGTTTGCAAAGGGTGAGACTTGCAAACCATAACGGCGGTTCGGGCCAGCCTTGAGGGAGGCATATAAATGAAATCGACTTTCGTCAAAGCAGCTTTGGGCGCTGCCCTTGTTGCGACGACAGCCTGGGCCGCACCGACGGCCGCTTCGGCAAAAACCCTGGTTTATTGCTCGGAAGGAAGCCCCGAAGGTTTCAACCCGCAGCTTTACACGTCGGGTACCACCTTTGATGCGACGTCAAAGAACATCTATAACCGTCTGGTTCAGTTCAAGCGCGGCACGACAACGATCGTTCCGGGTCTTGCAACCAGCTGGGACATTTCGGCTGATGGCCTGGAATACACCTTCCACCTGCGTAAAGGTGTAAAGTTCCAGACCACCAAAGAATTCACCCCGACCCGTGAATTTGATGCCGACGACGTTCTGTATTCTTTTGACCGCATGTGGGACAAAGAAAACGCCTATCACGGTGTCAGCGGCGGTTCGTACGAATATTTCGACGCCATGTCGATGCCCGACCTGATCAAGGACATCGTCAAAGTTGACGATTACACTGTCAAATTTGTTCTGAACCGTCCGGAAGCCCCGTTCATTGCCAACATGGCGATGGATTTTGCATCGATCCTGTCCGGCGAATATGCCGACAACATGCTTGAAGCAGGCACCCCGGAACAGGTTGACCTTGTCCCGGTTGGCACCGGCCCGTTCCAGCTGGTTCAGTATCAAAAAGATGCTGTCATTCGCTATAAAGCCAACCCCGATTACTGGGAAGGCCCGGCCGCAATTGACAACCTGATCTTTGCAATTACACCTGACAGCACCGTTCGTTACCAGAAGCTGAAAGCTGGCGAATGCCAGGTGATGCCCTATCCGAACCCGGCTGACCTCAAAGCAATGGATGCCGATGCCTCGATCAACCTGATGAGCCAGGAAGGTCTGAACGTTGGTTACCTTGGATACAACACCAAAAAAGAACCGTTCACCAAAACCGAAGTGCGTAAAGCACTGAACATGGCGATCAACAAGGATGCTATCCTTGAAGCGGTTTATCAGGGTGCCGGTTCCAAGGCCAAAAACCCGATCCCGCCGACGATCTGGTCGTATAACAACGACATCGTTGACGACCCCTATGACCCGGCTGCGGCCAAAAAGATGCTGGCAGATGCCGGTTATCCGGACGGCTTTGAAACCGATATCTGGGCGATGCCCGTACAGCGCCCGTACAACCCGAATGCGCGCCGTATGGCTGAAATGATCCAGGCTGACTGGGCCAAGATCGGCGTTAAAGCCAAAATCGTTTCCTATGAATGGGGCGAGTATCTGGAACGCACCAAAAAGGGCGAACAGGGTTCGTTCCTGATGGGCTGGACCGGCGACAATGGCGACCCCGATAACTTCCTGGCCGTTCTGCTGGGTTGTGATGCCGTTGGCGGCTCGAACCGCGCACAGTGGTGCAACGAAGACTTCGACAAGCTGATCCAGCAGGCGAAAACCACCTCGGACGTTCTCGAACGTACCCGTCTGTATGAACAGGCACAGGTTGTGTTCAAAGAACAGGCTCCGTGGGCAACCATTGCACACTCTGTCGTTTTCGAACCGATCCGCAAGGAAGTTGAAAACTACAAGATTGACCCGTTTGGCGGTCACATCTTCTACGGCGTCGACATCAAAGAATAATCGCGTCTTCATTTTGCAGAGAGGCCCGGTTGTCCGGGCCTCTTCGCATTCCCGATCAAAAAATATGAGAGAGAACGTTCAAGCGCGCAAAAAGCGCCTGAATGAGCAAAAAGGCCCCAAGGCATGCTAGGATTCCTTTTCCGCAGACTGGGTGACATCGTCCCGACGTTTTTCGGCGTTACCCTGCTGGTCTTCTTCCTGATCCGCCTGATCCCTGGCGACCCCATCTTGATGATGGCCGGGGAACGTGGCGTTGATGCCGTTCGCTATGCGCAGTTAAAGGCGCAATACGGATTTGATCAGCCAGTCATTGTTCAGTATTTCCATTATTTACTGGGTGTATTTCAGGGCGATCTTGGCAAATCCTTTGTGACCAAAAAACCGGTCCTTGAAGAGTTTATGACCCTGTTCCCGGCAACGGTTGAACTGGGCGTTATTGCAATTTTGTTTGCCATTGTCGTTGGCTTGCCGCTGGGCGTTATCGCCGCTGTGCGCCGGGGTGGCATTTTTGACTACACCACCATGACCATCTCGCTGGCTGGCTATTCGATGCCGATTTTCTGGTGGGCAACGATGCTGATCATGTTCTTTTCGGTATCGCTGGGCTGGACCCCGGTTTCAGGCCGCCTGTCGGTTTTATATTACATCGAACCCACCACCGGCTTCATGCTGATTGATACCCTGCTAAGCGACCAGAAAGGTGCCTTTGTCGATGCGTTACGGCATCTGATTTTGCCCTCGATTGCGCTGGGCACCATTCCAATGGCCGTCATTGCCCGCATGACCCGGTCTTCGATGCTCGAAGTCCTGCGCGAGGATTACATCCGTGTTGCGCGCGCCAAGGGGCTTAGTCCGGCCAAGGTCGTTGTCGTGCATGCGTTGCGCAATGCGCTTATTCCGGTGGTCACGGTTATCGGCCTGCAGGTCAGCGTGCTGGTGGCCGGTGCCATTTTGACCGAAACGATCTTTTCATGGCCCGGCATTGGCAAATGGATCGTCGAAGCGGTAAGCCGTCGCGACTATCCGACCATTCAGGGCGGAATTCTTCTGATCGCGATCATGATCATGATGGTTAATCTGTTTGTTGATCTGACCTACAGCGTAATCAATCCCCGCATTCGTCATACGCGCTAAGGGATGGAAAAATTATGAGCACACAAACAAATCCCGCGACCACGCCCGACCCGGACGATGCGGCGCAAAAAGAACTTGAAGCCATCCTGCTGGCAAAACCGCCCTCGCCTTTGGCCGAGTTTTGGCACTATTTCCGCCAGAACCGCGGCGCGCTGGCCGGTTTGATCGTGGTGGGAATTGTTGTTTTTCTGGCCGTCTTCGCCCAGGTTGTTGCCCCTTACGACCCCATCGCCCAGGACCGGTCCGCCATCCAGATGCCCCCGTCATGGGAAGATGGCGGCAGTTCGCAATATTTGCTCGGCACCGATGCCGTTGGCCGCGACATGGTTTCGCGCCTGATGTATGGCGCGCAGCTTTCGGTGTTTATCGGCCTGTTCGTGGTGGTTATTTCGGTTATCTTTGGCGTCACCCTTGGTCTGGCGTCGGGCTATTTCCGGGGCTGGGTTGAAATAGCTATCATGCGGGTCATGGATATTATGTTGTCCATTCCCAGTCTGGTGCTGGCCCTTGCCATTGTCACCATTCTTGGCCCTAACCTGATCAACGCCATGCTGGCCATCTCCATTGTCCAGTTGCCCCATTATGTGCGGCTGACCCGGGCCTCGGTGATTTCGGAACGCAACAAGGAATATGTTACCGCATCGCAAATTGCTGGTGCCGGTCCCATGCGGCAAATGTTTATCAACATTCTGCCCAACTGTGCCGCCCCCTTGATCGTGCAGGGCACCCTGGGCATTTCCAATGCCATTCTTGATGCCGCTGCCCTTGGCTTTCTGGGCCTTGGCGCACAGCCGCCAACGCCGGAATGGGGCTCGATGCTGGCAAATGCTCGCGAATTTGTGGGTTCCGCCTGGTGGATTGTTACCTTTCCCGGCCTGTGTATCCTGATCACCGTGCTGGCCTTTAACCTGATGGGTGATGGTCTGCGCGATGCCCTCGATCCCAAGATGAAGCGGTAAAGCGTCATGGCATTGTTAGAAGTTAAAAACCTGACGGTCGAATTTGGCTCGGAAAAGAACCCGTTTCGCGCGGTTGATTCTGTCAGCTATTCGGTCGAACGCGGCGAAGTTTTAGGGATCGTTGGTGAATCCGGGTCGGGTAAATCGGTCAGTTCACTGGCCCTGATGGGCCTGATCGACTATCCCGGCCGGGTCACCGCCGACAGCCTGACCTTTGATGGCGAAGATCTGTTGCGCATGTCTGCGCGCAAGCGCCGCAACATTACCGGCAAAGACATCGCCATGATCTTCCAGGATCCGATGTCTTCGCTTAACCCGTGCTACACCGTTGAAACCCAGATCATGGAAGCCCTTAAGGTCCATGAAGGGGGCAATAAAAAGCAACGCCGTGAACGCACGCTGGACCTGTTAAACCAGGTTGGCATTCCCGACCCGAAATCGCGGATGAAGGCCTATCCCCATCAGCTTTCGGGCGGGATGAGCCAGCGTATTGTCATTGCCATGGCAATTGCGTGCAACCCGCGCCTTTTGGTCGCCGATGAACCAACCACCGCGCTGGATGTGACCATTCAGGCCCAGATCATTGATTTGCTTTTAAAATTGCAAGCCGACAGCGACATGGCCCTGATTTTGATCACCCACGATCTGGCACTGGTGTCCGAGGCAGCCGACCGTATTCAGGTGATGTATGCCGGGCAACTGTTTGAAAGCGGCCCGGCGGACGGCCTGTTTGCCGCCCCGCGCCATCCCTATACCCAGGCGTTGCTGGAGGCCCTGCCCGAACGCTCTGCCGGGCATGACCGCCTGCGCACCATTCCCGGAGTGGTTCCCGGTGCGCATGACCGCCCGACCGGGTGCCTGTTAAGCCCGCGTTGCCGTTACGCCACCGATAAATGCGTATCGACCCAGCCGCTGGTGACGGATTATTACGGCCGGGATGTGCGGTGTTTTTATCCGTTAGATGATAACGGGCAGCCCACCGGGAGGAACGTGTAAATGAGCTTTCTTGATACCAAACCCGGCGTTGCCCTGATGGAAGGCGACACCTTGGCGCGGCACTACACGGTCAGTGGTGGTTTTGGCAAACCCACCGCATCGGTCAAGGCGCTTGATGGTGTTTCGTTTTCACTCGAAGCCCAAAAAACCCTGGCGGTTGTGGGGGAATCCGGTTGTGGCAAATCCACCCTTGGCCGTCAGTTAACATTGATCGAAAAGCCGTCTTCGGGCGCACTTAAAATCAATGGCGACGCGGTAGGCAATTTGTCAGACAAAGACGCCCAGTTGTTTCGCCGCACGGTTCAAATGATTTTCCAGAACCCTTATGGCTCGCTTAACCCGCGCAAAAAGGTCGGCCAGATTCTGGAAGAACCGGTTTTGCTCAATATGGACAAGCTAAGCCGCAAGGAACGCCAGGAACGGGTGCGCGACACCATGGCCAAGGTGGGGTTACGGCCGGAATTTTACAGCCGTTATCCGCATATGTTTTCGGGCGGGCAGCGCCAGCGTATTGCCATTGCCCGCGCGCTGATTTTGGAACCCAAGGTCATTGTCGCCGACGAACCTGTTTCGGCGCTGGACGTTTCGGTGCAAGCACAGGTTTTGAACCTGATGATGGACCTGCAAGACGAAATGAACGTCGCCTATGTGTTCATTTCCCATGATTTATCCGTCGTGCGCCATATTGCCGATGATGTGATGGTAATGTATCTGGGCCGGGTTGCCGAAAAAGGCCCGACCGAGGAACTGTTTAACCGTCCGCTTCATCCCTATACCCGCGCATTGCTGGCATCAGCACCCAAGATTGACCCGGCCCACCGGGTTAAATCCGAACCGCTGACCGGCGAACTCCCATCCCCGATCAATCCGCCGTCGGGTTGTGCGTTTCATAAACGCTGCCCGTTCGCGACCGATCATTGCGCCCAGGTCCGCCCGGAACTGCGTATGATTGAAGGCCGCGAAGTCGCCTGCCACCGGGTCGAGGAAATTTTCTGATCCCGCCATCCTTGCGTGATCAACCCGTAGTCATAAAGGGACGTACCCGCCAGTGCGTCCCTTTATTTATCGGCACCGGCCAATGTCACCAGCACTTAACGCCGTGCTGCGGCCAGCACCGCCCCCGCCCCGATCAGCACCCCGCCGCTCACCCGGTTTAAAAGGCGCAAATGCCGGGCAGACCGCACAAACCCCTTTACCTGCCCGCCCACCAGCCCATAGGCCAGCAAAACGCAGGCTTCCATCACCAGAAATGTCACGCCCATAACGGCAAACTGTGGCCCATAGGGGACTTGTGCGTTTAAAAACTGCGGGAAAAAGGCGGTAAAAATCAAAATGGCCTTGGGGTTGCCCATGGCGGTTAAAAACTCCCGCCGGGCCAGATCATAGGCATTTGGTCGCGGCTGAAATATCAAATCGTCGCCGGGCATTCCACCGGTATCATCGTGGCCTGAAACATGGCTGCGCCAGGTTTTAACGCCCAAATAAACCAGATACGCCGCCCCGGCATATTTGATAATGCCAAACGCCACCTCGCTTGCCGCCAGCACCACACCAAGGCCGGTTGCGGTAACCACAATCATAATGGCAAAGGCCAATAACCGGCCCACACCGCCCGTTGCCGATGCCCCGACACCGTGGCGCGCGCCATTAAACATCGCCATCAAATTATTAGGCCCCGGCGCCATCGAAAGCGCAAACGCCGCCCCGGCAAAGACCAGCCACGTATCAAAGGACATCACACACCCCGGCAAAAACACATGTTTATGGCCGCTGATTGCGCCGTAAAATCACCCCCGCGTCAAGGCTGCAATCATGTCACGCGCATCAGGCCAGCTCGCAACAAGGTCCGCACGTTTTCCCATCGAAAAATCGGCAAAATCAAACCCCGGCGCCACGGTGCATCCCAGCAAGGCAAAGGCACCGCCGGGTTTAAGGCGCGCGCCCTGCCATACATTTTTAGGCACCACCATTTGCGGGCGCTGCCCCGCCATGATGTCACGGCCAATCTCGACCACGCAGTGGCTGCCATCGGCAAACAGTTGCAACTGTTCAACCGCATCGCCGAGATAAAAATGAAAAATCTCGTCGGAGGTTAAAATATGCATCCCCGAAAATGTATCCGGGGTCAAAAGATAATAGATCGCCGTCCCTGTTGACCGGTCCGACGGATAACGCCCCTGCGGATTGGTGATGTCATCAGCCCGAAAAGTTTCGGCGTAATACCCCCCTTCGGGATGGGGCTGCAAATCCAATTCATTAACAACAAACTCTATAATATTTTTATCTGACATATCTAATTACACCTGAACTCAAAAAGAAAAAATTTCCACTGGCTTAAATCCAACATTCTTCTTGAAATTCATATTATGGGAAAAATTCTTCATGCAATCAGACGGGTCCAGAGTTATAAAATTTAACTCATTTACCGTATCCCTCATCAATAAAGCGCTTAAAATAACCTGATTTTCCAAATGCCCTGTTGCAGAGTTCAATAGAGCATCTTTAGCATTAATAATCACGGAGTTCACTGGTAATATATTAAAAATTTCTCTCGCGACTCTCAAGACGGCGCCACATACATAGTCTTGATATATCAAATTAAAATCCCCCTTCGAAATTTTCTTAGTTGAAATAGAACCTGATTGCCGCAATGTGTATTTTTCATCAGGAACAATTTCTTCCCCATGCACATCAATACTAATCAGGACATTATTTTTTCCCTCCAAAACTATCGATATGTGTTTTCCAATATGTTCGATATCAGAAAACTTTCCCAATTCATCAATCGCCTTTAGCATACACTCAGAATCGCCATCTATAATTCTACGCGAGAAATCACGCCGATCCTTGTATTTCTCCTTTTCAAGGTTAAATTTATCAATTTCCGCATCAAATATTTTCTGATCTTTTTCTAAAGAATTTTTAAAATTTTTCTGAAGTTTATTTTTAACTTTTTCCTCTATCCCAAACCAACGATGAAAAACTGTTGGCTTGTAACTTGTGATTTTTTTCTGTGCCTGATCGGTAAAAAATTCCTTCTTGACAGGAGGGACAGGGGAAGATTCTCTAAATATGTTCGCCCAATTAGTTTCTTTTGCTAGCACACTCTTTTGAAGACTCGTAATGGCTGAAATATACCGATCGTATTCACGAACTGCTTCCTGAGCCTCACCCAATGCTATTATTTTTTCTTGATTTTTTTGACGTCTGACATTTTCACGCTGCACTCTACGTGATGCCGCAGCCATTGCCCTCACTGTACCCTTCCAACCCATGACACATCCCCTCATGTTAATTTGATGGTTTAACGCTAACACATAAGGAAACATTTATTTAAATAAAAAAGGCGCAGTTTAATCCTGCACCTTTTTGTTTAAATAATTCCCCAAGAGAAAATAGCTAGTTTTTCGGTTGCCCCATCATCCCGCCGGACTGGCCCATCGCGCCCCCCATGCCGGAATTCATATCCATCGTCATCGGCGCGTGCTGTTTTTGCGATGCATCGGACATGGAAATAACATCAACATCCACCGGCACATCCCCGGCCTTTTCAAACTGCAAGGTCAGGGGAATATGTTGCCCGGCCTTGAGCGGCGTATGCAAATCAAGAAACATCACATGATAGCTGCCCGGTTTAAAGGCAAGCTCGCCGCTGGCGGGCACATCAACACCGCCTTCAACCCGGCGCATCTTCATCACGTTGTTTTCCATGATGTGGGTATGCAGTTCTGTGCGATCGGCCAGATCGGACGTCGCGCCGACAATTTTGTCGGCCGCGCCCGCATTATGAATGATAAAAAACGCGGCCCCGTTGGGCACGCGACCGATGGATTCCTTGGCCCATGCATCGCTGATTGTGATGTCACCTGCAAATGCCGGAAGGGCAGTCACAATCCCTGCCACCATCGTGGCAATTCCCAAAAACCTGTTAAACATGATCTGGTCCATTTCTCTGATTGAAAATAAAACGACGTTGCATTGATCGATCAGATGGAAACAGGGGGACCACGCGGCGCAAAGCCGATGGCAGCCATGATAAACCGCGCATCCTGCCCCGCCAGAACAGCCGAAAACCGGCTTTGTAATGCAGGATGGGAATAGACAAAACCCGCCGCAAGCACCGGGATGGCATGACAAAATGCGCAATGGGCGCAAAAGGCGTGTGAGGGTGCGGTCTTGCCGCCCGATCTGGCATTGTCAACCTTGTCAGCTTCGTTCGCCAGCGACGTCGCACCATCAGGGGCGGAACGGATGTCCGCATTTACAGCGCCAAGACGAACCGGCTGAATACCGCTTCCGGTACAGATATAGATAATATTCGACGCCGCCCGGAATGCCCCCGGCCCGCTTGCCCCGGCCCCATGCAACGCAAGCGGCACGCCCGCCTGGGTCAAGGATGCCAGAATGACAACAAAAACCAGCCCCCACACCTGCAAATTCGTTCGCAGGGAGCCTTGAACACCGTTAACGGTGCGGCGTAATCGTGCCATCGGTGCGCTAAGCACCGTGGCAGGATACGGCAAAAATGCGGAATATTTTGCTGCCATACAGGATGATATGCCCAATCCCTGTTCAATCGGCAATGTTATATGTCAAACCGGACCGGGGAAGCCCCGATCCGGTCAAGTTATTGCGACAATTTAATCAAACAGCCCAAACAATCCTAGCCGATCATGTCTTCGGCACGGACCAGTTCGTCAAACCGCTCGCCGTCCATATGGCCCAGGGCAATTGTCGCCTCCTTCAGGCTGGAGCGTTCGGCGTGGGCTTTTTTGGCCACGGCAGCGGCATTGTCATAACCAATATGCGGGGCCAGTGCGGTGACCAGCATCAGGCTTTGTTCAACATAGGATTTGATTTTTTCCTCGTCCGCCTCGATGCCGGCAACACAATGGTCGGCAAAGCTGACCGAGGCATCGGCGATCAGACGAATGGATTGCAGCAGGTTATAAATAATCACCGGCTTGAACACATTCAAATCAAGGTGCCCGTTGGACCCCGCCACCGTCACCGTCACATGGTTGCCCATCACCTGCGCGCACACCATGGTCAGGGCTTCGGCCTGCGTCGGGTTGACCTTGCCGGGCATGATCGATGATCCCGGTTCGTTGGCTGGCAATATCAGCTCGCCCAGCCCGCACCGCGGGCCAGACCCCAGCAGGCGAATATCGTTGCCAATTTTCATCAGCGATGCGGCCAGCACATTCATCACACCCGACATTTCCACACAGGCATCATGGGCGGCCAGGGCTTCAAACTTGTTGGCGGCGGTTTCAAATTTCAACCCGGTCAGACTGCTGATTTCACGCGCGAACTGTTCGTCAAATCCGTCGGGCGCGTTAAGCCCGGTGCCCAGGGCCGTGCCCCCCTGTGCCAGCTTGCTCAGGCGTTTCAGGGCATCTTCGATGCGGTCCAGCCCCAGTTCGATCTGCATGGTATAGCCGGAAAATTCCTGCCCCAATGTCAGGGGCACGGCATCTTGCATATGGGTGCGGCCAATTTTAACGATTTTTTCAAAGGCGGTGCTTTTGGCATCCAGCGTTGCGCGTAAATGGCGCAGGGCCGGTTTCAGGCGTTCTTCAATTTCAACCACGGCGGCAATATGCATGGCGGTTGGAAAGCTGTCGTTCGATGACTGGCTACGATTAACATGGTCGTTGGGATGTACCGGTTCGCGTTTGCCCAGCGGCGCGCCCATATATTCGCATGCGCGGTTGGCAATCACTTCGTTGGCATTCATGTTGGTTTGCGTGCCACTGCCGGTTTGCCATACCACCAGCGGAAAATGGTCGGATAATTTGCCATCGGCCACTTCGCGTGCGGCGGCCTGAATGGCATCGGCAATTTTGGGCTCCAGATTGCCCAACACCCGGTTGGCCCGGGCCGCCGCCAGCTTTTGCAGGCCAAAGGCCCGGATCAGGGCTTCGGGCATTTTTTCGCCGCCAATGCGAAAATTCTCGCGCGAACGTTGGGTCTGTGCGCCCCAGTAACGGTCGGCGGGGACCTCGACTTCACCCATGGTGTCTTTTTCGGTGCGGGTTTGCTGCTGATCGGTCAAAATTTCCTCCGTGTCAGAAAATGAAACTGACCGGGGCGGGAACCCGGCATTGCGCCAGATATAGTACCCTGTTTTCTCACCGCCAGCGCCAATAGCGGTTTTTGTTGGTTCTGTTGGGGGATTTAGCCGTCCTTGCGGATCGCATCCCACTTCACAAATTCGTGGCTGATATAATCTTCCATCATGAAACGCCACAGCCGTTCGGCGATGTTGTCGTCCAGCCCGTCAATTTTGCACTGGGCTTTAACCTTGGCAATCACGTCTTCGATGCGGGCTTCGTCGCGCACGGCATCGCGCGATTGTTTAATGCGCGCGGCCTGTTCGATATAGCCCAGCCGTTCGGCCAGCAAGCCCACCAGAACCCGGTCAAGACGGTCCACGTTTTCGCGAACATCCTGCATGGTTTCACACGGCACAGCTTTCATCGCTCAGGCTTCCTTTTTTGGTGGGGCAATAAGGTTTGATGTCTTGCCTGATACAACAAGGGCGGTGGATTTACCACCGCCCCCGCATAATTTTCCGTGCTTAACAATCAATAGGCGTATTCGCGAAACACCGGGTCAACCGAGCCTTCCCAGCGGGTTTCGTAAAGGTCTAAAAATTCGTCGGCAAGGGTGCGGCCACTTTGCGCCACATCTTCCAGACTTTCGATGAAATGGCTTTCATCATCGCCGTAGCTGTCCAGCTTGGCACGGTTTTTAAGGCCCTGTTTGGAAATCGCCAGCACTTCCTTGGCCAAATCCTGCATGGTGCCGTTTTTAAACGGGGTTTGCATCCCCAGTTTGGGCACATCATTGCGCAGGGTTTCGCGTTCTTCGAAGCTCATATCTTTAACCAGATCCCACGCGGCATCAAGGCTGGGGCTATCATAAAGCAAGCCGACCCAAAACGCGGGCAACGCACAAATACGACGCCACGGGCCACCATCGGCCCCGCGCATTTCCAGAAATTTTTTAAGGCGCACTTCGGGAAATGCCGTGGTCATATGATCCGACCAGTCATTCATCGTTGGGCGTTCGCCGGGCAAAACATCAAGTTTGCCTGTCATAAAATCGCGGAAGGATTTACCCGACGCATCGATATATTTTCCATCGCGATAGACAAAATACATTGGCACATCAAGCATATATTCGACGTAGCGATCAAAGCCAAAGCTGTCTTCAAACACAAACGGCAACATGCCGCAACGGTCCGGGTCGGTATCGGTCCAGACGCGTGAGCGTGCCGAGAGATAACCGCTGGGTTTGCCATCAATAAACGGCGATGCCGCAAACAGGGCGGTTGCAACGGGCTGAAGTGCCAGAGATGTGCGAAATTTATGAGCCATGTCGGCTTCGGATTCGAAATCCAGATTAACCTGAATGGTCGAGGTCCGCAGCATCATATCCAGGCCCAGTGAACCCACCTTGGGCATATAGCTGCGCATGATATCGTAGCGGCCCTTGGGCATCCACGGAATATCATCGCGTGCCCATTTGGGCTGATGACCCACGCCAAGCATATCAATATCCAGCCCCGAGCAAACTTCACGAATTTCATGAAGATGCTGATGCACTTCGGCACAGGTCTGGTGAATGTTTTTAAGCGGCGCGCCCGAAAGCTCGATCTGGCCGCCCGGTTCTAGCGATACCGAACATTTATCCTTGGTCAGGGCAATGACATTGCCGTTTTCCAAAATCGGGTCCCAGTCGAACCGCTCGGCAAGGGCAGTCAGCAGCGCCTTAACACCGCGTTCCCCTTCATAGGGGATCGGGCGTAAATCTTCGCGGGTAAAGGCGAATTTTTCGTGTTCGGTTCCAATGGCCCAGTCACGTTTGGGTTTGCACCCGGACTCGAACCATTCAACCAGTTGCGCCCGGTTTTCAATTTCCGGGCTATCGCCGGTGGAGGCACTGACAGTCATCAGACTATTCCTTAATCTCTCGTAACGGGGCGGGCCGACCAGTCGCCGATCCGGTCCTGATAAACTGCCAATGCCGCAATTGCCGCCGTTTCGGCCCGCAAAATGCGTGGACCAAGACTGACGGGCGTTGCGAAAGGCTGTTTTCTGATCCGGTCAATTTCGTCTGGGGCAAAGCCGCCTTCGGGTCCAATCACGAGTATATGGTTAACAACATTGTTGTTGTCGATAGCCGAGCCAGCGGGTTTTGCCAAGGATTCTGTAAGGACATCACCAATCGGTGATCCCGAGCCGGTCTCGTCACAAAACAGCAAGTGATTGTTTTCCGGCCAATTTGCCAGCCAGTCATACAATTTTACCGGTTCATCAATTTTTGGCACGTCCAGGCGTTCGCTTTGTTCGGCGGCCTCAATCACCTGGGCTTGCAACCGGTCAAGGCGCACCTTGTCGGTAATACTGTGCGCGGTAATGATCGGCATTAACCGGGACACACCGAGTTCCACCGACTTTTCGATCAGAAAATCCAACCGCTGTTTTTTAATTGGCGCAAAGGCCAATGTCGGGCCGTTGCTGTTCTGCTGGTCGCGCAACCGGGTTTCAACACTGACCACGCCTTTCTTTTTGCGCAGCTCGGAAAGGGTCGCCAGCCACTCCCCATCCATGCCATTAAATATCTTTACCGGCGTTCCGGGCTTGAGGCGCATGACATGTTCAAGGTAATGAGACTGTTCGGGGGTCAGTGCAATTTCCGCCCCGGCGGTGATGGTATGCGCAACGAAAAGTCTTTGGCGGGCGCGTGGTGTATCTTGCTGCATCTATAGTCCCCGAACCGGATTGAAAATTTGCGATCATTTTGCAGGCGTTAAACAGGGTTATTATGGCACAGGTCAACCAACCGTTAAATCAAACGAAAAACGATATGCCCGCCGATGGCTGGGTTGACAAATATATGCCCGCCCCTGTGCGCCCGTATTTAAAACTGGCGCGTATGGACCGCCCCATTGGCACATGGCTGGTGTTGCTGCCGTGCTGGTGGTCTACCGCCATGGCATCAACCGGCGCACCGAACTGGAAAATGTTTGTTCTGTTTGCCATTGGCGCGCTGGTCATGCGCGGGGCTGGCTGTGTGGTCAACGATCTGGCGGATCGCAATTATGATGGCAAGGTGGAACGCACCGCCACCCGCCCCATTCCGTCGGGCCAAATTAAAATATGGCAGGCCTTTGCCTTTTTGGGGCTGTTATTGCTGATCGGCCTTGCCGTTCTGGTGCAGTTTCGCATCGAGGCCATTATTGTTGGCATTTGTTCGTTGCCGCTGGTCTTTACCTATCCGTTCATGAAACGCATCACCTATTGGCCACAGGCGTTTTTGGGGCTGACCTTTAACTGGGGTGCGTTTGTGGGCTGGGCGGCAGTTACCGGCACCATCGCGCCCGCCGCCGTAGCCATGTATGTGGCCGGTATTTTCTGGACGCTGGGCTATGACACCATCTATGCCCACCAGGACAAGGAAGACGACATTAAAATTGGCGTTAAATCGCTGGCCCTGCGCCTGGGCAATGCCACCCCGCAATGGGTGATGGGGTTTTACATCGTCACAACGGCCCTTTTGGCAATATCGGGTGGGTTGGCCGGGTTGCACTGGGTTTATTTCCCGCTTTTGGCGCTGACCTGCCTGCATCTGGTGTGGCAGGTACGCACAGTTAATATTGATGATGCGGCCAATTGCCTGAAACGGTTTAAATCCAACCGCGATTTTGCCTTGCTGGTCACGGCCAGCATTATCATTGCCAATGTTGTCGGGCACGCGGCGGCATTTTAACGCCCCGCAGGCCTCCCTATCAACGATGTTGCATGACACGGACAAAACACGTACTTGGGCGCAGGTTCATCGCGGTAACACAGGAAAACGCGCACAATGGAAAATATCTTTGCCGATGCGCTGGTCCCCGATGTTGACGACCCGCAATTTGCCGACCTGATTGCGACCTTTACCGTCCCGGCCCGCGTGCCGTTAACGCCCGAAATTGAAATGTATCTGGCAACCCATATCACCCCGTTATGGCAAGCAACCGAGGACATTTTGGGTGTGCTGGATATTCCCCCGCCCTATTGGGCCTTTGCCTGGCCCGGCGGGCAGGCCATTACCCGATATATTCTCGATAATCCCGACCTGGTGCGCGGCAAACGGGTGCTCGATTTTGCCTGCGGCGGTGGCATGCAGGCCATTGCGGCGGTGATGATGGGTGCCGCTGACGTTGTTGCCAACGATATTGACCCGGTTGCCATTACCGCCACCCGGTTAAATGCGGCACGCAATAATGTCGACTTTACCACCCTGACCGATAATCTGGTTGGCACAAGCAGCCCGGAAAAACGCTGGGATGTGATTTTTGCCGGCGATGTTTGTTATCAGCAGGACATGGCCAATGCGGTGTTGCAATGGCTGATGGCCGAGGCCCTTTTGGGCACCCGGGTTATTCTGGCTGATCCGGGCCGCACCTATGCCCCGACACACAATATCGACGAGCTTGAAACCTATGACGTGCCGGTTGATGTGGCGGTCGAGGATACCGACACAAAATTCACCCGTGTGTGGCAGCTGTTGCCCGATCGCACCCGCTAGAACATAAAAAATCCCCGATCACCACACAGGCAATCGGGGATTTTTAGGATGTGCTAACCGCTGTTTATTCCGGTAACGGCTTGCCTTTGGTTTCCGGCAGGAACCACGGCACAATCAAGCCGATAACATAAACACTGCCCATGATCAGGGCGGCATGGGAAAGGCCGCCCATGGTGGTGACCATCACGCCCGCAATAATCGGGAATATCCAGGCGACCAGCCGGGCCGCATTGAAAATAAAGCCTGCTGCCGTGGCACGCACCACCGAACTAAACAATTCGACCAGATAAATCGCCATCCAGCTAAAGGCAAAACCAAGGGTGAAAACACCGTTGAAAAACGCGATCACCATAAAGGTTTCAAGGTCGCCCTGCCACGTATAGGTCAGAATGGAAAAGCCCAGCGACCCGGCAAAAGTTAGGAACAGATACAGGCGCCGCCCCAATGCATCGGCAATGAACCCCGAGGCCACATAGGCACAAATGGCACCAATATTATAGATCAGCGACATGCGCGGAGCCCACACCCCGGCAGGCTCGCCGTGCAGATGGGCCAGTTGTTCGGTATAGCCTGGCATCCAGCTTGAAACCGCCCACCAGCCAACTGTCGTTACAAATGACAGGATGGTGGTTAAAATAACCAGTCGGCGGCTTTCAGCACTGCGGAAAATTTCGGCCAGGGTAAACGGCCGCGCCCCTTTGCCATCTTTTTCGGCCTGGCGTTGCGCCTTGACCGCGCTGGCCCATTTTTCAGACTCGTCAAGTGCGCGGCGTAAATACAGCACACAAAAAGCCGGCAACGCGCCAACGGCAAAAATCAAACGCCAGCTTTCAGCACCCAGCGGCTGATAATGCGACAGGAAATACCAGACCACAGCGGCAAGCAACGCGCCGCCCCCAAACCCTGACTGCAAAAAGCCGCAACCCTTGGGGCGGGCTTTATCCGGCCATGTTTCCGAAACCAGGGCGATACCCGTGCTCCATTCGCTGCCAATTGCAAGGCCGGTAACAAACCGCAACAATGCAAGGGCGGCAAAACTGGTGCTAAAGGCAGTAAGGCCGGTAAACAGCGCATAAAAGAAAATCGAAAACATCATCATGCGCTTGCGGCCGATATAGTCGCTTAACACGCCGCCAATCAGGCCACCAATGCCCCAGCCCAACAAGGTAATGCCAATCGCCAGACCGGCATAAAAAGACGGGGTTTGGGCCTGTTCGGGGGTCAGCAGGCTTTTCATGGCAAACGGTAGCGACAGCACCAGAGCAAATGCCTCGAAGCCATCAAATATCCAGCCAAGGTAACTGCCCCACAAGGTGCGCCAGTGTTGTTGGGTCAGACCGGTATACCACGGCAAATTCGCCGCTGCGGCGTCCGGCGTCTGGCCCTCTCTTTCCTGAAAATTCATCATCCTCCCTTTCATTCTCGCATTTGCGATTTTGTAAATTTGCGCCTTGTATGCACTATTTCTCTTAATATTACTGACCTTGATAGGTTATATTTCGGTCTGTACAAATGAAATTTCGTAACGCTAAGTATGACAAATTTTCATACTTATACCCGTCACCCCATCGAGGTTGCGCATGGTTAGCCGCTTGCCATCAATTGCCTGCCTGCGTGCCGCCGAGGCCGTTGCCCGCCATCGCAGCTTCAGCCGGGCCGCGATCGAACTGAACCTGACACAAACCGCGATCAGCCATCAGATCCGCAAACTTGAAGAACTGCTGGGCACCGAGCTTTTTTTACGAAACGGTCGCACCATCAGCCTCACACCACAGGGCGAGGATTATCTGGCCGATATTCGCCCGCTGGTGGTGGGCATTTCCCATGCCACCGACCGGCTTGCCAGCGGCAAACGCGACACCGTTCTGCGCATTGGCTCGCCGGGCACATTTTTGCTTAAATGTTTGGCACCGCGCATTGGCGAATTTATTGCGCTTTATCCCGATATTGATGTCCGCATGCTGACCCTTGACCCTTACCGGGTCAGTGACCGCGATGGCACCCGGGATTTCAAGGACCTGAGCCTGATTGTTCGTTATGGGCTGGGCACATTTCCCGGCCACGATGCCTATAAAATCAGTACCGAACGGATTTTTCCGGTTTGCAGCCCGGATTTGATCGGCAACAGCCCCATCCCGCTTGATCCGGGCGAACTTTCACGCCATCGGGTCATTCGCACCACAACCCCGTTATTGCTACGCGATGACTGGCCCTTGTGGCTGGAAACAGCCGGTGTGCCCGGCCTTGCCTTTGACAGCGAGATCACCTGCGATTTGTTATATTCCTGCTTTGAGCTGGCCATTCACGGGGTGGGCATGGTGATGGGGCGAACACCCCTGATCGACGAAGACATCGCTGCTGGCCGCCTGATTGCCCCGTTTTCGCAAAGTTTGCTGTCGGCATCGGGGTATTTTTTAACCGCCCCCTATGGCAGCCGGGCCAACGAACCGGTGCGGCTTTTCCGCGACTGGTTCATGGCGACATTTTCCAGCGAAGACCCGTATTTTAACAGCTCAGCCGCGCGGGCGGACATCGTCTCACAAGGCGATAGTTCCCGTTAAACACCAACCAGTCACGGTTTGCGCAAGCCGTTCTGGGCAAGGCGGAAATTTTCGTCTTCGATCAGGCGGATGATAAAATCGGGATGTGGTACGTGACCGGCACGTCTGGCAACATATTGCAGCATTTGCCATTGGCTGCGCGCCGCAAAGCGCCGGTTTTCAGCCGCAATATCGGCCAGGGCAAACGTATCGCCCGGTGAAAATTCGCTGCCATACCGCGCGATATAGGCGCCAACGCGCGCCACTGTCAGCCCGCAATCAAGGACAACACCCGCCGCAGGGATTTGCACATAATCGTAATGTCTCCCCAGCGATTCGGTGGCGTGCATATGATGAAGCTGGTCCGGGTCCAGCCAGTTAATCGCAACGCGCACCGTTGTGCCCGCACATGGGGTGACGGTGGCGGGCACCGCGCCATAACCGGTTAAATGGGCGCAATAAACAATATCATGATTGTGCATCCAGCCCCGTGTTACCGGAATGTCGCCCGCATCGAAAGGCGCGCAATATTTACGGGCCAGTTGCCGCGGCGACCGATTGGACCCGGCTGCCAAAACCGGCACCCGACCCGCTAGCACTTGCGCAATGTCATCGGGCGATCCCGCATCAAACGGCAAAACCGTGCGGTTGCGCAAAACAAAATCATGGTCCGGTGCGCCATAAGGATACAAAAGCGCGCGCAGAAGTTCCTGCGCGCGCGGATGCTGTTTAACCTGTGAACGCAAATCGTCGTCGTCAATCAGGCAGATATCAGACAAGGCAAACATCGTCGGGATCAATCAGCTTTCGATAACCCGATACCGGCAATTGCAGTTATCAACATGCTGCCATGCCAGTTTCGACCAT
Organism: Thalassospira mesophila; assembly: GCF_002115755.1. GTDB lineage: Bacteria > Pseudomonadota > Alphaproteobacteria > Rhodospirillales > Thalassospiraceae > Thalassospira > Thalassospira mesophila. The sequence goes on along the minus strand of NZ_JFKA01000002.1, from coordinate 412,429 downwards.
TCCTTTTCTGCCAGCTCGAAGCTGGTGAAGGGGCCGTGGCGTTCTTCCGAACCGCCAACCGGGTTTTCAAAATTGGTGTCTTCATATTCGCCACCAACAACCCAGTATTCGTCCAGGCGTTCAATACGGTAGCGCGAATTGGCATCGTCGACCGACTGCCAGGCCAGCTTTGACCATTCTTTTTCGGCATCTTCAAACGTGCCGAACGGGCCTACTTTGGTTTCTTCGCCGACAGGTGCGTTAAAACCGGTGTCCTGATAGGTGCCCCCGATAACCCAGTAATTGGCCATCTGTGCGTCCTTCGTTTTCTTGGTGAAGTGGAAATGCCGCATCTGTGGGCAATGCGACCGATTCTGCCCACTGTATAACCAATCGACATAAGAACCAAAACCGACAATTTCAATAACATTGCCATGCAACGGACGCATGACCGTCGTTTAATTGCCAAGTTTGGCGGCAAACCTTGTGTTCACGGCGCATTTGGGCAACCGCCCGCGCCAAAACTTGTTTCGAACAACAGAACAAGGAGAAGAACAATGCGAGCAAACAAGATTAAAAACATCGGTATCGCCGGTATGATTTCACTCGGCGCCGCACTTTCCCTGTCGGCTTGCGGGTCTACCACGGTGAACAGCACCGATATCGATGTCGACAGCACCGACATGACCGAAGCAGGCACTGTTCTGGTTAATCAGGGCTATCAACCGCTCAGCGGGACGTCGCTGGTTTCGGCCATTACCAACCATACCTTTTCCTACCGCGACGGCGAAAAAGACGCCAATGTCAATGTGACCTATTTTGAAAATGGTGTCGCCTCCATGACCTGGTCAGAAGATGGCGGCGACCGCGGGATGAAAAAGCGGCTGTGGACGGTCGAACAAAGCAAATATCTGTGCTTGTGGGACAAAAGCGAGGATGACGATTGCGCCACGGTATTCACCAAGGCCGGTCAGCTTGCCACCATCGATAATGACGGCGAAATTCATTATATGACGCAGTCCTGACCGGGCCAAGGCCATAAACAGACCCTGAACCGGTCGACCAACCGGAAAACCACCATGATGCGACCCGTGCGAACCCCTGTGTTTGCACGGGTTTTTTGCAGGTTGAAGCTGAAAACCCCGGCGCGATCATCATATTTGCATCACCACGATTAACCAGATCATCGCGCCATATGCTGGACAAGACCCGATCAGCGTATTACCACCTGTGACCATGTTTTAAATGCGGTTGCCCCTGTTTGACCGCCCCACAAGATTGCGGTGCCATGCCCTATCAGTCTTTGCGCGACTTCATTGATGACCTTGAAAAAAAAGGCCAGCTTATCCGGGTAAGCGAACCGGTTTCGCCCCATCTGGAAATGACCGAAATTCAAACCCGCCTGCTGGCCGAAGGCGGCCCGGCGGTGATTTTTGAAAATGTCGTTGGCGAAGATGGCCGCAAATACGACATGCCGGTTCTGGTTAACCTGTTTGGCACGGTGGAACGCGTTGCCGCTGGTATGAACCGCAAGCCCGAAGAACTGCGCGAAGTTGGCGAAACGCTGGCCTTTTTAAAACAGCCCGAACCACCGGGAAGTTTGCGCGAAGCCTTTTCAATGTTACCGCTGGCCAAAACCGTGATGGCGATGAAACCCAAAACGGTTTCAAAAGGCCCCTGTCAGGAAATTGTTTTAACCGGCGACGATATCGACCTTGGCAAACTGCCCATTCAGGGCTGCTGGCCCGGCGAGCCCGCGCCGCTGATCACGTGGCCGCTGGTGGTAACCCAAGGCCCATCTGTGGGCGAAAAAGATGGCGACAAGCGCGATGTGTTCAATCTGGGCATTTATCGCATGCAGGTGCTGGGCAAGAACAAGGCGATTATGCGCTGGCTCAAACATCGCGGCGGGGCGCAACATCACGCGCGCTGGAAAAACACCAAGCGCGACCCGCTGCCCTGCGCCGTTGTTCTGGGGGCCGACCCCGGCACCATTCTGGCCGCTGTTACCCCCGTGCCCGATACGTTATCGGAATATCAGTTTGCCGGGTTGCTGCGCGGCGAAAAGGTAGAGCTGGTTGATTGCAAAACTGTGCCGTTAAAAGTGCCCGCCACCGCCGAAATCGTACTGGAAGGGCATGTATCGCTTGATGATTATGCGCCCGAAGGGCCCTATGGCGACCATACCGGTTATTATAACTCGGTCGAAAACTTCCCGGTTTTCACCATTACCGCCATTACGATGCGTAAAAAGCCGATCTATCTTTCAACCTTCACCGGCCGCCCGCCAGATGAACCCTCGGTGCTGGGCGAAGCGTTAAATGATGTTTTTGTGCCGTTGCTACAACAGCAATTTACCGAAATCGTCGATTTCTGGCTGCCGCCTGAAGGATGCAGCTATCGCATTGCCGTTGTTTCAATGAAAAAGGCCTATCCCGGCCATGCCAAGCGCGTGATGATGGGGGTTTGGTCGTTTCTGCGGCAATTTATGTATACCAAATTCGTGATTGTGGTGGATGACGACATTAATGTGCGGGACTGGAAAGATGTGATGTGGGCCATATCCACCCGCATGGACCCGGTGCGCGATATTACCACCATCACCGACACCCCGATTGATTATCTGGATTTCGCATCACCCGAAAGCGGGCTGGGCGGCAAACTGGGGCTTGATGCCACCAACAAACTACCACCCGAAACCCACCGCGAATGGGGCGAAAAACTGTATATGCCCGACGATGTGATCGACCGGGTTGACCAGAAATGGGAAAGCTACGGCCTGCCCGGCAGCGGCAAAAAAATCTGGAAATAACGCCCAACCGAAAACGGGCCGATCACACGGATCGGCCCGTTTTTTTCTGACTTAATTGCGATAGAAAACCCAGTGATCGCCTTTTTTATCAGCGGTGTTGTTCCAGTAAAATTGCGGGGTATCGCAGATGAAATCCTCGATCCGTACTGCCGTGGTGCATAAATTGGCATTGCCAACCACATCGCGCACATAATCAGGTTCTACCTGTTGCCAGCTCATCGGCGGCGGGGCGGTATCATCGGCAATGCACAGGGCAAATTGTTTGTCCTGTGCAAAGGGAATAAGTTTCATTTCCGAGCTAAGCGTGCCGCCATTGCGCGTTACAAACAGCACATCAAAAAACGGCCCGTCGGGGTTATCATGGTCCACCCAGCCCGCAATGCGGTCGGGTTGGCCGTCACAGGTAAAATCGCCGACCAGAATCTGGTGCATGTTTTGGGCGGCATATTGCCCGGCCTGAATGCGCATTTGCCCATATAAATCGGCATCGGTAACCGGGCCTGCCTGTGCCGCGCCTGAACCGGGCTGATTATGGCGATTGTCTGCCTTCACACCGTTAACAGTGCTTTGAAGTGCAGCATCTTTCGTTTCATCAACCGGCCCATGCGACGCGTTTTCTGAATCTGAAACCGGCTGGGAGCCCGAAATCCCCTGTAGGGTACTGTTTTTGCCGGTGCCAACATGTGTTGTATCGGCGGCTTGCGCATACGGGGCCACCACCAGCCCGGCCGCCCCTGCCAGACCATAAAGAACACAACAGGCTGCACGTTTGGACATCGGGGCCTCCGTCAGGAATAATCAGTTCAGGTCATGTCAAATCAGCTTGATCGCACCTGCACCATCATAACCGGCAAATGCGGAAGTGACTATCGCAGGGCAGGGTTAAAAAATATTGGCAAAATTCGGACCAAAGGTCGCTTTTGATCAAATCGGCATTTTTGTCAGCGGTTATAGCAATCAGGTCCCCGCGCAAGAAGACCCTATGGAGATCACATGACACCCGCAGACAAGGCCGTGTGGCTGATTGAAACACATATCGAGGATGATGCCGAAACCAGCCCTGATCTGGCATTAATTGCGGAAAAATGTGGTGTGTCTTCCCGCCATTTGCTGCGGGCCTTTGCCGCAGCAACCGGTATGTCGGTCATGCGTTATGCCAGAGCCCGGAAACTGTCGGTCGCGGCACAAAAGCTGGTGGCAAAAGACCTGCGCCATAAATCGATTCTGACATTGGCGCTTGATGCAGGTTATGCCTCGCACGAGGCCTTTAGCCGGGCCTTTCGCGACTGTTTCGGCCTGTCACCCGAAGACCTTCGTGCGCGTGGGCACCTTGAAAACCTGACATTACAGGAGTGTTTACGCATGTCAGAGCAAATGATTGTTAACCTTGAACAACCCCGTTTCGAAAAACACGGTAAACTGCGGATCGCAGGGTTACGTCGCGGCTATAGTATCGAAACAAGCACCGCGATCCCGGCCCAATGGCAACAGTTCATTCCCTGGATCGGTGCGATTGACGGGCAAGCTGGCACGGAAACCTTTGGCGTTTGCACCAAGGCCGATCCGGCAACCCCATCTGCCACCGCCAACATTAAAAACAGCGAAAGTAATGAAAGCAGCTGTTTTGATTATATCTGCGGTGTCGCGATAAACGATGCTGCCAGCATAACCGACCCGGAATTATCGGTAATTGAAATTGCACCGCAAAACTATGTGGTTTTCACCCATCGCGGCCATATTTCGGGCATTCGTGCCACCATACACACCATCTGGAACCAGTACTTACCGAAATCGGGCTTGAAACTTATCAGCGCACCCGATTTTGAACGCTACAGCCCCGATTTTAACCCCGATGCCAATACCGGCACCGTCGAAATATGGATTCCGGCAAATCCCGCCTAGGCTGACAGCCAATCACGCGTGCGAAACAACACCATGGCCAACCCTGTATCCGCAGGCAAAACCGACACATGATCCAAAGCGCAGTCAGGCCAGCTATCGGGCAGTCTGAATGCGCTTTGCGAGGCATAAATATGTTTTGCGCCGCCTTTGCCACAAACCTGATGACCCGAGCCCGTCACACAACAAATCGCCCGATAACGCGCCCCCGTTTATCGCAGCAAGTTCAAACTATCGGTGAAATTTTCCCGGAAACCATCAAATTGGCCTGTTCCCCTTTGCGCATTGGCACTTGGCTACCTATAACGGTGGTAAGACACTTTGTGTGAAAAGGAATATCAATGCCCAAAACTGAAATGACGCTTGATCGCATCAATGATTTGCTGGCCCGTGCGAAGAAGGCCGGCGCAGATGACGCGGATGCCGTTTATGTCGAAGGCACGTCGCTTTCGGTGGCACAACGGTTGGGCAAACTGGAAAAACTGGAACGCTCCGAAGGGGCCGATCTGGGCTTGCGGGTGCTGATTGGCAAGAAACAGGCTGTTGTTTCGTCATCAGACACCAGCGACAGTGCGCTGGACGAACTGGTGGAACGTTGTGTTGCCATGGCGCAAAACGCGCTGGACGACCCGTTTTGCGGCATTGCCGACCCGTCGGAACTGGCCGAAACGTTTGATATTGACGGCTTGGAACTGTGCGAGCCGGGCGAAGTGGATCAGGACAAACTGATATCCTGGGCCACAGCCTGTGAAGAAGCCGCCCGGTCGGTTGAGGGCATTACCAATTCCGAAGGGGCCGATGCCGGTTGGGGCCGCCACCAGGTAACGCTGGCGGCAACCAATGGCTTTGCCAACAGCTATGCCGGAAGTGGCAGCCATATTTCGGTTTCCGTGCTGGCAGGAACCGGCACCGGCATGGAACGCGATTATGATTATGACAGTGCGGTTTTTTCAACCGACCTGCGCGACCCCGCCGATATTGGCCGCATGGCCGCCGAAAAAACCCTGCGCCGCCTGAACCCGCGCAAGATCAAAAGCATGCAGGTGCCGATCATTATGGATCCGCGTGTTTCCGCCTCCATCGTTGGGCATTTGTCCGGGGCGATTAACGGGTCTGGTATTGCGCGCGGCACCAGCTTCCTGATCAGCATGATGGACAAGGAAATTTTTGGCCCCAACATTACGATTGTGGACGATCCGCATCGTAAACGCGGCCTGCGGTCCAAACCGTTTGATGCCGAAGGGGTTGCCAACATGAAGCGCAATCTGGTTGAAAACGGGATTTTGAAAACCTGGATCATGGATTTGCGGTCTGCCCGCCAGTTGGGCCTGAAATCAACCGGCAATGCATCACGCGGGGCTGGCAGCCTGCCCGGCCCGTCGACCACCAACCTTTACATGGAACCGGGCACGATTAGCCCGGCTGATATGATCAAGGATGTGAAGCAGGGCCTGTATGTGACCGAAATGATCGGCAGCAGTGTTAACGGTGTCACCGGTGATTATTCACGCGGGGCATCGGGCTACTGGATTGAAAATGGCGAACTGGCCTATCCGGTTTCGGAAATTACCGTGGCAGGCAATTTGAAGGAAATGTTCAAATCCGTTACGCCAGCCAATGATTTAATCTTTAAATACGGCACCAACGCGCCAACACTTCGCATTGATGGCCTGACCATCGCCGGGCAGTAATTTAGCCGCCCGGCCATATCAAAACCTCTTTTATAAAAATGCCCTGCATCCTTAACGTGATGCAGGGCATTTTCCTTGCGGCACCGAAATGCTTTAGGCGGCGCGAATGGTTGCCATGAACTGGTCGGTCGCACTGCGTAACCGGGTAAAGTTTTCCGACAGCATACTGGCCGCCCCCAATACCTGCTGGGCGGCAGCCCCGGTTTCGCTCACGGCTTCGCTTACACCGGTGATATTGGCACTGACAATTGTCGTCCCCGAAGCCGCCTGTTCCACATTGTGGGCAATTTCCCGGGTGGCGACACCTTGTTCCTCGATCGCCGAGGCAATGGCGGCTGCAATGCCATCCATATCGTGAATGGTCTTGCCAATATCCTCGACATCGGTGGCGGCACGGCGGGTTCTGGCCTGTACATTTTCCAGCTGATGGCCAATGTCGCCAATGGCCTTGGCGGTTTGTTCGGCCAGATTTTTCACCTCGGTTGCGACCACGGCAAAACCACGCCCGGCCTCACCGGCGCGCGCGGCTTCGATGGTGGCATTCAACGCTAAAAGGTTGGTTTGTTCGGCGATATCAGAAATGATTTTCAATACCTGATCGGTACTTTGGGTGGCATCCAGTAATTCCCGCATCGAGCCATAAGTCGACTGTGCCTGATCAACCGCCTTGCGCATCATATCGGTCGACAGGGCCACCTGGCGGTTAATCTCGCCAATCGCCATGTTAAGCTGCTCGGTCGCGGCGGCCACTGAATTAACGTTGCTGCTGGCTTCTTCGGTTGCGGCCGCAACCGCTGTGGTGCGGTGACTGGCCCCATCGGCAAGCGATGACATGGAATTGGCGGTTGCCTGTAACTGCACCGATGCAGCGGCAACGGCTTCGACAATTTTACCAACACTGAACTGAAAATCATCGGCAGTGCGATGCATCAGGTCACGGCGTTGCTCGGCCATGCGCACTTCTTGCAATTTTGCTTCTTCTTCAAGTTCGTGGTTGCGAATGGCCCCTTCCTTGAAAACCTGAACCGCATTGCACATTTCGCCAATTTCATCGGCCCGGTTGCGTGCTGGCACCTCAACCGCCAAGTCGTTGGCAGAAAGCCGATGCATAACCGTGGCAATGCCCATAATCGGCTGCGAAATGCGGGTACCCAGCACCACGGCAATCACAAAACCCAGCACCACACCAATCAGCGATGCGATAATAATTTCCCTTTCCGCCGTCGAAATGCCGGCGGTCATTGTCTGGCGAATTTCGTCTTCATTGACCGTCAGGTTTTCAAGCAGGCCTTCGGCATTGGAGATGATGGTCTGGGTGGCCTTGGCCAGATCATTATTGACCAGCAAGGCAATTTGAACCTCGTCATTACGCACCGCATCAAACACTTCGCGGTAATCGGCAAACAGGCTGTTGGCTTGCGATAACAGGCCGGTTTGCACCGCAACACTTGGCACCTGGCCCAACGCCGCAAACGATTGCTCCAGCTTGCCAAATTCGGCGGCGGCTTGCGCGCCAAAGCTGTCATCCTGCCGCCCGATAAGGATATTGGCATACAGGCGCGCCAGCAACGCATGTTCGCGTGCGGCGACGGCTTCGCCAATGGCCTTGTAATCGCCGCTCGAAAGCGCACCCGATATGATCTGGTCAAGTTCGGCGACCATTTTTTCGCCGTCGGGTTCCAGTTTATCCAGGATCAGGCTGTGATAATGGTCGCTCAGGGTACGGGCACGGTCAAAATTGGCAATATAACGGGTTAAATCCGCCTGCATTTCGGTCACGCGTCCTATGTTTTCAGGGTCGGTCAGCCGGGCCTGTGCTGTTGCCAGCATTGGCTCTATTTCCTTGCCAATACGAAAAACGGCGTCCGCATCTTCGTCCCCGGCGGTATTGGCAAATTCGCGCGCATGCAAACCCAGCCGGATAAACCGCGATTCAATCCGCGCGATCAGGCTGGCTTCATCAACCTTCTCGGCAAATTCGTCGACCCCGTGCGACACAACAACAAAACTGGCATAGGAATAAATCAGTGCCGCCAGCAAAACCAGCAATACAACGGAAAAACCCAGAACGATTTTTGTCCTGATCCGAAGGTGTGAAAACATATCGTGCCTTCCTAAAATCCATTGCAACTATGTGCAAACTCGTTACAGGCCATTGTCGCCATCCCGGCGTTGATGCCCGCAAAGTCACGACCCTTAATATTAGATGCCCCCAATAAACTGTTTTTCAATAACTACAGAACTGGCGCAAAAGGATAGGAAGAAACCTATTCCAAAAGATAGCATTCGCAATTTGTTGAAAACACTGAATTTTATTGCCATTGCCCAGAAGCGGCTGAAAAAACATGCGCCAAAACCGACAGAATGACCAAAAAGCGCATCCAATCTGGCCCTCGACGCCCGCATCTGCGCAGGCTTCGGCGTGCTTTGCGCGCGATATGGCCGCGCGACGCCAAAAAAATGGCCGCACTTTACGAAAATAAAGTGCGGCCAAGTCGGGAGGCAAAACAGGAAGATTCCAAAATTCAGAAGTCGATCCACAAACACCACGGACCAAGCAAGGCACAAGTGGCGTTTCACATCGGTGAAACAGTCGCCACAACAGGCAATAGTCACAGCCGGGCTGATCAGTGGTTTTTACAACGCCCCTGTCAGCCACGCAGTCCCCATATTGGGAGGCTTCGAAAAGGCCCCGTAGAACCCGGTTATAAATCGCAAATGGTGCGCACACTTGCAGCGTTGGCCGATGTTAAAAATATTGGTCTCGGTGGCAAAAGCCGTGGAACAATTCGTGATGCATTGGCGTTTCCGACAGGAAGGGAGCCCGTCCATACAAATTCCCGTTCCAGTAAAACGGGGCCACCGCACTGCGCCAATTGGCCGTGCGGGGATGGGTAAAGTGTTTCATTGCCTGAACCTGCGACAATAATCTGGCGCCGCGCGTAACTGCATACGCGCAAACCGAGGGGACCTTGCGACGGATTGTCGGCAGTGGACCAAGGTGGAAACTTCCCAAAAACGGCGACCCGCGCCGGCCCGAACGGGCCAGTCGAGCAACCGATTATTTGGAGCGAATTTATGTCATCGTCAGAAAACGACGTGGCCGAAAAGCCCAAATCGCAGATATGCGCACCCGTTTTTTTCGGGTCTGCGATTTTGATTTTTCTGGTGGTTTTATTCACCATCGTCATGCCCGAAACGGCCAAGGACACCTTTGGCAGTGTCCAGTCGTGGCTGACCGGCAATTTTGGCTGGTTCTATATGCTAAGCGTGGCCATTTTCCTGATTTTTTCCCTGGGGCTGGCTGCCAGTTCCTATGGCGAAATCAGGCTGGGGCCTGATGATTCCGAACCCGATTACAGTTACACATCGTGGTTTGCCATGCTGTTTAGTGCCGGTATGGGCATTGGCCTGATGTTTTACGGGGTGGCAGAACCGGTTTTACATTTCGACAACCCGCCTGTTGGCGAGGGCGGCACAATGGACGCCGCCCGCGAGGCCATGTCGATCACGTTTTTTCACTGGGGTATTCACGCCTGGGCGATTTACGCCGTGATTGGCATGTCGCTGGCGTATTTCAGTTTCCGCCATAATTTGCCACTCACCATCCGATCTGCCCTTTACCCGCTGATTGGCGAGCGTATTTACGGCCCGATTGGCCATACGGTCGATATTCTGGCCGTTCTGGGCACCATGTTCGGGGTGGCAACGTCACTGGGGCTGGGCGTATTACAGGTTAATTCCGGGTTGAATTATCTGTTCGACATTCCCCAGTCCGAAATAACACAACTGATCCTGATTGCGCTCATTACCGGCTGTGCCACCCTGTCGGTGGTCGCAGGTCTTGATAGCGGGATCAAACGCCTGTCAGAACTTAACCTGTTTTTAGCCCTGGCCTTGATGCTGTTTGTTCTCATCGTTGGGCCGACGGTTTATCTGATGCAAACGTTTGTTCAAAATGTCGGCCTGTATCTTAGCGAAGTGGTCAACAAAACCTTCAACCTGTTTGCCTATGAACCCAATGACTGGATCGGCGGCTGGACCCTGTTTTACTGGGCATGGTGGATCGCCTGGTCGCCCTTTGTCGGCATGTTTATTGCGCGCGTTTCGCGGGGCCGGACCATTCGCGAATTTGTCATTGGCGTGCTGTTTGTGCCGGTTGGTTTTACCTTTATCTGGCTGACCTTCTTTGGCAATGCCGCCATGTGGCTTGATATGGGGCCTGCCGCCGGGGCGATATCCGACGCCGTGGGTGCCGATATTTCAACCGCCCTGTTCAAATTCCTGGAAAACTTCCCCTTTGCCAATGTTTCATCACTGCTGGCGACAGTTCTGGTGATTACCTTCTTTGTCACGTCATCGGATTCCGGCTCGCTGGTAATTGACATCATCACATCGGGGGGCCAGGAAAACCCGCCGGTCTGGCAACGGATATTCTGGGCCGTGACCGAAGGTGTGGTGGCTGCTGTGTTGCTGGTGATGGGCGGGCTTAATGCCCTGCAAACCGCATCGCTTACGGCAGCGCTGCCGTTTTCGGTTGTCATGCTGTTTGTTTGTTATGGCCTGCTTAAAGGGCTGCGGCTGGAAAAACTGAAAAAGCACAGTATGGGGCTAGCCCCGGTGACGTCGGTTCACGGGGCGCATGTGCCGTGGAAAACCCGGTTGCAAACCATTGTCAGTTATCCAAAGCTGGACCGTTGCAAAACCTTTTTGAACGAAACAGCCTTGCCTGCCCTGGAGGCCGTCACGGACGAATTGCGTGGTTCGGAACTGGAAGTGAGCGTTTCACATGCAGAGCGCGAGGTCAGACTGGAAATAATACATGGCGATGTGCAGGACTTCGTTTATGGCGTCCGCCTGCGCAGTTATTCCATGCCCGACTTTGCCTTCCCCGAATTCAGACAGCCGACCGAGGCAACCAAATATTACCGCGCCGAGGTTTTCCTGCTTGATGGCGGGCAAGATTACGACGTGTTTGGCTACAACAAGGAACAGGTCATCGCTGATGTTTTAAACCACTATGAAAAACACCGGCATTTCCTGCATTCCACCGCAAGCAGCTAGGGACGTTAAAAACCGGCATTGGCCCGTTTTGCTTAAGCCATCGTGCCTGGGCGCACGGGGCTGATGCCGGTTTTACCCTCAGGCGCGCTCACCCGCTATTTTGCGAGATTTTCCGGCACGGATCGCGCGGATATCAAAACAACACCGCACTAAAAATTCACCTTAACAACCCGCTCGTTTTACAAGTTTTTCTTTAAGAACATCTCTATTTATGGCTGAATAAGTTTTTACTTAATTGCCCCTGAGTCCACCCCTTCCCTTTGGCCGATTCCGGCACACTTATCCTGCCTCCAGACCGGGAGAAAATACATGAAGCTGGGAAAGCTTGGCATTGCCGCCAAAATATTTGCCATCATTGCCGTTCTTGGCGTCGCCATTGTTGCGGTTGCCGCCAATGGATATTACGGACTGGGCACCATGCACCAGTCGTCCCGGCTACAGGAAACCGCCGCCACCGAAGCCCTTGACGGCTTGCGCCTGACCAAACTGATTACGTCGCTGAACCGTGCCGAATTTCGCATTGCCGCCGACCCTACCCCCGAAACCATCACCGATCTGGACCAAACCATCGCCCGCGAAAGCAAGGAGTTTGAAACCCTGCTGGCGGAAACCAAAGCAACCGCAGGCCCCAAAAGGCTGGCCCTGTTGCAAGACGTTGAACGGCTTTATCATGTTTACCAGGCTGGCATTTCGAAAGTTGTGGCAACCGCAACCGCCCCGGGTGCAACCAGCGACCATGCCGCACTGGCAGAAAAACTGGTAACATTGGCGCGGTCAAACCGGGAAGAAGCCCGCGATTTAAACACATCCATTCGCACCTATGTGGCCTATGGCGAACAACGCCTTGCCAATGCGGTTCAAACCGCCAATGACGCCTATGCGACCGGTATTACCATTACCCTTATTGTTGCGATTTGCGGGCTGGCGCTCGGGTTGGGCATGGGGATTATCATTGCCCGGTTTGGCATTGTTCGGCCGATCCACAAAATTGTCGCTGCCCTTAACGAACTGGCCAGCAACAACCTTGAGGTCGAGGTTTATGGTACTGATCGCGGCGATGAAATTGGCGAAATTGCCGGGGCAATGGATGTTTTCAAATCCAATATGATCCGCAATCGCGAAATGGAACAAACCGCCAAGGACACCGAAAAACAGGCCATGGCCGAAAAACGCCAGGCCTTGAACGACCTTGCCAACAAGTTTGATCAAACTGTCGGTGCCATTGTTGGCATCGTTGCCTCGACCGCAACCGAACTTGAATCTGCCGCCCAAACCCTGACCACCTCGCTGGAAGAAACCAATACCCAGTCCAGCACTGTTTCTGCCGCCGCAACACAGGCCAGCACCAATGTCGAAACCGTGGCCACGGCGTGCGAAGAACTGGCGTCATCGGTGCGCGAAATTGGCGAGCAGGTTTTTCGATCCTCCGATGTCACGCGCCTTGCCGTTGAAAATGCCGAGAAAACCCAGCACACCGCCGAGGGACTGGTCGAATCGGTTCACAAAATTGGCGAAGTTGTTAATCTGATTCAGGATATTGCCGCCCAGACCAATTTGCTGGCCCTCAATGCCACCATCGAGGCCGCACGCGCAGGCGAAGCGGGCAAGGGTTTTGCCGTGGTCGCCTCCGAGGTAAAAAACCTTGCCACCCAAACGGCCAAGGCCACCGAAAGCATCACCAGCCACATCGCCGAGGTTCAGGAAGTTACCCAATCCACGGTCGATGCCATCCGCGATATTTCCGAAATCATTTCGCGGACCCGGGAAACATCGGGCTCCATTTCATCGGCGGTGGAACAACAAAACGCCGCCACCCAGGAAATTGCCCGTAATATTTCACAGGCATCTGCGGGCACCAACGAGGTATCTGCCGCCATTTCACAGGTCAGCGAAGCCGCCCATAGTGGCGGTGCGGCAGCAGAACAGGTGCTGGCAAGTGCGCGCGAACTTTCCATGTCGGCCGAAAACCTGCGGCGCGAGGTTGACAGTTTTATTGCCATGGTCCGTTCGGATTAACCCGCCGGTTTAACGCCCGGTTATTTGCAAACTTTCTGCCGCCGGGCCAAGGCGGGCGGGTGCGGCCAAATTGTCGTCGCGGGCCTCGGTCTGGTTTAAATAGGCGCGCGGCACCAGCAACCGCACCGGATAGGGCGACAGGCTGATTTCGCAGGGCAAGGCCCCGGCACTTTCGCCGTCGATTTGAACCGGTGCCGGGCCGCAATGGCTTGAAATTGTAAGCCTTTCGGTGCGCACCACCGACACATCGGACTGACGATGCAGGCGGTTCATTGTCAGTGCCAGCCCGTAACGTGCTGTTGCCAGGCTGCCACCACCGGGCATCAGCACCACATCAAGCTTGTTATCGGTCAGGGTTGCCTGCGGCGCGATGATAAATTTACCGCCGTAATGGCTGGCATGGGTCGCCACCACACCGGCCACCCGGTATTGATCACGGCCGATATTGACCTCGAAATCGCGATGGCGCGGAAAGGCCATGTTGCGCAGCCCTTCCAGAACATACGCCCCCTTGCCAATCAACCGTTTAAGTTTCAGCGATACATTTGCCACCGTGTCGGCGTCGGCACCAATCCCGACCATCAGGAAAAAAGCCCGACCATTGACCAGCCCGGGCCGCACCCAGACATGAACCGGGTCGTGAATATAGCCCGCCACCGATTTTGCGTTCACCCCCAGTCCAACCTCGACCGCCAGCACATTGGCCGTACCCAGCGGAATAATGCCGAGCGGCGGCACTTCGTGCCCGTCAAGCTGGGCATCAAGCAGGCCGTTCAAGGCCTCGTTGAGCGAACCATCCCCCCCGGCCACATAAAGCCGCCGCCCGGCCCGCACCTTGCGCGCCAGTTCGCGGGCATGGCCGGGATGGGTTGTTTGCAATAATTCAACCCGCACCCCCGCCTTTTGCAGAATAGACGATAAAAACCGCTGCTTGTTGCCACCCGCGCGCGGATTGAAAATAATCGTGATGCCATCGTCAGACATGAAACAAATATTACCTGTAATAAAAATGAAAAATAAAATTTAACTACGCCTATACAAAAGTAAATATGTAACAAAATCCTTTCAATACTGATAAATTTATGTGAACGGGTTATATGTTCGCTCTTTTTGTTTTATTCAGATAGTGGTCGAGCCCAATAAAACGGTGCCTGATCATCCTTTGTATGGGGACATGGAGGGCAACGATGACAGCAATGAACACGAAACCGCATTACCGCACGGTGTGGATTTCTGATGTACATCTGGGAACACGCGGTTGCCAAGCAGAATTGCTGGTGGATTTCTTAAATGAAGTAACCGCCGACACCTATTATCTGGTCGGCGACATCATTGACGGCTGGCGACTGAAAAAAAGCTGGTACTGGCCCGAAAGCCACCACGCCGTGATTACCAATATTATGGAAAAGGCCAAAAACGGCACCAAAGTAATATTCGTGCCTGGCAACCATGATGAATTTGCCCGCGAATTTGTCGATATGACATTTGGCCATGTCGATGTTCGCATGAACGACATTCATACCACGGCCGATGGCAAACGATTGCTGGTCATTCACGGTGACGAGTTTGACGGCGTTGTCAAATATGCCCGCTGGCTCGCCTATCTGGGCGACACCGCCTACAATATGGCAATTATGCTCAACCGCTATTTCAACGCCGCCCGGCGCAAGCTGGGCTACGGGTACTGGTCGCTGTCGGCATATCTTAAAAACCGGGTCAAAAACGCGGTTCAGTTTATTTGCAATTTTGAAACCGCCGTGGCCCATGCCGCTGCCAAACGCAAGGTCGACGGGGTGGTTTGCGGCCATATCCACCATGCTGAAAAACGCATGATCGGCAATGTGCTTTATTGCAACGATGGCGACTGGGTTGAAAGCTGCACCGCCCTTGTCGAACACAAAAACGGCGAACTTGAACTGCTGCATTGGGCGGACATGCGCAATATGGCAATGACCTATATCGGCGCGTCAGACACCAACAGCAGCCCGACCACAGCCGGATTGGGCCGCTTGCTGTCGCTGTTTCGCACCGCACAGCCGCACAACAAACCCAAAACCACGCTTGCCCGTCAAAACGCTGCATCGGCCCGAACCGGGCAAAACACCCCCATGGGAAAAACAGCATGAGAATCCTGATTGTCAGCGACGCCTGGACCCCGCAAGTCAATGGCGTTGTCAGGACACTGGAAACAGTGCGAAGTGAACTGATCGATGCCGGGCATGATGTGCGTGTGATCTCGCCCGATCAGTTCACCACTATACCCTGCCCGACTTACCCGGAAATCCGGCTGGCAATTTTTGCCAAACGCAAATTATCGCGCATGATTGATGCGATGCAGCCCGTTGCCATTCATATTTCAACCGAAGGGCCGCTGGGCCGGGCGGCACGCGCCTATTGCCTGAAACGGAAATTGCCGTTTTCAACCGCCTATCACACCCGCTTTCCCGAATATCTTTACGCGCGCACCAAACTGCCGCTTTCAATTTCGTATCGCGGCATGCGCCGGTTTCACGACAAGTCACAATCAGTGATGGTGGCGACCGATTCATTGCGCGATGAACTGGCCCAATGGGGATTTGGCAATTTGCAAATCTGGTCACGCGGGGTGGATCTGTCGCTTTTTCATCCGCGCGAACATGCCAGCTTTGGCGATTTTCCCAAACCGCACTGGCTGTTTGTGGGCCGGGTGGCCGTGGAAAAAAACATCGGGCATTTCCTCGACCTTGATCTGCCGGGCACCAAATTTGTGGTCGGCGACGGCCCGCAACTTAACGATTTGAAACAAAAACACCCAAAGGCGCAATTTCTGGGCAAAAAAACCGGCGAAAGCCTAGCCATGGCCTTTGCCTCGGCCGATGTGTTTGTATTTCCCAGCAAAACCGACACGTTTGGGCTGGTTATTCTGGAAGCCCTGGCATCGGGCACCCCGGTTGCGGTTTTCCCGGTACAAGGCCCGGCCGACATTGTGCGCGGCACCAAGGCCGGCGCCATTAACGCCGATTTACGCCAGGCCGCCCTCGATGCCTTGAAACTGGACCGCGCCGATGCCCGCGCCCTGGCCGAAAAATACAGCTGGCACAATTCAGCCCAGCAGTTTTTGCACAATCTGGCCCCGTTTTCCGGCGGGTATGACGGCGAAGCCGCCACCAGAATGACCCTTGCCGAAAGTGCCGCGACCCGAATGGCCACAGGCAGCGACCCCGTTGGCAGCGGTTTAACCGGAACCGACATTCCAGCCCCGCATCCCGTGCCCGCGCAATAATCACGGCTCAGTCTGCGGTACCGGGCGGGCATGTGGTGGCACGGGGGCCCATGGTTCGCCCGATATCGCGAAACAAAATCTGGTATGTTTGCAGGGCGGTTATGGCATCGGTGCCCAACCAGCGCCGAAACACCAATAACAGCAGATAAACCGGTAAAATACGATGCAGCACCGTTGCCAGCGGCGACAGGGCGCCAGCATTGTCGCCAGCGTGGAACCGATATTTTTGCCAGCCAAGCTGCAATAAATCGGGCCGCTTTTTTATTTCGCGCTGAATTGAAAACAAAAACAGCAAAATATCGCGGGCCTGGGCATCGGCCACCGGCATGCATCCTTCGGGGTCTTCTTCAAAGTCGATAAAGCCGATGCTGCCATCCTTGCAAATTGTGATATTGCGCAAAAGCGGCGCGCCGTGGGCGCAATCGCGCGCATGTAAATCGGCCAGGCCCGATGCGGCCTTTTCAATCAGATCACAGGTTTTCGCAATATCGCCTTTCGCCACGGCGGCTTTGATCTGGTCTTTTAAAATGCGGCCATTATCGCGCAGGACAATCCAGTTATCGTCGCTCATGATCAGGTCGGGGACATGCACGCCATGATCGCGCATGCGCAATAAATGGCTGGTTTCAAACCGCAAACCATTACATCCGCCCGGCGATACCGTGGGCCGCAACATGGGAACGGCCAATATACCGGCCGCAAAGCGTTGAAAACGATGCCATACCTTTTGCTTGGGCGCGACCGCCTGTTTGACCCACAATCGCTGACCGTGCCAGCGCAGGGGAAACACGCGTGCGCCCACACCTTGCGAAAGGGCACCTTCAATCTGATTTTTAAGTTGTTTGCTCATTTGTTATTTTTTATTTGAACCATATATGCCTGAACGCGGTGCATGGCTTTATGGTTCCGACACCGAATTGTGTATGCCTGTATGTGCCTTCGGGCATACGGATGCTTGCCGTAAAGCCATCACCGTGGTAGCAAACTGCACGGAAAATCGGGCATAAATGGGCCTTGATAAAAGGCAAAAACGGGGCAACCCGCCGGAAACATCCGGTGTCACCAATCTTTGCCACAACAACCAGGAATATCTTCTTGTCCAAACAAAATATCGACCACACCACCGATCATTGGGATACTTGGCCCATGGTCAAACGGATCGTTCGTGAAGCGGTTCGTCCCTATATCGGTAAAATTGTTCTGGCCCTGTTATTCATGGTTGTCGTCGCCGCGACGACCGGTGCGTCTGCCTGGCTGATGGACCCGGTGATCAACGAAATTTTCATCAATAAAAACGGCTCGATGCTGTTGCCGGTCGGGGCGGCGGTTTTGATCACCTTTGCCCTGAAAGGCTTTGGCAATTATGGCCAGGCCGTGATGATGAGCTATGTTGGCGGGCGTATTCTGACCGACATTCAAAACCGGCTTTATAACCACGTCATGAGCCTGGATATCGGCTTTTTCCACGGCACCAACACCGGCAAGCTGATTGCGCGCTTTACCAGCGACGTTGGCGCCATGCGCTCGGCCGTATCTGAAAGCCTGACCGGCTTTGGCAAAGACCTGATGTCGGCGATTTTCCTGATCGGGGTGATGTTTATCAAGGACTGGCAACTGGCCTTTATTGCCATTTTCATTTTCCCGCTCGCCATTTTGCCAATCGCACGGCTTGGCAAACGCATGCGCAAGGTATCGTCAAATACCCAGCAGCAAATTGGCGAGTTTGCCACCCTGTTAGAACAAACCTTTCAAGGCGTTCGCCATGTCAAAGCCTATGGCATGGAAGAATATGAAAGCAGCCGGGTCGGCAAGCTGGTTGATTATATCTTCCAACTGAATTTCAAGGCACAAAAAGTCCGTGCGCGGTCGTCCCCCATCATGGAAACACTGGGCGGTGTTGCCGTGACGGCCATCATTGTTTATGGCGGTTACCGGGTGATCGAGGGCAGCAATGACGCAGGGGGTTTTTTCGCCTTCATTACCGCCCTGTTGATGGCCTATGAGCCGGTCAAGCGTTTGGCCAATATCAATATGAATTTGCAGGCGGGCCTTGCCGCATCGCAGCGGGTTTTCACCATTCTGGATCTCGAACCCGATATCAAAGACAAACCCGATGCCAAAGCGCTGGCGATTTCGGGCGGGGCGGTACGGTTTGACAATGTTGATTTTGCCTATGGCGAAGACGGCGAAAACAATGCGCTTGTCGGTATCAACCTTGATATTCCCGCCGGACAGACCGTGGCCCTTGTTGGTCAGTCTGGTGCAGGTAAATCAACCATCCTTAATTTGATCCCGCGCTTTTACGACATCAACAATGGCAGCATTTCGGTTGACGGGCAGGACATTCGCGATGTGAAATTGCGCAGTCTGCGCGAAGCAACCGCACTGGTCAGCCAGGAAATTTCGCTGTTTGACGATACGGTCCGTGCCAATATCGCCTATGGCCGAACCGGTGCCAGCGAGGCCGAAATCGAGGAAGCGGCACGCAATGCCGCCGCCCATGATTTTATCATGCAGCTTGAAGACGGCTATGACACCATTGTTGGTGAACATGGTGTCAAACTTTCCGGCGGGCAGCGCCAGCGCATTGCCATTGCCCGGGCGATGCTGAAAAACGCACCGATCCTGCTGCTTGATGAAGCAACATCAGCCCTTGATACCGAGTCTGAACGCCACATTCAGACCGCCCTGGCACACCTGATGAAAGACCGGACAACCCTGGTGATTGCGCATCGCCTGTCGACAATTGTTGATGCCGACAAAATTTGCGTCATTCATCGTGGCAAGCTGATCGAACAGGGAAAACACGAAGAGTTGCTTGCCCTTGGCGGTGCCTATGCCAACCTGTATAACCTGCAGTTTTCCGAAGAACCGGGTAAAACCCCGACGATGGTGCCAAATCAGGACTAAGACACGTGAAGTGGTATAAAGGAATTATCAAAAGCCCCCTGGCGCGGGCATCGCTGTGCAATTTGGCGGCATTTTATATTCGCCTGATCCGCTATTCGGGCCGCTGGCGCCAAAATGGCACCGACCTGCCACGCCAGATGCTGGAAAACGGCCAACCTTTTATTGTTGCCTTCTGGCATCAACGCCTGTTGATGATGCCCTATACATGGAAAATTGTCGGCGGGGACACACCGTTTAACATGCTGATTTCATCGCATCGCGATGGTGAAATCATTTCACGCATCATTGGCCATTTCGGCATTTCCACCATTGCCGGGTCTACCGGCAAGGGCAAAGGCGGGGCCAATGCCCTGCGCAGTATTGTAAAATCGCTGAAAGCCGGTGAAGTGGTGGGCATGACCCCCGATGGCCCGCGTGGCCCGCGCATGCGGGCCTCAGGCGGCGTTATCACGGCGGCGCGCATGAGCGGTGTGCCCATTTTCCCGCTGACCTTTTCCATAACCAGCCGGCGGGTCATGCGCAGCTGGGACCGCTTTATATTGCCATTTCCGTTTTCAAGCGGTTCTTTTTCCTGGGGCGATCCGATTTACGTTGGCAAGGACCTGGACGCGGCAGGGCTGGAAGAAAAACGCCAGGAACTGGAAGACAAGCTGATCAGCCTGACGCAAAAATATGACCGTGAATATGGTCTGGACATTATCGAACCGGCAGGGCTTGATGAAATAGCCAAACAAAAACGGCCCCGCCGTGACGCCGGAGACGCCACACAATGAGCCTGTTTTACGCCTATCGCGCGGCAACGCGCATGTTAGGCCCCGTTGTCGGGCTGTATCTGCATCGGCGTAAAAACCGCGGCAAGGAAGACCCCGGCCGCATTGGCGAACGGTTCGGCCACCCCGGCCAGCGCCGCCCCGATGGCCCGCTTATATGGATCCACGGGGCCAGTGTTGGTGAATCGCTTTCGGCCCTGCCCGTGATTGACCGGCTTCAACGCGATTATCCCGAATTTCACATTCTGGTGACAACCGGCACCGTAACATCGGCCCGCATGATGCTGGAACGCCTGCCCGACGGGGTTATTCACCAGTTCATCCCGGTGGACCGTCAGGTTTATGTTGCCCGGTTTTTGCATCACTGGCGGCCTGATATTGCCCTGTGGCTGGAAAGCGATTTGTGGCCCAATATTTTAACCCGTGCGCGCAAGGCAGGCACCAAAATCGCGCTGTTAAACGGGCGTATTTCCGAACACAGCTTTAAAAGCTATCGCCGGTTTTCGTCTTTTATTCGCCCGGTGATGGCGTGTTTTAATGTTGTTCTGGCGCAAACCAGCGAAGAAACAGCCCATTTCACCGAACTGGGCGCGCCCAACGTTATCACCACCGGCAACCTTAAATTTGCCGCCCTGCCCTTACCGGTCGAAGACGCCGACCTTCACAAAACCCGAGACCAGATCGAAGGCCGCCCGATCTGGCTGGCATCAAGCACGTTTGAGGGCGAAGAAACCATAGCTGCCGACATCCATGTCAAACTGCGAGAAAAACACCGGGGCCTGTTAACCATCATCGTGCCGCGCCACCCCAACCGTGCGCCCGCCATCGAGGCCAACCTGATGGCCCGGGGCCTGCGGGTGGCCCGGCGCAGCATGGGGCATATCATCACCCGCGATACCGACATTTTTCTGGGCGATACCATTGGCGAGATGGGCCTGTATTACCGGCTGGCCCCCATTTGCTTTATTGGCAAAACCCTGTGTGTGGGCGGCGGACAAAACCCGCTGGAACCCGCCCGGCTGGGCTGTGCCATTTTGCATGGCCCCGATATGAGCAACTTTAGCGAAATCAGCCGCGAAATGCTGGCCGAACGCGCCTGTCGCCCGTGCAGCGATGCCGATGACCTGGCCCGCCAGCTTGACCAGTTATTATCAAACCAACCCGCATGCCAGGCCTTAACCGATGCCGCGCGCACCTATGCCAACAGCAAGGCCGAAGTATTAGATCGCACCATGTCGGCGATTAATGACCTGCTGGTGGCGTGTCGGGGGCCACATGCACGCCCCTGATTTTTGGCAAAATAACGGTTTTCTGGCCCGCGCCCTGGCCCCGCTTTCGCGGCTTTGGCGGGCGGGGGCCGCGTGGAAAGCGGCAACAACGCCTGCTTTTCATCCCGGCTGCAAAGTTATTTGTCTGGGCAACTTTACCGTTGGCGGGGCGGGAAAAACGCCCTCGGCACAGGCGATACAGGCCATTTTGCGCGATCTGGGCCACTCGCCCCATTTTCTAAGCCGTGGATATGGCGGCACAATTTCCGGCCCGCATCGGGTGGACCTGACCACCGATACCGCCACACAGGTGGGCGACGAACCGTTATTGCTGGCGCGTTGCGGCCCGACATGGATATCGCGTGATCGCGCCTGCGGGGCACGGGCGATAAAATCGGCCGGGGCGGATGTAATTATCATGGATGACGGGTTGCAAAACCCGTCCGTGATCAAGGATTTCGCAATTGTTGTAATTGATGGTGCCACCGGGTTTGGCAATGGCCGCGTCATGCCCGCCGGACCGCTTCGCGAAACCACCCAAAGCGGATTTTCCAAGGTGGCTGCCGCGATTATCATTGGCCCGGATCAAACCGGCATTAGCCAGCGTATCCCGGCTCATGTGGCAGTTTTTTCGGCGCAAATTTGTGCGCAAAACCCCGACGAATTTACCGGCCAAAACGTGGTGGCCTTTGCCGGGATCGGACGCCCGGAAAAGTTTTATCAAAGCCTGCGCGATTGTAATGCCAACATTGTCGCCGCCCGTGATTTTGCCGATCACCACATGTATAAACCCGGCGAGATACAGGACCTGCAGGGGCTGGCACAGCAGCATGGCGCACATCTGGTCACCACAGAAAAAGACCTGGTGCGCTTGCCTTTGGCCCTTCAGCACGACATAAAGACCCTGCGCATCGCCCTGGAATTTGACGATTTGCACGGCATCAAAGAAATTATCAAAACGGTATTTGCCAATGGCGCATAAGAACAGCAACATCAGTCATTTTCAGCGTTTTTTCAGCTACCCTTTGCAGGGGCTGTTTGCGCATATGTTTTACTGGCTGTTTGCCGCCCTGCCAATTGATACCGCCTCGGCGATTGGCGCGCGCATTGGCCGCTGGATCGGCCCGAAACTTAGCGTTACACGCCGGGCACGGCGCAACCTGGAACGGGCCTTTCCCGAAAAAACACCCGAAGAATTACAAATTATTATTGGCGACATGTGGGACAATCTGGGGCGCAGTATTGGCGAAGTGCCCCACATTCACAAGATCGAACCCGGTTCGGACAGGCTGGAAGTGGTTGGCCTTGCAAACGGCCTTGCCCTGAAAGACGACGGCAAACCGGGCCAGTTTTTTACCGCCCATATTGGAAACTGGGAAGTCACAACGCTGGTCGCCCGTATTGTGGGCATGGAAATGATGTCGGTTTACCGCGCCCCCGACAATCCGTGGGTAGACAGTATTTTCAACCGGGCGCGGCAGGGCTTCAGGGGGGAACAGGTTCCCAAGGGACCGGCCGGGGCGCGCAAATTAACCGCCTTTCTCAAAAACGGTGGCCATGCCGCCATGCTGGTCGATCAGAAAATGAATAACGGCATTGCCGTGCCGTTTTTTGGCCGCGATGCCATGACAGCCCCGGCACTGGCACAGTTTTGCCTGCGCTATGACACACCCTTGGTACCTGTACGTGTGGAACGCCTGCAGGGGGCACATTTCCGCATGACGTTTTACCCGCAAATGGATATTGTCGAAACAGACGATCGTCATAAGGATATTCTTACGATCATGACGGACGTCAACGCCATCATGGAAGGCTGGATTCGCGAACGTCCTGCACAATGGCTGTGGTTGCATCGTCGCTGGCCTGACTGATCCCGCTTTATAACGCCCGGGCTGCGTGCTGTAGCCGGTGGTCGGATGCGAATAAGGACAGTGCCTTGCGTATGCAAATGCTGACCAGCATTTTGTTACTGATCGTGTGTCTGGTGTGTTTTGCCACGCCAGGTATCACGTCTGAGCAAAGCGATATTAGCAACGATGCCGTCCAACTGCGCCTGACCATTTCCCGGTTTGACAACGACCTGCAAAAACACCTTAAAAAGGCCCTGCAAACCGGTCCCGAGCGGATCATTCAATGCCAGAACCATCCCGACACCCTGGAAAACTGCCTTTCCGGGCCGTTTCGGGATTTACCCAAACCCCCAGTCACGATCCGCCACGATACGTCAGGGCCGAATAGCAAGCCAACCCCGCTGGTCGATTTGCGGGCCGCCGAGGAGCGCTTTGCCCTTTATACCGACCGCGTCAACACAACCAACGACTTGCTATCGCGCGCGGGACTGGCGTTATTTGTCCCCCCGCGCGACCTGACCCCCGACATCGATGATTTACGCAAGCGGGTGCTGGCGGTGATTGAAAACCGGCACGAAGATGACCTTCTTTTTGAAAAATTCGTTCTGATTGCCGGAATGCTGGTTGTTCTGGCAGGGATCTTTGGGGGCCTCTATCTGTGCCTGCGCCGCTTCAAGGGCTAGGAACACAACAGCACATGTTTCTTTTGCCGGGCAAACGCGCATTTTAAATTGATTATCGCGCCAAACGTCGCTAGCGATAGCACCGGTTTAAACAGCAAAGGGTCGCCGGTCTGTGATCTGCCCGCAGTGCAGTCACAACGGGGTTTGGTAATGGAACGACAACAACCATATTGGCAAGATGTGCTGGTCACCTTGCGCCAGATCATCCGCGCCACCGATTTACATTCCAAACGCATGATGAAAATTTGCGGGTTAACCATTCCTCAGGTCATGGTTTTGCGTGCGATTAACGAATTGCAAAATGTAACGGTGCGCCGCATTTCCAACCATGTGTCGCTTAGCCAGGCCACCGTCACCACCATTTTAAACCGCCTCGAACAACGACAATTAATGGAACGGCGACGGTCCACCACCGACAAACGCGTGGTGAATACCGTATTGACCGATAGCGGGCGCGAAATTATCGCCAATGCCCCCGATCTGCTGCAAGAAGAATTCATTCGCCAGTTTGAAGAAATGCCGGTCTGGGAAAAAACCCAGATGCTGTCATCGCTGCAACGGGTGGCAACCATGATGCATGCCGAAAAAATCGATGCATCACCGTTTCTCGATGTGGCCGCCGTTGTTCCCCCGGAAAACGAGCAGAAAACCGCCTGAAAAACCCGCCGTCATCACCATCACCACCATTATTGCACAATAAAATGGTGGCCGTTTCGCCGCGCATCCCCTGATGCCACCAGCTTGTGGGAGCCAGCATTTAACGCAGCAGCATGGACGCCGCCGAAAAACATGTCGCTTTCCTGCCAGCGCTGCTGTTCGTTGAGGTTAAGCTGATCAAGAATAGCGAGGTCAAAGCCCGGCTCGATTGACAGCAACCCGTCATCAAAATGCATTCTGGGCGCGGCAATCGCATCTTCCAGCGACATGCCAAACACATCAAGGTTCAGCAATACCTGCATCATGGTGGAGCGAATACGGTTTGACCCGCCCGAGCCAAGTGCCACCGCCATGCCATCATGGCCCAGATACAGGGCCGGAGTCATCATGGAGGTCATGCGCACGCCACAGGGCCAGTTATGAAAGCCCTCGGGCGATAAATCGGCTTCACCCAGCATGTTGTTTAGCAAAACACCGGTTCCCGGAATCATTCGGCCCGAGGTAGACCCGTTAGACAATGTTGCCGACGCCAGGTTACCAAACTGATCAACCACCGAAATATGGGTGGTGCCGTTTTGGGTTAAGGGCCGGTCGCCGATCAGATTGCGATAGCCTTCACAAAATTCATCGCCCAGTATCGATGGTGCAGCCCCATATTCGCCGCGCACAACCGAGGTTGTTTTTAAAATTTCCGACAGTGCATCAAGATGGCGGGCATCGCCAAAAACGCCCAGATCCAATTCCCGCGCCAGTTTCAAACCAAACCCGGCCAAAACCCCGCCCGAAGCCGGTGGCGGGTTTAAAACAAAACGCCCGTTGCGCCCGCTGACCAGCAAGGGATCACGTACCAAAACGCGGTATTTCGCCAAATCATCGGCGGTAATATATCCGCCACTCTCACGGCAGGCGGCAATCAGGGCATGGGCAATATCGCCATGGTAAAAGCTGGCCGCGCCATTTTTTGCCAGCTCTTCAATACTGGCGGCCAGATGGGGCTGGCGGTGAACCTCGCCCGTCTTGATCACTTCAAACCCGGCATCGGTGCCATCGCCTGCCTGTTGCGATGCATCTGGCGCACCATAAATCGCACGGGTTTCGTCGCAAAACCCCAATAACGGGGTTACAATATTCATGACGTAATTTTGGAAATCATCAACGACAACACCGTCACGGGCCAAATTTTGCGCCGATTGCGCCAGATCAGCCATTGGCAACTGACCTAAATCGTTATGAACGGCAAAAAGCCCGGCCACCATGCCCGGCGTTGCCACCGCACCATAACCACCGTGAAATTCCTGCGTCACGCCCCCGGCAAAACGGGCAATGCAGCTTTCAAATTCAAGGCTTTCGCCCGGGCGTTTGGCCAGCGGTGTTTCAACAAAAAAGTCGTATAAACGGGGCGTTTGGCCCGCAGGCCGCGCCATTAAAAACCCGCCACCGCCAAGGGATGCCAGCACAGGTTCCACCACACAGGCCGTCCACATCGCCGCGATGATCGCATCAAAGGCCGTGCCGCCAGCTTCAAGCACATTTTGGGCAGCCCGCGCTGTTTCCTTATGTCCTGCGGCAACGGCACCTTGCGTTTTCATTTTTTCGCCCCCGCCAAAACCTGTTCCATCGGTGGCACCAGCAAAGCAGCATCAATGCGGGTTGGCCCCACATTAACCCGCCAGTCCAGATGCGGGCCGGTGGCCCGGCCACTGGCACCTGAATGCGCCACCACATCGCCCTGATGCACAACATCCCCTACTTTGACGTCAATTTTCGACAAATGCAAAAATGCCGAAACAACACCAAGGCCATGATCAATAAACAAAGTTGCGCCGGAAAAATACATATCGGGATGGGCCAATGTGACAACGCCATCAGCCGGGGCCACAACCGGCGTTCCCATTGGCACGGCCACATCAACCCCCCAATGGGCGGCACGCGGCTGACCGTTTAAAATGCGCTGCGATCCATAAACACCGCTGATGCGCCCCGTAGCGGGCCAGACAAAGCCGGATTTATAATATTCGGTGGTAAATCGTTCGGTGCGGGCTTCGCGGGCCTGGCGCGAATCATCCTTGATCCGATCCATTACCGCCGGGTCTGGCGTTACCATTTTGGGCGGCAAGCCATCAATGCGCTGAATGTTAAATTCGCGATGTTTGATCGGATAGGTGAATTGTTCGGTGCTGCCATCCTTGTGGGTCAGCGTCAGGGTTGCCGGGCCCTGATAATCGCGCTCGAACCCAAGGGCGAAATTGCCGTCGGGGGCAATCGTGTCAATCTTTTCACCATCAAGCATCACGGTCGTATCAGCCGTCGTCTGGCCAAAAACGATCCCGCCTTGGCTAAACACACCTTTAAATACCGGCTCGGCAGCCTGTGACGGCATCGCGAACCCGAAAACACCGGAAACACCGGCCACAAAGGTTGCAACAAGTGCCAGTTTCATTCCCAAACGCATTATAAAAGGCTCCCTTGGCGGTCATCATTTTGGGGGCGCGGGTCTTTTTTGCGCCGGGGTTTTTCGGGTTTCGGCGGTGTTTTCCCGCCCTCATCGGGTGGCGATTTTGAAGATGTTAAAGTGCTATCCGGGGCGGGGGTGCTGCCTTGCCCCGCTGGCGGGGTCTGGCTGCCAGAACCTGCATTGGACGCCCCGGCCACCACATTGGCAACACCATCCTGCATTTCCAAAACATATCCCTGCCCGTCAACAAGCGATGCCGCCTGTGCCTGCAACTTGCCGTTCTCATCGCGCACCACGGCAAAGCCGCGTTTTAAAACATTGCGGTACGAATAACTTTCCAGCAACCGGTCATAACGGGCCAGGCCATCCTTTTCGCGAGTGATGGTGTTTTTAACTGCCGCATCCAGCCGCGATGCCAAATCGGCCACATGTTTGCGTTCGCGGTTAATATCGCGGGTTGCATTGGCGGGGCGCAAACCGGCGGCTGCCTGGTCCAGCCGCGATTTCTGGTTTTGCAGGCGGGCTGTTATGGCACCATCAAGGCGCAAACGGGCATTTTCCAGCCGTCCGCGTTTTTCCGACAATTGTTCTCGCGGGCTGACCAACCGGGCGCTGGTTTCGTTTAACCGCGATTTTGCCGTTTGCAGCATGGCCTGTGCCGCACGCGGCAACCGGTCGGACCAGTTATCGAGCATCTGCGCGCGGTCTTCCAGCATCCTTTTCGGGTCGCCCAATCCGCGCGCGGCACTATCAAGGGCGATACGTTTTTCCGCCCCCAGGCGGCGAACGGCCTGCGCAAGGCGCTGGCCGTCGTCATTGACCTGTGCCAATAAATCCAGCCGCACCGGAACGGCTTTTTCTGCTGCCCCGGTCGGGGTTGGCGCGCGCAGGTCAGAGACAAAATCAATCAGGGTGGTATCGGTTTCGTGGCCCACTGCCGATATCACCGGGATGGTCGATTCCGCCACCGCACGGGCAACGATTTCTTCGTTAAAGGCCCATAAATCCTCCAGCGACCCGCCACCACGGGCCACAATCAGCAGATCGGGCCTTGGGATATCGCCATACGGCAGCAAGTCGTTAAATCCGCGCACGGCATGGGCCACTTGTTCGGCGGCCCCCTTGCCCTGCACCATCACCGGCCACAACAATACCCGGCGCGGGAACCGTTCGCGCAAGCGGTGCATGATATCGCGAATCACCGCCCCTGTCGGCGATGTAACAATACCGATCACATCGGGCAAAAAGGGAATCGGGCGTTTGCGGTCTGCCTCGAACAAGCCTTCGGCGGCCAGTTTTTTCTTGCGGTCTTCCAGCAATTTTAACAGCGCACCTTCACCGGCCACTTCCATGCTGTCGATCACGATCTGGTATTTTGACCGGCCCGGAAAGGTGGTGAGACGCCCGGTGACGATCACTTCCATACCGTCTTCGGGCTGCACGCCCAGTTTCGCCGCTGCCCCGCGCCAGCACACGGCATCAAGCACTGCGCTGTCATCCTTTAGCGCCAGATACAAATGGCCGCTCGAGGCCCGTTTGAAACCGGAAATTTCGCCGCGCACCCGGACAAAAGAAAACGCATCCTCGACCGTGCGTTTCAGCGCGTTGGACAGATCGGAAACCGAAAATTCCGGCAAGTTGCCAGATTGTTGCGGTTGCGGTGCATATGGGTCGAACAAATCTTGCGCCATAGAGGGTACTTTATGCTAAAAGCCCGCGTGAATTATTAACGCGGTTGCGTAAAACATTACGCAGTGAAGGTGTGAGACCCAAAGTCGGGGCCTGTTCATATGACCCTAAAGGATCACATCATGACCATCAAGCAGTCGGGGTAAAAGTCATGAAAGTTCTGGTCGTTGGCGGCGGTGGTCGGGAACACGCATTATGCTGGGCAATCGCACGCAGCCCGCGTTTGACTAAACTTTGGTGCGCGCCGGGCAATGCGGGGATCGCCGATTCTGCGCAATGCGTTGCGATTAACGATAGCGATATTGACGGTCTGGTAAAATTCGCCACCGACAACAAGGTGGATCTGGTGGTGGTTGGCCCCGAAGCCCCGCTGGTTGCAGGCCTGGTCGATGCGCTTGATGCTGCCGGAATCAAATCGTTTGGCTGTTCAAAGGCCGCGGCACAGCTTGAAGGCTCCAAGGGTTTCATGAAGGACATGGTCGCCAAATTTGGCGTGCCCACCGCTGGCTATGGCCGCTTTACCAACCGAGATGATGCCCGTGCCTTTGTTGAAAAAACCGGCGCGCCCATTGTGATCAAAACCGACGGGCTGGCGGCGGGCAAGGGTGTGACCATTTGCGAAACCATCAATGACGCCTATCAAGCCATTGATGACGCCATGATTGGCGGCAAATTTGGCGATGCCGGGGCCGAACTGGTGATCGAAGAATTTTTGCGCGGCGAGGAAGCATCGTTTTTCGCCGTGTGCGATGGCAAAAATGTGATCCCGCTAATTGCCGCACAAGACCACAAAGCGGTTGGCGAGGGCGATACCGGCCCCAATACCGGCGGCATGGGGGCTTATTCCCCCGCACCCATATTTACCAAAACCGTTGAAGACCGCGTGATGCGCGACATTATCGTGCCCACGGTCGAGGGCATGGCCGCACAAGGCCACCCGTTTAGCGGCGTTTTGTTTGCCGGGTTGATGATTGATGAAAACGAACACCCGAAACTGATTGAATATAACATTCGTTTTGGCGACCCCGAATGCCAGGTGCTGATGAGCCGTCTGAAATCCGACGTGCTGGATATTCTTGACGGGGCCGCCACCCAAACGCTGGATCAGGTTACCCCGGAATGGCATGACGAAACCGCCCTTGTGGTGGTGATGGCCGCCAAAGGCTACCCCGGATCATATGAAAAAGGCAGCGAGATTAAAAACGTTGCTGCCGCCAATGCGCTGGAAAACGTTAAGGTTTTACACGCTGGCACCAAAATGGCTGGCGATAAACTAACCGCGACCGGGGGCCGGGTTTTGGGTGTTACCGCACGGGCAACCAGCGTTGGTGAAGCCCAAAAACGCGCCTATGAAGCGGTTGATACCATTGACTGGCAAGGTGGTTTTTGCCGTCGCGATATTGGCTGGCGTGCGATTGCCCGCGAACAGGAATAACCCCTGCCGATCGGCGAACATCGGTTTGCCTTAATCTGTTCCTATGAAACGAATTACCCCCTTTTTTCACGATCCTGAACCGGTCCCCGGTTTTCAGGATCGTGACTTTCTGTTCGTTTCAAGGAAAAGCACCCCATGCCCCCTGCTGGCGCAAGGCCGATGTCGGCGCGCACCACATTGTTGCAGCCCCTTCGGGTGTCGGTGGCACTGGCAACCATTGCGCTGACCCTGTCGCTGGGGTTTCTGGCCTTAACGGCATGGCATTCGGCCTATCGGCTGAGCCCGCTTGAAAATCACGTTCGGCAAATTCAGGGCTTGCAGCAAACCGACATTGCGATTGGCAAATTGCTGACCCGGCATCTGGCCAGTCATCAGCCGCCAACGGCAATGGAACTCGAACATATCCGCGCCGATCTGGATGATTTATTGCAGCAAAACGGGCAATTATCACCCAACACCCCCAACAACCTGCGCATGGCGTCGGACTATCTTGCCCTGCCGATTGATAACCCCAGCAGCAACCTGATTGGCGCTTTATCGCTGATCCGCAAGGTTTTGACGCAGGAAAACGCCTTGCAACAGCAGGCAATAAAAACGGCCCGTCAGTCGGCCGACCAGGAATTTACCATTGCCCTGATCGCCTTGATCGCAACCCCGATCCTTGCCATTGCCGTAATGATATGGTTTCGCCGCCGGGCCTTTCGTGCGGTAAGCAGGCTTTCGGAATTGCTTGATAACGTTGCCAGCTTGCGATTTGTCGACATTGAACCGGTATCGGAAAATGACCCGCTGGCCCCGATTTACCAACATTATAACGAAATGACCGCCAGCCTGCGCACGGTATCGCAACAAAGCCGGGACCATACCGACCAGCTTGAAAGTCAGGTGCGTGCGGCATCCGAAACCTTGTTGCGCCAACAAGCCGAACTGGAAAACGGGGCAAAAATGGCGGCAATTGGCGAATTTTCCGCCCGGCTCGCCCATGAATTGCGCAATCCGGTATCGGGTATTTCAATGGCCCTGCACAATATGGAAATTGAAACCAAAGACCCCGACCACCGCGAACGACTTGCCCTGATTGCCGAGGAAATGGACCGCGTCACCCGGTTGTTAAATTCGCTGCTGCAAAACAAGTCCTTTACGCTCGAAACACCGGTCGCCGTCTCAAGCGACCAGTTGATTGGCGATGTGGTTAAACTGTTTGGCTATCGCCTGCCCAAACATGTGGCGATCACGGTGGACAGCAAAAACCATAACATCACCCTGCCGCGTGATACCGTCCGCCAGGTTTTGCTGAACCTGTTAAAAAATTCCTGCGAGGCGCTGGGCGACCTGCCCGGCACCATTACGGTTTCATTTGATGTTGATAACAATACGGCCTGCCTGACAGTGACCGATACCGGGCCGGGTTATGCTGATGCCATGATCGCACGCGGTGTACGGCCCTTTCAGTCGGGCAAAGCCGATGGTGTCGGCCTTGGCCTGTCGATTGTGCAACATCTGGTTCACGGGACGGGCGGCGACATTCAGTTAGGGCGCAGCACCAACGGCGGTGCCATGACCATCATCCATTTCCCCTGCGAGGAGCCCGACCATGCGCACCATTACCATCATTGAAGATGAAAAACTGCTGGGCAGCGAGCTTAAACGCCGGTTCGAGCGCGAAGGATGGTCGGTCACATTATCGCCAACACTGGCCGATGCCCGGCGGTTAATGCTGGAGCTGGATTTCAGCCCGTCGGTTGTGCTGTCCGACATGAACCTGCCCGATGGCAACGGGCTGGATTTTTTAGAAGAAGTACGCGCGCACGGTGGCCGGTCGGAATGGATTTTTCTGTCGGGTTATGGATCACGGCAGGACATTGCCCGGGCGGCAAAACTGGGCGCGCTGGATTTTCTGGCAAAGCCGCTGGATTACCACAAGCTGGACCTGACAATTGCCACCGCAACGCGCGGCGCACGCGCCCGCCAGCGCATGACCGATACCGCCCGGTCGGGTGCGCAAAAATACAGCCCCGACAGCTTCATTGGGCAAAGCCCCGCCGCCACACAGGTGCGCACGATGCTGGGCCAGCTTGCCACGGTTCCCGTCACCAGCATTTTGCTGGGCGGGGAAACCGGCACCGGCAAGGGTTTGGTTGCCAAAATACTGCATTATTCCGGCCAACGTGCCGAAGGGCCGTTTGTTGATTTAAACTGTGCCGCCATCCCGCGTGACATGCTGGAATCCGAACTGTTTGGCCACGAACCCGGTGCCTTCACCGGGGCCAAGGGCCGCCACCGCGGCCTGATGGAACAGGCCGATGGCGGCACACTGTTTTTAGACGAAATTGGCGAAATGGATATTGGCCTGCAATCCAAATTGCTAAAGGCAATTGAAGAACAAAGCTTCCGCCGGGTGGGTGGTGAAGAAACAATATCGGTCGATATCCAGTTAATCGCGGCATCAAACCGCGATTTGCGCGCGGCGTCGGACCAAGGTGATTTCCGTCGCGATCTCTATCACCGGATATCTGTTTTTGAATTGCGCCTGCCCAGCCTGCGTGAACGCACGGGTGATATTGCCGCTATTGTCACCACCCTGTTTGGCGAATTTAACGCCCGGTCAGGCAAACAGGTTAGCATCCTGCCGCCCGCCATTCTTGAAACGCTGCAATCCTATAGCTGGCCGGGGAATGTGCGCGAATTACGCAATGTGATTGAACGTTCCGTTATGCTGGCGACCGGGCCGAAACTGCCCCGGGAATGGTTGGGCATAACGCCCGATAACGTTGCCACGTCACCGTCAACGCCCGCCCCCCAACACCAACAATCAAACGCCGCCCCGCCCCAAGCGATGCCGAATGATCCCGCCGGGCTGACATTGCCGCTTGATGGATCGATGACGCTAGATGACATGGAAGAATGCATTATTCGCACCGTGCTGGAACGCCATGATTTTAACGTGATGGCGGCCGTTCGCGCCTTGGGCACCACGCGCGAGACCCTGCGGTATCGCATTCGCAAATACGGGCTGGAGGCTCTGGTGAACGCATAAGCGGGTCAATGTAACCGAGGCAACCACCACATCGGCCCCAAAATTGGTGGTAATATCCACCAATTCCCGGCACCGAACCCACACCATTTATAAATATCATTTTAAATCAATTAGTTAATATCTGGCACGGTCCCTGCAAAGTAAAGATCAGATGTCGCAGAAAACGACATACGGAACGGCCCACAGGCGACACCCATCGCGGACCTTCTGATCATTATCTTTACCGGGTTTTGTGAAAAGGACTAATGCCATGAAAAACGTTACCCGCAAATTTGCCATTGCCACCGTTGCTTTCGGTGTTTCTGTGGCCTGTGTTCCGGCCTTTGCCACAACTGCCAACGCCGCCAGCGCCAGCCCCTATCAGGCGATTGTGCCCAACAATACCGCCGGCAAACATGGTGCTGCAAAGGAATATGAAATCTGGCTGGCCGCACACCCCGATGCAGATACATCGTCACAAGTTGGCCCGGCCCACATCAGCCACGAGGTCGTTCCAAACAATATCAGCGGGCCGCATCGCGCGCGCAAGGAAACCGATATTTATGACGCAGAACAGGCCAAACTGCCGCAACCCGATGTCAACAGCCCGGCCCTTCAGGCCCGGTTTTCGCAAGAAGGACAGGCTGTGTTACAGCAGGTTCATGAAGCCCGCGTCTCGCTTGCCAAAAATGACCGGGTAACGGCGAAAAAGCTGTTGCACGAAGCCCGCGCCACCCTGTCGAACATGTATGACGAAGGGGCACGCGGAAACCTTGTGATCAATGGCCTGTTGGTAATGGATCAGGATTTTGTCGCGCCCCAAACCGGCACCGGCAGCAATGTTGCCTTTAACAAGGTCGTCATGCCGTTTTCCCAAACCCTTGGCGATTTGAACCTGGCCTATACCCAGTTGATCAACAGCTATCCGGTGGATGCCAATCAGACGCTGGGGCTGGTCGAACGCAACCTTACCGTCCAGTCCGCCCTTGTGACCCAGTCCCCGACCACTGCCAAATCATAACCGGCTTTAAATCATCGCCGCAAAATACCGGGTGGAAACGCCCGGTATTTGCTTATCGCTGTGCAGCAGCAGGGAAAACGGCGTTATTTCCGGGTAACTCGAGCATATTTCCTTTAATAAGACCCTCACACGGTCTGATCGGCACGCGCAGCAAGGCCCGTTTCCAGTATACGATGCCGGGTCTTGATACCGTTGACCAGTATGTCGGCCAGATCGGCAGGAAAGTCTTGAGGTAACAGGGAAAGCGTTTTGCTGATCGCGACGGGAACTTGCAAACAAATTTGATCAAGCAATTGCGCAACCAGGGGAACCCCCAAACCGGCTGCTTTTGCTGATTGCAAAAAATGCCGCGGCACGGCGTCGTCCATTCGATAGTGATTGTTTGTACCAACCGACATTGCCAGCCGAAACTGACCGTGGCGGATTTGTCCCGCATCACATGCCTGTTGAGCTGATAAAATATCATATAACGGGGTCATGACGAAGCCACCCCCAGGGCGCAAAAACAGACTGAAGTTTTTCGCATGCCCATCCGTTGCCCCCAGAATCCAGAACAAAATCTGGGCGCGAAAAAACGCAAGCCGGTCATCGGTTGGCGTATTACT
Source organism: Thalassospira mesophila (assembly GCF_002115755.1). GTDB lineage: Bacteria > Pseudomonadota > Alphaproteobacteria > Rhodospirillales > Thalassospiraceae > Thalassospira > Thalassospira mesophila. The sequence continues at coordinate 377,347 of NZ_JFKA01000002.1, read as the reverse complement.
GCCTGCCAGCAACATTGCGCAGGATTTAACATCTGGTCCACCATCCGCCTGATATTTCTGACTGGGCGGATATTTCAGAGCCTGGCAAAAATCCTCCTGTGGCAGGCGGATCAATTGGCCCTGGCGGGTCCAGCGCCGATCAAAACGCTCGATAATCAAAGCGCGGGTATCGTCGAAGTCATGGATTTCGACGTTGGCCACATTGGCCCCCATCGCACGACAAAACTGCATGCAGAAAAACTCATTCTCCACGCTATGGGACAGATTAACCCCGTTTGGCAACTGGCCTAATTGTGTTTTCACAATATGCGTGGTTGGTGTCGCACCCAAAGGACGCAACCATTTGCCATCTTTCCTTAATAGCGCGGTTTTTTCCTGTGCCCCGGCAATCGAAATTCTAAAATCATCTTCTTCAACGATACCAAGCGGGGCTGTGGCAAGATTTTTGATCACGTCTGCAATTTGCGTGTCGCTCAGAACATCCCCATCCATTGCCGGTGGCCCGACCTCACCGTCATAATCGGCGAAAAATTGCAACGCCCCGACACAATCACGTCCGATTTTTTCCAACATATGATACGCATCAGTCCCCTCTGCCCCTACCTTTGCAGCAACACGCTCCCGAATTTTCTGATTATCGGGAAGCAGATTTTCCAGATACGAAATAACCGGTGCACCAATATGGGCTTGCACCTGCAAAGGCAGTGACAGCGAAACTGGCAGGGCATATTCCCAATCCAGCCAGGCCTGATCGTATCGAAATGTCACCGCCCCGCTGGTTGCCATCACAATTTCGCCAACAAGCCGCCCATTCAGCACAACCGTCAAAGGCTTGTTGCGTCTTGTCGGTTTCACGAGAAAATGTCCTCTATGCTGAGTTGGCTTTCCTGAACGCGGTCCTGAACAACGAATTCAAGATCAAGGGCCGCCAGCACACTTAACACTGTGCGCATTTGCGTCCCCGGATCCCCGTTTTCCAGGGACGAAATCGTTGCCACCCTCAAATTGGTTCGCGCACTGACATCTTTTTGGGTCATGCCCTTAGCCTTGCGCACGCGCCGTAAGGCATTGCCAATCTGATCGGGTGTTCGGGCAGTAATTTTCATCAGGACCCCTCAATATTACGCTATAACGTAATTTATCTCATTTTACGCCATAGCGCAAATTTTATCATCTTACGCTGTAGCGTAACTTATATATTTTTACGCCATAGCGTAACAAATGGTGTAATCAAAGCTGCAATATTGCCTGTGGAACGTCAGACAAAAAGTCAATCGCACAAAACGATGTGCTGCTATCGAAAACGGGATCAATTCAAAAACTGGCGCGTTGGTATATTTGGTCGCGAATTCGCCATGCTTTGTCCGGATTACCACCACAGTGTTTCGCAAGCTTGTGCAAATCAAAAATATAACGGGGATAATTTCGATGGACACTTCCGCACAGCGCCGACAATTTTTAAAGTCCGCTGCGGCCGCCGGTCTGATATTGCCGGGTATGTCGATGTGGCAGCAGGCCTTTGCGGCCGATGCTGCGAAAAAGCTGGATCTGGGTAAAAAGCACAAATTCAGCTTTGATGCGCTGGTCGAGCGCGCCCGCAAAATGGCAGGCAAGCCCTATGTCGCTCCGAAAACCCCCGACAAGGCGATCCTTGAACAGATTGATTATGCCGAACATGGCAAACTGAAATACAAACGCGATTTCGCGCCTTTTTCTGACGGGTCGGGCACCTATCCGGTGACCTATTTCCATATGGGCCAGTTTTTCCAAAAACCGGTGCGTATGTACCTTTTGGAAAACGGCATGTCACAGGAAGTCGAATATAAAACCGACTATTTCGAAATGCCCGCAAACAGCCCGGCACGTAAATTGTCGGAAAATATCGGCTTTGCCGGTTTCCGCCTGCATGAAAATATCAAACGCGATGACTGGAAAACCCAGGACTGGGTGGCGTTTTTAGGGGCATCCTATTTCCGCGCCATTGGCGATGAAGGGCAATATGGCCTGTCTGCCCGCGGCATTGCCGTTAACACTGCCACCCCGCAGGGCGAAGAATTCCCCGATTTTACCGAATTTTATATCGAGCCTGCCAAATCGGCCGAAGACCCGGTCACAGTTTATGCCTTGCTGGATGGCCCCAGCATTACCGGCGCTTATCGGTTTTATCTCACGCGCGGCAAGGGTGTGACGATGGATGTGGAAAAATTCCTGTTCATCCGCAAGGACATTGAACGCTTTGGCGTGGCACCATTAACCAGCATGTTCTGGTATTCCGAACAAAACCGCCCGTTCCGTATGGACTGGCGACCCGAAGTACATGATTCCGACGGGCTGGCATTGTGGACCGGGGGCGGTGAACGCATTTGGCGGCAGTTGAACAACCCCGAAGTCACCCGCGCCTCGGCCTTTGGCGATGATAACCCGCGCGGCTTTGGCCTGATGCAGCGTGACCGCGACGTTAGCCATTATCTGGATGGGGTGATGTATCATCGCCGCCCCAGCCTGTGGGTGGAACCGCTGGGTGCATGGGGCAAAGGTGCCGTACAATTGGTGGAAATTCCCACCGATGATGAAATCCACGACAATATTGCCGCCTTCTGGGTGCCAGAGGCCCCGGCCAAGGCCGGGCAATCCTATAATTTCCGCTATCGGCTTTATTGGCAGGCACATACACCTTATCCGCTGGAAAAACTGGCCTATGCCAAGGCAACCCGGCTTGGCCGTGGCGGGCAGGAAGGCCTGCCACGCCCCAAGGGCCTGACCAAATTTGTGGTTGATTTTGAAGGTGATATTTTAGGAACGCTGGCATACGGCGAATATCCCGAGGCGATTATTTCGGTATCACGCGGCAAACTGTCGCGGATCAAAACCGAGCCGATCCCCGACACAAGCCTGTGGCGCGCCATTTTCGACCTTGAAGTGGCAGGCAACGACCCGGTTGATATGCGGATGTATTTAAAACGCGGCGATGCACCGATGTCTGAAACATGGATGTATCAGCATTTACCGGGCCTTAAAAACTGGGACGAACAATAATCCCGGCTTGATTGATATCATCAGTATTTCAAGTACGAACCCGCCTTTTATCGGCGGGTTCGTTTGTTTTCAGGCGGTCTATTTATAATTACGCCAGCCCCAGCCATTTCCAATAGGTGGCGGTAAACACCAGGGTCAAAACATAGGCGATCACGGTTAACACCAGCCCGGTACGGACAAAGTCCTTTACCGCGAAGGTATCTGTGCCATGCGCGACCATGCCCTGCGGTGAGTTAACCGGTAAAATAAAGCCGAAACTAACCACAAATTGCAGCAAAATCGTCGTGCCAAAAACATTAACACTGCCAGTGTCCATTTGCTGTAGCACCGCAATGATAATCGGGATCATCGAGGATGCCAAAGCCGTGGCGCTGGCGAACCCCAAATGGATCACAATCAAAAATCCACCCAGAACCGCGACAATGCCCAAGGTACCAAAACCCGACAGGCGAAATATATCCACCGCCGACTTTGCCAGCCACGACGCCGCCCCGGTGCTTAGCAATGCGGACCCAAGGCTAATCCCAACCCCGAACAAAACAATGGTGCCCCAGGGAAATTTGGCATTGGCCTGTTTCCAGCTCATCACTCCGACACCGGGCAACAGCAAAAATGTCACGGCAAGAACGGTCAGGGTCGCACTGTCAAAGCTGTGCAAAACCCCTTCCGTTGCCCAGCAAAAAACCAGCAACAGGGAAACGCTTAACAGGCGTTTTTCCGCCCCGGTCATCGGCCCAATTTCTTTAAGGGCGCTCGCAACACTTTCGCGCCCGCCGGGCACTGTGTCCTGTTCTGGCGGCATCATCCGCATCATCACAAAATACAGTGCGACGGACATCAGCAGCGAAAACGGGGCTGCGGCAATAAACCAGTCCAGCCAGGTAATTTCGACGCCCAAGGTACGTTGTAAAAACCCGACGGCGACCATGTTCTGGGCGGCCGCTGTTTTAATGCCGACATTCCAGATGCTGACAGCCTGAACCGTTGTCATGATCAGCAAACCGGCAAAGCGGCTTTGTTTGCCCGCCCCGAACGTGGCCACAATGCCCATCATAATCGGAATAACGGCGGCGGCACGCGCCGTTGCACTGGGCACAAGAAATGCCAGCAAGGTGGCAACAACGATACTGCCAATCACAATATGGCTAACCTTGGCCCCCACTTTGGACAACACCATCATCGCGATCCGGCGGTCCAGCCCGGTCAGGGTCATTGCGGCCGATAACAGCAAGGCCGACGCCACCAGAATAAGCGCCCGGCTGCTAAACCCGGTAATTGCGGTGCCAAGCGCCTTTGATGTGCCCAGCATACCCTCTGTGTCGCCAACGGCTGGCGACAGACCCAGTGTCACCGCAATCATGGCGGCAATCAGAATGGCGCTGACGGCAAAATCAACCGCTTCGGTCACCCAGATAATGACGGCGAAAATAAAAATCGCCAACATCCGCTGCCCTGCAATCGGCAGGCCCTCGGGTGTCGGTAACAACATGATTGCAACAAAGGCAACAATTGCAGCAATCAACCCGAAATTCAGCGCTTTTGCTGGCGCACGAAAAGGTGTTTTGTCCCCGGTGGCGGGATGCGTTTTGTCAGACATCAAATTTCCATCCGTCTGTTTTGATCCCATTGATCAAAAACATGTTCCTGACAGACGTTTTATACCTGTTTTAAAATCAAATTTCTGATCTAGCGCAGGGTGCCCAAAAATCTTTTCGCCATCTTGCTTCTTCCATCACATAATCCGTAAACTGATGGGGTTTCATTGTTTTGTGGCTATAGGTCCGTCCCTGTCTCTATAATTCAGACCGTGGCCATACCCGCATGGCCCCAGATATCAATGATGTTGCCCCCTCCCCAATACGACTGGAATTGTCGATGTCTGATCCTTTGGCCGAAATTGTCACGCTGCTGCAGCCCCAGGCGCCTTTTTCAAAACTGGTCAGATCAAGCGGCGCATGGCGTGTGCGGCGCACAAATGTTGATCAGGTATATTATTGCCTGATCCTGACCGGCCAGGCCTGCCTTGAGGTTAATGGCAAACCTCCTTTAACGCTGAAACAGGGTGATTTCGCGCTTATCCCGGAAGCCTACAGTTTTGCCATGTCGAGCGTTACGCCAAAACCCGATGACGACCTTGAAACCGTTCCGGCCCAACAGGACGACGGTACTTACCGGTTGGGCGACCCGAACGGCCCGGTCGACACGCAACAATTAATCGGGTTTTGTGTTTTTGGCGCGCCCGATGCCTCCCTGCTGGTTTCCTTGCTGCCCGATGTCATTGTTATTCGCGGGCAAAGCCGCATTCGCACCCTGGCAAAGCTGGTTGGCGACGAAGCCCGGGCAAACCGGCCCGCCCGCGACATATTGCTCGAACGCCTGCTCGAAGCACTTTTAATTGAAACCTTGCGATCCGTGCCCGAAACAACGGCGTCACCGGGCTTGCTCAAAGGGCTTTCCGATGAACGGTTAAACATTGCCTTGCGCTGCATGCACGCCAAACCGGACCAGAACTGGTCCGTCGCCGAACTGGCAAAACAGGCCGGGTTATCGCGGTCGGCGTTTTTTGTGCGCTTTAACAAAACGGTTGGCATCGCGCCGATGGATTACCTTTTGCAATGGCGCATGACGCTGGCAAAACAGATGTTGCGACAAACCAAATGTGGTGTTGCAGAAGTCGCCAGCAAAGTTGGCTATGGCTCGGCCAGCGCTTTTAGTGTGGCGTTTTCCCGCCATACCGGGTTCCCGCCCGCGCAATATGGCCGCCAGACGGACCTTGTTGCACCAAACGAACCTGCCGGGCCGATATAACAGCTTAAATTGGACTAATTCTAACGTTTTATGGATTTCAGATTATAGAAGGTATCGAACCTTCATCCTATATCTTGGGCCTCATCACCATATAGAGGTCTTCCCATGAAAACAGTTCTGATTACAGGTTGCTCGTCCGGGTTTGGTCGCGATAGCGCCAGCTATTTTCTGGCACAGGGGTGGAATGTTATCGCAACCATGCGCACCCCGAACGAAGATGTTTTGCCCAAATCGGACAAACTGCGCCTGATCAAACTTGATGTTACCGACGATGCCAGCATTGCCGCTGCCATCAGGGACGCCGGTAAAATTGATGTGCTGGTAAACAATGCCGGTATCGGCTGGCTGAACGCGGTTGAAGGCACATCAATGGAGGTTGTGCGCCAGATTTTTGAAACCAACACCTTTGGCACCATCGCCATGACCAAAGCCGTTTTACCGCAATTTCGCGCCCAGGGCAGCGGCGTGATTATCAACGTAACATCATCAGTCACGCTAAAACCGCTACATTTGCTGTCGGTTTATACGGCCAGCAAGGCCGCCATTAATGGCTTTACCGAATCAATGGCGCTGGAACTTGAACCATTCAACATTCAGGCGCGCATTGTGCTGCCCGGCCGTGCCCCGACCACACAATTTGGCGAAAACGCCCGCATCCGCATGGGCAAGGAAGGTGGATTTCCCGAAGCCTATGGCGCATTGGTACAGCAGGTTTTTGCAAACTTTGAACAGGCTTCGCCCGACATGGTGACCCAATCGGACGATGTTGCAAAAGCAATATGGCGCGCCGCAACCGACCCGTCCTGCCCGGTTCGCCTGCCTGCCGGTGCCGATGCCGTGGCGCTATCGCGCTAACCACCACCCCGGCGCCATCCATGGCAGTTTACACCCTGTGGCCCGGTATTTTGCCGGGCCATTTCTGTATCGTGATATTAAAGCCCCATCAAACCCTGGCTTTTGCGCCCGGTTAACGCAACGATCCAAAAAATTCCTTAAGCAGGGTTGCCGCCTCAATTTCGCCAATGCCGCCATAAACTTCGGGTCGGTGGTGGCAACTTGTGCTTTCAAACACCCGTGGTCCGTGATCAACCCCGCCGCCTTTGGGGTCATACGCGCCAAAATAAACCCGGCGAATGCGGGCAAAGGAAATGGCGGTTGCACACATCGGGCAGGGTTCAAGCGTGACATACAAATCGCAATTGGGCAGGCGCGGTTCGCCGCGTAACGCGGCGGCGGCGCGAATTGCAACAATTTCGGCATGCGCCGTGGGGTCGTTGTTTTCCTCGGTCAAGTTACCGGCCCGGGCCAACACCTCGCCGCTATCGGTATCAACCACAACAGCACCGACCGGCACTTCGCCGCGCCGGGCGGCGGCACGGGCTTCTTGCAGGGCCATATCCATGAAACTGTCTGCGCTCATTGCTTTAATCCCATCTTGCTGATCCCATCCCGGCGACGCCTGTGATCACCCGATATCTGTCATGCCCTACGGCCTGTTTTCATTTTGGGTCACTGGCTTTATGATCGGCCCGGAACAACCCGCAAAACAGTGCAATTTACGCCCCATATGGTCAATAAGCCATAAAGTGTTGCCAAACGTGCCCCCTTATAACGATTGCCATTGCCCAGACCCCGACAGAAGGCTAAACAGCGCCCATGAACACAATTGTTAAAAAACCAATCATTGGCATTACCCTTGATTCCGAACAACCCGGCGGGTATTCGAAATTTCCGTGGTATGCGCTGCGCCAGAACTATGCCGGGGCCGTTGTGGCCGCAGGCGGCATTCCCATGCCCCTGCCCCATGAAATTGACCTGGTCCCCGACCTGCTTGACCTGATTGACGGGCTGGTTGTCACCGGCGGCGCGTTTGATGTGGACCCATCGCTGTTTGGCGCCACCGAACGCCACGACACCGTGATTACCAAGGACCGCCGCACCAAATTTGAATGGGCCATGGCACAGGGCGCGCTGGAGCGCGACATGCCGGTTCTGGGCATTTGCGGCGGCCAGCAACTTTTGAACGTTATTCTGGGCGGGTCGTTGATCCAGCATATTCCTGATACGGTCGAAAATTGCCTGCCCCACGAACAACCCAACCCGCGCGATGAAGCTGGCCACGACGTAACCGTCGAAACCGGCACGCTCCTTGCGCGCATCTGCGACAATGTTGACCATCTATCTGTTAATTCAGCCCATCATCAGGCCGTTGCCGGTGTGGGCCCGAACGTGATTATCAATTCACGCGCCCCGGACGGTGTCATTGAAGGCATCGAACATCCCGCGTACCGTTATTGCCTTGGCGTACAATGGCATCCCGAATTTCACATCAGCACCGGAGATGCCAAGATCTTCGACGCCCTGATTATTGAGGCCCGAAAATGACCGACAAGGCAGATACCGCCCCGTCACAAACCGACATTCCTGCAAACATTGCCGCCGACAATAAAGTCGACGCCGCAACACCGCAGGACGACATTGGTTCGCAAAACGATGGCGAAAGCAATGATGAAACCACTGCGTCGCCAACCGAGACTACCGCAGAAATTGCCGAAGACATCGCCACTGAAATTGCCGACGGCGATGAATTCGACGCCGAAATGCCGCAGGACGACTTTGACGCCGGGATTGATGGCGAAACCGACCTGGTTGAAATTGAAATCCCCGAAGAAGACCTGCCGCGTGAACGCATTGCCAAGCGCATTGCCCGATCAGGTGTGTGTTCGCGCCGCGATGCCGAACAGCTGATCAAAACCGGCAAGGTAAAGCTTAACGGCAAGCGCCTGGATACCCCGGCGGTTACCGTGACCGACAATGACGTTATTCTGATCAACGAAAAACCGTTGCCGGAAAAACAAAAGCCGCGCCTGTGGCGCCTGTTTAAAAAACGCGGGCTGGTCACCAGCCACCGCGACGAACAGGGCCGCGAAACCGTCTTTAACAGTTTGCCGCCGCACATTCCGCGCGTTATTTCGGTCGGTCGTCTTGACCTTAACTCCGAAGGCCTGCTTTTGCTGACCAATGACGGCGAACTGGCCCGCTATCTTGAGCTGCCCGCCACCGGTTGGGCGCGGCGCTATCGGGTGCGTGTGCATGGCTTTATCGATGATGCCAAGCTTAAACAGCTTGCCGACGGCATCACCGTTGACGGTGTTAATTACGGCTCGATCCAGGCCGAAGTGGACGTTCAAAAAGGCACCAATGCCTGGATGACGATTACGCTTCGCGAAGGTAAAAACCGTGAAATTCGCCGGGTTATGGAACATCTTGGCTGGCCTGTTACCCGTTTGATGCGCCTGTCCTATGGTCCGTTCCATCTGGGCAAAATGGCACCGGGCGACATTGAAGAAATCACCGGCAAGGTGATGAAAGAACAGCTATCGGGTTTCTTTGGTGGCGATAGTGGCAAAGCCAAAGCCAAACGCGACAATGACAACCACGGCCAGGCTAAAGCCCGCCCCAAAAAGCCGAAAGCACATCGTAAAACATCGACGCGCAGCGACAGCCGCGATGGGCGGCCCAATCGGGATGGCGATACCGGCCCAAGCCGTTCTGCCCGCCCGTTTGATAATGGCACCGACCGCAATGGCGGACGCGACTTCGCCCCGCGCGATGGAAATCGCAACGACGGATATAACGATAGCCGCGATAACAACAATCGCGATGATCGCAATGATCGTTTTGATAACGCCCCGCGTGGCGGCGGATATAACGACCGTGCCCCTGCTGGCCGTGGCCGCGATAATGATCACGATGATAACCGCAGCAACAGCCGCGATGACAGTGCACGTCGTGGCGCACCGCAGAACCGGTCTTTTGGCGGCGGTAATGATCGCAATGATCGTTCTGGCAACGACAGCCGTGGCGGCGGATATAACGACCGTGCCCCGGCGGGGCGGGGTCGTGATAATGATCGCGATGATAACCGCAGCAACAGCCGCGATGACAGTGCACGTCGTGGCGCACCGCAGAACCGGTCTTTTGGCGGCGGTAATGATCGCAATGATCGTTCTGGCAACGATAGCCGTGGCGGCGGATATAACGACCGTGCCCCGACTGGTCGTGGCCGCGATAATGATCGCGATGATAACCGCAGCAACAGCCGCGATGACCGCACACGCAGTAACGCACCGCAGAACCGGTCTTTCGGCGGCGGTAATGATCGTAATGATCGTTCTGGCAACGATAACCGTGGTGGCGGATATAACGACCGTGCCCCGGCTGGCCGTGGCCGCGATAATGATCGCGATGACAATCGCAGCAACAGCCGCGATGACAGTGCGCGTCGTAGTGCCCCGCAAAACCGGTCTTTCGGCGGCGGCAATGATCGTAATGATCGTTCTGGCAACGACAACCGTGGCGGCGGATATAACGACCGTGCCCCGACCGGGCGTGGCCGCGATAATGATCGCGATGATAATCGCAGCAACAGCCGCGATGACAGTGCACGTCGTGGCGCACCGCAGAACCGGTCTTTCGGCGGTGGAAATGATCGTAATGATCGTTCTGGCAACGACAACCGTGGTGGCGGATATAACGACCGTTCCCCGGCAGGGCGTGGCCGTGATAATGATCGCGATGATAACCGCAGCAACAGCCGCGATGACAGTGCGCGTCGTGGCGCACCGCAGAACCGGTCTTTCGGTGGTGGAAATGATCGCAATGATCGTTCTGGCAACGACAACCGTGGCGGCGGATATAACGACCGCGCCCCGACCGGGCGTGGCCGCGATAATGATCGCGATGATAATCGCAGCAACAGCCGCGATGACAGTGCACGTCGTGGCGCACCGCAGAACCGGTCTTTCGGCGGTGGAAATGATCGTAATGATCGTTCTGGCAACGACAACCGTGGTGGCGGATATAACGACCGTTCCCCGGCAGGGCGTGGCCGTGATAATGATCGCGATGATAACCGCAGCAACAGCCGCGATGACAGTGCGCGTCGTGGCGCACCGCAGAACCGGTCTTTCGGTGGTGGAAATGATCGCAATGATCGTTCTGGCAACGACAACCGTGGCGGCGGATATAACGACCGCGCCCCGACCGGGCGTGGCCGCGATAATGATCGCGATGATAATCGCAGCAACAGCCGCGATGACAGTGCACGTCGTGGCGCACCGCAGAACCGGTCTTTCGGCGGCGGTAATGATCGCAATGATCGTTCTGGCAGCGATAACCGTGGTGGCAGACCCGATACTAACAGCCGGAATAGCGGCTATCAGGGGCAACCCGCGGGCCGGAGTGGTGCGCCACGTAGCCGCGATGATGCCAGCGATAGAAGCGATGGCACCAACCGCCCTGTGAACAAGGGCCGGGGGCGTTATGCCGGAGGCAATGCCGGGGCTGGCAAGCCAGCGGATCGCCCCGTTGGCCGTACCGGCAGCAAACCGGCGGGCAATCGCCCGGTGGGTCGTGGCGGATCGAAACCTTCGGGTAATGGCAATCGGGGAGATCGTTAATGCGGATTGTCGGAGGAAGTCTTCGCGGACGCAGCCTGACCTGCCCGCCGGGCAGTGACGTGCGCCCGACGCTGGATCGGGTGCGAGAATCGCTGTTTAATATTCTGTCCCATGCGCGCCGCTGGTATGAGGACGATGAAAACCCGTTAATGGATGGCATTGTGCTTGATGCCTTCGCCGGGTCCGGCGCGCTGGGGCTTGAAGCCCTGTCGCGCGGGGCGCAAAAGGCCGTGTTTTTTGACCGTGATGCCAAAGCCCTGGCCGCGATTGAAGAAAACATCAAGTCCTTGCGCCTTGAAGACCGGGCCACGACGCGCCGCGCCGATGCAACCAAACCGGTCAAAAGCCATCAGGCCGCCAGCCTGATCTTTCTTGATCCGCCCTACCATCAGGAATTGATCACGCCCAGTATCATTGCGCTCCGCGATGCGGGCTGGATTAACGACAAAACCCTGATCATTGCCGAACGCGCCCTGCGCGATCCCGGTGCCGATGTTCCTGGCATCGACTTGCTGGATTCGCGCAAATACGGTCGCTGCAAAATAGAGATCATGCGCCTGTTGGCTTGATGTAAAATACTGATTAGCGAAACAAACGGGGGCATATCAGTGCCTCCGTTTGTTTTGACAAAGATTGCGTCCCACGCCAGCGAGCGATATTTTGTCTTGGTGAAAAGATGGAATAACCCGATGCAACCCGTAAACCCGCAAAACACCACCGCCGAAGACACGGCCCGGTTTGGCCGCAAATTGCGCCAGTGGCGGCGCATGGCTGAAATCAAGCAGCAACGCCTGGCCGATATATTGGGGGTGACGCAGGCAACGGTATCGCGCTGGGAAAAGGGAATGCAACAACCTGCCCCGTTACAATACCAGCTTTTGCACGAGATGATGACGCGTAACCGCAATATCCGCCTTGACCACGCGGTGAAGCGGCTGGTGGTGCAGTCACGCCAGCGGGTTCACCTGATCGAGGATCGCAGCCACCGGCTGTTATGTTCATCCCACCCCCGTCAGCACGAATGGCAACGCGCGGACCATGATTTGCTGGGCCAGTCCTTATGGCGCTTTGCCACGCCCGAAATTGCCGCCGCCGAAAAAAGCCTGCATCACATGGGCTGGCACGACGATATGGCCGACCATGTTTTATTTGCCAACTCCACCCGTGATGGTGCCCCCATGCGCATTATTGACCGCTATATCCTGTGGGAACGGTTTTTCCTTGCCGATGGCCGGGCCGTGCGGTTAACCACCGGGTTTGATGACCGCCCGCAGCAATATTAATCCCGAAAATATCACCACAGATTAAGGTGAAATCACGCCACGCGCCGGGCCTGAAACCGCCCGTATATTTCATACGTGGTGATGTGGGGGCGAGCACGATAAAAGCACGCAAAGCTTAATTTGGAATAATCCCATGCGTGCCGTTTTTCCAATTATATTTCTTTACGGAGCCGGGCTTTGCGCCTCGATGCAGGTGGGGTTGATCGGGCCGATTGCAACCTTGCTGCGCGCGCAATTTGACCTGTCACAGGCCCAGTTCGGCCTTGTCGCATCGCTGATTACGGCGGCGGGGGCGATTTGCGCCATCCCGGCCGGGGTGTGGGCCGCACGGCTGGGGCTGAAACAATCGGTTCTGGCCGGGGGTGCTATGATGCTGGTCGGGGCGGTTGTTTTTGCCCAGGCCGATCGCATCGGGTTTCTATATGGCGGGCGCTTTCTGACCAGCATCGGCTATTTGCTGATTGTTGTTGGTGCGCCCAGCTGGATGACACATTTGGGCTCCCCGCGCGTGGTGGCACTGGCCATGGGCATATGGGGCACCTTTGTGCCCGTGGGCATTGCGCTGGGCACCTGGTTAAGTGCGGCGTTAAGCAGCTATTTTGGCTGGCAGATCGCCGTGTTGGGATGTGTCGCACCGGTTTTGGTGTTTTTGGCACCGCTGGTGTGGATGAAAAACCCGCCCTGTGATGAATTTAACCGCCCCCTGACCCGCAGCATTGGTGCTGTTTTGCGCAATCGCAATGCCGTTTCGGTGGCCCTGACATTTGCCCTGTTTGCTGGCACCACATCGGCAACGGTGGCCTTCATGCCCGCCATGCTAATGGACTGCCTGCACGTCAGCCTTGCGGTTGCGGCAACCGCCATTGGCATCACCACGATCTGTTTTAATCTTATCGGGTCACTGGCGGGGGGCTTCTTTCTGGGGCGCGGTGTTCCGGGGCGCACGCTGTTATTGTGGGCATTGCCTGCGATGGCGCTTAGCATTGCGCTTGTTTATCAGGCCTCCAGCCTGGCCATGGCGGTGATATTTCTTGCCAGTTTTAATACCGGCCAGGGCATTGTGGCAGGCACCTGCTTTGCCATTCTGCCACGCATTGCGCAAATTGGCCTGCCAATGCCCGCCTTGCAAGGCATGCTGGCCCAGTTTGCCGAAATATCGGTTGTGATTATTCCGCCGGTGGCCGGCCTGATTATTGATGATTTTGCGTGGTCCGGTGCGGCCTTGGCCTTTGCCGGATTTTATCTGCTGGCCATGATTTTCGCCAACCGCCGCCCACGAATTGCACCCTGATCACGATACGATTATTGCGTATCAACGCCTTGCCAGATCGGGGTCTTGACCAAAAGCCGAAAGCGAGCGACTTTGCCATGCGCAAAACATGGCAAAGGATGCGGAATGACCTGGCTAAAAGCCATCTTTATCGGTTTGTTACTACTGGTTATTGTGGCTATTTCCGGGTTTTTCATCTGGCTTGCCCCGGTGGGTGCTGGCTATACCGCCAAGGTGTTATGTTCGCGAATCTTTGTAAGTGGCCTGTCATCCGAACGCGCGCTGCGCGAAGATGTTCTTTCCGACAATAACAGCCTGTTATCGCTGATTACGGCAAATATCGATTTGCGCCATCAAACAGTCAGCGCCCATGCCTTCGGGTTTCGCACCCGCGTCGCGGTCTATCGCCCCAATCTGGGTTGTACCCTGACCGACCCTGATCATGTGGCATCCCTGCAAAATACCGCCCCGGTTTTACGCCCGATCCCGCCCCAACCGCTGATGACGGCCCCGTTGCCGCCCGGAACCGACCGGCGCAAGTTTAACAATATTCTGGCCGACGCCATGGACGAGCCAACCATTGAGCCCAGCCGCCGCACACGCGCGATTGTGGTTATGTACAAAGGCCGGGTTATTGCCGAACGCTATGGCGAAGGCATCACAGTCAATACCCCCCTTACCGGCTGGTCGATGAGCAAAAGTGCGTTTTCTGCCATTTTGGGCCGCATGCGCCTGAACGGTATGTTGCCGCCGTTGAACTACCCGGTCAGCATCAATGAATGGGATACCCGGCCCAACGACCCGCGCGTTAAAATTACCTATGATGAATTGCTGCAAATGAGCAGCGGGCTGGAATTTGATGAAAGCTACTGGAACCCGGTCTCAGATGTGGTGCAAATGCTGTTTGTCGCCCCCAGTGCCGCCGGGCTGGCGGTTTCAAAACCGCTGGCGCAAACCCCGGGCACGGTATGGGCGTATAATTCCGGCACGACCAATGTGCTATCGGCTGCCATGCGCAACCTGAGCATGTCTATGCAGCAATATCAGGCTTTGCCAACCGAATTGCTTTTCCGTCCGCTCGGCATGCGTCACGCGGTGATTGAAACCGACAGTGACGGCTATCTGGTCGGGTCGAGTTTTATGCATGCCACCGGGCGTGAGTGGGCCAAGCTGGGTCAGCTTTATTTGCAGGACGGCGTCTGGAACGGCACCAGACTGCTCCCGAAGGGCTGGGTTGCCCACGCCACCAGCCCGGCCCCAAACGCTCCTGACGGGGCCTATGGGGCGCACTGGTGGCTAAAACTCCCCGACTATGGCAACAAATTATCCCAAAAAGGTTCAACACTGCCGGAAATCGTCCCTGCGGATGCGTTTTTCGCGCTTGGCCATGATGGACAATCGCTTTCGATTATCCCGTCAAAGGATCTGGTGATTGTGCGCCTGGGTCTGACACGCAGCCACAATGCTTTTAACCCGCGCCAGTTTGTTGGTGGCATCGCCAGCCTGTTTCCCACCCATCAGGACGATCCTGCACGCGACAACACAACGGATGATACCGATACCCCGTCACGTTGATCGACACCGCTTGTCGCCACTCAACAGCGATCACCTCGTCCTTCAGGCGGCTGGCGGCTGACGATAGGCAGCAGGTGACAGGCAGTTTGATAAAGCCCGCGCATCACGCGCCACAAACGCCGCGATCACGTTAAAACTCACCCCAAAAACAATCATCCCCCGCCGCGAACGACAGGGGATGATAAAAATCTGATGCAAATATCGGGCTGCCCGCACCATGCGGACAATGACACAGACGTGCCACCGTTACCGAAAGGCAGGCTCGTCAAGCGAGCGCAGCTTGCGCGAATGCAGCTGATTGACATCCGCCCGCAAGGTATCGATCGTTTGCAAACCGATTTCAAGGTGCTGGCCAATCCGCTGGCGATAGAAATTATTGGCCATGCCCGGCAATTTCAGTTCGCCGTGAACCGGTTTGTCCGACACGCACAGCAAGGTGCCATAGGGCACGCGAAAACGAAAACCGTTGGCAGCGATGGTGGCACTTTCCATATCCACCGCAATCGCCCGGGCCTGGTTAAGGCGCACAAACAATTCGCTATATCGCAGTTCCCAGTTCCGGTTATCGGTCGTGGCGACGGTGCCTGTGCGCATCCGGGCCTTCATTTCCTTGCCTGTCAGGCCGGTTACCCCGGCAACAGCATTGGCCAGCGCCACCTGGACCTCGGCAATTGGTGCCACAGGCACCCACAAGGGCAAATCGGAATCCAGCACATGGTCATCACGGACATAGCCATGGGCCAGCACATAATCCCCCAACAACTGGCTTCGGCGCAAACCGGCGCAATGGCCCAGCATCAACCAGCAATGTGGCCGTAAAACTGCAATATGGTCGGTCGCTGTTTTGGCATTGGACGGGCCAACACCGATATTAACCAGGGTAACGCCAAGGCCGTCTTCGCGGATCAAATGATAGGACGGCATTTGCGGCAACTGTTTTACCGCATCCCCGCCGGCCTGCCATTTTTTCGGGGCATCTTTGCGCACATGGATTGCAGGGCCGGGCTCGACAAAGGCCACATAGGGGCTTTTGGGGTCTTCAAGCTGGGCCTTGGCATATTCGATAAATTCATCGACATAGCGCTGGTAATTGGTGAACAGAACAAACTTCTGGAAATGTTCGGGCGCGGTTGCGGTGTAATGGCGCAAGCGGGCCAGCGAATAATCCACCCGTTCGCCCGAAAACAGCGACAGCGGCTTGGGCACATCGCCATTGCGAACATGCACACCGTTGGCGATGTCATCATCGGTCCGTGCCAGATCGGGCATATCAAATGTCATTTGCAACTGGCGAATATCGGTCGGCCCGATGGCATCAGTTGCGGTTTCAACCAGAAACGGCACCGGAATAGGCCGGTCTGATACGCCAACAACAACCGGCACATCGTGGTTTTTCAGCAGAAGTTCAATTTGTTCGCGGTAATATTGCTCAAACAGGTCCGGCCGGGTCAGGGTGGTGCCATACACCCCGGGATCGCGCGGCGCACCATAGGAAAGCGTGCTTTCAACATGCAGCTTTTCGGGCGGCACTTCGATGCCAAGATAGGGGTAATAGGCACGCACCGGCGAGGTTTGATGGCCATTGCCAAAACGGGTAAAGGCTTCGCGAACAGCCGTTCCGCCGGTCTCGTAAATATCCCGAATGCGCGACAGTGCCTTGTCTGCGTCGGTAAATTCAAACAGATCGCGAACCGATCCGTGGATTCCAGATACCATAAAGAATGCTCCTTTTTATTTTTTTTGGTTGTGAGCGAGAGATTTATCACCGCTCAACCCGGTGCTGGCAACCCCCAATTGTGCAAATGTGAAATGCAGATCGCACGATCAGACCGCGTCCGCGCCCCGTAAATAATTACACACCCCGCACAAAACAGCACCTTCTTACCCACACCGACCCAGGACTGTGCCCGCGATTTTCAAATTTCCCAAATGACAGTTTTCCAAATCATGGCAAAACCAAAGATCAATGCAATGGTGGTCTTTGTCGCTAACTTTAAAACACCCGAATCGCCCGTTGCCGTTCATTGTTCCATCCCGCCACACCCGAACCGGGCCATGCAGGTTTCCTGTGAATTAAATGACCAATGGTCATTGATGGGCGCGGTGCAGTGCGGCAATAGCACAGGGCGCGCCGAAAGCGCGGGATTGGGCGAAAAACAGGGAAGTTTGAGCCTGTATGGCATCACATATGGCCCCGAACGGTTTTCGTTCCGGACAAAAAAAGGGGCCGGAGCATAAGCACCGACCCAAGAATGGGGCTGATAAGACGTTGAGGAAAAAGACCACAACCCCGGTTCGGCAAGAGGCACACTTGCCGAAAACCAATAAATGACTACTGGTCATTTATGGAATACGGGAAATTTTCAAAAAAGGCAAGCCGGTAAACACTCGGAAAATATGTTTTTCGCATTTGCGAAACATACAGCCTGCACAGCGACCGCCCACGACGTCGCACGACACCAAACCGCCTATCCCGCCCCCGGCGGGACAACTACCCCGGGCGTGTACCTTGGGCAACCGGCTTGGCTTACCTTCAGCCTGGTTCAACTCGGTTTAACGCAACACCTGCCTGACTGCCACCCGAGCCGGTACACATCCACGCCGGATGTAAGAACAAGGTGGCTATACCAATAACGGTAAAAATTGCTGTACCGGTTTTAAAGATACATCGCCGTTACGTTTCACGAGTCGCAGCCCTGAAAACGTAGAAACAAATCTACAAAATACGCTCTGAATTCAAAGAGAAGCGCGGTCGCGCCCCCATATGTGTCCATCACAGGCACCGGCAAACAAAAAAGAAGCCGGTTCCTGTAAAAGAACCGGCCCAATTCGGGATTGAACTAAAAGACGTTGAGGGAAAAGATGGCAATCCCGTGTATTCGCTGCGTCAGTGAAGCAAGCCGACAGATTTAGCTAGCTTCTTAAGTCTTTGTACGCGGTGATATTGAAGAAAATCGATTTTATTAGTGTCATTTTCATGACCTTTTTCAATATCGATGATCGTTTTAGCGGCCAGCGGGTCACTTTGCACAAGTTGTTCGATTTCGTGCTTGTCAGCATCTGTTTCAATCTTGCCGTGCACATAATTCAGAATGTCTTCCCTGCCGTATATAGCAAGAATTGCTGTCATTACCCAGCCTCCGTCACAAATCGTGAAACATGTTCGCGTGCTTCAATTTGGCCAACCATCTCGCGCATTTTGCGGCGAGCACGTCCGACACGCGACTTTACTGTACCAATTTCAACATTCATGAATTTGGCAGCGTCCTGATAGGACATTTCATCTACTGTCGTTAGCAGGATCGCCTGGCGCTCCTGCTCGGGAAGTTCATCAAGGACCCGATCAGCGTCGCGAAGTTGCAATCGCGCCATCTGATTACTACCGTGCCCATAGACATCGCCAAGATCGTCCCAGTCAACATGATGACCACGGGTCTTGATCCGGCGGACTTCAGAAATAAACGTATTGAACAGGATGCGGTGCAACCATGCTTTCAGGCTGGTGCCCTCTTCGAATTTGTCCTGTTTGCTGATCGCTTTAAGCAAGGTGTCTTGAACAAGATCATTGGCACGGTCCTGAGTACCACTCAGTCGATATGCATGACGACGCAGAGCTGGAACGTGATCTTCAATTTCATTCATTACCTGGCCCGACATCACAACCTCCGTTTTTTGTTGATGACCCAACTTAACAGAAACCAGAAATAAACAAAGTAATTTCGTATACTTCACCACCTCAATACACTCCCTATACACAGTATAAACAACTAATGGAGGGTGATTAACCTAATCATTATAACTAACTGCATCACAATACATATGTTGTTCACATTGATTATTTTACGTATATTAATCAAAGGCTGTATCCTGCTCAAAACCAGTATTATGGTTGAGTTACGGAGAAAACAGCGGTAACGTCAGTTACTCCAAAATTTACGAAACCACCGCATATCAACGGTTTCCGCGCCACCCTAGAAGGGCGCGGATGAGCAAAGGAGCACAAAGTGCCCACGTCTAAACGGACCGAGAAGCTCCAAATTATGTTGGACGACGACGAGCTGAAGGTGATTGATGATTGGCGTTTCGAGCACAGAATGCCGACGCGAGCCGCTGCAATCCGCGAATTAATTCGCCGTGGATTGGTCTCTGAGGACGTTGAGGCCCCTGACGTTGAGGGTAAAACGACCACAGATTTTCGTATTGAAGCTGAATAATGGCGAAAAAAACGCCCGGAAAAATCGACCGGGCGTTTTTATTTCAATATTCCAACAATTAATTGCTTCAATATTTGCCGCTCCCCGACTTTATTTTGCCTCTTTACTGCCTTGTTTGGCACCTCGACGGGAAAAATAGCGGACATAGCCAGCGCCAAAAAGGCGCACAATCGCGAAAAGTCCGTAATATCGAATCGCCCGTGACAAAAAAATCGCGCTAAAAAACAACCAGAATGAATAATTGGTAACCCCTGCCGCCAATGCAGCAAGCTGCATCGGGGCCGGTGTGATGCTTATAATGAACACCACCCAGAATCCCCCGTCCCTGAAACGGTTCTGAAGCTGGTAAAATTGTTCATGGCCACCGCTCCAGTCCAGAAACGGGGTGACAACATTGTCAAACATTCCCCAGGCCAATAAATAAAGCACCACAGCGCCAAGCAGACTTCCCGCCAGCGTTACAGTCGCAATCTGCATGCCACGCTTACGCGAAATCGCCATAAGCGGCGTAATAATAATTTCGACCGGAATGGGAATGATGGTTGTCTCAAGAAATGATGCAACACCAATGCCGGTCAATCCGCGCTTGCCCGCAGCCAGCGCTTCGAGAGGACGTCGCAATCGCTGCCAAAATCCGGCAAATCCTGTTTTCTGGAATGATTTTTTGTCGTCACCAGAATGCAGTTCAGTCATTGGCGTTCTGTTCCCGTATAGGCGATGCGCTTTATTAACGCCGAGCATTTCACAATTAAAAACGGCCCGCCCCAAAGTTGAGGCGGACCGAAGCACCCGTGGACTTACATGCGCCCAATCAGGTTGTGATGTCTGTTATTGAGCGTCAGGCTCGTCGTCGAGTGCATTCTGTGCCTTGTTCAGAGCGGCAATCGTTTCGGCCTTTACGTCTTCCCACGTTTCGGCAGATGAATCCTGAACATCATCCATCGCTTCGCTCAGATTGTCCTTCGCGTCGTCCCAGGCATCGCCAATAGCGTCCATTGCGTCGTCGCTATTGTCGGCCGCAGAATCTTTCATCTCGTCGTATTTGTCACCGAGCTGATCAGATTTTTTCTTGGCCCAATCCATGAAATCATTTTTCTGCTCATAGGAATAATCCTTGGCATCGTTGAATTCATCTTTGGCATCATTTTTCATTTCGGTCGCGTCGGCCTTAACGGCGTCATCCGTCTTCATTGTATTGGTGTTTGCAGAATCCGCATGTGCCGGCGCAAAAACAGCCGCAGACATCATAATGGTACCTGCCATCAACATTGCTTTACCAAGCATCACAACCTCCATTTTTTTGTTTAAAAGCAGCGTCTTTATTTAACGTTGCTTGCCCTGTCTAACGAGACGGGAAAGATGATGTTCCCAAATCGGGTTATTTATTTCGATGGAACTTCTGCCTTCGCGCCCGCGTTCTATAGCCAATCGTTCATCTACTTTGA
This sequence comes from Thalassospira mesophila, assembly GCF_002115755.1. Classification (GTDB taxonomy): domain Bacteria; phylum Pseudomonadota; class Alphaproteobacteria; order Rhodospirillales; family Thalassospiraceae; genus Thalassospira; species Thalassospira mesophila. The sequence continues at coordinate 356,254 of NZ_JFKA01000002.1, read as the reverse complement.
ACGACACGATCCATAAGAAAGCAGGAGTTACCCATGGCTCAGAGCAATATGCAGAGCGTTGCCAAGGAAGTACCGGTCGAGACCGGCGTTGAACGCAAGGACCGTCGCAAACTGTCCGAAATGCTGACACGTATCGTCGCATCCTCGCATGTTCTGTACGGCAAGGTTCGTGGCGTACACTGGAATGTCGTCGGCCCGAACTTCTATTCGCTCCATAAAATGACCGAAGAACAGTACGAAGATTTACATACCGCCAATGACGACATGGCAGAACGCATTCGCGCCATCGGCTTTACCGCGCCGACCGGCCTTTCGACCATGATCAAAAATTCGGTTGTCACCGACGAAACCGAATTGCTCAAGACCGATGAAATGGTGCGCGAGCTGATTGAAGACCACGAAAAAATGGCCAAGCTGCTGCGCGAAGGTGTTACCGAAGCCGACAGCGTGGATGACCCCAAAACAGCTGACATGCTGACCGAACGCATCGGTGTGCATGAAGAGGCCGCATGGATGTTGCGCGCAACGCTTTCCTGATTGCGCCCGTCACAAAGATGATCAACCGGCGCCACAAAGGCGCCGGTTTTTTTTAGTCATGTTCAGCTTGTATTATGTTCAAACGCACATCAACCTGTGGTTATTGCGTTAAATGTCAGGGAGTTCGATCAGGTGAATAATTCTGACCTCACCGGCAAGGTTCTTATGTTGCTGACCCGTCACAAGGTTCCCGACAGATGGCGCCGCGATGGCGCCCAACCCTTGCGCAGCGTTTTTGAAGATGCGGGCTATCGGACTGAACTGGTGTTTTGTGACGACCCCGGCGCCATGATCGAACAGATCAAAACCGCGACCTGCCCTGGCGATATTGTCGCCATTGGCGGCGGTGATGGCACCATAAACGCGTTGATCGACCCGATTTGCCAGTCAGGCACCGTGCTGATCGCCCTGCCGCTGGGAACCGCCAACGATTTTGCCCGCAGCCTCAAACTGCCCGACGATCCGGTACAGGCCGCACAGGCCGCCATTAATGGCCAGCTGGCAATGCTTGATATTGGCCGGGTTAATGGCAAAAGTTTTGTCAATGCGGCCTCCATCGGCGTTCCCGCCGATGCCCGCAAACGCATCAACCCCGATTTGAAACGCTGGACCGGTGCGATTAGCTATGCCATTGCCAACTGGCAAAGCTGGCACGAAATGACTCCGCTCAAGCTTGACGTCACCTGTGCCGGGCATGATCGGCAGCAGTTGAGTTTGCGCCAGTTAACCGTTACCAACGGCCAGTATTTTGGCGGTGGCCTGCGCCCGCGCGAAAACAAACGCCTGGATGATGGCAAGCTGCATGTTTTTGCTATTCGTGCCGATGTTGATACCTTGTCCGGGATGGATATCGGGGCGGCGTTGCTGTTTGGGTCGGTTGATGAATCGGAACTGGCGCTAACAATGGAATGTGACGACATCCATGTCGATTGTGATGAACCGCACCCGATTTTGGCCGATGGTGAAATTATCAGCAAGCTCCCCGCGCATTTCACCCTTGAACGGGCCGTTTTACCGGTGTTTGCCCCGGCAACCTTTACGGGTGAAGCCAACACCCCCGACGATATCGCCGATGGCGATGCCCTGAATGATATCGCCACCGACACCGAAGACCTCGCCATTCGCATGGAGGCGATTTACAGCATCGCCCAAAGCAGCGACTTCAAGGCAATCTGCCATGACAATGCCCGCGTGCTGCGCGATATTATCCGCCAGCTTGAACTGGCCCTCCGCCCGTATAGATTGCCACTATCATCGCCCGATCCCGATTTTCACAGCATGGAAGCATTGCGCGACCGGGCCCTGGCGTGGGTGCTAAACGACCTTGATGTGCGCATGAGCACCGGGCTGACCAACCAGGTCAACGCCCTTCTGGCCCTGCTGAAAGACTGCCCGATTGATGACAAACCCGAACCGATCCGAAATAACCTGAACGACCTGACACAGGCACTGGCAAACATCCACTCAGCCCTTGCGACGTTTCGCGCAACCCCGGGCGCCTGAACCCTGCCGCGCTGCTCTTTCCCTGTATCAGCAAAAAGGCCGCCGGAGATGCTCCGTGCGGCCTTTCATTTATATTGTACGATGGATCGCGAATTTTAATCTTCAAGTCCGGCAAGGCTGCGGGCAAAGTTGCGCGCCTCGAACGGGCGTAAATCTTCGGCACTTTCGCCAACGCCAATCGCATGTACCGGTTTGCCAAATTTTTCGGCCAGTGCCACAACAACACCGCCCTTGGCCGTGCCGTCCAGCTTGGTCACAATCAGCCCGGAAACATTGGTGGCCGCTGAAAACAGCTCGACCTGTGAATGAGCGTTTTGGCCGGTGGTGGCATCAAGCACCAGCAAGGTATCATGCGGGGCGGTTTCATCGCGCTTGCGGATCACACGGACGATCTTTTTAAGTTCGTCCATCAGATGGGCCTTGTTTTGCAATCGCCCGGCAGTGTCGATCAACAACACATCAACACCGTCGCGCTGGGCCTGATCAATGGCATCAAAGGCCAGTCCGGCGGCATCGGCACCGGTATCGCGTGAAATCACCGGGCAACCGGTACGATCGCCCCAGACCTTTAATTGTTCGACCGCAGCCGCGCGAAAGGTATCGCCCGCCGCCATCATCACATTCAGGCCCTGATCCTTGTAGGATTTTGCCAGCTTGCCGATGGTGGTGGTTTTGCCCGAGCCATTCACCCCGACCACCAAAATCACATGCGGCTTGCGGGTCGCATCAATCACCAGCGGACGTGCCACCGGCTCAAGAATTTTGGCAACTTCTTGCGCAATAAATTCCTGAATCTCGCTGGCATCGACTTCTTTGTCGAACCGGGTCTTTGCCAGTTCCGCGCTCAGTTTGGCAGCGGTTGTTACACCCAGATCGGATGTAATCAGCAAATCCTCGAATTCTTCCAGCGCTTCATTATCAAGGCGGCGCTTGGTAAAAATATCGGCAATGCCGGTGGTCAGTTTCGAGGAGGACCGTTTCAACCCGTCCTTTAGTCGGGCAAACCAGCTTTTTTTCCCCTCATCACTCATTCCATCAGCTCCGCAATCAGTTTTCCGTCTTCATGGCCAACGACTTTTGCCTTGGCGATCGTGCCCGGTTCTATCACGCGATCCAGCACAACGGGAGCAAAATGCTCCGTATGGCCGGTATTTTCCTTTTCAACCAGCACATCCTCGATCAGACCCACGCGGGACTGCAAAAATGCGGCCAGTTGAATATCACCTGCTTCGCGCAGGGCGCTCGCCCGTTCCTTGCGCTTTTCCTTGGCCACCTGCGGCATTTTGGCCGCGGGCGTGCCTGGGCGCGACGAATAGGGAAACACATGCAAATAAATCAGCCCGCATTCTTCAACCAGACGCAGGGTATTTTCGGCCATTTCATCGGTTTCAGTCGGGAAACCGGCAATAATATCGGCACCAAAGGTGACATCAGGGCGCAATGCCCGCACCTTGGCGCAAAAATCGATCACGTCCTGGCGCAAATGGCGGCGCTTCATGCGCTTTAGCACCATATCATCGCCCGCTTGCAGGCTGATATGCATATGGGGCATCAGGCGTGGTTCAGTTTCGATCAGGCGGAAAATATCTTCGTCAATTTCAACCGGGTCGACCGATGAAATGCGCAAACGCGGCAGTTCGGGCACCTGGGCCAGTAACCGGCGGGCCATTTGCCCCAAACTTGGCTTGCCGGGCAAATCATGGCCATAGGATGTAATATCCACCCCGGTCAAAACAACTTCGGCATAACCATTGGCAACCAGTTCACGCACCTGGGTGACAATTTCGCCCAGCGGCACGCTGCGCGAATTACCCCGGCCATAGGGGATAATGCAAAAGGTGCAGCGATGGTCACAGCCATTTTGCACCTGAACAAAGGCGCGCGCCCGGCCTTCAAAGCCCGACACCAGATGGCTGGCGGTTTCTTCCACCGACATGATGTCGTTTACGATCACGCGTTCATGGCTGATATCCATGAAGGTTTCGGCCTTCATTTTGGTATCATTGCCAAAAATGCGGTCGATTTCGGTCATCGCGGCGAATTTTTCCGGATTTACCTGCACAGCACAGCCGGTGACAAAAATTTTGGCATCGGGGTTTTCGCGGCGCAAACGGCGAATATTTTGCCGCGCCTGACGTTCGGCCTCGGTCGTAACGGCGCATGTATTGATGATGATGGCATCATCAAGCCCTGCTGCCTTGGCATGGTCGCGCATCACCTCGGATTCATAGGTGTTTAAGCGGCAACCAAATGTAATGACGCGCGGCTCTGTCATGCTCGGCTTTCGAAGACTGGCGGTAAAACGGAAACAAATTTACATCGTCTGGTGAACCGGGGCATGGAATGCTAACCCGAAACGCCAGACAGCCCGGCAACGTTTAGCGCGCTCAGGCGCTGGTTACATACGCTTTTGGGCCCATGATTGCAAGACCGCAGCCCCCGCCCGCCACTTGCACGACCTGCCATATCCCCGAACCCGATACGCCGAAAACACCGGCAAATTTAAAAATTGAACCCGGGACAACCCGCTGAAAACAGGGAAAAATACAAAACCGCGCAATGGTTGCACCCTCGACCGCGCCCCGATAAACAACGTCGGATCACCGATGGCAGTCAGGGGCAATGCAGCCATGCGCGGTGTTTAAGAAACCGGGACGCCGCCATCATAGGGCAGTGCAATGCAATGCTGGTCACGCCCGGCCTGCTTGGCGCGGTACAGGGCATTATCGGCCCGATCGATCAAGGAAGGGCCGCCTTCGTTGCCGTGATATTCGGCGATGCCAACAGAAATGGTCATATGGCCAAACGAGGTTCCCGACGGTTTGGCGCGAATGTCACGGGTGCGTACCCGGTTCCCCAGGTCTTCGGCCAGAAACAGGGCTTCGTCCAGCGTTGTTTGCGGCACCAAAATCACAAACTCGTCGCCGCCATATCGGGCAACGGTGTCTCCGCCCTTGATGCCGGATTTCAAAATACCGGCAATCAACACCAGAATTTCATCGCCAATGCGATGACCATGGCGATCATTGATTTGTTTGAACTGATCAAGGTCGATCATCATCAGGCAAAAGGGCTGACTGTCGCTACCGCTGTCGCGATCAACGACGGTGCAAAGGTCGGTCAGGATCTGTTCAAAATGCAGGCGGTTTGAAATGCGGGTCAGTCCGTCGGTGAAGGATGCCTGGCGGGCTTTATGCAATTCTGTTTGCAGATGTGAAATTTGCTGGTGATACGTCTGTAATTGCCCGGCCAGGCCCGACACTGTTTTTTGTACCCGACGGGTGTGGCGGGCAACCGCGCCAAGCAATTCCATCGGTTTGCCGTCACGGCGCAAAACCGCATCGGTTTCATCTAGTACCTTGTGATAAACCGTCAACTCGCTGGTCACCGCCGCAATGCTTTGTTCGCTGTGTTCGATCACATCAGCAAAGCTTTCCATGCCCTGACGTAAAAATTCGGTGGTCTGACGGTGCAAGATGAAGCGGTCATAAAGGGCAAGCAGGTTTTTGTCGTCAATCGTGCCGTTTTCCTGACGCGACAGGTCAATCGCGCGCACGATATCGGGGTTTTCGTCGGCAAAATAAACAAACCAGACGTGAAACAGTTGCGGCACCGGCGACAGGTCATGCTCGCGCAGCGCCGCGAGCGCAGCCGAGGCAATTTCCCAATGGCGAGATTTAAGAGGAGACATCCGTGCCACCTTGAATTTGTTCTGCGACACCAGAAACAACGACGCAGCAGCGACGCCCGGCCTGCTCACCCGAACGGATGACCATACATCACCCAAGGTCAAACCGACACGTTTGCCGATAAAAAAACAGGCCGAACAGAACAAACCGGAAAATCCGGGGATTACCCCCGGATCATGGTTCCCGCACCGCGTTCGGTAAACAGTTCGAGCAACACCGCATGGGGCGCACGGCCATCAACAATAACCGCCGCCTCAACCCCGTTTTGCACGGCATCAAGGCAGGTCTCGGTTTTGGGAATCATCCCGCCCGAAATGGTCCCGTCCGCAATCATGGCATTGATGCTGTCAACATCGGCATCGCGAACCAGTTGTTTGTTCTGGTCCAAAATGCCTTTAACATCGGTCAGCATATACAGGCGACGCGCACCAATTGCCTTGGCGATGGCACCTGCGGCTGTATCGGCGTTGATGTTATAGGTCTGGCCATCCTCGCCCACCCCAATCGGTGCGATGACGGGGATGATATCGGTATTGGTGAAACAATCGAGCACATGCGGGTTCACCTTGACCGGCTCGCCGACAAACCCCAGATCCAGCACTTTTTCAATGTTGCTTTCCGGGTCGCGTTTGGTCCGTGTCAGTTTGCGCGCCGTAATCAGGTGCGCGTCCTTGCCGCACAGGCCAACGCCGACACCGCCAGCCGAATTGATGTTGGAGACAATTTCCTTGTTGATCTTGCCTGCCAGCACCATTTCAACAACGTCAATCGTGCGCTGGTCGGTCACACGCAAGCCGTCGATAAATTCAGACTGGATGTTAAGTTCTTTAAGCATCTGGCCAATCTGCGGCCCGCCGCCATGCACCACAATCGGGTTCATGCCAACCTGCTTTAACAAAACAACATCCTGGGCAAACAAACGGGCCAGCTCAGGATCACCCATGGCGTGCCCGCCATATTTGATCACTATTTTCTGGCCGTTATAGCGTCGCATGTAGGGCAAAGCTTCCGACAGAACCTTGGCGCGCGCCAAGGTCCGATAGGCACTGGACTCGGAACTTTCGTCGTCGGGACGGACTTCTTCGCTCATAATGCTCCCCAATTCATGCAACGCGGCAGTCTGATTATTATAACAGGCTTGCAACCTCGGCACGCAATTCCGCGATGCCGGTATTTTTTTCGCTGGAAGTTGCAAAAATCTGATTAAGGGCAGCGGGATGTTTTTTCAACGCGGTAACCACTTCGGCAATGCGTTTGTCCATCTGCCCTTTTTTCAGTTTGTCCGCCTTGGTCAGAACAACCTGATAGGACACGCCCGTTTCATCGAGCATTTTCATCATTTCAAGATCCGCGCCCATAAAGCCGTGGCGTGAATCGATCAAAACAAAAACACGCCGAAGCGTAACACGTCCGCGCAAATAAAAGCGGATCAGCCCCTGCCAGTTGCGCACAACATCCTTGGGTGCCTGGGCAAAGCCATAACCGGGCAAATCAACCAGGTTAAAGGCCCCGTCCAGATCAAAGAAGTTCAGCTGCTGGGTCCGGCCCGGCGTGTTTGATGTCCGCGCCAGATCCTTGCGTGAACACAGCGCATTAATCAGGCTGGACTTGCCAACGTTGGATCGTCCGGCAAAACAGATTTCCACCTTGTCTTCGGTTGGCAGTTGCTCAAGTGTGGCAACGCCCAACATGAAGGTAATCGGGCGCGTGAACAACATGCGCCCGGCTTCGATCTGCCTTGTTTTATAGGTCGGTACTGGTGACAGCACCGGCATTTTTTCTGCGGTCATTTTTTTCCGTATCCGCGCTTGGCGGCCCGAAGACGGGGGTCGTTAGACCCCCATCCGGTACATTATGTAACGCTGCTGAAGAATCGACAGCGTGTTGTTCCAGGCCCAATAGATCACCAGACCTGCCGGGAATTTCGCCAGCATGAAGGTAAAGATAAGCGGAAGGAACATCATGATCTTGGCCTGGGTCGGATCGGCCGGAGCGGGATTAAGTTTTTGCTGCAAGAACATGGTAATCCCCATGATCAGCGGCCAAACCCCGATCATCAGCATATGCGGCGGCGTCCAGCTGATCAAACCAAACAGGTTGAACAACGTGGTCGGGTCGGGTGCCGACAAATCCTGAATCCAGCCAAAGAACGGCGCATGGCGCATTTCGATGTTCACAAACAGCACTTTATAAAGCGCGAAGAACACCGGAATTTGCACAACGATCGGCAAGCAACCCGACGCCGGGTTGATCTTTTCACGTTTGTACAGGCCCATGATTTCCTGCTGCTGACGCTGACGGTCATCGGCGAACTGTTCGCGGATTTTCGTCATTTGCGGCTGCAGCTTTTTCATGCCGCTCATGGATTTGTAGGATTTGTTCGCAAGCGGGAACATCACCGCCTTGACCAGAACCGTAAAGGCCAGGATCGACAGACCGAAGTTGCCAATCACATGGTTGATCCACTGCAGGATCTGGAAGAACGGAATGGTCAGGAACCAGAACCAGCCAAAGTCAATCGCACGATCAAGCAGTTTGATGTCGTACTTGTCGGCATAGGCATCAAGAAGGTTATATTCCTTGGCCCCTGCAAACATATGACTTTCCGAGGTCGCACTGGCACCACTTGCGATGGTGCGCGCAGCCCCCAGATAATCAGCCTGGAACTTGTCGGTATTGTTAACAGTGTGATGGCTGAACCGTGCGGTCAGGCTTTCGTCATTGGCCGGAGCCAACGCCACCAGCCAGTATTTGTCGGTGATACCGACCCAGCCGCCGGTGGATTTTTTGCTAACCGCACCGTCATCTTCCATCAGGTCCTTGTAGCTGATTTCTTTCAGCGACCCGTCGATAACACCGACCGGACCTTCATGAAGGATGTAATAACCTGATGTATGGGGCAAGCCACGACGCGAAATCAAACCATACGGATAAAGCGAAACTTCCTTGCCGCTGTCATTTTTGACCGACTGCTTGACCGAGAACATATAGTTCTCATCAATCGAAATCGTGCGGGTGAAAGTCAGGCCCTGGCCGTTATCCCAGCTGAGCGTTACCGGCTTTTCCGGGGTCAGCGTGTCGCTATCGGCCTGCCAGCGGGTATCATTGCCCGGCAGGGCAATATCACCGGCACCATCGGCTGCAACCCAGCCAAATTCGCCAAAATACGCATCGTCCGACCCGGCAGGGTTCAGAACGTGGATCAGCGGGCTGTTGGGGTCTTCGGTTTCCCGATACCCTTGCAACTGGATGTCGTCAATCAGGCCACCAACCAGACGAATGGAGCCCTGCACGCGCGGTGTATTGATTTCAATACGCGGCGACGACGCCAGGGCATCATCACGGTTTGCGACGGGCGCTGCGGTTTTGCCACCGGGCGCAGACGGAGTCTGCGTCGATGAGGAAGGCTTCGGTGCAGTGGAATTGGTATCCAGCTGCTCGCGAACCTGCGCCTCGCGAACCTGGGGATCAGGTTTGTGAGGGAAAAGGAATTGGAACCCGACCAGGATTACGACCGAAACCGCAATCGCAATCCAGAGGTTACGTTGTTCTTTCATCGCCTCTTTCCGCTTTCGTCCGGCGGCCCATCGGCCTGACCGGCTGTTATTCTATCTATATGACGAAAGCGCCGAGGACCGAGGGTCTCTGTCCGGCGGCGCCTCTTTTCGTTCGCAACCACAATCAGGCACAGGATCGTATCCGTGTCCACCCCAGGGATGGCACCGCATGATCCGTTTAAACCCGATCCAGCCACCTTTCAACGCCCCGTGTTTTGCCAAAGCCTCCATCATGAAGGCCGAGCATGTTGGCTGGTAACGACATTGCCATCCAACATAGGGGGATAAAAAAAGCTGATAGCCCCGAACGGCGAGTTGCATGAGGCGCGCAAGAGGGCTCATTTTACCGAGCCACCTTTTGTCTGACGTTTCCCGCCCTTGCCTTTATTCCGGCCCCGCACAGGGCGTGATCGGTCAACAGGGGATGGCTTGGCGTCAGGTATACGCCGCAAGGCAGTTCTCATATCGTCAATCAGGGCTTCAAATGGCCGCTCGATGGTTTGATGCCGTCCAATGACGACATAATCCCATCCGGGCAAAGCCAGTTCTTTAGCCAACTGATCGGCGACAGCACGCAAACGCCGCCGAACGCGATTGCGTACGACGGCCTTGCCCACCTTTTTGGTGACGGTAAAACCGATTCTGGCGAACCGGTCTTCTCCGGCGCTTTGTTCTTCCGGCTGGATCCCGGGACGCGGAGCGCCTTGCAGGATCAAACCGTCTGTTACCCATTTACGGCGGGTCCCGGCGACACGAAGAAACTCCGCACGCTTTTTCAGGCGTTCCACCGTAACGGTCACAAGATTAAGCCGACAGACGCTTGCGGCCCTTGGCGCGGCGTGCGGTAATCACGCGGCGGCCACCGACGGTCGCGTTGCGGGAACGGAAGCCATGACGGCGTTTCCGTACGAGTTTGCTGGGCTGGTAGGTGCGTTTCACTGCACATACTCCGTTCTAATGAAGGTAATCCAATAAAATTCGAGGTCCGCTGTATAGGGCTTCCCACCTGCGCTGTCAATCACGCCACCGCCTTTTATCCCCGAAATCCGGCAATAGCGGCGGGTTTTGTTAAGCGCAGCATAAATTTGGAACGCAAGGCCGCAGTGGATAAGGGGCTTGGCGGGCAAAGTCAACGGGATTTCGCATTGTGCCTGAACGAGCACGACGAATCGCGCCATATAAACCATGTCGACATTATCCAGGCACCGTCATCGCGCTCAGATAGAAAACAAGCCTTCGCACCCACGTCGAAAACAATCCCCGGCCCACAAAAAAAAGTCGGGATTCGCGGCCCTTCGCGAAGCAGAATACGACGGGTATATGAAATTTTCCCGCCCGCAAAATAGCACCAAGATCTTGCACGGCTAAAACGACGCAGACAGCTCTGCCCTACCTTTAAACAGGTCTGGCCCCGCGCCATCACAAACGGGTTTTATTCCTCGTCGCTATCGCCGCGCAAGCGGTCCAGAGCGCGTCTTTCGGCCTTGGTCGGGCGGCCACTGCCGCTTTCACGGGTCGCAACCGCAGCGGTGCGAATATCGGCGTCTGCATCCTGCTTTTTAATGCGTGGCGGGGATTGATCGTCATACAGGGTCTGCGCCTCCGGTGCGGGGCCGCGGCGGGTTCCTGACGCAACAATTTCGACAATGCGAATATGCGGCCCCTGAAAAAACTGGAGTCGGTCCCCCGGCCCTACCGCCACACTGGGCTTTGACACCGTATTACCATTTAAAACAATATGCCCGCCCTGGCAGGCTTTGCTGGCAACCGAGCGCGTTTTGAAAAACCGCGCATACCACAGCCATTTATCAATGCGGACCTTGCCGCCAATTTGTTCGACCATTGCCTTTTCCCGTTTAAAAACAATTTCGGCCTGCTGCGAAGATCACAACAGGCCGAAATCCTGATCATTACTGCCTGCCGGGATTTACCCCTTGGCGGCCAGCATTTCCTTCAGCTTGGCAAAAGGAGAATCTTCGTTGATCTGGTTGCTTTTTGCTGCGGGTTGCTGCGTGTTGCCGTTATTGCGGCCACCACCAGAGCCCCCCTTGGGACCGGCTTTGGGGCCGCCCTTGGCATGACGCGGCGCGCCCTTCTGTCCGCCCCGGTTACCGGCACCACGGCCTTCGCCACGGCTATCGGTGCGGCCTTCGCCAGCACCAGCAGCCTGATTGCGCGGACCACGGTTGTTCTGCCCGGACGGATGACGCTTGCGACGATCGACACGCACAAAGAATTTTACCTCTTCGTATTCGTCCTCGTCGGTTGGTGCAGCAGCACCGGCGGCATCAGCATTTGCATCCCCGTCAGAAGCGGCAGCAGCCGATTCGACCGGTTCAACAGCATCTTGCCGGGGTGTTTCTGCCTCGGCAGCAACCTCGGCAGCAGGTGCCGCGTCAGCGACCGTGCCTTCTGCTTCATCTGCAGCCGGCGCGTCCGAGTCGGACGGTGCCACCACAGTTTCAGCAACGGGCTCGGCAGCAGGATCGGCAACCGGTTCCACCACGGCTTTTTTCACCTTGACGATTTCCGGACGCCAGCCCAAAGCCGCAAACACGCCTTCGGCCTGTTCTACCGTGCACCCCAGCAGCGAAAGAAGATCAGGGTCCGGGCGGACCTTGCCATCATTCTCGCGGGCTTTCTGACGCAGCAGGGCGGCAAAGCGCTCCAGCATGTCAACACGGGCCGCCAGCGGGCCGACGGGCATATAACCCGCCGCCAGATAAAACCCCTTGGAATTGCTCCGGTCATTGGGGACCGAGGTCCGGCCTGCCGGTGGCAGTTCGGGCAATGCTTCGAGATCGCGTGAAACGGCCCACAAAATGCCGCGCAACTCGACCGGGTCAGGCTTGAGCGCATCAAGCACATGCACCGTTTCCACGCCCAGACGAACGCCCAGCTTTGCCAGCGCTTTGCGATCCTCGTCGGTCAGATCCTTGATCAGACTTTCAAGTTCGGAGCGCGGGACACAGCCCAGACCTTCGTTAAGCTGGAACAGCAACCCGCGAATCGCACCTGTCATTTGACAGTCACGCAAGCGGGTCAACATTTTGAGACGGGTTTCAATATGGCTGTTCAGCCATGTTTGAATCCGTGTCCGCACCCGTTCCCGGGTTGGACCGTCAAAAAATTCGCTGTCGATGACGCTGATTTCGGGACTCAGCACCGTGTCGCCCTTTTTAAGGGTTGCGACAACGGAGTCGAGCCAAAGGATCTCTAGTTTGCCATTCACGGCGAACTGGGTATCCTCGTCCGTTTCCAGTGTTTTGACGCGCTGGGCAATTTCTCCGCTCAGCGCACGACGGGCGGCGCTGGCGATTGCCTTGCCTTCAAAGGCGGCGTCGGTTTCATCGGCAATGAAACGGAATCCTTCCAGTCGGCCGACGAATTCACCTTCGACCTGGACTTCACCATTCGCAGTGATGGTAGACATGAGTTCAGACTTGTCCTTGAGACTTTTCAATAAAACCGAGGTCCGGCGATCCACAAACCTTTGGGTCAACCGTTCATGTAGCACATCAGACAGCTTGTCCTCAATGGCGCGCGTTCGTTCTTGCCAATGTATCGCATCATCAAGCCAATTATGCTTGTGCGAAACATATGTCCAGACGCGAATACCCGCCAAACGGGACGACAGCTGATCAATATCACCATCATAACGATCCATACGCAAGACCTGTTCGCCCATCCAGTCAATTGGCAGCTTGCTTTTTGGCTGACAAAGGAACTGATAGATGGCTGAAAGCAGGCGCGGATGGGCGTCAGTATGGATATTTCGGAAGTCTGGAATTTGGCAGACTTCCCACAATAGACGCACCCGGTCCGGGGACCGTGTGGTGCGGGCTATATCTTCTATATGCGACAGATAATCCAGCATGATTTCATCAACAGGTTCGCGAACCCGGATTAATGTTGGATCAGAAGGCAGGCGGCGCAGCGATTTTTGCAGGCCCTCAATCGATCTGAAATCAGGCTGGGCCGATCGCCAGTATACTTTGGCCAGCGGCTCAAATTCGTGCGCTTCGATTTGTTCGATAATATCGGGGTCAATGCCCGTCAAATTGCCGGTCACCCCGAAACTGCCGTCATTCATGTGCCGTCCGGCCCGCCCGGCGATCTGGGCGGTTTCGGCGGCACTCAGGCTGCGGTGAAACTGGCCGTCAAATTTTGACAGGGCCGCAAAGGCCACATGTTGCAAATCCAGGTTAAGCCCCATGCCGATGGCATCGGTGGCGATCAGATGTTCGACATCGCCGTTCTGAAACATTTCCACCTGGGCATTGCGCGTACGCGGGCTGAGCGCGCCCAGCACCACCGCCGCCCCGCCTTTCTGGCGACGCACCAGTTCGGCCACGGCATACACTTCCTGGGCCGAAAACGTCACCACGGCCGATTGCGATGGCAGGCGCTGGATTTTTTTCGGGCCGGAATATGTCAGGGTTGAAAAACGCGCCCGTGTCTCGAATTCAACATTCGCTACCAGCTTGCGAATAACGGGGCGAATGGTTGCCGCCCCCATGAACATGGTTTCATAGCGGCCCCGCGCATGAAGCAGGCGGTCGGTAAAAACATGGCCGCGTTCCGGGTCGGCGCACATCTGTATTTCGTCAATCGCCATAAAATCAACCGGCATATTCACCGGCATGGCCTCGACCGTACACAGATAATAGCGCGCATGGGGTGGCAAAATGCGTTCTTCACCCGTAATCAGGGCGACGGCACCCTTGCCCACCCGGGCAATGGCGCGATCATAATTTTCACGCGCCAGCAAACGTAACGGAAAGCCAATCATACCCGTGGTATGTGCCAACATCCGGTCCATGGCCAAGTGGGTCTTGCCGGTGTTGGTCGGCCCCAGAACGGCAAGGATGCGGGGACCTGATCGGGTTGAAATCTGCATTAAACTCTTCCAGCAGGCGGTTTCCCGATACGGGAACCACCGGTCTTAGCGCTTTTCAACACTTTGCCCGCATAAAGTCAAGTATTCTGCCGTTTTGCCTTATCCCGGCATGCAGCCCCCGGTGCGGTCAATTCCCGAACACAAAGATCCCCCCAACGGTCCGCGCCAAATACCGGGCCTGTCGAACAAATCGCGCCTGGAAACCGCGCGCCCCGAATTTCCATGACCCTTTTGCGTCACCGGTGGGGCAAGACCGAAAACATGTGCACCACAAAAAGTCGTTATGATAGATTTACATCATATAAATAAAATCAAAAGACGTGTAGCGAGGGAGGTCATTAATTGCCCCGAATATGAAACATCGCTTTTCCTCGCCGCACCAGTAATAGAAAAAAACTATCGTTATTTAATAAAATTGTGAATTTCCTTTATGATATCGCATTGTTAAGGTTGCTGAAGTGAGGGGCGCGTCCCGCGATATCAAGCGCGTTCACGAAGGATAACGGCACGCGGTTCAATGGCCATTTGCCGGTAAATCAGTCAACGAAGCCATGATCGGAGATTAAGATGGATGGAAACGGTAAGAATACGGCCGGCAAATGCCCGGTGATGCACGGTGGTCACACATCCACAGGTGTCACCAACACCGACTGGTGGCCCAACGCCCTGAACCTGGACATTTTGCACCAGCACGACACCAAAACCAACCCGTTGGGAACGTCATTTTCCTATCGTCAGGCGTTGAAAAGCCTTGATGTTGATGCGCTGAAAAAAGACATGCATGCCCTGATGACCGACAGCCAGGAATGGTGGCCGGCTGACTGGGGCCATTATGGCGGCCTGATGATCCGCATGGCGTGGCATTCGGCAGGGTCCTATCGCCTGGCAGACGGGCGCGGCGGTGGCGGCACCGGCAACCAGCGTTTTGCCCCGCTTAATTCCTGGCCCGATAACGTCAGCCTCGACAAGGCACGCCGCCTGTTATGGCCGCTCAAGAAAAAATATGGCAACAAGGTTAGCTGGGCCGATCTTTATATTCTGGCCGGGACCATTGCCTATGCCTCGATGGGTTTGAAAACATTCGGCTTTGCCTTTGGCCGCGAAGATATCTGGGCGCCGGAAAAAGATACCTACTGGGGCGCTGAAAAAGAATGGCTCGCCCCGAGTGACAGCCGCTATGGCGATCTTGAAAACCCGGCGTCGATGGAAAACCCGTTATCCGCTGTTCAGATGGGCCTGATTTATGTGAACCCCGAAGGGGTGAACGGCACGCCAAACCCGCTTAAAACCGCAGCACAGGTGCGCGAAACCTTTGCCCGCATGGCAATGGACGACGAAGAAACCGCCGCGCTGACCGCTGGCGGGCACACCGTTGGCAAAACCCACGGCAATGGCGATGCCAGCCGCCTTGGCCCCGAACCCGAAGCCGCCGATGTCGAGGCACAGGGCCTTGGCTGGGCCAATCCGAATGGCAAGGGCGTTGGCCGCGATACCATTACCAGTGGCATTGAAGGGGCCTGGACGACCAACCCGACCAAATGGGATAACGGTTATTTCAAACTGCTGTTTGGCTATGAATGGGAACTAAAGAAAAGCCCGGCTGGCGCATGGCAGTGGGAACCGATCGACATCAGAGAAGAAGACAAGCCCGTTGATGTTGAAGACCCGTCCATTCGCTGCATGCCGATCATGACCGATGCCGATATGGCCATGAAGGTTGATCCGGTTTATCGCCAGATTTGCGAACGCTTTGCCAATGATCAGGACTATTTTTCCGACGTCTTTGCCCGGGCATGGTTCAAACTGACCCACCGCGACATGGGCCCGAAGGTACGTTATTTCGGCCCCGATGTACCCAAGGAAGATTTGATCTGGCAGGACCCGATCCCGGCAGGCAGCACCAGCTATGACATCGCCGCCCTTAAAGCCGCGATTGCCAATAGTGGCCTGACGGCCAGCGAAATGATTTCAACCGCATGGGACAGCGCGCGCACTTATCGTGGGTCCGACATGCGCGGCGGTGCCAATGGTGCCCGCATTCGCCTTGCCCCGCAAAAAGACTGGGCAGGCAATGAACCGGCCCGCCTGGCTAAAGTGTTGGCTGTTCTTGAACCGATTGCAGCCCAACATGGCGCAAGCCTTGCCGATACCATTGTTCTGGCGGGTAATGTTGGCATTGAGCAGGCTGTAAAAGCAGCCGGTTACACTATCGACGTCCCGTTCAGCCCCGGTCGTGGCGATGCCAGCGATGAAATGACCGATGCCGATTCTTTTAACGCGCTGGAACCGGTTCACGATGGATACCGTAACTGGCTGAAAGCAGACTATACCGTCAGCGCCGAAGAAATGCTGTTGGATCGCACCCAGTTGATGGGCCTGACAGCCCCTGAAATGGTGGTTCTGGTCGGTGGTATGCGGGTTCTGGGCACCAACCACGGCGGCACCAAACATGGTGTTCTGACCAGCCGCGAAGGTACGCTCAGCAATGATTTCTTTGTCAACATTACCGATATGGCAAATACGTGGAACCCTGCCGGGAATGGTGTCTATGAAATTCGTGACCGCAAAACCGGTGCGGTAAAATGGACCGCCAGCCGGGTGGACCTGGTCTTCGGGTCAAATTCCATCCTGCGTTCCTATGGCGAACTTTACGCCCAGGACGATAACCAGGAAAAATTCGTAACCGACTTTGTCGCCGCCTGGACCAAAGTCATGGATGCGGACCGTTTCGATCTTGCCTGATCGCTAGCGCCTAAACGGCACTACCACCCTGATCTTACCCCTGCACCAGCACCTGGTGCAGGGGTTTTTGCATCAAGCCATAAATCCACAAACAACAACGGGGCAGCACACATGCTGCCCCGATCCTTTTACGATGAAAACGCAATGATCAGCACATTGGCCTGATCAATGATTGCGCATTTTCTCGGCATAGTCCTTTAGCTGACGTCGCGCGGCCTGAAAGCTGTTTTTCAGCGCGATATAAACGTCCTCGTGCGCATGGTCGGCACTGTCACGCTTGACCATAATTTCCTTTCCCGGAACGTTAATGCCAAAATGAACAGAATATTGCGTGCGCGCATGAGATGAATGAGGCTTCTCAATAATCACATGACAGGATGTCATGCGGTCGAAGGTTTCTTCCAGTTTCTCCACCTTGAAGCGGATACGCTCATCAAGCGCATCGGACTGATCAACATCACGATAGGTGATTTGCACGGGAACCTTCATATATGGCCTCCTGTTTAAGCCTGGACGTTCACAAGACTTTGCGCCTTGCATTTTATCCGGGATGACGCCCATCCCGGGGCAGGACCGACACCAGATTTACGGTGTCGGGAAAAACCGTCTTACTATAGATGTAGGATACAGGGCTTGCGCTGCAAGATGTGTTGACGCATATCAAGCAGGCTGCGGTCGCGAGGGATATAATCATATCTTTCGTAAATTGATGGTAAGTCCATTGATCCAAAAGGAGAAAACAGAGGTCATGACGGAAGAAAAAATGCGGTTCGAGGCCGAGGTCAGCCGCCTTCTCGACATCGTTGTCCATTCGCTTTATTCCAACAAGGACATCTTCCTGCGCGAGCTCATTTCCAACGCATCCGATGCGTGTGACAAGCTGCGCTATGAAGCCATTTCCAACCCCGACATGATTGCCGGTGACAGCGAATTTAAAATTCGCCTGATGACGGATAATGTTCGAAATGTCCTAACCATCATTGATAACGGCATTGGCATGAACAAGGCCGATCTGGTGGAAAACCTGGGCACAATTGCCAATTCGGGCACGGCCAAATTTGTTGAAGCCATGACCCAGGCCAAGGATGCGAAAAAAAGTGTCGATCTTATTGGCCAGTTCGGCGTTGGCTTTTATTCCGCCTTCATGGTTGCCAACAAAGTTGAAGTTATCACCAAAAAAGCCGGTGACAGCCAGGCCTGGAAATGGACATCGGATGGCAAGGGTGAATACACCGTCGCCGAAACCGAAATGGACGGGCGCGGCACCCAGATCACGCTGCATCTGAATGACGACTCCAAAGATTTCACCGAAGAACATCGCCTGCGCCACATCGTTAAAACCTATTCCGACCATATCGGCATTCCGGTTGTGTTGATGAAGGGCGATGGCGACGATGAAACCTTAAACGAGGCATCGGCCCTTTGGACCCGGCCAAAATCGGAAATCACGCCCGAGCAATATACCGAGTTTTACAAACACAGCTCGCACGCCTTTGATGAACCGTGGAAGACCATCCACTATCAGGCCGAAGGGGCGATTGAATATACCGGGCTTCTTTACATCCCGACCATGCGCCCGTTCGATTTGTATGACCCGGCGCGCAAGGGCCATTTGAAACTGTATGTGCGCAAGGTTTTCATCACCGAAGGGGCCGATGAATTGCTGCCGCCGTGGCTGCGGTTTGTCTCGGGCGTGGTCGATAGCCAGGACCTGCCGCTTAATGTTTCGCGCGAAATGTTGCAAGACCACCCGCTTCTGACCAAAATTAAAAACGGCCTGACCAAAAAGCTGCTGTCCGAACTTGAAAGCAGTGCCAAAAAAGACATCGAAGGTTACAACACCTTCTGGGAAGCCTTTGGTTCGGTGGTCAAGGAAGGGCTGTATGAAGATTACACCAACCGCGACCGCATTTTAAAGCTGGCCCGTTTCAAATCCTCCACGGTCGATGGCTGGACCAGCCTGGAAGATTACGTTAGCCGGATGAAAGAAGGCCAAAAAGCCATCTATTACATCAGCGGCGAAGATGTCGACGCGCTGCGCCGCAGCCCGCAGCTTGAAGGGTTTGATGCCAAGGGCGTTGAAGTCCTGTTGCTGACCGACCCGGTGGATGAATTCTGGATGCCGTCTGTTGGCCAGTTTGACGAAAAGGATTTCAAATCCGTCACCCGGGGTGGTGCCGATTTGAATGACGTCAAAGCCGATGACAGCGACGCGGACAAAAAAGACGACGCCGACGACAAACCGGTCAGCGATGCCGAACTTGATACCCTGATTGCCGCAATTAAAATTGCGCTGGGGACCAATGTGAAAGACGTTCGCGAATCCGACCGGTTGACCAGTTCGGCCTGCTGCCTGATCGCCGATGAAAGCGATATGGATTTGCGGATGGAACGGTTGATGAAACAACATAACCGGGTTGACGATGTCAGCACGCGTATTCTTGAAATCAATCCCAAACACAGCCTGATCAAAAAGCTGTCCGATATGGCCAAAGCAGATGCCAAAGCCGCCATTCTGGGCGATGCGGCCCTGCTGTTGCTAGATCAGGCCCGCATCCTTGAAGGCGAAGCCCTGCCCGACCCGGTGGCCTTTGCCCGCCGCCTTGATCTGGTGATGGAAAAAGGTTTGGGGGCTTAACGCCACCTGCCAAATAAACCGAACCGACAAAAACGGTCCGTTAAAAAGCGGGCCGTTTTTTTGTGTGTAAATGCCGTTGGTCGGTCCAACAAAAAATAATAAGTTTGGCGCGTTTAAAAGGGTTGTTTACCTTCGCCCTGCATATAGGGGGAAATCCCCGTTTTTGGTGAAAGTCGGCATAGAATGATGAACTGGCAAAAATTGCTGTCCCCGGTCCGTTTGGGCACCCAACATTCATCGGTGGGGACGTTTGGCCGGTCCGATTTTCACAAGGATTATGACCGCATCATTTTTTCGGCTGCGTTTCGCCGCCTGCAACGCAAAACCCAGGTTCACCCCCTGCCCGAAAACGACAATATCCACACCCGGCTGACCCACAGCCTTGAGGTTTCCTGTGTCGCGCGGTCTATGGGGTTAATGGTGGGCCATCGTCTGGCCGAAAAACAGCATTTGCCCGACCATGTCGAAGCCGACCATTTGGCCGCCATCAGCCAGGCCGCGGCCCTGGCCCACGACATTGGCAACCCGCCCTTTGGCCATGCCGGGGAATATGCCATTCGCCAATGGTTCGCCGAGGCCGATGAAAAATTCCTCGCCCCGCTATCGGATGCCGAGCGCGCCGACTTGCTGACGTTTGAAGGCAACGCCCAGGGCTTTCGCCTGCTAACCAACAAGCGCACCGGCCTGCATGATGGCGGCATGCGCCTGACCTATGCCACCCTTGCCAGTTTTATCAAATATCCGTGGACGGCGATTAACAGCCCGTTCCCGGAAAAACTTAAATTTGGTGCCTTTCAGCGCGAAGTACCGATGCTGGCCCAGGTTGCCGAGGTAACCGGGTTGCTTGAACGGGGCGAACATTGTTACGCCCGCCATCCGCTGGTGTATCTGGTTGAGGCGGCAGACGACATTTGTTATGCCCTGATCGATATTGAAGACGGGATCGAGCTGGAACTGGTTGATTTTCAGGTCTTTGAAAACCTGATCATGCCCTGCATTCACGATGTACCCGCCGAATATCACCGCGAACAAAGTGTTACCCGGAAAATGAACTTCCTGCGTGGTCGCATCATGACCGGGTTGCTGGCCGCAACCAGCGATGCCTTTATCGCCAATGAAGAACGATTGCTGGCTGGCGAAATGACCGGCGAGCTTTTGAACCATGTCGATGGCCCCTATAACGACATGATCCTGCGGGCCAAGGAATTTTCCGAACAGCAGATTATTTTAAACCGCCGCAAGGTCCAGATCGAGGTTGGGGCTTTTGCCTGCATCGAGGTTTTGCTGGAAACCTTTTGTCGCACCGCTCTGGAAATTCATCAGGCACACAGCGAAACCGATTTATCCTATCGCGCGGCACGGGTGCGCGAGCTGATTGGCCGCGACGATTTGCCGATCAATGGCAGGTTATATGATCTTTATCTGTCGATCCTTGATTATATTTCCGGCATGACCGACGATTTCGCCGCCCGCCTGACCCGCGATATTGGCGGGTCGCAAGGACGCTAACGTCCGCCCTGCGCAAAAATTTGCGCGGACAGGCTCTGGTGCCGCAATGCCTGTTGAGGCTTGCGCTATAACGGGAAACCGGCGATGACAGGCACCTTGTGGTGGGTATTGGGCTGTTTTTTGCAGCGATATTATCGTCGTCTGGCATTTTTTGGCGCGGCGGGGCTGGCAACAATCATTTACGGGTTGGTGGGGCAAAGCCCGCGCCCGGAATTATCCCACCAATATTGGCCACCAATTTTTGCCGCGATAACATTTATCATTACCCGGCTTTTAATACGGCGGTTACTGGGGCAATTGGGGTCTTTGTTGTTGCGGCGTATCCGTTCATAGGCGCAGGCACGCGCACGGGTGGGAATGCTGTTAAAAACCACCATATCGACACATAAATACCCGGCACGCCAACGCGTACCGGGTAAAAATCAGCAAATCGACAGGCGGTTTGTTTTAAAATCTGCGTTCGCCAAACGCCGCTTCAATTTTTTTGTCGGTTTTATACTGGCTCAGGGCATAGACCGCCCAGATCGCGGCTGGAATCCACCCCAAAAGGGTAATTTGCAAAATCAGGCAAATAATCCCGGCAATCGGCCGACCGACGGTGAAAAACAACAGCCACGGTAACAACAATGCTATCAGCAAACGCATTTCATATTCCTTGTACAAACGCGGACCGGGTGCTGCCCAATCCGCACAGATTAACTACGAAACCGCAGGCGCAAAATTGTCATGGTGACGAACTCCCTCGCGGAACCAATTATCCATTCAATTCAGGCAAGTTTACGGCTTTTTACCATAAAAACATAACGTTGAGCACTAAACGGCCAGCCCGAACCATTCTATGATCCTGCCTCACCGTCCTTGCCCGACAATGGCTTTTGCCAATTGGTCAAGCTCGCCTGTCAAGCCAACCTTAATCCGACTTACCGCCCAGCAAACCTTTCATGGCACTGCCCAGCGCGTCGCTGCCTTTTTTAAGCGCCCCGTTGCCGCCATCGGCTCCTGTTGAGCCTGGCGCCGTTCCCAGCGCGCCTAATGGTGCGGCAAGGCTTTTGCCAAAATCGCCAACCCCTTGCATCAAACCATCCATATTCAGTTGGGATACCGAATTAATGACGGCGCTGTTCATTGCCGAAAGAACTTTTTCCGCGACCTGGGCCGGGGTTGCACCGTTTGTGTCGCGGCCAATATCAGTCAGATGCAGGCTTGGCAGCGAGGTCGACAATTTTTTACCGCCCAGAAAACTGGCCGAAATGGCAACCGAACCGTTCTCGATATACACATGGTCAATCACAACCCGGGTGCCGCCCTGCTCGTCATTGATGTCGTCGGCATCCCTGGTGGCGTTTTCGCCCGCCGGGCCAGAAACACGGCTGATGAAACTTTCAACATTGCGCTGGATCGTTGCGATGTTGGAGGTGTTATCGCCAACCTCGTAAATGATCGAGGGGGCCGTGATCGTTACTTTTTCAACATGTATCACGGGTTCGGTCAGCGATGATCCATCAATCACGACCGAAATATCGCCCAGGGCAAAGGCCTGTTCGCTGTAAAATCCGGCAGGGTTGCCGATCTTCAAGCCTTTGATCTCGGCGGTGTTTTGGGTGGTTTCTATTTTCACCGCATCCACCGTAACCTCGGCCTGCGTCACCCGCGTTCCGGCTTCTTCGATGGTCGATTTCACAATCGTATCAAGATTGGCATAAAGATAAACAAGGAACCCGACGACGATCAGAATAATGATCGTCAGGCCAATCAGGATTTTACGCATTTTATTGTTCCCACTTCCCGATATGTCGGACGAACCGGCATAACATCCCCTGCGGAAGCATCATGCCGAAGGCACGACCCATAGTCCTCGCCCCCAAACAGGGCAAGTTTTCCATAAAAAAAGCACAGGTGAAAGAAAAATCCGCCTGTTTCAAGCAGATACCACCTGTGCCTTCCTTTTTCACGCCCCGATCCGAGCCGGACCTAGCCGATATGATCAGATATTAAACTCGGCAATAACCGGTGCATGGTCCGATGGTTTAACCCAGTCGCGCGCCGTATCGTATACCGATGCTTTTGTCACCGTTCCAGCCAGTTCGGGTGTCATCCATACATGGTCGAGACGACGCCCCTTGTTCGACACCCGCCAATCGCGCGAGCGATAGCTCCACCAGCTAAACAGTTTTTCCGGCTCGGGGTAAATTTCGCGCACGGCATCGATGAAATCACCGCTTTGACGAAACCGTTCCAGCGCCTCGATCTCAACCGGCGTATGGCTGACAACTTTTAAAAGCTGCTTGTGCGACCACACATCGTTTTCTGACGGGGCAATGTTAAAATCGCCCACCAGCACCGCTTTGCGCGGTGCAATCTGGCGGCGTTCGGTCCACCACTGGGTCATTTCCTGCAGGAATGACAGTTTGTGGGCGAATTTTTCGTTGATGGTGACATCGGGTTCATCGCCACCAGCGGGAATATAGAAATTATGCACTTCAACGCCGTTTTCAAACGCCGCCATGCAATGGCGACGGTCTTCCTTGGCGCAAAAATGCTTAATCTCGGTGCTGGTGAACGGTATTTTGGCAATAATTGCCACACCGTTATAGGATTTCATCCCGTGGACATGACGGTGTTTATACCCCAGCGCATCAAACGCTTCGTGGGGGAAATGCTCGTCCGGGCATTTCAGTTCCTGCAAACACAGCACATCGGGCTGCTGGTCGCGCAAAAAATGCGCCACCTGTTCAATGCGCAAACGCACCGAATTGATATTCCAGCTTACGATTTTCAAAACCGGCTCCGTTACTGGGGTTATTCAGCTTATTTCAATGTCACCGACAGTGAACCGACATTTTCAATCACCACATCCATCCGGTCACCGCGCACAACGGCACCCACACCTTCGGGCGTTCCGGTATAAAGCAAATCGCCTGCCTTAAGCTCGATCAGGGTGGAAAGATGAACCAGCGCATCAATCGCCGGCCAGATCATTTTTGCCGTCGTATCGTTCTGGCGCACGGTATCGTTAACCGATAATTTCAAATTGGTATCGGCAGGGTTGCCACAGGCATCCTTGGGGCGAATGGCAGAAATGGCGGCACAATCATCAAATGATTTGCCCATATCCCAGGGCAAACGACGTTCTTTAAGGTCGCCCTGGACATCGCGCCGCGTCATATCAAGGCCGCAGGCATAGCCGAAAATTGCCGCTTCAATCGCCGCACGGTCCAGATCTTTGCCGCCTGCTGCCAGGGCAACAACCAGTTCGCCTTCGTAATGCAAATCGTTGGTGGCCGACGGATAAGCCAGATCGCCATCGCCAACTTTCAGGCAATTGGCCGGTTTCATGAAAATGCAGGGCGGCGTGCTGGCAGGGTCGGAGCCCATTTCACGCACATGATCGGCATAGTTTTTACCGATGCAAAAAATACGATTAACCGGGAAAACATCATCGCTGCCATCAACCGGAACGGTGACAGCCTCGGCAGGTGCAAACAAATAGGCCATTGGGGGAACTCCCTGAGAGACATTTATCCCTCAGTGATAGCGAAGCGCGCGGCAAAAAGAAATGGCGCAACGTGCAAATTCACCACACCCCTGTCAGGATATGTCAGAAGCAAGCCGGGTCCGCCGCCCGAAACAGGTTTTAATCCATGATCTGGCGGGCGCATCTTTGGGTACCGGCAAACAAAAACCCGCCGGTTTCCCGGCGGGTGGAATGCAAATGCAACTTCAAAACAAACGCCGTGCCTTACAACAGGCCCTCGATCACGCGATCAGGCGGGGTATGGCCATCGACAAAGGTTTTGATGTTAATCAGCACCTTTTCGCCCATATCCACCCGGCCCTCGATGGTGGCCGACCCCATATGGGGCAGCAAAACAGCGTTATCAAGCTCGATCAGTTTCGGGTTTACCGCTGGTTCGTGTTCAAACACATCCAGCCCGGCCCCGGCAATTTCGTGGTTGGATAACATCCGGGTCAGGGCGGCTTCGTCAACAATTTCGCCGCGCGCGGTGTTGACCAGAATGGCATGAGGTTGCAACAGCTTTAACCGCCGTGCCGACAACAAATGATAGGTCGCCGGAGTATGCGGGCAATTGACCGATACCACATCGACATGGGCCAGCATCTGGTCCAGGCTTTCCCAATAGGTGGCATCAAGTTCCTGTTCGATATCGGGGTGAACCCGGCGGCGGTTATGATAATGCACCGACAGGCCAAACCCCTTGGCCCGGCGCGCCAACGCCTGCCCGATGCGGCCCATACCCAAAATACCCAGCCGTTTGCCCCAAATCCGATGACCCAGCATCAGGGTTGGGCCCCAGCCGTTCCAGTCGCCCGACCGGATCAGGCGTTCGCCTTCACCCACCCGGCGCGAAACGGAAAGGATTAATCCCATCGTCATATCGGCGGTGTCTTCCGTCAGGACATCGGGGGTATTGGTAACGGTAATGCCGCGCTGGCGGGCTGTTTGCAGGTCCACATGGTCTATACCATTGCCAAAATTGGCAATCAGACGCAAATTTGGCCCCGCATGCGCCAGCACTGCCGCATCAATCCGGTCTGTGACAGTGGGAACAAGAACATCGGCTTGTTTCACTGCTTCAATCAGCGCCGATTTGTCCATTGGTGTATCATCAATGTTCAAACGGGCGTCGAACAGTTCCATCATCCGGGTTTCAATCGCTTCCGGCAGCTTGCGGGTCACGATGACGAGGGGCTTTTTCGTGGTCATCAGCCGATCCTATGCGGTCTTTTAACTCTTTTGCTGGCAAGATCGGTTTTCCGGCCTGCGCATCTTGCCGCAATGCAGTGATGCCACGGCCAAAGGTACGAAAGCAAGTATTTTGACGCCTTTTTTGTAATTTTATTTCTTTTGAATCCATTCTCGCCCCTAAAACAGGGCCAGCCACCACTAAAAAGGGAATCACCCCCATGCCTGCCAGGATGCGAAAGCTCCTCTTACTGATCGTGTTATGCGGATTTGTCCTGCCAAATTTTGCCACCGCACAAGAATCGGGCCTGCCGATCCCGCGTTTTGTTGCGTTGCGATCAGACAAGGTTCATCTGCGATCCGGGCCGGGGCTGCGATATCCAAAAGTGTGGATTTACAAACACAGTCATTTGCCCATGGAAGTCGTTTCGGAATTTGATACCTGGCGCAAGGTGCGCGACTGGGAAGGCAGCGAAGGCTGGGTGCATCAAAGCCTGCTGATTGGCACCCGCTATGTCATCGTCACCGGCGACGAAATCACCCTGTATAGCTCGTCCGATAAAAATGCCCGGCCAATTGCCCTGGTCAAGGCCGGGGTGGTGGGCAAGGTTGAAACCTGCCCCAAAGGGGTCGACTGGTGCCAGGTCCAGTTTCAGGATTACGACGGCTGGGTTCAGCGCCAGGGTATCTGGGGTGTGTACGACACGGAAACCATCGAATAGGTCGGTGAATTTTCGCGATACCTGACCCCGGAAATGCTAAATATCATACAAACAGGGCGACAGAAAAAACGCTGTCGCCCTGTTATGGTTTTGCGCCCCGTTAAAACGCCCTGCGTATCAAGACAGCACATTTACCGATCAGGGCTGTATTACCCCGGAAAAGACACCCCGGTCATTTTCTCGGTCAAGTCCCACAATTGCTCGGCCTGTGCCGGGTCCACCGCCCACGGCCAAACACCGGGGAAAAACACCCCAATGGTTTTCGCATCGGCACTTACAACCGGCGAAATATCGCAATCTTCGCAATAAACGCCGCCCATACCGTTTAATTGCGGGCTTGTGGCACACCAGACCGTGGTTGCGGCCCCTTGCTCCAGCGTTTTTTTACCGGTTTGCGGGTCAATAATCGCCGATCCATCCTCGGCGACAAAGCCGGTTGCCTTCAATGCCTCGTCAGACATATGACGGCTAAGGTTTGTTGCCAGTATACCGCCCGGATGCAACGAAAATGCCCGCACGTTATGGGGCTGGCCGCGTTTGTCCAATGCACGCGCAAACAGGGCATTGGCCGTTTTGGCCTGCCCATAGGATTTCCACGGGTCATATTCGCGATGATTAAAATTGGGGTCTTCAAAGTCCACCGGCGAATACCGGTGCCCGCGCGACGACACCGCAATCACCCGTGCCCCGTTTGCCTGACACAAGGCCGGCCACAACCGCATCGTCAATTGGAAATGCCCCAGATGGTTGGTGGAAAACTGCGCCTCGTTGCCGCGTTCGTCGCGCATAAGCGGACTTGCCATAACTGCCGCATTGTTAACCAGCACATGTAACGGGCGTTTGGATGCCAGAAACGCATCGGCAAAGGCATCAATCGATGCCGGGTCCATCAGGTCGAGATCCATAAGTTCAACATCGGGCAAATCGGCCAGTGCCTTTTCTGCCTTGGCCCGGTCGCGCGTCGGAACAATAACATGTGCCCCCGCGCCGACAAAAACCCGCACAGTTTCAAGGCCAAGCCCCGAATAGCCGCCGGTTACAATGGCGACCTTGCCGGTCAGGTCCTGCCCCTTGATCACATCGTCGGCGGTGGAGGACGCAGAAAAGCCCGAACCAATGGGTGCTTGCGCTGTTGTCATAATCTGTCTCCTGTTAAACGGTGACACTTGATATATCCCGGCATTTCTGAATGATGAATGCGCTAACGTCCCAATAAATTGCGTGATCGTACCAAATGACAACAGATCCCCTTTCCGATGCCCTGCACATTCTAAATGCACGCAGCACCGTTTCCGGCGCGATGAAGGCGGGGGGCAAATGGTGTTTGCAGTTTCCGGCCCCGCAAGGCGTAAAGGTAAACGCCGCCGTGCGCGGCGGATACTGGCTGCTTCCTGATGCGCGTGACGCACTACCCGATGTGTGGATCGAGGAAGGCGACGTTGTGCTGTTTAATGGCTGCCACGGCTTTGTCATGGCCAGTGAAAAGGGCCTGCCCGTTGAAAATGCCCACGCGGCCTATCGCGACAGCCACGACAACAGCCTGGTGCTAGGCGACGGGCAGGATTGTTTTATTTTGGGCCTGCATGTGCGACTGGACCCCGATGGTGTCGATTTTTTAACCGGGGTCCTGCCCAAAATGGTGCGCATTCGCGCCCGCGACCGCGAAGCCGCCATTTTGCAATGGTTGCTAGAACAAATGATCGATGAAAAAAACCTGAACCAGCCGGGAAAAACCGTTGCTTCCAACCAGTTGGCGCAATTGATGTTTGTTCAGGTTTTGCGCACATATATCGCCAATGCCGACGCCCACGAACGCGGCTGGTTACAGGCGATTGGCGACCCGCATATCGGCGCGTCCCTGCGCCATATTCACGCCAACCCCGCCCACGCATGGACCTTGGCCGAACTTGCCGAAAAAGTTGCAATGTCGCGAACAAATTTTGCCCTGCAATTTCGCACCAAGGTTGGCATGCCGCCTTTGACCTATTTACAGGGCTGGCGCATGCGGCTGGCCCGCCGCGCCCTGCGTGAACGCGATATTCCTGTATCCTCGCTGGCCCTTGAACTGGGTTATCTGTCGGAAAGTGCGTTTAGCAACGCGTTCAAACGCCATACCGGCCTGTCGCCCAGACAGTTCCGCCTTCAGGCCCGTCCCTCACAGGAAAGGCCACACTCCGATGCAGGGAACCCGCAACAAACTGTGGCCTGAACCAAAATCAGACGACCCAAAAAACCCGTAATCAGGCGGCGACAGGCAATGTCCGGCGCAAAACGGCAAACATTTCAAGATGCGGCGACCACAAAAACTGGTCCACCGGCACCACCTGTTGCAATTCATAGCCGCCATTGCGCAACAGGCGCATGTCGCGGGCAAAGGTGGCCGGGTTGCACGACACTGCAAAAATCCATTCCGGGCCAAAATCGGCCAGAATTTCGCACTGGGCCAGGGCCCCGGCACGCGGCGGGTCAAACACCACCACGTCGGCATCTTTTAGGGCGTCGGCATCCAGCGGCTGGCGAAACAGGTCGCGATGGATCACCTCAATCGGGGCGGATGCCTTGCCAACGGCATATTGCATCGCCCGCACGGCGTTAATGTCGCCTTCAACCGCCATCACCCGGCGGCGGTCGCCGGTTAAGGCCAGCGGGAAGGTAAAGCTGCCAATACCACAAAACAAATCAATCACCTGCCGGGCCGGAATACGCGACAGGGCGTTGGCAATCGCATTGGTCAGTGCGGTTTCGCCTTCGCGTGTTGCCTGCAAAAACCCGCCTGATGGCACCGATACCGGCACCCCGGCAAAACGGACCTGCGGGGTGCGGCGTTGCGCCACGGGTTCGGCCGGGTGATCGCCCACTTTCCACGCCAGCCGTGCCAGATCAACATGATCGGCCAGTTCAGCCAGCCCCTGACGCAAATCAAGGTTGGGTTCGTGGCTGGCTCCAATCATAACATCAAGGCCGGTGTCGCTGTAATTGGCGACCACATTGCGAATGATGGTGACCGTTTCGCGCGGCAGGCTTTCAAGAAAAGACTGAAACTGATTGCGAAACTCAACAATTGCCGGGATCAGTACGGCACATTCTGAAACATTGACGATGTGATGGCTGAACCGTTCGGTAAAGCCGACAAACACGCCTTCTTGCGTGCAAATAACCGAAAAATCCGCCCGACGCCGGCTGGACGGGGGGGATGTTTCAAGGGCGGCCACCATGTTTTCGGCTTCGCCCGCATCGGAAATTCCGGCGCGCATTACGGCCTGAACCGCACGATGGCGTTTCCATGTGCGATAATCCGCATCGGGAAGATGCTGTAACGAACAGCCCCCACACTGGTCATAATGCGGGCATTTGGCAGCGGCATGCGCCGTCACGCCCGCATTGATCGCCACAACTTCGGCGCCATAACCATCGCCCCGTTTCTGGCGCAGTTTTACCCGCACATCGTCGCCTGGCAAAACGCCGTCGACATAAACCAGAACCGATTTTCCGCCAATGGCTGTGGTTTCGGCCAAACCATCGCCCCGCGCACCGATATCGGCGATTTTAACATCGACCTCAACCCCGATCAGCGGATCACGCCGGGGCGCTGCTCCGGAACGGCGACCGGGACGGGAACGAGGATTGCGGGAACGGTTTTTCATAACAGGTCTCTTACACGGGATAAAATTTCAAATCCGCACTGGCCGTCGTCGCGCAATGGCGTTTTTATCTGTCACGACGGGGCCTGAGGATTGTGACGGCCCCTGTTATAGGGCCTTGAGGCATGAATGCCTAGCCTTTGCCTTTACCACGCAGGGCATGGCAGACACCCGCAGTTGGGCGCACAAGGCTGATCGCAACACAGATCCAATCACCAATCCCAACACAGATCCCAACACAGATCCCAACGGGGACAAGCACCGATTGATTGGCTTTTTATACCAACAATTTACAACGGCAACATTTCACGACACATTTCCCGATAAATCCGATAAGCTGATTGTCAAACGAACCGCGCGATACACCGGTTTCATAAACAAAACCGTACCCACGGGGCCGTCCGGCCCGTTTTACCGGTGATCGCGCACGGGGACGCATAACAAAACGGGGAACCTATGCAGGACAGCGCCGATTTGCCCGACGATGGTCGGGAAACACACAAAACGACATTAAAGCCCCGCGCAATATTTGTGGCCGCGCTGGTTTTTTGTCTGATTGGTGGCGCATCCTGGCTTGTTGCCCGACAAATGGAACAGGGCCGTGATCATATCCTTGGCGCGAATGCCCGTTTACTGGCAATGGGGCTGGGCGAACGGATTGATGAAACCATCAATGCCAATTTGCACGCGCTGGAAAATTTCGCCGATAGCTGGCAGGGCGATGCCCCGGTCGATGAACGGCAATATCTTGCCCATGCCTCACCATTGCAATCGCGGTTTCAGGCCTTGCAGGCCATTAACTGGATTTCGCCAAATTATATCATCAAATATGTCGCCCCGATAAAGGGCAATGTCCCGGCAATGGGGGCCGACCTTAAACGCCACCCCATTGCTGGCCCGGTGCTTGATATCGCCTTTGATCAACGCCAGACCCAAATCACACCGACACTTGAACTGTTGCAAGGCGGGCGCGGTTTTGCGGCCTATGTGCCTGTCATTAGTGCCAAGGGCGAAGTTATTGGCATGGTTAACGGGGTCTTTCGCATCCGCACCATGCTTAGCAGCGTTCTTGAAAGCGATTATCTGGCGGGCTACACCATTCGGGTCCGTGAAAATGACAGTGTCCTGTTTGAAATGCAGGGCGACAGCACCGACCCCAAACTGACCGAAACCACCCGGATCAACGTAGCAGGCCGCCAGTGGCAAATTGACGTAACCGCAGACCCGACGGTGGCTGGCTTTTCAATCATCACACCGGGAATGATCAGCAGTTTCGGGGCCATTCTGGCGGCCCTTATCGCCGCATTGCTGTTTTGGTATGCCAACCGGGATATCGGCCCGACCGGCAGAAACCTGCAACGGTTGCGCGGCCGCGAAAACATCAGCGACCTTGCCCTGACCATCAGCCGTGCCGATGGCCATTTGCGCCTGATGTCGCCCGAAACCGCCAGCTTTTTCGATCTGCGCGAAGAAGATTACGGCTTTATCCGCCTTTACAATATTGCCCCCGAATTCCAGTCCGACGGCACATCGTCGCACCGCGCCCAGGACAAACTGTTGACCGCGATTAACCAGGGCGACATCGAAGTTCGCCGCGAATGGGTTGTGCGCAGTTCCGAAGGCGTCCATGTGGTTTGCGATCTGTTAATGACCCCGTCGGAAACCCACCCCGATTGCGTTGATGTGATTTTGCATCACAATCCTGCCGCCAATGCCGCGGTGAACCGGCTGCGCTATCTTGCCACCCACGACCCGCTTACCGGCCTGCCCAACCGCGCCCTGTTTGATGACCGCCTTAATCAGGCCGTCGCCCATGCCAAACGCTATGAAAAGCTGTTATCGGTGCTGGTGGTTGATATCGACAATTTCCGCGCGGTCAATGACCGTTACGGCGCGGATGTGGGCGATGAAACATTGCGCTCCATCTCCGGGCGCCTGCGTGCCACCGTGCGCGAAAAAGACACCTGCGCACGGCTTTCAGGCGACATGTTTGCCATTATCGCCACCGACCTTTCCGAGGCCGAAGGGGCCGCCCTGGTCGCCGAACGCATAGTCGAGGCCATTTCGCACCCCATTCCTATTTCCGGCGAGGAAATCCGCCTCCATGTCAGTGTTGGCGTTGCCCTTTATCCCAATGATGCACGGGCACCGTCGCAATTGCTGGCCAATGCCGATGCGGCCATGTACCGGGCGCAAAAATCGGCAGAATCATCTTATTGTTTCTTTGTCGAAACCATGAATAACGTCATGCATGCGCGCCTGTCGCTGGAAACCCAGCTGCGTCGTGCCGTCGATGAAAAACGCTTTATTCTGGAATATCAACCGCGTTTCCGCCTGTCCGATCATGGCGTATCGGGGTTCGAGGCCCTGCTGCGCTGGGTCGATGATAGCGGCCAGCGTCATTTGCCGCCCGATTTTATCGCCGTTGCCGACCGGACCGGCCTTTTAGCCCCTCTGGGTCGCTGGATTATCAAAACCGCGTGTAGCCAGATCGATCAGTGGCGCACGGAGGGGTATGTTCCGGTCCCCATCGCCCTGAACCTTTCCGGTCGCCAGTTCATTCAGGCCGACATCATTAAAAACATTGTTGAAGAAACCGAACGTCAGGACATTCACCCCGCCCTGATCGAAATTGAAGTCGCCGAAGACATCGCCATGCGCGATCCCGAACGCTCGCTGACCCAGTTTTACCGGTTTTCAGAAGCAGGCATCAGCCTGACCCTTGATCAGTTTGGCGCGGCTAATTCGTCGCTGCGTTATCTTAAACGTTTCCCGATCCAGCGCATCAAGCTGTCGCGAAACCTGTTTAACATCGAACTTGACGAGCAACCGGAAAACAGCGTTCTGAACCCCGCGGTGCGCCTGTGCAAAAGCCTTAACCGCCGGGTTGTCGCTGTGGGGGTTGAAACCGAAGAACAGTTGGCCATGCTCGGCGCGGCCGATTGCGATGAACTACAGGGATTTATCTTTTCGCCGCCGGTAAAAAGCGAAGAAACACTTCAGTATCTTACCCGCCAGATCACCACCGACACTTCATCCCCATCCACGTAACGTGGTGCTGTCTGGTGTTTTGTATGATGTCCGCGAACAAACCGTCGCGGACATCCCGCGGTATTACATCAAAAATGCAGCGGCCAGCCCCAAAAAGGCAAAAAAGCCAACCACGTCGGTAATGGTTGTTAAAAACACCGATGATGATACCGCCGGGTCCACCCCGGCCCGCTCCAGCGCCAGCGGAATAATTGCCCCCGCGGCCCCGGCCATAATCAGGTTAATAACCATCGCCACCCCGATAACCGCCCCCAGGCGCATATTATCGAACCACAACCAGCTGACCAAACCGCTTAACACAGCAAAAGCCAGGCCATTAAGCGTGCAAACCGCCACTTCCTTGCGCACCACGCGCCAGGCGTTGGTGCTGCTAAGTTCACGCGTGGCAATGGCGCGCACGGCCACAGTCAGGGTCTGGGTGCCGGCATTGCCGCCCATGGAGGCGACAATCGGCATTAACACAGCCAGGGCCACCAGGCTTTCAATTGTATGCTGAAACAGGCCGATCACCATTGATGCGCCAATTGCAGTGCCCAGATTGACCAGCAACCAGGTAAAGCGCGACCGCGTGGTATCCAGAATGTCGCTGGAAAGGTCGTCTTCCTCGCCAACACCGGCCATGCGCATCATGTCTTCTTCGTATTCTTCATCAATAACGTCGACCACGTCATCGACGGTAATCACACCGACCAGCCGTCCGTTATCATCCACCACCGGGGCGGAAATCAGATCGCGCTGACGAAACAGATGGGCAACATTTTCCTGCTCCTCGGTGACCAGCACCGTGCGCATGTCTTCGGTTTCCATTACATCGCGCACCAGCACCGGGCGGTTGGTACGAATGGCGCGCGACAGGGGCACCATGCCGACCGGGCGATAGCGCGGGTCAACCACGATAATATCGTAAAAATCTTCGGGCAGGTTTTTGGCGGAGCGCAGAAAATCGATGGTTTGGCCAAGGCTCCAGTAATCGGGAATCGCCACCAGTTCGCGCTGCATGATGCGGCCAGCGGTATATTCCGGGTACGATAAGGCTTCTTGCACCCGGGCCCGTTCAATTTCCGAAAGCGCCCCCAGCAATTCGCGCTGCTCTGCTTCTTCCAGATCCTCGATGACTTCAACCACGTCATCTGAATCAAGCTCGGAAATGGCTTCGGCCACCGCTGCGGTGCCAAGCTGCGCAATCACTTCCTCGCGCAACTCGTCGTCAAGCTCGGTCAGAAGTTCAGGGTCAAAATCGGGGCGGATAACATCAACAAGCTGCTGGCGTTCCCAACTGCCCGCCCAGCCAAGCAAGTCGGCAATATCGGCAAAGTGCAGTTCGCCAACCAGTTCCGCCACACGGGTCGTGTCTTCCTCATGCAGGGCATCAAGGATTTCACGGGCATATTCCGGCGTCAGATCAACATAGTCGTCACTTGTCGATACAGATGATGTTGCACTATCCGGACGATCAATTTCATCGATGTCAGTCATCTGCCCCTCCCCCGTTATTTATATGCCGCGCCAGGTACCGGTCCCGGGGGCAAGTTACAAACCCCCAAGATAAAAGCCGTGCCGGACGCTATGGTCCGGCACGGCTGTTTTTGCGCCAACGTTTATGCCCGGTCAAGTACGACGATGTACCGTTCTGGTTAAACGCGATCAGTTGCGCGACTGTTCCCGGTCAATCGCGTCAACAACGGCAATAGCACTCATATTCACAAGGCCACGCACGGTGATTGACGGGCTAACCACATGTGCCGATTTTGCCGCACCGACCAGGATCGGACCCACCGGCAAACCATCGCCCAGCATTTTAACCATGTTGTACGAAATATTCGCCGCATCGAGGGTTGGCATCACCAGCAAATTGGCCGATCCCTTCAACATCGAATTGGGGAAAATGCGATTGCGGATGGTTTCGGAAATGGCTGCATCGGCATGCATTTCGCCTTCAATTTCCAGATCCGGTGCCTGAATACGAATAATTTTCAGGGCATCGCGCATCTTGCAGGCCGACGGATTATCGTGGCTGCCAAAATTGGAATGCGAAATAAGCGCGGCCTTTGGCGTAATACCAAACCGTTTCACCACATCGGCCGCCATAATCGCGGTTTCGGCCACATGTTCGGGTGTCGGATCAACCGAAACATAGGTATCGGTCAAAAAGAACGTGCCCTGTTTCATGATCATCATATTAACGGCCGAGAAATCCGAAACACCCTTGCGCAGGCCGACCAGATTTCGCACATAGCGCAGATGACGCAGGAAACCGCCCTGGCAACCACACACCATGGCATCAACCTCGCCCCGGCGCAGCATCAGGCAGGCAACCACGGTTGGCCGGGTCCGCACAATAGAACGGGCATATTCGGGGTTAATCCCGCGACGGCCCATAATATTATGAAAATCCTGCCAGTCCTGTTCGAAATGGCGGTTATCGTCGGGGTCGTGAATTTCAACCTGCACATCAGGGATCAGGCGCAGGCCAATTTCCTTGATGCGGTCCAGAATAACGTCACGACGGCCAATCAGCACCGGATGACAAACACCATCATCGACCAGCACCTGACAGGCCTGAAGCACACGGCGCGATTCGCCTTCCGGGTAAACCACACGTTTTTTATGGCTGCGTGCCATATCAAACACCGGCTTCATCACCAGACCAGAACGGAAGACAAAGCCTTCAAGCTGCTGGCGATAGGCGTCAAAATCCTCGATCGGGCGCTTGGCAACACCGCTATCCATGGCGGCCTTGGCAACACGGGGCGGAATTTCCAGCATCAAACGCGGATCAAACGGCTTGGGAATCAAATATTCCGGGCCAAATTTCAGTTCTTCGCCGCCATATGCGGTGGCAACAATGTCTGAAACTTCAGCCGTTGCCAGATCGGCAATGGCTTCAACCGCAGCAATCTTCATTGCCTCGTTAATTTCGGTGGCACCAACATCAAGCGCGCCACGAAACAGAAACGGGAAACACAGAACGTTATTAACCTGGTTGGGGTAATCCGTCCGCCCGGTTGCCATAACCGCATCGGGGCGAATTTCCTTGACCAGTTCAGGCGATACTTCCGGCGTCGGGTTGGCCAGCGCCATAATGATCGGGCGTTCACCCATTTTGCGCAGTTCTTTTTCGCCCATAATATTGGGGGCGGAAAGACCGAGGAAAATATCAGCCCCTTCGATCACGTCATCGAGGGTGCGCGCATTGGTTTCAATGGCATATTCCGCTTTCCACGGGTCCATTTCTTCTTCGCGGCCTTTGTAAACCACGCCGAAACGGTCGGTAACGGTAATGTTTTCGCGCGGCATCCCCATCGAGACCAGCAGGTTCAAACAGGCAAGGGCGGCCGCCCCGGCACCCGATGCCACAAGGCGCACCTTGTCGATATCCTTGCCAACAACACGCAAACCGTTGCGTACAGCAGCCGCAACACAAATTGCCGTGCCGTGCTGGTCATCGTGAAAAATCGGAATATTGCAGCGTTCACGCAATGCTTTCTCAATGATGAAGCATTCCGGCGCTTTGATATCTTCAAGATTGACGCCGCCAAAGGTGGGCTCCAGCGCGGCAACAATGTCGATAAATTTTTGCGGGTCGAGTTCGTTCACTTCCAAATCGAAAACATCGATATTGGCGAACTTCTTGAACAGGACGGCCTTGCCTTCCATCACCGGCTTGGAAGCCAGCGGGCCAATCGGCCCCAGCCCCAGCACCGCCGTGCCATTGGTGATTACGGCCACCAGATTGGCGCGCGCCGTGTAATGAACCGCGGTTTCCGGGTCCTTGACGATTTCTTCGCAAGCGAAGGCAACGCCGGGCGAATAGGCCAGGGCCAGATCGCGCTGGTTGGCAAGCGTGGTGGTTGCCGCGACGGCCAGTTTACCGGGGGTGGGGTACCGGTGATAGTCCAGTGCCGCTTCGCGCAGCTTGTCGTTTCTGTCTGTCATGATAATACCTTTAACTTCAGGTATTTAGGTGAAATTAACCTAAAGTCGATTAAGTCCTGAAAAATTGTGCCGTGTGGGACCGGCCACCGTAGTGGAATTATCACATCGTGAGAAGCGTTCTATTAATTCGTTCATGAATATTTCGCTGCCCCCCTGATGAAAAATCATCCCCGTTTCAAAAATCATATCATGGATGGCGGGCGATTCGAAAAATTTAACACTCTGGAACGGGTCATGATTTCACTTTATCCCCCGACGCCATCGCAATAATCGCGGCGGACAGGCATGTAACTGTCCCTGCAGGTCAAAAAAGGGAAACCAACGCCCGTTGCCTTGCTGTTTAGTCCCGGCATCGGGAGGGGAAGGGGAAAAGCACCAGCGGAGGAAAGGGCGACCCACCGTAAAACAGGCCCAGAATCAGAAAGGCCCTTCCTTGCAAAACAAGGAAAGGCCTTTTTGGTGCGGTCGAGAAGACTCGAACTTCCACGGGGGTTAGCCCACAGCGACCTCAACGCTGCGCGTCTACCAATTCCGCCACGACCGCATAGATATTCGTAACAAGCCCTGTGAGGTAACTTTGCGGACTTGCCTTGGCGCGGAAAGGGAGATAGCAAAAAGCCTCACCCCAATCAAGGGGAGTTTTCATTTATTTGACAGGAAAAATGAAAAGTATCGATTTTAAGCCCGAAAAACCGGAATGGCGGGTCGCCCCGGCACCGGTTTCCTATCCCGAGGCCCTTGCAGAAATGGAATCGCGCGCCGACGCCATTTATCGCGACACGGCAGGCGAACTTGTCTGGCTGGTTGAACACCCCCCCCTTTACACAGCGGGTACCAGTTCCAAAATAGAAGACCTGGTCGACCCTGAACGCTTCCCTGTCTATGACGCGGGGCGGGGTGGCCAGTATACCTATCACGGCCCGGGGCAGCGCACTGCTTACCTGATGCTCGACCTGCGCAAGCGGGGCCGCGATGTTCGTGCCTATGTTCACGCACTCGAAGAATGGATTATTCGCACTCTGGCCCTGGCCGGGGTCACCGGTGAACGCCGGGATGGCCGGGTGGGCATCTGGGTAGATCGCGGCAATGGTCGCGAAGATAAAATTGCCGCAATTGGCGTGCGCGTGCGCCGGTGGGTTACTTTCCACGGAATTGCGATTAATTTAAACCCGGATTTGACACATTTTGGCGGCATCGTGCCCTGCGGCATCGCAGAACACGGGGTAACCAGCCTGAAAGATCTGGGAGTCGATATCACAATGTCGCAACTTGATGATTTACTGGCACAAACATTTGACGATGTATTTCCAGCACCGGTCAGCCAGAATAGCAACGAGGCTTAGCCAAAAAACGGCCCAACCAAAACGGAACGGCACAACAAGGTTGCACCGATGGATGAAATGACCAACCGCGATAACGATGCTTCCGGACAGCGTGAAACAGACATGCCCGAAAGCATCGCGGTCGGTAATTTTATCGACGCCGAACGGGACATTCTGGCCGAGCTGGAAACCGCCCTTTGCGAACATATCGCCCTGGTTCTGGAATGGAACCGGCGTTTGCTGGTCCGTGATGGCGACACGCCATCCCCGGCAGATATCCCCGCCCCGCCCGCAGACCGACCCCATGCCTATACCCATGCCCACAATCACGCTCACGCCCATGCGGACGACCATGACTGCAATTTTGGCGCATGGTATGCCTTAAACCAGCATAACCGCCTGATCGACCAGCCCGCGATCAAATCGCTGGCGGCCACCCATGAACAGCTTCATGCTGCCGCCCGTCGCTTGCTGGAGCATTTTGACCATGACGGCGAAATTGATGCGGCCGAATATGATGCCATGGCATTACGCGCCGAGTCCTTTTTTGCCCAGATCCGACGCATTGAACGGGCCTTTCGCACCGCGCGGTCCGATGTCGACCCGCTAACCGGTGCCTATAACCGGCAAACCATGCTGTCCGACCTTGAAATCGAACGCGAGCGGGCCATCCGCAGCCGCTCGACCGCGGCGATTGCCCTGGTTGACCTTGATCTTTTCAAGGCAGTGAACGACACCCACGGCCACCAGAACGGCGACCTTGTCTTGCAAAGCGTCGCCAGCATCCTGCAATCGCATGTCAGGCCCTTTGACAAAGTTTATCGCTATGGCGGCGAAGAATTTCTGATTTGCCTGCCAAATGCCGACATGCGCCAGACCGCGCGCGTGCTTGAACGCCTGCGCCGCGTGATCGAGGCATCGCCGGTCAAACTGGGCAACGGCACCTTGCTTAAAATCACCACATCCATTGGTGCGGCCCCAATCACCGCCGACAGGCAAATCGGCCAGATCATTGAAAAGGCCGACCGCGCCCTTTATGCCGCCAAAAACAATGGCCGAAATTGCGTACGCGTCTGGCGCCAACCAACCGAGGCTCCCCCTGCCAGCGTCGCGACCACCCCAAAAAACGAAATACCGCCGCTATAAAACCGGTGGCCCACCCGCCAAACAATGCGGGCACCACCGCCAACATATTATTCCCGCCTGTTGTGGCGTTGGTAACGGCATGGGGCCGCCGTCCGTGACAATGCCAATGCCAACACCCGATGATGCTCCGCTGTGTCCGAACGTTGTTTTTCAGCCGCAGGGTTAAATCGCGGATCTGTAAACAGCGCCAGAGGCGATATGGAACACAACCGGCAGATACGGCGTTTTATTGTCAGAAATGACCTTGTCGCTGCCGTGAAAGGTGTTGTGACGAAATAAAAATCCACCCGCATAAGTTACAAAACTTTCGGGGGAAAAATATTTCAAACCCGAAACCGTATGGAAACAGCCTTTATTGCAGCACGTTTTACAACCCGAGGCATAAAAGCGCTGAAAACAGAAAAATTACGATTTATTTCCGGTTCAATTCTTGTCTTCACAAGTTTGAAACATATCTGCAAACTATAATAACAATAACGCAACCGGGTATTTATACCGCAAATAACAATGGTTGCTCCCCTGGGAGGGAATTCGTTTCGCCATAGACGGAGGCCCATAATGACGACCACAACAGATTACATCCCCGGCGATCCCGCCCTGATGTTAACGATTTTGCGTTCCGCGTCAGCCAGATTGGGTAAGGAAGCCGTCCGAAACAAGGTTTTATCCCTGTTTTGCTGTGACGATGACGGTCGCCAGATTATCCTCGAAGACACGCCAACGCTTCGATCTCGCATTGAATATGCCACATCTCACCTCAAAATGGCCGGACTGCTCAGGATGTCTGCCGATGGCACGCCGGGTATCACATCGCTTGGTGAAGCCATGCTGATCACTTATCCGCTTGGCATTGACGACGGTGTTCTGTGTTCGCTGCCCGCTTTTCGCAACCGGATCTATAGCGAAAACGCCCCGTCGATGCGGGCGCGCCCCTTACCTAACCCGGCATATGGGTACGGCTTTTCGGCCGGTCTTGGTGCCCACCGCCTGACAGAAAACCCCTATCCTTCCGACTGCCGCGAACATGAAGACTGGTTGATGGGCTGGGACGAAGCCCTGGATCAGGACAAACGCGAAAAGGAAACCCTGCTCAGCTAATTTGCAAAGGCTGATTTCCAACATCACAGATTGCTATTTGACATAAAGTGTCACCCGACACCGCCTGAAGTGCAATATCAATTCAATATTGCAGCGGGATTTCTGCCCATTGTGCCCCCGCGCACGATGCGACCGGGTGACGACATGGTGCACTGCCCCCCAAAAAAGCCGGGGCAAATCGCCACAAAACGCGGTCGCAGCACCCGGCTTTGGCAACATCCCCATGTGACTCCCCATGACCGGCCCCAGGCCCCCATCGCGCAGATACAGCGACACAGCGTTGCGCCCGCCCCCCCGCAGACCACCACCACATAGCATTCCCGATCTTTCAATATGCATCCAGCAAGCACACACGCCCGTTCCGCAAAATGATTTGCGCAGCCGCCAGCCGGTGTGCCCGCATGATCCGTCGCGCCAGCCCCTCCAAAATGAATGGTAAAAAAACCATCGCGCGGCGGTGGGAAGGTCATCTCAATCTCGGTGGCTGAAACCGACCAACGCGGTCGTCAATCAGCGGGCGGACGCATAGAGC
This sequence comes from Thalassospira mesophila, assembly GCF_002115755.1. GTDB lineage: Bacteria > Pseudomonadota > Alphaproteobacteria > Rhodospirillales > Thalassospiraceae > Thalassospira > Thalassospira mesophila. The sequence continues at coordinate 315,026 of NZ_JFKA01000002.1, read as the reverse complement.
CCTTGCCAATCGCGGCACAGGCCGCACAGCACCGTCACGCCGAACCAGGTCAGGATGAGGTGTTCTCATCGTGAACAGGTATCAGGATTTGCCCAATTCACGAGTTTTTCGGGGGCTGCTTTTGGCCGCGCCACGCGTCAATCCGGATCACGCGGGATGTTTGAGCGATAACTTTGGCCGGTTCCCCCGGCGCATTCCCGTTTTCCGTACCGGGGCCGGCAGGTCTGCCTGTCAGCGGCGTTTTCGCTGGCATGGTTGATCGCTGGGGTATTACAGGCGGCGTGGCACAGTTTTGCAGCCCATCATCGCCGACAGCAGTATTTAGGGCCTTCCGCGGGCCTTGCCCTATACCTTCGTCTCCGCTGGCTGCATCATCAGGTTTTCTTCCATCAACTGAAGAACCATCTGACCTGCAAGGCACCGGCCCTGCCGCGGGTTCATCTTCCGGGTCAGCGTCGTTCTGGCGTAAATGACCGTCGATCTTTTTGGTCGCCAGATCTTTCAGGGCGCGGGTTTCGTCGCGCTCGGTCCGGGTGCGGCCAAACGACGCCCGATTGGCCTCTGCTTTTCTGGATTTTTCATCGCGCGCCTTGCGTTTGCGATGCTGACGCAAATTCACCACATCGGCCATGATTGCCCCGATCACTTAATTTCAAACCGGATTGAACGGAGTCGATCTTATCACAACCGATAATCTGACCCGGTAAATTGTTTGCAAATTACGATTCGCTGTTCGCAAATTCACAAAAAAAAGGCACCTCCCGAAAAGGAGGCGCCTTGTTTGGCCGTTCATCAGATCAGGATCGAAACTGATTAGCGAACGAAAACGTGAACTTCGTTTGCAGAAACTGCAGAGCTGGTCGAGTCTGACAGGCGCACCCGTGAATTGGGCATTCCCATATCGGTCAGCGACCGTAAAACGCTTTGCGCATCCCGCTTTGCCTTGTTGCTGTTCAAGGCAACCTGTGCCGGCGTTCCCCGGTTCGGGGTCACCGCAACAATATCGAATGTCGCATCGGGGCGACGTTCAAGGGCGCGATTAACCGCGTTATACAAGGCTTGCTCGTACTTGACGCTGGCACTGTCAAAGCGAATGACCACCAGCGGGCGGTCGCCGGAATCGGGCATATCGCGGCTGCTGGCCATCGGCTGTGCCGGGGCAGACTTTGCCGCCAGCGACTGACCGAAAATCTCGCCATTTTTCACCGCAAGCGCCAATGCGTTCAGATTGGAACGTTCACCGGCGATATAATTGGTCTGACGTGACAAATCTTCGCTGATTTCGCTTAACAACCGGTCGATCAGAACCGAGGTCCGGCTGGTTTCGTCTTCCAGCATGGCGAGTTGACGGTGATCTTCGTCAACAGCACCGGAAACCTGATACGCGGAACGCACCGATTCCAGAAGGAAGGTCGACAGCGTGGAATCGGCGGCAACATCATTGGCCAGCGAATTAAGCGATGCAATATCGCCATTCACCCGGTCCAGTTCCTGCTGGGCCTGGTTCCACTGATTAACCAGCACCGGGTTGCCCGGCGTTGTGCCAACCTGCAGGCGGGCATTAATTGCCGCCACCGTGCCATGATAAGCCTGCGAATGGCCAACCGTCTGAGCACGCAAGGTCTGCAACTGGTTGTTATGGGAATCCAGCGCAGATTTCAGGCGGTTCAATTCCTGACGCATGCTTTCAACCTTGGTCCCGACAAACGTACCTGTCGAAGACATCCCGGTTAAGGGCTGCGTACTGCGAACCACATCGGCCTGTCCGGCCCCCGTGCCGATATCCGACTGCCCGGCTGCCATACTGGTGGAAGACTGACTTGCCGAATTTCCGGCGTCCTCCCCGCTGAGCGCCGGCCACATGGCATCGGTAGAATTTGAACACCCGCCTAGCAGCAGGGCGACGCCGAAAACGGCGAGGTAGGTTTTGCGAACGGCCATTTCGATCAATTACCTAATAGGAATAAGCGAATCTCCCTGGGCCTGCTTTTTTTATAGAATAAACAAGCCCCTGCTCCCCTGGGATTGAGAGCATCTTAATAGACGGTTCCCCAAGGAACAAGACGCATTTCCCCCTTTTTTCCCGTAACATAGCGATAATCGCCAACATGGCGGAAAACAAAGCCTCCCGGGGGGCTTTGACGACGCTTTTTTACGAGATTTTTAAAAAAATACAGTTTTTTGAAAATTACCGCTTGCAAAGGGCAACGCGTTTTCATAAGTTCCGCTCCGCCGACGGGGAGCACACTTCGCAAGCCGCCGGAAACAAGGACGATGCGCCCATAGCTCAGCTGGATAGAGCATCTGACTACGAATCAGAAGGCCGGAGGTTCGAATCCTTCTGGGCGCACCATTGAAAGGCTCGACGTTAACGCGTCGAGCCTTTGTTTTTTCCAGCCCCCACCCGCGCGCATTTCCCCGATATGAATTGAACCCTGCCACGGCCTTGGTCAAAACCGGGCCAGAACGGGACTGTTTTGCACACGCCCTCAACAAATTTAAAATCACAGTGCCCTCAAACCGACCCGGTTTGCGTTTAACAGCAAGATGGATCGACCGCGAAAAGCTGTGTTAAATGGTCCGCGCCCTATATTATAAAGTGTGACCTGTCGTATTATTGCGCCCGTCACCTTGCCGGAAAACAACGGAGACCTTTATGAACGCCAATACCCGCATTACCATTTCGTGTCGCGACCGGGTTGGTCTGGTATCCGATATTACCGGACGCCTGTTTGATATTGGCGTTAATCTGGGCCCCACCGGTTTTGCCCTTGATCAGGGGCGCGCCACCTTCACCACCCAGTGCGAATTGCCCGACACCTGCCCGATCACGGAATGCGAAGTGGCGTTGTGCGAGCTGTCTATGGAACAGGCAGAAGTGACGGTAGAGGCGATTTATCCGGTTCTGCCTGCTGCCAATGCGCCCGGTGCGACCCACATGATCGAATGTTCCGGCATTGACCAGCCCGGCCTGATCGCGCGGTTATCTGAGATATTTATCGAATTTAACGCCAACATCGTGCAATTGGCCGCCAGCGCCACCAACGAAAACGATTCGCGCGTTTACACCACGCGCTTTGCCGTCTCCATCCCGGTGGATCGCGCCGCCGCCTGCCTGGCAACCCTGGCCAATACGGCAGGGTCACTGCGCCTGTTGTTCAAATTCGAGGAAATTGGCGCTTAACGCATAAATACAGCACGAACCGGCATGTATGATGATGCACAAGGCCCCAACAAAAGGGACGCCCCCCCATATTGCGTCCCTTTCAATCCCTGCCAGCTATGCCTGTCAGGCCTAGCTAACAGCCATGCCATCATCGAAAATAACATGACCTTCATCCAGGTCGTCTATCGTGATGCCATCAATTTGCACGCCATAATTATAATGTGCGCCATTGGCAAAATCGACATAGACGCCGGTATCGTTTTGCTGGGCGTGGTCGATAAAGTCCTGAAAATCGGTAATGCCGGATTTATACTGAAAATTGTCCGACAGTTTTATGTGATCGGCATTTGAGCCATCGGCCTGAAAATCGACGATCCGGTCGCGCTCCGCCCCGCCTTCATAGACATCCCATAAAAAGGTATCTGCGCCCGCCCCAAATCCGCTGTGATGAACATCGCCAATCAGATAGTCATTGCCATCGCCGCCTTCCAGCACATCCGCGCCAGCACCGCCCTCAAGCACGTCGTGGCCATTACCGCCCTTCAGATCGTCAGTGCCAGAACCACCTTCCAGCCGGTCGCGTCCGTCATCGCCGGAAAGAAAATCATCGTCACCCAGGCCCTGTAACAAATCATCACCGCCGGCACCGCTCAGGGAATCATTACCCCAGTCGCCGTAAAAAACATTGCGACCATCATCACCTAAAAAGGTGTCATCGCCGCTGCTACCGGTCAGGTTTTCAAAATTGCGAATGCTGGAATTTTCATACGCACCGCCGGAAATCTCACTTGTCGCCAGATCCACAAAGACATGCCCATCGGGGTCACTTGCGACAAACAGGGTATCTGAACCGCTTCCGCCATCCATGACGTCGCCATTCTCCCCGCCATAAATGATATCATCACCGCTGCCGCCCAGCATGGTATCGCTGCCGCCATCATGGGAAAACAACCAGTCGTCGCCGCTACCGCCGAACAACGTTGCGCTGCCGGTTTTCAAATCATCATAGGGACCACCGGCCTCCATCCAGTCATCGCCTTCGCCGCCAATCAAAATGTCATGACCGACACCATCGGCATACACCGTGTCATCCCCGGCACCCCCGTCAAAATAGGTATCGGGGTTGTCGCCAGCACCTTCATATTCGTCAATATCGTTGGCTATGTTGTCATCGCCGTCCCCGCCATACACGGTTTCGCCATTCAGCCTGTCGTCACCATCCCCGCCATAGAGGGTATCTGTCCCCATCCGGCCTATCAGGGTATCGGATGCATCGCTCCCTGTCGCGATATCGTCAAACTGGCTTAAATCCACGACAGTGAAATCGTCGAATACGTCGCCTTGGGCATCGCCACCGCTGCCTTCACCGGTTTGCAAATTCACATTCACCCCGGCATCCGAGGCAAGATAGTTCAGCGCGTTCTTGCCCGCACCGCCCAGCATATGGTCGGCCCCTTCACCACCGTAAAAATAGTCGTTGCCCGCACCACCTTCCATATAATCGTCGCCGCTGCCGCCATCGAACCGGTCATATTCGGAACCGCCGATCAAAATATCGTCGCCGGCACCACTGTTAATAACGGACCGTTCATCTTCCAGCGCAACGAATCTATCGTCAAAGGCCGTTCCGTGAAGTTCAACTGTGTGCACATCATCGGAAAACGTTATCTGGTCCCCTTCGGCATTCCCGCCGTGCCCCAAACCGTCATTCAGATCAAGCTGCACGCCCGCATCTGACGACGAATAATCCAGCACGCTCTGCCGATATAGAAATTCGCCCTTTTCAAAATGAATAGTATCCGCTCCGGCGCCGCCATCGACATAGCTGAAATCGCCGGTAATGTGGTCGTCTCCATCACTGCCAATCACGCTGATCGTCGGGCGGTCCACGGAATCTCGGGCGATAATGCTGTCGCCCTTTGCATCACCCCCCGATGCAGACAAAACCGGCTCGGGATATATCGGGGCGTCATTTAAGCGATAATCCAGGGTTATGGCCTGCTCGGACCCCTCATATGAAAGGGTCACTTCAATTCTGCTTTCATCTAGCACAAAGGTATCGCCACCTTCGCCGCCAACCAGAACATCGCCGTTACCCACGGCAGTCAGTCTGTCATCCCCGGCCAGTCCTTCGATCCGGTCGATGTCGTCGGTTCCTGTCAGAACATCGTTTCCACTGGTTCCGATGATGCTTGCCATTCTAACCTCCCTGCGCACAGATGAAAAACTGCACCAAGGCTACTACCGCAGGTTAAACAAGACAAACGGATAAAAACTAAATATACCAAACTAATAAAATTTATTATCGTGTATTTATTGAAATTAACTTTGAATAAAATTCAAATTAACCTGCCGTACAATATTTATTTAATTAAATAATTTCAAATAGTCACCGAGGTTAACTTGCAATTCGATTGCGGCCTGCATCTTTTGCTGCGAATAACTTCTCGTCAGCAGCCTTTAACACTTTCCATGGGTCGTCTTCACCGTCGCTTCGCTCGGCCAGACCAATTGAAACGGTAATACCCACGCTGCGGTTTTTATCTGGCAACAAAATTTTGTTCGCGGCGATCTTTTTTCGCAAAATTTCCAGCGTTTCCCTGGCACGTTGTGCATCGCGGCTGGCGAACAGGATGGCAAATTCTTCGCCGCCATAACGAAACGCCTTGCCGCCACCGCCCATATGGGCCAGTTCCCGGGCAACCTTGCACAGCACGATATCGCCTACATCATGACCGTGGCTGTCGTTGAATTTTTTGAAATGGTCAACATCGAGCATGGCAATGCGATATTGCCCGCCCAGTTCCGCCAGCGCATGGCCCAGCGCGCGCCGCCCCGCCAGCCCTGTCAGATCATCGACAAACGCCATGCGCCAGGCTTCCTGAACAACACCCCCCAAAATAACCGCTGTCGCCGCCAGATACCCGAACGGAATGTAATATGGCCCGGCCAATGTCGACACCCAGACCGCAGGCAATGTACAGGCAAAGGCAAATTCAAGCGGTCGCCCTTTTAGCAACAACACCACACTCACCAGGGCCGACAGGATAAAGGCAGCCTGGGGCACAGCATTGGCGACCCCGCCCAATTCAATGAAATGAACATTTAGCAACATGAATAATGCAGCCGCGACGTCGGATCGGACCGCGAACAGCATCAGAGCAAAAAACTGAAGCCCCAAAAACAAAACCCGGGCGATGCCGCGGCGCCGAAACACCCCGCGCTCCGACATAAAAGCCAGCACCAGCATGTTCATCGGCACGATATAAAGGGTTGCCAGTTGCAGGAACTGCGCCCCTTCTGACGGAAGAAATGCTGGCGCACTGATACAAAACCAGTAACAGAAAAACAAAACCAGCATCGCAAAGACAGCACGGCCCCGGTTAAACCAGCAGCCCAGAACCACGCCAAGTACCGCCAAAAAAAACGGGCGGTATTTTAAAAATCCAACCAGCCCGTCGGGCAGGAGCGCAGCCCTGTCCGCAAGCACCAATGCCAGCGCCACCGATAAAATCAAAAGCGGTACAAGCCCGACAGAAATGCCGGCAAAAAAGGCACGACGCATCAGAACCCTGGCCCGTTATATCGATTCCTGGAAATTCGACCGGCAATATAGAGATAAAACCTGAAAAATTTCTATAATAGTTTCAATTTAATATGAATGCTCTCGCCCCGCGCATCCCCGTAATCACGGGTTCCCCCCCAAAAAAAACCAGGCAGGTGCCGCACACCGACAGAAATATTATTGCCCGGCACAGCCCCCAACCATCGTCGCATTGGACGGCCCCCAACAAGTTTTGCTAACATGGCCCAAATTATTGCGGCGCAAAAACACAAAGACCGCATTTTCTGCCCAGGCAGGCCCCGGTACAGGTTTGACGCCATTGCGCCATTTGCGGCACCCCGCCGCTTTGCGCAATGACAGCAAGGAGAACGACATGAGCTTCACCACACCGACCCCGGCCCCCGCGCGCCTGAACCGATCAGAACTGGCCGTGCCCGGCAGCCGGATCGAACTTTTTGAAAAAGCCGCCAAATCAAAGGCCGACGCCATTTTCCTTGATCTCGAAGATGCCGTTGCCCCGCGCGACAAGGAGCAAGCGCGCAAAAACATCATAAGCGCCATCAATGACATTGACTGGGGCGACAAGGTTTTATCGGTCCGCATTAACGGGCTGGATACCCATTATATGTATCGCGATGTTGTTGATGTGCTCGAACAGGCGGGCGACCGGATCGATCTGATCATGATCCCCAAGGTTGGCACGGCGTCCGATGTTTATGCCCTTGATATGCTGGCAACCCAGATCGAAGCCGCCAAGGGGCGCAAAAAACGCATCGGGTTCGAGCTGATCATTGAAACCGCCCTTGGCATGCAAAACATTCACGAAATTGCCGCCGCGTCCAAACGCAACGAAAGCCTGCATTTCGGTGTGGCCGATTATGCCGCATCGACCAAGGCCATGACCACCGGCATCGGCGGCCCCAACCCGCATTATGGCGTGTTAACCGACAAGGACGGCGACGCCGCACGCGATTATCATTGGGGCGATATGTGGCATTATGCCATTGCCCGCATGGTGGTGGCCGCGCGTGCCAATGGCCTGCGCCCGATTGACGGCCCGTTTGGTGATTTTTCCGACCCCCAGGGCTATCGCGCCCAGGCGGCACGGGCCATGGTGCTGGGCTGTGAAGGCAAATGGGCCATTCACCCCAGCCAGATCGCCCTTGCCAACGATGTTTATTCGCCCTCGGATGCCGAAATAACCAAAGCCAAACGCATTCTTGAGGCGATGGAAAAAGCCCAGAACGAGGGGTCTGGTGCCGTGGCCCTTGATGGCCGCCTGATCGACATTGCCTCGATCAAACAGGCCGAGGTTATGGTGCATCAGGCCAACGTTATTGCCGCCAAGGATGGCAAATAGCACCTTCTGAGCACAAACAAACACCAAACAGACCAAAAACAGAACAGGGATGCGCGGCATATCGCCCCGCATCCCTGTTTCTTAAACGTCTGCTTTATCAATTTCGCAATCGCGAACGCTTAGCCTTCAATGCCGGTAAAGGTGATTTTGCCAATCGCCTTGCCCGATTCCAGCAATTCATGCGCTTTACGCAGGCTTTCGGGGCTGAGGCTGCCGTAATTTTCGGTTGCTGTGACCTGAAGTTTCCCGCCATCGACCATTGCCGCGACTTCGCTGAGCAATTTGTGCTGTTCGATCATGTCCGGGGTCTGGAACATCGAGCGGGTAAACATGAATTCATAGCAAAAGCTGGCCGATTTGGCTTTTAACAAATCAACATTATGGTTTTCCGAGGCTTCGGTAATGCTGGCAATGCGGCCCTGCGGGGCGATCAGATCGCACATCACATCCCAGTACTGGTCGGTTTCGGCCGTACACAGAATATAGCCCACAGCAGCAAAACCGGCCCCTTCAAGCTGTTCTTTCAACGGGTTATGGTGGTTAATCACATGATCCGCCCCCATCTTGCTCACCCATGAAATGGTTTCGGGGCGCGATGCGGTGGCAACCACCTGCAAACCGGCAAGTTTGGCCAACTGAATGGCGATGGAGCCAACACCGCCCGCACCGTTAATGATCAAAATGCTTTTGTTCTTGTTGCCCTCAACATCAGTGCGATCAATGCCCATGCGATCAAACAACGCTTCCCACGCCGTAATTGTGGTCAGCGGAAAGGCGGCTGCGGTGGCAAAATCAAGGCTTTTGGGTTTTTGGGCGACAATACGTTCGTCCACCAGCTGCAATGCGCTATTGGAACCGGGCCGGGTAACATCACCGGCATACCAGACTTCGTCGCCAACCTTAAACAAGGTAACATTTTCGCCGACAGCCTCGACCACACCAGCCGCATCCCAGCCCAGCACCTTGAAATTGCCGTCGTCGGCCTTGCCTTTACGGACCTTGAAATCTACCGGGTTCACCGCGACACCTTTGATACGCACCAGAATATCATGGCCGGTCGGGGTTGGTGTTTCAATGTCGGTCTGTTCAAACAGGTTGGTATCCGTAACCGGACGGGCAACTTTTAAACCAATGGCTTTCATAGCAGGTCCTCCTTGCTGAGGTTTAATTTGCGAATGCCAGAGTCCTAACGCATAATCACGGCAATGATAAGTACGCACAATTTGGGCTGATAGTGACATTTTGTATACTATTGCCGTTTTCTGCGCTTTACGGAGGATAAATGCAAAATTTTGATTGCCCGCCCAACCGCAGCCCCGGTTGCCCGGTTGAAGGCACGCTGAGCGTTATTGGCGGCAAATGGAAGGGTGTTGTGCTGTATCATTTGCTCGACGGCACCAAGCGTTTTAACGAACTGGGCCGTAAAATGCCCGGTGTGACCCAGCGTATGCTCACCCGGCAATTACGCGAACTTGAGCATGACGGCCTGATCAACCGCAAGGTCTATGCCGAGGTTCCGCCCCGCGTTGAATACAGCCTGACAGCAAAAGGCGAGACCCTGCGCGAGATTATTTTGGCCTTAAAGGACTGGGGCGAAACGCATGTTCCCTATTATGCGCCCGCCGCTGCCAATTCTGACAAACCTGCGACCGACGCAAAAGTGCTGCCAAAAACCGTTCAAAAAAACAACGCTCAGGCGATGGAAAGCGTTTCCTGAGCGGCGACATCGCGTGTCATCACCCAATATGTTGGCGTGCTAAAACCGGGATGCGTCCCCTCGCCGTTAATGGCAAATCCGCATCGCTGAAAAAAGGTCACATTGCCCGCCAGTTCCTTGCGCACATGCAGGCGCGCGCGGGAAACGGCACCTTTTTGCGCAATATGGTCAAGGGCGGCATCTATCATCGCCCGGCCTATGCCCTGGCCATGATATGCGGGATCCACCGACATTTTATATAGATAGGCATCGTGATCTGTTTGTTCGATCCAGATCTGGGCGATAATGGCGGTATCATTTTCAACATCACAGGCCACAAGCACGGTGTCGCGTTCAAATCGCCATTGCAATTCGGCCACATCCACCCGCGTTACCGAACTGGGCGGGTTCACAATGCCATCCTGAAAGGCAAATGCCGCTTTCAGGATGGCTATCAGCCGGTCAAAAACCGCAATATCAGGAGTCAATAACGGCACGATGCGTAAATTGGTGGACATATTCTTTCCATTTGGCAAACTTATGAACGCAAAATTCATACGATTTGGCCGATGATACGGTCGAATATTGAATTTATCGCGCCTTTTTTTGCTCCACCCTTGACGTGGCAAACTGATCACGTATGTTCCGCTCCATTGTTTCCCAGCCGGATTTGACGTCCTGATGCACAACTTCCTGGATTTTGAGAAGCCGATCGCCGAACTTGAAGGCAAGATCGAAGAACTCCGCCATTTGAGCGGCAATGATGACGAAGTCAACATTGCCGATGAAGTCGCGCGCCTGCAAGACAAGCTGACCAAACTGCTGCAAGGCACCTATGGTCGCTTAACCCCGTGGCAGAAAACCCAGGTAGCCCGTCATCCGGACCGGCCGCATTTTGTGGATTACGTTAAATATCTGTTTAGCGATTTCACACCGCTGGCCGGGGACCGGCTTTATGGCGAAGACGAAGCCATTATTGGCGGTCTGGCCCGCCTGCGCGGCCGCAGCGTCATGGTTATCGGCCACGAAAAAGGCCGCGATACCGAATCGCGCGTCAAACACAATTTTGGCATGGCCAAGCCCGAAGGTTATCGCAAGGCTGTCCGCCTGATGCGCATGGCCGAACGGTTTAACATTCCGGTTATTACGCTGGTCGATACCGCCGGTGCCTTTCCCGGTGCCGACGCCGAAGCCCGTGGCCAGTCCGAAGCCATCGCCCGGTCAATTGAAACCTGCCTTGATATCAAGGTGCCGCTGGTTTCTGTGATTATCGGCGAAGGCGGTTCGGGGGGTGCCATTGCACTGGCAACGGCCAACACCGTATTGATGCTGGAAAACTCGATTTATTCGGTTATTTCCCCCGAAGGCTGCGCATCGATTTTGTGGCGTTCGGGCGATGAAGCCAAAACCGCCGCCGAAGCCTTGCGTTTGACCGCACAGGATTTGCAGCAGCTTGGTGTGATTGACGATATCATTACCGAACCGCTGGGTGGCGCACAGCGCGAACCCAAAAATGCCTGCAAGAAGGTTGGCGATGCGATTGAAAAAGCATTGATCAAACTTTCTGGCCATGAAGGGGGCGTGTTAAAAGCACGTCGCCGCGACAAGTTTCTGGAAATGGGCCGTCAGGGTGTGAGCTAACCCCTCCCTTATTTCCATGACCGTGAAAAAGGGCTGACAGGCAATGCGCTGTCAGCCCTTTTTATATTTGCACACTTAACCCGCAGCGCAGATAGGACGGCGGATGACGTGGGCGTGTCGTGCGATCCAGTCGCGCTAAAAAATAAACCACAAACCGATTAAGCCGCTGACATATAACGAGTCCTGTCATTTTCGGCTTAAACCACGCTGTCCACACCCTGCAGTTTGGCAGCAAGGCAGGTCTTTCGCCTTCCCCTGCCAGATATCGCGCCCTCGCGACGGGTTCTCGTCGTAATAGCGCCGTCAGACCGCACTAAACTGCCAATTTTTCCCTGTCACACCGGGTTCGATCCAAATTTGAATAAATTAAGGTGGTTCTCGACAGGCTTCCTCGACTAAGATTTTGCCGAAGCAAGGGGAGTTGGGGAATGAAACTTACTTTTGCGGGAACAGGATCAGCTTTCTGTACTGCCGCAGATAATTTCCAAAGCAATATGATTTTGGAAACCAGTAATACCGAAACCGGCCAACTGGCACGGTTGCTCATTGATTGCGGCACCGATGCGCGCCACGCGCTGCATCGCCTTGGCTTATGGCCAAAGGATTTTGAAGCCATCTATGTCAGCCATTTGCATTCCGATCATATCGGCGGGCTGGAATGGATAGCGCTGAGCAATTATTTCATTTTTCACCGGCACCGTATCGATCTGTACGTGGTAAACGAATTGATCGACCCGCTGTGGGAACACAGCCTGCGGGGCGGACTTGAGGTCAGCGATCATGGCAACAGCACGCTGGAAACCTATTTTAACGTCAAACCCTTGCAGCCGGAAGGCAGCTTTAACTGGCATGACGTTAATCTGGAAGTTCTGCCCGTTGACCATATTGTCGCCAAAAACGGAAAAATGCAGTCTTTTGCGTTGTTTGGCACAACAAATTCGACACGCTTTTTCATTACAACAGATGCGATCTTTAATCCCGATGCCCATATGGCCTATTATCGCAAGGCCGATGTGATTTATCAGGATTGCGAACTGGGTCCGCGTTGGTCTGGTGTGCATGCGCATTACGATCAGTTAAAGACGCTGCCCGACGACATCAAAGCCAAAATGTGGCTTTATCATTATCCGGCTTATGCAAAGCCCGATGCCGTCGCCGACGGTTTTTGCGGTTTTGTGACCCCGGGACAAAGCTTTGACCTGGCCTGACCGGATGGACCGGTCCGGCATTGCAGCATAACGGGAAACGTGCATGCCGAATTCGGTATTTGCCTATATCTGGCGCCACAGTCGCTTACAACAGATCGTCCTTTTGATCGTGACTGTGCTGTCATTTCCGTTTCTGTATTATTCCCTCGACCTGCCCAAAATGATCGTCAACCAGGCCATCGGCGGGGCGGGCGAACCGTTTGACATTCTCGGTGTCAAACTTGACCAGGTCGAATATCTGTTTGCATTGTCGGGCATATTTCTGGCTCTGGTTTTTGTAAATGGCGGTTTTAAATATTTCATCAATGTTTATACCGGTGTTATGGCCGAACGGCTTTTGCGCCGGATGCGCTATATTTTATATGAACGCGTGTTGCGGTTTCCCCTGCCCCATTTTCGCAAAACCAGCCAGGGCGAAATTGTCTCCATGATCACCGCCGAAGCCGAACCTTTGGGCGGTTTTTTTGGCGAAGCCTTTTCCCTGCCAGTTTATCAGGGCGGCATTCTGGTTACGATTTCGGCTTTTATCTTTATTCAGGACCCGCTGATGGGGTTTGCGGCGGTGTCGTTTTATCCGCTGCAAGGTTATCTGATCCCCAAACTGCAGCGCCGGGTGAACAAGCTGGGCAAAGACCGGGTGCAAAATATCCGGCGCATGTCAGAACATATTGGCGATACGGTCAGCGGTGCGACCGACATTCGCGCCCACAACACCCAGGGCTACGAGCTGATGCGCTATACCCAGCGCATGGGCCGGATTTTTGAAATCCGCAAGGAAATCTATTTCCGCAAATTCTTTATCAAATTTCTCAATAATTTTATCGCCCAGATCACGCCGTTTTTCTTTTATTCGATTGGCGGCTATCTGGTTATTGCGGGCGACCTGTCATTCGGGGCACTGGTGGCGGCTCTGGCTGCCTATAAGGATATGTCGGCGCCGTGGAAGGAACTTCTGGCCTATTATCAGCGCCTGGCCGATGCCCATATCAAATATGACCAGCTTTACGAACAGTTTGAACTGCCCGATCTTGATCAGGAACACGAACTGACAGCCCCTGTTGCCGGGCATCTGAGCAGCCCGATGGATGTTTATGCCCTGTCATGGACCGATGATGACGGCACTAAGGTTGTTGAAAATGTATCGTTCAACATGCCCTTGCCCGGTTCCGCCCTGCTTACTGGCACCGCCGATAGTGGCAAATCGCATCTTGCCCGATTGCTGGTCCGTTTAATCACGCCAAGCAGCGGCCGCATCCAGTTCGCCGACACCAATGCCGCCCAGCTTCCGGCCTCATTTCTGGGCCAGCGCACCGGCTATGTCGGGCCTGATTCCTATCTGTTTCATGGCACCATATCGGACAATCTGCTCTATGGGCTTAAACACCGCCCCCTGGTTGAGCCCCCGAAAAACACCGGCGACGCGCAGCCCGCCAGCACCGATGGCAAAGCTGTTACCAGCACCGATGATGCCACCGCGGGCGACCTTCTGGCCCCGGTTCTGGTTGAGAAGATTGAACTGGCATCGCCCACCGACCTTCCCGATCATTTAACTGCCGAAATGTTTGATGAAATCAAACGCTCGGGCAACATTCCCTACGACCCCAGCGGCCAGTGGATTGATTATGTCGGGCCAGGTTATGACTCGCTTGAACATCTTAACAGCGAACTTTTGACCCTGCTGTCGGTTGTTCATCTTGACCGCGATATTTACCGGATCGGCCTGTTTCGCCGGATAGACCCGAAACTGCGTCCCAACCTGTCCAAGGCCGTCCTCGCCGCGCGCCCGCGCCTGAAAGAATTGCTGGCTGAACGCGGTTTGGCTGATCTGGTCGAACCGTTTGATATCGAAAGCTATAATGACAACGCCACCGTTGGCATCAACCTGATTTTCGGGGTGCCGGTAAACCCGAATTATGAACGCCGCAACTTCCTGAACCATCCTTATTTTCAGGGTGTTTTGCGCGACAATGGCCTGTACGAACCCATGATCAATATGGGCCGCAACATGCTGGAGCTGATGATCGAACTGTTTACCGGCCTGCCGCCGGGGCATGAATTTTTCGATCGCTACAGCTTTATTTCCGCCGATGAGCTTACCGATGTCAAAAACATGCTGAAACGCATTGATGGCGTTAATGTTGGTGATATTCGCGAAGATGACCGGGTGCGCCTGCTTGAAGTGGCGATGAATTTAACCCCGGCCCGCCATCGCCTGCGGGTGATGGATGATAATTTCCGCGATCTGGTTCTAAAAGCCCGGCCGAAATTTCACGAAAACATCCCCGCCGACCTTGCCAGCGAGATCGACTTTTTCGAGGTCGAAAACTACACCGCTGCGGCATCCATTCTTGATAACCTGCTGTTTGGGCGCTTTGCCTATGGCCGTGCGCATTCGGAAGAACGCGTTGGCGAAGTTCTGTTTGAAATTGCCCGCGATGGCGGCCTGTACGAAGCCCTGATTGCATTGGGCCTTGAATCCGATGTCGGGGTGGGCGGCAGCCGGGTGTCGCAAAGCCTGCGTCAGAAAATCACGCTGGTGCGTGCGCTGATCAAAAACCCCGATATTCTGGTCGTCGACGAGGCCCTGTCCGCGCTTGATAACGAAACCCGCGACCAGGTCGTGGAATTTTTAACCCGGGGCGCCAGCGAACGCAGCGTGATCTGGGTCGATGGTGCCGATATGCCGGGCGACCGTTTTTCCACCCGCCTGCATATGTCCAATGGCAAGCTGACCCGGCGCGACAAGCCTGGCGAAGCCAGCCCTGACGTCCTTGGCGATGCCACCGCCATCACCGCCGAAACCGACACCATCCCGGCGGAAGATGGCAGCATCGAAGAAGAAGTCCGACTGCTGCGGACCATTCCGCTGTTCTCCGCGCTTGATCCCAATGTCATCAAACTGCTGGCATTTACCAGCCCGCGTCTTACCTATAAACGGGGCGAGGTGATCGTCAAACAGGGTGAACCGGGCGATGCGGCCTTTATCGTTATTTCCGGTCGCGGTGAAATCTGGCTGACCACGGACGAAGCCCAGACCCTGAAACTGCGCGATGTCGAACCCAAGGAAGTGATTGGTGAAATTGCTTTGCTGGTCGACCAGCCACGGTCTGCAACCATTCGCGTAGTGGAAGACATGACCGTTCTGAAACTTGATAAAGCCGAATTCCTTGGCCTTGTTCGACAGGATCAGGCCGTATCGGTCCAGCTGTTGCGCGTTCTTGCCGAACGGCTGGACATGACCACCAAACAGCTCACCAGTCGAGACCAGCCGAACCGATGAACAAAATTGCCGCCATACTGATTGCCGCCTTTGTCGCCATTTTTCTGATACTGGGTTTTATGGCGATTATTGGCGGCAGTCTGGCCGGTGCGCTTGTGGTCGCTATCGGCATTCCCTTTGCCTTTCCCACCACCACAACGTTGCTGTTGCTGGTTTTCATGGTGTTGATCATTCGCACCATTATCGAAAGGCAGCGCAAACGCCGCGAGATGAAAGCCTGGCTGAACGATAACGACGACAGCGCGTCATAAGTCGCAAAAGCCCACCATTTCTGCCGTTTCTCGCGGTGTCGGCTCGCCTGAATTGCGCCTGCCACCAACCGCTGGCAGAAGAAACATCGTTTAAACGCCCCTCCCTGCCAAAAAAACCACACCAAATCGCCTCACCTTCGGAGACCTCCTCTGCGGCGAAATTGTTAGTCTGCCTTTAGTTCAACAGGCAGACCCGGCATAACCATTGGCCGGGCCCGTTTAAAAGGAGGCTCCCATGACGGCACAATTGAAAGAACAGCGTTGTGTGTCGTTAAGCAATCTGTCCGATTTGCGCTTGTTGCGTGAACACGCCTATATCGACGGGCGCTGGAGTTCGGCAGATAACCGTCAGGTCATCGAGGTGACCAACCCGTTTGACGGAAGCTTTCTTGGCACAGTTCCCAATATGGGTGTTGCCGAAACAAGGCGGGCAGTTGACGCCGCCCACGCCGCGTTTCCCGCATGGGCCGCTTTGCTGCCGCAAGACCGCGCGCAAAGAATGCGCCGCTGGTTTGAATTGCTGATCGAAAACAAGGAAGACCTTGCCCTGTTAATGACACTGGAGCAGGGAAAACCGATCACGGAATCGCGCGGTGAAATTGACTACGCCGCCAGCTTCATCGAATTTTACGCCGAAGAAGCCAAGCGGGTGAATGTTGAAAGCATTTCATCGCACCTGCCCAATCGCGCCATGAGCATCCGCCGTGAACCAATTGGTGTAACCGCCGCCGTTACCCCGTGGAACTTCCCCTGCGCCATGATCACGCGCAAGGCCGCCGCCGCCCTTGCCGCTGGCTGCACCATGATTGTGCGCCCGGCCACCGAAACCCCGTTTTCCGCCACGGCATTGGCCGAACTGGCCGAACGGGCCGGTATCCCGGCGGGTGTGTTTAACGTTATTACCGGCGACCCCAACCCGGTGGTGGGCGAGCTATGCGGCAACCATGTCGTCCGTGCCCTGTCTTTCACCGGCTCCACCCAGATCGGGCGGCTGTTGCTGGCGCAAGGCGCACAAACGGTTAAAAAAATGTCGATGGAACTGGGCGGGCATGCCCCGTTTATCCTGTTCCCGGATGTGGATATGGACCAGGCCATTGCGCATGCCATCGGCGCCAAATTTGCCACCAGCGGGCAAGATTGCCTGGCCGCGAACCGCATTTTCGTTCATCGCGACATTTACGACCAGTTCATTGCCCGTTTTGCCGACGCCATTGAAAAACTGCGGGTCGGCAACGGGTTGGATGAAAATTGCGATATTGGCCCGCTGATGCATGACCGTGCCGTGGCCAAATGCGCCGAACATGTTGAAGATGCCCGTGCGAAGGGTGCCCGGGTTATCGTGGGTGGCAAACAATTAGGCGGGCTGTTTTACGCGCCGACCCTGCTGGCCGATGTCACCGATGACATGCAAATCTATCACGAGGAAACCTTTGGCCCGGTGGCCCCGGTTATTCCGTTTGATAGCGAAGACGAAGTCATCGCCAAAGCCAATGACAGCGAATATGGGCTGGCCGCCTATCTTTACACCAGCGACCAGTCGCGCGCCAACCGGGTTGCCAATGCCCTTGAATACGGCATGGTTGCGCTAAATTGCGTAAAAATTACCGGCGCACCGATCCCGTTTGGCGGGGTCAAACAGTCGGGCCTGGGCCGCGAAGGATCGCGCCACGGCCTCGAAGAATTCACCGAGCTTAAATATGTCTGCGCAGCATTTTAAAGGCTGGCAGTTCGCCCCACGACCTTGAACGGGAGAAGAAAATGAATGTGATTAAAAACAACACCGCAGAACTGCAAAAAATGGACCGGGCGCATTTCATGCATCCGTCAACCAACATGCGCCAGCATGCGGATGGCGAAACGCCCAACCGCATCATCAATGGCGGCAAAGGCATTTACATTCACGACACCGAAGGCAAGGAAACCCTTGATGCCTTTGCCGGTCTGTATTGTGTCAATGTTGGTTATGGCCGCACCGAAATTGCCGATGCCATTTATGCCCAAGCCAAGGAACTGGCCTATTACCACACCTATGTGGGTCATGGGAACGAGCCAATCATTCGCCTGTCCGAGCGCATTGTCAAAAGTGCGCCCGAAGGCATGCAGCGGGTTTATTACGGTATGTCCGGCTCGGACGCCAACGAAACCAACATCAAGCTGATCTGGTACTACAACAACATTCTGGGTCGCCCGGAAAAGAAAAAAATCATCTCGCGCTGGCGCGGGTATCATGGCTCGGGCATCATGACCGGCAGCCTGACCGGCCTTGCCACCTTCCACAATGCGTTTGATTTGCCGCGTGCGCCGATCTTGCACACCACCTGCCCGCATTTCTACTGGAATGCCGAAGCCGGTGAAACCGAAGAACAGTTTGCCAAACGCTGTGCTGATGATCTGGAAAAAATGATCCTGCGCGAAGGCCCCGAAACCATCGCGGCCTTTATCGGCGAACCGGTGATGGGCACGGGCGGCATCATCACCCCGCCCAAAGGATATTGGGAAGCCATTCAGGCGGTTTTGAACAAATATGATGTGCTTCTGGTTGCCGACGAAGTTGTTACCGCGTTCGGGCGTACCGGCAGCTATTTCGGCTCCCAGCATTACGGCATCAAACCCGACCTGATCACGATTGCCAAGGGTGTTACATCGGGTTACCTGCCGCTGTCGGGCGTTATTGTCGGCGAACGGGTCTGGAAGGTTCTGGAACAGGGATCGGACAAAATGGGGCCGCTGGGCCATGGCTGGACCTATTCGGCCCATCCGGTTTGTGCCGCTGCCGCCAATGCCAACCTTGACATTGTCGATGGTGAAGACCTGACCGGCAATTCCGCGAAAACCGGTGGCTATTTCCAGAACCTGCTGCGCGAAACCTTTGCCGATCATCCGCTGGTGGGTGAAGCCCGTGGTGTTGGCCTGATGGCTGCGCTGGAATTTGTCGCCGACAAGGACAAAAAGGAACGCTTTGATCCGAACCTGAAGGTCGGCGCCAAAGTATCAGCAGCGTGTCTGGAACGTGGCATGATTGCGCGCGCCATGCCGCACGGCGACATTCTCGGCTTTGCCCCGGCACTTTGCATCACCACAGCTGAAATCGACAAGGTTGTCGATATTGCCAAACAGGCCGTCGACGCCGTCACCGATGAACTTGCTGCCAAATAAGCCGGTCGACAAACGAACTGTCTTTCCCAAAACAGCTCTCCGTCCTTGCAGGCCGAACCTTGTGTTCGGCCCTTCTTTTTTGCCGAAAGCATATTTCTTTTAATAAGATCCATGCTTTAAATGTTGCCACGCACCATGTTTGTTACGCAGGTGCACTATACGAATAAGGAATAATACCAATACTAAAGAATATTTCATCTAAGACATTGAAAAAATAAGTACATTATAATTTAATTGTATAAATTTAAAATTTGAACTAGCTATACTTACAGAACAAAAAATATACTTGAATTGGGACCGATACTGACCAAACCGATGATGCGAACTGGAACTGAAATGAATAACTTACCACGCATATGCTGGACTGTTTCAGCCTGTCTGGCATTCATTGAGGCGATCTGGGGATTGAAAACAATCCTGATCGAAGGGTCCTCGATATTCCCGACTTACAGTTATGTTAATTTGCTAAGCTGGTTCAGCCTTGCCCTGTACGGAACCTATTACCGGATCAGCCGCCGTCATTTTGATGGCATCGACAAAACACAGGTTTTATTCGCTGTTCTCGGGGCCGTCGCCATGGCCTCAGGCACCGTCATTGATCAGGTCGGCGGCCCGCACTTACCGGCTTTAATCGGATCTGCGATCACGACGGTGGCAATTGGGCTATTTGCCTATATCACCGTGTCCCGTCCGCTGCGATTGCTTGCTGTTTCCTAGCTGCTATTACATATAAAAACCCCTGCAAGCCAACGCTTGCAGGGGTTTTGCACGAACAGAACTGCCGTCATATCGACAATTCTCAAGCCAGATAATTACATCTTGCCCAATTCTTTTTCTTTTTTGCCGATTTCATCGCGCAAATCAGCCAAAACCTGTTCGGTGTCGCCACCAACTTCTTTGACCAGGTTGTCACCAACGCTTTTTGAAGCTTCTTCAAATTTGGCGCGCTGATCGGCATCAAGTTTAATAACCTTGATGCTCGGCTTGGCTTTCTTGATTTTATCAAGCGCCTTGTCGTTCAAATCAGCCTGTGCCTTGAAGATATAATCATCAAGTTCCGATTTAACATCTTTCAACAGCTTTTTGCGGTCATCCGACAGGCCTTTATAAAAGGCGTCATTGGTAACCACAGTGGTGGTGTATTGCTGCTGACCGGCATAAATCAGATAGTCGGTAACTTCGTAAAACTTGGCACTTTCGATGAAGAAAATCGGGTTCACCTGCGCGTCAATCACGCTGGTTTGCAGGCCCGAATATACTTCACCCCACGGCAATGCCACCGGGTCGGCACCAAATGACTTGTAGCTGTCAATCAGGATCGGCGAGGTCATCACGCGGAATTTGACACCATCAAAATCCTTCGGGGTTTCGACCTTTTTCTTGGTGGTCCACACCATTTCCCCTTCGGGATACATGGTATAAAGCTTCAGACCCTTGCTTTCGAAATCCTTGGAAAGGCCCTTATAAATCGTCGGGCTTTCAGACAGAACGGCCTTGTTGACATCGTTATTTTGCGACAGCAAATAAGGCACACCAAAGACCTGAATTTCAGGAACGAAGGTTCCCAAATGGCCCGGAGATGCGTTGGAGAACTGAATAGCCCCTGAAGCGGTCAGTTCGGTAATGTCGTTTTCAGTCCCAAGCTGGCCATAGGTGTAAATGGTGACATCAACGTCGCCGCCACTTTTTTCCTTAACCAGTTCCTTGAATTTCTGGGCGTACAAATCCTGGACGTCGCCCGTGCTTTCTTCGATGGCGAATTTCCATTCCTCCGCATGCACGGTCATTGCCGTACCTGCAACCGCAAAAACTGCTGCGGCAGACAGGGTCGCCTTGAAGAGCTTTGTCAAACTCATTACAGAAGTCTCCCTTGTTGGGCCGCTACAACCCTGCGTCCTCACAGGATCGGCGGCAGTTAGATTGTTTGAACGTTCGAAGTCTTGAAATGTTCCTGCATCAGGTCAATGAGTGTTTTGTATCATTACAAAAATATAAAGCCCTCTACCCAAAATACCCGTCGCTATGTTAGGGTGCCGACAAAACGGATGGGTGGAACGAGTAAAATGTGGCTACCGACGACAGATCTGAGTGGCGACACAGGCCCTAAATACAAGGCGCTGGTCGAAGCCATCATCACCGATATCGAGTCCGGGCGCCTGCGCCATGATGTTCGCATGCCAACACATCGCGACCTGGCATATCATTTAAAAGTCAGCGTCCAGACCGTAAGTGCTGCCTACAAGGAAGTGGAGCGGCAAGGGTATTTGCGGTCCGAACGGCGACGGGGCACCTTTGTTCAGGCCCGGCTGACCGACCGGGCATCGTCGTTTATCCTTGATAACCGCCAGCCCGATCTGATCGATCTTTCCATCGTGCGCGCCGCCTATACCGATTTTCACAACGACCTGTCACGCCAGATGCACCGCCGTCTGGCCGAGGATTCCCACCACCCGTGGATGGAAAGCTGCCGCCCGGTGGCGGGGTTTGATTATCACCGCGAGGTCGGGGTCAAATGGCTGGCGGGCATGGGGCTGACTGCCGAGCCTGCCCAAACCATCATCACCAATGGCGCCGCCCAGGGCATTTTCATTGCCCTGGCGTCCATTGTGCAGCCCGACGATGTTGTTCTAACCGAAAGCCTGACCGATCACGGGGTTATCGGCACCGCCAGCGTGTTGCGGTTTAAACTGGGCGCGCTGCCGACCGACGATGAAGGCATCCTGCCCGAAGCGTTCGAACGCGAATGCCAGCAACGCGCCATTCGTGCCCTTGTTGTTACCCCGATTTATACCAACCCGACCAATTGCCTGATGGGGCTGGAGCGGCGCAAACGCATTGCCGAAATCGCCAGCCAGCATGGTGTTTACGTGATCGAGGACGATGTTTATCGCCCGCTTCTCGAACAAAACCTGCCCCCCATCACCAGCTTTTTACCGCAACTGGGCTTTCACATATCCAGCCTGACCAAAATCGTCATGCCGGGTCTGCGCACCGGCTATCTTGTTGTGCCAAAACACCTTTCGATTCGCGCCAGCAGCGTGCTGCGCGTGACCGGCTGGATGGGCACCCCCCTGATTGCCGAGATGGGCGCACGCTGGATCGAAGACGGTGTGGTGGCACAGGCCGTTACCGTGCAGCGCGCCCTGATGCGCGAACGACAAAGCCTGGTCGCCGAGATCTTGGGCGATGCGGTTGTGCGCCATCACCCCACATCCCTGTCGGCCTGGGTGCGTATTCCCGAACACTGGCAAGAGGAATGGTTTGCTTCCGAATTGCGCAAAAACGGTGTCGCTGTCACCATTTCCGACCCCTTCATGACGGTCAAGGTCAAACGCCCCAATGCCATCCGGGTTTGCGTTGGCGGTGCCATCGATACACCAAGCCTGCATCGCGGGTTGATGCAGATCCGCCAGACCATGGATCAAATGCCCGGTGTACATGCGTTCGACGTCATGTATTGATTTTGTCATGACACAAAAATTTCATTGAACCGTTCAATAGCGTTTCTATTCTGACCTTCTGGCGCGAAGCAGACTGATATCTGTGGGAGGGAACCGTTCGTATTGTTACGCGTTCCAAACAAATGTCTCGCACGCGCATCAAGGAGGTCGTATGTCTGGATCGAACGGAGACGCGCCGATAGAATCTCGCACGGCGCTTAACGTGCTTAGAAAAATTGATGATGGGCTGTCTGTCATTGAACGGCAGTTGCTCGGCTGGAGCATCATCATCATGGCGGTCAATACGGTCGCCAATGTTATTGCCCGACTGGGATTTAGTTCCAGCCTGTTTTTTTCCGAAGAACTAAATCAATTCCTGATCATTCTGGTGACCTTTGTCGGCATATCGGAAGCGGCACGAATGGGGCGTCATATTCGCATGTCGGCCTTTTCCGACATGCTGGGACCGCGCGCCAGCAAGGTTCTTATGATCATTGTAAGCGTGGGCACGGCGACCCTGCTGTTTACCCTGGCCTATTATTCAATCGATTATATTGCCGGGCTGATCAAAACCAACCGTCTGACCCCGTCCTTGCGTATTCCCATGTACTTTACCGTGCTGGTGGTTCCTTTCGGTCTGACCGTAACCGGTATCCAGTTCGTACTTGCTGCCTTGACCAATATTTTAAAGCCAGGTGTCCACCTGTCTTACCGGGTCGAGGACATTTACGAAGACGACACCCTTGATACGCATTTGTAGGGGCGGGGAAAACAATGGATTTAGGTACAACAATCATCATCGTCATGCTGGGCCTGCTATTGCTGGGCTTCCCCATGATGGTTCCGCTTGCATCGGCCAGCGTTATCGCCTTTGCGTTTTTCCTGCACATCCCCCACGAGATCATTATTCAACAAATGGTCAGTGGCATCAGCCCGGTCGCCCTGATCGCGGTGCCGATGTTTATTTTTGCTGCCGATATCGTTACCAAGGGCCATACCGCCAGCCGCCTGATCGACCTTGCCATGACCTTTGTCGGCCATATGCGCGGCGGCCTTGCGGTCACAACCGCACTTGGCTGCACGCTGTTCGGAGCGGTGTCAGGGTCCACACAGGCCACCGTGGTTGCCATGGGCGGGCCGCTGCGCCCAAAAATGCTGGAAGCTGGCTATAAAGACAGCTTCACAATGGCGCTGATCATTAATGCCAGTGACATTGCCTTTCTGATCCCGCCATCAATCGGCATGATCGTATTTGGTGTGGTTGGCAAGGTTTCCATCGGCGAGCTGTTTATCGCCGGTATTGGCCCAGGCATTTTGATCTTGCTGTTGTTTTCGGCCTACTCAGTCTGCTACGCCAAAATCAACGATATTCCCACCATCCCGCGCCGCACATGGCCCGAACGGGCCAAGGCGGTTGTCAATGCCGGCCCGGCCATCATGTTTCCGGTGCTGATTGTTGGCGGGATTTACCTGGGCTGGGTCAGCCCGACCGAGGTTGCTGCTGTTTCCGTGATTTACGCTGTCATCCTCGAAGTTCTGATCTTCCGCTCGGTCAAATGGCACGAATTATTGCATATCGCCCGCTCAACCGGGTTGATCACGGCGGTGGTTTTCATTCTGGTGGGCGCTGGTACAACGTTTTCCTTCGTCATTTCCTTTGCCCAGATCCCGCAAGCCGTAATTGGGGCGCTCGCCCTTGATACGGCTGGTCCCTACACCATTCTGTTTGCCATCTCGATTGCATTTTTTATCGGCTGCATGTTTGTCGACCCGATTGTGGTTATTCTGGTTTTAACCCCGATCTTTATGCCGCTGGTCAACAATGCCGGGATCGACCCCATTCTGGTAGGTACTCTTGTTACCTTGCAGGTGGCGATTGGCTCGGCAACACCGCCCTTTGGCTGCGATATTTTTACCGCCATTGCCATATTCAGGCGACCTTATGCCGAAGTCATCAAAGGCACACCGCCCTTTATCTTCATGTTGTTGCTGGTTGCAGTCGCGCTGATTTTCTTCCCGCAAATTGCAACTTTCCTGCCCGAAACCGCCTTTCGCTAGGCACGCGGCCCGCCCCGGTTCCTTATAAAACCGGGGCGGATCCGCACCTGGAAAACCCGGCTTTGGACACAGCGTTATCGTTTTTGACGGAGCATTCACCCCGATGTCAGCCATTTCCGACATCACGCCAGAGCTGGTTAATTTAAGTTACAAACCCGACCCGGTCGCCCCGGCAGGCCGGGTCGGGCTGATTACCCTGGCAACCGATTTTAACAGCGAAGACGATTTACGCCGTATTTTGCCATCTGATGTCGGGTTGTTTACCACCCGCATTGCCAATGCCAACCCGATCACGGTTGATAGCCTGCGCGCCATGGCCGATGATTTGCCGCGTGCCGCGCGCACAATTTTGCCCGGCTTTGGTGTCGACGTGGCTATTTTTGGCTGCACGTCCGGCACGGCTGTAAACGGGTCAGACCGCATCAGCGCCTTGATCCACGAAGGCCTGCCCGGTTGCAAGGTCACCAATCCGCTTTTGGCATCGCAATATGCGCTGCGTGCCGTTGGCGCAAAAAAAATTGCCATCGCCGCGCCCTATATCCTCGATGTTACGGCAACGGTGGCCCAAGGCATTGTGGAGCAAGGGTTCGAACTTACCCGCGTTTTGGCATTTGGCCTTGAAAACGACCCCGATATGACGGCCATTCCGCCCGATGCCTTGCTCGCGGCGGCCTTACAGGCTAACTCTGATGATGCGGATGCTGTTTTTATTTCCTGCACCGCCATTCGCGCCGCAGAAATTGCACAGCGCGCCGAAAAGCTTTTGGGCAAGCCGGTGATCACCAGCAATCAGGCCCTGATCTGGCATGCCTTGCATCTGATGAACTATCAAAACCCGGTCACAGGCTTTGGCAGCCTGTTTGACCAAACACCCCCCACCGCCTGATGAACGAGGTTGCCGTGAAAAAGCCGATCACGCTTGGCGATATCCTTGCCGCCCGCAAGCGCATTGCCGGGCATGTTATTCATACCCCGCTGCGCCCCAGCCAAAGCCTGAGCGACCATGTTGGAACCCCGATCTGGATCAAATGCGAACATCAGCAATATACCGGCAGCTTTAAACTGCGCGGTGCCGCCAATGCGGTTTTAAACCTGAGCGACGCGCAAAAAGCCAAAGGGGTTATCGGTGTATCGACCGGCAACTATGGCCGTGCGCTTGCCAATGCCGCGCGCAATGCCGGGGTACGTGCGGTTATTTGCATGTCCGAACTGGTGCCGCACAACAAGGTTGAAGGCATTCGCGCCCAAGGGGCTGAAATTTGCATTTCCGGGCAATCGCAAGACGAAGCCCAAAAGGAAGTCGATCGGCTGGTGCGCGATGATGGCATGACCATGCTGCCGCCGTTCGACCATGCCGACATTATTGCCGGACAAGGCACACTGGGGCTCGAAGTGATCGAGCAATTGCCCGATACCGAAACCCTGCTCGTCCCGCTTTCGGGCGGTGGCTTGCTGGCCGGTGTGGCATTGGCGGCCAAGTCAATCAACCCCGCCATTCGCGTGGTCGGCATTTCGATGGAACGCGGCTGTGCCATGATCGAAAGCCTGCAGGCCGGTCAACCCACATCGGTGCGCGAATGGCCCAGCCTGGCCGACAGTCTGGGCGGCGGCATTGGCGAAAACAACCTTTATACCTTTAACATGTGCGCCGATTTGACCGACGATTTTGTGCTGGTCAACGAAGCCCAGATCGCCGATGGCATCCGCGCGGCCTATATCGATGACCAGCAAGTGATTGAAGGGGCCGCCGCCGTGGGCATTGCCGCGCTGCGCGCCGGGCTGATCGATAACCCCGGCAAAACCGTGGTTCTCAGCACGGGCTGCAATATCGACATGAACCTGCATCGCCGCATTATCGGCGGCGAAAATGTCGATCTGGCGTTGGAAGCAGAACAGGCCACCTCCAAAACCGGGGGCGCCTGACCATGCCCAAAATCCGTATTTTGACCGAAAGCGATCTGCGCCACGTTATCACCCTGGACATTGCCGCGATTGACTGTATTGAAAATGCCTTTCGCGCCTTGGCAACGCAAGATGTGCGTATGCCGCCCATCCTGCGGCTTGATATCGACGATTATAACGGCGAGGTCGATGTCAAAACCGCCTATGTGCCCGGTGTCGACAGCTTTGCCATTAAAATCAGCCCCGGCTTTTTTGATAACCCGAAAATGGGCCTGCCATCGGTTAATGGCCTGATGAACCTGTTTTCGGCCAAAACCGGGCTGTTAGAAGCGGTAATGCTTGATAACGGCTATTTAACCGACATCCGCACAGCCGCGGCGGGCGGTGTTGCCGCCCGCCATCTGGCGCGCGAGAATGCCAAACATGCCACCATTTTTGGCACCGGCATTCAGGCCCGGTTGCAATTAACCGCACTGACATTGGTGCGCCCCGTTACATCGGCCACCATCTGGGGCCGCGACAGTGCCAAGGCGGAAAAAACAGCCCGTGACCTTAGCCACGAATTAAACATTCCGGTTAGCGCAACAAATGATGGCAAGGCTGCCTGCGCGCATGCCGACATTATTGTTACCACCACCCCGGCACGCAGCCCCGTTTTACAGGCAAGCTGGGTTCAGCCCGGCACCCATGTCACGGCGATGGGGTCTGATGCCGAACATAAAAACGAAATTGACCCTGCCCTGATCGGGCAGGTGGGCCTTTATGTCTGCGATAGCACCGCGCAATGCCGCATCCTTGGCGAACTTCACCACGCCATTGATGCCGGGTTGATCGATGCTGCCAGCAGCCAGACGGAACTGGGTCAGGTTATTGCCGGTTCTGCGACGGGGCGCAGCGACGCCCGGCAAATCACGCTTTGCGACCTGACCGGTACAGGTGTCCAGGACACCGCAATCGCCACCCTCGCCCGGCAAAGATGCGATGCATCTGGCACCGGCACCGAGATCGTTTCCTGATTAGGGCCTTGCCCTGCTTTGGAGGCCTGCAATGAGCCAGGTTGAACTGAATTTTACCCGCGACGAATATGCTGTGCGGCTTGATAAAACCAAAAAAGCCATGGTGGAAAAGGGGATCGATCTTTTGATCGTTACCGATCCATCAAACATGGCCTGGCTAACCGGTTATGACGGCTGGTCTTTCTATGTGCATCAATGTGTGCTGATCCCGATCGAAGATGACCCGATCTGGTATGGACGATCACAGGATTCCAACGGGGCCAAACGCACCGTTTACATGACCCATGACCGGATCATTCCCTATCCTGACTATTTCGTGCAAAACCCCACCCATCATCCGATGGATTATCTGTCGGAAATTATCGAGTCACGGGGCTGGGGCACGCGCAATATCGGGGTCGAGCTGGATAATTACTATTTTTCAGCCCGCTGCTATTTGCAACTGCAAACTCATTTGCCCAATGCCACCCTTAAAGACGCCACCGCCCTTGTGAACTGGCAACGCGCGGTAAAATCCGAACAGGAAATTTTCTATATGCGCCAGGCTGCGCGCATTGTGGAAAACATGCATGAACGCATTCTTGAAATTGTCGAACCGGGGATGCAAAAAAACGAACTGGTGGCCGAAATTTACCGGACCGGCATTGTCGGCGTTGAAGGTACGGGCGGCGATTACCCCGCCATCGTGCCGCTTTTGCCATCGGGTGTGGATGCCAGCGCCCCGCACCTGACATGGGACGACAAACCGATCCCCAATAATGCCGGCACCTTTTTTGAAATTGCCGGTTGTTACAAACGCTATCACGCGCCTTTGTCGCGCACGGTTTACCTTGGCCAGCCCGACCAAAGGTTTTTGGATGCCGAAAGTGCCCTGATCGAAGGCTTGCAGGCCGGGCTTGAGGCCGCAAAACCCGGCAATGTCTGCGAAGATGTCGCCAAGGCCTTTTTTGGCGTTTTACAAAAATACGGCATCGAAAAAGACAGCCGTTGTGGCTATCCGATCGGTCTTTCCTATCCGCCCGACTGGGGCGAACGCACCATGAGCCTGCGTCCGGGCGACCGCACCGTTCTCGAACCGGGCATGACGTTCCATTTCATGCCGGGCCTGTGGTTTGAAGACTGGGGTATTGAAATTACCGAAAGCCTGATGATCACGGAACAGGGGTCAAAAACCCTGACCAATTTCCCGCGCCAGCTGTTTATTAAAAACTAGTCTTCCCCACAGCCTGCACGGACGGATAAACAAGGGTTGCCGACGGTCGCGGCAACCCTGCATTTACATTCAAGGATACGGCCAATGACACACGCATCACCCATCACCCCAACCATCCCGCTTGATACGGACGGGGTTTTTCACGGCTTTTTAAAGCTGCCCTATTCGCGTGACGATTCTGCGTGGGGGGCTGTTATGATCCCCATTACAGTGATTAAAAACGGTACTGGCCCCACGGCGCTGCTTACGGGCGGCAATCACGGCGATGAATATGAAGGCCCGGTGTCGCTGTTCAAACTGGCCAGCAACCTTGCCGCGACCGAAATTTCGGGACGCATTATCATTTTGCCTGCCATGAATTATCCGGCCTTTAAAAATGCGTCGCGCACATCGCCCATCGACAAGGGCAACCTTAACCGCAGCTTCCCCGGCCGCGCCAACGGCACGGTGACCGAAAAAATTGCCGATTACGTTTTGCGTTATCTGGTGCCCGAGGCCGACTTTGTCCTTGATATGCATTCGGGCGGCAAAACGCTGGATTTTGTGCCCTTTGCCGCCGTTCACGTTTTACCCGACAAAAAACAGGAAGCCGCCTGTGTGGCCGCGATGCGCGCCTTTGGTGCGCCTTACTCGATGATGATGCTGGAACTTGACAGTGTTGGCATGTTTGACACCGTGGTCGAAGAAGCTGGCAAAACCTTTGTCACCACCGAACTGGGCGGCGGTGGCTCCACCGGCGCCCAACGGGTCGCCATCACCGATCGCGGGGTGCGCAATTTCCTGATCCATGCCGGGATTGTTTCAGGCGAAATTGAACACCCCGATCAGGCTGTCATGCTTGATATGCCCGACGACACCTGTTTTGTCGCCAGCGAAAATACCGGCCTGTTTGAACCCTGTGTTGATTTGGGCGAAATGGTAAAAGCGGGCGACATTATTGCACGCGTTTACGACACCGAACGCACCGGCATCCCGGCAACGGTTTATACCGCACCGCGCGGCGGCATTTTGTCATGCCGTCATTATCCCGGGCTGATCAAAACCGGCGACTGCCTTGCTGTCATTGCCGATGTGGTGGCTGCATGATCCGGCTTGATGAACAGGATTTAAAAATCTTGCTCACGCTGCAACGCGAAGGGCGCATCACCAAGGTCAAACTGGCCGAGGCGGTGAACCTTTCGCCCAGCCCGTGCTGGGAACGATTAAAACGGCTGGAAGATCTGGGCGTGATTTCAGGCTACCACGCGCGGATCAATCTGGAAGAACTGGCCAAACCCACCCTGGTCATGACCGAAGTCACCCTGCGCCATCACCAGCACGAAGACTTCGCCATTTTTGAACGCGCCGTACAGGACATTCCCGAAATTGTCGAATGTTTTGCATTGGGGGGCGGGGTCGATTACATGCTGAAAATTCTATGCCGCGATGTGGATTCCTATCAACGCCTGATCGACCGCTTGCTCATCGCGGGCATCGGCATTGACCGGTATTTCACCTATATCGTCACCAAAAAGGTCAAATACACGCCCGATCCACCGCTAGAAGCCCTGATTGACCAGCCCAAACGACAAAAATAGGCCAAATTCCCCCGTTTTCCCGGGGAAACAATAGGCAAAACAATAAAACCGCAACATTAAAACCGCCCTGTTTTGGTGCCACACCATTGCAGGGCGTTTTTTTGGCCGGCTCATCACGTCAAATAATTGCGCTTCGGGCCTGCCCAAACCACCTGACGCGCTAAAACCCGTTCATTTCAGTAATCCACAACACACATAACGACGCGCCCATAACAATTTGATTTATTTTTTCAAAAACTTACGCCATATCGTCGGCACCTGAAAACATCGCACGGGCGTACCCTAGAAACGTAAAATAACCAACCGCGTAAAACCCGCCCGGAATTAAACTATTTGGCGAAACAGGGGCAAAAGACGGCCAAAAAGCCCTATTTACCTGACGATTAGCCGTAATATTGCCCCGTGCCTTAATTATCCTTTGACCATACGAGAACTCGGAGGTTTAGGCGTGCCGTCACCTGATCAAGAAAACCAGACACCGTCCACATCGCAGGATGACGGGGGCGATCGTGGCTTTTTTGCCATTTTTGTTGTTGGCATTGCCGCCATCAGCTTTTCAATCGGCGCTGTTGTCATGCTGGCGGACGTTCCGCCATCGCAGTATTTTCGCAATGCATGGTCTGCCGGTGTTGCCCTGTGGGAAAAAGAAACCCAGTATAACGACATTGCCCGACTGGATTTTTGGGCCCCCGCGCGCAATGACAAAAAAGGCGTTACGGCTTACGACGAAAGCCGCGCCCAGAACGGCCTGACCCTTTATTCATCGGGCGATGGCCCCCACGCCGTTTTGATCGATATGAAGGGCAATATTGTCCATGAATGGCGCACGCCGTTTAGCAAAATTTACAATGACACCTCGCCGATCAAGAACCCGCAAAAGGACGAATATATGCACTGGCACACCGCCAAGATGCAGCCCAATGGCGACCTGATTGTGCAATTTACTGCTGCCGGTGATACGCCATATGGCTATGGTCTGGCGCGGATCGACAAGGATTCCAACGTTGTCTGGGGTTATTTAGGCACCGCCCATCACGACTTTTCCGTCGACAAGGATGGCAAGGTTTATGCCCTGACCCAGGAATTTCGCAACAATACCTATCAATATCGCAATCAGTTAAAGCCGCCCCGGCTGGATGATTTTGCCGTGATCCTGTCGCCCGAGGGCAAGGAACTGAAAAAGGTCTCGGTTCTTGATGCGATTATCAATTCGCCCTACGACCACCTGATTGATTTTGCGCCCTATTATTCCAAGGACGACGTGCTGCATACCAACACGATCGAGGTGATCACCGCCGAAACCGCACAAAACTTCCCCTATGGCAAGGAAGGCGACGTTTTACTGTCGTTCCGCGATATGGGCATTCTGGCGGTTCTCGATATGGATCAGGAAA
Organism: Thalassospira mesophila; assembly: GCF_002115755.1. Classification (GTDB taxonomy): domain Bacteria; phylum Pseudomonadota; class Alphaproteobacteria; order Rhodospirillales; family Thalassospiraceae; genus Thalassospira; species Thalassospira mesophila. Next base: position 283,103 of record NZ_JFKA01000002.1, on the reverse strand, counting down.
AAATCGTTTGGGCAACGCGCGGTCCATGGCTGGGCCAGCACGACCCGGACCTTTTGCCCAATGGCGACATCCTGATGTTTGATAATCAGGGCCAGCTTGATAACCCCGATGCAGGTATGTCGCGAGTCTTGCAGATTGATCCTAAAACCGGGGGCATTACCTGGGAATATGACGGCAGCAAAGACAACTATTTTTACAGCGATATCCGTTCTGATCAGGAACGCCTGCCTAATGGCAATACTTTGATCACGGAATCGACCGGTGGGCGGTTGTTTGAGGTAAATAACGATGGCGAAATTGTATGGGAGTTCTATAACCCCATCCGCCGCGATAACCCCGAAAAAACCGGCGAAAAACTGATCCCCATCGTTTCACAGGCCGAGCGCATTTTTGACGACCGCGCCGCGCTGTTTTCTTCCTCCATGAAAGGAGAAGACCAATGAAGCCGACCCTGAAAAAGATCACCCTTGCCGGTGCCATTGTTGCACTGATGCCGCTTTTGACAGCGATGCCCGCCCAGGCCTATGTCGGGCCGGGCGCGGGGCTTAGCCTGCTGAGTGCGCTGTGGGCCGTTATCGCCGCTGTGGGTGTTGCAATCGGCTTTGTACTGATGTGGCCGATCCGCAAAATGATGCGCAACAAACGCCGCAAAAATGCCGCTGGCAGCACAACCACCACCGCCACGGCACATGCCAACACGGCCAGCACCACCAAATCTGACCCGCACACGTCGTAATATCTGTCGCCATGAGGCTTCCTTATGGCGACAAGGTTAGACGCGCCGGGGTAACACGGCTGATGCCGTGATCGGCAAGTGCCCGATAAAGCTGCCCGCAGATAAAGGGTCTCGTTGATCGATTTTGATCAACGAGATTTGGTAAAAGCCAACACAGGAATTCGGATAATCCCATGGGTATTTTTGACTGGCCCGCCCCCGCCTTTGACTGGCTTGACGCTTTAATGGCCGATCAACTTGGCCCGTTGGGCCGGATCATTGCCTGGTCCGTTATTTGTGCGATTGTTTCAATGGTGCTTTACGCGCTGTTATCACCGCAAAACCGGATCAAAAAGGTGAAATCCGATGTCGCAACCTCGCGCAAGGCCATGTCCGATGACGATGGCGAGGATTTTGGCCAGGGGATGCGGCTGGCCAAGGCCCAGTTAGGGCATTCGTTAAAACTGGTTGGCGTGATTGTGGTGCCGGCTGTTGTGGCATCGCTGCCTGCCCTTGCCTTACTGATATGGCTGGACGGGCAATATGGCTATACCTGCCCCACGCCCGGCACCCCCACCACCATTTCGGCCAGCCCGTCTGATGCGCATGTCGCGCAAATCGGCACTGCACCTTTATCGCAAAATGGCGGGGCCTGCCCGATTGTTCGGGTTTCCACCAAAACCGACACCGGCACCTCCGACATTGTTGTTCCGCTGCAGGCCGCGGTGCCGGTTATCGGCCATCACCAATGGTGGAATACCCTGATCGGCAATCCGGCGGGGTATTTGCCAGACAACACCCCGATCGAGCAAATCCGTTTTGACCTTCCGGCACAGGAAATCATCCATATCGGGCCAGACTGGGCGCGCGGGTGGGAACTGACCTTTTTTGTCATGCTGATCCTGGTTTCTGTGGCGATAAAAAAAGGATTCCGCATCGAATGAACAAGATGACACATAGCGACGATAAAACCGCAACCAAGGGTGCCGCTTTTCATGTTTCGGGCTGGGACCACTGGATCAGCGGGCAAATTGCCGATAACCCGAACCGCTGGATCGGCCTTGGCAATTTCGATACCAGAATGGCCGCCGATGCGATTGAAGATGTAAATATTCAAAAGCCGGTTTTTGTCGCCGGGCTGGCGCGCTCTGGCAGTACCATTTTGCTCGAAACGCTGGCCAAACACCCGGCATCGGCAACCCATCGCTACCGTGACTATCCGCCTGTTTTCACGCCCTATTTGTGGAACAAATTTGTCGACCTGGCCCCCAAACCCCGCCAGCAGGTTGCGGTTGAGCGCACCCATGCCGATGGCATCAATATCACCCCCGAAAGCCCCGAAGCCTTCGAGGAAGTGATCTGGATGGCATTTTTCAAACACCTGCACGATACCGAACACAGCAATGTTCTGGGCGGCGAGGTCAGCAATTCAGCCTTTGAAAACTTCTATCGTGACCATATCCGCAAGATGATCGCCATTCGTGGCGGGTCACGTTACGTCTCAAAGGCCAACTACCTGATCACGCGGATGGAATATCTGCTATCGATGTTCCCCGATGCCCGCTTTGTACTGCCGGTGCGTGATCCGCTTTGGCATATTGCATCGCTTGCCAAACAGCACAGCCTGTTTTGCAACGGCGAAGCCAACAACCCGCGCGCATTGGCCCATATGCAGCGGGTCGGCCATTATGAATTTGGCATGGACCGCCGCCCGATCAATGTGGGTGATACCCACGCCACCCATCAAATCATGTCCCTGTGGAACGACGGCCGCGAGGTCGAAGGCTGGGCGCAATACTGGGCCAATCTGCACCACTTTCTGGCCGATCGTCTGGCAATTAACGACAAGCTGCGCGAAGCCACCCTTGTGGTGCGCTATGAGGATTTTGTCGCCGACCCGCGCAACCAGCTTGACCGCCTGTTTGCCCATGTGAATATGGACAATGCCGGGGCGATTATTGATGAAGTCGCCCCGACCATCCATGCGCCTAACTATTACCGCCCCAAATTCAGCGATGCCGAAATCACCCTGATCCACGAGCTAACCGGCATTGCCGCCGCCCGTTTTGGCTATGAAAACCATGCTGATAACCAGCAACCAGACGACACCGCCAAAATCGGCGACCCCGGCCCCCCTGGCGCAATGCAATAACCACGCGCTACCGCCCTTCACAAACCAAAATGCCTGCGGCGGAAGTCTCCTTCCGCGCAGGCATTTTTCAGTTTATCTTGTCACCCGCAAAATCTTACAGCGTGGTCCAACGGGCGCCGCGCTCTGACGATGCCACCACCGCCTCGATAAAACGCATCCCGTCCAAGCCTTCGGCAATGCCCGGCACCAGACCGGCTTCGGCATTGGGGATGTGCCCTTCGATCCGGGCGGAAAGCTGATCGGCGAAATCTGTATAAAGGGTGGCAAACCCTTCAAGATAACCTTCTGCATGACCCGATGGCACGCGAACGCGCCCCCCGGACGCACTGTTCCCGGCACCACCCCGGGTCATCAAACGCGGTTGACCGTTCAGCGGGCGGAAATGCATGTGATTGGGGTGTTCCTGCGCCCATTCAATCGATCCCTTATCGCCATAAACGCGCAATTTCAGGCCGTTTTCATGGCCAATCGCAACCTGGCTTGCCCATAACATGCCGCGCGCACCGTTTTTATAGCGCAGCAAAATTTGCACGTTATCATCCAGCAACCGTCCTTCAACCATGCTGGAAAGATCGGCACATAATTCGGAAATTTCCAGACCGGTAACAAAATCGGCCAGGTTATGCGCGTGGGTGCCAATATCGCCCAGCGCCCCGCCCGGCCCTGCCTTTGTCGGGTCTGCCCGCCAGTTGGCCTGTTTGTTTTCAACAGGTGTCGCCAGCCAGCCTTGCGGGTATTCAACCTGCACCAGCCGGATATTACCCAGCTTGCCGCCGCGCACCATATCGCGGGCTTCGCGCACCATCGGATAGGCGGTGTAATTGTGCGTCAGGGCGAATAGCAAACCGGTTTGTTTAATCTTGGCGGCCAGTTCTTCGCCCTCGACCACACTCATACACAACGGCTTATCGCAAATAACGTGAATACCGGCATCAAGCATTGCCATGGCGGCGGGGAAATGCAGGTTATTGGGGGTGACAATGGCGCAGGCTTCAATGCCGTCTTCGCGGTCAGCTTCGCGCATCGCCATTTCACGAAAATCGTCATAAGCGCGATCGGGCGCAATATAACATTCCGCCGCCGACGCCCGGGCAATATCGGGTTTCGACGACAAGGCACCGGCAACCAGATCATAACGGTTATCCATCCGGGCGGCCAAACGATGCACCGCACCGATAAAAGCCCCTTGCCCGCCACCAACCATGCCCAGCCGGATCCGGCGCGGCGGGGCAGGATAATCGCTTGTGGTTCCGACCATGGTTGTTATCTCCTTGTTATCTTGTTTCTCGATGCAACGCCCGATACCTAGCACCGGCGACCTGGCGGCATCCTTTTATGACAGTCCAAGCAAACGCCGGTTGGTCGCATCATCTGCACCGCTTCCGGCGAAATCATCAAACGCGTGTTCAGTGACACGAATGATATGATCACGAATAAAATCTGCCCCTTCACGCGCGCCGTCTTCGGGGTGTTTTAGCGCGCATTCCCATTCCAGCACGGCCCAGCCGTCAAAATCAAGGGCGGTCAGTTTGGAAAAGATCGCGCCAAAATCGATCTGCCCGTCACCAAGCGAGCGAAAGCGCCCGGCCCGGCCAACCCAGCCCTGATACCCGGAATAAACACCCTGGCGACCCGTCGGGTTAAATTCGGCATCCTTGACGTGAAACATTTTGATACGGTCGGCGTAAATGTCGATGAAATCAAGGTAGTCAAGCTGCTGAAGCAAAAAATGGCTGGGGTCATACAAAATGTTGCAGCGTTGATGGCCGTTCAACCGTTCTAAAAACATCTCGAACGTCACACCATCAAACACGTCCTCGCCAGGATGAATTTCATAACAAATATTCACCCCCGCCGCATCGGCCTTGTCAAGCAACGGCCGCCATCGTTTGGCAAGTTCGTCAAACGCGGCCTCAATCAACCCTGCCGGGCGTTGCGGAAACGGATAAAGATAGGGCCACGCCAGCGACCCGGTAAAAGACCCCATATTGGCAAGACCCAGATTGGCCGATGCCTGAATTGCCAGTTCAATCTGGCGTACCGCCCATTCCTGGCGTGCCGTGGGGTTGTTATGCACCGAGGGATCGGCAAAACCGTCAAACAGGGCATCATAGGCCGGGTGAACCGCCACCAGTTGCCCATGCAAATGGGTGGAAATTTCGGTTAGCGACACCCCGGCTTGCGCCAGAACACCGGTAATCTCGTCGCAATAATCCTTGCTGGTGGCAGCACGCTCCAGATCAATCAGCCGTTTATCCCAGCTGGGTATCTGCACCCCTTCATAGCCCATATCCCCCGCCCATTTGGCGATGTTTTTCAGATTGTTAAACGGGACTTCGTCGCCCGCAAACTGCGCCAGAAACAGGGCCGGTCCCTTAAGCGTTTTCATGCTGGTCCCTTTGTTTTTGTTGGTCATCAAACCGGATCTGCGTTGAGAAACCGGCCTCGAATAAAGCGGCCCGGTTCCATTTGGCACCGGGCCGCTTCAAATCAATTAATATGGTGAATCAGGGAAGTAAAACTTGTCGGCGTTTTCAGGGGTTACGGTGGTTGCCCCCAAAATATAGCGCCCTTCGACCGCGGCCTTGGTTTCAAATTTAAGGGCGGTAATACCCATTGCCGTGGCAATCATTGCCGGCGGATACAAAACGTCAATCGGGGTCAGCTTGTCGCCATCCTTGACGCGCTTGATGATGTCTTTCATCCCGCCGCCGCCAATAACAAACATCTCATCGGTGCGATCCGCCTGTTTGATGGCTTCGATTACACCAAGGGCAATGTCATCATCCTGTGCCCAAACCGCATCGATTTTGGGAAAGCGCGACAAAAAGTCCTGCATCACTTCATAGCCGTCATCGCGGTTCCAGTTGGCATATTTCATGTCGAGAACTTCGATATCACTGCCCTTGATCGAGGCGTTAAAGGCTTCAACCCGTTCATCATCGACCGTGGTGGGAAGGCCGCGCAAAACCACAATTTTGCCTTTGCCATCCAGCCGTTTTTTCAGATATTCACCGGCCTGTGCGCCAAGGGCGCTGTTATTGCCCGCCACATAAACATCTTCAATGCCGGGCTGCGACAGGCCCCGGTCAACCACCGTAATAAACTTGCCCGCTTCTTTCACCTGCTGCACCGGAATGGTCAGCGGGTCGGATTCAAACGGCAAAATCACCAGGGCATCGATATTTTGCACCGAAACCAGATCTTCAAGGTCATTGGCCTGTTCGGTCGGGTTTTTTGCCGTAACGATAATAAAATCCAGATCGGGATAGGCTTTTTCCAAATCCTTTTCGGCTTCCTGCGCGTGCCAGTTAAGGCCACCGGCCCAACCATGCGTTGCCGCCGGGATGGAGACGCCGATCTTGATTTTATCGGCCGCCATCGCCGATGTTGCGACCAACCCCAAACCAAGGGCAACCGTTACGCCCAGCAACTGCTTCATATTCTTCTTCATTGTGTTTCCTCCTGAATGCAAAAATGTGGCTGTTTTTTTATCCACGCATCGGCGTTTTTCGCCGTTTCAGTTTTTCTTGCGTCGCCAGTCCCCGCGCTGCAAAAACACGGCAACGATAATAATCAGCCCCTGAACAGCCCCGTTCAGATAATTGCTGATGGCATCGGTAAGGTTCAGAATATTGCCAATGGTGGTTAGCATCAGCGCGCCCACCACCGTGCCCCAGATACGGCCATAGCCGCCTTTAAGCATCGTGCCGCCAATGATCACGGCGGCGATGGCTTCAAGTTCCCACAACACCCCGGTAGACGAGGACGCCGAGCCAAGGCGTGGCACATAAATGATGGTCGCAATCGACACACACAGGCCCTGAATGATGTAGGTCAGAGTCTTTATGCGGTCGACATTGATGGCCGAATACAATGCCACCTGTTCGTTTGAGCCAATGGCGAAACATTTGCGACCAAAAGGCGTCATGTTCAAAAGCACATAACCGGCAATCGCCACCCCCAAAAACACCAGAACCGGCATCGGAATACCGAAAACATCGCCGTAATAAACCGGGCGATAGGTGCCGCGAATAGCGAAATCGAGCGACAATGTACCGCCATCGGCCATGTAGGTGACCAGCGAGCGATAAAGGCCCATGGTGCCCAATGTAACGATAAAGGCTTCGATCTTGCCCCGTGTGCTCACCAGCCCGTTAACCGCGCCCGCACCAATCCCCAAAAGGATGCTCACCACGATGCCGATCAGAACCGTTTCAATCCCGGTTCCCAGTGTTTGCACCAGCCCGTTCATCACCACAATCATCGCACCGGCAATAAACGCCGCCATCGACCCGACCGACAAATCAATGCCGCCTGCAGTAATCACAAAAGTGGCCCCAACAGCGATGATGCCGATAAAGGACGACCGGGTAAAAATGTTGGAAAGGTTGCCGCTGCTTAAAAAGGCCTCGTTAATCGCGGTTCCCAGAATAAACAACACCACCAACGCGACGAAAGGCCCGATTGCTTTGAAGTCAATCGTTATGGCCGCACGTTTGCCCGTCTCTGCGGACATTGTCTTGTGTTCACGACGGCTCATAGGGGGGACGCTCCGTTTTTATCCGATATGCCGGTCGCATAGCGCATGATTTCGTGTTCTGTGCGGTCGTCGCCGCTTAAAATGCCGGTAATCCGGCCCGCAGCCATCACTGCTATGCGGTCCGACAGGCCCAGCATTTCGGGCATTTCCGATGACAATAAAATCACCGATTTCCCCTGCGCCGTCAGATCGCCAATGAAATGGTAAATCTGGCTTTTCGTGCCAATATCGATGCCCCTGGTCGGCTCATCGATGATCACAATATCGGGGTCGGTTTCCATCACCTTGGCAAGCAGCAATTTTTGCTGATTGCCGCCGGAAAAATCACCAACCCGTGTTTTGCGGTTGGCGGCCCGAATGTCAAATGCCTCAATCGCGGTTTCCAGCGCGGCCTCCTCGGCCTTGCGATCAATCAGCGGGCTGCCGAATTTTTCCAGTGCCAGCAAGGTCAGGTTGGGCCGCATATCCATATTCAACAACAGGCCCCGCCCCTTGCGGTCCTTGGTCAAATAGGCGATGCCATATTTTTTGGCATCGGACAGCGAAGTGATGCTGATATCTGTGCCGTTGCGCGCAATGGTGCCACCACTGCGCACCCGCAGGCCAATAATGGCCTCCATCAGGGCCGTGCGCCCGGCACCAACAATGCCGGCAAAGCCCAGCACTTCGCCGCGATGCAAATCGAACCCTGCATTATAAACCCTGCCCGGCACCGATATGTCGCGCACCGATAGCACAACCGGCGTGGTCGCATCGGCAACACGGTCGGGAAACATCTGGGCAATGTCACGCCCGACCATCAGGCGGGCCATGTCATCCTTGCTGATATCAGCCACGGCACGGGTGGCCACGTGGCGCCCGTCGCGCAAAACCGTCACCCTGTCGGCAATGGCTTTGATTTCGTCCAGCTTGTGGGAAATATAAAGAATGGCAACGCCCTGTGTGCGCAACCGGCGGATCAACCCGAACAGAATTTCCACTTCGCGCCCGGTCAAAACTGCCGTTGGTTCGTCAAGAATAAGAATGTCGGCGTTTTTCGACAGGGCCTTGGCAATTTCCACCATTTGCCGGTCCGAAACCGCTAAATCGCGAATGCGGGCGTCGGGCGAAATATCACATTGCAGGCGATCCAGCAGGGTTCTGGTTTCTGCGCGCATTGCGGCCTTGTCAAGAAACCAGCCACGGGTTAGTTCGCGCCCCAGAAAAATATTTTCCTCAACCGTTAACTGCTCGGCCAGGTTCAATTCCTGATGGATCAGGATCACACCAGCTTTTTCGCCAGCGTCGCTGGTCGCAAACCGGGTGGGCTGCCCATCAAGCTGTAGCTGCCCACTGGTGGGCTGATGATAACCCGCCAGAATCTTAACCAGGGTCGATTTACCCGCGCCGTTTTCACCCAAAAGCGCATGAACTTCGCCGGAATAAAGATCGATTGAAATATCATGCAGAACCTGTGCAGGCCCGAAAGACTTGCAAATACCCTGCCCCGACAAACGCAATTTTCGCGTTTGTCCACCCCCGGCGGGACTGGTTGCCCGATCCGTCATGAAACAGAACCTCCCTAACGCCGCATTTTTGCGATCACATCGTTATTCAACCCGTGTAAACGTTTTCATTCTTTATGTAAACCTTTACATTTCTCTTTTTATCGTGTTTTTGAAAGAAAGTTACAATAATAACGCCCAAATGCCGCAGTGCGGATAGGCTGGCGATGTACAGTGCACGCCAAAACAGCCTGACCGTCCGATATAAAAGGAATAGACCAGCCCGCGGTGGCAGAGTAGGAACAGGCATGAGCGAAAAAACAGCCACGATTGAAGATGTTGCCCAACAGGCCGGTGTGTCGATTGCCACCGTCAGCCGCGCCTTGCACAAGCCGCAGCTTGTATCGCAAAGCACGCGCGAAAAAGTGCAACATGCCATCGCGGCCACCGGTTACACTGCCAATGTCATGGCGCGCAATTTACGCCTGAGCCGATCGGGCATGATTTTGCTGTTAGTACCCGATATCGGCAATCCGTTTTTTGCTGAAATTCTGTCCGGGATTGAACAGGGCGCCTCGCGCGCCGGTTATAACGTGCTGATTGGCGACACCCAGAACGACCCCGAACGCGAAGCCACCTATGCTGCCTATTTGCGTAGTAATCAGGCCGACGCCATGATTTTGCTAAATGGGCATTTACCATCGCCCCTGTCCGAGGCCCCGCGCATTGGCACACCCCCAATTGTGGCGGTATGCGAACGCATTCCCGGCAGCAATTTGCCCACCGTGATTATCGATAACCAGCAAGCCGCCCTTGAAGCCACCCGGCATTTAACGCAATTGGGCCACGCACGCATCGCCCATATTGCCGGCCCCGCGCAAAACATTTTAACAATAGACCGCGTTGCCGGTTTTAACGAAGCCATGGCAGAAGCCGGATTGCGCAAGACCGCCTCTATCGATTATTCGCCCGATTTCGGGATCGAGGCCGGGATTGCGGCTGCCAGGCGTTTACTGCGATCAGACACCCCGCCAACGGCGTTTTTCTGCGCCAGTGACGGCATGGCCATCGGTGCTATTGTCGCGGCAAAGGAACTGGGCCTGAACGTGCCGCGTGATATATCTGTGGTCGGGTTTGATGACATTCACCTTGCCGCCAATTACGACCCGCCGCTCACCACCATTCGTCAGCCACGCCGCCGCCTTGGCGAACAGGCGATTGCGCTGGTGCTTGAACGGCTTGATAAATCCCGCCCTGCCCCGGATACCCACGCCGATAACAACCCGGTCATTATCAATACCGAATTAATCATTCGCGCCAGCACCGCCCCCTGCACAAACCGCGATCCCGCCTAGCGGCAACCATCAGACACGAATGCTGCGCCATTCATCATAAACGGCACGGGCGTCAACTTCGCCATTGTCGCGCGATTGCGGGGTTTCGGCGGCGAAAATTTCAAAGCGGATGCCATTGGGATCGCGAAAATATAACCGGCGCGCTGTCCCGTCATCTTCATTATGGTAAACCACCTTTTGCGAAAACAAATGGTTTTGCCACGCAATAACATCGCGCGCCGCCGCACACCGCAGGCCAATGTGAAACACATCATCAGGCAATTCCGGCTCATTGGCGTAAGGGCCCTGATCAGCAGGCCAGTCAAAAAATGAAATTTGTGTGCCATCGGGCAGGGCAAAGGTAATGCGTAAATAATCGCTTTTCCAGGCCGGGCTATAGCCGCTTTCGGCATGCACCAACCGGGCCTTTAACACCCGTGAATAAAAGTCATCCGTCGCGGCAAGATCGCGGGTTGGAAAGGCCATGTGATCGACGTTAAACACTGCGGGTGGCATACGGGCCTCCTTGCCATGGTTACATCATCAGATCAAAAACGGGATTGCCCCGTTTGTTTAAAATACCCCGATATCAAGGCATAATTTTGAAGCTGTTAATTCATATCGGTTTACCCTCCTGCCCGAACAAACCCTGGCGTTAAAGGGAATAAACACGATACGCCCGGCAAACGGATAATGCCACTGCCATTACCCTTGCTATGCCCTTGCGGATCAATCGGGCGCACCGAACGTTTAACAGCAATACCCGCGCTTTTGGCCCGCAGCCCGCCCGATCCTTGTGGATTTAACAGAAGCGACATCCGGCGCCGAGCTTGAAAAATTTATTTGTTATTTCAAAGGATTATAAAGTGCCCGCCGATGATCTCGCCACACAAAACGCGGTTATCGGCATTTATCAGCGCGCAGGAATGTCAGCACCTTATTGACCCCCCCTTGCTGCACTGCTATTGGGTCGCGACATTATGCGCAGGTACCATCACAGCCAACCTGATATCGCATTTTAATGACGGGGTTTGACGCCAGTGATCACATCAAAACGATCATTGCCCACAGACCCTGAAACTTAGGGGCCAGCCCATGTGCAATGTGCCATTTGCCCCGTTTGAGGACCGAGATACATCGCCATGATTTCCACACCTTATTATCTGATCGATAAATCAAAACTTTTGCGCAACATGGAAAAGATCGCCTATGTGCGCGAACATTCCGGTGCAAAGGCGTTGCTGGCACTTAAATGTTTTGCCACCTGGTCGGTATTTGATTTCATGGCCGATTATATGGATGGCACCACATCGTCGTCCCTGTACGAGGTTAAACTGGGCCGGGAAAAATTCGGCAAGGAAACCCATGCCTATAGTGTTGCCTATGGCGATGATGAAATTGCCGAAGTGATCGACAATGCTGACAAGATTATTTTCAATTCCATCAGCCAGTTAAACCGCTTTGCCGATCAGGCATCGGGCATTGTGCGCGGCTTGCGCTTAAACCCGATGGTCAGTTCATCCAGTTTTGATCTGGCCGACCCGGCACGCCCGTTTTCGCGTTTGGGCGAATGGGATGTCACGAAGGTTGAAGCGGTGATGGATAAAATCTCGGGCTTCATGATTCACAATAACTGTGAAAATGCCGATTTCGATTTGTTCGACCAGATGCTGGCCGACATTGAAACCAAATTTGGCAGCCTGCTGTCACGCGTGGAGTGGGTCAGTCTGGGAGGCGGCATTCACTTTACCGGCGATAACTATCCGCTCGATAAATTCTGCGCCCGCCTGAAGCAGTTTTCGCAAACCTTTGGTGTGCAAGTTTACCTTGAGCCGGGTGAAGCCTCGATCACGAAAAGCACAACGCTGGAAGTCAGCGTGCTTGATACGCTTTATAACGGCAAAAACCTTGCCATCGTTGATAGCTCGATCGAAGCCCACATGCTCGATTTGCTGATTTATCGCGAAAATGCGAAGGTATCCCCCAACACAGGCCACCACGAAGTTATGATTTGTGGCAAATCCTGCCTCGCGGGCGATGTATTTGGCGAATTTCGCTTTGAAAACGACATCAAGGTCGGCGACCGCATCTCGATTCAGGATGCCGCCGGTTACACCATGGTCAAGAAGAACTGGTTTAACGGGGTTGGCATGCCCTCTATCGTTCTTCGTGAACTTGACGGAACCGAACGCCTGGTTCGGGAATTTGGCTTTGAAGACTATGTTTCCAGCCTGTCATAGGCGGATTATTTGGGTTTCATCTATTCAAAAAAGGGAGTTTTTGGCCTGAAATGAAGAAAAACGTTCTCATCATCGGTGCTGGTGGCGTGGCCCAGGTCGTGGCACACAAATGCGCACAACACAACGACGTGCTTGGCGATATCCATATTGCTTCGCGCACCGCTGCGAAATGCCAGGCGATCATTGATACGATCCGCGCCAAGCAAAACCTGAAAAATGTGGACGGCGTTCTTGCGGGCCATGCGCTTGATGCCACCAATGTTGATGCCACCGTGGCATTGATCAAGGAAACCGGCTGCGAAATCGTACTTAACGTTGGTTCGCCCTTTATTAACATGCCGGTTATGTCGGCCTGTATTGCCACCGGTGCCGCCTATCTTGATACTGCCATCCACGAGGAGCAGGACAAGATTTGCGAAACGCCGCCCTGGTACGCCAACTATGAATGGAAACGCCGCGAAGAATGCGAAAAAGCCGGTGTAACGGCCATTCTTGGCGCGGGTTTTGATCCGGGCGTGGTCAATGCCTATGCCAAGCTGGCGGTTGAAGACTATTTCGATGAAATTGAATCAATCGACATCATCGACATTAATGCCGGCAGCCACGGCAAATATTTTGCCACCAATTTTGACCCGGAAATCAACTTCCGCGAATTTACCGGCACGGTTTATTCCTGGCAAAACTCAAAATGGCAATCAAACACCATGTTTGAAGTCAAAAAAGTTTGGGACATGCCCGTGGTTGGCGAAAGCCAAACCTTCATGACCGGCCATGACGAGGTGCATTCCCTGTCGCAGAACCTGAATGTGCCCAATGTCCGTTTCTGGATGGGCTTTGGCGACCATTACGTCAATGTCTTTACGGTTCTGAAAAATATTGGCCTGCTGTCTGAACAGCCGGTATTTACCGCCGAAGGGCAGGAAGTCATCCCGCTTAAGGTTGTGAAAGCCTGCCTGCCCGACCCAAGCTCGCTGGCACCCGATTACACCGGTAAAACCTGCATTGGTGATCTGGTCAAAGGTAAAAAAGACGGCAAGGACACCGAAGTTCTGATTTATAACGTCGCCGACCATAAGGACGCGTTTGAAGAAGTCGGAAGCCAGGGCATTTCCTATACTGCTGGCGTTCCGCCGGTTGCCGCTGCCTTGCTGATTGCATCGGGCGAATGGGATGTAAAGAAAATGGCCAATATCGAAGATCTTCCGGCCAAGCCGTTTTTGCATTTGCTTAACCAGATGGGCCTTCCGACCCGGATCAAGGATGCCAATGGCGACCGCGATCTTAATTTCGCCAACTGATTTCGTATCCGGCACAAATCTGAATTTCCTAAAAACGGCGGACATGTTCCGTCGTTTTTTTATGGGCCCTGCCCTGTTTTTCCTGACAACAGCCTGAAGCCGGAATGACGGATGTTTCAGGCTGATGTCAGTTTGGGTCGTCACATTGCCCCTTGTCACAAACCATTGTTTTCAAGGAACCCGCAATGCTGAAAATCATCGCTGCTTTACTGGCCCTGTCTTCCTTCGGTTTTTTACCGTCTGTTTCCTCTGCCAACGAAATGAGCTGCAAAGCCCCGATGGACCAATGGCAAAAACCCGAAGCCCTGCAGACCAAGCTGGAAGGCCAGGGCTGGAAGGTCAAGCAGATCAAAACCGAAGACGGTTGTTACGAAGTTTATGCCCTTGATGAAGATGGCAAGCGCGTTGAAACCCTGTTTGACCCGGCGACACTGAAAGCCGTTGATAAAAAAGACGAGGATTAATCATGGCTGCCACCGTAAAAGTCTGGGACCCGCTGGTTCGTATTTTTCACTGGAGCCTGGTTGCCAGTTTTGCGGTGGCATGGCTCAGTTCCAATCAGATCAAAAACCTTCATGAATGGGCCGGGTATTGCGCCGCAGCCCTGATCAGCTTTCGCCTGATCTGGGGGCTGGTCGGGTCGCATTACGCCCGGTTTCGCCAGTTTGTGCGCGGCCCGAAAACGACGCTCGGCTATTTACGCGATATCCCCGGTGGCAAAGCCGAACGGTATCTTGGTCATAACCCCGCCGGAGGGGCGATGATTATAGCCCTGCTGGTCTGCATGGGCCTTGTGGCAACCACCGGCTGGATGCAAACCACCGATGCCTATTGGGGGGTGCGCTGGGTTCAGAACGTTCATGAATTTCTGGCAAATTGCCTGATGGTCCTTGTGATTGGTCATTTGGCCGGGGTCCTTCTGGCCAGCTATCACCACCGCGAAAATCTGGTGCGCGCCATGATTACCGGGCGCAAACGCACCGGCAGCCAAACCGATATTCGGTAACGACGAACGGCCAATCCTGTTTCACCGCCGCAAAAGGCAAAATAACAGGTGATCCCTCAGCCCGTTATTTCGCCTCGTCGCGGCTAATACCAAACTGCACTGATCGAAACCGATCAATGCAGCCCTCAGTCGGCGGGCGGGCTTCTACGAAGCCCTTGCCTTTCGCGGCACAGGCCGCGCGGCGCAGTCGCGCCTAAACAGACCTCCATGAGTCATCCTCATTGAGATCTGGTATAATCTGCCCCAATTCCCGTTTTCTTTTTTGCCTGCGTCGTGCCCCTGACGCAGGCTTTTTTTTTACAACAAACGCAAAACCCCGCCCTGCGGTGCCAACCCAACGCCGCGATCATGGGCCAGTGCCAACGTCACATCTGCCCGCGCCCCTGCTTCAATATGATACAGCATCATTTCCCCGCATTCGCTTTGCCTGGCAATATCGCGGCAATGGCGCAGGCTGGCATGGCCCAAAACGGCGGCATCATCTTCGAACAAATGGCATTCGTGAAACAGCAGGTCGGCATGGCGATAAAGGGCGATGGATTGCGGCGTTGCCCTTCCATCGCCGCTATAGGCAAAAACCCGACCCGCACAGGCAATGCGCACCGCATGATTGGGCACCGTATGATCGGTGGGCGCAAAGGACAGCGCCATATCCCCCAGCATCAACGGTTCGGGCACCAAATGCCAGTCGATCTGAAAATCCGGTTGCCAGTTTGGGCCAAATCCAAGCTCGATCAGTTTTTCAAGCTGGAAGCGGCCCCAACGGGTGGCCAGAATCAAAAGCGGTTTGCGCCGCCCGTAATCCTGCCATGCGGTCACAACCGGGGCAAACCCCCACGCATGATCGGGATGATGGTGGGTGAAAAAAATGGCATCAATCGCGTTTGGATCCGGCAGGGTCAACAGCACTTCGCGGGCGACACTATAACCGCAATCAATCAGCAATTTTGTGCCATACCCTGTCACGATGGCAGACGAATTTGGCAGGGACGGGTCGTTTGCCGCCCCGGTTCCCAGCACCTGAATTTCAAACATATTGCTTATCTTCCAACCCCGGCCAGGACATCGGCCCGAAGGAAACGTTCGACCACAAACATAAACAACACCGATGGCACCAGCAGCAAAAGGGCCGTGATCGACGCAACCTGATAATTCCCTTCCATCCCGGCGCGAAACATCAACATTGGCAAGGTGGTAATTTCCGGGGCACCAACAAAATAGGTGCCGGTAAATTCATCGAGTGATTCCAGAAACACAAAAATGCCGCTGGCCACCAGACCGGGAAACGCACTGGGAAAACTGATGGTAAAAAAGGTTCGGATCGGCCCGGCACCAATGTCGCGCGCGGCCGCTTCGCATTCCGGGTCCACGGCAGAAAAGGCCGCTGTCGCGATCCAGACCGCATAAACCATGCCATGCAGCGTATGAACCAGCACAACAGCGGGCACCGTGCCGTGCCAGCCAAACTGGTAAAACAACCGGGCAATATTGATATAAACTGGAATATTGGGAAAAGCCTGCGGCACCAAAAACAGTAACAAGATCAGCGCGCGGGCAGGCAGGCGCAACCGGGCCAGTGCATAGCCCGCCGGAACAGCCAGTGACAGGCAAAACATCACGGTAAAAACCGCGATCATCAGCGAATATTGCAATGATTCAACCGCATTGCCGGTGGGCTTGAACACGCGATGCCAAAATTCAAACCCGTATTGCAATGGAAATGTATGGGGGAAATACCAGCGTTCGGTCACCGCCCATAACAGCATGTTGGTCAGCGGGCCAAAAATAATCAGCGCAAAAACAAAAATTGCCAATGCCAGTGCCAGGGTGCCAACAATGCCACCCCCGGTTTTATCGCGCACCCAGTCTGCCATGCTGCGCGGCGGCAGGCCGCTTTGCAAACTGGCATTCATGCGGGAATGTTTCATACCGGTTTGCCCCCTTGTTTAACGCCACGGCGCAAATAAACCCAGGCAATGGCCCCGGTGATACAATAGGAAATCACCCCCAGCGCATTAGCCGTGCCGTAATCGTTATAGGAATTAACCCGAAACGCCATTTCCACGGTGATCATGGTCGGGCTGTGTCCGCTGATCATGACCGGCACCGAAAGAACCGACATCATAATCACAATCGACAAAACCAGAGCCACAATCAGGGTTGGCATGATTTGCGGTACAATAATCTGAAACAAAATGCGCAACCGCCCTGCGCCCACATCGCGCCCGGCATCAATGGTGGATCGGTCCAGCGCGGCCATGGCCCCTGCCACCAGCAAGGTCACAAACGGTAATTGCTTCCAGACAAAGGTAATAATAATGCCGCGCCAGTCGAGAAAGCCGATGGTTTGCAACGGTGTTAATATACCGGCTTCCACCAGCACCCCGTTCATCAGCCCGTTTTTGGCCAGAAAAGTCCGCATGCACTGGGCGGCAACAATAAAGGGAATAAACAAGGGCCAGCGATAAAGGGCGGCCAGAACGCGCACAAAAAACCGGTTTTCCCCCAGCGTCAGATACCCGCCGATCAGGATGGACCCCAGCGCAATCAGACATGCCGAAATACCGACAATAACGATGGTAAATAAAATATCGTCGCCATAAAGCGACAATGCGGTTGCAAAATTCTGCAAGGAAAACTGCGCCGCACCGCCATCTTTGGCGGGCACAATAAACGCATCCACAAATGAATAGGACAGCGGATATATAAACATGACCCCGATCACGGTCAGGGCCGGAAGTACCAGCAAAAAGCCGGCAAACCGGGAAGAATTCATAACCTTATCCACCCAAGACACAAAAGCAGCATTGCCCGCCACAGTCACGCTGCAGCGGGCAATACAGGGAAGCAGCCTTATTCGACGTTCTTTTCATAAGACGTCAGCATCGCATTGAAATAAGGGGCAATCGGAAAGGCTTTTGCCCGTTCAGACAGCTCTTCGGGCTTGATGTCGGTGAACAGCTTGTCCCATGCGGCCTGATCAAGATGACCTTCCAGATATTTGGCATCGATGCCCGGATACCAGTTGAATTTTTCAACAATACCCTTGGCCTGAATTTCCGGGCTGGTCGCCAGTTCGATAAACTCGACCGCCAGGTCCTGATGTTCGCTTTTGGCCGGAACCACATAATACATCGGCTGGCCCGGCATGCCCGGTTTGGGCAGTAACAATTTGACATTCGGGTTCAAACGACCGTCCGCCTGCCAACTGTAAAACATATCAACCCAGACCGGGCCCACGGCAATTTCACCACGATTAAGCATATCAAGCGTCCCGGCATTGCCCGGGGTAAAAGTGACATTTTCGTTGAAGGATTTAAGGCCTGCCATGGCACCGTTCCACTTGGCATCGCCGACCAGGCTTTCCTTGAACGGACCATTGACCATCTGGCTTTCTTCGCCGGTAAAGGCATACATCCAGCCCGCAACAAACGACACACCCGACATGCCATTGCGAATGCCGTTATAACCAAACGCCTTGGGGTTTTCTTTGGCCCAGCCCACCAGTTCGTCATAAGATTTCGGCGGATTGGCCACCAGATCGGGGTTATAGGCAAACGCGGTCTGGGACTGGAACATCGGCAGGACATATCCCTCGACATTCACACCAAGGGCATTTTTTGCGGCGTCCGACGAAACCAGTTTCGCGGTGTCGGCTTTGGCGGTGTATTTTTCCAGAAGATCACTGGAAACCATGCCGCCGACAGCCTTTTGATGCACAACTGCCACATCGATATCAGATGCGGCATTGGCACCTTTCTGGGCTTCAAGCCGTTCAACAATGGCGTTTGAGCCGGCATCGCCCGGCCCAGTGCCAATTACGCGGATGGTGACATCGGGGTGGGTTTCATGAAATTTCGGGGCCAGAAAATCGGTTACGTAATCGGCCATGTTTTGCGAACCGGCGGTTGCCACCGTCAAAACGGTTTCTGCCTGCGCCGAGGATACAAATGCAAGCGCCATAACGCCGGCAACGGAAAATGTCGTCAACTTCATTGGTTCAGACCTCCTGTTAGGCGGATTGGTGCTCCCGGCCAAAGGGGAAACCCTAGGCTGCGCGCGATTGCTCATCGATACGCGGGAACAGATGGAAAGCCCCGAAGGGCATGAAAACCGATACCTTGCAGCCTTCTTCAAACCGTTTGGCATCGTCAATCAGGACGCTGCGCCCACCAATATTGACGGCATGGCGATAAACATCCCCGGGATAGGTAACCTGTTCGATGGTGCCGTTTAAATGCAGCCCCGCGTTTGCACCGGGTGCAACCGCCGCTGCGGCTGCCGGTGTCTTGGCATCCCCGCATTCGCTTAGCCGGGCAGAAACCGACCGGAACCGAATATCGAGCCTGCGTGCCCCTTGCGATGCGGCGCGAACAAGCGTGGCATCGGCAATTTCGCGGCGCGGGCAGGCATCATCACCGCCGATCATTGCCATCCCCCCCGACACGGCAAGATCAACGGTGATGACGTTGCTGGCCCCCATGAAATCGGCCACAAAGCTGTTGGCCGGATGATCATAAAGAGCAGCGGGTGCGCCAAACTGAACAATCTGCCCGTCATTCATCAGGGCCAGTTGATCGGCCATCACCATGGCTTCTTCGCGATCATGGGTCACATGAACCGCGGTAATGCCCAGACGTTTTAACAACGAGCGGATTTCGTGGCGCAGGTCCAAACGAATGCGGGCATCCAGATTGGATAATGGTTCGTCAAGCAGCAGCAAACGCGGTGCCACGGCCAGAGCGCGCCCCAGCGCAACCCGCTGGCGTTGCCCACCCGAAAGGGCGGTTACATTGCGGTCGGCCAGATTATCAAGCTGCAAAAGAGCCAGAATTTCATCGATGCGGCGGGTTATTTCGGCCTTGCCCATGCCGCGCAACCGCAACCCGTAGGCAAGGTTGCCATGCACTGTCATATGCGGCCACAGGGCATAAGACTGAAACACCATGGCGGTGGGGCGTTTTTCCGGCGGCAGGGATGTCATATCCTGCCCGTCAATTAAAACCCGGCCATGGGCGGGTGCGATGAAGCCGCCAATCACGCGCAACAGCGTTGTCTTGCCACAGCCAGACCGCCCCAGCAGGGCCAGAAAGCCGCTTTCGGGTAATTCCAGCGAAACGCCATCCAGAACCCGCTGGCGACCATAACTGGCCGACACATTCTGCACAGATAAAAGCGACGCCATCCCAAACCCCCTGCCCCGGTTAAACACTGCGCAAACCTGTTGTGCACACGAGTGCAGATTATCGGGCGTTGGTAACAATTAAATGACACCGGAACGAAAGTTTTTTGACATCATGTTCGCGCCGAAAAACCCTGATAATTTGAGAATAATTGCCGTTTTTGTGGGGTTTTTCCTTGCCGGTCCGTGCGTCCTGTTCCATAACCTGAATACGATTTCATTTTTTATGCATAAGTGATCATTCATCGCCATGAACACCGCCAAAAAAGACCAGACAAAACACAAGGTTACCTCGCGTGATGTGGCCGAACGGGCCGGTGTGTCACGGTCTGCGGTATCGCGCAGCTTTACCCCGGGTGCCTATGTGTCCGAAACCATCCGAAAAAAGGTTCATATCGCTGCCAAGGACCTGGGATATCTTCCCAATGCCCTGGCGCGCAGCCTGATTGGCGGGGGATCGTCGCTGGTGGCCTTGATCATTGGGCCGATGGCATCGCCCCATGATTCGCTGCTGATCGAGGCGGTGACCTGCAAGCTGGCCGAACTGGGCAAACGGGTTTTGCTGGTGCCGGTGCCCGCAACCCGCGTGGCCGATGACAGCCTGCTCGAAGCGCTGTCCTATCAGGTCGAAGCCGCCGTGGTTTTTGCTGGTACCGTCGGCCAGCAGGCCGCCGAACGCTGTACGCGCATTGGCACCCGTTTGATCCTGTTTGGCCGGGTGGTGGATGTGCCCGACACATGCTGCATCATTTATGACAATGTTGCCGCGGCACAGGCGGCAGGGCGTTATTTACTGCGCAGCGGGCATCGCAAAATTGCCTATATCGGCACCCGGCATAACGCCTTTTCCGACCGCGAACGCCATGCCGGGCTATCCCATGTTCTTCATGAGGCCGGGCTGGAAATTCATGCTTTTGAAAAAGGCGACTATGGCCATGACAGCGGCTATCAGGCCGCCCTTAAAATGTTGGGCAGCATGGACCCGCCCGATGCCATTTTCAGCAGCAATGACGGCATGGCCCTTGGCGCGATTGACGCCGCGCGTGCCCTTGGCATCCGCATCCCAAACGACCTTGCCGTAATTGGCATCGACAACAACCCGATGGGCGACTGGGCCGCCTACCGGCTTACCAGCTGGGGCCTGCCCGCTGATGACATTGCCAAGGTTATTGCCGATGAAATCATCCATAAAACCGCGCCGGAAAATAACGATGGCGATACTGATGTTGACGCAACAGCAAACCATCCCCGCACCATCCGCCTGCCCCTCACGCTTACGTTGCGCGAAACAACCCGGCGCATGACATCGTGATCAGCGGTTGCGGTTGCGGTTGCAGTTGCGCCACCGCCTCACCCTGCCATATCGCACCGCCGAAACCGAAATGAGTTATTTAATCACCCCAAGCACGGCCAGACTTTCATAACGCTTGATATAGGGCTGGACCAAAACCCGATCGACAAAGGCGCTATAGTCTTCCATATCAGCGACCTTGACGCGCAAAACAATGTCATGCGCGCCGGTAACATGGTCGCATTGCACAACTTCCGGGGCCTTTGCCAGCTCGGCGCGCAGCAAATTATACCGGTCCGGTCGGTCGTTATTAAGGGTAACCAAGACCACCACCGTCATGCGTTTGCCAAACACACGCGGGTTAATAACCGCAATGTCGCGTTCGATAACACCGCTTTCGCGCAACCGCTGCACCCGGCGCAAACAGGCCGCCGAGGATAACCCTACCTGCTGCGCAAGCGCGCTTCCGGTCAGCCGGGCGTTTTCCTGTAATAATTCCAGCAATCGGTGATCGAATTTATCGAGCTCAGCCACGATGATTTAACCCCCGAAATCGATGTTTTCTGCTCGGGCAAACAATGGCCGAAGGTGGATGCGAAAAGAAATCGTTTTTTACGAAAATTTGCGAAATTGTCGCGTAAAACCCCAAACTTTGCGCCCCCTTCGCGCAGGCAAAACCCTAATTTGAGGACGGGTCGGACATATTCCGGTCCTTCATTAGCAAACTGGGAGCCAGCGCCATGTCTGGATATATGCCAACCACCCTTCGCAACGTTAACACCCTTGGCGGCAACCGGCCCGGTGTCGGCATGCGCGATGCATCATCCATTTGGGGCTGGCTTCACTTTTTGGAGCAAAAATGGCTAAAACACCGCAAAATTGCCCGCGATGCCGCCTGGTTACGCAATGCCCCGGCACATCTGTTGCACGATATTGGCCTGTCGCGCGACGAAATCGACCGGGTTTGTAAAACCGGGCGAAAAGATAGCGGGCAGGAACAGAGACAGTAACCGCATGCCCCCTTGCCGCAATTCCCGCAACGAGATTGCCAACAGATTGCCACCACCTCGCAAAAAAAGGGGAAGCAAGCGTCCCCCGACACTTGCTCCCCTGCCGCATTTGCGGGCTCCCCGAACCGGGTAATATTTATGGCAACTGCCGAACCTAAATTGCCAGATACTGATCGCGCAATTCCGGGTCATCAAGCACCTCTTGCGACGTACCATCAAACACCACCTGCCCGGCATCCATGATAATGGCGCGGTCTGCCAGTTTCAGGGCGGCAATGGCGTTTTGCTCGACAATGATGGTGGTAATCCCCAGCTCCTTGACATTTTGCAGGGTCTTTTCAATTTCCTGCACAATGACCGGGGCCAGTCCTTCATAAGGCTCATCTAACAGCAAAATCTTGATATCGCGTGCCAGCGCACGGCCAATCGCCAACATTTGCTGCTCGCCCCCTGAAAGCGTAATCGCCTCTTGCAAGCGACGTTCGCCAAGGCGGGGAAACAGTTCGTAAATCCGCTCGATGCTCCAGCCATGTGGCGGGGCGATCTGGGCCAGCTCCAGATTTTGCTCCACCGTCAAACCGGGAATAATACTGCGGTCTTCGGGGACAAGTTGCAGCCCAAGACGGGCGGCTTGCCACGATTTCATTTCGTGAAGCGGCTGGTGATCGAGCCAGATTTCCCCGTGTTTCAGCTCGGGGTTTGACATCCGGGCAAGGGCGCGCAAGGTCGATGTTTTACCCGCCCCGTTGCGCCCCAGAAGGGCAATAATTTCGCCTTCGCGAATGTCAAAACTAACCCCTTGCACGATATAGCTTTCGCCGTAATAGGCGTGAATATCCCACACCGAAAAGAATGCCGGGGACGACCCGCGTGCAGGAACCGGCTTCGATGTTGGCACCTGTGCATTCATAGGGTTTCTCCTCCGAGATAGGCTTCTTTAACCTTGGGATCGTTGCGCACTTCTTCGGGTGTGCCTTCGGCAATAATCGCCCCCTGTGCCAGAACACTGATGCGATCGGCCAGGCTGAACACCACATGCATGTCGTGTTCAATGATAATCTTGGTCATGCCGCGTTCCTTGATCCGTTGCAGCAATTCAATCGTGCTGTTGGTGTCATGGCGCGACATGCCCGCCGTGGGTTCATCAAGCAAAAACAGTTTGGGGTCCTGAATAAGGCACATGGCGAGTTCCAGCCGGCGTTTATCCCCGCGTGACATCGACCCTGCAACCTTGTTGCGGTCCGCAATCAGGCCGACATCTTCAAGGATATGTTCGGCTTCCTCGCGAATACCGCGTTCGGCAAACAGGCTTTTGAAAATACCAAAACTGAACTGACCATCGCGCTTGGCAAAGGCCGGGATCATGATGTTTTGCAAAAGCGTCAGGTCCGGGAAAATTTCCGGCGTCTGAAACACACGCGCCACACCCAGCTGGTTAATTTCGTGGGGCTGTTTGCCGGTCAAAACCTGATCGCCCAGCAACACCCGCCCGCGACTGGGCGCAAGCCGGCCAACAATCACGTTCAGAAAGGTCGATTTCCCGGCCCCGTTCGGGCCGATAATGGCATGAACGGTGCCTTCCTCGACCCGCAAATTGATGTTGCTAAGGGCCTGCAAACCACCAAAAGACTTGCTGACGTCGGTGACGTCAAGAATGACATTACCCATCGATCAGACCTCCCCGGTGGAATGTTGAGTATCAGAAGATCCATCGTCAGCAGGTTTTTGACGCCGATCACGGATCATGCGGCTGATTTTGCCATAGCCTTCCATCAGGCCCCCTGGCAGGAAAATCACGATCAGCATAAAGACAATACCGAGCAACAACTGCCAGCCTTCACCCACAAACGGGCTGATGATGGCGGTTAGAATGTCGTTCAGCCAGTCGGGCAAAAACGAAAACATGTTGTGCAACACACTATCGTTAAACGCCGAAAAGATGTTTTCCAGATATTTGATGATCCCGGTACCAAGAAGCGGACCAATAAGGGTGCCCGCACCGCCGAAAATAGTCATCAGCACCACTTCACCCGATGCCGTCCATTGCATGCGTTCAGCACCCGCCAGCGGATCGGTCATGGCCAGAAGTGACCCGGCCAAACCGGCATACATGCCCGAAATAATAAACGCGGTCAGCAAATAGGGCCGGGTATTATAACCGGTATAAGACATGCGGGTCTGGTTGGATTTAATCGCGCGCAGCTTCATGCCAAACGGCGAATGGAAAATACGCATGGAGATAAAAAACGCCACGATCAGAATAATGGCGCATATGTAAAACCCGGTATAGCCCGTGCCCTCCAGCCCAAACAGATTGGTATTTGGCAGGCCCGATGTGGCTTCGATCCCGGCCATGCGGTCAATCACGCGCGGGTCAGCCTGATTTAATTGCAGGCCGGTTTCGCCGTTGGTAATCGGGGTGAGCACCGAATAGGCCAGATTATAGGACATCTGGGCGAAGGCCAGTGTCAGAATGGAAAAATAGATGCCTGAGCGGCGCAGCGATACAAAGCCGATCAGCCAGGCAAACAGCCCCGCCAAAAGCGTCGCAAAAATAATCGCCGGAACCACATTCATCGACAAAAGTTTGAACGACCAGACCGCCGTATAGGACCCCACCCCTAAAAAGGCAGCATGCCCGAAGGACAAATAGCCGGTTAGCCCAAACAGAATGTTATAGCCAATGGCAAAAATGCCAAAAATCATGAATTTTTGCATCAGGTCGGGGTAAGCCGCCCCGAAAGGTTGCAACCACAGCGGCATGGTCAGCACCACAGCCGACAGCACAACCATATAAAGCAGTTCCTGCCGCGGTGTTGCGATTTGCGTGTTTGACATATCAGTTCTCCATCACGCCCCGGCGGCCCATCAGTCCACGCGGACGGGTCAGCAGGATAATCACGGCGACAAGGTAAATAATAATCTGGTCAATGCCCGGAATGATCGATTTAACCTCGGTCATCGAGGAAAAGGACTGCAAAATCCCCAGCAGGAACCCGGCGGCAACCGCACCGCGCAACGACCCCATACCCCCGACAACAACCACGACAAACGACAACACAAGGAAGTCCATGCCCTGATGGTAATCAGGCGGCAAAATCGGCGTGTACATAACCCCGGCAAGGCCCGCAACCACGGCAGCCAAACCAAAAACAATGGTAAAGCGGCGTTCAATATCGATGCCCAGCAATTCAACCGTTTCGCGGTCCGCCATGCCAGCGCGCACCACCATGCCGTAGGTGGTAAAGTTAAGAAACGAGAACACACCCGAAATAATAACAACCGAAAACAGCAGATAAATCAGGCGCCACCACGGATAAACCACCGCGTCGCTTAAGCCGATCCAGCTGCCAATCGCGGCAGAGCCCGCGACAATATCAGGCGCGCTGATCGGAATGGGATTGGCCCCGAAAAAGGTTTTCACCAGTTCCTGCAACACAATTGCCAGGCCAAAAGTTACCAGAATTTGCTCGGCGTGAGAGCGTTTGTAAAAATAACGGATCAGGGTGCGTTCCATTAAAATGCCCAGCCCCAGCATCACCGGGATCGACACAATAATGGAAATCGGCACCACCCAGTCGATAATCGCCGATCCGGTTTTGCCAAACCACAATTCCAGATAGGGCGTTTCCTTGTAGGCATCGAAAAATGTTACTGACGGGTCCTTGACCTTGGCCGAAATGGTCAGGATTTTTTCCATCGTGACAGCACAAAATGCGCCGACCATAAAGATTGCGCCGTGGGCAAAGTTGACAACACCCAATGTGCCGAAAACCAGCGTCAGACCCAGGGCAATCAGGGCATAGGCCCCGCCCTTGTCCAATCCGTTCAGGATTTGCAGAAAAATCGCGTCCATGAGCTATCCGCCGCCGAAACTATACAGGATCTATTTGGGACCAGAGAAACCGGCCCGACAGGAAGGCAATGGTGCCGGGTACAAAGCACCCGGCACCAGAGAATTGCAGCGCAGATCAGACCTTGTACGGGCCCAGTTCCCCGCCGAACATATCGGCCGGGTATTCCACCTGCGCACGCGGCACATGTTTGACAACTTCAAGAAGGTCAAATGCGCTTTGCGGTTTTTCTTTCCCGCGCACAACCAGCACATCCTTGAAGCACTGGTGGTCTTCGGCACGATACAGCGTCGGGCCATTGCCCATGCCGTCGAACTCATAACCTTCAAGCTGCTTGATCACTTCCCACGGTGCAAAGGTGCCCGCCATTTCGCAGGCATTGGCATACAGCAATGTCTGGACATAGCAGGTGTGGGCGGCCTGTGACGGCGGGAAGCCGTATTCCTGACCAAAGGACTTCACAAAGGCCTGCGACCCGGCATCGCTCAGCGACCAGTGCCAGTTGGTGGTGCCCAGAATACCTTTGGCGGCATCACCGGCACCCTGTGCCATCAAACGCGAATAAAGCGGCACGACAATTTCAAATTTCTTGCCGTTGACCATTTTGTCTTTCAGGCCGAACTGAACGGCCTGGGTCAGGGAATTGACCATGTCCTTGCCGTAATGGTTCAGGATCAAGACATCGGCACCGGAATTAAGAACCGGGGTGATATATTGCGAAAAGTCGCCCGCACCCACCGGAGTACGCACGGCATTAACGGTGGTCCAGCCAATATTTTCGGTCGCGGCTTTGATCGATTCTTCCTGGGTCCAGCCCCAGGTGTAATCTGCCGTCAGATGATAGGCCTTGCGATCGGTGCCATATTCATCCTTAAGCACCGGTGCCAGTGCCTGGCCAGACATATAGGCGTTAAAGAAATGGCGGAAGCCATAACGCTTTTTGTCCTTGCCAGTGGTGTCGTTGGAATGGGTCAGGCCGGCCATGAAAATCACGCCCATTTCCTGGCACAGGCCCTGCACGGCAACCGCAACACCCGACGACGAACCGCCGGTGATCATTGCGACATTGTCTTTTTCAATCATACGCTTGGCCGATGCACGGGCCGCGTCGGATTTGGTCTGGGTATCGCCGGTAACGAATTCGACCTTCTTGCCTAAAATACCGTTACCCTTAAGGTTATTGGGCTTCATGGTATTGAGCATGCCGCCGTCGCCTTCACCATTAAGGTGTTTGACGGCCAGTTTATAGGCCCGCAATTCGTCGGCACCTTCATCGGCATACGGGCCGGTCTGCGGCACGTTAAAGCCCAGAAAAATGCTTTTCCCGCTACCGGGATCGCCACGAAAGGAATCGGCGGCATAGGCATTGCGAATAAAGTGCATCGGTGCGGTTGCGCCAATAATTGCAGCACCCGTTGTTAAAGCCGACCCTTTAAGAACGGTACGGCGTGACACATTACGGATGATCTTGTTCTCGGACATTAGGGTTCCTCCCCAATTGCTGGGATGCGTTTCAGTGAAATGCAAAGGCCGGGATTTTCTTGAACGTTTTGTTATGCGACCTGACAAGACAATGGGGACGGTTGGAAAATAAATCAACAACAGGTTGATAAAGAACATTTTTTTTGTAAAAATATGGATCATGGTTGTGAAAATTTGTAAATTTTGTCAAAAATAAGGAATGCACATGGCGCGGCAAGCCCCGATTGGTCACCGTATTCGTGGACGTCGCAAGGACATATCCATGACGCAAACCGCCCTTGCCAACGCGGCGGGCATTTCGGCATCTTACCTGAACCTGATCGAACATAACCGCCGCGCGATTGGCGGTGCCTTGCTGCTTCGCCTGGCCGAAGCCTTGCAAATTCATCCCTCTACCCTGTCGGGATCAGAGGAAAGCCGCGTTCTGGCCGATCTGGGCGAGCTGGCCGCCGACCCGGTTTTTGCCGACACCCCGCTGGATCGTAATGAATTTTCCAGTGTGATTTCGGCGGGGCCGGGCATGGTCAATGCGCTTTTGGCCCTGTACCGGGCCTATCGCAGCGCGCTTGACGATGTTGACATGATGTCCGAACGGCTAAGCCACGACCCGTATCTGACCGAAGCCAGCCATTCGATCCTGACACGCATTACATCAATCCGTACCGTTGCCGAAATTTTCGAACATTATGACGACCTGCCGCCAGTCCAGCGCGCCCGGTTCAATGCCACACTGGTGCGTGAATCTGAACGGCTGGCCGAATCTGCCACCGAAATTTTCAGCTTTCTTGAACGTGGTGCCGCTGGCAGGCCCGCGGCCAACCCGTCAGAAGAAGTTGATGACCTTCTATATGACAATGCCAACCATTTTCCGGTACTTGAAGATTGCGCCGAAACATTGCGCGCCGGAATTGACCGCTCTGGCGGGTTGTTCCTGACCGACCTGATCAATCATTTGCAATCGCGCCACAAGGTTACGGTGGAACGTTTGCGCCCCGAAGAATTGCCCGCAAACGGCCATGTGTGGGATGGCACGCACAAGAAATTGCAGTTTTCGCGCGCCCTGCCCATCACATCGGCGCGGTTTTTGGCCGCCCGGGCTGTTTGCCACCTTGAAGGCATTAACGCCGTGGAAACCATTTTAAACACATCACGCCTGACCAGCGACGCCGCACGGAACCGGGCAAAACAGGCGCTAATTTCCTATCTGGCGGCGGCAATTTTGTTTCCCTATGACAATTTCCGTGCCGAAGCCCGCGAACTGCGCCATGACATTGAAATGCTGCAACAACGCTTTGCTGGCAGTTGGGAGCAAATCTGCCATCGTCTTACAACCTTGCGCCGCCCCGGCGAGGAAGGCATACCGTTTCACTTCCTGCGCACCGATATCGCTGGTAATATCTCGAAACGGTTTTCCGCCTCCGGGTTGCAATTGCCGCGTTATGGCGGGGCCTGCCCCAGATGGGCCATTCACGAGGCCTATCTCACGCCCGAACGGGTGGTGCCGCAACTGGTGCAATTGCCTGATAACACCCAGTATCTGTTTGTTGCCCGGGCCGTGCGCATGGGCAGTGGCGGTTACCGGGTGCCGCAATCGGTGCATTCGGTCATGATCGGCTGTGATACGGCCTTTGCCCGCGACATTGTCTATGCCGATGGTGTGCCGATGGATGATGGACATGCCGCCGTACCGGTGGGGATCAGTTGCCGACAATGCCCGCGCGTTGATTGTTTGCAACGTGCACACGCCCCTGCCGACCCGGTGGCATAGACCGGGCGTAAATTTAAACTGGATTTCAGGGGTGGCGTGCCACACTCTAAAGTCGAATAAAATAAAAGACCGGAACACGTTAAGGTCCGTTTTATAAAAAACCAAAATCGGGGAGAACGTCGTGACCGAAAAACCAACGGTCCTGATCGCGGAGGACGAGGAAACAATTGTCGAATCCCTGGCCTTCCTAATGGAAAAGGAAGGCTTCACCGTTAGCATCGCCACCAATGGCCAAAGTGCCATCGACATGATCAGCCGGGACATCCCCGACATGATTTTGCTAGATGTGATGATGCCGGGACGAGACGGATTCGAAGTTGCCAGGTCCGTTCGCGAAAACGCCACCACAAAACACATACCCATCATGATGTTAACCGCGCGCACCCGCGAAATAGACCGCCGCAAAGGGCTGGAACTGGGCGTGAACGATTTTGTCACCAAACCGTTTTCCACCCGCGACGTGGTCGCCCGCGTCAAGGCATTGCTGGGCCGCGGCCCCTCTCCGCAAGGCTAAAGCGAAGGCAGGCCCGCCATGACCCCACCGGCAAAACTGACCGAACGTGCCCTTGTGCTGGCGCTGACTGCCTTTTTGGCGTGGGTGCCGCCGCTGGTGGGTATTTTTTCGCTTGATGGCACCATTTTTGGCCTGCCGGTCTTGTTTGTTTATTTCTTTGCTGGTTGGGCGGTTTTTATTGCCCTGTGCGCGTGGATCACCCGCAAACTGCGCCAAAGCGCGCAACCGGCGGAGGACATATAAGCAATGCTGTCGTCCGAAGTTGTCATCGCCGTATCGCTGATCTATGTCGGCCTGCTTTACAGCATTGCGTGGTGGGGGGATAAACGCGCGCGCGCCGGGCGGTCGTGGGTGCGCAATCCAACGGTTTATACATTATCAATCGCGGTTTATTGCACCAGTTGGACCTTTTATGGCGCAGTCGGCTCTGCCGCACGGAATGGGCTGGAATATCTGACCATCTATCTGGGGCCGACGATTATATTTCTGGGCTGGTGGTTTTTGCTGCGCAAAATGCTGCGTATTTCCAAGGCGCATCGCATAACGTCCATCGCCGATTTTATTTCATCGCGCTATGGCAAAAGCACCCAGCTTTCGATGCTGGTCACATTGATCGCGGTGATTGGCACAACACCCTATATTGCCCTGCAATTAAAGGCAGTTGCCACCAGCTATACCGTGCTGACCGTATGGGGAAGTTCGGTATCCGAACCGTTTGTTTCCACATCGCACATTTTTGCCGATAGCGGTTTTTGGGCCGCAACCGGGCTGGCCCTGTTTGGCATTTTATTTGGCACCCGGTTTATTGATGCCGACGAACATCACGAAGGCATGGTTGCCGCCATTGCCTTTGAAAGTCTGGTCAAGCTGTTTGCCTTGCTGGCTGTCGGCATATTTGTGTGCTTTTTCATGTTTTCCGGGCTGGGCGATTTGTTTCATCAGGCCGCCCTGGCCCCGCGCACAGCGGGCCTTTTGAAACTGCAACCCGAAAGCGGCACGCGCTGGTTTACCTTGATGGCCCTGTCGATGGCGGCGGTGTTAACCCTGCCGCGCCAGTTTCAGGTAATCGTGGTTGAAAACGTTGATGAACGCCACCTTGCCACCGCATCCTGGGCGTTTCCGGCCTATTTGCTGCTGATGAACCTGTTTGTTTTGCCTATTGCGCTGGCTGGTATGGGCTTGCTGCCCGACTGGGCCGACCCGGACTTTTTTGTGTTGTCCGTTCCCCTTTCGCAAGGGCAATCGTTTTTGGCGCTGATTGCCTATGTCGGCGGGTTATCGGCCAGTACCAGCATGGTGATTGTTGCCGCCATCGCGCTTTCAACCATGGTCTGCAACGATCTGGTTATTCCGGCCTTGTTGCGGTTACGCTGGTTACGCCTTACTGAGCGCGGCGATTTAACCGGGCTTTTGTTGTTCATTCGCCGGGCGTCAATCGTGCTGGTGGTGTTTATGGGCTATATCTATTACCGAACCGCCGGGGCGGGCGATGCCTTGGCCGAAATCGGCCTGATATCGTTTGCTGCCACCGCACAGTTTATCCCCATCATGATTGGCGGGCTGTTCTGGAAAGGTGGCACCAAAACCGGGGCGCTGGCCGGGCTTGTCGCCGGGTTTGCCATTTGGGCCTATACGCTTTTGCTGCCATCCTTTGCCGATTCCGGCTGGATTGACCCCAAACTGATCACCGATGGTGCCTTTGGCCACCCGTGGTTACGGCCCGAGGCCCTGTTCGGGCTGGATCATTTTGCCCCGCTAACCCACGCCCTGATCTGGTCAATGGCGCTCAATGCCGGGTGTTTTATTGTGGTTAGCCTGTTTACCAATCAGGGTGGGCTGGAACGCATACAGGCCACCCTGTTTGTTGATGCCTTTTCGCGCAAGGGGGGCGAAACCGTGATCTGGCGGTCGTCGGCCACAATCGATGATCTTTATGAACTGGTGGAACGGTTTTTAGGCCGCGAACGCGCCTATCATGCCTTTCGCGATTACGGCACATCGCGCCACACCGCATGGCGGGGCAAGGGCGAAGCCAATGCCGATATGGTCGCCTTTAGCGAACGGTTGCTGGCAGGCTCCATCGGGGCGGCATCGGCGCGCGTCATGGTGTCGTCTGTCGCCAAGGGCGAAATGGTCAGCCTTGATGAAGTGCTGGAAATTCTGGAAGAAACTTCGCACGTGATCGAGCATTCCCAGCGCCTTGAACAAAAATCGCGCGAGCTGGAACGGGCCGCAGCCGAATTGCGCGCGGCCAATGACCGGCTAAAGGAACTTGACCGGTTAAAGGACGAATTTCTAACCATGGTCAGCCACGAATTTCGCACGCCGTTAACGTCCATCCGGTCTTTTTCGGAAATTCTGGTCGATACACCGGACCTTGAAGCCAAACGTAGCGAACGGTTTTTAAATGTGATTGTGCGCGAAAGCGAACGCCTGACCCGCCTGATTGACGACCATCTCGACCTTGCCCGCCTGGAAGCCGGGCATTCGGACTGGCAACCCCGCGATGTTGACCCAAAGGCCGTTCTGCGCGAAACCGTTGATGCCCTTGAGGGGCTGTTTAACAGCCGCAAGGCCAAATTGCGGGTCGATATTGGCGGTGATACCGTGCATTTGTTTGTCGATCGTGACCGGCTGACACAGGTTTTTATCAACCTTTTGTCCAACGCTGCCAAATTCGCCAACCCTGACAAACCCGAAGTTTTTGTGCGTGGTGCCACCCACGAAGACGGTTATCTGGTGTCGATATCTGACAATGGTGCCGGCATTGCCGCCGACGAAGCCCAACTGATTTTTAATAAATTTGCCCGGGGCGGCAAATATCCCGGTGATAAACCGCGTCCGTCAGGCTCGGGCCTTGGTCTTGCCATTTCAAAACATGTGGTCGAACATTGCCATGGCCGCATCTGGGTCGATAGCAAACCCGGGCATGGCGCAACGTTTAATGTGTTTATTCCCGTCGATACGACAGTTGTAAAAACAGCCGTTAAAGCGAACCGGGCTTAGCTGATCCCGCCGTCGCCCGCCCGCCCCTGAAGCTGCTTGTGCAGGTAATCGATAAAAATGCGCACCTTGGCCGACACATTATGTCGTTCGGGGTACACCGCATAAATATCGGCATCGACATGGGCATATTGCGGCAATACCAGCCGCAATCGGTCGGCATGCACATGGCGGGCCACGTCCCATTCCGACCGCAGCATAATACCATGCCCGTCAAGCACCCATTTAAGGGCAATTTCGCCGTCATTGCTGCTTAATGTGCCATGTACGCGCACGGTTTCGGAATGCTGCCCGCGCTGAAATTTCCATAAATCATAACTGGCATTATCCTGGCGCAGGATAATGCAGTTATGCCCGGTCAGATCGGCCAGGGCTTTGGGCACGCCGTTGCGTTCGAGATAAGACGGGGCGGCGCATAAAAACCGGCGGTTATCTTGCAATTTGCGCGCCCGCAGGCGTGAATTGGGCAATCCGCCAAACCAGATGCCAATATCAAACCCTTCCTCGACCAGATTAATCGGCGCATCGCTTAGCACCAGTTGCACCTCGACCTCGGGGTATAAATGCGAAAATTCCGAAATCACCGGGGCCAGATGTTCGCGGCCAAACCCAAAGGTCGCATTAATGCGCAACAATCCTTTGGGGCTTTCGCGCGCGGTTGCCACGCGTTGCTCCAGCTCCTCGATATCACGCATGATTTTAATCGCGCTTTGAAAATAGGCCTCGCCTTCGCTGGTCAGGCTGATGCGGCGCGTGGTGCGGTTCATTAACCGCACGCCTAGCCGGTCTTCCAGTTTTGCCAGCCGCTTGCTCACCGCGGGCGGCGACAGGTTCAGCTCCAGTGCCGCTGCCGACAAATTACCCTTGCGCGCCACAAGCACAAAAAATCCGAGATCACTGTCCGACGACATTATTAACCCTGACGACATAATGAAATGCAAATTCAGAAATTATACTAAATCGATAATAAATCTACACTTCGATGGTCCGCTTTGCAGTTTAAAAGCCCCCACCGGCGTCCTACCGATCGGATTGTGCGGCGCGCAAAACGGACTGACGACAAATCCGACAACCGGGTATCGCCAATAATAACAATGCCTTCCCCGGTTTCGGCACCGACGCTGTCAATAAGGACAGGTCGTGTGGATGTTAACAAACGGGAGGAATACCAATGCGTAAGCTTGCGTTAGCAGCAGCCTTTGCCGCGACCCTGATCTCAGGCCCGGCCTTTGCCGAGTATCCGGAAAAAACGGTTAACCTGATTTTGCCGTTCAATGCCGGTGGTGAATCCGATGTGTCGGCACGCTTTCAGCAACCCTATTTTGAAAAAATCACCGGCCAGCAAATGGTCATTCAATATATGGCCGGTGCCGGTGGCGCGCAGGCCTGGTCTCAGTTAAATTCCATGGAAGGTGATGGCTATACCCTGATGGGCATCAACCTGCCGCACACGGTTTTGCAGCCGATGGAAAAAGATGTCGGCTATGAAACCGATGATCTGGTGGCTGTGAACTATTTTCACTACACCCCGAACGCCCTGTTCGTGCCCAAAGACAGCGAATTTCAAAACCTGCAACAGCTGATCGACTATGCCAAAGCCAACCCCGGCGTTGTCACCTTCAGTGGTTCGGGCTCGAATTCCGCCAACCAGATCGGCCAAACCCAGTTTGACGAACTTGCGGGCATTACCACCACCTATATTCCGTTCAGTGGCACCGGCCCGGCCGTGACCGCCATTTTGGGCAGCCAGGTTACCGCTGGTTTTAACTATGTCACATCGGGTGTGAATAACGGCGATGGCATGCGGATGCTGGCTGTTGCGTCCGAAGAACGGGTCAAGGCATTCCCCGATGTTCCGACCTTCAAGGAACTGGGATTTGATCTTGTCGGCGGGGCGTATCGCGGCATTGCCGTGCCCAAATCGACCCCGGAAGATGTGCGTAAAAAACTTTCCGATATCATCAGCAAAATTAACCAAAACCCGGAATTCATCAAAAAGATGGAAGATGCCGGTTTTGTTCTGACCAATGTTCCCTATGGCAAAATGGCTGATTTTGTCGCGCAAAAGAAAAAAGAATACCGCGCGATTGGCGAAAAACTCGGCATCGCCAACCGCTAAAAACAAGAAACGGGATCAGGGAGGTTTATCACCATGGAATTGCTTGGCTATTTGTTAAGCGCGCTAACGCCGCTCAATATTCTTATGGCGCTAGGGGGCGTTATTCTGGGCACTGTCATCGGGGCATTGCCGGGTTTATCTGCCACCATGGCGGTGGCCGTTCTGGTCCCGTTTACTTTTACAATGGATCCAGCCACCGGCCTGATTGCCCTGGGGGCAATCTATACCGGGGCCATTTATGGCGGGGCCTTTGCCGCCATTCTGGTCAATACACCGGGCACCCCGTCGGCGATTGCCACAACCTTTGACGGGTTCCCGATGGCCAAACGTGGCGATGGCAGCCTCGCAGTAACACTGGCAACGCTATCTTCTGTCTTTGGCGGTCTTGTCGGGGGTGTGTTTTTGCTGCTGCTGTCGCCACCGCTGGCCAAAATTGCGCTGGCCTTTGGCCCGCCCGAATATTTCTGGCTCGCCATGTTTGGCCTTACCCTTATTTCCGCCCTCTCGGTCGGTAATACCCTTAAGGGCCTTATGGGGGGGTGTTTTGGCCTGATGCTGGCAATGGTTGGCGTCGCGGTTGTTGGCGGTGATTTACGCTTTACTATGAACAGCCAAATCCTGTTAGGCGGCTTTGATATTGTTTCCGCCCTGATCGGCCTTTACTGCATTCCCGTCTTGATCGATCTGGTTGCCACCCGCGACCCGCATTTACAGGTTGAAACCGGCAATCGCGGCATTCGTCTGGCCGAGGCATTTGGCATTGCCTGGAACAGCAAGTTTAACGTGATCCGCAGTGCCATTTTAGGCACCGTCATTGGCGTTCTGCCCGGGGCGGGTGGCTCGGTGGCCGGGCTGGTTTCCTATTCCGAGGCGCGCCGGTCCTCCAAACATCCCGAACGGTTTGGCAAGGGCGAACCCGATGGCGTGATCGCCACCGAAACCGCCAATAACGCCACCGTCGGCGGTGGTTTTATTCCCACACTGGTGTTGGGTATTCCCGGCACCCCGCCCGATGCCATCATTTTAGGCGCGCTTTTGGTGCAGGGC
Source organism: Thalassospira mesophila (assembly GCF_002115755.1). Classification (GTDB taxonomy): domain Bacteria; phylum Pseudomonadota; class Alphaproteobacteria; order Rhodospirillales; family Thalassospiraceae; genus Thalassospira; species Thalassospira mesophila. The sequence continues at coordinate 247,061 of NZ_JFKA01000002.1, read as the reverse complement.
ATTAAAATCGGGCCAACGCTTTTCACCCAGCAGGGCGAAATTGTTTACACCTTCATTTTCGGGTTGCTGATTGCCACGGTTTTAATGTTGCCTGCCGGTTTGCTGATCGGGCGTTATGCCTATAAATCCATCGCGTCGATCCCCAAAACCATGCTGGTGCCGACCATTGCGTTCCTGACCATCATTGGCAGCTTTGCCATTCACAGCAACATCCATGATGTGCAAATGATGTTTGGGCTGGGCATTGCAGGCTGGATCTTGAACCGTTGCGGTTTTGCCCCGTCCCCCATCGTTTTGGGGCTGGTTCTGGGCCAAATTGCCGAACAGGGCTTTGTGCAATCCTATTTGATTGGCAATGCGCGCGGCGATATTCTGGGCATGTTTTTTGCCCGCCCGATTAGCCTTGGCATTGTCGCACTGGCTGCCTTTACCCTGCTTTACCCGGTTTATGCCCATCGCAAAAAGAACCGCGACCTGGCAAAACAGGCCGCCGAAAACCCCGGCATCGACATTATCAGCGATGCCCAGGCATCCGCCACCATTCCCAAAACCGGCTTGCTAAGCCAGCCGCGCGATATGGCCGGGACTATCGTTGCCCTGATATTGATCGTGATTTGTGCCTGGGCGCTTAGCCAAACCCCGGCCATGACGCCAATGGGGTCGGTATTTCCCACCACCATTGCCTCGGTATTGCTTGTTTTTGCCGCTATTTTCGTTGGCATCAATATCCTGCGCAAAAGCGGCTCTGGCACCGTGGATCCTGCCCGCGATACCGAGTCAACCCCGCGGCGGATTGGCCTTGTGGTTGCCATGGGTGTGTGGATTGCCGCCATTCCGTTTATCGGCTTTCTGGCCGCGGGCATCCTGGCGTTTTTCGCGCTGATCGCGATCTCCAACTATGACGGCCTACCGGCCAAATCCATCGTCCTTCACGTGCTGTCAGGGTGCGTCATTGTCAGTGCAATGTATTTCCTGATGGCCGAAATCCTGCTGATCCGTATGCCACAAGGAACTTTGTTCTAGGCACCAGCAGACCGTAAAAAACCGAAACACAGCAAACACAAGAGACTGAACATGAAGAATTATCGTATCGCTGCCATCCCCGGCGACGGGATTGGCAAAGAGGTTATTGCGGCCGGGATCGAGGTTTTAACCACCCTGGCCAAGCGCGATGGCAAGTTTGGCGTATCGTTCGATCATTTTGACTGGGGGTCGGATTATTACAAACAGCATGGCATCATGATGCCTGCCGATGGCCGCAGCCAGATCGCCAATCACGATGCGATTTATTTTGGCGCTGTTGGTGCCCCCGATGTGCCCGACCATGTCACATTATGGGGCCTGCGCCTGGCGATTTGCCAACCGTTTGACCAATATGCCAATGTGCGCCCGACCCGCATTTTACCCGGCATTCAAAGCCCGCTTCGCAATGTCAAACAGGGCGATCTGGACTGGGTGATCGTGCGTGAAAATTCCGAAGGCGAATATGCCGGTCAGGGCGGGCGTTCGCACGTTGGCCTGCCCGAAGAAGTCGCAACCGAGGTGTCGATTTTCACCCGCGCCGGTGTCACCCGCATTATGAAATTTGCCTTCGATCTGGCGCAATCGCGCCCGCGCAAGAAACTGACCGTGGTGACCAAATCCAACGCGCAACGCAACGGCATGGTGATGTGGGACGAAATTGCCGCCGAGGTCGCCCGCGATTACCCCGATGTCGAATGCGATAAAATGCTGGTCGATGCCATGACCATGCGCATGACCTTAAAACCCGAAACGCTTGACACCATTGTTGCCACCAACCTGCACGCCGATATTTTATCCGATCTGGCGGCCGCATTGGCCGGGTCGCTCGGCATTGCCCCCACCGCCAACCTGAATCCGGAACGCAAGTTTCCGTCCATGTTTGAACCCATTCATGGATCGGCGTTTGATATTACCGGCAAAGGCATTGCCAACCCCGTCGCCACGTTCTGGAGTGCGGTGATGATGTTGGAACATCTGGGCGAACAGGCCGCCGCCGACCGCTTGATGCGCGCAGTTGAACGTGTAACCGCAAACCCGGATTTGCACAGCCCCGATCTGGGCGGCAAGGCCACCACGCGCGAAGTGACCGACGCCGTTATTGCCGCCATCATGGGCGATAACAGCTAACCGCTTTTAAGCCGGTTCCGCACATAAAATCCGCCAAAACCGCAGGCAGAATATCGATGACACCGCCTTTTGACTTTTCTGAAAAAACAACCGGTTACGACCTGTCATCACCCGATGACATTCGTCACTTTCTGGACGTTTTGTTTCGAACGGCCATCAAGGCGGCCGACCCGGTATTTTGCCTGCCTCCGCACCTGCCAACACCCTCCGTAAATGGCAAAACCGTCGTCATCGGGGCGGGCAAGGCCGCTGCGGCAATGGCAAGCGCGCTTGAGCAACATTGGGGCAACGATGTCGATTTATCCGGCGTGGTTGTGACGCGCTATGGGCACGAAGTTCCGACCCGTAAAATTCGCGTTATGTCGGCATCACACCCAGTGCCCGATGCTGCCGGAATTGCCGCCACCCGTGAAATTTGCAATGCGGTGCAAAACCTGTCCGCCGATGACCTTGTTATTTGCCTGATATCGGGCGGCGGATCAGCCCTTCTGGTCGATCCGATTGCGCCGATTACCCTTGATGAAAAGCAGGCCTTAAACCGCGATTTGTTAAAATCCGGTGCCAGCATTTCGGAAATGAATTGCGTAAGACGACATATCTCGCAAGTCAAAGGTGGCAAACTGGCCGCCCTTTGCCATCCCGCAACGGTCATGATGTATGCCATTTCCGATGTGCCGGGTGATGATTTCCTGGATATCGCCTCCGGCCCGACCAACGCCGACCCCACCACCTGCGGTGATGCACTGGCAATTTTGCAGCACTACAATATTAATGCCGCCCCCGCGATTTTAACCGTCTTGCGCAACGGAATTGGTGAAACCATTAAACCCGGCGATGCCCGTTTGCACAACGTCACCAGCCACATGGTCGCCACCCCGCAAATGGCACTGGAAGCGGCGGCAAAGCTATGCGCCGATCATGGTATTGCGGCCCATATTCTGGGCGACAGCATCGAAGGCGAAGCCCGCGATGTTGCCGGTGTGATGGCCGGTATCGCCCGCCAGGTGCAAAAATATGGCCAGCCTTTTCAAGCGCCCTGCATCCTGCTATCGGGGGGTGAAACAACCGTTACCATCCGGGGCACGGGGCGCGGTGGGCGCAATGTGGAATTTTTAATGGCACTGGCAAACACCCTTAACGGGCAATCCGGCATTTATGCCATTGCTGGCGATACCGACGGCATTGATGGCATCGAAGAAATTGCCGGTGCCATGATCACGCCCGACACCATCGCGCGTGCCCGTCAGAAAAACATCAACATCAAAGACCAGTTGGCCGACAATAACGGCCACGGCTTTTTTGAAAAACTGGGCGATCACATTATCACCGGGCCGACGCTGACCAATGTGAATGACTTTCGCGCCATTCTGGTTATGGACCCAACAGCATTATAATCACCCTCTATACCCCGTCACCCCGATCAAACGACGCAGGAAAGACCACCATGTCGAACAAAACCCATAAAATCGCAGTCATCCCCGGCGACGGGATTGGCAAGGAAGTCGCCCCCGAAGGGGTTCGTGTTCTAAAAGCCACGGCAAAGGCGTTTAATATCGACCTTCATTTCGATGATTTCGATTTTTCCAGCTGCGACTATTACGCCAAACACGGCCAGATGATGCCCGACGACTGGAAAGACCAGGTTGGCAACCATGATGCCATTTTTTACGGTGCCGTTGGGTGGCCTGCCACCGTGCCGGACCACATTTCATTGTGGGGATCACTCATTAAGTTTCGCCGCGACTTTGACCAATATGTCAGCCTGCGCCCGGCGCGGTTGATGCCCGGTGTGCCTTCTCCGCTGGCAGGCCGTAAACCCGGCGATATTGATTTTTATGTGGTGCGCGAAAATACCGAAGGCGAATATTCCTCCATCGGCGGCAAGATGTTCCCCGGTACCGACCGCGAAGTGGTGATGCAGGAAACCGTCATGACCCGCACCGGGGTTGACCGTATTTTGAAATATGCGTTCGATCTGGCGCAAAAACGCCCGCGCAAACGCCTGACCTCGGCCACCAAATCCAACGGCATTTCCATTACCATGCCCTATTGGGATGAACGGGTGATCGAAATGGCGAAAAATTATCCTGACATCACTTGGGATAAATACCATATCGACATTCTGACCGCCCATTTTGTGCTCAACCCGGACCGGTTCGACGTGGTTGTTGCCTCTAACCTGTTTGGCGATATCCTGTCCGACCTTGGCCCGGCCTGTACCGGCACCATCGGCATTGCGCCCTCGGGCAATATCAACCCCGAAGGTAAATTCCCCTCCCTGTTCGAGCCGGTCCATGGATCGGCCCCCGATATTGCCGGGCAAGGCATTGCCAACCCGATTGGTCAGATTTGGGCCGGGGCGATGATGCTGGATCATCTGGGGTATTCCGACGCCCACGACGCCATTTTGCGGGCGATTGAAAGTGTGCTGGTCGATGAAAATCTGCGCACCCGCGATCTTGGCGGCAAGGCCGACACCGTCACATGTGGCAAAGCCATTGCCAATGCAGTTTCGGCATAATCCCGGCCAAACCGGCAAGGCATAGAACATCCCGGCCCGGTCACATCGCAGATGGTATTCTGCTGTGCGCCGGGCCGGGCATGGTCAAACTGCAAGCGCCAATACCTGCAGCATTTCAGGAACTGCCCTGTTTTGTCACCAACTGCCAAAAAGCCTCGATCATCGGGCTTTGGCGGCTGGCCGGGCGAAACAGCCGGATTTCAATGGGAATAATCAAATCCTCCGCGCCGAAGGGCACCAGTTGCCCCGTGCTAACATCGCTTTGTGCGACCGTTTCAGGCAGCCACGCCACCCCGGCCCCGGACCGCGCCATGGATTGCAACGTAGCCGCCAGATGCGATGTAAAACTTTCACGCAATGCAAAGGATGGTGCCGTTTCAGCCCAACTGGCCCGCATAATGCGCCCCAGGCCCGATTCCCGACGATAGGCCAGCCAAGGCACATCCCCCGCCGAAATCGCCGATTTTTGGTCAAATTCCGGCGCACACAGCGGTATCAGGCGGTCTGTACCAATTACCACGCTTTTAAACTGCCCGGCAGGCAGGTTGCTTTGCATTTGACCCTGAAAATGGGCCAGCAAAAATTGCGCATCGCCACGCTGCATCACCTGTTCACAGGCCTGCATACTGTCCGATATCAGGTTAAGGGTGCCCAGCGGCATTAACCGCCCCATTTCCTGCATCCAGCCCGGAAAAAAGGTAAAGGACAGCGCATGGGTGGCGGCAAAGCCGATAATGGCCTGTTTTTGCCCGGCGACCTCGCAGGTTTCCCGGCGCAATTGCAAAATCGACCGGGTAAGTGATTCTGCCTGATTGCGAAAATGCAGCCCCGCCGGGGTTAGCGCAACATCGTGCGTAGTGCGCTCAAACAGCGGCGTACCGACCCAGCTTTCAAGCGCGCGGATCCGGCGGCTAAAGGCGGGCTGGGTAATATTGCGCGCCTGTGCCGCCTTTGAAAAATTAAGGCTTTCTGCCAGCGCAATGTAATCTTCAAACCAGCGCAGTTCCATTTGGTAATGCCGTTTTTGTATAACCAAACACCAGATTGGCATTAGCCGCACGCGCCTTGCAAGCCCTAATATCCCCCCATCAAACAGGATTAACCGCCAAAACAGGGCCATTTGTTATGCGTATTCTTGATGTTGTCGAAATCACCAAACCCATTTCCTCCCCCATCCGTAATGCCTATATCGATTTTTCCAAAATGACGGCCAGTCTGGTTGCTGTTGTGACCGATGTGGAACGCAATGGCCGCCGTGTTGTCGGCTATGGCTTTAATTCCAACGGTCGTTATGGGCAGGGTGGCTTGATCCGCGAACGGTTTCGCGATCGCATTTTGCAGGCCGACGATAACAGCCTGCTTAACGATGCGGGTGATAATCTGGACCCGCATAAAATCTGGTCGGCGATGATGCAAAACGAAAAGCCCGGCGGGCACGGCGAACGCTCGGTCGCGGTGGGCACCATTGATATGGCGGTGTGGGACGCGGTGGCGAAAATTGCCGACAAACCCCTGTTTCGCCTGCTGGCCGAGCAAAACGGTGTTGAAGCCGACCCGCGCGTGTTTGTTTATGCCGCCGGTGGCTATTATTACCCCGGCAAGGATCTGGGCGCGCTTCGCAATGAAATGCGCGGCTACCTTAATCGCGGCTACACTGTTGTTAAAATGAAAATCGGTGGTGCCGATATTGATGAAGACCAACGCCGGATTGAAGCAGTGCTGGAAGAAATTGGCGATCAGGCCCAATTGGCGGTCGATGCCAATGGCCGGTTCGACCTTGAAACCGGCATCGCCTATGCCAAAATGCTGCGCCAATACCCGCTATTCTGGTACGAGGAAATTGGCGATCCGCTCGATTATCAGCTTCAGGCGGCAATGGCCGAATTTTACCCCGGCGCCATGGCCACCGGCGAAAACCTGTTTTCGCATCAGGATGCGCGCAATTTGCTGCGTCATGGTGGCATGCGGCCCGACCGCGACTGGCTGCAATTTGATTGTGCGCTTTCTTATGGCCTTGTCGAATATTTGCGTACGCTTGATGTTATCAAACAGGCGGGCTGGTCGCCCAAACGCTGCATCCCGCATGGCGGACACCAGATGTCGCTAAACATTGCCGCGGGCCTTGGGCTGGGTGGTAACGAAAGCTATCCCGACCTGTTCCAGCCCTATGGCGGCTTCCCCGATAGCGTAAAGGTCGAAAACGGTCACATCACCATGCCCGAGCTGACCGGCATCGGTTTTGAAGGCAAATCCGATTTGATCAGCGTTATGCGCGCGTTGGCCCAATAATATCGCGGACAATCTGGCAAGGCGGCACTAACCCGCCCGCAAAAACAAAAGGAAGGTGCGCCAGGCGGACCTTCCTTTTGATATTTCTGTGCTACGCGACGAAAGATAATGCCTAACGCGCCAAAACCTCGGCGGCGGCACGGGTGTCGAAAACCGACTGCGACACATGCTCAACCGTTTGCCGGATATCGTCTATATTGCGCGAGAAACTTTCGATGGCAAAATTCATCGTCCGCATATTTTCGGAAACATCAGTGGTAATGCTGGTCTGGCGTCCCAGCGCGTCCGAGGTCACCCCCACGGCATCGCGCACCGTTTCAACCGAAGCTCGAATGGTCTGCAACGCCCCGACAACCTCGGAGGTAATTTGCTGAATGCCCTGAATTTCACCGGAAATCTGGCCTGTCGCCCGCGCGGCCTGATTGGCAAGATTTTTAACCTCGTTGGCAACCACGGCAAAACCTTTACCTGCGTCACCAGCACGGGCGGCTTCAATCGTCGCATTTAGCGCCAGCAAATTAATTTGCCCGGCAATATCTTGAATAACCTCGACAATACCGGTCATGGCTTCCACCACCTTGGCCATACGCTGGGTCGATTCGTCGGCCAAAACGGTTTCCTGAACCATTTTTTCGGTGGTGCTTTGCGATTCCATCATGTTGCGGGAAATCTCGGAAATAGAGACGCTCATTTGCTCGGTGCCGGTCGTAACAGTCTGAACACTGGAAACCGTATCGGACGACGCCTCGACCGCCTGCTGGGCCGTTTGTTGCAAATCGGCAATTGCGGCTTCAATATTGGAAAAGTTATTGTCGATCATGGATTTAAGTTCGACAAGCAAATTGACCTGGGGTGTAATATCGGTGGCAAATTTAACCACCTTGTAAACCTCGCCCGCCGCATTAAAAATCGGGTTATAGGATGCCTCGATCCAGACCGACTTGCCACCTTTTGCCAACCGGTGAAACTGGGCTGCTTCAAACTTACCGGCATTAAGCGACCGCCAGAACGACCGATACGCCTCGCTGTTTTTTTCCTCGGCCGTTACAAACATGCTGTGATGTTTGCCAATAATTTCATCGGCACGATACCCCATGACGGCAAGGAAATTTTCGTTGGCCGAAATCACTGTTCCATCAAGATTAAACTGGATAACCGCCTGCGATTTCTGCAGAGCATTCAACATGCTTTGCATTTCGGCCCGTTCTTCACGCTTTACTGTCACATCATAGGCAAACTTGACCACTTTGATCGGGTGGCCGTTGCTGTCAAATACCGGGTTATAAGACGCCTCAAGCCAGATGTTTTTGCCACCCTTGCCAACACGCTGAAAAGCGGATGCCTGAAATTCACCCTTTGCCAGCTTTTGCCAGAACGCGCGATATTCGGCACTTTGACCATAGCTTTGGGTCACAAACATTCTGTGATGTTTGCCGATAATTTCGTCGGCGCGGTACCCCGTCACTTTCAGAAAGTTTTCGTTGGCCTGCAATATTTTGCCATCAAGATCAAATTCAATAACAGCAGCCGATTTATCAAGCGACAGGATAACCTGCTGGTATTCCCGCGCTTTGCGCGACGTGATTTTCCCAAACCCGAACAAGGAATAAACTCCGTAAAACGTGCCTGACAAAAAAGTCGAGCATCCAGTGTAATTGCGCTTTCCCGATATTTAGTACCAGCCGGTCAATTGACCAAAGCGGCAAGTTCGGGACGCAAAAAAGAAAACCAGCCACCCCAAAAGGAATGCATGGCAAGAAAACAGAACACGATCAGCCACAACTTTGTTGGCAGGGCGCGCATCTGACTTTTCGAAAACAACTGTAAAAGAACCGAACCCTGTAACGACATCCCCAAACGAGGACCCGGAACAGAATTGCGGCTAAAGACCTACCCCAAAGGTATATTTTTATACCTGAAAATCAACGCTTAACCCGTATTTTTGTATAGGTTCCAAATATTGAAGTTAAATGAATTATTTCAATAACTTGCTTTAAAACCAAGCCGTGCGCCCCCTCAATACGTCCCCAAAGGTAGAAATGTTGAAATCTCCCCCTGCACCCATCTCGCAAGACAGCCCTCTGGCAACCCATTCTGCGCCCCTTGCAATGCCGCCTTCAGCTGAACATGTGGCACCATCTGCGCCATACCGGCTTTTCCCTTTATCGCGCGGCTCTGTACGGGCAGGATTACGCTTTGGATTGCCAAGGGGAGAACCTCACCTGCAAGACGCCCGAAATGCGCATGAAATACCGCTACGCACCGTTCTGAAACGGTGCGAAATACATAGGCTGGGCTATTCTGCGAAGGGAGCCAAATTAACATGCTCATAAAGGGCATAGAACGGGCCATGGCCGTTTTGATCAAAACAACCCCTTAATACTTATACCCCTGATTTACTCCTGAATTTCCCCGGAGCACCGCAGGAATCCAGGGACCAAAACCTTAATTCCACCATACTCGGAGGGCTTTCGGCACCATTTTCGCCTGCTTTTCAAACGAGCAAAACTGAAAAACCCGGAATTTTGAACTAATTGGCGGTTGTTCTTTCTCTACCCCAAAACAACACTATACATAGATATATGCTTCCTGAACCGGCATTCCAAACCATCGCCAACAAACATCAATCCTGTAATATCCAACGCAAAGTGGTAATACCAAAAATTGAAAATTAAAATAAATTTCAACCCAATATATCAACAATTCCAGGAATGACAGTGCGCCATATCCGGGGTTTCGCGGTCAATTCACAAGGAAAACCGGTCGAATTGTTATGTCGCCAGGATTATTGGGGTCCCTTTCTTTTTCGATAAATTTGTTCGTTCGCAGGCGAATTTAAAATTGCGCACCAAACAACGCTTTCAATCAAAAATAAAAAAACCAATTTAACATCATCGCGGTTTTGCATATTATGAAACTGTTTTCTGGCAAAACATATTGCCCTTCGGAAGAATAGGCACTATGTAAGGCGAAGAAATTATTCCACTCAGGAGAAAATTATGGATAAAATCGATATTTCGAAATTAAGTTATAAAGAGCTTCGCGATTTGATGGAGCATGCCGAAGAAGAAGTTGAAAGCCGCAAAGAACAAGCGATCAGTGATCTTCGTGCCGAGTTTAACCAAAAGCTTAACGACGCCGGATTTTCCATCCGCGAACTTTATCCTGAAGTTTTTAAACTGACCTCGGGCTCTGCTGCTGCGCCGACCAAAAACAAACAGTCGTCGCCGCCCAAATACCGCAACCCCGATAACCTTGAAGAAACCTGGACCGGCCGTGGCCGTGTTATTGGCTGGGTTCTCAAGCTGGCTGAGGAAAAAGGGACCACGGTTGACGCCGTCAAAAATGATCCGGCTTACCTGAACCCGGAACATCCCAATTATAAAATCCACCTCGCCGATCTCGACAAATAAGAAAGAAGGCTCCCGAACGGGGGCCTTTTTTTTCACTTTATCCCACCCTGACCGGCCTTGATGCCTGAATACAGGCCTTAATACATGCCCGCCGTGAACCCGCGAAAATGCGCCCGTGCAAACAAACGGGTAAACAACCAGACAAGCAACCGGGCTTTAGCCAAGCGTCACCAGACCAAAAGGCCGACCCTGTAAAATCGCGGCGATCAAAAAACCAAACCGGAAAGATTGTATTTCTCCGCCCATGCGTGCGGACATGGCGGAATAATCGCGCAGTGTTGAAAACCCGTCGTCACGGGGTGTTGTGCCGGGCGCAGAAGCAAGTTTGGCATGACGGATACCACGCCCCCGGACAATCGCAATATGTCAGGGCGGACCGGGTAAAATGCGGGAAAAAAACCCGGGCTTGAAAAGCAAAAAACCCAACCATTACAGGTCGGGTTTAAGATCGATGGTGCCCCCGGGGAGAATCGAACTCCCACTCACAAAGTGAAACAGATTTTGAGTCTGCCGCGTCTACCAATTCCGCCACAGGGGCAGCAAGGCGCTATATGCGCCGTCCATCGTGGGGGCGGATAATAGCGAGAAATTTGCGCGGGTCAATGGGGGTTTTCTTAAAAAAATCATGTAAATCACGTTTGTGTCAGAAAGCATTGCAGCAAGGCGGCAAATGGAGTTACATCGCATCTCGTTTCAGCAATTTACTGGCCGGTTTGCGGCCCCGAAATCAAAGGTCGCAACTGGTGCTTCGCAAACTCTATGACTGGACCCTGAGCCTGGCTTCTCATCGCCATGCTGCTATTGCCCTTTTTGTCATTGCCTTTGCTGAAAGCTCGTTTTTCCCGCTTCCACCCGATATTTTACTTATTCCAATGATCCTGGCCGCCCGCAACAAAGCGTGGCGCTTTGCTGCCATCTGCATGGTCGGCTCGGTTCTGGGCGGCATGGCAGGCTATGCCATCGGCCATTTCCTGTTTGACAGCGTTGGACGCCCGGTTTTGGACTTTTACGGCTACAGCGCCAAATTTGACCAGTTCCGCGACTATTACAATCAGTGGGGCGCCTGGGCGGTGTTTATCGCTGGCGTCACCCCGTTCCCCTACAAGGTCATCACCATTCTGTCCGGTGTCACCGGGCTGGACCCGGTTGTTTTTTCAATTGCGTCGGTTCTGGCGCGCGGCGTGCGCTTTTTCCTGATCGCGGCCCTGATCTGGAAATTCGGGCCGCCCATTCGCGATTTTATTGAAAAACGGCTGGGCCTTGTCTTTAGTATTTTCATAATTGGGTTGGTCGGGGGGTTTGTCGCGATCAAATATCTGATCTGACATCAACTTACCCACCCCGCGTCATGGAGGGAGCCTCATGGGATCCTCATATTCTCGCCGTCGCAGACCGTCAGCGACACCTGGACTGTTTATCTTTCTGGTGTCTGCCGGCAGCCTTGGCTTTGCGTTCTACGCCCAGTATATCCAGAAACTTCTGCCGTGCCTGCTGTGCCTGTATCAACGCGTCCCTTATTATAGTGTACTTGGCCTGGCCCTGGTGTCGCTGCTGTTTTTGCGCCAGCCCGGCATCTCGCGCGGGCTGATCTATCTGTGCGCCCTGGCCTTTGCCATTGGTGCCGGCATTGCGTTTTACCATGTCGGGGTACAGGAACTGTGGTGGGATGGCCCGGAAATGTGTGGCGGCCTGCAAAGCGGCGCCAGCAATGTTGCCGACCTCAAGGCGCAACTGTTAGCCCAACCGATTGTCCGGTGCGACAAGGTCGAATGGAAGCTGTTTGGCATTACCATGCCAACGGTCAATATGTATTTTTCAGCCGCGATGGCGATTTTCTGCCTGATGGCCCCAACCAGCAAGATGATGCGCACCCATAACTGATCGATCACGATCCGTCAGTTTCGTGCCGCAAAAATCAAAGCCGACGCCTTTTATCAGGTGTCGGCTTTTTGCATGTCGGCAAGCCCGGAATTTGCGCAGTGAAAGCACCGCGCCATCAACGTCGCCAACACCCCCGTCAAATCGGGTCAGGATAACGCACCACCCGACTTCCGAGACGACGGACAGGGCTTCTTTGGGCCCGCCACCCCAGAGGGCAGGCGGTGATCGCTTCGGCCCGCAAGAGCTAGAGCATGTTTCGTCAAAAGTCGTAATCGAGTTCGGTATCCCAGTATAAAAAATCCCGCCAACTTTCATGAAGATAATTTGGCGGGAAAGATCGTCCGATAGCCAGCAATTGCTGCATCGTGGGCTGATCGGGCCGCCGGCGCAAATGCAACCCGGCCTCTTTCACCGATCGGCTTCCCTTGTGCAAATTACAATTGCCACATGCCGCAACAATATTGGTCCAGTTCGTGCGACCGCCCCGACAGCGCGGCACCACATGATCGAACGTCAAATTATTAACCGGCAACCGGTCGCCACAATACTGACAGCTGAAACGGTCGCGTAAAAAAACATTAAAACGCGTAAAGGCAGGTGTGCTTTTGATTGGCACATATTCTTTTAACGAAATCACACTGGGTAATTTCATTTTAAAGGAAGGCGAACGTACCTCGCGGTCATATTCCGACAGAACATTAACCCGATCGAGGAACACCGCCTTTAACGTATCCTGCCAGGACCACAAAGACAGCGGGAAGTAGCTTAACGGGCGAAAATCCGCGTTAAGAACAAGGGCTGGACACGTATTGGGCGATAGAAACATTTCATCCGCTCCGCCGTGTTTACAGAGTCGTACCGCCTGTCTAGCATCTTCGTCACACGGGGCTTGTTAACATCCTGTGACGTTTTACATCCGGGTGGTAACGCACGCATAAATCACTGATTGAGAAAAGTATAAACGATTTTCCCAAAAGCGCAAAATTGCAAATGAACCGAGTCGCCGCACCGCAGCGATGAAACCTGCACCCGGCTTACCCCCGCAAAACAGCCCGCCAGAACGCAAAACAACCGGAACACACGGTTCCGGCTGTTGGCGGCCTTTCGGCAAAATATCAAAAGCAAAAGGCCCGTCAAAAACGGGCCTTTGTACTTTAACAAACAAAATTGCCTTAGGCAGCTTTTGCTTCAGCAGCTTTAACGATCTGACGTTTGACCTTAAGCAGGCTGGCGTCCAGCTTGGTATTCGCTGTGCCAATCAGATATGCATCCAGGCCACCACGTTTTTCGATGGTGCGGATTGCATTGGTCGTCAAACGCATACGGACCGAACGGCCGAGCGATTCGCTCAGCAGCGAGGTCTGCTGCAAATTCGGAAGAAAACGACGTTTGGTGCGATTGTGGGCGTGGCTCACATTCATGCCGACCAAAACGCCTTTGCCGGATACCGGGCAGCGACGTGCCATGACCTGATCTCCTGGTCTAAAAATTCGCAAAAGGACGCTTGGCCTGAACATGCAGGCCCGCGCTTGGAGCCGGGTTAATACTGCCTCAAACCAATGCCGTCAAGCCCGTTCCATGCATTTCATCAATAATCGCACCGGAAAAATTCGTTTCCCGCCCAGATTGCCGTTTTTAGCCATTTCCATCGCAATCTTGCCCAATCTACAGGTGAAATTCGCCCGTTTTCGGCCAATAAACCAGACGTATTTTTGAACGTTTCCGGCCTTGATCCCGCTTTTTACCCGGCATCCACACGGGATTCGCACCAGACCGATGATGTGAGTCGCCCCGAAATATCGCCAGAACCCGAAGAACGCTTTTAACAACAACACCGGGCAAAGCACCGTCACCATGTGGGACAGTGCTTATATATAGTGTTCGCCCGCCCCGTGCAGGCACCTGGTATCAGCATCGCATCAGCATTTTTATTGCAAAATTGAAATCGCCCCCCGGACCATGGCGACATTGATCCTTGTCAAAACAGGTTTTGGCCGCCGGTGTTATGGTGCAGCAGATTTTACGGAGCCCGCCCGTGACGGGCCCGCGCTTGGGGAGCAATGCGTAAATGAAAACCGATTCCAAAGTTGCCTTGCCGTTAATCGGCATTCTGCTGGTCGCCGTTATTGGTCTGGTGCTGTATCTGACCGGTTTCGTCTTGGCTGCCCTTGGCATTTCCATTGCCTCGGCATGGATCTATGTCGCGCTGGCGCTGGTTCCGGTTGCCTTTCTGGTGCTGCTCGATTTCAGCCGCTAGGCCTTCGACTTTATCGTGATAACACCAAAACAGCCTGCCGAACGCTCGGCAGGCTGTTTTGTTTGTGGTTACCGGTTTTGGGCACCATACCACCCCAATCGGGGTGCAAACATTAGGATACAGACAAAAACAGCGCCCCGATTTAATCCACAATCAGGCCTTCGGCCCGCATGGCGGCCAATACCGATGGGCGGGCCCGCATGCGATCAGAATAATCGCCAATATGGGGCCAGCGAAAAATATTCAGCCCCGATATTCCGGCCCAATTAATGGCGACAAACAAATAGGCATCGGCAACGCTAAACTCCCGGCCCAGCAAATATTTGCGGCCGTCGGAAAAAAGCGTTTCAAACTTTTCAAATTGCACACTCAGCTTGGCAAAGGCAGCGTCGCGCTGGTCCTTATCAACGTTTTTTTGATGCAAGGAGGCAAACTGAACATGCATGTCGCGTTCAATTTCAACCAGCATCGCATCCATTGCAGTCCGGCGGGCCGAACCGGGCTCGGGCGAAATTCCACTTTCCCAAAAACAATCTGCCAAATACAGCAAAGCCGCAGAACAATCGCAAATCAAACGATTGTCAGAAAGTTTCAGGGTCGGAACGCTGCCATCAGGATTAATAGAAAGGAAGTTTTCACCGCTGTCGGTTTTGTTGTTTTTATGATTAACCCTAACGAGGCTGAATTGCTCCCCCGTTTCACGCAGCGATATATGAGTCGAGAGTGAACAAGCCCCTGGCATGTAATACAATATCATCTTGGCACGTCTCTTGGCTTTATACGTGGCAACCTGTCCCCCAACAACTGCCAGCTATCGCGCTATAAATGGAATGTCAGAATACAAACGCAAGGGTTAGATGCAAAAGCAGGTCATTTTTACGAAAAAGCGTACCGAAATCAGATTTCGGTACGCTTTTTAAAAACTCTGGAACCTGAATAACAGGGCGATTTACGTTAAAAAATCTCGAACACCTGACCGGTTTGCAGACCCTCGACCGACTTTGCGTATCCCAAAGCCGCGCGCGCCGCTGGAACCGGGTCATGCCCGCGAAAGAACGGCGCGTAGCCTTCCATGGCTTCGCTGATCACACCGGGGCTCACGGCATTAATCCGCAGGCCCGGCTTCATTTCAATCGCACTGGCACGGACAAAACTTTCAAGCGCCCCGTTCACCATCGATGCCGAACTGCCATAGCGAATCGGGTCTTTGGTTAAAATGCCCGTCGTCAGAGTAAAAGACGCGTTATCGGCCACGTAATCCCGCCCGATCAGCACCAGGTTAACCTGCCCCATCAGCTTGTCATTAATGCCGATCCGGTATTTTTCGTCGTCCATTTCGGCAAAATCACCAAAATGGACCTTGCCCGTGGTCGCAACCACGGCATCGACCGTGCCAAGCTTTTTAAATGCCGCCACAATGCTGGATCGATCACATAAATCCATCACAACATTACCGCTATTGCGGCCCGCCGTGATCACGTCATGACGCGCGCCAAGCTCGCTTGCAACGGCTTTGCCAATCGTGCCCGAGGCACCAACAACAAGAACTTTCATCGCATTATTTCCTTTTATCAGGTGAAAACCATGCAAGAACCTTCCCATAAATCGATTAGGTCGATAATCTGGTAATTATCAAACACATTGTTCATATGGTTAAACAATGAAACAGTATCTGGCCGAAATGCACAGCTTTGCCGCCGTGGTCGAGCAGGGCGGGTTTACCGCTGCAGCAAAGGTTTTGAACGTTTCCAAGGGCCTGATCAGCCAGCAGGTCACCCGGCTGGAAGAAGCGCTGGGCACACAATTGTTATTTCGCTCCACCCGCAAACTGGAATTGACGGAAACCGGGGCGGCATTTCTGGTTTATTGCCAACGCTTGGGCGAAAATGCCGAAGCCGGTTTTGATGCGGTTGAAAGCCTGCGCAAAAGCCCGACCGGGATTGTTCGCATCACCGTGCCGGTATCGTTTGGCGAAATTTTCCTTAATGACATCATCACCACGTTTCAGAACCTTCATCCTGATATCGTGATTGAACTGGAACTGGAAAACCGCTATCGCGATTTAAAATCCGACCCGGTCGATATGGCAATCCGGGCGGGCCTGACCAGCGACCCTGATCAGGTCGCCATTCCGCTGGGTCAGCTTTCCGAACTGGTTTGTGCCAGCCCCGCCTATTGGCAGGCCAACCCGCCGCTGATCACCCCAGCCGAGCTGATCCACCATAACTGCATCAACAATTTCCATTACTGCAAAGACAATCGCTGGCTGTTTTTTGGAGCCGATGGCCCGCAATCAATTGTGGTAAGCGGTAAATTACGCCTGAACCATTATCCGCTCATTCGTAACGCCGTCTGTAATGGCTTGGGGGTGGCACGCCTGCCCCGTTACATTGCCATGGCCGAGCTTGCCGCCGGGCGGCTTGAAACCCGGCTGGACGCCTATAAATCCCCGCGCAGCCCGATCAGCCTTGTTTATCCCTATCAAGGCGCCATGCCGCTTAAAAACCGCCTGTTCATCGATTTTATCCGTACCTGGTTTCATGCCCGGCCCGATCTTTTGGAAACCAGTGAGGGTGCGGGCTTAAAATGACCCGATCCGGGCCAACACATCGGCGACCGAAACACCCGCCTTGCGCATGGATTGCAAGGTTTCGGATTTATCGCGTTTGGCAAACCGTTTGCCATCCGGCCCGGTCAGCAATTTGTGATGGTGATATTCGGGCACGGCATATCCCAGTAATTCTTGCAGCAACCGGTGCAAATGGCTGGCGAAAAACAGGTCTTCGCCGCGTGTAACCAGTGAAATTTCCTGCAAATGATCGTCCAGCGTCACCGACACATGATAGCTGGTCGGCGTATCCTTGCGCGCCAGCACCACGTCGCCAAAAATTTCCGGCGTTGCCACCTGCCGCCCGGCGGCCCGGTCATGCCAGTATAACCGCCTGCCCGCCTGTGTCATCGCGCGCCCCATATCGAGCCGCAGAGCATAGCTTTCACCCGCTGCGATCCTGTCGTGGCATTCAGCAGCACTTAAATGGCGGCAGGTGCCGGGGTAAAGCGCGCCATCCGGCCCATGCGGGGCATTGCCAATGCGGGCGATTTCGGCCTGAATATCCTTGCGGGTGCAAAAACACGGATAAAGCAAATCCCGGTCCGTCAAACGGTCCAGCACGGCCTGATAATCGTTAAAATGGGCGGACTGTACCCGTACCGGCATTTCCCATGTCAGGCCCAACCACGCAAGGTCGTGATATATGGCCTCAATATATTCCGGGCGGGCACGGGTTTGGTCGATATCCTCCACCCGCAATAAAAACCGGCCATCACCCCCGGCAGAGCGGGCGGCAAAAATGGCCGACGCCGCGTGGCCCAAATGCAAATATCCGGTCGGGCTGGGGGCAAAACGGGTAACGTCACCCATGTTGCCCGCCTCGGTTATTTATATTACCAGCGATCCTTGTCGCCATGTCCCTTGTCCTTGGCCGTGTCGGCCGCCACATGGCGCAGCGGGCGTTTGGGGCCGCGTTTGGGTTTTTCATCAAACAGATCAGAAAGTTCGCGCAGCATGGTGCCGCCCAGTTCTTCCGGGTCGTTAATGGTCACAGCGTGCTGATAATAGCGCGTGACGTCATGGCCAATGCCAATTGCCAGCAATTCGACCGGCGACCGGGTCTGGATCCAGTTAATTACTTCGCGCAAATGCCGTTCCAGATAATTGCCCGAATTGACCGACAGCGTTGAATCATCGACCGGTGCGCCGTCGGAAATCACCATCAAAATCCGGCGTTGTTCGTTGCGCGCCAGCAAGCGTTCGTGCGCCCATAACAGGGCTTCACCGTCGATATTTTCCTTTAGCAATCCTTCGCGCAACATCAGGCCCAAATTTTTGCGTGCCCGGCGCCACGGCGTATCGGCGGCCTTGTAAATAATGTGGCGCAAATCATTCAAGCGGCCCGGTTTGGGCGGCTTGCCTGCCTCAACCCATGCTTCGCGCGATTGCCCGCCTTTCCATTGCCGGGTGGTAAAACCGAGAATTTCGACCTTCACTCCGCAGCGTTCCAGCGTGCGTGCCAGAATATCAGCCGACAGGGCGGCAATGGTAATCGGCCGTCCGCGCATGGAGCCCGAATTATCGATTAGCAAGGTCACCACGGTATCGCGAAAATCGGTATCATGTTCAAGCTTGAACGATAGCGGTGTTGACGGCATGGCAACGATACGCGCCAGTTTGGCCGCATCAAGAATGCCTTCTTCAAGGTCAAAGTCCCATCCGCGGTTTTGCTGTGCCATCAGGCGGCGTTGCAAACGATTGGCAATGCGCGAGACAACGCTTTGCAAAGCAGCAAGTTGCTTGTCGAGCATCGCGCGCAACCGGGCCAGCTCCATGCTTTCGCACAATTCATCGGCAAAAACGATTTCGTCATATTCGCGCGAGAACGGCTCGTATCCGCGTTCAACCGGTTCGTTGCGGCCATCAAATTCCGGCTGTTCGCCCGGCCCGGCAGGTTGTTCTTCCTGCGACTGGGCTTCGAGCTGTTTGTCGTCAACATCGCCCTCGCCAGCTTCGGCATCATCCTCGCCGCTTTCTTGCTGCTGGTCATCGCCGTTCGGGTCGGTTTCGTCGCTGTCGCCCTGCTCGCCGCCCTGGCTTTCCTGTTCATCATCCGGGGCGTCGTCGCCGTCTTGCTGGTCCTGATCATCGCCTTCTTCTTCGGGCGGATCTTCCAGCAAATCGTCTTCTAGCGACAAGTGATCCAAAAGGCGGCGCATTCCGCGTGAAAACGCTTCCTGATCATCCAGCATGGAGCGTAAATCAGAAAGGTCGCTCCCGGCTTTTTCCTCGATCTCGCCGCGCCACAGATCAATCAGATTGCGTGCTGAATCGGGGGCTTTTTCGCCGGTAAACATTTCGCGCGCCAGCATGCCAATGGCATCGGCAAAGGGCGCATCGTCACGCGTGGTAACACGATGAAAGTTTTTCGCCTTGCAATCGGCATCTTCATGGGCACGCAGGTTTTTGCGCACACCGGGAAAATAACGCGACCCAACGGCTTCATAACGCGCGGTTTCCAGGGCTTCGTAAACGGCCTGGGCCTCGGCACTTTCGGGCATGCGTTTTTGATGCAAGGCCGCATCATGATGACGCAGTTTAAGTGCCCAGCCATCGGCAACACCGCGCAAATCGGCCACTTCATCCTTGGGCAGGGCCTGTTTGGGCATGGGCAGGCGAACATGTTCGCCGTACCCGCCCGGGCGCCCGCCTTTGACAAAGCCGACCTCCAGATCATTGCGACCGGCCAGCGCGCGAAATGTCGCCGCCGTGCCGCGCAGAAATCCGGAAAGCGCCTCGTCGTTTTTCATCGCTTGCAGTCCCGTATTACAGGGGTTTCGGGCGTTGCGTTACAACCTGCAACGAACCGGAAATCGGTGATGGTGCGCTTAACGCACCATCACATTAATCGCACTTTGCGGCAGTTCCTCGCCAAAGCAACGCTGGTAATATTCGGCCAGAATAGGCCGTTCCACCTCGTCACAGCGGTTTAAGAAGGTCACACGAAAGGCATAGGCAATATCGTTGAAAATCTCGGCATTTTCAGCCAGCGTAATCACGGTACGCGGGCTCATCACGGTCGAGATATCGCCCGAGACAAATCCCTGACGGGTCAGGTTGGCCAGCGCCACCATCGCCTCGATCTTGCTGCGCCCTTCGGCATTGTCAAAACTGGCAACCTTGGCAGCCACAATGTTGGTTTCATCGGCAACGGAAAGATAATTCAGCGTCGCCACAATCGACCAACGGTCCATCTGGGCCTGGTTGATCTGCTGGGTGCCATGATAAAGGCCGGTGGTATCGCCCAGGCCAACCGTGTTTGATGTTGCAAACAGGCGGAAAAACGGGTGCGGATGGATCACCTTGTTCTGGTCGAGCAAGGTCAGCTTGCCGTCAACTTCCAAAACGCGCTGAATTACGAACATCACATCGGGGCGACCGGCATCATATTCATCAAACACCATCGCGACCGGGCGTTTAAGGGCCCAGGGCAAAATGCCTTCGCGAAATTCGGTAATTTGCTTGCCATCACGCAGAACAATGGCGTCCTTGCCGATCAGGTCGATACGGCTGATATGGCTGTCAAGGTTCACACGCACACAGGGCCAGTTCAGGCGCGATGCCACCTGTTCGATATGGGTCGATTTACCTGTGCCGTGATAACCCTGGATCATCACCCGGCGATTGTGGGCAAAGCCCGCCAGAATTGCCAGGGTGGTATCGCGATCAAAACGATAGGTCGGATCGCTGGCAGGGACATGTTCGCTGCCCTGGCTGAACGCCGGGACCATCATGTCGGAATCAATCCCGAACGCCTCACGCACAGAGATTTTGGTGTCGGGTGCATCCAGCGGATGTTCTGCTGCACCACCGCTCGCTTCGTAACTTTGGCTCATAAGTACTCGCGCATTTTGGGGCCGGTTGCTCCGGCCGAATGTGTCATCTTTGTCATTAATAACGATTAAGCCGCCGCGGACAAAGGAAAGATACCGAAAAATTTATCGGTGCCATAAAAACCTGCACCAACAACGCTTAACGTCCTACCTGACACAAAAGCATGCAAGGGCGCAATACAGCCCGACCATATGCGGGGCTATATCGAAACGCGGGCTTCAAGATCGCGGATATAGGTCATCAGGCTGGAATAGGCCGCACTGATGGTTTTAAACCGTTCCTCGGCACGTTTGTCGCCGCCATTAGCATCGGGGTGGTATTTTTTCGATAGCTGTTTGTATTTGGATTTAAGCTCGTCCTTGGTAAACGGCCAGCCCAGATCCAGTGTCGCCATCGCCATTTGCTGTTCGCGCGGCATGCCCAGTGCCCCGGCTTTACGCGCGGCATCCTCGGCATTGCGTTCGCGACGGTTGGCATTGGGGTCGCCGCCAGGCCCGTGATGGGTCTGCTCGCCTTCTTCGTTAAAAAAGCCAAAGCCATCGGAAAATTTGAAATCGAAGGGTTTTTTGGCCCCGCGAATATGGCCAAACCGCCAGGTCGGGCGTTGCCAATGGGCATCGCGGCGCACATGTTCTTCAATATCATCGGCTTTCATGCCGCTGAAATAATCCCACGACTTGTTATATTGCCGCACATGCTCCAGACAGAATTGATAATACATGCTGAGCTGGCGGTCCTTGGGGGCTCGAAATTCCCCATGCTCCGCACAGCCAGGCCAATCGCACTCTGGCAGATCGGGCTCGCTGAAATACAGCGTCTTGCGTTTGTTTCGTTGCGCTCTGTTCATGGAGGTTTATATGTTCGGAACATTCAAGGGACGCAATATCATATGTGCCGATTGCGCATGATAAAAGGATTGAAAAAATTTACAGTAGGTCCTTTCCGCGCCAAAAGAACGCCAGAGTTGCCCTGTTTTTGAATAAACCAGGCCATCCTTCCAACAATTAGAGAATGTTACATGCAAGTCGCCCAGCAAATCCGCGATATCATCACCGCCAAACTCGCCCCGGCCAAACTGGAAATTAACGATGATTCCGCCAAACATGCCGGTCATTCCGGGGCGGACCCGCGCGGCGAGTCCCATTTTTCGGTATTGATCGTTGCCGATTGTTTTGAAGGCCAAAATCGCGTTAACCGGCAGCGCATGGTTTACAGCGCGCTTGATGACCTGCTTAAAAACCGGGTCCATGCCCTGGCTTTGAAAACCATGTCGCCCAGCGAATGGGCGCAACATTCCGGGCTGTAAAAGGTTGAACAGACTAACCGGCGTAACAACAGCCTAATCGGCGATCTGAAACCGCCTCAGTCTTCGACCTGAAGGGCCAGCAAAACATCGAGCCCAACAGTCAGGGCCGCCAGAACCTTGCCGGTTACCGGATCTGTGATCGGCAGGGTAATTTGCGAGAGGAATTTTTGGGTCGACGGGTCGTAATAAATATCAGCGATCTGAACGGCATCGGCTGCGGTTTCATTAAAAATAGCAAATTTGCGCTCGTGTGACTGGTCATAATTGCTGGTCGGGCTCGACATGCCAATGATCAGCCCGTCCCGGTCAAAAATAAACGCCTCGGCAAACTGAACATCCCGGGTGCGATACGCACGTTGCAAATACGTCGACACGTCGTTTTGCAAAATATCAGCGGCAAGCAGTGATGCTGCGCCGCTTTTGCTGGCTTCGCGCCATTGCCGGTCCAGTTCGGCAATTTTTATCCTGCTCATGCCTTCGCCATGCAACATGTCCAGGTTTTCCAGATGTTCCTTCAAGGCGTTAACCAGGGCGGGCGCGCGCAACAGCCTGCGAATACGCACCACATCATCATTCATGATCCGGTCAATTTCTTGCGCTTCCAGCTTGACCGCCGCACTGCCGCATTCCGCCAGCGCCCGGTTCAACCGTGTAAGGGTCGCAGGATGGGCACGGGTATATTCATGGGCAAAATACATAACCAGCGGCATATAGCGGGCAAAACGTTCGCTAAAACTGTCGGGGTCCAGCTTCAAATCATCGCGCGCACGCTCAAACGATTGCCGGTCAATCAGGGCAAAATCAATCCGCCCCTTTCCGATCAGCCCCAGCAAGGACCGCAATGACGGCACATGAACAAAGTCACGATAGCCCTGCTCGGTAATCCATTCCGCCTCGTTCGACCCCAGAACCGCGCCCACAGTCACCATTTGATCGGGCAGCGGAACCGGCACCTGCACGTCCACATCCCGGCGGGCCGAAACCCAAACCCATTTTTCCAGCACCAAGGGAACGGTTGCATCGGCGTAGCTGTCCATTTCCGACGAAAGACGTGACAGAAAAAAGCCGTCCGCCTGCCCCTTGCGCGTCATGTCCCGGTTGCGCTGGCGCGGGGCCAGCGTAATGCCATAATCGATATCAATTTGCTGAAACGCACAATCGAGCAATCTGATCGTCGAACCGGTCAACGCCCCGTTGCTAAGCTGCTGGTAAGGGGGCTGTAAATTTGTTTGCAGGACCAGAAAATGCTTTCCGTCATGCCCTGCCAAAGCCCGATGCGCCCCGGCCATGGCAAAAAATGCCATCGCCATCACCACCCGTGCCGCCAGCTTTGCGATACGCCGGGCTGGTGCCCTCCGCGCCCCACCGCGTGCCCGTAAGCAGTTTTTTCCCTCCGTCACGATCGCCCCCAAACGGCACTATTTCACGCCAATACCTATACGATATTGGGTTAGTGACGTATAAAAGCAACCCTTTTGGGGTCTATATACTAACCTTTAAGGTAGCATTGCGCCCGGCACCTGTATCCACGCTTCCAAACGGCCCTGCTCACGGTCCAAAGCCTGTAAAAGCCGCCATAAAAGTCCGTGTCAGTCGCGAAATGCGCCCGGGCCAAGCAGCCCAAAACAAACATCCCCCGGAGTCGACGATGTCAGATGGCAAAAATCATTGAAAAATTCTCTGTGGGCCGCATCACCACACGACGCCAAAACCCCGATCAATTCAGCGTCGCCTGCCCGGGCAAAATACAGGGCGGCAACGCAAACAGGCTGGCAATCTCGCCATTAAAGCCACGCCCGATTATCCGATAATTACGGCGTACATTTTCGCATTTTGGCGCGGGGTGCCGGTGCGAGATGCGATGCGGGTCACGTCACATAACCGGACATAACCGGCACCCGCACCTGCTCCCCGCAGGCTAGTTTTTGGGAATCTCGCTATAGCTATCGGGGGCGATGCGTTGCACGGCGGCACCATCACTGCGCCAGCCATGGCAGGTATTAACCAACGGGCTGCGACGTTTGCGGGGTGGTGCATCGCCATCCTTTTCTTGCTGGCGCTGTTTTTCGGCCGCTTCACGCGCCCGGATCGGAAAAATGGTTTGAAAGGCCGTGGTCGCCACAGGCCCCATCAATTCGGTCAAATGGGTACAGCCATAAATACCGCCGACCCGATCGCGGATTTGCGATTTTAACCCGGGGCCAATTTTAAGCCCGACCAGCTTTTCGTAATTCGGGGCAATTTCGCCGCAGGCATTAAACGGCGCATGATCGGTTACCGCTTCCACCGCCGTAATCACCATGTCGGTGCCCAATGTAATGCGCAGCCACATTTGGTGGATCGGCACACCGGGGGGGATTTCGCCCCGATCATGGTTCTCAAACCCGTAGGTTTTGACATCCGTAATGTGACCTTCGATATCCCAAAGACCATCGGCCCGGCGATAGCCGGTGCAAGTGACCTTTCGGGTATGGATATGTTCACGCGGGACGGGTTCTGACAGGGGCATTTTTCTCTCCTTTACGTAAACGTAAAGACAGAACCACGGCCTCTGTCAACTCAGAAACGTTTAATCTGGCATCAGGCATCGCGCGACCACCCGGCATTCATCGCGAAAAACACGAAACACCGCCGTCAAATACCCTAAGATTCCACCCAAAATCTGGTCAGGCAACGCCGTAATCAGACCCGAATATGAACTTTTCCCGATCCCGGACTTCGTCTTCAAGGCCAGCCTTGACCACATTGAACAGATCGCGAATGGACACCATGCCAACCACCGTTTCCCCATCCACCACCGGCAAATGGCGATAGCGATGCATACTCATCAAAGACAGGGCATCAACGGCTTTATCATCGGGGCGCAAGGTATCGGGGTTGGCCGTCATCACATCGGCCAGGGCGGTTTTGGCCGGGTCCAGCCGCTTGGCAACCACCCGGTTCACAAGATCACGTTCGGTGAAAATACCGGCCAGTCGGGCCGAATTATCAACGATAATAACTGCGCCGATTTTGCGTTCCACCATCAGGTTAACGGCATCCATCACAGAATCCGCAGGGTTCAAAGTGGCAAGGGCTTGTTCCTTCACGAGACCCGGTACGATTTTTGTGTCCATTTTGTCTCTCTATACGGTTTGCTGTTGCCAAAACAACGACATCAGAACGCATCGACCACAACACCGGTAACGATGCCATTGCACCGATTTTAACCTATAAGTAGAATATTTACGACTATTTAATACCAAACTGCACTGATCGAAACCGATCAATGCAGCCCTCAGTCGGCGGGCGGGCTTCTACGAAGCCCTTGCCTTTCGCGGCACAGGCCGCGCGGCGCAGTCGCGCCTAACCAGACCTCCATGAGTCATCCTCATTGAGATCTGGTATAACGCGCAAATTCCGCAATTTGGCAGTCTGAAAGACAACAACCCGCAGACGAACTGCGGGTTGTTACTTTAATTAATTAAGAACGCCAAAGGCATATCGCCCTGAAAAACCGCTGCTTTTACAACGGTTCAGTTTGTACCCGCTGCGGGAACACTGTCTGCCGGGCGTAACTTGACGCGTGTCACCTGATTACGTACCCGGCGCAGCACTTCAAATTCCAGCCCGTGAAATCTGAAAAGCTGACCGACATCGGGAATGCGCCGGGTTTCATAAAGCAGCAAACCGGCAACGGTGGCCGCTTCCTCGTCGGGCAGGCGCCAGCCAAACCGGCGGTTAAGATCGCGGATGGTGACATCGCCGCGCACAATGACCGACCCGTCAACCTGGGGCTGAACCCCCACCACTTCAACGTCGGTTTCGTCTTCAATATCGCCAACGATTTCTTCCAAAATATCTTCCAGCGATACCACACCTTCAAAGGCACCATATTCGTCAACGACAATGGCGAAATGTTCGTGCCGTTCTTTAAAGGCTTTTAGCTGGTCGGCAAGGGTGGTCGAGTCGGGAATAAACCACGGTTTGGCGGCAAGCGCGCGCACGGCTTCGGCCGTTTCGGGTTTGTTACCTTTGACAATCGCCTTCAGCACTTCGCGCGCATGCAACACACCAACGATGTTGTCCGGGTCATTTTCATAAATCGGAATGCGGGTGTGCGGGCTGGCCAGTACGGTTTCAAGAATTTCATCCATCGAACGCGACACGTCGATCATTTGCACCTTGCGCCGATGCACCATAATTTCCCACACCCCGACATCATCAAGGTCCAAAATACCATGTAACATGGCCCGTTCGGCCTGATGATCGCCAATCACTTCGTCATCGGCATGCAGCTCAATCGCGCCGCGCAATTCGCGTTCGCTATCGGTACCCGGCCCATCCCCACTGCCAAACAAATGCATGGTCGCGCGCACAATAAGCTGAATACTTTCCGTCACCGGGGCAAAAAGAGTGACCAGAAACTTCATCGGTCGCGCAACGCGCAACGCCATGCTGTCGGCATGTTTCAGCGCATAGGTTTTGGGCATGATTTCGGCGAAAATCAGCACAAGTGCTGTCATTGCTGCCGTGGCATAAACAACACCATTGGGGCCAAACGTGGAAATCATCACCGATGTTGCCATGGCCGATGCCAGAATATTGACCAGGTTATTGCCCAGCAGAATGGCACCAATCAGCCGTTCCTGTCGTTCGCGCAGACGGTTAACAATGCCCGCGCGCACATCGCCATCCTGTTCCTTGTGATGCATGATCGGGCGTGATGCCGCCGTCAGGGCCGTTTCCGACCCGGAAAAAAACGCCGACAGCATCAGCAAGATAAAAATCACGACAATCGTGATTGTCATGCGGTCCCCTCGTTATAACGATGGCATATTGCAGCCATCAGCTTGCTTGTATCATTCACAAACCATACCCGACGGGCCACCACGGCCCGGAAGGTTAAAAACCCGCCCGGCATATCAAACAGCCTAGACTAGGCCGCCTGACACGACCGGGTGATGGCAGCCCGCATTTTGGCAACATCCATTTCACGCGATGTAAACGCCTTGCCAATGCCGCGCGTCATGACAAAGGTAATCTGCCCGTCACGCACTTTCTTATCGCGTGCCATATGGCTGATCAGCCTGTCGACATCCCAATGGACCCCGGCAATCTGCGATGCTTTGACCGGCAATCCCACCGCATTGAAATGGCTGATAATCCGCGCTGTTTCCTGCGCCGATGCCATACCCATTGCCGCACAAACATCGTGGGCAATGATCATACCGATCGCAACCGCTTCACCATGCAGCAAACGCCCGTCATAGGCCAGTTCCGCCTCAAACGAATGGCCAAAGGTGTGACCCAGATTAAGCAGGGCCCGCTTGCCGGTTTCGCGTTCGTCTTGCGACACGATCCGCGCCTTGGCCGCACAACTGCGCAAAACCGCCTGTCTGCGCGCATCGCCATCGGTTGCGATAACGGCCGGGGCATTAATTTCCAGCCAGTCAAAAAAGTCGGCATCATCAATCAGGCCATATTTGGCCACTTCGCCGTACCCTGCGACAATTTCACGTTTGGGCAGGGTATCAAGCACGGCGGTATCGGCCAGCACCAGCCGGGGCTGATGAAAAGCACCGACCAGATTTTTACCCGATTTGGAATTGATACCGGTTTTACCCCCCACCGAACTGTCGACCTGGGATAAAAGAGTCGTCGGAATTTGCACAAAATCCAGCCCGCGCAGCAGCGATGCCGCCACATACCCGGCCAAATCGCCAATCACCCCGCCGCCCAGCGCAATAATCAGCGTTGAGCGTTCAATGCCGCGCGCCAGAACTTGTTCGACGACATTTTCAAAACAGGCGAAACTTTTTGATGCTTCACCGGCGGGTACAATGACGGTGTGGCGGGCAATTCCCGCCTGATCAAGAGATGCTTCGACCGTTGGCAAATGCAGGCGTGCAACATTTTCATCGGTAATAATCACCACCCCGGCCGGTTTAACAAACGGGGCGATATATGTGCCGGTATCGGGTAACAATCCGCTGCCGATTACGATGTCATAACTGCGAGAACCAAGGTCGACGCGAAGGGTTTCTGCACTGTTCAAGATTTCAATTTCCCGTTTTCATCAAAGGCATCGGCAAGGGCCACCAGCACACCATCGCGGGTATCGTCCTTGGAGGCATCCCCGCAATCAAATGTAACATCGGCACCGGCATATACCGGATAACGCGCCTCGATAAGGTCGGCCAAAATCCGGCGAGGATTGCCAGAATTTAACAACGGCCGATGCGGGCGACCTGCCGTGCGCT
The DNA here is from genome assembly GCF_002115755.1 of Thalassospira mesophila. Taxonomy (GTDB): domain Bacteria; phylum Pseudomonadota; class Alphaproteobacteria; order Rhodospirillales; family Thalassospiraceae; genus Thalassospira; species Thalassospira mesophila. The sequence continues at coordinate 218,556 of NZ_JFKA01000002.1, read as the reverse complement.
GCAACAACACTTCAAGATCGGCGCGCAGCCACACCGAAACGCTTTTTTCCAAAATCAGTTTGCGGGTTTGTTCACGGATAAAGGCACCACCGCCTGTCGCCAGAACGACCTGATCGCCTTCAAGCAGACGGGCAATCACACGTTCCTCGCCATCGCGAAACGCGTCTTCGCCATACAGCCGAAAAATATCGGCAACCGAACATCCTGCGGCTTCCTCGATTTCGCGGTCGGCATCGACAAAGGGCAAATCAAGCGTTTTGGCAACCATACGCCCGATGCAGCTTTTGCCTGCTCCCATCAAACCAACGAAAACCAGCGAACGGTTATTCAATCCGGTGCTGATCTGTGCTGTAATATCCGTGTGCAAACCCGAATCGGCAATTGAGCTCTCCATAACCGGTTTGCAATCCTGTTTTACCATGTTCATACGGTCCCTGGACCGCCTGGGATTAGTTGACACTGTTGTACAATTCTTTAGGGCAGGCGTGCCCGGAACGCAAGTAAACCGCTTGGTGAATTTGCCAACAAAGTGCCCGACAATGCCATGATGCCAAAATTGACATGCAATTATTAACGTTCTCCGTCCTAGACTGCCTTGGTCCTGCCGAATTAGGATGTAACCAGTTTTTCGCAAAGTGACTGATTTCTCGGTCAGAACACCCAAACCAAAGCTTGAGAGCCCATGAAAATTCTATCCCGAATCATTCTGTTTCTGATTATCGCGGTTATCGCGGGTGGCGCCATTTTCCTTGTGACCTGGGATATACCGGCACCAACATCGCAAATCGAACAACCCATCCCGGATTCGAGGTTCAATTAAAATGCGTTCAGGCACCACCAGGGCTTGTGTCTTTGCCTGCCTTACCGGCTTAGGCACATTGATACAGGTTATCCCCGCCCAGGCCCAACAAGGCCCTGTTCCCCTGTTTTTACAAAACCGGAATGACGACGCACAAACGTCGTTGGGGGGCACAACATCGACCCCCACGGCAAAAACAGCGCAACCGGCGACAAATGCCCCGGGTGGTGCAGGATCAACAACAACGGCACCGGGCCCTAACGGCGTTTTTGGCTGGGGCAGCGGTGCCGATAGCAACAATTACCCGACCGACCCCGATGCCGTACAAACACTGGAACTTCAAGCAGTCGATGCCGAATCTGTTGGTATTCTCGACCGCAATTCCGGTGGGCTGGGTGTCGACATGTGGTCTGGCACCGACCGTTTGACGGCTGCCCGCCTGATAGACGGTTTGCCCGACCATTTTGCCAGCCATGCCATGCGCAATCTGGCGCGGCGGCTATTGCTCAGCATTGCGGCCGCCCCGTCAGACCATGCGCAAACCAGCCTGCTTACCCACCGGATTGCCAAACTGCAATCGATGGGGGCCTATGGTGATGTCGCACGCCTTATTGGCGTAACCACCCGGCGCGACCCGGTGGCCGAATTGGCCGAGGCCCAGGTTAACGCCTTGCTGGTCACTGGTCAGATCGACCAGGCCTGCGATGCGATTGCCGGTTTCGGGTCGCAATTTGATACGCCGTTCTGGCTTAAGGCGGCGGTTTTTTGCCAGTTACGTGCCAAAAACAATTCATCTGCCAGCTTCAGCACCGATCTGGTACGCGAAGTGGAAGGCGAAAACGACAAACTGTTTTTTGCCCTTAACAAGGCCATCCGGACGGGCAGCAATGTCTCGCCGCAATTGCTGGTTAATTTGCGTCCGCTTGATGTCGCGATGCTCGAATTGACCAAGCAGGGGCTGCCTGCCAGCCTGCTTGATAACGCTGCCCCGGCCACGTTATTGGCCTTTATCAAAAGTGCCAATACTGCCACCGATATCAAACTTGAAGCGGCCCGCCTTGCCGAACAGCAAGGATACATCACGACAGACGACCTGGCCGCTATCTATCAGGGCGTCACATTCAGCTCGTCCGAACTGGCCAGCGTCCTTGACGATGCCAGCGAAAGCACACCTGCCCGCGAATATGCCAAGCTTTATCAGGCGGCGGTCAAATCCGATGTTCCCGCAGCACGGGCCGAAATTCTGGCTCATATGTATGACAATGCCCGCAATAATGGCGATTATGGCCAGGTGGCGCGGCTATGTGCGCCGTTGCTTGAAGATGTGCCCATTAATAACGATTTTGCCTGGTTTGCCATCGACGCGCTGACCGCTGCCATTTACAGCAACGATCTTGAACGGGCGGGCGGCTGGTTATCACAGGCCAAGGCGTCGTCAAATTCGGGCAACGCCATCGAAAGCCGCCTGATCGTGCTTTATCCGGCACTGGTTCTGGCCGGGCTGGAAGATACCGGTGCCAGCGATGCCGAAAGATCGGCAAGCACCGGCTTTAATCCAAGCCCGAATTATGGCCTGGGCGGGACCGTAAAACCCGCACCGCCCATGACCCAGAGCGCCCCGACATCACAGGCACAGGCCCGCCATCGCGCACACATGGATGAATGGGCCGAACAGCAAATGGCCCGCAATGACCAGGTTGGGGCCCGCCATGATGCCGAACTGGTTTACAGCCTGTTTGCGGCCTTTGGCGTCGAGGTTCCGGAAAAATTCTGGGATGCCTTGCTTGATCAGCCCTATGTCACCGCACGCGGCACCCCGAATGCCAGCGTTGTTCACAAGCTGGCACAGGCTGCCGGTGCCAACCAGCGCGCCACGGTTGCCAGCCTTGCGCTTATTGCCAATGGCAATGTTGGCGGTGATTTGCAAAACCCGGTCTCGCTTGGCAATTCCGTTGCGGCCTTGCGCATGGTTGGCCTTGAGGTGGATGCCCGGCGCATTGCGGTCGAGACCATTTTGGAAAATGGCCTGTAACCGGCCCTGCGACAAAGGATTATCATGGTGACACCCCTGCGCGACGCCCGGCTTGTTTCCGATTTTCTGGAAATGATGGCGGCTGAACGCGGGGCCAGCCGCCATACCCTTGATGCCTATCGCCGTGACCTTGAGGCGTATCAGGCATCGCTACACGCAGCAAAAACCGATATGTCACACGCCGGGCCCGACGATGTGCGGCGTTATCTGGCCGAGCTGGCCGATGCCGGACTGGCAGCACGCACACAGGCCCGTCGCCTGTCGGCGGTGCGGCAATTTCACAAATTCATTTATGGCGATGGCATTCGCAATGATGACCCCGCCGCCCATATCGACAGCCCGCGCCTGGGCGTGGTGTTGCCCAAATTTTTAACCACCGACGAAATCGACCGCCTGATCGACACCGCCAACCGGCAGGATGGCATCAAGGGTACCCGCCTGTTAACGATGGTGGAACTGCTTTATGCCACCGGCATGCGGGTGAGCGAACTGGTTGAACTGCCCTTTAGTGCCGTTGCCCGCGACCCGCAAATGCTGGTGGTGCGCGGCAAGGGCAACAAGGAACGGCTGGTGCCGTTATCTGCCCCGGCCAAACGTGCGCTGGTCACCTATATTGCCATCCGGGATGCCTTTATTCCCCTTGATGGCGGCGGGAAGCCGGGCAAATCGGGCTATCTGTTTCCCTCACGCGGGAAAACCGGCCATTTAACCCGGCAAATGTTTTTAAACATGATCAAGGATCTTGCCCTTAAGGCCGGCATTGCGCCCTCGCGGGTGTCGCCCCATGTGCTGCGCCATTCCTTTGCCAGCCATCTTTTGGCCAACGGGGCTGATTTACGCAGCCTGCAACAAATGCTGGGCCATTCCGACATTTCAACAACACAAATCTATACCCATGTTATCGAGTCCCGTCTGCGCGGACTGGTGCAGGAACACCACCCGCTCGCGCACCGAAAACCGGGGTAAATACACGCTTTGCGCGCAGTTTTTCACCATGAGAAACTGGCGCAATCGATACCATCGGATAGGAACCCGAAACCTTATACGGGCAGTTTTCTGACCCGACCGGACTTGTCATGCATTCGTCATGCAATTGCCATCAGACTGATACCAATTGTGCGCTACGAGCATGTTAATTGCGCCCCGGTTAATCGGGACGTTCAACGATCCGCTGCGCGAGGGTAAATGAGCGTGACGCTCAGGTCTGATGACACCACAGTTCCAATGTCCACGTCTGCGCGCAGATATGCTCCGCGTAACTGGCCCCATATCATTGAAACAATAGATTTTGCTTTTCAGCCCATCATCAGCACCCATACCGGGCGCGTTTTTGGCTATGAAGCCCTGTTGCGCAACTGGTCCGAGGCTGGCTTTTCATCCATTCAGGATGTCTTTGACACCGCATGGGAAAGCGGCGTTCTGCACAGTGTTGACATGCAGTTCCGCGCGATTGTTATTCAAAAGTTTGCCCGCCTGCCCGGTGTCGACAAATTAAAACTGTTTTACAATTTCGACAGCCGCGTCGTGCGAACCGCCGATTACCGCCCCGGCCAGACGCTTGAACTTCTGACCGCGTCCGGGCTGGCACCCGATGCCATGTGTCTGGAAATTTCCGAACGCCACGATATCAGCCATGCCCATAATTTTCAGGACATCTTGCTGCGTTATCGCGCGCAAGGTTTCAAGGTGGCGATCGACGATTACGGCAGTGGCTTTGCCCAGATGCGTGCCCTTTATGAATGTGAACCCGATATCATCAAAATTGACCGGTTTTTCATTGATGGCATGGATAAAGACCGCCGCAAGGAACTGTTTGTTACCCAGATCACCGGCTTTTCGCATTTGATTGGCGCGCAGGTCGTGGCCGAAGGTGTGGAAACCCTTGATGAACTGATGTGTTGCCGCCGGATCGGCTGTGATTTTGTTCAGGGATTTTTTGTCGCCCGCCCGTCGGTGGATTTGCCCGACCGCACCGATATCATCCCCGCCGTCACCGATCATTTAAACCAGACCCGCCGACAGGGTGACCATGATGGCGAATTGCTGCGCTCCTTCATGATCGAGGCACAGGCCGTTCCTGACACCATCAAGCCCAATGATATTCTTGATTTTTTTCAGCGAAATGCCGATTCAACCATTGTCCCCGTAATCAATCGCCGTGATGAACCGGTCGGCATTATTCGCGATTCGGATTTCAAGGCCTTTATCTACACCCCGTTTGGCCGCGAATTGCTGCAAAACCCGTCCAACCGCGCTTATATGTCGCGTTTTTTGCGCCGTTGCCCATCGGCCGATATTCGCACCAGCCTGTCTGAACTGCTTGAAACATTTGTCGCCGCCGACACGCTTGACGGGTTGATCCTGACCGAAGACGGGCGCTACCTTGGTGTTCTTGACCAACGCGCCCTGCTGCGTGCGGTGAACGAACGCAACACGCTAAACGCGCGCGATGAAAACCCCCTCACCCGTTTGCCCGGCAACAGTGCGATTTATCGTTATGCTGCCAATGCCCTGTCGACACCGCGCAAGCGGCGCTTTGTTGTTTATTTTGACTTCGACAATTTCAAACCGTTTAACGACCGGTACGGTTTTCGCCAGGGCGACCGCGCCATTTTGCTGTTCAAGGATATTCTGGGCAAAGCCCTAAGCCAGAATGCCTGGTTTATCGGCCATATTGGCGGCGATGATTTTTTTGCCTATGTCCAGTCGATCGATTTTGAAGATGCTGTTTTAGCTGTGCGGCGTGCCCAGACCATGTTCAACGAAGAAATCAAAAGTTTTTACGACCCCAAAACCCGTGAAACCGGTTTTTTACAGGGCAAAGGGCGCGATGGTATCGACAAGCGTTTCGCGTTAATGACGGTAAGTGCGGCCCTGATACGGGTGCCGGCGGAAAGAACCGATATCACGCTGGATCATATTTCGACCGAGGCGGCCAAGCTGAAAGACCTGGCAAAAACCAGCCCGGACCGGTTTGCCAGCAGCATTTACGATGCTGGCGATTCGTATAACAGCTTCCCCCTGTTCGCCGAAACACCCCCTGCGAGCGAATAGGGATCTGGGCTGGGCTTGTGGCGGATGGATAAATTTAACCGTTTTTATTCAAATACTTATCAAAAACGCAATCGGCACGGCCCATCGTTTGGCAACAATTTTGCGTGCCTGGTAAAAAACTGCTTTCCCCAACCAGCCCCGTGCCTATGATACCGCAACCACCCGGTAGAATTTTCGCCCCTGTTATTCGCGGATCACATCGCAGCCCATGATTGCCAAAATCGGTTCCGGATATAATCTTGCTGTTCCTGCCGCCCTGCGCCCGGTTGCCCCGGTTGCCGAACGTGCCGCGCGTGGCGATTTTGATAAAACAATCGACCAAACCGGCGCGGCGATTACCCCGTCATCACAACGCGATGTTGTTGGTGATGAAAATGGCGGGCAAAACCTTCCGCGGCCATCACAAAATGCAGCGGCCCCCAACACCGCCGATAACGATAGCAATTTGGCCCTGACCATTGAGGCCGATGAAGCCAACAGTACCGCCACCGGATATAGCAGCGGCGGCAAGGCATCAAACATTGCTGCCCTTAATCTGCCACGCGGCAGCCGGGTTGATCTGACTGCTTAAACATTCGCGATTTGGTATCTGAAATTCAATATCAGTCACCGATGGCAAAAACATCCCGCCAGCCTTGCCACTGCCAAATCATGTCGGCCAAAACATCATACCCGGCACCATCGGGATGATAGCCATCCCCCCGGCGAAGCGCGCGTTGCCATGTTTCATCTGTGCGCGTGCGTTCAAACACATCAAAATAGGGAATATCCATTCCCTTGGCCGTTTCCAAAAACAGCTGGTTTAACCCCTCCAGCCGTTCATTGACCATTTTGCTGGACCGCCCGCCATCAATCACCGCCTGCGGGCCAACCCACAAAGTTGTTGGTGCCATATCGCGCGCCCTGGTCATAATATCGGTCGCATTGGCAAGCGATTGGGCATGGGAAACCCGCATGGTGGTTTCTTCGCCGCGTTCCTGCGCGTGGTTGGCATCGTTAAGACCAAAACAAAACACCAGCACCAGCGGAAATTCATCCACCTTGCGGCGCCGGGCATCATCCTGCCAGCGGTCTTTTAAATTGCTGCTGCTTTCAGCGCGAATGCCCAAATTATAAATCGTTGCATCCAGCCCGATATCACTTAGCAACCGTTGACCAAGGCGCATTGGCCAGCCGCCCTTTTGCGCGTCGCGCACGCCAGTGACCAGACTATCGCCAAAAAAACAAACCCGATGGCCAATAATACGATCTGTCATTTTGTCTCCTGGGTCGGGTTGGTATGTTTTTGAGTCGAAATGTGATCAGCGATGTGTTCGGCCATATAGGCCATTAACGCGGTATGGTCCGGGGCCATATCGTTTTCCAGCCAGTATTCCTCGGCCAGGCGCAATAATTGCCCCATCATCGGCCCGGGCGGCACCAGCTGTGCCTTCAAAATATCCCGTCCCTTTACCGGCAATTGCGGGGCCTGCCAGTCCTGCGCCACGGCCAGCATATCCTGCCACCGGGCATTTTCACCGGGCACCGGGCGGCCGGCCATGGCCGCACGGTCCGCCCATGCCATAATCACGGCATCACGAAAGGCATCCGCCCCCAAATGATACAAATGGCGGCGAATACGTTTGCCATCCATCACGTTATCAATCAGGCGAAAACTGGCCGTCATCAACGAAAACCGTTCGATTTCGTCGTTCGACAGGCGCAAGGAACGGGCAAATTGCGCGGCATGGGCAATGCCATCATTGCCGGTTTTATCCGATGCAAATAACGCCGCCATCCGGCGCAGCGGATCAATGGTGATGGCCGGGTCGGCCAAGGCCGTGGTTTCAAGCCATTCAACAATGCGCAGCCGGGGAATGTTTTTCAGTTCTGGCAAAATGACTGGCAACACCGAAAACCCGACCATATCGCCAATGGTGGCAGCAGGCCTTGGGGCGCGCAGCAATTTAAACATTTCGTCGCGAATACGTTCGCTGGAAATATCGCGCAGCCCGGCGGCCCCCTTGCGGCACGCCTCGGCGCCTATGGCATCAAGCGGGGGGCGGCCAAAATGGGCAAAAAAGCGGAAAAACCGCAAAATGCGCAAATAATCCTCGGCAATGCGGTCTTCAGCGACGCCAATAAACCGCACCCGGCCTGCCCGCAAATCGGTTTCGCCATCAAACGGGTCATAAATGGTGCCATCGGGATCACAATAAAAGGCATTAAAGGTAAAATCGCGCCGTTTGGCATCAAGCAGCCAGTTATCGGTAAAGGCCACGTCGGCATGGCGACCATCGGTGGTGACATCCACCCGCAAGGTGGTGATTTCATAGGAATAGTCATTGATAATGGCGGTAATGGTTCCATGCTGCAACCCGGTCGGGATCACGCGAATACCCGCCGCCTCAAGGGCAGCCATGCTGATTTCGGGTTTTAAATCGCAGGCAATATCCACATCAACCAGGTCACGCGCCAGCAGGGCATCTCGCACAATACCGCCGACATAGCGCGCCGTGCCGCCCTTTTGCGCCAGGGCGGCAAACAAGTGTGCGGTTTGGGCGGCGGCCATAACGCCATAAGGGGCCAAATGGCCGGTAGGGTCCAGTTTTGTCATGCGCGTTCTTGCGTGGGATCAAACAGAAGGGTCGAAACAAAGCCGGTTTTGATCAAGGTTATGATCAGGGCAGGTCCTAATTGTTTAGTCCGGCTTTTTGGGTTCAAAATAGCCCGGCGAGATAACGCCGTCTTTGAGTTCGGGGGCGTGATAAATCGAATCCGGGGGGGAACCGCTGGTCAGGGCGGTAAAAATCAAAATGCTTCCGGCCAGTAACACGCCGATCAGAAACAATAACAGCCACGGCCCCTGATCCCACGGTGGCACCACATCATGCCCTTCGCGGATTGCCTTGGCCCGGGCGTATTTTAACCACAGTGAATAAATCACAAAGGGTAAAATAATTGGCAGGCCGATCTGGATAATTTCACGCAGCATGGCAGCTTTCTTTCTGAATTATCACAACGGCATCAATGGCACGCCCCGGCAACAAAGCCAAATCATTCAGCCCGATAAAGCTATTTAACTGTCGCCTGGGTCACATTTGCCTGATTGGCGCGTAAAACATCACTGAAATTCACCAGCATGCCTGCCGTTGCCCCCCAAATATAATATTGCCGATAGGGAATGGCAAAATAACGCCGTTTGGCCCCTTCAAAATCCACCGTTTGCAGCTTCTGGTTCGCGGGTTCCAGAATAAACGACAGCGGCACTTCAAAAACCTCGTCCACTTCAAACGGGTCGGCCACAAGATCAAACGGCGGGGTGATAATGCCAACAATCGGCGTCACCTGAAAACCGGTAACGGTGTAATAATCGTTCAAGCGCCCGATCAGGCGGATATGGCGGCGATGCAAGCCAATTTCTTCTTCGGTTTCGCGAAGGGCGGTTTCTTCCAGATCAGGATCAACGTCTTCCTTGCGCCCGCCGGGAAAACTGATTTGCCCGGCATGGGCCTTTAAATGCGCCGTGCGCCGGGTTAAAATTACCGATAACCCTTCTTCGCGGCGCACCAGCGGCATTAATACCGCTGCCGGACGCGATTTAAGCTCGCCTTCGGCAAAGGCACGCGCCCGCGACTGGGAACCGGGGAAATCAACCGCATGGTCGCCCACGCGCAATTCCAAACCATCGCGCGGGGCGCGTAATGCCGCCATAATAGTTTCAGGTGTCATTTTTCATCATTCATCGTTCATCATTCTCCACGGTGCCGATTTTAAAGAACCGTCCGTGGCTGTAAACACCAAGGGTCGTTTCGGGGCTGTCTGGTGCCGTATTTTCTTCGGCCCACTCCACCAATTGATAAAAACTTGCGCGGTTCAAGCGGGCTTCAAGCCCGCGATCCAGCGCGATATAAGGCGATGGCTCGCCGGTTTTCGGGTTTTCTTCAACGCGCAACGAATGGTTTTCATCAAGCTCCACCCACTGATCAATGTTGGTGCGCATGCGGATAATACCATTATGGCCTTGATCCTCGCCTGCGCGGGTCGAATTTTCATCATCGCTATCACGGGTTACTTCCACCACCACAAAGGCAGCGTCCTCCACCGCAATCCGCGCCATTTCCGCCGGGGTTACCAGCCAGTGCCCGCCTTCTTCATCGCGTTGTAAAACCGTGGAAAACAGTTTGACCAGTTCGATCCGGCCAATCGGCCCGCCTTGATAATACCAGGTCCCATCCCGATTTATCGACATGGGAATATCGCCGCAAATTTGCGGATGACGCCCGGTGGGCGGTTTACCGCTGCGCAGGCGTTTCCAAAGATTTTCGGCAAGATCGACAGTTTTATCGTTTTGGGTCATGCTATACACTTGTGGTCAAGGTTTCTAATATACCCTGCATATTAGCTAGTTTACGATTATGAAATTGCCAGCCTGTGTGACAGCCCGATAGATCCAGTGCAACAGAGGATGCAGAATTTACGGCCATGACAAACACGCAGCCCTTTCCTGAAGAATTTGGCATGTCCCGCGAAAGCAGCCTGGAACAGGATGCCGCCCGCCTTGATGCCTGTGTCGCCCGTCTGGGTGAAGCACGCGACATGATCGCGTCGATCATTTTTGGCCAGGATGATGCCGTTGACCAGACATTGATTGGCATTCTGGCCGGTGGCCATGTGTTGATGGTCGGTGCGCCCGGCCTTGGCAAGTCGTTATTGGCGCACACCCTTGGCAAGGCCTTGGGTCTGCTTGACAAACGGGTCCAGTTTACCCCCGACCTGATGCCTGCCGATATTTTAGGCTCCGAGGTGTTGGAAGACGGGCCGGATGGCAAGCGGGCTTTTCGCTTTATCAAAGGCCCGGTTTTTTGCCAGTTGTTGCTGGCCGATGAAATTAACCGCGCCAGCCCGCGCACGCAATCGGCCCTGCTTCAGGCCATGCAGGAACGCGAAATTTCGGTCGCCGGTTACAGCCACGCCTTGCCAATGCCGTTTCATGTGCTGGCCACGCAAAACCCGCTGGAACAGGAAGGCACCTACCCCCTGCCCGAAGCCCAGCTTGACCGTTTTTTGCTCGAAGTGCGCCTGGCCTATCCCGATCAGGATGCAGAGCGCCGCATTGTCGCCCAAACCACGGGCCGCCACATTAACCGCCCCCGCCAGATTTTGCACACCGACGAATTAATCGAAGCCCAGGGTTTTGTCCGTCGCCTGCCCATGCCCGACCGCGTGCTTGATACCATCATTGCCCTGTGCCGGGCCTGTCGCCCCGAAAGCACAAGTTTTGACGAAATTGCCAACAATGTTGCCTGGGGGCCGGGAACACGCGCCGCACAGTCGCTGTCGCTGGCGTGCCGGGCGCGGGCCATGTTGCAAGGCCGGTTTGCCCCGTCGATCGATGATATTGCCGCCTTGGCCGTGCCGGTTTTGCGCCATCGTTTCGGGCTGACCTATGGCGCACGCGCCGATGGTTTTTCGGCAGCCTCGCTGATCATGGATGTTTTATCAAAAATAAGGGACCAGCAAGCATAATGGTGCCTGCGCGCAATTTGCCCGATCAGATTGCTGCTGCCCGTTCGCTGGCGGCGCGTTTGCCGCAACTTGTTGACGAATCCCGCCGCCTGGCCGTTGCACTGCGCAGCGGCCTGCATGGCAATCGCAAGGTTGGACCGGGCAGCGATTTCTGGCAGTTTCGCCCCTATATTACCGGCGACCCCACCGGGCAAATCGACTGGCGACGTTCGGCGCGCAGCGACAACACCTTTATTCGCCAAACCGAATGGCAGGCCAGCCATACTTACTGGATCTGGCCGGTATTTGGCAGTTCGTCCTTTTGGTCATCAAGCCCTAAAACCCCGCCCAAAGCCGACCGCATGATAATTATCGCGCTGGCACTGGCCGATTTACTGTTACGTAACGGCGAAACCGTTGGGGCGTTTGATGCGCCTCACACCCGTATTGCCGCACATGACCAGCTTGCCAAACTGGGCCATGCCATGCTGGCAGCCCCGGCTGATATGGCACTCAGCAGCACCGACATTCATCCCGGCCGCCGCCACACCGTTTTAATTTTAGGGGATTTTCTGGAATTTTCCGCCCCGGACAGCTCACCGGCTTCCGGGTTGCAGCATCTGGCCCATAACCAGAATGACGGCGCCTTGATACAGGTTCTGGACCCGGCCGAACACCAACCCGATTTCAGGGGGCGCATTAATTTCACCGACACCGATGACAAGGTTGTTTTTCACAGCGAAAAATTTGAAGACCAGCGCGACGAATTTATGCGCCGCAGCCAAAAATGGCAGGGGCGCATCCGCGATGCCGCCATGGCCAACCAGTGGCGCTATGATTTGCATGTTACCGACCACACACCAAGCCAGACATTGCTGGCCCTGTATCAGCACATCACCGAAAGACCTGCGCGAAACGCCAGTACCCCGCCCCGTGCGCCCACGACAGGGCCACGCCCATGATTTTTGGTGCGGTGACGTTTTTATACCCCGCCCTGCTGGCCGGTTTGTTGTTGTTACCGGTATTGTGGCTGATCATTCGCAGTGCGCCGCGCCGCCCGCGCACCATACGGTTTCCCGCAGCGCGCCTGTTAATCGGTGCCAGCCATAATCGCCGTAACGCCGAACGTGCGCCTTTGTGGCAAACCATTTTGCGCAGCCTGATCATGTTAGCCCTGGTGCTGGCTGCGGCCCACCCGGTGTTAAACAAAGCCGACTATGCCCCCGAAAACGGGGCTGTTCTGGTGATGGTCGATAACAGCTGGTCAAGTGCGGCGTCGTGGCCGCAATATCAGCAGGGTATGAAACAACTGGTCAATCAGGCACGGCTGAACGGTCAATCTATTTTTATTGCCAGCACAGCCGCACAAGCCATCGGTGCCAACCGCGTCGACCTGCCCCCGCTTTTGGGGCCGCTTTCGCCCCATGATGCGCAAAATGCGTTTGAACGGTTGCAGCCCCACCCGTGGGGCCCCCAATACCCGACGCTCACCAGCCAGATCGCCGAACGCCAGGACATCACCAATGCCATTACCAGTGCCATCCTGATAACCGACAACACCGATGCACCGGGCAAAGCCGACCTTGCCAATGAATTGTCGGCCGTGGCACCGCTATTTGTTCTTCATGCCGCAAGCGACGTTGAAAACGGCACGTTGGTCATATCGGCGTTAACGCGCACCAAAACCGGCCTGACCGCAACATTACACCACGACCCGCAGGCGCATCTGCGCCACACCGTGCTGATTGCGCGCGACGCGCAAGGACAAATTATTGTCCGTCACCCCGCCACGCTGGCCGAAAACACCACCCGCACCAGCCTTGACATACCGCTGCCCGGCGATATCGCCAATGCCATCCAGACGGTTGGCCTTGCCAATATCGACAGTGCCGCCGCCCTGTTCCAAACCGGGGCAAAATGGCAGCAACGCACGGTGGGCATCGTGGTCAGTTCCGGTGACGGGCCGGTTTTGCTGTCGGACCGGTATTTTTTCCTCGACCGCGCTATTTCGCCTTATGCCAGTATTACCTATGGCACGCTGGCCAGTCTTTTGGCGCAAAGCCCCGATATTCTGGTGGCAACCGGCACCATCCCCGGCCTTGGCAGCCAGCAAGGCGCGTTAGCACGCTGGATCGACAATGGCGGCATGCTGGTCCGTTTTGCCGGCGACAGCCCAAACAGCCCTGATGACCGTTTTTTGCCCGTCACATTGCGGCTGGGCAATCGTGATTTTGGCGGGTCAATGTCGTGGGAACGGCCCAAACATGTGCTTGAATTTTCCGACAACAGCCCGTTTTTTGGCGTTTCCGTGCCCGACGAAATTACCGTTACCCGGCAATTGCTGGCCGAACCTGACCCCGATATTGTTGAAAAAACCTGGGCCCGCCTGACCGATGGCACCCCTTTAATCACCAGCATTTCGCGCAATGCCGGGCGCATCGTTTTATTCCATGTCACACCTTGGGCGGATTGGTCCAATTTGCCAATGTCAGGGTTGTTTGTGCAAATCTGGCAACGCTTGTTACCCTTGGCCAGCCCCGACCATCGCGCGTCGCCGCAAATACAAACATTGTTGCCGCCCCAATCAATCCTCGACGGTTTTGGCCATTCCCACCAGCCCGATCCAACGGTTCTGGCATTGCAAACCGAAAACGACATGCCCGATCCCCGCCACCCGCCGGGTATTTATGGCCAAAACGGCCAAGCGGTTGCCCATAATCTGGGCCCTTACCTTACCGGTCTTGATACCCCGATTGTGTGGCCAGATCAGGCCCGGATACAAACCCTGTCAGACAGCAACCAGACCGATCTGGCAACATTTTGTGTTTTCGCCGCCTTCTGCCTGTTTTTGCTCGATACATTGATCACTGTTCTAACCGGGGCCAGCAGCCGGTTTCAGGGCTATTACCGGGGCAGGAAAATGGCTAAATCCCTTGCCAAAACAGATCAAAACAATGGTATGGGCAAACACCAAACAAACGCCAACGCCGCCCCCGACATGCCATCGCGATCCACGCTAAAAAATCTGGTCCTACTGGGCGTTGTGCTTGGCAATACGGCCTTGGTGCTGACGGGGTTTGGCAGCATTTCACCGGCACAGGCCCAGGCGCAGGACGACAGCAACAGCGGCAAAAACTTTCAGGCCGCCCTGCATCCCAGGCTGGCCTATATGCAAACCGGGGTTGCCGCGATTGACCGGCTGAGCCGTGCGGGCCTGTCAGGATTGACGGAAACATTGCGCAAACGCACGGCGGCGGATTTGGCAGCCCCCGTTATGATCAATCCGCAAACCGATGATTTAAGTTTTTACCCGCTCATTTACTGGCCGCTGGCAGAAGGGCAAAACCTGCTGTCGCCCTATGGCAGTGAACAGTTAAACCGCTATCTGGCCAATGGCGGCATGATCCTGATTGACAGTCGCGACCGCGAGGTTGAACCGGCACGATTGCGTCGTTTGCTTGAAGGTGTTGAAATTCCCACCCTCGCCCGTGCCCCGCGCGACCATATTGTTTTTCGCAGTTTTTACCTGCTTGATGAGGCCTATGGCCGGTTTGACGCGCCCTTGTGGGTCGATGCCCGGCCCGACCCCCGGCTGGACGGGGTGGCATCGGTGCTGTTTGGTGGCAATGACTGGGCCGCATCATGGGTAAAAACCCGCCTGGAACTGGAAGAATACGGGACAGCCACCCGCAACCCGATTGATGATATTACCCCCCGCCAGCATGAACTGGCCCTGCGATTCGGGGTTAATCTGGTTATTTATGCCCTGACCGGCAGCTATAAGGGTGATCAGGTTCATCTGCCTGCCATCCTTGAAAGGCTGGGCCGATGAACAGCTTGCAGGATTTACAAATCACCCCGCTGATCGCCCCCGGCTGGCTGGGAATTCTGGCGGTCATTTCTGTTGCCCTGATCCTTGTGCTTATTGCCATGCGCTTGCATGGCGGAGTCTGGCGGGCGGCAATGATGGCGCTGTTGCTGGTCGGGCTTATTGCTCCGCAATTTACCAACCAGTCCCACGAAAAGCTGAGCGACATCATCCTCGTTCTTGCCGATCGTTCCGACAGCCAGAAACTGGGCACCCGAACCGCCCAAACCGACCGCGCCATTGAGGCCCTGCATCGGCAATATGACGCCGACCCCGATATTGACCTTCGAATTGAAGACATACCGGGCACCACCGAAACCGATATGTTTGCCCCCCTTGATCGCCTGCTGGCCGGGATCCCGCGCGAAAGGCTGGCCGGGGTTATTATGATTACGGATGGGCAGGTTCATGATGTGCCAGCCGGTTTGCAGTTAAATGCCCCCTTGCATGTTCTTATCACCGGCAGCCGCGACGAACGCGACCGCCGCCTGCAAATGCGCCAGAATGTTAATTACGGCATTGTTGGCAAAAATGCCGAATTTCTGGTCGAGGCGATGGACCCTGACCTGCCGCCCGGCACGCCAATTGACGTCACACTTTTGCAAGAAGACGGCACGGTTTTACAGTTTACCCTGCCTGCCAATCAAAAATCGTCGGTCACCATTCCGATTACCCATGCCGGGCCGGTGCTGGCCGAGTTGCGCATGCCCGCCCTTGCCGACGAGGCAGATGCCAGCAACAACCGGCTGATCCTTGAAACCACCGGCGTTCGTGACCGGCTTCGGGTTTTGTTATTGTCGGGCGAACCCCACCCGGGCGAACGGGCATGGCGCAATCTTTTGCGCGCCGACCCCGGGGTGGATTTGGTGCATTTCACCATTTTGCGCCCGCCCGAAAAAGGTGACGACACCCCGATAAACGAACTGGCATTGATTCCGTTTCCCATACGCGACCTGTTTGAGGTGCGCCTTAAACAATTTGATCTGGTTATTTTCGACCGCTATCAAATGCGCGGTGTGCTGCCAGTTCAATATCTCGACAAGGTTGTCGACTATGTGCGCGGGGGTGGGGCAGCACTGGTGGTTGCCGGGCCCGAATATGTTGCGCCGGACGGCCTTTCAAACACCGTTCTGGGCGATATGATGCCCGTTACCGCCACCGGCAGGGTTCTTGAACAGGCCTTTATGCCCAAGGTAAACGATGATGGCCGCCTGCATCCTGTGTCCTCGGCCATTGCCGGCCCGCGTTTGGGCCCGCACAAATGGGGGCACTGGTACCGGCAAATCGAAACACGGCAAACCGGCGCGCAGGCAATGACGGTGATGACCGGCATTAACGACCTGCCCTTGCTGACATTATCGCGGGTCGGCGATGGCCGGGCCGCCATTTTAACCAGCGACCAAATGTGGCTGTGGCAACGCGGCCATGATGGCGGCGGCCCGATTGCCGAATTGTTACGGCGTTTGTCGCACTGGCTGATGAAAGAACCCGCCCTTGAGGAAAACACCATTGAAACAAGCCGGTCTGCCGATGGCAGCGCGCTAAACCTGATCTGGCGCAAAATCGGGGCCGACCCGCAAACCGCAACCGCCCTTGACCCGGTGACATCGCGTGCCATTCAGGCCCCTTTTACCCGCCAGCCTGATCAAACCTGGCAGGCGAGCATTCCGATAAAACAACACGGCCTGATCCGCATTACCGCGCGTGATGCGGATGGCAAAAGCCAATCCGCCCTGCATGTAGACCGTGATGCCTTAACCAGCGAACGACGCAACACCACATCCACCGAGGAAATTTTAGAAGACATCGTTACACGCAATAACGGCTATATGGGCCGGATCGAGGATGGTTTGCCATCCTTGCGCCAGGTGACCGCGAACGAAAAATGGCATGGCAGTAATTGGGCCGGTATGGTCAAAACAAACAGTTATCGCACCCTGATTGGCACCACCACCAGCCTGTTGCCCTTACCCGCCCTCGCCATTGCCGGAATTATCCTGTGTTTGTTTGGCTGGCGCCGCGAAACCCGCTAGGCCGAACGCCGCATATTGCGGTGCCCGTTTCATCACACCCGTCGTCCGGCGCGGTCATGCCTGAAAATGACCAGCGGTCCTGCATCGCGGGTATAATAATCTGGCACGAAACCAATGCCCGCCCCCGCGCGGCGATACGGTCTTTTAACTTTCCAAAACGTCGGATAACACGTCCCGGCCCTGATGTTCGACTTTATTAATTTTGGCACAGGGGCCACGCATTTCGGTTGCCAGCCCGTCATTAAACCGCTTAACCAGAAAATCGATAAACAGCCGCACCTTGGTCGGCAGGTGCCGTCTTTCGGGGTAAACTGCATAAATACCGCCGCCCAAACGGGTTGAATATTCCGGCATGACCGGCACCAGTTCACCGCTATGCAGGGCTTCGGCAATGATAAATTCAGGCTCGGCGGCAATGCCCAAGCCGCGCTTGGCGGCAACGGCGGTAAACTCGCCGTTATTGCACCATAATACCGGGTTCACGCGCACACTTGTCGGCCCGTCCGTGCCTTCAAACTCCCAAACATTGGGGTTGGGCACATTGGTATAGGCAATGACATCGTGATCGCTTAAATCGGCGGGTTTGCGGGGCATACCGCGTTTTGCCAGATAATCTGGCGATGCCACCAATTGACCATTAAAATCGGCCAGTTTGCGGGCGATCATGCTTGAATCGCGCAGGCGCGTAATCCGCACCGCCATATCAAATCCTTCGGCGACCAGATCCACCATATGATCGGCCAGATGGATATCGACCTTCAGGCCGGGATAAAGTTCCATAAAATCGGCGATCACATTGGGCAAAAACCGTTGCCCGAATGTCAAAGGGGCCGAAATGCGCAAAATGCCGCGCGGCGTGCCGCGTAAATCGGTCAGGGCATGTTCGGCGGTTTCAATTTCTTCGACAATGCGCGCGCAGTGCAAATAGAATGTCGATCCGGCATCGGTCAGACTTAACCGGCGGGTGGTGCGGTTTAACAGCCGAATGCCAAGGCTGTCTTCGAGTTTGGTGACATGCTTGCTCACGGCGGATTTCGACATGCCCAGCTTGCGCGCCGCGCCGGAAAAACTTTGTTCTTCAACCACTCGGGCAAAAACCGTCATGCCATCAAGATTGCCAATAAGCATCATATCATCCTTGCTGTGCCGCCTGCATCGCACCGACTGTTGCGCATTTGGAAACAAATTAATGTCACATCGCCCCATTGTCTTCAACTTGGAAAACGTCAAGATTAGGACCACCATGCAGGCATAAAATACCTGCTGCATTTTAATACCGGACCAAAAAAGGAAGCCGAAATGGGATTGCTGATAGACGGGGTATGGAAAGACCAGTGGTACGATACCAAATCGACCGGTGGCAAATTCAAACGTCAGGACAGTGCCTTTCGGCATCAGATTTCATCTGACAGCGACAGCCCCTTTCCCGCCGAAAAAGGCCGCTATCATTTATATGTGTCCTATGCCTGCCCGTGGGCGCATCGCGCCCTGATTTTGCGCAGTATCAAAGGGCTGGAAGACATGATTTCGGTTTCGGTTGTGCATTGGCGGATGCTGGAAAACGGCTGGGAATTTTCCGCCAAAGATGGCCTTGGCGATGACCTTGGCCATCGCGATTTCATGCATCAGGTCTATACCGCGGCTGACCCGGAATATACGGGCCGGGTTACGGTGCCCGTGCTGTGGGACAAAAAAACCGGTCAAATCGTCAATAACGAATCATCAGAAATCATCCGCATGCTCAACACCGCCTTTGACGGGCTGGGCGCCACGCCGGGGGATTATTACCCCCACCATCTGCGCGATGAAATTGATGATGTTAACCAGCGCGTTTATCACGACGTTAACAATGGCGTTTACAAATCCGGCTTTGCCACCACACAGGATGCTTACGAAACAGCGGTCACAACCCTGTTTTCCACGCTGGACTGGCTGGAAAACCGCCTTGATCAGCATCGCTTCCTGATCGGCAATGACCTGACCGAGGCCGACTGGCGGTTATTTACCACCCTGATCCGGTTTGATGCGGTTTATCACGGCCATTTCAAATGCAATATTCGCATGCTGAAAGATTATCCCAATTTGTGGGCCTATACCCGCGATCTGTATCAACATCCCGGCATCGCCCACACCGTGCATTTCGGTCATATCAAAGGCCATTATTACGAAAGCCACACCATGATCAACCCGACCGGGATTGTCCCGCTCGGCCCCGATTTGAATTTTAATACTCCGCATGACCGGGCAGAACGTTTTGGCGGCTAAATAACCCAGACCTGTTGGCCAACTTGCACTGTGCCATCAAACAGGTCACAAGGATTACCTCTGACCTGTTTGATGGTGAATACCGATGCCTTCGATCCAGAATATCTACGATGACCCGACCTTCTATGAAGGCTATCGCATGCTTCGCCAAACAGGTAGCGGCTTAAATGACGTTCTCGAACAACCCGCCCTGCGCAGCCTGTTACCTGAAAACCTGACCGAGCTCGACATTCTCGATCTGGGCTGCGGGTTTGGTGATTTTGCCCGATATGCCCGCGATCAAAAGGCCCGATGCGCCATCGGGATGGATGTATCCGCCAAAATGCTGGCATCGGCACGCCAGATGACAAACGATGACGCTATCGTGTTCGAGCAAGGGACAATCGAAAATCTTGCCGCAACGTCATTTGCCAACCGTTCGTTTGACCTGATCGTATCATCACTGGCTCTGCACTATGTTGCGAACTATCGTACCGCCATTACCGCGATCGCCAACCTGTTAAAACCCGGCGGCAGGCTGGTATTTTCCGTTGAACATCCGATATGTACCGCGCTGGCAGCCCAGAGATGGCACCAGGATGACGCAGGTAATGATCTGTTCTGGCCGGTTGACAATTATCGCGAAGAAGGCCCCAGACATACCAGTTGGTTTAGTAAGGACGTGATCAAATATCACCGTACTGTCGAAACCTATGTTAACGACCTTCTTGATACCGGATTACAGTTAAACCGCCTTCTTGAACCAGAACCGGCAACAGCAGCCCGCAATGCCAAATGGGAAAATCACCGGCGACGTCCACCCTTTTTGCTTTTGGCAGCCCAAAAATCCTGACCGGCGGTGGCATTTTATCGCCACAACCACGCCTGATTAATCTTTGGTACCTGTCGCAAACCAACGGCAGTAATCAAACTTCATGACCGGCAGATGTCGCAATCTGCGTGGATATAGCACACGCAGCAGGGTCCGATAGGCTCAAAAACATCAGCGACTGGAAACCGGAACAGTGATGGCAGCAATGGCGAACAGTACCCTCGAAACGAAAAACCCCCAAGGCAAAGCCAAGGGGGTTTTTACATTTTAAAATGCGGGCCTGATTAGTTCAGGCGGCCTTTAATTTCAGAAATCGCGTTATCAACCAGTTCGTCAGCCTTCGCACCGGCAACCTTTTCGGTCACCATTGCAAGGGTTGCCCGGGTGGCAATTTCTGCCACATGGGCCCGAACTTCCGCAACAGCCTGGGCTTCCAGGTTGCCAATGCGGTCCATGGCCTGCTGTTCACGACGCTTGAGCGACGCTTCAAGTTCGGCCTTGGCGTTTACCAGCATGCGGTCGGCTTCTGCCTTGGCATGGGCGCGGATTTCGTCAGCATCTTTAAGAGCTTCGCGCTGCTTGGCCTGGTATTTGGCCAGAAGCTCCTGAGCTTCTTCACGCAGGCGCTGTGCTTCGTCAAGTTCGCTGGAAATCTTGCCAGCACGTTTATCAAGTGCTGCCGAGATCCCTTTAACAACCTTGTAGCCGCCGAAAACGACAACAAACAGGAAAGCAAAGGTTACCCAGGTTTCCGGATTGGTGAAGAAACTACCGTGTTCTGCTTCCATGGTGTTTATTCCCCAATCACTGCCGCAACTGCATTTTCAGCAGTTTTGGACTGAACCTTGACGCCGATCAGCTTTGCGGTTGCGTCGCGGGCAATATCAGCCGCGGCTTCGGACATACTACCCAGGGCAGTTGTCTTGGCTTGTGCAATCCGCTTTTCAGCTGCAGATGTTTTTTCAGACAGCTTCCTGGCCATTGCAGCGGTCTCGGCAGCCTGCTGTGCAGATGCCTTTTCCGATGCTTCGCGTATATCGTCATGAGCGGCATTCCGGGCTTCGGCCAGGGCTGCTTCATACCGTGCGATGGCGGCATCGGTTTCGTCTTTCAACGCCCGTGCCTTGCCAAGATTGTCTTCGATAGTCTTGTGACGGCGTTCAAGAACGTCACCAACTTTTGGCAGGGCAATTTTTGACATCAAGATATACAAGACGACAAAAACGACAGCCAGCCAGAAAATCTGGGACGGGAACGACGAAATATCAAACTGCGGCATAGCCTACTCCCGAATTCAACGACGCCGGCGAGAGTTCACCCTCGCCGGGCCGAGTATTCGCGCAAAAGGCGCCGATTAGCCGAACAGAACGATCAGCGCAACGACGAGTGCGAACAGTGCAATAGCTTCGGTAACGGCAAAGCCGATCCAGCCATAAAGTTCAACATCAGCTTTCGCAGCCGGGTTACGACCGACAGTTGCGATCAGGCTTGACCAAATGTTACCCACCCCGATACCGGCACCAATCATACCAATAGCAGCAAGGCCCGCACCGATCATCTTTGCAGCATCGACTTCCATAACTTCACCCTTTCGAATTTCTTAAAGGCAATAAGAAAAGATCACACCAGCCCACAGCACATCAGTGCATGTGGATTGCATCATGGAGATAGATGCAGGTGAGAATTGTGTAAACATAGGCCTGAAGCGCGGCGATTCCGAACTCCAGAACGGTAATCCCCGTCAGCATCGCGAAAGGAAGCACGCCGAATATGCCAATAAGTCCGACGAAGCCACCAATCACTTTCAGCATGATGTGTCCGACCGTCATATTTGCAAACAGTCGAATAGCCAGGCTGAACGGACGAGAGAAATAGGAAATGATTTCGATCGGGATCAAAATGATCGCCGTCGCTATCGGGGCACCTTCCGGAAAGAACATTCGAAAATAATGTGTTCCGTGGCGCGCAAAACCGATAATCGTCACACCGATAAAAATCACCAGAGCCATCGCAAAAGTTACGATAATGTGGCTCGTAAAAGCAAAGCCGTGCGGGATCATACCTAAAAGGTTACCAAACAGCACGAACATAAACAGCGTAAAAACAAACGGGAAGTACTTGCGCCCGGCTGTTCCCACATTATCTTTGAGCATGTTGGCGACGAATTCATACATCACCTCGGCAGCACCCTGCCAACGTCCCGGCACCAGTGCGCCACGACGCATGCTCAGCGTCATGAACGCCGTTACGAGAACGGCCGCGATCACCATCCAAAGGGCGGAATTGGTGAAGGAAACATCAAAGCCACCGACCGAAAGGTCGGCCAACGGCTTGATTTCAAACTGCTCTAGCGGTCCAGCCACCGTAATCCTCGCTCAATCTTGTCAGGCCAAGGATTATTCCTTGTCCCCCTGCTTGGGCTTCCCCATCGCACGCCCTAGTCCAATGGCACTATCATAGCCTTTGGCTGCGCGATAGGCGTTAAGACCCCCGGCACCTGCCCCAAGAATGACAAAAAGGACAAGCAACAAAGGCATCGTATTAAAAAACCGGTCCAGTCCCCAGCCAATCAGCAACCCGACAACAACAGCAGCGATCATTTCCGCCGATATCCGCATGCCAAGCGCCATGCCCGCCGATGAACTTTTCCGGCCACCCGAAACCGGGCCCCGCTTTTCTTCGCGTCGTCCGGCAACAGCTGTTAATTTGCGATCCAGTTCAGCTAACGAAGCGCGATCTTTTTCTTCGCTCACCGTAACGAACTCCGCTGTAACAGCCCTGCGAACAACACAAGGAAAGGCGCGGGCAACATACTTAGCCCCCCATAGGCTGTCAAGCCGTAAAACCCCGATGTTCGCTGCATGGAAAACCCCACTTAACAAATTGAAAAATAACAATTTTTAGCGAAAAATCACCTTAAATGCCTCTCAGGTGTGTTCGGGATCACTCCGCTTACACCCATTCAAGGAAACACCCCAAGGCCCCGTACAACCGGCGGTTTCCCTGGGTTCCCGGACATAAAATGGCGCATTTCGGCACGTATTCGCATCAGCTGGTTAAATTCAGCTCATGCTGTTCTTTTTGCGAATAAACTTCCGCCTGACGCAAATCCACCGATACCAGCGAAGATACACCACGTTCTGCCATGGTAACACCAAACAAACGATTCATCCGGGCCATCGTCATACGATGGTGGGTAATCACCATAAACCGGGTATTGGCATGACGGCCAATGGCCTCAAGCAACCGGCAAAAACGGTCAACATTGGCGTCATCAAGCGGGGCGTCAACTTCGTCCAGCACACAAATCGGGGCCGGGTTGGTCATAAACACGGCAAATAACAGCGCCATCGCGGTTAAGGCCTGTTCGCCGCCCGACAACAATGAAAGATGCTGCAATTTTTTGCCCGGCGGCGATGCCATAATTTCAAGCCCGGCATTTAACGGGTCATCGGCATCGGTCAGCATTAAATGTGCATGCCCCCCGCCAAACAACCGCACAAACAGTTGCTGGAAGTGCTTGTCGACCTCCTCAAACGCCTTGTTAAGGCGTTGACGGGCTTCGCGGTTAAGCTGGTTAATGCCATTGCGCAACTTGTCGATGGCGGCCAGCAAATCGTCGCGTTCGGTCACAAGGGTATTTTTCTGTTCTTCCATCTCGGCCAGTTCGACCTCGGCGCGCAAATTAACCGCGCCCAGGTTTTCACGCTCGCGCGACTGGCGGCCCAGCCGGGCTTCAATGTCGTTTTCGGCCGGTAATTCTTCGTTCTGATCCAGCATGGCAAGTTCAGCCAACTGATCAGGCGTGGCATTCACCCGTTCGCGAATACGTTCGATCAAATCGCGGCGGTGCTGTTCGGCCTGTTCCAGTAGCGCCTCGCACCGCACCCGGCCTTCGCGGGCGTCGGCCAGCTTTTGTTCGGCATCTTTTAACACCTGATCAGCCTCGCGCTGGGCGGTTTCGGCATTCACCAGGGCATCGGCACTGTCTTTGCGGGTTTGTTCGGCAAAGGCAATCCGGTCGGTCAAAATCGCACGGCGTTCCTCGATCTCGTCGGGGCGCAGTTCGAGTTCTTCCAGCTCCATTTGCGCTTCTTCCTGGCGCTCGCGCAGTTGGGCAACACGGTCGCCCGCCCCCGCTGCACGTTCGTTCCAGGTCGCAATTTCGTTTTCCACGAATTCCAGCCGCTTGCGCCGCCCCGACATATCGCGCTGCATCCGCTCAAGCTGGCTGCGCGCCTCCATCTGGTCGGCGCGCGCATCGGAAAGATCGGCGCGCTTTTCGTTAAGGGCGGCTTTAATTTCGATCAGGCCTTCGCTGCTTTCCTGCGGGGTCGCGGCAAGCTGTTCTTGCTCGGCCATCAACTCGTCAAGGTCCTGCCGGGTGCGATTAACTGCTTCTTCGGCGGTTTGCAGCCGCCCTTCAATGGCACTGGCATCGCGTTTGATATTGGCAATTTCTTCACGTGCGCGTGAAAGCTGGCTATCAGCTTCACGCGCGGCCCGGTGCGCTTCCTGTTCGGCGGTGCGGGCCTCGGCAATCTGGTCATTCAGGCGTTCGACATTTTCACGCGCAGTTTCCGCGCGTTCAATGCTTTCCTCGACCACGTCATCCATTTCGTCACGTTCGGCCCGCAATTCCACCAGCCGGTTACGTTGATGCAGACGGGCGGCTGCTGGCAGTTCCGCCCCGGCCAAAACCCGATACCCGTCCCAGCGCCACAATGCCCCTTCACGTGACACCAGCCGTTGCCCGGTTTTCAAATCCTTGCACAGCCAGTTACCAGTGGAGTCGTCCTCCACCACGCCAATCTGCCATAAACGCCGGTTCAACAATGCCGGGGCCTGAACAAACTTCGCCAGCGCCTGAACATTATCGGGCAAAACAGGATCATCGGCCGACGGGTCAACCCCGGCCCAATGGGTGGGAGATTGGGGGGCATCGGGCGCATCAAGGTCTTCGCCAAGGGCGGCGGCCATTGCCAGTTCCAGCCCGCCCTGCACCGTGATCTGTTCGATCATGGGGGTATATTCATCATCGCCGCTGGTTTTAACCAGACTTTCCAAGCCGTCAATTTCGGCAATCAGCCGGGTTTTACGCGCTTCGACATCGCGCTGGGCATCGCGGGCTTCGGTTTCGGCAATTTTGGCGGCATCTTCGCGGTCATGCATTTCGGCCAGGCGCATTTCGGCATCTTCAATTGCCAGCTTGCGCTGTTCGACCGCTTCTTCGCATTCTTCCAGTGCCATTTCAGCATCTTCCAGCGCGTCGCTGAAATCGGCCTCAACCCGAATATCGTCCAGTTTCGCCACCGCCTCGTCATAACGATCGGTCAGGCGAATACGCCGCGCCCCCAGTTCCGACAGACGCTGTTGCACCGATTTTAACCGCGCATCTTCGGCGGCGGCCCGGGTGGTCAGCTCGTCTACTGTGGCTTCAAGTTCTTCAACCCGTAGCGCCTTTTCGGTGGCGCGCTCGCGGGCATCGTCAAGCTCGTCATCCTCGCCGCCCTGGGCCTGGCTCAGGTCCTGACGTTCAAATTTCAGCTTGTCCAACGCCCCCTGGGCGTCATTGGCCAATTCTGCCTCGCGCGATAAATCGGCATCAATTTGCTGAATACGGGCGCGCAATTGCGCCATTTGCGTTTCAAGTTGCTGCTTGTCTTTATCCAGCCCCTCGCGCTCGATCATCAGGCGCTGCAAGGCTGCACTGGCCTCGGCTTCCTGTTTGCGCAAATCGGGCAGGCTGGCGGCAATATGGACTTGTTGCGTGGTCGCCCGGGTGACTTCGGCGGTTAAATCGCGCACCGCTGTTTCACCTGCCACCAGCAATTCGCGAGCATCGTGCTGGCGCTTGGCCGCTTCGCGCCAGCGAATATGAAACAGCAAGGCTTCGGTCTGGCGAATGCTTTCGCTTAACTTGCGATAGCGTTGTGCCTGCCGGGCCTGTTTTTGCAGCGATGAAATCTGGCTATCAAGGGTGACCAGAACATCTTCCAGACGGTCAAGGTTCTGATCGGCACTTTTCAGGCGCAGCTCTGCCTCGTGGCGGCGCGAATGCAGGCCGGTAATCCCGGCGGCTTCTTCTAACACCAAACGGCGCTGCGATGGTTTGGCCCCGATCAACGCCCCGATTTTGCCTTGCGACACCATGGCGGTGGACCGGGCACCGGTTGCGGCATCGGCAAACAGCAATTGCACATCGCGGGCGCGCACATCCTTGCCATTGACCTTGTAATTCGACCCGCCGCCACGTTCGATGCGGCGCACGACTTCAAGTTCTTCATGGTCATTAAACATCGCAGGCGCACGGCGCTCGGCGTTATCAAGCACCACGGCCACCTCGGCCACATTGCGTGCCGGGCGGGTTGATGTGCCGCCAAAAATAACGTCGGACATATCGGCACCGCGCATTTGCTTGGCCGATGTTTCGCCCATTACCCAGCGCAGGGCTTCAACCAGATTGGATTTGCCACAACCATTTGGGCCGACAACACCTGTCAGCCCGTCTTCGACCAGTAATTCGGTTGAATCGACGAAGGATTTAAATCCCGTCAGTCGCAGCGACTTGAATTGGACCAATCAGTTCCCCTGGCCGATAGTGGCCCGTGTGTTTTACCGGCGCATCCCATAACGCGCCGGTAAACCATGTTTCAATCGTTTAGTTGGTCAGGTCATCAACCTTGTCGGCAAAGAATTTAACATCCTTTTCACCGGAATAGGTTTTGCCATCGATCAGGAAGGTCGGCGTTGCGTTGACATTGTATTTCTGTTCGGCTTCAAGGCGCGAACCGACAATACCGTTGATCAGCTCTTCGTCGGCCAGGCATTTATCAACCGCATCGCCATCCATACCGGCAAAACGGGCAACCTGCTTGATGCCTTCGATCGGGTCCTGGCTGCGCGCCCAGGTCAACTGCGATTTAAACAGCAATTCCAGCACGCCAAAATAACGGTCATCGCCCGAACATTGCGCCACGGCCGATGCCCGCACAGCAACCCCGTCTAGCGGGTAATCGCGATAAATCCATTTAACCTTGCCGGTATCGATCAGGTCTTTTTTGATCCCGGGAAATACATCATTGGCAAACCGTGCACAGTGCGGGCAGGTGAAGGATGCATATTCAACAATCGTCACCGGCGCATCTTCTGCACCCATTACATGTTCTTTGTATTCGGTGGCTTGCGCCCCCTGGGCAGTCAGTGCTGCCAGCGAAACACCAACCACAGCAACAAGGTATTTAAACGGCTTAAGCAAGGAAACCTCCGTAAAACAAACTTTTGCGATTACAAGCCGGTTGCGCGGGCCAAGTCAACACAACGACAAAAACTGCCGCTGAACCAACGAGTCGCAAACGTCACCCGCAATTGGGGCAAATCCGTGTTGATCCTTTGTCGGGGAATGATTCGACAAAAGCAGACACCGGATGCATATCACACACACATCATCGCCGGATAAATTCAACCCTAAACACGCAACATCGTGGTTCTGATCACTTTTTCCCGGCACCACTAACGTGACGACCCAACCGCAATAGCACTTCACGCAGGGCCGGGTCTTCGATTTCGTTGATCACTTTTTCGCTACCCTGTCTGATCGGGCCTTCGGGCACATTCACCGGGGCACGCACCCGGCGCTCTGGCCGCGAAATATCGCCCTGCATCATCTTGATGCGCTCCACCGCGCGATAGCCGAAATAGGTATTCACCCGATCAATGATTTGCGGCATGCGATGTTGCAGTTCCAGCGCCATTGGCCCCGACACCCGCACCACCAGGGTGCCGCCCCCGGCATTTTCTCCACGCGGCTGGCTGTAACGGATGGGGGCCGTGCAATCTTCCAGCGCCGGGCCCACAATTTCGCCCCAGTGCAATAAAATTTCGGCTTGAAAAAAGCCGCGCTTGCGCACCAAAGGTCGGGTCAGGTTGGACACAAGGGGGGCCAGGTTACGCAACCCGGCACGGCGCTCGGTATTGCCCATCGGGGTAATTTTCTGGCGTTTCTTAACCGCGTTTTTCGCCCCGACACGGTTGCCGCCCTGATCTATGCCAGTGCTGCGAAACGTATCACCGGTATCTTTTCTATTGGTCATGGCAATATGTTTATCTCTTGCTCAGGGCTGTATCTCTTGCTCAGGGCTTTGCCGCTTGCTCGCACGTCTATCTCGTCGCCTGCTCAGACTTATATCTTTTCACCGGCTCAGGGCTGTTATCTTTTCACCGGCTCAGGGCTGTTATCTTTTCGCTTGCTCAGGGCTGTTATCTTTTCGCTTGCTCAGGGCTGTTTATTCCGTAGGTTCGCAACACATTTATCGCCGCGCCGCCATCATGCATAACATATCACGGAAACGCCGTGCATTTCACTGATCAAGACATCAAAACCCTGCGTCGCACCATGCTTGACTGGTATGATCGCCATCATCGCACCCTGCCCTGGCGGTCGGAACCGGGGGATTTGCCCAATCCCTATCATGTCTGGCTGTCCGAAATCATGCTTCAGCAAACCACTGTAATCACTGTGGGGCCTTATTTTGCCGCCTTTCTGGCACGCTGGCCCACGGTTATTGATTTGGCCAATGCCGAACTCGATGATGTTTTACATGCCTGGCAGGGGCTGGGATATTACGCACGGGCGCGTAATTTGCACAAATGCGCCAAGGTGGTTGCCACCGATTATGATGGCCGCTTCCCCGATACCGAAGACGGTTTGTTAAAGCTGCCCGGTATTGGCCCCTATACCGCCGCTGCCGTATCGGCCATTGCCTTTAATCGCCCGTCCAGCCCGGTGGATGGCAATATTGAACGGGTTATTTCACGGCTATTTGCACTTGAAACCCCGCTTCCCGATGTGAAACCGGAAATAAAAGAAAAAACCGCCACCCTGACACCACCAGACCGCCCCGGCGACTATGCCCAGGCCCTGATGGACCTGGGCGCGACCATTTGCACCCCGCGCAACCCCGCCTGTGCCATTTGCCCGTGGCAGGCATTTTGCGAAGGGCGCAAAACCGGCATTGCCCCGGATCTTCCCAAAAAACGCAAAAAACCGGCCAAACCAACGCGGGTTGGCTATGCCTTTTGGGTTCAGCGTGATGACGGTAAAATTTTAATCCGCCGCCGTCCCGAAACCGGGTTGTTAGGCGGGCTTTATGAAGTACCGGGCAGCGTATGGCGCGCCATCAAGGCCCCCGACGCCATCATGCGCGACGAAGCCCCGCTGAAAGCCGACTGGCGCGAACTTGGCGGCACCGTGGGGCATACATTTACCCATTTTCACCTTGATATCACCGTTCTGGTAACGCGATTTAACGCCAACACAGCGGCTGAACCCGATGGGGTCTGGACCAGTATCGACGGGCTGGCCGATTTTGCCCTGCCTACAGTGATGAAAAAAGTCGTCCGGCACGCGTTAAAACATCTGTAATACCGGGGGCAACAGCCCAAAACAAAAAGGCCCGCAAACTGGCGCGGGCCCTGGTCTCAAGCATTGACGATCAAAAGATCAGGCGGTGATATCAACAATCTGGCCGCGCCCGGTACTTTCAAGCGGTTTTGACAGCGCTTCTTCGGCCTGTGCGGCCTGTTCAACCCGCTGTCCGGGCGGTGCTTGCAAATCATTGCCACCTGTTTCTGCAATCGGGGCAACAGCCTGCTGTATTTGCATGGGATTGGGCACAGACGCCGCACCATAACCACCAATCTGCATGACATTCTCCGATCCGCTAAATTCATCAACCCCTGATATATAGCAGAAACAGACCCAAAACAGAAAGACCGAAACGCGCAATGCTGCGTTTCGGTCTTGGCATTTCGGTCATCAGAGCCGGTATTCGGCCCCGGACAAGGCGGAATCAGGCCGATACCTGCCCCAGTTCCTTGCGCAACTGGCTGCGTAAATTATCGATCGAAACCAGCCGCCCGTCACACTTGTAATGCCAGTAAGTCCAGCCATTACAAGCCGGTGCGCCCTGCACCTGGGCACCAACCTGATGGATTGAACCCGCCGCATCTTTATGCGCAATCGACCCGTCGGCACGGACCAGGGCCGCCACATTGCCACGGTTATCATAAATTTTTTCGCCCGGCGCCAAAAGACCCCGTTCGATCACCGCCCCAAACGGAATACGCGGCAAAGACCGCTTTGACTCGGTCAGTTCCAGGCTATCGCCATCCAGCATCTGAACCTTGGCAATGCGTTCGCGGGCGGCCTTGGCATAATCTTCTTCGCGTTCCAGGCCGATAAAATGGCGGCCAAGGCGGCGCGCCGCGGCCCCGGTGGTGCCGGTGCCAAAAAACGGGTCCAGGACAACATCACCCTGGCGGGTGGTTGCCATTAACACGCGCTGCAACAGGGCTTCGGGTTTCTGGGTCGGATGAACCTTTTTGCCCTTGTCGTCTTTCAGGCGTTCCCCGCCCGAACAAATCGGCAGCAACCAGTCAGACCGCATCTGCAGGCCTTCGTTTAACTGCTTCATCGCCTCGTAGTTAAACGTAATGGCCTTTTGCTCGGCATTTTTGGAACACCACAACAATGTTTCATGCGCATTGCAAAACCGTTTGCCCCGGAAATTGGGCATCGGGTTGGTTTTGCGCCAGACAATGTCGTTGAGCACCCAATAGCCGATATCCTGCATCACCGTGCCAACACGGTAAATGTTATGATACGAACCAATCACCCAGATCGCGCCGGTATCTTTGAGGATACGCCGTGCTGCGTTCAGCCAGTCCCGACTGAACTCGTCGTAATGGCGGAAACTGTCGAATTGGTCCCAATGATCGTCAACTGCATCAACCTTGGTATTGTTGGGACGCAGCAGATCACCACCCAGCTGTAAATTATAGGGCGGATCGGCAAAGATCAGATCAACCGATTTTTCCGGCAGGCTGTTCATCAGTTCGATGCAGTCGCCTACCAAAACCTGATCAAGCGGTAAAGTTTGCTTCTTTGTCATAATGCCTTCACGGTTCCCCCTTGAAACTTGAGGAAATCATGAGCGCAAAAAGTTAACAGACTCCGAAAATTATTGCGGAGTCGCGATACTTTGAATGGAATTTCAGTTGTTTAGACAATCTTAACGGATACACGTCAAAAGACTGGGGAATTTTGCTGATCATCGCCGATTCGCTGGTTCAGATTCCGCAGCTTTAGAAAAATCAGGCCGCGACGCGAAATTTGAGGAAACCTGCAGAGTCCCATTGCATCGCAAAATATTTGGGCCAATTATTTGGTAATTTTTCTTCTCTAGTTGCCAATTGCGGCAAAAATCAGAATTAAGGACCCCAGATGTTTTACGAACCGGGTAAAACCGCGCACAATCTTCCCCATGATCCGTTCAAGGCCTGTGTTGTGCCCCGCCCCATCGGCTGGATCTCAACCCTGAGCGCGGATGGTCATGCCAATCTGGCACCCTATTCGTTTTTCAATGCTGTTTGCGGTGCCCCGCCGATGGTGATGTTTAGCGCCAGCGGTGCCTCGCGCGACAGTGCCGCCAATGCGCGTGCCACCGGCGAATTTGTTGCCGCTATCACACCCAAATCAATGTTGCGCGAAATTAACCTGTGTTCGGCCCCCTTACCCGCAAACGAGGACGAATTTGTCCATGCCGGGCTGGAAAAAATGCCCGCATCAGTCGTGAAACCGCATCTGATCAAAGGCGTGCCGATCCATATGGAATGCAAAGTTTTCCAGATTGTGGATTTGCCCAGCCCCAACCCGGAAAAACCCAACACCATGGTGATTGGCACCGTGGTTGGCGTTCACATTGATGATGCGGTTATTGTAAACGGCATGGTTGATATCACCCTGTTCGAGCCGCTTACCCGCCTTGGCTATCAGGAATATGCCACCATTTCTGAAAGCTTCACGGTGCGTCGCGAAGATTTCTGGTAAGGCAGCCCCCGATACCAGCAATTTGCGAATGGCAGGTTTGAGGCTGTTATGAATATTTGCTGCTTTTACCGGCCCTAAAAGCACGGTAAAAGCAGCCCATGACAGAGATTTTTTCCGCACCTAACGGCGTTGAAGCCGTGATCGAACCCATGAATGCCACCGGCTATCTGGCTGCTGTGGGGTTCGAGGACCAATTGCGCCAGGAACTGGGCGACGTTATCGAAACCCATGACCGGCTGATGTTTGCGCCGGGCCCTGAAAGACGGGTATTCTGGGCGCAAAACGTGTGGCGCAATCCGGTTCGCATTGCCATTCCCTCGATCAAGGGGGCGGCCAAGATTTTGCGCTTTAACCAGCGCAACTGGGCGATGTTCAAGTTTGACCATTTTTCACGCGCCAAGCTGATCGAGGCCAACCTGCCCCATGTATCGGCCAAACGGCAGGTTTTTGGCGACAACGCCCCGACCGCGCCGCTGGGGTCGTGGACGCTGATTGACCCTGACACCATCATTGCCGCCACGGGCTGTTCCAGCCCGTGGAAAAACGGCGAAATCGAATTTGACGAAGATAAAACCACCCCGCCCAACCGCGCCTATCTGAAATTGTGGGAAGCCTTCACCCGTTTGGGCATTATGCCGCAAGCTGGCGACATGACGATGGATCTGGGCGGTAGCCCCGGTGGCTGGACCTGGGTTTTGCACGAAACCGGGGCCTCGGTTATTTCGGTGGATAAAGCCAAACTGGACCCGCGCATTGGCACCTTGCCCCGGGTTGATTTTCGTCAGGAAAGTGCCTTTGGGCTGGAACCGGAAAAAATCGGCCATATCGACTGGTTGTGTTCCGATGTGATTTGTTACCCGGACCGCCTGTTTCGCCTGGTCAACCAGTGGATGGATGCGGGCATGGCCACCAATTTTATCTGCACCATCAAAATGCAGGGCGATACCGACCACGCCGCCGTGACCCAGTTTGCCGATATTCCGGGATCAAA
This sequence comes from Thalassospira mesophila, assembly GCF_002115755.1. Taxonomy (GTDB): domain Bacteria; phylum Pseudomonadota; class Alphaproteobacteria; order Rhodospirillales; family Thalassospiraceae; genus Thalassospira; species Thalassospira mesophila. The sequence continues at coordinate 185,326 of NZ_JFKA01000002.1, read as the reverse complement.
GGTTGTGCATTTGTATAACAACAAACACGAACTGACCTGGATGAAGGTGCCCGGCATTACCGATCAGTAAGGCCAACTGCTCAAGGCAGAAAAGCCTTTGACGTCTCCAGACATAACAACGGCGGATCGCGTTAATGATCCGCCGTTTTTTATTGCCTTGCTGGTACGTTCAAGGGGCCGTGTCAGGTTCATCATCGTGGTCAAAAACCGGGATCGACGGATCTAGCGGGTAATAATCGCCCTTAAACGCGCAAAAGATTTGCGATTTGGTTTTAATACCTGTGGGGCCATCCAGCGTTCCCGGCGTCAGGGCAATGTTTTTGGACCGCACAACCCGCCAAAACACGGCCGATCCGCATTCCTTGCAAAATCCGCGATCAGTTTTTTCCGACAATCGATACCAGCGCAAACCTTCATCGGCGGTTAATTGCAATTCGTCCTTGTTGACCGAGGCATAGGCACTAACATGGCCATGCAGTTTGGCGCATAAATGACAATGGCACAGAACGGCATCCTCAATTTCGCCATGCACCTGATAGCGCACAGCACCGCAATGGCAGCCGCCGTGATGTTGGACCGGGCCGAAATGACCCGGTGCGTGGTCGTGCTGATCGTGATCAACCATGGTTGCTATCCTTTATCGGGCGCGAAACCCCATCGAGTGATGTCAGGTATCGTTACCATAGGCCATATTCAGGGCAAAAAGCAGGCACAGGCAAAGCGATACAGGATCATTCCACAATGCTGCCCATCGTCAAGCATGTTGCAATAATGTTTGAGATTGCGCGCACACAGTCCTATTCTGCCGCGTTGGCGGGGGCAAAATGCGAACAACCCTTCACATGATGGGAAATTATGACCGATCTTTCTTATCACTATGATGTACTTGTCATTGGCAGTGGTGCGGCCGGGCTCAGCACCGCGCTTAAAGTGGCCCCGCATGTCAAAGTTGCCATTCTGTCCAAAGGCAAAATTGACGAAGGTTCAACCAATTATGCACAAGGCGGCATTGCCGCCGTGCTTGATGCGGCCGACAGCATTGAAAACCATGTCGAAGATACGCTAAACGCCGGGGCGGGCCTGTGCAAACGCGAAACCGTGGAATTTGTTGCCCGTAATGCCCCAGCCGCCATTAAATGGCTGGACGAGCTGGGCATTAATTTAACCCGCGACCCTGAAGGCGGCAATGACCAGCCGTTTCATTTAACCCGCGAAGGCGGGCATAGCCACCGCCGCATCGTTCACGCTGCCGATGCCACAGGCCGGGCGGTGCAAACCACCTTGCAAAAACAGGCCATCGACCACCCCAATATTGATATTTTTGAAAATTATCTGGCGATTGACCTGGTGACTGACCGCAAGCTGGGCGGCGAAGGCCGCCGTTGTGTCGGTGCCTATGCGCTGGATTTAAAATCGGGCCGGGTCAAAAGCTTTAATGCCCGCACGGTGGTTTTGGCAACTGGCGGGGCCAGCAAGGTTTACCGGTTTACATCCAACCCCGATGGCTCGACCGGCGATGGCATTGCCATGGCGTGGCGCGCCGGATGCCGGGTGATGAACATGGAATTTAGCCAGTTTCACCCCACCTGTTTGTATCACCCCCAGGCAAAATCATTTCTGATTTCCGAGGCCCTGCGCGGTGAAGGCGGCAAATTGCTGCTGCCCGATGGTACGCGTTTTATGGACCGGTTTGACGAACGCGGCGAACTGGCCCCGCGCGATATTGTTGCCCGCGCGATTGACCACGAAATGAAACGTCTGGGCAGCGATTGTGTGTATCTCGATATCACACACAAAGGGGCGGATTTTATTCGCGAACATTTCCCGACAATTTACGAAACCTGCCTTGGTTTTGGCATTGATATGACGCGCGAACCGATTCCGGTGGTGCCTGCTGCACACTATACTTGCGGCGGCATCTTGACCGATCTTCGCGGCAGAACCGATTTGACCGGCCTTTATGCCATTGGCGAATGTGCCGGTACCGGCCTGCACGGGGCCAACCGGCTGGCATCCAATTCATTGCTGGAATGTCTGGTCTTTGGCGAAGCCGCATCGTGCGACATTATCGAAGCCCTGCCGGTTGATGACCGCTTTACCGATTTGCCGCCGTGGGATGAAACCGGCGTCACCGATTCCGACGAAGAAGTGATTGTCGCCCATAACTGGGAACAACTGCGCAACGTGATGTGGGATTTTGTCGGCATTGTACGCACGACCAAACGCCTGCAACGCGCCCAGCATCGCATTGATTTGCTGCTATCTGAAATTGACGAATATTACGGCAATTTCCGCGTTAGCAACGATTTGCTGGAACTGCGTAACCTTTCCGTCGTGGCAAAGCTGATTATCCAGTCCGCCCTGTGGCGCCGCGAAAGCCGGGGCCTGCATTACACCACCGATTACCCCGAACGCGATGATAGCGGCGCGCCGCGCCAAACCATTCAGGTACCCGAAAACTTTGCCGGGCGCTGGGTGGTTTCGGGCCAGTGGAAAACCTGATCATATTAACGGATACATCCGCACCATGACCATCGCCGACACCAAAAACGCGATCACCGGCCAGCTTTGCGGCATTGCCCGCAAGGCGGCCCCGCGTGTCCCTATGGAAACGCTGGATATGGCATCAGTTTCAATTGAACTGGGGCTGGAAGGCGATTATCGCGGCAAGCTGAAAAAACGCAAAATAACCGTTCTGGCACAAGAAGACTGGCACGCCGCCTGCGCCGACATCAACCGGGCCGATCTGGACTGGACGGTGCGGCGCGCCAACTTGCTGGTGTCGGGTTTTGCCCTGCCGCGCGAAACCGGCACCCGTTTTGCCATTGGCGATTTGATATTGGAGGTTTCGGGCGAAACCGACCCCTGCCACCGCATGGAAGAAGCCGCAACCGGGCTTGAAAATGCCCTGCGCCCCAACTGGCGCGGCGGGGTTACCTGCCGGGTGATTGAAGGGGCCGAAATTGCCGTTGGTGCTCCGGTGCAGTTGCGGTTGGGTGCGCAACACTAAACGACAAAACCACAGGCTTCAGGCCAGTTTCCCATAAATCCACCTGTTGGTGGCTGCTATGGCCCGCGTGGCTTGGGATGCAAGTGACAAGGGCTTCTTTGAGCCCCCGCCGGGCAAGAACCCTGACGACCGGTTTGGATCAACGAAATTTGATCTTACCCGCCACATCAATCGCGCAGAGACAAAAAGGGCGGGGCTGCCTATGTGCACCCCCGCCCCTTTTCACACCCTAAATTCGCAACCTTGCCTATTTGGGCTTTGGTGCCGCATCGTTGGCACCGGCATGGGCCAGAATTTCCTCGGCCTGGCGGATTTCCTGTTGCTGGGCCCACATTTCGCCATACAGGCCGTTTTGCTCCAGCAAATCATGATGGCGGCCACGCTCGGCCACCTTGCCATCGCGCAGTACGATAATTTCGTCGGCATCAATCACGGTCGACAAACGGTGCGCAATAATCAGCGTGGTATGCCCGCGCGATACATCGCGCAAGGCTTGCTGAATATCCTTTTCCGTCCGGGTATCCAGCGCCGACGTGGCTTCATCAAAAATCATGATTTTCGGGCGTTTTAACAACATCCGCGCAATGGAAACACGCTGTTTTTCCCCGCCCGAAAGTTTTAATCCGCGTTCACCAACCATGGTTTTAAATCCGTCGGGCAAGCCTTTAATGAAATCGCGAATGCTGGCAAGAGTGGCAACATTGTCGATCTCGTCCTGCGCCGCACCGGGGCGACCATAGGCGATGTTATAGGCAATGGTATCGTTAAACAGAACGGTATCTTGCGGCACAATGCCGATAGAACGGCGCAACGATCCTTGCGTCACATCGCGCACATCCTGCCCGTCAATGGTGATGCGCCCGCTTGAGGCATCGTAAAAACGGAACATCAAACGCGTTAATGTCGATTTACCCGCCCCGCTGGGGCCCACCACCGCAACGGTTTTACCTGCCGGTACTTCAAAGCTGACACCTTTTAGAATCTGCCGGTCTTCATTATAGGCGAAATGCACATCTTCAAACCGCACCGTGGCTTCGTGGCACACCAGTTCACGGGCTTTTGGGTTGTCTTCGACTTCCTTGCCGACATCGAGCAGCGAGAACATGCGTTCCATATCGGTCAGCGACTGTTTGATCTGGCGATAGACAAAACCCAGAAAGTTCAGCGGCATGTAAAGCTGTAGCAAATAGGTATTTACCAGCACAAAATCGCCCACGGTCATATTGCCGTTTTTCACACCATTTGCAGCTAGTAACATGTTCAAAACCAGGCCAACCGCAATGATTGCACCCTGACCGATATTCAGCTTCGATAGCGATTCCTGCGATTTAACCGCTGCCACCTCGTATCCGTGCAAGGCATTGTCATAGCGCGATGATTCATGGGCTTCGTTATTGAAATATTTGACCGTTTCATAATTGATCAGGCTGTCAATCGCCTTGGTATTGGCTTCGTCGTCGCGCAGGTTCATTTCGCGGCGATACTTCATCCGCCATTCGGTTACGATCAGGGTAAAGGCAATATAAATCACGATGGTGACAAGCGTGATCAGCGCAAACCAGCCATCGTAAAGAACCCACAAAATGACCGACACCATCACGATCTCAAGAAGGGTCGGCAAGATGTTGAACAGCATGAAGGACAGCAAAAATTCAATGCCCTTCACCCCGCGTTCAATCGCGCGCGATAACCCGCCCATCTGGCGGTCCAGATGAAACCGCAGTGAGAGTGCATGCAAATGCTCAAACACGCCAAGGGCGGCATTGCGAATGGCACGCTGGGCGACCTTGGCAAAAATCGCATCGCGAATTTCGCCAAATGCCGATGATAACACCCGGATCAAGCCATAACCGATGATCAGGCTGACCGGCACCGTGACCAGGGCGGCAATATCGCCATTGGCCGCCGCCTTGCCGCCACCCAATGCATCGACCGCATATTTGTATAAAACTGGCACATACACATTGGCGACCTTGGCCGCGACCAGGAACAAAAGCGCGACCACAACGCGAATTTTCAGTTCCTTTTCGCCCTTGGGCCATAGATAGGGCAAAAAGGTTTTAATCACGCCAAGGTCGGCGCGGGCCGACGATTCTTTTGCACCGGTTTTTTTCACATCTTAATCCTTGTTGAACCCGTCCCCGATGTGGGCAATGCCGCAAAACGCCAGCACAACGAATAAAATTCCCCGAACCCACCCTCAACAAATGGCCCGTATTACCCGTTTTGGCAAGCACGCGGCACGCAACACATTGTCCAGGATAACGAAACAACCCTGTTCATGCCCCCGAAAACAAAAAAAGGCGTTCCCCACCTTGCGGGAAACGCCCAATGCCGACAAAGAACGTGATCAGGTCGCCGAACGATACAAACGCCGGTCAAACACACCGCTATCGCGATAACGATAAAGCGTTTTGGCAACTGCTAAAACACCCAGATCAATCAGCGGCTCAACCAGAACAACCGTCATATAGGCGGCCCCAAAACTGGCAACGTGGCCGACATTTTCCATGCCAAATCCCTGCCCGTAAAAAGCCCAGAACGCCACCCAGCACACAATTCCGCCCTGATAGGACGTCGAAAGGGCCAGTGCGTGCCAATAGGACACATCCTTATAGGCCCGTTTGCGCGGAATAACTTTTTGCGCCAAAACCCCCATCGCAAACAATGGCACCAGAAGGGTGGTCAGGTTAATGCCATATTGCGGCAGGTCGAACGGGGCAAAAAACATGCCCTGCACCAACAGGCCCAACGCCAGACCAATGGCCGCCGGAGCCGCCCCGAAAATCAGAAACAGGGTTGATCCCAAAATCAGGTGAACTTCCGACACCCCGACCGGGTGATGGGGCAATATTTCGAAAAAGAAGAAAACCAGCCCTGTGGTGATCAGGCTGCGCACCAGAAGCGATCCCACACCATCGCGGCGGGCGGTATCGACGGCCATTTTTGCCGCCACACCAACAGCACCGGTTGCCGTGGCATAGCTAAGCATTATTTTGGCGCCATCAACGACGCCAGGTTCGATATGCATATAACAGTATCCTTTCTTGCACCCACCGTGCATGGACAGGCCAGTATTACGGGCCCTGTCAGTGACAAAAATTCGGGCAGGTCTCCTGACTTGTGCCGATTGTTGCCATTCCGTCTTCCCGGGATCATCCCAGTGACATCAAGGAGGCAACCGGCACTTACAGTTGCGGGGGCAGTTATGGATTTGGCCAAATGCAACGCAAAATGCCGCACCATATTCCCTATTATTCCCCACCGAACAAACCGGCAGAGAAACCCGAAGGCTCACGGTAACAGACGTGGCCTTGCGCCGGAATGCTTTTTGCCCGTCAAACGCGAAAAACCGGCAGAGTTTAGATCCGTAATAAACCGCAGTCTTAAACCGCACCAAGGTGATTGCAGTTGGCTGCGGGCCGGACTATGTTGCTAATTTGTTGACGATTTTACAATTTAAGGCCACACCGCCGACGACAAGCGGGGCCAATAGACGGAAACAGGACCATGACGGCACTTGCCAGCACCGAAAACCAGGACATGTCACACCTTATGCTTCGCATCGGCATTGCCGCGCGCGACGCCGCCCTGATTTTGGCCCAGGTCCCGTCACAGCCAAAAATTGATGCCCTGAATTTTGCCGCCCGTCTGATCCGCGAAAATGCCGATAAAATTCTGGCGGCCAACGCCATAGATATGGACGGTGGCCGCAAAAAAGGCCTGACCGCGGCCTTGCTTGACCGGCTGGAACTTACCCCGGCCCGCGTTGACGCGATGGCGAAGGGTGTTGAAGATGTTGCCAAACAAAACGACCCGGTTGGTCGCGAAATGGCGCGCTGGACCCCGGAACATAACGGGCTGGATATTGCGCGTGTGTGTGTGCCGCTTGGCGTGATTGGTATCATTTATGAAAGCCGCCCCAACGTCACCGCCGATGCCGCTGCGATGTGCCTGAAATCGGGCAATGCCGCCATTTTGCGTGGCGGATCGGAAAGTTTTAATTCGTCGCGTGCGATTTTTGACTGCATGAAACAGGGTGTCATCGAGGCAGGCCTGCCCGAAGCGTGCATTCAAATGATCCCGGTTACCGACCGGGCGGCGGTTGGTGAAATGCTGAAACTGTCCGATTATATCGACGTGATTGTGCCGCGCGGGGGCAAAAGCCTGATCCAGCGCATTACCGATGAAAGCCGCATTCCGCTGTTCAAACATCTCGAAGGGCTGTGCCACACCTATATTCATGCCAGTGCTGACCCTGCCAAAATCAGTGCGATTGTGCTCAATGCCAAAATGCGCCGGGTGGGGGTTTGCGGATCGACCGAAACCGTTTTGATCGACCGCGATGTGGTTAAAACCCTGTTGCCGCAACTTGCCGCAGACCTTGCCAAAGCGGGCTGTGAAATGCGCGGCGATGAAACTGCGCGCAGTGTTGATAGCCAGATAAAACCGGCGACCGAGGAAGACTGGTCGACCGAATATCTTGATGCGATTGTCGCGATCAAAACCGTTGATGGCGTGCAAGATGCCATTCACCACATCAATCATTACGGATCGCACCACACCGATGCCATCCTTGCCGAAGACAGCGTCGCGGCCGAAGCATTTTTAAACGGGGTCGATAGCGGCATTGTGATTGTAAATGCATCCACCCAGTTTGCCGATGGCGGCGAATTTGGCATGGGGGCGGAAATTGGCATTTCGACAGGCAAGCTGCATGCACGTGGCCCGGTTGGAGTCGAACAATTGACCAGCTATAAATATGTGGTGCGTGGCACCGGGCAAACCCGCCCGTGATAAGCGTTCACATTCCGCGCCGACATAATGCCCCACCCCGAGTCGGATTACTGGGCGGGTCATTCAACCCCGCCCACGAGGGGCATTTGCATATTTCGCTTGAAGCGTTAAAGCGCTTGCAGCTTGACGAAGTCTGGTGGCTGGTCTCGCCGCAGAACCCGCTAAAGTCCCGTCAGGGTATGGCAGGACTGAAAGAACGCTTTGATTCTGCACAAATGATGGCAACACATCCCCGCATTGTTGTTTCTGCAATTGAAACACAGCTTGGCACCCGTTATACCGCCGACACACTTGCAGCCTTGCAACGCCGTTTTACCCAAACGCGATTTGTCTGGTTGATGGGCGCGGACAATCTGGCACAGTTTGATCGCTGGAAATTCTGGCAGAAACTGATGTATTGCGCGCCCATTGCGGTTCTTGATCGCGAGGGTTATTCTAATAAAGCATTGCGTGGCACCGCAGCACAGCGTATGGAACGCTGGCGCATTGCCGCAGAAAAGGCAGGTTTGCTGGCCGATATGGAAACACCAGCTTGGGTTTACCTGCCGATACGGCGCCATCCGGCTTCTTCTACGGCGATTCGCGCCGAAGGCCGATGGCAGGTTTGACCTGTGGGTGTTTTAATTTCCGCGTGATGGCGGCGAACATCCACCCTAAATTAAGGTGGCGACAATAATTACCGCAAATGAACGCCTGACACCGAGCGAGTTGCTTGCTCTTATTCAGGAAACACTGACGGACGACAAGGCCGAAGATCTTGTCACTATTAATCTGACCGACAAAACAGCCATGGCTGATTATATGATCATCGCATCAGGCTCCAGCTCGCGCCGGGTTGCCTCGATGGGTGAACATATTGTTGAAACCCTGAAAAGTTCAGGTCAGGGCCGTGCGCTGGCCGAAGGCACCACACAGGGTGATTGGGTTCTGGTTGATGCGGGCGACGTGATCATTCACTTGTTCCGCCCGGAAGTCCGCGCCTTTTACAACATCGAACAGATGTGGGGCGTTGAAAACCCGGCCTTGAAACAACAGCCAGCCCGTCTGTACTGATTGGCACTTTTGCTGTCGCCCGGCGCTTTTCGCCGGGCCACCAGCCTTTTGCCATTTCACGCAACCGGTAAAACAAATTTGTATCCGGGCTATACATACTGGCCCGATACAGTTTTGCGCCCGAATTTTCCCGGCCTTTCGACAAGCTTTCCACAGCCTTTCCGCCAAAACCTTGCCACAAACCAAATGGGCGACCGAACATGCAAATCACCCTTGCCGCTGTAGGCCGCATCAAGGCAGGCCCGGAAAAGGATTTGTTCGACCATTACGTCGCCCGTCTGCGCTGGCCCTTTGCCCTGCGCGAGGTCGAAGAAAAGAAAAAACTTCCCGCAGCCCAGCTTAAGGCCCGCGAAGCAGAATTATTGCTGGCCGCCATCCCCGAAAATGCCTTTCTGATCGCGCTGGACGAACACGGGCGCGAATATGGATCCATCGATTTTGCCAAAAAACTTGAAGGCTGGATCGACCAGAACGGCGGCAATATTGCCTTTGCCATTGGCGGGGCCGACGGCCACGGCGATGCAATAAAAGCCCGCGCCAATGCCATGTGGTCGCTGGGCAAGGCAACATGGCCCCATATGCTGGTACGCGCCCTGATCGCCGAGCAGCTTTTTCGCGCCCACGCCATTCAAACCAACCATCCCTATCATCGCGAATAGCAATACCCCACCCTTTGGTGGAGCATAAAAATACTTATTCCCCAAATACTTGCAGACCCTGCACGTAACGGTTAAACAGGCGTCTTTGCAAGCACACAAGGGGGATTTTGTTGTGTTCAAACAGCTTCGCATGGCTGCTGTAATCGGCAGCATGCTGGTTTTGGGTGCCTGCGCCACGGGCCGCAGCGTGGTGGATCTTAACGCGCCATCTGCTTCACCCAATCCGCAAAATGGTACAGCCATTCGCTTGGTTAACGTGGTTGATAACCGCGAATTTCAGATCAAACCGCGATCAGCCGATATTCCGTCGCTTTCTGACTCAAAAATTAATGACCGCAGCATTACTGAACGTGCTTATGCGCGTAAACGCGGCGGATTTGGCAAAGCCTTGGGGGATGTGCTGTTACCCGAAGGCGAAACCGTCGCCAATCAGATAAAATCGGCCATCACCACCGGGTTTCGCCGGGCCGGATACCGCGTATTTGACGTAAACAGCACCGATACCGACGCCCAAACCGCCATTCCGGTTTCTGCCAACATCATGCAATTCTGGACATGGATGCAGCCCGGTTTCTGGCAACTAACCCTGCATAACCGCATCAAGGTGTCACTTGATGGCGACCTGCCCGCGTTAAAAGACGGCCTGGTCGTTGAAAACCATTATCAGGATGGCATGCAAATGGTTCTTGATAATGACTGGACGCAAACAGCGTCGCAGGCCTTGGTCGAATTTTCCGATAAATTGCGCGATAGCCTGTTGGCACGCAGCAAATAACACCAGAACATAAAAATGCCGATAGCCATTGCCTTGTGGCTATCGGCAGTAATTTTGCCCGCTGATTTTCCGCAAGCGCGCAATTCCACCCGCTATTTCAGCTTATATTCCATACGCACCACACCGGATTTGTAAATATGGGTTGAAACCGGCACCGGGTTTAAATGGCTGGTATCCTTGCCAAACAGGGCAATGCCCTCGCCCAGCACCACCGGAATAACAAACAGTTCAAGTTTATCGACCAGATTGGCGAACAAAAACTGGTTGATCACGCTGGCCCCGCCAACAACCCACACATCACCGTTATCAAGGCGTTCATTACGCAGGGCATCAGCCAGATCCATCAGGCTGCCGCCAAATGCGACCGTGTTTTCCGGGGCGTCGTTATCAAGCGGATGCGAGGTCAAAACAATGGTCCGCCGGTCGCCATAAGGCCACGCGCCATATGACATCACCTGATCAAAGGTCCGACGCCCAATGATCAGCGTTCCGATCTGATCGAGAAACGCCTCGAAATTGAATTCTGCCGGATCGTAGTCGTCAAGCCAGTCCACCGCCCCGCCGGAACGCGCGACATAACTATCCAGACTGACCGCCACATAAATGCGGAACAGTTTTTTGCCCATCAATATCACCCAACCAATTGACCGGATTTTTCCGGTTTAATTTTAGTATTAGTTTAACTTCAGTTTCTAAACACTACCGGCGATTGGTGGCGATATTCTGACCGGAATGGGGTTATATCGGTGTCCAAAAACGATAAACGCCCCAAAAGCCGACATCATCCGGCCTTCGAGGCGTCCATTAAGACCATATTTGATCTTATCAGCGACATGATTGAAGGTTGAACGGCCCCAAAGGCCCGAAAACCACGTGCTATGCTTCCACAATCATTGCCAGATCAGCATTCAACCACATTTACGTTAACCGCCAGTCCGCCCTGGCTGGTTTCCTTGTATTTGCTTTGCATATCGGCCCCGGTCTGGCGCATGGTTTCGATCACACGGTCCAGCGATACGGTATGCTGGCCATCGCCGCGGATGGCCAGGCGGGACGCATTAATCGCCTTGACCGCCCCCATGGTATTGCGTTCGATGCAAGGGATTTGCACCAGCCCGCCAATCGGGTCGCAGGTCAGGCCCAGATTATGCTCCATGCCAATTTCGGCAGCATTTTCCACCTGTTCGGGCGTGCCGCCCAACACAGCACACAGCGCCCCCGCCGCCATCGAACAGGCAACACCGACTTCGCCCTGACAGCCCACCTCGGCGGCCGAGATGGAAGCCCGTTTTTTATAAATCGCACCGATAGCCGCCGCCGTTAACAAAAACTCGCGGATTTTCGCCTGCGTCACATTGGGGCAAAACCGCTCATAATAGCGTAAAACAGCGGGTATCACGCCCGCCGCCCCATTGGTGGGAGCGGTTACCACCTTGCTGCCGGCGGCGTTTTCCTCGTTTACCGCCAGCGCATAAAGATTAACCCAGTCAATCACGGTTAGCGGGTCTTTCAACCCGGCTTCGGGGCAATCCACCAGCTCACGGTACAGTTTGTTGGCCCGGCGTTTAACATTTAGTCCGCCCGGCAAAATGCCCGGCGTGGCACAACCGCGATCAATGCAATCCATCATTGCCTGATAAACGCGATCAACAAATTCATAGGTTTCCTCGGCTGCCCGCCACGATTTTTCATTTTCCATCATAATTTCGGCAATCGACAAATGATGTTTTTTGCAAATCGCCATCAATTCATCCGCCGATGAAAAAGGATGTGGCAGGGTGATATTATCGCCGGAATATTCCGCCCCGCGATCATCGCCCGAGACAATAAACCCGCCGCCGACCGAAAAATATTCCTGACAATGCAATTTCACACCATCGCGATCAAAGGCCGTTATCCGCATGCCATTGGGGTGCTGCGGCAGGCTTTCATCCATATGAAAAACAATGTTGTTTTCAAAATTGAAATCAACTTTTTGCTGATCAAACAGCATCAGGCAGCTATCGCGCCTGATCGCCTCAACCGTCGGGGCAATTTTATCGGGATCAACCGAGCGCGGGCGTTGCCCGCACAGGCCCATCAAAACCGCCGTGTCGGTGGCGTGCCCCTTGCCTGTCAGGGCAAGCGACCCGTAAAGGTCAACAATCACGCTGCCGGTTTGGGGCAGAAGTTTGCGGGCATCCATTTCCAGACAAAACCGGTAACCGGCCCGCATCGGGCCAACGGTGTGCGAACTCGATGGTCCGATTCCGATGGTATATAAATCAACAACAGAAAGATTAACGTCCTGGGGACGTTGCGTGGATGAAGTGGGCATAGGCCTCCCTCGGCTCTGATCGCGTTATATTTTTCTGCAATATTTGCTGCGATATCAACGAACCGGTGCCAGCCCCCTCTGTCCTTTAGGGCCAAGTGGCCCTTACCTGAGATTGTGCGTCGGGCGCATGCACGCCGCGACTTCATCCTTCGGTGGAAAACCGCCAAAATAACCGGCTTTCGCTCTCCAGAGCCTCAATCCGCAACGGTCCATGTGCCTGAGAGTGTTCGGGGTGAATTGCTCCTTCGGCGCCTGCCGGAACGTTGCCCGGCCGGTCTCTCCCATTGCGGTGTGCGAGGTATCACCGTTTAAGGATTTTATCGTACCTGTTTGAGGCGATCCTTGTCAAAGCAGGGCTGGTTGCGACGCGAAAATTTCCTGCGCGAAGGCTGTTCAGCACCATCTTTCATGATAAGTTATGATCAGAATTTGCGTCAGATGGCGGAACCCACCGCGCCCGGCGCCGTTTTGACCTATGACTGGATCATCATTTACAGGTTTGTTTACTGGTAATTCAGTCTTTTATCCTAGAAGTGGGGTTATGACAGTGACTGTATCGAACGCCGTAAAGCGTCCCCGTCCGGTGGTGCTCTGCATTCTGGATGGCTGGGGCTATCGCAAAGAAAGCGAAAACAACGCCGTTGCACTGGCCAATACGCCGGTGTGGGACGATTTATATGCCCATAATCCAACCGGCTTTATGATGGCCTGTGGCCTTGACGTTGGCCTGCCCGAAGGGCAAATGGGCAATTCCGAAGTTGGCCATATGAATTTGGGTGCCGGCCGCGTTGTCATGCAGGAACTGCCCAAAATTGACGAAGCCGTCAAAACCGGCAGCATTGCCGATACCGATGCCGTCAAAAAAGTGATTGCCAGCCTGAAAAAAAGCGGCGGCGTGTGCCACATTGCCGGGCTTTTATCCGAAGGCGGGGTTCATTCGCATCAGGTGCATATGGCGGCCCTGGCCAAAATTATTGCCAATGCCGGTATTGCCGTCAAAATCCATGCTTATACCGATGGCCGCGACACGCCGCCGCGTAGTGCGGCCGGATTTTTGAAAAAATTCCGCGCCCTTCTGGGCGATGCCGATATTGAAATTGCGACCGTTACCGGGCGCTATTATTCGATGGATCGCGATAATCGCTGGGAACGGGTCAGCCAGGCCTATTTCGCGATGGTCGATGGCAAAAATTACACCAATGCCAAGCAGGCAAAATCTGCCGAAGACGCCATCACCAACGCCTATGATGCCGACACCAACGACGAGTTTATTTTGCCAACCATCATTGGCGATTATGACGGCATGAAAGACGGCGACGGTCTGCTGATGACCAATTTCCGTGCTGACCGGGCGCGCGAAATTCTGGCTGCCCTGTGCGCGCCCGATTTTGACGGGTTTGACCGTAAAACACCGGTTAAATTTGCCGTTCAGGCCGGAATGGTCGAATATTCATCCCGCCACGCGGCTTATATGGATGCGATTTATCCGCCCAAAACCCTGCCCAATATTTTTGGCGAAGTGGTTTCCAGGGCGGGCATGAAACAGTTGCGCATTGCCGAAACCGAAAAATATCCGCATGTGTCGTTTTTCTTTAACGGTGGCGAAGAACAGGTCTATCCCGGCGAAGACCGCATTTTAGTCCCCTCGCCCAAGGTTGCGACCTATGATTTGCAGCCCGAAATGTCGGCCCCTGAAGTCTGCGCCAAACTGGTTGCCGCGATTGAAGCCGAAACCTATGACACCATCATTGTCAATTTCGCCAACCCCGACATGGTCGGGCATAGCGGTATTTTATCGGCAGCCATGAAAGCCGCCGAAGCCGTTGATGAATGTGTGGGCAAGGTTGTTGCGGCCATTCGCAAGGTGGGCGGCGTTATGTTTATTACCGCCGATCATGGCAACTGCGAAACCATGGTTGACCCCGACAGCGGCGAACCGCACACCGCCCATACCCTGAACCCGGTACCGACCATTCTGGTTAACGGGCCAAAGGGTATTACCCTGCGCGATGGCCGCCTGGCCGACGTTGCCCCGACATTGTTGCAATTGCTGGGCGTGCCGCAACCCGCGGACATGACCGGAAAAACGTTGATCGAAGGTCTGAACCCCGATGCTGCGCTGCCCCCGGCAAGCTGATATTGGCAAATGGTTGATGGTACCGGCACTGGCGACCGTGATGGTGGCGGGGGCCGGTACCCTTTTTCCGGCAAGCGCCGAGTCCCTGCGCAAGGTCGATTCACGCCTTGATGCCGTGCAAAGCCAGCTTTCCGAACAGCAAAAGCAGGAAGAATTCCTGTCGCGCAAATCGCACGAACTGCTGACCGAGGAACAGGCCCTGCAATCCGAAGAAGTATCGGTTGCCCGCCGGGTTCAGCAATATGAAAGCGAACTGACCGATATTGAAGACAAGCTGGTCGAGCTTGAAAACCGGGAAAAAGACGCCACCACCGCGCTTGAAGACAAGGCCGGGCAATATGCCCGCATCCTGATGGCGCTGGAACGGTTATCAACCACCCCGCCTGCCGCCTTGATTGCCTTGCCGCGCAGCCCGCAAGACACATTGCGATCGGCGATATTGTTAAAGGCGGCCTTGCCCGGCGTTGAACAGCACGCCAAGGATTTAAAGCGCGAACTGGGCGAAATCACCGATCTTCGCGCCACCATTAAAACCCGGCGCAGCGACCTTGGCGACGTCACCGCAAAACTGCGCGACGAACGCGAAAGCCTGTCGCGATTGCTCGACGATAAACGCCAGTTACGCCAGGATACCGAAGACGAAGCCCGCGAAGCCGCCCGTGCTGTGCAAAAAATGGCGCAGGAAGCCAAAACGCTGGGCGAGTTACTTGCCAGCATTAAAAACCGTGCCGATGGTTTGCCCTCCCCGCGCGAAAAGCCCGACTATGAATTGGTCAAGGACGCGCCCGACAGCGAAATTACCAATGTGCTGCCAACCCAAAGCGCATCTGTGGCCCAACCGGCCCGTAAAAGCAGCCCCGATCGCAGCGACGCGGTCGAAGAAGCATCAGTTGCCAGCTCCATCACCGAGGCCCGAGGGCATTTGCGCATGCCTGCGGCGGGCAAAATTGTAACACTTTTTGGTGAACGCAGCGTACAAAGTGGCCTTCCGGGCGGCGCGCACGCCAAGGGAATTGAGATTGAAACCCGCCCTGAAGCACAGGTTGTCTCGCCTTTTGATGGCAAAGTGGTGTTCGCCGGGCCGTTCCGTGGCTATGGCCGCCTCTTGATTATCGAACACGGCGAAGGATACCATAGTCTTGTTGCGGGTTTTGATCGTCTGGACAGTGTGGTAGGACAATATGTACTGGCGGGTGAACCTGTTGGAACCATGGGCGAAAACAGGCCAAAACTGTATCTCGAAATGCGCCATGACGGCGAAGCGATCAATCCGCTTCCCTGGCTGGCATCACAAAACGGCAAGGTAAGCGGATGAAAACGTCTCGATTGGTAGTATTTGCACTGGCGGCGGGCCTGAATATCGGTCTTGCGGCGCCGGTTTTTGCACAGTCTCCGGCCCCCAGTAGCACCCCGACATCATCAGCCGAAACCTATCGGCTGCTAAACCTTTTTGGCGACGTGTTTGAACAGGTCAAAGCCAAATATGTTGAACCGGTCGATGACAAGAAACTGATCGAAGCCGCCATTAACGGCATGCTGACCTCGCTTGATCCGCATTCATCCTATTTGAATATGGATAATTTCAAGGACATGCAGGTTGATACCCGGGGCGAATTTGGCGGGTTGGGCATCGAAGTCACCCAGGAAAACGGCTTTGTAAAAGTTATTTCCCCGATTTTTGATACCCCGGCCCAAAAGGCCGGTTTGCAGCCGGGCGATTTTATTACCCATATCGATGGCAAATCGGTGCGCGGCCTGCCGCTTAACGACGCGGTCGACATGATGCGCGGCAAGGTTAATACCGACATCAAACTAACCATAGTGCGCAAGGGCGAACAGGCCCCGTTCGATGTAACGCTGACCCGGGCTGTGATTAAAATCCAGTCGGTGCGCCCGCAGGTGAAAAACGATGTCGGTTACATCCGCATTACCAAATTCAGCGAACAAACCTTTAGCGGCCTGCAACGCGCCATCGAAGACCAACGCAAGGAAATCGGACCGAAACTGAAAGGTTTCGTGATCGACCTTCGCAACAATCCCGGTGGTTTGCTTGATCAGGCGATTGCGGTTTCCGACGCGTTTTTGAACGAAGGCGAAATTGTTTCGACCCGCCCGCGTGATACCAAAAACACCGAACGCTATACCGCCAAGGACGGCGACCTTGCCGACAGCCTGCCGATTGTTGTTCTGATCAATGACGGGTCGGCGTCGGCATCGGAAATTGTCGCCGGTGCCTTGCAAGACCATGGCCGTGCGATCATTATGGGCACACGCAGCTTTGGCAAAGGGTCGGTTCAGACCATATTGCCGATGCCGGGCAATGTCGCCCTGCGCCTGACCACAGCGCGTTATTACACCCCGTCTGGCCGTTCGATTCAGGAAGTCGGTATTGTACCCGATATCATTGTTCCGCAGTCGAAGGTCGAAACCGTCGAAACCGGCCAGCGCCGGTCCGAAGCAGACCTGAATGGTGCCCTGCATAACGAGGATACAACCACCCTCGATGCTGAAACCGAAGCAGACCAGCGCCGTCAGGACGCCGAAAAAGTAACCGAAGACGATTATCAGCTTGCCCGCGCACTTGATATGATCCGGGGTATCTCGCTTTATGGCAGCTTCCGATCAAAAAGCTGAAAGATCGTGACGGGAACAGGAAGAGACTGACCCGCAGTGATCGGTAAACTGTTCAAATTTCTGCGGCCTCGCCGCAAAACGGAATCCTCTGCAACCGATACGGACGACGATATGTTGTCCGACACGGTGGCGGAGGATGTTCCGTTTACAGAACTGCCTTACGACGAACAATACCGTCTGTTGCCGTTACGCCCGCCGTCGCGGCGCTGGCGGCTGTCCAAATTTTTGTTGCTGGTACTGTGGCTGTTGCCGTTTGGCATCGCATCCCTTGTCGCCCTGCCCATTATCGACCCCGAAACCGGCTGGCGGCTGATCCATCTGGGCGGACCAAAAGTAACCGACGCCATCCCCGGTACAGAACGCGAGCTGCAAGACGAAATTGCCAAAGGCGTGCTTGATGTCGAGGCAAAAAACCGCGCCGAAGAAGAAGCCCGCCGCAAGGCTGCCGCCAGTGCAGGCACCGCGGATGGCACAAGCCCCGACGCGCTGGGTGACCTGCCGCCGGGCATTGCCGACCTGACAGGTAACGGGGCAAATGGCACGGGCGAAAATGCGGGCAAAGAAGCCATTGCCCCGGGCGGCCCATCGCCCGAGGAACTGGCCGCCATGGCCGCCGATGGCGAGTTTGATGTTAAAATAGAAGCCGATCCCCTGCGACCGGCCCCGATCCCCGGTCTGGATGAAGAAGGCAGTTTTGGCCGGGTGCCCCGCATTGCCGACGATGGCACAACGCCGGCACAGGCCTATGCCCGGCCCTTTACGCTGGAACCCGATCAACCCTATGTCGCGGTGATTGTGACGGGGTTGGGCCTGAATGCCGACCGCACCAATAAAGCCATCGAAGATTTACCGTTGAATATTTCGCTGGGCCTGTCGCCCTATGCCGAAAACCTGCCCAAAACACTGGCGCGGGCCCGGATGGTCGGCCATGAAGTGTTTTTGCAGTTGCCCATGGAGCCCGATGACTTCCCGTTATCGGACCCCGGCCCGCGCGCCTTGATGACCAGCCTGCCTGAAGGCGAAAATCTGGTGCGGCTGGAATGGCTTTTGGCCCGCTTCCCCGGATATGTCGGCGTGGTTGGCCATTTGGGGTCCAAATTTGCCAATCTCGACAGTTCCATTCGCCCGGTTATTGATTTTCTTGATAAAACCGGGCTGATGTATATTGATGGTAGCAATACCGGCATGGTCAGCCTGGCGGCGCAATTGGCCGCCAATGTTGAAGAACCCAATGCCATTGTTGATTTTAATATCGATACCGTGCCCAGCCGACGTGCAATTGATGCCCAGTTAAGTGCACTGGTAAACAAGGCCAAGACCGAGGGTTTTGCCATTGGTCTTGCCCAATCCTACCCGGTGACAATTCAGCGGTTGCGTAACTGGGCGCAGCGGCTGGAACGTCAGGGGGTCAAACTTGCACCGGTTTCTGCCCTTGCCAGCAAGCAGGTCAAACCGCAATCACCACAAGAAGCCGCCGCTGCCCAACGCATGAACCAAACAACCGAAAATGCGGGCAAGGGGGACTCTGCGCCAACCAATGCTGACGCCACCGAAGAAACCATCGAGGGTAACTGATCTGCCATGTCCAAAGATCCTGCCAAAAAACCCAAAGCAGACAAGAAGAAAAAATCCAAAAAACATAAATCCACCTCCCTGCCCCTGCCCCTTGATGCCGGGCAATCGTCCGACAGCGATGCACCGGGAAGCGACCTTCCCTATCGCCCTTGTGTTGGCATCGCGCTGTTTAACGGGCGCGGCGATGTCTGGATTGGCAATCGCATCGGATTTGAAGGGGCATGGCAACTGCCCCAGGGCGGCATTGATGGTGACGAAACACCAAAACAGGCGGCCTTACGTGAATTAATGGAAGAAATCGGCACCGATCAGGCCGAAATCATTACCGAAACCCCGGAATGGCTGACCTATGATTTGCCAGAACACCTGATTGGCAAGGCATTTGGCGGTAAATATCGCGGGCAAAAGCAAAAATGGTTCGCCATGCGCTATCTTGGCAAGGACGAAGACTTTGTCATTCATGGTGATCACCCGGAATTTGACGCCTGGCGCTGGAACGATTTTTTGTCCCTGCCCGACATCATTGTACCGTTTAAACGCCCTGTTTACCTGCAGTTGGTAGAAATTTTCAAAACTGTTCCAGATCAAATAAAACAGGGGCCTGATCAGGCATAAGACCAAATGCGCGCTTGAACAAAGCACGCATTTGATTAAATTCCGGTGTCATTATCACCCCTGGGTTTGGAAAGGTTCTAAAATGGGTATGGATCGCCTGATATTTGGTATATTGGCCATTGCCGTTGGCCTTGGTGGCCTGTTTTATGCGTCAGCCGCACATGACGGATATTCCTATTTTGTCGGACTGGTGATGTTTTTCGGGGCCATTCTGTTTATGTTCTCGCTGATCAACAGCCATTTCGACGAGGTTGAAAAAACACATTAAACCCCGACGGACACGCGCCCGGCGGGGAGATAACGAAAGGACCGGATTTTGACCAATACACATTGGGATCCAGACCAGTATGGCCTTTTCGGTGATGAACGCCGCCGCCCGGCGATTGACCTGATTGCCCGCCTGCCCAAACCCGCCCAGGGATTTAACCCGACCAATATTGTCGACCTTGGATGCGGGCCGGGAACCGTCACGTCGCTTTTGGTCGACGCGTTTGCCACCAATGGTAACGAACCGGTCATTACCGGCATCGACCATTCGGCAGAAATGCTGGAAAAGGCGCGCGCCCATGATGATCGCATCATCTGGCAGCAAAGCGATATTGCAGCGTGGGAACCAGAGGCCCCGATTGACCTTTTGTTTTCCAATGCGGCCCTGCAATGGGTGCCGGGCCATGCAAACCTGCTGCCCCGCCTGTGTGGCTTTGTAAAACCGGGCGGCTTGATCGCCCTTCAGGTGCCTAACAATTTTCTTGCCCCCAGCCATCAGCTGATTTCGGAAGCCGGTGAAAAATGGGAAAAGGAAGTTGCCGCAGCACAGGACCAGCTTAAAATCATGCGTCCGGGCGATTATTTCGATGTTCTGACCCCGCATTGTAGCAATGTTGATTTGTGGCAAACCCAATATTGCCATGTTCTGCGCGGGGAAGACCCGGTTTTTAACTGGGTGTTTGCAACCGCACTGCGCCCGGTTCTGGCCAACCTGCCCGATGATGATGCCCGTGCTGCCTTTTGCGCGCATTACAAAACCCGGCTCAAACACGTTTACCCCGCCCGGCCCGATGGCATCACGCTATTTCCGTTCAACCGGCTGTTCATCGTTGCCAGCAAACGCTAAAATCGGGCAATCCATTTTCTTGTCACGCGATACCCGGCCCGCAACAACATGACAGGTGCGACCATGTCCAACCACGCCGAACTTGCCGCAAAGTCATTGCCGACTCCGGGCCGCAGGGTCCGCGATGTGTTTGTTAAGCTGTGCGGATACGAAACCCGCATTCGCCAGTGGGGCACACCGGGCAAGCCTGTCATCGTGATGGTGCATGGGCTGGCCCGGTTATCGACCGATTTTGACATCCTCGCCCGCGAGTTGACCGATGATTATTTCATTTTGTGCCCCGATATTGTCGGCCGCGGCTATTCCGCCTGGGCCCAAAACCCGGATGAAGAATATGTACCGGGCTTTTACGCCGCCCAAATGATTGAAATGCTGGATCATTTCAATATCGATCACTGTAGCTGGATTGGCACATCGATGGGCGGCATTATCGGCATGGTCGTTGCCGATGTGGCACCCAAACGCATTGACCGGATTTTGCTAAACGATATCGGCCCCGAACTGGCACAAGATGCCGTGGACAGGATCAAGGCCTATGTCGGGGGCACGCCGGAATTTGCCAGCATTGCCGAAATCGATGCCATCATGCGGGTCATTTATGCCCCGTTTGGCCTGGAAAATGACGCCGAATGGGCCGAACTGGCGATGTATTCGGCCCGTCGCCTCCCCAATGGCAAATATGCCATGCATTACGACCCGCGCGTGATGGAAGTTTTCCGCGATCAAATCGACGATTACGATGGCTGGGACATATTTAACCGCCTGTCCTGCCCGCTGACAATGTTTAGCGGCGTGCAATCCGACCTGGTGCCGGAACCGATTGTGAAAAAAATGCAGGCGGCAAAACCGGAAATGCATCTGGTCAGTCTGGAAAATTGCGGCCATGCACCTTATCTCAATACCAGGGGCCAGGTCGAATCGGTTAAAATATTCTTAAAAAGCTGAATTAATCACACAAAAACCACTTTAGCCCGCATACTGGAATGATCCAAAAAAGCTGGAAAACCAGTTGGGAATGGTTGCTATGCAATAAGTCGGCTGGCCATTGGCGCCAAAATGACCATATTGCCGCATCCTGACACGCAAACAAAAAAAACCGCATCCCGTCGCCAGACGTTGTTCGGCCCAAAGATGCAAATTTTTTTCTTTCGGGGGCGTCCTTTTCGGTGCCTGCAAACGTTCAGGTTAGTGACTGTCGATTTATCGGCGGTCACGCATGAACACTGCAGATGGTACTGACGTGAGCAAGACGGGAATAACGGCGATGACGACGCAGCAATATTTAAAAGCAGGACTGATCGGCGGCATTGCGATGCTAACCGCCGTGTTCCCGTTTATTGCCTGCGCACAGCAAGCCGTCAGCGAAACCGAAATGGCCGTTCCCGCAGCACCGGCAGAAACAGCCGCTGATACATCAAGCTATCTGGTGCAGGGTATTTTACCCGCACCGGGACGGCATGGATTTGATAATTATTTCAGCAGCGCGCCGGGCCGCCGCCACGGCGCAGTCCTGACTTTGCCGGGCAGCAAAACCAACGGGAATACCAAGGACCAGTCTGGCTTGATGTGGTTTGAAGCCAACAGCGACCAGACCGCAAACAAAGGCCTTTCAGCCCAGTTTGGCATTGGTTATTCGCCCAATCGCGCGGTTGGTTTTGCCTTTGGCCCGGTTGTGGAGCTTAACGGATCGCTGGGCCACCATATTGGTACATCAGGGACCGACGACGAAGACTATCTGGTGACGCCAACATTACGTAATGACAGCGGCATTTCCGGTGCCGGGTTTAATGGCGAAACCGGATCCGACAGTGCGGGCCTTGCTGCCAGCCTGTCCTATATGCCGTTCGAGGATTTATGGGTTGGCATCCATGGCCGCCTGACCAGCGACCTTACATCATCGTCAAGCAGCAGCTCGACCGACCGGTTTGATGCCATGTTGGGCCTGACTGCAGGCTATCGGCTGCAATTTTAAGGCATAAGTCATCAATTTCCGCTAAAATCGCGCTATGGCACGGCTGTTCTCTTGCCAGTGTGGCAACGAGGCTGCATGTTGCCAATGGACGCATTTTTAATGCCGCCCCCAAAGACAGGGCAATATACCCGCCTTTGGTTTTAGAATTACGGCAAGCCCTGGAAAATAAATGACCGTGTCACCTTCGCCTTTTTCCGGTTCTTCTCAAGATCCGTTTCTTGCTTGCAAGGAACTGGCTGCGGCCAAAAACGCCAATCTGTACCGGGCCGCCATGCGCCTGAACCCGGCGCGGCAGCGGTTTTTTCTGGCGGCTTATGCCTCCATGCGAGTGATTGACGATATTGTCGATGACGGTTTTTTAGAAAAATCCGACGCCGAGCGCGATAATCTGCGCGATGACACCTTTGATATTATCGACCGCTGGCAAGACCAGATCGAAGCTGCCAAGGTGATGGCCGACAACCCGTGGCCCGATGTTGGCCCCCTGCCCGGCCCGGTTTACGATGCGCTGACCCTGACATTGGGCGAAAGCGATTTATCGGTCGAACCGTGGGTCAAACTGGCCGAGGCCCTGCGCAAGGATGTCGCCGAAGACCCGCTAGATGAGTGGGACGATTTTATCGCCTATTGCGAAGGGGCCACCGCTGCCCCGGCATCAATTTTCGTCTATTTGCTGTCTGCGCGCTATGACGACGAAATCGGTTATGTTTCCAACCTGACGGCATCGCCGTTATATCACGCGCGCGACATGGCAATTTTTTGTTATGTCATTCACATCCTGCGCGACCTGCCGATTGACGTTAAAGGCCCGGACCGGCTGGTGACCATTCCGGGTGAAATGTTACTGGCAGCCGACATCAGCATTGGCGAAATTCGCAACGCAATCGGTCAGCAAGACTATGACACGCTGAACGTGCTGGGCACCTTCATGCTGGAAAAGGCATGGGAACATTTTGAAACCGGGCAAGCCCGCAGTGCCGAACTTCTTGCCATTCTCGAACCCGAGGAAACCGACACATTATCGCGACTGTTCAGTGTTTACATCGAACTTGCCGCGATGATGGATGGCGGATATGGCGCATTTCTGGCCGACCGGGTTGCCATTATTGACACCACCGCCGAGAAAAGCCTGCCCGATCAAAACACCATTGTTCATACGGCCAAGCCCCCCGCCGACAAGGATGCCCCCCGTGATGATGCCGTTAAATCGGCCCCCAGGGATAATTCCGCATCCGGGTCTGGCGGCAACAATACCGCGTCGTAGCCCCCCACCACATCATCGCCATAACGCCCGTTTTTAAAATAAAGGCCCGGCAAACTGAATTGCCGGGCCTTTATCGTTCAGATTATCGCCGGGATTCCCGGCTGTCTGGTCTGCTCAGTTCATTGCCTTGGCACTTGCCGGGCTATCGCTGCCCGGTGCCGGTTTGGCATCGTCCTTCGCGCCAACCAGCAACGCCTTTGCATTGGCATGTTGCTCAAGCTGTTTGCCGGTATAGCCCGCAATGCGGAAATATTCCGGCCGTGATGACAGTTTCAGGGTATAATCCCCGTCTTTGCCATCGCTTTTGCCCATCACATACTCAACCGGCTGGTCCTTGCCCTTGATCGTCAGGGACACTTTCAACACCGGATGATCCATGCCGTATTCCGGTTTCGCATCTTTGCCCAGCACCGACGAAATCCGAACCTTTGCCGTCATCGCCGCAAGCGTAGAGGCGGCAGCAGGTTGCAATTTCTGATCCGGTGCCGCATTGGCAAGGTTCCAAACCGTTTGCGTTTTGGCTTTGTCCAGGTCTGCCTTGTCGGCGTTTTCATCCGTTGCCGGTTTGGCAGCAGATTTATCAGCAGATTTGGCATCGCCTTTTGCAACCGGCACCTCGCTTGCCACCAGGGACAGGCCATCGACATCCATTTTAACAATATCGTCAGCCGATATTTGCAAAGCCGTGCTATCGATCCAGTCATCTGCCTTGGCCGGGGCGTCATAGCTGCCCATGGTTACGGCATAGACTTCGTTCTGATCATCGCGGCGGGCATGGGTTTGATGGGTGCCCTGCGATGTCCCGAAATACAGGGTCGCCACCGCCTTATCGCCGTTTTTAAGGGTAATACGGCGTTCAAAATCATCCTTCGCCAGTTTAAACCGTTTGATCGCACCGCTTGATGTCGCAATTGGCAGGCCTTCGTGAAGGCCGGTCAGTTTGCTGATCAAACCATCAACCTTGGTGCCATCGGCCGGGAAATTGTCCTGATCGGGCAATTGCCAATCCTTGCCGTTTTTCGCAAGGCTTACCTTGGCACCATCTGAATCCTCGATGGTGACATGGTCGATATCAACAGCATTAACCTTGGTCGCGACAAGTTTATCGCTTCCGCCGGTATCCGTGCTTTGCGGCTGGTAAAAATTGATCCCGATGGCAAAGCCAACCTGGACGATAAACAACACCACCAATATCTGAATGGTCCGTTTCATAATTTCAGACCTCCTCAAGAATGCGCTGGTAATGTTTGCGTTCGGTTGCCGCCACCCGGCGACGCCAGCCCCACACAGCCAAAAGACCGATCAGGGCAATACCGTAATTCAGATATTCCCAAATCTGTTCAGAACCTTCGGATGTTGGAACAAGGGTCCGGGCAAACTGGGTCCGTCCGCGCAATGCCAGCAAGGATTGATCTTCAAGCGACCAATCGATCACGTTTTGCATAAATTCCAGCGGTGCCGTGTAGCGTGTGCCCATTCCGCGTGATGCAAGACTAAGCGACATATCATCGGCAAAGCTGTTGGACCCCACCAGAACCAGACGGGCAGAAGACGGCGAACGATCAATCACGCCGCCAATCTGAACGTTTTTATCGTCGTCCTTTTTAGCTGTGGCCGCATCACCTTTTTTCGCATCCTTTTTATCGGCGTTTTTGGCGTCATCTGCCAAAAGCGGCGATTCCTTACCGGCATAGAAGGATTTGAACTGCCCTTCAATCGCGACGGCCAGATCATGCGGTCCACGGTCGCCCGAAACAGCAAACCCGGCATCAGGATGGGCTTTGTAATCGGGCAGAATATCGGTGCTGTCTGACAACCAGCTTTGTTTGGAGCTGTGCAGAAGGGCCGTTACCGTGCGGTCCTTGTTTTTGGCACCATCGACCGTTACCGGCGATGCCCAGTTCAGGGTGAGCTGACCCAGCCCGGCAGTTACCGGGTTATCGCCATTAAGCTGATCACCGCGCAAATCGGGGAAATGCGGGTATGGCATCATGCTGATTTGCTGGACCGTCATGCCGCCAATTTTGCGTTCGACCGGCACTGGCAAGGATGCATTTTGCGGGTCCAGCACCATTTTATCGTCAATCGAGACGCCATAACCGGCAAGCCAGTCTTTCAGGCCAGAGTCGACTTTTTTGGCCGAAAGGGTGTTGGTAATGCTGATATCGTAAGGCGATGTTGCCATCACCACACTGCCACCGCGCATCAGGAACTGGTCAATGGCAAAACGCTGTTTGTCATCAAGGTTGACCGGGTCCATGACCATCAGCAAATCGGCGGCTTCGGGAACGTGGCCGTCTTTCAAATCGGTTTCCACCACACGGGCGTTTTCCGACAGGGTTTTGTCGAGTTCCGTATAACGCGGGCCGGGGGCCTGCTGCATATAGGGGCTCGGCGGGGGCGATGCCGGTTTAACCAAAGCAATGGTTTTTAAAAAACCCGGTGCCATGCGATGCAGGGCCGAATCGATCGATCGTTTCAGCGCAGCTTTGTCCGTGGTTTCAGGCAAAGGCACCTGTACCTCGTCCTTGCCGCTTTTCAGCATCATATAAAACCAGAACGGTTGCGGGTTCATCAGGCTGGCCACTTGCGGGCTAAAGCCATAATCATCTTGCAACCGGGTTGCCAGCGCACCGTCATTTGCATCGGGGTCAGCAAAGGCAATGTTAAACTTGTCGCCTGCCTGATCCTTATAATCCTTTAAAACGCCGTCCAGCGTTTGGCGGAATTTCTGCAACTGATCGGGCAATTTATCGCTGGGCGAAACAAAGCCTTCAAACGTCACCGGCTGGGTCATGTTTTCAAACGGGTTGCCCCCGGCCTGATACTGATTGACCAGTTTGCGAATGGTGCGGCTGATCTCATATTCCGGGTTTTTCAGGCCAACATTGATGTCGCCCTCACCCCGGGTTTTTACCTCGATCAAATCGCCATAGGTCAATGTTTCGAACTGATCGCCATAGGCAACGACAATATCGAAATAGGAATTAACCACGGACGACTGATAGCGGCTGTTGGTCTGAAACGGCACCGGACGGATACCGTATTTGGATGCGGCTTCCTGTTCCTTATCGGGGTCTGCCGTCGGGTCAATAAACTCCACCCGGACATGGCCCTTGGATGCCACCTGATATTCCGACAGCAAATCCTTTACCCGCGGCACCAGCGGGGCCAGCAACGGGTGGGTTCGCGGCGAGAAATAGGCCCGAATGACCAACGGTTCCTGCAAATGTTGCAGTTCCTGCTTGGTCGAGGATGACAGCGAATAAATGTGCTGGTGCGTCATATCGGCGCGTGCCGCCGTAATTGGCGCCAGCCAGAAGTTGGCGGCAACAAAGTTCAGCACAAACAGGGTGGCAACAGCCCCCCACACACGGTGTTTGTTGCTGGTCGGGTTGCCATGCCAGCGCAGTTTTTCAAGGCTGAACAGGTTCAGCGTTAAAAACACACCAACAATCGACAGGTAATAATAAAGATCGCGCAGATCGAGCACACCGCGTGTGATGGACTGAAACCGGGTGCCGGTGCCCAATGCGGCCAACAAACCGCCAATTTTATCACCAAACAGCGATGTCAGCGTATCGGACCCGATCAGGTAAAATACACTGCATACAAGCGCGGTCAGGATAAGCGCGACAATCGGGTTATCGGTGCGGCCACTCATATAAAGGCCGATGGCGATATAGGCGGCGGCCAAAAACAGGGTGGCGACATAACCACCAATTACCGGGCCCCAGTCAAGCGGGCCCAGAATGGAAACAGTAATCGGCAATGGCAGGGTTAACACCAGCGCCAGAACCACCAGCAGCAATGCAGCCAGAAACTTGCCCAGCACCAGCGAAATGGGCCGGACCGGGGCGGTTAACAAGGTTTCCAAAGTTCCGGACCGACGTTCTTCGGACCAGGCCCGCATGGTCAGGGCGGAAACCAGAAAAATCAGTAACACCGGCATCCATTTAAACAATGGCTGCACGTCGGCAATGTTGCGGGCGAAAAAGGTTTCAACCCAGAAAAACACAAACAGATTTACCGCCAGAAACGCGCCAATAAACAGATAGGCGGCGGGTGTGGCGAAAAATCCCCGAAATTCCTTGCGGGAAATACGCAGGATGTCAGCCATTGACCACCTCCTCATTCACCTCGGCGAAAATGGTTTCAAGATCACGACGTTGCGGCTGCAACGCATAAAGCTGCAAGCCTTCGCGGTTTAGGGCCTGCGCAATGACTGGCGCGGCATCATTGCTGGCATTCAATCGGTAATGATGCAGACCGCCTTCTTCGGAATGGCTAACAATGCCAGTAATTTCAGGGATGGTTGAAAAGGCCTGATCAGCATCGCGGTCCACCGTTACCAGCAACCCGCCTGATTGTTGCAAGTCATCAATGCGGGCATCGACCACCAGTTTGCCCGCCCGCATGATCAGCGCACGTTCGCAAACGGCCTGTACTTCTTGCAAAATATGGGTGGAAACAATCACGGTGGCGGTTCTGGCCAGTTCGGCAATCAAATCGCGCATATGGCGAATTTGCGTGGGATCAAGGCCGTTGGTCGGTTCATCAAGAATGATGATATCGGGATTATGCAAAATGGCCTGTGCTACGCCAACACGCTGGCGATAACCGCGCGACAGGGTTTGAATGGACGCGGTTGCCTTGGCTTGCAAAACCGTGCGGCGAATGGCACTGGCCACCGCCGCCGGGCGTTTATCGGCAGGCACACCATGCAGGCTTGCCTGATAATCGAGATAGTCGATTACTGTCATTTCCGGCCAAACCGGGCAGTTTTCAGGCAAATAACCGATGCGTTTCTGAATGGCGCGGGTATCTCGCCCGACCTCCAGGTCATCAATGGCAATTTTGCCCGATGTCGGCTCCAGATAGCCGGTAATCATTTTCATGATTGTGGTTTTACCGGCACCATTATGGCCCAGCAAACCGACGATCTCGCCGTGCTTTATTTCAAAACTGACGTCATCCACCGCTATGAAGTCACCATAGCGGCGCGTCAGATGCTCAAATTTGATCATCTGTTAGTTCCGTAAACGGGATTTTTGAACGGGATGGGACACATGTAATTATTCACGCATCGCGGGGAGAGCGACACATGCCAGCTTTTTGCTGAAATTTAAGAAACCTGCCCGTTACGAAGGCGGAGGGATAGGTGTAACGAGCAAGCAGTGATGAAGTCGGCTGTCATGACCAGTCATTGTGACAAACGTCCATGCTGTGACAAAACCAGGGAGGGTTAGCACCCCCAACCTTTGGCTAGAACATGGCAACAATATGACACCCTGCCCATGGGACCAAAAATTGCAAAAATTTGCTAATTTTACGCGGGTCAATGTCGGAAAACCCGCCCTCCATCACGGCTTGGCAGATCGTTCAAAATTGCTCTGAAAACTGCAGGACCGCCTGAAATACCGGCTCAAAAAGCCTATACCTTTTAGGGATGCCTTCAAATTGCCTGCATGAAGAAATGCAGAACCATCATCCGGGTAAGTGGCACCTGCCATAAAAAACCCCTGCCAGAAGACTCCGGCAGGGGTTTGTCAAATATCATCCGACTTGTGGCAGGCAGATCAGCCCCGCACGTGCTGCCTGATCAATTTTGGCGCAAGGCAGCCACACCGGGAAGAACCTTGCCTTCAAGCCATTCCAGAAACGCCCCACCCGCGGTCGAGATATAGGAAAAGTCGGCATCAACGCCGGCATGGCGCAGGGCTGCAACCGTATCGCCGCCACCGGCAACCGACAGTAATTTGCCAGCTTTGGTCAGCTTGGCCGCGTGTTGGGCCACCGAAACCGTTGCCGTATCAAACGGGGTAATTTCAAACGCACCCAGCGGGCCATTCCATACCAGCGTTTCACAGCTTTCAAGGCGCTTGTTTAAATCGGCAATGGTGGCCGGGCCTGCATCCAAAATCATGCCATCGGCATCAATCGCTTTTAGATCCGAAACAACATGATCGGCATTTTCTTTAAATTCCTTGGCAACCAGTCCATCAACCGGCAATACGATTTCGCAATTGGCGGCTTCGGCCTTGGCGAAAATTTCGCGTGCGGTTGCCAGCAAGTCATGCTCGCAAAGCGACTTGCCCACATCCACACCCTTGGCAGCCAAAAACGTATTGGCCATACCGCCGCCAATCACCAGCTGGTCAACCCGTTCCACCAGATTGCCCAACAGATCCAGCTTGGTGGAAATTTTGGCACCGCCGACAATCGCCATAACCGGGTGTTTGGGGGCTTCAAGCGCCTTGCCCAGGGCTTCAAGTTCGATCTGCATCAAACGACCGGCATAAGCGGGCAGTTTGCGCGCTAAACCTTCGGTCGAGGCATGGGCGCGGTGCGCGCACGAAAAGGCATCGTTAACGAAAATATCACCCAGCTTTGCCAGTTCATCGACAAAGGCGGGGTCATTTTTTTCTTCCCCGGCGTGGTAACGCAGGTTTTCCAGAAGGGCGATATCGCCGTCTTTCAAACCATTCACCACATCGCCAGCAGCCTGACCAATACAGTCATCAGCAAAGGCAACCGGGCGGCCCAGCTGTTTTGCCAGCGCATCGGCCACCGGCTTAAGCGACATTTCAGCAACGCGCTGGCCTTTGGGCCGCCCGAAATGGGTAATCACCACCACCCGCGCACCGGCATCGGCCAGTTCGATCAGGCCCGGCACGGTACGGTCGATACGCGTGGTATCGCTTACGGCACCATCTTTCATCGGAACGTTAAGGTCGGCACGCAGCAAAACGCGCTTGCCTGCGACAGAAACACCGTCAAGCGTATTGAAATCAGCCATTATCAGAACCTGCCTTTGCGTTTAACAAGCCCCGGCGGGGCAATACAGTGATGCCCCAAAACCGGAAGCAGCCGCCAGAACAGCGGCGCGATCATCGGGTGCCTTTTTTGGCCGATCCGCAAGCCCGGTGCAAGCCCCAACGCAAACCCCGCGCGAAAACCCGATCAATGAACACCAAAAAGGGAAGGATGGAGAACACCGGAAAAACTGGTGGCAACCGGACCGGTCATTAGCACATGGTCATCGGCCAGCCATTCAATGCCCAAAACGCCGCCATCAAGAACAACTTCGACGGTGCGCCCGGTCAGGCCGCGGCGTGCCGCAGCAACCCCGACGGCACAGGCACCAGTGCCACACGCACGGGTAATGCCCACACCGCGTTCCCACACCCGCATGCGAATGCGGTTTTCCGCCATAAGATGGCAAACTTCGATGTTGGCGCGTTCGGGAAACATATCGTGATGTTCCAGAATCGGTCCGTATTTTTCCAGGTCAATTTTTTCGGCATCATCGACAAAAAATACCGCATGCGGGTTGCCCACACTCACACCCACCGCATCCGATAACGGGCCGACCGACACCGGAATGTGATTGGTATCAACCGCTTTAAGCAACGGAATTTCGCGCCAGTCAAGCCAGGCCGGGCCCATATCAACGCTAACCTGGCCATCTTCAAGCCCCCGGGCTTCAAGCAACCCGGCAACGGTTTGCACGGTCACATCGCGACGGTTCAGCTCGGCCATCAAAACATCGGCAACGCAGCGCGTGGCATTGCCACAGGCACCGACTTCGCTGCCATCATTGTTGCGAATGCGCATGAAGGCATCGGCGTCGTCATCGCGTGATGGTTCAATGACAATAAGCTGGTCACAGCCCACACCGGTTTTGCGATCGGCAATGCGGGCGGCGGTGGCGTCGTCCATGTCAAGCACGACCGAATCGCGTCGTCCGTCAAAAACGACAAAATCGTTGCCAAGGCCATGCATCTTGATAAAGGGAATTGCGTTCATATCACTGGGCTACCGGCTGTAAAAAGGCGATCAGGCCCTACAGCATCACGGCTTTGAAGCCGGGGCGCAATAGCGGATTTTGCGTGGCACAAAACCGGCATCTGAAAAAAACGATTTCATGCGCAAATTTGGCTCGTCGACCGCCACATAGGTGGCCGCACAGCCATGCAGACGCAACAGGCGATCCATTGCTTCGCGCATGCAATGCAGGACATGGCCGCGGGCAACAATTTCAACGGCTTTGACATTGTCGACATGCAACACCGAACCGATGCTGATATCGGCACGAATTTCATATGAAAACAGCCCGTGAACATAACCGCGTTCGTTGCAAATAATCATAATTCCCTTGCTGCGCAGCCACAGGCTTTCAGGGATCGGGTCATCGGCGCACACATAATCTGCCACGAAATCCTGCCATTTTTGCAGGGTCATGCCAGGCTCGGTCATCTGGACCAAAGGGTATGTCATATCCGCAACGCCAGCGGTCAAGGGGCGCGCTTTATAGCTGTTCAACATGGTTGTTTTCCCGAGTTTGTCGGCAGATCATGGCGTAAAGAAAACAGCCCAGCGTTGATGTGCATCAACAACAGATAGCCCAATAACAAGGCATAAGCATTACTGCGACAAAGCGTTTCGAACCGGCACAACCTTAACTGGCACCTTGTCCGCGCATCGCGTTAATCGCCCCGCATTGGCAATGGTCAATCCGGGGCGGACGAAATGCACGAACGATGCCGGAAACAGGTGTTTCCTGCCTGGTTTGCCCTGTCATACCGGCGTTCACGCCTGACGGGACAAACACCGGAAGTTTTAATCGTCGGCGGCACGGGGGATGACAAGGTCATTGCAGGATGCCGCCAGGGCTGTTCGGATTGCCGGCCCCATGCGGCAATCCACCCGCACACGTAAACGGGAGTCGAGAATGAGCCAGGGGAGCATGGCACAGACGGCTTCGTCCGCCGTTGACTATAATATGGACGTAGTGCGCTGGGGCGCGCTGGCGACTGTCTTTTGGGGCGTCGTCGGCTTTATGGCAGGTGATTTTATCGCCTGGCAATTGGCGTTTCCCGCATTAAACTTTGACTTCGAGTATATGAATTTCGGGCGTCTGCGCCCGCTTCACACCTCGGCAGTTATTTTTGCATTTGGCGGCAATGCGCTGATCGCGACATCGTTTTATGTCGTTCAGCGCACATGTCGCGCCCGCCTGTTCGGTGGCAAGGCTTTGCCTGCCTTCGTATTCTGGGGTTATCAGCTGTTCATCGTTCTGGCCGCTGTTGGCTATGTCATGGGCGTAACCCAGGGCCGCGAATATGCCGAACCGGAATGGTTTGTTGACCTGTGGCTGACTGTCGTCTGGGTTTGCTATCTGGCTATTTTTGTCGGCACCCTGCTAAAACGCCAGGAACCGCATATTTATGTGGCCAACTGGTTTTACCTGGCATTCATCGTGACCATCGCGATGCTGCATCTGGGTAACAACCTGGCGGTACCGGTTTCCTTCATGGGCACCAAATCCTACTCGTTGTTTTCGGGTGTGCAGGATGCGTTGACCCAGTGGTGGTATGGCCACAACGCCGTAGGCTTCTTCCTGACAGCCGGCTTCCTGGGCATGATGTACTATTTCATTCCCAAGCGTGCTGAACGTCCGGTTTATTCCTATCGCCTGTCGATCATTCACTTCTGGGCGCTGATCTTTCTTTATATCTGGGCTGGTCCGCACCACCTGCACTACACGGCCCTGCCCGACTGGGCGCAAACCCTTGGCATGACCTTCTCGATCATGCTGTGGATGCCGTCCTGGGGGGGGATGATCAACGGCCTGATGACCCTTTCGGGGGCCTGGGACAAACTGCGTACCGATCCGGTTCTGCGTTTCATGGTTGCCGCTGTTGGTTTCTATGGCATGTCGACCTTCGAAGGCCCGGTTATGTCGATCAAATCGGTCAACGGTTTGTCGCACTATACCGACTGGACCATCGGTCACGTTCACTCTGGTGCTTTGGGCTGGGTTGCATTCATCACCTTTGGTGCGATCTACTTCCTGATCCCGGTTCTGTGGAACCGTGAACGTCTGTATTCCATGCGTCTGGTGGCCCATCACTTCTGGCTCGGCACCATTGGTATCGTTCTCTACATCACCTCGATGTGGGTATCGGGTATCATGCAGGGTCTGATGTGGCGTGCCCACGATCAGCTTGGTTTCCTTCAGTATTCCTTCATCGAAACCGTTGAAGCCATGCATCCCTACTACATCATCCGCGCCACTGGCGGCACCTTGTTCCTGCTTGGTGCCTTCGTAATGGTCTGGAACGTCTACAAGACGATCCGGGGTGATGTTCGCCGGGAAGCACCCATCGGGGTCAGCGCCCCGGCAGCGGTCCAGTAAGGAGGGATGGAAAATGCTTCTTAAAAAACACCACTTCCTCGAGAAGAACGTTTTCTTCCTTATTCTCGGTATTTTTCTGACCATCATCATCGGCGGGATTGTTGAAATCGTTCCGTTGTTCACGATGGAACAGACGATCGAGAAGGTTGACGGTGTGCGTCCCTATACGCCGCTGGAACAGGCCGGGCGGAACATTTATATCCGCGAAGGGTGCTATAACTGCCATTCGCAGATGATCCGTCCGTTCCGTGACGAAGTGGAACGTTATGGCCATTACAGCCTGGCTGCAGAGTCAATGTATGACCATCCGTTCCAGTGGGGATCAAAGCGTACCGGGCCGGATCTGGCGCGTGTCGGCGGGAAATATTCCAATGCCTGGCATGTTGCACACCTTGATGATCCACGTTCGGTCGTACCGGAATCGATCATGCCGGGCTATCCGTTCCTTGCCAAAAAGGAACTGAAGTTCGAAGACGCTGCGGAACATCTTAAAACGTTGCGCATGGTCGGCGTTCCCTACACCGACGAACAGGTCGCTGACGCTGTTGCGGACCTTCATCTTCAGGCCACCGCAGACGAGGATTACGACGACTTCCTCGCCCGCTATCCCAATGCCGCCACCGGAGATTTTGACGGCAATCCGGATAAACTGACCGAGATGGATGCCCTGATCGCGTATCTGCAGATTTTGGGACGGATGGTGGATTTCACCACCTACAACCCAAGCTTGAATCTGCGCTGAGACAAGGACGCGAATCATGGAATTCTTTTCCGCACTCGCTGATTTTCTCCGGCCCTTGTGGGGGCTGTGGCTGATGATTTTCTTTGGTGTGATTATTGCTTTCGTCATGTGGCCAAGCAAAAAACGCCAAAAGAATTTCGAAGACCATGCCCAGATCCCGTTCAAGGACCAGGACTAGGGAGAACCGAGCTATGTCGACGCATGTCGAAAAAGACAATGTTACCGGCCGCGAGACCACTGGCCATGATTGGGACGGCATCAAGGAATTGAACACGCCGCTCCCGTCCTGGTGGGTTTATGTGTTTTGGGTCTGCATCATCTGGTCGATCGGTTACTGGGTGGTTTATCCATCCTTTCCAACCGCACACGGCTATTTGAAGGGTATGTTCAACGTTACCGAACGGTCGAAAATTGAAGAAACGATGGCAAATGTAACTGCCGAACGCGCACCATATATGGAACGCCTCGCAGCGCTGGATGTTGACCAGATTGCCAACGATTCGGAACTTCTCAATTTTTCGATGGCGGGCGGCAAGGCTGTATTTGCTGAAAACTGCGCCCCGTGCCATGGCACGGGCGGGGTGGGCAATACGGGCTTCCCGTCGCTTCAGGACGATGACTGGCTTTGGGGGGGGACGCTGGATGATATCTCGCAAACCATCCATGTCGGCGCGCGCTGGGCACAAAACGACGATACCCGCTTTAATGATATGCCTGCCTTTGGCAAGGATGGCATCTTGTCCAACGCCGAAATCAGCGACGTTGTGCAACATGTACTGTCCTTTAGTGGCCGGGAAACCGACCCTGCCGCCGCGACGCGGGGCACAGAAATCTTTGCTGATAACTGTGCCGCATGTCATGGCGACAACGCCAAAGGCATTACCGAAATGGGCGCACCTAACCTGACCGACAATATCTGGCTGTATGGCGGCGACCAGGCCACCATCACAGCAACGGTCACCAATGCCCGTCGCGGTGTTATGCCTGCCTGGGAAGGCAAGCTTAGTGACGAAACCATCAAAATGCTGGCGGTTTATGTTCACTCGCTTGGCGGTGGCCAGTAAAAACCACAATGGGACGGCGTTAAAACCGCCCTGTTATCCTGACAAACAAGAAGACCGGGGTTTTGCCGCCCCGGTCTTTTTTGTTGGCAATTAACGTGCTACCCGGCCCGAGGTGTGGTTGTGCGGCTTTGCGGCACACACCGCGTGATAAATGCTGAAATAAAATAAGAAAATTCAACAAACAGGCGTCGCTTCCTTGCAAGCAGGCGGGCATTCCCCAATCTGGCAACAATTATTCCCAGCCGCCCTAAAATCCTGTCACATCAGCTACTTGCGCACCCACCCGTCTTTTGCCCTCTCAAAGCATCGCCTTTTTCCGGTGTATGAACGGCCCCCGCCTGTCGAGCGGCCATAACTGGTTCGTTCAAAATTGATTTGTGTCATGGAACAGCATGGCCCGTTTACAATATTTTGCCTGCGGGATTTGAATAATCCCAAGTCTGTCAGGCCGAGCGTGCCGACCTGGCAGATCCCCGCAGTACCGACTGATTGATTGCCCCACAATCAATATGAGCAGAGCAGCCGGTCTGTATCGCACGGCAAATGGTCAGGTCTCGATCATGGAATTGTCTCGTACTCAATCACCCGCGCCCGAAAAGATGACGCCGCAAAACAACGACGCGCAGCTTGAGGACGACATCCCGCTCTATAAAGACCGCGAAAAGGTCTATCCAAAACGGGTATCGGGTTATTTCCGTAATCTGAAATGGTTTGCCCTGATCACGTTGCTGGCCATTTACTGGATAGTGCCGTGGCTGCGCTGGGATCGTGGTCCGGCAGCGCCCCATCAGGCTGTCCTGATCGATATGGATCAGGGTCGGGCCTATTTCTTCTTTATCGAAATCTGGCCGCAGGAAGTTTATTATATTACCGGTATTCTGATCCTGGCTGCGATTGGCCTGTTTCTGGCAACGTCGCTGTTTGGTCGCATCTGGTGTGGCTATGCCTGCCCACAAACCGTATGGACCGATCTGTTCATGCTGGTTGAACGTTATATTC
The DNA here is from genome assembly GCF_002115755.1 of Thalassospira mesophila. Classification (GTDB taxonomy): domain Bacteria; phylum Pseudomonadota; class Alphaproteobacteria; order Rhodospirillales; family Thalassospiraceae; genus Thalassospira; species Thalassospira mesophila. Next base: position 148,398 of record NZ_JFKA01000002.1, on the reverse strand, counting down.
AGGGCGACCGTAACGCCCGCATGCGCCTGGATAAAGCCCCGTGGTCGCTTGAAAAATTCGCCAAAATTGGCGGCACCCATTTAACATGGATTGTCATTTCGCTGATCACCGGCGGGGCCTTTGTTCTGTATTTTAACGACGCGCCAACCGTGATCATCGATATTTTCACCGGCAATGCCAGCATGGCGGTTTATGTCACCACAATATCGCTGACATTTTCGACCTATCTGCTGGCGGGGTGGGCCCGTGAACAGGTTTGCACCTATATGTGCCCGTGGCCCCGGTTTCAGTCGGCGATGCTTGATGACGAATCCATGATCGTCACCTACGAAGCATGGCGCGGGGAACCGCGCGGCTCGATCAAACGCAAAAACCTTGTCCGCGGTGAAGTCCCCGAAGTCGGCCATTGCATCGATTGTCAGGCCTGCGTCAATGTCTGCCCCACCGGGATCGATATTCGCCACGGCCTGCAACTCGAATGCATTGGCTGCGGGCTGTGCATTGATGCCTGTAACGAGATGATGGACAAGGTCAGCTTCCCGCGCGATCTGGTCCGGTTTGACTCGGTCCAGAATTCACAATTGCGCGCACATGGCCAGGCAACCAAAGTCCGCATTGTTCGCCCGCGCACCATTTTTTATTCCATCTTGCTGGTGCTGGTGGCCGGGGTGATGATGTTTGGTTTGCTCAACCGCAGCACCATGGATGTCAATGTCCTGCGTGACCGCAATCCGCTTTATGTGCCGCTTTCCACCGGCGATGTCCGCAATGGCTATACGCTAAAGGTGCTGAACAAGGAACAAAGCGCGCAAACCTATCTTCTGGATCTTTCGGGCGTTAACGCCACCGATTTTCAGATTATCGGCCAGAAACCGGCTGCTGACGGCAAATTCTCGCTTACCGTTGCCCCCGATCAGGTCGGAAGTTACCGGGTTTTCATTGCAGCCAACCCGTCCAGCCTGCAAAGTGATGCCACACCGATTGATTTCATTGTGACCAACACCGACACCGGCGTTTCTGAAACCCATGACACCATTTTTGCCGGCCCGAAAAAATAAGGGTCGGCCCGCCGAAAAGGGCCGTCGAAATGACCACTACAACCACTCAAAACTCGATCCCGGCTTCCTCAGGCCCGCGCAAATCGGACCGGTTGATCCCGTGGTATTTCGTGGGCGGCTTTGCCGTCATGCTGTTCGCCAATGTCTGCCTGATCGTTTTTTCCCAAACCAGTTGGGTCGGACTGGTCAGCGAGCATGCCTTTGAAGATGGCAATAACTATAACGAAGCCATTTCTGATGCCAAAGCCCAGGCCAATCTGGGCTGGCGCACCAAGGTAACCGTTGCGGGCGTTATTAATAACGAAGCCACCATTACTGTGCTGTTTCGCGACAAGGCACAGGAACCGATTACCGGTGCCAAAATGGAAGCGGTTTTAATGCGCAATGATCGTGATGACATTGATGAAAAAATCATGCTCAGCGAAATCAGCCCCGGCCAATACCGCACCCGTGCCAAGGTTCCGGTCTATGGAAACTGGAAATTGCGCATTGTCGCCCATGCCCAAAACCACGACTACCAGGTCGTCGAGGATGTACTGATCAAACAATGAACGCGATTACCGCCTGCCGCCATTGTGGCGAGCCGGTGACCGCCAGCTCGCCGGCTGGGCCAGACTTTTGCTGCACAGGATGCGAAGCCGCCTTTTCCCTGATTAACGATCTGGGCCTTCAATCCTATTACACCCGCCGCAGCGTTGATCCCAACATTCGTGCCCTTAAACCCGAAGATGACGGGCCGGGGGCCTTTGATTTTACCGATCTTGTCAATATCGGCGAGAACGGTGATTGCCGTCTTGATATGATGATCGACGGGCTGCATTGTGCGGCCTGTGTCTGGCTGATCGAAACCATTTTGCAACGCCAGCAACAGGTGGTTCAGGCCCGGATCAACATGTCCACCCGCCGCCTGCATCTGGTTTGGCAAGGCCCCCCCGGTGACATTGCCCGGTTGGTGGCCCCGGTTTTCCAGATGGGATACCGGCTGATCCCGTTTGATCCCGAAACCCTTGAACGTGCCGCCGACCAGCGCAACCGCGAACTTTTGCGCTGTCTGGCTGTGGCCGGGTTTGCCGCAGGCAATGTCATGCTGCTTTCAGTATCCATCTGGGCGGGCTACCTTCAGGGTATGGGCGAATTTACCCGCGATTTGTTTCACTGGTTTTCCGCGCTGATTGCCGTGCCTGCCGTTGCCTATGCCGGGCGGCCGTTTTTTCGGTCGGCCCTGGGCGCATTGCGCCACGGCCGGGTAAACATGGATGTGCCGATTACACTCGCGGTATTGCTGGCCCTGGGCATGAGCCTGTTTGAAACCATGCGCGGGGCCGAACATGCCTATTTTGACAGTGCCATTACCTTGCTGTTTTTCCTGTTAATCGGGCGCTATCTTGATGGTCGCGCCAGAAGCCAGGCACGATCGGCTGCCGAACATATGCTAACCCTGCGCGCACGTTCCATCACCGTGATTGAAAAAGATGGAACGCGCAAATTACTGGCCCCGGAAAAGGCACAACCGGGCATGATCGTGCTGATTGCCACGGGCGAACGGGTCGGCATTGACGGCGATATCATCGACGGGCAGTCCGATATTGATACCAGCGTTATCAGCGGCGAAAGCCTGCCGACCACGGTAACCATCGGCAGCCGGGTGTTTGCCGGGACCATGAATTTGTCAGCCCCGATCCGGGTCTGCATTACCGCAACGGGCGATTCGACCCTGCTGGCCGAAATTGTCCGCCTGATGGAAAACGCCGAACAGGGACGGGCAAAATATGTTGCCCTTGCCGACCGTGTTGCCCGCGCCTATGCCCCGGTGGTTCACAGCCTTGCGGCAATTACCTTTCTGGGCTGGTGGCTGATTGGCGGCATTGGCTGGCAAGATGCCCTGATGAACGCGATTGCGGTACTGATTGTGACCTGCCCCTGTGCGCTGGCGCTGGCGGTACCTGTGGTTCAGGTGCTGGCAACCGGGCGGCTGTTAAAGGCCGGTATTTTGGTTAAATCTGCCACGGCACTGGAACGGTTGACCAAAATTGACGGGGTTTTGTTTGATAAAACCGGCACACTAACAACCGGCCGCCCCGACCTGATATCGACACCCGACGCCGATTCCCTGAAACTGGCCGCATCGATGGCCGCAAACAGCAACCATCCGCTGTCGCAAGCCCTGGTTCGCGCGGCCGGCAACACATTTGTTGCCGCGCGTGTTACCGAACATCCAGGACAGGGCCTGTCGATGATATTGGCCCGGGGCGAGGTCCGGCTGGGTAGCCGTGAATTTTGCGGGGCAGCCCACGCCATCACGCCCCAAACGGCTGAAAACGGCCCGGAAATATGGCTCGCCGAACCAGGCAAAGCTGCCATCCGGTTCGGTTTTCGCGATTTACCCCGCCCCGATGCCGCCGCCACCATTGCCGCCCTGCGCCATAAAAAAATCCCGGTGCAGTTACTTTCGGGCGATCGCGCGGAAAATGTCCGCCAGCTAGCCCACGACCTTGATATCAGTGACTGGAAAGCTGCCCTGTCGCCCGCCCAAAAGGTAGCGGTGGTAACGCAACGTGCCCGCACCGGGCATTACGATTTGATGGTGGGCGACGGCATCAACGATGCCCCGGCCCTTGCCGCGGCCCACGCCTCGATGTCTCCGGCCAGTGCCGCGGAAATCAGCCAGAATGCCGCCGACATTGTCTTTCAGGGCGACAGATTGGGGGCGGTTATCACGGCCCTTGATGTTGCCCGGATGGCCGACAGACTGGTCCGTCAGAATTTCTCGCTGTCTTTTGCCTATAATCTTGTCACCATTCCGTTGGCGGTGGCTGGCATTGTAACCCCGCTAATCGCCGCCATTGCCATGTCAACATCATCGCTGGTTGTTATTGCCAATGCGCTGCGCCTGAACTGGAAAAAACAGCCCGAAACAACACCGAAAGCTGCCGGATAAAAATAACGCGTAATAATCGAGACGAAATAACCGTGAACAAAAAACAAATAACGATGAGCAGGAAGAAATAACCATGAGTAATCTGCTGCTTTTGATCCCGATTGCACTGTTTCTGGGCCTTTTGGGGCTGGGTGCTTTTTTATGGGCATTGAAGTCCGGGCAATTCGACGATATGGATGGTGCGGCAAACCGGATATTGTTTGACGACGATGAAAATATTGGTGTCCCCAAACAAACGGACCCAAAATGACACGGTGCAACGAATAGCTTGAATCCTTGCATCACAATCGTCTAAAGTAATTCCAGTTTGTGCCCGTGAAGATTGTGCAGCCTCGGAGAATCAGATGGCGGTTCGTTCCCAACTTTGTGATGCCTGTGATATCCGGGACCTGACATTTTGTTCCGCACTTCATGGTGAAGAACATATACGTCTGCGCCAGTTGCTGACTCACGTTCAGTATGACGGGCACAGCACCATTTTTCACGAAGCCGAAGAAGCCGATTACGTTTTTAACGTCACCTCGGGCTCGGTGAAACTTTACAAGTTGCTGGGCGATGGTCGCCGCCAGATAACCGGTTTTTTGTTTGCCGGTGATTTTCTGGGCCTGGCCCTGAACCTGACCTACAGCTATACCGCCGAAGCCATTGAACCGGTCACGGCCTGCCGTTTCCCGCGCCAGAAGCTCGAACGGCTGTTTGACGAATTTCCCCGCCTTGAAAAACGCATGCTGGGCATGGCGGTTGACGAACTTGCCGCCGCCCAGGACCAGATGCTGCTTTTGGGCCGGAAAACCGCCAAAGAAAAAGTCGCATCCTTTTTGCTGATGCTGGCACGCCGTCAGGAACATCGTGGTGTTAATGACGCCGCCATCGAAGTACCGATGAGCCGGTCAGACATTGCCGATTACCTGGGGCTGACCATCGAAACCGTGTCGCGCACCTTGACGCAACTGCGTAAGGAAGCGACCATTTCGCTTAAAGACAACAAACATATCGAGGCCATTGGCCTGAGCATGCTTGAAGATCTGGCCGAGGGGCTTTAACCCGGAAAAGCGGCCATTTTCCCGGCTATTTCCGCGATCAGGGCGGTATATGGGATGCACCCCTGACGAAAGTGCATATGCGCCTTTCAAAAAATATTTCGCACCTGCTGTCATCCTATTGTAAACATGACTGCCCGTCCGGCGAAGACCGGGCTGTACATACCGGTAACCCGGGGGAGAAACGTCATGAGTACCACCACCAATAAAAAGGGCCGGGTCACGGTTCCTGCCCTTCGCGCCCGCAAAGGCGGAGAGCCTATTGTCTGCCTGACCGCCTATACCACCCCCATGGCGCAGCGCCTTGACGCCCATTGCGACCTGCTTTTGGTGGGCGATTCGGTGGGCACTGTGGTTTACGGCATGGACAACACGCTGGCTGTTACGGTTGATATGATGATCAACCACGGCAAGGCTGTGATGCGCGGCAGCAAAAATGCCTGCGTTGTCATTGACCTGCCCTTTGGCAGCTATCAGGAATCCAAAGAACAGGCCTTTCGCACTGCCGCCCGGATTTTGTCCGAAACCGGTTGTGCCGCAGTCAAATTTGAAGGTGGCGCCGAACTGGCTGACACCATCGAATTTCTAACCCGGCGCGGCGTTCCCGTCATGGCCCATATCGGCCTGATGCCCCAGCAGGTTAACACGCTGGGCGGCTTTAAATCGCAAGGTCGCGATGATGTAACGGCCAGCAAGGTTATGGCAGATGCCAAAGCCGTGGCCAAAGCCGGGGCTTTCAGCGTTGTGATTGAAGGCACGGTCGAAGCCGTTGCCCGCGCCATTACCGCCGAAATTGACATTCCCACCATTGGCATTGGTGCATCCCCCGCCTGTGACGGGCAGGTTTTGGTCACCGAAGACATGCTGGGCCTGTTTTCCGATTTCACACCGAAATTTGTCAAACGCTATGCCAATCTGGGTGATCAGGTTGCCGAAGCTGCAGCGCGTTATGCCGCCGAAGTTCGCAACAGAAGCTTTCCCGGTGACGAACATTGTTATGGCATGACCAAACCGGGCAATTTGCGCGCGGTAAAATAAGACAAGCGATTTTCAAAATATGAGCCTGCATACTGTTCACACCGTCGCCGATCTGCGCGCCCAGGTTTCCTCGTGGCGCGCAGAAGGCCTTAAAATTGCGCTTGTGCCCACAATGGGCGCACTGCATCAGGGTCATATCAGCCTGACAACACTGGCCCGCCAGTTTGCAGACCGCGTTATTGTCAGCGTTTTTGTCAATCCTACCCAGTTTGGCCCGACCGAGGATTTCGCCGCCTATCCCCGCACCCTGCCCGCCGATCAGGTGATATTGCAAGATGCCGGGGTCGAGCTGTGTTTTGCCCCCACGGTCGAGGAAATGTATCCGTCGGGTTTTGCCACCCGCCTGCATATCGATAATATGACCGACATGCTGTGCGGTGCCTCGCGCCCCGGCCATTTTGATGGCATGGCACAGGTGGTCAGCAAATTGCTGCTTCAGGCCCTGCCCGATGTCGCCCTGTTTGGCGAAAAGGATTACCAGCAGCTTATGGTGATCAAGCGCTTTGTCACCGACCTGAACATTCCGGTATCCATCATTGGCGGCCCCATTCACCGCGAACAAGACGGGCTGGCGATGTCGTCGCGCAACCGGTATTTATCGGCGCACGAACGTCAAACCGCCACCACGCTTTACCAGGTTCTCACCGCAATTGCCGATCGCGCGGCGCGCGGCGATGCCATTGAACCGCTGCTCGAAACCGGTCGCCAGCAAATTGCGGCGGCGGGCTTTACCCCGATTGATTATCTGGAAATTCGCGACGCTGAAACCCTCGACCTGATGCAGGGCATAATCAACCGCCCGGCCCGGGTTTTTGTTGCCGCCCGCCTTGGCAAGGCCCGCCTGATCGATAATTTCGCCATTACGCCGCACCAGGAAGACTGACCGACCCCACGTTTATACCAGTCCCGTTGGTCCGCGATCCGGCTGATCGAGCCTTACCAATCGCGGCACACGTCGCGCGGTGCCGTCGCACGTGACCGGTTCGCCATAATTTGGCATTACCCAAGGCTGGCATTCTTTGCCATTGCCGCGCCGTCTGGTTGTTACAGCACCGAAAACCGGTGCGAATCCGCATTGAACAAGGCGATACGGATTTAACGGTGCAAACACCGATGAAAACGGCTGAAACCGGGCATTTCGCGCTGCTTTACACTTGACTCTTCCCCTGCACTCACTTAAACACCCCACAGCAAAGGTCATCCGTGTGGTGACTCCCCCAGTCCTCGAGATCTCGAGCACTGGGCAAATTTTTTTTGTGCGCACATGGTGGAAACACCGGCAAACAGACGGGATATGGGATGTTTGAAGGACTTAGCGATCGGCTTGGCGGCGTTCTCGACAAACTGCGTAAACGCGGTGCGTTAAAGGAATCTGACGTCCGCGAAGCCATGCGCGAAGTTCGTGTCGCCCTGCTTGAGGCTGACGTCGCCCTTTCCGTTGTTAAAGACTTCATCAACAATGCGACCGAACGTGCGATTGGCCAGGATGTCCTGCGCTCTGTCACGCCGGGTCAGATGGTCGTCAAGATCGTCCATGATGAACTTAAAAACATGCTGGGTGAAGGCGAAGAAATTAATCTTGCCGCCACGCCGCCAGTTCCGATTTTGATGGTTGGTTTGCAGGGCTCGGGTAAAACCACCAGTTCCGCCAAAATTGCCCTGCACCTGACCAAAAAGCGCAATAAAAAAGTCCTTCTGGCCTCGCTCGATATTTATCGCCCGGCCGCCCAGCAGCAGCTTAAAATTCTGGCTGATGCCAATGGCCTGCATGTTTTGCCGATCATTATGGGCGAAAAGCCGGTTGCCATTGCCAAGCGCGCCATGGATATGGGCCGCAAGGAAGGCTTTGACGCCGTGATCCTTGATACGGCCGGTCGCCTGCATATCGACATGGAACTGATGAGCGAAGTCGCCCAGGTCCGTGATGCGGTGAAGCCGACCGAAACCCTGCTGGTCACCGATGCCATGACCGGCCAGGATGCGGTGAATGTTGCCAAGGAATTTGCCGACAAGGTTGGCATTACCGGTATCGTTCTGACCCGTGTTGACGGCGATGCGCGCGGCGGTGCGGCACTGTCGATGCGCCAGATTACCGGCTGCCCGATCAAGATGCTGGGCGTTGGCGAAAAGATCGACGAGATGGAACCTTTCCATCCTGATCGTATTGCTGGCCGTATCCTTGGCATGGGCGACGTTGTCAGCCTGGTGGAACGTGCAGCAGAAACCATCGAGCGTGAAGACGCTGAAAAGATGGCCAAAAAGCTGCAGAAAGGCCAGTTCGACTTAAACGACCTTCTGGCACAGCTTAAACAGCTTCAGAAAATGGGCGATCTGTCGGGCATCATGGGGATGTTGCCGGGCATGGGTGCAATGAAAAAGCAGATGGCCCAGACCAAGATCGACCCGAAGCTTTTGAAACATCAGGAAGCAATTATTCAGTCGATGACCGTGAAAGAGCGCGAGAACCCCGCGCTCATCAAGGCATCGCGTAAAAAACGTATTGCAGCGGGTTGCGGCCTGAGCGTTCAGGACGTCAACAAGCTTCTCAAACAGTTCCAGACCATGGCGACGATGATTAAAAAGGTCGGCAAAATGGGCAAAAAGGGAATGTTTGGCAAAGGAATGCCCCAGATGGATCCGTCCATGCTGGAAGGCGGGGATGCTGGAGATCTTCAGCTTCCCAAAGGTTTTCCCGGTGTTGGCGGCGGTATGCCGCGGCTTCCGGGAATGGGCGGCGGTGGCTTGCCGCCGGGCTTTCCGGGGTTTGGTAAAAAGAAATAACCATGCCCCCGGTTCGAAAGAACCACATCATGCGGTCTCGCACGAACCTTTGTTAAAGGTTCATTCGAACCGGACCAAATTGGCCCTGCAAAGGGCTGTAACGTAAAGACTACTAAACCCGAGCTGAAAGGAACTTATCCGAATGGCTGTCAAGATTCGTCTCTCCCGTGGCGGTGCCAAAAAGCGTCCTTACTACCGTATCGTAGTTGCTGACGCCCGTGCCCCGCGCGACGGTAGCTTCATCGAAAAGGTCGGAACCTATGATCCGATGCTTCCGAAAGAAGCTGAAAACCGCGTAACCTTCAAAGAAGAACGCATTAAATATTGGCTCGGCGTTGGCGCCCAGCCGACCGAACGCGTTGCCCGTTTCCTGGGTAAAGCCGGTCTGGCCGAAGCATTCAAACCGACCGAACAGCCCAAGAAGTCTGCTCCGAAGGCGAAAGCCCAGGAACGTCTTCGTGAAAAAGCTGCCAAAGCCGAAGCTGCTGCTGAAGCCGCTGCCGAAGCTACCAGCGAATAATTGGCTGATCGTACAATTTGATCAGATACCAGGTAATTGTGAACTGACATGGCTGAGAACCGCAAATCCAAAAACGATACAGATTTTGTCTGCATTGGCATGATCACGGCCCCTCACGGGGTTCGCGGTGCCGTGCGCGTCAAAAGCTATACCGTTGACCCGGATAATCTGGTTGGTTATGGCCCGTTATTTGATGCCAAAGGGAAACAGAAATTCAAACTGTCGCCCGTTGGCCACGTTCGTGACCAGTTGATCGCCAAGATCGACGGTGTCAACGACCGTGACGCGGCTGAACGACTGCGCGGAACCCGGCTTCATATTCCACGGACGGCATTGCCGGACACGGAAACAGACGACGAATTCTATCTTGCCGATCTGGTCGGTTTGAAAGCGATCCATGTTGATGGATCTGTTTTTGGCACCGTCCGCGGCGTGGCTGATTTTGGGGCGGGCGATGTTATCGAAATCGCCCTTGAAGAAAGCCGGGGAAAAGTTGTTGTGTTGCCGTTCACCCGCACAGTTGTGCCAGAAGTGATTTTGTCAGAACGCAAGCTGGTGGTTAACCCGCCCGAGGGGCTGTTGCACGATGACGATGGGCCGGGCAATCGCCCGGGTCGCACATCGAAATCAGGCAACAACGCCCAGGCCGACCGCGACTCCGAAGCCGTGACCGCAGATGCGGCAGGCGCGGAAACCGCGACCGGCAGCGGAAAGGAGGCCTGAAGGATGCCCGTGTGGCAGGCCAAAGTTGCAACCCTGTTCCCGGAAATGTTTCCCGGTGCCATCGGCCAGGCTTTGGCTGGCAGGGCGCTGGAAAACGGGATCTGGTCGTTGGATGTCAAAGACATTCGCGACCATGCAACCGACCGCCACCGCACGGTTGACGATAATCCTTTCGGGGGTGGGGCCGGTATGGTCATGCGCCCCGATATCGTCGATGCCGCCCTGCGTGAACTCCGTGCTTCGGCACCGGAATTACCGCTGATTTATCTCAGCCCGCGGGGAAAGATGCTGAACCAGAAACGGTGCCGCGAATTGGCAACGGGACCAGGTGTGATGCTGTTATGCGGCCGATACGAAGGTATCGACCAGCGCGTATTGGATGAACACCAGGTCGAAGAAATCAGCATTGGCGATTACATCCTTATGGGCGGCGAATTGCCGGCCATGGTCCTGATTGAATCGTGCATACGCCTGATCGAAGGAGTGGTGAATAAAGCCGCTTCCGTCGATGAGGAAAGCTTTGAAACCGGGTTGCTGGAATATCCGCATTACACGCGCCCGGCCAATTGGAACGGGCGTGAAGTACCGGAAATTCTGCTCTCCGGGCATCATGCCAAGATACAGGCCTGGCGGCTTGACCAGGCAGAAGAAATCACTCGTGAACGGCGTCCTGACCTTTGGGATCAGTATGTTGCCACGGGCCCAGCAAAGAGGGTTAAATCATGACCAATGCAATCATTCAGCAGATCGAAAAAGATCAGCTTGATAAAATCTCCGCAAAGCGCGCCGTGCCGGAATTTGATGCCGGTGATACCGTTCGCGTTCACCTGAAAGTTGTTGAAGGCACGCGCGAGCGTATTCAGCAGTTTGAAGGCGTTTGCATCGCGCGTAAAAACCGCGGCCTGAACTCTTCCTTCACCGTGCGTAAAATCGCATCGGGCGAAGGTGTTGAGCGTATTTTCCAGAACTATTCCCCGGCGATTGACAAAATCGAAGTCGTGCGTCGTGGTGATGTTCGTCGTGCAAAGCTTTATTACCTGCGCGGCCGTACTGGTAAATCGGCACGTATCGCCGAACAGACCACCGGTCACAAAGGCAAGCTGACGGCGGCTGAACGCAAGAAATAAGCTGCCACCGGGCAACCGGACAGCACAAAACGGGTCCATTGCAAAATGGGCCCGTTTTTTTATGCCTAACCCTTATCTGCCCTGCCACATCCCCTTGCGTATCTGTACCTCACGCGCCATTGGCCGTGATTGATCCATGCCGGTCTGTGGCGATTGAACGATTATAAAAACACGCAATAGTTGCGTTATGGCGAATCGGTAAAAACTGCCCGCCAACCATCTCATTGGCGGAATTGTTCACCCTTAGCCATCACATTTTTCTATATCAGCTATTTAGACTATGGGGCTCAATCCCGCTTTATAGGCTGCATCAGCTACCCAAAGATGCCAAATTTTGACCGTTTCAATTTAAAGATGTTGCCGCCTGAAAAAACACCCGCTCCGGCGCTTGCGATTTGCAAGCTGGCGTGTATAAAAACAGTCCCGCGGCAAAAACAGTCCCGGGCAAGCGTTTCTGAATAATAAAATTTCGCAGCGCCAAGCTGCGCCGGAGGAAATGGCGGTATCCCGCCACCCTGCATTACCGCCAGATTATCCCGTGATGATCGTACGGTTTTATCCCCGGTATCATTCGCATCGCCTGCCCGCGCGCCTTATGTTTTGCAATAACGCACACAGGATCGAATAGAGAGGAGGTCGAGATGGGAAACCCGAAAACCCTTTTTGACAAAATTTGGGCAAGCCATGTGATTAATACGCAGGATGACGGCACCTGCCTTATTTATATCGACCGCCATCTCGTTCACGAGGTTACCAGTCCGCAGGCCTTTGAAGGTCTGCGCAATGCCGGTCGCAAGGTGCGCCATCCCGAACTGACGCTGGCCGTGCCCGACCATAACGTGCCGACCACCGACCGCTCCCAGGGCATCAAGGAAGAAGACAGCCGTATTCAGGTTGACACCCTTGACCAGAACGCGCGCGACACCGGCATTCACTATTTCCCGATGAACGATCTTCGTCAGGGTATTGTGCATATTGTTGGCCCGGAAGAAGGCTTTACCCTGCCCGGTGTGACCATGGTTTGCGGTGATTCGCACACCTCCACCCACGGGGCCTTTGGCGCGCTGGCATTTGGTATTGGCACATCCGAAGTTGAACATGTGCTGGCCACCCAGACCCTGGTTCAAAAACCGGCCAAAAACATGCTGGTCAAGGTCGAGGGTGATTTGCACCCCGGCGTGACTGCCAAGGACATCACCCTTGCCATTATCGGCCGTATCGGTACCGCAGGCGGCACCGGCTTTGTGATTGAATATGCCGGTTCGGCCATTCGTGCGCTTTCGATGGAAGGCCGCATGACGGTTTGCAACATGGCGATTGAAGGTGGCGCACGCGCCGGTTTGATCGCGCCGGATGAAAAAACCTTTGACTATATCAAGGGCCGTCCGATGGCACCCAAGGGTGCGGCATATGAACAGGCTGTTGAATACTGGAAGACCCTGCCCACGGATGACGGCGCACATTACGACAAAGTCGTCGAACTTGATGCCAACGACATCATCCCGCAGGTTACCTGGGGCACCAGCCCGGAAGACGTTGCCCCGATCAGTGCTGTTGTGCCTGGCCCGGACGATGTGACCGATGCGGGCAAGAAAAAAGCCATTACCCGTTCGCTCGAATATATGGGTCTGGTTGCGGGCACTCCGCTTGAAGAAGTTAAAATCGACCGTGTTTTCATTGGTTCTTGCACCAATGGCCGGATCGAGGATTTGCGCGCAGCCGCCGTTGTCGCCAAAGGCCGCAAGGTTGCGGCATCGGTTAATGCCATGGTCGTTCCGGGTTCGGGACTGGTCAAGGAACAGGCCGAAGCAGAAGGTCTGGATCAGATCTTTCTTGAGGCCGGTTTTGAATGGCGCGAACCGGGTTGCTCGATGTGCCTGGCAATGAACCCCGACCGTCTGGAACCGGGTGAACGTTGTGCATCGACATCAAACCGCAACTTTGAAGGCCGTCAGGGCCGCGGCGGTCGGACCCATCTGCTTAGCCCGGCGATGGCCGTTGCAGCAGCGGTAACCGGTTATCTGACCGACGTTCGCAAGCTTGAAATTGTGTAAGGCCCGATAATGTCTGCACAAGCCTTTACCAGTTACGAAGACGGCATACCGCGTTACGGGCGGGCAATGGTGTTAGAAAGCCTGTTGCCCCAGCTTACCGGGATTAACCTGCCCGATTTCGTTGCTAATGACATCGACGCCACCGAAGACCTGATAGAAGCCCTGGGTCGGGTGTGGGATGCCGAAAACAAGGGATAAGACAATGGACAAGTTCGACACTTTAACCGGTGTGGCCGCACCGTTGCCGATGCTCAATGTCGATACCGACATGATCATCCCCAAGCAGTTTCTCAAGACCATCAAACGTTCCGGTCTTGGCAAAAACCTGTTTGATGAAATGCGTTTTGACGATAACGGCGACGAAATTCCTGGTTTCGTTCTGAACCAGCCGGCGTATCGCAATGCCAAAATTCTGGTCACCGGAGCCAATTTTGGCTGTGGGTCATCGCGCGAACATGCGCCCTGGTCGCTGCTTGATTTTGGTATTCGCTGCATTATTGCGCCCAGCTTTGCCGACATTTTTTACAATAACTGCTTTAAGAACGGCATTTTGCCGATCGCCCTGCCGCAGGAAGATGTTGATAAACTGATGCTTGACGCCGAACGCGGTGCCAATGCCACGGTGACGATTGACCTTGAAAAGCAGGAAATCACCGGCCCGGATGGCGGTTGCATCAAGTTTGATGTCGAACCGTTCCGCAAGCATTGCATGCTTAATGGCCTTGATGACATTGGCCTGACCCTGCAACAGGGTGATGCGATTAACGGCTTTGAAGCCGAACGTGCATTGTCGCAGCCCTGGCTGTCGCTTTAAAAAATTACGGGCGGCGCAAATATTTTACGCCGCCCGTTTTTAATTCCCGCATATCTGGCGCGCTTGCGCGCCGCTGTTTCTTTGCGAAGGTTTGAAAATGACGATTACCAAAAAAGTTTTGATGTTGCCGGGCGACGGCATTGGCCCCGAAGTGATGCGCCAGGTTCAGCGCGTTATGGACTGGATGGCCAAAAAACGTGACATCAATTTTGACGTCACCGAAGGCCTGATCGGCGGCGCCTCGATCGATGCCCACAACAACCCGCTGACCGACGAAACCCTGGCCGACGCCATGGCTGCCGATGCCGTGTTGCTTGGTGCTGTGGGGGGCCCGAAATGGGACAACATTCCGTTCGACATCAAACCCGAACGCGGCCTTTTGAAAATTCGCAAGGAAATGGGCCTGTTTGCCAATTTGCGCCCGGCCCTGGTATTTGACGCCCTTGTCGGCGCATCGACCCTGAAGGAAGATGTGGTTAAGGGTCTCGATATCATGATCCTGCGCGAATTGACCGGCGGCATTTATTTCGGCCAGCCACGTGGCATTGAAGAACGCGACGGTGTTCGTTTTGGCTTTAACACGCTGGTTTATTCGGAACCCGAAATCGAACGTATCGCCCGCGTTGCCTTTGATATGGCGATGAAGCGCAACAAGCGCCTGTGCTCGGTCGACAAGGCCAACGTTCTGGAATCCACCGTTTTATGGCGCGAAGTTGTTGAACGCGTTGCCAGGGAATTCCCCGAGGTCGACATCAGCCACATGTATGTCGATAACGCCGCCATGCAGCTGGTGCGCAACCCCAAACAGTTTGACGTGATGGTTACCACCAACATGTTTGGCGATATCCTGTCTGATTGTGCCGCTATGCTGACCGGGTCACTGGGCATGCTGCCATCGGCATCGCTGGGTGCGGCCGATGAAACCGGCGCACGCAAGGCATTGTACGAGCCGGTCCACGGATCTGCCCCCGACATTGCCGGTCAGGACCTTGCCAACCCGCTGGCAACCTTGCTGTCATTCGCCATGATGCTGCGTTATTCGTTCGACATGGGCGATGACGCCACCATGATCGAAACCGCCGTTCAGAACGTTCTGAAGGGTGGCCTGCGCACCGCTGACATCATGCAGCCGGGCATGGCCAAGGTTTCAACCAGTGTTATGGGTGAAGCGGTTATCAACGAGCTGAACAAGCTGGTCTAACCGACCACCACATCATCGATCTGAATTTCAAGGCCGGGGCCGATAACGCCCCGGCCTTTTTATTTTATTTCAACCCATTGCGTACAATGCGACACAAATAAAATCGCAAACGGTTCATGCATTGCAGACAACGCGTGATATATTAGCGATCACATTTTTCAGATTTGCAGGGGACCGCGCGATCAGATGGCCAAAACCGCAAAATTCATTATTGGCAGCCTCGTTGTTGTGGCCGCGGCTGGTGCCGGGCTTCATTTTTTGGCCCCGGTCTATACCGAAAATAATCTGCGCAGCGCGCTGACCAACCCGCAATCGATGATCCGTGGCGAATTTACCAATTTTCAAATGTCGCTGTTTAAAGGCACCATGTCGGGCGACAATGTCAAAATCGTCAGCATGGACGGGGCTGTTTATAGCGCGCAACATGTCGATATCACCGGCATCGACTGGCTTGCGGTTTACGGTTTTAACCCGTCACACGATGCACTGGCGCAGGGCATGACCCTTGGCAATGCGACCATCGAGGTTAACGGGCGCAAAATTTCCTTTGATCAGGCGCGCCTTGCAGGTGTTTCGGCCGATCCCACCAACTGGCTTCCCGACACTTTTGCCGCCGCCGATATTACAAGCCCCGGCCTGACCCAAACCTTTGAGGATCAGACCAGCACAATTGAAGATATCCACATTCAGGATATCGCGGCGGACCATATTGGTGGCATTACCACCGGTGCCTGGAGCTATGACGCCGGGCCTGATCAGGGCAATGCCCGCATTGCGCAAAGCATTTTTGCCAATTGTGCCGGGCCGATGCCGCTGTTGCAGCAGCTTGATAACAGCGATTTTAACTGGAATTCGGCTGAATCGTGCAAAAACATGGCCTTGGCCGATTTAACCATGTCGCTGCCAGACCATTCTGCCATTTCAGCGGCGGGCATATTGGTCGACGGATTAACCACCCAATCGATTGAAACCACCAGCGTTAACGGGCTTAAAATTCGTCTGCCGAAAAATGGCGGGGCCCTGACCATTGGCCGGATCGAACTTGGCGGGTTTGATCAGGCGATCAACCCGGATCTGATCCCGGCACCGGGCGAAAAATTTGACATTGACCAGTGGCTGGCCGCGTTTGAAAGCGTGAAAATCGACAAGCTGGAATTATCCGACCAGCTTTACACCCTGCCCGAAGCGGAAATTCGCTGGGACCACCTTGCCATCCATAAACTGGCGCATAATGTGATTGGTGAATTCTCATCGGGTGGGCTTTCGGTTCATGGCAGCAACGTTGCCCAGACCCTGAAAATCGGGCTGGATCAAGCCACCCTTCGCGATGTTGATCTGGCCAATATCGGCACGGTCCTTCGCCAGTTTCAGGGTGTCACCGCCAGCACACCAGAAGAACAACTTGCTGAAATGCAGGACAAAACACTGGGAGAAGTCGGTTTTCCCTTTAACCCGCCTGTTCTGTCGACCTATTTACTGACCGGCATTGAACTTGGCATTACCGGCAGTGAAACCTTTCATCTGACGCTTGATGAACTGGGTGGTGCGCTGGGCGATGTTGGCCCGGCACGCGAAGACGGGCCACAGGTTGCCCGGGCAGCCTCCAGCCATATTGGCGGCTTTAGCATCGACATACCCGACGAAATAAGCACCGATCCCCGTGTTACCAGCATGCTAGGTGTTGAACGGTTTGATCAGGTGACGCTCGATATCGATGCGCATCAACGCTGGAACGCGGAAAATGGCGAATTCCAATATGGCGTTGATGAACTCACCGTGCATGATTTTGGCACCGTAAAATTTTCCGTCACGCTGGCAGGGTTAACATCGGATGTTATCGGGCAGTTGCAGGACATTCCCCTGATCGATGCCAAACAACGCATTGGCAAAATCTTTAGCCAATCTGCCCTGTTAAAGGACGCGTCGCTGGAAATTTCGGGCGAAAACCTGATGCCGACCGTGTGGAAAATTGCCGCAGCAACCAGCGGCGTTCCAGCAGATCAATTACAGCTGACCGCCGGAATGGTGGTGGTTCAGGCCCAGCAACAATATGGCAAGACGGGCCAACTCGGCGCATCCCTTGGGCAACTGGCCAATTGGCTGGCCGCCCCGCACCGCCTGAAAATTACGCTGTCGCCGCCAAAGCCGGTGGCGTTTGGCCCGTTGATGAAGGCCCAAAAGCCGCCCACCCCGCCGGTTCTGGCCGAAACATTTGGCCTTAAAATCCTCGCCAATGATGAAGTTGGCAAATAACCCATCCCGACGACCAGGGCGATAACACCATAACGGCCAGGCGCACATGTGCAGCTTGGCCGTTATTATTTGCATGGCCCTTTACGGTCTGGCACCTCACGGCACATGCAAACACCCTGCCCCCGAAACACTGTCTGGCCACTCACTTTATAGTCCAGACAACGCGTTTAACTTCTATTTGGTTGAAACACCGCGATCTTATCAGGATTGCGATGGACGAAAATGCGATCAATGCGGCCATTTTCAACGGCAAATGTAATGGCGGTATGCACAACACCATCGGCGGCAAACAGGATCCAGCTTTCGGCTTCGCTTTCCGCGATCGTCATATCGGCAGCAGCAAAGTTTTTGTGCCATACCCCGGCAAAGAAACGGGCAACATGGTCTGTTCCGAACAATGTATTGATGTTAACGCTGGCTTTACCGCCGCCATCGCTTTGCAACGTCACATCGGGTGATAACAGGGCCGCAATCGCGTCAGCCCTTCCCGATTGCAAGGCGCTGATAAAACCCGCCAGATCTTCGCGCTTTAACCGGCGCGCGCACCCTGTTTCATCAGATAAAACCGCAGCCGCAACCGGCTTCTCTGTTGCGGTGTCACCCAATTCCGACGCCGCCTGATCTTGCATTTTCCGACGTGCCCGAAATAATATTTGTCGGGCATTATTGGGCTGGTTGCCCAGGGTTTCCGCAATGGCGCTATGATCCCAATCAAAAACATCATGCAAAACCAGCGTGATACGCTCGGGTGGCGATAGCTTTTCCAGCATCACTAAATACGCCTGCGACAGGTAATCGCGATTAATCAGTGCGGCTTCGCTTTCATTGGCAAACGGGTTTACCCAGGGCTCGGGCAACCAGTGGCCGACATAATTTTCGCGACGACGACAGGCAGATTTCAAAATATCCAGGCACAAATTGCTGCACACCCGCACAAGCCAGCCAAGCGGATCGTTTATAGTGGCGATATCCGCCCCGCACCATCGCAGCCAAACATCCTGTACCGCATCTTCGGCATCGGCGTGACTGCCCAGCATGCGAAACGCCAGCGCAAACAACCGGGGGCGATGCTGTTCAAAAATCGCTGTCGACATCATGTTGCCTTCTCTCCGCAAAAACGCACAAGGCGGCACAGGCATGTGTGCCTGTGCCGCTAAAATCCGGGCAATAACCGTGTTTATGTCATGGCAACGCCGGGCAGGCAGGTTGCCGGTCAAACACGGGGGGCGATCAGGCCCGTTGGTGCTGGGCAATACCCAACCGGTTCCAGGCATTAATCAGGGCAATACCGGTGGTCAGTTCCGATATTTGGCTTTCGCTAAAATGCGCGCCAAGGGCTTCAAAGCTGGCATCGATGGCGGCGGAATCGGCAGCGATGGTCAGCTTTTCTGCCCAGTCAAGGGCGGCACGTTCGCTCGCGTCAAAATCCTTGGCATTGCGCCAAACGGCCAGCATGTCGATTTTGTCCTGCTGCCCGCCATGTTTCAAATAATCATCGCGATGCATACGCAGACAAAACGAGCAGGCGTTAAGCTGCGATACCCGGCATTTCACAATTTCGACCACCGTTTTGGGCACTGTCTTTTCGGTCTCGAACACAGTCGAGGCATGATACAGCCCCTTGAACAAGGCAGGGCTAGTTTTGGCAAAATCAAAGCGGCTCATGGTGCAATCTCCTGTTTGCAGACAATGAAAAACATTCGCTACAAACAGGACGAGACAACATGGACAGCTGTTACATCACGTGATGATTTTTCCCAAAAACAATCATCCTGAAATTCCACCGCTGTTGCGACAATGGCGCTGGCACCGGCCCGCCAGTTCGCTACGCCGCTGGTTTAAATCCCGCGTTTTTGCTCAGGAAATTCCACTTTTTCTTAGCGCTTCTGCCAATGTCGGATGCAAAACCCAGTTCCAGTCCTCGGTTTCCATTTGCGTGCCGTCAGCCAGGCTAAAAATAGCGGCAAGATACGCGCTGACATCGGTTTGGCATTGCGGCAACCCGGCTGCCATCGCAATTTTACGACCAATACGCCCGTATTTTTTAAGGCCAATGCGCGGGCCAAAATGCCCGGCCGCAAAGGCAAGGTCCAGCCCGGTAATGCAGTGATCAGGGGCGCGCAAATGGGCGCGCAGCATGTCGCGCTCGCAACTTGACAGCTCCACCACCGACAATGCCTTGCAGTATTGGTCGACCGAACCGACATAATCTGGTCGATCATCCGTAGCTGCGAGGTCGGAAAAAGCAAAATAACCCGTCCCCCGGCGGGCGTTGGCACGCGCGTTAACGGCGGGTCCGGCATGGCTTGAATACAGCATGGTTTTCCTCCCTAAAAGGAAATCAACCGATCATATCCGGGTTAATCAGGGCCGGTTGCATCCCTGTGTCCCGGTTGGCGGACTCTTGCGGTCCGCTGGGTAGGCACGTTCAAAAAGACAAACCAGAATGCTGTTCGTTGTTAATTTTTGTTCGTCGACAAATCTGGAAACGTGGGCAGCGGAGCGTAAAACATCCCCGCTGCCCGCAAGATCAATTATGACGATAGCCCGGTTTGGTGAACACAAACTGGCCCACCCGCATGCCACCGCCGCCTTCGCGCGCATCAAACGCGTTGATGCAGCCCGCCAGATAAAATTCCCACATCCGTTTGAACTCGGTATCGTATTTTTCCGGATCAAGCTGATCCTGAATTTTACGAAAGTTCTCGCGCCATGCCATCAAGGTCCGGGCGTAATTATCGCCGGGATGAAAATGGCAGGCTTCCACATCCAGATCGGCCTGTTCGGCGGCTTCAACCACTTCATGGACGGCAGGAATATACCCGCCCGGGAAAATATAACGGTCAATCCACGGCGAGGTAAAATCGGGCCGGGGTTTGATAATGGTGTGGATAACCGCACGACCGCCCGCCTTTAACAGGTGGCTGACTTGCTCGAAATAGGTTTTGAACTGCGGGCGCCCCACATGTTCAAACATCCCCACCGACACCACCCGGTCATAGCGTTCCTTGTTGGCTTCGGCGAAAACCCGGTAATCCTGCAAATGATAATCCAGACCTTCGTGGAAATCGGCAGGCAGTTCGGCCTTGCGTTCCAGCGCCCAGTTATATTGCTCGGTCGACAGGGTAATGCCATGCACTTCGGCACCGGTGGTGCGGCGGATAAACCGGCTTAACCCGCCCCAGCCACACCCAATATCGACAACCCGGGTTCCCGGCTCGGTAATTTGTAACCGGTCGGTGGTCAGGGTCATTTTATGGTGCTGGGCCTCGGCAAGGTTTTGGGCCCCGTCATCCCAGAATGCACAGGAATACTGCATATCCGCGTCAAGAAAGCGGGTATAAAGGTCGTTGCCGATATCATAATGGTGGCGCACACGGCGAGATGCCGCCTCGACCGAGGTAAATTGCGCAATTCGGAATTTGAATGCCTGCAATTTTTCAATCAGCAAGCCAAAGCTGCTGCTGGAATGGCCACCATCAAAATTAAGGCGTAACACGCGAATCAGGTCTTCAAGCTCGCCCGATGTTACATCCAGGCCACCTTGCATATAAACTTCGCCAAACCCCGGATCGGGGCTGAGCGCCATTTTCATGGCATTGGTCCAATTGGGCAATGTCATGGTTGCGCGTGGATCACCGCCATCACCAAGGGCAACCTCGTGGCGGTCATTTACGCGCACAACAAGCGTGCCGCGCGTTACATGTTCGCGAAAAAAATCGAGGACTTTCTTGTCAGTCCAGTTCAATGTCATCGGGTACGTCATAGCCGTCCTTCTCAAGCCGGAAATGCGACAACCCCCAAAATCGCGAAATATCAACCAACATTTCACAACCCCCGTGAGATATAGTGACATATTTCACTGCAATCTCAAGCAGTAAAAACCGAAACCATCCTTGCACGACGCCGCACAAAGCCTTACATCTCGGCCAGCTTACCGGTCGGTTCAGGGTGACCCTATCTAGTTGTTTAGGGAAATCTCCAATGCACAGGCATACCGTACCAAAACAGAAAGAGGCACTTGATGGGTTACAAAATCGCCGTTGTGGGCGCCACTGGCAATGTCGGGCGCGAAATGCTCAACACTCTGGCAGAACGCAATTTTCCCGCCGAGGAAGTCTTTGCGCTGGCCTCGTCGCGCTCGATCGGACGCACAATTTCGTATGGCGATGACGACCTGATTGTCCAGGACGCCGCCCGCTTCGACTTTGCACAAATCGATATCGCGCTGTTTGCCGCAGGCAGCACCACGGCAAAAAACCTGGCCCCGAAGGTTGCCGAAGCCGGATGCGTCGTGATCGACAATTCCAGCTACTGGCGCATGGAACCGGGCATTCCGCTGATTGTGCCTGAAGTTAATGGCGAGGCCCTTGCCGGCTACGCCAAGAAAAACATTATCGCCAATCCCAATTGCTCGACCATCCAGATGGTGATGGCATTAAAACCGCTGCATAATTTGCAGCCGATCAAACGCGTGATTGTGTCGACCTATCAGGCGGTTTCGGGTGCGGGCCGCGCGGCAATGGACGAACTGTTTAACCAGACACGCGGCATTTATGTGAATGACCTTCCGACCAAGGAACAATTCACCAAGCAAATCGCCTTTAACGTCATTCCCCATATTGACGAATTTATGGATGACGGAGCGACCCGCGAAGAATGGAAAATGACGGCGGAAACCCGCAAAATTCTGGACCCTGACATCGCCGTTCACGCCACCTGCGTCCGGGTTCCGGTTTTTGTCGGCCATTCCGAAGCCATTAATATCGAATTTGAAATGCCGGTCACCGTCGAGGAAGCCCGCAAGGCGCTAAAAGCCTTTCCCGGTGTTTCCGTGGTCGATTATCGCCGCGATGAAGGCTATGTCACCCCGCATGAAGTTGCGGGCGAAGATAACGTCTTTATTTCGCGCATTCGCAAAGACCCCAGCATTCCCAATGCCCTGTCATTGTGGTGTGTTGGCGACAATTTGCGCAAAGGGGCTGCCTTGAACGCAGTTCAGATCGCAGAATTGCTGGTCTCGGACTATCTTCCGAAAAAATAACAGCTTTTCTGATCTGGTATCCGTTTCATATGGCCGCTCCCACCGGGGCGGCCATATTGTTTTGTGCCACGCCACATCATTGGCACTGGTCATACCACTTAAAAAGAGCTAGAGAAAATCACTGTCCAGCCTGCGAGATGGGGCTGCAATATCCATCTTCGCGCGATTTGCCCCGATGCAACCTTGACCGTCGCGCAATGCCAACAAAAATAAAATCGGAAGACAGGGATGGTAAAACGTACCCGCAAAGAAGCTGCCCGACTGGATGAAGCCGCCCGTGCGGGTTGGCTGTATTATTGCGCGGGCAACACCCAGGACGAAATCGCCACCAAACTGGGCGTCTCACGCCCCACCGCACAGCGCCTTGTGTCGGCCGCCATCAGCGAAGGGCTGGTTAAAGTGCGGCTGGATCACCCGATTGCCGACTGCATGGAACTGGCGGCCCGCCTGAAAGACCACTATCAGCTTGAACATTGCGACGTGGTGCCAACCGACCCGGCCGCACCCGATGCCATGTTTGGCATGGCGCAGGCTGCCGCCAATGTGCTGGAACGTGTTTTGCAATCGCCGGAGTCCAAGGTGATTGCACTGGGCACCGGGCGCGCCATGCGCAGCATGGTTAATGAAGTTCAGCGCATTGATGCCAGCCACCATAAAATCGTGTCGCTGGTTGGCACCATCGCAACCGACGGTGCCGCCAGCTTTTATGATGCCGTAACCGAACTGGCCGATTTGACCCGCGCCCCGCATTACCCGTTATCGATCCCGGTGATTGTGCCACGCGCCGAACAGCGCAAACCGATGCAGGAACAAGCGCCGATGGATAACATCCTGCATCTGGCCGCAAGGGCGGATGTGAAATTTGTCGGCATTGGTCAGATGGGCGACGATGCCCCGCTTCTGGTTGACGGTTTTATTACTCCGGCCGAATTAAAAAGCCTGCAAGACCATGGCGGCATTGGCGAGCTGATCAGCTGGACATTTGATCGTGACGGACAAATTCTTGACCATGATGTCAATAACCGGGTGACCAGCGCGCCGTTGCAAATTCCCGGTCAAAACACCATCGCCGTTGCCAAGGGTGCAAAGAAAATTGCCGCGATTCGCGGGGCGATGGCGGGGAAATTAATTACATCTCTGATTACCGACGAAGCCACCGCCAAGGCATTGCTGCGCTGATACCCGAAAAATAATCCCGAATAATCAATAAAGCATATTTCTTTTAATAAGACCCATTTTGTTTGTTTTTGGCGTGTCGTTTGGCAAGGCACAGTGCGCTGCGCGATGCGGCGCATCGGGCGAGCGGTGTAACGCCGCCAAACACCGCCAAAAACAAACCCTGCGGGCCGGTGCAGTCTACCGCCTGGCCGCGTCGAAATCCTTGCCCGTAAACCCATTACGCTCTGCGGACTTCTCCTTGCCAGGCTGTAGACTGCATCGGCAAAATGGATCTTATTAAAAGAAACATGCTTTTGCGTAACAAAACCCGCAGTCCATTCCTGCGGGTTTTTCTGTTGCAATGCACAATCGAATTCGGTTGACAAGGATGGTGAAAATTGAGTGAATGTTCACGTCCTGAACAAATGATCAAAATGAGCAACACAGTTTGCTTGACGGGAAAAGTCCTTTTGGGAGGAATTATGAGAAATATTATGGGAGCAGCGCTGTGTGCGCTGTTGGCCGGCGGCGTCGCTTTTGGTGCCAGTGCCGAGACCAAACTGACGATTGCCACGGTTAATAATGGTGACATGATCCGCATGCAGAAGCTGACGGATGACTTCACCAAAAAAAATCCCGATATCTCGCTTGAGTGGGTGACGCTGGAAGAAAATACCCTGCGTCAGCGTGTCACAACCGACATCGCCACCAATAGCGGCCAGTACGACATCATGACCATCGGCACCTATGAAGCCCCGATCTGGGCTAAAAAAGGCTGGCTGGCACCGCTCGAAAATCTGGGCGCTGACTATGACGTCGATGACATTATGCCGTCGATCCGTTCGGCATTAAGCAACGACGACAAGCTGTATGCGGCACCGTTCTATGCCGAAAGCTCGATGATGATGTACCGCAAGGACCTGTTCGAAAAAGCGGGCATCGAAATCAATGGTCGCCTGACTTGGGACCAGACCCTCGACATCGCCAAAAAGCTGAATGATCCGGCAAATGGCGTTTATGGCATCTGCCTGCGCGGTAAAGCGGGCTGGGGCGAAAACATGGCGCTGATCTCGACCATGGGCAATGCCTATGGCGCACGCTGGTTTGATGAAGAATGGAAACCCGAATTCAACGGCCAGGAATGGAAAGATGCCCTGTCCATGTATGTTGACATTCTGGGCAAATACGGTCCTCCCGGTGCAACATCGAACGGGTTTAACGAAAACCTTTCGCTGTTTAATGCGGGCAAATGCGGCATGTGGATCGACGCAACTGTTGCGGCGTCTTTTGTGACCAACCCCAAAGATTCCAAAGTTGCCGACAAGGTTGGCTTTACCGAAGCCCCTTGCGCTGTAACCTGCACCGGTGCCAACTGGCTCTGGGCATGGAACCTGGCGATCCCGGCTTCTTCAAAAAACACCGAAGCTGCTGAAAAGTTCATCGCCTGGGCAACATCGAAATCCTATCTCGAACTGGTTGCCAGCAAAGACGGCTGGGCGAACGTTCCCCCGGGAACCCGTATGTCGCTTTACCAGAACGAAAAATATCTTGATGCCGCCCCGTTTGCCATCAAGACCCTTGCTGCCATCGACAGTGCAGATCCGATCAACTCCACTTTGAAACCCAAACCTTATGTTGGTGTTCAGTTTGCCGCTATTCCTGAATTTCAGGGTATCGGCACCGTTGTCGGCCAGCAGTTTTCCGCGGCACTTGCGGGCCAGGTCACCGTTGACCAGGCGCTGGCAAATGCCCAGGAATCCACAGATCGGACCATGCAGAAAGCTGGTTACTACTGATCTTGATCCTGTAATCTGACCTCCTTGACCTGGTAGACTAGGGTGGCGGCACTTCCGCCACCCCTTTTCTTCCAAAGTCAGTCAAAGACACTGCAAACGGGGAGCGCACCATGTCGACACGGGCCTCGACCCTGGCCGGGCGCGTAATGTCCGCACCGTCGATCATCGCCTTGTTTTTGTGGATGATCGTGCCTTTGGGCATGACAATTTACTTCTCTTTTCTTCGCTATAACCTGCTATCCCCAGGGATGGAGGAATGGATTGGTTTTGTTAATTACAAGTTTTTCCTGACCGACCACGCCTTTTTTGCCTCCCTTGCCAACACCCTGATCCTTGTCGGGTCTGTTCTGGTGATGACCGTTATTGGCGGTATTTTGCTGGGGCTGATGCTCGACCAGCCGATTTTTGGCCGGGGCATTTTGCGTATTTTAGTGATTTCGCCGTTCTTTATTATGCCAACGGTAAATGCGCTGGTCTGGAAAAACCTGTTGATGAACCCGGTTTCCGGCTTTTTTGCGTGGATATCAACATCACTGGGTTTACAACCGATTGACTGGTTTACCCATGCCCCGCTCACGGCCATTATCATTATGGTGGCCTGGCAATGGCTTCCTTTTGCGACGCTGATTTTGCTGACCGCCTTGCAGTCGCTCGATCGCGACCAAAAAGAAGCCGCCCAGATGGACGGGGCCGGACCGGTATCGATTTTCTTTTATATAACCTTGCCGCACCTCAGCCGTGCGATCACGGTTGTGATCCTGATCGAAACCATTTTCCTGCTGAGCGTGTTTGCCGAAATTTTCGTCACCACGGGTGGTGGACCCGGTTTGTCGACCACAAATATCGCCTTCCTCGTCTATACCCAGGCCCTGCTGCAATATGACGTCGGCGGTGCTTCAGCGGGCGGTATCGTTGCTGTCATTCTTGCCAATATTGTCGCGATCTTTCTGGTTCGCCTCATCGGCAAAAACCTGGACGCATAGGGGGCGACAATGGACAGTAAATTCAAAACACCTTTCGGTCAGTTCGCCTATTCGGTCTTTGCCTGGATTGTCGGCCTCACGGTTTTCTTTCCCATCTTGTGGATGGTGCTAACCAGTTTCAAATCCGAACTTGATGCGGTGAACATGCCGCCTCTGTTTTTCGATTTTAACTGGACGCTGGAAAACTATAGCGGAATTCTGGAACAGTCGAACTACTTCAAGTTCGCCATGAACTCGATCATCCTGTCGTTTGGGTCGACCTTTCTTGGCCTGATCTTTGCGGTGACCTGCGCATGGGCCATGGCCTTTAACCCGACCAAACGCACCAAGGATACCTTGCTGTGGATGCTGTCGACCAAAATGATGCCGCCGGTTGGCGTGCTGGTGCCGATCTATCTGGTGTTTCGCGACTGGGGCCTTCTCGACACCCGGTTTGGCCTGATCATGGTTCTGTTTTTAATGAACCTGCCGATCATGGTCTGGATGCTTTACACCTATTTCAAGGAAATCCCCAAAGACATCCTTGAAGCCGCCCGGATGGACGGGGCAACCTTGCCCAAGGAAATTATCTTTGTGCTGTTGCCCATGGCGCTTCCCGGCATTGCATCCACCATGCTGCTCAACATTATTCTCGCCTGGAACGAAGCCTTCTGGACGCTGAACCTTACGACCTCGGATGCAGCCCCGCTGACCGCCTTTATCGCGTCCTATTCCAGCCCCGAAGGGTTGTTCTGGGCAAAATTGTCGGCGGCATCGACCCTTGCGGTTGCGCCCATTCTGATCGTCGGCTGGTTCTCGCAGAAACAGCTTGTCCGTGGTTTGACCTTCGGCGCGGTGAAATAAACCGCCGCCGGACCAAAATATACAAGGAAGGAACACCACAATGGGTGCAATCCGACTGGAAAATGTCAAGAAAACCTTCGGGAATATCGACGTTATTCCCGGTGTTGATCTTGAAATTAATGATGGCGAGTTTGTTGTATTTGTCGGCCCGTCGGGCTGTGGCAAATCCACATTACTGCGCCTGATTGCCGGGCTGGAAGATGTGACCGCCGGCAAGATCCTGATCAACGATGTTGACATGGTCAATGAATCGCCGGCCAAACGCGGCTTGTCGATGGTGTTTCAGTCCTATGCGCTTTATCCGCATATGACCGTTTATAACAACATCGCCTTTGGCCTTAAAATGGCTGGCGAACCCAAGGCCGTTATCGACGAAAAAGTCCGCAATGCTGCTGGCATCCTGAACCTGACCGACTATCTTGAACGTCGTCCGGGTGCGCTTTCGGGCGGGCAGCGCCAGCGTGTGGCAATTGGCCGTGCAATTGTGCGTAACCCGGCCGCCTTCCTGTTTGACGAACCGCTTTCAAACCTTGATGCCTCGCTGCGGGTGAATATGCGCCTTGAAATTACCGGGCTGCATCAGGAACTGAAAACCACCATGATCTATGTAACCCACGACCAGGTCGAAGCCATGACCATGGCCGACAAAATCGTGGTTTTGCAAGCGGGCCGGGTTGAACAGGTTGGCAAGCCGATGGATCTTTACGCCAAACCTGCCAATAAATTTGTCGCTGGCTTTATCGGATCGCCCAAAATGAATTTCATTGAAGGCGATTACGCCAGGGCCCGCAATTGCGCCTGTGTCGGTGTCCGCCCTGAACATTTGCTGCTGAGCACTGAGCAGGGCGAAATTGCCGCAACCGTCAAGATTGCCGAACATCTGGGCGCTGAAACCTATTTGCATGTCAATGCAGACAATATTGGCCCGATGACGGTCCGTGCCACCGGCGAAGTGCCGCTAAGTGGAAATGACCGCGTCTGGTTAACGCCGGACCCCGAACGCATTCACCGCTTCGATGCAAGCGGCAACGCCATTTCGAATTAGGGCTGGTACAAATCCGGACTTTCGGCCGGTAACACAAGCAAAATCCGGCCGGAAGCCTATTTTCCCACTGAGCAAACTGCGAGATCAAAATGTATCTGAAAATGTTCGATCTGACCGGACGCCGCGCCTATGTCACAGGGGGTGGCCGTGCCATCGGTCTTTCCTGCTGCGAGGCACTTGCCGAGGCAGGGGCACATGTGGTTATCGGCGACATCAGTGCAGAAGTTGCCGAAGAAGGCCGCGACTACCTGAAATCCAAAGGTTACGATGCCAGCATCGACCTGATGGATGTCACCAACCCCGACCAGGTTCGCACCAGTGCGGCCAAACAGGCGGAACATGGCGGCATTGACATTCTTGTCAATAATGCCGGGATTGCCCGTTCAGAAACCCCGGCAGAAACCGTGGAAGATGAACATTGGCGCAACGTGATTGACGTTAACCTGAACGGCACGTTCTGGTGCTGCCGCGAGTTTGGCAAACAGATGCTGGACAAAAAACGCGGTGCCATCGTCAATATCGGTTCCATGTCGGGCTTTATCGTCAACAAGCCGCAGGAACAGGCCTATTACAACGCATCAAAGGCAGGCGTTCATCACCTGACCAAATCATTGGCCGCCGAATGGGGGGGCCGTGGTGTTCGTGTAAACGCGGTTGCACCGACCTATATCGCAACGCCGTTGAACGAATTTGTCAAATCAAAGCCGGAAATGTACAACGCCTGGATCAGTGGCACGCCGATGGCACGCCTGGGTGAAACCCACGAAATCGGGTCTGTTGTTTTGTTTCTGGCATCTGATGCCGCAAGCCTGATGACCGGTTCCATTGTTTTGGCTGATGGGGGCTATTCCTGCTGGTAAGGAGGCAGGTTTAGCCGACGATCACGGTCCTGAAACTCATTAGTGATCGGGCCAAAACAACGGATGAACGGGGCGTGGTTGTGGGACCTACGCCCCGTTCGCTTTTAACAGCGACGCACCAAACAACCGCCCGGCCCAAACAAAGCAAACCGGTGGCATCGACTTATGCCAACCTGCACTGATCGAAACCGATCAATGCAGCCCTCAGTCGTCGGGCGGGCTTCTACGAAGCCCTTGCCTTTCGCGGCACAGGCCGCGCGGCGCAGTCGCGCCTAACCAGACCTCCATGGGTCATCCTCATTGAGATCTGGTATTACGCCAATGCCCCTTGTGCGGCAAGGCGTTTGGAAAACCCGTTCATTTGCGTTACCTCCACACCTTCCATATCAAGGAACCGGGCGAGTTGATGCAAATGCACCATTAGCGATGCTGCCACATCATCGCTGTCACAACCTTGTTCAGCATGGGCCGAAAACACCCGCAATACTTTTGCCTGCCGGTCGGCTTTCAAATCCACACGGGCGACAAATTCGCCATTGTGCATAAACGGCAGCACGTAATAGCCAAACTGGCGCTTTTCCGCCGGGGTATAAATTTCGATCCGGTAATTAAAACCAAAGATGCGCTCCACCCGGTCGCGTTCCCACATCACAGGGTCAAACGGCACCATCAGGGCGCTGGGCGCTGACCGACGCCGTATTTTGGCATCAGGTGCGATAAAGCCCGGCTGCGCCCACCCCTCGACCGAGGCCGGAACCAGATCGCCATTTTCAACCATTTCGGCCACCCGTGCCTTGGCATCCTCGTTGGGCAGGCGGAAATATTTTCGTATATCGGCAGTCGTGGCAACACCCATTGCAACAATGCCCCGGGCAATCAATGCCCGCTGGGCCACATCGCGCGGCAATGTCGGCGCGTAGGCAGCATCGCCAATAATACGATGGGGCAAATCGTATTCACGTTCAAACGAACTGCGCCGTTTGCGCGCCATCACCTGCCCGCTCCAAAACAGATATTCCATCGCCGTTTTGGCCTTGGTCCAGCCCCACCACTGGCTGCCGCCTTCGCGGGGTTCTTCATTAAGTGCGCTGGCGGCAGTCGTTCCTTCGCGCTCCAGATGGCGCAGCAAACTGGCAACAAAATCGGGTTCTTCGCGCGCAATCCGCGCCATGCGGCCCCACATGCCCTCGCCGCGCAGGGCATCTTCCATCCGCCAGCGATAAAGCGGGTAATCCTCGACCGGGATCAACGATGCCTCATGGCCCCAATATTCAAACAGTTTACGTTGCTTTGCCGTGCCCCAGCTAAGCTGGTCCAGCAATTCACGGTCATAAATGCCAAGGCGGGAAAATACCGGCATATAATGCGCGCGGCTAAGCACATTCACGCTGTCAATTTGCAGCATGTTGGACTTGCGGATCATCTTCATAATCCGGCGGCGATCTACAGCTCGGTCCGGGTCTGGCGTCTCAAAGCCCTGCCCGGCCAACGCCAGATGACGCGCCTGTTTGGCCGAAATCGAAACGGGTTTTATCGCACTCACATCAGGCATGGCATCCCCAAACAATTCTTATTTCGATCCTGCGATCAATTACTTGAGCCAATGCTACCACACCGCACTGACAATTTTGGCAGGAGCTTTTCCGTTTTTGTTCTTCCGCGCGACCATAAAAAAAGGCGGGCACCGCTGCCCGCCTCAAAAATCGTAATAACTCTTATCAGCCGCCAAAACCCAGCTTGGGCGGCGTCACGCCATTGGCGCGACACGCTGCGATCAGGGTGTTATTGAGCAAGCAGGCAATGGTCATCGGGCCGACACCACCGGGAACCGGTGTAATGGCACCGGCAACCTCAACCGCGCTGGCAAAGTCAACATCGCCCACCAGTTTCATTTTGCCGTTTTCGCCTTCAATGCGGTTAATGCCCACATCAATCACAGTCGCCCCCTTGGCGATCCAGTCGCCGGTAATCATGTTGGGGCGGCCCACAGCGGCAATCACGATATCGGCACGGCGTACTTCTTCGGCCAAATCGCGGGTGCGCGAATGGGCGATGGTCACGGTGCAGTTTTCTTTCAACAGCAACTGCGCCATCGGCTTGCCAACAATATTGGACCGGCCCACAACAACCGCGCGTTTGCCCGACAAATCACCCAGCGTATCTTTAAGCAACATCAGGCAGCCATAAGGCGTGCAAGGGGCAATACCATCGCCGCCGGTTGCCAGCGCACCGGCATTGATAATGTGAAAACCATCCACATCCTTGGCCGGGTCAATTGCGGCGAGAACGGCGTTTTCATCAATATGTTTGGGGACGGGCAACTGGCACAAAATGCCATGCACCTTGGGGTCGTTATTTAACTGGGTAATAATTGCCAGCAAATCTTCCTGGCTGGTTGCCGCCGGAAGTTTGTGTTCATAGGAATTCATACCGCATTCAAGGGTTTGTTTGCCCTTGTTGCGCACATAAACCTCGCTGGCCGGGTCTTCCCCCACCAAAACAACCGCCAAACCGGGAACAACGCCGTGTTCGGCTTTCAGCTTGGCAACTTCGCTGGCGATATCGCCGCGCAGTTTTGCAGCAAATGCTTTGCCATCAATAATTTTTGCACTGCTCATGTCTAATCCTCGCCCGTCCATTGATTGATTTGCGCTACGATCTGCTGTGCATCGCCAGAAATGACCAGCACCTTGTTCCGGTCGGTCTGACCACTGACAATGGCAATGGCTGATTTGGGCCATTTGGCCGTTTTTGCCAGCAGCTTGACCAGCGCGTCGTTTGCTTTGCCGTTTTCCGGCACGGTTGTCACGGTGGCCTTCAGGCGGTTCTGCCCGTCCGCATCTTGCTGCGATCCGCCAATGCCGTTGCGCGATGCCTTGGGTGTCAACCGAAGATAAAGCCTGACACCCTTGCCATCTGGCAGAATTTCAAATGCGAATTTTGCCATGATCAGCGGGCCGTTGCCAGCATCGAAAAGGAACCGTTAATAGATCAACGGGGCAAGCAATTCGAACATCAGGCTTTTAATAAAGCTCAGCAGCAAAATCAGCACGATCGGCGACAGGTCAATGCCACCCATATTGGGCAAAATCGCCCGGATCGGCCGCAAGGCAGGCTCGGTAATACGATACAGAAAATCCCCGACCATATAGACGAAACGGTTACTGGTGTTGATGACGTTAAATGCTACCAGCCAGCTCAGGATCGCCTGAAGAATCAGACACCAGATATAAAGGCTGATAACTGTGCTTATCAGCATCAGGACAGACTGCATTACCGCTCCTTCTTGTTGTCGGGCCCGTATGGGTGACGCAAACCAATTCACCGCGAAAGTAATGACAAGGACACACTGGCGCAAGCGCCAAGCCACCTAAACGGGCGGATTTGGTCAATTTTCCCTGTATTTCCAATCAAAAATCAGAACAAGCGGCCCTGTTTGCGCGCCCAGATCGCCACCGCAACGGGAATGGTCATGGTTATGGCAATTGCCATCACGCTCATTGCCATGCCCATACCAACCGATCCCTGTTCAAATTGCCGCCAGATAAACAACGCCACGGTTTTTGTGCCAATCGGGGCCAGCAAAATGGTTGCCACCAGTTCGCGTGCTGCCACCGCAAAAACCAGCAACATCGCCGCGAGAATACTGGGAAATATCAGCGGCATTAAAATGCGGAAAAACACCTTTATGCCCCCGGCCCCGGCCACCCGTGCCGCATCTTCCAGGCTGACACTAACCTGGCGCAGGGCCGCATTGGCATAACGCACCGGATAGGGCAGCAACAAACAGCAATAGGCCAGAACCAGAATGCCAATGGTATTATAAGGCGTTATCGGCAACCACGGCTGGTTCCACGCCAGGATAAGCCCCACGGCAACCACAACACCGGGAATGGTGTTGGGCATCAGGGTTAAAAAATCGAGGATGCGCGATGAAACCGTGCGCTGACGCACCACGACATAGGCGGTCATGGTGCCCAATATGCCGGTAATTAACGCAGCACCCAGCCCCAGTAACAGGCTGGTGCCCAGGGCTTCCATCGCGCCGCCGGAATTGGCAAAAATTTCGGCGAAATTATCGGTCGAAAAGTTATCTGCCGCCAATCCGCCGGAAATGGTCCGGGTGGAGGCCGTTAAAACCACCGACAGGATTGGCATTGCCGCGCTCAAAAAGCCAATCACGGCAAAAAATACCACCACCGGTATCCGCCATGCGCCCAGTTCAGCCGGTCGCATGGCTCCGGGTTTGCCCGAAACGGTTTGAAAATCGCGGCGCGAAACAATGCGGTTTTGCACCATAAATGCCACCATCGCGATTAAAACCAGAATAACCGACAATAACGACGCACCGGGCAAATCAATTGGATAATCCGACAGGCGTTGTTCAATGCCAGTCACCAGCACCAAAAAACCGCTGCGCGCCGCCAGGG
Source organism: Thalassospira mesophila (assembly GCF_002115755.1). Lineage (GTDB taxonomy): Bacteria > Pseudomonadota > Alphaproteobacteria > Rhodospirillales > Thalassospiraceae > Thalassospira > Thalassospira mesophila. The sequence continues at coordinate 114,692 of NZ_JFKA01000002.1, read as the reverse complement.
CCGCCGGGGTGCCAAATTCTTCAATCGCCATGGCAAAAACCAGAAGCAGACTGGCGGCAATAGCAGGCGTGGTCAGCGGCAGCGTAATGCGCCAAAAGGACCGCATCGGCGGGCAGCCCGCCACACGGGCCGCCTCAAGGTAGCGCCCGCCAATGGACGCCACCATGCGCGACACAGCAAAATAAACAACGGGAAAAACATTCAGCGTCATAACAAACACGACGCCCCAGAATGAAAAAAGAAAACCGCCGAAATTAATGCCGGTTATCTGTTCCAGATAGCCGCGTGGCTGCAACGCCATGATCCAGCCAAGGGCGGCAATATAGGGCGGGATGGTAAAGGGCACCAGAAACACCACATCCCACAGCCCGGCAAAGGGAATGCGAAACAGGCCGCGTAAAACCCCCAAAGGCACGGCGACAAGGGCCGAAACCAGCACCACGCTGCCACCCAGCATCAAGGTGTTCAGCGTCCAGTGGAACAGATGTTTGTCAAACAGGGTTTCAACAAACCGCGAAAACGGGTTGGCAAAAATGCCCCGTGCAATATCGGGAAAAACAGCCTGCAAAATGACAAAAAGCAGCGGAAACGCCACCAATACGGCCAAAACAGGGGCAACGGCGGCAAATATCATGCCGCCGTTGCCAAATACCCGTGCTGTAAGATGTTTCAGGCGCACAACAGGCCTTTATTCCATGCCAAAAGTTTTGGCGAAGTGATCGAGAACCGCTTTACGGTCGGTTTTCGGATCGACTTCCAGAATTTTCAGATCAGCAATCAAAGGGCGATCTGCTTTGACATCGGAACGGGCCGGCATCAACTGGGTTTTTGCCACCAAGGCTTGACCGGCATCGGACAAAACATAATCGATGAATTTTTTAGCTTCGTCCTGATGGGCCGATGTTTTCAAAATCATCATCGGGCGCGGGGCAATCACGGTGCCACTTTTCGGGAACACTACTTCGATTGACTCACCCTTGGCCGCCTGCGCCAGACCAATATAATCAACCGCACCAAAAACAACGGCCTTGGCACCCTGCAAAACCGGGTTCAACGCCTGGGCATTGGCACCAGGAACAATCATTTTGTTTGCCGCCAAACCATCAAACAGTTTCCAGCCCAGATCCGGCTGTGATGTCAGCGCGGCGACCAGTTCATAGGCCGAGCCGGACTGTGCCGGGTCGGGCATCGTGATCAGATCTTTATATTCCGGCTTGGTCAGATCGGTCCAGTCTTCGGGTTTCGGCGTGCCACTTTTCGGGTTCCAGGCAATCGCCAGGGCCGAAATGCCCTGTGCCACATACCCCGGACCTTTCAGAAAGTCGGGAACGTTTTTGGCGTTGGCACTGGTGTAATCGAGCAGCATGTCTTTTTTGGCAAAGCTGGTCGCGGTTTTCCACGATGCCGAAACAACCACATCGGCCATCGGGTTGGATGATTCAGCTTCCAGACGGGCCATCACCTTGCCGGTGGTTGCCTGAAACACATTTACATCAATGCCGCTTTCATCCTTGAAACCAGCGGCCAGCTTTTCAATCAGGCTTCCGGGACCGGCGGTGTAAACCGTCACACTTTGCGCCATGGCCGTGCCGGAAAGGGCCAGACAGGCAAAGCCTGCCAGCAGAACAGTCTTAAAGCTTTTCATCGTAGATATCCCCATTTTACGAGTTATGTGTAGGGTGGGTCTGCACGTCTTCGTGCGGGTACCAAAAGGCCCGGTCCCACGAAATATCGAGGTCGTGAATAGTGCCCTCGCCAAGGCGGGTGGTGCTGAACATTTCCAGCGCAATATCGTGGTCAAACCGCATTTGAACGGCATAACCGTCACCGCGAAACATGCTGTGAACAACGGTACCGCTAATCGCATTGCCGCTGGCAACCCCGCCGCCCGTGCCCGATGCGACAAGGGCCGAACGCGGCAAAAACAAATCGCCCGTGCGGCTGCCATTAACCAGCCCGGCGGGCGGGCTTAACCGATGCATCCCCCCCCGGATCACCAGATCGCCATTGCTGACTTCAGCAGGCAAAACCAGCCCCAGCTTTAAAAAATCAACAACGATGGGCGAGGACGGATTGCCCACCAGTTGTTCCGGCGCATCGATTTGCAAAATGTTACCGCTGTGCAAAATCGCCACCCGGTCGGCAATGGCAAAGGCTTCGCCATGATCATGGGTGACATACACCGCCGTCATGCCCAGTTTGCGCAGCAAAGACGCAATATCGACCACCAGGCTTTCGCGCAATTCGCGATCCAGGTTGGATAAGGGTTCGTCAAATAAAACAAGGCGCGGACGCGATACAATGGCACGCGCCAGTGCCACGCGTTGCTGCTGCCCGCCCGATAACGTTCCCGGTTGCCGGTCAGCCAAATGACCAAGGCCAACCAGACCCAAAGCCTCGGCAATGCGGCTGTCGCGTTCGGCCCGGCCAATGCCCTGCATTTCCAATGGAAAGCCCACATTTTGCGCCACTGTCATATGCGGCCACAGGGCATAATCCTGAAACACCATGCCAATCGACCGGCGTTCGGGCGGCACAAACGCACCACCGCGGGCATCGGCCACCAGTTGATCGCCAATATGGATTGACCCGGTGGTCGGGCGCGATAACCCGGCCAGCAGGCGCAATAATGTGGTCTTGCCACAGCCCGACGGCCCCAAAAGGGCAACCACTTCGCCCGGTGCAACCCGCAGATCAATGGTTTTAAGCACGGTATTGCTGCCGAAACGTTGGGAAACGCCGGTCGCAATCACCGGTGAACCGGTTTGCAAGGTGGAATTTTCAGCACTGACCATGGGGGCGATACGGACTTTTTTGTTTAATAACCGCCCAAGGATTTATCATGCCGAAATTGTTTCAATTTTTAATATTCAGTTGCATTTTGATTGCAGATTTATGTCAACCCCGCCCGCGGGCGCACAACTGCACAGCATTTGAGCAGCCCTGTATATTGGCGGGTTGAACAATCGTGAATTTGGCCCTGTTTTAGCCCCTTAATATTGTTATGCTGTGCCCCCGTTTACCCCTGTGTACCCCCGACCAAGGCACGCCAACCATGACCGACAGCGTAAAGCAGACCCCGCCCCTGGCAAACGCAGACAAACCTGCCACACGGGCGGAGCCACCACGCTGCCAATGGGCCTTAACCCATATCGATAAGCCGTTTTATGTTGCCTATCATGATCACGAATGGGGAAGCCCGGTGCATGATGACCGGCATTTTTTTGAAATGCTGATATTGGAAGGCGCACAGGCGGGGCTAAGCTGGCTGACAGTGTTATCGCGCCGCGATCAATACCGCGCTGCTTATGATAACTTCGATGTGCAAAAAGTCGCTGCCTATGACGATGCCAAACAGGCCGAACTGCTGGCCAATCCCGGCATCATTCGCAACCGGCTGAAGGTTGCCAGCAGTGTGGGCAATGCCAAGGTATTCCTGCAAATTGTCGCGGAATTTGGCAGCTTTGATGCTTATGTCTGGCGCTTTGTCGGCGGGGCGCCCATCATCAATCACTGGCCTGGGCACAACGATGTTCCGATCACCACCGATGTTAGCGATGCGCTATCGAAAGACCTAAAAAAACGCGGCATGCGGTTTGTTGGGTCCACCATCATCTATTCGTTTTTGCAGGCAACCGGGCTGATCATGGATCACACCACCAATTGTTACCGGTATCGCGACCTAAGCACCTGAAATCAGCCCTGTCATCCTAGAGCATATTTCCTTTAATAAGACCCGTTCTGCCCGCGCATTCTGCTGCTCGACAAGGAGAAGTCCGCAGGGCGTAACGGGATTACGAACAAGGATTTCGACGTAGCCGTGCAGCAGAATGCGCGGGCCCATAGGGTTTAATTTTGACGGCATTTGGCGGCGTTACACCGCTTGCGCGATGCGCCGCATCGCGCGGCACGCTGTGCCTTGCCAAACGGCACGTCAAAATCAAACAAAATGGGCCTTATTAAAGGAAACATGCTCTAGCCCCAATGCCAATGCACCGGCGGCATTCCGGCAACAGGGGAGCGAAAGCTGGCAATTTTTCCGTCATGAAGGCAGCCCAGATAAACCGTTCGCAAATCAGGCCCGCCAAATGCCACGCTGGAAACATTGGCAAGGAAACGCCCCCGCGATTCTGACATGTGCTCAGGCCCAAAACGACCGGCAAGGAATTCCTCCTCGACGAACTCAACCCGTTCAGGATCACTGTCTTCGAGCAAAATTTGCGGCTCCTCACCGGGGACGACCCGGATCAGCCGGTTGCTGATCACACTGGTCAGCCAGATCGCCCCGGTACTGTCAAAGGTCAAACCATCGGGGAAGGTCCCATGGCCAAAACTTGCCACAACCTCGCGCGTGCCTAACGTACCATCGGCGCGCAATGCCAACCGCGTCAGGCGACGGCCAAACGTTTCATTCACATAAAGCCATTCCCCTGCCGGATCGATGGCGACCTCGTTGGTAAACCCGAAACCATCCGCCACGATCCGGGTGCCGTGCTGGTCGGCGACAAAAACAAAGCCGTCATCGGCATCAAGCCGATTGGCGCGCGTGCGTGGCTGTAACCGGGTGCTAACCGTGCCCCAAATCCGGCCTTGCGCATCAACGGCGACAAAATTACACGGCAACAGGGGTTCGCCATCGGCCTCGGTAATAAAAGGCGTTGCCTGCCCGTCCGGGGTCATCCGCCAGATGCCGCCGCTATCGGCCAGATTAGCCGCAAGGAACGACCCGTCGTGCATCAGGGCAATGCCGTTTGGCAACAGCGCGGACGTGCCCGGTGCTTTTGGCACGCCAATAAAGGATTGCTGACCATCCGCGCCCAATCGGACGATCCCGCCGCGCCAGTCACATACAAAGACGGATCCCGACGCCGTGGCCAAAACGCATTCCGGGCGTTCAAGCCCTGAGCCAAGATAGGTTAAACGGGACGGATCGATTGGAAATGACATGGTTCGGGTAACCTCGCAAAATTCACGCAAAGAATTGAGGACAAAATGACACGCAGTGAAAGTGTTTTAACTAGCGCCTAACGATACAAAGCCGTTGGCAGCCACATTGAAAATTGCGGCACAAAAGTTACCAGCATCAGCACGATCAACAGCGGAACAAGGAAGGGCATGGTGGCACGCGCCGATTGCTCGAAGGTGACGTTAGAGACCTTGGCAAGCACATAAAGCACCATGCCAACTGGCGGGGTTAACAGGCCGATCATTAAATTTAGCACCATGATCACGCCGAACTGCACCGGATCCACGCCAACGCCAACCGCAAGCGGCAACAAGACCGGCACCAGAATTGTGATTGCCGCCACCGTTTCCATGAAACAGCCCACCACAAACAAAATCAGGTTGATCAGCAGCAAGACCGCGATCTTGTTGTCGGTCGTCATCGAAATCATATGCGCAAATTGCTCGGGCACGCGATTTTCGGTCAAAATCCACGAAAAGATCGACGCGCTGGCGACAACAAACAAAATAACAACGGTGGTTTCCATCGATTCCCGGCTGACCGCGACAAAGCTTTTCCAGCTCAGATTGCGATAAACCACGGTCCCCAGAAACAAGGCCCAGGCAACGGCGGCAATTGCGGCTTCGGTCGGGGTGAAAATACCCAGCAAAATGCCGCCCACAATCAGCAATGGCGTAATCAGCGACAGGAACGCGCGCGAAAAACTATGGGCCAAAAGGCGCAAGGCAAACTTGTTGGCCGGGGTATAACCACGCTTTCGCGCATACCACGCGACCATAACCATCAGGGCTGCGGCCATCAAAAGGCCCGGCACCATGCCTGCGGCAAAAAGCTGCCCGATCGAGGCCGAGGCCAGAACCCCGTAAATCACCATTGGCAAACTGGGCGGAATAAGCGGCCCTATTGTCGAGGATGAGGCGGTGATCCCGATTGAAAAGTCGGTATCATAGCCGGCATCGCGCATCGCCTTGATCTCGATTGCCCCAAGGCCGCCGGCATCGGCAACCGCTGCCCCTGACATGCCGGCGAACAAAACCGATGCCCCGACATTCACATGCCCCAACCCGCCGCGCATCCAGCCCACGACGGCGGTTGCAAATCCAAAAATCCGCTCGGTAATCCCGGTCGAATTCATCAGATTACCCGCCAGAATGAAAAACGGCACAGCCAGCAAGGGAAAGGAATCAACACCGCCGACCATCCGGTGAATAACCACCAGCCCCGGAATATGTCCGGAAACCAGAATATAAATCAGCGACGATCCCGCCAATGACAGGCCAATGGGCAAGCCCAGAAAAATGAACACCGCCAACGCAGCAAACAAAAGAATAATCAACGGAAGGTCTCCCGAAAAGCGTGGCGTGGTTCAGCGTTCGCTGTAGCGTTGCCTGATATTGCGGCGCGCGATAACAAGGGTCCGCACGGTCATCGCGCCAATGCCGACAGCAACTGCCCAATAAACGATCCCCATCGACATATTGATGGACGTCATGGGCTGGTTGCCCATCGCATTGGCCAGCTTGATCGCGAAATAGGTCAGCGCCCCAAGAATGACGATGCTGATCAGGTCAATCAGCGCGTGCATCACACGGCGGACCGGGGCGGCAACAATCGTATGAAAATAGGTCATGTTGACATGGGCATGACGCCTGACCGCCGCTGCCGCCCCGATAAAGGTCATGCCGATCAAAAGATAGCGGCCAATTTCCTCGGTCCAGCCAAAGGAATCGTTTAAGACATAGCGGGTAAAGAACTGCAAAAAAATGACCGCCCCGGTCGCCCAGAAAAGCCCCAGCCCCACCATATCCTCAACCCCGAGGCGGGGTTGTGGCGCATCCTGACCAGCGTCCATTCCGTCTGTTTCACCCGATATCGCAAATGGCGGTTCGGGGTGCCCCCGCTCCAGGAGCGAGGACACAGGCGTGCTTTTTTTGTCGTCCATTTCCATTACCCCGGCACATTCCCAAAAGATCTCGCACCATTGACCGCCATAATCAGGTGATCAACTGCACTTTTTCATAATCGGACTTGCTCCACGGCACGTTATCGCCGGTCAGTTCCGGGATCATCTTTTTGCGGAAGGCTTCGCGATCAACGTCATCAACCGAAACATTGTATTTTGTCTTGAAGTCGTTAATCAGCGACATTTCGGTGGCACGCACCTCGTCGGTGCATTTCGCCATCGCTTCATCGAAAACCTGCGAAAATATCTGCTTGTCTTCGTCTGAAAGCTGCGACCACAACGAAGAACTCGTCATCGCGACCAGCGTATCAATCATATGGCCGGTTAGCGCGATATGCTTTTGAACTTCATAGAATTTCTGGGCAAAAATCGTTGGTAACGGGTTTTCCTGACCATCGACCACACCTTGTTGCAGGGCCAGATAAACCTCGGAAAAAGCAATCGGGGTCGGGTTGGCACTGACCGAGCGCGGAAAAAGCAGGTAAAGCGGCACATTGGGAACGCGGAGCTTCAGCCCCTTCATGTCATCGGGTTCGACGATTTTCTTGTTCGATGTGACATGGCGTAACCCGTAATAAACCGTGCCAACAACATTCAGGTTCGAGCGGGTGTTAAATTCGGCCGTTACCTGTTTGCGCATGTCGCTGTCGCGATAGGCGGCCCAATGATCGAAATCGCGGAACATATAAGGCCCGCTGATCAGAGCCATCGGCCCATAGGCACGGCTGGCCGTCGGGCTGCCGGTAAAGCCCATATCAATCGTGCCAAGGGTCAAACCTTGATAAATCTCAACCTCGCCGCCGAGCGAGGATGACGGGAACACATTGATTTTGTAACGACCCCGGGTTTTCTCAAGAATTTGATCGGACGCCCACAACACCCATTTATGGAAGGGTTGGCTATCATTAAAGATATGGGCGAATTTTACTTCCTGGGCTGCGGCAAAGGCCCGGGTGCTGAAGCTGCTCGCGGCAAAGGTTGCCGCCGCCGCCATCCCGGCCCCTTTTAAAAACTGACGCCGCCCGACGCCCCAAACAGACCCGTTCCGGTTTTCTTTAGACATGAATTCCTCCTGTGTTATTTTTTACCTGCGTCATACTTCTTGTATTTTTCGCATGTCCCTCTGGTTTACCAGCGGTGTTTGAGGTACACTAACAGCGACCTATCAGATAGGTCAACAGGCAAAAAGAAGAGACCTGAAGGTTTGATATGAAAACACGCAGACAACCGAAGATGAATGAAGCGGCTTCTGCTTCTGGCAAGGCATTGCCGGAACGTCGGGTCAAGCGCCAACGCCTGCACGAGCAGGTCGCCTTGCAAATCGAAGACATCATTCGCGACAATTACAAACCGGGTGATCCGCTGCCATCCGAACGGGAATTCATGGAGTTGTTCGATGTCGGGCGCTCTGCCGTGCGCGAGGCGCTGACCTTGCTATCGCGCATGGGGCTGGTTGTGGTGCGCAACGGCGAAAAGGCGCGGGTTGCAGAACCAACGGCCAAGGCCATGATCGACGATTTATCGGGGGTGGCGCGCCTGCTGCTTGCCGATGCCGAGGGCATCCATCATTTTCAGGAAGCGCGTGCCTTACTGGAAATCGGGCTGGTCCGAATTGCCGCACAGCAAGCCAGCGACAAGGATTTGCAGGTTTTGCGCGCATTGCTAGATGACAATCGCGATTCCCAGGACGATTCCGAAGCCTTCCTGCGCAGCGACGAAGCCTTCCATATTGCGATTGCCAAAATCGGGGGCAACCCCATTTTTACCGCCGTTTATACCGGGGTCGTCGAATGGCTTGATGATCAGCGTAATATTTCGGCCAAATCGCTGGACGGCAACCGGACGGCATATCAGGCGCATGAAAAAATCTATGCGGCAATTGCCGCCCACGACCCGGTCACAGCCGAACAGGCAATGGAAGACCACCTGACCGCCGTTGCCGAACGCTATTGGCGAATGAAGGCAATTATCGAAGCATAAAAGCACGATTTGATGAAGGACGACAGGGCACGCATGGCGGGTTGATCAACCGCCCTGCTGTCAAGAAGCAGGGGTGTCTGTGCTGCTGCCACGAACCAGCAACCGGGTTTTTAACAAAACCGGTTCTGCCACATTTTCGCCCGCCAGCGCCAGTTCGGCAGCAATCCGGCCTTTTTCAACCGAATTTTGCGCTACACTGGTTAGCGGCGGCGTGGTGCGGGCACCGCGCGCAACACCATCAATCCCGACCACCCGCACCTGGCCTGGCACGGCACAGCCAATATCGGCCAGTCCTTCCAGAGCGCCAATGGCAATGACATCAGACATTGCCAGAATACCGTCTATGTCGGGAAATTCGGCCATCATTGCCACCACCTGCGAACGCACATTTTCCGACAGGTTTTCACATTCAATATGCACAATATCGGCAACCGATAGCCCGGCATCGCGTAACACGGCGTGATATCCCGCCAGCCGTTCGCGCACCACCCGATGGCTGACCGAGCCGCGCCTGCGCGCATCCATCAGGCCAAACTGGCCTGCCTCATCGGCCTGAAGCGACAAAATGGCAAATTTGCGCGCCCCGCATTCCAGCAAATGCCGGGCCGCAGTTGCCGCCCCTTCAAAATCGTCCAGCACCACCGTCGCCGTGGCCCCGACAATGTCGGTATCAATGCCAACCATGGGCAAATTACGCCGCCGAATGGCGGAAATAATGTCGTTATCATCCGAATAACAATGCACTAAAAACGCATCTACCGCCGCATTGTTGACTGCCGAAACCGCCTGTTCATGGTTTTCGGCCGAAATGATCATCATATTGACCGCCTGGCGGGCACATTCGCGACCAATGCCACGCAGAAGCTCGATCGCAACCGGGTCGCTAAAAGCATATTCAAGGTTATCGGGGAAAACCACACCCAGCGCGCCCGCCTTGCCAGTGCGCAACATGCGCGCCATAACATGCGGCCCGCGATAGCCCAGCTCGCTGGCGACGGCCAATATCTTTTCGCGCAATTCATCGCGCACCAGTTGCGGTTTGCCAAAGGCATTCGACGCTGTTCCCTGGGATACACCCGCAGCCCTGGCGACATCCACCAACCGAACCCGTTTGCCCATATGCCGATATTCTCCCGGTTTATGATCGTCGCTTTGCAACAAAACGATAGCACATTCGATGACATTTTTTTGAATCGGTTCATCATGATATTGACAGATGCCACTTTGCACCGCCACACCACATTCATTGAATCGATTCATTCCGGTTCAAACAGGCAGTTTTCCCCTTCGCAATTTGCCGATACACAATTTGCCCACCCGCGCGCTGGTTGGTGTTTGCGGTTTTCCCGGCAATTTTATATTGCACTTCGATATCCTGCCGCCCCGCTATATGGGGCATTTTTTTTTGCGCTGCGATGCTGATAAAGCAGCCCTCGGGAAGCGCACACCCTGCACCATAATCACTTGCGCCATCACCACAGGCAAAGCGCCCTAACCGCGACGATCCGCGATGGTCTGGCGGAAGGTAAGATTAATGCGCGGTGCGACCGGGCGGGCGGTTTTGGGAATTTGATGAACCCAGTGATGCTGGGTCGGCCCGGCCATAACCAGCAACGAGTTATGGGGAAGATCAATGCTGACCCGCTCGCCATTTATTTTATGGCGCATATGAAAACGCCGTTCCCCGCCAAAGGACAAACTGGCAATAACGGGGTTTTCGCCCAGCACGTCTTCATCATCGGCATGCCACGCCACACTGTCGCGTCCGTCGCGATAAAGGTTGAGCAACACTGTGTTAAACATATGGGCGGATTTTTCCTCGGCCAGTTGGCGCAAGGGTACCAGCACCTTGGGAAACGGGGCCGCCGGGTGATAAACCCCGCTATAACGATAGGCAACTTCGCCATACCACGATGTCAAACGCGGCACCGCCACATCGCGCCCCATAATAAACGCGGTTTCCTGTTGCCAGTTCAGGGCGGCGTGCAACCGGTCAAACACCCGGTCGGCATCAGTGGCTGGCAAGACATCACGGTACAGCCATGCCTCGCCATCACAGGGCAAAATATTTTGCGGCGGCTGGTCTGCAAACAGATCGCGTATCATCCCGTTCTTTCCTGACTGGAATGGGCAACTTCTATTTCAATGGTTTAGGGGGTTTTGGCGCAAATTTGAAGCATCGAGACATCTTCCTACCCTATCGAGGGTGACGTTCTTCATATTGCAACGCAATAAATATTACAGCAAACAGGTGTGCAAGCCGCGTACAGATTGCGGTCGAAATGTTGCTGCGACCACACCAAAGCCCGCCCTGTTGCCTGCCTTTCTGCTCCTAACCGTCTCACCAAAAAATAAAAACGTTATCGTTCATTGGCTTATAAACAGGGTTTGTTAAAACCGTGGTCTGTTTACGTTATGTAACCGGTAAAACCCCCGCAGCGATTGCAATGCGACTCCTTACACTGCGTCGCGAAAACGATTCGACAAACACTTAAACCGCGCGTGTTGGTTTTGGCATAGGAATCGCCCATTTTTATTGTACTAAAGTATATATAAACAGACCATTTTTCACCATACACACCGCCTGTTTGGTATAGTCTTCACACCCATTTTTCTTTTCCAATTGATATCGCGACCAAAATCCCGCGACATACAGGCGCTGGTACGTAATTTATGACTTTGGATGCCACGAAGCAGGCAGGGGTTCCGGGGGAGCGTACACAGACGGTCGGCTGACACTATCGCGACCGGAGATTCTAACAGGGGGAATAAAATGTTTCTGTCGAAACGCAACCAGATTGCCGAAAACCAGGCCGCCCTTTCGCAGGTGCAGGCCCAGCAGCAAGAAGAAGCGCTGCTTTACAAACATATTCTCAATGCCATTCCCAGCCGCCTGCTTGCCTGCGACCTGGACGGGGTTGTGCGTTATATGTCCTATGGTTTTGGTGAACTGATTTATTCAGGACGCGGCGAAGTGGCAGCATCTGCCAAAGGCAAACGTATCAACGACCTGCACCGGGTTTTAGGACAGGACAAATTCCGCAATATTGGCCGTTCGCTTAACCGTTTGCCGCTTGAATACCGGGTCCGCATCGAAGAAGACACCATCCTGATTGCCATCACCGTTATGAAAAGTGACGATGGCGCGCCCAACGGCTTTGCCCTTTCTGCCGACATCATCACCGATGAAGTTGCGCTGGAAAAAAGCTGCGTTGATCTTTCCGGCGAAGTCAGCAATTCGGCAATTGCGCTTAAAAAGCTGTCGGGTGAACTCACCCAGACATCGGCCACCAGTGCCGATCTTTCCGGTTCGGTGCGCAGTGCGGCAGACAACACCGCCGTTACCGCCCAGCGCGTTGCCTCGGCATCCGAAGAAATGACCCAGTCGATCAACGAAATTTCCAGCCAGATCGGCCGTTTAACCGAAATCGCCAATCGCGCGGTCAAGGAAATGGACCATACCGGGACGGTGATGAACCAGCTAAGCGAAGCGGTTGATGAAATTGGCTCGGTTGTGAAAATTATTCAGGACATCGCCAGCCAGACCAACCTTTTGGCCCTGAATGCCACCATCGAAGCCGCGCGTGCCGGTGATGCAGGCAAAGGTTTTGCCGTGGTTGCCAACGAAGTTAAAACGCTGGCGACACAAACGGCGCGTTCAACCCGGGAAATCACCGATCGCATCAGCGCCATTCGCGACAATACCAGCCGCGTTGTAAACGAACTGGGCGATACCCGCACCGTGATCGAGGAAAACGAGGAGATTGCCGGTAATCTGGGCGCGGTTGTTGAACAGCAGCGCTCGGCATCGCAGGAAATTACGGTTAATATTCAGGAAGTCGCCAATGGCGTGCATGTCATTTCACGCGACCTTGGCAATCTTGATGCGCTGGCCGATCAGGCATCGGATCAGGCTGGCCGCCTTGCCAGCTTCTCGTCCGATTTGTCAGGCCATTCCGAGACTCTTTATAGCCAGGTTAAGAGTTTGCTAAAGAACGCCGAGTAATCTTTAGCCATCAAACTCGCCCCTATGCGAACCCCGCCAATGTTTTCGTTGGCGGGGTTCGTAGTTTTAAGGCCCCCTTCGGTGCCACCGGCACCGGCACCGGCACCTGCCCCCACATCCCTGCACCCGACATAGGCCAACCGCCAAACTTCCCGTGCTACCGGCATTTTTAAAAAAGCATCTTGCCAGCGTGTCCATATGTCCATATTATTGGACATATGGACACGAATGAAATCATTGATGCCTTTACGGCCCTGTCACAGATCACCCGGCTGGACGCCTTTCGTCTGCTGGTGCGCAATGAACCAGACGGCCTGCCTGCGGGCGAGCTGGCCCGGCTGCTTGATGTGCCCCACAACACAATGTCATCGCATCTGGGGGTGTTATCGCGCTCAGGGCTGATCGTCTCGAAACGTCAGGGCCGCTCAATCATTTACCGCGCCAGTCTTGCCCGAATGAACGACATGCTGGGCTTTATGGTCAATGACTGCTGTGCGGGCCACCCCGAACTCTGCCACCCCCTGTTGCAGGAATTATCCCCTGCCCCTTCCTGTAAAACGGACCCGAAAACATGATCACGCTGATTTATCACAACCCCGAGTGCGGCACATCGCGCAACACCTTGGCCATGATGCGCCAGTCCGGTGAAGAACCCCATGTTATCGAATATTTAAAAACACCGCCAACACGCGAAAAGCTGGTGGAACTGATTGCCGCCATGCACATCACCCCGCGCGATCTGCTGCGCCGCAAAGGAACCCCCTATGACGCGCTGGGGCTAGATGATAGCAAAACCGATGCCGAGCTGATTGATGCCATGCTGGCCCACCCCATCCTGATCAACCGGCCCATCGTGGTGACCGAAATGGGCACGCGCCTGTGTCGCCCGTCGGAACTGGTGCTGGGCCTTTTGCCCAACCCAATCACAACATTTACCAAGGAAGACGGTGAAACGGTCTCCCTTAACGCGCCGACCTTATAATGTCAGACAGCGCTTTAACCGATCTTCCCAATATCGAGGCCGCGAACATGCAGCCGGTTGATTTTTCGTCCCTTGCCGGGGCCGATGGCCCCCGCCATGCGCCGCGCATCCTCGTTCTTTATGGCTCATTGCGCGACCGGTCCTATTCCCGGCTGGTAGCCGAGGAAGCAACCCGTTTGCTGCAATGGTTTGGCTGCGACGTTAAAACCTTTAACCCCACCGGCCTGCCGCTGCCCGATGATGCCGGTGCCGACCACCCCAAGGTGCATGAATTGCGCGGACTTGCCGAATGGTCCGAAGGCATGGTCTGGGTCAGCCCGGAACGCCACGGGGCCATCACATCGGTAATGAAAGCGCAAATCGACTGGATCCCGCTATCGTTGGGCGGGGTGCGGCCAACACAGGGTAAAACACTGGCGATCATGCAGGTTTCTGGCGGCAGCCAAAGCTTTAACACCGTCAACCAGTTGCGCATTCTTGGTCGCTGGATGCGGATGGTAACCATCCCCAATCAATCTTCAGTGCCCAAGGCGTTTAACGAATTTGACGAAAATGGCCGGATGAAACCCTCCCCGCTTTATAACCGTATTGTCGATGTGTGCGAGGAACTGGTCAAATTCACCTGGTTGACACGCCACCGCACCCCTTACCTGACCGACCGTTATTCCGAACGGGTTGAAACCGCCGAAGAACTTTCGCGCCGGGTTAATCAACCCTCCCTCTGATCAAGGAACAATCATGCTTGCGCTGCTGATTTTTGCGGTCACGCTTACGCTGGTGATCTGGCAACCCCGTGGCCTTGGCATTGGCTGGAGTGCGATGGCCGGTGCCATCGTGGCCCTGGCGCTGGGTGTTGTAAACTGGGGCGATGTCGCCATTGTCTGGGATATTGTCTGGGATGCGACATTCACCTTTGTCGCGCTGATCATTATCTCGCTTATTCTGGACGAAGCAGGCTTTTTTGCCTGGGCGGCCTTGCATATTGCCCGCTGGGGCAAGGGCAGCGGGCGGTTGTTATTTCCGCTCATTATCATTCTGGGTGCCGCAATTTCGGCGTTTTTTGCCAATGACGGGGCGGCATTGCTGCTAACCCCTATTGTGCTTGCCATTTTAACCCGGCTGGAATTTAGCGAAAAATCCGCACTGGCCTTTATCATCGCCACCGGTTTTGTTGCCGATTCAACCAGTTTGCCGCTGGTGATTTCCAATCTGGTCAATATCGTCAGCGCCAATTTCTTCGATGTCAGTTTTTCGCGTTATGCCCAGGTCATGGTGCCGGTCGATATTGTTTCCTTGCTGGCTACCTTGCTGGTTTTATGGCTGTATTTCCGCCGCGATATTCCGCAAAGCTACGCCCTGAACCGGTTGGAAAAACCCGGCCACGCCATTCGCGACCATCAGGTTTTTTATGCGGCCTTTCCCATTATTGCGATTTTGCTGGTGGCCCTGTTTGTCACCGCGCACTGGGATATTCCCATTTCGCTAGTCATGGGCCTTGCCGCGCTGATCCTGATCGCCATAGCCGGGCGCTGGTTCACCCGCAAACAAAAAGCGGTTATTTCCCTGCCACATGTTCTTAAAAATGCGCCGTGGCAAATTGTGCTGTTTTCACTGGGCATGTATCTGGTGGTTTACGGGCTGGGTCAGGCGTGGCTAACCAGTTGGGCATCGGGCATTCTGGCAATGCTGGGAACACAGGGCAACGTGGTTGCCACCATCGGCACCGGCTTTGCCGCTGCCGTTTTGGCATCGATCATGAACAATATGCCCGCCACCCTGATCGGCGCGCTGGCGATTGATCAGGTTCATGTCCCGCAATTAACCCAACAGCTGATGGTTTACGCCAATGTCATTGGCAATGATCTGGGGCCAAAATTTACCCCCATCGGCAGCCTTGCAACCTTGTTATGGTTGCATGTATTGGCGGGCAAAGGCCACAAAATCAGTTGGGGCCATTACATGAAAGTCGGCGCTGTCATCACAACACCGGTGCTGTTTGTTACGCTGCTGGCACTGGCGGTCTGGCTGCCAATGATATCCGCCCCTTAATGGCGAATGTCGATTTCGCGTTACCCGGCAACATCATGTGTTGCCGGGGACGATGATGTTGGGCTGCGCTGGGCGGCAGCCCGCGCTGGCGTAACAAAAAACGGGTCAAACGGCGCGCTATCGCGGTTCGTTGTTTCCGCCATTTTGTCCACTTGCTCGGCATCCATCCCGACGGCGGAATAAAGATTAATGGTTTCAATTTCCAGACTGGTCTGGGCATCGGCCAGATCCTGTTCCGATTTGGTCAGGGTCCGTTGGGCGTCTAGCACATCTAGGAAATTCGACAGGCCTTGCGTATAACGCACCCGCGATTGTTCAAACGCCTGACGATGATGGGCGACCGCCAATATCAGGCTGTCGCGCTGCGACACCGCGCCGACATACCCAAATATTGCCGATTCAACATCGCTGATCGCAGCCAGCAAGGTTTGGCGATATTGGTAAAACGCCTGCTGGGCGCGTTCTTCAGCCACGGTGATGTTGGCCTTGCGCACCCCGCCATCGTAAAGGGTGGCATCAATCACCGCACTGATCGCGGCCAGGGCGGTACGCACAATTGGCCCGGTGCCAAACCCGGTTGCCGCCATCGACAGGCTGCCTTGCAAGGTAAGTTCCGGGTAAAGGTCTGCTGTTTGCACCCCAATTTCGGCAGTTGCCGAAATCAGGCCCAGTTCGGCCGCACGCACATCGGGGCGACGACGCAGCAAATCGGCGGGCACACCAATTGGCGGGGCGCTGTCAAATTCAGGCAAAACATCGGCCCGGCTTAATACATCGCGATACGTGCCGGGCTGAGCACCGGTTAAAATGGCAATCGCATTGATCGAGCGGTCGATGCTGGTTTGCAATACCGGCAAGGTCGCCTCGATATCGGCGACCTCGGCCCGTGCGCGCGAAAGGTCCAGATCAGACGCCAGGCCAGATTGCGCGCGCAAGTCAACAATGTCGCGGGTCTGGCGCTGCAAATCGAGCGAATTACGCAGCAAAAGCTGGCGTTGCTGGGTCCCACGGAGCGTGATGTAATTCCGGATAATATCGGCAATGACGATGCGATATACATCTTCACGCAGGTAAACCTGCTGCAAAATATCGGCCTCGGCCACTTGGCCTTCGCGCGCCTGCCCGCCCCACAAATCCGCCGTCCAAGACAGGTTTAATCCCGCATTTGCGCCAAAATCATCCTGATAATTACCATCTTCCTTGGTCGACCATTGCCGTTCGGCACTGCCCCCGCCCGATGCGGTCACCTTGGGGCCATTATCGCCGCGCACACCCCGGGCAACGGCGCGGGCCTCGGCAATGCGGCTGGCGGCAATTTTAAGGTCGATATTGTTGTTAATCCCGTCTTTTACCAACTGGCTTAAAACCGGGTCCGATGTGCTTTGCCACCACCGCGTCAGATCGGGTTTATGGTCCGCTATTTGTGGCACCTGTGGGCTATAGGTGGCCTTTAAGTCAAATTGCGGCGCTTCATATTCCGGCCCGCTGGTGACACAGCCCGCAAGAACCAAAAGCGACAATCCCAAAACCGGGCTTAACATCAAAACTGAACGCATCCGCATCACCCGGCACTCCCTTCATATTCATCCTTGTCGGGAATGGATTGGGCAATGCGCAGTTCGTCTTCCAGTTTTTGGCCGCCATCGGCACGGGCTGCCACCAGCGGGGCCAGCAACAAATACAAAACCGGGGTTAAAAACAGGGTAAACACCGTGGCAAAACCCAGCCCGCCAAAAATAACCCAGCCGATGGCAGCGCG
The DNA here is from genome assembly GCF_002115755.1 of Thalassospira mesophila. Taxonomy (GTDB): domain Bacteria; phylum Pseudomonadota; class Alphaproteobacteria; order Rhodospirillales; family Thalassospiraceae; genus Thalassospira; species Thalassospira mesophila. Next base: position 96,987 of record NZ_JFKA01000002.1, on the reverse strand, counting down.
GGCTTCGGCCCCGGCACCCGTGCCCAAAACCAGCGGCAACCCGCCCAGCACGGTTGAAATCATCGTCATCATAATCGGTCGCAAACGGATCATGGCGGCATCATGAATGGCATCACGCACCGATTTTCCCTGATCGCGCAACTGGTCGGCAAACTCCACCACCAGAATCCCGTTTTTCGCCATCAGCCCCACCAGCATCACAAGCCCGATCTGGCTATAGATATTGATTGATGTATGGCTGATCACCAGCGCAAAAATGGCGGCCGCCAAACCAAATGGCACCGTTAACACCACAACCGATGCCGACATGAAACTTTCAAACTGGGCGGCCAGCACCAGCAACACCACCAGCACGGCAACCAGAAACGTAATCACAACATCATGTGATGTTTCGCCAAGGGCCGCCGCATCGCCCAGAAACAGCAAACCTGTTCCGGTGGGCACCACGGTTTTGGCGGCATTTTGAATATCAATCACCGCCTGTTGCAGGGTGTAACCCGGCGTCATATTGGCCGTTATCGTTACGGCACGTTGCTGTCCTTCACGGTCCAGCTGCGATGCCACCGCTTCTTCATCAAGATGAATGATCGATGATAGCGGCAATATCCGCCCGTTTTTGCCCGGCACAAACAGATTATCAAGATCCGACGGGTCGTTAATGGCCCCGGCACTGCTGCGCAATTTCACCGGCACCGTCGTGTCATCGACCGAAAGATCGGTCACTTCGTAGCCGTCAATCATGGCGCGAAGCGTGGTATCCAAACTGTCAATCGACACGCCAAGGTCAAAGGCGCGCTGCCGGTCGATATTCACCAGCAACTGCGGCTGGGTGGTTTGATACCCCACCCGAATACCGGTAATATTGGGATAGTTCTTTTCCAGTTCCTTTTGCATTGCCTGGGCATTGGCCGCCAGATTGTGATAATTGGTCCCGGTCAGGGCAAATTCCAGGCTTTCACCCGAACTGCTGCCACGCAACCCCAATGAATTGGGCTGATAGACAAAGGCCTGCACACCGGGCAGGGCATTTAATTGCCCCCGGATCGATGCCGTAATTTCCTGCTGGCTACGATCGCGTTCTTCCCAAGGCGAAAGACTGGCAATAACCAGGGCGCGGTTATTATCGCGAAACCCGACAATGGTATAAATGTTCTGCGCTTCGCCCCGGTTTACAATCGGCCGCAAAATGTTTTCAACCGCTTCAACCTGGCGGTCCATATAATCAATACCAACACCGTCCGGCCCACGCAGCGACACCAGCAACCGGCCCCGGTCTTCATCGGGCAGCAATTCCTGCTTTACCAGTTTGAACGCCCCAATCGCCAGCACTGCCACAATGATCGAGGCAATCACCGTCATCACTGGAAATTTAAGCACCAGGTCGAGAATGCGTTTATACAGCCCGAAAAAAAAGTCGCCGGTCCGATCCAGCAAATGAAGTTTGCCATCGCCTTTTTTCGGCGCTTCCGGGTCTATATGCTTCAGGCGCGATGCCAAAAGCGGGCACAGCGACAGCGCCACAAAGGACGAAATCGCCACCGAAACCGCCAACACAAAGCCAAATTCGCGAAACAGGCGGCCCGCCGTGCTGGGCAAAAACGAAATCGGCACAAAAACCGACATCAATGTCAGTGTGGTGGCAACAACGGCAAAAAACACCTGCCGTGTGCCCAACACCGCCGCGGCAAGTGATCCCAAACCCTGATGCCGTCGCCGCTGGATATTTTCCAGCACCACAATCGCGTCATCGACAATCATGCCGGTGGATAAAACCAATGCCAGCAAGGTTAGAATATTGATCGAAAACCCCAGCATCCAGACCGCGGCCACCGTGCCAATCAACGCAATGGGGATGGTCACGGTTGGAATTAATGTTGCGGTGAAGGACCGTAAAAACAGGTACAAAACCCCGATCACGATCACAACCGCCAGCACAAGGCTGCGAACCACTTCCCACAGTGCCCCTTCGATAAAAACGGCATCGTCGGAATTAACCAGCACGTTAACCCCGTCAAGCTGGGTATTGAGCTTTTCGGCGGTCGCGCGCACGCCCTTGGAAATTGAAATGGTGTTCGATTGCGCCTGGCGCACAATACCAAGGCCAATCACCGCCCGGCCATCAAGCCGCACATAGGATGTGGCATCATCAGGGCCATAATAAATATCGGCGACATCGCCCAAACGCACGCCATCGCGCACGAAAATCGCTTTGATGTCTTCGGGTTTCCACACCGATGCGTTGGCGCGCACAAACAGGTTCTGATCATTGGAATCAAAACTGCCGGCCGGAATATCGAATTTGGCGGTTTCAAGAACACTGGCAATATCGTCAATCGAAAAGCCGTGGCTGGCAAGGCGCAGCGGGTCCACCCGCACATGCAACACTTTTTCGCGGTCGCCGTTTTCGTTCACCTCGGCCACACCGGGTACTGATAACAGGGCCGGTATCACCTGGTCTTCAACCACATTTGCCAACTCGTCTTCGGTCAAACGGCTGCTAACCACGGCCAGCCGCATGATCGGGCTGGCATCGGAATCCGCCTTGACCACACGAATATCGTCAACCTCGTCGGGCAGGCTGCGCTGTGCGCGGCTTACGGCTTCGCGAATGTCGTTAGCGGCATCGTTAATTTCGACATCGGGCGAAAATTCAATACGAACCCGCGAACTGCCTTCTTCGCTGGTCGAGCTGATATCCTGCACGCCGCTAACGCGCGATGCCGCCCCTTCGATCACGCTAGTAACTTCGGTATCCACCGTTTCGGGCGAAGCGCCGGTATAGGTCGCCGATATGGTAACAACAGGCCGGTCAATATCGGGCAGTTCGCGAATTTCCACCCCGGTCATCGCGGCCAGCCCGGCCAGAATGATCAGCAATGAAATCACAATAATCAGGATTGGTCGTCGCACACTTAGCGACGCAATGTCGTTATTTGCCGACATATCAGGAGCCCCCGTCTGAAGACTCGCTTCGTTGAGCAATGCCCTGCTGGTCGTCTCCGCGAATGGTGGCGGCAACGTTCCGCCCCGGGCGCAGTCGCTGCACCCCTTCCACCACAATCAGGTCTCCTTGCGAAACGGGGCCATCGAGCAAGATGCGACCATTGGTCCGTTTGACCACACGCACCGGCACCCGGCTGGCTTTTTCGCCTTCGATCCGCCAGACATAAGTCCCGCCATCGCCCCACAAAACCGAAATTTCCGGCACCGATGGATAGGACTTGCCCGCGATATCGATATAAACCGCAAATGACATGCCCGAACGTAACCGGCCACTGGGGTTGGGGATACGGGCGCGCACGCTAAATGTCCGGCTTTCGGGGTCTACCCGGCTGCCAATGGCATCAACCACACCTTCGAATTTTTCGCCAGGCAGGCTCCATGTTTCGACGCGCAAGGACTGGCCTGGTTGCACATCACGAAACCGGGTTTCTGAAACTTCAAAATCGACCAGCACACTATCAACGTTATCAAGTGTGGCGATCATGGTGGTTTTATCGATCCGGTCCCCGACTTCGACAGCGGGAATACCCATCATGCCATCAAAGGGTGCCAGAATGGTGCGATCATCGAGATCAACCCCGGCCTGATCCAGACGAATGCGCGCTTCGGCCAGGGCTGCACGGGCGGAATCCACTTCACTGTCGGAAACGGCCCCTTTGGGGCGGGCCTTTTCATAGCGGTCCAGCATCTGTTTGGTGTCGCGCACCTGCACCGCGGCAAGGTCGCGCGCCAGTTTTTCACGCGCGGAATCAAGGATCAGCAACACCTGACCGGTTTTCACCTGGTCGCCCGCACGCACCAGCACATCCTTCACTTCGCCCGCCACCGGCGGATAAAGCTGCACACCCATGGCAGACCGACCGGTGCCCACGGCTTCGACCACGGTATTATCCGGGGTTAAAACCGCATGTTCGGCAATCACAGGCAAGGCCGGTCCCGACATTGCCGATTTACCAGATTTGGCGGCACCACTGCCCGGGTCATTCTGAATAATAATCGGCCCGTCACCAGACAGAAATGGCAGCTTCCCCGCGCGATAGGCCATCAACCCGCCGCCAATAACCACCGCCACTACTAAAATTATAACCAGCCTAACCATTCGTGACATCGAATGTCCCGTTCCCTGAATTCAATTCGTGAAAAGCCCCTCAACCGGTTTGAAAGGACTTCAAAACCCGCTGTCCGGTTTTTAAACCGCCCTTGAATTTACACTGCCATTGGCGGCGAAAATGTACGAGGTCAAAATTGTACGTCATTGTATCAAAACGTACGAAACATCCGTTTTTGCGCCTCACACCACCATGATGTATATGTCAAAATGCCAACCTCTATACGACCAGCCATAAAAATGGCCGGGAAACGACCATATCGTTTCCCGGCCAGATAGGTGCGTGAAAGAAAAAGAATGTCCTGCCGGGGGTTAACCGGCAATCAGACGCGGTTCGATGGACGAATCGCTGGCACCCTCAACAACGCCCCGACAAGCAATGGAAGCCCGCCTGTTGCCGCCGTTCAAGATGGTTGAACACGCCAGCAGCGATCACGTTTCATCCGTCAAACTTGACCAGATCCTTAAAGATCAGTTGCCCCCAACTATTTCCGCGCGCCTGCACAAGCAACCCGCCTTCCGAAAGCCCGCCAAGTTTGATCGGCGAGAAACCAAGATTTTCCGCAAGCGCGCCAATCTCGGTTGCGGCACCGTCATCATCGCTCGCCAGAAACACAACTCTCCTGCCACCATGCACAGCGGGATCCTGGTCAAGAACAGCAGCAGCCAAATGGTTAAAGCCCCTGACCAGTTTTCCACCCGTAAAGGCCTGTGCGACGACCCGGGAAGACGGCTGTCCGCCCAGTTCCTCGGGGGACACGCCGTAGGCATTGGTCACATCGATGATGATCTTTCCCTTCCAGTTCGGCAGCGCCTTGGCGACATCGCGGTGTGATTCGTAACGGACCGCCAAAAAGATAATGTCCGCCTTGACGGCTTGCGCCAATGTTTTGGGCATGATCTCGGGGCCGATCGCAGCCGCCGCGGACGCGAAGCTTTCCGGGTCGCGCGTGGTTGCAACCGATACTTCGATGCCGCTTCGCGCAAACGCCTTGGCCAGAGCCTGACCGATATTGCCGAAACCGATAATTGCGTAGCTCATGTTTTTCTCCTTGGGTTTACCCCGCCGTGGCGCGCTCCGAACAATCGAATAATCGAACGGAGCGCCTGGGTTTATCCGGGCTTAAGGCGTTTGAGGTGGGCGTCAGAGTTGCGCAAGGCCGCCATCAACGGCAAGTTCGCTAGCGGTCATAAAGCTGCTGTCCGACGACGCAAGAAAAGCAGCTGCCGCCCCGATCTCGGCCGGATCGGCCATGCGCTGGAGCGGGTTCATCGCGGCAAAGACCTTCATGCCCTCCTCGCCCAGCGCTGCCTTGGCAAGATCAGTCGCCGTTCCGCCGGGCGATAGCACGTTTACCCGGATGCCGGTGCCCTTCAGGTCTTCCGCCCAGGTCCGCGCAAGATTGCGCACGGCTGCCTTGCTCGCACTATAGGTGGTCATTGCCGGGGCGCCCGTGGTGCCCGCACTCGATCCGGTCAGGATGATCGAACCGCCCTCGCCCATCAGCGGCAGCGCCTTTTGCACCGTAAAGATCGTGCCCTTCACGTTGGTGTCGAAGGTTTCGTCAATATGCTCGGCGGTGATCTGGCCAAGTGCAAGCTGGCTTCCCACCCCGGCATTGGCGAAAACGATGTCGAGGGTTCCACGCTCGGCCTTCACCGCCGCGTAAAGCCGGTCAAGGTCGGACAGATCGGAGACCGAGCCCTTCACCGCGCGGGCATTGGGCCCAAGCTCGGCCACAGCGGCATCAAGCGCTTCCTGCCGGCGGCCAAAGATAAAGACAAAAGCGCCCTCCTCGATGAAGCGCTTTGCTGCGGCGCGGCCAATACCGGTGGCACCACCGGTGATTACGGCGGTCTTTCCAATTAGTCTATTCATGTCATGCATCCTTTGTTGGGTTTGGAAGGGAGCAGGGAACTGCTTGTGGTCAGTAAGCGCTTATGCTAACTTCAGGTCAAGTATGCACCTTTTGGTAAGTATCAAAAATGACAACACCTCCTGAAGTCTGCGGCACGACCGGCTTCTCCTGCGGGCTCGATGCCACGCTCCGTATCATCTCGGGCAAGTGGAAACCGCTGGTCCTGTTTTTCCTGCGCGACGGGCCCAAGCGCTATGGCGAGCTCAAGCGCCTGATCCAGGGCGTCAGCGACAAGGTGCTGATCCAGCAATTGAAGGATCTGGAGGCCCACCGCGTGCTGGCGCGAACCGACTATAAGGAGGTACCGCCGCGCGTGGACTACACGCTGACACCGCTTGGTCGCAGCTTGGCCGACGCGATCGTTCCGCTATGTACCTGGGGAACCGAAAACATGACGGAAATGGTAAGTATTTTTGGCAAGCGCGACACTTTGGCCGAGCAGGATACTGAAGAACTGAAGAACTGAAGAACCGGGGTTAGATGCCCGGCCATAAAAATGGCCGGGGAACGACCATATCGTTTCCCGGCCAGATAGTTGCGTGAATGAAAAAGGATGTCCTGCCGGGCTTAACCGGCAATCAGGCGCGGTTCGATAAACGAATCGTTGGCGACCTCGGCGCGCAAACGGTCTTCGTCATCAAGAATGATATTGGCTTCGGTCAGGTGTTTTTGCCACATGCGGGCAACAAACAGCACAAGGTCGCCACGTTGTTCCAGCGGGTCGGTAAATTTGAGGCGCATTTTCGGGGCGTCAAGGCCCCGGCGGCTCATAACTTCAACGTTATAACGGCCCTTAAGCCCCACAATTTCGACCGTCATTTTGCGGCCCCGTTCCCAGTTTTGCGACGGGGTCACCGAAATTCCGCCAATCGACAGATCATACAAACTGGTTTGTATGCGCTCGCCCTGATCATCAAATGTGACGCTAATATCACGCCCGGCCAATACCCTGGGGTCTTTGCCTTTGTTGTCGTCTTTGTCGGCGGCATCGCGTACCGCCCGGTTAAGCGACAGGGTCAGTTCGCTCACATGGGCGGTCACATCATCGGCATGGCCGGTCAAATCCTGGCTCAGGCTGCGGGTATGGTCAATGTCGCGCGATACTTCCAATATGGCATCACCGACATTTTTTGCCGCATCACTGGCGGCCCGAATGGCGACCGAAATTTCCTCGGTCTCGCGGCGCTGCTGTTTAACGTCCCCCGCCACCTCGTCGGAAATTGCCATCATGTCGCGTACGGTAACACCCACATTTTCCATTGCCGAAACACAACGGTCCGTCACATTGCCCATGGCCCCCACATGCGATGTAATCTGTTCAGTGGCCTCGGCGGTTTGACCGGCAAGGTTTTTGACCTCGGCGGCAACCACGGCAAAACCGCGCCCGGCATCACCGGCACGGGCGGCTTCGATGGTGGCATTCATTGCCAGCATGTTGGTTTGCGCGGCAATACCACGAATAAGGTCCACCATCTGTTCAATGCTGCTGGCAACCTTGCGCAAATCATCGACCGCGGCAGCAGATTCGCGCGTACTATCAACAGCGGATTGCGCAATGGTGCGTTGGCGCTCCACCCGCCCGGCAATGGAACCAATGGCACCCGAAAGCCGGGTTGCGGCATCGCTGATCGATTGTGCATGTTCGCGGCTTTGATCGGCCGCGGTTGTGGCGGTTTCAGTCTGACCATTCACGCGGTCGGCAGCGGCGGCAACTTCGCCCACCGCATCGCGCATCCGGTTCACCTGGCGCGAAACGGATTCAACCAGCCCCGATGTTTCGCCTTCAATGGTTTCGGCCATGCCGCCCAGCGAGGCCCGGCGTTTTTCTTCTTCCTGGCGTTGCAGTTCAATGCGGTCTTCGGCCATGGTTTCAATTTTCAGGGCATTATCGCGGAAAATTGAAACCGTGCGCGCCATCGCGCCAAATTCGTCGCGGCGGTTAATATCAACCAGGTCAATATTGGTATCGTTGGTGGCAAGGCGGGTCATATCGCCATTCACCCGGCGCAGCGGCCGCAAAATGCTGGTTGCGGTGCCCGCTGCCAGCACAATGGCAATTAACGCCCCCACCATGGCAACCACCATATTGGTCATGGCCGAGCTTTCCGATTTGCCATGAACCGCTTCCACCAGCGCATTTTGCCCGGCAATGGCTTCGGCGCGGATTTGCCCGGTAATTTTTTGTACTTCGCGCACCGCTGCCTTAAAATCACTCATCGACTGGCTAAAGCCGCTAAACGATCCTTCAAGCTGGTTGGCCCCTTGTTTAAGCAAATCATTGTCGCGGGTGGCATAGGAAAACAGCTTTTTATCCGCCCGCTTTAACGACCCCATCGCCGTTTTGATTTCTTCATGCAAATCTGTCAGCGACGATGTGGCATTGCGCGCCACGTCCAGTGCTTCCGGGCTATGAACAATCGCATATTCCAGATTGCTGACAATGGCGGTCAAATTATCCTTCGACAGGCGAGCCCCGTATTTATCGGCAATTTCAGGGTCGCGTTTATTGATAAACGTCACCAGATCCGACGATGACCCGCCCATCTGGTTGGCACCCAACAAAATCGTATCGGCCGATGCGGTCATGTTTTCAGCGCGCAAAACCAATGGTTCCAGTGTTGCGATGTATTTTTCGGCCAGCACCTTTAAATCATTGGCCTTGTCGTCATCGCCAATCGCAATCAGCGCATCGGTCAGTGCCTTGCGGCTGGTAATGGCGTTATCCTGAATGGTGGCAATTTCGCCACGCACTTCGGGGTCCACGGTTTGCGCATACAGCAACACCTGGTTGGAAAGCCGTTCCAGTTTCAGGGCATAATCATTGGCAAGTCCCACCAGTTCCGTTCGCTTGGCAATACGGTCGGCATCCCCGGCAAAGCCCTGTAAATACCATGACGACAGCGCACTTAACCCCAGCAACATCAGCACCAGAATTAAAAAGCCCGCGTAAATGCGATGGCCAATACGAATACGGTCAAACAACATAACGGCTCCGAAGGTTCGGTAAAAAATCGTTCAGGTTGCTGACTTACAGCCAAACAGACGCCGGTTTTGTAACACTTCGATGAAGATCATGTTTCAGCCGCTTTATGGCGACAACGACCAGCGGCAAAACATCAAACGAACATTTAGCGCGCTAAAAACGCATCATATGAACCCGCCCTTAAGGATAGTCAGGCCGTTTTCGCTCAAATCTGCCCTGCGCGCTGGCGACTCGGCAATTCAGTGCCGATGTCATGAAAATTACCACCATTCTCATCGTTCTGGCCGCCACGCCGGGCAAGATTGTATGGCATCAATATTGTGCAAGCTGGCACCCGATATCCGCGTTATACTGGCACCATGCGCCATTCAAACATCCCATCCCGGGCGGGCGGACGCCCCCGTGAACATGCCCGCCACTGGCGGGTAGCGGATGGTATTGATTTGTTTGAAGCCGACTATAAACGCTTCACTTTCCCCAAACACAGCCACGATTATTATGCCTTTGGCACCATCCTTAATGGTGCCGAACAATTCATAACCCGTGGCACCCGCCACGTTGCCCGGCGGGGTCAGCTGTTATTAATGAACCCGATGCAGGTTCATGATGGCGGCCCGGCCTGTGATGATGGCTATCACTATCAAATCATGTTCATTGCACCGCAAATCTTTGCCGATCTGGTCGATGAAATATCGCCCAAAAGCAAAGGCCTGCCGTTTTTCAGCCAACATGTCATCGACGACCCGGCCCTGCATTTGCAACTGCAAAAACTGCATCGCCTGTTTTTGCCCGAATCCCGGCATTTGGCCAGCAACCTTGAACGCGACAGCCAGCTTCTATACAGCGCGGCACGTTTGGCCTTGCGCCACGCCGATGCCCCGCCGTTTGAATTTCACCCCGGTGCCGAGGACAAACGCATTCGCAAGGTGATCGATTACATGATGGCCCATCAGGATGAAAATATATCGCTGGAAACGCTGGCGACGCTGACCGGGTTAAGCCGGTTTCACCTGTTGCGCGTGTTTAGCAACGCCACAGGGTTACCGCCCCATACCTACCTGAGCCACATGCGCCTGCGCCGGGCAAAACGCATGCTGTTTGACGGCCACAGCATTGCCGATACCGCAGCGGCCACCGGGTTTTCCGATCAAAGCCATTTAAACCGGCATTTCAAAACCATGTGGGGGGTTAGCCCCGGCATTTTTATTGCCAATACGCGATAACCGCAATTTCATCCAATATTGGAGCGGACCAAAACCGGCATAATCATTCCCAATCATAAATGCCTTTAGAAAATATCGGGAAAACGTCATGTCGTCCGCTCCGCATTTTACCGCCACCTCCCTTCGACGCGGTGCCATTGCCTGCCTGCCGCTGTTGCCCAGCACCCTTATTTTTGGCGCGGTTCTGGGCGTGCTTGCCACCCAGCGCGGTCTTAGCCTGGGCGAGCTTTTATTCATGAGCCTGACCGTCTTTGCCGGATCAGCGCAGTTTGTCTCGGTCGATTTATGGCGCGACACCATTCCCTCACTCACCATCATTGTCGCCACCATTGTGATTAACCTGCGCTATGTGCTGATCGGGGCGTCGCTGCGCCCGGTTTTTCGCGAACGCCCGCTATGGGTTAAAATTTGCGGCATGCACATGGTGGCCGACGAAAACTGGGCCATGACCATGGCGCAAAAGGAAACGCCCATACCGGGCTTTCTTTTGGGCGGCGGCATTTTTCTCGCCATTGTCTGGGGTACGGGCAATACGCTGGGTTATTTGCTGGCAGGGGGCATTCCCGACCCCAATGTTTATGCGCTCGATTTTGCCTTTACCGCCATTTTTGCTGCGTTAACGGTGGGCATGTGGAAAGGCAAGGCCGACCTTCTGCCATGGATCGCAGCCGCCATTGGCTCGATTATCGGTCATTACCTGTTGCCCGGCACTTGGTCCATTCTGGCCGGTGCGGGCGCCGGTGTTTTGGTGTCCGCCCTGACATGGCCGGGCGACAAAGCAACCCCCAAAAACGATGCCATCCCCCCGCAATCAGAGCTTTCGCCGCCCACCACCCCCTATTCCCCGCCTGCAGGACAATAACATGATCGATTTCATGACCTTCACCCCCGAAGCGATCCTGACCATTCTGGGCATGGCGGTTGTTACCTATGGCATGCGGTTGGGCGGGCTTTTAATGGCGGACCGTTTACCGCAATCAGGGCGCTGGGCCCATGTGCTTGAACGGTTGCCCGGTGCGGTTTTAATTTCGGTCTGGGTGCCAAGTGCGCTGTCGTCCGGGGCCATTGGCATCGCCGGCGCGGTTGCCACCCTGGTGGCCATGGTCGCCACCCGCAACCTGTTTGCCGCAATGATCGCGGGCATGGGTTTGGTTGCCCTTGGCCGTTATTTTATCGGAGCCTGAAGCTCAACCCGGATGGTTCCGACCTGTCGCGGGAAACTGCGACACAAAAGCCGCCAGTTCGCAAAAACTGGCGGCTTTTGCTTTTTTTGTGCCACGAACACGCCCTAACCCAAAGTTTTCAAGCGCCATCATCAACTGCTCGGCCCAACAATACCCTGCAAGGCACGCTTCCCGTGTGAAGCCATCATTAAAACTGCCAAACAACCGCTGTTCTCAACATCAGACAGGAGGTTACATCATGGCCCATCAAGATATTGGCCCCAATCAGCACGTCACAATCCGCGATGCGGTTCGAATCACTTTGTCTCTACAGACAGGCAACGAAGCGACCATAACAGCACAGCAAAACAATCATTCCAAACAATATAGCCTGTCACTCCAGCACAAGACTGATGTCATCCAAACAGACGAAGCGGGTCCGATTGAGGTAAGCATGGCGGCCGAATTTGGCAGCCCACAAGTGCGCGTTGCGTGGTAAACCGCCAAAACTTGCTGCTCATATTAAAAAAGCCGCCCGGAATTTTCCGGACGGCTTTTGACATCTTTTGGCAAATCCGCCTTAACCAGCGACAACCATATTTTGCTCGCGCGTTGCCTCGAACCGGCATTTCGGCCAGTCGCGCTGTGCTGTTTCCAGATGCCAGGCGTTGCGCGCAATGAAAACCAGGGTTTTGTCGTGGTCTTCAAACAGGGCGGACTGGTTGGTGTCGCGGAACTTTTTAAGTTCCAGCGGGTCATCACACATCACCCAGCGCGCGGCATAGGCCGGTGTCTGTTCGAAATGAACCTTGATGCCATATTCCGCTGAAATGCGTTCTTTCAGCACTTCAAACTGAAGTTGCCCCACCACACCGACAATCCAGTCGGCCCCCATCATCGGCTTGAACACCTGTGATGCGCCTTCTTCGGCCAGCTGTTCCAGCGCACGTTGCAGATGTTTGCCTTTTAACGGGTCATCCAGGCGTACTTTTTGCAGCAATTCAGGCGCAAAAGCCGGAACACCCCGGAAGCGTAAATCTTCGCCCTCGGTCAGGGTATCGCCAATGCGCAAGGTGCCGTGGTTGGGAATACCAATGATATCGCCCGGCCACGCTTCTTCGGCAATGTCGCGTTCGTTGGCAAAAAACAGCATCGGGTTATGCACCGCCATCTGTTTGCCTGCGCGCACATGTTTTAATTTCATGCCGCGTCTGAAATGGCCCGAACACAAACGAATAAACGCAATACGGTCGCGGTGGTTAGGGTCGATATTGGCCTGCACTTTAAACACAAAGCCCGAAACCTTGGTTTCGCTGGCTTCTACCGTGCGGGTGGCGGCTTCTTGCGGGCGCGGGGTTGGCGCGTTTTCGGCAATCCCGCGCAGCAATTCGCGCACACCAAAATTATTAATGGCGGACCCGAAAAACACCGGGGTCAAATGACCTTCGCGATACGATTCAATGTCGAAAGGCGGGCACATCTGGCGCACCATTTCCACATCCTCGCGCAATTGCGCGACCAGGTAATCAGGTACCAGTTCATCAAGCTTCGGATCATCCAGACCTTTAATCTGGATGGCTTCCTTAACGACGTTGCCGCCCTTTTCCATGAACAAAACCTGATCATTGACCAGATCAAAACAGCCGCGAAAATCGCGGCCCGACCCGATCGGCCAGGTCACCGGGGTGACATCCAGCGCCAGATCCTGTTCGATCTGGTCCAGCAGTTCAAAGAAATCGCGGGTTTCGCGGTCCAGCTTGTTAATAAAGGTCGTGATCGGCACATCGCGCAGGCGACACACTTCAAACAGCTTGCGCGTCTGGGCTTCAATGCCCTTCGCGGCGTCAATCACCATCACTGCACTGTCAACGGCGGTCAGCACGCGATAGGTATCTTCGGAAAAATCTTCGTGGCCTGGCGTATCAAGCAGGTTGAAGATGTTATCTTCAAACTCGAACGTCATCACAGCCGAAGATACCGAAATACCACGGTCCTGTTCGATCTTCATAAAGTCCGACCGTGCGCCGCGCTGTTCCTTTTTTGCCTTCACGGCACCGGCCATCTGAATAGCACCGCCAAACAGCAGCAGCTTTTCCGTCAGCGTGGTTTTACCCGCATCGGGATGCGAGATGATGGCAAAGGTCCGGCGGCGCGAGACCTGATGGTCGATCGACGACATAGTGGTTCCAATAATACTGAGACATTCAATTGCGGCGCACTGTACTGATTTTTAGCCATGATACCACAATGAAATCGTCATATCGGGCATGTAGCAAGCGGTTCAGGGCGAAAAATACGGCGTGGCCCCGCAACGCCGCGTGCGACACGGCAACATACATCGGCAAAACCGGTTAAAATTGGTTTGTTGCCCGGTAAATCGCCCCTTCAATATCGCAGTGAAGCAATTTTTTTGTTCGCAGTTGCAAGATAAACATTTGAAAACAGGGGTTTTGCGAATTCATTCAAATTTAACAATGCAAAAATAGGTGACAAGCCCCGATAAGCAAGCGTAGGATTCTTGTGTTCGGTCGTGAACCGAACTTAAAAGGGGACAAACGAGTGCCGCAAATCAGCGTCTCACATCGTATCTTTTCTCCCCCCGGACCGCAGATGCGAAATGCATCGGGGCCCGGCGCAATCCCTAGCCGTCCTCTTATTTACAAGATGAAGAATGTTCGCGCGCCTTTCCAACACTGGAATGGCGCGTTTTGCTTTTTTGCACAACGTAAGTCAAAAACCGCCGAAATTTCATGTGTTTTGGCCGGTTGCGACTTCAAATCGCGAGGTGATCATCATGGGTAAGCGCGCAGCACGCCGTCGGAGCCATCCGCAGCCGTCAGATGGCAACATCCACGAACTGTTCGATGAAAACAAATCCAACTGGGACCCGCTGGCAGAGCCGGGCCAGGCCATGCCCCCCACACATCGCGATCAAAGTTTCCGCCGTCATATCCGGCCCAAAAGCGAAAATCAGGCGGCCCTGATGGAAGCCATCGACAATTTTAATCTGGTACTGGCCCTGGGCCCGGCAGGCACGGGTAAAACCTATATCGCGGTTTCCAAGGCGGTCGAAGCCCTTGATGCTGGCGATATTGGCCGCATTGTTCTGGCCCGCCCGGCGGTTGAAGCGGGCGAAAATATCGGCTTTCTGCCCGGCGATGTCGAAGCCAAAATGGCACCGTATTTGCGCCCGCTTTACGATGCGCTGAACGACCGGCTGGGCAATAAACGCCTGCGCACCTATCTATCAGACGGCACCATCGAAATTGCCCCGATTGGCTATATGCGCGGTCGCACGCTTAACAATGCCTTTGTCGTGATCGACGAGGCCCAAAACTGCACCTATGTGCAACTTAAAATGCTGGTCACCCGTCTGGGCTGGAATTCCACCATGATCCTGACCGGCGACCCCGACCAGACCGACCTGTTGCCCGAGCTTTCCGGTCTCGCAGAAATGTCGGATCGCCTTCAACAAGTTGACGACATTGCCTGTGTTCAGCTGCGCGACAAGGATATTGTCCGTCACCCGCTGGTCGCAAGCATGCTGACCGTGCTTTAACGTCGCATAACGGTTAAAAACGACACCGGGGGCTGCATCTGCGGCCCCCGCTTTTTTATTCGGTTATCTGATGCTGATCGCACATCGATCCAACCCGACCGACTTAACGCCCGGTAGCAAGCTCGCTGTTGGAGGCGGGAATATCATCCAGCCCCACCTTGCGCGCCCGTGCGGCATGCCAAAATTCGGGGTCTTCAGTATAACCGCTAAATTCATCAAGATGAATGTCTTCGGGCGGTTCGGGGTGAATGGTAATATCAAGGTCGGGATATTCCCCACGAATGCTGTCCATTACCTGGTGGCAAATGGTGTGCGCTTCGCGCATCAGCATCCCGCCATCCATAATCAGTTCGATCTCGGCAAAGCGATGCACACCCGATGACCGGGTGCGCAAGCGGTGAATGCCGATCACGGATTTGTGTTTCATCGTCAGTTCGATGATGCGCTGGCTGTCGGGTTCGGGCAATTCCCGATCCATCAGCACGGCCACCGCATCACGTCCAACCTTGGCTGCCGAATACAGCAGGAAAATCGCAACAATGCCGCCAATCACCGGGTCGGCCCACAAAAAGCCCGATCCCACCAGCAACAGGGCAATAATCACCGCCGCATTGGCCAGAATGTCGGAACTGTAATGTAGCGAGTCGGCCTCGACCGCCATAGAGCCAGACATGCGCATGGCCTTGCGTTGCAGCAAAACCAGCCCCACCGTCATCACCAGCGACACCACCATGATATAGATGGCTTCATTGGCAAGGCGCATTGGTTGCGGGTCCATCATCCGCGACGATGCCTCGGCCAGAACCAGAATGGCAGCACCCAGCATAAACGCAGACTGAAACAGCCCGGCGAGCGGTTCGGCCTTGCCATGACCAAAGCGGTGGTCGTGGTCTGCCGGGCGCCAGGCACTGCGTACCGCCATGAAATTGATCACGGACGTACCGATATCAAGCATGCTATCAATCATCGAGGACAGAAGGCTGACCGAATCGGTCATGAACCACCCGACCGCCTTTAAGGCAATCAGGGTCGCAGCAATGATAATGGAGGCGGTCGTCGCACGACGGGCCCACATTTCTCGCTGTGCAATGTCGATAACCGGACATTGGTTCATTTCACGACCCTTTGGTATGTCTGACTGTGCGCTGGAACAGGGTGTATATAATAATTCTATTTAATGCGCCCGTGCAAATAGCGCAAATTTGATATTCCGCAAGGTTTCCAAACTTTGCATCGCACATTATATCGGCTCGAACCTGTATATAAAAGGACTCGCAAGCCCCCATGATCGTTGAACTCGGACACTATGCCCTCGTATTGGCGCTGGCGATGGCGTTTGCCCAATCCACTGTGCCGTTTCTCGCCGCTGCGCGCAACGATCGTGCGTTGCTGCGGGTGGCCCCGCGCACCGCGATTGCCACCTTTGTGCTGATCGCCTTTTCGTTTGGCGCCCTGACATACGCCTATGTCACGTCCGACTTCTCGGTTTTAAATGTGGTGGAAAACAGCCACACCGCCAAGCCATTGATTTATAAAATCACCGGTGTCTGGGCCAATCACGAAGGATCAATGCTGTTATGGGTTATGATCCTGTCGCTGTTTGGCGCGGCGGTTTCGGCCTTTGGCCGTAATTTACCGCCCAGCCTGCTTGCCCGGGTGGTCGGGGTTATGGGGCTGATCGCGGTTGGTTTCCTGTTGTTTATCTTGCTAACGTCAAACCCGTTTGACCGCATTGCCAACCCGCCCCTTAACGGTCAGGGCATGAACCCGTTATTGCAAGACCCCGGCATCGCCATTCATCCGCCCTTTCTGTATCTGGGTTATGTCGGCTTTTCGGTTGCCTTTGCCTTTGCTGTTGCCGCCCTGATCGAAGGCCGGGTTGACCCGGCATGGGCCCGCTGGGTTCGCCCATGGACGCTGGCGGCCTGGGTATTTCTCACCGCAGGCATCGGCCTTGGGTCGTGGTGGTCCTATTACGAACTGGGCTGGGGCGGCTGGTGGTTTTGGGATCCGGTTGAAAACGCATCCTTCATGCCGTGGCTGGCCGGTACCGCGCTTTTGCATTCGGCCATTGTGGTTGAAAAACGCGACGCCCTTAAAAGCTGGACCATCTTTCTTGCCATTATCGCGTTTTCGTTTTCGCTGCTGGGCACGTTTCTGGTGCGTTCGGGGGCGCTAACATCGGTTCATGCCTTCGCGACCGACCCCAAACGCGGCATTTTCATTCTGATTTTGCTGGCAATATCGGTTGGCGGGTCCTTTGCGCTTTATGCCTGGCGCGCACCAACCCTTAAGGGCGGCGGGCTGTTTCAGCCGATATCGCGCGAAGGGGCACTGGTTTTTAACAATGTGCTGCTGTCGATTGCGGCGGCAATGGTGTTTATGGGCACGCTTTACCCGCTGTTTTTGGAAACCCTGACCGGGGAAAAAATCTCGGTCGGTGCGCCGTTTTTTGATGCCACCTTTGTGCCGATCATGACGCCGCTGATCATTGCCATGGCCATCGGCCCGTTTTTGTCGTGGAAACGTGCCGATCTGTTGGCCGCCATTGGCAAACTGAAACTCGCCATCGCCATTGTTGTGGTGGCGGTTCTGGTTACCTACTGGCTGTCGGGTGGTCCGGCCTTTGCCCTGTTTGGCATGGGGTTGGCGGTGTGGCTGTTTGTTGGCTCCATTCTGGAATGGTCCGGGCGGATCAAGCTGTTTCGCGCCCCGCTGGCCAACAGTTTTCGCCGCATGCGCAATTTGCCGCGCTCCGCCCACGGCATGACACTGGCCCATGCCGGTGTAGCCATTGTCATAGCCGGGATTACCGGCTCGCAAGCGTGGACCACCGAAGCCGTTCAATCGATGGCGATCGGCGATAGTGTTCAGGTCGGGGCCTATAATTTCACCTTGAACGATATCAAGGAAATTCAGGGGCCAAACTATATGGCCCGCCGGGCCCACATCACGGTTCAACATCCCGGCGATAAAACAACCATTCTGGCCCCGGAAAAACGCATTTACACCGTTGAAGGCCGCCCCACCACCGAAGCCGCCATTCAGTCATCGATTACCGGTGACGTTTATGCCGTTTTGGGCGACCCCGACGAAAACAATAACTGGGTCACCCGGTTTTACATCAAACCGATGATCCCGTGGATGTGGGTTGGCGGTTTGGTGATGGTGTTTGGCGGGCTGATGTCGCTGTCTGACCGGCGCTACCGCGTTGGCGCACCGAACCGGTCACGCAAAAAAGCCCCCAAATCCGGCCACACCGCCCAACCGGCCGAATAAACGGCAAAAACGAGAACACAGGATACCCCTACTGATGACTGTCTGGATTGTTTTTGCCCTCGTTACCGTTGCTGTTGCAGGGTATGTCCTGTGGCCGCTTTTAACGGGCAGCCCCGAAACCGCCCCTGCCACCCCCGATGCTGGCACCCCCGATGCTGGCACCTCCGACGATGGCCAGTCGATCACGGGCCCGCAAAGTGCCGCGCAAATGGCAGCGGCCCATACTGCCGAACTGGTCGATCAGGATGAATTGCAACGCGATTTAACGGTCTATCGCGACCAGTTATCCGAAATTACCCGCGACATTGACCGCGGTGTTTTAAACGCCGAACAGGCCGAGGCCGCCCGGACCGAAGTGCAACGCCGCATTCTTGCCACCGATCAGCGTATTCAGGCACGTGCAGCACGGCGCATTGGCAAAACCAGTGGCACATATACCCGCCCGGTCGCCGTTGCCCTGATTTTGATCGGCATTATCGCAGGACTGGGATTGTATCTTGATATTGGCCACCCGACCCTGCCCGACCGGCCCATTGCCCAACGCACCGATGAAATAATGGCCGCGCGCAATGCCCAGAACCATAATCAGGACCGCGACCGTGCGCTTCGCAATGCCGTTGCTGACCTTTCCAACAAACTGATCGCAAACCCCGAAAACCTGCAAAACTGGGAATTGCTGGGCAACAGCCTGCTGGCACTCAACCGCCCGCAAGAAGCCCAGACCGCCTTTCTGGAAGCCGTCAAACTTTCCAATCGTGACGGGGCCTATCTGGCGATGTATGCCGAAGCCATCATTCGCGCCAGCGACGGGCAGGTTACCGCCCCGGCCCGTGGTGCCCTGGAAGAAGCTGCCAAATCGGGCAATGATAATCCGCGCATCGGGTTTTATCTTGGTGTTGCCGATTTGCAGCAAGGCCACGCCAAAGCTGCCATCGAACGCTGGATCACACTGGCCAATTCGGCCCCGGCCGATGCATCATGGGCGCCGATGGTGGTGCGCCAAATTCAGCAAACCGCCCAAGCCGAAGGCATTGATATTACCGGGCGTTTAAAACCGGCCACCACCGCCAATGGCCCCGCCATTGCAGGTAATGTCGGCCCCAGCCAGCAAGACATGAAAGCCGCCGCCGACCTTACCCCCGAAGAACGCCGGCAAATGATTGAAGGCATGGTCGGGCGTCTGGCATCGAAGCTGGCCGAAAACCCGCAAGACCCCGATGGCTGGGCCCGCCTGATGCGCGCCTATATGGTGATGGGGATGAAAGACAAGGCACAGGAAAGCTATCAGCAAGCCCAAACAGCCCTTAAGGACGATAAAACCGCCCTTGACCAGCTTGCTGTCATCGCGGGCCAGGCGGGAATTGCAACCCAATAACCCGGACCGGAAATGCTATCCTTTGGCGTCGCATAAAACGACTTTATCGCGACTCCATTAAGGCGGTTCTAAAATGTCCGGTTGCAAACCAAAAATTTGGCCTGTTTGGAACCTGTTAGCGAAAAAAATCGCCCTTTATTGGATTTGTTCCGGCGAATCAGCCCGAAAAATCGAAAAAATGTCGGTTTTTGCCCGTAAAAAGCTAAATTGAAAACGACAATCAAAAACCAGTCATCTATAAACAGTCAGGAATGCTATAATCAAGTTTAGTATGATGCTAGCTAACTGGGGTGCCACCCCTGTCCTTAAGAATAATGGAGCTTGGTGGAGATGTCAGCGGTAAAGACGGCCAGCCATTTATTGCTGATTGAAGATAACCCGGGCGATGCAAGGCTTGTTGAAGAAGCCTTAAAAGAATTTTCCCGTCCGGTGAACCTCCACCATGTCAAAGACGGCATTACCGCCCTTCAGTTTCTGCAGCAAGACGGACAGTACCGTAATGCGCCGCGCCCCAAACTGATATTGCTGGACCTGAACATGCCGCGCAAGGATGGCCGCGAAATGCTGCGTGATATTCGCAGCGACCCGGTATGTGCCAGCATTCCGGTGATCGTGCTGACCACCTCTGGCGCCGAACGCGATGTTGATTTGTGTTATGCGGCCGGGGCCAATTGTTATTTGCGCAAACCGGTCGATGTGGTTGAGTTTATCGATCTGATGAAAATGATCGAAACCTTCTGGCTTGATACGGCTCTAACGCCCTCTCACTAACAGCCTGCAATCCCAAGGCAATATCATCGCCGCACCCCCGGTGCCCGGCAGCACTGTATATGTTTGGCAGTTCCGTACATACCCGTTTTGCCGCCTCCGTTTTATCGACCCGTGCCGCGCCTTAAAATCGCGCCGTCGCCTTCATCACATCAATAAACGCCCGCAAGCCCGACGGCACATGGCGATGGCCGGGATAATACAAAAACAGCCCGGCAATTGGCGGGCACCAGTCATCCAGCACCGTCCTCAAACGCCCGTCGGTTAACGCATCGGTTACGCAATGCTGGGGAACATAGGCAATGCCAAGCCCGGCAATCGCTGCCTTTGCCATCATACCGGGATGATCCAGCGTCAGGCTGCCGGGCACATCAATGTTTATTTCCTGACCATGACGTTCAAATTCCCAATGATACGGTTTGCCGCTGGGTAAACGACACCGGATGCATAAATGCTGTTTTAAATCTTCCGGGCTTTGCGGCACCGTCCGACCGTTAAAATAATCCGGGGCGGCGACAGCAACAAACCGGGCGTCTGCGCCAAAGCGCACGGCGATCATGTCTTGCGGAATGGCTTCACCCAACCGGATGCCGGCATCAAACCCCTCGGCCACAATATCCACCAGCCGCCCGTCTGTGACCAGATCCAGCGACATATCGGGATATTGCGCCAAAAAGGCCGGCACCACATCGTCAAGCAGCATGGATGCGGCAATTTCGTTGGTGTTGAGCCGCAACATCCCGCTGGGTCGGGTGCGAAAGCTGTTAACTTCCTCAAGGGCAAAATCCAGATCGCGCAACACTGGCTGCAAACGCGACAACAGCTTTTCGCCCGCTTGGGTCAGGGCAACACTGCGCGTGGTGCGATGAAACAACCGCACCCCCATATTTTCTTCCAACGTGCGAATAACATGACTGAGCGTTGAGGGGGCCACCCCCAGCTCGTCGGCGGCCTTGCGAAAACTTTGCCAGGCCGCAATGCAGGCAAAGGCTTTCAAATCATTCAGGCTGGGGATGTAATTCATGGGTTTTTACCATCAAGTCATGCCAATTATTTAGCATAGCCCCATTAAAGCAAAAATCTATAGTCGCTTCATGTTCCCCCAACCTACGAGGCACGCATGACCCGCACATGGTTTATTACTGGCACATCTTCCGGCCTTGGTCTGGAAATGACCAAAATTCTGCTCCAACACGGCGACACGGTTATCGCAACAGTCCGCAAAGCCGATGCTTTGTCCCATCTGGCCGCGCAATATGGCAAACAGCTTTGCGTGATGCAGCTTGATGTTACCGATACGGCGCAAGTTCGCGATGTCATTGACCAGGCATTTGCCCTTCGGCCGATTGATGTCATTGTCAACAACGCGGGTTATGGCCTGTTTGGTGCCGCCGAAGAACTGACCGACGACCAGATCATTCATCAGATCAACACCAATATCATCGGATCCATTCAGGTTATCCGCGCCGCCCTGCCCCATTTGCGCGCGCAAAAACACGGGCGCATTTTACAGGTATCCTCCGAAGGCGGGCAAATCTCTTATCCGAATTTCAGCCTGTATCACACCACCAAATGGGGAATTGAAGGCTTTGTCGAGGCCGTCCGTCAGGAAGTATCGACCTTTGGCATTGAATTTACGATCATCGAACCTGGCCCCACCCGCACCCGCTTTGGCGCGGGCTTAATCAGCCCGGCACCGATGGATGCTTATAAGCATACCGCCGCCCACCAGGTGCGTAACGCCATTGCCAACGGCGATTTTGCGATTAAAGGTGATGCTGTAAAAACGGCACAGGCCATGATTAATTCCGTCGATGTTAAACCGGCCCCGGTCCGGGTCACACTGGGCAGCACAGCCTATCATTCCGTCCACGCGGCGTTAACCGAACGCCTGCACGCCCTTGAGGCCCAAAAGGACATCGCCTTTTCGGCGGACGGTGACGAGGGTTTGAGCCAATAACCAGCCGTTAATTCTGGTCTGCCATACGGATATGGGGCGGGCAGTGAACCAAAGCCCGCCAACGGCTTGTCGGTTTGCAGGCGGATGCCCCGGGCCGGTAATCTGGCATCCAAGCTACCCCAGCCAATGGCATTAACCGCACAAGAACGGTTATCTGGCAAATACCGTGGGCAAACAAACAAAAAGGGCCGCTATCCGAATGGGATAGCGGCCCTTTTACCGTGACATTTCTGTCAGATCAGTTGGTCAAAGCGGCAATCTGCGCGGCGGCAATCGCGACTTCACGTTCGGCATTCACCTTTTCGTGGGTCGATTTTGCGGCGTCGAAAGCAGCCTTGGCTGCTTCCAGACGGGCTTGCGCGACGTCGGCTTTGATGTCGGCAACAGGAATTGCTTCTTCTGCCAGAATGGTGCAGCGCTCGGGGTTAACCTCGGCAACACCACCAGCCACAAAAATGCGTTCTGAAACCGAACCACCTTTATAGATGTCAATGACGCCCGGACGGATGGTCGAGATCAGCGGTGCGTGCTTGGGCAGCACACCAAAGTTCCCTTCCGTGCCCGGAACAACAACCATCTCGACCGGCTCGGATTTGAGCAGGGCAGACGGTGAAACAAGTTCCAGTACAGTCGTATCAGTCATGACAGTCCTCGCTCCTTACCCGGAGGGGGACCGAAACTGCCTTAGGCAGCTTCGGCCATCTTCTTGGCTTTTTCGATAGCTTCTTCGATGGTGCCGACCATGTAGAATGCCTGTTCGGGCATGTGGTCATATTCACCATCGCAGATAGCGGCGAATGCCTTGAGGGTGTCTTCAAGCTGAACGAACACGCCCGGCGTACCGGTAAACACTTCTGCAACGTGGAACGGCTGTGACAGGAAACGCTGGATTTTACGGGCACGTGCCACGACCAGTTTGTCTTCTTCCGACAGTTCGTCCATGCCGAGAATTGCGATGATGTCCTGAAGACCTTTATAGGTCTGCAAAACACGCTGCACTTCACGGGCCGTTTTATAGTGCAAGTCACCAACGACACTCGGATCAAGCGCACGCGAGGTCGAGTCAAGCGGATCCACAGCCGGATAGATGCCAAGTTCGGCAATCTGACGGTTCAGGGTTGTGGTCGCATCAAGGTGAGCAAACGAAGTTGCCGGTGCCGGGTCGGTCAAGTCATCGGCAGGGACGTAAATGGCCTGGACCGAGGTAATAGAACCTTTTTTGGTCGAGGTAATACGTTCCTGAAGCGCGCCCATGTCGGTTGCCAGCGTCGGCTGATAACCCACAGCTGACGGAATACGACCGAGAAGAGCTGACACTTCCGAACCCGCCTGGGTGAAGCGGAAAATGTTATCAACGAAGAACAACACGTCCTGGCCTTCTTCATCACGGAAATATTCCGCGAGGGTCAGACCGGTCAAAGCAACACGGGCACGGGCTCCGGGGGGCTCGTTCATCTGGCCGTACACAAGTGCGGCCTTTGACGTGCCTTCAAGGTTGATAACGCCCGAGTCCATCATTTCGTGATACAGATCGTTGCCTTCACGGGTACGTTCACCCACACCGGCAAAAACCGAATAACCACCATGGCCTTTGGCCACGTTGTTGATCAATTCCATGATGAGAACGGTTTTACCCACGCCCGCACCACCGAACAGACCAATTTTACCACCCTTGGTGTACGGTGCGATCAGGTCGATGACCTTGATGCCCGTAACAAGAATTTCGGTTTCGGTCGACTGATCCACGAAAGACGGTGCTTCGCGGTGGATCGGCAACTTCATCTTGGCATTGACCGGGCCCCGTTCGTCAACCGGCTCGCCGATGACGTTAAGGATACGGCCAAGGGTTTCCGGTCCGACCGGAACCAGGATCGCATCGCCGGTATCGACGACTTCCTGACCACGGCGCAGACCTTCGGTGGTGTCCATAGCAATCGTACGGACAGCACTTTCACCAAGATGCTGTGCAACTTCGAGAACCAGACGCTGGCCGTTGTTGTCAACAGTCAGCGCGTTCAGAATGGGCGGCAGTTCGCCGTCGAATTTAACGTCGACGACGGCGCCCATTACCTGGGAAATTTTCCCCGCCTTCTTGTTCGCCATAGGTATTGTCTCCTGCTCGGACAAATCTATCCGTTAGTTCCTGCGACCCGCTTACAAAGCCTCGGCGCCGGAAATGATTTCAATCAGTTCGTTGGTGATCTGCGCCTGACGTGAGCGGTTGTACTGGATGCTCAGTCGGTCGATCATGTCGCCGGCATTGCGGGTTGCGTTATCCATAGCGGACATTCGCGCACCGTGCTCGGAAGCACTGCTTTCCAGCATCGCTCCGAAAATCTGGACACCGACATTACGCGGCAGCAAATCTGCCAGGATGGCTTCTTCGGACGGTTCATATTCGTAAACCGCAGAAGCACCATTTCCGGCAGTTTCCGGTTCGTCTTCCACAGCTTCCGCTGCAAAGGGAACCAGTTGCTGTTCGGTCACAATCTGTGAAATCGCCGACACGAATTTGTTGTAAAATACCGTGCAAACGTCGAAATCACCTGCTTCGAACAGCTCCAGAATTTTGTCAGCTACCGAAGTCGCCTCGGAGAAGTTAATCCCCCTTTTGCCTTCGATACCGGTATAGCGCGCCACAATCGCATCACCATGTTCGCGCTTGAGGGCATCTGCCCCCTTACGACCAACACAAATGATTTTAACTGTCTTGCCCTGGGCTTTCAGCGCACGGATCTTGTTGCGCGCAGCCTTGACAATAGAAGCATTGAAACCGCCGCACAAACCACGATCGGCAGTAAAGACAACAAGCAGATGCACGTTGTCTTTGCCGGTCCCGGCCAGAAGTTTCGGTGCCCCTTGCGTGCTACCAACCGCAGTAGCAAGCCGACCCAGCATCGTCCCCATGCGATCTGCATAGGGACGGGCTGCTTCAGCAGCATCCTGCGAGCGACGGAGCTTGGACGCGGCCACCATCTTCATCGCCGAAGTAATTTTCTTCGTCGATTTGACGCTGGCAATGCGCGAGCGCAAGTCCTTTAAACTAGCCATTGCGTTTCCTCCTTCGCCTAAAGTTCAGACTTTTACGCGAAGGTTTTCGCGAACTTGTCGAGGAAAGCTTTCAGTTTAGCTTCGGTATCAGCCGACAGAACCTTCTCGGTGCGGATCGCATCAAGAATATCTGCGCCAGACGAACCGATATCCGAAAGGAACTGTTCTTCAAAAGCGCGGATTTTCGAGATGGCGATGCCGTCAAGATAGCCCTTAACACCGGCATAGATCACGACGACCTGTTCTTCAATCTTCAACGGCGAGTACTGCGGCTGCTTGAGCAGCTCGGTCAGACGCGCGCCGCGTGCCAGAAGCTTCTGGGTGGCCGGATCAAGATCCGATGCGAACTGGGCAAAAGATTCCATTTCACGATACTGGGCAAGTTCCAGCTTGATCGAACCGGCAACCTGTTTCATTGCCTTGATCTGGGCTGAAGACCCCACACGCGAAACCGACAAACCAACGTTCACAGCCGGGCGAACGCCCTTGTAGAACAGATCGGTTTCAAGGAAAATCTGACCATCGGTGATCGAAATAACGTTGGTCGGAATAAAGGCCGACACGTCGTTACCCTGGGTTTCAATAACCGGCAAAGCGGTCAGCGAACCAGCACCATGATCGTCATTCATTTTCGCCGCACGTTCCAGAAGACGGGAGTGCAGATAGAAAACGTCGCCCGGGAATGCTTCACGTCCCGGGGGACGGCGAAGCAGCAGGGACATCTGACGATAGGCAACAGCCTGTTTGGTCAAATCATCATAAAAGATGGTGGCATGCATGCCATTGTCACGGAAATATTCGCCCATGGCACATGCAACAAACGGCGCCAGGAACTGCATCGGTGCCGGATCAGAAGCGGTCGCGGCAACAATAATGGTGTTTTCCATCGCACCGCGTTCTTCAAGAACCTTGACAACCTGGGCTACGGTCGAGCGTTTCTGACCGATCGCAACATAGATGCAGAACATCTTGTCGCTGTCTGAAGCAGCGGCATCGTTTACCGGCTTCTGGTTCAAAATGGTGTCGATGATGATCGCGGTTTTACCGGTCTGACGGTCACCAATGATCAGCTCGCGCTGGCCACGCCCGATCGGGATCAGCGAGTCAATTGACTTGATGCCGGTCTGAACAGGTTCGTGAACCGATTTACGCGGGATAATGCCCGGTGCCTTAACATCGGCAAGACGGCGCTGGGTGGTTTTAACATCGCCCTTGCCGTCAATCGGATTGCCCAGCGCGTCAACGACGCGGCCCAGCAGTTCCTTGCCAACCGGCACGTCAACGATGGAACCGGTACGCTTGACCTGGTCGCCTTCTTTAATCGTGCGGTCAGAACCGAAAATAACGATACCGACATTGTCTTCTTCAAGGTTCAGGGCCATGCCCTTGATCCCGCCGGGAAAGTCTACCAGCTCACCAGCCTGAACATTGTCAAGGCCATGAACACGGGCAATACCGTCACCAACAGAAAGAACCTGACCGACTTCGGCCACTTCGGCTTCAGCGCCAAAATTGGCAATCTGATCCTTGAGAATAGCGGAGATCTCCGCGGCGCGGATTTCCATCACGCAACCCCTTTCATAGCGAGCTCGAGCTTCTGCAATTTGGTACGAAGCGAGGCATCAAAAACCCGGGAACCGACCTTGACGACAAGGCCGCCAAGAACCGCCGGGTCGACATTCAGGTCCACCTTGACAGTGGCACCGACGACTTCCTTAAGAGTGCCGGTTACGGCTTCGATCTGCTCTTCACTTAACGCGGCAGCAGAAGTCACCTGTGCGGTTACTTCACCACGATGCGCGGAGAGCATGGAAAGGTAGGCTTTGATTACGCCCGGCAGGACGAACAGGCGCCGTTTATGACACAGAAGGCCAACCGTTTTCTTGGTCAATTCGGAAACCCCGAATTTATCAAGAAGGGCTGCCATAGCATTGGCCTGCACATCCCGGGAAATCACGGGACTACGGAGCACATTACGCAGATCATCGCTTTCGACGATGGCCTGGTCGAGCAATTCAAGATCGCTTTTAACCACATCAAGCTGGTCAGCCGAATTGGCCAACTCAAACAGTGCGGTGGCGTAACGCCCTTGCAGCCCGGTCGCGGCAGTATTTTGGGACACCGGTGAAAGCCCTCAATTCTGGTTATGAGAACGACTCGGATACATATAAAAAAATGATCCCCCGAAGAGATAGCCCTCCGGGAAGCGAGCGTTTGGTAGCACATGTCCCAGAAAGGAGCAACCCCCGCGCAACCGCAATTGTGTCGAGTTTGGCTACTGTCTGCGATGTAGGGCCACCATCCTTGAAAAATCGCGGCTTTTTGCGCCTTGGCACAGCTTACCTGCCCCCACGGAAACGGCCCTTTTTTGCCCTGCACCTTGTAAAAACATCGCGAATCTTGAAGATTCAGGCAAAATTATGCCGCCCCGCCCGTTCAACCGGGACGCAACTGTGAACCAGCACACAAGAAGCCCAACCCGAACGGGAAAAAGTATCCACGCACAAGAACCTTTGGTCGATTCTTTTTTTAGACGAAAATAAAGCCGCTCGTTCGTCACCAAACAGGGTCGGCCAGCCTGGCAGGCACCACCCCGCCCAAATCAGCATCAATGCCTGCGGATTCCTGCAATCTGGCAACAACGCACCCCGGAGAAAGACGCCACCGCATGTCAAACATGCGATCCGGTGCCATCGCCCTTGACCTGCCATGTGCGGTTTCGGTTGATGGTCATTTTGGCATCGGTTTCGTGATGCAAATCCAGCCCGAATTGCGCCACCAGCCGATGCAGCAAAATCACCACATCGGCACTTTCTTTGCCAATTTCACCGATATCGCGCGTTTTCACGGCGTCGCGCAGTTCGTTCATTTCCAGCATCGCCCGGTCCACCAGCGCAACCGGGTCGCCAACCGGCCCAAATGTTTGTTCGGCCCACGCACAGATACGCGCCTGATTTTCCATGCTCATCCCCCTTGTGGTATTGTTGTGATATGGTCGCGATATTGTCTTGGTAAATTCTTGTAGATAATGACCTCCGTTCATATAGAATTATTCAAAAGGGGTCGCTACGTACTGGAGAACACAATGACGCTGGGCAGCAAAGCTGTCTGCCGCCGGTTCGTTAGCCTGTTTATCGGGCTGCTGGTGCTATTGCCCGGCCCCTTGCTCGCCCGTCCCCTGATCATTGAAGGTTTAAGCGAAGCCCCGCTTAAATGGCAGGATGGCGCAAATATTCGCGGTATCGATATCGACATTATGAAAGCGGTTCTCGCCGAAATGCAAATTTCGGAATTTGAGTTCCGCCTGGTCCCCAGCGGCAATCGCCTGCTTTATAATGCCCGCAGCGGGGCCAGCGACATTGTGCTGTCGCTATCACAATCGCCCGAACGCAAAGAATTTCTCGATTACCCCGAAGAAGCCCACCTGCTGCTGGACTGGCGTTTCGCCATTCGCAAGGCCGACCATGACCGGATTTCGTTTAACGAATTTTCCGATCTGGCCGGATTGCATATCGGGGCGGCAGCCAGCTTTTCCTATACCCCGGCTTTTTGGGAGAGCGGGCTGGATATCGAAACCGTTGCCAAAAACAACCTGCTGATTCCGATGCTGCTGCGCAGACGGTTTGATATTGTTCCACTTAATTATATGACATCGCTGTATGAAGCGCGCCAGGCCGGGGTTGCCGACGAACTGTTATTTTTATACCCGCCCATTCGTCAGGCCGCCTATTATAATGTCTGGTCCAAGGCATCGCGCTATCGCGGCAAGCAGGCCTTTCAAAAACGCTATGACGCCATTATCCGCAAAATGCAGCAAGACGGCAGCATCGCGGCGATTATCGAAAGCTATCTTGGTCCGCAAAACGATCCCAAACAGCGCTATTCCCAGTAAGACCCGAAGCGACCAAGCCCCGCGCTACATAAAGCTGTAGGGATCAATATCGATCTGTACGCGCACGCTGCCCGGTGTTTTCACCCGTGCCAGCCATTCCTGAATCACCGCCTGCACCTTTACCGATTTATCGGTGCGCAGCAAAAACCGCCGCCGAAACCGCCCGCGCAACAGCGAAAGCGGGGCGGGGGCGGGGCCCAAAACCACAATCCCGTCGCCGCGCGGGGCCGCCCGGCCAATGCGCCATGCGGCTTCATCAACCTCATTTTCCTTTTTGCCCGATACAATCAGGGCCGCCAGTCGCCCATGCGGCGGCATGCCGTATTTCATCCGTTCTGAAAGCTCGACCTGATCAAACGCATCGCGGTCGCCTGCGGCAATCGCCTTGATCACGCGGTTGGTGGGGTCGGCTGTTTGCAACAATACCGTACCGGGGCGTTCCCCGCGCCCGGCGCGCCCTGCAACCTGGGTTAATAACTGATAACTGCGTTCTGCCGCGCGCAAATCGCCCCCGGCCAGCCCCAGATCGGCATCGATCACCCCCACCAGTGTCAGCATGGGAAAATGATAACCCTTGGCCAGAATTTGCGTACCGATCAGCAAATCCACCTCGTGGTTATGCACCCGGTCCACCAGAGCGGCGGCCGCCTTGGGGCCAGAGATATTATCCGATGTGGCAACTTCAATTTTTAAATCGGGAAATGTCTGGATCGCTTCTTCATACAGCCGTTCCACACCGGGACCACAAGGTGCGAGCTTTTCCTCGGCCCCGCAGGCCGGGCAGGTATCGGGGATTTTGGCGGTATAACCGCAATGGTGGCATTGCAATTTGCCCCACGCCCGATGTTCGACCAGCCATGCCGTGCAATTGGGGCACTGAAACCGGTGCCCACAAGCCCGGCACAGGGTTAACGGGGCATAGCCACGGCGGTTTAAAAACAGCATCGCCTGTTCACCGGCGGCAAATGTTTCTATCAGCCGTTTTTTCAGGGTCGGGGTAATCCAGCGTAACCGTTCGGGTTTATCCACCCGGATATCGACAATTTCGACACTGGGCAAAACCGCCACCCCGTGCCGCTGCCCCAAAACCACCCGTTCATAGCGCCCGGCTTCAACATTGGCCAAGGTTTCCAGCGACGGGGTAGCCGATGCCAGCATAACGGGGAACCCGCCCAGATGCCCACGCGCCACCGCCATATCGCGGGCATGATAAATAACGCCTTCTTCCTGTTTAAAGGCATGTTCGTGTTCTTCATCGACCACGATCAGCCCCAGGTTTTTATAGGGCAAAAACAATGCCGATCGCGCGCCGACAACCAGTTGTGCACTGCCGTCGGCCACCGCCCGCCAGGTTTCGCGCCGGCGGGCCTGCCCCACCTCGGAATGCCACAGGGCCGGTTCCACCCCGAACCGGTCGCGAAAGCGCTGCAACCATTGCGCCGACAGGGCAATTTCCGGCAGCAACACCATGACCTGGCGCCCCAGCGACAAAGCCATCCGAACGGCTTCGAAATAAACCTCGGTCTTGCCCGACCCGGTCACACCATCAATCAATATCGTTGAAAATCGGCTGGCTTCGACCTTTTCACACAAAAAATCGGCTGCCGTTTCCTGATCTGGCGACAGATCAGGGCGACCGATTGTCAAATCCGGGGGACTGAACGGCGATGGCGGTGCCATTTGCTCGCGCTTGACCAGCCCGGCATCAACCAGCCCTTTTAGCACGCTGGGCCCGGTGCCGCTTTCGCGCAGGATATCGGCCTGATCCATGAAGGGATGATCGCGCAAAAATCCAAGAATGCGTTTTCGCGCCGGTGTCAGGCGAACGGCGTGATCCGACTCGGTAATGCCCCGCGCCAAACCAAAGCGAAAAACCGGTTTTGGCGCATCAAGGGCGTCAACCACACTCATGCCCATGCGTAAAACTGCACCTTGCGGACTTAATGTGTAGGCCGAAACCCAGTCGATAAACCGGCGCGCAACCGCGCCCATCGGCGGCACTGGCAGCACGCCATAGATCTCGCGCAGCTTGGCCGGGTCGACATCGCCCCTGGCATCACCCCACACAACACCACGCTGGGTTTGACGTCCTAGCGGAATTTCGACAAAATCACCTGGTTCAATATCAAGGCCGTCGGGAACGACATAGTCATACGGCCCCGCCAAAGGCAGGGGGGGCAGCACCGAAACAGTGCGGCGTTCAAACAGATTTCCCGTTATGGCCTTTGCGGCGCACATATATTATAAACCCCGTCACGATAGGCTGGCGTGATCCGAACCGTTCGCGGTCCGGTTACCCGGCACGAAACGGTCCCACAGCCAATAGCAGTAATCTGCGTCATCGAACAACGGTCTTCATCAGCAGGAATTACAATGAAGTTCTTCATCGACACCGCCGACATCGACGCCATCCGCGAACTCGCCAAATCTGGCCTGGTAGACGGCGTCACCACCAATCCGTCGCTGGTTGCCAAGGCTGGCCGCCCGTTTATCGACCTGATCAAGGAAATTTGCGACGTCATTGACGGCCCGGTTAGCGCCGAAGTTGCCGCCACCGATTATGACACCATGATCGCCGAAGGCCGCAAGCTTGCCGCGATTGCCGACAATGTGGTCGTTAAATTGCCGCTGACACCCGATGGGCTCAAAGCCTGCCGTACCTTCACCGATGAAGGTATCAAAACCAACGTCACGCTGTGCTTCTCGGTTGGTCAGGCCATTCTGGCTGCCAAAGCCGGCGCCACCTTTGTATCGCCCTTCGTTGGCCGCCTTGACGATATCTCCAGCGACGGCATACAGCTGATTGCCGATATTGTTGAAGTTTACAACAACTACCCGAACTGGGAAACCGAAGTGCTGGTCGCATCCGCCCGTGGCCCGCAGCATGTTGTCGATTCGGCCCGCCTTGGCGCCGATGTCGTCACCATCCCGCCGCAGGTTCTGGGGCAGTTGTTTAAACATCCGCTGACCGAAAAAGGCCTGGAAACCTTCCTGGCCGATTGGCAGAAAACCGGCCAGTCGATTCTTTAAGGCGTTTTTGCGCCGTCCTTAATCAGCATTTAACCCGGTTGCCTCCATTCTGGCAGCCGGGTTTTTTAATATGACAACAGATTGCCGGGACCAATGGAACAAACTGCTTTGCACGCCGAAGACATCGCAACATATCTTGCGGACAACCCAGATTTTTTCAAACATCGCCACGAACTTCTCGACAGTCTGGAAATGCCGGTGCGTCATCATGGCTCTGGCGTTGCCGATATGCAGCAATATGTGGTCGAACGCCTGCGCGCCGAAAGCAACCGTTTGCGCGGTGCCACCAGCGAACTGATCAATATTTCCAAATCCAACCTCGAAACCCAGCAGCGCATTCATCGTGCCGTTTTGGCCCTGCTGAATGCACGCGGCTTTGAAACCTTTGTCGAAGCCCTGCAAGATCTGCTTCCTGACCTGCTGGATCTGGACTGCATCGCGATTTGTTTTGAAGAACATCCCGAAAACCCGATCCCGCGCTGTGGTGGCCGGGTCCGCCGCCTTACCCACGGGGCGGTTGATCAGGTGCTGGGCGAGGATCACGATGTGTGGATGGTGTCCGAACATGCGGGTGACGAAGCCATTTTTGGCCCCAAGGCCGATATCGTTAATTCAGCCGCCCTTGTGCGTCTGGCCCCGTTTTATGGTGATCCGGTTGGGCTGGTGGCCTTTGGCGTTGCCGAACCCGGATATTTCAGCCCGGCACAAGGCAATGATCTGATCATGTTCCTGTCTTCCGTGATTGAATTTGGTGTGCGTCGATGGCTGACAAACCCGGCATAATCCCCTCAAGCGCATTAACCGCCCTTTCCCTGCCCGCAGACACCCGCAAGGCAGTTGATGACTGGCTGCAATGGTTGCGCAGCGAACGGCGGGCATCTGCCCACACCACCGAAAACTATCTGGTCGATCTTTATGCCTTTCTGGCATTTACCGACCAGCATTGTGGCGGTGCGCCCGCTTTGGCGACCTTATTGTCGTTAAGCCCGCGCGATTTTCGCAGTTGGCTGGCCCATCGCAATGATCTGAACATGGCCAAATCATCCACCGCACGGGCATTGTCGACCCTGCGCAATTTTTACCGTTTTCTTGATCGCACCGGGCGCGGGCAAAATGCCGCCATTACCACCATCCGCAATCCGCGCCTGCCGCAATCGGTGCCCAAACCGCTGTCGCCCGAAGACGCCATGGCCGTAATCGACAATGCCGGTGCCTTTCAGGATGACCCCTGGCTTGCCAAACGCAACCTGGCGCTGTTTACCCTGCTCTATGGCTGTGGCTTGCGGATTGCCGAGGCGCTGAACCTGAATGCCGAACAACGCCCGCAAAGCACCTCGCTGATTATTACCGGCAAGGGCAACAAGCAACGCCTCGTGCCCGTCCTGCCCGTGGTGATCGAGGCAATCAATGATTATCTGGCCACCTGCCCCTATAACCCCACCGGCGCTGAACCGTTATTTTTAGGGGCACGCGGCAAACGCCTGATTGCGCAGGTGGCCCAGCGCGAAATGCGCCGCATTCGCGCCTTGCTCAACCTGCCCGAAACCGCCACCCCGCACGCCATGCGCCACAGCTTTGCCACCCACCTTTTGGCCGGCGGCGGCGATTTGCGCACCATTCAGGATTTGCTCGGCCATGTGTCGCTGTCCACAACCCAGCGCTATACCTCGGTCGATAGCGAACGGTTAATGGCGGTTTATCGCGGTGCTCATCCGCGCGCGCGATAACCAGGCAGGCGGCAATATTGTTCAATATTACCGGCAATTTCATACCTTAATTTTGCAAATGCCATAAAATCAACAGTTTGACGAAACATTCACGGGGTAACCGCGTTGCAATGCAAAGCGCATTCCCTCTACAGGAGCCTCCCCGTGAAACTGTTTCGGACCCGCCGTTTTGACCAGACCCACCGCCATCGCGAAATTTACAGCCTTTATGAACTGATTTATTCCGCCGTCGACCTTTTGGCGGCCGTTGCCTTTATCATCGGCAGCATCCTGTTTTTTTACAAATCGCTAATGGAAGCTGGCACCTGGCTGTTTTTAATCGGCAGTATCTTTTTTGCCCTGCGCCCTACCGTTCGCATGTTGCGCGAACTGCACCTTGCCGCCCTGTCACGCAACGACCCCGAGGAAGCCGAAACCAGTTCGGGTTTTCAGGGCTAACCCCCGAGAGCGACAGCATCAAACATCGCTAAAAATTTGGTTTTCATCGCACCGCCTTTTACCCTTACACTGCGCCAATAAATTGTTCTGGCACAGAAAGGCCATCTGATGATTGTTCGTAGTTCTGTCCCCTCGCCCTTTGGTCGCAAGGTCAAAATGGTGGCGAAATATCTGGGCGTGTATAACGCCCTGACCATTGAAACCGCCGACACCAACAACCCCGACGACACCTTGCGCCAGCAAAACCCGCTGGGTAAAATTCCGGTCCTGATCCTGGATGACGGTCGTAAATATTACGATTCGCGCGTCATTTGCGAATTTCTCGATTCCAAAGCCGATGGCCGCACCCTGCACCCGACCGAAAGTGATGCCCGCTGGGAAGCCCTGACCCTTCAGGCGCTGGGCGATGGCATTGTCGATGCCTCGATCCTGCAAGTGTACGAAAAACGCATGCGCCCGGAAGACAAACGCCATCAGGATTGGGTCGATTATCAGGCTGAAAAGGTTCGTCGCGCCCTTGATGACCTTGCCGCCACCCCGCCCAGCCTGACCGGCGATTTGACGATTGGCCATTTTGCCGTTGCCTGTGCGCTGGGGTATCTTGACTTCCGTTTTGATGGCGCATGGCGGGCCAAATACCCGGCCCTTGTCACCTGGCTGGATGCTTTTCGCAATCTGGTCCCCGCCTTTGATGCCACCGCCCCCGACGCCTGAGCACCCTGCACCGTGATCAACGGCTTAAACCACATCACCCTTGCCACCCGTGATGTCACCGCAAGCTTTGCCTTTTATACCGATGTGCTGGGGGCCAAACCCCTGGCACGTTGGAAAGATGGTGCTTATCTGGTGCTGGGTGATATCTGGTTATGTCTTAGCCTTGATCGTGATGCACCGCCGCCTGCGGCCAATTACACCCATATCGCGTGGGGCGTTGATGGCGGCACATTCGCCGCCATGTGTAAAAAACTGCGCACGGCAGGCGTGATTGAATGGAAAACAAACAACAGCGAAGGCGCGTCGTTTTATTTCATGGATACCGACGGCCACCGTCTGGAACTTCATGAGGGCGATTGGCGCAGCCGCCTGGGCCATTACCGCCAAAACCCGCCACCTGGCATGGTGTTTTACCCGGCAGCCGATGACAATGCCGATGTAGATACCGATGCAGATGTCAAACCCACCCGCCCCGAAACGCCCCGATCGGAGAATTAAACGATGTCCCGTCTCAACAGTGTTATCCGCCGTCTGCAAGCCCAGCGCGATTGCCTCAATGCATCCGCAGTCATGATTGATGGCCTGGAAGGCATCGTTCTGGAAATTGGTCTTGGCAATGGCCGCACGTTCGACCATCTGCGCGAAATTATGCCCGACCGCGAAATTTACGTGTTTGACCGCCAGATCAACGCCCACCCCAAATGCATCCCCGCCGACGACCATTTGTTTTTAGGCGACATTTTTGAAACCCTGCCCAAGGCCTGCGAACAGTTCAAAGGCAAAGTTGCGCTGGTTCATTCCGATGTTGGCACCGGTGACGAGGCCCTGAATGCCAAAATCGCCTCCTTTATCGGCAACACCTTGCCCCTGGCCCTGATCAAGGGCGCCATTGTGGCCTCGGATCAAAAAATTGATGTGCCGGGCACCATTGCCGAACCGCTGCCCGAAGGTGTGCCGCAGGACCGTTATTTCTTCCGCCGTTTTCAGGGTTAAAAAGATGAACAGAAACACAGAAATTGCTCCAACCGGTGCCAACCTTGCCGAAGCCTTGGCATTTCTGGAAAAATATCCCGATGTGCAGGCCATTGATGTGTTTCTGACCGACTGCCACGGCATTGGTCGCGGCAAAACCATTCGCCGCCACGAACTTGAAGGGCTTTTCACCAGTGGCCGCGCCCTGCCCATGTCGCTGTTCGGGCAGGATGTGGCGGGCATTGATGTTGATGCCTCCGGCCTTGTTTTAACCGAAGGTGGCGGCGACAAACGCTGCTGGCCGATCCCCGGCACGCTGGGTTATTTGCCCCATGCCCATCGCGGGCAAATGCTGATTACCATGTATCATGACAACAACACCCCGGTGGAAGGCGAACCACGCCCGGCGCTGGTCCGTCAAATCAACCGGGCCAAGGCCGCTGGCTTTACCCCGATGGGCGCGTTTGAACTGGAATTTTACCTGATCGACCCGCAACGATTGCCCGACGGGCGCTATCAACCCGCCCCCTATGTTCTGACCAAACGGCGCAGCGGCCAGCGCAACACCATGTCGGTTGATGAACTCGACGAAATGTCGCCCCTGTTTGATGCGATTTACGAGGGGGCAAGCCATTTGGGACTGACACTGGAAACGTTGATTTCCGAATATGCACCGGGCCAATACGAACTGACCATTCGCTATCGCGATCTGCTTCATGCCGCCGATGACGTGATCATTGCCAAACGCCTGATCCGCACCTGTGCCCGGCGTTTCGGGATCGAGGCCTGCTTTATGCCCAAACCCTTTGGCAATGAAGCCGGGTCTGGCATGCACTTGCACCTGTCGCTGGCCGATGAAAACGGCAACAACCTGTTTGCCGACCAGAAGGACGGTTCGTTAAGCCCCCTGATGCTCAACGCCATTGGCGGGCTGCGCCAAACGGTGGGCGAAACAATGCTGGTTCTCGCCCCGTTTATGAACAGCTGGCGGCGCTTTGCCTCCAGCGTTTATTCGCCCGCATCCCATGACTGGGGCGTTGAAAACCGCAATGTCGCCATTCGGGTCCCCGGCCATCCTGGCAAAACCCGCCATTTTGAACATCGTGTGGCCGGGGTCGATGCCAACCCCTATCTGGTCGCCACCGTTACCCTTGCCGCCGCCCTTGACGGCATTGAAACCAGGGCCGATCCGGGCGCACCCTGCATCGATGAAATGAATGCCCTCAAAAACCCGACCGACCTGCCGCGCAGCTGGCTTGAAGCGATTGACCGGTTCGATCAATCCACCTTCGCCCGCCATGCGCTGGGCGATTGCCTGCATACCGCCTTTGGGGCGATTAAACGGGCCGAATACGAACGCATGGCGCTTGAAGTGACCCAGGCTGAATGGGATCTGTACGGGTTTACGGTTTGAAATTGACCAAACCAATACCCCCTTTTTAACTCCAGTCATGCACCGGGCTATCTTGATCACAGCCCGAACCAATGGCAAAATTATTG
This sequence comes from Thalassospira mesophila, assembly GCF_002115755.1. Lineage (GTDB taxonomy): Bacteria > Pseudomonadota > Alphaproteobacteria > Rhodospirillales > Thalassospiraceae > Thalassospira > Thalassospira mesophila. The sequence continues at coordinate 59,323 of NZ_JFKA01000002.1, read as the reverse complement.
ACAATCGGGTCAATACTACTTACAAAAAACATCGAGACGCATTTATGGAAACATATATGCTCTCTTTCCGAGACCCATGCCATGTGCATGGGTTTTCGTGTATCTGGGGGACCGGGCAGATTATGACGCTTTTCAATGTCTATCTTGACGAGTTTGGTCACATCGGCCCTTATCTTTCTAGGAAGCATCCAAAATACAAAGAAAGCCCTGTTTTCGGGTTAGCCGGGTTTATTATTCCGACCCACGAAATACGCGGCTTCAGTACCTGGTTCTACCAACAAAAATGCCGATTACTTGATTTTGAAATTAAACGCTCTCATGCACATCCTGCGACTTGGGAAAAGAAAGGATCGGCTCTTTACACGGTACATAATGTCGAAAAATACCGGGAACTGAGAAATTTCACCAACCGGCTATTCAATAAAATTGACCGGCTGGGAGGCCACTTGTTTTATGTCGGACTTCGAAAAACCTCTCCGATAGAAGAACATAATCCTAAAAGCCTTTACCTTGCTGTGCTTCGTGAAGCCATCAAACGTCTCAACAGCTTTTGCGAAGAAGATTGTCAGGACAGTGCGTTATTCACCCTCATCATGGACGAGCATGAACAACGGCTTCAATTTGTAACGGAAGCCGCCCGAGCAATGTTCAATGCTAACGAACCACGCAGATGCCTTGTTGAACCGCCTTTTCAAGTAGAAAGCCACCTGTACCAAACCGTACAGGCCGCGGACTGGATTGCGGGCCTCGTAGGACGTATGGGATGTCATTGGCAGGCGCACGAAGAATATCCGGATTTTGAAATATTTAGCACTTACTTCGAAGCAAGACTGAACGCAGCCTCGGTCAGAAGCGGCATCAGATCAGATCCCAAAAATATACCGGGCTTCATCTCTGACGCCTCTTTGGACTAAATGCCCCATTCCCTTGCCATCCCGGGCCAATAGCGATATTGAGGTTTCATACAGTCATTAACTTGCAACATCGGGTCCCGCTGACTATTTCCGGGTTGCAACTAGGCGAGATGAGACAACGCCATGAACCAGATTACCACCATTGCCGAGGCGCGTGCCGGTGCAATGTCTGAAACCCAGATCGATCCGACGCTTGATCTTGAGGCAGAAATTCAGCGCCTTAAGAAAGAGAAAAACGCCATCATTCTGGCGCACTATTATCAGGATGGTGAAATTCAGGATTTGGCCGATTTTGTCGGCGATTCGCTGGATTTATCGCGCAAGGCCGCGGCAACCGATGCCGACGTAATTGTGTTTTGCGGTGTGCGTTTTATGGCCGAGGTCGCCAAAATCCTCAGCCCGGAAAAAACCGTGCTGCTGCCCGATTCAAAAGCGGGTTGCTCGCTTGAGGATTCTTGCCAGCCCGAAGCCTTTCGCAAGTTTCGCGAACAGCATCCGGACCATGTGTCGATCACGTATATCAATTGCTCGGCCGAGGTAAAGGCTGCGTCTGACATCATCGTCACATCGTCAAATGCGGCTGAAATTATCGATCAAATTCCGCTGGATCAGCCCATTTTATGGGCACCTGATCGCCATCTCGGCAGCTATCTTGCCAAGAAAACCGGTCGGGATATGGTTTTGTGGCAGGGATCGTGCATTGTGCATGAACAGTTTTCCGAACGCGAATTAATCCGTTTGAAAACCCAACATCCCGATGCCAAGGTCGCAGCCCACCCGGAATGCCACGAAGGCATTTTGCGCCATGCCGACCAGATCGGCTCGACCCGCGCCATTCTGGAATATGTGATTGACGGACCGGATCAGAAATTTCTGATCGCGACCGAACCCCACATCATCCACCAGATGGAAAAGGCCGCCCCGCACAAAACCTTTATCCCCGTGCCCGGTGCCGATGGCAGCTGTGCGTGCAACAATTGCCCGTTCATGGAACTTAATACGCTGGAAAAGCTCTATCTGTGTCTGGTCAATAACGGCCCGCAGATCGTGATGCCGGAAGAATTGCGGCTTAACGCCGTCAAACCGCTGGAACGGATGCTGGAATTGTCAAAAGGCATTCCGCTGAAGAAAGAAGCCTCGGCCGTAAACGCCGCCTGATCGGAAACATTCAGGCCCTGCACATAGGCTGCGGGGCCTGTTTTTTCTGTGCCATACGTGTCCCTTCACGTTACAGCCTCCCATCCCTGTTTCAACAAACCGGCGCATTCCACCATGACCGAATTGACCCAAAGCGAAATTTCCGACTTTATCGACCTTGCCTTTATCGAAGATATCGGCCCCGGCGATATCACATCAGACAATGTCATCCCAAAAGATGCCCGCCTGCGCGTTGCCCTGGAAACCCGCGAAAGCATTGTGGTCGCCGGGCTGGATATTGCGCTGGAATGTTTTCGCAAGCTGGTGCCCGATGCCAAAATCGACAAAAAATGCAATGACGGCGACACGTTAAACCCGCAATCGGTTCTGGCTGTAATTGAAGGATCAGCGCGCGGCATTCTAACCGCCGAACGCACCGCCCTTAACACCTTGCAGCATCTTTCGGGTATTGCCACCACCACTTGCGCCTATGTGCAAGCCATGGGCAAAACATCGGCTAAGCTGCTTGATACCCGCAAAACCCTGCCGGGCTGGCGCAAGATGGAAAAATACGCCACCCGCATGGGCGGCGCACAAAACCACCGCATGGGCCTGTATGATGGTGTCATGATCAAGGACAACCATATTGGCGTTGTCGGATCGATTACCAAATGCGTGGAAATGGCCAAGGCCGCCAACCTGCCCAAGATCGAGGTCGAATGCGATACCCTTGATCAGGTGCGCGAGGCGGTTGATGCCGGTGCCGATATTGTCCTGCTTGATAATATGGCCCCCGATATGCTGCGCGAAGCCGTGACCCTTGTGGCGGGCCGTTGCAAAACCGAGGCATCGGGCGGTGTACGCCTTGATACCATTGGCGACATTGCCGCCACCGGTGTGGATTACGTATCGGCTGGCCGCATCACCCAAAGTGCGCCTGCTGTCGATATCGGGCTGGATGTTGCCATTCTTTAAAATTCCGGTTCACGCCCTCAGGCTTTTGTCAGGGTCTGTCGTTTTCGGCAGGCCCTTTTTCGTGGCAAAATTCACAAATTCCACTCCCGCACGAGATAGCTAGGCATTGGTATAATTCGGACCGATACCTTTTTCAGCCCGTCAATCCTCCGGGCGGGCTACTACTTAATTGCTGATAACATTAATTTTTCTGCCATCTTGCCAAGAGAATCGACATACCCGGCATAGTAAAAAAGATTCTGTCGATAAATGCGCACCTCCCTTACGAATAGTATAGTAAACATACGCAAGAATAACTATCTCAATACGACAGCAATTGTTAGGATTTTCAACTTTACCGCAAAATTTGCGGTTTTCTGGCATTTCATGCAATTCAGGACATGGACGCCAGCACATATTTGCTCATCTTATAAATAATTGATTTTAAACTAAATTTATGATTACCGAGAACAAATCATGTCCAGTTGGGCAGGTTTTTTCAGCGTATATATTTCGCGACTATATTAACCGAATCTAATGTAATTTTACTCGACACCAAAAACTATTCATTCGTATTGCATCCCATAAAAGAGAAAAAATGACTCATCACTTCTACCTATGATGATGCAAAATCCGGCCCTCTTACCTCGCCATAGTTATGGAACCATAAAAAACAGAAGATTAACTTCTTACTGCTGATGGGATTATTGCCCTAACCAACCAAGCCAAAAAATCCTCATTGGCAACATGCCCGTCACCTAACTGATACTCTCACAAGCACAGGAAGGGAATTAACTGACATGTTTCGGGGGAACCATGAAGTCAATTGAACAAGACGCAACTCAACATGTTGCGGTCGTGCATCCCGGCAGTTTAATGCGCCACGCATTGACAACAATTCTGGGAGAATTTCGTAATCTTTCCATTACCAGTGTGCCTTCACTCGAAGAACTGCGCGAAGACATCGACAACGACACACCAACCGATATCGTCCTGGTCAGCATTGACGACGTACAACAAGATATAGCCAATTTGACAATGCTGCGAGACCACAATCCCGCCCTTAAAATTCTGGCTTTGTCCCATCATTACGAACTTGAAGACCTGTTTGCCCTTTTCAAAATCAATATTGACGGGGCATTGCTGGACGACGTTTCCCAAAACACGCTGAAACTGGCATTTCGGATGCTCAAAGAAGGGCAAAAACTGTTTCCATCAAACCTGGCCCAAGTGCTGATGGCGCGCATCGATAACCCTTGTATGCCATTTCCGACAGACATCCCAGATGATGAGGTCGACCTGACACATCGCGAACAGGAAATTCTGCAATGCCTGGAAAATGGTGAATCCAACAAGCGCATCGCCATTCGGCTCGATATCACCGAAGCCACCGTCAAGGTGCATGTCAAAAGCATCTTGCGCAAAATCGGTGTCGATAACAGAACGCAGGCAGCAATCTGGTCGCTGCGTCAACGGACACGTCCAATGACGCACAAATATTTTCCGGCAGCCCCGTGCGCGGTGCCCCGCTGCCTTCACCCGTCGGCGTAAGTGAGACTATATGAAACCTCTGCCTGAAACCTCTATCGACAAACAACTCGAAAGAACAAAGCAAAACACAAACAAGGTACGTTCCCTGCTGGGCTCGCAAAAAGGCGAGCCCTTTTTATTGGGCCCTGCCTCCACATCGCTATTACACAAGAATTTATCCAATGTTCGCAAGCCCCCCGTCAAAATCAGTGCAGCACCCCATAATAGTTACCCGTAATAGATAACAAATGAACTTGCACTACCCCCACTGGAGAATAGATTTGAGAACACTTGCTAGCTATCCTGATCTTGAAGGCACGGGGTAACAATCCGGAACGCAGTCATTTTACTCGTAAGATTGAAATGATTAACCATTCCGGTTGAGTTTTCTTTTCCAAAAGAGAGTATCCCCGTAAATCAGAAAACAGCAAATACAGGGATAACGACAATGCGGACGTCAAGGAACTCTGCAGAAATAATCGTAGCGGTAGTGCATTCCAGCCTCTTATTGCGTACCGGTCTAACCACTTTGTTGGCTCACACCAAAAATGCAGAAATTATCAATGCGCCTACTCTGGATGATTTGATTTCTGTCACCCCGGTCGATCAGAAAATCGATGTCGTCCTGGTCAGCATCGATAATTTCCAAACCCAGATGACCTCGCTGGCAACCTTTCGCGAAAACAATCCCGGCGTCCGGATCATCACCCTCGCCCATGAATATGATGCCGAAAGCCTGTTTGCCCTGTTTAACCTTGGCGTAAACGGTGCCTTGCTTGACGATGTCTCGCAAACGGCCATCGAACTGGCATTCCAGCTGATTACCGAGGGTGAAAAAATTTACCCCTCCAACCTTGCCGCCATCATGATGGAACGCTTTCATTTCATGTCCTCGTTCGAACTCGACACGATCGATATGCTTGAAATTGAACTATCGCCCCGCGAACATGAAATCCTCGAATGCCTGGCCAGCGGCGATTCAAACAAGCGCATTGCCATCCGGCTCAATATTTCCGAAGCCACCGTCAAAGTGCATGTCAAAAGCATTCTGCGTAAAATCAAGGTAGATAACAGAACCCAGGCTGCCATCTGGGCCCTGCGCAGCCAACCACGTAGCCCCGGCTACGCAGCATCCTATACCTGATCGACACCTGATAACCCGGTGCCGGCACCACAACAATATCTGGCCCCTCGTGCGCCCGGCCCATATTGAAAGCATCCAGCCATTTTGAACCAACAACGATATTTTCGACCAAACCCGCGCCCAACTCCGGTTTGCGCGCTGGCTCAACAAGTCTCATTTGACACCTTTTAACGCCCCGTCAATGTTTGACGGGGCGTTTTTTCTGGTGAGAAAAAGCCTCAGAAGCCCGCCGCCATCCAGGTCCAGCCATCCACCGGCGACGCTGTGACCGGCGGGATTACAGTGCGGCCATCTTGCGATAGCAAATTGATCCAGCCATTAATAGTATATGTTGCTGCCATGCTTTGAACCGGTGCGTACCATCGGCCACTGTCTGCCGCCATGAAATACGCATTGAACACCCCTACCGACATCCCCCCGACCGAAATGGAAGTTCCCCTGAAACCGGGTAAAACTTCTCCATCTGCGGTGCGTACAATGGCCGTGCCACCTTTGCTTTTTTCAATAGACAACAACGCCCCGGATGAATCGCGCATCATGTTTTGTGGTCGGCTGTCATAAAGCTGGTCATTTATAATCGCCTGCCGTGCCGCAGTGCTCATGCCAGGTGCCCCGGTCGGCGTATTAAACGAATAGGGTTTGTTGTTAAACTGGGCCTGCCCGACGGTCGAAAACCCGGCAACACAAATCACCCCCGCCAGTACCGGTACCCCGTAGCGCGCTATTTTTTTCAAATCTGCAAACCAGGTCATCATGTCCTCGTCCTTTTATGAAGATTGCATTCCATAAACCGCATATGGTCTGTTTTTCTGGCGAAGTCAGTCTCAAAAACATCTGTAATACCCATGCCCTGCGGCTAATCACACTGGTATGGGCATATCTGTTTTCCGCATTTTGCGGCCCGGCAGCCCAAAGCCGGTTATTGGCGATACCCGCCCTTGTTCAGGGCGACGGCCGGCTGGAATGTTGCTCGATAAAATGAGCAACGATCGCGGCCTGGGTGCGCGTGGTAACTTCCAGGCTGTTAAATATCTCAAACAGCCAGCTTTTGATTTCCGGCACACTACGATTGGCATAGCGGGCAATTTCAGCATTACTTTTGCCCTTCTGTATTTCGCGCAGCAAATACCAGTCACGCACCGTCAACCGGTTTGCCTTTGCATCGGCACTATCGCCTAACAGCAATGACACACCGTCAATGTCCCCGGGCAGCAACCAGTAATCCTCGTCGGCGAGCAGGCATATTTCATCAAGCAAACCGGTGGTCGATGAAAACATCAGCGCATTGCTGCCGCAGTCAAACCGCTGCCCGACAATATGGTGCCCGTCCGCCACAAACGTAATCAGCGGAATCTTGCGGGCCACCCGGAAAAGATAACGAATCTGCAAATGGCTTAACAATTCGGTTTGCCGCTGACCAATCAGCGCGGCACAAAACCGGCCTTCGTCACGCGCTGCCAAACGAAAATCGGGGTCCGCAACCGGTATCCAGCCCATATCATCGCCAAACAAGGCATCAATTTCAGACGGGCGAAAACCGATAACCAGCACCCGACGGTCGGCTTTTTGCGTGTTGATGAAAGGGGTCATGTCAGCATCTTTTCTGGCAAGGAATAAGACGCTTGATTCAAAACGCTTTTTTCACATAACGCAATATGCCCTATAGCATATTCCTATTAAAAAAGGAGTATTCAACAATGATTACTCAAATAACCAAAAATATTTTATAAATAAAATTTGAATAAATTACGTAACCATCTTTAACCATCAAGTAATCACTTATGTGACTTAGAATAAATACTCGGCTGTGGCATATTTAACTCAAGCAAACGGCAACTAAAAAATTGCAGGTTGCGCTTTTGGGGAAAGAACTCAGCAGGGATTGGAAAAATGTTTCGTAAAATAGCAGCAACCGCACTGACCGTTACAAGTCTGGCGGCGTGCGCTCCGGGGCCGGCGTCTTATTCGCAAAACCGCATCGACCCGATGATATCTTTTCCGGTTACAGATAACGAAACACCTTACAGCGCCTGCCTGCGTCTGTTGAAAGATGTGCCGGCCAACCGGCTTCCCATCTTTGCCGTGGGCGAGGTCGCCGACAAGACCGGCCAGCTGAATTACGACGAAAATGGCCATGCGGTTTCCCAGGGCGTCAGCGAAATGGTGATGAGCGCGCTTTACAAATCGGGCCGCGCCAACCTGGTTGAACGGTTTGACCTGCGCATTCCCCTTGCCGAAGTCCGCCTTTCAGAACAAGGCCGCCTCACCCGTTCCATTGATCAATACGGAAAAATTCCCGCCTCCGACTTCATCCTCGTCGGGGCCGTAACCGAACTTAACTACAACATCCTCAGCGAAGGCGCGCAGCTTTACGTCCGGGGCATTGGCGGCGGTGGCAGAACTGTCGTGATCAATGTCGCCATGGATTTGCGTGTCATCGATTCAAAAAGTTTCGCCGTCCGCTATGTCAGCTCATTGCAAAAGCAAATCATGGGCTACGAAGTCAGCGCCGGTGTCTTTCGTTTCTTCGGAATCAATCTTGTCGAATTTGACGCCGGGCGCATCCGGAACGAGCCGCTACAGCTTGGCGTCAGAGCGGTTGCAGAAATGGGGGTCTATCAAATCATGACAGATTTCTTGGGGCTGCCGCAAACACCGGAATGCGAGCTTAGCAAAGCAAATGACATGAGCGCGCATCTAGAGCGGTTTTCTTCTCTTTCCAAAACGGAAAAAAGCAATCAACAGGAGTAACCAAAATGCTTAAGACCAAACTGTTGCTGGGCACCATCATCACTGCTGGTGTACTTGTAATCGGGGGCCCTGCCTTTGCGTTCGACAATGTTGAATGGTCATGGGATGGCGATGTCGACACCAATGTCAGTGTTGATCTTAACATTGACGATCCGGCAGAATTTTCAATGGTGGAAATTTTGCAGGAAAAGCTCGGCGGCACGTCGGCCACGTCAAACGTACACGGTATTCACAACAACCAGCCGCTCATGACCGAAACCTCGGGGACCTTTACCTTTGAAGGCGAAGCCTGGTCGAACGGATCATCGACAAGCCTCGACCCCGATGTTGCAGATTTCAGCGAAACCACATCTGGCAATGTTGACGGCATCGCCGCTGGTCAGGGCACCAACCCGTCCTCGTTTGGTATTGCAGATGGTCCGGCAGGCAACAGCCCGGATTCCGAAGGGGGCATTGCCTCTGCCGGTGGCGCATTTGACGGCGCAAACATCACCGTTACCGGTGCTGTAACCGACCCGTTCGCCGAAGATGGTGTGGGTAACGGCGAAACCGATGGTGTTATCTTCACTGTCAGTGTCGACAACATTCAGCCCACCGGCAGCTATGACGCAGCAACCGAACTGCCTTCGCTTAATGCCACTGCAACTGCCCTTGCCAACAATGCATCGGTTGCGGGCGAAGGGGTTGTTAATGTTCACGCCGGCCAGTTTGCCTTTGATGCGGCCAGTGGCGAACAGGGTCCTTCGGGTGGTGGCGATGCCTCTTCCTCCAGCTTCAATATGGGGAACCAGACCAGCCCGAACACCAACCTTTCCGGTGCCATGGGCCTGACCTTGCTGGCCTTGAATGGTGATATTTCTCCATCCAGTGTAACAGCCACTTCGAATGTGAGTGACATTGACAATTACGCTGTCGATGCCAGCGCGATGGCCCTTGCCAACAACATGAATATCTCGGTGCAATCGGTATCGGCAGAAGCCACCCCGGTTGACGAAGACCCGGTTGACGGCGACGCACAATCCATTTCGTCGGCCTTCCGTTATGGTGGCAGTGGTGGCAGTGGCGGCAGCGGCGGTGGCAACACCGATGTTGACGGCATCACCCCTGACGTTGCGCTGATTTCTGACGTTACCCAGTTTGCTTACGCCAATGTTTCTGCCGTCAGCAGTGTCTATGACGTCAATCTCAGCAACTATTCCGGCCTTGGTTCGGTTGACCAGCCGGTCATCAATGGCTCCGCGACCGCCATCGGCAACAACCTGTCGATCAAGGTTGGCGCACCCGCCATCAACGACTAACCCGGCACAAAAGAAGGAGGAGCCCGTCTCCTCCTTCTTCCTTGCCCAGCCCGACGAAAGGAAAATCTGATGTTTTCGCCTTCCCGGTCCCAACCCGCCCGTCGCTGTCACAAACCCGTCCTGCGAGGCACGCGCATCCTTGCGATCGCGGCAATTATGTGTGCATCAGGCTCCCTTTCGGCGACGGCCCAAATGTTTGAAAAACCCTGGTCTGCGCCCGATCAAAACCGCGCTTCGCTTGCTGTCGTCATGAAACAGGCTGAATCCGGACTGCTTAGCGGGTCTGGCAGCGCCACAACCTCTTCTGGCACCAGCAGCCTGACCCAGCTGGTCTGCGGCGGTGGCGGCGGGACAGCCAGCTCAACAGCCAACTCGGCCTGCGTTATTCTTAATAATTCCAGCGGTTCTGTTGATACCGGCCAGGATTCCACCGGGGATCAAACCGCCGATTCAAATACGCAAACAACCACAACAAATTTGAGCGATGCGCTCGAAAACTTGTCCGGCACACAATAATCAATCAATTAATTATTGCCGGTCGCCGCCTCACCCCAAACGTCCCAGGGCGGCAGTCCTGCACGTTCTGACCCCAATCAAGAACGCTTTCCCGGCCCGCACAACTCCCCAACACCCCCGGGCCGGGGCTTTTTTTTCGGGGCCAAGGCACCTTCGCTCTGGCAAGTTGCCCGCAGGCAAAACAACCAAACAGCATTGCCCGCGACACCCATTGACACCTGATGGCATCAATCGAGAGTAAAATTGTCGCACGCCAGCCCCGAGCCCAGTTGCCCACAACGATCCCCCATATAAAACAAAATCCTGCACCCCGACCGCGTGATAACACGGCCACAGCACAGGATTTGTCATTCATCAGCTCAAACAGGCAAAGCCGGGTCTAGCGGTCGCCGTCGGGCAGGTCGCGTGTAGCCGGTGTGGCCGTTGCCGGGCTGTCCTGGGTTTTGGGCTGGTCATATCGGGTCGTATCGGGGTTTTCTTCTTCCGGTTTGGCACTGGAGGGCTGGGAAACAATTTCACCTGTTTCGCGATATTTGCCGTTTTCCTCTCCGGCATTGTCAACCGTGTCACCATCGCCAGACAGGGTTGGTTTTCGGCCAGCCCGCTCGCCCGAAAGGCTGCGAATGGCGGCCTCAAGGCGGTCCATATCACGCAAATTAACATCGCGCTGCGGGAACGGAATTTCGATACCTTCTTCGCGAAACTGCTCTAACAATTCAAACCGGATCGCACTGGCAACGGTAAGAACATCGCCAATATCGCGCAGGAAATAACGCAATTCGAAATCCAGCGAACTGTCGCCAAAGCCCAAAAACACCACCTGAGGGGCCGGATAACTTAAAATTTCACGGCGTTTGTCGGCCAAAGCCAGCAAAATATCGCGCACTTTATTGGCATCCGACCCATAGGAAACGCCGATTGGAATAATCCCCCGGCCCGAGCGTTCTTTCAGGGTCCAGTTCAGCACCCGGTTGGAAATCAGCTCCGAATTGGGGATCACCACCGATGCCCGGTCAAAGGTTTCAATTTCGGTGGCCCGCACCCGGATGTCTTTGACAAAGCCCTGATCGGCACCAACCACAATCCAGTCACCAACCTTGATCGGGCGTTCGATTAGCAAAATCAGCCCCGAGACAAAGTTATTCACAATACTTTGCATCCCGAAACCGATACCGACCGAAATGGCACCGGCGATAATCGCCAGGTTCGATAAATCAACCCCCGCCGCCGACACCGCAATTATAATTGCCAGGCCAATACCGACATAGCCGAAAATCGCCGAAACCGAATGCTGCAACCCCTGATCGAGCTTGGTATTGGGTAAAACCCGGCTGTTGAGCATGCGCTGGAAAAACCGCATCAGGCTTAACAGCAGCAAAAACAGGAAAACACCAATCAGAATGGCGCGCAGCGAGATGTTGATACTGCCGATCTGAATACCGATGAAAGCCGTTTCAACAGCCCCGATCAAGTCGGCCCAGGCAATGTCGGTAAACACCATGATCGCGGTTGGAAAGGCCACAATCATCATTGTCGCGTCGATCGTCACCCGTAACCAGAAATACAACGTGCCATGTACCGCGTCGCTGGTGGTTTCATCCGTGGCGGCTTCGGGTTTAACCAGATAGGTATGAATAAGGGCGCGCAGAAATTCGCGGACAAGCCAGTAACTGGTGGCAAATGCCAGTGCCAGCATCATGTTTTCCAGCACAAACCGCGCCAGCGCCACATAACCGATAAACGACAGAATAGGCAGCAACACCGATATAAATAAAACCGCCCGGCGACAGCGACGTTCAATTTTGCGCCACCAGCTTTGTTGCTCGTCAACCGCGTCGTGTTCCCACCATGTGCCAAGGGCGGCCACAAACATCACCGCACAAATCAGGGTGATATTGCTAAGGCTTTGTACCAGTGCCAGATCAAGCGACGCACCAATGGTGGTCGCTCCTTGCAACAAAACAATGTCGGAAGCAAAAATCAGTGCGGCAAAAAGGGCCGAAAACCCAACCACCCGCGCCCCGGTAATTGTCGTCCCGGCCGAGCGCATTTGCGGGGCAAAGGGCGAAAACACACTGCGGATCGACGCGCCAACAAACATCAAAAACAAGGCGGCAAAAAAGCACTGGTTAATCAGTTCGCCGCCACTGCCCACCATCAGGTCATCTTGCGATACCAGAATGCGATAAATGACAAACAGCAGCAAACCCGGCACAATTGCCGTCAGGGTAAATCGCGTGCCCGATATCAGGGCCATTCGGTCTTCGTCCGACGCACTGCGCCACCGGACGGGCAAGAACCGAAACACCAGCACCTCGCCACCAATCAGGGCCGATGCAATGGCAAACAGCAAAAATACCAGTTCCGGCGCCACATCTTCCAGACGGTCGCCGATATGGTCGGCCAGATTAATATCCGAATACCGGCTGCGCACCACTTCGGGCAGGCGCATCGCCTCGGCCCAGCTGTTTTGCCACACAGCAGGTTCCCACGGCACATCTGCGCGGCTAAAAATACGTCGGGTAAAACGCTCGCGCGATAACCGGCCAACCTGGTCAAGCAATTCACCGGCGCGAAACGCGGCCAGTTCACCCTGTTTCTGAATGCCGCTTACGCGCGAAATTTCCTTGTTCAGGCGGTCGCGTTCAACCGTCACAGCCGGGACTTCGCCGGCATCGCCTTCGGGTTTGGGGCCCAGCTTGCCAAGGGCGGCATTTAACCGTTCCAGCTTGGTCTGTGCCAGGGCTTCAAGGTCGCGTGTTTCGTCGATCGCCTTTTCCAGCGCGTGGCGGCTGTCGGCCAGCTCGCGCCCGCTGACCCCGGAGCCGCCAAGCTGCTTTTCGACATTGTCGAAAATCTTGTTCCAGCGTTTCAGGGTCTTTTGCGAATTTTCAAGGACGTTCTCATCAACGCCATCAACATTGCTTTGGGCATGCCCTGCCCCGGGCGTTCCCACGGCCATAAACAGCCCGAAAAGAACCAGCAACATAACATGACGAAACTTTTTCATATTTACCCGAACCACCGTGAATTTTTCTTTGCCCCCTGCGGAGCATCTGTTTTGTGCCCGATTTATCTCACCAGATCAAACGATCCGGCGCAGCTAACGTTCCCGTATCGAATAACGGGCATCATTTTGATGGCATCGCCCCATACAAGCCCCATAAATATAGACATTCACACCCATGATTATCAGAATGCCACATAACTGCGTTTAAACACTTATCATGCCAGGGCCACATCCTGGCCCCGTTTTCGATATCCCGTTTAAAACATCACGGACAATAACCAATGACGCCACAAGCACTGATCAATGCCTTTCGAATTGATAATAACGGCAAAGGCGTTGCCTTGTCCTGGGACGACTTTGCCACATCATTTCCTTGCGTCGGGGACGGGGAATTTATCTGGGTTCATCTGGACTGGATGGAACCCGGTGTTGCAACCTGGCTTACCGCGCAAGCAGGCCTTGAAGCCAGCATTGTTGATACGCTGGCCACCCGCGGCACCCGGCCATCGGTTCTGTTTTATGATCATGGCTATTCAATGAATTTGCGCGGGGTTAACCTGAACAAGGAATTTGACCCCGCCGATATGATTTCGGTGCGCATCTGGTGCAGCGACAAACTGGTGATTACGCTGCGCAACCAGCATATGCGCGCCTTTGACGATATCCGCGCCAGCATTGCCGAAAACGCCGCCCCCACCAGCAGCGATGCCTTTGTCCTGACGCTGGCCGAACGGCTGGTATTTCGCATCGACGGCGAAATTCGCAATCTTGAAGAAAACCTCGATGACCTTGAAGACCTGATCGAAGACGTTCCCGAAAGCAAAACCCTGCCTTTGCGCCGCAAAACCGCCGACATGCGCCATCGCCTGTCGCGGTTGCGCCGCCACATTGCTCCGCAACGCGATGCGATGGCAAAATATGTTGAACAAAAACCGGGCTGGAGCGACAAAATCCACAAACGCCGCGCGCGCACCCTGACCGACCGCGTCACCCGGCTGGTCGAAGAACTCGATAGTTTGCGCGAACGCACCCAGATTGCCAATGACAGCCTGATGGCGGTTGAAACCGAACGCATGAACCGCACCATGTACTGGCTCACCGTCATTGCCGGGCTGTTCTTGCCAATCAGTTTTGTCACCGGGCTTTTGGGCGTTAATGTTGGCGGCATTCCTGCCGCGAACAGTTCCTGGGGTTTTTTGGGGGTCTCCCTTATTCTTGCCGCTGTGGTCGGGTTTGAAGTCTGGCTGTTTAAAAAAATGCGCCTTATCTAAGGCTGGCCTTTTGAATACAACGCGCACGACAACTGCGGCGAAAACAAAGCAGCATCACGCATATTGCATTGCACGATGACACTATTTTATGTCTTCTTATTCCAAATGGCCTGAATGACTGCCGGGATGTTTTCGGGATCGACAGTCATTCAGGCCAAAATTGTGCCCGGGCCCTGCCTGCAGGCATGCTGCGTCTCCATTGTCTGAGTGTCCACTGTCTGAAAGTAATCGAATGTCTGACGGCCCTCTTGCCCGATATCGCAAAAAAATTGCCGATGGCGCCCTTAGCCACGATGCCATGCAGGAACTTTGCGCTGAAAAGCTGCAAAGCCTGTTTAACGCATTGCGCGACTATCGCCCCAATAACGGCAAGGGCACCTGGTATGAACGTTTTGGCCTGACCAAACGCCGCAACGACCCGGAACCACCCCAGGGCCTGTATATTTACGGGGAAGTCGGGCGCGGCAAATCGATGCTGATGGATCTGTTTTATGAAACAGCCCCGGTTGAACATAAACGCCGGGTTCATTTCCATGATTTCATGCAAGATGTGCATGAAAGACTGCATAAATTTCGCAAAACCCGCACCAGCGAAGAATCCGATCCGATTCCGCCCATTGCCAAAGATCTGGCCGATCAGGCATGGCTGCTGTGTTTTGACGAAATGCAAATCACCGACATTACCGATGCCATGATTGTTGGCCGCCTGTTTGAACAATTGTTTGATCTGGGCGTGGTGGTGGTGACCACATCAAACCGCGTGCCCGATGATTTGTACAAGGATGGCCTGCAACGCCAGAATTTCCTGCCCTTCATTGGCATGATCAAGGAAAAGCTGGATGTTCTTGAACTTGCCAGCCGCACCGATTACCGCATGCGCAACCTGACGGCGGCCGATGTGTTTGTGTACCCGGCGGATGATAAAACCCCGGCCCGGATCGACGAATTATTTGCCAAAGTCACCGAAGGCGCACGGGTTGGCCCCGACAGCCTGCGTGTTAAAGGCCGCGATATCGCCGTTCGCGCCGCCGGTGCCGGTGTCGCGCGTTTCAGCTTTGAAGAACTTTGCACCCGTCCGCTTGGCCCCGGCGATTATATTGCCCTGGCAACCCATTTTCACACCATCGTCATTGATCTGATTCCGCAAATAGACAGCGCGCGCAGTGACTGGGCCAAACGGTTCAACACCTTGATCGATGCGATGTATGAACACAAAACCAACCTGATTTGCGCCATGGAAACCAGCCCCGAAGACCTTTACACGGCGGGTGACTTTTCATTTGAATTTCAACGCACCGTCTCGCGGCTTACCGAAATGCGCAGTCAGGAATATCTCGATCAACCTCACCTGACATAACCCGCCCCGTAAACTGACCTGTTATGATCTGATGCGATGTCGTCTTACCTGATCTGACGCAGGCTGACAGGCGACAAGCACCCCTGTTTATCGCACCGCTTTATCGCTGCTGCGAGATTGCCGATCGGCGTGGCCCTCGCCCCGCCCCTTCCCCGCAACACGACCGGGAACAGTGCAATTAGCGGCCCTGTCAACCGTGCCTTGCCGTAATCACAGGCCCTGCCCGCGCCGACTCCAAGACGGGCAGATGTGTGCAATGCGACATTATTCAACCTGTGAATGATCAGACCGAAACATAATCTTGCGCAAATACGGGCATGCGAGGTCTGAAACCGCAGAATATTTTATCAGACCGGTTGAAATAACGTCCCGCTGATCGCATGGCTGATCCCCAATTCGCGCAAACCTTGGAGTTTTTAAAAGGTAAACTGCTGCAATTTTGCACGACTGCCAAACTGTTAGGCAGTGCCAAGCCACATACATAGCGAGAGTTTGCCACGCCTTTGGCTTGTTTCGCAGTCGCAACATGATCGGTTTTTAAGCGTTTAGACAATAGTTGCAACAAACCCCGAACTGGCGGTTTTCCGCGTCAAAACAACGGCGTTTCCCCTTGTAAAACGGGACGAATCGGTTTACCACACACGATGTTTGCGAACGATTGTTTCGCGCTCACAGGTTTACATTTTCAATCGCGCTCCCCAGTTAAGTTTCAACGCCCCGGAAGCGCAATAGGGAAGAAGGTAACGGAATGGCCCGCAACAAGATCGCGCTCGTCGGCGCTGGCAATATCGGTGGAACTCTGGCCCACCTCGCTGGCCTCAAAGAGCTTGGCGACGTCGTCCTTTTCGACATCGTTGATGGCATGCCGCAGGGCAAATCGCTTGATATTGCTGAATCCTCACCCGTCGACATGTTTGATGCCGACCTCAAGGGTACCAGTGACTATGCCGGTATCGCCGGTGCCGATGTTGTCATCGTCACCGCAGGTGTCGCCCGCAAGCCGGGCATGAGCCGTGATGATCTGATCGGCATCAACACCAAAGTCATGACCCAGGTTGGTCAGGGCATTAAAGAACATGCCCCGGACGCCTTTGTTATTGTTATCACCAACCCGCTTGATGCGATGGTTTGGGTGATGCAGCAGGCAACCGGCTTTGATCCGAAAAAAGTCGTCGGCATGGCCGGCGTTCTGGACTCTGCCCGTTTCCGTTATTTCCTTGCCGAAGAATTCAAGGTTTCGGTCAAAGACGTCACCGCATTCGTGCTGGGCGGCCACGGCGACACCATGGTGCCGTCGATCCGTTATTCGACCGTTGCCGGCGTTCCGATCCCCGATCTGATCAAAATGGGTTGGACCACGCAGGAAAAGATCGACCAGATCGTTCAGCGCACCCGTGATGGCGGTGCCGAAATCGTTGGCCTGCTGAAAACCGGTTCGGCATTCTATGCCCCGGCAGCATCAGCGATTTCGATGGCTGAAAGCTATTTGAAAGACCAAAAGCGCGTCATGCCGGTTGCTGCTTATCTTAGCGGCGAATATGGCGTTGACGGCATCTATGTCGGTGTTCCGGTTGTTCTTGGCGCTGGTGGCGTCGAGCGCATTGTCGAGGTTAACCTCGATGCAGACGAACAAGAGAACTTCAACAAGTCCGTGGCGGCCGTTCGCGGCCTTGTCGATGCCGCCAAGGGCATGCTGTAAGAAACGCGGAGCGGGCCGGTTTTAAACTGGCCCGTTTTTCTGTCATTGCTCCAGCCTTTTTATCGGAGCTTTGGCCGCGCGGATCGCAACAACGTCCCTGTACTGCTCGCGGGACATTGAAACCACGATTTCTGACCCACAGGAAATCGTACGGAAGGCAAGAAAGCGACCGAACATGAACATTCATGAGTACCAGGCGAAAGAGATTCTTCGCAAATACGGTGTGACCGTGCCTAACGGCAAGGTTGCCTATACCGCACAGGAAGCCACTGAAGCAGCCCAGTCCCTTGCTGGCCCCATCTATGTCGTCAAGTCCCAGATCCATGCTGGTGGCCGCGGCAAAGGGTCCTTCAAGGAAGCAACTGCCGGTGACAAAGGCGGCGTTCGCGTCGTTAAAAGTGTCGAAGAAGTCGGCACCAATGCCGGCCAGATGCTGGGCGCGACCCTGGTTACCCACCAGACCGGGCCGGATGGCAAGGAAGTCAAACGCGTCTATATCGAAGAAGGTTGCGACATTGCGCGCGAACTTTATCTTTCGATCCTTGTAGACCGCGCGTCATCACGCGTCATCTTCATGGCCTCCACCGAAGGTGGCATGGACATTGAAGAAGTTGCCGAAGCCACCCCGGAAAAGATCGTCACCTGTGACATCGATCCGGCATCGGGCTTTTCGGGCTTCCACGGTCGCAAGCTGGCATTCGCCCTGGGCCTCGAAGGCAAGCAGGTTTCCAAGGCCGTCAAATTCATGACCGCCATGTATAAATGCTTCCTCGAAACCGATGCAGCCATGGTTGAAATCAACCCGCTGGTCGTGACCGGCGACGGCGACATCATCGCACTCGATTGCAAAATGAACTTCGACGACAACGCATTGTTCCGCCATGCTGACATCGAAGAACTGCGCGACGAAGACGAAGAAAACCCGGCCGAACTCGAAGCAGCAAAACACAGCCTGAACTACATCAAACTTGACGGCAAAATTGGCTGCATGGTCAACGGCGCCGGTCTGGCCATGGCAACCATGGACATCATCAAGCTTTATGGCGGTTCGCCGGCAAACTTCCTTGACGTTGGCGGCGGTGCGACCAAAGAACGTGTAACCACGGCTTTCAAACTGATCCTGTCTGACCCGAATGTCGAAGGCATTCTGGTTAACATTTTCGGTGGCATCATGCGCTGCGACGTTATTGCTGAAGGCGTTATTGCCGCAGCACGCGAAGTCAGCCTGAATGTCCCGCTGGTTGTGCGCCTTGAAGGCACCAACGTTGATCTTGGCAAGAAGATCCTTGAAGAATCCGGTCTGCCGATCGTTTCGGCTGACAATCTTGCCGACGCCGCCGAAAAGGTGGTCAAAGCTGTGAAGGAGGCCGCGTAACCATGGCTGTTCTCGTCGATAAAAACACCAAAGTTATCTGCCAGGGTTTCACCGGTTCGCAGGGCACCTTCCACAGCGAACAGGCCATTGCCTATGGCACCAAAATGGTTGGTGGCGTTACCCCGGGTAAAGGCGGCGCCAAGCACCTTGACCTGCCGGTTTTCAACACCGTTGATGAAGCTGTTCATGTTACCGGTGCCAATGCATCGGTGATCTATGTTCCGCCTCCCTTCGCGGCTGATGCCATCCTTGAAGCAATCGATGCCGGTATCGAACTGGCTGTTTGCATCACCGAAGGCATTCCTGTTGCCGACATGGTGCGCGTCAAGCGCGCCCTTGATGGCACCAAAACCCGCCTGATCGGCCCGAACTGCCCGGGTGTTATCACCCCGGACGAATGCAAGATCGGCATTATGCCCGGTCACATTCACCGTCGCGGTAAAATCGGTATCGTTTCACGTTCCGGTACATTGACCTACGAAGCAGTTGCCCAGACCACGGCAGCCGGCCTTGGCCAGTCAACCTGTATCGGTATCGGCGGCGACCCCGTTAACGGCACCAACTTCATCGATTGCCTTGACCTGTTCCTGCGGGATCCGGAAACCGAAGGCATCATCATGATTGGTGAAATTGGCGGTTCTGCCGAAGAAGAAGCTTGCGAATTCCTGCGGGCATCCAAAATTAAAAAGCCTGTTGCCGGTTTCATCGCCGGTGTAACAGCACCTCCTGGAAAACGCATGGGCCATGCCGGTGCGATTATTTCCGGTGGTAAAGGGACTGCGGATGCTAAAATGGAAGCAATGCGCAGCGCGGGTATTCTTGTTGCCGATTCCCCGGCAAGCCTTGGCTCGACCATGCTCAAGGCTCTGAAAGGGTAATCTGGGTAATCAGAGGAAAGGCAAAGGAAGGCGTAACCCCGTCGGGGTTATCGCCTTCCACGACCACAAATGAAACCTCAAGATCTTGACACGATTCTAACCGAGTCGAATGCAACCTATATCGCGGAACTTTACGCCCGGTACCTGGAAAACCCCCAGTCGGTAGACCAGAACTGGGCCGAGTTTTTTGCAGGGTTGCAGGACGACGCATCCGACCTCCTCGCTGAAATGCGCGGGCCGACCTGGCAGCCACGGGAAACCAAGGTTGTCGGCGGTATGGAAGGTTACGACGTATCCCAGGGATACAGCGAACGTCCGGTCAATGGCGGTTACGCCCCGGTTGCGGCATCGTCCGCATCCCAGGCGGCGACCGTTAATTCCGATGTCATCCGGGCGGCCGCAAATGATTCAATTCGCGCCCTGATGCTGATCCGCTCCTATCGCGTGCGCGGCCATCTGGAAGCCAATCTTGATCCGCTGGGCCTTGCCCCGCGTGATCCCCATCCGGAACTGCACCCGAAAACCTATGGCTTCACCGAAGCCGACATGGATCGTCCGGTTTTCATTGCCAATGTTCTTGGCCTTGAATCGGCAACCATTCGCCAGATCGTATCGATGGCACGCAAAACCTATTGCGGCTCCATCGGTATTGAATTCATGCATATTCAGGAACCTGATCAGAAAGCATGGATTCAGCAGCGCATCGAAACCATCGGCAATCAGACCGAATTTACCAAGCGTGGCAAAGAAGCCATTCTGGATCGCCTGATCGAAGCCGAAGGATTTGAAAACTATCTTCACACCAAATATGTCGGCACCAAACGTTTTGGTATCGATGGTGGCGAAGCCCTGATCCCGGCCCTTGAGCAGATCCTGAAACGCGGCAGCCAGCTTGGCATCCGTGAAGTTGTGTTTGGCATGCCCCACCGTGGCCGTCTGAACGTTCTGGCCAATGTTATGGCCAAGCCATTCCAGGCGATCTTCTCGGAATTTATGGGCAATCCGTCCAAACCCGACGATGTTATGGGTTCTGGCGACGTTAAATATCACCTTGGCACCTCTGCTGACCGTGAATTTGACGGCAATGTTGTTCACCTGTCGCTGACCGCGAACCCCTCGCACCTTGAAGCGGTTGATACCGTTGTCCTGGGCAAGGTTCGCGCCAAACAGGCACAGCGCAAGGACACCGCGCGCGAACAGGTTATGGGTATTTTGATGCATGGTGACGCGGCTTTTGCCGGTCAGGGCCTTGTTGCAGAAACCTTCGATCTGTCGCATCTGAAAGGCTACCGCACCGGCGGCACCATTCATTTCGTGGTCAACAACCAGATCGGCTTTACCACCAAACCGTCGGACTCGCGTTCTTCGCCCTATTGCTCCGACATTGCCAAAGTGGTTCAGGCCCCGATCATTCACGTCAATGGCGACGATCCTGAAGCCGTGGTCCATGCCGCCCGCATCGCCACCGAATTCCGCCAGGAATTCAAACAGGATGTCGTGATCGACATGTTCTGCTATCGCCGCTTTGGTCACAACGAAAGCGACGAACCGGCATTTACCCAGCCCAAGATGTATGACGTGATCGGCAAACACCCGACCACCAAAGACATCTATGCTCAAAAGCTGGTCAAGGAAGGCATGTTCACCGACGAACAGGTCAAGGAACGCCATGAAAAATTCCACGCCCATCTGGACGAGGAATTCAAGGCATCAGAAAACTATCGTCCGAACAAGGCCGACTGGCTAGAAGGCAAATGGTCGGGTATGGCATCAAGCCACGGCGAAGATGCAGACTGGATTGGTGAAACCGGGGTTGAAGAAACCCTGTTACGCGAAGTTGGCCGTGCTCTTTCGACAGCGCCCAGCGACTATGACATCAACCGGAAAATCCTGCGCCAGCTTAAAGCCAAGGCCAAAATGTTCGAGACCGGCGAAGGGATCGACTGGGCCACGGCCGAAGCACTGGCATTTGGAACCTTGATGTGCGAAGGCACCCCCGTTCGTCTGTCCGGTCAGGACAGCCAGCGCGGAACGTTTTCACAGCGTCATTCCAAACTGGTTGATCAGACCACCGAGGCCAAATACACCCCGCTCAACAACATCCGTACCGGTCAGGCCGAGCTTGAAGTTCTCAACTCGCCCCTGTCCGAAGCCGGTGTTCTCGGGTTTGAATATGGCATCACCCTGGCAGAACCGCATTCACTGGTTCTGTGGGAAGCACAGTTTGGCGATTTCGCCAACGGTGCCCAGGTGATCATTGACCAGTTCATCAGTTCGGGCGAAGCCAAATGGCTGCGTATGTCCGGTCTGGTGATGTTGCTGCCGCATGGCTTTGAAGGTCAGGGACCGGAACACAGCTCGGCCCGTCTGGAACGGTATTTGCAGCTTTGTGGTGAAAACAACATGCAGGTGGCGAACTGTACCACCCCTGCAAACTATTATCACATCCTGCGCCGCCAGATCCGCCGCAGCTTCCGCAAGCCGTTGATCCTGATGACGCCGAAATCGCTGCTGCGTCACAAGCAGTGCGTATCAAACCTGTCCGAATTTGCAGCCGGCACGACCTTCCAGCCTGTTCTGGCCGAAACCGCCAAACTGGTTGACGACAAAAAGGTCAAACGTGTCGTTCTGTGCTCGGGCAAGGTTTATTACGACCTGCTGGCCGAACGCGAAAACCGCGGTATCGAGGATGTCGCCATTGTCCGTGTCGAACAGCTTTACCCGTTCCCCGAAAAGGAACTGGGTGCCCAGCTTTCGCGCTACAGCAATGCCGACGTGATCTGGTGTCAGGAAGAACCCGAAAACATGGGTTCATGGTACTTTGTTGATCGTCGTATCGAAAAAGTCCTGACCGGCATCAAGCACAAAACCTCCCGTCCGGTATATGTCGGCCGTTCCACGGCAGCATCTCCGGCGACCGGTCTTCTCAAGATTCACCTGCGCGAGCAGGCCGAACTTGTTGATGCCGCACTTAGCGTCAAATGATTTAACAGACAGGCAGGGGCAACTCCCTGCCTGTCTGGCCTGATCTGGTCACAACATATTTTTATTTGAAATCGGCAGACCCACACTGCCTTTTTAAAAACGGTCGAGGAAAAAATGGCGACTGAAGTTAAAGTTCCCGCGTTGGGCGAATCCGTTAGCGAAGCCACCATTGCCAAATGGTACAAAAAAGTCGGCGACGCTGTTGCTGCTGACGAACCGATTGTTGAACTTGAAACCGACAAGGTTACGGTTGAAGTCAATTCTCCGGTCGCTGGTGCCATTGCCGAACTGGTTGTTGGTGAAGGTGACGAAGTTGAAGTTGGCGCCCTGATCGCCATGATCACTGAAGGCGCTGCCGGAACGTCGGCCAAGGAAGAAGCTCCGGCTGAAGCCAAAGCCCCGGCCAAGGAAGAAGCAGCCCCGGCACCCAGGGAAGAAGCCAAACCGGCGGCTCCGGTCGCGGCGGCTGCTCCGGCAACCCAGACAGCCAATGCCGACCACCCGCTGGCACCCGCTGTGCGCAAACTGGTCGAAGACAACAATCTTGATGCCTCGAAAATTTCGGCATCGGGCAAAGACGGCCGCCTGACCAAAGGCGATGTTCTCGATTATCTTGAAGGCGGCAAACCGGCCCCGCGTGCTGCAGCAACGGCCCCGGCAGCCCCTGCTGGTCCGAAACCGCAGCGGAACCTGCGTGACGGCGAAGAACGCGTCAAAATGTCCAAGCTGCGCCAGACGATCGCGCGCCGCCTGAAAGAAGCCCAGAACACCGCTGCCATGTTGACGACCTATAACGAAGTCGACATGACCAATCTTCTGGCCTGCCGCAATCTCTACAAGGTCGGCTTTGAAAAGAAACACGGTGTGAAACTTGGTTTCATGTCCTTCTTCATCAAGGCTTGCACCACCGCACTGAACGAATGGCCCGCAGTGAATGCCGAAATCGACGGCGATTCTTTCATCTACAAAAACTTCTGCGACATCGGCGTTGCCGTTGGCACCCCGCAGGGTCTTGTGGTGCCGGTGATCCGTTCGGCTGAAAAGAAAACCTTCTCCGAGCTGGAAAGCACCATTGTCGATTTCGGCAAGCGTGCGCGTGACGGCAAGCTGGGCATGGACGAAATGAGTGGCGGTTCCTTCACCATCTCCAACGGCGGTGTTTTTGGGTCCCTGCTGTCATCGCCGATCCTCAATGCGCCGCAGTCCGGTATTCTCGGCATGCATAAAACCCAGATGCGTCCGGTTGCCATTGATGGCAAGGTTGAAATCCGTCCGATGATGTATCTGGCCCTGTCTTACGATCACCGTGTCATTGACGGTCGCGAAGCTGTTTCGTTCCTCGTACGCGTTAAAGAATGCATCGAGAACCCGGAACGCATCCTGCTCGACATCTGATCAGACAAAAGGATCACAGACTCATGAGCGAGAACTACGACATTGTCGTGATCGGTGGCGGACCTGGCGGTTATGTATGCGCCATCCGCGCCGCACAGCTTGGTCTCAAGGTTGCCTGCGTTGAAAAACGCGGTGCCTTGGGCGGCACCTGCCTGAATGTCGGGTGCATCCCGTCAAAGGCACTGCTGCATTCGTCGCACCTGTTTGAAGAAGCCGACAAGCATTTCGACACCCACGGCATCGAAATCAACACCCCGAAGGTCAATCTTGCAAAGATGATGGCCCGTAAGGACAAAGTTGTTGATTCCAACGTCAAGGGCATCGAATTCCTGTTCAAGAAAAACAAGGTTACCTATGTCAAGGGTGCAGGCGAAATCGTCTCTGCAACCGAGGTTAAGGTTGCCCTGCTTGATGGCGGCGAAGAAACCCTGAACGCTAAAAACATCGTCATTGCCACCGGCTCGGAAGTTACCCCGCTGCCCGGCGTCGAGATTGATGAAAAGCAGATCGTTTCTTCGACCGGTGCTTTGGAACTCTCATCTGTTCCCAGGAAACTGGTTGTCATTGGTGCCGGTGTTATCGGCCTCGAACTGGGGTCGGTCTGGCGTCGTCTGGGCTCGGACGTTACGGTTATCGAATATCTTGACCGTATCCTGCCTGGCATGGACGGTGAGCTGGCCAAACAAACCCAGCGCATTTTCGCCAAACAGGGCCTGGATTTCAAGCTGGGTCACAAAGTGACCGGTGCAAAAACCGCCAAGGGCGGGGTTAAGCTCTCGGTTGAGCCCTCCAAGGGTGGTGACGCCGAAGAAATCAAGGCTGACGTTGTTCTGGTTGCCATCGGACGTCGTCCGTTTGTCACCGGCCTTGGCCTTGATAAGCTTGGTGTTGAGCTGGATGATCGCGGTCGTGTTAAGACCGACGAATATTTCCAGACCAACATCCAGGGCATTTTCGCCGTTGGTGATGCCATTGCCGGTCCGATGCTGGCCCACAAGGCCGAAGAAGACGGCGTGGCCCTTGCTGAAATGATCGCAGGCGAAGCTGGCCATGTCGATTACGGCAAAGTCCCTGGCGTTGTTTACACCTGGCCCGAAGTTGCCTCGGTTGGTAAAACCGAAGAACAGCTTAAGGACGAAGGTGTCGACTATTCGGTTGGCAAATTCCCCTTCACCGCCAATGCCCGTGCCAAGGCGATGGAAAGCACTGAAGGTTTCGTCAAAATCCTGGAAGACAAAAAAACGCACCGCGTCGTCGGTTGCCACATTGTCGGCCCGGCTGCGGGCGACCTGATTGCCGAAGTTGTTCTGGCAATGGAATATGGCGCATCTGCCGAAGACATCGCACGCACCTGCCATGCCCACCCGGCACTGGGTGAGTCAGTCAAGGAAGCCGCGATGGCTGCCGATGGCCGCGCTATCCATATGTAATTTCTGACGGTTTTCTGTCACGCAAACGGCCGCTCCCTGTGAGCGGCCGTTTTGTTTTAAACAAACCCGCGTGACCCCACCCCGTCTTCATGGTTAATATCACGGACGTTGATTAACAGAAGTTATCTGTCTATGCCGACAAAGGAACAAACCATGTCAATATCCGTCGGACTTGTTGCCCATGATCGCCGTAAACCTGAAATGGCCGACTGGCTGGCTCAGCATATTGACGAATTTACCCACTATAAAATATTCGCCACCGGCACCACTGGCCGTGTGTTGCAAGAACGCTTTCCCCATCTTGATATTGTGGCGTTAAAAAGCGGGCCATTTGGCGGTGACCAGCAATTGGGATCCATGATTGCCCATGGGCAGTTACAGGCAATGTTCTTTTTTACCGATCCGATGACCCCCCAACCTCACGATGTCGATGTGCGCGCCCTCATCCGCCTTGCGAATATGTATGAAGTGCCCATTGCGTGTAACCGCAGCACCGCCGACCTTCTGATCAGCAATCCGCGCTTTCTCGAAATCTGCGAACAATATCGCGGGCATTCGCCGGAACAGATTTTTGCTGAATATACCGAGCGGAAAATCTGATCACGGCATGTCGATCGCGCCATCTTCGGGCAATAATCCGGCATAAAGGCGCGTTTTTGCCGATCTTTGATTATCCCCGATAACGCAACATAACTGCCCCAAACGGCCCTGTAAGCACCTGTTATGGATATTGTCGCCCCCTTGCCGGGCACAGGTTAAGCATGCAAAAACGGGCAGCCGGGATGTTGTTTTTACACCATGCGTTGCCGTGCAATATCAGGCAGTATGATCCGGCGCACCATCACAACGCCATATTGTCACGGCGGTTGTGCCCGCTTCACCACACAGGCCCGCCCCAGACCATGTCTTTTGCCTATACCCTGATCGCTGCCATTTTCCCGATCTTTGCCGCCATCATCGTTGGCGCAATCCTGAAAAAATACCTGATCCAAAGCAGCGAGGTTTGGGCCGGGATCGACCGGCTGACATATTATTTGCTGTTACCCGCCCTGTTAATGATCGGCATTTACCATGCCGATTTCAGCACCGGTCATGCGGGCACAGCCGTTATCATCACCATGGCGGCAACACTGGTGCTAGCGGCGGTCATGCTGATATTTCGGCGGGTCATCACCAAAAACACACCGCTTTTCACATCGATATTTCAGGGATCGGTGCGCTATAACAGCTATGTGTTACTAGCCGTGGCCGAAGCCCTGTTTGGCAGCGACGGGTTGGCACTGGCGATTGTGTTTATTGCCGTAATGGTAATTGTGACCAACATTCTGGCCGTGGTGGTGCTTAATGCGCTGAATGGCCGGGGGGGCAATTTTAAACGCATTGCTATTGGCCTGGCCAAGAACCCTATCATTCTGGCGGCCGGGGCCGGGGCAATCATGAATGTCGCGAACATTCACATCCCGTTGCCAATTGAAAACACCGCATCGCTGCTTAAAACTGCGGCGCTGCCGCTCAGCCTGCTGTCGGTTGGCGCGGGGCTTAAATTTGTGCTCGATCGTCACGAACTGGGGGCGATTGCCTTTAGCAACGTGGTCAAACTGGCAATATTACCGCTGATCACGGGCATCGCCCTGCACCTTGCCGGAATTAACGGCATGGTGCTGGCAATGGGGGTTTTATATGCGGGCATGCCGTGCGCGGGGAATGCCTATATTCTGGCGCGCCAACTGGGCGGCGATGCCGATGTCATGGCCTCAATCGTCACCATCGAAACCTTGCTCTCCGCGCTCAGCATCTCCGTTATCGCCGCTATATTGACTGTCAATTGAGGCACGGTGCGGGGCAAAATCCCCGTCATAGCCACACGCGATCAGCGCATCGCGCATCAATTCGGGCGGCGGGGCATCAACCACAACCGGCTCGCGCTCCGCATGAAACGGCACCACAATCCGGCGCGATAACAAATGCAAGGTGGGTGGCGCACCAAAAACCGGATCCTTGCCCGTGCCATAAAACGGGTCACCAATAACAGGGAAGCCGATATGGTCCAGATGCACGCGTAACTGGTGGGTCCGCCCGGTATGGGGGACCAGTTCCAGCCATGTCATGCCCTCGGCCCGGCCCAGCACCCGGTATTCGGTGCGCGATTCCTGGCCGCTATCATCAACCACCATGCGCCAGCCGCTTTCATCATTAAACTTGGCAATCGGCGCATCAATAAAGCCGTGATCATCGGGCATATCCCCGCGCACCACCGCCCAATAGGCCTTGTCGATTTTCTTCTCGGTAAATAACCGTGTGATCTTTTTTGATGATTTGGCATGGCGGCACAACAGCAAACATCCTGCTGTATCACGGTCCAGCCGATGGGCGAGCGTGGGGATAGACGCAATGCCAAATGTCAGATCGGGCAAATAGGCATCGACATGAAAATAGGTTTTCGGCCCCCCGTGCGATGCCAGCCCCGGCGGTTTGTTAAGGATAATCACATTTGAATCGCGGTGTAAAACACAGGCGATCAGGTCTTCGGCAATGGGATGGGCCATAAAACGGTCACTTCCTGACGGGGCTAACAACGGGCAAACGAATGACAAAACGGATCATGCGGCAACACCCCTGATCCGATATCACTGAAACTGCGTAGGGAATATATGGATTATGTCACAATAACAACAGCGCCTGGGGCCAAAACAATGAAAGGGCGTATCGATCATAGCGACCCGACGTCGCAAAAATCACCCTCGTTCCTCGCAATCTGGCAGCGCTTTTTCGTTATTCTGGCAATGGCCAGCGTTTTGCCGGGCTTTTGTTTTTTTACCGCCGCCCATGCCGCCACCTCTTCACCCCTGCCTGCTGCGGCCTGCACCGATATAAACCCTGTCGAACTTTATGGCGGCACTGAATGGAATTTTCAGATCCGGCGGGAAGGATCACCGGTGGGCACGCACAAACTGCAATTTCATGCGGGTAAAGACGGGCTACAGGTGATTGCCGAAAGCAAAATTGAAATTTCATTTCTGGGTTTTTCCGCCTACCGGTTTGATTACCGATCTGAAAGCCTGTGGCAAAACAACCAGTTGATGAAACTTGCCGTTCATGTGAACGATGATGGCGAAAAAACCAGCCTGACGGCCCGCTATGACAAAAAAACCAACATGCTGGTGGCAACTGGCCCCGATGGCGAAATTACACTTCCCGCTGGCACATTTCCCACCAATCACTGGCATTGCGGCGTTTTGGCCCAAACACTGGTTTTAAACACCATCACCGGCCAACCCAACAATGTCAGCATTCGTAATTTGGGCGTGGAAAAAATTGTTGCAGGGAATGGTGGTACAAACCACATCTTTGCAACCCATATGCAGTATGACGGCGAATTGCGCACCGACGCCTGGTACGATGCCAACGGGCGCTGGGTCCGGCTGGCCTTCAAGGCGCGCGATGGTTCGCAAATTGTCTATCGCTGTTTAACCTGCACCCAAATTACAAAGGCCCTGCAATGAAAAACAAAAACTGGCAAAATATTTGGGTGATCGGGGCATCGTCAGGCATTGGTGCTGCCATCGTGCAAAAATTTATCGCCGAAACCGATGAATCTCATGAATCTAACGAAGCGGGCCAAACCACCCCCCGGCACATTACAATTTCTGCCCGGTCGCACGAGACATTACAAAAAATGGCGCTGGCAAGCCCGTGCATTTCGGCAGTCCCCTGTGATGTAACAGCCCCGGCATCGGTGGATCAGGCGATCGACCTGATCGAAAGCGAACATGGCCTGCCCGATCTGGTCATTTATTGCGCCGGGTTTTATAACCCGATGCCCGTCGACGAATTTTCGCGCGATATCATTGCCCATCATATTGCAGTGAATTATCAGGGCGCGGTGAATTGCCTGGAGCCATTATTGCGCAAAATGCGCGCCCGTGGGCATGGCGAAATTGCCATTACCGCCTCGGTGGTGGGCTATCGCGGCTTGCCGAAAGCGGGGGCTTATGGCCCCACCAAGGCCGCCTTGATCAGTTTATGTGAAACCCTGCGTGAAGAACTGACCGGCAGCGGCGTGGTTATGCGGGTGATTAATCCCGGGTTTGTTAAAACCCCGATGACCGATCAAAACGATTTTAACATGCCCTATTTACAAACACCCGAACAGGCGGCCGATTTTATCTATTACGGGCTTCGTAAAAATGATGATTTTGAAATTGCCTTTCCCCCGGTCTTTGTCCGCCAGCTTAAACTGGCCCGCATCCTGCCTTACCGCTGGTACTTCAAATTAATTGAACGGATGATACAAAAATGAATAATCCCACCCCGGATGATCCCCGGATTACCGCCCTGCAAAACTATGCCGATGTTTATGCCCGTTTAACGCCCGAAACGCTTAACGCCCTGCGCGATGTGACCACGCCCGACATCTGCTTCACCGACCCTTTCACCACCCTGAACGGCCAGAATGCCCTGTGTGCCTATATGGGAAAGATGTTTGAAGACGCCGAGGATGCCAGATTCATCATCAGCCATCACATGCTCAGTACCGATATGGGGTTTTTGCGCTGGCATTTTTCGGCAAAGGTGCCGGTCATTGGCCAATGGAACTTTATTGGCATGTCGGAAGTTACCTTTAACGCCGACGGCACATTGATCGCCAGCCATACCGACCATTGGGATTCCGGCAGTAAATTTTATGCCCGCATCCCGGTTCTGGGCTGGGTCATTCGGCGGCTTGCGAAAAAAGTGGCGCAGTAGGCTTGGCAAAAAACAGCGAAATTTCGCCAATTTCCACACCCCATTTACGCACCCGCGCACGATTAACCAAAACGCCATTGGGCTGCAAAAACATCCAGTCATCAAAGCTGACGCGCCAGGTGCCATCGCCAACCTTTAAATCCATGTCATAGTTCCAGTGCAGGGCATTGCCATATTGCACGCCCTTGGCAATGCCGACAATTTCGTCAAACGTGCCGTCATATTCATGATCGGCAGTTTTGCGAATTTTCCACACCCGCTGGTCCTTTTCGCCGTCGTCATAAACAAAATCTTCTCTCAGGGTTAAAACCCCGTCCTTGACCGTGCCGGTAATATCAACGGTAAACTGGCGGCGCAGGGTACCGAACCGGTCTTCAAAAATGCCCCAGGCGCGGCTGTGGCCCTGAAAATAGGAAAACACATCAAAAACCGGTTCTTTATGAGCAAAATCCTGTGGTTTCATCGCCCCGCACCCACTGACAAAAACAACCATTAAAAAAGCCAGCCCCAACCGCAGCATGCCGTTATTCCCTTTGATAAAGTCGCAAAGATTAAAACATGCGACGGGCCAAACGCCGACGCAGCGCGGATTGATGACGTGCCCCCAATGGAAACCGCCACATCATGACAACCGCGATCATCTTCAATACGATGGGGATCACGGCATAGATCACCAACAGCATGAATAGGGCCTGCGCGTGCGGATCGGAAACATCACCCGCCGCCACGTCCACCCCGCCCGTTTTGGTCAGCCCCAAATACCCCAAAACCGGAAACGCCACCCCCGCCGCAATTGCCATCGCCAGTTTGTTGGTCATGTTCCAAAGCGCAAATAAAAGGCCGGTGCGACGAATACCAAACCGGTAACGATCCCAATCGTCAACATCGGCCTGAATGGCAGGCGGCAAAGCCAAATCCGCGCCCAATGCCGCCCCGGTCAGCGCGCAAATAACCGCAAAGCCGACAAAATCGCCATTTCCCAGAACCGGCACAAAGGCAAAGGCAGCAATCGCCATGACCATGGCACCACACCACACACGGTGCTTGCCAACCCGCCCGCTTGCAATCACCCAAACCGGCATCGCCACCACCGCACAGGCAAAATAAAGCAGGATCAAAACGTTTTGGTCCCTTTGCCCCAACCCCAAACCATATTTCACAAACAATGGAAAACACACCGCAGGCACCCCGTTGGCCAGCCCGTTAATCAACCACGCCGCCAACAGCCGCACAAACAGGCGGTTTTGCCACAGCCCCGCCCATTGCGACGGCGCAGGAAGGGCCACAGGCCGATCACGGGGCGCAGGTGCAGCGGATGACACGGATGACACAGGGCAAGCAACAACCCGGCCCGATTGCACCACCACGTTGCGCAACACATCAGGCACAAACACAATAATCAGCGGCACCGTTATCGCGCCCAGAACAATGGTAACGGTTGCCAGCAGGCTGGTTTGCTCCAAGGGTCCGTTTACGGAAAACAGGACCGGCAAACCGCCAGCAAACAAAATGCCGATCAACCCGGCCCCTTCGCGCAGGGCCGTAATCCGGCTGCGTTGTTTATAATCGCCCGAAAGTTCGGCCCCCCAGGCCAGATAAGGCACCTGAAACATCGTCCAGCCAACAAACAGTACAGTGGCCCAGCCAAACAGATAAAAGGCCGACGGCAAAAGCGGCGGATTAAACAAAAACCAGATGCCAATACCGGCAATAACCGCACCGCCCGCCACCCAGGGTTTGCGCGACTGGCTGCGATCCGACAAATACCCCACCAGCGGGTCCGTGATCATATCGATCACGCGGACGGCAAAAAACACCAACCCGGTCAGGGTTAACCCCAAACCCAAGGTATCGCCATACAGACTGGGCAGTAAAACATAGGCCGGGATGGTGGGAATGGCCGCAGCAAGCGCGGGTAACGCATAGATAAAAGCCGAAAACAGGCGGTTTTGTTGCGTCATTTAAACTGCCCCTTGTCCCAGCCGGTTATTGCCCCAGCAATTTCAGGCGTTTTCCCCGTCATGGGTGATCACGAACAGGCCGACATCAATGGTTCCGGCTTCAAACCCGGTCTGGCAATAGGACAGGTAATATTCCCACATCCGTTTGAAACGCAGATCAAACCCTTGCTGGGTGATGGCTTCCCAATTGTGTTGAAAATCGCGCTGCCATTCGGCCAGGGTCCGGGCATAGGATTGCCCGGAAAATTCCGAATGCTGCACCTTTAACCCCGCAGCAAAAACCGCTTCTTTCAACGCGGTTGGCGATGGCAGCATGCCACCGGGAAAAATATAACGCTGGATAAAATCAGCCCCTTCGCGGTAGCCGTCAAACCGGTCTTCGTCGATGGTAATGATTTGCAAAACAGCCTTGCCACCGGGGCGTAGCCGCTGGCGGATCATGTCAAAATAGGCGGGCCAATGTTCTTCACCAACGGCTTCAAACATTTCAATGGATACCAGCTTGTCATACTGGCCGTCCTGATGGCGGTAATCGCGCAACATCATGTTGGTTTTTCCGGCCAGCCCGGCCCTTTTCAGGCGTGTTTCGGCATAGGAAAGCTGTTCTTGCGACAGGGTTAAACCCTCCACGTCGCAGCCATAATTTTGCGCTGCCATCTGCGCAAATCCGCCCCAGCCACAGCCCACTTCCAGCACCTTTTCACCGGGCACCAATTCGGCCAATTCACAAATGCGGGCATATTTGGCGGTTTGCGCATCGGCCAGCGACTGGTCATCATGTTCATACAACGCCGATGAATATGTCATGCCGGGGTCCAGCCACAGGCGGTAAAATTCATTTCCCAAATCATAGTGATAGGAAATATTGCGCCGGGATCCTTCGATCGTGTTGGCATTGCGCAAATGGGCCAGACGATGCACCAGACGCGAAATCATCCCGGCGGCAAACCGGGCCTGCACAATCGGTTCGTTCAAAATGGCAAGCTGCATCAAACGGGTTAAATCCGGGCTGCGCCAGTCGCCGTCAATATAGGCTTCGGCAAAGGCCAGATCGCCGCCGGTGGCCAGTTTGCGAATGGCGCGCCAATGGCGCACATCAAGCACGGCATGCAACTCAAGCCGTTCGCGCCCGGTGAAATTTAACGTTCGCCCGTCGGGCAACACCAGTGCCAAACGCCCGTAATGCAAATGCGATAATACCCGCACCAGCATGCGTTCCAGCATCGGTTTGGGCCGCACAACACTGCTGATCAGCGGTAAAATACGGTCGCGCAAAGAACGGGCAAGTGTTGAATTGGGCCGGGAACGATCAGGCATGGCTTTTACCTTTTTCCTGCATCAGGGACGATAGACGGGCCGGGGGTAATAAACGTAATACGGTGCAGCGGCGGGGTTGGACGTTTGTGAAAGGTAAATCCCTTGCGCCACAAATGCAGGGCCTCCCAATGAATGCCGGCAACGACCTTTAAGGTCATCAGCGGATAACGCATGAAGACGGAAAGCAGGTTACGGTCCGTCAGTTTCGTGCGATCCCCGGTGAAGGCGGCGTTTAAAAACAGGCCGTCCGCGTCACTTTCGGCAATCGAAACCGCAACTCGGTCTTGCGGCGGTTTAATGCGAAAGCGGTAATCGGCCTTCATGCCAATAAACGGCGATACATACAGCTCCTTGGCGCATTTTTGATGCACAATGCCTTTGGCATCCCGGCAATCCGATGAAACGGGGATCAAATACCCGTGGCGCTCGCCAAATGTGTTGGACACATCATGCAAAATCGCCCCCAGTTCGCCATTTTTGCGGTAACAAAAATAAACGCTTAGCGGATTAAAAACAAAACCGAGGATGCGCGGATAACACAAAACAACAATCTTTGTCGCACAGTCCGCCAGATCGTTTTCGCGCAGCATTTGCGTAATGCGGGTGCGGATAGTGCCGCCACTTTCATCGCTACCGTCCCGATCAACGCTGCCAAAATCGCGATCGTGAAACGAAAACAGGTTAAACCTGTTGCGGCTAAACAGTTTTAACCGCGCGCTTAAACCGTCTATTTCGTCGAGATCAAACAGAAACGACACCACACGATAGCGCAACCGGTGCTGACGCGGACGCAAGCGATGGTGGGTTACCACCCCCTCATACAGGGCCGAACCCTGGTAATCTTCATCGCTATGATCTGCCCCAGGCCCTGCCATTTATGCCGCCACGCTATCATCACGCGGGCAGGTGGAAAGCGGGGACACATGAATACGCCCGCTTTCATTTTCCACATCCCACGGGCGGCGCACACTGCCCACGGCCTCGGCCACTGCCAGGCCCGATTGAATGCCGTCTTCGTGAAAGCCATAGCCAAAATAGCTGCCGCAATACCAGATATTTTGCGTCCCCTGAATGTTCCACAACATGCGCTGGGCGGCCATGGCCCCGTTATCAAACACCGGGTGATCATACAAAAACGACCGGATAACCGAGCCCTCACGCGGGGCAAAAGGCGGGTTTAGCGTCACAAAAAGCGGCTGGTTTTCGTCAATATGCTGCAACCGGTTCATCCAGTAGGAAACACAAACTTTTTCCTCGGTGCCAACTGTTTGGCGCAGGTAATTCCAGCTTGACCAGACCTTGGGGTTTTTCGGCATCAAGGCCGGGTCATTGTGCAAAATCGCCAGATTGCGTTCATAGCGAAACGCGCCCAGCAACCGGGCAACGGCGGCATCTGGCGTGCTTTGCATCGCCAGTGCCTGATCCGCATGGCAGGCCAGAATAACATGGTCATATTCTTCGCGCTGACCATAACGGTCCTGCACAAACGCCCCCGTGGCGGTTGGCCCCACTTCGGCCACCGCACGGTCCAGCACCACATTGCCAATGCTTGCCATCATGCGCGCAACATACTGGCGCGATCCGCCCACAACCGTGCGCCATTGCGGGCGGTCCTTAATTTGCAGCAGGCCATGATTATCGCAAAATCGCACAAAGGCCGCGACGGGATAAGCCAGCATCATATCAACCGGGGTGGACCAGATGGCAGCACCCATGGGTAATAAATGATCATTGATGAAGGCTTTGCTATAACGGTTGGCCGCCAGATAATCGCCCAGGCTTTGCGCCCCGGCATCGGCATCTTGCAAAACCGCCGGGGCCTCGCGGTAAAACCGTAAAATATCGCGGATCATGGCCCAGAAACCGGGCCGCAACAAATTGCGTTTTTGCGCACACAGGCTGGCAAGGTCGCTGCCGCCATATTCCACCCGCCCATGATCCAGCGAGGCTGCGAACGACATTTCGGTCGCGGTTGTTGGCACGTTCAAATGGTCAAACAGGGCACATAAATTGGGGTAGCTGGCGGTGTTATAAACGATAAACCCGGTATCAACCGGGGTGCCGCCGGCATCCACCGTATTGGAATGGCCACCGGGGCGGTCGTCTTTTTCATACAGGGTGACGTCATGCTGTTTTGATAAAAGCCACGCTGCGGACAGGCCCGAAATACCGGAACCGACAATCGCAATTTTCATTCTCGAACCGGTGCCATTCATTCTTTGTGCCTGCTTGCAGTTTGTTGCTATAGATTACATATGACTACGAGCAGCACGTTTATCCGGATCAAAAAAATGCGATGCCCCGCAATTAATTAGGGGCCGATGATCAAATCTTTCAACCCGGATGATCCAACCAATAACAAAGACCGTATCTCGACATATGATGCACAATGTCGTGGTTCGGTCCGATGAAGGGCCAGGGAAACATATGAACGGCACAGCGACAAACCGACGCGCCCCGGCCAACCCGGAACAAGCCCGTCAGTATGCCGACTGGATCGTCGCGGTTGCGGCCTCTCGCGACCGGGCGGCGTTTGCCCGGCTGTTCGCCCATTTCGGGCCGCGGGTAAAGGCCTATATGTTTCGCTTTGCCGGCACCCAGGAAATGGCCGAGGAACTTGCACAGGAATCAATGATGCAGGTTTGGCGCAAGGCCCATTTGTTTGACCCGCAAAAAGCCGCGGCCAGCACATGGATTTTCACCATTGCCCGTAACCTGCGGATCGACCGGTTACGCCAACGCAAACATATCGAAGTGGATGATAGCGACCCGACGCTGATTATTGACGAAAGCCCGATTGCGGACGAACTCGTTAATCAAAGCGAACAGGCGGCCCTGATACAGGCGGCCCTGGGCGAACTTCCACAGGATCAAAGAGTGGTCGTAGAATTGTCGTTTTTTGAAGAAATATCGCATAGCGAAATTGCCGAGCGGCTGAAAATTCCGCTGGGCACGGTAAAGTCACGCTTGCGACTGGCGCTGGGCAAAATGCGCGGCGGACTGGAAGGTGTGGCATGAATATCAAACATCACCCGACCGATGAAACGCTGTTGGCCTATGCCGGTGGCGCGTTATCGCAGGCCATGGAACTGGTTGTTGCCACCCATATGACCTTGTGCCCGTTGTGCCGCGACAAGGTTGCCGAATTTGAAGCCTGCGGCGGGGCCATGCTAAACGTTAATCAAAGCCTGAGCATGGATAGCGATGCGCTGGACCATGTTATGGCAATGATCGAGCAGGAAAGTGCCAATGAAAACGCCCGCGTAACACCGGCAGAAATGCCGCGCCGGGTGGCCGTTGGCGGCAGCATCACCGGCAGTGCCGTGCCGTCGCTTCCCACCCCGCTGGCAAGCCTGTTGCCCGATAACATTTTATCACTCGAAGATATTCCGTGGCGCACACTGGCACCGGGGGTAAAGCATTTTCCGTTAAAATCGGTGCAAACCAAAGGCACGGTGCGGCTGCTTAAAATTGCGCCAGGTGTTAGCATTCCCGATCACGGACATGGCGGGCATGAAATGACCCTGCTGCTTAAGGGCTCTTATATTGATGATGTGGGCCGTTTTCGTGCCGGTGACGTTGCCGATCTGGCCGATGACATTGACCATCAGCCGATTGCCGACACCGCCGAGGATTGCATTTGCCTGATCGCGACCGACGCACCGCTTAAATTCAACGGTATTTTGCCCAAATTGCTGCAACCCTTTATCGGGATGTAACGCGCCAGTTTGGCCTATGACAGTTTACTTGCCGACTGCACCAGCCCTACAATATCATGGGCTGGTGCTTTTTTATTGGGCCTTCACCAGCCAGTCCTGAAAATGCACGCCAGGGCCGGGCAAATCGACCACATCACGCAGCCAGTCGCCAATGTTGGCCAGTTGTTCGTCCAGTTGATAGGGCGGGTTAACAATTAACAGGCCAGAGCCCAGCATCCGCCCCTTGCCACCGCCGTGGCTGGCGGCAATTTCACTGCATAATACGCCGCCGGTCGCCGGGATCTGGCTGAACATATCGTGCAATTCAAGGTCAAACCCGTCTTCCAGAATAGGATACCACAACATGTATGTTGCCGTGGCCCAACGCCGGTGCGCCGCAATAATCGACCGTGCCGCACGCACATAATCCTGCTTCACATCGTAACTGGGGTCCATCAAAACCAGTCCGCGGCGAATGGCGGGGGGCACCATCGCCACCAATCCTTCATATCCATCGCGTTTTTGCAGGGTTACGCGGCGGTCATGGTATAGTCGACGGTCCAGCGTTTCATATTCGCGCGGATGCAATTCCATCACTGTCAAATGGTCGTCTTCGCGCAGCATTTTTTGCACAATAAACGGCGAACCGGGATAATAAAGCGGCGGCACCGATGGCTCATCACCATTCGACCCGTCTTCAGAACCCGCCCCGAACCCACGGTTATCAGGGACAAAATCGTCAATCAGGTCCAGATA
Organism: Thalassospira mesophila; assembly: GCF_002115755.1. GTDB lineage: Bacteria > Pseudomonadota > Alphaproteobacteria > Rhodospirillales > Thalassospiraceae > Thalassospira > Thalassospira mesophila. The sequence continues at coordinate 21,201 of NZ_JFKA01000002.1, read as the reverse complement.
CGGCACCATCGCCAAAGGCACTTGCGCTTCACGCTGCACCGCAGCAATTCCACCTTGCCATTCACCGGTTTTTTGCGCCTGAACGCTGGATAAATCATACCAGCCCGCCCCGGCATGGGTATCAATCACGCTAAACGGTTTGGCCTTTTTTTGCAGGTGCGCCAAAATCAGCACCAGTGCCGAATGTTTGTGAACATCGGCAAAATTTCCGGCGTGAAACCCGTGCAAATAACTTAACATTATGGATTAATCCTTTACCGGGCGACGACGGTTAAACGGCCGCCCCGTCGAACCTGATGATGAATCTGTTGAAACATTTTTAGGGCCTCGCCGGGCGGCACCGGTCGGTTTTGCATCAGGCCGCTTCGCCCCCTTTGCCAAACCCTGCCCGCCTTCGCGGTTGGAAAATGGTGGTTTTTTCGCCGTGCGCCCCCGCTCCTCACGCACATCAGCCCCGTCGCCAGACCGCGACACGGGGCGCGAGGATGGCCGCGACGACGAACGTGATGCGGGGCGCGCTGAGGACCCGGCCGAGGATGCCTGCCCCTTGGGGGCCGCAACTTCTATTTCGCGCCATTGGCCAGGTGCCAGCCCATCCAGCGTCCAGTCGCCAATGGCATAGCGCACCAGCCGTAAGGTGGGAAACCCCACCGCCGCCGTCATGCGGCGCACCTGGCGGTTACGGCCTTCCGATATGGTCAGTTCCAGCCAGCTCGTCGGAATTAATTTGCGAAACCTTACCGGCGGGTCGCGTTCCCACAAACCGGCGGGCTCATCCATCCGGCGCACGTTGGCAGGTAATGTCATGCCATCTTTAAGCATCACGCCGTTGCGCAATGCATTCAGGGCGGCGTCGTCGGGCTCGCCGTCTACCTGTACCCAATAGGTTTTGGTTTTTTTGTATTTGGGATGGGCGATTTGCGCATTTAACGGCCCGTTATCGGTTAACAATAACAAGCCTTCGCTATCGCGATCCAGTCTTCCGGCGGCATAAACCCCGGGTAAATTGACATAGTCAGCCAAGGTCCGCCGCCCGTTTTCACGGTCGGTAAACTGGGTCAGAACCCCATAGGGTTTATTAAGTAAAATCAAGCGCGCCATAATCGCCGCATAAAACCGCTTTTTACCGACAAGTCAATCCGGGCGATAAAACTTTACGCCCGGCCCACCCCCGATTGCCAGTGTAAACGGGCCGGGCGATATCCGGGCGCAAAATGGATCAACCAAGCCCACCGAACACGGAACGCCTAGTCTTCGAGCAGATATTCCATCGTTGTGACAACCCGCACGGTTTTATTGATCTGGTTAGATTCCTGCATGTTCGGCGCACCATCGGCAGCCAGAATTTGAAACAGGCCCTGTGTCGCCCGGCGAATGCCGCCCAGTTTACCCCCAGAATCCTTGGCAAATTGCTGCCCGCTTTCGCGCGCATTCGCCGTTGCTTTGGCGATCATTTCCGGTTTGATGTCGTTTAATTTGGTAAACATATAACTGGGCCCGGCGTTATAGCCCTGCCCGCCTAAAACGATGCCCTGTTGCAGCAATTTACCAATATCTTGCGACGCCTTGGCCACCGCATCAACATCGTCGGATCGCACCTGAACCGTTTGGCTGACGATATAACGGCTTTGAACCGGGCCAGAACGATAACTTTGCGCCAGCTGGTCGGTGACCTGCAAGTTTTGCAGTTCGGTCTGATCGCGTTTAATGCCGTGATCCTCAAGAAATTTGCGCAAAATTTCGGTATCGTCATCAATTTTCTTTTGGGCGGTTTGCAATACATCATTGGTGGCAACAAAGGTAATCGGCCACACAGCACGATCGGCCATTACATTCTGTTCGGCCAACCCCTTAACGGTGACATACCGATCCAGCGCACGCATATTAACAATGCCCTGCCCAACCAAAGCCCCGGCACCAATAAGCCCGGCCGCCACAAATAATGCGGCGATAACGACGGAAATTTTACCCATAGTATTGTCCGTTTCCTGTTTTGCCCAAAGCCACAAGGCCCGGAATACTTATTACCACCCACCGGCGACCATGGTGGAGCCTGTTGGCATCCGGTGCCCGGTGTTTGTCCATTATAGTCACCAGACCCAACAATGATGGTCAAATTTTGTTTGCAGGCTTTTAATCCTTGAATGCATTCAAATTCTCGTCGCACAAATGCGTTGGTCATGTTAAAACCACGCATCTTTTTACGGATGATGCCGCCCGAAACGGCCATCCCGTGTCGCACAACAAACTTCGGGGGAATGCCCTTATGCGCCGGTCAGAAATCAACGCCTGCATCAATCACGCCAAGGAACTTTACAATTCCATTTCGTTTCGCCTGCCCGAGTGGGCGCATTTTTCGCCCGAGGAATGGGACAAACAACCTGATCTGGCGAAATGGTGCAACACCCACCAAATGGGCTGGGATGTTACCGATTACGGCGAAGGCCGCTTTGCCGAACGCGGGTTGATCCTGTTTTGCCTGCGCAACGGCATTTTGCGCCAGCCGGGCGAAGTCCCCTATGCCGAAAAAATCATGATTGTCGGCGAAAATCAGGAATGCCCGTGGCACTACCACAAAGTCAAAATGGAAGACATCATTGTGCGCGGCGGCGGCAACCTGGTGGTGGAACTTTATAACCTGACCACAGACGGCGAGATGGACAAGGAAAGCGATGTTCACGTACGCACCGATGGCAAACTGAACATTTTGCCTGCGGGCGGCAAAGTTGTGCTGGAACCGGGGCAAAGCGTTACCCTGCCGCGCACCATGGTGCATCGTTTTTACGGCGAAGAAGGCAAGGGCGACGTCATTGTCGGTGAAGTGTCACAGGTCAATGATGATCTGGCCGATAACTATTTCTTCGATACCGATGCCCGCTTCACCCAAATCACCGAAGACGAAGCCCCGATCCACCCGCTGTGGAACGAACTGGGTAAATAATCGCCCGTTTGCTTTAATCGGACAGCAACGCAAAACACCACCAGGAGCATGTCCTGGTGGTGTTTTTTTTCAGGGTCAATTGGCCGGAAAAACAAAATCACTCTGCCGGGCGCACCCCGTCGCTTTCGCTACGCGGGCCCAGTATGTCGGCAAATTCGGCCATGTCGCGCAGGCTTTCAAATTCCACTTCCGACCAAGCCGGTTGGCGCATGGCGTCGGATAATTCAACAGCGCGGTGCAAATCTGCCAGGGCGGCCTCGCGAAAGCCAAGCCCGGCATTGGCACAGGCGCGCTGATAATGGCCATTGGCACTTTCGGGGGCTTCGGCCAACAGCCGGTTACAGAGGCTAAGCGCCCAGTCGCGTTCGCCCAGCATCAGGGCCGCATCGGCCTTATAGGCCATGACTTCGGGGTCGCCGGGCGACATTTCCAGCATCCGGTCATAAATCTCGATCTTGGCGCGCGGGTTGGTCACCTGGTTGGCTTGCAGCCAATAGGCATGCAGGCTTTGGGTGCGTTCAATCTCGCGCTGGTTTTCGTTAATCACCTGGCTTTTCAGGCGCAGTTCTTCTTCCAGCGCGCTTAAACGTGTTTCAAATTCTTCCGACAGGCGGCGCAGCTCCGTATGGGCCAGCGAGCGCACACTGGATTTAAGCTCGCGGAGCGACTGCCAGCCCAGCATGGTAAGCAGCGCGCCCACCGCAGCCACAAAATAGAAAAAATACGTGACGGTGTTTGACGAATAGCTGATTGCCTTGTCGATGGCTTCAAGCTGGCGGTTAACCACCTCGCGCATCAAATCGGTCCGCATCCCCTGCATATCGGTGCGCAGCGATTTAATTTCATCCAGCAAATAGCGCTCCATCAGGGGCGGCAGATTGCTGCGTTCTTCGGCCGTAACTTTGCGCAAATCGACAATTTTCGGTGTGGAGTCGCCCGTTGGGTTTTCGCCGTTTTGCTGGGCCAGAACCGGGCCAGACACCACCAATCCGATCAACGTTAACAAAGCCATTCGTTTGGCGCGCAAAGGTAATGCCACCACAGTCCTCCCGGTTGTTTTTATCATTTTTAGCGTTGTGCCAGAACCGTCTCGCCAAGCCTATAGTTGCCTAAATTTTAAACAGTTTAAAGCTTTTCGGCCCACTTGACCCACATCAAAACAAAACCCACCCCCTATAACCTATACAAAGGATGGGAAATACTATATCTGTGAGCATGAATTCTGTGTGCTCCCGTGCTGGCAACCGTATCGTAATTTGGCCCCGTTGACCCGGGAAGGTTTCTTGAATGTGGGCTTGTGATACAGCAACCGCGGCCGTTATCCAATCATGCAGCAACACCCTGGGCGACATCATTAATGACTGACCATGGCGAAGCATTAAAACAGGCACGAAAGATTGCACGGGAAACCGTTGCACTGCTTTCAAGCTTGGATATAGCGCCGACCCCGTCAAATTATGCCCTGTTTTATCATTATCTGTCAGGCACCAGCGCAGAACTCACCCAGACCATCGATATTTTGCGCTCCAATCATCAGGAATTTGACCCGCTGCGGTGTCATTACCTCTATGAGCGTTTTTTCGGGTCCCAGGCCTTTACCCCGACACCAACCCCGACCAGCCATGTCCCCGGCATTTTGCAACATCCGCCGCTGCATTCGCGCCTGATTGACGCCCCGCCGCCCCATATGACCAATGATGCGAGCCCCGGCCACGCCAACAGCGACGGCGGACTGGATAATACCGCAATCACCAGTTTCGCCCTTGACGATCATGAAGACGGGGACAAGGTATCGTCTGAAATTTCGCGCCTGCGCCAGGATCTTGAGGCCATGCGCCGCGAAGCAATGACCGACCCGCTGACCGGCATTGCCAACCGCAAAATGTTTGACCAGCAATTGCGCAACCGCGCCATGGAGGCCATGGAAAGCGGCACGCCTTTGTGTTTGCTTATGATCGACGTTGATCACTTCAAACAGTTTAACGATACCTATGGCCACCAGATTGGCGATCAGGTTATTCGGCTGATGGCGCAAACCCTGTGCAATAATATCAAGGGTCGCGACACAGCCGCACGGTATGGCGGCGAGGAATTTGCCGTGATCCTGCCGCGCACCGACATGGAAAATGCCCGCCGACTGGCCGAGATTATTCGCGAGAATGTCCGAAAAAAAGCTGTTATCAGTGAATCAGATGGCTCGTCACTGGACCAGATCACGGTTTCCATCGGTATTGGCTGTTTTGATTACGGCGAACCACTGGGCCAGTTGATCCAGCGGGCCGACCGGGCCTTGTATCTGGCCAAGGAAACGGGGCGTGACCGGGTTGCTACCGAAAATGATCTGGTTGAAACCACCGCCGCATCGGCCCCCGCGATCCGCGACAATTCCCGCTTGCATCACATCCGTGATGCCCAGGATGCCCCCCACCGCCCGCAGGAACCCAACCTGTCACGCGACGACGATTTACCGGAAGCGAAAAGCATTCCGGCCTGATCAATATTGCCGGTGTTTTAACCAGGCATGTCACGATCAATTCGTCTGGGGCGTTGGCAAAGGCTGACAGGGCGACGTTTTAGCCCTATAAACGGCCCGTTTCCATTTATGTCATGACAGAAAAGAATCGAGCGGCTGTGAAAAACCTGGATGTAATCGTTATTGGCGCCGGTGCCGCCGGCCTGATGTGTGCCATCGAGGCCGGTAATCGGGGCCGGTCGGTAATGGTGATCGATCATGCCGACCAACCGGCGGAAAAAATCCGGATTTCCGGGGGCGGGCGCTGCAATTTTACCAATCTGCATGCCAAACCGGAAAACTACATTTCACAAAACAAACGGTTCTGCGTATCAGCGCTGAAACGCTATACCCAGCACGATTTTATTGCCCTGGTTGATCGCTATAATATCGACTGGCATGAAAAAACCCTTGGTCAGCTGTTCTGTGACGAAAGCGCATTTCAAATCATCGATATGCTGCTTAATGAATGTGACGATGTGGATGTGGACATCAAACTGTCCACCAGCATCAAGGAAATTGAAGCCGCACCCGAGGGCGGGTATTTTGTAACATCGCTTAGCGGCGCGCGCTGGCATTGTCAGTCGCTGGTGGTGGCATGTGGCGGTTTGTCGATCCCGAAAATCGGGGCGACCGGCTTTGGCTATCAAATCGCGCGGCAATTTGGTCTGGAAATTATTCCCACCCGCGCCGCCCTTGTCCCACTTACATTTGACCCTGACACCCGGGCGGATCTGGGCCAGATGGCCGGTATTTCGGTCGATGCGGTTGTGGCGCATCAGAAAACCCGTTTTCGCGAAGGCTTGCTGTTTACCCATCGCGGGTTAAGCGGCCCGTCGATTTTGCAAATATCATCCTATTGGCGCGAAGCCGAAACCATCCAGATCAACCTGAACCCGGAACAGGATGCGTTTGATTTGTTAAAATCGGCCAAGGAAGAAACGCCAAAACAGATGGTGCATAACGTGCTGTCACGTATGTTGCCCAACCGCCTGGCGCAATATATTACCGCCAAACATGGCCTTGAACGCCCGATTGGCGAAACCGGCGACAAGGCCCTGCGCAAACTGGCAAGCGATGTTAATCAATGGCAAATTGCTCCGCAAGGCAGCGAAGGATATCGCACCGCCGAGGTCACACTGGGCGGGGTTGATACCCGCGAATTATCGTCGCAGACCATGGAAAGCCGCAAGGCACCAGGCCTTTATTTCATTGGCGAGGTGGTCGATGTTACCGGCCATCTGGGCGGGTTTAACTTTCAATGGGCATGGTCTTCGGGCTGGTGTGCCGGGCAAGTGGTTTAACAACAAACCCGGCCCGTCTTTTATGCCTGGCTAACCGCCCTGCCGGGATTCACAACCGGTTTCTCCCTTTTTCTGACAAAGAGAAAAGTCTATTGCGCCAACCTGCCTACAAGGCCCTGATCTTTTAAAAACCCGAAATATTGAAGCGGGAACATTACCCGTTAACCGGCGTTTCATTGTTAATTGGCAAATAGCCGACGGTGGAAACACCACCTTTTAAACAACAAACGAGGTTGGGTCATGACAGGATTTGGCGGTGTTTTAGGCATTATCATTTTAATCGCCGACATTTGGGCGATTATTAATGTGTTCGGCAGTGGCGCAAGCTTAGGTGCGAAAATCTTGTGGACAATCCTTATTCTTGTCCTGCCGGTACTTGGCCTGATTATCTGGTTTTTCGCCGGTCCGCGCAGCGGTCGGGTATAGTTTAACCAGCCCGGCGATAATACATTTTCCTCCCAAGGAAAAGACGGCCGCTGTAACAGGCGACCGTCTTTTTTATTTTGTCTGTTTTCAGCTGCCGCTACAGGCCAAAGGCAAAAACCACCAGCCCCCCGGCCACCACCAGCGACAAACGTGTCAGCCACGGGCGGGCAGATATAATACCATAGGAAATAGCGCCCAAACCAACCGCAACCTTTAATGTTGCCGCCACCGCCAAGACCGGATGGCTGGCCAACGCAATCAGGGACGGGTTGGCGACCATGGCAAGTGGCACCAGATAAAGGCCAACGCCGAGCGACATGGCGGTTCCGGCGACCTTAAGCCAGTTTTCCTCGACCATCCCGGCGGCAATAAACACCGCCCCGCACACTGGCGGCGTAATGGTCGATAACAGCGCAAACCAGAAGACAAACAAATGCGCCTGCAACGGGTCCAGCCCCAGTTCGCCAAGGGCAGGCCCGGCAACGGATACGCAAATCACATAGGCCGCCGTGGTCGGCACTTCCATGCCCAGCACCAGACAGGCAATGGCGGTTAACACCAAAGCAGGCCACAACATGCCGCCCGACCCTGATAGCAATAACGAGGTGATTTTCACCCCCAGTCCGGTCAGGCCTAAAACGCCAATCACGATGGAGGCACATAAAATGATCGAGGCGATCATGGAAATTTGCCGCCCGGCATTCAGGCATACATCGATGTAGCGGTCGCGGGTGCGCCGTAAATCAAAGGTCAGCCCGGCATCAAAAAACAGCAAGATCGCCCCGGCCAAAAGGGCAATACAGGCGGCGTATTGCGGTGTATAACCACCGCCAAACATGCCCCACAACAGCACCGTGAACGGCACCAGAAAAAAGGCCGAGGTAATAACAACCGCCCGCATTGCCGGCCGGTCTTCATCAGGCAAGCCCGGCAGGTCATAACGCCCGGCATAGGCGTTAATGCCAATCCAGACGGCCAGAAAATACAAAAACGCTGGCGGCAATGCCGCCACCATAATTTCGGAATAGGGATGCCCGGTAAGCTCCACCATCACAAACGCACCGGCCCCCATCAAAGGTGGCATGATCTGCCCGCCCGATGATGCCACCGCCTCAACCGCCGCGGCCAACCGTTTGGGATAGCCCAGCCGCGTCATGGCAGGCAGCGTAATTGCCCCGGTTGAGGCGACATTGGCCGACGCCGAGCCCGATATTGAACCAAACAAAGCCGATGAAATAACCGAAACCTTGGCCGCGCCGCCGCGCAAGCGCCCGGCAGCAGCCCCGGCAACATTCATAAAGCCCTGCCCGGCTTCACCGGCATTTAAAACCGCGCCAAAAATCACAAAAATCGCAACAATGCTAACCGAAACACCGGTCAGGCTGCCCCAAAGACCCCCTTCGGCAATGGTCAGTGTGCCCAGCATGCTTTCAACCGGCAATCCGCCATGGCCAAATTCGCCGGGAATATATTGCCCCCAAAAGCCATAAGCCAGGGCCAGCGAGGCCACCATCGGCAACGGCCAGCCAATGGCACGGCGCGCCATTTCCAGCACAATTCCCAATAATGCCAGTGACAAAACAATCTGGAAATTATCGGCCAAAAACCCGTATTGGTCGGAAAGTTCGCTGTGATGCCACGCGATCCAGCCGCATCCAAACAGACCAATGGCGGCAAGAACCATGCCGCTTGTTTTTTGTGCCGGTGTTTTGGCCACAAAAACCAGCGCCCACGGCAAAGCCAGCGCCATATGCAACGGGCGACTTACCAGATTGGGAACAAGGCCGGAAAAAATCAGCCACAGGTGAAAAACAATGGATACGGCCCCAAGGGCGATCCAGACCGGGCGGGCAAGGCCCGGATGGGAAGCAGATTGCATGACATTCCTGAAACAGAAGGCCCGGCACGACACAAACGGACATACCGGGCCACAAGGGCAGATGACGTCAAGGACGCTTATTTTTGATCATCGCGGACCGGAAAACCGGCTTCGGCATAATAACGCAAGGCACCCGGATGGATTTTGCCTTTGATATTTGCCAGCATTTCCGGTGTTACACCTTTCCACCACTGGGCATCCTGGCCCATTTTGGCTTTCTGGCCCCAATAGGTTTTGGTCAGGGCATAGGCGGTATCGTCATCCATGGCGGTGGTGGCATAGGCAATAACCGACAGGGATGATGTGTGAATGTCATCGGTCTGGCCGCTATAAGTACCTGCCGGAATAACCGCAAGGTCACGCCCGGTTTTTGCAATCTGGTCATCGCTTAACGACAGAACTTTAACATCCATGCCTGCAGCAGCCTCGATCACGTTCGGCGCAGGCCACGAACCTGCGGTCACAAACGCATCAATCTGGCCGTTTTTAAGGGCAGAAACGGCGTTGGACAATTCGGCACTGGCCAGCTTGACCTTGTCATTCAGGCCAAACAATTCCAGATATTTTTCGCCTTCTTTGGCCCCGAAAGACCCCTTGCCCAGCAAAACGGTTTTACCTTCAAGGTCGGCAAAACTGTTAATCCCGCGATCGGCACGGGCAACAAAATGCATGGTCAGCGACGGAATGGGAAACAGCGCGCGAACATCGGCAAATTTATCGGTCGGGCGCCCTTTGAACGGGCCAGTCCCCGCCTGCGCGGATGCAACCAGAGCGGGCGGAGATGTAAACATATAGTTGCCTGGCCGGACCGACGCTTCCATCACGTTCTGAACCGAGCCCTGGCTTTCTTCGACCGTGACAATAATATCGCCCTTGGTGCCGGTTTTTGTGGCTTCGGCAAACTGGGCCGCCATCTGATAATAGGATGACGCCGATTTGGCCGATTTAAGGGTCACGCGGGTTTCGGCCTGTGCCGTTGTTCCCCATGCGCCCAACAGGCCCAAACCTGCTGCCAAAACACCGATTGTACGTAAAACTTTCAAGATATCCTCCCGTTTTTCGGCCAGCCCCATAATCTTCTATCTGGCCGTTTACCGTTCAATTGCGCAAAATTCCACCCGCTATGTGGCAAATCCTCGCAAATTTCAACCAATTCCAGATCATAGAAGGCATCGGGCGCGCAAAGGTCAAGTAACTTGTCGATCCAAAAATTACCCGCCGCAACGCAGCATTTTGATCGCTATCAGTCTGTCCTCGCATTGCTGTAAATCGATGGCCAACCCGCAATTGAACAACGCCCGTTTGGTGTGGCATTGCTGTCATGTTTGTTTTCGTGTCATGGTTGCGAATTGAATGCTGGTATTTCGGGGGAAAATGCCCTATGTGCGGCAATCTCGTCAGGGTGTCGGGGATATGTTCCCCGATGCTGCCGGGAACACCCCGGGATGAAATACGTTCCTGAAAACCATACACGTTTTACCCTTGGCAGATTGACAGCCCCGCTGTCGATCCGGCAGGGTATTTGCATAAATCCTGCAACGCCCTGAGGTTGGCCATGCCGCGTTCGCCTATTGCGATGATTATTGCCCTGTCGGCGACCCTTTTTGCTGCCTTCACCCTTAATTCCGGGTCATCGCTGCAATCATCGCTGCTGGCGTTGCGGGCGTCCTCCGAAGGGTTTGCGCCGATCTATACCGGTATCATTATGGCGTCCTATTATTCCGGCTTTGTTGGCGGGATCATATGGGGTGCATCTTTGGTAAACCGGGTCGGTCATATCCGCACCTTTGCCGCCCTGGCATCGACCGGCTCGGCCATTACCTTGCTGCATGCCGTGTTTGTCGACCCCATTACATGGTCGCTGTTTCGCGCCATGACCGGGCTTTGCCTATCGGGTCTGTATCTGGTGGTGGAAAGCTGGTTAAACGAACAGGTCGATAATAATTCACGCGGCGCGATGATGGCGGCCTATATGACCGTTTCGCTGGGCGGGCTGGCCCTGGGCCAGTTAATGCTCAACCTGTCGCCCATTTCGGGGTTTGAACTGTTCACCCTGGCCTCGGTTCTGTTATCGCTATCGCTGGTGCCAATTGCCCTGACCCGCCAGCCGCCCCCGGCGGCGGTCAGTCGTGAACGCATGAAATTGCGCCGGTTGTTCACTATTTCGCCACTTGGTTTTATCGGCGCGGCGGGTAGCGGTGTTTTTTCGGGGGCCATTTACGGTGTCGGCCCGGTTTTTGCCGCCGATCTGGGCTTGCCCACCGCCGAGATCGCCACCTTTATGTTTTTTGTCATTCTGGGCGGCATGGTTTTGCAATGGCCGATTGGCCGGGCATCGGACATGGTGCCTCGCCAGTATGTTCTGATTGGCTTGTTGCTTGGCCTGATCATAACCGGCCTTGTTCCCTATGCCATGCCCGACGTAATCCGGGCCAATCTGTCATTGTGGGGGGCGTTGCTCGGTGTGTTTACCATGCCGGTCTATGCCATTTCAGTGGCCTATGTGAATGACTATCTGACCCCGGATGATTTTGTCCCCGCCAGTGGCGCACTTTTAATTGTCTATGGCGGCTCGGCGGCCTTTGGCCCGATTGTCGGTTCCATGTTCCTTGATTATTTCGGCCCTTGGGGCCTGCCATTACTGTTTTCGATCGTTGGCTGTGCCATGGCGATTTTTGCCATCTATCGGGCCGGTTTCGGGCGTCGCATCACGCTGGAAGAACAGGGGACATTCGTGGCCGTACCGCGCACGACCCCCATGGTCACCGAATTATCCCCGCTGGGTGACGAAATTGCCGCCGACGAGGAAGCAACTGCCGCACAGGCCGACGAGGACAACAACAACAACGACACCAGCATCCTCACCCGCGAAATATCATCCCCGCCCAAGGGGCACTAACGCCTGCAACGCTATCTTTGCCTGACTACCGGGTCAGACAGCCCCGTAACGAACCGGTCGCCAGATTTGTGGCGCCCGGCACGGATCATTTCGCCAGATCAAACGTTTTCCATAATGCGGAAAACATCCCACGGATTTGAAAGCTGTGGTGGACCGGGGATGGTGCAGCCCCTTATGCTGTGTTCAGACAACGGGGCATGCTAACAAGCACCCGGTTATACATGATCACTGGCGAGAGGAAACATGACCCAAAGAATCAGCAAAGGTAGCCTGCAGGTTGCAACCGTGTTGCATGATCTGGTGGCAAACGAAGTCCTTCCGGGCACCGGGGTGGATGCAGATGCGTTCTGGGCATCTTTTGAAAAGCTGGTGACCGAACTGGGCCCGCGCAACCGCGCCCTTCTGGCCAAACGCGATGACTTGCAGGCGCAGATTGACGACTGGCATCTGTCGCGCCGCGATCAGGCCCGCGATCCTGCCGCCTACAAGGAGTTTTTGGCCGAAATCGGTTATTTGCTGCCCGAAGGCGATGACTTTTACATTACCACCACCAATGTTGACGCCGAAATTGCCCGCGTGGCCGGGCCGCAGCTGGTGGTGCCGGTCATGAATGCGCGTTATGCCCTTAATGCGGCCAATGCCCGTTGGGGCAGCCTTTATGATGCGCTTTATGGCACCGACGTCATTGATGATGAAGACGGCAAGGCAAAAGGCAAATCCTTTAACCCCGAACGCGGCGCTGCCGTGGTCGCCTATGCCGCCGATTTTCTCGATCACGCGGCGCCCCTGGCCAATGGCGCACATGCTGATGTGGTTAAGTATGAAGTCCGCGATAATGGCGCGGGCTGGTGGGCGCTTCAGGCAACATTGGCAGACGGCACCGAAACTGCGCTGGCTCAACCCTCGCAATTTATCGGCTTTAACGAAAAAGACGATGCCGTCAGCGCGATTTTGCTGCGCAATCATGGCCTGCATGTCGAAATCTCAATCGATCCCACCCATTTCATTGGCAAGGACCACCCCGCCGGTGTTGCCGGTGTGATTATGGAATCGGCCCTGACCACCATTCAGGATTGCGAAGATTCAATTGCCGCAGTTGATGCCGACGACAAGGTTCTGGTGTATCGCAACCTTTTGGGCCTGATGAAAGGCACACTGGAAGAACAGTTTGAAAAAGGCGGCAAAACCCTGACCCGGCGGCTCAACCCGGATCGGACCTATCAGGGCTTTGATGGTCAGGAAGTCACCCTGCCCGGTCGCAGCCTGATGCTGGTGCGCAATGTTGGCCACCTCATGACCAGTGATGCCATCCTCGATGGCGATGGCAACGAAGTGCCCGAAGGCTTCATGGATGCCATGATGACAGCGGTTATCGGCAAACACGATATTGACGGCAATAGCAGTGTTTCAAATTCGCGCGCGGGCAGCATTTACATTGTAAAACCCAAAATGCACGGGCCGGAAGAAGTCGCCCTTACCAGCGAGCTGTTTGCTTTCGCCGAGGAAGCCGCCGGTCTTGCGGCCCATACCCTTAAAGTCGGCATCATGGACGAGGAACGCCGCACCACGGTCAACCTCAAGGAATGCATTCGCGCGGCACAGGACCGGGTTGTGTTTATCAATACCGGGTTTCTGGATCGTACTGGCGATGAAATCCATACCAGCATGGAAGCAGGCCCCGTGGTCCGCAAGGAAGCCATGAAGGACCAATACTGGATTCAGGCTTACGAAAACTGGAATGTCGATATCGGCCTTGAATGCGGCATGAAGGGCATTGCCCAGATTGGCAAGGGCATGTGGGCGAAACCCGACCGCATGGCCGAAATGATGGAAGCCAAAATTGGCCATCCCAAAGCCGGTGCCAATTGTGCGTGGGTACCATCCCCCACGGCTGCCACCCTGCACGCGATGCATTATCACAAGGTCGATGTGCGCGCCGTTCAGGATGAAATTGGCAAGCGTGATCGCGCCAGCCTCGATGATATCCTTGCCATCCCCCGTCTGGGCGACCAGCACCCGATGCGCAGCGAAATTCAGGCAGAGCTGGACAATAACGCCCAGGGTATTCTCGGCTATGTCGTGCGCTGGATTGACGCCGGGGTGGGCTGCTCCAAGGTGCCCGATATCAACAATGTCGGCCTGATGGAAGACCGTGCCACCTTGCGCATTTCCAGCCAGCACATTGCCAACTGGCTGCATCATGGCCTGTGTGACAAAGAACAGGTGATGGAAACCCTGAAACGCATGGCCGCCGTGGTGGACCAGCAAAATGCCGGTGATGCCGATTACCGCAACATGGCCCCCAATTTTGACGACAGCGTTGCCTTTCAGGCCGCCTGTGATCTGGTGTTCAAGGGCCGCGAACAGCCCAACGGCTATACCGAACCGGTCCTGCATGCGCGCCGCCGCGAAGCCAAGGCAAAATACGGGGCCTGATCACCCCAGCCAGACCAACCCTTATTGGGCCCGACCGGCCCATAAGGGTTTGGTCGGCAGTTGTCCGTCAAAAAAACCAACCCTGCCCGGTGGTGCAACAAGCTTTACCGGGCTTTAAATACCAACAAACCCCGCCCTTTCGTGGCGGGGTTTGTTGTATCCGGCGCTCAACACCCAGCCCCAAAGACGCATTTACCATCCAAGCAGGCCCCATGCAGTATTTTTTGCAATGACACAATAAAATAAACAATAACTGCAAGTTGAATTATATAAATAAGTGTATTTTTAATTTTGTCAGTAATATTACTTAAATTATCGAGCGATTTATCGATCCAAAAACAGAAATTTTTTCTTTTATACTCAATAACCACTTTCCAATAATTTGAAATTTTTCCCAATTTTTGAAAATTATTTATATTAGACATTTTTTTATTTACTTACTATGGTGGTGAAACTTCATCGTCACTTCGTAATGACACACAAAATGGGAATGCTGTTGTCCTTCAGGGACAACCATAATGCATTCCGCCAATCAGCACTTCAGGAGGCTACAAATGAAAAACATCTTTCGAAAACTTGCGCCTGCCGCTGCCATGCTTGCCATGGCAACAATGGCTTCGGCCAATGCGCAGGCAGAAACTTTAACCGCCGGGGTCGAAGCAGCCTTTCCGCCCTGGGCCTATGTTGAAGACGGCAAATACAAAGGCATTGCCATTGATGCCATGCGCGCAATTGCCAAAGATCAGGGCCTGGAAGTGAAATTCAAGGACCTTCCGTGGCCATCGCTGATCCCCGCCCTGGTCAAAGGGCGTATTGATCTTCTCGTCACCGGGCTCAACGTGACACCGGAACGCGCCAAGGCGCTCGATTTCACCATCCCGTGGTGGGAAAATGACGACGAAATTCTCGTCCCCAAAGATTCCGACAAAAATTTGATCACAGCCATGTGCTGTGGCGCGACAATTGGCGCGCAGGGCGGTGCAACCCAGTTCAAATGGCTGGAAGATAATCTGGCGTCAAATGACAAGGTCGGCGTAACCCTGCGCGGTTACGAAGACTATGTTACCGCAATCGCCGACATGCTTGCCGGACGACTGGATGCTGTTGTGACCTCAACCGATACCGCCGAGGACTTCATTGCCAAAGGACGCCCGATCAAGATCGTGGGGACCATTCAGCAAAACCAGCCCCAGGCACTTGCCGTTCAAAAGGGTGATCCGAAAAAATTGCTCGGCAAAATCAATGCAGGGATCATGAACATCTATAAATCCGGTCAATGGGCCGAAATTGTCCATTCCTATGCGCCGCAATCGACCATTCGCGATATCCCGACGTCGATGCCTGCCTATGTTGATACCTATCAGGGCGACATTCCCGGTTACACGAAGTAACTGATGGCTGGCCGTATTGCTGCCCCGCCACAGGTGCGGCAATACGGCATTCCTTTCCGTTCCAACGAGCATGAAAACATGATTTTCGAAACGTTGTTAAGCCAGATGCCATATCTGGTACACGGCCTTACAGTCGCAATCGGGTTACTTGTTTGCCTGTTATCACTGGGGCTGGCTTTGGGGTTAGTGCTTGCGATCCTTGAAGTTTACGGTCATTGGACCTTACGATTGGTCTGCGTGCTATTCGAACGCGTTTTTCGCGGCATTCCGGCAATTGTGTTGCTGCTGCTGTTTTATTATGGCGTCACCGATTACATTGAAATGGGGTCGTTTACGGCGGCCGTTCTGGCATTGGGGTTACGCTCGGCGGCCTATCAGTCACAAATCTTTCGCGGCGCGTTTCTGTCTGTGCCCAACGGGCAAATGATGGCCGCGCGCGCCATGGGCATGAACAAGTTACAAGCGATCCGCGATATCATTATTCCCCAGGCTTTGCGCATGTCTATCGGGCCATGGACCAATGAATTTTCCAGTGAATTAAAGGCCACATCCCTTGCCTATGTCATTGGCGTCGTGGAACTCACCCGTCAGGCCAAGTACATTATTTCCAATACACAGGGCAATATCCTGGTCGTTTTTGGTGTGGTTGCGCTGATGTATTTCGTCGTCAATCGTGCAGGAAACTGGGCCCTGTACCGGTTAGAGAACCGTCTTTCTCTTCCGGGCTTTGAACACAGGGGAGACGCATAATGCTGCTGCGTGTTGAAAATATTCATAAAAGCTATGGTGCTGCTGAAATCCTCAAGGGTGTTTCATTTGACATGGCACCGGGTCAGTCAAAAGTCATCATGGGCCCCTCGGGCACCGGTAAATCAACACTTCTTCGCTGCATCAACCATCTCACCCCGCCCGATAAGGGGCGGATTTTTGTCGACGGCGAAGAACTTACGGCAAAAAACCTGAACACAATGCGCCAGAAGGTCGCCTTTGTATTTCAGGATTTCAACCTGTTCACACACTTGCGCACGGTCGAAAATGTTGCCATCGGGCCGCGTAAATTACGCGGTTTTGGCAAAAAGGCCGCCCTTGATCTGGCGTATAAAGAACTCGAACGTGTCGGGCTGTCGGATCGGGCGGATGCTTATCCCGCCGAGCTTTCAGGCGGGCAACAACAGCGCGCCTCGATTGCGCGCGCTCTTGCGATGGAACCCAAACTGATCCTGTTTGACGAGCCGACCAGCGCACTTGACCCGGAACTGACCGGCGAAGTGGTTTCGGTGATGAACAAGCTGGCATCCGAAGGCATGACGATGCTTGTGGTCAGCCACGAAATTGGTTTTGCTCGCAAGGCGGCCGATGAAATCATCTTCATGGAAGGTGGCAAAATCATTGAACAGGGGCCGCCGTCGCAAATTTTCAATGCCCCCCAACAGGACCGGACCCGTGCCTTCCTCAACGTGATTGAACACGGAGACGATGCATGAGCGCGTGGTTCGATTTCGCAATTGAACATTTGCCCTATGTCCTTCTGGGCGTTCCGACCACGTTGGGGTTGTGGGTATCGGCCATGACGATCGGTGCGATGCTGGGGCTTGTTCTGGCGTGGGCGCGCATTTACGGCAACCGGCCAATCTATGTGATTGCCACCATCTATGTGGAAATCTTTCGTGGCACCCCGATGCTGGTACAGATGTTTTTCATCTATCTGGGCTTGCCGGAAATTGGCATTGTCTTTGACCCGTTAACCGCTGCCGTTATCGCCATTGGCCTCAATACAGCGGCCTATCAGGCCGAATACTTGCGCGGCGCTGTTCGGTCCGTTCCCATGGGACAGATGACGGCGGCCCGTGCCCTTGGCATGGGAAAGTTTCAGGGCTTTGTGAACATCATCCTGCCCCAGGCCTTGCGCCGTGTTATTCCGCAGTGGTCGAACGAGGCTATTCTAGAGCTTAAATATACCTCGATCGCCTATGCCATCGGGGTCACCGAGATCACCGCGCGTGCCGAAAAAATCGGGTACGAGACGTTTCAGTTTTTCGAAGTCTTTTTATTGATCGCCGCAATATATGTCGTCATGACCAGTATCGTCGCACAACTGCTGCTGTTGTTGGAAAAGAAGGTCTCTGTCCCCGGGCTTTGAACGGTTTTCAAAACGCACTCACGGCGATCAGGCTGATATGATCACCAGTGCCACGCGCAAACTCCGCCTTCATATGGCGGGGTTTGTCGGCATCTGGTCTCAAGTCAGAATTTCATAGCCCTTGGCCGTAACCACAATGCTGTGTTCGTATTGCACCGTGGGCGCACCGGTATCGGCATACAGGGTCCAGCCATCGTCCTTGTCTTCGGTGGCCCATTCGGACCCCAGCGACAAAAACGGTTCAATGGTTATGACCTGGCCCTTTTTAAGGGTGCGACGTTCACGCGGGTCATCCCATGTGGCGATGGTGGCGGGCTCTTCATGCAAAGACCGGCCAACACCGTGACTGGCCAGATTACGGATCAGGGTATAGCCGTTTTTACGCGCGAAATTTTCCACCGTCAGGCCAATTTCGCGCAGTGGTGTGCCGTGGCGCACAGTGCGCACCGCCCGCATCATCACCTTGCGCCCGTCTTCGCACAGCTTTTTAATCTCGGGCCGGGATGCTTCAAACCCGCCTAGAACAAAGCTGGCACCGGTATCGGCGAAATAACCGTTTAGCGATGCCGAAACATCGACATTAACCAGATCGCCGGTTTGCAACACGCGCGGCCCGGGAATGCCATGGGCAACCACTTCGTTGACACTAATACAGGTCGCACCGGGAAAGCCATATTCCCCTTCAGGCGCCGAAATCGCCCCGGCGGCATCAAGCATGGCCCGGCCCATATCATCAAGCTCGGCCGTGGTCATGCCCGGCTCGGCGGCGGCGCACATGGCATCGCGTATATCGCCGCACAATCGCCCGATACGGCGCATGGCAACAAGGTCTGCTTCATTTTTAATTGTCATGCAAAGGCTATGCGATTTTCGCCAGCCAAAGTCAAGATTGCAGCACAACGCGAGAGGGTGCAAGGCCCCGCGCACGCCTACTTTATGCCGCTGCCCAGTGGCTTTAGAATAGGCCACGGCCGAAACAAACGGCACGAATTTAGACGCACGAATACGTGCCAATACTGGCATATCGCGCGCACGTGTGACATGCCCTTGTGTGCCATAACGGAACGCTTTGATACGTATAGACCCTTGCGAAAATCACGCTGGCGGATTATGCCGTGCCCGGTATGCTAAAAATGCGAAACGCCCTTATCAATCTGGCAATGGACGATCAAAATGACCATGACCGACATGACCTATTGGCTGGAACTGACCGGCGTTGCCGTTTTTGCCGTCACCGGGGCGCTTGAAGCATCGCGCCGGCAAATGGACATTGTCGGCTTTGTCCTGATCGCCACCTTTACCGGCATTGGTGGCGGCACGGTGCGCGATGTCATTACCGGTGAAACCCCGGTTTTCTGGATCCGCGACCCGGCCTGGATCATTACCTGCATTGCCAGTGCGGTGGTGGTTTATTTTACCGCCCACCTTTTGGAACGGCGTTATGTTGCGCTGATCTGGCTTGATGCGCTGGGGCTGGCGATGTTTGGCGTTACCGGGGCGGCGATTGGCCTTAACCTTCATCTTTCACCCCTGGTGGCGATTATTCTGGGCATGATCAGCGCCACCTTTGGCGGCATGGTCCGCGATGTGGTATGTAATGAGCTGCCGCTTATTTTACGCCCGGAAATCTATATTACCTCGGCGTTGTTAGGTGCCACCATTTACACGGTGGGAACCGCCATGCTGGAACTGCCCAAACAGCCCGTCGCACTGGCGGCATTTTTATGCGCTTTTGCCTTGCGCGCAGCCGCAATTAAATACCGGCTCAGTTTTCCGGTTTATCGCGCACGACCGGGCCGCGAATATTAAAATCCCTTGGTACGGGGACCAAACCAGCCCGAAACTGTTCGCGTAAGATTATCGGTCAATCCCAATTCATTAGCGGGAAAAATACCGCAATGTGACTGCAGCGTTCTCTTTGCAAAAATGATTCGGTATTTTATTGATAAAACACATTTTCCATGTTGTAGTCGCATTCACATTTTGCCTGCCTCCTGATAAGGTCTGGTTATGACCCGGCACGCCCCTCGATATTCACAACAATAACAGGCCAGTTTAATGCTTGAACATGCGATGAACGCCCAGGATATTTTGCCACAAGATTCCGAAACCGCCGTGCTGATTGGCCGGGTCTGGGACCCGCGCGTCAGCGGCCCGACCCCGGTTTTGATCGCGAATGGTACTTTGCGCGATATCAGCGCATTGGGTGCCACCACCAGCCAGCTTCTTGAACGTAGCGATCTGGTGGCAAAACTGCGCAACCCCAACGATTTTGCCATTCTCGGCACGCTTGACGATGCACTGGCCAACAGCACACCCGATGCCCACCTTGGCAAATTGCATATTCTGGCCCCCAACGATGTCCAGGCCGTCAAAGCCAGTGGCGTTACCTTTGTTTCCAGCTTGCTCGAACGTGTGATCGAGGAACAGGCGCGTGGCGATTCCTCGCGCGCCGACCAGATCCGCCGCGAAATTACCGACATTATCGGTGAAGACCTGTCGCAAATTCAGCCCGGCTCGCAAAAGGCCGCCGACATTAAAAAAGTGCTGTTGGAAAAAGGCGCCTGGTCGCAATATCTCGAAGTCGGTATTGGGCCCGATGCCGAAATTTTCACCAAGGCCCCGCCGATGTCATCGGTTGGCCATGGGGCCAATGTTGGCCTGCACCCGATTTCGCATTGGAACAACCCGGAACCTGAACTGGTGCTGGCCGTAACTTCAACCGGGCGCATTGTTGGTGCGACCTTGGGCAATGATGTAAACTTGCGCGATGTTGAAGGCCGCTCGGCCCTGTTGCTGGGCAAGGCAAAGGATAATAACGGGTCGTGTTCAATCGGCCCGTTCATTCGCCTGTTTGATGGTGATTTCACGCTGGAAAACGTCAAATCCGCCGATATTGCCCTGACCATTGACGGCGAAGACGGCTTCCACCTTGAAGGCGGCAGCTCGATGAGCAAAATCAGCCGCTCGCCGGAAAGCCTTGTCGGGCAGGCGATTGGCAAACATCACCAATATCCCGATGGCTTCATGCTGTTTTTGGGCACCATGTTTGCCCCGGTGCAGGATCGCGGTGCCAAGGGGGCTGGCTTTACCCATGAAACCGGCGATATCGTTAAAATATCGACCCCGCAACTCGGCACCCTGATCAACCGTGTCGACCGATCCGATAAAATTACCCCGTGGTCGTTTGGCATTACCGCCCTGATGGGCAATCTGGCCGCACGCGGCTTGCTGTAAACGGCGAGTTCGAAGCAGACACAGGGAATAAACAAA
>NZ_JFKA01000019.1 GCF_002115755.1 Thalassospira mesophila | reverse complement strand
ATGCGGTCGGCAATGGCGTCATTGCGCATTCCTTTGCATAGCCAAAGCAGACATTCCCGTTCTCGTGGGCTGAGAAGGGGATAGGAAGTGTTCTTTTTCGGGGCTAGATGGACGTCCGTTCGGGATAATTGAGGATCAAGTTCCTGACAGCGTTGATGCACGGCATGCGCAGCAAGGACAAGGGCGTTTTCCTTGTCGTTATAAAATTGCGAAAATTCCTGCTTTTCCATTGTATTTGCAATGTTGAAGCCACTGATTTTCAGGGTAGAGGGGGCCATTGTTGGAATGACAAATCCGCTACTCGAGCCTGTTTCGGCAAATTCCTGAAGCATCTGAGCGGCGGGCCCAGAGAGGGAAATTGGCAGATTAACCGATCTGGTATCAAATCGGGTTGGTTTGAAATAAGCGCGTCCGACATCAATGAACGGGTCCAGGCTGGCATAGTCATTTTCGAGATAATAGATCATCCACCAGTCTGGAAGGGTGGTGAGAAAGACGATGCTGCCATCCTGTCTTTCATGGGTATAGGTAATTTGATTACCTCCATATTTTTTGAAAAAATCCAGCCCCGCTTGCCATGCGTCTGGCACAGACAGCGCATTGTCCAGTGCATTTAACAGATCAAAAAGATCGTTATTTAGCTGAAGGGCCATTCCTGTCATTCCGGTAAAATTGCCTACCTATGGTTTTCCATAGATTGTTTCTAACAATTTATAAGACGAAAATTACCCTGTTGTCAGCACAAACGCATTCGGAACTTTTAAAGTAAAAAAGTGACATCGATGAAAGTGC
Organism: Thalassospira mesophila; assembly: GCF_002115755.1. Taxonomy (GTDB): domain Bacteria; phylum Pseudomonadota; class Alphaproteobacteria; order Rhodospirillales; family Thalassospiraceae; genus Thalassospira; species Thalassospira mesophila. The sequence continues at coordinate 45,239 of NZ_JFKA01000019.1, read as the reverse complement.
TGAATAACGACGATGTAACATATCATTTTGATAAGCATTACATCTGAAATTAATGACACATAAGGATAGTTTTCCGATTCTATGCTTTGGGGTGGGATAGTGAAAATGAACAATTTTTAAGTCAAAAATATTTGAAATTATTAATCGCGATAAGGGTGGGTTTGACCGGATAGGCGAAAATCCGATCAGAGCATAATGCAATACTTTGGGACACTTGCAAGCAGGGCAGTGAATTTGCCTTCTTGGGTTTAAACGGGAAAGCTCAGCATGATATCAAACATGAATAGCATTGTCGCGTCTGCGGATACAGTCGTTGGCGGTCTTGCTAATGCGATTGATCGTGATACCAGTGCCGCATTTCTGGCGGGCCATTTTTTACCGTCGGTTCGGGTTGCGCATCAGGATGTCGGATTAGACCGATTTGATGAGCTGGAAGCACGTGAGATCCAAATTCCCCAGGGACGGCAGGCATTTCTGGAATTTATTGCCGATTGGCAGAAGAAATATAATGCCAACCTGAAGATCGGCATTATTTCTACCCTGATTTTACCTTTGGCTGCTTGCGGTGGTGGTGGCGGTGGACTGGGGGGTGTGTTTGGTGGTGGATCTGGCGGCAAGGTTGTCGATGGTTACATTTCTGGCGCCACTGTGTCGCGTGTTGATGGATCGGGTAATACGGTTACAACCGATGCCAATGGCAACTTTACCGGCCTGACCGGCAGTGGTGCCATCAAGATCACGGGGGGTACCGATATCAGCACTGGCCTGGCGTTTGAAGGGACATTGACGGCTCCAGGGGGTTCCAGCGTGGTCACGCCGCTGACAACACTTGTGCAAAAGCTGATTGACGATGGCGAAAGTGAGGAAGATGCGCTTTCCGCAGTCAAGGCAGCCTTTAATCTGACCGAAGATTTAAAGGCGGTTGATCCGGTCGCCACAAGTAACCAGGCCTTGTTCAAGGCGGGCGTTCAGGTTGCCAATATTATGACGATGGGGGCCAAGGCCCTTACAGGGTCGGGGGCGGAAGGAAACTCATCCTCGGCGATCGATATGGTGGCAACGGCCCTTGCCGCGCAGATCAAGGGTGCCGCCGCACCTGTAACCCTGGACAGTGCCGCGCTAAACACAGTGTTGCAGTCTGCCGGGGTTAGCACGACCATCGCCAATGATGCCGCCTCGATAATTTCAGCAAGTAATACCAATGTTGGTAACGCAACGTCGATAAATGATGTGGTTAAAAGCCAATATGTTGCACAGGGTGAAGCGGCAAATGCCATTAGTGATGGTGCCGCATCGGGGGATTTGTCGCAGGCCGCATCGGAGTTTGATCAGGCCGCACAATCGGCCAAAGCGGAAAATGTATCGCTAAGCAATGGCGGGGTTGGCTCCTTTACTGCTTCTGTGACGGAGCAAGGGGTGTTGTCGCTGTCGAACCTGCCGACATCGGGCAATATAACGTTGACACTGGATGAAAATGGCGGCGGGTCGGTGGTTTACGCCGGTGGAACATTGACCATTCCTGACGCCAATGTTGTGACATCGCTTAATTTATCCGGGGTTGGACGCCCGGTGATTATTAATGATTTTGGTGTCGTCACAACCCTGACCGCAGCGACAGATGCCCGGACAACGATTGTTGGTTCCTATGATATCCTGCGTGCGTTTATTCCAACCGGAGACGAGCAGCAAGGCGACCCGGTTAATACGATCACGGGAACATTTACCTTCCGTGTGACGGGTATTTCGGACCTGAGTGCGGGCAACACAAATTTCTATAATCTGGCTGAAGATATTACCGATATTGGCAGTAACAATCGTATTGCTGTTGTTGGGGATACGGATGTCAGTTTTACCATCGCGGCAAGTGGTGCGCAGTCTTTGGCGTCTTTGTATAGTTTGACGACAACGGGGACTGGCACGGTTACCTTAACGGGGGCAACGGTTGCCAATCTGGCGTCGTCGGTCGCAAAGGTGACCACGGCAGCCAGTACCGGAATTTCGGCCGAAATAACCGATAGCGACGGCGCAAGCCTTGCCTTGTCCAAGGCGCTGTTAAATCGTTTGTCGGCGCTTGATTTCAATGTTGATAACGGCATTATCAATTTTGGCGGGGCCACCAGTGCCGCCTTGCAGGCCGATTTGGCCAAACTCGATATTTCCGGCCATACCGTTGCGATCAATGTTACCGGAGTGATAAACGGTAATTTCTCGATTACCGATGATCAGCTGGAAAATCTTGCATCGTTAACGACGACGGGGACTGGCACAATTACCCTGACAAGCCTTGATGGTGCAGATGATATATCGGCCATTTTGGAGAAATTGACCGTGGCCAGTGGTTCCAGCATTTCTTTTGAAGCGGCAACGGATGAAAACATTGCCCTGACCAAGACGCAGCTTGATCAGATTGCCAGCCTGACCGTAAGCGGAACAGGCACGATTGCTGCGTATAGTGAGGCAACCAGTGCGGCACTTGTGGCCGATTTTGCCAAATTACATGCCGGAAGTGAAAAAATTTCCATTTCGGGGGCAAGCGGGCAAAGTTTTGAAATTACCAAGGCATTTCTTGATCAACTGGCCCAGTTTACAACGGTTTCGGGCAATCTTGCCCTGAGCGGTGTAACAGCGGCCGACCTGTCGGGTGATGTTGGCAAGTTGAGTATCGATGGTGCCTTGTCCTTGCAAGGGGCGGATGGTGAAGACTTTGTAATCGCCAAATCCCTGCTTGATAATGTGGCAGCACTGGAAGCGACAGGCGATGGCACGATTGGTTTTCAAGGTGCAACCAATGCGGATTTGGCGGCGGATCTGGCAAAATTAAGCGTTGTCGATGCCGGGGCAATTTCGGTGACAGGTGCCGATGACGAGGCCTTTACCCTGACGGAAACCCAGCTGGATAAACTGGTGGCATTTAGTGCCGCTGGCACCGGCGCTATTGCGTTATCAGGTGTTACTAACGCCAACCTGGCAGCCGACCTTGGCAAACTATCGGTGGTTAGCGGTTCGATTGCGATTACCGGGGCGGGCGATGAAAACCTTGCGGTTACGCAAAACCAGCTCGATGGTCTTGCCAGTGTTTCCGGTGCAGGGACGGGCGATATTACAGTAACCGGGGTTACTGCGGTTGGTTTTGCCGGTGATATGCAAAAGGTTTCAGTACAAGCAGGCAGTATTTCGGTTGAAGGCGCAAGCGATGAAAACTTTGCGCTCGATAAGACCGTGCTTGATACGCTGGGCCATTTTACGGCTACTGGCACTGGCACCATTACGTTTAGTGACGCGACCAGTGCGGCCTTTGATGCCGACCTTGCCAAGCTAAGTGTTGCGGATGGTTCAATTTCAGTTTCCGGTGCGACGGATGAAAGCTTCACGATTAGTGAAACCGTACTGGCAACATTATCCGGCCTGGCGGCCACGGGGGCCGGTGACATCACACTTACAGGTGTAACGAATGCCGTTTTGTCGGCTGACCTGGCGAAATTGACCGTTGGCAGTGGCGAAATTGCCATTCAGGCGGCATCGGGCGAAAACATTATTATTACGCAATCCGACATCGCAAATATTGCCCAGCTGACAACAACAGACGGCGGCAACCTGACCATCAATGACGCAACGGGCGGCGCACTGAGCGCGGATTTGGCCAAAATAACGGTTGATGGCGATTTGACACTGAATGGTGCGGTGGATGAAACCTTTACGCTGACCCAAAGTGACCTTGGCAACATTGCCGCCCTGAATGTAACCGGTACAGGCGGGGTTACTTTGACCGGGGTAACAGCCGCAACGCTGGCGTCGGACCTTGCCGCAATTACGGTTGCAAACGGTAATTTTGCCATTACCGGTGCGACAGGTGAAAGTTTTACCATAACAGAAACAGCCCTTGCCGAAGTGACGACGCTTCAGGCAACTGGTGGCGGTAATATTGTTTTAAACGATGTTACAGCTGCGGTTCTAACCAGCGATCTGGCGAAAATTTCGGCCATTGATAACGGGTCGATTACCGTTAATGGCGCAACGGGTGAAAACCTGAGTGTTACCAAATCGCAACTTGACGATCTTGCTGCCCTGAATGCGGCAGATGGCGCGACAATTACGGTTAGCGATCTGACGGCAGCAGACTTTGCAGTCGATTTTGGCAAGCTGACGGCGACGGGTGGTTTGGCCTTAAGCGCAGCGGCGGACCAAAGTTTTTCGATCAGCGAAACAGAACTAGCCGGCATCAACAGCTTTACAGTTAGTGGTGCTGGCAATGTGACACTGACCGACGTAACCGCGGCCTCATTGGCTGCTGACAGTGCCAAAATTACAGTAGGTGCGGGCAATATCAACGTTGTTGCTGCCGACGGTGAAAACCTTAGCCTGACCCAGGCGGATGCCGCGACCTATGGCAGTATTACAGCGACCGGGGCGGGCAACATCACCATTACCGAGGTATCAGGCGATGTTTCGGCCGTGCTGGATAACCTGACGGTTGGCACTGGCGTTATCAGTGTTGCGGCGGTTGCCAATCAGGACCTTTCCATCACCGAAGAGGCACTGGGCGATCTGGGTGGGCTGGCTGCGACCGGCACGGGCAATATTGCCCTGACGGATGCCAGCAGTGCATCTGTTGGCAGTGATCTTGCGAAACTGACCACAGAAACCGGCACAATTTCAATCACGGTTACAAGTAGTGATCAATCTGACGTTGCTCTGACATATAGCGATGTATCGGGCAAGATCGTTGAAATCGTTGCGACGGGCAATGTCGACGTTACGATCACGGCGGATGGGGCATATGATTTCTCCTACCTGTCTGGCGGGACGGTGCGCCTGGTGATTGATACAACAAATGGTGACGTGACCCTAAGCGACCTTGACCTCGGCAGTATTGACGAAGTGGTTGTTACCGGGCCGAATAATGCCTTTATTCAGGCCGCAGACGTAGACGGCTTGACCGTGGACTTTAGTGCGACAGGCGAAGGCAACGTTGTTGTTGCCCTGCCCGAAGGCACGACGATTGATGACACAGGCCTTAGTGGCGATGTCGAATATCAGTCCAGCATAACCTACAACGAAAGCGGCACGGTCCTAGACGGGTATCTGGTTGGTGCAACCGTGATGCTGGTGGATGGCGATGGTAACCAGGTAGGGACCCAGACCTGGACGACCGATGAAAATGGCCATTACAGCATTGAAGGTTATCAGTTCACCGGGATACTGCCCGAGAATGTTTCCGTCCGGGTGACGGGCGGTACGGACATGACGACGGGGCAGGCATTTGATGGTGCGTTGTCGGTTTTTGTTGGCGAGAATGCCACCGTGGTAACGTCGCTGACCGCAGTTATGCATCATTTGGTCGCAGGAAATATTTCGACCGATGCAGCTGATGCCCAAAGTGATTTGATTGCCGGGTTGGGGCTGGATGCATCGGCACTATCGGGCGCCAATGTTTTAACCATTGACCCGGTTGCGGTTGTGGCTTCTGGCAGTTCAAGTGCGGTTGATGCCGTTAATGCGGCCACACTACAAATTGCGGCTGCGGAAATGCTAACCATTTCGGCGCAGCTTGCCGAAGCCCTTCAGCCGGTTCTTTCGGCAGGTGAAAATGATTTCAGCCTTGCCGAAATTTCCGATGCGGTATTGGCGCAGATCGCTGTTGCAATTGGCAATGCAAATGGCGCCAGTGTCGACTGGACCGACAGCACTGTGCTGGGCAACCTTATTCAAAGCGTTGGCAATGCGCTGGTTGGTGCGGAAAATTTTGACGGATCCGAGACAGTTGCCACTGGCGTAACACTGCAAGACGTCTTTAGCGAAGTTGCCGAATTACTTGTAAATACGGTGAGTACCCTTGCGGAACTGATGCCAAGCGAACAGCAAATGCAGGATGTTTCCAGCATTGACGCGATGAACCTGATGATTTCAGCGATCAAAATTCAGGCAGCATCAAATGCAACTTTGGGGGATCTGCTAGACGGACTGTTTGACAGTAATGGTGTTTTCGACGAAGTCGGCTATCAGGCATTGCAAACCTATAATGATAACTTTTCAACCAGCTTCCCGACCGATGTTGCAGGTGTTTCGATTGGTGAACTTGTTGACGGAACCATTTATGGTTCTGCCGCAGCTGACATACTGACAAACGGCGATGAAGGCGGTCGTTTTTATGGAAATGGCGGTGCCGATACCATGATCGGCGGAACCGGCGATGACAGGTTCCATCTTGAAGCGGATCATTTGGTAAGCGGCCTTTCCATTACCGGAACCGACGGTGATGAAGGTAGCAAGGACCGCGTGGTCCTGCACGGCGAAGCTAATGACAGCTTTGATTTTACAGCCAGCGGTATGTCGTTTGATGGTGTTGACCGGATCGACATGAACAATGACGTTGCCGGACAGACCGTGATCATTGGGGATCAGCTTGCCGCAACGTCGGATGCGAATAATGACGAGACGCCAGGCGACATTCGCATCGTTTCACGCATTCATGACAGCAATGACCTTGATGTCGGGATGCAAAACGGCATCACGGTTGATGCATCGGGCCTGACCGGAAGCAACCATCTGTATTTTGATGGCGAACGTGCGGTTGACGGGGATGAAACCTATGGCGGTTTCATGGGCAACGACACGGTTACTGGTGGTGCTGGCGATGATACTCTTATCGGCGGGACCGGTAATGATACCCTTATGGGGGCCGACGGCGACGATACGCTGATTGGCGGTGATGGTGCCGACACCGTTATTGGCGGCGCGGGTGATGACCGTATCTTTATTGAAGGTAATGGCGATTATCTGGTTGGTGGCGACGGTAATGATCGCTTCTTCCTTAATACCACTGCTGACCTTGCCGGAAGCCTGACGATTCACGGGGATGGAACATCGGTAGGCAGCACGGGTGCGGACCGGTTGGTGCTTCAGCTTGACGCAAGCGACGACCCGATTTCGGTAGATCTTACCGGTGATAACCTGACGCTTACCGGCATTGATCGCATTGATGTTGGCATGGATATCGCTGGTGTCACCCTGACAATTGATCACGTTCTGGCAGCATCGGCGGACAACAACCAGGATGATAACCTTGGCGATATTCGCATTAACAGCCGGGTTTATACAGATAATGATAGCGGTTTTGGTCTTACATCCGATCCGATTACTCAGGGCATAATTGTTGACGCCAGCACGCTGGAGGCCGGTGATTCTCTGTTATTTGACGGCGAGGTTCATGTTGATCTGGTTGAAGTGGAAGGCCAGGGCGAAGTATATGAAACCCTCGGTGGATTTAACGGCGACGACACCGTTTATGGCGGCGCAGGGGGCGATACCCTTAATGCCGGGGGCGGGAATGACCGGTTGTATGGCAACGACGGCAACGATTACCTGAACGGTGGCGAGGGTAACGACCGGCTTTATGGTGGTGCGGGCGTTAACACCCTGATTGGTGGCGCGGGTCAAGACCGCATTTATCTGACCGATGTGTCGGGCCTTGCCGGAAGTGTGATTGACGGTAATGGCGGGTCGTCGAGCGAAGCCAATGACGTTTCAAGTGATCGCCTGATCCTTGATCTGGAAACGGGCGACACAGTCGATTTCACGACGGCAGACGTCACGAATATTGACCGCATCGATGTGGCAATGGATGTCGAAGACTTCAAGATCGTTCTTGGGCATGATCTGGCCATTAATGCCGATTCAAACAGCGATGGCACCGGCGGAGACATTCGCATCACCAGCCGGGTTTATGTCGATAACGAAAGTCAAATCGGCCTGACGGCGTCCCCCATCACTAATGGCATTTTTGTTGATGGATCGTCTCTCGACGAGACAGATTCCCTGCAATTCGATGGTGAAGTTCACGTTGGCCTGAACGATGCGGCAACCGGTGACGAAACCTATGGCGGCTTTAGTGGTGACGACACCATCTGGGGCGGTGCTGGCGGTGACTTCATTATGGCGGGTGATGGCGATGACCGCCTTAACGGTAATGGTGGCGACGATGTTTTGAATGGCGGTGCCGGATCCGACAGGTTGCATGGTGGAACAGGTGTCGACACAATGATTGGCGGGCTGGGAACCGACCGTCTTTATCTCGACAGTGCATCGGAACTTGAAGACGGTACGGTTATTTTCGGCGGGGAATATGACCTCGAAAATGAGCAGGCAGGTGCCGCTGAAGCCGATACCAAGGACCGCCTGATCCTGAGCGCGCACGGTGATTTTGATTTCACCGACGACACTCTGGAAACGCGCGACATCACAATTGCCCAGATTGACCGTATCGAAATGCGTGAAAATGCTTCAGGCTATGCGCTGGCGTTAGGCGACGGCATGGTCTCGACGGCTGATGCCAACGGCGACGGAACCCTGGGTGATATCCAGATTGTATCGCGGGCATTCGTCGAAGATGGTGACACCGAAACGGATGTTCCCATTACTGCGGGCGTTATCGTTGATGCAAGTGCCTTGTCGGCGAATTATTCCATTCATTTTCAGGGTGAAATCCTGATTGATGATGAAACTGACCTTGAATATGGCGGATTTTCGGGTGACGACCGTATTCGTGGCGGGCTGGGGAGTGACACCATTAATGGCGGTGCCGGTGATGACCGCATTTATTATAGCGGCGGGGCCGATACCCTGATCGGGGGCACGGGCCGTGACCGGTTTTATCTGACGACGGCTGTTCTGGCCGCCGGATTGATGATTGACGGTACGTTGGAAGCCGCAACAAATGACCGTTTGTTGCTGACAAAAGCGGGCAGTTTTGACCTGACGGATCAGTCGCTTGCGGATGGTAATGTGATCATTACCAATATTGACCGTATTGAATTGCGTGCCGACGAGGCTGGGAACATTCTTAAGATCGGTTCTCAGCTTGTCTCTACTGCCGATGAAAATGGCGACGGCACGCTTGGCGATATTTCGGTTGTTAGCCGTGTTAGCGATGACAACGATAATGATGTGGCCATGACCAATGGCGTGGTCATTGATGGTTCAGAACTGACATCGTCGCAAAGCCTGATTGTTGAAGGTGAAATCCAGAATGATCCCGTGGACGGTGATTATGGCGGGTTTACCGGCAACGACACCATGATTGGGGGTGAGGGCAATGACACCCTGGAAGGTGGTGACGGCAACGACGTCCTGATGGGTAACGGCGGTGACGATGTGCTGATGGGCGGTATTGGTGCCGATACCATCACCGGCGGCGACGGGAATGATATTTTTGAAATGCGCCTGGGCGGAGACGCCGTAACAGTTGAATATCCCAACTATACGCCGACGCAGGGGGACTATTTCGAGATTGTGATTGACGGATATGCCTATGGCGCACGGGCAGATGAAAACGAAACATCTATCGAGAGTGTTCTTTCTGACCTTGCCAGTGTGATTAATAATGACAGCGGACACGACTATCATGCGCGGGTGCAGGATGGCGTCTTGCAAATTGCCGGGGTAGGCGAAAGCGTTGCGATTGATGCCAATACTTATTCCCAGGGCACCGCATACGGAACCCAGCCAGATTCTGAAGATTTGTTTGCTTTCAGCTTTACCGATACCACCACACCGCAACCCGGAGATTTCCTGCGGTTAACGATTGGAAACGAGGTTTTCCAGGTTCAAATGAGCGACGGCGATACACCGGGCGGATTGATTTTCCAACTGGCGGCACAAATTTCTGCCAAGGCAGAAATTGCATATGATGAGGATGCAAACGCTGACGTTATTGATGCCGCCGCAATTGATACCGACGGTGATTCAAACCACGAGGCCGACCGTCTGTTTATTCACGTGCCACAGGGACAATCGATAGACTTTGACAATTCCGGCACCATTCGTGCCGATAGCGGTTCGGTTTTTGTCGAAACAAATGCCGGTGACAGCTTTAATGTCGATATTGCGGCCGATACCAATAATGCACAAACTGGCACTTTAACATTGTCGACAGACAATGCGGATTATGTCGCAGGTTCGTTCCTGTCTGTTACCCTTGTTATTACCACGGGTACTGGCGAGGTTGAGACGAATTATCTTTCAGCGCCGGTTGTTGAAAACGACGCTGCGGCCAGCATTAAGGCACTGGCCGATGAAATCAGGGCACAGGATGCAGCCTTTGCCAAAAGCGACGGCGACCCGGATGCGACCTTCTTTGACACCATTACTGTTGATGGCGGAACCATCGAGTTTGTTAGCAAGGAAGATGATTCCGATTTCACCATGGATGCAACATTCCTTGGCGATCTGGGGCCAAATGCGGATTATGTCGATCCGGCACAAGGCGAGAACGACACATTTGACGCCGTTTTGTTTGATTTTTATGATTTTGCCAACGCAAGTCAGCCTTTGCAGGATCATGGAACTTTTGTTCTGGTGATTGACGATTTCACCATCACCCAACCGGTGCATGGTTCGGACAGTTTAACCGACATCGTTTCGCGCTTTGCCGACACCCTGAAATCCTATGGCTATACGGTTGGTCTGGAAGATGAACACACGTTGTTTGTGGCGTCAGACGAAGAAATAACCGGCCATTCGATTAATGCCTATCAGGCCGGTTCAACCCTGGATAACGGCATTGATGGCACAGCAAGTGCTGTTTCGGACAGCACGTCGGCGATGCTGGACGTGATTACCGACTTTGTCATTGGCGAAGACAAATTTGATTTGTCCGCCCTGGGCGGGGATCACACCGTTCCGACCAGCATATCGGTGAATAGTTCGATCACCAATTCGTCGGATCAGGGTTTTGATCTGTCGACGGCCTTTGAAGGATTGACCTTGCAGGGAGATGGGGCCGCGATGTTTGTAGAGGTTTCAGGCGGAGGAGATGCTGCTGGAACCTATCTGATTGTCGATAATGGTGATGGCACAGTGAATGGTGCCGAAGACCTGTTTATCAATGTCACGGGAATTACCGGTGACGTTGAAACGGCCAGTGTTTCCGATCTTTTCTATTCAGAAACATAGACTTGCCTAAAATCGCGGAACAGGGGGTGGCAGGTCCACCCCTTGTTGCTTTTCGGGGACATGCACCCTTTGCGGGGGAAGCGGGATTGGTGTTTAACCCAGAATGGAAAAAAAGATAGCCTGTCTGGTGCTGATGACGGGGGTGATCAGCACCGTAATGATACCGGTTTCAGGGAATGCTGCCAGCAATGGGGCCGCAGGGGGCGCGATAACAGTGTCGTCTGCGGGGCGGATGGACAGTATGGATGCGCAGCTTGAGGCGCAAAAGGTTGCCGATAGTGCTGCCGGTTCAAGTGCAATGACGCCGCTGTTTCGCGAAATTGCCAAAAGCATGAACGGGTCGGAAAAACTGGTGAACCAGTTTTTGCAGCAACCTGGAAATGAGGCACACCCCATGGCAGAAACGGTGGCACAACCGGATTTTATTGCCAAGGTTCGCCAGGCGGTGGAAACTCATCCGTCCATTCAAAGCAGCATTTATGGCGCGCGCCAGGCCCGCGATAGCGTGGATGAAGCCGGTGGCGCACTATACCCCCAGGTCGATTTTGCCCTGGAAGGCGGATATAACGTTGCACGCGCCAATGAACGCACGGGCGAGGATAATGACCCCGATGGTGTTTTGTCGGTTAGCCAGTTATTATTTGACGCTGGCGAAACATTTAACCGCATTGATGCCGCCCGTGAAAACGTTACCGGTAGCAAATACGCCGCCCTTGATAACGCGCAGCAATTTTGCCTGCGGGCTATTTCCGCCTATTTTGATATTGTCCGGCTGCAGACCAAGGTGTTGCTGGCAATTGATAACCGTGATCGTCACGAACTGATTTTTAAAAGTGTCAATGATCGCGCCGCGGGCGGTACTGGCACCTCGGCCGATGTATATCGCACCGAAGGCCGTTTGGCCGAAGCCAATGCCAATTTAACCGAATTGATCGGGGAACTTGACCGGACGCGGGCCAGCTATCGCGAGTTATTCGGGGCAGAGGCAACGCACGGCGGACGTCCCGGCATTGTCCCCGACATTCCCCAAAATGCCGAAATTGCCTTGCAGCAGGCCTTGCAGCAAAACCCTTCGCTGGCGCAAAGCGAAGCAGGAAGCCGGGCGGCATCGTTTGAATATGATGCCAGCAAGGCGGCCTGGTATCCGCGTGTGTCGATGGTTGTTGAGGGGCGGCAATATGATTTATCCGAACCGCGTGGTGATGATAATGAAATGCGGTTTTATTTACGCCTGAACTATAACCTGTTTGACGGTGGCAGTGACCAGGCCCGCGAAAGCCGGGCTTCAAACCGCCTGTCGCAAGCGCGCGAGCGCGAACGCCAGTCCCGGCTGGAACTGGAACGCCAGATTTCAAGTTCCATGACCGATATTGTCACCCGTGAACAACGTCTCGCGGCGTTGTCACTCGCCGCACGGGCCGAAAAAGAAACCTTTCTGACTTATCTGGATCTGTTTTCAATCGGGCGGCGCGATCTGGTCGATGTACTTGATAGTCAGCGTGAGTTTTATCAAACCGCCAGCGCGCTGATTGATGCTCGAACCACGGCCGATTTATCGCGATATGTTTTGTTGTCGCTAACCGGGCAATTATTGCCAGGCTTTGGTGTAAATGATTTTGGGTGGGAGGCGAAATGAACCGTTCCCTTGGGCGTTTGCCCCCGTTGCGCGCCGTTGATAATGCGGGTGATGAAAAAATCGAAACCCGGCAGGCGACACCATCCGAAACACCACCGTCCCCGGCGCAGGCCCAAAACACCCCGGATCATGTGTCAAACGGCGATGACCAAAAACCGGCCCCAAATAGCACTGAATTTGCCAGGGATGCCGACACGCCAGAACCCGGTGTAACAGGTCCGAAAACTGATTATGTCGAACAGTGCCTGGTTTATTTGTGCCGCCATCATGACATGTCGGTAACGGCCAATTATTTTCGCAACCTTGCCGATGGCAAGGCCGATATTACGCCGCAGATCTTTGCTGAAATGGCCCGCAAAGTTGGCCTGGCCTGCATTGCCGGGGAATTTCAGTTAGAAACACTAAGCCATGTATCCTTGCCGGTGGCAGCATTTCTTGATGATGGCAAGGTGGTGGTGATCGTCAGCCGGGAAGGCCCGCACAAGCTGGCGGTGTATGACCCCGATTATGGCGATGCCCCGGTGATCATGACAATTGCCGATTTGCGCGGCGTGTTTAGCGGCCTTGGCATTGCGGTGCGGCCCTATTTTCGCGAAAAACAGCATGTAGACCATCAATTGGCAAAACGCGGGCGGCACTGGTTCTGGTCTGCCCTTGGTAAAAACAAGCCGATTTATCTTCAGGTTATTATTGCTGCCGCCTTAACCAACTTTTTAAGCTTGACCGTGTCGCTGTTTACGATGGTGGTTTATGACCGCATCCTGCCAAACGAAGCGATAGATTCCCTTATCGCCATGACCTTTGGTGTTGGTTTTGCCATTTGTTTTGATTTCATCATCAAAATGTTGCGCGCCCACTTTATCGACCGGGCGGGTATTCGCGCCGATCAGGAAATTGGCAGCGAGATTTTTGATCATTTGCTGGAAATGCAGATGAAGGACCGGCGCGGGTCATCCGGCGCCTTTGCCAATACCCTGCGTGAATTTGAAACGTTGCGCGAATTTTTCACCTCGGCCTCGCTGGTGGCGCTGGTTGATATTCCGTTTATCGTGCTGTTCTTGCTGGTCATTTACAGCATTGGCGGGCCATTGGTGATTATTCCGGCCCTGGCGGTGCCAACGATTATTCTGGTCGGTATCGGGGTGCAACCGTTATTGGCCCGTTATGCCCAGTCCGCCTTTGAAGAAGGCCAGACCAAGCAAGGCGTACTGGTTGAAACCATTTCCGGGCTGGAAACAGTTAAGACATCGGGTGCGGCCCGGCTTATGCGGCAACGCTGGAAAGACAGCCTTAAATTTCAGGCCGGGGTTGGCGCACGCAGCCGCCGCATTTCGCATATGGTCGTCAATATGACGGCCACCGCCCAACAGGTGTCGCAAATCGGTATTGTGGTTTTTGGCGTGTTTTTAATTGCAGCGGGCGAAACCTCGATGGGGGCTTTGGTCGGGTCGGTTATTCTGGTCGGGCGGGCGTTGGCCCCCTTGGGGCAAATCGCACAAACCCTGACCCGGCTTAATCAGGTGCGGACATCGTACCGCAGTCTTAACGGGTTGATGAAACAATCCACCGAACGCCAGGACGGGCGGCATTATCTGGCACGCACGCGCCTGGCCGGGCGGATTGAATTTCAAAATGTCAATTTTGCCTATCCGGGGCAAACAATTGCCGCCTTGCGTGATGTTTCCTTTGTTATCGAACCGGGCGAAAAAACCGCCATTCTGGGCCGGATCGGATCGGGGAAAAGCACAATCTTGCGCCTCATGCTCGGCCTTTATGAACCGGATAGCGGGTCCATTCTGGTGGATGGCACCGATATCCGCCAGATTGACCCGTCTGATTTGCGCGCCAATATTTCGGCGGTGTTGCAGGACGCCTGGCTGTTTTCAGGGTCGGTCAAACAGAATATTGCGGTCGGGGCCTATCGCCCCAATGATGATGATATTTTGCGGGCGGCCAGCCTGTCGGGCGCGCATGATTTTATCAGCCGACATCCCAGTGGTTATGATTTGATGATACAGGAACGCGGCGACGGGCTTTCGGGCGGGCAGCGTCAGTCGATATCGCTGGCACGCGGGCTGGTCGGGGCACCGCCGGTGCTGTTGATGGATGAACCCACCAGCATGATGGACATGCAAACCGAACAGATTGTGGTTAACCGGTTGCGCGCAGAAGCCGAAGACCAAACCATTCTGGTGGTTACTCATCGCCCCAGCATGCTTGATCTGGTTGATACCGTAATTGTAATGGACAATGGTGCGGTGGTGGCACGGGGGCCAAAATCGATTGTGAATAAAAAGCCGCCATCGACGGCGGATACGGACGAACCAGCCGGGCCGTCCGGTTCTTCGCCCGATGCAACGACACAGGAACATGGCCCGGCGCAAACAGGCGCGAATGCAAAAGGCAGCGGCACCGGATTTAACCGTATGGAGAAGGCGCGCGGGGCCAAGCCTGTGGCAAAAATTGTCCGTCATGCGGCGACAGGAACGGAAGATAACGACGACGCCCGTGTAACGCTATCCGGGGCAGGGCAGAAACCCGCTGTGGTCAAACAGGACACAAAGCCTGTTGCCCTTGCGCGTGGCGATAAGGAGACCGGTCATGCGTAACCGGGATCTCAATACGGAAATTATTCGTCAGATCAACGGTCGAAAATCGTTCTTTTCCGGCTGGGCGTTGCTGGTGGTTATTGCCTTGTTTGTCGCCAGTATGATCAGTTGGGCGGCCATCGCCGAGGTTGATGAAGTGACCCGGGGCTCTGGCAAAATCATTTCGTCACAGGATTTGCAAAAAGTGCAAACCATGCATGGTGGCATGATTAAAAAATTGTTGGTTCATGAAGGGCAACGTGTTCATCGCGGTGATTTGTTGCTGGTCCTTGATACGACGGCATCGCAAAGCGAATTTAACCAGCTCGAACAAAAACAGTTTGCCTTGCAAGCCCAGATCGAACGGTTAACTGCCGAGATTCAGGGATCAGATCTGGTGTTTTCACCGGGGCTGGAACAAAGTGCGCCGGCCGTGACCTTGACCCAGCAACGTTTGTTCAAAGGACGCAAATCGGAACTGGTGTCCGAACTGGCAGTTCTCGAGCAGCAAAAGCAGCAAAAAATCAAGGAATTGCGCGAAGCAGAAAGCGAATTACACACTGCGAGTGAAGGACTGGTATTGTCGCAATCGGAAATTGACATGATCCAGCCTTTGGTCGACCGTGGCATCGAATCGAAACTGTCGCTGATCCAGCTTCAGCGCACCCATGCGGAATTGCAGGGCAAACAACAGACATCGCAAATCCGCATCGAACGGCTCGACCTGGCTCTTGGCGAAGTTGCCGAACGATTCAAAACCATGCATGAAACCTTCCGCAAGGAAGCCTTGCAGGAACTCTCAAAGGCCACCGCCGAACTGGCCGAACTTGAACAAAGCTTGCCGGCTTATGCCAGCAAGGTTGACCAGTCTGAAATACGGTCCCCGGTCGATGGCATTGTTAATCAGATTTTGAAAACCACGCTTGGTGGTGTCGCCCAACCTGGCGAAGCCTTGGTCGAGATTGTGCCGATTGATGATGATTTTCTGGTCGAAGCCCATATTAAACCCGCCGATATCGGCTTTTTGCATCCGGGGCAACGGGTAAAGGTCAAACTGACCGCGTATGATTTCGCCCGTTATGGCTCGCTTGATGGCGAGTTAACCACCATAGGTGCCGATGCAATTGAATTACCCGAAACCAAAGAACCGGTTTACCCGGTTGTTGTACGGGTATTTTCCCACCTGACCGATGCAGGTGGCAACGATCTTGAAATTGTGCCTGGCATGATCGCCGAAATTAATATCCTGACGGGTCGGAAAACAGTTTTGAATTATTTTGTCGAGCCGGTGGTCAAGGTCAAGAAAAATGCTTTCACTGAAAGTTGATGCTGCAGCAAAGCTATGATCATGCCGTTATAAATGCGATACGATAATGCTCTTCGATTAATTATGGTTCTACGCCAGAACTTCTAAAACCGGGGTTTCAAGCACGGTGTCGCTGGTAACATCGGCGATGCCACGGTCGGTTTGGTGCGGGCCGATATTGCACGCCAGTGTGGCCCCGAATAATGCCTTGAACACCAGATAGGGCGGGTTCCAGTCGACAATATGATCCGTCGCGGTGCGGATGGCGGCAAATTGAGTGGCGACATCGCGCATTGAGACGTCGGACAGCAGCCCGCATAACGGCAGGGGCAACAGGGCATCTATTTTGCCGTTGGAGGCCACGGCCATGCCGCCGCCCGCCGCGATAACGGCATTTGCAGCAACGGCCATGTCTTCTTCATTGCCGCCAAAAACGGTCAGGTTATGGCTGTCGTGCGAAACGGTGGTGCAAACTGCCCCGCGCCATTTCCCCCATCCGGTTAAAAAACCCACACGGGGCCGGTCATTGACAAGGCCGTGGCGGTGGGCCACCGCAATCAGGGTTGTTTCGGCGGGCGGCACCACATAACCGCTTTTAACGTTGGCAGTTATTTCGCCCCAGCGGGTAAAACGCGGCTGGTCGATGGTTGCCAGTTTTACCTTGCTGCCAGTTGCTTTTACGCGAAAATCATTGGCGGTTACCGGTTTGATTTTCATGGTGTGGTGAAGCGGGGCGGGATTTAATGCCGGGGGCGCAACGGCGATTTTGCCGTTTTGGGCGACCAGTTTGCCGTTGGCAAAAACGTGGCTGGCATTAAAATCGGTTAAATCGTCAAAAATGGCAATATCGGCGCGGCGTCCGGCGGCGACCAAGCCCAGATCATTGCGGCCCAGCCAGGTGGCAGCATTTAGCGTTGCGGCGCGCAAGGCCCAGATGGCGGGCATGCCATAGGAAACCAGCCGGCGTACAACATCGTCCAGCCCGCCTTTATCGGCCAGATCATCGGGGAAAACATCGTCGGTACACAGCGAAACGGTTTGCGGCAAAAAGCCCAGTTTGTTGAGTGTTTCAACAAATCCCGGTAGCAAATGGTCGTGCGAGCCGCGCATTTCGATGTGAATGCCGGCGCGCAATTTTTCCATCAAATCGTCATTCGATGTGAGTTCGTGATCGGAGCTGACACCGGCGGTCATGAAGGTTTGCAGGTCCGCCCCGGTTAAGCCGCGTGCGTGCCCGCAAATCATTTTGCCCGATGCCAACCCGGCTTGCATGATGTTTGCCATGCGATCGGTCCGGTTGATCACCCCGCGCATATTCATGACTTCAGCAACACCGGCAATGTCGGGCCAGTTTAGCAGGTCGGCCATCGCCGCCCCGTCAAAATCGGCACCGGAAATTTCCAGTCCCGGTGCCGCAGGCACACAGGACGGGGCCAGCACCAGGGCACGCAGCGGCAGATCGCGGGTGGCATTGGTGGCCCATTTAACACCTTCCTTGCCCAGCACATTGCCCAATTCATGCGGGTCCCAGACAATGGTGGTGACACCACGCGGGACCACGGTTTGGGCGTAAATCGCTGGCGTGACCATCGAGCTTTCGACATGCATGTGGCTGTCGATCAGGCCCGGTGTGATGAATTTACCGCTGGCATCAATAATGCAATCGGCATCCTTGCGGCTTGCCGGGGCATGGACACTGGCGATGAGGGGGCCGACCATGCCGATATCGGCCGGGCGGATTTCACCGGTAACCATATCGATAATCTGGCCGCTGGTAATCAGCACATCAAACGGGGCATCACCGCGTGCGGCGGCAACGGCGCGGCTGCGCAGGGTTTCGTCGTTTAAATCGGCGGGTTCGCGGGTTCTGGTGTTCATCATTTTTCGGCTTCTGCTTGCAAGGCGGCAAAAATCATTTCGCGGGCGGTAACCGCATCGACACGCACGGCATATTCGGCGTTTTTCACCGCTGCCGGGCGGGGGTCGACAATGGTGCGACCGCGCGACGGGCCGGTATTTAAATCAACTGTAATGTGGGCCGGGGCAAAGGCGACGACATCATCGCAGGCCACGGCAATGGCGGCACAAGGATCGAATATTGCCATTGCCTGTCGTCCGCGTGACAGGGCGATGTTGATATAGCCTTCGATCAGGTCGGCCAGTAGGGCGGCATTTTTGCCCCCGGCTTTGCGGATCGCAACAACGTCTTGCGGGGCGGCAACGACCTGGCGGCACAAATCAAGGTCCACCATGCGCAATGGCACCTTATGGGCCAGGGTAATGGCGAGGGCTTCGGGGTCGGCAAAGGCATTATATTCCGCCGATGGTGTATGATTGCCAAGGCTTACGGCCCCGCCCATCCAGGTTAGCCGGTCTATTTTTGCCGCCAGTTCGGGGCGGGCCAGCACCAGAGCGGCAATATTGCCAAGCGGGCCGAGTGCGAGAATATGGCGTTCATCACCGGGGGCAATCGGGCATTCCAGCCAGTTACACAGCGCCTCAAACGCCGGGATGCCGGGGTTTAACGTTGCCGGCGGCAGGGATTGACCGGCGGTTAACATGCCGGTTGGCCCCATAATGCGTTCGGCGGTTTCAAGTTCGCCCAATACCGAGCGGGCACGCCCGGCATGAATGGGAAATTGCCAGTTAAACAGGGCTGCTGCGGCGGCGGCATTGCTGGCGACCTGCGGCAACGGGCAATTGCCCGCCACCAGCGACATACCATCAATTTTCAAACCGGCATGGGTCACGCATAGCACCGCAGCTATGTCGTCAAACCCCATATCGGTATCGACCCAAATTGTCATCATATGCCCCCGAAACGGGCCAGTGGCGCGGCCTTTTCCACCTTCAGGTCAAAGGAAACGGTGCTGCCAAACGGGTGAACCGGTAAGGTTGCATCGCATTCCGCCTTGATCTGGCCCAGTGGCGTATCAAGCAAATATTCCCGCGTGCCACCGGCAAAGGACGTGCCCCGCACCTGGCCTTGATGGGGGCCGGTGCCCAGGGTGATGCTGCCGGGGCGCCATGCGAGGCCCATGGTGTTGGGCGGAACGGTGCCGCGCAGGTCAACATACTGCGCACCGGTTTTCAACATGCCGTTTTCAAGGGCAAAAACATTTTCAAAACCGACAAAATCAGCAACAAAATCCGATACCGGATTGTTATAAATTTCTTCCGGCGTGCCGATCTGTTCGATCAAGCCATCTTTCATCACAATGATACGATCTGCCATTGCCAGGGCTTCGACCTGATCATGGGTAACAAAAATCATGGTGACGCCGCTTTCCTTTTGCACACGCTGCAATTCGGTCCGCATTTCAAGGCGCAGGCGGGCATCAAGGTTTGATAATGGTTCGTCTAGCAACAAGACCTTGGGTTCCATCACCATGGAGCGCGCCAGCGACACACGCTGTTGCTGCCCGCCCGACAATTCGGCGGGTTTGCGGGTGGTGAATTTGCCAAGGCCAACGGTTTTAAGGCCCTGATTAACCCGGTCTTCCAAGTCTTTGCCTTTGACGCCCATCAAACGCAGGCCAAAGGCAACGTTTTCATAAACATTAAGGTGCGGAAACAGCGCATAGGACTGAAATACCAGCCCGACCGGGCGTTTGTTGGCCGGGGTGCGGGTGATATCGGTGCCATCAAGGCGGATGGTGCCCGATGACGGGCTTAACAACCCGGCAATGGCGCGCATGGTTGTGGTTTTACCACAGCCCGACGGGCCAAGCAGGGCAACCAGTTCGCCCTCGCCAATGTCCAGATCCATTTCTGGCACGGCAACGTTTTTGCCATAAGACAGGGTCAGTTTTTCAAGGCTGAGAAAGCGGGTATTAGACATAGCGGGAAAATCCTAGGAAACGTTCGGCTAGAAACACAATACCCAGTGACATGAAAGCCAGAAGGGCGGACAAGGCCGCCACCGACGGGTCATAGGTGATTTCCATATAGGCCAGCATATCAATCGGCAGGGTGCGAATACCGGGGCCAGACAAAAACAGCGATACCGGCACCTGGTTAAAGCTGGTGACAAAACCCAAAATGAAGGCAGCCAGAATACCGCCGCGAATATTGGGCAGAACCACGCGGAAAAACGCGCCAACCCGCGAGGATCCCAGTAAAACAGCGGCTTCTTCGATATCGGATCGCAAATTGGTCAGGCTGGCGGAAACCACCCGCACGGCATAGGGCAGGATTAATGCCGTGTGGGCCATAAACAGGGCAAACAGAATGCCGGTATTAAACGGCACAACAAAATAACGCAGCAATGCCAAACCCACGATAATGCCAGGCACAATGATGGGCGATGACACAATGGTACGGATGGTTTCGGCACCGGGCACCTTATAGCGCGACAGGGCGTAACTGGCCGGCACCCCCAGTATCAGGGCGGTTAATGTGCCCCCAATAGCAAGAAACAGCGAAATACCGAAACTTTGCCGGAAACTTTCAATCTCAAAAACCTTGAAAACCCAGCGCAGCGACAATCCTTGTGGCGGGAAAGCCAAAGTTTCACCCGCCGATAACGAGGCGGCAATGATAATGGCGAAAGGACCAATCAGAAAGGCCAGCACCAGCAGTAAAACGAGGGGGGAAAACAGGCGTGATGTCATCGTTTGTTCCTCGCAGTTGCCAGTCGTTTCAGCAAAATATTGGCCGAAAATGCCATCACGATCAGGATCAGGGCGATAACGCTGGCCGATACAAAGTCATTGGCAACAGTCACACGCTGATACATCAGGGTTTCCAGCATCAAAACCTTGGACCCGCCCAGAATGGCCGGGGTGATATAGGCAGTCATGGAACCGGTAAAAACCAGTGTGCCGCCAATGACCAGCCCTTCGCGGGTGAGGGGCAAAATAACGCGGGTAAAAACCTGTAACCAGTTTGCCCCTAAAACCCGGGCAGCGGGAATGGCGTCGCGCGGCATGTTTTCAAGCGCGCTGATCAGTGAAATGATCATAAGCGGCAAAAACAGCTGCAACAGGCCAATAAATACGGCGGTTTCGGTAAACAAAAACCGGATCGGTTCGTCGCTTAGGCCAATCGCCACCAGCGCCTGATTGACAAAGCCGGTGCGCCCCAAAATGACCAGCCAGGCATAGGTGCGCGCCACGGGCGAAATCATCAATGGCAGGATGACCAGACCTGTGATGCGGCCCTTGCCTTTAGCAGGCAAATTCACAATGGCGAAGGCAGCGGCATAGCCAATAACGGCGGCCGCAGCCGTGACCATGGCAGCGAGTTTCAGGGTGCGAAAAAACACCGCCTGGTTAAGCGAATGGGAAAAGAAATCAATATAGGCCTGTATGCTCCAGCCGTCTGCGGTGTGAAACCCTTCGGATAGCAGGATGATCACGGGAACCAGAAAGACGGCTCCGGCAAAAACGGCGGCAGGCATGACCAGGGCAAAGGCCTCGGCCCGGTTCTGAAACATCTTGGTTGCTCGCTTGGGTGGTCTTGCGTGGAATGCCCGGCGGTGGTGGCGCAAGGGAGCATTCATCTATCATTCGGTATTTCGCGGACAATAAAGCACAAAGCCGGGGTGCCGTTACAGTTTTGGCGGCACCCCGAATATGGATTACTGACCGACGTTTTCGTTCCACTGGTTCAGCCATGCATCGCGATTATCAAGCATGACGTCAGACGGAATCAAATGCAGGTTGGCAACGGTATCGGCACCATAGGTCAGGTTTTCGGCAATATCGTCGGAAACCTTGACGTCTTTGTTGGCCGGGCTGTCAACAAGGCCTTGGGCCAGTTTGGTCTGGATATCGGTCGAGAGCCAGAAATCCATGAATTGCAGGGCAAGGTCGCGATGTTCGCTGCCTTTGGTCACAACCATCACATTCATGCCGCCAGACTGGCCTTCCTTCGGGGTGGCCCATTTGATCGGCAGGTCCATTTTGGAAAAGCCTTTCCAGGCGAAACGGCCAATCGGTGCGGCCCAGATTTCTTCTTGCTGCATCAACTGCACCAACTGGGAGGAACGCACATAGAAGGTAACAATATCGTCCTTGTGCTTGCCGACTTCTTCAATCGGGGTTTTCAGGCTGGTATCGTCATCGCCCAGTGCCTTGCCCAGCATATAAAGGGTTAGCGGGCCCTGGCTGGTGGTGATGTTGGGCAGGGCAACATGGCCGGCCAGTTTGTCAGACAAAAGATCTTTCCACGATGTCAGATCGATTTTGTCGGACCGATAGGCGATCGAGCTTGTGTAAAAGGTGTAACCAAGGCTGTGACCATCGCCGTTGGGGTCTTTGGCAATGTCGTAAAGTTTGTCAAAGTTTGCCAGTTTTGATGTGTCGATTTTGTCAGTTAAATCCTTGCGGTGGGCGGCAAGGGCGTCTTGTGTGGTCATGACAGCCAGATCAATAACCGGGTGGTCCTTGTTGGCTTCCATTTTGGCAAGACGTTCAACCGAGTTGCCGGTTTCAACGACCAGTTCACAGCCGCATTTTTCTTCAAACGGCTTGTACAGGATTTCGTTGAAGGCATCCTGGGCAAAGCCATAAACCGAAATTGTCAGCTTTTTTTCTTCTGCCTGTGCCGCATTAAGGGACAGCAGAAGGGCGCATGAAGCCAGCAGCAGTTTTTTCACAACGTCTCTCCATTGGGAATGTGGGTTTGATAAGGGGTTGCCGGGCCGGTGGAGGACCGAATGATCAGCTCCATCGGAACCCTGGACGTGTCAGCCATGACGGTATCGGGGACCGTTCGTTTTTGTTGGGGTGTTGTTGATTTTATCTTTTGGGTGCCGGTGATTTCGGCAATCAGTGCCGCAACCGCAATTTCGGCAATTTGGGCCATATCCATATGAATGGTGGTGAGCGCGGGCGTGACAACCGGCGAAAATATCAAATCGTCAAACCCGGTAACACTGACGTGGCCGGGCACCCGAAATCCTGCTGTTTGCAACTCGGTTAAAACGCGAAGTGCCAAAAGGTCGGACACGGTGGCAATTGCCGTTACCCCGCTTTCCACCAGGTAAGGCAGCTTTAGCGAGGCGGTGGTGCCGCCATCGCGCAAGATTGGTTCCAGCCAGATGGTTTGATGGCAAATATCCCGGCCAAGGGCGGCTTTCATGCCACCGATGCGGTCATTTTGCACGTTCGATGCCGGGTCATTGCCCAGCAGCAATATCTTTTTATGACCCAGGTCGCTTAAGTGGCGGGCGATCTGTTCGCCGCCCTCCCAGTGATCTGCGGAAACCGTGTTGCCCGGTGTGGAGGGGGTATCGACCATGGCAACCGGGCAGCCAACCGCGCCAATGCGGGTGCCACGTCGGGGAATGACAATCAAGCCGTCAACACCGCGTTCGATCAAGCGGCCAATAGCATCGGTCTGGGTGGTGACTTCGCCGCGTGAATCGGCAATGAGCACGCCATAACCATTATTTGAGGCCGCCATTTCCATGGCCTGGGCAATTTGCGGAAATAGCGGATTGGCAATGTCGGGCAGGACCAGCCCCAAAACACCCGAGCGGCCCGTGCGCAAGGCGCGGCCAGCATTGCTGGGTACATATCCCAGTTCATCGGCTTTTTGCCGGATTTTTTGGACCAGATCTGCCGAAACCCGACCTTTGCCAGACAGGGCATTAGACACAGTTGCCGACGACACCCCAAGGGCGGCGGCAATCTTGGTCAGATTTGGTCCTGTGCGCGGAACGGCCATCAAATACCTGTGCGGGAGCGTTTGGTGATGATCAAATCAATGGTTAATCGATTAATCAAACGCTAGTCGAGTCTTTTTAAAGAGTCGAGAGGAAATTATGGCAGGAGCAGGGGAAATTTTTCCGCACTTGCGAGAGAAATTATAAGCGTTTGAAAAATAACGATTTAAAAATTCAAGAATGCCGCGCATGGCGAAGGGCCTCAGCAGAGCAGAGGTTTTTCTTGACAGCTTACGAGGCAGAACTATAGCATACGTTCATAATAATGAACAAGTTCAAAATACTGAACTTTATAGAAAATGCCGGAGGAACGATGAGCGGTCGTGGCGCGGAACGTATTCTTGAGGTGATCGAATGGTTGGCTCGCCAACCTGTTGGTCGCACTCTTACCGACGTGGTTACCAGTCTGGCTTTACCAAAAAGCAGTGCGCTGATGTTGCTGCGAACACTGGTTCAAAGCGGATATGTGCGGCGCGATGACGCAGGCCTGTATCACATTCGTCGACTACCCGGCGAGGTGAGCGCAGATAACCGCGCCTGGGGCACCGTTTTGCGCCTTGTTGATATCAGTTTGCGCGAGGCTGTCAGCCTGACCGATGAAACCGGATTTATTGGCGTTTTTGATGATGCACAGCAGGTGCGGTACCTCAACAAGGTGCTGCCAGTGCGCGAAATTCGCTATGACCGCGATATTTCTGTCGCGCGGATCGCGGCCCATGTTGCGACGGGACAGGTGCTTTTGGCCGGGTTGTCGGATGCGGCACTGAATGCATATTGCGCTGATCTGGCGCTTGCGCGCGACGATGTCGACACAATCGCGCTGATAAAGCAGATCAGAACGGTGCGTAGCAATGGTTATTCCCTGAATTTGCAAGGACGGGTTGAAGGGGCGGCGGGCATTGCTGCCCCCGTCTTTGATCGAAATGGAAATATGGTGGCGGCCCTGAATATTGCCGGGCCGCGTGAAAGAATTGCGGCACGGCAGGATGAAATTCTGTCGGTCGTTATCAAGGCAGCGCAACAGGCTTCGGCCGCGCTGTCTGAAATGCGTCGCGAAGGCCGATAAAAACAGGCTTTTCGACACCAGGAAAGGTCAATTGCCGCTGCGGGAAAACAGGACAGGCAATTGCAAGTTAGAAACATGGGAGGAAGAAGATGACTTTTGTTAAATTGATGAAGGGCGCATTGGCCGGGGCGGTTGCCTTGTCATTCGCCGGGGTTGCACAGGCAGATGATTTTCCGTCACGCGGGATCGAATTTGTCGCTGGTTATGGCCCGGGCGGTGGACACGACACCATGTTGCGCGCCATGGCCAAAATTATTCAGAACAACGAACTTTCGTCTGTTCCGATTAATGTTGTGAATAAACCCGGCGGCAGCTCGGCGGTGGCCCTTGGCTATCTGAATTCGCACAAGGGCGATGGCCATTTTCTGATGTCGGCAACGTCATCATTTCTGACCACGCCGCTGACATCGAATATCGGGCTGGATTACACCAATTTCACCCCGATCGCCCGTCTTGGTATTGATCCTGAACTTCTGGTCGTCAATGCTTCTGGTTCTTACAAAACACTCGACGATATTGCAAAAGCCGACAAGGTTCTTAACGTTGGCGGCAGTGGGACCGGTTCGATTGAAAACATCGTCACCATCAAGCTGGCGGAAGCACTTGGCAAAAAACTGAATTACATTCCGTTTCAGGGTGATGGCGAAGTTACGGCGGCGTTGCTAAGCAATCAGATTGATTTTGCGATTACCAATACCGGCCCGGTTGGCGATTTTATCAAAACAGGCCGGTTTAGCGCACTTGCGATTAGCACTGAAAAACGCGTGGACCTGTTTCCCGATGTCCCGACCTTTATCGAGCAGGGCTATAACATCAATCTGAGCCTGTTCCGTGGTGTTGTTGCTGCGGGTGACATTGGTGACGAAGAAAAAGCTTATCTTTTGAAAATGGTCAAGGATATGAGCGAAACCAAGGAATGGCAGGAAAATTATATTCAGCCGAACTCGGTTGTGCCTGATTTTCTCGGTCCCGATGAATTCGCCGAATATCTCAAGGGTATGAACGATGTTTACAAAACGTCGCTGACCAACCTTGGCATCATCAAGTAAGAAATTTCCGAAGAAAACGGAGTTCTCCATGAAAATCTCGGAGATCATTCTTCTGGGAGGGCTGTCGGTATTTTCCGGCAGCCTCCTTTGGGGCAGCCTTGATATGCCCTATTCAACCGACACCACTTTTGGCCCGGGGTTTATACCGCTTAACGTTTCCATTGCCTTGCTGGCATTGATTGCGGGGGTGGCTATTCGGGCTGTTGTCCGTTCGAAACGCGATGTGGCGGTATCGAGCGGTGGCACCGGCGAACCTGCGGATGATGCACAAGACGTTGTCCCGCAAACGCTGGGCGTGTTGATGCTCGGCGGTGCAATCGCCTCAATTGCGATTTGCATTTACGCCATGTCCTATATCGGCGTCATGATCCCGCTTGGTGTTTTGCTTGTGATTTTGTCGTGGCGGTTTTCGGGGCACGGATTTTTTAAATCGGTTGCGATCAGTCTGATCGTACTTGCCGTAATTTACCTGATCTTTTCGGTCTGGTTGCGCATCCCCCTTCACTGACCGCTCATCCTTTGAACTTCTGTTCTGGAAACAGCCATGCTTGATACTCTCGCCAGTCTCAGCGGCGGCTTTGAAACCGTGCTGACTTTTCACAATATTGTTCTGATTTTCCTTGCCGGGATTATCGGAACCGTTATCGGGGCATTGCCGGGATTGGGGCCTTCAGCCGGTATTGCGCTGATGCTGCCTTTGACATTTGGCATGCCCCATGCGTCGGGCCTGTGCCTTTTGACCGGCGTTTATATGGGCACCATGTATGGTGGCCGTATCACATCGATCCTGATCAATACGCCCGGTGATGCGCCTGCGATTATTACCGCCCTTGAAGGTTATCCGATGATGCGTCAGGGCAAGGGCGGGCTCGCCCTTGGTATTTCGGCGATCAGTTCGTTTGTCGGCGGCTTTTTCGGGTTGGCGGTGCTGGTTTTCTTTGCGCCAATCGTTGCCGAATACGCCATTTTCCTTGGGCCGCCGGAATATTTCATGTTGATGCTGGTGGGGCTGAGCACGATTGTGCTGTTGGCCGGTGATGATGTTTTCAAGGCCCTGATCGTGACCTGTTTCGGGTTTCTGGTCAGCACGTTTGGCAGTGATTATATTTCCGGCCATATCCGGTTTGCTTTCGTGCCCGAATTGATCGAGGGCATTGATTTTGTTGCCATTATCATTGGTCTTTATGGTCTGGGAGAGGTTTTTTATAACCTTGAACGTAAAATCGTCCTCAATCTTGGTAAGCCGAATTTCAGATTTTCTGATTATATTCCTGGCAAAGAAGACCTGAAGCAAGCATCTGGCCCAACCGTTCGCGGATCGGTTTTAGGAACGTTTATTGGCATTCTGCCCGGTGCCGGGGCGACAATTGCGACATTTCTGGCCTATGCGCTGGAACGCAAATTGTCGAAAAACCCCGAAAATTTCGGCAAGGGTGCGATTGCAGGGCTGGCCAGCCCCGAGGCATCGAACAATGCTGCGGTTCCCGGCTCGCTTATTCCGCTTATTACACTGGGGATTCCCGGTTCTGGCGGAACAGCAATCATGCTGGGTGCTTTGATCATGTTTGGTTTGCAGCCCGGTCCGCTTTTGATGATCCAGTCGGGCGATGTCGTTTGGGCGATGATTGCCGGTCTGATTTTGGCAAATTTCTTTTTGCTGGCATCAAACGTTTTGTTGATCCCATTATTTGTCAACATGCTGCGTCTGGTGCAAAAACATCTGCCCAGTATCGTGGTTGGGCTGTGCATCGTTGGGGCATTTTCGTTAAATTACGGCACCTTCAATATCTGGATCGCGCTGATCTTTGGCGTTATCGGCTATCTGATGCGCAAAAACGATTACCCGACCGGCCCGTTCATTCTGGCGGTGGTATTAGCCCCGTTGGCTGAAAACTATTTCCGCCAGTCGATCATGTTGGCCCAGGGCTCGTGGAGCATCTTTATCAACCGTCCGGTTTCACTGACGCTGGTTGTGTTCATGGTTCTGGTGGTTTGCGCCAGCATCATCAGCAAACAGTTGTTGCGTCGCCGTCGGGTGGGCACCGAATAATCGGGAGCCGCGACCGGTTCTTTGGCCGGTCGCGATTTTACCGACCTGAATTTCCAGAATAGATATAGAATTAAAGGACTGAATTGGCATGCACGCACCCACTTCACATTGGCGCAAAACAGCCTTCACACCCGAACAAAGCGGTGCTTTGAAAGGGCTTGTGGTTGTTGACCTTTCGCGTCTTGTCGCGGGCAATATGACATCGCTGCAACTGGCCGATTTTGGCGCTGATGTTATCAAGGTTGAGCCCGCGTCATCGGGGGATCCGTTACGGGCGTGGCAAAATGCCGGTGTGTCGTCGTTCTGGAAGGTTTACGGGCGCAACAAACGCAGTATTGCCCTGGATTTTCGCAAAGACGGAGCTATTGATGTTTTGCGCGGACTGATCGCCCACGCCGATGTGCTGATTGAAAATTTCCGCCCCGGCACAATGGAAAAAATGGGACTGGCCCCTGATCAATTGCGCAAGGATCATCCCGGTCTGGTGATTTTGCGGGTATCAGGGTTTGGGCAGACCGGACCATACAGCCCGCGCCCAGGGTTTGGTACTATTGTCGAGGGTATGTCGGGCTTTGCGCACCGCAACGGCGAAGCCGACGGCGGGCCGTTATTGCCACCCCTGGCGCTGGCCGACATGATTGCCGGTTTGTACGGTGCGTTTTCGGTGATGACCGCTTTGCGGGTGCGCGATGATACAGGTGCCGGGCAGGTGATTGACCTGTCGCTGCTGGAGCCGATTATTTCCACCCTTGGCCCCGAGGCTCTGGATTTTGCCCTGACCGGCAAGGCCAAGCCACGGGTTGGTAACGGGTCAAACACATCAAGCCCGCGTAATGTTTATCAAACGGCAGACGGGCTGTATGTGGCGCTGTCCGGGTCAATGCAGCGTATGGCGGAACGGCTGTTTCGTCTTATGGGCCGTGACGACATGAACAGCGACCCCCGCTATGCCACCAATGCGGCCCGTGTAGCCCATCGCCCGGAGGTTGACAAAATTGTCGGCGACTGGATCGGCCAATATACCCGCGATGAAGTGATGGAAAAATTTGAAGCTGCCGAAATAACCGCGTCACCGCTTTATAATATCGCCGATATTCACGAAGACCGGCATTTCATCGAGCGCGGCGTTTATGTCGATGTGCCCGACGATGACCTTGGCGAAATCGCCATGCACAGCCCGGTACCGCGCCTGTCTGATACGCCGGGCACCATCCGTTTTGCCGCCCCCGAACTGGGCGAGCATAGCGAACAGATCCTGCGCGACATTGGTTATGACGACGCCCGGGTTGAGGCTGCCTTTGAAAGTGGTCTGGTCAGCCGGAGTAAGAATAAATGATGGCTTTTCAGGATCATTCACCTTGTTCGTGGCGGTCATTGCTGTATGTGCCCGCCAATAACCCGCGATTTGTGGGCAAGGCCCAGCAGCGCGGGGCCGACGGCATTGTTTTAGACCTTGAAGACAGCGTAGCCGACACAGACAAGGAAAATGCCCGCAACCTGTGTGCCGAGGCCATTGCCAATATGGCCGATGGCCCCAGCGATGTTCTGGTGCGGATTAATGCCAGCCTGCGACAGGCTATTCCCGATCTGGAAAAAATCGTCCAGCCAGGTTTAAAGGCCATTTTGTTGCCCAAGGCAGATATGCCCGACAAAATTTCCCTGCTGGCAGAAACCCTTGACGAACTGGAAGCCGAGCGTGGCATTGCGCCAGGAAGCATCAAGTTCATTCCCATGATCGAGGCCCCGGCGGGCTTTTTCGCCGCCAGTGACATTGCCACGGCATCGTCACGATCAATCGGGTTGCTGTTGGGCAGTGAAGATTTCGCGACCGAGGCTGGTATGGACCCGGCCCCGGAAACCCTGTTATTGCCACGCCAGCAACTGGTATTTGCGGCACGCAAGGCCGGGCTGGTGCCCTATGGCTTGCTGGAAAGTGCGGCAGATTATTCCAACGTTGAAAAGACCCTGGAAATTGCCCGCCGTGCCGCCCGGTTTGGCTTTGAAGGGTCCACCTGTGTGCATCCGGCACTGGTGCCGGTTTTAAATCAGGCTTTTTCCCCTAGCGAGGATCAGATCAGCCATGCCCGTGAAGTGATGATTACACTGGATGAAGCCGCACGGCAGGGCAAGGGGGCTGCAGTGTTAAAAGGCCGTATGATTGATGCGCCGATGCGCAAGCGGGCCGAACGCCTTTTGCTACGCGCCAGGCGTTTTGGTTTGGTGTAGAATTTAATTCTGGAATGTAAAAGCGGGAAACAGCAACCGTCGTTTCCCGCTTTTTATTGTGCGCCTGTTAGGCCGCAGGCCAGACAGATTGCAGTTTTTCGCCCGTCAGCAAACGATCGCGGGCGGATTGTTCGTTCTTGCCTAACTCATCGGCAGCATCGGCAATGGCAACCAGCTGTTCCTTGGGCAGGGCGACAACGCCGTCAATATCTGCAAAAATCACATCGCCGGAGCGAATGGTGACACCGGCAATGGTTACGGGTACCTGCGAATGGCGAGGTTCTTTTTTGCCGGTAACACCAACCGGGCTGGGGTGCGTGCCAAATAACGGATAACCCAGCTCACGCACCTGGGCCAGATCGCGCACCGTGCCATTGACGATGGTGGCGGCAAGACCCCGGGTTTTTGACCCGGTGGACATCAACTCGCCTGTGCAGGACCCATCGGCGCAAGATGCATCAACCACCATAATGCCGCCTTTGGGCGCGTTATCAATGGCATTGTGATACACATCCTGCGGTTCGCCCTTGCGATCAGATGGTTCAAACAAAACCGTCACCGCAGGGCCACAAACGACTTCGCCTGGTGCCAACGTACCAAATAGCGAAATACCGCCCAGATAGCCCCACAGGCCCAGATGTTCCATGCTGTCGTGGATGTCGCCCGAATACCATTTTTTCAGGCGTTCGATGGCGTCCCAGTCGGTGTCTGAATAGTCGAATTTATTGGTGGTCATTCTTGGGTTTCCTTGTTCTGGGCTTTGGCGATGGCGACCTGCAAATATGCGCTGCTATTGTTGATATGCGCGGCAATGGCTTGTTTGGCGGTCGCTTCATCGCGGTTTTTAATCAGGTCATACAGGTGTTCGTGTTCTGCGCAGGCAACATCAAGCGATTTCACCGGCACCCGGCTGGTCACGCGGATAACATCCGTGATCAGCCCGTACAGATTATTGTATAAAACGGCCATCACATCGTTGCCGGCGGACTGCACCAGCGCGCGGTGAAAGGCAGCATCGCAATCGGTGAATTTGCCAAATTCGCCTGCGTGTGCCGTTTCCCGCAGATTGTTCATCGCCTTGTCAATTTCCGGCGTGATCGGGTTTTCCCGGGTAACAAGGGCACCGATGACTTCAACCTCAATCATGCGTCGAACATCCATCAACTGAACCAGATAGTCCGGGTTGGTGGAAAACAGCTGCCGCACGGTTGTGGCCAAGGTGCCGAGAAATTCGGCAACATCGTCACGAACAATCATGGCGCGTTCGCCATGTTTGCGCCGGACCAGCCCCTTGGTTTCCAGAATTTGCATCGCCTCGCGCACCGACCGCGTGCTGACATTGAAATCGCGCGCGATGGCACTTTCCGATGGCAGGCGGTCGCCAATGGGCAGGTTGCCGCTTAAAATCCGGTTTTCAAGGTCCTCGGCCACGCTTAAATGCAGTCTTTCACGATCTGCCGGGCGCGACGCACCTTCTATCACCATGCTGTAAACCCTCCATCAACCACAACGTTTGATCCTGTCATATAGGATGACGCGTCAGATGCAAGAAAACGGATCACGCCGTTATATTCGGTGATTTCAGCCTGGCGGCGCATGGGGACGCGATCAAGAAACGCATCAATGAATTCCTTGTCAAAGCTGGCTGTTTTAACACCGCCAAAGGAAATCAGGTTGGTGCGCACCCCTTTGGTGCCCCAATAGGTGGCAAGATAACGGGTTAAGTTTAATAAGGCCGACTTGGACGCGGCATAGGAAATGGCCTTCACAAATGGCACCCCGTCGCGTTCTTCACGGTAGGCATACAGGGATTGATTGGGCGACACCATGCCGTAAATCGACCCGACATTAATGATCGATCCCCGCCCGGCTTTTGCCATTTTGCTGCCAATGACCTGGCTGGTCAGCATGACGCCGGTCAGGTTGGTATCAATAATTTCATCCCAGTACCGCTGGGGGTAATCCTCGAACGGGGCGTTTTGTTCGGCCGATCCGTCGGGTTTGGAATCAATCCCGGCATTGTTGACCAGCACATCGGGCACACCCCAGTCGGCAACCAAAAGGTCGGTTGCTTTTTGCAGGGCTTCCTTGTCGGTAACACTGGCAACATAAACCCGGATATTGTCGGCAACATCGGGGAATTTTTCGGCAATCTGGTTGCGGTCAAACGGGCGGCGGCTATAGATGGCAACTTTCGCCCCGGCCTGTGCCAAAGACTGGGAAAATTGCGTGCCCAATTGTCCCAGACCACCGGTGACGACGATGACTTTGTTTTTAACGCTGAAAATATCAACCATGTTCGTTTCTCTCTTGTTCGTGGTCTGACGTATGTGTGGATAATGTTGACGGGTGTTTTGCCCGGCCCACGCGGCGCCAGGTGGCACGGGCAATGGGCAGGATCAGCAGCGAACAAACGATGACGCCCAGTACTGCTGCGATTGGTCGGTCAAAAAACCCGAGAAGATCTCCGTTGGCGATTTGCATCGACATAATGAAGTTGCGTTCAAGAACCGGCCCCAGAACAAGCCCCAGAATGATCGGCGCAATGGGAAAACCGTTTTCTTCAAGCAGGTAACCAACGATGCCAGCGACAAACATGACGCCGATATCGAAGGTGGAATTGTTAATTGCGAAGGATCCCAGAACGCAGCAGGCCAGAACAACTGGCACAATGACGCCGCGCGGCACCGACAAAACCCGACGCGCCCCTTTGATTGCCAGATACCCGATGGGGAACAGCAACAGATTGGCGAGGAAAAACGTCATGATGATTGCGGTGGGCATGGACGGGTTTTCGACAAACAGGCGCGGCCCGGGGTTAAGGCCCTTCATAAACAGAACACCAACTGCGATGGCGGTAACCGCATCGCCGGGAATGCCAAAAACCAGGGCCGGTATCCAGGCGCTTGAAAGTCCGGCATTGTTTGACGTGCTGGCTTCGATCAGGCCTTCTTCGTGGCCGGTGCCAAATTTTTCCGGAGTTTTCGACATCCGTTTGCTCATGCCATAGGCGATCCAGGCGGCAACGTCGCCGCCCACACCGGGCAATGCCCCAACCGCCGTGCCCAGCGATGCGCCACGCAAAAAGCTGAATGGATAGCGCATCAGCAAACGCCCCATGCCATGAAACGGACGCGCCCGTGACGTATCGGGGGCCGGGGGGAATGATGCGTTGGCGGAAAACCCGCGCAAAACCTCGGCAAAGGCAAACATGCCGATCATAACGGGAATAAAGCTGACCCCGCCCATAAGGTCGATAGAGCCAAAGGTAAACCGGGGCTGACCACTGGTGACATCAAGCCCGACCGTTGCGATTAACAACCCGATCAGCAAGGATATAAAGCCCCGTGCCGGGTCGCTGCTGCTGACCAGAGCGGATGTCATCAGGCCCAGCATGGCGAGCCAGAAAAATTCAAAGCTGGAAAACATCAGGGCGACATGGGCCAGAAGCGGCCCGGTCACCAGCAACACAACCGCCCCGACAAGCCCGCCACATGCAGAAAAGAAAATACCGATGCTAAGCGCGGTTTCGGCCTTGCCTTTCATGGTCAGGGCATAGGATTCATCGACATAGGCGGCCGATGCCGGGGTGCCGGGGATCCGTAACAGCGCACCGGGAATATCCCCGGCAGTAATCGCCATGGCAGTTGTTGAAACGATCAGGGCAATCGCAGGCACCGGGTCCAGATAAAAGGTTAATGGCACCAGAAGGGCCGTTGCCATGGTGGCGGTCAGGCCCGGTATGGCCCCGATAAACAGGCCATAAACCGCACCGCCCAGAATGGCGAGCAGGACCGGGGCCTGAAAAACGATATTTGCAGCGGTAGCGAATGTTTCAAATGTCATGCTTGTCACCACGGCAAAGGAAGTGGCCCCGCCGACAGCGGAACATACAGGATTTGCGCAAATACATATTGCAGGCCCAAAATCACGATCAGACCAACCGGCAGCGCAATAACGAGGCGGATTTGCAAAAGCAGCATCAACCCGATGGTGTAGACCAGCCCGAGAAGGGGAAAGCCGATGACCGGCAGGGCGTAAATGGCCACAAGCACACCGGTCATGGTCCAGATCGCGCTGATAATGCCGCGTGTGCGACCCTGCCAGGCCGATATATCGAACCACGGCCCGTGATGCGTAGTACGCAGCGCGGCAATCATGATTTTGAGCGACAGCCCCAGCATGGCAACGCCAATCAAAGTTGGCATCAGGTTGGGGCCAAAGGTGGTTCCTGGCACAGCGGGAAGCTGCTGTGCCAGAAAGATGACCCCACATCCAAGAACGGCGAATATCAAACCGGTAAGGCGGTCATCGATACGCATGGTAATGCTCCAGCCTATCGTTATTTCGCCAGTCCCAGGGTCTTCATGGTTTTCACCAGCCCTTCACGCGATTGCATGACGGTTTTGGTGAAATCTGTGCTGTTCTGATAGGCAACCGAAAACCCGCGCGATGCCATGAATTTATGGAATTCCCGGTCTTCAGTAATGTCTTTCAGGGTTTTTGACAGCGTTTTTGTGATGTCGTCCGGCAGGCCCTTGGGGGCGGCTAACCCGCGAAATGGCAGGGGCGACCAATTGATGTTGAAGGCCTCGGTGGTGGTGGTAAGGTCAGGCCAGGCATCGCTGCGTTCGTTTGAAACAAGGGCCAGCGTTTTGGCTTCGCCGGCTTCAACCAGCGACCGTGCTTCGGCCGGGGATGTTGAGACAACATCAATGGCACCTGCGGCAAGTTGCTGCATAGCCGGGGCGGCACCATCCGATGCAATCCACGGGCTGGCATCGGGGTTAACATCAAGCGTGTTTAACAAGCCCGCCCAGGCCAGATGCGACAGGCCACCCCGGTTTGCCCCGGATGCTTTGATATCGCCGGGATGGGCTTTGACCGCCTTGATCAGGTCTTCAACACTGTTATAGGGCGCATCGGCGCGTACATTTACCGCAATCGGGTCGGCATTAAAACGACCGATCAGGGTGAAATCTTCGGGTGTGGCACCGGGAATACCCTGTGCGTCATACATGGTCATTTCGATGGTCACAACGCCTAGCGTATAGCCATCAGCTGGCGCATTGGCGATGGCAACATGGCCAACTACGCCGCCACCACCGGTCCGGTTTACAACGTTAACTGGCTGACCAAGGCGTTGTTCAAGTTGCTGGGCAACGGCACGAGCCGTGGCATCGGTGCCGCCACCGGCTGACCACGGCACAATAATGGTAACAGCCCGTTCGGGCCATTTGGCAAAAGCGGATTGGGAAAAACTTGCACAGGCGAGGGCAATCGCACCAAGGGCGACTAAAGTCCGTTTCATTATATTTCCTCCCGAAAGGATATCGCATTTTTGCGTGTTTTTGTCCGGGTTGTTCCCGGTGCTTCATCATCTTATGTCATAAGTCATATGTCAAGAGTAAAGCAGTTAAAAAACATCAGCAAACGGGATGAAATGATTGTTGATTTGAATAGGGAGGTGGTGCGGGCCGGTTTGGCGAGCGATGTGATTTTGCCCAAAGCCCAGCCGGGTTTGTTCGGGGAATATAAAAACGGCACAGGACCACCTGTTTTCGGTGGGCCTGTGCCGGTGTAAAAAGGGCTGGAACCGGGCTTAACGATAAAGCAGGGTCGGCAGTGCCATGCTGAGTTGCGGGATGAAAGCCAGCAAGAACAGCACGATCAAAAGCGGAATGAGGAAAGGAGCTGTTGCCTTCACACATTCTTCAAACCGTACGCCGGAAACGCGCGACAGCACATAAAGCACCATACCAACCGGTGGCGTGAGCAAGCCCAGCATTAAATTCAGAATAACGATGATGCCAAGGTGAACCGGGTCAATCCCCACGCTATGGGCAACTGGCAACAATACCGGCACTAAAATGGTGATGGCGGCAATGGTTTCCATAAAGCAGCCAACGACGAGAACCAGCAGCATGATCAGGACAATGATCAGGTTTTTATTGTCGGTAAAACCAAGCACAAAGTTCGCCAGATGCTGAGCCGACTGGTTGGCGGTTAAAATCCAGGCGAAAACGGCGGCGGCACCCACAATCAGCATAATGGCAGCCGTGGTTTCAACCGTATCCATGGTCACACGCAGCAAGTGGCGGATGGTCAAGGTGCGATAAATTACGGTGCCCAGTACCAGCGAATAGGCCACAGCGCCGACGGCGGCTTCTGTCGGAGTGAACAGACCGGTTGAGATGCCGCCAATAATAATCACCGGCGTCATCAACGGCAGGAAGGCATCCTTGCTGGCCTTGCCCAGAATGACCCACGAAAAGGCGAGGTCACGCGGATAGTTCCGGCGCCGCGAATACCACGCGACCATAATCATAAGGGCAACAGCCATCAGCAGGCCGGGGATGATGCCTGCCAGAAATAACTGCCCGATCGAAACCTGGGCAATAACGCCATATAAAACCAGCGGCAGCGACGGCGGAATGATAGGGCCAATGGTAGAAGACGCTGCGGTAATGCCAACGGCAAAGGCGGTATCATACCCGGCATCGCGCATGGCCTTGATTTCGACATTGCCAAGGCCACCGGCATCGGCGACAGCAGCACCCGACATTCCGGCAAAAATGACACTGGCCCCGACATTCACATGCCCCAGCCCACCGGGCATCCAGCCGACAATGGCGCGGGCAAAATTGAAAATACGTACCGTAATGCCCCCGGTATTCATCAAATGACCGGCCATAATGAAAAACGGCACAGCCAGCAATGGAAAGCTGTTAACCCCGTTGATCATGTTGTGCAGCATGGTAATGGGCGGCATGCCTGCAATGAAAAGATAGGCCAGCGACGACCCGGCCAGCGCAACGGCAACCGGCGCACCACACACCAGCAGCACAGCCAGCAAAATAAACATAATGGCCAAGCTCATGGCGCAGGTCTCCGCAGGGAATGAAATGCTCGAACCAGCGTGACAAGGGCCGTAATGGCCAGACAGATAACAACGGCCCAGAACATCCAGGATCGTGAAATATCAATGCTGATCATGCGTTGGCGGCCCATGCGGTTTGCCAGCATAACGCCTGACCATGCGGCATAGGCAAAAAAAGCCGCTGTTATCAAATCCATCAGGAAAAACAAGGCGCGCGATGCTGCCTTGGGCAGGTAAAGATGGAAAAAATCGAGATAGATGTGGCTTTTCTTGCGCGCACAAATGGCGGCACCGGAAAACGTCACGACGATTAACAAATAGCGGGCGATTTCCTCGGTCCAGGAAATGGAATTATTCAGCACATAGCGCGAAAAAAATTGCAGGAAAACAACAAGAATTAACGCCCAGAACACCGCGAATATTGGTGCATCCCACCAGGAAATATCGCTGATATCGGTTTGTTGGGCATCAATCTGGCTGGTGATTTCCTTGGCAATTTCACTGTCGCTTGAAAGGTCGTTCATGGGCCACCTTCAGCATCAAACAGCAAGACAGGACGGATGAAGCAGGGAGACACCCCATCCGTCCCATTGGTCAGGCACAGACAAGCAAATTACTTGCCAATAGCCTGCAAACGGTCAAACGTTTCCGGCGACCATGGCATGTCCTTGCCTTTCAGCAACGGCTGAACAATGTCCATGAACGGCTGGCGGTCAACATCATGAACCTTTACACCTTTATCCTTGAACCACTGAACCAGAGAAGCTTCCTGATCGCGGACTTCTTTGGTGGCTGTGGCCGAGGCATCACGCAAAATACCGATAATGATTTTGCGGTCTGCTTCGTCGATATTGTCATAGGTGGTGCCAGACATCAGGGTGGTCAGGGTCGCAATGGTATGACCCGTCAGGCTGATATCGCTTTGTACTTCATAAAACTGGCCTGCCTTGATGGTCGGCAACGGGTTTTCCTGGGCATCGACAACACCCTGCTGCAGGCCAAGGTAAACCTCGGAAAAGGCCATCGGGGTGGGGTTGGCGCCAACGGCCTTGGGGAACAGGGTATAGGCCGGTGCGTTCGGCACGCGAATTTTAAGGCCCTTCATGTCGGAAGGTTTGAGGATTGGCTTGTTCGCGGTTACCTGACGGGTGCCATAATAGGTGTGCGTGATCAGGACGTTGCCGGTCGCGTCCTGATAGCCCTTTGCCATTTCATCGCGCAGATCGCTGTTCCAGAAGGCTTCCCAATGGTCGTAATTGCGAAAGACAAACGGGTAATCGATCAGGCCGATATCGGGGTAGCTTTGTGCCATAAAGGCGGGGCCGGTATAGATCAGGTCCACTGTGCCCAGCGACAGGCCTTCATTGATGGATTCTTCATTGCCCAGCGAAGATGACGGAAAGACCTGCATTTCATAGCGGTCATCGGTCTTGGCTTTGATTTCCTTGGCCGCGTCAAGCAGCACCTTATGGTACGGCGTTGATTCATCATAAACATGGGCGAATTTCAGAACCGTTGTGGCCTGTGCCGATGTGACAAGGCCAAAGGCAAGCGTTGCCGCAACCAGTGCTGTTGATGGAACTATGGCCTTAAGTGACTTGAACATTCAGGGGTTTCCTCCCGTTGAGTAATATGAATTATTTGATCTTCATTATTATTGGTTTTGCCGCCAGGTGGCGGAAAGGCAGGTTTGCGGGTTGATTTTTTGCAAACCTGCCAAAGGGTGTTGTGTTTCGGCAAAGTGTTGAGGCTTAGCGGTGCTTAAAGAACAGCACCGATTTTCCACGGCACAAATTCATTGTCGCCATAGCCAAAATCTTCGCTTTTGGTTTTGGCACCCGATGCCGTATCCAAAAGGGTGTTGTAAATTTGCAGCCCCAGTTCGTCGTGGGTTTGCAGGCCGGTAATGACGGTGCCGCAATCAATGTCCATGTCTTCGGGCATGCGGGCAAACAGTGTGCTGCTGGATGCCAGTTTTAGCGACGGTGCCGGTTTGGCACCAAAACACGACCCGCGACCGGTGGTAAAGGCAATGATATTGGCCCCGCTGGCAACCTGGCCGGTGGCCGAAACCGGGTCATAACCGGGGCTATCCATGTAAACCAGCCCGTGTTTGCGCACCGGGTAGGCATAGCCGATGGCATCGGAAACCGGTGCCCGGCCCGATTTGGCAACAGCACCCAGCGATTTTTCCAAAATGGTGGTCAAACCGCCCCGTTTGTTGCCCGGGGACGGGTTGTTATCCAGCGTGGCATTGTTCTTTTCGGCGTAGTCTTTCCACCATTCGATCATTTCGGCGATGCGCGCGCCGGTTTGGGCGTCTGAGCGTGCGATCAGCAAATGTTCGGCGCCAAAAATTTCGGGTGTTTCCGACAAAAGGCTGGTGCCACCTGCTGCAACCAAAAGATCGCTGGCAACGCCAAGGGCCGGGTTGGCGGAAAGCCCCGAAAAACCGTCGGACCCGCCACATTGCATCCCTAAAACAAGTTCAGATGCCGGGCAGGTTTCACGCTGGTCCTGCGAGACGATTTTGGCAATGCCATCGAGAATTTCAACAGCCTTGCGCACGGCTGATGACGACCCGGCGGCGGACTGGATGTTGAAACTGGCATAGCGCGCGGCGTGTTCAGGGTCATCCATCTCGCCATATGCACTCAGCTGGTTAACCTCGCAGCCCAGACCGACCAGCAACACACCGCCAAAATTGGCATGATCGCGGTAGCCGCCAAGGGTGCGGACCAGAATGTCATATCCTTCGCCGTGATTAACCATGCCACAGCCCTGATCGTGAACAATCGGGGCGAAACCATCAATACCGGGAT
Source organism: Thalassospira mesophila (assembly GCF_002115755.1). Classification (GTDB taxonomy): domain Bacteria; phylum Pseudomonadota; class Alphaproteobacteria; order Rhodospirillales; family Thalassospiraceae; genus Thalassospira; species Thalassospira mesophila. Next base: position 4,994 of record NZ_JFKA01000019.1, on the reverse strand, counting down.
ATTTGGGCAACAGCGTGCGGGTGGCGGCCTCGGCAATGGCGCGGCATACCGTGGCCGAACAATTTACCGTCGAGACAATGCCGATATAATTGCGCGTGCCAACCCGGCCATTTTTACGACGATAACCCATAAAGGTGTCGCGGGCCGGGCGCGGCAAGGTGGGGGTGGTGGTTTCCCCCGCGCCAAGGCGGGCATCGCCCATTGCCAGATTGTGGCTATGAACCAGGCAGCCGGTGGCGATATCGGAAGTGGCGACACCGATGACCTGACCGTATTTTACAATCTGCTCGCCCTGTTTGATATCGCGGGCGGCAAATTTGTGACCGGCACCGATATCTTCGGCGGTGGTAACGCCGGGGGATGATATATCGCCTGCCAGTAATGGCAGTAACGCGATCAGGACATTGTCGGTTTCGTCAAGGCGAAGGGCGTTAATCTTCATGGTGCGGGAACCTTGTTGATCATGGCGGCAAGGGTTGGTTTTTTTGTTGTGTCACCGTGGCTTTGGGCCCAGTGCATAAACCCCTGAATACGGCGTTCGGTTTTTTGGCGGTGGTTTTGGGCAATATCGGCCAGACGATGATCGAGAAACGGGTTGCGGAACCGGTCCAGCGTTGTGGCCAGATAGGCTCTGGCGCGCTCTTCCATTCCGGCCGCCGCAAAGCCGGGAATAACTTCTCGTTCGTAAAGGTCGTGAAGTGCTTCCGTTATGGCCGGGTTTTCCAGAAACCGGACAACCGACATGGCTTTGTCGCTGCCATGGCGTTGCCACTGATCGGCAAGCCAGGTGTGACCCAGATTAAGGATAAACAGTTTTAAGGCTTCGATTTCATCAAGCGTTTCAACCAGTTCAATTGCCGGGTGCAAGCACGGCAGGATTAACCCGGCTTGTTGTTCAACGGCCCAAAGCGCATAGGGTTCACAGATGGCCCCGGCGGGTTCGATGGGCTCGGACACAATACGATCCACCAGTGAATTGGCCCAGATGACCCGGTGTTCCAGCCAGTCTTGAAATTCGCTGTCGTCAATGGCGGCAATTGCAAGCACGCAGGCGCGCAGGACATCTCCATTTGCGGGGACAAGTTCCATGGGCAAAATTGTAAGGGGCCGCCCGTGTGCCAGATAGCGTTCCTTTAACAGCAACCGCAATTTGGCCGGGAAGGACATGGCCTGGTCAAATTCGGTACTTTTGTCGGCGGGGTGCGGGGCATAACCGGCGTCACCGGTGTTTGAAACAATATATTCGGCCTCGTTAACAACAATGGCGGCAATTTTGGGCCAGTCGGTTGCGGTTGACAGGGTGCGGGTAACGGACCGTACCTTTTGGTGCCGGTCGACGACAACGCCGTTTTCAAGGCCGCGAATATGCACAGGGTACCCGTCCTCGGCGGCCAGTGCGGCAAGGCGGCTGGCCCGGCTGGCGTCCCCGCTGGATTGCACAACGGTAATTGGGCCAATGGCCTGTCCGCGTTGCAGGGCCTCGTCAATAAACAGATCAAAATGGGCCTGCAAAAAACGGCTGGTGCCAAACTGAATAATCGGGGTGGGAAACCTAACCGACATGAAGAATGGCTTTCACAATATCTTCGCGGTTATGGCCCCATGCGGCTAATTGTTGCACGCCTTCGTCAAACGATGCTTCATGGGTGTTAAGCAAATCAACCGGCACATCACCAGCGCGCATGTGGGACATAACTTTTTCAAAGTCTTCTTTAAGGGCGTTGCGGCTGCCCATCAGGGTGGTTTCGCGTTTGTGAAATTCCGGGTCATCGATGCGCAATTCGCCCTTGACCACACCCACCAGCACCAGCGTGCCGCCATGGGCCAGGTCGTTAATCGCAACATTCATGGCCTTGATATTGCCTGTGGCGTCAAAAACGGTCTCAAAACCGTCGCCGGGCAATTCTGCCGCCGGGTCATTGGCAAGAACTCCCTTTGATCCCTTAACCATCGCGCAGGCGCGGTCCAGCCGGGTTTGGCTGGTATCACGAAGGGTTACTTTGGCCCCGGCAAAGCTGGCAAACAGGGCGGTGCCAATGCCGATCGGCCCGGCACCCACAACCAGCGCCTGTGTTCCGGCCTGAAGGCGCGACCGTGCAACGGCATGGGCACCAATGGCCAAAAATTCAACCATGGCGGCGTCCCGCGCGGTTAGGCCGGTGGCAGGGTACAGGTTTGATTCCGGCACGCAGATCTGGTCGCACATGCCGCCATCGCCGTGCACCCCCAGAACCGATATTGATGTGCAGCAGTTTGGCTTTCCAATTGTACAGGCATGGCAAGTGCCACAGGTGACATAGGGATTGACCACAACCAGATCCCCAACCGCGATGTTGCCGGTTGTTGAGGCATCAAGGGCGGTGCCCGAAAGCTCATGCCCCATGACGCGGGGATACTGCAAAAACGGGTGCAGGCCTTCCATGATGTGGTAATCGGTGCCACAAATGCCGATGCTGCGAATAGCGACCCGAATGTGGCCGGGTTTTGGCGACGGGAAAGGGGCTGTTCCGCTGGCAAGCTGGCCGGGTTCTACACAAACGATGGTTTTCATGGCGGTCATGGCATTTCCCTATTGGTCGCGTTTTGGGTCTGTGACGCCCAAATTGTATTTTATACATAAAAAACAAACTGAATTTGCCGTCAACTGTTTTTTATGCATAAAATACTTACGACGCAAAATCGGAGCAAAGTGCCGTCGTCAGGATAAAGCGATTGCCTTTGTTGCCCGGGACGGGCATTTTTTGCCAAACGGGTGGGGAAACCAGAACGACGTGGCCAAAACAAACCGGACTTACAAGGAAACTTACAACGTTTGCCTTGACCATATTCAGGGTGTTGGCGCTGGTGCGTGTTTGCCATCGGAAAAGGAAATGGCCGCCCGGTGGTTGATCAGCCGCAGCACCGTTCGGGCGGTATTGGAACATCTCTCCGATCAAAATATTATCCACTGGAAAGGGCGCGAAAAAACGGTTTTGCGCCTGCCAACTAAGGACGATTATTTTCAGGCCAGCGAAACCCGCCCGACATCGGCCCTGATCGAACCGGCATTTATGCAATATATCGTTGGCGGTGATTTGGCGCCGGGCACGGTTTTACGGGAAAGTGAACTGGCAAAAAACTTCGGTGTCAGTGCATCCTCTGTTCGTGAATATCTGATCCGCTTCTCGCGCTATGGCCTGATCGAGAAAAAACCCAACCGCCATTGGGTATTAAACGGATTTACCCGTGAATTTGCGATGGAATTGTTTGATGTGCGCGAAATGTTCGAATTGCGTGCGTTTGACCATTTTACACGACAGGCGCGCCAGTCTGCATGTTGGAAGACACTGCAACAACTGGGCATCGAACATCGGGACGTTCAAACTGATATCGATGCGAAATATGCGTTGTTCCCACGGCTGGATGACCGCTTTCACCGGGTGCTGATTTCAACCTACAACAATCGTTTTGCCGATGATTTTTATGATCTGGTCGCCCTGATTTTCCATTACCATTATCGCTGGAACAAGGCGGACGAAAAAAATCGCAATGCGGCGGCTGTCATTGAACATTTGCAAGTGATCGATGCTCTTGAAGCGGGCGATTTTGCCGCCGCACGCCTGTTTTTCCAAAACCATCTTGAAACCGCCCGACGGACATTATTGTCATCAGTCAGTTGGGATTAGGTTTCGTGTAAATTTTACCGAAAACCTGACTTTTGTGGCGTACTGTTATGAGATTTCTGTAAAAACCTAGGGGATCGCGCGAAAAATTCTCTATCAGCTCATCGTCGCTTCAGGACCATAAGTTTCCGCTGTAATGCGTCCAGTGTGGAGAGTTAAATTATTTTTTTATTATCAATGGTTGTGGCAATAGACAATATTCCGAATATTTTCATTTCATAATATTTGCTGAATCTGGCTCAATGTCTGATTTTGTCAGTATTTGCGACGAATTTTACTTTAAAAAATTTTAAAAAAAGAGCTTACTCCGTCAAACAGGATGGTCAGTGCATGTCATGCGTGGGGCTGTCCTTTTTGTTTTGGGGGAGACATTATATGACAAAACGGGTTTCGGGCTTTCGTGGGCAGCTATTGATAGGGGTGTCGTTGGTCGCTATCGGTGCCCTTCCGTTAACGTCAAGTCCTGCCCTGGCTGTTTCAAGTTGTTCTGTGGTCTCCACTGACACAACTATTGGGAGTTCTTCCACCTGTGTCGAATGGACCGCCGGTGGTCTTGAGGTCGCGAGCGGTATTACCTTGGTTGGCAATAATACTGCCGTACGGATTGAGTCAGGTGATACTGTTGGTACATTTATAAATAATGGTCGCGTAGAATCTTCCGAGGTGGAGTTTAATAATGCTGGCATCGTCGTCGGTGTTATTAACAATGGTGTGATAACCGGTTCGTCTGCAGCGTTGTATAACTATGGAAGTATAGGATTTATAAAAAATACCGGAAATATATCAGCTGTATATACCGGACTTTATAACGCAGGATCAAAAACAATAGGGTCTATTGTCAATTCTGGTTCTATTTCAGCGAAAACAGCTATTTATAATAGCGGGTCAATCGCAACAATCTCAAACAGCGGTACGATCTCGGCAACAGATACGGCATTGCTTACATATGTAGGTGGCACTACCGGTTTAGTTGTAAATACAGGTTTTATTTCTGGGAAATATGCAATCAAATCGAGTGGTAGCATCGGAACTATTTCCAACAGCGGTACTATTGTGAGTACAGATGTGAGTGCCATCTACAACCAAACCAAAAATTCGATGCTGATTGAGAATAGTGGCACGATTGCCGGGGACGTTGTTGCTGTTTCCACCGGCAGTTTTACCATCGCCGGTGGCAGTGACAGCAGCCATTATGGCGTGATGACGGGCAAAAATTTGACGACTGAAAGTGGCAACATCGGTACGATCACGCATACCAAAGATGACCTGCATTTTACATCCGGTTATTTGCTGCTGAACGATAATATCAATGCCGGTAGCTATTCCGTGATC
>NZ_JFKA01000018.1 GCF_002115755.1 Thalassospira mesophila | reverse complement strand
AGCAGACACAGGGAATAAACAAAAAGCCCCGCCATCTTCGGATGGCGGGGCTTTTTGTTGGTTGCGGGGGCATACCTGATTACCCAATTCTTTTACCCGAGGGACATCCTTCATGGTGTCCCCGGTGACGAATTGAGACCATACATTTCCGATCCTTGTCAAGTCGTTAACGACGAGATGGGGGTCTGCAATGCCAGCCGAATGGGGTCAGGCAAAAATCGAAATTCTCGCCCTGCAAGAGGAGATCCTTGCAGAGATCGAGAAGGGTATTTCCACCCGACAAATCTTTGAAACTTTAACCGCTGCCCAGCGGATTACCATTTCACGCCGGTCGTTTTATCGCCGCGTGAAACTGCTGCGTGCCGGGCGCGCTGCACCCAAAAGCCGGGCCCTTGTCAAACCACCTGCCCGGTCCCTTCCCGCGACCAATCCAGCACATCGGCCAGACAAGTCTCAGCCCGCCAATTCCTTGCCCACGCTCAAGGAAAAAGAACAGGTCGTGTTTGATCGCCTGTGGGATGGCGAGGATGCGCCCTCCGATGATGAGGAGGACGCGCAATGAGCAATTGGCAAGCCGACTACCTCACCCTTCACACCCGCCTGCGCCAGGCCCGCCTCGACAAAGGTCTGACCCAAACCGGGGCGGGCCATTGCATCGGCATGTCTGAACGCAGCTACCGCGACTTTGAAGCAGGCCGGATCGATCTTCCCGCCGCCCATGTCTTTCGCCTCGCCCATGCACTGGGCATCAAAATTATCATTTCAGATGGAGTTATCGCCAATGGCGTTGATTAATCTCACCCTTCAGGGCAAGGGCGGGGTCGGCAAGTCGTTTGTCGCCAGCCTTCTCGCACAGCATTACCTCAAACGCGACACCCCGCTGGCCTGCTTTGACACCGATCCGATCAACCAGACCTTTGCCGGTTACAAGGCCTTTCCCGTCGAGACCATTCGTCTCGGCGAACGTCCCGACGAGATCAACCCGCGTTATTTTGACGCCCTGATCGAACAGATCATGGCCGGTCCCGATGACGGCATTGTCGTGATCGATAACGGGGCGTCCACCTTCCTGCCCCTGCTCGGCTACATGGTCGAAGCCCAGGCCTTGCAAATGCTGGCCGATGCCGGGCACGAGGTGCGCCTTCATACCGTGCTCACCGGCGGACAGGCGCTTAATGACACCATGGAGGGCCTGCACCACGTCTTGCAAAGCGTGCCCGATATTCCCGTCGTTGTCTGGCTCAACGAATATTTCGGGCGGATCGAACGCAAGGATGCCTCGGGCGAGGTGCGGAGCTTCGAGCATTCCGGCCTTTATAAAAAGAACAAGGACCGCATTCACGCGCTGGTCCGCCTGCCCGAGGTTCGCAAGGAAACCTTTGGTCATGACATCGAACAGATGATGCGCGCCCGCCTGACCTTTGACGAGGCAGCGTCCCATCCCGAGTTCCAGCTGATGTCGCGCCAGCGCCTGAAGATGACCTGGCGCAGCATCGGGGCGGAAATGGAACAGAGGGTGCTGTGATGGCAGGGCTTCTGGACGATACCCCGCCGCCACCCGTCACAATGGACAGTGTCGAGGAGCTGCGCACTTATTTGTGGCAGCAACACCAGATCACGGTCGATGCCGATGATCCGGTACTGCTGGTCCATACCATCCTGCGCCTGTCGCTTGATGAGCAACGCCGGATCAATGACCAGTATAACCGCGCCCTTTCCCAGACCGTCCGCGATGCCTCGCAGGATTTTACCAAGGATGTCCTGGCAGCCATTGAAGCCTTCAAGGCCGAGGCGCTGGGCGATGTGGTGCGCGAACGCATCAAAACCATGAATGAAACGGCAGAGATGGCGGAAGACGCCATCCGCCAGTTCTCCCGCCTGCTGCGCACCCAGAAGATCCTGACCACGCTCAACATCATCGCCGTGGTCTTCGTCGTCGGTGTGCTCAGCGCCCTGACCCTTTGAACCCGCATTTATTCCGATTTGATCCTGATTTAACCCCGAGGAAGACATGACCAAAAACAATCTCACCCTGTGCCTGCTGGTTGCCGTGGCAACCCTCATTCTCACCGAGCCTGCCTTTGCCCAGGCGGCCTCCACCTCTGCCTCCGGTGAATGGTACGAACCGATCATTAGCCTGTTTGAAAGTGTTCAGACCGGGGTCGGCAAGATCGGCACCATTGTCGTTGGTATCGGCGTGATGGTGCTTGGCATCTGGGCCGGGTTTACCGGACGCATGGACTGGATCCGGGCGGGCATGATCGTCATTGGCGGGGTGCTGGTCACCTCCGGCCCGGCAATCTCGGCTGGCCTGTTTGGCGGGTCCTGATCATGAAAGCCGGCAGCGCTGTTCTCACCCGCATTCAAAACCAGATGACCATGTTTGGCCTGCCCGTGCCGCTGATGATGCTCAGCGTCGCCATTGGCTCGATTGGCCTCGTGCTCATGGTGCTTCTGGAGATCTTCTGGCTGATGCTGCCCACCATGGTGCTGGGCATCATCGGCGCATGGATGTTCTTCATTCGCAAGACCAAGGACAACATGCATTTCGACCGGGAACTGTCGCTGCCGCCCCGTTTCTGGCGCACCAGCCGGCATAACCGGTTGCTCAATGCCGGGAGGAAACAGCCATGATCTGGCCTTCCGTCCTTGCCACCTCCCTTGTCGCCACCATGGCCGGGGGCCTTGTCGTCCCCGCCAGCCGCCGCATCCTGCTTGGCGACATCAAACAGGACTGGCTGCAAGACCAGCTTGAACTCGATTGCATCGAAAGTGATGCCACCACCATCCGCGGCAAGGATAACAGCCTGTCGCGTGTGTTTCGCTTTCTCGGCACGTCCTACGATGCCAAGATCGAGGCTGAACAGGACAACCTGCTGCAAGCCCGTTCAATCCTGGTTCACAAGCTCGGCCAGTTGGGTCTCAGCCTGCGCTGGTTTGGGATCAAACGCAAACGCGCGATTAATGCCCGGGCCACCTGGCCCAATGCGCCCTTGCAGGAAGTGGGCGATGCCGAAGCGAAGCAGTTTCGCTCCAGCTATTTCATTGACTGGTATCTGGTCATTACCGGCTCCGCCATGCCCGCCTTGCATGAAGCCACCGATATCATTGATGCCGATGGGGCCAAATACGGGGTTGATCTGCTGGCCAAAGCGCCCGATGGCCAGACCTGCGATCTGACCGGGTTTTTAAACGGCCTTGTCTGCGGCGAATATCGCCACGATCTCGGCCCGATCCCGCAAGACATCTCGGGTGGCCTGCCCGCCAGTGATCTGAGCTTTCACAAGGATAACGGGGTGATCCGAAGCTTCACCCCGACCGAGAAACTGCAAAAGGTGATTACCGTGGCCAAATGGCCGGGCACGGTGACGGGCCAGATCATTAACGACATCATGACGCTTGATGGCGAGATCGAGATTTGTCAGATCTGCGATCCCTTTGATCAGCACAAGGCGGTGCTTTATCTCAGCCGTCGTTTGAGCGGCGAGCAAAACGCCCTGTTTGGCAATGCCGAGGCCGCCGCCGAGACCGATGCCCTGATCAGCATGGTCAATCAGGGCGATGTCACCCTGTTTGCCACCCAGTTCCAGATCATTGCCCGGGCAGACACTTCCGTCAAACTTGATGCCTTGATCCGCAAGATCACCCGGCGGCTGTCAAACCGCCAGATCCTCTATCATGTCCAGGTGCGCGGTGCGCCGGTCTGCTGGTTTAACCGCATTCCGGCCAGGTCCCGCGCCAAGCTGATCCCGGGCGGACGCTTCATGTCCTCGCTCGAACTGCGCAGCGAAAACATTGCCGCCCTGTGGGCGATGCAGCATTCGGCCACCGGTCTCACCGAAAGCCCGCTCGGTCCGGCCCCGCTGCGCTGGTTTACCACCACCAGCGGGCAGGCCTATGCGGCGAACTTCCATGTCACCAACAAGCCCAAGACGCTGGCCAACTTTCTGGTTTTTGCCCCGGCGGGCAGCGGTAAATCAACACTGCTGATGCATCTTCTGAGCGGGGCGTCAAAGTTTGATCGCATTCGCTCGTTTATCTTTGATTCCAAGGAAGGCTCGCGCTTCATGGTCGAAGCGCTCGGCGGGCTCTATCAGCCCTATGAGAAGCTGGCCTTAAACCCGCTGGATGTCGGGGAAGATAATCCGGCCAATCGCGAGCGGATCAATTTCATTCTCAAGGCCATGGCCGGGATTGAACTGGCCCCGGATGATCGCGATGCCCTGTCGCATGCGATTGATCTGGCCTTCCAGATCGATCCGCCCAACCGCACGCTCAATGCCCTGTTTCCCTATGCCTTTGCCAAACGTTCCGAACTGCGCCGGGCGTTTTCGCAATGGGTGATTGACGACAAGGGCAATGCCGGGCTGCGCAGCCACATCATGAATGCGCCCCATGACAGTCTCGGCGGCATGCTCAACCAGTCGCATATGGTGGGCATCAATATGAACGAGGCGCTGAAAGACCCGTCGCTGGGTGCACCGATTGTTGGCCATATCGCCGAGACCATTGCCAAATCGGTCGCACCGAACTTGCGGGGTTTCATCATATTGATCGAGGAAGCGGCCAATTTGCTGCGCAATCCCGGTTTTTGCGATCTGGCCGCCGAGATGTACCGGGAATATCGCAAGCTCAACGGCATTGTCGGGATGATTTTTCAGGATCCGGCAGCTTTGGTCAAAAGCGGCAAGGCAGAAGCCTTTATCGAAAACACCGCTGTTTTCATCTTCTTTCCCAATTCCAAGATCGATGACGAAAGCCTGGAACCCTTCAATCTCAATGACGAACAAAAGGCCTTCGTCAAAGGCCGCACCCGCTCGGAAGAGTTCAATGACCGCCGGGTTCTGATCATCAAGCGCGACGAAGTCAGTGGCTATGAAGAAAGCGCCATTCTCAATGTCGATCTCTCGCCGCTGGGCGATCCGCTGCGCTTTTACCGCTCCGGTCCTGACGAAAACAAACTGATGGAAACCTTGCAAAGCAAATGGGGGGACGCATGGCGCAACCACCTTTGAGGACGGCTGCCTTTTATCATCGGGCAGAAGAACCAATCCGATCCCCGATAGAGATCACGGCAGACAAGACCGATCTGCTGTTCTTACTTGTCATGCTGGCCTGTCTGGCGTTCACCGCCGGGCTTCTGGTCGTCGCACCCGTTGCAGGCATCTTGTTGCTTGGCCTGCAATGTCTCGCCAGCCTGCTCATGGTTGTGCGCGCTGTTCTTGTCTGTCGTTTTGACAGGGGGGCGTCATGAATAAAAAGCGCCTGCGGATCATTGCCATTGCCGGGCTGTTAAGCTGTGCCAGCCTGCCCGCCTCGGCCACCTATCCGGTGTTTGACGCCACCTCGTTTGTTAAAATCACCGAACAGTTCAACAAGCTGCAACAGCAGTTTGATGAACTGATGAAACAGACCGACATTCTCGGCAAAATCAGCAAGACCGCCCAGGACCAGATCAACGCCATTGGCAAGCTCGGTCAGGTCGCCGTTCCCATTCTCAACCTTGCCAAGCTCGGCCAGCAGATCAATCGCGACATCTCCTGTTTGTTGCCCGATTTCTCCAAGCTGATGCCCGGGATCAATCTTGATGATGTTGACTGGAAAAGCATCTGTGCGCGGCGGTTTTTCTATAACTCGACGCTGTGGTTTGATCCCAAAGACCCGGAAAGCTGGAAGTTTGGCGAGGAAGGCAGCCCTGATGACTGGGCGATGCCGGAAGGCGGTTCCTGGGGCGGAAGTTCGGGCGGCGGCTCGGGCGGGGACGGCAATGCGCCGAACTGGAAAAACCCCGATAGCCCGGCAGAACAGCGGCTTTATTTTGCAGCAAGAGCGGCAGCGCGCAAGGCGACCGAAGAGCGTCGGGCGAAAATGGCGCGTGAGGCGGTTAATACCGGACTAGCGCAAGCAGATCGCACCTCGACCGAACTGGCCGAGATCAATCAGGACATTATCGAAGAGCTGGAATCACAAGGCGAACAGGCGGGCGATCTCAAAACCTTCATCGCCACCCTGCTCAAGGCCGTTCTGCATCAAAGCCGCATTCAGGTGCAGCAACAGCAGCAAATGGCGCAGCTGATCCGCATTCAATCCAACATGCTGTTGCAGTTCCGTCCCTCCAGTGATGGCGGCGAGCAGGAAGGAGGTGATGAATGAGGATCGCCTCTCCAAAGAGCTTATTGATCAGCGAGTTTCTTTTGCCAGCGGGCATATTTTGCAGTGTCCGCCTCGGCCTGCTCGTCCGTGCGCCAGTCGGGCAGGCCGTTGCACTGATGATTAAAAATGTCGTGCATACGCGCGAAGACGCACATCTGACGGTGCTCACCCGCCATGTTAATTCCGGCAATCGAACCTGCGCTCGCCTGATCAAACGCGACTTTTTTCCAGACTTTGGATTGTGCAATCCAGAGATCATAGCCCTGCATGATCTCGGTGGCATCGTCGCGATCCTTAATTGTGTCACGCATCTGCGAAACAGTGCCCGTCAAAAGTCCGGCATCAAACGCGGCCTTGGCCACCGGAAAGACGCGGTTCCATTCGGTCCAGAACTGATCGCGGGTCTGAAGCTCGTTCCACATTCGTTCGGCATAGCCGTAATCAAAAAAATCGCCCTGCTTTGCGCAGGTGTTGCAGGCCGCCTGTGCTGGAGAAGCAATTATCAGGAGGCCCAATACAATGGAATTTGACAGCAACCAGACCGAAACAGCCATCCGTTGCTTCATGTGTGAGCCGATGCAGCGGTATCTGGATTCAGCCGCCGGATATACGAATGCGCTGAGCAATGTTCTGACCGCGCCGATGGCAGCCATTTTCGTTTCTGTCGTCGCCATTTGGTTTATCGTCCACGGTATCAAGATGGTTTTGGCAAAATCTGATCTGCTCGGATTCTTGCATGAGTTGTTTTTTATCACAATAGGTGCCGGTCTTTTATCGAGCCAAGGGGCCATACTCGTCAACCTGATATACAACACGTCCCTTGCCACCATGGGCGGCGCGGCTGCCGTCGTCCTCAAAGCCGCTGCAACCGCAGGCGGTGAAGCCAACGATCTGATAAAAGAATCGTCGGCTGATTATACCGGCATAACACAATTGGTCTTTGTTGCCGAAGTTGGCTTCCGCGCCGTCATCGGCATGGCCTTTGAAGTCTGGTCCAAATTCTCGCTCGGCAATCTGATGGCCGGGGTTTACGGCGTGCTGATCGCGCTGCCGTGGCTGCTTTTGATGGTGATCTATTTCAGCCAGATCGCGGTCAGTATTTTCCGGGTCATGATGCTTGCCGCGCTGTCGCCCTATCTGATGATGGGCATCGGCTTTGGCTGGAGCCGGGGCATGGTGGTGCAGGGCCTTAAATCCCTGTTTGCCGCCTATATGGTGCTGTTTGGGGCGACCCTCGCCGTTGGGCTGGTGCTCTATGCCGTCGCGGCCCTTAATCTCGACGGTTTTGTTGATGCCTCGGGCGATCTTCAGGACATGAAGATATTCGTGCCGATCGTGCTTGGCTGGATGGGCTTTGCCTTTGTCACAGAAGCCACCGGCATGGCCAATTCTATCGCCCAGTCACAATTCACCAATTCCGCTGTCGCCGCCATGACCGGCGGGGCGCTGGCCACCGGTATGTCTGCCATTAACAGCGTCAAATCCGGTCGCCTGCTGAATGCCGCAAAAGGCGCCAGTGGCGCGGCTGCCGGGGCCTTTGGTGCGGGCCAGTCGTTTTTTGCCGACCCAAAGGGGGCTGGCAGTGCCTTTGCCGAGCGCTTCAACGCCCATCGCCAGCGCGTGACTGAGCGTCTCAAAAACCCAACATCATCAAATGCCTTCGGCACAGGGCAGACATTTTCGCCAGACACCAAAGGCAAGGCCACCACCCCCGATGCGCGCACCAAAGCTCATCGCAAGGCTTCAATTGGCCAAAATTCCAACCTCAAGAGCAAAGGGTCCGGTAAATGACCATGCAAAACCTCCTGCACCGCTGCGGCCAGCGTGCCCGTCAAACCCTGCTGTTTATCGGTGGCCTGATTAAATCCTACTGCCTGCTCGGGCTTCTCAGCCTGCACATTGTGTTGATCTGGCTGGCCCTGTTTGAACCTGATGCCCTGATCAAAACCATCAAGGCGCTTCAGGTCATCACGCCCCAACAGCTTTCCCAAATCATGCAAACCGCCCTGGTGATCTGGTCGCAACTTTTTGCCCTTGGCTTCTTCTTTTTACTGCTGCTCGGCGTGCTGCCGTTCTGGCAAAGAAATCAATCCAGCCACCCCCAAAAATCCACAGGAGCCCCGCAATGAAACACCTTCGCCCGATCCGTTTTGTCTCTGTCGTCACTCTGTTCACCTTGCTGGCCGGCTGCGCCTTTGACGAGATCGAACTGCCCAAGGATGGCAGCGGTGTCGATGCGCTTAAACAAAGCCCGTGCGTCTGTGACCCGGTCGAGTTCAACAGCGAGGGCTTTACATGGCGTGGCTAACCCTGAAGCGAAAGCGCAAGGACGCCCCGCCCCCAACCAAGGGGCGTCATGCCAGCATCACCGAAACTGATCCTTACAGCTTTCAGGCCAGCCATCGCCGTCTGGCATGGATGTGCCGGTTATTAACCGCAGCGGTAATTGTGCTGGGGGCCGGTCAGGTGGTCTCCCTGCAAACCATCTCGGCGCTGGTGCCACTCAAAGAAAAGGAATTTGTCTTTGTCCGCACTTACGGCGCGGATGATCGCACTTACCAGATCGAGCCGATCTCCAAACAGGTCGAAGGCTTTGATCTGTTCCTTGAAGCAACCGCGCGGCGCTTTATCCGCATCCTGCTGGCCATCGATCCGGTCACACAGGAAGAACGCCTGCGCGAAGCTTCCAAACTGTCGTCATCGGCTTACTGGGAGCAGTTTCGCAAGGAACGCATTAGCAGCGGCGAAATCCGCGATGCGCTGGATCGCGGGGTGGTCAGATCGATTGATGTCGAAACCATCAACCGGGTCGCCAGCCTGACCGATGATTACAAGTTCGCCATCGATTTTATCCAGACCGACAGCATCAACGGTCGCCCGCTGGGCCGCCCGCAACGCCTGCGCGCCTACCTCTCGCTGATCACGCGCCCGCAAAAGGATGTGCCGGTCTCTGAAAAATACACCAATCCCTTCGGCCTTACCGTCACCGGTCTGGTCTTGCGCAAACGCAACCCGTCCGGTGCAGGAGAATAATCCCCATGAAAAACAGTTTACGCAAATTCGCCTGGACGCTGGCTTTGGCCGCTTTGCTCGTTTCGCTGGCCGCCGTCTTTGTCATCAATGCCGCCCAGGCCCAGACCCCGGCCTTTACATCCTCGCGCCCGCCGATGCCGGGGCAGCGACAGAATACCAACACGCAAGCTAATGCAGCAAACACGACAAACTCAAATGGCCAACAGACCGATGCTGCGGCGAGTGCCAGCCCGGCCCCAAAAGTGCCCGCCATGCCGGTTCCTGACTCTGTTGTCAAACAGGCAAAGGATCAGGCCGAAGGCCGCTTTGGTCCTATGGTCCGGCCCCGCACCAGCGGCCAAATTCAGGATGTCTGGGATTATGCCGAAAAAAGCGACGGGGTTTATGTCACCGACATCTGCGAGGCCTGCACCTATCGCGTCCGAACCCGGGAATATCTCGTCACCCTGATTGAACTGCCCAAAGGCGAACAGATTACCCGGATTGATGTCGGTGATCCGCGCAGCTGGTCAGTCAATAAACGTGATGACCGCCGCATTGCCATCCGTCCGGCCAGTTATGGCTACGATACGTCCATGATCGTCTATGGCGCATCGCAAAATGTCTATCCCTTCTATCTGCGCGCCGAAGGGGTCAATTCCATCAACATGCCTGATCTGCTGGTACGGCTTAAAGGCTCGGTTGCCACCAAAGACGACATGACGGTGGCGATGGTCCGCCCCGAGGAGCGCCTGCGCTATGGCAGTAGCATGCGCACCGCCTTGCAAGATCAAGCGGGCATTGTTCTGCCCACCCCGGAAACAGGATCGCGCACCGGGATTGAACAAATGCCATTGGGGGAGGATGGCCAACCACAAACCAACCCGTCGCGTCGATATGCCAACCGTTCCGGATTGGTCGAAGGCCAGATCGACAGTGACGGCAATATTGATACCGGCCTGTCTTATGATGGCACTCTGCCCACCCATCCGGACGATCCGGTTACCCCTAAAACAACGGCGCAAAACAAAGCCGCCAAGGGCACAAACGACAACAGCGACAAGACCGCAACATCGGCCACCAAAGTTGCCAATGCCGTTCATGATCTCAGCGACACCGACCCCGGCACGCCGACCGATGATTTTGTTGCCGATGCCGGGTTTGATCCCAACAAGCTGCGCGGCTGGGGCGATTATGACCTGTGGGGCGATGACGAACTGCGCCCGATCACGGTGTTTCGTGATGACTATTTTACCTATATCCGCTTTGGCGACCGCTGGAAGGATCTTGAACTGCCGACCGCCTATGTCGTGGTCGATGGGGTGGATGAACTGGTCAATACCCGCATTCAGGGCCACACCTTCATTGTCGAAAGCACCCAGCGCCTGATCTCGCTTAAAAGCGGCATGAAGTTCCTCTGCATTGAATATGAGGGGGACTGATGAGCACCGCATTTTGTGACATCGCGCTGGTCCTTGGTCTGACCTTTGGCGGCACCTGTACCGATCCATCCGCATTCAAAACGCCGCCGCAACTCCCGGCGGATGACAAAACCGTGTGGGGCGTGCCAAGCGCCCCGCCAGCTCCGCCTGCGGCCCCGGCACCAACCCCGAGTTTTCC
The DNA here is from genome assembly GCF_002115755.1 of Thalassospira mesophila. Classification (GTDB taxonomy): domain Bacteria; phylum Pseudomonadota; class Alphaproteobacteria; order Rhodospirillales; family Thalassospiraceae; genus Thalassospira; species Thalassospira mesophila. The sequence continues at coordinate 37,507 of NZ_JFKA01000018.1, read as the reverse complement.
GCCGGTGGTGGTGACCAAAAAGGTTTATATCGAACGCCCGGCACCAACCCCGCCGCCACACCCTGCCCCGGTGGTTAAACCGGCCCCGCCGCCCACGCCCGATCCTTACCGGCTGGCCCTAGAGGCCGCCTGGGCACAAGCGGTTCCGGCCCATTGGCAAGTGGCCGGTTACAGCCCGGCCCCGGGGCAGCCTGCTGGTACTGTTGATGCCGCGCGCACCGCATCGCTTTCGCCCGGGCTGGGCATTACCCCCGATCAGGGCGACAGCCTGTCGGTGTTTGTGCCCCAAATTGAATCCTCTCTGTCGTCGGACGGGGGATCAGGGGCGGCCAATGCCGAGACCAATGGAACCGGCACAAGTGCGGGTGCCGCGCAATCACCCGATGGCAAAACCCGGCTTAACGCCGGATCGGGGGCGACAGGGGAACAAGCCCCCACGGTTCAAACCGGCGACATTCCGCAAACACCTAATACCGGCAATGCAGCGACCGCTGGAACAACTGGCACGACCGGCCTTGCCGCCCCTGACCTGCCCAGGATGAACACACCGTCTGGCCCGGAACATATCCTTGATGCCAAAAAGATGGAGATCGAGGGCGATTATGAAGGCCCACGCCGCACCTCGAGCCTGCCGGTCGACAACTCGCGCATTCTCGCTGCCGACCGTTATATCCCGGTCCAGCTTGAAACCGGGATTAACAGCCAGGTGGGCGGTGAAGAAACCGGCACCGTGGTGGTGCAAACCACCCGCGATGTTTTTGGCTATCACAGCCGCTTGGCGCTGTTGCCCAAAGGCTCACGCCTGATCTGCAACTATATGCCGCCCGAGGATATGGGCAGTTCACGCCTCGCCATGCAGTGCGAGCGGGTGCTGATTGCCGGACACCGGGCCGAAATCCGCAATATCAAATCGCTGGTTGCCAATGCGCAAGGCCAGTTGGGAGCCTCGGGTGAGGTCGACCGGCGCTTTATGGAACGTTACGGCAATGCCTTCCTTTTGACCGGGATCTCGACAGCGGTGCGTTATGCCGCTGCCTCGACCAAGTCGGAAAGCAATGACGGCCAGGTTGCAACGGCGGCCTCAGAAAAAGCCGCCGAGGAACTGTCAAACAAGTTTGGCGAGATCACCGCCAACATCCTCGAAGAAACCCTCTCGCTCAAACCCATCATCACCATTCCCCAGGGCACGCGGTTCCAGATCCGCCCGTCCATGGACTGGTATATCGCAAAAACGGAGTAAGTCATGAAACAGCGATTGCCTCTTGTGCTGTGTGTCTGGGCCGGTCTGGCCACGCTTGCCATTCATGCCCATGCCCAAAGCCCCGATCAGGATCTGGCCGCCGCCCGGGCTGCCGTTACGCAAACCCCCTCGGGGTCAAACGGGGATGTGTCCAGCGATGATCCCGACATGGCCGCGATGGTCAAGAAGGTCAAAATCATCACGCGCAGTAAAACCGCTGCCCAACTGCCCGAGAACACCCCCATTGCCCTTGATCTCGGTCTGGTCGATGTGCCCGGGGCTGATGCCAAACTGACCGAAGGGGTGACGGCAAAAGCCTATGCCCGCTATGTGAAGGTCGATCAGCAAAAGGTCGGCCAGCTTGTCCTGTCCGGTGTCGAAAAAGATGGCCGGGCTGAAGCGCTTAATTCCGATGATTTTGTTGCTCAGTTCGCCCTTGAAAACGATCCCACGCTGGATCCAGCAGCCCCGATCACGGTCGAAGGTGATCAGAGCGAACTGATTGCGGCGCTTAAACGCCTTGCCGTCACGGGCGAGGACGAAACGGCGAGCAAGAAGGACGTCGAGGACGCCGGGGTTGGGGCCTCGGACGGGGCGGTTGCTTCAAACGCGGCCCAAAACCCCGATGCCGGGTCCTACACCACCCCGGGCGCGCTGGAGCTGGATGATACCCCTGAGACCTCGACCCGCATCACGGCAGAGGGCTGCAAGATGCGGATCGATCTTGATCAGCTTGAAGCGATCCAGCAAACCCGCATGGCCACCACCACCGATGGCGAAACATCTTACGGCACCTGTGCTGATGGCGACGAACGTTACAAGATCAATAAAAGCTATAGTGCGTGCGCCTATATCGAAGATCTCGATGCCCGCACCGCCACAGCTTCCTTCATCTATTATTACACCGATGGCTCGGGCAACCGGGTGGAACATGGCGAGTGCCAGCCCGATCCCGAAGCCCGCTTTGACATTGTCGAAGACAGTTCGGCCTGCCGGGTCAGCCTTGATTATGACGCCGGCACCGTGATTACCAATGCCAAGCTGGTTTACACCAACCAGAATGGCCGCAAAATCGAAGTGCGTGATTGCAGCCCGTCCGAAGACGTTGCCCCGGCTGTGATGTCAGCCACCAGCGAAGGCTGCGACATTCGCGATGATTTTGATGCCGGTGTCTCCTATCAGCGCCACAAATATGTCTATGAGCTGGGTGGCGTTTCCTACAGCACCGCCTGCACCGATAGCGGCACCGAGTTTGCCCATGAAACCATCTATAAAAGCGAGGGTGGCGATTATGTCTGCACCCCGCTGATCAATGCCAACAGCAAGACCGTCACCCTGCAAAGCCGGGTGCGTATTCTGGTCAACGGGTTGGAACAGTTCCGCACCGCCTGCACGCCCGACACCACCAGCATGGAGGTGGTCGCCACCACCGAAGGCTGCGAAGACCCGGCCTATTGGACCCATAGCCTCAGTGCCGGCCAGAGTTATGGCAGCGAACGTTATTATTACTTCTATGACGACAAGCAGGAGTTCATCAGCGACTGCCAGAAAAGCGATCAGGTCTATACCCACCAGATCGAGATTACCGGCTGGCAGCCCCATGATGATCAGCTGTTCGCCTATGCCCTGTCCACCGTCTATATCGATGGTACGCCGCAAGGGCGCTATAACATCAAGACCAGTGAAGTTCTGCCCGGCACCGCGCAAACGCCCTACACCTATGACGGCGAGAGCACCGCACCTAACAGCGACGTCTGGTATGAAGACTGCACCCGTTTTGCCGGGCAGGATCTGGTTAAAAACTACACCCGGCCCGATGGCACCAAATATGCGCTAACCGTTGGGGATGCCGACCCGGTCAATCAAGGCAATGTCTGCTCGGCACAGATTAGCTGGGGGGCGGATACCCACGCCACCTATGTACTGACCAGCACCAATTACAGCTCTGCGGCCAATGTCTGTGGATCAACCACGCTGCGCTATAATTATGCCACCGGCGGCGGCGAGCATGAATTTAGCGGCACCGACACCGGCATGAATCACTGTGCCTTCACCGATGCCATTGCCACCAAAACCATTGTTCGCGAGGACGGCACAACCATCGGGGAGCCGGTCTCGAACAGTTGCCGGGCAACGGCGGCGGCCCCCTCGATCTACAATGTGCAGGTTAACGGCCTGAAGGTCTGGTTCAAGGCCTTTGGTCCGGCCTATCCGGCCCTGACAACGGCAATCAAAAGCCAGTGCATTGTCAATTGGGGGTGGCCGCTATGAACGCCATCAACCCGCTTTATAAAAACATCATGGCCCCGCTGGCGCGCTATTACGACGATCCGCAAACCGTCGAGGTGCGGCTGAACCGTCCCGGCGAGATCATTGTGGATCGGCGCGGCGAAGGCAAAACCCGCATTTTTGATGCCGCCCTCAGTCTTGCCGAGATCGAACGCATCTGTCGCAGTCTGGGCAACCAGCGTGGTTTGCCCTTTGACGGCGACACCCATCCCATTCTTTCGACCGCCCTTGAAGAAGGCCATCGTTTTGAATGTCTGGTCGGGCCATCGGTGCGCAGCGGGCTGAGCCTCGCCATTCGCTGCAAACATCCCTTCACCCCGGGCTGGGATCAGATTGTCCCACCGGCAGGGAAAAACGCGGGCACACCGCTCGAAGAAACCCTGCCCCTTCATCGCATCGCCTGCGAAACCGAAGTGCGCGATGTTCTGACCGAGGCGATGCTCGGTGCCAAAAACATCATGATCTCGGGCGGGACCAATACCGGCAAAACCACCCTGCTTAACCTGCTGCTCTCCACACTCGCGGATGACATCCGGGTCATTGCCCTTGAAGACACCATGGAGCTGGCCCTTGATCCCTTCTGGGATGGCAATGGATTGCTTGCCGCACGCGAAAGCTCTGTCACCACCGGCATGGTCGACTGGCGGGTTCTGTTTGATCACGTCAATCGCATCACCCCCGACCGGGTGCTGTTTGGCGAGATCAGCACCAAAAATGCCTTTGCCGCCCTTGGCACCCTTAATGCCGGCACCACCGGTGTGACCTTCACCATTCATGCCACCAGCCCCCGTCAGGCCATTCACCGCAAGTTCGATCAGAACATTGCCTGGGCAGGCATGAAGATGGACCGCATCCCGGAGTTCCTCACCGAAATGATTGATCTTGTCGTTCAGATCAAACGCGGGCCGGACGGCTATCGCCGCATTACCGATCTCTGGCAGCCCGGCAATGACCATTACATCCTCAAGGATGGGAGGGCAGCATGACCGCAAAACTTTATCATTTTGCCATGTTCGTCGTCGTCCTTGGCATGCTGGCTGGCGTCATTGCCGACTGGCATGTTGTGGTCGGCTTTGATCCGCGCCATCTCGACTGGTGGCAATGGCTGTATGCCACCCTCATTCATCCTGCCGGTCTGCCCGATAATATGCAAAACCCGGCCCTGGTCATTCTTGGGTCCGGCATGCTGGTCCTGATTGTGCTGGCCATCTTCTCGGCCCGGGCGCGCAATGACACGATCTCGGGCACGCGCAAGGGCAAGGAACTGCATGGCTCGGCCCGCTGGGCCACCTGGCGTGATGTTAAAAAGGCCCGGCTTCTCACCGCCAAAGGGGTGGTGATTGGCGGCTTCCCGCGTTTCTTTGGCAAGGTGCGTGAACTGCGCCATCACGGCCCCGAGCATGTGCTGGCCTTTGCCCCGACGCGCAGCGGCAAAGGGGTCAGCATCATTCTCCCCACCCTGCTGTCATGGCCCGAAAGTGCGCTGGTGCTTGATATCAAGGGCGAGAACTATGCCAAGACCGCTGGCTGGAACCGTGATCAGGGCAAAACCGTACTGCGCTTTGATCCCAGCAATCCCAACAATGATGAAACGGTGCGCTTTAATCCGCTCGCCGAAATCCGCATCAACAGCCGGCGTGACATCGGCGATTGCCAGAACATCGCCAATATGGTGGTCGATCCCGATGGCAAAGGCATTGCCGGTAATTACTGGCGCGAGGAAGGCTGGGGCTGGCTCTCGGTGGTGCTGCTCCATGTTTGCTACAAGGTGCAAAAAGAACAGCACCGCACCGCCAATTTTGATGATGTGAACATTTTTCTTTCCGGCATCAGCACCGTTACCCCGCCCGACGGGGCCGTTGAAGACGAAGACGGTGCAACGCCGCCAACGCCTTCCTCAAACGGCGACAACATGGATGCGGAAGACAACTTCGTCGCCATTTTGCAAACCATGGCCGCCTATGACCATGGCTTTGCCCATGTCAACAAGGAGGTCAAACGCGGGGCCAACAGCATGGCGATCAAGGCCCCGCAGGAACGATCAGGCGTTCATTCCAATGCCAAAACCCAGCTCACCCTGTATGCCGATCCGATCATTGCCGAAAACACCGCGATCAGTGACTTTCGCCTTGATGATCTGATGAATGACGAGAAACCGACCATGCTTTACCTGGTGTTCTCGCCCGCCGACAAGGATCGGCTGATCCCGCTGATCCGCATCATGATGAACCTGTTCATGCGCCGCCTGACGGAAAAGATGGAATTTGGCGATGGCGAGCAAATACCGGGCTACAAACACCGGCTGTTGCTGATGCTCGACGAGTTCCCGTCGCTGGGCAAGCTCGAGATCTTTGAAGAGGCGCTGGCCTTCATGGCTGGCTATGGCATCAAGGCCTACATCATCATTCAGAATATCGAGCAGCTTTATAAAAAATACGGCAAGGATGAGTCGATCTTTGCCAACTGCCATGTCCGCATTGCCTTTACGCCCAACAAACTGCCGACCGCAGAATTGCTGTCAAAGCTGGCAGGCAAACAGACCATTGTTCAGCGCAAACATTCACGCTCGGGCAAGCCGGGATCGCAAGGATCCCATTCGGAAAACCTTCAGGAAGTCTCACGCGATCTGTTGACCGCCGATGAAATCATGCGGCTGCGCATGATTGATGTCGATCCTGACGGCAAGAAAAAACCCCAACCCGGCGACGCCCTGATCTTTGTTGGTGGTCGTCCGCCCATTCTCGGGCGTCAGAAACTCTATTTCCTTGATCCGGCTTTACGCAGCCGAAGCAAGGTCCGTCCGCCAAAGATGACGCAAACCCCTCCCCCGTCCAGCACCCAAAAGGAGACATCCCATGTCTGACACACCCAAAATCTATCTGGTTAAAACTGAAGAGACCGGGATTGATCCCGGTCGCGGCAGCAATGCCAATGCGAGCGCCAACGTCAACGCCAACGCGCACCTGTCCGAGGCCGATTATCTCAAGCTCGCCAGCGAAAGTGTCACCCGCGCGGGCGAAAACGGCCCGCTCAGTGTGGATCCCGATGTTGCCGAAGACATGGGCGCGTTTTGGGAAACCGGTCTGTCCGACCAGGACGCACTCGACAGCCATTTTGATGGCCTTGATCCGACGACAGAAGAGAACTCTGCCGGGGATAGCGATCCCGGCGGGAATGACGCTCTCGATGGAGGGCGCGGCAAATGAGCGAGAAAAAATCCTATCGCGATCAGGTGGTCGAGGAACTGCTGACCCATATCGAAGCGGGCACAGCACCGTGGCAAAAGCCGTGGGACGCGGGCAAGGTCCGGCTTGGTCCGTTCAATCCCGTCTCGGGGGCCAATTATCGCGGCATCAATGCCATCTGGCTTGAAACACGCGGCCATGAAGACCCGCGCTGGATGACCTATCGGCAAGCCACCCAGCAAGACGCCCAGGTGCGCAAGGGCGAAAAAGGCACCAAAATCGAATACTGGAAATGGACCGACAAGCGCCCCGTGCTTGATGAGGACGGCAAGCCGGTCCTTGATGACAATGGCAAGGCCAAAAACCGCGAAGTGCGCCTTGATCGTCCCCAGGTCTTTCATGCCGTGGTCTTTAATGCCGAACAGATCGACGGGCTGGCCCCGTGGATTGCCCCGGAACCGACCTTCGAGCCAGTCGAACGGGCCGAGGAGCTGCTCAAACAGGGCAATGTGCCGATCTTTCATGATCAGCGAGATCGCGCCTTTTACCGCCCGATGAGTGATGAAATTCATCTGCCGCCGCAAGACGCCTTTAACGGACCTTATGACTATTACGCAACCGCCTTACATGAGCTTGGTCATGCCACTGGCCATCAATCCAGAATGGCCCGGGAGTTCGGGCCGTTTGGCTCGGAGGTTTATGCCAAAGAGGAACTGCGCGCCGAGATTGGCAGCTACATGCTGACCACCGAACTGGGGCTCGGCCATTATCCGGAACGCCATGCCGCCTATGTTGGCAGCTGGATGAAGGCGATCAAAGAAGATCGCTATGTTCTCTTCACCGCCGCACGTGATGCCGAAAACATCAAAAGCTGGATCATGGAACCGGGGCTGCGCGAGCAGCTTAAACCGGTTCTGGCGCAAGAAAAGCGCAAGGAGGCCGCCAACATGGTCACGAAAAACAGGATTGTGCCGGAACGACACGAAGACATCCCGGGCTGGAACGAAAAGGAGGTCAAACAAAACTGGATGCACCATGCCAGCCTGCTTGGAAACATGATCAACATGGATGTCATCGCCATGACCGAGGCTAAACACGCCTTTGATCAGATCGATATCGCCGGACAAAGCTCTGATGACCCGACCATCCGTGCGCGCGCAACATTGCACGAGCAGGAAGCCTTTGCCCGCATGGGCAAGCTGGGGAATTTTACCACCAGCTATGCAGAACTGCTCTCGGTGATGTATGACGCCCATCCCGATCAGGATCATTTTAAACCCCGTCGCCCCGACTGGTTCATTCCCGCCGAACAACGCACAACCGACCTTGCCAAAAGCCTTGGCACGGATCCGGCGCAGGGGGTTGCGGACCATGTCTTTGCCAACCAGACCGAAGACACCGCCGTCAAGATCAAACAGGACTGGATGTTGCATGCCGCCCGTCTTGACGGTCTGCCCGATGCCGAGGCCCGAGCCTTGAATGACGCCGGGGCCGCGTTCAAACACCTCGATGTCTGGTGGCAATATTCTGACAATCCCGACAAGAAAGAACGGTCTTTTAATCAGGAACGGGAAACCTTCTCGACCATGGCCGACCTCGCAGGCCGGTCTTCCAAACATGCCGAACTGCTCTCGGCCATGTATGACGCCCATCGCGATCAGGACTATTTTAAGCCGCTGCGTCCGCAATGGGTCGTCCCCGAAGAACAACGCACCAGTGACCTGGTCAAAAGCCTCGGTGCCGATCCGGGACAGACAATGGCGGAGCGGTTCATTGCCGAGCAAAAACAGGCCCGGCAGGAAAGTCGGGCGGCAGCGCTGGCCACGACGGCGGCACCAGCCCTCCGTCCCAAACAAGCTGTCGCAAATGATCTCGCCCCGGACAATGATCTGAACCCTGGAAAGAAACGTCATTACCTCAATGTGCCTTACAGCGAGAAGAATGATGCCAAATCGCTCGGGGCCAAATGGGACCGGCGCGCCAAGTCCTGGTATGTGCGCGACGATGCCGATCTCAAGCCCTTTGCCCGCTGGAATGAAACAACAACCAAACAGCCGGAATCCCGGATGCGGCCCGAAGAGGAATTTGCTCTCGCGTGCCGGGAAAATGGTCTGGTGATTGACGGCCCGCCGAGCATGGATGGCAAATGGCACCGGGTCTCGGTCGAGGGCGACCGCAAGGGCCAGAAAAGCGGCTCCTATCGTGGTTTTATCGAGGGCATTCCGGCGGGCAATATCGTCAATTACAAATCCGGCAACGAGGCGATCAAGTGGGTCAGCTCAGCTGCCGAACGTAACCCCGCCGAAATTGAACGCAGCAAGGCCGAAGCTGCGGCACGCAAGGCGCAGATGGAAGAAAACCTCAAGGCCCAATACAAGCAGGTGGCCAAACGCGCCTATGCCATGGTGCAGGGCGCTGACGCCGCCCCTGCCGATCATGTCTATTTACAACGCAAGCAGGTGGGTGGCGAGACGCTGAAGACCGATGCCAACAACAACCTCTTAATGCCGATGACCAATGCCAAAGGCTTTATTGAAAACCTGCAAATGATCACGCCCGACGGCAGCAAACGCTTCCTCAAGGATGGTCGCAAGACCGGGTTGATGCATATGATCCCGGGCACCGCTAAAAACAACACAGGCCCGATCCTGATTGCCGAAGGCTATGCCACCGGCAAAAGCCTGAATATGGCCACCGGCCATCAAACCGCGATTGCCATGGATAGTGGTAATCTCGCCCCGGTCGCCGAAGCCCTGCAAAAGGCTTTCCCTAACCGCCCGCTAATCCTTGCCGCCGATGATGATCACGGGGTGGAAGCCAAACAAGGCATCAATCCCGGCATCAAGGGGGCCGAACGGGCGGCGGCGCTGGTCGATGCGTCGGTTATCCGGCCCAATCTCTCCCCGGCAGAGAAACAGGCCGGGCTGACCGACTTTAACGATCTGCATGGGGCGCGGGGCATGGAAAGCTTTGCCAAAACCGTCAAACAGCAGATCAAGGAACTGGGCCTTGCGCAGAAGGTGCAAAAAACCCGGTCCCTGCCCGCGCCCAAACAGCAGCAGCGTCAGCAAGTGGCGATGTGAGCCTTAATCAATGACCGGCAGCGCAGGGACGTTGCCGGTCATCTCGCTTCGTTTCTCTCACGACAAAGAACGACCTCATGGCCACCACCCGCAACCTGGTTAAAACCTATCTCGACCCCGCCGAACTGGCCCGTCTCGACACCCTGACTGGCCAACTCCGTCTCAGCCGGTCGGAACTGCTCCGCCGCCTGATTGTCGGCACACGCTTGCCCAATGCCCGCGACTTTGCCGCTTCCGAGGCCATTCTCGATCTGCTCAAAATCAATGCCGATCAGGCGCGTCTGGGCAACCTGTTCAAGCTCGCACTCGATGAACCGCTCAGTGCCGATCTGCTGGTCAGGTTTGACCAGTTGATTGTCGAGATCGAAGGGACGCAAAATGCGTTGAAAGATCTGGTGCGACAGATTGATCACTCCATCCGGCACAAAGCCCCATGATTGCCAAGAAGATCCCCAAAGACCCGAATGTCGCCGATAACTACAAGGAACTGGCCCATTATATCGCGGCGGCCAAAGAACCCGGGGAGAAACTCGACACATTCTGGATTGCCAATTGCGGCGCAGGCGAAAAGCGCGAAGATCTTGATCTCGCACTCGTCGAGATTGACGCGGTTCGGCGTTTAAAGCCCGACGTCAAAGACAAATCCTATCACATGATTGTTTCTTTCCGCCCCGGGGAGAAAGAAAGACTGTCTGAACAGGACCTCAAGGACATTGCCCGGACCTATGCCGAGGCACTGGGTTTTGGCGGCCATCAATATGTTGCGGGTACCCATATCAACACCGACAATTTCCATATGCATATCGCCTTTAACAAGGTGCATCCGCAAACCCTTCAGGTGGTCACGCCCTATCGCGATTACAAAATTCTGGATCGTGTCTCGCGCCAGCTTGAAAAGAAATACGGGCTGTTTGTTGATAACGGCATGGCGCAGCGTATGGATAACAGCGCTAAACTTTCGCCCTCGGCACGGGATTATGAATCCCAGACATGGCAGGAGAGTTTTCAAACCCATGTGCTTGGCCATCGCGACGAGATCCTCAAACAAACGGCAGAAGCAAAGACCTGGCAGGAACTGCACGCCGTTTTAAGAGATTACGACATCACCCTTAAAAAGCGCGGCAACGGTTTTGTCCTGCTTGGCCCCGATGGCCAAGGCATGAAGGCATCCGCGCTAGATCGTTCCATGAGCAAGGCGGCACTGGAAAAGAAGTTCGGGCAGTTTAAAACACCGGTCGAGGAACAACAAGCCACACAGAGCAAACCACACCGCCCCAAACGGCGTTATAAAAACCGCCCCACCTTGCGCCACCCTGCCATGCCGCCGCTCTGGCGCAAATATCTTGGCACCCGCAAACTGGTCCCGACCCACAGCACCCTGCTCGGTCGATCCCTCTCAAACTGGAAACTGTTTCTGATCAGTGAGGCCTATCGCGATCCGCTGGCCATGGTGTTCCTGATCGCCCAGCAGGAACTGCTTCACCTGGTGTTTGGCAATGACAGACCCACACCGGTGACCAAACTGGCCAACCCGGCGCTGGCCGCGTGGAAAGAAGCCGGGAACTGGGCGACGGCAAAATCCCTGACCTGGCTGTCAGAGACCCGTTCGACCGGTCGGGGCTGTCGCATGGATGAGGACGGCAATCTTCTTGTGCCGTTCAAGGATCGTAATGGCCATATGCAGGCTGTGCGTCTTTATGCGCCAGACGGTAAAATCATGGAGATTGGCCATAGCCGGGCACGCGGCCTGACACATGTCATTGATCCGAAAAAGCAGGTCGCCAAAGGCCCTGTCATTTTTACCAGTGACTATGCCGATGCCGTTAAAATCCATGAGGCGACCCGTAGACCGATTGTTATTGTGGCCGATCCTGCGGATCTGGGCCGGGTGATTGCGGAACACCAACGTCGCAGCCCGGAGATCACGCCGATCATTGCGGGCGATGCAAAGGCGGCTCTCCCCGGCATTCCAAACGTGGTCCTACCCGATCAGGATGACGCAATCGGGATACGCCGCGCCTTTGCTCATGAAACCAACGATCAGGCTTTTCTGGTCTGGGATGCCTGCACCGACTGGGCCAAGCCGGGCAATGCCCCATGGCTTAAAACGGCGGGCCTACGCGGCTATGGCGTCAAACTGACCGCGGATGGCGAGGTCGCTGTCCCGCTGAAAGATCGCTCTGGCCGGATTGAAAACGTCATGCTGATCGACAAACAGGGGCAACAACGTCTGGTGCTGGATACGGATCCAGAACACCCACCTGGCCATATGATCGATCCGCAACGACGGCGTGACAAGAACACTATTATCATTGCCCGGGATTACGCCGATGCGGCGGCCCTGCATCGCGCCACCAACTGTCCGGTGATGGTGCCCGCCGAACCCGATGGCTGGGCCGCATTGGCCGAACAGATCCGGCAGCGCAACAGTGACGCCCGGATTGTTGTTGCGCTTGATGCCACAGAAAGTGTCGAGGACACGGAAAAGGCCGCAAAACTGGGCGTGCAGATCGTCCGGCCAGAAAGGGCATCCGCCTTCAAGGACTATGCCCGGAATGGATCAGGGCGCAATGCCGCCCGGCTGCTGGAGCTGGGCCACGCCCCTTACAATTTTGATCCCCGGAAATCACAATCGAGCTATGTGAAGCTGCAAGACGCTGACGGAACCGAACGCATTCTCTGGGGGATTGATATTGCTGATTGTGTCAAACAATCAGGTGCCGCCAAAGGCGACTGGATCACGCTTGAAATTGCCGAAAAGAAGAAAGTTCAGGTTGAAGAACGCTATCGCGACGAAAAGGGTCTATGGCAGAGCCGAACCATCGAGACGCATCGCAATGTCTGGAAAGCCGAAATCGTGCCCGATCCCGCTACCGCCCCGACCATGACCACCCTGCGCAATGAACTGGCCACACCGGTTGGCGATGATGCATGGATCGCCTGGCAAAAGGCTTCCACACCCGACAGGAAAACCATTGCAGAACGGCCAGAGATGGGAACGGCAAAAGCATGGGCAAACTATCGTGTAGACGAAGCCGGCGAGGTTCTTGTGCCGCTCAAAGACAGCGGAAATCGTCTCTGTGCGATATACCGAATTGATAAAGACGGATCAGGTGAAATGCGGACCGGGCCGGGTGACGGCAAAGGGTTGCATCATGTCGTCGGGGGCAAACTCTCCAGAAATCCGAAAGAGCCAATTCTGATCGCCGAGAATCGGGTCAGCGCCATCGAGCTAAACCGTCTGACACAGAAGCCGGTTGTATGGGCGGTAAAGGCAGAAAACCTGAAGCCTGTGGCGGAAAATATACGGCGGTTTAATCCCAAGCATCAGATCGTTATCGCGGCGACGGATGCGCATATGACCAAGGAAAATCGACCGATAGAATTGGCACAGGAGGCGGCTAATGCCGTCGCGGTGCGACACTAGTTGTTCCGCCGTCATCGCAACACGACAGGGCGCGAAATGTTACGTCGTTTGGGGAGATATTGCGCCACAGCAAGACAAGCCAAGTGGAGAAAACATTGTACAAGGTCGGGCTAAAATTCACTGTTTTATTCGGGCGAACACTAACTCAGCAGTTTTGATGTGAAAATCGTAATTATTCCGAGAACAATCGATGGTTTATAAGGATGGAATTGTAGCGGTCCATGCTTATAAACCATCTCAGGCACCAATCATCAGGTTAATGGGATAGATGATATTGTTCTCACCCCCGTTCAGGCCTAGTCAATTCCACAATCGGCGACTGTCAAGCACCGCTTATGGAATCACGAAAACATTGTTTATAAACAATTTTAGGCTGTATCAAAAAACCCATAGACGAACCGATGTACTTCTCTCACGACATTAGTATTGAGAGAATTTTACAATCATGCGTACAATCATGACTGCACGTATAGTCACCATTCATTTACTTCTGATCGAGCTCGTCGAGGGGGAATATCACTAAAAATGGCATCACAAGATTCCACACAAATTAATGTCCGCTCAGGCAAACGATGAACCTGATAAATCAAGCAATGGCGGCGGGAGCCAAGACCGGTGAGATAATTCTCTATATCGCCAACTGGATTGTTGCCGATTATTGGCCAGGACTTCTCAGCCTGATATTTTTTACTGCTGCAGCGGTACTAGGGATATGGATCGGATACAAGTCCCGCTCTTTTATTACTGCCTATAAAAATGCAATTATAAGCGTCGACAAGGCTGCATCCGGACATAAAAATTTGGATCTTTCCAGCCTTGAGGAAAAATTAAATTCACAGAAAACTCGCCCCGCGCACCGACTGGCTAATGCATTTAAGGAGTTCCGCGAAACTCTTCTGGAAATAGGTTCAGGCGATGAAACCACGGTAAAAAACGCAATCCGGCCATCAGCATTCCTGAACGCCGATGAGCTCGGTTTCTCGCTAAGGTTCTACCGCATTTACCCCCCTTTGTTCGTCTCTGTCGGCTTGTTCTTTACGTTTCTTGGTTTGGTTGCTGTACTGTCTTCCACAGCAGATATTCTACCTCACGGCCAGACTACTGATCAAACGGCAACAATGAATGCTTTACGCATCCTACTCGGTAAGGCATCTGCGAAGTTCACCATTTCTCTCTCAGGTCTGCTCTGCTCTATTCTTTTGAATTTCTGGCTCAAATTATGTGTTCACAAAATCGAGGATCAGGCTGATGCTTTTACAGTCAAGCTTGAGGAAAAAATGGACTTCATCAGCCTTGAAGGGCTGGCCGAAAAGCAGTTAAGGGCGGTCGAAGATCAAACTTTAGACATGAAAGACCTGATCACAACGATGACTGCGGAGCTCTCCGCGCCGCTCAAACAAGTTACCGAAAGCTCTATAAAGAACATCGACAATATGGTCGGGAAATTGGGCGAAAATATTACATCAGGATTAGGTGGCGCTCTCGAAAAATTTTGCACCCGGATTGAAGAAGCAAGTAACGCTCTTGATACCATGGGTACCAGCCTTCAGCAGGCGGCCCAGCAATTCGACACCACACTAAAAGCATCAACGCAAACCCTCGACACATCTGTCCAACGATTGGAACAGGTTAGTACGCAGTTAACAACTGCTGGCAAAGCTGTCGGAGAAGCCACTCCTTCCCTTCTAGAGACCATCAAGGAAACGAACAATCACAGCTTGAAAATTGCTGAAGGTTCGGTGTCGATGGTCAACGCAGCCAAGACAACCATCACCGAAGAAAAAGAAATTGTCACCGAAACGATGAACGCCCTCCGGGACCTTATCAGATCCTTCGAAAGCAGGGCCGCAGCCTACGACGGACAACTCGAAAAAGCGTTCAAGACCTATCAGGACGAAGTAGCAAAAACCATCGACCGGCTGGAACGGCATGGCTCCGGCGTTCAAGATCGGTTCGTGGAAGCATTGGGTGTGCTTCAGACTGTAATTGAGAACGCCAAATCCTTTGAACCGGAAAGCATCGCCAAGTCGACGAATGAAGGTGAACCTAACGAGGTCGAAACGTGAGACACCCTTTCCGTCGTCGGCGTGGAGAAGAAGAGGAGGAATCGGTCTTTATCTCGATGACCGATATGACAATCGGCTTTCTATTTATTGTCATCATCCTTCTTGCTTTTTTCGCCACGCAAATCTCGCCAGGTGAAACCGTACCGAAACAGCTGCTGGACGAGCGAGACGACCAGATCGCCTTAATGCACCAGCGACTGCTGCTTTATGACGAACTGGTAAAAAATACCGATCAGAACGTGATTGGCACCCTTCAACAGCAAATTCAATCGCTTACTGTCGAGAAACGAAAACTGCTAGCGCAACTCCAGCAACGAAATACGTTATTGACCAACTTGCGCGAGGATTTGGATGTTGGCCCAACCGACGACCTGCGGCGGAAAATTCTAGACCTACGCGCGGAAATCGAACTGCTGCATGAATTGCTCCGCGAAAAAGAGACGGAAAACCCCATAGCCCGCTACAACATTCTCGCATCATCCGAACTGGCGTCATTACTGAATCGTGTGCGCAGCAGGATCAAAGAAATTGACGACCAAATCGACGTTGAAATTTCACTAAAACAAGATGCCCTGCAATTTCGCGGCGACGGGTTGTTCGCACGCGGGCAACAGAAACCGTCACGGGACGGTCGTGAAAAAATGCAGGAGATCGCAGCTATATTAAGCGCGGAAATCGGTTGTTTTACAGTTGATAATGCAGCCATGACCGAAAGCTGCAATCCAAACGCTACTATTATTGATGCGATTCAGATCGAAGGTCATACCGACAGCGATGGAAACGATATTTACAATATGGGGCTTGGAGCAGGCAGAGGTGCATCAATTTATAATGTGATGATATCGGCACATCCAATGCTTCTGAAATTTCTCAATCTTCAAAAACAACCCATTTTTTCCGTGGCTAGCTACGGCGAAGGACGTCCGATTGCTAATGAGGCAATTGACGGCGGAAAAGATGCCAACCGTCGGATAGATATCCGCTTCATCATGTTCTCGCCAATTACAGAACAAGCCATTCCTCGAAATATCAAAGACCTAACTCGTGTTCGCGACATATTGGCAAGAAGGGTTGCAAGATGAGCCTCGCTGATCTTCTTGTCTTAAGTCCAGAGTTCCGAACCCGGTCCTTCGATATGGTTCCGTTAGAAACCGCCGTTACGAAGATCAAACGCGCTTTTCCGGACGTTGAAACAAAAATCCCTAACGATACCGAGACAATAGTGCAACGTGTAGCGGCGTCAGCCCGCACCGCCAACTGGCAAGAAATTTCTACCGGTGATGTTGCCATTGCACTGCTCGCGTCTTTGTTAGAAGAACTCCCTATACCCAACGACCTCCAAACGTTTCTGACTGCAGAAGCAATAGCGACAACCAACCCGCGTCTGCTCGATGCCATAGCACGGGCATATCTGGAAACATGGTCGAGCGGTTCAGCAAAGACATCCCATTTACACAGCCTGCTCATAGCCCGCGCCGACAAATTACCCAATCGTTGGCAGAACTTGTTTCTCTCATGCCCCGAATTTCTGGATATTGAAGCTGGTCCTCAATTAATTGGAAATCGAATGGCGACCGTCGTAAACCCGTACCATTGGCTAATCAAAGAGGGCCTCCCTGCGCCACACGGGTCAGGCTTCATGGAATCAGCCCACACAGCATTTCTAACACAAAACCCGAACCCTAAGACCATTCCAGCTCTCGATAAACTCCTGTCATGGGCAGCACCTGCCGACGCGGCAAAGTTGGATGACAAACGCTCGGCTGAAGTAATTGACTGCATTCTGTCTCCCTGGACAACAGCATCATGCCCTCCCGACTATCGCGAAACGTGCATTGATCGACTGATCACCCTGTTCGGTGATCCAAGGCGCGACAACCCTGCATTCTGGAATCTCGTTGCGGCACCTCATCGGCGTGTTCTGAATAAATGGTTGGCGCGCAAGAGCATGGAAGCCATGTTCCAGGTGGTTACAGAAGCGGAGCAGGACACACAAAACAACAACCATTGGCCTGGTCGGCGGCTTTTCTGGATGAGCATTTATGAAGACGGCCGTATAGACGAAGCGTGGTTCGCACTTGGCGATGACATTATTCCAATAGCGAACAAGCTGCATCAACGCACCGGGGATAAATCCTACCTTAGTTTTGGCCGACAGATACCGCGCAAAGGAACCTGCCTATTATTCATAAGGATCGGCGAGAAGATTTTTGTCGAGGGTTCACACAATTTCAGGATCCATACCTTTCCAAACCCGATACGCCCAACCCCGCAGCTCTATGCCTCAAGCTACAATATAAACGAGATCTTGCTTCCCAAGCCTCACGCTGATGCGCGCGTACACACCGGTGATTGGAAAGGCTGGGTCAGAGATAGGATCAAACAAACATGAACCGGTTCCAATTCACAGTAGACACGAATGGAGGCCTACTGAGCGTTGCGCAAGAACGAAAAGGCCTGATGGATCGGTTTCGGCGACGGGAACGTGTTGACTTCGATAGCTTGAAGACATCGGATCGCGTGTTCGCTATCACTCTTGCCCGTATCAGAGGATTAGATCGGGATAACAATCATCATCGATTTGAAGCGGACACCTTGTTCCTTGACCATTGGATGCTCTCGAGGGTGGACGACTTTTCTGCCAGAGTATTGGGCTTGCCCCCCCGATTATCAGGCTTTGATTTCCATGCCGCTACACCTGCCACTGTAGGCAGCAAACGTTTCGCCCTCGAATGGTGGTGGGAAAAGGGCGGGCGTCAGGTTCAATTAAACCGAATTGGGTCGATAGTCCAAAGCGGCTCTAAACGTATGCGGCTGCCGGCACCAATTTTCGACGCGATTGAGTTGTCAAAATCCTTTAACAGCTCTGCACCGCTGCCGGAGCATTGGGAAGCCCTGGCACGTTTCCGTAAGGCTATTGGTATGGTCGAGGGTGACGGTGCTCAACCCGAAGGATTTTTAAAGCATATCGAAATTGTCTCTTGCGACCGGGTAGGACTTTCCATCGACGAAACCAACCCATCTTCTTTTGCCCCAATCCCCTTCACTTCAAGCCAACTTGGCGAAAAAGACCTTGCATCAACGGAAAGCTCCCCCCTCGCAGGAGACGAGCTTGAAACTTTCAAACAAGAGGCAAACAAAAAAGGCGCTCAACCCGCCTATAAAATTAGCAACAACCGCTATCTGATTCTGGATCGATCCGCGATGCCCGTGGTCGACGTGATCTCACGGCATGCCGCCCTTTCCGAAGAAGAGAAGCTGAACTTCCTCGAAAATACCGAACAAATCATTTTTGAGGCGATAGAAGATGCGCTCCGTCAGGACGGGAAACTAAACGAACTTACATCCCCTCAAGACCAGGTCGAAGCAGTTGAGTCCGCCTTCAAATCAGCTTGGGCTGAGACACGCGAATGGGCCGAGCGTGTAATTGAAATCCGCAAGTGGAAAAAGCCTGAAATAGCAGTACCAGATGGCAGCGGCACCAGTTGGCTACCAAACGATATCGACGCGGCCCTGGGCGAGCTTCTCGGTACAATTCCAGACGAGGATTTAAAAGAACTGGTCTTAGCCTTGGTAAAAGCCATTGCAGAAAACCGGCCAACCGTACCAACAGCCTATGGCGATGTTCCCGCTTTACCGCTTGTATATGAAGCCCTAAAACGCCGCCTTGAACTTTATCTGGCACGCAAAGAAAGCACAGTTCCCAACGACGAGGTAACTGCCTTTCTTCCGGTCACCCTCGACAATTTCTGGGAACTTCAGTTTCGCGAACGGTTACGGCAACGTCCCCAGACCCTGAACTCAAATATGCCCGCTGCAGTCAAGCAAAAGCTGCGTCCGTATCAAACTGAAGCCTTTCGCTGGCAAGTAGAAGCATGGCAGGCCGGCCTGCCCGGCATCCTGAATGCCGACGAACAAGGGCTGGGAAAGACACTGCAAACTTTATCCTTCCTGACCTGGTTATCGATCGAAGGAATACTGAGTGGGGCTATACCCAATCGCCCAATCCTGATTGTCGCACCAACTTCATTACTCCGGAACTGGGAAGAAGAGATTAAAGCCCATCTGGAGCCCGGACTTTGGGGTAATCCCGTACGGCTCTATGGACCAGAACTGCGACAATCGCGCAAAACCGATGTCAGAGGCCGCGATATACAGGATGGCCATGCAAGGCTCGACTTCACTGAACTTTACCAGGGCAACACGCCACGCATAGCAATCACGACTTACCAGACGTTAGCGAACTATGCTGTCAGCTTCACTGAAAATCAGTTCTCAGTAGTTGTCTTCGACGAGATACAGAACGTAAAAAACCCGGCCACACTCCGAGCTGTCGCTGCTAAAGCGGTCAATGCCGACTTTCGGATCGGATTAACGGGAACACCTGTTGAGAACGCAACACGCGATTTATGGGCTGTAATGGACCAGTTGTTTCCGGGGGCACTTGGGGCACTCACTGATTTCCGAACGACGTTCGATACCCCCAAGGCAGGAAATATGCGCGCCCTTCACGCAGCTATCTTTCAACCCCAGGCAGGAAACCCCAGTCTTGGTCTGCGACGAACCAAGGAAACAGTTGCCCGCGAGCTGCCGACCAAAACGCGGGTCCTTCACCCCCGCATTATGCCGCCGGTGCAAGCTTTGCGCTACGATGAGGCACGTCGGCCCGGTCAAACCTTGTTTGGGCTCCTTCATCATATCCGTCGAACCTCGTTGCATCCAGGGCTGATCGAGGGCGAAGCACCGGATAGCTTCACTCATTCGTCGGCCCGGATATCCGCAGCTATGGATATCCTCACCTGCATCAAGAACAAAGGCGAGCGCGCCCTGGTCTTCGTTGAAAGCCTTGATGTGCAACACTGGTTCGCGGAATTAGTAAAAATCGAATTCGCCCTCGCCCGCGTGGACATTATCAACGGTTCCACACCGATTTCGCATCGCCATGAGATTACCAAGCGGTTCCAAAGACATCTAGACCTCGATGAGGGGTTCGACGTCCTCATCCTTGGACCAAGGGCTGCGGGCACAGGCTTGACCCTTACCGCCGCCAACCATGTCATTCATCTCACCCGCTGGTGGAACCCGGCGGTCGAGGAGCAATGTAATGACCGCACCCATCGTATCGGCCAAACGCGACCCGTGACGATCCACATTCCTCTTGCCATACACCCACGTCTGCAACGCGGTTCGTTCGACTGTCTCTTGCAATCGTTGATGCGCCGAAAGCGGACGCTTGCTGATAGTATCCTATGGGGACCTGAAAGTGATGAGAGTGAATTGCTCACGCTATACGAGGCGATTATTACAGCCGATGAAGCAAGCGATGAGACGAACGCCTCTGAATCCCTGACCCTAAATGGGTATCCTAGCCTGATCGCGGAGGAAATTGATCACAATACGCTCAGAATAAGCCCCCGCACCGGAGGAGCGAGCGTTATCGTTACGACCGAACCATTAAGGATAAACAAGGACGCTCTCTCAGGCACCGATGCTGCTGTCGTTCTGCTGGCAAGCACAAAGGATCGTTTTCCTCTCATCGACACCCCCATATCTGTATTAGGAGGAGACAAGCTATGGCCAGAGTTTGTTCTGCCTGAATGAGGCCATGACAAGAAATGCTTCACACCTATTTCATATGTTGATCATGAGCGATGGAAAGCGCCTATTGGCCAAGTCTCTGCTGGAAAATGAACGCTTTTTGTGCGTCCGAAAAATTCGATGCTTTCATTTCTGCCGCTCCTTTTTCCAACCAGAAATCTAGCGGTAAGCGTCCTCTCACGGCTACCTTGCGGGAGAGAGCGAAAGTCCGGATTTTAGGAGCAAGAGGGAGCGGTGTCTCCGAACAGCTCAAGAAACCGGGATTTGGCCGACATATGTAGTTATGACATTGTCAACAGACTCCGTCTGCCGACAGAGGAAAAGCAGCGTCTTGTTGCAGCGAGTGCTGAGATATTACGGCGGTTTAATCCCGAGAACACGATAGTTATTGCTGAGCCAGACGTATTTAAAAACAAAAAAAAAATAGATCGACGCATATGAACCAGAAAATACTTCTTAATCGTAATTGATCATCAAAAGTCAGTTCAACCCCAAGCACCGATATGTTTTATCTACAGTTTTTCTACAGGGTACAAACATCCAATTGAATTGGCATCATTTCGCAATTTTTTTGCAACATTTCGATTTTTATTTTTTTTGAGGTCGCCAGGAATATTAGAAAAGTCCACCAAGTGATGAGCCTGATTATCGGGCTGATGTTCTTCGCCACTAATTGGATCACTCTTAACAATCAAACCATTTTCAACACATATATAACGACTAAATCCCCAAGTTCCTGCACTTTCCAAGGGGATACGCTCACCATTTGGTCCTTCTTTAGTCTTTTTCTGATGTAGTTCAAATGCTAGTTGCGGTGTCGTCAAACTCGAGCAATCGACTGAAAGCTGGTCTTGATCCGACGGAGTTGGACGAAACGCACCACTACTTAGACCATTCATGTAATGCGTGGGGTGAACCTGACGATAGAGAAGATTCTCAGTCATTTCTACAAATGTCCTCCTTAATTTTCACCTCAAGAATCGACGTTTCATCTTGTCTGTATTCTTTCGAAAATTCGCCTTCTCCCCGAAAATCTATTCCAAAATAAGAAACTGTGCTGTCAGAATTAAATTCGACACCGTAGTCCCAATTATCTTGTTTAAATTCAAGCAACACTCCCCCTTCTTCGGTTGGAGCAACTGCGTAGAATTCTGGGATATCACGATCAATGGATAGCACAAAATCTTTTGCTGCTTCTCTTACGGTAGAACTGATCGGCTCACCAAAACCATCCAACCACCCCTTTGGAAGTTTTTCCATCTCGTCAATTGCGCTAATCACAGGGTTTTCCAAAAGCGAAAGCTCATGTATGGTGATTACATTTGAAATAGAATCATCGTGTCGGCGCTCAACAGTTAAATCAAACTCGTAGTAATTGCCAATATGCTTACCGTATTCTGTTGGGGGCCTAGAGTTGTCTACAACAAGAAACTGTTTAAGACTATTGCTGAAAAATTTTAGCTTTCCCTCTTCTTCGACACCTTTTAATCGTGCCCGCCCCTGAATTCTCTGTTCATAAGTCGACGTAACGCTCGTCAAGAGACGTTTCCGACGCTCTAGATCCAAAAATACAATGTTTTCTCCCGACGTGCTGCCCGAAGTAGGACGAGAAGTGTATTGAAAAGCCTCACCTGGCTTAAGATTGGTAAGGAAACGATTGAAGTTTCTTATCTGCGAAGGGCTCAATGTAACCTTGTCGCCATCAGCAGCAGCTTTGATTACACGAAAAAACTCAGTCTCTGCCTTTTGCATCAGACTAAATCTGGTATCTGAGCCATCCAGAGATCTCTGCTGGTCCTCGTTCACTTGAAGTTGAAGCTTTGGTAGAGCACTACCATCCTCCACCCCGGTCAAAGACATGTGAAACCAGTCAGTGTATCCTTTTGGCATCCTCTCACGATCATTTTCCTTAAGCCAAATCTCCCGCGCAAAGGTCGCCAATATTTCTTCCAACGCCTGCAAATCGGCAAGCACATCAAGCGGCAAGCGCCCACCAGAGAAACGCTCACCTTTATATTTTATTTCAAGAAACTGCTCGATAATTGACATAATGACAAATACTGCACCTAAAAAGATTAATGCACTATAGCTAGCACTTTTCAGCCTGTGAAGTTACCAGGCATTTTCAGAATAAGGAGTTGCACCTTAGTACTGCCTTTTTCCACTCAGTCAATTACATGCCTTCAATCGATGAAGAATGCATCACAAAAGGACAAACTTCAACCCGCCATACACATGGACAAACAGACACGCCTTCAGAAAGTGTCACAACAGATCAATAATGCTCACTAATATAGGCATAAGCCTTATCAAAAAGCTCGGCATCTCGGTGCAATTGGTACTTGAGCAGCGTTTTTCGCAAAACCTGCTTCATCTCACGATCTCCGGCGGTCGTATTCTGCCAACCAGGAAACCGTGTCGCTTTTACAATTTTATCGATATCATCAACGATACGAGAAATGATCTGCGGCGTCTGATCGTTGCGCACTTCCTTGAATAACTCAGACAACGCCAATTTATTGTCTTCGACAATTTTATCATCGTCGTTCGCACCGTTGTCCAACTGAACAGTTTCGCGTGCAGCTTCCAACAATTCCTTGAGCCAATTGATAGAGCTGATCACACCGGCTTCGTACTGTTCCCTCAATCGTTCGAGACGCTTGCCGAGTTCTACATATCTTGGATCACCTGATTTATGACGCACTTTGGCAATAAGTGAAATTTCAAGCCTCTTGCCACGCCTTTTCTGTTCAGCCTCGCTCAGCGTAAAGAGTGAGTCTGCATCCATCACCAGTTCATCCAAATCATCGCGGATCTGATCAATATCGGTATACTGATGAATAAGACGTATGGTCTCTGGGCCCAGAGCTTGCCAAATCAAAGAACCAAGCCCGCCGACAGGGCGCACAGAATCATAGACTTGTGCCAACCACCGATAATCGCGTTGATATGGTGCAAGGAATGGATCTGGCGTTAATGCTTCCCACAATTTTTTCAAAACGTTGAATTGTGCTGCGAACAAATCTCTAACTTCGTTCGACGCAAGGCGTTCCTGCGCTGCAATCAGCCCCTCATAGCCGCCAACTGTCCGGTCGACACCTTCAAACAAAGCAAGGCACTTCTCAAGCGCCACAGGAACCTCATCCTTGTACTTTCCAAGCTGATCGACCACGCCCTCAATTTCTTTGGGGTCATATGCCAAGGCTTTGGCAAGGTTTTCAAAAACACCCAAATAGTCAATAATCAAGCCATGTCGCTTGCTATCATCATAAAGTCGGTTAGTTCGACACATCGCCTGCAAAAGTGTGTGGTCGCGCAACGGTTTATCAAGATACATGCAATAGCAAATGGGCGCATCGAAGCCTGTCAGAAGCTTCGCTGTGACAATCAGTACTTTTAACGGATCACTGGAGTCTCGATATTGGTCAAGCACCTTCTCTTGATGTGTTGAGCTGGCATCAATTGCCTGCCAACGCTTAAAGGCTAACTTGTCCAATGGAAGACCAAGTGCGTCCCACTTGACCCAATCCGAAGCCTTCTTCTTTGGATGACCGTTTTCATCTGTCTCATCATCGATCCCCCCCTGGGAGAGATTCATGACGACTTCGCACGTACCTTCACCAAATCGCTTGGTCAAAAGGTCATACATCAAAACACAGGCTTCGCGATCATAGACCACGACCATTGCTTTCAGCCCTTTGGGCTCAACGTGACTGGTAAAATGCTCCTGGATGTCATCGGCAATGGCTTCCATCCTTTTGGGAGCCTTAAGCAAATGTGCCAGTTTTCCAGCTTTTTGCGATAGCTGCGTTTTTTCTTCTTCCGTCAGGTTATTGGCCTCGGCCAGTGCGTCGAACTCTTTGTCGATGGCCTCCTGATCAACACGCAGCTCTGCCAGGCGCGGTTCAAACTTGACCGGAAGTGTCGCCTCATCGCGGATAGACTGCTTATATGAATAGCGGTTCATGTACCGCCCTTGGTCTTGATCGGCCCCAAAGAGGCGGAATGTGTTGCGCTCAAGACCAGAGATCGGCGTCCCGGTCAGGCCAAAGAAATACGCATTCGGCAAAGCCCAGCGCATCTTTTCACCCAGCATACCTTCTTGCGTGCGGTGTGCCTCATCGACCAGAACAATGATGTTTTCGCGTGGGTTCAGGCCGTCTTTATTGTTTTCATCAATTTCTACGTCATCGAATTTGAAGATCGTCGTAACAAGGACATTCCGACTGTCATGCTTCAGCTGTTTAGAAAGCTGTTTGCAGGATTTTACCGGAGTGACGTTTTTCACATCAGCATTGTCAAAGGTCGTGTTGATTTGGCTGTCCAGATCTACGCGGTCCACCACAACGACCACGGTTGGATTTTTTAGATCAGGATCAGCTTTCAGCATCTTCGCCGCATAGAGCATCAGCAAGGACTTACCAGAGCCTTGGAAGTGCCAGATCAACCCTTTACGGATTTCACCGCTCTTCACACGCTCCACGATTTGCTTCGCTGCTTCATACTGAGGGTAACGCGGTAGCAGCTTAATGCGCTTGATAACATTGGAATTTGGTAGCTTGGTGGCAGAATACAGCGCAAAGGACTGGAGCAACTCCAGCAGTGTTTGCGGTTCTAACAGTCGCTCCGCGCTAGTCAGAACCGTATTCATGTTCTGCGGTATTTCATCGCCATCCGTGGTCTTGTGCCATGGCATCCAGTGTTTGAAGCCAGCATTCACCGCACCATAAGCAAAGGTCTTTCCTTCCGTTGCGAAACACAAAAGGTTCGGTACAAAAAAACTACTCTGGTTTGCCCAGTAATACTTATCCCCGCCCATAAAATCAGAAGCACCATCTTGCCAGCTGATCGCCATGCGGACAGGTGTCTTTACTTCCCCCACCACCAGCGGGATGCCGTTCACATACAGGACCAAATCAAAGAAGGCATTCTTTGCGCCCATGGACGGCACTTGCTGCGAAACCACGTAATGGTTTTTGGAATGGTCGTCGTAATCAATCAAATTGATGGTGATGTGTTCGCCATCCTTGCCAAGCGGCATCGATTTTTCGCCGCGCAACCATTCGGTAAACAGCTCATTGGCGCGAACAAGGCCGCTATGGCGGGCCTCGACCAATACACCGCGCAGCTTATAAATAACCTCATCAGCTTTTTCAGGGTCTTTATCTATATCGGAATTCAGGCGGCACAGCGCATCTTTCAGCCAGCTTCCGATCAGCACATCCTGTGCTTCACGCGGCAGATCGGCCCCGTGAATAAATGCCCAGTTATTACCCGGTAACGCAGACAAGCGATCACGGATGGCTTCTTCGATGGTATTGGCTTCGTTAAATCCACTCACGCTGCCCCCTTCAAAAGATCATTAATAATAACTTTTCTTAATCCAATAGTTTGCTCACGCTTGAGAAAGAGCTGATCTTGCAGACGAGCGAAATTTTCAGATATATTGTTAAATTTCATTCTGTCATCTTTGTCCGGAAGTGGAAAATTCATTGGATATAAATGTTTATTGTTTAACTGAGGAACGCCTGCGTTATCACATATCGTACTTAGGTTCTTCCAATGTAGATAACTACGCATATATTCGCTTGAGATGTCCCCCAAGGCTTGTAGTACCATAATATTTGAGTCTACAGCTGCGTCTCTACCCAGTATTCCTACACGATTTTTGAAAATCGCAGCTCCTCTCTTAGGAAAGATGACTGAGCCTGAAGGATATATTTTCACAGATTTATGTGCTTCATCTTTATCAAAAGTCCAAACAGAGAAATTCAATACTTCTGAATTTCGCACATCATTAAAACAGTCAACTTTAATATAGTTTGTGTCGCCGTTATCTTTTAATGGAATGTCTTTTGGAGCATTGCCGCCACCGAGCTTAAATAGGTCTTCACCGACTATTGAACTATCATCAAGATCATCTAGTTTTCTAAAAAAGTCTCCATACGCAATATCTTGAGCCCTCTGAAGGGCCTCTGAGGTCATCTCCGATTGAAAAATCGTTTCTTCAATTTTCTCAAAGACTTCCAGCATTTCCTCCTGCCGTGGGCAGGGCGGCAGTAGGAATTCAAATTCAGCCAGTGACTTGAACTTGGTACGCGGTGAAAGTCCGCCTGCAGAATGTTTTATGGCCCAATCAAAGAACGAATCTGATTGTACGATGAATGGTAAAAGCCCAGGCACCAGATCATCGCCCTTGGGTGCAATCACCGTAATATCGCCTGAGCAAATCCCATCGAAACCTGCAACCGCTGCTTTTTTCAAGTAAGCCCGGCGACGGCCAAATAGAATGTCACCTGCACTGAATTTCTTCGTGAAGGTTGGATTATCCTCGGCGATCAATCCATAACGCGTCAATCGCAATGATTCCGGGTCAATATGTTCAAGCCCGATATAACGCTCAATGCCTTCGCCAAGCGGGTTCTTGGTGCTGGTTTTCACCTCTTGTGCAACAACTCCGAATTTAACGATGCGCCAGCCTTCTGATTTTTGTTTCTCTGTTAACTGCATCGTTGTTTACGCCTCATATCCCAATTCTTTCAAGCTATCGAACAGCTTGCTTGTTTGCTTTTTGAGAAGGTTGCGAGAGATTTTCCACTCTTCAATCGCGCCTTCCAAATCCTGTTCGACCTCATGGCTGCTATTCCCGTTTTTGGCGGTGACATAGAGCGGAATGGAGAGGTTAAATAAATTGTCTTTGACTTCATCCAGATCGACCAGCCGCGCTATATCCGAATGGTCTTCTGGCTCGTAATAGGCTTCGACCAGTTTTCCCAAATTATCATCGGCTAAAAAGCTGGTCGCCCGTTCGCGGGTGACTTCATACACGCCATTTACAAAGACGATCTTATTTTTACGGTCGGCAGTTTTATTATGGCGCAGGACCACCACGCAGGATTCCATTGGGCTGTTGTAAAACAGATTTGGCCCCAAGCCGATCACGGCTTCAACCAAGTCACTCGCGATCACGCCTTTGCGGATATCTTCTTCCTGATCACGGAACAGCACCCCATGCGGCCATAGCATTGCGGCGCGTCCTGTTTTCGGGTTCAGGCTTTTCATTATGTGCTGGAAAAACGCATAATCGGCGCAGCCCTGCGGCGGCACACCATGCAGATTACGGCCATACAGGTCCGATGCGAAGGCTTCCCGGTCCCATTTCTTGATGGAGTATGGTGGGTTGGCGAAGATCACATCAAATTGCTGGAGCTTATCACCTTTGGTGAATTTGGGCTCTTTCAGAGTATCGCCACGGGCAATATCAAATTCTTCAATATCATGGAGCAGCATATTCATCTTGGCAATCGCTGAGGTTAGCAGGTTAACCTCTTGCCCATAGAGCTTGACGGTGCGCCATTCGCGGTCATCTTTGCGTAGGTCCATGACAGCGTTCAGTAACATCCCTCCGGTACCGCAGGTGGGATCGTAAGCGGTTTCACCCGGCTGCAAGCCAAGAATACGTGTCATCAAATGCACAACGGTACGGTTGGTGTAAAACTCAGCTGCGGTATGGCCGGAATCATCGGCGAATTGCTTGATCAGATATTCGTAGGCATTGCCCAGATCATCCTGGTCGATATCCTTGACGCCCAGCGGGATTTGGCTGAAATGATTGATCAGTGAGACCAGCAAGTGATCAGGAAGGCGCTCCTTGTTCGTCCAGACGGCATCACCAAAAACCCCGTAAAGGCGCGGGTTAGCTTTTTCGATGGCCCGCAAGGCATCCTTTAGCACAGTGCCAACATCCTTTGTGGTAGACCTTACGACACTCCAGCGGGCGCTGTCTGGAATGACAAAGCGATGTTGCTCTGGCTTTTTGGCAAGCTCATCATCTTCATAAAGCTCAAATGCTTCGATATATTCTTCCTGATAGACGTCATCCATGCGCTTATAAAACAGCAATGGGAAAATGTATTGCTTGTAGTCTGATGCTTCAATTTGTCCGCGCAGCAGAACAGCCGCGCCCCAGAGCAAATCTTCCAGTTGTTTTTGTGTAATGCTCATAGCTCGAAACCCTCCTTGGCCAGCAGGGCCTCTAATTCATCTTCTGCGTGTTCAAGATCGGCGAGTTTTTGTTTGAAATCCTTCAGGGCTTCTTCCACCGTGATGGTCTCTTCCTCAAGTGGCTTTTGCACATACCGTGCAATGTTCAGGTTGAAGTCGTTTTCTTCAATTTCTTTGATGGGCACCCAGCGACTTACGCCCTCGATTTTTTCAGTTGTTTCATGTTGGCGTTTATAGATGTCGTAAATTTCATCGGCTTGACCTTCACTCATGGTGTTTTGAGCACGACCTTTGGTGTAAATTTGGTCCGCGTTTATGAATAAGACTTCTTTGCGGCTCAGCGTTTTCTCGTCTTTGCGGAAGACAAGAATACACGCCGAGATGCCTGTTCCGTAAAACAAGTTCTGAGCAAGACCAATCACACATTCCAAAGCGCCATTTTTGATAAGGGCCTCACGGATTTTGGCCTCGGAGCTTCCTCTGAATAAGACGCCATGCGGAACGACGACAGCCATTCGACCCGTGCCTTCGCGCATCGACGCATACATGTGCATGACCCACGCGAAGTCACCATTCTTTTTGGGCGCTACGCCATAAATATGGCGCTGGTATTGGTCTGCACTCCAACTTTCATGTCCCCATTCTTCGAGACTGAAGGGGGGGTTAGCAATCACGCAGTCGAATGTTTCCAGCTTGTCGCCATCGATGAATTTTGGATCTCGCAGCGTATCACCGCGAACAATCTGGAAATCTTCCATCCCATGCAGAAACAGGTTCATCCGGGCGATAGCTTCGGTGGTCAGGTTCTTTTCCTGCCCACGCAATGTCAATAATCGTGGGTCTTCTTTGCGCTCTTTGACGTGATGTATTGTTTCAAGCAGCATGCCACCTGTCCCACATGCTGGGTCGTAGACGACTTCTCCTGCTTTCGGGTCCAGAACATTCACCATCAATCGAACAACTGTTCGCGGTGTGTAGAACTCACCAGCCTTTTTGTTGGCTTTGTCAGCGAATTTTTTGATCAAATATTCGTATGCACGCCCCATCTCATCATCACGAACGTCTCTGACACCCATGGGAATTTGATGGAAGTGGTTTAGAAGCTCAATGATCAAGCTGTCTGGCAGCCTATCTTTGTTCGTCCAGGGCGCATCGCCAAAGATGCCATACAGATGAGGGTTGGCCTTTTCCACGCACCTGAAAGCGCTTTGCAGAGCATGCCCAACGTCCTTGGTAGTTCCAAGAACATCATCCCACCGGCAGCCATCAGGAATTTGAATTCGGTGCTGTTCAGGTGCAACAGCTAGGCTCTCATCGCCATAGAGCTCGAGCGCTTCTTCAAACTCTTCCTGATAGACATCATTGATTCGCTTAAAGAACAGAATCGGGAATATATAAGTCTTGTAGTCAGATGCATCGATGGGACCCGTAATAATATGGGCGGCCATCCAGAGCTCGTTTTCAAGCTGCTTAAGCGTCAGTTTTTCAGCCATTATGCGGAGGAACCTTGTGGTCGAATAGCTTGAAGTTGATAGTACGGCGCTCCACAAAGATGGAGACCTACTGAAGATATTGCGCCGATTGGTCAGAAAACCCGGCCTTTAATCTAGGTTCGTATTTGCAAGTTCTCGGAACTGCTTACCGCATCAGTATTTCTAATCAAGTGTTCTATCACCACAAATCCGTTGAGCCTGGCACCGCCAGGCGAATAGGCAGGATGCCCGTTTGGGCTGTGTGGTGGGCCCACCACACCTATCCTGCCAGACCAACGACAGGGGAAAGTTGTGCAATCTCTGGCACACTCTGGCACAAACTGGCAATCTCCGTCAATCTCTGGCAATCTTAGGCAATCACTGGCAACACATTGTAATTATTGTATTTTTATTTATACCTATTCTTGCGGAAATATACGTTTTACCCCTTGCGCATAAGTCATTTCATCGCGTAATCAAAAGAGTCGGAATGCTCTCGTCACAGAGCACTTACAACCTCTGCGGATAAACCGCGATGGCTTGGCCAAGGATCGAAAAATGAATGAAATCATACCGTTCAGCTTTGAAGGCGCTGAAATTCGTACTGTCTATAGGAATGACCTGCCTTGGTTCGTTGCCATGGATGTTTGTAAGGCGTTGGGGATTGCGAATTCCCGAGATGCAATAGCGCGCCTCATACAAAAGCTGGATAACGATGAAAAAATGCTCATCGCGCTCCAACAATTGTCGACAGTTCCGACGTCAAACACAGCTGAAAGAGCGAATGCGGACCCTAAACAATCAAAATTAACTGCATATGCAGTTAATTGGTTTGGGCTTGACCTGCTACTTGTACGAAGCAGGAAACCCGTCGCAAAGCACTTTCGAAAGTGGGCATGGGCCACGTTTTGGCCAAGCATCCGGAAAACCGGGACCTATTACCCTGCTCTGCCCACATCGTCCACCCAAAGCAATGACCAGCAGGAACTGATCGAGGCCCTGCGCGACAAGATCGCACTTCTGGAAGAAAACCGGTCGTTAGTTAAAGACCGCAAAGCCTCATCAACTTTCGTGGGCATAGCACGCCAGCTCTTTGAGAAAACCGACTTTTCGGACGACACCATAGCGGAAATCCTTGCCCCGGGCATTGGCACCCGCATGCCTGAATGGGTCACCTGGCAACGCCGACAGCACCATTGATCTGGCCTGAAACACGACTTCCCCTCCCGGCCTCGTGCCTTTTTCTTTATCCTTCCCCGAAACGAAGCCAGATTTGAGAGCCGGAATTTACGCACGCCACTCAACCGACAAACAGGAAACAAGCACGCAGGACCAGATCCGACGTTGTCAGGAGTTTTGCCTGCAAAAAGGTTACAGCGTCACCGAGATCTATCGCGACGAGGCCTTTTCAGGATCACACATAGAAAATCGTCCTGGTATTTCTGCCTTGCTGGTCGGCGCGCTCAATGACCGGTTTGATCTGGTGGTGGCCGAAGACCTCAGCCGCATCAGCCGCGATCAGGCCGATACAGCGAACTTCTTTAAAAAGATGCTGTTCCTCGGCGTGCCTGTTGAGACTGTTAGCGAAGGTTTAATCAACGAGCTGCATATCGGCCTCAAAAGCACGATGAATGCGCTCTATCTTAAAGATCTCGCCGACAAGACCCATCGTGGCGTCATTGCTGCCGTTCTGCGCGGCGGCGTGCCCGGGGGCAAGCTCTATGGTTATGATCTGGTCCATGCGCTGGATGAATTTGGCGAACCGATACGCGGCAAACGCACCATCAACCCGGAACAGGCCGCCATCATCCGCGAGATTTTTGAATATTATGCGCAAGGCCGCAAACTCAAGCATATCTGCGATGATCTGAACCGGCGCGGTGTCGACTCTCCCAAAGGCGGCAAATGGGCCCCTTCCAGCCTTGTCGGCTCCTTTGTCCGCCAGACCGGCATGTTGCGCCAGACGCTCTATAACGGCACTGTCACCTTCAACAAAATGCAATACCGCAAGCACCCGGAAAGTGCCCGCCGGGTCTCGATCATTCGCCCGGAAAGCGAATGGATCACCGTCCCGATCCCCGAACTGGCCATCATCGATCAGGACGTCTTTGCCGAGGTGCAAAAAGCCCTCGATATGCGTTCAAGCAAACACCTGCAACGAAAACTCGGCCCCAAGGTTATCAGCGAAGCAGAAAAACGCGAGATCTCGATCCGGCGCTCAAAGGAATGGCGGCGCAGTCAGGCGATTACCCCCAAAAAGACCAACGCGGTCTTTGGCGGCAAGCTCTATTGCGCCACCCATGGCCACAAGATCACCGCAACCTATGCCAAGCATTATTCCTGCCCGGTCAAGGGCTGTCAGAACCGCAGCCTAAATTATGATCAGATCATAGCTTTGGTACTGGAGGCCATCAGCACGCTGGATCAGAACACCATCCGCGACCATTTCGACAGCGAGAAAATGAACAAAACCCGCGCCCGTCACGCGCAAGAAATTGACCGCCTGAAGATCGAACTCGAAACGCTGCGCACCAGCGTCAACAAGGTCATCGAGGCTCTCGGGCCGGATGCACGCTCGCAAGACATTCGTGCCTTCTTTGACGACAAGTCAGAGCTGATCCATAGGACCAAACTCGATATCTCTCGCCATCAACGCGAACTGGCCGAAACAACCGTCCCGAAAAGTCTGGATCGCATTATCCAGAAACATACCAATCTGGTGGCCAGACTGCGCGTCTGGTCGCGGGATCCCGAGGCCGTTGTCCCACTACGTCGCGTCATCGAAAAGCTGACAATTCATATCTTCTGGGATCAAGTCCCCAAAACATGGCGCACAGAATGCAAGGCGACATTTGATTTTAACGCCCTGATCGCGAGCGAGAAATAAAACACGCCCTGAATTGACAAACCATGACAACCGGCAGGATCCTGCCGGTTCATTACCTGACTTTTAACAGACCGCAGCGCTGCGCATTCCGGGACAGAACAAATGAAACCGGCACAATTTTGCCGGTTTCCACATCAATGCCAATCAGAACTGAAATCCGATTTGCCCTTTGTCGTTCGTCTCTGTGAGAACACCCTGAAAGCTGGTGCAAGACGCTTGCACAAAGTCAGGCAAAGAAGTCGCCCGCCGCTGCCGGTATTCGATTTCGATATTCATCATCGCTTCGTCTTCGGCATATGTGCAGAAAATTGCGGCGGCAGCTTCCTGAACACTTACCGGCGGCCATTGTGCATAAAAATGTGAACGAAAGCCGGTCTCGGAAATGAACGGCAAACCAAGGTCGATAGCAATAAAACCAAAGCTGCTGCATGTATCGAGTGGGCAGGTAAAATCGACCAATGCCCGGCCATGTCTGGTTTTCAGAACAAACAACCCGTTCTGCCCCCAGTGCGGAACCTGCCCCTCTTTAGCGGCAAGGGCCGCCGTGATGGCTGTTCCGGCCCCGTCTTGGGCAAAACTGCCAAAGCTGCCCTTTTCGCCATTGGCCACGACAATCAGGGCATTAAAATCCTGTGCAGCCTTCTGTGCTGCCGCGCCATCGTTCGCCCTGACGGCAGCATCAAACTCACGGGCAATATCATTGGCCGTCTGAATATCGCTTTCTGTTACCTTGCGCATTGTTCTGGTCCCCTTAATGACAACGGACTGGCCGATGTGGCCGGTTCAACTTCTTCCCGTCGTCAAAAAGGGGTGAATGCCGTCAAGCTGAATATGGGATGTTCACGACCGTTAAGGCGTGAACCGGGACCCTGATTCTGCTTTACGGCAGAGGGCGCAGCCCTTCCTTTGGCTTATCAGCAAGTGCGATGTCGAAAGGATACCTGGTATGTGCATGAAAAAATGTTGTCCGCGACACCTGCCAGAAAGGGCTGCCCGTACCCATAAATATCCTTTACCGGCTTGCCGGATACGGGTGAGGTTGGTCGGGGGCGCTGCCCCGGTCAATCGAATGCTCTGCACCCCGAACACTGAATCATCTTCAATTGGTATTTTCCGCCCCAGGTTTCCAGCCAGCAAAAGGAACAGCATAAATCGACTGCTAGAACGCTGCCGGTTGATCAGAAAAGCACCCCTTTGTCTGGCACCCAAAAGTCCATGAACTGACCGTTTACGCCCGCTCAATCTGGCTTTCAATCCACTTGCTGATGCTCATCCCCGAAGCCCCGGCCATGATTGAGGCCTTGCGATGAATTCCCGGATCCACCCGCAACGCGATGTTCCCGCTATAGGGTTTATCCGGCTCCCGCCCATCCTCAGCGCACCAGGCCAGATAATCATCAACGCTGTCACGAAAAGCCTGTTCAAACTCTTCCGCCGACGCCCCTTCAAAATGGATACCGTCCATGCTCAAGCCGATGACCTTGCCATGAAAGGTTTTATCATCCGGTTCATAATCGACGGTGCCGACATATCCCTTATATTCAAGCATTATGCTTCACTCCTGCGCGTTCCAGAAAGTCGCGAACCGACTTGATCGCGCCTTTTTTGGTTTCTTTTTGCGGATGCGGGCGATGAAAAACCTGTCGCACGCCATTAAGCGCCACACGAACACGGCTCCCCTGCCCCTCGGAAACCTGCCCGCCAAGCGCTGTGAACAGCCGCTCTATATCGTCCCAAATGAGGGTCCCCGATACCGGGTTTTTAAAGACCGCTTCAAGCGTCTTCTGATGTTTTCTGTTCATGACCACATGATATCCAAAAGTGATATCCCATTCAACATTTAATATCAATAACTGATATCGGAATTAAGGTTGCTGCGGGCACCATGTGCCACGTTTTTGACCCTGATATATCCGTCCCAGGCCTTCGGCAAAAAGGATGTCTTGCAGCCATATGTCACCAATCGCAACATAGGCGACAACCCGCCCGCCATATCTGCCCCATTCAGGACGACAAAACAGCACAGGTTGCCCGGATGCAACCGCCCCGGCCAGCACCGCTAGCACCCGATCCCGGGCCTTTATGGCAAGTTGTTTCTCGGCATCGCAGTGCCCCCGAATTTCCGGGGTATCTATCCCGGCCACCCGAACAGACATCTTGCTGATCGGTGCCGGCAAGCCCGGCATGGTGATATAGATCGTATCGCCATCATAGGCATAGGCACCGCGCTGTTCTCGCAACGGCCACGAATAGCAGTCTGCCCGGGCAAACACCGGGAACAGCATCAGGACAAATAAGGCAACAACCGGCAGAATCCTGCCGGTCCTGATTAGCCGGTTGCACCAATGTGCAATCTCGGCTTCAACAAAAGCCAGCCTCTGGCGCATCCCGGATCGGCGCGCATTCTGATATTCTCGTTCGTAAAGAGCTTCCATGACACTTGCCCGTTGTGCCGGATCCAAAGATGCAAACTGGTCACTGCCACAGACCAGGACATCGGGTTGCCGTGCTTGCATCCGGTCCAGTTCGACAAGCTGCGTTTGCAACGCCTTTTTCTCAGCTTCGAGGGTTTCTATTGCTTCTTTTGCATAGGCTACAACGTCATCATCCTGCATCGCACCCTCCCAATGCTGGCAGCACGCGCCGCGCCCGATCCATAAAAACCCGTTCGGCCTTGGTCGCACTCCAGGGCAGCATGTATTCGTCAAACGGTTTCGCCAGATCGCCTGCGCTCAACCGCACCAGAGACGGATCCACACAATCGCGATATTCCGTTGCTTTCAAACGCTGGTCGATCTCATGGACTTCGTGCAGCACGGCTTGAGGCCACGGCCAGTCAAGGCCCGCCAGAAGGGTAAAATGCCGCCGGATCGGCAGAACGATTTCGGTTTCAAAACGCTGCCAGACGCCGAGCCGGCGCAGGGTATTTTTGACCGGCGTGATAATGTCGCCAGTATCAAATTCCTCAATGTCATGGATCAGCGCATATCCCGCAGCCTGCGATGAGGCCAGATCACAGGCCTGCACACAATGCTGGGCCACCGTCACCTCGCAGGCCCCGTTCCAGCGCCGGATACACGCCAGACCTGCCGCCTGATGCCTGAAAATCTCAAGGCGTTCTGCGAAAGACGGGAGAATGTTTTGAGTGGGGGTGATCAGTTCAAGCATGTCACACCTCCGGTCACAAGCCCGCGTCGTGCGGCCTGCCGGGTGATCTCTAAAAGCAAATAATTTTGCACTGTATCGCGCGCGCAACGATTACGGGCGACCAGTTGCAAAGCGTTGCCGATCACAGACGCCCGTATTTGTGACAACCATGCGCGGGGATGGCGACAGTCTGGCAGATTGCTTTGAGCAATAGCGGCGCATATCTCGCGCCATTCAGCCGGATCAGAAGCATCACATATCGGTGCAGAAGCGGATGCGTTGTCTTCTGCGCAAGCCTCTGGCTGTATTCCATCAAGCACATCCAGAATGACAAGCCGTGAAGGCCGTCTCCCCTTCTGTCGCAAACCCTCAAGCTCCAGCCTGACGGCATCCATGCCAGCCCGTGCAATCGCGTCACTGACTCGCAAACAAGCATTGGCCAGCGTCCAGGGCTCACAACACAGCCGCTGCCATTCCCTTGCTAAAATCAAACAGTGATCATTGACGGCAGGAAGGACGGTGGCACCCGCGCCGGAAACGGCAAGTGCCTGTTCCCTTTCATCCGTGTTTTCTTCTTTATCCGTGTTCTTCTTATTGGAACCGGCACCCCGTGCCGGTTTAACAGCGGCACCGTGTGCCGGTATGAGGGAACCAGATGCCGGTTTAGCGCCAAGATCAAGCAACTGATAGGCGTTACGATTCCGCAACCGCCCAACAGCGCGGCTCCGCTTGGCGACCAGACCAAGCTCGGATAACCGCTTGAGCGCCTGACGCACCTTGCGATCCGACAGGCTGGCCTCACGGGCAATGGTTTCAATTTTGGGAAAACAGTTCTGTGTGCGGTCATTGACATGCGACGCCAGAACAATGGCGACACAGATCTCGGCGGTCGTGAGATCAGGATGATCGAGAACCTTTGTCTGCACCCAGTGCCAGCGGGCAACGGCAGACGTTCCGACCGGTGCTGAAGGTTCAGCAACCGCGCCGGTTTGCGCGTCGGGAATGGAAGATGTCATCTATGATATCGGCAGAGTCCACACACCGCATTTGCACTTGACAAAGCGGTCCCGTCGCCTAAACTTCACCTCAGATTTCGAGACCGAGGCAGC
>NZ_JFKA01000017.1 GCF_002115755.1 Thalassospira mesophila | reverse complement strand
GGGCCGCTCGCACCGCTTACAATAGGCCAATGCCTGGTTGCCACAGTTCTTTGCGAAGGCCAAAGGCCGTAGCTGGCGGAGCCCAATCTGGCCCCCGCAACCAAAAACCTCAAACCCTGCCTTTTGGCAGGGTTTTGTCGTTGTGGGCCTGTGCTCATAACCTGAAGGTCGAGCGCGGCGAAGCCGCGCGTGGATTGCGGATATTGCATCTGGTGCGTATCAAAAAAGCAAGTCACCATACCACATCGCCTGATGTGTTTGATTCCACAACTTCACCTTCTCGCTTCTCTATTCCGCAGCCTTCACAGCCGTTGTATCAATGATATCCTGAAGTTCGGGCAGGCAGGAGCCGCAGCCGGTGCCTGCTTCGAGCAGGCGGCCGATATCATCGGTGGTGACGGCATTTTGGGTGCAGATGGCGTTGGTGATTTTCGCCAGGCCGACGGAAAAGCACGAACAGATCAGTTTATCATTTGCTGCACTGGCATCGGGGAGGTGACCTGCGAGAAGAGCCATGCGGTCGGGCGTGGGCAGGGTGTTTTGCCCGAACAGGGAGGATATCCAGTCGCGGCCCAGGGTTTGGCGGGTCGGGCCAACAAACAGCGCGCCGCCGAGTTTGCCATGGCGAATGCTGGCGTAGCGATGGGTGGCGCGGCGGATGTCGTTATATTCAAGCAGGTCGATGTCGTTGATGGCGTTTGTGCCGTTTGTGCCGTTGATACCGTTT
Source organism: Thalassospira mesophila (assembly GCF_002115755.1). GTDB lineage: Bacteria > Pseudomonadota > Alphaproteobacteria > Rhodospirillales > Thalassospiraceae > Thalassospira > Thalassospira mesophila. The sequence goes on along the minus strand of NZ_JFKA01000017.1, from coordinate 52,965 downwards.
GTATCGTCGATGCCGGGCTGGTTTTGACGGGCGAAATCGGGCAGCAAGGTGGAAAACGCGATGGGGGTTTCGCCGGCAAGTTCAATGATGTTGCAGCCCTGCCCGGTGGTGCGGACCCAATAGGGCACATCTTGCAGATCAACCACATCATTGGTGAGCAAAACCGCCTGCCAGCAGGCGTTAAACCGGCTAACACTGACCGCGATATGTTTGCTTTCGGGTTGGCCCGATAACGGGTCAACATGGGGGGCAACCAGTTGGCCAATGCTGCTGGCCGATGAAAAGCTGTCGTTCCAGTGCATGGGGACAAAAATCTGACCCACGGCCTGCGACGGGCTGAGGGAAACACGCATTAATGCCGTTCCCTGATGGCTGGTAATGCGGGCAATGTCGCCGTCGCCAAGGTCACAGTTCCGGGCATCATCGGGATGCATTTCAAGCAGGGGTTCGGGCCGGTGTGCGCACAGCCGGGCGACGGTGCCTGTGCGCGTCATGGTGTGCCACTGGTCGCGATAGCGGCCACTATTGGCGATTAACGGGTAGTCGGGGCTGGTGTTGCTGCGCGGGGCGATGTAGCGCAGGGAAACCATGCGGGCCCGGCGGTTTGATGTGGCAAACAGGCCATCGCCAAACAGCCGCTTCGCCCCGGTTTTGGGTTGATAGTGGCGCGAGGCGGGCCATTGAAACGGGGCCATGGCATCATAGCGTGGTTTAAGTGATTTTCCGGTTTGTGCCCATTCGCCAATATCAAAGGCACGCAGGCCATCATTTTCAAATTCGGACAAGGCGGCATGTTCGGCAAAAATTTCGGCAACATCCTGCCACTCAAAGCCGTGATCAAAGCCCATTTTTTTAGCAATTTCTGCCATGATCCACCAGTCGGGCCGGGCCAGGGCGGGGCCTTGGCGAAAGGGGCGCTGACGGGAAATACGGCGTTCGGAATTGGTAACGGTGCCTGATTTTTCGCCCCATGCGCTGGCCGGAAGTTTGATATGGGCGTATTTCAGGGTGTCGTTGTTATTAACGACGTCTGAGACAATCACCAGTGGGCAATTGGCCAGTGCGGCCCGCACCTTGCTGGTGTCGGGCAGGCTGACCACCGGGTTGGTCGCCATCACCCAGATTGCTTTTATCTCGCCCGTGGCAACAGCATCGAACAGGTCGACAGCCTTGTAGCCTTCGCCCTGTTGCAGGTTGGGTGCGTTCCAGAACCGGGCCAGCCGGTCGACATCAAACGGGTTGTTGGGGTCCATATGGGCGGCAAGCTGGTTGGCAAGTCCGCCGACCTCGCGTCCGCCCATGGCATTGGGCTGCCCCGTGACCGAAAACGGCGATGATCCGGGCAGGCCGACCCGCCCGGTGGCAAGGTGGACATTAATAATGGCATTGACCTTGTCGGACCCGCTGCTGGACTGATTAACGCCTTGCGAAAACACCGTCACCGTGCGGGCGTGATCGGCAAACAAATTAAAGAATTGTTCGACATCGCCCCGCGACAGCCCGCATTTTTGCGCCGTTGTCGCAATATCGGGGCAATCAGCGTGGGCCGATGCCAAGGCATCTTCGGTGCCGCTGACATGGCGTGTGAGAAAGGTGTGATCGAGTTTTGCCTGATCGGCCAGCCATGCCAAAAGCCCGTTAAACAGGGCAACGTCGCTGCCAGGGGCAAGGGGAAGATGCAAATCGGCAATGTCGCAGCTTGCTGTTTTGCGCGGGTCGATGACAATAATTTTGGTGCCGTTTTTCTGGCGGGCCGCGCGCAGGCGCTGAAATAGTACCGGATGACACCAGGCCAGGTTGGAGCCGGTTAAAATAACCAGATCGGCAATTTCGAGGTCTTCGTAGCAGCCCGGAACAATATCGCTGCCAAAGGCGCGCTTGTGGCCGACCACGGTTGATGCCATGCACAGCCGTGAATTGGTGTCGATATGGGGCGAGCCGATAAACCCTTTAAGCAGTTTGTTGGCGACATAATAGTCTTCGGTCAGAAGCTGGCCCGAGACATAAAACGCCACCGAGCGCGGCCCGTGCCGGGCAATGGTATCGGCCAGGCGGTGTGCTGTTTGGGCAATGGCGGTTGGCCAGTCTGCCGGGGTGCCGTCAATCAAAGGGGTTTCAAGCCGAAAATCATCGCGGCTTTCCGCGGTAATGCTGTCAATCAGGGCCGCGCCCTTGGAACATAACCGTCCCCGGTTGGCCGGGTGGTCGGGGTCGCCCCCAACCACCTGGCCGTCCCGGGAGGGAGAGACGATTATACCGCAGCCAACGCCGCAATACGGGCAGGTTGTTTTAATGTCATTGTGCATCGGGCTTTGCCATTTGCGAAGGGGTGAGCCCAACCCGAACCATGCCGTTTTCAAGGCGGGTTTCCATTTTTGCGGCACAACCGTCATCGGCCCCTTGTGCCAGCCCGGTTTCGAGCGAAAACACCATATTATGCAGCGGGCAGGTGACAAAATGGCCATGCACGATGCCCTGCGACAACGGCCCCTGTTTGTGCGGGCAGCGGTCAAGCAGGGCAAAAACCTGATTATCAAGGGTGCGAAATACGGCAATGCGGTCGCTGGCAGTTTGCAAGGTGCGGGCCCCTTGTACGGGGATGCCGTCTAGCGGGCCAATGTCGACCCAGTTCAAGATGTCGGCCATGGGGTTACTCCGCTGCTGTCAGATGTTTGAATTCATGGGCATCAACGCCGCCAGTGGCACGTTCGGCCCAAGGGTCGATCTGGGCTGTTTTCTGGCTTTCGATAAAGCGGGCAAACAGGGTGGCCCGGTTTTGGGCATCCTCGACCATGCGGTCCTGAACGTATTTTAACCCGACCCGTTCGATCCAGGGGGCGGTGCGTTCAAGATAGCGGGCTGTTTCGCGGTAAAGCTGGATAAAAGCCCCGCAATATTCGCGAACTTCGGCTTCGGTCGTGACCTTGCATAAAAGTTCGGTCGCGCGAAGATGAATGCCGCCATTGCCCCCCACATGCAAATCCCAGCCGCCATCGGTGGCGATCACGCCGAAATCCTTGATGGTGGCTTCGGCGCAATTGCGCGGGCAGCCCGAAACCGCCATTTTGAATTTGTGCGGCATCCATGACCCCCAGGTCATTTTTTCAAGCGCCACCCCCATGCCAAGCGACATCTGGGTGCCAAAACGGCACCATTCCTGACCGACACAGGTTTTGACGGTGCGCAATGATTTGCCATAGGCATGGCCTGAAACCATACCCGCGGAATTAAGGTCGGCCCAGACGGCGGGCAGGTCCTGTTTTTTAACCCCCAAAAGGTCGATACGCTGGCCGCCGGTAACCTTGACGGTGGGAATGTTAAACTTGTCGGCCACATCGGCAATGGCGCGCAATTCGCGCGGGTTGGTCAAGCCGCCCCACATGCGTGGCACAACCGAATAGGTGCCGTCTTTTTGAATGTTGGCGTGGACACGCTCATTGATAAAGCGCGATGCCCCGTGATCGACATAGTCGCCCGGCCACGCCGCAAGCAGGTAATAATTCAGGGCTGGCCGGCAGATATGACAGCCATCGGGGGTTTTCCATTCGAGTTCCTGCATAACTGCAGGCATGGTTTTAAGGGCGCGTGCCCGGATCAGGCGGCGAACATTATCGTGATCATGATCAGTACAGGGGCAAATCGGTTTGACCGATGCGGCCTGATAACCCCCGCCCAAGGTTGCTGCGAGCAGGCTTTCAACCAGCCCGGCGCAAGACCCGCAAGAGGCCGAGGCCTTGGTATGAGCCTTGACATCATCAAGGCTGGTGAGGTTTTTTTCGGTGATGGCAGAAACAATGCTGCCTTTGCAAATGCCGTTGCAGCCGCAAATTTCTGCGTTATCGGGCAGGGCGGCAACGGCATCAATAGGGTTTGTTGCGGATCCTCCGGCGAAGGCCTGACCAAAGGCAAGGCTGTTGCGAAGGTCGGTAACATCGGTTTCGTCCTTCATGAGCTGGAAATACCACGCCCCGTCCGATGTATCGCCATAAAGGACGGCACCACGAATGCGGCCTTCAAAAAGGATAATGCGTTTGTAAACCCCGCGCCCGGCATCGCGAAAAACGATGTCGTCACAGTCGGGCCCGCTGGAAAAATCACCGGCGGAAAAAACATCCACCCCGGTGACCTTGAGTTTGGTCGAGGTAACAGACCCGCCATAACCGGTGCTGTTAATGCCCGCCAGATCATCGGCACAGCTTTTGGCCATTTCAAAAAGCGGGGCCACCAGCCCGTAACACAGGCCGCGATGCTGGACGCATTCGCCAACCGCATGGATCGACGGGTCGCTGGTCGCCATGACATCATTGACGACAATACCGCGTTCAACCGCAACGCCGCTTTCATTGGCCAAACGGCCATTGGGGCGAATGCCGACCGCCATCACAACCAGACTGGCGGGAATATGGTGTCCGTCTTTTAGCGAAACACCGGTAACGCGGTCGGTGCCGCAGATTTCGGCGGTATCGGCACCGGTCATGACGGTGATGCCGCGACGGCGCAATTCCTCTTGCAATAAATGCCCGGCAGAGCCGTCAAGCTGGCGTTCCATGACATGGGATGCAAGATGGATAACCGTTACCGCCATGCCGCGAGCCTGTAGACCCACCGCCGCTTCAAGTCCCAGAAGCCCCCCGCCAATAACCACAGCTTCGCCGCCATTTTCTGCCGCAGCGAGCATGGTGTCGACATCGTCGACATCACGAAAAGTGACCACGCCGGGCAATTTGTGGCCGGGAACCGGGATAATGATCGGATCAGAGCCGGTTGCGAGCAACAGGTGATCGTAGGGGGTTTTGGTGCCGCTGCGGCTGATGACAAATTTTTCGGCACGGTCGATATGGATCACCGGGTCGCCCGACAGCAGCAGGATATTGTTATGCTGGTACCAGTCCAGCGGATTGATAACGATATCATCGAAGGTTTTTTCACCCGACAGCAACGGCGACAGCATGATGCGGTTATAGTTGACCCGCGGTTCTGCGCCAAAAACGGTGATGTTGTATTTGTCGGGTGCGCGTGAAAGCAATTCTTCGACGGTGCGGATACCCGCCATGCCATTGCCGATAACGACAAGGCGCGGGCGGGAAGCGGTTTCATGTGCAGGGACGAAATTCATGTGTCTCTGGCTCCAACTCGCGGGTTGCGAATGTGCATAAAAAAACGCCCGAGCCGATCTGCCACTTAAATGGCCAATCATGCTTCGGACGTCGTTATCCGGTGAACCCGTCGTTGGATTCATTATATATGCCATCTTTTTTTTCGACGGCAGAACAGGCGTCGCTGCCTGCAAGTCCTCTTAACCATACAAAATACATGCCAGTTTGAAGGGAAGTGTAAAAACCGGTTTAATTTATTGAAAACAAGGGATGTTTCCAGATACGCAATTTTGGGAATTTAAAGCGAAGCCTAAAAATGATTAAAATATAAACACTATTATTTGTGTGTGTATATTTATTGTGCATTAAAGTCATGTGAAGAAGGGCGGTTTTTGCGGATGACGCAGGTGCAATAATAAAATTCTATTGTTATTCAATGATATGGAGATGATTTTTGGCGGCGCAGTAAACTTGGCGCGCCATTTGCAAAATGGCCTTATGACTGCCGCGATGCCGCGGTTTTCCTCCAACGATGGAGGAATATTGTTCTTCGTCCAATGGCGGACGATCCACATCAGATGCCCGTGGCTTTGCCCGGGTCCTGATGGTAACCGGCCGCCAGTGGAATCCCTATGATGAAGCAAGTGGCCAGGAAACAACCGTCGGTCGCGATATGCGGCCAAAGCGAAGGGCTTCATCGCCATGGAACTCAAGAACAAGTCCCCACGTATCAATCTGTTTAGCCTGAAAACAGTTCAGATGAAGACATTTCACCTGACCTGGATGGCATTTTTTCTGTGCTTTTTTGGCTGGTTCGGCATTGCGCCGCTGATGCCGCTGGTGCGCGACGATCTTGGCCTGACCAAGGGGCAAATTGGCAATACCATTATTGCGTCGGTTGCCATCACGGTTTTGGTCCGTCTGATTATTGGTCCGCTCTGCGACAAGCTGGGACCGCGTAAAACCTATACCGGGTTGCTGGTGTTAGGCTCGTTGCCGGTGATGCTGATCGGCTTGGCCGACAGTTATCAGACGTTTTTGCTGGCGCGGCTGGCGATCGGGGCGATTGGCGCGTCTTTTGTTATTACGCAATATCACACTTCGACGATGTTTGCTTCTAACGTGGTGGGAACCGCCAATGCCACCACCGCAGGCTGGGGCAACCTTGGCGGCGGTGTAACGCAAATGGTCATGCCGCTGGTGCTGGCGGTTATTCTGGGGTTCGGGGTGACCGAGGCCATGGGCTGGCGTCTGGCGATGGTTGTGCCGGGCGTGATGATGCTGGTTCTGGCCGCGGCATACTGGTTTTTCACCACCGACTGCCCGGATGGCAATTATGCGGAGATGCGGGCCAGCGGGGAATTGAATGCCGAAAATGATCATGGCGGTGCGCGCAAGGGCATTATGGCCGCAATCGCCGATGTTCGGGTCTGGGCGCTGTTTTTGGTGTATGGCGCGTGCTTCGGGGTTGAATTAACGATTAACAATATTGCTGCCCTTTATTTTTACGACCGGTTTGAACTGGGGCTGGAAACCGCCGGATTGATTGCCGGTTTGTTCGGATTAATGAACATTTTTGCCCGCACGCTGGGCGGAATGTTTTCCGACCGGTTTGCTGCAAAATCAGGTTTGTCGGGGCGGGTAAGGTTTTTGTTTGTCGCCCTGTTCATTGAAGGTATTGCCCTGATCGGCTTTTCGATGATGGACGCCCTGGTGGTTGCCGTTGTTGTAATGGTTGTGTTTTCGTTGTTTGTGCAAATGTCGGAAGGGGCCACCTTTGGCATTGTCCCTTTCATCAATCGCAAGGCATTGGGCACGGTTGCCGGTATCGTCGGGGCCGGGGGCAATGCCGGGGCGGTTGCTGCCGGATTTTTGTTTAAAAGCGAATCGCTTACTTATCAGCAAGGCCTGATGTATCTGGGGTTTGCGGTGCTGGTTTGTTCGTTTGCGGCACTGGCGGTGCGGTTTTCACCCGAAACTGTTGCCGATGAAAAAGCCCGTTTCGAGCAAGCGCAGCGCGAAAAGATGGAAGGTCAGAACGGGGCAGCGATACCGGTTGCTGCCGAATAAGACCAAAAATATGATGGATCGGGGGAGATGCACGTTGTGTGTTTTCCCCGCCCGCCCAATGAGGATCTCGTTGATCGGTTTTGATCAACGAGATTTGATGTTACCGGGGCTTAAAGGGATGTTGCGGGGATAGTGGCAGATAAAAATGAAGACTGAAGCATTCAGCATTCTGGTGATTGACGAAGACCCGGACCGTGCGGCAATTGTCGAGCGCGGTTTGGTCGAGGCGGGCTATACGCGTGTAAGCCGGATCGGCACGTCGTTTAATCTGGTTGAACGTGTTCAGGCGCTGGCCCCTGATGTGATTATCATTGATCTGGAAAACCCGGACCGCGATACACTGGAACAAATGTTGCAGGTCTCGCGTGCTATTTCGCGCCCGATTGCGATGTTTGTCGACCAAAGCGACAATTCCATGATCAAGGCCGCGATTGAAGCGGGGGTGAGCGCCTATGTGGTGGACGGTTTGCGCCAGGACCGCATTCGCCCGATTGTGGAAATGGCGATTTCGCGCTTTGCCGCCTTTGATACGTTGCGCCGCGAACGCGATGACGCCAAGGCCCGTTTGAATGAACGCAAACTGATTGATCGTGCCAAGGGGATATTGATGCGTGAAAAGGGATTAAGCGAGGAGCAGGCTTATGCCCTGTTGCGCAAAAATGCCATGCAGCATAATCGCAAAATTTATGAAATCGCCCAAAGTGTTATTACTGCTTTTCAGTTGGAGTTTTAGGCATGGCGCACAAGCTTGTCCGTCTTGGTTTTATTCCGCTGATCGATTGCGCCTTACCCGTGGTTGCGCGCGCGCAGGGCTTTGCCGAGGCCGAAAACATTGATTTGCACCTGATCCGTGAAATGTCGTGGGCGGCAATTCGCGACAAGCTTTCTTACGGGGTTTATGACGCGGCCCATTTGCTGGCCGGTATTCCGCTAGCCGCGCGCATGGGGCTGGGCGGGATGCCGGGGCAAAATCTGTTGGTGCCCATGGCCCTGGGGCGAGGTGGCAATGCCATTACCGTGTCGCGCCGTTTGTATCAGCGGATGCTGGCGGTAGACCCGGTTGCCATGAAAGGCCCGCGCGGCCACACTGCACGCGCGTTAAAAAAAGTAATCGAGGATGACCGCGCCGCCGGGCGCCCGCCGATGTCGTTTGCAACGGTGTTTCCCTATTCCAGCCATAACTATGAATTGCGATACTGGCTGGCAGCAGGCGGGATAGACCCCGACCGTGATATCAATATGGGCGTAATCGCCCCGCCGCGTATGTTTGACAGCCTGCGCAATGGCTGGGTCGATGGATATTGTGTCGGGGAACCCTGGAACCAGCGCGCGGTTTTTCAGGGCGATGGCGTTATTGTTGCCCTTAAAGATGATATCTGGCCGCGCAGCCCGGAAAAGGTGCTGGGCGTGCATGAAACCTGGGCAAAGGAAAATCACGAAACCCTGTTGGCATTGATCGCGGCCCTTGTAAAGGCGGCGGAATGGGTGGACCAGCCTGAAAACCGCAACGAGCTGGCGCAAATTCTGGCCGATGAAAGCCATGTGGGCGCGCCTTACGATATTATCCGTGCGTCGCTGGAAGGGCGCCCGGTGTTTAATCAGGGCGATGATCCGGTTGATGCCCCGGACCGCCACGTTTTTTATCGCTATACAGCGACATTTCCGTGGTTGTCCCAGGGCATGTGGCTGGTGAAGCAAATGCAACGCTGGGGCCAGGTGCCAGCCACGGTCGATGCTGCGGCAATCGTTCGTCAGGTTTACCGCCCCGATTTATACCGCGAGGCGGTCAAGGGGCAGGATGTGGCTTTGCCTGCCAAAGACTGGCGCATTGAAGGGGCCGATAACGCGCCGGACCGCGCGTTGGTCGGGCCAGACCGGTTTTTGGATGGCAGTGTTTTTGATCCGCAATTATCGGATTAGGGCCGGTATGTTGATCTGACCGGACCGGACGGCTGTTTGTGCCCGATTTAGGTGTTCGTGGCCTTTGGTGTGATGCGGCGTCAAGCGTATCTGGCGAAATTCAGCCCAATTGCATAAAGCACGGTTGGTGCGCGGAACAAGTATGGTCCGGGCTTCGTTCTGATTTTGGGCAAAATCAGAACAAAAGTCAGGCGGCGACAATGAACAAGAAAATAATTTCGCAATTGCGTGACTCTAAACCGTCGGCACCCGATACAGGTGCGGAAGATTCAGCAACGTCGGCGGCAGGCCCGCCCACCCATCCCACCAGCACCCTGACCGCGCATCGCATGTTAACGATTTCGATTATCGGCATGTTTGTAATGTCGGTTTGCGGGGTGCTGTATTTTGCCCAAAGTCTGCTGTTGCCCGTGGTGCTGGCATTCTTGTTTGCCCTGATTTTATCGCCCGTCGTGCGCTGGCTTTACCGGCGCGGCATCCCCGAGCCGATCACCGCCTTTGTGCTGGTGTTTTCGATGACATCAAGTGTTTTGGCCGGGGGATATTGGCTGAGCGATCCGATATCGCACTGGATTGACGATGCCCCGCGTATTGAACGCCAGGTGCGGTTCAAGCTGGCGCAGATGGCCGGAACCATTGAGAATATTCAGGAAGCGCAGCGCAGGGTCGAAAAAGCCACCCAGCGCGATACCAAGTCGGGCGTGCAGGAAGTTGTGGTCAAGGAACCTAACCTGTTAAGTCAGGCGGCACAGGGGGCGCCGGAGATTTTTGGCGGCATTGCCCTGTCGGTTGTGCTGTTGTTGCTGATGTTGTCATCGGGCGACATGTTTTATGAAAAACTGATCAAGGCGCTGCCGACTTTCAAGGATAAACGCCGGGGTTTGCGGATTGCCAAGGATATCGAGCGGGAAATATCGCGCTATTTGCTGACGGTTTTTATCATCAATGTTTGCCTGGGCATTTGTGTTGCCATCGGGCTGTCCTTCACCCCCATGCCTAACCCTGTTTTATGGGGGCTGGCGGCGGCGTTGCTTAATTTTGTGCCCTATCTGGGGGCGTTGATCGGGATTGCGGTTGTGGCGATTGTCGCCCTTGTCTCGTTGCCCACCCTGGGGGCGGCCATGGTGCCGCCAGCGATTTATATGGTGTGTACCGCGGTGGAAGGGCAATTGATAACCCCGTCACTTGTCGGTCGCCGGTTGCAGATTAATTCGGTGGCGGTGTTTCTGGCCATTGCGTTCTGGGGCTGGTTATGGGGCGGGGTCGGCATTTTCATTGCCGTGCCGATGCTGATTATCGTCAAGGTTTTCTCGCATCATGTTGAAGGGTTGGGCTGGCTTAGCGAATTTTTGGGCGCGCGCGACAAACATATGCCCGCTGAGGATTAAACCACACACACATTGTGCCCGCCCCGCAGGTTTGATGGCACAACAGGGGCTGCGTTAATATTGCCGGTTTGCAGGGCTGGACACCGGGCAAGGCGGTGTGCAAATCTGTTTGTCAGACAGATTTGCAACATAACGCCACGGGCCGTTCAAGCGGCCAAGGATGGTATCTATAGTATCGGTGCGAAAATGAAATTTGCCTTTGTTATGGTGCAGGAACGCGGCCTGCTTGACCGGTTACTGGCCGATATTGCCACCCGTTTGATCGCTGAGGGCGCAAAACTGGCCGGTGTGGTGCAAATCAATGCCGAGCGCGAAGGGGCGCGCCATTGCGATATGCTGGTGCGTGTTTTGCCCGACGGCCCGGTTTTTGATATTTCGCAAAAACTGGGCAACGGATCACGCGGGTGCCGGCTGGATGTGGGGGCCCTTGAACAGGCCGTTGCCAGTGTTGAGGCCACCTTGCAGGAAAATGCCGATATTGATTTGCTGATCGTGAACAAATTTGGCAAACACGAAGCCTTTGGTCGCGGGTTTCGCGACGTGATCGGCTCGGTTTTGCTGCGCGATATTCCGGTTTTATTAGGGGTTAATCCGCTTAATCGCCCGGCATTCGAGGCGTTCGCCGGGGACGAAGCCGTTGAATTGCCCGCCGACGATGCCGTGATTTACCAATGGTGCCGGGAAAACAGCCTGCTGCCTGCCTGATTGTTGCCCTGCAGGCACTGCGTGCAAAGGCGCTGATGACGCTTTAATTCCTCAAGCCTCTAACTCGCTAAATCATTGTTCTCAAAATAAAATGTCGGCCTGCGAATGCGTTTGTAAGCGCGCATTTGCGGCGGGCATTGTCGCGTCAGCGGATATCGGCTCAGCGGTGTTCCGGCTCAGGGGTGCTCGGGTGCTTTATTCGGTGTGGGCGTGCGGCAAGCCTGTCTTCAACGCGGGCGATATCGTCTGGTGTGTTGATATTGGCAAATAACAGGGCATCTTGCGCCGATGCGCCTGTGGCGGGGAAATCAACCCTTGTGGCGTGGGCCTGTTGCAGGGCAAAGCGCACCCGGCTTTGCCCCTGATCGAGCAAGGATGCGATCATCGGGGCCATATTGCGGTGCCAAAGGGACGCCAGAAAATGATCCCGCCCGTTATGGCTGGCATAGGCTGCATATGAAACGGCGGCCTGTGTGCTCTGTGCGCCTTGTGCTGCCGGTGCGGCCTGCGCGGGGGTTTGGCGGGGGGCGAGGGGGTCGGCAAGGGCCTGATAAAGTGTACCAACCAGATTGGGTGGTAAAAAAGGGCAATCAACGGCAAAAACAGCCAGCCAGTCGCAATCATCGCCAAGCTTTTGCAAGCCCGATAAAATTCCGGCCATCGGTCCCATATCGGGGGCGGGGATGTCAGCAATGACCGGGTAGCCATAGGCGCTAAATTGAGCCGGATCATCATTGCTGGCGATCATGATCGATTGGCATTGCTGGCGGGCATTTGTAATTGCGTGGTCCAAAAGCGGTTTGCCGGCCAATGTTCGGAACGGTTTGGCCCCGCCCATGCGGACCCCGGCCCCCCCGGCCAGAATTAACCCTGCAACACAAGGTAGTATCACCTGATCGGAACAGGAATGTGTGGGAGACGGCGAGTTATCGGGCATGGCATTTCTGAGTTGTCGGTTTTTGTAAACACGATGTCAGCCAGCATGTGGCATGCTGGCAAGCGATATGCGGATGAATTTGTGGCAGCAGGGACAAGCCAAAGGCCTGATTGCCCCTGCTTTTGTCTGGATTACTTTGCGGTTCAGGCGGTGCGGCGGCTTTGCTCCCAATCAAGAAGCGCGCGCAAACCGTCTTGCAAGGTAATGTCGGCAACATGGCCGATATCGGCATTCAGGCGGCCTGGGTCGCCCTTGGAGCGCATGATGTCGCCTTGGCGGGCATCGCGAAAAACCGGTTCGCCGGTTTTTCCGGCAAGCCGCGCAATTTCACGCGCGAGATCAAGGATCGAGACTTCCTGCCCCCGGCAGACATTGGCGCGAATAAAGCAGCCGTCTTTGGTATTGTGCAAACATGTCATCGCCTGATGCAGCGCGGCGGCAACATCGGCGACAAAGACAAAATCGCGGGTTTGTTCGCCGGTGCCAAAAATTTGCAACTGGCGGTCTGCCAGAACATGGTCGACAAAAATTGAAATGACGCCGCTATAGGGCGAAGACGGGTCCTGTCGCGGGCCGTAGACGTTAAAAAAGCGTAATCCGGCAAAGCGCATGTCATAGGCCTGTGCCGCCAGCCCGGCATGAATTTCATTTGCCAGTTTATCTGCGCCATAAAACGAAATTGGCTGCGGAATTTCGGTTTCGGAAACCGGGATGGTGGTGTTGTTGCCATAAATCGCCGCCGATGAGGCAAAAACAACCGGTATTTTGCCGGCATTGCGGGCGGCTTCAAAAACATTGACCGCACCGAGCGAATTCACAGCATGGGTTTCGCCCCAGCAATCGATGCTTTTTTGCACCGATGCCACGGCGGCCAGATGGAAAACCCCGTCGCATCCTGCCACGGCATCTTTCACGGCCTGAGCATCGCAGATATTGCCCACGATCAGCTCGGCTTCGGCAGCGAGATTATGGCGGTGGCCGGTCGAAAGGTCATCAAGGACGCGCACCTTGTCGCCGTTTGCCAGCAACCTGTCGGCGAGATGTGAGCCAATAAAACCAGCACCGCCGGTGATAAGATATGTCGCCATTTTGGGTACCTGCCATGACATTAAAATATATCTGGAATCGTTATGAATCGCATAATTTGCGTCGTGTTTTGATTTGCCGGTTGATCTGCCAGGCAAAGCGTCCGAACATGATACAATATGATCTTGCGTTTCGCTGGTATAGTCCGTGTTACAGCGTGGGAAGCGTGCTTTTAAATTTCAATAGATAGGGCCTGTTTGTGGCTGAAAAAAATCCGATACCAGAATCAGTTGACGGTAGCACCGCCAAAGCGACCTTGGCAATGAACAAGCGTCTGGCAATAGGGGCGTTGCTTGTTCTGGTTGCGACTATCCTGATCGGATTTAATGTCTATGTGCGCGTTGTTCTTGATGCGCGGGCAACGCAAGGGGCGTTCTCCGACCTTAACGCGATGCTTAAAAGCTATTCTGACCAGTTCGAGCAGCGCACCCGCCTGTCGGCCACAGTTCTGATGGGGCTGGCGGACAAGCTGGGCAGCGGGCAGTTTACGCAGCGCGAAGGCTATATTTTGTTGCGTCAGGCGACCGAAAGCCTGGAGCTGGTTCAGGCGTTGGGGGTTGTGGACAAAGACGGCGATATGATTTTGTCGTCACGCAGTCAGACGCCGCCACAGGTGAATGTCAAAGATAACTCCAGCGTTGTTTATTTTCTGAACGGAGGTAAGGAGCCGTGGTATTTTGACGGTCCTTATCAAAGCCGTATCGACGGAGAATGGCGGGTTCTGGTTTCGGCACCGATGAAAGGTGCGAACGGGGAACTGGAAGGCGTCATTGCCGGGGCGATTTCCCCGGAAACCATTTTGGCCCCGTTGCAGCGGGTGATGTTGCCAGATGACGCCCTTGTTTTGACCAATAACCGCAATGAACTGGTCGGAACCATTCCGTTCACCGGTAAGAATGTCGGGCAAAACGGCCCCTATAGCAGTCTGGTTGAACAAAGCATTGCCACGCAGGACACTGCCTTTGGGTTACGCAAGGATTCGGCCGGAAATACCCTGCTGGTGTCGGCCCGCCCGGTTTTGGGCGGCAAGGTCAGCGTGGTTTTAACGCGACCAGTGGCACAGGCCCTGCAGGGGTGGCAGTTGTTTGAACTGGCATCGCTGATTGCGTCAATTGTGTTGTTTTTACTGGCGGTTCTGGGCTGCATTGTTTTTGCCTATTACGATATTTTGCAACGCCGGAATTTTGATCAGCTGTCGTCGCTCAACAAGAAAATACGGGAAGAAGCCGCCAAGGTAAGCGACCTGGCCCAGGTGAAAACCAACTTTCTGGCCAATATGAGCCACGAAATCAGAACGCCGATGAACGCCATTATCGGCCTTTTGCATTTGCTGGGCTATACCAACCTGAGCAATGAACAGCGCGAATATGTGCGTAAAATATCGGATTCTGGAAAGTTCCTGCTGGGCATTATCGACGATATCCTGACCTATTCGAAAATCGAGGCGGGCAAGGTTCAGATCGAGCATACGATTTTCTCGATACAGGAAATCATGAATTCACTGTCGACCATTTTGTCGGTTAATTCGGCGGGCAAGGATATTGAAGTGCTGATTTCGGTCGGCGAAAGTGTGCCGCGCCACATCATTGGCGATCCGTTTCGCCTGCAGCAAATTCTGATCAACCTGTCGGGGAATGCGATTAAATTCACCAATCGCGGTGAAGTGCTGATTTCGGTTGATCTGCTGCGCAAGGACCGGGACCAGATTGAGCTGGAATTTGAAGTGCGCGATTCCGGGATTGGCATGGATGAAACGCAGGTGGCCAATCTGTTCCGCCCGTTCCAGCAAGCCGATACATCGACCAGCCGCAAATACGGCGGAACCGGGCTGGGGCTGTCGATTTGTCATCGTCTGGTGGATCTGATGGATGGTGAAATATCTGTGCGCAGCAAGCCGGGCGAAGGCAGCACATTCCGGGTTGTGTTGCCGTTTATCTTGCCGAAAAAGCAGGATATTTCGCTTGATGAAAATCAGGAGAAATTGCGGGTTCTGGTAGTGGATGACAATCCGCTGGCGCGTCAGGTTCTGGCCGCAACCACCGGCAATCTGGGCTGGGAAACCCAGGTGGTCCATTCCGGCGAGGAAGCGATTGCCCTGATGGAAGAAAAACATCAGGAAGGCCGGTATTTTGACCTGGTCCTGATGGACTGGAAAATGCCGGGGCTTGATGGTGTTGTGACCAGCGAGGAAATTCGTGCGCGGTTGCCACAAAGTGCGATGCCGATCATTGTGATGGTGACCGCGGGTGAAAAAGACCAGTTATTGCGCCATTCCTCGATTAACAATGTGGACGGCATTATTTTAAAACCGGTCACGGAATCCTCGTTGTTTAATGCAGTGGTAACGGCCAAAACCCGCCCGCGCCGGGGTGATGGCACCGTTCTGGTGGAAGAGAACACCCGTCCTGTGAGCGGCGAGAATATTCTCGCCGGTTTGAATTTGCTGGTGGTTGACGATAATTACATCAATCAGGAAGTCGCCAAACATATTCTGGAAATTGAAGGGGCGACGGTAACGCTGGCCGATGACGGCAAGATAGCCGTTGATATCATGCGTGAACGCGGCGGCGATTTTGACCTTGTGTTGATGGATTTGCAGATGCCCAACATGGACGGGCTGGAAGCAACCGTTGAAATTCGTGAAAAACTGGGCAATAGCACGGTGCCAATCGTGGCGCTGACGGCAGGTGTTTTTGAATCTGACCGGGAAAAATGTTTTGCCGTCGGGATGAACGGTTTCATCAGCAAACCCTTCAAGGCGGAAAATATGATCCGCCGTATTCGGGATCTGGCGGGCTACCATCGCGAGGGTGCGCGTTTGCCAAACGATCAGGGTGGCCTTGTACCGGGTGCCGATGGCAAGAGCGCGACAACCCCAACCACGAACGCTACGCTCGACGGGGCCGATATTGCCCGGAACGACCAAAACGCAGAACCGGTCAGGACGGTTGCGAAACCTGAAAACAAGGATGATCGTGCGGCTGGTAAGCCTGTATCGACAGCAACGGCTTCTGGCTCTGACGTAGCGCCAGATACCGTTGTGCCGGTGACGGCCGATATGTCTTCTGCGGGGGCGTCGCGTGGCTGCGTAATTGATAGTCCTCATGCTATTGAAATGTTGGGGGGCAATGAAAAGCTGTATCATTCGCTGACCCAGCAATTTGTCGATTTGTATGAAAATATCGCCGAAGAATTTATCAGCAGTCAGAAAAAGCAGGACTTCAATGCCCTGAATTTGCGGGCGCATAGCCTGAAGGGGGCGGGCGGCGCTGTTGGTGCCATACGGTTAGCGAGTATTTGCGGGCAGTTGGAAATGCTGGCGCACCACAAGGATATGGCGGGTATTGATAACCTGTTTCATGATTTTCTGACCGAACTCGATAGTGCCCTGATCGAACTGGGCAAAAAGAATGGTGCCAAAGTGATTGTCGAGCGCGGGCATGGCGATGACAATGTTGACGAGGCCTATCAAAAGCTGAAGCAGGCTGTGCAAAACAATAACCTGAAAGCGTTGGCGTTGCTTGACGGACGGCAGGACGAATTGTTGCAGATTTTCTCGCCCGAAATTTATCAGGAAATCCGGTCCCATATCGAGGAACTTGATTTTGAAAAAGCGGCTGAATTGATTACTAACGCCGCCAAGCAGAGTTAACCAATGAACAATCACCAGAGCGGACGTATTCTGATTGTCGATGATGATCCTATTGTCATTCGCATTCTGGCGTCTGCGCTAAGTTATTATGAAGTGTTAATGTTTGCCAAAAGTGGCGCAGAAGCCCTTAAAATGGTCGATCAACACGAGTTCGACGTGATTTTGCTCGACGCCTCGATGCCCGAACAGGATGGCTACGAGGTTTGCCGGCAAATTCAAGGCAAACAACTGGCATCCGAAGCGCGGGTTATTTTTGTGACCGGCCGCACAAATGTTGATGACGAAACACGCGCACTTGATGCCGGGGCCGTTGATTTTATTAAAAAACCGGTCAGCATCGCCGTGGTTCAGGCGCGGGTGCGCACGCATATGTCGCTTAAACTGGCGGCGGATCAGTTGCGCCGCCAGTCGCGGGTCGACGGGTTAACCGGGGTTTCCAACCGCCTTGAATTTGAAACGGGTTTGCGCCGCGAGTGGCAACATGCGCGCCGTCAGCAAACCCCGGTTTCGCTGGTGTTTTTTGATATCGATTTTTTCAAAAAACTCAACGATTCACAGGGTCACCGCATGGGCGACCAGTATTTGAAAACGGTGGCCCAGTTGCTGGCAACGGCGGCCAAACGTGGCAATGACATGGTGGCGCGCTATGGCGGCGAGGAATTTGTTTTGTTATTGCCCGGTGCGCCCATTGCCTGGGCCTGTTCCGTGGCAGAAAACCTGTTGGCGGAACTGGTCGAGATGAAACTTCCGCACGGTGAAAGCCCATATGGTTTTCTGACCATGAGTGCGGGTGTGGCGACGAAAATTCCCGAAGACGACCATTACGAATTGTTGGTAGAACATGCAGACCAGGCCTTGTACCAGGCGAAAACAGCACGGCGAAACATGGTGGTAAAGTACAAGGACTGAGTTTGAATCATTAAAAATTTATGGCTCTGTCCCTTTGCTTTTTGGTAATAGCGGTCATGTTTAAGACGTGAACTGATCTGAAATTGTCCTTTATGAGTATGATCATAATGGACAGCATTCTGGTGACGAATAAATGCGCGAAAATATCAATGTCTTGATTCTCGAAGATGAACCGATAACCCGAAGTCTGCTGAAGTCGCTTCTGCACAAGGAAGGCTATACGGTAAGCGTGACTTCCAGCTATGACGAGGCGACAGCCGCGTGGCAGCGCGCATCCTATGATCTGATCATGGCGGATTTCTTTTTGGAAGGTGCGAAAACCGGTGCCGATTTTTTGCGGGAAGTACGGGCCGCAGGCAGCAAAATCCCGGCAATTGCTTTAAGCATCGCCGATGGGCCAAAAAACCTGGCCGATATCGAGAATGCGGGGTTCGATTGTTACCTGCCAAAACCGATTGATATGAAAGTGCTTTCAGAGGCCGTGGCAAAATTGCTGGCGGCTGTGTGATCCTTTTGCAAAAGAACAACCCGGTGATGGCGAATATGGATATGAATGCAAAGCCGCGCGACGGGCAGGCTAAAGCCGTGTTTACAGGCGCAAGCCAGCCGCGGGGCCGCACCTTGTGCGCCCGGATGTTGTTTGCCCCGACTGTGCTGGTTTGGGGTGTTCTGGCTGTCGTCGGGGGGCTTGTGTCAAGTCCGGCTGACGCGGCACCGGTTGGGGGCAACACGATTGTGATCACGCCGGTTCCCGATGCGCATTTTTTCTTGCAGTTGCAAGGCGACGTCACTGTGCCCAAGGGCACGCGCGTTGTCGATGCGGATTTGTTTGATGTTGACGCCGATCAGGTCGGGCAATGGCGCAAGGCGGGCATTTACCCGATTTGTTACATGAGTGCGGGGTCTTACGAAGACTGGCGCACGGATGCCAGCCAATATCCCAAATCGGTGCTGGGCAAGGATTACGAAGGCTGGGCCGGGGAAAAGTGGCTTGATATTCGCCAGATTTTCAGACTGGCGCCAATTATCAAAGCCCGGCTTGATTTGTGCCGGGCCAAGGGATTTTTAGGGGTCGATCCCGATAATATTGATGGCTATCTGACCGATACCGGTTTTAAAATTACGCGCGATGATGCCTTGCGTTTTGTGCGCTGGATGGCGATTGAAGCCCATAAGCGCGGCTTAACCATTGGTCAGAAAAATGCCCCCGACATGGTCCGCGATCTTGCCGGGCAACTTGATTTCGCGGTAACCGAAAGCCCGGTGACCTATGATCACGGGGCGTATTTTGCGCCTTATGTTGCGCAGCACAAACCGGTTTTTGCGATTGAATATCTGACCGCCAAAGCCGATATCGAGGGCTTTTGCCGCCAGGCTCGCGAGATGGGGTTTCAGGGGATCAACGCAGCCCCCAAGCTTGATGGCAAAAACGTTTATTGTAATAAATAATCTGCCGGTTTTGACGACAGGCATGGGCCCGGCGTTTGTCTTGTCGCCCGGCTTTGTGATCTGCGTCGTCAAGTCGAGGGGTTGTTGGTAATAAAGGCCCCGTATGCCAGCCGTTTAAGGTTATAGACCAGGCATGCCATTGCCAGAATAAAGGTCAGGGCGGCGGCGAGAAAATACCCCATGCCGTGTAGCGGAAAATAATCTGCAAACAGCCAGCTGAAGGTGAAATTGGCGACCAGGAAAATGGTGTTGAGGATCATCACCGGTTTGCGAAAATCGAAATAGGATAAAAACACCATCGCAAACAGGGCCAGCACATGCAGGCAGGCACCCAGTGCGCCGAACCGGAACACGCCGATTTCCTTGAAGGGAATATTCATGGTTTCCATGATGAAGGCGGCCGACAGAACCAGCAGGATAGCCAGAAGGCCAGTTAACACCACCAGATTGCGCAGGCTTAACAAGGTGAAATTGATAATTTCGCGTTGATAGCTGGCGATCGTCGTATAGGTGGCGTGCTTCTGGAATGATTTGTAGAACCGGTTGTATTTTTCGAAAAAGGCGGTTTCGATATTGACGAAAAACACCGCAAATATCGGAATGGTAAACAGGTAGGACAAAAACATCGCTGAATCGTAATAAGGTGCTGTGCGCAAGACGCCCGCAACGATATCGACCTTGCTGTCACGTGCCCACATCACCCATTTATCCACCCAGATCGCCATATTATAGCTAAGCCCGCTAACGCCGAGCACCCAATAGGTGCCGCCCTGGCGCCACAAAATGAAAACATCGCGGGGCAGGGCGGGGTATTCGACAAAGATCCAGCCTAATAATCCGAATAATATAAAGGCCAACCCGGCGCTGAAACCCCACATTAACCCTGTGGCACCGTAATTGGTTAACAGTAGTCCACAGGCCAGAAATGCGATGAACATGCCGATAAAAAACACCGCCGAAACATAGGTGTAGTTTTTCAAGGCACTGACAAAAACCACCACGGTCCAGATCAGGCCAATCAGATACCCCCCGACAATGGCGGCGGCACGCTGGCTGGGGGTTAAATCGGCCGCATAGCCGTACAGATAAATCAGCGGGACTGACACCAGTAAAACATAGGTCAGCATCATGGAAAAAAGCAGCGACGGGGCGTGCTCCAGCCGGTCATCATGGATTTGGTCGGCCAAAAGCCGGGTGCCGATCAGGACAATTGGCCCACAAAAAACCAGCGAGAATGAAAAGTTATAGGTGATGACGGTGCGAAAAATCAGCAGGTCATCCCATGTCACCAGATATCGCGACAGGAAGGTAATGCCGACCAGCGACATAATGGTAAACAGCCACGGCCCCGACGATAGCAGGGCCGAATAGGAATAGGCCTGAACAATTCCCCATAAATCGCCCCGGCCCGTCATTTTGCGCAGGGTAAAACCGATACCGGCCATTAGTTTTCTCCCCTGTGCGCAATAAGCGGGCCGTTATAGCCATCCTGGGCGTCACGCCCGGTTTCGTAAATTTCACGATACAGGGCCAGCACGCTTTTTTTGTTGTACTGGGTTCGCACCCGTTCCTTGATTGTTGCGCCAAATTTGTCGCGAATTGCCGGAGTGATAATGATTTGGCCCAGCGCCTTGGCCATTTCGCTGGGGTTGGCCACCGGCACAACGATGCCGCCTTGTCCCAAAGGCGGTATTTCGTCGGAGCGGCCATACAGCATCTCGCGGCACGCGCCAACATCGGTGGCAACGGTGGGAATGCCCGCCGCACCGCCTTCAAGAATAACCAGCGGCTGGGCTTCGCTGACACTGCTAAGCACAAGCACATCGATTTTGCCAAGATAATCGGCAATATTGACCCGACCGCCAAACGTTACGATGTCACCAATTTTAAGATGTTCGACCATTGCCAGGCATTCATCAAAATAGGTTTGGTCTTCGTCGGTGGGGCCCAAAATCAGAGCTTCAAAATTGCGGGTTTCGCGGCTTAGCATGTGGACCGCGCGAATAAAGGATTTGATATCCTTGATCGGCACCACGCGCCCGATCAGGCCAATAATCGGTTTTTCCTGCTTGTTACGCGGGACTTTGGAATATTTTTCGTAATCAATGCCATTGGGAATGACGCGCACCCGTTCCGGGGCGGCACCATCGCGCAACTGCAAAACCTGATTGCCTTCATACAGCGTGATAATTTCATCGCACGCCCCGTAACAAGCCCCGGAAAGGGCCGAGAACCCCTTTAGCCATAACGATCGAATGTCTTTTTCCAGACTTTTGATATCGTAATCGGGGATGGGGTTTTGATAAAGCCAGTCGGCCATCGCGACTTCGATGCGGCGTTCATTGGTGTAAATGCCGTGTTCGGTCAGGACGACAGGGCGCTGATATTCGATTTTTGCCCGGGCGGCGAGCAACCCGGCATAGCCGGTTGAAACGGCATGATAACAGCGCGCTTTGGGCAGGGCGAACCGGGTGGTTGCCAAAATCCCCCCGATCAGGATGCGCCAGCTCCAGAAAAAATCGAGAAACGAGGTCGATGAAAAATGGGCTGAATAATAGGCCTTGAGAAAATTCCAGCCAAAATAGCTGTTTAATAAAACATGCTGACCAATATCAAGGGCGTTGACCCCTTTGGTAAAGGTTGAAAAATCCTCGATCCGGCCATGATTGAGAAAGTTTAGCAGGGCCTGGGTGACTTGATGCAGTTTTTGGGTATTCCAGACAAATTTGCGGCCCCGGGGACGGTCGTGCAAATAAAGGTGATGAATGCCGATAACATTGTCGGGAACCTCGTATCTGTGCCGTAAATCGCCGCCGCGTTGCGCGAGAATGGCAACAATTTCGAAGGTGATATCGGGCATAGCGCTGACAATATCATGGACCCAGCTTGAAACGCCGCCCGCCACATAGGGATAGGTTCCTTCGAGCAGCAGGCAGATATCGGCCTCGGGTTTTTGATTAATGCTCATTGGGTTGCCCCCTTTTGCCACAGGGCCATGCTGTCTAGCCGATAGGGGCTGACAACCGGGCTGTCGGGGTCGGCGGCTTCGGGGAAGTGATGCGTGATCAGTTCGCGGACCCGGTCATAGTTTTTGGCATTATAGGTTGCTTCGATCAGCCAACTGGCAATGGCCTGTTTGTCGGTGGCACGTTCCAGGGCAATTTCAAACAAACGTGCGGCCCCGGCATAGTCGCGCTGCTGGTTCAAAATACGACCAATCCTGTAAGGCGGGGTGGGGTTGTCTGGCTGTTCTTTCAGGCATTGCTCGTAGGTTTCAAGGGCCAGTTTGCGGTTTTCAATTTCACGTTCGCTGTCTAAAAGCCCGGTAAAGGCATAATCGTCATACAGGGTGGCCAGTTCCATTTTGGCTTTGAAACTGTCTGAGGACTGACGGATCGTTTCCTGAATGCGCAAGACATTTGCCAAAAAATGGTTTTCGATCCGGGCTTTGGCCGACGCGGCAAGAACCCGAACCGTGGGGTCGGGGTCGTTCATGGCCATAATGATCACATTGGCAAAATCGGGGCGGAAATACCGCGATACCAATGTCACAATCGCCAGTTTTTCGTCGGTTTCAGCTTCTTGCATCAGATCGGTGTAAACCGTAACGCTGTGTTCCGGGCCAACCGCACGGCTGCCCGAGATCAACTGACCATAAAGGTCCTCGGCGGTGGTGGCGAGGTCGGCGGGGAACAGCGCCATATACCAGTCGCGAAAGCGCCATTTGTCATTGCGGGTGAAAAACGAGACCGTAATAATCAGCATTGCCCCGGCAGCCCCCAAAAAGCCGCATAAAAGATAGCCAAAGGCCAGCACGCAATATTCACGAATGAAAAAGCGGCGCGACCCGCGCCAGTAACACAAAAATGCCACCAGCGCTGCTGTGGCCAGATGCAGGGCGGCCAGGTCGGGCCAGGCAAACCGGTTGCTGGCAAAGGCAAGGCCGACCGCGCCAGACAGCAGAAGGGCCAGCATTGATATCAGGAAAATCCAGATATAGGACGACAGCGGGCGGGCGACGTAAATGTGGTCGCCGTCGTGCATGGCCGATGAAGAGGGAACCGGTTTGGTCTTGGTCATGGGGCGTCGCGCTTTGCATTGTCAAGGTCGGTCGCAGGATCAATCACGCATACCGGCGACAGGCCCAGCCCGGAAATGATTTGATCGCTGTTGGACTGCAAATGTTCGCGCAACTTGCCCTGCACGATGGCGACGCCGGTTTCATCAATGCCAATCAGCAAGATTGAAATGATGGTGCCGTTTTCGCGACCATCACGTTGAAAAACCAGGTCGGTATTGCGTAATTCGCGCGAAAATCCCCGTGCGATCTGGTCGGTCAGGGTCAGGATTTCATCATTGGCGATCACCCGTTTCGTGCTTTGCACATCAAGCCGCCATAACGACATCTGGTTGCGTCGGCATACCTGAAGCAGCCAGTCCGAAAGTGAGGGCCAAAGCTGGCTGGAAACAACCGCCCGGCGCGATCCGTCGGCGGTAATCCAGGCTGAATTTTCGTATGTTTCGGCCTTGGCAAAGGCATTGCTCAGCCATTGGCTTAGCAGGTTGGCGTTGATCAGAAGCGAACTGTTCAGTTTGTCGAAATCAATTTCCTCGATCCGGATAACGGCAATGACATCGCCGGTAACGTTGTTTTGAATCGGGATGGCGATCAGCGCATCGCTGCCCATGATCAGGGAATCGGCTTCGCGGGTGACCATAAGGGTGCGGCGTTCGGTAAGAAGAACCGAATAAAGCGCGCTGTCACCGGTGATTTGCCGGGAAAATTCCGTCGGTGTGTCCCAGCCATGCGAAACGAGGGCATCGAGATTGTTGCGACTGGGCACAAAGACCGAAAATTTGTTCGGTGCCAGAATTTCCTCGACCAGGCTTTCAATACCGGTAATCACGTCGCCGACTTCAAGGCGTTCGACATTCTGGGCGGCGCGAAACACGGTCAGAACGGTTTGGGCCTGGGTGGCGATTTGGCGTTCGAGAAAGTTCACCCGTTCCATCGTCGAGGAATAGGCTTTGGACAGGGTTTCTTCACGCAGATGGGTTTGGGCGACTTCGGCGTGCAATTCGGCATTTTCAACCAGTTGGCGCCGGCGCAATTCGCCCAGAAAAAGCGCGCTGAGCATCCAGACAATTGGCCGCCAGCCGATATAAAGCAGATAATCGTAGTAATCCTGATCCACATTCTGGACCGGTAAATGGCCGGTAAGCAAGGCCGCACTGCAGGCAATGGCCGCAATCAACCCGGCGGTGGTGCCATATTGCACCGATAACAAAATAACCACCGCCCATAACGGGTGCGGCGCAATTGCCCAGAACCGGTCGCCCGTTCCCAGCACATAATCAACCGCCAAAAACAGGCCCATGAAAACGGCCAGTTCGATGATGGCCGATAACCGCAGGTCCGATCCGGCACTGCTGGCGCTTTGCCGGGCCGTTTCGACCTTTTTTTGCTGGCTTTCGTTAATAATGCCGGGACGGATCATTGTGTCATTTACCGATCAGAAGAATTATTTGGCGACCGTGTTGCGTGTCATTTTGTCGACCATCTGGTTGACCAGGCGCTGGGCAATGATGCTGACACTGTCACGCGCAAAGGTGCCTTGGCCGACAATACCCGAACTTGCGGTCCAGACCGTCGTGCCATCGCTGATTTGAACCAGACGCATATTCATGCTGACAGAGGGTTCTTCGCGCAGGCCGTATTGATAGCCATATTCCGAAACACTGCCGGTCAGGACATATTCGACGCCCAGAATTTCGCCAAGCTGGCGGGCGGAAACACTGCTGTGGCTGCCAATGGCAGCGGTGGCATTGTTTTCGGAATCCAGCGAGCCATAGGTTTGGGCAACGTTGCCTTCTTCCTGAACGGCAAAGCCGGTGCTGGCACGCAAGGCACTGACCGCAAGATAGGATGCAACCTGCCCGGCTTCTTCGCTGTTGGTCAGGTTATCAAACGGCATGACGGCAATGGTGCTGCCAGTGGTAAAGGCCACCGGGGCGCTGGCGGTAACGATCTGGCGGTCGCCCCCGGCACAGGCGGCCAAAAGCAAGCCAAGCATGCTAACCGCCAATCCATTGCGCAAGGCCCGAAAATGCCCGTTATGTGTGATTTTCATCATGTGTCCTTTCGCGTCCTAGAAATATCGTTTGATGGCAATGCCGATAAAGGTGGAACCGCTGCTGCCCACACTGCTTGACGAATTGGCGGTGTGACCAAATGACAGGGTTGTTTCATATTCGTCGGCCAGATTGCCGATAAAAGCCCCGGAAAAACCAAAACCCTGTTCCCCGTAGCGATCATAGCTGTAGGAAATGCCGGTCGACAGGGTCAGATAGTCGGCCAGGGGGATATCGTGACCGATAGAAAATTCGTGAACTTCGCGCCGGGCAACATCGAGCGGCCGGAAAGTTACGCCTTGCGCGGTTTTTTCTTCCTGTGCGAGCGGATATTCCCCGTCCAGACGGTATCCGGCAAAGACCGGAAAATTGTAAATATCGAAATTGTCGCGTACATAGCCGTTCAGCCGCACGGTGCGCGCCAGGTCTTCGTTGCCATTCAGCCCATACCGGTTAAGCGAGGTGCCAAAACCGATATCCCAGTTTTCAACGGTGGCAACATCATAACTGACAGCAAGGCTGTCGCGCGTACCATATTCGACCATCGCACTGGTCTGGTCCCAATAGGGCTGATGATAATCGATCGCAATCGCGGCAATGCCGGGAATGACATTGCGCTGCCATTCCACACCAGCACCCGGCGATTTTTGCGTGGCATAGGCCCGGTATTGCAAAATAGTGCGCGCCGAAATTTCCTGTTCCAGTTTTAAGGCCAGTTTTTGCCGTTCGCCGCCAAAATCGGCTGTGCTGCCGTCACTTTGCAGGAACGGGTCGGCATCGATATGGCGGTTTTCAAAATCGGCCTGCAATAACAAATCATCGCGCAAAAAAGCCCTGCCGTTTAGCGTGCCGACAATCTGGGTGTTGCTGCTGCCATTGTTTTGATATTGCACACCCCCGCCCATAAACGACCCGTTCTGTTTTAAAATATCCTGTCGTGCGCGGACAATTGCCGGGTCGTGGTTGCGGGCAATGACCCGGCCATATTGCCGGGCGGCTTCGCGCCAGTTGCCACTGCGATATTCAACTTCCGCCAGGGCATTTCGGGCTTCGACACTGTCCGGATCGGCCAAAATGATGTGGCTCAGGATTTCGCGGGCATGGCCATATTGGCCCAGTTCCATGCGGGCGCGGGCCTCGATAATGGCGCGGCGGGTTTCGGCAACGGTATCGGCGCTTGGTGTTGCGCCGGTATTGTCTTGGAAATCTTGCGCGGCATTCACGGCATCGGTGGCGGGTTTTTCGGCGGGTGCGTAATGGACAACCATCCCCGACTTATCCTGGGTAACTTGAAATTCGCCGTCAAACGCCATTTCGATCAGCAACACATTATAGGATGTCTGAACGGTGAGGACCTGTTCGGGGTATTTTCCCAGCATGGTGTTGATGTCAAAATCACCAATCGGGGCGGAAAAGCGGATAATCAGCTCGCGCCCGTTGATCATGACGGTGTTGTCGGGCGAATTTGCCAGATCCAGCGTCATGTCAAATTTCCGAACGCCGTCATTGGCAATACGCGCATCGGTAATTTCGGCATGACTGCTTAATGCTGTGCCGGCAATGCTGGCAAAGGCTGCTATTCCCCAAATTCCTTGTGATCGTGTGATCTTGCCCAATCTTTTCCCCTATTCCCCCAAGGCATTGATAATTTGATGTTTGTTTCGGCTTAATTCAAGGCCGGTCATTGCCGTCGAACCCGTTGCAATGCGCGTTGCGGCGAGCGTTGCAACAGACGGGTTTCGGCAATGTCGGCGATAACGCCGGCATCGTTCGGATTGTCGCGCAACAGGCGGGTGAAAATGGCAACAGCATCGTCATAGCGTTGCAGGCGCTGCAAAATCAGCCCTTCAAGATGGCGCATATAAAAGGTCGGATCGGGTTGGCGTTGTAGCAGTTCCAGCGATTTGCGGTAATTGGTTGTCGCAGATTTTTTGCGCCCCAGCCGATCAGCAGATTCGGCAAGATAATAGTAACTTTCATAATCGCCCGTTGGCACCAGTGAAAGATAACGTTCAAGATAGGAACTGGCGGTTTCGAACTGTTCCTTGCCATAGGCCAGCTGGCCTAAAATGCGGTAGGGTTCGGCGGCTGTGCGGTCAATAACCGTCAGGCGCCGGGCGATTTGCTGTGTCAGGCTTTCAAAGCCGCCTGCCTGCGATGCGGCAAGCAAGGTCGTGAGGCGGGTTTTGTCATTGGCGGCGCGCACGCGCTGGTCATCAAGCAGGCCCAGCAACGCGGCACGGTCACCCGATTTTTGATAGGCGGCAATCAGACGGGAAATATAGCCGTTATTGTTGGCATATTTTGGGGCATATTTTGCCAAAAGCGCTGTCGCGCGTGCCGGGGCAAAGGCGTTGCCGGCAATTTCCAGCCAGCCCAGTCGGGTTTTGCCGGTGCTGTTGGCGATCTGGTTGCTCATCCAGTCGGCCTGTTTATCGGTCAGGCGTGGTCCCCACAGAAACAGCAGGGTTTTGGCAGCTTCGCTGTCGGGGCCGGATTTGGCCGCCATATCGCGGAAGATAATTTCAGCCGCCGTTTTTTCGCCCGCACCAAGCAGACGATAGGCGATTTCCTGACGTTGACGGTCATTGACCTCGCTTGATGCCGCCTGGCGGCTTAAGAAGGCCAAGGCATCTTTGGGGCGGCCAAGGGCGGACAGGGCGTCAAAATAATAATTGCCCCATTCCAGCGACAGCTCGGCCCGTTTTTCCAGTTCCGGCAAGACCGGGCCATAGGCATTCAGGCCGATCAGGTCATAAATGATCTGGGTTTTGCGCGGTTCGGTGCTGTCATTTAAATCTTGCGACAGAAGGGCGATCAGATCGCTACGGCCCGGCCCGGCCTTGCCAATGCTTTGGCGCAGGGCTTCGATATAAAGATTGCGATAGTCTTCATTATCATGGGGCAGGGCACGCGCCAAAGCCAGAGCTTGCTCCACATTACCGGCGCGCAATTGCGCATCGGCCAGGGCAAATTGCAAACGGCGATCGGTTGGGGCAAGGTCAAGCTGCTTGCGGGTGGCCAGAATTTCGGTTGTTACATCGCCGCTTTGGCTGGCAAGGCCCTGCAGGGTGGCAAGATCGCCGGTTTGGGCCAGTTTCCAGTCGTAATTGGCGATCCATGTGCGCGTCGCCACCGGAGTTTGCGCATTAATTGCTAAAATGGCCTGGGCGAGACGGGCTTCATAGCCCGGCGCATTCCCCGCGACCCGCGCAATTAACGTGCCGCCATCGTTGAGGCGGTTCAGGCTGCGAAACAGCAGGGCGGTTTCGGGCAGGCTGGTGGCATCGATTGACGGTAACAGGCGCAGGGCATCGGCGATTTGGTTCAGGGCGGCAAGGGTTTCCTTGTCGAGACGGGCGGTGCCATTGGTGCCGTCTGTAGTGGCAACTGCAACTGCGGTGGTGGGGGGCTGGTCTGTGGCTGTTATGGCTGTGCTGTGATCGCCAATAATTTGCCAGATGCGGGCCATTTGCAGCAGCGACGTGGGCGACGCCCCGGCGATATGTCGCAGGGATTGCTGCAGCATTTTGCGCGTGGTGTCATAGTCATGGTCGGCAAAACCCGCGCGCGCGCTGGCCAGATAGAACCACATGTCGCTGCCGTTCAGATCGGCTTCGCGTTGCAAATAGGCTTGGGCGGTTTTGATGTTTCCGCCATCAAGGGCACCGTCAATCAGCAATGAGCGCAACCATCCCGGAAGGTCGCCATAGCGCGCCAGAATGGCCGGTTCAAGGCTGGCGGTTTTGCCAAGGCTGTTGGCGGCCTCGACATAGGCGCCAAACGTCGCAATTGACAGTTTTTGCGGGTCGGCATCGAGGGTGGCAAGCGTTGTATAAAGATCGTCAAGATGACCGGTGGTCAAGGCTGCCTGTACCCAGACATCCTTTAAATCGTTTTGGGTGGCAAAATCGCTGCGGTAGCGACCGGCCAGAGCATAGGCGCGTGCAGGCAGACCAACATCCATCATGAATTGCGACAGGATCCGCGCGTTCTGCGGGCTGGCGGTATCCTGTGGCGAAAGGTTATCAAGGGCGGCTGTCAGCCCGGCGATATCGTTTTGACGCCAGATGGCATCAAGCACCAGGAGGCGGTTTTCCAGACGGGGCTGGCGGCGGTTGATTTCGCTGGCAACCTGCTGGGCAAAGCCGAACGCCTTGCCCTGCATGGCGGTGGTATAAAGGGTCGATAGCAGGTCGGCATCCAATTGGCCGGGAGGAAGCTGTGCCAGCCATTGTCGCGCCAGATCGCCGTGGCCGGTGGCGGCATTTAACAGCGCCTGTGCGGCCTGGTTGCGGATCAGCGGGTTGTTTTGCAAGGCGGGGGATAGCAATGGCAAACCATGGCTGGCCTCGCCCAGCGCGACATACAGGCTGGCAAGGCTGAAAATATCGCCATTGGCCGGTGTGGTTTGGGCAAGCTGGTCAAGCACTGGTAACAAGTCGCGGGTGCGGCCCAAATCATTTAACAGCATGGCAAGTTCGTAGCGGTCGGCAAATGCCATGGTTTTTTTGGCCAAGGCCGTGGTGATCCATTTTTCGATATCGGCAGGATCGTTTCGCAATACCGCATATCGTGCCCACAATACCGGCGATGCCAAGCGGCTTTCCGCCGGAATATGGGCGGCAAATGTGGCGGCACTGGCAAGGTCGCCTTTTTGCAGCGAAATTTCCAGGGCGTAGGACATAATATCGGGCAGGGCTGCGTCGGGATGCGCGGTGACATAGGTTTTTGCGGCTTGCAAATCGTTGCCACCAATCGCGGCCCGAATGGCAACCGCCCAGCCATCATCGGTTAGGGTGTTACTGCTAATCAGCGGGTCAAGCACAGCCTGGGCGTCGCTAACGCGGTTGGCATCAAGCAGGATTGACGCATAAAGAACGTCAAGCCGTGGATCGCTGTTATCAAGCGTGGATCGCAAGCTGGCGACCATGTCGATCAGCTGGCCGGGCGGCAGCCCGCGGGTTTGATAAAGACCGGCAATGGTTTGGGCTGTGGCGTAAACCGGCAGGCGGTTTACCCAGACACGGGCAAACTGTGCACCCTGTTCGGCCTTGCCGGTATCAAACAGCAGACGCAATTTCAATTCGGCAAGGACTGCATTAAAATTGCCCGGCTTTGCCAGCAAGCCATCAACAAACGCGATTGATTTGTCCTGAAGGCCAAGGCTGGCATAAAGATAAACAATCGATACCAGATCGCGGCTTGTGGCCCAGCCCCGTTCAGCCAGCTCCCGCAAAACATCGATTTGTTCACGGTATTTGCCGTTGAAATTATAGATGTTGGACAGATCGCGCAGCAAGGCTTCGGTCGGGGCCACCTTGCGCAGTTCTTCAAGGGTACGGGTATAATCATCGGGGCGCTGGGCATATTGATAATAGGTGCCCAGATCGGTCAGGACGCGCACGGATGTCGGATAGCGGCGCTGGAGCGCTTCAAACAGGTCAATGGCGTGGTCAATTTCGCCATTTTGCAGATAAATGCGCGACAAGGCCCCGTAAACATCAATGGTGCGGTTGCCACGGGCATATTCTTCTTCATAGAACTGGCGCGATTTTACGAAATCCTTGTCGCGAAAATAGATATTCGCCAACTCGCGTTTTGACGGCACCATCAGCAGACCGGACGTAATAACCGCGCCTGTCATCACAATGATGACGCCAAGGCTGGTTAAATTTATTGTCCCCAAACGCACGTTTCTGCCGCCTATTCTGTCACAGGTTCAAGGGACAGTTCGCCCCCGGAAATGCCATTGACCGGGATGGTAAAGCCAAGCATTCCATTTTCGTCGGCCGTGACGGTTTGTGACCATGCCGGGCGCGTCGGCGTTTTGGGGACAATTGCCCGAAAACGCGCGCCTGGCCGGGTGCGCCACTGCATGTCGCCAGCACCGTAGCCCTGTATTTTCATATGTAGCGAGTCATTGTCGCCAACTGTAACATCCCATGCCCGCCAGCGGCTGGAAATAACATAGGGATGGCTGGCAACAGGATAGCGCAGTTCGGTGGTGCCGGGTAAAACCGATATAACCGGCTCGTCCACGCTTTCATCAAGGCTGATATAAAGGCTGCCCTGATAATGGGTCTGGCCAATAACACCAACGGAATGATCAAAATCCACCGCCAGACGGGCCCCGTTATCAAAGCGAATGGTGTCGGCTTGCCCACGGTTGCGGATGCGCCAGAGACCATCTTTGGTCTGTTCGATTTCGGCGGTAAAAAAACCTTTGGCCAGCCGGGCATAACGGCTGGCGGCCACGGGAATGATCGGCGATTTTCGCGCCAGGTTCAGGTTGTCAATTACGGCATTGCGGCTGGCAATTTTTTCGCCGGAATACATGTGGTAGTAAATATTGAACGGGCGCAGGCGGATCGGGCTTTCGGTATTTTCAATGGTGCGGGCAAGGTATTTAAACCCGAAATAACGATCTGACCACAGGCGGGTATACGTGTTTTCGTTGCTGTTTGAGGCGTAAATCTGCACTCTTTTGCCCACCCGCATGCCCACCGGTGCCACCCACGCCAAAGACGGATAATCAGGGTCCCAGCGGCTGTCGCCACCGTTAAGGTTGGGCAAATCGATGCTGTCGGCCAGGGCAATGGCGGCTTCAAACGGCGAGGTATCGCCTGACCATTGCAGAAGTTCGACCTTTTTGCCCGGCGGGGCGAAGGTGCTGATGTAATTTGCGGCACCGATTATTTCCTGGCGCAAGTCAAAGGGGCGGCGGACATAGGCGCGAGGCAATTCATAGGTTTTTTTTAGCCCGGTATCGGATGCATTGATGTCATCGGCAATACCGAGAAATTCCATGAAGCGTTCTGAAACATCGCGGCTGCTTTGGCCAAAATCGCGAGATTCGCGTTTGGCCGAATAATTGTCAAAATAGCTCCATTGGAACGGATGGGTATAAGTATGCGATGCCACCTCGACCTGGGGTAGCGCAAACAGTTTTCGCGCAATCTCGCCTGTGCGCCGGGTGCCTGCCCATGTCGGGTCAATGTCGGCCGCAATCGGGGCGACAGATACTGGCAGGTCGGGATAGGGTAAAATCAGATCGCGATAGACCACTTCGGGGTCAAGCAGGGTTTGTTCGCCTTCGCCGCGAACTTCGCTGACATTGCGCCAGCCGTCGCCGTCAATATGCGAATAATAGATGCGGCGTCCCATCAGGGTTGTGGTGTCGACCTTGGGAAATTCTTCGAGGTCAAACGCACGCGAAAAGAATTTGAACGGGTTCAATATCCATTTTCGGTCATGTTCGTTGCGGCCGAAACGCACCGCATACCCGTCCATGACAAAGCCACCCGAGGGGCCAAATGCGCCGAGCACATAGGGCGCACTACCCTGAACCGTATGGGCCGTAACAAATGGAACCGATCCGCTTGCACTGGCGGTGACGCTGTAAAACGGCGGCAGGGGTCGGGCGATACCGGCTTCATATCCGGTCATGTCCGGGTCGGAGTGGCTGGGCTGGAAATCAAAGGTAAATTCCTGCCAGTCCCCTGTGTAAATACCGCCAAGGCGGCTTAGAACCCGGTTAACTCTTGCCAGTGAAACGGCTTTGCCATCCAGATTTTGCAAAAACGACCAATCGCCCAGAATGACAACTTTGGTGCCTGCATCCATCTGGGTTTCAAGCCACGTTAAAAAACCTTCCGGGTCGGGCAGGCGGTCGATTTCCATCCAGACCAGAATGCCGCGAAATTCGTGGGGGTCGGTAAATTTTGGCAGTCCCTTGCCCAGATCAAAGTGGGTGACGGTCAACCCCAGATAATTCAGCACGGTTTCCGCCAGCGAGTGGCCGGGGGTAAAACGGGGTTTGGGATCTTCGGGGGAATAATAAACCGACGCAATTTCGCGTGAAACCGGGCGTGCTTGCGCCCCGCAGGCAAGCATAAGCGAGGCTATAAGGGTGATACCCATAAGAACTGCGCGAAAAGGATGGAAAAGCCCGGCCAAATGTTCACCCGTTTGTGCAAAGAGGGTAGGTCATCCTCTTTGGATTTATTGCAACGACCCACAAAGTATTATGCTTAGGTTTTTAACCAGAATGTACAGGGAGTGACAGGAAATTATACTGTCACCCTATCTCAATTGCATATTGGCTATGTGGTAACGTGATGTCGCTCTTAAATCGGTGAGTGAGAAAATATCAAGGTTTTACCGGCATTTCCACCAAAGGATTTCTTGTTAAAGGGGGGGTAACCCGGGGTGGTGTCGACCGGGGACTAACGGGTTTCTGCTGTTATTCCCGGTGTCCTGTCAGGCGAAGCGGCGAAAAAGTCCGCGCCGTTCGCGGCAGATAAGGGTTAGTCCCGCCTGGCGCGCCAGATTGACGGCCGTAAGTGTTGGCCCCGAAAGGGTTACCAGCCCGCCAATACCGCATTGCACGGTTTTGATCACGATTTCATAGGAACAGCGGCTGGTCATTAAGATAAAACCGCTTGCCGGGTCGATATTTTGCCGGGCCATGGCGCCAAGAACCTTGTCGATCGCATTGTGACGGCCGATATCTTCGCGCGCCAGCACGATGGTGCCATTGGCGGTGGCAAAGGCGCTGGCATGAAGCAACCCGCCCCCGGCCTTGTTGCGGCTTTGAAAATCGGGCAGGGCATCAATTGCGGCCAGGACAACATCCTGCGGCATGTTTGCTGCGATAACCTTGTGCGGCGTTTCGGCGGCGATGGTTTCGAGCGACTGCACCCCGCACAGCCCGCAGCCAGACCGGCCTTCCAGGGATCGCTGACGGGTATCAAGGGCATCAA
Organism: Thalassospira mesophila; assembly: GCF_002115755.1. GTDB lineage: Bacteria > Pseudomonadota > Alphaproteobacteria > Rhodospirillales > Thalassospiraceae > Thalassospira > Thalassospira mesophila. The sequence goes on along the minus strand of NZ_JFKA01000017.1, from coordinate 18,856 downwards.
GGCAGTCTTCGTCCAGATCCGCCTCAAGAACATATCCGCGCAAGGTCGACCGAATGTCGCGAATGGTAATTTGTCCGGCATGGCGGATGATGCCTTCGCTCAGGCAAAAGCCAACAATGAAATCGTCGAGATCATGGGGCGATGTCATCATCACGGCATAGGATTTGCCATTAAACACCAGTGCAGCCGGGACTTCGGGTTGTAGCTGTATGGTGTCGTTGTCGCCATTGGCATCCGTATCCGTATCCGCATCGGTGCTGTTGCTGTTGATGGCCACGGCACGGTTTTGCGTGCGGTCGTCAATCATGGGGCGTGCGGCATTGCTGTCGCCGGGCCATGAGGGGGCGATTGTCAGGTCGGGCGGGGATGATGCGGACAGGGGCATACGGGCCATTATGCAGGTTGCTTTACCTTGCGAATGGCGGGGGCGGCGTCAATTACCAGTTGGTCCAGCCCTTTGCCGCCCTTGGCGATATGGTCAAACAGGGCGATGCGCATGCGCGGTTCCCAAAAATCGCTGATATGTCCGGCAATGCCCGGTACAGCCGTTTCTGGCGGTTGGGATTTAAAAAAAGTTGCAATTTGATTGGCCATATAAACAAGTTTTTCAGGCGTCATGGGTCAATTCTCCTGCCAGCAAACAGTGCGGCATCATACAGGATTACGCAGTTTTACAAAAATCCCGTGCTTTTAAACGTTTATCGCGCCTGTTTGGTTCCGTATGTTCACGCGCGGGGGCGATTTTATCGTTTTATCAGGCCGGGTTATGTTACCGCACACTGGAAACAGATGTTTGCGGGCACGTCTGAAACCAGCGGTGCCCGCAAAAGCATGTTTATTCCGCCGCGTTAATGGTGGGCAAAATACGACGGGCCTGTTTGGCCTGTTCGTCATATTCGACCTGCCATTCGCTGGGCCCGTTCGAGGACGAAACCTGCACCGCTGTTACCTTGTATTCCGGGCAGTTGGTGGCCCAGTCGGTAAAGTCGGTGGTAATCACGTTGGCCTGCGTGCCGGGGTGATGGAAGGTTGTGTAAACCACACCGGGCGACACGCGATCGGTAATTTTGGTGCGCAGGGTGGTTTCGCCAGACCGCGAAACCAGACGGATCCAGTCACCATCGCGAATGCCGCGTTGTTCGGCATCGTGCGGATGAATTTCCAGAAGGTCTTCCTCGTGCCAGACGCTGTTTTGCGTGCGCCGTGTTTGTGCGCCAACGTTATACTGGCTCAGGATACGCCCGGTGGTCAGCAATAGCGGGAAGCGCGGGCCGGTTTTTTCATCGGTGGCAACATATTCGGTGACGACAAATTTACCCTTGCCGCGCACAAAACCGTCTATATGCATCACCGGGGTACCCAGTGGGGCCTTTTCGTTGCACGGCCACTGGATTGAGCCTTCGCGTTCCAGCAAATCGTAATTCACCCCGGCAAAGCTGGGCGTGGTGGCGGCAATTTCATCCATTACCTGTGACGGGTGGGTGTAGTTCCAGTTAAGTCCCATGGCGCGGGCCAGGTTCTGGGTCACTTCCCAGTCGGCATAGCCGTTTTTGGGCGCCATGACCTTGCGCACGCGGTTAATGCGGCGTTCGGCATTGGTAAAGGTGCCGTCTTTTTCCAAAAAGGTCGAACCGGGCAGGAAAACATGGGCGTAATTGGCTGTTTCGTTCAAAAACAGGTCATGCACCACCACACATTCCATTGCCGCAAGGCCCGCGGCCACATGTTTGGTATCGGGGTCGGACTGCAAAATGTCTTCGCCCTGAATGTAAATACCGCGAAACGTGCCATCAACAGCGGCATCAAGCATGTTGGGAATGCGCAAACCGGGTTCGTCGTTAAGCTTAACCGACCACAGTTTTTCAAAAATATCGCGCGCACCATCGTCACTTATGTGGCGATAGCCCGGCAGTTCGTGCGGGAAAGACCCCATATCGCACGAACCCTGCACGTTGTTTTGCCCGCGCAGCGGGTTCACACCCACACCGGGGCGGCCAATATTGCCGGTTGCCATGGCCAGGTTGGCAATCGCCATAACAGTGGTGGAGCCCTGGCTGTGTTCGGTTACGCCAAGGCCGTAATAAATGGCGCCATTGCCGCCGGTGGCAAAAATGCGGGCGGCTTTGCGCATTTCATCGGCCGGAACACCCGAAATTTTTTCAATTTCTTCGGGGCTGTTTTTGGCATCGGCCACAAAGGTTGCCCAGTCTTCAAATTCGGACCAGTCGCATTTTTCGCGAATAAAGGCTTCGTCAAACAGGCTTTCGGTGACAATGACATGCGCCAATGCGGTTAGCACCGCAACGTTGCTGCCCGGCCGCAAGGGCAAATGGGCGGCGGCCTGAATGTGCGGGGAACGCACAAGGTCAATCCGGCGCGGGTCAATCACAATCAATTGTGCCCCGGCGCGCAGGCGTTTTTTCAGGCGCGATGCAAAAACCGGGTGGCCGTCGGTCGGGTTCGCCCCAATCAGAATAACAACATCGGTATGTTCAACGCTGTCAAAATCCTGGGTGCCAGCCGAGGTGCCAAAGGTGGTTTTCAACCCATAGCCGGTGGGCGAATGGCAGACACGGGCACAGGTATCGACATTGTTATTGCCAAATCCGGCCCGGATCAGCTTTTGCACCAGAAAGGTTTCTTCGTTGGTGCACCGCGAGGACGTGATACCGCCAATGGAGTCCTTGCCATATTGTTCCTGAAGGCTGCGGAACTTGTTGGCGGTATAACTTAATGCTTCTTCCCAAGACACTTCGCGCCACGGATCGTTGATGTTTTCGCGGATCATGGGGTTTAAAATGCGGTCCTTGTGGCTGGCATAGCCATAGGCAAACCGGCCCTTAACGCAGGAATGGCCCCGGTTGGCCTTGCCATCCTTATAGGGCACCATGCGCACCAGTTCATCGCCGCGCATTTCCGCCTTGAACGAACAGCCAACCCCGCAATAGGCACAGGTGGTGACAACCGAATGTTCCGGCTGGCCAATTTCGATAACTGATTTTTCCTGCAAGGTTGCGGTCGGGCAGGCCTGGACACAGGCCCCGCACGACACACATTCCGATGACAGGAAATCTTCGTGCATACCCGGCGATACGCGCGATTCAAACCCGCGCCCTTCAATGGTCAGCGCAAATGTGCCCTGCACTTCTTCACAGGCGCGTACACAGCGCGAACAGACAATGCATTTGCTCGGGTCATAGGTGAAATAGGGGTTGCTTTCATCCTTAAGCATATAGCGGGGGTTTTCCTCGCCATTTTGGCGGGATTTAACGTGGTTTTCACCTTCATAGCCATAACGCACATCGCGCAAACCAACCGCACCGGCCATGTCTTGCAATTCGCAATCGCCATTGGCTGCACAGGTAAGGCAGTCCAGCGGATGGTCGGAAATGTAAAGTTCCATCACCCCGCGACGCAGCTTTTTAAGCCGGTCATTCTGGGTGCGCACCACCATGCCATCGGCAGCCGGTGTGGTGCAGGATGACGGGGTGCCACGGCGGCCTTCAATTTCCACCAGACACAGGCGGCACGAGCCAAAGGCATCAACCATATCGGTTGCGCACAATTTGGGAATTTGAATGCCAGCTTCCATCGAGGCGCGCATGACAGATGTGCCTTCGGGCACGGTCACGTCAAAGCCGTCGATATTCAGCGTTACGGTTTTGTCGGATGTGACGGCGGGGGTGCCGTAATCGATTTCTGTAACCAGGGACATTTTCTTACTCCGCTGCAATATCAAGCGCGCGTGGCTTGAAATCTTCGGGGAAGTGGGTCAGCGCACTTAAAACCGGATAGGGGGTGAAACCGCCCAAAGCACAAAGAGATCCGAATTTCATGGTGTCGCACAAATCATGAAGCAGCTCGATCTGGCCGTCGGGATCATCGCCTTGGGCGATTTTATCGACGGTTTCAACGCCGCGTACCGCACCAATACGGCACGGCGTGCATTTGCCACAGCTTTCAATGGCGCAAAACTCCATCGCAAACCGCGCCTGTTTCATCAGATCAACGCTGTCGTCAAACACAACAATACCGGCATGGCCGATCAATCCGTCGCGCTTGGCAAATTCTTCGTAATCAAACGGGGTATCAAACAGATCACGCGGGAAATAGGCCCCCAAAGGCCCGCCCACCTGCACGGCGCGCACCGGGCGGCCGGTGGCGGTGCCGCCGCCAATATCGTCGACCAACTCGCCCAATGTCAGGCCAAAGGCAGTTTCAAACAGGCCGCCAAATTTAATATTACCCGCCAACTGGATGGGAATGGTGCCGCGTGAGCGGCCCATGCCAAAATCGCGGTAAAAGTCCGCCCCTTTGTCCATAATGATGGGAACAGATGCCAGTGACAGCACATTGTTCACAACCGTCGGGCGGCCCATAAAACCTTCAAGGGCGGGAAGCGGTGGTTTGGCCCGCACAACGCCGCGTTTGCCTTCAAGGCTGTTTAGCAGCGACGTTTCCTCGCCGCAAACATAGGCCCCGGCCCCGGTGCGGACTTCCATGTCGAAATCATATTCCGAGCCCAGAATGTTTTTGCCCAGAATGCCGCCCGCACGCGCCACTTTAACGGCTTCTTCCATCACGCGGATGGCATCGGGATATTCGGATCGGGTATATAAATATCCCTTGGTGGCCCCGGTGGCGATACCGGCAATGGCCATGCCTTCGATCAGAACGAAGGGCTCGCCTTCCATGATCATGCGATCGGCAAAGGTGCCGCTATCGCCTTCATCGGCATTGCAAACAATGTATTTTTGCGAGGATTCGGCTCCCAGCACGGTATTCCATTTAATCCCGGTGGGAAAACCGGCCCCGCCACGACCCCGCAGGCCGCTATCGGTAACCTGTTTAACAATATCGGCCGGTTTCATGGTGACGGCCTTGTCTAACCCGGCAAAGCCTTCATAGGCGCGGTAATCTTCGATGGATAACGGGTCGATAATACCGCAACGCGCAAAGGTCAGCCGGGTTTGTTTTTTCAGGAACGGAATTTCCTCGGTCGGGCCAAGGGCCAGGGCATGGTCGCTGCCTGCGATAAAATCGGCATCAAACAGGCTGGCAACATCCTTGGGTGTGACCGGGCCATAGGCAAAGCGCCCGGTGGGGGTTTCGACCTCGACCATCGGTTCTAGCCAATACATGCCGCGCGACCCGTTGCGCACCAGTTTGGCATCAATGTTGCGTTTGCCAATTTCGGTTGCAACGGCGGTGGCAACATCATCGGCCCCCAGCGCGATGGAGCCTGAATCCAGCGGGACGTAAATTTTAAGGCTCATGAACGTGCCTCCGCGATCAGGGTATCAAGGCGGTCTTCATCGACACGGCCCACCAGTTTATCGTCCATCAGGGCGGCAGGGGCGCAGGCGCACAGGCCCAGGCAATAAACCGGTTCTAACGTGATGGCGTCATCATTGGTGGTTTCGTGCCAGTCCACATTCAGGGTGCGCCTGGCATGGTCGGCCACGCGGTCGGCCCCCATCGACTGGCAGGCTTCCGCCCGGCATATTTTAAGAACGTGACGGCCTGGGTGCTTTTCGCGAAAATCGTGATAAAAACTGGCAACACCATGAACTTCGGCGCGGCTTAAATTCAGGCGGCCAGCAATAATTTGCAGGGCAGGTTGCGGGACAAAGCCAAATTCCTTTTGCACATCATGCAAAATTGGCAATAACGGGCCTTCCAGTTCGGCGCATGCATCAACGATGGCACCGACCCGAACGGACATTTCCTCGGTCGTAACAGATAAAGACAATGCAGCCTCTCTCACAAAGCAGTCTTTGTTTATTTTTATCAGTGTCGGCAAAACCGCCACTGCGTTCAATAGAGCGTTCCCGTTACGCGATAGCAAAACCTTATCAAGCGGCTTGTTGCAGTGCGGAAATACGGGCCGCTTCCTTTAAAAGCGCCGCAATGATCGGTGTTTGCGGCTCCCGGCTTGCGGTAATCAGGCCTACTTGATGGCGGGCATCGGGGTTAACGATGGGCACGGCGCGAATGCGATCGGGCAGGCCAAAGGTCTGGATCATTTTTTCGGGCATGATGCTGGCCCAGTTGCCGGTTTGCACATGGGAAAACAGCGCAATCATTGAATCTGATACCAGCGTTGGTTTGGCCTCGGCCCCGGCTTCGGCCAGATGGCTGTCGATGATGCGGCGGTTTTGCATGTCGGGCGTTAACAGGCACAACGGCAGCAGGCTGGCATCGTGCCACGAAATGCTGTCTTTCTCGCCGTAATTGGCATGGATCGATGTCACCAGCAAATAGCGTTCGTCATATAGCGGAACTTTGGTGACCCGGCCCAGTGGTTCGTTATCCAGATATGTAATTCCGGCATCAATTTCCAGATTTTCCAGCAAGGCGCGAATTTCGCCCGATGTGCGTGACAGCACCGAAAAGGTAATATCGGGGTGCTTTTCGCGAAACGGTGTTGTCAGTTCCTGCACCATCGCAAGGGCGGTGGGGATAACGGCAATTTTCACCCTGCCGGTCAGGCCCAGCCGCATGGCGCGCATTTCATCACGCATGGATCGCGCACTGCCCACAATATGCCGCGCCCAGTCCAAAACCCGCTCGCCTTCCAGGGTTAAGCCCTGAAACCGCGATCCGCGCCGCACCAGCATCACACCCAACTGGTCTTCCAGCTGGCGAATGGCGCTGGAAAGGGTGGGCTGGGTAACGCCGCAGGCCTCGGCGGCATGGCCAAAATGCTGTTCGCGGGCCAGCACCATAAACATTTCAAGTTTGTCGATCATTTTTGCCCCGTCCCGGTCGTTCTGGGTGTTGTGAACTTGCCGGTCCGTTAAAGGTGGTTTTGTTGCAGGCAGGGTAACCGATTTGGGGCGGATACCTGCAACAAAACCTTTTTCGTCATGTGGGTATTATTTTGCAATGACCCGCATTAACGAATTGCGGCTCCCTGTTTCGGGGCGCCGCAATCCTCGATGGTTCAGGCTTTCGAGGCTTCGGCTGCCGTTCGGGCATTCTTGGCGTCGATATCGTCGTTGCCTGCGGTTTCCATGTAATGTTTGTCATGGATCGGTTTGACCAGGGCGTTGGCAATCAAACCAATTACCAGCAAGCCCGCCATCGCATACATGGTGGTGTTATAAAGGCTTGATGTCGGGTCAATCGTGCCGGCAGGGGCAATTTCCATCAACCGGGCGATGGTTACGGTTTTTGCCGCAACCAGCTGATCGATCTGTTCAATGCCCGCCCCGAATTTTTGCTGGAATGCAGCAGGATCAATCTTGCTGGCCAGATCGGAAATGGAACTGGTTACCGATGCCTGACGCAGCTGGGTAATGGCAAGCGGGCCTAAAACGCCAGCCGTGCTCCAAGCGGTTAACAACCGGCCATGAATACCACCGACATATTTGGTGCCGAAAATATCAGCCAGATATGCCGGGACGGTGGCAAAGCCGCCACCGTACATGGTGAAGATAATCATGGTCGCGGCATAGAACATCACAAGCCAGGTAATGGCCGGGTTGACGCTGACCTGCTCGGCGGCAAACGGAATCGACAGATACAGAATGATGCCGAGGATGAAGAAGCAAAAATAGGTGTTTTTGCGCCCGATATAATCCGAGATCGAGGCCCAGAAGAACCGCCCGCACATGTTAAAGACCGAAATCATAAACACATAGGTCGCGGCAAAGGCCGAATTAACCACCAAAGGGAGGGTCGATCCGAAAATTTCCGACATCATGGTTTTGGCAACGCCAATCACCCCGATACCGGCGGTCACGTTAAAGCACAGAACAATCCACAGCAGGTAAAACTGCGGGGTTTTCAATGCCTGATCAATATGGACGTTTTTATGCGTGATCATGCGCTTGGATGCGGCATCCTCGGTTGGCGGAGTCCAGCCAGCCGGAAGCCATCCTTCGCGCGGGACGCGATAGGAAAACGATGCAATGATCATGACAATGAAATAGGCAACGCCAAGGGTAAAGAAGGTCGAAGCAGCACCGGTGTTACCCGTGCCAACCACATAAACACCTTCCTGCAGTGGAACCGGGGCCGATGCAATCTGTGCGGCACCGGCAACAACCACTTCCACCATCTGGCCGCCAACTTCGGCCATGCGTTTGCCGCCTTCGGTAACCATGTTAATGGCACCTTCGGCCCCCAGATAATCCGGGGCCTTATAGAAAAACGACAGCAATGATTCCTTGATCGGCGTTGCAATCATGGCGCCGCCGCCAAAGCCCATAATGGCCATGCCGGTTGCCATGCCGCGCCGGTCGGGGAACCACCGGATCAGGGTTGATACCGGCGATACATAGCCCAAACCAAGGCCGCAGCCGCCAATGGCACCATAGCCCAGATACACCAGCCAGAGCTGGTGGGTCATAATGCCGAAACCACCGATGATGAAACCGCCGCCCCAGCAAAATGCGGCGACAACGCCCACCATGCGCGGGCCGACTTCTTCCAGCCATTTGCCGCCAAAGGCAGCCGCAAGGCCCAAAAAGACAATGGCGACAGAGAAAATCCAGACAACAGATTTAAGGCCCCAATCCCCCGACGAGGCCGCTACCACGCCAAATTCCTTGATCAGGGGCGGGTTAAAAATGCTCCATGCATAGACGGAGCCAATGCACAAATGAATGGCGATGGATGCTGGCGGAACCTTCCAGCGGTTGAAATCGTCATGCGCGACGATATGTTCCTTTTTCAGGCTATCAAACATTCAAATTTTCCTCCCGGTATTCTGTTTTTTCAGACCCTTGATCGGCCCGTCCGTGATTGACCGGAGCAAACATTACCGCAAAACCCGTGCCATTTTCTTCAATGGCAGGGATTTGGCGGGGTTACTGGAAAGCTTCTGATTGTTTTTATCTATCGACCGATTGGCCAATGGACAAAATGTCCAACTATTTTTGAAATAAGGTTGTGGATAAGGACATTTTGTCCCGCGTGTGTGGCAGGTGTTTTTTGCCAAATGCTGCGCAGCATTTTAGGGGGAACAATCGGATGAATTTGGTTTTCAAAGATGTCTGCAGTCATTTTGCGCTGCTGCCATAATGAAACCTGAAAATAGCGGTTCTTCCTTTTCCATTGTCGAAAACGTAATCAATCGACGGTACGTTTTGAGGATGATTTGTAACCTGGTAATGGAAAAACGGGTGATTTCAGGAATGCGTATTTCAAATATAGTGCAGGTTCTGGCGGTTGCGATGCTTGTGGTGTCCTTTGGGAAAAATGCTCAGGCGGGGCAAGGTTCAGCAACGACCTGGAGTGAAAAGAAGTGCGAGCTGTTTACCAAATTTGGCACCGAACAGGGTGCAACTGGTCTGGGACAGGCATTTTTGGCCCGTCAGGATCAGTTTATCCAGTCGGGCTGTGTTGCGCGCATTCATGTTTGCCCCACCTCGCAAGGCGAGCTTGATTATGCCAACCGCATGTCGCTTTTAATGATCAATGAAGGGGCGACCGGGTCTTTTTTGCCGTTTTTATGTGATCAGGGTTAGGGCAATTGCCCTCATCCTAGCTGGCTTCGGGCAGCCAGATCAGGAATGTGGTGCCCTCGCCCGGCGTGCTGGTAACGTCAAAGCTGCCGCCTTGCCGGTCAATCAGGGTTTTGCTGATCGACAGGCCAAGGCCCGTGCCTTCGCGGCGTTTGGTGGTGAAAAACGGGTCGAATATGCGGGCCATCACATCCGGTGCCATGCCAATGCCGGTATCGGCGATGGTAATTAAAATGCCGGGTTCGCCGTCGCGGGCCATGTCCTGATCCATCAGGGTCAGGGTGCCGCCATCGGGCATGGCATGCAGGGCATTTACAATCAGGTTGACCAGTACCTGTTGCAGTTCGGTCCGGTTCATTACGATGAACCGGGTCGAGGTATGGGTCAGGGTGACATTGATGGCGGCGCGGTTTAACAAATGCTGCACCAGTGGCAAGCAATCGTTGATCACTTCACCGGCATCGTGGCGTTCAACAAAACCGGCATATTCCTCGGGTTTGGCAAATTGCAGCAGTTTGGTCATGATCTGATTAATGCGGCTGACCTGTTCGTCGATCAGGCGAATTTCGGTTCGGGCGATATTGGCGTTGTCGCCCAAAAGGCTGCACATCACATCAAAATTGCCCTGCAACACCGCGACCGGGTTGTTAATTTCATGGGCAACCCCGGCGGTAATTTCGCCAATCGCGGCCAGTTTTTCCGACATGATCAGTTGTTTGGTCGCCGCTTCAAGTTGCTGGTTGGCTTTTTGCAGTTCGGCGGTACGTTCATCAACACGGGTATTAAGTTCATCATTCCAGTGGCGCAATTGCCGATCGCGTTGTTGCACCTGGTCTAGCAAATCATCCAGATGCATGGCGACATGGGAAATTTCGTCGCGCGCGACGGGCAGGTTGGTGCGCGCACCCAGATCGCCATTTTCAACCCGGGCAATGGTGCGGGTCATGCGTTCCAATGGCTTGAAAATACCCCGCGCCCAGCGCAAAAACACCGGGATGGTAATGGTGGCGACCACCAGAAACGCCCCGAATATTAAAATCAGACTTTCATATTTGGTCCGGGCAAAGGGCTGTTCCAAAAAGCCGACATAGAGCATGCCCACCCGTTTGCCAAAACTGTCCGTGATCGGCTCATAGGCCGAAATGTACCAGTCATTAACCACAAACGCCCGGTCCAGCCACACCTTGCCATCGCCCAAAACCGCAGATCGCACAGCACCCGACACCCGTGTTCCCAGCGCCCGGCGATTTTCAAACAGGCGCACATTGGTCGATATCCGGACATCATCCAAAAACAGGGTGGCGGTGCCCTGGCTGCCTTCGGGCAGGCTGCTGGCGCGATATACCAGATCATTGATGGTATCGATGAAAACAAGGTTCTGGTTGAGCAAAATGCCGCCCACCAGCGCGCCCTTTGTGCCATCGGGTAAGGTCACATAACTGGCCGAATGCACCACCATGCCCCGGCTTTCAATGTTTTGGTCGGTCGGGGTGGCATTTGGCGTGTCGATCAGATCAAGCCGGGCACGTTGTGCCATTGCCGGTGAAATTGCGGCAAGGTCGCTGTTTTTAAAAATATCAACAGCGGTGGAGGATCCGCCCGCAAGGGCGGTTTCAATCACTGGCCAGTTCTGGTTAATAACGGGTTGGGCGGTGGCGGGCGATGCACTGGCAAGCTGCGAGCGGCTGTTGATCAGGTATAAAAAATCCAGCCCCATTTTCTGGCGTTGCTGGTCAAGCAGGGCGGCAAGGGTTTGGTCATGATCCAGATTTTGATCAAGATCGTTATCGCGCAGTGCATCGCGAAACGAAACCGATTGCCCCAGGGCCTCGATCTGCTTGCCGGTATTTTCCAGAATATGGCTGAAATACTGATGCGCGATGGTTAAATCGCCATGCACCTTTGAGGTTAGCAGCGCATCAAACTTGCCGTTCCAGCGCACCATCATAAAGCCCAGCATCAAGGGCAATATTACCAGCGTTGGCAACAGGGCAATTGCCAGCAACCGAAACCGGATCGACCTTCCTGCCGGTTTGACAGTTCCGTATTTCAGGGGGGGCGATGATGCAGGCTCGCTCATTCCTGCGGGCCGTTCCAACTGGCACATTTGCGGTCGATGGTCTTGCGCGAGACACCCAGCCTGCGTGCGGCTTCGTTGCGGTTGCCGCCGGTTTTATGCAACATGGTCATGATGTGGCGGCGTTCCAGTTCGTCCAGCGTTTCGGTTTCGGTGCTGTCGGGGCTGTGTGCCGCATCATCGCGGAATTCGGGCGGAAAGCGCCCTAAAATCAGTGACCGCTCAATCAGGTTACGCAATTCGCGCACATTTCCCGGCCAGTTATAACGGGTTAGCCCGGCCCGCACCGCCCCATCCATTACCACCGGCGGCATGCCCAGTTGTTTGCTTAGTTTGTTCATAAACAAACCGGCCAGTTCCAGCACATCATCGCCGCGATCACGCAAGGGCGGCATGTGCATTTGCATCACGTTAATCCGGTAGAATAAATCAGCACGGAAATTTCCGGCCTCAACCTCGGCTTCCAGATCGGCATTGGTGGCGAAAATAAAGCGTAAATCCACCGGGGCTTCGCGTTCTGAGCCCACCGGGCGAATGCGCCGGTCTTCTATGGCGCGCAAAAGTTTGCTTTGGGTTGCCAGCGGCAATTCGCCAATTTCGTCTAAAAATAATGTCCCGCCCTGCGCATGTAAAAACAGGCCGTCGCGGGCATGGTTGGCCCCGGTAAAGGCCCCCTTTAAATGGCCAAACAGTTCGGCTTCGATCATATCGGTCGGAATGGCGGCACAATTAACCGGGACAAAGGGTTTGTCTGCCCGGTCAGACAGCGCATGGATGGACCTTGCCGTTACTTCCTTGCCGGTCCCGCTTTCCCCGGAAATTAAAATCGATGTCGGCAGCGGAGCAACGCGGGCAATGGTCTCGCGAAGGTCCTGAATTTCCGGCGAATAACCAATCAGCTTGTCACGCAGCAATACGTGGTCGGATGTTGATCTTAATTCATGGCGCAACACATAGTTTTCCCGGCGCAGGCGCATCCGGTCAAGGCAGCGGGCAACGGCGTTTAATATCTGGTTGGATCGAAAGGGCTTTAATACAAAATCAACCGCGCCAGCACGCAGTGCTTTGATGGCGGTATCAAGGTCGGCATAGGCGGTCATTAATATCGCATCGGCAAAAAAGCCGATTTCGCGCTGTTCGGTCAGCCATTCCACCCCGCTTTTGCCCGGCATGATGTTATCAAGGATCACGACATCAAAATGATGTTCATCAAGCTTGCGTGATGCTTCTGTGCTATCGGCGGCTTCTTCCAGCCGTTTGCAACGCGGGCCAAGGGTGCGGGACAGAAAATTGCGCATGCCCGGTTCATCATCGACAATCAGGATCGATGCTTGCGCCAGCCACGGGCCAAATTCCGGCCCCGGTCCGCTTTCGTTCCTGTCCTCGTCGCGCATTGATGCTGTATCGGTGCCCGGCGCGGCGGTGGCTGTTTCATCCATTGGCGACATATCGCCACGGCCGGTTTTCGGCGCACCCTCGTCGCGGTTTGCCGGGGGCAGGGGCGTATAGACATGCGCAGGTTTCCCCGGCGCACGTTGTGCGGTCGATCTCATCATGTTCCTCCGCCGATTTTATCTTGTTTTTTTTCAGATTAGATCACTCGGCGGGGAAAAGCAAAACCGGTAAACGGACAGGGCCGTTTCGCCTTTTGGCGATGCGGCGTGCGCCATGCCGGTTTTGCCGCAGGTTTATTACATTTTTTCCTTCACCCCGCTTTTGATCAACCAGACATTGACCGGATACGAGGTGGCAAAACCGCACCACATGGCGATTTGCATCATGAACCAGAACTCGACCGTGGGAACCTTAAGCTCGGCGCCGAGCAAGTCCTTGAAAATCAGGAAATGCGCAATCGCCATAAAGCCATACATGCCGACCTGCCACGCAATCAGCGACAGGGTATCGGCCTTGATCGCCTGATAAATACCCTGTCCAAAGCTAAGATCGCGCATCGGTTTGATGGTGAAATACTGAAACACCACGCCAAACCCAAACGCCAGAATAAAATCGAGTATCCAGGTCGCATACATTTTTTCTGAAAAGAACGACGGATAGCCCAGCCACACAGCGATGGCAGGCACAAAAAACACCAGCCATTCGGCAATGATATCGCCCAGCGCACAACCACTGCCACAATGTGCCGTGCCCTTTGCCACCATAATGCCAAACGGGGTAAAGCGTTTGTTGGGCGGGGTTTTGTTGTTTTTCATCGCAGGCATCATTGATCCATGCGATGCCAGTACCCCATAGCGAAAATACAGCCACAGGGCCGCAACCGAGGCAAATAGCGCAAATAACGGCCAAACCACATTCATGATCCACATATGTTGCGGATCGCGCATTTCGGCGACAATAATAACGATGGCACTGACCAGCCCCATCAAAAGGGAAATGATGGCAATGGCATGTAGCCAATCGGGAATCATAACGGGCTCCTTGCTGTTTTTGTCAGGCGGGCTGATTGCGAAAGAACGCGGGTGCGAAAGGCTGACGGCGAAATGCCAGCCTTTCTGTCAGGTCAGATGGCCTAATATCCCCCGATCACCGGCAGAATTTCGCCGGTGATAAAGCTTGAACATTGCGGGGATGCCAAAAATACATAGGCCGGTGCCAGTTCTTCGGGCTGGGCCGGGCGTTTCATCGGCGTTTCGCTACCAAATTGTGCAACTTCGTCCGCCACCCGGTCTGACGGGTTAAGTGGCGACCATACCGGGCCCGGCGCCACAGCATTAACGCGAATGTTGCGGTCAATCAGGTTGGAGCCCAAAGCACGGGTAAAGGCATGAATGCCGCCTTTGCTCATGGAATAATCCAGTAATTGCCAGTTGCCCGAAATCCCGGTGGTTGAGCCGGTATTAACAATCGCCGATCCGCTTTTCATGTGCGGAATGGCGGCGCGCGCCATTTGAAAATAGCCATGCAAATTGGTTTTGATGGTTTCGTCAAAATGCGCGTCGCTCAGGTCTTCGATGTTTTGGCTATGGACCTGAAAGGCGGCATTGTTAACCAACACATCCAGTCCGCCCAGTTCGGCGACGGTTGTTTCAACCGCGTCGTTGCAAAATGCCGTTTCGCGCACATCGCCGCGCAAAAGAATGCATTTTTGCCCTTCCTTTATCACCGCGTCGCGGGTTGTTTGGGCGTCTTCATCTTCATTTAAATAGGCAATGGCAATATCTGCACCTTCGCGGGCATATAATATCGCAACCGAGCGACCAATACCGGAATCGCCACCGGTTATCAGGGCAACCTTGCCTTCCAGCTTGCCCGATCCCTTGTAAAAAGGCGCGTCATACAGGGGTTCTGGCGACAGGCGGGCTTCAGTGCCGGGCTTGTCCTGATGGGTTTTTTCAAAAGGTGGCACCGGGTATTGGCGTGCGCCAGCCTGCATGGCGTTATCGCTTCGCTGTGGGGCGGCGGCGTCGGCCTTTGCGACCTCGTCCTGAATTTGACGTTGTCTTTCAACCGTGGCTGAAATGGTTGCTTCGCGTTTGTCATCGGGGCGCATGATGTGCTCCTTTTACTGTGCGACAGGGGTGGTCGGGCGCAGGGTTTTTTCAATACGAACCGGAATGGACTTTGCTGCCGGAACATGTGCTGTGCGCGAGTGGTGAAATAACGGCATTAACGGGTTCAGCTCGGGGTAATACCCCGCACAATTCCCCGCTGGGATCGAATAGGGCACCACCCGTAAACCTTCGACACGGCGATCAATGCCATCGGTCGTGGCCGTAACCAGATCAACCATTTCGCCGTCTTCAAGGCCCAGCCGGGCAATGTCTTGTGCGTTAAGCAAAACCACCATCCGGGTGCCGTGAATGCCCCGCAACCGGTCATCATAGCCATAAATGGTGGTGTTAAACTGGTCGTTGGAGCGAATGGTCAGCAAGGTCAGAACATCTAACCCGTTGGCATGAACATCCGGGTCGGTATCAAGGTTACGCGGCGTAATGAAATTGGCCTTGCCATTATCGGTTTTCCATTCGCGTTTGCAGGCGACAATATTGCGATGGAACCCGCCAGGATGGGTGAAGCGCTGGTTGAAATCCTTGAAGTCGTCGGGATAGGTGCGCTCGATCGCATCACGGACTTTGGCGTAATCATCGACCCATGCCTGCCACGGCACATCGGCCTTGTCATTGCAGGTGGCCATTGCCAACCGGGCAACAATGGCGGGTTCTGACAGTAATTTGTCGCTGGCTGGGTCGCGACTGCCAAAGGATCCGTGAATGTTGGCTGTTGAATCCTCCATCGATACCCATTGATCGCCACTCACCTGGGTGTCGCGTTCGCTCCGCCCCAGGCAGGGCAGTAGATAGGTCGCCCGTGTGGTCAGCAAATGGTTGCGGTTCAGTTTGGTGGCGATTTGTACGTGCAAATCCATCCGCCGCCATGCTTTTTCCACCAGGGCTGTCTCGGGAACGGCGCGCGAAAAATTGCCACCCAGACCGATAAAGCCTTTAACGGTGCCGTTTAACATCCCTTCGCAGGCTTCAACGGTATCCTTGCCCTTGTGGCGTGGCGGCTCAAAGCGGTAAAATTCAGCCAGTTTGTCAAGCGGGACCAGCTCGGGTTTTTCCGAAATGCCCACGGTGCGCTGGCCCTGCACATTACTATGCCCACGCACCGGCGAAATTCCGGCCCCTTCCTTGCCAATATTGCCGCGCATTAACAGCATGTTGCACAGCATCTGCACATTTTCCACACCTTCGCGGTGCTGGGTTAACCCCATGCCATAATTGGCAATGACCCGCTCC
The DNA here is from genome assembly GCF_002115755.1 of Thalassospira mesophila. Classification (GTDB taxonomy): domain Bacteria; phylum Pseudomonadota; class Alphaproteobacteria; order Rhodospirillales; family Thalassospiraceae; genus Thalassospira; species Thalassospira mesophila. The sequence goes on along the minus strand of NZ_JFKA01000017.1, from coordinate 2,549 downwards.
TTGCTGGCATAAAGGGCGGCAATGCGCTCAATTTCGGCTCGTTCAATGCCGGACCGTTTAACAATTTCATCCCAGTTTGCGGCACGCAAAAACGCGCAAAATTCATCAAAGCCGCTGGTATGCTGGTTAATAAAATCATGATCCAACACGGCAGGTGTGCCGGCCTTTTGGGCATCATCTTCCAACACCAGCAAATGTTTGCAAATGCCGGTTAAAACCGACAGGTCACCGCCGGATTTAAGTTGCAAAAAGTCGCTCGACATTTCGGTGCCCGGGCCAGGCGACAGCATTTCGGTGGGGGATTGCGGGTTTTTAAACCGTACCAGCCCGCGTTCGGGCAGCGGGTTAAAGGCCACCAGCGGCACACCGCGTTTGCGGGCTTCCTGCAACGGATGCAACATGCGCGGGGCGTTAACGCCAACATTGTGGCCGATAAAAAAGATCATGTCGCATTTGGCAAAATCTTCCAGCTGTACCGTACCCACAGGCGACCCGATTGATTTGGGCAGCCCGACCGAGGTGGATTCATGGCACATATTTGATGAATCAGGCAGATTGTTAGACCCGTAAATGCGAGCAAACAGCTGATACATATGCGATGCCTCCAGCGAGGCCCGGCCCGAGGCATAAAAAATCACGTCATCCGGGTTCAACCGGTTTAATTCGGCCGCAATTTCTCGAAAGGCCACATTCCAGTCAATCGGTTCGTATTTATCGCAATCCGGGTTGTATTTCATCGGTGCGCTCAGACGCCCGGTTTTCTCCAGATCGTGGTCGTTCCAATCGCGAAGCTCTGTCACCGTATGGCGGGCAAAAAAATCGGGATCCGCACGTTTGGGGTCGTGTTCCCAAATGGTGGCTTTGGCGCCGTTTTCACAAAACTCGAAACTGCTGGGCTCGCGCGGTTTGGCCCAGGAACACGAAACACACATAAACCCGTCGGGTTTGTTTTGCTCGCCCAGCATCGCCCAGATGTCAGATGCCAGTTGCCCGTTTTCCTCGGCTTTTTTAATCAGCGATTTTAACGACCCCCATCCACCGGTGGGGCTGTTATATTCTTTGATAACAATATCTTCTGGATCCAGCTCGGAACGTTTCATCATCATCACCCGACATCGTAAAATACAGCCGGTTGGCAGGGGCCAATAGGCCGGAATGCAGGACGCATCCATTTCCATAACGACAAAGGGCCCTCCCATGTTCCGGAAGGACCCTTTTTCATTCTGGCAACGGGCGGTAAAGATGGCCCGAAATGACGATGGTTAGCTGTTGGTGTTCTCAACAGCCTCGCACGACAATCGATAATGACAGGACCATGCCTGGCCCGCGACCAGCGCCACCCCCGCCTTGGCCATTCCGGCAGGTGTCATGTCGTTGCGGTCAAAATAGGAATTTACCGGCTCAATGCCGATGCCCTGAAAATGCGGTGCCGGGCTAATAGCGCGTAAACCCGGGTTGGCGATCCAGATCAGGCAATGGGGAAAATCCCTGGCATCCCAGCACAGGTTGGCACGAAATCCTTCCTGTGCATAATTCAGGCTCATCTTTCCGTGGCTGTCAAAAATCGCAATAATTTCCTCGCCCAACTGTGCTGTCTGGCGCCAGATATTGCTGCTTTGCCCGTCCTTGCGCCGGGCCTGCCCGCTATCGCTAATCACTTCGTGGGCACCTAGCAGACTGTCGCGCGGGGCAATATCTTGCGGGGCGGTCATCACCTGGCCATGCGCGCCGGGGGCAATGTCAAATGCCCCTTCTTCCTGCGGCAATCTGAAAATCGGATGCAGGCCGATCGGCAAGGCGCAGTCCTCGTTGACATATATATATAGACCACACTCGATTTCCGGCCGGTCGGGGGCAAGGCGGATGGTCCGCTCCAGCCTTTTCACCACATGCCCGGTCGGGTAATCGATGCCCAGGCGCAGGCTGCTGGTATCGATATCGATAAGTTGCCATGCCCTGTCGCTGCCATATCCGTGATGATGCCGGTCATGGCCGGTGGTGCCAAAGGGCACACAGGGCCATTCGCCGCCAATATTCTGGATATGCGGGGCGACATTATCTAATGGCGTTTCGTGCCACGATGCCTCGGCCAGCGGCGATACGGTTTTGCCGTTCGGCAAATGAAAGCGCACATGGTGCATCGCCGCGCCGGTGGCGAAGACATCAAGGTCGCAAAACTGGTTGGCAAGATGCCACCGGTGCTGTGACGGGTTCGCTTTTGGGGTTGGAGTGGCGGGCGATAACGGCACTTGGGGCATTGCGTGTGTCCTGTTGTGGGCGATGGGCGGTTATTTTGTCCATTTTGCCTGCTTTAATGGCGGTAGCAAGCCGCCAAACTTTGCCCAAAGGCCTCCAGGCGTCAATCTTTGTCGCTCGCAGAATCATTTCCGGGCAGGACTCCTTGACCTGTGGTTGCCAAAGGTCTGCAATCATTCTCTCTTTTGCTTGGGGGCTGTTTTCCGGCACGATTTAACCTTTCTGTAAGCTACTGTTTTAAAATAGTTTTCAATAAAAACGCCGCAAACGTGATTTTTTCTACAAAAAGGTGT
>NZ_JFKA01000016.1 GCF_002115755.1 Thalassospira mesophila | reverse complement strand
TTGCCCGCCAGTGATAAAGGCTCCCTTAAAAGGGGCCTTTTTCGTTTTAAATCCGTCGAAAATCATTGGTCCCGAAGAGGGGCAAAACACAAAAGGCAGCATCGAAATGCTGCCTTGAAATGAAACCGCTATGTCAGACGTTGTTTAGCTGAACGCATTAAAGGTGATGATGGTCTGGGTGTCCTTGATATTGGGCAGGGCGTGAATTTTTTCATTCACATAGCGGCCAATATCCTGTCCGTCTTCGATATAAACTTTGACCAGCAATTCAAACGGGCCGGAAATCGAATAAACTTCGGAAACACCTTCGACCTCTTCCACCAGTGCGGCGGCAACGTCATAGGCTTTGCCAAGTTCGCATTTCACGAAAATGAAGAAGGGATGCATGGGGGTGTCTCCGCAAAGGATTAAACAAGGGGCCAAGCTAGCTTGGCTGGCGTGTTGTTTCAATCATTTGTCGGCAGTCATCTATAAATAGAAATGACCTGTAACATGCAGGAACATCGCATTACCCGCCGGGGGGGCGGCGGCGCAGCCTTTCAAGATGTTCGATCCGGTCGCGCACATGGTCGGGGTCGGTGCGGCCAACACCCTCAAGCAGGGTTTCAAGCAGGGCCATGCTTGCTGCCGCACTGTCCCAGGTGGTTGCGGTTTCGATTCTGACCGGGAAAACATGACGGGCGAACCGGGCGATCGGGCTTAGCCATTGATCGGTAAATAAAATAACCTTGGCCCCCTGGTTCGACGCGGTTTCGGCAAAGGTGATGACATCGTGCTGATAGCGGCGCACATCAAAAACCAGCAAAACATCGCGTTTTCCAATATCAAGCAAGTCCTCGGTCCATTTGGTGTTTTGCCCCGAAACCCGGCGTACATTGCCACGCATGGAACGCAAATGTTCATAGGCATAAACGGCCAGTGCCGATGAAAACCGCCCGCCCAGCACATAAACTGCGCGTTTCCGATCTGCCAGCAGGTTCACCGCGCCTTCCAGTTCGGTCGGGGCAATATTTGAAAGTGATGACCGGATGTTGGATGAAATGGCATCGATCATGTGATGAAGCAATTCACCCATCGGATGGCCGCTGGCCGCAACAGCGGCGCGGGGCAGGGCACTGCGCGTAAGCGGGGATTGCAGCCGCGCTTCAAGCTCGCCGCGCAACCGCGATTGCATTTCGGGATAACTTTCAAACCCCAGTTTGCCCGCAAATCGCAAAACCGTTGGCGCCGACACCCCGCAGCGTTCGGCAAAGGTGGCAACGGTCTCAAGACCTGCCATGGGGTAATGCCCCAGCAATGCCTGTGCAAGCTTGCGTTCCGAGGCGGTTAACGCGTCGGCCTTTTGTGTAATCAGTTCGGCAACACTGGGCTGGGTGGTTTTTTCCGTGGCGTCCAAATCGGTGTTTCCCGTGCGGTAGGGCTGGAGATTGGAAATTTTGGCAAAGGGTTACTCAGGTGGGACGCTTCCTATAGTCGATCTTGCCGAATTTGTCACATCACCTTGGATAGAATTGTAATGAATTTTACATCAACTAACAATCTTGTCATTCAAACCGGCTTGATGTAACGTTCATTACATAGAGTCAAAAATGCCCTATGCCACCACAGGTGGCGCGAATGAAAAACGGCTGTCTGAACTGACGGTTGATCGCCTGGGAGGCGGCACAAACGTAACGTCCATTGTTTCGGCAATGCAGGGGTTGACGTCATATGGGATTTTGCCAGCAAGCCGATGCTTTTTTTGGGCGTCAATTTGATCGGTCGCTATCTCCGCACATTGTGTCGGTGACCGGTGCTTTATGGCCTTTTTCACAGTCGTATCACCCGCTTTGCAACGCGGGGTAGTCGTTTTTGTGTTGCGGGCGTGATGTGCCGTTTGGGTTGCCGTGATCCAAAAAACAGGTGTGCCGGTTTTAAACAAGCTGGTTCACGCATAGAGGCCAAGACATCGGGGGATGGGATAGTGAACGATGCCTGAAGTGATTAAAGCCTATATCCGGTGGGTGGACCGGATAAACCGCATCATTGGGCGGTTTGCCATGTATCTGATTTTTGTGATGCTGGCGGTTCTTTTATATTCGTCATTTACCAAGGTTTTCCTGTTTCCAGCCCTTTGGACGCTGGAAACCGCGCAGTTTTTAATGGTCGCCTATTTTCTTTTGGGTGGCGGTTATTCCATGCAGCTTGACAGCCATGTGCGCATGGACCTGTTTTATGGATCGTGGAAGCCGAAGACCCAGGCAATTGTGGATTGTTTCACGATTTTGCTGCTGATTTTTTATCTGGCATTTCTGCTGTATGGCGGCATCTCCTCAACCTCTTACGCGCTGCAATATAACGAAACCAGTTATTCCAGCTGGTCGCCGCCAATGGCACCGATCAAGGTGATCATGACGTTTGGCGTGTTCATGATGCTGCTGCAGGCGATTGCGACATTCTTTCGGGATCTTGCCCGTATTCGCGGGGAGATTTTGTAATGAGTTATGAAATGATCGCGTTGTTGATGTTCGCATCAATGATGCTGCTGTTATTGACCGGCAAGCGCGTTTTTGGCGCGATTGGCGTGGTTGCTGTTTTGTTTTCGCTTGCCCTTTGGGGCGATGGCGGGTCTGAAATGGCCTTTAGTGCCGCCATGAAACTGATGAAGTGGTATCCGCTTCTGACCCTGCCGCTGTTTATTTATATGGGATACATGCTGTCGGAATCGGGCATTGCCGATGATTTGTATCGCATGTTCCATGTCTGGATGGGGCCGGTGCGCGGCGGCCTTGCCATTGGCACAATCGTGCTGATGGTCGCCATTTCGGCAATGAACGGCCTTAGTGTTGCCGGGATGGCGATTGGGGCCAGCATTGCCATGCCCGAATTGTTACGCCGTGGTTATGATAAAATCATGGTCACCGGGGTTATTCAGGCGGGCAGTTCGCTGGGTATTCTGGTGCCACCCAGTGTGGTTCTGGTGCTGTATGGCATGATTGCCCGCCAGCCTGTCGGGCAGCTTTGGCTGGCGGGGGTGTTCCCCGGCCTGATGATGGCGGGCTTGTTTGTTCTTTATATTGCGGTGCGTTGCTGGTTAAAGCCCGAAATGGGCCCGGCCCTTAGCCGGGAAGAACGGGCTGCGGTTAGCTGGTCGGAAAAAATCAGTTTGCTTAAGGCCGGTTTGATCCCACTGTTCATTTTCTTTTCCATGACCGGCCTGTTTTTGATGGGTTACACCTCGCTGGTGGAAAGCTCGGCCGTGGGGGCGTTGGCCGCAACCCTTGCCGCGATATTCAAGCGCCGTCTGACATCACATGTGATGGAAGAAACCCTGCGCAAAACCCTGTCCATTACCTGCATGTTCATGTGGATCATCCTTGCTGCATTGTGCTTTGGCGCGGTGTTTGACGGGCTCGGTGCCGTTCGCGCGATCGAGAATTTCTTTGTTGGCGAAATGGGCTGGGGCCCGTGGCAAATCCTGATCCTGATGCAGGTATCGTTTATTATTATGGGCATGTTCCTGGATGATACGGCGATGCTGGTGATTGTCGCCCCGCTTTATGTGCCATTGGTCGGCCATCTTGGCTTCGATCTGGTGTGGTATGGCGTGCTTTATACCATTACCTGCCAGATCGCCTATATGACGCCGCCCTTTGGCTATAACCTGTTTTTAATGCGGGCCATGGCCCCGCCCGAAGTCACCCTTAAAGACATTTATCAATCGATTACGCCGTTTGTGCTGATCATGGTTTTGGCCCTGATCCTTGTGATGGCGTTTCCGCAGATCGCCTTGTGGTTACCCGGTGTCCAATACGGTCACTGATTGCCCACAGGCGCGCGATTGACCTGCGTTTCGATGAAGCCGGAACGCAGGTCCAACAAACAGAAACCATCCGAGGGACCGATACTCGAGAAACGGAGAGGGGCGGTTTCGCCAGTCTGGCGAGACAAAATTGCGGGACAAATCCCGCCTGTTTATTGATCAGGGAGATAAAAAATGACTTCAAGACGCGAATTTTTTCGAAAAGCGGGTCTGGCCACGGCGGCGGCCGGGACAACGGCATTTGCAGCCCCCTATGTAAAAGCGGCAAATGCGAAAATCACCTGGCGTTTGCAAACCTATGCGGGCCCGGCTTTGGCTGAACATGTGATTAAACCGTCGATTGACCGGTTTAACAAAATTGCCAACGGCGAAATGGAAATCGAACTTTACCATGCCGATCAGCTGGTGCCGACCGGCGAGCTTTTTCGCGCCATGCAGCGTGGCACGATTGACGCGGTACAGTCTGATGATGACTCGATTGCCGCCCCGGTTGATGTCTCGGTTTTTGGCGGTTATTTCCCGTTTGCATCGCGTTACAGCCTTGATGTTCCGACCCTGTTTTACGAATACGGCCTCGATAAAATCTGGGAAGAAGCCTATAGCGAGGTGGAAGGCGTTAAATGGCTGTCGGCGGGGTCGTGGGACCCGTGCAATTTTGCCACGGTATCGCCGATCAAAAGTCTGGCCGATCTTAAAGGCAAACGCATTTTCACCTTCCCGACAGCAGGCAAGTTCCTGTCACGCTTTGGCGTGGTCCCGGTAACCTTGCCGTGGGAAGACGTGGAAGTTGCCGTTCAGACCGGAGAACTTGACGGCATTGCATGGTCGGGCATCACCGAGGATTACACGGTGGGCTGGGCGGATGTGACCAAATACTTCCTGACCAACAATATTTCTGGCGCGTGGTGTGGGTCGTATTTTGCCAATGAAGAACGCTGGAACGAATTGCCGGACCATTTAAAAGAACTGTTCCGGGCCTGCATGGACAGCTCGCATTACCACCGCCTGTACTGGTATTGGGCCGGGGAAGCCAAGCTGCGCACCCAGGGCACCAAAATGGAGCTGACCTCCATCCCGGATGCGGAATGGAAACAGGTTGAAGCGGAAGCCCATAAGTTTTGGGATGAAATTGCCAAAACCAGCCCGCGCTGTGCCAAGGTTGTTGAAATTCTCAAGCAATATGCCGCAACCATGGAAAAAGCTGGCGCACCTTATCGCTACGGCTGATTGCCGATTGCAGCACCGAATTTGCAGGCAGGCATTTAACAATAATGCCTGCCTGTTACGGGTTCAATATACCATGCTTGCGTGGGGCAAATTTGAATGGTTGTAACGAATAATACAATAAATCGGAATTTGCGAAAAACTGATGGAAAATTGTAAAATTTATTACAATAATGCCTGCGTAATCACCGTCCAAAGAGGCGGAAGACCATAAAACAAAAAGATCGATCCCTAAAACGATCAAACAGGAGGCCGCCCATGGAGGCGAAACAGGTTAAAACCGCCGAAGATGCCCGGAAATTAATTGAAGAACGCCAGATCAAATATGTGAAGGTCGGTGTCTTTGATGTCGACGGCATTATGCGTGGCAAATACATGCACAAGGACAAGTTCCTGTCGTCGCTTAATGGTGGTTTTGGCTTTTGTGACGTGGTTTTGGGCTGGGATTCCAACGACCAGCTTTATGACAGCGCCAAATTTACCGGCTGGCATACGGCTTATCCTGATGCGCCGGTGCGCCTGTTGCCCGATACCTGCCGTGAATTGCCGATGGAAGAAGATACCATCCTGTTTTTAGGCGAATTTGACGGCGAGGCGGAAAATGTGTGCCCGCGGGCGGTATTGCGCCGGGTGCTGACCAGGGCTGCTGATATGGGGTATCGCGCCACGGCGGCGTGCGAGTTTGAATTTTTCCTGTTTGAAGAAACCCCGCATAGCGTGCGCGAAAAAAACTATCGCGACCTTAAAAATATCACGCCGGGTTTTTATGGGTATTCGATGCTACGAAGCTCGGTCCAGGCCGAATTTTACCGCGACCTGCTGGATCTGGGCGAGGCCATGGATTTTCCCATAGAGGGGCTGCACACCGAAACCGGGCCGGGGGTTTTGGAAGCCGCCATTGGCCATGATGATGCCTTGCGTGCCGCCGACAAAGCCGCCCTGTTTAAAACCTTTACCAAGGTGCTGGCACAACGATCCGACTGGATGGCGACCTTTATGGCGAAATGGTCGGCGGACTGGCCGGGGCAGTCGGGCCATATGCATGCGTCGTTGTTTGGCACAGAGGACGGAAAATCCGTTTTCTTTGACGAGAGCAAGCCCTACAATATGTCCGATGAAATGCGCTGGTTTGTTGGTGGGCAGCAAAAACTGATGCCGGAATTGCTGTCGATGGTGGCCTGTACGGTGAACAGTTATTCCCGGCTTATTCCCGGTTTTTGGGCGCCGACCAATGCGACATGGGGCGTTGAAAACCGGACCACTGCCTTGCGGGTAATCCCCGGTAGCAGCAAATCCCAGCGGGTGGAATATCGCATTGCTGCGGCAGATATTAATCCCTATATCGCGCTGGCGGCCTGTATCGGGTCTGGCCTGTGGGGCATTGAAAACAAGGTTGAACCCACCGCCGCCGTGGTTGGCAATGCCTATGAGCAGGAATTTCCTGCGGAACTTACCATTCCCGCGACCTTGTATGAGGCCGCAGGGCGGTTGCGCCAGTCACAGGCAGCCAACGATTTGTTTGGCGTGAAGTTTGTCGAACATTACGCCCAGTCGCGCGAGTGGGAAGAACGCGAATTTCGCAAGGCGATTACCGACTGGGAACTGCAACGCTATTTTGAAATCATCTAGCTGATATTTTCGCACTAAAATGTATTTTTACAAATGCTTGTCGTGCGGTGTTAAGCTTGAATATGCGAAGTTTTTCCATTGATTTATACCCCCTTATCATGCTGTGAGGAAGAATGTCAGAGACTTTAAGAACCATCTCGCCTGTTGATGGATCAGTCTATGTTGAACGGCCACTGGCAGATGCGGCGGCCATTAATACCGTATTGGATCGGGCGCAAAAGGCGCAAAAAGCATGGCGTAATACCCCGATTGGCGAACGTCAGGCTGTTTTGCGACGCGCGGTTACGGCGTTTGTGGCCAAAAAGGATGAAATTGCCGCTGAAATAAGCTGGCAGATGGGCCGCCCCATTTCACAGGCGGGCGGCGAAGTGGCTGGGTTTGAAGAACGTGCCACCTATATGATCGATATCGCACCCGATGCCCTTGGCGATTATAATCCGGGTGAAAAGGCCGGGTTTAACCGGTTTATTCGCCGCGAAGCCCTGGGGGTTGTTGCCATTGTTGCCCCGTGGAATTTCCCCTATTTAACGGCGGTAAACGGGGTTATTCCGGCCTTGATGGCGGGCAACAGTGTGGTGTTGAAACATTCGCATCAAACCCCGGTATGTGCCGAACGTTTTGCCGAGGCGTTTGCCGAAGCAGGCTTGCCGGAAGGCGTTTTTCAATATTTGCATTTAAGCCATGCCGATACGGAAAAACTGATGGGTGATCGCCGGGTTGATTTTGTTAATTTCACCGGGTCGGTTGGCGGCGGCCATGCGGTTCAGCGCGCCGTGGCGGGGAAGTTTATTGCGACCGGGCTGGAACTGGGCGGCAAGGATCCGGCTTATATCCGGTCTGATGTTAATCTGGACCACGCGGTGGAAAACGTTATCGACGGGGCGTTTTTTAATACCGGGCAATCATGTTGCGGCATTGAACGCATCTATGTGCATGAAAGCCGCTTTGACGATTTTGTTGAAAAAGCCGTTGCCCTGGTATCGCAATACCGGTTGGGAAGCCCGATTGATGCCAGCACCAACCTTGGCCCCATGGTTCGCACAAGTTCGGCTGATTTTGTTCGCAACCAAATTGATGATGCCGTTGCTGCCGGGGCCGAAGCCCTGATCGACCCGGCCACGTTTGCCGCCAATGCGCCCGGAACCCCTTATCTGGCACCGCAGGTTTTGATTAATGTTGATCATTCGATGCGCGTGATGAGCGAGGAAAGCTTTGGTCCGGTTGTGGGCATCATGAAGGTTGCTTCGGACGAAGACGCCATTCGGTTGATGAATGACAGCGAATTTGGCCTGACGGCATCGATCTGGACGGCAGACGAAGATGCCGCCTTGCGCATCGGTGATCGGCTTGAAACCGGTACGGTCTTTATGAACCGGGCGGATTACCTGGACCCGGCGCTGGCGTGGGTCGGGGTTAAAAACTCTGGCCGGGGCTGCACATTGTCAAAAATTGGCTATGAAAGCGTGACCCGGCCGAAAAGTTTTCACCTGCGCACCAAAATTTAAGCAAGGGCGCAGTTGCGCCAAAGGAAATGACCATGAGCAAACAGATTACCGGAAACTGGAACTACCCGACCCCCGTGCGTTTTGGACCGGGACGTATCGCCGAGCTGGCCGATGCCTGCAAGGCATTGGGCATGAGCAAACCATTGCTGATTACCGATGAGGGCCTGAAAGACTTGCCGATGGTGCGCAATGCCATTGCTGCGAACGCAGCCGCCGGTTTGCCGACCGGCCTGTTTGCCGGGGTTAAAGGCAACCCGGTTGGCAAAAATGTTGATGATGGTGTGGCGGTTTATCGCGCCGGTGGTCATGACGGTGTTATTGCCTTTGGCGGTGGATCGGGGCTGGATGCGGCAAAGGCCGTTGCCCTGATGGCCGGGCAAACCCGGCCGATGTGGGATTTTGAAGATGTTGGCGATAACTGGACCCGGGTAAACGCTGACGGCGTGGCGCCGATTGTGGCGGTGCCGACAACATCAGGCACCGGGTCCGAAGTCGGGCGTGCCAGTGTCATTACCAATGAAGGCACCCACGAAAAGAAAATCATTTTTCACCCCAAAATGCTGCCCGGTATCGTTATTTCCGACCCGGAGCTGACCGTTGGCTTGCCCGCACACATTACAGCGGCAACCGGTGTTGATGCCTTTGTGCATTGTTTTGAAGCCTTTTGCGCGCCGGGCTATCACCCGATGGCGGATGGCATCGCCCTTGAAGGCATGCGCCTGATCGCCGATGCTTTGCCGTGTGCCTATGATAATGGCAATGATATCGAGGCCCGGGCCGATATGCTGGCCGCCGCATCGATGGGGGCCACGGCCTTTCAAAAAGGATTGGGGGGCGTTCATGCGCTGGCCCACCCGATTGGCGCGATTTTTGATACCCATCACGGTCTGACCAACGCGATTTTGATGCCCTATGTCATGCGGGCCAACCGCAAGGTGATTGATGAAAAAATGGTGATGCTGGGCCGGGTGCTTAATATCGCCGCCCCCGGTTTTGAAAGCATGTTTGACTGGGTTCTGGGTTTTCGCGCGCGCCTTGGCATTGTCAATACGCTGGCCGAAATTGGTGTTGATGCTGATCGTGCCGACGAGGTGGCGACAAAGGCCAAGGCAGACCCGTCAGACGGCGGGAATCCGGTTGATTTGTCGGTGGCGGACTACGCCGCGATCTATCGCCGTGCCTGCGCGGGCGAACTTGGCTGATTAAACACCACAGATCAGAAATTTCGGGATCGGGGGACATGCTATGGCCTTAAAAATACTGGTTGTCGATGGCAACCTGGCGGCGGTTAACCAGCTTAACAAATCGCTGGGCGGCTCGCCGTCCGGGGATGGCTATGTTGCCGCCCTGAGGTCGCTTGATCCCGAAATTGACGCCACCATCGTGCGGCCTGCTGATGATGGGCCCGATTGTTTGCCCGCTGGCGTTACCTTGGCCGATTTTGACGGTATCGCCTGGACGGGCTCTGCCCTGAATGCCTATTCGGGCGAGGCGGCGGTGACCAACCAGGTGCCACTGGCACGCGCGAGTGTGGAATCGGGTGTGCCGGTTTTTGGCAGTTGCTGGGGCATGCAAATAGTTGCCCATGCCTTTGGCGGGACCGTACGCCCGTGTGAAAAAGGCCGTGAAATTGGCATTGGTCGTGAAATATTGTTAAATGACGCGGGCAAGGATCATTGGTTATTCAAGGGGCGCTCCGCGTGTTACAGCGCAATGACCGTACATATGGACGAGGTTTCATCGGTGCCCGAAGGGGCGGTTGTGCTGGCGGGAAATCGCCATTCCGCCATTCAGGCCTTTGTGATGGAAACATCGCAATATCGTTTCTGGGGGGTGCAATATCACCCGGAATATTCACTGGCGGAACTGGCAGCCATTTTTCGCCGTTACGGACAACGCTTGATTGATGCCGGGTTATTTGAAAACCAGCAAGCCCTGGACGCCATGGCTGCCGAATGGTTTGTTCTGGATAAAGACACAGACCGCCACGATCTGGCGTGGCGATACGGGGTGAGTGAGGATGTTTTACAACCCTCGTCGCGGTTAATTGAATTGCGCAACTGGCTGGAGCATTTGGTCCGCCCTTATGTTGCGCAACGCCGGTAAGCGCAGCCGGGCCAACCTTGCTAGCCGCAGGACTGTTGTTTTTGCTATAAAACCTGTTTTACGGCCTGTTTCGTTCGTTCCTGTACAATTTTTGCATCCAGATCCCACACCGTGGTGCCATGTGTTTCAGCCGTCAGGCTGGCCATTGCCAAGCCTTGGGCGATGGCCGCATCAAAATCGTGGTGATTGGTGGCAAAGGCGGCAGTAAAACCGGCAAAAAAGGCATCGCCCGCGCCATTGGCATCAACAAGGCGGGTAGGCAAGGGGGCCCAAAAGGACGCATCCCCTTTGTTCAACGCAACAATGCCTTGCGCACCAAGGGTAATAATAACCCGGGGCGTGCCTTTGTCTTGCAATGTTTTGGCCGCATCGAGGGCATCTTCGATAGACCCCACAGCCTGATCGGTCAAAATCTGGCTTTCAATGCGGTTGGCGATCAGTAAATCAACATCGCCGATAATATCTTTCCAACGTATTGCCTTTGACGGCGAAACCGTTGCGGCACACAGGGGCACGGCCCCCTTGTTGCGGCTTAGCCACAGCAATGTTTCGGCGGGCAGGTTGGCATCGGCCACCCAAAAATCCCATTGTTTAAGCTGCGACAGGCGGCTCTCAAAATGATCGGGTGTCAGTTTTTCATAGGTTTCCGCATCGATCAGGCCCAGCGCCAAATCGCCTTCCATATCAAGGATCGCGGTATAGCCCGGCGTATGCTGGCCGGGCAGGCGATCTAACAGGCGGGTATCTATGCCAATTTCAGACAGCGACTGTACAATCTGGCTGCCGTCACCATCGCGGCCGACCGCCCCGGCCATGCCAACATTGCACCCCAAAAGGCGTAAATGAACGGCAATGTTGCGGCCAACACCGCCCGGTTTACGATGCAACGTTTTAACCGGGTTAGATGCCGCAGGCACAAACGGGTTCAGGCATTGCATGGTTCTGTCAAAATGGGCAGCACCCAGACACAGGATATTGGCGGGCAGGGACATTTGGGGCGACTTTGAAACAGGGTTATGAAAAATGGCACGGTGGATGGCCGATTTGAAGGTCGAAGTTCAAATGATTGATAGTCATCTGTTTGCAGGCTGGCAAGGGAAAGGCCCACAAGAAAACTGCGCGCGGATACAAAACCGGAGAAGCCCCCTGTTGCCGTTGCCATCATGCCAGTATAAAACCGGCAGGAATTATTATTTCAGGTTGATACGGCCCTGTGTCGCGGGTGCCATGGGGGAGTGTGCGGCGATATATTCCGCCACCGCCTGTTCCAGATTGGGGCCGTAATCATAGGCATCAACAGCGTTATCGCGAAACAGAACATAACCATCGCCGCCCCGACGCATAAAGTCGTTCGAGACAACGCCATATAGCGTGTCGGGATTAATGGCGCTGTAACTGCCGTTTTCTAGAACCATCACGTTTGACACCCGTGCACCGTCACCCGCCGCAAGGTCAAGGTCGAACCGCAAACCCGCCACTTGCGGAAACTGCCCTTTGCCTTCGGCCACCCCGGAAACACCATGTTCGAGCGCGGCAACAATGTCTTTGCCGGAAAGTTTAAAGGTTGCCAGCGTGTTCTGAAACGGCAAAACCGTCATCACTTCGCCCATATCAACCTGGCCTTCGTCGATGCTGGCACGAATACCACCGCCATTTTGAATGGCGATCTGGTAATCAGCCCCTGCCTTGACCAGCATGGCATCGGCAACAAGGTCGCCCATGGCACATTCCTTTGCCCGGCAACTTTCGTGTGACCCGTCTGCGGGGGTGTTAAATTCACCAACAATTTGGCTGCGAATGGCATCAACGGGGGCCCTTTTGGCATCAATAGCGGCCAATACATCGGGTGCCGGTTTGATGCTGCTATCAAGCATGATCGGATCTCCTGCCCATTTAACGGGTGTGCCATCGTCATCAAAGGTCACCTGCAAATCGCCAAGATAGCGGCTATAGGCATAGGCCTGCACAATCAGGACCGGGTCGCCGTTCGGGCTGTGTTCAACAACCGGATAGGGATAGGCGGCATGTTTGTCGGTGTTGGAAAACAGCAAATGGTCATGACCACCGACAATCACGTCAATGCCATCAACCTTTCGGGCAATTTCAAAATCGCGATAGGACCCGTCATGGCCGACAACGATGATTTTGTTGATACCTTCAAGTTTCAGTTTGGCAACGGCAATGCGCAGCGCCTCTTCGGATTTCATAAAGCTGACATCCGGCCCGATTGAGCTTATTTCCGGTGTTTCCTCGGTCGTAAGCCCGATAACGCCAATTTTTTGGCCGCCAACATTGAGTACGGTATAGGCCTTAACCTTGTCATGCAGCGGGGAACCGGGACCGGCCATCAGGTTGGCGGATAAAACCGGTATTTTGTTATTTTCAATGAAACGGACCAGGTTTTGCGGGCCATCGTCAAATTCATGGTTGCCAATCGCCATGGCGTCATAGCCCGCCATAGCCATCAGTTCGGCGGTGAAATCGCCTTTATAGGTTGTGTAAAACAGCGATCCCTGAAACTGGTCGCCGCCATCAAGCAACACAACGTTACCACCCTGCGCGCGCGCATCGCGCACCGCCGTTGTCAGGCGGGCATAGCCGCCAAAACATTTGCCGTCGGCTTCGCCCTTGGTATCGCAGCTGTTGTTATATTTGGTAACGGATTCGACCCGGTCGTGAACGTCGTTGGTATGCAAAATGCGCAATTGATAATCAGCAAGCGCGGGCGCGGTGCCAAGGGTTAGCATTGAACAGGCGGCGAGCAGGCCCAACGTTATCCGTTTCATGTGTTTGCTCCGGTCAAATTGCATAAAAACTTCGGTGAAGGTTTTTAAATATCAAGTCCGATATCGTAATCGCGCATGCCCGAATGTCGAACGAAACTATGGTTAAGACTTGCGGGGGCAGGTTTGATGACACAAACGGCGTGGAAACTTGCGGTTATGAAAGGCATGACTGGGGTGGTATGATGTTGGCATTGAGCAACAAACAGGGCTTTTGACGTTGCCAAAAAGGAATCGACAGGGGGCTGAACAATAAGGGTTGCAGCGCGCGTGCATATTTCGTGGTGGCATTGAAGCGGTGTCAGCCAAAGTCTAGCTAAATTTCTTGAATTTTATTTTGCTGCTCGTTAAAGGGGGCAATGTAAGGGAAATCACTGATAGGGCAGGGCAAAGCGAACATCTTTTCGGGCGCTCTCTGACCAAACGGACAGCTTTAATACCTGATAATGTTCCTCGCCTATTTACACAGGGCTATATTTTGTAGTTACCATATGTTGTTCGTATCGGGTTTAAATGGGGAAAAGCACAATTTGCACCGGATAAATCGTAAAGAGGCGGGCAAAGTTTTTCGATGAGGGAGTTCCGCCGTCAAGGGCACTGGCGGGAATTAAAATAAGACAATCAAGCAACAGAAGGGCTTCGGAATGAAAAAGCTTCTGACCACAATGGTCGCGGCTGTCGCATGCTATGCTACGGTAGCTTCGGCTGCCGAAATCAAGCCGGCGGTTGTTTACGATATGGGCGGCAAATTTGACCGTTCATTTAACCAGAGTGCCCATATGGGTGCTGAGAAATACAAAGAAGATACCGGCACCGCGTATCGCGACTTTGAAATCCAGAACGATTCCCAGCGTGAACAGGCTATGCGTAACTTTGCGCGCCGCGGCATGAACCCGATTGTTGTTATCGGTTTCTCGCAGGCAAGCGCCCTTGAAAAAGTTGCGGCTGAATTTCCTGATACCAATTTTGCGATTGTTGACTCGGTTGTTGATCTGCCGAACGTCCAGTCGATCCTGTTCAAGGAACAGGAAGGATCGTTCCTGGTTGGTGTGTTAGCAGCAATGGCATCCAAGACCCACAAGGTCGGTTTTGTTGGTGGCATGGATATTCCGCTGATCCACAAATTTTCCTGCGGGTACGCCCAGGGCGTTAAATATGCCAATAGCGACACCGAAGTATTCCAGAACATGACCGGCACCACCGGTGCAGCCTGGAATGACCCGGTTAAGGGCGGTGAGTTGGCCAAGTCGCAGTTCGACCGGGGCGCAGACGTTATTTACCATGCTGCTGGTGGCACTGGCGTTGGTGTGCTGCAGGCGGCTGCTGATGCAGGTAAACTTGGTATTGGTGTGGATTCAAACCAGAATGCATTGCATCCGGGATCGGTTTTAACTTCAATGCTCAAGCGTGTTGACGTTGCCGTTTATCAGGCATTTTCCGATGCCGCGAACGGCAAGTGGCATTCGGGCACCAGCATTTTGGGCCTGAAGGAAGATGGCGTTGCCTGGGCTCTCGATGAAAATAACGAGAAGCTGATCACCGACGACATGAAAGCCGCCGTTGCCAAGGCGAAAGCAGAAATCATCGACGGCTCGCTGAAGGTTCATGATTACATGACTGACAGCGCCTGCCCGATGTAAGTCGTTAAGACAATCGGGGATTTGACGTGTCGGATACGATACATACAGCGCACGGTACCGGGGCAACCGGTACCGTGCCGCCCGCCATTGAACTGCGTGGAATTGATAAGCGGTTTGGTGCGGTTCACGCCAATAATTCAATTGATTTGAAAGTAGAAAAAGGCACCATCCACGGCATTGTCGGGGAAAACGGTGCTGGCAAATCAACGTTGATGAGCATCCTGTACGGTTTTTATCAGGCCGATTCAGGCACCATTCACGTTGACGGGAAGCTTTGCAACATTAACGGGTCGGAAGACGCCATTGCCGTGGGCATCGGCATGGTGCATCAGCATTTCATGCTGGTTGAACCGTTTAGTGTGCTGGAAAACGTGATACTGGGCGTTGAAGGCGGTGCTGTGTTGCGCGAAGGCGTGGACAAGGCCCGCGAAGAATTGCGCCGTCTGGAACGTGAATACTCCCTTGATATCGACCCCGACGCCATTGTCGGCGAATTGTCGGTCGGGTTGCAGCAGCGCGTTGAAATTTTGAAGGCCCTGTATCGCGGGGCCGAAATTCTTATCCTTGATGAACCCACTGGCGTTTTAACACCACAGGAAGCGGACCATTTGTTCCGTATTCTGGGCACCTTGAAACAGCAGGGTAAAACCGTGGTGCTGATTACGCATAAATTGCGTGAAATTATGGCCGCGACCGACAATGTTTCGGTGATGCGGCAGGGTGAAATGGTGGCGCACCGGCATACGGCGCAAACCAGCCCGGAAGAACTTTCTGAATTAATGGTTGGCCGCAAGGTGTTGTTGCGACTGGAAAAAGGTGTGGCTAATCCGCACTCAACGGTTTTGCAGGTCGATAACTTGTGCGTTGATACCAGCACCGGTGTACGCAAGGTTAAAAATGCCAGCTTTACCGTGCGGGCAGGCGAAATTGTCGGCATTGCCGGTGTTTCGGGCAATGGCCAAAGCGAACTTTTGGAAGCCTTGGGCGGGATCCGTGCGGTATCGGAAGGCCAGGTTATATTGAATGGTCAGGATGTGACACCGGGCCGCGGTGTTGGCCCGGCAGAGCTGCGCCAGCGCGGTGTTGCCCATGTCCCCGAAGATCGCCATCGCATGGCAATGGTAACGAATTTTTCTGCCGAAGAAGCCGCCATTCTGGGCTATCAGGATGACAAGGCCTATCAGAACGGGCTGTTGCTGGACTGGGGCAAGGTGGCCGATGCCACCCGCCACATGATGGAAGAATTTGATGTGCGCCCGGCAGACCCGCATTTAAAGGCGGCCAATTTTTCGGGCGGGAACCAGCAAAAACTGATTTTGGCGCGTGAAATGATGCGCGACCCGGATTTGCTGCTGGTGGGGCAACCCACACGCGGTGTCGATATTGGCGCGATCGAGTTTATTCATAAACGCATTGTTGCCATGCGCGACGCTGGCAAGGCTGTATTGCTGGTATCGGTCGAACTTGATGAAATCATGTCACTGTCGGATCGTATTTTGGTGATGTGCGATGGCTTTATAGTGGGTGAAGTGAATGCCGCAGATGCAAACGAACGGGTTCTGGGCCTGATGATGGCGGGTGTGGACCCGAAACAGGCAGAGGCGGAGGTCGGTAAATGAGTGATAGCATTCAACTTCCGCGCTGGATCGATGTTGGCGTTTTGCCCTTGATGAATTTGGTGCTGGCCTTTCTGATTTCCGGGCTGGTCGTGATGGCCATTGGCGAAAACCCGACCGAAGTGGTTCGGATTATGCTGTATGGCGCGTTCGGCTATGAAGAGGCGGTGGGCTATACCCTTTATTACACCACCAACTTCATCTTTACCGGGCTGGCCTTTGCTGTGGCGTTTCATGCCGGGCTTTTTAACATTGGTGTTGAAGGCCAAGCCTATGTGGGCGGGTTGGGGGTCACACTTGCAGCCCTGTATCTGAACTGGTTGCCGTTTCCGGTGATGCTGGTGGTTGCCATTCTTGCTGCTGCCCTGTTCGGGGCCGCATGGGCCTATATTCCGGCATATTTGCAGGCACGGCGCGGTTCGCATGTGGTGATCACCACCATCATGTTCAACTTTATTGCATCGTCCTTGATGGTGTATTTGCTGGTTAATGTGTTGCGCCCGCAAGGCTCGATGACGCCCGAAAGTGCCGCCATCGATGAAAATCTGACACTTCCCTATATTCACAATATGGCGGCGTGGTTTGGCATTGACATGGCCAGCAGCCCGTTAAACCTGTCATTTGTCTATGCGCTGGTGTGTTGCGTTCTGGTGTGGCTGTTTATCTGGCATACGCGCTGGGGCTATGCCATTCGCACCGTCGGGGCCAATGCGGCAGCCGCGACCTTCGCCGGGATCGAACCGGGCCGTTATATCATCATGGCGATGATGATTTCCGGGGCGCTGTCGGGCTTTATGGCGCTGAATGAAGTCATGGGCGTTCAGCATCGCCTTTTGATCGACTTTACTGCCGGATACGGCTTTGTCGGCATTGCGGTGGCCCTGATGGGGCGCAATCACCCGTTTGGCATTTTCCTCTCGGCCTTGCTGTTTGGGATGCTGTATCAGGGCGGGGCGGAGCTTTCGTTTGAAATTCCAACCATCACCAACGATATGGTCGTGGTTATTCAGGGGTTGGTTATTTTGTGTACCGGGGCGCTGGAACACATGTTCCGCCCGCGTGTGACCAAAATCTACACGGCATGGCGTTTACGCCAGAAAACGCAGGAGGCCGCGTGATGGATAATTTTCAAATGATCGTTTTGTTGCTTGATGCAACAATGCGGACCTCCACGCCGCTTATTCTTGCCGCCCTTGCCGGGATGTTTTCCGAACGGGCGGGGACCATTAACCTGGCCCTTGAAGGCATGATGCTGGGTGGGGCGTTTTCGGCGGCCTGTGTCGCCTATTACACCAACAGTCACTGGTTGGGCCTTGGTGCCGCTGTTCTAACCACGATGGGCCTGTCGTTGCTGCATGGTTTTGCCTGTATCACCCATAAGGGCAATCAGGTTGTGTCGGGCATGGCGATTAATATTCTGATGTCAGGCTTAACTGCTTTGGTCGGGATTGCGTTATTTGCACAGGGTGGCAAAACCCCGGCGCTGGACCATTCGGCCCGGTTTCAACCCATCACCTTGCCTGGCGCTGATGCCGTTGCCAATGTGCCGATATTAGGTTCGCTTTATTCCGAATTGATCAGTGGCCATAATATTCTGGTTTATGTGGCGTTTCTGGCGGTTCCGGCATCGTGGTGGGTTTTGTATCGTACCCGGTTTGGTTTGCGGTTACGTGCTGTGGGGGAAAACCCCGGTGCGGTTGATACAGCCGGTATCAGCGTGGTTGGCATGCGATATAAATCGGTTTTGTGCAGTGGTTTCCTTGTTGGTATTTCCGGGGCTTATCTTTCGACCGCACAGGGGGCTTCGTTTTTGTCCGACATGACAGCGGGCAAGGGTTATATCGCGCTTGCCGCCATGGTGTTTGGCAAGTGGCGGCCGTTTCCCGCCATGTTTGCCTGCATTTTGTTTGGCTTTCTCGATGCGGCGGCGACCCGTCTTCAGGGCGTTATCTTGCCCGGTATTGGCGAGGTTCCGGTACAACTGGTGCAGGCGCTGCCCTATATCCTGACGGTGATTTTGCTGGCGGGCTTTATTGGCCGTGCAGTTGCGCCTAAATCATTGGGGCGTCCTTACGTCAAGGAACGTTAAAATTTTCAAGTTGGCGGGGATATGCCCCGATTGGATGAATGAATGACTGAAAATAGCGCGGTTCAGAGTGCTGAAAAATTGATGGCACCCCATGATCTGGTTGTTGCGGCGCAAGCGGCGCGCAAAAATGCCTATGCGCCTTATTCCAAATTTCTGGTCGGTGCGGCATTGCGCACCGAAAATGGCGTGATTATTGCGGGCTGCAACGTTGAAAATGCGGCCTATCCTGAAGGCGTTTGTGCCGAAGGCGGGGCCATTTCGGCGATGGTTTTGGCTGGTGAACGCAAGATTAGCGAGATTGTGGTGGTGGGCAGTGGCGATGTTGCCTGTACGCCGTGTGGTGGCTGCCGCCAGAAAATTCGCGAATTTACCGGCCCGGATGGCAACATTTTTGTGATTAACGAAGCCGGAAAAACCCTGCTGACATTAACCCGCGAAGAGCTTATCCCGCATTCCTTCGGGCCGGAGAACCTGTCATGAGCAATATCGATGCTGCCCTTGCTGTTATCGCCCAAAAAGCCCCCGGTTTTAGCGTTGATGTCGCGCTGGTTCTGGGCAGCGGGCTGGGCGGTGTTGTTGATGCGGTCAGCGATGCCATTACCATTGACTATGCCGATTTGCCGGGTTTTCCCAAACCAACTGTGGTCGGGCATGGCGGGCAACTGGTGCTGGGCCGTATTGGGGCTGTATCGGTTGCGGTAATGCAGGGCCGCGCGCATTATTACGAACATGGCCGGTCAGACCTGATGGCGGAACCGTTGGAAGTTTTACGCAAGCTGGGTGCTGATCGCCTGATTTTAACCAATGCGGCGGGTTCTTTGGTCGCCGAAGCAGGCCCTGGCAACCTGATGCTGATAACCGATCATATCAGCCTGTTTGGCCCCAATCCGTTGATTGGTTATCACGGTGCAGATCGCTTTGTGGATATGAACGCGCCCTATGACCCGGAAATAGGGGCAGGGCTGCATCATACCGCGGCAGAGCTGGGCATTGCCCTGTTTGAAGGAACATACGTCTGGTGTACCGGCCCCAGCTTTGAAACGCCTGCCGAAATTCGGGCATTGCGGGTGATGGGGGCCGACGCGGTTGGTATGTCAACCGTGCCGGAAAATATTTTAGCACGGCGTCTTGGTTTCCGGGTTGCCGCTGTTTCCAACATTACCAATCTGGCCGCCGGTATGAGTGCAACAGCCCTTAGCCACGAACAAACACTGGAAATGGCGAAAGAAGGATCGGCAAATCTGATCCGCATTTTGCTGCGTTACTTTGCCCAAAGCCAGTAACAACAGCCTGCTATAACCGGGTTTTGGGGCGGGCAGCATTTAGGTGTCCGCCTTGACTTTTTAATCAACTGCCGAGCAGGGGAAAAAAATGCTGCCGCAGGAAATTATTCGTCGCAAACGTCAGGGTGACGTTTTAAGCGAAGATGAAATTGCCTTTTTTGTCAACGGGATCGCTGATTTTTCTATTAGCGAAGGGCAGGTTGCCGCCTTTGCCATGGCTGTGTTTTTTCAGGGCATGACAATGGACGAACGTGCCGCATTGACGCGCAATATGCGCGATTCCGGCACGGTGCTGGACTGGAAAAAACTGGGGCTGGAAAACGGGCCCGTGGTCGATAAACATTCGACTGGTGGTGTTGGCGACAAGGTCAGCCTGATGCTTGGCCCGATTGTGGCCGCCTGCGGCGCGTATGTTCCGATGATTTCGGGCCGGGGGTTGGGCCATACCGGCGGGACGCTTGATAAATTTGATTCGATACCGGGTTATCGCACGGCACCGGACCTGGCTGAATTTGCCAAGGTCACGCGCGAGGTTGGCTGCGCGATTATTGGCCAGACCGCCGATTTGGCCCCGGCGGACAAAAGGTTTTATGGCATTCGCGATGTTACGGCGACGGTGGAATCCATCCCGCTTATTACGGCGTCAATCTTGTCAAAAAAACTGGCGGCGGGGCTTGATGCGCTGGTGATGGATGTCAAATTTGGCTCTGGCGCATTCATGAATGAATATGACCGCGCCCGTGAACTGGCCGAAAGCATCACCGAGGTGGCAACGCGCAATGGCGTGCCAACCACAGCCCTTTTGACCGACATGGACCAGGTGCTGGGTGAAACGGTTGGCAATGCGCTGGAGATGAAAGAAGCAGTCGATTTTCTGACCGGTAAAAATCAGGAACAGCGTGTTTATGATGTGACACTGGCGCTGGCGGCCGAAATGCTGGGGTTAACCGGCATTGCCGATGACGTGGGCGATGGCTTGCAAAAGGCATCGGCCGCCCTGTCATCGGGCCGCGCGGCCGAGGTGTTTTCGCGCATGGTCGGGGCCCTTGGCGGGCCGGGCGATTTTGTCGAAAATATTGGCAAATATCAGGAAGCGGCACCGATGGTTGCTGAAATTTCGGCGACAAAAACCGGGCGTATTTTGTCGATGGATGCGCGCAAGGTTGGTTTGGCGCTGGTCGCCCTTAAAGGCGGGCGGACCCGGGCCGATCAGGAAATTGATCATGCGGTTGGGTTCACCGACTTTGTTCGGGTTGGGCAAACGGTATCGGCCGCATCGCCGTTATGTGTGGCGTATACCCGCGATGAAAACCAGTTGCGCGTGGCCGAAAAAATGCTGCGTGAGGCCATTGTGATTGGCGAGGGCGAGGTTGCCCAAACTGGTACTGCCGGTGCTGTACGCGAACGCATTGTTGCCAAGCGCAACGCCGATTAATCCTGAAATACGGATCGACAAAACAAAAGGGCCGGACAAAATTTGTCCGGCCCTTGGTTTTGATATCACCGTTTATTCAGGCCGCGTCAGCCTTGATCAGCTGTGCAGCCTTTTCGGCAATCATGATGGTTGGGGAATTGGTATTGCCCGACACAATGGTTGGCATGATCGACGCATCGGCCACACGCAGCCCGGCAATGCCATTGAACTTCAATGCCGGGTCAACCACGGCATCGTGGTCAATCCCCATGCGGCAGGTGCCCACCGGATGGAAAATGGTGGTGCCAATGTCGCCCGCCGCACGGATTAAATCATCCTCGGTTTCATAAACCGGTCCGGGTTTGAATTCCTGCGGGTTATAGGGCTGAAGTGCCTTTTGTGATGCGATCCGCCGGGTTTGGCGAATGGCATCAACCGCAACCTGGCGATCGGCTTCCGCACTCAGGTAATTGGGCGCGATGGCGGGTTGTTTTTTGAAATCCGGGTTGGTCAAATGAATGGAACCGCGGCTTTCGGGGCGCAGGTTGCACACACTGGCAGTAAAGGCCGGGAAGGGGTGAACGCTGTCGCCAAATTTATCAAGTGAAAGCGGTTGCACATGATATTGCAAATTGGGCATGTCATAGGCCGTTGACGACCGGGTAAACATGCCAAGCTGGCTGGGTGCCATCGACATCGGGCCGGATTGTTTGACCAGATATTCCAGCGCGATGGATGCCTTGCCAAACAGGGAATTTGCCTGTTCGTTCAGGGTTTTGATGTTTTCGACCTTATAGGCACAGCGCAATTGCAAATGGTCTTGCAGGTTTTCACCGACCGATTTGTTTTCATGGGTAACGGCGATGCCTGCTTTTTGTAAAACATCGCCCCGGCCAATGCCTGACAGTTCCAGAATATGGGGGGATCCGACTGACCCGGCAGATAATATGATTTCACGCCGCGCCCGCACGGTGCGGATGGTGCCGTGATGATCAAATTCCACCCCAACCGCGCGGCCGTCTTCGATAATCAGCCGACGAACCTGCGCATGAGTTTGCAGGTGCAAATTGGGCCGGTCAAGGGCAGGGCGCAGAAAGGCCTTGGCGGTGTTCCAGCGAATGCCGCGGCGCTGGTTAACCTTGAAATAGCTCGATCCCTCGTTATTGCCGCGGTTGAAATCATCAATCTTGGCAAATCCGGCCTGTGCGGCGGCATCCTGAAAGGCATCAAGAATATCCCAGTGCAGGCGGGCTTCTTCGACGCGCCATTCACCGCCTGCGCCGTGCATGTCGTCCTTGCCCTGATAATAGTCTTCCGACTTTTTAAACAGGGGTAACACGTCATTCCAGCCCCAGCCCTGGCACCCGGCCTGACGCCACTGGTCATAATCTGTGGCCTGACCGCGCATGTAAATCATGCCATTGATCGACGAACAGCCGCCCAAAACCTTGCCGCGCGGGTACGAAAGCGACCGCCCGTTTAAACCGGCCTCGTTTTCGGTTTTAAAGCACCAGTCAACCTTGGGGTTGCCAATACAGTAAAGATAGCCCACCGGGATGTGGATCCACGGATGGCGGTCCTTGCCACCGGCTTCTAACAGCAAGGTGCTGGCACTGCCAATTTCGGACAGGCGGTTGGCGAGCGTACAGCCCGCCGAACCTGCGCCGACGACGATATAGTCGAATGTTTCTTCACTCATGAACCGGCGACCTTACTGCTTTGTCCGCAAACCAAGGCGGGCACCCAGACGTGATGCGTTAAACTCGCCAATGATGCCGCGACGAAATACCAGCACGCAGATCATAAAGATCAACCCGGTCAGGACCGTTACCGGAAACGCCGATGCTGCCAGATAGTTTTGCAGTGTCACAACAAATCCGGCACCAAAAATAGGACCAAAAATGGTGCCAATGCCGCCCAGAAGCGTCATCAGGATCACTTCCCCCGACATTTGCCAGGCAACGTCGGTCAGCGTGGCAAACTGAAACACCAGGGTTTTGGTCCCACCCGCCAAGCCGGCAAGGGCGGCTGACATGACAAAGGCCCCCAGTTTGTAACGGCTCACCGAATAGCCAAGGGAAATGGCCCGGTCTTCGTTTTCGCGGATGGATTTAAGGATCATGCCAAAGGGCGAATGCACGATGCGCCAGATGGCAAAAATGCCAATGAGGAAAATCGCCAGCACAAAGAAATACATGTTTAGCGGTTGGTTCAGGTCGATAAAGCCCAGTAAATGGCCACGGGGCACACCTTGCAGCCCGTCTTCACCATGGGTAAATTCGGCTTGCAGGCAGAAGAAATAAAACATCTGTGCCAGTGCCAGTGTGACCATGGCGAAATAGATGCCCTGTCGGCGAATGGCGAAAATGCCCATGATCAGCCCAAGAAAGGCCGCGCCAATCACCCCCAGCAGAATGCCAATTTCGGGCGGAACGCCCCATTCCTTGACGGCGTAAGCCGTGAAATAGGAAGCCCCGCCAAAAAATGCGGCATGGCCGAATGACAAGAGACCGGTATAGCCCAGCAACAGGTTAAAGGCGCAGGCAAACAGGGCAAAGCACAGAACCTTCATCAGAAAAATAGGATAGAAGGTGAAGGGCGCAATGATTAACCCGAGCAAAGCCAGAACCAGCAAGATTAGCTGAATACGGGTACCGGTGCTGGTGGTTGCAGTGGATGTCATGGAAGATGTTTTCATATCACGCATCCCGACCAAAAAGACCGGCAGGCCGGACCAGAAGAACCAGTGCCATGATGACAAAGATCACGATATTTGAGGCTTCGGGGTAAAAGACCTTGGTTAGGCCTTCGATGATGCCCAAGGCATAGCCGGTGACAATTGCCCCCATGATCGACCCCATGCCGCCAACCACGACAATGGCAAACACCACAATGATCAGATTGGAGCCCATAAGCGGACTAACCTGATAGATCGGGGCGGCCATGATTCCGGCCAGGGCCGCAAGGCCCGAGCCCAAACCGTATGTAAGGGTTAGCAAAAGCGGGACATTGATGCCAAAAGACTGCACCAGGATCGGGTTTTCGGTGGCGGCACGCAAATAGGCACCAAGACGGGTTTTCTCGATAAGAAGCCACGTACCGATACACACAATCATCGATGCGATAACAACCCAGCCCCGATAGATCGGCAAATACATGAAACCAAGATTTACCCCGCCGCTGAGCAGCTTGGGGGTGGCATAGGGTTGCCCGGACGAGCCGTAAAAATACCGGAACGTTCCTTCAATCACCAGCGCCAGACCAAAGGTAAATAGCAGACCATAAAGATGGTCGAGTTCATACAGGCGGCGCAGGGCAAAACGTTCGACGATGATGCCGGTGATACCGACAACGACAGGGGCGAGAATAAGGGCAAGCCAGTAATTGACGCCAAACCAGGTCAGCAACAACATGCCGGCAAAAGCACCCATCATATATTGGGCACCATGGGCAAAATTGATGACGCGCAGCAAACCGAAAATAATCGCCAGGCCAAGGCTGAGCATTGCATAGAACGAGCCATTGATCAGCCCGATCAGCAATTGTCCCAGAAACGCCTGAATGGGAATTCCAAATATCATGATCACGGCGTTTAAACTCCTAGAACCTCGTGCAGCATATCCATGCGGTCGGGCAGTTCGCTGGCGTCAAAACCAGCCGATACCAGACCATGTTCCATCAGATAGAACCGGTCGGCGATCTTGCTGGCGAAACGAAAATTCTGTTCGATCAGCAAAATGGTCATGCCGCGCTGTTTAAGGGTCTGTAAAACTTCGCCAATGCGCTGGATAATAACCGGGGCCAGCCCTTCGGTGGGTTCATCAAGCAACAGCATGTCAACGCCAATGCGCAACATGCGCGCCATGGCCAGCATCTGTTGTTCCCCGCCCGAAAGTTTGGTGCCCGAACTGGTTTTACGCTCATAAAGATTGGGAAACAGGTCGTATATTTCCTCGATGCTCATGCCGCTATCAGATACTTTGGGCGGCAGCATCAGGTTTTCTTCAACGCTGAGGGTTGAAAATATACCCCGTTCCTCGGGCACAAACCCCAGGCCTGTTTTTGCGGTTTTGTGCAAGGGCAGGCGCATCAGGTTATGACCGTTAAATTCAATTTCGCCAGTGCGCTTGCGCAATATGCCGACGATCGAACGCAGGGTCGTGGTTTTGCCCACCCCGTTGCGTCCTAAAATGGTTACGGTTTCGCCGCGCCGGACATTAAGGTTAACGCCGTGCAAAACATGGCTTTCGTCGTACCATGCATTAAGATCCTTGACGGACAGAAGGATATCTTTGTCAGTCATCATCCGTCCCCATATAGGCAATTCTTACGCGTTCATCGGTGCTAACCGTGTCATAATTGCCTTCGGCCAGTATTTCACCGCGCTGAAGAACGGTAATGTGATCACACAGATCGGCCACCACCGTAAGGTTATGTTCCACCATCAGGACGGCACGGGTTCGTGCGACTTCGCGAATGATTTCGGCGACACGGCCGACATCTTCCTGCCCCATGCCCGCCATCGGTTCGTCAAGCAGCAATACCTTGGGGTCAAGCGACAGGGTGGTCGCAATTTCCAGCACACGTTTGCGCCCATAGGACAAATCGGCGGCGTAACTGTCGATGTCTTTTTCCAGCCCGACAGATTTCAAAAGTTCAATCGCCCGGTCGTTCAAGCGGTCCAGAGTATTCATCGAGCGCCAGAACTGAACGGCCAGCCCGCCCGGCCGTTGCAAGGCAACACGCACATTTTCCAGAACCGTCAGATGGGGAAAAACAGCCGAAATCTGAAACGACCGCACAAGCCCCATACGTGCGACACGGGCAGGGGACGTTTTGGTAATATCCTGGCCCAACAGCGTAATCGTGCCGCTGGTGGGTTGAAGAAACTTTGTTAACAGGTTGAAAACAGTGGTTTTGCCTGCGCCATTCGGGCCGATCAGCGCATGCACCTTGGCGTGATGTACGTCAAGGTTGACATTGTTGACCGCGGTAAAGCCACCAAAATCGCGGCGGAGGTCACGAGCGGAAAGAACCACTCGTGCCTCGTTCGCGTTTTGCGACATACCGGGATTTTGACGTTCTCCGGTTGCCATCATGTTTTTACTGCGCCAGCGCGCAGCCGCTTTCGGATGGTTTGATAAACGCTTTGTCACCCGGAACGGTGGCAAGAACGTTGTAATAATCCCAGTCGCCCTTCATTTCGGACGGCTTTTTCACTTCCATCAGATACATGTCGTAAATCATGCGGCCATTGGCGCCGACTTTGCCGTTATGGGCAAAAACGTCATTAACCGGCATTTCATGCAGGGCCTTGGAAACGGCTTCGGTTTCGTCGGTGCCGACTTTCTTGATTGCTTTGAGGTACTGCAACACAGCCGAATAGGTGCCAGCCTGAATCATGTTGGGCATACGACCGGTACGGTCATGGAAGCGCTTGCCAAATTCACGTGATTCGTCGTTGCGGTCCCAATAGAACCCTTCGGTCAGCGACAGCCCCTGTGCAGCTTCGGCACCCAGACCATGAACTTCGGACAGGGTAAACAACAAGGCAGCAAGGCGTTGACCGCCCTGAACGATGCCAAATTCCGATGCCTGTTTGATGGCATTGGCGGTATCAAGCCCGGCGTCAGCCAAACCGATGACCTTGGCACCTGAAGCCTGCGCCTGAAGCAGGAAAGACGAGAAGTCGGTGCTCGAAAGCGGATGACGCACCGACCCCAGAACCTTGCCGCCATTGTCGGTGACAAATTTCGAGGTCTGTTCTTCCAGCGAATAGCCAAAGGCATAATCGGCGGTCAGGAAGTACCAGGTGTCGCCGCCGTTTTCGACCAGCGCACCGCCGGTACCAACGGCCAGAGCGTGGGTGTCATAGGCCCAATGAAAACCGTAAGGCGAGCATTGATCACCGGTAAGGGCGGTTGTTGCCGCACCGGTAACGATGTCGATCTTTTTCTTTTCCTTGGAAATACCCTGAACCGCCAGTGCAACTGACGACGTGGTCAGTTCCATGATGGCGTCAACCTTGTCTTCGTCATACCATTGACGGGCAATGTTGGCGGCAACATCAGGCTTGTTCTGATGATCAGCCGTGATGACTTCGATCTTTTTATCGAGAACCGTACCACCAAAATCTTCGACAGCCATTTTGGCCGCTTCATAAGACCATTTGCCGCCAAAGTCGGCATAGACGCCGGACTGGTCGTTGAGAATGCCGATTTTAACGATATCGTCGGAAATGCCAGCCGCATATGCCGGAAATGCAGCAGCGGCCGCCATGACGGCAACGGATGCCATCGCGAGTTTCTTCATCTGAGGTTCCTCCCTAACTGAACCATATTGTTACCGCCAATCATGTTGACTGGCGGGTGACGTTCCTGTTTCCCGAAATCTGTTTTAACCGTGTGCCAAAAGACAGCGACGGAACACAGGTGACGGATAGAAATACACTGTGCTGTGTACTTTTTTGTTTTTGTAACGCACCGGAAAGTTTCGATGCCCTGATACTGTCCTCCTGCGCGGTGCCACCGGCAAGCGAACTTATTGTTTTGTTGTTCGATATGAACGCTAACATTGACGAAAACGTCAACAAATATATAATTTTGGACATTATCTGTACAAAAATGAACAGAAGGTGCGGATGCATAATTTTTCGTGGGACGATTTACAGTATTTTTTGGCGGTTGCCCGCGATGGTCAGCTATCGGCCGCAGCACGCCGTTTGCGCACCAGCCATGTTACGGTTGCCCGCAGAATAGACCGGTTAGAGCAGCGTTTGGGCGCAAAGCTGTTTGAGCGTAACCCGCGTGGGTATGTTTTAACCCCCCTTGGTACACGGTTAATGGGCCCCGCCGAAATGATGGCGCAGGAAGCCGACAAGCTTTTAGGGGAAGTCGGAACCGGGTCATTTGCGCTTAGTGGTGTGGTGCGGTTTAGTGTGCCGGAAGGATTCGGTAATTTTTTTATTGGTGAAAAATTGCCGTTATTTGCCAAACGCCACCCCAGCCTGGCGATTGAAATGGTCAATATTCAGCAAATCGTTTCGCTTTCGCGGCGCGAGGCCGATATTTCGGTGGCGTTAAACACCCCCAAAACCGGGTCTTATCACCGTGAAAAAATATCAAGTTACGCGCTATACGTTTATGGATCCCGGCAATATCTGGCCGAGCATGAGGCCATAACCGAACGGGCACAATTGGCCACGCATCCCTTTGTTGGCTATATTGAAGACATGATTTTCACTCAGGAATTGAACTATCTGGGTGAATTATTGCCAGGGTTGCGGGCGGGGTATCAAAGTTCCAGCGTCTTTGCCCAGTTAAAGGCAACACGGGCTGGTTTTGGCTTGTGTATTTTGCCCTATTTTATGGCGGTTGAATTTGATGATCTGGTGCCCGTCCTGCCAGCAACGGTTAAAATCATGCGCGATTACTGGATGGTCTGCCATAGCGACATGATCAATGTGGCGCGGATTCGATTGCTGGCCGATTTTATCCGCGAAGAAACCCTCGCCGCCAGGGATTTATTAACGGCGGCCCACATGCCTGCTGCCGTGGAATTTTAGAACCATTCAACCTTTGGCGCGGTTTCAATTGCCAGAAATTAGCCCGTAGCTAAACATTGCCAGTGGTATGTGCCGTTTTAATAAATGTGGGCAAAGGGGCGGCAATGATCCGTTTTCCATTAATCGATCGATTGCCAATTTCGGGCACGGCGGCAAACCCGGAATCGCCCCGGCGACCGGGCAGTATGCGGCGCATAACCGGGCTGGTGGCGGGGCCGTTGGCCTTTGCCGGTTTTCTGGTGTTTTCGTCGCCGGGCGATGTGCCGGTTGCGGCGTGGCATGCCGCCGGCCTTGCCAGTTTGATGGCGATATGGTGGCTTAGCGAGGCCATTCCACTGGCGGCAACGGCGCTGCTGCCGTTGGCTCTTGGTGCGGTTCTGAGCATTGGGACAACAGCCGACATCAGCACCAATTACGCCAACCCGCTGATCTTTATGTTTTTCGGCGGGTTTGTCATTGCATTGGCGATGGAGCGATGGAATTTACATTTGCGGATCGCGCTTATGATCATTGGCAAGGTCGGGTTTCATCCCTCGGCGTTGGTGGCCGGGTTTATGGCGGCAACGGCATTTTTATCGATGTGGGTCAGCAACACCGCCACGGCAACCATGATGCTGCCGGTTGCTGTTTCGTTGATTACGCTGTTTAGCAATTTTGATCGCGCCCAAAATCAGGAACGTGCCGAACAGAATGGCCCGCCAGACGACCCGGTAAAAACAGACGAAAACACCGATGAAACGCTGCTTGATCGCGGGTTAAGCCCGGCGACACATAATCTCGCTCGCTGTTTGTTGCTTGCCATTGCCTATGGGGCGGGTATTGGCGGGGTGGGTACCCTGATTGGCACGCCGCCCAATGCCTTGCTGGCCGGGTATATGGCGCAAACTTACGGCATCACAATCGGGTTTGGGCAATGGATGCTGATCGGTGTGCCCTTTGCCGCAATCCTGCTGGTGATTTGCTGGTATTTGTTGTGCCGGGTGATTTATCCGTTAAGTGATCATTTGCCTGAATCTGTTGAAATAGCGTTGCAAGAACGGATTGACCGATTGGGGCCGATGGGGCGGGGCGAAAAACGTGTTGCCATTGTATTTGTGGCAACGGCGTTGTTGTGGTTATTTCGCCCGTTACTCGGCCAGATTTTTCCGCAAATTGCGCTGAGCGACGCCGCAATTGCGGTTTTTGCCGCCATTTGTTTATTTGCCTTGCCGGTGCGCGCCCGGAAAAACCTGTATGTGCTGGACTGGAAGGCAACATTGCGCTTGCCATGGGGGATATTGTTGCTGGTGGGGGGCGGGCTTTCCCTTGGTGCCTTGATCAGCGACACCGGCCTTGCCAGGGTTATTGCGATTAACATGCAGGCAATGCCCGAAATGCCGCTAATGCTGCAAATATTTCTGATTGCCACAGTCATCATTCTGGTTAGCCACTTAACATCCAACACGGCAACTGCGGCGACCTTTATGCCCCTGCTGGCGACCTACGCGATCGGCAAGGGGATCGATCCCATGATTATGGTGGTGCCGGTGACGCTGGCAGCAAGTTGCGCCTTTATGTTGCCAGTTGCGACACCCCCCAATGCCATTGTTTTTGGCAGCGGCTATTTAAAAATAGACGATATGGTGCGGGCCGGATTGCTGTTGAATATTTGCGCACTGGTATTGCTGGTGATACTGGCCATCGTGCTGGTACCGATTGTGTTTTGATTTTGGCCTATGGTCTTGCATCTTTCGCCCGATCCCCGCATTTTAGAACCAGCGAAAGACAATAACCCCTTATAAAATCATATTCGCCGGATCGGAGAAAAAATGGGTAAATTAGACAGGCGCCGCCGCGAAATTCTGGAAAAGGTCGCGGCAAGCGGCTTTATGACAATTGATGCCCTGGCGACGCATTTCGATGTTACCCCGCAAACAATCCGGCGCGATATCAATGAAATGGCCGAAGAAGGCCTGATCGCCCGGTATCACGGCGGTGCTGCCAGCCAGTCGACGACCGAAAACACCGCCTATACCGACCGTCAGGTTCTCAATCTGGATGCCAAACGCAAAATTGCCCGTCTGGTTGCTCAGCACATTCCCGAAGGGGCCTCGTTATTTATCAATATCGGGACGACGACCGAAGAAGTTGCCCGGGCGCTGTCTGACCATAAAAACCTGAAAATTATTACCAATAATTTGCATGTCGCCGAAATTTGCGCGGCCAATCCGGGGTTCGAGGTGATTATTGCCGGGGGCGTGGTGCGCCAGCGCGATTTTGGCATTATTGGCGAAGCCACCATCGACTTTATCAGCCAGTTCAAGGTTGATTATGCCATTATCGGCATTTCGGGTGTTGATGAAGATGGCAGTCTGATGGATTTTGATTATCGCGAAGTGCGGGTTGCCCGGGCGATTATTTCCAATTCCCGGCAAACATTTTTATGCACCGACATTTCCAAATTCGGCCGCCGGGCAATGGTGCGGCTGGGGCATTTGTCCGAGGTCGATGCCCTGTTTACCGATATTGCACCGGGAAAAGCGTGGGACGACATTCTTGAGCAAGCTGATTTATCGGTTTATTGCGCCGATTAAGACCAGGCGGGACCAACAACTGGCCGGGTATGTGGGGCAGGTGGCGCATGTGCCCCGCCAGGATGTCATTAGATGTTAAGCGACCAGATGCTGGCCCCGGTTTTGGGTGCGCATCGAAATCGGCCCTTGCGATGATCCGCTTAGCATTTGGGCCAAATGGGGGTTTTTCGCGTGGTCTATCTGGTCACGCGGGCCGGACCAATAGACGCGGCCTTCATGCATCATGGTTAAAAAATCATAACGGGTTCGCGCAATGGTCATATCGTTGGTAACGGTAATAACCGTGGTCATGCGCTTTTTAGCGATGGTTTCGATCATGTTTTCAATATGGTTGGACAAAACAGGGTCAAGTCCGGCTGTCGGATTATCAAGCAGCAGAATTTCCGGGTCATTGGCAATGGCGCGCGCAATGCCAACACGTTTTTGCATGCCGCCCGATAAATCCGATGGCCGCAATATGCTGCTATCGGCATCAAGCCCGACCAGCCCTAACAATTCAACGGCTTTGTCGCGGGCCTGTTTGCCTTTTAGGGACCCGTTTTCAATTAGCTGAAAACAAACATTTTGCCAGACAGGCAAGCTGTCAAACAGGGCGTTTTGTTGAAACAACATACCGATTTTATCGGTCCAGTGACCCTGATTTCCATCGGCTTTGTCGGCAACGTTTTTTCCGGCAATCAGGATTTCGCCGCGATCAATCTCATAAACACCGGCAAGGCATTTTAACAACACGCTTTTACCCGCAGCCGACGGGCCAATGATGGCCATGGTCTGCCCGCGGTCAAGCGACAGGCTGACATTATCGAGTACAATGTTTTGGCCGAAATTTTTACCCGTTTTTTCAAGACGCAAAAAGGCTGAAGCATCCGGGGTTGCGGTTTCGGCGATGTTGGCAGTGTCGTTGGGCAATGTCATGGGTCAATCAATGTTATGCGGACAATAAGGTTGGGATACTCGCTGCTTGGCGGGCAGGGTGCAAGGATGAAATGTGTCAAACGCAAAACGGCCCCGAAAATATCGGGGCCGTTCGCAGGTTCAAACCGGAATTGTCGTTTAGTGCGACAAAATCTGGCTAAGGAACAGTTTGGTACGGTCGCTTTTGGGATTGTCGAAAAAGTCGTGGGGCTCGCCCATTTCGACAATTTCGCCGGCATCCATAAACACAACGCGGTCGGCAACTTCTTTGGCAAAGCCCATTTCGTGCGTGACGCACAGCATGGTCATGCCTTCTTTTGCCAATTCGACCATCACGTCGAGCACTTCCTTGACCATTTCCGGGTCAAGTGCCGAGGTCGGTTCGTCAAACAGCATGATTTTTGGCTGCATGCAGAGCGAACGGGCGATGGCCACACGCTGTTGCTGACCACCTGAAAGCTGGCCCGGATATTTGTGAGCCTGTTCGGCAATGCGAACGCGCTCCAGATAATGCATGGCCAGTGCAATGGCTTCTTTCTTGGGTGTCTTGCGAACCCAGATCGGTGCCAGTGTCAGGTTTTCCAGAACCGTCATGTGCGGGAACAGGTTGAAATGCTGGAACACCATGCAAACCTCGCGGCGCACGGCTTCGATGTTTTTAACATCATCGCCCAGCAAAATGCCGTCAACCGTGATTTCGCCCGACTGATAGGCTTCGAGCCGGTTCAGACAGCGGATCAGGGTTGATTTACCCGAACCTGACGGACCGCAAATGACGATACGTTCACCTTTGCGAACCGTAAGATCGATGTCCTTGAGAACATGAAAGTTACCATACCACTTGTTCGCCTTGCTGATGGTGATCACATCTTCATCAGACGGTGATGGCGCAACTTTATTAGCGCTGTTAATAGCAGTCATTTTGTTTTTCCTCTCTCCTCACCGGCGCTCGCCCTTGCGCAATTCTTTTTCAAGATATGCGGAATAACGGCCCATCGAGTAACAGATCAGGAAGAAAATCGCGGCCGCGAAAACGTAACCTTCGACATAATAACGGGTCCAGGCAGGGTCACTGCGCAGGGCCAGCTTTACGGCACCCAAAAGATCGAACAGGCCGATAATCACAACCAGTGTCGTATCCTTGAACATCGAAATAAAGCTGTTGACCGTTGGCGGAATTACCAGCCGCAAGGCTTGCGGCAAAATAATCAGGCGCATCGACTGCCAGTAGGACAGACCAAGCGAGTCACCAGCTTCAAATTGTCCGCGCGGTACTGCTTGCAAACCACCCCGGAAAACTTCGGCCAGATAAGCCGCCGTAAACAGGATGATGCCGATTTGGGCCCGCAACAATTTGTCGATTGAAACGCCATCGGGCAAAAACAGCGGGAACATGACAGACGCCATGAACAACACTGTAATTAGCGGGACGCCACGAATGACTTCGATATAGACCACCGATAATGTCTTGATTGCCGGCATGTTCGACTGACGGCCAAGGGCCAGCAAAAGACCAAGCGGAAAGGCAAAGACAATGCCGATTGTCGACAGGATAAGGGTTAGCGGCAGACCGCCCCATGCGCTGTTTTGAACATAGGTAAGGCCAAGGACGCCGCCCCACATCAGAATGGCGATCACGGGAATGCCAATTACCCACATCGGAATGATCAGTTTCTGCATCCGGGGATATTTAACCCCGGCAAGGCTGGCAACAATAATGCCGCCCAGAACGATCATGGCCAGAAGCGGGCGCCATTGCTGATCGAACGGATAAACCCCGAACAGGATCAGGCGCAAGTTGGCGTTTACAAAGCCCCAGCATGCGCCAGAGACAGCACGGCAGGCCTCGATGGTCGGTGTGAAGGTCGAGTTGACAAAGGCCCACTCAATGATCGGCGGAACAATCCACAGAACAAAGGCAATCGCGAGCAATGTCAAAATCGAGTTGAGCCAGCTGTTAAACAGGTTCTTGCGAACCCAGATGACGGAGCGCTGGCCAACGGAACCAACCGGGCCCGGTGGTAGTTTGAGACTGTTTGCCATCTTACCTCTCCACCAATGCCATTTTTTTGTTGAACCAGTTCATGAACAGCGATGTTGTCAAGCTAAGCCCCAGATAGACTGCCATATAGATCGAGATCGCCTCGATCGCCTGACCGGTCTGGTTCATGGTGGTATTTGAAACCGACACCAGATCGGGATAACCAACCGCGACAGCAAGCGAGCTGTTTTTGGTCAGGTTCAGATACTGGTTGGTCAGCGGCGGGATCGCAACACGCATTGACTGCGGCAAAATGATTTTCCGCAAGGCAATAGAGCGCTTGAGCCCAAGGCTTTCGGCGGCTTCCCACTGCCCGGTGGGGACAGCCTGAATACCGGAACGGACAACTTCGGCAACATAGGTTGACGTGTAAATTGTCAGCCCGATCAGAACCGACATAAATTCGGGCGAAATATTATAGCCGCCCTGAATGTTAAAGCCTTTAAGTGCCGGGATATCCATGGCTGTCGGTGCGCCGCCAATCAGATAGGCGATCAGGACAAGGCCAAAGAAAATGCCCAGGCTGGCCCACACAATCGGAAAAGGCTGGCCGGTCGCATCAAGACGTTTGGTGGCCCATTTATTGATAAAATAGATCACGATGAACGCGATGATGGCGGCAATACCCATAAAGTCATAAGCATTATCGGCGACAGGAACGGGGATATACATCCCGCGATTTGTCAGCAGGACGTCGGGCAGGGGCTGAAACGCATTTCGGGCGGCCGGAAAGGCGTTGGGAATAATTGCGTACCAGAAGAAAAGCTGCAACAGGACCGGAATGTTCCGGAAGGTCTCGACATAGACGGTCGCAAGTTTGCGGACAATCCAGTTCGAGGAAAGACGTGCAACACCAAAGATCGTGCCAATGATGGTGCATAAAATGATGCCGAGAAATGCCACCTTGACGGTGTTGAGAAAGCCAACCATCAGCGCCGTTGCATAATTGCTTTGAGGCGTATAGTCGATCATGCTTTCGCTGATCCCGAACGATGCTTCCAGATTAAGGAAGCCATAACCGGTTGAGATGTTTTGCCGTTCCAGGTTTGCCAGTGTGTTGGAAACCAGGTACCAGCCTGCCAATATGACGAGGGCAATCGCGACGATCTGATAAATTACGGCGCGGACGTTTTCGTCATTCAGGTAATCGGTCAGGCCTTTGGAACGGACACCCCCCGGGGCCTTTTGAGTCTTACTCATCTGTCCCTCAGGTGTAGATTGTATCCAATATGCAGATGCTGTAACGAAAAGCTCCGCCCCGGCAAGAACGGCCAGTGGGCGGAGCTAATTTCGTTTACGAAGGCCGGAACGATTAACGGACCGGAATAGCGTACTGCAGACCACCGTCAGTCCACAAAGCGTTCAGACCACGTTCGAGGCCCAGCTTTGCAGTTACGTTGGACTTATAGCTTTCGCCATAGTTACCAACCTGTTTGATGATGCGGTATGCCCATTCTTCGTCAACACCAAGGGCTTCACCCATGCCCGGAGACACACCCAGCAGACGCTGGATTGCAGGGTTTTCGCTCTTTTTCATATCGTCAACATTGCCGCTGTTGACACCGAGTTCTTCGGCTTCAACCATCGCCATCAATGACCAGCGAACCAGATCAGCCCACTGATCGTCGCCCTGTGCGACAGCCGGCCCAAGCGGTTCTTTGGAAATGATTTCCGGAAGGATCACGTAATCATCCGGGTTCGGTGCCATGGTCTGGCGAACAGATGCAAGACCCGAAGCATCGGTGGTGTAAACATCGCAACGACCTGCAAAGAAAGCAGCAGTGGTTTCGTTGATGTTTTCAATAACAACCGGCTCGAAGCTCATGCCCTTGGCGCGGAAGTAATCGGCCAGGTTAAGTTCGGTGGTGGTGCCCGGTTCAACGCAAACCGTTGCGCCGTCAAGCTCGGTGGCATGCGAAACGCCAAGGGCTTTGGGGACCAGGAAACCCTGACCGTCATAATAGTTAACACCGCCAAACGTCAGGCCCAGCTTTGCATCGCGGGTCAGCGTCCAGGTGGTGTTACGCGACAGAATGTCGATTTCACCCGACTGCAGAGCGGTGAAACGCTGCGCTGCGGTCATCGGGGTGTACTGAACTTTTTCGGCATCACCCAGAAGTGCTGCTGCCACGGCGCGGCAAACATCAACGTCAAGGCCTTCCCATTTGCCTTCCGCATTTGCGGCAGAGAAACCCGGCAAGCCGGTATTCACGCCACACTGAACGAAACCTTTGGCCTTGATGCCGTCAAGTGCAGCGCCCGCATGGGCGTTGTTTGCGGCAATGGCAGCAACAGACATTGCGCCAGCGGCCAGGATCGTTTTCATTTTCATTTATTAGCTCCCTCATTAGCAAAGCATTCTTAATGGCTTTGGTAACTTCTATGCCACCCCAGATATGCCAAAACGACATATCTGTTCTGTCCTTTTGTGGAGGACAGCCAAATTAAGGGATTTTAGGGCCGTATATGTCAAGTATGAAAAATATTTCCCGGCAAAATCAGTGTGAAATTTTCGGGATGAAAATGTGATATTTGCGCAATCTTATTAGTTTTCAAAAATGAAAAATCATAAGGTTTCGAAATAAAACCGTTTTATATCAAAGGATTGAATTCCTGTCTTTTTGGACAGGTTCGCTTGCCATTTTCGCGCCATTTTTTTTTAAGACGCCGACGATCTGAGTAAATAAATGGCAAAAACGGCCTCTGATTAAAAAATAACCGACGCTGCGATGCGGAATCGGAACGTTGCCCTGATCATTGAAACACGGGCCACCTGATGTGCCCGATGACAAGGATTTAGCAAAAAGAAAACCCCGGCATGCAATATGAATGCCGGGGGAATGGATCTAATTTGCTGCGCTGCGAGAATTAGTTTTTTAGCATGTCCAGATCGGCATAGAGGTCCAGTGCTTCGGGGTTTGCCAGTGCTTCCTGATTCTTTACCTTACGACCATGGACAACATCGCGCACGGCAAGTTCGGTAATTTTCCCCGACTTGGTACGGGGGATGTCATCTACCGCAACGATTTTGGCCGGGACATGCCGGGGCGTGCAATTGTTGCGGATCTGCTGGCGAATGCGATCACACAAGGCGTCGTCCAGACTATTGCCAGGCTTGAGCACAACAAACAGAACCACGCGAACGTCATTGTCCCATTCCTGACCAATGACAATTGATTCTTGTATTTCGGGTAAAAGCTCGACCTGGCGATAAATTTCTGCCGTACCGATGCGAACCCCGCCGGGGTTTAAGGTGGCATCCGACCGGCCATAAATGATCATGCCGCCATCGTCATCAAGTTCGACATAATCGCCATGGCACCAGATATTAGGAAAGCGGTCGAAATAGGCGTCGTGGTAGCGGCTGCCGTCGGGGTCGTTCCAGAAGCCAACCGGCATGGACGGGAAGGGGGCGGTACAAACCAGTTCACCCTTCTGGTTAAGGACCGGTTTGGCATTGTCATCATAGACATTGACCGCAACGCCAAGCGCGCGGGTTTGAATGACACCGCGTTTTACCGGCAGTACGGGCGATGCCAGCACAAAACATCCCATGATGTCTGTGCCGCCCGAAATGGATGCCAGATGAATGTCGTGTTTGATGTCCTTATAGACATAGTCAAAGCTTTCCGGGGCAAGCGGCGACCCGGTCGATGTCATTGCACGCACACTTGACAGATTATGGGTCTGGATCGGTTTAAGCTCGGCCTTGGCAAGGGCGTCGATATATTTGGCCGACGTCCCAAACAGGGTCATGCCCTCGGCATCGGCATAATCAAACAGGATGTTGCCATTGGGATAGAACGGCGAGCCATCATAAAGCAGCAAGGTTGCCTCGGCCGCAAGGCCACCGACCAGCCAGTTCCACATCATCCAGCCGCAGGTCGTAAAGTAAAATACGCGATCACCGGGTAAAACATCGCAATGCATCAAATGTTCGGACACCTGCTTTAACAAGGTACCGCCGGTCCCGTGGATGATGCATTTGGGTTTGCCTGTCGTGCCCGACGAAAACATCACATAAAGCGGGTGGTTAAATTCGACCTGTTCGAATTCGATTTTTTCGGCATCATACCGCCCTGTGAATTCACCATAAGATACCGCATTGCGAATACCGGTGTTGTTTTCGCCATCAAAGGCATAGGTCACAATAACCACGGCTTCAAGGCTGGGGATGCGATCAACGACATCCTTTACCTTGGCGCGGATATCGTGGCTTTTGCCATTATAATAATAGCCATCGACCGTGATCATGACTTTCGGTTCGATCTGGCCAAACCGGTCTTCAACCCCCTGAACGCCAAAATCGGGCGAGGCTGATGACCATGTTGCCCCGATTGCGGCCGTGGCAAGCATGGCGACGATGGTTTCGGGCATGTTGGGCATATAGCCACAAACGCGATCGCCTTTTTTAATGCCCTGTGCGCGCAATGCCTGTGAAAAACGTGATACCGCAATATTAAGGTCGCACCATGACATGCGTGTTTTGACCTTGTCTTCGCCCCAGAAAACCAGCGCGTCGCCCTGATCATCCCGGCGCAGCAGGTTTTGGGCAAAGTTCAGCCGTGCCTTGGGAAAAAACTGCGCGCCTGGCATCTGATGCGGATTTTCCAGAACAACATCGCCCCAGCTTTCGGCCTTTAGCCCGGCATATTCAATCAGTTCGGGCCAAAATTTTTCCATCTCGCGCACCGACCAGTCGTACAGTTCGACGAAGTCGTTTAGCTGCAAGTTGTTGCGGCCATTTATCCATTCGCGAAAACGGGTAACATTGGCGTTTTTTACGCGTTCCGGGCCGGGTTGCCATAGGATGTCCGTCATCGTCGATACCTCTGTTTCCTGTTCTTGCGTCACTATTGTTATGGCTTTGGGGATGCCGTTATTTGATCATTGTGGTTCGTTAAATCGGTACCTCCCTACCACTTTTTACGTCGAAATATGTTGCGCGGCAAGAAAACTGACATTGCAGCGCCGTTGTTTATTGCTTTTGCCACATTTCAGAACCCATGTTCTGGAGGATGTATTCTGGTTATTATGTTGATAGTATTCGGTAAAATCAGATAATTTTGCTAAATTATCATAGGCAAAACCGGCATGGCCCAGGCCTGATTGTCAGAGCATGTGCGCAAAGCCGGCTGAAAACGAAATGCTGTCGAAGTATCGCGAACGCATCGTGTGAAAATCTTTATCGATGAATAGCTTGCACAGCAGGCCGGGCGCGGTAATCTGTCGCAAATTAAAACGGGTTTCGGAGACTGACAATGCCTGGAAAAATTGATCCTTCCCTGCCGTTCAAGCCGGTTAATATTGCTATTCTAACGGTGAGTGACACCCGCAGTCTTGAAAATGATACATCGGGCGACATTCTGGTTAAACGGGCGCAAGACGCCGGTCATAAAGTGGTTGATCGCCTGATTTTGCGGGATGATTTACCCGATCTGATTACGCAGTTGCGTGCATGGTGCAATGATCCAGATATTGACGTTGTTATCTCAACCGGGGGCACCGGTGTGACAGGCCGCGACGTCACGACCGAGGCGCATCAGGCGGTTTACGAAAAAGAAATTCCCGGTTTCGGCGAACTGTTTCGCTGGCTGTCTTATGCCAAAATTGGCACATCGACGGTTCAGTCACGGGCTGTGGCCGGGGTTGCGCAGGGCACATATATGTTTGCGTTGCCCGGATCGAACGGGGCCTGCAAAGACGCATGGGACGATATCTTGCTGTATCAGCTCGATTTTCGCCACCGGCCCTGCAATTTTGTCGAACTGATGCCACGTCTTCTGGAAAAATAACCCGCTTTTGAGCATGGTCGTATCGGTCATTGCGCCGGGGCCGTTCACATGCCGCCCGCATATTCCATGTTACAGACTGTGGTTTTGCACGCTGCGCGGTAAGTGCTGAATATCGTATCGGCACGGGCAGGGGACGTAACCTTTTGCGTTCGCTGGTTTCTGGCCTGTCACGCGCGGGGCAAAGGCAACGGGTGGCGGCTTAAAGCCGTGCTGTGGGCTACTGTTATCGGAAATGTTTAATGGAAATAATTAGCGATCCTTTTTTCTATCTTGTGGCGGTCCCGGCGGTTTTAATTGCCGGGGTATCGAAAAGCGGCTTTGGCGGCGGACTTGGAATTATTTCGGTGCCTTTGATGGCGCTGGCCGTGTCGCCCCAGGCCGCAGCGGCCATTATGCTGCCGATTTTATGCCTGATGGATCTGGCCAGTGTCTGGGCCTATCGCAAAAACTGGGACCGACGCAATATGCTGATCCTGATCCCGGCTGCCTTGCTGGGCATACTGGCGGGGTCGCTGTCGTTCAATTATCTAAGCGAGGAGGCGGTGAAGCTGTTGATCGCAATAATTGCAATCGGTTTCACCATGGACCGCTGGTTCCGCCGCAAGAATTCCGGCGGGCAGCCAAAGCCCGCGCGCTGGCTTCCGGGGA
The DNA here is from genome assembly GCF_002115755.1 of Thalassospira mesophila. GTDB lineage: Bacteria > Pseudomonadota > Alphaproteobacteria > Rhodospirillales > Thalassospiraceae > Thalassospira > Thalassospira mesophila. Next base: position 28,696 of record NZ_JFKA01000016.1, on the reverse strand, counting down.
CTTTCTGGGGCACGATTTCGGGGTTTACCAGTTTCGTTGCCCATTCTGGCGGTCCGCCCGTTTCGGTTTTTTTGTTGCCGCAACGGTTGGATAAAACGGTTTATGTCGGCACGACGGTGATGTTTTTTATTGTCGTGAACTATGTGAAATTGATCCCCTATACCCTGCTTGGCCAGTTTAACGGGGCCAATCTGGAAACCGCACTGGTTATGGCCCCCGTCGCCATTGCCGGCACATGGTTGGGGCTGTGGGCACATGACAAGGTTGATCAGGCGCTATTTTATCGGGTGTGCTACGTGCTTTTGTTTGTCACCGGGCTGAAACTGCTTTTCGACGGGCTGAGCCACTACGGTGTGGTTTAGGCGGCGGCATTTCAGAGATATCTTTCAAAGGCTTAACCCTGCACAGATGTGACAATCGTGCAGGTTTTTTTTGTGTGCTGTTCTTCGATTTGGCGCGGTGTGTTTCACAAATGTTATGTTTCGAATTTATTGCAGAATAATACCACTTTGTACGCTATGGGAACGGCAGGTTCTGCTGGTTATTCGCAATATTGTTGCGATAAACGTGGTTCCCTAGGGTTGTTTAGCATTTACTGCTTAAAAATACCAAAATTTAGCATAAACATCTAAAATCTATCGCCTGATTGGCGATGCGACTCTGATAAATACTAAAAAACTATGTTGTATATTTTCGAATATCAAATTCAATTTGTGAATGTATATGGATACGTTAGTATATAGATGTATCGATTTTTGTATAATAATGTGCTGTAATTGGTATTACGTAGTTTCGGTGTTTTGTCTGTGACATTTTGGCACAAGTTTTTGTGTCCTTAGCAACAGCTGACTAACGAGCTGTAAAGGTTGAATATTTTTGGAGAGGTTGTGCCATGCAGCCAAAAATATTGCGTGTGCGCACAACAAGGTCGGCTCAGCATTCCCTTATCAGGAACTTCAAAAAAAATGGGGGATAACATGCCTGAGAGAATTTTGAATGCGGCCACAAAAATGTCGGAACTGACAACGGCGAAAGTTAACGAAATTCAAAACGTGACCAAGGCGGCAAAGATACTGGCCTTGAACGCGTTGATTGAAGCATCGCGTGCAGGCGAAGCCGGACGAGGGTTCGCCGTGGTGGCCAATGAAGTTAATATCATATCGCAGCAGGTCACATCGATTGCCAACGAATTGCAAAACCTGTTTGCAAGCGAAGCCCGCGATTTGCGCAGTACAGCACAAATGGTGCGCGGGGCGCGGCTGTCGGATCTGGCATTATATGTCATCGAACTGATTGATCGAAATCTGTATGAGCGATCATGTGATGTGCGCTGGTGGGCAACCGATAGTGCCGTTGTTGATGGTTGTGCCGACCCCGATGATGAAAAAGCAGGGCGTTGGGCATCGAAACGGCTGGGCGTTATTCTGGATTCCTATACGGTTTATCTTGATTTATGGGTGGCGGATTGTTCCGGCCGTGTCATTGCCAATGGTCGCCCGGATAAATACCGTGTTCGGGGCCTGGATGTTAGCGGGGAGGCCTGGTTTCGCCAGGCAATGGCGACTGGCGATGGCACCGAATATGCCGTTGCCGATATCGAGCGAAACGAGCATCTGGGCGGGCGAGCAACGGCAACATACGCCACAGCTGTACGGGCAGATGGCGAGGCCGATGGCAAAATAATTGGGGCGATGGGCATTTTCTTTGATTGGGAAAGTCAGTCAGATTCCGTTATCAATTCGATTGGCTTTGCCGAAGAAGAAGCCCCGCGCACCCGCGTTATGATTGTGGATCGCAATTATAATGTCATTGCCTCGTCGGACGGGGTTTCAAACCGGACGGAACGCTTTGCGTTGCAACTGGGCAGCAAAGACAAAGATTCGTACCTGCTTGAAGATGGCAGCATTGTCAGTTTTGCCTTAACACCTGGTTATGAAACATATGAAGGACTGGGGTGGCGCGGCGTGATTGTACAAAAACCGCGAAACGCCCTAAGACCGGTTCAAGGCCAGATCGCCAAAGTTCGCACCGGATCGCGAGAGCAGCGTTTGGAGACGCTGGCAGGATAAGCGCAATATTATCAACCTGATTGTTTAGGAACCCCGACCGGGCAAGCATTTGTGCGTTGCCGGGCCGGGGTTTGCTATTTTAATTACCCTGTGTTTTCAAAGATAACGCAGTACCGCCCGCTATCTGCTGTCAGGTAGTGTCAGGAGGCGGGCCATCGGCCATTGGCGATTGCGGGCAAAGGCGGGTATGAACAGCATTCATATCACCGCATTGCCAGGGGGCCTGCATGGGAACACCGTTGAAAGATCTGTTTACGCCCGGTCTGGTGGCACAAATGGCTAACGATATCGCCCTGCATTACCCGAAATTTGAGCGTGAGAAGTTTATTGCAGCGGCTTGTCACAACCTGGACCGGCTTGAGCTTAAACAGCGCAGCAATCAGGTTTGTGATGCCCTGTCGTTATGTCTGCCCAACAGTTTTTCCGACGCGGAAGCAATTATGACAGCAAGTTTGGCCCCGGCGTTAGACGGCGGTATCAATGATATTACCGATGAAAAACAGGGTGCCTCCGGGCCGGGCATTCGCGGGTGGGCGATTATGCCGATGGCTGATTATGTTGCCCGTCACGGCCAGCACCATGTCGAAATATCAATGGCTTGTCTTTATGAGATGACGCAACGGTTTACAGCGGAATTTGCCATTCGGCCGTTTTTAATTAACCATTGTGATCAGGTCATGGATATTTTGCAGGGCTGGGTGAGCGACCCCAATGTGCATGTGCGACGTCTGGTATCGGAGGGAACACGCCCGCGGTTGCCATGGGGGATGCGTCTGCCCGGTTTTGTGCGCGATCCGTCACCTGTGGTGCCATTATTAACCGCACTGCGTGATGATCGGGCTGAATATGTGCGGCGATCTGTTGCCAATAACCTTAACGATATTTCCAAGGATCATCCTGATCTGGTCGCCAGCATTGCGCAGGACTGGTTGCAAGATGATATCGCCACGCGCAAGCGCATTATTCAACATGCGTGCCGCAGCCTGATCAAACAGGGACACAGCCCAACCTTGGCGGCATTGGGTTTTGGGCCGGTCAATGTGACGGCATCGGAATTGTCGGTGGAAAATTCTGTGGTGTCGCTGGGCGGGTTTGTAGATTTTTCCGTGCAAATCACCAGCCAGGAACCATCAGCGCGCGATTTGGTGATCGATTACGTGATCCATCATCGCAAAGCCAACGGCACGCAGTCGCCCAAGGTCTTCAAATGGAAAAAGCTACGTTTGAAAAAAGGCGAGGCGCTTGTCCTGTCGCGTCGACACCCGGTTCGTGCCATCACCACCCGACAGTATTATGCGGGCATACATGGCATTGAAATTATGATCAATGGACGCCCGGTTGCCCAAGGTGCCTTTGATTTACATATCTGAACGGCATTTCGACATAACAATTTGTGCCAGGATTTTTCAAATGGTTAGGCAGGCTTGGTAAAGCGTCATGCAATATGCAAGTCGTTCTAAAAAAGAACTGGCGTGATATTGATAAAATTGCAACAATTCGACAACGATTTGTTTTGTTGTTGTGGTGTGTCGTATCGGGCAGGTGGGTATGGGGCTGTTTTTTGCCAAACTGGCGGTTTCAATTATTGTCGTGTTGGGGCTGTCGATGCTGGCAGAACGGGCCGGGCCGCGTGTTGCCGGGGTTTTGTCGGGTTATCCGTTGGGAACGGCAATTTTGCTGTTTTTCATTGCGATAGAGCAGGGCGTTCATTTTGCCGGTGAAAGTGCGGTTTATGCCTTGCCGGGACTGATTGCGACGCTGGCATTTTTATATGCATACTATGTTGTGTCCCGGTTGCTGTGCCGCCAAGCGCTTGTCATTCAAGTGCCGCTATCCTCATTGGCATCTTTTTTGGTGTTTGTGTTCGTCTCGTGGCTTAGCCAGATGGTCAGCTTTACAGTGTTAAGTGCCAGTCTGGCCTTGATTGTTGCCATGGTTGTGGCGATTTTTCTGTTTCGCTCGATCGAGAATGTTGGCATTTCCCAGCGCTTGCGAATAACCCGTAAAATTGTTGCTGTGCGGGCAGCGACCGCCGCCCTGATCGTGGTTGCCATCAGCGGGGCAGCCGCTGTTATCGGGCCGCGCTGGTCCGGCCTGTTTGCCGGTTTTCCGGTAACCTTGTTTCCGATGATTCTGATTTTGCATTGTTCTTATGGCATCGGGCCGGTTCACACCGTTATTCGCAATTTTCCGCGCGGCATGGGCGCATTGCTGATTTATATTGTTTCCGTCAGCTATACCTACCCGTTATTTGGGGTCGGGGTGGGAACGCTTCTCGCTTTTGCGGCAGCAACGCTTTATCTTGCGGGTTATTCCAGCGTCGTTTGGTGGCGCAGCAAGGCAATTGCGCGCGCGGGCGGCTGATAAATATACAGATTTCCCGAATGTGTTGTTTTGCTGGTGTGGCCAGATACAAGAACGCACAGACAGTTCGGGAGGAACACCAAAATGCAGCAGGTTCAGTCGCTGGTGCGGGCGCTTAGTATTCTAAACACCCTTGCCGACAGCGATGACGGCATGACCCTGACCGAAATATCCCAGCGTGTGAAATTGCCCCCGTCGACGGCCCATCGTTTGTTAACAACGATGCAGCACGAGCGCTATGTCACCTTTGACGGGGAACGAACCCTGTGGTCAATCGGGGTGCAGGCATTCAGTGTCGGTAATTCCTTTACCAAAAATCGTAATCTAAACCAGATTGCCCGGCCTTATATGCGCGCCCTGATGGAAGAAAGCGGGGAAACGGTTAATCTGGCAGTGGCCGATGGTGGCGAGGTGATTTTTCTCTCGCAGGTGGAATGCCGCAAAATGATGCGTGCGCTGGTCACACCGGGGCGCCGCGCGCTGATGCATTGCTCCGGGGTGGGGAAGGCTTTATTGGCCTTTTTGCCCGCCAAGGATGTTGACGCTGTTATCGCGCAACATGGCTTACCCCAGATGACAGAACATACCCGCACAACAGCGAAAAGTTTGAAGCTCGACCTTGATGGGGCGCGCAAGCAAGGCTGGGTTCTTGATGATGAAGAGCACGCGGTTGGTTTGCGCTGCGTTGCCGGGGTTGTTCGCGATGAAAGTGGTATTCCGATCGCGGCACTTTCGTTGTCGGGGCCGGCGGCGCGTATTCCCCAGGAACGAATTGCCGTGTTCGGCGCCCTGGTTCGCCGTGTTTGTGCTGATTTAAGCCGCGAATATGGCGGTAAGCCGGTTTGAAACTGTCGCCTGATTTCAGCCTTTTGATGTGAAGACGGCCCGCTGGTTCTGGCGGGCCGTTTGGCCGGTTTATGTGACAAAAGGGCCGGGTTTAACGTCCAGGACAGGTAACGCCGGTGCCGCCCAGTCCGCAATATCCATCGGGGTTTTTATAAAGATATTGCTGGTGGAAATCTTCGGCATAATAAAAGGTCGGTGCGGTATCGATTTCGGTGGTGATCGCGGCCATTCCGGCATCTTTTAAGGCGGCGAGATAGTCGTCGCGAGAAAGAAGGGCTGCCTCTTGCTGACTTTCCGATGTGGTATAAATCACCGAGCGATACTGGGTGCCAATATCATTGCCCTGGCGCATGCCCTGGGTCGGATTATGGCTTTCCCAAAACAGTTTAAGCAGGTTTTCATACGAGACAATTGCCGGATCAAACACCACCAGAACAACTTCTGCGTGGCCGGTCATGCCGCTGCAAACTTCGCGATAGGTCGGGTTTGGCGTGAGACCACCGGCATAACCAGCCGCCGTGCTGTAAATGCCAGGATGCTGCCAGAACAAACGTTCAGCACCCCAAAAACATCCCATACCAAATATTGCGGTTTCGAGATGTTCCGGGAACGGGGCCTTTAGCGGGTTGCCGTTAACCGCGTGAATATCGGGAACCGGCAATGCTTCGGCCCGGCCCGGCAGGGCGTTTGCACGGTCAGGAAGGCGGCTTTTCTCAGGGGGAACAGAAGTAAACATGGCAACCTGCAAGATTGATAAAAATTGTTACCCGCAATGTAGCTATGTTTTGAACTGTTGCAATCAGTGATCCATCAAATTGTCTTGATAGTTTCTTTTTAATCGCGGCGATCAAGGCGACATAATGCCGCCACGGCGCAGGTTGCTGCCATCGTCTTTTTCAACGATGAAGGATCGGTTGTCCGCCTGGTTGCACATCCCTGAAAGACACAATGATGCGGTTTTTACGGTCGTTCTGGTTGGTTGGCGGGGGCCTTGTCTCGCTGCTGATCGGTGTGGTGTTCTTGCCCTTGCCGCCCCCGTTTTTCGGCATGGTTTTTATTGCCATCGCCATCCCGATGCTGGCCAGTGGGTCCAAACGGGCCCGGCGGCTTATACAGCATGGCAGATGGAAATTTTTACAGCGCAGCCAATATCTGGAAAGGGCGTTACGCCTCACACCACGATGGATTTCAATCTATTTGCGCAAAACCGATCCCGGGCCGATTATCCGTCGTATGCGACAAAAAAATACCCGATCACTGCTTTTATAATTCTGCTTCGCGCCACTTAAAAAGCTGGCCCCGCCAATTTTCACAATCGGCAGGGCCAGGTTTTGGTGTGTCTGCACATAGTGCAGGTATTGATTATGGTCGTTTATTTATCCACAGCGGGATCAACATGACGGACAATGCAGTCAAGGTGGTTTTCCTTGAAACCGGCGCAAACCTTGTTGGCGATTGCCTTTTCATCAAAGTGCCCGGTCAACAGACGAAAATAAAGCCCGTTATCCTTGATTGCAAAGGGGCGCACCTCGTGGGCAATACCATCAAGCAGGCCGTTTGATTTTTTCCGGATTTTGATCCAGCTTGTTTCGGCCATTTCCCGGCTGCGATAGGCCGCCAGTTGCAGGGCGTAATAGGGTTGAACACCGGGATTCCCCGAAGCGGGTGCCGCTGTCATTGGCGGCCCCTGACGGTTACCTGTTTGCACCATAGTGGTCGATAAGGGTTGTTCCACTGGCACGGGGCGCGTCTTGGTCGGGGCCTGCGCATCCGCCGTTGCCATACGGGCCTTTTGGGCTATTTTTGCGGTTTGTTTTTCGGCATTGATTGCGACAGATGCGGTGTCGTCGTTCGAGCCGCTATTGCTTTTGTGGGGGGCAGGCGGCATCGATTGCAGATCACCCTCTTCGGTCGGGGTGCTGGTGGTTTGCAAGGCCGAATTGCGCACACTGGCCGCACCAATGCCCCCGGTTAATTCGATGATATCTGTATCCGTGTCCATATCGACCGGTCGTGTCGTGGTGACGGCGGTAATATCTACCGCTTTTTCACGATCAAGGCTGACGGGCTGTTTGGGCGGTGTTACCCGCGCCAGGGCTTCTGTGTTCGGGCTGACTTCAATGGCAAAGGCCGGGCCGGGCGGGGTGGCATCTTCCGGTGCGACATCAACCGGTCCTGCCGTCAGGTAAAAGTCGGTATTGCGTTTAACCTTGGGCGGGTTGGGCAAGGTCGGCCCCGGGGCAACCTTTGCCAGCTCAACTTTCTCGTCAATTTCGCGGGACTGGGCAAGGTCGGGGTTTAAATTGTCGATCGCTGCCAGCCGTTGCTGGGCAAGGCGCGAAATTTTACTGGAAAGATTAATTCCATTGCCGCACGGCATGGTGAAGGTGCTGCCGGGGTTTGCCGCCGTTAACCACAAATAAAGCTTGCGGGCCTGCGCCGGATGGCCTGCCAGTTCCAGTTCCACGGCCCGCCGAAGGTCGGTTTCCGGGTCGGGCCCAATGGCAATGTTGGTGGCCGATGGCGTGATCGCCGTGTTTGTCGCATGACCGGGGACTTTGGTTGCTGGGTCAATAAACAGCGCGCAGGCCGCCATTTGCTGATCCGTACTGAAATTTGCAAAGGCTGTGGGCTGATCAGGACTTTCGGGGATGTTGACCGTGGCTTCAGGCTGGGCGAGCGGGGTGGTTTGTTTGTCTGTTGCGCAGCCCGACAAAAGGGCCAGGGCGGGCAGGGTTATCAGTGCCGCACGCATCGCAGGGCGAAAGGTTGCGTTCCTCAATGAAAAGCTGAATTTCGCCATGATTCCCCACATTTGCTGGATTGTTGTTTAAATCTTTTCCCAGCGTATATCATGTCGTAGAGAGGGGAACTGTCAAGGTTGAGTTGCAGGATCAGGCGTGGAAATGTGACTATCTGTTAATAAGCTGAAAGGCGACACCGCCCAGTAAAATCAGGACAGTAACCGCCAGACAAATATTAACGACTGCCCGCGTTGTTCGTGAGACAACTTCGGGTGGAATGACCGTTTGCCCGCTTCCCGATGCACGCGCGCCGCCTGCCGAAGAAGCAAGGTTGCTTTGGTTCAGGATTTTAATAACCTGCTTTTTCTCGCGGCGTGTTGTATCGTCGTATTTGTTTTCCACCACGCGTGCCTCGACATTATTGCTGTTTGCCAAGGCATTTTTGGCTGCTGCGATTGCGGCGGCATATTCGGTGGCTGTTTCCAGTTCCATCTGAACGCCAGTCGTTCGGGTAACCATAACAGTATATGTTTTACGCAGCGGGCTACCAGACATCGATACTCACTAATTCAAATAGAAACAGATCCTAAAATGACCCGTCCTTAAGTAAAAGTATATCTATACCAATGTATATATACAAGGCTGAATTTACAACAATTCGGGATTGTTGTCATTTGTTCGGCCCATGATCGACCTATTTGGCAAAGCAACCCTTCCGCAATCCGGTGGTTGCGGAAGGGTGACAAGGCTGTTCTGTTGCTAATGTTATATCGGCACGAAATCACATTCCGGCAAGGGCTTTATTCAAATCTTCATATTGTTCGCAATCTGTGCCGCATACATCTTTGAGATGGGCCAGATTTTGCTTTGCCAGTTCAACCCGGCCAGTTTGAATGTAAAGCTCACCCTGATATTCCAGCGCACCGGGATGGTCGGGATTGATTTTCAAGGCTTTGTCATAGTTGCTTTCAGCCGCTTTCAAGTCACCCGACTTGCGTTGGCTATAGGCCAGATAATTCAAAACATCAGCGTTTTCGGGATCGGCTTTTTTCATTTTTTGCAGACTGTCGATGGCATCGGAATATTTACCGGCATCAATAAGTTCGACCACGGCGGGCAAATCGGTCGCGGCATCGTCGTTTGAACTGCTGAAAAAGCCGGCGGCAAAACCGGCATTGCTGTAGAGGCAAATGGCACCGGCAATGGCAGTGATTTTTGCAAGTTTGGCAAGTGACTGACTGTTCATCGGGAGCTCGTTTTTTAAAAGGGGGAGGGCTTACAAGGGGGCGAAAGGCAACTTCCGTATCCAATATAGCCGTTGTCCTGCAACCGGTGTGTCACAGCTCGTACACCAGATGTAACGTGTATGTGAGAATACAGTGAAGGCAGAACAAAAGAAAGGCCCGCCGGATGATGGCGAGCCTGTCTTCACTTTTCTAATGATCTGGCAATGGCCTTAAAAATCAGCTTCGATCACACGGTCCTGAATTTCACGCACCATGTTTTCAACCAGTTCATCAATTGGCACCGTTTTTTGGTGTTGGAAACCAAGACGACGGACCGAGGCGGTTTTTTCTTCGGCTTCGCGTTTACCAAGGGCTAAAATCAGCGGGATTTTGGCGTGGCTATGTTCGCGAACCTTATAGCTGATCTTTTCATTGCGAAGATCAAGATCAACAGTCAATCCCTTGGCTGCAAGGGCTTTTTTAACTTCATGTGCGTAATCATCTGCTTCATTGGTAATGGTGCAAATAACCGCATGAACCGGTGACAGCCACAGCGGCAGGCGACCAGCATAGTTTTCAATCAGGATGCCGATAAAGCGTTCGAGCGACCCCAGAATGGCCCGGTGCAACATGACAGGACGGTATTTTTCGCCGTCTTCACCCATGTAGGAGGCATCAAGGCGTTCGGGCAAAACAAAGTCGGCCTGAAGCGTGCCACACTGCCAGTCACGGCCAATGGCATCGCGCAAAACAAATTCCAGTTTCGGGCCATAAAATGCCCCTTCACCGGGATTGATTTCCAGTTTCAGGCCCGCTTCTTCCGATGCTTCGCGCAGCGCATTTTCCGCCTTGTCCCAGATTTCGTCTGATCCGGCACGCACTTCCGGGCGGTCCGAGAATTTGACAACGATATCGGTAAAGCCGAAATCCTTGTAAACCGATTTCAGAAGGTCGCAGAAAATCTTGGTTTCAGAAACGATCTGGTCTTCGGTGCAGAAAATATGCGCGTCATCCTGAATGAACTGGCGGACCCGCATAATGCCGTGCAACCCGCCCGAAGGTTCGTTGCGGTGACAACAGCCAAATTCAGCCATGCGCAACGGCAGATCGCGGTAAGACTTGCTGCCCATGCGGAAAATCTGCACATGGCAGGGGCAATTCATGGGTTTAAGGGCCAGAACCTTTTCGTCGCTATCGGGGGCCGTCGTGAACATGTTTTCACGAAACTTTTCCCAGTGACCCGATTTTTCCCATAATACCCGGTCTACCAGCTGCGGCGTGCGCACTTCCTGATACCCGGCATTATCAAGGCGTCCGCGAATGTAGTTTTCCACCTTGCGATACAGTTTCCAGCCCTTGTCATGCCAGAAAACCGACCCTTGGGCTTCTTCCTGCATATGGAACAGGTCCATTTCGCGGCCAAGGCGGCGATGGTCGCGCTTTTCGGCTTCTTCAAGCATGTGAAGATAGGCATCAAGCTGTTCCTGCGTTTCCCAGCAGGTGCCGTAAATGCGTTGCAGCATTTCATTGTCTGAATTACCGCGCCAATAGGCACCGGCAAGTTTCATCAGTTTAAATGCTTTGCCGATTTTGCCGGTTGACGGCGCGTGCGGCCCCCGGCACAGGTCAATGAAATTGCCCTGGCGATAGCAGGTGATGGTTTCGGTTTCCGGCAAATCGCGAATGATTTCGGCTTTGTAATCTTCGCCTTTATCAAGGAAAAACTTGATAGCGTCGTTACGATCCCAAACTTCGCGTTCGATCTTTTCATTACGATCGACAATTTCCTTCATCCGCTTTTCGATCTTGACCAGATCATCGGGCGTGAAGGGCGTTTTGCGGGCAAAGTCGTAATAGAAACCGTTTTCAATCGACGGCCCGATCGTGACCTGCGTGTCAGGATAAAGTTCCTGCACGGCTTCGGCCATCACATGGGCGCAGTCATGACGGATCAGCGGCAAAACTTCATCATGCCCCTTGGTGACGATCTCGATGGTTGCATCAGTATCGATCACGCGGCCAAGGTCGCGGACTTCACCGTTAACGATAATGGCAAAGGATTTCTTTGCCAGGGAACTGCTGATGCTTTTTGCAACATCGAAACCCGAAACAGGACCGTCAAATTCACGTACGGCGCCGTCCGGAAGCGTAAGGGCAATCATGTTCTGCTCAACTCTGCTTATTATGCGGGCGAAATAATCAAGGCGCACACCTTATACCCGCTGTTATAACGGGAAGTCTGCACAAGAAAACGAATTTTGGGATGGGGTCAAGTTCGCTCTTTTAAAAAAGCGACTTTCGGGGCAGCAAAAAACGCTGCATCGCCATTTTGGCGCGCAGGCATTTCTATTGTCATCAATTTTTTGTCGGCCATGCCGTGCATTGATGCTTTCCCGTTTGTTGCGGGTCAAATATAACAGGCAATTGCCTGCGGGCAACCCGGAACTGGCCGAAATATCAACAATTCATCCAATAATAATCACAAGGCGCCACCACGCCAATCAGGGAACTGCCACCATGACCAGCCCCGAAGTCAGACGCAATGTCATTGTTCTAAGCCTGTGCGTTGCCCTTTCGGCCAGCGCAATGTCGCTTCTTTTTACGGTTGCCGCGGTGATTGGTTATTCATTGGCACCCGATAAATCGCTGTCGACCCTTCCTGTATCGGCAACCATGATTGCGATGCTGATCACAACAGCACCATCTGCCTTTATGATGAAAAAATACGGTCGCCGTATTGGTTTTTCTGTGGGCTGCATGATTGGCATGTGCGGGGCTTTTTGCGGTATTGGCGCGGTTTATTGGGGTAATTTCTGGCTGATGTGCGGGGCGGGGGCGTTTATAGGCTCGGCCAATGCCATTGCCATGCAATACCGGTTTGCTGCGGCCGAGGCCGCCCCGCCTGAATTTCGCTCCCGCGCCATTTCACTAACAATGCTGGGCGGGGTGTTGGCGGCGTTTATTGGGCCCAACCTCGCCAGTCATGCCCGTAACTGGATCGACACGGTTCCGTTCATGGGCACTTTTGCGGCCCTGTTTGGCTTGCAACTGTTGTTGATGCTGGCAATTTCGCAGTTGCGCCTGCCCGAAACCCACAAAAAAGTCCACGCCGAACCGGCACGCCCCCTTGGCGAAATTTTGCGGGTCCCTGGTGTTGTCGTTGCGATCATTGGGGCGGCCCTTGGCTATGCCGTCATGAGCTTTGTGATGACGGCAACGCCCTTGGCCATTCTGGATTGCAATTACGCCTTTGGGGATGCCGCCTTTATCATTCAGTGGCATGTGGTCGGCATGTATGCGCCGGGCTTTGTGACCGGTAATCTTATTCGTCGATTTGGCACGTTGGCCATTATTCAGGTTGGTGCGGTGATTACGCTGGTTTGTTTGGTGGTCGGGCTTTCCGGCATTGATCTGATTACGAATTTCTGGCCAGCGCTGATTTTGCTTGGTATCGGCTGGAACTTCATGTTTGTCGGGGCGACATCGTTGTTAACCGAAAACTATCGTCCATCGGAACAGGCGCGTATTCAGGCAATCAATGAATTTGTGGTGTTTGGTACGGTCGCGGTTGCGTCGCTGTCGGCCGGGTCGATTTATGCCGGGGCGGGCTGGTCTGTTTTGCTGATGTCGGCGGCATTGCCGGTGGGGCTGGTGATTTTGATTGTCGCCACTTACGGGTTGTACAAGCGCAAAGCCAAGCAGAAGGTCGCCTAAGATAAAGGCCGTCATATTGCTAATATGGCGGTCTGTTTTCTGTGCTGGTAACCCGAATTGCCGGTTATGGTCGGCCAGATAAAATTTCCAGTGCATGCGACCGAAATTCGCGATTGTACAAAACAATCGTGACCCAGCTTGACGCAATGATGAACGCAACCGGGTGATAAAACCACGCCAGGGCCGACAGGGCGAAAAAATAGGCCCGAATGCCCCGGTTAAAGTTATGGGCCGACATCATGCTCATCCGGGCGGCCTGGGCGGCAACGTTGGCACCTTTGCTGTGCGACGGGTCGGGGGTGGCGCCGATCAGGATCGAACAATAGTTCGACAGGCGAAAGGCCCAGGTGAATTTAAAAAAGGCATAGACAAAAATCAGCATCAGAAAAACAACTTTGCAATTCCACAGCAAAACTGACGATGCGGCGGCATAGGGCAGGGCGGAAATCAGTTCGATGCCTTCTTTGCTGTAGCCCAGCAACGCCCCCAGACCGACCAGCACCAAAATAGTGGTCGATGAGAAGAAGCTGATCGCCGTGATAAGATTTCCGGCAATGGCGGTATCAATCATGCGCAGGTTTCGCTGCAACATTTGTTCCATCCAGCGATGACGGTTGCGGGCCATCAGGGCTGAAATGCTTTTACGTCGCCGGGCACTGCTATCGGCATAAAATGTATAGCCAATCCACCAGCACAGCGCCCAGATCAGGGCCAGTCCGTCATGCAATGTTGTCGTTGCCATTGTTATTTATGATCCCCTGATTTTTGCGCAGTATTTATAGCATTGCTTCGCCGCAATGGCTGCGGTGTTTCTACTCGCGGTAATGTGCGGTTCCATTTATATTATTGGCATTGCCCTTGCGACGAAGATTTGGTGAAATAATTGGCCGATGGGTTGTTTTCTGGCCAGATTAAGAGTATCAGCGGCGCAAATTTAACGGAGTTAAAGTCCCATGAGCGACCATGATAACGACCTTGACGGTGACGATCTCGAATTGGCCGAGTTTGAAGCCCAGACCGAAACCCTGATCGATGAGGGTCGTAGCACAGAAGATGTGTTTGAATTCGTTGGGTATATGAACATCAATGAAGTTGGCACACATATGGTTGCCGCCGAAATGGTGCTTAACGAAGACGAAATCGACCAGATGAGCAAGACCCTGCGTCAGCTTGATGTTGATTTGCGCCCGCTTGGCGAACTGACCGGGGGACTTAAAGGCGGCGAAGATGTGAAACGCGCGCTTGCGGCCTTGTTTTTGGAACTGGTCGAGCTGTGCGAACTTGATGACGATGATGAAGACGCGGGCGAGCTGAGCGAAGAATCATTGTTGTTGCTGAACTTTATCAAGCGTTTTAACCCGCAGATGCGCCGTTTGACCGTTGCGCTGACCGACACAGACGATGATGACGTTTCGTGTGAATATGAAGTCGCCGACTGGTAAAAGATCATTCGTGGGCGTTGAGCCGTTGCTTGCGCAATTTCGATAAATTGACTACGCACAAAGGCAGCATGTAACAGCATGCTGCCTTTTGTCTTTTGCGGAGCTTTGTTGTGACCCCTGATATTGCGGTTTCCATCATGGACGGTGACGATGTGGCACAGGGTGAACAGCGCCTTGCCACGTATCTGGCGCGCCATGCCAATGGTGAGGATCCGATGCCCAAGGCCGCGGCCCTGATGCGCTGGATTATCGATCATCAGCCAGATTTCGCATCCGTTCTGAACCATGATCTGAAAACATGTCGCAAGATTGTGTATGATTTCAGCCGCAATGGCGACGTTGTAATTGGCGGCACCAGCGACCCGGCCCGCCAAACGGACCTGATGTTTGCCCAGATGGCTGCTGCCAACGCGCCGGTCGGGGTTGGGCGTTATCGCGAAGACCGCATTTGTTATCAGTCGCCGCAATTTAAAAACGGTGGCGAAGCCCGAAGCCAGCATTTGGGCATTGATCTGTTTTTGGCGGCCGGAACCCCGGTTTTTATGCCGCTTGACGGCGTGGTTCACAGTTTTGCCGATAATAATTTACCGCTGGATTACGGCCCGACCATCATCATGGAACATAACCCGGCGCCGGGAATTACATTTTGGACGTTATACGGCCATTTAAGCCGCGATTCGCTGGATGGCCTCGTGGTTGGCAAGGCGTTTGCCAAAGGCGACGAACTGTGCCGGTTTGGCGATTATCCGATCAATGGTGACTGGATACCGCATCTGCATTTTCAAATCATTTTTGATCTGCTGGGCAAAAGCGGCGATTATTTTGGTGCCGCCAAACCCTCGCAATGGGATGTGTGGGAAGCCATTTGCCCCAATGCCAATCTGATTTTGCAAATGCCCGAAGATGTCACTGCCAGCCGGGACGGTATTTGAAATGATGCAACCACGGCTGAAAGCAGGAATTTGGGTGCGGGGGCAAATTGCGATTTGCCAGGCCCAGAGCATTACAGCGATGGTTGTTCATAAGGGAAACGAGGATGCCGGGGCTGTTCTGGTTAAGCTGAACCATTTCGCCAATGGCTGTTTTGTTTATTCCCGTGTGACGACGATGGACGGTGACCTGGGCTGGATGCAGGTGGCCGGTGGCGGTGATGGCGGGCGCGAAACCGAAATGCAGTGCGATGAATATTGCCGCAAGCAGGTTTCGTTTGACCGCGATGTCTGGGTGGTGGAAATCGAAGACCACAAATCGGCTTATGAACTTGACGCGCCAATTGTTGAGTTTTAGACATAAAAAAGGCCTGCAAGTGATTGCAGGCCTTTGATTTTAAGCGCGCAAGATCAGGCGGTGCGCTGCAAGATATGATAGCCGAAATCGGTTTCGACGACGTCCGATACAGTGCCAACTTCCATGTTGAAAGCGGCCTGGTCAAATTCGGGAACCATCATGCCACGACCGAAAGTGCCAAGGTCGCCGCCCTGCTGGCCGGACGGGCAATCGGAATTGGCTTTGGCCAGTTCGGCAAAATCGGCGCCGTCATTGACCTGGGTTTTCAGATCCTGGATCTGGGTCAGGGCTTCTTCTTTGCTGCGCGATGCGGTCGAGCGTGCCGAACCGGCATACATCAGCAAAATGTGCGAAGCGCGAACTTGTTCACTCATGATTTTTCCTTTCGATCCGGCCGCCATATTGGTGCAAATGGCCGGAAATCTGCAAAATTTCGAAAATATGGGAATTGCTATAAATCACACTTTCCCATAAGCCTTGTGGCTTGTTACGACAAAATGACCTGTGATGAAAGAGAAGAGGCTCACAAATGCTTGCTGTTGTTTCCCCGGCCAAGAAACTGGATTTTGAAACACCGGCACCGGAGATGCCTGTTACTCAGCCGGTGTTCCTCGATGATGCCGTTGAACTGGTTCAGGTTGCGCAGAAAAAAACACGCCGCGACTTGATGAATTTGATGCACATTAGCGAAGACCTGGCGGAATTGAACGTGCAGCGTTTCGCGCATTTTTCAACACCTTTCACCCGTGATAACGCCAAAGCGGCTGTTTATGCCTTTCGCGGCGACACCTATGTCGGACTCGATGCCGATAACCTGACATCGGATGATCTGGACTGGGCAGAAAACCATTTTCGCATGCTGTCGGGTCTGTATGGCATTTTAAAGCCGCGCGATCTGATGCAGGCTTATCGTCTGGAAATGGGCAGTCGGCTTGAAAACGAGCGTGGCAAAAATTTGTATGAATTCTGGGGCGAAAAAATTGCCCGTCATATAAACGAGATCACCAAAAACCATCACAACAGAACATTGGTCAATCTGGCCTCGAACGAGTATTTTAAGGCCGTTAAGACCAAGCTGATCGAAGGACCGGTCATTACGCCGGTGTTTAAAGAGATCAAGGGCAACACGGCAAAGGTTATCGGGTTTTCGGCCAAGCGCGCCCGTGGCATGATGTCGCGCTTTATGATAAAAAATCGTATCGAGGCCCCTGAAGACCTGAAATCCTTTGATATGGACGGGTATGTTTACCGCGACGATCTGACGCAGGGAAATGACTGGGTCTTTACGCGCACCCACGAATAGGGTAGTGCCCGTTTTCACACTCCATCCACAAACGAAGTGAGCGACCAGATGAGCGACGATCATCTAGAGCAGCCCGACGACGAAAACCATATGCCCGAAGCCCACCCGTTTTCGGGTTATTTGCGGCAGTTTTTTCGCGGACCGGGCCGTTCTCGCAGCCTGACACGGGACGAGGCCTTCGATGCCTTTTCCATGGTTCTGCGCGACGAGGTCGATCCGATCCAGTTGGGCGCGTATCTTTTGATGTTGCGCTATCGCGGGGAAACCCCGGACGAACTGGCCGGTATGATCGAGGCAGTGCGCACCATTGCGCGTCTGGAGCCTGATGAAAGCGATGTGCCTGCGGCCTGCCATCCGATGCTGGACTGGCCGTCTTATGCGGCGGGGCGTACACGGGGCTTGCCCTGGTTTGTGCTATCGGCGTTGTTGCTGGCGCAAAACAAGGTGCCGGTCCTGATGCATGGCTATAATTCGCATCTGATCAAAGGGGTTGGCACCGAAGCCGCGTTCAAGGCATTAAAGTTGCCCATCGCAATGTCCGCCGAAGAAGCCCGATCAGATATTGAAAGACACGGGATTGCCTATTTGCCCCTGCGCCATATTCACCCGAAATTGCAAGAGCTGATCGGCCTGCGCCCGCTTTTGGGCTTGCGCAGCCCGGTGAATACCCTGTTGCGGTTGTTAAACCCGTTACAGGCCAAGGCGGCGTTTTTAGGGGTGTTTCACCCGGCCTTTCTTGATGTGCACCGCGAAACCGGCAAATTGCTGGCATTGCCGCGCATTGGCGTGATTAAGGGTGGCGGCGGCGAGGCAGAGCGCACCCCGTACAAGCATGTTGATTTACGTTTGCTTGATAATGGCGTTCTCAGCGATTTGCGGTGGCCTGCGGCACTGGCGCGCAGCGAAAAGCCCGAAGATGATGCCCCCCCTGCGAAAATGGAGCATTTTATGGGCGTGTGGCGCGGCGAGATCGAAGATATAGATGCCATTGCCAAGATCAAGGGCAGTGCTGCCATGGCGGCTTATCTGGCGGGCAGGGCCGATTATATCGACGAAGCCGAAAGTCTGGTCGAAGGATGGTGGGCAAACCGCAAAATCAAACGTCAGCGTTAAGTCTGCGCGCCCCGCCCCCGGTTATTCTGATAAATGAAAGCAGGTGTTGCGATTTTGCGCGCACACCTGCTTTTTTATTAAAACGACGAGCCCGGTTGTTGCAAAAACACAATTTCTTCCGGGGTTGATGGCCGTCCCAATATGTCGTTGCGATGCGGGTAACGGCCAAAACGGTCAATGATCTGTTTGTGACGCTTTTCAAAATCCAGATTGTTTTCCAGCCCCGGTTGATCAAACAATGTCAGGGCGATGTCATGGATGGTTTCTGATTCCGAATGCATATAGGGCATATACAGGAATAGCTTTTCTGATGCGGTTTTCAAATCTTCATCCGCTTTTTGCAAGATAGCTTCCTGTGCCAGAACCAGCGCGAGTGTATCGCAGGCAAAGGCCTCGGCCCGGTCGCGGAACATATTGCGGGAAAACTGGTCGAGAACGATGATTTCGGCCAAGCGCCCGCGTGCTGTTTCGCGCCAGTGAAAAAGCTCGCCAACCCGCGCTGCCGCATGAAAATCGGCAAAACGTTCGTTAATGTGGTGGTCCAGCGCGGTATCTTTTTCGAACCACTGTTTGGGGGTCAGTTCGGTGAACCAGAAATTTAAAATTGCGTCCGGAGTCATGATGTTTTCCCTGCTATGGTGTTTTTGATTGTTTCATCCCCGGAAATCAGGTCGCCATTGTGCAGCGTCACCTTGCGGGTTGCAACCTGATCAAGGAACGACCGGTTATGTGAAATAATCACCATCGCCTGGGGCAGGGCTTGCAAAATGTCGGTCAACCGGCTTTCAACCGTTTGGTCCAGTCCGTTGGTGGGCTCGTCAAGCAACAGGATATCGGGTGCCATCGCCAGCACCGTTGCCAGCGCCACCAGCCGTTTTTCCCCACCCGATAACTGGTGGGTGATGCGGTTTTCAAAACCTGACAAGCCAAGATCAGCCAAGGTTTTATACGAAATTTCAAGCGCTTGCGCATCGTTATAGCCCAGATTTAACGGGCCAAAAGCAACATCCTCGATCACGGTGGGGCAGAAAAGCTGATCGTCGGAATCCTGAAACAGCAAGCCGACCTTGCCGCGAATGGCACTGAAATCCTTTTCGGTTTTGCAGGTTTTTTGCAAGATTTCGATGGTACCGGTTTGTGGGGTTTGTAACCCCATCATGATATGAAGCAGCGTGGTTTTCCCGGCTCCGTTTGGTCCGGTCAGGGCAATTTTTTCGCCCGGTGCCAGTACGAAACTGGCGTGGTTTAGCACAGGCTTTGTCGGCGAAAATGAAAAACAGATGTCGCGCAGCACAATCAGAGCAGGGGCGGACATAGAACCTCCAGCGTGATCAGGGCAGCCAGCAGCACCGCCATAACCAGCAAAAATATGTAATCGGCTTTTACCGGGTGCGACAGGTGGGTGAAATGAAAATGCCCGTGAAAGCCGCGGCATTTCATCGCCCATACAATGCGTTCGGACCGGTCATGCGCACGCACCAGCAACATTCCCACCAGATACCCCATCATTTTCCAGCTATGCCGGTTGCTGCGCAAATGAAAGGCGCGGGCACGCATTGCCTGGCGCAAACGTAAATATTCATGATGCAACACGTCGATATAGCGCACGGTAAACATCAGCAATGTTGTCAGCTTGGTCGGCATATACAGGCCCATCATGCCACGCCCCAAATCTGTACTGCCCAGCGCCCCCAGAAATGCCATCACCATGAAAATAACGGCATTGGCCTTCAGGCCGATCATGATCGCCTGGTTAATGCCTTGTTGTGATGCGGCGTGGCCCCACAGGGTAAAAACCGTATCGCCGGGATAGGTAAAGGGCAGCAACAGCAGGGTTGCAAAAATAAACCCGTCCATCGCCAGCACCCGGCGCAGTGTTTTGCGCCATTCAGGCAGCGACAGTGCCACCATGACTGCGGCAGCAACGATAGTCGCCACAACGGCCTGCCAGCTTGCGGCGGAAACAACAAAAACGGCGAAGATGATGGTGCAGATAATGCGAAAACGCGGGTCGACAGGGCCAATCATCCCGGTTGCTGTATTCTGGCTGGCGGGTGACAGGACGATATGGCGGCTCATTGCGGCTTGTTCGATATTTTCTGGCGCGCTTGCCACCAGGCAATCACGCCAAAAATACCAATGATAATGCCAAGCCCGCCGACGATATCGGAAAAACGAACCTTGTCTTCATAAGCCACAATCTGTTCGCGTAGCGGGTTTACCTGCTTGGCAACGGCGTGGCTTACCAGCTGCGAAAGCTGTTCTGGCGTTATCGAAATGCGTTGTGAGGCCGCATTTTCACCCGATCCGGATGCGGACGTGTCGGGAGCCGTAGAAAAGGAGGCTACGGTGTCCGAAGACCTGTCAGCCGGGTTAAGGGCAACAACAATTTCGGCCACGTTGCTGGACGCCTTTGGCAAAGCGTCCGAAAGCTCGGATGATTTAAGCAAATAAGATGCGGCATGGCCGTCGCCGGTATTGGCGCGAATGACATAATCATCGAGATGATCCACCTGAAAACGAAATTCGCCATTGGCGTTGGTTTCGCCCTGCAGCAACATTTTGCCAGCACCGTTTTCGACCGACAGCTTTGCATGTTGCGGGCGTGCGCCACCGCCGAAATAGGCATAACCTTCAATGATATTGCCATCCCCCAGTGCAAAAACATGAAAACTGTGTGCCTTGGCGGCACCGGGCAGGGCGAGCATGACAATCGTCAGCACGGCAAGCACCAGCGCCATAAGGGCGCTTTGGCGCAGGCGGGTTTGCAGGCGGCGAGGATGCACAGCGAATGTCGCGGTCATAAATCAGGTCGCCATGCTGGTGGTCGGGATTGAGAGCAAAAGGGCCGGGCGAACCTTTTTGATCAGGCCAAAGGCCGCTGCTGTCAGGAAACCTTCAACAACCATGATTGGAATATTGGTGACAAAAACCAGCCGTGCAGTTGCGATAAATTCCTGCCCGCTCAGGGCTAGCGACACCCCAACCATAACCGCACTGAGCATAATGGCGAAAGACCCGGCAAGGAACGCCGTAATCATCATGGTGCGGCCCTCTGTGCGGGCAAGTATTGGCCCAAAGACCAGCCACACAACAATCGCGGGCAGGGCCATATTGACGGTATTAACCCCCAGAACCGTGATGCCGCCAAACCCGAAGAAAACAGCCTGTAACAGCAGGGCAATAAACACCGCCGGAACCGCCGCCCAGCCCAGGATCAGCCCCAGCAAACCGTTCATGATCAGATGAATGCTGGTGGGGCCGATGGGCACATGAATGAGGGAAGCGACGAAAAAAACAGCACTGAGCAATGCAATACGCGGCATGTTTTCGATGGAGACCTGTCGTAAACCAAAGGCAATGCCAGCCACTGCAATGACTGCACCCGCAACCACGACCTCGGTTGACAAAACACCATCCACAATATGCATCGGGTCGCCCTTTACTGCGCTGGCCGCAATTATGACCAGACGGGTTTATCATCGCGCAAATATCGGGGGGAAAGGTGCCATAACGGCGGAAAGGATCGACACGGCGAGGATGAGTTACACTGGTTCCCTGCCGTAATCGCGCCGTTCCACCGGTACACCCCGCCCGATACAGCTTCGACGATCAAGGCAGGTTTCCTGGCTTGCGATAACAATTTTCGCCTTCCCGGAATGCTCCAGTGGCCATTGAAAATTCTGGTCGCTTACAGTTGCGGGGGCAGCTACGGCATGGGTAAAATTACGGCACCGTATTCCCTTTTATCCGGGCGAACCCGGATCACCTTGATCAAGCAACAGCGTAGCGGCGAAAGACGGTAAAAGTCAAGCGCCACCACGCTGTTTTTCATATTTTTTATAAAAATGTATGACGCAAGATAATCTGACAATATATTGTTTTTAAATGGTTTATTCGTCAATTATTGCGTCATGAATTTTGATTGCATGAAAAGGGATGCTTATTTGTTCGCGCCGATGGGATCATCGGTTTTAATCCACAAAACACCCCCGCGTTCAACCGGTGCATTCACTTTGCCATCGGGGCTGGGCAGGGTGCCATCCTCGATCAGGGCTGCAAATACCCACCAGCCAGCCCAGGGCGTGGTGTAGGAAAATGTGCCATTGGCATCGGCCTTGATGATCTGGGTGGAAAAGCTGCCATTGGGCAATTTAACGCTGCCGTCATTGCGAAATTCCACTTCGATTTCGGCAAAGGGAACCGGTTCGCCGTTATGTTTGACAATGCCGCGAAAGCTGTTGCCGGCCCACAGGCCATAGGGGCGCGACAAAGGTTCGATTTCGACGGGAAAGCCGACCATCTGGTCCCAATCGCTGCCATCGCCGAAGGCATCAATCACGGTTTTGGTGTATTGGACGATGTATTTTCCTTCGGCCGGTTCGTAATAGGGTTTGGGTTCAACGTAAAAAACATACCCGGCGGGTCGTGGTAAAATAACATCCGCCTGATAGGCCTGTTTGCCCGCGACATCGTTGCGGGTCAACTGGTCCAGAAGGTCGGTTTTCTGACCGTTGACCTGCATGCCAAATTGAACCGGCTGCGCCATTTCCATTGTTGGCCCCATATCTGTGGGATGGGTGAAAACCATATCAAAATGCACGTCCTTGCCCGTGTTCTGATCCACCACATTGGTGTTGGGGATCAATTCCTGAAAATGGGCCTGCGCCGCCCCTGACAGACAGGAAAAAACAGCAACGCTGGTTGCGAATGTCAGGCATACCGACGGTTTAAGGAATTGCATCATTTTACCCTTTCTGATGTGGGGAGATCGCGTGGACAGCAGACGCTAATTTTATCAGAATGTTTCGTCAAGTGACTGAAATCACTTTTATCATAAAAAATAAAAAATCGTATGAAATTTTATCGCGCTATGTAATTGACTGTATTGTTGCCGAAATTTTACCCTTTGAATGCGGCGTTTATCGGTGCCGGGTAGATGTTGTTGTGGTTTCCCGCATGAGGCGCAGGTGGTAGGGTTTGGTAGGTTGTCGGGTAGCATTCGGGTGAGTGTTTTGACTCAAACCGGTTAAGCCTGCATGAAATTTGCCAACAGCAATTGACGGGATCAGGGGAGCGACAATGTTGCGGATGATTTATGTGACGCCCGATGGCGGGCATCACTGGGTGGATAGCGAATGGCGCGATACGAAAACATTGCGCGCCGCCATCGAGGGCAGCCAGCCGGGCGATTTGATCCGTTTGTTGCCGGGGAACTATTTCCTGCCCGAAGCCATCGACATGCCGCGCGACGGCACCGCGGCCGAACCAATCATTATTCGCGGGGAGCATGGCGCGATCATTGACGGGCGTCGCCCGCCAGACCCGGAGGTTTCGGCCACCAGCCCCGGCGCGGCGCGTTATGCCGCATTTCGCATGGTGAACCGGTGCCATATCCGCCTGGATAACATCCGGATAGAACGATGCTGGCCCAGTGCCGTTTACATGGAAAACAGCCACCATCTGACCTTCAAGGACATGCAGATTGTGGGCGGAACTTATGCCTTTTATGCGGATGGCCCTGCCTGTCGGCATTTAACCATTGTTCGGTGCGACTGGGTGCAAGACGACAGCCTGTGGCGCTATATCAACTGGGCGATGGTCCATGACGGTGAACTGGTACCGGGCGAAAAGGCACCCTATCGTTATTTGAATGGTGCGTTTTTTGGCAGCAACAATATTGCCGGGGATGTGGTTATTCGCGGCAACGATATTCGCCATTGTTACAATGCGATCCGGCTGGACCTGTCTGATGAAAATCAGGATGCACCGTTGGGTCAGTTCAATTGCAATGTCGTGATCAGCAATAACCGGTTTTCATTTGTGCGCGACAACCCGGTGGAACCTGAAACCGTGGCCGTGAACTGGTGGGTGACCTATAACCAGCTTTACAACTGCCATAAATGGTTTTCCCAAGATGGCGCGCAGGGTGGATTCTGGTATTATTTTGGCAATCGCGGCTGGTTTGATTCGCGGCCGGGCCCCGAAGGTGACGACAATAATGGCGGGGCTGTTTTCAAATTTGGCAAAGACCCCGATGCCTTGCCGACATTACCGTTTGAATGTTTTCACAACAGTTTTTATCTGCGCCAGCAATATGTAAAAAAGGGCACCACGCGAAACTGGCGCCACCGTCGCAATGCCATTGGTTATGCCGATAGCAGCCAATTGCCCCCGGGATTAATGACGCCGGATCAACCGTTTCTGGGCGAAGATCTGGTTTTATCGGCTGCTGACAATGTGTCGTTTGACGGCGATATCTGCAACCACCCGACATTCCCCGAAATATTTGACAATTATCCCGGCGTTTATCTGGGCGGTACACCGGTAAGCGGCGAGGTTTTTCGGGCGGGCATTTGCGGTGATCTTGCACTGGTGCCCGGCAAGGCTGAACCCTTTGCCCAACCGCTGGCCGTTGGCATGCCCGATGGCACGGTTTGGCATTCGGCCAACGGGTTGATGCCAGGGGCAATCGACGGGAACGGCCTGTTTGACGGCCCCAAATATCGCCCGATTGACCGTGAATATCTTCGGCAGTGTTTGGAGAATGACGATTGTGACGACTAGGACGGCATTCGCGTCAATTCGATGCCTTCGGGTTTGCTGCTAACGTTAGCGTAAATTTATTGACTTTGACGTTGGTGTGGGGTGATGCTGGTGATTGGGTGTCTTAAGCATAAGAAGAACAGATGAACGATAAGCTTTACAGCATTACAGAACTTGCCGACGAGTTTGAAATCACGCCCCGGGCTATCCGTTTTTACGAGACCAAGGGGTTGCTGTCGCCGCAACGGGCAG
Organism: Thalassospira mesophila; assembly: GCF_002115755.1. Taxonomy (GTDB): domain Bacteria; phylum Pseudomonadota; class Alphaproteobacteria; order Rhodospirillales; family Thalassospiraceae; genus Thalassospira; species Thalassospira mesophila. The sequence continues at coordinate 3,790 of NZ_JFKA01000016.1, read as the reverse complement.
GGGCGACGCGCGTATATAATTATCGTGATCGCGCACGGCTGGTTCTGGTTTTGCGGGGCAAACGACTAGGCTTCACACTGGAAGATATCAAGGAATATATCGACCTTTATGATGCCGACCGCAGCCATGCGGAACAATTGGCACATTTGATGCTGGTCGGGCGCAAACGCATTACCGAGCTGGAACAGCAGCTTGACGACGTACAAACAACATTGGGCGAACTTCGCAAAATAGAATCCGAAGCCGCCGATGCCTTGCGCAAGCGGGGCCTGGACCCGGAAGAATCACTGCGTGAAATCAGCAAAAAAATGCCAGTGAAAGCTGGTGCCTGAACTGCCGCGTGAGAGTTGGCCTGACATAAAATCCCCCGCCAGACTTTCGTTTGGCGGGGGATTGTTTGTTTGAAATGGTTTGGTGTTACGCGTGCGGTTTGGTCGGCTGATCCAGCGGCAAGGTTACCTCGAAGACTTCTTCGTCTTCCAGATATTTGCGGGTAAAGCCCAGTTTTTCACACAGCGTGAGCATGCGCCGGTTATTGGGCAATACCTGACCAATAAAGGTGGCTACACCCTTGGCACGGCAAAATTCGATCATTTTTTCCATCAGGATCCGGCCAAGGCCGCGCCCCTTGATGTCGGATCGCACCATGACAGCGTATTCGGCATGTTCATTGTTCGGGTCAATTGCCACCTGCACAATGCCGTGAATATCGCCCTGCGAGGTGCCGTTAGGAACGGTGGCAACAAAGGCCATGGCGCGGTCGTAATCCAGCTGGGTCTGGCGGGCCATTTCCGAATGCGGCAATTCCCGCACTGAGCCAAAGAACCGGAAATGAATGTCTTCCGGGGTCAGCTTGGACATGAATGCATAGTGTGCCGGTTCATCTTCAGGTTTGATCGGGCGGAGCATGTATTTTGTGCCGTCTTCAAGCACAATTTCCTGTTTTAAATGGCGCGGGTAAGGGTGAATGGCCAGTCGTTTGTCGTCGCTTACGACTTTCGGCGTCACCTTGATGCGGGCATCAAGGGCGATCACGCCTTTCTGGTCAATCAACAGCGGGTTCATGTCGAGCTCGACCACTTCACCCAGATGCACCACCAACTGCGACAGGCGCACCAGCGTCATATAAAGCTCTTCCAGGTTTACCGGCGGCACATCGCGATAGCCCTTTAACAGGTTATAAATGCGTGTGCCTTCAACCAGTTCGCGGGCCAGCTTCATGTTAAGGGGCGGCAATGCCATGGCGCGGTCGCGCACTACTTCCACTTCCACACCGCCGTGGCCAAACAAAATCACCGGGCCGAAAATCGGGTCGGTGGTCATGCCGACAATCAGTTCACGGGCGTTCTGGCGTTTGACCATTTCCTGCACGGTAAAGCCGCGCAAACGGGCATCGGGGAACTGCTTGCCAATGTTTTTAAGCATCTTGGTCGCGGCACGATGAACTTCTTCGCCGCTTTCAAGGTTCAAAACAACGCCGCCCACATCGGATTTATGGCTGATATCATCTGACAGAATTTTAAGGGCAATCGGGAAGCCGATTTTTTCAGCAGTGGCAACCGCTTCTTCGGTAGTTTCAACCGACAGGGTTTTAACTGTGTTAATCCCGTAACAATCCAGAACGGCCTTGGCTTCGGGTTCGGTCAGCATGGTGCGGCCGGAATGGATGGCCAAATGAATAATGCCGCGCGCCTTGTCGATTTCCGGGGTGAAGTCCTGGGGCACTGATGGTGGTGTTTCCATCAGCAAATCCTGTAATTTGCGATAATTCACCATGTGCTGAAAGGCGGCAACCGCCTGTTCGGGCGTGTTATAGGTCGGAAGGCCGGCTTCGTTAAACAACACGCGGGCTGGGGCAACGGTGGCTTCGCCCACCCAGTTGGTCAGAATGTTCTTTTTGCTGGTCTTAACCTGTTCAATCACCCCGCGGGCCACCTCGACCGGGTCGGTAATGGCGGTTGGGGCATGCATGACCAGCAGGCTGTCAATATTGGGGTCGGCCAAGACCATATCGATGGATTTGGCATAACGTTCGCCCGGCGCATCGCCAATAATATCAACCGGGTTGGCGTGGGACCATGTATCGGGCAGCACACTGTTAAGGTTATCGATGGTCGATTGTTCAAGATGGGCAAGATGGCCGTGGCGTTCGATCAGGGCATCGACGGCCAAAACGCCAATCCCGCCACCATTGGTGATAATACCCAGTTTGTCGCCGCGAAACGGTCGCATGCGCGACAGGGTTTCAGCCGCCGAGAACATTTCGGCGATGGTATAGACCCGCAAAACGCCAGCGCGTTTGATGGCGGCATCAAATACATCATCCGCCCCGGCCAGCGCGCCGGTATGCGATGCGGCGGCGGCGGCACCCTCGGCAAAACGGCCAGATTTAATGCACAGGATGGGTTTGTTGCGTGACGCGGCACGGGCGGCGGAAATAAAGCTGCGGCGTTCGTGGATCGATTCGATATACAGCATAATCGCGCGAGTATCGGGATCAGACCCCAGATAGTCAATTACGTCGCCAAAATCGACATCATCGCATTCGCCCAGCGACACGAAATGCGAAAACCCGACCCCGCGTGCGGCGGCCCAGTCCAGAACTGCTGTGCAAAGCGCACCTGATTGCGAGACAAAGGCGATTTTACCCTTGCTGGCACTTTGATGGCTGAAGCTGGCATTCAGGCCAATCGGCGGGACCATCAGCCCCAGGCAGTTTGGCCCTAACAGGCGCATTTTGTTGCGTGTGGCAATTTCCAGCATCATTTGTTTGACGCTGCGGGTTTCATCATGCGGTGTGGAGCCCAGGCCCGCTGTTAGCACAATGGCGGCCTTGCAGCCTTTGCGGTCCAGACATTCCATTACCGGGATAACGGCCGCTGGCGGCACGCAAATCACGGCAAGTTCCGGCACCACGGGAAGGTTTTCAACATCGGGATAAGCCAAAACCCCGCCGATGGATTGGCTGCGCGGGTTAACCGGCATGATCGGCCCGTCAAAGCCGCCAGCCAGCAAATTGCGCATGATGACCTGCCCAACCGAATGCGGGCGGTTGGACGCGCCAATAACGGCGACTGACGACGGCTTGAAGAGGTGCTCTAGGTTGACTGTGCTCATAACCGAATTCCCGCTTTGCTGTCTGAATGGACGCCGCGCCAATCTGTGCGCTATGTGACCTGTTTTCGGTTCAGAATGACCCGATCAGAATAACTGTATTTCGCAGGTGCGGAAAATATGTCGTCTGGCGTCAATTTGCCTTGTTCTGAATCAAAACCGCGACAGGCTTCACATTTCTGGAACAAAAATTGTTCTTTAGCAGGGTGAAGTAACACAGGCTGGAATGCAAACAGCTTTAGTGCAAATGCCCGTCAGGGGCGTGATCCAGGTCATGGCGTTCGGATTCTTCAAGCCATTGTTCAACTTCTGCTGCACCGCCCATCGCAAGGGCAATGGCGACGTCGTTATGAACATGTTCAAGGCTGTCAAACATCGGGCACCAACCAAATGCCTGTATTCTTTCATCGGTGGTCGAGGCAATGGTGAAAAGATCGCCATCGATCGGATGGACCGTGCCGTGAATAACGTCGTTGTCACCGACAATCAGCCAGCCATCGCTTGACCCGCCAAGTGTGCCCAGTTGAACTTTGCGCAATTCAATTTTTGCAATTTTCATTGGTGTTTCCTTTTGGTGGTCGCAACGCATGATAGGGAAGGCTTGCAAAAAGAAAAAGGGACCGAACAAAACGTTCGGTCCCTTTTTAATTGGCTCCGGCAGCAGGACTCGAACCTG
>NZ_JFKA01000015.1 GCF_002115755.1 Thalassospira mesophila | reverse complement strand
GATCGATTTCGATCAATGAGGTTTGGTATAACAGCACGTTTTGCAAATGGTTCCACCGTTATTTTAAAACTGGTCCTTCGCAAGGGACCAGTTCCACCCCACATTGCGCGCCACCGCCCCAATAACAGGACTTGCGCCATGACAGCCCCGCAACACAATAAATTCGACCAGCCCGTTGGCGTCACCGTTGAAAACTGGCAGCCTTGTGCCCTGCCACCTGCCACCGCGATGATCGGGCAACATTGCCGGGTTGAACCCGTTGACCCGGCAAAACACGCAGACGACCTTTTTGCTGGCAACCAGATTGCCGCTAATGGCGAACGGTTCACCTATCTGGGCACCGATGCGTTTGATGATGTTGAAAGCTATCGCAAATGGCTTGAAACCATGCGCGGACCGGACCCGATGTTGCATGCCATCATCGACCTTGCATCGGGAAAAGCCGTGGGTGTTGCCGCCTTCATGCGAATAGACACCACGCACGGCGTCATTGAAGTCGGCAATATCAACTATACCCCGGCCCTGTCGCAAACCATTGCGGGTACCGAAGCCATGTATCTGATGATGAAACGGGCCTTCGACGATTTGGGCTATCGCCGTTATGAATGGAAATGCGACGACCAGAACCTGCCATCACGCGCCGCCGCCGCCCGTTACGGGTTCGTTTACGAAGCTACATTTCGCCAACATATGGTTTACAAAGGCCGAAATCGCGATACGGCATGGTTTTCCATCACCGATCAGGAATGGCCAATCGTCCGCGCCGCCTTCGAAGCATGGCTTGCCCCGCAAAATTTTGATGCCAACGGCAAACAGGTTTCCAGCCTGCAAAATTTGCGAAAATCCCTCGCCGATAATTAATTCTATCCCCGCAACACCGACGCAAACGCCGCCTTCATCCGGGCGGCGTTTTTTTTTGCAGGCATTGTGACGTTCTGGTGATTATGCAACGGCTTAAAGGCAGGGTATAAAGGCAGCCCACCGTTTCATAAACCGGAGCCCCCGATGTTTGATGCCCGCCTGCGCCCTCTGATCGACCCGCCGTTAAACGCGCTGGCCCGTCGCCTGTCGGGGACTGGCATTACACCGAACATGGTCACGGCCCTGGGGTTTCTGATCGGTTTAATGGCCGCCTTTGCGCTGGTTATTGAGCAATATTATGCCGCCGCCGTCCTGATTGCGCTTAGCCGTATCGCCGATGGCATGGATGGCGCCATTGCCCGGCACGCCGCCCCGCGCAGCCGCCACCCCAACGCCAAAACCCAGGAAAGCGATCTGGGCGGTTATTACGATATTGTCGCCGATTTTCTGTTTTATGCGGGCATGGTGCTGGCTTTCGCCGTGGGCCGCCCGGAACACGCATTAATGGCGGCGTTCCTGATTTTTTGTTTTGTCGGCAGCGGCAGCAGCTTTTTGGCCTATGCCATAGTTGCCGCCAAACGCGGCGACAACCACGAAAAGCAGGGTAAAAAAAGTTTCTATTACCTGACCGGCATTACCGAAGGCAGTGAAACCATTGCTGTTTTGCTGGCATTTTGCATTTTTCCCGCCTATTTCGCCCCGATTGCTGCCATTTTCGGCGCACTTTGCCTGATCACGACATTCGGTCGGGTTTTGCAAGCCACCCGGGACTTTGGCTAAATCAACTTAAACGAAAGAAAAATTCTTCCTTTTGCAACAAATCCAACGGCATAACTTTGACGTAACAAACCTGCAACACCTAATACATACGTATATGTAAGGTTGTTTGTTAAGTTAATAAAACACCCGTTTGATCATCATCATAAAGCAGAAGGGTTACTTCCCGTGAGTAACGAAGAATTTGTTTTTCTAGCCGAAGACGCTATGGAAAAAGCATCGCCGGTGCAAATCGCATCGCCGGTATCTGCCGCACCATGGCGCATTCTGATCGTTGATGATGACAGCGATGTGCATGATATTACCGAGCTCGCCCTTGATGGCCTGACCTTTCTGGGCAGAGAGGCCGAGCTGCTTCACGCCTATAGTGCCGCCGAAGCCGCAGAGTTGCTAAAGGTCGAGGAAAACATTGCCATCATTTTGCTTGATGTGGTGATGGAAACAAGCGATGCCGGTTTACGCCTTGTCGGCCATATCCGCGAGACGCTGAATTTGCGCAATGTGCGCATTATTTTGCGCACCGGCCAGCCGGGCCAGGCCCCGGAAATGGATGCGATCACCAAATACGATATCGACGATTACAAAACAAAAACCGAACTTACCCGCAATAAACTGTTCACCTCCATTACAACTGCCCTTCGTTCCTATGAACGCATGCAAAAGCTGGAGGCCAACCGCGCCGGTCTTGAAAAAATCATTGCGTCGAGCAACGAGTTTTTGTCGCGGCGCGGCCTGCGCAATTTCGCCGAGGGCGTAATTACCCAGCTTTCCGGCCTGATGGATGTGCGACCCGAAGGGCTGGTTTGTGCTATTGGCAATGGCGAACATCTTGATCTAATTGATGAACACGCCCAAAATACACAAATCCAGGTCATCGCCGCCGCGGGTCGCTATCGCGACATGATCGGTCAGGACCTGGCAACACTTCAGTCTGACGAAATTAACGCGGCCCTGCACGAATGCATGACACGCAAAGAAACTGTATTTTTGCCCGGCTGTGTGGTGCTTTATCTGTTTGTCCGCGAAGGCTATGCGCTGGCGGCCTATATTGGTGCCCCCAAACCCATTAGTAACCTTGACCAGCATTTATTGTCTGTTTTCTGCGGCAATCTGGCCCTGTGCGCCGAAAATATCCAGTTGGTCGAAAAGCTGAAACATCGCGCCTATGTCGACGAACTCACCAGCCTTGCCAACCGAACGACCATTCTCGATACCATAACCTCGCTTTTAAAAGATCCGGGCCAGCAGCCCAATTCGCTGGTGCTGATTGATTTACAGCTGTTTGCCGAAATCAACGATGTTCTGGGTCATTCCTATGGCGACCGTTTGTTATGCGCCGTGGGTCAACGCCTGTCCTCGGTGCTGCCAGATTGTATTGTTGGCCGCGTTGCCGCCGATCTGTTTGCCGTGGTCGGGCATAGCGACATATTGACCCAAACCTCGATCGCCGCCATTTTTGCCGCCCCGTTTAACATCGAACATTTTGAACTACCGGTCCGGGTTGCCGCTGGCTCGACCGAACTTAATGCCTGTGCGCAAACCGCACTGGACTGCATGAAACAGGCCTATATTGCGCTTAAACGGGCAAAATCCATCGGCTTTGGCCAGATTATAAAATATGACCCGGAACTGGCTGCCATCACGCGTGACCGCGCACAGCGCCTGGGCGATTTGCAACTGGCCGTCGATCGCAACCAGCTTGAAGCCCATTACCAACCCCTGATCGACTTTAAAACCGGCAAGCCGTGCGGTGTTGAAGCCCTGATCCGTTGGCGGCGTGATGATGGCGAACTGGTCCCACCCGTCGACTTTATTCCGCTGGCAGAATATTCCGGCTTGATCCGCCCGATTGGCAACTGGGTCGCCCGTGAAGCCATGATGATGGCGCGTCGCCTGCACGCCGAAGGTTTTGACACCATGCGGGTATCGATCAATGTATCGAAGGTGCAACTGGGCGCCGATGATTTTGTCGCCAGCTTGACCGCCCTGCTCGAAGATACCGGCATCGCGCCCGAATTTGTCGAGCTTGAAATCACCGAAAGTGCCTGTGACATGGGCATTGACGAACTTGAAATCCTGCTTCATCGCATTCGCAAGCTTGGGGTTTCCATTGCGATAGACGATTTTGGCACCGGCTTTTCATCGCTGTCCTATCTGGACCGCCTGCCCGTCGACAAACTGAAAATCGACCGTTGTTTTATCACCCCGCTAGATGACGAAACCGACAGCAGCCGTATTGCCGAGCTGATCGTACCATTGGGGCACCGTTTGGGCATGCAAGTGGTTGCCGAAGGCATTGAAACAGCAAAACAGGCGCAAAAACTGGCCGAGATGTCATGTGATATTGCCCAAGGCTTTTTATATGGCAAACCCATGCCGGGGCCGGAACTGTTGACATGGTTACAAAATTTCACCCCGATAGCAGCGGAGCAATAACCCATGACCGGTTTGCGGGCCCTGAAAACACTGATGATTTTGGGCTCTTCTGTGCTGGGGCTGGCCGCCTGCGGCGAGCCTGAACCGGTACGGGTCGGCTTTATAGCCGGTTTGTCGGGTGCCGGTGCCGATACCGGTTTTGCCGCGCGCAATGCCTTGTTAATGGCGGTTGATGACGTTAATGCCAATGGCGGCATTGATGGTCACCCGGTCGAACTTGTCATTCGTGATGACCAGAAAGACGGCGATATTGGCCGCAGCCATGTGGATGAATTCAGTTCGCTAAACGTCGCCGCTATTATCGGCCCGATCATAAGTTCGGTCGGAAATGCCATGTTACCTGCGATCAACGAGCATCAAATCGTCACCATTTCCCCCACGGTTTCAGCATTTGAACTGTCGGGTAAGGATGACCATCTGTTTCGCATCAATTCCACCACCCGCGATAATGCACAATCCTATGCCCTGCATCAAAGCCGGTTGGGCCGCAAAACAATTGCCATTGCCCTTGATCAGGCCAATGCCACCTTTACTAACAGTTGGGCCGACGAATTTACCCGTGCCTTTACCGGTTATGGTGGTGTCGTTGTCGGCAGTGTCCCGTTTAACAACACCGCACAAATCGGCTTTTCATTGCCCGCCGAACAGCTTTTAGCCCTGCAATCCGATGCCATTTTGCTGGTCGCTAACAGTTTTGACAGCGCGCAGCTTGCCCTGCAAATTCGCAAGCGCGGCGCAACCCACCCCATCATTGCCGCCGAGTGGGCAGCATCAGAACAGTTGATCGCGATGGGCGGGGCGGCAGTTGAAGGGATGGAACTGTTGCAAAGTTACGACCGCAACGATCAATCTGCACAGTTTCGCAGCTTCGCCCAAGCCTATGAAACCCGGTTCAAAGCCCGGCCCGGCTATACCAGCGTTGCCACCCATGATGCCGCAACCATGCTGTTTTCCGGGTTAAAACAACAGGCCCAAACCGGAATGCCCCTCAGGCTGGCCTTGCTGCAACTGCGCGATATTCAGGGCCTGCAACAACCACTGAATTTCGATCAATACGGTGATTCCCAACGCAAAACCTACCATGTCGTTATTCGCGATGGTCAGTTTGTTGCCCCATGAAAATCATCCGCCCCTATCATTTCCGCACATGGCTGATTTCGTTGCTGGTGGTAACATCCCTTTTCACTTTTCTGGTGGTTGGCACCATTATTTTGCTGGTGAAAATTCCACAAATTCGCCATACCCACCAGACGGCAGTTGTGCTGGCCGCCGATGAAATAACCAACCGTATCGAAACGGTTCTTAATTTTGTTGAATCCGATCTGGAACTGGTCGGCCATGCCTTGGCACACATGCCGGAACGTGATCTGCAATCTGCAATTTCCCATCCGCAAGAAGGCCGCTTTGACGCATTTTATCTTATCCATGGCAATGGCCAACTGGCGGCGGCCTATATTCGCAATGCCGACCCGAAACGCTGGCAGGAACTGACAGGCCTTGATCTGTCGCGCAATATCCTGTTTCAGGAAGCCACCATATCGAACCGCGCGATATGGAGCGACCGCTACCTTTCGGTTATCAGCGGCCAGGTAACAGAAGCCGTCGCCATCAGAGCATCGGAAAACGGCGATGTGATTATCGGTGAATTATCCATTCGCCAGCAGATAAACCTCGATCACAGTTTTGCCAGCAACCGTTCGATCAGCTTTGCAATCCTCGATAGCAACGGTGAAATTATCGCCGACAGCGACCCTGAAATGATGCGCCAAACCTATATGCCGCAAATTAATCAGGTCACACAAACCGCCACCCGCGACAAGGGCGCACGTCTGGGTCACGCCATTGTCAACGATGTGTCGTTTGACGTTGCCTCGAATTATTCCAACATTCTCGGCTGGTATTTTACCGCCCGTGTCACCACCGGGCTAGATAACCCTGAAATCCTCAGTCTGACCGAAATTGTTGTTGCCTGTTTTGGCGGATCACTGATCATTGGCCTGATTATGGTGCCGTTTTGGGCGCATGTCATGGTGTCACCGCTCAACGGAATTGTCGAGCATGCATCCTCAACGGCACGCGGCGAAACAATTGCACCGCGAAAAAGCGGTTCGGTGCAAGAATTTAACCGCCTGTCATCCGATCTCGACCGCCTGGCCCTTGCCGTACATATCCGCCAACAGGAACTGGCCCGGTTAAATGACGGCCTGGAACAGCGCGTCCACGAACGCACCGCCGAGCTTGAACATATCAACACCGAACTATCCTCAACCTTGCAGGCGCTTAGCCTGACGCAGGATGAACTGGTTCAATCCGAAAAAATGGCGGCCCTGGGCCGCTTGGTGGCCGGTATCGCCCACGAATTAAATACCCCGCTGGGCAATGGCCGCATGGCCGTAACCACCCTTGCCGATCAAAACATCACCTTCGCCAAAACGCTGGAAAACGGCCTGCGCAAATCAGATCTGACAGATTACATCGCCCAGGTTCAAACCCTGACCACGATGATAGAGCGCAACATCATGCGCGCTGGCGATCTGGTCAGCAGTTTCAAACAGGTTGCGGTCGACCGCACATCGTCGCATCGGCGCCGGTTTTCGATTACCGAAGTCATTGATGAAATCATTCTGACCCTGACGCCGTCGCTAAAAAATCGGCCCGTCAGCATCGAAAAACATATCGAAGCCGATGTCACGCTAGACAGCTTCCCTGGCGAATTTGGCCAAATCATCACCAATCTGATCGACAATGCGCTGGTTCATGCTTTTGAGCCCGATCAGGACGGGACTGTCGCCATCCATGTGATACGAGATAAACAGCGAGAAAATTCGGTCATTCTTGAGGTGCGCGACAATGGCAAGGGCATGACCGACGATGTACTGGATCATATTTTTGATCCGTTCTTCACCACCCGCATGGGCACGGGCGGCACCGGCCTTGGCCTCTCCATCACCTCAAACGCGGTCAATTCGCTGCTGGGCGGCACAATTTCGGCCACCAGCGCACCGGGGGAAGGCACATGTTTTCGGATCATTTGCCCAATGATCGCCCCTGAAAACACCCCCGCAACATAAAACCCCCTGACGGATGCTGCGCACACCATCAGGGGGTTTTCAGATCATTTCGCGAAATCAACGCATAACCAGCCCGACCGGGCCTGAATGCTTAATGATCAGACTCGCTGACAAAATGTTCGGCAAGGCCGGTATCATAGTCCATACCTTCCGCCGTCAACACCACGGTTTGCGGATAGCCTTCATGGGCCAGCCCCTTGCGTGCCAGCGCCACCCAAACCGACGGGTTGCTAAACCCGCTGGCATCGCGCGCGGCGACAACAAATTCACCCACATGCACATGGTCGCCATGGCCGTGCGGCGCACGGGTAATGGTGCCATCACCGGTTTGCGCATCAATCGCGCCTGAATTGGGGTCTTTGGCCAAAATCTGGGCCAGGGCAAGGGTGCGTGCCTGCAAGGCGTTCAGTTTTTTAGGATTTGCTTTTTGTACCGGCATTGCTGTGTCCTTGGCAAAAAGAGTGAACGGGTTTTATCGCCTGACTTAGCCGCAAACACCCACCGGCATCAAGCCCGTATTTGCAGATATCAGCGGGCCGCAAGCTGTTTGCGCAGCTTGCGGTCCCGTTTCAAATGCCATTCGCGGCTCATGGCCTGCCCAAAGGTGCGAAAGCGTTCCATATAAACCACTTCCCACTGTCGCCCCTTGGTGGTTTTGGCCCCCTTGCCGCCGTTATGGGCGGCAAGGCGGGCCTCAACATCGGTCGACCAGCCCACATAGGTACGCGGCGCGGTAACGCCCAGTTCGCGTAACACATAAACAAATGTCTCGTCGGCCATAGGGCAATCAGCCCATGGTGGAATTAAACGCGCCGCCATCAAGCAGCACATTCTGACCGATCATAAAGCTGGCATGTTCGCTGCACATAAACGCACAGGTCGCGCCAAAATCCAGCGGATCGCCAAATTTGCCGGTCGGCAATGCGGCCTGCGCACGGGCGCGGGCTTCGTCGAGCGTGATATTTTCCGTTTTCGCACGGTTGCCCATCAGCGCGCCAATGCGGTCGGTATCATGCTGGCCGGGCAACAGGTTGTTCATCACAACACCGTCTTTGGCCACCTGGCGTGCTGTCCCGGCAACAAACCCGGTCAAACCGGCACGGGCCGCGTTGGACAGGCCCAGCTGTGCGATCGGCGATTTGACCGACCCGGATGTAATATTCACAATCCGGCCCCATTTGCGCGAAATCATGCCTGGCAAAATGGCGGTTGCCAGCAAAATCGGCGTTAACATATTGGACTGGATCGCCGCCTGCCATTCGGCCTGGCCCCAGTCGGACCACACACCGGGGGGCGGGCCACCGGCATTGTTCACCAGAATATCGGCATCCGGGCAGGCGGCCAGCACCTTGTCGCGGCCTTCTTCGGTGGTGATATCAACCGCAACCGTCTGCACATTTACGCCAAACGTATCGCGAATATATTGCGCTGTTTCTTCTAACGGGCCTGCGCTGCGCGCATTCAGGGTTAAATCAACCCCGGCTTCGGCCAGTTTAATGGCACAACCGCGCCCCAGCCCCTTTGACGACGCACACACGATGGCCTTACGGCCCTTAATTCCCAGATCCAATGGATCCTCCCATGACTTGGTCGGTTTTTTCAATGACGCGAAGATAGCCTGCAAGGCGATCCGTCGTCAAAGATCAATGACGAAAAACAGCGTCATAGGTATAAACATATTCGACCGCACACTTGCCAACCTCGTCGGCACTCATGCCCGGTTTATAAATGCCCGATCCCAACCCGAAACCATTGCATCCGGCCTTGGCAAAGCTGGCAAAATTAATCGGCTCGACACCGCCAACGGCAAAAACCGGAATGTCTTTTGGCAATACCGCGCGCATTGCGCCAATGCCCTGTGCGCCGACCTGACTGGCCGGGAAAATTTTAAGCCCGTCGGCCCCGGCCTTGATGGCGGCAAAACATTCGGTCGGGGTCATAACCCCCGGCCACGACCCCATGCCGCATTTTTTGGTATGCGCAATCACCTCGATATCGCAATTGGGCGATACAACAAATTGCGCATTGATTTCCTTCAGGCGGTCAACATCCTCAACCGTTAAAACGGTTCCCGCGCCAATTTTGGCGGCATCCCCCACGGCGGCTTTCATCGCCGGAATGGCTTCAAACGGATCAGGCGAATTTAGCGGAATTTCAATCAGGGTAATTCCGGCATCGACCAGTGCGCAGGCAATATCGCCCGCCTCGGACGAATGAACCCCGCGCAAAATGGCAATCAGGTTACGATGTGACATCACATTATCCTTTCCGGTCAGAACGTTTTCCCATGCGGGCGGTTTTTATTTGGTCAGAACAGCATAGGCCCGGCGCAACCCGCCCAAGGTTGCCACTTCGGCATCGACAATCGCGCTATCAAATCCATGAACCGACAAAGCCTGACGATAACGTACCGCCAGCTTTCCATCCCCGATCAGGGCAATGCTATCGCCTTTGCCAAGCCGTGCAACAATGTCGGCAATTTCGCTGCCAATGACAAAACCGGACAATTGCGCCGCCCCGGTTTGGCCGCCATTGGCCCCCACCAGCCCGCCCGCACGAATGGTAAAAAGCCGATGCAACAAATCGCCCGAAGGCACGGCAACATCTTTTACTGCTTTGTCAAAGGCAACCGCATCGTCGGCCCCTTGCATTGAATGACGCAGGATCGATTGTTGCGATAACAGGGCAAAAACTTCGCCGCTCATATAGGTGCGAAAACCGGTAATGGTGCCATTGGCAATATGCGCCCATTTGCTGTGGGTGCCCGGCAAACAGACCCATCCGGCAAAATCGGAATTATCGGCCATAAATCCCACCAGTTGGGTTTCCTCGCCGCGCATCACATCGGGGTCATCCACCTGCTTTAGGCCCGGCAATATATAAACCGCCAAACCGGCTTTGCTTAAAGGCGGTTGCACCGCGCCAGCCGCCAACGATGCAGGACGGGCTGGCAGGCTGGCATAAGGGGCTTCGCGCCAGCCCTGTTTGGCCCCGGCCATACCACATATAATCACCGGTATCGCGCTATCGGCACCATTGTCATCGGGCAACCAGTCCGCCACCAGATCGCGCAGCACGGTTTCAAAACCATCGTCGGCAATTTTGTTTAAACCCAGATCGGACTCGCACCGCGCCAGAATATCGCCAGCACCATCCATTGCCCACAGGCGTAAATTGGATGTGCCCCAGTCAACCGCAATCCAGCCAAGATGATCCGATATTTTAAGGTGCGATGCTGCCACGTTTACCTGCCCGCTGTTTATTGATGGGTTTCTTTATTTCCTCATACAATTAAACCCGATTTGGCCCGATGTACATACCGCAAATTGAAAACTGTCCTTGCAGATATTGCCATCTTTACAAGGTCTTGATCAGGGCAATCACGTCGTCTTCAACCTCAATACCGGTTTCTGCGGCTGTGGCGCGCGCGCCCTGCCCGCGACGACCGGGCAAGCGAACGGCAGGGTCGCTGGCAATTTCACCTGCCAAATATGCAATACGCTCCAGCGGGTTAAACCCGGGGGCGGTTGCCTTGGGATCAATCGCGATAATCATGTGCCCCAATGCGGGCGGTGCGCCTTTGTCATCAAACAGCGACGATGCCTCGTGCGAAAAAAGGGCGCCGGTCAACCCGGCGGATAATATTTCCACCATCAGGGCCAAAGCCGCCCCTTTGGCATCCCCTGCGGGCACCATGGTTCCGGCAAGGGCCGCGTTGGCATCGGTGGTGGGGTTGCCGTCGCGGTCAAACGCCCAGCCTTCGGGAATATCGCTGCCCTTTTGCTTGGCGGCCATAATTTTACCGCGCGCCACCTTGGACAGGGCCAGATCAACCACAATCGGATCACTGCCGGGCACCGGGGTGGCAAAAGCCAGCGGGTTGGTGCCATACATTGGCCGCAGCCCGCCCCACGGGGCCATCGCGGCCGGGGCATTGGCCACCATAATCGCCACCAGCCCCTGCTGGGCAAACCGCTCCACCGTTAAACCCATCACACCGGCATGGTGCGACCGGCGAATGGATGCCAGGGCAATGCCCTGCGAACGGGCGATATCGGGCAATTCAGCCACGGCAATATCAAGCGCGGGATACGCAAAGCCAAAGGCCGCATCAACGGCAAGAACACCCGGTGCCGGGCGCGAAAAGGTTGGCGTTACCTGGCCGTCGGTTTTACCGGCACGGGCCTGCTTGCTATAGGCTTCGACCCGGCGCAGGCCATGCCCGCCCTGCCCTGCGGCCTCGGCCGCCACCAGCGCCGTTGCCACAGAAGCAGCATTGGGCGCAGAAACATTATTGCGAACAAGGGTATCAATCACCAGTTGGCGGGCATCGGACAGGGATAAAAGCATATGGGGCAAACCTTGGCATGGGGAACGGCGCGCCCGACAGCCCCCGGTAACGGGGAAAGCTGGCGCACCAAATCGGGTTCCCTCACATTAGCCATTCCCGCAAGCCGCGACCAGCCTGTTTGTCAATAATTTCAACAGCTACCCGGAAGTCGCCCTGTGGGTATCACAAAGAACCGCGCTGTTTCAGATGGGCTTTTGAGGCATCCAGAATTTCGTCAGATAAATCCCCGCTTGATACCATCCGTGCCAGCACCAGCGCCCCAACCATTTCCGATATCACCGACAATGCCTCGGCCCGTCTGGCGTCGCCATCATCACCTGGCATATCGGGCACGGCCTGCGCTACCATATCGATAAGCGGTTCCAGCCCGTCGGAAAAGGCGGCTTTTACCACCTCGCCGTGGCGGGTGGCATCAGGCGCAAGGGCCGCAAAGGCACAGCCTGTTCCGGGATCATCGCGCTGGGCTTCACTGAGATAACCATCTATTAACGCGCCCAGCGGGTTATCGGGGTTGCTCTCAAGGCGGCGTTGCCAGTGAAGGCGGGTTTTATCAAGGGTGGCCCGGCTGGCCTCGGCCTCCAGATCCAGCTTGGATTTGAAATGGCCGTAAAACCCGCCATGGGTCAACCCGGCGGCCTTCATGATATCGGCCAGACCAATCCCGTCGAAACCCTTCTCGCGAAACAGGCGCGAGGCTACTTCCAAAATCCGCACCCTGTTTTCAGCGGCCTGTTCCCGGCTTACACGCATGGTGCTGCCTCCGTCACCGGTTGACGCGGCACCACGATGGTCGCTTCAAGCTCCTGCACCACATCGCCACGGGCAGTCATCGTCAGGCTTTTCATCACCACTCGCCCCCGGTCGCGCCGGCTTTGCGACGGCGTAATGGACAATATTTCGCTTTCGACATGCAAAACATCATCCGGTCGGGTCGGGCGCGGCCATTTGACCACAACATTGCGGCCAATCACCCCGCGCGAAAACGGGGTCGATTGCACAATCAGCTTCATGGTCAGCGCAGCCGTGTGCCAGCCACTGGCCGCCAGCCCGCCAAACAGCGTGCTTTTGGCGGCCTCGGCATCAAGATGAAACGGTTGCGGGTCAAACTGGCGGGCAAAGGCAATAATCTGCTCGGCGTCAAGTTTGTGGGTCGCGCTTTCAAACCGTTGGCCAACGGTTAAATCTTCCAGATAAAGCTGTGGCAGTTGCGGGTCATTGCCAGACAAAACAGGATCCTTCCATCACACATGCGCATCGCATTATTCATGACGACCATCATGTTATAGCAATCAAAGCCCGGAATTGCACGTTCAAAACGCATTATCACATGCCAGCCAGCCCCGACCGGACACAGAAGCAACACGTAAACTGGCGCGAATTAATCCCGCCTTTTGCCGCTGCGCAGGGCAAAAACCGCCCCTGCCGCCACCATCAGGGCCAGTGCAAACCATGTAATGGCATAAATCAGGTGGCTGTTGTGAAAGGTAATCCGGGTCAGCCCGCCCAAGGGCAACCCGCCGGGATTTTTGCTGTTATCGGCATCAATGAAATAGGGGGCAACATTGGCAGGCTCCAGCCCGTGAAACTGCGCCATCGCCTTTACATCGCGCGAATACCAGCGGTTATCTTGCGGCACATTATCGCGCAGGGCGGTTCCGTCCGCCTCGTCCATCCGCAACAGCCCGGTGACACGGACCGTGCCATCGGGCTGGCCCTGTCTGCGCGTCGCGGCATCTTTATGGTCGGTTGGTACAAAGCCGCGATTAACCATAACAATGGTGTCGCTGTCGTCGCGTTCAAGCGGCGTCATCACCCAAAAACCGGCACCATAATCGGTGGCGGCATACACCGCTGTTTCCTGATCATTAAGGAAATGCCCGGTCACGGTAACATGGCGATATTCATCGTTTTTCGCATTAATACCGGCCCAGTCGGCACGGCCCGGTGCCAGGGCGGCCGGGGCCGCCACCCGTGTTGTCACCCGGTCAATCAGGGCCAGTTTCCATGCCCGTCTTTCCACTTGCCACACGCCAAGGGCGATGAACCCGCAAAACAGGGCCAGCGCGATGAAACCAATGATAATGCGGGTCGCAAGCGCGCGTTGCGGGGCCGGTTTTTCGGCTGGCGGGGCAGCATTTGACGATGACGGCTGTGTCATAAAACAACACTTTCGGTTAAGCACCCTAAACAAAAAAGGCGCGCCAGGTTTCCCCGCCGCGCCTTGAATTTCAAAACCGGGCCCGTTACGGCATGGTTTTCATCATACCTTCGGTCATGGCGGGCATCATGTTGGTGTTGAGATGATACATCACCCACAATGAACCGCTAATGGCAATCGCCACAATCACGATGGTAAAGATCAGCGCCAGCATGGTCCAGCCGCCTTCGGATTTGCTGTTCATGTGCAGGAAATAGATCATGTGAACCACAATCTGCACAACGGCCAGCAACATCACGGCAAGGGCGGTTCCGGTCGGGCTTGAAATCACATCCCCCATCACCAGCCAGAACGGGATCGCGGTCAGGATAACCGACAGGATAAACCCGGTCAGATATTCCTTGAACGAGCCATGTCCTTCGGTTTCGGTGTGGCCATGATCATGCCCGTCATGTCCGGTGGAATGTTCAGTCGCGTGCGATGTCATCCCAGAACTCCCATCAGATAGACGAATGAAAACACCCCGATCCAGATCACATCCAGGAAGTGCCAGAACAGGCTAAGGCACATCAGGCGGCGTTTGTTTGCTGCGCCGAGGCCATATTTGCCAACCTGAACCATCAACGTAATCAGCCAGATAATACCGACCGTAACGTGGGTTCCGTGGGTGCCAACCAGGGTAAAGAAAGAGGACAGAAACGCGCTGCGCTGCGGACCGGCCCCTTCCATGATCATGTGCGAGAACTCGAACAGTTCCAGCCCGACGAAAGCAGCCCCGAACAGCCCGGTAATACCAAGCCAGACCAGTGTTGCCTGCTTTTTATCCTTTGCCATCGCCAGCATGGCAAAGCCATAGGTGATGGACGAAAACAAAAGCATCGAGGTGTTGATCGCCACCAGCGGCAGATCAAACAGCTCTTTCGGGCCGGGCCCGGCCGCATAATTGCGGCCAAGCACCCCGTGGGTTGCGAACAGGACCGCAAAGATGAGGCAATCGCTCATCAGATAGATCCAGAATCCAAGCATCGTACTGCTTGGCGCGTGCGGTTCTTCCTTGGCAAGGAAGACCGGCGTTTGCGTTTCATGAACGGCGGTTTGCGTAGCCATTATCGAGTTCTCACGCCTGTTTTGCCAGAAGCTTGGTACGTGCTTCTTCGGTCTCGATCACTTCTTCCGCAGGGATGTGGAAGTCACGGTCGTAATTGAACGAATGCCCGATGGCGACAGCGATCATGCCGACAAATGCCAGGATGGCAAGCCACCACATATGCCACACCATGCCAAAGCCAAGTGCCACGGCCAGGGCAGCGATGATGGCCCCCGCCCCCGTGCCTTTCGGCATGTGGATGGATTTAAAGCCTTCGGTCGGACGGACAAAGCCGCGCTGCTGCATATCCCACCACGCATCATGGTCATAAACCACCGGCGTGAAGGCATAGTTATATTCAGGCGGCGGCGACGAGGTCGACCATTCCAGGGTCCGGCCATGCCAGGGATCGCCGGTTTCATCGCGCAGCTGTTCGCGGCGCATGACACTGACAACGATCTGGATCACGAAAGACGCAATGCCAACGGCAATCAGAACCGCGCCAAAGGCGGCAATGATGAACCAGATTTGCAAGGACGGATCATCGAAATGGTTCAAACGACGGGTAACGCCCATCAGGCCGAGAACATAAAGCGGCATGAAAGCGAAATAGAAGCCGATAAACCAGAACCAGAACGACATTTTGCCCCAGAACGGATCAAGCTTGAAACCGAACGCTTTCGGGAACCAGTAGGTGATACCGGCGAAAACACCGAACACCACGCCACCAATGATCACGTTATGGAAATGTGCAATCAGGAACAGGCTGTTATGCAGAACAAAGTCGGCCGGCGGCACGGCAAGAAGAACGCCGGTCATGCCACCGATAACAAAGGTCAGCATAAAGCCGATGGTCCACAGCATCGGCACTTCAAACCGGATGCGGCCCTTATACATGGTAAACAGCCAGTTGAACATTTTCGCGCCCGTCGGGATCGAAATGATCATGGTGGTGATACCAAAGAACGAGTTCACACTCGCGCCAGAGCCCATGGTGAAGAAGTGATGCAGCCAGACCAGATAGGACAGGATCGTGATCACCACGGTCGCATAGACCATCGAGCTGTAGCCAAACAGACGCTTGCCGCAGAAGGTCGCAACGACTTCAGAAAATACACCAAAGCAAGGCAGGATCAGGATGTACACCTCGGGGTGACCCCAGATCCAGATCAGGTTGATATACATCATCACGTTGCCGCCCATATCATTGGTAAAGAAATGGGTGCCGACATAACGGTCAAGGGAAAGCAGGGCTAAAACAGCGGTCAAAACCGGAAACGCTGCCACGATCAGAACGTTGGTGCAAAGTGCGGTCCAGGTGAAAACCGGCATCTTCATCATCGACATGCCCGGCGCGCGCATTTTAACAATCGTCGCGATCAGGTTAACCCCGGAAAGCAGGGTGCCCAGACCGGCGACCTGCAGGCCCCAGATGTAATAATCAACGCCAACCCCGGGACTATGCGAAATATCGGACAGCGGCGGATAAGCCAGCCAGCCGGTTTTTGCAAATTCACCAACAAACAGCGAAATCATAATGATCATCGCGCCAGCGGCCGTCATCCAGAAACTGAAATTGTTCAGATACGGAAACGATACGTCGCGCGCACCAATTTGCAGCGGCACAACAAAGTTCATCAAACCGGTGACGAACGGCATTGCTGCAAAGAAGATCATGATCACGCCATGCGCGGTGAAGACCTGGTCATAATGGTGCGGCGGCAAAAACCCGGCCGAGTCGCCAAACGCCATTGCCTGTTGCGCGCGCATCATCAGCGCATCGGAAAAACCGCGCAACAGCATGATCAGGCCGAGAATGATATACATCACGCCGATCTTTTTATGATCAACGCTGGTAATCCATTCCTGCCACAAATAGGTCCATTTGCCGAAATAGGTGATTGCGCCCAGCACCGCCAGGCCACCAATCATCACACCAATAAAGGTCACGACCAGAATGGGTTCATGGTAGGGAAATGAATCAAGGGAAAGCCGACCAAAGATCAACTTTAACAGATCCGGATTTGAAGGCATCGGTTTACTCTTCTTTTCAATGCGGCTGTGCCAGGCACAGCCGCCAAGGTCCGATAAATTAGGATCGCGGTTCGATCAGGGCTTCTGTGCCGTGGCGCCATCGTCCGACATGCCCGCCATTGGCGCACTTTCGGGGGAATGTTCGCCATGTGACATATCGGCCGTCGGCTCGCCTGCTTGTGAATGCTCCCCGTGCGGCATGCCGCCCGCGTGACCATTCTGGGCATCGATCATCATCATCTCGTTCATGCACATCTTGGACTTGTCGACGCACATGTTAACCACCGCATTAAACAAATCCGGGTCGACACCATTGTAATAGTGTACCGGCTCTGCCGTGGTCGGCTTCGCCAGATCCAGATAATGCGCCCGATCAAGATCACCTTCGCCGTCAGACTTCACCTTTTCAACCCATTGGTCGAAATCGGCCTGCTTCATACCGTGAAACTTGAAATGCATGTCCGAAAAACCGGCCCCGCTATAGTTCGCGGAGAAGCCTTTATAGACACCTTCCTTGTTGATCACAGCGTGCAGCTTCGTTTCCATACCCGCCATCGCATAGATCTGACCGGCAAGGGCAGGAATATAGAAGGAGTTCATGATCGACGAAGACGTAATCTTGAAATTGATCGGCACATCAACCGGGGCTGCCATTTCGTTAACCGTGGCAATGCCAAGTTCCGGGTAAATGAACAGCCACTTCCAGTTCATGGAAACGACTTCAACGGTCAGCGGTTTCATGTCCTGCGTCACAGGCCGCGACGCATCAAGCCGATCGAGCGGGCGATACGGATCCAGCGTATGCGTGCTGACCCAGGTAATCGCGCCCAAGGCAATAATGATAAGCAGCGGCGCAGACCAAATGATCACTTCAAGACGGGTGGAATGATGCCAGTTCGGCTCGTATTCCGCCTCTTTGTTTGACTGGCGATATTTCCAGGCAAAAAACACTGTCAGTGCCATCACCGGAATGATGATGATCAGCATCAGAATGCTGGAGATAATAATCAGGTCGCGTTGCTGCACCGCAACGTCGCCCGAGGGGTGCATCACAACCAGATTGCATCCGTTTAACAGAAGCAAAAGAGGTGCAATCAGCAGGCCGCGTGAAAGTTTTGATGACATACGCTTGATCTTTTGACCAGTCTCAGGACGAGACCATTTGCAAACAAAACAGCAATATCCGGATTGCGCCCCAAGAGCCCCAATCACGTCAATTACCTGTCGTTCCCGGATTTAGTTTCAAAAACATGACGATAACGAACCGCCATGTCTGACGAAAATTAAGCTGGTCAAATTCCAACCAGTGGCAGGATTGCTACATCCGACAGCCAATTTTGTCAACCCCGGCACCCCAGCTTTTCCGCCACATTTGCCATGCCTGTGCGTCATAAGTGCTATTCCCAATCAAGAGGCGATTTGACACCAATGATTTACAGGCTCATAGTTGTTTTAAGACCAATTCCAAATCTGGCTTTGACCCAACCATAAAGGTCATAAAACATAAGGGAGGGGTATAATGAGTTATCCCAGTGAGTCCTACGCAGCGGCGTCCTCCTCACAACTCGAGCGTGATGTTCGCCAGCTTTCAACGCGTACCCAGGTCGACCCCGGCAAGATCGCTTTGGGTGTCATTATTGGTCGCACGTCGGAGTTTTTCGACTTTTTCACATATTGCATTGCAGCAGTAATTGTATTTCCCCGCCTTCTGTTCCCGGCTGACGATCCGGTCACCGGAACGCTTTATTCCTTCGCCATTTTTTCACTTGCGTTCATTGCCCGTCCGGCAGGGTCGCTTTTGTTCATGGCGGTTGACCGGCGTTACGGGCGCGGGGCAAAACTCACAGTTGCAATGTTCCTGCTTGGTGGTTCCACCGTCGCCATCGCCTTTATACCCAGCTATGAAAGTGCTGGCGTATTGGGGATTTACCTGCTTTGCGCCTTCCGTTTTGCCCAGGGACTTGCCCTTGGCGGCGCATGGGACGGGCTGGCATCCCTTCTGGCCCTTAATGCCCCGCAAAACCGCAAGGGCTGGTACGCGATGATGCCACAACTGGGCGCACCGCTGGGCTTTATTGTGGCTGCCGGGCTGTTCGCCTATTTCTTAATGACGCTAAGCGATGCCGACTTTATGGACTGGGGCTGGCGTTATGCCTTCTTTGTCGCCTTTGCCATCAATGTGGTGGCGTTGTTTGCCCGTCTGCGGCTGGTAGCAACCACCGAATTTGGCCATTTGCTTGACCAGAACGAACTTCAGGCCGTGCGTGTCACCGACACCTTCAAGGTTCACGGTCGCACCATCCTGATGGGGGCGTTTTTGCCGCTGGCAAGTTATGCCCTGTTTCATCTGGTTACCGTGTTTCCGTTAAGCTGGGTCAACCTTTATACCGACCATTCCGTGGGCCGGTTCCTGATTATCCAGCTGATCGGCGCGGTTATCGGCATGGGCACCATTGCCGCATCGGGCATTATTGCCGACCGGATCGGACGGCGTAAATTGCTGGGCATTTGTGCGGTTATCATTGGTGTGGGCAGTTTTGCCACCCCGTTCCTCTATCAGGCCGGGGCCATTGGCGAAGACATTATTGTTCTGGGCGGCTTTGCCGTGCTGGGCCTGTCCTTTGGTCAGGCGGCCGGTGCCCTGGCATCAAACTTCCGCCAGCAATACCGCTATACCGGGTCGGCCATCACATCGGACCTTGCCTGGCTGATCGGGGCCGGCTTTGCCCCGCTGGTCGCCTTGTTCCTGTGTGACCGGTTTGGTCTGATCATGGTGGGGGCTTATCTGTTATCGGGCGCGATCTGTACGCTGATCGCGCTTTATTTCAACAAGCAGATGGTCGAAACCCAGGTTGACTAACACCTGACGCCAACCACGCGCACCACCTTCTGGGCGCGCAGCGTGAACTGGTATTATCGAACTGACATCAAGGGCGGCATCATAACGATGTCGCCCTTTGCAGTTTAGCAGCCCTTTGCACATCCGCACGGATCATGCCACGCAACTCCCGTCAGGCACGGGCGGCACGGCCCATTACTGCTGCGTGCGGATCATGCGGCGCAAACGCTGCATCACCTCGTAATTGCTGGCTTCCATCACGCTTAATGCCTTCAGGGCCTGTTCCATGTTTCCGGCGCGATACTGCCCCACAGCAATGCGGGCATTTTCATGCACCTGGCGATGTGGTTCCTCCATCGCAGCAAAGTCAGGCAGGCGGGCAAATTGCCCCTGCCCCGACCCGCCATAATACCATTGCCCCAACCGACAATCGGTTTCAGGGGGAAAATCGGCCTCGGTTGCGTTTGAAAGCCCCATAAACACCCTATAAACCTCCAGCTTCAGCTCCAGCTCTTCAAGATTGGCAAGCTCGACCTCGCTTAGCATCGCCGCCGTCGCCAGCGCCCGGGACGACTGGTCGGAAATTTCAACAATTCGGCCGGTACGGGCCAAAATGTCCCCCGCCTCGTTTTTCAAATGGCTGGCGGCATGGGAATTGGCCCGCATATTGTCATCGGTGGTGCTGGCGGTCTTTTTAATGTCGCGCACCAGCGACCCGATATCGCTGGTCGCAGTTGCGGCCTGCCCGGCAAGGGTGCGCACTTCGGTTGCGACCACGGCAAACCCTGCCCCGGCCTCTCCGGCGCGCGCGGCTTCCATACTGGCATTAAAGGCCAGCAACCGGGTTTGGCGCGATACATTGTCAATCAACGACAAAATGGTGCTGATACGGTTGGCATCGGCATTTAATTCCGAAATTTTCTGCGATGCCTGATCAACCTTGGCACTGATTGACACAATCTCGGCAACCATTTCCTGCAAGCTGGCCTGGCTGGCCTCGGTTTCACGCCGCGCATCCTGATTGGCGCGGCTATGATCAATCAGCAATGACGATAACTCGCCAAATGATTCCCGCACCGACACCAGCGAATGACCAAACCCGTCCAGATTGCGAAAAACCACCTGATAAACGTCGCGCTCATGCTCAAGCTCGCCAATGCGCGCCAAAAGCCCGGCTTCGCGCGCGGTCGCCATATCTGCACCTTCGGGTACGCTGCCCGCAGCCCCCAAATCGCCCCCGTCACGCACGGGCAACCCGGCCTGTGCGGCTTGCCAAACATCCTTGCGGGCGCGACCCTCGCCCGCGATTGAAACCGCCCCCGAAACCGAACCGGCCTCGGCCGCTATTACCGGCGCAGAACCCGCGCCTGTCGCCCCGCCATCCGGTCTTTCCTGCACTGCGTACATGCTATCCTCCGTGCTTTGCGTCCATTCATCCCGTCCCTCGCTGCACCGGTTTCGGGCAACAAAAACAGGTTCTTTTAACATATATTTAAAATACATGTTAAGCCACAAATTGCATGGCTGATGTGACGCTGCGCCGCCCCGCAAACGGCACATTCATTTTAGCACGGTAGAAATACGCGGCTTAACTAGCCTGTGTGCAGGCACCAGCCCCAATATGTCGGCAAGGGCTGCTTGCGGCGCAATCAGGTCGGCCAGCACATAGCCATCCAGCACGTCATAAAATGCCTCGCGCGCCTTAAAAAGGGCACCGCGCAAAATGCAGGCGGCTTCAATTTTGCAACAGCCCGCATGTACCGGGTCGAAACATTCAACAATATGGCTGTCTTTTTCGGTTTCACGCACCACCGCACCAACATTAATATCGCCCGCCGGGCGCGCCAGCATCATGCCACCACCCTTGCCACGCACGGTGGTGATAATGTTTTGCCGCGCAAGGTGATGCACAACCTTCATCAAATGATTGCGCGAAATATCATAGGCCGTGGCAATTTCATCAATCGTTGCCAAACCATCGCCATGCAGCCCCAGATAAATCAGGGTGCGCAAGGTGTAATCGCTAAAACCCGTCAATCGCATTGTTAATCCCCGACATCGCCATTACCAATCGTCCCAATACCGCCAACACGCACCAGAACCAATAGAACCAATATTTTTAATGCATCTTATATTCTAAACAAGCATCGCCCGGCAGCGCAGGTAAAAATCGCACAGGTTTCGCATCCGCAAAATCACACACAGCCATCATGCCGGGTCATCACATCGGTTGGCCGCCCGCAAAAAATCAATCACGGCCCGGACGGCAGGCGGGGTGTGATGCTGGCGGGCGTAATACACATACCAGCCGGGGAAATCGGGCGAATAACTTTCCAAAAGCGGCACCAGTTTCCCGGCATCAATCAGCGGCTGCATCCATTGCGACGACCAATAGGCAAAGGCAATGCCAGCCCCTTGCGCCGCCGCCTGCAGGGCTGTGTCACGGTGCGATACAATCAACGCGCCATTCACCGCCACATTGAACCAGCGCCCGTCGTCGTTAAATTCCCAATTATAGATTTTATTGCTGCCCGGTTTGCGCCAGTTAATGCAGTTATGCCCCAAAAGGTCAGCCGGTGTGTGCGGCCTGCCATGCTGCGCCAGATAATCGGGCGATGCCACTGCCACCTGGCGCAAATCCGGCCCCAGCTTGACCGCGATCATGTCTTTTTCCACAAGCTCGCCCAGGGTAATGCCAATATCAAAGCCATCGCCGACAATATCGATCATGGCATCATTAATGCCCAGTTCCAGGGTGATGTCGGGAAATTGCTGATAAAAATCGCCCAAATGCGGCTCCACCAGGGTTGCCAGTGCCAAACGCGGCAAAACCAGCCGCACCGTCCCGGCCGGGCGCCCCGGCAGGTTTCGCACCTCGCCAAGGGCGGCTTCCATTTCGCCAAGGGCGGGTTTAAATCGGTCAAACAGGCGCTGCCCGGCCTCGGTCAGGGCGGTGCTGCGCGTGGTGCGGTTCAGCAACTGCACCCCGATCCGCGCTTCAAGCTGACGAATGGTCTGGCTTAAGGTCGAGGGCGAAATCCGCAGCCGGGCCGCGGCACGCGAAAAATTGCCTTCCTCCACAATGGCGACAAACGCCCGCAAATCGGCAAATTCACTGCCTCGCATTATACACCATTCTCCACATAGTCTGTTTCATTCTTACATTATAGCCCAAACAATGCGTCGCCACTAGCCTGCCCTTCCCATGCCCGGGTCCGTCAAAAACGCCGCCCCGGGCACGACCGAAAAACCGAAAGGGCCAAAAAATGGCAAATCCCACCGCAAAAACGTTTCTGATTACCGGTGTCAGTTCCGGCTTTGGCAAAGCCTTTGCCATCGCCGCCTTGCAGGCTGGTCACAAAGTGATTGGCACCGTGCGCAACGACGCCGCCAAACAGGCATTTGAAAAGCTGGGTGGTCATGCCACCGCGCTTATTCTTGATGTCACCGATTTTGATAACATCCCCCCCGCCATCACCGCCTTGCACCAAACGGCTGGGCCGATTGATGTTTTGGTCAACAATGCCGGTTATGGCCACGAAGGCATTCTCGAAGAAAGCCCGCTTTCCGACCTGATTGCCCAGTTCAACGTAAATGTGTTTGGCGCGGTTGCCATGATCAAGGCGGTTTTGCCCACCATGCGACAGCGCAAAAGCGGTCATATCATCAACATCACCTCGATGGGGGGCTTCATTACCATGCCGGGGATTTCGTATTATTGCGGGTCGAAATTTGCGCTGGAAGGTATTTCCGAAACCCTTGCCCGCGAAGTCGCCCATCTGGGCATCCATGTCACTGCGATTGCGCCGGGGTCTTTTCGCACCGATTGGGCCGGGCGGTCCATGGTGCGCACCGAACGCAGCATTGATGATTATAACACCCTGTTTGACCCTATTCGCGATGCCCGCACCGCCAAAAACGGCCAACAGGCGGGCGACCCGGCCAAGGCCGCCCAAGTCTTGCTTGATATTATCAACCACGAAACACCCCCGGCCCATTTATTATTGGGGGCGGACGCCGTGGTGCTGGTTCGCGACAAAATGGCATCACTGGCCGATGAAATTACCCGCTGGGAAGATGTCAGCCGGTCGACAGCCTTTGCTGACACCCCGTCGGCATAGCGAATAAGGCAGCTTCTTTCATCAGCCATAAAAAAACGCCCCTCATCGCGGGGGCGTTTTTATACTTTGGTTCGTCGTGGCGAAAACAGCCCCCTGAACAAACAGGTTTGCTTAATCCAGCGACGGCAAATCTTCTTCAAGGATCATGATCTGCAAGGAATAGCTGACTTCACCTTCGTCTTCGTCGCGGTGCAAAACACCCAGAAATTCGTCGCCGACGCGCATTTCAATCGGATGATCCTTGGCCCGCGGCGGGTCAATGACAATGCGGTTATTATCAAAAGTGCGACGCAAATACTTGGTTACCCGCGCGATTTCGGTCGGTGTCATGGTCTGTTTCCTTGTTTCCATCTGTGGTCGTCGATCCACCGTTCCAAACAACGGCCCCCGGCGCGTTTATGTTCCGGTTCGGTGGAAGGCGATAAATTACGTGCTTTTCCTTTCACAAACCGGACCGATAAATCAAGCCCGTCGCGTGTAAAATGTCCAAAATTTTACCTTGTTCGGGCAAAATAGATAGCACAACCCATTATAACCGGCCAATCACACCGCGAAAACCAAAACTGCCCCCCCGCGTCTTCACGGCTGATGGCCGCAAAGATGGTTGCAAACCCGACACCATGTCTGTACTCCAAAAACATGACCGATCAGATGCAAACGCCCGCCACCATCCTTCCAGATACGACCGCAATGCCGGTTTTATACAGCTTTCGGCGCTGCCCCTATGCCATGCGCGCCCGTATGGCGTTGCTGGCTGCCGGTATTGTTGTGGAACTGCGCGAAGTTGTCCTGCGCGACAAACCCGCGGCATTGCTTGCGGCATCGCCCAAGGCCACTGTGCCTGTGTTAATCCTTGGCGATGGCACCGTCATTGATCAAAGCCTGGAAATCATGGTCTGGGCCCTGGCCGAGGCCGACCCGCAGCAATGGCTAACCCCGCAAAGCGGCGACCTTGATGATATGCTGGTATTAATCGCGCAAAATGACGGCCCGTTTAAAAACCACCTTGATCGCTATAAATACGCATCGCGCTATGACGGGGCCGATCCGGCTTTTCATCGCCAACAGGCCGAAAAAATTCTGAACCGGCTTGATGGTCGGCTTGCGGTTGGCAAATATCTGTACGGCACCCGCCCGGCCCTGGCCGACTATGCCATTGCCCCGTTTATTCGCCAGTTTGCCCGCATCGATCCGGAAAAATTTGATGCCCTGCCCTTTGCCCACCTGCAACGCTGGTTGCACGACATGCTGCAAAGCCCGTTTTTTGCCAATGCCATGACCAGATATGCCCAGTGGCACGATGGCGATAAACCGGTATTGTTGCAGGCCACCGCACCAATAACATCAGATATTCAACCGCAAGCAGGCTGGTAAAGGCCCATTGCCTGTGATAGCAACGCCTGCATTGAACCATTCCACCTTCGGGGACCCGGACTGATGGCCGATTATGATATCAAGCCGTTGATCACTGCTGAGGAAATTGCCGCGAAAATCGATACGCTGGCAGCCCAGATCAACGAGAATTTCAAAGATACCGAAAAGCTGATCGTGGTCGGCTTGTTGCGCGGCTCGTTCGTGTTTATCGCCGATCTGGCGCGTAAACTGACCGTTCCGGTCGAAGTCGATTTCATGGTCGCGTCAAGCTATGGAGACTCGACCGAAAGCTCGCGCAATGTCCGCATCATCAAGGATCTTGACGGGCAAATTCGCGGCAAGGACGTGCTTCTGGTCGAAGACATCATCGATACCGGCTATACCCTGTCCGAAGTGGTGCGCCTGCTTAACACGCGCGACCCCAATCGGCTTGAAATTTGTACCCTGCTTAACAAACCGTCGCGGCGCGATATCAACATTGCCATCGATTATTGCGGCTTTGATATTCCCGACGAATTTGTGGTCGGTTACGGCATCGATTACGCCCAGAACAATCGCAACCTGCCCTATATCGGCACGGTGCATTTTCACGGCGAATAATCCCGGCCTCCATCCACGCAAAAATACAAAACCGGCGATCGGGCTTTCCCGTTCGCCGGTTTTTCATATCTCGTACGTCAATGGCAATAACGACAATCTGGCAGGTTATTTTTGCGTCATTCCCGGATCACGCGAAAAGGCATCCGAAACGGGTTCAGGTTTGGCGCCATCAAAACCGTCGGGGTGATCGGGGCCATCAGGGTCAACGGCAAACCCCGCCACCCCCGGATCATCGGCAGCACCACCAGCAGCGCGGGCGACACGCTCCTGTGCTTGCGCATAGGCCGCCTCGGCCTGCGCCACAGCAGCTTCTGCTGCGCGCCGGCGTTCAAACGTGCCCAGACCATCAAGGTTTTGTAAAATACGTTCAAACCCTTGGCTCATGCCGTTTTTATCGCCTTGCCCGGTGGCAAAACCGGCCTTTGCCGCATCCATCAGCATATCAATAATAATATCATCTTCGGTGCGACCGGCTTTATGGGCGTTGTCGGGTTTATCCTGCTCGAATGTCGGGCTTTTACCAAACCAGATTGCCATCGTGACAAGGCCCAGCACAATCAGCACAACACCAATGGTCAGCGCGCTGACCACCGGCCCGACCTGGGCCGCAAGCCCCATATAAATGGCGGCCAGCACAAACCCGGTGCCAACCAGCATCACCAGCCCGATTATGGCGATGGCCGCAAGCCTTGCGGCTGCGGCCTGCGCCATGTCACCGATGGCATCGATGAGCTGATCGATCATCGACGCATCAAGCGGCCAAGTATCAGGCCGACACCAAAGGTTGCAGCAACCGTCAGCAGCGGACGTTCGCGCACCTGATCAACGGCCACGTCACGGGCATGGTCAAACTGCTCACGCGCCTGACCCGAAACTTCACGAACCCGCTGGGCAGCCTGTGCCGTGCGGGTTTCAATGTTGTCGCCAGCAATCGATTTCAGAGTTTTGGTCACTTCTGCCAGATCCTGGCGCAGAATTTCGACCTCAGCCTGAAGTTTTGAGGTGTCGGCGCTCGTTTCGGCTTCATTCTTGGTCACCATTGGGACCTCCTGTTTTGTTTTAAACCGTTGCCTCACACAACACCCACCTAACGCGCCGCAGAGCTGCCGGTTCCAAAACAATTGTGATAATTTAGAGGCAGCTGATATTAGTAAGGTAACCCGACATAATTCTCCGCCAGCATCGTCTTGCCGGCATCCGATGACAGGACATAATCCAGTTCGGCCTGGCGCACCCGGCCATCAAAACTGTTTTCATCGCCAAACCGGTGCAACATCGATGTCATCCACCACGAAAACCGTTCCGCCTTCCACACCCGTGCGGTTGCCGTTGCCCCGTACCCCGCCAGAAGGGCGTCGTTATTGTCCTTGAATTTGGCAATCAACGCCTTTGAAAGATAATGCACATCGCTTGCCGCCAGATTTAGGCCCTTGGCCCCGGTGGGCGGCACAATGTGGGCAGCATCCCCCGCCAAAAACAACCGCCCGTGCGACATGGGTTCGGCAACAAAGCTGCGCAGCGGCGCAATGCTTTTTTCAAACACCTCGCCTTCATTCACCAGCCCGGCGTCTTCCTCGCCCAGCCGCAGGCGCAATTCATGCCAGAAGCGGTCATCGGACCAGTCTTCAATTTTATCCTCGATCGGTACCTGCACATAATGGCGCACCACTGTTTGCGATCGCATCGAACACAGGGCAAAACCGCGTGAATGGCGGGCATAAATCAGCTCGTCGGCAACCGGTTTGGCCTTTGCCAACACACCTAACCAGCCAAACGGATAAACCCGCTCAAAGGTTTTGAGTTTATCCTGTGGCATGGTCTGGCGACCGACCCCATGGTACCCATCGCACGCGGCGATATAGTCGCACGTTACCCGCTGTTCGGTGCCATCGTGCAGATACCGAACATAGGGCTGATTGCTTTCAACATCATGCAAGCTGACATTTTCGGCGTTAAAGACAATTTCGCCACCATGCCCTAAACGCGCAGCAATCAAATCCCTGGTCAGTTCGGTCTGACCATAAATCATCACGGTCTGCCCGCCGGTCAGGGCTTTCATATCGATATGGTGGCGCTTGCCTTCAACACTGATGTAAATGCCGTCATGCAAAATGCCTTCGGCATTCATCCGGGCATCGACGCCCACTTCGCGCATCAGGCCGACCGTTCCCATTTCCAGCACCCCGGCACGAATGCGCCCTTCAACATAATCCCGGCTTTTGCGTTCCAGAATAATCGAACCGATGCCGCGCACATGCAACAAATGCGACAACAACAGACCCGCCGGGCCACTGCCAATGATAACCACGGGAACATGCATGACGTTTTCCTTTATGATCTTTTTATAAAACGGCCAAAGGCCGCTTCCCTGTTGATCACAGGATAAAACGCCACCGGTTTTGGCAAAATGGACAAACCGGGAAAAGAACAGCACAAAACGAACATCTATAACCAAACGGATATAGAAAATATTTTAATGCTTATAAATGCCAAACGGGCCGGAAAGACCCGGCCCGTTTAACTGTTTACATGTAATCTGGTTTTAAAACTGATGCTCGCGATGCTCAAACACCCAGCTTTCGGTCAATAATCGGTCACCTTCTTTAAGGGCGGCGCGCAAATTAACCGGCCCGTTGCCATCGGGGAAAATATCAAACACCAGCCGCCAGTAATCCTGCCCGACCACCCGCAAGCAATAGGCATTTTGAATGGCGGCGTTACTGGCGCTAACATCGGGCACCACAGTTTTTTGTTCGGTGGTGTAATTGGCCAAATCACCCCCGGCAAAATCAATGGCATATTTCAAACCTTTATCCGGGCGTTTTTGCCCCGGCACCCCGGCCCGGCCGGTACGCGTTGCAATGGCATGACCGACTTTTACATCGCCAAACAGGCCATCCCCCATCCAGTGCATGCGGTATTGAAAGGCACGTTCTTCCCCGGCGGGGACTTCTTCATCTGTTGTCCAATAGGCAACGATATTGTCGTGAATTTCATCATCGGTGGGAATTTCAAGCAGCTGAACCATGCCTTTTTGCCAGTCGCCTTTGGGCTCGATCCATAGCGAGGGACGGCGATCATAAAACACGCCATCATCTTCATAATTGGCAAAATTGCGGTCGCGTTGCATGAGCCCGAAACCCTTGGGCGACTGGTCAACAAAGCTGCTGGTACGGGTATGTTTTGGGTTATCAAGCGGCCGCCACAGGCGTTCGCCCGATCCGGTCCAAATCGCCAGCCCGTCATTATCGTGAATTTCCGGTCGCCAATCCACCGCTTCGTCGCGGTTAATTTCAGAAAACCAGAACATGCTGGTCAACGGTGCCACGCCAAGGCGACGCACCGCCTGACGGGTGAAAAACCGCACCGTCACATCCATAACAATGTCGCGGTCATTTGGTTTCTGGCACGCAATCTGCACCGCCCCGGTCAGGCTCGGGCTATCAAGCAATGCATAAATATGCATGCCGCCATCATGGGTCGGCTCCAGCCAAAATTCGGTAAACCTCGGGAATTCTTCGGTTTTATCATGCAACGCAGTGTTCACGGCCACCGCGCGCGCCGACAGGCCATATTGGTCCTGCGGCCCGGCCGAGCGAAAATACGATGCCCCTAAAAAAGCCAGCCAGTCGCGCGAAGGGTCGTTGTCATATAACAGGCGAAACCCGCCCCAACCGGCATCCTCGGGCATATCGGCAGCTTTTATATCGCCCTTATAATCAAAGGCGGACGGGTCATATTGCACTTCGCGGGCCTGCCCGTCGCTCACCGTATAAATCCGCACCTTTTCCATGGTGCCACGGTTCTGATGAAACGGGGCAACCGGCGGCACGCCATCTGTGTTGCGCCATAACGACTTTTCGGTATCAAACTTGATTTGCTGGTAGGCATCATAATCAATGCGCGACAGAACGTTTTTTAACGCATCGGAAATTTCCGGGGCCTGATAGGGCTTTTTTGCCTGTTCGCGCGCCCAGCCCAGAACCCCTTCAAACGAAAACGGTTTTTTCTCGCCCATTGGCAATGCGCCCGTTCCGGCGGCAAAGGCGCGCGACAATGTGCCGGGCACAAGGCCCGCTGCCGCTGCGGCACTTACAAAACCAATAAAACTCCGACGTCCCATTTTCACGCCCATCAAGCGACTTTCACCTTTAAAATCATGTTTCGGCATTCGTTTTTCTTAAATCACAAAGACATGCAACCAAATTTTGCAATCCTTGCTCCCGATATGCCGGTGAAAAATGGCATGGTCAGGGCCAGCATTTTCACATCGCCATCAATCGCCTGAAACAGCCCGGTATATTTCGACGTTCCACGCTATCGCGCCGATATCGCAGGATTTCAACTAGCTGGAAAGCTGTGATGTAACATCCATATTCTGGTGCAGAACACGAATGATCAATATGCCACCATCGCCATGGTGCGCGTAAATGATCAGATGTTTTTCATAATGAGAGATTCGCACAGGCGGAACAAAGTCCTGCCGTTCATGCGACATTTCCGGCATCCTTGCCAGCACTTCAAACTTTTCATTCAAGCCATCAAGATACCGACGCCTGCGTTCGATACCCCATGTCTTTTGGGTATTGGAAGCGATACCCCGGATATCGGCATAAGCGGCCTTACTAACCGAAAAACCGGACACTATTTTGCGCCCGTTTCCTGGTCCATGTCGTGCTGTAACGCTGCCATGCTGAACGTCTCGACAACGCCACTGTTTAAACCTTCCGTGATCGCCATTTGCAAAGCCTGAAACTTTGCCTCACGCTCCTCAAGGATGCGCAACCCGGCCCGAACCACTTCACTTGCCGACCCAAACCGGCCCGAGGATACTTGTGCCTCGATAAACCCCGTGAAATGATCGCCAAGGGAAATACTGGTCGTCTTTGACATGATTTATGCCTCCACTGTCAGACCAAAATACCAATATATACTATAATACAGTAATTTCAATTTTGGAAGCGGGCCGCCCCAATCCCGACCGCGACAGAACCCGATGCAGCAGCCCCAGAGCCCAACGACATCGGCAAACCTTAAGTGATGATTTTCCATACAGCTTCTTGCCGATACAAAAATGTGCGTAAAATTTAATCTTTGCACTGTCGCCCAATTGAAGGTGCTGTGCTAGACTTCAATTGCAAATGCTACAACATGCTGTTTTCACAACGTTTTGCGAGATAGATGCAACATCTGACCGGACTTGTCGTTTTCACCGACCTGGATGGCACCCTGCTGGATCACGATGACTATTCCTGGGAGGCGGCGCGCCCCGCCCTTACACGGCTGCGCGAAAACGACATTCCCGTGCTGGCGATTTCTTCCAAAACCCTGGCCGAATTACACGCCCTCAATGCCCGCCACCATCTGTTTGCCGGTTTGATTGGCGAAAATGGCGGCGCAATTGAAATTAACGGCGATATGCGCCAGCTTGGCCCGCAAACTGCCACCATTGATGCCGCCCGCGATGAAATTGCCAAAACGGTATCGGTGCCGGTCGCCGGGTTTCGCACCAGCACGGCGGCCGAAATTGCCAAGGCTACCGGCCTGCCATTGGCCGATGCGGCCCTTGCCGGGCAGCGCAACTGTTCTGATCCGCTAATATGGCAGCCCCCCCGCGCCGACATTGACCAAGCCGGGAACATTGCCCGTGAATTTGGGTTAAAACTGGTTAAAGGGGGCCGCTTTTACACATTATGCGGCGAAACAGACAAAGGAAGCGCCATGCAAACCGCACTGATGATGCTGCAAGAAACCGGCAAACTGCCCCAAAGCCGTGCGGCCATCACCACCATTGCCCTGGGTGATTCCCCAAATGATGCCGGGATGTTGGCCCATGCCGACATTGCGGTGCAAATTCCGGTTAAGCACGGCCCGGTCCCACAGCTTGATCTGGGTGGAAAAACCGCCCGTCTTGCGCCAAAACCGGGGCCAGCGGGCTGGAACATCATGATAAATTCAATACTCGACGATCTGTCGCAAACGCCAACATCAATAACAAAAGCGAGGTAAAAATGGCCGATTTTCATCAGGGTGGCCCGATCACAACCCTTCATTCGATTATTGATCGTGACCCGGAAGAACTCGCTTATGAAATGACGGCCTTTGCCCGATCTCGCCGTCAGACCCTTATTTTGCCGTGCCTGTATTCCGAGCTTGAAACACCGGCAATGACCACCATCCTCGAAGGGCTTAAAAAGGCCACCTATATTGACCAGATCGTGGTCGGGCTGGACCGCGCCAACGAAACCCAATACGCCTATGCGCGCGAGTTTTTTAAAGACCTGCCCCAGCGCACCCGCATTCTCTGGAACGACGGCCCGCGTCTGCGCGCCGTGCATGACCGGCTGGCCGATTATGATCTTGCCCGTTACGAACCGGGCAAGGGCCGCAATGTGTGGTATTGCATGGGCTATACGCTGGCAACCGGGCGCAGTTCGGTCATTGGTATTCACGATTGCGACATTGCCACCTACACCCCCGACCTGCCCGCCCGCCTGATGTATCCCATTGCCAACCCGGCCTTTAATTTTGCCTTTGCCAAGGGATATTACGCGCGCGTTGCCGGGGGCACGCTGAAGGGCCGGGTGTGCCGCCTGTTTGTCACCCCGCTGATCCGGGCGTTAAAACAGGTGGTCGGCAAAACCGATTTTCTGAATTACCTGGATTGTTTCCGTTATGCGCTATCGGGCGAAATTGCCATTCGCACCGATGTGGCCTATGGCCTGCGCGTGGCATCGGACTGGGGTCTGGAAATTTCCATGCTGTCGGAAATGTATCGTAACCATACCGTTCACCGTTTGGCGCAGGTCGATATCGCCGATATTTACGACCATAAACACCGCGAATTTGACCCGGCGCAAAAAGACGATGGCCTGTCACGCATGGCCAGCGACATTGCCAAATCGCTGTTTCGCAAGCTCGCCACCCAGGGCACGGTTTTTTCCCACGAAACATTCCGCACGCTTAAAGCCACCTATTACAGAACGGCCCTGGACCTGATCGAGCAATACCGCGCCGACGCCTTGTTTAACGGCCTTAAAATCAACCGCGACGAAGAAGAAAAATGTGTCGAGGTTCTGGCCGAAGTGATCATTAGTGCCGGGCAGCATTATCTGGATAACCCGCTGGAAAGCCCGTTTATTCCCAGCTGGCAGCGGGTTGAAAGCGCGATGGACGACATTTTCGAACAGCTTTCCGCCGCGGTCGAAGACGATTTGAATGACGGCGAGATTGGCAAAGTTGCCAGATAGCAAACACCAAAGAAAACCCGTTAAAAAACAGGCCGGGGTGGCATATATCCCGGCCTGTTTGCATGTCAGATGTCTGTATCAGCCATATTATTTTGCGGCCTCTGGATCAAAATAACGGTGCATATGTGCGATATAGGCATCTTCGCCCTTATGCAGGCGCGCATCGACAAAGCCGCGTGCATCATCGCCAACGTAATAGCGCAACCGGCTGCTGCCATCGGTTACAGCCTGCTCAACAAAACCCGCGACATAATCGGAATCCATTAAACGGCCCCCGGCCATTTTGGCGAATGCGGCGTTCATTTTCTCTACAAAATCCTGATAATCGCTCAGGCTTTCGGTTTTGGAAAATTCCTGTGCGCTGCGGGCATGAAATTCGGTGGAACTGACCCCGCCATGCGGAATAACCAGTTTTACCGTAATGCCCTGCGAGGCCAGTTCATAAGAAACGGCTTCGCTAAAGCCTTCAAGGGCAAACTTGCTGGCACAATAAAGCGAAATCATCGGCAGGCCAAAAACACCGGCCCCGGAACTGACATTTACAATCGTTCCGTTTTTATGGCTGCGAAAATGGGGCAAAATTGCCCGCGTGACATCCATCACGCCAAAGACATTTACCTGAAACTGCTGGTCGATCTGGCTTTGGCTTAGCCCCTCAAACAGGCCATATTGACCAAAGCCCGCATTGTTTACCACCGCATCAATCCGGCCAAACCGGTCGATGCCTGCCGCTATCGCATCCTCAATGCTGGCACGGTCCTGCACATCAAGCCGGGTGACCAGCACATGGGGCAACGCGCGCAATTCGGTGTTTTTTTCCGGGCTGCGCTGGGTGGCAACCACGTTCCAGCCCAGCGCGGCAAACCGTTTTGCCGTGGCCTTGCCAATCCCGGACGATGTTCCAGTGATCAAAATTGTTTTCGGGTTCATTTCAGGCTCCACCAGTCTGTGTCATTGACGATAGCGCACCATAGAAAGGTTTTATTGTTCGAATAAGCGAGATATTATTGCATGAAGTAATGCAGGAAATTGCACAATGAACAAAGGTGGCCTTTTAGAACTTCACGGTGTGGTCGCGGTTGCTGCGCACCGCAATTTTCGCGCCGCTGCGGTGGAACTTGGCCTGTCGCCATCTGCGCTGAGCCATGCGATTTCCAGCCTGGAACAGCGCCTTGGCGTGCGCCTGTTTAACCGCACCACGCGCAGCGTCTCGCTTACCGAGGCCGGGCGCGAATTTGTCGAGCGCATTCGCCCCGCCCTGACCGACCTTTCCGATGCCATGGAAATCGCCAACAAGTTCCGGCAAAAACCGCGCGGCACCTTGCGCCTTAATACGTCCGAGGGGTCAGCCCGGCTGTTTTTAATGCCGGTGGTGGCCCGCTTTATTGCCGCCTATCCCGATATGCATGTCGATATCGTCACCGATGGCAAACTGGTGGATATTGTTGCAGGCGGGTTCGATGCGGGCATTCGCCTGTTTGAAACCGTCCCGCAAGATATGATCGCTGTTCCCTGTGGCCCGCCCGAACAATTTGTTGTTGTCGCATCACCTGGCTATTTGCAAAATTGCGGCTTGCCCGCCCCGATAAATCCGGCGGACCTCGCGGCACATGCCTGCCTGCGGTTACGCCTGCCCAGCGGCAAAATCTATCGGTGGGAGTTTGAAAAACGCGACCAGCAAATTGAAATCGATGTAACCGGCCCGATCACGCTAGATAGCTCGAACATGATTGTCGAGGCCGCGATTGCCGGGTGTGGCATTGCCTATGTTACCCGCCATCAGGCAGCCCCACATTTACAATCGGGCGAGCTTACCCAAATGATGGATGACTGGACACCGCCCTTTCCCGGCCTGTGCCTGTATTATCCCGGCCACCGCCATGTTCCGGCGGGCTTGCGGGCCTTTATTGATGTGCTGAAAGCATCGGTTTCAACCGCGCCCGAAACACCGGCCCCCTATACCGGCATCGCGTCGCGGTAACGCTGCAACAACCGGCTTTCGGTGCGATGGCGGCCATCAAGGTTGGAAATCCACAAAATCTGATAAGGCGCCAGCGTCATAATGCCATCGTAATCAGTGATCACTTTGGCTGTAATCAAGTCCTGCCAGCCCTCATTCATGATCAGGTTAATGCGCGACAGGTCCAGATCCTGATCTTGCGCGGTCAGGTTAAACACACAAAAAATGCTTTGATCATTCAAATGGCTTTGCCGCCATACACCTAACAATTCCGAGCCCAGATTAAGGGTATATTGCGTGGCATTGGGGTGAAAGGCCGGTTGCCCCTGACGGATCGACATCAGGGCGCGCAACTGCCCGAAGGCCTGCTGGGGCATGCCCGGTGTTTCAAGGGCGGCTTCGGCATCGGCCAATTGCCAGATTTTGCGGTTCAAGCGGCGGGGAATCCCGGTGAGTTCATAACCGTTCTGGTCATTTTCCGATGCAAAAATAGACTGCACATAAATCGCGGGAATACCTTCCAGCGACATGGCAATCGCCTGCGACATCACAAACCGTTCCAGCCCGAATGCCCGCTCGCCGGCAAAGCTTTCGGCCAGCATGCTAAACAATGTCACGTTTAGCTCATAAGGGCGTTGCCCGCCCCCGGCCACCGAGCGAAAGCTTACCTCGCCACCCATTTTGCGCGCATGTTCGGTCATTTGGGTAATGTCTTCATCGGGCACGATATTTTCAGCCGGGCGCAAGCCAATGCCATCGTGGCTGGCGGTAAAGTTAAAAAAGGTGCAGCCCGCCGGGGCTGGCGGCATCGCCATGATGCATTTACGGATATAATCCGACCGGCCACTTAGCAGCGCGTGCAAAATAACCGGCGGCAGGGAAAAATTGTAAATCAGGTGCGCTTCATCCTGCTGGCCAAAATAGGACAGGTTTTCAACCATCGGCAGGTTGGTTTCGGTAATAAACACCAGATCGGGTGCCACCGCGTTGGCCGCCAGCCGCAGCGCCTTGATGATTTCATGGGTCTGATCAGCATTGATCGACGCTGTACCGGATTCCTTCCAGATAAACCCGATCGCATCGAGCCGGATCACGCTGACACCGTGGCTGGCATAATCGAGCACGATTTTCAGAATTTCAAAAAACACATCGGGGTTGCTGTAATCCAGATCAACCTGATCATAGCTGAACGTACACCAGACATGCTTTGGCCCCAGCGCCGTTTCGACCAGATTTAACAACGGATGGCTGCGCGGGCGCACCACCTGTGAAATGTCGTCATCGGGGTTGGCGGTTTTAATGTAATTAACGCCCGGTTCCTGCCCGGCCAAAAACTGCCCGAACCATTCATGCGATGCCGAAATATGGTTCGCCACCAGATCGGCCATCACCTTGGCATGTTTGGATAAATCTTCGACATCTTCCCACGTGCCCAGTTCCGGGCGCAGCGTGGTGAAATCGGAAACCGAAAAACCATCGTCGGATGTGAACGGGTGAAAGGGCAAAATATGAATGCCCGGCAACCAGTCTTTCAGCCATTTCTGATGAAAATCGCGCAAGGATTTAAGGCCCTGATAGCCATTGCGTGAAATGCTGTCGCCATAGGTAATTAAAAACGCGTCGCGCTGGTCCCATTTTCGCAAGGATTCCTCGGCAGGTTCGGGGCCGTCGCCGTCAATTGGCAAGTCCAGCACCTCGAACACACGCCGCACCAGCAAAACCGGATCATGCTGTGGATAAACATCGGCCAACAGATTTCGCATTGCACTGGCAAAAGCAATCCGTCCAGACGTCCCAACAACCCGGTCCATTCGACCTCCTTAAAACAGGCAATTCAATTGATTGAATCCAATCAAATAATTTTTCTGCCTATGATGCAAGCAGCGATTTGTCGTTGCCTGGCAAACAGGCACGACAAACCCCTGCATTGCAGCATGGTGGCGACTACCGGTTGGCAAATCAAACCGGCAACATGGCGTTTGTTAAAACAACCCGCTATGGCGCAATGGTAATTTCCACCAGCGCATGGGTGCCATTGGTTTCGATATGGGCGATGGCGTCGTTTAACACCGCCGCCAGATCGGCAGGCTTTTCCACCCTGGCCGTCCACGCCCGGCTGGCTTGCGCGGTTTTGGTAAAATCGGGGCTGGGGGTTAACGATGTCAGCGGCATGCGATTGGTTTTTGATGCATAACCATCGGGATACATCCCGGTGACAGACTGTCGCACCGCCCCCCATTCGTTATTGTTTAAAACCAAAATAAGAACGGGCAGGTTCAATGCCTCGGCAATCTGGTGGCACGCGGTCGGGTTGGCAAACATATACGAACCATCGCCCATGGTTGCGACCACCAACCGGCCCCGATTGGCCAGTGAAAACCCCATTGCCGCCGGAAACGACCAGCCCAAACCGCCCGAATGCGGTTCCTGGTACCACGCCTGATGATGGGTTAAATCCATCGGTTCTAACGGGCAGCCCAGTTCGGAAAACACCGTGGCATTCTTGCCCGCAATCGCGGCTGAAACACCGCGCGACACATAGGCCTTTGTCATTGGTGTGGTGGCACCGGCAGCCGCTGCCGCCAGTGCCTTTTGCCGGGTTTCGCGGTTACGCGTGGCCACCGCGTCATAGCGGGTTTTGCATTTATCGGCGTGATCGGCATGTTTAGGGGAAAGCACCTCGGCCAGTGCCAAAATAACATCGGCGGTTTCACCGACCAGCGATATATCCGCCGGGAAATTTCGCGACGGAACCCGGGCATAAAGCGGGTCTTGGCCGATCTGGATCACCTTGCAATCATCATGCAGGGTATGAATATCGGGTCCCCACGGGGCCAGACAATCTATCACCACCACAAGGTCGGCCTCTTTCATATAGGCCGTCGGGTCGATCCCGCCAAACATGGCATGATCGGTCGCAATCGCCAGCTGGATCGCCCAATATTGCACCACCGGAACGCCCCACTGGCTTGCCATCTGCGCCAACGCCGCAAACCCGGCAGCGGACCCTGCCCCGCGCTGGGCAATAATCAGCGGGCGTTGCGCCTGTGCCAGCATTTCGGCGGCCTCGGCCAGCAAATGGCGCGGCGGTGCGATCTGCACGGGTTGCATCCGTGACGGGCCTTCGATGTGCTCGCCGGGGCATGGCTCGCACAAAACCTCGCGCGGCAGGCTGACATAAACCGGGCCTTTGGGCACGGAATTGGCAATGGCATAGGCACGGTCCACGGTTTCGGGTACCTGCTCGGGGAATTTCAGTTCGTAATCCCATTTTACCGCTTCACGCACCAGGGCGGTCTGATCGCGCATTTCCTGGCCCCAGCCAATTGGCACGGTACGCGCGCCCAAACGCCCCTTTTCCATGACCGGGGTACGGCCGGAAAACAGCAAAATCGGCACATGTTCGGTCGCGGCATTAATCGCGCCAATGGCACAATTGGCCAGGCCGACATTGGTATGCGCCATCACCGCTTGCGCGCGCCCTGTTGCCCGATAATAACCATAGGCCATGCCCATGGCGGCATTTTCGTGCGGCATAATCAGGGCTTCGGGCAGGTCAATGTCCTTGGCGGCGGCTTCGGCCAGCCCTTCAATGATCGGCGGAAAATCGGTGCCGGAATTGGCAAAAATATAATCAACCCCCACCGCTTTCATCCGCGCCAGAACCGCCCCCCCGGCTGTCAGTGTTAATGCTGCTTTACGATCCGCCATGTCCCCGCCCTCTTTTTCATATTTCTATATTTGAAATATAATTTACAATATAGTATATTACGTGAAATTTGCCGCCGTCAAGCTGCGGCGGTATTTGCGTGGCCGCGATCCAGGTCCGACGGCGGCATTACAGGCGCGGTGGCCTGACAACGCCTTTTCACACCGGGAAACGCACATTCCCGCCCCGATCAGGTTCTTTTGCAAAGGCGATGACATGACCACACAGTTAAACGGATCGGTGCTAAAGGCCTTTCGCATTCTTGAGCTGTTTGCCGCAGGGCGCAGCGAAATGAGCGCGGGCGAGGTCGCGAAAGAATTAAAAATCAACCTGATTACCGCACACAGGTTTCTTCATACCCTGGAACAGGCCGGTGCGCTGCGCGTGACCGCACGCGGGGTTTTTCGTTTGGGCTATATGTTTGCCGATCTGGGCGAACGGGTTTTGCGCGATGGCGGCCCGGCCCTGGCCCTGCAACCCGTACTCGATGATCTGGCACGGGCCACCGGTGAAGCCTGCATGGCAACCCGGTTTGAAAACGACATGGCGGTTTGCATTGCCAAGGCACTGCCGGGCAGGTCGCTTTATGTCGATATCCGTATTGGCACCAAACTGGATGCCTTTTGCACCGCACATGGCAAGCTGTGGCTGGCCTTTATGGAAGATGAAAAACGCGACACCTACCTCGCCACCGCCCATCTTTCAGCCCTGACCGCCACCACCATTACCGGAAAGTCGGCGTTAAAACAGGAGCTGCAGCGCATCCGCGAGGATGGCTTTGCCCTTAATGACGGCGAACGCGAAAGCGACATTTACGCCATTGCCGTGCCGGTTACCAACCGCACCGACCGCATGGTCAGCGCCCTTTCCACCTTTGGCACCGCCCGCGAAATTGTCCATCAGCGCCGCGCCCGCCTGTTGCGCCATCTTCAAGATGCCGCCCTTGCCGCCCAAAGCGCCCTTTACGGGGGCAGCGCCGGCACCTGAATTGACAAAGGCCCAGCGCAGACTACATGCAAGGCGCGTTTTTAACGAGACCCGCCAACCCCGCCACCTGCCCGGCTAAAAAATACGTAAAACTGCGGAATTTTCGGCCTTTTTCGACGAAATTGCCCCTGTTGGTCAAAGTTATTGACCAAATCATCACCGTTAACATTGCATCGCCCCCGCCCAAACGGCATAAAGCGACAAGATAAACCAAACCAAAAGCAGAGAAGGCCGTAATGACCCTTTCCCCGTCGTCGCCTTACCCTGACCGCTATGCCCTGTTTGACCGGGACATGTGGCAGGCCGTAGGTGAAAACACGGCCTATCATCTTGCCGCTGCCGACCTTGATGCGCTGCGCGGCCTCAACGACACCACCGATCAGGATGACCTGTCGGCAATTTTTGCGCCGCTGATCCATTTGATCCGCACGCACCGCGACCATCTGGCATCCCTTAAAACCGGGATGGGCAATGTGTTGGGCACCCCGCCGCGCAAAGCACCCTATATCATCGGGGTTGCGGGCAGTGTTGCGGTGGGTAAAAGCACCTTTTGCCGGGTTTTGCGGCAAATGCTGGCGCAATCGCTGGGCAGTGCGGGCCGGGTTGATTTGATGTGTACCGACGGTTTTTTATGGCCGCTGGCCGATCTGGAAGAACGCGGCCTTCTGGCGCGCAAGGGTTTCCCCGAAAGCTATGATCGCCGCGCCCTGCTTGACACACTTGAACAGATCAAAGACGGGGCAGAACAGGTCGAAATACCGGTTTATTCGCACGTAACCTATGATATCGACCCGGATCGCAAACAGATTATTGATAACCCCGACATTCTGATTGTCGAAGGGTTAAATGTTCTGGAAATCAGCACGGTTGGCAGCCCGGTCGCCCAGACCCATGCCGGTGACTATTTCGATTTCACCCTGTATCTGGATGCCGATGAAGACGATATTCGCACCTGGTATATTCACCGTTTTCTAACCTTGAAAAACAGTGTGTTTCAAACCCC
This sequence comes from Thalassospira mesophila, assembly GCF_002115755.1. Taxonomy (GTDB): domain Bacteria; phylum Pseudomonadota; class Alphaproteobacteria; order Rhodospirillales; family Thalassospiraceae; genus Thalassospira; species Thalassospira mesophila. Next base: position 32,432 of record NZ_JFKA01000015.1, on the reverse strand, counting down.
GGAATCCTATTTCCACCGCTATGCCCATTTAAATGACGACGAGGCGCGCATCCTTGCGGGCGACATATGGGCCAATATCAATGCCAAGGTGTTGGAACAGCATGTGGCCCCGTCACGTTTTCGCGCCGACGCAATTTTGCGCAAGGGCAAAGGCCACCGGGTGGAAACAGTTGCCGTGCGCAAACCGTAAAACAGGCTTTAGCGCAAGCCCCTAGGCCCGGCGCACACCGCCGGGCGAAGTGCCGGTTACCCGTTTAAATGCCCGGCTGAATGCAGCAGCGGAGCCATAGCCCAGCCGTTCGGCCACGGTATCAACCGGCATGCGGTCGCGGCTGATCCATTGGGTGGCCAGGCGCATGCGAAAATCGGCGACATAGCGCAGCGGGGTGATGCCCGTAACGGCCAAAAACCGTTCGGCAAAAACCGAGCGCGATGTTCCCATTTCCGATGCCATGCTTTCCACCGTCCAGTTACGGCCCGGATCACGGTGCAAGGCACCAATAACCCGCCCTAGCCGGGGATCACGCAGCGCCTCGACCCAGCCGGTGGCATCACCACAGCCACATTCCACCCAACCCCGGATAATGGAGGCCGAAACAACATCGGCCAGGCGGGTAACAATGGCACCATACCCGGCCCGTTCAGAACAAACCTCGCGCGCCATGGCTTCCAGAATCGGCAATATTTCGGGGTTACGTTCCAGCAAGGTGCCGACCTGCATGATTTCGGGCATCATGCCAATCAGCGGGCTCATACAGCCGAGATCAAATTCCATGCAGCCGCTAAAAAACAGTACGCTGTCATCCACACCCTGTTTCGGGTCGCAGGCGGTAATGGCGTCAAAGCGATTACAGATCGGGGCGGCAACAAAGTTTTCAATATTGTCCGCGGTAATATCGGGCGATGATAACAATTCGTGGCCCACGCCACGCGGCAACAACACGGCATCGCCGGTTTGCAGCACACATTGCCCGCCCGAAACACAGCGCAAATAAACCGGCCCACGCGCAACAAAGTGAAACTGGGCCCGCGCAACATCGTCGCCAAAGCGCACACCAAAAGGCGGGGCCATTTGCACCCGGCTGTAATGCAAGCCAAACAGGCGCATCCCCATCAGCAATTCGCTGATCAGGTCGGTTGCAACGTGCTCTGGTGCTGCACTGCGATATTTTTCGGACGATTGATCAATCATTCAAGAGTATCTGGCATAGATCGTCTGGGAATACCAGCCTATTTTAGGATCAATCAAAATTGCATCCTTACAGACAGGACATAGATAAGAATGAACGACACAAACACAAGCACCCCGATTGCTGGCGGGCCAACAGCCCCGGCATGGGGGGCAGTCATTTCCATGACACTGGGTGTGTTTGCTCTGGTTACGGCGGAATTTCTGCCTGCCAGTCTTCTCACCCCGATGGCGCGCGACCTTGGCATTAACGAAGGCATGGCTGGACAGGCCGTGTCGGCCACCGCCATTGTCGCCCTTATTACCTGCCTTTTGATCGCAACCCTAACCCGCCGTTTTGACCGCCGTCAGGTTTTACTGGGTTTTTCGGTTTTGCTGATCATATCAAACATTTTGGTGGCAATCGCGCCCAACCTTGAATTCCTTATTATGGCGCGCGTCTTGCTGGGTATTGCACTTGGCGGGTTCTGGACAATGGCCGCTGCCGTTGTCATGCGGCTGGTACCCGAACATCTTATCCCGCGCGCCTTGTCCATCCTGTTTAGCGGGGTATCGGTTGCCACCGTATTTGCCGCCCCGCTGGGCAGTTTTCTGGGCGATATTATCGGCTGGCGCAATATTTTCCTGCTGGCCGGTGGTTTGGGTGTGATTGCCCTGATGGTGCAGTTTGCCACCCTGCCTAAACTGGCACCAAGTGGCCATGCAAGCTTGCGTACCCTTTTTGAGGTTATGACGCGGCCCAGGATGCGGTTTGGCCTGATCATGACCATGCTGATCTTTACCGGCCATTTCGCCATGTTTACCTATGTGCGCCCGTTTTTGGAAAACGTTACTGGCGTGGCGGTTTCCGGCGTCTCGGGCATCTTGTTAGGCTTTGGTATTGCCAATTTCCTTGGCACCTATCTGGCTGGCGTGCTGATTGAGCGTAATTTAAAACTGACCCTGACCGTTATGCCCGTGATCATGGGTCTTGCCGGGTTGGGCCTTGCCACCTTGCAGGGCGACGCACCGGTGGCTGATGCCATCCTGATTGCCATTTGGGGCATGGCCTTTGGCGCCATGCCCGTTGGCTGGTCCACCTGGATCACGCGAACTGTGCCCGACGAAGCCGAAAGCGGCGGCGGGTTGCTTGTCGCATCAATCCAGTTTGCTATTGCCATCGGTGCGGCCCTTGGCGGGGTTATTTACAATGCCAGTGGTGCGCTTGGCGTGTTTAGCGTTAGCGGGGTTTTGCTGCTGACGACCGGTGTGATGGTTGCCATGGGGTTGCGCACCGCCCCGATTGCGGTCGAGCAAAACTAGGCACAACCGCCATATCCACAAAACATAAAGAAAACCCGGCCCCCAAACGGGGCCGGGCAAGTTCGCAGGGAGGCTGGTTCGATAGAGTGCCTGACAGGTTGGTACCTGTCGGCAAAACATGGCGTTAAATCGCGCGGATTTTTACCGGGCGTTCTTCACTAACTTTCAAGCGATTGCGGATCGGACGGCCAAAAGTTTCCGACACAATTTCAAATTTATCGCCATCCTGTGTCGTCACACCATCGGCAAAGCTAAGGGTTGCTGTGCCAAAATAATGGGCGTGAATATCGCCGGGGTGACAAAACAGGTCATATTTGAAATGGTGATATTCAAGGTTCGCCAGTGAATGCGACATATTGTCTTCACCGCTGACAAACGGCTTTTCCCAAATCACCTTGCCATCACGATATAACCGCGACGTGCCTTCGACATGGGACGGTAAATCACCCAACAATAATTCCGGCCCCAGCGCACAGGCGCGCAATTTTGAATGCGCCAGATAAAGGTAATTCTGGCGTTCCATCACATGGTCGGAAAACTCGTTACCAAGGGCAAAGCCCAACCGCACCGGAGTGCCATCGTCGTCAATCATGTAAATGGCGGCTATTTCGGGTTCTTCGCTGCCATCAAGGGCAAAGGACGGGCTGGGAATATCGGCCCCCGGTGCCACAACCACCGATCCGTCGCCTTTGTAAAACCATTCCGGTTGCACACCATGCTGGCCCGCACCGGGTTTTCCACCCTCGACCCCCATGCGGAACATTTTCATGGAATCGGTTTCATCAACTTTTTTGGTGTCCCCCGTATGCATATTGGCCCGCGCCGAGGCCGAGCCCAAATGCGTCAACCCCGTACCGGTGACCAGAAAATGTGCCGGGTCGGAATGGCTGATCGGGGGTAACAAACGGCCAGATCTGGCAACGGTGTCGTAATCAATCCGGGCATCGCCCATTTGCGCTGTTGCCGCCTTGGCAAGGGTAATGCCCTCGGCCAGCGCAATTTTCGCAAGCTCGCGAACCGACGCCACACCGCGCAGGGGCACAAGGGTAGCGTTATCTTCAACCACGGCAACGGCGGCATTGCCTTCTTCGTCACGAAATTGAACCAGTCTCATTTTTTTATCCTGCAAGAATACGTGCGGGCTTGGCCCAAAACGCGGATTTAAACCCAGCCACCATCGACAATGAAGTTTTGCGACGTAATCATCCGGCTTTCGTCAGACGCCAAAAACAGCGCCATCCGGGCGATATCGTCGGGCATGACCTTGTTTTTCAGGCATTGCCGTTCGGCAATTTCCTTTTCGGCGGCTTCATCCACCCACAGATCAAGCTGGCGCTGTGTCATCACCCAACCGGGCACAAGGGTGTTAACCCGGATACCATCCTTGCCAAGGTCGCGCGCCATGCCGCGCGTTAAGCCCTGCACGGCTGATTTTGCCGTGGTATAGCCGGGCATGCCGCCCTGCCCCATCATCCAGCTAACCGAACCAAAATTAACAATTGATCCGCCACCGGCCTTGATCATCATGGGTGCAATCGCCTGAATGGCGAAAAATGCCGGACGAATGTTAATCGCCTGGCGCTGGTCCCAATATTCCGGGGTGACGTCCTGCCATTTATGGCGGGTATCGTTGGCGACATTGTTCAGCAATACCGAAATCGACCCGTTCTTGGCGCTCGCATCGCTAACCGCGCGGCGAAGGGCGTCAATATTGGTTAAATCGCATTCGATAAAAAGCGGGGCGTGCGGGGCCGACGCTGCCAGTTCTTCAACCAGTGCCACACCTTCGTCGCGCAGAATATCCACAAAGGCGACCTTTGCACCCTGCGCACAAAAAGCTTCAACCAACGCCTTGCCAATGCCGGTGGCACCGCCGGTAATAAAAACCGAGGCATCCTGAAGGCTGGTATAATGGGTTGCTTTGCGATCAGCCATGATGGTGACGTCTCCCTTGATCGATATAATGCCAAACTTTTCGGACAATCGGCCCGAAACAGATAAATTTAAAAACGAAAAAACCCTACACCATCCGGCTCGACCGCCCGCACAACCAGCACCATCCGCCCCCTGATCATGGCTTAAAAGACACGACTGCGCCCTTCCGGCGCGGGCAACTTTGCCGCAAGGTCTCGCGCTCCGCCTGACAATAAACCCGATAATGTAAAACGTGGAAGCATGGAAACCCGAAAAAATCCGGGCGCCGTATTTCGACAAAGCTGTTACAACCTGACCGCGTTATGAACGCTCAAAGGGCTTGTTGCAAGAAAGTGCGCAGTGGGTATTGTCTCCTCCTGATCGGCGGTCGCCTTCTGGCATCCTTATTCTTCATACTATAACATTAATGCGCATTCCCGCGAGACCTGTCAAGATAGCAGGCAAACCAAGCCCGCCATGGCCGCTTTTACCCCTGCTGTCTTTGGTCTATAAACCAACAGGGCGCAATTCAAGCTATTGCGTTTTAGGCAAGGCCAGCAGAAAAACCCGAACAGGCGAAATGTTATTGCCTGTCAAATATGTTCATATGATATGAATAATGTGCCCAATGGGCAAACCGGACAGCATCGCGCGCGGGACCAGGGGAAACCATAAATGTCATCCATGTCGAGAACCTATGCCAGGCGCAGTCTGCACAGCATTATCGCCCATGATCTTGGTCGGCGCATTGTCTCGGGAAAATTAAGCCCGGGTGACATTTTACCAACCGAAGCCCAGTTGAGCGAAACGCTTGATGTCTCCCGCACGGCGCTGCGCGAGGCGATCAAAATTTTATCTGCCAAGGGATTAATCGAAAGCCGCCCCAAAACCGGCACACGGGTAAAGCCCCGCCATTTCTGGAACCTTCTGGATCCCGATGTTTTGTCGTGGCATTTTCCCGACCCCGAGCCGACCTTTTTATATGGCCTGTTTGAAACCCGGCTGATCATTGAACCCAATACTGCCGCCATGGCCGCCGAACGCCGCAGCGACAGCCAGCTTGAAGCCATTCATGCGGCCTATATCGGGATGGAGCAGGCAGAACCGGGCACGGAAGCGGTGTATCTGACCGATCTGGATTTCCATCAGGCGATACTCGATGCGTCGGAAAATGATTTCATGAAATCATTGGGCATGCTGATAGAAAGTGCGCTGATCGGCTCGTTTCGCCTGTCTAGCAGCGGGCCCAAGGCCCATGTTCAATCCCTGCCCCTGCACAAGGCGGTTTATCAGGCCATTGCCGACCGCAACCCCGATGAAGCCCGCAATGTTATGCGCAATTTATTGCGCCAGACCATGATGCAATTGCGCGACCAACTGGGCATGAGCGGCCCCACCGACTGGGACCGGATTACACTGTAACGCTGCCCCCCCAACTACCGTCCATCGTGCGCATCCCGTGCGATGCCACGTCGCCAAAGCCCGTCGACAGACCACTGCCCGGCGCCGATAGCGGCTAACAGCACCAGCGGAAATATCCACAACACCCGCTGGTCCATCACGCCGGTCGGATCGCCATCAAATAACGCCCCCGACATCGCCCCATGGGCATAAATATCGACCAGCGACTGCACAATGATAAAGCCGATCATGCCCAGTGCGGCCAGCCGCGTCACCACGCCCAAAACAATCAGGATTGGCAAAACAAACTCGGCCAGTGTTCCGGCAATCACAATGATATGCCACGGAAAAAAGGCAATTGCGCCGGGATCATAGGAATGGGCTTCGGCAATCGTCGGAATGATTTGGGCAAAGGCACCGGGGCCGGGCATAAAAATGCCCAACGGCCCCATGCCCGGTTTGGTCATGGCGCTGTTTAAATAATAGGGCCACAGCACAGCGGCAAAAACAAACCGCGCGGTCAAGCCGCCCAGCCAGTCGTCCCAGTGTGCCTTAACGGCCTCGCCCAGATTATGAACCTGACGCACCATTGCCTTGATCGCCGACTTTTCCAAAATCATTCGTCCCCCGCCGTAAACCCGCAAAACATGCCCGATGCCAGCAATTGCGCGAAAACCGGTGTCACATCAAATGCCGGGTCCTGTGCCACCGCGCCCTCATACGCCGCCCCAACCGACATTCCGGCCAGTAACGCGCGGGCAAAAACACACGCCCCGGCATCCAGCATCACTGTTTGCACCTTAAAATGCGGCCTTGTGATCAATGCCGTTTCGGCCCGGTCGGGAATTGCCACCGACCCCGACTTTTCAACACCGGGCTGATTGGCCCGCCACAGCGACACAATCGGAAAATCCGACACAATCAAGCGTGCAGCCGGATGGGCGGTGAAATGCAATGCCGCCAAACGGTTTTCCATCCCGGCCAGATCAGTTGCCCCCGTCACCGGTGCATCTGCCTCATGCAAGGCTTCCAGCCACGCCCGTTCCAACCGGGCCACATCGGGGATATAGGGCACAGGGGCAATCGCCTCATGCTGTGCCAAAAACCGGGCAAAACCCTTCCCATACAAGGCCAGGGATGGCGTACGTTTGCCTTCCGCCCGCATATACTGCGCTGCTATTGCATAAAAAAAACCCTCGCCGACCAGTGTCTTCACCACTGGATAAGCCGCCGCCAGTGCTTCTTGCAAACCACGATGGACATTGTTGCGATAAATGGCAAACCGCCGCGACGCTTGCGGGTCAAACCCGGCGGGAAAGGCTGCGGGGTTTTCATCCATCAGGGCGTTGGCAAAAGCGCGATGAAAACCGGCATTATCGTCATTTTTTGCGCCATTGGCATCGTGCCGGGCCTGCACTGTTACAGTCATGACGCCACCTTGCGCAGCGGTTTCTTTGCGCAGTTTTCACTGGCGTCGATGATTGCGTTGGCAAGGGCCGCCTCGTGCGCCAGCACCTGCCAGTCCGGGATGTCATTGTCCCATTCAATCAGGGTGGGTTTGGCGCCAATGCGGTCAATCAACCGCCAATACAGCGCCCAAACCGGGGAGGCAACCGGGCGGGAATGGGTATCTATCAGCACATCGTCACGGGCATCGGCGTCTTGCTCGTGCCCGGCCAAATGGATTTCACCAATCAGGTCAGCAGGCAAAACATCAATATAATCACGGGCGTCAAAACCCAGATTATAGGCACTGATGAAAATATTGTTCACATCAATTAATAACCCGCAGCCAGATTGCCGGGCAGCTGCCATGATAAAATCCGTTTCCGGCATCGCGTTTTGCGGCAATGCCAGATACGAAGTCGGGTTTTCAATCAATATCCGCCGTCCAACCGCGTTTTGCACTTCGTCAATCGCATTGACCAAATCGGCGAGCGCGGCCAATGTTAACGGTGTTGGCAACAAATCAGCCAGATATTTGCCATCATGCCCGGACCAAGCAATATGTTCCGAAACCTGGGCGGGTTCAAACCGGTCGACAAGGGCGCGCAAGGATCGCAGATGATTTTTATCAAGCGGTTCCCCGCCGCCCAGCGACAAGCCAACCCCGTGCAACGACAGGGGAAAGCGCTCGCGCAACTGTGTTAACATCTGCAGGCGCGGCCCACCCGACACCATATAATTTTCAGGATGCACCTCGAACCACGATACCGGATCGGCATTTTCAAAAACGTCGCTGGCATGTTCGGCCTTAAACCCCACGCCCGCGCGAGCAGGAAGCGGTGCTGTCGCCACAACGGGTTGGAAAATGCCGTCTCGTTTGTCTGTCAAGCTCGCGGTCATGGTGCCGGTCCTCTGGTCTGTCAGTCCATTGCCCAAAAGTTCCGGCGCGCCCGAAAACCGGCGCGCCGGGAAATGGCTTACATTTCAGGCAAATCACGATCAATTTTGGTCATGCTACCGTGCACGGTGCGGCCATCTGCCGTGGTAAAGGACATTTCTTCACAGGTGCCAGCCGGGACCAGCTTCCAGGAATTACCCTGGTAATCGACCTTCGAGGTACCGGCACATGTGGTGCCCGGGCCCGCTGCACATTCATTTTGCCCTGCCATGGAAACGCCAAAGCATTTTTCCTGGCCGTCTGCGGCCAAAGCATGGGTGGCGGCCATAGTCAGACCGGCCGAAAGTGCTGCGGCCAAAACAAGTGCGTTTTTCATTTTCTGTTTTCCCTTTGGTGAAAATTCCCGATTTTGCATGTCGCCACGTTCTTTCCAATGCGTGGCGACCTGTTTTTGATAGCAACCGCAAGGCACCTCGTCATTGCAACTCCTGCACACAGCCCTTCAACACGGTGTGAAGATAAATCCTTTTGAAATCACGCCCCTGTGAAGCCATGCGGGGTTCTCCTCGGCCCCTTCGGCGCTTTCACACGCAACACCAGCATCGCCAATGCCCCTGACACGACCCAACCAAAGGTTAAAAAACAGGGCCATCCCGATTAGCCGCACCGTGCGCCCTGACACCGCAATGACCCGTGCCTGAAATTCGCCTCCGCCCCTGAAAATAATGGAATAATCGTTTTAGAACCCCGGGGTCCGATCCCCTTCATTCCTCCGGCCAAAAGCATTTTCCGTCCGCTTGTCGCCATGCCTCGGCCCCACCCGGCGCGCGTAAAGCAGAATGCGCTTGACGTTTAAATGTTATTCATCATTTATAATGGTTAAATTATCACTATCATTTAACGGCGCTTTATTGCCGTTCGAAAGGATCACAGATGCGTTATCACCTGCTTGGCACGCATACCGGCTTACGGGTCTCGGAACTGGTTTTGGGAACAGGAACCTTTGGCACCCGGTGGGGCCACGGGGCCAGTTTTGACGAAACACGCCGCATTTTGACCCGTTACATCGAGGCTGGCGGCAATTTCATTGATACCGCCGACTCTTATCAGTTTGGCGAGTCAGAAGAATGGCTGGGGCAATTGCTCGGCAAAAATCGCCCCGAACTGGTGCTGGCCAGCAAATATACCATGGGGGCAACCCCGCAAAGCACGCTGGCAGGCAGCGGCAACAGCCGTAAAAACATGATTACCTCGGTTGAGGCCAGCCTTAAACGCCTTAAAACGGATTATCTCGACCTGTATTGGGTGCATTTCAGCGATGGCATGACGCCAACAGATGAAATTCTGCGCGGGTTTGATGATCTGGCCCGGGCGGGCAAAATTCTCTATGCGGGCCTGTCGGATTTTCCGGCGTGGCGGGTCTCGCGCATGGCAACTTTGGCGGAACTGCGCAATCAAATTCCCGTCGCGGCCCTGCAGGTAGAACACAGTCTGGTTCAACGCACGACCGAACAGGAATTGCTGCCGATGGCCGATGCGCTGGGGATGGGTGTATTGGCGTGGTCGCCGCTCGGCGGTGGCATGTTAACCGGCAAATATCGTAACGGCGAAACCGGGCGCGCCGAAGGCATGGGCGGCAGGGTCTTTCAGCCCGAAAACAGCGCGCAGCGCACCGCCATTCTCGATACCGTCATTGCCATTGCCAATGAACTTGGCGTAACCCCGGGCCAAGTCGCCATTGCCTGGGTTGCTGGCAAAGGATCCTTGCCAATCATTGGGCCGCGCACCGTCGTGCAGCTTGACGATAACCTTGCTGCAAGCAGCCTTGTGCTGTCGGCCGATGATTTACACCGGCTTGATACCGTCAGCGCCCTTGAACCGGTTTTCCCCTATAGCATGATCCATGCGCCCGAAACCCGCAATCGCGCCTGTGGCGGTTTGCTGTCGCAAATTGAAGGCCCCATGCGAACCGTCGCCTGATTTCGTTCAAGGCTCAATATTATCATTCACCGGGCATCACATTGTCCGGCTTGCAGGACCATTTCCATGCTTGCACATTTTCTTTCTTCCCGTCTGGACCAGCGCAACATCCACTATGGCTGGGTCATGGCGGCGGTTACTTTTTTAACCATGCTGGGCACGGCAGGCGCGGTGGGTGCCCCCGGTGTTTTTATTGTCCCGCTTGAAAAACAGTTTGGCTGGGATGCCGCCGAAATATCATCGGCCCTTGCTATTCGCTTTGCCTTGTTTGGCATGATCGGCCCGTTTGCTGCGGCCTTTATGAACCGCTTTGGTGTGCGTCAGGTGGTTATGGCATCGCTGCTTATTGTTTTATCGGGCCTGCTTTTATCGCTCGCGATGACGCAGCTTTGGCAACTGGTTGTGTTATGGGGTGTTGTTGTTGGCCTTGGCACCGGGCTTACCGCCATTGTTTTGGGGGCAACCGTCGCCACGCGCTGGTTTCATGCCCGGCGTGGTTTGGTGATTGGCTTGCTTACGGCCAGTTCGGCCACCGGGCAACTGGTGTTTCTGCCCATTCTCGCGCGCGTGACCGACCAGTATGGCTGGCAAACCGCGCTGGGGCTTATTTGCTGTTTTCTGGGGTTTGTGGCCTGTGTGGTGTGGTTGCTGATGCATAACCACCCGGCAGATGTCAATTTACCACCCTATGGTGCCGATGACATCACACCTGTTGCGCCCCAAAACAGTGGCCTTGGCCAGCTTTTCCTATCCCCGCTTGTGGTTCTGCGCGATGCGGCCAAACACAAAGCCTTCTGGGTCCTGTTTGTCAGTTTCTTTATCTGCGGGGCCAGTACCAACGGCCTGATCCAGACCCACTTTATCGCCCTGTGTGGCGATTACAGCATTGCCGCGGTTGCTGCGGCCAGCATGCTCGCGATGATGGGTATTTTCGATTTTGTCGGCACAATCGGCTCTGGCTGGTTATCCGACCGGTTTGATAGCCGCAAATTGCTGTTTGCCTATTATGGCTTGCGCGGCCTGTCGCTGGTCTATCTGCCGTTCTCCGACTTCACCCTGTATGGCCTGTCGATCTTCGCTATTTTCTATGGTCTGGACTGGATCGCGACGGTACCGCCCACGGTTAAACTGGTGGCGCAAAACTTTGGCGGGGCAAAAACCAACATCGTCTTTGGCTGGATTTTCGCCGGGCACCAGCTTGGTGCGGCCACAGCAGCCTTTGGCGGCGGGCTTAGCCGCACCACCTATAACAGCTACCTGCCCGCTTTTTTTACCGCCGGTATCCTGTGCATCGCCGCAGCGCTTCTGGTTCTGATGTTGCGTCACACTAACGGCCAAACCCAGCCGCAAAAACTGGCAATGGTGGGAAACCGATAACCAAAACGCGCCAGCCTTTCCTGTGAGCACTCACGACAGAACCCTGTCAGGATTTGGCCGGGTTCTGTCGTTTTTGGGCCGGACATGCGAAAATAGTGAGGGGGATGACCAGAAAACGAAATCACATGCTCTGCCAAAAAAAGGACCGTTTTTTAGGGGACTTGCCAAATAGAAATCTGAAAACACCGCGATCAGATTGGCGTATGTTCCGGACGTGTAATCGCGTTGCGCCGTCGACGACGGCCAAAACCTGTCAGGTCCGCCGTCAGGCTGCTTGCGAATACCTCATCGAAACTTGTATGGCGCCCCTAATTCTCTGCGAGACTTCGTCGCATTGGTCAAGACGACCTCATGACGCGCTAACTTGCATCAGTGCGTCGTAGCCAATTTGTCAGATACCCTCCATTCATGCAAATCGTGCCGCCACGGGTTTCCGAGCGGCAGAACAAAGGATGCAAGATGATCACTGCCGATACTGGCGCTGTAAATGACCCACAGAGCGGGCGGGACTGGGTACGTATCCTTGCGCGCTATCGCGATCCGTCACAATTGCGAAGCATCATTGAACTCCTGATTACGCTTGTTCCATTCGCATCGCTGATGGCACTCGCCTGGTGGTCACTGTCAATCAGTTATATGCTTGCGGCGGTTATCTCCACCCTGAACGGCGCGTTTCTTGTCCGCCTCTTTGTGATTCAGCATGATTTCGGCCATAGATCGTTCTTTCGCAGCCGACAGACCAACGACTGGACCGGCCGGGTTCTAGGTGTTCTGACGATGACTCCTTACGACGTTTGGCGAAAAAAGCATTCGATCCATCACGCGTCGGCCGGAAACCTTGATCACCGCGGGATTGGCGATGTCATAACGCTGACAGTTGCCGAATATCGCAGTCGGTCCAGGGCGGGACGGATCGGCTACCGGCTCTATCGCCACCCGCTCGTCCTTTTTGGTATCGTGCCCACCTATCTGTTCTTTCTGGAAAACCGGGTTCCGGTCGGGCTAATGCAGTCAGGGTCATCCTGGTTCAGCGCCATGACGACGAACGCGGTTCTGGCATCCCTTCTTGGCGCGGCCATCTGGATGGCCGGGGTCGTTCCTGTGCTATTGACGGTTCTGCCGACAGCACTGGTCGGGGCGTCGGTTGGCGTGTGGCTATTCTACGTTCAGCACCAGTTCGAAGATACATCCTGGGAATGGGCGTCCGCGTGGGAATTGCACGTAGCCGCCATGGAAGGCAGTTCATATTACGTGCTTCCCCCGGTTCTACGCTGGTTCACCGCCAATATCGGGATTCACCATGTCCATCACCTCTATTGCCGGATTCCCTTCTACCGCCTTTCCGAAGTCATGCACGATCATCAAGCCCTTTCCCATACACAACGCCTGACGCTGCGCCAAAGTCTCGGCTGCGCGCGTCGGCATCTCTGGGACGAAAACAGCCGGAAACTGCTCTCTTTCGCCGATGCGCGAAGGGCATAACAATCTGGCGTGCCGATGGCAAGATCACTTGGCCATTCCCCATGAAAGTTGAAGTTAGATGTACGACCCGTTCAAACACGCACGTGCGATAACCAACCTGCAAATGCTGCAAACGATGGAGGCGGTATTCAACAATATATTGAGTACATCGTTTTATCCGGGGGCACCTGCGAAACGCACGGCACCCGAAACAAAAACCGTCGCCAGGTTGCCTTCAAGACCCGGCAAGGTAGTTGGCAAAAGCCGCCAACGGGCCAAAACCATTCATAAATCCGGAATACCCGCGACGTTGCGCGCAAAACCAACAAAAAGAGGCCGCGCGTCATTCACAAAAGGCATTCACATTTGTGAATTTGGCCAGCGTTCGTTCAAACTATACATTCCGGCCATCGCAAGAATAGCCGACACGCGCCTGCCTCTGCTTGTGATGTTACACGGGTGCAAGCAGACACCGGAGGATTTTGCGCGTGGCACCGGCATGAACGCCCTCGCCGAAGAGTTCGGGTTTCTCGTCCTCTATCCCGCCCAGGAAGCAAAATCCCAAATTTACCGCTGCTGGAACTGGTATAAACCCGACGATCAGGTTCGAGGATCCGGTGAGCCGGCACTGCTTGCCAGCATGGTGAGCCAAATTATTACCAAATACCGGGTCGATCCGGGAAAAGTGTATGTCGCAGGGCTGTCAGCAGGTGCGTCCGCGGCCTTGATTATTGCCGATGCTTATCCCGACATCTTTGCTGCGGTCGGGACGCATTCCGGCTTGCCGGTCGGTGCAGCCCACAATGGTCTCACTGCCGTTATTGCAATGAAATTCGGTGCGCCGGGTTTGCAGCATTCCGACCCGATGCCAACCATCGATTTCCACGGCAGCTCCGACAAGGTGGTCAATCCGCGCAACGGGCGTTTTATTATTTCGCGGGCACTCGATCCATATTCCGATCTTGGTAAGACGGTTAAATCGGGGCAAAAAACCGATGGTCGCAAATATGTGCGTACGTCGTACCGTTTGGGAACGGGACGGTCATTCATAGAACACTGGGTTATTGAGGGGGCAGATCACGCATGGTCTGGTGGCAACGCTGCCAACAGCTATACGGACCCTGCCGGCCCGGATGCTTCCCGGGAAATGGTGCAATTTTTTCTACGTCATCGAACCACAGCAAAACGACGATCCAGACGCCCGCCGGGCTTTTGACATGTCTTCGCCCCCCCCTCCAGCCAACGGCCCGTTATCGCGCCGGTTGAAACAAGTTTGCGCCATTGCTCTGGTAACCTGCGTCGCCCGCGCCGAATTACTCGAAGTCTCCCTGCATCATTTGAGAAGGGGCCCGGTATGGTCGAGATAGGACGGATCAAATCCTGCCCGTGCGGCCAGCCGATCGAAATCATCAAACGTCACGCGGCCATTGCGAAACGTCGCCAACCCGTCTTCCCTTAGCTTACGCAAGACACGATTAACATGCACCGCACTCAGTCCCAGCACATCGGCGAGATGATACTGGGTAAGCGGACAGTCATAACCGTCCCTGCTCCCCAATCCGACCAGAACCAGTTTAGCGCCAAGTTCGAGCAAAAAATGCGCCATCCGTGCTTCTGCGTCGCGCTGTCCCAGCCCGACAAGATGTTCAACCACCATGGCCTCGTCACGGGACGCCGCCCAGAGGATCGCCGTTGCCAGACGCGGGGTCTGTTCGAAAGCATCAAAAAGGTCGCTTGCCAGCACTTCAACCGCCTGTATGTCCACAACAGGTTCAAAACTGTGGTCCGACGTTCGCAAAAGAATACTGCGCAATCCCAGAAAATCCCCTGGTATCTGAAAATCGACAATCTGGCGCGATCCGTCGGGCTGAAGCTTGTAGGAACAGACCCATCCAGAGGCAAGAATGTAGGCGGCCTGATCTGACTGCCCCTGATGAACAAGATCGTGCCCGGCAACGAAGGATTTGCGGCGCTGGTGCAGACGTGCCAATACTGCCAGCTCTTTCGAAGACAATGCGACGAAGGCAGAGAGTTTTCGCATCAGTGGGCTATTTTCTACGGTGTTCAAAAGCCCCTCCGGATTTGGGCCAGATTAGCAAAATCATCGTCGCAGGCACTGCTACAGATCAGCTTAGTATAAGCCATTTCCTGACAAGCTGGTGTAAATCATCAGGCGCTCGTTTCCGGGGGCCGAGATTATCTTTTCAGAAGGGACCGACACCGATGTCCGACCAGAACGATCATTCAGGAATAGCAGCTCTCACAATCTGTGAGGCGCTCCTTCTTGCCATGAACGATCACAAGCTTCTCCCTGAACAGGAGATTATAGGCGTTCTGCGCGATTCCGCAGCCGCCCACGAGAACGGTATCGGTTCCGAAAACGAAATGCAAACGCACCGGGCCGTCGCCGCACTCATCAACCGAATCATAGATGGTGGTAATTCAGTGCGGCGCCCATGACACGGGCGCACCAAAAACAGGACGTTTCGCCTGCCGCAATTGTCAGTCTTGAGAAATTGCAGTCTGTGCCCTGAAAACCGGATCGGTTTTAATTAAAGTTTTCCGCGCCAACGTTCTGGTTGAAAATAAGGAACTGCAAGGCCGACATCAGTCTGGCGCCGCGTTTCAGCCGAAGCCCCTTAAAGACGAGAACAGCCGTCTGAAGATGATTGTTACCGACCTGACACTTGATCGCGCGATGCTTCAGGATATCGCTTGAAGGCCTGCCTGATCAGGTTGTTGCCATACAGAACCCTATACGGCATCACCAAACCGACCGGCAATCGAGTGCCAAAAGCATTCGATTCATGCATTTATTTCATTGTCACAATCACGGCTCTTATTGAGCAAGTGAGCATTCCGATATTCAGAGACCAGAATAAAGCTTCTGACAATAACCCGTGAATTGTGTGCCGCATCCCGCTGGAAGGACTTTTGATGAAGCCATTTGACGTGAAAATGCCGTGGCACAGAGATGGCGAACGGTTGCATTTACCGAACCCGTCATAACCCATAAACACAATGTCGCTGTTCTTGCTTATCACATATCGGCAGAACGGGCAGTTGAGCCAATTTACGAAGCGCTCTGCACCACCGTCCATTTGCCTGAGGAAGACGAATGGTTCCGGCTTTGGCATCAGCAAACACCGAGTGCTGAGCAAAACTAAAAGCCGCCCGGAACACTATTTTCTGCCTATCGGGATGAACTTCAACCTCTCAAAAACCTGCTCAGTCTTGGGAACAGCTATTTCCAAGGACGGTACATTCAAAAACGGGGATCTAAAATCTCCTCACAAGCGAAAAATCACCTTCAGGTCGATTTTCGAAATAATTTTTCTCTTTCAGATTGAGTTGATAACGCCTATAAATGAGATATATGAGAAGTATGGAAAGTAGTTGTTATGCATGCAATTCACTTACCCTGAGATTTATCGACTGAAAAATCCTCCTACTTGCAGCATACCGCAATCAAACGCCCTTTTCTGAGCCGACCACACCTCCGTCCCCACGCGATCCTGACCTTCAAAGTCCTGTCGGCGTAGTCCCCCGATCGCGAAATCGGCCAATCGGCCATTATTGACGAATGCAAGATTCCCAACTTGGTGCTGTGTCCATCCCCTTTGTGCCGCGGGCACAGAACCGGGTTGCCATAAACCTACCTGAAAAACACCGACACCTGATGTCGCTCAACTCTGCTCAACACATTCTTCAGAACTCTTCGGCATGTGGCATTACCAGCATATGCGTGCGTATCGGAACCGGTAACTTACAGCCATACCTTTCGCCGAACGTCGAGGTTTGGCGACGATTTCACAGCTTCAAACATCACAGGAGAAAGACATGGCCAAAGGCAAAAACCGTCAAAACCGGGAAGAAAAGAAACCGAAACAGAAAAAGGTAGAAGTCGCTGCGGTCCCGTCATTCAACAAGGGACTGACCATCGCGACGAAACCGAAAACCAAAAAATCCTAATCGGAATTTTTGACACTGGTCTTCTTTTCCAAAACCGGATGAGAAGTACAGCGGACCGCTTCAAGCGCATGCAGGACAGGTCCGTGCCTGTCTCGCAGCTAATTTGCAACGCGGGTATTTTCACAGACATCGTTCTGCATGCGTTTTTTTTTCATTTTACGGCCCGTGTTTGGCCAAATTTTGCCCTGGAGGCCTATAAATGAACGGTCGGTTACTTGGATTGTTACCGTTCTACCGTGACAGCACCACCCCCTGGGATGATGTTAATCCTGTCCGAGCCGAACTTTTCGGGCTGGAACGGCTGGAACAGCATGCGAGAAGTCTTGCGCAAGAACAGCAAATTTCTGCATCTCCCCCGCATGTTGCCTCGTTGCAGCACCGACTGGAAAATAACGCCATCGCCCTGCTGGCCACCCGCAGAGCCTGTAGCCTTGAACTTACCGCAGGTCGCCCGATTGTGCCCGCCGCACAGTGGTTTCTCGATAATTACCATCAGGTCGACGCCCAGATACGCGAATGCCGCACCGACCTGCCGCCAAGCTACTATCGAATATTGCCCAAGCTCGCCAAAGGACCGTTTCGGGGATATCCGCGGGTATTCGGGCTGATCTGGGCCTATGTCGCCCATACTGACAGCCATCTCGACGGGCCTGCATTGTCCCGGTATTTGCGCGCATATCAACGGGTACAGCCGCTCACCATTGGCGAGCTTTGGGCTGTGCCGATTACCCTGCGCCTTGTGCTTTTGGAAAACCTTCGCCGTTTGTCTGATCAGATCGCCTTTGGGCATCAACGTCGCCACGACGCCGACCTGCTCGCAGACCGTATTTTGGGAATAGACAGTGCGCAACCCATCGTGTTTTCTGACATCGATGCTGAGCCTGATAAGGATCTTCCCGAAGGTTTTGCCGCACAACTGGCCAAACGGTTGCGCGACTGCGATCCGCTGACCACCCCGGCCATTGCATGGCTTGAAAAACGGCTGGCAAAACAAGGCACTGAAGTCGACCTGGTAGTGCAACATGCCCAGGAACGACAGGGGGCATCCAACGTCACGGTCCGCAACGTCATTACCAGTCTGCGCACAATCTCCGAAATGGACTGGCCGGACCTGTTTGAAGGCGTCAGCCTTGTCGATGCAAAACTGCGGGAATATCCCGGATTTTCCGCCATGGATTTCGCCAGTCGGAATCTTTACCGTACGGCCATTGAGGATCTTTCCCGCCATAGCGACAACAGCGAAATCGAGGTGGCCGGACAGGTGCTGGCGGCGGCAAATGCCGCGCCGGAACCGGTTAAAGGCCCGCTTGCAGATACCGAAATTTTACGTCGCAGCGATCCCGGCTGGCATTTGCTGGCCGAAGGACGCTCGGCCTTTGAACGCAAGATCGGCTATCGGCAAACAGGATGGCGCCGGATCCGTTTCCAGCCCGGCCTGACGGGCTATATCGGCAGTCTTGTTGGTGTCACCATTGCATTGCTTGCGCTGAGTCTCTGGCTGCTTGGCATTCTCGCCGGACCGGTCGCACTCGGGCCGTCTCCGGCCTTGTGGGTGCTTTGGTCGCTTGCGGCTCTGGTTCCGGCCAGCGCCATGGCGCAGCTTCTGGTTGACCGCGTTATTGGCTGGACTGTGCCCGCGGCAGCACTTCCGGGCCTGTCACTTGAAGGCGGCATCCCGGCAGCGTTGCGCACGATTGTGGTCGTCCCCACCCTTCTGACCAATTCCCGCGATGATCTGCAAGAACAAATCGACGGATTGGAAATGCATTTTCTTTCCGGCGCGCAAGGGGATATCACCTTTGCGCTTTTAACCGACGGGCTGGATGCAGCACAACAAGACATGCCCGGCGATGCCCCTCTTCTGGCCCTTATCGCCCAGGGGATACTCGGACTAAACCAGCGCTACGGACCGGGTCCGTCGGGCGTGCGTTTTTTACACCTGCACCGCCAGCGCCGCTATAATCCGGTCGACCGGATATGGATGGGATGGGAACGTAAACGCGGCAAGCTGCACGAGTTAAACCGCCTGCTGCGCGGTGCCACCGACACCGATTATCGTACACCCGATGGCGGCACACCTATTGTGCCGGCGGGCGTGCGCTATGTCCTGACACTCGATTCCGACACGCGCATTCCGCGCGACGCAGCACAGCGGCTGATCGGCAAGATGGCTCACCCGTTAAACCGGCCGGTGATTGACCCGGACCTGCGCCGGGTAACCGCTGGCCACGCAGTTTTACAACCCCGCGTCACCCCTTCCCTGCCTGCCGGAAGAACCGGCACTGCCTTTTTGCGTGCCACATCCGGACCGGGCGGGATGGACCCCTATGCCGCTGCTGCATCGGACATCTATCAGGACCTCTTTGGCGAGGGGTCCTTTACCGGTAAAGGCATTTACGATCTTGACGCCTTTGAAACAGTCATGACCGGACGTGTACCCGAAAATACACTGCTCAGCCACGATCTGCTGGAGGGGATATTCGCGCGGGCGGGGCTTGCCTCGGACGTGGAGCTGGTCGAAGCCTTTCCCGACCGCCAGGACCTCGCCGCACGCCGCGTACATCGATGGTGCCGGGGCGACTGGCAGCTTCTGCCGTGGCTTGGCCCGGATGGCGGGCTCAGCGCACTGGGCCGAATCAAGGTGCTCGACACGCTGCGGCGTTCACTGTTAGCACCTGCTACCCTGACAATGCTGATACTGGGCTGGTTGTTGCCCGATCTGGCGGCACTGCTGGCGACAGCACTGGCGTTGGTCGTCCTGATGCTTCCATCTTTTTTGCATGCTGCAATCTCGGCTGTACCGCACCGGACAGGGCTGCATTTACGCACACATTTGCGGGTCATGCGCGAAGATATGGTGTTGGCTTTGCTCCAGACGGGGCTTGCCGCCGCGTTTCTTGCCGATGCCTCCTGGCGCTCGCTTGATGCCATCGTGCGCACGCTCTGGCGGCTGTGTGTTTCCCGGCGCAACCTGCTGGAATGGACCACGGCCGCCTCTGCCGCTGCCGCCCCCCGCCCCGACCTGCGCGGTTTTGCCCGTGCCATGGCACCGGGCACCGCATTGGGGCTGGCTGGCGCCGGGCTGGCGGGCATGGTGGCACCTGCTTCGCTGCTGTTGATCCTGCCGTTTGCCGGGGTCTGGCTTGCCGCACCGCTTATCGCCTTTCGTGTCAGCCAAGTGCCCGAACCCCGCCCCGATTCAGCCCTGACCTCTCAGGATGCAAATGCCCTGCGCCTGATCGCGCGTCGTACATGGCGCTATTTCGAAACTTTCGTCACCGCCGAGGATAACTACCTGCCACCTGACAATTTTCAGGAGGAACCCCGCCCGACTGTTGCGCACCGAACCTCACCAACCAATATCGGCCTCTATCTTCTGGCAACAGCCGCTGCCCGGGATTTCGGCTGGATCGGCCGCAAGCAGGCCGCCAAACGGATCGCCGCAACCCTCGACGCCATGGCAGCACTACCGCGTCTTCACGGGCATTTCTACAATTGGTATGACACGCGAGACGGTCGGGTTCTCGACCCGCCCTACATCTCGTCGGTCGACAGTGGCAATCTGGCCGGCCATCTGATTGCTCTAGCAAATGCATGCGACGAGTGGGCAGAAGTCCCCGCATTTGATCCACAGCACCGGGCAAATGGCCTGACAGATCTTCTCGATCTGATCGAGTTTGACGCCTCCCGGTCCCAGGCTCCTGTCGATCCGTCCTTGCACAAAACACTCCTTGCGCTGCGCAACAGCCTGAAGCAAGCCGAGATCGACTGGGCCATTCTTCAATCCCTTGCAAACGGGTCTGACAGGCTACCAGACGAAATTGTCCCCTCGTGGATGTCGCTGCTACACGACGGGTTGGCTGAAGCCGCAACCGACGCTCTTATGACAGAAGCCGAAAGCGCGGAACTGACGAATCACTTGCACACGCTCGGCCAAACTGCGCGCCAACTGGCCATGGAAATGGATTTTACATTTCTTTTGGATCCCGACCGCAAGCTGCTTTCGATTGGCTATTCTGTCCACGAAAACGCGCTGGACCCATCCTGCTACGACCTGCTGGCCTCCGAAGCGCGTCTGGCCAGTCTTTTTGCCATCGCCAAGCTGGATGTTCCTTTACGTCACTGGTTCCGTCTGGGCCGGGCTGCAACCGCTATCCAAGGCGGGACAGCACTGGTTTCCTGGGCCGGCTCAATGTTTGAATACCTGATGCCCGAACTGGTAATGCGCGAACCGGAGGGGGGCCAGCTTGGCCGCACCTGCCGCCTGGTCGTCGCCCGCCAAATCGCCTATGGCCGCGAGCAGGGCGTTCCGTGGGGCATATCCGAGTCCGGCTTTAACGCACGGGATGTCGAATTCACTTATCAGTATTCGACCTTCGGCGTGCCGGGGCTGGGGCTAAAACGCGGTCTTGCCGGCGATCTTGTGATTGCTCCCTATGCAACCGGGCTTGCCACAATGCTTGACCCCGGTGCGGCGAGACGCAATTACGACGCACTGGACGCATTAGGCGGGCTTGGCATTTGCGGTTTTTACGAAGCCCTGGACTTTACACCCGGCCGGGTACTGCCGGGGCAGCGTGTGTCTGTCGTGCAAAGCTATATGGCCCATCATCAGGGCATGACCATCGTTGCGATCGCCAATGCGCTTAGTGACGGGTTGATGCGCCAGAGATTTCACCGCGAACCGATGATCCGCGCCAGCGAATTGCTGCTGCAAGAACGTCTGCCGCGCGACATCGCCCGTGTCTTGCCGCCGCTCGAAGAGCCTACAGCCCCTCGTGCTCTTCCATCCGATGCAGAACGCGGTCGCCGGATTGCAGGTTGCCCCGGCGGGCCGCCCGTCAGTCATCTGATGTCAAACGGGCGTTATGCCGTCATGCTGACCGCCACCGGTGGTGGTTACAGCCGCTGGGGCGACATCGCCCTGACCCGCTGGCGCGAAGATGCAACGCGTGACGATCAGGGTGCCATTTTGCATCTGCGCAACCTTACCGAAAAGACAGAGCACAGTTTCGGTCCCTGCGGACCCGGCAAGGTAAAAACGCAGCAAGATGTGCAGTTTTTTGAGGATCACACGACATTTACCGCCAGAACGGGCCAGATCGATACGGTGCTCGATATACTGGTATCGGGCGAGGCCGATGCCGAAGTGCGCCGCCTGTCGATTACCAATTCAGGTCGTAAATCATGCGACATGGAGGTCAGTTCCTATGTCGAGCTAACACTTGCTTCGCCCGCCGCCGATACCGCACACCCTGCCTTTTCTCGCATGTTCGTACAGACAGAATTTCTGCCCGAATACGGTGCCCTTGTTGCCTGGCGTCGTCGCCGCAGCCCGGAAGAACCCGAAATCTGGGCGGCACAGTTCACCGTTGTCGAAGGCGAGACAACTGCGCCGCTGCAATATGACAGCGACCGGACAACAGCACTTGGCCGCGACCATGCTCAGATACCGCCGCGCGCCATCAGCGACCCCGCGCCGTTGGCAGGGCATACAGGCACCGTGCTTGATCCTGTTTTTGCCTTACGCAACCAGCTGCATATTGCCCCGGGGCGTACTGCACACGTCATGATATGGATGGTGGCCGCCGACAGCCGCGAAGCGCTGATCGACCTGATCGACCGTCATCACGATCGCCATGCCTATGACCGTGCCCGCACACTGGCCTGGACACGCGCGCAGGTGCAATTGCGCCACCTTGGCATCTCGCCAGACGAGGCCGCCGATTTTCAACGTCTTGCCGCCCCGATCCTCTATCACGACGCCCGTTTCCGCCCGCCTGCCAAAATGATAGCACGGGGCGCGGGGCGTCAGTCGGGGCTCTGGCCGCTGGCAATATCGGGGGATTTGCCGATTGTATTGCTGCGCATTGACGATCCCGCCGATATCGGGCAGGTCCGCAGCCTGCTTCAGGCCCATGAATATTGGCGCAACAAACAGCTCACTGTTGATCTGGTTATTCTCAATGAACACCCTGCATCCTATGTTCAGGATCTGCAAATAGCCATCGACACCGCCCTTCGCCGTAGCCAATCTCGACCCCGCAGCGGTGAACATCTGGCACTGGGATCGGCATTTGCGCTCCGCGCCGATCTGATAGCGCCCGAGGCACGCGCGCAGCTTTTATCCGCCGCCCGGGTTGTCTTGCTGGCACGGCGAGGAGACATCGGCGGCCAGCTTGGCACACTGCTCCATGAACCTGTCGTTCCCATAGCGGAGATCACAGCTCCAATTGTACGTGCACCCCGCGTCAACACAACCATTCCCCGAGCCAGTGGTGAGGGGCTCGAATTCTTTAACGGCATTGGCGGCTTTGATCGAAACGGACGGGAATATGTCATTCAGCTTGGCCCGAACGACACCACCCCTGCGCCATGGATCAACGTCATCGCAAATCCCGGCTTCGGCTTTCAGGTTTCAGCCACCGGCAGTGGCTTCACCTGGTCCGAAAACAGTCGTGACAACCAGTTAACCCCATGGTCCAACGATGTCGTCGCAGACCCGTCCGGCGAGGCCTTCTATATCCGCGACGACACCAGCGGCGTCTTGATCTCGCCAACCGCACGCCCGCTTCCTGCAACCGCAAACAGGCCGGGCCATGAAGTTGGTCTGCATATCGTACGCCACGGTTTTGGCTATAGCCGGTTTACCCATCAGGCCGACAATATCGCGTGTGACATGGTGCAATTTGTTCCGCGTGAGGCACCAGTACGCATATCGATATTACGTTTAAGCAATACCGGAACAAAGCCGCGTCAGCTCAGTGTTGCGGTCTATAGCGAACCTGTCATGGGGGTGTCGCGTGCGGCCTCGGCACCGTTCCTCATAACGTCTCGCGATCATAACACGGGCGCACTTCTGGCGTGCAACCCCTGGAACACCGCCTTCCCCGGCCGTGTCATGTTTGCCGACCTTTTCTCCCCCGACAGCAACGCCGAAAGCTGGACTGGCGACCGCACAGAGTTTCTCGGATCAGGCGGCAGTCCGGCCGCCCCTGCCGGACTGCGTCAGCATGTAACACTCTCGGGCCGGCTAGGCGCCGGGCTCGACCCCTGTTTAGCTTTGATGAAAACGGTCACATTGGCGCCTGGCGAAAGCGTGGAACTGGTACATCTGCTGGGCCAATGCCCCGACGCGACAGCAGCGGTTGCGCTCGTCCACGAAATGCGCGCCACCGATCCACATGCGGCGTTGGCAAAGGTTCAGAATTATTGGGAAGAGACCCTGGGTGATCTTCAAGTCGAGACGCCCGACCGCGCCATGGACATCATGATTAATGGCTGGCTGCCCTATCAAACACTTGCCTGCCGGATCGAAGCACGGGCCGCCTTCTATCAGGCCAGCGGTGCCTATGGTTTCCGCGACCAGTTACAAGATAACATGGCGTTAACGCTGACACAGCCGACACGCACCCGCGCCCATTTGCTGCGCGCCGCCGCACGCCAATTCCCCGAAGGCGACGTTCAACATTGGTGGCTCCCTCATTCCGGTCAAGGTGTGCGCACCCGTATTTCCGATGACTGCGTCTGGCTCGGGCACGCGGTTGCCGCCTATGTCAACGCCACAGGTGACACGGCAATACTCGACGAACAAATCAGTTTCCTCGACGGGCATCTCCTTGGCAAGGACGAGCATGATGCGTTCTTCCTGCCTGATGATGCCGGCCACGGTGCCTCGTTGTTTGATCACTGTGCGCTGGGGTTAGACCGTGCCTTGCGGCTAACCGGTCAGCATGGTCTGCCGCTAATGGGGACTGGCGACTGGAATGACGGTATGAACCGCGTTGGCGCCCAGGGCCAGGGTGAAAGCGTATGGCTTGGCTGGTTGCTGTTGCAAACGCTGCTGGCTTTTGCAGCACTGGCCGGGAAACGCAATGTCGTCATGGCAAATCGCTGGCGCGAACAGGCCGAGAAACTGCGCCAGTCCATTGAAACCCATGCCTGGGACGGGGCGTGGTACAAACGCGCCACCTTTGATGACGGCACATGGCTGGGCACAGCATCGGCCCCGGCCTGCGCCATAGATTCTATCGTGCAAAGCTGGGCGGTACTATCGGGGCAGGCCGAACCCGCGCGTGCGGCACAGGCGATGGAAGCGTTCGACCAACATCTCGTCCGCCACAAGGACGGTTTGTCACTTCTGTTCGAACCGGCATTCGGTACAGGACCCACCCCCGAAACCCACGATCCGGGCTATATTGCCGGGTACCCGCCTGGCCTGCGCGAGAATGGCGGCCAATACAGCCATGCCGCCATGTGGGCCATTCTCGCCTGGGCCCGACTGGGCGATGGCGATCACGCCGCCGAGTTGTTTGCGCTGCTCAACCCGATCAACCACGCACGCACGCCAGACGCCGCACAGTGCTACAAGACCGAACCCTATGTCGTGGCTGCCGATGTCTATTCCATTGCCCCCCATATCGGGCGTGGTGGCTGGAGCTGGTACACCGGCTCGGCCGCATGGATGCACCGTGCCGCAATCGAGGGTATCCTTGGCATAACCCGCGAGGGGAACCGCCTGCGTATCGCCCCGAACATCCCCAAAGACTGGCCAGGTTTTTCCGCCCGACTGACAGTGGCCGACACCGTGTGCGATATTCGCGTGGAACAGACAGACATCGCGGTAACCCGACTTGACGGGCGGGTCATTCCCGCCGCTCCGCTGGTCTATCTCCCGCTTGACGGCGTCCCGCACGATCTGTTTCTTGCTCTCAGCCGCGACCAAGCTAAAACGCCTGCCAAATGATAAGACCCTGTTTGATACAAACGAACATCATCTTGCCCGCCATGAACTGCCAAACAGCAGGACTAACAACTATTGACCGACGGTCAGTTCAGATATGCCAGATTTTTAACTGCCAACCCCGAGGCGCCGTAAGGCTCACAATCTCGGGCAATATATAATTTTGAACAGTTTCCCGAGTACAGTACTCTGGGATCCAACCTTGGATCTCAGAGTACTCTAACCCGGATCCGTCACCAGATTTTGGTGTTATCCTCATTTTCGCAATGATATCTGGATGTTAGAATGAATTCCCGGTTTCCAAAAAATAACAGGGTGTTTTTCCGATGCAGTTCTCGGATTTCGGTCAACGAAGGGTTCTGGCGGCATTCGACGGCGGAGAAATCACCTCTGACGCGGGCGGATTATTGCTGCGCGAAACCGCCGCTCGATTGAACCTCTGGTCGCGCATGGCGCGGTATGTCGACGACCACCGGGATCCTGCCCGGGTGGCGCATGGCCTGTCTGATTTGTTGGCCCAACGCATCATCGGCATCGCGCTGGGCTACGAAGATGTCGAGGATCATAACGATCTGCGCAACGATCCCTGCCTGAAGCTGACGGCAACACCAAACACGCAGCAGGGTGCGCCGAGACGACTTGCCGGCGCGTCCCCCCTTGGACGGCTGGAGCAGGATTTCATCAAAGGGGATCGCCGCTATCACAAATTCGCGGCAAGAACGTCGCAACTTCAGGATCTCTATGTCGAGCTGTTTGTGGAAAGCTACGATGCCCCGCCCGACCGCATCACACTCGACATCGACGCGACCGACATCAAGACCCATGGACATCAGGACGGCGGTTTCTTCAATGGCTATTACGAACACCGCTGTTTCCTGCCGCTTTATATTTATTGCGGGCCCCACTTGTTGTTATCCCGGCTGCGCGCGGGCAATGCCGACGGGGCGCGCGGCGCGAAGAAAGCGATCAAGCGGATTGTTGGCCGGATCCGCGCCCATTGGCCGAAGGTGAAAATTCTGATCCGGGGCGACAGCGGGTTCGCGCGCAAGAACCTGATAAACTGGTGCGAGGCCAACCGCGTGGATTATATCTTCGGCCTGCCCCGCAACACCTGGTTGCTGCACAAGGCCCGCAAAATCAGGAGCCGTGCTGCCGTGGCGATGGTCGAAAGCAACGCTGCCGTAGAGATATTCGGCCATTTCTCTCATCAACCCAAATCGGGAAGCTGGCCGCGACCGCGACAGGTCATCTGTAAAACCCTGCACCGCCCGGGTCAGGACCAGAGGGTCCGCTTTCTGGTCACCTCTCTAAATTGGAACACCCCGCTGGTGATCCGCGAAGTGAAGGCATTTCCAAACGACCGCGATGCCATGGCCCGGGCGATCTATCAGAACATCTACTGCCCGCGCGGCGACATGGAAAACCGGATCAAGGATTGCCAGCTCGACCTGTTTGGCCACCAAACCTCGGCCCATGGCTTCAAACCCAACCAGCTGCGCCTGATCTTTGCGAAGCGACAAGACAGATGACAGCTTTCGCGCCATGATCTATGCCGTAACTGCGATTATCAATGGACGATGATACTCAACAGGCCCTAGATGTTTAGTCCCAGCATTTGATGGCATATTATTATCTTCGGCATGGAGGGATGCGCTATGGGACAAATTCTACACGGCTGCGCCACGACGACAGAGGCAATCCGTCGAACAATACAAAATAGTGAAGAGAGCCTGAGGGTGCTTTCGAAGCGATACGGGATCAATCAGAAAACCGTTGCAAAATGGAAGAGGCGGACATCCCTTGCCGATTTGCCGACCGGGCCGAAGGAACCGCATTCAACGGTTCTTTCGCTGGAGGAGGAAGCCGTTATCGTTGCCTTTCGCAAGCACACGCTATTGCCTCTGGATGACTGTCTTTATGCGCTCCAGCCGACCATCCCGCATCTGACACGCTCATCCTTGCATCGATGCCTACAACGACACGGCATTTCCCGTCTGCCGGATGTTGAAGGGGGCAAAGAACCGAAGAAGAAGTTCAAAAGCTACCCGATCGGCTATTTTCATATCGATATTGCCGAAGTGCATACGGCGGAAGGCAGGCTTTACCCTTCGTCGCCATCGACCGGACATCCAAATTCGCCTTCGTTGAACTCTATGCCAAGGCCGGAAAAATGAATGCCGCACAGTTCCTGCGTAATCTGATCGCCGCCGTTCCCTATACCATCCATACCATTCTGACCGATAATGGCATCCAGTTCACCAATCGAACCTGCGACCTCTATGCTGGTCTTCACATCTTTGACCGTGTCTGCGATGAAAACGGGATCGACCACCGTTTGACCAAGGTAAAGCACCCCTGGACCAACGGGCAGGTCGAGCGTATGAACCGGACGATCAAGGAAGCCACCGTCAAACGCTTTCACTACGATGATCACGAGCAGCTAAAAAAGCATCTCGCGAATTTCATCGACGCCTACAATTTCGGACGAAGACTGAAGACACTCAAGGGCCTTACGCCCTACGAATTCATTTGCAAACAGTGGACAAACGAACCCGAAAGATTCATCATAAATCCAATCCATCAAATGCTGGGACTAAACACCTAGACCGGACCTATTCAACGATGCCTGTTATCGTTAACGAGCCGTCAGAGACCGTTGAAACGACGGTTATTAAAACCGTTGAGGCTACGGATCAGGAACCGTTCATTCCGGATGACTATGAGGAAAGCCAAAATCGCGCAGAAAAGCCTGATATATTAAGTGAAGAGGGTGCAAAGAAAGAAATCATCCGCAAGGCTATGTCTGAGCTTAGGAAACGGAGTGCCGCGGCAAGAACTAAACGCAAAAGCAAACAGCGACGACCCGCATTTGCGGCCACGTGCACACAGTGCTTACGTGGCCGCATCGCGGATCCCCATCGACGCGCACACCCTTCTGTTGTATGTATTAAACGATTTTCACGCTCGCTCTGGCTCTAAATATCTTTATTTATTGGAGAGACCCTAAATGAGCATACTCATTAACGAAATCAGAATTTGCGGATTTCGGGGATTAGAAAACCTCTCAGCAACGCTCCCAAAGACCGCGATTGTTATTGGTACAAATAATTCAGGAAAAACATCTCTTATCAAAGCGATGCAACTCGCACTTGGTGATTATTCTCGATACATTACTGATGAAGATTTTTTTATAGATAAAAATGAAAAACGCGCAAGTCGAATAATCGTTGATATACGTATTATTTCTGTAAATGCGGACGGCCAGCGACAAAAGCTGTTTGCGGATGAGTGGGTTCAGGAGTTTGGGGATAAAATTAGGTCTGAGGCAGACGGCAATCAGTTCCATGCAATACGAACGCTTGTAAGGCCCGACCATGCCAAAGGGGGTTTCACCGTAGAGCGGCATGTCCTTGATGAGTGGCCGACTTTTAACGCTTGGCAAGAAGCTCCCACTAGCCCAAAGGCTAAATTTACCAAAAGGTATGATTTAGTTCCATTTATTTCAATTGATGCCCAACGCGATATTCATAATGAATTGAACAATAAAACATCTTTTGTTGGTCGGGTATTATCTAGCATTCAGTATGAAGATAGTGACATACAAAAACTCGAAAAAATGATCGCAGAAATTAATGAGGAAGCTGTAGAAAAAAGCGCCCCGCTAAAATCACTTAAGCAGCATTTAAGCTCTCTCAACCAGTCATTCGGTGGCACGGGCAATGCGGAGGTGACTCCATTTCCAAAAAAAATGCGAGACCTATCGAAAAGATTTAGTGTCCATTTTGGCGACTCTGCATCAAATTCGTTTTCAATGGAATATCATGGCATGGGAACACGAAGTTGGGCATCGATGCTTGCAGTGAAGGCTTTTACAGACTTAATGGCCCAAAAGCATGAAGAAGAGGCAGAACCTTTCTTTCCGATTCTTGCTGCAGAAGAACCGGAGGCCCATTTACACCCCAATGCTCAACGTTCTCTTTTTAGGCAACTTGTATCATCTCCTGGCCAAGTAATTATCAGTACGCACTCCCCCTACCTGGCGGCGATGTGCAACCTAGGCAGCATTCGTTACCTGACAAAAGTTGAGAATAGCGCCACATGTCTAGAGCTAATAAAGGGCTTAAGCGTCGAGGAGCTGAATGTTCTTCATAGAGAGGTTTTGCGGCACAAGGGAGAGCTGCTATTTGCTAAGGCAATTATCCTATTTGAAGGCGCCACAGAGGAACAAATTTTTCCAGCAATGTTCGAGGCATACTTCGGGGTCTCACCCTTCGAGAGAGGTGTAACGCTTATGCAAGTCGGGGGCAAAAACTATCCCCCATTTGTTAAACTCGCAATCAGCTTCGGTATTCCTACATTTATCGTAAGCGACAATGACAAAAACACAAAAAAGGAAATAGAATCCCAAATTTCAAAAATGGAGAAGTTAGATGGGCTGAAACTAGGATCCGGTTTATTTTGCGCTGCGTTTCTCAGCACAGGAAATGACCTAGAGGCTGAATTGATAAACGAGCTTTCTCTCGAGAATGAAATTATTGAATCTTTAGTAAACTCTGAAACCTCTGACAATGATAACAGCCAATATGTAACAGCAAAGACTGCCGAAATATCGGCCCTTGGAAAAGATGACCTGATCGAGAGGATGAGGGGAAAGAAAACATCCTACTCTAGCTTCCTTTCAGAGGTTGTCCTAAGAAACCCAAATGACCGACCAAAAGGAGATCTGATACCAAAGGCCCTTTTGGCTGCATTCACCCAAATCGAGAAGTGGCTCGCAAACTCATGATGCTCTCAGCAGAACAGCAGGTCATCGTCGAGATGCCAACAAATTTCGGAATACAAGTTTTGGCGTCCGCTGGCTCCGGGAAGACACGCGTGTTAACCGAAAGAATTGGATTCATTCTATCAACAGTTAAGAAGGAAGGGATAATAGCCCTTACTTTCACAAACAAAGCTGCTGAAGAGATGGCTGATCGACTAGCCAGAAATGAGCATTTAGATGACAGAGTATGGATTGGCACTATTCATTCGGTGGCGCAGCGCGTGCTTGAACAATATGGACACTCGATTGGTCTTCCGTCCAATTTTCAAATATATGAACGAGACAAAGACCGAATGGAAGTCTTCCTTCAGTCGTTACGTGAGGATGGGGTCGATATTGATGAATATTTGAACGTTGAAGATCAGAAACAATTGCGTGGTCGAGAAAAGGTTCTCCAGAATTACATGAATGGTTTTTCCGTCATAAAACGCGAATTGATGGATGAAGAGCAGGCACTAGCGCACTTTCCTGACACGCCAAACGTTTGGAAAATTTATCAAGATTATCAAGAAGCCCTTCTTGCGAGCGGCGGAATCGACTACGACGATATTTTAGTATTCGCGCACAAGCTATTACTAAGACAAGAATGGATAGCCGATATATACCGCGCAAAATACAAACATCTTTGTGTAGATGAGGCGCAGGACCTCAACAGAATTCAATATGAGTTTATCAAAGCACTTTGCGGGTCAAAAATTCAAAGTGTTTTAATGGTCGGAGACCCGCATCAGATGATCTATGGCTTTAATGGATCATCATCGGAGTATTTGTGTGAGAGGTTTGTCGTCGACTTCAATGTGAAGACCTTCCATCTAAAGGAAAACTATCGCAGCACAAGGGCAGTAATTCGGGCAGCAAATAAACTAAAACATAACTCATCGAAAGAGCATGAATTTGCCGTCGAAGGTAGTTTAAGGATTGAGTCATTTGAGACTGAAACCGATGAAGCTAATTGGATCACATCAACGATAAATTGCATTTTGGAACTTCATTCTCATGAAGAGATTGAAGGCGAATTATCACTAGACAATATTGTTGTAATCGCCAGAAATCGCTTTGTGTTTTCAAAGCTTGAAGAAGCCTTAAGCGCAGCAAATATAGCTTACTCCTTGCGGAAAAGTGAACGAGGAGAAGAACCGTCATCTCTATTCGGCAAAGTCCTAGACTATGGGATCCGAGTAAAATTGAACCCAAAAGATTGGGTAGATGGCAAGAAACTCTGCTCTCTTCTATCAATTTCGCCTCCCCTTGATTGGACGGATTCAGACATCCTCTCAAATTGGTCCAGACAGGTATTGGATAAACCTGTTCATTTTCCGGAAATTCAATCAAAGCTGCTTCAAGCAATACACGACATTGATTCGGAAGCCCCAAATATCCGAAAACTTGTGAAGTCATTTGATGCTGCGCTGTCCTCACTCTCGGAACAAATTTCAGATGAAAATCAAAAGCTGGAGCTCGAGCGCAGCATAGAGGAACTCCGTTATTTTATGAGTTTATGGACGCGGTTCAAAAGCAAAGGAATCGGTTCAACCCTAGGTGCGTTCAGAAATGCCAATGCGCTTGGGCAGCTAGCTATAGATACCTCAAATTCCGGTCTTACTCTCAGCACGGTTCACACGATGAAAGGCCTTGAGAAGGATATCGTTTTTCTAATTGGTATGTGTGAGGGAGTATTTCCAGACTATCGCGCAAGCCAAAAAAAGCAAATTGAGGAAGAGCGAAACGCTGCATTTGTAGCCGTTACGAGGGCACGGCGTTGGCTCTATATAACCTACCCAAAGCAACGCATGATGCCATGGGGAAGCACAAAGTTTCAGGTGAAATCTAGGTTTGTTGAAGAAATTGAGAGCTAGTGTCTAAAACGCCATTAGCCAGTCAGGGCTCATAAGAGAGGCAAGTTGCCTACAAATCTAGGGGCTATTCA
>NZ_JFKA01000014.1 GCF_002115755.1 Thalassospira mesophila | reverse complement strand
GACCACCGAAATTATGCTATGTATTACGCCTCGGTTATTTCCACCTGTTTGGCCGACCAGTTGCCGGGCCATACTTCGGCATCCCCGGCGCGCAACTGGCGAATTTTGCCAACCGGCACATCATGGGCCAGCAAAACCGGGCCATCGGCACCGTCGCCGCCATCCGGTGTGGTTGTGGCGAAAATGCCGGTATGGCCCAAATCGGGCTCGCATGGGATGTAAACAGCACAGCCGCTGTAATTGGTGGGGTTTTGCGTGGTGTGGATCGCCGTGCCAGTGGTGCCGCACGCCGCCACAACACACATCAGTTCCACCGCGCGCGCCTTGGCACAGCTAAACACCCTATGATACCCCGATGCCTTGCCGGTCATGGAGGGGACCAGAACAAGGTCGATATTTTGTTTGGCCAGCAGGCAGGAAAGTGCGGGCATTTCGATGTCCAGGCAAATCAGAATGGCAATGCGCAAACCGCGCCATTCAAGGATCGACAGTTTTTTGCCCGGTGTCAGGTTCCAGTTATCGGGTTCCTGTTCGCCCGGTGTCAGGCTGAGTTTATCCTGCGCGATAATTTTGCCATCGGGCAAAAAGGCCAGCGCGCGGTTGGTTTGCCCGCGCCGCGGGTCATCGCCAATGTTCCAGGGCATGCTACCGGCCACCAGCATCATGTCGTGGCGGGTGGCCAGGTTGGTGGCACCATCCAGTGCGGCGGGGGCCAGGTCGGCCATCCAGGCAATTTCGTCTTCGGGGCGCAGGCCGTGGGGTTTAAAGGCCAGCCATTGTTCGCTGGCATATTCCGGCATCACAAAAATGTCGGCACCGTCGGCACGGGCCTGTTTCATTTTGCGGTCAATATGGCTAATCCAGTCGTCAATCCCGGTTAGCGACACACCCAGATTGGTGGCCCACAGGGCGATATTTACGGTGTTGCTCAGGTCATGGGGCATGGGACGTCCGCTATTTGGAGGCGGGGCAGGAATGGCAGCCGAAATACATGTGCCCGGCTGCCGGTTTGGATCTGGTGCCGCAAGGTGGCGGCAATGGGCCGTGGATCAGGTTTTCAGCTTGGTCCAGACGCGGTTGCGCAAATCACGTGCCTTGGGCGAGCAGTTTTTGCCCGGCACCAGCCGGTCTGCATATTCTTCGGGCATGTTCACCGCCGGGTCGGCTTTGAGCGCATCATCAAGAAAGGCATCCGACCCCTTAACGCCGTTCATATAGCCAGCATAGTTCGAGGCGGCAGCAGCGTTTTCGGGCTGCATCATCCAGTTAATGAATGTTTTGGCATTCTCAAGGTCTGGGGCGCCGGTTGGGATGATGAAGTGATCCGACCAGAAGCTAAGCCCTTCTTTGGGATAAACAAAAACCGCACTGGGCAGGCTTTCCTTGGTGCGGTGTGATGCGCCGTTCCATTGCATATGCATTGAAACTTCCTTGGCGGCCATGCGGTCAATTGTGCCTTCCGAGCTGTAAACCGCAATATAGGGTTTCTGCTTTTGCAAAATATCGAGGATTTGCTGCGCTTCGGCCGGGTCTTCGGTGCATTTGTCGACCCCGGCATAATAGGCAGCGGCGGCATACATTTCGACTTCATCATTCAGCGCGCCGATTTTGCCCTGGAATTCCTTGCGCGGCTCGAAAAATTCTTTCCAGCTATCATCCAGCTTTTCGCTGGCAACATCTGAATCATAGGTGAAACCGGTTGTGCCCCACAAATAGGTAACAGAATATTTGCGTTCCGGGTCGTATTTCATGGTGTCGTGCGGTTTGGCGACATTCTTGAAGTTTTCAAGGCTTTTGGCATCAAACTCGGTGGCCAGTTTTTCCTTGATCATGACATCGACCATATAGTCGGACGCCACAACAATGTCGTAACCCGACGCACCGGCTTGCAATTTCGCCAGCATGGTTTCGTTGGAATCATAAACATCCAGCGTGACTTTGATGCCGGTTTCCTTTTCGAACTTTTCAAACAGTTCGGGCGGGAAATAGTTTGACCAGTTATAGAAAAACAGCTCGCCGTCGGCTTTGGCGGCACCTGCACCAAGGCTAAGCATCGCAAAGGCCGATGCGCCCAAAAGGATAGAACGTAGTTTCATCTTAAAACTCCCTGATCGGACGGTATGATTTATGTTCTGGCATGCGGCCCGTCCCCCAACCGCACGCGTTTTAATTCGGGTAATTTGCCGGGGCAGATCGCTAGTAGCGCACCCGGTCGATCAAAAACGATATGCTGACAAAGACGATGGATATGATCAGCATCAGTGCTGAAATGGCGTTGACCTCGGGTGTAATGCCAATGCGGATCATGCCGAAAATGTAAATCGGCAAGGTGGTGGAACCAGCCCCGCCGACAAAATACGAAATCACAAAATCGTCGAGCGAGATGATGAAAGACAACATCGCACCAGACAAAATTCCCGGCCATAGCAGCGGAAATGTGATGCGTTTGAAGGCTTGCCATTCGTTGGCATAAAGGTCGTTTGCGGCTTCGATCAATGCCGGGTCCATGCCGTCAAGCCGGGCGCGAATGGGCAGATAGGCAAACGGGATGCAAAAAACCGTGTGGGCGATGATAATGCTGATCAGCCCCAGTTTGACACCAATGACGATGAAAAACAGCAAGGTCGCAATGGCCGTGACAATTTCGGGCACCAAAAGCGGCAGGGTTAACATGGCGGCAACCCCGCCTTCACCGCGAAACCGCCCGCGTGCCATGCCCATCGCGGCAAGGGTGGCGGCAAAGGTGGCAATAACGGTGGCGGATAATGCAATGATCAGCGAATTTTTCGCCGCGCGTAGCATATCGTCATTGCCCAGAACGACGCTGTACCATTTGGTGGAAAAACCGGTCCAGATGGTGGCCAGCCGGTTTTCGTTAAACGATAACACCAGCAACACAATGATCGGCAAATACAGATAGGCGAAAAAAACAATCGCCATCGGTGTAATGCCGTGAAACCGCCACAGCGGATTGGCGCGATCGACCTTCATGATGCGTCCTCCGCCATTTTTTTAAATTTCAGCGAATAAACCAGCATGGCCAGCAACACCATGGCAAGGAGAACAAAGCTAAGCGCCGAGCCAAAGGGCCAGTTACGCGCCGCCCCAAACTGGCTGCCGATCAGATTGGAAATCATCATGAATTTACCGCCGCCTAATAATTCGGGCGTGACATAGGCCCCAAGGCAGGGAATGAAAACAAGGATGGCCCCGGCGACAATGCCAGGGGCGGCAAGTGGCAAAATGATGCGCGTCATGGCCTTGCGCTTGTTCGCGCCCAGATCAAAGGCAGCCTCGATCAGGCGGTGGTCGAGTTTTTCAAGGCTGGCGTAAATTGGCAGCACCATGAACGGCAAATAGGTGTAGGTCAGCCCGATAGACACGGCATAGGGCGTATAAAGAATATCGAGCCCGCCGGTTTGAATGCCAACAGATGCCAGCAAATGATCAATCAGCCCGCCATTGCGCAACAATAACATCCAGGCGTAATTGCGAACCAGAATGTTGGTCCAGAACGGGATGGTAACCAGAAAGATAAACATGTTGCGCCGTTTTTGCGGCTGCATGGCAATGTAAAAGGCGGTGGGAAACCCCAAAATCAGGGCGAGAACGGTGGTAAGGGCCGAAAGACCAAACGAGCGGAGGAAAATTTGCAGATAGTCGGTATTGACCATCAAATTGTCCATTAAATCGCGTTCAAAAATGAACGAGACATAAGAATCAAACGAAAAATTCCCCCATTCGACCCCGCCATTAACCCCGCGTTCGAGGATCGAGACATAGGCCATTTGCACCAGCGGCAGGCCCATGAAAAAGCCGATATAAATAACGGCAGGGGCGATCAGCCAGAAGCGTTTGTGACGTGTGAATATTTCCATTGTTTAATCCACCAGCACACGAATGGCCCCTGCGGGCAGGGTAATGTCGACATTATTGCCTTTGGCAAAGGCCATTGTGCTGCCGTCGCGGTTTTGCACCCGGGCGAGCAAGGCCGTCTGGTCGTCGATGGTGATGTGATAGGTGGTGTCGGTGCCAAAATAGACCACATCGGCAATTTTGCCGCGCAAGGCGGTATTATGGGTTCCGGCGGGATGCAGGATCAGGCGTTCAGGCCGGATGCCGATGGTGGCACTTTGCGACAGGTGAATGCCGGTTTCGACATTGGCCAGGCTGACATTTTGCCCGCCCGGCAGGGCCAGCACCGCGTGCGCTCCGTTTTGTTTGATGTCGCCTTGCAAAAAGTTGCTGTCGCCAATGAAGTCAGCAACAAAGCGGTGGGTCGGGGTTTCGTAAATGTCGCGCGGCGTGCCGATTTGCAAAATTTTACCCGACTTCATCACCGCAATGCGGTCCGACATCGCCAGGGCTTCTTCCTGGTCATGGGTGACAAAAACAAAGGTAATGCCGGTTTCGGTTTGCAGACGTTTCAGCTCGATCTGCATTTCCTTGCGCAATTTCAAATCAAGGGCGGATAAAGGTTCGTCGAGCAGCAAAACCTTGGGGGCCGGGGCAAGGGCGCGGGCCAGGGCGATGCGCTGTTGTTGCCCGCCGGAAAGCTGGCTGGGCTGGCGGTCGCCAAATTGCGACAGGCGCACCAGTTCCAGCATTTCGTCGGCCCGTTTGGAGGCATCGTGGCGCGAGATATTTTGCATTTCCAGGCCAAAGGTAATGTTTTGGCGCACGGTTAAATGCGGAAACAGGGCATAGGATTGAAAAACGGTGTTAATTGGGCGTTTGAAGGGCGGCAGGTCGTTTAAAACCCGGCCTTCCAGGGCAATCTCACCGGCTGTTGTTTGTTCAAACCCGCCAATCAGGCGCAACAAGGTGGTTTTGCCGCAGCCCGACGGGCCGAGCATCGTAAAAAATTCGTTTTGAAAGATATCAACTGAAACATCGTCAAGTGCGTGGACGGCGTGCGTGCCGCTCCCAAATCGCTTGCTGACCGAGCGGGCCGAAATCACCACTTCTGACATAAAGATTTCCCTGATTTGTCAATTCTTGAGTGTATAAAGTTCCCGCCATCTTGCAACCATTCTTGTCTGTCTGGTCAGTCAGGAATGGATGCAGGGTTCTTGCGACCTCGGCTGGGCATAGTGATACGTTAATAGAAACGCCGTAAATTGGAATTGGTTTCCAAAAAATAGAGGCTATAGCAAAGTTTTAC
Source organism: Thalassospira mesophila (assembly GCF_002115755.1). Lineage (GTDB taxonomy): Bacteria > Pseudomonadota > Alphaproteobacteria > Rhodospirillales > Thalassospiraceae > Thalassospira > Thalassospira mesophila. The sequence continues at coordinate 104,985 of NZ_JFKA01000014.1, read as the reverse complement.
TCCTGCCTATGAAATCCGTTCTCGCGATGTGGAAGCATCGGGTGAGGGCGGTCGGTGGAGAAAGTGCTACGAGGTCGGGCGTTTTGCACAGGTGGGATTGCGCACGATTTGCCGGTGTCGCAAATGGCAAATGCCCCGGAACATGTTTTCATGTCCGGGGCTTAAGGGCTGGAGATATTTTTTTGGTGGTTTTACCCGCAGCCTAGGCGGCAGACGGGGTTACTTTTTGCAAGGCCGCAGCAATGTCGATTTCAACATACAAGCCGGACCGATCGAGTATGCCCATGCCTGCCAGCACCTTTTGGGGTTGCGGGCGCAGGCCAACCAGAAATAACCTTGTGCCGTGGCGGTTGCAGGTGGAAATGAAATGTTCGATCCGCGATGCGCCGCTGGCATCGATCATGGGCACATCATCCATGCATAAAATAAAATCACGCGGGTAACCTGCCACACTGTCGATCACGTCGGTTAAGCGGTTGGCAACGCCAAAAAACAGTGGGCCGGACAGGCGGTAAATTTCCAGATTATCGGGAATGCCATCACGCGCAATTGGCTGGTCAGACGACGCATCGGGCTGATCCTGGCGGATTAATACGCCTGCAGATGGGGAACGGGCACCGTCATCGTCGATGGCATCGTTGGCCGTGGTTTGTGAAATGATAACGCTTTCGGACATGCGGTGCATGAACAGGATGGCGGCCAGCACCACCCCGGCCTGAATGGCTACGGTTAAATCGACCATCACGGTCAGGCCAAAGGTAACGATCAACACCAGCCGGTCGCCGATTGGTCCGTGCAGCAGACGGGCGAAACGGTCAATCTCGCTCATATTCCAGGCGACAACCATCAAGACGGCGGCGAGGGCAGCCAGCGGGATGTAATCGGCCAGCGGGGCCAAAACCAGCATGAAGATCAGCAAAAACACCGCATGCAATATGCCGGAAATGGGCGATTTTGCCCCGGAGCGAATATTGGTTGCCGTGCGTGCAATGGCCCCCGTGGCCGGCAAACCGCCAAATACACCCGATGCCAGATTTGCCAGCCCCTGTGCCACCAGTTCGCAGTTCGAGCGGTGACGCCGCCCGGTCATGCCATCGGCGACCATAGCGGAAAGCAGGCTTTCGATCCCGGCCAAAAAGGCGATGGTAAAGGCGCTGGGCATCAGTTCCATGATGCGGGCTGTGGTGAAGGTGGGCAGGTGCGGCAGGCCGATATTGGCCGAAATGCCGCCAAAACGCGAACCGATGGTATCAATCGGCAGGTTGCCCGCCGCCACGATGATGGAAGCAATGGTAACGGCGATGAGGAAGCTGGGCAGTTTTGGGGCTGTGCGCCGGGCAAGGATGATTATGGCAAGTGCGCCGAGCGCAATGGCCAGATTAACCGGGTCCAGGGTCGCGCGCGCCTGCCACAGTGCCTCGATCTTGGCGATAAATTCGGCGGGCATTTCGGCCATTTGCAACCCGAACAGATCCTTGATCTGGCTGGTGAAAATGATAACGGCGATGCCCGATGTAAACCCTGTTACCACCGGTTCGGGGATATATTTGATCCAGGTGCCAAACCGTGCCAGCCCGGCAATGATCAGCATGACACCCGCCATCAGGGTGGCGATAATCAACCCGTCATAACCGTATTGGGCAATGACATTAAACACCACCACCACAAATGCGCCGGTTGGTCCGCCAATTTGAAAGCGGCTGCCGCCAAAGGCCGAAATGAAAAATCCGGCGATAATTGCGGTAATCAAACCCTTGTCCGGGCTGGCCCCGCTGGCAATGGCCAGCGCCATCGACAAGGGCAGGGCAACCACCGCGACAGTCAGGCCCGAAATTGCATCCTGACGTAAATCCGCCAGACCATAGCCTTCGCGAAAAACCGTGACCAGTTTGGGCAAAAACAAAGTCCAGCCCGAGTTTTTCTTCGCAGAAGCAGGCGCATGATGCATGGGAAAGGGTCCGATCTTGCAGGGGTGGGTGTTGTCCACTAAAAATGGTGTGGTTGATTATCGTTCTACCGCATTTAAAATGTCAATCATGCGTGTAACAAACAACCTATGTGTAATTGACATGGATGCGCGAGGACGCCTTGTGTTCGGGGGGCTCGTTTGGGTGAAAGGTGCTGATTTTGCACATTTAACCGCTTTTACGGGCACGGCTGTTGACGTGCGGTGTCTTTTCGCGCTGAAATCGTGCAACAGATTATTTTGATGAATGGATATACCCGCATGAGCAGCGCCGATTTTGCCACCCGCAGCCCTTTTGTCCATCAAGGTATTCGCCAGGTGGTGCGTGATATTACCCCGTCGCAAATTCGCGAAGTGGCGCATTTGGGCATGGGGCGGAAAAATGTTGTGCCCTTGTGGTTTGGCGAACCCGACCAGCCAACACCGGAATTTATTCGCAAAGCCGCGATGGATGCGCTGGCGGCAGGTGATACATTTTATCAACCCAACGCCGGGATCGCACCGCTGCGTGAAGCCTTGGCGGGTTATATGAACGGCCTGTACCAAACCGCGCTGACGCCCGATAACGTGATTGTCACGGTATCGGGGCTAAATGCGATTATGGTGACGTTGCAGGCGGTTTTGGCGGCGGGCGACCATTTGGTCACCACGGCACCGATCTGGCCCAATATTGTTGCCATTCCCCGGGTTTTGGGTGCGGATGTCAGCACGGTGCCATTACGGGCCGATGGCGAAAAGGGGGGCTGGCAGCTTGACCTGGACGCGTTATTTGCTGCCTGTGGCGCAAACACCAAGGTGATCTTGCTCAACACGCCCAATAACCCGACCGGCTGGATGATGCCTGCCGATGATCAGGCGCGGCTGGTGGAATTTGCCGATAAACACGGCATATGGATTATCGCCGATGAGGTTTATGCCCGCCTGGTTTATAACGGGCAGGATTGCGCGCCGTCTTTTGTGCCGTTGATGACCGAAAACCGCCGCATCATGGTGATTAACAGTTTTTCCAAGGCATGGGCGATGACCGGTTGGCGGCTGGGCTGGATCACCGCCCCCGCCGCCATTACCGGCGAGCTTGAAAAACTGATGGAATTTAACGTGTCCTGCCCGGCGGGGTTTATTCAGCAAGCGGGCATTGTTGCGCTGCACGATGGCGAGGATTTTGTCGTGTCATCGCGCAACCGTTATGCCCGGTCGCGCAAGGTGCTGGTCGAACGATTGTCAAACATGCCGCGGATAATGCTGCCCGAGGCCGAAGCCGCCTTTTATGCGTTTTTCAAGGTTGAAGGCGTGTCTGATACGCTTTCATTCGCGAAAAACCTGTTGCTGGATGAAGGCATTGGTTTGGCACCGGGCGAGGCATTCGGGCCGGAAGGGGCCGGGTATATTCGTGCCTGTTATGCGGTGTCGGAGGCACGTATTCATCAGGCGATGGACGGGCTGGAACGGTTTTTGGCGCGAAACTGATATATATTGCGTGCTGCCTACCCGATTGGTGGGCACATAAAAAATCCCCGGCACTGTATCGCGCCGGGGATTCTGCGTGAGGGCATTGCCCAACATCGTGCAAGGCGGGTTTATGTGGCCGGAGCAGGTGCCACAGCCAGACGATTGCCGACCGATGCCAGAAAATAGTCGTAAGCACGGTCGATGATGTCGTCTAGCGACCTGGTCTTGGCAAACATCTGCCGGGCGGTTGCCATAAATTCATCCCGGCTGGGCAGGTGCGGCAGATGAAACCCGGCCAGGGCATCGCTGGTGCGATCGCGGGCACTGGTAAGCACGTCCTGCAAATTATGCAGTTCCGCCCCTTGCAGAGAATTGCTGATCGCTTTGGCGATACGGTCGGAATCAAAATGGGCAGCCAGTTGTTCGGCGGCGCGGTTAATTACCTTGGTGCCAAGGCGTTGTTCGTTACGCAACACCTGTTTGGGCGGCTGTTTCAGGTCGCGCACCAGCCCGACCCACGACAGCATGCACAGGGCATAATAGGTCGGGTCATATTCCCACCAGCGAAAGCCCTGTCGCGCACTGCTTTGATAGGCGTGGTGATTGTTGTGCCATCCTTCGCCCAGGGTGAAAATTGCCAAAATCCAGTTATTGCGGGAATCATCCCCGGTGACATAGCGTTTGCTGCCGCTGACATGGGCCAGCGAATTGATCCCGAAAGTGCCGTGATAGCAGGCCACAGTGCTCCAGAAAAAACCAACAACAAGGCCGGGCCAACCGGCAATGAAAAAGCAGGCAATCGCCAGAAGGATCGCCGGGGCGGTTTCAAATTTATGCAGCCACATCAATTCGCGGTAACGGGTAAGATCGCTAACAACCGAAAGGTCTGCCTTGTCGTGCTTGCGGGCGAAAATCCAGCCAACATGGCTGTAGACAAAGCCACGATGGCGCGGGGAATGCACATCATCCACTGTGTCGGAATATTTGTGGTGATGGCGATGTTTGGCCGCCCACCACAAAACACTTTTTTGCGCAGTACTTTGGGCCAGAAATGCCAGGATAAACTGGAAAACACGGCTGGTGGCAAAAGCGCGATGGGAAAAATAGCGATGATAACCACCCGTCACGCCAAACATGCGGACCACGTATAAAACAAGGCCCAAAACGGCTGCCTGCCATGTGATGCCGGTCCAGATGGCGGCAAAACATGCCAGATGCGCCAGCGAAAACGGGATCAGGGACGGATAAATAATATCGTCGTGATGCTGTTGTGTTTCGGGTGCCGGGGCGTTGGTCGTCACAGGCATATTTTACGTTCCAATTTTAACGTTCGGAAAGTCAGACGGGGTTTTGTGTTGGAACCCCGGTTATGATCGCAGCCTTTGCAGGGGAAATCACGTGCTAGTGTAACCACTGCTGAATGGGTGATCGGGCGGCAAAGGTGCGCGCTTAAGGTAAACAACCAGATGTATATATACTCTGTTCGCGATCCCCAATTTACAGTTATGGACCCTGTCCAAAAGGCTTGGTTACAAGATGGGGCTTATAACCGTTCGACGCAATGGGAAACCGGACCCCGCGATGCGTGTTGATACCCTGCCTATGATCCATTTCACGCGGAAATTAGCGGGTTTTGCCCTAAATGAATTTTTTAGGTCATAGCGGGGGCCGCACCGGAAAATGTGGGGCCGGGGAAACCGCCGGTTTTGTTTGCCCGGGTCGTTCAGAAGCACCAGCCTGCTTCATCGGATGTTTTTTGGGTATGATCGGCCGCACGATGCTGTGTATTGTGGCACCAGAAACGCAAATTTGAAAAAAGGCAAACTTGATGGCCGCGCAGGACCTGACCCTTGAGCAACTCGCAACCCGCGCAGGCGAGGAAGCACCGGTGGAGATTAATTTCCGCCAGAACAAACTTTCCAAAATGTATCTGGCCCCGCATGTGGACGCGCTAAAAGCCGAACTTCAGCAATTGCGTACGGCATTTGATAATGGCTATAAAAACTCAGCTGAAGTGCGCAACAATCCGCGCCGGACTTATCCCAAGGGATATTGCCTTGAGATTACCAAGGGTGTGCGCGATATGCTGCAAAACCAGCTGCAAAATCCGGCCACACCGGCGATGAAAGCCCTGCGTGATTTTTGCGCCAATGGCGGCATTGCCAAGCGGGTTTGGGGAAATTTACGCAATAACTATTTCCAGAATGCCTTTCAGATGGGCAATTTATATGTTGATGTTGCCAATGACACGGTGAACCCCAGTAAACCCCAGATCGAGATTTTGCCGTGGGTGAAATCCGGTTTTTATGCCATCCGTGATTACAATATGTATGGCAAATTGGCGGAAAAATATTGGGGCGGGCAGGTTTATGCCAATCGATGTTTGCCCGAACTTTCGGTGATGTTTCCGATCCTGTTTGTGAACAGGTATGGCGAACTGGAAATGCACGCCAATTACCAGACCATCCTGTATCGCAATATGGAACAAAACTTCAAATTGTCGGAAATGTATCTGTTTAACCGTAAAAACAGCATGATCCCGCTGCCAGAACAGCATCAGGTCTTTTTGCAAAAAGAATTCGGTGCGTTGGCCGAGCCGGTTGCCGATGACGACCTGCGGGCAATTTTCGCCAATGCAAGGGCGCGCAACCTGCGTTTTGATGTCTCTCTCAGCCAGCCGTTGCTTGATACCGCACTTGAGATTGGCAAGCGGTCAAAACAGCAAGCGGTGTCATTATAATCCGGGTTATGGATAGGGGCATCTTGATTTCAGGCTTTTGGCAGGCGTGCCGTGATGTTCATCCGTTGCGCGTAAAGGGCTTCGAGGAAAATGGCTCCATCATTTTCAAGTCGGAAGAAGATTGAGGTGGGGAAATCCTGGAGGTTCCATTTTCGGAATTCTTTGTTTTCAAGCCGCGTGTGAACAGGGCAGGCTAGGAGCTTTGTGGCAATGAAGCGAATGGCGATATCGACCTGATCAACGAATTTCAGGGCAATTTCTGAACCCGCGCATGTGCGATACCCGGTGGTTATGTCAATGAGCTGGCGTTTGAAAGCCGCGCTGCGGATAATTCTGGACAGGGGGCGCTATTTAACCGCGGCCTTGCGGGCATCGGCGAGGTCATTATCGGTCCAGTCTGAATAATCGTTTTCATGCAAAGATTGAACAAGATGTGCGCGGATATCACTGCTTTCCTGCTCAAGCGTTTTCTCCATATGCCGACGCACCAGATCGCGAATAAACTCGCTTGGTGTTTCGTAAAGCGATCCCTTGCCGGTCATCTCGCCAACATAGAGTGCTAATGGATCAGGCAGCGTTGTATTCAAGCGTTTGACCATTTTTTCGCGTGTGTCTGCCATGGCGTGATTCCTTTCAACTTGTCTTTCATTCTGTCACATTTGCGCGTCAGGCGTCAATAAACGCGCGCTCAGCGCGCAATATGGGCTTGGTTTACCCATACAACAACACCCGGCAACAAGCTGCCGGGTGTTGATAAAAGCGCAATATTGTCGCCGGTTTTTCAGGTTAGATGTCAGGGAACCACGCGGCCAGGATGCCAAATTCTTCGAGCTGCTTGACGACCATTTCGGCGGCTTCTTCGGCAGTCTGGCTTGAGGTGTTTACCGTGATTTCCGGGTTTTCCGGGGCTTCATAGGGGCTGTCAATGCCGGTGAAATTGGCGATTTTGCCAGCGCGGGCTTTTTTATAAAGGCCCTTTACGTCGCGCTGTTCGCAAACTTCGATCGGGGTGTTGATAAACACCTCGATAAACTCGCCATCGTCAAGCAACCCGCGCGCCATTTGCCGTTCGCTTTTGAACGGGGAAATGAACGATACCAGCGTGATTAGCCCGGCATCGACAAACAGCTTGGCGGTTTCACCGACACGGCGGATGTTTTCCACCCGGTCAGCATCGGTAAAGCCAAGATCCTTGTTAAGGCCATGGCGCACATTGTCACCATCGAGGCTGTAAGTATGTTTGCCAAGGGCATTGAGCTTTTTTTCCACCAGATTGGCGATGGTTGACTTGCCCGCACCTGACAGGCCGGTAAACCACAGAACCGCCGACTTCTGGCCTTTCTGGGTGGCGCGCGCCTGTTTGTTAACATCCATTTCCTGCCACTTGATATTGGTGGCCCGGCGCAGCGAATGGTTCACCATCCCCGCGCCAACGGTTGCGTTGGTGTAACGGTCGATGATGATGAAGCGCCCGGTATGGCGGTTATCGTCATAGGGGTCAAATGCCAGCGCACGGTCTGCGGCGATATTGGCAATGCCAACTTCGTTTAGTTCCAGCGTTTTACCAGCCACATGTTCGAGCGTATTAACATTGACCTTGTATTTAAGCGTGCTGATTTGCGCGCCCGAAAGCTGCCCGCCCATCTTGATCAGATAGGGGCGGCCCGGCAGCATTTCGTCTTCATGCATCCAGATGATTTTGGCTTCGAACTGGTCGGCATATTCGGTGCGCGCTTCGTTTGAGGCCAAAACATCACCGCGTGAAATGTCAATTTCGTCCTCCAGTGTCAGGGTCACAGCCTGTCCGGCAATGGCTTCGTTCAGATTGCCATCAAAGGTAACGATTTCCTTGACCGTGCTGGTCTGGCCCGAGGACGAGACGACAATTTTATCACCGGGTTTGACAACACCCGACGAAACCGTGCCCGAAAAGCCCCGAAAATCCAGATTGGGGCGGTTCACCCACTGAACCGGCAGGCGGAACGGTTTTTCAATCGCTTCTTGTTCAACGGCAACCGTTTCAAGGTGACCCAACAGGCTGGGGCCGTCATACCACGGGGTGTTGGGGCTGGGCTCGATGATGTTATCGCCGCGCAGCGCCGACATCGGGATGGCCTGGATGGATTTGTAATTCAGCTGCTTGGCAAATTCGCGATATTCGCCCACGATGCGGTCAAAGGTGGCCTGATCATAGTCGACCAGATCCATTTTATTCACCGCCAGCACCACATTGCGAATACCCAGAAGCGAGGTAATGAAGCTGTGGCGGCGGGTTTGGGTTAAAATGCCTTTGCGCGCATCAATCAGGATCACGGCGACATCGGCGGTCGAGGCGCCAGTGGCCATGTTGCGGGTATATTGTTCGTGGCCGGGGGTGTCGGCGACAATGAATTTGCGTTTGTCGGTCGAAAAGAAGCGATAGGCAACATCAATGGTGATGCCCTGTTCGCGTTCGGCCTGTAGCCCGTCGAGCAGCAAGGCAAAATCAATTTCGCCATTCTGGGTGCCAACCTTGCGCGAATCCACTTCCAATGCCGCCAACTGGTCTTCAAAAATCAGTTTTGAATCCCACAACAGGCGGCCAATCAAGGTGCTTTTGCCATCATCAACGCTGCCACAGGTGATGAAACGCAGCAGGCTTTTTTCTTCCTGAGCTTTAAGATAGCCAAGAATGTCACCCGCGATCAAATCGGATTTGTGTGCCATCAGAAGTAGCCTTCCTGCTTTTTCTTTTCCATCGACCCGGCTTCATCATGGTCAATCATGCGACCCTGACGTTCGCTTGAGCGGGTCAGCAGCATTTCCTGAATGATGTCGGGCAGGGTTGCCGCCTCGGATTCAACAGCGCCGGTTAACGGATAGCAACCAAGGGTGCGGAACCGGACGGATTTCATTTCCGGCACTTCACCATCGCGCAGCGGCATCCGGTCGTCATCGACCATGATCAGGGTGCCGTCGCGTTCGACAACCGGGCGCTTGGCCGCGTAATACAGCGGCACAATCGGAATTTGTTCGAGATAGATATATTGCCAGATATCAAGCTCGGTCCAGTTCGAGATCGGAAAGGCACGGATGCTTTCGCCCTTGTTAATACGGGAATTATAAATATCCCACAGTTCAGGGCGCTGGTTTTTCGGATCCCAGCGATGGGTTTCGGTGCGGAAGGAAAACACACGTTCCTTGGCGCGGGCTTTTTCTTCGTCGCGGCGGGCGCCACCAAAGGCCGCATCGAACTTGTATTTGTTCAGCGCCTGTTTAAGCGACTGGGTTTTCATAACGTCGGTATGCACGCTTGAACCATGGGTGAACGGGCCAACGCCCTGCTTCACACCGTCCTGATTGATGTGAACAATCAGCTCGAAACCATATTGCGCGGCAACCTTGTCGCGAAATTCGATCATTTCGCGAAATTTCCACGTCGTATCGACATGCATCAAGGGAAAGGGCGGCGGGGCGGGATAAAACGCCTTGCGCGCCAGATGCAGCAAAACCGATGAATCCTTGCCGATGGAATACAGCATCACCGGGCGCTCGAACGACGCCGCCACTTCGCGAATGATATGAATGCTCTCGGCCTCTAGCTGGCGGAGATGGGTCAGATTAGGCTGCATTGTCTTTCCTGACGGTAAATAACACATTTAAAGTGTTATTGAATTAATTTCACCACTGCAAACCGGGTAATACGGATTGCGTTCCGATGCAAGCGCCATTTGATAATTCACACTAAATTTGTTGTCTCTGTGGCGAATTCCAGTTTTAATTTGTGCAATTAAAGGGCTTGAATGCGAAGGGTGATTGTTGTTCCGGGAAATTAAACCGGAAAACCCTTGAACGCTTTGGTCTGCGCCAGGGCGACATGGCCAATAAATTTGGTGATGCCAAGGTGGCCGTAGATCATCTCTTCGGACAGGGAATGATAATGCTGCACATCGCGGCACACCAGGCAAAGCATGTAATCATACGGGCCGGAAATGCGGTATCCGGCGACGACTTCGGGGATTTCGCGAATGGCATCGGCGAATTTTTTATAGTCATCCACCCCTTTGCCTTCCAGGGTGACCTCGGCAAACACGCGCACATGCGGGCACAGCTTTTCAATATTGATCACGGCGCGATACCGCTTGATGACCTTTTCCTTTTCCAGCTTTTTAACCCGGTCCAGGCAGGGGCTGGGGCTTAACCCGACCAGTTTTGACAGGGCAAGATTGGTCAGCTTGGCGTTGGCCTGTAACGCGCGCAGGATTTTATGGTTGATCGCGTCTATTTTTATCATTTTGCCCAATCTCGTGTTGCCCGCGCATTGTAACGGGGATCGGTTGGGAAAAAAAGAACCCCGGTTGCAAAAAGCAAACCGGGGCAGGATGTGGAGGTTGGACGGCATTATATCTGGTGCAATATTTGCCATCCTTTGGGAGACGTTGGTTAACAGCGCATCAAAAAACGTGCTGTAATTTTGGGCGTCAGGTGCCAAGGCCTTTGCGTTCTTCGGGGCTTAGATTGCCCATCACCTGATGAAACCCTTTGTGCAGCGCATCGACCATCTGGTCGGCTTCACCGCGGGTCAGGCACAGGGGCGGAGAAAATGCGATGCTGTCGGCGGTGGGAAGCGGGCGATAGATCACACCCAGCTCGCCAATTGCGGCAACGCACCGTGCAGCAATTTTGTGTTTAAGATCAAACCCGGTTTTGGTGTCGCGATCTGCCATCAACTGGATTGCGCCAATCATGGCGTGCCCGCGAATTTCACCAACATGGGCGTGGTCGCCCAATGCCTCGGCAAGGGATTTGTGCAAATACGCGCCAACTTCGGCGGCATTGCCGATCAGGTTTTCGTTTTCCAGAATATCAAGGTTGGCCATGGCGGCCGCACAGCCGACCGGGTGGCCGGAATAGGTAAAGCCATGGGCAAACGCGCCCAGTGTCGCCGATCCGTCGCGCAAAACATTCCAGATATCATCGCTGATGAAAGCCGCCGATAGCGGGAAATAACCGCTGGTGATGCCTTTGGCGGTGGCGATCATGTCGGGGCGAATGTCATAGACCCGGTGACCAAACCAGTCGCCAAGACGGCCAAAGCCACAAACCACTTCGTCGCAAATAAACAGAATATCGTGCTTTTTAAGCACCTTCTGAACCGCAGGAAAATAGCCTTCGGGCGGGGTAATCACGCCGCCAGCGCCCATGATCGGCTCGGCGATGAAGGCACCGACAGTTTCGGGGCCTTCGGCGATGATCATGTCTTCAAGTTCGCGCGCGAGGCGATTGGAAAAATCCTGCTCGCTTTCGCCCGGTTTGCCTTCGCGGTAATAATGGGGCAGGGAGGTGTGTTTTACCTCGGTCAATGGTAGGCCGAAATTGCGGTGAAAGGATGCAAGGCCGGTCAGGCTGGCCGAGGCAATGGTGGTGCCGTGATAGGCCTGCTTGCGCGAAATAATTTTGCGTTTTTCCGGTTTGCCGCGCAGGCCGTTATAATACCATACGATTTTCATCAGGCTGTCATTGGCATCCGACCCGGAACTGCCAAAAAACACCTTGTTGATATGGTCGGGCATCTTCGCCACCAGCCGTTCGGCCAGCTCGATCTGGGCGGGGTTGGAATGCCCGCCAAAGGTGTGGAAATACCCCAGCTGATCGGATGCTTTTTTCATGGCATCGCCAATTTCGGGGCGACCATAACCGATATTCATGCACCAAAGCCCACCCACACCATCTAACTGGCGCTTGCCATCGGTATCGGTAATGAAACATCCCTTACCCGTTGCAATAATGCGCGGCCCTTTGGTCGCAACATCGGCTACAACGCTGGCAGGATGCAAAATATTGGCGGAATTCGCCTTTTTCAGGCGGTCGCTATCGTAACTGGTGGGCATGGCTGGTCTCCCGGATGGGGTGGCGTTTTAATCTTCACCGCCATAGTGCCACGCCCCGCCCGGCATTAAATTTTGAAGCCGCACCCCTGCCCGGCAGGGAATGCGGTTTAAAAGGAATTGATAATTCATCTTTTACGTGTATATCGTTTTTGTGAAATGCATTTTTCTTGGGGGATCTAATGAAAATAGTTTGTCCGCATTGCCATACTGTTTCAAATCTGGGGGTGGCGGTTTGTGTTGGTTGCCAGGCAGAGGTGGTTTACGGCAGTACCTTTAGCGAGGTGAAGTCAGCTGCTACATTTGGCGCGATTGCTGCCGGTGTTGTGTCGTCGGTTATTATGGTTAAATTTTTTTCGTTTAGTTTTGTGCTTCTTGTCGTTTGCGCGTTTATCGGTGCTTTATGCGGAAGAGCTTGGGCTCAAAAGGCTCACCTCGATGAAACACGGTTCTTTCGGCTGTTCCTGAATAAGTAGCGGCTATATCTTTATCTTCAGTCCCGCTGAAAATCGTAAATCGGCCCCAGATTGAGCAATTGGGTCAACTTATCCAGTGCTGTACGAACCTCGATCAGCAATTGTGGGTCGCGGAAATCATTGGCGGTCAGGTGGTCGCGGTAATGGCGGTTAACCCAGTTGGTAAGCCGGGTGAAGCCGTCGTTATCCAGAAGCGTTTTTGGGTTGGTGGCGGCAAGTTCGGCTTTGGTCAGGGCGACGCGCAGGCGCAGGCAGGCGGGGCCGCCGCCATTTTGCATGCTTTGGCGTAAATCAAAGAATTTGACCTGTTTGATCGGGGTGTTGCCCTTGCCGATCAGGTCGTAAACATAATCGCGGACGGAAATGGTTTCCTCGGCTTCGGTGGGTAGAACCAGCATCATGTCGCCATTTTCGGGCAGGCGCAAAAGTTGTGAATTAAACAGATAGCTTTTGATTACATCATCCAGCGGTACACGATCCCGTGGGACTTCGATGCTGGTGAAATCGGCGATGCCGGTTAGTTTGTGGTGTAATTCATTTAGCACCGCCGGGGTATCGACAAAGGCATCCTGATAATGAAACAGGGTATTGGCATTGCCGACCGAGATAACATCGTTATGGAAAACCCCGGCATCAATCAGGTGCGGGTTTTGCTGGGCATGGACAACGCGATTATCCGATAGCCGATGATGGCGGGCGATGGCGCTGCCTGCTTCATAGGTTTGCCGGGCCGGATAGCGGCCGGGCTGGGTGTGGCCCCCCTGAAAGGCATAGCGGCCAAAGACGAAAAATTCGACGCCAGCATTACCGTAATCATCACAAAACCGGGTGTGGTTCGCCGCCCCTTCGTCGCCCAAATGGGCGACCGAGGGCAGGGCCGGGTGGTGGGTGAAATGATGAGTGTCGGGGAAGGTCGCGGCAAGGGCGCGGCCGGTAACGTCATGTTCGATGGATCGGTGGAACATGGCGCACAGATTAGCCGGGGTGAAATGCACCTTGCCATCGGCGGTGTCGCCACTGGGCGAGACGGTGGCGGCATTGGCCGTCCACATCGGGGATGCCGATGACGATGCCAGCACAAAATTAGGGTTGGCTTGCCACGCCTTGGCAAGGATTTCGCCATCCGTGCCCGTAAAGCCGAAAACATCGCGCAGGGTTTTAATATGCGGGCGTTCATGGGGCGGTAACACGCCCTGAACAAAGCCCATATCGTGTAGGGCCTTCATTTTGGTCAGACCCTGCAACGCCGCCGATTTAGGGTTGGAAATGGCGGTGGCATTGCTGGTGGACGCGACATTGCCAAAACTTAGCCCGGCATAATTATGGGTCGGGCCGACCAGCCCGTCAAAATTGGCCTCGACACTGCTGGAAAAGGCAAAATCGCGGGTCATGGGCGGACTCCGTTGGGTAAGGTGGCCGGGGCGGTGAGGGTTTCGGTTTCAAGCGATGCGACCGGCCAGGCGCAATAATCTGCCGCGTAATAGGCCGACGGGCGATGATTGCCGCTTTCGCCAATGCCGCCAAACGGGGCGGCACTGGACGCCCCGGTAAGCTGTTTGTTCCAGTTTACAATGCCAGCGCGGCTTTCGTGCAAAAAGCGCTGCCACAATTTGGCATCATCGGATAACAAACCAGCCGCGAGGCCAAAGCGGGTATTGTTGGCCTCGGCCATTGCGGCGTCAAAATTATCCACGCGGATGACCTGCAAAAGCGGGCCAAAAAATTCGTCATCGCAGCGGTTGTTAACATTGGTAACATCAATAATGGCCGGGGTGACAAAGGGCAGGTCCATATCGGGCCGGGTCATGGCACGCAGGGCAATGCCGCCATTTTCGATCAGATTATCCTGTGCAGCTATTAATCCGTCAGCCGCAGCATTTGAAATAACCGGCCCCATGAACGGTTCGGGATTATGGCCGGGGGCGGCGACGATTAATCGGTCTGTCAGGGCCAGTATGGCCTCAAGGATGGCATCGCCAGTGGCACCTTTTGGCACAATCAGGCGCCTTGCACAGGTGCACCGTTGCCCGGCGGTGATAAAGGCCGACATGACGGTATGGTGGGCAACGGCGGCCAGGTCGCTGGCATCCCAAATCACCAGCGGGTTGTTGCCGCCCAGTTCAAGGGCGAGGATTTTTTGCGGTTGGTCGACAAAGGTGCGGGCGAGATGGCGGCCCGTTGCCGCACTGCCGGTGAAAAATAGCCCGTCAATTTGCGCATGATTGGCAAGGGTAATGCCGGTATCGCGTTCGCCCTGGGTCAGGTTTAAAACGCCTTTGGGTAATCCGGCGCGGTGCCACAGCTTTGCCGTTTCCTCGGCCACCAGCGGGGTGAGTTCGGATGGTTTGAACACCACGCAATTACCCGCCAGAAGGGCGGGGACGATATGGCCATTGGGCAAATGGCCGGGGAAATTATAGGGGCCAAATACGGCCACAACCCCGTGCGGTTTATGGCGCAAAACGGCGCGCCCGCCGCCGGGGGCCTCGGCATTTTTGGTGCCGGTGCGTTCATGATAAGCGCGGATCGAGATGGTAATTTTACCCGCCATTGCGCTTGCCTCGGTCAAGGCTTCCCAATGGGGTTTGCCGGTTTCATCGCTGATGGTGCGGGCGATTTTGTCTTTGTTGTCCACCAGCAATTCGGCAAAGCGTTCCAGTATTTCAATGCGTTCGGAGAGCGGGCGGCCAGACCAGTCGCCAAGGGCGGTACGTGCAGCATGAAGGGCGCGGTCAATATCAGCCGCATTGGCGGCATTGCCCTGCCAGACGGTTTCACCGGTTGCCGGGTTAAGCGATGTAAATGTGGCCCCGCTGGCGTCGGACCAGTCGCCATTGATATAAAGGCCGGAATGCGATGTGGTGGACATGATGTGCCCTCCCTTCATGCTGGTGCCCGAATAAACAGGGCCGTTTCGGGTTTGGTTTAATCGGCGACGTAGCGGATCTGATCGCCCACGGAAATGCCAAGTTTTTCCGCCTCGGTGCGGTCAAGATCGACGGTGTCGCGATTGATCGGGTGCATATGCAGCCAACTGGATTGAAAGCCCTTCAGCGCGATGGTGCAAGCGAGATGGCGGCTCATGGATTTGGTGCGATCGATCAGGGTGCGCACGGTTGCCAGACGGGAATGGCGAATGGTGCGGATATCTTCCAGGCGCACATCAACGCACGGCCCGCCGTCAAACACATCCACCGCATTGGAAAAGCGAAAACCTTCCTTTTTAAGCAGGTTCAGGGCCGGGCGGGTTTCGTCATGGGTTTTGCCAATCACATCCTGTGCCGCCTTGGGCAGCAATTCGACATAGATCGGGAATTTCGGCATTAAATCGGCGATGAACTGGTTATTGCCAACGCCGGAAATATAATCAGCATCGGGGAAGGGGAGCTGGAAAAAATGCGAACCCAATGCTTCCCAAAGCGGCGATTTGCCGTCTTTGTCCTGCCAGCCGCGCATTTCGGCCATCACGATGTCGGAAAACCGTGATGCAAAGCACCCCATCAGCAAATAGCGCGAGCGGGCCAGCAATTGCCCGTTGCCATCCTTTCGATATTCCGGGTCCAGATAGAGCGTGCCAACCTCGGTTGCGCCCTGATAATCGTTGGCAAGGTTAAGAAGGTGCGAGGTCGAGGTGACGTTAAGCTCGTGCGAATATTGGGTGATTTTAAGGATTTTATAGTTATAGAACGCCTTGGATAATCCAACCCCGGCATAAATGGCGCAGGTGCCCGCCACCTTGCCAGTTTCGGTATCTTCGAGCACCATAAAATAGCTTTCGCCACCGGGGCCATCGACATCGCTTTCAAAGGCGATAATGGAATCGGCAATACGGGTTTCAAGAATACCGCGATTGGCGGGCAGGGTGGTTAGCCCCTTTGATGCACCAGATGCCAGATCGACCAGGCGGTCGAGATCGGCCATAATTGCGGGGCGCACGCGCATCATTTACTTAAATCTCCGTTTTCAAAAAACTGGCGGGCAATTCACCTGCCCCGGCCTTCATCAATATCAGGGCCGATAATTTGGCGCGTTCGATCAGGCTGTCGAGTTTGACGAACTCCTGATCGGAATGGATCAGGCCGCCGCGCACGCCAAGGGTGTCAATATTGGGCAACCCGGCCTCGGCCAGGTTATTGCCATCACAACAGCCGCCGGTGGCTTTCCAGGCGATATCAAGGTTTAAATCACCGCCAATATCGCGCACCCATTCAAACAGGGCTTTGGTTTTGCCCGCCATTTCCTTGGGCGCACGGCCAAAGCTTCCGTGCAGGTCGGCAGTTATGCCATCCATGCTGTTTAGCTGGTCGATAATCGCGGCTATGCTGGCCTCGGCGCGGTGGCGTTCATCGTGGGTGGCGACCCGCACGTTAAAGCGCACAATGGCGGTATCGGGCACAACATTGACCGGCCCGCCGCCATCAATTTTGCCGATGTTAAAGGTGGCATCGCCGGTTTTACCGTTTAACGCGTCAAGGGCAGTAACGCAGCGGGCCGCAGCCACTATGGCACTGCGTCCGGCATAAAATTCGCGCCCGGCATGGGCGGCTTTGCCTTTAATGCGAACCGAGAAATTGCCCGATCCCTTGCGTGCCCCGGCAAGGGTGCCGTCGGCAAGGGCGGGCTCGAATATCATGCCAAAATCGGCGGCGCGCGCACGTTCGGCCAATATCGGGGCTGATCCCGCCGACCCGGTTTCTTCATCGGGGTTAAGGATAACATC
Organism: Thalassospira mesophila; assembly: GCF_002115755.1. GTDB lineage: Bacteria > Pseudomonadota > Alphaproteobacteria > Rhodospirillales > Thalassospiraceae > Thalassospira > Thalassospira mesophila. The sequence continues at coordinate 87,767 of NZ_JFKA01000014.1, read as the reverse complement.
CCAGCCAATACCACTGGCAAAGGGGCTTCGTTCCAATGCGGTCAGCGCATTAAGGATGGTCAAAATTCCACCTTTGGCATCGGCAACACCGGGGCCGTTCAGGGTGGTGTCGTCTATCAGGCGCGGGGATTGAAAGGGGCTTTCGGGGCCAAAGACGGTGTCATAATGAATGCACAAAAGGGCGCGCACCGGTGCCTGCGGGCGTTTGGAAAAATGTAAAACCTTGCCATAGCGCACCGGCACAACATCGCCGCCCGGCGATACCGCTGTGCCATCGGGCAGGTCGATGATGCCGGTTTCGGCCTCAAGCTCGGCAAAGGCGGGCAGGATGACGTCGGCCATTTTCTCCAGCCCGTCGGTATTGGCCGTTCCCGAATTGATTGCCGACCAGTTTTTCAGGCGCTCCAGCGTTTGGTCGTAACGCGGATCAAGCCAGTCCAGCCAAGGCTGAAATTTTGCATATTCGGTCATGATATCCTGTGGAAGCGTTTGGTGTTGTTGCTTGTTTGTTGGGACCAGAGTGCCAAAATCTGCCCGGCAGGTGTTGCGGGATACGGGGAGGAAAACGGCATTACCTGCGGGCAACCAAAAGGGTCTTGAGTAATTTTATTTCAAAAATAGCATCCGTAGAAAAATAAACTTGATTTAATTCGGTCTTTCTCGCTCAATAACGACAGTAAAGCTGACCTAAAGAGAAAAAGCATGACCGTCCAATGGAATGACCTGATCGTTCGCGATGCCCGCGCCCTGATCGCATCTGAAATCCGTGATTTGTTAAAAGTGGCGGATCGTCCTGAAATTACCTCCTTTGCCGGGGGCGTGCCAGATCCGTCGCTTTTCCCGCTTGGCGATTTCAGGGCGGTTTATAGCGACCTGATGGCGGACGAGGCCGCGGGCCGCCGCAGCCTGCAATATTCGATCAGCGAAGGCCTGCCTGCCTTGCGCCAGTGGATTGTTGATGATTTGGCATCAAGCGGGGCGGTGCGTAGTGTTGATAACATCCTGATCACCTGTGGGGCGCAACAGGGGCTTGATATGCTGGCCCGGCTGTTGCTGGAGCCAGGCCGCGAGATTGTGGTTGAAAAGCCAAGCTATCTGGGTGCGATGCAGGCTTTTTCCATGCGCCGCCCGACCTATGTCGGGGTGAATATGGATGAGGACGGCCCAGTGGTGGCCGAACTTGAAGCGGCTTTTAAAGGTGGCGCACGCGTTGCTTATCTGGCACCGGATTTTCAAAATCCGACCGGGCGGTCCTATAGTCTGGAACGTCGGCTGGCGGTGCTTGAAATTGCCCGCCAACATGGCGCGGTCATTCTCGAAGATGCGGCCTATTCCAGGCTGATATATGATGGCGATGCTTTGCCATCATTGTTGGCCCTTGATGAAACGCATGGCGATCAGAATGCCGGAACAGTTATTCAATTAGGTACATTTTCCAAAACGCTGGTGCCGGCCCTTCGTATTGGCTGGCTTTGTGCGCCGCGCCCGGTGATTGAACGGCTGGTGCTGATGAAACAGGCCGGGGATCTGCATGTGTCGACCATTAATCAGGAAGTGGCGTTGCGGGCGGCACGCAAGCTGTTCCCGGCACATCTTGGTATTCTGCGCGATGCCTATCGCACCAAACGCGATACGATGCTGGCTGCCCTTGATGAATTTATGCCCGACAGCGTGACCTATACCCGGCCTGAAGGTGGCATGTTTATCTGGCTGACCTTGCCCGAAAACATTGATAGCCGCCAGTTGCTGGAACAGGCACTGGTTGATGCACAGGTTGCCTTTGTGCCCGGTCAGGCTTTTTTCTGTGACCAAAGTGGGCGTAATACTGCACGGCTTAGCTTTGCGACCGAAAAGCTGGACCGCATCCGTGCGGGCATTGAACGTCTGGCCTTGCTGATCCGGCGGGTTCATAATCAGTAAAATTGGTTTCAGCCTGTTTGGCTTCAGGGGAATGCTTATGATGGATAAACCCTTCACATACCGTTCAGGTGCCCGGCACGCTTTGACGCGAGATATTGTGAAGCAAGGCGAACATTTAGATGACGGCGTTGCTTTTGACATTGGTCATCAGGTGCCACCGCACCCGGCAGCGGCGCAGGTGCCTGAAAGTGCTGAACTTGTTAAAATTTTTAGGGCACGCCGGGAGGGGGAATTTATTTCCGCTGCGGCAATGAAAGACAGGATTACGGCCATCGCGAATGCAAAGCGTCGGGCGCACGGCCTTTAATCCTCTCTTTGCTGTGCTGTATGGTTGCAACTTGTTAAGCATGGGCTCAGCACGTAGCAGGCTCGTTGGGTGGTGGTCGTATATCCGTTTGAATATGTGCGCTAAATGCATGGCAGGGCGGCTTTTTTCACGCTGCTGATTTAATTGACTGCGCGCAAGACGGGTATATCGTCAAAAGATCATTTTTGGCGCCACCACGCCGTCTTTGCGAAAGCCCCACCCGATGACCCTTAACGCCAGGCTGTTTTTTGCCTCGATGTTTCTTGCCCGTTTGGGCGATCAGTTTTTGCTGTTTATTGTGCCTTTGGTCGTTTACCAGACGACACAAAGCGTTGCCCTTTCCGGGCTGGCCTATGCGGTGGAAACCCTGCCGCGCACCTTGTGTTTTCCCTTTTGCGGCATTTTGTCGGATCGCGTTTCCCCCATTCGCCTGATCCGCATGACCCAGTTGGGCCGCGCTGTTATTGCCTGTGTCGGCCTGGTTTGTTTTGCGCTGTTCCCCAATCCAGTTTGGGTGGTGCTGATTTCGGCCTTGTGCGGGGTGCTGGCAAGCCAGGGCTTTATGGCGCGTGAAGTGATGTTGCCGCAAATTTTTGCCACTGCCCGGTTTGATCGGGTGCAGTCGCTGGCGCAAACTGTCGATCAATGCTGCATCATTATTGGCCCGTTGGCCGCCGCCACCCTCTTTGGTTTCACCAACTGGCAGGTGGTTGTTGGCGGGGCGGTGGTTTTGTTTGTGCTGGGCGAGGTCGCCATGATGGTTTGGCGGCGGGTCAACACGGTTGAACTGATTGAACCCGAAGTCACCACAACCCCGTTTATGGCACCGTTACGGGTGGCGTTTCATCATGTGATGTATTTGCCGGGCTTAAAACGGCTGGTGATTTTAACCGCTGCGATCAACCTTGTTTTCGGGGCAACCCTGGCAACATCGGCGGCAATGGTAACCGGCCTGTTTGACTTGCCGGGTAATTATTATGCCCTGCTGCAAACATTGGGGGCGCTGGCGACGGTGTCGGTATTGCTGATTATCGCGATGAGCAATCTGGGCATTGGGCGCATTGGCACCATTGGCTATGTCATGGTGATTGTCGGCGGCATCATTACCGCGTTTAGCCCCAATTACTGGGTTTATGCGCTGGGCTTTGTTTTTATTCTGGGGTTTGACGGCATGTATGCGGTTTATATCCGCACCGCGCGCCAACGTATTATCCCGGCCCGCGACCTTGGCAAAACCACCGGCGTGGTGATTTTGTTTAATAATCTAAGCCTGCCATTGTCGGGCCTGATTGTGGGTTTGGCGGCAAGCCCGGCGCAAACCGGCTGGGTGATTTTAGGGTTAAGCGCCTTGATGGTGGTTGCCGGGCTGGCGGTAACGGTCGGTGTTTGGGCGCGCAAGCCGGTGGCGGCGGCCTGATTGCCCGAAATATGATGTAACTATGCGATGCTTAAAACGGGCCGTCCGACATGCCGGGCGGCCCGTTTTATTTGGTTAATTAAGGCCCATCAGGGCGCGCAGGCCATAGGCCACAATGGCAAGCGTGCCCAAACCGGCCAGATAAAGCCCGGCAAACCATAAAAGCCGCTGTGTTTTGGTGTTGTGAACCTGAGCCATGATCAATGATATCCTGCATCGTCAATTTTGCCGCGAAACACGTAATAGGCATAGGCGGTGTAGCCCAGAATGACCGGCAAGAAAATAACCGCGCCCACCAGCATAAAGGACAGGCTGTTATCGGGCGACGCCGCATCACGAAAGCTGATCACGGGTGGCACTATATGGGGAAATAACGTAATGCCAAAGCCCAGATAGCTTAGGAAAAACACAGATAGCGTAATGCCAAAAACGGTCTTTTCGCGCCGTTTCACCGCATGCCACAGCCAGAACATCAACCCCACCGTCACAATTGGGATCGGGGCCAGGTAATAGATATTGGGCGTTGAAAACCAGCGATCACCATAGGCCGGGTTGAGATAGGTCGTCATCAGCGATACCACCGCCAGGTTGGCCGCCATCCAGATAACTGCGGGTTTGGCAATGGCGCGCAATTTCCCCTGCAACGGCCCGTCCACCTTCATGATCAACCAACCCGCACCCAGCAGGGCATAACCAACCACAACCGCACTGGCACAGAATATTGAAAACGGGCTGATCCAGTCAAACGCGCCACCAATAAAATGCCCGTCCTTGATGTTAATGCCTTCAATGAACGCGCCCAGCATTGCGCCTTGCATGGCTGCGGCAATGATGGAGCCTGCGGCAAAGGCAAAATCCCAGTGGTTGGTGTGATCGCGGCTTTTGAAACGAAATTCAAACGCCACCCCGCGAAACACCAATGCCAGCAACATGACAATGACGGGAATGTAAAACGCGGTCATCAGCAATGAATAGGCTTCGGGGAAGGTGGCATAAAGGCCGCCGCCGCCCAGCACCAGCCAGGTTTCGTTGCCATCCCAGATCGGGGCGATGGCGTTCATCATCTTGCCGCGATTTTCCTGTTTTTTTTCAAACGGAAACAAGATGCCAATGCCCAGATCAAAGCCATCCAGTGTGACATAGGCAAACACGGCAAAGGCAATCAGCAGGACCCAGATAAGTTGATAATCCATAATCTTTCTCCTGCCGGTTAATGTTTCGGCGTGTCGATATGATCGACAACATTGGCATGGTCGGCGCGATAAATTTCGTGGGGATCAATATGGGCATGGCGCGGGTCCTGTCGCATGGCGCGCAGGATATAGGCGGTGCCAACACCAAAGACGATGGCGTAAGCCACGAAAAATGCGGCGAGTGACCCGGCAATGGCCACCGGTGAAACCGGCGACCCGGCATCGGCTGTGCGCATGATGCCGTAAATCACCCATGGCTGGCGGCCGACCTCTGTCGTGACCCAGCCCGCCAGAATGGCAATAAAGCCACTTGGCCCCATGATCAGGGCAAAGCGATGCAGCCATTTGCAGTCAAACAATGTTTTGCGATGGCGCGCCCACAGGCTGCCAACCGCGATTAGCAACATCAGGGTGCCAAGGCCCACCATGATGCGGAATGACCAGAACAGGATGGTGGCATTGGGGCGGTCTTCGGGGGCGAACTCGTTTAACCCGCGAATTTCACCATCAAGCGTATGGGTTAAAATGATCGACCCCAGATAGGGGATTTCAACGGCATATTTTGTTTTACCCGCCGCCATGTCGGGCCAGCCAAACAGGATAAGCGGGGTGCTGCCCTTGCTGGTTTCAAAATGGCCTTCCATCGCGGCGATTTTGGCAGGCTGATGTTCAAGGGTATTGAGACCGTGCATGTCGCCAGCAATGATTTGCAGGGGGGCAAAAATCGTGATCAGCCACATCGCCATGGAAAACATAATGCGCGCCGCAACATTTTCGCGATTGCGCAGTAAATGCCATGCACCGACACCGGCGACGACAAAGGCCGTGGTCAGATAGGCGGCCAGTACCATATGGGCCAGGCGATAGGGGAAGCTGGGGTTGAAAACCACATCAAACCAGCTTTCAACCACAATGCGCCCGGTTTCAATGGCGTAGCCTGCCGGGGTTTGCATCCAGCTATTGGCCGATAAAATCCAGAATGCCGAGAACAAGGTGCCAACGGCCACCATGGCGGTGGCGGTAATGTGCAGCTTTGGGCCAACCTTGTTGAGGCCAAACAGCATGACGCCCAAAAATCCGGCCTCAAGGAAAAATGCACTTAGCACTTCATAGGCCATAAGCGGGCCAATGACCGGGCCGGACAGCTTGGAAAATGGCCCCCAGTTGGTGCCAAACTGATAGGACATGACAATGCCCGAAACCACGCCCATGCCAAAGGCGAGGGCGAAGATTTTTATCCAGAATTTATAAAGCGAAAGATAGGTATCATTGCCGGTGCGAAGCCACATTGCTTCCAGCACCAGAAGAAAACTGGCCAGCCCGATGGTTAAGGACGGGAAAATGATGTGAAATGCCATGGTAAAGGCAAATTGCACACGCGCCAGTATTTCAGGATCAAGCATTGCCTGTTTGTCCTTATGTTAAGCGAAGCTTCCCTTTTTTGGTCCAGCCCTTTCGACCTTGTATGTCTTCTCGCCATGTTGCAAGCGCGCATATGCGGGGGGCGAAAGGTGCCGGTTGGCACTTTTGTGGTGGATCTGTGCCTTTATGCGCCCGTTGGTCCGATGTCGGTCCGGTGTCGGTTTGTCCCCGTCGGGTCGCTGCTTATGGCTACGCCGATGGCAAAAATGTTGCATTGCGATTGCGCAATTTTTATTGGAAAAATTACAATGTGTTTGCGGTCGTGGTGATTTTCCCCGTGCCGGCGAAATGTCAGGCCGATGCCGGTGCCGCCACTTGAGCAAGGTTCGGATGATTAAGGGCAATATCGGCCAAAACACTGGCAGCTTTGCTGTGATGGCGTTCCTTGTGATGCAGCATCATGAAGGACCGTTCGGGCAGGGTGATGTTAGCACAAAACAAGCGGCCCTGTTCGATAAAGGGCAGGGCGACGCTGCTGGATACCACGGTGGCGGCGTTGCCCGCGGCAGCAGCCGAAATGACCGACTCGTTTGAGGGCAGCGTTAGGGCGACATCAAGATCATCGGGGTTACAGCCCGCACGTTTGAGGGCATTTTCAAATTCCGACCGCGTACCAGACCCGGTTTCACGCAAGACCCAGCTGCTGTGTTTGATCAGGTCATCAAAGGTTAAGGGGGGCGTTGATTGTGCCCAGATATGGTCGGGGCCAACGACGACCATTAAGGCATCCTTGGCAATTTCGCGCATCATCAGGGCCGGTTCGTCAATTTCACCTTCGATAAAACCCAAATCGGCAGCCCCTTCGACAATGGCATCGCTGACATTTTTGGTGTTGTCGATCACAAGGTTGATTTCAATGCGCGGATACTGGTCGTGAAAGCGCATTAAAACCGGCGGCAACCAGTAACTGGCGATGGTTTGGCTGGCCGATACATTTAATGTGCCGCGTTGTAACCCGCCCAGTTCGGCAAGGGTTAGCTCGGCGGCGCGGGCCCGGGCAAGGGTGGCGCGCGCCTCGACCAGAAAAATGCGGCCGGTATCGGTCAACTCGATCCGCCGCCCGACGCGGTGAAACAGCTCCACCCCGTAAAAGGTTTCAAGGTTTTTGATCGCGGCACTGACGGCGGATGGCGTGAGGTTGATAATTTCGGCGGCCCGTGTCAGATGCTCGCGCTGGGCCACGGCAACAAAAATGCGCAATTGCTCGAATGTCATGGTGCGGTGGTCCTTGTTTAATCGTGAAGTAAAATCGAATGATTTATATCATTTTATTCGATGGAAGCGAACTGTGTAAAATGTGAAATTCCGCCTGTCTTAATTCTACAGGTGTCGCCATGTTAATTTTTGATCGTATCAAATTGCTTTTGCCCGGCCTTGCTTTGACTGCGGTGATTTCACTGGTGGCGCAGATTGGCGAGAAGGTTGAATTAAGCCTGTTCGGGCACCCGTGGATCGAAGGGCTGGTTCTGGCGATTTTGCTGGGAACAGCCTGGCGCAGCATTTTGGGTTTACCGGATAAATTTGATGCTGGCGTTAACTTTAGCGCCAAAACCATTCTGGAAGTGGCGATTGTACTTTTGGGAGCATCGATCAGTATTGAAGCCTTGGCGGGGGCCGGGTTTTACCTGGTGGGCGGGATTGCGCTGGTGGTGTGCCTGAGCCTGGCAGTCAGCTATATCATAGGCCGGGCGTTGGGCCTTCCGGCGAAGCTGGCAATACTGGTGGCCTGTGGTAATTCGATTTGTGGTAATTCGGCGATTGCGGCAACCGCCCCGGTGATTGATGCCGATGCGCAAGATGTGGCGGCATCAATCGCCTTTACCGCCGTTCTGGGTGTGGTTTTTGTACTGATTTTGCCGTTTTTGCAGCACGCATTGGGCATGTCGGCGACGCAATACGGGGTTTTTGCCGGGTTAACGGTTTATGCTGTGCCGCAGGTTTTGGCCGCAACCGCCCCGGCCGGGCTGGTGGCAACGCAAATTGGCACCTTGGTGAAACTGGTGCGGGTTTTAATGCTGGGGCCGGTGATTTGTGTGCTGGGGCTGGGCGCACGTCGCCAGATGGCGCGCCGTGATGCCGCCCGGATTAAAAGCGACGTTGGTATGCCCGCCGGGGCAGGTGCGGCTGCGATGATGATGGTAAATGGCGGTGATATCGCCGTGGCAGATGACCGGTTTGGGGGCGGTGTGCAGGCCGTAAAGGCCGGGCGCGGTGCGGGCTTGCCGATCAGCAAGGTGTTGCCGTGGTTTATTGTTGGTTTTCTGGCCATGATGGCATTGAGCTCGATGGGGATGTTGCCCGATGCGGCGGTTATTCCGATGCAGCATATCTCGTCGATCTTAACCGTGATGGCGATGGCGGCACTGGGTTTGAGTGTTGATGTGCGCAGCGTGATGAATGCCGGGGGCCGGGTGGTGTTTGCCGCCAAACTATCGCTGATTTGTTTATCGCTGGCAGCGTTCGGGTTGCTGGCCGTATTGCAGATCGCCTGATTGCACGCGAAATTCATGTTGGATTTAATGTCGTTCTATGTATGTCGAGTTCATTATTATCAGCGTAAATTAAGTTGAATATATACGCCAGAAGTTGATTTATGGGATGCGGTCGCATTGCTGGCGCGCAAAAAAAGTCCGCCGTCCCGTTGCGGGCGGCGGACAAGTTTGCAAGATAAACCGTTGGCGCAACCGGAACCGTCCGGGGCGGGGTGGACAACCCGCAAAGGACGGGAGGCAAGGTATTTGCGCCACATAAACCAGGTCGGGGTAAAGACCGGTTCCGTTTTATCTCGCTGTGTTTCGTTCAATTCAGTTTAATTGTTTTCGGCATCCTGCCGGGTTTCAGGCCTTTGCTTGCTCTGCATCCTTTAGTTTTGCCCATTCATCGTTACTAAACACGCGGGACCGGGTTAAAAAGCGTTTTCCTTCCGGCCCCTCAAGCGAGAACATGCCGCCGCGGCCATCAACCACATCAATGATCAGTTGGGTGTGGCGCCAATATTCAAATTGTGCAGCGCCGATATAAAAAGGGCTTCCTTCAATTTCGCCCAGTAACACGTCCTGTGCGCCGGTTTTAAAATCGCCCAGCGCAAAACACATGGGCGCGCTGCCGTCGCAACATCCGCCCGATTGATGAAACATCACCGGGCCGTGAATGTCCTTTAAGGTTCGGATCAGGGCGGCGGCGGCATCGGTTGCGGTGACGCGCAGCGGAATGTCGGTTGCCGTCGTGTCACCGGTTGGATCGTTGCTTGTCGTTTTGTTGGCGAAAGGTGCTGTATCGTTGGTCATTTCAGGCTCCTGTTCCGGGAATGTTGCCGGGCCACCCGGGAGGATGGCAGCCCGGCAACGTTCGGGAAGAAATCAGAAGAAGCCCATCGGTTTCGGATCGTAGCTGACCAGAAGGTTTTTGGTTTGCTGATAGTGGTTCAGCATCATCTTGTGGTTTTCACGCCCGATACCCGACTGTTTGTAACCGCCAAAGGCAGCATGGGCCGGATAGAGGTGGTAGCAGTTGGTCCAGACCCGACCCGCCTTGATGCCACGGCCAAAGCGATACGCACGGTTGGCATCGCGCGTCCATACCCCGGCACCCAGACCATAAAGGGTGTCATTGGCAAGGTGCATGGCTTCGGCTTCGTCTTTAAACGTGGTGACAGAGACCACCGGGCCAAAGATTTCTTCCTGAAAAATGCGCATCTTGTTGTTGCCCTTGAAGATGGTCGGCTGGATATAGAACCCGCCTGCCAGATCGCCTTCAAGTTCGGCGCGGTTGCCACCACACAGAAGCTCGGCTTTTTCCTGTTTGCCAATATCAAGATAGGACAGGATTTTTTCCATTTGCTCGGTCGAGGCCTGCGCACCAATCATGGTGTCGGTATCTAGCGGGTTGCCCTGTTTGATGTTGGCAACACGCGAGAGAACGTTATCCATGAATTTGTCATAGATGCTTTCTTCGACCAGCGCGCGCGACGGGCAGGTGCAGACTTCACCCTGATTAAGGGCAAACATCGTCAGGCCTTCGGCGGCTTTCTGGCGGAAGTCATCATCCTGTGCCATCACATCGGCAAAGAAAATGTTGGGCGATTTGCCACCCAGTTCCAGCGTGACCGGAATGATATTTTCACTGGCATATTGCATGATCAGGCGGCCAGTGGTGGTTTCGCCGGTAAAGGCGATTTTGGCAATGCGGTTGCTTTGCGCCAGCGGTTTGCCTGCTTCCACGCCAAAGCCCTGCACAACGTTCAACACACCGGCAGGCAGCAAATCGCCCACCAGATCCATCAAAACGCAAATCGATGCCGGGGTTTGTTCAGCCGGTTTGAGGACAACGCAGTTACCAGCCGCAAGGGCGGGTGCCAATTTCCAGACCGCCATCAGGATCGGGAAGTTCCACGGGATGATCTGGCCGACAACGCCCAGCGGTTCGTGGAAATGATAGGCAACGGTGTTGTCATCAATTTCGCCAAGGGAGCCTTCCTGTGCGCGGATGGCACCGGCAAAATAACGGAAATGGTCAATGGCAAGCGGAATATCGGCAGCCAGCGTTTCCCGCACGGCCTTGCCGTTGTCCCAGCTTTCGGCAACCGCGAGCATTTCAAGGTTCTGTTCCATGCGGTCGGCGATTTTATTAAGGATATTGGCACGGTCCGTGACCGATGTTTTACCCCATTTTTCGGCAACGGCCTGGGCAGCATCAATCGCTTTGTTGATGTCTTCCTCGCTGGAGCGCGCAACTTCACAGAAAACTTTGCCGTTCACCGGCGAAACATTTTCAAAATAACGGCCCTTTGCCGGGGCGACCCATTCGCCACCGATAAAGTTTTCATAGCGCGATTTAAACGAAACAACGCTGCCGGAATCGCCAGGGTTTTTATAGATCATTTGAACTAATCCTCCGTGATGGATGGCGTTTCGCCACTTTTTTAATTTCTCCATCCCCAATCTGGCAAAGCCTGTGCCAATTGGGTGTTTGGGCGGGGAACTTGGAAATAATTCCGTCGGATCAATGCTTTGTCATTATGGGCCGCCAGGTAAACCTGTTGCATTTCCCGGTGCGAAGACCGTGACAGATGGGGCAAAATGTCCCGCTTTTGACACAGTTTTTATGCTTTGGTTCAAGGGTGACGAAACAGGTTGGTCCCTATGGTCGGCTTTGTTAAAGTTCATGTGTGACCGGGTCGCTGATCCTACGCAGTGCAGGCCAGTAAAGGCCGTGAAAACAACCGGCACCACAGAGAGGAATGTCTGATGTCTGGAAACCATGCCGGTGGACGGATCGAGGCTGCCTTGCAACTGAGCGGTGTTGCCCAGAATCGGGCCGTGCTTGAATCGTGGCAGCGCTGCCACGACCAGTTCGGTCTTGTTCATGAAACAGCCCGACGCCCCGAGATTATATCTGAAAGTCAGACCCGCCAGCGCCGCGATCGCAACGGACGGTTATTTCACCATGCCCACGATATGGTGCGCACCCTGTATCGGAAAATCGATACGGCGGGCTATGCGGTTTTTCTAACCGACCATGACGGCGTTATCCTCGACAGTGTTGCCGCCCATTCGATGTTGCCGTCCTTTCGCACCAACGGCCTTTTGCCCGGCGCGATCTGGAGCGAGGAACGCGAAGGGACCAACGGCATTGGCACCTGTCTGGTCGAAGGGCGCGCCATTACCATTCATAATGACGAACATTTTTTAACCCAGCATGCCGGGTTAACCTGCACCGCCGCCCCGGTATTTGACCCCGAGGGTAAGGTATGTTCGGTGCTTGATGTTTCTGCCGTGCGCGATGATATTCGCCGTGAAGATTGCCTGCGGGTGCGCAGTCTGGTGGCCGATTATGCCGACGCGCTGGAACGTATTTTGTTTTTTGACGAATGTGCTAACGACATTATTTTGCATTTGCACCCCGATGCCCACCATGTTGGCACAGCACGCGATGCCTTGCTTGCCGTGGGTGCCGACGGGGCCATTACCGGCAGCACGGCCCTGGCGCGCCGGTTGCTTTCGGCGCGCGGCGGGGCACACAATATTCAGTCCTTGCTGGGAACGGATATGGACAGCCTGATGGACCGGTTGTTGGCCGCAAGTCCGCTTCGCGACAATGATATATCTGCCCGGGCCGTGCCAATCGGCGGGGGCGGGGTGATGTTTGGGCAATTGACCCTGCCGGAAAAACAGCGCCGCCGTTTTTACACCGCCAAGCCCCGGTCTGCCGCCCGCCCGGCCAATGACCTGCATGATATCCCCGATCAGGATGCCGCCCTTCGCCGCCTGTTTCAGGTTGGCAGCAAATTGCTGGCCAATGATATTCACCTGCTGATGTCGGGTGAAACGGGCAGTGGCAAGGAACATCTGGCGCGCGCCATTCACAACAGTGCCGTTGGCGCAGGCCAGCCATTTGTTGCGATTAACTGTGCCGCTTTGCCCGAAAGCCTGATTGAAAGTGAATTGTTCGGCCATGCCAGCGGTGCCTTTACCGGGGCGGCGCGCGACGGTTTTGGCGGGCGCATCAAACAGGCCGATGGTGGCACGCTGTTTTTGGATGAAATTGGCGATATGCCGGTTACCATTCAGGGGCGGTTATTGCGGGTTTTGGAACAGCGCTGTGTCGAACCGCTGGGCAGTACCAAATCGGTGCCGGTTAATTTTCGGCTGATTTGTGCATCGAATGTTGATTTGACCGCCGCCGTTGCCAACGGCAAATTTCGCGAAGATTTGCTCTACCGGATTAAAGGCGCGCGCCTGTCATTGCCGCCCTTGCGCGAACGGGCCGATCTGGCCGACCTGGTGGCACGGTTGCTGGCCGGGTTTGCCAAGGACCAACCCGTACAGTGTGACGACGATGCGATGGTTGTTTTGCACAACCATGCGTGGCCGGGCAATGTGCGCGAACTGGTCAATGTGCTGCAATATGCCAGCGTTTTTGCCGAAAACGGTGTCATCAAGGTTTCGCATTTGCCCGATGATTTGCACAAGGTGGCACAAAATACCGCCGCCCCCGCACGGGGCAACGGCCATAACCCGTTATGGCAGGCCGAACGCGATGCCCTTGGCAAAGCGCTTGGCGAACAGTTTTGGCATGTAAGCAAAACGGCGAAAATGCTGGGGATAAGCCGCAACACCCTGTATCGCAAGATGGAAAAATACGGCATCCAGCGTGCGGGATCTGATCATTATGACAGCGTTGATCCAAAACGTTAGGATGTTGTTCGCGGCTTTTATACCGTGTTTTGTCGATATAAAATGAGCGTAGCGCAGGTGCGCGCGCCCGCCAAAAACGGGGCAACGGCGCAGTTACTAGCGTTTGGGGCGGATATTGCTGCGAATATCAACCAGCCGGTTCAGGGTTTGCAGGGTTTTGTCGCGGTCAACACTGGCAAGGCCCAGCATCAGTGTTTCGATGCAACACAGAAGCGGCGCGTGCAGGGCAACATGTTCGCTTTTGTCGCGCGGCAATGTGATGGCGGTGGCGGCATGTTTTAACAGCGCACTTTGACCGTCAGTGACAATAACAATAATCGGGACGCAAAGCCGTTCGGCCTCGGCGATGGTGGCGGCGGCTTCGCGGTGAATGCGGCCATGTGCCATCATGACGATTACATCCCCGGCGGACATTGCAATCAGCTGTTCGGCAAGGGAAATGCCGGTGCGGTTTAGCTCGTAGGATGGAAAGCCGCTGCGTGAAAACAGGCGGGCGGCATAGGTAGCAATAATGCCCGATGCGCCAATGCCAAAAACCCCGATCCTGTGTGCCTGTGCCAGCAAGGATATGGCGCGTTGCAGCCCGGCGCGGTTTTCGGGTTTGGCCAGTTCCTGCATGGCGTGGGTTTGATCATTGATCATGAAATCAATTGCGGCATCGGCGTCTTTTGAAATTTGGCCGGTGGTCGATGCCATTTTTTCGGTTGGCGAACTGGTGGATTGCAACAAATGCTCCACCGTGTCCTTTAAATCGCGCAGGCCCTGAAACCCCAGCGATTGAATGGTGCGAATAACCGTTGCATCCGAGGTACCGGTTTCGCGCGCAATTTCCAGTGCCGACAGCGTTAAAATATGGCGCAAATTATCGCGAATATAATCCGCCACCGTGCGCATGCTGGGCGAAAGCCGCTGGGCGCGCAGGGTAATGCGTTCGGCGATGCGGTCTGTTGCCAGCTCGGGTGTGGGCTTTTTCACGCGGGTGCAATCCTTTGGGGGCTGTGCCGGTTATGGTTTGGCGACGGCAAATGCCAAATGAGAGGCAATATGCGATTGTACCAAAGACGTCATTAATGCCAAGGCACTGTAAGAGCTTGAAATTGCCACCTCGCGCGAGACCAGAATATAGCGCCCGTTTTGGCAGGCTTTTAGAAACTGGCAAAAGCCGGGAAAAACCTTGTCCATCGCCGCACGTTCCTGCATGGCCCCGTCGCCGCGATCCGCCCGGTAGGGATCAAAGATAAAGTCGGCATCAAGGTCTGGCAAATATTCCGCACCGACTTCGATGCGGTCGCCCTTTGGGATGTTGTTGGTCAGTGCGGGGAACATAAACCCGGCATCGCGCAACACCCGCCCCAACGACCGATAGGTGTGATACAGGCTGATTTTACCGTTCAGGGGCTGAAATACATTTACCGTGATGTCACCGGTTTTCAGGGTGCTTTTTAAGGCGTCAATGCCCGCTTTATAACGGGTTTCAAGGGCGCGTAGCCGGTTTTGCGTGCCCGTCAATTCGGCCAGTTTGCGATAAACATGTTGCGTGCCAAGCGTGCTTGCATCCAGCGATACGGTGGGGGCCAGATATTGCAAAGGCTCAATTGGCGTGGCGCGGATCGGGCTGGTAACGATCAGATCGGGTTTCAGGGCGGCAATCGCTTCAAGGTCGATCTCGGTTGAGCCGATATAGCGGATATTGTCAGTATCAAAATCCACCCCGGTAAGCAGTTTCGATGTGCGTAAATAGGGTTTGCCGTCCAGGCCCATGCGCCCGTGACTGGCAATGGGAATAATGCCAAGTTCGATCAGTGGCACGGTAATATCGACATCATAAAGCGAGATGATGCGTCTGGGCGTTTCTGGCACATCCACCGAGCGGCCAAGGTCATCAGTAAACGGTTTTGCCAGTGCGCCGGGGCTTAGTACCAGCAGTGATAAAAACATCAGGCAGCAGGTCAGGCTATGGCATAGTTTGGTTGCGAACACGGCTGTTTTCCTAAAGCTGATGGCGCTGTTTCCACAGCAAACCCAAAAGAACCGGCACACCTATAACCGCCAGCACCACACCGGCAGGCAGTTGCAGGGGCAAAAACGCCACCCGGCCAATGGTATCGGCGCACAACAACAGTAACGCCCCCCAAATGGCGCTGTTAAACAGGACTGAGAACTGGCGAGATTGCCCGGTTGATAACCGCGCCAGATGTGGCGCAATGAGCCCGATAAAGCCAATGCCGCCAACGGTTGCCACACAGGTTGCCGATAGCACGGCCGCTGCAACAAGCTGGATCATGGCGGTAAGTTTCAAGTTGCTGCCGAGGCCGATGGCGGCCTTTTCCCCCAGAAGGGCAATGTCGGCAGATCGTGCCGTGGCGAACAGGGCGAGGGCGGAAATTGCGGTAAAAAACAGCGCAACGGGGAAAAAATCCCACGACGCCGAAGACAGGCTGCCCGCAATCCAGGCCAGGGCGGTTTGCGCGGTTTGGCTATCTTGTGTGACGAGCAGCATGGCAATGGCCGATGCCAGCAACCATGACAGGCCAATACCCACCAGAACAAACCGCAAATGCGCGACCGACCGGGCAATGATAATCGCCAGCCCGGCAATGGCCAAGCCGCCGGTCATGCCGATAACGGGGCGCAAAAATAACGGTACCGCGGGTAAAAACAGGATTGTGATCAGAACGGCAAAGATGCTGCCTTCGCGCACACCGATTAATCCCGGGTCGGCCAGCCCGTTACGGGTAAAGGATTGCATGGCAGACCCTGCAAGGCCCAGCATCGCCCCGCACAGTGCTGCCAGTAAAATACGCGGGATGCGAAGCGAGATTAAAATTGCCTGTGTGTGGGCCGGGCTGTCATGACCGCTGGAAATCAGTGCCATAATGTCTTTAATGCGGGTCGGGTAGCTTCCCAGCAGCAGCGATGTGATGGCAAGGGCCAGCAATGCGAAAACCAGAAATGAGGCAACACACACAGGACGCAGGCGAAACACAACCAGCCGGTTGCGCCACGCGATGCGGATATGGCCGGTGGCATGGGGGGCCGTGGCACTGGCGTAGGCAGAGGTGATGCCGAGGCTGGCGGCGGGAATGCCGGGGAGGTTGTTTGTCATCGGCTTGTCCTTAACACCATCATGATAAAGACCGGAACACCGATCAGCGCCGTTGCAATGCCGGTTGGAATTTCGTGGGGTAGCAACACCATGCGGGCCACCAGATCGGCTAGAATAAGCAGGGTTGCACCCGAGATGAGGGTAAGCGGCACGGCTTGCCGGTAATCATTGCCATTTTGATAGCGCACCAGATTGGGCACAATCAGCCCGACAAAACCGATAGGGCCGACAAGGGAAACCGCACTGCCCGCACATAATGCTGCCGCCAAAATGGTTAAAAAGCGGATTTGGCGGATGGAAATGCCCAGACCGGTGGCAACAGCATCGCCCAGTTCAAGAACGTTCAGGCGCGGGGCGATAAAAACGGCCAGAACCAGCGCCAAAGCAGACGGGGCAAGGCTGGCATAAAGCATATGAAGTGTGACCCCGGCCAGATCCCCAACCAGCCACAGGCGAATTTTTTGCAGTGTTTCTTCATCCAGCAACA
Organism: Thalassospira mesophila; assembly: GCF_002115755.1. Lineage (GTDB taxonomy): Bacteria > Pseudomonadota > Alphaproteobacteria > Rhodospirillales > Thalassospiraceae > Thalassospira > Thalassospira mesophila. The sequence continues at coordinate 70,719 of NZ_JFKA01000014.1, read as the reverse complement.
AAATCGCAGTGGTTAACGACGATGCCAGTGCCGAAAAGGCAATGCCGCAAAACGTGACCTTCAGCAGCGTCAGGCCGCCGCGCCCGGCGGATGAAAAAAGCACAGTGATAGAAAAGACGACAAAGCCGCCCAAAGCGGCGGTAAACGGGCGCAAAGGGGCCAAGGCGGCAAGTGATGCTGTAGGCAAGGCCAGCGTTAGGACAACGGCCAGACTGGCCCCGGCATTAAGGCCCAGAATGTGCGGTTCGGCCAGCGGGTTGCGCAACAGGCCCTGTAACAGCATCCCCGACAGGCCGAGATTGGCCCCGGCAATAATTGCGGCCAGCAAGCGGGGTAGGCGAATATCAACCAGCACCCGATGATCGAAATTGCCGCTGTCATAGGATGTGATGGCGTTAAGAATGGTGGCGAAATTGATCGTGCGGGGGCCGAGCATAAGATACAGGCAGGCGCAAATGCCCGTAAATGCGACCAGTGCCAGCAATAAAACCGGAAAGGGCCACGCGGACCTTGAGGCAGATGTCACACTAACCGACATTTTTTAAGCCGCCCTGTTTGCGTAGCGGCAGGAAAACCGGCAGACCGGAAACGGGATTGGTCAGTTTGGTGACCGGGGTTTCAAAAACCGCCGTGATCAGCTCGGCGGTGCAGTCTTGCGGCAAGGTTGCGGGTTGGTGAATGCGCCCGTTTTTTAGGAAAACCAGGTAATCGGCATATTGCAGCGCGAAGTTTAAATCATGCAGCACGGCAACAATTGTCCGTCCATGCTGTGTGCCAAGTTGTGAAATAAGCTCCATCACCTCGACCTGATAGCGCAAATCAAGATAGGTTGTTGGTTCGTCAAACAAGATGATGTCGGTTTCTTGTGCCAGGGCCATGGCGATAAAACAGCGCTGGCGTTGCCCGCCGGAAAGCGTTTCAACTGCGCGGTTTGAAAATTCCAGCGTGCCGGTAATTTCAAGCGCGCGGATCACGGCGTTTTCATCTGCGCTGGTCCAGTGCGCAAACATCCCCTGATGCGGAAACCGCCCGCGCGATACCAGGTCATAGACCGTCATATTGGCAGGCAGCAGCGGGGACTGGGGCAAAATGCCCAGCTTGCGGGCGATATCGCGGGTGTGCTGGGTGGCAATATCCTTGCCGTTTAAATACGTGATGCCGCGAAACGGGCGGTTTAACCGCGACATGGCCCCTAACAATGTTGACTTGCCCGACCCGTTAGGCCCCAGCAAAACCGTTAACCGGTTTTGAGGAATCTCGATTGATATGTCGTGTAAAACGGCACTGTCGCCAAAGCTGAGGCACAAATTTTGCGTCAGCAAAGGGTGTCGGGTGTGTTTTGGCTCAATCTGGGGCATCTGGGTTCTTTATACATGCAGGACAATCAAGGCGAATGAGAAACATTTGCGTTTGTAGTAGTCAAGAAAACAGCGATGAAGTTTTTTTGTTCGCGGGGTGTTTTTAATGAAATTGGCACTTTTGTGCGACTTTTTTGCTGATGGACTCCGTTGGTTCGGGTGAAAAAGATGCCTGATGGTAGTTTGGGGCGATTATAGAAGTTTGACTACTACAAAAATGACAATGATAACCACTCTCATTATCAGCATATGGGGTTTCGGGATATCCCGAAGTGAGGGCGGAGCATGAAACAGAAATATCAACAGAAATATCATCGGTTATGTCGGGCAACGCTGGTTGCGGCATCGATTGGCAGTTTGACGGCGGGGCACGCGGCACAGGCCGATGATGCCGTGCCAAAACCACAAAATACGCAGGCAGAGAAAGGCGCTGTTGCTGCTGGCGATGCGGCGGGGGCCGGGGACGGCGTAACACTGGCCCCGGTCACGGTTACCGCCGACCGGGAAATGACAGCAAAAGCCCGCGAAGTGCAGGGGTATCAGCCTGTCGCCACAACAACGGCAACCCGGATGGAAACGCCGCTGATTGATGTGCCGCAGGCGGTAAATGTGGTCAGCTCGCAGGTGATTGAAGACCAGCGCGCACGGTCGCTTGACGATGCCCTTGCCAATGTAAGCGGTGTTACCCAAACCAATACGCTGGGCGCGACGCAAGATGCGCTTATTCGTCGTGGTTTTGGCAGCAACCGTGACGGGTCGATCCTGACCAACGGTTTGAAATCATCCTTGCCGCGCAGCTTTAACATTACCACCGACCGGGTTGAAGTTTTAAAGGGTCCAGCATCGTCGCTATATGGCATTCTTGATCCCGGCGGCATGATCAACGTGATTACCAAAAAACCGCAAGACGAATTTGGCGGCAATGTTTATGGCAGTGTTTCAAGTTTTGGCGGTGGCACTGCCGGGTTTGATGTGACAGGGCCGGTCGCCGAAGGATCGCCCTTGTCGTTCCGTTTGCTGGGCGAGCATGAAAAAACCGATTACTGGCGTAATTTTGGCGAAATAAAACACGATCAGATCGCCCCGTCGCTGCGCTGGCAGGGCGATGATACCGACGTTACCCTGTCTTATTTTCATGAAACATACAGTGTGCCGTTTGACCGGGGCACAGTGTTTGACCCCAATACCGGCAACGCCGTGGCGGTGGACCCGAAAACCCGGTTTGATGAAGCCTATAACATCACCGATGGCAAATCCGATACTGTCCAGCTTGATGTTGACCATGACCTTGGCGATGGCTGGAATATCGGGTTTGATTATGGTTATAGTCGCAATGAATATTCCGATAATCAGGCGCGCCTGCGGTCCTATGACCCGGCAACCGGTAATCTGGTGCGGCGGGCCGATGCGACGCAGGGCTCCACCATTATTCAGCATTCCGCCCGCGTTGATGTAACCGGCAAGGCCGATATTGGCGGGCTTCAGAACGATATCCTGTTCGGATCATCCTATGATAACAGCGATACACTGCGCACCGATTTGATCCGGTGTAGCAATACCGGCGGGTTTAACATTTACGACCCGGTTTATGGCACTTTACCAGCCTGTAGTAATGTTTCGGCAGCCGATAGCGACCAGACCGAAAAATTGTCTACCGTTTCGTTTTACGGGCAGGATTCCCTGCATTTGAATGACCAGTGGATTTTGGTTGGCGGGTTGCGGTTTCAATATTACGACATGCTGGCGGGCAAGGGCCGCCCGTTTAAAACCAATACCGAACGTTATGGCCATGAAGTTATTCCCAATGGCGGGATTGTTTATAAACTGACACCGGATGTGTCGTTTTACACCAATGCGGCGAAAACATTCCGCCCGCAATCATCCATCGGCAGTTATGTGGGCGATATTGCGCCTGAAGAAGGTGTGGCATACGAAGTTGGCACCAAATTGCAAATCGCCGACGGGCTGACATCAAACATCGCGCTTTATACCAGCGAAAAGCAAAACGTTGCCTATTCCGAAGTTGTGGGCGGCGAAACCGTGGTCAAGGCGGCTGGTTTGGTGCGTGCGCGCGGGGTGGAGGTTGATTTGGCCGGTGCCGTGACCGAGCATCTCGACGTGATTGCCAGCTATGGCTTTACCGACACCCGGATTATGGAAGACCCCGATTATAAGGGCAAACGCCTGCCAAACGTAGCGCGCCATACCGGGTCGCTTTATGTGGCCTATGATTTTGAAAATGCGGTTCCCGGTGCCAGCAAGTTCCGCGCGGGCGGCGGTGTTCGCACCGTTGGCAAACGCCCGGGCGATAACGATAACAGCTATGATTTGCCGGGATACGCCACCGCCGATTTGTTTGCGGCCTATACTGTCAATGCCGCGCGCCCGGTTACCTTCCAGCTTAACCTAAAAAACATTTTCGATAAGGTTTATTACACATCATCGATCGGGTCGAACAGCCTGTCTAACCAGATTGGCGAGCCGTTTAACGCGGTGCTGAGCGTGAAGGTGGATTTCTAAATTCGGTAATAAATACTAACCTGAGCGAACGGCTTTCGGGCTGTTTGTTCAGGCTGGTTTAATCAGACAGCACACCGCGCAATGGGGTGGGGGCGGTTAAACTGTCTAGCGGGTAGCCCGCGAAACTTTTGGTGCGTTCCATGACAATATGGCCGCGAAAGGTTTCGATGCCGATGCTGTCTTTGATCAGCTTTTCCTTGATGCTGTTGAAATGCGGAATGTCGCGGCAGATCATATCAAGGCTGTAATCAAACGGCCCGGCGATTTTATAACACGAAATAACCTCGTCGACCTCGGCAAGGGCGGCTTCAAACTGTTTGAAATCTTCAACCAGATGGCTGCCCAACGTGACCTCGGCCATCACATGCAAATTCGCGCCGATTTTATCAAGGTCGATATCGGCGATATATTGCGAAATCATGCCGTTTTCTTCAAGCTTGCGCACCCGTTCCAGGCAAGGCGATGGCGACAGATTTACCGCCTCGGATAAATCGAGGTTCGATATCCGGCCATTGGTTTGCAATACCTGCAAAATGCGGATGAAAATACGGTCAAGTTTCAACATTCCCTGTTTATGCCGTAACTGGGCGTGAAAGAAAAGTTACTGATTTCCATTGTCGCGCACGCTGGCGTTCGCTATTACCGGAGCAGACCCGAAAAGCGGCACTTATCGCGGGCAATTTGATCAGGGCATCAGGGGCATTTAAATGTGCGGCATTACCGGCCTGTGGATACCAAAGCAGACAGCACAAGGCAGCCTTGGCGACACGGTTGCCGCCATGAACAACGCCTTGTTGCATCGTGGCCCCGATGGCGGCGATGTGTGGATAGATGATGCCGCCGCAATTGCCCTGGGCCAACGGCGCCTGGCGATTATTGATTTAAGCGATGCGGGCAAACAGCCCATGCATTCCGCCGATGGCCGTTATGTGATGGTGTATAATGGCGAAATTTATAATGCCGAGGATCTGCGCGCCAAACTGGCCCGCCACAACATTGCCTGGCGCGGCCATTCCGACAGCGAAGTGATATTGGAGGGTTTTGCCCATTGGGGCATTGCGGAAACCCTGAAATTGCTGATTGGCATGTTTGCCATTGTGTTGTGGGACCGGCAAAACCGCAAATTAACCATGATCCGCGACCGATTGGGCATTAAACCGCTTTACTGGACCCATCATGACGGCAAATTTGGTTTTGCATCGGAATTAAAAGCACTGGTGGCAGGCGGGGTGTGTCCGCGTGATGTGGATAGCGGGGCGCTGGATAATTATTTGCGCTTTGGCTATGTGCCATCGGGCCAGTCGATTTATCGTAAAACCCGGCAATTGCGCCCCGGCCATATGATCGAAATTGATGCCGAAGGGCAAATGCGCGATTCCGTCTATTGGTCGATGGAAGATGTGGTTTTAAATGGCCGCAATAACCGTTGGGCAGGCGATGATGACAGCGCGATCAACGCGCTGGAAGATTTGCTGCGCGATGCTGTGCAACGCCGGATGGTGGCCGATGTGCCACTAGGCGCATTTTTATCGGGCGGAATTGATTCATCGACCATTGTTGCCCTGATGCAGTCGGTATCGGATCGCCCGGTGAAAACCTATTCCATCGGGTTTGAAGACGAAGCCTTTAACGAGGCGGCCTTTGCCGGGGCGGTGGCAAAACATCTGGGGACTGATCATACCGAGCTTTATGTAAGCGCCGATGATGCCCTTAAGATCGTGCCCAAGCTGGCCGATATGTATGACGAACCGTTTTTTGACAGTTCGGGCATACCCACAGCGCTAATGTCGACATTAACGCGAAAGGAAGTCACCGTGGCCCTGTCGGGCGATGGCGGTGATGAAACATTTGGCGGATATAATCGCTATTTATGGGCCAAAAACCTGGCAAAAACGGCAAAATCGATCCCGTTTGGCGCGCAGCAGATTGCCAGCGCCTTAACCCTGCTATCACCGCGCCAGTGGGACCGGGTGTGTTCGGTTTTACCGGTTGGCGGCAAAGCCAGGACGATTGGCGATAAAATTCACAAGGTCGCGCCGCTTCTGGCAATTGGCAATGATATCGACCGCTATGTTGCCCTGCTGGAATTATGGGACCCGCAAACGGTGCGGCCGGGGGGCCGTGGTGATGAAAACCCGGCAGTTTTCCATGTGCCGGGCGAGAAGTTTTCGCGCAACCGCAGCCTTGATTATGTGTCATCGATGCAGATCATGGATACCATGATGTATATGGTCGATGATGTGCTGACAAAGGTGGACCGGGCATCGATGGCGGCATCGCTTGAGGTGCGTGTGCCTTTGATCGATCATCGCGTGATTGAATTTGGCTGGCGTTTGCCTGCGCATTTAAAAATCGACGACGGGGTGGGAAAAATTGCCCTGCGCCGGATATTGCAAAAATACGTGCCCGACGACCTGATCAACCGGCCCAAAACCGGGTTTGGTGTGCCGTTAGCCGCGTGGTTGCGCGGGCCGTTGCGCGACTGGGCCAATGATTTGCTGGCACGGCCCGCCCTTTATGATGATTTCGGGCTGGACCGGAGGGTTATCGACCGAGCGATGAAAGACCATCAGGCCGGGGCCACTAATAATGCGCACCGTTTATGGTCGATCCTGATGTTGTCGGCCTGGCAGCAACGCTGGCAATAGCGGGCGGGCTTCCATCGGGCTGGATGGATATTTTCTCGGTGGCTGGATGTGGGGGATATCCTCTGCCGGTGACGCGTGGCATTTCCCAAGAATATTTTCGAAATATTACATTTTCTTTCACGGCAGCCGTTTGGGATAAGCGGCTCAGGGCGTGTGCCGTGCGCGCTTGTGGCTCAATTCATTGCTCTCCGACGGCGGATGTTGCGCTTGGATGTATGAAATGCCCGTGTTGCGCCGGGGGTTTCGGCATCAGCTTGCAAAATGTCATAATCCTCGTCTTGAAAAATGTTCGAAAATGAACTAAATAACGTTCATTCGGAAAAATTAGCAAGGTCAAGGCAATGTCACGCACGGCGCAGCAACCCGGTTCAGCAATTGAAAATCAGCCCGTATCAGGCGGCGATTACGACCTTGTGGTGATTGGTGGCGGCATTAACGGCACCGGTATTGCCCGTGACGCCGTCGGTCGGGGCTTGCGCGTGTTGCTGTGTGAAATGAACGACCTTGCCAGCGCGACATCATCTGCCAGCACCAAACTTATTCATGGCGGCTTGCGGTATCTGGAACATTACGAATTTCGGCTGGTGCGCGAAGCGCTTAAAGAACGCGAAGTTTTGTGGGGCAATGCGCCGCACATTATATGGCCGTTGCGCTTTGTTTTGCCCCATGTGCCGGGCTTGCGGCCAACATGGATGATAAGGCTGGGCCTGTTTTTATATGACCATTTGGGCGGGCGCAAAAAACTGCCGGGCAGCAAAGGTATTAATTTGGCAACCCACGTGGCCGGGCAGCCGTTAAAGGGCGATTTGCGCAAGGGGTTTGTTTATTCCGACTGCTGGGTTGATGATGCGCGGCTGGTGGTTTTAAACGCGATGGATGCGCGTGACCGGGGTGCTGAAATTTTAACCCGCACCGAATGCGTGGGGGCGGCGCGCCATGCGACCGGGTGGGACGTTACCTTGCGCAACAAAGATAGCGGCGTTAGCCGGGTTGTGCGCGGTAAAATGCTGGTGAATGCGGCCGGGCCGTGGTGTGCATCGCTGATTGACCCGCAAAATGGTGTGGTGGATGCGCAAAAAACGGCCTCGATCCGTTTGGTCAAGGGCAGTCACATTGTGGTGCCCAAGCTGTTTGATCACGATAAATGTTATATTTTTCAAAACCCCGATGGCCGGATTGTTTTTGCCATACCTTATCAGGGCGATTTCACCCTGATCGGCACCACCGATATTGATTACAAAGGCGACCCATCCAAGGTGAAAATCACCGAAGACGAAACCGCCTATCTGTGCGAGCTGGCGACCAGTTATTTCAAAAAGCCGGTGACACCCGAAACCGTTGTCTGGACCTATTCCGGGGTGCGTCCGCTTTATGGTGGCGAAAGCGAAAACGCGTCGAAAGTATCGCGCGATTACACCCTGAAGCTTGATGACGGGCACGGCAAAGCGCCGCTTTTGAACATTTTTGGCGGCAAAATAACCACCTATCGCAAGCTGGCCGAACATGCCTTGCAGATCATTTGCAAAAACCTTAACCGCGACGATGTTGCCTGGACGGAAACTGCAGTGTTGCCCGGTGGTGATTTACCCGGCGGGTTTGATGCGGCGCTTGATCATTACGGCCAGCGTTTTCCGTGGTTGCCCAAAACCATGCTGCACCGTTTGTTGCGGGCCTATGGCAGCAAAATAACGGTTATTCTTGCAGATGCCCGGACGCTGGATGATTTGGGCCAATGTTTTGGTCATGATCTGTATGAGGCCGAATTGCGCTATCTGATCGATCAGGAATGGGCGCATGATGTGGAAGATGTGATTTGGCGGCGTTCCAAGCTGGGGTTGCGGTTAAGTGCCGATGACGTTGCGCGTCTTCGCCAACGGTTGCAACAGCGTGACAAGGCGGTTAGCGCGGCCCAATAGGCGGACGTCGGATTTATAAATGCCGGCTTGGCAAATATATTTCGCGTTGTGTTTGATCTATTCCAACCAAAACAGCAAACCTCGTCTATAGATTGGGGGCTGATTTTGTTTTGCGGATGTTTCATATGCGTTTCAAGCCATTCAAGTCCTCGATCCGCTATCTGAGCTGGTGTGCGTTATTTCTGGTCTGCGGCTTTGCCATTGCCCCGCATTTTGTCGCCGAGGCCTTTGCCCAAATGGCACCTGGTGCAATTGCGGCGAATGACGGGGCCGCCGCCGGTGGCGAAACCTTGCGCAAGGGCTGGATGGTGGTTCAGCTGTTGGGTGGGCTGGCGCTGTTTTTATATGGCATGGACCATCTGGCCGGGGCGTTGCGTGTGCTGGCCGGGTCGAAACTGCGGTTGTTTTTGGGCAAAATGACCCGCAACCGCTTTGTCGCTGTGGCGTCTGGTGCGGTTATTACGGCACTTTTGCAATCATCCTCGGTGACGACGGTGCTGGTGGTGGGGTTTGTGTCCGCCGGGTTAATGACCCTGCAACAATCTATCGCGGTGATTATGGGGGCCAATGTTGGCAGTACCTTAACCGCACAAATCATTGCCTTTCAAATTAACGAAATTGCCCCGGTGCTGATTGCGGCGGGGTTTGCGGCGATGTTTTTTATTCGGATCGAACGCTGGGCCCAGTTGGGCCGTGCCGTTCTGGGCCTTGGCCTGTTGTTTTTTGGCATGGGCATGATGGGCGACGCGATGGAGCCGTTGCGCCATTACGCCCCGTTCATCACCACCATGGCACAAATGACCAACCCGGTCCTGGGTATCGCCATCGCCGCCCTGTTTACCGCCCTGGTGCAATCAAGTGCGGCAACCACGGGTATTATCATTGTGCTGGCCGGACAGGGGCTGTTATCGCTTGATACCGGTATTGCCCTGATATTCGGGGCTAATATTGGCACCTGTGTTACGGCACTTTTGGGCACAATTGGCAAAAACCGCGATGCCCTGCGCACTGCCGTCGCCCATGTGGCGTTTAACGTCATTGGCGTTTTGATCTGGTTGCCGCTTATTCCGCTTTTGGCCGATATCGTGCGCGATATTACCTCGGACCATGCCGGGGCAATTGCCGGTGGCATCGGGCACGAGGATATTGCCCGGCAAATTGCCAATGCACACAGTATTTTTAACATTTTAAACGTGGTGCTTATGATTGGCACCGTCCCCCTGATGGCACGCTTGATCCGGAAAATTGTGCCAGACCGTGCGGGACCGGACCTGGCCCTGGATGCGCAACCAAAATATTTGAATAACGATATGATAAACACCCCGGCAGCGGCATTGGCGGTCATGAAGCAGGAAGTTTTGCATATGGGCGATATTGTGCGTGATATGGCGCGGCAAGGCCGCCATTGCCTGTTGCATCATGATCCCCGGCACTTGCAAGGCATTGTCGAACAGGATGACGGCGTTGACGGACTGCAAGAAGCCATTGTTGCCTATGCCGTGCGCCTGCGTCACGAAGACGCCGCCCCGGTCGACCGTGCCCGGCTGGAAGAACTGGTGGCCGTTGCCAACAACCTTGAAGCCATTGGCGATATTGTAAGCGAAGAACTGGCCGACCTTTTAACCCGGTTAACCCGGCTGGGCCGCGAACCCGATAGCGAAACAACCGATGGCCTTGTGACCTTGTTTCGCGATGCCGAAACCGCCTTGCAAGCCGCCCTGCATGCCTTGGCCGACGAAGACGGCCCCCGTGCCGAAGCCCTGATTGCGGGTAAAGCCGCCTTTAGCGCCCGGCTGGATCATATGCAGTTGTTGATTGCGGAAAAAGTCGGCAGCAGCGAGGAAGATGTAAAACTGTATCGGCTGGAAATTTCTGTGATTGAACGCATTCACCGCCTGTTTACCCGAACCCGGCGGATTGCGCGCAATGCATTGCATCTGGCGGAAAATAAAAACGGCCTTTCTGAACCCGCTGCTACCAGCAGTGCTGAGGCCGCCGAATAAAAAAGACAAAAGCGGGCGCAATATTTGGCGCCCGCTGCGTTTTTTACAGGTTCACAATGTCGCATGTCTGGCAGGGTATGACAGGTTAGTTCGCGGGCGGTTCAAACGGAGCGCCACGCTCGGCCGGGGCGGTGTCGATGTCTTTTTGCATCACCGTTACATCCAGCGCGCGATAACCCAGATGGCGGTAAAAATCCTGCACGGTGCCATTTTGGGAACGCACCATAAGCTGCATCCGCCACACGCCGTGTTCGCGCAGCCAGTTTTCAGCCTGACGCATCAAACGGCGCCCCAGCCCGGTTTTCTGGTGGCCAGGGGCAACCGCCATATAATAAACCCAGCCCCGATGCCCGTCATGGCCCATCATGACAGTGCCAATGATAACGCCATTTACATCCTCCCATACCAGCAGGGTTGCGTTATCCGAACTAATCGCAAAGGAAATATCCCACGCGGGCGGGTTATAGGGGCGATACAGGTTTGTTTCCTGCCAAAGCGTTGTAATTGCGGGAATGTCGTCTAGCAGGGCGGTTCTGGGGTGGGCCGAAATTTCGGAAACAGTCATGGGGCGATCCTTCTAAAAAGAAAGAATTGTCCGAAATTTCACAAGCGTCAATTATTCTTGGGACAGGACGGCAAAAAGAATGGCCCTGCATAAAGCAGGGCCACCAGTTTGTCCGGTTTGTCATATCGGTTGGGGTTGATACGCCGGACGAAAAAGAACCATGCACACCTTACGGGCAAAGCGGAGGGGGAAGGTCCGGGTGAAGAATGGCAAGGTGTTGTTGCGGTTCTTTTTTATAAAATCAAACCGGGCGATTACATCTTTTTCGGTGCGCCCTCGCGGGCAAATGCCGGGTGACCATCGATCGGGCGGGCGGTAACGCGACTAAGTTCAACTTCGCGCACAACATCGCCGGCCTTGTTGGTAATGGTTGCGATATAGGTGCCACGGTCGGTTTCGGCCATTTTGCTCAGCACAAGCTCGCCCTTGCCGCGCATCAGGATCATGGCTTTGGTCAGGGTTTCCATCTGCGCGGTGCTGTATTTGTTGTTAAAGCGGTCCTTGCGGTCGGGTTTGCCCATCATGTGGCGCAATTCGCGAAACTCGCCCCGGTCCGGGCGACCGGTAAAGGCATCCAGCGTAATGTTTTTCACAAGGTCGCCGTTGGCGTTGACCAAACCCAGCACAATCTGTTTGCCATCCTTGCTGGCATCAACTGCGCCGGTTTTAAGGTCGGTATTGGCGTGGCGCAGCAACATGGCGTCGATCAGCAAACGGGCTTCGTCCACGGAAAGCGGGGTGTCGCGCTTCATGGCTTTCATCATGCCGTGATGGCCGCCGAACCCGTCTTTTTTTTGGTCAAAATTGCCATGATGAAATTTACCGCCCTGGCAATCACCGCGCATGCCGTCGTGCATTTCGCTGCGCATATCATCGGGGCGGCTTTGTGCCAGTGCCGATGCTGTGGGGATTACACCCAGGGTGAAAGCAAGAACGGCGGCGGTCATCATCAGTTTACGGGTTGTTTTCATGTTATCCTCGTCACGTTGGGGGAACCGTTTGACGAAGCCATCTAACCCGATAAATGTCGCGAAATGATCCCGGTAAACGGGTAAAATGGTCGCAGACTGTCGCAAGGCCCGGCTTTGCGACAGTCTGATACAAATTGGCGGTTATTGTTGGCAGGCTTCCTGCGTTAAGTTTGCCTGAAATGATGCCCCCAACAGCGAGACAAAGCGGATGACAGATACAGCACATATTCTGGTCGTTGATGATCACCGCGATATTCGCGACCTGATTGGTCGTTATTTGCGCCAGCATGGCTATCGGGTCACCCTTGCCGCCGATGGCAAGGAAATGCGCAAATTGCTGGCCGATGAAATTATGCCCGATCTGGTGGTGCTTGATTTGATGATGCCGGGCGAAGACGGGCTAAGCCTGTGCCGATGGCTGCGCGAAAGCCATGATATGCCTGTGGTAATGTTAACCGCCCTTGGCGAGGAAACCGACCGCATCATTGGCCTTGAAATGGGTGCTGATGATTATTTGGCCAAGCCGTTTAACCCGCGTGAATTGCTGGCCCGGATCAAGGCGGTGTTGCGCCGCGCACAAAGCCTGCCCACCGGGCGCAAACGGCCCCTGGCAGGCGGCGAGGTGTGTTTTGATCGCTGGATACTGGACCGCAACCGCCACGAATTGCGCAATGACGACGATATGGTGATGCCGCTTAGTGCCGGGGAATTTGCCCTGCTTAATGCCTTTGTTGAACATCCGCGCATGGTGTTAACCCGTGATCAGTTGCTTGATATTACCAAGGGCCGCGAAGCAGCCCCGTTTGATCGCAGCATTGATAACCAGGTAAGCCGCCTGCGCAAAAAAATTGAGCCGGACCCGAAAAACCCGGTGATTATTAAAACCGTATGGGGCGGGGGCTATATGCTGACCGTGGATGCGGTGTCGCAATGAAGCGGGTGTTATTTCGCCTGTGGCCGCAAAGTCTGGCGGCACAGCTTATCGCCCTGTTGTTGGGTGCGGTTATTCTTACTCATGTTGTGCTGGCGGTGTTGCTGGCCGAAGAACGCCACGATGCCGTGTTGTCCGAACGGCGCGGCGGGGCATTGTCGCGGGTGGCGGCAATTTCGCGCATATTGGCAACAACGCCGCGCGAAAACTGGCGCGATGTGTTGCGTGTGGCGCAAAGCCCGCAATTTCAACTGCGGTTGCTGACAAACCCCGTCATTTACAATGAACAAACGGACGTAACCCGTTTGTTGTCCGAACGGGTCAATGCTGCCCTTGGCAATCCGCCGGTTGCTGCCCATGTCAGCTTTTTGTCTGTAAGCGATTGTCGCCAGGAACGGCATCGCGAACATCAGCGCATGAGCGAGAGCGAAGCCCGATACGAGAAATCGGCCAAAACCGACAAGGACGAACACGATTATAAAAAACTGAAATTTCACCGCTTTTTTAGCAATATTTCTTGCGATGGCCCGCCAGTGATGGGGGTTGCTGTGCCGATTTATGGCCTGCTGGCCGAGGATGCTGGCACCGGGTTGCCCAATGAAGGCCCGGTTGGAGGCCCTGCTAATGCGTCGGCGGCAGAGGTGCAAAATGGCTCTCCCCTTGTTGTGGCCCAATCTGGTGGCACGGTGGATGGTGCTGTCGATGCGGATGATGACATTGTTTCTGACGCCACCATTGTCAGCCCGACCATCTGGCTTGATGCGCGGATCAATAATTTTGCCGCCCCGCCATGGGTGGTATTTCAAAGCATCATGCGGGTGGTTTTATCGGCGGTGTTGATTGGCATTATTGCGTTTTTCGTGGCCCGGCGCATTACCCGGCCGTGGAAGGCGCTGGCAGTGGCCGCCGACCGGGTGGGGCGGGGGGATTTCCCCGAACCGGTGGCGGAAAACGGCCCGTTGGAAATTCGCCATGCCGCCCGCGCCTTTAACCAGATGACCGCGCGGTTGAAACGCTTTGTTCAGGACCGCACCCGGATGCTGGCCGCGATCTCGCATGATTTGCGCACCCCGATAACCAGTCTGCGTTTGCGGGCCGAATTTGTCGAAGACCCGGAAAACCGGCGTAAAATTATCGAAACCTTAAACGAGATGGAGCAAATGGTGGCTGCCGCAATGACATTTGCCCGCGAAGAAACCGCCGACGAGAAAACCCGCAAGATCGACGTTGTAGCGTTGGTCGAGGCATGCTGTGCCGATCTGGAGGAAACCGGGCACCCGGTGACATTTGAAACCGGGGTTGAGCATTTTTCCTATGCCTGCCGCCCACTGTCGATCAAGCGTGCGCTAAGTAATCTGCTGGCCAACGGGCTGGCGTATGGCGGCAATGTTTTTGTATCGGTTGCGGGTGCAGATGACGGTGGATTATGGATCGATGTGTGCGACGACGGGCCCGGCATTCCTGCTGATCAACGCGACCGCGTGTTTGAACCGTTTTTTAGGCTGGAAGCATCACGCAACAAGGAAACCGGCGGCATTGGCCTGGGATTGGCAATTGCGCGCACGGCCATTCGGGCGCATGGTGGTGAAATATACCTTGAAGATGCAGAGCAAGGGGGCTTGCGCGCGCGTGTGTATTTGCCAGCCCCGGTTTTGGCGCATGCCTGAAGGCGGTATTTTGCCAAATTGCCGTGATCGGGCTTTCCGGTTCTGCATGGCTGCCATTCTTTTTTGAATTTGTGATTGCGCTTTATGGCGTTTCGACCATTTAAGCGGTGTAACAAAAATGAAAATATACAGGACGGAGCGTGCCAATGGCGCAGCAAAACAAGCAGTTTGGTAATGTCACTTCCTTGCCGGGCACAAATTCTGCCCTTTCGGGGGGCGGGTTTGTACGCTCGGTCAATGACTGGCTGATGGAAAGTGCGCTTCAGGATACCGATGTTGACGAAGTCATTTCCGGTATGGTGTCGCGCCTTGTTGCCGCGGGTTTGCCGATTGACCGGGTGATGGTTGGCTTTAAAACCCTGCATCCGCTGTATGAAGGGGTCAGTTATATCTGGTCAAAGCCGACAGGGCAGGTTGAGCGGTCGTTTCATTTGGGGGTGCGTGAAAACAATCCTGAATGGGTTGAAAGCCCGATGAAATGGATGATCGACAATGGTGTGACGTTTTTACGCCGCCATTTGATTGGTCCGGGTGCCATCCTTGATTTTCCGGTTTTAAAATCGTTCCGTGAGCTTAGCGGCACCGATTATCTGGCATTGGTCACACCTTTTGTCACCGATCGCGACAGCGAACTGGGCGAAAACCGCATTTTTATGACCTATCTGACCAGCCGCCCCAGTGGTTTTACCGACGAAGACCTTGCCATTCTTTCCGCCATTCAGCGCCGTTTCGCCGTGACGTGCAAAATGCGTATCATGCATGACGAAACCAAAACCATTCTGGAAACCTATCTGGGATCGGATGCCGGGCACCGCGTGCGCAACGGGCAGATTAAACTGGGCGACAGCACCAAAACACGGGCGGTGATCTGGTTTTCCGATATGCGCAATTCAACTGCGATGGCGGCCCATGTGGGCGATGATGCGTTTCTTGAACAGATGAACAGCTTTTTTGCTGCAACGGCGGGCGCGGTTCTGGCGCATGGCGGGCAGGTGTTACGCTATATTGGTGACGCAACACTGGCAATTTTCCCGATCCGCGATGATGAAGGCGACCTTGAACAGGCTTGCCATGCCGCCGTTTATGCCGCGGCCGAAGTGCAGATGAATATCGAAAACCTTAACCGTGGCCGCGAAGAACAGGGCCTGCCCGAATTTGATTATGGCCTGGGCATGCATGTGGGCGATGTTGTTTATGGCAATGTCGGGGTTAAGGAACGGGTTGATTTTACCGTGGTTGGCCGCGCCGCCAATGAGGCATCGCGGATTGAAAAACTGACCAAACAGCTGGGCAAGCGGGTTTTGGTGAGCGCACCGGTTGCCAAATATATTTCCTGCCCGACAGAAAATATCGGCGAATATGAATTGCAGGGAACGGGCACGCGCGTGACCCTGTATGCCCCGGATTTTAGCGAAGCTTGCCAGCGCCTGGAATTGCTGCGCGCCAGCTAGGCTTTTGCTGTGGCAGTTTGTGGCGGATGTGTTTTGCACGGCGCTGTTATCAAATGGTATATCTGCAATGATTAACCCCGGACACATGTTTTGTGTCCGGGGTTGTTTTTAAGGTTCTGTGTGTTTTTACAATTAACGAATTTCGCATCCACGTAACTGGTCGCGCGCCAGTTGTACTCGTTTGCGGACGGCGCAGTTGCTTAAACCCAGATGTTTTGCGATCTCGTCATAGCTTTGGTCGTAAACGCAGCGCATCAATAGCGGACGACGCAGTTTTTCCGGCAGGTTCGCCAGCGCCGTGTCGAGCTTGGCAAACATTTCGCCGGTCAGGGCATTTTGCTCGGGGGTGGCGACGTCGCGATATGTGATAGCCGGCATGGCATCGTCGGCTGTGCTGTGGGCCTCTTCATGGTACTCGGCCTTGCGTCTGTTCTGGCGATGCAGGTCAATGCAGGCATTGTGAACAATACGCGACAACCACGCGCGATGGTTGCGAATGTCATGCATCGATTCCTCGAACTTGACCGATGCCTTGACCATGGCTTCTGACAGGGCGTCCTGTGCATCGTCCATATTTCCTGACATCAGTTTTAGGCATTGGCGCATAAGGCAGTCCTGTTGGTCAATCCAGAGGGGCCAGAAATTGGGGGCCAGTGTGTTTCGTGCGTCAAAGGGCGCATAATCGGGATCGGGAGAGGCGGTGAATGCGGCGTTTGCAGACTGCGCCTTTGCCGCGTTTGGACCAAAGCCGACTTCTGGGGCCGGCGCCCGATGAGACGGAAGGGAAGCCGGGTGTGCGGGCTGTTGGCGGGCGGAATATGCAGAGTGGGAGTGTCGTGGGGCCGACGAACGGTCGCCCGTCGCTTCTGTGACGTTGTTGGGTTTGCCGGTTTTTCCAGTGTAACGGGTGCCGTCCTGGGCGGGCGTTGAGGCAATGTCGCGGGGCGGGGCGAATGTATCAGTCGGACTGTCAGGTGAAACTGGCTGGCTTGCAGGTCCGTTTGGCAAGGCGCTGCTTGCCCCGGGCAGAAAGGACGAAAGGGGGATGCTATCCGGGACCGGAGAGGATGCCTCTGACGAGGTGGCCCCAAAATGATTGGTAGCATGGAAGCTGACCCCGGCAACAAATTCCTGTGCCAGTCGGGCGCGGCGTGCGGCTTCCAGATGCGCCCAGATCGAGGTTACCTTTGCATCCTGATCCGCAAGGGCTTTTGCCAGTGCATCTTGCAAGGCATGTGCAAAGGCTGTTTCGTTCTCCGTCAAGGTTACAAGAAAATTATTTCGGTTAATGTCGCCCACCACGAATCTCCCCTGAATAAAATACAACTAAAAGTTGCTTGCTGTATTTGTCTTCAATTATGACGTGGTGGAATCTGGATTGTGATATTTTTTCTATTTTTCTAGCTTAGGTTGTGTTTTAAGGCGATATTTTCACAAGGTAGGCTAAAAGGCGGTTCTTTCGGGGGTTTCTCTCTGTCGACGAAAGCAGACACGTTGGTGTGGTGCGACTCTCTTTTGGGTTGTGGTCGTCGCGTAAGGCGGTGTGGCCCCAATCCCGAACAGTTCGAGTGCGGGCCGTGAATATGCTCACATAATTTGCACTGCAATTTTGACATCGCGCGATAACGGGCAAGGCGTGCGCCATGTCCGGCAGGGACCACTGCCTGCCGTGATCATGTCAGGGGCCATTATCATTGCCAGGCAGGCTGCGGGCGCGCATGGCTGGCAATATGCAAGAAGACGCGATAGCACAGAATTTGTGAAAACGGGGCTGGAATCACAAAACCCCGCTTGCCGAAGCAACCGGGGTTTTGGTGGTGCTGGTGATAGGATTTGAACCTACGGCCTACGCATTACGAATGCGTCGCTCTACCAGCTGAGCTACACCAGCACAAATCGATTTGTGGCGCGGAAAATACGGACAATATGCCTGCTTGGCAAGTGCTTTATTTGTGTTTTCTTCATTGAAGGCGCGATTGTTGGCGCAACGGCCAATCGCGACGCGGTTCTAACCTTTGCCCGCATGCAACACACGCAACCCAAGGCTGGAATATGCGGGCGATTACGTGGTCAGCATGTCTGCTGGCAGGCCAATGGCGTTAATATTGCCAAGCATATTCATGCCGTTTATTTTAATCAGGCATCACAAGGGCGGGGCAAAATGGCATTTGCAGCGGATTTTAGCAGAACAGCGCAGGATTACGGAAGTTTTCGGGCTGGTTTTCCTCCCGAATTACTGGTGCGGTTGCAGCCGTTCAATGTTGGGATTTCCGGGCAAAGACTGCTTGATATTGGCACAGGAACCGGCTCGCTGGCGCGCCAGTTTGCCAAGGCCGGATGCATCGTGACGGGCATTGACGTTGTGGATGCGATGATGGCGGAAGCCAAAAGGCTTGATCACGACGCCGGGATAGAGGTCGACTATAAAACCGGCGCAGCCGAGGATATCCCGCTCACGGATAAGAGCATGGATGTCGTGGTCGCAGGTCAATGCTGGCACTGGTTTGACCCGGTTATGGCGACAAGGGAAATTCGTCGGGTTTTATTGCCGGGCGGTACCATCGTAATTTGCCATTTTGATTGGCTTCCCTTGCCAGGAAATGTGGTGGCAGCAACAGAAAAACTGATTTTGCAGTATAATCCGGCCTGGCCGATGGCCGGAGGAGCCGGATTTTATCCGCGCTGGTTGCAAGGCCTGGCCCAAGGCGGTTTTGGCAATCTGGAAACATTCAGTTTTGATGTTAATGTACCCTATTCCCCCGATCAGTGGCGCGGACGCATTCGGGCAAGTGCTGGTGTCGCCGCCAGTTTGAGTGACGAACGTGTGGCTGCGTTTGATGCTGAACATGGTCAATTGTTAGCAACGTATTTTCCCGATGATGTGTTGTCGATCCCGCACCGGGTTTGGGCGGTGGTGGGCCGGGGCTGGTTTGACACCGGCGCAGCAGGACGGGAGGTTCAGAAGGTGCGATGAAAACGAAATGGCTGCTCTTTTCTGGTTGGCTTCGAATGCTTCGTATGAAATGGATAAAAAGAACTGTTTTGTTTGTAATGTCTGTCCTTTGTGCTGTTTTTTCCTTGTGTTGTTCTCGCTATCGCTTGGCCGGGACTCCGATTCCACCACATCTCTTGACAATAATCTGTGGTATAGACGTGTGGCATCATTGCAGGGTGATTCGTATTCTTGAGTGCAAATGAAGCGTATGCTGTGTCGCTATGTTTGTCTTTTTAGCTTCGCACAATTTGTTGCGAATTTTTTGCCTGTATTTCAAGCATTAGTGTTGAGGTCAGCTCAATAAGATTCAAGTTGTTGTGCAGGCTGTTCCGTTGTATGTAAATTTTTGATCGGCAATTTATATTAAATCTATCGATAAGGGAAATGTTGAAAAATCACTCAAATTTGGTTCAAATTTTTATTTTAATAATGTTTCATATGTTGATTTTCAAAGGTGATTTTTGAATCTATTTTTTAAAATTTTTGTTGTAATATTGTCAGTGTCCGCAGTTTTATTTTTTGTGGATGTCGAACAATCTTTTTACTATATTTCAAAAATAAACATTTCCTGGATCGGTACCTCACTTTTATTATTGTTTTTAAATCAAGTTTTAAGCAGCCTCAGATTCGAGATATTCCTGAGGATGTTTGGTCAAAACATAGGATTTCGCCGCGCACATACTGTAAATATATATTCAATACTCGCAGGGATGGCGTTTTTTAATTTTTTCGGGCAAAGCATATCTCGCACCCTTCTTGTAAAAGGTATCTCGGATGCAGAGTCTTCAGTAATTGTTACCGCATTGGAACGCGTTTTTTCGCTGGCCGTTTTAGTGATCGCATCAATTTCTGCAGCTTTTTTTGTTCTCGGGAAAGTGAGTTTTGATTATGCACCTGGTGTAATGCTTTTATCGATGATTTTGTTCGTCGTGCTAAGTATGGGTATTTTTTATATTTTCTTTCTAAAAAAGAGACAAAAGTCCGAGTTGAAACTCGTGTTTTCCAGCGGATTTGGGCGCGGATTTGTTGCTATCATACTTATTATTGTCTTGATGCACACTCTGATGCTTGGGGCATATCTTTCTTTGATTGTGGGCATGGCAGGCCTGAAAGTTTTAACCGCGAAAGCCGTGTTTGCTGCTTTGCTTACGATGTTAGGAGCATCCTTTCCAATAAGTTTTGGTGGCTGGGGTGTCCGTGAAGTTTCTGCCGGGTTTGCTTTTCGGGCGGCAAATATTTCTTCGGCTTTGGGGGTTGGGGCAGGCATCGGGGTCGGATTGCTGACACTTGTTGCGCTGGCTCTGAATTTTTGTGTCGTCTGGGTTCTTAAAGGTCTTGCCCCTGAAAAGAAAGATCTGTCAGTGCATGTGGAGGCAAGCAGCGGCTACAGTCGCCGCTTGATTTTGTTACTTTCATGGGTGGTTGCGCCTGTTGTTCTTGTTCTGATGATGGTTCAATTACCTGTGCCAATCTCAGCGGGAAAGCTGACTGTTAATTTGGCTGATCCATTGGCTATTGTTGCCGGTATGACTTTTGTCTTTGTTGTCATCCAGCGGCGTTCCTGGCGTTCGATATGGAGTAATGCAGGGGTAAACTGGTGGCTTTTTGGCTCGGCATTTGTGATCGCTATCAGCTATCTAATTGGTTACTTTGATTTCGGATACTTGGCATGGGCATTATATAATCGCCTGCTTGGGGTTGGTATTTTATTTTCTTACATTATTGTTGGTGCTTTTTTAACGGCGTTATGGGGCGAGTTCGGGGCGCGGGCGGCTGCGAAATCGGTCGGTTCGGCGTTAATTGTAATCATTGTCTTTGAGTGGTTTTTACGGGTTAATTTTGATCAAACTGTTCTTATGTCGTTGAACTGGGCCAGTCCGCGGTGGGCGGGTTTTCTTGCTAATCCAAACAGTTATGCATTTTTCTTATTATCTGTGTTGCCGTTGCCGTTTTTGTTCCTTGGCTCAAATTCATCTGCGGGAATGAGGGCATGGAAAGAAGCACTTGTTCCGGGAATGTTTTTTGCTGTCATTTATTTAACAGCATCTCGGGCTGCGTTTGGTTCGGCCGCTTTTTTTGCCGTGATGTTTTTTGCCGTCAATAAAAAGAAGACGCTACAGGCGCTTGTCTGCGCAGTGTTGTGCGTTTTATTTCTGTATGGGGCAACTGACCTTCTTAATATTATTTCTGGTTTCGGGCTTGGCAGGGGGGATATTGTTGCGCGTCCGAATGATTTTGCGATTGTTCAGAACGACAGAATTATAAGCATGATCGAGGGGTGGAAAATGTTTGTTGCCCACCCGATTTTTGGTGCGGGTCTTGGAGCATTTTACAAAAGTCAATCGGAACTGGCACTCCCCCTCGCTGAACGCGCCCTTATAATTCATAATTCATTTTTATGGATTTTGGCCGAGGCCGGACTGTTCGGTTTTACCGTTATATTTCTCCCGCCGCTTATTCTGGGGGTACGTACCTTTTGGGGGATGAAGTGGCGAACAGACCCCTATCTTTGCGGGTTTTTGTTGCTATTGGGGAATGCTGCAATTATGGGGATGGCGCACGAGCTAATGTATCAGCGTGTCTTTTGGTTGATGCTAGGTATTTTTCTTGCTCGGCCATTTGTGATGCGTAAACAGGTCAATCAGCTATCTCATTCCTAATTTGCAACGATGTTGGTTTGCGGCTTTCCCGGAATAAAAACTGACGATTGCTATCATATCAGCCATGCGGGCAATTCAGGTTTGAAGCGTTATAGAACATTGACCGCGCTGTAGTTTGGCGGCATAGATAGGCGCCTGATACTGGCCGTGTTGGGCAAAAATCGGGGAGAATAACTATATGTGCCGCTGGCTAAGCTATATCGGGGATCCTGTTTACCTCGACAGTCTGGTTTTTGAACCCAAACATTCCCTTGTTGCGCAAAGCCTGCATGCCGAGGAAGCCAAGACCCCGACCAATGGCGATGGTTTTGGTATTGGCTGGTACGGGGACCGTCACACACCCGGCCTGTACCGCGAAATTTTGCCCGCCTGGAATGACGCGAATTTGCAATCGCTGGCGCATAATATTGAATCCGGTCTGTTTTTTGCCCATGTGCGCGCCTCCACCGGCACCGGCACCAGCCGGTCCAACTGCCATCCGTTTGCCTATGACAAATATCTGTTTATGCATAACGGCCAGATCGGCGATTACAAACTGGTGCGCCGCGAACTTGAAGCCCTGATTGACGATAAATATTATTGTTCGCGCCAAGGCACGACAGACAGCGAACTGATCTTTTATCTGATGCTCAGTTTTGGGCTGGAGCTTGATGCTCATCGCGCCATTCGCAAGGCAATTGAAACAGTCGAAGCCGCCATGCGCCGCCACGACATTAAAGCTGCATTTCGCTTTACCGCCTGTTTAAGCGACGGGGAAAGCCTGTGTGCAGTGCGCTATGCCAGCGATGACAAGCCGCCGTCGCTGTATTATCGCAAACGGGGCAATCAGGTGATTGTGGTATCCGAGCCACTGGATGCTGAAAGTGCGAGCTGGATTGCGCTGGATCGTAATCAAAGCCTGCATGTTTCGCGCGATCTGACCATTTCCAAGGATATGATGCTGGAAGCCTGCGCCTGAAGCGGACGTGCCCGGTATTTGAATTATGACGCAACAATCAGGCTGGTGCGGTTTTGTACCAGCCTTTTTTGCAGCATGTCGGACGGGGCGGCGTTTAGGATAACCGTGTTAAAGTCGCTGGCATGGCCATCGCGGCACAGGGCCTTGCGGCCCATTTTGCGTTCATCGACCAGCAAAATGGCATGGTCGCAGCATTGCACCAGGGCCCGTCTTGCGCGCACTTCGTCCATGTTGAAATCCATCAAATCGCCATCGGGGCCCATGCCGCCAACGCTGACAATGCCAAAGTCGGCACGGTAACAGCCGAAAAATTCGGCACTGTCCGCCCCGATTACATCGAGATCGCGGGTACGGATAGTGCCACCCGCCAGCCGCAAGGTGACACCCGGCGCGTTTTGCATGGTAAGCACCACGTGCAAATTGTTGGTTAACACGGTTAAGTTGCGGTGCCGGGTCAGGCTGTGCGCGGCCAGTTCGGCGGTGGTGCCGGTGCCAATGGCAATGGTGCAGCCTTCGGGGATCATGCTGGTCAGTTTGGCGGCAAGGGCGCGTTTGCCATCGCGGTTCCAGACCTCGCGTTTTTCATAGCTGGTATTATCGGGCACCGGGGCGGGCCCGGCCTTGCCGTGGCGGCGAAAAATGCGGCCCTGTTCTTGTAAATCGCGAAGGTCGGTGCGGATGGTTTGAACAGAAACGTCAAACCGGTGTGCCAGTTCCTCGACAGCCATGAAGCCACAGGATTTGACCAGCGATACAATACGGTCGCGGCGGTTTTCAATTGGCACGGGACGGGGCATCAAAATACCTTTTCTATTTTCGCACGAAAGTTTCCATTTCGCTTGCCCGTGATTATAGCGATGTAAAAATCGCGCTGAGAACCCCGCAATCACTGTTGAAACATTTAATTCTTTGCTTTGTCACACAACTGTTATGAAAATATCGGTAGCGTCCCCCTCACGTTGTTTTCGTACGAAACCTTTAAAAAGTTTCAACCGGTCCAGGGGATATTGATGATGCGTAAAGTTCTTCTTGCTGCCGTGGCTTCGGCCACAATGATGTTGCCAATTGTTGGTCAGGCTGCCGAAAAGCTGGTTCTTTATACCAGCCAGCCCAACCAGGATGCCCAAACTACCGTCGATGCCTTTAAGGCCGCCTATCCTGACATCGAAGTGGATTGGGTGCGTGATGGTACCACCAAGCTGATGGCCAAACTGGGTGCTGAAATTGCTGCTGGCGACCCGCGCCCCGATGTTTTGCTGATTGCCGATACCGTCACACTGGAAGGCATGAAACAGCAAGGTCAGCTTCAGGCCTATAAATCCCCCGAAGCTGGTGCCTATGAGCCTGCCCTTTATGATGCCGAAGGGTATTATTATTCGACCAAGCTGATCACGACCGGCATTGTTTATAATACCGGCGTTTCAAAAAAGCCGACCTCGTGGAAAGACCTGGCGGACCCGGCGCTGAAAGACCAGATCGCCATGCCAAGCCCGCTTTATTCCGGTGCGGCGTTGATCCATCTTTCAACCCTGACCGAAAACCCCGATCTGGGTTGGGATTATTATCAGGCGCTGGCCGATAACAATACCCGTGCGCAGGGCGGTAATGGTGGCACGTTCAAGGCCGTTGCCTCGGGCGAAAAGCCTTATGGCGTTGTGGTTGATTTCCTTGCTTTGCGTGGCAAGGCAGCAGGGTCGCCGGTTGATTTTGTGTTTCCAAGCGAAGGTGTCACCTATGTGACCGAGCCGGTGGCGATATTGAAAACCGCTAAAAATGTTGAAACCGCACACAAGTTTGTCGATTTTGTTCTGTCGGGCAAAGGCCAGAAACTGGTGCAGGATATGGGATATATTCCGGCGCGCAACGACATGGACCTGCCGGCCGGTTTTCCGGCCCGCAAGGATATCAAGCTGATGGCGTTTGACCCCGCTGTGGCCCTTAAAAATGCCGACGCGAACAAGAAGAAATTCGCCGAGATGTTCGGGGCAGAATAATGTTGGCTGTCGGACGCTGGTTGTCAGCATCCGGCCTGCAAATGGGGGGCAACCGGTTTTCTGACCGGTTGCTGCCTTTGCTGTTTGTGCCGGTGATCATTATTTCGGTTTTGCCCATGATCCGCCTCGCGGTCGAGGGTCTGTTTGTGCATGGAACGCCCAGCCTGGATTATTTGCGCGATGTGGCGCAAAGCAGTCAGACGTGGCGGGCAACAGCGCACAGCCTTTATACCGCCGGGTTGGGAACCGTTATTTCCTTGCTGATTGGCGGGGCCTTTGCCTTTTTGGTGGCACTAACAGACATCCGCGCCAAGGCGGCCCTGGTGTTTTGTTTCATGATCCCGATGATGATCCCGCCGCAAATTACCGCCCTTGCCTGGGTGCAATTAACCGGGCCCAGCAGTGCGCTGTTAAACGCCATTGGCATGGCCCCGGCAATGGGATCGCCCCAGCCGCTTTATTCGGCCGAGGGCATTGCATTATTATTGGGTATTCAGCACGCATCGATTGTATTTTTAACCCTGCGCGCCAATTTGCGCCTGTTGCCGCGCGAGCAGATCGAGGCAGCAAGGCTTGCCGGTGCGCGCGGCGGGCGGCTGTGGTGGCAGGTGATTTTGCCACTGACCAGCCCCGGCCTGATCGCGGGCACGGCCATGGCCTTTGTCACCGCACTGGGCAATTTCGGCATTCAGGCGATGCTGGGCATTCCGGGCAATTACATAACGTTACCCACCCTTATTTATCGCAAACTTTCCAGTTTTGGCCCTTCGGCATTGGGCGAGGTGTCGGTGTTGGCAATGCTGATTGGCTTAATCGCGGTTGTCGGTGTGATTATCCATCACCGTTTGCTAAGCAAGCGCGATTACCGTTTGATGGGCGTGGTGGGACGCCCGCTGGATATCAGGCTGGGCAACCGCCGCCTTGTGATTGAAATTGTTCTATGGGCGGTTCTGGTCGCCATTTTGGTCGTGCCGCTGATGGCACTGGTGGCAACATCGCTAGTCCCGGCATTCGGGGTGCGGTTAAGCCTGGATAATTTCAGTTTTGATGCCTTTTATCAGGTGCTGTTTGTTCAGCCCGCCACCATCCGTGCCTTTCACAACAGCCTGTTATTGGCGGTGGGGGCGGCGATTGTGCTGGTCGGGGTTTGTTTGCCGCTGGCTTACGTTATTGTTCGTCGGCCCACACGGTTAACCCGCGTGATTAATTTGCTGGTCGAAATTCCCTATGCCTTGCCCGGCGTGGTGTTGGCCATTGCCTGTATTTTGCTGTTCATTCGCATTCCGGTTTTGAACATCAGCCTGTATGGCACGCTGGCGATTATCTTTGTCGCCTATCTGGCGCGGTTTTTAATCATTGCACTGCGCCCGGTGATGAACAGCTTTTTGCAACTCGACCCGGCACTGGAAGAAGCCGCCCAAGCCTGCGGGGCCGGGGTGGGGCGGCGGTTGCGCGATATATTGTTGCCGCTTGCTGCACCGGCGGCGGCGGCGGGCGCATTGTTGGTGTTTTTAACCGCGTTTAACGAATTAACGGTTTCGGCCCTGTTGTGGTCGGCAGGTAATGAAACGCTGGGTGTTCTGATTTTCAATCTTGATGATAGCGGCGACAGCGTCATGGCATCGGCCGTGGCGGTCATGGTGGTGGGTGTTGTTGTGGCCCTGATGACAGGGTTTCAACTGGCATCGCGCCATTTGCCCAAGGGAGTAATACCGTGGCAGACATAAATTTACATAATGTCACCAAAACATTTGGCGATTATCGCGCCGTCAATGATGTGTCGTTAAATATTGCCGATGGCGAGTTTGTGGCTCTGCTGGGGCCATCGGGCTGCGGTAAAACCACGTTGCTGCGCTTGCTGGCCGGGTTCGAGGAACCCGATGGCGGCGTCATTTCTCTGGCCGGGCAGGCGGTGGCTGATCCGGCGGCAAAGATTATGGTCGCCCCGGAAGATCGCAATCTGGGCATTGTTTTTCAGTCCTATGCATTGTGGCCGCATATGTCGGTGGCGCGCAATGTGGGCTATCCGCTTGAGGTGCGTAAATTATCGCGCGCGGATCGTGATAAACGCATTCGAGATGCGCTGGCGATTGTATCGCTGGGCGATTATGCCGACCGTTCCCCGACCGAGCTAAGCGGCGGGCAGCGCCAGCGCGTGGCATTGGCGCGCTGCCTGGTAATGGAGCCGCGCGCGGTGTTGCTAGACGAACCACTGGCAAACCTGGATGTGCATCTGCGTGAAACCATGCAGCAGGCATTTCTGGATTTTCACCGCCGGACCGGGGCGACCATGGTTTACGTCACCCACGATCAGGCCGAAGCCATGGCGATGGCCGACCGCATTGCCGTGATGGACCGGGGGCATATCCGCCAGATGGCGGCACCTGAAACCCTGTACCGCGAGCCCAGCGACAATATGGTTGCCGGTTTTGTCGGGGCCGGGGCGGTGTTACCTGTGGGCGGGTTTACGATGCAGGGCGATGGCCGATGTGCGGTGCGCATTGGTAACGCAGATGTGATGGCCCGGATCAGTATCGAAGCCAGTACGCATTGCCGGGCCTATCCGGCCCGTATGGTGCCCTCAAACGATGGTGCTGCGGTCGTCGATGGGCAAATGCAGCACCAAACATCGCTGGGCCTGTGTTTGCGGCCCGAAGATGTGCGGGTGGATATGCAGGGCAATTTAACCGGGATGGTTGATGACTGTGTGTATCTGGGCGGGCGGTTTCGCCTGTCGGTTCGCCTTGATGGCCAGCATTCGGTGCCGGTTTACGCCGATCAACGGGCGCGCATTGGCGAACAAATTTCATTATCGATCCGCGATGGTTGGGTCTTTTCACGCCAGGAGGCTGCGTAATGGCGGCGGGTATTCGTGTTTTATCGGGTTTGGGCGAGAAAGCCCCGGCCTGTATCCGGCTGGATTTTTTAAACCGGCGCTGGTTGCTTGATTGTGGCGACGGGCTGGAAAATGAACCGGGGTTTGACCCGGCGTGGCTGACCAAAGTGAATGCCGTTTTCATTTCCCATGATCATGTCGATCATATCGGTGCGGCGCATTATGCCATCGAGGCCGGTTTGCCAATTTACTGCACCGCTGTGACTGCCAAGGCCTTGCCGCCGGGTGCGGATGTGAACATTTTGCCTGCTTTTGGCGAAATTCAGGTCGATGGTGTTACTGTTACCACCGGGCGCACCGGCCATGCTTTTGGCGGGGTGTGGCTGCATTTTGATATCGGCGGCGGGGTTCTTTATACCGGTGATATCTGCACGGAATCCGATTATTTTTTATATGATCAGGCCCCCGATGCGGCCACGGTTTTATGTGATGCATCCTATGGCATGGATAATGTTTCGCAGCGCGACCGGATTGACGGGCTATTGGGGGCCGTTGCCGGGTTTGACGGACAAATTCTGTTTCCCGTACCACCCAGTGGCCGGGCCGCCGAAATGGCCCTGCTGTTTGAACGCCACGGCTTAACCGACTGGACAATGGACATGCGTTGTTATGGTCGGGTTCAGCAGGTATTAACCCCGGGCGGGCAGGATTTTGTCACCTTTGACGCCATTGCCGATTTGCGCCGGTTAACACCCAAGGCGCGCGAATTTAACCCCGATGCCAAATTGCTATTATGCCATTCACCGTGTGGTACCAAGGGCGCATCGGGCGACATTACCCGCAAATGGCAGGAACAAGGGCGTTTGGGGCAGGATGCCAAGGTGATTTATACCGGCCATATGTCCGAAACAGCACGTAAACTGGTGAACGAGGGCAAGGGCGAATTTCATCGCTGGAATGTGCATCCGCGCCTGCGCGATGTGGTTGAACTGGCCCAAAACTGCCATGCCTTACAAATCGTGCCGTTATTTTGTACCCGCCCCGAAGAATTCGGCCTTGTCGAAGGATTTGAAGGCCGGTTACAGCTATCGGACCGGTTTTATCTGTAAGGTTTTCACATGATTTTTCCCTATGGGTACTATGACATGCCCGCAGTGCCGTTTGTTTTTATGCGTCACGGCGAAACCGAGGCCAACCGCACCGGTATTATTGCCGGGTCGACCGATGTGCCCTTAAACGCCACTGGCGAAGAACAGGCGCGTGCCGTTGCCCCCTTGATGGCGCAGCATAAATGGCGGGCCGTATATGCCAGCACACAATCACGGGCGCAACGCACCGCCGCCCTTGCCGTGCCCGGCCATCAGGTGGAAATCCTGAGTGGCTTGCGCGAACGCCACTGGGGCGATCTGGAAGGACGCCCGGTTATTGAAATTTGCCCGCGTTTTGACACACCGCCAAATGGCGAGCCGTTTAACGACATGTGTCAACGGGTGTGCGAGGCGCTAAAAGTTGCCCTTGCCGGGCATGGGCAGGATGATGCGCAAGGATTAACCGTGATTGTCGGTCATTCTGGGGTGATGCGCTGTATTTTGCATTTAACCGGGTTTGATGCCGATGGCCCGCGCATTATGAATGCGACGCCGGTTTTGTTCACCCCGCGAGACGGGCGCTGGACCCATGAAATTTTATCAAAACAGGCCAATGCCGCCAGACAGGATATCGAATGACCTTTGAAAATAACGAGTTGGTGCCAGGAACTGCCAGTCAGCCACGCCCGGCAGTTGTGTTTGATGTTGACGGCACCCTGGCCGAATTTGATGCCGATGTGCTGGGCCATCTGGTGCACGGGCCGGTTAAATACTGGGATGCGTTTTTTGATGCGATGGATATCACCGCACCGGTGGCCGATATTGAACGGCTGTTGCGCATTTTGCA
The DNA here is from genome assembly GCF_002115755.1 of Thalassospira mesophila. Classification (GTDB taxonomy): domain Bacteria; phylum Pseudomonadota; class Alphaproteobacteria; order Rhodospirillales; family Thalassospiraceae; genus Thalassospira; species Thalassospira mesophila. Next base: position 41,311 of record NZ_JFKA01000014.1, on the reverse strand, counting down.
TGGCACCGGACAGGCAATTGTCATTTGTACCGGCCGCCCCGAAGGCTGGCGTGACCGTACCGAAGCGTGGCTAAAGGCGCATGAAATTCCGTTTGACGGGGTTTATTTGCGCCCGGTCGATGCCGATCACCGCAGTGACGAAGACGTTAAGGAAGATTTGTTGCACCAGATCCGGGCCGATGGTTTTGCCCCGTGGCTGGTGGTCGATGACCGGCAATCGGTGGTCGAAAAATGGCGCGACCTTGGCCTGACCTGCCTGCAATGTGCGCCGGGTAATTTCTGATTTGATATTTGGGCTGTAATGGTAAACCGGCGGCAGGGAATGCCGCCGGTTTTATCATGGGGTTTGCCTAACCACACCAAGGCGCACGTTTTGTTTTGCCATCATAGGCGCGTGCCAAACCGTTATTGATCAGCTCTTGATCCAGCGCACGGCCGTCAATGCGCACCGATGCCACCACGCGCCCGCCATAGCGGCCCCATTCGGGCTCGCAGAATTCCACCTTTTGCGCCTGTTTCAGGCTGTACCTTGCATAATCGCGCGCCTTGTTGGCCAGTTCTTTTTCCATCGGGCATTTGCCGCGAATTTCGGGGGTATCCACCCCGCGCACACGCACCGACATTTTGGCAATTTCGCCGGGTAAACCGGGGATCAGCACATATATGGTATCGCCGTCATAGGCATATTCACCACCGCGTTCCCGCAGGGGCCAGTCATAACAGGCGGCATGGGCGTGATAAAATGGCAGCAATAACAACGTCGCCAGCAGGCATATGCCAGCAAGGGATTTTAACCGGGTCATGGGGCAGGTGCTCGTGTTTGGGCGCGGGTTTCGCGCAATTGTTTTTATCGGTTGTTCTACGTGCTACAGGGGTGACGGATCAGGGGCGGGGTTGTGACGGGAAGCGGCTGTTAAAGGCGTAAATGGTTTAATACAAGGTCGGCCCGCCTTTCGGGTGTGTCCTTGCGAAGTTCAACCAGCTCGTAACCGCATTCGATATAGGTTTTGCACAACACAACATAGGTCCGCACAGCCTCGGAAAAGCTTTGCGTGCGGGCATCATCGGGTGTGTAAATATCGGCCCACGGCGGCAAAATGAAGGCCGTCTTGCGATAGCGATATGTCGCAATGGCTTGGCTGACGCTGCCTTCTTCTGGCAATCCCGACAGGCGACGATGGGCGAGGGTATCGGGCAGGCCCCGGTCAAAAAATACCGGTTGCGGGTCCTGTGCGAGCCCTTCTTGCCAGGCACGGATCGACCCGCGCAGCATGACATTGGCATAGGCGGCATTGTCAACCCATGGCAAGGCAGTGCCGTTGCGCTCCTGCTGCCCGGCAATAACGGCACGGGCAACCTCGGGGCTGATGTGATAACCGCGCTGTTCCAGCGTTTTGATCAGCGTTGTTTTGCCTGTACCGGGGCCGCCGGTCAGGACGATCAGATTTGAATTTTGGGGTGACATTTTTCTATCCTGCACAGGGTGCGGATTTGTCCGGGTAATACGGCAAGCTTATGGCGGATCCGGGGCGGTTTTTTGACTAATCGAAAACCGGAATTTCCCGGTTGCAGGCGCGGTGTTTTATCGCGATACCGGGCTTTGTCAATCGTGATCCGTCGCGGCGCAACCTTTGGGATCGCGGGCGGGGCACTGTTAAATCCGGCGGCGATAATCACGATGATGGCGTGTGTTTTTAAACGGTTTCACCCGCATCATTTCCGGGCAGGTTAATGCGTGCCAGAATATGATCTGATACCAGCTGTGCCGATGGCGACAGGCGGTGCCCGGCGGCGGTCAGCAGGCTATAGGGTTTGATCTCGATGGTTTCAGTCAGCGGCAGTTCGGCAATTGCACCGCCCCGGGTCAGCAGCGATGTCACTTCTTCGGCCATCGGGGCGACGGCGTCGCTATTGCTGATTGCGGCAAGGGTTACCAGCAAAGATGCGGTATTAAGCCCGGATCGCGGCAGGGGCAGGTTTTGGGCGATAAAAACATCCTCGATCGTGCGGCGCATCAGGTTGCCCGGTGGCGGTAATATCCATTCATATGTTGCCAGTTGGGCCATTGTCACCGGATTATGGGCCAATAGCGGATGGCCCTTGCGCACCAGTAACCGGATTTTTTCGCTGCGGATCTGGCGAATGTGAAACAGGCGCGGGTCGACATCCTGTGGCACGCGACCAATGATAAAATCATATTCCCCCGCCAGCAGGCTTTTGACCAGAATATGCGACGGGCCGATGGCAACCTGTGCTTCAAACCGGGCATTGCGCGATTGAATATCGCGCACCACCGGCACCACAAGGTCAACAGCCGCCGCCGTAACCGCGCCTATGAAAACGGTGCCACCGCCGTTTTTGATATCTTCGATCTCGCGTTCGGCTTCGCGCATTTCAATTAACATGGTGCGCGCGCGTTGGGCCAATGCGCGCCCGGCATTGGTCATTTCGACCCCGCGCGCGCCGCGTTCACACAGGCGGGTGCCCAGCATTTCCTCCATTTCCGATAACAGCCGCGATGCGGCGGGCTGAGATGTTTTTAACATTGCAGCTGCCAGACTGATCTGGCCGGTTTCCTCCATCGCAACAATCATGCGCAAATGGCTGATTTTAAGCCCGCGTTTAAACAGGTTTCCCGACCCCGACAGCAAGGTTTGGGCCGGTGTCATAACAGATGTGATCGCGGGTTGAGCCATGGCGCGCGCACTTTCGTTTTAGGTGTTGGCGATGCAGGTTTTAAGTATATCAGTTTTGATATGCAATGTTCAGTTTTCATTATTTGAATGTTATGGCGAAGCAACGGAATATTGCGCCGTCGGTGTCATTGGAAAATGGCAGTCGGTGCGAAAATAAAACAACACAGCAAGGACGGGCACCCGGTGCCTTAACCAACAGGCGAATGCCGGAAATTGTTGTGTCATTAGGGAGAAAACATAATGAAACGTCTGAGTTCTGTATTGGCCGGCATTGCCTTTGGCGCGGCCGCGACCTTTGCCCCCTCGATGCCAGGTGGTTTTGGCATGACTGCCGCCCATGCCGCCGACAAGGGATATGTCGGGATTGCCATGCCGACCAAATCATCTGCTCGCTGGATTTCGGATGGCGATTCGATGGTTAAGCAGTTTGAAGAAGCCGGGTATAAAACCGACCTTCAATATGCCGAAGATGATATTCCCAATCAGCTTTCCCAGATTGAAAACATGATTGTGAAGGGTGTTGATGTGCTGGTGATTGCCGCCATTGACGGATCAACCCTGTCCAACGCGCTGGCAAATGCCAAGGCAGCGGGGATCAAGGTTTTTGCCTATGACCGCCTGATCCGCGATAGCGGCGATGTCGATTATTATTCCACGTTTGATAATTTCAAGGTTGGTGTGCTGCAGGCAAGCTCGCTGGTCGATGGTTTGGCATCGCGTGGCGACGGCCCTTACAATGTTGAACTGTTTGGCGGTTCGCCTGACGATAACAATGCCTACTTCTTCTATAATGGTGCGATGTCGGTTTTGCAGCCGTTGATTGATGAAGGCAAGGTTGTGATCAAGTCCGGCCAGACCGGGATGGACAAGGTTGGGACCCTGCGCTGGGACGGGGCGGTGGCCCAGGCCCGGATGGATAACCTGTTGTCGGCTTATTACACCGATGAAAAGGTTGATGGTGTTCTCTCCCCCTATGACGGGTTGTCGATTGGCATTCTGTCGTCGCTTAAAGGTGTTGGTTATGGTTCGGGCGATATGAAAATGCCGATCGTTACCGGGCAGGACGCCGAATTGCCGTCAATCAAATCGATCCTTGCGGGTGAACAATATTCAACCGTTTTCAAAGACACCCGCGAACTGGCCCGTGTCACGGTGAGCATGGTCAATGACGTTCTGGCAGGCAAAGAGCCGACTGTGAACGACACCAAAACCTATGACAATGGTGTCAAGGTTGTTCCGTCCTATCTGCTCGAACCGGTATTGGTCGATAAATCCAACTGGGAAGGCATTATCGTCGGGTCGGGTTATTATACCGCCGACCAGGTTAAATAAGCACGGTTTTGCCTGAAAATGAAGGCGGGCGGTGGTCGATATGCCGCCCGCCTTTTTGGCAATGCCGCAAGCCACCGGATCAAACAGGTGGCCGTCGGTCCGATGGTGGCACCAACGGGCCGTTTTGCAAAAGGGAGCCGGCACTATTGCCGGAATTCGGGAGGACCGGATGGATACCATCCTGGAGATGCGCAATATCACCAAGACGTTTCCCGGTGTGAAGGCGCTTGATGATGTGAACCTTAAAGTACGACGGGGCGAAATTCATGCCTTGTGCGGCGAAAATGGCGCGGGAAAATCGACCCTGATGAAGGTTTTAAGCGGCGTTTATCCGCATGGAACCTATGACGGTGACATTCTGTTTGATGATGATATTCAGTCATTCAAGGACATCCGCGACAGCGAAGCACGCGGCATTATCATTATTCATCAGGAACTGGCCCTGGTGCCATTGTTATCGATTGCCGAAAACATATTTCTGGGCAATGAACTTTCTGAAAACGGTGTGATTAACTGGCCCAAAACCTTTGCCCGCACCACCGAACTTTTGGGCAAGGTCGGCCTGCGCGAGGCCCCCAATACGCTGGTAACCAATATTGGTGTTGGCAAGCAGCAACTGGTGGAAATTGCCAAGGCCCTGTCGAAAGAAGTGAAACTTCTTATTCTTGACGAGCCGACATCAAGCCTGCAGGAAAATGACAGCCAGAAATTGCTTGATTTGCTGATCGAGTTTCGCAATCAGGGCATTACCTCGATCCTGATTTCGCACAAGTTAAATGAAATCAGTCGGGTTGCCGACCGGATTACGGTTATTCGCGACGGCAAGGCGGTTTCAACGCTCGATTGCCTTGATGGTCAGATCAGCGAGGATGATATCGTCAAGGATATGGTCGGGCGCGATATGGCGCATCGTTACCCGGAGCGCACACCCAATATTGGCGCGACCATGATGGAGGTTCGCAACTGGACCTGCTATCACCCTTTGCATCCCACCCAGAAACTGATCAAAGACGTTCATATCGACGTAGCCGCAGGCGAGGTTGTTGGCATTGCCGGGTTGATGGGGGCGGGGCGCACCGAACTTGCCATGAGCATTTTTGGCAAGTCATACGGCCACAATATCAGCGGTGACGTTTTGATGCATGGCAAGTCAGTGGATGTTTCCACCGTGCAGCGCGCCATTGCCGCGGGGCTGGCCTATGTGACTGAAGACCGCAAGGAAATGGGCCTGATCCTTGATGAAAGCATCACCACCAACATCACCCTTGCCAATTTGCCCGGTGTGTCGGAACACGGGGTGTTAAATGAAGGGGCCGAACGCGGTGTGGCCGAGGAATACCGGCAAAAAATCAACATTCGCACCCCCAATGTTGGCCAGAAGGTTATCAATCTTTCGGGCGGGAACCAGCAAAAGGTGGTGTTGTCCAAATGGCTGTTTGCCGGGCCGGAAGTGCTGATCCTCGACGAGCCGACACGCGGCATTGATGTGGGCGCGAAATACGAGATTTATTCAATTATCAATCAGCTGGCAGCAGACGGCAAAGGGGTCATCATGATCTCGTCGGAAATGCCGGAACTTCTGGGCATGTGCGACCGCATTTACGTGATGAATGAGGGCGAAATCAAAGGGCAGCTGGCCGCAAGTGACGCCAGCCAGGAAAAGATCATGCACATGATCCTGAAGGGGTGAGGACAGACCAATGAGTGAGACTTCAACCAAAAATATCAGCTATTACCTGCGCACTCATATGCGTGAATATGGCATGGTTCTGGCCCTGATCGCGATCATGGCATTTTTTCAGTACCTGACCGACGGCGTGTTGATGAAGCCGGTCAATCTGACCAATCTTTTCTTGCAAAACAGCTATGTCATCATCATGGCCGTGGGCATGTTGCTGGTGATTGTCGGCGGCAATATCGACCTGTCAGTGGGATCTGTCGTTGGTTTTATCGGCGCGCTGGCCGCTGTGATGGCGGTGCAGTGGGATCTGCCAACCGTTGTTGTCGTCCCGGTTTGTCTGGTCGTGGGCGGGTTAATTGGCTGTGCCCAGGGCTATTGGGTGGCCTATTGGCGTATTCCATCCTTTATCGTCACACTGGCGGGGATGCTGGTGTTTCGCGGCTTGACGCTGGCCTTGCTGGGCGGGGCATCGGTGGGGCCGTTTCCGGCCAATTTCCAGCTGATGTCATCGGGCTTTGTGCCCGACTTTTTCGGCGGGCTGATCGAAGGGCGGTTTAACGTTTTTTCGATGGCGCTGGGTGTTTTTGTTGCCGTGCTGCTGCCGGTTTTGGGGTTGCGGGCGCGGGCCAAGCAGGCCCGGTTTGCCGCAGTTGAAGAACCGATGGCCTTTTTTGCCGCCAAACATGCCCTTGCCGGTCTGGCGATATTGTATATCGCCTATCTGTTGTCGACCTATCGTGGTTTGCCCAATGTGTTGATCATTATGGCCGTGCTGATTGCGATTTTCACCTTTGTCACCAACAGCACAACAATTGGGCGCCGCATTTATGCGATGGGGGGCAATGAAAAGGCCGCACAGCTTTCGGGCATTAATACGCGCAAACTGGCCTTTTTAACCTTTGCCAATATGGGCATGCTGGCGGGGCTGGCCGGGCTGGTTTTTGCCGCCCGTTTAAATACCGCAACCCCGAAAGCCGGGTTTGCCTTTGAACTTGACGTGATCGCAGCCGTTTTCATTGGTGGCGCGTCCATGTCTGGTGGTGTCGGTAAAATTATCGGCGCTGTCGTTGGCGCCCTGATCATGGGCGTTATGAATAACGGGATGTCGATTGTTGGTGTCGGGATTGACTGGCAGCAGGTAATTAAGGGCCTGGTGCTGCTCGCCGCCGTGATTTTCGATGTTTATAACAAAAACAAGGCCTAAAGAATTGACCCAACAACAAAACGGACCGAAAACCGGGCAAAAGGCGGGATGTGATGGCACATTTCGTGCCAGTTACCCTGTGTCTTTGCACCGTTTGAATATCTATCCGGGGGCGCTTTGCCCCCGGGGCGCGGGTGATAAAAAAACCGCGTTCAACATAAACTCAGGAGACCGGCCATGAGCAACTTTAAACCCGCAGCCTGGCCGCGCACCTTGCGGTCGCAAGGATGGTTTGGTGGCACGAGCAAGGACAATATCTATCATCGCAGCTGGATGAAAAATCAGGGCTTGCCGGCCGATTTGTTTGATGGTCGCCCGGTGATTGGCATTTGCAACACCTGGTCGCAATTAACCCCGTGCAACGCGCATCTGCGCGATCTTGCTGAACGGGTCAAACATGGCATTTACGAAGCCGGTGGCCTGCCGCTGGAATTTCCGGTGTTTTCACCGGGCGAAAGCACGCTGCGCCCCACGGCGATGATGTTTCGTAACCTGTGCGCCATGGATGTGGAAGAAGCCCTGCGCGGCACCCCGCTTGACGGCGTGGTGCTGATGGTGGGCTGCGATAAAACCACCCCCGCCTTGTTGATGGGGGCATCCAGTGTTGATATTCCCGCCATTGTCGTAACCGGCGGGCCGATGCTGAACGGTAAATGGCGCGGGCAGGATATTGGTTCGGGCACCTCGCTGTGGCAATTGTCCGAAGACCGCAAGGCTGGAAAAATCAGCACCGAGGATTTCCTCGATGCCGAAATGGCGATGTCGCGTTCGCCGGGGTCATGCAACACCATGGGCACGGCATCAAGCATGGCCAGCATGGCCGAGGCGCTGGGCATGGCGCTGTCGGGTAATGCCGCCATTCCCGCTGTTGATAGTCGTCGCCGGGTGATGGCGCATTTAACCGGGCGTCGCATTGTGCAGATGGTTAAGGATGACCTTAAACCGTCTGACGTGATGACCAAGGATGCGTTTGAAAACGCCATTCGTGTTAATGGCGCGATTGGTGGCTCGACCAATGCGGTTATTCACCTTCTGGCGATTGCCGGGCGCTTGGGCGTTGATCTGACGCTGGATGACTGGGACCGTTTGGGACGCGATATTCCGACCATCGTTAATTTGCAGCCATCGGGCAAATACCTGATGGAGGAATTCTTCTATGCCGGTGGCTTGCCGGTCGTGATCAAGGCGCTGGCCGAAAGCGGGCAGATCCACAAGGATGCGATCACGGTTTCGGGCGAAACCATGTGGGACCAGGTGGCCGAAGTGCGCAACTGGAACGACGATGTTATTTTGCCGTTTGAAAAAGCCCTGACCCAGCATGGCGGCATCGCCGTGGTTAAGGGCAACCTTGCCCCGAACGGCGCGGTGCTTAAACCCTCCGCCGCGTCTGAACATTTAATGACGCATCGTGGACGCGCCGTGGTGTTTGAAGATATCGACGATTATAAAGGCAAGATTAACGACGAAAGCCTCGATATCGACGAAAACTGCATCATGGTCCTTAAAAATTGCGGCCCCAAAGGCTATCCCGGCATGGCCGAGGTCGGCAATATGGGCCTGCCGCCCAAGGTTTTGCGCAAGGGCATTACCGACATGGTGCGTATTTCCGATGCCCGCATGAGCGGCACGGCATACGGCACGGTTGTTTTGCACACATCCCCCGAAGCCGCCGCCGGTGGCCCGCTGGCGATTGTGCAAAATGGCGACATGATCGAACTTGATGTGCCCAACCGTCGCCTGCATCTTGATGTGCCCGACGACGAAATTACTCGCCGCTTGGCAGCGTGGCAAACCACCGTGCCAATCCCTGCCAGCGGATATGCATCCCTTTATTACAGCCACGTCATTGGCGCCGATAAAGGGGCCGATTTTGACTTCCTGTTAGGCGGTCGCGGCAAGGAAATCCCGAAGGATAGCCACTAGATCCGGCGCTAAAACGCCATGCCAGCTTGCTAAACGGGAAGTTGGTGTGGCGTAACGCAGAACGTTATATCAGGCACCAATGCAATCCGTCCGGTTGCGTTGGTGCCTTTTCTTTTTTGGGAACGGTTGCCGCTAGAAAAAAACAACAGGCATTGGTATTTAAAGCTGAATTTCAGGCTTTAATAGAGATCGTTCGGGGATTGGGAAAATGGTGGGCGTAACAAGATTCGAACTTGTGACCTCTGCCGTGTGAAGGCAGCGCTCTAACCAACTGAGCTATACGCCCGAAACGGGGAAGCAGTGCATTGTGACTGCTTCGTATTCCGTCGGTGGCGCGGGTTATAAGGGGCCGTGCCGGGGGTGTCAAGCCGCGTTTTCAGGCAATTTTGTTCAAGGCATCAGGCAGTTGGGCAAAGCGGGTTAAAACGGCATCGGCCCCCAATGTGCGGGCCTTGGCGTCATCTACCTCAAACGCAACCGCAATGGCGGCAATGCCGATGGCGCGCGCTGCATTTACATCATTGGCGTGATCGCCGATCATGACGGCGTAATCACCGGCATCGCGGTTATATCCCATGCCATCCAGAGCAAAGGCCAAATGCCCGCCATCGGGTTTGCGCACATCGGCGGCGTCGCCCCCGGCGATGGTGGTGAACAGATCATCAATGCCCAGAAGCGATAGAATTTCGCGACACGGGCGGGTGGGTTTGTTTGAGGCCAGGCCGATTTTCCAGCCGTTTTTATGCAAGTCGCGCAGGGTGGTTTCGGCATCGTTATACAAATATGTGTCGCGGTAGCCCGTTGCCTCATAGAGCGATACAAATTTATCATAGGCGGCCGACAAGGCACCGTCGTTCAAATCTGAATTGCGGGCGCTAAAGGCGCGTTGGGTTAGCACGCGTGCGCCGTCGCCCAGCATCGGTTCGAGTTCTTCGCGGGTGAGGGCGGGCAGGGTGTGTTCGGCCAGCAAACGGTTCATCGCCACGACCAGATCATCGACCCCGTCAATCAGGGTGCCGTCGAGATCGAACAGGATAAAATGGGTCATGGGGTGGCCTTTTGTCATGATAAAAACACAGAGTTACGTCAGTTGAATTTAACAGCGCGCGTGCCAATAACAAGGGCATTAACAATCTGTAACATCTGCTAACATCAGGTTACAAAACGTGATTCAGGCAGGGCTTTTGCATTGCGTTAATTTGCGATACGAGTGCGGGATGTTAATGTGATACCAGATGAATTGACAGGCCGTTTCACGGTGTTTTGCGGTCGGAAATAAGGGATTTTAAATGTCTAGACCATTAAGTGTTGTTGTCCTGGCGGCCGGTATGGGAACGCGAATGAAAAGCACCCAGCCCAAGGTTTTGCACAAGGTTGCAGGCAAGCCGATGGTCAACCACGTGATCGACGCGGCCCGTTTCCTGCACGCCGAGCAAACCCTGATTGTGGTTGGCCCCGACATGGCAGCCCTTGAAAAAGCCGTGGCTCCGCACCCGACATTTGAACAAACGGACCGGCTGGGAACCGCCCATGCGGTGCTGGCCGCACGGAATGCGCTTGAAAATGCCACGGGGGACGTTTTGGTGCTGTATGGCGACAGCCCGCTTTTTACCCCCGCCACGCTGGAACGCCTGATTGCGGCGCGCAACGAGGGCCCGCACGCGGTGGCGGTGTTGGGCTTTACCCCGGATGACCCCGCGGGGTATGGCCGTCTGGCAACAGACCCGTTTACGGGCGAATTGCAGGCAATTATTGAAGACAAGGAATGCACCGATGCCGAGCGCCGGATCGGTTTTTGCAATTCCGGTGTGATGTGCTTTGCTGCCGAGGGCATGGTTGATTTGCTTGATGCGATTAACAACAAAAATGCCAAAGGCGAATATTACCTGACCGATGCCGTGGCAGTGGCCCGTGATCAGGGCCGAACCTGTGTTGCGGTTGAGGTCGCCGAAGAAGAAACTCTTGGCGTTAATTCGCGTGCCCAGCTGGCGATTGCCGAACAACTGATGCAAAGCCGCCTGCGTGATGCCGCCATGCGCAATGGCGCAACGCTGGTGGATCCGGGATCGGTGTTTTTATGTGCCGATAGCGACATTGGCCAGGATGTAGTGATTGAGCCAAATGTGGTGTTTGGGCCGGGCGTTAAAATTGGCGACAATGTTACCATTAAGGCGTTTAGCCACCTTGAAGGCTGCACCATTGCCAGCCATGCCGATATTGGCCCTTATGCCCGCCTGCGGCCCGGTGCCGACATTGGCAAAGGGGCAAAGGTGGGCAATTTTGTTGAAATCAAAAAGGCCACGCTGGAAACCGGGGCCAAGGTGAACCATTTGTCCTATATCGGTGATGCGCGGATCGGAGCCAAGGCCAATATTGGGGCTGGCACCATTACGTGCAATTACGACGGTTTTAAAAAATACCAGACCGACATTGGCGCGGGCGCGTTTATTGGCTCCAACACAGCGCTGGTGGCACCGGTGACCGTCGGCGACGGGGCGTTTGTTGGCGCGGGCAGCACATTAAGCGGTGATGTTGCCGCCGATGCGCTGGTGCTGGTGCGCGCAGAACGAACCGAAAAGCCCGGCTGGGCCGCCCGGTTTCGCGACAAAATGCGGGCATTGACGGGCAAAAATTAAGACCCGGCGAAGCCCTGTCTTCAGGGTGAAACCGGACTGCGATTTTAAATATTGAGTATTTTGTGCAAGGCGCGCCCGGTTGTGGCGGGCTGCAGGGTTAATTTGGGGAAAGACACAGCATATGTGCGGCATTATCGGCATTATCGGCAGAGACAGTGTAAGCGAACGCATTCTGGAAGGGCTGAAACGCCTGGAGTATCGCGGGTATGATTCGGCCGGTATTGCAACCCTGGTGAATGGTAAAATCGAACGGCGCCGCGCCGAAGGTAAATTGGTGAATTTAAGCCAGCGTCTTGCCGAACAACCGCTGGGCGGGGATGTTGGCATTGGCCATACCCGGTGGGCAACCCATGGTGTGCCCACCGAAAATAACGCCCATCCCCATACCGATGGCAAGGTTGCGGTTGTTCACAATGGCATCATTGAAAATTTCCGCGATCTGAAGGCCGAACTGGCTGCAAAGGGCCGTGTTTTTGCATCCGATACCGATACCGAGGTGATTGTGCATCTGGTGTCGGACTTTCTTGATCAGGGCAAAACCCCGCGCGAGGCGGTGCAGGCAACCTTGCATCGTATTGAAGGGGCCTTTGCGCTGGTGATTATTATTGCCGGTTTTCATGATGTTATTTTTGGTGCCCGGCGCGGCACCCCGCTGGCAGTTGGCCTTGGCGATGGCGAAATGTATTTAGGGTCCGATGCGATGGCCCTGTCGCACCTGACCAACCGGTTGATTTACCTTGAAGAAGGCGACTGGGTTGAAATGACCCGCGATCATGTTCAGGTCCGTGATGAACATGACAATGATGTCACCCGCGAGATCAAGCTCTCGGCGGTGTCGGGTGCCATGATGGGCAAGGGCAACTATGCCCATTTCATGCAAAAGGAAATTTTTGAACAGCCCGCCGTGATTGGCGATACGCTGCATTCCTTTATTAATCCGGCGACCCAGGCGATCAAGCTGCCCGATATGCCGTTTAACATTGGCGAGGCCACCCGGTTAACAATTGTTGCCTGTGGTACCTCGTTTTATGCGGGGCTGGTGGCCAAACACTGGATCGAACGCTATGCGGGGCTTGGTGTTGATGTGGATGTGGCATCGGAATTTCGCTATCGCTGCCCGCCGCTGCCCAAGGGCGGCATTGCCCTGTTTATTTCGCAGTCAGGCGAAACGCTCGACACGCTGGCCGCCCTTCGTTATGCCAAATCGAAGGGACAAAAGATTTTGTCCATCGTGAATGTGGCCGAAAGCACGATTGCGCGCGAAAGCGATGTGGTATTGCAAACCTTTGCCGGGCCGGAAATTGGCGTGGCATCGACCAAGGCTTTCACCACCCAGCTTACGGTTCTGGCGTGCCTTGCCGTTACCATTGGTCGTGAAAATGGCACGCTCAGCAAGGAAGCCGAAGCCGCCATCGTCCATGCCCTGACCGAACTTCCCAAGCAGGCAGCAGAAGTGCTGCATCATGACGAAGAAATTCGCCAGCTTGCTCTTAACATCGCCGATGCCCGCGACGTTTTGTATTTGGGACGCGGCCTTGGTTACCCGATTGCGATGGAAGGGGCGTTAAAGCTTAAGGAAATTTCCTATATCCATGCCGAAGGCTATGCTGCAGGCGAAATGAAACACGGGCCGATTGCTCTGATCGACCAGTCTGTGCCAATTATCGTGATTGCCCCATCGGACGAACTGTTTGAAAAAACGGCATCGAACATGCAAGAAGCCGCGGCACGCGGCGGGCGGGTGATTTTCTTGTCTGATGCGCAAGGGTTGGCAACGGTGGGCGATATTGCATCGGCCACGGTTGAACTGCCCAAGGTTGCCGATTTTGTTGCACCCATTCTTTATACCATTCCGGTGCAAATGCTGGCCTATCATGTGGCCGTGCATAAAGGAACGGACGTGGACCAGCCGCGTAATCTGGCGAAATCGGTGACCGTGGAATAAGGCACCTGTTTTAGAATTACTTTAAACTACTGATCTGATGCCAAGTCTCCGAGCGTGGATATTGCGGAGACTTGGTATAAATGCCCGGCATATGTCGGGCATTTATTATGTAATTTGCTGTTGTACTTGGCCCTTGAAACGCGCAATGCTCTATTCGGAGTGATATTTTACTGGCGCGGTCGACATGAGGGCTATGATCAATTTGTTATCCGAAGATATCCGTTTTTCTGGCGGGGTATCGCGTTATGCGCGAAGAATGCCGGTGATTAATTTATATCGCGGTATGTGATGAAGCACCGTCACGCGCAAGCATCCGGGAACATTCAGGCGCGGATTGACCGTGCCCATGGCTGGACGCTGCACCGTGAAAACGGACAGGTTGTTGTCGTTATTTCGGGCGACTGGATTGCACGCGCAGGCGGCATGTCTGTGGGGGCGGTTGATCATATTTTTGATCATGATGCCGATAAGGTTGAAAAAATTTCATTCGATATTACGGGGACCGGCCGCTGGGATAGCGGGCTGATCGCCTTTTTGTGGGAACTGCGTTCGGGGGCGGCTGTTCGAGGTGTGGTGTTTGATGATGCGGCGTTGCCCGCGTCCGCCCGACGGTTGCTTGCATTGGCAACTGCCGAAGAAACCAGTGTTACTGTTTCATCGGATCATTCATCGCTAAGCCGCCAGCTTGGCCGATGGGCGATTGGGCTGGGGACCACACTATTTGGTGCCACCGAATTTTTTGGCGATGTTTTGCTGGGAAGTATGGTCGGTTTGCGTGGGCAGCTAAAGATGCGCGCGGTCGACCTGCGCGATTGCGTTCTTGACGCGGGCAGTTTGGCCCTGCCGATTGTGACCATCGTTAATTTTCTGGTCGGGGGCATTCTGGCTTTTGTCGGGGCCGTGCAGCTAAGCCGGTTTGGCGCAGAAATTTTTGTCGCCAATCTGGTCGGTATTGCCGTGGTGCGTGAAATGGCGGCCGTCATGACGGGGATTGTCATGGCCGGGCGCACCGGCGGGGCCTATGCCGCCCATATTGCAACCATGCAAAGTAACGAAGAAATTGATGCGTTAAAAGTGATCGGTATCCCGGTGCGTGATTATCTCGTTATGCCGCGTGTTCTGGCGCTAACGGCGATGATGCCGCTATTGTATCTTTATGGCTGTGCGATTGGGATTTTGGGCGGGTTGACGGTGGCAGTCGGCATGCTTGACCTGACGCCGACAGCTTTTTTTGAACAAATCCGGCTGGCAATTTCGGGATCCCAGTTTCTGTTCGGTTTTGGCAAAAGCATCGTTTTTGGTGCATTGGTGGCAATTGTCGGGTGCCGGATTGGCTTGCAGGCGGGGCGCAGTGCTGCCGATGTCGGGCGGGCTGCAACCAGTGCGGTTGTGGTCGGGATTGTCGGGGTGATTGCCGTGGATGCAGTTTTTGCGATTTGTGCCAATGCGGTGGGGTTTTAGGCCATGACAGCGCAAACACAACCGGTCAGGCTGGAAGTATCGGACCTGACGCTGGCCTATGGGCCAACCGTGATCCAGCGAAATGTATCGTTCAACGTTGCGCGCGGATCTATTTTTGCGGTGATGGGCGGAAGCGGCTGTGGCAAAAGCACCTTGTTGAAATCGCTCATCGGGTTGCTGCCCCCTGTAACGGGGACTGTGCAATTTGCGGGCGAGAGTTATTGGGGGGCTTCGGCCGAGAGACGGGTCGAGATTGGTCGGGGATTTGGTGTTCTGTTCCAGAATGGCGGATTGTGGAGTTCGCTAAGTGTGTCGGAAAACGTTGCCTTGCCGCTGCGCATGTTCACCCGTCTTGATGAAGCATCGATCAATATGCTTGTGCGGTTGAAGCTGGCCCTGGTCGGGCTTGGCCCGGCGGCCGATGTAATGCCCGCCGAACTCAGCGGCGGCATGCGCAAGCGGGCAGGGCTGGCGCGCGCGCTGGCGCTTGATCCCGACATTTTGTTTTTTGATGAACCATCGGGCGGGCTGGACCCGATTACATCCAAACGGCTGGATGATCTGATTCTTGATTTGCGCGACGGGCTGGGGGCGACGATTATTCTGGTCAGTCACGAATTGCCCAGTTTGTTGTCGATTGCCGATGCCGGGATATTTCTTGATGCTGAAACGCGCCAGCCGGTTGCGCATGGGTCGCCGCGTGAATTGCTGGAGACATGCGATCATCCGACCGTTCGTGCCTTTATGAACCGCGAGCGGATGGAAACAGTGAAAAACGCGGGAGGACATCGAAATGGCAGTTAACAGGTCGGCACTGGTTGGCGGTTTCGTTCTCGGTGCGATGGTGTTGATTGTGGTTGCCATTCTTTTGTTTGGCGGCATGACCCTGTTTGCCCACAAAACCCGCGCGGTTGTGTTTTTTCAAGGCTCGGTCGCGGGCTTGCAAATTGGCGCGCCGGTTACCTTTCGCGGCATGAGAGTGGGCTCGGTTCGCTCTATATCGCTGCAAATCAATTCCGACGATCTGATTGCGACGGTGCCGGTTTTTATCGAGCTTGAAGAAAACGGCGTCACCATGAGCAGTAGCCCGGGGGCCGATATGCCGGTAGATATTGCAAAACTGGTTGATGCCGGGTTGCGTGCCCAACTGGCGACGCAAAGTCTGGTGACCGGGCAGTTTGCCGTGGAACTGGATATGAAGCCCAATACGCAGGCCCATCTGAGCGGGTCTGATATGGGGGTGCCGGAAATTCCCACCTTGCCGTCGGAATTTCAGCATATCAAAGAGCAGTTCTCCGATCTTCCGTTGCAAGAACTGGCTGAAAGGGCTGTGCGCACCCTTGAATCGCTTGAGATATTGTCGCGGAATTTGAACGCGGAAATCGGGCCGAGCGCGACCAGTTTGCGGGCAACTTCGGACGCGGCGCGCGCGGCGGTGATGAGCGCAAATGACGCGGTAAGTGTATTGCAGGGCGATGTCAGCCGCACATTGGCAAATATTGACCGCCTGATTGCCACCGGGCAGAAGCAACTTGATAAAAGTGGTCCTGCACTGGACCAGACGCTGCTATCGGCAAACCGGGCGATCGGCAAAGCCGAAACATTGATGAATTCAGTCAATAGTCTGGCCGATCCGCGCTCGCAGATGCGTGCTGATCTCGAAGCTGCTATGCGCGATCTGGCGGCGTCGGCAAGTTCGTTGCGCGGATTTTCCAGTGAAATAGAACGTAATCCCGGTGCGATCCTGACCGGGAGAGGAGGAGGTTGATGCGGATGAAACGGTGGCGGCTGTCTGCAATTGTTGCCCTTGCGGCTTTTATGACGCTGGGCGGGTGTGCGACCGTCGCACCCCGTATTTACCTGCTGGGGTATCCCTCGGCGGTTACACCGGTGGCGCGCGATGAAACCGGACTGGCAATGATCGAGGTGGAACCGGTATCGGTGCCTGATTTTCAGGATAGCCGCGATATTTTTGTTCGCAAAGGGCCCAATGAACTTGTTGCCGACCCGAGCGCGCGCTGGGGCGAACGGTTATCGGTTGGTGTCTCACGCGCCCTGATCGCGGCGTTGGCCAAAAGACAACCCGATATTCGCGTAACCTCATCCCGTCCGGTTTTACCTGCTGCACAACAGGTAAGGGTGGATGTCGATACCTTTGAAATACGCGAAGATGGCTTGTGCATTTTAGGCGCGCGATGGTCGATCACGCGTGATGGAAACCGCCATGCCGCAACAACGGATTATGCCCGTTTCACGGTCAATGCCAACGGCACCGATACAGCAGATGTCGTTGGCGCAATGACACAGGCCATAGATCAACTCGCCGATCATATTTCGGTGGCTTTGAACCATAATTAGGGCAGTTTTTCGGGGCCTGCGTGCCAGAAAACAGTTCGGCGCGGAGCCAGGGGGCATTGCCCTTTCCCGGCACAAGGTCACCGACGTTTTATAGGGCGCATTTGTGAACCCGGTTTCTTATTTAAGTAAATTTATTTCAAATTTATCAATTACAGGTTGATGGTGTTTTCGCAGGCCCGTACACTTTTAAATAGATCTGGCTGGCAGGGGTGCCGCCGGGGACATAGAGAGAGGGGCCATGACATATTGGGGACAACTGCGAGCCATTGTGCTTGCGGGGATGGCAAGCTGTGTTGCCACACTTGCCATTGCACAAACCTGTGAAACAGCATTGCGCGACACACCGATGGTGCCAACCGATTTGGCATTGTGCCAGTCATTAAGTGATACGGTACGCCATCCCGGTGCGTTGCCGTTGAACGAATATGAGGCGGCATTATCGCAGTTTTTTGATAACTGGTGCCACCGCGACACCAAATCGGGCTGGGTGCGCGACAAATATGTGCGCGATACCGGGCCTTATACCGCCGCACGCGTTGCCGGTGAAAAGGGTGCGCCGTGGGACGGTACCTATCACGGCACCCATTCACCGGTTGTGATCTGGTATTCCCCTGATATGGTGAGCTGGATTGAGAAAAACCGGCCCAGCGGCAAGGCCCACCCGGACCCGCAACAAGCCATTCCCGATGGCGCGATTATGGTGAAGGAAATGTATCCTGAACCAGCATCGGCCTGTGCCAAATATGACGCGGATTATCTGTTACCGACCAGTGGTGCCGCGATCATGGTGCGTGATGCCCAAGGGTCGAAAGATGGCTGGTTCTGGGGCTGGTATGGCTGGCCCGGCGAAGGCTGGGCACCCGACTGGCCCGCAAGTGCCAGCAACGGCCCGCCCAATATGGGCTTTGGTCAGTATTGCGTAAATTGTCATGGCTCCGCCCATGATATGACCTTTGCCGAGGAACGAAATTTGCTAGGCCACCCCGGCCAGCCCGAAGTGTTTTTGTCGCAGGATTTTTTCGCCAATCAGTATCTGGGTGGCGGTGCGCCGGTAGCGGCGGGCGACAAGGCACCGACGACGATGGCAAGCGGCACAACCCAGATGGCAGCCACCGAACCCGATGATCTGGGCGATGATATTCACGCCTTGCGTGCGCATATGGAAAAAAAGCCGGTGCCGCACGGCCAGCCACGGATAAAGCCGCTGGAAGATTTGCTGGCATTTGTGACCAAGGCTGACCGGTTTGGTGCGGTGCCGGAGCATGGCTTTATCATGCCATCGCAAACCTATGACAATGTATGGATGCCCGCCGCCGGGCCATCGCCCAAAAGCCAGTATTTAACCAGCGACCAATGCACGGGGTGCCATGATGCGGGCAGTACCGGGTTGCAGTTTGATATGACAATGCCCGACCCGCAAAGTGACAAGCTGTTAAACCTGTCGCCCTATGCAACATGGCGGTCCTCGCCCATGGGGCTTGCGGGCCGCGATCCGGTTTTCTTTGCCCAGATGGCCAGTGAAACCCAGACTTTTCATCATGATCAGGCTGATCTGGTGCAAACCACCTGCCTTGGTTGTCACGGTATTTTGGGGCAACGGCAGTTTCAGATTGATCACGCGGCAGAAAATACCGGCGATTGCGGGGTGTTTGACCGCGATATTGTTAATGCAGTGCCTTATCCGCCGGGGAACCCGACGGCGGCACATGCATCCTATGGGGCGCTGGCGCGCGATGGCATTTCGTGCATGGCGTGTCACCAAATGGTGCTGGGCAAGGAAGCCACCGAAAAATATGCGGATGATCCGCAAAATGCCTGTGTGTTGAAACGCCAGCAACAATTGAACGCGGATAATACCGGTTTTGGCAAAACCTTTACCGGCAGTTTTCTGGTTGGGCCAGCGGGCAAACTGTTTGGGCCGTTTGACAAACCCAAAACCCATCCGATGGATTATACATTGGGCATAAAACCGGAAAAAGGCGACGCGATTTCGACCTCGGAAATGTGTGGCACCTGCCATACTGTGCATTTGCCGGTATTGCATAAGGGCGAAACCATTGCCCATGTTTATGAACAAACGACCTATGCCGAATGGGCGTTCAGTTCCTATCGCACCGGCACCACAATTGATGGGCCATTGCCCGGCGGGGTTGGCGGTATGCCGCAAACCTGCCAGGATTGTCATATGCCGTCGCGCGATGCAGGTGGCGAATTTAAAAGCAAAATTGCCAGCATTCAGGAATATTCAAATTTCCCTGCGGCGGCAAACACGTTTGACCCTAAGGATATTGACCTGGAACCGCGTGAAGGTTTTGCGCGCCATACATTGGTGGGGCTGAACCTGTTTTTGGTGAAAATGTTCCAGCAATTCCCCGATATCATGGGGGTTCCGACTGCCGACCCGATGATGAATTCGAAAAAGGCGATTGATCCGCTGGAATTTACCGCCCGTGCGATTACGCAGCAGGCGGAAAACGATACCGTTACCATCAGCCTCGCCGATGACCCGGTGATTGCCAGGGGCAAACTAAGCGCATCGGTTAAAATTGCCAGCCATACCGGGCACAAGTTCCCCTCCGGGGTTGGTTTCCGCCGGGCCTTTGTTCAGTTCGAGGTGTTAGATGCCAAAGACAAGGTTTTGTGGGCATCGGGCCGGGTGAACAAGGCCGGTGTGCTGGTGGACCAGCATGACGAACCGCTGAAAGGCGAGATGTGGTGGGATGATAAATGTACGCACCGGATTGAGCCGGAAAAACGCCTGCATCAACCCCATTTCGAGGTGATTACAGCACAGGACCAGACCCAGATTTATCAGGAACTGGTCAGCACGCCACCTTTGGACGGATCGCAGTTTTCCTGTGGCCATAATGTGCGCCCGCAGGGGGAACTGACCACCAGCTTCCTGTCGATCTGTGCCGAGGTAAAGGATAACCGTTTGCCGCCACCGGGGTATCTGGCGCTTAAACAGCGCGAAGCCATTTCAAAGGCGCTGGGGGCAGGGACGGAACTTGCCGAGGATGCAGGCTTTACCGCCGTGGGAACTGACCCGGACTATGCGGGGCCAACCCAAAGCGGGGGCGACAGCCTGCGTTATGAGGTCAAGCTGACCGATATTCACGGGACACCAGCCAAGGTGCAGGCGCGGTTATATTATCAGGCAACGCCGCCGTTTTACCTGCAAGACCGGTTTTGTACGGCCAAGGGCGATGATACCGACCGGCTGGCTTATTTGGCGCAGTATCTGAATTTGGAGGATACTGCGGCGGAAAACTGGGCATTGAAGCTGGTCGATACCGGCAAAGTGGAGATCGCCCGTCAGTAAACCAGATCATAAAAAAAAATAACACGGGAACCGGCGCGGTATTTATGGTGCCGGTTTCCGTGTGAAAATCATTTAAATCATGCATATAGGCGATGAAAGCAGTTTTCAATCTGTGGTGGGTGCCCTAAAACAGGGGCGGATGATGGTTGCGCTTTGATTGGACAGGGCAGGCGAGATGAAATTTGGCGAGGCGATTGGTTCGGGGTTTCATAACTATTTCAATTTTCGCGAACGGGCCTCGCGTTCGGCGTTCTGGTGGTGGCAGTTATTTATCGTGATCGGTTCCATTGTCCTGTCGATTATTGACGGGCAGTTTTTTGGGGGTCATCGCGATATCGGGTTTCTTGAAGGCATTTTTAATCTGATCACCTTTTTGCCGGGGTTAGCACTGGCTGTGCGCCGCCTCCACGACATTGATCGTTCCGGCTGGTGGGTGTTGTTGTCGCTGGTGCCATTGATTGGACTTATTGTCCTGATTGTGTGGTGGTGCAAACCGACCCTGTTAGGGCCGAACCGCTTTGGGCCGATGCCCTATGATTATTTCCGCCAGAATGACGGCCCCGAGTCAGTCATCTAGAAATAATAGGGTGATTTTGCTGTTTTGAATGCCGCGATGGCATTGGCAACAACCCGGCGGAAAATATGACCTTTTTGCGACGCAGCCTATTGGGCTCTTGACAATTTCCGACCTTTCCCTTACTTGCTGTTAGCACTCACCGGGGGTGAGTGCTAACGTGGGCTCATCCCGGTTAGTGTTTCAATAATCGAGCCCTAGATATTTACACGGAGTTGTCGAAAATGAAGTTCCGTCCGTTACATGATCGTGTACTGGTACGTCGTGTCGAATCCGACCAGAAGACTGCTGGTGGCATTATTATTCCGGAAACCGCTAAAGAAAAGCCGCAGGAAGGCGAAGTCGTCGCTGTTGGCTCCGGTATCCGTAAAGACGATGGCGCGCTCATCGCACTTGACGTCAAAGCTGGCGACAAGGTTTTGTTCGGCAAATGGTCGGGCACCGAAGTCAAGGTTGACGGCGTAGAGCTGCTGATCATGAAAGAATCCGACATTATGGGTATTCTGGCCTAAGTCAGCCCATTTGGGTGACTGTGGTTTGATGTTCATCCGTCTCATAGAGAGGAAAGAATATAATGGCTAAAGAAGTAAAGTTTTCGACAGATGCACGCGCGAAAATGCTGCGCGGCGTAGACATCCTTGCTGATGCTGTCAAAGTGACCCTCGGCCCGAAAGGCCGTAACGTTGTTATCGAAAAATCCTTTGGCGCACCGCGCGTAACCAAGGACGGCGTCACTGTTGCTAAAGAAATCGAACTTTCAGACAAGTTCGAAAATATGGGCGCACAGATGTTGCGTGAAGTTGCCTCGAAAACTGCCGACATGGCAGGCGACGGCACCACCACTGCAACCGTTCTGGCACAGGCTATCGTTCGTGAAGGCAACAAGGCTGTTGCTGCCGGCATGAACCCGATGGACCTCAAGCGCGGTATCGATCTGGCTTCGGCCAAGGTGATCGAAGCCATTCAGGCCCGTGCGCGTAAGGTTTCGGGTAAAGACGAAATCGCACAGGTTGGCAACATTTCTGCCAACGGTGACCGTGAAGTCGGCGATATGATCGCTGAAGCCATGGAAAAGGTCGGCAACGAAGGTGTTATCACCGTCGAAGAAGCCAAAGGCCTGCACACTGAACTCGACGTTGTCGAAGGCATGCAGTTTGACCGTGGTTACCTGTCACCTTACTTCGTGACCAACCCGGAAAAAATGATTGTTGAACTCGACGCTCCTTACGTCCTGTTGTTCGACAAGAAGGTTTCCTCGCTGCAGCCGATGCTGCCGTTGCTTGAAGCTGTTGTTCAGTCCGGCAAACCGCTTTTGATCATTGCTGAAGACGTTGAAGGCGAAGCCCTGGCAACCCTGGTTGTCAACAAGCTGCGCGGCGGCCTGAAAATTGCTGCTGTTAAAGCTCCGGGCTTTGGTGATCGTCGTAAAGCAATGCTTGAAGACATCGCCATCCTGACCGGTGGCCAGGTTGTTTCCGAAGATCTCGGCATCAAGCTTGAAAGCGTTACGCTTGACATGCTCGGTACCGCGAAATCGATCACCATCACCAAAGAAGAAACCACCATTGTTGATGGTGCCGGTGAAAAAGCACAGATCGAAGCCCGTGTGGCCCAGATCCGCGCCCAGATCGAAGAAACCACCTCTGATTACGATCGTGAAAAACTGCAGGAACGTCTGGCGAAACTCGCTGGCGGTGTTGCTGTGATCAAGATCGGTGGCGCTTCGGAAATCGAAGTTAAAGAACGTAAAGACCGCGTTGACGATGCCCTGCACGCAACCCGCGCTGCTGTTGAAGAAGGTATCGTTGCTGGTGGTGGTACGGCTCTGCTGTACGCAACCCGCGCGCTTGCCGGTCTTGAAGGTGCAAATCACGACCAGACCATCGGTGTCGACATCGTTCGTCGTGCGCTTCAGGCTCCGGTTCGTCAGATCGCGCAGAATGCCGGTGTTGACGGTGCCGTTGTTGCGGGCAAGCTGCTCGAACAGGACGACGTCGAATTCGGTTTCGACGCCCAGAAAGGCGAATACACCAACCTGATCAAAGCTGGCATCATCGATCCGGCCAAGGTTGTTCGTACCGCCCTTCAGGATGCCGCTTCGGTTGCTGGTCTGCTGATCACTACCGAATGCATGATTGCTGAAAAAGCAGAAGAAAAATCCGGCGGTGGCGCTCCCGATATGGGCGGCATGGGCGGAATGGGTGGCATGGGCGGTATGGGCTTCTAAGCCAAACCAACCAAGCGACCTTACAGTCAGGGAAGGGCCTCGCAGCAATGCGGGGCCCTTTTCTTTTACCGTATGGGTGTTTGGCATAACCTGGCCGGAGTTTGCTGTAATAAGGCAAGGGCTGGTCTGTTGCCTGATGAGGATACGAGAAAGGGCACATTTTTTTATAAAGATATGCCCTTTTTTAGGGGGCAGGCGTTTCACCTGCTTTGTGTTAACAGGCAGATTGTGCCCGTTATTGGGCGAGAATAACTTTCATCGCCTTTTCACGCGATGCGTTGCCAAAGACTTCGTAGGCCTGTTCAATCTCGTCAAGTTTGAAGCGGTGCGTGATCAGCTGTTCGGGTTTAACCTTGCCCGATTGCACGGTCTTCATCAGCATAGGGGTGGTATTGGTGTTAACCAGACCCATCGATATATTGATGTTTTTAATCCAAAGTTCTTCGATATGCAGTTCCACGGCGGTGCCGTGAACGCCGACATTGGCAATGTTGCCACCTGCTGAAACGATTTTCTGGCAGGTATCGAAGGTTGCCGGGACGCCAACAGCCTCGATGGCAACATCAACACCCAAGCCGTTGGTCATGTCCATCACCGATGCAATGACGTCATCCTTGCCGACGGTCAGTGTGTCGGTTGCGCCAAATTGACGGGCCATTTCCAGGCGTGCTCCGTCGGTGTCAATCATGATGATGCGACCGGGTGAATAGAACTGTGCGGTCAGCAAAACCGCCATGCCAACCGGACCTGCGCCGACAATGGCGATGCTGTCGCCCGGTTTGACCTGACCGGCAAGAACGCCGATTTCAAACCCGGTTGGCATGATGTCAGACAGCATGACCAATGCTTCTTCGTCCGAGCCTTCGGGGATGGGATAGAGCGAGTTATCGCCATGTGGAATGCGCACATATTCGGCCTGGGTGCCGTCGATCAAATGGCCCAGGATCCACCCGCCATCGGAGCAATGGGAATAGAGCTGGCGTTTGCAATTCGGGCAGGAACCGCAAGATGTGATGCAGGAGATCAGAACGGCGTCGCCCTTTTTAAAATTGCGAACCGCCGCCCCGGCTTCTTCAACAACGCCAACCCCTTCGTGGCCCAGGGTGCGTCCTTCGGTTACGGCAGGAACATCGCCTTTAAGAATATGAAGATCGGTCCCGCAAATCGTTGTTTTGGTGATTCTGACGATCACATCTGTCGGTTTTTGAATGTCGGGTTTTTCTTTTTCAACCCAGCCTTTTTTGCCCGGACCTTGATATGTAAGCGCTTTCATGGACTTTCCTTTATCTGGGGGTGGGGTGTAAACTTGTGTTTTTTCGAGAGCCGTTTTGTCGGCCTGTTTTTGTACCGATGACGCTTATTAAATACACTAAATTTTATGTACAAAAAGCCTATCGCTTTCCAGTCGCCAGGGTCAAATTTTTTAGTGTCCTACGGATCACACTTTAAATTGATGCGCGGACAATACTTTTGGAAACAGCAGGTTTGGCGAAAAGATATTATCTTTCCAGATTTGGCCAGATAGCCCGAATATTTGCAAAAAGAGTTTTACTGCAAATAGTTAGTCGACTCGGTGCGTTGGGAAAATAGCGATTATTGCGCCGGTGCAGATAAAAAAACGGCCCGGTGTCAAAAGCCACCGGGCCGCATTAGAGATTATTTAAAGAGCTGCTTTAGGGTGTGTGGCTGGCAGCGTAAATACTGGCTGGGCGGTGTGATGGTGGCACCCAGTTTGGCCGCAGCGTGCCACGGCCAGCGCGGGTCATAAAGAATGCCACGGGCAAGGGCGATGGCGTCGGCCTGGCCGGTGCCGACAATGGCTTCTGCCTGTTCGGCTTCCGTGATCAGGCCCACGGCGATGGTGGTAAGCCCGGTTTCGGATTTGATGCGATCGGCAAAGGGCACCTGGTAATTCGGGCCAATCGGAATTTGTTGCGCGGCATGAAGGCCGCCCGAGGAAACATGGATGAAATCACAGCCGCGTTCTTTCAGGGCCTTGGCCAGAACCACACTTTGTTCAATGTCCCAGCCGCCTTCAACCCAGTCGCTGGCGGAAATGCGCATGCCAACCGGTTTTTCAGCACCGAACGCTACACGTACGGCATCGTAAACTTCCAGAGCAAACCGCATGCGGTTTTCAAGGCTGCCGCCATATTCGTCGGTCCGCTGGTTTGACAGCGGCGACAGGAACTGGTGGATCAGATAGCCGTGGGCGCCGTGCAGTTCGATGGCATCAATGCCCAAACGATCCGCCCGCTGCGCAGCCTTGGCAAAGCGAGCGATGATTTCGGCAATGCGTTCCTTGCTGAGTGCTTCGGGCACCGGGTTGCCATCGAGAAACGGGATGGCAGAGGGGGCAACAATCTGCCAGCCATTTTCATCATCGGGGCTAAGCGCATGCCCGCCGTCCCAGGGTTTGGCAGTGCTGGCCTTGCGCCCGGCATGGCCCAGCTGAATGCCAATCGGCATGTCTGAATTGGCCCGGACAGCTTTTAATGTGCGCGCCAGTGCTTCCTCGGTTTCATCGTTCCACAGGCCAAGGTCGGCATAGGTGATGCGGCCTTCGGCTTCGACGGCGGTGGCTTCAAGGATCAGCAGGCTGGCACCCGAAAGGGCAAGGTTGCCCAGATGGATGGTGTGCCAGTCGGTGGCTTTGCCATTATCGGCCGAATATTGGCACATAGGGGCGATAATGATGCGGTTTTCAAGGTTCAGCTTGCCCAATGCAAGCGGGGTGAACAGTTGGCTCATAGGGGTATGTTCCAGTTTATAAGGTGGGGGCACCGCGTAGGCGATGCCTGCATATGGCGCGATCCTAGCGGCGGGCGGGGCGGAATGCCAATGTGTTTCGCGCAATGCGGAAAAGATCGAAAAAAATTGCGAAAAAATGCGTCATGCCCTTGCGACTTTTGCCGGGCGAATTATCTTCTGGTTTGAAAGGGCCATGGTGGCCTTGATCGCGCAGTGGTTGCAGCCTGGCTGGACCAACAAGCGCAAGAATGCTCGTCTTGTATGGAGAGTAATTATGAACGGTTTTTCAAACGTAAACGGTGCTGCACGACGTATTGCCAATGCCCCGGCAATTGGCGATCCTTTTGGTGTGTTTTCACGCGATATTGACCGCGTTCTGGGCTCGTTCCTGGGCCGTGGCAGCCTTCGCCCGGCAAGTGCGCAGGGTGATGGTGACGCCGCAGACACAACCAGAATTCTTAATCCCCGCATTGATGTTCACGAAAGCGACGACGCGATTGAACTTAGCGCCGAGCTTCCCGGTGTTGAACAGGATGATGTGGATGTGTCCGTCCTTGAAGGCGTTTTAACCGTCAAGGGTGAAAAGAAATCGACCCGCGAAAGCAATGAAGGTGCCCGTGTTGTTGAACGCAGCTATGGCAGCTTTACCCGGTCTTTCCGTTTGCCTGAAAATGTTGATGCCGACAATATTTCGGCCACCTTTAAAAATGGCGTTCTGACACTTTCACTGCCAAAGGTTGCAGAGCAAAAGCCGGAACCGCGCAAAATTTCGGTTGCGGGTGCCTAACGGCATCTTGATGCGAACATGATAACAAAACGGGCGGGGTTTTCTCCGCCCGTTTTTGTGTATGTGGTGTTTACAAGCTGTTCGCGCGTGCCGATTTACGCGCTGTCAGGTGCTGTGCCGGTCCAGTTTCACATCAAAAATGCCGGTCTGGTCGAATTTTTCCAGGGCTGCCTGCCACGGGGCAAGGTCGATGCCCTGTTCGGTGATCCAGTGCGGATTATAATAGGTGTCGCTGTAACGATCGCCGCTGTCGCACAGCAAGGTCACGACAGAGCCGCTTTCGCCCGCCTGTTTCATTTCACTGATCAGTGCGAGTGTCGCAATAAGGTTGGTGCCAGTGGAGCCACCACAACGCCGCCCCAGATGTTTTTCCAGATAATGCAGGGCGGCAAAGCTGCCGGCATCGGGAACCCGGATCATATGGTCGACCACGGTGGGGTTGAAGCTGGGTTCAACCCGGGGGCGGCCAATGCCTTCAACGCGAGAGCCGCAGGTGCCGGTGATGCTGCAGTCGCCGGTGGCATAGGCATCGTAGAACACCGAATTTTCCGGGTCGGCCACGCACAGCTCGCAGCCATGGGCCAAAACCTTGCCATACCGAATGAAACGGCCAATGGTTGACGACGTGCCGCCGGTGCCCGCGCCAACCACAATCCAGCGCGGGACGGGGTGGGGTTCGCGGCCCAATTGTTCAAAAATGCTTTCGGCGATGTTGTTATTACCGCGCCAGTCGGTGGCCCGTTCGGCGTAAGTGAACTGGTCCATGTAATGGCCGTTTAGCTCACGCGTTAACCGGTGGGATTCGTCGTAAATCATGGCGCCGTTATCGACCAGATGGCATTCACCCCCATAAAAGGCGATTTTTGCGATTTTTTGCGGCGAGGTGGTTTTGGGCATCACGGCAATAAAACGCAGGCCAATCAGACGGGCGAAATAGGCCTCGGACACAGCGGTAGAGCCACTTGATGCCTCGATGATCGGGGTGTCTTTGGTGATCCAGCCATTGCACAGACCATAAAGAAACAGCGAACGGGCGAGGCGGTGTTTGAGGCTGCCGCTGGGATGGGTGCTTTCATCTTTCAGATACAGGCCAATGTCGCCCAATTGCGGCAGATCGAGCTTGATCAGGTGGGTGTCGGCGGAGCGAGTAAAGTCGGCTTCGATCCGGGCGATGGCATCGGCCACCCAATGGCGATCTTGCGGCATGATGATCCTGTATTTGTCATAAAGGGCTTGTTTATGGGCAACGGTAAGGGGTTTCGTTTAGTGGAAAATTATACAAAAATCCACCGTAGTTTTTGAAAACAGTTTGCTAACAAAATATTCAGCGATAGGCTATAGTCACAAGCTTATCATCACCCGTTACGATTGCCCGTTGCCAACACCCCTTGCACGCCAGATTTCAGGAATGGTTTACCGACATGGCCGAAAAAGAAAAAGACCATTACGAAAAACGCCACGGCGAAAGCGAAATTGGTGCGGCGTACGATATTCCGGTTCGGGTTTCGACCGTGATTGGTAAAAGCCAGATTCAGGTGTCACAATTGATGCGCCTGACGCGCGGGGCGGTGCTGGAACTTGACCGCAAGGTTGGTGAACCGGTTGATATTTATGTCAATAACCGCCTGGTGGCCCGGGGCGAACTTGTGGTGGTTGATGACCGGCTGGGTGTTACCATTACCGAAGTGATCAAATCGGGCATGGTTGTTGAGACCCACCATTGAACAGCCATGTTACAGGCCGCCATGCTGATGCGTCGCATTTGTTTTTCTCCATTGTAATCGTGCTTTTCCAGCCCTTGCCGGCTTTTTCCGATGTTGTTTATCCGTTTGAAATAACCGACATTATAGCGTGATGGCAACGCGACGGTGTGGCGCATGCCACCATTGTCGGGATGATGTGAAAATCGTCCGTTCCTTATGGAACCGAACGCCCTGTTTCGCGTTTTTATATTAAACGAATTCCATATTTCGTCTGTTACGGGTGGGGATGTGCCTTGTTTTGGAGGGACAGACGCCCGGTTTCCTGTGTTGGCTATCTGGTTTTGGGCGGGGTGTTTCCCTCGTTATTGGCGCTGGAAAGGTCATGCAGGCTGGCCGATGGATGTGGCCGGATATGATTTCGCCGTTGCGGACCATAGCCGGAAATCTGGGTTTGATACGGTATGCTGGCCTTTGGGTGCCTTACGGGTGCTGTCTGACGGTCTGTCTTCATGGACGGGTAAACAGGTGCTGTGTTGCTGCAAAACGAAATGGAACAGATAGATGATTAATCTGCTGAGCGTTGTCGTCTTTGCGCTGATCGGTGTTGCACTTGCTGCGGGCGGTGTGTGGCTGATTGTGCTGGGTGGTAGCTGGTATTACGCCCTTGCGGGCGTTGTCTTTTTGCTGGTTGCGTGGCTGTTGCAACGTCGCAAGGCCATGGTCCTGTGGCTTTATGCGGCGTTTCTGATCGCCAGCCTTGTCTGGGCGGTTTGGGAAGTCGGGTTTGACTGGTGGCAACTGGCCCCGCGCGGTGGTATTCCGGTGTTGCTGGGGCTTTGGCTGTTAACGCCGTGGGTCCGGCGGGGGCTTGCCCAGTCAAGCGGGGATGCCGATTTGGGGGGCAAAACAAAACACCCCAATGGCATTGGCCTTAGCCTGGCGGTGGTGATTGCCATTGTGGTGGCCGTTGGCTCCATGATTAATGACCCCAATGCCATTACCGGCCAGTTAAATGACAAGGTTGTGGCCAAAACCCCCGACATGGGCAACGCCATTCCCGATGGCGACTGGCACCAATATGGGCGGACCCAGTATGGGCAGCGTTATTCGCCGCTAAGTCAGATTACAGCCCAGAATGTTGATCAGCTGACCGAAGCCTGGCGCTATGAAACCGGTGATGTGCGTCAGTCCAGCGATGTGCCGGAAACGACCTATCAGGTCACGCCGCTAAAAGTGGGTGATTCCCTGTATTTATGCACACCGCATAGCTGGGCCATTGCCATTGATGCCAAAACCGGCAAGGAAAAATGGAAGTATGACCCCAAAGTGGGTGCCAATAGTGATCGTCAGCACCAAACCTGCCGTGGGGTCACCTATTATGCCGATCCGCAGGCGCAGGCAGGCGACCGGTGTGCGGAACGGGTGTATTTGCCAACGTCGGATGCGCGTCTGATTGCGCTCGATGCCAAAGATGGCACGGTGTGTGAAAGCTTTGCCGATAACGGTACACTGCATCTTGAACAGAAAATGCAACACAAGCCGTCGGGTTATTATTATTCCACATCGCCGCCCGTTGCCGTTGATGACAAAATTATCATTGGCGGGGCCGTGAACGACAATTATTCGACCCAGGAACAGTCTGGCGTTATTCGCGCCTTTGACATTCACACGGGCGAATTGTTGTGGAATTGGGATTCCGGCAACCCGACAGAAACCGAACCGTTGGCCGAAGGCGAAACCTACACCACCAATTCGCCCAATAGCTGGTCGGTCTTTTCCGTCGATGAAAATCTGGGTATGGTTTACATTCCACTGGGTAACCAGGTGCCTGACCAGTTGGGCATGAACCGCAGCGAAAACGTTGAAAAGTTTTCATCCTCCATCGTTGCGCTGAGCATTGATACCGGCAAGCTCAAGTGGGTCCGTCAGACCGTTCACCACGATTTGTGGGACATGGATGTTCCAGCCCAGCCGGTATTGATGAATATTTCCGACGATATGGGTAATGAAACGCCAGCTTTGGTCGGTGCGACCAAGCAGGGCGATATCTATGTACTGGACCGTCGCACGGGCGAACCGCTGATCAAGGTGCGTGAAGTTGCGGCACCGGGTGGAGCGATCCCCGAAGATCACAGTGCGCCGACTCAGCCGCGTTCGGATTTGACCTTTATGCCTCAAAAACTGACCGGCAAGGATATGTGGGGCATTACGCTGTTTGATCAGCTGGCCTGTCGCATTGAATTTCATCAGTTGAAATATGAAGGTCGCTACACCCCGCCTTCCTTGCAGGGATCGCTGATTTATCCCGGCAATTTTGGCACCTTTAACTGGGGTAGTGTGGCGGTGGACCCGCAGCGCCAGGTGATGTTTGGCATGCCGACCTATCTGGCATTTACATCCAAGCTGATCCCGCGTGATGAAGTGCCGCCGCAGGGCTCGAAAAAAGCCAGCGAAATGGGCATTAACCAAAATACAGGTGCGCCTTATGCCGTAAGCATGGGACCGTTCCTGTCGCCCATTAGTGTGCCGTGTCAGGCACCGCCGTGGGGCTATGTTGCCGGGGCCGATCTGCGCACGGGTGATATTGCCTATAAACGTAAAAACGGCACGGTCTATGACATGACGCCGCTGCCATTGCCGATCAAGCTGGGGGTTCCCGGTATTGGCGGGCCGATCATTACCGCCGGTGGTGTGGCTTTCCTTGGTGCGGCAGTTGATGACTATTTCCGCGCCTATGACCTGACGACGGGCAAACAATTGTGGGAAGCGCGCCTTCCGGCGGGTGGACAGTCCACGCCGATGACCTACACCACCGATGATGGCACACAATATGTAGTGATTGTTGCCGGTGGCCATGGCTCTATCGGTACCAAACCCGGTGATTATGTGATGGCATATAAATTGCCAGCCAATTAATCACGGCTTCCCGGTATCGGGTTAACCCCACGCCGGGAAAACGACCCCGAATAACAGGCACCACGTCCTTGCGGCGGGTGCCTGTTTTTATGGGGCAGGGCTTAAACGTGGCCGTAAACGCGATTCTTTTGCCCTGCTTGGATGCTGATCATATCGTGATTTTTTGTAACTCATTGATATAATGGCGAATTTTATGATGTGCCAAAGACCATGCCGTTGATGGTGGTTCGCGATGGTTGAGGGCAGCGCCAGGTTTTGTTCTTGTGCGCGTGTAAAATGGGCCGGTGTGATTTTTTGATGTTTTCCTTGACCGGATCGCGGCAAATTTGCACATGCCCTCCGAATCAGCGGTTATCCGGGCTTGTCACGCAACGGATACAATCAATGGATAAAAAATTCGCCTCATCCACCAGATATAGTGTTTTCAAAGCTGGTTAGAACGGGCATAAACTCTTTTCATAAAGAAAATGGGACACGGGAACACACCCGTAAGACATCATCAGGCACCGTATGAAACGGCTGGTCGTCTGGCGCATCTGCGCGCGGACAAGGGCCGGTTTATGCGGGACCAAGAGGGTGCGGTGTGACCCGTCGCGAATGATTATAGCGGCGTATCGGCTTTGGGCCAATGAACGTCCAGTTTGAAGGATACCAGCATGAAAATGCTAGATGTCGTGCAGCATGAAAAAGGCGCGCGGGTTATTGTTGACCGTACTCGTGATGAATTGCTCACTGATTTTGGCAAAGCGGTTTTAACCGACCGTTATTTGATGCCCGGTGAAAGCTATCAGGACCTGTTCGCCCGTGTTGCCAGCTATTATGGCGACAATGCCGATCACGCCCAGCGTATCTATGACTATATGTCCAAACATTGGTTCATGCCGGCAACGCCGATCCTGTCGAACGGTGGCACCACCCGCGGGTTGCCAATTTCGTGCTTTTTGAACGAAGCCGACGATAATCTGGCTGGCATTGTTGATTTGTGGACCGAAAATGTCTGGCTGGCCGCGCGCGGTGGCGGGATTGGGTCTTATTGGGGCAATTTGCGCTCGATTGGCGAAAAAGTTGGCAAAAACGGCAAAACATCGGGTGTTGTACCGTTTATCCGCGTGATGGACAGCTTGACGCTGGCGATTAGCCAGGGGTCGCTGCGGCGTGGGTCGGCAGCCGTTTATTTGCCGGTCAGTCACCCCGAAATTGAAGAATTTTCCGAAATGCGCCGCCCGACCGGGGGCGACCCGAACCGCAAAACACCCAACCTGCATCAGGGTGTTTCGGTGTCTGACGCCTTTATGCGCGCAGTGGAAAATGATGAGGAATGGGCCTTAACCTCGCCCAAAGACGGCCATGTGGTGCGCAAGGTTAGCGCGCGGTCGTTGTGGATCCGCCTTCTGACATCGCGGGTGGAAACCGGCGAGCCTTATATGCTGTTTATCGATACCGTGAACCGTGCGGTACCGCAGCATCATAAAATGGCCGGGCTAAGTGTTAAGACGTCCAACCTGTGTGCCGAAATTACCTTGCCGACCGGGCGTGACCACCATGGGGGCGACCGCACCGCCGTTTGCTGCCTGTCGTCGCTTAATCTGGAGCATTACCAGACCTGGAAAGAAGAGCCGCAATTTATCGAAGATATTTTGCGGTTTCTGGATAATGTTCTGGAAGATTTTATCAAGAATGCACCAGACAGCATGGCGCGCGCCAAATATTCGGCCATGCGCGAACGTTCTGTCGGGCTGGGCGTGATGGGGTTCCATTCCTTCCTGCAATCGCAGGGTATTCCGCTTGAAGGGGTGATGAGCAAGGTCTGGAACAACCAGATTTTTGATCATGTGAAAAAGCACGCCGATGCGGCATCGGAAAAGCTGGCCGACGAGCGCGGATCGTGCCCGGATGCGGCGGAATATGGCATGAAGGCGCGTTTTTCCAACAAAACGGCGATTGCGCCGACGGCATCAATTTCGATCATTTGCGGCGGAGCCTCGCCGGGGATCGAGCCGACAGCAGCCAATTCCTATACCCATAAAACCCTGTCGGGGTCGTTTAACGTGCGCAACAAATATCTTGCGCAGTTGCTCGAAGAAAAAGGCCAGAATAACGAACAGGTCTGGACCTCGATCACGGTGCATGAAGGATCGGTTCAGCAACTTGATTTCCTGACTGATCTGGAAAAGGACGTGTTTAAAACCGCCTTTGAAATGGATCAGCGCTGGTTGATCGAGCTGGCCGGGGACCGTGCGCCGAAAATTGACCAGGCACAGTCGCTGAACATTTTTCTGGCATCCAACGTGCATAAACGCGACTTGCACCAGATCCATTTTCAGGCATGGAAAAAAGGTGTCAAAAGCCTTTATTACTGCCGGTCGAAATCGATCCAGCGGGCCGAAGTGGTGGCCAATGTGCCACGCAAGGCCAAGGCTGCCGATCTTGACATCGATGCTGTTTTGGCTGCCGCGCGTGCCGCAGGCAGTGCGGTTGCCGCCACGGGCAATACAGACAGCACCCAGACCGAATATGAAGAATGCCTTGCGTGCCAATAAGGCCGGGGTTGGAAAGAGATTGATATGACCGACGAAAAAATCATGGACCTTCTGACCGAAAACCCGGTCTACAAGCCGTTTCGTTACCCCTGGGCCTATGAGGCATGGCTGACACAGCAGCAAATTCACTGGCTGCCCGAAGAAGTGCCGCTGGCCGATGATGTGAAAGACTGGAACCATTCGATTACCGATGCGGAACGGAACCTGTTAACGCAGATTTTCCGGTTCTTCACCCAGTCCGATATCGAGGTGAATAACTGCTATATGCGTCATTACACACGGGTGTTTAAACCCACCGAAGTGCAGATGATGCTGGCGGCTTTTTCGAACATGGAAACCATCCATGTCGCGGCCTATTCGCATTTGCTTGATACCATCGGCATGCCCGAAACCGAATATGAAGCCTTCTTCCAGTATAAGGAAATGAAGGACAAATACGATTATATGCAGATTTGGGGGATTTCCGCCGAAGATGAATATATCGACGATTGCGGTGATTTGCGCCTGACCGAAGACGGTATGCGCAAAATGGCAAAAACACTGGCGGTTTTTGGGGCCTTTACCGAAGGTTTGCAGTTATTTGCGTCCTTTGCCATGCTGATGAACTTCCCGCGCTTTAATAAAATGAAGGGCATGGGCCAGATCGTGACATGGTCGGTGCGCGATGAAAGCCTGCATTGCGAAAGCGTTATTCGCCTGTTCAAGACCTTTACCCGCGAAAACCCGCAAATTTGGGACGATGCGATGCGGGCCGATTTGCTTGAAGCTTGCGAAACCATTGTTGTGCATGAAGATGCATTTATCGATCTGGCATTCGAAGCGGGTGCGGTCGAGGGGTTAACCCCCAAGGATATCAAGCTCTATATCCGCTATATCGCCGATCGCCGATTGACCCAGCTGGGGCTGGACCCGATTTATCACATCGAAAACAATCCGCTGCCATGGATGGATGCGATGTTAAACGCGGTTGAACACACCAATTTCTTTGAAAACCGGGCAACCGAATATTCAAAGGCCGCGACCCGTGGCACCTGGGGCGAGGCGTTCGACTGATCGGGCAATCGCCAGCCAAATTTTCTTGAAATGATGAAGGCCGCCCGGCGTTGGGCGGCCTTTGTTTTTGGGTGTGTGTGGGCATTGGCATGGGGGCGGGGACGACGTGGGGGTTTACCGGATTGTCGATCCCAGCCGGTCTTCAACATGCTGGATTTCTTCGGGGCGCAGCTTTTGTTCCAAAAGGGCAATCGCCTTTTGGGGGTCAGCATCCAGTTCGGTGCCAGGCGGTGTGTTGATGGGGTTAAGGGCCGATAAACGGAGCCAGTAATAGGCTTCGGCAAGATCCTGATTAACACCCCAGCCGCGTTCATACATCGCCCCAATCATATATTGCCCGGCGGGCAGGCCGATTTGCGCGGCTTTAAGATAATAATTTGCGGCATCAACATAGTTTTGCATGGCACCCCGGCCATGCATGTATTGATCGCCCAGTATATAGGCGGCTTCGGCGTTTTTATCGTTGGTCTTTAACGCGCGTTCCAGATAATCGGTCGCCTTGAACTGATCATAGGGCACCCCCCAGCCATTCAGATAGAACAACCCCATGTAATAAAGCGCACCGGGATGATTGGCACGCGCCGCAACGCCAAACCATTTGGCCGCATTGTCGTAATCCTGTGCGCCGGTTTTGCCGCGATAATACAGCAAGCCCAGCCCATAGGCCGATCGCGGGTCGGTTGGTGCGGCGTCTTGCCATTCCTGTTGGGCGGTGCGGAATTTACCGGCCTTGTATGCCAGATAGCCTGCCTTGTAATCGGCCCGTGCAGGGGCCGGGGCCAACGCGGTTAACAAGGTGGCCACCCCCGCAACGACCAGGGCCGCCCGCAGCATGACGCGGTGCGCGGGGCGAACAGGGTGAACGGCGCGAACAGTGTGGCGGCGGCGTGAAAGGTCGTCAACAGCAGGGTCGGCAGAGAGGTGAAACATTGATGAAACCGGTTGGGGGTTAGCGGTTTTTAAACAGCGGGACAACTTTGCGGGCGCGTTTTTCGATGGCCTCAAGGATGGTTTCAAGCTGTGGGCTTTGTTTGATTTTGACGCCGCTGTGAAGGGCTACATATTGACCGGCATTTTTCTGGTCTGATGGCAGTTTGATCACCGCAAAAAGCGGGCTTTCCTGCGTGGAACGAAACATCGAAAACATCGCCATGCCATCCATCTGGTCAATCGCGTAATCGCGCCACGCACCCCCGGCAACCTGCCGGGAATAGATGTTCATCAGTTTTTGCAATTCAAGCCGGTTGAAATGAACAAATGTTTTGCCTTTGCGGTATTGCGCCAGATTAAGGAGTGTTCCCATGCCGTGCTCCGGGCTGTGGAAATGGCCGAGTGTTATCAATGGTGACAACGCTTTTGCACGGTAACGCGCTTTTTGCGGCCTCTCAAGTCGCAAAGGCGGTTTTTTGGCACAGCCGGGCGGATTGCCGGATCGAAGAGGTGTTGTTTGCCGCCGCACGACGCCCGGGGGTAGGCAATGGGCTATGTGTAATGCGTTATAGGCTGCGCCCGCGGGTGGGCGGCCAGTCAACGGTTTGTTTGCCGGAATTATAAGGATCGGGTGTGGCATAACAGGTGACGGATGCCAGGGTGCGATAACAATAAAGCGGGGGTTCGGGGAGCGGGTCGGTTTTGCAATAAGGTTCCCCCATGCTTGAGCGCACGGTAGAACAATCGCGCCCGGTCGACATCGATACAATATGATCGACGATGGTTTTGTCGGTATTGATAATCGAGACCACATCTAGCGCGACAAACCACTGGGTGGCTGTCAAAAGATCGGTGCCGGTGGCTGATGCCACCGAATCATCAAAGGTGGAGCATCCGCCCAGACCGGCAAGAATGGCAAATAATCCGCAGGCAGCCCTTAGGGGGCGATAATGGAAACAACCCTGTACGAACAATTGCACGGCCTTTTTTTGCCGGGGTTGTGGCCGGGCTGCGCGTATATATGTGCCGGTCATGCGATTTTATCCCTTTGCAACCCGGACAAAATTGCCGGGTTACGGTTGTTATGATCTGATCCCCAAGATCTTCTTCTTCGATAAAGCAAGTTTTATGCCGGTTAAACAGTTAAGTGGCATGCGGGGGTAAACCGGTGTGGTTTATGTGCCTGCTTTTGTCATTCATCCTATATCGGGGCGAGGGGCTGTGATTGCGATATGCAATATATTGGCAGTCCGGCCAGTGCTGCCAATACCCTTGCCGGGACAGTGAAATTTTTGCCAAGCCAGCGGTGTTTTGCCTGCCAGTTTAGGTGAATCGAGCAAAATTAGCGTTTAGCACGGTTAAAATACGCCTGAACCATGCAGCACCCTTGACCCCTTGGGCCGTGACGCGTTAAATCCTTGCCGTTATTTTATTCTGACGGGCGGGCATGTGGCCCGCTTTATTTTGATCGAATTGGAGCGGGTTTCGTGGTCGATATTTTCCAGGAAGTCGAAGAAGACCTTAAGCGCGAACGCACGGAGCGCCTGTGGCGCAAATACGGCAAGGTCGTCATCACGGTGGCTGCCGTTGTTGTGCTGGGCGTGGCGGGCCGGGAAGGCTGGAAAAGTTATGAACATTCCTCCCGTCTTGAAAACGGTACGCGTTTTGCTAATGCGCTGGAACTGGTCAATGCTGGCCCCGATAAAAGCCAGGCTGCCCTTGATGCGCTCGATACCATCATTGCCAAGGGCAATGACGGCTTTGTCGCCCTGGGTCGTTTCCAGAAGGCCCGTGTTTACCTAAGCCAGAACGATACGGCCAATGCCGTCAAGGAACTTGAAGCCATTGCGGCGGACAGTGATCTAGACAAGGTCTATCGCGATCTGGCTGTGGTGCAGATTGCCATGAACAGTGGCACTGCCGACAATGCCGAAGCGATGATTTCGCGCCTGAAGCCGATCGCGGTGCCGGAAAACCCGTGGTATCACTCGGCCCGTGAAATGATGGCTGTTTTAAATATTGCTGCGGGCAAGATCGACGAAGCAAAATCGCTTCTGACCGAACTGGCCGATGACAAAACAGCACCATCGGACATGCGTGGCCGTGCGAGCGAGCTTTTGAAGGCGATCAAGGCCTGATTGTCGATAAGGGGCGTTCCTTGCGGGGGCCCTTCGGGACAGAATTAAAGGATATGGTTTTGCAATTACACCGTCTGGGCCGTTTTAAATCCGTTTTATGCGTATTGGGCTTCGCCGTTCTGGTTTCGGGGTGCTCGAGCTGGATGGGCGAGTCTGAAGATCCGCCCTTGCCCGGCGAACGGTTGGCGGTTTTGTCGCTGCAAAGCACTCTGGTGCCTGATCCCGGCCTGACTGACCAGAAAGTTGTTCTGCCCAAGCCGCAGGTTCAGGAAGACTGGACCCAGAATGGCGGTGTGCCCAGCCATTCGTTGCAGCATCTGGCGTTTGACAACGAAACGATGAAAAAGCAGTGGTCCAGCAGCATTGGCACCGGGTCGCTGGAAGAAGACATTTTGTTGAACCAGCCCGTTATTGGCAAAGGTGTTGTTTTTACCATCGATGCCGATGCCGACGTGCGGGCCTTTAGTGCGAAAACCGGCAAGCAGATCTGGAGCGTTGATATCGCCCCGGATCAGGAAGGGGACAGCACGCTTTTAGGCTCTGGTGTGGCCTATGCCGATGGCATGGTTTATGCGACCACCGGTTTTGCCGAAGTGGTTGCCATTGATGCCGCCAGTGCCGAAGTGAAATGGCGCACAACTCTGACCGCCCCGATGCGTGCCGCCCCCACCGTGCGCGGGGGCCGGGTCTTTGTGATTACGGTTGATAACCAGACCGTGGCCCTGAATGCCTATAGCGGTGAAATCCTGTGGAGCCATCGCGGTGCCGCCGAAGGCGCGACATTTATTGGCGGTGCCAGCCCGGCTGTGGACCAGGGTGTGGTGATTTCGGCCTATAGTACCGGCGAGCTTTATGCCCTTCGCGTTGAAAATGGTCAGGTGATCTGGTCTGATACGCTGGCATCAGCCGGGCGGACAGACGCGGTTTCCGCCATTGCCGATATTCGCGGCCTGCCGGTGATTGATAATGACCTTGTGATTGCCACCAGCAATTCCGGTTTGACCGTGGCGATTGACCTTCGGACCGGTGTTCGTTTGTGGGAAGTGGAAGAAGGTGGTATCCAGTCCCCGTGGGTGGCCGGCAATTATGTATTCCTGCTATCGAATACCAACGACCTGATTGCCTTGCAGCGGCGCTCGGGACGGGT
Source organism: Thalassospira mesophila (assembly GCF_002115755.1). GTDB lineage: Bacteria > Pseudomonadota > Alphaproteobacteria > Rhodospirillales > Thalassospiraceae > Thalassospira > Thalassospira mesophila. Next base: position 1,987 of record NZ_JFKA01000014.1, on the reverse strand, counting down.
TAAATGGGTGTCGGCATTGCCGCGCTATGTTGACCCGGAAGATCAAAGCGAAGCCATGGTCTGGACCGGGCCGGTTCTGGCGGGTGACCGTCTGATCGTCGGGAACCAGCAGGGCGATGTTGAAACGATTTCACCTTATGACGGTAAAGTCATCGGGACCGATACGTTGCCTGGGCCGTTAACATTGCCGCCGATTGTTGTCGGGGATACACTGTATTTCCTGACAGCAAATGCGTCACTGGTCGCCTATCGCTAAAGCGTCGATCAGAATAAGTTTTGAAGGGCTTTGCCTTTCCCTGTTTTTTGCGGGTGCGCCACCGATATATGTATCGTGGCGCACATCGCCGTTTTTATAAAGAGTCTGAAGTCAGATGACCTTGAAAGTTGCCATTATCGGTCGCCCGAATGTCGGGAAATCGACCCTGTTTAACCGCCTGGTGGGCAAGAAGCTAGCGCTTGTCGATGACCAGCCTGGCGTTACGCGTGATCGTCGATATGGCAAGGCACGGCTTGGCCATTTGACCTTTACCGTTATCGATACGGCCGGTCTGGAAGATGCGTTTGACGGTTCCGTCGAAGGCAAGATGCGCCAGCAAAGCGAAATCGCGTTTGAAGATTGCGATGTTGCCCTGTTTTTGATTGATGCGCGTGCAGGCCTGTCGCCGCTCGACAAGCATTTTGCCGACTGGCTGCGCAAGCGTAAAAAACCGGTCCATGTCATTGCCAACAAGCATGAAGGCAAAGCGCAGGATCCGGGCTTGTATGAAGCTTATGGTCTGGGCCTGGGCGATGTTGCGCCGATTTCATCGGAACATGGCCAGGGCATGGAATTGCTGATCGATATCTTGCTGCCTTACTGGAAAGATGACCGCCAGAAAGAACGCGATGCCCGCAAGGCCGAGCAGGCCGAACTGGTGCGTGCCGCGTCCGAGGCCAGCAGCGACGAAGACGACAGCGATGGCGATGACAGCACCGACGATGACGATGATTTCGACGGTGACGATTTGCCCGATGATCTGGGCGATATCCTGACGTCTGCCGAAGAAGAAGGCGAATTTGACGAAGACGATGAAGAAGACGCGGATGATTTGCCGCGTGACAAAGGCAAAATTCAGCTTGCTATCATCGGCCGCCCGAACGTTGGCAAATCGACCTTGATGAACCAGCTTTTGAAGGAAAACCGTGTAATGACCGGGCCGCAGGCCGGGTTGACGCGCGATGCGATTGCCGTTGACTGGAGCTTTGACGGCCGCGAGATCCGGCTGGTTGATACCGCCGGGATGCGCCGCAAAAAGAAAATCGACGACCGTGTTGAAAAACTGTCGGTGAGCGATACCTTGCGCGTTATTCGTTATGCGCAGGTTGCTGTGCTGATGATTGATGCCACCAATACCATCGACAAGCAGGATCTGACGATTGCCCGCATGGTGCTTGAAGAAGGCCGGGCGCTGATTATTGGTGTCAACAAGTGGGATCTGGTCGAAGACAAGCCTGCTTATATGAAACACCTTAGCGATACGCTCGAAAGCTCGTTTGCGCAGGCACGCGGTATTCCTATTGTCACCCTGTCCGCACTGACCGGGCGCGGGTCGGACCGGATCATGCCGAGCGTTCTCGAGATTTATGATATCTGGAGCCGCCGTATCCCGACCTCGCAGTTGAACCGCTGGCTTGAAGTTGTCACCGAGCGTCACTTGCCGCCGGTGATTAGCGGGCGTCGTATTCGTTTGCGTTATATGACGCAGGCCAAGGCGCGGCCGCCAAGTTTCTTTATCAACTGTTCCAAGGCGGCTGAACTGCCAGAAAGCTATACCCGTTATCTGATAAACGGGCTGCGCGAAGATTTTAACATGCCGGGCGTTCCGATCCGCATTTTTGTGCGCAGCAGCGAAAACCCGTTTGCCAAGAAAAAGAAACGCTGATCACCAGCATTTTATACCAAACCTCATTGATCGAAGCCGATCAATGAGGCCCTCAGTCGGCGGGC
>NZ_JFKA01000013.1 GCF_002115755.1 Thalassospira mesophila | reverse complement strand
GAGTTGTTTCCAGCTCTATTGCCGCAAACGGACAATCAACCGCGCCGGGTGAAACCTTTGCTGCCGGAAGAACCAGTTTGCCGTCGCGGGCAAGACTGCGCCAGCCTGAAAGATGGTTCGGACGCAACCCGTATCGCTGTGCCACCTGATTTACCGCCGCTCCAGCCTCAAGCGTTTCCGAGACAATCTGTGCCTTCAACTCATCTGGCCAACGGCGCTGCCCCTTGCCTTCAATCGTCGTAGATGCATTTGTGAGAAACTCCGTTGACATGTCCATGAGATACTCTTTGCTGATGAATAATCAGCATCTACATCTTCGATTGCTCTTATCAAGTTAAGGTGGGCTGCACGCAGCGCTTACATTTCTTCATTCTGTTTTTCAACTGGCTTTTCAGGTTTCGGTCGAGGTAACCAGAACTTCCGCCAATAATTGCACCCCGGGCTCACTAAATATTCCTATGTGTTCTCCCGGGATCTGCGTAACGTTTACGCCTCGTCGCGTGTAGATCGCCCAGCCCCAGTGATCGGGCATTTCATCGCTGACCATCGCTAGTGATTCTTTGGCGCAAATCAACTTAATGGCGCATTTTAGTTGATGTTGTGATGGTTGATATTGGTAAAATGCAAGGCCGTTGGCACGGTATGTTTTCACCAGCGCTTTGAGTTGCAATAAGGGATCATTTCCGCTGAACAACACTTGATCGGCGCCACTACTTCTGAGCCAATCCATCAAGGTCATGAAACAATAATTCAGATCGCCGCTGTCCTTAAGTCTTTGTATGCTTACTGGGAGTTGTTGGGTAACCAGACTTTGTAATAAATACGCAACGTCCAGCAGCCAGTCAATTTCGCGCCGATCCCAAATTTCCTTGCCACCTAATTTGCTATATTGACGGGTAGGTTGGTCAATCATGGTCAGGGAGGCAATTTTTTGGCCCTGTTGCTCCAATTTCACCGCTATTTCGAACGCCACTGCGGTTCCAAACGAGTGGCCGGCGAGCGCATAGGGCCCTTCGGGTTGTAGCTGGCGTATTACTTTAACGTGATGATCACTGAGCGCAGCTATCGTTTGGGGAATATCATCCAGGGTGTTCATACCAGGGGATGTTAGGCCATAAACGGCCCTTCCATGTCCAATATGGGCCGCCAGGGGCCGTAAGTAGCCAACGATACTTCCGGAACCGGGAAGCAGGTACAAAGGCGGCAGAACCGTTTTCGCGCTGCCATTGTCCAATCGGATGGCGGTTTGGACATCGACCAACCCGTTACACTCATCTGCTATATCGTGCAGCGCCTGAAAAAAGCCATCCGTCAACATGGTCATGGTTTGAGTTTTGAATTGTTTGTCACTGAAACTGAACGTCATGGTCAACTGCCCTTGGACAATTTGTCCATTTATTTCAATGAGGTAATCGCGCGGACCAATTTCACTCATCGCCTTGCCCTGGGGCTTGTCAGATAGCTTAAATAATCCGTCTTCCAGGTTTTGATCAAACTGCCCGAGATAATTAAACAGGATCTGACCTTGCGGTAAGTTTTGATCCTTTATCCAGCGCCTTATGCCGTAACCGACCCCTTCACTGGGGACTGCAACCCGTTGTTTATTGATACTTTTAAGCGATTGCGGTAAATCGCCGTCATCTGCCAATGAGAAAAGAATGCTATAAATTGAGGTAAACCAGCCGACACTTCGTGAGAGATCTATATCGTCTGAAATTTCGGCGCGGCCATGGCTTTCAAGATCGAGGAAATGGCTGGTTTGACCACACCATTTTTTTAACGACATCAGCACTGCACAAAGCAAAGCATCGACGATGGCAACGCCATGAACCTGCGGCAAACCGATGAGCAACTGCCGAGTAGTCTTGGCATCTACGACGACGGCACGGTGGCAGACGTCCTCCAGACGGCCGTCAGCATGCGGGGCGTCTAACCGAAGTCGGGGTGGTTGAAAATCGTTAAGTTTTTGCCAGTAATCCGCCGCACCATCGTCAAATTGCACCACACGCTCGGCCCAATGTTTAAATGACGTCGTTTTTGCAGGTAAGGTGATCGTTTGACCGTTTCGCACCTGGTAATATGCCGTTTGCAGATCTTCGAGTAAAATACGCCATGAAACGCCATCAACCACCAAATGATGGATGCAGCAAAACAGCAGGTTTTGCCGGGGTGTATGGAGCAGGACCATTCTCAGCAGGGGCCCCTGACCGAGATCAAGACTTTGTTGCCAGGTATCCAACCGCGCCAGCAAAGTCTGATGTTCATCGTCCACCAGATTTTCTTCATGCCATGGTATCGCTGTTGATAAAGGCAGGTGTTGTTGCTGCCATTGGCTATTTATCTGGTTAAAGCTTAGTCGCAGCGCATCATGATGTTCTATGATCGAGGCAAATGCCTGTTTCATCGCCCGGATATCCAGGTGGCCATTAACCTCCAGCAGTACCGCTTGGTTAAAATGCCAAGGTGCCAGGCTGTCATAGTTGAAAAATGCTCTTTGAACGGGCGTAAGTGGCACACTCCCGCTGATAAGTCCTTGTTCGGCCAGTGGTGTTTTGGCAGAGCCTAAAACCAGAGCCAGTGCCGCAATGTTTTGGTAACGGTACAGATCGCGCGGTGCCATTGACAACCCGGCCTGTCGTACGGCGGCAACAATCTGGATCAATAAAATCGAATCACCACCGCGTTCGAAAAAACTGTCATAAATGCCTATATCTTGCTGCTTCAAGACGCGTTGCCAGATGGTGACCAAAGTCCGTTCGACCTCGGTTCCGGGTTCCGCGTACCCTTTTGAAACAGACATTTCGGGATCTGGCAAAGCGTCTCGATCTATTTTCCCGTTGGCGGTCTGCGGAAAGGTATCAAGAATGGTTATCACCCCGGGCATCATATAACCGGGTAGTTTGGTGGCCAGGTATGCGTGCAATATTTCAGTACTGATCCGGGACCGATCCGGCACGGTCACATAAGCGCCCAAACTTTGACTGGCCTGGGTGTCATAAAGCTTCACGACGGCTTCTTTGACGTGATGATGGGAAGCCAACAGGGCTTCGATCTCGCCGAGCTCTATTCTAAAGCCCCGCAGTTTGATTTGCCTGTCAATACGGCCAAGGAATTCAATGCCCTGCTCGCCCCAGCGCACCAGGTCCCCGGTTTTATACAATCGTTGAGGTGTGCCAAAAATATCGACTTCAACAAACCGGTCTGCGGTCATTTCTGGTTGGTTCAGGTATTGTCGCGCTAAACCTACGCCGCCGATATAGAGCTCACCAGGAATACCCAAAGGCTGGTGTTGCCGTTGAGGATTGAGAATATAGGTCGTGTAGTTAGCCACCGGCAGACCAATGGGAACCGAGCCGGCACGATGCCGTTTTGTGTCATTCAAACGGTAAGCCGTGGCTCCTATTGTCGCCTCCGTCGGACCATAACCATTGACGACCAATGCAGCTTCAAGAAGCTGTTCGACATTGTTTAACTGAAGTGCTTCGCCACCGCTAAAAATCAGCCTGAGATGGGGCAGTTTTTCAACCTTCAGCCGTGACAACAATGTCGGGGTGGCGCCAAAAATGCTTATTTGATGCTCGGCGACAAACCTGGCAAAAGCATCCGGGTCCAGAATGACATCTCTCGCGGGGAGGTACAAGCTGCCGCCACAACAGATGATTGGTAATAACTCGCCGACCGAAACATCAAAACAGAATGATGCTTGCTGTAATACCCGGTCTTGAGCCGTAACATGATAGGTGCGGTTAAAGCCCACAATCATGTTAACCACACTGCGCTGCTCAATCATCACCCCTTTGGGTTTGCCGGTTGAACCCGAGGTGTAAATTACATATGCAAGATTTTCCGGGCCATTACGACGCGCGGGATTAGCGCTGTCATAAAGATCGGCACTGCGGTTGTCTATTTCGACAACGTCAATGTCGCGACAGGAGAACTGATCTCGCAGGCGTGACTGCGTGACCAGCAGTGCAATCCCCGAATCCTGGATCATATACGCCAGTCGGTCTTGCGGATAATCCGGGTCCAGCGGCAAATAACCTGCGCCTGTCTTGAATACCGCCAACATTGCAACGACCATATCGAGCGAGCGATGGACGCAGATACCGACCAAAGATTCCGGTCCGGCACCTTTGACGATCAAAGCATGGGCCAGACGATTGGCAGCTTTGTTGAGTTCATCATAGCTCATGTAACGTTGACTGATACCGCAATACACTGCCGTATCATCTGGGGTTTCGCGGACTTGCTGCTCGAACAGCCCCGCCACAGTCTGTTGTTGTGGAAAGGGTTGCCCGGTTTGATTGTATTGAATGATTTTCTGACGCTCTTCGGCCGTCAGCAAGTCAATGTTCGCTAACGGCTGGTCCGGGTTGGCAACAATAAAACCAAGCAGCTTTTCAAAGTGCTCATGCATTCTTGCAATGGTTTCAGGATTAAACAGTTCGCTGCTGTATTCCCAATTGAGCAGAAATTCGTCGTCGCTGGCAACCACGCTCAAAGTCAGTTCAAACTTGGTCTTTATCGGCTTGTCGGCTGATTCTTGCCCCAGGGCTTCCATCGAAATATCGCGAATGCCCATCCCGGGCAGATTAAAATTATTCTTCTGTCCGGTTTCCTGCCTGCAACCAAACATCACTTGAAACAAGGGTGAATGGCTTAAATCCCGGCTGGGATTAAGCTTCTCTACCAACATTTCAAATGGCATATCTTGATAGCGCTGAGCCATCAAAGTGGTTGACCGGACCTCGCTTAGTAACTGTGAAAAACTTTGGCTTGCATCGACACTGGTGCGCAGCACCAACGTATTGACAAACAAGCCGACCATTTCCTCACATTGATGATGTACCCGGTTGGCGACGGGCGCGCCCACCACGATATCGTCTTGGCCACTATAGCGGCTTAGCAATACGTTGAACGCTGCCAGCAGCGTCATAAACAGGGTGCTTTGATGACTGCTTGCCAGTTGTTCAACGGCCTTCCCCAATGCCTCGTCCAACCGGGTTTGTAGAAATTTGCCATCATAATTCATAACTGCTGGCCGGGGATGATCGGTTGGCAAGCTGATGAGCGCAGGAATACCCTTTAGCTGTTCACGCCAATAACCCAATTGACTCTCGAGCACGTCACCTTGCAACCAGTCTCGTTGCCATTTGGCAAAGTCACTGTATTGGGTCTCTGGCAACGGTATTGGCAGCGACGGCCTGATTTGTTTGGCATTGAGGCCGGCGTTATGTGCAATAGAATAAAAATGTGCCAGATCTTTCAGGAGAACATCAATAGACCCGCCATCACTGATGATATGGTGGATGTTAAACACCAGTATAAATTTGCCATTTTCTATTTTAAGCAAGTTCAAGCGAAACAGAGGGCCACAGGCCAAATCAAATGGTTGCTCTATTTTCTCTGCGACCCAAATCAGGGGGTCCTTCTCGGTTACGGTGCTAATAGTCAACGGGTCGTAGGCAGGGTTGACTTGCAGTCTTGCTTCTCCGCCTTCAGTCGGAAAACACATGCGCAAGCTTTCATGGCGCTCTACTAACCATTGTAGCGATTGACGCAAAGCAGCAATATCCAAATCACCTTCCAGTGAAAGTACCGCAGGGATATGATAACTGCTTGAATCACCACTGATTTGTAAAAGTGCCCACATGCGCTGTTGTGCGAAGGACAGTACTTTGGGCATGTCGGCGGGCTGCGCTTCTATGGCCGCCAAAGGATGGATGCGTTGTCGTTGCGTTAGATGTTTAGCCAAATCTTGTAATACAGGGTATTCAAATATCGTCGCTACCCGCAGTTCAATGCCAAAGCTTTCCCGGATGCGAAAAGCCAACTGGCTGGCCAGCAATGAATGCCCGCCGACTTCAAAGAAATCGCTGCGAATATCACGGACAAAACGACCCAGTACGTTCGACCACAACTGGCACAGCAACTGTTCGGTTTCGGTTTTTGCGTTACTGGCAAGGGCGCTGTCGTCTTCTCCCCACGCGCGTATCGGCAAAGCGCCTTTATTCACGTTTCCGTTGGCGCGGACCTGTGGACTGTTCAGGGCAACCCGGTCTCCAAACTCCATAACACCATTGAGGCCCCGCCGCGCACGATCATCATTCGGCGCAAAATGCAGGGATGCAAGAGCCAAAGGCGCCTCTGTCTTTGCCGTCGCGGCAAACTGGCCAAGCACATCACACAGAACATCAATCCACCGCGCAACCGTCGCTGGTGCAAAAAGATCCCCGTCATATTCCAGTCCGCCTTGCAGGCTTCCATCCACCGCTGGTACCAACGACAAGGTCAGGTCAAATTTCGCCTGACCCGATGGAACATCAACGCCTGCCAGTTCAACACTTTCCAGCTCAAGCTCTCCAAGCCGAAGATTCCCGCCCTCCTGGCTTTGCCATGCAAACATCACCTGGAATACCGGACTGTGCGACAGCGACCGCTCAACGCCAACCCGCTTCACAACACGTTCAAACGGGGCCGCCTCGTTTTCAAGGCCCTCGCGCACAAGGGCGCCCACTGCCGTCAGATAGCTCCCCAGATCTTCCGATGCACCCGGCGCAACACGCAGCGCAAGCGTGTTTACAAAGAACCCTAGCAACGCCTCACTGCCAACCTGCACACGCCCCGCACTCGGGCTCCCGATCACCACCTCGTCCTGGTTAGAAAGACGGCTCAGAACCAACCCGAACCCGGCAAGCACAACACCATAAAGCGTCGTCCCATGTCGAAGGGCAAGTGCCTCAAGACCCGAGCGAACCTCGGCAGGCACCACAACATCATGATACCTTGCGCCGCGCGACCGATCCGTTCGCCGTTCGTAATCCGTTGGAAGGGTCAAAACGGGCGGCGCGCCCGCAAGATGCCTCTCCCAATATCCAAGCGCACCTTCAAGGCCCCCGGCATCAAGCCATCCCCGTTGCCAGGCCGCCCAATCCGCAAACTGCCAGCTCAGCGGCGCGAGCACTGTAGCGGGATCCATGCCAGCCCCCGAATGGATAGCGCTATAAACCGCAGAGATCTCGTCGAAAAATACCGGAACCGAACTGCCATCAAACGAGCTGTGATCTGCAACAAGGCCCAACAGCGCCTCATCTGTCCCAATATGAATCACCAGCGCTCGCAGTCGCAAATTCCGTTCAAGATCAAACGGCCGCTGCCCAAACGCCGCAAGGCGCGTTATTGCTTCCGCCTCGGCGTTCGGTCCAAACCCGCGCAGATCACTTTCTTCCAGAACAGACCCAAAAGACCCGGGCGGCAGCACACGACCCTGCGGCATCCCCTCAGGTGCCTCAATCACCGTTCGCAGTACGGCATGCCGCTCAACAAGCGTCTCAAACGCACGCCGCAAAGCACCAACATTCAGTTTGCCCCGAAGACGCAAGCCCATCGCCATGTTGTACTGACTGTTTGCCTCCGCCTCCAGCTGCGCTAAAAACCACAGGCGTTCCTGACCAAGAGACAGCACTGCTTTGCCGTCCCCCTCAAACCCGGAACCCGCAACGACCGGACCGAGGTTCTCGGCCTTGGCCATGGCGACCTCACGTGCCAGCCCCCGCACAGTGGGATGCGCAAACACCGATCGCAGCGGCAGCTCAACCCCGCGTTCCGCGCGCACCCGTGCCACAAGCTGCATCGCAAGAAGTGAATGCCCCCCAAGGACGAAGAAGCTATCTGCGACCGAGACATGGCTCGCGCCCGTCAGGTCGCCAAAGAGCCGGCAGAGCAAAGCCTCGTCGGGTGTATTGGGTGCTTCATAGCCGGCACTCCCTGTCACCTCAGGTGCAGGCAGCGCCCGACGGTCCAGCTTGCCATTCGGGGTAAGCGGTAGAGCATCCATAACAACAAAGGCAGACGGCACCATATAGTCAGGAATTTTATCCTGTAGCCACCCCCGTAGCGTAAGCCGTGTTAATTGCCGGCCTTCCTTCGTGGTGACGTAAGCGGCCAAACGTTTATCGTTGTTTTCCTCAACCACGACAACTGCAGCAGTCTCGACCAGGGGATGTTTACAAAGAACCGCTTCAATCTCGCCGAGCTCTATTCTAAAACCGCGCAGTTTAACTTGGTTGTCGATGCGGCCAAGATATTCCAGGTTGCCATCGTTTAGCCACCGTACTTTATCACCACTTTTATAGACGCGCTGTGGCTGACCGTTCACCACCAGTTCAACAAATTTTTCCGCTGTCAAATCGGGATTGTTCAGATATCCCCTGGCAACGCCAACCCCGCCTATGCACAGCTCACCAGGGGAGCCTATCGGCAACAACTGCATGTCATCATTTACGACATACATTTGATAATTTGGTACCGGTTTCCCAATGGGGACTGCCCCTTTAGGGAAATTGTTATCAGAACCCAGACGATAAGCTGTGGCACCTATGGTCGTTTCTGTCGGGCCGTAGCCGTTAACAAGCTGAGCACGGGCGAGCAGTTGCGCCACATTGTTGAGCGCCAGTGCTTCACCACCACTAAAAATCAACCGCAATTTGGGCATTTCGTCCAGCCGCAGCCTGGATAACACCGACGGCGTGCCACCAAATATCGTTATTTGATGCTCCGAAAGAAAATCGGCATAAAGGTCTGGATCCAGGATGACCGATTTGGTCGTCATCACCAAAGTGCCGCCGCGACAGATGATGGGGAATATTTCACCAACAGAAACATCAAAAGAAAATGACGCCTGCTGCAACACGCGATCAGATTCAGTGGTTTTGTATATGTGATTGAAAGCATGGATTGTGTTGACAACGCTGAATTGGTTGATCATCACACCCTTTGGTTTGCCTGTCGATCCGGATGTATAGATCACATAGGCCAAATGATCCGCTGTACTGGCAATTGCAGGATTATCCGCCAAACATTGATCAATGGCGTCTTGATTTTCCAAAAGGTCCAATACGCGACCATTAATCTGGACGTGCGGGCCTTTACAGATCAGCAACTCGATACCGGCATCCTGTATGATGTATTCCAGACGCGCCGGGGGATATTGCGGATCAAGTGGCACATAAGCGCCGCCAGCCTTGAGGACGGCCAACACGGCCACTAACTGTTCAACAGAACGGTCGAGGCAAATGCCCACCAAGGTATCTGGTTTGATGCCATAAGTTTGCAGATAATGCGCGAGTTGATTGGACCGGCAATTGAGTTCAGCATAGGTCAATGACCATTGCTTTTGTTGTTCGTCAACAAAGAGCACGGCTGGATTATGCGGCGTAATTGCCACTTGTTTTTCGAACAGTTTGGCCACTGTCGCGTGTTTGGGGAAATCAAGAAAGGTTTCGTTCCATTCCGCCAACTGTCGAATTTGGCTTTGATCTAACAGGTCAAATTCGCTGATCCGCTGGAAAGGATTTTCGAGCACCTGTTGCAAAACGCCGCAATATCCCGTTTGGATACGGTCGATTTGTGCAGCATCAAAATAATTCAAATTGTACACAAAATCGATATCAACAGCTTTGTCGGAATCAATCTCTCGAACATACAGCATCAAAGGCGTTTGTTCGCAACCATGCGACAACACATTGGGCTTAACCGGCAGGGCGCCAAAGGTTTGGTGTTTGCTCTGTTCAAAGGAAACGCCAATATCAAACAATCGCTCAAAACCGGGATATTGCAGAGCTAGTTGACGATTAAGGTAACTCACCGGAAAGCGTTGGTGACGGTAATCCTGCCTTAAAGTGCTGCTGATTTCTTTTAACAATTCGACAAAAGATAATTCTCGACCAAAACTGAAGCGCACCGCATTGACGCCGGCAAATAGGCCCGATGTGCGTTTAAATGCAGCGTTACCACGGTTAAGCACTGGTATTCCCAGCACGAGTTCCTGGCTAGACGTCGTTCTTGTGAAATACAGATAAATCGCAGAAAGTAGTAAATGAAAAATAGAAAACTTTTGATCGATGGCGAAAGATTCGAGCCGGTTATAAAGGTCCCGGGGCAGCTTTAATGTTTGTTTTTGACTGGGTTTTAATTCAGATATCAACCGGTCATTTGATTGTTGAGAAAGCTCTCGCGGAATGAATATCGGCTCTGGTGGTTGAATAAATTTGTCGGACCAGTACTTCTGGTCTTTATGATAACGATTACTCGATAAATATTGGGCATCATCTGCGATAAAATCGCTGTAGGAAGGAAAATGTTCATCGCCAACAACGTCATGCTGAGACTCAGTGCGCCCTAAAGCATCATATAAAACCCCCAGTTGCTTATGCAGGAGTCCGATGCTCCAGCCGTCAGCAATCAAGTGATGGTAAACAGCCAGAAACCCGAATTTTTCCGGTGCCTCTTTAATCAATACAAAGCGAAACAGCGGCCTTTTTTCAAAATCATTGGCCGCAAGATCAAAAGGTTCAACAAATTCTTTCTGCAATTCGAATGAAATGTCTGCATGTGCACTAAGATCAATTAGTTTAATATTTACAATTAATGATTCTGCAAAATATTGTAACGGCGTTAAACCATGTGCAATATGAATTTGAATCCGCAGCGCGTCATGCTGCTCTACAAGTTTATTAACCGCAGCAGTGAAACGAAGGTGATCGAGTACAGTATCGACCTGAGTATAGCCGCCGATATGATAAACAGGTTCATCAGGGTTGAGCATTTGATCAAACCAAATATCATGCTGCACGCTTGTCAGCGGCAGTAATTTGATTTTTTGTGGAATTTCCATTGATATTTGCCTGTGATTGTCTGTTTTTTATCGTATTAAACGTGCTGATCCGGCTCATCCAGACTTGGAGCAATCCCATTCTAAAACTGTGGCGCCGCCGAGATGGCCCAATTCTGAAAATGGCCGTTTGCCTTGATACTCAAAATCACAATAATTTATTTGACCAATTATCTCGTACCCCAGTTGCATAATGGGCCGTTGCGAAGCCGGGCTTGTCGTAATGGTTGTAATCCTGAGGTAACCATTCTGCCGAGCTTGCGCCTGAGAACGGCGAATTAATGTCTTAAGGATACCGCGGCGCTGATAGTCAGGACTGACGCAGGCAATAAAAACGTATAATAACTGGCCTGATCGCTGCGCAAGTGGTGCGACATGTTGCTGATATAGCGAGTTGATCATCGCACTGATCGGCAGATAATTTTCACAGGAAGGACAAGAAGAAGTTGCGGACGAACGCTCCGCACAAACATCATTGGCGATTAAGGTTGCGATTATGATGCCGTCCTGGTTCTGTACAACCTGACAAAATCCTTGAGACAGGATCGGCGTTATCTCAAATGAAACCATATCCCGGAAATCTTGATAACTGATCCCCGCAATAGCTTCCAAAGGCTCATTGCAGAAGGTGGCAGATAGTAGATCAAGCACAATGCTCAGATCGGATACTGCCATCGGCCGATAAGTGAAGGTTTCTTCCACTATGCTTTCAGTCCTGTCAATCTCTCGAAACAGCTTCGTGCTATCGAGAACTCGTTTTTACGGAGCTACGGTGAAATAGCGATTATCCCTGCACCGATACCCATACCGGGCCGTTGGTTGTTGTCGTCCAGAGCCATTGTGTGGCGAACTCTTGCACCTCTTCAATGTTTTCAATGATGTATTGGTCTCGCAATTCATGCTCGACAGTTCGGTTATATCGCTCGTTACCCCGCTATTTGGCGATCTAATCGTTCTCATCTTTTAGCAGGCGCTAGTAGCGATAGCAGGTTTCACAGAACCTGAAGCCGACATCTGGCTGACGCAGGATTGACAGGATGTGTGCCGCTAAATCTGCTCAGCTTCATTGGCACCATTTTTGATGTTATATTGAGTGCGCATCGCCACATTACGATCTTCTCGCCATTGGGTTGCAGTTTGGCGCAACTCATCCAGCAACATCGAAAAATGTACAAGCGTGGTTTCGTGGTTCATAAATACGACACGTAAAGCCGTAATGCCGTCAATATTAACTTTAGAGATGAAAAACTTACCAGCTGCTTTTATGTCGTTTCGCAACCTTAGTTGGAAATCCGATAATTCAGCATCTGTTACCTGACTTGGACAATATCGAAAACACAGAATATTCGCTTCGGGTCGATGCAAAGCAGTGAAATCCGGTTGTTGTTCCAAAAAGTGATATGCTGAGTCGGTCAGTTCGCACAACAAATCAATTTTTTTCTCAAACAGGGCCTTTCCGTACATTACCCAGCAAACCCACAAGTTCATAATCAGTGGCCGTTTTGTGCATTCAAAATTTCCTTGCGCACTATCATACTCGGTATAAATATCGTCTTCTTTTTCAAAGACATAGCTGGCCTCCTGGTTAAATGCCAGTCGGCGTTTGTTACCTTCTTTGTAGAACAACAACGTGCACATTGCCGGCATAAATAGCATTTTGTGTGCATCCCAGGCAAAAGAGTCTGCTTTCTCAATGCCTTTCAGTTTATGTTTTCGCTGCTCTGACAAAAGCAAACTGCCGCCGTGGGCCGCATCAACATGCAACCAAATATTGCGCTTCTGACAAACCTCGGCCAGCTCCTCAATCGGGTCGAAGGCACAAACAGAGGTGGTGCCGCTTGTGGCGACCAAACAAAACACATCAAGCCCACGGGCCTTTGCCGCATCCAGAGTTGCACCGACTTTGGACAGATCAATGCAGCCTTTACCGTCGATTGGCAATTTGACCAATTGCGCCTCGCCGATGCCCATTATTCCGGCAGCCCGGCTGACACTGTAATGAGAATCGCCACTAACAGCGATTGCTGGACGCTCCTGGTTTTTCGTAACCGGAGCACCTTCAGCCCAAAACTGGGGATACCGGCTGTTGCGCGCCGTTAGCAATGCGGTGAGATTGGCCAAGGAGGCACCTGAGGTCGTCACTAAAGCAAAGTTATCGTCGGGATAGCCAATAAATCGATTTAATTCGTTTGCCATAATGCGCTCGGCAACACTGGGTAATTGAGCAGCTTCGTAAAAAGACGAAGGTTGATTAATAATAGAATTAACCAGATCAACGATCCCGGCCATGGGGATCACCCCGGAAAACTGACGCCCCATGTAACCGGGTGAGTGAACCTGAATCCCGGTTTTAATGTATAACTCTAATATGGCTTTGAGCTTTTCCTGACGGGCAGCAGAATGGGGCTCACCCAGGTCGGAGGTCATCAATTGCCTTGCTTCATGCATGATATGTTGAGGCTCTGTTAGCGCCAAACCACGGAGTGTATCGTCTGCCAGATAGATGCTCAAAGAACCCAGTGCGACTTCCACAACTTGAAGGAACTCTTCAACAGAGAAGACCTCACTCAATTCTATTGTTTTCGGGTCCTCCACTTTTAGAGTATCGATAGTTTTCAATGCGTCATTGTCGTCTATCGAGTGCATCGCAAGCATCTATTCGTTTCCTGACTTTGATCGTTTTTCCAGCACTTTTTTACGTGCCGCTGTCGCCAACATCCGTGCCATAAGCCCACCTATGGAACCGTTCGACGGAGCAGGCGTTGTGCTCTGCCCTCCAACGTTGGGTCCCATAGCATAGCGCGGAAAACTCGAATTAAAAACGTTCCAATTTTTAACGAGCAGAGTATTGAACCAGGGGTCTCGTGTCATTTCATCCACAGTTTGCCGTTAAAGGCCCCGATGAAGCCATTAACCGTCGGTTTGCCCGGGGTGGGGCGGGGGAAGTCCCATGTGACGTGCCCCTTGATGTTCGCAAACACAAGTGAAAACGATCAACCTTTCGGGAAATAACTTTAGGTTTAACTGGCATGTCGTTCGAGTTCAGGTCAATAAGAGATGATCGGAGAAGCATGTCACAGTTCACTTTTCCGATTTTTCAATATGACGTATGAAGCGATCTGTACCTCTCGCTTTCACAAAACTTACAGCCACCGGCAAGAGAAATATAAAATGAACGCTGCTCAATTGGCCTGCTGGACGAAAACAGTGATTGACGACAGCGAAATGCAGCCCCAATCCATAGATGATGTGCTCTGCCTTCCTGATTTTATGAGCAAGATAAAAGCGAGTGAACAGCTTTTCGGGCGCGCATTCTCACAACTCGACGGCGCAATTCAGACCGCTCTCGTTCAGCGTCGCGCGATGCAATTGGTGCAAATACTTCGGGTCAACCCGTTGTGGCAGGAAAGATTATGCCAAGCCGGGATCAAGGGGAAACTTGAAAGTTTTGATGAATGGCAAAATTTGCCAATTATGGAGCGCGAAGACCTCGAAGAATTTTATATGGGCCAGCGTTCTGGCATGGTTGTCCCTTTACGTCATGGTCATTTTCAAATCATTGCAAGCGGTGGCACCAGCGGTGGACTGCCAATAGAGACTGTGTATTCTCTCTCCGAGTTGCGAGACACTTATGCCCTTGCGGGCAGTTTTTTCGACCGGCATATTCTGCCTGCTTATTTAACATCAGCAGATCCCAAATGGATGATCACCACGTTGAGTGATTATGAAATGTGGAGCAGTGGATCAATGTTGGGGGGAGTGTTGCAGAATATTCCCAGCGTCAACTTTATCCATGCCGGTCCAATGAGCCCGCCAATTTTTGATCATCTGATGAACTTTGCCGGGCCAAAGGCCATACTTGGTATGGCGCGTGAAATTTCAGGCTTGGTTGAACTGGGTAAACATCTTGGTGACGATGCTCGTGAGAGTTTTAAATTGGCGTTCTATGGCAGCGGTATTTTGCAACCAAAGCAGCAGGACAGGCTCAAGGAGTTTTATCCAAAGTTGCAAATCTTAAGCTATTTCGCTTCCAATCAGGCGGAAGCTATTGGTATCGAAATCAAACCAAACTCGCCTTTGGCCGCCGTTCCGGGCTTACATTTGATCGAAATTGTCGATCAACAGGGGCGGTGGGTCGCACAAGGTGAAGAAGGCGAACTCGTTATCACCCGTCTGCACGCCCAGCATGCCCCTATTCTGCGAATGAAATTAGGGGACAGAATGGTCCGCCGTGCACCGCTTGCCTGTGATGACCTGTCGGCTGAATGCTTTGATTTCGCGGGACGCAGTAGCGACATCATTCATTTGGGTGAATCCCATTATGCAGCGAAACTGGTTTTAAAAAATATTGGTGAAAAACTGATGAGCTACAGCGGTTGGTCGTTGCCGTTAAGTGCATATGAAATACAATTTCAAAATAATCGTAGAGATAAAGTACTTTCTCTAATTGTGAGTTCCGATGATCTCCCGGAAATTGCATTGCATAACAACAATAGCCAAATGCCAATGAGTAATGATGAAATCCGGGCCCTGTTTGTGACAGCACTACGTGCTGCTCTGTCATTATTTGATCAAACAGACCAACAATTTTCATCGCTGAAATCCAGTGATTATCAATTCAATATTGAAGTGGTGCCGCGAGGCTCGGACAAATTTTATCGCACCGGGGTAAACAAAACACCGTTAATCAAAGATTATTTCGGATGAGCCACCTGTTTTTCTATGCCGTTGATATGTAGCAATATTAATGAATTGATGTGTTTATTAAAAGCTGCTCTTAGCCCGATGGAAAAGGTCCACCGGGGCTTTGAGGTCTTTCAGATGTCAGATTTCTCGTCTACGAGATAAAAACGGAAAACGATCATTTCCACTTTTTCCGGGAGAGTTCCTGTCGTGCTTCACACCAAACCAGATGGCGTAAAGCGCAGGAAGAAAGAGAAGAATGAGGACGGTGCCGATCGCGGTGCCACCGATCAGAGTGTATGCCATCGAGCCCCAGAATACGGAATGTGTCAGGGGAATGAAGGCGAATACGGCGGCCAGAGCTGTCAGGATAACCGGGCGTGCCCGTTGGACTGTTGCTTCGACCAGCGCGTCGAAAGGTGACATGCCGGCCCTTTTATTGTCACTGATTTGTCCCATCAAAATGAGCGTATTCCGCATGAGGATACCGGCAAGGCCGATTAATCCCAGAATGGCGTTAAAGCCGAACGGTTGATGGAAAATCAGAAGTGCCGAAACAGCCCCTACCAAGCCAAGGGGGGCAGTCAGAATAACCATCAACATGCCCGGGATCGAGCGGACCTGAAAAATAGTCACGATAAGCATTAGTATAATCATAATCGGGAAAATGGCGGATAGCGCCTTGTTGGCTTTGACCGAATTCTCGATCGATCCGCCAAGCTCGATATGATAGCCCGCCGGTAGATCGGTAATGATGGGTTGCAAAGCCTTTAGCACGGCAAGAGAAACTTCTGGAGGTTGTGTGGTTTTGGAAATGTCCCCGCGAACCGTAATGGTTGGTATGCGGTCGCGACGCCGCATTACCGGATCTTCCATTTGTATTGTGGCATGGCCGATCTGATCAAGGGGAATGATCTTGCCGCTCTTGCTGGTCAGGGTGAAATCGGAAAGTTTGCTTGGGTCGAGGCGATCAGGGCCTGAACTTCGGGCAACGACATCGACGGTTCGAATGTTTTCACGCACCTGCGTGACGGTAATCCCCGACAACAGAAATTGTAATTGCCTGGCGGCGTCGTTTGGAGAAAGCCCAATTTGACGCAAGCGGTCCTGGTCAAAGGAGAAATGCACGGTTGGGGCACGCTGTCCCCAATCCTGATTAATCAAGCGCATATCGGAATTGCTGCGCATTGTGCGCTCCACCTTGTTGGCGAGGGCATGCAGAACGGTTAAATCCGGTCCCGAGACGCGGAATTCAACCGGAAACTGTGCATACGGACCAAAAACAAGCTGGGTGACGCGCAGACGTGCCTCGGGGGCAAGCCCGTTGGCAATTACCTCTTGCAGATTGTGTTTCAGGTGATCCCGAGCCTCGGCATTCGGCGTTAAAATGACGATTTTAGCAAAAGACGGGTCTGGTAGCTCAGGGTTATAAGACAGGAAAAAGCGTGGCGCGCCCTGACCTATGTAGCTTGTGACGATGTCCGCTTCGGGTTGCTTCTTTAGCCATTTTTCAACTTTGGCAGTTGCGGTACTCGTCGCTTTGATTGAGGTTCCTTCAGGCAGCTGAACATCGACAAAAAGTTCGGGACGGTCCGATGTCGGGAAGAATTGCTTTTTAACAAAACCCATGCCGACCCCGGAGGCAATGAAGATTGCGAGTGTCAGCGTTGCGACCAGAAATTTATGCCGGACTGCCCATTGCACTACTGCGCGCAAACGGCGGTAATTCTTCGTGTCATATATTGCGGCATGTCCGCCTTCGACAGTTTTGATCTTTGGTAGCAATTTTACGCCAAGATAGGGCGTGAACGTCACGGCGACCAACCAGGAAACAATCAGGGAAAATCCGACGATCCAGAAAATATTCCCGGCATATTCCCCCGCTGTGGAACGGGCGAATCCCACCGGCATCAATCCGATAATCGTCAGTAATGTTCCCGAAAGCATGGGGCCGGCTGTGTGGCTCCAGGCATAGGCCGCAGCGTGCACGCGCTCCATACCTTCTTCCATTTTCACCACCATCATTTCAATCGCGATAATGGCGTCGTCAACCAGAAGGCCCAGCGATAGAATTAGGGCCCCCAATGTGACTCTGTCGAAAAACCTGTCCGTCGCAAGCATGACAACGAAAACGCCCGCCAGTGTAAGTGGGACGGCTGCGGCAACAATGATGCCGACGCGCAACCCAAGGCTCAGCAGGCTGACCACCAGAACGACGAGCAGGGCGGCAAAGAATTTAATCATAAATTCGTCGACGGACGACGAGATATTGACCGATTGATCGGTGATTTTCGAAAGCGCAATACCGGCGGGCAATCCGTCAGAAATATTGGTGGTTTTGTTTTGCAGGGCGGTGCCAAGATCAAGGCCGTTCCAGCCTTCTTTCATAACGATGCCCAAAACCAGAGACGGCTGCCCCTGATGGCGGATTTCAAAGGTGGCGGGGTCTTGGTATCCCCGATGAACCGATGCAATGTCCGACAGTTTCAGCGTTCTGCCATTGGCTTCGATCGGGGTGTCCGAGATTTTATCGAGATCATTATAAGCGCCGTCAAGACGCAGGAAAATTTGCGGGCCGTTGCTGTCGATCGACCCGGCGGGGGTGACGGTGTTTTGCACCTGCAGGGCACTGAAAATGTTTTCAGGGGAAATTCCCAAATTGGCAAGTCGCGCCTGCGATAGCTCGATGAAAATGCGTTCAGGTTGCTCGCCAAGAATATTGACTTTTTTCACGCCGGGAACATGCAACATTTCCTGACGAACTTTTTCGGCCTCTCTTACCAGGAAACGATGTGGCAAGCCGGGTGCTTTAAGGGCATAAAGTGCGAAAATTACATCTGAATATTCATCGTTAATGAAGGGTCCCATTACGCCGGTGGGGAGGTTCCTTGCTTCGTCCCCCAGTTTCTTGCGGGCCTGATAAAATTGGTTCTCGACATCTCGTGGCGGCATGTTGTCCTTAAGGCTCAATCGCATAAAGGCGACGCCCGGACGTGCGATGGTTTCGACGTGATCGTACCAGCGCAGTTCTTGCATCCTTTTTTCCAGTGGCTCTGCCACCAGGTCCTGCATCTCCTTCGCGGTCGCGCCGGGCCAGGCGGTTGTTACCGTCAGAACCTTGACTGTAAAGGTTGGATCTTCCGCGCGGCCGAGCTTTAGAAAGGCAACTGTTCCCGAGACGATAATCGCCACAATCAGAAAAAGGGTTACCGCGCGTTCGCGGACAGCCAGCGCAGACAAATTGAGATTAGTCATTCGCGGCAACCTTTTCCTGATTGAAACGAATTGTTTCGCCTTCATGAAGGGTGTGTGCTCCAAGGGCGACAATCATAGTTCCGTTGGCAAGGCCGGTGACAAAGGCGTCCTCTGCGCCAAGCCCTTGCAAAATAATGTTTTTAAATGATATCTTCATGGATTTCTTGTCGATGATCCAGACGCCGGTTCTTTCACCATCGTCGTAAATTGCCCCCAAGGGAATCTTCGAGACAGGCTGACTTGAAGTATTTTTAAGCCAGACCCTGATCGTCGCCCCAAGCGGTGCGGTTGACGTATCACCGCTTAGTACGTAACGGGCTTCGTAGGTTCGGCTGATGGGGTCTGCCGCGTCCGAAAGCTGTCGTAGCTTGACCTGAATTGTGGTTTGGCTCCCATAAAGTTGTGCCATAGCCATGGACCCAATGTCTGGCCGCAAGGTTTCTGGCAAATGCAGAAGGGCCTCCCTTGGGCCACGTTCGGCCAACTCAATAACCGTTTGTCCCGCGGTAACAACTTGTCCCGGCTCGGCGAGAGTATTTACAACGGTTCCGTCGACATCGGCATGCAGAACGGAGTAATTTACCTCGTTTTGGGATACGGCGGCTTCGGCTTCGGCAGCCGAGAGTTTGGCATTGGCGGAATCAAGCTGAGCGACAATTTGGTCGTATTTTTGCTGGGTAGCCCAGCCATCTTTTGCCAGTTTACGGTATCGCACCTCGTCCGCTCTGGCCTGAACAGCGAGAGCCCTGGCTGCTGCGACGGTTTTTTGTTTGGCGACAAGTTGTAATTTCAGGTCTTTTGCGTCGAGCTGCATCATGGCTTGGCCGCGGGTGACTTTTTCACCAGCGTCGACAAAACGTTTGACGATCTTGCCCGATACGCGAAAGCCCAGATTGCTTTGGACACGAGCAGCAACGAGGCCGGTAAACCCTCGCGCCGCAGTTTCGGCCGGCGTGACAACTGCTGTTCGGACCAGCGTTGATTCTACGTGCGAGCTTTCCGGCCCCGCAGCCGACGCACGGTTGCAAAACAACACCGCGGCAACAGCGGTTGCTATCAAAAAGCGTGATATTTTTTTCATAAAGGGAATTCTCATCTGTCGGCGGTAAAAAAGAGGAAGATACTTTTTCTGTAATGCACCATGAGTAGGCCGTGATGATTTCATCGGTGCTTCGGTCCCCTCCCGCCAAATACATTGATATCAATGTATTTGGCGGGACAAGAACTAGCCCGAGGCGAGTTTCTCCAGTTCCTGATGCAGGTTTTCACCGCGAAAATCGCTCATACGAGTATTAATCTTTCGGTTAAGCTTGCGCCAGTGTGGCAGGGCCTCTACAACTAAATCTCTGCCCTGCTTAGTCAGGCCGACCAGTTTGACGCGGCGATCCGTGTTGCTGCGTTGGACTTGAAGGAATTCCCGACGTTCAAGCAGCTTGAGATTTGACGATAATGTCGTTTGGTCAATATCGAGTAGTTCAGCCAGCGCACCAATTGCTTTTGGCTCGGAATGTCCTACCGCTACAAGCAGCGAAAATTGCCAGTTGTTAATCCCAAGGTCGCGGAAGGCCTCGTCGAACTGACGGGCGACGACACGCGCCGCGCGCTGTACTGCCATACAAATACAGGTCGATCCTATTTCTTCTGCGATATCTCGAAGGTAAGGGTCAATGTTTTCCATACAGGATTAATATTGATATCAATGTATTTTGTCAACCCCATTTTGGATGAAACACAAGATGGCAGGTTTGCTATCAGCGAAGATGGGCCTGAAGGCTGCGCATACCACGACCAGTTCGCTGGCCCAAAAGAGTACCCAACGTGGCACCCTCAATGTAGTCCACTTCGGCGGCTGCGGAATTGAAGTCCAGCCCGCCCTGCAGGAGAGACAGGGCTGTGTTCAACACGCAAGTTCTGGGAGTAAAAGAGCGGCGACCTCCCCAATATTGCCTGGCACCAACGCTACAGTGAACGCGCACTCGTGCTCAAAGCAGCGTGTAGCGAAAAGCCTTCCTTCAGGTGTTCATGTGTTCTTCGCTCGAACCGCAATACAAGCGGGTCAGCCTGCGCGAGATGATTGGGAATGACATATTGTGCTCCGCCATACCAATGATCGATGATTTTTTGTTTAGTGTAGAGAAATATTGGAGATATTTTATATCGGTTCTGTTTAAAAAATTGTGATTCACATTAATATAAAATAATAAAAAGTAATATTTACGTGATGTTTTCCGAGGTTAGGGTTTCTTGTTTCGGGGGGAAATGGCGGGGAGTTGGCGTAATATTTTAGTGAGTCGTACCGCGACTTCTCGACCTGCCCGATTTAGGGGCTTTTCTCGCCCGGTGACCAGCACGACATGGCGGTTTATAAAAGGGTTGCGAATCACACTGCTACAAAATAAGCCTTGTTGCTGTTCAGCGGCAATCGTATGTGGTGCTTTGATCATGAAACATCCGCACCGTGCTGCCAGTTCCTTTTGGACGATTGTAGAATCAGCGTTTGCAATGACATTTAATCGGACTTTCATTCGACGCGCGATATTGTCGACGATGACGCGCAACCCATTGGTATGTGCAGGTAGGACAAGAGAGAATTCAGATAATTGTTCAAAATCTATTTCTTCGGGAAGGTTCCAGTCTTTTGATAAACCTGCCAGAACTAACTGTGACTCAAGTAAGAATTCCGTCTTGTCGTATAAACCCTCACGATATTTACTATAAATTCCAATATCGATAGTGCCTTCTGCTAACCATCTCTCAATTTGATCGCTAAATCCTTCGTAGATTTGTAGTTTGATACCAGGAAGGTCGGTCCTTAATTCATTGACAAGTTCGGAGACTGTTGGACCCACTATTGAAGGGGGTAAACCGACAGCGACATCTCCGCTTGGAAGGCGGCTGTGCGCTTTGATATCTTCGGTAATTTGTTCGGCTTCACGTAAAAGAAATCGTGCACGGGAAACGGCTTCCGTCCCCAGCTCCGACAAGGTAACACCCCGGCCGGTTCTGTAGAATAAGGAGCCGTCCCACTCCGCTTCGAGTTCACCAATGATGCGACTAACTGTAGGTTGCGTTAGCCCGAGGGACACTGCTGCTTTGCTGAAGCTCCTCATATCTGATGCGCGGACAAATACCCGCAATGCTGCGAGATCCATTATTTTCCTATTCGTGAAATGAATATCCGATATATATAACATATACTGGACGAATGACGGAAGAGCGGATTAGGATTTTATCTGCCGCACTTCGCGAAAGTCCTCCGCAAGAGAGGAAGTTGGGCGGCGACCAATTTCATTGGGAGGAAAACCAAATGTTTCTACGAAAAATACCTTGCGCCACCATTGTTGCTGGCGTTGCAGTGTGCCTGCTTTCATTGCCAGCCATGGCCCAAGTTAAAACAGTTCGTTTTTTGCATAACGAGACTGACCCACCCAGCATCGAATTTTACAATAAAGCGATCAACGAATTCGAGGCTCAAAACCCCGACATTAAAATCGCGATGGAGGCCGTTAGCACCGACGGCCGTCTGCAAAAGGTCCTGGCGGCTGTCAACAGCAAAACGATGCCGGAAATTTTCAAGATTCTGCCAGAAGAACGCTTTTTGTTTGCCAATAAGGGGTATCTGGTACCGCTTGATGACATGATTGATGAAATCGGGCGTGATGACTATCTCCCGGGTTCCCTGGTGCCGGTGGACGGCAAAGTCTATGACGTTCCCTATTCTCTAGGGAATTTCAGTGTTCTTTGGCAACGTGATGACTTGTTGAAAGCTAAGGGGTTATCGACCCCGAAAAACTGGACCGATCTGGAAGCGGATGCAAAAGCCTTAACGGGAGATGGTAATTACGGTTTTATTTTCCCGGCCGGGAAAAACCGGATGACCAGTATTTTCCTTTCACATCTGATATGGAGCGCCGGGGGAACCTATTTTGACAAGGATCTGAACGTTACCTTCGATAATCCCGGTACGATCAAGGCCTTGGCCTTTCTTAAAAGGATGGCACAATATTCCCCTAAAGGCATTGGTTCGTATTCCTATGGCGATATGATCAATGTCTATATGACCGGTAAAGTCGGGCTCGATATTTATGCATCCCGCCTGATAGCCAACGCGGCATTAACCACACCAAAGTTGTTTGACGAAACCAGTGCTGCTGCACTGCCAGCCGGGCCCAGTGGTGTTGGCGTCAAATTCGTTAATGCCAATAGCTTTGCGCTTTCTTCCGAGGCCGTAGGGGCGAAAAACATTGACGCGGCGCGCAAATTTCTAAAATTCATCGTTTCAGGTGATCGTTTGAAAGAGTTTTCACTAACGGTTCACCCGCATCTGATCCCGCCTCTTAAAGACGTACAGGAAGAGGTCATAAAAGACGGTGCGGCCAGCTTGAAGGGGCGCGAAGAAATTGCCCGTATCGCCTTTGATACGTCAAATTCGCTAGATTTTGAATCTGAAGCAGGTGCGCAGTTTAAGGATGGTAAAGTTATTCGGTCGGGTGTGATCAATCCCTATATCGGATCAATTGTTGCCCGTGGCATTCCGGCCGAAGTTGTTCAGCGCGTCGTTTTCCAGGACGAGACCCCGGAAGACGCCGCTGCGTGGGGCCAGAAACGCATGCAAGATATTGTAGATAATCTCAAAAAATAAAATGCAACGATACCAGTCCGCGTGCGCACAGGCGTATGTCTGTCCACGCGGACTTTTCTTCAGGAGAGGTTTATGTCCAAGGAACAACCGGCATCCCCGGTCGTGTCGATCCGCGAGCGCGTCAAGTCGCCCCCGGCCCAGGCTATGGTGGATTCTTATTTCCGTCCTTCGGTTGAGGCAGGGATCCGCTACCAGTTCGAAGCTGAAATGCGCATTCA
The DNA here is from genome assembly GCF_002115755.1 of Thalassospira mesophila. Classification (GTDB taxonomy): domain Bacteria; phylum Pseudomonadota; class Alphaproteobacteria; order Rhodospirillales; family Thalassospiraceae; genus Thalassospira; species Thalassospira mesophila. The sequence goes on along the minus strand of NZ_JFKA01000013.1, from coordinate 94,289 downwards.
TGCCGCTCATGCGGTGATGTTGGCCGAATGCGGGATCGTTGATCGGCAAAGTATAGCTCGTATTCTTGCGGTTTTATGTGAGCTGAAGAAAACGGGTGTAACAGCCCTGAAAATTGATGATCAGCAGGAAGATCTTTATTCTTATATCGAACGTTATCTCGTTGAACAGCTTGGTCCTGAGATCGGTGGACGGCTCCATACCGGACGTAGTCGTAATGATCTTCATACGACCTCATGGCGACTGGCTCTTCGGGCCTATGTTTTAGAACTTCTTGATATTGTGGGGCAATTGCGTGCGACGCTGATTGATGTAGCCGCCCGGCATATTTATACGGTGATGCCCGGCTATACCCATACCCAACATGCCCAACCGATTTCATTCGGGTATTATTTACTGTCGGCAAGCGATTTGATCGGTCGTGATTTTCACCGCCTAAGTGAAGCTTTATCTTGCTGTGACAGAAGTCCGCTTGGATCAGGAGCATTATCGACAACCGGGTTTCCGATTGACCGAGAGAGGACAGCAAATTTGCTGGGCTTTGCCCAACTGGTTGAAATCGCCTATGACGGTGTATCCATTCGCGACGATTTGCACGAAGTTAACGCGGCCCTGGCGATTATGATGACTGGGGTCTCTCGGATGGCAACCGATTTACAAAACTGGAATACGATGGAGTTCGGTTTTATTGAACTGGATGATGCCTATTCCAGCGTGAGCAGCATTATGCCGCAAAAGAAAAATCCTCAAGCTTTGGAACACGTAAAAGCCGTGGCGGCTATGACCATTGGGACGCTGAATATGGCATTAGCTGCGTCAAAAAACACTGCCCTTGCAGATGTCAATGATGGGGTCACGGCTGCCAATGCACCGACCATGGATATCGTCGGCCGGACAACGCGTGCCTTGCGGGTTTTGGATGGGGCGATTCAGACTCTTACTGTAAAGGCGGAAGCCATGCGTCGGTCCGCCGAAATAGGTTTCGGCACAGCGACGGAGCTTGCCGACATTATCGTGCGGGAAACGGGTATGTCGTTTCGAATGGCACATAATGTCGTTGGCCGGGTGGTACGTGAAACCATCGAAGCCGGTCGCATTGCCACGGATATTTCATCGACCAACCTTGATGACGCGTGTGAGGCTTTGTTTGGCCATAAACTTTCCATTGCTGAAGTGGAAATTCGCAAGGCCCTTAATCCAATGGAAAATTTAAAAAGTCGCACGGTTACGGGTGGTCCTGCGCCGGTGAGGATGGAGGAAATGATCCTTCATCGTAAAGCGGCATTGAATGCGGATTTGACCGGAATTGGTTCCGTTCGAAAACGGATTTCAGATGCTCAGGAAAAGCTCAACGCAGAGGTCGAAAAGATTTTGACTGCGAGCGGCTTGAATGTTCTACCTCATTCGACAAGAGAGAATCATGGCGCGAGTTGAAATCAAAGATATCGGCAAGGTGTTTGCCGATCATACCGCCGTTTCCAATATTAATCTGACTGTTGAAGATGGCGAGTTTCTGGTTCTCCTTGGCCCGTCAGGCTGTGGGAAAAGTACGCTATTGCGGATGATCGCGGGGTTGGAACTTCCCACTTATGGCGATGTTTTTATTGGTGAGCGCAAGGCAACCCGGCTTCAACCCAAGGAACGCAATATTGCGATGGTGTTCCAGAATTATGCGCTTTATCCGCATTTGACGGTTTATGAAAACATCGCCTTTCCACTACGAGTGCGATCAGTTGAAAAAAAGTTAATTGATGAAAAAGTGAGAAGTGCAGCCGAACTGGTTGGCTTGACGCGGATGCTAAATCGCAAGCCTCGGCAGATGTCAGGCGGAGAACGACAACGGACCGCGTTGGCGCGCTCGCTGGTGCGTGATCCGGATGTCTTCTTGCTAGATGAACCTTTGTCGAACCTTGACGCGAAATTGCGTCATTCCGCGCGGGAGGAACTGCGGCAGTTCCAGGACCGGATTGGCGTTACCTCAATTTACGTAACCCATGACCAGGTCGAAGCAATGGGCTTGGGGGATCGCATCGTCGTCATGCATGCCGGTACTGTACGCCAGGTGGGCACGCCAGAGGAGGTTTATCTGTATCCAGCCGACACTTTCGTTGCCACTTTTATGGGGTCTCCTCCGATGAACCTGGTTAGTGTCGGCAATGTTACCTTGGGATTCCGCCCTGAAACGTTTCTGCCGGAAACTAATTTCCAGACTGATATTGCGACGACCCGTATTTCCTTTTTGGTGCATCGTGTCGAATATCTGGGGGGCGATCAACTGTTGTACGGGACCGTGGGGGGCACTTTACCTGAAACCGCAGCGATTGCCCGTATTCCGTCAAGTGTTCATTACTCGCCCACTGTCGGTACCGAGGCCAAATTTGCTGTGGCGAATGTTGATTTGCGTTATTTCGACAGCGGTAGTGGCAAGGCCCTGATTCCTACGGACGAAGAAGGTATCATGGCGAGGAGAGCAGCTCATGGCTGAGTCACACAACTCCCTCTCCGGGGATCGCTTTCTGGCTTATGCAACGCTCACACCGAGTGCCTTCGTTCTGTTTTTGTTGGCCGGCGTCCCTACTGTGACGGTGTTTCTGACCTCGATGCAAGATATCGGCATGGGTGAGACATCTGGTCCGTTTATCGGTCTGGACAATTTTATCTGGGCACTGAGCGACCCAACATTTTATTCAGCCCTTTGGCACACTTTCGTCTGGGTATTTGGTAGCGTGTCTATCGAGATGGTACTTGGGTTGGGCCTGGCATTATTGCTCAATAGAACTTTTGTGTTTCGCGGGGCGGCTCGCGCAATAATTTTGGCACCCTATCTGGTTCCCACCGTGGTTGCTGTAATGACATGGCGATATATGTTTCATGACATTGTAGGCATTATCAATGCTGTATTGATTGACGTTGGAATTATTGATGGGCCATTGCTGTGGCTTAGTAGTCAGTCTCTCGCGATGTTCTCGGTGATTATGGTTGGTGTTTGGAAATTCTTTCCTTTCGCCGTGATTGCTCTTTTGGGCATTTTGCAGTCGATCCCTCAAGAACAGTATGAAGCCGCCAGAATTGACGGGGCATCACCGTTTCAGCAGTTTATGAGAATTACCCTGCCTTATGTGATGCCGGTCTTTCTGTTAACAGCTTTGCTGCGTACGATTTGGAGTTTCCATAAATTCGAGATCATCTATTTGATGACCGGAGGCGGCCCACTGGACTCAACCACCACCTTGCCCATTCTCGTCTATCTTAAAGCCTTTTCCGATTTCGAATTCGGACGCGCTGCTGCTGTTGCGATTCTGACCTTTGGCATTCTGTGCATATTGCTTGGCGGATATTTCATTCTGATCAAACGCGCGGAGGCCCGCCAATGACTACAACGTTTACTGCCTCAACTACTGATGCGGCACCGCGTCGCAATCGTGAAATGGCGGATGTTCAATATCTGGCAACCCGCGCAATGACATATCTTTTGGTCCTTACTGCGGTTTCGGTAATCGGTTTCCCGTTGTTCTGGATGCTTTTGTGTTCATTTAAGCCAGGCGGCGAACTTTATGCTGTCCCCCCAACTTTTTTGCCCCAGATATGGACGTTACAGAATTACAGAGACCTGTTTGTTCAAACCAACTTCCTGACCTATTTCGCGAACAGTTTGATCGTGGCTGGGGGGGCGACTTTCGCGTCACTGGTGATCGGTGGGTTGGGGGCTTATAGCCTTAGCCGGTTTAAATTTTTCGGGATCGGAGCATTTTCCAATATCGCTCTGGTTTGCTACATGCTGCCAGAAGTATTGATCGTGCTACCGCTGTACATATACGTCGTAAAGCTTGGTCTGGCGGATACGCTGTTTTCTCTCATTGTCGCAAATACTGCATTCACCTTGCCGTTGGCATTGTGGTTCATGCGGTCTTATTTCAATGCAATCCCGGTCAGTCTTGAAGAAAGCGCCATGATCGATGGCTGTACCCGGCTCCAGGCCATGATGAAGATTACGGTTCCGTTGGCTTTGCCAGGGATCGTTTCGGTTGGTGTCTTCAGCTTCAATCACGCCTGGAACGAGTTTCTCTTTGCTCTCGTTTTCACGTCCTCCGAAACAAAAAAGACTCTGCCGCTCGGTTTGGCGACCTGGATCGGCCAGGACAATATCTATTCCTGGGGCATGCTTTTGGCGGGAGCCGTTCTGGTAACGATACCAGTGGTCCTTTTTTATCTTTTGGTACAGCGCAAGCTTGTCGTCGGCCTTTCGGAAGGTGGCACCAAGGGCGAATAATTCAATTATCTTATTTGACAGGGAGGATCTCGTGAAGATCACAAATGTAACCGTTATCGCCGTCGAAATCCCGCTTTCGCGCAATTTTGGGGGCAGTAAATATAACGTCACCAAACGGTGTACCATCATCACGCGGATGGAAACTGATACGGGCCTGATTAGCGAAGTTTACAATGGCGACAATCGCGATCATATGAGAGAGGTCGTTGATATCATAGAAAATGAATTGACGCAGCTGGTCGTTGGACAGGACGTTTTTGCCGTCGAGAATTTGTGGGAAAAAATGTTCAAAGTGGCCGAGTGGAATCGTGACCGCAAGTTAGTTATGGAAGCTATCGCCTGTATTGATAGCGCAATCTGGGATCTAATGGGGAAGGCGGCAGGTCTAAATGTATGTCGTCTGCTCGGCGGATACCGCCAGGAATTGCCCATTATTTGTATCGGTGGTTATTACGAAGAAGGTAAAACCTTGTCCGATTTGGGCGAGGAAATGGCGCGGCTTCGAGATTCAGGGCTTGCTGGCTGCAAGGTTAAAGTTGGTGGTTTAAGCGCAGAGGAGGACGCCAAGCGTGTAGAAGCGGCCCGAAAGGGCGCCGGGGATGATTTTTGGATTGCTGTGGACGCTAATCGTGGCTGGCCTGTTTCAGAGGCAATTCGGTTTGCTCGTTTGATCGAGAAATATAATATTTCCTGGTTCGAGGAACCGTGCCATTGGTATGACGATGCGCGTGCAATGGCACAGGTTCGTCGCTCGACTATGATACCGATTAATGCAGGACAAAGCGAGGTTTCCAGCGCAGGAGTGCGTCGACTGGTGGCAGCTGACGCGGTAGATATTGTTAACTTTGATGCCTCTGAAGCAGGCGGTATTACTGACTGGCGTCGTGCAGCCGCGTTGTGCACCTTGCATGATATCCGTGTGGGCCATCATGAAGAATCACAGATTGCCATGCAGATGATTGCTGCCATCCCGAACGGGCTGTGTGTCGAGTGCTTCGAGCCGGCACGTGATCCGATCTGGGCTGGAATGATCGCTAATCGCCCTGATCCTAAAGACGGTATCATTCAAATTCCGCAGGGTCCCGGGTTTGGCCTGGAACTTAATTGGGACATGGTCACACGCTATCGGGTTAACTAATGAATTTCTTGCTGAAATAGAAATTTAAGTGCAGCCCGTCAGAATTCTGGCCGTGAAAAAGATGTGACCAACGCGCCCGTGTGCTTAAGGCAGGGACGTGTTTCCATCGTTTGGACTTTTGGGAATAACGATGAAGAATGACGGGCTGTACTTTTCGAAAAAAATTCAAACTTACCAAGAAATTTTATCTCAGAGCAAGCAATGAACTGTAAACACTATAAATTCGTGTGGGTGGCGGAACTGTATTTGTTGAGATTTGTTGGTTAAGACACACTTTGTTTGTTCGGCTTAGGATGCTTTGGTGTTTGTCATTTCAGCCTGCTACCAATGCCCGCTTGTTTAGGCACCAGTCGAGAATATCATTCACATCATTCGCTAGTGGCTGGGCAATACCGTCGGTGAAGGTGTTAAAAGCGGCGCGGTTAAGTGTATTTACGCCGATTAATACCGGAATGCCGCGCATCATGGCTTCGCCGATCAGGGTCCGAAAACCCCGCCCTTCGGCTTCGTGCTTGCCAAATTTGTTGAGGATCAGAAAATCAATCGGCGATCCGTCATCGAACATGGTTTCAACACAGGCCACGGCCGTTTCCAAAGCATTGGGATCAAGGCGACACCCTTGCGATTCCGCACCAAGATTTTGCGAAATGCGAACGACCGGACCTTGGGGCAGGATACGGACATCCATGTCGCAATGGTGGGTGCCGGGTCGGTCAAAGTTGGTTTGAACAACGCCCGCCAGCCGGAAGCCCTGTTTTTCTAGCCGCGTGGCAACTTTGGCCAATAAACGGTCGGTGCCGCCGCGTTCGCTGGAACTTATGAATGCGATTTCCATAATATCATCCCTTTCCTGTGCCTGATTATTCCGGGCGCATGTCGATGCCCGAAATATCGGCATGGTTGACAAGGTCGGTGACAAAATCATTTGCCGCACGGGTCCATGCCGCTTTTTCGGTTGCTTCGGCAATGCGGGGTTTGGCATTTTCAAACGGCAATATTTCGCCTTGTGCGCGGGCATCAAGGCGCAATATGTGAAAACCGAACCGGGTTTCAATCGGCTCTGGTGCGATGGTGCCGGGGTCTAGCCGGTCAAGCATCTGATCAAATGCTTCAACAGTTTCCCCGCGGCTGATTTGCCCCAGGCGGCCATCTGACTGGCGCGAGGAACAGTCGCTTTCATTGCGGGCAAGGGTACGAAACTTCTCGGGGTCACGCTTGAGAATGCCAAGTGCAGCCAAGGCCCTAAGCCGGGCTTTTTCACGTGCCGCTGGAGTGTGGTCTGCCGTAAACAGAATATGCGAGGCCTCGTACAAGGAAGGTGCGCGAAACCGTTCCGGGTTGGCGTCGTAATAGGCGCGCAAGGTTGTTTCGTCGGGTGTGGTTTCGGGCAAGGCCTGTTCAAGCAAGGTCCGGATCAGCGCTTCGTCCCCGGTCTCGTTTTTACCGGGGCCGATATCGTGGGTGCTTGCGTCAAGATCGCGCTTTTTTGCTTCTTGTAGCAGCAAGGTGCGAATAGCAAGGGCGCGCGCGGCCCGACGCCATGCCAGGGCCTGTTTGCCCTCTGGGACGTTGTGGTTTTGCAGTTCGGCCGATACCTCACTTGTCGGAATCGTATCGCCATTGACCACGATGTCGGGGAAAAATGCGTCGCTCATGATTTTACTCCGCCGGTTTGGTCAGATTGGAACGCGAAGGCCGGGGTGCGGTCGCGCGGCGAGGCGGCAGGGGTGTTTGGCGACGCGACCGAACTACCTGATAACCGGGACGCCACAAAAACCGCACCGGCACCGATAGCATGTGCACCAGCCGGGTGAAGGGGAACAAAACAAAGATCGTCAGCCCCAGCACCAGATGAATTTTAAAGATCCACGCGACATCGGTAATATGGCTGGCCGCATCGGATTGCAGGGTGAAAATACCTTGTGCCCAAGCCATGAACTTGGTCATTTCATGGCCATCAAGATGTTGCAACGACACGAAAATCGTGCTGACCCCCAACACAAGCTGGGCTAGTAAAATGACCAGAATTCCCGTATCGGCAAAACTTGATGTCGCGCGAATGCGCGGGTCGGTCAGGCGGCGATGCAGCAGCATGGCGCCGCCGCTTAGCGCCATAATCCCGGCAATACCGCCTGCGGCAACCGCCAGGATTTGTTTGGCGCCATGACTGATCCCCAAGGCATCAAACAGGGCAATCGGGGTGAGCAAACCAACAAGATGGCCGGCAAAAATCGTCAGAACACCGACGTGAAACAGGATTGACCCGGCAATCAGTTGTTTGCGGCGCAATAACTGGCTGGAGGATGATTTCCAGGTGAAGGGATCACGTTCATACCGCGCAATGGAACCCACGATCAGCACGGTTAACGCGATGTAGGGATAAACACCAAAAAGAAAGTTGTGCATTGTGTTTTCCTTTACTTAAAACCGGTTGTCGCGGCCTGTGGCGAAGCGCGATCATCCATACGGTTCAATATGTCGCGGACCTGGGGGCAATCCCCGTTGGGATCCGGCCCAAAAACGACCTCGCTTTCTTCCCAAACCGCATCAAGGGCAGCCAGATCGTCAGGGTCGTCTTCGGCGACGGCTAAAAGTTCGGCAAGAGCGGTTTTGTTGGTTTCGCCCAGCGCCAATTCGCCAAGGGCTGCGAAAACCCCCGCATAGGTGCTGTCGCGCCGGGCAAGACGATCGCGCAGGGCCTCAAGGATATGGGCCGCATCGGCCAGGGTTTCGCGCCCTTCATTTAGCGGGCGGGTTGCCAGAAATTCCAGTAATACCGGCAAATGGTCGGGCAGCTCGGTGGTGGCGGGTTCAAACCCGCCCGCCCGATAGGTTTCAAGCAAATTGACCATCGCGCCACCACGGTCACGGCTTTCGCCGTGCACATGCTCAAACAGGTTAAGCGACAGCGTGCGGGAACGATCAAACAGGGTCACAAAACGTTCCTGCAGGTCATAGATATCTGATGTCGCAAGCTCGGCTAGCAGCGGCTCGATCTGGCTTATGGTTGCTGGCGACAGCAGTTTTTCAGTGCGCAAAACAGGCACAATTTCTGCGCATGCTTCCTGAAGCTCCTGACCGGGATATGTTAAAAGTGCTGATAGGACCTTGAATGTCATGATCATCAGAATGCCTCCGAGGGAAGAGTCATCGTTTTCTTTTTGCCGCCACCAAACAACGACGCTTCGCTGATCCCGCCCGAACATCCGTTGCCGTCGGTAAAGCCGCAGCCGCCGCGCAGGTCATAGGCTTCTTCAACAACTTCGCGATGGGTGGTTGGAATAACAAAACGGTCTTCGTAATTGGCCAAAGCCATGATTTTATACATGTCTTCGATCATTGCGGGGCTAAGGCCAACACGTTCGGCAACACCGGTATTAATAACGCCGTCAATGGTTTTGGACCGCATATAGGCCCGCATTGCCAGCATGCGTTCAAGGGCCGAAACAACCGGGGCCTCGTCGCCCGCGGTGAGCATATTGGCAAGGTAACGCACCGGAATACGCAGGCTGCGCACATCGGGCATTTCGCCGTCATGGCCAATCTGGCCGGCTTCAGCAGCATTTTGAATGGGAGAGAGCGGCGGAATATACCAAACCATCGGCAAGGTCCGGTATTCGGGATGAAGCGGGAAAGCAACTTTCCAGTCCATTGCCATTTTCCAGACTGGCGAGTTTTTGGCGGCTTCTACCCATGAAGCAGGGACGCCGTCGGCAATGGCCTGCTTTTGTACTTCGGGGTCATTCGGATCAAGGAAAATATCAAGCTGGGCCTGATACAGGTCCTTTTCGTTTTCGGTGTTTGCGGCCTGTTCAATGGCGTCGGCATCATAAAGCATGACGCCAAGATAGCGGATACGCCCGACACAGGTTTCCGAGCAAACAGTGGGATTGCCACTTTCAATGCGCGGATAACAAAAGGTGCATTTTTCAGACTTGCCCGTCGACCAGTTATAATAAACCTTTTTATAAGGGCAACCCGAAACGCACATGCGCCAGCCCCGGCATTTTTCCTGATCAATCAGGACAATGCCATCTTCTTCGCGTTTGTAAATGGCGCCAGAAGGGCATGATGCCGCGCAGGTGGGATTAAGGCAATGTTCGCACAACCGGGGTAGATACATCATGAAGGTATTTTCGTATTGCCCGTAGATTTCCTTCTGAATGCCTTCGAAATTGTAATCCTCCGACCGTTTGGAAAATTCGCCGCCAAGAAGTTCTTCCCAGTTCGGGCCTGCCGTAATTTTTTCCATCCGTTCGCCGGTGATTTTCGAACGCGGGCGTGCGGTTGGAAAGGCTTGCATTTCCGGGGCGGATTTCAAATGATCGTAGTCAAAATCAAACGGTTCATAATAATCGTCAATTTCGGGAAGCGAGGGATTGGCGAAAATATTGGCAAGGATGCGCCATTTTGCCCCCTGTTTGGGCTGAAGTTTGCCAGATTTTGTTCGTTCCCAGCCGCCGTTCCAGCGCTTCTGGTTTTCCCAGTCATGCGGGTAGCCCAGCCCAGGTTTGGTTTCAACATTGTTGAACCATGCGTATTCAACGCCGTCGCGGCTGGTCCAGACATTTTTACAGGTAACCGAACAGGTATGGCAGCCGATGCATTTATCAAGGTTCAGCACCATACCGATTTGTGCGCGAATTCTCATTGTGCTGCCTCCTCGGCGGCGGCGGGCTGGTCGAGCCAGTCCACGCGGTTCATTTTGCGAACGATTACAAATTCGTCGCGGTTCGAACCAACGGTGCCGTAATAGTTAAAACCGTAACTTTGATGGGCATAAGCGCCGATCATGTGGGTGGGTTTAAGTGTGGTGCGCGTCACTGAATTATGAATGCCGCCGCGCTTGCCGGTTTTTTCCGAACCTGGTGTGTTCACAATTTTTTCCTGGGCGTGATACATGAACAACGTGCCGTCCTTGATCCGCTGTGACACCACGGCACGGGCCGTTAGCGCCCCGTTGATATTGTAAACTTCCACCCAGTCATTATCGACAATACCGGCAATTGCGGCGTCGGTTTCACTGATCCAGACAACAGGGCCACCCCGGTTCAGGGTTAGCATCAGAAGGTTGTCGGAATAGGTTGAATGGATGCCCCATTTCTGGTGCGGGGTAATAAAGTTAAGCACCACATGGGGTTGCCCGTCGCGTGCGTCGGAATTCACTTCTTTGGTGACGCTCATGAGGTCGACCGGGGGGCGATAACAACAAAAACCTTCGCCAAATGCCCGCATCCATAAATGATCCTGATAAAGCTGCTGACGGCCCGTCAGGGTGCGCCACGGGATAAATTCATGAACATTGGTGTAACCGGCATTATAACAAACTTCTTCGCTTTCGATCCCCGACCAGGTGGGCGACGAAATAATTTTACGCGGCTGGGCGGCAATATCGCGGAAACGTATTTTTTCGTCTTCCTTGGCGCGTGCCAGATGGGTGTGATCGCGTCCGGTAAATTTACCCAGGGCTTCCCACGCCTTGATGGCAACTTCACCATTGGTTTCCGGGGCCAGCATCAGGATGACTTCGGTTGCGTCAATATCTGTGACGATTTTCGGGCACCCTTTGGCCGGGCCATCGGCCCATTCACCGTTCAGTTCGCGCAGGTGCTGTATTTCGGTTTTGGTGGGCCACGAAATACCTTTGCCACCATTCCCCAGTTTATCGAGCAACGGACCAACGGCAACGAACTGGTCGTAAAGGGCGGGGTAATTGCGTTCGACGGCAATATAATTGGGGGCTGTTTTGCCCGGGATGAGCTCGCACTCGCCTTTTTTCCAGTCACGAACCTGGTCCTGTGCAATTTCGGCCGGGGTATCGTGCAGGATCGGCAGGGCAACGACATCGTCCTCCACGCCGAGAATTTCCGGGGCAACTTCGGAAAACTTTTTGGCGATGGATTTAAAAATTTCCCAGTCCGATTTTGACTCATATGCCGGATCAACCGCTGCCTGAAGCGGATGGATAAACGGGTGCATATCCGATGTATTAAGGTCGTTCTTTTCGTACCAGCTGGCTGTCGGCAGGACGATATCGGAATAAACAGCGGTGGTGGACATGCGAAAGTCAATGCAGACCAGAAGGTCAAGTTTGCCTTCCGGGGCTTTGTCGTGCCAAATGGCTTCTTTGGTTTCAACCTCGCCTTCTCGTCCCAAATCCTTGCCCAGAACACCATGATCGGTGCCCAACAGGTGCTTGAGGAAATATTCGTGGCCCTTGCCCGACGACCCCAACAGGTTCGAGCGCCAGACAAACAGGTTGCGCGGCCAGTTTTCAGGGGCATCAGGGTCTTCGCATGACATTTGCAAATCGCCTGATTTCAGTTTTTTGACGATATAGTCTTTCACATCAACCCCGGCAGCCTTGGCCGATTTTGCGACGTCAAGCGGGTTGGTGCGCAATTGCGGGGCCGAGGGCAGCCATCCCATGCGTTCGGCACGGATGTTATAGTCAATCAGGCTAACATCCCAATCACCGGCAGGGGCGGTTGGCGACAGGATTTTGTCAGCTTTTAGGGTTTCATAACGCCACTGGTCGGTATGGGCATACCAGGCCGAGGTTGCGTTCATATGACGCGGTGGACGGGACCAGTCCAGCCCAAAGGCCAGCGGTTGCCAGCCGGTTTGCGGGCGCAGTTTTTCCTGGCCGACATAGTGGCTCCAGCCGCCGCCGGACTGCCCGACACAACCACACATCACCAACATGTTGATAATGCCGCGATAGTTCATATCCATGTGGTACCAGTGGTTCAGACCAGCCCCCAGAATGACCATCGATTTGCCACGGGTTTTTTCCGCATTCAGGGCAAATTCGCGAGCGACCATGGTGATTTTTGCTGCTGGAACCCCGGTAATTTTTTCGGCCCAGGCCGGGGTATAGGGCACATCGTCGTCATAGCTTTTGGCAACCCAGTTGCCGCCCAGACCACGATCCAGACCGTAATTGGCGCAAAACAGATCAAACACCGTGGTGACCTTGGCCGTGCCATCGGCAAGCGCAATGTTTTTGATCGGAATATTGCGCGTCAAAATGTCGGGATGTTCGCATTTGACAAAGCTGTCACTGGCAGCCCCGCCAAAATAGGGGAAATCAACCGCAACAACCTCGTCATGATCCTGTTCGAGGATCAACGACATTTTCAATTCGGTTTCGCGGCTGTCAGCCTTGTTTTCCAGGTTCCAGTTGCCGTCTTCGCCCCAGCGAAACCCGACCGAGCCATTGGGAGCAACAATGTTGCCCGACAGCTGGTCAATCGCCAGGGTTTTCCATTCCGGGTTATTGGTGGTGCCGGCTTTGTTGCCCAAATCATCGGCCCGTAAAAAGCGCCCGGCAACCAGTTTGCCGTCTTTTTCTTCAAGACGCACCAGCATCGGCATGTCGCTATAGCGGCGGCAGTAATCTTCAAAATATTCGGCTTGGCGATCGAGATGAAATTCGCGCAAAATCACATGGCCCATCGCCATGGCCAAGGCACTGTCGGTTCCCTGTTTTGGTGCCAGCCAGATATCACCAAATTTGGCAGCTTCGGAATAATCCGGGCAAATAACGGCCGATTTGGCACCGCGATAGCGGGCTTCGGTATAGAAATGGGCATCGGGTGTGCGGGTTTGCGGAACGTTTGATCCCCACAACAGCAAAAAGCCGGCATTGTACCAATCGGCACTTTCGGGAACGTCGGTTTGTTCGCCCCAGGTCATCGGGCTGGCGGGGGGAAGGTCGCAATACCAGTCATAAAAGCTCATGCAGACGCCGCCTAACAGCGACAAATAACGCGACCCTGCCGCATAGGATACCATCGACATGGCCGGGATGGGCGAAAAGCCGAATACGCGGTCCGGGCCATATTTTTTGGTGGTATAGGCGTTGGCCGCGGCGATGATTTCGGTGGATTCGTCCCACGTAGCGCGTACCAGCCCGCCTTTGCCGCGCATTTTAACATAAGATGCGCGCAAGATTGGATCGTTCTGTAATGCCGCCCATGCGTCGGTGGCATTCATGGTCTGGCGCATTTTACGCCAGGCGCGCAACAACCTGCTGCGAATAAGCGGATGTTTCACCCGGTTGGCCGAATACAGATACCAGCTATAGCTGGCACCGCGCGCACACCCGCGCGGTTCATGGTTGGGAAGGTCGGGGCGTGTCCGGGGATAATCTGTTTGCTGGGTTTCCCAGGTAACAATGCCGGATTTGACATAAATTTTCCACGAACACGACCCGGTGCAATTCACCCCGTGGGTCGAACGGACGATTTTGTCGTGGCGCCAGCGATTACGGTATGTGTCTTCCCAGTCGCGGTTTTCGCGGGTGACCTGGCCGTGACCATTGGCAAATGTTTCTAGTTGTTTGGACTGAAAAAAATTCAGCCTGTCGAGCAGATGGCTCATTTCTCTCTCCTGAAGGCGGGTGTGCGCAGTAAGGCGGGACTTACCGGGGTGCGGGAACTAGCAAGGCACAGGCGCACCCTTGCGTGCATAAAAGGCCCAGGTGATGACCACGCAAACGGCATAAAAGGCGGCAAAGAACCAAAGGGCTGCTTCGGGGCCGCCGGTCAGCCCGATCGAGGTGCCATAGGCTTTGGGAATGAAAAACGCCCCGTAGGCGGCAATGGCCGAGGTAAAGGCGATGATGGCGGCACTTTCGCGTTCTGCCTGTTTTAAGGTTGCTGCACCGTTAAGGGTGGGCATCAAACGCGGGATTTCCTGGCGCATGATCGACGGGATCATCTGGAATGTTGACGCGTTGCCAACACCGGTCAGAAAAAACAGCGCCATAAAGCTTGCAAAAAATCCCCAGAAGTCGCCCGGGACATTGCCCGATGGCAAATAGTGCAAAACACCGACAACAGCGACGATCATGCCAAGAAAGGTCCAGAAGGTGACACGTCCGCCGCCAAAACGGTCCGAGATCCAGCCGGTTGCCGCGCGCGACAATGCGCCGACAAGCGGGCCAAGAAAGGCAAAGGCGAGAACATCAACGCCGGGGAACTGGGTTTTCATCAGCAACGGGAAACCGGCGGAATAACCGATGAACGAGCCAAATGTGCCGGTATAAAGGATGCACATGATCCAGTTATGACGGCGTTTGAGGATAACCGATTGTTCCTGAAAGCTGGCTTTGGCATCGGCAATGTCATTCATGCCAAACCAGGCCGCGATGGAACCGATAATCAGAAATGGCACCCAGATAAAACCGGCATTTTGCATCCATAACTGTCCGCCTTCGGAAAGCGTTTGGCCTTCGCCGCCCAGCACACCAAAAACGCTGGTGGTAATGGCCATCGGCACAGCAAACTGCATGACCGATACGCCCAGATTGCCCAGCCCGGCATTTAAGGCCAAAGCGTTGCCTTTGCTTTTTTTCGGATAGAAAAAGGCGATATTGGCCATGGACGAGGCAAAGTTACCGCCCCCCAACCCGCAAAGCAGGGCCAGGATCAGAAAGATGTAATAAGGCGTGTCGGGTGTTTGCACGGCAAAGCCGATACCAATAGCTGGCAGCAACAGCGACGCGGTTGATAAGGCTGTCCACAAGCGGCCACCCAGAATGGGCACCATGAAACTGTAAAAAATGCGCAGCGTCGCACCCGACAAACCGGGCAGGGCAGCCAGCCAGAAAAGCTCGCCTGTGGTGTAGGTAAACCCGATGGCAGGCAATTTTGCCACCACCACCGACCAGACCATCCAGACCGAAAAGGCCAAAAGCAGGCAAGGAATAGAAATCCAGAGGTTGCGGGTGGCAACAGAGGCCCCGGTGGCCTGCCAGAAACTGCTATCTTCGGGACGCCAGTCGTTCAGGACATAGCGGCTTTGACTGGGTTGTGTTTCCATGATGATTTTCCTTTTAGCGCGCGGTTGAGCGCCCGGTGGCAGCACCGGTTGTGGCAGGCTTTGTCCCGGCAACAGATGCCGGGGCGTCCAGGGGATGTTCGGGCAGATCGGACAGGTATATTTCGTCGGCAAGGTCCGGATGGCGGCGATGTTCCATTTTGCGGATCACGACATGCATCCACACCGTTGAAATCGCGACGATGGCAAATAACAGCATGAAAGGCGTGGTCCAGACCCCGGTCGCGTCAAGCAACATGCCGAAGGCCACCGGCAGGAAAAACCCGCCCAACCCGCCGATCATGCCGACCAGACCGCCAACCGCACCCACATGGTGGGGGTAATAAACCGGGATATGTTTGTAAACTGCCGCCTTGCCGAGGCTCATGACGAAACCAAGCACAACAGTAAGGGCGACAAACATGGTAAGCGAAACGCCGAAATTAAATGAAATTGGCCCGTCAATACCCGAAACTGTGTAAGCTGTGGTCGGATAGCTCATGAAAAACAGGCAGACCAGCGAGACGATAAAGGTGAGATACATCACCGCCCTGGCACCCCATTTATCTGACATCCAGCCGCCAAGTGCGCGAAAGATGGAGCCCGGCAGGGAATAAAGACCGGCAAATACGCCTGCTGTTGTCAGTTCGAGGCCATATGCTCCGACATAATAGCGAGGCAAAAACGATGCCAGTGCGACAAAGCCGCCAAAGACAAAGAAGTAATAAATTGAAAAACGCCAGACCTGGATATTTTTAAGCGGCGCAAGCTGCGCGCTGGTTGATACAGGGCCTTCGCCGGTGCGCTTGCGTTCCTGATATACCGGGTCGGATTTGGAAAGCAGGAAAAACAGAACCGCAACAATGGCCAGGACAATGGCATATATTCGTGCTGTTCCTTGCCAACCTAAGGCAACAACAAGGAAAGGGGCGGCAAAATTGGTAACGGCGGCACCGACATTACCTGCGCCAAAAATGCCCAGCGCGGTTCCCTGTCGTTCTTTTTCAAACCAGCGCGAGACGTAGGCAACGCCAACAATGAATGACCCGCCTGCCAGACCGAGCCCCAGGGCGGCCAACAGAAATATCGGATAGCTGTGAACGGATGTTAACAACCACACAGCAACGGCGGTTATCAGCATTTGCAGCGGGAAAATGATCCGGCCGCCAAATTGTTCGGTCCAGATGCCCAGAAAAATGCGGCTGATGGAACCGGTCAGGATCGGCGTTGCCACCAGCAAACCAAACTGGGTATCGGTGAGGCCAAGTTCGCCTTTGATCTTGACGCCAATAATGGAGAAAATGGTCCAGACAGCAAAACATGTGGTGAATGCAAAGGTGCTTAGCCCCAGGGCACGCGCCTGATCGGTTCGGGTTACTCCGTCGAGAGTATGCATTTTCGTCCCTCTCTTTTCCGTTGGCGCGATGACCGTGCGCCGTTCGGAATGCAGTAATGCGGCAGAGAGAGGTGAAAAACTTGATCAGCATCAATTAATCATTTTGCTTTTGTAAAATAATTGTCGATATGAAACATGATATGTCAAAGTAATTATAGTGTCATTTACTGATAAAAATACTTTGTGTACTTGATTGAGTTATTTGTTATTTATGCTTGATAATTATCAAGTGATATGGAGAACGAACACCATGCGCCCCTCGGATGTACCTGATTTACGCGATCTGGAGTTATTTCGGGAGATGCCCGGGGAACGATTCGACGAATTGATGCGCGGGGCCTATGTGCAAACATTTCCCCCGATGGTCGATTTGATTACCGAGGGCGACATGAGCGACTTTTTGCATGTGGTTCTGGAAGGCCGGGTTGAATTGTTTGCATCCTGGAATGGCCGCGAAACCACCATTGCGACGGTAGAACCGATTTCGACCTTTATTCTGGCAGCCACGGTTAAGGATGCGCCTTATCTTATGTCGGCGCGGACATTGGAAAAATCGCGGTTGATCCTGTTGCCATCCTCGGATGTTCGCAAGGTGTTTGATGCGGACGGGGCCTTTGCCCGCAGTGTGGTCAGTGAATTATCCGCCCGTTACCGGGCGGTGGTCAAAAATACAAAAAATCTGAAATTGCGCAGTTCGATCGAAAGACTGGCGAATTATGTTGTGCATCAATATGAAATCGGGGGGCAGAACCCGGAATTTGATTTGCCGATTGAAAAACGCAAGATTGCCTCGTTTCTGGGGATGACCCCGGAAAACCTGTCGCGCGCTATTCGCGGGTTAAGATCCTATGGTGTCGAATTCGATGCCCAGCATGTCACCATTTCCGACCTTGACGCCCTGCGGGGCCTGGCAAAACCCAGCCCGCTGATTGATGATGCAGATTTGCCCTCGGTGTTTTAACGGTCATTGTGTTTGCCTTGCGCCAATGTCGCGCCCCTATGCCTCGAAACAGGCATCTGCGGGGTTCCGGCACTGTCATTTTTTCGCAACTTCGTGCGGCGACGCCATTGTTCTGGATTGTCTTTTAGACAGGCTCCAGTCTGCATGGGAAAAATGACCAAAATCAAGTGAGCCCCCCTCTCGAAGGGATAGGTTTCTCGCACATTGGTCGCGGTTTTATTGGAAACCGCCGGTGCGCGAGGAATAACGAAAGTGCCTGGAGATCGAAGAACAGAGTGGGGACGGGGGGCGCTGGCGCTTCTGGTGGGGGCGGTACTGATACTAGGCAGTGTCAGCGCACATGCGGAACGCCTGTCGGCCTATCTCGATAAAATAAGTATTACGGATTTTTTCCCCGGGGCTGACCATGTGGGTGCCATCCGGACAGATTTCCCTGTCGCGCCGGTTTTTCAGGGGGAGCGCCAGCTTGGCTATCTTTTTCTGAACAGCGACTGGGCCAACTCGATCGGTTATTCGGGTAAGCCAATTGACATTGTTCTTGGTATTACCGATGACGGCGTTCTTGCGGGCGGGCGCATGGTTGCGCACAAGGAACCGATCATTCTGGTTGGTATTCCCGAAAGCAAAATTACCCATTATATCGATGGCTACAAAGGTTTCGACGTCGCAGGTTATGCCAAAAGCGACACACAGGATGTGTTGCCGTCCGATATTGTGAGCGGGGCCACGGTTACCATTATGGTGATCGATGATTCAATGCGTCGTTCGGCAATCAAGGTTGCCCGTGCCTTGCAGTTGGGGGGCTTGCGTGTTTCAGGTGCCATTGCCGATCAGTACGTGGTTGATACCGCCAAAAGCAGCATTGTCGACTGGCAAACGCTGGTCGGTGACGGGTCAGTACGCCGCCTTGACGTTACGCGCGACGATATCAATCAGGCATTTTCCGGCAATGGTGATCCGCGCGCGGCCAGCAAGGTGCTGCCACCTCCGGGCGATACCACTTTTATTGATCTTTATGCCGCCCTTGTGTCCATCCCGACAATCGGACGCAGCCTGCTGGGCGATGCGGAATATGCCAACCTGCAAAAAATGTTGCAGCCCGATCAGCAAGCGATCCTGATTGCCGCGAACGGAGAATATTCCTTTAAAGGATCGGGTTATGTGCGCGGCGGGGTGTTTGATCGTATTCAGGTTACCCAGGGCGACAGCAGCATTCGGTTTCGCGATCGTCACCATAAACGCCTGGGCGACATCGCCGCAGCGGGTGCGCCCAGATTTAGCGAAGTATCTCTGTTTGTTGTGCCGCGTGACATAAAACTGGACCCTGCAGCCCCGTGGCATTTCCAGTTGCTGGTGCAACGTCGTCTGGGCGCGCTGGACAAAATTTTTACCACCGTCGGGCTCGATTACACGCCACCGGTCAAATATCTGCGCAAGCTGCCCACACCCGAACCTGTTCCGGGGGCGAGTGCCGCACCGGCAACGGGTGGCAATGCCGCCATGGCCGACGACGACAGTGGCCGTGATGCCCTGTGGATGCGGGTCTGGAAAAGCCGGATGGTCGATATTGCGGTGCTGGCAACGGCAATGCTGCTTTTGACAGGGTTGTTCTTTTTCCAGGATTGGTTCGTCCGCCGTCGCAAGCTGACAGAACGCATTCGTATCGGCTTTTTGCTGTTTACCGTGGTCTGGATTGGCTATTACGCCCACGCCCAGCTTTCTGTGGTTAATGTTTTAACAGTGGCAACATCGTTCGGGTCCGGTTTCGACTGGGGCTATTTCCTGATGGACCCGCTGATATTCATTCTGTGGTTTGCGGTGGCTGCGGCAATGATTTTCTGGGGGCGTGGGGCTTATTGCGGCTGGTTGTGCCCGTTTGGTGCCTTGCAGGAACTGCTGAACAAACTTGCCAAAGCCGTGCGCATTCCGCAATTGACCATTCCGTTTGCTGTCCATCAACGGCTGTGGCCGCTTAAATATATCGGGTTTCTGGTGCTGTTTGGCGTGGCGTTTCACGACTTTGACCAAGCCGAACGTATTGCCGAGATAGAACCGTTTAAAACCGCGATTATTTTGGGTTTTGTCCGTGAATGGCCCTTTGTTCTGTACGCCTTTGTGTTGCTGGGGATCGGGCTTTTCGTCGAACGGTTTTTTTGTCGTTATCTTTGCCCGCTGGGTGCGGCCCTGGCCATTCCGGGGCGGATGCGCATCAATGACTGGTTAAAACGCTATCGCGATTGCGGTTCGCCCTGCCAGCGCTGCTCGGTTGAATGCATGGTTCAGGCCATCCATCCCGACGGGCATATCGACCCGAATGAATGTCTTTATTGTCTGCATTGCCAGGAACTCTACTACGACGCGCATGACTGCCCGGTCGTCATTAAAAAGATGGCCCGCCTTGAACGCAGGCTGGCACTGCAAACCAATAGCCCATCTTCCCTAACGCACAAGAATCCGGCCGTTGAAAACGTTGACGGCGCCGGGGGGACTGAAACTGGTTCCGATCCAGTTCCTGGACGCGGAACACTATATAAGCACCATCA
The DNA here is from genome assembly GCF_002115755.1 of Thalassospira mesophila. Taxonomy (GTDB): domain Bacteria; phylum Pseudomonadota; class Alphaproteobacteria; order Rhodospirillales; family Thalassospiraceae; genus Thalassospira; species Thalassospira mesophila. Next base: position 74,158 of record NZ_JFKA01000013.1, on the reverse strand, counting down.
GGAGTTTTAAGATGTCCAACCATGACGAAAACATGAAAATGACCCGCAGGAGCCTGTTGGGGGGGACTGCAAAGGTTGCCGGGCTGGCCGGTATTGCTTCGGCAACGGGGGCGGCTGGTCTGGCAGGGGGTTCGGTATTGCTGGGCGACAGCCGCTCGGCCCATGCCGCAGATGCCCATAATAATGCAGAAGTTGCACCGGGTGATCTTGACGAATATTACGGTTTCTGGAGCAGCGGACAGGCTGGTGAAGTTCGCATCATGGGCGTGCCTTCGATGCGCGAACTGATGCGCATTCCGGTTTTTAACCGTTGCAGTGCGACGGGTTGGGGCCAGACCAATGAAAGCCGCAAGATTTTAACCGAAGGCCTGACCGACGACACCAAAAAGTTTCTGGCTGACAAAGGTGGCAGCTGGGTCAATGGCGACTTGCATCACCCGCATATGTCTTTCACCGATGGTACTTATGACGGGCGCTATCTGTTCGTTAACGACAAGGCCAATACCCGTGTCGGTCGTATCCGTTGCGATGTTATGAAATGCGACAAAATTGTCGAAGTTCCCAATGCAGCCGATATTCATGGTTTGCGTCCGCAGAAATACCCGCGGACCGGTTATGTGTTTGCCAATGGTGAACATCGGGTGCCGATGCCCAATGACGGTTCAATTTTGGATGAGCCGAAAAAATACCATGCCATCTTTACCGCCATTGACGGCGACAGCATGGAAGTTGCCTGGCAGGTTATTGTCGACGGTAACCTTGATAACTGCGATGCTGATTATCAGGGCAAATACGCGATTTCGACCTGCTATAACTCGGAAGAAGGCACAACCCTGGCCGAAATGACCTCGAGCGAGCAAGATTGGGCTGTCATTTTCTCGATCGAACGGATCGAACAGGCCGTTCGTGATGGCAAGTTCAAGATCATGAATGGTGTCAAGGTTCTTGATGGTCGTCATGGGTCGCCCCTGACCCGTTATGTCCCGGTATCAAACAGCCCGCACGGCTGTAATACCGCGCCGGATGGCCGCCATATCGTGATCAATGGCAAGCTGTCGCCGACCGTTACCATTCTTGACGTTACCCTGTTTGAAGATTGCTTTAACGACAAGATCAAACCGCGCGGTGTTGTTGTTGCCGAACCCGAACTGGGCCTTGGCCCGCTTCATACTGCGTTTGACGGACAGGGAAATGCCTTTACCACCCTGTTTATCGACAGCCAGATTTGCAAATGGAACATCGACAAAGCCCTGCGTAAATTCAAGGGCGAAGAAGTTGATCCTATTCTTGCCAAGGTCGATGTCGAATATCAGCCGGGCCACAACCATACCTCGATGGGTGAAACCAAAGAAGCCGATGGGAAATGGTTGGTCAGCCTGAACAAATTCTCCAAGGACCGGTTTATCAATGTCGGGCCGTTAAAACCCGAAAATGACCAGTTGATCGATATTACCGGTGATACCCCGGTTATTGTTCATGATGGCCCGACCTTTGCCGAACCGCATGACTGTATCATTGTCAAACGGTCGATTGTGAACCCGCTTCGGGTTTGGGACCGCAATGATCCCATGTGGGCCGATGCCCGTGAATGGGCGAAAAAAGACGGGGTCGACCTTGAATCCGCCGAGGATGTGATCCGCGATGGCAACAAAGTGCGCGTCTATATGTATTCCAGCGCACCGATGTACAGCCTGGAAAAATTCGAGGTCAATCAGGGCGATGAAGTTACCGTTTTCATCACCAATATCGATGACGTTGATGATCTGACCCACGGCTTCACCATTGCAAACTATGGTGTCGCCATGGAGGTTGCACCGCAGGCGACTGCTTCTGTCACCTTTAAGGCAGATCGTCCGGGTGTCCACTGGTTCTATTGCCAGTGGTTCTGCCATGCGCTGCACATGGAAATGCGCGGACGTATGCTGGTTAAACCGGCCTGATCGGAGCAATTACAATGTTATCGGTTGTTAACCGGTTCAAATTGGGAGGAATGACCAGCTTCGTGCTGGTCATTCTAACCTTGATGACCCGTGCTGCACCAGCGGCAGAAATTGCCGTTGCCGCCATTCCGGGGGGCCTTGTTCTGGCGCTGAGCCAGGCGCAGGACGGGGACCGCCTTGTCCTTGCCCCCGGCATTCATGCAGGGCCGATAATTATTGCGCACGCAATCGACCTTGCCGGCATGCCCGGTGCCGTTATCAAAGGGGACGGGAAGGGCACTGTCGTTACCATTGATGCCCCGGATGTTACTGTGCAGGGGATAACCGTAACGGGATCAGGGTTAACGCTGGCAACGCAGGATTCCGGTATTTTTGTTACCCCGAACGGCGACCGCGCCGTAGTTGAACATAACCATATCGACGATAACCTGATTGGTATTTACCTGTCGGGCCCCGACGATGCGGTGGTGCGCGATAATGATGTTACCGGGCGTCAGGATTTGCGCGTTAACGAACGTGGCAACGGCATTCAGCTTTGGAATACGCCGGGGTCTCAGGTTATTGGCAACCGGGTATCGCAGGGGCGCGACGGCATTTTTGTGACCACCAGCCGCGAAAACCTGTTTGCAGACAACGTGTTTCGCAATGTCCGTTTTGCCATTCATTACATGTATACAAATTACAGCGAAATTCGCGGCAATCGGTCTTATGACAATACAGTGGGCTACGCCCTTATGTATTCGGACCATTTGCGCGTGACCGACAATTTATCGTCGGGCGACCAGCAACACGGCATCATGTTAAATTACGCCAATGCATCCGAATTTATCGGAAATGCGGTGGAAAATGGCGGTGCCAAATGTGTGTTTATCTATAATTCCAATAAAAACGATTTTCGCGGCAACCGTTTTGAAGGCTGCGATATTGGCGTGCATTTTACCGCAGGTTCGGAACGCAACGTAATCGTTGATAATGCGTTTGTCGGTAACAGAACCCAGGTCAAATATGTTGGGACGCGCTGGCTTGAATGGTCGGAAAATGGCCGGGGAAATTACTGGAGCGATAACGCCGCCTTTGACCTTGATGGCAACGGCATTGGCGACCGCCCTTATCGTCCCAACGATATGCTTGACCAGGTCGTCTGGGCCCATCCATCGGCCAGGTTGCTGATCAGTTCACCTGCATTCCAGATTCTGAAATGGGCACAATCGCGGTTTCCGGCCCTGCATCCTGGTGGTGTGGTGGATAGTGCGCCGCTGATGACGCCGCCAGATCTAAGCATCTTTCACGGAGAAATACAGCATGCCGGATAAACAGACGGTTTGCGTGCAGGGTGTTACAAAAACATTTGATACCCAGCATGCGCTTGAAAATCTTACTTTATCGGTTGGCGCAGGCGAAAGCCTTGCGTTGCTGGGCCATAATGGGGCAGGTAAAACCACGCTGATGAAGCTGGTTTTGGGCTTGATCCGACCCGATGCCGGAAAGGTTCGTATTCTGGGTGTGGACCCGGCGGGGAGCGGGGCCACCGAAATTCGTCAAAATCTGGGATATCTTCCCGAAAATATCGCGTTTTATCCGGCATTAAGCGGGGCGGAAACCCTTGCTTTTTATGCACGCTTAAAACGCCAGCCGGTGGCAGATTGCGCCCGCCTTCTTGATCGTGTCGGGCTGGGCGATGCCGCGCGGAAAAAAGTCGGTGCCTATTCCAAGGGCATGCGCCAGCGGCTGGGGCTGGCGCAAGCGTTAATCGGCAATCCACGGGTATTGTTGCTTGACGAGCCAACAACCGGGCTGGACCCGGAATTGCGCCACAGTTTTTATAACATTGTTCGTGAACTTGAAGACGATGGCGTTAGCGTCATTTTATCATCGCACGCCTTGACGGAACTTGAAGCCCACACCCGTAAAATTGCCATTCTACGCAAAGGCCATCTGATTGCGGCGGGCACCTTGGGCGAATTGCGCGATCAGGCCAATTTACCGATTCATATCAGACTAAACAGCCATCAAGCAGCCGGGTTTTCAGATATTGCATCGTCGCTGCCAGCGGGCATTACCCAAAGGCCGATTAACGGGCACGCCATCGAACTGGCCCTGCCGCCCACGCGCAAGGTCGAGATGTTGCGCTATCTTGTTGGTAACGTGCCCGAATTTGACGATCTTGATATTACGCAACCGACCCTTGCCGATTTGTATTTGCATTTCCAGAACCGGAGCACGCCGTCATGAAAGCCATTGCTATTCTGGCCAGCAAGGAATTTTGCGACGGGATCCGTAATCGCTGGTTTTTGGGGGCTGCCGGTGCGCTGATGATTTTTGCACTGGGGCTGACCTTTGTCGGCAGTGCGCCTTCGGGGTCGGTCGGGGTGGACCGGTTGGCGGTTACAACGGTCAGTTTGACCAGCCTTGCCGTTTTTCTGCTGCCGTTGATGGCGTTGTTATTGTCCTATGACGCGCTGGTGGGCGAAATAGAACGCGGTACCATGTCCTTGTTGCTGACCTATCCGGTCGCGCGCTGGCAGGTGGTGGTGGGCAAATTTATTGGCCAGACATTCGGCCTGGGGGCGGCAACCATTACCGGGTTTGGTGTGGCGGGCTTGTTTTTGCTTTGGCTGGCCCCCGATAGCGCCAATTGGCATGGTTATCTGCTGTTGGTTGGCAGTTCAGTGTGGTTAGGGGCGGTTTTTGTTGCCATTGGTCTGGTGATTAGCGGTTTGCCCCAACAACGCGGTGCTGCGGCGGCACTGGCATTTATCGTCTGGCTGGTTTTTGTTGTCATGTATGACATGGCCCTGCTGGGCGGGCTGGTGGCCGATCAGGCGGCGATTATCGGGCCGTCTGTGTTTAATTTTCTGCTGCTGTTTAATCCGGCGGATGCCTTTCGCATGTTTAACCTAGCCGGGGTCGAAGATATCCGGGCCGCCGCCGGTTTGCTGGGTGCGGACATGGCAGGGGGGCTTGCGTTATCGGGCGCGTTAATGTCGCTGTTCTTCTGGACCACGCTGCCATTGGGCTTGGCTGTGTTTATTTTTCACAGGAAGTCGCTATGAAAATCCGGTTGCCAGCCCTTGCCATAATGCTGGCGCTGCTTGCCGGGTGTGATGGTGAAAAGACGGTTGAATTACCGCCACCCGCCACGCTTTCGCGCGATGCACAGGGCTTTTTTTGCGGCATGATTGTGGAAGACCACCCCGGGCCAAAAGCACAGGTTTTTCATCGTACCGATAAAACGCCGTTCTGGTTTCCATCAGTACGCGATGCCATCGCCTATAGCCTGTTTCCCGACGAAGCGGGCAATATTGCGATCATCTATGTTTCGGACATGACGGGCTATACCGATTGGAATAACCCGCCCCAAAACTGGATCCCGGCCCAGTCTGCCTTTTTTGTACTGCATAGCGATCAGACAAGCGGCATGGCAGCCCAGCTTGGCGCCGGGGTGCCGGGTAGCGCAGGCCGGGCAAGCGGTGGCGGGAATCTGGCTTATCAGGTGGGCGAGGCGGTACCGTTTTCGACCCGTGAAGCGGCCGAAGGGTATGTGAAAAATCATGGCGGCAATATCGTGCGATACGATGAAATTCCCCAAAGTTATGTCCTTGATAGCGGTGAACCGCCGGAGACAAAATTATGACTGATCTAAAAAAAAGACGGACCTTAACCCTGCTTGCCTGTGCAGGTAGCGCTGCCGCTGTGGCAGGTTTTCCCTTTGCGGGTCTGGCAAGCACGTTGCGGTCGGCATCCGTGCATCGCTGGCACGGAACGGCGCTGGGTGCGCAGGCAACAATCTTGCTTGATGGCACGGACAAGGAACATGCCGATCAGGTGTTGGCCGATATCGTGGTTGAAATTGATCGTCTGGAAAATATCTTCAGCCTGTATCGCCCGGCCTCGACACTTAGCCGGTTAAACACCCAAGGCGAGGTTGGCGACCCCGAACAGGAATTTATTGACCTGATGGCGCGCGCGACCGGTTTTGCCGCGCTGACAAATGGTGCCTTTGACCCGACAATCCAGCCGGTGTGGCAGGCCCTGGCCGGGCTTTCACTGCACAAAACAACTGATCGCGGGCAAATCGATGCGGTGGTTGCCCACAGTTTGCAAGCTGTGGGTTATCGCGATCTTGTGGTGGAAGAAGGCCGTGTCAGTTTTGCCCGGCGCGGCATGGCGGTGACGCTTAACGGGATTGCGCAGGGATATATTACCGACCGCATTGCGGCCTTGTTGCGTCAGCGCGGGTTTAACCACGTTCTTGTCGATTTGGGGGAACAACGTGCGGTCGGCCCGCAAGCCGACGGGGCAAACTGGCGCGTGCGCATCAAGGCACCGATCAGCGGGCAGCCCGCGCGCGAAGCGGTAGATCTGGGAACGGACGCATTGGCAACCTCGGGAACATATGGCTTTCGCTTCGATCTTCCGGGTCAAAGGTTTCATTTGATTGACCCCAAAAACGGGACATCACCCGCATTGTGGAGCAGCCTTTCGGTGCAAGCGCCCAGTGCGACAACCGCTGATGCCCTGTCGACAGCGTTTTCGATGATGTCAGAACATGAAATTCGCAAGGTTTTGCCATTGACCGATGTGTCACTGGTTATTGGGTTTCCGCATGCTGCTACCGATGCAGCCAATGCTACCAATGTACTGACCGGCGCGGGGGTGATGCCGAGGCGGATTGTGGGCGCGGGCAGGCGCGACCCGTCACAAATTTGATCGCCGTCAATTCCGTTCGCTAAGGTGCGTTTTAAAACGAACACATGCTGTCATCCGGCGTCGCCGGAATGTGAGACGCATCAATGTGAAGCTTTAAAGCATGTTTCTTTTAATAAGATCCATTTTGCCGATGCAGTCTACCGCCTGGCAAGGAGAAGTCCGCAGAGCGTAATGGGTTTACGGACAAGGATTTCGACGCGGCCAGGCGGTAGACTGCACCGGCCCGCAGGGTTTGTTTTTGGCGGTGTTTGGCGGCGTTACACCGCTCGCCCGATGCGCCGCATCGCGCAGCGCGCTGTGCCTTGCCAAACGACACGCCAAAAACAAACAAAATGGGTCTTATTAAAAGAAATATGCTTTATGTGAATGGAACTGATATGTGTGATGAAATCGCCCAGACCAGCGGCATAACTGAAATGGCGAACCGGCCGGTCGCCGAACTGGTGGCGTTAATACCCGGCGCAACACGGGTTTTTCGTCATCACCGGATCAATTTTTGTTGCCACGGCGATGCGATCCTGAAAAACGCGGTTTTAAAACGCGGCGCAGATATTGCCACAGTTGAAGCCGAACTTCGCCAGCTTGCGGGTGCGAACCCGCTGTCGCTACCGGTCGCGGAAGATGATGTTACCCTGATTGCGTTTATTCTGGACCGTTATCACGAGGCCCACCGGGCCGAGCTCCCCGATATGATTGCTTTGGCCCGCAAGGTTGAAACAGTGCATGGCGATCACCCCGATTGTCCGCTTGGTCTGGCGGTGGCACTGGAAGAAATGGCTATTGAACTTGACGACCATATGGCCAAGGAAGAAACAGTCCTGTTTCCCGCCATGTATAAAAAAAGTACCATGCTTTTGGGACCGATCCTGCAAATGCGGGTGGAACACGAAACCCAGGGTGAATATTTGCACCGCCTTGAAGCGCTGACCAATCATTTAACATTGCCAGACGGGGCATGCCGCTCGTGGCAGCGTCTTTATCGCAGTGTCGAAAAACTGATCGAGGATCTGGTCGCGCATATTTATCTGGAAAACAGGGTTTTGTTTCCCCGGTTTGAAAGTTAACTCCGATTATTTCCCGATTTTGCCCCTTCAGCCTCAGGTGGCAAAATGCTTGCCAGCCCCGCTTAACATCATCATGTTTGCGCACCGTAAAAATTAAAATTTGGTGCTATGATTTTTTGCAACCTGTGATTATATCAAGTCGGAGTTGTTGCGTGCGGGTATTGTGCAACTGTCGTTGTCGATCTTTTTTGACGAAGATGCAAACCCGTATTACAAGATTAACCCTGTGTTCGAGACAGAGTTTGTCGGGCGTGATGGTATGCTGCCGGTTCTGCCCGGTATCACGGTTCTGGCTGGTTTTGTTGCGGGGAAACGGATGAAGCCGGTATCGGGTTTTGCATGTTGGGGCTGAATGGAACAAATACCTGAACTCAAATCCATCTATGTTGTGGATGATGATCCTTTTATGAGCCAGATCATTCAGGTTGCATTAACAGAACTTGATAATTTCAAGGTGACGATTTTTCCTGATGGCGCGAGCTTTTTCGAGGAACTGAAAGTTTCACAGCCGCAGCTTGTGATGCTGGACGATGTTTTGCCCGGCATCAGTGGCCGTGACATTGCGCTTAGACTGCGCGATGATCCTGCTACTTGCCATATTCCGTTTATCTTTTCCACCAGCCACGATAGCGCCGAAGATTTAAAAATATTCGCAGAAATCGGCTGTGCAGGGGTTATCCCCAAACCGTGGGATTTGCGCAAGGTACCCCAGAGTATCCGCCAGATATGGGCAAGTTCATTTTCTAAATAATGCCCCGAACACTGACCTGTGCTTTGGGGCATTTCGGCGGGTGGATAATGAACCACGGTGTGGCCGAATATGCCGCCCACACCGCTTATCCCCCGGTGAAAGGGGATTTTAATGTTATCTTGCCACCAGAAACAGCACAGAAAATATCAAAGATTTTCAGTGTTGATGGCATATGCGGTGTCGTTAAGCACCTTGATGCGATCTGCGTCTGATCCGCCTTCAAAGGCTTCGCGAAAGGCCGTGCAAAGCGCGATATAGCTTTTTGCCTGGTCTTCGGCAATTTTGCGCGACAGCGGCTGGTCACGATAGGCGTCGATAAAGCGGCTGGCGATCATGCCCAGCAGCAAAAACGGGGCCGCGGCTTCGGGCTGGTCACGAATGGCTTTTTCGGCAATGCGCGCACATTCTTCATAGGCCTGAACGCCAAGGGCATCGCCCTGCATCACAGTGATCAATTTATCATACATGTTCTGTTTCCTCGGTTAGATCGAAATTTCGGTTGCGCCGCCATGCTCGCCCGACCATTTCGTCGGGTTGGTGAGAAAGGCTTCAACTTCATCAAGGGTTTTGGGGTCGAAATAATTCTGGGCTTTGCACACAGCGAGAACATCCCACCAAGTTGCCAGCCAATGCAGTTCAAGGCCGTGTTCTTTCAGTTTTTCCCGGGTCTGGGGAAAAATATCGTAATAAAAAATCACCAGCGTATCGGTGACATTGGCACCGGCCCGGCGCAATGCCTCGCAAAAATTAATTTTGCTGCCGCCATCGGTGGTCAGGTCTTCAACCAGTAAAACATTCGCACCTTCGACAATGTCCCCCTCGATCTGGGCATCGCGGCCAAACCCCTTGGGGCGTTTGCGCACATATTGCATGGGCAAAACAAGTTTATCGGCCAGCCACGCGGCAAAGGGAATACCGGCGGTCTCCCCACCGGCAACCGCCTGAAATTTCTGAAATCCGGCATCGCGTAAAATCAGCGATGCGGCGAAATCCATCAAAGTCATGCGAATCCCGGGATAGGAAATAAGCTTGCGACAATCAATATAAACCGGGCTGGCCAGCCCCGATGTAAAGGTAAACGGTTTGTCGGCCCGAAAATGCACGGCACCAATTTCCAGCAGCATTTTTGCGGTCATTTCCGCCATCAAGGCACGTTCGGGAAAAGCGTTGGAGAACATTTTTTATCCTTACAATGGGTTGGCAGCCACGCCTTGCGACAATAACCGGGTCGGTTCCCTGTGCTTATGCAACCGGATGCAGAAGATAGTCAAAAAGAACTGAACTGGCTGCCATGAAATCATCAATTTCCATCGCTTCGTAAGGGTTATGCGATCCGTTCTGGTTGCGTATAAAAATCATGCCCGTCGGAACACCGTTATTGGCAAACACGGCGGCATCATGGCCCGCCCCGCTGGGCATGACATAGTCTTCAAAGCCCAGTCGGCGCATGGCCGCCGAAATGCCGGCCACCACATCGTCATCACAAATTGCGGGGGTAACCCACAGTTCATCGTCGCATTCAAAGCGAACTTTCCGGTTCCGTTCAACAATGCCCATATGCGCGCTTAAAAGATCGCGCATGGCATCCAATGTAGAACTGTCCTGGCTCCGAACATCAAGGCTGAACGAAATACTGTCGGGAATACGGGCAATGGCATGTATGGACGGGTCGGTGCCAACCACGCCACTGGTCAAAACCAGATCGTCGCCTTTTTGTAAAATGGTGTCCCAATCGTCATCAAGGCGGGTGAACAGCTCGGCCATGGCCAACACAGGGTCGCGGCGATAGGCGCGGGGCACTGCGCCCGAATGGCCGGCTTCGCCAATACAGGTAATTTTTTTATGGCGGAAATTGCCGCGAATGCCCGAAACATTGGCAATCGGCAGGTCTTTTTTCACCAGCAACGGGCCCTGTTCGATATGTATTTCGACATAACCAAGCAGTTTGTCGGGATCAAACAATTTCTGACCAGCCTTTACGGCGGGCATATCAATGCCAATGTCGGCCATATGGTCGGCCAGGGTGCGATGATCGCCGGTGTGGCGGGCATTTAATTCCGTCTCGCCCAATAACCCGAACAGGGCCTTGGACCCGATATAACACGGGCCGTACCAGGCACTTTCTTCGCCGCGCAAGGCAATAACCTTGACCGGGCGGGCAAACGAACGCTGTTCCGTTTTGGCACGCACCAGGCATATTAACCCGGCAAGGATACCGGCAAGCCCATCAAAGTTGCCACCATTAGGCACGCTATCTGCGTGTGAACCCACCAGAAAATAACGTTCGGCATCGCTGTCTTCGGGCAGCGAGAACAGCACGTTATGAGCCGCATCCCAGCTAACATGCAGGCCGTTTTGGCTGGCATAATCGATCAGATAATTCAGGGTTTGGGTTTCGACATCCGAATATGCCGGGCGGCTGACACCGGCACCGTCCGCTGTGCGCAGCGCAATTTCGTCAAACAGCTTGGCAACCTGTTCGCGGTGTTTGTCACTAAATGTTGAAACGGGGACACTGCTGTTCATGGGGCTGTCTCCATGAAGACAACGGTGTCGGCGGCTTCTTCGTCGCGAACACTGTTGATGATGTCGGTCATTTTCGAAAAATTGTACGCGACCATATAGGCTTCAAGTTCGGCAATGATGCGGATCATGGCAGTAGGATTGATGAAGGTCGCCGTGCCAACCTGTACCGCACTTGCCCCGGCGATCAGATATTCCAGCACATCTTCGGTGGTGGAAATGCCGCCACAGCCAATAACGGGAATATCAACCGCCTTGGCGCACTGATAGGCCATGCGCAAGGCAATCGGTTTTAACGACGGGCCGGAAAGCCCGCCCATGAGGTTGCCCAAACGGGGTTTGCGCGACTGCACATCAATCGACATTGCCAGCATGGTATTGCACACCACAAGGGCATCGGCCCCGCCTTCTTGTGCGGCGCGGGCAACGTCGGATGTTTCGCCGGTATTGGGGGTTAATTTGGCCCAAAGCGGCAGGTCGGTGGCGGCGCGTAATTTGCGCATGACGTCCAGCGTGGAGCTGGGGCGCATGGCAAATGCCTTGCCGTCCTCTTCGATGTTGGGGCACGAAATATTCACTTCGATGGCGGCAACGCCGGGCACACTGACGGCTTCGCACAATTGGGCGAACTCGTCGGTGGTATTGCCCGAAATGCTGACCACCAGCGGGCTGTCATAGGCCTGGTAATACGGCACCGTGACATTGCGAAAATAATCGACACCCTTGCTGGGAATGCCAATGGAATTTAGCATCGATCCGGCAACTTCGCACACGCGCGGGGTCGGGTTACCCTGACGAATGCCGTGGGTAATGGTTTTGGTTACCAGCGCGCCCAACGTGTTGATATCGAGCATGGTGGCAAGGTCTTCGGAAAACGTGCCTGATGCGGGCATGATCGGGTTTTTCAGGCGCAAATCGCCAATCTGTACCGAAAGATCTACCATCCCATGGCCTCCTGCAGGTCAAATACCGGCCCTTCTTTGCAAACCCGTTTATGAACAATGCCGGTTGGCGACTGAAACGATCTGACACAGCACTGGCACATCCCAAGGCCACAGGCCATTTGCTGTTCAAGCGCAATTTGGCCGGAGATATTATGGCGCGCGCCCAGTGTTTGCAGCAATTTCAGCAACCGGTTGGAGCCACAGGTATAAAATGCATCAATGCCGTTTGTGGCGATCAGCCCTTCAATCAGCTTTTCCAGATTTTCAAGACCGGATGTTTCTTCGCTGTCGGTAACGGTAATGATATTGGCACCCAGATCACGAAAATAGTCGATCGACATCAGCATTTCGGGCGAGCGGGCACTGCAAATAGCCGTAAGGGTCTTGCCGCGTTTGTGGGCTTCAAGGGCCAAAGGCGCAAGCGTAGCGAGGCCAACACCGCGCGCCAGCAATAACAGGTTTTGCCAGTCATCGCGAATATCAAAGCCCTGGCCAAGCGGGCCGACAACGTTTAGCGGTTCGCCCGGTGCCAGGGTGGCAAGGGCAGCGGTACCTGTACCGGCAATTTTATAAAGAAACTGCAGCTCGCCCTTTTCGGGGAAATAGCCATAGATGCTCATCGGGCGGCGCAAATAGGGTTGCAAACCTTCGCGCACCGGGCATTGCAGGTGAAAAAACTGGCCCGGCGTGCAGTTCAGAATTTCCGCCGGGGCGGCAAGTACAAGCAATCGGTAGTCATTATTGACAGGAGAATTGCTTATGACTTGGCATTCGGTTTCGAACACCTGTTCGTTCGCCGGAACAATCCCCGGCGTGACATCAACAACAGCGACAGTCATGGGACGTTTCCTTACCTAAACAGCAGGTGGGGAATGAAAAGTGATATTTGCGGCACATAGGTCACAATTGTCAGCGCGATCAGATTGGCGACAACAAACGGCCAGACCCCGGCGATAATGCGGGTGACCGGTTTGTTTAGCGTTGACGATGCCACAAACAGGTCCAGCCCGAACGGCGGGGTGATCATACCCAGACTGATATTAAGGGTGACGATCATGCCCAGATGAACCGGGTCAATGCCAAGGCTGGTGGCAACCGGAAATAACGGCGGCACCAAAATAAGTAATGCCGAATTGGGATCAATGAACATGCCCGCAATAAGAAAGCAGACGTTCAGGATCAGCAAAAATAGCACCGGTCCGGCATGAATGGCGGCCAGAAAACCGGAAATGGCCGTGGGAACCTGTGCCAGCGTGACAAAAAACGACAACACCCCGCCAAAGGCAAGCAGTGCAAAGATTACGGCTGTTGAAATGGCACTGGCTTCACAAATATCGACCAGACGGGTGAAGGTCAGTTCGCGGTATACAATGCCTTCAACAAAGATGGCATAAACCACGCTGACGGCTGCGGCCTCGGTCGGGGTGAAAACCCCGGAATAGATGCCGCCCAGAATAATAGCGGGCATGCCCAATGCCCAGCCAGCAGCGCGCAAGGCATCAAGGCGCTGCGGCCACGGCACGCGCGGGGCGGCAGTAACCTTCTGGCGCGAGGCATGGACCATGACCAGCACGGCAAAGGTCAGGGCCAGAACAACGCCAATCGCAAGTCCACCGGCAAAAAGTTTGGCAACCGAGGTGCCCGTCATCCAGCCATAAACGATAAAAGTGATGGAAGGCGGGATCAAAAGGGCGGTTTCAGCACTTGAGACAATCAGACCAAGGCTGAATTTTTCGGAATAACCGCTTTTGCGCAATTCGGGATAAACCATGCCGCCAAGGGCCGCCACCGTGGCCGGGGCCGAACCCGAAACAGAGCCAAAGGCCATCGACCCGCCAATGGCCGTATGACCAATGCCACCCCTTGTGTGGCCTACAAAGGTCCGCACCAGATCCATCAGGCGTCGGGTAATCTGGCCCGATGCCATTAACTGGGCTGCAAACAGAAAAAACGGAATTGCCAGCAGGGTTGAATGGTCGATCCCGCCCAGCAATTTTTGTACAAAAACCACGTCGGGCAGGCGGTGAAAGAACACTTCCTTGATCGCCAGTGTGGGAATGCCCAGGACCAGCAGCATTTCAAAACCCAGCAGCATCAAGGCAAGGGTGGCGCCAATGATTACAAACAACATTATGCTGCCCCTTCTTCGTATGCATGCTCGGCCGATGCCGGGTCGGGTGAAAAGCGGTCAATAACCCCGGCCAGACTAAGGGCATAGCGCAAGGCTAACAGGGCAAAGCCAATGGTCGGGGCAATATAAATCCAACCCATGGGGATGTTCAGGGTTGCACTGCGCTGACCCGATGCCAGTACGAATTGGACCATCTGAACGCCAAGGGTGACAAGATAAATTGAAAAAAGAAGGCCAATACTATCGATCAGGCGAAAGACGATTTTACGTTTTTTAATCGAAAGGGCGTCGCGAAATGTGGTGACGCCAACATGGCGTTTGCGTTCAAGGGCCAGCCCCAGTGCGCAAAAAACCAGAAACAGATTAAGCATCTGAACGACTTCTTCGATCCAGGCAAAGTCACTGGCATGTTGTGGCGAAAACTCACGCACGGCCACTCCAAGGGTAAACAAACCAACCATCAGCAAAAAGATGGTCACCAGAAAGATGCGTTCTGTGGTTCTGAGAATGTGCAGGAGCATCGCCATAGAAATTCTCCTCGGCAAGGGAATAATTGCCGACTGATTTGGGTCATGAAAAAAGAAAAATGGCGGCCAGTCCGAATTTCAGACGGGCCGCCAGACAGAATTATTGTGCAGAAACTTTGGCGTAGGCCTGTTCGTACAGATCAACCAGCTTTTTGCCTTCATCGCCTGCGCGTTCGATATAGGCGGCTTTGGTTTCAGGATAAATGGCGGCGCGCAGGGTTTCGCGTTCTTCCGGGGTCGCAACACGTACATTCATGCCGTTTTTCTTGATTGTTTCAAGAGCGGCAGCAACGCGTTCGGCCTTGTCCTTGACCAGGTCCGGGATAACTTCATGGAAGGTATCGACGATAATTTTGCGGTAGTTTTCCGGCATGGAATTCCAGAAAGTCGGGTTGAACAAAATAACGTCTTCCATGGCACCGTGATCGGAAATCACAAGGTTCTTCTGGACTTCATAATATTTCATCCGTTCGATGGTATCGAGCGGATTTTCCTGGCCATCGACCACACCCATTTGCAGGGCTGAATACAATTCACCAAATGACAGCGAAATCGCCGAAGCATCCATCGCCTTGAACTGTTCGATCAGGATGTTTGAATCCATAACGCGGAATTTCTGGCCGGTGAATTCTTTCCAGGTGTCGATCGGTTTATTGGAAGTAAATTCCTTAAAGCCGTTCGGCCACAGGCCAATGGCAACAACACCTTTGGCCGAAAATGACGCCAGCAATTCCTTGCCAAAGGCGCTATCGCGAATAGCCTGCGCCTGTTTGGTGTCTTGCGGCATCAGATAGGGAATATCAAGAACGGAAACAGCCGGGTTAAAGCCGCCCAAAAAAGCAGCCGGTGAAACCGTTGCTTCAAGCACACCAAGCTGGGTGCCTTCTGTCATCTGGCGCTGGTTGCCCAACTGGCCCTGCGGATAAATATCAAATTCGACATTGCCATCGGTGCGTTCATTGACCAGCTTCGCAACTTTTTCAAGATAGATGTTCCGGCTTTGCGCTGCGGATTCAAGATGGCCGATTTTGGCGACGAATTCTGCTGCCTGTGCCGATACTGTGCTCAACCCCGAGATACACAGTGCTGCAACGAGGATTTTGGATGTTGCGGTAAATTTCATTATTTGCCCCCTGATGAAGTGACTATTAATCGTAAAGGACCATCTTTGCGGCTTTATCGCATAAGTCAATAATTTTCTCAAAAACGAGAAAATTTTCTCAAAATCTTAAAAATTGAGACTTTTGCAAATTTTGCGCTATAGTAATGCTGATCGGCAATGCGGAAACAAGTGCGGCCACAGATAAATGACAGCAGAAATCGAAGCAGGGGATATTGGCCAGCGTATCAAGGCTTTCCGTATGGGAAAAAGCATGACGCCCGAAGAACTCGCTGCGCGCATCGGGGTCTCGCGGGCCGCTATTTACCGGTATGAAGGTGGCCATCCGCCAAAACTTGATACCTTGGGCAAAATTGCCGAGGGATTGGGGGTTTCTTTGCCCAATTTGCTGGGTGTTGGTGTTGAATATATCGGCTCTGCCGTCAGTTTTTTCGAGCGTATGCGCCAGCTTGAGGAAAACGCTGATCACATCAGCATGTTGTTTGACCCGGTATCCTATTTACTGACAACCGGCAGCTTTGACGAATTACTGCCTACGGTTCTGGCCGAAAGCATTCCCGATGATGCATCCGACAGGGCAGCCGCCCTGCGAGATATCGATACGCTTTTGAAAATACTGTCACAGCGCAAAAAAAATTTCCGCGAGCGTATGCCCAATACTGTCAGTCTGGTCTGTGCGGCAGAGCTGGCGCAATTCATGCGGACAGGATTTGTCGGCACGTTCGAGCCTTCTCGCGCCGATCAGGAATTTCGCCGCGATGTCGCCCGTCGGGAAATTGAAAATATCGCCAGAATTTTGCGCGATCAGCCAATCGGCACGCAGGTTGGTGTGATTGTTGATTCAATGCCCGGTGCCACGTTTCAATTGTTCAAACAGGGTACCCAAACCCGTGTTGTGGTAAGCCCGTTTCGGCTGGGAACGTTTGCCAATATCCGGTTGGGGGTGGCAACTGTAAGTGCCGCGCCCGAAGCCATCGAACTTTATACCGAAATGACCAACCGGCTGTGGCGAAGAAGCCTTAAAGGCGAAGAAGGTGCTGATTATATCGAGCAGCAAATTCTTGGGGCCAGCTTGTAAGCCTGGCACTGTAACTGAAGTTACATGTCCTGTCGGTGTTTCGTCTTCATTCCCGTTGATGCATAACAAACCGGGTTTGTCCGGTCTTTTCTCCGCTGCTATTGCCATAGCGGGGGCGGAGCATTTGTGTTTTATAATTGGTATAATGATCAGAGGGGGAACGCCCCTTTTTGTACAAAAAGGGGCGCACAGCGTTAATTGTTTTTCGGTGTGTCATTCAAACTGTCGCCGTCACCGTCGTCGTCATTGGTTTCGCCGTCCGCTTCTTCATCACCGTTAGATTGTTTGATGATGTCCCCTTTATTCGCATCTACCAGCATTTCATGTTCGACGCCGTCGGCATCAAGAATGGTAACCATATAACGCGCGCGGTTGTCATTAACGCGGAGCTGTAATTCGGCGACCTTGCCCGGCATTGCTTTGATCGCAATGGCAATGGCGTCTTGTGCCGACAGTTTGGCGTGGGTTAAGGCCGAAACTTCGGCAGCGTCATCATTGGTTTGCGATGAAGACGCCATCGCCGGGGTTACGGCGACAAAACCGAGCCCGGCGGTCAGGGTGGTCAGCGCAATAAGTGTGATCTTTTTCATGAAATCCTCCGTGGTTGACGGGCCCGATGCCCGTTTGTCAGATGCGACATTACGGCACCCGCTTTTCCGCCAGATTTCGCGGTAAATACAAAAATGTATGGTGGTTGCTGTGCCGTGTCTCGCCGCCTTCTCACGGGTAATGGCTGTTGTGTAGCGCGTGGGACGCATGCTCGCACGATGTTCCTGTGGCCCGGTGTGGGAAGAATTCTTGACGTGGATCAAGGCATTTCGGGGTGGCCCGGCGCTATTGATAATAATTGTCATTATCTGTGTGATGTGGGCCATGAACGCGCTGAATTTCGTCAAAATTTCCAGAACACAGCGATTTGCGGGTGCGATTGAAAATTTCTTTAGCAAAAACCGGCGCCATCTTGGCCTGGTTCACCTCGGCATGTTTGGCGTATTCATCGTCCTTATTTTTGTGCCGCCGTTTTTACCCGCGCCTTTAGAACACAGCCGGGTTTTTGATAACTTTCAATTATTCGCCAATTCCTTGCTGTGGGGGGCGTGGTTTCCGCTGGTTTTGTTGTCGGTTGTTGTCACCGGGCGAAGCTGGTGCGGCCTGTTTTGCCCCATGGGGGCAGCATCTGAATGGGCCAGCGGTCGTGGGCTTGGGCGGCGTGTTCCCGGCTGGCTTAAATCACCGGCGGCCCCGATTGTCAGTTTTGTTTTTGTCACAATATGGGCGCAAACCCTTGGTGCGCGTGATCATGCGCAATCGGCGGCCATTCTGTTTGGCTGTGTCATGCTGGCAGCCTTTGTGTGTGGACTGGTTTTTGGCCGCAAAAAACGGGTGTGGTGTCGCCATGCGTGCCCGATCGGGTTGTTATTAGGGGTTTATGCCCGCCTTGGCGCGGTTGATTTCAAGCCCAAACGGTTTGTCGCAGGTGGCGACCGGTGGACCGAGGCCACGGCGTGCCCGACCATGATCGACTTGAAACGCAAAAGCGAAAGCCGCCATTGCATTGAATGTTTCCGTTGTGTCAGCCCCAATGCCAAGGGTGGACTTGAGGTGCAATTGCGCCGCCCCGGTGCCGAACTGGAAACCATCCGGCATCACAACGGTAATTTGGCAGAAGTCCTGTTTTTGTTCATCAGTGCTGGTGTCGCACTGGGCGGGTTTTTGTGGCTGGTGCTTGGCAGTTATCAGGATTTTCGCCTGTGGCTGGCAACCGAGGCCATTAAACGGGGCTGGCTGTGGGTTGGCAGCCCCGGACCTTCATGGCTGATGGCGGTTTTTTCCGAAGAACGGGAGGTTTTTCGCTGGGTCGATTTTTTGACCATTACCGGGTACATGGCCGGCTGGATCATGATCTGCACGCTGGTTTTATCATTTACCACGGGGGTGGCGGCGTGGCTGGTGCGCCGTGCCGGTGGCACAGGCACATTTCACCAGTGTTTTGTCGCCCTTGGCTATCAGGTTGCGCCGGTTAGCCTTGTTAGTCTGGTGTTGGGGCTTGGCAACGGGGCTTTTATCAACCTTGCCCTTTTAGGCCTCTCACCAGCATTTATTACAACCGTGAAATTACTGCTGTTTGTTAGCGGCGCGGGCTGGAGCCTGCATTTGGGCAACCGCATTCTGGCATCGTTTGGCGTGCGGGGATCTTCCCGTGTCGGACCCTTGTTGTGTGGTGCAGCGGGCAGTGTGTTTCTTGCGTCTGCCTGGTACCCGGCCCTGTTTGGCTAGGCACCAGATTTTTTCGAACTGTAAAAGGAGACTTGATGATGAAATCTGTCAATTTACCAGGAATGCGACGCACTATCGTGGCTTCTGCCGTGATGCTGGCGGGCACTTTTGGCTTTATCGTGTCAGCTTCGGCGGGCGAGCAACCGGCTGGTGAATTGCTGAACAAAAACGGCATGCATATATTGGGTGTATTCCTGCAGCCGGTGGTGATGGAACCGGCAATGCCCGGTCAGGAAGCCGATAAAACCGATATCCATCTCGAAGCTGATATTGCCGCCCTGCCGACCAATGCCAACGGTTTTTACGAAGATGCATGGATCCCGTATCTTGATGTTGATTATCAGCTTGAGCGAACCGGCAGTGATTGGCACCAGGCCGGCAAACTAATGGCGATGGTGGCCTCGGACGGGCCGCATTATGGTGCCAACGTTAAACTCGATGGCCCGGGTGAATATCATGTAACATTTCACATTAACCCACCAGAAGGCGGCCATTTCATGCACCATGTGGACAAGGAAACCGGCGTCGCCCCGTGGTGGCAGCCGTTTGATTATGACGGGACGTTTATTTTTGCCGGTGCAGGCAAAAAAGGGGGGTATTAACCGGCCCGCATCGCGACTGAAAAAGAACGTGGAACGCCATATGCATTTCACGTTCTTTTCTGTTGGGCGGGGTTTTAAACTGTGTTTGTTTAATCGGTGACGGGAAGCTGGTCTTTGCGGGTAACGGTCAAAAACGCGACCAGTGCGATGATGACGGCAAAGAAAACCGCATTGATTTCAAATGTGCCAAGGCCAAGCCCACCTTCGCTGGGGGGCTGAGACATCAGATCGCCAAGGGACGCGCCAAGCGGGCGTGTCAGAATATAGGCAATCCAGAAGGCCAGTACGGCATTAAGGCGCAAAAAGTAAAAAGCCAGTGTTGTCAGGGCGATCAGCCCGCCAAAAATCAGGGCCGATTGGGCGTAACCCCAGTTAAGCCCCTCGGATGCAAGATCGCCGCCTGCTGTGCCCAGCGCAAAGGTGAACAGGATGGTTAACCAGTAAAATATTTCACGGCGTGTTGTATAAATCGAATGGATCGACAGGGTGCGTTCCGCGCAGAACCACGCGATAAATGTTATCGCCAGGGCGATGCTGAACGCGACGGTGGTAACCTCAAGGCTGATGCCCATATTGTCGACCAGATTGTCCGTGATCAGGGTGCCGACAATGCTGATCAGGATGACGGTTAACCAGTAAATCCATGGTTCGTATTTTTTCTTGCTGACTTGCACAAGCAGGGCGGCAATCAACAGGCCCGCCATGATCCACGAGGTGACGGTCAGGCCAAAACCCATATCGACGTTGAGATAATCGGCCGCCGTTTCACCAACGGTGGTTGCCATAATTTTGATAATCCAGAAATAAAGCGTTACTTCCGGTACCTTGTTAAAAATTTGTTCGCCGGGTGTATCTTTAAGCAAAGCCATGTCGGCTCTCCGTATCAGGAAGGGCAATATTGCGCATGAAAAGGCGGGTTGGTCGCCACTTGGCGCCACCAGCGTTATTGCATCCTTCTAAGATGGAAAAATCGCGCCCGGCTTTCGGTGATCATACAAAAATGTAAGATCCCGACCAAAGCGGCACCGTAAAGCTTTGTCTGCTCGGGCGAACCATGATGCTTGGCGCGTTTCTAGCACCGTCATCTGTCGCGTGTGCTGCGAGCATCATGGCTGTGTCAGGATAGGGGGTTAGCGGGCCGGTGTGGGAAACGAAATTTGCACCCGTAAACCCGGTTCATTGTCATAAAGGTGCAGTTCAGCCCCATGCAAATCGGCAATGGCCTTTACCATGCTAAGCCCCAGTCCGGTGCCATCTGTTGTGCGGCTTTTTTCCAAACGGTACAGGCGGCGCAAAACGTTTGTCCGTTCAGAACGGGGGATGCCGGGGCCATTATCGGCAATTGTGACCACAGTTTTTCCTGCGCTGTCTTGCGCGCATGAACAGCAAATGCGGGTGCCCTGCGGGCAATGTCGCAAGGCGTTTTCAATCAGATTGGCAAATAACTGGGTCAAAAGTTCCCGATCACCGGGGATGGCGGGCCCGACGCCGACACCAGATGTGGTTTGATGGGTCAGGGTCATGGCGGCGTCTTTTGCAACTTCTTCATAGATATCGGCAACATTGGCAAGGATATCGCCAATATCGACCTTTGCAAAACGGGCGCGCCGCGCGCCGGTTTCAATCTGGGCAATGCGCAATAAGGCGTCGAAGGTGGCGTTGATGCGGTCACATTCCGCCTGGGCGGCTTCGAGGTCGTCGGTTATTGTTTCACCGCGTGCATGCAGGTCGGATGCGGAATTGATCAGTATTTTTAACCGGTTCAGCGGTGTTTTAAGGTCGTGTGCGATATCGGCACTGACCTGTTTCATGCCCTCAACTACCGATGACAGCCGTTCGAGCGCAATATTGATGTCGCCCGAGAGAAGGGCAATGTCATCCTCGTTTTTTTGTACGGGAATGCGCGCCGAAAGTCGTCCTGCTGCAATTTCGTTCATGGTTTCACGAACTTTATCCAGCCTGCGCTGGGTGTTCGAGGCGATAGCCGCTCCGCCAATTGTCGCAAGCAGGATCACAACGACTGATGCCCAACCGAAACTTTGTAAAACAATTTCTTCGATTTCGCTGATCTGCTCGCCGCTTATGCCAACTGTCAGACTGTAATGGTCAAGGATTCCACGATACAGCCGATAGGGAATGTCGGCATCAAGGCCAAAGGCGGCACCAGTGGTTGTTGACCATCCGAATGGTGGGGCAAGACCGGCGGCAATGTTCCCGGCAATGCGCTGCCCGGCATTGTTTTGTAACAATAAAATTTGGCCGAAATTGCGGGCGGCATTGGCACGCTGGCTAACGGCTTCAATAATTTCCTCGTCTGCCGGACCAGGGCCTATTTCCGAAATCAGCGAAAAAATTTCTTCGATCCGTCGGTGTTGCCAGTTTTCCAGCTCGGTATTCATGACCCGGTAGGTCACAAGGCTGGCAAGGAAAAAGGCCAGCAAAAACAAAAACGTCACTGCCATCACCAGCCGAAAGGCGGTGCTGCGAACAAAGTTAACGCGGTGCATGCAGGGAATATCCGGTGCTGCGTACGGTATGAAGAAGCGGATGGGTAAAGGGTTTGTCTATTTTGGCCCGCAGGCGGCTGATATGGGTTTCGACCACGCTGGTTTTGGGATCAAAGTGAAAATCCCAAACCCGTTCTAACAACATTGTTCGCGTTACAATGCGCCCTTCATTGCGCATCAGAACTTCCAGCAGGGTAAATTCCTTGGGCAGCAGGCTAATTTCCTGACCCTGGCGGTTAACGCGGCGCTGGATCAGGTCCATTTCCAGATCATCTACCTGCAAGGTGGTTTTTTCGTTCTGAAATGGCGGACGGCGCGACAGGGCGTTTACCCGGGCAAGTAATTCGGAAAACGCAAACGGTTTGACAAGATAATCATCTCCGCCCGCCTCAAGGCCATCAACCCGGTCATCTATGCCCCCAACCGAGGTCAGGAAAATCACCGGCGTTTTTACCCCGGCGGTGCGCATTGTTTTAACAATGGTCAGGCCATCCAGCGATGGCAACATGCGATCAACAACGACAACATCATATTTCTCGCGCGTGCCTTGAAAAAGGCCATCATGCCCATCGGTGATGCAGTCACACACATGGCGGTTTTCGCGAAAGCCGGACGCGATATAAGTGGCCGTTTTTTCATCGTCTTCAATGAGTAATATGCGCATTATGGCTGCGGTCTCGCATTATGCTGTGGTGTATGGTGCCGGGTTTCGTCGTCATGCCATGGCTGATGATATGACAATAACAGGTTTGCCCGGTTATTCCATTATCCGCGTCATAGCAAACTTCATTGAACGCAAACGATCAACATGGCTCTTACGCGGCGGGCGTCTTGGCGGACTGGTATCAGTTGGTTGGTGCGATATCTTCGTACTCTACATCAATTGCATTTTTCATCGTCATTTGGCCCGTGCGTGTTCTTGCGTGAGGCGGCATACGGGTTATTGGCAACATGTTTGTAACCGCCGTGCGCAGCACAATCATTGCAGCCGTTGCGACCAGTAAACAAACGGCGATGCCGCCCGCGACAGCGCAGACCATAACAGCACCAATCATGCGTATTTTTTGCACAATGATCTTCATCGCATTCCTCTTGGTTTGCAGGGGCATCATGGTTATGACCCGGGAACATCGCGACCGGTTTGCTGAAATCTTACAAATTTGTAAGTTGCAGGCGTTTATTGGAAATGCGTCTTCAAAATGTCACGTTTCAGGGTGTGATTGGCGGGTGCCAAACGCCAAAATTTTTAAATGTCGACAGCAAGTGACGAAAGAATAGTCTTTAATGGAAATTGCCAATTTTATTGAACATTGGAACCGCCAGTTTTTTCTGGTTCTAAACGGCCCGCAAAACCCCGACTTTACAATATTGGCCATTGCCCGCCTGTTGGCAGAAGATGCAATTTATCTGGTACCAGTATGGTTGGTCTGGCTGTGGCTGCGCGGCGACCCTGCCCGGCGCGGTGGCCTGTTGATGGCTTTTGTTGCTGCCGAAATTGCGCTGCTAATCAATCAGTTGATCCCGTTGGTCTGGTTTCATCCGCGCCCGTTTATGATCCCGCTGGGCCATACATTTGTGACCCACGCTGCAGACAGTTCGTTCCCCAGTGACCATATTGCCTTTCTGGCCGGTATTGCGATTGGGCTGGTGTGCTGGCGGGGCGGGCGCAAAAGTGGCCTTGTCATTGGCGCGATGGCCGTTCCGGTGGCATGGGCGCGTATCTATCTGGGTATTCATTTTCCGCTTGATATGATCGGTGCCGTTATCGTAGCCGCCGTCGCGACGGTTATTTCAATGCCACTTTGGCCCTATGTAAACGGGGTCATCATGCCAAAGCTGGTGACGCCGGTTTATCGCCGTGTCTTTTCCTGGCCGATCCGGCGCGGCTGGGTCCGTGATTAGGCGGAGGAAAGCGGCCCTCCATCTTTTGTGTCTATCGTTCGCGCAAACCCCGTTTTCGAGCGTTGTTTGGTAGCGTTACGGTTGCCGTTCATGATGGTAGGGCGGGGTATGGCGCAAGCACTTCGGTTGAGGTCGCACCGTGATAGACCAACCTACCGTCGTGGTCATGGATACTTTCACAATGACGAGAAAGCTGATGCACAGTCGAGGGACAACCACCGTTCATTGCTACCAGTTTTAGGGCCGATATTTAACAGTGTCATTTGTGACACCCTAAGGTGTGGTGCGGGTAGCAGCGGCCAGATGACGTCGGTGGTCGCGGATTAAAGCCAATGCAGGGCCGGAAATTTATAGCAAATCGAGCTGGATGGCGTGCGGGACGGATTTTACGCTGTGGTTCTGCTTGTTAAGCAAAAATTGCTGCGAAAAAGTTTCATTAATGCTGGTTTGATTTTGCCGGGCAGCCGCTGGCATACGGTCCAGATGAAATGAATTTGGCGGTGTAAGCCGGTATTCCGCCAAGCGGCCCCTGGCCGAAACCGGATGATATTCCCCCAGCGCGTCAATATACCGCACCGACAATAACCCGCCTCGTACAAGCTCGTTTAACACCCGCGACACATTTGCCAGCGTTGGCGAGCGGACTTCCTTTAAAAAACTGTCAATCGCCCGTTCACGCGCTTGCCGCATCTGGTTATAGGAAATGTGGCCGTTTGCATGCGACGTTTCAAGTTGCAAAAGCTGAAGGTCGAGGTCTCGCTGTCGTTCAATCAACCGTTCAGTGCGGGCCAGATTGCGCGCCGGATAGGCATGGCTGCGATCCACGGCCGCGGCAAGTTCGGCCCGGCTGGCGTCAATCAAACCGTTATCGCGGGCATGTGCCAGCAACACCAGAATAAGGGCGCTGGCAAATCGCGGGCGGGTGCTTTTCTGGGCAGCGGACTGAAGTCGATCAAGATAGGGATTTTGCATGTTCTCACCATGGAAACCTAACAAAATCATAGAGTCGCCGCGACTCCAATGCAAGACAAAACATGAACATTTTAGGGTGTCACAGCAGGCAGGGTACCATTTTAAAATGGTACCCTGCCTGCTGGTCTCAGATTAGGGCGTGAAGAGCCAAAGTACAAAACACGCGAGTGCAGGGCTGCCGACTGGTTTGGTTTTGGCCGCGATAGCGGTCGTTAACCGTTACGCACTTATCAAGGGACAGGCGATTTGGGATGCGAGTGCAGTGTCGCACTGGTCATCGCTACAGATCATGTCAAACTGGTCAAGCTTGGCAAAAAGCATTGGTTTGATGACATTGAATTTGGTTGAATCAACCACCAGAATTTTGTTCGCAGCCGTGCGCAAGACCGCTTTTTTGATATCCACTTCGTGCGGGTTGGAACAACTGACCCCGCGCGTGGTATTCACCCCGCCTGCCGACATAAAGGCGGTGTTGATATTAAGATCAAGAATGGCATTCACACTGTTGCTGTCAGCAAAAGACGCCGAAGACGCATGATACATGCCGCCAAGCATGATGACGCGCAGGCCGCGTTTTTTACATAAAATTTCGGCAACATTGATTGAATAGCATACCGCTGTAATGTCTTTGTTTTCTGGCAGGGCATTGGCCAGATACGGGATGGTCGTACCGCAATCCAGAAACAGGGTATCGCCGGGTTTGATGTGCCGGGCTGCGATCTGGCACGCCATGCGCTTCAAATCGGTGTGTTCACTGCGCTCGCGGTCCAGGATATAGCCCAAACCACCCGCCATGGGTGATTTAAGGGTAATATAGCCGCCCAGATAGGTGAATGTATTTTCACAGGCGGCAACATCCCGGCGTACCGTCATTTCAGATACCCCTAAAAGGTCTGCGGCATCCTTTAACCGGATCACGTTGCTGACCTCAAGCGAGCGAGCAAGGGTTTCTATTCGGTCCAGTGATTTTGTCGACATTCAGACTCCGTTCATGGCCGCGCCTGCGCAAGGGCGTTATATGATCTCATTGCGGCGTCGCTGGCACGCTTAAAGTGAGTTTGTCGAAGAACATTTCCCATCAAACACTTCAACACAAGTAACCGATCACGATCAGGTAGGAAATAAGGTGAAACGCTTCTGCCAAAGTATGTTTTTGGCTTGACCTGATGGTAGCGCGATGACAGGATCATTTCAACAAATGTTATAAAGTTAACAAAATGTGGCGAGCCTGTTGGTCGCCACCTAGGGAAAAGTCCAAATGTCTAACGGTCAGAATACGCTCGCTGCGCGTGATCTTGCAGCCTATATTGATCACACCCTTTTGGCCGCCGATGCGACGCCTGATCAAATCATTTCCTTATGCACCGATGCCCGCACCCATGCCTTCAAGGCGGTGTGTGTGAACCCGATTTATGTGCCGCTGGTGGTGCGTGAATTGGCCGGAACCGACGTTTTGACGTGCTCGGTTGTGTGCTTTCCGTTTGGTGCTGACCCGGCTTCGGCCAAGGTTTCCGAAACCCGCTGGGCTGTTGAACAGGGTGCGCGCGAAATCGATATGGTTATTGCGCTGGGCTTGCTTAAAAGTGGCGACACTGATGGCGTGCGTGCCGATATAGCCGCGGTAAAAGACGCCTGCGGCGATGCGGTTCTTAAGGTTATTATTGAAACGGCCCTTTTAACCGACGAACAAAAAGTGCTGGCGTGCGAGCTTTCCAAACAGGCCGGTGCCGATTTTGTTAAAACCTCGACCGGGTTTGCCGGCGGCGGCGCCACGGTTGAAGATATTGCATTGATGCGCAAAACCGTTGGGCCAGACCTTGGTGTGAAAGCATCGGGTGGTGTTCGCACCACCGAGGATGCTCTTAAAATGATCGCGGCCGGGGCATCGCGTATTGGCGCAAGTGCCAGCATCAAGATTATCGGCCAGTAAAACAGAATTTGGCGGGGGTTCCGTTGGACCCGCCAGGGTTTTCTACCCGTCTTTTTAACGGACCGTATAAATCGCGCTCTTGCGATCTATGCCAACAAGATGCAGAAAACTGCCACATAAAAAACGATTACAATTTGGAGGTAACTAATGAACAAGCTTCTTTCGTCGCTTGTCGTCGCCGGGACCCTGTTAACAGGGGCAGCCCACGCCGACGAAGCGGTAAAAACGCCGGATATTATCCAGAAATTTACATCCGAAGCCACCGGCAAGGAATATTCCATTGCCACCGTGGTCAAGGTTGACGGCATTGCCTGGTTTGACCGCATGCGTGAAGGCGTCAAACAGTTTGGCAAAGATACCGGCCACGATACCTGGATGGTCGGGCCGAGTGCAGCAGATGCCGCAGCCCAGGTGCAGCTGGTTGAAAACCTGATCGCACAGGGTGTGGACGCCATTAATATCGTGCCGTTCTCGGTCGAAGCGGTTGAACCGGTTTTGAAAAAAGCCCGCGATCGTGGCATTGTTGTGATCGCACACGAAGCCTCAAACCTTAAAAATGCCGATTACATCCTCGAAGCTTTCGACAACAAGGCATATGGTGCCAAGTTGATGGAAGTTCTGGGTAAATCGATGGGCGGCAAGGGCAAATATGTCGCTACCGTTGGCAGCCTGACGTCCAAGTCCCAGAATGAATGGATTGATGGTGCGGTTGCGTACCAGAAAGAACATTTCCCGGATATGGAAATGGTAACCAAACGTCTGGAAACCTATGACGATGCCAACACCGATTACACCAAACTTAAAGAAACCCTGACCACTTACCCGGATCTGTCGGGTATTGTCGGGGGGCCGATGCCGACTTCTGCCGGTGCAGGTCGTTTGATTGCCGAGCGCGGTTTGCAGGGCAAGCTGCACTTTGCCGGTACCGGTCTGGTTTCGGTTGCTGGTGAATACCTGGAAAATGGCGACATTCAGTATATCCAGTTCTGGGACCCGGCAGTTGCCGGTTATGCCATGAACATGCTGGCTGTAATGGCGCTTGATGGCAAAGGTGATCAGATCAAAGCTGGTCTGGATCTTGGCCTGCCGGGTTACACCAAACTCAGCACTCCTGAAGGTGGCAATGCCAACCTTGTTTATGGTCAGGGCTGGGTTGGCGTGACCAAGGAAAACATGGACAAGTATAACTTCTGATTTCATCAGATGATGAAGGCGTCCGGTTGGGCGCCTTCATTTTATTTTTGAAATTGGGCCCTTTGTTTCACGTTGACGGGCTTGTCATGTCTGAAAATTTTATTGAATTGCGAAATGTCCGCAAGGAATTTGCTGGTGTTGTCGCGCTTAACGATCTTTCGCTGACGATCCGCAAAGGCGAAATTCATTGTCTGGCCGGTGAAAACGGGTCGGGAAAGTCGACCTTGATCAAGGTCATGTCGGGTGTATATCAACCCGATGGCGGCGAAATTTCGATTGATGGCAACAAGGTTGAACATCTGTCGCCGATGGCCTCAATCGAGCATGGCGTGCAGGTTATTTATCAGGATTTTTCGCTGTTCGGTAATTTGACCGTGGCTGAAAATCTGGCCATGAACGTGCAGTTGCGCGAACAACGCCATATTCTGAACTGGCGTCGCATGCGCGAAATCGCCAAAGAAGCGGTTAGCCGCCTTGGCGTCGAGCTTGACCTTGATACAGATGTTGAAAAACTTTCAACCGCTGGCAAGCAGCTGGTGGCCATTGCCCGTGCGCTGATGTCCGATGCCCGTCTGATCATTATGGACGAGCCGACAACCGCCCTGACTGGCAAGGAAATCGAAACCCTTTTCCGGATTGTCAGGGATATCCAGTCGCGCGGCATTGCCATTTTGTTTGTCAGCCATAAAATGCGCGAAATGCTGGAAATCAGCGATCATATTACGGTTATTCGCAATGGCGAGAAAGTGGCCGACGGCCCAACCCGCGACTTTGACGAAGCCCTGATCACGCGCCATATGACCGGACTGGACATTATTTCCGAACCCTATGTCTGGGATCAGGCGCAATACGGGTCGCAGCCTGCACGGGTTGAAACACAAAACCTGTCGTTTGGTAGCGATCTTGACAATATCAATCTGTCGGTTCGCCCGGGTGAAATCGTTGGCGTTTCCGGGCTTTTGGGCTCTGGCCGTACCGAACTGGCACTGGCGCTGTTTGGTATGATGCCGGGTTATAGCGGATCAATCGCCATTAGCGGGCAGGAAACCAAACTGGCAACGCCGCAAGATGCGATCCATGCCGGTATTGCCTATGTGCCCGAAGACCGGCTTAGCGAAGGCTTGTTCCTGACCCAGGGGATTGATCGCAATATATTATCAACCAGCTATGAAAAGCTGGCGCCGGGCTTGCTGATTGACCAAAAGAAAGCGGAAGACTGGGTTGATACCATGATCCGCGATATGCAGATCGCAACCCCGACCGGCAAAAAACTGGTCAAGGAATTGTCGGGCGGCAACCAGCAGCGCGTGGTGATTGCCCGCTGGCTTTTGACCAATGCAAAATTCCTGATCCTCAACGGCCCGACCGTGGGCGTTGATGTGGGTTCCAAGGCCGAAATCCATCGCATCATTCGCGAGTTGGCCCAAAAAGAAGGGCTGGCCGTGTTGATGATATCTGATGACGTGCCGGAACTGGTCCATAATTGTAACCGTATTGTCCTGATGCACCGTGGGGCCTTCGTCGAGGAAATGGCGTCTGCCGAAACCTCCGAAGACCAGATCAGTGACAAGCTCAAGAACTTAACGTGAGGAAAAACTCGATGACCTGGTTTCAAAAATCAGAGGTGGTCATCGCGGGCATTCTTGTGCTTGCCATGGTCATTATCGGGCTGGTCAACCCCGCCTTCTGGAGCCTGGACAATATGTTCAGCCTTCTGCGCAGCAATGTCATTATTGGCATTATGGCGCTGGGCGTTTTGCTGGTGATGATATCGGGCGGGATCGATGTTTCCTTCCCCGCCTTTGCCGTTGCGGCAATGTATCTGACCGTCAAGGGTATGATCTATTTCAACTATGACGGGGTGCTTCTGCCATTTGTTGCGGCGGCCACAATGGGGGCGCTGTTTGGCTGCCTGAATGCGTTTTTTGTTTATAAATTTCGCATGATACCGCTGATCGTGACCTTGGGCACGGGCAGCATGGTGCGCGGGTTTTTGTTAGGTGTGGTTGGCACCAGCATGATCAACATTAACAAAATGCCCGATGCGCTGATTGAATTTGGCAAATCCGATATCGTTAACATGGTCAAAGCCGATGGCAGCACCTATGGCCTGACGGCGATGATTTTGGTTTATGTCGGTTTGGCCATTGCCCTGCATCTGGTGCTGCGCCATACCATGATTGGCCGTGGGGTTTATGCCCTGGGCGGCGACCCGGAGGCTGCAAGCCGGGTTGGCTTTAACATTCGTAAAATCACGTTTTTCATTTATTGCGTTGCCGGGGCCTTAGCTGGTTTTGCCGGTTTGCTTCATAGCGGCATGATCTGGCTTGCCAATCCGCGCGATTTTGTCGGGCTGGAGCTCGACGTGATTGCGGCTGTTGTTCTGGGCGGGGCCTCCATTTTTGGCGGGCGCGGTTCGGTTCTGGGCACGATGCTGGGCGTGTTTATGCTGGTGATGGTTAAAAACAGCCTGATCATTATGAAAATCGATACCACCTGGCAGCGCGTTGTTGTCGGTGTCATCATTGTCATTGCCACAGCCATCACGGCATGGCGTGACCGCCGTGCGAACGCGTGAGGAGGCCGATATGAAACGTCAAATGGATTTTCGCAGCCTGCTCAACCGGGACAATAACATCGTTCAGCTGATCGCGATGACGATCCTGATCTTTGTGGTTATGACAGCACTTAGCCCCGACAAGTTCCTGCGGTATTACAACTTTGAATCCATCACCTATATTTTTCCCGAACTGGGCCTGTTATCGATTGCGATGATGATTGCAATGTTGACCGGCGGTATTGATTTGTCCGTCATTGGCATTGCCAATCTGTCGGGCATTTTTGCCGGGGTGATGTTTAAAAAATTCGCCACCGATGCCGGTGTTGCTGATACCGGTTTTGGTATTGTGCTGTTGGGCGCGGTCATTGCGCTGGGCACGGGCCTTGTCGCCGGGGCATTAAACGGGTTGTTAATTACCCGGCTTAAAATTACGCCAATTCTGGCTACCCTTGGCACCGGGCAAATATTCACCGGCCTTGCCATTGTTATGACCGGTGGCCCCGCCATTGTTGGCTTTCCCAATGCCTGGGCCTTTATTGGCAATGGAAAAATTCTGGGTCTGGCAACACCATTTGTGCTGTTTATCGTGCTGGCCTGCCTGATCGCGTTTATCCTGCGCCGCACGACTTTTGGCATCAATCTGATGTTGATTGGCACCAACCCCAAGGCTGCCTTGTTTGCCGGTTTGAAACGCGAAAAAATGGTATTGATGAGCTATATGCTCACCGGTGTCATGGCATCCATCGCCGGGATCATCCTGTCGGGCCGCACCAATGCTGCGAAGTCCGATTATGGGACGTCCTATTTGCTTCAGGCGGTGCTGATTGCGGTTCTGGGCGGCACCAATCCGGCCGGTGGCCGGGGCACGGTTCTGGGTGTGTCGATTGCGGTTACGGCGTTGATGCTGCTGTCTAGCGGCTTTCAGATTTTACGCTTTTCCAACCATCTGATCGATTTCATCTGGGGTGTGTTTTTGTTGCTGGTCATCGCGATTAACGCCTATAAAAATCGTACACGTTAAGGGATGCAGAAAAGATGAGTGTTTCGACCCAAATCAATCTGCGCAAAAGCTATTTCGGCGATGCCGAACAGGTCATTGCGGCCCATGGCAACATGTCGGCCAGCCTGTTTCGTTATGAAAGCGGCATCGAAGCGATCCGCTTGAAAAACGGGCGCGGGCATCTGGTGATTTTGCCCTATATGGGGCAAATGATCTGGGATGCCGTGTTTGACGGTGTCGATCTGACCATGCAAAACATGTTCCGTATGCCGCGCCCGGCGGATGTGATTGTCGGCACCTATGGCTGTTTTGCTTTTCATTCCGGCCTTCTGACCAATGGCTGCCCCGGGCCAACCGACACCCATCCATTACACGGCGAAATGCCGTGCGCGCCAATGGATAGTGCTTCTATCGAATTTGGGTCCGATGATGAAGGGGCCTATATGGCCGTCACCGGTACGCGCGAATATGTCATGGGTTTTGGTGCCCATTACATGGCCCGTCCCCGTGTGGTTTTGCGGCCCGATTCAACGCTTTTCGATATTCAGATGAATGTTGAAAACCTGTCGGGTGCGGCCATGGACCTGATGTATATGTGCCACGTCAATTTCGCGTTTTGCGAAGGGGGCCGGATCATTCAACCGGCAAAATTCACGCCCGATGAAACCATTGTCCGTACCGAGGTTCCGGCGCACGTGCCGCGGAACCCCGATTATGATGCCTTTTTGCAAACTCTGGCGGCAAACCCGGCGGCAATGGAAACCATGAGCGAACCGCACCGCTACGACCCCGAACAGGTGTTTTACATTCGCAATGGCAAGGCCGACGCCAATGGCAACACATCCTATATGATGCGCAGGGTCGAAGGCGATGCCTTCCATATCACCTATAACACCAACGATTTTCCCAAAACCGTGCGCTGGGTTATGGCCAACCCCGATCAGAAGGTGTGCGCATTTGCCTTGCCGTCAACCTGCGAGCCCGAGGGCTTTAGCGCCGAACAGGGCAAGGGCAATGTGATTTCGCTGCAAAGTGGCGAAAGCCGGCATTATTCCGTGCGTCTTGGCTATGTAACCCGTGCCGACAGCGATGTGGCCGAACAAGCGATCCGCTCGCTGTAAATCAGGAGAACTAATATGGCTGGTAAAATTGCCATTGTCGGCAGCAACATGGTCGATCTGATCACTTATACCGATCGGATGCCGTTGCCCGGCGAAACCATCGAAGCCCCGCGTTTTGAAATGGGCTGTGGCGGCAAGGGTGCCAATCAGGCGATTGCCGCGGCACGCCTTGGCGCTGATGTGATGATGGTGACCAAAGTTGGCGACGATATTTTCGCCGACAACACCATCCGTAATTTTGAAAACTCCGGCATCGATACCCGGTTTGTCGACCGTGTTCCGGGCACATCAAGTGGTGTTGCGCCCATTTTTGTTGATGCGTCAGGTGAAAATTGCATTCTGATCGTCAAGGGGGCCAATGCGGAATTGTCTCCGGCTGATGTCGACCGTGCCGCCGATGCGCTAAAGGAATGCGACCTTATTTTGATGCAGCTCGAAGTGCCGCTGGAAACGGTTTATCACACCGTTGCCTTTGGCGCGAAACACGGCATTAAAACGCTGGTAAACCCGGCCCCGGCCCCTGTCGATCTTGATAGCAGCAAAATCGAAAAGGCAACGTTTCTGGTGCCAAACCAGACCGAACTTGCCACCATTTCGGGCATGGAAGTTAATTCGCTGGCCGATGCCGAAGCGGCCGCACGCAGCCTGATTGCACGTGGTGTTAAAACCGTGATCGTGACGCTGGGGGGCGATGGCGCACTGTTAATCGATGGCGATAATGACGCGGTGCATGTTGATCCGGTTTCGGTCAAACCGGTTGATACCACAGGCGCAGGCGATGCCTTTATCGGTAGTTTTGCGCGCTATTATGTTGAAAGCCACGATGTTAAGGCCGCCCTTAACATGGCCGTGCGCTATGCTGCCGATAGCATTACCCGACCGGGCACCCAAAAATCCTATGCCTCGGTCGAAGAATTTGAAAAGTTCTGCGCGGCACTTTAAGTCACACGCTATGGATGTTTAATTCAGGCCTTGGCATAGCCAGGGCCTGATTATTTTAGTGGCAATGAACGCTGCCAGTGCTGTTGTCCATATGGCAACATTGACCGGGGGGCGAGCTTTTTCGGCACCCGCCACCATGTTCGACCTTTTGCGGTTCAACGGTTACGCTAACCTGATGTGCATATGCAGGAATATTACCCGCCAAAACGAACAGCCCTAAAATGGCGATAGCAAAAATTCGCATGTTTCGTCCTTCCCGGGATTGTTGGGCGATTAAGCTATATTCATTATACCTTAAATAATGCCCGCTTTGTTGGAAAAACAGGCAGATTTGGCTCGCCAAAAACCGCAAACATGAACAAGTGTTTGTGACGCGATGGTATAGAGCATTCTGGGGGTGGGGATGTTTTAACCTTCATCGGCTATTCGCATCTTGAAGTTGTGCGCCATCAATGGTGTGATGATTACCACATATCGTGACCGCGAATTATTCCCAAGGAGCCACCATGTCTTTTCCCCTGTTTGACCTTACCGGACGCCGCGCCCTTATCACAGGATCGGGGCAGGGGATTGGTTATGCGCTGGCGCGCGGATTGGCACAGCATGGGGCCAAAGTTGTGATTAATGGTCGCAACGCGGAAAGAACCCACGCCGCTGCCGACGAATTGCGGGCAGAGGGTGCTGATATTGCAGTTTCAATTTTTGATGTCACCGATGCATCTGCTGTTTCTAATGCGATAGACGAAATCGAGCAGGATCACGGCCAAATTGATATTCTGATCAATAATGCCGGGATGCAGTTTCGCACGCCGCTGGAGGACTTCCCGCTTGATCAGTGGGAAAAGCTGATGCAAACCAACATTTCCAGCCTGTTTTATGTTGGTCAGGCGGTTGCCAAAAAAATGATCCCGCGGGGGGCTGGGCGGATTATCAATATGGCCTCGGTGCAAAGTGCATTGGCCCGCCCCGGTATTGCACCCTATACTGCGACCAAAGGGGCTGTGCGCAACCTTACCAGTGGCATGGCAACCGATTGGGCCAAATATGGCTTGCGCGTCAACGCTATTGCGCCGGGCTATTTTAAAACTCCGCTGAACGAAGCCCTGATCAATGATGCTGAATTTTCCGAATGGCTGGCAAAACGGACCCCGGTCGGGCGTTGGGGCAATGTTGATGAACTGGTAGGGGCGGCTGTGTTTTTAGGTTCGGACGCTGCCAGCTTTGTTAATGGTCACACTTTGTTTGTCGATGGCGGGATCAGTATTTCGCTGTAAACATTTCCAAACCCGCCAGCATCCGGGCGACCATTGATGATGGTCGTCAGGTTTGCCCCATTACACCGGCAAGCGCGAAACCACATCGAGCACCGGGCGCAAATGGCGCGAAATAATGCCAATGGCGGAATCTTCATCAAAATTTTCCAGTGCAACAATCAGGTCGTGATGTTCCTGATCAATTGTTTCGGCGCGCGCGGGCTGTACCCGCATGGCGGCAATGGCAACGCGTTGCTGGCGCACCTGCAAGGACCCGTAAAGTTCAACTAAAACCGCATTATTGATGGTGGCAACGATGCTGCGGTGAAATGCCTGATCATATTCAGCGCGCTGGACAAAATCCTGGCTTTTGCTGGTAACGCACATTTTTTCGTATAAATCGCGCAAAACGGTGGGGATCGGCAAGCGTTCCTGGCAAATCCGCTGCATGGCGTGCGTTTCAATCAAACGGCGGCTTTCATAAACTTCAATCAGTTCCTGTGCCGTAATTTGCCGCACCACCGCGCCACGCCGGGGCGTCAGGCTGATATAATGGTCGCTTTGCAAACGGTGCAGGGCTTCGCGCACCGGTGTACGCGACACGCCAACCGCGTCCGATACGATTTTTTCTTCGATGAAATCACCGCCGCGCCATTCGCCATTTAAAATTTTCCCCCGAACATAGTCATAGACAAGTTCCTTGGCCGGTCTTTTGGGGCCGTCTTCCGTGCTTTTTGTCTTGCGGGCTGCTTGCGTCATGTTTCCTCGTTCGGGTTCGTTTTTGTCCCAAAGCAGAATTACACCACACAGACGGGGTAGACAACGAAATATTTTTTTTGTACATGTCATGTATACACGGTGAATAACGTTTCTCGAAAAGGACAAAAAATGCGTGTCGCCATCTGCCAGTTGAACTCTCAGGACGATAAGGAAGTAAACCTTGCCACCGCTGAAAAGCTGGTGCGCGAGGCGGCGGCTGATAAGGCCGATTTGGTTGCTTTGCCCGAATACACCGATTACCAGGGCCCGAAAGAAGGTGCCCTTGCATCCGCCGAACCGGAAGACGGCCCCACCACCCAACGGTTTTCGGCCCTTGCGGCTGAACTGGGTGTCAACATTCTGTTAGGTTCGATCCGCATTCAAACCGAAGATCCTGCCCGCTGCAATAACCGCAGCTTCCTGTTCGGGCGCGATGGCAAGGTGGTTGCGCAATATAACAAGCTGCATCTTTATGATGTCGATCTGCCGGGTCGGATCACGTATCGCGAATCAGATACCGTCATGCCGGGACAAGATATTGTCATGGGCGAGGTCGATGGCCACAAAGCGGGCCTGTCGATTTGTTATGATGTTCGTTTCCCGGAATTGTTCCGTTTGCAGGCCCTTCAGGGTGCGAAAATCCTGTTCGTTCCGGCCGCTTTCGCCCTTTATACCGGGCGCGATCACTGGGATGTGCTGTTGCGCGCCCGTGCCATTGAAAACCAGTGCTTTGTTATCGCACCGGGGCAGTTCGGCCCGTATCCGCCCGCTGGGGCGTGCAATGGTCGCAGCATCATTATCGATCCGTGGGGTAATGTTTTGACCCGCATGGCCGATAAGGTTGGCTACGCCATTGCCGATCTGGATTTTTCGATGCAGACCAAAACCCGCGAAGAATTGCCATCTTTGGGCAACCGTCGCGCCGATATTTACGATTTGAAAACCGCGTAACCCCCACCGGTGCGTCCATGCCGGGCGCACCGTTACGTCTTTCAAACGCCCTCACGCCACCATTTGACGATATAAAAAAGGTCCTGCAATGAACGCTTCCAAATACGGTTTCTGGATGTCATCGCCCAATTTTGCTGCCGCCGAAATGGCACGGCTTGCCGGGTACGAGTTTATTATTCTTGATATCGAACATGGTTCGTTCGACTTGCAGGACCTTGAACGCTTGATCCCGTTTTTAAAGGCCATTGGCTTTGAAGTGCTGGCAAAGGTGCTGGGCCCCGAACGCGGTCCAATCCAGCAAGCGCTTGATTTTGGGGCGGATGCGGTTGTTATCCCCCATATCCTTAGCAAGGCCCACGCCGAAGAAATTTGTGCCTTTGCCAAATTCCCGCCCTTGGGTGACAGAAGCTTTGCTGGCGGGCGCACATCGTCCTATACCGGGTTTAATGACGAATGGGTTGCCACCCAGGATACCAAAACCCGTTGTTATCCCATGATCGAAGATCACGGCGCGATTGAAGAAATCGAAGGCATTTTGTCCTTGCCCACCGTGGATGGTGTTTTTGTTGGTCCGTCAGATTTGTCACTGCGTCGCGAACGGGGTGCCTATTCGCGTAAACCGGGCGACTTTGACGATCTCGCCAAGGTGGCCGCGGCCGCCACAGCCAGCGGCAAGGTTTGGGCGTTGCCCGCATGGAGCCCCGAAGAAAAGGCGTTCGCCCATAATAACGGTGCCGGATATTCCGTTTTGATTATGGAGCACGGCGCGATATTTCAGGGGCTGAAAACGGCCATGAACGACATGAACGAGATATCTGGAAAATGACGGAAAAAAGCACGTCTTTCATTGCGCGTCTTGACGGGGGCATGACCCGGCTGGGGCGCTGGTTATCGTGGGTTTCGGCGGCATTGATTGTTTATATGCTGTGCCATATCGCGCTGGAAATTGTGCTGCGCGCGTTCTTCGATACATCGACCTTCGTTTTGGAAGAATTTGTGGGTTATGCGTTGGGCGCGATGATTTTTCTCGCCCTTGCCGCAAGCCACACCGAAGACCGGTTGATCCGCGTGAACCTGCTTAAAAACATTCTGGGACCACGCGGGCGCGAAATCGCCGATGCCTTTGCCAATCTGGCGGCGTTGGCGGCCTGTCTTTTGTTATTTGGCGCGCTTTACAACATTTTCACCCGCAATCTGCGCTTTGGAATTACCAGTTCCAGTTTTTCCGAAACGCCGCTGTGGATACCGCAATCGCTGATCATTCTTGGCCTCGGGTTTTACATCCTGCGGCTGGCGGTCAACGTGCTGGTACATACCGAAAAATCACTAAAGGCTTAAAAAAGCCAATGCTTCAGGTGAGGTTAAATTGGACCCGTTAACATCTGCCGCGGTTGTTCTGGCCGCCATTCTACTGGTTCTTGCATCGGGCATCTGGATTTATGTCGGCCTTATTCTGGTCGCGGCAGGTTCGCTGATGTTTCTGGGCCACATGCCGCTTGACCGGGTCATGAATATTTTTGGCTCGATCATTTTGCGCAGCGCCGGGTCGTGGGAACTCTCCGCCATTCCCTTGTTTATCTGGATTGGTGAACTGATCCTTAAAACCGATATTTCGATGCGCATTTTTCGCGGCCTGGCCCCCATTGTCGGGCGGTTGCCAGGTGGATTAATCCATTCCAATGTCTTTGGCTGCACGTTGTTTTCGGCCATTTGCGGGTCCAGTGCCGCAACCACGGCCACGGTCGGTAAAATCACCATTACC
This sequence comes from Thalassospira mesophila, assembly GCF_002115755.1. Taxonomy (GTDB): domain Bacteria; phylum Pseudomonadota; class Alphaproteobacteria; order Rhodospirillales; family Thalassospiraceae; genus Thalassospira; species Thalassospira mesophila. The sequence goes on along the minus strand of NZ_JFKA01000013.1, from coordinate 35,638 downwards.
GAACTGGGCAATAAAAATTACCGCGAAAGTCTGGTGCTGGGCTCATTGGCCGGGTCGGGCAGCTTGGGCCTGCTTATTCCGCCGTCCATTGTCATGATTGTTTATGGTGTTTTGGCCGAGGTGCCGATTGACCGGTTGTTTGCTGCCGGTATCCTGCCCGGTATTTTTATCGCCATTATGTTTTCGGCATACGTTGCCATTCGCTGCCTGATTTCGGGCGACCAGAACGCGCCGGGGTCACCGCAATATCGCGAAGTTGCCCCGGCTGAGGAACCGACCGAACGCTATACCCTGTGGAACAGCCTGCAGGATCTGGCGCCGATCATGCTGATTGTCGGTCTGGTTCTGGGCTCGATCTATACCGGTCTGGCAACCCCGTCTGAGGCTGCTGGTATCGGCATGGTTTGCGTGCTGGTGTTAACCGCGGTTACCCGTGCGCTGACATGGGAAGTGTTTCAGTCCTCCCTGATGAGCACCCTGCACACCAGCATCATGATTTTTACCGTGGTGATTGCGGCATCGCTGATTTCTACCGCCCTTGGTTATCTGCATATCCCGATCGAACTTGCCAATTATATCGTCGGATCAGACATTTCGCCTGGCCAGTTCATCTTGCTGACCTCGGTGTTCTTCCTGTTCCTCGGCATGATCCTCGATGGTGTTTCCATCATTGTGATGACCCTGCCAATCCTGTTTTCCATCGTGCAGGGGCTTGGCATCGATCCGATCTGGTTTGGGATTTATCTCGTGATCATGGTCGAGGTTGGCCAAATCACCCCGCCGGTTGGCTTTAACCTTATGATTATCCATTCAATTTCCGGTGTGCCGATCTCGCGCATGGCGCTTTATGCCCTGCCGTTCTGCTTTCTGATGTGTCTATGCGTGGCGATTTTCTACTTCATCCCGGAAATCGTCATGTATCTGCCAAATACGCTCTTTAATTAAAAAATGGAGGCTTCAAAAATGATCAAATCAATGCTGTTCGCTGCTGTTGCGTTTGTCCCGTTATGTCTGGGCCAGGCACAGGCCGCCGAATATAACTGGGACCAGTCCACCGAATATGGCCCCAATTCCATCAACACCAAAACCGACGTTTTCTTTGCTGACCGGCTGAAGGAACTGTCGGGTGGTAAAATCGCTATTACCATTCATTCCGGTGCCGCACTCGGCTTTCGCGAAAAAGACCATCTTTTCGCAGTGGCCGATGGCGCATTGCCGATTGCCACCACGGTTAGCGGCACGCTGGCCGGTGTCGATCCGATCTTTTTGCTAAGCTCGCTGCCCTTCGTCGCCAAGGATTTTGACGATGTGCGTAAATTGTGGGAAATCGCCCGGCCTTATTACGAAAAAGTATTCGAAAAATACGACCAGAAACTAATCCACGCAGGCTGGATCGATCCGTCGGGGATCTGGGCGGAAAGCGAAATTAAATCACAGGCCGATTTGAAAAACCTGCGCATTCGCACCTATGATGCCACCGGCACCCGCGTGCTCGATGCCCTTGGTGCATCGCCGCTGCAAATTTCGTGGTCCGACGTGGTGCCGCAGTTGGCAACCGGTTCTATCTCGGCCGTGCTGACCGGGGTTGACGGCGGGGCCGCTGCCAATTTCTGGGATTACACCAGCGTTTTCACCCAGATCAATTATGCCATGCCGCTGACCTTTGTTCACATGAACATGGACGTTTACAATTCCCTGCCGCCGGAACTGCAAAAAGCCGTGATGCAGGCCGGTGAAGAAGCCACCGAATGGCGCGCCACCCAAATTCGCCAAAATCAGGCCGCCAAATATGACGAATTGCGCTCGCACGGCATGACTGTGATTGAAAAGGTTGATGCTGATTTTGCCCAAACCCTTTCATCTGCGTCACAGCCGGTAATCGATGACTGGAAAGCAAAAACCGGTTCGCGTGCTGACGAAATTCTCGCCAAATTCGCCGCTAAATAAAACGTTGCCGGTCCCGGCATGGCGGTATTTGCCATTGCCGGGACCGGTTTTTTAAGGCCCTGCCTGTTTTATAATCATATTGTTGGTTTGATTTCAAACTGCTGAATTTTTAACACAAGTGTTTGTACCAGATAGTCCATTCCGGCGCGGTGCAAAGCCCGGCATCATTCTTTTGATAGAATTGAAATCTTTATATCTGCGGCGGTCTTAACCATGCCGCAAAACGTCCGATATCATCAGGAGGCTGCAATCTTGCATTCTGCATCCGGCACCGGTTTTAACCGGTTTACATTTCCTGATTTGAAAACGGTGCTAGCCAAGGCAAGCCCGCTGCGCTCGGGCGATTTGCTGGCAGGCCTTGCCGCCGAAACCGACGAAGAACGGGTCGCTGCGCGCTATGCGCTGGCCGATATCCCCTTAAAACGTTTCCTGTCCGAAGCACTGGTGCCTTACGAACGTGATGAAGTCACGCGCCTGATCATGGATAGCCACGATTATACAGCGTTTATGGTGGTATCGTCGCTCACCGTGGGCGATTTTCGCAACTGGCTGTTATCCGATGATGCAACCCCGGCCACACTTAAGGCCTTGGCACCTGGCCTGACCCCGGAAATGGTGGCAGCGGTTAGCAAATTAATGCGCAATCAGGATTTGATCGCCGTTGCCCGCAAATGCCGGGTTGTTACCTCGTTTCGCAACACCATCGGTCTGGAAGGCCATCTGGGCGTTCGTTTGCAACCCAACCATCCCACCGATGATCCTGCCGGGGTGGCGGCCTCTATTCTCGATGGGTTGATGCACGGGGCAGGCGATGCCGTTATTGGCATTAACCCGGCGACTGATAGCCCCGATGCCATGATCGAACTTTTAAAACTGATTGATGATGTCCGCGAACGGCTGCAAATTCCGACCCAGTCCTGCGTTTTATCCCATGTTACCACCGCGATCGAGGCGATGAACCGCAATGCCCCGGTCGATCTGGTGTTTCAGTCCATCGCCGGTACCCAGTCCGCCAATGACAGCTTTGGCATTAATCTGGCGTTGCTGGCCGAAGCCCAACAGGCGGCGTCGTCGCTTAATCGCGGTACGGTTGGCAAGGATGTGATGTATTTTGAAACCGGGCAGGGGGCAGCATTATCGGCCGATGCGCATGAAGGGCTGGACCAGCAAACCGTTGAAACACGGGCCTATGCCGTTGCCCGGGCGTTTTCGCCGCTTTTGGTTAACACCGTGGTTGGTTTTATTGGCCCGGAATATCTGTTTGATGGCAAACAAATTACCCGTGCCGGGCTGGAAGACCATTTTTGTGCCAAGCTGTTAGGCGTGCCGATGGGGGTGGATGTGTGTTACACCAACCACGCCGAAGCTGATCAGGATGACATGGATAATTTGCTTACCCTGTTAGGCGTGGCGGGCACCAACTTTGTCATTGGCGTGCCCGGCGCAGATGACATCATGCTGAATTATCAAAGCACCAGCTTTCATGATGCCATGTATTTACGATCTGCCCTTAATTTACAGCCAGCACCCGAATTTGCCCAGTGGCTGCGCAAAATGGAAATTTTTGATCAAAGCGGGCGCACCCGCCCCAAACTTGATGGCAGCCTGACGCAGGATTTGCTGGCATGGTCGGGGGCGGCATAATGAGCATGGCTGATGATAATCCCAACGTCCCCCGGTTGGATCCATGGTCGCGTCTGCGCGTGCATACCAGTGCGCGCATCGGTCTTGGCCGGGTCGGCGATGGCCTGCCGACCAGTCAGTTGCTGGAATTTCAAATGGCCCATGCCCGCGCGCGTGATTCCGTTCATATGCCGTTTGACGCGGCAATGGTGGCGGGAAATCTGGCGCCGTTGAATTTACCGGTTATCACGGTGCAATCGCGCGCTGCCAACCGGGCAGAATTTTTGCAACGCCCCGATTATGGCCGCAAACTTAATGCGCAAAGCGAAACCGGCCTTTTCGATGCCGCGAACAATGCGGGTGCCAACACGTCACCCGATGTTGTGTTCATTTTGGCCGATGGGCTGTCTGCGCGTGCCGTTCACGAAAACGGGGCCGATATGGTCCGCCAGACCATCGCACTTTTGGGCGATGACTGGTCGATTGGCCCGGTTATTTTGGCCCATCAGGGCCGGGTGGCACTAGGCGACGAAATTGCCAGCCGGGTGAAGGCCAAAATCAGCGTGGTTTTAATCGGCGAACGTCCCGGCCTTTCCAGTGCCGATAGTCTGGGCGCGTATCTAACCTTTGCACCCAAACCGGGATGCAGCAACGCCCAGCGCAATTGCATTTCCAATATTCGCCCTGCGGGCTTCCCGGTATGCGATGCCGCGCACAAGCTGGTTTATCTAATGACCGAATGCCGTAAAAACAGCCTTTCGGGTGTAAAGCTCAAGGATAATTTTACCGCCCGCAATCTGGTCGAAACCACGCTTGCCTTACCGGAATAAACCCATAGCCCCGGCACGGTGATAACCTGTCGGGGTTTTATCTTTGGGGTAATGGCGGCCTAAAATGCCTCGCGGTATAGTGCCAGTGCATCTTCTTCGGTAATTTCAACCGGGTTATTGACCAGCAGGCGCGATTGTTTCATCGCATCTTTTGCCAGCATCGACAGGCTGTTGTCTGTCACATTGACATCGCGTAATCGTCGCGGTGCGCCACTTTCATCCATTAACGTCAGCATATGGGCGACAAACGCATCTGATCGCGCTGTAACATTGCCCGTTCCGGGTACTGCCATCACATCGGCCAGTTCGGCGTAAAGCGGGGCGGCGACTTTGGCGTTATAGCGTAATACCGGTCCCAGCATCAGCGCATTGGTCAGCCCGTGGGGCAAATGGTAATGCCCGCCCAGCGGATAGGCCAGGGCATGCACCGCCGCGACGGGCGAATTGGCAAATGCCTGCCCGGCCAGCATCGCGCCTAACAACATTTTTTCGCGCGCTGCACGGTTTGTGCCGTCCTTGCAAGCTGCGATCAGATTGTCGCTTAACAACCGAAGGGCTTCGCGGGCCAGCGCGTCGGATAACGGGTTCTTTTTGAATTTGGATGTATAGGCTTCAATGGCATGTACCATGGCATCAATGCCGGTGGCCGCGGTGTGAATTTGCGGCAAGCCCACGGTCAATTCCGCGTCAAGCAAAACAAAATCACCGTAAAGCTGGCGCGAAACAACACCCATCTTGGTCGTTTCTCCGGTGGTGATAATGGAAATATTTGTTACCTCTGACCCGGTACCCGCAGTGGTCGGCACCAAAGCCAGCGGTAATCGGTTTCCCTTAACATTGCCAATGCCATACATTTCAGTCAGCGGTTGTTCATTGGTAATTAGAACCGCGACCAGCTTGGCAATATCAAGCGACGATCCGCCGCCCAGGCCAATCACAATATCGATCTGTTTTGTTTTCGCCATATCGGCACAGCCCAGCACAATTGCTTCGGGTGGGTCGGCAACCACTTGATCAAAAAGGGTAACGTTAAATCCTGCCGCGACGAGCGATTTTTCTACCGGTGCAATCAGGCCCGCGTCAATCAGGCCACGATCCGTTATCAGCAAGGCCCGGCGCGCGTCAAAACGGCTTGCAAGCAACGCACCCAGTTGTTTTGATCCGCCCCATTCCACAAAAATGTCGGCCACAGTGGTAAAACCAAACGCGTTGCTGGTCATTATTCCCTCCTGATATTTATATGTTTTGGGCAGCAGGCTTTGCCGACGGCCATTTTGCGCTATTTGACCCTAAACCATTATATGTTGCAACAAATGCCGGGTTATACTTTGTCGCGGTTTGATCGTGATCGCTATGAAGATAAAGGCTGATAAATGACTATTGCCGATAACCTGAAATCTGATCACGCAGATACACCCGGCGATGATGAATGCCGCCATTTGGTTGGCATGGCGATGCCCGGTGTATCCCTGCCATCCACTGACGGTACCGGGTTTGATTTTGCTGTGACTCGCCCCGGCTGGTTGATTGTTTATTGTTATCCGCGCACCAGTTCACCCGACACACCTGCCCCGACGGACTGGGATGTTATCCCCGGCGCGCGCGGTTGTACCCCGCAAAGCTGCGCCTTTCGCGATCATTACCGCGAATTACAGCAAAAGGGGGCCGATGTTGTTGGCCTTAGCACACAGTCAACCGGCTATCAGGCTGAAATGGTCAATCGTCTGCATTTACCGTTTGCGGTTTTAAGTGATGAAAACCTTGAACTGGCAACCGCACTGCGATTGCCGGTTTTCCAGGTAGATGGCATGACGTTGCTGCGCCGTTTAACGCTGGCGATCAGGGATGGCATTATTCGCCATGTATTTTATCCGGTTACGGTGCCCGAAAACCATGCCGATGAAATTCTTTTATGGCTGGATCAGAATTAGGTCATGCCGGGGTGGCATAACCGGTGCGAATGGCATGGGCCCAATCCTCTCGTCCGTTATCGGCTGCTCGCCGGGCCGCTTCTTCATGGTCATAAGGCACCGCAATAAAGTCTACGTTTGGCATAGAGGTCTTTTCCGACAAGGCGATAATGGCATAACGTGCGTGGGGGCTGCAGCTTTCTGATACATGGGCCGGGGCGTCGTCGTTATAGGCCGGGCACCCGACAGAGCCGGGATTAATAATCGTTATATCGCCTTTGGTCCGCAATAGGTCCGGGCGATGACTGTGACCGGTTAGCACAATATTGGCACCGTTAACCGACCCCAGGCGTTGCGACACTGCCGGTTCGTGATCACGTACCAATCCGCCATTTTCAATGCGTTCCAGCAAATAGGTGGCATCATTGTTCGGTGTGGCATGGCAGGCAAAAATGCCGGGCACGGGCATTACGGTTTGTGGCAACGCACCCAGCCAGTTTTTGTCCGCCGTTGTTATTTCCTGCACGGCATAGCTGTCAGATGCGATCATTGTTTCCAGGGGCAGGGTGGCAACCTGCCGGTCATGGTTGCCACGCACGGTAATGGCGCCAAGCCGGTGTAAAATTTCCATGGTTTCGCGCGGCCATAACGGGCCAGATACACAATCTCCCAGGTTCACCACAATGTCGGCACCGCCCCGGTGCTTTATATCCGCAATGACAGTTTCCAGCGCCAGGGCATTTCCATGAATATCGGCAATTACAGCTATTTTCATTTTATTCCTGTCGGTCAGTTACATTGTCTTGCACCACTTTTATGCCCAGAAAAGCGCTGCCGTCAGCGCTGCAATCCCGGCCATTGTCCGGTTAATCAGACGCAGTTTTTTGCGGTCATGTAAAATGCTTTTCAATGCTGATCCAAATATAGCCCAAACCGCCATGCTGGGAACGCCGGTTATGGTAAAAACCAGGCATCCCAGCGCAATTTGAAGCCAGTAATGATCCCCTGGTGAAATAAATGTGGCAATAACTGTAATCGCAATCAGCCATGCTTTGGGATTGATAAATTGAAATGCAGCCGCCTGTAAAAACGAAATCGGTCGGGCGGCTCCGGGTTCTTTTAACTCGCCCGCGCGCCAAAGTTTAACGGCCAGCCACAATAAATAAAAGGTGCCGCAAATTTTTAAAACCAGCTGCAATCGTGGTTCAACGGCAAAGACAGCGCCAAGCCCTGCGCCTGTCAGACAAAGTTGCAGGGTAACGCCAAATGGAATACCCAAAATATGCGGAACCGTACGCCGAATACCAAATAACAGGCCCGATGATGTCAACATGACATTGTTTGGCCCCGGCGTTATGGACATCACGAAAGCATATAGTGCCAGGGAAAAAATGGTGGCAATGTCCATGTTGTTCCTTGCAGAATGACCCGGCAATGCGGATCGTATTTTAAAAATTTATCTGATCTGGAACAGCAGATTGCCAGCACATTTTTGTTTTGGCGAATGAGAATTCATCAGCAAAACGTGAAAACATTTCAGGGCCTGGCGGCGAACATGCCGGTTTGATCTTACCTTGCAGGCAATCTTAAAAACCATTGATGTCGATAGTTTGTATATCGCGCACCGGTTAGTTCCCTGTCAATTTCGTGCAGCAGTTCGTCGGGGGCAAGTGTATCATTTTCCGCCAATGCCAACAGGGCCGCCCCATGGCTGGTCCCGCCACTGCCCGATGCAATATGCACTGGTTGTTCGGCCCGAAATAACGCCAGAATTTGGCATAACAGGGCATTTTGGGCAAAGGGACCATCCAGTATCAGCGGGCCACCCGCCCCGATCATGCCCAGGCAATAATCGATCATTAATGCACTATAAAGCGTTGCAAGTGCCGCATGGTGGGCCGGTGTTGTAAGGAGTTCGTGATTTTCAATTTTGCCGTGATGCCCGGCAAAAGGCCCGCCTGCCGTTGCAAAGGATGGAATGGCAAAAACACACTGATCAATCACATGGTCGATATCATCGATGTTAAAGTCGGTTCTTGCATCCGCGCACAGGGTTTCATATTCGCGCCCGCCCATAAATCGCGCACTGGGTACGGCATGCCCGTCCAGGTCGACATTGCATAATGTATCGCGATCTTCGCGCAAATTGCGGGTAGCGGTACTCCCCACGCCAAAACAGATTACCCAGGTGCCACTTGATACCAGCGTAAAGGGTTTGGGCATTGTTTGAATATAGGGCACAAGCGATGCGTTGCTGTCGTGGATACCGCATAAAATTTCGCATTGAGGTGATATGCCGGTTTGTGCCGCAATGTCGGGCAAAAGGGTGCCTATCACGGCATCTGCCCGTTTGACGTCGGGAAATTTTCTGTGCCAGCCCTGTTTTTTTGCCAGGTTGGACCATTCCCCCGTTTCCGGGTGCCACAAATCGCTATGACACCCCAATGACGTGCACTCGCTGGCTTTTACCCCGCATAACCGCCACGCCCAATATTGCGGATACAGCAAAAAATCGCTGGCGGTATCAAACACATCACCTTGCGTTTGGCCTAATGCATAAATTTGCCGCCCGATATTAAGCCCGGCGGGCAAATCGGGGCTTAGGCTTTGCACAAACGGGTCTCGCAGGGCGGCGTAACGGGCGTTAATGGCGGCCGGTATTTCATTTTCATAATCAACTACCGGCATCACAACTGTATCGTCGTGCAAAACAACAACCGTTGCCCCATGTGTGGTTACAACAATGCGGGTAATGTTAAATTCGTTTGCTGCTTTTTGTAATTGTGCCAGGCAAAACTGCCATAATCCATCAATGTCATGATGGCGATAGGGCGGGCCGGGCAGGGGTGTGTTAGCCTGCTTTTCTTCCCAAAACAGCTGCGCATTTCGCGCATCATGGATGCTGATTTTGGCGTTGGTTTTGCCAATATCAAAAACGGCAATGGCAACGGGTCTTGTATGTTTCATGGCGATTACGGCATATGAAATACGGGTAAAAGCGGGCGGCTGACAGGGCTGTCATCGACATTGGTTGCCATAATGTCCCCCATATAGGCCCACCATTTTTGCATGATGGCAGTATCAGGCAGGGTATCCATGCCATGATCCGCCTTGCGCCTTAAAACAGCAAACAGAACATATGTTTCTTCGTCAATGAAAATGCTGTAATCGCAAATTCCGGCGTCTTTTAAAACCGTAACAAGTTCGGGCCAGATATCGTCGTGGCGGCGTTTATATTCGGTTGCCTGGCCGGGGTTCAACTGCATCTTAAAGGCAATCTGTTCCATTTATCCGCCTCGCATTTTTGAACGCATTTTTTGAGCTTGCACAACCCGTCGCCATATAATGGGTGTGCCAATGACTGCGATCAGCAAAATGCCGGTAAAAATGGACATAACGATACCTGGCACATTCAAAAGTCCCATGCCAAATGTCACCAGTCCCATCAAAAATACAGCAATAAATACGCCGGCAATGCTGCCCGCCCCGCCCATGATGCTGACACCGCCCAAAACCACCATCGTGATCACTTCCAGTTCCCAGCCCATCGCGATGGACGGCCGGGTGGAACCAATGCGTGATGTTAGCAAGATGGCGGCAATCCCGGAAAAAAGCCCCACCAGTGTAAACAGTACCATGCGATGCCGTTTTACATTGATGCCCGAAAACAACGCCGCTGTCGGGTTGTTGCCAATGGCAAAAACGCGGCGCCCAAAGATTGTCTTATGCAGAATCACGGCGAAAATCACCGCGAGCAACAGAAACAGGGTAAATTCAAACGAAATCACCCCGTAAACATAACCCTGGCCGAAAAAGGCAAAACCTTGCGGATAATCGCGATACACCCCGTCGCCCAGCACGATATAGGCAATGCCGCGATACAGGCTCATGGTGCCGATGGTCACAACAATGGCAGGAATGTCAAAGCGGGTGATGATATAGCCATTAAAAAGCCCGGCGAGTAATCCCACGCCTGCGCCAATTGCTACCATTCCCGCAGGGTCGATACCGGCGCTGTTGGCCGCCCCCATTGCAACGGATGACAAGGCAATGGTCGATGCTACCGACAAATCAATGTCGCGGGCAATAATCAGCAACGCCATTGGCAAGGCGATGATTGCTTTTTCCGTGAAGTTAAATGTCGCATCCGACAGGCTCCACGGGTCAAGGAAATAGGGGGATAATTGTGTGTTGGCGAAAAATGCCAGCGCCACAAATACCAGCAATAATGTTTCCCAGCGCAGCAAGCGGTTGCGCCAGGCCCCGTTCAGATTGTCGGGTAAAAATCGCTGGTTTCCGGTTTGGTGTTGTGTCGTGTGCGGTGCGGTTTGTTGCAGGGTTTGACGGTTCATTGATGCACCTCTCGCAAAATGCGGCGTCCTACCTGTTTTTCACTGCGCGAATTAATAATAACGGCCAGCACAATCACGCCCCCGGAAATTGCCATTTGCCAGAACGGTGAAATACCTAAAACCGGCAGGGCGTTTTTGATCAGGCCCAAAAAAATCGCGCCCAATGCTGCCCCCCACACAGAACCAATACCCCCGGCAATGGAAATACCGCCAATTACACAGGCGGCGACCACCTGCAATTCAAACGCCAGGGCCACCTCGGTATAGGCAACTGCAAACCGTGATACCCACAAATATCCGCACAAACCCGCCATCGCGCCAGAAATGCAAAATGTAATGAACTGGTATTTACCCACATTCAGTCCGGCATACACGGCGGCCTTGGGGTTGCCGCCAATGGCAAAAATGGCGCGGCCAGTGGCGCTATAGCGGCAAAACAGCGCAACCAGCACAATCATGATGATTGCCAACCACGACAGTGTTGTCAGGCCCAATGTCACTTCACGGGGAAACGCCAAAAATTGCGGTGTCATTTCGTGGGCATTCACCCATTCGCCACCGCTTAGCAAAAAGACCATGCCGCGATAAATGCTCATGGTGCCAAGGGTTACAACGATGGATGGAATGCCGATCAGCCATACCAATATGCCATTGAAGGCGCCCAAAACTGCACCAATACCAATTGACATCACAAGGGTGACAAGGGCAGGGGTTTCGGGGTGCGCCACATTGATCAACGCAACAATCATCCCGGTCAATGCCAGATTGGACGCAACCGATAAATCAATGCAACGCGTTACAATCACCAGCATCTGGACCATTGCCAGCATGATCAGAATGGCAGTGTCATCTAACAGTTCAGACAGGTTGTTGGGGCTTATAAAAAATGCTTCCTGTGTGCCAATTCCGACGGTCATTAAGATAATAATCGCCGCGAGGATCCATTCGCGATGGGCCAGAATTCTGGCAAGGGGTGATGGGGTGTTTGTCATTTATGCAGCCCCCGTTGCAGCGGTTACGATCGCTTCGGCGCTGGCCGTGTCGCGGTCAAACCGGGCGGCAATGCGGCCTTCATGCATCACTATAATCCGGTCGGACATGCCCATAATTTCGGGCAATTCAGATGACACCATAATCACCGACAATCCCTGTGCCACCAGATCACCCATAAACTGGTGAACGGCGGCCTTCGACCCGATATCAATACCCTTGGTCGGTTCATCAACGACAATGACATTGGGGTTGGTCGCCAGCCATTTGCCAATCACCACCTTTTGCTGGTTCCCGCCTGACAGGTTTTCAACATTCTCGCTTAGGCTGGCGGCCTTTAGATTCAGGCTTTGTGCATAATGGCGGGCAACGTCATATTCGCATGCCATGTCAATAAACCCGTGGCGCGACAGGCCGCCTAACCGGGGCAGGGTAATGTTTTGAAAAATGGGCAGGCTCAGGATCGCGCCTTGATGCTGGCGATCTTCGGGCACATATACCAGCCCGCTTGAGATAGCCTGGCTGGTATTGGCCGGGGCATAGGGTTTGTTCTGCAGTGTCATGCTACCGGCATTGGTTTTTGTCAGCCCAAACAGGGCCTGCATCACTTCGCTGCGCCCGGCCCCCACCAGCCCGTAAAAGCCCAAAATCTCGCCTTTGCGCAAATCAAACGAAATATCGTTAAATTCGGTCGGGTGTGACAGGCCCTGCACTGTCATTACAATCGGGCCAATTTCGGCGTCGGTTTTGGGGTAAACCTGCTCAACTGTGCGGCCAACCATCATGGCAACCAGGTCATTCTGGGTTACGGCGCCGATCATGCCCGATCCCACAAGTTGCCCGTCGCGAAACACGGTATAGCGGTCGCAAATTTCAAAAATTTCATCAAACTTATGGCTGATAAACAGGATCGCCTTGCCTTCTTCTTTCAGGCGGCGCACCAGCTTGTATAGATCGTTGATTTCCTGATGCGACAGCGATGCTGTCGGTTCATCCATGATTACTATATTGGAATTGTGCGAAATGGCCGATGCAAACGACACCATGTGCTTGTGCGCAACACTCAGGTTTTTAAGGGGTGTTTGCGGGTCAACCGGCACATCAAGGTATTCCAGCAATTGCCGGGCGCGTTTGCGCATCAAGGGCCAATCCAGCATCCCCAGCCAGTTGCGGTCCTGATTGTTGATAAAAATGTTTTCAGTGACGCTAAGCTCATCGAACATCACCGCTTCCTGATGAATGGCGGAAATGCCCGATTTTACGGCATCGGTGGCGGCATGAAATTCAACCACAGTGTCACCCACCCGTATTTCGCCGCCGTCCGGGGTGTAAATACCGGTTAAAACCTTAACCAGCGTGGATTTTCCAGCCCCGTTTTCCCCAATCAGCGCTGTGACCTGGCCGGGAAACAGTTGCAGGCCAACACCGTCCAGTGCCTTAACCCCGGGAAAGGTCTTGGAAACGTTTTTAAGTTCTAAAACAGGCGTGTCCATGAAACGGACCCTTGTCGCTGTCACTATCGAAAAATGTGGAAATGGTGCGTGTGGCGCAGTTGTGCCGTTGGCTGTGTCTGCGCGATATATGTTTACGCCACCAAAAACCGTTGCAGGAAAAAATGGAAACCGGCACAGGGAGGCAAAAACCGGTTTCCATCAACCCTTGCGGGATCAGAAAATTTTGGCGAATTTTTCAACATTGCTGGCGTCGTAAACAAACGGTTCCGACATGGCGCCATCACCATTTTCGTCAAACGAAATAGTCCCCATACGACCCGCTTCAATCCTGGAATTCGGGCCACCTTCGGCACCGGTTGCCAGTTTGTAGGAAATCATCATGGCGCTGTAACCCAAATCAATCGGGTTCCAGATGGCAAAACTTTTCACCGATCCTTTTTCAACATGGCCCGCCAGTTCCGATGGCAAACCAAGGCCGGTGACAAATACTTTGCCCACCATGTTCTGGTCTTCAACTGCTTGCGCGGCGGCGACAATACCCACCGATGTCGGGGCAACAATTGCTTTAAGGTCCGGGTATTTTTTCAAAAGGGCGACGGTTTCGCGATAGCTTTTATCGGCCAAATCATCGCCGTAAACTGTATCAACCAGCTTTAAACCGCTATAATCGGGCAGGGCCTTTTTCATCTCCTCAATCCAGATATTCTGGTTGGTTGATGTGGGTGTGGCACTTAAAATCGCGATATCACCGCCGCCATCCCCCACAACGTCGGCCGCCAGTTTGACGCAGGTTTTACCGATCAGTTCATTGTTGGACGGGTTAAGATGCACAATGCGGGCATCCTGGGCAACGCCACTATCCCACGAAATAACCTTGATGCCGCGTTGCATAGCGCGTTTCAAAATCGGGGCCAGGGCATCGGGGTCATTGGCCGATACGGCAATCGCATCCACATGCTGGGCCATCAGGGAATTGATGCTTTCAATCTGGCCTTCTGCTGTGGTCGATGTCGGGCCGGTGTAAATAACCTCGGCATTGCCAACTTCCTTGGCGGCTTCCATCGCGCCATCGCGCGCGGCTTCAAAAAAACCGTTTCCCAGTGATTTTACCACCAGGCCAACACGAATGGTGTCTGCCGCCTGGGCCGATACGGTTGCAAGACCAAACACAAGGGCCGCAGCCGCCAAAAGGGACTTCCTGAATTTCATAGCGTTTCCTCCATGATATGACGTTTGTTTTCATTATCCGGTGTCACGCACAGGCTCTGGCGGCCCTTATATTATGCGCTTGCCGTTTCTTCCGTGGCGTCTTCTTCACACTCCGCAATCACAACATTCACACCCGCCTTATCGAGCATCGTGCGATCTTCGTCGCGAATGCCATCATCGGTAATCAGGGTGTCAATGCGGTCCAACCGGCACAAAAACATGTTGCTGCGCTGGCTGAATTTCGAACTGTCAATCATCACCACCAGCTTCTCGGCCTGCTCGATCAGGCGCTGCTCGGACTGGATGATTAACGGGTCACTTTCCATCAAACCCATCGCGTTGATCCCCTGTGCGCCAACAAAGGCCTTGGACGCATAAAAATTGTGGATCACATCGCTTTCAAACGGGCTTAAAATAATATTCTGTTCGCGGTAAATGGTGCCGCCGGGCAAAACCACATTGTTTTCGCTATGTTTGATCAGAAATTCGGCCAGCAAAAACGAATTGGTCAAAATTTGCATTTTGCGCGATTTTAACAGTGGCGCCATCTGATAGGTGGTTGACCCACCGTGAATGACAATCGAGTCACCGGCACTGCACATCTCGACCGCTTTGGCCGCAATAGCCGATTTTTGTATGACCTTCATGGTTTTGCTGACAAAAAATGGCCGCCCCAGCAACGACTGGTTCGACACCGGATGCAAGGCTTCTGCCCCACCGCGAATACGGCGCAGTTTGCCATCCTGATCAAGCGCATTGATGTCGCGGCGAATGGTCGCCTCCGATGCATCAAGCATGTCAACAAGCTGGGCCACGGTCACCACCGGGCGCTCGCCAACAGCGCGCAAAATCAATCTGTGTCGTTCACGTTCGTGCATTTTGTTTCTCCATTCGCCTGATATTCCCGCAAAACCAGTCATTGTCAATCGTAAAATTGTCACAATCAATCATATTGCGCTGCAATATTGAAACTTTATGATCGTTATTGATTGACTATGATTGAAAACGGCGGTAGGCATTTTTAAAAATTGGCTGGCATTTAACGCTGGTCTTCATGGTGTAACGTCCAACCAACAGGTTATCAGGTCATGGCTTCTGTTTCGTCTGATGTGCTTCTTCCACATAAATGGGATGCCGCCCACGCGGCGAAATTAAGCGAGCCCGAACGGCTTTTATACCGTTCCAATCTGCTGGGGTCGGATTTAAGGATTACCAACTTTGGCGGCGGAAATACATCGGCAAAGGTCTTTCAAAAAGACCTGTTAACCGGAAACGAGGCCGAAGTTCTGTGGGTCAAGGGCTCCGGCGGCGATGTCGGCAGCATGAAGCTGGATGGTTTTTCCACCCTTTATATGGAAAAACTGCGTGCGTTAAAGGACCTGTATCGCGGGCCGGATCATGAAGATGAAATGGTCGGCTATCTGCCCCATTGCACCTTTAACCTCAACCCCCGTGCGGCCAGCATCGACACCCCGCTTCATGCCTATATCAACAAACCCCATGTTGACCATATGCACCCTGATGCGGTTATTGCCATTGCAGCATCCAAAGACAGCAAGGCCATGACGCAGGAAGTTTTTGGCGGCGATATTGGCTGGCTGCCCTGGAAACGCCCGGGTTATGAACTGGGGCTGATGCTGGAAAAATATTTTAACGAAAACCCCGACAGCAAAGGTGTTGTTCTGGAATCGCACGGGCTGTTCACCTGGGGTGATAGTGCCGAAGAATGCTATTCCGTCACGATTGACATCATTAACAAGGCCATCGCCTGGTTCGCGACCAAAACCGCCGGGGTAACGGCATTTGGCGGGGCAAAGCATCAAAGCCTTGATACATCACAGCGCCGTGCCATTGCTTCCACCTTAATGCCCCGCATTCGCAGCTTCATTGACCGCGACGAACGTAAAATTGGCCATTTCACCGATGATCCGGTCGTGCTGGAATTTGTTAATTCGCAAAAGCTGCAATCATTGGCCGCGCTTGGCACATCCTGCCCGGACCACTTCCTGCGCACCAAAATTCGCCCGGTTATCATTGATCTGAACCCGGCCCAGCCCGATGTGGACGGCATTATCGCCGGTCTGTCCGATGCCTTTGCTGCCTATCGCGAAGATTACAAAGGCTATTATGACCGTTGCAAACGCCCCAACAGCCCCGCCATGCGCGACCCTAACCCGGTTATTTACCTGATCCCCGGTGTGGGTATGCTGTCCTTTGCCAAGGACAAGGCAACGGCGCGCATTGCCGGTGAATTTTATATCAACGCCATTAATGTCATGCGCGGTGCCGATACCGTCAGCACCTATATGGGGCTGGACGAACAGGAAGCCTTCGACATTGAATACTGGTTGTTAGAAGAAGCCAAATTGCAACGCATGCCCAAACCCAAAAGCCTGGCCGGACAGGTTGCTGTGGTTACTGGCGGGGCAGGCGGTATTGGCCGGGCCTCCTGTGCACGGTTATTACGCGAAGGGGCCTGTGTTGTGGCCTGCGATATTGATGCCGAAGGCCTTGAAACGGCCGTTTCCGACCTGCAAGCGGCCTTTGGCAAGGATGTCGTGCGTGGCCTTCCGGTAAATGTAACCGACGAACAATCGGTGATTAAACTGATGCATGACAGCTGCGCGGAATTTGGCGGTATTGATATTCTGGTTTCCAACGCTGGTATTTCATCTGCCGCCCCGATTGATGAAACATCATTAGCAGTCTGGCAGCGCAATATGGATATTCTGTCCACCGGGTATTTTCTGGTCTCGCGCGAAGCCTTCAAAATCATGAAATTACAGGACCGCGCGGCCAGCATGGTGTTTGTTGCCAGCAAAAACGGTTTGGTGGCCTCGCCGGGCGCATCGGCCTATTGCACGGCAAAGGCATCGGAAATTCATCTGGCCCGCTGTTTGGCGCTGGAAGGTGCGCCTTATGGTATTCGTGTTAACGTTGTTAACCCCGATGCCGTTTTGCGCGGCTCCAAAATCTGGACGGGCGAATGGCGCGAACAGCGTGCCAAAGCTTATGATATGGAACCCGACCAGCTTGAAGAACATTACCGCAAGCGCAGCATGTTAAAGCTTAACGTTCTGCCCGAAGATATTGCCGAAGCCATCTATTTTCTGGCATCTGACATGGCGGCAAAATCGACCGGTAATATCCTCAATGTTGATGCCGGGCACGCCCCGTCCTTTACGCGCTAACCCATATAATGGCCCGAAAAAGATAATAACGGGCCGGGGAGGAAACCAGAAATGGCCGACAAACAGATCGATCCGGCATTAATCGCCGATCATAATCAAAACGCCCTTGCCGATATGCTGGCGGATTACGACGCATTGGGGGCAAAACTCGCCCGCCAAAATGTTGATATTGAACAGCTGACCCAAAAGGCGGTTGATTTTGGCGTTGCCATTCCGTCATGGGGTGTGGGCACCGGCGGCACGCGCTTTGCCCGTTTCCCCGGCCTTGGCGAACCTCGCAATATTTACGAAAAACTCGCCGACTGCGCGGTGATTGCGCAACTATCGCAGGCAACCCCCACGGTATCACTGCATATTCCATGGGACCGGCCCGATGACCCGGCGGAGCTTCGCGAAACGGCGGCATCGTGGGGCCTTGGCATTGATGCCATGAACTCCAATACCTTTCAGGACCATGACGATATGCCGTTATCGTTCAAATATGGCAGCCTCTCGCATACGGACGAGGCCGTGCGTGAACAGGCGATTGCACATAATATCGATTGCATTGAAATCGGCCAAAAGCTGGGATCAAAGGCGCTGACGGTCTGGATCGGCGATGGCACCAATTTCCCCGGTCAGCAAAGTTTCACCCGCAGTTTTGAACGTTACCTTGAGGCGATGAAAAAGGTGTACGCGGCCTTGCCTGATGACTGGCGGGTTTTCATCGAACATAAAATTTATGAACCGGCCTTTTATTCCACCGTTATTCAGGATTGGGGCAGCAATTACCTGGCGGCAAAGGAACTGGGCGACAAGGCCCAATGCCTGGTTGATCTGGGCCATCATGCGCCCGGCGTAAATATTGAAATGATCGTTGCGCGCCTGTTTCAGTTTGGCAAACTGGGCGGTTTTCATTTCAACGACAGCAAATATGGCGATGACGACCTTGATGCAGGCTCTATCAACCCGTATCAGCTGTTTTTGGTGTTTAACGAACTGGTCGATGCCGAACTTTCAAATCCGTCCGGCTTTAACCCCGCCTATATGCTCGACCAGTCCCACAACGTCACCGACCCGATCGAAAGCCTTATCTCCAGTGCGGTTGAAGTCCAACGTGCCTATATTCAGGCATTGCTGGTGGACCGCGCCAAACTGGCCGACTATCAGGACACTAACGATGTAATGATGGCAAACCGAACCCTGAAATCGGCCTATATCACCGATGTATCGCCCATTTTGGCGATGGCGCGGCATCGTGCAGGCGGCGCAATTGACCCGATTACAACCTATCGCGCCACGGGTTATCGCGAAACGGTGGGTAAACAGCGACCAGCGCGTAAAGGTAGCGGCGGGGGGATTGTCTGATATCAAAACCAACCCCTGCCAAAACCGGCAGGGGTTGGCCATTGATTATGTTATAATGTTACAAGTTAGGCTTCGCTGGCAAAGGCAAAATGAACCTTAACCGCCTTGCTACGGTCGCGTGCCATATCAAATGCGGCAACGGCATCTTCCAAATCAAAACTGGTGGTAATGATCGGGCGGACATCGATTTTGCCGGTGTCGATGGCATGAACGGCATCGGCGTATTCGGTATGGAAACGGTGGGTGCCGATAATCGTCAATTCCTTGGCAACAACCGGGTTGAACGATACCGGAATATCGCCAGCAACGCCGACCTGCACCAAAATACCTTGCGGGCGCAGCATTTTAATCGCTGATTGAATGGCAGGGGCCGCGGCCGAGCATTCAAAACACACATCAATCTGGCCTTTGCCGTCTTCATAAATGGCAAGGTCGCTGGCATGGGTGGCAATGTTAACGGTTTTGGTTGCGCCCATTTGGGCGGCAACACCCAATGCGTAATCCTGCAAATCGGTGACAATAATTTCCGCTGCCCCGGCCTGTTTTGCCGCTGCCGCGCATAATGCCCCAATCGGCCCGGCACCGGTTACCAAAACACGCTTGCCGGTTAAGTCACCCGCCCGGCTGACCGCGTGCAGGCAAACTGCCAGCGGTTCGGCGCAGGCCGCCTGCGCCAGGCTGGTGCCGTTTGAAACCGGCACGCATTGTTTGGCATCCAGTGTCATGACATCGCGAAAGGCGCCTTGCATGTGGGGCAGGCGCATGGCCGATCCAAAAAACCGCATATTCAGGCAATGCTGCTGCAAATTTTGCTGGCAATATTCGCATTCACCGCAAGGATGACTGGGGTTAAGGGCAACTTTTTGCCCCACCGACACATCGGTCCCACCATCGGCCACGGCAATAACCGTTCCGGCCACTTCGTGGCCCAGAATAATTGGCTCGCGCACGCGGATTTGACCAATGCCGCCTTCATAAAAATAATGAATGTCCGAACCGCAAATTCCGCCAGCACCGACGCGCACGGTAACCTGCCCGGCTTCGGGCGTTGCGACAATATCGGTTTCAATACGAACATCTTGCTGGCCATACAGGCGGCACACACGGGTTTCCATAATTTGGTTACTCCATCAGGGACGGCAGCCAGGTCGAAAAGAACGGCACATAAGACACCAAAAATAAAATGATGATGTTCGTGATCAGATAAGGCACCAGCGCCTTGATCACGGGGCCGAGCGGCGACTTGGCGATATTGGCGCAAATAAACAGGCAGATGCCGACTGGCGGTGTTGTCAGGCCGATCATAAGGTTCAGCACCGCAAACACGGCGAAATGGATCGGATCAATGCCAACATTTTGTGCCAGTGTTAATAACGGCACGAACAAAATGATCAGGGCGGCAATGGTTTCCATAAACATGCCGACAATCAGCAACACCAGATTGATCAGCAAGATCACGACATATTTGTTATGTGTAATCGCCAGAACGCCGTCGGAAATCATGGTCGGAATACGTTCGGCAACCAAAATCCAGCCAAATACATTGGCAAAACCAACCAGAGCCAAAATCGCGGCGGCGGTAATGGCACTGTCAATCATTATGCCCGGCACAGCGCGAAATGGCAGGTCGCGATACACAAACGCGCCAACCACAAACGCATACAAGCTGGCAATTACGGCTGTTTCAGTTGGGGTGGCAATGCCGCTTAACAATCCGCCGATGATCAGGGCGGTCATGGCGAGCGCCCAGAACGCGCCTAAAAACGATTTGCCAAGTTCGCCAAACCCCTGCCACGGCTGATGGGGGAAATCGTTTCTCACCGCGATGATATAGGTCGTGACCATCATCGCCAGGCCCATCATCATCCCGGGCAAGGCCCCGGCGATAAACATTTTACCCACCGATATGCCCGAAAGGGCACCGACGATAATCATGGGCATGGATGGCGGAATAATCGGCCCAACGGTTGAGGATGCGGCGGTAACTGCGGCTGAAAACGGTGCCGGGTATCCCGCACGTTTCATGCCTGGTATCATCATGCCGCCAATCGATGCGGCATCGGCCACAGCCGTTCCCGAAATGCCACCAAACAGCATGGAACCGGCAACATTGGTCAGCCCAAGGCCGCCGCGCATCCAGCCGACCATGGCGTTGGCAAACCGCACGATGCGCGGGGTAATGCCGCCGCCATTCATCAGGTTGCCCGCCAGAATAAAGCCGGGAATACACAGCAAAACAAACACGTCCATTCCGGCAAACATTTTTTGCGGAATGATCACAAGCGGCATGCCCTGAAACAACAGATAGCACATTGAAGACAGGCCAAGGGTAATGGCAACAGGCAGGCCGATAATCAGGCCGCCGGCAAAGACACCCAGCAAGATAGCAAGGCTCATGGCAATTCTCCGGACTGGCCTTCAGGTTTGCCATTAGAAACCCCGGCGATCATGCGAACAACGCGCAGCAGGGCAAATAGCGACAAAAGAATAAGTAAAACAAATACAGATGCATGAACAAAATCCATGCGGACCCCAAGGGCAGGGGATGTTTGCCATTTACCAATCGCCACAAACTGCCATGCTGGCATCACCAGCAACCCGGCAAATAATGTGGTTAGCACGGCCGATGCAAACAGCAATGTTTTCTGGATCGGGGCTGGTAAAATATCGGTCACCAGTTCCACATTGACCAGTTCGCCATTGCGGTACGACAGGCCAACACCGAATGCCGCCATATAAAGCAGGCACTGGCGGGTAAACTCCTCGGTCCAGACCGGTGATTCTGGCAGGAACGAGCGGGCAAAAACCTGCAACAATACGGTTGCAAAAAGCAAGCCAAAGGCAACGCCGGTTAATATTCGGCACAGGGCAATTAGCAGGGCATATAAACGGGTGGCGATCACGATAGCTCCCCTATGGCGGGAAAGGCCCGGTTGCACAGGGCAACCGGGCAGTCAGGGTCTTATTTGTTTTTGGCAAACAGGTCTTCGACAATCGGGCGAATGTCGTCAGACACGTTTTTCAAAACAGCGGCTTCTGCCTGTTTGGCAAAGGCGGCCTGGTCCACATCAACAAAGGTCATGCCTTTGTCCTGCAATTCCTTGGTCAGGCGCTGTTCGTCAGACAAAAACAGGCCGCGCTCGAATTTCTGCGCGCGGCTGGCGGCTTCCATGACGGCACTTTTGTCTTCGTCAGACAATTTGTTCCAGGTGATTTCCGAAATGGTCAGGTAGATCCAGGACCGGACATGTTCGGTCTTGTTTACATATTTCTGCACTTCGTTAAAGCTGGCTGATTCAATCAGGGCCAGCGGGTTTTCCTGGGCATCAATGGTGCCAGCCTGAAGGGAGGTAAATACTTCCGAGAACGCCATCGGGGTCGGGCGAGCGCCCAGGGTTTTCCACACATCAACAAACAGCGGCACGTTCGGCACACGCATTTTCAGACCTTTAAGGTCTTCCGGCGTTTTGATCGGGCGGTTTGATGTCAGGTTGCGCGGGCCACGGGCAAAATAGGCAATCGGGCGAATGCGCGCACGTTCGATAATCTGCGCTTCAATTTTCTTGCCGATGTCGCCGCTGGCAACCTTGTCCATTTCCTCAAGCGAGGTATAGGCATAAGGCACGGCCAGAAGGGCCGCCATCGGTGCCCAGTTTTGCAGGCTTTCACCGGTAATGGTCATATCGACCGACCCCAGCTGCATGCCGTTGATCAAATCGATTTCCTTGCCCAGTGTTTCATTGGGGAAAACCTGAACGTCAATGCGACCATCGGTCAGCTTGGACAGTTCTTCGCCAAATTTAACGGCGGCTTTGTGCCAGGAATTTTGTTCGTTGGCAAGGTGCCCCAGTTTCAGGGTCATTTCGGCGGCGATCGCACTGTGCGTCATAAGCAGTGCAGCAGCCCCGGCCATAAGCATGATTTTTGTTTTCTTGAACGTAAGCATCATTTTTCCTCCCGTGATAATGTGATGCCTCAGGGTGACAATACCGGATCGGCATTGTCGAAGAGTTCGGATCTTGATTTGGCAATGTCAGGCAGGGTCAGCAGTATTTCGCGGGTATGGCGGCGCATCGCGGCACCGGCCTGTTGCGCGTCTCCTGCTTCAATGGCGGTTAAAATGGCCTCGTGCTGGGCCACGATATCTTCCATTGAAAACTGGAAATAACTCAGGAACCGCACCCGGTCGAGCTGGGCACGAACATCCTCGACCACTTTCCACGCATATGTTTTGCCAGCAGATTCCGCCAGGCAACGGTGAAAATCATGGTCCAGGCTTAAAAATGATTTGGCATCGTTTTTCATCGCACTGCGCTGGGCGGCAATCAATTCGCGCAGGCGGTCAATCGCGCCGTCCGCCGGGTTGCTGGCAACGTAACTGGCAATGTCGGCCTCGATCGCTTCGCGCACAAAGCGCGCGTCAAGCACCGATGAAACCGAAATTTTTCGCACATAAGTCCCGCGTTGCGGGCGAATTTCCAGCAATCCTTCGTCGGCCAGCTTGATAAAGGCTTCACGCACGGGCTGGCGGCTCACGTCATAGGAACGGGCCAGTTCAGCTTCGGAAATACGAACACCGGGCAGCAAATCAGCACAGACAATCCGTTCGCGAATGATGCGATGGATCTGCGGGCCAACCGCCTGATCCGGGGAAACGGACCAGTTATTTTCGCCGGGATCGATCATATTTTAACTCCTTGCGTTTTTCGCTTATGCTGCATACTACCATACTAGTCAACCATAAAACGCCATGTTATGGTCGCCCTAATACTTATAGACTGTGGACATGCAGCCACACCAACACAGAGAGAACAGCATGAAACAAACCTGGAGATGGTTCGGCCCGCGCGATCTGGTCAGCATTGATGATATTTGTCAGGCAGGGGCGCAAGGGGTGGTTTCCGCCCTGCATCACATTCCCAGCGGTGCGGTATGGACCCCGGCTGAAATCACCAAACGTCAGGCCGAGATCGCGACCATGAAAGATGGCACCGCGTCAGGTTTGAAGTGGGATGTGGTTGAAAGCCTGCCGGTTTCCGAAGCAATCAAAAAGCAGGAAGGCCCGTGGCGCGACCATATCGAGACCTATAAACAAAGCCTGCGTCACCTTGCTGCCGCCGGGATCGACATTGTCTGTTATAATTTTATGCCGGTGCTGGACTGGACCCGCACGCACCTTAACTGGCGCTTGCCCAATGGTGCCACCTGCATGCGGTTCGACCTGACCGACTTTGTCGCCTTTGACCGCTATATTCTGGCCCGCCCCGGTGCCGATGAGGGCTATGACGCTGGCTTGCTGGCACAGGCCGAAGAACGCTTTGCCAGCATGGACGATGCACGCCGCGAACAGTTAACCCGCACTGTGGCCTTTGGCTTGCCCGGCTCGGTCGAGAAACTGACACTCGATGATTTGCGCGGCTTGCTGGCAAGTTACGCCGGTATTAGTGGCGAACAACTGCGCCAAAACCTGATCGATTTTCTGGCCGAAGTGGTGCCGGTCGCGCGTGAAGTCGGCATTCGTATGTGCTGCCACCCCGATGATCCGCCCTTCGAACTTCTGGGCCTGCCGCGCATTATGTCGACCGAGGATGACTATCGCCGCATTATCGAAGCGGTCGATTTGCCTGAAAACGGCATTACCCTGTGTTCGGGGTCTTTGGGGGTCCGTGCCGAAAATGACTTGCCGGGCATGATGAAACGCCTTGGTCATCGCGTACATTTCATTCATTTGCGCAATACCTTGCGTGAAACCGAAGGTCTGCCGTGTTCGTTCCATGAGGCCGACCATCTGGGTGGCGACACCAACATGGTTGATCTGATCGAAGCCATTTTGGCCGAAGAAACCGCCCGCAAGGCCGCTGGCCGGTCCGACTGGAACATCCCGTTCCGTCCCGATCACGGGCACGACATTCTTGATGATCTTAACCGTCAAGGCCAGCCCGGTTACCCTGCCATTGGCCGCCTTAAAGGCCTGGCCGAATTGCGCGGGATCATGACCGCCCTTATGGCCCGTCCTAACGGCAAACCGGCGGCCTGATCATGACAGTTTCTTCGCAAAACCCGCATCCTGCCGGTTGGCCCGAAAACCCGTTCGCGGGCAGGGGCCACGGCATTGTCCATATCGGGATCGGGGCATTTCATCGCGCCCATCAGGCGGTTTATACCCAGCAGGCAATGCTGGCAGCGGGCGGGGACTGGCGCATTATCGGTGTCTCGCCGCGCAGCACTGATATTGCCGATCAGCTTAATGTGCAAGGCGGTGCTTATTGCGTTGTCGTGCGCAATCCGGTCGGGGATGAATGTCAAACCGTTCACGCTATTTCCCATGTCATTGCCGCCGCGCGCGATGGTGATGCGGTTTTGTCCGCCTTGTGCGATCCGGCAACCCGCATTGTCACCTTGACGGTCACGGAAAAAGCCTATGGCATTGATCGTCAAACCATGACGGTCGCACAAGACCATGCCGCCATTGCCCATGATCTTGCCAATCCACAGCATCCAACAGGTGTTTTGGGCTTGCTCACCGAAGCCCTGCGCCGCCGTCGCGATGCCGGTGTGGCACCTTTTACTTGCTTGTGTTGCGATAATTTGCCTGAGAACGGCGTTGTCTTGCGCGCCGGTGTGGTGGATTTTGCCCGCCATCTTGATCCCGCCCTTGCCGACTGGATCGATCAGAACGTGCATTTCCCAAGCTCGATGGTAGACCGCATTACGCCCGCCTCAACCGCGGACACATACGAAACTGTGCGCACCATGACGGGCCACGAGGATGCCTGTGCCGTTGAAACCGAACCGTTTTCCCAATGGGTGATCGAGGACGATTTCCCAACCGGCCGCCCGGCGTGGGAACAGGCCGGGGTGTTGATGGTCGATGATGTGCGCCCGTTCGAGCATATGAAACTGCGCATGCTGAATGGCAGCCATTCGCTGATTGCCTATTTGGGCCAGCTTGCCGGTTTTAAATATGTCCGCGATGTGATGGGTGATGACGATTGCGCCAAACTGGTTCATGCCCACATGCGCGCAGCGGCCCAAACCCTGGTGCCGGTTGCGGCACTGGATTTTGCCAGCTATGCCGATGATCTGGTTGCCCGGTTCCAAAACCCGGCGATTGCCCATGAAACCCGGCAAATCGCCATGGATGGCACCGAAAAATTGCCGCAACGTTTGCTGCACCCAGCACAAGATGCCCTGAACGATGGCAAGGACATTGGGACTTACGCCATCGCTGTTGCCTTCTGGATGGCGTATGTGCACAAAATAGTGGCGCAGGGAAAAGGCAGCGATATTTCAGACCCAAGGCAGGCCGAGATCATGACCGCCTTAACTGGACAGTCAACTGCACAGGACATTTATAACGCCCTGTCGCATTTGCCTGGTCTTTTCCCGCTGGCGCTCACATCCTCACCCGTCTGGGCACAGGCCGTAACCGTACGGCTTAACCGTATTCTGACGCAGAGCGCCCTTGATGCCGTAAAAGTAGAACTCAGCTAATTTTCGGCAATAATTTTTGCAATAATCAAAGACAAGCGCCCATATCAAAATAATGATATGGGCGTTTTTCTTTCAAATTCAGCCTGAATAATTAAAGTCTTCATTTTTGATGATAAAGTTAATATCGAAATAGTATTTAAAATATGAATGTAAAAATTCATTTTTTACATATAGATGACGGCATATCAATTGTGATCATTTTGTAATTTACTTATTATTAGTTGCATATTGGTGCCTATGGGTGCATGATGACCTGCAATTTGGCTTATAGGCCAAGAATAAATTGACCGTGGATTAGGATCCAAAGGTCCTGTGCCGATCCATTCCGATCAGACCCCATCAGACCCCATCAGACCCCATCAGTCTTACTCAGGCCAGACCCCGTTCCACACCCGGCTGACAAACTCCGTGCGGTGCATTGACCCGACGTGACGGGTTTCTCAGCGGGTAAGCGGCACTTTGTAATTTCATTAATATTGGCCTTTGCGCGGTCCTGTAACAGGCGCCGAGGGGCGGGGTAACTTTCCCGTCACAATGGCGTGCCAATGTTTAACCCCGGAGCCAGCATGACGATCCCTTCGTTCACCAAAGCCTTGAATACCGAAAACGTTATCCACTTGCCTTTCAATACCAAGGCCGCCAAATCATCGGCGGTGCCCACATCGCTATCCGCCCGCAAGGCCCGGCCAACCGCAATTGTCTATTGCGAAGCCAACTTTGGCCTTGATGATGGCAAAACCGCCAACGGTCTTGTCCGGCATTCTGAAAAATACGAAATTCTTTCCGTGATCGACAGCACACAGACCGGGCGTGATACCGGTGTTATGCTGGATGGCAAACCCAACGGAATTCCGGTTCTGGGTCATCTTGATGCGGCCTTTGCCAAAGGGCTACGCACCCCGGATTACTTCATTTATGGCATGGCACCAGCCACCGGTATGCTGTCTGCCCATGAACGCGACATTGTTCTGGGTGCCCTGAACCATGGCATGCACGTCGTGAACGGCCTGCATGAATTTCTCAATGACGACCCCGAATTTGTCGCGGCCAGCAAAGCCAACCATGTTGAAATTACCGATATCCGCAAACCGCGCCCGAAAAACGATCTGCGCCTGTTTAGTGGCAATATCAACAAAATACCTTGTCCGCGCATTGCCGTTCTTGGCACGGATTGTGCGATTGGTAAACGCACAACCGCCAGCATCCTGACCCGCGCCCTCGTTGCCAAAGGCATAAAAGCCGTCATGGTGACAACCGGACAAACCGGCATGATGCAAGGCTCCAAATATGGTGTTGCCCTTGATGCGGTCCCGTCGCAGTTTTGCTGTGGCGAGCTGGAAGCAACCGTAATCGAAGCTTACGAAGGCGACCATCCTGACATTATCATTGTCGAAGGTCAGGGCGCGTTAAGTCACCCCGCTTTTTGCACATCGGCCTTTATCTTGCGCGGCTGCACGCCAGATGGTGTTATTTTACAGCACGCGCCAAAACGCGCACATCGCTGTGACTTTGACCAAATGCCAATGCCAACGCCTGAATCCGAAATTCGCCTGATCGAAGCCTTTTCAGATACCCGCGTCATCGGCCTGACAATCAACCATGAAAAGATGACAGATGCCGAAATCGGCACCAGCATCACCGATTACCACAAACAGCTTGGTATCCCGGTAACCGATGCCCTGGCGCGCCCGGTCGATTTGCTTGTTGATATGGTGCTGTCGTCCTTTCCCGTGCTTGAAAAGAAACTGGCCGTCACCCTTCAATGATCACTCCGCGGCTAGAGATTGATCTTGATAAAATATATCATAATGCCACAACCCTTGTGGGGCGCCTAAAAAGGCTGGGGATCTCGGTAACCGGGATCACCAAGGCCTTTCGTGGTGCCCCGAAAATTGCGCAAATGTTGCAGCGTGCCGGTGTTTCCGGGCTGGGTGATTCCCGGATCGAAAATATCGAACGTATGCGACGGGCGGGGATTGACGGGCAAATGATGCTGGTTCGATCTCCCATGATCAGCCAGGTGGATCGGGTTGTGGCTGCAGCAGATATCAGCTTTAATACCGAGCTTGATGTAATCGCAGCCCTTTCCAGGGCGGCGCAAAAAACCCGCACATGGCATGGTGTTGTCCTGATGGTCGAACTGGGGGATCTTCGCGAAGGCATCATGCCGCGCGATGTGGCAAAAGCCGTTCAAACGGTGCGCCGCTTTCCCCATATCAGGTTGAAGGGTCTTGGCTCCAACCTTGCCTGTCGCAACGGTGTTTCCCCCGATAATGCCAATATGGAAATGCTTTCTGCATTGGCCGATCAGACCGATGAGCATATCGAGAACTCCGGTTTTATCGTATCGGGTGGTAACTCCAGCAATCTTTCCTGGGCATTTGGTGGTGGTAAGGTCCGCCGGGTTAACAATTTGCGCCTTGGCGAGGCAATATTATGTGGCTGCGAACCACTTCATGGCCGCCATATTCCCGGTCTTTATCGCGATGCCATAACACTTGTCGCCGAAGTCATCGAAAGCAAAATCAAACCGACCAAACCCTGGGGCACACTGGGTCAGGCTCCGTTTGGTCAGGTTCCAGTTACCATTGACGATGGTAATATTTTTCAATCCCTTCTTGCCATTGGCCGTCAGGATATTGACCCTGATGGTCTGCAACCGTTATCGGGTGTTACGGTTCTGGGTGCCAGCAGCGACCACCTTGTTCTTAACACCGGCTCCTGCCAACTGGTTTTGGGGGCCGAAGTTTCTTTCCAGCCCGATTACAGTGCCCTGTTACGCGCCATGACATCTCCCTACGTCACCCAGACATTCACGGGTAATGTCGTGGCGGCAGTTCCCCATCCGGGGCCATTTATTGCACCCTGTTTTTCTGGTGCTGCATAAACCGGGCAACCCGCCGCGTTGTTGCTTTCGTTGCGAAACCGGGCAAAAAAGACTATCTGCACGGGTCAGGTCGGGGTGATGCGTAAGGATCGCATCGCCCGGATCATTACAAGGCAGGATAGACCTTATGGCAGAACCCGTTTTGCAGGCAGTACCGCCCGGCGGCCCCGACAATATCGCCAAGGCTGAAAAGCTGGCACGCAAGAAACGGTTGGCATTGCTAACCCTGCTATTGGCTTGCGCCTGTTTTATCGGGCTGACCATATATGACCCAAACCACCACAACCCGTGGGTGGGCCTGTTTGTTGCCATGTCCGAGGCGGCAATGGTCGGCGGGCTGGCCGACTGGTTTGCCATTGTTGCCCTGTTTCGCCATCCGCTGGGGCTTAAAATTCCGCACACCGCGATCATTCCGCGCAGCAAGGACAAAATCGCCCGCAATCTGGCCGATTTTATCTGTGATCACTTTCTGGGCAAGGATCATGTGCTTGATAAAATCCGCGAATTTGACCCGGCAAATCGTCTGGCAAAACAGTGTGCATCGCCCGAAACATCGGCAAAAATCGCCGATCTGGTGGTAAAATTCGCCCCAAGGCTGATGTATCTGCTCGACAGTGCCGAATTGCAGGAATTTGTTCGCGCGACCACGCGTGAAAAACTGCGTGACATGGATGTTGGCCGCTTATCCGCCCGGTTTCTAACCATCTTAACACAAGACGGCCGCCACCACGAAATGGTCGACAGCCTGTTAAACGACATCGCCGATTTCACTAATAGCGACGAAACCCGCAACATGCTGGCCGATAAAATCGCGGGCGAACTGTGGTCGGTTTTACGCTGGGTAAATCTCGACAAGGCCGTGGCCGACAACATTACCGAAAAAGTTGCCGCGGGCCTGCGCGAACTTATTCAGGATCTGGCCGATAACAAAGACCACGAACTGCGCCTGAAGTTTGAAAACAAAATTCCGCTTTTCATTGATCGTTTAAATACCGACCCGGCACTTCGCGCCCGGCTGGACCAGTTTCGCGACCGGATGCTCGAAAATCAGGAATTATCAGACTATATCGGCCATATCTGGCGCAAGGCACTGGACTGGATCAAGCAGGATTTCGCCAATCCGCAATCGGAAATTCGCCGGGCAATCATGGGCGCATCGCGCAATATTGGCAGTAAGCTGGACGAGGACCCCGATATGAAAGACTGGCTTAATCGCTGGATCATGGAAACCGTCGATCCCTATATTGATGAATACCGCGAAAAAATCCGCAGTTTCCTGATGGAACGCGTTAAAGCCTGGAGTGCGGATGAACTTACCGCCCAGCTTGAGCTCGCCATGGGCAGCGACCTGCAATCGATCCGCCTGAATGGCACACTGGTCGGCGCGCTTATTGGTGGTGTATTATTCGGGGTGATGCAATTCATTGGCTGGGTGGTTGTCGCAGGGCAGGCGACGGCGCAATAAGGTCGCCTAAGTCACTGAATGTTGCGCTTTCCACCGGTCCAGATCATCCATCGTATCAATATCGATCGCGGCACTTGGCACGGGAACGGCAATAACCCCGGTTTCCTGCTTCAACAAGTCTCGCGCTCCGGCGTCATTGTTCAATTTCGCTAAATATTCAAAATGCTGGGCTGGGAAGATTGCAGGCGCACCACACCGGTCATTGTAACGGGCACATATTATGGTCTTATCATCAAGTTTGTCGATCAATCCGGCATAGTCGTCCGTTGTTATGGCAATCTGATCGGCAAGGGCAATCATAATAGCGTCATAATTCAAATGCTGTAGCGACTTTATACCAGCGGCAATGGACGCCCCCATCCCCGATGCCCAGTCTTGATTGTAAATGATGTGGTTTGCGGGCAGGGGGGGTAATGCGGGTGCAACCTGTGTGGCATTGGCACCCAGCACAACATAAAGATCGGTGCCAAATATGCCCGCCAGCCGGTCATAGACAATGCGGATTAGCGCGGTGCCATCAACGGTTTGAATTTGCTTAACATCGCCAAACCGGCGTGCTTGGCCTGCGGCAAGTAAAAGGCAGGCAATGTTGGCCATTTTCAAAGGACCCCGGAAATGGATTTCCCCGACGATCTGGTCAGGCTGGCATGGGCTTCGGCTAAAATTCCCAAGGCAATGCTTTCGGGCAGTTCACCGCCAATGTCAAGCCCCGCCGGGCCTGCCAGGTTTGTCCTGAGCTCTGCCTGCGTTAACCCTGCTTTTTCCAAAACCTGATCCCGGCGATGGACCGGCCCCAGCATGGCAAGATAACCCAGCGAAATATCGGCCAGTGCTAACAAGGCATCGGCATCAATTGTGACGCTGTGCGACATTAAAATAGCGGCATCAACCGTGTGGGTTTGTACATAATCGCGCAGGCCGGTTTGTGAGCCGCGTAAAAACACATCCACATCGGCAAAATGTTGCGGCCGCGCATTTGCCGCACGCGGGTCGCATAATGTCACCCGCCAGCCCAGTGTTTTGGCAATCGCCACCACGGGTCTGGCATCCAGCCCGCCACCGACGATCAACAAACGCGGTTCGGGTTGAACCGGGGTTTCCAGCCATTCTTCATTGCCATGTGTCACCAGCCGGGCCTTGCGATTGTGCCGGGGCAATGCCGGGTCATGGTTCTGGGTTGTGTTTGAAACAAACCGGGCCTTAATCGTGTGGTCGGTGTTGGGAATATATTGCGCAAATGTGCCGCTTTCGCCGCGCGACAGGGCGGCGGCCATTTTGGCCAGCCCCAGGTCGTTTTGTGCGGTGACCGGTTGCAACACAATATGCACCTTGCCGCCACACCCAATGCCCAGTTGGAACGACAAATCATCTTCATCGCTGCCATCATAACACAGGGTCAATGCCTTGCCAGTTACCATGGCTTTGCGGGCCTGGCGCTGAATGTCGGCTTCAATACAGCCACCACTTAACAAACCAAACTGGTCGCCCTTGTCGCTAAACAAAACCATCGCACCGGCCTTGCGATAGGCCGATCCTTCGGTTTTATAAATCGTGCCCAAAACCCATTCGGCATCATCCTTATGGGCGTTCCAGTGTTCAAGCATATGGGAAAGCTGGTTGTTCAATTGTTTTCCTTTCCACAAACCGGGCATATCGCCCGCCCCCGTCGCTGGCAATGCAACGGGGGCGGCGTTGAAATCTCAGGCCGTTGCCTGCAAATTTGTCGTTGGAAGGCGTTGTTTGTTAATCAGCTCTGCCACTGTAAATGCCAGTTCAAGCGCCTGGGTGGCGTTTAAACGCGGGTCACAATGGGTTAAATAGCGCTGCGATAAATCGGCATCCGTGACGGACCGCGCCCCGCCGGTGCATTCGGTAACATCCGCGCCGGTCATTTCAATATGAACACCCCCGGCAATGGTATTTTCCGCCTGATGGATCGCGAAAAAATCGCGTATTTCAGACAAAATACGGTCAAACGGGCGGGTTTTATATCCGCTGGGTGATTTTATGGTATTGCCATGCATCGGATCGCAGGACCACACAACACAATGCCCTTCACGCTCAACCGCCCGGATCAGGGCAGGCAATTTATCGCCAACCTTGTCATGGCCAAAACGTGCAATCAGGGTGAGCCGTCCGGCCTCATTGTGCGGATTTAGTCGGTCGCATAACCGCAACAGGTCGTCGGGGTCCAGCGAGGGTCCGCATTTCAGGCCAATCGGGTTTTTAATACCTCGGCAAAATTCAACATGGGCATGGTCAAGCTGGCGGGTGCGATCGCCAATCCACACCATATGCCCCGATGTGCCATACCAGTCGCCACTTGTTGAATCGATGCGGGTTAATGCCTGTTCATACCCCAGTAACAGGGCCTCGTGGCTGGTATAAAGTGTGGTTGCCGATAAGGCGTCATGGTTTTGCGGCGTAATGCCAATGGCCCGCATAAAGGCCATGGCTTCGGAAATGCGCTGGGCGATATGCTCGTATTTCTCGCGTTGCGGGTTTTGGGCGACAAAATCCAGCATCCAGCCATGCACATTTTCAATATTGGCATAGCCACCCTGGGCAAAGGCCCGCAATAAATTAAGGGTCGATGCCGACTGGCGATAAACCATGTCCTGTCGTTCCGGGTCGGGCGCACGGCTTTGCTTCGAAAAATCAATGCCGTTAATCACATCGCCATGATAACTCAGCAGTTCTTCGTCGCCTTGGGTTTCGGTCGGTGTTGATCGCGGTTTGGCAAATTGCCCGGCAATGCGCCCGATTTTGACAACCGGCAAC
Organism: Thalassospira mesophila; assembly: GCF_002115755.1. Classification (GTDB taxonomy): domain Bacteria; phylum Pseudomonadota; class Alphaproteobacteria; order Rhodospirillales; family Thalassospiraceae; genus Thalassospira; species Thalassospira mesophila. The sequence continues at coordinate 2,158 of NZ_JFKA01000013.1, read as the reverse complement.
GACCCCGCATAGGTCAGAACAATCGCCATTTGCAAAAACAGGCGAAACATATCGCGAATATTATCCGCCCCGTGTTCGGCAAAACTTTCGGCGCAATCGCCACCTTGCAACAACAGGGCCTTGCCCTTTGCCACATCGGCCAACCGGCTTTTTAACGCGCGCACTTCGCCGGCAAATACCAGTGGCGGATAAGACGCCAATCGGCCTTCAACATCGGCCAGATGTGCCAGGTCAGGATAGGGTGGAACCTGCGCGATGGGGTAATCGCGCCAGCTCGACGGGGACCATTGATTTGGCATTGTATCCTCGAAATCAGGAATTGTTGGTGGCGGCGGTCACATCGCCGATCAGTTCTTGCAAGGCGGCGGCTATCATGTCGGGGGCCTCAAGCGGGGAAAAATGGCGAATGCCGTCCATAATTTCCATTTTCGCATCGGGAATGGCACTTGCCATCGCCTGCGCCATTTCAATCGGCGTTGCATAATCCTCGGAACCAACGCGGATGACACAGGGAAAATCAAACCCGGCCAAACCACTGCGCAAGTCAGCCGCGCCCAGCATCATGCAGGTGGCGTGATAGGCGGAAATGTCATTGGCTAAAAATGTCTCGACCGCACTGTCTATAACGGCATTGTTGGCCGGGTTTTCGCGAAAACTGTCGCCAAACCAGCGGGTTTTCTGAAACGCCAGCAAGGCCGAAAGGCCTTCGTCACGGGCTTTGTCGGCGCGTTTTTGCCAGGCATCGGCGGCATTTTCACCGTACCATGCCGTTGTATCAATCAGGCCAAGGCCGTCGGTTTTATCGCCATGTCCGCTGGCAAATGCCAGGGCGACACAGCCCCCCATCGATGCCCCGGTCACAATCGCCGATTCCCACCCGGCGTGGGCCAGAATATCGGCAATATCATCGGCGAACTGTTCAACACGATAGGGGCCAGCAGGTTTGTCCGACAGGCCATGTCCGCGACAATCAAGCGTGATAATGTCAGCAGCGCTCTTCAGGGCAGCGATTGTGCCATTCCACAAATTTTTATCCATCGCCAGTGCATGCACCAAAACCAGCCGGGCGTTTGTCTTGGCCGGGTTTTGTGCCGGGGTCAGGCGATAGGAAAGGCGGGTGCCATCGCGGGCAATGGCAAATGTATCGGTCGAGGGCAGTGTATCAGGCAGCGCAGTGTTGGTCATAATCGGGATATCCTGTGGGTTGGGGCATTTGGGGCCGCGATGGCAGCCAGCATTTGAATTTAGAAAACAGCGGGAATTAAGGATGCAGGGTCAGGCTTTTCTTTGGCCGGGCAGGTCATACATGCCGTGAGGCAAACCATTGATAAATTCAATGATTTCAGCACTGTCGATAACGTCGGCATATTTGGCGTTCAGATCATGCAAGCTGATTGCGTGGGACGCTTCGGAGCGCTCAAAACAGGCATCTTCGGCCAGGGTGACACGAAAATTGTGGCTGAACGCATCAATGACGGTGGCGCGCACGCAGCCACTGGTGGCCGTGCCCATCACAATCAGGCTGTCGCATTTCAAAAGCGTTAGATAATCAATCAGATTGGTGCCGTGAAAGCAGCTTGGCTTTTGCTTTTCAATAATCAGGTCGCGATCCTGCGGGGCAATTTGCGGCATAATCTGGTTGCCGTTCAGGTTGGTGCCGCCGGGTTTTTCACCGCTGCGGCCATTTTTCCATGCCCAGCTTCCCGCATCCCAGTTATCCGGCCGCCGAATGCCGGTGGTATAAATAATCGGCAGGTCCCGGCTGCGTGCGGCATCGAGAACGGAGGAAATAACCGGCAAGGCATCCCATGCCGCTTCCCCGCCCGATTGCCGCCAGCGCTTTATAGAGTCCAGTACAGGTTCGCGGCGATCCCCGCAAAACGCATAATTAACGTCAACCACAAGGATGGCGGGCCGTGCGCCAAAGCCCTGGCGGAGTCCATATCCTGCCTGTTTCATGACGTCGTGGTCACGCGCGGTCAGGAATTTGTCCCAAATTCTTTCTTTCATAGCCGTCTCCGCCCTTTGTTTTAGTGGTTCCATTCCGCAGTTTTCCGGCATTTCGGCCCCAAAAAGCGCGGATTGCTGTCTTTTTGCAGGCTTGACTTATGGCATATTTATGTTTGTATGGCAAACATACACTATGACGAGATGACAT
>NZ_JFKA01000012.1 GCF_002115755.1 Thalassospira mesophila | reverse complement strand
CTCATTGATCGGTTTCGATCAATGAGGTTGGGTATTAACGTGTTTTAAAACGGATAATGGCGTTTACCGTTTTGAATGGTGATCCAGCGCATTTCGGTAAACTCATCAATTGATGCCTTGGCACCAAAGCGGCCATAGCCACTGGATTTAACCCCGCCAAACGGCATTTGCGCTTCGTCATGCACGGTTGGGCCATTGATGTGGCAAATGCCGCTTTCAATTTGCCGGGCAACCTGCATGGCGCGTGAAATATCGCGCGAGAATACGGCGGATGACAGGCCATATTCGCTGTCATTGGCAATGCGGATGGCTTCGTCTTCGTCGCCTGCGCGCATTACGCACACCACGGGGCCAAAGCTTTCCTCGCTGTAAATCCGCATCGATGATGTGACATGGTCCAGCAATGTGGCGTCCATCAAGGCACCATCGGCTTTGCCCGATCCTGCCATTAATTTGGCCCCCTTTGATACGGCATCAGCGACCAGTTCCTCGATCCGGCGGGTGGCTTCAACATTGACAACACCGCCTAAAATATGGTCGCCCTTGGCCGGGTCGCCTGCGGTCAGGGTTTTGGCCTTGGCGGCCAGTTTGGCGACAAAATCATCGCCAATGGCATTATCCACAATCAACCGTTCGGTCGACATGCAAATTTGGCCCTGGTTCATATAGGCCCCAAAGGCGGCCGCATTTACCGCTTCGTCAATATCGGCATCGTCAAGCACCAAAAATGGTGCCTTGCCGCCCAGTTCTAACAAAACCGGTTTTAAATGCTGTGCGGCCAACCCGGCAATGATGCGGCCCACCCGGGTGGAGCCGGTGAAATTAATGCGGCGTACAGCAGGATGGGCGATCAGGGTTTCAACAATTTCCGGCGCGTCTTCGGGGGCGTTGGTAATCACGTTAACCACGCCTTCGGGCGCACCGGCTTCGCGCAAACATTCGCCAATCAAATGGTGAATGGCGGGGCAAAGCTCGGATGCCTTTAAAACAACGGTGTTGCCGCACGCAAGCGGCATGGCAATGGCGCGGGTGCCCAAAATAACCGGCGCATTCCAGGGCGCGATGCCCAAAACCACACCGGCGGGCTGGCGAATGCCCATGGCAAAGCTGCCCGGCACATCGGATGGAATAACATCGCCGGTGATTTGCGTTGTCATGGCACCGGCTTCGCGCAGCATATTGGCGGCCAGATGGGCATTAAACCCGCCCCACATGGCGGTGCTGCCGGTTTCGGCCAGCACCCGGCGGCCAAATTCATCGGCTTTGCTTTCCATAATGTCGGCAGCCTTTAGCAAAATGGCCCGCCGGGCACCTGGCCCCGTTTTTGACCATGCCGGAAAGGCAGCGGCAGCGGCATCGGCGGCGCGCATGGCATCGGCACTGCTTGCGGCGGCGGCTGTGGAGGCAATGTCGCCGGTAACCGGGTTTTTGCGGCTAAAGGTGCGGTTTTGGCTGGCGGGCGTGTCGGTATTATTGATCAACAGGGGGATATCATACATGGCGACGGTTCCTCGCTGGCGGCGGGCGGTTTGTGGCCTGCCGGTTTGTTTGTGATGCGCGATCTGGCGTCGCGCTGGTGTGGTGTAACGGCGTTTGGGCCGGTTGATGTGCCCGGTTTGCGGGCGACAGGGTTTGTCGGTTCGCGGTCCGGGTTCAGTAAGCGGCGGAACCGGCGCGATGTAAAGATTGCTAAATTGACCTTTTAAGACAAAAAATTGTACAATTTGACCTATTCCAAACTGTTATATTTGAGGGCGAAAAAGGAATGGTTGCGAACCGCGAAGCCCTGAATAGCCCAATGCCCGCCGATAGCCCCGCAGACGTTTCACCAAGTCTGACGCCGTCGCCGCAAATAACGGTTAACCGGTTTGACGGCGGGCTGGGGCCGCGAAAATGGGTGATGGAAACATCGGCCCGGCGCGAAAGATGCCATGCGGTTTTGCTGCAAGCCGGGCAGGCCACGGCGACATTGCGCCACGGCACCCTGGCGGGCGACGGCCCGGCCCTGTTGTGGTTGCCGGTGGGGGAGGGGCGCGGGCTTGAGGTGTCGGCCGGGGCGCGGGGCTATTTTTTATCGGTGCCCGATGATGTGATAGCCCGCCATCTAAGCCAGCTTGCCCCTGTTGAAACGATGGTACTTGCGCCAGAAGTGCCATTGGCCCGTGGTGCCGCGCCCGATGGCGGGTTGGGGTTACGGTTTGTTGCCGATACCGTACATGGTGTGGATTTGCAACATCAGCCCGATAATTTACGGGTGGCAGAACACGCCTTTGGCGTTATCGCAAACGAAGTTCGCAGCAATCAGCGGGGGGCGGGGCTGGTGATTGGCGCGCAGATGCTGGCGGTGTTAACCATCATTGCCCGCCTGGCCGAGGACTGGATGGACCATCGCCACCCGCACGGGTCGGGGTCGGTAACGTTGCAACGGTTTTTACATGTGCTGGAAACCCATTTTCGCGAACACTGGAACGTGGCAAATTATGCCACGGCATTGGCCACCAGCGAAAAGCGGCTGGCATCGGCGACCCTGCGGGCCACGGGCAAACCGCCGTTGCACTTGATCCATGACCGGGTCATTCACGAAGCCTGTTTGCGGCTGGAGCAATCGCCGCTGGCCGTGGCCCAGATTGCCTATGGGCTGGGCTTTCGCGACCCTGCCTATTTCAGCCGGTTTTTCAAACGGTATACGGCAATGGCCCCCGGCGCGTGGCGGCGGCAAAAACGGGCCCGTCAGCGCCCCGATGATACCAGCTTTGCCGCGTGGCCCTGAAGGTTGCGGGCGTTCTGACATTATTGTGAAATGGCAATAAACCGGCAACGCGGTAATCTGGCATTAAATGCAGCACAGCAGCACAGCAGCAAACGGGATGAAACATTTGAAACGTAGAACGACATTGTTATTGGGCCTGGCAATGGTGCTGATTTTGCCGTTTGGCATCAGCCTGGCGCAAAACCCGCCCGGTGCGCCCGATGCAAGCCAAAGCTGGCGCACCGCCCCGCGCCATTCCGCCGGGCTGGCCCCCGACCCGGTTGCCAATGCCGATACCGCCATTATCGAGGTTTACGCCGCGCCAACTTATAGCTGGCGGCGGTATTTTGCCGTTCACACCTGGATTATTGTCAAACATAGCGGGGAAACCGCCTTTACCCGCTATGACGTTGTGGGCTGGGGCGGCGGCAATGTTATTCGCACCAATTACGCCCTGCCCGACGGATTATGGTTTGGCGCGCAGCCGCAAATGCTGGTGGATCTGCGCGGCAAGGGCGTGGATGCCATTATTGATGATGTCAAAAAGGCAGTGCAAAGCTATCCCTATCCGCAGCAATATCGCAGCTATCCCGGCCCCAACAGCAATACGTTTATTGCCCATATTGGCCGCGAAGTTCCCGCTCTTGACCTTGATATGCCCGCCAATGCCATTGGCAAGGATTATCGCGATATTTCAAACCCTGTTGGCCTGTCGCCATCGGGTACCGGGGTGCAGGCCAATTTGTTTGGCGTGCTGGGCTTTACCGCCGGGCTGGAAGAAGGTTTGGAAATTAACTTTCTGGGGCTGAATTTCGGCATCGATTTTAACCGGCCCGCCATTCGCCTGCCCTCTATCGGTCGCCTGGGCCTGCCCAATACCGGGTCGCTGGCGGCAAATGCCGATACCCCATAATATTCACCTGAAACAGTCATGGGTGCAGCAAGCAGGCCACCTGGTATGAAAAACAGCCGAAACATTGGACGTTTCGGCTGTTTTTTATCGCGTCTAACCATCTCTCCATGAGTTATGCTCGTAGAAAGCCGTTATTATTCTGCCAGTTTAACCAGCATTTTGCCGGTATTTTTGCCGTCAAACAGGCCGATAAAGGCATCTGGTGCCTTTTCAAGGCCCTCATAAACGGTTTCGCGCCATGTCAACGCGCCGGAACGGACAAGCTCAATCCCTTCGCGAACAAATTCGGGATAGGTGGCCCAATGGTCGGTAACGATAAAGCCTTCCATGCGGGCGCGCTGGGCTGTCAGGCGGAACAGGTTGCGTGGCCCGGTGGCCTTTTCCCTGTTGTTATAAACTGAAATCATGCCGCAGACGGCGATGCGCCCGTTGATATTAATGTTATCAAGGGCCGCTTCAAGATGAGCACCGCCAACATTTTCATAATAAACATCAACCCCGTTCGGGGCCGCGTCCGCCAGTGCGGCAGACAGATCGCTGGTGTCGCGGTAATTGATAACAGCGTCAATGCCGATGGTATTTTTAAGCCAGTCGGCCTTTTCGGGGTCACCGGTGCTGCCAATAACGCGGCATCCCTTGGCCTTGGCCAATTGACATACGACCGAGCCAACGGCACCCGCCGCGGCCGAAACAAACACTGTTTCACCGGGCTGGCATTGGGCAATTTTGTTTAATCCGATCCATGCCGTCATGCCGGGCATGCCAAGCGGGCCAAGAAATGCCTGGGCAGGAATATCGGGGGCATCGGGCAGGGAATGCAGATAGTCGCGTTCGAGCAAGGCGTGGCTGCGCCAACCGGTCATGGAGGTAACCAGATCGCCCTCGGTAAAGCGCGGATCGCGCGAGGAAATCACCCGGCCAATGGCGTGGCCTTCCAGCGCAGCGTTAAGCGAAAAGGGCGGAACATAGCTTTTGCGCGGGCTCATGCGGCCACGCATATAAGGATCAACCGACATCCAGGTATTTTCGACCAGAACTTCCCCGTCCAGCGGTTTTAACACCGGCACATCGACAATGGAAAAGTCATCAGGGGTGGGAACGCCATCGGGATAGCGCAGTAAATGAATTTCCCGGGCTGTTTCGGGAATTTTTGAAAAATGGCTGATATCGGTCATGAATCCTCGGCAGGTTTTCGGCGTTTTGTCGGGATGCGGTGTGTAAACCGGCATCCGGCCTGCATCGGACCTAGGGAATTTAACCGCTATGCGCAACCGTTTTTCCCGGCAAAGAACAGAGATTTTTTTACCGGTTTAGCCACCAAATCGCCGAATTTAGCATGGTCGCATAGCCCACCCAAACGGCATAAGGCACCATTAACCAGCCTGCCAGCCGGTCTATCGGCCAAAAGAGGACGATATTGGCAATGATCAGCATCAGTAATGGAACGATATCGATCAATCCTGCCAGCGGGGATTGCGCGCCGAAGAACAAAAACGACCATAGCAGGTTTAATACCAGTTGCGCGCCATACAGGGTGAAAACCGCGCGCCCGCCGGTGTTTGCCTGCAAACCCACCTTGCACCACACCCGCCAGCCGGAAATGGCGATCAGGGCGTAAATGAGGCTCCATGCCGGGCCAAACAACCAGTTGGGCGGATTGAAAAACGGTTTGATCAGGGTTGGGTACCAGTCGCTAACGCTGGTTGCCGTGGCAGCCCCGCCGGCCGATGAAATGATCAGGCACAAAACCAGAAACGCAATCAGGGCAAAGAATTTGGTGCGATGGTTCGGGGCGAAGCCCGCCGTGGTCCGGGGTGTTTCCGGATCGGGGGTGGGGGATGGGAACGACATTTGCAAACCCTGCGCTGTGGTCAAAACACGAACGGCAACCTGATGTTTTTCAGGTTGCCGTCAAGTATAACGCTGCAAACGATGTAACAGGGTAAACAATTTCACGGCTGTTCGCAGGCCGTGAAATTAAAACTGTTCAATTTCGGCTCAGGCCGCGACGGTGGCAGGCACATCTTCCATCAGATCAAAGGCGACAATCGCGGCCATCACATCTTCATACATATGCAAATGATGAATTTTGCCGTCGCTGATCACCAGATGAAAGGCAACATCGCGCACTTTGCGTTTCGATGACGGTGTTGCTTTTTGCGCGATCTGACCAAACAGGGCGACATGGCGATCGCTGATCATAAGGCGTGTTCCCATCGACCGGCTTTCGACCGGCGCACCATTGGGCCACAAGCTGCTAAAAAGTGCGGATCGGGCCGAAATATTATCGACCGGTTCGGCATGGTCATAGCTGTTGTCGCCGGGCAGGTTCCACTGCATATCGGCAGATAAGATATCAACGACTGTTGGATCCTGGGCAGCAAGCCGGTCAAAAAAGGCTTCTGCGGTTTCTTTAGCATTCAACATGGCAGCCTCTGCGCATGGGTAAAATTGGTATCACTGATTATGTGCATCATAATGATGGAGAAATAATGGTGATAGCAGGCAATATCGTGACAATGCGTTCTGTAGCGTGAACGCTGCCATGGTTTGATCTGCAAATTTCCCAAACGCGCGCGGTTCTGTAAACCGGGTGCCGCCTTAATCCAGTGTGGTTAACACCATATCGACATAATCGCGCATTGTGTCTTCATCGGCGGCGCGGCGGGCCATTAATTGCACGCCCTGGACGGACCCGGCAAGAAACCGCGACATGGCACGAATGTTTTTGCTGCTATCAATGGTTTTCTGGTTTTGCGCACGGATCAGTGCTTCGGCAAACATCACTTCGATCCGTTTAAAAGACTGCCGGGCAATGGCGGCGGTTTCGGCATCGTGCGGGGCCAGTTCCATGCCGGAATTCACCATCAGGCAGCCCATGCTGCGTCCTTCGGCCAACCCGTTGCGCATGACATTGCGAAATGTTTCGCAAATCGCCTGCCGCCCGTCTGTCGTTTCAACCAGTTTTGCAAAACGTGCGGCCGAAATCGTTTGCACATAATGATCGAGAACCCGCAGGAACAGGGCCTTTTTGTCGCCAAAACTGGCATACATGCTGGCCCGGTTCAGGCCGGTTTCCGTCACCAGATCCTGCACCGAGGTTCCTTCAAACCCCTTGTGCCAGAACACGTTCATGGCATTTTCAAGAACGCTTTGTTCGTCAAAGGCACGAGGGCGGGCCATGTTTGCTGTTTCTCACATTTGGAATGAATGTTCCGGAAAAACTATACATAAGATGCCCGCCTGTCAGGATCAAGCCCTCAGCCAGTTCTTACAACGCTTTGCGCGTGTTTCTTTCCCATGTGACAAAGCTGTATGCGGGGCCGGTATCGGGGGCCGTATGGTCTTCGCGGTTAATTTCCTGCCAGTCGCTGGCGGGCAGTTGTGGCAAAAACGCATCGCCGTCAAATTCGCCGTGAACTTCGGTAATTTCATAGCGGGTGGTAAAGGGCAGCGCCAATTGGTAAATTTGCGCGCCCCCGGCAATAATCACTTCATTCACGCCATCGCGACGGGCAATGTCGTCGGCGGTTTGGATGGCACTTTCAATATCGTGGCAAACAATCACCCGCGCATCATCAAACGACCAGTTTTTATCGCGGGTTACCACAATCGATGTTCTGCCGGGCAACGGTTTGCCAATGGCATCAAACGTTACCCTTCCCATCACCATCGGCTTGCCCCGTGTTAGCGCCTTGAAGCGTTTCAGATCCTCGGGGATATCCCACGGCATCCAGCCATTGCTGCCAATGGCCCGGTTTTGCGAAACGGCCACAACGGCAACGCGGTTGATTGTCGGGCTGGGGGCTGTGCTGGTCATTATACCGCAACCTTCCCGGCAATATGGGGGTGCGGGTCATAACCGGTCAGCGTGAAATCATCAAATTTGAAATCAAAAATCGATTTTACATCCGGGTTGATCTGCATGTGCGGCAGGGGGCGCAATGCGCGTGACAGCTGCAATTCAACCTGTTCAAGATGGTTGGTGTATAAATGCGCATCGCCCAGCGTATGGACAAAATCGCCCGGTTCAAGGTTGCACACCTGTGCCACCATTAATGTCAGCAGGGCATAGGATGCAATATTGAACGGCACGCCGAGAAAAATATCGGCACTGCGCTGGTAAAGCTGGCACGACAATTTGCCATCGGCCACATAAAACTGGAACAGGCAGTGGCACGGCGGCAACGCCATGTGGGGCACATCGGCCACATTCCATGCCGATACAATCAGGCGGCGGGAATCGGGCGTGGTTTTGATCTGGTTGATCAGGGTGCTGATCTGATCAATGGTTTCGCCGTTCGCGCCGCGCCACGAGCGCCATTGCCCGCCATAAACCGGGCCAAGGTCGCCCTTGTCGTCGGCCCATTCATTCCAGATCCGAACACCATTGTCTTGCAGGTATTTAACGTTGGTGTCCCCGGCCAGAAACCACAGCAATTCGTGAATGATCGATTTTAAATGCAGCTTTTTGGTTGTCACCATCGGAAAACCTGCCGACAGGTCAAACCGCATCTGATGACCAAAAATGGAGATCGTGCCAGTGCCGGTGCGGTCTTCCTTGCGGGTGCCGGTGTCGCGCACCAGACGCATCAGATCAAGATATTGCTGCATGCTGTGTCTATCCTGGCTCGTGGTATTTTGGGGGACTCTATTTTGGCGCAGGATAGACACGACCGCGCCCATGTGCAACGCCTGAGCGACCATATATATCGCGCCTTTGATTGTTCCATGTTTGTGACAAAAACTTTTCGGCCAAACCCCCTTGTGAAGCAGGGGGTGTTTCCCCTATATATGGGCTGTCGGCGCAAGCTGACTATGGCGTTACACGACTTGACAGAATAGACATTACGGACCCGGGGGCGGTACCCGGCGGCTCCACCAACTTTTCGACTTCGCCCAACTCAGGCGGTGTTCGTGGGGCCGAAATAGGATCGACGTGTGTAGTAAAAGTCTTTGTTGGCGCTCGGCATGGTACCACCGATATCGGGCCAATGTTTGTAAACGCAAACGATAATAATGCTCAGGTTGCTGTTGCTGCGTAAGCGGCACTAGCACCAAAGCGAAATTCCGGTTGCCGGGAGCGGTAATTTGGTGGGGGACGGGGCACCTAGCAACAGAACGCCCCATTTTTCCCCATTTTGAATTGTTGATTGCGTGAAGTGATTGCCACGCTCTTGTAATTCTCTCACGCTTGTTTATGAATAGAAGCTGACAAATGCCCCATTGGGAATAATGGCGCATAGGAGTGACGGGCGGTGGCCCGCCAGCAACAGGATTTTCGATGCACGAACCGGAAGAATTCCGATATGATCTGATGGTCGATCAGGCGCTGCGCGGCGTGGTAAAACAAATTCTGAACCGCGTTGCCAAAGAAGGCCTTTTCGGCGAGCATCATTATTATGTCACGTTTCAAACCAATCATCCCGGCGTAGAGCTGCCGATAAACCAGCGCAATGCGCACCCCGATAATATCACCGTGGTTGTGCAGCATCGCTTTTGGGATATGACCGTTACCGACGATTATTTTTCTGTCGGAATGAGCTTTGATGGCATGCCCACCGTGGTGGTTGTTCCGTTTGATGCCATGCTGGCCTTTGTCGATCCCTCGGCCAACTTTATGCTGACCTTCAGCGTTGAAGAAGAAATGGACGACGAGGATTTCGAAGACGCCGAAGAACTTGAAGAACCGGCACAATTAAGCGCCGAACCGTCTGCCCGATCCAAGCCTGCACCCGAATCGGGTGAAAGTGGCGAAGTGATCGCGCTTGATGCGTTTCGTAAAAAATAACCAGACATTATCGCAAGGGCGGGCCATCGGGTTCGCCCTTGTTGTTTTGGTCCCGGTTAATTCTGTCAGTCTGCGTTTCCCGCCATCGGTCAAAAGTCGCATGACGCTTTGTTGTGCTTCTATTTGCGACCAAAAAATCCTATGGTCGCAGCCAAACCCGCTACCCATCTAACCAAAATATAAACAATCCCACCTTGTTTTGAGAGACGGAAGCCTTCCATGAGTGATTTTGTCTATAAAGCCATGTTCGAGCAGGGCAAGGATGCCACGCCATATCGCAAGATTGGTGATGAAGGCATTGAAACCCTTGATGTTAACGGTGAAACCTTTTTGAAGGTGGCCCCCGAAGCAATTGAAAAGCTGACCCTGCAGGCGTTTTTTGATTGTTCGCATTTGTTGCGCCCTGGCCATCTTGAACAGTTGCGTAAAATTCTGGATGACCCGGAAGCAACGGAAAATGACAAATTTGTCGCCATGGATTTGCTGAAAAACGCCAATATCGCCTCGGGCGGGGTGTTGCCCATGTGCCAGGATACCGGCACCGCCATTGTCATGGGCAAACGCGGCGGCCGCGTTATTACCGATGGCAATGATGAAGAAGCAGTTTCAAAAGGCATATGGCGGGCTTATCAGGAACATAACCTGCGTTATTCGCAGGTTTCCCCGGTAAATATGTTTGAAGAAAAAAACACCGGTTCCAACCTGCCAGCCCAGATCGATTTATACGCAACCCCGGGCAATGAATATAAATTCATGTTCATGGCAAAGGGCGGTGGGTCGGCCAACAAAACCTTCTTGTTTCAGCAGACCAAGGCGCTTTTGAACCCCGAAAGCCTGCGCAAGTTTCTAGACGAAAAAATCCGCACGCTTGGCACCTCGGCGTGCCCGCCTTACCACCTTGCCATCGTTATTGGCGGCACATCGGCCGAAGCCACCCTTAAAACCGTTAAAATGGCATCGTCACACTATTACGATAACCTGCCGACCGAAGGTGGCACCGACGGCCAAGCCTACCGTGACCTTGAATGGGAACAGAAGGTTTTGCAAATGACCCGCGAAATGGGCATTGGCGCGCAGTTTGGCGGCAAGTATTTTTGCCATGATGTGCGGGTTATTCGCCTGCCGCGCCATGGGGCCAGTTGCCCGGTGGGGATCGGCGTTTCGTGTTCTGCCGACCGTCAGGTGCTGGGTAAAATTACCGCCGACGGGATTTTCATCGAGGATCTGGAACATAACCCGGCGAAATATCTGCCGGAAGTTTCCGACGAACATCTTGATGATAATGTTGTCCATGTTGACCTTAATCGCCCGATGGACGAAATCCGCAAGCAGCTGTCGCAATATCCGGTTAAAACCCGTTTGGCCTTGACCGGCAAAGTGATTGTGGCGCGCGATATTGCCCATGCCAAAATCAAGGAACGCCTTGATGCCGGTGAAGGTATGCCCGAATACCTTAAAAACCACCCGGTTTATTATGCCGGTCCGGCCAAAACACCGGCAGGGATGCCGTCTGGCTCGTTCGGGCCGACCACGGCGGGGCGCATGGATGCCTATGTTGACATGTTCCAGGAACATGGCGGGTCATTTGTAATGTTGGCCAAGGGCAACCGGTCCAAACAGGTTAAGGATGCCTGCCAGAAATATGGCGGTTTCTATCTTGGCTCCATCGGTGGTCCCGCTGCCCGTCTGGCACAGGACTGCATTAAAAAGGTCGAAGTGCTGGAATATCCGGAACTGGGCATGGAAGCCGTTTGGCAGATCGATGTTGAAAATTTCCCGGCTTTCATCGTGATTGATGACAAGGGCAATGACTTCTTCGCCGAATTTGGCATCTGATAACGCCGCTTTCGCGACATGTATGATCAAACGGGGCAGAAACATTTTCTGCCCCGTTTTGTTTTCAGGCCGCAGCGATTTGGGCGCGGGGCCAGCCCCGTGCTGCTGCACGTTCAAGGTTTGATTTAATCACCAGCTTATGGAACGGGCTGATCGCCCTAAGGTAAGACCGCCCCAGCAGGTTGTGGCAATGAACAACGGTGGTTGCCACTAGTTCGGTGTGACGGGTGCCAGGGCTGGGACGTAGCAAAAGCGATGCCTGAAAATCAAGATGGCGATCCTTTTCCCCCAGAACCAGTTCAGTCTCCGTTTGCTGCAGGATCGCGAAGAAATCGATTTGGCCTGTCGCGGTCGACGAATGATTTTCTGTTGTCTGGCGGATGGTTCGCGATGTTTTAAGGCCAAGCGGCCCCACCACGCCATCGCGTATCGCCAGTAAACCTCTAAACCACAAAGACGGGTTTCCCATCACCTCGCGTGCCAATGTTCCGATGTCGGTTATGCTGTCATCGGGCAGGGCAATGGCAAAGGCATCAACCAGATTTGCCCCGGTGTAGGATGAAACCAGCACGCTTTCGCCCGGTGCCGAAACGGCGGTGGCGCGGCGCATGTTAACAGGCATTATCTTGTCCTTTGTGCGGGGGCGGGGGGATGTTGATATCCGTTATCCGTGTTCAAAATGGTTGCCGCGATCATTTGCCATTTTGCCCCGGCGGGCAACAGGGATTACCGGTTTGGTGATTGGGGTGGCTTTTGGCTGCAATGTTTGGGCCGTTCTCGTGCAATTGCAACCATAAGTCTGTCTGTGATACTTGCCTTGTGCCATGCGCCATGATTTGTTGGCCGCCATTCATTATTTCAGGATACGCCCATGTCCCGCCTTTCTGCGCCACCAAGCCAATCTGGCCCATCCGTCACGCCCGCCCCTGCTGAAAACCGGTTGTTGGGAATCCTTTGCGCCATTGTCACGGTGACCATCTGGGCATCTTGGGTGGTGGCAACGCGCTATGCTGTGACAACGCGTTTTACCGCCGTTGATCTGGGGCTGATCCGTTTTATTGTGCCGTTTGTGGTGCTGGCCCCGGTCTGGATCAAGCGCGGCATATGGCCGCGCGGCTTGCCGGTTATAACCGGCTTGCTGATTGTTGGCGGCTCGGGCGTTACCTATTCGCTGGTGGTGGCAACTGCGCTTAAATTTGCCCCGGCATCGCATGTGGGCACGTTGTTGCCCGGCGTGATGTCGATCTGGGCGGTGTTAATTGGTGTCGCTGTGTTTGGTGAAAAGCCCGGTGTGATCCGCTGGGTGGGCTATGGCGTTATTGCGGTGGGCATTGCCATTTTAACCGCGTTGCAACCGGGCGAGGCCGACCGGGCATCTGTCATTATCGGTTATGCCTTGCTGGTCGGCGCTGCTTTGATGTGGGCCTGTTATACCCATGCGCTCCGCCGGTCCGGGTTAACCGCGATTGATGCCGCGGCCTTTACCGGCTTTTGGTCCTTTGTCAGCTTTGCTGTTATTGCGCTGTTTACCGGCACCACCATCGCTGACGCCCCGTTAAATGACCTGTTGGTGCAATTGTTGTTTCAGGGGGTGTTGTCGGGCGTGGTGGCGGTTGTCACCTATGGCATTGCGGTGCGCAATATTGGCTCTACCGGGGCGGCGGCCTTTGGCGCGCTAACACCGGCCTTTGCTGCGCTTGGCGGTGTTTTTCTGTTAGGGGAACTGGGCAGCATCAGCCTGATACTGGCGGTCGCCCTGGTTATTGTCGGGGTGATGATTGCCTCGGGCGTTGCAAGCAAGCTGTTGCGGCGTTAACCCGCCGATATAACCTTGGAAAACGTAAACGGCTGGCGCGGTGCCAGCCGTTTTGTTTTGCGGGCGATGTGATATCGCGATTGTCAGCTTTGCGGGGTAAAGCGCGCCACGGCCTTTGCCAGCGGCGGACCAATCAGCAACACCATAAAAAACCGCGCCGATTGCATCACCAGAATAAACGGCAAATCGACATGGGTGCTTGCAGCAATAATGGCAACGGAATCAAGCCCGCCGGGGCTGGTCGCCAGATAGGCGGTTAACGGGTCCACGCCAAGGTAATGCACCAGAAACACCGAGATACCGGCGCAAAACCCGATCAGCACCACAATGGAAAGCAGAATTTTGGGCAGGGCATGGGCCGCATGATGCAGCACAGAGGGGGTAAATTTTAACCCGATGCTCCAGCCGATCATGGCATAGGTTAACCCTAAAAACCATTCGGGCAATTCCACATCCAGCCAGCCATTGATATGGAGCACCATCACCACAATAATTGGCAACAGCAACGCGCCCGACGGGATGCGCAACAAAACGCCAATGGTGGCGGCGGCCCCGGCCACCAGCAATGTCAGGCCGAAATTACCCAGGTCAAACGCCGGGAACCACTCATGCACCGGCACCGTTGCGCCGGGCGGCAAGCTGCTGGTAACCCAGAAATTCGCCACCATCGAGGCCACGGTAACCACGCACACCACGCGCACATATTGCATAAAGGCCACCAGCCGCGCATCGGCACCAAAGGCCTCGGCCATAATCACCATGGCCGAAGCAGCACCGGGTGATGAGCCCCAAATACCGACCGTGCCGGGCAATACCCGGCGAATGCATAAAATCCAGCCCAGAAAACTGCTGGCCAGCAGGGTTAAAAAGGTAATGCCAATCACCAGCGGCCAGTCATCGGTAAAGGATGTAATGATCGCCGCCGTCATTGACCCGCCAATCATCGCACCTAAAACCGATTGCGCCGATAAAAAGCCAATTTTCGGAATGCGGATGGTGGCGCTGTTAGTACCCATCACAATGCCGACAATCATCGGGCCCAGCAGCAATGCCGCCGGAATATGCGCCTGATGCAAAACAATGCCGACGATAACGGAACTGCCCAGCAAAATTGCCCATTGCGCGGCATCGGGCAATTTCCCCAGCCGTTTTATCGGCGACGGGTGGGGCTGGTGGGGCTGGTGAGGCGGATGGGGGGCATCGTTCCGGGGGCTGTTCAGGTTTGGGGCCGGGTTTTCGGGCGGTTCCTGGTTCTGCGTTTGGGCGGTGCCGGGCGTAGGCGATGGTGTGGGGGCGGCGGGGCGCGCTTGCGACGGGTCTGTTAAACCGGGCTGGTGCGGGGGATGGGGCGGCTTTGACATATCGTGGGGCAATTTCATATTCCGTATTGGGGCGCAAATCGGGTGGCCTTTGCGCAGTGATATCGGACAATTGTTTTAGCCGGTCTCTGTCATGGGCTGACAGGGCAGGATGTTCAAATTATGTGATGCACAATGCCATAAAAATTGGCAAAGCCCTTAGGGGTAATATGCCAGATAACATATCGTCGGGCGTGTAAGTATAACCATTATTTGGCCTTTGCGACCTATGCCGGTGCAAGAGGGGGCCATTGCCCAATCCGGTCTCGCAATGCAAAATTATAAAAAGGTAAAGTTCCCGATATGGGGGCGTTGTTATCTTTGCTGCCGCGCGCGGGCAAAACCGTGCGGGTTGGCGGGGGTAAGCCCGCTGCCGATATCCCCCAACGCCACATGGTGGTCGGGTGTGCATTGCCGTGGCATTGGGGAATACCGGGCAAGGTGATGTGGGGTGATGTCGGGTTATGCCGGATGATGGCATACGGCCTCAATGTTGTTGCCATCGCGATCGCGGATAAAGGCGGCATAATAGTTTTCATGGTAATCCGGGCGCAGGCCGGGTGCGCCATTATCCGTGGCACCTGCGCTTAGGGCTGCATGATAAAATGCGTCAACCGCAGCACGGCTTTGGGCGGAAAATGCAATATGTGTTGTGGTTGTTTCGGCCATGGTGGCCGCCCGCCCGCTGATCCAGAAAAACGGTTTGCCCTGATTGCCAAAGCCCGTATGGGCGGTATTGCCGGTTTGTTGTGCGGTCACTTCCATAACAATGGAAATGTCCAGCGGAGCCAGGGCAGACAGGTAAAACCCGCGCGATTTTTCATGGTTGCCCACGCTTATGCCGATGTGGTCAATCATTGCATTCCTCCTGTTATTTTCAAGGTGATGCCAGATATTACCATACCCCTCCTGACAGGAGCCTGTCAGGAGGGGTATGGTAGCGTGATGTCATGTTGATCAATAGCGGATACCCGATATGAGACGCGCCGACAGATTGTTTCGCCTTGTTCAGATTTTACGCCGCCGCAAACTGAGCCGGGCGCGTGAGCTTGCCGAGGAACTTGAAGTTTCCGAACGCACCATTTACCGCGATATCCGCGATCTTGCGGCATCGGGGGTGCCGGTGGAGGGCGAGGCCGGGGTTGGCTATATCCTGCGTGATGGCTATGATTTGCCCCCGCTGATGTTTGATGCCGACGAAATCGAGGCGCTGGTGGTGGGCGCGCGCATGGTGCAAAGCTGGACCGACCCGCAGATGGCGCGGGCTGCCAGTGATGCGCTGTCGAAAATCGAAGCCGTGGTGCCCGAACGGTTGCGCGGGTTGATTGGCGGTATTCCCATTGCGGTTGCCGATATTCCCCAGGAACCGATCTCGGTGTCGATGCCGGTTTTGCGCCGTGCCATTCGCGAACGCAGCATGATCAATATTGATTATGGCGATGTTAAAGGTGATTTGACGCAACGACGGGTCTGGCCGCTGGGAATGTTGTTTTTTGGTTCGGTCTGGTTGTTGGCGGGCTGGTGCGAATTGCGCAATGCCTTTCGGGTTTTTCGCGCCGACCGTATTTTAAAGATGGATGTGTTAACCGAACGCTATCGGCCCACACCGGGGCGCACATTGCGCGATTACCTTATTTCCGAAGGTGTCGAAGGCGAGGTGTTAAATGGCCTTGGTCGCTAATGAATTTGTCACAATGGTTGCCGATTTGTTGTCGCCTTTGGGGCAAATAACGGCAAAACGCCTGTTTGGTGGCTGGGGGCTTTATTGTGATGGCACGGTATTTGCGCTTGTTTTCAAAGATGTGCTGTTTTTAAAAGCCGATGATTTGTGCCGCACCCGGTTTGAGGCAAAAGACCTGCCCCCGTTTCGTCCGCACGGGCCCGATGGTATTTGCATTGCCTATTTTGAAATACCGGGCGACTGGCTGGAAGATGGCGACGATATTTTGCCATATGCCCGCATTGCGCTTGATGCCGGGTTGCGGGCATTGGCAGCAAAAAACGCCAAAGTGAAAAAACCGCGCAAAAGAAAAGCGGCGAAAATCAGCGAAAATTCGCGATAAAACTTTATAACGGCGCGCCTTTCTTGCCACAGCACCTCTCCTGTTTGTCTCCCATATCCGCCGGTGTTTTCCTTTAACGCTGCCACGGTGTTGCCTGCGGCGGCATCCCCTCCCCCGGCGCGGAGCAGGCCCTTGTCTGGCGGGCCGGTATGGCGCGTGCCTTCTTTCTTGGGTATAGGTTGACCTGTTCTTGATGGTCGTGATCGGGGCGTGGTGGGGCAATATGGGGGCATCCGCGCGCGAAAACAGGGCGTTTCCGCTGTTTTTAGGGCGGGAATGGATTATTTTGTTGGGGGAAAAGCTGGCAATCCTTATGATCGTAACTATTGCAATGAAGAAATGTGGCAGTGCGACGAACAACGATGACTGCACTGATAACGTGTTTATGAGTGCCCATAAAATGAAAGCAAATCGGTGCGACTGACGGAGCAGGTTAAAAGCTTTGTTGATTTATTTCGGTTGCATCGCGATCGTCCGGAACTTTTACGGGCGCAAGTCACCGGGCTGACTCAACAAATACCAATGATGTATTTGCTGCTGGTCATTAATTCATTGGCCCTTAGCTATACCCATTACGATCAGGCACCCGCATTCCTGACGCTTGTCTTTCCCGGCATTTTGACCGTTATTTGTGTGGTTCGATCGATCCACTGGATCCGGGCGCGGAACCAACTTGACGATACCGATGCCGCCATCCGGTTGCTGCAGCGCATTCGGGTTGTGGCTGTGGCCGTCAGTGTTCTATTTACCGCCTGGTGGCTGGCTCTTTATTCCTATGGCGATGATTTGCACCGCGGGCATGTGGCCTATTTTGCCGCGGTAACAGCGATTGGTTGTGTTTTTTGTTTGTTGCAGTTTCCCGCTGCCGCACTCAGCGTTGTTATTGTGGCATTGGGCAGCAACGTGATCTTTTTTGCGTTTAACGGGACGCCGGTTTATTTTGCCATTGCCCTTAACCTGGCCACCGTTTTTGCCGTTATTATCTATTTCATCCGCAATTATTATACGACCTTTTCAGGGCTGTTATCTTCGCAACTGGTGCTTGAAGAAAAACACCGCCAGACGCTTGAACTTAGCCAGCAAAACGAAAAACTGGCCCATTGTGATGCGCTCACTGGCCTGGCCAACCGCCGGGATTATTTCAACTGCCTCAATAACATGATTGTCGCGGCGGAAAAGCTTGCCGGGAAAATGGCGGAAAATATCGCCGTGGATGCATATAAATCGACGCGCTTTGCCGTGTTCCTGATTGATCTGGACGGGTTCAAACCCGTCAATGATGTGCATGGCCATCTGGTGGGCGACGAAATCCTGATCCATGCCGGAAAACGCATTTGTGATGTTTTGGGCGAGGAGGGATATGTTGCGCGGTTGGGGGGCGACGAATTTGGTGTGATTTTGCGCAACTATGACAGTGAAACCACGCTGGAAACATTGTCCGCCCGAATTTGCGAGCGGTTAAACGCCCCGTTTGAAAGCAAGGGCGGCCCCGTGCAATTGTCGGGCACTGTGGGCATTGCAACCTTTCCTGCCGCAGCGCGCACCGCCAATGGCCTGTTCGAGCGGGCCGACTTTGCCCTGTATCATGCCAAGCGAAACGATCGCGGCACGGCTGTTTTGTTTGCCGCCCGCCATGAAACCATCATCCGCCAGGAATCGCGTATCGAACAGGGGTTGCGCCAGGCTGATCTTGAGCGCGAATTATCGCTGGTTTTTCAGCCGGTTTATGATTTGCAAAGTGGTGAAATATATTCGGTCGAGGCGCTGGCACGCTGGAACAGCCCCGAACTTGGCCTGATTGCCCCCGATATATTTTTCCCCATGGCCGAAAAAACCGGCCGGGTAAACGGTTTGACGCGGGTGTTGTTTAACCGGGTTTTGCAAGACGTTGCCACCTGGCCTGCCCATATTGGCATTTCGTTTAACCTCTCGGCCCGCGACCTTGCCGTGTCCGAGATGGTAAACTGGCTTATCACCCGGATCGGGCAATCGCATATTGAACCGCGCCGAATTACATTTGAAGTCACCGAAACCGCAATTTTGCGCGATTTCGATGCCGCCCGCGAACATATCGATTTGTTGCGCCAATGCGGGGCGCGGGTGGCACTGGATGACTTTGGCATCGGCTTTTCCAGCTTGCGCTATATCCACGAGCTTGAAATTGACTGCCTGAAAATTGACCGCAGCTTTATCAACCCGATTGTTACCAACCCGCGCAGCCAAAGTATCGTCAAGACGGTGTTTGATATGTGTGAAAATTTCGGGATCGATTGTGTTGTCGAGGGGGTGGAAACCGCAGAACAATGCGATGTGCTGCGATATTTCGGCGCCCGCTATGCCCAAGGTTACCTGTTTGCCCGTCCCGCTGCCGATTTCTCGTTCGATCCGCTGGCCGATATCGGGAGCCAGCCCGTTCTTTTTTCGCGCTAGAGCATATTTCCTTTCATAAGACCCATTCTGCCCGCGCATTTTGCTGCTCGGCAAGGAGAAGTCCGCAGGGCGTAACGGGGTTACGGACAAGGATTTCGACGTAGCCGAGCAGCAAAATGCGCGGGCCCGGAGGGTTCAATTTTGACGGCGTTTGACGGCGTTACACCGCTTGCCCGATGCGCCGCCTCGCGCGGCGCGCTGTGCCTTGCCAAACGGCACGTCAAAATTAAACAAAATGGGTCTTATTAAAGGAAACATGCTCTAGATGATAAAGACTGATCGGGGCGGCTTTTGTGCCGGGTGGATTGCCTGTGGGTGGAGAGAACTGCTTTTTTCAGGCGCGCTTGGGAGCATTATATAAAAATTTGAATAAAATTTGAATTTTGGCGGGTTTTGCCGATGCGCTGTCGCGTCGTTTTGCTTTTGGTCGAGGGCGGCCCGACCCGCACGGTATAAGGTGTTGATACGACTCGCTGATTTTTTCGTGGTTGCTTGATTTCTGCCGAGTCGTTACGATCCCACATCTTTCTTTGCATGCGGGAAGCCTGACGCAATGGCGTATATGCAGCCGGTTGTTCCTTCAATTTCAACCCCCACCATGGCACAGATGGCCGATCTGGCACCGGAAACGCTTGGGCGTTTGCGACAGATGATTGGTGCCTTGCCCGATATCCCGGCCCGGTTGCGGGTTATGGGGCATGGTTTGCTTGATTTGGGGCTGAACGATCTGGCGCGGGATTGTTTTGGTCGGGCGTTGCTGGCCGACGACCTTGACAGTGCGACCCATCTTGGCCTTGTGCGGGCCTATTTGCAAAAAAACGAACGTGCCCCGGCAATGGAACATTTAAAAATTGCCATTGGCCTGCGCCCGGAAATACGCGATTTGCGCGTGGTGCTGGCCGATTTGCTGCGCGACGGGCGGCAATTACACCGCGCACTGGACCAACTGGCACAGGTTTTAACCGACGAACCGGCCCATGCAGGGGCCCGTCGGGGCCTGGCCGATTTGTTGCGCAGCGCGGTTTTAAAACCGCAAGCCGCGCCGTTAAATCAGGTGTTTGCAGCAACCAGCGGGGATGCTGTTGTTATTCCCGCGGGTAATGAAGCCGCAAATCACGCCACCATAAATAATGGTGCCAAAAGCGCGCAGAGTGCGCCGCACCCGCATCAGCCGGATCAATTTCCCGCCATGGTATGGGGCCGCGACACAGGCCAAGCTGGCGCAACACTTTATGATGCCAGCATGACGATGGCGCAAAACTGGTATTGGATGGAGCCGAACCATCCGGCGCTGCAATAGGTGCCAACAGGTGCCAACAGGTACGAAGACGTTTGGTTTATATGGCGCGATTGCCCGTCACGGCTATGCTTCTCGCTGCGATTGCAAGGTTACCAGGGTAAAGTCATCGCCAAGTTCGCGCGGGGTGTGATCGTAAAAATAGTCGGTCACCTGGGATGCAAGGTCGCTATTGCCGCCGGGCCGGGTCATGATGTTGCGCAAGACATCGCATAACCTGTCGGGGTCGAGCATATTGCCGTCAGTCAAGGGCGTTTCAATCAGCGCGTCGCTGTAAAGCATCAGGAAACAGTCATCGGTAAAGGCCGTTTCGCGGGTGTCATAATGTGCATCTGCCGTCACCCCCAAAGGCACGCCAGAACCGTCGAGAAATTCAAAGCTTTGGCCATGGTTGCGGCCAACGATCGGGGCGGTCGAGGCGGCACAGGCATATTGAAAACGCGCATTTTTGCGGTCAATAATGCCATACATCATGGTGGCATACTGGCCCACCGGCAAAAGCCGTTTAAGATGCACATTCAACGCTGCCAGATAAGCGCCCGGATCATTCAGCACATCGCCGTCTGACCACATCAGCGAATGCAGGCGAAAGGTGTTAAGGGCAGCCCCGATGCCATGCCCGGCAAAATCAACCAGATAAACCGCCAGCCTGTCCTTATCAAGCGGGGCCAGCCCCCACATGTCCCCGCCCAGTTCCGACGACATTTGAAACGCCGCACTGATTGACAGGCCATAATCACGGCCGATCGGGCGGTAATAGTCAGGCCGCGGGATTAGCATTTCTTGCATGTCATGGGCCAGAATAAGTTCAGACTGGGTTCTGTCACGATAGGCGCGCAGCTGTTTGACCAGAATTCGATGTTCAAGATGGATTTTAACCCGCGCCAGCAATTCGGATTTGTTGAGCGGCTTCAAGATCAGGTCGGTGGCACCATCCTGAAAAATGCGGGTGCGGCCTTCGTTTTCTTCAAGGGCTGTCTGGGCAATGATCGGAAGGTCAATATAGGCCGGGTCGCTGCGCAATTCCTTGCATACGTCGTATCCATCCATTCCCGGCATGATGATGTCGAGGATCAGCAGGTCGACCTGATGGCGGTGGACCTGTTCAATGGCGTCGTTGCCATCGCGGGCAAAAAGCAAATTGGTAAACCCGGCAGCCCGCAAATAGGATGCCACGATTTCACGCGAAATCATGGTGTCGTCAGCAATCAGGATATGGGCCTGATGGACTTCGTCAGGGGTGTCTTGCGGGCTGTCTTCAACAGGGGAGGCCGCAGGTTCGGCCGCCGATGCCGCCAAGGAAGGACGGGCCGAGGTTTGGCTGCGTTCCTTGTCCGCTGCGCGGGGCAAGGGGCGGGGCTGGGCTGTTTCAAGCGAATTTGACAACGAAATTTGCGCACCGGTGCCTGAGAAGCGCATGCGAATGGTGCGACCCTCACGCTCGAATTTAAGGTCATGGCATAAGGTTTTTATCAACGACAGGCCCCGGCCAAAGGTGGATTCACCGCCGGGCATTGTTGCCAGGTCGGTTTTGGCGGGAATGGCAAAACCGCGCCCCTGATCGTGGATGAAAATTTCAACGCCGCCATCGTTTAACCCGCGTGCCGCCAGAATAATGGCGCGACGGCCATAGGTGGTGTCAGCCAGGCGGTCCCGGGTTTTTTGCTCCAGCGCATGGAATTTTTCCATCGACAGGTGGCCCGATGTGTCGATTTCCATATTGCCGTGCAGCAATGAATTGGAAAAGGCTTCCTGAACCGCAATTTCAAGGGTGGGGGCAATTTTGTCGTCCAGCACATTGCGGCGGCGCAATGCCGTGACAAATTTGCGCGCGATTGGCAAATGATAGGCGCTTTGTGTGGAAAGGCACGCCAACAAATCCCATTGCGGGCCGGGATAGGGCCTGCGAAGCGGGCTAAGATCGCCCAGATCAAGGCCTTCATAGGCCTCGATGAAATAATTGCAGTTCAGGCGCGTTAACGCACCCAACCAGTCCGGCGTCACCAGACTGGGCAAAAAACAGGCTTGAAACCGAACGTCTCTGGGAAAGTCCTCAATGCCCGAACCATGCAAGAACCGGACTTCCGCATCGTTGTCCGGGGTGAACAGGTCGGGGCCAGCGGTAATGCGCTGTGCGGTGCGAAGGTCGGCACTGCCGGCAATGGCAACACGATGAAAAAGGGGCATCTGTGCGGTCAAGTCGGCAGAAGCTGGCATGGGTCAGTCTTCCATCTGAAACAAGGTGTCAAAACGGGCAACTTCCAGCATCCGTTTTACCTGGCCTTTGGCACCGCGTAGCACCACGGTGGTCCGGTTTTTTTCGCCTTCGTCACGTGCCAACAGCAACATGCCCAAACCGGCTGAATCAATAAATTCGATGCCAGCCAGGTCAAATATCTGGGTTTCGGCGGGCAGGGCGGTGATTTCGTCAATCAGTTTGCGAAAAACGGTATGGTCGCTAAATGTAAAGCGGCCTGCCATTTCGGTGGTGATGGTATTGTCTTCCTGCCGGGTTTTGTAGTTCACACTGTTGTCCTCCTGATCGGATCACGCTACGAAAAACGGGTTCGCAAGCTTTAAGACGGGCTGTTTTGTTTTAGCCGACTTTCGCCTTGCCGCATACAGTCGCCCGTATGAAGATTTGGTTCACGCGGGATCAAGATACCAAAATCGCAGATTGCCAGAATTTAAGGCGGACAGGTATATGATTTTTATCAATTTTTGCTGCAAAATATCCCCGTTCGATGTTGCTGTTTGATATTGTTGTGCTCAACCCTGCCTGACAAGGATGTGATTAAAAGGATGGTCGAAAACAAGGCGCGTATTCTGGTCGTGGAAGACACCCTGTCATTGGCGCGGGTCTATCAGGACTATTTGCGTGCCGATGGCCATCATGTTGAACATGTTGGGACCGGGCGCGATGCGATCAACCATTTGCGGCGAAATTCCGTTGATATTGCCGTTGTTGATTTGCTGCTGCCCGACATGGATGGCCGCGAAGTTTTGCGTGTGGCCCATGAAGCATCGCCGTCAACCCAGGTTATTGTTATTACCGCGCACGGCTCGGTTAATGTCGCGGTCGAGGCGATGCGCGACGGGGCCTATGACTTTTTGTTAAAGCCGTTTACGGCTGAAAAGCTGCGCTCCACCGTGATTGATGCCCTTAAAGGGCGGCTTGTTGCCTCAAAACGTCATGATCTGGTGGTTTCAGAGCCAGCCAGCGGAACGCCATCGGCCAGCGGGGCCGAGGCGGATGATCGTAAATATTTCGATATTATCGGCGGCTCCGATACGATGCGCAGTATTTACCGCATCATTGAATCAGCCGCCCCCAGCCGCGCCACCGTCTTTATTACCGGCGAAAGCGGCACCGGCAAGGAACTGGCGGCCGAGGCCATTCACATGCGCAGCGAACGGACCAATGCGCCGTTTATTCCGCTAAACTGTGGTGCAATCCCCAAAGACCTGATGGAAAGTGAAATTTTTGGTCATGTGAAGGGGGCGTTTACCGGGGCTGTGGTTGACCGCGAAGGGGCCGCGCACCGGGCGGCCAATGGCACGTTGTTTCTCGATGAAATTTGCGAAATGGACCTGGAACTGCAAACCAAGCTGTTGCGGTTTATCCAGACCGGCAGTTTCCAAAAGGTTGGTGGCAGTTCGCTGGAAACGGTGGATGTGCGCTTTGTGTGCGCCACCAACCGTGATCCGCTAGAAGAAGTGCGCGGCGGCCGTTTTCGCGAGGATTTGTACTATCGTTTGCACGTAATCCCCTTGCATATGCCGCCCTTGCGCGATCGCGGGTCGGATATATTGCAGATCGCCAATTTTTACCTGCATCGCTTTACCCGTGAAGAAGGCCGCGATTTTACCCGCTTTGCCCCCGACGTCGCCAACCTGTTTACCCGCTATTCCTGGCCCGGCAATATTCGCCAATTGCAAAACATTATTCGCAATGTCGTGGTGTTAAATAACGGCCCCGAAGTGGTGATGTCGATGGTGCCTCGACCGGTCAGCAATTTTGATTTCGAGGATGGCCAGTTCGCCAGTGGCTCGATCGAGGCACCGCCCCCGCATCCGGTGATATCGCGCGGCATGCCGGAACAAGATCGCATGTGGCTTGATGACCCCGAAGCCCTGGCGTTTCTTTCGGGCAAGCAATCGACGGGGGGCTTGGGTATTTTTGCCGCTCGGCCCCTGCGCTCGCGTGAACGGCATGGCGCGATATCGGACCAAAGTGCCGAAAACATCCGCCCGTTATGGCTGGTCGAAAAAGACGCAATCGAAGATGCAATCGACCGTTGCGACGGCTCCATTCCCCGCGCCGCCGAGGCGTTGGGGGTCAGCCCTTCGACCATTTATCGTAAAAAACAGTCGTGGGAAGAAATCGGCTAGTGCTGTCGTCTGGGGTTTATCGTGTTGCCGGGCTAAATTCGTCTAAGGCGGATTGCAGCCTGTGCCAATCGGTTTCGCTGCCGGGTAAACCAAGGCGAAGCCAGTTTGGTGTGCGGTGAAACCGCCGTCCCCAAATGCCGTTTGTTGCCAAATGGTGATGAAGGGCAGGCAGGCACGCCCCGCTATAAAGCTGCAGCAGGCCGGTGCCGCCAACCAGATGGCAATCAGGCAACGCACAAATCAGGCGATCCAGGCGGCTGGCATCGCGGGCCAGTCTGGTGCGGGTTGCGGTTTGCCAACTGGTATCTGTCAGCGCCCGTGTGGCGATGTGCAGGGCCGGGCCCGGTATGGCCCACGGCCCCAGCCGGTCGCTGATCTGGCGAGCAAGGGGGGCAGCGGTAATGGCAAAACCAACCCGGGCGCCCGCCAGACCAAAAAACTTGCCAAAGGACCGTAAAACAACGGTATGGGTCAACACGTTGATCTTTGAGCATAGCGATATGCCCGGCACGGTATCGGCAAAGGCCTCGTCAATAATCAGATATTTCCCCTGATCTTGCAGTCGCTTGGCAAAATCAAACAGGCTGGTGGCATCGATCATGCCGCCATCGGGATTATTGGGGTTAACGATGACGAAAACATCATGGCTGGCAATGATATCGCCCGATTTGTCGTGGCTTTGAACAAGGCTTAGCCGGGTGTGGGCGGGGTAAGATATTTCGGTGGTTTTAACCCCGGCACGTTCCCATGCGCGTGCATGCTCGCCATAAGTCGGGCCGAAAATGACGGCTGTTTTGACGCTGCCGGTTTGTGCCAGCAAAAAAGGAACCAGCTGGATCAGCGCCTGTGTCCCCGGTGCGCTGGCAATATGGGCCGAGGATGGCACGTTATAGCAGGTTTGCGCGGCATCGACCAGGGCGTCATTATCGCTTTTTAACGGCAGGCGATGCCAGCTTTCGGGCGACGGCGTGCCAACCGGATATGGCACAGGGTTGATCCCGGTTGACAGGTCAAGCCACTCATCAAGCGCGATGTTGTAATGCGCAGCCGCCAGATCGATAGCCCCTCCGTGATGAAAGATATCATCCGACATTTGCGTGTTGCTCCGTTTCTGGCAGTCACATCCATGGTATGCCCCTTGCCTATCCTGCCTTGTGGCGACTGGCAAGGGGATGTGGCACGGGGAGGGCTAAAGGGATAGATGAAGGGATATGACACGGCGCATATCATTGCATATCATTTGCCCGCCACGCCAAACCCGGTTTCCCCGCCTTATGCTGGTTGCGTGTAATTCTTGCGCGCGTGCGAAACCAGCCGTATCGTCCGCCGCAGCTTGATTTGCGACAGATTAGGATGCACGGCAATGATTTCGCCTGAACAGGCACAAAAAGCCGATTTTTGGCGCCAACTTAACCCCGATCTGCATATAGACGGGCACGCCGGTGCGGCAAACGGGCATGACACCGGCCCTATGGCCGCAGGAATGCTGTTTGACCCTGCCAAAATCGATTTTTCCACCTTGTCAGACCGTTTCTGGGATGAAGGTTATTTTTTGTTAAGTGACGTTCTGGCGGTCGATGTTCTTGCTCGCGTGCGCAATGCCATTGAACGGCTGGTGGCGGCACGCTTGCCACCGGCGATGATATATTTGTATGACGAAGCCTGGCAGGTATTTGCCGCCCTGAGCCCGTTGTTAAGCCATTTTCTGGGCGATCGGGTTGCGTTGCTGCCCCATTTCTGGGCGTGGCATATTGATCCGGGTGCGCAGGGCAAAGGGTGGCCGCCGCATCGCGATTATCAGGGCGAAAGTGTGATTGGCGATGACATGCTGATCAGCCTTTCGCTGTGGGTGCCCTTGTCTGATGCAACACCGGAAAACGGCTGTATGTATGTGTTGCCGCGCAGTTTTGAACGGTGGTATAAATCACCGGTAAGCAAACCACAGGATGTGCTGTTACAAGATGTGCGTGCCCTTCCTGCTGTGCCGGGGGCCGTTATGGGGTGGCGTCAGGATGTGTATCACTGGGGCGGGCGGGCATCCTCTTATGCCGCATCGCCGCGGATCAGCCTGTCGCTGGAATTTCAAAATGCGGCTTTTGATCCGCTGGGGGAACCGTTACTTGATATGACATCACCCCCGCAGTTTAAAACACGCCTGGCCTTGATTGGCGCGCAATTCGCCAAATATCAGCATATGCAGGATATGGATAAGGATGTGCTGGCGTGGGCAGAAGGGCTTGTGTCGATTTGACGGGTTTGGCCGGTTTAACATGTGCCGGGCCGATGCTGGGCGGGCATCAGGGGCAGGTTTGATATCTGGTGGTGCCAGGTATGATTTGAATAAAACGCGCTGTATACAGCTGGTTTGTATCCACTTTGTTGTCGGGCGTTGCTGGCGGCAAAAAGGCTATCTTTAGGGCGACAAGGCCGAATATCACTATTCCGGGGGTGGATTAAATGCTTCGATTGGCTGTGATTTGCGTCGTTGCGTTTGGATTTATCGCCGGTGTTTATTCTGTGCTTCCGGCTGCTGTGGGGTCCCTGTCGACCGAGCTTTCCTTTGCCATCGCCTTTGTTGTTGAGTTTATGGCGATTTTTTCTGTCGCCATCGGCTGGGTTATTTATGACACCACCCGACGCCAGCAGCTTTTATATATCGCCCTGGGACTGCTGACCCTGTTTATTGGCGACGGGGTGGGGTTAATTGCTCCGGTCATAGTGCCTTATGCCAGTGACGGCTGGTGGCGGGTGCTGTTGTCCGATATTTCGTGGTTCGGCATGTTGACCCGCGTGGTGGCGGGGTGCTTTTTTCTGGCCAGTGTGGTGCGTGCCAACTGGCGCGATAACCTTTGCCGAAACGAGCAGATCTGGGTTGCCATGCCTGTGGTTTTTGCAGGCGTTGTCGTGCTGCAGTTCGGCCTGTCGGTTTTTTCCCCGTTATTTGGTCTTGATGTGTCGCATGTCTTTGAACATGCCATGATGCTGCCCTTGCTGATGAGCACACTTTTGATGATTGCCGTGCTGTCGGGGTATCTTCAGCGCATGATCCGCCGCCCGACGGCGTTTGAAGTGCTGTTCACCGGATTTTTGATCAATTCGGTTTATCATCACATGGCATTTGTTGTTTTTGATGTCGGTGGCCGCGATATTACCCGCGATTTTTTAATGCCGTCCCGCCTGCTTAGTTACGGGTTGGTGCTTGTGGCGATGGTGGCGGCATTGCGCGATCTTTATCGTTCCGCCTCGCAATCAAGTTCCGCCAAAAGCGCGTTTCTGGCCACCATGAGCCACGAAATAAGAACGCCGTTGAACGGTGTTTTGGGGATGGCGCAATTGCTGCGCCAGTCAAATCTTGATGGTATTCAACGCGAACGGGTCGATGGCATTTTGTCATCGGGGCGGGCCTTGATGTCGCTGTTAAATGACATTCTTGATATGAGCAAAATTGAAGCAGGCCACGCCGAAATTGAAAACCGGCCGTTTCGCCCGTTCGATATTACTTGTGATCTTTCCAATGCCATTGTTGCCCTGACCCAGGAAAAGAATTTGAAACTTGTCTGGGATGACAAGGTGCTGCGCAACAAGGTGTTTATTGGCGATGAAGTGCGGTTTCGCCAGATATTATGGAACCTGCTCTCAAACGCGGTGAAATTCACCAGCAAGGGCTCTATTCATCTGGTTGTTGAGCATGATTCCAGCAGGGCCGGCGGGCGGATTGGTGGCAATCGCAACAGTGAAGTGTACCGGTTTTCCGTTATTGATACCGGTATCGGCATTGCGCCGGAACGTCAGGCGCGGATCTTTCAGGCCTTTACCCAGGGCGATAATTCGACCATGCGCCAGTTTGGTGGCACCGGGCTTGGCCTGTCGATTTCGCAAAGCCTGATTGCCATGATGGGCGGGCATATTGGCCTGCATAGTGTCCCGGTGCAGGGAACCCGGTTTGATTGCTGGTTACCGTTTGATGTTCATACGGTCAGCGACGGTGAAACGGGGCAGGATCTGGAACAGGCCGATGAAAATACCGGTGGCATTTTGGCCGAAAAGCGGGTTCTGGTGGTCGAAGACAATGAAATAAACGCCAATGTTATTCAGGCGTTTCTTGAGCGGTGGGGGTTGCAGGTTGATATTGTTGGCAATGGCCGACTGGCCGTGCAGGCGTTCGAGGCGCAGGATTATGATGCGATTTTGATGGATGCCCACATGCCGGTTCTCGATGGTGAAGGGGCAACCCGCCACATTCGCGAGCTGGAACGCAGTGCCAGTGGCGGGCGTATTCCCATTATTGGTGTAACAGCCGATGCCTTTGCTGACCGCCAGCGCGATTTTCTGGCCGCCGGTATGGACGAAGTTTTGACCAAGCCGATTGAAGAACGCCGGTTATATGCCAGCCTGATCCATCACTTGCGGGGCCGGGAAAGTTTGACAAGGGGGCTTAATGGTCTGAACGGCGGCAATGGTCGCAATCGTGCGCTGGGCGATCTGGCCCGTGCCGAACCCGTTGCTGACGACAAGGCGGATATCGGCGGGGCAGCGTCTGACCATCGCCATATGGCACAACCTGCATTTGCCAGTGCCCGCCCGCTTGATGAAAGCCGGGTAATATCAGGCGCAGAAGGAAGCAATTCCCCGGAAAAACAGCAACAAATCACCCCCGGCGGAGCGGCAGAGGCGGACCAGCCCCGCCGCAGTCCGAGTGCAGAGCATCCGCAGGGCCCTGATTTTGACCATGGGGACGGGGCTAAATTCCCGTCGGGGGCGGAGGACATGCCAGTGAACACAGGCCCGGTCGATATAGGGGGAAATGTCCAGCAAGCGCGCCCGCAACGGCATTTTTCAGCCGAAAAACTGGTTAATCTGGTGCGATTGCGTGAAATGCAGGATGCCTTGGGGACGGATCAGATGGTCATGCTGATCGAAATGCTGCCCGGTTCATATCAGGATGAACGAACCCGCATGGTTCACGCGATAGAAAGTAACGACACAGAAAGATTTCGCCGCTCGGCCCATTCGCTCAAGGGGATGGCGGCCAATCTGGCGGCTGATGAACTGGCCAAAAAAATGCGTGAACTGGAAAAATTCGACGGCGACCTAAACGATATCATGCACGAAATAGCCCCCCTTGATGAGTTGATGCATCAAAGTGCCGATGCGTTGTTGTCATCATTGCAATAAGTCATTGTTTGTAAAATATGTCGGCGATATTTGACCCAATTTGGCTTTGATTGATTTGAAATATTTCGGGTTTTATTTTGAAATTCGTAATCCAAGGGTGGTTTTGTTTCAAATATCGCAATGTTGATCGTGTAATATTTCTCGTGTTAGGTGGGCAAGGTTGAGGGGCCATAACAGGAGAAGTAATTTATGATACGCGTTCTGTCCCGGTCTGTTTTATGTGCCATTGCTGCGACGTTTATGTTGTCGGGCGGTGCCATGGCCGAAAATTCTACCGCAGCTTCATCTGATGATGCTTCTAGTGCCGCCGCACCGGCGCGCAAGCAGGTGCAGATCCTTGATACCCGGAAAAATATCAAGGTAAGCGGCCAAAAAGGCCAACTGGCCCATTTGACCAACCCCGATACCGGTATGAAAGAAACGGCCGTGGTTATGGAAACGGCCGATCTTGAAAGCAAACCGATTATGATCGCGATGCGGCTTGCGCACCCGCTGGGGGAAGCCGAGCTTGAATATTTTGATAAAAACAAACCGGCGGCTGTCGCTTTGTCGGCGAAATGCGACGAAGTGCTGGTGGCGAAAATGCCCAGCGGGCGGCACATTGCGCAGGGCAATCACTGCAGTCTTGTCGATTTCAAGTGATCGATTTGTGCCGGGTTTAAAGAACCCCGGCAGGGTTTCCCATCGGCGGCGGCAATTTTTTTGCCGCGCCGACGGGGTTTGGTCTGATTGTTTCTGAGATATGCTGCGTTAACGCGATATCAGGTCCAGCGTGTGGCGCGATACGGCCTCGTTGCCATTGTCGGTAACAATGACCGAATGACCGGGGCACATGGCAAAGCCGGTTTCGCTGTCCATCAGGATCATATGGAGGAAAAACACCATGCCGGGCTGCACAATAACCGGGTTGGCATGGTAAAACATCGGCCAGTCCATCCAGTTCGGGGCAAAGGTGGTGCCCATCGAATAACCACAGGCATTAAGGCGGTGGTTGAACATATTGTTGTCATCACAGACCCTGGCATAGGCATCAAATACCGCGCCAACCGGCTCGCCGGGTTTTAAGGCCGACCGGCAGGCCTGCATGGCGGCGGTTGCGATCTTGTGCATTTCAATATGGCGCGGCGTTGCCCCACCCACCGGAATGG
Organism: Thalassospira mesophila; assembly: GCF_002115755.1. Taxonomy (GTDB): domain Bacteria; phylum Pseudomonadota; class Alphaproteobacteria; order Rhodospirillales; family Thalassospiraceae; genus Thalassospira; species Thalassospira mesophila. Next base: position 107,871 of record NZ_JFKA01000012.1, on the reverse strand, counting down.
TGCGCATCATGGCGGCATGATAATGGCGATAGGCCCCGGCCCATTCCAGGGTGATCTGGTCTTTTTCGGCAATGTGTTTGCGGCCCGAAAAATACCGGCACAACAGTGCATCCTGCCCCGCGCCGATGATAAACTCATTGCCGGGATAATCCCCGCCGCCCGCAAAAACAGCCCCTTGCATGGCGGCCAGAATATCGCCCTCAAACGCCCCGCCATGCACGGTGTTAAGGGCGGCATCCCATGCGTCATCGGCCAGTTCCCCGGCGCGGCGAATATATGTCAGCTCAGCCGGGCTTTTCACCACGCGCAATTCCGATACCAGGCGCGAGGCATCCCACAAGGTGCAAAAACCATCCAGTGCCCCATCCAGCTTTTTGCCATTGGCAGCGGTTAAGCCATAGGCATCATATTCAACACCCAGCTTTTTGTTGGCCATGCCAAATTCGGCCAGCATATCGCGCAATTGCAAGGCCGGGTTCACATCAGGCCCATCGACCCAGATGCGGATGTCGTTGATATCGGATGTATGGCGCGCCTGGCGCAGGTCGGGCGCGCGGGTGATCAGCGCGACAGTGCCATCCACACCCAGATACAGGCACTGAAAAAAGACATAGCCAAATGTGTCATACCCCGTCAGGTAAAACATGCTTTCCTGGCGAAACATCAACAAACCATCCAGCCCTGCGGCTTCCAGCCTGGCAATGGTGTTGGCCCGGCGTTGCGCCAGTTCGGCGCGTTCAAAATGCAAGGCCATCTGGCGGCTCCCGTCCCTGATAAACATATGAAAATGATGGTGTAACGCTATCAAGTTTCTACAATCGGGCACAGGATATTTTATAAAATCCGCACCAGGAATGATGTGCCAGCCGTGGCTTGTGGTTGATCAGGCGTGTGTGTCGGGATTGGGCGGGCATCATCGGCATCCAGGGTGCGTCGTGGCGCGATGTTTTTGGGAACAGCCGGGTACCGGGTTCGTTATAATTATATCGCAACAATTGACGGAGGATATCATGGTTCAGGACCACGGACCGTCGATAAAAGATGATGAAACCTATCAGCGGCTACGCGAAGACGGGGCCAGCAAGGAAAAAGCCGCCCGGATCGCCAATGCCGGGTCAGAAGCCAGCAAAAAAGGTGGCAAACATCCGCCTTACGAAGACTGGACCCGTGACGATCTTTATGAGCAGGCGCAAAAAGTGGGCATCGAGGGCCGGTCTGACATGACAAAAGACCAGCTGATTAAGGCATTGCGCAATCACTAGAGCATATTTCCTTTAATAAGACCCATTCTGCCCGCGCATTTTGCTGCTCGGCAAGGAGAAGTCCGCAGGGCGTAACGGGGTTACGGACAAGGATTTCGACGTAGCCGAGCAGCAAAATGCGCGGGCCCGGAGGGTTCAATTTTGACGGCGTTTGACGGCGTTACACCGCTTGCCCGATGCACCGCATCGCGCGGCGCGCTGTGCCTTGCCAAACGGCACGTCAAAATTAAACAAAATGGGTCTTATTAAAGGAAATATGCTCTAGCGCCTGCTATCGGGCTGATTTCCCGTCCCGTTGTTTCCCGCTGGTCTGAAACCTTTTGGCTGATGTGGCAACGAACCTGCGGCGATGGCGCAGGTTCGCCTTTGTTGTCGCGATTTTTGCCTGACGGGTTGGAATCTTGCAGATTTATTACCACATCATGTTTTCGCCCTTGTGACACGGGGATCACGAGACGGTTTTTTAATGCCTTGAACATGTCACTGTTTTTGAAAGGAGCACAAAATGGCAAGTTACAATGACCCCAAGCGTTATGCGACCTCCCCAAACGATTCAAAAATGGCAGGTCCGCGTTACGAAAAATGGAACCGCGACGACCTTTATCATCTGGCAAAAATGCGGGGCATCAAAGAACGCGCCGGCATGAGCAACGAAGAGCTGATAGAGGCCCTGCGCACGCACGCCTGATGACGGCTGCTTTGCCAGTTTATCGATGCAGGATGTATCGATTTGCCCGAACAAGATGTGACGGGCCCCGTCGTGTTGGGGCAGGCAGTTTCAAGGAAACAGTGTTTTCATTGCCTGCCCGGTTATTTTCGTGCTGCAACTTCCCTGATTTTTTGACATATGAAACCGGCTTCCGGGATGTGCATCTTTTTGGCTGCCCGGTGCAAACTACATCCTGGTGCTCTGGTTGCGAACTGTCAGACCCCATACGGGTGGGGAGATTTTTGTCCTTCCTTGCCATGAGCGCGAAAACAGCAATAGCAGACCTGATGGTCTGTGGGGAATGTCGCCAGAGCCGATAGTGATGGCATGACAGCAATGTATTATATTTTGGTTGAAATTTAAGATAAAATCACAACTTGCAATGTCGACCTATTCGATCGTCTGATGGTACGTTTACGGGAAAATATCGCGAGTAATTCTTAAAATTATTCCATTATTAACGCGCGGTACAAGGGGTTTACAGGGGGTGGGGTTGTTTTTGGACAGGGCCTCATTCCGGCATTTCGCCCGTGAATGTTGATTGATCCCACGTCAGGTTTAGGTCGCACTATTCTAAAGAAGGGTTTAACCGTGTTTGACCCGGGGATCGGAATTGATTAAGGGCTTGGTGGCCGTTTGTTGGGACGGGGAAATCTCTGTGAAAACAGGGTTGCAAATGGGACGGGCCGGGTGAAGTTAATACGACGGACAGCACATTTGATGGTGGTAACGTTTTTGGCGCTGGGCAGCGGGCAGGCATGTGCCGCGCCCGACAAGCAGCCACGCGTGGCCTTTATCAATCCGGGATACGGAACGCATGGCTTTTGGAAAGATGTCAGCGACACCATGCACGCCGCCGCCCGGCAGTTTGGTTTTGATATCGTTGAATTTGACAGTGACCGGCGGTGGCCTTTGATGGCCGAAAATGCCAACCGTGTTTTCATGATGGACCCGCCGCCCGATTATATTATTGCGGTGAATGAACACCAGCAGGGCGGCCGCATTGTGATCGAGGCCAATGCCCGCCATATTCCTATTTTCATGTTGCTAAATGATCTGACCGAAGAACAGAAAAGCCGACTGGGGCGCGCGGGGCATAATTTGCCCTACTGGATTGCGACATTGACGCCCGATAACGAAAAAGCCGGGTTTGATATTGCCCGTTCGCTGGTTGAGGCAGAACAACAGCTTCATCCCGGCACGAAAAAACGTGATATCTGCCTGCTGTCGCTGGCGGGGGATAGCAATACCCCGGCCTCGCTTGACAGGATGGAGGGGCTGGACGTTGCCTTGGGTAAATTCCCGCAATTGAAGGAAAAACGGCGTCTGGTGGTTAACTGGTCCTATGACGAGGCCTATAAACGAACGGCAACATGGTTACAGGATGGCTGCCTGGACGCGGTGTGGGCCGCAAATGATGATATTGCACGCGGCGCAATCGCGGCCATTGTGAAGGCGGGCAAGGTGCCGGGAAAAGATGTTGTCGTCGGGGGCTTGAATTGGTCGGCCAAAGGCCTGAAACTGGTGAAAGACGGCCAGATGACCATGACCCATGGCGGGCATTTCCTTGCCGGGGCGTGGATCATGGTGATGTTGAATGATTTTCATCACGGGATTGATTTGCAGGGCAGGGGGCCAAATTATTCTTTTCCAATGCAGGCCCTGACCCGTGATAATGTTGACAGGTTTGAAGCCGTATTTGGCCAGCGAAACTGGGATGTCGTGGATTTTTCCAAATTCGGGCTGGTCGGGCAGAAAGATAAAAACGCAGGTTATCATTTCGATCTTGATCATTTGTTTGCGGCGGTCAAAAATTGAATAAACCAAAAATGACAAGGACAATTGCCTGTGCATTCGACACCCCCGACACGGGAAAATGATGAATTGGCCAAACTGAAGCTTGGGAGTTCGCTTTTTGCGCGCCAGCTAAAGTGGGGGCTTTTAATCGCGTTGTTGTCGGGTTTGCTGATTATGCTTTATCAGGGGGTGTCTGATTATCGCTCGTTGCTGACAATATATAATCAAACCAATCAACGGGTGATCAATTCGGCGTTGCTGGTGGCCAATTCTGCGGTATTGAACCGCGATGTGGAATTGGCAAATGCCGTGGTCGGCAGTGCGCTGGTGCAGCGTTCTGTGGCATCCGCCCGCCTGATCGATGCCAACGGGGATGTTCTGGTCGAACAGCGCCGCAATCTTGATGAATTGCCGCAAAGCATTTGGGTCGACCGGTTGTTTGGCGGCATTTCGACACAGGAAGTCGCGCTGCATGTTCCCGGTGGAAATTTGGCTGATCAGCGTGTGATTGGCGAATTGCAAATTACGTTTTCACCACATGTTTATATCGCAGCACTTTATCGGCGCATGGAAATATCGTTTTTTGGCGTCCTTGTGTTTGCCTTGGTCATTACCTGTGGCCTGGTTGGTGTCACTTACCTGATTGTGACCAAACCCATTTTGGAACTGTCGGCCTATATGGTGACGGTCAACCCGGTGGATGTGGACAAACATTTGCCCATGCCGCCGCCTTACCGCCACGATGACGAAATTCAGTTGCTGGGATCAAGCATGATCGGCTTGTTTGGTCTTATTCGCAACAAGGTGCAAAAACTGGGCAGGGCGACCGATGCCCTGCAGGCCGCCAACCAGACGCTTGAAATGCGGGTTGAGCAACGAACCCATGAATTAAATGAAGTGGTTGAAAAACTGGAACTTCTGGCCGCGACCGACCCGTTGACCGGCCTTGCCAATCGGCGAGCCCTGATGGGCCGTCTTAAAAACGCCATTGCGGTCTGGAAACGGCGCGGGACGCGGGTCGGGGTTATCATTCTTGACCTTGATCATTTTAAAACCCTGAACGACACCTATGGCCATCAGGCTGGCGATACGGTTTTAAAATCGCTGGCCAGTGTTTGTCACAAGGTGCTGCGCGAAACCGATCTGCCGGGCCGTATGGGCGGCGAGGAATTTGCCGTTCTGGTCAATGACGAAGACGAAAAGGGCATGATGGTTGTTGCCGAGCGGCTGAGAAAGGCGATTGAAGCTGACACGATCAGTGCCAATGGCCAGACCATTCACTATAGCGCCAGTCTTGGCGTTGCCTGTTTGCCCGCAGTCGGCGATATGGCACTGTCGGATGGCGAGGGGATGGAAGCCTTGTTACGTCAGGCCCGCGAAGTCGAGGCCATTATCGACATGCTTTATTCCGTTGCTGACCGGGCATTATACAGTGCGAAGGAAAACGGCCGAAACCAGTGTGTTTTCGGGGCATTACCCGCGTCTTTTTCCAAGGCTGGTGAATAACTTCACCCGATGGCCTTCGGAATGGCTGTCTTAAAAAGCGGCGCATTTTTGTATCACGCGGAACTCCTTTCCCAAAAAAACAGAAAACTGCCGTATGCGCGTTGCTTGCGGTTCATTACACCACCCGTTACACCGCGAAGCGAAAAGGTTTGCCATGAATTCGATTGATCATAATTCGTCTGGCACCGCCGACCCGTTTGGCAATATTTTGCTTAATGTCGACAGCTACAAAGCCAGCCACGCCTTTCAGTACCCGCCTGGCACCCAATATGTGTACAGCTATATTGAAAGCCGGGGCGGGAAGTGGAACCAAACGGTTTTCTTTGGCTTGCAGATGTTTCTCAAGCAATATCTTTGCACCCCGGTCACACGCGACATGATCGACGCGGCAGAAGCCTTCTGGAAGGCGCACGGCGAGCCGTTTTATCGGCAGGGCTGGGAGCATATTGTTGATGTGCATACTGGTTATTTGCCGGTTTTGATCAAGGCGGTGCCTGAGGGTGAAATTGTGCCGGGTCACAATGTGCTGGTGACCATCGTTAATACCGACCCCGAATGTTTCTGGCTGACATCGGCCCTGGAAACCGCGTTGTTGCGCGCCGTGTGGTATCCCACAACGGTTGCGACCAATTCTTGGCATTGCAAACAGGTGATCGCACAATATCTGGATTTAACCTCGGACGACCCGGCGCAGATCGCGTTCAAGCTGCATGATTTTGGCGCGCGCGGGGTTTCCAGCCTGGAAAGTGCCGCCATTGGCGGTGTGGCCCATCTGGTTAATTTTTCGGGCACGGATACGGTTAGTGGTGTTCTGGCTGCGCGTAAGTTCTATGGCGAAGACATGGCCGGGTTTTCCATTCCTGCCGCAGAACATTCCACCATGACCGCCTGGGGGCGCGACCACGAGGCCGATGCCTATCGCAACATGATCCGCCAGTTTGGCGGCACAGGAAAGCTGGTGGCGGTTGTTTCGGACAGCTACGACCTGTTTAACGCTGTCGACACCATCTGGGGCGAACAATTGCGTCAGGAGGTTATCGATAGCGGGGCCACCATCGTTATTCGACCGGATTCTGGCGACCCTGCGGTGGTGCCGGTGGAATGCGTTGTGCATCTGGGCGAAAAATTCGGCTATCGCGTTAATGCCAAAGGTTACAAGGTTCTTGCCCCGTGTGTGCGGGTTATTCAGGGTGATGGCATTAACATTGATACCATCGGGCTTATCTTGCGCAATCTGGCCGACAAAGGCTGGGCCGTAGACAATATCGCCTTTGGCATGGGCGGTGGCCTGTTGCAGCAGCTAAACCGTGATACCCTGAAATTTGCCATGAAATGTTCGGCCGCACAGATTAACGGGCGCTGGGTCGATGTTTACAAAGACCCGGTTACCGACCCGGCAAAACACAGCAAGCGCGGGCGACTGGCGCTGATCTGTGAAAATGGCACATACGAGACTGTTGCCCTTGAAACCGCCGGATCGCGCGACTTGTTAGAACCGGTCTTTCGCGATGGTAAGTTGCTGCGTGACTGGACATTCACCGAAATTCGCGAACGGGCCAACCGGCCCGCCGGTGCTTGATGGCGATGTCGTATGGCACGTAAATGTAAGCCAGACGAAGCCGGTGCGGTTTGCGGGGAAAGCCGATAATTTATACCAGTTCTCTATGAGGAAGACTCATGGGGAACTGGTTAGGCGCGACGGCGCCGCGCGGCTTGTGAAGCGATTGGCAAGGGGTTCAGAGAAGCCCGCCCGCCGACTGAGGGCCTCATTGATCGGTTTCGATCAATGAGGTTTGGTATTACGGGCGACAGTGGCACCACAAAAGAAAAAGGCCTGGGCAATGAAGCCCAAGCCTTTGAATTCTTGGTGGGCGCACGGGGATTCGAACCCGGGACCCGCTGATTAAGAGTCAGCTGCTCTACCAACTGAGCTATGCGCCCATCATAAGATGGCACACTTGATGGTACGTGTATTGTTCAAGTGCGGAGCGGGTTATAGCGTTGTCGTAGTGGGCTTGTCCAGATTAAATTGGCCGCAATGCCATTTTTTACGGTTTTGTTAATGGCGCCCGTCATCATTTCCCTGCCGCGAGATGCGAACATCGCGGTGGATGCTGATGCTCATCAGCAGGCCAAAGCTGACCAGAATGGTCATCATCACCGTGCCACCATAAGACACCAGCGGCAAAGGCACGCCCACAACCGGGATCAGGCCCATCACCATGGCAATGTTAATAAACACATACAAAAAGAAGGTGGTGGTCACCCCGATGGCAACAAGGCGGCCAAACTGGTTCGCACAGCGCAGAGCGATGACATAGCCATATACAATCACCAGCGTGTAAAGCAGCAGGAGTGCAATGCCACCGACCAGCCCAAATTCTTCGCCGAGCATGGTGAAAATGAAGTCGGTTTGTTTTTCGGGCAGGAAGTTAAGGTGGCTTTGCGAGCCCAGCATAAAGCCCTTGCCAAACAGCCCGCCCGAGCCCAGCGCAATTTTAGACTGGGTAATATGATACCCGGCGCCCAGAGGGTCGTTTTCCGGGTTCAGGAAGATCAGAACACGGTTCTTCTGGTAATCACGCAGGAATTGCCAGCCGACCGGTATCGCCGCCAGACAGCCCCCCAGCACCAGGCCGAATTTCCACATCCGAACCCCCGACAGCCAGAATATCACCCCGCCCCCGGCGACAAGCAGCAAGGCCGTGCCAAGGTCAGGCTGGCGCAAAACCAGTGCGGCGGGTGCCATCACCATCAAAAGGGGCGGAATAAGCAAGGGAATGCGCCCGGTTTCCTCGATTGTCAGGCCGTGAAAATAGCGCGCCAGCGATAATACCAGCGAGATTTTCATTAATTCGGAGGGTTGGAGCTGAAAAAAGCCAAGATTGATCCAGCGTTGCGCGCCCATGCCGATATCACCCTTGATTTCCACCGCGATCAGCAAAATCAGCGAGATGACATAGGCCGCATAGGACATGCGCAGCCAGATGCGGATGTCGGTAAGGGCAATCAGGATCATAAGGACCATGCCCGCGGCAAAGCGCATCATTTGCCGTTCCGCCCACGGCTGCAGCGACCCGTTGGCAGCAGAATACAACATGGCAAAGCCAATGCCCGACAAGATCGACAGCAAAAGCACCAGCGTCCAGTTCATTAATAATAAACGACGCCCCAGCGGCACATAATCGGGGTCCTGGCCGATGCGATAGCGGGCTGCCATTTAGCTTTCCTGTTTTTTCGTTGTCGTGCGCAAGATTTGCGAGGCCGACTGAATGTTGACGGCCGAAACCCCGGGCCGGCTGGATTTAAGTTCCTGGGCCTTGGTTAAAAGGTCGCGCGCAATGGGGGCGGCCACGCCAGAGCCCGATCCGCCATGTTCCACCACCACAGCACAGGCATAGCGCGGGTTGTCGACCGGGGCAAAGGCAATGAACAAGGCATGGTCGCGGTATTTCCACGGCAAATCATCGTTGCCGATAATGCCGGTCTGGCGTTCATGCATGGAAATACGCCGCACCTGGCTGGTGCCGGTTTTACCCGCCATTTCCAGACCTTTTATTTTGATGCGCGACCGGTATGCCGTCCCGCGGACCTCGTTGGTCACCCCGTTCATGCCATCATGAATATGTGCCAGATGGGCGCGCGCCACCCCCAGATCGGGGAAATCATCATCGGTGCGGGCGGCAACGTCATCCGGGGCGACACGATCGCGTGTCAGATGCGGCTTTACCGCCTTGCCCGATGCCAGACGTGCGGCCATGGTTGCCAGTTGCAATGGTGTGGTCAGCACATAGCCCTGACCGATAGAACAAATAAGGGTTTCGCCGCCCTGCCAGCGTTTGCCAAGGTTGGTTTCCTTCCATTCGCGGGTCGGGATCAGGCCGCTGCGCTCGGAAGGTAAATCCACCCCGGTTACATCGCCCAGCCCCAAACGACGGGCCATGGCGGCAATTTTGTCGATGCCCAGTTTTTGCGAAACCTCGTAATAATAGACATCGCAGGAATGTTTCATCGAGTCATGCATATTGACCCAGCCATGCCCGCCGCGTTTCCAGCAGTGAAACCGCGAATTTCCCAAATCCAGATGCCCCGGGCAAAAGAACCGCTGTTCGGGTGTAATTACCCCGGCCTCAAGGGCGGCCAGTGCCACGCAGGTTTTAAAGGTGGAGCCGGGGGAATAAGACCCGTTGATGGCCTTGTTCGATAGCGGTGAATATTCGTTATTAATCAGGCTGTCCCATAATTTATGGGAAATGCCGTTGGTAAAACTGTTGGGGTCATAGGTCGGATGCGAGGACATTGACAATACATCGCCATTGTAAACATCCATCACCACCGCTGCGGCACTTTCATAATCGGAAAGGCGCTGATTGGTATAGCGTTGCAGTTCAATGTCGAGGGTCAGAACCACGGTTTCGCCGCTTTGGCCTTCTTCGCGGTCCAGTTCGCGAATAACCCGGCCCAGCGCATTGACTTCTACCTGGCTGGTGCCGGCACGACCGCGCAGGGACATGTCGTATATTTTTTCAATGCCGCTTTTGCCAACACGAAACCCCGGTAATTCCAAAAGCGGATCACCGGTCAGTTCCTTTTCGGAAACGGCGGCAACATAGCCCAGTGTATGGGCCAGATGTGGCCCTTCGGGATAATCGCGCGACCGGCCCGCATCAATGATAATGCCCGGCAAGTCGGGCGCGTTGACGCCGACATGCGCGACTTCATCCCATGTCAGATTGTCACGCACGGTAACGGGCACAAAGGACCGGCGGCGTTTGACATCATTTTCCACCCGGTCGATGGTTTCGTCATCAATTTCGATAATTTGCGACAGGATGGTCAGGGTTTTACGCACATCGGGGCTTTGTTCGCGCACGATCAGAATATGGTAATTCTGCTTGTTAACAGCCAGTGGTGCGCCGAAACGGTCGGTGACGATGCCGCGTGGCGGCGGCAACAAACGATGTGAAATGCGGTTTTCATCTGCCAGTGTCGAATAGCGGTCACGTTCCATAACCTGCAGATAATACATCCGCGCAGCCAGTCCGGTCAGCAACACGCCCTGACCGGCGCCCAGCATGATGGCGCGGCGGGTAAACATGCGGTATCTGTCTGAATCTCGGTGCCACATCGGTTGGTCAATGTCCGTATTGGGCTGCCATCGGTCGGAACCGGTGGCGTGGAAGGGATTTCATTTTATCGTTAGCAATGCGCGATGGAAACCGTCTTGTCCGCAATGGGCCGGCTTTTTCGCGGTTATCTTTTTTGTCGGTTTGTGTGGCGATACGCGCCGTTGCGCGCATGCCACGATAGCGGGGTCTTTTGCCGCGTTGTGCCTTGCCTGTCCCTTTTCCCTGTTACGGCCTTTATGGTGGCTCTGTTCGGGGAATGATCCCGGCGACAGGCGGGCATGCGCCCGGCCCTGAACGGCCTAAAGGTTACGTAGCAGACTGTTTTGAAGGCGCACCAGCAACCACGCCACCAGCGGAAAGACTGCAGCTGTGATCAGATAACTAATCACCAGCGGTTCAAATGGCAACAGGGCACCTGTCAGCGCCGAGCTAAAAAGCCATTGAAGCAAAAATGCCGGACCCGAAACAATGGCAAAGCCCCACCACATCACCGTGAAGGCCTTGTTATGAAAAAAACGGCCCTGATTGGCGCTGGCGGCCTGCACCAGCAAGAACACCAGCGAACTGACACCCAGCGGCAGGCCGGTGAGCAAGTCCTGTATCAGCCCCAGCATAAAGGCCGCCAGACCGGTCATCAGATCAGGGCGATTAACCGACCAGTAAAACACCGCCATCAAGGTTAATGCCGGGGTGACATCGGCCAGCTTGGGAATGCTGTAGGGCAAAAGACCAATCAGCAGCAAAACAAAAACGCTAAACGCTGGAACCGTCGATCGTGCGATGACGTCAAGCCGTTGCCATACGCCAGGTTTCACGGTCGGGCGTCCGGCGTGGCGGCGGGCGAAGAACTGAAGGTGGGCGGTTCGGCCATGTCTGGTTCGGCCGGGACGGGGCCAACCCCGACGCCGGTGGGCAAATTATTGTCGCTGGTCGCGTTGCCCTGATCAAGATGGGGCATGTTATGCAGGGCGTCCGGGTCTTTGAGGATGCCCGCCAGCCCGTAATTGACAACCCGCAAATATTCCACCTGATGGCGGCGAAACAGCGGCGCAACGCGAACGGCGTTTTCCGAAACCGACGACACAACCCCGACCGGAATACCTGGCGGAAATGCGCCGCCGTGGCCAGATGTCAAAACCCGGTCGCCCGGGGCGACGGTGGCATCGGCGGTTAAAAATGTCAGAAGCGGTCGGTCGGTATTATCGCCCGACAAAAACGCACGGTCGCGACTGCTTTCAATCATGACCGGGATGCGGGAATTTATGTCGGTAATCAGCAAAACGCGTGATGCCTGATATCCGGCATCGGCGACACGGCCAATCAGCCCTTCATCCGATAACACAGCCTGACCTTTAAGCACACCATCACGGGTCCCGGCACTGATCATCATGCTGTGCGCAAAGGCACCGCCCATATCGGCAATCACGCGGGCACTGACTTCGTGCTGGGATGGCGGGTTGGCATAGTGGCTTAATTCGCGCAACCGGCTGTTTTCATAGGTCAGATTACGGGCGACTTGCTGCCATGCCAGCAATTCACGATTTTCCTCGTGCAGGCGGAGGTTTTCTTCGTAAAGGCTGGCAAAACTTTCGATCCGGTTGGTAACGTCGTCAATGCTGGCTGCCGGGCGCGAGGCCAGGTTCATGAAGGGTGAAACCAGATCAACAGCTGCTCCGCGAATGCGCTCAATCAAAACTGTGTCGGCTTTGCCCAGCAACATCAGGGCGAAACACGAAACAATCAGTAAAATGAACGCAAAACGATGAAGCGCCGTACGGATCGGCGAAAAAATGCGTTGTTGTGGGCCACCGTGCTGAGCCACTCTGTTCCCCGTATTCGCCGCGTGTCGTCGAAAAAATCTTTGTCACGAACAATAGTAATAAAAACGCCGAGTCGCGTCCAGTAAGGATGCGGCCCGGCGATGATTTTCTCACACAAACCTTAATAGGCGGTGTGTAACACGTTCCGCAGCATTTTCTTTTCTTCCAGTGCGCGGCCTGTACCAAGCGCAACACATGAAAGCGGATCGTCAGCAATTGAAACCGGAAGGCCGGTTGCATGACGCAGAACGTAATCAAGATTACCCAGCATCGCGCCACCACCGGTCAGAACAATGCCCTTGTCGACAATGTCGGCGGCCAGTTCAGGCGGGGTCTGTTCCAGGGCAACCTTAACAGCCTCGATAATGGCTGAAACAGGTTCGGCAAGGCTTTCGGCGATCTGTCGTTCGGAAATCAGAAGTTCCTTGGGCACGCCATTCATCAGGTCGCGACCACGAATTTCCATGGTTGCGCCATCGCCATCGTCAGGCGCACAGGCAGAACCGATTTCTTTTTTAACCCGTTCAGCCGTGCTTTCGCCGACCAGCAGGTTATGGGTGCGACGGATATAAGCGATAATCGCTTCGTCCATCTTGTCGCCGCCAACCCGTACGGATCGGGCATAAACAATACCACCCAAAGACAGAACAGCGACCTCGGTGGTGCCGCCGCCAATATCAACAACCATTGAACCTGTCGGTTCGGTAACCGGCAGGCCTGCGCCGATGGCGGCAGCCATTGGTTCGTCGATCAGCCATACTTTGCGGGCGCCGGCACTTTCAGCACTTTCCTGAATGGCGCGGCGCTCAACAGCGGTGGACCCTGAAGGAACACAGATGATGACTTCCGGGCTGGCAAAGCTCCGACGATTATGCACTTTGCGAATGAAATGTTTGATCATTTCTTCGGCAATGTGAAATTCGGCGATAACACCGTCCCGTAACGGGCGAATAGCCTGAATATATCCAGGGGTACGGCCCAACATCAACTTGGCTTCTTCGCCAACCGCGAGAACCTGTTTTTTACCTTTCTCGTCGGTGATTGCAACAACCGATGGTTCGTTCAGGACGATGCCGCGTCCTTTGACGTAAACCAACGTGTTGGCGGTACCAAGATCGACCGCCATGTCGGAGGATAATAGCCCAAGCAGCTTGGAAAACATTCCTGCCCTATGCCCCGGTAATAGAAAACTTTTAAACGCGAATGTATCGCTCTAGATAGCGCAGCGAGAGCGCCTATGCACGAATAAACTGCAACGGATTGCGGAATAGTTAAGGTCGCCTCTGCCTTTGGTGTGCTTAACGTGAATTTGCAGCAATTGACCAGCCCAAAGGTGGATAACAGATCGACCTTGCAGTGGTATTCAACTTTTAGTATGCATCGCTCGGGCGGTGTCGCGAGGGCTTCATTCCAAAAATGTGACAGACTCGCAAAAAACCGGCGAATCGTCATTTTAGACCTGGTGACCGGGGCGACAAAAGCGACCGGGTGGTGAAATTGCGGTCCGGATTTAATCGGTACTGGTACGGCAGGCAGCAGAAAATTGCGATTTTTGGGATCTTTCCAAACAGATCTGATGGACCGGGATCCTTATCCCTGAACGTGCTATCTGGGTGTTGAAGGCATTTTGCGAACGGCACCCGGTGCGCTTGAAAAAGGCACCTGACCAAATTTTTCTGGCCCCCGTGTTCGTTTGCGGGCAGGAGGATTTATTGGCGAAAGGTTTTTATTTTCAACTTCAGGTCGTTGCACTTTAATTTGATCTGGTCGTGGGGAAAACGGTGTTGATCCCGTTGTGACATGTCCGGGTCGGGGCAAGGTTTTTCAACTATCACACAGGGTTGCGTGCTTGAAAAAAGGGCATTGCCGGGGCCATCACAAATCAGCAGGCCTTGTTTCCAGCCTTTTGAACTCTGTGGCGAATCGCACTGTTTGGGCAGGTGTGGGGGAAAATTCTGGTGCGCTATGTGCGGGTTTTATAAAAAAGGCCTCAAATTTTCGCGGACCATTGTTTGTTTTCGTTTTGATATCGATGCGCTGTGCGCGCCGGGGTTGTCGTTACGCGCGGACAACACGTAAATATCACCGGAATGGTGGCATATAATATGCGATTCGGCGGTGCGCGGTTTTGGGTCATACAAAAGCAGACGTGGCCCGATTGCGTGCAAAGGGGGCATTCTGAAAACATGTGCGCAAAAATTCGCCCCGTGTCGCCCCATAACGAAAAAGGGAGAGCCCGCTGGCTCCCCCTGATCGCACAAGATTTGGTAATGCTGTGTGTTTTTGCTTATGACGCCATGGCGTCGGGTGCGGTTTTCTGGCTTTTGAGGATCAGTTTATTAACGGCGGTGACATAGGCCATGCAGGACGCGACCACGGTATCGGTGCTAGACGCATTGCCAATAACGGTGCGGCCATCACCTTCCAGTTTAACGGTAACCTGTGCCTGGGCATCGGTGCCTTCGGTTACAGCGTGAACCTGATACAGTTTCAACTGCCATTCAGTATGCGGATAAATTTCCTGAATGGCGTTAAAGGTAGCATCAATCGGCCCGTCACCAGTGGTTTTGGCGGTTTTGGTTTCGCCATTTACCGTCAGTTCCAGTTCGGCCACCTGCGGGCCTTTTGACCCGCAAATAACGCCCAGCGACACAAATTTAATGTGTTCATTGTCGCGCAGGCCGTCATCGACCAAGGCGACGATGTCGTCGTCATAAACTTCTTTTTTCTTGTCAGCCAGTTCCTTGAAACGGTCAAACGCATCCTGAATGGCGTTGTCGCCCATTTCGGCAAAGCCCAGTTCTTTCAGCTTTTCCTTAAAGGCATGACGGCCGGAATGTTTGCCCATCACCAGGCTGGATTTGTTCAGCCCGATGCTTTGAGGTTTCATGATTTCATAGGTTTCGGCGTGTTTCAAATAGCCGTCCTGATGAATGCCGCTTTCATGGGCAAAGGCGTTGGCACCAACAATGGCCTTGTTGGGCTGCACAACAAAACCCGATACCGCCGATACCAGGCGCGACGCATTCATGATTTTGGTCGAATCCAGCCCGGTCGAATAGGGCATAACGTCGTTGCGGGTTTGCAGCGCCATCAGAATTTCTTCGAGTGCGGCATTGCCAGCCCGTTCGCCCAGACCGTTAATGGTGCATTCAATCTGGCGGGCACCGGCCTGAACCGCGGCCAGCGAGTTTGCAACCGCCAGCCCCAAATCATTGTGGCAATGAACCGACAGGATCGCTTTGTCGATATTGGGCACCCGGTTAAACAGCATTGTCATGATGGCGGCATATTCGCCGGGCGTGGTGTAACCCACCGTGTCGGGAATATTAATGGTGGTGGCGCCGGCATCAATCGCGGCTTCGACGCAGCGACACAAAAAGTCATGCTCGGTGCGCGACCCGTCTTCGGCGGACCATTCAACATCATCGGTAAAGCGCCGCGCAAAGGCGACACTTTCGCTGACCTTTTCCAACACCCGTTCCGGTTCCATCTGCAATTTGTATTTCATATGCAGCGGGCTTGTGGAAATGAAGGTATGAATACGTTTGTTTTCTGCCGGAACCAGGGCTTCGCCTGCGCGTTCGATATCGCCCTTGGTGGCACGCGCCAGCGAGCAAATGGTCGGGCCTTTGATTTGTTTGGCAATTTCATTGACCGAACGGAAATCGCCGTTCGAGGCAATGGCAAAACCGGCCTCGATCACATCGACCTTCAGTTCGGCCAGTGCATGGGCAACGCGCAGTTTTTCATCGAGTGACATGGATGCGCCGGGAGACTGTTCACCGTCACGCAAGGTGGTGTCAAAAATGATGACGCGGTTGTCTGAACTTACCATGGCTTCGTTTCCTGTCTTGGTCGGGCCTGAACGCCCTTGAATAATCTGGTGATTTTTGGAAATTCAATGCGGGCCTGAAGTGCGGCGCGACTGGTTCCCCTGAGCTGCGAGGCGGCACATACCTGTTTCAGGTTGCGGGGGCCTCGGGTGGAACGCTCAGGGGCGGGTAAGTCGTAGCGACCCGCGAGCGGCACAACCTGGAAGACCCGATAGGAGAAGCGCATCAGACATAATCGCACGACCAAATGCCGCAATAGCCGAAACGGCCATGGCATCTTGTGCGCGATTAATGTGAATGGTCTGATTTGCGAACATCGGTCTTCGATCAGGTGAAAGCACAGTTGGTTTGAAGCCCTAATCTTGACGTCATAGGCGTGCAGGTCAAGTAATTTTTGTACCCGCATCGGGTATTTTTTAACTGTTTTTGCCAAAAGGCTACGCTCGGCACGGGGCAAACCGGTTTCCCCGCGTCAATTTCAGCGGGCCGGTTTGGCGTTGGCGGGGCCGTTTAACACGCTTGGCGATGGGCCAGCGCCGCCGCGACATAATTGTTATAACGTATTTTTGCGCCGTGTGCGTGCTGGTCTTGGGCAGTGTGAAAAAGTTCATCGCGCTGTGTCATGCAGGCAATTGGCGAATGGTGCGAGTTGGTATATGCGGGGGGCTGCGTGTTTTGTTAAAATGGATAAAAAGATGGAACTGTCGCTTTTGGCAGCATTTGTGCCGACTGCCTTTTTTGTGTCGATCACACCCGGATTGTGCATGACCCTGGCCCTGACCATGGGCATGACCATCGGGGTGCGCAAAACGATGTGGATGATGGCCGGGGAACTGATGGGGGTGGCGATTGTGGCTGTTTCCTCGGCCCTCGGGGTCGCGGCGATCATGCTGCAATATCCGGCGGTTTTTGCCATTTTCAAATATGTCGGCGGGGGGTATCTGGCGTATCTGGGGGTGCAAATGTGGCGGTCGCGCGGGCGCATGGCCCTGTCATTTGATGCCGCGGCCAGCATCGCACCTGGCAAAACCGCAACCCCGGCGGCCCTTGCCACCCAAGGTTTTGTGACCGCCATTGCCAACCCCAAGGGCTGGGCCTTTATGATTTCGCTGTTGCCGCCCTTTATTCATATTGGCCAGCCGGTAATGCCGCAATTATCGGCTTTGGTGGCAATTTTGCTGGTGATGGAGCTGATCTGTTTGATCCTGTATGCCTCGGGGGGGAAATCTTTGCGGCACTTTCTGGAAAAAAGCGGCAATGTCCGTATTTTAAACCGGATCGCCGGAACGTTGATGATTGGCGTCGGCATTTGGCTTGCCACCAGCTAAGCCAGCCTTCGCGGGCTCTTTCCAGGACATGCGAAAGGTTTGGCGGTAAATTGTCGCCGGGATAGCGGTGTTTAAGCTATCGGCGGGACGTTGAAATAGTTTAAGCTTTTCAGCTGGTTGATTTTTCGATGCGGGAATTGCATCGTTTGATGATGCTATGCCTGCTTCATCTTGCGCCGCCATCACGAAGGGTGGGCAAGGGCAGGTTTCCCGGTGCCGGGATAAAACATTACCGCCGATAAGGGCTGCAAACGCCGCATCCGTTATCCAAAAGCCCGGAAAGAGCAAAGCATATGCGTGAATTGCGCTGTATTATTTTTGAAAATGTCGAAATCATCCGGGCCATTACCGGGCATCGTCGCAAAACGGGCAAACCCTTGCCGCCCGGCCAGATCGGTAAGCTGACCATCAGCACCAGCCCCGACATTGTCGTGACACTGGAACTGGTTCCCGACGATGGTCATTCGTTATTCATCCCTTCGTCGGGGGCTGAACTGGCGGCGTCATTAATTTCCTATTGTATCGAGCTGCGCGTACCCATGCCCGCATCGGCGAAAAAGGCCCTGACGGTGCTCGATGGCCATATCGCGCTTAAAATCACAAAATCCTGAGATCCTGAAAATTTGAAAATCCGGTTATAGCCGGGGCGGGCGTTTTAAAAAGACGCGCTTGAAGGCATGACGACATGATGCAGCAATTACCACTGCATCATTTTGCCTTTCAGGGCATTCATGCGGTCTTTTTCATCCTTGAAATGCTGGCCCGAGGCAATGCCATCCTGCACCTTGGTCATCAGCAGCCATTCCTTAACCTTCATAAAACGCGGTGCCAGAAACTGGTAGGTTTCGCGCACCAGTTTTACCGTCTCGGGGTCGCGTTCCGGGGTCAGGGCGCTCCATTGCTCAAACAAGGGTTCCCACGCGCGCAGCCGACGAAACAAATCGTCGCGTTTGGTGCGAATATATTGGCGCTGGGTGGTAAAGTTACGCAGAACCGACATGATTTCACCGGTATTGGCGTCAATTTCGTCAAATGATGTTTCAAACCGTTTCATGGCATCGTCAATCAGGCGGATAACCTGGGTAACGGTTTCCAATACGCCTTTTTCATGGGCGTATATCCGGCGCAATTCCTGCAATTTACTGTCTACCATCTGCACCAGACGGTATTTTTCGCGCAAGGTTTCAATATAGGCCAGTTCATCGGCGACCTGATGCACCAGATTGATCACTTCTTCGCGGTTTTCCTTGCCCATGCCCAGCTTCTCCGAAACCTCGTCAAAGGCTTCGTTGATTTTGCGTTTGGTGCCGGGGTCTTCGGCAATTTGCAGCAGTTTTTCCGGGTCCGTGATCAGCTCTTCGCTGCCCGACATCCAGGTGACAAGCTGCATGGTGACGCGGTTATAGGCGATCTGGCGGTGATTGTTGTCTACCGCCCAGGATGCTTCACCGGTCAAAACTTCTAACGGCAAATCGTCACCGGGGCGCAGGACATTGATAAAATCCAGTGCCTTGTCAACCAGCCCGATCAGTTCGCCATCGTTGGAATCTTCGTCAATTCCAAATTCGCGACAGACTGCCCGCAAAGGCAGCGACACGGTTGATCCTTCGCTCATTTGCAGGACAAATAACGATTCTTGTGAAATGTCCGATTTTTGAAAATGGCATTCATCGAATGTGCGAAAAATTTTGTGCTGCAGGTCCAGTTTGCGTTCGCGTGTCTGCTTGTTCATTTTGCTGGCTCCGCCCATTCAAGGCCCGTCATCGCAGATATTGCTCTTTATATGGTTCTGCCGCTAACGGCATAATGTTTTTAACTGTCGTCGCGCGTGACGTCGTCTGCAGTATCGAAACGAAAATAGCTTGTTCGCGCGAAGTATTGCAATCGCCATATTCGCAAACCTGCCCGTTGATGATGCCGGGGCTATCGGGGCAGGCCATGACACGGCATTTGTATGGATGTGGGAACGTTATGCCGCGCAACAACCACTTCGGGCGGTCTAATTTGGAAAAACACAAGCATAAACCCGTTTTCCTTAATGAAAACCGCGATGTGACTACGTTGTCATCATCGCACGGGGAACTGCCGAAATAAAACTGGCCATCGGTATATGGTTGTCAGGTGTGGTTAATCCAGCCGGATGCAGGTGTTTCGTCCGGCCTGCTTGGCGCGGTACAGGGCTTCGTCGGCGCGATCAATGAATTCCAGAATGTTTTCACCCAGCTTCAGGCCGCTTAATCCGATCGATACGGTAAGCTGGCCAAAATCCTTGCCGGTTTTTTTGTTGCGAATGCGGCGAGACGACACATTCTGACGCAGCTTTTCAGCCAGTTTTTCGGCATTTTCCGGCGTGGTGTCGGGCAGAATGATCGAAAATTCCTCGCCGCCATAGCGCGCCACCGTATCAGCACCTTTGGTCGAATTAACCAAAACCCGTGCGACTTCTTTTAACACGCCATCACCGGCACGGTGGCCGTAATTGTCGTTAAAATGTTTAAAACGGTCGATGTCAATCATCAGCAAGGTCAGGGGCTCGCCGGTTTCCATACTGTTGGTAACCGCTTCGCGCAAGGACGCATCAAACATTTTACGGTTGGCAATGCCGGTTAAGGTGTCGGTCAGGGCGTCGCGGCGCACCAGTTCAAGTTCATTGCGCACGCGGCGAACTTCGCCGTGATATTGTTGCAAGGATCCCTGAAAATCAACACAGCGCTGGCGCGTGCTGTTGGTGGTGTTCACCAGGCTCGTCGTGATACCGCGCACTTCCTCAATCGAGATTTCCTCATCCTCGAAACGGGTGGCGGCATCGCCCAGATGGCCGCAGAAATCCTCGGTTTCGCGTAAAACCTCGTCCACCGCATCTTCAACCCGTTCAACTGCCGCCTGCAGCCCGGCAACACCCGCCGTCAGTTGCCGGTCAACCGCGCTAAGACCAAAATATTTATGGTAAAGCCGGTAAACGGTTTCCTCGTTCAGGTCCTGGGTGTTACGCACAAGAACACGGATGATCTGGCTGAGTTCAGAAATCTCGTCGGCGAGATAGGCATAGAAAACGTGAAAAACCTGTGGCGTTGGCTGCAAGTTCAAATCCGTGATCAGGGCCATGGCATTTTGAGCGATTTCACGCGGGTTGGCTATCTTGGTCGCTGCGGTCACTTGCTAATTATCCGATCCGGTATCGTAAAAATCCAAACTGGTTCTAAATCCCGCAGCGCTCGTGTGGTGCGCGTATCTGTTCCGTCGCGGTCGATATGTAAAATTTGCAAAATGTGCAAAAAAACAACCGCAGAACTTATTATTTCTTCGTACCAGAAACTAATGCACGCTTATTGATCTTATTGCAATTGCCGATCACCAGATTGGGCGGGGGTTTGGCAGCAAGATGGCGTTCTTATTATGCAAAGGTAGCACATATGGTTTCGCAAGGGGGATGTGGCCCATCGCTAAGTCTATGATTTCGTATAGGGACTTTTCGCTGACCTGTTCTAAAGAATAATCAGCCGATAAAGAATCCTTAATATATGATTTCGTTGCGCGGGCGGCGTTTTTCGCGTAATTATTGAAACAATGCAGCATTTCAAGGGCCGGGCTGATTGCCTTGTGGTTGAGGGAAGGAAGCCCGTATCGGGGAATCGTTGCAGAGACTTGCAGTAGTGCCTTTCCGAGACGAAAGGCATGCATATCAAACTTAAGGACGACTATTGATATGGCTACCGGAACGGTTAAGTGGTTCAACGCGACCAAGGGATATGGCTTCATTACCCCGGACGAAGGTGCAAAAGATGCATTCGTGCATATCACCGCGGTTCAGCGCGCTGGCCTCCAGGGTCTTGATGAAGGCCAGAAGATTCAGTTCGAGCTGATTGAAGGTCGCAATGGCCGCCTGTCGGCAGAAGATCTTGCTCTCCTCTGATATCGATTTGGATTGCAGCATTGCTGACAAACCGTTAACGCGCCGGTCACCGGCGCGTTAATCGTTTCCGGGTGATTTTATCATTTCTGTTTCACGTCACGAGTTTCCTGAATGCCGCACGACAATTGCGATAATAATTGCGATGACAATCGCGACGCAAGTGACCTGCCAACCGCTGCCGGTGTGCCGCAATATCGGGCCGGGGCGGGGGACGAGGCCGCCATGGCAAACTGGCGCGGGCAAGCCCGCAAGGCTTTGTTAAAGGCCCGCATCGATATGCCGCTATCAGGCCGAATAGAGGCCGAACGCAGCATTTGCCAGTTTTTAACCAAAACAATTGCACCATCCCGGCGGCCCCGGCAAAGCTGTATCGGGTTTTATTGGCCAGTGCAGGGCGAAATTGATGTGCGTGGTGTGATGGCCGATCATATTGCCAAAGGCGGTGCGGCATGCCTGCCAGTGGTTGTCGCCCGGCACCAGCCCATGGTTTTTCATTCCTGGACGCCACAAACCGAAATGATGCCGGGGTTTGCCGGAATTGCCGTGCCGGCGGCATCGGCCGCAGGTGTGCCCGTTTTGCCGGTTTTACCTGATGTGATCATCGCCCCTGTGGTCGGGTTTGATGAAAAGGGATACCGTCTTGGTTATGGCGGCGGTTTTTTTGACCGCACCCTGGCGGCCTTTGATCATCGACCGCTTGTGGTCGGGGTGGGCTTTGCCCATGCCGAACTGAAAACCATTTTCCCCCATCGTTACGATGTGCCGATGGATGTGTTGATCACGGAAAAAGGCGTGCGGCATTTTTCATGAGATCAAAATGCCGTTATGGGCGGGTACAAGGGATAAAATAAAGGCGCGCCGGTAAAAGCCGCCGCGCCCGATATGAAACTGGTGTCTATGTGTTTGCTGTTATTCAGCAGCATGTAAATGCCGCGCGGTGCGGTGGGGTTTTTGGCGAATGGGGCGAATAGAGTCCCGGGTTGCCAGAAAATCCGGTCGTGGCGATTTCGCGGCAAAGGGGGCGACCACCCTGTTTTCCATGCTGTTATAAACGAAAAACGCATTGGAACGCGGGAAGGGCGTAATGTTGTTGCCCGATCCATGCAATGTATTGCAATCAAATATCAGCACCGACCCGGCCGGGCCGGTGGGGGCCGCCAGGCCGTGTTTCTGGATCATGGCGGTCAGGCTGTCTTGATCAGGCGTGCCGTATTCCTGCGCTTTTAGCGAGCTTTTGTAATTGTCGTCCGGGGTTTCACCAACACAGGAAATGAATTTCTTGTGCGAACCTGGCACCAGCATCAACGGCCCGTTATAGGGCGTGTTTTCCGACAGGGTAATCGACATCGACAGGGCGCGCATCCGGGGCATGCCATCTTCAGTGTGCCATGTTTCAAAATCGGAATGCCAGTAAAATTCCTTGCCCTTGAAGGCCGGTTTGAAATTGACCCGCGACTGGTGAATGTAAACCTCGTCATTGAGGATATGTTCGGCAATCGCGGCCAGCCGGTCGTCTGCCATCAAATCCAGATAGGTTTGGTTCTTTTCGTGAACCCGAAAAACACTGCGCACCGCATTGCTTGACGGTTCCTTGATCACGTCTTCTTCCGATTGACCATTTTTGCGCAGGGTTTCTGCTTCCTCGCGCAGCTTTGCAATTTCATCGGCGCTAAAAACATTTTCGATGAACAAAAATCCGTTTTGCTCATAAAAATCTTCCTGCGCACGGCTCAGCACACCATTGCTTTCTGTGCTTCCGGTTTTAGACCAGATCACAGGGTCCTTGCGTTCGGAAATGACGGGTTTGTTGTCTTTTCGGGATCGGTACATGTCGTTTAGCATCGTATGCTCCTTTGCTTTCGCACTCTCTGCATTCGTTGCAATCAGGGATTGCCCTTAACCAACGATCACGTCCGGCATGTGTTCCATTTATTTTTACAACTGGCTGTAGCGTGCGGTTTTAAAAGGAAAAAAGGTGGGGGCTTGTCGGGCACCGCGAGGGCCGTTATTTCCTGGCGGATTTAACCGCATCTGGCAAAGGAAATGGCTGGGGAACGTGGATTCGAACCACGACTGACGGAGTCAGAGTCCGTAGTTCTACCGTTAAACTATTCCCCAGCAGAACTTTTATCGCAGCGTATTGCACGCTGTGCGCAGTGAGTTACCCGAGCCCGCCTTGCTTGTCAATATGGCAGCGCGCAAAGCGGCGTCTTTATCTGCCTTGTTGAATTTGCCCTTGGGGTTTTGTCGCACAGTGGTATGACTATAAACGTGATGAAATTGTCATATCGAACCCGTCATTCGACTGTGCCGCAAGATACGAGAACCTGATGCCTGTGCTGTTTTATGGTGATCCGCACCAGAATTTTGATCCGCTGTTTGATGCCGTTGCCCGGCATCGGCCTGAACATGTGGTGATTGCCGGGGATCTGGATTTGCAGCGCCCGTTTCGCGACGTGCTGGCCCCGGTGATTGCGCAGGGAGTGCATTGCTGGTGGATTTTGGGCAATCATGATTGCACCGATGCCGCCCAGTATGACTTTTTGTTTGAAGATTATCCCCAGGGCAATCTGGGAAGCCGTGTTGTTGAAATGCCGTGCCGCGATGGCACGTTATCGGTTGCCGGGCTGAGCGGTATTTACCGGGGGCGGGTCTGGTATCCAATTTCGGGCAAAAAGCCGGTTTTTCAATGCCGCGAAGATTTCCTTGCTGTAACCCGGCCCCATGTGCGCTGGCGCAAAGGGCTGCCATTGCGCCAACGCGACACAATTTTCCCCGAAGATCACGACATTCTGGCGCGCCTGAAATGTGACGTTCTGGTCAGCCACGAAGCCCCGTCCTGCCACGAATTTGGCACCGCTGAAATTGACCGGCTGGGGCAGAAAATGGGGGCAAAATTGCTGGTGCATGGCCATATGCATCACCCCTATCGCGGGCACAGCAAATTTGGCACCCCCGTGCGCGGCCTTGATGGCGCCGAGGTTTTTGTGCTGTCACCGCAGGATCTGGCGACTTAGACCGGGCGCCGGGTACGCGTGTTTCAGGTAACAAGGTGCAGCGTCGGCCCGGTGCCGGTTTTCAGCTTGCGCTCTTGCATGCAGGCACAAAAAAACCGCACAATGTGCGGATTGTCTTGCCGGGCGTATTTTGGGAAAGAGTGGCTGGGGGACCTGGATTCGAACCAGGACTGACGGAGTCAGAGTCCGTAGTTCTACCGTTAAACTATCCCCCAGCAGAACTTTATGTCACGCCGTTTGGCGTGGAGCGGTGTTTATAAAACCGGCCGGGCTTTGGCAAGTGTTTTTTTGGCAATTTGTCGTTTTCTGATGCGAAAATGCGAAAGACACCATATATGAAGCAACACAACGCGCGAGAAAGACCGACGCAGTTTGCCCTGTGATTTAACCACAAAATGAATGGGGGATTTGCGTTATTCTGCATTCTCGTTAAACTCATGTGACAGATTCGGCGTTTTTGTGTTCAAACTGTTTCCAATTGACCCGGTTGTTTTGGGGCAAACGGGATGTTATCGCAGGGAAACACAGCAAACAGCCGGGTTGGCGCAGCAAAGATTAAACTGGCAAAGGACAAGGCAACGGTGACACACAGCTTTCCTCATAACACATCCGGTGGGCCTGTGCGCCTGGACGCCGGGCATGTTGTGTCCGGGGATGCCGTGCTGGAAGTTCCGGGGCGTCACAATGCCGGTGCATCGTCCAATGATCCGCGCGGGCTAAGCAGTCATCCCGCCCTGTATGGGGCGATTGATCTGGGCAGTTCGAATTGCCGTTTGCTGGTTGCACGCCCGTGTAATAACGGTTTCAAGGTGGTCGATGCCTTTTCCCGGGTGGTGCGCCTGGGCGAAGGGGTGCGCGAAAAGGGTTATTTATGCCAAGGGGCAATGGACCGGGCGATTGAAGCCCTGCGCATTTGTGCCAAAAAACTGCGCAAGCATCCGGGTATAAAAATTCGGGCCGTTGCCACCGAAGCCTGCCGGTCGGCCGATAACCGCGATGAATTTATGCGCCAGGTGCGCCATGAAACCGGTATTTCGCTTGATATCATCAACCCCGAAGAAGAAAGCCGTTTGGCGCTTCAGGCCTGTTCGGCCCTGCTTGACGAGCGGCCCTATGCCATTGTGTTTGATATTGGCGGCGGCAGTACCGAAATTTGCTGGATCAAGGTTGCGCAAAGCGGCGAAACCAAATGCGTTGAAACATTATCGATGCCATGCGGTGTTTTGTGTTTGACCGAACGTTATGCCGGTGTTGAAAACCGGCGTGACCGGTTTGAAGCCATGCGCAGCGAAATTCGCGAACGCCTTGAAGATTTTGCCGCGCGCAATTGCTGTTCGGATATTCTCGACGATAACAAGGTTCAGATGATTGGCACATCGGGCACCGTCACCACGTTTTGTGGCATTGCCCTTGGCCTTGAACGCTATGAACGCCACAAAGTCGACGGGTCCGATTTGCGGTTTGACGATGCTGAACGGGTCACCGAGCTGTTGTTGCGCATGGAAGCCGACAAATGCAAAGGGCACCCGTGCATTGGCAACCAGCGCGCCGAACTGATGGATGCCGGAGCCGCCATTTTTGCCGCCATTCGCGATATTTGGCCGCTGGCGACCCTTAAAGTGGCGGACCGTGGTTTGCGCGAAGGCATTCTGGTCGATTTGATGCGCGCCGATGGCCATGCTATTGACCCGTGCGAAGCGCGCCGTCATACAGGGGCGAAAATACCGGCATCGGTCTGATCGACCTTTGATATCAACGCCGGTTATTCCATAATTTTATGCATTTTAATTTCAGGATATTCTTATGACCGATCAACGCAGCGGAAAAGGTGGCGGACGCCGCCGCAAGGGTTCGGCCATTGCCGCCATCGATACCGGTGCCCGCCGTGGGCTGCGGACCCGGGTAAAAAGTGCCAAGGGGCGCAAAATTTCGTCCACGCGCTGGCTCGACCGGCAATTGAACGACCCCTATGTGCAGGAAGCCAAACGCCTTGGCTATCGTTCGCGCGCGGCGTTCAAGCTGATTGAAATCAACAACCAGTTCGATTTGCTGCGTTCGGGCATGCGCGTGGTTGACCTGGGTGCCGCGCCGGGCGGCTGGACACAGGTGGCTGTCGACATGGTCGGGTCCAAACAGGGCCGTGGTCAGGTTGTCGGGCTTGATATTCTCGAATGGGAAGGGGTGCCCGGTGCAACCTGTTTGCAGGCAGACTTTCTTGATCCGGCGGCACCGGCTTTGATCAAGCATGCCCTGCAAGGGCCGGTTGATGCCGTGATTTCCGATATGTCGCCCGAAACCACCGGCCATCGCCAGACCGACCATATCCGCATTATTGATCTGGTCGAACATGCCTTGCTGTTTGCCGAAGAAGTTTTGGCACCCAATGGTATTTTTATTGCCAAGGTGTTTAAGGGCGGTACGGAAACCGACCTTTTAAACCGGGTTAAGCAGCATTTTCGCATTTCCAAACATGCCAAGCCGCCGTCATCGCGCGCCGAAAGCCCGGAAACCTATCTGATTGCCACCGGCTTTCGCGGTCAGAACAATGCCGAAGCCGATATTGCAACGGCTGAGCTGATTGAAGATGACAATTGGTCGCCGGTTGAATAATTGCCGCCTTGTGGTGCGGTAAGGACGCGATAACAACCAGCCTTCAAGATTTAACGCGCCGAAGAATTTATCTTCGGCGCGTTTTTTCTATTTTTATTTCCGGCCCGGTTAACCCGCTTTGTTTTGGCAAAATTCAAAATTGCCGTCATTTTTTTGCGCTAAGTCAAGCCGGGAGGGGAAAAGCACAGCTATACATTTCCTAGACCATCGTATGGGGTGCCGGTTGGGCGGCTCTGTTGCGACCGTGGGCACCTTCCTGACTGCGCAGGGTGATGCCTGCAAAGAACATGGGAATGGGCCGTCAGAGCCCTGCATGTTGGAAATTTGGGGGTTTCTGATGAAGCAGGAAAATCTGCACCTGACCGGTGTTGAGCGCCATTTTGATGATGATGAAATCATTGTCAGCAAAACCGACCCGAAGGGCCGGATCACCTATGCCAATGATGTGTTTTTACGTATTTCCGGATACAGCGAAAACCAGTTGCTGGGGCAACCTCACAGCATTATCCGTCATCCGCATATGCCGCGGTGCGTTTTTGCCCTGATGTGGGACACCATCATCAAGGGCCGCGAGATATTTGCCTATGTCATCAATCGTGCGGCCAACGGCGATCATTACTGGGTGCTGGCCAATGTAACCCCCACCCTGAATGCCGATGGCACCATCCGCGGGTATCATTCCAACCGGCGAAAACCCCGGCGCGAAGCCATTACAGCGGTTTCGGCCCTTTATGCCCAATTATGCCAGGAAGAAGCCGCTGTGCAAAATCGCCGCGATGGCATGGCATTGGGCACGGCCAGTCTGACCGGTCTTCTTAGCACCCAGGGGGTGGATTATGACCAGTTTGTTTTCACTTTGTAAAATATGTATCGGCCTGGCTATCGGGGCTGTGGTGCAACTGGCCTTGTTTGTGGCCTTGCTGGTGCAAGGCGGCAAGGGCGGGGTGTGGTCGCTCGAAACGGGGGCGGCGGCGTTCGGGTTTGTTCTGTTTGCCGTGGCCGCCATTTTGTTGTTACGCCACGAAAAGCTGTTACGCCGCGCGATAGACGCCATTAACGCCGCTGCCAGCGGCCAAATGGATATTCGCATTACCCATCGCGCCGCCACGGGCCATATGCGCCCGCTGATGACTGCGATTAACGATTTGTTGGACCTGACCGAAGCCTTCACCCGCGAAGCCGCCGGGGCGATGACCCATGCCGCCGCCGGGGCCTATTATCGCAAAATTCTGCCCAAGGGGTTGCAGGGCGATTTGATCGAATATGCAGCCAAGGTCAATGCGGCCCTGAACGCGATGGACGATAAAACCCGCACCTTTACCTATAGCGCCGGGGCGATTGGCGATAATATTCAAAGTGTGGTTACGTCTGTTTCGGTTGCGGCGGGGCAATTGTCGCAAAACTCCAACGCGCTGTCGCAACGGGTGGAAATTATAGCCCTGCAGGCACGCGATGTGGATGCCGCCGCCGCCGAAAGTGCCGCCTCGCTTGATGGGATCGCCGAGGCCACGGAACGGTTTATTTCCTCCATCCGCGATATCGGCACGCAAATGAGCGGCGCTGTAAATTTGGCGGAAAACGCGGTTGAAAATGCCGATCAGGCCAGCCGTCATGTCGGTGATCTTGATAATATGGCGCGGCGGATTGCCAATGTGATTGAACTGATCACCGATATTGCCGAACAAACCAACCTTTTGGCCCTGAATGCAACCATCGAAGCCGCGCGTGCGGGCGAAGCGGGCAAGGGGTTTTCGGTGGTGGCGACCGAGGTGAAAAACCTGGCCCGGCAAACCGCGCGCGCGGCCGAAGATGTGGCGCGTGAAATTGCCGATATGCAAAATGTCACCCGTGCTGTTGTGCAATCGGTGCATGGCATTAATGGCAATATTGGCGAAATCAATGCAAATGCCCGTCATGTTTCCGATACGGTAAACCAGCAATATGAGATGATCGCCGAAATTGGCCGCCGGGTGGATGGCGCCGTGGAGCAAATGCGCAAAATTACCGTGATCGTGGCCGATGTCGCCACCGGAACCAGGGATGCAGGCGGCGACGTGTTGCAAATTAACGGTGCTGCAGATGACCTGCAACGCCAGTCCAGCGTGCTTGACGGCGATGTGCGCCAGTTTATCGGCAAGGTTTTAACCGCGGCCTGAACCGAAATCAGACGGTGTTGCTGTGCGATGCTGTCTGGTTTTAAGGCCGGGTGTGGTTTTGGGCAGCGCGGTGGGGTGCAAACGCCCGGGCTTGTGGTTGGGGCGGCGCATCCCCATTTTCCGATACAGGATCGTGCCGTGAAAACGGCATAAAAAAGGGGCTTTGCCAGATAGCAGCCCCATCGACCAGTATCTAACGGAAACCGCGAAACAATGCAGCAATAAAATTTCAGGGCTGTATTGTGACGCTAAACCTTGGCAGGCGCACCATAACATGTATAAGTTCCGCGCCAACTCAGATTAACGAGGTGGTGTAGATGACCCGTATCGAAGAAGCCCTGACTTTCGACGACGTCCTGATCAAGCCCGCGGCCAGTTCGGTCCTGCCAGCTCAGGTCCAAACCAACACCCGTCTTACCCGTGAAATCGAATTGCGTGTGCCCTTGCTGTCATCAGCAATGGATACCGTAACCGAAAGCCCGATGGCCATTGTTATGGCGCAAAACGGCGGTATGGGCGTTATCCACAAGAACCTTGATATTGCCTTGCAGGCCGAAGAAGTGCGCCGGGTGAAAAAGTTTGAATCCGGCATGGTCGTTAACCCGATTACCATCCACCCGGACCAGACTTTGGCCGACGCCCTTGGCCTTATGGACTCCAATCGCATTTCCGGTATTCCGGTTGTTGAACGCGAAACCAACAAGCTGGTCGGTATCCTTACCAACCGCGATGTGCGTTTTGCCTCCAACCGTGCGCAGCCGGTTTCCGAATTGATGACGTTTGAAAATCTCATCACGGTGACCGAAAATGTTAATACCGAAGAAGCCAAAAAATTACTGCATCAACACCGCATCGAAAAATTGCTGGTGGTGGATGATGCCTATCGCTGTACCGGCCTGATCACGGTCAAGGACATCGAAAAAGCCAAATTGCACCCCAATGCCTGCAAGGATGCCAGTGGCCGTTTGCGCGCTGCTGCCGCAACCGGTGTGGGCGAAGACGGTTTCCGCCGCTCCATGGCGCTGATCGAAGCCGAAGTGGACGTTCTGGTTATTGATACGGCACACGGCCATAGCGCAGGTGTTATTGCTGCGGTTGAACGGATCAAGGCGGTTGCTGGCCAAACCCAGATCATTGCCGGTAACGTTGCCACCCCCGAAGCCGTTCGCGCATTGATCGAAGCCGGTGCCGATGCGGTGAAGGTGGGTATCGGGCCGGGCTCGATTTGCACCACCCGCATCGTTGCCGGTGTGGGCGTGCCGCAGTTAACCGCCATTCTGGAATGTGCGGCCGAAGGCAACAAACATAACGTGCCGATCATTGCCGATGGCGGCATTAAATTTTCGGGCGATATTGCCAAGGCCATGGCCGCCGGGGCCAGTACCTGCATGGTCGGATCCCTTCTGGCCGGGACGGACGAAGCCCCGGGCGAAGTTATTTTGTATCAGGGCCGGTCTTACAAATCCTATCGTGGCATGGGTTCTGTCGGGGCCATGGCGCGCGGCTCTGCTGATCGTTATTTCCAGGAAGATGTCAAAGACAACCTTAAACTGGTTCCCGAAGGCATTGAAGGGCGCGTGCCCTATAAAGGCCCGGCCAGCCAGATCGTTCACCAACTGGTGGGCGGGTTGAAGGCAGCGATGGGGTATACCGGCTCGGCCACGCTGGCGGATTTCCGCGAACGGGCAACCTTTGTGCGCATCACCAATGCGGGCCTGCGCGAAAGCCATGCCCACGATGTGACGATCACCCGTGAAGCACCGAACTATCGCCCCGGTGCGTAATATTAAAGCGCGTTGATCAAACCCGATCAACGACGCCTGATAGAAGTGCTGGCCTGCCTTGCGTCCGAAACGGTTGGCGTGAGCGTGCAGGCATGTTATCAGCAGCGCAAATTAGGCCCTAAGCTTAAAGATGACGGCGGATGTTCTTTCCCGCCGTCATCTCCTTTTTATCTCCAATGGCAGTGACGCACTAAGGTGGCGCGCAGGCCATTTAACCAGGTCTGGAATTACGTTTTGAAACCCGGTGCACGTATAGCTGCCGTTATCGAACTTTATGATGGTTGGACACATACCCGCGACGACGCCGATCGCGTTGTTTCCGGTTATTTTGGCAACCGTCGTTACATTGGCGGCAGCGATCGCCGTGACATTGGCGAACGGTTTTATAACCTGATCCGTCATCAGGCCCGTCTGGGCTGGTGGCTGGCCGAATGCGGCTATGAATATCAGGATGGCCGTGCGCGCGCGATTGCGCAGCTGGCCTTGCAAAATGGCCGTTCTGTCGACGATATTTCCGATATGTTTAACGGTGAAGAGTTCTGCCCCGATGTGTTGCATCCCGCAGAACGCCACCTGATCAGCAAGCTGTCGGGGCAAACAATTGACCATGATGCCCAGCCAGGGGCGGTTAAAACCGAATTGCCAAAATGGTTGTATGCCGAGCTTTTGAAGCTGCATCACGAAAACTTGCAAGCCGAAATGGCGGCCTATAACCAGCCTGCCAAACTCGATTTGCGCGTCAATACGCTGCGCGGCAGTGTTGATAGTGCCATTCGCTCGCTCGAGCAGGACGGCATTCATAACATCGAAAAAACGCCTTATGCCCCCAATGGCCTGCGTTTGCCGCTGGGTGTTAACATGCTGGTGACGGCGGCCTATAAAGATGGCCTGATCGAAATTCAGGATGAAGCCTCGCAGATTTGCGTGCGTCTGGCCGATGCCCAGCCGGGCATGACGGTGCTTGATATGTGTGCTGGCGGTGGCGGCAAAACGCTGGGCATGGCGGCCGATATGCGCGGGCGTGGCCGAATTCTGGCTTGTGACACCCACGGGGCGCGGCTTGACAGTGCGCGCAAACGCGCCAAACGTGCCGGTGCGGGCGATTGCATTCAGTTGCGCATTATTGCCGACGAGCGTGACAGCTGGCTGCGCAGCAAATCGGGCTTTTTTGACCGTGTGTTGCTTGATGTGCCCTGTTCGGGCCTTGGCACGTTGCGCCGTAACCCGGCTTTGCGCTGGCGTATCGGGCAGCGCGATATTCGTGCTTTGTCCCTGCAGCAGGCCAAAATCCTTAAGGCCGGAGCCGGCCGTGTAACCAAGGGCGGGCGGCTGATTTATGCAACCTGTTCGATTTTGGGCGAAGAAAACGAACGCCTGATCGAAACCTTTATGCGTGACCGCAAAGACTTCAAACCGGTTCCGATCAATGAGATCTGGCCTGATGCCCCGGCTTCGGTCCCGGTGCCGGGGGGCAAGGACAAACCGTGGTTGCGCCTGTCGCCCAATGTGCATGGCACCGATGGTTTCTTTGTTGCGGTATTTGAACGCACCGCCAAGGGCAATAAATAATGGCGGGCGGCGGCATGGTGCTGGCATTTGCCGGGGCCTTTGCCGCCTGCCGGTCTGCTGGCGACCATCCCTTGCCACGTTATCAGCCTGAAAATAAAAACGCCCTGTCCCGTAAAGGGGCAGGGCGCAGTTTTTTCGGCCCTGGACAGGGCCGTGCGGGTGTTTTTTATCCCGCAGTTTGCTCTGCCGGTGTTTTCACCAGCGTTTTGTTTTTATTGTTATTCTTTTTTCATCAAGGTGCTGTCGTCGTCGGTTTTGCCACCGGCGGGCGGGGTCAGTTGAACCGGCGCACTGCCATCATTGGTGCGCGTATCGCCACTGTCTGTGCCCATCGGGGTGGTGGTAACGCCGCTCGACGCATTGCCATTTTCATCGGGGGCATTTGGTGCATTTGGCATCGGCGCTTCGCCGGTTTCAGCAGCGGGCGGATTATCGGTTTCGCCCTGTTGCGCCGAATTGTTGGTCAATGGCACCATGCCGTCCCTGGGCGCGTCGGCTTTATCCTGGGTCATGGCAATGGCAGTTGCAGCGCCGGCAATCAACAGAAGGCCCGCCACGGCAAGTGCGATTTTGCTGCCTTTATTGTCTGTCATAGCTTTTGGTCCTTTTTTCGTTTGCTCGCCGGGCGCGGTTGGTTCTGCGCTCCGTCAAATGTCAAGATAGGCGCGCTTTGCGCACAAAAAACGGACCAAATGTGCGAATTTGGCGATAAAATACGGCCAAATTGGCCGGTTTGCGTCGTTGATGGGGCCGCTGCCCCCCGCCGGGCATTGCGTGATCAAGCCGCCCGGCCTGCCAGTTCGGGCAGTTTGATCACGCAATGTTCAAATCGCAGCATTTTGACCGTTAAGCAGCCATTGCGCCGGGTTGCCCAAACGGCTGGTTTCGCGTATGTACGGCGCACCCCCTTGAGCGATGGAGAAACGGCCCGATGACAGATCGCGTGCTGATTATTGATTTCGGATCGCAAGTAACCCAGCTGATCGCACGTCGTGTGCGCGAAAGCGGCGTTTACTGCGAAATTCACCCTTTTAACAACATCTCGGACAGCCTGCTCGACGAGTTTGCCCCCAAGGCGATCATTCTTTCGGGTGGCCCGGCGTCCGTGCATTGGGAAAAATCACCGACCGCCCCGGTTCGGGTGTTTGACATGGGCATTCCGGTGCTGGGCATTTGTTATGGCCAGCAAACCATGGTTAACCAGCTGGGCGGCAAGGTTGAAACCTCGGAACATCGCGAATTTGGCCGCGCCTTTGTTGATGTGGTCGAAGATTGCGCTTTGTTTAGCGGTGTTTGGGCCGTTGGTGCGCGCGAACAGGTCTGGATGAGCCACGGCGACCGGGTAGACAGCCTGCCCGAAGGTTTCCGCGTGGTTGGCAAATCCGATGGCGCCCCGTGTGCCGCGATTGCCAATGACGATAAAAAATTCTACGCCGTTCAGTTCCACCCCGAAGTCATGCACACCCCGCATGGCGCACAGCTCTTGCGCAACTTCACCCACGATGTGGCCGGTTGCGTTGGCGACTGGACGATGGATGCCTATAAAGACGACGCGATTGCCAAAATCCGCAAACAGGTGGGCGATGGCAAGGTCATTTGTGGTCTTTCGGGCGGTGTTGACAGCTCGGTTACTGCCGTTCTGATCCACGAAGCCATTGGCGACCAGCTGACCTGCGTGTTTGTCGATCATGGCTTTATGCGCACGGGCGAGGCCGATCAGGTGGTGAACCTGTTTCGCGACCATTACAACATCCCGCTGGTCCATGTCGATGCCGCCAATACCTTTATCGACGCCATCGAAGGCGAGATTGACCCCGAAGTAAAACGCAAAACCATTGGCCGCCTGTTTATCGAAGTGTTTGAACAGGAAGCCAAGAAAATTGGCGGGGCCGATTTCCTCGCCCAGGGCACGCTGTACCCGGACGTGATCGAAAGCGTTTCGTTCACCGGTGGCCCGTCTGTCACCATTAAATCGCACCACAATGTCGGTGGTTTGCCAGAACGCATGAATATGCAACTGGTTGAACCGCTGCGCGAACTGTTCAAGGACGAAGTCCGCGATCTGGGCCGCGAACTGGGCCTGCCCGACAGCTTTGTTGGCCGCCACCCGTTCCCCGGACCGGGCCTTGCCATCCGCATTCCCGGCCAGCCGATCACGCATGAAAAACTCGATATCCTGCGCAAGGCCGACGCGATCTATCTCGAAGAAATCCGCAATGCGGGCCTGTATGACGCCATCTGGCAGGCCTTCGCCGTGCTGCTGCCGGTTCGCACCGTCGGCGTGATGGGCGATGGCCGCACCTATGACTATGCCTGCGCGCTGCGCGCTGTAACCTCCACCGACGGCATGACGGCAGACTACTTCGCTTTCCCGCCCGAAATCCTCGGCCGCATCGCCAACCGGATTATCAACGAGGTGAACGGTATCAACCGCGTCACCTACGACTACACCTCGAAACCACCGGGAACGATTGAGTGGGAATAATTTGCCATCTGGCAGCCGCAGGCAGCTGGTAGCATGAAATTACATCTAAGCCCGCTGAAATGCGGGCTTTTTTGTGTTTGAGGGTTGCAAGGTCTTGTGTCATCTTGCAACGGGAAGCAGCATTTTTTCATGGTGCCAAAAATGGCATTCTTTGCCCTGAAGACCTTCGCGGGAGGGTCCGACTACGTCACGCTATGATATCGACGCGCCGATGAGTGCCGCAACGCTCAACCAGGTGCTGACGCAGACCTACAAGGCCGCGCAGAAGGATGGCAAAGCACTGGCTAAGTTCGGCCTCCACGACCTGCGCCGCACCGCCAGCACTCTGCTGCACGAGGCGGGCTATAACTCCGACTGGATAGAAAAGAGCCTTGCCCACGAACAACGCGGCGTCCGCGCCGTCTACAACAAAGCCGAATATCGCGAACAGCGCGCCGAAATGATGCTGGACTGGGCGGATATGATCGATGAGTGGGTTGGAGGGGGCTAAGCTTTAAGGCCTGTGGTGGGTTAGAAGGTATGTTTTCCAGTCAAAGGAGTGGGTCGCTAACTGGTCTTACAAATAGTAGTTATCGCGCGAAGACGCCCGCTTTGCGCCCATAGCGGGCGTCAGGCGGCTGTCGCTCTTATCTGTAAAGTTGCCATTCGTTGCTCGACTGGCGAAGGTCTAGAGAGGGCGGAAATCGTCAAACGCCAAACCGGTTACTATTTATTCGTCTCTAAAACTTTCAATCTAGACAGAGAAAGAGATATATATATTTTCTTAAGATTATGAAATTAATTGGATAATAACTAATGATTGTATTGGGCTTTCGAAGTGATCCATTAACACCGCGCTATGCAATCGTCGATGGCGTCGCGACACCGCTCGTGCTTCTCAATGCGGACTCGGAAAGTCGCTTGCGTTTCCCTGCCGATTGTTCTGAGGAAGCCGCGAAAGTCACTTGGCTTTATCGTGAGTTCGAGCGGATTTTCCACACTCATACGGATATCGACCGCGTTGTCATTAAGAAGGGCGAATTCATGCAGGGTGATAACAACGCGAAACGTGTCGCATCATATCAGGAAGCCGCGCTGCTTCTGTATTGCGGTCTGCACAACAAGCCGGTCGTCACGAAGATTTACGCGTCTCTTGGCACGAGGAGCGCTCAGGTTCGCGACCATGCCATTGCGCGTGTTGGTCAGACGACACGCTACTGGGACAGCAAAATGGCAGACGCGGTCATCGCAGCATGGTGGGGGGCGACTAACCCATGAGCCTCGCCCCTGTCGCCCTACCGATCACAAACGGCACCACCTTCTATAATAAGTACCGCCTAATGCGGCCTATCGGGCGCGGTTCTTTCGGTGAAGTGTGGCTAGCACAGGACCAGGCAGTAAACCATGAATACGCAATCAAAGTCCTGAATGCAGGGATAGGCATCGATCAGCGGTTACGCGAAGCTCAGGTTGGACATGCTTTCACGCACAACAATCTTGTACGGGTACATCAGGCTGATGTCGCGACCGACGGAAAAGTGGTCATAGCAATGGACTATTTACCAGATGGATCGATTACGACACTCGCAAATCCTGGAAACTTCCTGCCTTTGCCGACTGCGTTGCGCACGGTTATCGACATGCTTCAGGGGCTGGAGCATCTGCATCTACATAACTTCTTCCACAATGACGTGAAACCGCAGAACATTTTGCGGGGTCCGCAGGGCCAAGCAAAACTCGCCGACTATGGGATCGTCGGCATATCCGCCAATGGCGCGCCCGTTCAGCCTTCGAGCTGGTATGTACTTCATGCCGCCCCGGAGACAGTTGCAGGAAACGGGATTGAGGCCCGCACCGACATCTTCCAAACCGGCCTTACCCTATTCAGATTGCTGGTTGGCCTTCCCGCTCTCGAAGCAAAGTTCAACACGCTTGGCGACGCTGCCTATGCTGATGCCCTTGCAAAGGGATCGCTGATCACCCGCGCAGACTTTCCGCCCTTCATCCCAAATGCAGTTTGCCGTGCGGTCATGACGTCCGTCGACCCTGATCCCAGCAAACGCTTTCAATCGGCGTTAGATATGAGGCGCGCGCTCGAAAAACTCTCGTTTGCGGGACACTGGACAGTTGATGCCACCGGAATGCTGTGCGGTGAAGATGCCCGGAACACCTACCGGTTTGAGCATACGTCTGCGGCAGGGTCGAACGCTTCCGTTTCCGCTTTCAAAACAAACAGAGCATCAGGCCGCGAAACGCGCATCTCGCAGTTTACTCGAAGGAACCTCGGTAATGCCGAAGCAAACCGGCTTGCCGACAGTTTCGTGAAGGCCGTGGTTGAAGGGAAGATCGGATGACTATCGAGCTCCTCGACTTCGAGCAGGCTATCAACAAGGCGGATGCCTACGGCAAAAAGCACCTTCTGCTTGGCAACGGTTTCAGCATTGCCTGCAAGCCGGACATTTTTGCCTATGGGTCTCTCTTCGAGAGGCCAAGAAGACCATGTCCAAGGAGCTCGCCGCCATATCTTTGCAGCGATGGGCACGCAGGACTTCGAGGAGGTCATTCGCGCGCTTCAGCACGCCGCTGCAATCGTCAGCGTCTATCGCCCCAAATTCGTATCGACCAAGAGGCTGCTTTTAACCGATGCCGAAAAGCTAAAGACCGACCTGATCAAACTGGGTCAGGGGTCGCTTGGCATGAGAGCTATCGTCTGGTTTATGAGATCAGCGGTGATGCTGTGTGAATATTGGCGCTGGTTCATACATCGCGCCAGTGGCCGTTCATTAGGGATTGATCAGAGCAGCGTCGCAAACAGCGCATATTGATAATGCGCTGTTTGTGAGGGCGGAAACGTTCAGGCGTTGCTGGTTTTAACTTGGCTCACCGGTTCCCAAATCGCTCAATCGCCGCATCCGACACAGGTTTAAACAGCGCGACAATCGTGCCTTCCGGATCGCGGATCATGGCGGCCTGGTTGCCCCAGGGCATCATTTTGGGTTCGTGGACGATGGTGACGCTGTCTTTGAGTTGATCAAACAGGGCATCCACATCATCCACCATCAGTTCGATGATGGCGGTGCGGTTGGCGGCGGGTTCGCAACTGCCGGGCTGGAAGATGGCGACGGTTTCGGCACTGCCAATGGCAAGAGTTGCCGCCGGGGTGACGATTTCGGCGAATTGCGGGGCGAGCCAGTCGGCGGTTTGCCCCATCACCCTTTCGTAAAAGGCCACCATGGCTTTGATATCGCGGGCGATCAGGCGGGTTGAGGCGAATTTCATGTCGGGTTCTCGTGCTGGGCCAGCCGGGGTAAGGTCTGGCCGGGGAATGCGGTGTTGCATCCCCTTTGTCGCAGATCGCTGCTGACAGCATTATGACAACAGCGTTTTTTGAAATTCAGCACGGCCTGATTTTAGGGGTGATCTGTTTTGTTGGGATGGGCCGTTCAGGCGGCTATTTGGCCGCCCTTGCCCCTGTTGGTGTGATTGCCATCAACGGGGCTGGTTTGGTGTTAACGCTGATATTTGATAAATGGCGTTAACGTGCCGATGCGATCATAAAGCAGGCGGGGGAAACATAAAGATCCTGAAGGTAGCACACATCTTCAATGCGCCAGTTATGGCTATGAAAGATGATATGAACAAGGCCGATCAGGGTGCCATCGGCTTTTTCGGCCACCAGTGCGCGCTGGTGCGAGCGGGCGGGGTCGCACAGGCGGTTAAATGTGGTTTTGTAAACCTCCGCCGGGACCGTTGATTGATAAAATTCCAGATATGCCTGCCACAGCATTTGCCACTGGGCTTCGTCTTGCGGGCGAATGTCGCGGATTGTGGTGTTTGTCATGGTGTGTCCCTTTGCGCTAGCGCCGTGTTTTCCGGTGTTGCTGATAAAGGACGGAGGCCTTTTGCATAAGGACCACTTTTCAAGATAAGGGCAGACCAATTTTCGGGGTTTGCATGTGGGCCCTAAATGCAAAAGCCCCGGTTTTACGCGGGGCTTTTGCGAGGGGTGCAAACATGTGTTTGTGATGTGCCGTGGTTCGGGGCGGGGTTATTGCGGGTTTTCTACCTGACCCAGATAATTGCCATACCCCTCGGCTTCCATATCATCGCGATGGACGAACCGCAGGGATGCGGAATTGATGCAATAGCGTAATCCGCCCCGGTCTTGCGGGCCATCGGGGAAGACGTGGCCAAGGTGGCTGTCGCCGTTTGCCGAACGGATTTCGGTGCGGACCATGCCAAGGGTGGCGTCGCGCAGCTCGCTGACATGCACCGGGTCTATCGGTTTGGTGAAGCTGGGCCAGCCGCAATGGCTATCGAACTTGTCGCTGGATGCAAAAAGCGGTTCGCCCGAAACGATATCAACATAAATGCCCGGTTCGCGGTGATCAAGATATTCGCCGGTGCCGGGGCGTTCGGTGCCGTTGTTTTGGGTGACGTGATATTGTTCTGGCGTCAGTTTGGCAATGGCATCGGGGTCTTTGCTATAGCGGGGCATTGGGGCTCCTGTGGTATTCAAAACGGGTTTTGCCCAATATAGGTCGGGATTGCTGTTTTTGCATCTCGCAGATGACACGTAGATGATTTGCGGATGATATTTCATCGCCGCCAAAATCCCGCTGCCGCGATTTGAGCTTAATTTACAAAATGCAGCAATTGTGATGCCACGCACAGGGTGGCGATGACACCCGCGAAATAGGCAATCGAGCGAATACCGGCGGTTTCGATGCCTGCGCAATAGGTGATGGCATGCACCAAACGGGCAACCAGAAACAAAACCGCGCCAAAAACCGTGACGAAATTTGAAATGCCGGTGAACCTGGCAACCAGAACCACAATGGCAAACGGAACCAGGTTTTCAAGCAGGTTGCGATGTGCGCGAAGCCCGCGTAACGCCGCCCCGCGCCGTTCGGGCAGGGTTTCGCGGTTGCCCATCAGGCCTTTGGCACCCACTTGCTGGCCATAATGCCAGTTATAGAAAAACGGAAATATCAGGCTTAGAATGGCGCAAATCACCAAAATCCATAATTCAACAGTCATACGATATCCTTTCGGGTGAAGTGCCGGTTTTCGCGGCCTGTATCATGGCCGCGAAAACAGCCTGTGATGCGGTATGTTCTATACGGGCAAAAACGGGTGCCCGATGACATAACGTTTCACAGGGGCCGAAGTTTGCCGCCCAGATGAAAAAACAAACGGCGTTACCAAAAGGCAACGCCGGATGTTCTGCCGCGCGGTGGGGCGGGCGATTGAAAGGGGGGATATTGGGGAGCGAGGATTAGCCGGTTTTATGCTCGGTCATGGCATCCCAGGCATTTTGCAGGCGGTTATTGGCCTCGCGAAAACGCTGGCGTTTTTCTTCGCTAACATTGCCCTGGCTGTCTTTAATATCGTTCCAGGCGGCATTCATGTCGTCCCATGCCTGCACAACAGCACTTGGCAGGGCTTCGATGCCGGTTTTGTTATCGGTGCAATAGCCGGTCAGGCCAAATTCCCAATCCTGAAACTCGCGCTGAATTTTGGCATGTTCTGGAATGTGACGGGTCATTTATGGCTCCTTGCTGCGGCGGGTGCCGGTTTATGGATCCGTATTAATCTAGCCCGCAAAGGTGGCATCACTGTGCCGGGTTGGGGCGATTGCGGGGCATAAGCAGGGCGATGCCCCAAAAAGAAAAGGCACCCTGGGGGAGGGTGCCAAAGCTGCGTGGGGGGACGCAGGGAGGAAACAGTTATGGACAACCGGGACTGGTTATTTGTTTATCATTTTGTCCCAAGCCTTCTTCAGTCGCTCGGAAGCGCTGCGATGTTTTTGGGCCGCGTCCGTGGCAACAGCATCGTCCTTGTGCCGGGTGTCCTCATAGGATGACGACATATCATTCCAGGCATCGGTGACTTCCGATGGTAAATTGCCGATTTCCATCTGGTTTTCGCGGCAATGGCCCTGAATGTTTTTTTCCCAGTCCGCATGGGCTTGTTGCAGCTTCATGCGGTCAAGTGCGGTTTGTTCCATCATGTCGCGGCTCCTTGTTATCTTTATCGAGCTCGTGTTCTGATAGGCAAACGCTGCGGGTTACAATCGGTTCCCGCAAAAAGCAGAATTATTTTAAAAAAATGCGGTTTGCCCGTTGATGGTACGCAATCGCGGACTATCTCCGTTGGGTTCACTGGGGGTGAACCTTAATTCCTTTATTTGAAATATGCTTTCAAAACGGCGATGTTGCGGTGCAAAATGCAGCCAGCACCGTTTTTGTGGTGCGTTTCCTTGACCGACCGGAGCCTTCGATATGCCCAGTTTGCCAGCAAAGGGCGGTGGCCGCGATGCCGCGCCTCAGCCTGCGCCCAAAACACCTGCGACAAATGCGACACATGCGACACCGGTTTCAGGCTGGTTAATTCTGTTTCTGGCAACCGCCTGCGGCTTGATTGCCGCCAATCTATATTATTCCCAGCCGCTGGTGGGGCCGATCAGTGCCGAGCTGGGGCTGTCGCCCCGTGCCGCCGGGTTGATTGTGACCATGACCCAGGTTGGTTATGGCATCGGCCTGCTGTTGATTGTGCCGCTGGGCGATCTGTTTGAAAACCGCAAGCTGGTAATGACCGTGATTGCCCTGGGGGCGGTGGCCCTGCTGGCATCGGGCTTTGCCGCCACGCCCGGCCTGTTTTTAACCGCCGCCCTGTTTATTGGCATCGGGTCGGTTGCGGTGCAAATTCTGGTGCCCTATGCAGCCCATCTGGCCACAGACGAAACCCGGGGCCGGGTGGTGGGCAATGTGATGAGCGGGCTGATGTTTGGCATTATGCTGTCACGCCCGGTCTCAAGCTTTCTGACGGAACTGACCAACTGGCGGGTGATATTTTTTGTATCAACCGCTGTCATGATTGCCTTGATGGTCGCTGTCCGGCTGGTTCTTCCCATCAGCCGCCCCACCGTGCGCCCGCATTATTTTGAACTGCTGGGCAGCATGGCGCGGTTGATGATTTCCAACCGTATTTTGCGCCGTCGGGCCTTGTATCAGGCATCCTTATTTGCAACCTTCAGCCTGTTCTGGACGACGGTGCCGTTATTGCTGGCCGGGCCGGATTTTAACATGTCGCAAGCGGGCATTGCCCTGTTTGCCCTTGCCGGTGCCGCCGGGGCCATTGCCGCCCCGATTGGCGGGCGCATGGCGGACCGGGGCTGGATGCGCCCGGCAACCGCCATTGCCATGGCATCGGTGCCTGTGGCGTTGATGCTGACCCATCTGGGCACCATGGGCAGTTCGTTTTCGCTGGTTGTGCTGGTGTTGGGCGCCATCATGCTTGATTTTGGCCTGACCTGTAACATGGTGCTGGGCCAGCGGGCGATTTTCTCGTTAGGCGCGGCGTATCGTAACCGCATAAACGGGGTTTATATGGCAACGTTTTTTGCTGCCGGGGCCATTGGATCGGCCGTAGGCGGCTGGGCCTTTGCCCATGGCGGCTGGATGTGGGCAACTGCGGTGGGAATGCTGTTTCCCGGCCTGGGGCTTTTGTATTACCTGAGCGAATATCTGCGCCCGCTTGAGATGCCAAAGGCACCTTGAAAACCGGACATTTCGTAAGACGCCAGTGCAGGATAAGTGCAGGATATCTGTGCTGGCGTTTTGTCTTTAGGGGCGGTTTTAAAGGCATGTCAGTCCGCCTGGGGAATACCGTTGCTGCCGCAATGGCGCGATGCCGCGCAGGCATTTGACAGGCTTTGGCGAATGCTGGCCTGCCAGTCTATGCCGCTGCACGCCGCCAGCATTGGTGCCGCGACGGCCAGTATAATCAGGATGCGCGATAATCGGGTGATGTTGCGGGCAATGGGGCGGGGCAACGGGAACATCCTTGTCGCAATGTGCGGTTTTTCGGCGCGGTTCATAACATGGTACGGCAAAACAGCGATCGCAGATGATCAGGGTTGATCACATTATTGCGACGGCTGTGGCACGAATTTGACAACATGCCTTGTTTTGCGACGTCATACGTGGAAAATAATGCCTATGGCAAACAGCAAAAATGCACACGAGCAAATGAGCGGTCAGTTAAAGGACGATATCGCCGTGCAGGATGCGGGCGCGGCAACGGCTGGCCACGCGGTAAAAGGGCACGGGCAGGAACATAACGATCGTGGCGATCCCGATGTTGCGGCCCGTCTGGGGCTAAGCCCGTCGCAAGGCGAGGCTGTTTTGCGCGATGCCTCCAGTGTGATTGGCCAGAACCTTTCGTTGCCCGATATCGAGGCCGCCGCGCGCATATTTGCCCTGTTGGGCGATGGCGGACGGCTGCAACTGGTGTTGCGGTGCATGGAGCGGCCCCAAACCGTGAGCGAGCTTGCCGAGGCCGCAGGCATGTCGCAATCATTGACCAGCCACCATTTGCGTCATTTGCGCGACCAACGCATTCTTGCATCCGAGCGTCGCGGACGGCATATTTACTACACCATCGATGATGCCCATATTTCCGGCGTGGTGCAGGATGTTTTCGCCCACGTAACGCACGATTAATTTAATTTGCGTTTGGCGGCTTGCCGATATTTCAGCCGTAATTTTTCAAAATGTTCAAGGTTGTCGCCGTCATCTTGTCGCGGCGCTGCGGAAGCTGCGTGCCAATATTCAAACGCTGGTTTGAATATTCCTTGACAAAAATACATGAATTGTTATTTGTATATTATACATGAATGATAATTTGAATGTTTGTGAGGCGATATGTCCATAACCCTTAACTGGCGCGATTATGCAGAGCTGGAAAATTGCTCGCAATGCCGCGACTATGTGCTGGAAAGCCTGCGCCACAAGCTAAGCGAAAATCAGATTGAAGCCAGCGCGCAGGGGGTGACGGTTGCCGGGCAAACCGGTGAGCCTGTGCGCAAAACCGTTGAAGAAACCCTGCAACAGCGTAATGGGGCCGTGCATCACCACCATTGGGCGGTAAGCGGC
This sequence comes from Thalassospira mesophila, assembly GCF_002115755.1. GTDB lineage: Bacteria > Pseudomonadota > Alphaproteobacteria > Rhodospirillales > Thalassospiraceae > Thalassospira > Thalassospira mesophila. The sequence continues at coordinate 64,032 of NZ_JFKA01000012.1, read as the reverse complement.
ATGGATTGCGGGTCTTGTGTTGCCAAAATTGAAACCGCCCTGCGCCGTCGCAAGGAAGTGGACTGTGTTGATGTATCGATGATGCGCGAAACAGTGACGCTGGGCCTGCATGAAGATGGCAGCGAAACCCGCGACAACATTGCCAAAACGCTGGGTAAGCTGGGCTATCCGGCACAGGAACGCGCCGCCAAAGGCGAACGGGTGGAAAAGCCATCGTGCTGTGGCGGCCACGAACACGGCGAAAATGCCACACCGGACCATGGCCCAGATGACCATGGCCCGGATCACGGTCATGACCACGATCATGCGCACGGCAATGGTTTGCCGCATACCCATGGCGGTGGCCTGCCGCTGATGCGGCGGTTTGCGCCGTGGCCCAAGGCGGGCGATGAAATTGCCTGGGCGGCGATTTGCCTGCTGGTGGGCTGGGGTATTGGCGCGCTTGTGCCTGTGGCCGAGCCCTATGCGCTTTCGGTTGGGGCGATACTGGCGGCCTTGCCGGTGATGAAACGGGCGGGGCAGTTGGCCCTGAACGGGGCCGTGTTTTCAATTGAATGCCTTATGTCGGTTGCTGTTATTGGGGCTGTCGCTATTGGCGACCCGCTAGAGGCCGGCATGGTTGTGCTGTTATTTGCCATTGGCGAAAGCCTGGAAGGCGTTGCTGCCGGGCAGGCACGCAGCGGGGTGAAATCGCTGTTAAAACTGTCGCCCGAAAATGCCCGCCTTGTTGGTGCGAATGGCAGCCAGAATGTGCATCCGTCGCAATTGTCAGCCGATGATATTGTGGAAGTCCGCCCCGGTGAGCGCATACCGGCCGATGGTGTTTTGGTAAAAGGCCAGGCTGAAATTGATAACAGCCACCTAACCGGAGAATCAATCCCGGTTGCCAGTGTTGAAGGCAGCGAGGTGTTTGCCGGTGCCATTGTTACCGACCGCCCCGTTCAGGTAAAGGTCACCCGTGCCGCCGGGCAAACCATGCTGGACCGGGTTATTCAACTGGTGGAAGACAGCGAAAAGCACAAGGCACCGGTTGAGCGGTTTGTGGCCAAATTTGCCCGCATTTATACCCCGATCATTATGGGGCTGGCCCTGTTAACGGTGCTGGTGCCGCCGCTTGTGTTTGGTCAGGCGTGGGAAGAATGGATTTATCGTGGCCTTGCATTGTTGTTAATCGGCTGCCCCTGTGCGCTGGTTATTTCAACCCCGGCTGCGGTGACATCGGCGCTGGCCCGTGCCGCCCGGATCGGCTTGCTGATCAAGGGCGGGGCGGCGCTGGAGATTATCGGGGCGGTGCGCAAAATCGCCTTTGATAAAACCGGCACCCTGACCGAAGGTAAGCCGGGGCTGGTGGCGGTGATGACCATTGGGGATGTGGATGAAAACACCTTGCTGGCCCATGCTGCCGCCTTGGAAAATGTGACGTCGCATCCTTTGGCACGTGCCATTGTCGAGGCCGCCGAACACCGCGGGCTTTCCCTGCCCGAATTAAGCAATGGCCGCACCATTGCCGGTGCCGGTGTTGAAGGGCGGATCGATAACGTTCTTTATCGGGTCGGTGCGCCCAAACGGCTGGATATTGACTGTTCTGGCACGGTTGCTGACTGGATGGCGCAACAGGAAGATAACGGTTGCACCGCAATTGTTGTGTTGCGCGACGGGAAGATTATAGGCGCATTGGCCCTGCGCGATATGCTGCGCAACGATGCGCACGATGCCCTTAAAATGCTGAAATCCCTGGGGGTTGAACCCATTATGTTGACCGGTGACGCCAACCGGGTGGCGCAGGGTTTGGCAAATGAACTGGGTATGTCTTATCGTGCCGAATTGCTGCCGGAAGATAAATTAAACGCCCTTGCCGAGTTGCAGGGCCGGACGGGCAAGGGTGATAACCCCAAACAACGCGATATTGTGGCAATGGTCGGCGATGGCATTAACGATGCCCCGGCATTAAAGGCAGCCGATGTAGGTATTGCCATTGGCGGCGGGACCGACATTGCGCTAGAGGCCGCCGATGCGGTTGTGGTGAAATCACGGCTGACAGATGTAGCGGTATTGGTGAAATTGTCGCGCCAGGCGCGCCGGGTTATTCGGGAAAATATCGGCTTGGCACTGGGCCTTAAGGGGATATTCCTGGTCACCAGTATTTTCGGCATTACCGGCCTGTGGGTGGCGGTTCTTGCCGATACCGGGGCAACGGTGCTGGTAACGTTAAATTCCCTGCGCCTGTTGTGGGGGCGTAAAGACGGGTAAATTTACCCACTTTTGTCGATAAAAGGGCCGCCCGGCATAACCGGACGGCCCTTTATTTTTCGATGCACAAGTTGCAAAAGCTTAATGTTTAACCTTGTGTGGGTCGAGCGCATCGCGGAAGGCATCACCCATATAATTAACGCTAAGCACGGTTAGCGAAATGGCAAGGCCGGGCCACAAAACCCGCGACGGCGTGATTTGCAGGAAATTGGCCCCGTCATAGAGCAACCGGCCCCAGGTTGGAAAATCCGATGGAAAACCAAGGCCAAGAAAGCTAAGCGCTGATTCCGTGATAATGGCGGTGGCAATGCCAAGGGTTGCCGAGACCATGATCGAACTCATGACATTGGGCAAAAGGTGACGCAGGATAATGTTATATTCCCGTGTGCCGCCACTTTTGGCCGCCAGAATGAATTCCTGATTTTTGATCGATAACACATCGCCGCGCACAATGCGGGCGGTGTGCATCCAGCTGGTGATGCCAATCACGAACACAATCAGGATAAATATCCCGGTTTCGGGGCCAAATATCGCCCGTAATGTTTCGCGAAACAGCATGATAATCACCAGCAACAGCGGCAATAACGGCAGTGCCAGAAACAAATCGGTCAGCCGCATTAACGGGCCATCAAGCCATTTGATATAGCCCGATAACAAACCGACCACGGTGCCCAAAAACAGCGACAAGGCCATGGCGACCATACCGACCGACAGCGACAGCCGCCCGCCCGCCAACACCTGTGCCAGCATATCGCGCCCCAGATTATCGGTGCCAAACGGGTGCAGCATACTGGGGCCCTGGTTTTTGGACCGGATATCGAGAAATTGCGGATCAATGGTGTGGATATAAGGCCCGATGGTGACCGCGATGATAATGATCAGAAAAACCGCAGCGCCAATGATACCGCCTTTATGATCGCGAAAACGCCCCCATAACTGCATGGCGCGCGACCGTTCCTGCGGCAGGGTTTCGAGCTGCATATCGGGTTGCGAGGCATCAGTCATAGCGAATCCTCGGATCTAGTACGCCGTAAAGCACATCGGCAATCAGGTTGAACAGCACAATCAGGACCGCGAAAATAAAGGTCAGGGTTTGCACAACCGGTATATCCCCGCCCTGAATGGACGTAATCAGCAATTGCCCCAGCCCGTTTACCCGAAAAATCTGTTCGGTAATGATGGCACCGGAAAACACGGTGGGGACGCCAAGGGCGATCACCGTGACCACCGGGATCAGGCTGTTGCGCAGCACATGCACCAGCAGGATGGTTTTTTCCTTAACCCCTTTGGCGCGTGCGGTGCGGACATAATCCTGATTAAGGTTTTCCAGCATCGATGCCCGTACAAACCGGCTGATTTGCGAGGTGTTATACAGGGCCAGCACCATAACAGGCAGGAACATCTGTCTGATTTGAAAAACCAAACTCGACCAGTCGGTGACTTTGTGATTGGTGTCATAGATGGACGGAAACCAGTGCAGCTTGACACTGAAAATCACAATCAGCAAAACGCCGGTAAAGAAGGTCGGAACCGAAAAGCCAATCATGGAAACGAAGGTGCCAAGCTGGTCAAAGATCGAATATTGCTTGTGCGCGGAAATAATCCCGATCGGAATGGCGATAAGAATACCAACGACATAGGACATGCCAACCACCCACAGGGTTTGGGGCATGCGCTGCACAATCAGGTCGACCACCGGGCTGCGGGTTGCCCAGGAGCGGATACGCAACCGGTCGGCTGATTCAAAAATATCGGCGCCGGTGATCTGCGACAGGATATTAAGCGGTTCGTTGACGAAAAACTGGTGCAGCCATTTAAGATAGCGGATCAAAAACGGGTCGCCCAGCCCAAGGGACTGGCGAATTTGTTCGCGAACTTCTGGCGGAATGGTCAGGGGCAGGTTGCCCGTCGGGTCGTTCGGGGCAAGGTCAAGCAGGGCAAAGATGATAAAGCTGATCACCAACAGGGTCGGGATCGCAAACATCAACCTGCGCAAGGTGTAATTGAGCATGGGGGCGCTCCAGACTGGAGGGGACTAAAAGCAGCGCGGGCCTGTATTGCTACAGGCCCGGCCAGTCTGGGTGTTATTTCTTGCGCGACCAGGAAGCCACGTTCCACAGCTGCGAATCCCAGGAGTTCATGCGAACACCATCAAGATTTGCGGCACGGGCGGAAACGTCGCCCCGGTGGATAAGCGGGATCATGGTGCCAGCTTCGATCAGCATATCGTTCATTTCTTTGGCAATTTCGGCCCGGTCTGCCAGTTTGCCGGTTCCGGCCAGTTTGGCAGCAAGTTTGTCATATGCCGGGTCGCAATAACGCGAAATGTTTTCACCCAACCAGCCGTTTTCCGGGCTGGGGATGCGTTCGCAGGTCCGACCGGCAAGGTATTTTTCCGGGTCGGTGCCGTCGAAGTTGTTGGTGTACATTTCAACGTCGGAATAAAATTTCTGGAAGGTATCCGGGCTGGCCGGGTCGCCACCAAAAAAGACCGACGGGTCGGTGTTGCGCAGTTCGGTTTCAACGCCAATCTGCTGCCACATCTGCTTGATCAGGGCCTGGCTGCCTTGTCGGACCGAGTTGGTCGAGGTTTGGAAAATCAGCGACAGGCGGGCATCGCCCTTGGTGCGAACACCGTCTGATCCCATAACCCAACCGGCATCGTCGAGCAATTTATTGGCACCGGCGATATCCTGCTTCAGGCACCAGTTATTTTTGGTTGATGCGTAAATATCGGGCGCGGGAACGAAGTTACAGGTTGATCGGCCTGCTTCGCCGTATCCGGCTTCAACCAGCAAATCGCGGTCAATTGCGATGGACAGGGCCTTGCGTACTGCCGGGTCGGACAGGGCGGGGTTGGGGCCGGCCTGTTTGGTTGACCGGGCATCACCGGCAGCGGCACTGGCATCGTACGGGTTAACTTCAAGGCGTTCAACCTGGGTGCCAAACGATGAAACGATCACACCTTTGCCGGCCTGGGCCATTTGCGCCAGAATTTCCGGCTCGACCTGAAGGTTCCAGGCATAGTCATATTCGCCGGTTTCAAGAACGGCGCGTGCTGCCGATGCGGCATCGCCGCCGCCTTTAAGAACGGCCGTGGCAAAATGGGGTTCGTCAGCAACGCGGTAATACGGGTTGGCTTCAAACGAAATAACGTCGTTTGGTTTGAATTCGGTTACCCGGAACGGGCCGGTGCCATGCGGATGAAAGTTGGCATCGGTGCATTCGGGGGCTTTGGGGCCCATGCAGTCTTTGAATTGGGCCTTTTGCAGGATCGGCGACTGGCTGCCAACAAACGGCCCATAGGGGAACGGTTTGGCGACACCAAAGGTAACCTTGACCGTCAGCGGGTCAATGGCTTCGACCTTGGTCACATCGGAAAAATAGGCGCGCTGCTGGCAGCCGCCATCGGGCGCCAGGCAGTAATCGGCGGTAAAGGCAACGTCTTCGGCGGTGAAATCGGTGCCGTCAGACCATTTGATGCCTTTGCTGATTTTCCAGGTGATGGATTTAAGGTCTTTGGAAACGCCGCCATTTTCAACGGTCGGAATTTCGTCGACCAGTTCGGGGACCATGTTCCCTTTTTCGTCGTAACGGGCCAGAGGCTCGATCACCATTGAGGACCCGTGAAGGTCTTTGGTACCCCCCGAAAGATACGGGTTAAGGATGGAAACGGCTTGCCAGTAAAGGATCTTGAGTTCCCCGTCCGATCCTCGGGCGGCCTGGGCGCTGGTGGCAGCGCCAAGTGCCATAACGACTGCTGACGCTGTCAGCAGGAGGCGAAGTTTGGTCATTATTTTAATCCCTGATTGAATTGGCCGGTTAATCCGGCTCGGCCTTGTCTCTTCCCAATCGCCGCAGAAACCGGTTCCGTGTACGGAACTTCTTGTTTGCACTGCAAAAAAAAGAAAAACCACCAGTGGCGGTTCAGGAGGTAATCCTGGGTGGCGGTCCTTTTTGATTGAAATGCCGCGTTGGTAAGCTGATGAAATCACATGCACATTTTTTATTCAAGAAGGAAACATTTCTTCTTGCTGATCGAAGTTTGTGCTGCGTAACATTGTTTTGTCACGAAAAAAAAATCCCATAACATTTAAAATCAGCGAGGCCACCACCAATGCCTGTTTTAAATCAATCAAACGAGCTGTATGCCGAAGTCGCGGCATGGCGACGCTATCTGCATGAACATCCCGAATTGCTGTATGACGTTTTCGAAACCTCAAAGTTTGTTGAGGCCAAGCTGAAAGAGTTTGGCTGCGACAGTGTGGATTACGGACTGGGAAAAACAGGCGTTGTTGGCGTCATCAAGGGCAAGGCTGGTGATGGCCCCGTCATCGGCCTGCGCGCAGACATGGATGCCTTGCCGATTATGGAAGCAGGCCCGGTTGAATGGGCCTCGAAAACCCCTGGTAAAATGCATGCCTGCGGCCATGATGGCCACACGGCAATGCTGTTAGGGGCGGCGAAATACCTGTCGCAGACGCGAAATTTCAAAGGCTCTGTCGCGCTGATTTTTCAGCCTGCTGAAGAAGGCGGCGGCGGCGGGCTTGCCATGATCGAAGACGGCTTGATGGACAAGTTTGCCATCGAAGAAGTTTATGGCATGCACAATTCGCCGGGCTTGCCGGTGGGGCATTTTAATATTCGCAAAGGCCCGGTTATGGCCGCTGCCGACCATTTCGAGGTTACAATTACCGGCAAGGGTGGCCATGCATCCACCCCGCATCTGGGCGTTGACCCGGTTGTTATTGCGGCACAAATTATTACATCGGTGCAAAATATTGTGGCGCGCGAAACCGACCCGCTGGAATCGCTGGTGGTATCAATCACCGCCATTCATGGCGGCGAAGCCCATAACGTGATCCCGGCCGATGTTACCATGAAGGGCACTGTGCGCACGTTGCTGCCCGAAATTCGCGACATGGCCGAAAAACGCTTTGTCGAAATTGTTGAAGGTACCGCCAAGCTTTTGGGTGGGTCGGCCAAGGTTGATTATCATCGCGGTTATCCGATTACGCAGAACCACGATGCGCAAACCGATTTTGTCACCACCGTTGCCCGTGACGTTTCGGGCGATGCGGCGGTTAATACCAGCCCGCCACCGGTGATGGGAGCCGAGGATTTTTCCTATATGCTCGAAGCGCGCCCGGGGGCGTTTGTGTTTGTGGGCAATGGCGATACCGCCAACCTGCATCACCCGGAATACGACTTTAACGATGATCTGCTGCCGTTTGGCATCAGCTATTGGGTGTCGCTGGTTGAAAACAAACTGGTGGCCTGACAATGCGGTGGGCCCTTCGGGGCCCATTTTGCATTTTTGCCTAAAATGACCCGCGAAAAAGCGGGCAGTGAAATTTAATATACCACATCAGGGGGTATTCCATGCCGACAGTTGCTGCCGCACCACAGGCTGCCAGCGGTTTGTTAGGGCCAGTTCTAAGTGTTGAAAACCTGTCGACGTCTTTTCGGGTCGGGCACGAATGGAAAAACGTTATCCGCGATATCAGTTTTGATATTTCGCCCGGTGAAACCGTTGCCATTGTGGGCGAGTCGGGATCGGGCAAAAGCGTAACCTCGCTTTCCATCATGGGGCTTTTGCACAAACACAATGCCAAAACCGAAGGCCGGATCATGTTTGGCGGGCAGGATTTGCTGTCCTTGGCACCCGAGCCCATGCGCCATATTCGCGGCAATGAAATATCGATGATTTTTCAGGAGCCGATGACCAGCCTGAACCCGATTTTCACCATCGGCCAGCAAATTGCCGAAGCCATGCTGTGCCATCGTGATATTTCCAAAAAAGACGCCCGTGCCGAAACCATTCGCTTGCTTGAAAAAGTACGCATTCCCAATGCCGCGGCACGGTTTGACGAATACCCGCACCAGTTTTCAGGCGGGATGCGCCAGCGTGTTATGATCGCCATGGCCCTGGCGGGCAAGCCGCGGCTTTTGATCGCCGATGAACCGACAACCGCCCTTGATGTGACCATTCAGGGCCAAATTCTTGATCTGATCAAATCTCTTCAGGAAGAAGAAGGGATGGCGGTTTTGTTTATTACCCACGATATGGGGGTGGTTGCCGAAATTGCCGACCGGACCATTGTGATGTTTCGCGGTGATGTGGTTGAAACCGGTAAAACCGCCGATATTTTCTATCATGGCAAACATCCCTATACCCGTGCGCTTTTGGCCGCTGTGCCCGCACTTGGGTCGATGAAGGACAGTCAGCTTCCCCGTCGTTTCGCCATTGTCGATGTTAAAACCGGTGTCGCCACGGGGGATACCGAAGTTGCCGATACGGTTGATCATCACGTAACGCCGGTTTTGTCGGTTAAAAACCTGACCACCCGGTTTGATATTACATCGGGCATTTTTGGCCGCAAAACCGGGGCGGTTCACGCGGTTGAAAATGTGTCGTTTGACCTGTTTCAGGGCGAAACATTATCGCTGGTTGGCGAGTCTGGCTGTGGTAAATCCACCACCGGGCGTTCGATCTCGCGTTTGGTGGAGCCCACCAGCGGCGAGGTCACCCTTGACGGCTATGATGTGATGAATTTGCGCGCGCCGGGCCTGCGCCAAATGCGACGCAGCATCCAGATGGTGTTTCAGGACCCGTTCGCCAGCCTTAACCCCCGTATGACCATTGGCTCGGCTGTGACCGAACCGTTTGTTGAAAATGGTCTGGGGTCGCGCAAACAGGCCCGGGAAAAGGCCGCCGACCTGCTAGACCGTGTTGGTCTGGGTGCCGATATGATGAAACGCCTGCCGCATGAATTTTCCGGCGGGCAACGCCAGCGTATTTGTATTGCCCGTGCGCTGATGCTGGACCCCAAGGTGATTGTTGCCGATGAATCGGTTTCGGCCCTTGATGTGTCGATCAAGGCGCAGGTGTGCAATTTGCTGATGGATTTGCAGCAAAGTCTGAATTTGGCGTATTTGTTTATATCGCACGACATGGCGGTGGTGGAACGGGTAAGCCACCGGGTGGCCGTGATGTATCTGGGGGAAATTGTTGAAATTGGCCCGCGCGAATCTGTTTTTGACAATCCCCAGCATGAATATACCAAAAAACTGATGGCCGCCGTGCCGGTACCAGACCCGGCCCGACGCGACATCAAGCGCAACATATCGGTTGATGAAATCAAAAGCCCGGTGCGCGGGCTGGATTTTGTGCCGCCGGTTCGCGAATATCGCGAAGTCAGCAAAGGGCACTTTGTGCAGCTTTAACCACCACCCACCTGCGTTATGGCAGGGAAGCGCACACCAAAAACAATTCAGGCATCGGGTTAAACCGGTGCCTGTTTTTATTTGAACGCGTTGGTAATGCCCGGGAAGGTTAAAGACGGAAGTGACGGTAACCGTTTCCCGCATCGGTCACCGCCACTTTTCCACCTTGAGAGGCCTGCGAGGAGAGAGGACCCGCAGGACAGGACAAGCCTTTTTGGGGACAATGCGAATGGGTTTCATTCGCGGGCTGTGTCTGGAGCTGTTATACGTAAGCCCCGAACCCGACGCAAGTGAAAATCGTTATTAATTGCAAAAAAAATCAGATTGGCTTGTAAAACAGTCGCCGGGGTTTCCCGTCATGGTGCTTGTTGCTGTATAAGTAATTGATTTTAAATAAATAAAAAGGCCGCAACAAGAAGTGCGGCCTTTAGTGTTTTTTGTGATGAGGACGGTTTTAAGCCGAAATACGTTGTAAATGGTTGTCCCATTTTAACGATTTAAGCGAATCGTCGGGCAGTTCGGTCCTTTTGCGGTTGAGGGCATCCATCCGCCAGCCTGATCCGAGGCCGCTGGTGCCAACAAATTCGCCCTTGCGGTCGGTTGCAGCAATACCGCAGCCATCCGGGGCGGCAATGTTGGTCAGGAATTTGCCATTTTGCGCATCCCAGAAGGTTACAACACCGCCGCGCGGGCAGGATATGGCAAAGACGGAACCCGAAACATCAAACCGCACACTGCCGCAATATTGGCGCATCCGGTATTGCACATTATCGGGGGCTTCAAGGGCGTGCAAATCTGGCCCGCCCGGTTTCCACAGCCCCACCAGCGGTACTTCGTCGTTCAAACCGCCATGATACTGAAAACCCGTCGCAATGGTGCCATCGCGGGTTACGTCGATATGGCGGATCGAAAGTTTGTGCCAATCGTCCTTTAGCCGGGTCTGATACAGCTTTTCGCCGGTTTTACGGCTGATCACGGTCAGGTTCGGTTCCATGGTTTCGATGTTTAGCGGTGTTCTGCCATCAAAAGCCGGGTGGGTTTTAAGGCCGCCATTGGCAATTGCCATGCCCTCGCCATCGGGCAACAAATGCAGCTCGTGCGGGCCCATGCCATAGCTGTCAAATTCGGCAACGCGCTTATAGCCGTTTTGCGCATCCCACACCGAAATAACCCCGCGTGCGTTATCGAAGTCGTTTTCGGTGATATAAAGGTAACGCCCGTCATTGGAATAAACCGAATGACCATAAAAACGCCGGTCTTCCGGGCTTTTTAATGTCGCGCGGACTTCGCCTGTATGGCGGTTCATAATCAGGGCATACAGGCCGGGGCGGCGTTCAACGGCGGCCACATCGACATGGTTGGGGCGCAAGCCCACATCATGACCACGGCCGGGCAGGGGCTGTTCATACAGGATTTTGCCCTGCGCGTTAAAGGCGCTGACATAAAAGTCGTCATTATTGCCTGCACTGGCACTGATATATACGGCGCGGTCTTCGGGCGCGGTTACCGTGGTTGCGGCCCTGGCAAAGCTGGCGGGCAAAAAGGTGATCGCCCCGCCCAACCCAAACAGGCGCAAAACATCCCGGCGTTTGGCGTTAAAATCAGTCTCCATCAAGGGCATTGAAACCACCTCCAAGTTCGGTGTGACCACCAACGTCATTTTCCACCAGCATCACGCCATAGGCGACCTGGTTTTGCAGTTCCTGAATTTTGTCAAACCCGCCCGGTTGCGCCAAAACAGCCACCATGGAGCTGGGCAGGGCGTCGCTGGCATCGCGGATTTTTTGCCAGTTCAGGCGAAACGATTTGTCGAGCAGGCTATCGGCCCCGATCAGGGCAACCATGCCTTTGCCGCTTTCGCCCGCCCCGTTCAGTTCGCCATCATAAATGGCAAACAGCGATTTCAGGTTATGCGAAATATTGCGAAGCGATCGTTCGGCGCGCCAGCTTTCGGCGCGTTTGGCATTGGCATCATCCGGCCCTTCGCCCAGCGGACGCGCCAGTTTCTGGCTGATAATGATCAGCATGCCTTCATGCAACGCACGGTAAAGGTCGGTCGCGGCAAATTTTGATGTCGGGTAATCCAGGCTCTCTGGCCCGGCATTGATCATGGCATCGGCAAAGGCGGGCCATTCGGCCACCAGATCGCCGGTCAGTTTTTCAAGGTTGCCTGCAATTGTTGTCCCATATTGGCACAAATAAATGCCGTCCTTGCCGTTGGCAACAATCTGCCCGGCCAGTTTGGGGTTAAACAGCACTTCTTCCAGTGCCGGGAAACCCTGAAGGGCGGCACTGGCATCGGCGATTTTGGCGGGGTCGGTATAAAGCGGCGGTTTGTTGCGCAGTAACATGCGGAACTGGCGGGTGGCGGTGCCATGTTTGTCGGGCCAGTATTCAATCATCTGGTCGCGGCCATCGGCCATCATTGGCCCCATGCGCCACGGTTGCACTTCCTGCCAGCGGTCCATTGCGATGTTAAAACCATCGCGCATTTTTGCCAGTCCGGCTTTGTCCGGGCTTTTGCAAAAATCACTCATGCCTGTGGCAAGGGTCGCCGTGCTGGAATGCAGGGCATCAAGTTGCGGCGGCAAAACCTTGGACAGCAAATGAACGATCACATCATGATATTGCCCGTCGGGAAGGTCGGCATGGGCGGCTGGCGGCGCAGATAGCCCGGCAGCGATGGTTATAATCAGCCCGGCCATGGCCCGGCGGCAGCCGGTATCAAACAACGGCATGTCTCCCCCTAAAGCGATTTTAAAAACGCGATCAGTTTGCTGCGATCCGCTCGTGGCAAGTTTATAACAGCATCGCGCGCCTGTTGCGCTTCGCCGCCGTGCCACAATACGGCTTCAAGAATGGTATTCGCCCGCCCGTCATGCAGGAAACCGGCGCGAGAATCAATTTCCTTTGTGCGTCCAAGGCCCCAAAGGGGCGGCGTGCGCCATTCGCTGCCGCTTGCCTGGGCCTCGGGCCGGTGGTCGGCAAGGCCGTCGCCCATGTCATGCAACAAAAGGTCGCTATAGGGCCAAATCAACTGGCCGGACTGTTCCGGGTGCGCAGTGTTGACCGGTAATTGATAACTGGGGCGATGGCAGGATGCGCAACCAAGATCGGTAAAAATCTGTTTGCCCGCCAATATGTCCGGCGCATTGGCGTCGGCGCGCGCGGGCGGTGCCAGATTGCGGGTGTAATACAGGATCAAATCCGTAATAACGCTATGCGCTTCCAGATCTTCAAATTCGGGCGTGTTGCCATTTTGCGCTTCGCGGCACAGGGTTTGCGCATCGGTGCAATCCCCGGCTCCGTCCGGGTACAGGGTGTTTGACAGGCCAACATCAAATTGCATGGCATTTTTGTTTTGCTGGTCCAGTGTCGGCATTCCTGCCTTCCAGCCAAACCGGCCCAGCGTTACCTTTTGTTCGGCGATGTTCCAGACATGGTTGGCGCGGCCTGAAATGCCATCGCCATTTGCATCGTCGGGGTCGGCCCTATCGGTGATCATGGCGGCGGGAATGGCTTCGAGTAATCCCAGACCAATCATTTGCGGGGCAATGCGCGGCGAAATCATTAGTCCGTTATGTAGCGGGCCATAGGCCAGTTCTGTCAGTTTATATTCCGGCTTATGCAGGGTAACTTTATCGCCGTCGCTCAGGCCAACAACATGGTCGTCATAATTCACCATTACCCGCCCTTCGGCGGGGATACCGGGAACAGACAGTTCTTGAAACTGGTGGCCATAAACCGGGTCGGCAATGGAATTGGCCCGGCCACTTGCCAGCAAGTCGCGGTCGGCATCGTTTTGGGGCGGAATGGACAGGCGCAGCAACATGGCAACGGCGGCGCGGTCGGGGTCGTTTTTGGGGTCCAGGGCGTGGCCACGGCCATTGCGCACATGGCAGCCAAGGCAGGACCGCGAATTATAAAGTGGCCCTAACCCGTCGGTGGTTTGGGTGCGGGTGGGGGCAGCCACCCACATGCGCTGAAACAATGCCTCGCCCAGTTTGAAATCCATGCGTTTTTCAAACGCCATATTGGCCGAATAATGGGTAAAGGCGGATCGCCCGGTTTTTTTGACCCATGTGGTATCCCCGCCGGGAAAAGCATCGGCGGGAAGGGGGCTGTTCACGGCGTTGGGCGATTGTTGGGCGTGAACGGCGATTGGGGAAATCGCAACGGTACTGGTTGCGATACATCCAAGCAGCACCCAAAAACGAGACGTCAAACGGATGGAAAAACCGGGAAAGGGCATGACAGGGCAATCTTGATGAAAGAAGCGGTCGACGGGAAAATGCAGAAAGGGCAGGAAAGCAGTTGGTCGGGCACTGCCTGATCGGATAGGGCAGCAACAGCGAACGCGGCAAAGGAAAATAATCCCTTGCCGCGTCATATATGTGTCAGTTCAGGCGGTGGGCTGATCGATCAGGATCAGTTGATGGCATCGGGGTTATCAAGGCTGTCCGACCCTTCAAAGCTGATGCCTTCAAGGCCGATGGCACCGACAACCTGTTCGATGGATTTGGTCTGATCGACCAGCGCATCAACAAACTTCTGAACAGCGGCATTGCCTTCTTCATTGCCTGCGGCAATCATCTGGTCAAAATGTTCGCCATTGTTGGCGCGATCAACCATTGCCTGACCTGCCGCAACCGACGCGGCCAGTTTGGTTTTGATTTCCTTGTCCAGATCGGCATTGCTGGCGGCAACCAGACCGGAAAGCGACGGGCCTTCAACTACGCTGCCATCGGTGCGGGTATATTTGCCCAGATAAACGTTCTGGATACCCAGCGCATCATAGAAATGCGAATTGTGGGTGTTATCCGAGAAGCAGTCATGGCTTTCTTCCGGATCATGGAGCAACAGGCCAAGTTTGGTGCGCTCGCCGCCCAGTTCGCCGTACGAAAGCGATCCCATGCCGGTGATTTCGGCGGTCAGGCCGGTAGCACCATTATCCTGCATCACGTTTTTGCGCGCATCGCCATCATCTGCCCACTGTTCCGACATCCAGGTCAGGTCAGAAACCAGAAGATCGGTTGCGGCTTTCAAATAATCGCCACGGCGGTCGCAATTGGCATTGGTGCACTCATCACCCTTGGCATAGTCGGTCCAGGGGCGGTTGCCGGCACCGGGGCCGGTACCATTCAAATCCTGCCCCCACAGCAGAAATTCAATGGCGTGGTAACCGGTGGCAACATTGGCATCAACGCCATCAATTTCATGAAGCTGTTCAAGCAGGTCGGCATTGATGGTAGATGCATCAATCGTGTCGCTGCCGATTTTCAGTTCAGGATTGGCAATAACGTTGGCGGTATAAGCCGGGTTTTCTTCGCTTTCGCTGCCATAAAGGTCGCCATCGACATAATCGATCAGGCCTTCATCCAGCGGCCATGCGTTAACCTTGCCTTCCCAGTCATCCACAATCGGGTTGCCAAAGCGAAACACTTCGGTCTGCTGATAGGACGGACGGGCGGCAATCCATGCGGCGCGGGCTTTTTTCAAAGCTTCTTCCGACGGATTGTCGATCAGGTTGTCGACGGCGGCCTCAAGCGTCTTTGCCGTTGATACAGCGTCGCTATATCCGGCATGCGCGATATCGGCGTAGTTTTTCATAACGGCATCGCCGTTAGGGGCCGCATGGGCCGTGTGGGCCATCGGCGCGCCAAGCACACCCATGATGGCAGCTGTGCCAAGAATTTTTGTAAATTTCATTGGAATATCTGTCCGTCCCTGTTGGTAGATCAAGCGTCTCGCCGGGTTATTGATACTGCTTGTGAGAATGATTTTCAACAAATCAATTGCGTTTGCAAATCACAATCGGACGCAATCCAACCCGGTCACCAAATTGTGTGCGGCGCAATATGGTCCGTTGGGGCATGATAAAGAGGCAACACGTTAACGCGATTGCGGTTTGATTATGCACCGTCAAACCCGGGTAAAACGCATGGCACGAGGCATAGATGCACAGCGATAAAGTAGAAAAAACACGTATCCGCTTATGGGATTTTCCCGTTCGGCTGTTTCACTGGGCGCTGGTTGTTGCCATTGGAACGGCGTGGTGGACCAATCAGGAAGCCATCATCAATATTCACGAACTGGCCGGGTACACGGTGTTAACGCTGGTGCTGTTTCGCATCATCTGGGGATTTGTCGGCAGTTCGAACGCCCGGTTCAAATCGTTTGTCAAAAGCCCGTTTGCGGCTGTGGCCTATTTGCGCAAATTACCCAAGGGCAGCGAAGAAGAACTGGCCTATGCCGGGCATAACCCTGCTGGTGGGCTGATGGTTGTGGTGCTGTTGCTGCTGGTGGCGGTGCAGGCGTTTACCGGTTTGTTTACCAGTGAAAACACTTTCCTGTTTTTCGACGGGCCGCTGGTAAAATATGTGCCGTCCGGCTTTGCCAACACCATGAACTATATTCATCATGCCAATATCAATCTGATCTATATCGCCGTTGGCCTGCATGTGGTGGCGTCCATCGGCTATCTGTTTTTGAAAAACGAAAACCTGATAGGTGCCATGATAACCGGCACGCGCAAGGTGCCCGCCAGCATTGCTGCACGTTTTAACGCGATCAGTTTCAAACCGGCATGGCAGGGGTTGCTTATTCTTGTGATTTGCGCGGGTATTGTTGCCGCCGTGATTACCGTGGCCCGCGCCGGGTAACCGTGCGCGACCTGATGCCAGATGCCAGATGCCGGGCGCCCGGCATATCGGTATTTATATGGTGCCAAAAATAACAAAGGCGGATCGCAATATGCGGCCCGCCTTTGTTGTGTGTGGTGCCAACAATGAATTGCCAGCGGCCAAAATTATTTGGTGCGGTAGTCGTCGTGGCAGTCTTTGCAAAGCTTGCCCATTTCGCCCATGATCGGCCCCATTGCTGATTTATCACCGGCCACTTCGGCCAGTTTCAGGGCATTTTCCTGCAATTTCGGGAAATGATCAGCGAAGTTATCCCAGTCCGTCCAGATATCGGCACTTGCTGTTGTTTTATGGGTCGCATCGGGGGTCTGGTCCTTGAAAACGGCGGGGCCAGTGGATGCGGAATAGGCAATGCCTTCTGCCAGCAGGTGTACAACACCCTTGGGCAGGTCGCATTCGCCTTTCATGTAGCAGCCCAGCGTGCCCATTGCCCCGCCAATGCCGGCCATCATGTGTTCACGGGTTTGTACCTTGGCATTGTCGCTGGTTTCATCGGCCTGTGCGGGCAGTGCGGCAATGCTCAGGCCAAGGGTCGCTGTCAGGAGGGCGGTTTTGATAAAATGCTTCATTACTCTCAATCTCTCTCGAAGAACCAGTAAATGATGATCGTTGCGTATGTGTTGTTGCCTGAACGTCCTCTGTGGGCTTAGTGTCCCAGCAGCGGGACAAATAATGGAATCACAACACCGTGAGGACATCCGCATTGTTCTAAATCTGGCGATAAGGAAACGCCCTGTATGTCGTCCGCCGACCATAATTCTGCGCCCGTTGGGGGCAATGCCCCGCATCTTTCCGGTCTGGATCGCGCCCGTGCCCTGATCCGGGACTGGAGTCTGCACAAGGCTTATATTAACGGGGAATGGCAGCGCGCCGATTCTGGCGAAACCATCGAGGTTTTAAACCCCGCCACCGGCAAGCTGCTGGCCGATGTTGCCTTTATGCGCACCAGCGAAGCGCGCCGCGCCATTGATGCCGCCGCGGCTGCCTTTCCGGCATGGTCGGGCGCACTGGCAAAGGACCGCGCGGTTATTTTGCGACGCTGGCGCGATTTGATGGAACATTACCTTGAAGACCTGGCCTGTCTGATCACCGCCGAACAGGGCAAACCGCTTGATCAGGCCCGGCGTGAAGTGGTGGGGGCCATTGCCTATGCCGAATGGTACGGCGAAGAAGCAAGGCGGGCTTATGGCCAAACCATGCCCGGCACCCAGACCGATCGTCGCGTGTGGGTGCAAAAGCAGGCGGTGGGCGTGGTTGCGGCCATAACACCGTGGAATTTTCCGCTAACCATGGTGGTGCGCAAATGCGCCCCGGCATTGGCTGCGGGGTGCAGTGTGGTGGTGAAACCGGCAGAAGATACCCCGCTTTGTGCGCTGGCCATTGCCAAACTGGCCGAAATGGCCGGGTTCCCCAAAGGGGTGTTTAACGTGGTTACCGGCAACCCCGTGCCGATTGCACAAGCCTTGACCGACGATTTCCGGGTGCGGATGCTGTCATTTACCGGGTCCACCCCGGTGGGCAAACGCCTGATTGTGCAATGTGCCGATACGGTTAAAAAAACGGCAATGGAACTGGGCGGTAATGCTCCGTTTATCGTCATGGACGATGCCAATCTCGATGATGCTGTTGCCGGGGCAATGATTTCCAAATACCGCAACAGCGGCCAAACCTGCGTTTGCGCCAACCGCATTTTGGTGCAAGCGGGCGTTTATGATGCCTTTGTCGAAAAGTTTATTGCCGCAACCCGTGCGCTGCGCATGGGCAACGGGTTTGATGACCAGATCGATATTGGCCCGCTGATCAACAGCCGTGCAGTGGCCAAGGTGGAACGGCTCATGGCCGATGCCAAACGGCGCGGCGGTGTTTTTCACGAAGGGGCGGAAAAACCCGGCGCAGGATTTTTCGTTCGGCCCACGGTCATCACCGATTTGCCGGTTGATGCGGCCTGTTTTGAAGAAGAACTGTTTGCCCCCATCGCCCCGATATACCGGTTTGACACTGAAGCCGATGCCATTGCCCTTGCCAATAACGTCAAGGGGGGCTTGTCGTCCTATTTATATAGCCGCGATATTGGCCGCATTCACCGCATTGCCGATGCTCTGCAAACCGGGGTGGTCGGCATTAATGATGGCACCACATCGCACGAAGGCGCGCCCTTTGGCGGGGTAAAAGAAAGCGGCCATGGCCGCGAAGGCGGGCATTGGGGACTAGATGAGTATCTTGAGGTGAAATACCTCAACATCTCCCTTGCCTGAGGTTGTTTTAGCCATGCAAAATTGATCGGGGTCGCATCTGCGACTCTGATCTTGCGATTCGTAATCGTTTTGTTGGCAAATTGCCAAAAATGATCGCGATTCAGGCGCGCCATATACCGAATTTTCAGGATGAAGAATCTTCTGTGTCCCTTTTGTTTCAGGGGCTATAGCACGTTTGCCTCAATGTTGTGGCACGGCTTGCTGTGTGAATATTGCAGGGCCAAAAAATATTGAACAAGATGAATATCTTATTTGTCATGAGACAAATTTCGTCAAACTGCATGACCCAATTGTGTTTGAGGTAAGTCAACCTATGCATGAAATACATGGGTGGGCTGAAAAAAGAAATCTCGTCGTTTTGCAATATCTCAACTACATGGGGATCAGAACATAACGACATCGCAATCGGGGCGCTTTTCGCCCCTGTCTTTGAAAGGATAAAGCCATGCGTCGTACCGAAGGACTTGATCTCGTCGCGTTGCATCGTGAAGCCGAAAAACTCCGTGCGCAGACCATGCGTAAAGGCTTTCAGGCACTGGGTCGTATGATTGCTGGCCTGTTTGGCAGCAAGGGCGTTCCCCATGGTGGTCACCACGCTGGCGTATAATATGACGCTGCACACCCGACGAACAAACGACCCTAAAGACGAATTTTAAACACCCTTGCATTTCACGATGCAGGGGTGTTTTGCATTTTGGCTGTCCTGTGCTTGCCTTTGGCCCAATGGCGGGCCATTCTGCGCAAAATTATCGTTATTCTATTTTAGCAAGGAGGCCCGATGAAACTGGCGCATTACGCCTTTGGCGACGAAAACCGCGACAACGGCACGCTGGTGATTTTGCATGGCTTGTTTGGTCAGGCCCGCAACTGGACGGCCATTGCCCGCCGTTTGGCCGAAAAATACCATGTTGTCACCGCCGATTTGCGCAATCATGGCCGGTCGGGCTGGGATGATGCCATGACCTATGACGCAATGGCAGGCGATATTGCCGAATTAATCCGCGATATTGATAATGGCCCGGTACATTTGATTGGCCATTCGATGGGTGGCAAGGCATCGATGACGCTGGCTTTGTCCGATCAGGCCGATCTGATTGCCGATCTGGTGGTGGTCGATATTGCCCCGCTTGCCTATGACCATGATTATACCGGTTATATCAGTGCCATGCGCGCGGTGGATTTTAATGCCGTGTCGCGCCGGGCCGAGGTGGAAGACGCCCTTGCCCGTGGCATTGCCGAAAAAGGGGTGCGGCAGTTTCTGGCGCAAAGTGTTGCGACCGACAAGGAAACCGGCAAAATGGCCTGGCAGGTTAATATCGATGCCATGGAAAACCATTTGGCCGACATTACCGGCTGGAAAAATGCCGACGGTGCCACGTTTGAAGGCGATACCCTGTTCATTGCCGGGGCTAATTCGCACTATGTGGACATGGAAAAACGCGACCACATTAAATCTCTGTTTCCCCGTGCAGCCTTTACCAGCATTAAAAATGCCGGGCATTGGGTGCATGCCGAAAAGCCCGATGCGGTTTTGCTGACGTTATCGGCGTTTTTAAACCGTTAAACACCAACAACTGCACAGGTTTTGATATGGCGGATTTCCCCGCCGCCTGGACCCGGTTTGACAGTGACAATATTCGTCTGGATGGCGTCGATTGCCTGTCTGACAACTGGTATCATTTGTACCGTGTGCGGTTTGCCCTGAAACGCCGTACTGGCGACTGGCAGGAACAAACCCGCGAAGCCTATGAACGGGGCAATGGTGCGGGCATTTTGCTGTTTAACCGCGAAAACCGCACCATCATTTTAACCCGGCAATTTCGCATGCCGACCTTTGTGAATGGCAATGAAACCGGCATGTTGATCGAGGTGCCCGCCGGCGTGTTAGATGATCGCGCGCCCAATGCCGCCGTCATTGCCGAGGTAGAAGAAGAAACCGGTTATAAAATTGGCAAACCGCGCCAGGTTTTTGATGTGTTCATGAGCCCCGGCTCTGTCACGGAAAGGTTGCATCTGTTTGTCGCCGAAATTACCGCCGATCATTTGCAGGGCGAAGGTGGTGGAAAATATGACGAAGGCGAGGATATTAGTGTTCTCGAAACCCCGTTCGCCGATGCCATCGCCATGATCGCCGATGGCCGTATTCGCGATGCCAAAACAATCATGCTGATCCAGTATGCCCAGTTAAACGGCCTGTTTGACTAAGGCGGAACGCGTGTGTTCTTCACCAGGGAATGGTGCTGCCATCATAGGCCAAAAAACTGCCATTTTGGTCAATCGTAAGCTGATTGATCACACCCAGCATATTGGCCGTGGCCTGTGTTGGTGTTTGCACCGCAAGGCCGCTTTTGGCAAAGGGCGCGGACAAGCCGGTATCAACCGTACCGGGATGCAGGGCAACGCATATGGCATCCTGCTTTTTACGGGCCAGCTCAACCGACATGGTTTTAACCAACTGGTTTAACGCCGCCTTGGCGGCGCGATACCCGTACCAACCGCCAATATGGTTGTCGCCAATGCTGCCTACCCGGGCCGACAGGGTGACAAAGGCTGATTTCCTCTGTGTCGGCAGCAACGGCAAAAAATGTTTCATCAGCAGGGCGGGGCCAATGGCATTGATGGCAAAGTTATGCGCCATGCTGGCCGGGTCGATCTGGCGCCATGTTTTTTCGGGTTGATAATTTTCGTTATGTAAAAAGCCGGTGGCATCAATAATCAGCCGGATATTGCCCTGTTGTTGGGCAACATGGCCTGCACATTGTTCGATGCGGGCTTCGTTTAGCAGGTCAAGGGGCGGGGTGCTGCTGCGCGACAGGCCAATAATCTGCGAGAACTGTTTTGTGTCGGCCAGATGTTGGGCAAAAGCCCGGCCGATACCGCCGCTTGCCCCGATAATCACGGCAATGGCACCGTGTTCAAAACTGTTCATGTCAACGTTTGGCGGTGCGGGGGCGGTGGAAGGTGTCTTGTTGGGCATGGGTTCCTGCTTTGCAAATGCGCCTGCTTTGTCGTTCAAGATACGTTGCAAATGCCTTGCCGGTTTAAGGTTCCTTATGGTTCCCGGTTTTGCGACAGCGGCGTCAACATCGAACGGTTTAACCAAAACAGTGAAAGGCCATGATGATGGCATATATTTTTACCGAAGCCCAAAACCCGTTGGAAGTCGCCGAACGTGAATGGGGCAAGGCAGATCCAATCATGTTTACCAAATTTACCTCATGCATCGGCATTATGGGGATCAAGGATGGCAAGGTGATCGGTGTTCACCTGACCTTGATGGGGACGGAGGATGAATGGGTTACCAATGCCAACATTGATCAGGCGGTTGCCTTGCTGGACGGGGCCACCAACCCGGTTGTTATCGGGCAAATCGAAATCTGGGAAGATACCGTGCCGGGTGTTTACCAGCATCTGCTTGATACACTACATCCGGTCGCCATATACCCTAAGGATGACGGCATTTATGGCGGGCAAAACGATAATGGCAGCGTTAAAATTTTAACCGCACCCTGATGGTCCCGATAGACAAAATAAAAAGCCGCCCGGATGATGGGGCGGCTTTTTGCATTGGCAGGCGAAACTTATTCCGCCGCTTCGGTCTTGGGTTTGGCAGGGGCGCTGTTGGCACCTTTGCCTTCATGGTCGTGACGGCGGATGAAATCCTTGACGCGCGGGCTGATTTGTTCGCGCCAGCGACGGCCGTTAAACACGCCGTAATGGCCAACCCCGGTTTGAACGTGATGCATGCGCATATTATCGGGCAAGTTGCTGCACAATTTATGTGCTGCACGGGTTTGGCCCATGCCGGTAATATCGTCGCGTTCACCTTCAACCGTTAACAGGGCGGTTTTGGTAATGGCGGACGGGTCCACCAGGACCCCCTGCCAGCGCATGGTGCCCGATGGTAATTGATGCTCAAGGAAAACCACTTTCAGGGTCTGAAGGTAGAATTCCGCGCTCATATCCATAACGGCCAGATATTCATGATAGAAATGGCGCTTGGCATCGGCACTTTCGCCGTCGCCTTCGACCAGATGTGTGAACATGTCATGGTGGGCGGCCAGATGGCGGTCCCAGTTCATGCTCATGAAACCAGCCAATTGCATAAAGCCCGGATAAACCCGGCGCATCACCCCGGTATGGGGCAGGGGCACATGGGAAATAACGTGGCGTTCAAACCAGTCCAGTTCGTGTTGCTGGGCAAATTTGTTGACCTCGGTCGGGTTTTCGCGGGTGTCGACCGGGCCGCCCATCAATGTCATTGATGCAGGCTGGCAGGGTTCGTCGCCCGCCGCCATCAGCGATGCAGCGGCCAATACCGGAACCGATGGCTGGCAGACCGCGATCATATGGGTGTTGGGGCCCAGATGGCGCAAAAACCGCATGATATAATCGACATAACTATCAAGGTCGAAATGGCCCAGATGTACGGGCACTTCGCGGGCATCGACCCAGTCGGTGATATATACATCGTGATCGGGCAGCATGGTTTCTACCGTGCCGCGCAAAAGCGTTGAAAAATGGCCCGAAAGCGGGGCGACAATCAGCACGCGGGGGTCGTCGGGCTGTTGTTTCAAATGCGCGGTTTCGCGTTTGAAATGCAACAGGCGACAGAACGGTTCGGCATAGACCACTTCTTCGGTAATTGGCACGGTTTCCCCGTCAATGACGGTGGTATCAAGGCCAAATTCCGGTTTGCCATAGCGGTTGGTGATATGGGTAAACACATCAAAAACGGCGGCAGTTGCGCGGCCAGGCTGGGTATAGGACCAGGGATTGACCGGATTGCGCATCCATTTTTTGCCCATGTCAGCGGCAACGCGCAAAGGGCTTATGGTGGCATGTTGCAATTCGTAGATGTGATAGAGCATTCAATCTCACTCCCCGGCCAGGCTGTTATTGAAAATTACGGGAGGCTCTGGCCGTTTAATCCCTGCATGTCAGTTGTGGTTGATAGCGCCACAATTCAATTAGTTTGTTTTGGATTGCTTTAATTCAAAACTTTATTGGCCCTATCGTATGATGAATTTATGACTGTTGTCACTGATTCAAACGGAGAATCGCGCCAATGTCGAGTGAAATTTTGCGGTGCAGCGCAAGTTGTTGCAACGCAACAAAAGTTCCGATCCGGTTTTTCGCCCGGTTGCCGCTGCACCAGAAATACCGGGTTTAAAAACTGACTCGGTCACTGGCACCGCCCGAAAATCACGGCTGTGGTCCGCAAGGCGTGGCGCGACGATGTAAAACAAGCGAGGTACAGAGCGTGCGGGGCATTGCAAACACACCATGAGGCAGAAGAACGCGCGCAACTGCCTTTGCGGCTATTGCGTCATTCCGGGGCCGTTTTTGCGTGCGCCGGACAAAAAAACACCGCTGTCGTGGGGAACGAACAGCGGTGCCAGTTGCGCGGTTGTAACAGATTTGAACGGGACGGACGGAACGATGACGGACGGGGAAGGGGTGCGGGGTTGCCCGTCATCGGGTATGGGAAGCCGTCCCGTTCAAAACTTTGAAGAACGTGCGGTTAGATCAGACCCCGAAGTGTCTGCGCCATGCCCAGTGCAATAACGAACAGGAAAAACCCGGTGCTGCCAACTACGGCAACAGTGCTACATACATCGTTAAGGCGACGGGGATTCTGAAGTAATTTCATCATGGCAGTGACCTCCTTGATCTGTCTGAAGTCACTGTATTGTTCTGATTTTGTTCCGGCAAGAACAAAATCGGAACAAACAAAGTGTTTTTTGTGAAATAGTTGATTTTAAACGGTTTATCGGTGGATGTTTTTTGTTTGTTCTCGTTGTCGGCAGGCGAAAAAGAACGAAATTACCGAAAGACTCGGTCAAAACCGATGTGAACCCGGTTTAAACCGGGCGGAAAATTGCGGCAAAACAGGCCTGCATCAGAAATACGTGTTTTTAAACCTGTGCCGCGCCGGGGCGGGCGGTTCGGGTGCCAAGAAAAACCAGCGGAACTGCGATGGCATAAATGACGACCACCGAAAGCCAGATAGCACCGGGCCAGTCCTTTTGGACGAGAAAATAAAATGTCGAAAATGCCAGCGGGCCAATGACGGATGCCAGACTGACCGCCGATGCCAGCACTCCTTGAAACTGGCCCTGACTGGCGGCGTCTACCTGCCGGGTGCCGAGCGATTGCAGGGCGGGGGTGCCGATGCTGCCCATGGCAAAAACGGGCATAATGGCAAACACGACCCAGCCGTGGGTGGCAAAGGCCATGATAACAAGGGCAAAGCAGGCGCAAGAAATTCCGGCAAAGACGGCCCCGCGTTCGCCCAGAAGTCTGGTCGCCAGGCCGGGCAAAAATATTTGCACCAGCGTTTGGCAGATGCCAAAGGCCCCAAGAGACAGGCCAATCCAAAGACCGTTCCATTGAAAGGCATCAAAGCCCCACAAGGCCCAGCATGTGCCATAAACCTCGCCGCTGGCGCTAAAGATGAAAAACACAAAAATAACAGGTAACAGCCCCTTCATCGACAAAACCCAACGCAGCGGTCGCAAGGGGTTAAGCGCAGCCAGATTGATTTTTTGGCGCGTCGGTGTGCGGGATTCTGGCAGGATGAATAAAGCCAGCAACAGGTTACCGGCATTGAGGACTGCCGCGGCGATAAAGGGCAGCCGGACCCCGTAATCGCCCAGCAACCCGCCAAGAACCGGCCCGATGATAAAGCCGATGCCAAACATGGCGTTGAACAGGCCAAAACGACGAGCCCGTTTGTCCTCGGCGGAAATATCGGTGATATAGGCCGCCGCCACGGCGGCATTGGCGCTGGTTAATCCGGCAATGGCCCGGCCCACAAACAGCATCCAAAGCTGCGGTGCAAACGCCATGATGACATAGTTAATTGCCGTACCTGCCAGCGACATAAGAAGGACGGGTCGCCTGCCAAGGGTGTCGCTTAAAGCGCCCAGAACCGGGGCAAAGACAAACTGCATAAGCCCGTAAAGTGCCGTCATAATGCCGATATAAAGCGCGATATTCTGACTGTGCGTTACATCGGCAAAAAGCTGCGGCAGGATCGGGAAAATCAGGCCGATGCCAACGGCATCAAGGCCGATTGTGGCAAAGATAACGACAAGGGGTTTGTTCATAATCGGGCTACACTTGAAAACATTTTAGGGAAAAAGGCCGCCGGGATGATGAACGAGGCGGCTAATCGGGACGGTCAATTGCAAGAGAAATGTGTATTTAATATAATTTTGTACTGAGTACATTTATTGATATGCGCCTGCGGGTAGTCAGATGTCAATATTAAACTTGTACCCGGTACAAAAATTGGATTAACAATAGCGGCATGACAATGCCACCCGCCGCAAACCAGCCAGACCGTCGTTCGCGCAAGCGCCTTGCCACGCGCCGTACTATTTCGGCCGTTGCCGACCGCCTTTTTTTCGAGCGTGGTTTTGATAACGTGACGGTTGATGAAATTGCCGCCGCGGCCGATGTCGGGCGGATGACGGTGTTCAACCATTTCGCGCGTAAAGAGGACATGTTCTTTGACCGCGATGAAGAAGGGCGCGAAAGCCTGCGCGATGCCTTGCGCCAGCGTGACCCGTCTGTTCCACCGGTCGAGGCGTTACGCCTGCTTGCCCATCAGCTGGTGCGCGAGCAGGCACCGTATCTTGAATTTTCGGCCAGAAGTGAGAGTTTCATCGAGACGGTCAAGGGTAGTGAAACCCTCAAGGCGCGCGCGCGTGCTATACGTGGTGAGCTTGAAACGCTGGTTGCGGGGGCGTTGGCTGAATGTGTCGGGCGTGACCTTAACGACCCGGATGCCCACCTGGCGGCGGGTTTGCTTTTGGCAAGCTGGACCGTGGCCTTTATTCAGGCACACCGGACCTTTCACGAAACCCGCGATAGTGACAAAGCGACCGCTCTTTTTCTTGCCCTTATTGACAAGGGTGCTATCGGCGCAACAGCGGCGATGGCGGGCACGCCTTATGCCTGAGAACGGTCTGACGAATTGCTGTGCCATCGTTGAAGACCGTCCCGACGGGGCGCATTTATATTGTGTGTGGTTTAATCGGGGCAATGCGGGTGCCGGATTGGGCAGATCATTTTTGATCAGTCCTAAATGGTTTCGGCGGGGATGCCTTTAACCACAATGCATTTGCCCGATGAAACACCATCGGTTTCGCACGGCAACGGGCGGGCTGGAACAGCACCAATTCTGGCATCGGGCATGGGGGCGTTTTCGGGGAACTGGCCGTGAATGCGGATATTATCGCGGTAATCGCGGGCCGATTTGCCCCGATACTGGCGAAAACGCCGGTTGAAATTCGACAGGTTGCTAAAGCCGTTATGCTCGGCAATGCGATAGATCGGCCAATCGGTGCGTGATAGCTGCAGGCAGGCGCGCGAGATGCGATATTCGTTTAAATATTCCACCACGCTACGCCCGGTATAGCGTTTAAACAGGCGGTAAAAGCTGCTTTCACTAACCCCGGCGACATTGGCAAGGGCGGCAACGCGCAATGGTTCAGCGTGGTGGGCGTGGATAAAGGCAATAGCGCGGTCGATGCGCAATGAATCACTGCTGCCATCGGTATCGTTGCCAAACGACGCCGAGGCCAGCGGGCCATCAATACCGCCCAGCAGGGTTTCAAGGATATCAATGATCAGCATAAAACGCTGGCGCGGGCTGGCATCGTCCAGTTTCGGGGCAATTTCCCGAATTTTGGCAACGGTTTCACCGGTAAACGATAATCCACGCCGGGCCTGTTCAAACAGGCTGTAAAGGTCGGAAAATTCCACGAAATCGCGGGTCAGGTTTTCAACCCATTCCTGCGACAGCCACAAGACGTAAACTTCGATCTGTTCGGTATTGCTCAGGCGTTGGCATTCCCACAAATGCGGCAGGTTGGGGCCCACCATGGCAAAATCCACCCCGTCAAACCCCTGGCGGTGGTCGCCAATCAGGCGGCTGCCCTTGGCATTTAACGTCAAGGTCAGTTCATATTCCGGGTGCTGGTGCCAGTTACAGCGAAAATCATCCCACACATAATGGAAATATCCCCACGAATATCCATCGGGGTTGGTGATGCGTTCCTGAACGATCCGCACGGGTGCCCTCCTGCATTTTATGCCGTCTTTTGCAGAATAGTATCAGCCTTTAAAGGATATGACACTTTGAAAAGGCGTGAAGGGGCGTATCCTTTTTCCATTGGGCGTTGTTAAAAACGTCGCAACACACCCCGGCGCGGGGAACAAACATATCCCGGATAACGTAGAAATATCCGGCCCCATAAAAAACAGGCAGCCCCCGATGAAACGGGCGGATGCACGGGAAAACCAGAAACATCATAGGGAGGTTTAAATGACCCTGATCCAGAAGTTGCTTGCAGGTGCCGGCGTTGCGGGCGTGGTATTTGCCGTTGCTGGCCCGGCACAGGCCGCCAAACTGGCGATTTCCTGCGGTGCCGTTGGTCAGGAATTGACCCTTTGCAAGGAAGGCGTTACCGCCTGGTCGGAAAAAACCGGCAACGAGGTGGACGTTATTTCCACGCCCAATTCCTCGACCGAACGGTTGGCTGTCTATCAGCAAATGCTGGCATCAGGCTCGTCGGATGTGGATATTTTCCAGATTGATGTGATCTGGCCGGGTATTTTGGGCAATCATTTCATTGATCTGAACGACTATATGGCAGACGAAGCCAAGGCACATTTCAAACCGATTATCGAAAACAACACCGTTGATGGCCGCCTGGTGGCCATGCCGTGGTTTACCGATGCCGGTGTTTTGTATTATCGCAAGGATTTGCTGGACAAATACGGCGAAAAAGTTCCGCAAACCTGGGAAGAAATGACCAAAACCGCCCAGAAAATTGAAGAAGCCGAACGCAAGGACGGCAACGAAAAGATGTGGGGTTATGTTTTTCAGGGGCGCGCCTATGAAGGCTTAACCTGCAACGCGGTTGAATGGGTTGCGTCTTATGGTGGGGGCACCATTGTGGAGCCCAATGGCGATATTTCGATTAATAACGACAAGGCCAAACAGGCCATTGCCACGGCGGCCGGCTGGATCGGCACAATCTCGCCTGATGGTGTGTTGGGCTATGACGAAGAAGGGGCACGGGGTGTATTCCAGTCGGGAAATTCGGTGTTTATGCGCAACTGGCCCTATGCGTGGGCGCTTGCCAATTCCGCCGACAGCCCGGTTAAGGGCAAAGTTGGTGTTGCCCCGCTGCCCAAGGGCGAAGACGACGGGCAATCTGCTGCCGCGCTGGGCGGATGGCAGTTATCCGTTTCCAAATATTCCAAAAACCCCGAACTGGCGGCAGATCTGGTTAAATATCTGACATCCTATGACGAACAGAAACGCCGGGCGATCAAAGGGTCCTATAACCCGACTGTGGCGGATTTGTACAAGGACAAGGACGTTCTTGCAGCCAACCCGTTTTTTGGCGATTTGTACGAAACCTTCACCCATGCGGTGCCGCGCCCCTCAACGGTAACCAGCACCAATTATAACAAGGTTTCTGCCGATTTCTGGCAGGCAGTTCATGCCACCCTGTCGGGCACGCAAACCGCAGAACAGGCCTTGCCCGCCCTTGAGCACAAGCTGAAACGAACCCGGCGCTCAGGCTGGTGATTTTCTTGCAGCCGCCGGGGCGGAACACGCATTTCGCCTGGTTGGCAGTCAGCCCTTCAAACAATGATCTTCGGGCCATTTTTAAATGGCGTGGCACGGATGACCGGGCAAACCGGGCATTCTTCCCTGTAAAGCAAGAGCATCTGTTATGGCGCATGCTTCGTCTTTAACCCGGTCCAGACGCCGTTCGGCATGGATATTTCTTATTCCCATGCTGGTTATTCTGGCTGCGGTGGCCGGATGGCCGCTTCTGCGGACCTTCTATTTCGGGTTTACCGATGCCAATTTGTCGGACCTGTCCACCTACAAGTTCATCGGCATTGAAAACTTCTATGCCGTTTATGATGGCGAGGCCTATGGCCTGCTGACCGATCCTGAATGGTGGCAGGCGGTTTGGAATACCCTGTTTTTCAGCGTGATTTCGGTGTCGCTGGAAACGGCACTGGGCATGGTGGTTGCCCTTGTTTTAAACCAGAACTTTCGCGGGCGCGGGCTGGTGCGCGCCGCGGTGCTTATCCCCTGGGCGATTCCCACCATTGTTTCAGCAAGGATGTGGAACTGGATGCTGCATGACCAGTTTGGCATCATTAACGATATGCTGATGAAACTGGGCATTCTTTCGGCCCCCATCGCATGGACGGCCAGCCCTGACTGGGCGAGGAGTGCGGTTATTCTGGTTGATGTCTGGAAAACCACACCGTTTATGGCCTTGCTGATTTTGGCCGCGTTGCAAATGCTGCCCGGCGATTGTTACGAAGCCGCAAGGGTGGATGGTATTCACCCGGTGCGGGTATTTTTCAAGGTGACGTTACCATTGATCAAACCGGCGGTGATGGTGGCGGTTATTTTCCGTGCGCTGGATGCCTTGCGGGTGTTTGACGTGATTTACGTTTTAACGCCCAACAACCCGCAAACCACCACCATGTCGGTTTATGCCCGCCAGCAACTGGTCGATTTTCAGGAAGTGGGTTATGGCTCGGCGGCGTCAACATTGCTGTTTGTCGTGATCGCCTTTTGCATCATGGCTTATATTATGGTCGGGCGTGTCCGCCTTGATGAAGGGGGGCATTGATATGAACGCGAAAGCCCGAAAATATCTTCGCAAATTGGCCTTTTGGCTGCTGGTCGCGGTGATTGTTCTGTTTGCCGTGTTTCCGTTTTACTATGCAATTTTAACATCGTTTGAAACCGGATCGGCTTTGTTCGATGTGAACTACCTGCCCGAAAGTTTCAGCCTGATTAATTATGTCTCGGTGTTTAAAGGCCAGCCGTTCGGGCACAACATTTTCAATTCCATCTTTGTCAGTTTTCTGGTGGTTGCCCTGTCGTTGTTGCTGGGTGTTACCGCATCCTATGCCTTGGCACGGGTGAAGTTTGCCGGGCGGGGATTACTGTTGGTCACCATTTTATCGGTGTCGATGTTTCCGCAGGTGGCGGTTCTGTCGGGCATGTTCGAACTGATCCGGGGGCTTGGCCTTTATAACAGCATGTTCGGGCTGGCAATTTCCTACATGATGCTGACCTTGCCCTTCACGGTGTGGGTGTTAACCGCCTTCATGCGCGATTTACCCCGCGAACTCGAAGAAGCCGCCGTGATGGACGGGGCGACCCCGTGGATTGTTATTCGCCGGGTGTTTTTACCTGTGATGTGGCCCGCCATGGTGACCACCGGGCTGTTGGCTTTTATCGCGGCATGGAACGAATTTTTATTCGCGCTGACCTTTACCCTGACCGACGACAAACGCACCGTTCCCGTCGCCATTGCCCTGATATCAGGTGCCAGCCAGCATGAAATGCCGTGGGGCAATATCATGGCGGCATCGGTAATTGTGACCTTGCCGCTGATTGTGCTGGTGCTGATTTTTCAGCGGCGGATTGTTTCTGGTCTGACCGCCGGGGCGGTTAAGGGATGACCTGACACGTATAGATTACAGGCAAAAAAATGCCTTTTTACCAATGATGATAAGACCCGGCCGGGCGGGGCACAGCACGCCGCCTGACCGGGAGATCTGACGAGTAACAAATTCCAGGGTGTTTTGAAAATGGCTTTGAGCGGCGATGTTAACTGGTGGCGTGGTGGTGTTTTGTATCAGGTTTACCCGCGCAGTTTTTTTGATTCCAACGGCGATGGCATTGGCGATTTGCCGGGTATTTCGCAAAAGCTGGACTATATCGCCGATCTGGGTGTGGACGGGATCTGGCTGTCGCCGTTTTTTACATCGCCCATGAAAGATTTTGGCTATGATGTTGCCAATTACCGCGATGTCGACCCGATGTTTGGCACATTGGAGGATTTCGACCATCTGGTGGAAAAGGCCCATGGGCTGGGCCTGCGCGTGACCATTGATCAGGTATTGTCGCATAGCTCGGACGCGCATCCGTGGTTTCGCGAAAGCCGGTCATCAACCGATAATCCCAAGTCGGACTGGTATGTGTGGGCGGACCCCAAACCCGACGGCACGCCGCCCAATAACTGGTTGTCGATTTTTGGCGGGTCAGCGTGGAAATTTGATACCACCCGCCAGCAATATTACATGCATAACTTCCTTTCCAGTCAGCCCGATTTGAACTTTCACAACCCCGATGTGCAGCAACAATTGCTTGACGATGTCGAGTTTTGGTTGCGGCGCGGGGTGGATGGTTTCCGGCTGGATACCGCCAATTTTTATGTCCATGACAAACAATTGCGCGATAACCCGCCGTGGATACCGGGCACCCATCGCCCCGAAGGCGCGCCAAAACAAAACCCCTATACGCGGCAAATGCATGTGCATGACAAAACCCAGCCCGAAAATCTGGCATTTTTGAAAAAACTGCGTGCCGTTCTGGACAAATACCCCGGCACCACCACGGTGGGTGAAATCGGGTCGGATAATTCGCTGGCAACGATGGCGGAATATACTGCCGGCGGCGACAAGCTGCACATGGCCTATACCATCAACCTTTTGGAAAGCCCGTTAGAAGCCGGGCTGGTACGCGGCATGCTGATCGATGTGTTTCGCGAACTGGGCGATGGCTGGCCGTGCTGGGCGGTGAGTAACCATGATTTCATGCGGGTGGCATCGCGTTGGGGCAAGGATAAAGGCGGCGACAACGATGCCCGCCTGCGCATGATCCCGGCGCTTTATACATCGCTTCGTGGCACGCCGTGCATTTATCAGGGTGAAGAACTGGGCCTTGAAGAAGCCATTGTCCCCTACGAGCAATTACAGGACCCATACGGCATCGAAATGTGGCCGGAATTTAAAGGGCGCGATGGCTGCCGTACCCCGATGCCGTGGCACAATGCCAATGTGGCCCATGGTGGTTTTACAACGTCAGACCAACCATGGTTGCCGGTGCCGCAGGATCATAGTGCATTGTCGGTCGCCAGTCAGATCGATGATCCGACTTCCCTGCGCAGTTTTTATAAAAACCTGCTGGCATGGCGCAAAAATCACCCGGAGATCATTCAGGGCGATATCGAAATGCTGGAACATGGCGACGATGCCATTATCGGTTTTGTCCGTATGACCGGCATTGTTCGCACGATTTGTGTTTTCAATGTCACGCCCGATGCGGTGACAACCACCTTGCCCGGCCCGTCTGCCGGTAATTGTTCGCTTAATACCGCGTCGGTCGCGGGCGACCAGGTGTCGCTGCCGGGTTGGGGCTTTTATTTCGGCACGATCTGACGATCCTGATAACCAAAAAACTGGGAGGATACCCGATGGCTGATGTGGTTTTAAAACAGGTGCGCAAGCGCTTTGGGCCGATTGAAACCATTCACGGGGTCGATCTGAATATTCGTGATGGCGAGTTTTGTGTGTTTGTTGGTCCGTCGGGCTGTGGCAAATCAACATTGCTGCGCCTGATTGCCGGGCTGGAAGATATCAGCGACGGTGAATTGCGTATTGATGGCGACATTGTCAACGATACCGTGCCCAAGGATCGCGGCGTTGCCATGGTGTTTCAGTCTTATGCGCTGTATCCGCATATGTCGGTGTTTGAAAATATGGCCTTTGGGCTGGATTTGGCGAAACACAGCAAGGACGAACAAAATGCCCGGGTGATGGCGGCGGCCAAAACCCTGCAACTCGAAGAATTGCTGGACCGCAAACCAAAGGAACTGTCGGGCGGGCAACGCCAGCGTGTGGCGATTGGCCGGGCGATTGTGCGCAAACCGCGCGTGTTTTTGTTTGACGAACCGTTATCGAACCTGGATGCCGCCTTGCGGGTGCAAATGCGGATCGAACTGGCAAAACTTCATGAAAAATTGAACACCACAATGATCTATGTGACGCATGATCAGGTTGAAGCCATGACCATGGCCGACAAGATTGTGGTGTTGCGTGCCGGTACAGTGGAGCAGGTGGGCACACCCTTGGAATTATATCATTATCCGGCAAATATGTTTGTCGCCGGGTTTATCGGATCGCCGAAAATGAACTTCATTCCGGCTAAAATTACGCAGGTTTCGCAACAATCTGTTACGGTTCAACTGGAATCGCGTAAAGAAGTGTCGTTACCGGTTGATGGCAGTGGTCTTGCCACGGCAGATCGTGTAACAGTTGGCATTCGACCGGAACATTGCAGCATTGCCGATCAGGACACGGCGCT
Source organism: Thalassospira mesophila (assembly GCF_002115755.1). Taxonomy (GTDB): domain Bacteria; phylum Pseudomonadota; class Alphaproteobacteria; order Rhodospirillales; family Thalassospiraceae; genus Thalassospira; species Thalassospira mesophila. The sequence goes on along the minus strand of NZ_JFKA01000012.1, from coordinate 30,388 downwards.
GTTTACCGGGACGGTCGAAGTGGTCGAACATTTGGGCGAAGCAGGTTTGGTTTATATTCGCACCGGATCGGACGAATTGTTTGTTGCCAGGGTTGCGGGGGATACCGCAATCAAAACCGGGGAAACGGTTGGCATACAGGCGGCAGAACAAGATTGTTATGTGTTCGATACCGCGGACAAGACCAAAAGGCGGCTGGCAGTGGACAATGCACCATTGAAAGCCCAGATGGCACTGAACTAGCAGGGATTTGACATGCCCTGCGCACGAAAACTTTCGTGCACCGTTTGCCAGCCGGAACCGCAAAACGGTTCCGGGTCCCACCTTGGCAGCGGAAAGGATAACGAGTGAGAGCAGTTCGCTTGGAAGGCGCAAGTCAAGATGAAGAAACAAAGGCTTAAACATCGCATAGCCGACATTGTGATTTTCGGTGGGACCGGAGATTTGGCGCTACGCAAATTATTTCCCGCTTTATATGAAATGGAGCGGACCGGGCGTTTTGATGATGCCACCCGTATTTTCGGCGCATCGCGCAGCGCGCACAGCGACGAAAATTTCCGGGCGAAATTGTTGGATGCCGGTAAAAAATACATCCCCGACGGCGAATTTGACCAGGCAATCTGGGACAAGTTTGCAGGCCGTGTTGCCTATCTTCAGGTTTCGGCGGGCGACGCCGAAGGTTTCGTTGCCTTGCACGGCCGCCTGAGTGACGCACCAGACCGCGACCGGGTTTATTATTTTTCCACCAGCCCCGCCCTGTTTGCCGATATGGCCTTTAACCTCAAAAAAGCCGGTCTGGTAACGCCCAATTCGCGTGTTGTTCTGGAAAAGCCGCTGGGCCATGACCTGGAAAGCTGCCGCGAAATTAATGGTCAGATCGGGGATGTGTTTGAAGAACACCAGATTTTCCGTATTGACCATTATCTGGGCAAGGAAACCGTGCAGAACCTTTTGATCCTGCGCTTTGCCAATGCCATGTTTGAACCGTTATGGAACAGTGCCCATATCGACCACGTCCAGATTACCGTGGGCGAGGAAGTGGGGGTTGAAGGGCGCTGGTCCTATTACGACGATGCCGGTGCAATGCGCGATATGGTGCAAAACCATATGTTGCAGCTTTTGTGCCTGGTGGCGATGGAACCGCCCTATGTGCTGGACCAGGATGCGGTGCGTGATGAAAAGGTAAAAGTCCTTAAGGCCTTGAAACCGATCAACGATACCAATATCAGCCAGAATACCGTGCGCGGCCAGTATCGCGCCGGGGCCGTGGGTGGCAAGGAAGTGCCAGGTTACCTTGAAGAAGAAGGTGCCAATATTGACAGTGTCACCGAAACCTTTGTTGCCCTGCGTTGCGAAATCAGCAACTGGCGCTGGGCCGGTGTACCGTTTTACCTGCGTACCGGTAAACGCCTGCCCAAACGGCATTCGGAAATTGTTATTCAATTCCGCGATGTGCCGCACCAGATGTTCCCGCTGGCCAAATCCATGACCAATTATCAGGCCAACCGGCTGGTTCTGCGTTTGCAGCCCGATGATGGCATTCATCTGGTTTTGAACAATAAAAGCCCGGGGCCGGGTTTGGTCCGGTTGCGGCCAACGGCCCTTAACCTGTCCTTTGCCGAGGCTTTTGGCGCGCGCAGCCCCGATGCCTATGAACGGTTGCTGCTTGATGCGATTGACGGCAATAACACGCTGTTTGTCCGCCGCGACGAACAGGACATTGCCTGGCAGTGGGTTGATGCCATTCAGGAAGCCTGGGAAAACAACCATATTGCGCCCAAGGGCTATACATCAGGCACCTGGGGGCCATCGGCCGCCATCGCCCTGATTGAACGCGATGGGCGCACCTGGAATGAAGAAGCGGTGTTTTGATTAATGCAGGGGCAGGGTGGCGTTTGCCGCCGTGCCCCTTGCGATCCTGAACACGTTTTCCCATTTCAATGGACGATAAAATGACACATGAACGCACCTTTAAAAGTGGCGACGACATGCTTGCCAGCATGGTTGCACAAACCGTTGAACGGCTGGAATTTGCCATTGCGGAACGCGGGCGGGCAACCATGTCGGTGGCAGGCGGCCGTTTTCCCAAACCGTTCTTTCAGGTCTTGTCGAAGGCCAAACTCGACTGGTCCAAAGTCACCATTACCCTTGGCGATGATCGCTGGGTCGGGCTGGATGATGACCAGTCGAATGAAAAGCTGGTTAAGGATAATTTGCTAATTAACCAGGCGGCAGCAGCGACTTTTGTTTCGCTGAAAACCGCCGATGAAAACCCGGAAGACGCCATTTCTACGGTTACGACCCGTTTAAAAAACGAATTATCGTGGCCGATGGATATTGTTTATCTGGGTATGGGCGATGACGGGCACACGGCGTCGCTTTTTCCATCCTCAACACCGCCCGATCTGAAGCGTGGGCTTTATCCCGAAAATGGTGAACTGGTTGCGGCCGCACGGCCCACTGTTTCGCCGGTCCCGCGCATCAGCATGACATTACCGGCATTGTTGAACGCCCGTTATATTGGCATTCACATCACCGGTTCTTCCAAATGGTCGACCTATGAAACCGCGAAAAACGGCAGCGTGATCGAAGACATGCCGGTACGCGGGATATTGCAGCAGAACGACGTTCCTGTCGATCTGTGGTGGAGCGCCGAGAACCCGAAAGGCTGAACCCCATGAAACGTGAAATTGAAATCGTTACCCAGCGTATTGTCGAACGCTCAAAGCCGACGCGCGAAGCCTATCTGGCGCGCATCGATGCTGCTGCCAGCGACCGTCCGCATCGTTCCAAACTGTCCTGTGGCAATCTGGCCCATGCATCCGCCGGGTGCCTTGGCACCGAAAAAGACCGCATCAACCACGAAGATGCTGCCAATCTGGGCATTGTGACCGCCTATAATGATATGCTGTCGGCCCATCAGCCGCTCGGCGTTTATCCGGATCGCATTAAAAAGGCTGCGTTTGAAGCCGGGGCAACAGCGCAGGTTGCCGGTGGTGTGCCCGCCATGTGTGATGGCGTGACACAGGGCCGCCCCGGCATGGAACTTAGCCTGTTTTCGCGTGACGTGATTGCCATGTCGACGGCGGTTTCGCTGTCGCACGATACGTTTGATGCCGCCCTTTACCTTGGCGTGTGCGACAAAATCGTTCCCGGTCTGGTGATGGGGGCCTTGGCCTATGGGCATATTCCAGCGGTTTTTGTGCCTGCCGGTCCCATGCCATCGGGCTTGCCGAATGATGAAAAGGCCCGTGTGCGCCAGCTTTATGCGCAGGGCAAGGTTGGCCGCAAGGAATTGCTGGAAGCCGAAATTGCATCGTATCACAGCCCGGGCACCTGCACGTTTTATGGCACAGCCAATTCCAACCAGATGCTGATGGAAATTATGGGGCTGCATTTGCCCGGCTCTGCCTTTGTTAATCCGGGCACCGAATTGCGCGATGCCCTGACCGAAGAAGCCGCACGGCGCGCCTTGCAAATTACCCGCCTTGGCAATGATTACCGCCCGATTGGCAAAATTCTGGATGAAAAGGCCTTTGTAAACGGCATTATCGGCCTGCTGGCAACCGGGGGGTCCACCAACCACACCCTGCATTTGCCGGCCATGGCCCGTGCCGCCGGGATCGAACTGCGCTGGCAGGATTTTGATGATCTGTCGCGTATTATTCCGCTGCTCTGCCGGGTTTACCCCAATGGCCAGGCCGATGTGAACCATTTCCACGCGGCGGGCGGCATGGGCTTTGTGATTAGCAACCTTTTGGGCAATGGCCTGTTGCATCACGAAGTTGATACGATTGTATCGGGCGGCATGGCGGCATTTGGCACCGAACCGCATTTGGATGATGGCAAACTGGCATGGCGCGATGCCCCCAAAAACAGCCATGACGAAGACATTTTGCGTCCGGCAGAAAAAGCATTTAGTGCTGATGGTGGTTTGCGGATGCTGACCGGGAATATTGGCCGGGCCGTGATCAAGGTGTCGGCAGTTAAGCCTGATAACCGTATTATCGAGGCCCCGGCGGCTGTCTTTACCTCGCAAGATGACATGATGCAGGCGTTTAAGGATGGCAAATTGCACCGCGATGTTGTGTGTGTGGTGCGTTTTCAGGGCGCGCGTGCCAATGGTATGCCCGAACTGCACAAGCTGACCCCGCCTTTGGGTGTGTTGCAGGATTTGGGCTATAAGGTTGCCCTGGTTACCGATGGCCGCATGTCGGGTGCATCGGGCAAGGTGCCTGCCGCCATTCACGTTACGCCCGAAGGCATGATGAACGGTATCATTGCCAAAATTCAGGATGGCGATGTGGTGCGGCTGGACGCCGAAACCGGCGAACTTAAACTGTTTGTATCCGACGATGACCTGGCGAAACGTGATTTCGCCCTGTTCACTGAAAAGGCCGAACATCAAACCGGCTTTGGCCGTGAATTGTTTGGCGTGTTTCGCCAGCATGTTGGTCTGGCCGAAATGGGGGCCAGTGCCATCCTGCCCGGAGGGGCCGAATAATGCAGCTGGTCGGGGACATTGGCGGCACAAACGCCCGTTTTGCCTGGCTTGATGACAAGGGTATTCCGCACGCGCCATTAACCTTGGCCGTGCGCGATTATCCTGATATTGGCAGCGCCATTCGTGATTTTGTTAACCGTACCGGCGGTAATTCACCGCGTGAATTTGCCGTTGCGGTGGCCTGCCCGGCGATGGCGGACCAAATTAAATTCACCAATAATCCGTGGGTGTTTTCCAAAACTGCCCTCACAGCGGAATTTGGTCTGGAACGGCTGGTGGTCGTTAACGACTTTACCGGTCTCGCCATGTCGGTACCCTATCTGGGCGATGATGATCTGATCACGCTGTTTGACGGGCCCGGTCGCCCCGGGCAGCCGCTGGCGATTATTGGTGCTGGTACCGGGTTGGGTGTTTCGGGGCTTTTGCCCCATGATGGTCACTGGATACCGGTGCAGGGCGAAGGCGGGCATGTTTCTTTGCCCGCGGTGGATGATCTGGACTATGAAATTGTCAAATTTCTAAGTGCTGAACTGGGCCGTGTTTCGGCCGAGCGGATATTATCGGGTATGGGTATTGAAAACCTGTATCGCGCCCTGGCCGCGATTGACGGTGTCGATGTGTTGCCCAAAACAGCAGCGGAAGTTGTTGAAGGGGCGATGGTTGCCAAAGATCCGCTTTGCCTGAAAGTGCTGGACCGTTTTTGCCTGTTTATGGGCGGCGTTGCCGGTGACCTGGTGCTGACACTGGGCGCGTTTGATGGTGTGTTTATTGGCGGCGGCATTGGCCCGCGCATTGCCGATTTTATGAAACAAAGTGGCCTGAAAGAACGCATGATCGCCAAAGGGCGTTTTCGTGATTTGATGAATGATGTGCCGGTACGCCTGATGACGGCGCAATATCCGGCCTTGCTGGGCTGTGCCAAAATTTTAACGGCATAACCCGCAAACAGGAGGAATAAAATGGCTTTGTCTTCACGCGAAATTTTGTCACAGGCCCCGGTTGTGCCGGTGCTGGTGATTGAAGATGTTAACGATGCCGTGCCGTTGGCAAAGGCGCTGGTGGCCGGTGGTTTGCGGGTGCTTGAAATTACCCTGCGCTCTGCCGCAGCCGAAGAAAGCATTCAGCGCATTATTGCCGAGGTTCCCGATGCTATTACCGGGGCGGGCACCGTGATTAATGCCAGGCAGATGGAACGCATGGCCGAAATTAAGTGCGCCTTTGCCGTTTCGCCGGGCCACAGTGCCGGTTTGCTGGCTGCTGCCAAGGAAACAGGCGTGCCGCTTTTGCCTGGTGCCGGAACAGCGTCTGAAATTATGAACCTGTTAGATCATGGCTATGACGTGTTGAAATTTTTCCCCGCCGAACAGCAGGGTGGCGTTTCGATGCTAAAGGCGCTGGGCGGGCCGTTGCCGCAGGTAACATTCTGCCCGACGGGTGGTGTATCGCTGGCTAATCTGGCCGATTACATTGCGCTGCCCAACATCATCACTGTTGGCGGGTCGTGGGTTGCCCCGAAAGACGCGGTCAAGGCTGGTGACTGGGCGAAAATCACCAAGCTTGCACAGGAAGCCACCGACAAGGTTGCAGCCCTGCGCCGGGGATAACACCAGACGGAATGACCGAGCTGCGTGCTGATCCATGCACCGGTAGTTTGACTTGCAAAAACGGCCCCGGAACAAAATGTTCGGGGCCGTTTTTGTCTCGATTGTGCAATTTTGCCATTAACGGCGGTCCTTGGCTGTTTGGGCCAACGTGTTTTGGCGCGACGGGGTGTTTTCGGGGTGGATCATATAAAGTTTCCATTCCCGACCATCAAAAACACGTTCAAGGCCAACATCGCGCAGCTGGGTATCGCTTAGCTGGTCGATCAGTTGGTGCTGGCTGCGGGCCAGCCGGGCGCGCACCAGCCGTTCGACAAAAAGCTGACGCAGTTTTTGAAATGTAACGCCGTGGGGAACGGGCGTTGTGTTCATGACAATGCGGTCAAGGTGGGTGGTTGGCAATGTGGACATGACTTCCTCCAGTCATTGGTTTTTGCGACATCCCCACTGTGTCATATGCAAAATAACCCGAAAATTACCTGTTTTTGCAAATTTTATGTTTATTTTTGCACAGGTAAAATTGGCAAACATGCCTGGCAACACTCAGGCCGCATTTACGCTTTTTGTGGCGTGCCATCCCATTTTTTGCCAGGTGAAACCCGCCCGCAATTGCATATAACAAAGCCCGCATACCGGCTTTGCCGGTAATACGGGCTGTGCAATTTTATCTGTCAGACGCGGGGGCGGTGCCACGGGGCTGCCTTCGGGGCTGCCCCTTATCACCCGCGCGGATGACGCGCCAGAAAATGCCCGGTTTCGGGCAGGCGGCGTGCGATAGTGCGGCTTGTGCCACTATGGTCACGTTCCAGCCCGCCATCGCGCAACAGCCGTTCATTCAGATCGGCCATTAATATCTGCCCCTGATACCAGCGCAGCAGGGTTTGGGAATGAATTTGCAGCCATGTGCCAAATTCACGCAAGCGTGCGGAAATGCGCAGCGGTGCGGGGGTGCCAAAGCCGGGGTCAAATGCAGGGCTGTTAAAATGTGCCATAGGGGGCCTCTTGCGCCAAAGCGGTGGGTGGAACAACCATTCGAATCGTGCGCATACTGCCATATGCAAAATAACCCGGAAATTTGTAGGTTTTGCATATATCGTGTGCAAAATAGCACAGGAAAACAGCAGGAGGACGGCACCGTGAATTGGGACGATTTAAGGTTTTTTCTGGTTTTGGCACAGGAAGGCACCTTGTCGGGCGCGGCGCGCCGCTTGCGCAAGGAACATACAACCGTTGCCCGCCGGGTCGAGGCACTGGAACAATCGGTTGGCACCAAACTGTTTGACCGAATGCCCGGTGGCTGGCGATTAACCCCCGATGGGCAGCAACTGGTGCCGCTGGCCGAACGGGTGGAGGTTGATGCCCTGGCGTTTGAACGCATGGCAAACAGCAGCGAAATTGCCCGGGGTGTGGTTCGTATTTCGGTACCCCCGGTGGCGGGGCGCATTTTGTTTGCCCCGCGCCTGGCGGCGTTGCTGGCCGAATATAAAGGGCTGGAATTCGAGCTGATCGGGTCGTCCCATGTTGCCAATCTGGCCCGGCGCGAGGCCGATATTGCGGTACGCATGGTGACACCGACGGAACCGGGCCTGATTGCACAAAAACTGGCCGAACTGGGCGTGGGCCTGTATGGCGCGCATGATTATGTTGCCAATATCGCCGAGGAAAACTGGGAGCTTTGCGGATACGACGATACATCCTATGGCCTGGCCAAGGCCGATTGGGTGCGCCGGTTGCTGGGCCGCGATATTTTATGTCGCCTGCGCGCCAATGATACCGCATCGGTACAGGAATTTGTCGCCGCCGGGCTGGGGGTTGCCGTGTTGCCGCGTTATCTGGGTGATATGGACAAGCGACTGACGCTGATCCGCGAAGATGAAAAAGGCGAAAGCCGTGAACCGATCTGGATTGTGGTTCATCCCGACATGCGCCGGTCGCCGCGGGTCCGACTGGTGATGAATGCCTTGATTGATGCGGTACATGAAATTGCGCAGGAATTTCAGCTTTAGCAGTATTTCCGTGAGATGGCGTTGGAATTAAAATAACAAAAAATCATATTTTTCAATTATTTGACAGAAGTCAACGCAAGGGAAGCGCCCGGTTTTAGGATGGCCCGGATTTTACAGTAACCGGAGAAAATCCGTTGCCCGTTGCGCGTCCGGCTTTTACGCCTTTTTTGTTGTTGGGCCCCCTTACGGCAAGTTTGCCAGGCTGGTTGATTGACCGGGTTTTGGCCCATGCCATTGCCACCATGCAGGCCCGGCATCGTGCCGTGTTTGACCGTTTCGCGCCAAATAGCCCCGCGTATGACCCGCAAAACGGTGCCGTGGGCATTATTATTTCACCGCTCGATCTTGGCATTGATCTGTTTTTGCAGCTTGATCCGGTGAAATCGGTTTTGCGCCGCGCAACAGATCGCGACCGCGTATCGGCGCAGGCCACCATTCTGGGCCCGCTTCCGGCTTTGTTGCAATTGTTGGAAGGTACATCAGATGGCGATGCCCTGTTTTTTTCCCGCACATTAAAAATTAAAGGCCGCACCGACGTGGTGGTTGCCCTGCGCAATGCGCTGGACGGCGAAACCATTGATGTCCGTGCCGCCATTGGCGAAAGTTTCGGCATGATGGGGCCGATCGCGCGGCGCGCCCTTGCCCTTGCCGAACGCGGATATCACCGGCTGGATCGCGACATGACACGTTTTGCCCATGCCTTTGCCGGGCCAACCGATAAACGCCAGGCCGGGCTAGTGCGCCAGATTGATGATCTGGCCCAACGCCTTGCAAGCGCCGAGGGGCAAATTCGCCGCCGTCAGCCCAGCCGGGCAAAGGGGCCGTCAGCAACGCTGGCAAAGGCGGATGCCATTATAAATGGCGGTGCTATTGGCGGGTATGCCAATTCAACCATCGATGATTTTGCCGCCCCCGCGGTTGATGCCAGCACCCCGAAACAGGACGAAACAATATGATGGAACTTGTATGTCCGGCCGGGACACCGGCCAGTTTGCGTGCTGCGGTCGAAGCCGGGGCCGACGTGGTTTATTGCGGGTTTCGCGATGAAACAAATGCCCGGAATTTTCCCGGGTTGAATTTTTCCCGCGCTGAACTGGAAGCCGAAACCGCCTTTGCCCATTCACGCGGCACGCATGTGTATCTGGCCTGCAATACCTACCCCGAGGCCGGGAACGAGGCGCTGTGGCACCGGGCCATTGACGATGCCGTCATGATCGGGGTCGACGCCGTTATTCTGGCCGATATCGGTTTGCTGCGCTATGCGCGCGACCGTCACCCCAATGCACGGTTGCATTTATCAGTACAGGCATCGGCATCAAACGTTGAAGCGATCCGGTTTTATCACCGCGAATTCGGGGTGCGGCGCGTGGTGTTGCCGCGTGTGTTATCGCTCGACGAAATTGCCAGCCTGAACCGTCAGATCGGGGTTGAGACCGAGGTTTTTGCCTTTGGCGGCATGTGTGTGATGGCCGAAGGGCGGTGTTCGCTGTCGTCTTATGCGACGGGTGAAAGCCCCAATATGAACGGGGTGTGTTCGCCCGCCCATCATGTGCATTACGAAGAACGCGACGATGCCACAGTGTCGCGCCTGGGTGATTTTACCATCAATGTTTACGGGGCGTCGGAAAAGGTGGGGTATCCAACCCTGTGCAAGGGGCGGTTTCGCGCCATGGGCAAGGCGGGGTATTTGTTTGAAGAACCCACCAGCCTGGATGTAACCAGCATGTTGCCCGAACTGGCGGCTGCCGGTGTGACGGCCTTGAAAATTGAAGGTCGCCAGCGCGGCAAGGCCTATATTACCCAGGTGGTTGGCAGTTTTCGCCGCGCGCTGGACCGTATTGCCGCCGGGCACGGCATGACCGACAGCAAATTGTCGAACATGACCGAAGGCCAAAGTGACACAACCGGTGCATATCGAAGGAACTGGCAATGAGCGATACCATCACCGTCACACCACCTGTCGGATCCTTGTCGTCAATCCCATCGCCCCGGCTGGTGATGGGGCCGGTTCTGTTTCACTGGAGCCCGGAAATTTTGCGCGATTTTTACGCCCGCATCGCCGACGAAGCCGATGTCGATGTGGTGCATGTGGGCGAAGTGGTTTGCGCCAAACGAATGCCGTTTTTTGACAATGACTGGCCCGATGTTATTGAACGCCTGCAACGCGCGGGCAAGCAGGTGGTGGTGTCAACGCTGGCGCTGGTGATGGGCGACCGCGAAGTGGCCCTGATCCGCGATCTGGCCGATATGCCCGATGTGCTGATCGAGGCCAACGATTTGTCCGCCATTGGCGTGTTGGGCGGCAAGCCGCATATGGTGGGGCCTTATGTGAACATCTATAACGAAGGGACGCTGCGTTATATGGTGGAACGCGGGGCTGTGCGCGTGGCAATGCCGTGGGAATTGCCACAATCGTCCATCGCCAGGCTGTGCAAGGTGCGGGGGCAGGCTGATATAGAAATGCAGGTGTTTGGCCGCGTCCCCCTGGCGATTTCGGCGCGCTGTTATTCGGCGCGCGCGCATGGCCTGCACAAGGATGGCTGCCGGTTTGTTTGTGGCGACGCCCCTGACGGCATGGATGTGGATACCCTGGACGGGGCACCGTTTTTGGCGGTGAACGGGTTGCAAACGCTGTCGGGTACGTATCTGGAACTGTCCGACGAAATTGCCGGGTTGCATGAAATGGGCGTGGGGCTGTTTCGGTTATCGCCGCATCGCTGCGATATGGTGGCAATTGCCGAAATTTATCGCCAATTGCTGGCCGGGGAAATTGCGCCCGAATTGGCCCGGCGCCAAATATGCGATGTTGCGGGCGAAATTTCGCTGGCTAACGGGTTTTTACATGCCGTACCCGGTGCCGATCTGTACCGGATTCCATCGCAATTGCAGCCCGAATAATCGCCGCTATCGTCAATTTGTGACAGCGGCGGGGTTTTAACCACGCAAGTTTCGTTCCCAAAAAATGTCATCCGGCCCGTCAGTGTGATCTGTTTCACAGTGGCGGGCCTTTCTTTTGGTTTTGATTCCGGCGTGAAGCACCTTTGAACAAGTGGCTGATTTTACAAATATTTTGCCAAAAGGTTAGCCTTGGCTTTGTTTGTATTATCAAATTAAATTTGAACCACAGGTTATGATGTTTCACGGACGGTTCCGTGACAGTGTGAACGATTTCACAAAACTGTAGGAAAAAATCGAAAAATCCGGGTGTAGGTTCTGCGCCATCGCAACGGCAAACGACACGCCGAAGCGACAATTCATTCCAGAAGGTTGGTTGGCGGCATATGGCCGACAGTCAAATCTTCCTGATTTTTTGATTTTGCCGATACGGTGATTGGGAGAACCTCATGCTGACGACTTTTAAGAAAAGCATCCTGGGTGGTGCCGCTCTTTTGATGGCTGCCGGTGTATTTGCCTCGGCTCAGGCGACCGAAATTTCGGGTGCCGGTGCCACCTTCCCTTACCCGGTATATGCCAAATGGGCCGAAGCCTATGAAGCAAAAACCGGTGTCAAGATGAACTACCAGTCGATCGGTTCGGGCGGCGGCATCAAGCAGATTAAAGCCAGCACCGTTGATTTTGGCGCATCTGACGCCCCGTTGACCAAAGAAGAGCTCGACGAAGCTGGTCTGGTTCAGTGGCCGATGATCATGGGTGGTGTTGTTCCGGTTGTGAACATCAAAGGCATCAAGGGCGGCGACGTTACGCTGACCGGCGCTGTTCTTGCCGACATCTATCTTGGCAAAATCACCAAATGGGACGACAAGCAGATTGCTGACCTGAACCCGGGTCTGAAACTGCCGTCAGAAGCCATTTCTGTTGTTGAACGTTCAGATGGTTCAGGCACCACCTTTAACTTCACCAACTATCTTGCCGCTGTTAGCCCGGAATGGAAAGACAGCATCGGCGTTAACAAATCGGTTCAGTGGCCGGTCGGTGTTGGTGGCAAGGGCAACGAAGGTGTTGCTTCTTATACCAAACAGATCGACGGTTCGATCGGTTATGTTGAATATGCTTACGCCCTGCAAAACGACCTTGCCTACACCCAGATGAAAAACAAGGACGGTGAAACTGTTGCACCGACCGCCGCTTCGTTTGCTGCTGCTGCTGCAAATGCTGACTGGGCACATGCACCGGGTTATTACCTGATCCTCGGCAACCAGCCGGGCGCCAAAAGCTGGCCGATCACTGCTGCTTCTTTCATCCTGGTTCACAAATCCCAGGACAATGCAAAAACCGCCAAAGACGTTCTCGACTTCTTTGACTGGTCTTTCAAGAACGGTAGCGATATCGCCGACAAACTTGATTACGTCTCAATGCCGGAAAATGTCGTCGACATGGTTGAAAAAACCTGGACCGCCGACGTCAAAGGCAGCGATGGCAAAAAAATCTGGTAAGTTTGCTGCATAACTTACCTGACCAACCCGCCGCCGAACGATCTCGGCGGCGGGCTTTGGTGTTTTAAGGTCATAATATTTTTTCCCTAAAAAAGCAGGTTTATTGCGGTGTCCGTAAAACAGTTCAGACCGGGATTTGATCGCGGTTTCCATAACCTGACATTCGGACTGTCAATGTTCGTTCTGCTCTTGCTGGTGGCCATTCTGGCGTATCTGGTGATGGGCAGTATTCCGGTTTTGAAAAATCAGGGACTGTCATTTTTCATCAGTTCCGACTGGAACCCGGTCAAGGATCTTTATGGTGCCCTTCCGGCGATTATACAGACTCTGGTAACGGCCGTGATTGCCCTTGTGATCGGGGTTCCGGTCAGTTTCGGGATTGCCGTTTTTCTGACCGAACTGGCCCCGCCGTGGATCGCACGCCCCGTCGGTGTCGCCATTGAAATGCTGGCCGCCATTCCCAGTATTATTTACGGCATGTGGGGCCTGTTTGTTTTCGCCCCGACATTTGGTGTCGCGATGCAGCACTGGACCATGGCAAACCTGGCGCCAATCCCGGTTATTGGTCCGTTATTTGTCAGCCCGCCGATGGGCATTGGTATTTTTACCGCCGGTATCATTCTGGCCATTATGATTGTGCCGTTTATCACGGCGATGATGCGTGATGTGTTTACCACCGTTCCCGCTGTGCTTAAAGAATCGGCCTATGGGCTGGGATGTACACGCTGGGAAGTGGTGCATCGGGTTGTTTTGCCCTATTGCCGCGCGGGCACCGTTGGGGCGGTCATGCTGGGGCTGGGCCGGGCATTGGGTGAAACCATGGCGGTTACGTTTGTTATTGGTAATTCGCATCGCCTGTCGGCCTCCATTATGGGGCCGGGGGCAACGATTTCGTCCTCGATCGCCAATGAGTTTGTCGAAGCCGATTCCAAATTGCACACATCGGCACTGGTAACACTGGGCCTGACCCTGTTTGTCATTACGTTCATTGTGCTCGCGGTGGCTCGGCTGTTTTTGTTGCGCCTGAAAAAGCAATCAGGCCACTAGGCCGGGAAAGGACACATCACTATGTCAGTTCAAACACCGGTCACACCAACGACCGAACGTCAGGTTTCTTCGCCCTATCAGCGTCGCATGTATATGCGCCGTCGTTTCATTTCGACGTTTCACATGACAATGTCGCACGTTGTCACGTTGTTGGGCCTTGCCGTTTTGGCGTGGATTTTGTGGTCTTTGTTCGGGCAGGGCTTTTCGGCCTTGTCGCTGAAACTGTTTACCGAAATGACACCGCCGCCGGGCTCGGATGGTGGCTTGTTAAATGCCATTTTCGGCTCGGTGATGATGGTGGGCATTGCCACCATTATCGGCATTCCCGTTGGCTTGCTGGTCGGCACCTATCTGGCCGAATACGGGCGTTATGCCAAAATTTCTGCTGTGGTGCGCTTTATCAACGATATTTTGCTATCAGCCCCGTCGATCCTGATCGGTTTGTTTGTTTATGAACTGGTTGTGGTGCCGATGGGCCATTTTTCGGGCTATGCCGGGGCGATTGCGCTGGCAATTATTGCCCTGCCGGTTGTGGTGCGTACCTCCGAAGACATGTTGCTTCTTGTGCCTGATACCCTGCGCGAAGCGGCGGCTGCCCTTGGTATTCCGCGCTGGCGGGTGATTTTACAGGTGTCTTATCGTGCCGCTGGCCCCGGTTTAATGACCGGTGCCTTGCTTGCCGTGGCCCGGATCAGTGGTGAAACAGCCCCGCTGTTGTTTACATCGCTTAATAACCAGTTCTGGAGCACGAACATGAATCAGCCAATGGCAAACCTGCCAGTGGTGATTTTCAACTTCGCCATGAGCCCCTATGACGACTGGCGTTCGCTGGCGTGGGCCGGGGCGTTGCTTATTACTCTTGCCGTGCTGGGGCTGACCATTGCTGCACGGACGTTGCTGGCTGCGAAAAGCAGGATGAAAGGTTAATCATGAGCATGTTTCAGGCTCTTCCCGATGATATCGTTGCGCACGCACCGGTCGCGGAACCCACTCCGATCAAAGTAAGCGTGCGGGATCTTGATTTTTACTATGGTAAAAACAAAACCCTGAATTCAATCTCGCTCGATTTTCATGATCGCAGCGTAACGGCACTGATCGGGCCGTCGGGTTGTGGCAAATCCACGTTGCTGCGCACGTTAAACCGCATCTATTCGCTGTATCCCAATCAGACGGCAACGGGGCAAATTTTGCTTGATGGTGAAAACATTCTGGCACAGGGCAAGGATTTGAATAATCTACGCGCCCGTGTTGGCATGGTGTTTCAAAAACCAACACCGTTTCCGATGTCGATTTACGAAAACATCGCATTTGCTGTGCGCATGTATGAAAAACTGACCAAATCGGAAATGGACGACCGCGTTGAATGGGGCCTGCGCAAAGTCGCCCTGTGGGACGAAGTCAAAGACAAACTTCATGTCAGCGGCAATGGCCTTTCGGGCGGGCAACAGCAACGTTTGTGCATTGCGCGGTCGGTGGTGCTGAACCCCGAAGTGCTGTTGCTTGACGAACCGGCATCGGCCCTTGACCCGATTTCAACCATGAAAATCGAGGAACTGATTTCGGAATTGCGCGCTGATTACACCATCATCATCGTCACGCATAATATGCAGCAGGCGGCACGCACGTCGGATTACACGGCGTTCATGTATCTGGGCGATCTGATTGAAATCAGCCCGACGCGCGAATTGTTCACCAACCCGCGCGAAGCCCGCACCCGCGATTATATTACCGGGCGTTTTGGCTAAGCCAACCCGCCGCCCGACATTGCTATAAATGCAACACGGCCCGAAACACATGTTTCGGGCCGTGTTTTTATGGGGAAGGACCAACCGGTCAGCCGTTTTTTTGGCCAACGTGGCGACCGGCACCGTCGGGTTTTGCCAGCTTGGCATGGGCATCGCCAAATTCTTGCAGATGACGGGTAACTTCGGCGTCGGGGTTGCAGGCCCGCCGTGTTGTAAGGTCCACATGGATCAGCAGGGTTTCACAGGTGGCAAGAATGCTGCCATCCTTGCCATAGAGCGTGTGAAACAAGTGCATCTTTTTACCCTGTGCCAGCAGCACGCGGGTAGTGATGGTTATCGTGTCGCCTGCTTTGGCTTCGGCCAGGTGGCGCAAATGGGTTTCGGCGGTAAAGAAACTTTTGCCGCTGGCGATATAGGCGTCATCGGCGCCAATTAACGCCATAAACGCATCACTTGCCTGGGCAAAGGCCTCCAGATAGTGGGCTTCGTTCATGTGGCCGTTATAATCGGCCCAGCTTTGCGGCACCTGCCGACACACGGTTTGCGGTAATGCGTGTGTGTCTGCCGTCGGTGCATTTCGGCTCAGGGCTTTTTCATGGTCATTAAGGGTGCCGCCCGCCCCGCTGCCCGATTTTTTAAGGGCGCGCATCATCCCGACCAGATTATCGTCGCGCAGGCGTTCCAGCTCGCGGATCGACAAGGCACCCGATTGTGCATCGGACTGGGCGGCGATTTTGGCGATCAGTTCCGGGGTTAGTTCCGGCACATTCATTAATTTGGTCCAGGGCCATTTCAGGGCCGGGCCAAACTGGGCAATGAAATGCCCCATGCCAGCTTCGCCGCCAGCAATGCGATAGGTTTCAAACAGGCCCATCTGTGCCCAACGCAAACCGAAACCAAAGCGAATGGCATCGTCAATTTCTTCGGTGGTGGCAATGCCGTCATTCACCAGCCACAGGCCTTCACGCCAGACAGCTTCAAGCAAACGGTCGGCAATATGGGCGTCAATTTCCTTGCCAACAACCAAGGGTTTCAGGCCGACATCGCGCAAAATACCGCAGGCCGCCGCGACAAAGGCTTTGTCCGATTGTTTTGATGCCACAATTTCGATCAATGGCAGCAAATAAACCGGGTTAAACGGATGGGCGACGACGATTTGACCGGGGCGTGCGGCACCTTCCTGCAATTCAGATGGTTTAAAACCCGATGTGGAAGACCCGATAACAGCGTTTTTATCGGCATATTGCTGAATTTCAGCCAAAATACGATGCTTGATCGCCAATTGTTCCGGCGCACTTTCCTGCACCCAGCGTGCCCCGTCTACTGCTTTGGCGACGGAGCCACAAAAAACCAGTTTTCCTTCGGCAGGAAGGGCGGTGTCATAAAGGGCAGGCAGGCTGCGCCGGGCATTTGCCAGTACGGCGGCAATTTTACGTTCGGCCTCCGGGTCGGGGTCGTAAACGGCAACGTCCCAGCCATTTAGCAAAAACCGGGCGACCCAGCCGCCACCAATAACACCGCCGCCGATAATCGCGGCTTTTAAGGGGGGATTGTTGATCGCCATTATTTCGGCTCCCGCTTGGTCAGGCCCAGCTTTTTACGCACAGCATCGGGGCCGATAATATTCGCCCCCATGCGGTCAATAATGCCAACCGCGCGTTCCACCAGTTGCGCATTGCTTGCCAGCACACCTTTTTTCAAAAACAGGTTGTCTTCCAGGCCAACGCGGACATTGCCACCCGCCAAAACCGATGCGGCGACAAATGGCATTTGGTCCCGGCCCAGCGAAAATGCCGACCAGTTCCAGTCCGACGGCACATTATTAACCATCGCCATAAAGGTATTTAAATCATTGGGCGCGCCCCATGGCACCCCCATGCACAGTTGCACCAGTGCCGGGCTGGTTAAAATGCCTTCGGCCACCAGTTGTTTGGCAAACCATAAATGCCCGGTATCAAAGGCCTCGATCTCGGGTTTAACGCCAAGGTCGGTCATCATTTGCCCCATGGCGCGCAACATGCCCGGCGTGTTGGTCATGACATAATCGGCCTCGGCAAAATTCATGGTGCCGCAATCGAGCGTGCAAATTTCGGGCAGGCAATCGGCAATATGGGCCATGCGTTCGCTGGCCCCGACCATATCGGTGCCAGCCGGGTTTAAGGGCAGGGGGGCGTTGGATGATCCAAAAACAATGTCACCGCCCATGCCGGCTGTCAGGTTTAAAACCACATCAACATCGGCGGCGCGAATGCGCTCGGTGACGTCGCGGTAATAGCGCACGTCGCGCGATGGTGCGCCGGTTTCGGGATCGCGTACATGGCAATGGACAATCGCGGCACCGGCCCGCGCGGCGTCAATGGCGGCCTCGGCAATTTGCTGCGGTGAACGCGGCACATGGGGCGATTTATCCTGCGTCGCGCCCGAGCCGGTGACGGCGGCGGTGATAAAAACATCGCGGTTCATGGTTAATGGCATGGTGCAATCCCTGTTTTGTGTGCTGTTGCCCAGCCTAGCGGGAAATTGGCCGTTGATATTTGCCTATACCGTCCGTTATTTTGCCAATTATGCCAAATGATATGTCTTTTCAGTTTTTGTTGTTTGACGGTTTTTCAAACATGGTTCTGGCCAGTGCGCTTGAACCCTTGCGCGCCGCGCGTGATATGGCGCAGGGGCAGAACATTTGCTGGCATATCAGCACGCTGGATAACGGCCTTGTGCAAAGTTCCAGCGGTATCCAGATCAAGCCTGATGGCGATATTACACAGGCGGGCGTGGTGGATTATCTGGTGGTGATTGCGGGGTATGATGTGCGCGGGCATGTGTCGCCGCGCGGGCGGGCGCAGTTGCGGCAACTGGCAAGCCGGGCCGGTGTCGTTGCCGGGCTTGATACCGGTGCATGGTTGCTGGCATCAGCCGGGTTGTTAAACGGGGCACAGGCCACCATTCATTGGCAAGAAGCCGCCGGTTTTGCCGAAACCTTCCCCGACGTTATTCCGGGAAAACAGCGATTTGTGGTGGCGGGAAAATACATCACCTGCGGCGGGGCCTCGACCGTGCTGGAGATGATGTTGCATCTGCTGGCCGAAAAATTTGGCCCGGCGATGGCCTTTAACGTTGCCAACCTGTTTGTGTATGACGCCGAACGCCAATATGACAGCGGGCGCGGGGCCAATATTTTAAAACGCCGGTCCGATACGCCGGGGTTTTTGGCCGCGATTGATGTGATGATGGCCCATATTGAAGACCCGGTTTCCCTTGCGACAATTGCGAAGCGCGCATCATTATCGCTGCGGTCGTTAGACCGGTTGTTTCAGCGCGAACTGGCGATGTCGCCGGGGAAATATTACCAGATGATCCGACTGGCACGCGCGCATGACATGGCAACACAAACGGGGCTGTCGGTGGCGCAAATAGCCCTGCAAACCGGTTTTGCATCGACAGCCACCCTGAGCCGGGCATTTCGGGCGCAATATGGCACGCAAATCAGCAAATTACGCGCACACCGCAAGGGGTGAACCGGGAATTGGCGGGCGGGCAGGAGGGGCAAGGACGAGTAGGGAAGGCCGGGCTTTAAAACTAAACCCAACCCAACTGATGGCTGGCAGATAAAAACAGCACCACGCCAAAAAGGGTAATCAGGGCCGCCCCGCCAAAGCCAACAATACGGCGCACCCATAACGATACTGCTGGCGAGACAGGAAACAGTTTCTGGCTGCCAAACCGAATGCCAATGGCCGCAAGGCCAATCGCGCTGACCGTTAAGGCAACACCAAATGCCATGGCAAAGGCGGCCGCAATGCCAATTAAAAACAGCCCGTTTGCCAAGGTAAAAAGCAACATCAGGATCGACCCGGTACAGGGCCGTAAACCGACAATAATGGCACTTATGATCGCGTTGGACCGGCCCCGGGTGTTGGTGGTGTGTGACTGTCGGGTTTCAGGAGCATGAGCATGTTCATGCTGGTGGTCGTGGCTGTGGCTGTGGTCGTGATCATGAGAATGGGTGTGTGCCGCCGGACCATGGTCGCAACAATCATCGCGCCCCTGGGCGATGCGCAGGCACATATAAAAACCCATCACCAC
Source organism: Thalassospira mesophila (assembly GCF_002115755.1). Classification (GTDB taxonomy): domain Bacteria; phylum Pseudomonadota; class Alphaproteobacteria; order Rhodospirillales; family Thalassospiraceae; genus Thalassospira; species Thalassospira mesophila. The sequence goes on along the minus strand of NZ_JFKA01000012.1, from coordinate 11,010 downwards.
GATCAGGGCATAGGATGCCAGTTCCAGCAACAAGCCGTTTTTGGTAATCGCCGCCGGGCCCAGATCAAATATCAGCCCTAATGTCCCAACCAGGAGAATGGCACTTACGGCCTGGGTCGCCGCGATGAGCCCGCCCATGGCAACGCCCTGTTTCCACCCGGCATCGCGGGAGAGAAAATAGGTGCTGGTTACCATTTTGCCATGCCCCGGCCCGGCAGCATGAAACACGCCATAGGCAAAGGACAGGGCAATGATGCTAAGGGCGGGCCACCAGCTGTTGCCCTGTTTGGCATCGCGCAGGGTTTGGGTCATGTCGCGGTTAAGCTGCGTTTGTATTTTCATCGCCCCGCCGACGATGCCCGCCAGCCAGTCGGGCATCGCGATTGCGGGGGCCGTGGTTGCCGATTGGTCCGCCGGGCTGCGCCGGCCCAGCAATTGTGCCGTTTGGGCGTTGGCATGGGGGGCGGTAACAAGCAGGGCAAAGCCCGCACATATTATCAGCACGGCCAGCATTAAAATGCCGCGATACACCATGCCAGCTTGTTTAATGACAGGTGATGTCGGCGCGCTGCGGCGAGACCATGTCGTAATAAATGCGATGCTTGTCATCTTCGCCCATTTTATAGCTGCATTTTATGCCATCATTGCCGGAAAACGAAATCGGGTTGTCTTTGGCAAAGCCGACATCAATGTAATATTCGGAATCATAAACCGATAATCCGATCTGATCGGCGATCGGGTCGACAGGTTCGGCCAAGCTCAGGGTAAAGCTGTATTTTACCCGTCCATCGTCGGTAATATCGGCGATAAAATCCTGAAAGTCCGCAATCTTGACCACTTTTTCATTGCGGCGCAGATAGGTCAGAAAACCGATATCGGCCAGCGCAATAAAGGCATTGTCGCGGACCTCGTCATTTTCGGCATCAAAAAACCGGCGATCATGATTGTGGTCAAACTGGTCCATCACGGTCAGGCTGAACATATCATCAAAAATCCAGACCATGCGGATGGCGGATATTTTTTTGCCGGTAAAAATCATGGTTGATTGGGTATCAAGCCAGACATGGGGATGGGCCTGTGCCACGGGGGAAAAGCAGGCGAGGGCAACAAAGCTGATGACGCCTGCAAATGCCGCCCGGTGCACCAGATACAAAAAGCGCGCGCCCCGGGAAACGGGGCGCGACGCCTTCACCAGAAAGGTTAGGGGTTTAACCTTTAAGGCAACTCGCCAATGCGTCAATATTTTGCGACAAAATGTCGGTATAGGCATCCGGTCCGGCGTCAATATTGGCTCCTAGCGGGTCCAGGGTTCCAATGCGTGCGCCGGTATCGGCGACGATGGACTGAACAAGGGCAGGTTTGAATTGCGGTTCAGCAAACACACAGGACGCACCGCTTGATTTGATTTTTTCTTCAATGTCATGCAGGCGTTTTGCACCCGGTTTGCGATCCGGCGAAATGGTGATGGAGCCAACGGCCTGTAAATCAAAGCTGTGTTCCAGATATTGATAGGCATCGTGAAAGACAATGAAGGGCTTTTGGCGAACTGCACTGATGCGGTTTACCAGATCATCCTTTGTTGCATCGATTTTGCCAAGTAGGCTTTTCAGGTTCGCGCGATAAAAATCGGCGTGGGTCGGGTCAATTTCGGCCAGTTCTTCGGTAATATCGCGCGCAATGGCCTTGCCGTTTTCCGGGCTCATCCAGATATGCGGGTCGCCTTCGTCGTGATGATGTTCGGGGTCATGATCGTGGTTATGGTCATCATCATGGGCCGTGTCGTGGTCATGATCATCATGTTCTTCATCATCATCATCATGGGCGTCTTCGTCACCATGATGATGGGCTTCCCACGCCCCGCCTTCGCGCATGGCAAGGGTTGAAATACCATCGGCTTCGGCCAGTTCCAGAATTTTGGCATTGCCCGAAAGCGACGCCAGCGGTTTGCTTAAAAACGCCTCAAGCTCCGGCGAGACATAAATAACCAGATCGGCATTTTGAAGCGCACTGGCTTCGCTGGGGCGCAGCGAATAGGTGTGCGGCGATGCGGCCCCTTTAACCAGCAAGTCCGGTTCGCCCACACCTTCCATGATGGCCGCGGCAATGGAATGAATGGGCTTGATCGAGGCGACAACACGCGGCGCATCTGCTGCCTGCGCGCCATTGGGCAGGGCAAACTGGGCAGCAACAAACAGGGCACCGGTAAACAGCAAGCGTGATTTCAACATGGGATTTCCGTTTTGGCAGGGGAAGCAAAAAGCCATTTTGTTATGTTATAACGTTTCTCTTTTGTCAAAGGGAAAAACGTTCTTAATTTAAAAATAGAGACATGCAGCCGGGAAAATTAACGTTCCTGTGGTTGTACGATGCTGCCCTGCCAAAGATGTTTGCGCCATACATTCGGAGCACGTTGAATATGTTAAGTTTTGATGTTTGATGAAAACAGGGCGTTTTAAAGGTGCTTAAAATGACTGTTACGCAATAGGAATGGAAAAACTTCAAATGTAGATGGGCTTATCTGCTTGAAAGGAAGGTGTATTTTTAATTTTTCTGGTGGCTGTGAAACTTGTTTCGGCATGGGAATATTTCATCAGGCAGCGCATCGCGAGGGCGACGTTGCCCAACCGGAAATCAAAAAGGCCGCTTTCCCCAAAAAGAAAAGCGGCCCAAAAGACAGGGGCTGTGACCCATGACGGCATTGCATGATGGCGTGCCTTATACGGGGGCAAAATCGTCGGGGGTGTAATGCGTTTCATGCAGGATTTCGCCGCTGTCATTGTCAACGGCTTGCAGGGTAACACCATATCCCCAAAGCTGACCGATATAGCCCAGCGTCAGTTCGGCTTCGGATTTATCAAGGCGGATACCGTCATGCTGGGTGTGGGCGATATAGAGCTGGCGGTTGCCGCGCAAATCAACATCGACCACCTGCAAATCAGGTTCGCGTACCGACAGGTCATGCATGCGGGCCAGCGCCCGGCGCACATTGCGATAGCCATTGTCGTCATGGATCGCGCCAACCTCAAGATGCGGGGCCGATGCATGGTCGTTGATCATGAACATTTTCATATCGCGCATCAGTTTGGGCGATAAAAATTGCAGGATAAAACTTTCATCGCGGTACTGCGCCCAGGCATCGCACAAGGTGGGAATGGGAGCATTATTACCGGCAATATCAGGAAACCATTTTTTGTCTTCGTCGGTGGGGTCAACGCAAATGCGGTGAATATCCTGCATCATGGCAAAGCCCAGCGCATAGGGGTTAAAACCGGAATAGCGCGGATCGTCAAATTCGGGCTGAAACACCACTTTTGAATGCGAATCGATAAACTCCATGATCGCACCTTCGGAAATTTGGCCCTTGTCATAAAGCCGGTTCATGATGTGGTAATGCACATAGCAGGCACAGCCTTCATTCATGACCTTGGTTTGTTTTTGCGGGTAAAAATACTGGCCGATATTGCGCACGATCCGCAAAAGTTCGCGTTCCCACGATTGCAGGCCCGGCGCGTTCTTTTCCAAAAAATACAACAGGTTTTCTTCGGGCAGGCCAAATTGCGCCCGGCGTTGTTCCCGGCGCAGGCGACGATGTTGCTCATCCTGGGTTTCGGTGTCTTCTTCGGCCTGGGGCAGGGTGCGCCATAAATCGTTATAGGTTTCGTCTTCGTATTTGGCACGTTCGCGTTCGCGTTCCAGCTCCGCTGCCAGATTGGGCTTTTCCGGGTGGGAATATCGGTTTACCCCGTGATCCATCAGGGCGTGGGCGGCATCAAGAATGCGTTCAACCGCGTCAAAGCCAAACCGGTCTTCACATTTGGCGATATAGCGTTTGGCAAATTGCAGGTAATCAAGAATGCCGTCGGCATCGGTCCATTGTTTGAACAGGTAATTGTTTTTGAAAAAATGGTTATGACCAAAAGCTGCATGGGCCATGACCAGTGCCTGCATGCCAATGGTATTTTCCTCCATCACATAGGAAATACACGGGTTGGAATTGATAACAATTTCATAGGCCAGCCCCTGGTATCCCTTGCGATACATCACATCATCGCGCACAAAGCGTTTCCCGAACGACCAGTGATGATACATCAGCGGCATACCAATTGATGAATAGGCATCAAGCATCTGTTCGGATGTGATCACTTCGATCTGGTTGGTATAAACATCAAGGTGCATTTCATTGATCGCGATGTCTTCAATCGCGTCGTAGGTGGCTTTCAGGCTGTTGAAATCCCAATCGGCACCGTCAAACAGCAATTTATTGTCTGGTCTTTTGCTCATGTCCGGGCCTCCGACTTGTTTTTGGCAAACAGTTCGCGAAAAACCGGAAAAATATCGGCTGCCTTGGTTACCCGTTTCAGGGCAAAGCGCGCATTGCGGGTGTGTGCCAGCGGGGCATAAGCTTTCCACAACGCGGTTTCGCCCTCGGCAGACGAAAAAATCTCGGCTTCGCGTTCGTCGGTAATTTCGATATAGGCGTAATACTGGCATTTCGGCAGCAAATCTTCGGCCAGAAGGGCGGTGCATTTGGCCCCGTCGTTGGAATAATTATCGCCATCCGATGCCTGTGCTGCATAGATGTTCCACTGATCGGTGGGGTAGCGGTCCTTTAGCACGCGTTTCATTTCCTCAAGGGCGGTGGAAACAATGGTGCCGCCGGTTTCGCGCGAATAGAAAAAGGTTTCCTCGTCGACCTCGGAGGCGCGCGATGTATGGCGAATAAACACCACATCGACATGTTCATAGCGCCGGTGCAAAAACATGTGCAACAGCATGAAAAACCGTTTCGCCAGTTCTTTCATTTGCTCTGACATCGATCCTGAAACATCCATCAGGCAAAACATCACCGCCTGTGTGTTGGGATCGGGGATTTGGCGAAACTGGTTATAACGGGTGTCTATCGGGTCGATAAAGGCAATGGCGCGGCTGCGGCGTTTGGCTTCGTCCAGTTCGGCCTGCAAAACCCGCAAGGCTTCGGCATTGGCCTGTTTATCAGCGCCGGGCAAGGTTTCATCGTCTTGCATCAGGCGGGCAATTTTTTCTTCCAGTTCGCGGATTTCGCTGCTTTTGGGGCGGCGAAGGCCAATGCGCCGGGCCAGCGAATTGCGCATGGTACGCACAAGGTTCAGGTTGGCGGGCGACCCGTCGGACGAATAACCGGCGCGCGCGGTGCGAAAGGCGGTGGTTTGTTTCAGGCTTTTTTTCAAAAGGTCGGGCAGTTCCAGATCCTCGAAAAAGATGTCGAGAAATTCATCCCGGGTCAGCACAAACTGAAACTGGTCTTCGCCGTCGCCATCAGGGCTGGCTTGCGAGCCGCCGGCGCCAGCATCGCCGCCCTGGGGCCGGGCAATCCGGTCGCCCGGCACGAATTTTTTGTTGCCCGGTAACACATAATTGCGGTCACCGCCGCGCCCGGCATGGTGAAAGCCAGGTTCGCGCAGGGTTTTGCCGGGGATGGTGATCTGGTCGCCATTATCGATATCGGTGATGCCGCGGGTTTTGATCGATTCTTCAACCGCTTTTTTGATTTGCGCCTTGGCCCGGCGCATAAACCGCTGGCGGTTGCCAAGGCTTTTGCCTTTGGGGTTTTTGCGCCGGTCGATGATATGAAACATGGGCGGTGTATCCTAAAAACGCAGGGGCAGGGCAAAGCCCGACGCCGGGTGATGAAAGGGGTAAACACCACCCGGCGGGGGCCGTGCGGGGCAAATCAGCCCGCCTTGTTGACGCGCATATACCACTCGACCAGACGACGGGTCTGGCGTTCGGTATAGCCACGGTCGATCATGCGTTTGACGAACTCGTTATGTTTCTTTTCGCTTTCGCCATCTTTTTTCGAGCCAAATGAAATCACCGGTAACAGGTCTTCAACCTGGCTGAACATGCGCTTTTCAATTACTTCGCGCAGTTTTTCATACGATGTCCAGGATGGGTTCTTGCCCTTGTTATTGGCGCGTGCGCGCAGGGCAAACTTCACGACTTCGTTCCGGAAATCCTTGGGGTTGGCGATGCCCGCCGGCTTTTCGACCTTGGAAAGTTCCTGATCGATAATCTTGCGATCCAGAAGCTGCCCGGTATCGGGGTCTTTGAAATCCTGGTCTTCAATCCAGGCATCGGCATAGGCGACATAACGGTCAAACAGGTTCTGTCCGTAGTCGGAATAGCTTTCAAGATAGGCTTTCTGGATTTCCGCACCAATAAACTCGGCATAGCGCGGGCCCAGTTCGGCCTTGATGAACTCCATATATTCTTTTTCGCGTTCGTCGGGATATTGCTCGCGACGGATGGCCTGTTCTAACACATACATCAAATGGACCGGGTCGGCGGCAACCTCGTGGGTGTCGTGGTTGAAGGTTTCCGACAGAACCTTGAAGGCAAACCGGGTTGAAATGCCGTCCATGCCTTCATCAACACTGGCCGAATCGCGATATTCCTGCATCGATTTGGCTTTGGGGTCGACATCCTTCAATGTTTCGCCGTCATAAACCCGCATTTTGGAATAGCGATTGGAATTTTCATGTTCCTGCAAGCGCGACAGAATGGAAAACTGCGCCAGCATTTTCAGCGTACCGGGCGCACAAGAGCCCTGTTCAAGTTCCGATCCCTGCAACAGTTTGTCGTAAATGCTGGTTTCTTCGGTAACACGCAGGCAATAGGGCACCTTGATCACGCTGATCCGGTCGATAAAGGCTTCGTTGTTTTTATTGGCCTTGAATGTTTGCCATTCGGCTTCGTTCGAATGGGCCAAAATCATGCCCTGAAACGGGATCGACCCGAGGTTTTCCGTGCCGATATAGTTGCTTTCCTGGGTTGCCGTCAGCAACGGGTGCAGCATCTTGATCGGGGCCTTGAACATTTCAACAAATTCAAGCATGCCCTGATTGGCGCGGTTTAACCCGCCGGAATAGGAATAGGCATCGGGGTCGTTCTGGCTGAAATATTCCAGCTTGCGAATGTCAACCTTGCCGACCAGCGATGAAATATCCTGGTTGTTTTCATCGCCCGGTTCGGTTTTGGCAATGCCGATTTGACGCAGGCGCGACGGCAGCAATTTAACCACCGAAAATTTCGACAAATCGCCTTCAAACTCGTCCAGCCGTTTAACCGCCCACGGCGACATCAGGCCGGTTAGCCGGCGTTTGGGAATGCCGTATTTATCGTTAATAGCATCGCCCATTTTGGCCGGGTTAAACAGGCACAGCGGGCTTTCAAACACCGGGCTGATATCGTTTCCGGCTTTAAGAACATAAATGGGTTCGTGTTCCATCAGTTCTTTAAGGCGTTCGGCAAGCGAGCTTTTGCCGCCGCCAACCGGGCCCAGCAAATAAAGAACCTGTTTGCGTTCTTCCAACCCTTGTGCCGCATATTTGAAAAAACCGACAATGCGTTCGATGGTTTCTTCCATGCCATAAAAGTCGGCAAAGGCCGGATACCGCTTGATTGTGCGGTTTAAGAAAATACGGCCAAGGCGCGAGTCTGTCGATGTATCGATCAGTTCAGGCTCGCCAATGGCCTTGATCATGCGTTCAGCCGCAGACGAATAGGCCGATGGATCATCGCGGCATAAATTAAGATAGTCGCGAATGGTCAGTTCGGTTTCGCGTTTTCCGTCATAGCCTTCCGCATATAGCTCGAAGATATCCTGGTCTTCAGCCATGGCGCGGTCTCCTTTCCAAAATTATCGCTCGTCGTTGGTCTTTGTGCACGCACGGTCCGGTGTGGTCGCAATTCTCCCGGTCGAATGTTTCGGGCACGGCTTTTGGCGCACGCACCATTTATTGTTATGGTCTTTACGGGGAATGCGGGCGTACATGTCCCCGAAACAGATGTGAGAAAAACAGACACTTCGGGTGTCAAAACAGTCATGAAGACGAAAATTGGCGTCGATTAGACCCGATCAGGCACGATGGAAAAACCGCAATTGTTGCCGGTTTGCCAAAGTGGTCATCCACAATGTCCGCGATAGGCTTGCGGGGCGGCGGAAAGGAAATTTTCCGCTAAAATCATGCCCCCGGCAAGGCCAGGGCGACGGGATGAAACGAAACTTCACTACTCTTGAACGTGGTTACTGCATTGCGACAACGCAATATTAAATTTCAAAAAGTTTAGTGTGTTTTTATCGGTTTAAACAGATTTGGCGTTCACAAAAAGGTGACGTAACCTACGCACCGTGCTTTGGTTGCACCTGCAATATGTTCTAATTCAACAGTGTGCCTGATGCGTGCAGGTCATGAAAGGAAACAATGTCAGATAATTCTGTATATTTCATTGACAACACGACCCTCGAACAGATTTTGCGCGAAAAAACCGCCCTGATGATAGATGTGCGCGAGCCCGATGAATTTGCCAGTGGCACGGTGGCTGGTGCGCTTAACATACCGCTTGGCGCGCTTGATATGGCCGATCTGATTGATCGTACCGATGACGCCGGACTTGATGTTGTGTTTATTTGTGCGGTGGGGCAACGGTCCTTCGGGGCGGCCAATGCTGCCCTTGAACATCTTGATTGCAAGGTGATGACGCTAAAGGGTGGCCTGCAATCATGGGCGCGTGACGGGTATCTTGTTAAGAAATAATACCGTAAATGACGGCGTTGCGGGTGTCGCCGGTTGCCAGCCCGCGTTGGTTTAAATTTTTACGTCGCGGGCCGGGGTATCTGGCATTTCCCGGCGCATGGCAGAGTAACGTTTATGGAATATTTCCCCTATTTGCTTACCGCTTATGCGATTTTCATGCTTGCTGTGCTGTCGCCCGGGCCGAATTTTTTGGCCGTGACGGGAACAGCGATGACGGTGTCGCGTCGCGCCGGGCTGGGGCTGGCTCTTGGGGTTGGGTGTGGCACATTGTGCTGGTCAAGCATGACGATGCTGGGTCTTACTGCCGTTCTTGCCGCCTCCGCCGACATTGCCCTGCTGTTACGCTGGGCGGGCGGCGCGTATTTGATGTTTCTGGGCTATAAATCCCTGCGGGCAGCGTTCAGGGGGCCCAAACACACTGTTGCAACCGATCCGCGCCTGATTGCGAATCCTGATCGGCCTTTTTGGCGATACATTCGCCGGGGGCTGATTGTGCAGGCCGGTAACCCGAAGGCAGCGTTGTTCTGGCTTTCGGTGATGTCGATTGTGTTGCGGCCCGATGCCCCGGCATGGGTGGCTGTGGCGATTGTGGCGGGAACAACCACCATTTCCTTTGCGTGGCATTTAACGCTGGCGTGGTTTTTTTCGACCCCGGCCGTCATGCGGGTTTATCGCCGCGCCCAGCGGACTATTGAAGGGGTGCTTGGCGCTGCATTTTTAATTCTTGGTGGTAAATTGCTGGCGGGCTGAGGGGGATATTGGCCTGAATCGCCGAAATTATGCTTTGCAACGCCAAAACAACAAAACCCCGCAGAACCAAAAGGTCTGCGGGGTTTTGTGGTGCCGGCAGAGAGAGTCGAACTCCCAACCTTCGGATTACAAATCCGCTGCTCTACCAATTAAAGCTATGCCGGCGCGAGCGGCGAGAACATAGTCCGGGATGGGCAGGATTGCAAGCCCCTGATTATTCCCAATTTCCATCGCCAGTCGCAGGTCGAAACTTTCAGTGTTTTCAAACGATTCGCCGGGGTTTTAATCCGGTTTCAAGCTGGTTTGCGAAACAGCTCATACAGGGCAACGGCAGCCGCGTTTGAAACATTCAGGCTTTCAATGCGGTCTGTCATCGGCAGTTTGACCAAAAAGTCGCAATTGTCGCGGGTTAACCGGCGCAGGCCATCACCTTCCGATCCCATAACAATGCCGACTTTACCCGTCAGTTTGGCTTGGGCAAGTGTCTGATCCGCACTGCCATCCATGCCAGCAAGCCAGAAATTGGCCCCCTTGAGGGTTTCTAACGCGCGGGCAAGGTTACCTGCATGGATATAGGGCACCACTTCAAGCGCGCCACTGGCGGACTTTGCCAGCACACCCGATTCTTGCGGCGCGTGGCGGTCCGGCACAATCACGGCACAGGCACCAAATGCGGCGGCACTGCGTAAAATAGCCCCGACATTGTGTGGATCGGTAACCTGATCGAGAATCAGCACCGTTGCCGAGTCCTGATCGCGATATTCAGCTACCAGATCCTCGACGCCGGGCTGGGGCAGGGGCGCGCAATGCATGGCAATGCCCTGATGAACCGCCCCGGGCGGCAACATCTGGTCGATATCGATCCGTCCGGCATTGTCGACCAGAACATCGGTTCGCTCGGCTTGCTGCAGGGCGTAGTTAACTTCATCGCGGGCATTTTCGGTGGTCCAGATGCGATGAATCGTGCGCTGCGGGTTGTGAATCGCCATAATAACGGGGTGGCGACCAAAAAGAATCAGACGCGACGCATCGCGCCCGCTGCCGGAATCCCGGCCACGGCCACGACCGCGACGGGAATTGTTTTCATCGTTTTCCGCGTCCGGCGAGGAAATATCCCCGTCGCCAGCACTGACTGGGCGGGAAAACGTACGGTTTTTGCTGCGGCGCGGCATAGTGACGGAAACCTCCAACTCATAACAACTTGAATGCACTTTGTTTCGCCCGGTTTGTCGGGCTAATCCAACATATAGGAAAGGAAATGCGAATTCGTGCTTTTTTTGCTGTTGACAACATGGGCACCTGCAACGTATTCCCTCCCTCGCCGCAACGAGGCCGGGGTAACAGCCGACAACGTTTCGACCCGGATGGAGGGGTGGCAGAGCGGTCAAATGCAGCGGACTGTAAATCCGCCGACTTAGTCTACGCAGGTTCGAATCCTGCCCCCTCCACCATTCTCTCGCCCTCGCGAGAGCTCGCAGTTAAAAAATATGCGGGTGTAGCTCAATGGTAGAGCAGAAGCCTTCCAAGCTTACGACGAGGGTTCGATTCCCTTCACCCGCTCCAGAATTTTAGTTACCCGTCGGCTTGTGCGGTGGGTTCTTACGTGTTTTTTTGGTTCGGATTAGGATCTGAGGGCAATGGCCAAGGAAAAATTCGCGCGTACAAAACCGCACGTTAACGTTGG
>NZ_JFKA01000011.1 GCF_002115755.1 Thalassospira mesophila | reverse complement strand
ACCCGCGTCACCGTCGAAATGCATTTGCGTAACTGTCGCCAGAAATTAAACGCCCGCACACGGGAACAGGCGGTTGTAACCGCCATAAAACAGGGCTTCATTACGCCATAAACAGGTATTCTCTCTCGCAGCCCATATATATCAGGCTTTCATCTTAACTCTGGTCCATTCGCTATCAGAAAAAGGAACAAAACAGGAATAGTTGGCGCGCACATTTCATGAGCAGCAGGTTGCAACAGGCACGCGCGGCCCTTTTACGGGCCGAAAAACGATAGCAAAGCAATGCTACGTATCAGTGGCGGGCAATCGGCGCCGATCAAACCGACCGGGGCATTGCCGATGTCATTAGCAATACCGTGCTTGAGACACCGGTTTTAGAAGTTCTGACGTAAAACACCAAAAAATCATGTCTCCATGAGGTTGCCTTTTCTCATGGTACCCGTTTTTCATACCGTATCAATTTTGTACAAGACGGCATCCACACGATCTGTCAGCCGGTCATACAAGCGTTGGGCATGATGGTTATCGCCCGCTGTTAGCCAGTAAAGACGGGCCCAGTCCTGCTGGTGTGCCTGTGTTTGTAATGCTGCCATCATCTGCCCGCCAATGCCCAAACCACGTTGGTCGGCAGACACCCAAAAATCTTCCAGATAGGCGACATTGCGCAGGGAAAATGTATGGGGATGGACAATGATATGTGCCAGCCCCACCACCAACGGCCCATCTTTTTCCCCGATCGGATCAACCGCCAGCCACGCCTGCATGGCATGATCCGGGTCAAGAATGCGATGCCATAAAGCATCAATCACATCATCGGTCATGTCCGGCGCGCCAAAGCTTATAATATTCTGGCGCCATAAGCGTTCCCAGCCCGCCCGGTGCATGGGCTCTGCCGTTATAATCTCGATCATATCGTTCCTTCAAAATTGTGCGCCCTCATCATATTTCCCTGCATCTCGGCTGGCAAACATCCATCACGCAAGCCTCAAACAGGGCGCAACGGGCGCTGCTCTCTCTTGAAACCAATAAACCAACGCAACCAGCCCTCCGGAATAATCCGCGTAAGTATCGGGGCCATATAGTGGAAAATAAAACCGGGACCGGGCCAAGCGGTTTGACCTTGACTCTGACGCCTCGCGTCCCACATAAACAAGAACAAAATAGGAACAAATAGCAGGCGTCATTTTATGACCAGCAAATTGCAACAGGCCCGCGCGGCCCTTTTGCGGGCGGAAAACCAATGGCAAGGCCGTGCCGCCTGCGTTGATGGCGGGGGCGCGCGCCTGATCACCCGTGCGTTTGGCAATATTGACCTAAGGCCGCATTTTTCTGCTGGCGGCTTAATGCCAACCGGCCTGCACGAGATTATGACCGAACATGATGACAGCGCCACATCGGCGCTGGCCTGGTATATGGCCGGGCTTCATACCGAGCCGTCACCTCACGCAAAGACCCCAACGGTTTTATGGGTGCGGCAACGCAAGGCCCTTGATCAGGGGCGACTTTACCCGCCTGCCCTGTTTGCCAGCCCTGTCCATCACAACCTGATCATGATGACCATTGACCAGCAACAAACCGCCCTTTGGGCCTGCGAGGAAGCCGCCAAATCCGGGCAGATTACAACAATCATACTTGAAGCCACCGACTATGATTTAACCGCCGCCCGGCGCCTGCAACTGGCATGCGAGGCCGGCGAAACGCGGTTGATTGTGTTGCGCTATCATCGGGCCGGGCAAAATATTGCCCCCTCGCCCGCATGGTCGCGCTGGCAGATAAAACCACAAGAAACCTATCGAAAACTCAGCCTGATCGGGGGACGCGGGGTTCGACCGGCAAGCTGGAAAGTGAATATCGATGAAGCAACGCTTCTTGTATCTGTGGCTGACACACTGGAAAACCGACTGCCACCGGAGGGGTACCACCGCCCAACAGCAGCCCGCAAACAGTCCGTCTACGCCTGAGAAGGCGGCGAGGATGCCATCAGGGGCCCTATCGGGCACGGATCAAACTTCACAACCCGCGAAAACACCCTTTCTCGTCACGCGTAGCGACCATAAAGGTGTTCTTGCCTGTGGTTTGTCGCAAGGGGCGCGGTTGGCCGGGCTTCAACCGGGCATGCGCCTGTCCGAAGCACGCAGCATTGTGCCCGATCTGGTGAATATCAACGAAGATCCCGGTCTTTATGCCCGCTATCAGACCAAATTGATCAAGCATCTGGACCGTTACAGCCCGTGGATTGCCCCGGACCGGGTTTTGATGCGCGACAACCTGGCTGGTGAAGGTGGTTTCTGGCTGGAAATGACCGGCGGCAGCCATTTGTTTGGCGGCGAAGAAACCCTGATCAGGCAGGTCCAACGCGACTTAACCAAACTGGGATTTTCCTGCAAGGCGGGCATGGCCGATAGTGCCGGTGCCGCATGGGCCTGTGCGCGCTTTCACGCAGGCGACGGCATTTTATCCTTGCCTGCCCACCATGATGCTGCACGCAGTTTTCCCATTGAAGGATTACGCCTGTCGCCCGATATTCTGGCAACCCTGCACCGGCTGGGTATTCGTCACTTACACGATGTAGCCGATTTGCCGCGTGCCACCCTGACAACCCGTCTCGGCCCTGACGTTTTACAAAGGCTGGACCAGTTTTATGGCCGCCTGCCCGAACATTTGAATTTCCATTTGCCCGATCAGCCGTGGCTGATCCGCCAGCAATATGGCGAGCCGCTGGGCGACGCGGCCAATCTCGAAGCTGCGATTGCACAGATGATTGCGCAATTATGCACGCAATTGCAACGTGAAAACAAAGGGCTGCGCCGTATCATCCTGCGCTGTGTACGGGTGGACGGCCATGCCCATACCGTGCAAATTACCACCAGCACCGCCTGCCAGTCCGCCCCGCATATTGACCGCCTGCTGGCCGAAAAAATGCCCGGTGTAGATACCGGTTTCGGGATTGAAGAAGTCATCATCTATGCCCCCTGGGTCGAGCATGTTGCCTTTCGCCAGATCAGCCTCGATACCACATCCACACAGCAGGGGAATGCGACCGCCCTGGCCGAACTGTTTGACCGGATCGGCCATCATCTTGGCCCGCGCGACCAATTGTTTCGCCCCGGCCACCATGCCAGCCACCTGCCCGAAAACGCCGCCAGCCGCCAGCCAGTGGGCGTAGCCCCGTCCCCGGCCCGCCTGCCTGATATTGATTTGCCCAAACGCCCCATCCGCTTGATTGACCCGCCCGAACCGGTTCAAATTTTGCGCTGCACCACCAATGGTGCCCCCGCCGCCCTGCGCTGGCGGCGCATGGATCTGGAAATCACCACGATCACTGGCCCCGAACGTATTTGCCCCGAATGGTGGGATCACCTCGACCAAACCGGGTTTGCCCTGCATGCGCTAACCCGCGATTATTTTCGTATCCACGACCATACCGGCCGGTGGTTATGGATATGCCGCACCCTGGGCCGCAGCCAGACAGACCCGGAACCCGATATGTCATTTGCCCCGTCTTTTAAAACCGGTTTTGCCCCCCCCACACCGTCGATACAGGGCACGTTGAGCGTTACGACATCCCAACCCCCAAAACCCCGCAAAAATACCCGCACGCTTTTGGACCTGTGGTCCGTTCACGGCCTGTTTGCATAGGCACGATCATGGCAGATATCCCTCCCATCACCGGCAGAACCCCCTCGCAAACCAGCCTTGCGGTCGATAGCGATACGGCCAAATGTCCGCGATATGCCGAACTTCAGGTCAGCAGCAATTTTTCATTTCTGCGCGGGGCATCGCATGCCGAAGAACTGGTTTTAACCGCCGCCAGCAAAGGGCTCCACGGCCTTGCCATAACTGATCGCAACAGTCTGGCGGGCATTGTGCGCGGGTTTAGCGCGCATCAACCCCATCAGGACCGGTTGCAATATATTGTCGGTTGCCGGCTGGATCTGGCCGATGCACCGTCGCTTTTATGCTATCCGACCGACAGGCTGGCTTATGCACGGCTTTGCCGGTTATTAACGTTGGGAAAACGCCGTGCGCCCAAAGGTGAATGCGAACTTTACCTCAACGACGTGGTGGCCCACAGCGACGGGCTTTTATTTATTGCCGTGCCACCACATGTTCCCGACACGGCATTCTATGATCAGCTTATAACGCTTCAGTCTCACTTTTCCGGTCAGCTATGGCTATCGGTCAGCCGTTTTATGGACGGGTTTGACCCCGAAAGACTGGCATTTTCGCAAACTGTCGAAGCCGATCTCGGCATTCCGGTGGTGGTAACCAACGATGTACATATGCATGTGCGGTCCCGCAAACCGTTGCAGGATGTCCTCACCTGCATTCGCCATCATTGCCGGATCGAGGATGCCGGTTACCACCTGTTTCCCAATGGCGAACGCCATATCAAATCCCCCGACGAAATGGCGGCCCTGTTTCCCGATCATCCCCACTGGCTGGAACGCAGTGTCGAAATCGCCCGCCAATGCCGCTTTCATTTGCGCGAATTACGCTATGAATATCCCGATGAAAATGACGGATCAAACGAAACCACCCAACAACGTTTAACCCGGCTGGCATGGGAAGGGGCACAGCAACGCTACCCCGATGGTATCCCAAACAAGGTTCAAGGCCTGATTGAAACCGAACTGCGCCTGATCGACGAGCTGGGCTACGCCCCCTATTTTTTAACCGTGCATGACATTGTGTCCTTTGCCCGTTCACGCGGCATTTTATGCCAGGGGCGCGGGTCGGCGGCCAATTCATCGGTTTGTTTTTGTTTGCATATTACCGCGGTTGACCCGGCAAAAGTTGAATTACTGTTTTCGCGCTTCATCAGCAATGCCCGCGATGAACCGCCCGATATTGACGTTGATTTTGAACATGAACGCCGCGAAGAGGTCATCCAGTATATTTACCAGCGATACGGGCGGGAGCGTGCCGGGTTAACCGCCACGGTTATTTCCTATCGCTCGCGCAGTGCATTGCGCGATGTAGGCAAGGTTTTTGGCCTGTCCGAAGACAGCATCGTCAAACTGACCAAAACCGTTTGGGGGTCAGGCAGCAAAGGCCCGCATGATGCGATGATGCGCCAATCAGGCATCAACCCCGATGAAACCCGGCTTCAGTCCATAATGATGCTGGCGGGCGAATTGACCGGTTTTCCGCGCCATTTGTCGCAACATGTTGGCGGCTTTGTCATTACCCGTGGCCCGCTATGCGAACTTTCCCCCATTGCCAATGCCGCGATGGCGGACCGCACCACCATTGAATGGGACAAGGACGATATTGATGCGCTGGGCATTCTAAAGGTCGATGTGCTGGCATTGGGCATACTGAGCTGTATTCGTAAGGCATTTGACGAATTGCGCGACCATAAAAACATCGATTACGATCTGGCATCCCTACCCAAGGAAGACCCCAGGGTGTACGAAATGCTGACCAAAGCCGACAGCATTGGCGTTTTTCAGGTCGAATCCCGCGCGCAAATGAGCATGTTGCCGCGCCTTAAACCAAAATGCCTGTATGACCTGACCATTCAAATCGCCATTGTCCGCCCCGGCCCCATTCAGGGCGGTATGGTGCATCCTTTTTTGCAACGGCGCATGAAGCATGAAGATATCGATTATCCGTCCGAAGAACTCAAATCCGTTTTAAAACGGACCGAAGGCGTGCCGCTATTTCAGGAACAGGCGATGCAGATTGCCATTGTTGGCGCCGGTTACACGGGCGGCGAAGCCGACAATTTACGCCGGGCGATGGCAACCTTTAAACGCACCGGCACCATCGGTGAACATCGCGATAAATTCCTCAATGGCATGCACCGTAATGGCTATGATGCCGACTTTGCCGAACGCTGTTTTAAACAGATCGAAGGCTTTGCCGATTATGGCTTTCCCGAAAGCCACGCCGCCAGTTTTGCCATTTTGGCCTATGCATCCTCGTGGCTGAAATATCATCATCCTGATGTGTTTTTGTGCGCGTTGCTTAATGCCCAACCGATGGGGTTTTATGCCCCGGCCCAACTGGTAAATGACGCACGCAATCACGGGGTGCGCGTCCTTGATGTCGATGTGAATTACAGTTTCTGGAACAATACAATGGAACGCGACATTGGCCGGGCATCGGGCCCTATGGCGGTAAGGCTGGGGTTTCGCCAGGTGCGCGGGTTGGGCGAACTGGAGGTCGCCAAACTAACATCCAACCGGCCAATAGGCGGCTTTCAGGATATTTATCTGATGGCCCGCCAAACCGGCCTGTCACCCGCCGCCCTTGAAAAACTGGCCGAAGCCGACGCCTTTCAATCTCTCGCCTTGCGCCGCCGCGAGGCATTATGGGCGGTTAAACGTTTTGGCAAGGGCCGCAAGGCACCTGCCGCCCTGCCCTTATTCGAGGCCGCCCAAAACTTTAACCACAATATGGGTGTTTCTGCCGAATTTGGCCCGGAACCCGCGGTGAACCTGCCCGTTATGGGGCCGGGCGAAGAAATTATCGAAGATTACGCCAGCCTGCGCCTGTCGCTTAAAGGCCACCCGGTTTCCATGCTGCGTGATGCCCTGCACGGGGCGGGCATCAAACGCGCAAGCGACCTTAACGCCCTGCGCGATGGTGATAAAATCACCCATGCCGGGCTGGTCATTGTCCGCCAGCGGCCCGGGACCGCATCGGGCATTGTTTTTATTACGTTAGAAGACGAAACCGGGGTTACCAACCTTGTGGTATGGTCCAAGGTGATGGAGGAATTTCGCCGCGAAATCATGACTGCAACCTTGTTAGGTGTATCGGGCAAACTGCAACGCGAAGACAATGTCACCCACATCATTGCCGAAAAACTGGTCGATCTTTCGGGCATGCTGCAAAGCCTGACCGACAATACCAAAATCAACCGGCAGTCCGGCGGGCATCCGCGCAATTTACGCTGGGCCACCGGCACACCGGGCATTGCCACGCCCGTCTCCACCCCGGCACAACCCGCACAAACGGCACAGCCCACCCATGCCAACCCTCTTGAAAACCTTGGACAACAACACGAACAGGATCGCGCCAAAACCAGCCGCCTGAAAATAGACAGCCATGATTTTCACTGATTTTGCCCGGCGCGCAAACCCGCACCCATCCACACTACTTCATAGCCAACCGAAATGAAGGTGCAAGATCGGTATTTAGCAGTTCATCATAAACTGCCAGCGTATCGATGCGCATTTGATCAGCGTTGAATTTATCCATGATATGCGCGCGCGCCCGGGTTCGCAATTGCGAGCGTTCTGCCGGGGTCAGGGAAAGTGCTTTTTCAAGGGCCGCGACCAATGCCACCGGATTTTGCGGGGCAATAAGCCAGCCGGTAAAGGCATCCGCCCCCACCGCGTGCGCATCCAGCACCGTTTCGGCCGGGCCGCCTTCCTGATTGGCAATCACCGGGCATCCCATGCCCTGTGCTTCAATCGCGGTGCGCCCAAAGGCCTCTGGCCGGACCAGCGATCCGCCAATCGCAACATCGGCGGCCTGATAAGCAACCGGCATGTTCGGGCATTCGGGCACCAGTTTCACAATATCGCCCAGCCCTGCTTGCCCGATGCGTTGTTGCAACAAGGCAATATAATCCGGCGTTGCCAGTTCAGGCCCCGGCAAAACAACCTTCAATCTTTGTTTTAACGCCGGGCTTAGCTGTGCGACCGCGTCAATAACCACCATTTGCCCCTTGGTGGGTGAAATGCGCGATGGAAAAAGCACCACACGGTCGTTTGCATCAACACCCCATTGGGCGCGCAGGGTGGCAACCGCAGCGGGCGCGATTTTTTCCGGGTCAAAATATGCGCTATCAAGCCCGCGATAAATAACCCGTAGCCGGTCATCGCCCACATGATGACGCTGTGCAATCAAATTGCCAATAAAGTACGAATTGGCAATCACCCGGTCACCCCGGGCCATGATGCTGCTGTAAAAATTCTTGATGCTTTTAAGCGGTGGGTGTTTGGGCAGCGAATAGGTGGAATGATAGGTCGTGACAAACGGCACCCCTTGCCAGCGGGCGGCGAAAAACGCCGAAATCGCCGGTGCCCGGCTTCTGGCATGCACAAGTGTTACGCCATGCGCCTTGATAATTTTTCTGATCTGCCAGATGTTTGCAATAATCCGGATCGGGTTTTTGCTGGCAACCGGCAGTTTTATAACCTCGCCCCCTGCGGCACAAATATCATCGGCCAACCGCCCGTCTTCGGCCACAGTAATCGCCTTTGCCCCCACGCGGACAAGCGCCTGAACAATTTCCAGCGTGGTTCGTTCGGCCCCGCCACTATTCAGCCTGGGGATAACCTGCAACACAACGATTTCGGATAAATTCATCAAAGTAGTCACTTTCACCAGCCAGAATTACAAAAACAGGTCGATCAACCCACCCAGCCCAACCCGCGCGAAATGCCTTTGGCCGCCTCGGTCAAAAGGCTGATAAAACGGTCCAGATCGGATTTCTGGGTGCGAAATGCCGGAGCCGCCACGTTCAATGCCGCCAATACCGAGCCATCAACCGCAAAAATCGGCACCGATACCGACACCAGCTGGTCGCTAACCTCGCCGTGACTAATGCAAAAACCCTGTTTGCGAATATTCATCAATTCCTTCATCAGGGCGGTATGGTTGGTAATGGTGTTGCCGGTAATCCGGTTCAGGGTTTGCGGCAAAATACGCGCGATCAGATTATCGGATAAAAATGCCAGCAAAATTTTGCTCGACCCGGCATGTAATGGCCGCCGTCGCCCCACCACCGCATGCACCCGCAAATCGCGCGAGGGTTCAAATTTGGCGATACACAAGGCCTCGGTGTTATCACGTATCCGGATTTGCACCGTTTCATTCATTTTCTGACCCAGCGTTTCGAGCACCGGGCTTGCCAGTTTTACCAGATCAATCTGGGTCGACGCCGACGTGCCCAGCACCAAAATAGCATTGCCAAGATTATATCCGCCGTCTTCGGCCCGCTGGATGAATTTTCGCTGTTCCATTGTGCGTAACATCCGCAAAGTTTTTTGCTTTGTTTCCCCCAGATTACGCGCCAGTGACGACAGGGTTTGCCCCGGCTCGCGCGACACCTCCAGCAGCACCGACAAAGCCACATCAACTGATTGAATTATATATTTTTTATCTGAAATTGATTCTAAAAACATTGCCAAATAAACCCTGATATCTATCCGTTCCAATAGCGCAACAATAGTGTTACACACAACGTAACACAGCAAGAAAAAAAATTGACACAAAACCGCCAAACTGTCGATCATGCATCATCAGCAACCCGCAGAGTTGCGTAAAACCGAAGATCCGATCCGGGACTGGCTCCGCTAGAGACCTCAAATGAAATGGAGACTATAATGTCGCTCACCCCGACACTGGGAATGGCCCGCAAGGCAGGCTTGGGATTGCTGCTTGGTATGGCAATTCCTTCAATGGCCATGGCAGCTGATTCCAGCCTGACAATTGGCATGTCCACCACCTTCACCACCGTTGATCCGCACGAAACATCCAGTTCGCCCAACAATGCGGCCAGCCGTCACATTTTTGACAGCCTGATCAACCGGGGTGGTGCTGCGGAAAACAACCCGCAACTGGCAACCGACTGGAAAGTCGTTGATCCGACCCATTGGGAATTTCATTTGCGCAAGGGCGTTAAATTCCACGATGGCACGGCGTTTGATGCCGAAGACGTGATTGCGTCGCTTTTGCGCGCACGCGACAAGCCCAGCCAGGCATTTGCATCCTATACCCGCAACATCAAGGATGTGTCCGAGGTCGATCCTTATACCGTTGTGGTCGAAACCACCGTTCCCGACCCGATGATTTTAAACTCGCTGAGCCGCATTCGCATCATCAGTGCCGACCATGCCAAAGATAGCGTTGCTGACTTTGATTCAGGCAAAGCCGCCATTGGCACCGGGCCGTTTAAATTTGTGTCCTATTCGCCCGGCGACCGCCTGGTACTGAAACGCAACGACGATTATTTCGCCGGGCCGTCGGAATGGAAAAACGTTACCCTGCGCATGATCCCCGATAACGGGGCGCGTTTAGCCGCTCTTTTGTCTGGCGACCTTGACCTGATCGAAACCATGCCCGCCGAAGGTGTCGACCGGGTTGAAAATTCCGACAATCTGCAATTGATCCGTGGGCAATCGACCCGTCTGGTTTTTCTCGGTGTGAATGTTAACGATGCCCCGACCGCCTTTCTCACCGCAAAAGACGGATCGAAACTCGATAAAAACCCGTTGCAGGATGAACGCGTGCGCCGTGCGCTGCTGATGTCGATCAACCGCCCGGCGATTGTTGACCGCGTGATGCAGAAAAACGGCACCGTTGCCGACCAGTTTGTTGCCAAGGGTTATTTCGGCCATTCCGATGCCGTCGAACCGGTTAAATATGACCCGGAAGGTGCAAAAAAGCTGCTTGAAGATGCAGGCTGGGGTGATGGTTTTAAAATGACCATTCAGGGCCCGGCGGGCCGTTATGTAAATGACAGTGCCGTTCTTCAGGCCGTTGGTCAGATGTTCTCGCGCATTGGCATTGAAACCTCGGTCGAAGTTATGCCCTGGTCCATGTATTCCAAAAAATACACCACCGGCGACTACAGCGTATTTTTGGGATCATGGGGTATTAATACCGGCGAAGTTTCCAACCCGGCCCTGGCTGTTGTTGCAGGCCGCGACGAAGAAAAAGGTACCGGCCGTTACAATGGCGGCGGTGTCAACGACCCGGAAATCAACAAATTGCTGGACGAAGCCACCTCAACACTGGACGAAGCATCGCGCAAACCGCTGCTTGAAAAAGTATCCGAGCTGACCTTCAACAAGCTCTGGATTTTGCCGCTGCATTACGAAAACGTTGTGCTGGCTGCCAAAAAATCCATCAGCTACGCCCCGCGTGGCGACAAATACACCCTGGCATACGACGTTAAAAGTACTGCCAACTAAACAAGTCCACCCCGGTGCGCATCCGGTTCTCTCTCCCTTGCCGGATGCGTGCCACCCTCCCCCAGGAGAAATCGAATGCAGGAACTAAGTTCGAACGGCTCTGCCGCGCGTGCAAAGGCGATCTATGACTATGGGCATACGGCAATTTTCGCTTGCACCGCCGACCCGCGTTTTCACATGCTGCTTTATGTGCCGCCCGCAGCCGCCGAAGGCCGCAAGGTTGACCTGCTGGTCGCTGTCCATGGTACTGGCCGCACATCCGCCATGGAATTTCGCGACGGTTTTGCCGAATTTGGCCTGTATAACGATTGCGCAATCCTGTGCCCGATCTTCCCGATGAATGCACGCGGCGACGGGGCGCGATCGGGTTATAAATACATTCTTGAAGGCGATATTCGATACGACGAAATTCTGATTTCAATGGTCGATGAAATGGCCAAAAAATATGATCAGGACTGGTCAAAATTTGCCATGTTCGGCTTTTCCGGTGGCGGTCATTTCACCCATCGTTTTACCCTGCTGCATCCACAAAAACTGTGGGCTGCGTCCATTGGCGCGCCGGGGTCTGTTACCTTGCTTGATACCGAACGCAACTGGTGGGTGGGCGTTAAAGACATTAAAGAACAGTTTGGCATTAGCCTTGATATCCCGGCGTTGCAAAAGGTTGCCGTGCAAATGGTTGTTGGCGCGGCCGACCTTGAAAACTGGGAAATCATGCACGCACCAGGGTCTAAATATTATATGGAAGGGGCCAATGACGCCGGCAATTCGCGCCCTGAACGCCTGAAATCACTGGCAAAATCGTTCGAGAAAGCCGGTATTACCGTCAGCCTGACCGAAGTTCCCGGCGTTTCGCATGACCGCATGAAAGTGCTTGATACCGTCAAGGCGTTTCTGACCCGCACGTTAAAAGAGATCCGCCAGAAATGACAAACGCAACCATCGTAGCCCCGCAACCCGAAGCCGCCGAAGCCGGTGCTGAAATTCTGGAACGGGGCGGAAACGCCATTGATGCCGCCCTGGCCTGTGCCTTTGTTCAAGGTGTTGCCGACCCGCAAATGTCGGGTGTTGGCGGCTTTGGCTCCATGCAGGTTTATATGCCGGGCAAGGGCGTTCATGAAATTCTGGAATTTTATGCCCGAGCGCCCCTGGCCGCGAGCGAAACCATGTGGGAAGACAAGCTGGTCGGGCAAAGCCGCGACGGGTTTGGCTTTATTCTGGAAAACAATATTTCCGATATCGGCTATCTCGCGGTCTGCACACCGGGATCGCTTAAAGGTTATGAAACGGCCCTGCGCGATTACGGCACCTTTGACTGGGCCGATATCATCGCCCCGGCGATTGGCTATGCCCGCAACGGCATCCTGATCCGCCCGCATATGCACTGGTACTGGGCCAAAGACCAGTCAAACGACCAATATGCCAACACCATTGATAAGCTGAAATTTTCCAAAACCGGGCGTGAAGTCTATTTCCATGAAGATGGCCGTTTGCGCAATGTCGGCGAAATTCTGCGCAACCCCGACATGGGCAACACGCTTGAACGCATCGCCCAAAGCGGCAGTGCCGATATTTTCTATCATGGTGAAATTGCCCAACAGATTGCCGATGACTTTGCCGCCTCTGGCGGGTTGATCGGGCGTGATGACCTGGCGGCCTATAACATCACCAAAACCGACCCGATCTGGGGCGAATATCGCGGCCACCGCATTGCCACCAGCCCGCCGCCGGGATCGGGCTTTCCGATGCTCGAACTGCTGCATATTCTGGAACATTTCGACATTGCTGGCATGAAACACGGTAGCCACAAACATGTGCAAACCCTGTTTGAAGCCATGAAGCGCATGACGATTGACAAGGATACCTATATGGGCGACCCCGCCTATATTGATGTGCCGTTTGAACAATTGCTAACCCCGGAATATACCGCCAAACTGGCAGCATCTATTCTGGCAGGCGACCGGGCATCGGTCGAACGGCTTGAAATGTCGCAACGCGATACCACCCATATTTCCGTGATCGACAAGGACGGCAACGCTGTTTCAATGACCCATACCCTTGGCAGTCCATCGGGTGCCATCACCGACAGGCTGGGCTTTATGTATAACGGCACCATGGGCCGGTTTGACCCGCGCCCGGGCCGGCCGGCATCGATTGCGCCGGGCAAACGCCGGGCAAGTTCGGCCGCCCCCACCATTGTCTTTCAGGGTGAAAAACCCCGTATGGTCATTGGCGCACCGGGCGGCAGCTATATCGCCCCGACCGTGGCACAGGGCATTATGAACGTGATTGATTTTGATATGTCGGTAACTGAATCCGTTGCCGCCCCGCGTGTTATGGGTGTGTCAAACAAGATCGACATTTGCAACCGCATCCGTCGTTCGGTCGAGTATTCGTTGCGCGAAGACGGCTATGATGTTGCGCGCTCGCCCCAAAGCTATGCCTTTGCTGCCCTGCATGCCATTTGCATCGAAAACGGCATCTCCAAAGGGGCCGCAGACCCGCAACGCGACGGCGTTGCCATTTCAATCGATTAAGCCAAGGGCAGGAGAAGCACGATGCTCGCATCCCTATTGCGACGATTGATACAGGCGATCATGGTTATTTTAGCCATGACGATCATTGTTTTTGTCGGTGTCAGTGTCATCGGCAATCCGGTCGATATCCTGATCAATCCTGATGCCAGTCAGGCCGAATATGCCCGCGTTGTGGCCCATCTCGGGCTGGATCGCCCGCTGTGGCAGCAATATCTGATGTTCCTTCAGGGTATTTTCCACGGCGATTTTGGCACCAGTTTTGTCTATAACAAACCCGCCCTGTCCCTGATTGTCGAGCGCCTGCCTGCAACCCTTGAACTGGCGATGACGGCATTATTAATCGCCATTGTTGTCGGTTTGCCGCTGGGTCTTTATGCCGGACTTCATCCCGAACGTCTGTCATCGCGCCTGATCATGAGCGGGTCGATCCTTGGCTTCTCGCTACCCACCTTTTGGGTCGGGTTGATGTTTATCTTGCTGTTTTCGGTGCAACTGGGCTGGCTACCCTCCGGTGGGCGTGGCGAAACCGCCAGTTTGTTTGGGACCAACTGGTCGTTTCTCACCGCGGACGGATTACATCACCTGATATTACCTGCCCTTAATCTGGCATTATTTAAAACGTCCCTGGTTCTGCGCCTGACCCGTGCCGGTGTGCAGGAAGTTCTGCCGCAAGATTACATTAAATTTGCCCGCGCCAAGGGGCTCAGCGAAAACCGCGTGATCTATACCCATGTTCTCAAAAACCTGATGATCCCGGTTGTGACCATTACCGGGCTGGAATTTGGCTCCCTGATTGCGTTTTCGGTTGTGACCGAAAGCATTTTTGCGTGGCCGGGCATGGGCAAGCTGATCATTGACAGCATCAACACGCTAGATCGTCCGGTGATCGTGGCCTATCTGATGATGATGGTCATGCTGTTTGTTGCGCTGAATTTCATCATCGACATTTGTTATACATTGCTGGACCCCCGCGTCCGGCTGGACACGAAGGGCAAATAACATGTCCCAAGCCGCAAACAAACCACAGGAAACGGCATTGCTTCCCGCAAGCCTGCCTTCAACATCCCGTATGGTGCGAACGGGCAAACTGGCGCAAAAATTTGTCATGTCGCCGGGCGCTGCAATCGGGCTGGGCGTGCTGGTGCTGATCATTTTTCTTGCTGTGTTTTCGCCGCTTATTTCGCCGCAAAACCCCTATGACCTTAGCCAGCTTGATATTCTTGATGGTCGTCTGGCGCCGGGATCGTCCTCGTTCGACGGCGTTCCCTATTATCTCGGCACAGATGCCCAGGGCCGCGATATTTTATCGGGTATTCTCTATGGCTTGCGAACATCGCTGATTGTCGGGGTTCTGTCGGCCTTTGCGGCGGCCACCATTGGCACCAGCATCGGCCTGATTGCCGCCTATGTCGGCGGGCGGGTTGAAACGCTTTTGATGCGGCTGGTCGATTTGCAATTGTCCTTTCCCACCATCCTGATGGCCCTGATGATGCTGGCCTTTTTGGGTAAGGGGCTCACCAATGTTGTGATTGCCCTGATCATTGCTGAATGGGCCACCTATGCCCGCACGGTGCGAAGCTCCGCCCTGGTGGAACGTGAAAAAGAATATATCGAAGCCGCCCATTGTTTGCGCCTGCCGGGCTATCGCATTTTGTTTCGCCACCTTTTGCCCAACTGTCTGGCACCGGTAATTGTGATTTCGACCATGCAGGTGGCGCGCGCCATCGGCCTTGAAGCGACCCTGTCGTTTCTCGGGCTTGGGGCCTCGGTCACCGAGCCGTCATTGGGGATGCTGATTTCAAACGGGTATCAGTATTTGTTGTCCGGCCTGTACTGGATCAGCTTTTTCCCCGGCATTGCCCTGTTGATCACGATTGTTGCCATTAATCTGGTTGGCGACCGGCTGCGTGATATTCTAAACCCGAGGAGCATCTGAGATGGCGAACCTTTTAACGGTGTCCAATCTTGTCACCGAATTTGGCGGCACCAAAACTGCACCGGGTTTGCGGGCAGTAAACGATGTTTCCTTTACCCTTGAAAAAGGCCGGGTTCTGGGCCTTGTCGGCGAAAGCGGGTCAGGAAAATCGGTCACCGGCTTTTCGATCATGGGTCTGGTAGACCGGCCCGGCAAGGTTACCGGGGGCCGTATCATTTTTGACAACCGTGATTTGATCGGGCTGGAACACGAAGAAATGCGCCGCCTGCGGGGCAAACGCATTGCGATGGTGTTTCAGGACCCGATGATGACGTTAAACCCGGTTTTGCGCATTGGCACCCAGATTACCGAGGCCATACAGGCCCATGACCCGATGACAAAGTCAGCCGCCCGGATACGGGCGCGCGATGCCCTGGGTCTGGTCGGTATTCCCAGCCCGGAAGAACGGCTTGATGCCTATCCGCACGAATTTTCGGGCGGAATGCGCCAGCGCGTTGCCATTGCCATTGCCATGCTGCATCACCCCGACCTGATCATTGCCGATGAACCCACCACCGCCCTTGATGTGACCATCCAGTCGCAAATCATTGCCGAATTTCAAAAAATGGCTGAAATCAGCGGTACAGCGGTGATCTGGATTACCCATGACCTGGCGATAGTGTCGCGTCTGGCCGATGATATTGCGGTGATGTATGCCGGGCGTCTGGTTGAAACCGGCCCGGTGGAACAGGTGCTGGGCACCCCGCGCCACCCTTATACGCAGGGGCTAATCCAGTCCGTTCCCAGTCAAAACCAACGCGGGCACCGCCTGCATCAAATCCCCGGCATGACCCCCAGCCTAACGCGCCTGCCGACCGGGTGCAGTTTTCGAACCCGATGCAGCTTTGCCACCGAACAGTGCCACACCATACCGGAACGCACCGACACCGGCACCCGCACCTATCGCTGTTTCCACCCCGTGACCGAGGGGCTTTAACCATGACTGAAACCGTCGCCAAAACCCCGATTGTCGAACTGAAAAACGTATCGCGCCGGTTTGGGGCCACCCCCGATTTGCTTGGCAAGGCGCTCATTCGTCTTGGCCTTAGCCCAACGCCGCCTGTTGTCCATGCGATGGATGGTGTCGATTTAACCATTCATCGCGGCGAAGTGGTTGGGCTGGTCGGCGAAAGTGGCTGTGGCAAATCAACACTGGGCCGCGTTGTGGCGGGGATTATCCCGCCATCCGATGGCGCGGTTATTCGCCACGGGCGCGAAGGCATGACAAAGCGTGATCAGGCCAGTGCCGACCTTGCCATTCAAATGATTTTTCAAAACCCGATGGCCGCCCTTAACCCGCGCATGCGAATTGACGATATTGTTACCGAAGCCCCCAAAACCCACGGGATGCTGGAAGGGACACGGGCGGAACATGCCGATAAATATTTGCGCATGGCGGGCTTTGACCCGGAAATGAAGTTTCGCTTTCCGCACGAATTTTCCGGCGGGCAACGCCAGCGTGTGAACATCGCCCGCGCCCTTGCCGTACGGCCGGATTTTCTGGTTTGTGACGAAAGCGTCGCCGCGCTTGACGTTTCCATTCAGGCGCAGGTGATTAACCTGTTTATGGATTTGCGCGAAAAACTGGGGCTGACATACCTGTTTGTCAGCCACGATTTGGGCGTGGTCGAACATATTTCAGACCGGGTTGTGATTATGTATCTGGGCCGTATTGTCGAAGAAGCCCCGACCGAAGAAATTTTTAACCACCCCAACCATCCCTATACGCAGGCGTTACTGTCCGAAATTCCCCGTATTGAGCTAACCAAACGCAAATTCAAGGTCATTGACGGCGAACTGCCCAGCCCGATTGCGCCGCCACCGGGCTGTCATTTTCACCCGCGCTGTCCGTTTGCCATGGAAAAATGCCGCACCACCGTGCCCCATAAGCGCGAAATTGTGCCCGGCCATTTTTCCGCCTGCCATTTAAATGATGATAGTGCCCAAACGGCAGACGCAACTGCGCCCATCGCTGTCTAAACAAATCTGGCGTCCCTTTGGTCAACCGGCCAAAGGGATGCGCCATTAATTGGATACTATAGTATCTATTTGCACAAGTTTATGTATAATTTAGACACTATAATATCCAAAATGGCGGCACACATGAACCAACTATCATTGTTATCCGCAGCCGATATTCAGCAATCGCTGTGTGACACTGTAAAACGCCAGCGCAAAAGCCTGAAGCTGTCGCGCGATGCGCTGGCCAAACGCAGCACCGTGCCCGCCGCCACCATCAAGAAATTTGAAACAACCGGCCAAATTTCGCTGCGTCAGTTTTTGCTGTTGTGGCAAAGCGTTGACGATTTATCGCGGGTAAAAGCCCTGACCAACACGCCCGCCAGCACCACACCCCCACCCCAAAACACTGACGAGGTTCTGGCCAGATGAGCAACAGCCCGGCAATGGCGCGTTTTGAACCTGTCCGTCGGCTCGATGTCTGGCGCACGCTGGCGCTCGCGACCGGGTGATGGTGGGCACAGGCGAATAAGGTTATCGCGCATGTCGTTGACAGCTTGGCTGATTTTGCAAAATTATCGTCCAAACCGGCGTGTCAGCCCAAACCATTCATTTGATCAGCGCGACTTTGGCCGGAACTTACCGTAATAATAAGTACTTACTGGCCGGATGTGCCGGACGGTGGGGTATTGCCCTCTGCACCCCGCTTGCTTGCACCTACATAAAACCAGCATATGCCCACCGTCCCGCGTGGTCGCGCGGCGTACGCCGTTCCTGCATCATCGCGGCATTTTAAATACCAATCACATGCCAATTTTTCTTGACGTTGTTCCCCGTTGCCCGTAGCATACTTAATAACGATATAAATAACATAATAATGGAATACAGGGAATGGCAGATCTGGTTGTTAGCCTTTATGCGCCTGCTCTTGATGCGTTGGGACGCAAGGTTGCCGCGACGGACATTACTATTCGTCCGGTCCTGGCACCCGAACAGCGCCTTGTCGTCGATTGGGTGCGCGATAATTTTAGCGATAACTGGGCCAGCGAGGCCCTTGTGGCCATAACCCGCCAGCCCGCGTCCTGCCTCATCGCAATCCGCGAGGGCCAGATCATGGGTTTTGCCTGCTACGACGCCATCGCCCGGGGCTTTTTCGGCCCCACCGGTGTTGCTGTCGATGCCCGCGGGCAAGGCATTGGGGCGGCTTTGCTGCACAGCACCCTGCAAACCATGAAAAACATGGGTTACGCCTACGCCATTGTCGGCGATCCCGGCCCGACACAGTTTTATGTCGATGCCGTTGGCGCCATTGAAATTCCACTGCCCGGCAAAGGAATTTACGCCGACATGCTGCGCGCCCCGGCCCCCTAGCAAACGATACGTGCCTTCTTAACCGGGCCGGTTCTTGCCGGTTCGTTGTGCAAATTTCCGGGCCAACCGGCCTTCTGTTTTCAGGGAATGATCCATGTCTTCGAATACACCGCTGGCCCTGTTTGTCGGCATTCCCAATGATACTTTGTCGACCGACGAAATTTCTCTGTTCCGCGAAACCAATCCGCTCGGCCTGTTTGTGGGCCGCCGCAGCCTGAAAAACCCCGATCAGGTTAAAAAACTGACCGAACAGTTCCGCACCGCCGTTGGCCGCGACGATGCCCCGATTTTTACCGATCAGGAAGGCGGGCGAGTATCGCATCTTGATAGCGGGTCGTGGCCGTTATTTCGTTCGTTTGGTGAATTTGGCGCGCTGGCACGCCGCGATCTGGACCTTGGCAAACGTGCGCTGCGCCTGTCATCGCAGGCGATGGGGGCCGTGATGCGCGATTTGGGCCTTGATAGTGGCTGTTCGCCCGTCCTTGATCTGGTGTTTGGCGATACCAGCGACGTTATTGGTGCCCGCGCCTTTGGGCAGGACCCGGCGTTGATCAGCACGCTGGGCCGTGAAGTGGTCGATGGTTTGCTTGAAGTTGGCAATATGCCAATCATGAAACACATCCCCGGCCATGGCCGCGCCACGGTAGACAGCCACAAGGAACGCCCGCGCGTGGATGCGGACAAATCCCTTTTGCGCGCCACCGATTTTAAACCGTTTATCGATTTGATCGACACGCCGTGGGCGATGGTGTCGCATGTGGTGTATTCCGCCTATGACGACCAGAACCCGGCATCGGTTTCTTCGGTTATTTGCAAAGACGTTATCCGCGACGAGCTTGGTTATGACGGCGTTCTGATTTCGGATTGCGTCTATATGGAATCCCTGTCGGGCAGTTTGCCTGAACGGGTGCGGCAGACCCTGGAAGCGGGTTGTGACATTGCCCTGCACAGTCATGGCACCAATTCCGAAACTCTGGCTGCCGCCAAAGCTGCCCGTCCGCTAAGCGACGAAACCATACGCCGCATGGACGCAGCCAAAGCCCGATTGGGCAACTTGAACGTGGATATCAAGCAACTGCATGCCGAAGTCGAAGAAATCTTTGGCGCTTAACAAAACAATCTCACTATCAGGGAAAGATCAATGATCACGCATAAACGCCTTTTGGCGGCCGCCGTTTTTGGCCTTGCCATTTTGCCGCCGCTTGCTGCCAGTGCCGAAACGGTCCTGACGGCTAATATCGAACCGGCCACCACCTGGGTCCAGAACTTTAACCCGTTCAACCAGACATCGGCCCGCCAAAGCACGTCGGATTTCATTTATGAACCGCTGGTGATTTTTAACCGCTTTGACCATGACAAGGCCAATTACCGCCTCGCCAAAAGCTATAAAATCGCAGACGACTTAAAAAGCGTGGAATTCACCCTGCGCGACGGCCTGAAATGGTCCGACGGCAAAGATTTGACCGCCAAAGACGTCGTTTTCACCTTTAACTACGTCAAGAAAAACCCGGCACTGGATTTCGTTTCAGTCTGGAATATCCTTGATAAAGTTGAAGCAATTGACGAACACACCGTAAAATTCAGCCTGTCCAGCCCCAGTTCGCTGGCGGTTAACCGCCTGATCGAACTGCCGATTGTACCCCAACATATCTGGGCCGACATTGCCGAACCGGTCACCTTTGCCAACGAAACCCCGGTTGGCAGCGGCCCGATGACCGAAATTCCCCGTTTTACCCCGCAAACATACGACCAGTGCCGCAACCCGTATTACTGGGATGCCGAAAACCTGAAGATTGACTGTTTCCGTTTTCCGCAATTGGCGGATAACAACCAGATGCTCACCGCCACCGCCAGTGGCGAGCTCGACTGGGGCACATCGTTCCTGCCCAATGTCGAACAGACCTATGTTGCCAAGGACCCGGATCATTTCCATTACTGGTACACAGCAGGCAGCATGGTTGAGTTTATTTTCAACCAGGAAACCGCCAATGCGGATAACAAAAAAGCCTTTCAGGATGTAAAATTCCGCCGTGCCATGAGCATGACCCTGGACCGCCAGGGCATGGTTAATGTGGCCGGTTATGGCTATCCGACGCTGAACGAAGACCCGACCACCTTTGGCCAGGTTTATGCGAGCTGGACCGACCCCAAAGTTCTCGAAGAATTTGGTAAATATGCCAAATATGATGTCGATGGTGCCAAGGAACTTCTCGATGCCGCCGGTTATGTTGATGCCGATGGCGACGGTTTTCGCGATAACCCCGATGGCACGCCGATCAAGTTTGACATTATCGTTCCCAATTCCTGGACCGACTGGCTTGATACCGTGCGCATCGCGGTTGAAGGCATGCATGATGCCGGCATTAATGCCAATATCGGCACCCCGGAAGAAGCCGTTTGGGGCCAGGACCTGATTACCGGTAAATTTGATGCCGCCATTAACAGCATCAGTGCTGCTGCCCTGCCCTATTACCCCTATCAGCGTGCGTTTAACCGCGATGATGTTGGCAAAACCCGTTTCACCGCCCAGCGCTGGTTTAACGATGATTTATCGACACTGTTAAACGAGTTCACCCTGACCTCGGACATGGACAAACAAAAAGCCATCATGACCAAGGCCCAGCGTATAGTGGCAGAAAACATGCCATTGCTGCCGGTTTACAACAATCCGACCTGGTATCAGTACAACACCAAACGCTTTACCGGCTGGTCAACCCCGGACAAACCGTTTGTAAACCCGACCCTGTCACGCCAGAACCATGCCCGTTTGTTGCACCTGCTTGCATTGCGTCCGGTTAAGTAAAACCGTTTCGCAATGATCGTCGCGGGCTGCCGCCTCCTCCCCAGGCAGCCCGCGATACCAACAGTTTCAGAGGTCCCAATGGTTTTTCTGCTTCGGCGATTATGTTTTTATCTGGCAGCCTTCATTGCGGCGGCGACCATCAATTTTTTCCTGCCCCGCCTTCTGCCGGGCGACCCGATCCAGATCATGTTTTCCAGTGCTGGAAGTACGCTTTCGCCGGAAAACCTCAAGGCCTTGAAACTGACTTTCGGGTTTGTTGATGCCCCGTTATGGCAACAATACCTGACCTATCTGGGCAGCATTTTTACCGGCGACCTTGGCATGTCGATCAAATATTTTCCGCTTTCTGTCACATCCGTGCTGGGCCGCGCACTGGTCTGGACGGCGGGCCTGATGGGCACAGCCACCCTGATCAGCTTTACGCTGGGAACAACGCTGGGCATTATTGCCGCCTGGCGGCGCGGCAGCAAATTTGACGTGATATTTTCGGTATCCGCCATTGTTGCAACGTCGGTTCCCGCCATGGTTACATCGCTGGTCGCGCTTTATTTTTTCGGCTTTACACTGGGCTGGTTTCCCACCGGTTACGCCGCCGACCCGGCACTGGACCCGGCATTTTCGTTTGAATATATCAGCAGCGTTATTTACCACGCTGTTTTGCCCATCATTACCCTGTCCATTGTTCTGACAGGCGGGTTTGTTGTGACCATGCGCAACAACATGATCAACCTTTTGGGCGAAGATTACATCACCATGGGCCGGGCCAAGGGCCTGTCGGATGGCACTGTTATGTTCTGGTACGCCGCGCGCAATGCCCTGCTGCCAACGGTGTCGGGCCTGGCCATTGCCATTGGCACGGTTCTGGGCGGGTCGCTTGTGACCGAAGTGGTGTTTAACTATCCCGGCCTGGGCAACACGCTGTATCACGCCATTCTGGCGCGTGATTACCCGGTCATTCAGGGGCAATTGCTGATCATGACACTGGCGATGCTAACCGCCAATTTCATTGTCGATGTCAGCTATGTGCTGCTTGATCCCCGATTGCGGAGGGCCTGAGCGATATGAAAAACGTCATTTTAGGCCTGCTGCGCAATAAAAAGGCCCTGACCGGCTTGCTGATTTTGGCCATTATCGTTATCGCCGCCGTGGCCGCCCCGCTTTTAACCGGGTTTGACCCCGCACGCCGTGTTGGCCTGCCCCACCAGCCGCCAAGTGCCGACCATTGGCTGGGCACCACCCGCATCGGGCAAGATGTTTTTGCCCGCCTTATTTATGGCGCGCGCACATCGCTGGCCGTTGGCTTTGGGGCCGGTTTTATCATTACCGCTGTTGGCACCATCATGGGCATTGCGGCGGGCTATAAGGGCGGCAAAATTGATGAAGCCATCAGCTTTTTGACCAACATGGTTCTGGTTGTGCCCAACCTGCCGCTTTTGCTGGTTCTGGCATCGTTTATTGGCCAGGCAAGCCCGGTTGTGATTGCCGTTATTTTAGGCGGCACCAGTTGGGCATGGGGCGCGCGCGTTACACGGGCCGAAACCCTGTCGATCAAACAAAAGGATTTCGTCAAAGCCGCCGAAATGCTGGGCGAGCCAGGCTGGCGCATTATGGCTGCCGAAATTTTCCCCAATCTGGTTTCCATTGTTGGCATCAATTTCATCGGCAGCGTTGTTTTTGCCGTGATTACCGAAGCCACCCTTGAATTTTTGGGGCTGGGCGACCCGCAAACCGTGTCGTGGGGTGTGATGCTCTATAGCGCGCAAAATGCATCGGCCCTTCAGGTTGGTGCATGGTGGGATATTTTAACCCCGTGTTTTGCGCTGGTGTTTTTGGGAACCGGCCTGTCGCTGCTTAATTTCGCCATCGACGAAGTAGCCAACCCCCGCCTGCGGACCGGCAATTCGCTGGCGCGCTGGGTGGGCCGCGTTCGCGCCGGGGAGGGCCGCCTGTGAACAATCCATTATTATCCGTTCAGGATCTGTCGATTGAATATGTTGGTGATAAAACCGACTTTCGCGCCGTTGACCATGTCAGCTTTGATGTTGCACCCGGCGAGGTTTTTGGTCTGGCCGGGGAATCCGGCTGTGGCAAAAGCACCATTGCGTTTGCAATCAGCCGCCTGCACAAGCCCCCTGCCCTGATTTGTGGCGGTGAAATCATGGTGGCCGGGCGCAGTGTGCTGGACCTTGATGCAAACGAACTGGCGCGGTTTCGCTGGGACGAGGTCGCCATGGTGTTTCAAAGTGCCATGAATTCGCTGAACCCGGTTTTGCGCATTGAAAGCCAGTTTCACGATTTGCTGAAACGCCATCGCGGTTACAGCAAGGCGCAATCGCGCGAACGCTGTGCCGAACTGTTAAAACTGGTCGATATCCCGCCAGACCGCATGCGCGATTATCCGTTTCAGTTTTCGGGCGGCATGCGCCAGCGCATTGTGATTGCCATTTGCCTGGCACTGAACCCAAAACTGATTGTGATGGACGAACCCACCACCGCCCTTGATGTGGTGGTTCAACGCGAAATTTTGCAACGCATTAATGAACTGCGCCGCGAACTTGGTTTTTCGGTACTGTTCATCACCCATGATCTGGGCCTGATGGTGCAGTTTTGCGACCGTATCGGCATTATGCTGGATGGTAAACTGGTCGAACAGGGCACAGCGGACCAAATTTACCGCGCACCCACGCACGATTACACCAAAAAACTGTGGGCGTCGTTTCCATCTTTTCACGGCCCCGCCCCCCGGCAGGAGAACGCACAATGACCGCAAACCCTGCCATCGTCAGCCTGCAAAATATTGGCAAAACCTTTCATCTGGGTGCGCACACGGTGCGCGGTGCCCACGACCTTTCCTTTGACCTGCATAGTGGGCGCACCCTGGCGCTGGTCGGGGAATCCGGCAGTGGCAAAACCACCTGTGCCCGCATCATCATGCGCGAATATATCGCCGACGAAGGCCAGCTTTTATTTCACGGCACACCGGTTACCGACAATACGCCCAAGGGGTTGAAACAATATCGCAAAAACGTGCAAATGATTTTTCAGGACCCGTTTGCATCGTTAAACCCGGCCCATACGGTGGATTATCATTTACGCCGCCCGCTGGCACTTTACCGCCGCGACCTAAAGGGCAAAGCCGTCACCGATGAAATTCATGCCCTGTTGCGCCAGGTCGAGCTGGACCCGGAACTTGTTGCACCCAAACACCCGCATGATCTTTCCGGTGGGCAGCGCCAGCGCATCAATATTGCCCGCACCCTTGCCGTTGGCGCCAAGGTCATTATCGCCGATGAACCGACATCGATGCTCGATGTTTCGGTGCGCCAGGGCGTTCTGGAACTGTTAAACCGCATGAAACGCGATCTGGGTTTGGCCCTGCTTTACATCACCCACGATGTTGCCACCGCCCATTATGTGGCCGAGGACATTATGGTCATGTATGGCGGGCAAATTCTGGAATGGGGCGATGTTAATGCCGTGCTGTCCAACCCGCAGCACGACTATACCCGCATGTTGTTATCGGCCGTGCCCAACCCGGAAATCCGGTTTGACGACCCGCAATCGCGCCTTGACCCCACAGCGGTCAACGCTGTGCGCGAACAGGCCAAACAGTTGCATCCACATGTCAAAACCGCAGGACCAAACCATTTTTACCGGCACACTGCCGCGTGAATTCACGTTTTGCATCCCTTAAAAACCCGGGCTGGCAGGCACAAAACGCCACAACCGGGATGAAATATGCAGAACACACCCATTGCGCAGCCACCAAACACTCGCCGCAGATCCGAAACGGACCCGGCAGTTTGTGCGCCCAATATATGACGCGGTTAACCCCCGCCAAACGGAGCCTTTGTTAAAATGTCGACGATTTCAGCCGCAACCGGCACCCACCCCGATCAGCGCCTTGCCGAACTGGGCATTACCCTGCCCCCGGCTCCGGCCCCGATAGCCAATTTTGTGACCCATGTGCGCGAAGGCAACCTTTTGTTCCTCTCGGGCCAAGGGCCGCTTGATGCCAATGGTATCCTTAGCAAAGGCAAGGTTGGTGCCGATATTAGCGTTGAAAAGGCCTATGCCGATGCCCGCCTGACCGGCATCAACCTGATTGCGGTGATGCAAGAAGCCCTTGGCGATCTGAGCCGGGTGAAACGGGTTGTCAAACTGTTGGGCATGGTCAATGCTGCGCCTGATTTTTGCGATCATCCGGCGGTTATCAATGGCTGTTCGGACCTGTTTAACGATGTGTTTGGCCCGCAGGGTGTTCATGCCCGTTCGGCCATTGGCATGGGGTCGCTGCCCAACCAGATCACGGTCGAAATTGAAGCCATCATTGCCCTTAACGACGACTAACAGGAAACATCATGTCAGCTGATATTCTTGCAAAACTGAACTTGCGCCACGTTATCAACGCATCTGGCACCATGACGGGCCTGGGGGCCTCCATCGTCGGGCAGCAATCCATTCAGTCGATTGCCGGTATTTTGGGTAATTTTGTTGAAATTGACGATCTACAACGCCGGGCCAGCAAAACCATTGCCGACCTGACCGGGGCGGAGTGCGGGTTTATTACCGCATCCTGTTCGGCGGGCATTACCCTGTCGATCGCCGCACTCATGACCGGCAATGATCTGGGTGCGATCGAACGCTTGCCAAACCATGTTGGCCCCAAATCCGATGTCATCATGCAAATGGGCCATATGATTAATTACGGTGCTCCGGTTGATCAGGCCGTTCGGCTATCGGGTGCAACGGTGGTTCCTATCGGGCAGGCCACCAGCGCATCGGCCTTTCATCTTGCCAGTGCGATTAATGAAAACACACTGGCGGCATTATATGTTGTGTCGCACCACACGGTGGAATACGGGCAAATTCCGTTCAAAACATTTGCTGCTGTCGCCCATGAACATAATGTTCCGGTTATTGTCGATGCCGCGTCCGAATATGATTTAACCGGCTTTATC
The DNA here is from genome assembly GCF_002115755.1 of Thalassospira mesophila. Lineage (GTDB taxonomy): Bacteria > Pseudomonadota > Alphaproteobacteria > Rhodospirillales > Thalassospiraceae > Thalassospira > Thalassospira mesophila. The sequence continues at coordinate 113,216 of NZ_JFKA01000011.1, read as the reverse complement.
CGCGATGGCGCGGATATTGTGCTTTATTCCGGGCATAAATTTTTGGGTGGCCCAACATCGGGTATTGTTGCGGGCCGCAAGGATATTGTGCGTAATATTTACCTGCAAAACCGCGGCATTGGCCGGGGTATGAAAGTAGGCAAGGAAGGCATTGCCGGGGCCATCGCCGCGTTGGAAGCCTGGAAAACCCGCGACCATGCCGCCATTCGCGCACGCGAAAAGCGCGCCCTTGATTTGTGGCACGCAACCTTAAACGGCCGTCCCGGTGTATCGGTGCGTATTATGCCAGACCCCACCCACAACCCGCTGGACCGCCTGCGCATCGATATCGATAGCATGGCAGCCCACATCACCGCGTGGGATCTGGTCGACCGGCTGGCGAAAGGCGCGCAGCCTATTGTTGCCCGCGATCATGAAGTTGAACATGGCTATTTCTTCCTTGATCCCTGCAACTTGCAGCCTGATCAGGAACAGATTGTCGCCGCCCGCCTGGCCGAAGAACTTGATATTGCCCAAAAATCCAACGACCTTATTGCGACCCCGTTTGAAGAACGGACGCTAAACAAGGAACGGGCGATCCTGAACTGGCCTGACTGACAAAATCGCGCCCTTATTAACTAGAAAACAAACAGAACCCGGAGGACAAAATGCCGTCAGTTGCCATCAAGGACGCAACAGGAGCCGCACCCAAACGCCGGTCGCGCACCAGTGGCATTGACCGCATCCTCCAGATTCTGGATTTTTTGCAAGCAGCCGAAAAACCCGCCACTGCCTATGAAATTGCGCATGGCATTGGTGCGCCACTATCGACCATCTACACCATTGTCGAAGACCTGGTCGGCAAAAACCTGCTGATCCGCCAGAATGACGGTGCCTTATGGCTTGGCCCGCGCCTGTATTATTACGGCCTTACCTATTCGCGCCGGTTGGACCTGTTAGGTGTGGCCAATGCCGAAATGCACGAACTTTCGCAAAAATCGGGTGAAACCGTGCAAATTTGTGGCCGCGATAACGACATGATGGTGGTTCTGGCAATGGAAGAAGGCCGCGATCATTTTCAGGTGACCTCGCGGGTCGGTACGCGAACCCCGTTAAACTGGACGGCATCCGGGCGCTTGCTGGTTGGGCACCTTGCCGAAAATGAACAGGTCGAAATTTTTAGCCGCTGTGCCAAAAACTCGCCGACCGGGCGGGCAGAAGTTGATCCCGTTACCCTGTCACAAAAGGCAGCCCGTGCCTTGTCTGACCGGCTTTCCATTCAAGCCGGTGAATCCGATTTTTCGGTCGCCTGCATCGCATCGCCGGTTTGCAACCCGATGGGTGAATGCCTTGCCACCATTTCCATCGTCGTGCCCGATATCAAGGTTAACCAGAACGAACCCGACCTGATCAAACTGGTAAAAGACAGCGCCAAACGCATTGAAAGCCGGTTAGGCTGGGCCTGATTTGTGTAAGTCCGGCGCCATGAAAACAGGTGGGTCGCTCCTTGCGAGCAAACCACCTGCTTAAAACATGGTTGGTTATTCCGGTGTTGTGAGTGTTTTCTCGTCGCTATCAACAACAAAAACGGCCAGCAAACTTGCCGGTTCACTGTCGCTGGCATTGGCACTGACACTATGGTGATCACCGGGGTTTTCCGAGAAATTTTCGCCCGCATGATATGTTATGATCGGCCCGCCATTAACCTGGCTTGTGATCGCACCCGTCAGAACCGTTGCATAAATAAAGGCCGATGACGGATGGGTATGGGCCGGTGATGATCCACCCGGACCATATTCCACCAAAACACCTTTCAGGCTTTTGCCCGGCACATTAGGCAGTTTATGGTCGTAAACCACCGTGATTTTGGCCTGTTCATCTGCCGCATCACTGGCTTGTGCCGCACCTGGCACCAAGACGGCCCCAAACAGAACCACCGCCGTCATCATTTGTTTGATCATTATTGTGTTCCGTTTTCCTGTTACGCGCTTTTTGCCAACACCGACTGCCCCAACCATTTTTCAAATGTGGTTGGCCCCAATGATGCCCCCGTGCCCGGAACAAGCGAATATTCGCTTAAAACCACGCCGAAATACCGCGCGTGCGCATCACAGATCACCGGGCGGACATCGCCTGTATGGGCAAGATAACGTTCAACCAGATCACACAGGCCAAACTGCTGTGGTCCTGCAATTTCAACCGTGCCATTGGTCGGGGCGGCAAGGGCCACACGGGCAACGGCCGCGGCAACATCCTGCGATGTAATGGGTTGAACCCGCGCATTTGACAAACGAACGGCCTCGCCATCAAATGCGGAACCGGCGATGCTGCCCAGAAATTCAAAAAACTGGGTTGATTGGATAATGGTAAAGGGAATATTGCCTGCCTTGATCAGGTCTTCCTGTGCCTGCTTGGCGCGGAAATAGCCGCTATCTTGCAGGTTTTTGGTGCCGACAACCGACAGGGCCACATGATGGCGCACACCGGCGGCTTGTTCGGCATACAACAGGTTTGTGCCTGCCGTTTTGAAAAATGCCATCACGGCGTCGTCTTCAAACGATGGTGAATTGGCCAGATCAAGGACAACCTCCGCCCCTTTAAGGGCGGCGTCCAGCCCCTCGCCTGTAACGGCATTAATCCCTGTTGCGGGCGAGGCCGCCACGACGTTGTGGCCCTGTGTTTTTAGCAAAGCAACGGTTTTCAAGCCGATCAGGCCTGTACCACCAATAACAACAATTTTCATTTTGCGTTCCCGTCTTTTCCGGTTGCAAAACAACCACCGTGAACCGGTAGCTGCATGGCTTCACAAAAAGGACGAGACACAAGGTGCCGATGTTACATCAAAGGCGCACTTTTCGGGATTTTCCGAAAAATGCGCCTGATGAGGCAACAATAAACGATGTGACGCAGTGTCACACCGCCAGGCCTTCAGCCTCGAAAAGGTGAATATTTTCGCGGTCAAACGTCACTTTCATTTTCTCACCGCGCCGGGGGGCTATCATGCCTGGCACCTTGATAATCAAAGGATCATCCTGGCCGATATCAAGGTGAATATTTGTCAATTCGCCCAAGCGTTCCGAAACAAGAACCGCGCCCTCAAGCGCCATGTCGCCATCGCGCGCCACGCGCAAATGTTCAGGCCGGATACCAAGATACCCCGTGCCACCCGCACAAATTTTATCATCCGGGCCAAGCGAAACAACTGTTTCGCTGACACCCTTAATCAGCAAAGCCGGGCGATCCCCACCCTTAAGCACATCAAACGGGATGATATTCATCGCGGGCGAGCCAATAAACCGGGCGACGAACAGGTTGGCCGGTTGGGTATAAAGTTCAAGCGGGGTGCCCACCTGTTCGATATGGCCATCATTAAAAACCACAATCCGGTCGGCCAATGTCATGGCTTCAACCTGATCGTGGGTAACGTAAACCATGGTGGCATCGGGCATGGCTTCTTTCAGGTTGGCAATTTCAATCCGCGTGGCCACCCGCAAGGCGGCATCGAGGTTCGATAATGGCTCGTCAAACAAAAATACCTTTGGATCCCGGGTTACAGCCCGGCCAATGGCAACGCGCTGGCGTTGCCCACCCGAAAGTTTTTTGGGGTGGCGGTCCAGATACGGGGTTAGCTGCAACATATCGGCCGCACGGCGTACCCTTTGATCAATTTCGGGTTTTGCCATCCCGCTGATTTTAAGGCCAAATGCCATGTTGTCGTAAACGGTCATATGCGGGTAAAGCGCATAGGACTGAAAAACCATTGCAATACCGCGTTCGGCAGGCGGCAATGAATTGGCGATTTCGCCGCCAATTTCCAGTGTGCCGCTGGTTATTTCCTCCAGCCCGGCAATCAACCGTAACATGGTAGATTTGCCACAGCCCGACGGGCCGACAAACACCACAAATTCACCTGCGGCAATTTCAAGATCAATCCCGTGTAACACTTCAACAGGGCCGAATGCTTTTTTAACAGCCTGTAACGATAAATTGGTCATAACCCGTTTCCTCCCGCGCGTGGCGGATATTGCACCTGCCTGTTTTCAGGCTTTGTCGGTCGTATTCTGGTTGCGGCGCCATTCTTCATATTCGTGACGTGCATCGGCACTAAGCGGATAGTATTTGCGAAGATCGCCGCCCTGCGACAGCCGCAACCGGGAAAAATCCTCCCACTCGGCGTGGGCACCGGCTTTATCCAAAATCGCTTGTCCCATTTGCACCGGTATCACCACCGCCCCGTCATCGTCGGCAACAATAATGTCGCCGGGCAAAACCAGCCGCCCGCCACAGGCAACCGGCACATTGACGGCGTAGGGAAAAATATCAAGCTGGGTATGAAAATTTGGCGTGGCACCGCGCACCCACATTGGAAAATCAAGCTCGCGGGCCTTGCGGGAATCGCGAATGCAGCCATCCACGATCAACCCGGCCCCGCCGCGACCTTTCATATAAGTCAGCATCATTTCGCCAAAAACACCGGCCGACATATCAGCACGGGCATCGACCACCACAACATCCCCTTGTTCAACCTGATACAGGACATGGCGGTGCATTTGTGCTTCGGGGTCTTCGTATTCATCGACGTTATACACGTCTTCGCGCTTTGGCATGAATTGCAGGGTCAAAGCCGGCCCGGCAATGGTTTTGCCCGTAAGAAACGGCACAGGCCCCCGTATATGCGCATCGCGAATACCAAGTTTGCTGATTTCGCCGCCCAACGTCGCACTGCCAATTTCGGCAAGTGCGGCAACAAGGGCTTTATCGGGGCGTTTTATGGTCGGTATATTCTGCATTTTAGGGAGGCATTCCTGAATGTCGATGATAGGGTCAGTGCCGTTTTCACACCGGGATTGTCGCTGGCGGCAACCGCAAAAGATGCCGCCAGCTATCATGATTATTGGGCAGACATTTCTTCGATTTGTGTCTGCGCCCATGCCACCGCATCGGCGGCACTATCGCCATCCACCAGCATGCGCTGGACCGATTTAGTGATCACTTTGGACGAATAAACCTGCGACGCCAGCGGCGACGGCGGCCCCTGATAGCCATCAACCAGCCCGCTTTTTGCCAAGGCATCAAAGCTGGCAAAAGCCGGATTGTCGGTAAAGAGCGGCATGGTCGTTGTCAGTTTCGGGAAAATCGGCACCCAGCGGCCATTGGTCGCCTGAATGATTTCCTTGTAATGGTCGGGCGCGTAAAAATACGAAAGCCAGTCTTTGGCCATATCGGTTTTTTCGGTTTCACCACTGACCAGCCACGAAAAAGACCCCAGCATCGTTGCCGAACGGCCATTTGCGCCCGGCCCCGACGGAATATTGATCAGGGCGGTATTATCAAGCAATTCCTGATTGTTATCCTTCATCCAGGAATAAACGCTGGGCGGGTTCATAATGAACGCGGCCCGGCCGGTTTGATAGGCGGTGTTGTTACCGGCATCATCCCATGTCAGCGCGCTGCGCGGAATGGTGCCTTCCTCGAACATATCGGCAATATACTGATAGGCCTTGACGGTATCAGGCGTATTCCAGGTCACTTCCGACCCGTCTTTGGAGAACATGGATCCGCCAAAGGACCAGATCAGCATCCGCAAATCGGTTTCGGCATCGTTGGCATTGCTGAGCGGCAAACCCAAACCGGTATATTGCGGATTTGCCTTAACAATGGCCTGGGCAGCAGTGCGCAATTCACCCCAGGTTTTGGGAATTTCCAACCCGGCCGTTTTTAAAAGGTCGGTACGGGCATACATCGGCACCACGTCAACTTCGATGGGCACCGAATGAACATGGCCGTCATACATGGATTGCGGAACCAGGCTTTCATAAATCCCACCATCCATTGACCGCAATTTTTCCAGCACATCGTCCAGCGGCTGGGTTAGACCCTGCTTGGCATAATATTGCGATTTTTGGCCCAACTGCATGTAAACATCCGGTGCAGCATGGCCTTCAAACGCCGATGCCAGCCGTTCGGTCAGCACATTGGCCGGGACAACGATATAATCAACATCGATGCCCTTTTCCTTGCCAAAGTCTGTCGCCATTTTTTCAATCAGGGCGTCGGCTTTTTTGTTAAAAGCCTGCAAGCCCCAGATGGTCAGATCTGCCGCATCTGCGGAAAAGCCGACGAAGCTTAATGCCGTGGCAACAAGCAATGATTTTTGTATTTTACGCATGTTTCCTCCCGTTTTTTTAGCTGTTTGTGTGTCGAGGGCACTCGTGCGGCTAGCCTTTGACGCTGCCGGCGGCCAAGCCTTCGACGATATATTTCTGGGCCGCGATATAAATGATCAGGATGGGCACAATGGCGATGACCGAACTTGCCATCAACTGGCCCCAGATAAAGGTGTCGCCCATCACCAGCCCACTTAAACCGGCGGTAAATGTCTTTGAATCTTTCGAATAAACATAAACCAGCGCATAGAGAAATTCGTTCCAGGCGTGGGTAAAGGCAAACAGCCCGACCACCGTAATGCCCGGCGTAGCAATGGGTAAAATGACCTTGCTCAGGGTTTGCAACCGGCTGGCCCCGTCAATGCGGGCCGCTTCATCAAGTTCGGCGGGGATAGTGCCGAAATAGCCAATTAGCATCCAGGTGCAGAACGGGACGGTGAAGGTCAGATAAGCTAAAATCAGCCCGGTTTTGGTATCGACCAGCCCAAGATGCTGCAACACCAAAAACAGCGGAATGAACAAAAGCGATGGCGGCAACAAATATGCCATCACAATCAACCGTGCCGATGTCATCCGGCCTTTAAATCGCATGCGCGCCACCGGATACGCCGCCAAGGCCCCAATGATGGCAGAAACCACGGTAACACCCAGTGCCACCAGCGCACTGTTAAGCACAAAGCGTAAAAAGTCGGATTCAAAAAGGGCGACGCGATAATTCTCAAATGTCAGGTGATGCGGAAACAGCGTGGGCGGTAACGCATAGATTTCACTTGAAGTTTTAAGCGATGTTACCACCACCCAGTAAACCGGTGCCAGCGACCAGAACAGGGCGAGGACAAGCCCAAAGGCAACAATGCAACGCCGGACCATTTTTGTGCGGGGACGTTCAACCATGGTTCCCTCCTATGCCTCGTCCTGCCGCAACATGCGGCCGGTCAGCAAAACAATCAGGATGACAAAGACCGGGATAACCGACACCAGAACGGCCGAACCCATGCCAAGGCGACTTTGCGCGATGCCATATTCATAGGCCAGTGTTGGCAAAATATGGGTGCGCCCCGCCGGCCCCCCCCCGGTTAAAACAAACACCATGTGGAACGAATTGAATGTCCAGATCGCAGAAAGCATGGCGGTTACGGCAATGACCCCGCGCATTTGCGGCAAGGTAATGCAGAAAAACCGTCGAATGGGCCCTGCCCCGTCAATTGCTGCGGCTTCGTTCAAATCGGACGGGATCGACGCCAGGGCGGCAAGAAACATCATGGTAAAAAACGGCAAGCCCTGCCAGATCATGGCCAGTGCAATTGAAAACATCGCCACATGCGGGTCCGACAACCAGTAAACCGGCCGGTCAGACAGGCCCAGCTGCAAGACCAGAGATTGCAAGACACCACTTTGTTCGTCGAAAATCCATTTCCACGCCAGGGCAGCGATCATGCCCGGCACGGCCCAGGGCAAAAATGCCAAAGACCGGATCAACCCGCGACACGGCATGGTTTGCGACAGCAATACCGCCGATGCCATGCCCAGAACCATTTTAATGGTGACCACCCCGGTCGTCAGGGTTAACGAATTCCAGGCGGCGCGCAGAAATTCCGGGTCATTAAACAGGGTGACAAAATTCTGCAAACCAACAAAGTTACCCGCATGGGCAATGGCGCGATCGGTAAAGGCTGTCGATATGCCATCCGCCAGCGGATAGGCGATAAAGGCTGCAAATACCGCCGCTATCGGGGCCAAAAATACATAGGCAACCAGCCAGTCAGGCCGGGTCCGGCGGCGCTTGGCCGTTGGCATTGGCGGGCTGTCAAACCCGTCTGGTAACGAGGATAATCTGGCCATACCACCCTCACCGGTTCGCAACAGCACGGGCAGCTTCGATCAGCCCGCGCATATAACCAACCGCGTATAAACGACCCAGGGCTTCGTAGCCGGGTTTTTCATTGGGTTCGCCATACAGAACCGGGGCGTGGTCCGGGCGCATCAAGCCCTCAAAGCCAACATCGCGATAGGCTTCTATCGCCGCGAACATGTCGGTTTTGCCCGCATCATGGAATGTCTCCATCATTTTATGGGCTTCGCCTTCGATATCGCGGAAATGGGCAAAATGAATACGCCCATCGCGGCCCAATTTGCGGATGGTCGCCGGAACATCGGCATTCATCGCGGCAAAATTGGCCTGACACAGGGTAATGCCATTTACCGGGCTGTCATGCAGGGCCAGCAATTGTTCAAATGCGCCAACACTTCGCATGATACGACCAACCCCTAACAGGGGCGACAAGGGCGGATCATCAGGGTGCATTGCCAGTTTGACACCGGCCTTTTCGGCCACGGGAACAATGCGTTTCAGGAACTTTTCCAGCGTCCCCCACAGAAGGTCTTCGCTGACCGTGACCTCGCCCAACGTACGCGGGTCTTTGGCTATCAGGGCATGATCAAAACTGGTGGTCAGCGCCCCGCCTGGCAAACGGGTGGTGGTCGATGTGCGCATCCAGCCGTGGATCGCCATCCAGCTATAACAAAACACACCAATGCCCAGCGCGCCCATGTTTTCGATCACACGAACCAGGCGCTGCATTTCCTCTTCGCCTTCGGGCCGTCCCAGTTTGATGTTATCCATCGGGATCCAGCCTTCGATGACCTGAAGATCAAACCCGAAATCGGCATAGGATTGCTGAACCCGCGCCAGGGTCGGCAGATCCCAGATTGCACAATCAAGGGCAACATCACGGATAGAAACGGCATGGCGCAGGCCCATCTGGGCGGCGTAATGCCATTTGGAATTTACGTCGGGTTCTAACCCAAGGGCGATTTTCATGTTTCCTCCCATCTGATGATGGATTTTTATAAGTTCATATTTGAATTGATTAAGTTCATATGTTAAACTTAACCGAACAATCGCAAACGGGTCAAGAATTTGTTGAGGGAGGTAACAACATGAAATCAAGCGAGCAAAACGGGAATCCGGCCATAGACCGGGTGATGCTGATTTTTGCCGAGCTGGAAAAAAGCAGGCAAAGCCTTGGGTTGCGCACGATTGTGCAACGCACGCAAATTGCCCGCTCCACCGTCTATCGCCTGTTAAATTCGCTGGAGGAACATGGCATGGTGCGCCAGTCTGCCGATGGCAATTACAGCCTTGGCAGCCGCATTTTACAACTTGCCGAGTCTGTTACCCAAACCAGCGCGTTTTTCCCGTTTGTCCGCCTGCTCCATCCCTTGCTGGACCGTCTGGCGCTTAATCTTGGCGAGGCCCACAAGGTGTCGGTGCTGGAACGCGATGCTATTATGGTTGTTGCCGGTGCCAGCGGGAAAACCCCGCACTCCCTTAGCTACACCGTGGGCGAATATTTGCCGCTGCATGCCGGGGGGGCCAGCAAGGTTTTAATTGCCAGTCTTTCCCCTGACAAACGCGACGCGATCCTGCCCCGCAAACTTGAAGCCTTAACCGAGCGCACCATCATTGACCGCGCCTTACTGGACCGCGAACTTGAAACCGTTTCCAAACAGGGCTGGGCGCATGATTCTGGTGAATTCAGCCTGAGTGTCTGCTCGTTCGCAGCGCCGATTTATAACCAGTCCGCTGAAATTATTGCCGCCTTAAGCATCCCTTATCTGGCGGGAACGCCCCCGGAAACCGTCGAAAAAATCAAACAGGCCGCGCTTTCCGGCGCGGCCCAAATCAGCAAAACCATTGTCTCGCATTAAATACCCGAACCACCTGAAACCCGTAGCACAAACACACAAAACCCCGAACCATCACAGTCCGGGGTTTTGCTATATCTGTATTTTACCAACCGGCAAAGATCAGGTTAGTTCGCAACCTTCAGGGCCGCACGTTCAACCAGGGTTGACCAGTTGCCATTGGAAATAAAGTGGCAATAAACCAGATGGACCCAGCCGCGTTTGCGCCATGCGAGGAAGGTTTCGTCGTCCAGCTCATTAAACTTCGCTTCGTCAATTACCTTGAAGCCCGACAGGCTGAGCTTGCGGCCATCGGCCAGCGTGGCATCGGCACGGTTTTCAACCAGCAGACCAGCTTCGGTGATGGCTTTAAGAAATTCCGTCGTCGCGGCGTAATGGGCCTGATAATCGCGGCAGAAATCCAATGCACTTTTGGTCAATTCAGACGGTTCACCATCGACAAAGAACGGGTTTTCCGTGCCTTCAACAACGGTTTTTGCATCTTCATCAACACACAGGGTGTATTGGCTTTTGTCTTCGTTTTCAAAAAAGATGAACGGATAACGACGGATATAGGCCGGAACATAAGTGCCCGGGGTCCAATTGCCCTTGCCGTCAACCATCAGGTTTTCCGAGGCCCGCAAACCCAGCAACGCCACCATCTGGGGCTGTGCGCCGTCGGTAAACAGGATCGGATAATGCTTGCACACCATCGGCAGTTCCGTCGCCACAACCGGCACGGAATTGGTGGTGCCGGCAAACGAAAAATCCGACGTTGGCGTCAGCGACATGTTGCCATGCCGCTCGGCCAGAACGGCACGGGGTTTGCCATAAAACAGCGGCAGGTTTGCGCCCGCTGGTTCTTTCTTTGCCGCAGCGTTGGTTTTGCTTTCCTTAGCCAAGGTATCCCTCACATTTTCGGTTTGTATTAAGTCGTGCGCGAAGCATTTTACTGGTCGCTCGACTGGATCAGGTCGCTATCGCTCGATTGTCCATCAACAACCCCGGGCTGGTTGCCGCCGTCGCTGCTCGTATTGCTGTTGGCATCGTCCCCACCCGTTGCCGAGGCCCCCGATGAGGTATTTCCGCCGCCCGTGGCAACGCCGCCTGAAGCTCCGGCTGAACCGCCGCTAACCGGCACCGATTGCGCGGCGGCCCCAGATGTCACTCCGCTGGTGCTTTGCAACGTCACCGGGGCGACGAACGATGTCGGGGTGCTGATGACGCTCGGGCTTGGTGCCACCGAAATATTGGTCGGCGTCACCCCAACACTCAGAACGGTCGGTGCCGCAAACGCCGCAATCACGTTGGGTGTGATACCGGCTGCATTGTTATTGCCCAGGTTAAACAGACGGTCAACCTGCGGTGTGCTTGGCGGTTTTGGCAACGGTGCGGTTTTGGTTGCTGCGGGCGGCAAATCACGGTTCCGCCAGAAAGCATCGTTAATGTAATAAGGCGCAAATTTCAGCGGCCCGATTTCATAAGATGCATCAAACCCGGTAATGCCGCCGATGGTCCCGTAAAGGTTTGCCGTGTGGGCAACTGCAACATTCAACGATTTCACATCGATTTTCTGATCACTTGTACCTTCTTTCGACCCGATGCGAATATCGCCCGTTCCAGATGTCATGACCAGATTGGTGTTTTTGCCAATCAAACCGGCAATCGTAATGTCATCACCACTGCGGATGGTGACATTACCCGACGGCAGCGTTGCAATAACGCCCGAAATGGATTGCGGCTTAACCGCAATTTCGGCAAGGGGATCGGTATCTTCAACCAGTTTCAGGGTGCCAAGTTTAATTGGTCCGTTGCTTGCCGTAATATTGGCTGGCAACAGAAGTTTGATGCCACCGGTGTAAACAAGGCCGTCCACCACCGAAATACTCGCCGTGCGGGCAAATTCGGTCACACCGTTTTCACCGGCATTGATAGTCAGCTTGCCCAAGGCGTTGGTATTGCCAAGCGCATAATCAAAGTGAGTGGTGGTATTTCCGCCATTCAGGTTCAGCTTCAGCGTCAGATCCGCATGAGCAGCACTGTTTACTGTCCCATTCAGGGCCAGCGCACCGTATTGGGTGTTGATTGTAGTGTCATCGCCGATCCAGGATGCCCCGGTAATCGTGAAATCATTACCAACCTGATACGTCCCGTTAAGGGTCGTAACACCGGTATAATCCTGTGTATTTGTTGTTGTGACATCATGGACAGAAATCGTCCCGCCGGTGATGGTCAGCTTATTCACACTGGTAGTGGCACCGGCAACAGAAACTGCGCCCGTTCCGGCCTTCATGATGACGATATCACTGCCACCATCCAGTGTCCCTGTCAGGGTGATGTTGCCATTGGCAGCACTGGTGTCAAACGTGGTGGTATCTGGCGGCAACGGCACAAACGTTGGAGCCTGAGTGACCAGAGATGCCGCGCCATCGAACAGGATTGATCCCGCTGTCAAATTGCCATCAATCCGTGTGGCACCTGTATAAGACTGTGCCGCTTTGGTTGTTACGTCCTTTATCGAAATTTCCGGTGCTGTAACAGCAAGGCTGGAGCCATTCCCTTCATCGATATATGACGACGAAAATTTCACTTGCCCCGTCGCGTTCACCGTCAGTTGGGTTCCATTGCCGGTAACAGTATCAAAGAACTGCACTTCGCCACCCGGATTGTCCGTTCCAGCCGAGAAACTGGAAACGCCCGCAGCAAGTGTGGCCGGACCACTAACGTTAATATTGCCATCTGTCGTGGTAATTGTTCCCGGCAGCGTAATTTTCCGACCGCCATCCTGGGTAAAGTTACCAAACAGCTTCACATTCGCACCCGAAGCAAAAGCAATTGCCCCGTCGCCCGGAAGTGCGGCCTCACTGTCGGAATTGGCACCAGAGGTTAGTGACAAGCTGGCCAGCGCCGTTGTTCCACCAATGGCACCATCAAAGGCCATGCTACCATAACCGGTATTTACCGAAAGAGAACGAGACTGGTTGTTGACACTATCAATGGTGCCGCCAAACGTGACATTGGCATTGCTGTCCGCCGTGGAAACAGATGTTGCGGCCCCAAGCAGGGTTGCACCAGCAACCTTGAAATCACCCCCGGAGATGTAGTTGCCGCCACCCAGCGTGGTTACACCGGTATAGGTCTGTTTGCCGGTGGTGGTCACATTGCCTACCGATATCGTGCCACCGGTCAGAGCGATCTCGGAAATATACGATGTGGCCGAACCAACTGTAACGTCTCCTGCCCCGGCATTAACCGTTAACGACGTACCTGTATCGTCATTTTTACCCGTAACACTGCCGCTGATCGAAACATTGCCACCATTGGTGGATGCCAGCGTCGTGGTGTTTGCGCCAAGAATGGCATTCCCGTTAATGGAAAGGGCCGATGCAGTCAGGTTACCATTCAGGGTCGTTGTCCCGGTATAGCTCTGGCTACCGCCTGTTGTCAGCGCGCCGGTTGAAATATTGGCGGCTGTAACCTCAAGGCTGGCAACCGTATTGCCACCATTCAGGGCATTGCTTAGAGCTACGTCGCCGCCAATAACAGTAACAACAAGTTTCCTGCTCACATTATTTGGGCCGTCTTCCAGAAAGACATTGTGAAGGTTCACATCAAGGCTTGACGTTCCCGACACGTAAATATCGCCATCGTGCGCCTCAAGATGGCCGGTTGCGCTGTTGGCTTTATAGCTGGTGTAAATGTTGCCCGTGCCGGTTACCGTGGCGTTCAGCGTATTTACATTCGTAGAGAAGCTCTGTTGTTCGGTGCCGATACCGGTGAAGCTGCTGAGGGTTAACACATTCGCCGTTACCACCGACTGGTCACCGACAAATCCAATGGAACCCTGCGTCGCTGTAAGCTCCACAGTCCCGGTCTGCCCGGAATTGATCGTACCAACTGTCACATCACCCGTGGTCGCTGTAATACGTGCGGTATGGCTCTCATCAGTCGTCGTAATCGTTGCACCAGAGACCCCGACATTATTGGTCAGTGTCACGTTATTATCAGCAGACAGATTAGCCTTGGTCAGCGCGCCGCTATTGTTGATAACCAGCGCCCCACCATCTTCAGCAAGCTGCACATTCAGTGCCGTTGCCGTACTGTTCAAAGTGGTCGTACCACCGGTTGAGCCGCTGTGCAGTTCAATACCGTTCGCACCTGTTGCTTCAATTGTCAGGGTGCGTAACCCTTCGCCAGCGATGATGTCTGTATCACCGGAGACATAAACCGTCCCAGCTGTAACAGTATCGGCCAATGTCACGGTACCGCCCGATGTCAAATACAGTTTATCAAGCGTATTACCGGTAAAAGTACCCCAGCTCACATCACCTTTTGACCCAACAGCAAGGGAAAGGTTGCCTTGGGCAGTAATATTATCACCAAGACTGATTGCGCCTGTTCCCTGGTTGAAAATGGCAATTTGCGATCCGTCGGTTTGGGTGGTGGCGTCCAGACCTGTCACAATCACCTGCAAGGCATTGATATCGGCCTGCTGGCCATCTTCCCACACAAAAGACCCGACATTGGTTTTCGCATTCAGCGATAGCGATCCGGCGATCAAAACCGGTATGTCATCGCTGCGTGCGCTCAGGATCGCACCATTGGTCGATGTTAAGGTAACTTTGGATGTTGTCGGAGCTGTCTGTAGTGTAAATGATGTGGCACCGGCCATCACGGATCCAACGGTGATATCGCCGTTAGCTGCCGTTACCGAAAGTTTGTTGCCATCGGTTTGGGCTTGAAGATTGGTCAGGGTAACCGCGTTGGTCGCGGCAAAAACCAGATCACCATTGATCAGGCTAAGCGCGGAGTTACCCGTACCCAGCGTCACACCCGCACTGCTGTTATCATCAATATAGGCCGTACCGGAGCCAATTATACCGGTAATCGTCGAAACGGTTGTTTGCAAATGATCGCTGGTCGATCCCACACCGCTATTCGCATTTATGGCAAGATTCTTGCCAACAATACGGGTTTCCGCAATATCATCGTCAAGCACACTACCATTCGTTGAAGTCAGCGTAATCTGACCATCGGACGACGACCCTTTGGCATTAATATTGCCCAGGATCAGATCGCCACCAGTGCCCGCTGCCGAAATAGTGATGTTCCCTGCCGTTGAAGCACTTCCTGCACCCGATACGGCGCTGTCAACCAGAATGGTGGCGCCATTCGACCCCTTGATCGAAATATCACCGCCGTTCGTTGATACTGACGAGAAAGTGCCGTCGACCGCAGAGCGCAGGTAAACATCGGCACCAGCATTTGTTGCCGACACCAGCACGCGCTGACCATTTGCGGCAATTGCATTATCAGCCTGCCCGACACCATTTGCGCCGTTGAGGCGAACCTCAAACGCGCCAAGGGCACTGCTGGCATTGCCAGCATAAATCGTGCCATTTTGTGCCGTCAGATTAACCTTGCCGTTATTGGCACCCGCAACCACACCGTCCGAACCGCTGCTCTCACCAATGGTGATATTGCCCGATTTTGCCGTTACGATAATATCGTTCCCAACCGCATCCTGGCCCACAGTCAAGTCCGCCAGAACAATATTGCCGGTCGACACGATGTCAATTGCACCATTGGCCGTATGTGCCACCAGTTTGTTCGACATCCCGTTCTGGGCATTCAGGTAAATACTGCCAGTTCCGGTAACATTAGCTGTAAAATCCCCGGACCCACTCCCCGACAATTGCAGGCGCGATGTGTTCGACCCGATGCCGTCTGACGCAGAAAGGGAAATATTGCCACTATTCAAGGAAAGCGATTTGCCTACTCCGGTGTAGATATAGCCATTCGATGCCGTCAATGTCAGGTTTTTGCCAGAACCATAGGACAATGCGTCAATGGTCAAATCGCCAGATGTGATCGTAACGCTAAGATCACCACCCGTCGTAATATTGTTCAAGGCCAGAGCCGAAGCATTCGCGACATTAATGCCCCCACTTTGCGACGATGCCTCCAGCGTTTTGGTGTTCATCTTAAGGGACGTTCCAGACGAACCAATCGCGGCAGCACTGCCCTGAGCGGTCAGTTTGACGGATCCTGCCGTAATCAGGGAGTTGCCATCCAGAGCAGTAATATCCCCATAATATCTGGGATCATTCTCATTAAGATTATCCAGGTTACGGTAAGACGCTGAAAGATTTACGGCCCCGTCTGCACCGGTATCGATGGTTCCAATTCTTAACGCTTCAATTGATTTATAAGTAAAATCAAGCCCGGTGGTATCGGTTACATTGGTTAGGGTAGTGTAAAATTCAGCGTCAGAAACAGTCCATGTCAGGTTCTTTGCCGATATCGAAACAGTCCCGGAGCTATGATCACTGTTGGTTTTATTGTTGCTACGATCAATCGAAAGACTGGACAAGTCTACATCTGATGTAACACCGGTGGTTGCCTGGACATAAATGTCGCCAGGGGCGCGTAAATCCAAAGCAGTCGCCGTTGTTTTCACAGCGGAACCACTGCTGCCAATATGGTCACTGGTTGCCGAAATTATCAATTTACCAGCCGTAATCAACGTACCAGAACTTGCCTCTACAGCGCCATGACCAGACGTTAAGCTGACAGTCGCGGTGCCTGCATTAATATTTCCGGTCGTAAGTGTCCGTGTGGAGTTTTCGGTTGTCCCGGCCGACAGGGTGACGTCGGAAGCTGCCGAAAGGCTGGTCACCGTTAACCCGTAGGATTCCGCAATATTGACAGAACCTGTCGCACCCCGATCATTGGTGGTCGCCGAAATTTGCGTTAACGTGGTTGTTCCGTTTCCGCTGGCAGTCGTTTTAATCGCGCTGACATTACCAATGGAACCCGCTGCGATCAGCGTGATCTTACCCGCGTATGACAGCTGTCCGCTCAGTATCGATCCACCAGCGTTGTTAAGATAAAAATCCTGGCCATTTAATGAAACAGCATCACCAAGAGCGATATCACCTGTCGTGTTCACCACCTTGGCACTGGCGCTACCAACCTTCAATGAGTCAAAATTAGTGCGTCCCAAAAGACCGATGTCAGCACCGCCACTAGCAGAAACAGTAAGTTCCCCACCTTTAATATGGATTGTCTTGCCATCGGTTCCAACCGACCCGCCAGAAGAAGACAGGCCGACAATCGCTGCATTAATGGTCGTCGCGCTGTCATTGTCGCCGTAGAGATTACCGCCACTGCTATTTGCCGTAAGCTGACCAATCCCCGCAAGGTTGATGTCCTTGATTGTAACATCACCCGAACCGGTAAGTGACAGTGTTAAACCGGTATTATCGTCAATTGTGCTGTATTCAGTTCCGTTTGCAGAAGATACGAGACCTGAAACAAGTACGTTTTCACCATTCGGATTATTGGCTGCCCCGACGATACGAATTGTTGCATCTGTGTTGCCATGCGTTGTCATGGCGAGATTGCTCAGCAGTCGGTCATTTGCGAGATAAATGTCGCTGGACGTATTGGTCGTCAAGTCTGCTACGGTCAGATTAAGAGGGGTGGCATCGCTTCCCAACGCGGCATAGCCGTCGGTGTTAAACGTCGCCGTACCTGCGGTAATATGGTTGTCAGTGTCGGCACCAGTAATATTGGTCGGGCTGGTAAGCGTAACAGAACCGCTTAACCCCGCATCAATTGTACCAATGACCTGTGCACGCTGAGTATTAAGATTAAAAATCAGCCCAAGGACTGCATCGTTTACCTCGTTAGCATTGTCGGTAACCTGGTTAACATTTGTAGTGCCGTTATCCGTAACATCAAAAGTCAAATCAGAGGACGTCAAAATATAAACAGGCGCATCCCCTCCGGTTGCCTGATCCGACGTCAAAGACAGTGATGCAAGATGAGTTTTGTTATCAACATAAACATTCGCGTGCGTGTTCAGCGTCAGCGATTTGGTTGTGGTTTGAATATGGGCTGTTGCTTCGGCACCAGCCACACCAATCGATCCTGTCGAAACCAGCTTAATGCTGCGCCCGGACAAGGCTGAACTGCCATAGGCAGAAATATTGTGGTCGTCACCCGTGGTCGTTATCGTAAGGGAACGCCCGTCACCGACAGCAAGTGTGCCGACCGCAATGTTGCGGTCACTCGTAAAGTCAAAGTTCAGTCCGCTATCTTCAGTCAGATTAACCAGCTGCATGATCGAGCCGCTATCGGTAATCGACAGTGAAAGCCCATGCGACTGAAGGTCATAGGCATAATCAGTGTTCGCACTATGGTTTGCCGTCACATCAAGAGAATACAGATCTGACGCATTCGACAAAATAATGTCGCCGCCCGCATCTATCGTTAGATTTGACGTCTTTGTTTTCAAGGCATTGCCAGTAACACCTATGTTGCCATCGGCCACATGCAGGTAAACATCTCTGGCAGAAATGCCGTTATTGCCAACACTTGTCAAATTTCCGTTGGTAACTTGCAGATTAATCGAACCAGTATCGCTCTTGATCGACAAATCAGAAACGGCCAAATCACCGGAGTTCGACAACACCACCGAATTTTTAACGCTGCCTGACAGTTTATTTACATCGACAGTAAAATAGCCCGACGAAGACCGACCGACATTCCCGCCATTCAACGTCAGCTGGTCAGCAGTAATCACGGCATTGCTCGTTTCGGCTCTGATAGAGCTATCACCGGCATTCAGGGTAAATTTGCCGCTCCCGACATCGACCTTGGTAACCGTAACCGTTTTTGCCGACGTAATTTCCAGATCAAGCCCGGATTGGGTAATATTGCCCAGCACAAGCCCATTGCTACCAGAGTAATTATCGGTCACGCCAGAAAAAGTCAGGTCTGTACTGGAGATCGCGTAGGTAATATTTTTCGTGCTGTCAGTTTGATCAACATTCGCCCGGTCCAGGTCCAGTTTAAGGCTATCAAGCGTCGCGTTGTTAGTAACATTGACCTTATAGCTGGAATTGATGGACAGATTTTTTGTCGTGGTCGCTGCCGAAACAGACTCAAAGGAATTCAGCGTAACGGTTCCGGCCGTAATAGACGTAGCAGATATTGATCCATGTTCGTCTTGCCCCGATGCCTGGCCTGTCGTGGTCAGAGAAACAGAACCGGAAGAGGACGTCCCCGCGTCAATCGTGGACGCAGTAATCTGGCGATCCATGGACAGGGCAAAATTCATCACCCCGGATGAATTCATTCCTAAGGCCACGTCCGTACCATTGTCAGCTAGCGTAACCGTTGTTCCGGCAATATTGGTAAAGCTGTATGTTTGCTTTGTCGCTTTGTTACTATCAACATGCGCAAGATCAAGGTTCAACCCCGTCAGTGCCGTGTTGCTGTTATTAATATAGATGCTACCCTTTGAGGTAATCGATAAATCACTGGTCGCAAGAACCAACGCCTGATCGGCCGTGCCGATGGCACCATAAGTTTTATTCGAAGCACCGGTTTTAAGAACAACCTTCCCGGCTTCAATTTTGGTGTCACTTCCGGACTGACTAATATTGCTATACTGGCCGGTACTGGTTGTTTCCAGCGTCACTGTTCCATCAGCATAGACATCGCCGACAAGAATATCTTTTGCCGTCGTCAGGCTGAAATCGGTAATGGGGTTACCCGTATTGTCCACGCCAAGCTGAAGATGATCCCCCTCATCGGTAAGCGTAACGAAAGAACCTGCGCCAAAGTCAAAAACCTTGGTCGAACTGGTCGACGCATTGGTGCTTGTAACCGCCAGGTGCGTCAGATCCCGCGTACTGGAAACCCGAACATCGCCGCCCGCAGAAACCGCCAGCTTCGCTGTATCAAGATCAATGGCATTACCATCGGCACCAATATCACCGTTGGACCCCGCAGTCAGACTGACACTGCTTGCTGTAACTCTGGTATCGGTATGATCACCGTCATCCAGGATTGAGCCTGATGTTTTAATCGCAGCCGTACCAGTGCCAAGTGCGAGCTGCCCCAACACAACATTGTTAACCGCTGTGAAGGAGAAATCCAGCGCTGAACCGCCGGTGACATTGCCAACGGTAAGAACCGAATTTGCAGAAGAAACAGCAACACTTTGCCCGTTAGCGCCAACTGTTGCGCCACCCGCAAGTGTTGATTTGGCATCAATCGACAGGTTGGTCAGCGTGCTCGATGACGTAAAGGAAATACCGTTAGCCGCAGTTAAGGCCGCATCGGTCGCAGTCGATGAAATACCGGTAATGCTGCCTGACTGCGCAACAAGCGCAACCTTGTCGGCCGAGATCACGCCCTGATCTTGCGTATCGTCAATGATCGAGCCGCTTTTCGCCGTTAAATTGAGCGTGCCATTGCCATCCGCAACAGCAATAGCCTGCACGGTTAAATCACCATTGCTGAGCGTGTATGACGCAGTATCCCCACCGGCCTGCATCGCAATCGTCGCCGCACGCGAGCCTGATGTCAGAATCAGTCCACCGGCCTGAAGATCAAGTTTCCCCGCAGATACAGTGAAGACATTGTTGTAGTCACCGTCGCTATCGCGGCCAATGTCGCCCGATGTAACTTTAACAGTGGCGCTACCACTTCCAGCATTAATCGAACCATCACTTCCCCCAAGAAGGGAACCGTCCTCTACGGTCAGAGTAAGGTTGTGATCATTGGTTTTAACCTGCCCCGCCAGAATGACATCGCCATGGTCGGCGGTCAGAACAATATCACCTGCGGCGTTAAGCGACTTAACCGACAGGGCCCCGGCATAGTTAGACGAACCGGTCGGGTTCCTGACATCAATGTAAACACCGCCATCAGCAGCCCTTGCCGTAAGGGATTCAGCCATCAATGACAAATGATCATCGCTTACGCCGATATTCTTGTCAGCAGAAAGTGTGATGGTGTTTGCAAGCACGCTTGTCGTGCTGCTGCCATCGTCTTTAATGGCACCTTTGGACCGCAGTGTAATCGAATTACTGGTACTATAGCTGACATCAAGCGCCCCAACCGACAGATCGGCATCGGTACTAAAGTCAAATGTCAGGCCAGACAGATCAAACACTTTGTCAAGATGATAGCCCGTCTCAAGGCTGTGCATCAGCGCAAATTCAAGCCCCTGCGCTTCAATTTTATAATTATTTGCTTGCGCGGTATCGGCGTTACCGAGTGTCAACGAGAATTTATCAAGGTCCGAGATATCACGGAAATAAACGTCCGATCCGGCATTCAAGGTAACATCGTCTGCGATTACTTCGACAGAATGATCACTGGTGCCAATAGCTTTTTGTGCCGTCAGCGACAATTTGCCATCCGTGACAATACGGGTATTTGTATTGCCATCGTCGGCAATGTTGCCACCAGCATTTAAGGTCACAGACGCATTGGCCGTGCCAATCTGGCCAACAACAAGATTGCTGTCTGTCTCAAAGGAAACCGTCTCCAGGTTCGCACTGGTAAGTTTATTAAGTGCTACCGACGTCCCGTTATCCAACACATCAAATGCCAAATGATCAGATGTCAGTGAGATTGTGTTCGCACTGCCAGACTGGTTCTGATTATGAGCATTTTTGATAACAAGGCTGGTCAGTGTTGAAGCGATATTCTGGATGTAAATGTTACCCGTATTATCAACATCAAGCTCAGTCACATATGTATTAAGGGCATGTTCAGACGATCCAATGGCACTGTTTACCGCCAGCTTCAGCGTCGTCCCCTTGACACTATTGCCGTCCAGCGCAACGACTGCACCGCCCGCTGCATTCAGGGAAACGGCGGCGGTGCTGTCAATTTTCGCAATTGTCAGGTCGCCCGATTGGTTCCCAATGGTAATTGATGAAGTCCCCGCACCCGTCTGAACATTGTTGACCGTCAAGGCATCGGTTTCAGCAATGACAAGATTTTTGCTCTCACCCGAGGTTGTAACATCGACTGTGTTAACGGTGGTCTTCAAATTATTGGTTGAGTTGCCAGACGCCGATGACAGCACGGTAGCTAAAACCACCAGATCATCGCCCTTAAGGCTGTCAGCATTAACATAACCGTTGGTCAGCGAAAGCGTAACATCGCCTGTCGCACCAGCATCCAGCGCATCGATATCAAGGAATGCTGCGGTATTCGGTGTTGCGGCAGAATCAACCGTGATCGCGATATTTCCGGAATTACCCGCTTCATTGCTATCAAAGTTTTTATGCCCGATATCATTGATTTTGGTGCTGGTATGGGTGGTTAGTTTGATCTCGCCGGAATTGGCCTGCACATTGCTCAAGATGACGGTGCCGGTCGTCGCTGTCGCCTCAAGATATATGCTGTTGTCAGCCGTCACTGACAGATTTTTTGAACTGGTTTCAATGCTGCGATTTGTGGTGCCAATGGCACCTTTTGCCCGCAGCGTAAGTGCTTCGGCGCTAATCGACGTCGTATCATTGCCATCGTCAAAAATGCCATATGCAGATTCGATATACGTGGTGCCCGACTGAACCGACACATGACCCACGCTCAGATTTCCGGTTGAGGTAATTGCGGATGAATACGTCCCCTGCCCGCCTGCTGCTTCAAAATTGGTTACCGCCAGGCCGCTATTATCCCCGTCCGTATTGGAAATATAAATCCCGCCCGTTTCTGTGGTCGCATTCAGCGAGCTGACGTCGGTTGACAGCCCGTTTATGCCGCTTGAAAGACCTGAAATACCATCGCGTGCCGCAATGGACAAATTACCAGCCTTGACAGAGCCGCCCTCGGCCCCCTTCACCGATCCGCTATTTACGCTCAGCGAAATATTACCCGTACCAACATCAACGGCACCAAGGGTCAGACTTTTTTCACCACTAAAGGTGAAATTCATATGTTGGGTGTGGTCATTAAGTGTTGTCAGAACATAGGCATCAGCCGTATCGGTCAGAGCAAAACTCTGGGCCCCACCTGTCGTTAGTAGATAAGTCTGGGTGTCTGTTGACAGCAAATGATCAAGCGTAAGATTAACCGATGACAAAAAGCCGTTCGTAGCAACGGCAAAACTTCCACCCGCGTTGATCTCGAGATCATTTACGTTAACGTAAATAACACTATCAGATGCGCCAATATTGCCAGTGCCCGTGGATAGTTTTACCGATTTACCATTTAACGACGAGCTACCACCAGCTTTATTGAAAATAGAACCGGCAACGGAATTAAGGACAACAACACCACCCGTGCTGTAGCCTGTGGTATAAATTGAATTTCCTAGCTCAATATCACGGGCGGCCAGCACAGTGATATTACCGCCAGCGGAGACTTGACTGATCCCACCATTTGAGTACAACTGACCAATATTGGTAATCGATGCGCCTGGTGATGTGGCCTGCAATACAATGTCACCACCCTGGGTGACAATTCTGTAACTTGCATCACTAAATGTGATCCCGCCCAGACCGGTTGATTTCAGGGTAAAGCTGTGGCCGGTGGTGGTTTGAAGATCAAGGTTGGTACTGACCGTAATCAGACCGGTTGATTCAAGAACAATGTTGGTCGTTCCGGCAATTCCTTCAAGAACACCGGCAGAAATTGTATTCGCCCCGTTATTATCGTCATTTTCTGCAACTGTTCCGTCACCAGCGGCGGTATCCTGGGTACCGGCACCACTGGTTCCCGCAACAATCGTCAGGCTATCAGGGTCAAGCAGGAAGGTTCCGGTATCACCATTCAGGGCTGTCAAATCGACCATGCCGGTCAGCTCGACACCCTTGTGGCTCGACACCTCGGCAAAGCCGCCATTACCGCCCGTGGCCCCGCCCTTGGCCGAAATGCTACCGGCAAAACTGGTCAGGGTTTCAGACAAAACCGCGACATTACCGCCGTCACCGCTGGTGATCGCATCCGCTTTCAGGCTGGCTGTTTTCGCAATGCTGACCGTGTTGGACCACGCGCCCGTGCCCCGGCCTTTTGCGCCGTCACCTTCGCTGCCAATCGCCACAAGGCCGCCGCCTGCATCGCCCGAGGCATCCATGCTGGCGCCGCTGGCAACCGCAATGTTATCGCCCGTGGCAACAATGCTGCCGCCGGTTTCGCCGCTATCATCGCCAGTGGCTTTTATGCTGCCGCCCGCGAGAACCGTGCCGTTGTCGCCACCAGAAAGAATAATCCGGCCATTGGCACTTGAAACACTATTGGCCTGGATCACACCGCTGGTGTTGATCACGTTATCAATAACGTCCTTGACCGCACGCGCCGAAATCGACACCACTCCACCATCGGCGATGATCGAACCACTATTGCTGACCAAGGCCTCAACCGGATTGCCATCCGTCCCCACCGGGGCGGTATCAACATCCGATCCGACACCAAAGCTCAGCAAACCGTCGCCGTGAAAATCGAGCGAAAAGGTTTTCGCCCCACCCAGCGACACCTTGCCCAGACGGGCATGAATGACACCGGCATTTTGCACATTAGGCGCCACAAGGGCGGCCAGACCGGCATCACGAATGCTGATGTCGCCCGCATTAACGATGCTGGCCGAGGGATTGGCCGACGCAATGTCAAAATTATAATTGCCGCTCATGAAATCAGCATCGCGGATATTGGCCGTCGAGGCGACAAGCCCGCCGACATCAACCCGCGACCCCTGGCCAAACACCACCCCGTTGGGGTTAACCAGCATCACCGTGCCATTGGCGGTAATCGTGCCAAAAATCGCCGAGGGGTCATTGCCAACCACACGGTTCAAAATCACACTGCTCGAGCCAGGCTGCTGGAAATTAACGGTGTTGCCGCTGCCCACATTAAAGCTTTGCCAATTGACAATCGCCGAGTTCGAACCTTGCACCACATTCAGCGTATCAGGGGCGGACTGAGCAATGCTGACATCACCGCCGACAACCGTACCGCCCTGCGGCAAAGCCGCCGCAGCCGATTGCGCATAGGCCGGATGGGCAGTTGCATAAAAAAACGAGCCCAGTGCAGTTGCACCCGCCAGAATGTTAAACGGCGTCAGCCCCATCAGCGGGCGCTTGCGTGCGGGGGCCAAAGCCTCACCCGTTGCGCACAGAGCAGCAGACCGACTGGTGGCTGATTTTACGGGACGACGTGACGGATTGGAAAAGCTGTTCTTGCTCATGATTTTGACCCGCACTTAAAATTTGGCTGAAACGGTGAAGAAGGCTTGGGGCTTGGCTGATGAATCCGCCGTGGGTTTTCGAAACCCCTTGGCCACTTCCGCCGATGCATAAAGATTTTCGAGAATATTCACCCGAATACCGCCACCAAAGGACGAGGCACTGGTGCGATCATGCGAGACATTTTCATCGATGTCCCAGACCTGCCCGCTATCGACAAAGCTGTAAAACTGCACCCCGTTGGGGAAAATCTCGGGAAGGTCCGGTGAATAGCGAATTTCAAGCGAGGTTGCCCAGCCATCATCGCCGGAAAACTCGTTATTATTAAAGCCCCGGCCATAATTGCCGCCACCCAGCGC
Organism: Thalassospira mesophila; assembly: GCF_002115755.1. GTDB lineage: Bacteria > Pseudomonadota > Alphaproteobacteria > Rhodospirillales > Thalassospiraceae > Thalassospira > Thalassospira mesophila. The sequence continues at coordinate 88,028 of NZ_JFKA01000011.1, read as the reverse complement.
CATTTCTTCACTCGCCAGCAACGGATTAACCGCATATTGCCCGGTCGCGGTTAGCAGCATACTCACCCGATCCGTCACCTGCTGCACCCGGGTTAAATCGATGGTGGTCTTGGTAAAAGACCCACCGGCATCGGCACGCGAGCCCAGCGGATCATCCTTGTCGGTGGCGTTAAACACATCAAGCCCGCGATGTATGGTAGCGCGCACGGCAGTAATGCCCTGAAAACTGTCAGTCAAATCATAGCTGATGCCGGCACGGGCGATATGAAGACGGTCCTGATTGAACTCGTCATCAAGCACGTCGGTATCAATCGCGCGATATTCATATTCGCCCGAAATACGCAGGTTTTGCAGGCGCGAGCGGATCAGCGGATAGGTAACAATCGCGCGTTCGGCCATCACCACACTGTTGACTTCCAACGCCTCAAGCTCCTTGCCCGGGCGCGAGCGGCCATAGCTGGAACTAAACCCCAGCATCAGCCCGTCTTCAGAATACATGCCCTGATAGTTGGCACTGACCGACCACGAGCGTTCAATCGGTGAGGAAATCTGGGTCTGGATGCCCAATTGGTCCGCATGCGACCCAAAGGAATTAAACTGCACCAGCGCCATGCCTTCGGCATTGCCGGAATAAGGGGAATTACGGTTATCCGCCGAAACGGTGGCGGTGGTGGCAACGCGGTCGGCCTCGACCAGCATTTCCGATCCGCCAGGCGCAGTTTCTGATGGCTTAAGGGTGGCGCGCACGGTCATCCCGGCCAGATCATTGGCCAAAAGCAGGCGCCGCTCCATTTCGTCGACAGTGACCGGGGTTTTGCCGATCAGCGGCGAGAGCAGCCGCTTAACCGCCGCGCTAACCGGCCCGACATCTTCTTGCACAACGATGTCGGAGATAAAACCTTCAACCACGCGAATTTTAAACCTGCCATCGGTGACCTCCTGGGGCGGGACCACGACACGCGAAATCACATAACCGGCATTGCGATATTTAAGTTCGATATTGGCAGCAACCTGAAAGGCATCGGCCACACTGATGGTTTTACCCATCATATATTGATAAAATGGAGCCAGTTCATCGGCGGAAAAGGCAGTGGAGCCTTCAATCTCGAAGGATTTCAGCACAAAGCTGGCTTTATCCGCGCCCGCGGGTACTTCAACAGCGGCCGCGCCCGGCACCGAAATGCTGCCTGCCTTGCTTGACGGCAGGGCCAGTTCCGGCTTGGCAAGCTCGCGGCCAGCCTCCGCCCCGGAGGGAAGTTGTGAGGGTACTGTTTGTGCCATCACATCATGGGCAAACCCCGAAACAAAGAATGCACATGTTGCAACTGCCGCACAATGGCGGCGCAGAACCTCGATAATTTTTCTCACGCGATTCCCCCAAGAACCCAATTTATTTGAACAGCATTGCTGAACATTTGGTCAGTTGACCCCCGCCAAAACCGAAAGGGCGAACAGTCGAACACCTATCCATTTTGGCGAGACCAGCCCGATACCATTACATACCATCAGATAGGTCTGTTATATTTATAAGCGGCTCACAAATAGCAGTGCAATTTTTTTTTGCGTGCGGAGGCAGATAAATATTCGCCCGAAATTTGTACTGACGGGTGAAGCGGCGGAAGGTTCGAAATTTAAGGAAATTTTGAATTAATCCTGTTAATGAAACAGCATCAAAAACCCGATCTAAGAGTATAGCATTACAGTACCTTGGGTTAGGTCTCCGGTCATTCTGGATATACGCAACAATAAGGACATGCGATGGAAATATGATAATCTTGCCGCTATGCTGCCGAAAACACACGACGACACCGCCACCTGAAATTCAGGTAAAATAAATTTGTTCCCACCCGCCAAAACGTCACCACAAAACCGATAAACACCCCAAACCGAATTTTTTGCCACGCGAATCGATTAAAAATGACGACTGCTATCAGGTCTTTTCCAAACGGCAGCCGTTCACCGCCGACACAATTTTCCGCGGTCATGTTACAACTATAATTTGGACAGAAATGCATGCCCTGCAAAGGCACGTTCAAAAACGCCGACGTGGGATCTGGGCGATCATATTGGTCCCCGACACGGGGGTTTGGGGAAAACGGTCTTATGGCAACGCAAACCCCGACTGTTTGATCGAGGTGAGGTCCGACCTGCATCAGGCAATCGTCATCAAACCAGTTATATTGCGCGGCTACCTTGTCATTGCACGGCTGAATGGCAAGTTGCGACAGGCAGTTTTGATCAAATCGCATGGTCGAATTATATGGCTACTCGCTTTGCTGCGGGAAACACAGGCGACACCAGTTTCCGACGACAAAAAGAAGCTAAGTTGCAGTGCAACGACCGACATAGATGGACCTGCACGCCGTAAACGTGGCCATTTATACGCCCTCGACCCAACGCTTGCCTCGGACAAGCCGGGGTTGACAGCCGTCCCAAAAGCTCCGCAGATATTCATTACCGGACTACATCAAATTAAAGATGCAGTTAATTTTAAAATGGTATGTTAATGTTCGGTATTCACAAGTAAATGGAGATTGGAAAAGGAAAATTGATTTGGGACAGAATGCATTCGAATTGGCGTTAAACAAGCTCCGCCAGGACCTTGCCGGAGACCGGCAAAAGATTGCGCGAGAAACCGAACAGTTATATCGCCAGATAGAGGCTGAAACACCCCCGGCCGCCGCGGCGGAAATTAATGATGACCCGGATTATGTCAGAACGGCACTTGATGGCGAACGGTTGCTTGGCCAATTAGATGAACGATTGCGCGATCCGGAACGACACGCACATGCGGCCCTGGCATCCTCACTCGTTGATGCATGTGAAGCGGTAACGGCGGAAGGACGCGGCGCAACGCCGCGACGTTTATTGCAATTTTCGGCTCATGGCGGTGAAACATCAGCTCATTTCGAAAATCTCGGCGGGGCTACTGACGTTTTTGAGACATTGCAAAGCTGTTATAGCTCACCCCACCGGTCCCTAACCTCCGCACGCATCACACAAATAGCAACACGGTCAAGCATCCGGTCGCGAAACTGGCTAGAACCTGATCAAATATCGGAATGGCGCAAAATCGTCGCCGACCGGCAAGTCCCCTGCCCGGTCCCTGACAGTTCAATTGAAAGGCTGTATAACCGCATTTCGGAAATTCCCCAAAATGCAGGCCTGATCGGGGCTGCCGATGCCTTATATATAGTGCTCGATATATTGAACCGGTCACATCAGGGCAGCCTTGATCTTGCTGTCACAACAACACAACAAAACATCCATATTGAAATGGATGATCCGCAAACAGCCTATTGGAACCGGATTGCAAGAATCATGATCGCCGATTTAATTGCGCATTTTTGCCAAGGCGTTCATGTGCCCGTTATTGCCGGGGCAGCCCTTACTCTACGCCTGCCAAAAATTGCCGAATTGCTACAGCGCAAAACACCGGCACGGATGGCCCGCAAATTTACGGTTGCGATAATAGCGGACGCGCTTGAAAAACTGGATCATATCGATCGGCAAATGAAACAGGCTTGGGATCATGCGGCTCTGCTGGCGAACGAGGGCCGCGGGTCCAGCCTTGTGCGCATTAACAAAAAGCTGTTTCAGTGTGGCAGTATTTGTGTGAGCGACATTATTTCCGAATGCAACATCACGCCGCAAGCTGCCCACTATCAGATCAAAAGGCTGTTAAAGGCTGGCATTATAACACGCGGACCGCGTGGCCGCATGGGAGGGCATTATTTTCTCGATGTCTTGCTGCAAATTTAACAGCATCACCCGGCTTAATCCCAACCGCAAAAACCCGCACAACAACACTATCATATCACGGAGATGTCGCGATGACATTGCCGCGCATCTGCTTGCGGAGACATCACACTTTGGTCAGGTATCCCGCTTGTTAAATGGATAGCTGAACCCGAGCTATGACCTATATTATAGCGAAACGTAAAATACGTGCGGGACCAAATCTGCTTGTAGGCCCCAGCCGGGAATATTACATCCACCCTGCCCCCCCTGCGCTGCCTCTCACGCCCCTCGCCTCATGCATCGTTTGCGCGTTCACGATACAAACAGGACAACGAACATGTGATCCCGGATGGTAAGATCATGTAGGAAACCGGGCGCATCAAGCCTACAGAACAGGCACTCTTTCGCCGAACGCAACGAGATTGTGCGTACATACCAAAATATCTACACAACAAAATTATTTATTTTCAATTAGTTGTGTAATCGTAAACGTAAATCGATAACCGTATGTCGACTGCCGTATGCGCGATAGACGTCTACTCTGTGACCGTATATCGCTTAGTCAGAAATCGGATAAACGCTACCCGAAAACCGCCTGCTCACTAATCGGTCACCGCTCACCCGATATATGGTGATCGAATATCGGACATCGGATATCGTAAACAAGCTAATCGCTAATCGCTAATCGGTGATCGGTGATCGGTGATCGTATAACGACTAGACGTTAAACAAATTAACGGTTTACGGATATTGATTATGTAATTTACGTATAACCGTTAATCGAATTACGCAAACACGAGAAACAGAAATCGGAAATTGGGTTTGCGAAATGTGCGTCACCGTGATACGGTTACCGAATAATCGATATTTGATTATCGCAGTGCGTAGGATCGTTGAGCGGATATCGGAAACAAGTTAAGCGTTGTTCGTTTAACGACAAACCGAAAAGCGGAGATCGTTACCCGTTTACTGCGATATCGTGAAGACGATAAACGGAACACAGATGTGCAATTCCCGATTTCCGGAAACCGCAAACGCAGGAATTGGTGATCGTAAAGTTCTAAATCGAATTGCGGGTTTCGGTTATGTAAAACGCGTTAGACCGAATAACGTGATACGTTCTTTCGATGACCGCACAGGAGACACGCGAATAAACGACGTTCGGGCTCCGTTTCATCAACAACCGTATATCGGGTTCCGGACAGTCATGACACGACAGCCGAAAGCCGGTTTCCGGATTACGCATATCGATGGCCGATCTTCGCACTTTGAAAAGTCGATATCCGTAATCTGGTTAATAACCAGGACCTCACGACGCAACCGGGATCAAGGAACTTCATATGGCACGCTATAATTACGATTTGCCGTCAGATCTGATCGAAAAAGTGCGGGCAAAAGGGCCGATGGTGGTCGCCACCCTGAATGAAAAGGGCGGCGTGGGCAAAACCACGTTAACTTTTCAGATTTGCGTGCATCTTGCAGAAGCCGGATTGAAAGTTTTGGCCGTTGACCTTGATCCACAAGGAAACCTGACCAAAACCACCTTGCGCTATGGCGAGTTGCAACATGACCGCGTTTTCAGCGACGTCGATATCGACCGCGCCAACTCGATGACAATTTTTTCCAATGCAAATGAACGGGTTAAGCCGGTGCCGGTAAGCGATAACCTTTCGCTAAATACTGGCAATACCAATCTTGTTGCCCTGATGGGTATTCAACACGATCTGTTGCTCGAACTTGATGAATATCTGGCCCGCCAAACCGAGTTTGATGTCATGATCATTGACTGCCCACCAACACCGGGAAACCACGTTACCGCTGCGGCGATGGCGGCCGATTATGTGCTGTCTCCTGCAAATGCCGATGAATATTCGTCCGATGCGATTAAAAATGTCGTCAAAACTATTACCCGGTTCAAACGCAAATATAATCCGGGCCTCAACCTGCTGGGCGTAATCCTTAATGACGTCGATAACAGCTCCAAAATCAAAAAAGATTATGTCGAGCTGATGCGCGGCGAGGGGGCAGACCCCGACGAGTTCTATTTCGGTATTCGCGATAAAATATTCGAAACCAGACTGGGAAAACGCGTGGCGTTTCAGGAAGCACAAACCGTTGGCATGCCCATAACCCGGTATCAGCGCGGCAATGCAGCCGACGAAATGTATAGTTTTCTACAAGAATTGCTGACACGTCTGAGCAAGGAGGAAGCGTAATGGCAACCAAACCAAATTTTGCCCGTCTGGGTCGTCGTGAACGGGTCAAAAAGGTTCCGCCACGCCCGGAAGACCTTGCTGAAATCTGGAGCCCCGACGAAACCGAGGACGATATCGCCGATGCCCGGTCTCACGGAGCAGAAGAACCCGGTCTGACAGGCGATACGCCCGAGATAGCGCCGACAAATAGCCAAACCGCGCCCGTCGCACCGGCGACGCAAAATGTCCGCGATGTGCACTCTGGCAAAGAATATATTGGATTGCTGCGAATTGAGACCAAAGTCGACGAGGCTGTGGATCACGTGATCCGCATGCTGGTACGCAAACGCAAAGCAAACTTGCAAAAAAACGACCCGCTGCCAGAAGGCGAGGAATATACCCGGGCCGATTTCATGCGCGAAGCGCTGATCCGCTTTTGCCGCGATCTCGATACCAATTTTGATGATCGAATCGAACTTCAACGCAAGGTCATGGAAGAAGATTAATAGTTCGTAACATCGCGGACAAATCTTGGCCATCCAGACAGGCATGTTTTCGAAAAACGGCAGATTTCCAAGGGAATCTGCCGTTTTTTGTCATCATCCCGCACCATGCCTCCGGGTCCAAAGCGCCGTATTTCAACAACAACACGGCCCTAAGCGTTTGCCTTATTAAAAGGCGGACCGGTAACCAGGCTTGATCACCCATTCCGGTTAACCATTCGGCATTTCACGGACTGTTTTGCCGCCCAAACGCGGTCTAATATCGCCAGATCGGGTCATTCTTTGCAAAAACATGCCCGGCAAGTGGGGCAGGGACATCCTGAAATGTCCGCGATGTAACGATTCGGCGCTGAAACGATTCGTTATATCGCGGACAAATGGGCATTAATCTTTTGGAAACACTTTTTAAAGCATCGGTTTAACTGTAAATATCGTTCCAAAACAATGGCTTGATAAAACCGCCTTATTCCTCCGCCCGAAACCGGGGCTCCACACCTCGTCACAACGCGGACAAAACCGATAAAGTGCGACCAGATAAGCCCCGAAACGGGACCTTAAAAAAATGCGCCGAACACGGTTAGGGTTAATGCGCCCGTGAAATGCCGAAGATTCAAGCATCTAGCCCTGATATTTCTCGTTACATCGCGGACGTTTTTACTCGTCACATCGCGGACGAATGCGAATCAATGCATTGATATATCGGGCACATTTGACCAAACTCGTCACAACGCGGACAAATGGAAAAAGGGTTTACAGGTGGCGAGTTCTCAACAGGTAGATCTTTTTCTCGATCAACTGGTCGACGGTGCGCCGTTTAAAGACGACCGGATGCTGATGGAACACCCGTGGTTCTCCCTGACCAAGCAGCCGCGTCGCACCCCGTTTCATTACAGCCGGGGCGGGGTGGATATCCGGATCGAACCGGGTGCCAAGGGCATGGCGAATATCTATGACAAGGACTTGTTGATGTATCTGGGCTCGATCATCAACGAAAAGCTGGAGCGCGGCGAAAAAGTCAGCGACCGCAAAATCACCTTCGCCGCTCATGACTTTTTACGATCGACCAAACGTCAGACATCAAAGCGCGGCTATACGCTGTTTCTTGATATGCTGGAACGACTTGACGGTACACGTGTGCGGACAAACGTTGAATCGGGGAACGATAAAATCCGGTCCGGTTTTGGCTGGATCGAAAGCTATCGCATCATCGAACGCAAAACCAAAAACGGCCGTTCCATGATGGCGGGGGTCGAAGTGACGCTTAATGAATGGATGTTCAAGGCCATTGTCATTGACCGGCGCGTGCTAACCATCAGCCCGCGTTATTTTGATCTTTCCAAAGGTCTTGAACGCCGGATTTACGAACTGGCCCGCAAACATTGTGGCCAGCAGCGCAGCTGGTTGATCAGCATTCCCTCGCTTAAGGAAAAATGCGGATCAGACCGCGAAGAGCGCAAGTTCCGTGCCGATCTGGGGAAAATCATTATCGATGCCAATATCCCTGATTATACCCTGAAAATGGGCAAATCCGCCGATTTTGACAGCGCCTTCAAAAGCAGGAACCCGAAAGAATGGATGCTGGAGGTTCGGCCAATACGTCCGCGAAGTGACGAGGTTATTGAAACAGCGGCCAATCCAGCCGAAGAAAGCCCCGATAAACTGTTTGAAATCGGCGATGCGCGGTTCCGGCCCAAACCATTATCGATCCACGTCATTAATAATGCCCGTGAGCGCTTCCCTGAGTGGGACATAGACCATCTGGAGCGCGAATGGGCCGGTTCAAGCCAAAGAAACCAACTGGTCATCAAGGACCCTGAAAAGGCCTTCATCGCGTTCTGCGAGCGCTATGTTTCCAATCGCAGCCTCGATCTGTAAGCCCTTCTGTGGATAACTTTTACCACTCAACGGCACATCACGGACCAAAGATCGGTACATCGCGGACAAAGCTTCGATACTTTACGGTCGTGTTATTGCGGACGCTCTGTTTGGTACATCGCGGACATTTGATCGGTATATCGCGGACGCACGACCAGCCCGGACTCCCCAAAAGCAAAAGGAGTCTCTCGCCTGCGTAACTAACTTAACTTAACTCTAACATTCTTTATTAACTCATATAACAAATCTAAGGGCAGGGGACGTTATATCTGGATTAATATTTTATTAATGAATAAAACCACTTGGCAGGCATTACCCATAACAGCAACAACCGAATACCGCGTCTTTTAAAGCCGTCCGCGATATCTCAAAAAATGGCTGCGACCAAATAATCACTTGCCAGAGAACCGCATATGGGAATAAATCCCGTTTATGAAACAAGCCCCGCAAACCACGATTGACCAGCAAATAGCGACCCGACTAAAGGCTCTGCGACAGGCCCAAGGCTGGACGCTTGATGACCTTGCCAGCCAAAGCGGCATCAGCAAGTCGACACTTTCCCGCCTTGAAAAGGCTGAGGTTAGTCCTACAACGGCACTATTAGCCAAATTATGTGCAACCCATCAAATCACCCTGTCACGATTAATGCATCTGGTTGAGGCAACATTCGAACCGCTCATACGACGGGCTGATCAGAAAACCTGGAAAGACAACGAAACAGGATTTACCCGACGATCACTATCCCCGCCAACAAGCCAGCTTGACGGCGAAGTTCTTGAATGCATCATTCCACCCGACACCACGATAACATATGCCCAGCCGCCTAAAACAGGGCTGGAGCATCATTTGGTGATGCAAGAGGGAGAACTAACCCTGATCATCGCTGGCGCGCCCTATGAACTTACACAGGGTGATTGCCTACGCTATCAGCTTACTGGCTCAAGCAGCTTTCAAACGCCGCGACATTCATTGGCCCGCTACCATTTGTTTATCCTGTGAGACAATCATGACGAAAATAAGCACATGCCCGGTTACAAGCTGCACGGCTGATCAGATGCAGGCAAGGATGGCGGAATTTTCGGACTTGCTGCATGCCTGCGTGCAAGACGGGGCGAGTATCAGCTTTGTCCATCCCTTTGCACTGCAATCCGCTGCCGATTTCTGGAACTCAAAAGTTCTTCCGCGCGTTATTGCCGGTCATCGGGTGGTCCTGATTGCTGAAATTGAAGGATGTCTTGCCGGATCGGTCCAGCTTGATTGCGATACCCCACCCAATCAGCCCCACCGTGCCGAGGTGGCAAAGCTCCTGGTGCATCCACGCTTTCGTCGCAACGGCATAGCACGCGCCCTTATGATTGCACTGGAGGCAGAGGCCACTCAACGCCAACGTCGCCTGATCACCCTTGATACGCGCACAAATGACCATGCAGAACCGTTATATCGGTCGTTGGGTTATCAAACGGTTGGTACAATCCCCGACTATGCCAAAGACCCGGTTAGCGACAGGTTTGATGCAACAACCGTTATGTATAAATTGCTTTAAAGTTATCGTCGATTAACCCGGCGAAATACCCTGACATTTTCGCATGGATAACACTGCATTCAGGTAAACGCCAAAAGCACCCCTGTAAAAACAGGAGTGCCGAAGGGTTCATATTCTCTCACGGGGAAAATAACAAAAAGACGGCCAGAACTGGCAGAAAAATCCTATGCGACAGCGGGTTGGTACGTTGAGAGCTTGCCGGCACCACCAGCCATCTGAACCGCTTGACTACCGGCCTGAATGCCGGAGTTAAGGCATTCAAGGGCAGGGCGTTTATTTAGCCAGCTATCAATAAAACCGGCATTAAAGGCATCCCCGGCCCCTGTGGTATCAACCACAACCACATCAGGCGCACTTTGATGCAAAATATCGCCATCTATCGCCAGATAAGCCCCTTCCTTGCCAATTTTAAGCGCCACCACCGGGAAATGTTTTGCCAGTATATTCAGGGCCGCAACCGGGTCATCGTGGCCAGTAATGGCGCGGGCTTCTTCCAGATTGGGCATAAACATATCGATGCCAGCGGCATTATCAAGAATGTGCGCCCCGTGAATAAGGGTTTCATCCCAGCTGGGGTCCAGCGAGACGCTTAAGCCGTGGCTTCGGGCCTGAAAAACCAGATCGGGAATTTCATGCAAGGTGGCGTATTCGGCAATGTGCAAATGGCGGGCATTTTGCCATTGCCAGGCGGCAGGCAGAGTTGCCGGGTGGGCCGAACCCGCCCGGCGCGACAAAAACGCCCGGTCATTGTCCTGAATGGTTACCACGGTCACTTGTGGGCCGGCATCGCCAGTGATTTCAAGAAATTGCAGGTCAATGCCGCTTTGATCAAGCGCAGATTTTAGCACAATCGATAACGGATCGGTGCCAACCCGGCTTAGCAGGGCCGCCGGGCGGCCGAAATGGTGCAAATGTGCTGCAGTGATAAAGGCCCCGCCGCCCGGTTCGATGGCAAGGTTTTTTGAAAAAACCTCGCGTCCAAGAACCGGCATGGTTTCGACACCGGAAAACAGCAAATCGCAATATGTGCGGCCGATGCAAAGAACGCCACGGGCATCGCCAGCACCGGCAGCATCGGCATTGCGGACAGAAGTTTTGGTACTCATGGGCGCATCAAAGCCTTCTGGCTGTCACTATCAAAGAAATACAGGTTTTCAACACTGGCAAAGGCCGAAACGGTTTGACCGGCGGTGAGCTGATGAAGGGCCGGGGCCGATGCAATAACAACACCGTCTGCTGTATCAATATGAACCAGCGTTTCCGAGCCCAGCGGTTCAAGAACCAGTATTTCCCCGGTCAGAGTTAACCCCGCGGCCCCGTTTGGCACGCCGACACTTAGCGCGTGGGAGCGAACCCCGACGGAAACCTTGCTATTAATCGCAACATCTGGTGACGCGACGGAAAGAACCGCATTGCCATTTTCGGCAACCAGCCCGTTTTGCGTGGCAATCGCGGTAATCATGTTCATCGACGGGTTACCAATAAACCGTGCGGTGAAAATATCGGACGGGTTTTCGTAAAGATCGGTCGGCGAGCCACTTTGTAAAATATGCCCATCGCGCATGACAACGATACGATCCGCCATGGTCATGGCTTCAACCTGGTCATGGGTGACATAGACAATCGTGCTTTTTAAGCGCTGATGCAGACGTTTTATTTCGATGCGCATTTGTGACCGTAACTGGGCATCAAGGTTGGAAAGCGGTTCATCAAACAAAAACGCCACCGGATTGCGGACCATGGCGCGACCAATAGCAACACGCTGGCGCTGCCCGCCCGAAAGAGCGGATGGTTTACGGTCCAGCAATTCCACCAGACCCAGCATCTCGGCGGTTTCTTCGATGCGTTTGTTTTTGTCGGCCTTTGACATTTTGGCGGTATAAAGCCCAAAACCGATATTCTGACGCACCGACATATGCGGATAAATCGCATAGTTCTGGAACACCATGGCGATGTTGCGTTCTTTGGGTTCGTGTTCGTTGACAATTTCGCCGCCAATGCGCAAATCACCACCGGTGATCGGCTCCAGCCCGGCAATCATGCGTAATGTGGTTGATTTGCCACAGCCCGACGGGCCAACAAGAACAACAAACTCGCCATCGGTAACCGTCAGGTCGATGCCGTGAATGGTTTCAATGGCACCATATTTTTTGGTGATTTTTTCCAGTTGAATTTCGGTCATGCGCTGGCTCCCGGCAAGGCATTGAATTCTGATTGAAGCAGGTTATCAGCACTTGCTGCGCGCTCGCTACAAGCCGAAAGGCCCGCGCGCAGGCTTGATACGTCATCGCGATAACATGCGAGGGCCCCGGTTATGGCTGTGTCGCCGGGGCCGCCAAAACGATCGCGCACGGCGACAAAATGGCGGGCCGAAACCACAATGGCAAAGCGCTCGGCATCCATTTTCGTTTCCCGGCCGGTGCTTTGGGCAAAGGCCTGTTTGAACGGGGCATAGCCATCAATTGTTAAATCGCCGTTCATCGCCACAATGGTTTTAGCAACATGGGCGGCAATTTCATGGGCCTCGCGGAACGATAACTCTTCATTGCGCACCAGATCATCGGCCAGTTCGGTAATGGTAATGCAGGATTTGCGGATATTTTCCGAAACCTTGTCGTCATTGATCGTAATAGCGGAAACAAAGCTGGTCATAAGGTCAATCACACGGCCCGCCGTGGCAAAGGCCTGATAGCCAAAAGCCTGGGTTTCGCCTTCGCTGTCATTCATGTCGGTAAAGGGCGTGTTATGCATGATTTCGATCATGCCGCGCGCGCGGGCAAAGGTCTGGCTGGCCAGCAGGCGCATATGTTCAATCGGCACCGGGTTGCGTTTTTGCGGCATGATCGACGAAATTTGCACCAGCGCATTGGGCACATAAAGCTGCCCGACCTCGAAACTCGACCAGAACTGAAAATCCTGTATCGGACGGCCAAGATGCAGGAACAGCAATTCCATCGCCCCATAGGTGCCGCTGACATAATCAATCGCGGCGATGCAGCTGTATGAATTGCGCAAGGGGGCGTTAAAACCCAGCAATTCCGCCATCCGGTGCCGGTCAATGTTAAAGCCCGATGTGGTAATGGCAGCAGCCCCCATTGGCGACAGGTTCACCGTCGCCAAGGCATCAAGCAGGCGTTTTGCATCGCGCAGCAGAACCTCGATCAGGGCACCAAGATAATGCCCGAAACTGGTGGGCTGGGCTGGCTGACCGTGGGTATAGGCCACAATCAGGGTGTCTTTTTCGGCCTCGGCCTTGTTAATGGCGGTTTCAAGCAATGTCAGGATTTTGCCCAGCAACCCGGTAATTTTGGCGCGGAGCTGCAATTTAAACAAGGTATGGTCGATATCGTTACGTGACCGCGCCGTGTGCAGGCGCCCGCCCAGATCGGCCCCCAGCCGGGCCTTTAATTCCTTTTCAATCAGAAAGAAAAAATCTTCGACCTCGCCGGTATACACCAGCGTTGCCGGGTCAATTTCCTGTTCGATTGCCAAAAGGGCCTTGGCAATTTTGCCAGCCTGATCGTCGCTTAGAATTTTCTGTTCGCGCAGCATCACCAGATGGGCACGGTCAATGCGTTGAAAATCATGGGCGAAATGGTCACGTGCGCCATCAAATAACGGGCCCAGAACCGTGTCTTTATAGACAGGATCGGGAAATGTGCTGTGATCGGTGTAAGGTGTTTTTGCCACGATATTATCCTTTCAACCCGGCCAGCATGATGCCGCGCACGATAAAGCGTTGCAGAACCAGAAACACAATCAAGGTGGGAATGGTGGCAAGGGCGGCACCGGTCATGATTTTTTCCCACTGGATGGATTGTTCGATGGCAAAACTGGTCAGGCCAACAGGCAGGGTATAAAATTCCTGACTGGTGGTCACAATCAGCGGCCAGAAAAAGGCTGTCCAGTTGCCAAGGAACGTGAAAATGGCAAGGGCTGACAGGGCAGGGGTGACCAGTGGCAGGGCGATTTTCCACCAGATTTGAAATTCATTCAGGCCATCAATGCGGGCGGCTTCCAGAAAATCGTTGGGCACGGTTTCAAAAAACTGTTTCATCAAAAACGTGCCAAAGGCCGTCATCATGCCGGGGAACATCACCCCCCAATAGGTATCAATCCAGCCCAGCTTGCTTGCCATCAAATACCACGGGATCACCAGCATTTCGGTCGGGATCATCAATGTCGACAAAATGGCCAGAAAAATCAGATAGCGTCCGCGAAAGTCAAATTTCGCCAGGGTATAACCCACCAGACTGTCAAAAAACACGTTCGACAGGGTAACGGTGGTGGCAATGCCCAGTGAATTGCCAAACCAGCGCAGAAAACGCCCGTCCGACAGCACCTGAATATAGTTATCCAGCGTCGGATATTCGGGAAACAGCCGCATGTCGTAAACCTGGCTGGCATCCTTAAACGATGTGCCAAACATGAACAGGATCGGGGTGATCATGATCAGGCCACCGATCAACAGAACGGCCCAGATTATGATGCGTCCGGGGTGGGCTTTGGCCTGCATCAGGCCTTCGGAAATTATCGTGCTCATCTCAACGTTCCCTCATCACCCAAAGCTGCATCAGCGAAACAACCAGCAAAATGGTGAATAAAACCACTGTCTGTGCGGCGGCATAGCCCATTTGATAGGACGAGAACGCGCTTTGATAAATCATCAGAACCAGTGGTTTGGTCGAATTTAGCGGCCCACCGGGATCGTTGGTGGTGATGTTGTAAACCTGGTCAAAAATCCGCAAAAAACCGATCGATGAAAACACCACCAGAAAAACGGTGGTCGGCTTTAGCAAGGGCAGGGTGATTTTGCGCAAGATCGCGATTTCACCCAGTCCGTCAATGCGCGCGGCTTCATAATAGGTTTGCGGAATGGCGCGCAGGCCCGCCATGAAAATTACAATCTGAAAACCAACCCCGGCCCAGATTGCGGTTGCCAGAACCGATGGCAATGCCTGGTCAACCGATCGGATGAAAGGTTGCTGGGCAATGCCGAAATTTGCCAGAAAACCGTTGATAATACCGATGGGAACAGGTTGATAGAACCAGCGCCAGACCCAGGCCATTGCCGATGCCGTGGTCAGGAACGGCAGGAAATACAGGGCACGAATAAAGCCCTGCAGATAGCGCACCCGGTCCAGAAAATAGGCAATGATGAAGGCAAAAAACAGACTAAGCGGTGTGCCGACCAGCAGGTAGGTGAAGGTATTTTTAAAGACCTGCCAGAATTGCGGATCGTTAAACAGATGCCGGTAATTGTCCAGACCGATGAAGTTGGGTTCGCTTAACAAATCCCAGTCGGTAAAGGACAGCCAGAAGGCATCCAGTGTTGGATAGAAACGGATCCAGGAATAGAAAATAATCGGCAGTGCCAGAAAGCCCCACGCCCACAAAACCCGTTTGGTTTGCATGCGAAGGCGTTTCCGGCTGCGCCCCGCGGGGGGCGCAACCTGTGTGTTATTGGCCGAGGTCATGGCGTTGACCCTATCTTTTATTTTTTGCTGTGATCGATGATGGCTTGTTCGGCTTCTGCCGCCTGTTTCAGGCTGTCAGCCGGGGCCTGGTCCTGCAACAAAACGCGGTTGACCATGTCGATAGAAACCTGGCGCTGGGCTGATTCATCAACAAACATGGTGGTATGCGCGTAATCAAGCCCCTTTAAGAACGGACCATAGATCGGATCTTTAAGGTTTTCATCGGTCATGGCGGCGTCGCGGCGGGCCGGAAGTTCACCCACGGTTTTCAGCCACACATCCATTGCTTCTTTTGACGAAACAAATTTCAGGAATTTTTCGGCCGCTTCAAGTTTTTCACCTTCAACACCGGCGGCAATGCCATTGGCAAAATAGCTGGCATAGTTAGAACGCAAACCGTCGGCATTGGCGGGAAGTTCGGTCACACCCCAGTCGAAATTCTTGATCGACGAAAACGACCCCAGGCGGAAGGTGCCATCGATGGTCATGGCCGCAAGCCCGGCACGGAAAGCAGCCTGGCCTTCATCCATAAAGCCGACTTTGCCGACTTTTTCTTTGGTTTGCAGGTCGGTATAAAATTCGAGAGCCTTTTTGCCGGCTTCATCGTCATAGGTGACTTTGGTGTAATCATCGGCATAGGGATCGCCGCCGAACTGGCGGACCAGAACTTCGCGCCACCAATGCTGATCCTGCCCGGCCATATCAAGGGTAATACCGGCTGAAACGATATTGCCGCTGCCATCCTGTTTGACGGTGGCCTTGGCGGCTTTGAGCAGTTCATCAAGGTTTTGCGGCGGGTTTTCCGGGTCGAGGCCCGCTTCCTTGAACAGTTTTTTGTTATAAAACAATGCCAGAGAGCGAACGGCGGTCGGCAGACCGTAATATTTACCGTCGCGTTTCATTGCCGTCACAATCGGGAAAAAGTCTTTCTCGATTTCAGCACTGGGGAACATGTCTTCGGAAAGCGGCTGCAACAGTTTGCCCGATGCAAATTTGTCGAGCCAGCCGTAAAACAGCTGCATCACTTCCGGGCTTTTGCCAGCGGCCTTCGCGGCAACCAGGCGGGTCTGGTAATCGGCATAGGGGAAGGTTGTTTGTTTGACCGTGATATCAGGATTAAGTTCCTCGAACCGGTCAATCAGTTCGTTCATGGCGGTGACGCGGCTATCGAACAGATACTGCCAATATTCAATTTCGACGGCATGGGCCTGTGATACACCTGCCCCCCAAAGACCGGCTGCAATCGCAGTCAGTGCAAGATATTTACGCATTGTCGTCTCCAGTTATGTAAAGCCCCTGAAAGGTTCCCCAACATTGATTTTGGCTTTTTTGACGCGCTTAAGCCCCGGTTTGGGTAACCCTGATCCCCTATAGCTTCGGCTTGATCGACGGTTTCTGTCAATAAGATAATTTACTTGATTTATTTTAATGGGACGCAAATGATAGCCCAAGGAGGACATCCATCGTGCCCAAAACCCGCAAATTGCCCGACAACACCCAACTGCCCATCGGCAATAACCCGGGGCGCAGCCGTAGCCATAACCGGCGCGTGGTGCTTGATGCCATTCGCAGCCACGGGATGATGGGTCGAACCCAAATTGCCAAACTGGCCCATCTCAGCCCACAGGCGGTTACCAACATTGTTGATGAACTGGTGGCCGATGGGCTGCTGATTGAAAAGGGCAGGCTTCGGTCCGGGCGTGGTCAACCGCCAATCCAGTTTGCAGTAAATCCTGACGGGGCCTTTACTGTCGGCATTGAAATTGCTGCCGACCATCTGGTGCTGGTGGCCCTTGATATGGTCGGCACTTTGCGGGCGGAACGGGTGATACAGGTTGAAAATACCGACCCGGACCACATCATTCCGATTATTTTGCAAGAACTGGCCAAATTGCGCGGGCAAACCGGCATCGCGCCCGAGCGATTGCAGGGCATTGGCCTTGTCATGCCCGGCCCGTTTGAAATTGATGGCATGACATCGGTCGGGCCAACAACATTACCGGGCTGGCAGGGCAAAAACCCGGCGACCTTGTTGTCCAGCGCAACAGGCGAAGACGTGGTGCTGGAAAACGATGCGTCGGCGGCCGCGGTTGGCGAACGGTTTTTTGGTGCCGCCCAATCCATTTCATCGTTCGGGCTGGTCTATTTCGGGGCGGGGCTGGGGCTTGGCATTGTTCATGAAGGGCGGCCCTATCGGGGTGCGTATGGCAATGCGGGTGAAATTGGCCATGCGGTTTCATCGCCGGGCGGGCGGCCCTGCACCTGCGGGCAACGCGGTTGCCTGGAACGCTATGCGTCCCTGTATGCGCTTTATGAAAAAATGAGCCAGGCCGGGCGCGAACGGCCCGATTTTGAGGGTTTGCTTACCCTGCATCGCAATAACGACCCGGTGATGGATGAATGGCTAAGCGAGGCCAGTTTGCATTTGGCACCGATGTTATCAACACTGGAAAACATACTGGACCCTGAAACCATTATTCTGGGCGGGGCTTTGCCCGATGAAATTGTCGATGCGTTAATCGCGCGTATTAATCCCTTGCCAAGGTCGGTGTCGACCCGTGCTGTGCGCACCCAGCCGCGCCTGATGCGCGGTCATACCGGGCAGTTAACCGCAGCATTGGGGGCAGCAACGCTGCCCTTGTGGGAAATTATGACCCCGAAACTTGATACCAAAGTCACCATATCTAACGCCTGACAGGAGAACACCCGTGCTTGACGATCGAGAACGCCTGAGCCGCCAGAAATCAGACCCGGCGATCATTCGTTTGCACCGCGCATTGTCGCGGTTAAAATCGGTTGTGACGGTAATGCATGGCGGTGCCCACCCCGATGATGAACAAAGCGGGATGGTCGCATATTTGCGCTATGACCGGGGGATGCGGGTCGTGGTTACCTGTTCGACACGCGGCGAAGGCGGGCAAAACATTTTAGGCCCCGAACGCCAGGGCGCACTGGGTGCATTGCGAACCCGCGAAATGGAACAGGCCGCCCGCGAGCTTGATTGTGATGTGCATTGGGTCGGGCATGGGCCGGAAGACCCGATATTTGATTTCGGATTTTCCAAAAACGGCGAAGAAACACTGGCGCGCTGGGGCGAATATTTGCTGATCGACCGAATGGTGCGGGCTTATCGTCGTGAAAAACCCGATATCGTCATCCCGACTTTTCTGGATGTTCCCGGCCAGCATGGCCATCACCGCGCCATGACCCTGGCGGCGAAACTG
Organism: Thalassospira mesophila; assembly: GCF_002115755.1. Classification (GTDB taxonomy): domain Bacteria; phylum Pseudomonadota; class Alphaproteobacteria; order Rhodospirillales; family Thalassospiraceae; genus Thalassospira; species Thalassospira mesophila. Next base: position 69,470 of record NZ_JFKA01000011.1, on the reverse strand, counting down.
GCCATCGCCCTCGCTGCCGACCCGGTTTATGATTGCGACGGGCTGGCACCGTGGACAGTTTCAAAATTTTATCTGCCGGCATGGTCCGGGGCCAGTGATGCCTATGACGACGAAGTACCGCCACCCCCGGTGACGGTGTCGGTGCATGCCGATCACGATGATGTTGTTACCGGTGTTAGCTATGACGAAATCGGGCAATGGTCGCGCGCTTATCATCATTCGCAGGGGATGGGGCAGTGGCTGTATCGCCCCAAATCGCACTGGGATTTGCACCTTCAGGGCGGTCACGATGAAGTCGATATCACCGATAATCTGCCCACATCCCTGTCAGACCTTGCCAAAAGCGGCACCTGTTCGCCCGATGTGGCGACACTGTTAAAAACAGTACAGCTCGCCCTTGACCGCGCCATTGCAGCCTTCCCCGACCGGGATGCCATTCGTCCGTTTTTAAGCCGCGCTTATGCCGGGCTGGTCCAGGCGATTGCAACTTTACCCGACGATTTTGCCGCTTTGCATTTGCACCGGCTGGTTCGTAAAAAACATGAAATTGCGATTGCCCTGTTTGAAGCAGCGCAGGTGAAGTTCAATAGCGCCATCGACAACCCGTTTCTCCACCCGGGCGGACACACGATAATCGATATTCGTTTTTCAAGTTCCAGTGAGCTGAAAAATATAGAAATTGTCCCAATTGTTTGTGACGGCATTTCTAGTCAAATGCTGTCCTCGGATAAAGGGCATATTCGCTTTGCCCTTGTGGCGAATGAGGACACGCCGGTAGGGTCGGTTTATCCGCGCCTGTTTTATGCCAACCACGGAAACGGCCCGGTTTATTTTCGCATGCGGGCGCTATGTGACGGGCAAACAATAGAACGTAATTTTGATTTGCCCGAAACAGTGCAAATTGTTCCCGCCTTTGAAGGGCACTGGGCCGACGATGCTGTGATTTTGCCGCTTTCATCATCAACGCGAAAATGGGTCGCGGTACTGGACCATAATGTGGCGCGGGGCGAACTTGGTTTTAAAACGCCGGTCGGTTGGTCCGCGGGGGCAATATCGGACACTGAAATTGAAATTACGGCACCGGCCGGGGTTTCGGCCGGGGTGTATCATATTTTGCCGGTTCGCGATGATCTGCCGCTGGTGACAAAAACCGTGATTGATTATCCCCATGTCAGCAAGCTGGTCTATCACCGGCGCGATCCGTTGCGGGTTCTGGCACTGGATTTGGCATTGCCGCAAAATACCAGGATTGGCTATGTCGGCGGCGGATCTGACAATGTTGGCGTCTGGATGGCGCGCATGGGGCTTGATGTTACCATCCTTGATGCCGACGACCTTGCAGGCGATCTGTCAAAATATGACACGTTGGTGATTGGCATTTTGGCCTTCGGCATGCGCCCTGATCTGCGGGCGTCTGCGGCACACATTCATCAATTTGTCCGTCGGGGCGGGCATTTGCTTACATTGTATCATCGCCCGAAAGACGGCTGGGACAGTGCCGCAACACCCCCACTGCCAATAACCATCGGGTCGCCGTCACTCCGGTGGCGTGTGACCGACCCTGATGCTCCGGTAAAAATACTGCAACCTGATCATGTCTTGTTAAATGGCCCGAACAAGATCGGCCCCGATGACTGGGCGGGATGGGACAAGGAACGTGGGCTTTATTTTGCCGCACAATGGGATGACGCCTATCAGGCACTAATTTCGGTTTCCGATGCGGGGGAAGCCCCGCTGACAGGGGGGCTGATATCTGCCGAAATCGGGCTGGGGCGACATACCCATACCAGCCTTATTTTGCATCACCAGCTTGATAAATGTGTGCCCGGCGCGTTTCGCTTGCTGGCAAATCTGGTGCAGGGGCAACGATAATCGTTTTTTCGAAATGGTTTTCGTATTATTTCAATGCTTTGTCAGCGGTGCGAACCCGTTTTGATCGTCATATCGCGGACGCGTTATTGTCCGCGATATGACGATTGTTTTTGGGATGGTGCCTTGACGTTGGCGGTACAAATGGCGCCCACAGTTATACAAGACAACAACTGGTAGATGGCCGCACCACCTTTAGCCAAATTTGTCGAATATTTTCCCACCCGCGACATCCTGAATTTTGCCAAGCTGATCGATAACCCGGTTGTAGCGCGGGATGGGAAAATTGCTGTGCCGCAGGAACCCGGCCTTGGCTTTGATTTTGTCATGGACGCGGTTGAAAAATATGCCCTCGGCCAGACAATTACCGGCACATATAGCGCACCGACACAGGTTTTTGCCGCTACGCGTTAACTGGAGCGAACGTTATTTCGTACCCTCGCTTTTTGATATTCCGGGGATGATAAAACATTTGATATCCGGCTTCCCCGGAATATTGCCGTCAAATTTCAGGGCCGATTCGTTCCCAAGTACAATTATGGCGCGATTGATTCCCGTGTGAATGAAACAGTTAAGATTATTTGAGAAACAAAAAAATCTCGAAATATATCATGCAAATAATTGTTTTAACGTGATTTTGACTGCCAAAATCCGGTGCAAAATGAAACAACAATAGAAACAAATGTTTCATATTGTGGTGATTTGAAACATTTGTTGTTTCGCGCTGCTTTCTATGGCGTACTGTTACAAAGACGGCAGGGAGCTTAGGTGCTGATGGGGGCTTATACCGATTTTCGGGAACGGCTGATTGCCGGGTACGGCGTGATGAGCCCGCAATTGCAGCGGGCCGCGCGCTATATGCTCGATCACCCTGACGACGTTGCCCTGAAATCGATGCGTGCGCTTGCTGTATCGGCCGATGTGCCGCCCAGCACCATTGTTCGGCTTATGAAAACCATTGGTGTAAACGGGTATCAGGAATTTCGCCTTGGCTATCAAAACCGGTTGCGCGACATGCCGGCAAGTTATGCGGGCCGCGCACGCCAGTTGCAGCATCGTGGTGTCGGTGGTGAAACGGCTATAAATCAGGGTGATGTGGTTAGTGGTGGCGAAAACGAGCTGATTGACGAAATCCTGCATCAGGAACACGGCAATCTTGTGCGCTCGTACGGTGCCGACATGCGCGCTGCCCTGATCGCGGCCTGCACCCATATTGAAGGCGCGCGGCGGGTTTTTGTGCTGGGGCGGCGCGGGGCGTTTCCTGCGGCATTTCAGTTTGCTTATGCCTATCGTCTGTTTGGCGACAATTTAACCCTGGTCGATGGTGTGGCGGGCACGTTTAGCGATCAACTGCGCGGCATGGGCCGGCGCGATGTGATGCTGGCGGTGTGTTTTAGCCCCTATACCAACGACACATTGCAAATGGTTGATTATGCGCTGGCGCAAAAATCCACCATCATCAGTGTGACAGATTCCGATGTGTCGCCGCTTGCCCGTCACGCCAGCGTTAATCTGGTCGTGTCTGATGCATCGCCATCGTTTTTTCAAAGTTTTACAGCCGCAGTTTCCATCATGCAGGCGTTGGTAACGCTGCTGGTGGCGCGGGGCGGCGAAACGGCCCTGCAACAAATTGCTGTGGCCGAAAAACAGCTCTCGGTTTTTGATACTTATTGGCAGGACCAAGGTCCCAAACGGAACAATCGATCATGACGACACATGTTTTACACCGCAACAGTTTGATCCAGCCGCCGCGTGCCGTTTCGGGCGAAGGCATTTATATCACCGATGAAAACGGCAAACGTTACCTTGATGCCTGTGGCGGAGCGGCAGTTTCCTGCCTGGGTCATTCCGACCCCGAGGTAAGGGCCGCTATTATTGAACAGGTTGGCAAGCTGGCCTATGCCCATTCCGGGTTCTTTTCGTCCGACCCGATGGAAGAACTGGCCGACGATTTAATCGCCCATGCTCCGGCCGGGATGGAACGGGTTTATTTTGTTTCTGGCGGGTCCGAGGCGATTGAAGCATCGCTTAAACTGGCACGGCAGTATTTTCTGGAAATTGGCGAACCGGATCGTGAATTTGTGATTGCGCGGCGCCAAAGCTATCACGGCAATACACTGGGTGCTTTGTCGGTCGGCGGTAATATGTGGCGCCGTCGCCAGTTTGAACCCTTGCTGATCAATGCCAGCCACGTATCGCCCTGTTTTGCCTATCGCGACCAGAAAGCAGGCGAAACCGCCGAAGATTACGGCCTGCGTGTTGCCAATGAACTTGAAGAAGCCATTTTGCAACTGGGTACGGGCCGGGTTGCGGCCTTTGTTGCTGAACCGGTTGTCGGGGCAACATCGGGGGCGGTTGCCGCCGTGCCGGGTTATTTCAAACGTATTCGCGAAATTTGCGACCGTTACGGCGTGTTGCTGATCCTTGATGAAGTGATGTGTGGCATGGGCCGCACCGGCACACTACATGCGATTGAGCAGGAAGGTATTTCCGGCGATTTGCAAGCCATTGCCAAGGGGCTTGGTGCTGGTTACCAGCCAATTGGCGCGGTTCTGGTGTCGGACAAAATTAACAAGGCCATTGCCAGCGGCACGGGGTTTTTTCAGCATGGTCATACCTATCAGGGCCACGCCACGGCCTGTGCCGCCGCCCTTGCCACCCAGCGCACCATTCGCAAGCGCGATTTGTTAAAAAATGTGGTTACCCAGGGTGATAATTTGCAAAAGGCACTGGTCGGGCGGTTTGGCAATCATCCTTATGTGGGCGATGTGCGCGGGCGCGGCCTGTTTCGCGGGGTCGAATTTGTGGCCGACCGCGTGACCAGGGAACCGTTTGATCCGTCGCGCAAGATCCACGCCAAAATCAAAAAAACCGCCTTTGAAAATGGCCTGATGTGCTACCCGATGGGCGGCACGATTGACGGTCAGCGCGGCGACCATGTTTTGTTTGCCCCGCCCTATATTGTGACCGAAGGCCAGATTGGCGATATTGTTGATTTGTTTTCCAAAACGGTAGACCAGGTTTTTGCCGCCGAGGGGCTGATATGACCGGTTACGCCGATATTCCGGCCATTCTGGCAGTCGCCCCCAATGGTGCGCGTAAATTACCGGCTGATTATCCTAATTTGCCGATCACGCCCGTTGAACTGGCACGCGAAGCACGTTTGTGCTGCGATGCCGGGGCGTCGGTTATTCATTTGCATGTGCGCGATGATAATGGCGGGCACAGCCTTGATACCGGGCGCTACCGCGAGGCGATGGCCGAAATTCGCCAATCTGTTGGTGATGCGTTGTTGATCCAGGTGACCAGCGAGGCGGTGGGCATTTATAATGCCGATCAGCAAATGGCGATGGTGCGCGATCTGGTGCCAGAGGCAGTGTCGCTGGCTATTCGCGAAATTGCCCCCGAAGGGGGGGATGAAGCCAAACTGGCAACGTTTTGCGCGTTCATGCGTGAAGCCGATATTCGCCCGCAATTCATTTTATACGCACCCGAAGACATCGCCCGTTTTGCCGACCTGGTGGCACGCGGCATCATTCCGGGTACCGGGTTTCCGCTGCTTTATGTGCTGGGGCGCTATACGGTCGGGCAAAAATCCAGCCCGGCAGATTTGCTGGGGTTTTTAACATCCCCCGTTGTGCGCGAACAGCCCGCTTTGGTGTCAAACTGGATGATGTGTGCCTTTGGTCAGTATGAAAACGCCTGTGCCATGGCGGCCATTGCCTTGGGCGGCCATGCGCGCATTGGATTTGAAAACAATATGGCGCTGATTAACGGGGAAATGGCCACCAACAATGCCGCCCTGATCGATCAGGCCCGGCGGGGTGTTGCCATGCTGGGACGAAAGGTTGCGACTGCCGATATGGCGCGCAAGTTGCTTCGCCCCGACTGGTGATCGCGAAAATATAAAAAAAGTGTGATCGGCTTCACAGTCAGGAAGTGAATAAGGGCCACTTCCGAAGCTGTTGGGTTCATAATCCCACAGCTTTAAATATAGTCCCGAAAATCGGAGGAGCTATCAGTGATGGTAGCTGCTCCATCGAAATTCTTCTGCTGCCTTCTGGCGCAGTTGAATCGTTCCACAGGGTGTTAAGGGAGACAATCCTGATGAAAAAACTTGTTGCTATTGCAAGTGCCGTGGTTGCGTTGGCAGGCATTTCGATGTTTGCGGGCCAGTCTTCGGCTGCTGAACAGAAATTTATCACCATCGGTACCGGTGGTGTTACGGGTGTTTATTACCCGACAGGCGGCGCAATTTGCCGTCTGGTCAATAAAGGCCGCAAGGATCATGGTATCCGTTGTTCTGTCGAATCTACTGGTGGTTCGGTTTACAACATCAACACCATCCGCGCGGGTGAGCTTGACATGGGCGTGGCCCAGTCCGACATCCAGTATTATGCCTATAACGGTACCGGCAAATTTGCTGATCAGGGCCCGTTCAAGGAACTGCGTTCGGTTTTCTCGATCCATCCCGAGCCGTTCACCGTTGTTGCCCGTGCAGATTCCGGCATCAAAACTTTTGATGATCTGAAAGGCAAACGCGTCAATATCGGTAACCCCGGTTCCGGGCAGCGCGACACCATGGATGTTGTCATGGCCGCCAAAGGCTGGTCGGTTGACGATTTTGCTTTGGCATCCGAACTGAAACCGGCTGAACAGTCGCAGGCCCTTTGCGATAACAAAATCGATGCCATGATCTACACTGTGGGTCACCCGGCGGGTTCGATCATGGAAGCCACCACGGCCTGTGATTCGGTTCTGGTTGATGTTTCCGGCCCGGAAATTGACAAGCTGGTTGCCGATAACCCCTATTATCGTGTCGCCACCATTCCGGGCGGCATGTATCGTGGCAACCCCGACGACATTAAAACCTTTGGTGTTGGCGCGACCTTTGTATCTTCGACCAAAACCGACGAAGACGTTGTTTACAATGTTGTCAAAGCGGTTTTCGAAAACTTTGACGATTTCAAAAAGCTGCATCCGGCTTTTGCAAATCTGAAAAAAGAAGAAATGATCAAAGACGGTCTTTCTGCTCCGCTGCATGATGGCGCGGTTAAATACTATAAAGAAGCAGGCCTGATGTAAGGTCGCTTTGGAAACGGGGGGCACAATGTGCCTCCCGTTTTGCCTGTCTGTCCTATCCTGCGCACGGACATTAAAATTCAAAGAAACCAAAAACATGTCCGCTCATGGTCCCTTGTCTGTACAGGCGGGGATCGCGCAGTTTCTGGGTGAAATTGGAACGGCCTAGCCGTTTTGACCGGGGAAAAAGCATGACGAACGATAAAAGCGTCAATGACGGCAAGGACCAGGACCTTCAGGACCTGATTGCCGAAACAGATACCGGGGCGCGACAACCTACGGGTCTTACAGCCAAACTTCTGCTTTATGTGGCAGTGGCGTGGTCGTTGTTTCAGCTGTGGCTGGCATCGCCCTTGCCCTATATCTTTCATGCCGGTGTTTTCAATTCGACCGAAGCACGGTCCATTCATCTGGCTTTTGCCGTGTTTCTGGCTTTTGTGGCCTATCCGGCATTCAAATCATCACCGCGTTCATATATTCCGCTGGCTGACTGGGTTCAGGCGCTGGTCGGGGCATTTTGCGCGGCCTATATTTACATTGCCTATGTTCAGCTTTCCGGGCGTCCCGGCTTGCCAACCACGACCGATCTGGTTGTTGCCGGTGTTGGCCTGGTGATGCTGCTGGAAGCAACCCGCCGGGCCCTTGGCCCGCCCCTTATGTGCGTTGCGCTGATTTTTCTGGCCTATGTCTTTTTTGGCAATGGTTCGTGGGTGCCCGATGTCTTGCAATGGCGCGGGGCCAGTTTTTCCAAGGCAATGTCGCATCAATGGCTGACGACCGAAGGTGTCTTCGGGATCGCCCTTGGTGTTTCAACCAGCTTTGTTTTTCTGTTCGTTCTGTTTGGCTCCCTGCTTGATAAGGCCGGGGCGGGCAACTATTTCATCAAGGTGGCGTTTGCGGCACTGGGCCATATGCGCGGCGGCCCGGCAAAGGCCGCTGTTTTGTCTTCGGCCATGACCGGGCTTATTTCCGGCTCGTCCATTGCGAATGTGGTGACCACCGGCACCTTCACCATTCCGCTGATGAAGCGGGTTGGTTTCTCGGCTGAAAAAGCCGGTGCGGTTGAAGTTGCCTCCTCGGTGAATGGCCAGATCATGCCGCCGGTAATGGGGGCTGCCGCCTTTTTGATGGTGGAATATGTTGGTATTCCCTATCCCGAGGTGATCAAGCATGCATTTCTGCCTGCGACCATTTCCTATATCGCGCTGATTTACATCGTGCATCTTGAAGCCCTGAAAGCCAACATGCAGGGCCTGCCGCGCCGCGAAGCACCGAACCTGAAACAAAGCCTTCTGCGCTCGCTGATTTTTATCTGCTCGCTGGTGATTTTGTCGGGTGCGGTTTACTATGTGCTGGAATGGCAACAACGGCTGTTTGGCGACGGTGTTGGCTGGATTGTTGCGGTGGAATGTGCGGCGGTCTATTTCGCCGGGCTTTATTATGCCTCGAAATATCCTGACCTTGAAATGGATGACCCCAACCAGCCGGTGCTGGAATTGCCAGCACTCGGTGAGACCGCAAAGGCCGGGTTGCATTACCTGCTGCCCGTTGTGGTGCTGGTGTGGTTTTTGATGATCGAGCTGAAATCACCCGGCCTGTCGGCCTTTTGGGCCACATGCCTGATGATTTTCATCATGCTGACGCAAAAGCCGGTCAAGGCGTTTTTCCGCAAGCAACCGGACTATATGGCAGAACTGCGCAATGGCTTTGCCGATGTGATTGACGGTTTTGCCACCGGTGCCCGGAACATGATTGGCATTGGGGTAGCGACCGCTGCTGCCGGTATTATTGTTGGTACGGTATCGTTGACCGGTATTGGTCAGGTGATGGTGGAATTTGTTGAAATCGTATCGGGTGGTAACCTGATGCTGATTTTGATCATGACGGCCTTTATCAGCCTGATTTTGGGCATGGGCCTGCCAACGACGGCAAACTACATTGTGGTTTCCAGCCTGATGGCACCGGTCATTGTTGAACTGGGTGCGCAAAATGGTTTGATCGTGCCGTTGATAGCGGTGCATCTGTTTGTGTTCTATTTCGGCATCATGGCCGATGTAACACCCCCGGTGGGGCTGGCGTCGTTTGCGGCGGCGGCCATATCCGGGGCGGATCCGATGAAAACCGGGTTTGTCGCCTTTTTCTACAGTATGCGTACCGCGGTTTTGCCGTTCCTGTTCCTGTTCAATACCCAGCTTTTGATGATTGGTATTGATCATGTGTTTGAGGCGATATGGGTGATTGCGGTGGCGATTATCGCGATGCTGGTTTTTGCCGCAGCCACGATGGGCTATTTCTTTACCCGCTCGCGCCTGTGGGAAAGTGCGGCCTTGTTGCTGGTGGCCTTTACCCTGTTTCGGCCCGGTTTCTGGCTTGATATGGTTGAGCCGCCTTTTAACAATGTGAACCCTGCTGAAATTGTCGAACAGGTTGCCACCCTTCCCGCCAATGCCAATTTGCGCATTGATGTCGAAGGCACCAGCCTTGAAGGCGATGAGGTTAAAAAATCGGTGATGTTGCCGTTGGGTCCGCAGGCATCAGGCGAAGATCGCCTGGAAAATGCCGGTATTGTGGTGCGGAACGAAGATGGCCGGATCTTTATTGATGACGTGGTGTTTGGCGGCCCGGCGGAAAAGGTTGGTCTTGATTTCGACTTTGAAATCACGGCGATCAAGCTGCAAGCCGATCGTATGCCCAAGGAAATTTTCTTCCTGCCGGCATTTTTGTTGCTGGGGCTGATTATTTTCATTCAACGGCGCCGTCATCGCGACACCGCAACCGGCAACGCGTAAGGAGGGATCAAGATGTATAAGGATATCCTTGTTACCATCGACTTTGATCATGATGAATCATGGTCAAAGGCACTGCCTGCCGCCATCCGGGAAGCTAAAATTGATGGGGCACGGTTACATATTTTAACCGTTGTTCCCACAGTTGGCATGTCGATGGTGGGGCAGTTCTTTCCCAAAGGGTACGAAAAGAAAGTCCTGGCCACCTATAACGACCGCTTGCACGAATTTGTTGCGGCCAATGTCCCGAGCGATATCAAGGTTCAGCACATCGTCGGTCAGGGCACGGTTTATGAGGTGATTTTGCAAATCGCCGAAAAAACCAATTGTGACCTGATCGTTATGGGCGCGCATCGCCCGGAGCTGAAAGATTATCTGTTGGGGCCAAACGCCGCACGCGTGGTTCGCCATGCCAATTGTTCGGTCCTGGTGGTCCGTGACTAGGCTGTCGGACAAATCACGGATCTGGAAATGGGGCGCTCGTTTGAGGGCCCCATTTTTTTTGTTCGTACCGCAATTTTGTAATGGTGGTGCCCGCGACCGGGAATTGATCGGGCGTGTCAATGTACCGTTGTGACGCCGCGTTTAGGGCAGCAGCGTCCGTCTGGATTAAAATTTGTTAATTTACAAACAGGTAAAGGCATTTGTTTGACCCGGAAATATCTTCGGGGTTGATTAAAAAACAGGCTAAATTCGACGTATGTATAAGAGTAATCGTCCGTACTTTAATACCTAATGGTAGAAATTTTTGTGTTGCAACAATGATTGCGATTATTTTTCCCGTCATTTAAAATCCACATAAATAAACTATTAGTTTCAGTGCATTGGATGATATCAAGCGCGTTTCGCGCTGCGGCAGGGGCGAAGGGGATCATGTGAAAATCTGTCAGTATTTGTCAGATTTTCAGAGTCCAGTTTGCGGAAAGTTTGCGGTATAAAATTTGAGGGGCACCACTAAGGTATAGTGACGTTCGCAGGGGTGCGGGCGTGGGGGCTCGGCGGTTATTTGGGGAAAGGCTTCATTCGATGTGGACAATCCGGGACTGGGTGTCGAACAGGCGCAAGCACGTTCGCGACGTGAAAGTTAGTCATGCTGCCTTGATGGCTGCACCGGTACGGAACACGCGGCGTTTGCATGTGGAGCCAATTGAACCCCGTATTCTGTTGTCCGCTGATCCGCTGGAAGCAAAATATGCCGATGACATTAGCGACGCCCTGACCCAGGTTGAGAACCTGCTCGACAATCTTGAAGGGCACGACCTGTTTGCGGACCCGCTGCCAATGGTGTTTGGCACAGATGAAAATTCGGGCGCGGGTGCGCTTGCGGATCTGAGCGATATTTTCAAACAGAACATTATCGATCCGCTAAGCCAGATCATTCAATATGACGGCCAGGATGACCCGGACGATAAACTTTCCAATCTTGAAACAGACTGGCAGACCTTTTTTAAAGATTCCGGCTATTATGCCGACGGCGACAGCACGCTGAACATTACCCACACTACCGTTGACGGGAATGAAATTTACGCGGTGTCGATGTCGCAGACGATTGACCGTGAATTTACCATTGGCGTGGATGACCCCAACCACGACTACAATATTTCGCTTGATACCAATGGCGAAATGGAATTGACCTTTGATATCAATTTCACCATCAAGATTGATAAAAGCGTTGATGAAACATCCGCGATTACATTCAGCCTCGATAGTCTGAGCCTGCAAAGCACCGTTGATCAGGATTTGACCGGGCATAAATTGACCTTGGGTATTATCCCGTTAACGGTTGGCGGTGTTGCCAATGATTCAACACAGGGCGGTATCAACTATTCCGTTACACTGAATGTTGCCGATAGCGGCCATCTTGATGACCTTACAACGTCCCAACTGTCATCGATTTCAAATTTGTCGAGCGTCCTTACCGTCAGCGCGCAAAATAATGGCGGCGATAATTCCGTTCTGGCAAGTCTGCCCCTGACCCTTGAAGGTCCGGCTGCCGGTATTTCAGGTATCGATGTTGGCGATACCCCCGATATTACGGTGACCGGGCATGTCGTCGGGGTGAATGAAGAAGTCAGTGTTTCGATGAATTCGGAACTGGAACTTCTATCGAATTTTGATGCCAAGGATTTCCTTTCGATCATGACGAACTTTGTCAGTGTTGTTGACAGCATTGACCAAGGGGACGTTCTTGATGTTAGCCTGCCCTTTGCCGACGGTTTGACAGTCGGCGATGCCATTGATCTTGCCGCAAAAATGCAGCACATCATTGATCAATTGGGATCGGAAGTTGGCGTTATCGGCTTTAGCGAAGATCAAAGTGCCTCGGCCAGCGACGGTAATTCGTCAGTGGAACTCGTCAGCGACGTTATTGATTTTGGCGAAAACCCGTTCCCCGAAAACGGTCTGACCTTTGTTCTTATTCTGGACGGTGAAGAAGTAAATATTGCCCTGGGCAATGTTGACCCCGACCCCGATGTTACTGGCGATGAACATGCCATTAGCAATATTACCGACCTTGCCACGGCAATCGCGGCGGCCCTTTCGACATCGTCGGTCAAGGACCGGGTTACGGTTTCCCAGCGGGACGGCAAGCTGGTATTTGCCGCCACCAAAACCGGCACCGATACCCCGGCAAAGCTGGAAGTTGGCAGCCTGGCGGGTAAAACATCCTTTAGCGATATCGTCGAATTTTCCGAGCAAGCCGGGGCGCTTCTGGGTTTCACCGGCACCGCCGCAGAAATGATCCAGGCGCTTGATTTACGCTTTATCGATGGCTCCCTTGCCATGGATATTTCCTATGGCGATACCCAGACCTATAGCGGGGATGTCAATTTTGACGCCAGCACAACGCTTGGCGATCTTGATAGCCTGACCGGCAGCGCCGATATGTCGGTGCATTCCGTGATGGGCGTTTCGGCAACGTTGCTATTTGACATGCACGGGCTGGGCAGCAGTGTCGACTGGAGCGATAGCACCCCGGCGCTGTCCGGTTTGTTTGATGGCAACGGTGTTATAACCGCGGATGATGGTCTGGCTGATCTTCAAATCACCATGCGCGATGGCGCCCAATATACCCTTGATGTTGATCCGTCCTGGACCGTCGCCGAACTTGTAAGCCACCTTGACGCACTTGATGGTGATCTACATGTTTCGCTTGATACCGATACGTTCCGTATTACCATCGAGGACGCATCTGCAAGTACCAGCGACAATGCGGGCGATTTTGGTCTGAATCTGGGTCACAATGCCTATAGCGACACCACGTCTTCTACCCCGTCAGCTGTTTTGTCGGGTGCCATTGCCGATGATGCCGATTTTGGGGCTGCCACCAGCTTTATTTTGAAAGTCGGCAAGTTTTCGCCCGTCATCGTTAACATCGCAGCAGATGGATCGCGAACAACCGCCGATGATTTTGCCGCAGCCATTAATGCGGCTTTGGCGGGTATTGACGTTCCCGAAGGGTCGCTTGGTGTTGCCGATAAACATTACAGCGATATCGTCCATGTCACCATTGGCGAGGATGATGGCAAATCGGTGATGAAAGTGGCGACCACCATCACCAATGTTATTGATGCGGCCACCAAGAAAATCAGCGAACGTAACCTGCTCAATTCGTCCTTGCGAATGGATGCTGTTGATCTTTCGGTGACCTCGATTAATGATTCACTGGTTGGCCTTAATCTGGGTATCGAAGGCAGCAATCAGGCAAATTCGGCTGAAACTGTTTCGCGTATCACCAGTTCTGCCCTTCATGGCGATAGCTATGCCAACCATCTTGGCATTCAGGATTTCAATGCCGCTGTTAATGTTGAGCTTGCCATTTCAAATCTTGATGCGACCGGCCGTGTCGGGCTGATTGATTTTACCGCCGATGGCAGTGGGTCTGTTTCGCTTAATTCGGTTGTCTCCCTGCATAATACTTATGCTGAATCCGATTCAGAAACACCGCATACCACAACGGCGCGGGATGTATTGGCAACGGCGTATGGCAATGATGACAGTGCAATTTCCGACATTGCGGATGTTCAGTACAGTTCGGGCCACGGTGATCAGCCTTATGCGCAGTTAACCCTTACCAATGTTGCCATTTCCGGCGATGTCCTTGATGACATTGATGTTGGCAATATCACCATTACGCTAAGCGACCTTGATACCATTGGTGATCTGCAAAACCTGACACCGACGGTTAATCTGGGTGGTTTGGCAGACGAAAGCGTTTCTGCCCTTGCCGATTTGAACATCGACAATATTCTGGCGGGTCTTCAAACCGCACTTGAATATATCAATGGTCAGTATTCGGGTTCTATTCTTGCAAAAGACCTGCCACTACTTGGTATGAGCGCCACCGACCTGCTTGACTTTGCCGGTGATATTAAAGCCCACCTTCTTGCGTTCAAAAATAACCCGGCATCCGGCCTTGGTGATCTTGAAACCGCGCTGAAAACAGCATTTGGCATGGATGCCAATAGTAATGGCATTGATGTTCATCTGACCGATGATGCTACGGCGTTGATGATTGATATCAACTATAGCCCGGCCACTGTCAGCAGTTCAGAATCGTTAAACCTTGCCATTGGCGACCTTGCCAATCAGGCCGGGGATGATGCAGTTAAAAACCTGCTGGGCGGGCTTTCCGATATTGTCGATGTCAATGGAACCGGCCTTGTTGATGTTACGGCAGCGGCAACTGTTGGTCTGACCCTTGGTTTCCGGTTGACCCAGCCTGAAAACAGCACCCCCGCCACCGGCAGTACGGCTGTGGGCAATATCAATGGCGGGCAGGGTATTGGCACCAACGCGTCAAGCAAGACCGATCTTTCGGTCACGCTGGCAAATGGTGAAAAATTTGAAGTTGACCTTGATGCTCTGGTAAAAACCGGTGCGACGGTTTCCGATATTATTGCCGGTATTCAAAAAGCGGCCACTGACGCAGGTGTGTCGGATAGCGAACTGACCATTGGCATTGATGAAAATGGTCGCCTGGTCTTTACCGACCTTACCACGGCAGATGCATCGTCTATCCCGACTGGCCTGGACGGGCTTGGTGTGGATGGTGGCAATGTGGCGTCGGTAATTTCGGGGTCATTGGGCAATGATTTTGATACGACCGCTGCCTTTGAATTTGCCGTTTCGGTAAATGGTGCGGGTGCTGTTACCGTGCATCTTGATGCCGATGCAAACCGCACCACCGAAGACGCCTTTGCCAAGGCCCTTCAAACGGCTTTGGGTCAAACCTTTGTCAGTACTACCGATATGTCGGGGATTGATGGTTCGGTGCCGGTTTATGCCGCCCTTGGCAATCTGGTTTCGGTTTCAATTGATGGTTCGCATAACATTTCGTTTAGTGCGGATACCGGCCTTCTGGGCGGGTCGGCAACTTTGCAAATGTCTGATGTTGCCGCCAGCAGCGCAGAACCCGGCCTGATCATTAAATCGATTAACGGTTCAACCGCGGCCGAAGACCTGGGCATTGCCGGAACGCAATCTGGCGTGGTGGATGGCCAGCGTGTTTTAACCGGTGCCCGTCTTTATGCTGATAGCACCAACGAGCGTTTCTTCCTCGATACGTCTAAAACCGGTGTTAATCTTGATATATCGGTTTCAGCCTCAAACCTGACCTTCAACACTAACTTTGGCGCGACCACGGGCAAAGTTGACGGTGGATCGGTTGCGTTGGGCGGGCTTTCGGGCAGTGCGGCGGCTGGCGAAGACGGTTTTGCCGTTTCGGGCCCGGCGCATCTCAAACTTACGCTGAATGATCAATATAACGGTTCTGCTGCCGATGAGCGTTTGTATTTTAGTGAACTTGACAGCAACGATGTGGCGAATATCGTTAATGTTGACTCTGATATTGCGGTTAAGGCCGATCTGCCGCTTACCATTGGCGGTGTTGCTTTTAATCCCGGCGTTGGCGTTGAAATCAGCGACTATTTTGGCGATGGCAAAACCATTTCGGTTACCAGTGCCGATATTGCCGATAGTCTGAATGCCGAAAGCATTCTGAACAGCCCGGGTCTTTTGCTTAATGGCCTTGATTATTTCCTTAACCAGCTCGAAGGGCAACTTGAAAGCCGCCTGCTGGAACTTGACCTGCCGTTTATTGGCGATGCCCTTGGGGTGGCGGCCGACTATTTTGAAGACCTGCATAGCGGTCTGATCGACGCAATCTCCGAGGCCATTCAGGACTTTCAGGACGATAATCCCGGTGTTGTTGTGCCGACCACCACGGTCGTTGAAACCGCCCTTGAAAACATGCTCAAGCAGATCGGCGCTGTTGATGGTTCGGACCACAACAAGGATGTCGATGTTATTGCCACCTATGATTCCGGCAGCGACGAAGTTCGTTTCTCGGCCGATATCCACTGGGATTTCTACGATCAGGATATCAACCTTGCCGAAGACCTTGGTATCGCCGGACTTGGGCTGGATGTTTCAAGCGGGATGGTCAATCTTGAACTTGGCATGGATTTCGATTTTGATTTCGGTATCAATGCGGCACAGGGTTTCTTTGTTGAAACCGGCGCAATTGATGAACTGGTCATATCCTTTAACCTTGATTTTAATGGCCTTGATGCCGAAGGCCGCCAGGGCATTCTGAATTCGGATATCACCGACAAGGCTTCGGCCTTTGCCGGTACGGTTACCTTTGACATTAACCCCGAACAGGGCAGCACAGCCGGCAACGATATTGATGTTAATGACCGGTCACAGGATGGCCGACTGACATTTGGCGAAGTCCGCAGTGTTGACCATTTGTTTGCCTCAACACTTGATGCCGAAGGACAACTGGATTTTAACGTTCACAGTTCTGCATCCGGTGCTGCTTCCGGTGTTGGCCTGCCCGAAATTTCGCACGAACTTTATGTCGATTTTGATTTTCATCAGAAATTCGGCGATGGCACACAAGCCGTTGCCAATTACGGCAGCCTTGAATACCGCGATGTAACGATGAACCTGGCCGGTATCATCAACGACATCCTGATGCCGATATTCGAGACCATCGATGAAATGCTGGACCCGTTGCGTCCGCTCGTTGAATTCCTGACCTCGCCGATCCCGGGTATTTCCGAGGTTATTGGCAGCATGTCCATTCTCGACATGGCGCGTTCTGTCGGGGCGACCAACGGTGGTGTATTTGAATTTATTGCAACGCTGGATAACCTGATTGACCTGATTGACCAGGTTAAAAAGTTCCAGGCTGCCGCCGGTGATAATGCCATTGGTGCCGAATTCGGAACGTTTAAATATGATGGCAATGCGGTTCTGAACAACCCGAATGGCGTTGAAAGTATCAATCTTGCCGATGCCATTGATTACGACCACTATGCGTTTGGCAACTTTGATGCGGTCAAGACCCAAATGGGGGTTTCCGGCGGCTTGCTGGATGATTTGACCAAAGAAACCTGGATAAACGTTTTTTCATTACCCATCCTGACCGACAATAACCTGCCGCTTAAACTGTTAACCGGTCAGACCGATGCGGTTGAACTGTTCCATTTTGATCTTCCGAAATTTGATCTTGAGTTCAATCTGAGCAAAAGCTGGCCTTATCCGCTTTATCCGCCGCTTTTGATGCTTGAAATCGGTATTGGGACTGACTTTAAAGTAACGTTCGACCTTGCCGGTGGTTATGACCTTCATGGCCTTGCCGAATTTGTCGATAGCGGCGATCCGATTTCCCTGTTTGACGGTTTCTATATTTCCGACCTGCACAATGGCAGCAAGGATATTCCCGAAATTGTCATGAATGGTGAAATTTACGGCTCGGCCAGTGTCAAGTTGAACGCCGGTATTATTTCGGCATCGGGTGGGTTGAAGCTGGCCCTTGGTACGACGATTTCGTTTGATATCAACGATCCGAATGGCGATGGCAAACTGCGCGCATCCGAGTTCCTTGGCCTGATGGAAATTTCTCCCGAGTATCTGTTTGATATTCATGGTGAACTTTATATCAGGGTTGCAGCAATTGCCGATGTTACGGCACATCTGCTCTTTACGAACGTCACCGTTTTTGAACTTGATATTACCATTTTCAAAGCCACCATCTTTACCTGGGATTTGAATCCGCCAAGCGCGCCAGTTTTGGCTAACCTTGATGATAGCGGAACGCTTACAGTTAACATGGGGACCCATGCCGGTGATCGTCTGGTTGATAATACCGAGGATGGTGACGAGACCTTCTATCTCAAGCATGTCGGTGGCACGGTTGACGATGAAAAGATCGAGGTCTGGTCGTCGCTGTTTAATAATGTTGTCCAGACATTTGACCATGTTAAATCGGTTGTCGCTTTTGGCGGCGCTGGTGACGACAAGATCATTCTTAGTGGCATTACATCAAGCATGGTGCTCGACGGTGGTGCCGGAAATGATGTTATCCGCCTTGATGGACAGGGGATCAGCGGCGGCACCATGAGTTCGGGAACGGCCGTTATCCGCGCGGGCAAGGGCGACGACACCGTTTATGGTGGTTCGGGCAATGACAGCATTTACGGCGATACCGGGAACGACACCATTTATGCCGGGGCCGGGAACGATTATGTCGACGCGGGCACGGGCAACGATATTATTCATGGTGGCACCGGTAATGACGTTATCCACGGCGGATCGGGCAACGACGATATCTTTGGCGAAGACGGCAACGACACCCTGTATGGTGAAAAAGGGTTTGATCTGATCGTCGGTGGCCTTGGCAACGACGTGTTGCATGGCGGCGACGGTGTTGACCGCATGTTTGGCGACGAAACCGGTTCTACGGCCACCAGCCTTACCCTTGAATCTTCATCATCCCAGGGCGGTAACGACAGCCTTTATGGCGATGATGGCGACGATTATATGTTTGGCGGTGCAGGCACCGACATGCTGAACGGTGGAGACGGCAACGACATCCTGTTTGGCGATACTGGCACCATCACCTTTGATGCAAACGGTATGCTGGTTACGGCCAATACCGATGTCGCACCGGGAGTTGGCGGTAACGACACCCTTTACGGTGGTGATAACGAAGACATCATCTTTGGCGGGGTCGGTAACGATTATATCGATGGTGGTAACCATAACGATATTCTGATTGGCGATACCGGTCTTGTGCAGGGTTCTGCCGGGGCTTCCACGCCGGGGCAGTATCTTGTGCGTGGTAACAACAGCGCCACGGGCAACGATACAATCAAGGGCGGCAGCGGCAACGATATCCTGATTGGTGGTTTGGGTTCAGATACCCTGTTGGGCGAAAGTGGCCGTGATACCGTTGGCGGCGATAATATCAGCCTGCTGCGCAGTCAGACCAGCCTGATCCTTGATGTCATTTCGGTTGAAACCGTTGAGGAAGGCCAGGGATCGTCTGACATTATCGATGGCGGTGCGGGCACGGATATGTTGCTCGGCGGCGGTGGTACGCAGTCTCTGTCTGTCAGCAACGGTGGCGACAATGTTGTTGTGTTTGGTGATTTCATTACCGGCGGGACCGGTTCCGATATCATCCTTGGCGATTACGGCATCATCGAACCCACAACCGGCCTTGGCGCAACCATCACCGGACGTGACGGCAGCAACAGTGGCAACGATCTGATCAATGCCGATAGCGGTTTTGACATTGTCATTGGTGGTGGCGGCAACGACACCATTGATGGTGGCGAAGGTAATGATACCCTGTTGGGCGACATTGGCACTGTTACCCGCGACAAGGTTGCCCGTATTTCACGTGCCGAAACCACCAATGAAACTATCGGTGGTGCCGATATTATTAATGGCAAACTTGGCAACGACGTCATTATGGGCGGAACCGGTTCCGATACCCTGACGGGCGATGACGGCCTTGACGTTATACTGGGCGACCTTGGTATTATTATTCCCGCCAATGGGACGGATGCCGATATTATCGCCCATAATTTCGCCAATGGTGCCGCCGATACAATTTATGGCAATGCCGGTAACGATATCCTGCTGGGCGGCGGTGGCGATGACAGCATCTATGGTGGTGAAGGCAACAACCACATTGCGGGCGACAACGCCCAGGTAACCCGCAGCGAATTTACCCTGCCCGATGGCTCGGAAGACCCGTTAAGCGAGTTGGCCGCTGACCCGGTTCTGATTTTTGAAACCGCCGAAGAAACATCTGGTGGTAACGACATTATTGAAACCGGTGCCGGGAACGATGTCATTCTTGGCGGCATTGGCCAGGACACCATCACCAGTGGCGACGGTGACGATATTATCCTTGGCGATCTGGGTATTGTTATCCCGGTTGGCAGTGCAGGGGCCGATGTCATTTCCCGCAATGGCAGCACCGGCACCACTAATAATGACGTGATCACCGCAGGCGACGGTAACAAAATTGTTTTGGGTGGTTCTGGCAATGACACGATCACGATTGGTACGGGTACTGGTAACGGCGCAGGCAACACCAATTATATCTCGGGTGATCTTGCCGAACTGAAACGCGATGCCGATGGCAAGCTTGTCAGCTTTGAAACGGTTGAAGAAAGCGTTGGTGGTGATGACACCATTACGACCGGCAGCAGCACGGGTGATGACATCATTCTGGGCGGTATTGGTCAGGATAAGATTACGACCGGCGATGGCACCGACATTATCCTTGGTGACCTTGGCATTGTTATCCCGGTTGGCAGTGCTGGCCCCGATGTGATTGCCCGCAATGGCACCATCGGTTTGACCAATAACGACACCATTACCACAAGTGACGGTAACAAGATCGTGCTGGGTGGTTCTGGCAATGACACGATCACGATTGGTACAGGCACCGGTAACGGTGCTGGCAACACCAACTATATCTCGGGTGATCTTGCCGAACTAAAACGTGATGCCGATGGCAAGCTGGTCAGCTTTGAAACCGTTGACGAAAGCGTTGGCGGCGACGACACCATTACGACCGGTAGCAGCACGGGTGATGACATCATTCTGGGTGGTATTGGCCAGGATACGATTACGACCGGCGATGGCACCGACATTATCCTTGGTGACCTTGGCATTGTTATCCCGGTTGGCAGTGCTGGCCCCGATGTGATTGCCCGCAATGGCAACATTGGTTCGACCAATAACGACACCATTACCGCAAGCGACGGTAACAAAATTGTTTTGGGTGGTTCTGGCAATGACACGATCACGATTGGCACGGGTACTGGCAACGGCGCAGGCAATACCAATTATATCTCGGGTGATCTTGCCGAACTGAAACGCGACAGCAACGGCACGCTGGTCAGTTTTGAAACAGTTGAAGAAGCTATTGGCGGCAACGACTTTATCACCGCCGGAGCAGGCGACGACATGATCCTGGGCGGGATTGGCCAGGACAGCATCTTTGGCAATGCCGGTAACGACACCATTCTGGGTGATCTTGGCATTATTGTGCCGATGGGCAGTGCGGGCGCAGATGTGATCGCGCGTAACGGCGATATCGGTACCAATAACGACGATACGATTGATGCCGGGAATGGCAACAATGTTGTATTCGGCGGGTCGGGAAGCGACAGCATTACGACCGGCACCGGTAGCGATTATATCGCCGGTGACCTGGCACAGCTGACCCGTAAGGCCGACGGCACCCTTGTGATGTTTGAAACACGCGAGGAAACCATTGGCGGTGCCGACATTATTGATGCCGGGGCGGGCAATGATGCGATCTTTGGTGGTCAGGGTGCAGACACCATTTCGGCAGGTGCCGGTGATGACGTGGTTCTGGGCGATGCCGGCTATTTGAAACTGGATAATTCGGAAATCTATGTGATTGCCGAAAAGAAAAACTGGGATCTTGGGACACATTACACCCTTGAAACCCGCAATCAGGCTGTTGGTGGTGACGACACCATCCACGGCAATGATGGCAATGACATCCTTATTGGCGGTTCGTTTGACGATTATCTTGATGGCGATTCCGGTAACGACGCCATTATCGGCGATCAGGGTGGTGCCACCTATCGCGATGTTACCGACCGTCTTGAAATCCATACCAAGGAACTGCTTGCCGAAAATAACGGCTACGACATTCTGTATGGCGATGAAGGCAATGACGAACTGATCGGCGGTGCCTTTGAGGACAGCCTGTTTGGCGGTGTTGACGACGACATCCTGATCGGGGATGAAGGCGAAGTTTATTACGGCTTTGTCCCGCGTGAACAGGGCAAGGAATATCACGATAGCCTGCCCCGAATGGCGCGTTCGACGGAATCGTTCACCGGTCGGAAAGACACGCTGGATTCAGGCTCGGGTGTGGACTTTATCCTGGGCGGTGAACAGCCGAACTTCATTGTTGCCGATCCGACCCTTGATCTGGTTCAGATTGAAAATGGTGAATTCCGGATTGACGAAACCCGTAATTCCAAAACCGAGTTCCCGTCCTTTCAGGGTGACCCGATTTTGCAGCCGCAGGCGGCATATTTCGCCAGCATCGACGCACGCAGTCCAACCTTGCAACCGATCACCAGCACGACATCTTCGTCCGGTTCGGGATCATCATTCGCACACAGCACCGCGGCGCCGGGAAGTGCGCTGACGGGGGCGAATAGCACGGGTGTTGCCGGGCTTCTGGCTGGCACCGGGCAAAGCGGTGGCGGAATTGCCGGTAACAGTGGCAGCTCGCTTTCGCTTGTGGGTGGCACCAATGCCATTCTGGGCGGGGTCGGGTCTGTTCATCAAACAAATGACGGCACGATTGCCGGTTTCATCGAAGCCGCCACGATCCTGTCAACCAGCGATCAAAGTGCGCTGTCATCGAATAATGGTGCCGGGAATGGCATTGGTAATACGATACCATCGGTTTCGTTTGGTGCCCAGGTTAACGCGCCCGCAGGGGCCAACGACCTGCCGTCGGCAGGGACTGCGGGCACCCCGAATGGCGCGCAAGGGCCGGGATCGGCACAAGGGGCGCCAGGTAACGCCGCACCGGATGGCACTGGCGATAACCCGGCCAATCCGCCGGCACAAGGATCTGACGGAAATGACAACAGCGGGCAGGACGCCGAACCGCAAGATGGCGCGTTCCTGTGGCTAGATGAAAATGGCCGTTATGTTGACTTTGCGCAACTGGCACCATCAGGCGGCACCAGCCTTGTGTTTGATGCGGAATCCGGCCTGTGGCTGAATGACGCGGCAACCGATGAGGGCCCTGTTTTTGTACCGGAACTGGCCGAAAAGGCACCGGTCTTGTCGCTGGTAACCAAGGCGGCATAACCGCCGCCAGATAACCGCGATACCCTGTTTTAAGATGAATATAAGGATTTACGAACAATGGCTGAAAATACCAAACCGCAAACCGGTGTGACCACCGATACCGACCAGCGCAAAATCAATTGGGATGATGCCAATATGCGCAGCACCTATGCCAATGTGTCGAACGTTGCCAGCACGCGCGAAGAAGTAATGCTGTTGTTCGGGACCAGCCAGGTATGGAGCAGCTCGCAGGATGATGTTCGTGTTCAGCTAAGCGATCGCATCATCATGAGCCCGTTTGCAGCCAAACGTTTAAAGAAAATTCTCGATCATACCCTGGCCGAATATGAACGCGTATATGGAAAACTTGGCTAAGGCCAGAGGCATCTGACTCTGTTTTGAGGGGAATGGAGATGACTTGCGGGGGACTTGATATCGGGGTTTGGGGGCGTTTTGACTAATCTACCCGGTAACCCGACGACAGATGATGCTTCGGGGTTTATATCCCCGGAACTATGGCGAAAACTGTCGTCAGCCCGGTCGTTTTCCGACCTGGCCGACGGCTGGATTGATTTGTGCCGGGCCAACCTGGAACTTGTTCTGGGGGCGGCACCTGTTGAAATCGTCGTTGCGTTTAACAGTGCTGAAGGTGCCAACCGGCATTTTCGGGTCGCTGCCTATCGGGGTGCCGACGGTAAACCCGGTGCAACCCTGACCCAGGTTGTTCAACGCAGCCTCGTTGTACGCAGCGGTGTTGCCACAACCAACCCCGAATTGGGTGTTGGTTATGTGTCCAATGTCATTTTCGTTGATGATGATCTGAAAGGTGCGGTTGGTGTTGTTTTACCAACCGCTGATACCACCCGTTTGAACCTGGCAATGCGGTGCCTGCAATGGAATGCGGCCTGGCTGGCCGGGTTCTGGCGCGGAGAACAATACCGCGATACCGCAGAGACAGTAGCCCTGCGGTATGGTCAACACGCCAGTACGGCTCTTCTGTCCTGCACCGATCTTGAAGCTGGCGCAACCAGCTGTGCCACGGTGATGGCCGACGACCTGATGGCAAATCGTGTGACGATCGGGCTGGTTCAGGGGCGCAAGGTGCGTGTTCTCGGCTCGTCGCACACGGCAATGGTTACCGCAAAAAGCGACCGCGTGCATCTGATTGTTGATGCGATGCGCGAGGCTGTTTATCAAAAGGCCCCCGTTCATTTTTCAGGCGCAGGCAGCAGTTCGCAAACGGCGACCGAAAGCCACGCCAAGCTGGTTGAAGGCCGTGAAAAGGCGTGGGTCGGGTCATGGCCGGTGGTGCTGCCGGATTTGGCTGATGGCGTAATTGTTGTTCAAATCGAATGCAATCTTGATCAATGCTTGCGGGTGCAGGCGCTGGGCGGTGTTTTATCCGAATTAATTGCCCCGGCATTTGGCCTGCAAATGGCCGCCGGGCGTAGTGGTTTTCACCGGTTTTATCGCCGGGCCAACCGGGCGATGGGCTGGGTTTTTGGGTTGCATCACACCCGCATCAAGGCTGTCGGATTGCTGGTTCTGGCCCTGTTTGCGACCAGTTTGCTTGTTGACATTCCCTATCGTGTGACGGCCGAAACCGAGGTTGAAGGTTTGGTGCAGCGCGCTGTGCCTGCCCCGTTTGACGGTTTTATTGCCGAAGGGCTGGTTCGCGCCGGGGATGTTGTGCAAAAGGGTGATGTGCTGGGGCGCATGGAAACCCGCGAATTGCAGTTGCACCGGTTCGAATTGCAAAGCTCTATCGTTGAAAGCCAGCGTAAAATCGAGGCAGCAACCGGTGAACGTGACTTGTCAGAAGCCCGTATTTTGCGGTCGCGGATGCAGCAGGCCATTTCCGAACTGGAACTGGTGAAAAGCCAGCTGACACGAACCGAACTTCAGGCACCGTTCAGTGGCTTTGTTATTGAAGGCGATTTGTCGCAAAAAATCGGGTCGCCGGTAAAAGAAGGCGAGGTTCTTTTTGAACTAAGCCCGCTTAACCAGTACCGCCTGAAACTGAAAGTGAATGAAAAAGACATTCGGCACATCGCGGTCGGTCAGGCCGGGGTCTTGCTTCTTCATGCCCGTCCCAACAGTTTGAACGAAATTTCAGTCGAGCGGATATCGCCGATTTCGGAAGCCAGCGACGGCGAGAATTATTTCAATGTCGAGGCCTTGCTGGTTGAATCCACCCAGGATCTACAGCCAGGAATGCGCGGCGTTGCCAAGGTAAAAACCGAACCGCGGTCTGTTTTCTGGATTTATACCCATCCCCTGTGGGACTGGGTGCGCCTGCGTATGTGGCGGGTGCTGCCATGAGTGATATGCTGGCGGCCGATGCAACCCGCGATATGATGCCTTCACCAATGGCGCCAACCCAGCCGTCGCGCTGGGAAACACTGTCGGGTCTTAAACCGATGGTGCGTGCGGATGTTTCGTTCTTTCGCCATGTTTATCATAATGTTGCGGCCTATATTGCCCATGACCGGCTTTCAAATCGCTATCATCGGTTAACAACGGCGGCGCACGCCCTGTTGCGCCGCATGGATGGGGCAACGCCGCTCGCCGATATTCGAAGCGATCTGGAAAAGAAAGGCGAGATCGAAGGCGATGATGCCGATTTTGCCCAGATCGTTGACCAGCTTAAATCACTTGAGCTGATCCGTACGGGCGAGGCACCTAATCCACGTGCGCTGGAACAGCGCATGGTTCGCACGCGGCGGGCCAAGGCGATTGCGCCGTTTAAAAACCCGCTTTATGTGCGGATCCCGCTGTTTGATCTGACCCGTGTGCTGGATTATCTGGAACCGGCAATGCGTTGGGTTTTCAGCCCGATTACGGCCTTTCTGTTCATTTTGCTGGTCGGTTCTGCCATTACCCTGGCCGGGGTGCATTGGGAAACTCTGACCGAGGGTGGGCTGGACCAGTTTATCAGTGCCGAAAACCTTATGATTGTCTGGCTGGTTTACCCGGTTTTAAAACTGATCCATGAATTTGGACATGCGGTTGTTGTACGCCATTACGGCGGCAATGTCCGCGAACTGGGCCTGATGTTTTTGCTATTTGTGCCGGTTCCCTATGTCGATGCGTCCTCCAGCATCACGTTTCGCAGCAAATGGCATCGCGCCTTTGTGGATGGGGCCGGGATTCTGGTTGAACTGTCGATGGCATCCATTGCGATGTTTGTCTGGGTTGCGGCAGAACCGGGCATTGTCAGGTCGGTGGCGCACAATGTCATGCTGATCAGCGGCATATCGACCTTGTTGTTTAATGGTAACCCGTTGCAACGGTTCGATAGTTATTACCTGCTATGTGATTTGATCGAAATTCCCAATCTGGCGTTAAAATCGACCAAATATTACAGCTACCTGATTAAACGATACATCATTGGCCTTGATCGCGAATATGAATTTGAGGCGCTGCCATCCGAACGGCGATGGTTTTTGTTTTATGC
This sequence comes from Thalassospira mesophila, assembly GCF_002115755.1. Classification (GTDB taxonomy): domain Bacteria; phylum Pseudomonadota; class Alphaproteobacteria; order Rhodospirillales; family Thalassospiraceae; genus Thalassospira; species Thalassospira mesophila. The sequence goes on along the minus strand of NZ_JFKA01000011.1, from coordinate 43,115 downwards.
GCCATTTTCGTTTGCCTATCGTTCAATGGTGCTGGTGACCATCGCCATTCATCTGGCCGAACGATATTTTTTTGTTGGTGCCCTGCTGGGGTGCTGGACTGTCTTTAACATGTTTGCCATGCCCGTTCTTAAAGGGTCGGGGTTTTTGCTGACCAGCCCCGGTTTGTCTGGTAAGCGGGCAAAATCGGTTTTTCGCGGTTTGTTGCTGGCCGGGGGGCTGGTGGCGCTGGCCTTTGTTCCCGTGCCTGACCGGGTGGTAGCCCAGGGCGTTGTATGGTTGCCCGATGACGCGGCTGTGCGCGCACGCACCAGTGGCTTTATTACCGAAATTCACCAGCAAAGCGGTGCCCAGGTTCATAAGGGCGATTTGCTGATGACCCTGAATAATAAAAAACTGCTAACCGATCGCCGCAAGGTTCTGGCTGAAATAGATGCCTTGAAACAACAACTTGATGCCGATAACGCAACGGATCAGGTGGCGGCATCGATTACCCGCCAACGCATGGCAAATGCCCGGGAACGCCTGGCAACCACCAGTCGCGATATCGATGCGTTATCGGTTCGTGCGCCACATGATGGCATTTACGAAGCTGGCATTGCCGAAGACCTGATTGGCCGGTTTTTACCAAGAGGCGGCGAAGCAGGTTATCTGGTTGAGCCCGATATTGCGCCCGTGATCAAGGTTGCCGTGCCCGCCATCGATGGCGATCTGGTGCGCGAACGCCTGCGCGGAGTTGAAGTGCGGTTTGCCGGGCACCTTGATGATGTTGTTTCAGGCACCGTTACATCATGGTCGCCAACAGCAACCCTGAAACTGCCAAGCCCGGTTTTATCCCTTGAAGGCGGCGGGCCGTTTGCCCTTAAACCCGAGGCCAATTCCCGCCCGGAACTGGTGAACCCGGTTTTTGTGGCGACAGTTGCCTGTTGTGTCGGGCAGACCCCCGAAAATTATGGCGACCGTGCCCATGTCCGGTTTGATTTGGGATGGGAGCCCGTCGCCGTGCTGATTTATCGCGTTGTGCGGCGCAATTTCCTTAAGAGGTTCGAGGTTTGACGTTTTCGATGAGACATATTGTGCTTGCTGTTCCCGTGCTGGGCGTTGTGCTGGCAGGTGCATTATCGCCTGCGATTGCCCAAACCGGTGCGGCAACACCGGCCGACCATGACCCGTTCGCGCAGTTGCTTGAAAATGCCAGGCAGGGCAATGACAGCGGCGAACAGCAGGTTGGCGCCGAACAAAATGTTTGCCAGGTCAGTGCAAGTGAACTGGTGGAACTGGCAAGCCCGGTTGACGGGGTTATCCACGCCATGCACGCCAGCCGGGGGCAGCGGGTTAAAAAAGGTGAACTGATTGCTGAATTACAGGCCGATGTTGAGAAGGCACAGGTCAATTACGCACAGGTACGTGCGCAATCGCAAAGTTCGGTGGCCGCACGGAAACGGCAGCTTGAATTTACCGAACGCCGGATTAAACGGACTGAAAAATTACGCGCGGCAAAACTGATGACCCAGGAAGAGATCGACACCCTGGAAACAGACCGTGACAGCGCTCGGCTGGATTATGAAGCGGCAAAAGAAAATATCACGATCATGAAAGCGGAATTGGCCCTGTCGCGGGCGCAATTGGCGGATCGCATGATCAAAAGCCCGATTGACGGAGTTTTGATCGAAAAACTTTTAACCGTTGGCGAACAGGTTGACGGCAAGGCAATTGCCCTGATTGCACAGCTTGATCCGCTTTTTGTCGAAGTATCTTTGCCGGTTGCCCGTTTTGGAAAATATCAAAAAGGCCAAAAAGTCGTCGTTCATTTTGACGGGCCTAACCTGCGCTCAAGCCAGGCTGAAATATCGCTGGTTGATCAGATTGTAGAACCTAAAAGCAAAACTTTTGGCATGCGTATTGTGTTGCCAAATCCGGATTTGGCCATTCCCGCCGGGATTGGCTGTCATATTGAATTCCTGTCACCAAAATAACAGTGATCAGGGGGACTATTCCTGTGGGGAGCATGGTGATGAAAAAGAAAATTCTAGTGTCGGCGTGTGTGTTGGGCATCTCCGCATCGGGTATTGCCAGCAACGCAAATGCCGAAGACCTGAGTGCTGTCTATAAGATGGCAATGACGGAAAATCCCAATATTTCGCTGGCCAAAGAACAGGTTAGCGAAGGTGTTGCCAATCAGGTAAACGCATTTATGGGGTATTTGCCGCAGGTATCGGCAACGTTTGACCGTGAATGGGTCAAGCAGCGCATTGACCGGTCCGACAATACGGTGTTTGCGCTGGGCAAAGGTAACTTTGATAACCGTCAGCGCACGTTTCAGTTACAGCAGCACATTTTCAGCTTTGAAACGATCATGAATATCGTTAGTTCCGATATGGGCCGTATGCGCCTGAAAGAATCATTGGAAACGGCGAAACAGGATGTCGGCTATCAGGCAATCGAGGCGTATCTGGGCACATTGGCTGCGGCAGACGATGCCCGTTTGGCCCGCATTGAAAATGCCTCGATGGCGGAACGCCAGGTTGATATTTTAACCCGGCAAAAACAGGGCCTTGCAACGTCCTATGAGGCCGATCTGGTCGAGGCGCGCCTGGCCGAGGCCGAAGCCAGGGTTGTTGCCACCCGCACATCGTATCAGCGTGCCTTTGCGCAATTGCAGCGCCGGGTGGGGAATTTGCCCGCATCACTTGCCACATTGGCAAATAATGTTTCCCTGCCCAAACTTGATGAAACCGATGTCGATCACTGGCTAGAAGCGGCCCTTAAAAGCAGCCCGCGTGTCCGGGCAATGGATTATTCCATTGATGAACGCCGGGCCGCACTGGCCGCCGATGTCGGGCAGGCGATGCCGACCTTTGATTTTATCTTTACCGATACGCGGCGTGATTCCGGCGGGTCGCTTTTTGGTGGCGGCAGTTTGACCCACGAAGGCGTGGCAATGCTGCGCCTTAATGTGCCACTGTTTAACCCCGGCGGTCGTGGTTATGAAGCATTGGAAACCCGAAGCCAGGTAGACCAGGCGCGGTATCAGCGGGCGATCTATTTGCGCGAATTGCGCGAGACTGTTGCCAGCACAATTAACGAACTGGTCAATGGCCCCGAACGGATCAGGGCACTGGTAAAAGGGGTGCAAACGCACCGCCGTATTGTTGATGCGGTCAAGATCAAGTTTGATGCCGGTCAGTCAACCGTGCTTGATGTGCTGGACGAAGACGAAGACCTGTTTGCAATGGAACGCCGCGCGCTGGCCGCCATTTACAGCCATCTTTTGAACTTTGCCCTGATCCATCAGGTGACCGGAACCCTGGGCAATGATCAGATCGCATCGATCAATCAGTTGCTGGACCCGACCCTGCCCATGATTACCGCAGGCACCGATTTCAGCCAGTATGACCATGACACCATGCCGATTTCGGTTCAGTAAGGTTTCTGCCAGCAATCGTTGAAACAAGAAACATCCCCGCCGGTTTCAGGCGGGGATGTTTTGTCTGGTGGTCCGGGCTGGCTACTGTTGGCGCAGTACCGCCCCCCATGGAAGATATCGCAATTCAAACACCGAAACCGGGTGGCATTGCGAAAAGGACGGGTCCGGTACGGCGGGGATGGCGCTAAATTTCTGGTCGGGTTTGCTGGTTTGTTGGAAGGCTTCTTGCACAATACCGATATCGCAGGGCAGGGCCTCAAGATATGCCCGCCGGGCAATTTTGGGCAGGGTTTGTGTGCCGGTGCCATTTTGCGCCCAAACGTGAATGCCGTCTTGTGAAAGGGCTTCCAGCCATTTTGCATAGGCATCCGGGCCTAGTTTACCGCCAGTAAAACTGCTGACATGCAAGGGAGCGTCAAGATGCCCGGCAAGATCGTGCAATTGCTGGTCGATCATGTCGCGTCTGGCTTTTTGCTGAAAATTCCAGTCGTCCAGTTCAAGCGGGAGGTACCAACCCGTGGCATCAAGCTGCCATTCGTTTTTGATAAGGGCCGCTTGGTGCAGTGACAGGCCCAGTTGATGTTCCAGATACGGTTCGGTGCCTGCCGTATCAAGTTCAGACAGGCGAGTGTAATAATCCGGGTCCATATGCAGGCCGATAACCAAGGCTAAATCGTTATTACGGGCAAGGCGCAAGGTTCTTGCCAGCCAGCCATCAGCGCCGCCAAAATCGTTGTCGCCATGCGATGTCCATTGCACAATAACGGTTTTAATTCCGTTTTTTGCACTGTCTTGCCAGATGTGTTGCCATTGCGCGGGGGGAATGCCAGCATCTGTTTCGACCGGCTGATAAAACATGGTTTCGGGCATTGGCGCCTGTGCGCGCGCGGTTGCGGGTATGCTGGCGAGAAGTATTGCGAGAATGGTGATAAAAAAGCGCATCAGAAATTCACCTCCAGCCCGAACAAAATGCCGCTTGCCCCTTCATAAAGGTTGCCCGCAACTGATTTTTGAACTTCCACCCGGGCATTGATACGGGTGCGATAGGCATTGTCTTTGTCGTCATCGGTGAACAGTTGCCAGCGCACGCCAAGTCCGGTGCGCAGGTCCTGTCGCCATGTATTGTCCGGGTCTTGTGCGGCAACTTCGACAAAGCCATAGGGCATGATGGTTTGGGCACTTGATGTTGGCAATTTAAAGCTGTGCCCCTGCTGGAACCGCGACAACGCCATGTGATTGCCCGATCGGGTCCACCAGGATAAATCAACAGTCACAAAGCGTTCGTTCCAGCTATCGTCATCAACGCGCCAGTCATTACGGTATTCGTTCTGATCCAAAAAGGATGCGGTGGCGCGCAAGATCAGGTCGTTGTCGCGTTTGTCATTATTTGCTGCGTCGCTGATGCCGTCTACAAGTTTGCCCGGGTTAACAAGGTCGCCGGTCTTGATGCCGGGTACGCCGCTTTTGTCACGCCGGGTCTGGCTGTATAGCTCGCTATAAAGGTTCAGGTTATAATCGCCGAGCGGTTTATATCGCAGACCAACGCCGGTTCCGGTCGTTTGGCCATAACGGCTATGTCCGTTTGCCCCGAGCAGCACACGGCCATAAACCGATAACGTGCTGCCATTGCGCACGGGTTCCTCGCCCAAAGCATGATCCCACAAAAGTGTTTGCACATTTTGCGATGCCGAACGGCGTTGGCTGGCATTGTTGCCAAGCGGAAATTCGGTGACACCGGCTGGCGACCATGTGCTGGCCAGCGTTACACTGTCGCGCCGTTCCAGCGTTTCATGGGCGCGGCGCTGGCGATAACGCCGCGCTTCAAGGCTTCCGTAATCATCGCCATAGCTGACGGGATATTGTTCAAGGTCGATCGCCTGTTCAAGTTGCGCGCGCGCGCCAGCGTTGTTTTCAATGGCTACATAACGGTTTGCCAGTGTTTCATGCAGACGATAATCCTGCGGGTAATCATTAACGGCTTTTTCAAGATAGGGGATCGATACGACCAGTTGGTCGGCCTCGGTCCCGCTCGCCAGCCGCATGCCCAGATCGGCATTATATCGGGCATTTTCGGGCTGCAGGGAAACAGCCTTGCGCAGCCATTGTGTGCTTTGGTTTATATCATTGGCCTGTTGGGCGGTGGCAGCTGCGCCGTAGTAATTTTCGGCTGACGGATTGTTTTGCAAGGCTAGTTTCTGGCGCTGGAGTGCCAGGGGCAGGTCATTGTTGGCTTTGGCAATTTGGGCGCCCAATGCCCAGTCATTCGCCTGCGTCAGATTTTTTAAACGCTGCCAGAACTCTTCGGCTTTTTTGGGTTGTTGCGCATCAAGGGCGCTGCGTGCTGCGGTTAACAGGGCATTGTCAGACATGACGGCAGGCGGAATTTTCTGCCAGATCTCAATTGCCTTTTCCGGGCTTTGGGCCGCTTCAAGGGCATAGGCCAGCGACGGCAAGCTGTTGTCGTCGCCAAGGTCAACGGCCTTTTGATAATAAACCGATGCAAGGCCGGGCATTTTATCCATGGCGCATTGGCCCAGCGCGCGAAATGCCGCCACACTGGTCGGGTTTTGGCCACCTGCCCGTTGTACCGTGTCGCAATAGTGGCGTGTTGCAAGTTGTGCCAGCACAAGGCCACGGCTTTTATCATCCAACTGGGGTAGTAGCGCCTCAACGCGTGGCAGGTCGTTTTTTGTGATCATTTGCGCATAAAAGGCCGCCAGTCGTTGCAAAAGGTTGGCGGGTAGCTTTCCGTTTCGCTGATCATAAGCCTGTTCAAGTAGCTGTTGTGCCGCCACGTCATTATGCGATTTCAACGCCAGATAGCTGGCCTGATCAAGGGCGTTTAGATCGCCCGATTTACGATAGACGGCCAACCATGATTTTTCAGCGCCATTATAATCATATTGATCCTGAAGAATGCCTGCTTGCAGCCTTAAAATGTCGGGTGTTTGCGGTTGGCGAGCCAGCCATGCCAAAGCTTCTTTTTGCTGGCCACGGTCCTGCCAGATGCCGATCAGCACATTGCGTCGCTCGGCTTCCCACTTTGCGGGTAGCGATTGGGTTTTAAGCAAATCTATCGCATCAAGGCGCTGGGCAAGTACCAGCCATGTTGCCGGGTCTTGTTGGGGGCGGCAACGACCAAATTGCGCAAAGGCAATGGCACTGTCATGGCGAGAAAGCCATTCCACCGTTTCAAGGCAGGGACGGTCAATATTATTGGCGGTGGATTGATATAAATTTGTGTCACCGGTGGCCTTTGCCAGTTCCCACAGGCTGGTTTGCTGGGAAGGCGCATTGCGGACGCTCGCGGGCAGGGCCTGTAACCATGTTTTTGCTGTTGTAATATTGCCCAGTGCAATGGCCCGGTTGGCCATCGCGAGGCGGGCATTGGTTGCGGTTGCTTCATCGGGTGCCGAGGGTAGCAGCCGGGTTAGTGCGTTGGTGTCCTGCAAATTAACATAGGCGTTTGCAAGTCTTTCCCACAATTTGGCGGGCAGGGCGGCTTGATTGGCAAGCGGGGCGAGTTCATCGACAATGATTTGCCATTGATCGAGCTTTTCCGCCCAGACCGCCCGGGCACGACGTAAAGATGCCTGATCGTAATTTCCACCATCCCCGTTAATGCTTTCGAGCCAGTCCAGGGCCTTTTGCGCGCCATCGGGTTGTGCCGACAAGGCCATGGCGTAGGCCCGCCAAAGCTGTTCGCGATCTGCGATCGTGATGGTTTCGTCCAGCCATTTCTTCACCGTCGCACCCTCTGGCGGCGCCGTGTCTATCCATCTGATCCGCACATCTTGCAAAAAGGTCTGTTTTTGGTGCAAATCGTGTAAACCGTCGGCGCTTTGGGCTGCCTGGGCAAAGTGGCCCAGTTTCAACTGCGCCTGTATCAGCATGCGCCGGGCTTCATCATTTGCAGGGCCGGACCCCAGCAAATGCGCCATCAGGTCTTCAACCTCTGCCCAGTTACCCTGTTTTGCAGCCCGGTAGGCGCGATCAAGATAGGGATAACTGCGAAAATCGGCAAATTTATCCAGTGCTTCTGCCTGCGTGGGTTGCATAAGGGGACACAGGTTAATGAATAGTCCCACCGTGAAAACAACCGTTAACCGTTGAAAGTTCACGCCGCCTCCGATGCAAATTTGTAGGCTTCATATTGTTCACGTTGCTGGTCGCGTAATGCTTCGTCCAGCCGTTCTGCCGAAATGATGCCGCGTTCAATCAGATGTTGTCCCAGCGATTCTTTTTCGGGGTCATAATCAATCAGTGCCTGATTAAACAGCGCTGCCGAAACAATCCCGCGGACCTGTAATAAATCGCCCAGCATGACCTGATGCTGGCAAATACGTTCGATGCGTTCGGGGTTGTTGCAATTGGCTTGGGCGAATTCCAGAACAAAGCGGGTTTCTTCGTTCAGGTTGCGCTCGCTATACCAGTGGCGTAAGGCAAGGGTCACCCGCCCTTGCGGGGCCAACTGGCAGGTTACAGGTCGTTTTAACTGGCGGCTGATCGCACCAAGCGACACCTGGCTAATCGGGCGTTCGCTGGCCAGAACAAGGCTGTCACCATCGCGACCAATCGGCACGACCGCATAGCGCAGGGCAAGATGACGTGGGAAATCGGTGATCAGGGCCGGGTCAATGGTGAACGGATTTAACGGTTTCCAGTCCATGCTGGCTTGCTCGGCCAGGGCCTCTACCAGTTGGGTGCTGGAAATGTGCCCCCGCATTAATAGTTCGCGCCCCAAGCGGCGCCGTTCCGGGCTGGTAATGGCGGCCTCTAGCTGTTGCGGGGTTAACAGGCCTTTTTCGATCAGTCGCTGGCCAAGGGGAATGCGGGCTGTGGCATCAAGGGTGGGAAATTCATGCGAGGTTTTGTCCCATGCGACCCGGCGTGAATCGCCAATTGCCACAACCTGACGCAAAGCCCGAATATTGGCGCAAAAATTGATAACGTTGCTCCAGACGATCCGCGGGATCGACAGCAGCCCCTGATGGATACCGTAAAAACGGGTGACAAAAAAGCAGCGCTGGAACAGGCGGTTCAACAACAAAATGCCGTTACACAAAAGCACGGCCTGCAAAACAGCATCTTCGCCGAGGATGGAGGGGAAATGCCATGCATCGGGGACCAGTGCTGTGATCAGCCACATGACAACAGTAACAACAAGCAGGATGTTAACCAGCAAGCCCAGCAGGTTGGTCAGCAGGCCGCGCCGGTCGCGCCACAGGAAATAATTGATAATGCCCTTGGGGCTCCAGCCCAGATTAGTGGTGCCTTGAAAAACAATACCGGTGATCCAGCGCGATTTTTGCCGAACGGCATGGCTGAAGGAGCGCGGGAAATGTTCACGCACACAAATGACCTGCGTGGTGGCGCGGCTCATGCCAGGGACACGGGTTGTTTTAAGGGCCAATTGCGGGTCAGAAACCGAAAAGCGGGCAAAAATGCATACCATGCCCTTTTGTTTCAGGCGAAAACCAATATCGTAATCCTCGGTCAGACTTTGCACATCAAAGGCAATGCCGTCGCCATCTTCGAGCAGGGCAACAATGGCGCGACGGCTAAAACAGGTGCCGACACCGGCACTGGGAACCTGCCCGGAAAGGGCTTCGCGCACGATAACGTCTTTGCCGTGATATTCGGCAAATTCGTCGGCGTAATGACCGGCGGTAAAGCCCCACCATTGCGGGGGGTAAGGGTAAACCGGCACCTGTATCAGGTCTTTTTTGGGCAATAAATAGTTAAACAGGCGCAGTTCCAGCGGTGAAATGACATCTTCGGCGTCATGCAGGATAAAACCGGCAAACTGAATGCGTGCATTGGCCTCGAAACCAAGGATGGCATCAATGATGTTGTTCAGGCAGTCCGCCTTGCTGGTGGGGCCGGGGCGAACACAGACCACTTTGTGAACATTGGGAAATTGCTGGCATACGGCATCGACATCGCGTTGGGTCTCAGGGTCGTTCGGATAGGTGCCGACAAAAATCTGATAGTTTTCGTAATCCAGCGTTGCCGCCGCCAGACGCGCCATTTCGCCGACAACGCCAACCTCTTTCCAGGCCGGAACCATAATGGCAAGGGGCTTTTCGGCGACACTGTAAAGCCGCTTCTGGTCTGCCGGGGCATGGCGGTCGTAAATTCGAAAATAGCGAAACCAGGTTCGGGTCCAATAGACAACGTCAATGAACAGGTCATCAAGGCCCAGCAGGAAAATGGTTCCTGCCAGCAAAATGACGACAAATTTCAGGGCATAGAAGACATAAATCAGGATGTCGACAAGTTCGTAGCTCATGCGCATTTGCCCAGAACGCGTTGTTGCATCCATTGACCAAGATGGGCAACGATGCGTTCGCAGGCATGCCCGTCGCCAAAGGGGCTGTGTGGCTGGTTATAGCGGGCATAATAGGCGGGGTCGTCGATCAGCTTGCTGGTTTGTGCCACAATTTTTGCCCGGTCGGTGCCGACCAGCATGGCGCGATCTGCCGGGTCGCCCGACGGGCGCTCGGTAACGTCACGCAGAACAAGCAACGGCTTGCCAAGTGCGGGGGCTTCTTCCTGAATGCCGCCGGAATCAGTTAAAATCAGATAGGCACGGCTCATCAACCAGACAAAATGGCGGTAATCCTGTGGGGGGATCAGGGCAATATTGGCGCAGTGCCCCAACATGGTATGGACAACGTCATGGACCCGCGGGTTCAAATGCACCGGATAGACAAACTGAATATCGCGATACCGGGTTGCCAGATCGGACAGGGCCAGACAGATTTGTTCAAAACCATGGCCCAGACTTTCGCGGCGATGGCCCGTGATCAGCACCATTTGTTTTTGCAGGTCAATTTTTGTTAAAATTGCCGGGTCCGTCGGCGTCCAGTCGGTTTGGTCCAGGCGGTCTTTCATCCACAGCAGGGCATCGATGACGGTGTTGCCGGTAACGACGATGGCGCTTGGCGAAACCCCTTCATCAAGCAGGTTTTGACGGGCTGTTGCTGTTGGCGGAAAATGCAGATCTGCCAAAACGCCGGTCAGGCGGCGGTTTGCTTCCTCGGGCCAGGGCGATTGCAGGTTACCGGTTCGCAGGCCAGCTTCGATATGGCCGATGGGAATGTGGCGATGAAATGCCGCCAAACTGGCGATAAAACTGGTTGTTGTATCGCCGTGGACCAAAACAAGATCCGGGGTGTTGGCCGCATAGCTTGCGTCGAGCTTGCCTAATAACGTCTGGGCAAGGCCGTTTAGCGTCTGGTTGGTGGTCATGACATCCAAGTCTTCGTCGATCCGAAGGTCGAACGCCGCAATGACGGCGGCCAACATTTCGCGATGCTGGCCGGTCGAGCAAATATGCAGGTCAATGTCCGGATTGGCGAGTATAGCCCGGGCCAAAGGCGCCATTTTTATTGCTTCCGGGCGGGTGCCAAAAACCATCATGACTTTTAATTTCATAAATTTCTCAATTATTAAGTGTAAGTCTTGGTGTGCGAAATATAAATTTTTGAATGCTTATGATGGATGTATTTAAAATTGTAGTTATGCCGTCATTTCTTTGTCCGGTAGAGTTCGATGCTTTGATATAAATAATCATTGTCGATTTATATGGGACGAAATAATGGCAATTACATCAGGAAAATATAATTTTTATGAATTCGATAATTATCGCAGGAGATGTGTGGATCTTATAGGTATTGCGAACGTGAAGAATATCGTCAAGAAATCAATTCTGACAAATTGTTACAATTTCTTCGCAACATGGAATGGTATTATGATAAATATTTAAATTTTATTTGTTTCTATTTTAAGTAAATTGTCTAAACGTTTAAATTTTAAGATTTATATTGCAACTATAGGTTAAATTTGAGCGCAGATATTTGACCGCACACCAATCTGTGGATGTTTGTGCGTGTTATTTTTAATCGTCAGGCGGGTGTTTTGTGAAAGCTGGCGGCTTTATTTCGACATAAACATCGGCCCGCCGCGCCAGCGCGGAAAACCATATCCATTGATCATGACGACATCTATGGCATCAGGGCTTTGGGCGATCCCCTCGTCCAGTATTTTTTGACCTTCGCCCTGCATGGTGGCGAGGATGGTTTTTATAATTTCCGCCGGTGAAAACGGGCGTCGGGTGATGCCTTTTCGATCTGATTCGCTGTCGATCATGGCGGTAACAATCGGGTCTGGTACCGGTGCGGCATTGGCATTTTCATATAAAAACCAGCCAGCACCTGATTTGCGGCCAAAACGGCCTTGTTCACACAAATAATCGCCAAGCGCGACATAGCGTTCGGCAGGATCGCGAGTAGGCGCCAGCCGTTTGCGGGTGTTCCACGAAATTTCCAGCCCGGCCATGTCCTGCATGGCAAACAGGCCCATCGGAAAGCCAAATTCTGTCATGGCGGCGTCAATTTGTTCGGGGTAGGCGCCATCTTCGATCATGTATTCGCATTGTTTGCGATAGGCCGACATGATGCGGTTGCCAATGAAGCCATCACACACCCCGGTGGGAACGGCGATTTTGCCAAGGGTGCGGGCAAATGCCAGTGCTGTTGAAATGTTTTGCGCGCTGGCGTGATCGGTACAGACAACTTCAAGCAGTTTCATGATGTGAGCAGGCGAGAAAAAATGCAGGCCAATTACCCGCTCGGGATGGTTTGTGGAGGCCGCCAGTGCATTAAGATCAAGGTACGACGTGTTGGACGCAATCAGGGTGTCTGGCGACACCACGTTTTCGAGTGCGGTGAAGACTGCTTTTTTGATATCAAAATCCTCAAACACGGCTTCGATAACAAGGGCGCAGTTTGCCAGCGCACGATAATCGGTGCTGCCGTTAAAGCGTGCCAAATGCTCGTTATAAAGCGGTTCGGAGATAATTTTGCGGTCGCGGCTGGTTTGTAAATGGCGGGTTACCGTTTGTGTGCCGTTCTGAAGGGCATCGTCACCCCGCTCGATCATGGTGACTTTATACCCCGCCAGCAGGCAGGCGGTGGCAATGCCCGCCCCCATCATGCCGCCACCGACAATGCCGACATGGTGAAGGGGGGCGGGTGTGATTTTTTTAAGGGTGCCAATTTTGCCTACGCTGCGTTCAGCCATAAAGATATGGCGCAGCGCATACGATTGTTCGCTGTCGCGCAATTTTAAAAATTGCTGGCGCTCTAGGGCCAGCGCATCAGCGGCGGGCAAGGAAAGGCCGGTGCGGATGGTTTCCAGCGCGACTACAGGTGCGTTTGCACCGCGGGCCTTTTGCCTGGTTTTTTCTAAAACCCGATCCCAGTCAAATACCTTATCCGACAGCGGGCGGTGGGTGAGCGCGGTGGGAAGGGGAGCCTTGGCGGCGGCCTGCGCGAAGGCAATTGCCGCTTGTTCAAGATCCTGATCGGCAAGCTGGTCAATCAGGCCCCAATCGTGTGCCACGGCGGCCCCAACCGGTTTGCCATCGGCAATAAGGGTGCAGGCATGGTGCGGACCAATCAGGCGTGGCGTGCGCACGGTCCCACCAGCCCCGGGGATAAGGCCCAGATTAACCTCGGGAAAGCCAAGTTTGGTGTCTGGTGCGGCAATGCGGTAATGGCATCCAAGGGCAACTTCCAGTCCGCCGCCCAAAACAGTGCCATGCAGGGCGGCAATGATAGGAATTTTCAGTGTTTCCAGCCGCAAAATTACATCGGGCAATAGCGGCGCCTGTGGCGGCTGGTTAAATTCATTTATGTCGGCACCGGCGATAAATGTTTTACCCGCGCAGATTAAAATGGCGGCAGTAACGGTCGTATTTTGCGCAATCTGCTCCATCGCCACCATCAACCCGGCCCGTACCGCGTGGCTGGTGGCATTGATCGGCGGGTTATCAATGCGGATGAGCGCAATCGACCCTGAAAACGCGACTGAAACGACAGGCATGTTATTCTCCCTCCCAGCTAATTCCGGCCAAAAGGCAGCACGTCATATCCGACTGCGGGTCGGCAAGGGCGTCTATAACGTTAAAATGGTGTTTGTCCGGGGCGTGAATGCTTTGGGTCGTTGCCCCAAGGCCGGTCCAGATATTGGCTAAAAGATCATTCTGGCGGATAAATTCCGGGCGTTCGTTGGCCCCGATCCAGCAGGTTATTTGTGCGGCGTTGCCGCCTGGTTGGGCGGGTAAAAGCAGGGCGGCACTTTCGGTTCGGGCTTCATTGGCATCAATTTTCAGCGTGTTATTCAGGGTGGTCTTGCGCAAAGGGCGCAGGTCATGAAGCCCGCTGATCGACATGACATGGCCGATGCGGGTCAATGTGCCGGGCAATAGCGGGCTGTCTTCACAAACCATGCGGCTGACCAGATGTCCGCCTGCCGAATGGCCGGTTAAATGCACGGGGCCGGTGACTGTGCCTGCCACATGGTCAATCGCACGGCCAATCTGGCGCGTTATGTCGGTCAGGCGGGCATTAGGGGCCAGGCTGTAGCTTGGCAGGCAAACGGCCCAGCCCCGTTTGACGGGGCCATTGCCCAGGTGCGACCAGTAAGATTTATCAAACGCCTTCCAGTATCCGCCATGCACAAACACAACCAGTCCTATCGGGGTGCCTTCGGGCAAAAACAAATCATATTTTTCGCGGTCGTCTTCCCCATAGGAAACGTCAAGTTTTGCCTGACCCCGCGCCAGCATATCATTGCGAAAATCGCCAGCGGCGCTCACCCATGCGGGCGGATAGCTGGCGGCGTTTTCTATGTGATCGCCATTGGCATAGGCGTCGTCCCAATCCGTGATCATGGCTGGAAGTCCTTTTTTGGTTTTATTTGCAAATGCATAAACTGGATCGAACCCGCAGAGATGCAAGCCGGGCCGACCTGCAGATGTTTTGCAATTTTCAGCCTAGCCAATTGCAAAACTGTTTTAAACATAAAATATTTATACTTGAACTAAATCAAGGCCGGGCGTACCGTCTTTTCATTCATCCCGCATCATCGCGACAACAAAAGGGGGATCAGGTGAGAATAGCGTGTCTGGGGGGCGGTCCTGCGGGGCTGTATTTTGCCATCTCGATGAAGCTACGTGATCCGTCGCACGAGGTCGTCGTTTTTGAACGCAATCAGGCCGACGATACATTTGGCTGGGGGGTGGTTTTATCGGACGAAACCCTGAGCAATCTGGCGCAAAACGATGCCAAAAGTGCCGCGGCTATTCGCGAAAATTTTTCATATTGGGATGATGTCGCCGTTCACTTTCGCGATCAGGCTATTGTCTCAACCGGGCACGGGTTTTGTGGCATTGGCCGTAAAAAACTGCTGGTTTTGTTGCAGCAACGTGCCCGCGATGTCGGGGTTGATTTGCGCTTTGGCACCGAGGTTGAAAGTGCCCGTATTCTGGCCGCCCAATATGACCTGGTGGTGGCGTGTGACGGGTTGAATTCGCGCACCCGCACCGAACTGGCCCCACATTTTCAGCCCGATATTGATACCCGCAAATGCAAGTTCGTCTGGCTTGGCACCCATCAAAAATTCAACGATGCCTTTACTTTTATTTTCGAGAAAACCGATAAAGGCTGGGTGTGGGCGCACGCCTATCAGTTTGACGACGATACAGCGACCTTCATTGTGGAATGTTCCGAGGAAACCTGGGCCGCCTATGGCTTTGCCGCGATGAGCAAGGAACAATCCATTGCCACTTGCGAAGCCATTTTTGCCAAACATCTGGGTGGTAATGCCCTGATATCGAATGCCAATCATATTCGTGGGTCGGCATGGCTGAGTTTCCCGCGTGTGTTGTGTAAAAGCTGGTCGCACGACAATATCGTTTTGATGGGCGATGCGGCGGCAACCGCGCATTTCTCCATCGGGTCGGGCACCAAACTGGCATTGGAAAGCGCAATTGCATTGGCGCAATATGTGCATACAGAGCCAGATTTGCCTGCCGCCTTTGCCAAATATGAAGATGAAAGACGGCTGGAAGTTTTGCGCCTGCAATCGGCCGCGCGTAATTCGATGGAATGGTTCGAGGAAATCGAACGTTATTTCAGCCTTGATCCGGTACAGTTTACCTATTCGTTGCTAACCCGGTCCCAGCGTATTAGCCACGAAAATTTGCGCCTGCGTGATCCTTCATGGTTGGGGCAGGCCGAAAACTGGTTTCAGCATTCAGCTGGTATTACAACGGTTGAAGCCCCGCGCCATCCGATGTTTGTGCCCTTTAAGTTGCGCGACATGATGCTTAAAAATCGCATTGTTGTATCGCCCATGGCCCAATACAAGGCGGTTGACGGTACCCCGACGGATTGGCATCTGGTGCATTACGCAGAACGGGCCAAAGGCGGGGCCGGGCTGGTTTATACCGAAATGACCTGTGTGTCGCCCGAAGGCCGCATTACACCGGGTTGCCCGGGCCTTTACGACCCCGCCCATGAAACGGCCTGGGCGCGCATTGTTAATTTTGTTCACACAGAAACCGATGCAAAGATATGCGCGCAAATTGGCCATTCCGGTGCCAAGGGGTCAACCCAACTGGGTTGGGAAGAAATGGATGCACCGCTTTTAAGCGATAATTGGCCGATTATGGCCGCCTCCGACGTTGCATGGTCGGCGCGTAATCAAACCCCGCGCGCCATGACCCGCAATGATATGGACCAGGTGCGTGACCAGTTTGTGGCATCGGCGCAAATGGCGGATCGTGCCGGGTTTGACATGGTCGAAATTCATGCCGCGCACGGTTATTTGCTGTCATCCTTTATAACACCGCTTAGCAATCGTCGGGATGATGCCTATGGCGGCAGCCTTGAAAACCGGATGCGTTATCCGCTGGAGGTTATCCTGGCGGTGCGCGCGGTTTGGCCCGATCATAAGCCGCTTGCAGTGCGTATTTCGGCCAATGACTGGGTCGGTGACGCCGGTATTACGCCTGAAGACGCAGTTGAAATTGCCAAAATCCTGAAAGCAAACGGCGTTGATATTTGCGATGTTTCTGCCGGGCAAACCACCACGGATGCTCGTCCGGTTTATGGCCGCATGTTCCAAACCCCGTTTTCCGACCGTATCCGCAATGAAGCCGACATTGCGACAATGGCGGTGGGTAATATTTATGAACCGGACCATGCCAATTCGATATTGATGGCCGGTCGGGCAGACCTTGTATGCCTTGCGCGTCTGCACCTTGCCGATCCGTATTGGACCTTGCACGCGGCCGCACAACTTGGCAACCGCACCGAAGAATGGCCCAAACCCTATCACCCGGGGCGCGACCAGATGTGGCGTTTGGCCGAACGCACCGATCAAATGACCGGAAAGGTGTAAGTGATGCCCGAACTGGCCGTGAAAACAGCCCTGATAACGGGCGGTGGCAGTGGTGTTGGTGCCGAGATGGCCCAATTTCTGGCCGCTCAGGGTATGCAGGTTGTAATTGCCGGGCGCAACAAAGATGCGCTTGGCAAAATTGCCGATTTACATGATGCCATTGTGCCGATGGTGGCCGATGTGACCGACCAGGCATCGATGGTAAACCTGTTTGACGGCGTGGTAAAACAGGTGGGTATGCCTGATGTGGTGGTTGCCAATGCCGGTATGGCGACAAGTGCGCCTTTTGCCAAAACCACGCTTGATAGCTGGCAGGAAACCATCGACGTTAATTTGACCGGTACGTTCCACACTTTTCAGCAAAGCCTGCGGGTGATGGACAAAGCCAAACCGGGCCGGTTAATTGCCATCGCCTCAACTGCCGGGCTAAAGGGGTATGGCTATGTCGCGCCCTATTGTGCCGCCAAGCATGGTGTTGTGGGGTTGGTGAAGGCGTTGGCCGCCGAACTGGCGGGCAGTGCTATTACAGTTAATGCTGTTTGCCCCGGCTTTACCGATACGCCGATGCTGGCACATTCGATTGCCAATATCGCACAAAAAACCGGCATGAGCATCGACGACGCCCGTTCCAGTTTGGCAAGAATCAATCCGCAGAACCGTTTTATTACCCCCCGCGAAGTTGCACAAACCGTGCTGTGGCTGTGCCAGCAGGGGGCAGGCTCGATGACCGGGCAGGCGATTTCAGTTTCGGGGGGAGAAATATGAAAATGGATGATGCAAACTTTTCGCGCCCGGAAACGGGCGAAGAAACCAGCGACCTTTCAAAGGCGCGTTTGCGGGCCTGGTTGCAAATATTGCGGGTTTCGCGCCAAACCGAAGGTGAGTTACGCGAAAAAATGCGGGTGGAATATGACAGCACCCTGCCCAGGTTTGATGTGATGGCCGCCCTTTACCGCGCCAAAGACGGCCTGCGCATGAGTGCGCTGTCAAAATCGCTGATGGTGTCGAACGGTAATGTTACCGGCATCGTCGAACGGCTGGTGAATGAAGGCATGGTGACGCGCGTGGCGGTGGAAAACGACCGCCGCGCCCTGATTGTAAAGCTGACCGACGAAGGCCGTGCCGATTTTGCCCGCCGCGCCCTGGTGCATGAAGGCTGGGTTAGCGATTTGTTTGCCGGCATGAATGCTGAGGATGCCAGCGATTTGATTGCGATTTTGCGGCGCGTACAAAGCCGAAAGGGACAGACCCATGACTGATATGACGCATTTTCAGCCCCGGCATTTTAATTGGCGCATGGAAGGTGATGTTGCGGTGGTATCGCTGGACCGGCCGGATCGAAAAAATCCGCTGACATTTGAAAGCTATGCCGAACTGCGCGACATGTTTCGCGCCTTGCCGGAATGCAATGACGTCAAAGCCGTTGTTTTTGCCTCTAACGGGGGCAATTTTTGTTCGGGCGGCGATGTTCACGATATTATCGGCCCGCTGATCGATAAGGATATGAAGGCTCTTTTGGCCTTTACCCGGCTCACCGGCGATCTGGTGAAATCTATGGTGGCGTGTGGCAAACCGGTGATTGCGGCAGTGGACGGCGTGTGCGTGGGGGCGGGTGCGATTATTGCCATGGCGTCGGATCTGCGGCTGGCGACGGTCAATGCCAAAACAGCGTTTTTGTTTACCCGTGTCGGGCTTGCGGGTTGTGATATGGGGGCCTGTGCCATATTGCCGCGCATTATCGGCCAGGGGCGGGCGGCGGAATTGCTTTATACCGGGCGCTCCATGAGTGCCGAAGAAGGCGAAAAATGGGGCTTTTATAACCGGATTGTGGATGCTGATACGCTGGAAAGTGATGCCATTGTACTGGCACAGCTCATCGCCGCCGGGCCCAATTTTGGCCATATGATGACCAAAACCATGCTGGTACAGGAATGGAACATGGGCATTGAGCAGGCGATAGAGGCTGAGGCCCAGGCGCAGGCCCTGTGCATGCAAACAGCCGATTTCAAACGCGCCTATGATGCTTTTGTCGCCCGTGAAAAGCCGGTTTTCAAAGGGGACTAATGATGGGCGATACATCATGGCGCGACTGGCCGTTTTTTAACGATGCCCACCGGAAACTGGTCGCTGGTCTGGATAACTGGGTAAGCGAAAACCTGCAAGCCATTGATCATGATAATGTCGATGATACCTGCCGCGCCCTTGTTGCCAAACTGGCCAATGGCGGCTGGTTACGCCACGCCACCATAGACCCCGATGATGCGCAATCGCGCCTTGATGTGCGCAGCCTGTGCATTATTCGCGAAACATTGGCGCGCCATGATGGCTTGGCCGATTTTGCCTTTGCCATGCAGGGACTGGGCAGTGGTGCGATTTCATTGTTTGGCACCGATGCGCAAAAGGCCGAATGGCTACCACAGGTGCGTAATGGCACGGCATTGGCGGCCTTTGCCCTGACCGAACCGCAATCGGGCTCGGATGTTGCAAATATCACCTTATCGGCCACCCGCGATGGCAACAGCTTTGTTTTAAACGGTGAAAAAACCTGGATTTCCAATGGTGGTATTGCCGGGTTTTACGTTGTTTTTGCCCGCACCGGCGAAGGCGACGGGGCCAAAGGGTTGTCGGCCTTTATCGTACCGGCCAATACGCCGGGGCTGAAAATTGCAGAACGTTTGCAAACCATTGCCCCGCATCCGTTGGCCCGTTTGAAATTTACCGATTGCCGCATTCCGGCAGGCAACCGCATTGGCGCGGGCGGGCAGGGTTTTAAAATTGCCATGTCGGTGCTGGATGTTTTCCGCTCTACCGTGGCGGCCGCCGCCCTTGGCTTTGCGCGGCGTGCGCTTGATGAAACCATTCACCGGGTTCAAAACCGGTATTTGTTTGGTGCGCCCTTGTTTGATTTGCAAATGGTGCAGGGGCATGTGGCCGATATGGCACTGGATGTCGATAGCAGCGCGCTTTTGGTGTATCGCGCCGCATGGTTAAAAGACAGCGGGGCCGCGCGCATCAGCCGCGAAGCCGCGATGGCGAAACTTTTTTCAACTGATCATGCTCAAACCGTCATCGACAAGGCGGTGCAAATTCATGGGGGCGATGGTGTGCGATCAGGGCACATCATTGAACGCCTGTACCGGGAGATCCGTGCCCTTCGGATTTATGAAGGCGCATCTGACGTCCAAAGAATAATCATCGCACGGCAAACGCTGGCACAGACATAATTCAGGGGCTTCATCATGCTTGGACCATCGGCACATACAGATACCTTCACCCGCGACAATTTACCGCCAGCAACCACCTGGCCGGAATTTCTACTCGATGGTTTTGATTATCCCGACCATATCAATGTCGGGGTTGAATTGACCGACCGCATGGTGGATCAGGGATTTGGCGATAACACTGCCTTAATCGGCAATGGCCGCCAGCGCACCTATAAGGAATTGTCGGACTGGACCAACCGTATTGCCCACGCTCTGGCTGAGGATTACGGGGTTGCGCCGGGCAACCGGGTGTTGATCCGCTCTGCCAATAATCCGGCGATGGTGGCGTGCTGGCTGGCGGCGACAAAAATTGGTGCGGTGGTGGTTAATACCATGCCGATGTTGCGTGCAGGCGAACTTGGCAAAATTGTTGATAAGGCCGAAATTGCCTTTGCCTTGTGCGATACAAGGCTGATGGATGAAATGGTTGCCTGTGCCAAGGACAGCCGGTTTTTACAAAAGGTGATCGGCTTTGACGGCACCGCCAACCACGATGCCGAGCTTGACCGCGTTGCCTTGACCAAATCGGTGAAATTTACCGCCGTGAAAACCGGGCGCGATGATGTGGCCCTGCTGGGTTTTACATCGGGTACGACTGGCGACCCCAAGGCCACCATGCATTTCCATCGCGACCTTTTGATCATTGCCGATGCCTACGCCAAAGAAGTTCTGGCAGTGACGCCCGATGATGTGTTTGTCGGATCGCCGCCCCTGGCCTTTACCTTTGGCTTGGGTGGGCTGGCGGTATTTCCGTTGCGTTTTGGCGCAACCGCGACGCTTTTGGAAAAGGCATCGCCGCCCAATATGATCGAAATTATCGAAACCTATAAGGCAACCATTTGTTTTACCGCACCCACGGCCTATCGGGCGATGTTGGCGGCGATGGAAGACGGGGCTGATTTATCGTCCTTGCGCGCCGCCGTGTCGGCGGGCGAAACCTTGCCCGCTCCGGTTTACAAGGCATGGATGGAAAAAACCGGCAAACCGATGCTTGATGGCATTGGCTCGACCGAAATGTTGCATATTTTTATTTCCAACCGGTTTGGCGATAGCCACCCCGCTTGCACCGGTCGGCCGGTGACGGGTTTTCAGGCCCGCATTGTTGATGAAAACATAGATGATGTTGCGGTGGGGGCGGTGGGCCGCCTTGCGGTGCGTGGGCCAACCGGGTGTCGCTATTTGGCCGATGACCGGCAGGGCGATTATGTGCGCGATGGCTGGAATGTGACCGGAGATTCATTTTATTGCGATGAAGACGGTTATTTTCATTTTGCTGCGCGCAGCGACGATATGATTATTTCGGCGGGCTATAACATTGCCGGGCCAGAGGTAGAGGCCGCTTTGCTGGCCCACCCCGATGTGGCCGAATGTGCCGTGGTTTCGGCAAATGATGCCGATCGCGGGCAGATCGTGCAGGCTCATGTTGTGCTAAACGCCGGGGCCAATCCATCGCCGGAAATGGCAAAGCTGTTGCAAGATTATGTAAAGGCGACGATTGCGCCCTATAAATATCCCCGATCCATTATTTTTGCCGATGCCCTGCCAAAAACGGCAACCGGGAAAATTCAACGTTTCCGATTAAAACAGGAGCCCGCAGCATGACGGACTTTGCTGCCAGCAAGGCACTTTTTCATCTGCCAGCCGATGTCATTTATCTTGATGGCAATTCCCTTGGCCCGATGCCAAAGGCCGCCATTGAACGCGCACGCACAACCATTGCCGACCAATGGGGCGAAATGCTTATTCGTGGCTGGAACGATGCCGACTGGATGAGCCTGCCCGGTCGGGTCGGCAACCGTATCGCCCGGTTGATTGGTGCATCTGATGGTAGTGTTGTCATGGGGGACACTCTGTCGATCAAGGTCTATCAGGCGCTGGCAAGTGCGCTGGCGCTTAACCCCGGTCGCAAAGTTGTTTTGTCTGACAATGGTAACTTCCCAACCGACCTTTATATGGCGCAGGGCCTGATTGACAGTTTAAAGCAGGGCCATGTTTTAAAAACCGTCAACCCCGAAGATGTAGCCGGGGTGCTGGGCGACGATATCGCTGTTTTGATGTTAACCCAGGTCGATTATCGCACCGGGCGTATGCACGACATGGCTGCAATAACCAAGAAGGCCCACGCGCTGGGTATTGTCGTCATTTGGGATCTGGCCCATTCCGCCGGGGCGGTGCCGGTGGATCTAACCGGTTGCAATGCCGAATTTGCCGTGGGATGTACGTATAAATATTTTAATGGCGGCCCCGGCGCGCCCGCCTTTATTTATGTGCGGCCTGATCTGGTGGAAAAGGTGCGGCCGGCCCTTTCAGGCTGGTTGGGCCACGAGGCCCCGTTTGCCTTTACCCGCGATTATACACCGGCCCCGGGGATTGAACGGATGCGGGTGGGCACGCCGCCGGTTATTCAGCTCGCTATTCTTGATGCTGCACTTGATGTTTGGGATGATGTGACAATGGCCGATATTCGGGCCAAATCCATTGAACTCTGCGAACAGTTTATTGCGGGTGTTGAAAGACGCTGCCCGATGCTCGACCTGGTTAGTCCGCGAAATGCCGAATTGCGCGGGTCGCAAGTCTCTTTCCGGTTTGATGATGGCTATGCGGTGATGCAGGCGTTGATTGCGCGTGGTGTGATCGGCGATTTTCGCGCACCCGACGTCATTCGTTTCGGATTCACACCGCTTTATCTTGATGAAGGCGATGTGGAAGCCGGGATTAACATTTTGGCCGACATTATGGAAAACCGGTTATGGGACGCGGCCGAATATAAAAAACGTCAGGCCGTGACATGAGCAATCAGAACCAACCTTATGATCCGTCTTCCGAAGGGGCGGAAACCGAATTTGCCCGCAAAATGTCCTATGGCGATTATTTGTCGCTAGATGCGATTTTAACAGCCCAACACCCCAAAAGTGACGCCCATGACGAAATGCTGTTTATTATTCAGCATCAGACGTCTGAATTATGGATGAAACTGGCCATTCGCGAAATTGACGCCGCGCGCACCGCCATGCGGACCGGGCAATTGCAACCGGCCTTTAAAATGCTGGCGCGGATATCACGCATTTTTGAACAGCTTAATAACGCATGGGATGTTTTGCGCACCATGACACCCAGCGATTACACCACCTTTCGCGATGCGCTGGGGCCGTCATCCGGGTTTCAGTCGTGGCAATATCGCATGGTTGAATTCATGCTGGGTAACCGTAACAAGGCGATGCTCAAACCCCACACCCACCGGCCCGATATTTTGGCGATACTGGAAACTGAACTGGCAAAACCCAGCTTGTATGACGAAGCATTAAGGTTACTTGATCAGTCGGGCGTTGCCGTGCCCGACCTTGTTTTAAAACGCGATGTGTCAGACCCGTATCAGCCCTCCGATGATGTGATTACGGCCTGGCAACAGGTGTATCAAGCCCCGCAGGATCACTGGCCGTTATACGAACTGGCCGAAAAGCTGGTCGATTTCGAAGATTATTTTCGTCGTTGGCGGTTTAACCATGTCACGACAGTGGAACGCGTGATCGGCTTTAAACGTGGTACCGGGGGCACCGGTGGGGTGTCCTATCTGAAACGTATGTTAGAGGTCGAACTGTTCCCCGAATTATGGCGTGTACGGACGGTGTTGTGATGGGGCAAAAAATGGAACCAGCGCTGGCACCTGCAACGCCATTGCTGCCCGCATTTACCCATCATCAAAAGGTGGGGTTTGCGCATTGCGACCCGGCGGGGATTGTTTTTTATCCGCGCTATTTTGAAATGGTCAATGCCACGGTTGAAGAATGGTTTGAAACGTCGCTTGGCTTCAGCTTTGCCAAAATCCACGACGACATGGCCGCAGCGGTGCCAACCGTTGCCATCAATATCGACTTTCGGCATCCCAGCCGGTTAGGCGACGTGCTGGAATTTCGGCTTCATGTGACGCGGTTGGGGCGCAGTAGCATCGATTTGCAAATCACGGCGGTACAGGCCGACGACCCGGATGGGCCAGATCGTTTCACTATGACATCGACGCTGGTTTTTACCCGCAAGGACATTGCCGGGTCGGCACCCTGGCCAGCCGATTTGCGCACAGCGTTGCAACATCACATCAACAAACAGGACCAACATGATACATAAAATCGTGCAGCCCGATGGCTGGACCGCGCCGAAAGGCTATACCAACGGCGTGTTGGCAAGCGGCAAGACCCTGTTTGTCGGCGGGCAGATTGGCTGGAACGAAAAGCAGGTGTTTGAAGCCCACGATTTTGTCGGCCAGATGGAACAGGCGTTGCGCAATATAATGGCCGTGGTATTTGCCGCAGGCGGACAAGCCGAACATATTTGCCGCCTGACCTGGTATGTCACAGAAAAGCACGAATATATGGACCATCAGCGCGAAGTCGGCGAAGCCTATCGCCGGGTTTTGGGAAAGCATTTCCCGGCCATGACAATGGTGGTGGTACGCGCTTTGGTTGAAGACGGGGCGCTGGTCGAGATTGAAGCAACGGCGGTTATTCCCGACTAGCAAGCATCATATTGCGAAAACGCAAAGCGATACCGGCAACAGCACCACATGCTATTAACGGTATTTTTGTGGTGATGCCGGATTGGGTGTCAAGGTGGCAGATATTTTTATTAGATATTTTTAAATATACGTAAATATAGTTTATTGAGAAAATAACCTTACCAAAGTCGCTATTAGACTGTCTCGAAATTATCTAACGAGATTGCGGGGCTTTGGTGGTGGTTTGATATTATCGTGCAACTGCAATTGTTGTTTGACCGTATTTTCTGTTCCGGTGGGGAAACGAAAAATACGGTCTCACGGTAACTTTTTCTTCTCGCTCAGCGCCATATTCCAGACAATTGACCTTCTATCCGCCGTTTTCCGGGGTTCGTTTTGAGATCGATCCTATGTCAGGTGATAGCTTGCAGTTGTTTTTTCCTGTACTGACAACCTGTTGGTTGGGACAGGTCTTTAATATCTGGCAATATCACGGCCGAAGGCTGGATCGTGTACTGCCCGCTTTTGGTACGGTGATTGCTATGTCCTCTGTTTTCTGGCTTTAACGGGCAATATGAACGCTTGGGTTGACGTTGCGCTGGTAACGATGCAGGTGCTGGCGCGTTCGAACATGCATCCTTGCCAGCCGTAATGACTGGCAGGGTGCTGCTGTATTGGGTTGACCATCAGGTAATGCGAAGGGCGCTATAATATCGCCTGTTCGTTGCCGTCAAACAGGTGCAGGTTTTCGCTATCAAATGCGAGGCCGATGACGGCCCCGGCCTGTAATTCAGAATGGCCAACAACCCGCACGGTGAACAGGCCGATATCGTTGATTTGAACATAGGCGAAGCTGTCTGATCCCAGATGTTCCATCACTTCGATCTGGCCGTTCAAAATGCCGTTTTCAGGTGCGGTCAGGGTGATGTGTTCGGGGCGGATGCCAAATTGGGTGGCGCTATCGGCATTGCGGCCCGTGGCAAAGCTATCGCCGCTGGGAAATGTAATGGCATCGCCTGTACCCTGACATTTTGCGACATTCATTTTCGGTGAGCCGATGAATTGGGCCACGAACAGATTGGCCGGTTTGCGATAGAGGTCTAACGGGGTGCCTACCTGTTCGATCTGCCCTGCCTGCAACACCACAATCTTGCTGGCAAGGGTCATGGCTTCGACCTGATCATGGGTGACATAGACCATGGTGGCGGCCAGCTTTTTGTGCAGACGGGCAATTTCCAGCCGCATTTCAACGCGCAAGGCGGCATCAAGGTTTGATAGCGGTTCATCAAACAAAAATGCCTTGGGTTCGCGTACAATGGCCCGGCCTATGGCAACGCGCTGGCGCTGGCCGCCCGACAGTTCCTTTGGTTTGCGATCAAGTAACTGGTCAAGTTGCAAGGTCGCGGCGGCTTCATCGACCTTGGCTTTGATGTCGGCCTTGGCCATATGCGAAACTTCCAAGGCAAAACCGACATTTTCGCGCACGGTTTTATGCGGATAAAGCGCATAAGACTGAAACACCATCGATAATTCGCGTTCCGCGGGTGGTTTGCCGGTGACATCGTCACCGTCGATCAGGATTTGCCCGTCGCTTGCTTCAACCAGACCGGCAATCAGGCGCAGCAGGGTTGATTTGCCGCAGCCCGACGGGCCGACAAAAATCATCAGTTCGCCTTCTTCAATGGTCAGGTCGATCCCCTTGATCACCTCGACATCGCGAAAGGATTTGCGCACATTGCGAAGTTCGATCTGGCCCATGTTATTGTGTCTCCGTTTTTTTGGCGGGCGCTCGGCGATGCCCAGTAAAGCCACATCGCGGCGGTCCATGAAAAATCCTTGCCACCACCACCCTTGCCGGTGACGGGGCTGAAATATTCGCGAAAGGCGGATTGTTCGACGAGGGCGGCGGTATCATCGGCCAGCAGGCTTGCCAGGTCCGGTCGGCCATGTTCGGCAAGGCCGGTTGCCACCATCCAGTTGATCATGGCCCATACCGGGCCGCGCCAATAACGAATGTCGTCAAAGGCCGGGTCGCCGGGGTCAAAGCTGGGCAGGGCAAAGCGAATTTTTTGCCGCCATTCAATCCGATTGGAATAGTGCGATTTGGCTCGGATATCGTTTTCCGGTCCTCCGTACAATGATAACCAACTTGCTGATGATAAACGATGTTCAAGTTTTTTATTTCGTAAATCAAGCGTGGTGTAGCCTTGGGCGATGTCTGACCAAAGCTGGTTAAAGCCGTGGTCGAGGCGGGTGAGGCGGCGGGTGGCCCGGCTTGCGATCTCGGGCAGGTTAAACTGCATTGCCAGGGCAATCAGGTCGCGCTCCGCACGGCGCAAAATGGCGTTCATGCCCGGTTCTGCCACCCAGAACGGGCATTTTTCGGCGATGGTTTTCACATCCCATTGGCAAGTTCGGCCAAATTGCACCAGCGCCATATAGTGATTGTAATCGTCGTTGACCGGGCGTTCGGCCGCGTTCACCAGTTGAATGTCACGGCGCATAAAGGCGCCCACATTCGACGTATCAACATGGGCCAGCGGGGCATCCCAGTCTGGCAGGTTGTCGCGCCCGCTTTCCCACGGGTGCATAATGGCAACCACGCCAATGCCGTCGGGGTCGCGGGCATCGGCAAACCATTGATGCCAGCGGTCAAGCGCATGCAGCATCGGTGTCACGCGCGCGCCATGATCACCGGGCAAAAAGCTTGCCAGCTGGCGCACAACCGTTGCCGCCACCGGCGGCTGGGTGATGCCCGATGTGGGCGGGGTACGTTCGCTTCGCCATTCGCCGGGGCCGGGAAAATAACCTTCTTCATGCTGCCAAAACACAATATGGGGCACCATGCCGTTATCCCACTGTGCGGATAACAGTTTTTCAATTTCCTGCCATGCGCGATCGGCATCAAAACAGGCAATGCCCAGTGCTGTAAGGGCGGAATCCCAGTTCCATTGAAAAGGATAAAGTCCCTTGGTGGGAACGGTATAACCGCCTTTGTCGTTGGCGCGCAAAATCTGCTGTGCCTGGGCATCCAGCCGGGTAACTGTTTCGGGATCGATCATGGATTATCCTTTCACGCTGCCAGATGTCAGGCCCTGAACCAGAAACCGTTCAAACCACAAAAAGATCACCAAAATCGGGATCGTGGCGACAACGGCCCCCGCCATAAGGTGCTGGCGTGGAACCTCGGATGAATTAAGCGATACCACCCCGCGTGACAGGGTGAATATTTTGGGATCATCAAGGAACATGAAGGCAAACAAAAATTCGTTCCAGGCGATCATGAACACATAAAGCGACACTGATGCCAAAGCGGGCAGGGCCAGCGGCAGGGTGATTTTCCAGATCACACCCAGTCTGCCCAAACCATCCATCAACCCGGCTTCTTCAAGCTCGACCGGCAGGCCGCGGAAATAACCCTGCAACATATAAAGGGCCACCGGCACCGTGGTGGCAGGATATACAATCAGCAAGCCGATGATGGAATTGCGCAGGCCAAGCTGGCTGAAAACCGAATAAAGCGGAATGACCAGCACGATCATGGGCACCAGATAAATCAGCAAAACCGATTTTGACAGCACGTTTTGCCCGGGAAAGCGCAGGCGGGCAACGGCATAGGCCCCGGGAATGGAAAATGCCAGCGTGATCAATACGGTAGAGACCGAAACGATGGTTGAGATCAGCAAAAACCGGCCAAAATGAAATTTGGTAAACAGTTCAACATAACTGTTAAACAGGCTGCCTGTTCCTTGTTTGAGATCGACCGATAAATCGAGCGGGTTTTGAAACAGGCTTTGCTGGCTTTTCAGGCTGGTCATCACCATGACGTAAAACGGCAAAACCACGATGACGGTAAAAAAGACAAAACCGAAACCGCGCAATACCCGCACAATCACAACATCGAGGGTGTAGCGTTTAAGGATGCCACTTTCGATGTCATTCAGACAGGCGCGGTTGGCCAGTGTGACGGCCCCGGCGATAATGGCAATGGCAATCGCCTGGCCTATCGGGGCCGTGGCAAAGGGTTCGGTAAAAGGTGCGGCAAAGGATATGGCCAGCATGGCGATGATCGCCCCCATGAATGCCGCCAGATAAAGCCCGTTTGTGCGCAATTTGGGCACGCGCAGCATGATAATGGCGGCACTGACCGCCCCGGCAATGGCCCCGGCCGACAGTACAGGGGCCGATGGCAAGCCGGAAATAAGGGTTAGCGAGATGCCCGCAATGGCAATGGCGATGATACCCCACAGCAACCCGGAAAGAATGGCAAGAAGAAAACCGGTTCCGATACGCATGTCAGGAATCCTCGCGGTGGACGAAACGGAAATAAACGACGGCGAAAATCAGCAACATTAAGAAAATCACCACGGCCACAGCCGCCCCCGCGCCCAGATTGGACAGTGCAAAGCCCTGTTCATAAACATCAACCGTGAGCGTGCGTGTGCCTGCCGCCCCGCCGGTGAGCAGGAAAATGTCGTCGAATTTATTAAACGTCCAGATAAAGCGCAGCAGGAACAGGGTTGATAAAATGCCAATCAGTTGCGGCATGGAAATGTGCCAGAATTGCTGAAGGGGCGTTGCCCCGTCGACCTCGGCGGCTTCGTACATGTCTGACGAAATGGACTGCATTCGGGCCAGAATGAACAAAAAGGACAGCGGGAAATAGCGCCATGCCTCGAACGCGATAACCGTGGCAAGGGCGAGGGGGAATTCAAAGGTGATGCCAAAAAAGGTTAGCGGAACCGACCGGCTGCCAAAAAAGTTGATGCCTTCGTTCGCGATATTCATTTTTTGCAAAACGGCATTAAAGGTGCCCGAAAACGGGTCCAGCAGGATCAACCAGGTAAAAGCGACGGCAATGACCGGTGCGACATAGGGAAACAGAAACAAGCCGCGCAAAATGGACCGGCCGGGGAATTTTTTGTTAAGCAACAATGCGGCAAACAGGCCCAGTATTAACGCCCCACCGGTGCCAAAAACCGTATAGGCGATGGTGACCCAGAAAACCGACCAGAATTCGCGCGAGTTGAAGACCCCAATGAAATTATCAAAAGTGAACTCAAAATTGGTCAGGATGTTATTGGCTTTGCCGGTCAGCACAGGTTCGCTGTCGCGCGGTTTGACGGGCTTATCGATATAGGCCTGTTCGGCTTTGACCCCGATTGAAAAACGTTCGCGGCTACCACCTTCCCAATCGCCGAGTTCACACATAATTTTGCGGCCTGTGACCCGGCAATGGGAATCCGGTTTGGTCAGGCTTAACCCGACAGGCAGGGTATCGCTCAGGGTGACATTGCTGATGTCCCGGGTTTGCGACGAGTTGCGAACCCGGTATTCGATCCGGGCTTCATCACCGGCTTTTGCCAGATCGCCGCGAAGCCGTTCAGAGGCAATAATGCGTGGTGGTCGCAAATCCCCCAGCCTGACCGGCTTTGCCGAGATCCAGAAATTGGCAATCAGCGGAAACAA
This sequence comes from Thalassospira mesophila, assembly GCF_002115755.1. Lineage (GTDB taxonomy): Bacteria > Pseudomonadota > Alphaproteobacteria > Rhodospirillales > Thalassospiraceae > Thalassospira > Thalassospira mesophila. The sequence goes on along the minus strand of NZ_JFKA01000011.1, from coordinate 13,215 downwards.
AACAATGCCCAGCACAATGGCAAAGGTTGGCATCAGCAGGCTATAGGCCAGCCGTGCTTCGCGCCGTTCCATCGGGCCGATGCGGCGCCTTTTTTTGCGCGGCGGGGCGGGGGATTGTGATGGGGTATCGGGTGTTGCCGTGGTCATGTTGGCCTGCCTGGTCATGCCGGTCAGGGAGGCCCCTGACCGGTTGGTTGGCGCAAAACGGATCGCTTACTGAATTTTGGCGATTTCTTCGTTGATCATGTCTGCGGTGGCGTCGGCATCGCGTTCGCCATCGATAAATTCACGCGTCAGGCGGTTAATCACCTGCGAATTGATGATGCGTGATGCCTGTGCCAGTTCGCCTTCCCTTACCCCCCAGCGGTCTGCGTTATCCAGACCATCCATGATGTTATCAATCACTTCCTTGGAATAAATATCGGCCAGCGGTTTTTTGCGATCCACCCCGGCAGGCAGGGTCATCCATGCCTTGCGGAATTTTTCGGGGTCATCCTTGCTGCCGGGGCGCACCGGGAATTTGCCTTCGGGTGCAATCGACAGGGTTTGGGTATACCCTTTATCAAGCGAGAATTTGACAAACGCCATCGCCGGGTCCGTATCGGCATCAGCCGTCACGCCGAAATAGCGGATGTCGCCCCACGCGGCCCCTTCTTTGTTTGATGGCCCGGACAGGCGGGTAACAACGCCGGTTTTTTCGGCCAGTTCGGTTGAGGTCGGGTCATCGTTGATGGTGGGCGGGTTGCTGTCACGCAGGCCCGCCAGTTCATCAAGGATAAACGGCGACCAAATGATCATGGCTGCCTTGCCCGCAAAATAAACCTGGCGGGACTGTTGCCAGTATAAATCGCCGGGGGGTGATGCCTTGGCAAGGGTCTTGTAGAAATCAAGCGATTCAACCAGTTTCTTCTTATCAAAACCGATGCTGCCATCCGGTTTGATCGGGGTGGCACCATTGGCCAGAAACACATGTTCGAGAACCTGGCTCATGAAGTTTTCATCGACCTTGGTCGCGGCGACAAAACCATACATATCGGGCGGATTGTTCAGCGCCTTGATCGCGGCTTCGATATTGGCATAACTGTTAGGCGGGGCCAGCCCTTTTTCCTTAAACAAATCCTTGCGATACAGGACCATCTGGGTCCAGCCATCGGATGGAACGGCGGCTGTTTCACCGTCAAAATCGGCCATTTCAAGGGCTTTGGGGGTGAAGGTTTCGGCGCCCAGTTCCTTGACGATCTCGTCATTGGCGACTGTGTCTAAAATGCCTGCTTCCGACCATGGCAGCACATATTGCAATGTCAGGTAAATCACATCGGGCAAATCGCCAGCGGCAAAGGCGGCGGTGGCGCGTTTGCCAAGGTCGGTTTCCGTCACCGGTATAACTTCAACCGAGGTGCCGGTTTCCTTTTCAAATTCCTTGGCCATTTCCTGCTGTTTTGCCAGCCGGTCGGGTTGCTCCTCGGTGGTCCAGAAGCGAAGCTGGGCACTGGCAATGCTGGTAGTGGCCATCAGGCCAATGGCAGCAACTGCCAGAATACGGGGAAATTTCAGTGTCATTCTAGCCTCCCTGGTTATGTTGGGCCGGGCTTGTGCCCGGCGGATTGACCGACGCGCGCGGCGTCAGTTTGGCTTGCCACAAGGTCTGTTTGGGCAAAGATGACGGGTCGGTACAAAGACCCAGCACCATCCGCCCGGCTTCGCGGCCAATTTCGTAACTGTCCTGATGAAGGGTGGTCAGCGCGGGATGCACAGCTTGCCCGATTGGCAAACCGTCAAACCCCATGACCGATATATCGCGCCCGACCCCCAATCCCGCCCCATTGATGGCCTGCATCGCCCCGATGGCAACCGCATCGGTAACGCATAAAAGGGCGGTGGGGCGGTCGTTTTCGGTGATGGAAAGCAGGCGGTTTGTTGCGTCTTTCGCCGAAACCGCATCGGTAATGCCATCAATCAGATAACCCACTCCAATATGGCCGCCCTGCTGGGCCATGGCGTGCAAATAACCGCTGCGGCGCTGCCAGGCGAAATTCATGGTCGGGTCGCCGCTCAGGCAGGCGATTTTTACATGCCCCAAACGGCGCAAATAACTAACGGCATCAATAAACGCCTGTTCGTTATCGATATCGAGCCAGGAATAATCAGACGGATCATCGGTGCGGCCTTGCACCACAAAGGGTACGCCGCTTTGGCGTAAATAATCGACCCGGGCATCGTGGCGGCGGGTGCGGGCAATAACAAACCCGCCAACCTTGCACGACCCGACCAGACGGTCGATCACGTCAACCTCGTTTTGGCCATCTGGGACCGCGGATACCAGCAAATCCCAGTCATGCAGGGCCAGTTCGGTGGCAAGCCCATTGAGGATTTCGGCCAGAAACGGGTCGGAATGCTGGGTGCGACAGGTGGGCAGAACAAAGCCGATGGTTTCGATAACCCCGCGTGCCAGTCGCCGTGCGCTGGAGGACGGGCGATATCCCAGTTCACGGGCGGCTTTTTGCACCCGTTCGCGGGTTTTTTCGGCAATGTCGGGGTAATTGTTTAACGCACGCGAAATGGTCCCTTCCGACAGGCCCAGATGACGGGCCAGTCGGGCGATTGACATGGTTTCATTCCGGGGCGTTGAACGCGACACGCAACCTCCTGGTCGGACGAAAAAGCAATCTGCATTTTAACGCGTATAAAATTTACGCCAGTTTCCGATAACGCGTATCACGCTACCGAAAGCGCTTTCGTAAGTCAAATAACTGTATTTTTTCGGGTTTGTTCCCGTCTTGCGGACGGATTTTTTGCGGTGATGCGGGAAAGGTGTGTTTTTCGCGCCGGATACATGTGGAAATGGTGCGCATGAAGGTGGTGCTGGTGGAAAGAATGCCGGTGGCGAGGCAAAAAATGCAAACACCCGCACGGGGGTTTTCGTGCGGGTGTTTGCTGCGGTTGGTTCGCTGTGTGCTGGCGGGTAACGGGAATTGTCGCGTCACCGCGTGGCAGGGTTAAATTCGTCGGCAGGCTGTCTCGTAATCGCGGATGACCAGGCGGATCATTTCTATGATCAGGTCGCGGGCCGTCGGTTTTTGTTTGGCGGTAGCGAAAAGTGGATAAACCTTTGGCAGATATTGGCTGATCAGGGGTTCGGGCAGGTTGCGTTGCATTAAACGCGATAGCAAACTGTCCACGGCTGTGGTGGCTTCTTGTGTGGGCCAGTAATAGCGAATGCGATCGCTGTAGGAAAAATGCCGTTGCAGGCGTTGGGCATTTGCATCGCCGTGATAATATTTCTCCCAGTGGCCAGGCTGGTTAAGCATCAGGTGTTCAAGCTTTGTGGCCAGCATGTCGGACGGGGGAATTTGGTCAAGAAAAGACGCAATCTGGTCAAGGCCATACAGGGCCTCGCGCATGGCGAATGTAACACCCGGCCCAACCTTGAGGATCGCAAACCCATCCTTCACCAGCGACGATAATGCCGCAACCGGCTGATAATCGGTGGAGTGGGCTTCGAAAACAATGCCGGGAATTTGTTTGAGCGCCGCGCTGAGGTCGCTTGCCGCAGCCGGGTTATAATAAATTACGTTTTCGTTGCCAAATTCGACACCGGGCTGCACCACAAGGCCGATCACGCGCGAAAATGCATCGCCAAGGTCTAATGCGGCAAAGGCGCTGCGGTGGGCTTCATAGGTGGCAATGGCGGCATCGGCCGATGTGACCTCAAGATGGTCAATGGCCTCCATGGCACCGCCGGGAATGGGAACCTCGGTGCCGATAATATAAACCGGTTTTTGCCCCGATGCAGTGTCTTCGGAAATTTTGGCAAGCAGGGCCGAACGGGTGGCAATCGTCGCATCTGAAAGCGGGGCGACATCATCGGCACACGGCATTGATGCATCGAGATGGATTTTTACGAATCCGGCTTCAACATATTGGCCAATCAGGACTTTTGCCTTTGCCATTGCATCTTCTGCAGGCAAGTTTTTCCACGGGTTGGGGCCAAGATGATCGCCACCGAGAAACAGGTTTTTTTTATCAAAACCAACCTTGTCGGCGATCTGTTCGACATACCGGCGAAAACCCGACGGGGTCATTCCGGTATAGCCGCCATCCTGGTTAACCTGGTTGCAGGTTGCCTCGATCAGGACCGGTGTTTTGTTGGCAATCCCTTCAAGCAAGGCAGCCTCGATAACCAGCGGATGCGAAGAGCAGATTGAAGGGATCCCCGTTATGTTGCCGTCGGCATGTGATCGCAGCATGTCCAAAAACGGATTGTACGTCATCTTGCTCGCTTTCGTTTGGGTTCAATCAAAATTCGTCGTTAATCTGACGTTGCTGAGTTATATTCGATCAGAAAAATGCTTGACAATGATTTTTTTTGATCGGAATGTGTGTCACAGAAAATTCAAAACAGGGAGGCGGAATTTCGATGAAGGGCGATCGGCTATCGGATATCCGGCAATATCTTTACAATCACGGGTTTAGCCATATTCAGGCCATTGCCGATTCGGTTGGCGCATCACTGGCAACAGTGCGTCGCGATCTTTTGGCGCTTGAGGCGCAAGGGGCGATTGTTCGCACCCATGGCGGAGCCCGCATTGCCGATGCCATCGGAATCGAAATTGGTTTCGAGCAGCGTGAACGTTCGAACCTTGTGGCCAAACGCGCTATTGCCGACGCCGCCTACGATCTTTTGATCCCCAAAAGCAGTGTGTTTCTCGATGCTGGAACCACGGTATTGCAAATCGCCCGCCGGTTACGCCTGGACCCGATGCCGCTTTCGGTTTTTACCAATTGCGTGACGGTTGCCCAGGTTTTGATGGATGTTCGCGATATTCGCATCACGCTGATCGGCGGTCAGCTACGTCCCGAAAATGCCTCCATGGTCGGGCCGATTGCCGAAAGTGCGCTGGAACGGCTGTGGTTTGATCAACTGTTTTTGGGGGCCGGGGCCATCGCCGAGGATGGCTGTATTTACAGCCTTGACGACCACGAAGCGCGCGCCAACGAGCTTATGATCGCACGCTCATCGAAAACCGCCCTTTTGGTTGATTCTTCAAAATTCGGGCACCGCCTGACCTATCGTGTTGGCCCGCTCAGCAATGATCTGCACGTCATCACCGACGAAGCGATTTCCGACGATTGGCGAACCCGCCTGAAAGACATAGGGGCCCCAATCAGTGAAGTTGCGATCCGGGATGCAAAATAACGATGGCGTTTGTTCTTGCCCTTGATGCTGGCGGCACCAAAACCCTGATGGCGATGGCCAATGAACAAGGGGCCGTCACCATGCTGCGATCCGGGCCAAGTCTGGACCCGACATCGGGCGCGGACTGGCCGGAACTGTTTTGCCAAATGGTCAAACCGGCCCTTGATCAGCAAGCCTTGCAGGCCGCAGTTATGGGCATGCCGTTTCATGACGAGCTTAAAGCCCTGTCGCAGGAACAAGATATTGTCGCCGCCCAGGCGCTTCCGTGCCCGGTGCTGGTGCAAAACGATGTGCGGGTGGCATTTGACGGGGCTTTTGCCGGGACTGGTGGTGTGCTTGTGCTGGCAGGAACGGGATCCATGGCATGGGCAAGCCTAAACAAAACCGGCGACCCCCATTTTCGCATTGGCGGCTGGGGCGACAGTTTTGGCGATGAAGGCAGTGCGTACTGGATCGGGCGGGAAAGTCTGGCACTGGTCGGGCGTGGTCTGGACTGCCGGAATGAAACAAAAACCTTTGCCCATCGCGTATTGGCAGAAATGTCGTTGCGCCCGGATGAATTGATCGACTGGGTTTACGCACAAAAAAACCGGCGATCTGCAATCGCTGCCATTGCCCGGATCACCGGGCGACTGGCCGAGGCGGGCGATAAGGATGCGCAGGTTATTCTTGGGCGCGCCTGTGATTGTCTGGTTGAACATGCCAATGCCGCCGCACGGTTGCTGGGTACCGCCGATGCACCAATGCGGTGGAGCTATGCCGGCGGTGTGTTTGAGAATGCCTGTGTTTTGAACGGTGTTCGCGACCGTATCGGGTCCGAGCCACACATCCCCGTCTTGCCACCGATCGGGGGTGCCTTGTTGCGCGCCGCACAGCTGGCTGGCTGGCGCGCCGACGACACCTTCATTGAAGGTCTATCCATGTCCCTGAATAAAGCTTTTCAATCATTATAATAAGGAGGCAAATATCATGAAAAGACGGACATTTATGGCAGCCCTTGCGGCAACAGCCATGTTGCAGGTCGGTGTATCAGGCGCCGCACTTGCTGACGATGCCAAACCGCTTGACGGGCAACACCTGTCGGTTCTGCTGCCGCCCTGGGGTACCTTTCCCAAGGAAATGACGGACCAGTTTACCGCCGAAACCGGTGTCATGCTTGATAGCCAGACTTTGGGCTGGGATGAAATTCACACCAAAATCGTCACATCGATGATTGCCAACACCGCCCCGGCCAGTGCCACCGAAGTTGACTGGTCCTGGGTTGGGCAGTTTGGCGCGGCGGGCTGGTACGGCGCGCTAAACGATGATTTTTCCAAAGAAACCATCGCCGATGTGCCGACTTCGAAGATCTTTAATTATAACGGCAGCTTGCTGGCTCTCCCCTATAATAACGATTTCCGCGTACTGATTTATAATAAAACCCAGCTTGAAAAGGCGGGTATCAAGCAGGCACCGAAAACCCCGGACGCCCTTCTTGCTGCGGCCAAGGCAATCAAGGAAGCAAAAATCGCGGATTATCCGATTGGCTTGCCGCTTTCGGCAACCGAAGGAACCTCAACCGCGTGGTATTTGCTGACCAAGGCCTTTGGCGGTGATTTGTTTGACAAGGATTTCAAGCCGCTGTTCCTTGATCCGAAATCGGGTGGGTACAAGGCGCTCAGCTTTGAAATTCAGGCCCTGAAAGACGGCCTGATTGATCCGTCATCAACCGGTCTTAAGGATGTTGACGTTCAGGAACTGTTTAAAAGTGGCAAGGTAACCTTTGATGTTGCCGGCTGGGCCGGTAATTTGTCGGTTTATGCCGACCCGTCAAAATCGCAGGTGGCGGACGATGTTTCAGCAGCCCTGATGCCATCTACCACGGGCAAGACCCGCACCATTGGTCTTCCCGAAGCGATCGGTATTCCGGTATCGGCTGAAAACAAGGATGCGGCCAAGGCATTTATCAAATGGATGCTGAAACCTGAAACCCAGATCAACAGCTATAATTCACTGGGTAATCTGCCGCCGCGCCTGAGTGTTCTTAAGCAACTTGAAGAAGACGGCAAGCTGAACGATGGCAAGGTTTTGCTGGCACAGGCGGCCAGTGTTGAACCGTTGTTCGCCGATGGCACACCAGGCTGGTATCCGGAATTTTCATCTGCTGTGTCGGCGGCCATTAATCAGGCAGCCAAGGGCCAGGTCAGTGTTGAAGATGCCCTTCAGCAGATTGCGGATGCCGCACAGTCAGCGTCCCAGCAATAACGGAACGCAGAGGATAACCAGGAATGGCTTCCGCACTAACACGTGAAAAAACGCGCCGCTTTGGCGGCGAGGCCTCGCTGGGCATTGCCTTTGTCATCCCCATGGTTGTGATCATGGGGGGGCTGGTCCTGCTGCCATTGCTGTCGACAATGATTGACAGTGTTTACAATGTCAGCCCCATGCGGGCGGGGACACCTTTTGTCGGGTTCAAGAACTATATCGACCTGTTTAACAATACGACGGTAAACCAGTCGTGGCGCAACACCTTCTATTATGTGGTGTTGGCCGTGGTTCTTGAAACGGCGGGTGGTTTGGCAACGGCCTTGTTGCTTAACAAGGTGCAAATCGGGCGTCGCTGGTTGCTTGCCGCCGTGGTGTTGCCGTGGTGCCTGCCGCCGGTCGTTAATGCTGTTGTGTGGATGTGGATTTATAACCCCAGTTACGGTCTTCTGACCGGGGTGTTGCATTCGACAGGCTTGCTAACCGGCCCGACGCTGTTTTTCAATAACAGATACGTGATGCTGTTCCTGGTAACTCTGGTTCATGTCTGGCGCATGATGCCGTTGACGGCGGTTATTTTGCTAGCCGCTTTGCAAAGTATTCCCAAAGATTTGTATCAGGCGGCAAGGCTTGATGGCGCAAGTTCGTTCAAGTGTTTCCGCCTGATCACCTTGCCGTTGATATCGGGGGGGCTGGCGATTGCGCTCAGCCAATCAACGGTTTTTGCCTTCAACCTGTTTGACGAGGCCTGGATCCTGAACCGCGCCAGTCTCGATACCCGCACCGTTATTATTCAGGTTTATCTGGATGCGTTTCAGAACCTCAAATTTTCTCTTGGCATGGCACTGTCGCTTCTGGCGATGCTTGCATCGTTGCTGGTGTCATTGTTTTACGTTCTCAAGGTTTACCGTGAAACGAGATTTGACTGATGACACACCGTAATTTTGCCTTTGCCGGTGATAAAATCGGAACAGTCGTTGCGGTTCTGTTTTTGCTGGTATGGTCGGTCGGCCCGATTTATTGGTCGCTGGCAACAAGTTTTACCTCCCCGACCGATCTGGTTTCGGCCCAGCCGCATTTCTGGCCAACCCACATGACGCTGGAGCATTACGCCAAGCTGTTTGGCAGCACCAGTATGTCGCAGGGCAATACGGTTGCGTCGGTTTGGCCGCAATTTTCGCGCGCCATTATCAACAGCGTGATCACATCGGTCGCGGCGACCCTTGTGACTGTGGCAATAGCGGCATTTGCGGCCTATGCCTTTGCCCGGATGAAATTTCCCGGGCGCAATGTGTTATTTTTTGTCGTGGTCGGCACGTTGGCGATTCCCGCCTATACCGTGATGATCCCGCTGTATCGCCTGATGATCGCGTTGCATCTGGTCGATACCTATGTCGGGGTCACGCTGATTTATGTTTCGGCATTTCTGCCGCTGGCTTTGTGGTTGATGCGCAGTGTTTACCAGTCCATGCCATTATCGCTTGAAGAAGCCGCATGGATGGACGGGGCGGGGCGTATTTATACGCTGGTGCGCATCGTCATGCCGCTGGCGGCCCCCGGCCTGATTGCCGCTGCCATCATTACGTTTTTGAATGCCTGGGGGCAGTTTCTGGTGCCCCTGGTATTTTCGCCGACCTTAACAACCAAACCGCTAACGGTTCTGATCCCGGAATTTGTCAGCCGCAACTATGTCGATTACGGCCTGATCAATGCCGCCGGGATTATCGCAATTATACCGCCGGTTCTGGTGGTGCTTTTCCTCAATCGCTTTCTGGTCAGCGGCCTGATGGCCGGCGCGACCAAATAGCGACCCTTAGCCTGTATAAAAGGATGTTAAAATGAATGTGACCGAGCGTGTCATTGTAGAACAGTTCGCCTATTGGGAGGGCGCAACGGCAGTTGACCTGCCGGGCATTGCCGAGGCAACCACCGTGGTTGTCGGGTGTGGGACGTCTTATTATCTGGCACAGGCAATTGCATCGGCTTTTAATTTGTGCGGGCGCAATGCCCTGGCGGTGCCGGGCGGTGAATGGGCGCGCCGGGCAGATGCCTATCTGGCCAAACGCGATGATATTTGTGTGCTGGCCCTGTCGCGCAGCGGGGAATCCACCGAGACCGTGCAGGCCGTTGATTACAGCAAAAAGCACGGCATCCGCACCATTGCACTGACCTGCGAAAAGGATAGCTCGATTGTCGCCGCTGCTGCCGAAACGGTTTACCTGCCCACCCATGGTGACGAAGGCGTTGTTATGACATCGTCGGCATCCTTGATGCTGATTGCCGGGTTGCGTTTGGCCGGAGCCGAGATTTCGCCGACGATCCTTGAAAAAGCACAAAAACCGCTGGCGCAACTGGGCACCATTGATGCCGGTTTTATCTCCGGGCGCGAACATTTTGTTTATCTTGGCGCGGGTCCGCTTTACGGAATTGCATCCGAAGGGGCATTAAAACTTCAGGAAATGAGCCTGAGCTATGCGCAAACCTTCCACCCGATGGAATATCGCCACGGCCCGATCAGCCTGATTGATGAAAGGTCGCTGGTGGTTTTGCTCTATAGCGAAGATACCGCCGCCGAGGAAGCCAAGCTGGCCCGGGAAATTCAGGACAAGGGCGGCAAGGTTATCGGGCTTGGTGGGCCGGGGGATATTTCTGTTCCGCTGGAAGAAACCGGGCTGGCCCGGGTTGTTGAATTGCTGCCCGCGTTGCAGGTTTTTGGCGAACGGATTGCTGAATTTAAAAAACTCGACACCACTGCCCCGCGTCACCTGACCAAGGTGGTTGTTCTTTCCTAAGCCTTTCTGGTCCGGGAACACATTTGGCTGGTTCCCCTGTTCGGAGTTCTTCAATGGCCAATCTGACCATCTCACAACTGAAAAAAAACTATGGCAGCGTGGAAGTCCTCCACGGTTTGGACCTTAGCGTTCATGACGGTGAATTTGTGTCGCTGATCGGAGAGTCCGGCTGTGGGAAGTCCACCTTGCTGCGGATGATTGCCGGTCTTGAGGAAATTACCGATGGCACCATCGCCGTGGATGGCCGCGTCATTAATGACGTGGCCCCCAAGGACCGCGATATGGCAATGGTGTTCCAGAATTACGCCCTTTATCCGCACTTGACCGTTGCCGAAAATATGGGCTTTAGCCTGCGGTTACGTAACGTGCCCAAGGCCGAAGTGCGCCCGGCGGTCGAAGATGTTGCCGAACTTCTTAATCTGACACCTTATCTGGATCGTTTGCCCAAGGCGCTTTCTGGCGGGCAACGACAACGCGTGGCAATGGGACGGGCGATTGTACGGCGTCCGCAGGTGTTTTTGTTTGATGAACCGCTGTCGAACCTTGATGCCAAACTACGCGTTCAGATGCGGGTCGAGATCAAAGCTTTGCAACGCCGTCTGGCAACCACGTCCATCTATGTGACGCATGACCAGATGGAAGCCATGACCATGTCTGATCGCATTGTCATTATGAACCATGGCAAAATCGAACAAATCGGCGCTCCGCTTGAGGTGTATGACAGGCCAGCAAATATCTTTGTTGCGACATTCATCGGGTCACCCTCAATGAATTTGATCGAGGGGGTTCTGGAACGCGACGGTGATGTCGTTTGTGTTCGCACCCCGACATCTTCAGTTCGGGTTGCGAGCGCGGTTAGCGCGCCAACCGGCACCGAAGTGACCATCGGGGTGCGGCCTGAACATTTGAAAATTGCGCCAAAGGATGAACCCGGCACGATCCCGGTTGAACTGGACCTGATTGAACCCACCGGGGCGGAAACGCATCTTTATGGGCGAACCGGCAAGATATCCATGACGGTTGCCCTGAACGATCGTTTCACCGCACCACTTGGGACAATCCTGCATCTTGGTGTTGAGGAAAATCAGGTTCATGTGTTTGGCAAGGACGATGGCCAACGTTTGAATTAAAAGCGCGCACGCACGCCTGTTCCGCATCGCAAATATATACGTGTATTTTGCACGTTGTTTGTTGACATTAGCCGATCTTCGTTATTATGTGCATATTACACATTTAAGAGGCGGCTATGACAACGGATTATGCAGTTGATGTGCTGATTTGCGGGGCAGGTGCGGCGGGCCTGACTTTGGCAATTGACCTGGCGCGCCGGGGTGTTTCTTTTCGATTGATCGAAAAGATGAATGATCCGTTCCGCGGGTCTCGCGGCAAGGGTATTCAGCCCCGAACCCAGGAAATATTCGAAGACCTTGGTATTCTTGACCATATTGTCGCAATTGGCGGTATTTATCCGCCCCTGCGGGAATATCTGCCCGACGGCACTTTTCGCGATGCCGCGAGCGTTGAACACGAAGATGCAACACCCGGTGAACCCTGTCATCTGGCATTGATGGTGCCCCAGTTTCTGACGGAACGGGTAATGCGCGAGCGTTTGATCGCTTTTGGCCATCAGCCGGAGTTTGGTTGTGAACTGGTGGCTTTCAACCAGGATGAACACGGTGTTACGGCACAGCTGGCAAACGCGGCGGGGCAAGACACCATTCGTGCGCGCTGGCTTGTCGGGGCGGATGGCGGACGCAGTTTTGTGCGCCACGCGCTTGATATCGGTTTTCCCGGAAAAATGTTGGGGGTGCGCGCGATTGTTGCCGATGTGACCTTAACCGGCATCGGGCGGGAGGCATGGCACCGGTTTAACGAAGGCGATATGGAACGGCAATTGTCGCTGTGCCCGCTTGCGGGAACCGACATGTTCCAGATACAGGGGCCAGTCCCGCTTGAAGGCGCGGTTGATCTTTCAGCCGATGGCCTTGAAAAACTGGTGGCACAGCGCACGCACCGCGATGATATTGCCATTAAAACGGTGTCGTGGGCCTCGGCCTTTACCATGAACGCGCGGCTGGCCGACTGTTATCGCGACAAGCGCGTGTTTCTGGTGGGGGATGCGGCCCATATTCATCCGCCCACCGGGGGGCAGGGCCTTAATACCAGTGTGCAGGATGCCTATAATCTGGGGTGGAAACTTGCAGCCGTCATCGCCGGTGTTGATGATGAATTGTTAGACAGTTATGAGGATGAACGCCGCCCGGTGGCTGCCGAAATGCTCGGGCTTTCAACTCGGCTTCTTGATGCGCAAAAACGTGGCGATACACGGCGCGGGCGCGAGGTGCATCAGCTTGATATCGGTTATCCTGCGTCGCCAATTTCTGCGGAAAAACCGGAACGATTAAAAGGCCCGTTTGCGGGTGACCGTGCCCCGGATGCACCCGTTTTGGGCGCGGCAGGCCAACCAATACGCCTGTTTGAAGTGTTCAAGGGGCCACATTGGACGTTAATCGGTTATCAGGCCACACGCGATCTGGTGCCGTCGCGTCCGGGCTTGCATATCCATACCATCGGCCCGCGCGGCGATATTGTTGATCATGACGGGCATTTCGATAATGCTTACGCGCTTGTCCCCGGCGATTGGATACTTGTGCGGCCCGATGGGTATATCGGGTGCATTGTTGGTTCACCCGAAATTGAGACCCTGACGACGTACTTGGGAAAGTATGTTCGGGCCTGATGCCTTTGGTGTTTGCAGGCGGAAAAAAGGGGCATTCCGCAACCGGAATGCCCCTTGAAGGTCAGAAGACGTGATGAAGTTTAGTAATTCATCACTTTTTCCGGGCCCATCAACAAGGTTGGCAACCATGTTGAAATCGCCGGGATATAGGTAATAATAACCAGGAACACCAGCAGGATCAGCAACCACGGGAAGGCCGCACGCACCACTTTGAGCAGCGGCATCCCCGTTATCCCCGATGT
>NZ_JFKA01000010.1 GCF_002115755.1 Thalassospira mesophila | reverse complement strand
GCGTCGTTGCAAAGATCATTGAATAATTTCCTTGATCTTTGTGTCGCGGGCGGCTACATAAGCCGCCCGCGATACTTTTTGCGGCAATCGTCAACTCCAGTTGAGGGGCCGGTGTCCTTTTGAGGGCTCCGGTACATAATTACATGGATAGTCAGAACATTCGCATTCGCCTTAAGGCGTTTGACCATCGCGTGCTGGACCAGTCCACGCGCGAGATCGTCAATACGGCGAAGCGCACTGGCGCAGAGGTCCGCGGCCCGATTCCGCTGCCGACCCGCATAGAAAAATACACTGTTCTGCGGTCTCCGCATATTGACAAAAAGTCACGTGAACAGTTCGAAATCCGTACGCACAAGCGTCTTCTCGACATCGTCGACCCGACTCCGCAAACTGTTGATGCTTTGATGAAGCTCGACCTTGCTGCCGGTGTCGATGTCGAGATCAAGCTTTAATCGGGAGTAAGCCGCAATGCGTAGTGGACTTATTACCCAGAAAGTCGGCATGACCCGCGTCTTCACAGACGAGGGTGTGCATATTCCTGTGACCGTTCTGAAGGTTGATAGCCTTCAGGTCGTTGCGAATCGTACCAACGACGTCGACGGTTACGTTGCCGTACAGCTGGGTTACGGTAAGGCAAAAGTTAAAAACGTATCGAAGCCGATGCGTGGCCACTTTGCCAAAGCAAAAGTCGAACCGAAAGCCAAACTTGTCGAATTCCGCGTTAGCGAAGACGGCCTGATTGAAGTTGGCGCTGAACTTTCAGCAGCTCACTTCGTTGAAGGCCAGTATGTCGACGTTACCGGGACCTCGATCGGTAAAGGTTTTGCCGGTGCGATGAAGCGTCACAATTTTGCTGGTTTGCGTGCCTCGCACGGTGTGTCTGTATCGCACCGTTCGCACGGTTCCACCGGCCAGTGCCAGGATCCTGGTCGCGTCTTCAAAGGTAAGAAGATGGCCGGCCATATGGGTGCTGCCCGTGTTACTGTCCAGAGCTTGAAAATCGTCGCTACCGACGAAGATAAAGGTCTGGTTCTGGTGCACGGTGCTGTTCCGGGTCATCAGGGTGCGTATGTCCTTGTCAAGGATGCGGTGAAGCGTGCTGCGCCTGAAGGTCTGCCGTTCCCGGCCGCGCTTAAGGGTGCTGCCCCGGTTGCTGAAGCAGCCGCCGAGGATAAGGAATAAGCATCATGAAGCTCGACGTATTGAATCTGGACGCTTCCAGCGCCGGCAATATTGATCTCGCAGAAGAGATCTTTGGTCTGGAAGTTCGTCGTGACATCCTTCACCGCATGGTCACCTGGCAGTTGGCAAAGCGCCGCGCCGGGACCCATAAGGTCAAGGAAAAAAGCGAAATTTCCGCAACCACGAAAAAGTTCGTGCGGCAGAAGGGCAGTGGCGGCGCACGTCACGGTTCTCGCAAAGCTGTACAGTTCCGTGGTGGTGGCGTTGCGCATGGTCCGCGTGTTCGTGACCATTCGCATGATCTGACCAAGAAATTCCGTAAACTCGCGCTGAAGACGGCTCTGTCGGCTAAAGCAAAGGACGGCAAGCTTATCGTTCTTGATAATGCGGATTTCTCGGACTCGAAGACCAAGGCTCTGGCCGTTGTTTTTTCAAAACTCGGCTGGAAATCGGCATTGATCATCGACGGTGCATCGGTCAACGAAGGTTTTGCTCGCGCAGCGCGCAACATCCCGCAGATTGATGTTCTGCCGCAGGTTGGTGCCAACGTCTATGACATCCTGCGCCGTGACACCCTGGTGCTGACCAAGGGTGCGGTCGAAGCGTTGGAGGCACGTCTCAAATGACGATAATCAGCAAAGAGCGGATGTACGAAATCATCCGCGCCCCGCATATTACTGAAAAGTCGACGTTGATTTCTGAACACAACGCTGTTGCGTTCAAAGTCGCTATCGACGCCACCAAGCCGGAGATTAAGGCTGCTGTGGAAGGTCTGTTCGGGGTGAAGGTCAAGGCGGTTAACACCTCAGTGGTGAAAGGCAAAACCAAACGTTTTCGTGGTATTGCCGGCCGTCGGAGTGATTTCAAGAAAGCGATGGTTACCCTCGTCGAGGGTGAATCTATCGATGTGACGACGGGAATCTAAGACAATGGCTTTGAAGAAATTTAAACCAACATCTCCTGGTCGCCGTCAGCTCGTTCTTGTCGATCGCTCCGATCTCCACAAGGGCAAGCCGATCAAAGCGCTGACCGAAGGTCTGCGCAAGAAAGGTGGCCGTAACAACTCTGGTCGGATCACTGCCCGTCGTATCGGTGGTGGTCACAAGCGTCGTTACCGTATCATCGACTTCAAGCGTAACAAGTTTGATGTTGTCGGCACGGTTGAACGTTTGGAATATGATCCGAATCGCACGGCATTCATTGCCCTGATTCGTTATTCCGACGACGAGTTGGCCTACATCCTCGCACCGCAGCGTCTCGCAGTTGGCGACAAAGTTGTCGCTTCCGACCGCGTAGACATTAAGCCGGGTAACGCCGCACCGCTGAAGAATATTCCGGTCGGTACCATCGTCCATAACGTCGAGCTGAAAGCCGCTAAAGGTGGTCAGGTCGCACGGTCGGCAGGCGCCTATGTGCAGCTTGTCGGTAAGGACCAGGGTTACGCCCAGCTTAAGCTGTCCTCCGGTGAGGTGCGTTTGGTTCGTGGTGAATGCATGGCAACGATTGGTGCCGTGTCCAACCAGGACCAGCAAAATACGAATCTTGGTAAGGCTGGCCGTCATCGCTGGCTTGGTAAGCGTCCTTCGGTTCGTGGTGTTGCCATGAACCCGATTGATCACCCGCATGGTGGTGGTGAAGGTCGTACGTCGGGTGGTCGTCACCCGGTTACGCCTTGGGGCAAGCCGACCAAGGGTAAACGCACCCGCTCGAACAAAAAGACTGACGCGCTCATTATGCGCCGTCGTCATAAGAGCTAACGGAGGAGGCTAGACAATGGCGCGTTCCGTTTGGAAGGGTCCGTTTGTAGATGGATACCTTCTTAAGAAAGCCGATACAGTCCGTGCCTCTGGCCGGAATGAGGTAATTAAGACCTGGTCGCGGCGCTCGACGATTTTGCCGCAATTCGTAGGCCTCACTTTTGGGGTTTACAATGGCCAGAAGTTCCTTCCGGTACTCGTGACCGAAGACATGATTGGTCACAAGTTCGGTGAGTTCTCGCCGACCCGGACCTATTATGGTCATGCGGCCGACAAAAAGGCGAAGAGGAAGTAACGATGGGCAAGAAAGCTGACATCCGTCGGCTGGCGGATAACGAGGCTGCGGCTTCGCTCCGGGCAGTACGCATTTCCCCGCGTAAGCTCAACCTCGTCGCCGAGTCGATTCGTGGGAAGAAGGCAGAAACTGCTTTGGCAGAGCTGACCTTCTCCAACAAGCGTATTTCGAATGACGTCAAGAAGTTGTTGGAGTCGGCAATTGCTAATGCCGAAAACAACCATCAGCTTGACGTTGACCGTCTGTACGTAAAAGAGGCGTCTGTTGGTAAAGCTTTTGTGATGAAACGCTGGCGTGCCCGTGCACGTGGTCGCGTTGGCAAGATCATTAAGCCGTTCTCCAACATCCGCATCGTTGTGTGCGAACGTGAGGGGGCCGAATAATGGGTCAGAAAGTTAATCCGATCGGCCTGCGCGTTGGCATCAATCGTACCTGGGATTCCCGCTGGTACGCCAACAAGGTCGATTTTGCCGGTCTTCTTCACGAAGATCTGGCAATTCGTAAATTCATCATGGAGCGTCTGAAACAAGCAGGCGTTTCCAAGGTGATTATCGAGCGTCCTGCCAAAAAAGCCCGGATTTCGATCCACAGCGCCCGTCCGGGTGTTGTGATCGGCAAAAAAGGCCAGGACATCGAAAAGCTCAAGAATGATCTGCAGAAACTGGCGAATGCCGAAGTGCAGGTTAACATCATCGAAATCCGCAAGCCGGAAGTCGATGCCAAGCTGGTCGCTGACAACATTGCCCAGCAGCTTGAGCGCCGCGTTTCCTTCCGTCGCGCCATGAAGCGGTCGGTTCAGAATGCCATGCGCCTCGGCGTTGGTGGTATTCGGATCAACGCTGCAGGGCGTCTCGGTGGGGCTGAAATTGCTCGTACCGAATGGTATCGTGAAGGTCGGGTTCCGCTGCACACGCTGCGTGCGGATATCGATTATGGCACTGCAGAAGCACACACCACCTATGGTGTTTGCG
Source organism: Thalassospira mesophila (assembly GCF_002115755.1). Lineage (GTDB taxonomy): Bacteria > Pseudomonadota > Alphaproteobacteria > Rhodospirillales > Thalassospiraceae > Thalassospira > Thalassospira mesophila. The sequence continues at coordinate 141,764 of NZ_JFKA01000010.1, read as the reverse complement.
GTCTGAAGGTCTGGATCTTCAAGGGCGAAATCATGGCTCATGATCCGTTGGCTTCCGAGCGCCGTGCGCTCGAGTCGGCTGGCTCTGGCCGTAAGTAAGGAGATAGAAAGATGCTTTCTCCGAAACGCACAAAGTTCCGTAAAGCCCATAAGGGACGCCTTAAAGGCGAAGCAAAAGGTGGAACGGATCTTAATTTCGGCGCTTATGGCTTGAAAGCCTTGGAACCGGAGCGTATAACGGCGCGTCAGATCGAAGCGGCCCGCCGCGCGATCACCCGTCACATCCGCCGTCAAGGTCGGGTGTGGATCCGGGTGTTCCCGGATTTGCCGGTTTCGCAAAAGCCTGCCGAGGTTCGTCAGGGTAAAGGTAAGGGTTCTGTCGAATATTGGGCAGCCCGCGTCAAACCCGGTCGGATTATGTTTGAACTCGACGGTGTTCCGCTGGATCTTGCACGCCGGGCTTTCGAGCTCGCTTCGGCTAAGCTGCCGATCAAGACCAAGTTTGTCACGCGTCTTGGTGAAGGGGAGTAATTAGTGATGAAAGTTGCTGACCTCCGCGCTAAAAGCGCCGATGAACTGAAAGAAATGCTGCTCGATCTACGGAAGGAATCGTTTAACATGCGGTTCCAACAGGCGACCGGGCAGTTCGAAAATACTGCGCGGGTCCGTCAGGTCCGTCGTGATATTGCCCGCATCAAAACCCTTCTCGGAAACGAGAAGGGTGCCCGCGCGGCCTAACAGGACACGCATAGGAGTTAAGACACATGCCGAGGCGTGTATTGCAGGGGACAGTCGTTTCGACCAAAAACGACAAGACTGTGGTGGTCCGTGTGGAACGCCAAGTCATGCACCCACTGTATAAAAAGTACGTGCGCAAGTCGAAGAAATTCCACGCGCATGATGAAGAGAACCGCTTCAAGACGGGTGACGTCGTTCGTATTCGCGAATGCCGGCCGATCTCGAAATTGAAGTCTTGGGAAGTAGTGGTCGAGGAGTGAATCCTCAGCCCAATTATAGTCAAGGGGTAAACCCATGATCCAGATGCAGTCCAATCTGGACGTCGCCGACAATAGCGGCGCTCGCCGTGTCCAGTGCATCAAGGTACTGGGCGGCTCGAAGCGTAAAACCGCCAATGTTGGTGATGTTATCGTGGTTTCCGTCAAGGAAGCCATCCCGCGTGGTCGTGTTAAGAAGGGTGCAGTACACAAAGCTGTCATCGTTCGGACCGCAAAGGAAATTCGCCGCTCTGACGGGTCTGCGATCCGTTTCGACCGCAACGCAGCCGTGTTGATTAACAACAACGGTGAGCCGATCGGTACACGTATTTTCGGCCCGGTAACCCGTGAACTTCGTTCGCGTGGTTACATGAAGATCATTTCGCTCGCTCCGGAGGTGCTGTAATGGCTGCCAAAATTAAAAAGGGTGATCGCGTTATTGTTCTGACGGGTAAAGACAAGGGTAAAACCGGCGAGGTAATCGCCGCTTTCCCTACCGAAAACAAGGTTCTTGTACAGGGCGTTAACCTGGTGAAGCGTCACCAGCGTGCGTCCGGTGCTGAAACCGGTGGTATCGTGGAGAAGGAAGCGAAAATCAACGTTTCCAACATCGCGATTGTTGATCCGAAAGAAAACAAGCCGACCCGCGTCGGTTTCAAGACCCTCGATGATGGTCGCAAGGTTCGCGTTGCGAAGCTCAGCGGCGAAGTCATCGACAACTGAGGGACGGAAAAATGACGCGCCTGCGCGAACATTACAAGTCAGTGGTGCGTGATGCACTCCAGAAAGAATTCTCTTACGAGAATGTTATGGAGATTCCGCGCCTTGAAAAAATCGTGATCAACATGGGTGTCGGCGACGCCACCCAGGATCGCAAAAAGCTGGAAGGTGCCGCTGCGGATCTCGCGGCCATCACCGGTCAGAAACCTGTTTTCACCAAAGCGAAAAAGTCCGTTGCGGCTTTCAAGCTTCGTGAAGGCATGAACATCGGTTGTAAAGTGACTTTGCGTCGCGACCGTATGTTCGAATTTTTGGATCGTCTGGTGACGATCGCGCTTCCGCGCGTTCGTGACTTTCGCGGTCTGAACAAGAAATCCTTCGATGGTCGTGGCAATTTTGCCATGGGTCTCAAGGAACAGTTTGTTTTTCCCGAGGTCGAATACGACAAAGCCGATTCGGCACGCGGGATGGACATCATCATTTGTACCACGGCTAAGTCCGACGGTGAAGCTCTGGCCCTTCTCAAGGGTTTTGATCTTCCGTTCGGAAACTAACGGAGGTTGGCCCATGGCCAAGAAAAGTGCCGTCCAGCGCGAGCTTAAACGCGAGCGTCTGGCAAAACAGTATGCCAACAAGCGTGCTGCTCTAAAGTCGATCATCGACAACCGCGAGACTTCGTTTGAGGATCGTGTTGTAGCTGTGATGAAACTTGCCCAGCTGCCCCGCAACTCGGCCCCGAGTCGCCAACGTCTTCGTTGTGCGATTTCCGGTCGCCCGCGTGGGGTCTATCGTAAATTCCGCCTGTCCCGTATCGCCCTGCGTGAGCTTGCCTCACGCGGTCAGATCCCGGGCATGGTGAAGTCCAGCTGGTAAGGAGGACATCACATGTCTATGACTGATCCCGTAGGCGATATGCTCACGCGTATCCGTAACGGTCAGCGCGTTGGTAAACCCAACGTTGTCTCGCCGGCTTCCAAACTGCGTCTCGGCGTGCTGGATGTTCTCCAGCGCGAAGGGTTTATTCGCGGTTATTCTGTCAGTGAAATTCGCAAGGGCGTCAGCGAGATTGCTATTGAACTCAAATATTTTGAAGGCAATGGTGTAATCAAGCAGATCGACCGCGTCTCGACCCCGGGTCGTCGTGTATATTCGAAGATCAAAGATCTTCCGAAGGTATATAACGGTCTCGGTATCGCAGTTCTTTCTACTCCGAAGGGTGTACTTTCGGATCAGGAAGCTCGCGAGCAAAATGTCGGCGGCGAAATCCTCTGCAAGGTATTCTAAGGAGAGGGCCAACGATGTCGCGAGTAGGAAAAAATCCGGTGGCTGTGCCAAACGGCGTAACCATCAACCTGACCGAAGCAGTATTCAGTGCAAAAGGCAAGCTCGGTGAGCTCAGCCTGAACCTGACCTCGGATGTAGCCGTTACCCAGGAAGATAATCAGATCTGGGTTAAACCAAAGAATGATAGCAAGCGCGCTCGCGCGCTGTGGGGTACCACCCGTGCCAACATCGCCAACCTGGTTGCCGGTGTCTCGGAAGGTTTCACCCGCAAGCTTGAAATCACCGGTGTTGGTTACCGTGCCCAGGTCCAGGGGAACAAACTGGTTCTGCAGCTTGGTTTTTCGCATGACGTAGAAATGGACATTCCGTCCGGTATTTCTGTCGTTGCCGAAAAGCCGACCCTTATCGCCATTTCTGGCGCAGATAAACAGCTCGTTGGTCAGTTTGCGGCAAATGCCCGCGGCTGGCGCGGTCCGGAGCCTTACAAAGGCAAGGGTGTCCGTTACGAGGGCGAGTATATCTTGCGCAAAGAAGGCAAGAAGAAGTAAGGACTGGCACGATGAACAACGCGAGAAACCTTTTCGAACGTCGCAAGCGCCGCGTTCGTTTTGCGATCCGCCAGAAAGCGGCCGGTCGCCCGCGCCTCAGCGTTCACCGTTCGAACGCGCATATCTATGCGCAGATCATCGACGATTTGGCAGGCACCACTATTGCCTCCGCTTCGTCGCGTGAGAACGGTGATAAAGGCGGAAACGCCGATGCAGCTGTGTTGGTTGGCAAGGCGATTGCCGAACGTGCTGTTGCCGCTGGTGTCAAAACGGTCGTTTTCGATCGTGGCGGGTATTTGTTCCATGGCCGGGTGAAAGCTCTGGCCGATGCCGCCCGTGAGGGCGGTCTGGACTTCTAAGGAGCACGACCATGGCACGTAACCAAAATCAACAGCAAGCGCCGAAAAACCGCGAAGAGACTGAACTCGTTGACAAGCTGGTTGGTATCAACCGCGTCGCGAAGGTGGTCAAAGGCGGTCGTCGTTTTGCATTCTCCGCAATGGTTGTCGTTGGTGACCAGCGCGGTCGCGTCGGGTACGGCACGGGTAAAGCCCGTGAAGTGCCAGAGGCGATCCGCAAGGCCACCGAAGCAGCCAAGCGTAACATGATCCGCGTTCCCTTGCGGGAAGGTCGGACTCTGCACCATGACATTAAAGGTCATTTTGGTGCAGGTCGGGTTCTTCTCCGTTCGGCTCCGGCCGGTACCGGTATTATTGCCGGTGGTGCAATGCGCGCGGTTTTTGAAACCATGGGTGTTCAGGATGTGGTTGCTAAATGCACCGGGTCCAACAACCCCCACAACGTCATCCGTGCAACCCTCGACGCTCTGGTCAATGGCGCTTCACCGCGTCAGGTGGCTGCAAAGCGCGGTCTGAAGGTTGGCGATATCGTTGCCCGTCGCGATAGCGGTTCTGCAGCAGCTACGGCTGCCGCGGCTGCGCTCGAAAAGGAGTAATTCGATATGGCTGCTAACAAAAAAGCGACCGTTCGCGTTACCCAGACCGGGTCGCCGATTGGACGTCCGGCAGACCAGCGTGCTACGCTGGTCGGTCTTGGTCTCAACAAGATGCACCGGACTCGTGAGCTGGAAGATACTCCGGCTATTCGCGGAATGATCGCCAAGGTCAAACACCTCGTCCGTGTGGACGAGGCCTGATTGGCCCAGATCGAAAAGGTGTTGATTGATGAAACTCAACGAACTTGCTGATAACCCGGGCGCCCGTAAAACGCGCACCCGTGTTGGTCGCGGCATTGGTTCGGGCAAAGGCAAAACTTCTGGCGCAGGTCAGAAGGGTCAGAAGTCCCGTTCCGGCGTAGCGATTTACGGTTTCGAAGGCGGGCAGATGCCGATTTATCGCCGCCTTCCGAAACGTGGCTTTAAAAACCCGTTCCGCAAGGAATATGGTGTGGTTAACCTTGGTACCCTTCAGACCGCCGTTGATAACGGTGCGCTTGAAGAAGGTGCAACTGTTACCATCGCCATTCTGGTGGAAAAAGGCCTGGCCCGTCCGCAGAAAGACGGCCTGCGTCTGCTCGCCAAGGGCGAACTTAAGGCGAAACTCGCGATCGAAATCACCGGTGCTTCCAAGTCAGCTATTGAAGCTGTCGAGAAAGCTGGTGGATCGGTTAAGGTTCTGGCTCCGGCAGTTGCCGCAGACGAAACCGCAGAGTAAGCCTCTGTAACGACGTGAGGGTCCGGTTCCATCATGCATGGGCCCGGACCCTCCGATTTTAGTGTATTGGGAGATGAGTGCATGGCATCGGCCGCCGAGCAGCTTGCCGCGAACCTGAACTGGTCGTCCTTTTCCAAGGCGACTGAGCTTAAAAAGCGTATCTGGTTCACTTTGGGGGCGCTTATTGTTTACCGTCTGGGGACGTATATTCCTGTTCCTGGCGTGGATCCGTCCATTCTTGCTGATATTTTCCGGCAGAATGCGGGTGGTGTCCTTGGCATGTTTGACATGTTCGCAGGTGGCGCTTTAAGCCGCATGACGATCTTTGCTTTGAACATCATGCCCTACATCTCGGCTTCTATTATCATTCAGTTGATGACGACCGTTTCTCCCGCTCTTGAGCAATATAAAAAAGAGGGCGAGCAGGGTCGTAAAAAAATTAATCAATATACCCGTTATCTGACTTTGCTGATTGCTACCATTCAGGCCTGGGGCATTGCTGTTGGTCTTGAAAGCATGTCAGGGTCCGGCGGGGCTGCCGTCCACGATCCGGGGATGTTCTTCCGCCTCATTGCTGTTGTTACGCTGGTTGGCGGTACAATGTTTTTGATGTGGCTGGGCGAACAGGTGACCCAGCGTGGTATCGGCAACGGTATTTCCCTGATCATTTTCACCGGTATTGTTGCCAATTTGCCGCGTGCCATCGCCGGGACGCTGGAACTGGGGCGGACCGGGGCGATTTCGGCCTTTGTGATTGTCGGCATCATCGTTATGGCTGTCGGTGTTATCGCCTTTATCGTCTTTATGGAACGTGCGCAGCGCCGGGTTCTGATCCAGTATCCGAAACGCCAGGTTGGCATGAAGGTGATGGAGGGGCAAAGCTCGCATTTGCCGCTTAAAATCAACACTGCCGGTGTGATCCCGCCGATCTTTGCCAGTTCATTGTTGCTGATGCCGTTGTCGGTCGCACAATTTACTGCCGGTGCTGATGCGCCTGCGTGGTTGACGAGTGTGACAGCCCTTCTGGGCCGCGGCCAGCCGCTTTATCTTGCGCTTTATATCGCGCTGATCGTGTTTTTCTCGTTTTTCTATACGGCTGTAGTGTTCAATCCCGACGATACAGCTGACAATCTCAAGAAGCATGGCGGCTTTATTCCCGGTATCCGTCCGGGCAAAAATACCGCAGCTCACCTTGATTTTATTCTGACCCGCCTGACGGTTTTGGGTGCCGCGTATCTGGCTTTTGTATGTATCCTGCCAGAGTTGTTAATCGCGGAATGGTCGGTGCCATTCTACTTTGGTGGTACTAGCTTACTGATCGTTGTCACGGTAACCATGGATACTGTTGCACAGATTCAGTCGCACATGCTGGCACATCAGTATGAAGGCCTGATCAAGAAATCAAAACTGCGTGGACGCCGCCGCTAAGAAAGGCGCTGCGCGACTATCAGGGGGTAACGATGAACATTATCCTACTCGGCCCGCCAGGTGCCGGCAAAGGGACCCAGGCAAAACGCCTTGAAACGGGTCGCGGGATGATTCAGCTTTCTACCGGTGACATGCTGCGTGCAGCCGTTGCCGCCGGTACCGAGCTGGGCAAGCAGGCCAAAGAAGTGATGGATTCGGGTAATCTCGTATCCGATGATCTGATGATTGGCCTGATTTCGGAACGTCTCGACCAGGATGACACCAAAGGTGGTTTCATTCTGGACGGGTTTCCACGCACCACAGCCCAGGCAGAAGCCCTGGATGTGATGCTGGAGCAAAAAGGCCTTGAACTGGACTATGTGATTGAATTGCGTGTTGATGATGCCGCGCTTGTGCGCCGTGTTGTTGGCCGTTATACCTGCGCCAAATGCGGTCAGGGCTATCATGACGAGTTCCAGAAACCCAAGGTCGAAGGTGTCTGCGATGTATGTGGCAGCACCGAATTTAAGCGTCGTGCAGACGACAACGCCGAAACGGTTACGTCCCGACTGGAAGCCTATCACAGGCAAACAGCCCCCATCATTCCATACTACGAAAATGATGGTAAGCTGAAAACAGTTGACGGCATGGCCGAAATCGACGAAGTTACGCGCGAGATTGAAGCCATCCTGGGGTAATTTCCCGGGCTGGTCGTTTTTTGCTTTGCGGGTTGGCGTTTGCTGGCCCGCTTGGCGTCTGCGATTGGCCCTATTGGATCTGCCGCAGGGTTTGTTAACAGGAAACAGGAGTCTCACACAGTGGCTCGTATTGCTGGCGTAAATATCCCGACTGCCAAACGCGTCGTGATTGCGCTTACCTACATCACCGGTATTGGTCCGGCGAAAGCTAAAGAAATCTGCTCGAAAGCTGGTATCGAATCGCAACAGCGTGTTCACCAGCTGAGCGACGACCAGGTTCTGCGTGTTCGCGAAGTAATCGATGCCGATTACGTTGTCGAAGGCGACCTGCGTCGTGAAACCGCAATGAACATCAAGCGTCTGATGGACCTGGGCTGCTATCGCGGTCTGCGTCATCGTCGCGGTCTGCCGGTGCATGGTCAGCGTACCCACACCAATGCCCGCACCCGTAAGGGCCCGGCTAAGCCGATTGCTGGCAAGAAGAAGTAAGGTAGGGGAACGATTATGGCAAAAGCACCACAGACTCGTGTGCGTCGCCGCGAACGTAAGAATATTACGAACGGCATCGCCCACGTCAACGCAACCTTTAATAACACCATGGTTACCATCACCGACGTTCAGGGCAATACCATTGCCTGGTCGACTGCTGGTGGCATGGGTTTCCGTGGTTCGCGTAAATCAACGCCTTATGCAGCCCAGATGGCTGCTGAAGACGCTGGTAAAAAAGCCGCTGAACACGGCATGAAGACTCTCGAAGTCGAAGTCAAAGGCCCGGGTTCGGGACGTGAATCGGCTCTGCGTGCGCTTCAGGCTGTCGGCTTTAACATCACGTCGATCAAAGACGTGACGCCGATTCCGCACAATGGTTGCCGTCCGCGCAAGCGTCGTCGCGTCTAATCGCGCCGATCTGCGGACGACCCGCGTATAGGCCCGGGAAACCGGGCCTGTTCGCGTTTCTCGTTGGGGTGCGTTGCACCTCACATTACCCTAGGCTCCAGTTGCGAAGGTGGGTCTCGTGATTCAGAAGAACTGGCAGGAACTGATTAAGCCGACGAAGCTTGATGTTACCCCGGGTACAGACGCCAGCCGCGTCGGTACGATCGTGGCTGAACCGCTGGAGCGCGGTTTTGGTCAGACCCTGGGCAACGCGCTGCGTCGCATTCTGCTGTCATCCCTCCAGGGGGCAGCAGTTACTGCAATTCAGATCGATGGCGTCTTGCACGAATTCTCGTCTATTCCGGGAGTCCGGGAAGACGTTACCGACATCATCCTGAATATTAAAACCCTGGGCGTGCGCATGCATGCCGAAGGTCCGAAAAAGATGACCCTGAAGGCGACCGGCCCTGGTGCCGTTACCGCAGGTCAGATTGAAACCGGTGCGGATATCGAAATCCTCAATCCGGGTCTTGAGCTGTGCCACCTTGATGATGGCGCGACGCTCAATATCGAATTCACGGTTGAAAACGGCAAGGGCTATGTTGCTGCGACTGCGCACCGCTCTGCTGATGCACCGATTGGCCTGATTCCGATCGATGCCATTTTCAGCCCGATCCGCAAGGTTGCCTACAAGGTCGAAAACACCCGTGTTGGCCAGGATACCGATTTCGACAAATTGTCGATCACTGTTGAAACCAACGGTTCGGTTACCCCGGAAGACTCGGTCGCCCTTGCTGCACGCATTCTGCAGGACCAGTTGTCGCTGTTCGTTAACTTCGAAGAACCCGAAGCGGTTGTCGAAGAGAAGAAAGAAGACGAACTGCCGTTCAACAAAAACCTGCTGCGTAAGGTTGATGAACTTGAATTGTCTGTTCGTTCGGCAAACTGCCTGAAGAACGACAACATCATTTATATCGGCGATCTGGTTCAGAAGTCCGAAGCAGAAATGCTCCGTACCCCGAACTTCGGTCGTAAATCGCTGAACGAAATCAAGGATGTTCTGGCTCAGATGGGCCTGCATCTCGGGATGGAAGTCGGCGGTTGGCCGCCTGAGAATATCGAAGATCTGGCACGCAAGTTCGAAGACCCGTTCTAAAACGGGCCTTCGGCCTGCGGGTCGATATGGAACGCGTTCTGCGGTCCAGCACAGGATGCAAATCCTGATCGGGCAGAATTGCCCACACCGTACGTGCATGACCTGTTTTCAGGGTGGCGTTACGGTTTCACAATCGGTTTCGCGCGCGAAGCCAAGCCAGAAGGAGAGTACCCATGCGTCACGGTATGCACGGCCGTAAGCTTAATCGGACGAAGTCCCATCGTAAGGCAATGTTTGCCAACATGGCTGTTTCGTTGATCACTCACGAACAGATCAAGACGACTCTTCCGAAGGCCAAAGATCTTCGCCCGTATGTCGAAAAACTGATTACGCTGGGCAAGCGGGGCGACCTGCATGCACGTCGTCAGGTCCTTTCGACCCTGCGTGACGAAACGGCTGTTTCCAAGTTGTTCAGCGTTATTGCTGAACGCTACAAAGACCGTAGTGGTGGTTACACCCGCGTTCTTAAAGCCGGCTTTCGTTACGGCGATGCGGCTCCGGTTGCACTGATCGAACTCGTCGATCGTGACCCGGAAGCAAAAGGCGCGGAAGACCGCGCTCGCCTCGAAGCAGAGAGCGAAGCTGAAGGTTCGGACGAATAAGTCCGGTTACCTTGGCCTAAGATACAGACGGGCGGTGCTTTTGGGCACCGTCCGTTTTTTTATGGCTGTTTTTTCGATTGGTGCGTGTATCCCGCATTCTGGCGTCACGGACGGGGCGGATGGCGGGTAAAAGAGCGCTGTGATGCGCCGGATCTGCTGTTTGCTGTGGTCGGTGGTTGCGGGCGGCGGGTTTTGGGCCTAAATCTTTTGGGTCCCATGGTTTTTAACCCGTGTAAACCGGTCCCGGTTTTCGTCTGTTGCCCCGGTCTTTACTGCTTTGGGGCAGGGCGGAAGGTCACCCGTTTAAAAATAAACTGCCCGACCGCACGGGCAGGCACCGCATTTCGGTGACGCGGGTTGTTGAAAACCACCCATCTCAAGCATGGAAGAGAGAAACGTGCAGGCAAAAAAGATCGGAATGTTCGCGTTGGTACTGTCAATGGGGATGGCAGTGCTGGCAGGGGGATGGCATCACCAGGCGGCCGCGTCCGAGCGGCGATTGCCAACCAGTGATGCCGAAATAAAGATGTCGTTTTCGCCGCTGGTCAAACAAACGGCACCAAGCGTGGTAAATATCTTTACCAAAAAGGTCGTCACATCACGGCCCGCCAATCCTTTTATGAACGACCCGTTTTTCAGCCAGTTTTTTGGCAACCGGTTTGGCGGGGCGTTTGGGGCGCCGCGCCAGCGCATTGAGCGGTCGCTGGGGTCGGGCGTGATTGTATCGCCCGACGGCACCATCGTTACCAACCGCCATGTTATTGACGGGGCCAGCGAAATTCGCGTGGTGTTGCATGACCGGCGCGAATTTGATGCCAAACTCGTGGGGGCGGATGAACGCACAGACCTTGCCGTTCTTAAGCTTGTTGACGTGCAAGATGCCCTGCCAACTTTGAAACTTGGCGATTCCGATGATGTCGAAGTTGGTGATCTGGTTCTCGCGATTGGCAACCCGTTTGGGGTGGGCCAAACCGTGACCAGTGGTATTGTGTCCGCGCTGGCCCGTGCCGGTGTCACCGGGCAGGATTATCAGTCTTTCATTCAAACCGATGCGGCGATTAACCCGGGCAATTCCGGCGGGGCGCTGATTGATATGAACGGCGATCTGGTTGGGGTGAATTCCGCCATCTTTACCAAATCGGGCGGGTCAAACGGCATTGGTTTTGCCATTCCGGTGAATATGGTCAAGGTCGTGATGCGCGGCCTGATCAGTGGTGATTTGCGCCGTCCGTGGCTTGGTGCGTCGGGGCAAACTGTGACTGCCGATCTGGCACGCTCGCTTGACCTTGAACGTCCGGGCGGGGTGCTGATCAATGCGGTTTATCCGCAAAGCCCGGCAAATCGGGCGGGGCTTAAAGCCGGAGATGTGGTTGTTGCTGTAAATGGCCTGGAAGTGGACGACCCCAACAGCCTGCGTTTCCGTATTGCCACCCTGGAAGCAACTGGCAATGCCGTGTTGACGATTTTGCGCGATGGCAGCAAACAGGACGTTTCGGTGCCGCTGGAAGTGGCCCCCGAAACCCCCGCCCGTGATGAAACCGTTGTTGGCGGACGCAACCCGTTTGGCGGGGCCAAAGTTGCCAATCTCAACCCGGCACTGGCCGATGAACTGGGCGTTGATACCCTGATGAGCGGTGTTATTGTTCTGGAAGTGCCCGGCAACAGTCTGGCCCGGCAGGCCCGCCTGAAGCCGGGCGATCTGATTACGGAAGTCAACAAAACCCGTATTGACAGTGTCGATGTGCTTAAAAAGGCCCTGCGCACTGGCGAGAAGGGCCGTAACTGGTCAATCGCGGTTAAGCGGGATGGCAAAATCCTGACAGCGGATTATACGCTGTAGGATCATGATATGCGGTGCTCCGGGGCGTGCTTGTGCCGGGGCACCGGTTTGATATGTGCGCGATGAACGCACGAAAGGTTAAAAGACAGGCATGGTATCGTTGTTTGAAAGTCAGGTTGCCCGCCCGCTGGCAGACCGGTTGCGCCCGCGCAAACTGGTCGAGGTGGTGGGGCAGGACCATTTGTTTGGCGATGACGGCCCGTTAACCCGGATGACACAAACACGACGCGTGCCATCGGTGATATTATGGGGGCCGCCGGGCTGTGGCAAAACCACGCTGGCCCGCCTGATGGCCGATATTGCCGATATGGCGTTTGAGCCGTTATCGGCGATTTTTTCCGGTGTGGCTGATTTGCGCAAAGTGTTCGAGCGTGCGCGCGGCCGGCGCAGCACCGGGGCTAGCACCCTGTTATTTGTTGACGAAATTCACCGTTTTAACAAGGCCCAGCAAGACAGCTTTTTGCCCTATGTCGAAGATGGCACCATTACCCTGATCGGGGCGACCACCGAAAATCCGTCATTCGAGCTTAACGCCGCGTTGTTATCACGAAGTCAGGTTCTGGTGTTAAAGCGGCTTGATGACCCGGCACTGGAAGAATTGCTTAAACGCAGCGAAGCCGAAATGGGCTTTGATCTTCCCCTTACCGACGAAGCCCGGATTACCCTGCGTGCCATGGCCGATGGCGACGGGCGTTATTTGCTCAATATGGCCGAAGAACTGTTTATGTTACCTGCCAGCGACGACGGGCCGCTTGGCGTGGCGGAATTGTCGCGCGTGGTGCAAAAACGTGTGCCGATTTACGACAAAGGCGATGACAGCCATTATAACCTGATCAGTGCCTTGCATAAGTCCGTGCGCGGATCAGACCCGGATGCCGCCCTGTACTGGTTTAACCGCATGCTGGCGGGGGGCGAAGACCCCAAATATGTCGCCCGGCGCCTGTTGCGCATGGCGATTGAGGATATCGGCCTGGCCGACCCGCAAGCACAGCAGATATGCCTGGGGGCATGGCAAAGCTATGAACGGATGGGCAGCCCCGAAGGCGAGCTGGCCCTGGGGCAGGCGGTGATTTATCTGGCATTGGCCCCTAAATCCAATGCCGGTTACAACGCCTATAACCGTTCGGCCAAAATTGCCCGCGATACCGGGTCGTTAACGCCGCCGGCGCACATCCTTAATGCGCCAACCAAGCTGATGAAAGAAATTGGCTACGGCACGGGTTATGCCTATGACCATGATCAGGAAGATGGTTTTTCCGGGCAAAACTATTTCCCCGAAGGTATGCGTCGGCAACAGTTCTACGAGCCGGTAGAACGCGGGTTCGAGCGCGATTTGCGCAAGCGCGTCGACTATTTCGCCCGGCTGCGCCGCGAGCGGCAAAAACGCGGTTCCGAAGATTAGGATAAAAACGGAAACAAACATGTGCGTAGTCGATGGATAGTCTTCAATCTGGAAATTGGTATGGTGTTTTCATAACAACATATTGAGTCTGGAGACTTTTCCATGAGCACGATTTTGCATATCGATCCGTCCGTAAATGGCGAAAATTCCAAAAGCCGTCAGTTGGCCCTTAAACTGATTGATCGCATCAAGGCTGCTGATCCGTCGGCATCGGTAACCTCGCGTGCGCTGAATGCCAATGTTGCCCCGGCGCTGAGCGGCGACGTTGTTGGCGCATATTACACCCCGGCCGATAGCCGCAGCGATGCGCAGAAGGCCTTGCTGGCAAATTCCGATACGCTGGTTGGCGAATTGCAGGCCGCGGACACCGTGGTTATCGGCGTGCCGATGTATAACTTTGCTGTTCCGTCAACCCTGAAAGCCTGGAACGACATGGTTGCCCGCGTTGGGGTTACTTTTAACTACACCGAAAATGGCCCGGTTGGCGCCCTGACCGGCAAAAAAGCCTATCTGGTTGTCGCAACCGGCGGCGTTCCGGTTAACAGTGCCTACGACTTTGCCACCCCTTACATGAAACAGTTCCTGGCATTTTTGGGCATTTCCGATGTCACTGTGGTCGAAGCCTCGGGTTTTGCGGTTGATGCCGAAAAAGCAATGGCAACGGCGATTGCCAATGTCGAAGCAGCAGCGTTGCCTGTTGCGGCCTGATGTGCCACGTCATCACGTAATGTAACGCATTTCCCCGTTTTATTCCCCCCAGCGTTGCATTCGACATATAAGACCGGTGTGTTGCGCACCGGTCTTTTGTTTTTGTCGCTGAAAACGTTTAATATCCTTTGGTTCTAGCGGCCTATCTGGCAGAGTGTGCCGATGTATGGGGAAGAAACAAGGGGACGTGCGTGACGCGGTTCATGATGGTGATCATGTGGTTTATCGCAGTGGTCGGGCTGACATTTGCCGGTGTGCGTTTTAGCGGGCTGCTTGATTCAATGTTGCCGCCGGGCGAGCCTGAAATTGTTCGTTTTTCACCGGAAATGCCGCTTCCTGCCCAGCCCAATTTTTATCTGGTATGCGGCGGCAACCGGTGCCCGCCAGCCATTCGCAAAATTGACAGCCCGGTTTTTCAGGTCAGTGCCAGCCAGCTTTTCAGCCGGATCGAGGAAATTGCAGGCACGATGGGCGGCAAGGTAACCCTGCGCAATGCCGAAACCCTGCATTTGCGCATTGTCTTGCGCAGCCCGGTTTTTCGTTTCCCCGACTGGGTCGATTTGCAGGCCGTCCCGGTTGAAGATAACACCAGCCAGCTTTTGGCCTATAGCCGGTCTGTTTATGGTGCCGCCGATTTGGGCGCCAACAAAAGACGGCTAAAAAGGGTGTTATCGCGCCTTGGCGAGGTAACACAGGGCAAAGTCGCCAATTAGGCCGACAAAAAACCTGCTTTCGGGTAAAATAAAGCCCGCCTGGCCGGGTTTGCATATCATTGAATGATGATAAGATTGCCTGTCTGGCCATCCTCTGTTACATCCGGGGCAGTGCGCTTTAAACCCGTGGTGGCTTTTTCGTCAGATCAGGCCACATCACCGGGGCTGCGCTGTAAACGGTTTGACGTCATCTGGTCCGTGCGAAGGTGCTGGTCGCCCGTGCGGTTTTGGCATGTGACATTTGAACAATGAAGGACTAGCTTCCCGGCCATGCAATTTTCACCGATCATTTTTGCCTGTGTGGCCCTGGGTGGGGCGTTGGGGGCTATGTCGCGCTATGTGGTTTCGGGCTGGGTGAATACAGCCCTCGGGCATGGCTTTCCCTGGGGAACCTTCGCGGTCAATATTGTCGGCTCGTTTATTATGGGGCTGGTCATTGAACTGGGCGCACTTAAATTTTCGATAGGGCCTGAAATACGCGCAATTGTTATTACCGGGTTTTTGGGGGCGTTTACCACGTTTTCCACCTTTTCCCTGGATGTCGCGACGCTTTATGAGCGCGGCAATTTCGCGTTGGCGGCCCTTTATGTCACCGTATCGGTTTTTGTTGGCATTTCTGCCCTGTTCGGGGCAATGGCATTAGTACGAGGAGCCGTCCAATGAGCGGTGTTACCCTGCGTCGGGTCAAGGCGGACGAGGCGGAACTTCGCCTGGATCGCTGGTTCAAACGCAACTGCCCGGAATTTACATTCGGTCAGGTCCAGAAATTTTTGCGCGGCGGGCAAATCCGTGTCGACGGCAAACGGGCCAAGGCCAACCAAAGGGTTGAGCCAGGCCAGGAAATTCGTGTGCCGCCGGTGCCGGTTATGTCGGGCGGCGGTGAAACCGCGTGGCGCGAAGGTGGTTATGAACCGCGCGTCAAATCCGGTCCGGCCCAGGTCAATGCCAGCGAGGAAGACTTGCAGGCCCTGCGTGATTCTGTGCTGTTTTATGATGAAGTCGTTCTGGCAATTAATAAACCGGCTGGTCTGGCCGTGCAGGGGGGCACCAACACCGCCCTGCATATTGATGGCATGCTTGATGCGTTAAAGCTTGATAGCAAGGAACGGCCCAAGCTGGTCCATCGCCTGGATAAAGACACCAGTGGTGTGTTGTTGCTGGCACGCTCGGCATCGGCGGCCGCATCGCTGACCCGGGCGTTCAAGGATAAAACCACTCGCAAGCTGTATTGGGCGCTGGTTTCAGGCGCGCCGACTGAACGCGAAGGCATGATAGACGCCCCGCTGGCCAAACAGGGCGGCAAGGGCGGCGAAAAAATGGTGATCGACACCAAGGAAGGGAAGTCGGCGCAAACGATTTATCGCCAGCTGGCCCGTGCGGGGCGCAGAGCCGCCTGGCTGGCCCTGTCGCCGCTAACCGGGCGTACCCACCAGTTGCGCGCCCATTGCGAGGCGATTGGTTGCCCGATTTTGGGCGATGGAAAATATGGCGGCACCAAAGCGTTCAGCGATGGTTTGTCCACCCAGATGCATTTGCATGCCCGCGCAATCGATTTTCCGCACCCGGTAACGGGCTATCGCGTTATTATCGAGGCACCGGTACCACCGCATTTCAGCGAAAGCATGAAAGCGTTGAATTTCGATCCGAAAACGGCAACCAAGTTTTTGACACCCGAAATTCACCGGGAAAAAGAAAAGAAACCATTCCGTCGGGACGATTCCCGACGGTAATGGCCTTGTCCGGGCCGCAAACAACCAGACACCGGCCCGGTTGGCCCCGGATACGGTGTGTGTTCGCATCATCCATTATGGCGCGTTAAGGCCCAAAGCGGGTGATGAAAGCCTTGTGAATGCAGCGTAATTGCGTGGCATGGCCATCCATGCCACGTAAATCGCATTCTTTGGCACGTTGCAGCAGCATTTTGGCAATGCGCTGACGACCCCGTGCGCTGTGAACCAGATTGTCGCCTTCTTCAAGCGCACTGATGATCGGGATGTGTTCACATTCGGCAATAGCGCAGATTTCGTCTTCGTTAAGGTCGCTAAAGTCGAAGCAGTCTTTAAGTGTTAACATGGTTTCCTCCCCCTTTTTCGGGGCCATCCACCATTGTATAACTAAATTCTAATAAATAATAGCGCGCTTTATTTCCCTTTGGGTTGAATGACTTGGGCATTAAATGCGCAGGGCGTTTCTTTTGTCGGGAAGACTCGATCTTTTCCCCGCTATGCGCTAGACGGTAGGGGCACCGTGCGCTGCCGCCGCCGGGATGAGATTTATTCCCCCGTGGCCTGTTGGCAGTTGTCATGAATTGTCATGTTAAACCCATGATGGCGATACGATACAGGGCCTGTGAATGACGACAGATTTGCTTCGACTGGTGATTTTTGATTGCGACGGTACCCTTGTGGACAGTCAGCATGCCATTGCCCATTGCATGGACCACGCCTTTGCCGAACACGGGCTGGATTGCCCCGGCCTTGAGAAAACCCGCACCATCATTGGTCTGAGCCTGCCAGAAGCAATTGCCCAGCTGGCCCGCCCCGCGATGCTGGAAACCACCCTGATCGAGGCCGTCACCAACAGTTACAAATCAGCCTTTTTTACCCTGCGCCAAAGCCCGGATTTTTTCGAACCCCTGTTTCCCGGTGTGCTCGAGGTG
Organism: Thalassospira mesophila; assembly: GCF_002115755.1. Lineage (GTDB taxonomy): Bacteria > Pseudomonadota > Alphaproteobacteria > Rhodospirillales > Thalassospiraceae > Thalassospira > Thalassospira mesophila. The sequence continues at coordinate 124,484 of NZ_JFKA01000010.1, read as the reverse complement.
ATTAATACCCTTGATCAGCGCGGCTGGTTATCCGGGGTGGCGACCGGTAAGGCGCGGCGCGGGCTTGATGCGGTGCTAGACCGCAATAATTTGTCAAAGCGGTTTGTCACCTTGCAGACTTGCGACAACCACCCGTCAAAGCCACATCCTTCGATGCTGGAAGCGGCGATGATGGAAACCGGTGTTGATCCGCGCTGCTGCGCCATGATTGGCGATACCACCTTTGATATCGAAATGGGCCGGGCGGCGGGCATGCTGTCGATCGGTGTGGCATGGGGCTATCACGATCGCGAAAAGCTGCAATCGGCCGGGGCACATGCGGTCATTGACCATTTTGACCAGTTGCCCGCGATTTTGGATGATTTATGGAAACCGGCCGCCGAAACGGCCTGAGGCAAGAGCATGACTGACGAAAGTTTTACCACCGACGGCGCGGATATGGCACTGCTTGATCCGGTTACTGTGGAAATTACAGTACCGCGCGATCCCGAAGCCGCCTTTATCGCCTTTACCGAAAACTTTAATGAATGGTGGCCGCGTGCCAGCCACACCATTTCACGCGAAGAATGCACCGGCATTAAAATGCATCCCGGTCTGGGTGGTGAAATTATTGAAACCGCCCGTGGGCGCACACCGCTGACCTGGGGCAAGATCGAAATCTGGCTGCCGGGCGAACAGGTTGCCTTTACCTGGCATCCGGGCTGGGATGCGGGGGACTATACCCGCGTCAGTGTCAGCTTTGATCAAAATGCCTTTGGCCATTGCGTGATCAAACTGGTGCATTGGGAATGGGAAAATCTGGGTGAAATTGCCACGGCTGTGCGTGATGGCTACATCACCGGCTGGCAGCAGGTTTTTGGCGATGTTTTCGCAACCTATTTGCGGGATGCGAAAAAATAGTCCCCTTGTTTGTGGCGGGTTAACCAGGTCGGGCCGGTGGCGTAATGCCACCGGCCCGTTGGTGTTTTAAGGGGGGGGCAGCGCAGGCGGGCTTACAGAATGCCCCGATCCATCAAATCCTTGCGCAGCTTGGCCGGGTCGCGAAACCAGTGGGTGGCAAAGCCCATTTCGCGGGCTTGTTGAATGTTCTTTTCAACATCGTCAATAAATAACGTGGTTTTGGGATCAAACCCGAACCGGCTGGCAGCGAGATCAAAAATGCGCGGGTCCGGTTTTGCCAGTTTTTCCTGGCCCGATACCAAAATCCCCTCAAAATTTTGCAAAAAGGGAAATTTCGCCAAGGCATGTGGCCATGTCTGGTGAGACCAGTTGGTCAGGGCATAAAGCCGGACCTTGTTTTGGTGTTTCAGGTCTTCGAGTACCCGTTCGGTGCCGCCAATGGACCCGGCCAGCATTTCGGGCCAGCGGTCGCGCCAGGCGGCAATCTGGTCATGGTATTTCGGGTGGCGATGTTGCAGGTCGGGGATGGAATTTTCAAATTCCAGTGCGGCCTTGTCATGCAGGAAGTTCCAGTGCGGGTGGCATATTTCGGCCAGAAAATATTCCATCTCGCTGCTATCGGTGAAAATCTTGCGATAAAGGTGGCGCGGGTCCCAATTTACCAGCACACCGCCCAGATCAAACAATACCGTTTCAATTTCCTGCATTTGTTCCTGCCGTGATTTTAATTTTGCGACCTGCAGACTAGGCAAGTTCACCGATGATTTAAAGTTGCGATGTGATCACCGCCTGCCTTTTGCTGCGTTTTTACAACAACGTGGCATGGCAAGGCGGCGCAAAAGGTGAACCAGATCACGGTGGCCTCGCGCCCCCTCGGGGCCGATTTTCTTTGATAAATGGCGAAAAATCGGCGTTTTCATGCCGATGGCCCCAATAACCGGTTTTTCCATGACAGGACTGTGATTTGCCATTTTGCGGCGGTTGCGGAACCCTTTTTCCCGTAAACGGCTTTTGCCGGGAAAGCTTAACAATATCTGCGCGGTGCGGCATCGCCCCGGCAGGTATTGTTGGAAAACAACAAACAGGAGGCTTGGATGTGTACGCTTGATGGATGTGGGTCACATGATCATTTGGGGCCGCCGCCCAAGGCAACCGATCAGGAACGACGCCTGTTTTTAAAAGGGCTGGCCGTTTTGCCGCTTGCTGTTGTGCTGGCGGACCCGGTTTTGGCGCATGCGGCGGCATCAACCCTGAAAAAGGTCACCATTACTGCGCCAACTGGCGAAACCATGATGGCGGAGGTTATTTTACCGGCAAAGTTACCGGCATCTGCCGTTGTGATGATCCACGAATGGTGGGGCCTGAATGATCAGATCCGCGCCACGGCGGCGGAATATGCCCAGCAGGGTTATATCGCACTGGCGGTTGACCTGTATGGAAAACCCGCAGCAACCACGGCAAACGGGGCCAAGGAACTGATGGCGTCTGTTGACAGTGTTGCGGCAACGTCAAAGCTAAAGGCATCTGTGGCCTATTTAAAAGACCACAAGGACTGCACGGGTAAGGTGGGTGTGGTTGGCTGGTGTTTTGGTGGCGGCTGGTCGCTGAACACGGCACTGGCAACCGATGTTGATGCCTGTGTTATTTATTATGGCAATGTTGCCAAAACACCGCAGCAACTGGCATCGCTGAATGCGCCGGTGATGGGGCATTTTGGCACGCTGGATCAAAACATTAATAAATCGATGGTGGATGGCTTTGAAAAGTCGCTGAAAGCCGCCGGAAAAACCGAATATCAGATTTTCTGGTACGAAGCCAACCACGCTTTTGCCAACCCCACCGGTGGCCGATATGACGATGCCGATGCCACATTGGCCTGGCAACGCACCATGAACTTTTTTACTGAAAAACTTGGCTGATCAAGTCGCCGCATTCACAAAATGGCCGGGCGATTCCTCGTGGCCCGGCCATTTTTGTTTGGATCAACTGTCGAAAATTTACCCGTCCGGGTTAGCGCGGTTGGCCCATTTGGTGGACCGGCGTTCGATGATGTTGAAAAATTCATACATCACAATGCCCATTACCGCGATCACCAGCAAACCGGCAAACACCAGCGGCATGTTGAATTTGGATGATGCGGCCAGCATCAAATACCCGACGCCAACATTCGATGCCACGGTTTCAGAAATGACCGAGCCGACAAAGGCCAGCGTCACCGCGACCTTAAGCGATGCAAAGAAATAGGGCAGGGCACGGGGAAAGCCGACCTTGAATAAAATATCGGTGCGCGTTGCCCCAAGGGATCGCAAGACATCGCGTAATTCGGGTTCCAGTGTGGCAAGGCCGGTGGCAACATTGACCACAATCGGGAAAAACGAAATGATAAAGGCAGTAATGATGGCGGGCACGGTGCCAATGCCAAACCACATCACGAAAACCGGCACCAGTGCCACCTTGGGGACCGAATTAAAGCCGACCAGTAACGGGTTGGCGGCAATGTAAATCGCCTTGCTAGACCCCACAAGCGCGCCCAGAACCACGCCGAAAGCCACGGCAATTGCAAAGCCGAACAGGGTTGTGTAAAGCGTGTGGGTTGCGTGCATCCAGATCGCATCGCGATATTGCCATGCGGCTTCAAGGCTGGCCGACGGTGTGGGCAACACATAAACCGGAATATGAAAAAGCCGCACGATGCCTTCCCACAATAAAAACAGCACAGCCGCACTGATCCACGGGGATGCCTTGCTCAGGTTGGTTCTTTTGGTCATGACAAATTTCCTGACAAAGGCGGTTAGGCGGCACGCACATCACGAATGTGACTGCGCAATTCATGGACCAGATCGATAAAGGGCTGGGTAAAGGTGGTTTCCTGATCACGCGGGCGGGGCAGCGTGTTGTCGCGTGCTACCAGGATGCGTCCGGGCCGCTTGGACATCACATAAACCGTGTCTGCCAGATAGGCCGCCTCGCGCAAATCATGCGTTACCAGCATGACGGTAAAAGGCCGCACCATCCAAAGGTTTTGCAAAATGTCCCACAGTTCCTCGCGGGTGAAGGCATCGAGCGCGGCAAACGGCTCGTCGAGCATTAAAAGGTCCGGCTCGTGGATCAATGCCCGGCACAGGGACGCGCGCTGTTGCATCCCGCCGGAAAGCTCCCACGGGAATTTGTCTTCGTATCCCGCAAGCCCCACGGTGGCCAATAACGCCTTGGCGCGCGCAACATATTCGGCCTTGTGTTGGCGCAGGCGGTTGCGATGCGGTTTTACAATTTCAAGCGGCAGCAACACGTTATCAAGCGTGGTGCGCCACGGTAGAAGGGTGGGGTTTTGAAACGCCATACCGACAATTTTTAACGGCCCCGCCACTTCGTGGCCATCAACAATGACGGTGCCGTCGCTGGGCGGCATCAGCCCTGAAACAAGTTTAAGCAGGGAGGATTTACCACATCCCGAGGGTCCGACAACGGCGACAAACTCGCCCTTGCGGATTTTCATATCCGTCGTATCAAGTGCGAGATCATCGCCTTCGCTATAGCGTAATCTGACATTGCTCAATTCGACAAAACTGTTGGACACAGCTTTATTCTCCCTGCTTGTGTGCGTACGGTTTTGCTTATTTAATTTTGCGGTCTTTTTCGCCCGGCATGTAAATGCTGGTGAAAATATCGGCCACTTTGGGCGGGTTTTGGATGCCAAAAGCCAGGCTGACCTGATCAATCGCTTTGGCCATGCGGTCGGTTGAAATCGGGCCCATGCCATGTGCCAGAACTTCGTCGGTAACGACATTGTCCTCGATCACCATGTTCAGGCGTTCGGTTTCAAGTTTGGTGTCAATTAACGGATCAACTTCTTTTAAGGCCGCAATGGCTTCTGCGGGGTTGGCAATCGCATCGCGCCAGCCTTTAACTACGGCCCGCAAGAAACCACGCAGTTCGTCGCCATGGTTTTCCATCATATCGCGCGAGGCCAAAATGCCGTTGCCATAAAAATCCAACCCGTAATCGGCATATTTGAAGACCACCATGTCTTCTTTTTTAATGCCCTGCGATTCAAGGTTCAGAACAGATGTGAAATAGTGGCCCGAAATGCCGTCCACATCACCGCGCACCAGCATTGGTTCGCGCAGGGGCGGGTCCATGCTTTCCCATTTAACATCATCCATCGACAGGCCGGTGGCCTCGGCGAAAGCCGGGAACAGCTTGCGCGAGGCATCAAAAACCGGCGCGCCAAGGGTTTTACCCTTTAAATCTTCCGGTTTGGTGATGCCGCTTTTTTTCAGCATGAACAACGAAAACGGCGGGCGGTCATACACCATGAAAATCGACTTCATGGCCTGGTCGGGGTGGCTTGCGTTAAATTCGACCAGTGAATTGATATCGGCAAAGGAAATGTCATAGGCGCCACTGGCAACCCGCGTAATCGCCCCGACCGAGCCATTGCCCGAATCAATCGTGACATCGAGCCCTTCGTCGGAGAAATAGCCCTTTTTCTTGGCCAGAATATAAGGGGCGGTATGGCCTTCAAATTTCCAGTCGAGCGAAAATTTGATCGGCGTATCTGCTTTGGCGGCATGTACCACCACCAGTGCTGCGACCCCAAGGGTCAGTGCCGCGACCCGTGATCCGAATTTACCCATTTGTCGAAGTCTCCTGATTGTGTCGCGTTTCGCGACATGTTTCGTTGCCTCAAGCCCAAAACCCGCCTGATACCAGCAAGGGCCGTGCCATATTCGCGCCATCTTTGCCGAACCACAGGTTTGGCGGGCTTTGGCCTTTTGCTGGAATGGGTAAAAACACGGCAACGGAAAATTTTGTGTAAAAAATATGCAATTTACGTAATTAACGGCACCAAATGCCGTTTTTCACATCAAACTGCTTGCGTCTTTTTGCCGTTTTGGGCATATCGCCCTTATGGCAAATGCATCAATCAAACGGTTTTACAAACAGGTTGCGACCGCCCCAGCCGAAAACGGGCAAGGGTGGCGTATTCATCTTGACGGACGGGCGGTAAAAACCCCGGGCAAGGCCGATTTTGTGCTGCGCAATCAGCCCCTGGCCGAGGCAATTGCCGCCGAATGGGACGCGCAGGGTGAGCATATTGTGCCGTCCACCATGCCAATCATGCAGCTTGCCGCAACCGCGATAGACCGCGTGGCCCCAAACCGCGCCGTTGTGATTGCCGAATTAACCGGCTATGGCCGCAGCGACCTTTTATGTTACCGCGCGCAATATCCTGATGATTTGATGCGTAAGCAGCACGAACAATGGCAGCCCTTGCTTGACTGGGCGAAAACCGAATTGTCGGTATCGTTAAATGTCACGCATGGCGTTATGCCCATTGCGCAGGAAGATACTGCATTGCTGGCGGTTCAAGATGTGATCGAACCGCTTGATGATCATGAACTGGCCGCCCTTCACACCCTGATTACGGTAAGCGGGTCGGTTATTATCGGGCTGGCGGTTTTACATCGTTATATCGATGCAAAACAGGCCTTCGACGTTTCCCAGGTTGATGAGATTTATGCCATCGAAAACTGGGGCGCGGATGCCGAGGCCGAAGAAAAGCGCCAGAATCTGCGTAATGAAATTCTTGCAGCCCGGCGCTTTCTCGACCTGTATCAGGGTTAAAACCGCGCCCGATATTGCCGGGCTGCGTGTTTTGTGGCCAGCGACACCGGTGAAACAGCATCCCATTTTGACGATGTGACGTTGCAGGGGCAGGTGTGGCGCGTTGCCCTTTGGCATCGTGTGGCCGTGCCTGCGCGCCAAGGTTTATTCGATTCGCCTGATTTGCGTGTCTTTTAAAGGCGCTGGCGGGTTTTGCACGCCCATACCTTTTAAAAGTGACGGCCTATACAATCGTTTATATTCAGGTCTAGGGTCGAAAAGTGCGCAATTTGGTAAAAATCGTGCAAAAACCGCATTTTCCCGCGAAAATTTAAGCCAGATCAATTGCTGGAATCATTCTTATACCTATACTGTTGTCGTATTAGGGAACGAGAATAAAAGGAAATTGTTGCAGCCGTTCCAGCCGGGTATAGCGATGATTACGTGTCGCTCAGCACCTTGCGGAACATTTTGTTCCGTGCCGGGGACGCAGCAATTAGAACAAAAACATGAATGCGCACAATCATAGCGGGCGAAGGCCCGACCAATCGCATGATGACGGCTTTGCGGCGGGCATTATTGCCGATGACAATGCCACAGCCGCGACGGCATGCGTTATTTACTGCATCGACCTTGAAGATCCTGCGACAAGTTACATCAGTGCCAATTGTGCAGGGCTTTTGGGGGTTCCCGCCCGTGAAATCCGGCTGAAATCGGCCAACTGGTGGTGGGTTTTTGTTCATCCCGATGATTGTGCCGGCTTGCGGTCAACCTGCGATCCTGCCGATTGGCCAAGTCAGGCGATCATACGCCAGTTTCGCCTGCGCCGTCATGATGGCACGTGGGTGCATGTGCTTGACCATGCCATGGTGACCGATACAGGCCCCGAAGGGCACCGTAGCGTTATGGGCAGCATGCGTGCGCTTGGCAGCGGTTCCTGCGATTATGAAACCGTTCAAACCCCGCAAAATCGCACCGAATTTATCCTCGACCATGTTGCCGAAGGGGTGCTGGTCCATGATCTGGCAGGCAAGGTTATCCGCCATAATGCGGCGGCGGCGACAATATTTGATATAGACCCGGCCCGGTTTGAGGGCTGGCACCCGCTGGGTGAAAATTATGCGCTGGTTGACGAAGCTGGCGGGTCGATCAGTATTGCCGACCATCCCGTTAATACTGTTGCGCGCACCGGGCAGCCATTTGAGGCTACCATCCTTGGTATTTGCCGCAAGATTGGCGCGGGGGTCACATGTTGGGTGCGGATGCAGGCCATACCGGCATATCACCCGGTAACTGGCGAATTTGACAGCATCGTCACGTCGTTTTGCGATATCAGCGATGTTTACACCGTCGAAAAGGCAATGGCCGAACGCGAAACGATTTACCGGCAAATGTTTATGCATAACCCGGCGATCAAATTGCTGATCGATCCGCTTAGCGGGCGTATACACGATGCCAATCAGGCGGCATTGACATTTTACGGCTATACCCACGCGCAAATATGCCAACTGAAAATAAGCGAGATTAACGTTCAGTCCGACGATACCGTTGATGCGGCGATAAACCAGACCTTGCAGCAGGGGTCGGCCCGGTTCAGTTTTCACCATCGTCTGGCCAATGGCGAAATTCGCGATGTCGAGGTTAATTCCGGGTCGATTAAAATTCATGGGCGCGAATTTCTGCATTCGATTATTTTCGATGTGACCCAGCGCAATCAATATGCCCATCAGCTTGAAGATGCCAACAAGGAGTTGGTCGAGGAACGCCAGCGCCTTGATGAAATTATTCGCGGAACCAATGCCGGAACCTGGGAATGGAATATTCAAACTGGCGACATCCGCTTTAACGAACGCTGGGCCGAAATTATCGGTTATACCCTGGCCGAACTGGGCACCCCCAGCATTCAGGGCTGGCGCAATTTGTGCCATCCTGATGATCTGGAAAATTCCGATAAATTGCTGACCGAACATTTTGAAGGTCGTAGCACCTATTTCCAGTGCGAATGCCGGGTGCGGCACAAAAATGGCGACTGGATCTGGGTGCTGGACCGCGGCAAGGTTTTTGACTGGGATGCCGATGGCAGACCCTTGCGTATGGCCGGAACCCACAGCGACATCACCCCGTCCAAGGCGATCGAGGAACAAATTCGCCAAATGGCCCTGACCGACCCGCTGACCGGGCTTGCCAACCGGCATCTGTTTAACGACCGGCTTGCTCAGGCCATTCGGCTAAGCGAACGTATTAACCAGAATGTCGCGTTGCTGCTGCTCGATCTGGACTGGTTCAAACAGGTCAATGACACCTATGGGCACCCGGTTGGCGATAAATTACTGATCGAAATTGCCAACTTTTTGCGCTCGCGCTTTCGCGATGCCGATGTGGTGGCCCGTTTGGGCGGCGATGAATTTGCCATTTTACTGCCCGCCATGGGCAACCCCGAAGAAGCACAAATTCCCGCCGCGCGCATCATTCAGGAAATCGGCCGCCCGCGTATGATTGACGGCAACGAAATTACCGTCGGGGCCAGTATTGGCATCAGCTATTGCAAGGGCTGCGAATGCGATGCCGATAATTTATATCGCAAGGCAGATCGCGCGCTTTATCTGGCCAAAAAAGGCGGGCGCAACACCTATCGCACCATCGCGGCCTGTTAGGCCTTGAATGGGCGACACGGCAACAGGGCAGGGCAATGGCGGGTGTTTCACACGCCCAAATTGCCCTGTTTTCGCCTTTTCGCGTTATATGCGCCCCTTCTGATGTGGGTAGACTTTAGTTCGGCCAAATCTGGCATTTTCCTTTGACGTTAGGGAATTCAGGCGTTTGCGCCATTGCGGTATTAAAATATGCCGTGTAAAAATAATTGGCATTCCAGTACCGAATAATGGTATTCCAATTTTGCGCCCGCATCCCGCGGGAAGCTGTTTTAATTCCGGCCGGGCCACAAACAAGGATCAGCCAGCATGCAGGAAATCATCACCAAACTCGAAGAAATGCGTGCCGACGCCGCAATGGGCGGCGGGCAAAAACGCATCGACAAACAGCACGAAAAAGGCAAGCTCACGGCGCGTGAACGCCTTGATGTGCTGCTTGATGAAGACAGTTTCGAGGAATGGGACATGTTTGTTGAACATGATAGCGTTGATTTCGGCATGTCCGAAAACCGCATTCCCGGTGATGGTGTTGTAACCGGTCATGGCACGATTAATGGCCGTCTGGTGTTTGTGTTCAGTCAGGATTTTACCGTGTTTGGCGGTGCCCTTTCGGGGGCACATGCGCGCAAAATTGGCAAGATCATGGATCAGGCGATGAAGGTGGGCGCGCCCGTGATTGGCCTGAATGATTCGGGTGGTGCCCGTATTCAGGAAGGGGTTGAAAGCCTGGCAGGGTACGCCGATGTGTTTCAACGCAATGTCGAGGCATCGGGCGTTATTCCGCAAATATCGCTGATTATGGGGCCCTGTGCCGGGGGGGCGGTTTATAGCCCTGCCATGACCGACTTTATTTTTATGGTCAAGGACAGCTCCTATATGTTCGTGACCGGGCCGGACGTGGTTAAAACCGTTACCCACGAAGAAGTCACGCACGAGGAACTGGGCGGGGCGATCACCCACACCGCCATTTCCGGTGTCGCCGATCTGGCCTTTGAAAACGATGTGGATTTATTGCTGCAAACGCGGCGTTTCATCGATTTTCTGCCGTTATCAAACAAGGAACAGCCGCCTGCGCACAAATGCGAAGACCCGGTTAATCGCGATGATTTCTCGCTTGATACCCTGGTGCCTGAAAACCCCAACATGCCTTACGACATGAAGGAGCTGATCCACAAAACCGTGGATGAAGGCGACTTTTATGAAATTCAGCCCGATTATGCCAAAAACATCATCATCGGCATGGCACGTATGGATGGGCGAACGGTGGGCATTGTTGCCAACCAGCCAATGGTTCTGGCCGGGTGCCTTGACATTGCCAGTTCCAAAAAGGCCGCGCGTTTTGTGCGCTTTTGCGATGCCTATAACATTCCGATTGTCACCTTTGTTGATGTGCCAGGCTTTATGCCGGGCACAGCACAGGAACTGGGCGGGATTATTAAACACGGTGCAAAGCTGCTTTATGCCTATGCCGAGGCAACGGTGCCCAAGGTAACGGTCATTACCCGCAAGGCTTATGGTGGGGCTTATGACGTGATGGCGTCCAAACATTTGCGCGGCGATGTGAATTATGCCTGGCCCAGTGCCGAAATTGCCGTGATGGGGGCAAAGGGCGCGGTGGAAATTATTTTCCGGGCGGACATGAAAGACCCGGCCAAGATCGAAGCCCGGACCGAGGAATACCGCCAGAAATTTGCCAACCCGTTTGTTGCCGGGCGCAAGGGCTATATCGATGATGTCATTATGCCGCATGGCACGCGCCGCCGGGTGTGCAAGTCTCTTTCGATGTTGCGCAACAAGGACATCAAGAACCCCGTTAAAAAACACGGCAATATCCCGCTGTAAGCCCGGAGCATCCAGATATGTTTAAGAAAATCCTGATTGCCAACCGTGGCGAAATTGCCTGCCGTGTGATTAAATCGGCACGAAGAATGGGCATTGCCACGGTTGCTGTTTATTCCGATGCCGATAAAAATGCCCTGCATGTGCAAATGGCCGATGAAGCCGTGCATATTGGGGCGGCCCCGTCCAACCAGTCCTATTTGCTGATCGATAAAATCATCGATGCCTGCAAACAAACCGGGGCCGAGGCGGTTCATCCCGGTTATGGTTTCCTGTCGGAAAATCAAAAATTTGCCAAGGCGCTGGCCGAGGCCAATGTTGAATTTATCGGCCCGCCAACCGGTGCCATTGGTGCCATGGGCGATAAAATCACCTCGAAAAAAATTGCCGCCGATGCCGGGGTTTCCACCGTGCCGGGCCATATGGGCGTGATCAAGGATACGGACGAAGCGGTTAAAATCGCCAACGAAGTCGGTTATCCGGTGATGCTGAAGGCATCGGCGGGCGGGGGCGGCAAGGGCATGCGCATTGCGCGCAACGATGCCGAATGCCGCGAGGGGTTTGAACGCGCAACCTCCGAAGCCGCGTCAAGCTTTGGCGATGATCGCGTGTTTATCGAAAAATTCGTCGAGCAGCCCCGCCATATTGAAATTCAGGTGCTGGCCGATAAACACGGCAACGCGATTTATCTGGGCGAACGTGAATGTTCGATCCAGCGTCGCCATCAAAAAGTGGTTGAAGAAGCCCCGTCGCCGTTTATCGACCCCGAAACCCGCAAGGCCATGGGCGAACAGGCGGTGGCACTGGCGCGTGCGGTGGATTATTGCTCGGCCGGGACGGTGGAGTTTATTGTCGATAAAGACAAAAACTTCTATTTCCTTGAAATGAATACCCGCCTGCAGGTCGAACATCCGGTGACCGAACTTGTGACCAAGCAGGATCTGGTGGAATGGATGATCCGCATTGCATTTGGCGAGGAACTCACCCTGCGCCAGGAAGATGTGACCTTAACCGGCTGGGCGATGGAAACCCGCATTTACGCCGAAGATCCGTTTCGCGAATTTCTGCCCTCGACCGGGCGTCTGGTGCGTTATCAGCCACCGGTTGAAACCGACACCGTCCGGGTTGATACCGGCGTGTTTGAAGGCGGCGAAATTTCGATGTTCTATGATCCGATGGTGGCAAAGCTGGTTACCTATGGTGCGGATCGCGATGAAGCCATTCATCATATGCGCAGTGCGCTTGATGCCTATTTTATCCGCGGCATTTCGCACAATATTCCGTTTCTGGCTGCGGTTATGGCCAATAAACGCTTTCAGGATGGCAATATCACCACCAATTTCATTGCTGAAGAATATCCCGACGGTTTTTCCACCGATGATTTGCCCAATGACGACCCGCAAACCCTGATCACGGTGGCCGCCTATATCAACCAGCGTCTGGCAGAACGCAATGGCGGCATTACCGGTCAGTTGCGCGAAAACGCAGCCCCGATCCCTGAAAGCTGGGTTGCGATCAACGGCGATGACCATACCGCGTTTGACATCGAAATTGACGGTGTTAATGGCGATTACATTGTCGCGATTAAGGATCGCAGTTTTGGCATCGCGTCGAACTGGAAAATCGGGGATGACCTGTTTTTGGGCGAGATTGATGGAACACCTGTTTGTGTGCAGGTTGATGTTGAAGGCACGGGTTATCGCTTGTCGGCCAATGGTGTTCAACGCAGCATCAAGGTTTTGCGCCCCCGAGTTGCCGAGTTGCAAAAACTGATGCCGTTCAAGGCCGCCCCCGATATGTCCAACTTCCTGCTCTCCCCGATGCCAGGCCTTCTGGTCAAGGTATCGGTCGCGGAAGGGCAAACCGTGCAGCCCGGTCAGGAATTGTGCATTCTTGAAGCCATGAAAATGGAAAATGTGCTGAAAGCCGAAAGCAAGGGAGTGGTTAAAACCATCCATGCCGAGCAAGGGGCGAACCTTTCGGTCGATGCGATCATTATCGAGTTTGAAAAAGACGACGCCTGATCGGGGCCGTTTGTCCGCATCACGAATGTTGCTGATTGACATAAACAGCGCCGGGTATCAGATGCCTCGGCGCTGTTTTTGTTTGTTGTTGTGGTATGTCAGCCATCAGAACGCACGCGCAGTTGATCGAATGATAACTTCATTAACATCAATGTCATTGGGCTGGTCGATGGCATCCGGGGTTAGGTAGGTCGAGGATTGTGTAAAAGACACAGTCATCCGGACTTGTTGCACAAAACTACAAGCCGTTATGGTGCCAGATGATTAACCGGCACGGTGTGACCGGGCGCGGAGCATCCTTGCCAGCGATGCCCTGAACCAGATTATCGATGGCCTCTTTGCGAAGTTCCCTGCGCATATTAAATACATAAGGGCGGGGCTTTACCCGTGTCAGGCGGTGGCATATGGTCTGCGTCCTGAAAATAGCCGGGCAACCGGGCGTTTTTTATAAGAAACGATGCAAGAGAGTGTGAATGTTCAAGCTGATTGCCTTTGATGGCGATGATACCCTTTGGCACAACGAGCCGCTGTTTCGCGATGCCCATGTGCGCCTGCGTGAAATGCTGGGAAATCATGGCGATGCCGACAGGGTTGATGAACGGCTGTATCAGGCCGAGTTGGAAAACCTGTCGATCTATGGTTACGGTATTACCGGCTTTACCCTGTCGATGATCGAAACCGCGATTGAGGTTTCGGACAAAAAGATCAGTGCTGCCGAAATTCATGAACTGGCCGAAATTGGCAAATCCATGCTGCGTGCGCCGACCCGCCTGCTTGACGGGGCAAAGACCGTGCTGCGCCATTTTGCCGACCGGGCGGATTGCAAACTTATCCTGATTACCAAGGGTGATTTGATCGCCCAGCAGCTTAAAATCGAACGGTCTGGTCTGGAAAAGCTGTTTGCCGGGGTTGAGATTGTCTCGGAAAAAGACCCGCTGACCTACCGTAACATTTTTGGTCGTTACGGGGTGGAGCCGTCGGAAGCCGTTATGATCGGCAATTCGATGAAATCCGATATTTTGCCGGTGCTGGAATGCGGCGGGGCGGCCATTCATGTGCCCTATGAAATTACCTGGGTTCATGAAATGGTGGGCCAGATTGAAATTGATAACGACCTGTTTTGTGAAGCTGCCGATATTGCGCAGGTGCCCGAACTGATTACATCACTATGCAAACAATGTGCAGGCGAAAGGATGGAAAATGTCTGATTGTGCCGGATCGAATTTAAGTGACGAAGCCGCAACCGGGGGCGGTGTTGCGAGCGAACTTGACGCGCAAACCCGGCTGGAACTTGAAGCCGCCGCCTTTCGCGGGCTGGTCGGTCATTTGCAAAACCGCAAGGATGTGCAAAATATCGACCTGATGAATTTGGCCGGTTTTTGCCGAAATTGCCTGGCGAAATGGTATTTGGCGGCTGCGCGCGACCATAACGTTACCATGGATTATGATCAGGCCCGCGAAGTGGTTTACGGCATGACTTATGATGCATGGAAAGACAATCATCAGGCCCCGGCCAGTGACGAGCAAAAACGCATCTTTAAGGAAAACAGCCATTTGCATGCCGATATTCCCGGCGCCAAATAAGGTGGGGCGATAACTGCCCGGCACGTATGCTATGCGGGCAGTGCAGCTCGGCAATCAGGAAGGTTTACCATGTCACAGACAGACCCCGACCCGGTAACCGGCACCGGCGACATTGCCGTATTGGTGCGGATAGAAGGCCGGGTGCAAGGGGTGTGGTATCGGGCCTGGACGGTTGAGCAGGCCCGCAAGCGCGGCTTGACCGGCTGGGTGCGTAACCGTGCCGATGGCACGGTCGAGGCGGTGTTTTGCGGGGCGCCGTCGGTTGTGCAGTCCATGTTAAGTGCGGCACAACAAGGGCCGGAAAATGCGCGGGTGGAACGTATTCATGAACAAGCGGTGCCGATTGTTGAAGATCTTTCCGGGTTTGAAAAACGGTCGACTCTATAAATAAACCCGGACGGGGTGCTGCTTTGGCGCGATTTGCATAATCGCGCCGAATTTGTTTTGGGGCGGGCCGTGGCGAAAATGGCGCATTTAGCGGTGAATGTCGGGCCAATGATAAAAAAGGGGTTTTCAAGTTCGACCAACATGGCATCCTGTCGCAATCCTGACCGAGCGGTCAACCGCCGGGCAGTTAACAGGGAGCATGATAAGATGAACGTATTTATGAAACTGGCGGGTGCCACTGCACTTGCCACTTTGGTCTCTTTTGCGGCTCAGGCACAGGACGCAAAACCGAATGACGGGCTGAATGCCGCTTTGTGGTATCAGACCTCGGTCGAATATAAAACCACCGCCAAATCTGTTTATGCCGGCGCTCAGCGTTTGCTTGGTGCCGCCATTGGCGACCATAGCTGGACCGCAGCCCTTGAGCAGGGCGACAATTATATGTCCAAATCACCGGCCATCGTGCTTGATGTTGACGAAACCGTTCTTGATAACTCGGCTTATCAGTCATGGGTGGTAACAGCGGATTCATCCTATAGCTCGAAAACCTGGGCGGAATTTGTAAATACCGAAATGTCGACCCCGACCCCGGGGGCGCTGGAATTGACCAAGGCCGCTGCGGCCAAGGGTGTGGCTGTTTATTACGTCACCAACCGCAAAGCCCCGGAAGAAGCCGCCACCATTGCCAATCTTAAAAAATATGGCTTCCCCTATGCCGATGCCGACCACGTAATGGTGCGCGGCGAAAAGAAGGAATGGGGTTCGGACAAAGGCACACGCCGCGATGCGGTTGCCGCCGATCATCGTATTATCATGATGTTTGGCGATAACTTTGGCGATTTCGTCGATGACATGGGCGGTGATGTCAAAGGCCGTATCGCCAAAATGGATGAATATAGCGATTACTGGGGTGAACGCTGGTTCATGCTGCCCAACCCGACCTATGGCTCATGGGAATCAGCCGCCTTTGGTGACAACTGGAAACTTTCGCCAGAAGAACGCCGCCAGATGAAAACCGATGCCTTAAACGATTGGGACGGCCCGAAATAACCGGTTCGGACATCTGATTAAATATCTGATTTATAAAGGGGTGCGATGCGGTCGCACCCCTTTTCGTTTGATCGATTGGGGCAAACTGGTGCCACGCATATCGCGACCCGCGCGCTTATGCCAGTTCTCTATGAGGAAGACTCATGGGGAACTGGTTAGGCGCGACGGCGCCGCGCGGCTTGTGCCGCGAAAGGCAAGGGGTTCAGAGAAGCCCGCCCGCCGACTGAGGACCTCATTGATCGGTTTCGATCAATGAGGTTTGGTATTATGCCGGGTTGACGATTTTGCCGGGATTTAGCGTGTTTTGCGGATCAATCGCCTGTTTTATCGCTTTTAAAAGCTGCATTTTCGCCGGGTCGGCATAATGCGCCAGCTCCTCGACCTTCAAACGGCCAATGCCGTGTTCCGCGCTGATTGATCCGCCCAGATCGGCGACAATATCGTGGATATCGCGGTTTAAATTTTCCCACTGGGCCAAAAAGACCTCGCGGGGCATGTCGACCGGCTGGCTGAAATTGAAATGGATGTTGCCATCGCCAACATGGCCAAACGGGCAGGGACGAATGCCGGGAATGCGTTTTAATGCCTGGGCAATGCCCCGTTCGATCAGGGCAGGAACCGATGACACCGGCACGGAAACATCATGTTTTATGCTGCCGCCCTCGCGGGTTTGGGCGGGGGGGATACCCTCACGCAATGCCCATAAATTGGCGCGTTGTGCCTCGGATTGCGCAATTGTACCGTCGCTGATGAAACCGCTTTCAAGGGCACGTTCCAGCAGACCATGCATCACAGTGGTTAAATCGTCATGCGGGCGCGACGAGGTAATTTCGATCATTGCATACCACGGTGCGACTGTTTGCAGCGGGGTGGTGCAATTTTGAATATGGCGAATGCATAAATCCTGCGCAAACTGGCTCATCAGTTCAAAGGCGGCAATGGCATCTCCGCTTTCGCGCCGGGCCAGTGCCAGCAAATCCAGTGCCGCGTCAACACTTTCAAGGGCAACCCACGCTGTTGCAATCTGGCGCGGGCGGGGAAACAGTTTCAGGGTGCAGGCGGTGATAATGCCAAGGGTGCCTTCGGACCCGATAAACAAATCACGCAAATCATAGCCGGTATTGTCCTTGCGCAATTTGGAAAGGCCGTTCCAGATTGTGCCATCGGCCAACACCACCTCAAGCCCCAAAACCAGATCGCGGGTATTGCCATACCGAATAACATTCAGCCCACCGGCGTTGGTGGCAAGGTTGCCGCCAATCTGGCAACTGCCCTGTGCGCCCAGACTTAACGGAAACAACAGGTCGTGGTTTTCGGCCGTTTGCTGAATGGTGTGTAAGATTGTCCCGGCCTGAACGGTCATGGTGAAATCACGGGCATCGGTATTGATAATCTGGTTCATGCGGCCCAGATTGATCAGGATTTGGCCGTTATCGGCAACGGCACCGCCACAGCGCCCGGTATTGCCCCCTTGCGGCACCAACGCAATGGCTGCGCGGTGGCACAGGCGCACGCAGGCGGCAACTTCATCGGTGCTGGCAGGATAAAGCACAATATCCGCCGCCCCGGTAAATTTGCCCCGGGCCTCGCGGTTATGCTGTTCCAACACGCTGGCATCCATGCTCCAGCCTTTGGGGCCGAGCAGGGTTTGCAAGGCCGCGATCAGCTCGGCGGGAACGGTTGGGGCAGGTGAAAGCGGTGCGGGCATGAAGCGTTCCAAATTAAATTAACAATGTTAACCGGGTGACAGGGCCAGGCCGAGGTTGGGACCAGCTTAACCTCCGCCTCAGCCTAGCCGCGCGGGGCGGCCGCGCGTTTCATGCGGTCGTTAATGGCAATGCCCAGCCCGTCATCGGGGATCGGGCAAATGGCAATGCCTTTGACCCGGCATTGATCGGCCTGATGGAGCACCGCAAACAGGTTGGCCGCCGCCTCGCGGTCATCGCCGGATTTGGACAGCCATAAAACCTGGGCAAACCCGCCTGTGGCGCAATCGGGGCCAAAGGCCAGCAAAACTTCATCGCCGATAGTGCGATCAGGGGTGGTGGCGTTAAGGCGCACCGGCAGGCCCGGCGCATAGTGGCTGCTCATCATGCCCGGCGATTTCGGGGCATCATCGTCGGTGTCGGCCATCACAACATCACAGCCCAGAACCGCGCTTATTTGCTCTGCCGTAATGCCGCCGGGGCGCAGCAGCACCACCCGGTCGGTGGTTAAATCGACCACCGTGCTTTCAAGGCCGACACCGCACTGTCCGCCATCCAGAATCATCGAAACCGCATTGCCCAGCGATGCCGCCACATGGCCCGCCGTGGTGGGGCTGATGCGGCCCGACCGGTTGGCAGATGGCGCGGCAATGGGGCGATCCGCTGCGCGCAACAGGGCACGGGCGATATCGTGGGCCGGTACGCGCACGGCAATGCTGGGCAAGCCCGCGGTGGTTAAGTCGCAAATCGTGCTGTCATCGCGCTTGGGCAGCACCAGCGATAGCGCACCGGGCCAGAATGCCGCGGCCAGTTTATCGGCGCGGTCATCAAACACGGCGTGGCGGGCGGCGGCGTCGCGGTCGGGGAAATGGCTGATCAGCGGGTTAAAGGACGGGCGCTGTTTGGCGGCAAAAATACCGGCCACCGCATCCTTGTTGGTGGCATCGGCACCGAGCCCGTAAACCGTTTCGGTAGGAAAAGCCACCAGCTCACCGGCACGTAATTTGCCAGCGGCCTGGGCCAGGGCACCTTCGGAATAAACACGAATGGTCAGGGCGGGGGACATGGCACCACCATTGATAAAATTTCAATCTGTTGAAATACCTAGCGATGATGGCCCGCAATGACAAGCTGGAACGAATGTCAATTAGAAAAAGGGCATTCTTTTTCACAGGAATTTACAAAAGTTTGTCGGTACTCTGGCGGGAAACTGAAGATGTTTCATCTGAAGAGCGTCAAATGCAGTATTTTGATCTGTTTTTAAAAACACTTGCGCTAAGCGCGGTGGTCGCACTACCGACTTTTGTATTTGATGTGACCCGAATAGTGATGGAGCAGATTTTAGAGCATGTTTCCTTTAATAAGACCCGTTTTGCTGCTCGGCTACGTCGAAATCCTTGTCCGTAACCCCGTTACGCCCTGCGGACTTCTCCTTGCCGAGCGGCAAAATGCGCGGGCAGAATGGGTCTTATTAAAGGAAACATGCTCTAAGTAATTGATTGTATGATCTGAAGCACGATGCTTGTTCAAAGGATAGAAGCGTGAGGACTTTCACGTTACCCTTTTTGTCACAGGAAGAGCCATTCGTCGCTGGTTAATTCGGCGTCATTTGTTTGCAAATCATTTAGATTGGCGTGTATAATTTTCGAGCAAACAGCGCAGAGCCGCCAATAAATGGCGGCTCTTTTACGCTATAGTTCGGTATCGCTCCGCGGTAGTGATCCGAACCGCGTCGCCGTTAGTCCGGCGGCTATTTACGTCACCTACACGTTGTGTGGCGATGTCATTATAGTATTCCCGGTTTATAAAAAAGTCAAGGTTCCTGCGGGTTTTGTGTGCCATAGCGATGGCTTTGGCAATGTTGCATTGCGCCGGGTTTATCATATTGATAACGGGCCCAAAACACCGCGTCCTTGTGCAGGGCAATGCTAGGCGGGGAAGGCGCGGATAAAAAAAACAGCAGGATGAAACAATGTCCATCCTGCTGTTAAGGGTCGCGGCGGTTCTGCCATAACGGGCAATCGCGCCTGAAATCTAGTTTTGATAGGTCACCGGTACTGACGGGCTGCGGGCGACGAAATAGGGATTGGCAAAATCGCCCTTGCCATAAACAAACGGGCGGCCATCCATGTTTTCAACCACGCCACCGGCAGCGGCCAGAACCGCGTGGCCCGCCCCGATATCCCATTCCATGGTGCGGCCCAGGCGCGGGTAAAGGTCGGCTTCGCCCTGTGCGATCAGGCACAGTTTCAGCGAGCTTCCCGCCGGGCGCATTTCACGCACTTTCAAATCGCCCAAAAATGCTTTCATCGCTTCCGGGTCGCCGTGCGAGCGTGAACCCACCACGACGATGCCATCTTTGGGCATCGGGCGCACGGTGATGGCGGTGGTTTTGGGGTCGGTATCGTTTTCAATCAGCTTGGCACCGTCAGGCCCGCCGAAATACAGCTTTTCCAGCGCCGGGGCATAAACAACCCCCATAACCGGCACACCTTTGGCAATCAGCGCGATGTTGACGGTAAATTCGCCATTGCGTTTGATAAATTCCTTGGTGCCGTCCAGCGGGTCTACCAGCCAGAAAAAATCGGTTTCCGTTGATACATCGGGAATATCGCCTGCCGCGGCACTTTCTTCGGATACGATTTTAACATTGGGCGTCAGGGCGTGCAGGCCAGGCAGAATAATGGCTTCGGCGGCTTCGTCGGCCTCGGTGACCGGCGATGCGTCATCCTTGGATCGCACTTCAAAATCGGTTTTATAGATTTCCATGATCGCCGCACCGGCCTTGCGGGCAATCTCGATCAGGCCGTTTTCAAGGGCGTGGGCATTTGCGGGCAAGCCGTTGGTCATGGGAAATCCTTTGTCTGGGGGAATATGTTCATAGGGGATGACCTAGGCAATTTTACAAGAAAGGTCCAGTCCGTATCTTTACCGGTGATGGTTGTGTTCTGCCCAAAGGGTGCCCGGTGCAAACACGGTTTTGCTTTCAATCCCGCGTGTGACAAAGCGTTGCGCTGTCAGCGTGTTTGACCAGTAATCCATCGGCAATCCTGCCTTGCGTTTCAGGTGGCGGGTAAAATCTGTCGGGTCGGGCAGTTGATCCCAGACTTGTGGCAAAAAAAGGCCGCGTTTGTTGCCATCAGATAAAATAATACCGTCCTCAAACGGGGTTAGCCTGTCGATAAAATCGGCTTCGCTTTCAAAGGGAAACGGCTGTGGTTTTGATAATACCGAAATCGACATTTCCAGATCATCCGTCAGGTCTGCCGCCGTAATTTTGGCAAAGCGCGGGTCGTCAAAGGCCGCCTTGAAAGCGTTTTCACACACATCTTGCGCCAGAGCGCGCTGTGCGATGATGGAACCAATGCACCCGCGTAAATCGCCATTTAACTTCAAGGTCACAAAACAGGCACCGGGGTGGTTTAGATCATCTGGCAACGTGTCGATGTTCGCTTGCAGGGGGGCATCCTGCGCCAGCCCATGGCGGATTGACTGGCTGGCAAGGCGCAGCAACCCTTTGCCATGCCGGTTTAGAATGTTTTGGGTGGCATCGGTGAAACCGCTTTCATCATCAGGTAAAATGGCTGTTTCGCTATCGTAAAACGCCCACGCGCCATAGCCAACCACACGGGATGTATCGCCACTGGCGACGCTGGAATTTTGCAGTGAAAGCGTTTTCACTTTCATGTCGCGTTTGCGCGCCACGCGCAGCAAGCCGACAATCGCCAGGCAGCCACAGGCATCGTCAAACCCCAGTTCCTCAGCCCTGAAATTTTCAATCAATTGGCGGGTGCGGTCATCCATTTGGCACGCCGTGGCGTCATCGTGAAAATGCGACAGGTCGGACGAAATCACCATCAGGGTTTCCGGTCCGCCCCACAGTGTTTCAACCACTTCTTCAATCTGGTGGGCGGCACAGCGGCTGACCAGCAGTGGCACAATTTGCACTTCGGGCTGATTTGCGAAAATATGCTGAATAAACGGCAATTCAATTTCCAGCCCGTGTTCCTGCACATGTGCTGCGTTAAGCCGCTGCACCTGCGGCAGGGCCAGAACGCTGTTAATCGCCGCTTCATCCACCGGCACAGTGCCCAGCGGCGTTTCAAACGCGGTGGCATCGGCCACGGCAATACCTTGAAACGCCATGCGATGGGCCGGGCCGATAATCACCAAACGTTTGATGGTATGGATCGCAGGCAGGATGGTGGCAAACCCGTTTGCCGCAATGCCACCGGAAAACACCAGCCCGGCATGGGGCACGATGATGGCCTTGGGCGCGCTTTCATGGGGGGCGTGGGTGGCGGCAGACGCCATCAGGTTTGCAATGGTTGTGCGCAACACACTGGCATCGGCAGGATAAAACGTACCGGCAATGGCGGCGGGGCGAATAATGGTCATGGCGCATCCCTTTTGATCTGCGATCCTTTGCAAAAGATAGCGCGCGAGACTAGATTTTCAAAGGATGCTGCATTTTATTAACAGGCGGACCTGATCATGATGACCGCACCCCCGACATTGCCCGGCATACAAGCACCTTTGGTCGACACCGTGCCGGGCCGTTACTGGCACCGGCTGGATGATGGCCGTATTCAGTGCGATGTCTGCCCGCGTTATTGCAAGCTGGCCGAGGGGCAACGCGGCCTGTGTTTTGTCCGTGCCCGGCAAAATGACCAGATGGTGCTGACCACCTGGGGGCGGTCATCGGGGTTTTGTATTGATCCGGTCGAGAAAAAGCCGCTGAACCATTTTTTGCCCGGAAGCCCGGTTTTGTCCTTTGGTACGGCGGGCTGCAATCTGACCTGCAAGTTTTGCCAGAACCATGAAATTTCCAAGGCAAGGCAGATGGATGCGGTGGGTAGCCTTGCCACCCCCGATATGATTGTGCAAACCGCAAAACAATGGGGCTGTTCGTCGGTGGCCTTTACCTATAACGACCCGGTGATTTTTTTGGAATATGCGGTGGATGTGGCAAAGGCCTGCCGGGCGGCAGGGATTAAAACCATTGCGGTCACGGCGGGCTATATTGGCAAGGATGCGCGGGCAGAGTTTTTTCGCCATATGGATGCCGCCAATGTGGATTTAAAAGGCTTTACCGAGGCGTTTTATCACAAGCTGTGTTCGGCCCATCTGGATGATGTTCTCGAAACCCTGATTTATCTGAAGCGCGAAACCGGGGTGTGGTTTGAGCTGACCAATCTGGTGATACCGGGTGAAAATGACAGCGATGGCGAGTTTGATGCCATGACCCGCTGGATCATGGCCAATCTTGGCCCCGATGAGCCGGTGCATTTCAGCGCCTTTCACCCCGACTGGAAAATGATGGATACCCCGCAAACACCCGCACAAACCCTGATCCGGGCGCGGGAGATCGCGCTTAAAAACGGGCTGCGCTATGTGTATGTCGGCAATGTGCATGACCACGCGGCTTCTAGCACCTATTGCCATAACTGCCATACCCGCCTGATTGGCCGGGACTGGTATGAGCTTTCGGACTGGAAGCTGGATGCGCACGGAAATTGTACTGAATGCGGAATCGCCTGTGCCGGGGTGTTTGGCCCCAAGCCTGGGCAGTGGGGCCGCAAACGCCAGCCGGTGCGGTTAAGTGCTGCGCGGCAGTGAATTAGCTAACGACTAACAGATTATATCACAGAGTTTTCCTGGCTGTTTTCTATTTCCGGCTGCTTATGTGACGAGTTAAACTTGGTTAAATGCACCGGGTATCAATAGGGATAGTTGTGACGTGAGATTTCATGCAAATGGACCAGCCATACCGGACTATTTGTTGCAAAAAAGAGATGAGGGAAGGTGTGTTTTTCTGTGCGGTGCCGGTGTTTCGATTCCAGCAGGAATGCCAACTTTTGTAGGGTTGGCACAGTATGTCATAGATAAATTAGATCCCGATGAAAACGGCGACATAATGCGGGACTTCCTACCTTGGAAAATAGGTGGCAACGGTGCCAAAACCCCGTTGGATCAGTTGTTCAATTCTTTGTATCAGGAATATGGTCGCGATGAAGTGAATGCGATTGTTTCTGAATGCCTTGGAGCGCCAAGGAATGATGATCCAAGTGACAAGCATAGGTTAATTTGTCGAATTTCCTCTGATCGTGATCATCGGCCACAAGTGGTAACAACGAATTTTGATCGTTTGTTTGAGTTTGGCCAAGATGAACTGTTGCAAGTACGCGTTGCGCCTACCCTACCAGTGCTTGAGCATGGAGATTCAATCACGGGCATTACTTATCTTCATGGTCATATTGGGCAACCAGATAGTTACGTATTAGGGAGCGCGGATTTTGGGCGCGCCTATTTGGCCGAAGCATGGGCAACGAATTTTATTAGAGAACTGATTAAACATCATACTGTTGTTCTTGTTGGGTATAGCGCAGATGACCCACCCGTAAAATACCTGTTGCAGGGATTGAGTCAGAATGGCGGGATTGATCAACGCAATTTATATGCGTTTGACCGTGGGCGTCATGAAGACATTGAAACGAAATGGCGAGATCGTGGTGTTACTCCTATAGCTTATTCGGGGGAGGGCAATGATCACTCAGCACTTTGGGATACGTTTGAGGCTTGGGCTGAACGTGCTGATGACCCAAGGGCGTGGCGCGGAAATGTAATAAATCTGGCACGTAAAGGGCCGAGATTAGTAGAGGCATATCAGCGTGGACAAGTTGCCCATGTTGTTCGCACAACAGCCGGGGCGCGCGCATTTGCCAACGCGACACCGAAGATAACGGCTGAATGGCTTTGCGTTTTAGATGTTAATTGCCGTATTGCAGATATTTCTAAAGGCTATGGCGAAGACGCAGAGATATTTGATCCACTGCAAACCTATGGCTTGGATGATGACCCGGCACGCCCCCCTGCGAACTCCTACTGGCAGGCGCGAATTCACGATCATCTGCTTGGCTGGCGGCCCGGTGATGACAATCCAGAAAATATCCATGATCTCGGAGCCTTTCCTGCGGCTGATAATATGCCACTACCTTCTCGTTTGGGGACACTTGTTTGGTGGATTTCTGAACATCTGGACAGCCCAATTGCTGCATGGTGGGCTTTTCGTCAACGGCGTTTACATCCAAGTTTTTTAAAGTTTGTGCGTGATGCGTTAACAAGACAGAAGGATCTGCCCTCCGATGCCCGAAAAATGTGGAACGTGCTTGTTGAGATGCACACAGCCGTTTCAGCTGATCGGCATGGTTCATACTGGTTTGAATTAAGAAGAATGATCGACGTTGAAGGTTGGTCAAACCATGTAATCCGAGAGTTTGAAAATTTTTTGTTGCCTTCATATGCCACGAGTTTTTTAGGAGGTATCAAAAAATCCAAAGCTCCTCTTGGTAGTTGGGCGAATACAGATGTTAAAGACATTGCGAATTTGAGCGTTAAATTTCCCGACCTGCATCAACAGGATTTGGAAATTCCGGACTGTGATTTAGATGTGGTTATTTCTGCGGCGGAGAATTGTTTCCGCCGGGCTATTATGATGTTGCAGGATTTGAATGTATCTTATTACCCTGTTCCGACTTGTTACCCTGGGCGGGAAACAGAGGGAAGGTTAACAGATACACGAACTTCCGGTTTTTTTGACTGGTTTTTGAGTTTATTTTCTCGAATGGTTGAGCATCATCCTGAAGTGATGCGGAACAGGGTCCTGCTTTGGCCTGAAAGTGATCCCTATTTCTTTCGTAAATTAAAATTTTTTGCCGATGCCCATAGATTGCTGTTTTCAGGTGAAGAGGTTGTCAATTTTTTACTTAAAGTTGATCCGGAGATATTCTGGGATTATCAAGTTTCACGTGAGGTTTTGTTTTTGTTACAGGACCGGTGGGGCGATTTTTCACGCAACGAAAAGGAATCGTTGATTGAAAAAATGTTACTTTACTCTGAAGTGGGCGAAGACTTTAAACGAGAAGAAAGTATCCGTCAAGTAGCTTGTTATATCAAGTTTCTGAGTTTGAATGGATGCGAATTGTCGCCAACACATACACAGCGTTTGGCTGAATTAATAGCTACAGTGCCGAATTGGAGAGATGAGTTTGCGAAAGAGATAGTTAGAAAAAGAGGGGGCAATTTTGGATATGTGAAGGTAGATGACGCACCTGCGGTTTTCGATGGTCTTTCAGTGAATGAAGTTTCAGAAAGATTAGATAATATGCCCGGCAGAGGTTGGGGTGATTTTTTTGAGAAGAAGCCATTTATAGGTCTGGTTAAAAATAACCCCAAAAGATCATTGCTCGTTCTCCTTCATAAGGCGCGTCGAGATGAGTATCCGGCAGAGTTTTGGTTTCAATTAATTGATAAATTTCCAGAAAATGTTACCCGGCGATTTCTGTTGGTTTTTGCACGAGAATTAGGGCGTTTACCATTTGAGAAAATTGAAGGAGTTGAATATTATATTGGTCGTTGGATCAATGGTAATCTGAATAAAATTTACACTTTAAGCCCTCTTGTCGCGTGGAGTGTTTTTGACCATTTTGCCTCGAATATAATAATTGATCGTAGTGACCTGGGAGAAGATGGGGCAGCGAAGGTTATTGCAATGGATGAGGCTACCCAAAGGTCTCGCTGTTTGTTTGAGTGTGCCATTAATGAACCGGCAGGGCACGCGATGGACGGTATCCTAAAGGCATTGGAGACTTTAGGGGTAAAAGAAAATGCGGGTATTCCTGGTGCTTTCAGGCAAAGAATTGAAAGGTTCTTGGAGAATCCCGGAAACGAGAAAAATTATGCGGTTTGTATTTTAACTCGTTATATTGGATGGCTTTATTCGGTTGACCCTGTGTGGGTTATGACGCGGCTTGTGCCGTTATTCAGTTCTAATAATGACGTTTCGGAGTTCGCGTGGAACGGGTTCTTATACAGCGAAACTAAGTTTCCGCCAGAAGTTGCGGTGACTGTTAAGCCGTACCTTCTTCAAATTTTTCCAAAAGTATATGAATGGAAATGGCCGGATGGGGATATAGAGCTTGCAGTTGATCTTTTATCGTCGATGGCGATATTTGATGCCAACGAGCCGCATGGGTTGACTTATCGGGAAATGCGAAACTGTCTAAGAAGAATGAATGACCGTAGCCGCAGTCATGTTGTTCATTTTCTTACACGTTTTGGTTGTGAGGAGTCTAATGGCTGGGTTGATCATGTTGTTCCATTCATTACCAATGCCTGGCCGTTGGAACGCAAATATCGAACCAGTAGTTTGGTTGCTGAGTGGGTTCTATTGTTGAGCCGATCTGGAGATCATTTTCCTACAGTATTACAGGCGGTAAGAAAGTTTTTGGTGCCAGTTTCAAGTGGAAATGGACTTTTCAGTCTGGATATGACGTTAGATGACGATGAGCCACTCGTTTCCAGATTTCCTCAGGAAGTTTTGTCTGTTCTTGACGCAATTATACCGGAAACAATGTCTGTGGTGCCGTTCGAGCTGTCGCAAATGCTGTCTGAAATCGAAAAAGCGGCACCCGAACTTTTTCGTACTAGGCATTTTTTGAGGCTTATTGATCTTGTGGAACGTCAGTGACCAGAAGTCGTTTGAAAAGCAGGAGCTTATTTAAATCGACGCCGCCGACATTTGCGATGGATAAGTCAATCATGGGACCAAATAATTTGAACATACGCCCCGCCATTGCCAGCGATGTGGATGCTGTTTTTGCCATTCGGTTGAAGGTTACCGAAAACCGCCTGACCATGGCGGAGCTGGCGACGCGCGGCATTACCAAAACGGCATGGTTTAACTGGCTTGAAAACGGCACCGGCGTTTGGGTGGCCGAAACGGGTGGTGCGGTGGGCGCGCGCGGTATTATCACCGGCTTTGCCATTGCCCTGCCCAAAGAGGCCACCTTGTGGGCGCTGTTTGTAGACCCCGAATATGCAGGGCAGGGCATAGGTTCTGCCCTGTTAAAAACCGCCGAAGACTGGCTGTTTGCCCAAGGCTGCGATGAAATATCGCTGACCACCGAAGCCAACCCCAAAATTCGTGCGCACGGGTTTTATGAACGCCATGGCTGGATTTTAACCGGCGATGCCGACGGTGGTCAGGTGGAATATGTTAAAGGCAGCGCTGCGGGCATGGGCTTGTGGGCGGATGATATGCTCGACATGCCGGTTTAGGCACGCCGGGCACTGGTGTTACCCCTTTTTCAATGGTGCGCCAATCAGTATCGGGGCATAGCGCAGCACGAACAGTAACCAGCCACCAACCCAGCATAAGGTTGCTGCCGCCAGGATTGTTAAATAATGGCTGCCCGCAACCGGGGCGATCAGGCGCAGGGCGGTTGCCAGCCAGATTAGCGAAAACCCGGCGGTATAAAGCGTGCCCGCCACAAGGGCGCGCCCGGTATGGCCCAGTGCCGCGCGCCCACCCACGGCCATGATCATGCAGGCCATGGCCCCGGCACCACCGGCATGAAGGGCATCGTTGATACCGTATAAATCGGGGCGCAGCAGAGCAAAACCGATCAGCATCAGGCTGGTTGGCAGCCAGAAATAGGCGGCGTGCAGCATAATTACCAGTGGTTCGCGAACGGTATGAATACCGCGCCAGCGCGCCAGCCGGGCATAGTGCAAAACCCCCGTTACCATTAAAACAATGGCGGCCCCCCGGTGCCACGGGGTAAAGGCCAGAATGGCCGACGCGATGAGCGCGCCCATGCACAGCGCATCGAAGCGGTTAAACGAAACCGGTTCGGCAATGCCGGGTAATTTCCCGGCGCGGATCAGCCAGTTGCGGGTGAAGCCGGGAATGATGCGCCCGCCAATAAGGGCGATCAGAACCATGAAAACAAAAATACCGGCGCGCGGGAAAAGGTCGGCATCAAGTGCGATAACATCGGTCGCGGCCAGCACGAACAGGGCATCAATGAAGGCAAGGGTGCCAATAATCGCCAGCAGTTTTAAATTGCGCCGGTTGTTGCCCAAAATCAGCTCGCGGGCGGCAAAAATAATCAGCACAGCGAAATAAGACAGCTCGGCGATCAGCAAAACAGCGACATTGATGTTGGCGGCAAAAATCATGGCGACCCTTCCCGCCAGCCAGCACAGGGTCAGCAGGATAATGGCCCGGCCTTGCAGGGGCGGGCGGCCTGTCCAGTTGGCAATCGCGGTGAGCAAAAAGCCGCCCAGTGCCGCGCCGCCAAAGGCAAAAATCATTTCATGACCATGCCAAAGCGCGGTTGTGCCCAGTTGCGGGGCCCACAGCCCGTGAATCATGGATGATAACCACCACACAACGCCAACAATAGCCTGCACCCCGGCCAGCAGAAAGAGCGGCCGAAAAGCCCCCCGCCAGATGGGCCATGTAGGCTTTGATGCCGGGGCAGTTGCGGCGGGATCGGTGATCAGGATGGGAATGGGGCGCGAAACCATGATGTGACCTTGCAGTTCTGATGCGATTTTCGCCATGGTGCATGACTGGAAAATTGCCGCCTTGATTTTTAGCAATTTTCTAAAAGCGACAAGCGGCCAAAATGAATGATTTTTTTGTTTCTTTACGGGATACCCCTTTCTTTCGGCGGGCATCTCGTTAAATTGGGAGGATCGGGTTTTTAACCTGAACAGGATACATTCGCGATATGTCCGCAATCGGGTGGCGGATTAAGACCATAAACAGACCCAGAAAATTTCAGGAGTCCTTTCCGATATGAAGATCACTTTTTCCGATCTCGCAGTTCCGGCTTCCGGCGCGGTTGTGGCCTTTGCCACCGAGGGCGGCGATCTGATGCCCAGTGCTGTTGCCCTTGATGAAGCCACCAAGGGTGCGGTTGCACGGGCGATCAAGGCATCGACCTTTAAGGGCAAGTTCGGCCAGAATTTGCAGGTTCTTTCACCCGCACATGTTGAACTGTCGCGCATTGTTATTTTCGGCATTGGCAGCGAAGCCGAATTTGACGTGATTGCCGCGCAAAAACTGGGCGGGCAGGTCACCCTTGCCGCACAGGCAACCGGCGAAAAAGAAATCACCGTCCTGTTTGATATGGACAACCTCGCCAGCGATTTTGCCACCGGTGCCGCCCTTCGCGATTACCGGTTTGACAAATACCGCACCACCGAAACCAAAGACGACAAACCGGTTTTGAAATCGGTTCTGGTGGCCCTGAAGGAACCCAAAGAAGCCAAAAAGCAGTATGAGAGCGCCAAAAAAGTGATCGACGGTGTGTTCTTCACCCGTGATCTGGTGTCTGAACCGGCAAACGTTCTGTACCCTGAAAGCTTTGTTGCCGAAGTACGTGCTTTGGAAAAGCTGGGTGTCGAGATTGACGTTCTTGACGAAAAAGAAATGAAAAAGCTGGGCATGGGCGCGCTTTTGGGCGTGGCGCAGGGCTCGGCACAAAAACCTTATCTGGTGGTGATGCGCTGGAACGGTGGCAAGAAAAAAGAAGCCCCGATTGCCTTTGTTGGCAAGGGGGTGACCTTTGATACCGGCGGGATTTCGATCAAACCGGCGGCTGGCATGGAAGACATGAAGTTTGACATGGGCGGTGCCGGTGTTGTCTCGGGCCTGATGAAGGCACTGGCGGGCCGTAATGCCAAATCAAACGTTATTGGTGTGATTGGTCTGGTTGAAAACATGCCGTCTTCAACCGCGCAGCGCCCGGGCGATGTGGTGACATCGATGTCGGGTCAGACCATTGAAGTGATCAATACCGATGCCGAAGGCCGTCTGGTTTTGTGTGATGCCCTGACCTATGTGCAGGAAAAATACGATCCGAGCCTGATTGTCGATCTGGCAACCCTGACCGGGGCGATTATCATTGCGCTGGGCTATGAAAATGGCGGGTTGTTTTCCAATAATGATGACCTTTCAACCCAGATCACCAATGCGGGCCTTGCCGTGAACGAGCCGGTCTGGCGCTTGCCGCTTGGCAAGGCCTATGATGATCAGCTGAAATCCGACATTGCCGACATGAAAAACGTGGGTGGTCGTCCGGCAGGGTCGATCACGGCGGCACAGTTCCTGAAACGCTTTATCACCAAGGATCGCCCGTGGGCGCATCTTGATATTGCGGCTATGGCCTGGGCGACCAAAGACAGCGAAGTGGCCCCGAAGGGCGCGACCGGCTATGGCGTGCGCCTGCTTGATCGCTTTGTTGCCGATAATCACGAAGGCTGATTTTGCTTTTACCATGCCGGGGCAGGGACAATCCTTGCCCCGGTGTCGTTTTGCATCGTATGACACATCTATGAGCGATATCTGGTTTTACCATCTGACCAATACCCCGCTGGAGCGGGCCTTGCCGACGCTTTTGTTAAAAACACTGGAGCGCGAAAAGCGCGCCGTTGTGTTGACACAGGGCGACGCCCGGCTTGATGCGTTAAATACCCTGCTGTGGACCTATGACAAGGCCAGCTGGTTGCCACATGGCAGCGCACAGGATGGCGATGCCGAGTTACAGCCGGTATGGTTGACCATCACCGATGAAAACCCCAATAACGCCCAGTTCCTGTTTCTGACCGACCGGGCGAACAGCGAAAAGATTGCCGATTATGAACGCGTGATCATGCTGTTTGACGACCGCGATTTTGATGCGGTGGCCGAAGCCCGCACGCGCTGGAAAACCTGGAAAGATGCAGGACATAAATTGTCCTACTGGCAGCAATCACCGGCTGGGGCGTGGGAAAAGAAAGCGGAAAGCTGATCCTTTCCATGGCGTTGCGGGTGGCCTTCCCGGTGGGCGCTGGCGCTTCGCGGGTTCAGGCAAAAATACCAATTTTTAGATTATCGGTCTTGCGGTGGTTTGATGGTCGGGGATCGTTGATTATTAACGAAAATATGCTGTAGTTTTATGGCGATACATACAAGCCATGCGTGAAATGCATGAAGTGGAGCGTTGAATTACATATTCAGGCATGTTTATATAATTGTCATCTAACGCGCCGATTTGCTTCTCAGCTTGCGGGCGCGTAATAAATACGGCTAAAGCGAGTTGGGCGTGCGCCTTTTGCAACGACCGTCTCGGTGATGCCGCAGACGGTTTTTTTATGTTGAAAAGGAGGGCGCCATGATCCGGCTGACCGACCTGCACAAAACATATCCTGCCCGGCGGGGCAGCCCCGAACATGTTGCGTTGCGCGGTATCGACCTTGATATTGCAGCGGGCGAAATTGTCGGCGTGATTGGCCGTTCCGGGGCCGGGAAATCTACCCTTATTCGCTGCATCAATTTGCTGGAAATGCCAACATCGGGCCGTGTCATTGTCGATGGCACCGATGTGACCACACTTGCGAAACGCGATTTACCGCTGTTTCGCCGCCAGTTGGGCATGGTGTTTCAGCATTTCAATTTGCTATCCTCGCGCACGGTTTACGACAATATCGCCTTGCCACTTGAATTGGCGGGGGCCAGCAAGGCCGAAATTGCCGCCGCGATTGACCCGTTATTGCCGTTAGTTGGTCTGGAAGACAAACGCGACCGTTATCCGGCTGAATTGTCGGGTGGGCAAAAGCAGCGCGTCGGCATTGCGCGCGCCCTGTCGAGCAACCCCAAGGTTGTTTTGTGCGACGAAGTGACCTCGGCGCTGGACCCGGAAACCACCCGGCAGATATTGGCGCTTTTGCGCGATATTAACAAACGCCTTGGCCTGACCATGGTGGTGATTACCCACGAAATGGCGGTGGTGAAACAGCTTTGCGACCGCGTTGCCGTGATGGATGGCGGCGTGATTGTTGAACAGGGTGCCGTGGATGGCATTTTTGCCAATCCGCAACATCCGACAACCCAATCCCTGCTGGCCGACGAATTTCTGGATTTTAAACCCGGTGTGCCATCCCGTGCAGCATCGCCTGCAAGTACATCTATCGGGCAGGAGGGTTAAGCCATGTGGTCCACACTTCTTCCCATTTTAGGGCAGGCGACGCTGGAAACCCTTTATATGGTGTTTGCATCGCTGGCGATTGGCGCGCTGGTTGGTCTGCCTCTGGGCGTGTTGCTGGCAACATCGGGCCGGGGCGAGCTTTTTGAAGCACCGGTTTTTCAAAAAACCATCGGGCCGATTGTAAACGCCACGCGTTCGGTGCCGTTTATCATTCTGGCGGTTGCCATTATTCCGTTTACCCGTTTTGTGGTGGGCACATCGATTGGCACATCGGCGGCCATTGTGCCGCTGACAGTCGCGGCGATCCCGTTTATTGCCCGCATTATTGAAGGGGCGGTGCGTGAAGTTGACGGCGGCCTGATCGAGGCCGCCCACGCCATGGGGGCCCGCCCGATGCAGGTGGTGACCAAGGTTTTATTGCCCGAAGCCCTGCCTGCCATCATTCATGGCCTGACCTTAACGGCGGTTACCCTTGTCGGGTATTCGGCGATGGTGGGGGCCGTTGGGGCCGGTGGCCTGGGTGACCTTGGTATTCGCTATGGTTATCAGCGGTTTCGCCCCGATGTGATGGCCGCCGTTGTTGTGACGCTGATTGTGGTGGTCCAGGCGGTGCAAATGCTGGGCGATCATTTGGCGCGCAAGGCCGACAAACGCAATATCTGACTATTTTACACATTCCCGCATTTAACATTTAAAATGCAGCTTAAAAGGAGCCTTCCCATGCGGTTTTTCAAAACCCTGAGTGCGGCTGTCATTCTGACGGCCAGCCTTGCCATCCCGGCCTTTGCCAAGGATGAAATCAAAATTGGCGTCACTGCCGGCGAACATGAAGAAATCATGGAACAGGTTGCCAAGGTTGCGGCGCAAAAGGGCCTGAAGCTCGACATTGTCACCTTCAGCGATTATGTGCTGCCCAACCAGGCACTTGATGATGGCGATCTTGATGCCAACAGCTTCCAGCACGTGCCGTACCTTGATAACCAGATCAAAGACCGCGGGTATCATTTGTCGGTTGTCGGTTATAACTTTGTCACCCCGATGGGCATTTATTCCGACAAATACAAAAGCCTGAATGACCTGCCCGATGGCGCCAAAATTTCGATCCCGAACGACCCGACCAATGGCGGCCGTGCATTGTTGCTGTTGCAGGCCAAAGGCCTGATCAAGGTTGATCCGGATGCCGGTTTGGTGGTCAGCCCGCTTGATATCACCGAGAACCCCAAAGGGTTTGATTTTATTGAACTTGATGCGGCCCAGCTGCCGCGTTCGATGGCCGATGTTGATGCCGCTGCGATCAACACCAACTATGCCATCGAAGCCAAGCTGAACCCGACCAAGGATTCGATCGCGATTGAAAGCAAGGATAGCCCCTATGCCAACGTGATCGTCACCCGCACCGATGACAAGGATCAGCCCTGGGTCAAAATTCTGGTGGAATCCTATAATTCAGACACCATTCGCGACTTCATCAACAAAAAATATGATGGCGCAGTGGTTCCGGTATTTTAATCGGTAATTCTGACTGGACTTAACGAAAAAACGGCCCCGGGAAATGCTCCCGGGGCCGTTTTGTTTGGGCGACGGGCAATGGTTATGCCCTGATGGTCAGGTAAGCGTTACGCGACCATTATTTCGTATTCTTCCTGCTTTTCCAGCCACAGGCTTTCGGTTTTGGCCAGATCGGCTTTAACCTTGGCCATATCCAACTGCAGCTTGTTCAGGCGGTCGGCACTGCCTGCGGTATAAAGCGACTGATCGGTCAGCTCGGCTTCAATCGCGGCAATTTTGGTGGTGCATTGCGCCATCTGTTTTTCAAGTTTTTCAACTTCCTTGCGCAGCGGGGCGGCAACCTTGCGTTTTTCGGCCGCAGCCTGACGTTCAGCCTTGCGGTCGCGTTTTTGGTCCGGCGTTGCTGCAACCGAGCTTTTGCCTGCCCGGCGATCGGCGCGCGCACGATCCAGCAAATATTGGCGATATTCGTTTACGTCGCCGTCAAAATTGCTGACTGTGCCATCAGCGACCAGCAACAGGCGGTCGGCACAGGCCTCGATCAAATATGGATCATGGCTGATGATGATCACGGCACCTTCGTAATTATTAAGCGCATGGTTCAGGGCGTCGCGGGCATCAATGTCAAGGTGGTTGGTCGGTTCGTCAAGGATCAGCATGTGCGGGGCATCAAGCGTCATCAAGGCAAACAGCAACCGTGCTTTTTCGCCACCCGACAGGTTTTTAACCTTGGTATTGCCCTTGTCGCCTTCAAAGGCAAAGCGACCCAACTGGGCACGAACCTTGCTTTCGATCACGTTGGGCATCAAGGCGGCCAAATGCTGGTAGGGGGTGTTTTCCATGACCAGTTCGTCGGTCTGGTGCTGGGCAAAATAGCCAATCCGCAACTTGTTTGACGAAACCTTCTGGCCGTTCATCAGTTCAAGTTTGTCAGACAGAAGCTTTGCCAGCGTGGATTTCCCGTTACCATTGGCACCCAGCAGGGCAATACGGTCATCCATATCGATGCGCAGGTTAAGGTCGCGCAAAACGGGTTTGCCGTTATAGCCGACATCGCCGTTATCAATTGTGATCAGGGGCGGCGGCAGTTCCTGCGGGCTTGGGAAATCAAATGTGATGCTGCGGTCTTCGACCACGGCAATGGCCGGGCCCATTTTTTCCAGCATTTTGACACGGCTTTGCGCCTGTTTGGCCTTGCTGGCCTTGGCGCGAAAGCGGTCGATAAAAGATTGCAGGTGTTTTTGCTGGGCAATCTGTTTTTCGTAATGCTTTGATGCCAGTTCCATCTGTTCGCGGCGGGTTTTGGCAAATTTATCGTAATTGCCGCCATACAGGGTTAGCTGGGCATTGTGCAGATGAACAATATGTTTAACTGCCCGGTTTAACAAATCACGGTCATGGCTGACCAGAATGATCGTGCCGGGATAGCTGATCAGATATTGTTCCAGCCAGATGGTGGCTTCAAGATCGAGGTGGTTGGTCGGTTCGTCAAGCAGCAGAAGGTCGGGCTGCAAAAACAGGGTGGCCGCCAGGGCGACACGCATGCGCCAACCGCCCGAGAAGTCATCACAGGCGCGCAACTGGGCTTCGCCGTCAAAACCAAGGCCCGAAAGAATGGATGCCGCGCGTGCTTCGGCGGTGTGGGCATCAATATCGGCCAGACGGGTGTGAATTTCGGCAATGCGGTGGCCGTCGGTGGCGGTTTCGGCCTCGGCCAGCAGATTGGCGCGCTCGGTATCGGCGGCAAGCACGGTATCAAGCAAGGATCGCGACCCGGCAGGGGCCTCCTGCGACACCATGCCCATGCGGACACGGGCGTTGAGGCTGATCTCGCCGCCATCAAGCATAAGTTGGCCGGCGATCAGTTTCAGCAGCGTAGATTTCCCCGCGCCATTGCTGCCAATCAGGCCGATTTTGTGTCCGGCCGGAATGGTAAGACTGGTTTGGTCAAAGATCATCCGGCCGCCGATGCGGTAGATGATGTTGGAAATATTGAGCATACTGTCGCCTGTGTAACGGAATCGGTTATTTCTCTGCCCTTCAATAGGGCAGGGGGCGCGAAGACGCAAGGATTCTTGAAACTGTCATCTCGGCGGTTTTGCACCTTTGTATAGGGTGCCAACATGTTGGAACTGCCGGTTTTTAAAGGGATTGTTCACGCCAGAAGGGTGATAAAGGCCCGATGCGTGAAACGCAGGGCTGAAATGCGAATGGTTAACTATGTGTTGCGTTGGGCGAAAAGGCCGTTTATATAGCGCCAACCTCATCTTGGGGGTAATGAAATTTTACAAGTACCTAGGTGAAACCAATGGCTGTCGAACGTACTTTGTCCATCATCAAGCCTGACGCAACCCGTCGCAATCTGACCGGCAAGATCAATGCAGTGATCGAAGAAGCTGGTCTGCGCGTTGTTGCTCAGAAACGTGCTCGTCTCACCCGTGAACAGGCTGAAGGTTTTTATGCCGTTCACAAGGAACGTTCGTTCTTTGGCGAACTGGTGGACTTCATGGTTTCCGGCCCCGTCGTCATCCAGGTTCTGGAAGGCGAAAATGCCGTTGCAAAATATCGCGAAGTAATGGGCGCTACCAACCCGGCAAATGCCGATGAGGGCACCATTCGCAAGCTGTTCGCTGAATCGATCGAAGCAAATTCGGTCCATGGTTCAGACTCGCTTGAAAATGCAGCAAACGAAATTGCATATTTCTTCGCCCAGACCGACATCGTCGGTTAATTCGGGCAGGCCCCGCTTTTGCGGGGGCTGGAAATGTAAAAAACGCCCCGCGCGATATGTGCGGGGCGTTTTTTGTTGTTTGCATATCGGGTTTATAAACCGGAATTTTGACCAGGCTTGTTGCCCGAGGGTCAATCGCGCACTTTGCCAAAAAAGCCGTCGACCGACGAGCGCAAGGATTGCGCGCTGGCGGTAAGCTGATGTGCGGCAGCGGCAAGCTCGCTGGCTGTCATCTGGCTTTCCGAGACGGCAGTCTGGATCGTGCCAGCCTTTTGTGCCGCCTGATAGGTGCCGTCAGACGCGTTTTGCACGTTTTGGGCAATGTCGCGGGTGGCATCGGCCTGCTGGCTCATGGCGGTGGCGATAGAGGAGGAAATATCGTCCATGTTGGAAATGATCCGCGATATTTCCTCGATCGCAGTAACCGATTCGCGCGTGGCGGTTTGAATATCGCCAATCTGTTTGCTGATTTCTTCGGTTGCGCGCGCGGTTTGGGTGGCCAGATTTTTCACTTCGGAGGCCACAACGGCAAACCCCTTGCCGGCATCACCGGCACGGGCCGCCTCGATGGTGGCGTTAAGCGCCAGAAGATTGGTCTGGTTGGCGATATCGGAAATCAGCCCCAGCACTTCGCCAATATGGGCGGCCGAATTGGCAAGCCCCGCCACCAGGTGGTTGGTGTGATCGGCCTGCGACACGGCCTGACGGGCAATTTCGGACGATGTATTGGCCTGCTGGGTAATGTCGCGAATGGAATGGGTCAGTTCTTCGGCGGCGGCGGCAACGGTTTCGACACTGCCATTGGCACTTGATGACGCAAGGTTGACTTCCTCGGCCATCACAAGGTTTGCCTTGCCGTTTTTGGTCAGCGCGGTCGATGTCTGGTCTATTTTGCTGGCCGCGGCGGAAACACCGGTAACCACGGTGGCAATTTCGTGATCGAACTGGGTAATCGCCTGATTGCGCTTTTCATTGGCCCGATCAAGCTGTTCCTGATTTCGGGCTTTTTCGGCCGAAAGCTGTTCTGTTTGTGCCATGTTGCGTTGAAACACCTGCACGGAACGGGCCATGTCGCCAATTTCATCAACATCATCGGTGAAGCGAACATCGGTGCCTGCCTTGCCTGCGGCCAGCGCTTTCATGTCGTCGGAGAGTTGATCAATCCGGCGCGAGATATTGTTGCGGGCGTAAATTGAAAACAGCGCAGCAACGGCAAAGCCGGCAATGGTGATGACAATCATGGTCAGGACGGATGCTTCAACATGCGTGCGCATTTCGGCAACGCCGGTATCCATGTCATCATGAATTAATTCTTCGGCGTCGTCGGCCAGTGCGATGAACTGGTCAAAGGATGCGTCGAATTTTTCGTCGGCACTGCTGCCCGCTTTGAGGTTTGCGTTGTTGCCCTGTGTCAGCTTGGCGTCATAGCGCTGATGGGCGCTGGCGGTGAATTCAGCCACCGATTTTTTAACATGCGCCATTTTGCTTTGCACACCGGCATTCTGGCTGGCAACAAAGGCCCCTTCGTCGTTCTCGCCGCCTGAAATGATGGCATCAACATACCAGGCGCATTCCGCCAGAAGGTCCCACACCTCGTTGATGTCTTCGGTCCCATCGCCCGACATTATTTCTTCAAATACCAGATGGGCGCGGGTGGCGGTAAGTTTGATTTCCATGGCTGCGTCGCCAAGCGGCGCAAGTTCAACCGCGACCTTGTCGGCTTCTTTGCCCATGCCAAGGGTAAAGGTTATTCCTGCTATCCCCGTAATGGCAGTAATTACTGCCATGGTGATGAAGGCGAATAACAGGCGCTGGCTGATATTTTTGTTAAATGGCATTGTTGCTGTCCCCGGATGCAATTGCGTTCCTATACATTGGGGGGCAGACCAGCGGTTCAATAAGCAAAGTTGGCAAACAGCCCACTTTGACCCACAATTTTGGTCATCAGCGGTCTTTTTTCCCGCGATATCAGTGTTTTACCCGTTATAAGGTCGGACCTTGCCGCGTATTCAGCCCAAGGTTAGGGCCGCGCAGCCTTATCGTATTTTAACATTACCAAAAGGGCATGGCGGGCTCGGGGAGGGTGGCACAGCCGCCCGTGTGACCCGAACCCGCAAGGGAAGGTTTGGTACCGTAATGTTTCTGGTTACAGGAAAAAAATCATCAGAAACAACAAGGTTGCTGCTGCGGCCAGAACGTTGGTGAATAAAAACCAGACAAAGTTATGCCAGGTTTTTTCATGTTCGCGCACCAGATTTGCGTCGTATTCACTGCCTTGCATGTCATCCTCCGTAAAGAATGGTGAAATTCCCAGCCCGCTTTGATGTGGCTGTTTTTTGATGGTTTTATGAAACAACACCAGAAGGGTGAATTTGTGCCGCGAATGTAACTATTTAATGGCGATAAAACTGCCGGAATTCGCGCTAATTTTGAACTTTCCCGCCTCTGAAACTCTGCGGTTAACACTGTTAATACCGGGTGTGGCGAGTGGGCCGGGCACAAAAAAACCGCGCGTAATTTACGGGCGGTTTTATCTTTGGCCAACGCGCCTGAAGCGTGCGGCAAAATTTGAAAACGGACAGCTTGCTGAAATTACAGCAAAAAAAGCGCCATTAAAATCACCAGCACAATCACGCTGCCGGTGGAATATTTTACAAAGCGGGTATAGCCCGCATAAATATCTTTATGGGTGTGGGCCTGGTCGTAATCGTTTCCCTGCACAGGGGCCTCCATTTCACAAAAGGTCATCGCCAGAACAATGTGGCACCAAACTGCCACAATCGGGCACAGGGCCGTACCGAAACCGTCGCAAGCAAGGCCGGGTTCGGTGGCAAATTGTTCCGGAGTCATTCCTGTTATAAACGGGCGTGCCATCGCGCGCAAGACGGGTTTTCGCTGCGCAATTCAACCCTTTGCGTAAAACGCGGTGGTTGAACCCGTTTCTGGCAGCAAGCGAAAATCAAAGCTGGCGCCACCATCGACGCCAGCGGTGCTTTCATCCCCGGGCAAGGACCGGGTTGATGTGGGCAAAGTCCGGGCTGTGCGAATCATGCACGGTAACGCGGCCATCATCGCCGACAACAACGCGATCTTCGGCAATCGCGCGGATGACTTGCGGGTAAATCCGGTGTTCCTGGCGCAAAATGCGCTGGCCAAGGCTGGCGGCATCATCATCGGCCAATACCGGCACCACGGCCTGGGCAATAATCGGTCCTGCATCCATTTCGGGCACAACAAAATGAACCGAGCAGCCGGAATATTTAACCCCGGCGGCAATGGTTTGTTCGTGCGCATGCAAGCCTTTGAACGACGGCAGCAGGGACGGGTGAATGTTAATCAGCCGTCCTTCCCAGCGTTTGGCGAAACTTTCGCTGACCAGTCGCAAATAACCTGCCAGTACCACCAGATCGGCACCACTTTGGGCAATCAGCTCGCTGACCGCATGGTCATAGGCTTCGCGTCCGCCAGGATAACCTTTATGGCCAAGGCTTTTGGCCTCGATCCCGGCGGCACGCGCACGATCCAGCCCTTTGGCATCGGGTTGGTTGGAAAATACCAGCACGATTTCGGCGGGGTAGTCAGCGGCAGTGCAGGCATCGATAATGGCCTGCAGGTTGCTGCCGCTGCCCGATAGCAGAACAGCAAGTTTCAGCCGGTTTACTTTTCCCATGCCCGGCCCATGTTTTTAATGATCACTTGCGGGCCATCGCCAGCACGCGGGCCGATGAAGCCGATCTGGCTTACGGTTTCGCCATGTTCGCGCAGCAGGGCCTCGGTCGCATCGGCTTTATCGGCGGCAACAACCACGCACATGCCAATGCCGCAATTAAAGGTGCGCGCCATCTCAACCGATGGAATACCGCCTTCTGCTGCCAGCCATTTGAAAATCGGCAGGAAGTCCCAGCAATCGGCATCAAAAACGGCGGTTGCTGTTTCGGGCAATACGCGCGGCACGTTTTCGGTTAGGCCGCCACCGGTGATGTGGGCAAAGGCCTTTACATAACCGGCCTTGTGCGCGGCAAGGCAGCTTTTGACATAAATTTTAGTCGGTTCAAGCAATGCTTCGCCAACTTTTTGGCCCGGTGCGAACGGGGCGTCGTCGTCGTAATTCAGGCCTGCTTTTTCAACAACCTTGCGCACCAGCGAATAACCGTTGGAATGAACACCGCTCGATGCCAGACCCAGAATAACGTCGCCTTCGGCAACCGTGCTGCCATCAAGCAGGTTGCCGCGTTCGGCGGCACCGACAGCAAAGCCCGCCAGATCATATTCGCCATCGGCATACATGCCGGGCATTTCGGCGGTTTCGCCCCCGATCAAGGCGCAACCGGCTTGCTTGCAGCCTTCGGCGATACCGGCAACCACATCGGTTGCTTTATCGACAGCAAGTTTGCCGGTGGCAAAATAATCAAGAAACAACAGCGGCTCGGCACCCTGAACAACCAGGTCGTTCACGCTCATGGCGACAAGGTCGATACCAACGGTGTCGTGTTTGTCAGCCAGAAAAGCGACTTTCAGCTTGGTACCAACACCGTCGGTGCATGAAACCAGCACCGGGTCGTTGTAACCGGCAGCTTTTAAGTCAAACAGTGCGCCGAATCCACCCAGTCCGCCGGAAACACCGGAACGGCTGGTGGCCTTGGCCAAGGGTTTAATTGCATCGACAAGGGCGTTGCCAGCATCAATATCAACGCCGGAGTCCTTATAGGTGAGGCCGTTGCGGGCGGTCATGGGCGATCCTCGCACTCACTGGATTTAAAAGGGAAAGCGGATAAGCCCGCGTTTATCATCGTCACCCGGCATTGATAACATGGTAGCGATGATAAACGCGGA
The DNA here is from genome assembly GCF_002115755.1 of Thalassospira mesophila. Lineage (GTDB taxonomy): Bacteria > Pseudomonadota > Alphaproteobacteria > Rhodospirillales > Thalassospiraceae > Thalassospira > Thalassospira mesophila. Next base: position 82,844 of record NZ_JFKA01000010.1, on the reverse strand, counting down.
CTTGATAAATTCCGCTGGCCCGAAAATACTCAAACCCGTGATGAATGCAATCATCTGCTGTGCATGGGAGACTTTTCTTTCCGTCATGCGTTACCTATGCAACAAGGTCTCTGTGAAGCTGCGCTGGCAATAAGGCACAGGCAAACCAATTTCAGGGGCCTGAACCATGACAAAACGGGCAAAGAGGCAAACGTGCTGGATCGATTAAAACCAATTCATCTGCTGGCCGGGATTATGACCGGAATTTTTGTGCTGGTTTCAGGGGCAGCAGTGCCTGCCCTTGCGCAGGATTTATATACCGTTAGCGGCGTTCACGTTGATGAAAAAGCCGATAGCGCCACCAAGGCCCGCGACGTGGCGCTTGCCAGTGGCCAGCACGCCGCATTTTCACGGTTGATCAACCGGTTAACCGTTTCGGATGGTGGGGGGGGCGTGTCGATCCCCGATCAACGCACGATTATCAATATGGTGCGTGATTTTGGCGTGTCGAACGAAAAAACTTCGTCGGTGCGTTATATCGCCGATATGACCGTGCGCTTCAAGGCCGACCAGGTGCGGGCGTTTTTACGCAACCGCAATGTTCCCTTTGCCGAAACATCTGCGCGCAAGGTTTTGATTTTGCCGGTTTATTCCGCGCAAGGCTATACCAACCTGTGGGATGATCCCAACCCGTGGCGCGATGCCTGGGGCAAGGTTTCGGGCGATAGCGGGCTGGTGCCGGTGTCTTTGCCCGTGGGCGATCTTGATGATATTGGCACTGTTTCGGTCGAACAGGCGCAAAGCGGTGATCAAACAGCGGTTAACAAAATTGGCCAGCGCTATGGCGCCAATGTGGCGGTTGCCGATGCCACGATGAGTGGAGATGGCGATGCACAATCGGTTGATGTGTCGGTAACACGATATGACGCAAACGGTTCGCCGCAGGTTTTTGGTGTTCATGAAAGCCTTGCTGCGGGCGAGTCGGTTTCGACGATGATGGAACGTGCGGCCGCCGATGTGCGCGCAAAGCTGGAAAGCAGCTGGAAACAGGCCAGCATGATTGATTACGGTGCCAGCGGCGAATTAATGGTGTTTGTGCCGATTACGGGGATGGATGATTGGGCGGGCATTGAAAACCGGCTGGAAAACCTGCCGGTGATCAAACTGATGCGGGTTGTGGCGATGTCACGGCGCGAAGTGCAGATTGACGTTGAGTTTGCAGGCACGCCCGACCAGTTTCGTATTGCCCTGGCGCAGCAAAACCTTGATTTGCAACAAATTGACCAATTGTGGTTTGTTGAACCATCGGGCAGCGACCGGTTGGCAAAATTGATGGCAAATCCCTGATTGTCGGGGATCGCCTGGGGCTATCGGGCAAATTGCCTTTCGCGGTGATGCGGCAATGATATAAGGCGGCATCACGTCTGCGGGGCAGGCCAGCACGGGACCCGCACGATGGGCCGGATTTAAACGGGGACGCACTGCCAATTGGCGTGTGCGGGCCTGTTTTGGCTTTGGTCGTGATGCGATCCGGCATTCTGTTCTGTGTCGCTGCTTTGGCTGATATCGGGGATGGATCGGAAATGGCAACAACCGCTATGGACTTTCGCAGGGTAAACGGGGAACCGACATGACGATTCGCGATCAGGTGCGTTTCTGGCTTTTGGCCTGTGCGGCGTTCTTTTTGCTGGTGTGGCTGTTTTCAAGCATCCTGCTGCCGTTTGTTGCTGGCATGGCGATTGCCTATTTTCTTGATCCGCTGGCCGATAAACTTGAAGCACGGGGGCTTAGCCGCTCGGTGGCGACGGCCATTATCACAGCCCTGTTCTTTCTGGTTTTCATTTTTGTTTTGTTGCTGATTGTGCCCTTGATCGGCAGCCAGCTGGCTGGCTTTCTTGAACGGTTGCCGGGTTATATTGTGGATTTGCGCAATCAGGCTGGTCCTTATATTCAGCATATTACCGATAAAATTGCGCCTGAAACGCTCAACAGTGTTGGCGAATCGATCAAGGGGCAAACCGCCAACGCCATTAAATGGGCGGGGAATATTTTTGGCAATCTTCTGACTGGCGGTCTGGCCTTGCTGAACTTCCTCAGTTTGGCGTTTATCACCCCGGTGGTGTCATTTTATTTGCTGCGCGACTGGGACAAGATCGTTGCCAAGGTCGATAGCTGGCTTCCGCGCCGTTCGGCGGCCGATATTCGCCAGTGCGCGCGCGAAATTGATGTCACCCTGGCCGGGTTTGTGCGCGGGCAATCCACGGTATGTTTGTTGCTGGGCCTGTTTTATGGCCTAGGCCTGACGCTGGTGGGGCTGGAATTCGGCTTTTTGATCGGGCTTATGACCGGCATTTTATCGTTTGTGCCCTATTTTGGCATGATGGTGGGCTTTGCCGTTGGGCTGGGGGTTGCCATTGCCCAGTTTGGCATTGGTCTGGATGTGGTGTTTGTTATTGGCGTGTTTGTGCTGGGCCAGTTAATGGAAGGCAACTTCCTGACACCCAAGCTGGTGGGCGACAAGGTGGGGCTGCATGCCGTTTGGGTGATGTTTGCCTTGCTGGCAGGTGGGGCCGTATTTGGTTTGCTTGGCGTGATGCTGGCAGTGCCGGTGGCTGCCGCCATTGGCGTGCTGGTGCGATATGCGCTGGCGCAGTATCTGGACAGCCGGTTGTATAGCCACGCGCCGCACCCGATTGCGGCCGGTGCCAATGCTGGCGGCGATGTTAATGTTGTTGCCGTGCCGGGGAATGCCAAACAAGTATCGGGCGGCAATGCCGTCGTAAACCCGCAACAACCGGCGGGCCTCGATACGGATACGGGCACGAGTCCCAAAAAATCCGACGGACGAAATGATCCGCAGCTATGATGAAATTGAAACCCCAACAATGACCGCACCGATGATGGAACCCGTGATGCCGCAGCAATTGCCCCTGGCGCTGGAGATGCGCCCGGCACTGGCACGCGCGGATTTCATGGTAACCAATTGCAACCGCGAGGCCGTTGCCTGGATCGACCGATGGCCAGCCTGGCCGGTACCCGCATTGTGCCTGTATGGCCCGGCAGGGTCGGGCAAAAGCCACCTGGCCGAAGTGTGGCGGGCGCGGTCCGGGGCATCAAGTGTGGCCGGGGCCGACCTTATCGGTGCCGATGCCGATATATTGTTGGGCGATGATACCGGCCTTGTGATTGAAGATGCCGATCTGGCCCTTGATGAAACGGTGTGTTTTCATCTTTACAACATGTTGAAAGAACGCAACGGGCATTTGTTGCTGACCGCACAGCAGCCGCCATCGCGCTGGAATGTGCGTTTGGCTGATTTGCGCTCGCGCCTGGGGGCCGCCCTTGTCTGTGAAATTTCCCCGCCGGATGACGATTTGCTGGTCGGGTTGCTGATCAAACTGTTTGCCGACCGGCAGATCGCCCCGGCACCGCAAATTGTTGCCTATATTGTGCCGCGTATTGAACGGTCCTTTGCGGCCCTGGCCCAGCTTGTTGCCGCGATTGACCGCCGGGCACTGGCCGAAAAACGCGCCGTTACCTTGCCACTGGTGCGTTCCGTGATGGAAGAAAGCCTTTAGGTGCGCCAGCGGGTTGGACCGGTCAGGACGCGACTATGCTTTGGCGGGCGATAAATCAGGCTGTTCTTGTCTTACGCGTTGATCATGCCAAAGTGAAAAGGCCCTGTTTTTTGCAATAGGTGGCTGAAACCGTTGGCGCTATACAGGGTGTTCCATTAACAGGCAGGAACAGTTGTGTGATCGAAAAACGCAATCTCGCGAAACAGACCGTTAAATCGCAAACCGATGCCCTGGTGGCAGGGGGCCATGTTTTAGGCTGGCGCGAATGGATCGGGTTGCCCGATTTGGGCGTGCCCCTGATGAAGGCCAAGGTTGATACCGGGGCGCGGACATCTTCGCTGCACGCGACCCATATCGAGCTGGTTGAAATTGATCATAAAAAATTCGTCAAATTTGTTTTGCCCCATTATCGCGGTGACGGGCATGGTCGGGTAAACTGTCAGGCCCCTTTGTTGGCCATTCGCCATATTCGCAGCTCGAACGGCAAGCAGGATGAACGCTATATTATCGCCAGCCATATTGCGGTGGGGCACCATCGGGTGAAGGTGGAATTATCGCTTGCGAACCGCTCCTTGATGGGTTTTCCCATGCTGCTGGGGCGCACCGCGATCAAGGCCGGAAGATTTTTGGTTCAACCGGCAAAATCTTATCTGGCGGGAAAGCCGGAACACGTTTATATGGCCGATCAACCGGTCGGTGAATAACCCAGCCATGCAGGCTGGTGCTATCGGTTTTCCACATCGTCAGCTTTAACGGGAGTTCTTTTTATGAAAATCGCGATGCTTGCCCGCAACGCCAATCTGTACTCCCACAAGCGGCTGGTGGAGGCCGCCGAAGCACGGGGCCATCAGATTGATGTCATCAGTACCTTGCGGGTAACGATGAACATTACCTCGATGAAGCCGGAAATTTATTATGGCGGCGAAAAGCTGACCGGTTATGACGCCGTTATTCCGCGCATCGGGGTGTCGATCACGTTTTTTGGTCTGGCTGTGTTGCGCCAGTTTGAAATGATGGGTGTTTATCCGCTAAATGAATCGGTCGCGATTGGCCGCTCGCGCGATAAATTGCGGTCGTTGCAAATTCTGGCACGGCGCGGCATTGGCCTGCCGGTAACCGCCTTTGCCCATGACCCGCGCAAAACCGACGAAGTGCTTTCCATCGTTGGCGGCGCGCCGGTGGTGATCAAATTGCTTGAAGGCACCCAGGGCATTGGTGTGGTTTTGGGCGAGACCGAAAAATCCGCCAAATCCGTGATCGAGGCCTTCCGGGGTGCCAATGTTGACATCATGGTGCAGGAATTCATCAAGGAAGCCGGCAATTCCGACATTCGCTGTTTTGTTGTTGGCGGCAAGGTGGTTGCCAGCATGGAACGCACCGGCGCACCGGGCGATTTTCGCTCCAACATTCATCGTGGCGGCTCGGCCCGCCCCGTACGTATTACCCCGCAGGAACGCGCAACAGCCGTTGAAGCCGCCAAGGCAATGGGGCTAAATGTTTGTGGTGTGGATATTTTGCGTTCCAACCACGGGCCGGTCGTGATGGAGGTTAACTCCTCGCCGGGGCTGGAAGGCATTGAAGGGGCGACGGGCAAGGATATTGCCACCATGATTATCGAATTCATGGAGCGCGATTACGGGCCCGGCAAGGTAAAGACCAAAGGCAAAGGATAACAAATTGCTGGAATACGACGAAACGACGGCGCAGCAGCGTCGTAAAACAGCTGACTTTGAACTTGGCAACAAGAAAGTCGCACCGGGCACCCGTCAGCTTGTCGATATTCCGATTTCGCTTTTATCCAACCATACCCCGGTCAATTTGACGGTAAATGTGGTGCATGGCAAACGACCGGGGCCAACCCTGTTTGTCAGTGCGGCGGTGCATGGGGATGAAATTGTCGGCGTGGAGGTGATCCGCCGGATATTGAAATCGCCGGTGTTGCGCCATTTGCGTGGCACATTGCTGGCCGTGCCGGTGGTTAACGCGTTTGGTTTTTTAAACCACACCCGTTATTTGCCCGACCGCCGCGACCTTAACCGCTGTTTTCCCGGCAGTGCGCATGGCTCGCTTGCGGGCCAGCTTGCCCATCTGTTTTTGAAAGAAGTCGTCGAGCGGTCGGATTTCGGAATTGATTTGCATACGGCGGCCGCCCACCGCGTGAATTTGCCCCAGATACGGGTGAATGAAGGCGACGAAAAAATCATGTCCTATGCGGAATCGTTTGGCGCGCCAATTATCCTGACATCGCCCTTGCGCGAAGGATCGTTGCGCCAGGCGGGCAAGGATGTGGGCGTGCCGATCCTGCTTTATGAAGCGGGCGAGGGGTTGCGGTTTGACGAAATGGCCATTCGGGCCGGGGTTTCGGGCGTGTTGCGTGTGATGCGCGAACTGGGCATGGTTGCGGCACGGTCGGTGCGGCCGCCGCGTCTGCCATCGTTTAAATCAACGGGCAGCCAGTGGTTGCGTGCCCCGGTTGGCGGGTTGCTGCGAACCTTTAAGGTCGCTGGCGATTTTGTGCGTGAAGGCGATATTGTTGCTGCCGTGTCCGACCCGTTTGGCCAAACCGATACCGAGGTTCTGGCCCGGCAGGACGGGTTGATTATCGGGCGGACCAATTTGCCGATTGTCAATCAGGGCGACGCGCTGTTTCATGTTGCATCGATCAAGCGACCGGCAGAATTGCAGGAACGCCTTGATGCCATTGAGACCCATCTTCAGTCCGATCCGTTGCTTGATGAAGACGAAATCATTTAGTTCCATTGACCATTTTCCGTATGATAACGGGCAAGCCACTGGCGAACTGTGCCGGGCAATGTTATAGCAGGGTTCATGGAAACGATTACAAAAACAGAAGACCTTCGTGTGCTGTGCGAAAGGCTGCGGCAGTTTGACTATGTCACGGTCGATACCGAATTTATGCGCGATTCGACCTATTGGCCGCAATTGTGTCTGGTGCAGGTGTGCAGCCCGGAATTTACCGATACCGGTGCGGCGATTGACCCGCTGGCGGACGGTATTGATTTAACCCCCCTTTTCGATCTGATGCAGGACGAAAGCGTGATCAAGGTTTTTCACGCCGCCCGGCAGGATATCGAAATATTTGTCCATTTAAACGGCAAGGTACCGCACCCGGTATTTGATACCCAGGTTGCCGCCATGGTTTTGGGCTATGGTGATCAGGTTGGCTATGAAACGCTGGTTAACAAGGTTGCGCGCAAAAACGTCGATAAATCGATGCGCTTTACCGACTGGTCGCGCCGCCCGTTATCGTCAAAGCAAATCAGCTATGCGATCTCGGATGTAACGCATTTGCGCACTGTTTATGAAAACTTCCACGAACGTCTGTCGGCCAATGACCGTGCGCCGTGGCTGTTTGAAGAAATGGAACGCCTGACCGACCCCGGTATTTATACCGTGGACCCCGCACAGGCATGGCTGCGGTTAAAAACCCGGTCCAACAGCCCGAAATTTCTGGCCGTTGCCAAGGCCCTTGGCGAATGGCGCGAAACCGAAGCCCAGCGTAAAAACCTGCCGCGCAACCGGGTTTTGCGCGATGATACCTTGCTTGATATTGCCGCCCGCCAGCCGCTTAACGAAAACGACCTTGATAAAACCCGGGGTGTTGGCCGCAATTTTGGCGCCAGCAAGCAGGGGCAGGCGATTATCGATGCGATTAAAGCCGCGCTTGCCGAACCGCAGGAAAACTGGCCCGTGCCCAAGGTTCGCAATGAACTGCCAGCGGGCATCGGCCCGACGGTGGAATTGCTTAAAGTTTTGCTAAAACTGTGCAGTGAAGAAAAAGGTGTTGCCCAGCGTCTGGTCGCATCAAGCGATGATTTGCAAAACATTGCCGCCGACGATAACGCCGATGTGCCAGCCCTGCATGGCTGGCGCCGCGAACTTTTCGGCCAATATGCCCTTCGCCTGAAACACGGGCAAATTGCCCTGAAACTTCAAAACGGTGAAGTTGCACTGGTTGAACTTGCAACGGTACTTGAAACAGCACCTGAAACGGCAACCGACGCCGAAGCCGTTACCGGGGCAGAAGCCGCCGCCGTGGTGAAAATTGAAGCGGACGCAGACGCAGAAGTCTGAGCCTGTTTATTTCGCGCGAGAACATTTAAAACCCCGCCAGTTCACAATTTGAACGGCGGGGTTTTGTTTTGGGTCGTCGTGCCAGCGTAGCCTTCAGGATCTGGCGTTAAACAGTGGGCACGGTGCCGCCATCAATTGTGTATTCGGCGCCATGAACCGACATCGCCCGGTCTGACACCAGAAATGCCGCAAGCTCGGCAACTTCGTCGGGGCGACCGGGGCGGCCAATGGGAATACCGCCCAGCGACTGCATCAGGCCATCGCGGGCCGCATCAAGGGTACTGCCTTGCTGGTCAGCCAGCCGTTCGATCAGGGCGCTGGCCGCTGTGGTTTCGATAAAGCCGGGCGACAGCGTGTTAACCCGAATGCCCTTGGGACCCATTTCCTTCGCCAAGCCTTTGCTATAGGTGCTAAGGGCGGCCTTGGCCGCCGCATAGGCCAGTGTGGCTTCAAACAAAGGCAAACGCCGCTGGATAGAGGATATATGCAAGATCACGCCGCTTTTGCGCGCGATCATGCCGGGCAAAAATCCGCGATCCAGCCGCACGGCAGCCATTAGGTTGGTGTCGAGTGTTTGCGTCCAATCCTCGTCCGACAAACCAAGTGCGCCGCCGCCAGGGGCTGTTGATCCACCGACATTATTAATCAGAATATCCAGCCCGCCCCAGTGCGCCATAACGGTATCGATTACGTGGCGGGTTCCCGAAACCACGGAAACATCGGCACAAATGAACAGGCCGGGGTGATTTTCGGGTGCCGTGCTGCGCGCCGTGCTGGCAACGGTCGCCCCGGCATTATGCAGGCGGTGCAACATGGCATTTCCCATGCCTTTGGTGCCGCCGGTTACCAGCACCCGTTTGCCGGTAAACTCTGTTGGGTCGATTTGATAATGGATGTTGCGCATCAGCCGATCTCCAGCGCTGTAATTTTACCGGCCTGTAATGTGAACAGATAGGTCAGACTGACGGGGGATCCCTTGAAATTACCCGATACATCGGCGGTGACGCGAAGCTGGCCATTGGTGATGGTGGCGGGCGATGTGTCGGCGGCGGAGTGATCGGGCAGGACCGCAGCCGAGGTGACAGCGTGAACAGCATCTGTGCTGCCAATGGCATGACGGATCCATTTTTCGATGGCGGCATGGCCGTCGATATTTTGTTTTTCGTCGTAAACATGGGCATCCTGGCTGAAACAGGCGGCAACACCGGCAAAATTGCGCGCAGTGCAATGATCATAAAAACCGGCAACGGCGGCGGGAAGGGCGATAGACATGGGCAAACCTTTTGTCTGTGATGCATGGATGGGGCCATGCGGTGATTGTGATATCTGCAAGCTGGCGCTATGCTTGAAAATTCACAAGAACCGACAAAAAAGTAAGGTACTTACCTGTGAGTAAGAAATGGGGTTTTGGGGCGAAAACACCGGCTGCCGGTGTTGAAGAAATTTTGAAAATGCTTGAAGGGCGCTGGAAACTGGTGATTTTGTTTCACCTTTTTGGCGGGCAGGTAAAGCGATTCTCGGAGCTGGAGCGCGCGATTGACGGCATTTCGCAAAAGATGCTGATCCAGCAACTGCGCCAGATGGAAGCCGATGGCATTGTGAAACGCATTGTTTATCATCAGGTGCCGCCCAAGGTGGAATATTGCCTGACCGATTGGGGGCAGCGCCTGTGCCCGGCACTTGATGCCTTGCTAAAATGGGCCGATTTGCGCCCGTCAGATCCGGTATCGGATCAAAACGACACCCCGGCAGCCCCAAATGTGGCATCGGCAGTTTAAAAAAGGCGAATGATCCCGGTTGGAAGCATTCGCCTGTATTGGTTTTGGGCGGCGGGTTTGAACGTGGAATTACCCTTGGTTCAACGCCTGTTTTAAAAAGTCTTCCACCGATTGGGGCGGACGGCCAAGGAGGGTGGCAGCATCTTTGCTAACGGTGTTGTAGTCGCCATTTTTGGCCGCCAGATAAATGCCGGAAATGGCGATGACAGCATGTTCGGGCAGGCCAAGGCTGCGCAAAATTCCTTGGTAAACATCGTTGGGCAAATCGGCAAAGGCAATGTTCTTGCCCGTTGCGCTGGCAATGATGGCGGCAATTTCGCTGTGCGTGATGGCCTTGGTGCCGGTCAAATCATAGGTTTTGTTGGTATGCTTTGCCGGGTTGGCCAATACGATGGCGGCAATTTCAGCCAGATCGGTGCGGGGGATGTAGGTAATGCCCGCATCACCTGCCGGTGCCGCATATTGACCGGTTTCAAGGGCGTGCGGAACGCCGCCTAACAACAGGTCGGCATAAAAGCTGTTGCGTAAAATGGTATAGCTTAGCCCGCTTTGTTTGATAAAGGCCTCGGTATCGGCATGGATGGCGGCATAGGTAAAGCCGCTATCGGCACGCGGGTCGATCACGCTGGTATAAATAACGTGTTTTACACCGGCGTTTTTTGCCGCCGTGATGGCCGTGCGATGCTGGCGGATGCGGGTTTCATTGTCGGCTTCGGCGGAAACAATCAGGGCGGCATCAATTCCGGTAAAGGCCTGTTCCATCAAGGCCTGATCGTCAAAATCGCCTTTGCGGACTTCAATGCCTTTGGCACGAATGTCGGCAGCTTTGTCCGGGTTGCGGGCACTGGCGACAATCTCGCTGGTCGGGACAAGGGTGCTTAAATGGGCGAGGGCAAGGGCGCCGAAATGGCCGGTCGCGCCAGTGATCAGTTTTTTCATCATCAATCTCCAAAAATCATGCGGGAAACCGCAATATTGGCGCTGATCCTGCCGTGAATTTGGCATATGATCAATTCGATGGAATGAATGGAAATCATGCATGAATATCGATGATTTGGATTTGGACTATCGGTTGCTGCGCTTGTTTCTGACGATTTATGATCAGGGGTCGGTTACGGCGGCGGCGGTGTTGCTTGGTGTTGGGCAGCCCACCGTTAGTCACGGGCTGGAACGGTTGCGCCATGTGGTGGGCGACCCGTTATTTGTGCGTGCGGGGCGGGGCATTACCCCCACGGCCCATGCGCATGACATGGCACCGCGTATTCGCCATATGCTGGAGGATATGCGCAGCCTGACCCGGATTGACCAGTTTGACCCGAATAACCCGCAACACAGCCTTCATTGCACCATTGGCGCAAATGATTACGAGGCCGCGGTGGTGCTGTCGGCTTTGTTTGCCTGCGTACAGTCGCTGGCGGCCGATATTACCTTTAAAATCCGCCCGGTGCGCCGCAAGCAGGACATGGTTGACAAATTGCGCGATGGCAAACTGGATTTGGCGATTACGCTGGATTACGGCGGGAATGCCAGCGACATCATGCAGCGGTCGTTATTTGATGAAAACGTGCAATGTTATTTCGACCCGCGTTTTCACCCCAACCCGCCCGATACGCTGGACCGGTATTGTGCCGCATCACATGCCCGAATTGTTTTTGATGATGACGACGAAGCATCGGCGATTGATGCGGCGCTGGCAAAACGGGGGCGGTCGCGGCGCACGGTGTTGCAGGTGGCAACGTTTGATAATTTGCCACGGCTGATTTCAGGAACGCCGGTAATTGCGACCCTGCCCATTCGTTTAGCCGATAGTGTGATGGCGGGGTATGCCGTTTGCCGGTGCCCGGTGGTGTTGCCGTCTTACCGGTTTTGCCAAAGCTGGCATGTGCGCAATGCCGCGTCCCGGTCGCACCAATGGCTGCGTGACGAAATATTTCGCATTGCCCGGGTGATTGATGTCAAAAAATCCGGGCTGTGAAGTGATGCGGTTGCCTGACAGGCACTTTCGCGGGTGTGGGATTAAACAACGACCTTGCGGGCGATATCCCAATGCGGGCAGGCGGGATCGGCACTGATTTTTACGCCGCCCACCCAGCGCGTACCGCGATAGATTTCAAAAAAACGTTTGTCCCCGCGCATAATCTGGCTGCCGGTTTCGGTCAGGGTCAGGGTGCGTTCCGGCCATGGCAAGGTGGTGTCGTCAACGCTAAAGGGTGGTTCGGCCCCGTCGGTCACTGTCATCATATCGGCCAGAACATGCCATAGCATGATGTCACCCAAAAACGGCAAGGGTTCCTTGTCGCGCATCAGGCGGCCAAAAACGCGGATGGCGGTTAACGGCCCGGCTTCGGCCAGAATTTCCAGAATCAGTTGCTGGGTCAGCGATAAATCATTGTGGCTGGCGGGCAGTTCGGCCAGATGGCGTTGCAGGGCCTTGGCCATCAAGCCAATCGGCCGGGTGGCCGAGGCCGATTTGGCAAAGGTCGCCAGATCGGCAGGGTTGGCGGCGCGCACCGCTTTCCAGACCTTGCGGCCGAGATCGTAATGGGAATCGCCAATTGGGGCGCGGGTGTTTTCCCACGTCCAGCGCAGTTGATCGGGGGTTAGCTGGCCCAGACCAGTAAATTTATCGACATCGGGCACGGAATTTATGCAAATCAGTTCGACCTTGGCGGGCAAACGCAAGGCCCCGAAAAAATCGAGCAGAAAGGCCAGAATAAGCTGGTCGTAGCTGTCATGCTCGAACCACAAAACAATATGGCGATAATCACCCGCAGCCATCAGCGCACTATATTCTTCGTGCTGGCGGTTTTGGGTTTGTTCGGGGTCCAGATCATAGGCGCTGGCGATAAAATCGGCACGCTGCTGCATTAAGACCGGCAAAGGCACATCTGGCACCGGGCCCTGGCAAAACGGATCGGCAAATTCCTGAAAATGGCCTTTGAAACCGGCCAGTTCCAGATTGTTGCGAATGTCTGATCCGCAACGGATATGCAGGGTGCCCGGCGTGTCGGGCACGGTCATCCAGCCGGTTGCAATTTGCTGTTCGGTCAGCACCATCTGGTCGATATGGGTTTTCATTTCCGGCCAGCTGATAAAGCCGTTTTCGCGCGCCAGAATTTGCTGCGCGTCCGATACCTTGAAATCGGCGGCTTTGCGGTTGGCGGCCTTGGGATGATGTTCCTTCAGGCGCTTGCGGGCATCGGCTTCGTCGGCGCGCAGCGATTTTAGCAAAGTGCGCGACAGCTTTTTTAACGCATCGATATCCAGGACACCGCGGGAAATATCGCCATTTACCGTTTTCGTGCCAGTCATTTCGCTGCGTTCCCCTTGTGCGACATAATCACGCCCCAAATATCGCCAGTTTGTTTCGGCCTGTGCGGCGGTGTTTTACCGGGTATAACACCGCGCCGATCAGGACAAGTGATGCTTTCACATATCAGCTTGCATCAATAATTTCTATTTTACTGTCACATTCCATCAGTTTTGCCAGTTTGGACAGGCGCTGGTCAACGACTTCGCCGTTCAGATCGCCGATGGTTCGGTCCAGGCGCAGGATCAGGGTTTTGCCATTCAGGATCAGTTCGCAATGGGGCAAAATGCCCTCAACCCCGCCCGACAGCGTGTGGCCAAGGCGGATGGCATGGCCAAACAGGCGGCCGGTTTTGCGGGTGTCTTCGTCGAGCAGCCGGTCGCTGGCGGCATCCCCCCGGAAATTGCCGGTATAGCGCGAGCCGATGGTGTAGGCCAAAAACACCCGGTCAACGTGGCTGAGATCCAGATAGGGATGGCGCACAACGCGGTTATAGCTTTGTTCGGCGCGGTAATCGGGGTGGTCGTTCCAGCCGATATCGCCAATGATGCAGGCGGCCAGCCGCAAACGGCGCAAATTAGAGGGCTGTTCGCGAAAGATGGGGTCGGTCCAGCGATATAGTTCTTCGCCGTGCTGATGAAACCGTTCGCTATCTTCGGCAAAACCCAGGCAGGTTTCAAGCAGCGGGTCACGGTCGCGGACTTCTTGTGGCAGCGCTTCAAACATCCAGCCTTCGCGCAGGCCATGGCCGGAAAAGATCACTTCCCTGGCCTTCATCCGCGCCAGCAAATGGTGCATGACAAGGGCGGCATGGGGCAGGCTGTCGGTCCGGCGTTTGGATACGCCGCCAATTTTTTCAAGCGATGCCCGGCTTTGCTGGGAAATGATCTTGGTCAGGTCGGAAATTTCGCTGTTGGGCATGGTCATGTTATGGACCACGGAAATCGGATAATCTTCTTGCGCGATATAAAGCTTGGCAATCGATCGCCACGAGCCACCCACGGCATAAAGCGGCAGTTTTTCGGGCTGGCCCAGCCACGGCACCGTATCAAGGTAATGGTTAACTTCGGCTTCCAGTGCATCGCGTTTGTTGCCAAACACCGCATGGAGGCGCATGGCGCCGAGCGGCAGGCTGACCCGTTGCTGGATTTGCCCCTGATCAAGCAAAACCAGTTCAAGCGACCCGCCCCCGATATCGCCCATGATACCGGTTACATGCGGATCACCCGATATAATGCCAAGCCCCGACAGGCGGGCCTCTTCAAGGCCATCAATGACCTTTACCTGCAGGCCGGTTTCATCGCGCACACGTTGACAAAAAATGTCACCGTCGCTGGCGGCACGCACGGCGGCGGTTGCCAGCACATCAACGCGCGATATTTTCATCGCGCGCAAAAGGGTGGCAAACCGGCGCAGCGCACCGATTGCCATTTCAACCCCTTCGGCATTCAGCTTGCCCGATCCATCGGGGTCACGCCCAAGGCCGCACATGACCTTTTCGTTGAAAATCGGGGCCGGTGCGCGGGTTTGACCATCAAATACCACCAGTCGGACCGAGTTCGACCCGACGTCGATAATGGCAATGCGCTTGGACACCCTGTGATCGGTAAGCATATGTCTGAATGTACCTGGTTATTCTATTCGTCGAGGACCAGTACCGGCACCGAAGACACGCTGTCTTCGTCAAGGGCGCTGCCCCGGCCCGAAAGGGACGGGTTGGTCATGAAATAATCGTTGGCCGAAAACGCATCCTTGCCCGCTTCACAACGTTCATAGGAACCATCTGGTTGTAGATACCAGCTTTGCGCGGTGTCTTTCAAATTCGCAATCATGATTTGTTCGATGATCTGGCGATGGCAAGTGGGGTTTTCAATTGGCACCAGACATTCGACCCGGCGATTAAGGTTGCGTGGCATCCAGTCGGCCGAGGAAATAAACGCCTTGGCTTTGCGCGATGGCAGTTTTGCGCCATTGGCAAACACCACAATACGCGAATGTTCCAAAAACCTGCCAACGATGGATTTAACCCGAATATTTTCCGACAGGCCCGGCACACCGGGGCGCAAACAGCAAATGCCCCGCACAACCAGATCAATTTGCACCCCGGCCTGCGAGGCACGATACAGCGCATCAATCACAACCGGGTCCACCAGACTGTTCATTTTGGTCCAGATGCCCGACGGTTTGCCGGCTTGTGCGTTTTCAATTTCTTTTTCGATATTGGCGATCAGGCTGGGGCGCATGGTGTGCGGGGCAATGGCAATTTTTTCAAGCGAACGCGGGGTGGCGTACCCTGTCATGAAATTGAAAATGGCACCGGCATCGCGGCCCAGGGCCGGGTCGCACGAAAAGAACGAAATGTCGGTATAGAATTTTGCCGTGATCGGGTGATAGTTGCCGGTGCCAAAATGGCAATAGGTGCGAAGCCCGTGGGTTTCGCGGCGCACCACCAGTGAAATTTTGGCGTGGGTTTTCCATTCAAGGAAGCCATAAACCACCTGGCATCCGGCCCGTTCAAGGTCGGCCGCCCAGCGCAGGTTGGCTTCTTCATCAAAGCGGGCTTTTAGTTCGACCATCGCGGTCACCGATTTGCCGGCTTCGGCTGCCGCAATCAGGGCCTTCACAATCGGGCTGTTTTCCGATGTGCGATACAGGGTTTGCTTGATGGCAACCACTTCGGGGTCGCGCGCGGCTTGCAGCAGGAACTGGACCACCACGTCGAAATCTTCAAACGGGTGGTGAACCACCAGGTCCTTTTTGCCAATGGCGGCAAAACAGTCACCGCCAAAATCGCGCACCCGTTCGGGGTAACGCGCGGCATAGGGCGGGAACAGCAAATCGTGATGCAGGTCGGAATCGATCAGCTGTTTAACGTCAACCACGCCCAACAGCCCGTCAACTTTAACAACTTCTTCCGGGGCGACATGAAGTTCGTCGATCACGAAATTCAAAAGATCTTCCGGGATCGAGGCATTGACCTTAAGCCGGATGATGCTGCCACGACGGCGGCGTTTAAGCGCGGTTTTAAACACGCGCACCAGATCTTCGGCTTCTTCCTCGATTTCCACATCCGAATCGCGAATAACGCGAAACAGGCCATGTTCGATCAGATCAAACCCGGGGAACAGTTTGCCAAGATACATCAAAACCGCTTGTTCCAGCGGCAAATAGCGTTCGGTTTTGCCCGGCAGGCGCAAAAAGCGGCCTATTTTGGGCGGCATGGGAATAAGCCCGCGCATATTGTGCCCGTCAGAGGGGTCAAACAATTGCATGACGATGGCAAAACCCAGATTGGGAATGAACGGAAACGGGTGCGACGGATCAATTGCCAGCGGCGTTAACGTGGGGAAAATTTCGCGCATGAAATAACCGTCCAGCCATTTATGGTCGGTCTGGGTCAAATCATCGGGTTCGATCACGGAAATACCCAGCTGGTGCATGTCGCCGCGCAGCTTTTGCCAGATGCGTTGCTGGTCCTGTAACACCTGGTTGGCATCATAGGTAATGGCGCGCAGCTGCTCGTTCGGGCTTAATCCGTCCTGGCTGATATTGGTCATGCCCGCCCGGACCTGACCGACCAGACCAGCCACACGCACCATGTAAAATTCGTCCAGATTGCTGGCCGAAATTGACAAAAAGCGCAACCGTTCAAGCAACGGATGATTTGGATTCTGTGCTTCTTCCAGAACGCGGCCATTAAAGGCCAGCCAGGAAAGTTCGCGATTGATAAAGCGCTTTTCCGAATCAGTGGTGATTGCACTTGATTGAATTGCCGCAGCGTGTGTCACGCAATGTCTCCTGCCATGAGCCATGTGGTACTGGAATTAAGACGCCACCATGTCTTTCGATCGCGAGTATACGATAACTGTTTGTTAAACTGCAATTTGTAACCCGGAAAAAGAATATGCCCCTGATGGCGTGATATGTGAGTCGACGTGGCAGAATAGCCAATAACGCGCGCAGAAAATCCTACAGTTATATGTCAGTTTTTTACGTGGAACCGATGCGCCTGTTATGGCATTTCTGTGCCTTATAACATTGACCCATCACAAACGAGCCGCTTGTTTATGAAGACCCTGTTGTTATTGCGTCATGCCAAATCAAGCTGGGCTGATCCGGGAAGGGCCGACCATGACCGCGACCTGAATGCGCGCGGGGAAAAGGCCGCACCGGTGATGGGGCGGTTTTTATACAAACAAAACCTGATCCCTGACCTGGTGTGGTGTTCAACCGCACAACGCACGGTGCAAACGGTTGGTTTGTTAGGGCGCAGCTTTGCCAATGAGGCCAAGGTAATTTACGCGCGCGACATGTATATGGCGACCGAAACCGCATTGTTAAAATGCCTGCATCAAACCCATGACGAGGCCGCAACCGTATTGATGGTGGGGCATAATCCGGGGCTGGAAAGTTTTGCCATGCAGCTTGCCGGTGTCGATGAAAACGGGCTGCGCGACGATATGGCGGCCAAATACCCGACCTGTGCCCTGTGCCAGTTTGAATTTGATGTTGATGCCTGGGGCGACGTGGGCTGGGGGCAGGGGCGGCTGGCGCGGTTTGTAAAAGTTCGCGATTTGCAGGCTGATATCGCCAGTGTAACAGACAATATTTCGTCCGATGGTGATAGCGGGTCTGCCGATACTTGACGCGGGCAGGCGAGAAGCGTTTTATACGAACAAATTCATATATGCGCGGCAATGCCCGGCACGATCACGCCGTGATCCGCCCCTGTTTGTTGCGCGTTTGGTGGCGCAAGGTTTGATTTTGAGCGTTTTTTGTTTGACAGCGCCGGTCAGCCATGCACCTTTGCGGCCAATTCGCGGCCCAAAATATAACGAAACCTGGAAAGACCATGCATCCTTATCGCTCACATAATTGCAATGCGCTTCGCGTTTCCGACGCCGATGCCCAAATCCGCCTTTCAGGCTGGATTCACCGCAAACGCGACCACGGCAACCTTCTGTTTGTCGATTTGCGCGATCATTATGGTATCACCCAGGTCGTGATCGACATTTCCAGCCCGCTTTTTGCGGTTCTGGAAAAATCACGCGCCGAAAGCGTGATCACGGTTGACGGCAAAGTCGTTAAGCGGACTGCCGAAACCATCAACCCGAACCTGCCAACCGGCGAGATCGAGGTTTATGCATCGGAAATTACCGTTCAGTCCTCGGCCGATGTTTTGCCGATGCCGGTATTTGGCGATGTTGAATATGGCGAAGAAGTTCGCCTGCGTCACCGTTACCTTGATTTGCGCCGCGACAGTGTTCACAAAAACATCGTGCTGCGTTCTCAGGTGATTTCGGCGATGCGTCAGAAAATGACCGCGCAGGGTTTCCTTGAAATCCAGACGCCGATCCTGACCGCATCCTCGCCGGAAGGCGCGCGCGACTTTCTTGTGCCGTCACGCACCCATCCGGGCAAGTTTTATGCCCTGCCGCAGGCACCCCAGCAGTTTAAACAGCTGTTGATGGTTTCGGGCTTTGATAAATACTTCCAGATCGCACCGTGTTTTCGCGATGAAGATGCCCGTGCCGACCGGTCGCCGGGCGAGTTCTATCAGCTTGACTTTGAAATGGCTTTTGCCACCCAGGAAGATGTCTTTGCAGCGATCGAGCCGGTGCTGCACGAGATTTTTGTCGAATTTGGCGGTGGTCGCACCGTTACCGATTATCCGTTCCCGCGCATTCCGTTTGATGAATCGATGGCGAAATACGGATCGGACAAGCCCGACCTGCGCAACCCGCTGGTTATTTCCGATGTGACCGAAGCCTTCCGGGGGTCGAATTTTGGCATTTTTGCCAAAAATATCGAAACCGGATCGGTGGTGCGCGCCATTCCGGCAACCGGTGCTGCCGGTCGCCCGCGCAGCTTCTTTGACAAGCTTAACGCCTGGGCGCGTGACGAAGGGGCCGCTGGCCTTGGCTACATCGTTTATGATGAAAACGGTGATGCCAAAGGCCCGATTGCCAAAAACCTGGACGCCGAACGTATTGCCCTGATCAAGGAAACCACCGGTGTCGCCAATGGCGATGCGGTATTCTTTGCGTGTGACAAGCCGCTGGCGGCTGCCAAGTTTGCCGGTAAATCGCGCGAAAAAATTTGCAATGACCTTGGTCTGCGCGAAGAAGGCATGTTCAAGTTTTGCTGGATTGTTGACTTCCCGATGTTCGAGGAAGACGACGACGGCAAGATCGAGTTCAGCCACAACCCGTTCTCGATGCCGCAGGGCGGGCTTGAATCGCTTGAAAACATGAACCCGCTTGATATTAAAGCATGGCAGTATGACATCGTTTGTAACGGTATCGAGCTGTCATCGGGTGCCATTCGTAACCATCGCCCGGACATCATGTACAAGGCGTTCGAAATTGCCGGTTATGGCAGGGACGTGGTCGAAGACCGCTTTGGCGGCATGTTGAACGCGTTTAAATTCGGCGCCCCGCCGCATGGTGGTTCGGCGCCGGGTGTTGACCGTATTGTCATGTTGCTGGCCGATGAGCCGAATATTCGCGAAGTCATTGCCTTCCCGCTGAACCAGCAGGCACAGGATTTGATGATGAATGCGCCGTCTATGGTCGATGATCGTCAGCTCAAAGAACTGCATTTGCGGGTTCAGTTGCCGCCGAAGGCCAAAAAGGACTGATTTTAGCGCGAAATGACGCGATAATTTCCCAAAAGGGGCGTTCGGCATGGCTGATCGCCCCTTTTTGTTGCCGATTTGCCAATGATGTTACCCATATATTAACGTGCTATGCGTCAAAATTTAAAACAGACGGTTTATTCGGCAGGAGACAGGCCGTGAAAAGATTTCTGATAGCAGCAGCAGCTCCCTTGTTCCTTTCTGCCTGTGGCGGATCGGGCGATGGCACCACATTGTCGAGCCTGGCGGATGATTTGATCAGCTATGTTACCACCGGGCGGACCGTGGCCGAAAACCAGCGGGTGCTGGTGGCCGGGCAGGGATGCGACAGTGCCGCTTTGCTTTTTGGCGAGGGGGATTGCAAGGTGGGTTCCGGGGCGGGGGGTGCCTCCGGGTTTGTTGCCCGCGATACGCACGGCGTCGGGCAGCAGCTTTCAGGCGCACAATCAACAATTTATGCTGTTAATGCTCCGTCGGAAGACTGGAGCAATCCTGGTGGTTATGCCCGCCTGCATCCCTATCATAATTCCGCCGACATGGTGATTGTCGCGGTGCCGCCAGCGGCAAGCCAGCTTGATGGCAATGGCACCGGCGCGGGGTCGATAACCTCACCGGGCAAGGCCGACAGCGTTGCCGATGATAACGGAAATGCTTCTCATTCTGATGCCGATATCTCTGCCACGCCTGAAGGTGCTGTAAATTCTGTCCCAGCCACCGGGGATGATGCCGTCGCCCCTGCGGGCGGCGCTGGCCAACAACAGCCATCGCAAGCAGCCGGGGCCGCCATGATGTCGTCGCTGGCAGGTGCGGATCGCGTGCCCGCTGGGGATGGAACGGATGGTGCTGTCCCTGCTAAAGCCAGCAAGGCGGGTGCCACCGCCGGTACACCGGCTTCCCACGCGACTACCTTGCCGCCCGCCCCGAATGGTGCGAAGGGCGCAAAAAATGCGATCTCTAGTGATGCCAAGCCGCAGGCTCCGGCGCAGGATGGTTCTGGTGAAGCGGCCAAGGATACTGGTGACAAAGATTTCGCGCCGTTATCAAAGCATAGTGACGCTGCTGCGAATGTCGGGTCTGACGGGTCGTCTGTTGGGGGGGGCGATGGCAAATATGTGGTTCTGGGCAGTTTTACCAGCCACAAACGGGCGCAAAATGCCCTGGTGCAATATGCGCAATATCATCCGCAATTGATTCCTGCGATGGTAGCGGGTACGCCTTATCTTAGAATTGCAGTCGGTCCCATGAATATGTCGCGTGCAAATGATCTGCGCCTTGTTACTGCCAAAAATGGCATCAAGGATTCGTGGATTGTCAGCATGACGGGCAGCGGAGAATAGATTTGCCAGAAAATTTGCGAAACGCGGTGGGCCGTCAGGCGGCACTTGCCCTGACGGTGATCTTTGGTGCTGCGTTGGGAGGATGCAGCGCGCAGGCCGGGCCGTCCCCGGCGGCAAACGGGCTGGTTTCCCATGTGGCGGAATATCGGTTACGGCTGGTTTCAACCAGCGCCAACAGTTCGGTCATTGCCGCACGCGGGGCCTTTGGCTTTCGGTTTGAAAAGGTCTGCGACGGCTGGATTTCCGAATTGCGCAACTCGCTGATTTTGCAAGGCCCGCAAGGTGGTGCGATCAATTCATCCTATAGCATGACCCAGTGGGAAGATTTCGCCGCCAAACATTACCGCTTTCGCGTGCGCGATTTTCAGGACGGTTATCTGACCGACGAAGTAAATGGCAATGCCGAACGCCAGGATGACAAGGTGGTTGTGCATTACGAAAAACCGGTTGAAGTAACCGAAGAACTGCCTGTTGATACCCTGTTTCCGACCCAGCATTCGATCAAGCTGTTGCAACGCGCGCTTGATGGGCAAACATTTGCCAGCGACCGGGTTTTTGATGGTGGCGGCGATACCCCGACCTATCAGATTTCATCGGTGGTTTCCGGTGCGATACCCGCCGATAACAAGGCCAAAGACGAAGACCATATTGCCAGCAACCCGTTTCACCGGATTAGCATGGCGTTTTTCCCGATCGAGAATGATGACGAACGACCGGCTTACGAAATGTCGATCGATTATGGCAAAAACGGCGTTGCCCAGGGGCTGGTGCAAAATTACGGCGACTTCAAATTAAAGGGCGATTTGATCCGGGTGCGTGAATTGCCTGCCCCGCAATGTGATTAAGTAGCATTCCGGCATACCCGTCTGGTGCAAATACAAAATGGCCTGCCAGCATGATGTGCTGGCAGGCCATTTTGTCGAGAAAGCGTGGTGTTATTGTGATGGATCAAGCCACGACACTGTCCTGATCGTCGTGGCAATAAAGGTCATAAAGCGTTTTGATCACGCGAATGGCCTCGTCTCCATGCAGGGAATAATAAATGGTCTGCGCTTCGCGGCGCGTTTTGACCAGATGGTCCCGTCGCAACCTGGCCAGATGCTGGGACAGGGCGGACTGGCTTAGCCCGATAATCCGTTCCAGTTCCCCGACCGATCTTTCACCGTTGTGCAATTGGCACAATATCATCAACCTGCTTTGGTTGCTCATGGCTTTAAGCAACCCACTGGCCCGTTCGGCTTGTTGTTCTAATTCTTTTATTTCCATTTGCCTCACTTCATCCCGGATTTACCCCCGGTTGTGAAAGTGTGATAGTTTACCCCGATATCACAGATGAGACTACGCTCATTTTCTCACAACCGTGGCGTTTTATAGACTTCTGGGGTCAAGAGCAATCCCATAGGCGTTGTAAACCCTGTTCGAAAGTATCGCTTTTCCTCTTTTCGGACAGGGTATCTGGCAGGAGTCGAGTGTTCACAACATTTTACGGCGATTTTATTAAAACTGTCAAAATAGGCCTTTGGTCGCGGTTTCTTTTGGATATGCGATGATCTATGCCAAGGAACGCCGTGCCTTGCGTGGTAATGATATCTGAACTTGCTACCGATTCTCTGGCAGGTCAACCCGGCTGTTGCATAACGGCAGCGGAGAGTTGTGTCTGCAAATTACCATTTTGTGGCAAGATGTTGCGTGGCAGGGTTGTTTTGCGGAACGATCGGCGGAAATTTTAAAAAACAGATTGGGGAGGGAGCGGGCAATCATGGCGACACTGTTTGTCACCCATCGCGCCTGTATTGACCATGACCCGGGCCCGGGCCACCCCGAGCAACCTGACCGGTTGCGGGTGATCCAGCGGGTGCTTGAAGCCGAGGAATTTATGTTTCTTCATCGCGAAGAAGCCGCACAGGGCGATATCGAACTGATCAAACGGGTGCATGACCCGGCCTATGTTGATGCTGTTTTTGCCAGGATACCGCAAAGCGGCGCGGTGTCGCTTGACGGGGATACCTATATCTCGGCCGCCTCGGGCGAGGCGGCGTTGCGGGCTGTGGGCGGGGCCTGTGTCGGGGTTGATGCGGTTATGGAAGGGCACGAACGTAACGCCTTTGTCGGGGTGCGCCCGCCGGGCCACCATGCCGAATATGACCGGGCGATGGGATTTTGCCTGTTTAACAATGCGGCCATTGCCGCCCGGTATGCCCGGGAAAAATACGGCATCAAGCGGGTGGCGGTGATGGATTTTGATGTTCATCACGGCAATGGCACGCAGGATTTGTTCTATCACGACCCCGATCTGTTTTATTGCTCCACCCATCAATGGCCGCTTTACCCGGGAACCGGCGACCCCGCCGACCGGGGCTGTGCCAATAATATTTTGAATGTCGCCTTGCCAGCGGGCGCGCAAACCGCCGAATTGCATGCTGCCTTTAACGATTATGTGGTGCCGGGCCTGACCGGGTTTAAGCCCGAGCTTTTGATCGTTTCGGCGGGGTTTGATGCCCATCGCAACGACCCGCTGGCCGGGCTTTGCCTTGTCGAAAGTGATTTTTCCTGGATCACCGAACAGCTTTTGGCGGTGGCTGAACAATGCTGCGACAACCGGCTGGTGTCGATTCTGGAAGGTGGATATGATTTGCCATCGCTGGCATCGTCGGTGGTGGCGCATGTTCGCGCCTTGATGATGGGGTAATTTTACCGCGCTGTAGCGCAAAAAACAGCGCGTTTTCCGGTTTGGACCTGTTCCAGGCCGGGGGCTTTGTGTTGCCCTGTTCTGTGCTTGGGCGTAAACTCCGCCCAGCCAATAAAAAGGAGCAAACATGTCCGAGACAAACACTGTCATCCCTAAAGATATCGCCAAGCTGAGTTTTGAAGACGCATTGGGTCAGCTTGAAACGCTGGTGCGTCAGCTTGAGCAGGGACAGGTTGGCCTGGATGACGCGATTGCCTCCTATGAGCGTGGTGCGGCGTTAAAGCGCCATTGCGCCGACAAGCTGCGTGCCGCTGAAGAGCGTATTGAAAAAATTACCCTGGGTGCCGATGGCCGCCCGGCAGCAATAGCCACTGAAATCGAATAATTTACATTCAAGGCGGAGTCCCGGGTGAGCTATAACCTGATTTCTGCACTGGGAGAGGCTTCTGCCGATCTGGGTGCCATGCTTGACAAGATCCTGCCGCGTCCCGACGGGCAGATAGAACAGCCGCTGTTTGAAGCCATGCGTTATTCGACCATGGGCGAAGGCAAACGGTTGCGCCCGTTTTTGGTGCTGGCCGCGTCCGAGCTGTTTCGCGTATCGCGGACATCGGCGCTGCGCGTGGCGGCGGCCATTGAAATGGTTCATACCTATTCGCTGATCCATGACGATTTGCCCGCCATGGATAACGACGACTTGCGCCGTGGCAAACCCAGTTGCCACAAACAGTTTGGCGAAGCGACCGCGATTTTGGCCGGTGATGCCTTGTTAACCCAGGCTTTTGAAGTGCTGGTGGATGAAGAAACCCACCCTGACCCGCGCGTTTGCACCCAACTGGTGCGGGCAATGGCGCGGGCCGCTGGCCCCTATGGCATGGTGGGTGGACAAATGATTGATCTGGCAGGCGAAGGGCAAAGCCTGAGCGAAGCACAGGTTACGCATTTGCACCTTCTTAAAACCGGGCGGATGTTTGCCTTTGCCTGCGAAGCCGGGGCCATTTTGGGCAAGGCCCCCACCAGCATGCGCATGGCCTTGCGCGCCTATGCCCACGATATGGGGCTGGCGTTTCAGATCAAGGACGACCTGCTTGATGTTGAGGCCAGCAGTGCTGATTTGGGCAAAACAGCGGGCAAGGATGTTGAGCAGGAAAAATCAACCTTTGTTAAATTGCTGGGGTTAGAACAGGCGCGCGAACAGGCGCAAATGTTATGTGATCAGGCAATTGACCATTTGGGTGTTTTTGATGGCGAGGGCGAACCTTTGCGGGCGGTTGCGCGTTTTGTGATTGAACGGCAACGTTAACCACACCAAAGGGTTTGTTCCGCCTGACATGACAGCGCATTCCAACAATAAACCACCCTATAGTGCCGGTTTTCGCGATCGGGTCTTTGATACGGACCCGTTCGCGCTGGCTTTGTGGTACCCGGCCACCGCGCCCGAAACGCCGGTGCGCCATATGGGGGTTGCCAGTATGGCGGCGCGCAATGCGCCTTTTGCTGCGGGGGGCCCGTTTCCGCTGGTGATGATTTCGCACGGGTCGGAAGGGCACCGGTTTGTGCATTTCTGGCTGGCGGAATATCTGGCACGTCGGGGCTATATTGTGGCCGCGCCGCAACATGCGGGCGATAATTATATTGATGCGGCGGATGCACGGTCGCTGACAATTATTGAACGCCGCCCGCAAGAAATGCGTCAGGCGCTTGATTTGTTGCTGACCCATGATGCCATTGCCCCGCAAATCGACAGCGGTAAAATTACCGCTTTGGGGCATTCCGCCGGTGGGGCGACGGTTTTAAAACTGGGCGGGTGGCATTTTGATGCCAGCGCCTGGCGGCAATATTGCCAGGTTAACAGCGAAACAGACCGCGTTATTTGTGAATATGTGCCTGATGATGCCGCCTTGAACCGCCTTGAAAACGTTCACGGTGCGCCTGTTGTTGCTGCGCGCGATGACCGGATATCGGCAATTATTACAATTGCGCCTGCGTTTGGTGTGGCGGCAACCCCTGCGGGCGTCGAACAGCTCAAGGTGCCGGTATTGTTTATCGAGGCCGACACCGATGAAGTGTTGTTGCACGATGTAAACGCCGCCCGGTTTCGCGATTTGTTGCACGGGCGGGCAAAGTTTGTGCGGGTGAAGGGGGCCGGGCATTATTCGTTTTTGCCACCCTGCACCGATTATATTGCGCAAAATTTTCCGCATTTGTGCCGGGACTTTGGCCGCGAACGCCCCCATATTCATGATAGCGTTAAACAACTGGTGCATCACTTTTTACGCGGCCTTCACCCCGGTTGAATTTGCCTTAAATTCAGGGTCGCTAATTTTGCATAACCTCGCTATTTTACGGCCCTTGCAATGGGGCCTGTGAAGCGTCACCCTGTTGGAATGATATTCAACGCTGTGAGAACACAAAAATCGAGTTCGGCATGACCACCTCCAAGACCCCGCTGCTTGACACTGTTACGATCCCGTCGGACCTGCGTAAATTGCAGCCCGCGCAATTGCGCCAGCTGGCCGATGAATTGCGACAGGAAACCATTGATGCCGTTTCGGTTACCGGCGGCCATCTGGGGGCCGGGCTGGGTGTGGTGGAGCTGACCGTTGCCATTCATTATCTGTTTGATACTCCGGATGACCGGTTGATCTGGGATGTGGGCCATCAGTGTTATCCCCATAAAATCCTGACCGGGCGGCGGGACCGTATTCGCACGCTACGTCAGGGGGGCGGGCTGTCTGGTTTTACCAAACGATCTGAATCCGAATATGATGCGTTTGGCGCCGGGCATAGTTCGACCTCGATCTCGGCCGGGCTGGGCATGGCGGTTGCCAATCAGCTATCTGATGACAAACGCAAAAACGTAATCGCCGTGATTGGCGATGGCGCGATGAGTGCGGGCATGGCCTATGAGGCGATGAACAATGCCGCTGCCACCGACCAGCGTTTGATCGTGATTTTGAACGATAACGACATGTCGATTGCCCCGCCGGTGGGCTCGATGTCGGGTTATTTGTCGCGGTTGATTTCGGGCAAAAGTTATCAGGGGTTGCGCAACGCGGCCAAGGGCCTGACCAAACATTTGCCCCGCCAGATTGAAGAAGTTGCCCGCAAAATTGAAGAATATACCCGTGGCATGATGACCGGCGGTACCTTGTTTGAAGAAATGGGGTTCTTCTATGTCGGGCCGATTGACGGGCATAATCTGGATCATTTGTTGCCGGTTCTTCGTAATGTGCGTGATGCTGACCTTGATGGCCCGGTCCTGATCCATGCGGTAACGCAGAAGGGCAAGGGTTATGCCCCGGCGGAACATGCGCTTGATAAATATCATGGTGTTGCCAAGTTTGATGTCGTAACCGGCAAACAGGCCAAACCAACCCCCAATGCGCCTGCCTACACCAAGGTTTACGGTGAAACGCTGGTCAAGCTGGGCCAGAAAGACGAAAAAGTAACCGCAATTACAGCCGCCATGCCGTCGGGCACCGGGGTCAATCTGTTTGCCGATGCGTTTCCGGACCGCTCGTTTGATGTGGGCATTGCCGAACAGCATGCGGTGACCTTTGCCGCCGGTATGGCGTGCGAAGGTTACAAGCCGTTTTGCACAATATATTCCACCTTCCTGCAGCGCGGATATGACCAGCTGGTGCATGATGTGGTGGTGCAAAACCTGCCGGTGCGCTTTGCGCTGGATCGGGCCGGGCTGGTTGGGGCCGATGGCGCAACCCATGCCGGGGTTTACGACGTGGCGTATTTGGGATGTTTGCCCAATATCGTGCTGATGGCCGCGGCTGACGAAGCCGAACTGGTGCATATGACCACAACCGCCTGGTCGATCAATGACCGCCCCAGTGCATTTCGCTATCCGCGCGGCGAGGGTGTTGGCGTTGAAATGCCGGCCGAGGGGCAGGTGCTGGAAATTGGCAAAGGCCGGATTTTACGTGAGGGCAGCAAAATTGCGATCCTGTCCTATGGAACGCGGCTTGCGGAATCGCTGCTGGCGGCCGAAGACCTGGCGGCACGCGGCCTTTCGGCCACGGTTGCCGATGCCCGCTTTGCCAAACCGCTAGATGCCGATCTGATTGCCGATCTGGCGCGTAACCACGAAGTGCTGATCACGATCGAGGAAGGATCGATCGGCGGTTTCGGGGCGATTGTATTGCAGCATATGGCCGGGCAGGGCTTGCTTGATCATGGTTTGAAGGTGCGGACAATGGCATTGCCAGATCGTCTTTTGGACCACGACAAACCCGAAAAACAATATGCTGAAGCCGGGCTGGATGCGGATGCGATTGTGCGCACGGCGCTAAATGCGCTGGGGCTGTCGGAAAGCAAGGCACGGGCATAACCGTTTTTTATGGCCGGGATCCAGACTGTCTAACCATCTGTCTTATCGACGATATTTTCAAGCGCCGCCAAATCAAATTTGGCGGCGCTTTTTTTTGCCGATAACGGCAAGGGTGCGTGCAGCCCAAGAGTAAGAACAAAGGGATACGCAATTTTTACTTATCTTTTTATTTAATGAAACTTGTTTGACATGAAGTAATTGAGAAATTTTTTCTATTTGTGTTTTAAATGTGTTCTTTTATTTTGATTTACCCAAGTATTTTTGGTGAGTTTATTTATTGTTTCATTGACTTTTTTCTTCTTCAGGCGCAGTGTCGGCATCTTAGGTCAGATTCCTGACTTTCAAAATGGAGGATGCATGATGAGTTTCCAGAAATTCTCTGCCTCTCAGGACAAAACTTCCACATCTGCTGATGCTGATAAGGCAAAAGCTGCTCATCCGGTTGATTCGGCAGTGCCGAAGGCAA
The DNA here is from genome assembly GCF_002115755.1 of Thalassospira mesophila. Taxonomy (GTDB): domain Bacteria; phylum Pseudomonadota; class Alphaproteobacteria; order Rhodospirillales; family Thalassospiraceae; genus Thalassospira; species Thalassospira mesophila. Next base: position 54,630 of record NZ_JFKA01000010.1, on the reverse strand, counting down.
AACCCGAAGCAAAAACATCCAAAAAAATCTAGCTTGCAGGTTATCGGTGAAAGGGGAATCGTCCCCTTTTGCCGCTGTTTTGCTGATATTTCCGAGGTGAAGAAAATGTCAATCACGCGCGTAAGTCACAAGCAGGTTGAGTTTTCCGGGCCCTTTAAATTGAAGGGTTACGATGAAACCTTTCCCGGTGGCGATTATGATGTCGAAACTGAAGAAGAACTAATCGAAGGTGTTTCCTTCCTTGCCTATCGCCGCACGGCAACGTTGTTACATGTGCCCAGCACCGCAGGGGCGCGCACCTTGCCGATAGACCCGCGAGAGCTGGACCGGGCCATTTTGATGGACCGGGACCAATGCGATGTTATTGCGGCTCCCGCACCACCAAAACGTGATGCGAAGCTTGCCGAGGCGATTTCTCGTGCCGAAAGCGAAGGCATGCCGGTTCATTGATGGTTATAACAGCCATTAAACAGCGCCCTGTCGATGCTGTGCGCGTGCCATGGGTAACGCTTGTTGCCAAGGCAGTGTTCGTACTGACGATAACGATATTCACAACATTATCCATTTTCGGAACCGACGTTACATTGTCGTGATGTCTGGCCTGGCGATCACCTGACTGCTGTGCCGTCTTCGTTGCGCGGTGTTGCGCGCCATAAACCGGTAATGTTGCCCGATAAAACCAGGGCCACCCGGAAAGTGCGGGTGGCCCTGTGTGTTTTGGCGGTTTGCGGGCACGGTGGCGGGGGCATAAAAGGTTACCCGCCTGAAAATTGTTCAGAAATCAGCGGTCAGGGCCAATTTCGCCGTTAACGGTGCCCCCATCGTCAGGTAGCCGCCATTGGCCGAGGACCAGTAATTATTGTTGGTCAGGTTTTCGATATTGGCGCGCAAGGTTACCGGGTAATCATACATTTTGGTGGTATAACGCGCCCCGACATCCAGCCGTGTCCATGACGGAATTTCCTGCGTGTTGGCAACGTTGACATATTGTGATGCGGTGTGAATAACACGCGCCGTCACGGTTGCGCCCTGCATGAAGGGCAGGTCATATTCGACGCCCAGCTTGGCAACATAGTCGGGCACCCCAATGGGGTTGTTGCCGTTATTGGTGCCGTCTTCGGTGTCGGTTAGTTTGGCATCAAGCAGGGTAAAGCCGCCAAGGACGCGCGTCCCTTTAACGGGTTCACCAAAAAGCTGAAATTCCAGGCCACGATTGCGTTGCTCGCCATCTGCCGTAAAGGTGTTGCTGGCATTTTTGTAGGCGGATGGTTTTTCAATCTGGAACAGGGCAATGCTGCCGCCAAAATTCCCAAAATCGGCCTTCGTACCAACTTCATATTGTTTGGAGGTGTAAGGGGCGAGCTGCTCGCTGGGGTTGGTCAGGGTCGGGTCGCTTGAGGCCGAGCCTGCAGTTTCGCCGGGGGAAAGGGATTCCATATAGTTGGCATAAAGCGAAATCTGGTTGGTGACATTGCCAACAACGCCCACCATCGGCGTATATTCATCGGCATCGTAATTTTTGGTTCGGGCACCACTGGTCAGATCATACTGCCGTGTGGTGACCGATTGGCGCCGCACGCCCCCGGTGAGATGAAGGCGATCATCAAGGAAACTGGCCGTATCGGCGAGAAAATAGCTGCTCATATCGTTGGTGTTGCGCAAGCTGGGGTCGTTAAGGTTGCCAGTGGGCGTGCCGATGGCAGGATAGCTTGACGGCGTGTCGCCATAGATATTGCCGCTAAATGTTGAAAAACCGGTGGCAAAGGCCCAGGCCTGATGGCTTTTGCTTCGCATGGCCGATGCCCCGACATTGAGGTCGTGATGGACCGGGCCTGTTTCAAATTTGATCCGTGCGCCGGTAATGGCACTGTTTGTGGTGTCGGTGCGGACAATGTTGGAACTGCTGTAAGTCATGCTGCCGTCGGTGCCATTGATTGTTGGTGTTGAATAGATACCTGCTTCTTCCGTGTGGCGTGTACCAGCGGCGACATACCCCATGACATACTGATTAAAGTCATGCTCGATCCGTCCTTGCACAAATTCATCCTGAAGGTCGGCCCATGTGCCATCGGCATTGTAGTTATGGTCGGCATCCGGCGCGTCGGGAATACTGGTCAGGGCACTGTTTACATTGATCGATGTGCGGCCATGATCGACATTTTTTTCGTTATGTCCGGCGTCAACGGTGATGCGTGTATTTTCGCCGCGGTAGTCAAATGACAATGCGCCAATCTGGCTGTTGCGATTTTCATCGTTAATGGCGGTTTCGCCGTCGCTATATTTCAAATTGGCACGAATGCCAAACTGGTTGTCCTTGCCAAAACGCCGACCAATATCGATGTGTCCGCCAACGTCGCTGTTCATGCCATAGGTGGTGGTAAAGCTGGTGACGGGCGTGTCTGTTGCCCGTTTGGGGACAAGGTTGATCATGCCGCCAATGCCGCTGCCGCCCGGTGACATGCCATTGATGAAGGCCGACGCACCTTTGGTGATTTCGACACGTTCATACATCGACATATCGATTAGCTGGCGTGGTGCCGTGCCATAAAGGCCATCAAGTGCAACATCATCGCCATCAAGGATAAACCCGCGCACCATGTAACGGTCGCCTGACCCGCCATAGCTATAGGATGTTAAAACGCCCGGGTCATTATCGACAACATCGGCCAGGGTATCGGCCTGCTGATCCCTGATCAACTGGTCGGTATAGGCGGTGGTATTAATGGGCGTATCAAGAACATCCTGATTGCCAAGGATACCGGCCCGGCTGCCCGTTGCAACCTGGCCACCGGCATAGACGGGCGGGGTTGGATCGCCTGCATCCTTTTGCGCCTGACCATCAATCGTGATCGGGTCAAGTTCGATGGTTTGATCTTCCGGCTTTGGTGCAGACGATTGCTGCGCTAAAGCGGTGCCTGATGTCAGGGCAAGCAGGCTAGCGGATGCCAATAACGCGAACCCGAACGGGCGGTGGCATTTTGCACAAAGTGACATATCGGTTCCCCAAGGATTTTGGCGCGGGCTGTGGCCCGCAAAACTGGGGTTCCGATATCATTAATAATAATTAGTCGCAATGATAATGATCATGATTATCAATAGCGACATAAAAGTCCAACTTTGAGGCTTCCGACGCGAGTAACCAAAGCTTTTGCGTGTGTTGCGTTGGAAAATCCTGAAAAACTGCGCTTTTTGCGTGTGTACGGTATCGACATAACCAATACACCCCGGTTGAAATTTCTCAGCCGGGGTGTTCGCACAAGACAATATTTCAATTAATGCGAGCGAGTCGCATTAATCCTGATAGATCATTTTATGGGTCATGCCGCCATCAATGCGCAGGGTTTCACCGGTGATGAAGCCGGATTTTTCGCCATCAAGCAAAAAGGCAACCGCGTGGGCAATGTCGCCGGGAACACCAACACGGCCGACAGGATGTTGCTTTTTGTCGCTTTCGCTATGATGGGGCTGTGTTTTGGCCGAAGATTTTTTCCAGTCGCCAACCTCGATCCAGCCCGGGGCAATGGCGTTAACCCGGATGTCGCCCGACAGGCTGATGGCCATGGCATGGGTTAAGGCAACAAGGCCGCCTTTGGCCGCGGCATAGGCTTCGCTGTTGGCTTCGGACTGAAAGGCGCGGGTTGATGAAATATTGACGATGGCACCGCTGGTTTTGCGTAAATGCTGGGTCGCATGTTTTGCCACCAGAAACGCCCCGCCCAGATTAACATCAATGACATGGCGCCATGCCTGCCAGTCAAGATGTTCAAACGACCCGTTATCAGGGTTGGCAATGCCGGCATTGTTAACCAGCCCGTCAATGCGGCCAAACCGGTCAATCGTGCGTTGCACGGCAATGGCAACATCCTGTTCATCGGTTACGTCACCGGTGAAAGACAGGCAGCGGGTCCGGCTTTGTTCGTCAAGTGCTGCCATGGCGTCGCGCCCGGCTTCTTCATCGCGGTCAAACATCATGACTTTCCAGCCATTGTTTAACAAATGTCGGCTGATGCCCAACCCCAGTCCCTGTGCGCCGCCGGTAATGAAGGCAACCTGTGCGTGGTTTTGCTCGCTCATGAATGATTCCTTGTGGTGTTTAGGTGGGTGGGGGATGGCTGATATTTAACGGTGGGGGGCCTGAGCGGTTCCGGATTAAAATTGCAAAACCGGTTTCCCGGTTCGCCCGGGCTGGTTGAAATACTCAATTGCGGCAGCCCAGTCGGCGACATCGTAGATTGCGAGTGGCGGCAGGAAGGCATCGCGCAACAATGGCCAAAGCTGATCAAACCAGCCCTGCCATTTTGTCGGTGATACCGTTTCCAGCCGGTCGCGTAAATGAAAGCGATGTATTTTGGCCTGGGCATTGTCGGGCAGGGCGAATAGCTGACCCGATAACAGCCCGTAAGATACCAGCGATGATCCTTGTGGCATATGCCCCAGAAGCACCCGCGCCAGATCCCCGCCGACGGCATCAAAAACAATATCAGTCTGTGCTGCGAGCGTTTCGATGGCGGGTTGATTGCTCATGTCGATGGCGGTTGCGCCAAGGGCCTGTATTTCTGCCTTGCGTGACGGGGTGCGGTAAATGCCATGTACCGATGCAGCCCCGTTTGCAATGGCCCATTGGATCAGCAACCCCGCGCAGGATGACCCTGCCGCCGTAACAACAATATGTTTGTCCTTTGCCGGCCATATATCGAGCATCAACCACGCTGCCAGCGGGTTGATATAGCCGCGCAGGGCAATTTCATCGCTGATATCATCGGGCACGGCAACCATCCATGCCGGGTCGGCATCGACGTAATTTTGCCATGTGCCGTTGGCACGCAGCGGCAAAACCCGTTGCCCGACCTTAAACGCGCAGGCCGCACCGGGGGATATTTCGGTAATGACACCCAAACCTTCATACCCGGCAATTTGCGGCGGGCCGATGCGGTGGCGATAGGCCCCGGTGATGGGGATAAGATCGGATGGATTAAGCGGCGCGGCCAGCATTTGAACCCGGACAAGGCCCGCTGATAACGCCGCGAGGGGGGAGGTTTCAAGTTTCAGAACATCGATAGGGTCGCCAAAGTGCCGATACCATAGGGCCGAACTGGTCATTCATGTGCCGCCTGTTGCCAAAATGCTTTGTGCCACCCTAATGGGTTTGCCAGCCAACAGCCAGTGTGATCCCCGATGCCCGCGCGATTGGGCATCGGGAAATAAGGTCAGCCTTGAAAAATGCCGGGCCGGTTGCGATCACGGGATCATTAAAATCGCCCCGGTACTGGCCCGGCTTTCAGCCAGTTCGTGGGCTTTGGCGGCGTCTTCAAGGGAAAAACGTGCGCCGATGCTGGCTTTGACATAGCCCCGGCCAATGGCATCAAACAAATCCGCCGCATTGGCGCGAAAACGGTCCTGTTGTGCATTATGCGGAAATACCGACGGGCGGGTTAAGAACAGGCAGCCCTTTTTGTTCAATATTTCCGGGGCAATATCGGGGGCAGGGCCAGACGCCGCCCCGTAAAGCACAACCATGCCAAATGGCTGAGCCAGATCAAGCGAGTGCATAAAGGTATGTTTGCCCACCGCATCATAAACGACACGGGCCTTGCGGCCATCGGTGGCGGCCAGCAGGTCGTCAGCCCAGTTTTCGTTGCGGTAATTTATGGCAATGTCGCACCCGGCATCGCGCGCGATGGCACATTTTTCGTCCGACCCGGCGGTGCCGACCACAAATGCGCCCAATGCCTTGGCCCAACGCGACAGGATTTGCCCAACCCCGCCAGCAGCGGCATGAACAATCACCATATCGCCCGCCTGTACCGGGCAGGTGTGCTTTAGCAAATACTGGGCTGTCATGCCTTTAAATATCAGGGCGGCGGCGTCTTCGTCCGAAACATTATCGGGCAGGGGAACAACCTTATCGGCGCTGACATTGCGCATATCGGCATAGGCACCCAGCCCGGCATTCATATAGGCAACCCGGTCGCCAACACCAAAATCGGTAACGTTGCTGCCAACTGCGTCAACAATACCGGCGGCTTCGTGGCCCAGCGGGCTGGGCAGGGGCAGGGCATAGGCCCCGCCGCGTTGATAAACATCGATAAAATTAAAGCCAATGGCGGTATGGCGAATACGAATTTCGTTGGCGCCCGGTTCGGCCAACGGCACGGTTTTAACGGCCATGTTGCTGGCGGGGCCGGGCGTTTCGATTTGAATTTGGCGGGCATGCAAAGCGGTCATGAGATGTTTCTCCGCGAATAAAAAGGCCACAAAGGGATGGGGGTATTGGACCTGATAAAAAGACGCCGGACAACAGCAATTGTTGCCCGGCGTAGTCAGGTGAAACAATGTTATCGGCGGGGCGTTGTTTGCACCGGGTGAGGGTGCAAGACACCTGGCCGGTAAATCACCGGGAAGTCAGTTTTTGCCGCCTTTAAAGGTTTCGGCATATTTGGTGCGCAACTGGGCCTTTTGCACCTTGCCCATGGTGTTGCGGGGCAATTCATCAATTGTCCAGATCCGCTTGGGAACCTTGAATTTTGCCAGTTTATCCTGGGTGCGTTTGATAATTTCCTGCTCGTCAAACCCGCTGGCGCTGGCCGGGACGATAACAGCGGCAACAGCCTCGCCAAAGTCGGGGTGCGGCAGGCCAAAGACGGCAATTTCGCCAACTTCGGCATAGTCGCCGATAATTTCTTCGACTTCCTTGGGATAGACGTTAAAGCCGCCCGAAATGATCAGATCCTTGTCACGGCCAACAATGGTGACATAGCCGTCATCACCCAGTGTCGCCAGATCGCCGGTAATGAAAAAGCCGTCGGCGCGAAATTCCGATGCGGTTTTTTCCGGCATTTGCCAGTACCCCTTGAACACATTGGGGCCACGCACTTCAAGCACGCCAATTTCGCCGTGCGGCAAAATGTTGCCATCCTTGTCACAAACACGGGCTTCAATGCCGGGCAGGGTTGGGCCAACGGCACCGGGGCGGCGTTCGCCGTCCAGCGGGTTGGACGTGTTCATGCAGGTTTCGGTCATGCCATAACGTTCGAGAATTTTAAGACCGGTACGTTCGAAAAACTGGTCGTGGGTTTCGGCCAGAAGCGGGGCCGAGCCTGATACAAACAACCGCATGTTCGACACAACATCGCGGTCAAAACCGGGATGGGCCAAAAGGCGGGTATAGAAGGTGGGAACGCCCATCAGCACAGTTGATTTTGGCAGGCGTTCGATAACATCATCGGCATCGAATTTTGACAGCAAGATGATTTTGCCGCCATTAAGCAGCATGATGTTAACCGCGACAAACAGCCCGTGGGTGTGAAACAGCGGCAAGGCGTGCAGCAATACATCGTCGGGTTTAAAGCCCCATGCCTTGTGCAAAGTCAGCGCGTTCGAGGTGAGATTGCCATGGCTGAGCATCGCCCCCTTGGAGCGCCCGGTGGTGCCCGATGTGTAAAGAATGGCGGCAATATCGTCGCTGGTGACATCGGCAATGTCGGTGCGCGCAGCGGCACTGGCGGCTTCGTCATTAAGCGAACCATCGCCCTTTGTGCCAAGGGTCAGCACAGCAGCAACATCATTTTGCCCGGCAAGGGTTTGTGACGTTTCAAACCGGTCGGGGCGGCAAACAAAAACGCGCGGGGCCGCATCGCCAAGGAAATAGGCAATTTCATCGCCGGTATAGGCGGTATTTAGCGGCAAATGAATGGCACCCAACTGCAAACAGGCCAGATATAGCGCAATCACGTCGGATGATTTGTCGACCTGAACGGCAACGCGGTCGCCCTTGACCACACCATGACCGGCCAGAACACTGGCATAACGCCCGGTGCGGTTTAAAAGGTCGGCAAAGCTGACGTCTGATCCATCATATTCGGTCAGGAAAGGTGCTGAGCGATCGGCCGGGAACCGGTTGATAAATTCTAAAAGCAGGTTTTCTGACATGGAAGGCTATCCTTGGTTACCGGCAAGCTGCGATACGGCGCGCGATACGGCAATTTTGCCGTCATTGACCAGTGATTCGTGATTTCGTTCAATATTATCAAGATGGTAGGCGTAATTGACCATCAACCCGCCGGACTGACGCAGCCCCTTGGTTGAAATATCGCCCATCCAGTTCAAACGTTCCAGCCGCGCCCCGTTGCCCAGGTGAAAACGGGCCGTGGGGTCCAGTGGCGATTTGCCGCGTTTGGCATGGGCCAGATAGCGCGCACATAGTTGCAAGGTGGGTTTTTTCAGGGCATCGGCCCGGACAGGGTCGGAAACCCAGCCATCATCTTCCATGGCAGCCAATATGTCGCCTGCCTGTTTGGCATCGTCATTATCGGATTTTTGCCGGGTGCGTAACCAGCCCATAAAACCGGGGATTGGCGACAGGGTGGCGAACTGGTCCAGCTTGGGAAATTCGCGTTTCAGTTCCTCGACCACCTGTTTGATCAGGAAATTGCCAAAGGAAATACCGCGTAATCCGGTTTGGCAGTTGCTGATTGAATAGAAAATGGCGGTGTTGGCTTTTGATTGCGCTGTTTCGTCAATTTCGGGGGCCAAAAGTGCTTGCACACTATCGGCCAACCCATGCACCAGGGCGACTTCAACAAATATCAACGGGTCATCGGGCATGGCGGGGTGGAAAAAGGCAAAACATTTTCGGTCATCGGCCAGGCGGCGACGCAAATCGTCCCAGCCCTGAATTTCATGAACCGCTTCATAGCGGATCAGTTTTTCCAAAACCGATGCCGATGTTTCCCAGTCAATATGGCGCAGTTCCAGAAAACCACGGTTAAACCAGCTGGTCAGCAAATGCTGCATGTCGGCATTGAGCGGTTCAAGCTGGCGGTTGGTTTTGATCAGGTTAAGCAACACATTGCGCATATCAACAATGGCGCGTGTGCCGCCCGGTGCCATGTTGATCCGGCGCAGAAGTTCCTGGCGGGCCGGTTCGGAGGCCTGTGTTAAAGCGGCCAGGTTAACTTCGTTGGGATCGGCCTTATAGGCGTCGGACGCGGTAATAACAGCAATTTGGTCGGCGGAAAATTCGTTTTGCATCATTTCGAAAAAACGCAAATGGTCCTTTTCCGCCAGGTTTTCCCAGCCACGCACCACTTCGCGGGCCAGGGCCGTGCCGCGCGCTTCGCCTTTTTGTGACACCAGATCATGGCATAAGGTGGCCTGGCGCAGGAACGGGTCTTGCGGGACGCTTAGGGGTAGATCCAGCAATTCACGCCCGCGATCGGCAATGGATGAAATCCAGTTGCGAACAGAAATTCCAGACATTAGCGGCCTCCTCCGATCATGGCATTGGGCAACCAGGTGGCAATATCAGGAAAGATACACAAAATGACAATGGCAACGATCATGCAGGCGACATAGGGCATGGCACCCTTAAGGATGGTTTGCAGGCGAATGTCGGGGGCAATGCCGTTAATGACATACAGGTTCAAACCAACCGGCGGCGTGATCAGGCCAATTTCCATGTTGATCGTCAGGATCACGGCAAACCAGTAGGGATCAAATCCGGCGCTGACAATGACGGGTAACAGGATGGGGGCGGACATCAAAATCACGGCAACCGGCGGCAGGAAAAAGCCGCTGATCAGCAGGAATACATTGATGAAACCCATCAACACCCAGCGATTAACATCAAGATCGGAAATCCAGTGGGCGATTGACTGGGTGATATACAGGCTCGACAGCATATAGCTAAACAGGCCCGCCGCCCCAATGATCAAAAGGATCATAACCGATTCACGGGTGGTATCGCGCAGGATGTGCCAAAGTTTGGTCGGCTGCCACATGCGGTAAACCACAACGGCAGTCAGCAGGCAAAATAGCGCACCGACACCGGCCGTTTCCGACGGGGTGGCAACACCGCCATAAAGGGCAAACAGAACGGCAGCAATGATCACCAGAAATGGCAGAATACGCGGCAGGATTTCAAACTTTTCTTTCCAGCTATAGGAAACCGATGCCAGTGCCGTGCCGGCATGGCCCTGGCGCCAGGTGGAATAAATCGACCAGGCCATAAACATGGCGGTTAGCATTAACCCCGGCATCAAACCGGCCAGAAACAGCCGCCCGATCGAGGTTTCCGTCGAAATGCCGTAAATGATCATGGTGACGCTGGGCGGGATCAAAATGCCAAGCGTTCCGCCTGCGGCAATGGAGCCCGCGGCAACCGTATCGGGGAAACCGCGTTCGCGCATGGCGGGAATGCCCATTTTGCCAATGGCAGCACAGGTGGCCGGTGATGACCCTGACAGGGCCGAAAAGATGGCACAGGCACCAAGGTTGGATATAACCAGCCCGCCAGGCACACGGGTGAGCCAGCGATCAAGGGCGGAATAAAGGTCGCCCCCGGCGCGCGATGAGGCCACAACAGCGCCCATTAAAATAAACATGGGAATGGCGAGAACTTCGAAGCTGTCGAGTTTGCCAAACAGAATTTCGGGCAGAAGCGGCAGCGAGCCGACGCCATCAAAAACCATGATAAAGCCGACACTGATCACCAGAAGGCCAATGCCCACCGGAATGCCTGAAAACAGGACAAGTGTCGTCGAGATGCCGACAAGGGCAGCAAGAAGCAAGGGATCCATCAGGTGCTCTCCTTATGCGGCGTCTTCGGGGATGTCAAACGGGGTGGTGCGATCGGTGATCAACCCGGCAAGGTCGGCGGCAAATTGCAAAAACAGCAGGCAAAAGCCGATGGGAAGCGCGCTATAGGGTTTCCACAGGGCAACGCCCCAAACTGTTTCGGAATGCCAGCCGCCATTATGGGCGTCGATCACAAGTTCGATGCCGTAAAAGCCGAACAAAGCACTGATCGCGATGCCGAAAAGAAGAATGATAACTGCCAGAATTTTACGATTGCGGCGTTTAAGATACATCGGCAACAAATCGACATTCACATGGCCGCGGATCATTTGCACATAAGGCAGGCCGACCAGCGTGGCCCCGATCATAAGAAAAATAACGGCTTCGGTTTGCCAGACAGTGGAGGCATTCAGCACATAGCGCATAAAGACCAACTGGCAAATAATCAGCATGGCAATGGTGAACATGGCAGCCGATGCGGCACCACATATTTTTGACAGCATATGAACGCCATAAATGAACGTTCCGATGGCACCGCCTTTTGGCGGGGTGGCCCGGCCAGAACGCGCCGTTGAATTTTGCGATTTTTCCGGCAGCGGTTCAATATCGGGCGGCGGTGGAAAAGCTGAGTTTGAAGATTTGGTCTGCACAATCCGGGTACTCCCGTGCGGGTCGGGCATGTCAATCGGAAGCGACGGGGAATGAAGGGCTGCGTTGCTCACGCGTGGCCTCCTTATGCAAGATCGCTTGTCGGGGAAACCCGGCGTCGCACCTTGTGCGACGCCGGAAAAACATCATTTTACCGACAGGGCGAGATCAAGAAGTTCCTGACCACCCGGGGTTTCCTTGACGAATTCGGCATAAGAGGTTTTCTTCGCCAGATCCTGCCATTTCTGGAAGTCTTCGTCGGTCAGATTGGCGATTTCAACGCCGTTTTCTTTAAAGACCTTGACGCTGGTTTCGTCTTCCTTGCGGCCTTCGGCATCATAATAGGCTTCGGCTTTTTTGCCTGCAGCAGCCAGGGCTTCTTTTTGCGCGTCGTTCAGTGCGTCATAGCTTTTCTTCGACATCAGAACCGGCTGATACATGAACCACAGGGCATTGGCGCCCGCAGGGGTATAGCATTTGACCTGTTCGTAAATACGATAGGAAACAAAGCTCGACGAACTGGTATTAGTGGCATCAAGAACGCCGGTCTGCATGGCCGGATAAATTTCCGAGCTGGGCATGGCGGCGATGGATGCACCGGCACCCTGCAGCATCTGTTCAAACGATTTGCCAGCGGCACGAATTTGCAGGCCTTTTACATCGTCCGGGGTGCGAATGCAGCCCTTGGTCGAGGCAAAACCACCAGCAAGCCAGCCGTGCGCAATGGTGACAACACCGCTGTCATTCAGGATTTTTTCCAGACGTGCCATGAATTCCGACTTGTTCATGCGGTTGGCATGGTCGTGATTTTTGATCAGGGCAGGCATCAGGGTCAGGTTAAATTCAGGGTGGCGACCGCCAGCATAGGCCAGCGGATAGACAATCATGTCAAGCTGACCGCGTTCCATCGGGGTCCATTGTTCTTTGGCTTTGAACAGCGAACCGGACGGGAAAATCTGTATTTCCAGATCAACATTGGCGGCTTTGACGTCTTCGGCAATGATTTCGGCAACCTTGTTGCGAACATCGCTGGTGGACCATTGGTGTGACAGTTTAAGCGTGGTCGCCGAGGCAATCCCCGACATGCCAAATGCGGTGGCGGCCAAGGCAATTGCTGCCACTGATGCTTTCAAAGTGGTACTAAAAATCTTCATCAAATCCTCCCGGATGAAGCTGCGTTTCATGTAATCGCAATGCGCGTTGGGCGCTTTTTTATTGTGGCGCTTTTCGCCATGAGAGAAAGCGTTACAGATTTCTGGCATGCTGTCTATCTGTTTTTGTATACCAGATTGGCCTTGTGCAATGCCACATGGGGGAGGCGGGCCAGAATGCGGGAAAAGTCCGGTTCAAAAGGATTTTCATTTCGCAATGCAGCAGATAATGGTGCATTTGACGGGCTGAATTTCTTTGAAACATACAAAAATATATGTTCTGGTATACCACGCTTCGGCTTTTATGGAGGACGCCTGATGGCACGAAATGGCAAACTGGCGGAAGATCTGGTGCAGGCCCTGGAGCGCGATATTGTTACCGGGATGCTGCAGCCGGGCGACCGGCTTGACGAACGCGGCCTGAGCGAAAGATTTAATGTGTCGCGAACCCCGGTGCGTGAAGCCCTGCAATCGCTGGCACGTAGCGGACTGGTGGCAACATTGCCCCGTCGCGGCACCGTTGTGGCATCGATCACGGTTGGCGAATTGATCGAGATGTTTGAGGTGATGGCTGAGCTTGAGGCGATGTGCGCCCGGCTGGCAGCACGGCGTATGGCGCGGGCCGATATCGACCGGCTTTATGCGCTTTCTGCCGAATGCGATGCCCTGCGCGGGCAGGTAGATGCCGATGCATATTACGCCGCCAATGTGCGTTTTCACGAGGCGATCTATGCCGGGTGTCGCAATTCGTATCTGGAACGCCAGACCAAAACCGTGCGCAACCGCCTGTCGCCCTATCGGCGTTTGCAGTTGCATCGGCCGGGTCGGGTTGAAAAATCCAACAATGAACATGCCGATATTTTACAAGCCATCGCCAGCGGCAAGGCCGATCAGGCGGCCGATTTGATGCGCGCCCATCTGGCCGTGCAGGGCGAGGCGCTTAATGATTTGCTGGCAATGGTGCCGCGCGCTTATCTGGAGCCTTTGGCAAGTTAGGCCGACAAGGTGGCACGCTGTTGCCATCATCCTTCCCGAATTGAAATTCACACCAGATAAAAATCGTACAATCCGGGGCGTGATTTTTCCCCGCAGGTGCGCTACAAACCGGCATGGCAAAAAAACGTTTGGATCAGATGCTTGTCGACCGCGGAATGGTCGAAAGCCTTGGCAAAGCCCAGGCCCATATTATGGCCGGGGATGTTTTTACCCGCGAGCAGCGCCTTGATAAACCGGGCATGCCCGTGCGCGAGGATATTTCGCTCACCTTGCGCGGGCAGCCGCACCCGTGGGTGTCGCGCGGCGGGTTAAAGCTGGAAAAGGGCTTAACCGAATTCGCCATCGATGCGACCGGTTTTACCGCCATTGATGTCGGCTGTTCGACCGGCGGGTTTACCGATGTTTTGCTCACCAACGGTGCGGCCAGGGTTTATGCCATTGATGTTGGGCAGGGCCAGCTGGACTGGAAACTGCGCAATGACGACCGCGTGGTGGTGATGGAAAAAACCAATGCCCGCCATATAACACCCGAACAAATCGCCGACCCGATTGATATTGTGGTGTGTGACGCCAGCTTTATTGGCCTGCGCACGGTTTTGCCCGCCAGCATGGATTTTGTAAAACCCGGTGGCTATCTGGTGGCATTGATCAAGCCGCAATTCGAGGTCGGCAAGGAACGGGTTGGTAAAAAGGGCGTGGTCCGCGAACCTGAACTGCATCAGGAAGTATGCGATACCATATCGGACTGGCTGGCCAATGTGCCCGGCTGGCGGGTTTTGGGCATTGCCACCAGCCCGATCACCGGCCCCGAAGGTAATGTTGAATTCCTGATAGGCGGTTGCAAGGATGGTCCGGTTACCTGACCGGAAAATTTAAAGCATGTTTCTTTTAATAAGATCCATTTTGCCGATGCAGTCTACAGCCTGGCAAGGAGAAGTCCGCAGAGCGTAATGGGTTTACGGACAAGGATTTCGACGCGGCCAGGCGGTAGACTGCACCGGCCCGCAGGGTTTGTTTTTGGCGGTGTTTGGCGGCGTTACACCGCTCGCCCGATGCGCCGCATCGCGCAGCGCGCTGTGCCTTGCCAAACGACACGCCAAAAACAAACAAAATGGGCCTTATTAAAAGAAATATGCTTTAACGTGTCCATGGAGGAGCCCAGCGTCGGGCGACTTTTTCCAGTGAGCGATATAGATTGTGCCGGTCCACGGTTTGGTCGCCATGCGGTTTTTCGTTGCGCAATGACTGGATATAACTATAGGCGTAGCTGTAGATTGTGATCAGGTTATATCGTTCATTGATGCGAATAAGTTTTTCGTCAAAATCGCGCCGAAGAATACCGGAGCATAAAAATTCATAGTGGTTCAGACATGCGCGCATCCCTGATTGCCAGTTTTTATACGCGTCGTTTTCGGGGATGGGATAGCGGTTTTGTTTGACGTAATCGCGAATGATGGCTGCTCCTTTGCGAAATTCGGCATCATCTAGCAAGGCAGTCATGGTGTGTTGCTTGCGGCTGAGTTTGCGGCTAAGGGAGGCCGAAAAAATCCATCCCGTTGTTGCCAGTGCCCCGGTGATAAGAACAGCTTGTTGGGGAAGAAGGTTTTCGCTCCAGTCAACAACTGTGGAAATTGCCGGTATGATCAGGCTTGTTGAAATATCCATTGTTTAATCGTTACCTTGAATATGTCATGATGCGCGACTATATAAGTTTTACGTTAACTGGTTCTACTATGCTTATGGAGTGGCGAACGATGGAAACTGAACGTGGGTTTTAAGGATAACGATCTTGCGCATGGCGTATTCTCGGGAATGACAAATCATTGGACGCCGGAAAAATAAAGACCCACACAATTTTGTGTGGGTCTTTTTGTTGAGATAACATCACGTGCTGTTGTCAGTGTCCGTAAACCAGATTGGGCAGCCAGGTGACGATGCCGGGCAGAAGAATGCACATCGCCAAACCAACTGCCTGTAACGCCAGAAAAACCAGTGACGATTTAAAGATGGTCGCCATCGATATTTCCGGCGGGCAGACCCCGCGAATGTAAAACAGGGCATAGCCGAAAGGCGGGCTTAAGAACGACATTTGCATATTGACCAGATACAGCACCCCGAACCACAGCACCACATCATCGCCCGCAACAGCAGGCAGGCCAAACAGGCCATCAAAGGTCAGCGCCTTGACGATGGGGACAAAAATTGGCACGGCAAGCAGCAAAATGCCAACCCAGTCAAGAAACATGCCCAGAATAACCAGCAGCACCATCAGCAAAAACAAAATGCCATAAGACGACATGCCGGTACCAAGGATGGATTCGGTAATGAAGGTTTGCCCGCCTTGCAGGATGTAAAAGCCGACAAAGATTGATGCGCCAAACATGATCCACAACACCATCGCCGACGCCTTGAGCGTGCCGATCGAGGCTTCGCGAAGGGCGGTAAGCGAAAAGCGTTTATGCATCATCGCAACGATGACGGCCCCAAACGAGCCGATCCCGGCGGCTTCAACCGGTGTGGCAACCCCGGCAAAAAGCAGCCCTAAAACCAGAAACACCAGAATAAGCGGTGCAATCAGGTCCAGCAGCAGGCGTAATTTCTCGCGAAAGCTGATGCGTTCGGAAACCGGAACCGGTGGCCCCAGTTTGGGGTTTTTAATGCTGCGCACCACGACATAGGCAATATACATGCCCGATAGCAACAACCCGGGAATGACCGAGCCCAGATAAAGTTCCCCCACCGATTGCTGGGCGACAACAGCATAAAGAATGGCCAGAATGGAAGGCGGAATAAGGATGCCCAGCGTCCCGCCAGCCATAATCGAGCCGATGGCAATTTCGGGGTCGTAATTGCGTTTTAACATCGCGGGCAGGGCGATGATGCCCATGGTGACCACAGCGGCCCCAATCACCCCGACCATAGCAGCCAGTATGGTAGAAGCCAGAATGGTGGCTGCGGCCAAGCCGCCACTAAGTCCGCCCAGCCATTTATAGACAACGTTAAACATTTCCTCGATCAGGCCGGCGCGTTCAAGCATGGAAGCCATGAAGATGAACAAGGGAATGGCGGCCAGATCGGAATTGGTCATCATGGGGAAGATGCGACCGGGAATGAGGTTTAACATGGTGGAATCGCCCACCAGATAGATAAACACCACCCCAAGGCCACCGGTAACAAAAGCCAGAGGCAGGCCCATCATCAATACCACCACCAGCGACCCGAACATGATCCAGGTTAAGGTGCTGATATCAACATTGGCCAGCATACCGGCACTGCGAAACAGAAAAACCTCGTCGCTCCAGGGATCGTAAAGCAGGATGTTGATCACCTCGACGGCAACCACAAAAGCAGCCAGAACCGAGGCGATGATTAAAAGCCAGGTCCCGAATTTGCCCATTGCGCTGTTACGGCGCGGGGCACGGGGGCTCATTGGCGACGTTGCAGGCGAATTCATCGTGCGCCCTCCTTGCCCATTTCCACAAACAACATGATGTCCTTGATCAGTTTGGAAAGCCCGGCAAGCAGGATGAGGACGGCACCAAGCAACATCATGCCTTTGACCGGCCAGTATTGAATGCCCCAGGTTTCAACCGTTGTTTCGCCCATATCAAAGGAATCGGTGAAAAACCGTAATGAGGTTCCCGCCAGCGCCAGGGCAAAAATAAAGAAGAAAACCGATGTGAAAACATCCATGCCCACGCGGCCCCGGTCGGGCAGCAGATTATAAACAATGTCAACCCGGACATGGGCGCCGTGCAGCATGGCATAGGCCCCGGCCAGCAAATATTGCATGCCAAACAGCAAAAACGACGCTTCATGCACCCAGATGGTGGGCATGTTGAACATGTAGCGCATCACTACTTCAAAAAAGTAGAAAACCACGGTGTTGATTGTCCAGAACGCGATGAACAAACCGGATTTTTCACTGATGCAGTCAATGATGCGGGTAACGATATTTCCCTCGATACCATAACGGATCAGCGGGTCTTCTTCGGCCAGCAGTTCTGCCGCCGGATCCTGATGGTCCGGTTGATGGACCCTTTTTTTTGATTGCCGGTTTTCCCACACAATCATGATCAGGGGCATGACAGCCAGCCATCCCCAATACAACCAGTGCGGCATGACAAAGCCGAAACCTTCTTCAAGGCCAGACATGAATTCCTCCCACGCAAAAAGACGCCGGGGGCAAGGCCATCAGGTTTTCCTGTAAAGCTGCCCCCGGCACTATCAGATCAGAGCGACTGGCCCTTGATGTCGTCAGGCGTGATATAGCCGACGATGTCGTTCATCATGAATTCAAGCTGAAGTTTGAAAATGTCCTTGGCGTCTTCATTCTTGCTGGCCCAGCGATACCAGACCGGAATGGCGGCACGGCGAAATTCCTGCAAGTCTTCTGCGCTCAGGCGCGAGACCGTGGAACCGGCCTGCTTGAATTTTTCCAGTGCTTCGACATTGCGTTTCTGGATGGTGACATAGTGATGGAGCGAATAGGCGTGAACCTGATCCTCGACCAGTTGTTTCATCGGGTCGGGAAGCTGGGTCCAGGCGCGCATATTGACGGTAAGGTCCATCAGATCCACCGGCTGATAAACCGACATTACACCGGGAGGGCCAAACAGGATGTATTTCGTGACCTGGGCAAAGCCCAGATCCCAGTTTACGGCGGGCCCGACATAGTCCGCCGCATCAATGGTGCCTTTTTCAAGGGCGGGGAAAATATCCGACCCCGGCAAGCTGACGGTGGAAACACCGAACTGCTCGAAGACTTCGGCAACCATGCCGCCAGGTAGGCGGATTTTCATGCCTTTAAGGTCGGCCAGGCTGTTAACCGGTTTTTTGGAATGGATGACGTTGGCATCGTGATGGATGGGTCCGACATAGAACAACCCGTATTTTTTATAAATCGCGCGGGTTTTTTCCAGCATGCCAAGACCATAGAACATGGTGTCCCACTGGGCGGGCTGGTCTGGTCCGGCGGGGTAGGATGACAAAAATACCGAAGCCGGAATTTTGCCGGACCAATACAGGGTGAACGGGTTCATGGCCTGCAAAACGCCGGTCCGGACCGAGTCAAACAGGGCATTGTTATCGGCCGCGACCGCCTTGGCCGGGAACGGCTTGAAGGTCAGCTCGCCGCTGCTTTTTTCGGCCATGTTGTTACACCATTCTTCAAACAGGGTGTAACCCACGGTGCCTGCATCCCACACCGACTGGATTTTCCAGGTGGTGCCAGCAGCAAGGGCAGTGTTGGATATGAACGGTGTACTTACCGCCGCCCCCGCAGCGGCAAGTGTGGTGGTACGCAGAAAACTCCGGCGATCCATGCCGGTTTTGGTTACGTCACTCATCAGTTCTTCCTCCCGTTGACGTAAAGGACGCATGCCGTGATTTTTATTGTTCGGTCAGCGTCCGGGGTGAAATGGCGCAGTGTGCGCCATTTCGTATTCTTCGATGGGCAGTCTCCCATTCCTTTTGTGTCTTGCCGCGCAGGGTTGTTCTCGCTGCGGCATTGTGGTTTGCAGGCGGGCTAAAGCTGGGCCAGAAAATGGTCGATCCCGGCTTGCGCGCATTCCATATCCTGTTGCGGTGTCCCGGAACTAAGCCCGATGCCGCCAACAACTTCGCCATCAACCGATACCGGCAAGCCGCCACCAACAATGGACAAGCGCCCGCCAACCTCGGTGTGAATGCCAAAGGCCAGGCTGCCGGGTTGGGCAACCGCGTTATATTCGTGGGTGGCCTTGCGGGCGGCGGCGGCGGTAAAGGCTTTGTCCTGGGCGATAATCGTGCTGGTTACCTTGCCGCCATCCATGCGTTCAAAGGCAATGAGCGTGCCCGATTCATCGACAATGGCGATGCACATAGGCACGCCAATTTCGCCGGCTTTGGCCCGTGCGCCATCAATCAGAATTTTGGCATCATCAATAGAAAGGCGCTTGATCGTTAGCATGAAGACTCCGTTATGTTTTGCAGGCAAATTCAGTGAACATGTGAACACAAACTGTGTTGCTGTAACTGGTAGCAGTCTGGTCGTTATCGGCCAATAGCGCACCGGCGAGGCAAGCGCGCAGTGGCTGCGGCAACGCATCGTCCGCCATTCACGTGATTACCGGCTTTTGCCTCCCTGTGATTGCTTATTGGTTGATGATCAAAAACCATGGGGTCTTTAAAACAACCTTGGCGCAACCATTGTGTTTATCAAATTCTATTTGAAGGTCTTTAGCCGACGCAAATGTTTTAAATTTGCTTTTCACATCGTGGAATGATTGGGCGATCCACATTGGCAAATAACGGCGTTCGCACAGATGCGAAAAACAGATAAGCCTTTGTTTATAATAAATTTATGCGCAAAATGCAGTTGCGGCGGGTGTTTTGCCTCAGCCGGTGCGATTTTCGCGGCCCAGGGCGGCAATGGCACCAAGGGCGAGTTCGCGTATCGCCGGGCTGGCCTGATCCCGGATTTTTAACGCGATATCGATCGGCGGAAGGTGGGGAAGGTTGGTATCTTTGACGATGCTTAACCCTTCGTGGCGGGCGGTGCAGGCGGGCATGACACCGATGGCATGGCCCCCGCGAACAGCAGTGACCAGCATTGAATTTGCGTTGCTGCTGTGGCTGACGCGATAGTCGATTTTATGGTCGTGCAGGGCGGCAAGGCCGCTTTTGCGGACGGAACACTGGTCATGGTAAACCGCGACTGGCACCGGGCGTTGATCCAGCGCGAAATCAG
Organism: Thalassospira mesophila; assembly: GCF_002115755.1. Lineage (GTDB taxonomy): Bacteria > Pseudomonadota > Alphaproteobacteria > Rhodospirillales > Thalassospiraceae > Thalassospira > Thalassospira mesophila. Next base: position 34,530 of record NZ_JFKA01000010.1, on the reverse strand, counting down.
GATGTGCGACCCACACCAGCGGTTCGGAAATGACATGCAGGCTGTCGCGGTCGGGTTCGGCCGTCATAATGGCAAGGTCCAGCGCGCCCTGTGCGACGCGTTTGCCAAGGTCAATGCTATAGCCCGAATGGCAGCTGATCTCGGTTTGTGGCAGGCGAAGGGCCGCCGAACGTAAAATTTCAGGCAGGAAAATCGCGGCATAATCATCAGGCAGGCCAATGCGCAATATCGGGGGCGCGCCATCGAGCAGGTCGGCCACCATGCGGTCATTCAGGCCGATAATGCCTTCGGCATAGGATTTCACCACAAGGCCGGTCGCGGTTGGCACGATCTGGTTGCGGTGGCGCGACACCAGCGGGGTGCCCACGGTTTCTTCCAGCCGTTTGATTTGCTGGCTGATGGCGGGCTGGGTGCGCAGTAAAATTTCGGCGGTGCGGGTGAAACTTTGTGTTTCCAGCACCGTCAAAAAGGTTCGTAACCAGTCAATATCGACATTTAATAACGCCATAAGGGATTGTTATTTCCGCTATAAGCCAAACCGATTTCCCTTTTGCCGGGCGTACTGGCACTGTGCCATCGCGCCCGCAAGGATGTGTTCTTAATCTGGCGGGTGGCGCGCATGATGACAATGTTTTTAAGAGTGAAGGCCCCGGCAAATGCATAATCCCGCCTGTATCCCGGCTTGTACCCCAACGTGTCGCCCGGCACCGTCTGGTGGCACCGATAATGCGGCATCTGAAAATGCAAATCCCGACGTGCCGCAGGGCGAAACACGGGCAATGATTTGGCCGGTATTGGGGTTGTTGCTGGCGGCCAGCCTGATGGGGCTGGGGCCCATTTTTGTGCGTTTGTCGGGGGTCTCGGCCGAGGCATCGGCATTTTGGCGGGCAATGCTGGCAGCACCTGTTTTTATGATCGCAAGCCAGATACTGATTTTGCCGCAGGTGGGGCGGGGCAAAGATCGCACGCGTCAAACCGGCAATGTTGCGCAAAGTGAAGCCGCACCGCAAACCACCCGCAAAACCGGGCTTTTGATTGTTGCCGGTTTGCTTTTTGCCGCCGATTTGATGTTTGCCCATTTGGCGATTGGCATGACAACGGTAGCCAATGCGATTTTGCTGAATAATCTGGCCCCGCTTTTTGTCGGTTGTTTTGGGTTGCTGGGTTTGGCGCGCCGCCCCAGCCGCCGTTTCTGGCAAGGGCTGCCGATTGCCATGCTGGGGGCCGTGTGTCTGTTTTTTGCCAGTTCGCAAGGCAACGGGTCGGTTTATGGTGATGCCCTGGCCATTGTTGCGGCGGGTTTTTACGGGGCCTATTTTGTCGTGATTGCGCGTTTGCGCCAGGACCATTCCGCCTTGCAAATCATGTTATGGAGCACGGTTGTCACCGCGATTGTGTTGGCAAGCTACATGCTGGTGTTTGATGGCAGCATTGGCATGCCGGTGATGGCCGGGGGCTGGCTGGCATTATGCGGCTTGGCATTTTTAACCCATATTGGCGGGCAGGGGATGGTGTCGGTCTGTTTTAAGCGGGTGGATGAAGCGACCGGGTCGATCATTTTGCTGTGGCAGCCTTTTATGTCGGCCTTGCTCGGGGCGCTGGTGCTGGGCGAAGTGTTAAACCCCTGGCATGGTTTGGGGGCGGTATGTGTGATGGTGGCGGTGGCCTACATTACTGTGCGCCGCCGTCGCAAGCTTGCCTGAACGATTAAAGCCTTCCCGGTTTCATTGCACAGGAAGGCTTTGTTTTTTGCTGGTTTGCGCCTTTGGTTATTACGGGTGCAGCATCAGCCATAAGGTAATGATCGGCAAAATAACGGCGATGGCACCAAGAAAATTCCAAAGCCGGGCGGCACGATAATAGGTGTCAGGCAATGTCAGTTCGTTATGCGTGGCGGCACTATGCGACACACGCGCCATGCGGCGTTGCAGCGGGATCAAACCCAAAATCCAGATTACGGCGGATATGATAAACAGGAATATCCCGCTTTGCAGATTAACGCGCGCGACAAGGTCGATCCGCCCGACGTGATACATGCCAAGCCCGCCAATCGCAATCAGCAACACCCCGCTTGCGGTAAAGGCCAGATCGGTGATTTTGATCAGGCGGCAGGAAAAGGCAATGATGGCAGGGTTTTTGGTGCGGTCTGCTGCGTTTTTCCAAACGGCACTGACGATGATATTGCCCAGAAACAGCACCACCCCGACAAGATGGACAAACTTAACCAATACGAAATCCATGATGATGCCTTTGATTGCAACGATGAAGGGCAGGGCCGCTCCCGATATTTGCCGGAGGCGGGAAACAGGTGGTTTGGCGCGGGGGTATTTTCGGGCGCACCGTCAGGATTGGCCAGGTGTTATTTCTTCGGGTTTTGCAAGCTGGCGGGAATGCCCAAATCTTCGGCCAGAAGCCCGAAAACGAATTGTTGTATGGGCTGATCGAGTGGTGGCGATATCATGCCATCAATCACCAGCGTGGCAATGCCGTGCGCCCGGCTCCAGGCGGCAAGGGCGCGGTTATAGGCGTTGGCGGCATCGGCCAGTGTCATGTCGCCGCGCTGGTCCAGGTTGGTAACCGATCGCTGCAAAATATCAAAAACACTGTCGGCGGCGTCGCGCAGGTCGGGATATTGATCGAGCGGCGGGCGTTCGCGACCAAAAATCAGGCGGAAATGCTGCGGATGTTCGATGGCAAATTCGACATAGGCAGCACCCAGCGCGATGATGCGTTCTTCATGCGGAAGGGCCAGTTTGGCAGTTTCTTCCAGCCGGTCGCCAAAGCGTTTTAGCGCAGCAATCGCCACTGCCGCCAAAATGCCATCCTTACCATCAAAATGACGATAAGGGGCGGCTTCGGAAACGCCAGTCAAACGGGCAAGGCGACGTAAAGACAAGCCACCCGGGCCTTCCTTGCGCAGGATGGTTTCGGCTTCGCGCAGCAACACATTGCGCACGTCGCCGTGATGATATTTGCTCATATGCTCGTGTCATTTTTTTATGTATGTTAATAATGTTAACATACGCAGGGTGGCTGCGATGGTCAAGCATAAATACCGCAGAAATCAGCCTTTTTACAACAGGCTTCCGCCATCATACGGGGAAATCCCGGTGCTTTTCCACGGGCATCGTGCGCCGGGTTTATGCCCTTGCTTGCAGGGCTGTTTTTGATGCCGCGTTTGCGGTTGATCTGGTTTGGCGGCCGGTTTTGGTGTGGCAGAAGATTGTCGTGGCAAAATAGCGATACCAAAAAGGCAGGGCGATATGTGCCCTGCCAAATGGATTGTTTTGCGATTTCTGCAGCCGGTTATCGGGGCCGATCTGCGATCAGGCCTGATTCCAGCCTTCGCATTGCGCACGGTGGCGCAAAAGGTGGTCGGCCAGAACGATGGCGGCCATGGCTTCGCCCACCGGGACGGCGCGAATGCCAACGCAGGGGTCGTGGCGGCCCTTGGTCACCACATCCACATCCTTGCCTGCCGTATCGACGCTATGGCGCGGTTGCAAGATGGAACTGGTGGGTTTGACGGCAAAGCGAATGATAACATCTTCGCCCGATGAAATACCGCCCAGAATACCGCCAGCGTGATTGGACAGGAAAACCGGTTTGCCGTCTTCGCCCATGCGCATTTCATCGGCATTTTCAATGCCGGTCAGTTCTGCGGCTTCAAAGCCATTGCCAATTTCTACACCTTTGACGGCATTGATGGTCATCATTGCCTTGGCAAGGTCGGCATCAAGCTTGTCATAAATCGGGTCGCCCAGGCCCACGGGCACGCCAGAGCAGACAATTTCAATCACAGCCCCGACCGATGATCCATCTTTGCGCAGGCCGTCGAGATATTCGGTAAAGACCGGCACGGCGTCGGCATCGGGGGTGAAGAAGGGGTTGTTGTCAACCTCGTTCCAGTTCCAGTTGGCACGATTGATTTCCTTGGTGCCGATTTTAACCAGAGCCCCGCGAATTTTAATGCCATCCCCCAGAATTTTACGCGCCACCGCACCAGCGGCCACCCGCATTGCGGTTTCGCGCGCCGATGAACGGCCGCCACCGCGATAATCGCGAATGCCGTATTTTTCCCAATAGGTGTAATCGGCATGGCCGGGGCGAAACTGGTTTTTAATTTCGCCGTAATCCTTGGACCGCTGATCAACATTTTCGATCAGAAGGCCAATCGGCGTGCCGGTGGTTTTGCCTTCAAACACGCCCGATAAAATTTTAACTTCATCGGGTTCGCGGCGCTGGGTGGTAAAGCGCGACTGGCCCGGTTTGCGTTTTTCGAGATATTTCTGAATATCGGCTTCGCACAGATCCAGACGAGGCGGAACCCCGTCGACCACACAGCCAATGGCCGGGCCGTGGCTTTCGCCAAAGGTGGTAAAGCGAAACAAAGCGCCAAAACTGTTGCCAGCCATCAGAGATATCCAGACTTTATAAGGTTAAGGATCGGGGTAGACAGAACGGGCCGCCTTGTGGCGACCCGGTATTGCCCGATAGAAGGTATGTAACCGCAATCAGGGTTTATTGATGGTAATATCGGGGGCATCAGGCTGTTTCATGCCAACGGTGTGATACCCGCAATCAACATGATGGGTTTCACCGGTAACACCCGATGACAGATCAGACAGGAAATAAAGCCCCGAGCGACCCACATCTTCAAGCGACACATTGCGGCGCATCGGCGAATTATATTCGTTCCATTTCAGGATATAGCGGAAATCGCCAATCCCGGAGGCGGCCAGGGTTTTGATCGGCCCGGCCGAAATGGCATTTACCCGAATGTTATCAGGGCCAAGGTCATTGGCCATGTATTTAACGCTGGCTTCAAGGGCGGCTTTGGCAACGCCCATGACGTTGTAATGCGGCATAACCTTTTCTGCCCCGTAATAGGACAGGGTCAGCATCGCGCCGCCATTGGTCATCATTTTTTCGGCACGTTGGGCAACGGCGGTAAATGAATAGACCGAGATATTCATCGACATGGCGAAATTTTCGGGAGACGTATCAAGATAACGGCCCCGGAGTTCGTTTTTGTCGGAATAGCCAATGGCATGAACGATGAAGTCGATTGTTTCCCATTTTTCCTTAAGGGCATCAAAAGCCGCATCAATGCTGGCGGGATCACTGACATCGCAGGGCAAAACGATGTCGCTGCCGATGCTTTCTGCCAGCGGGCGAACACGTTTCCCCAGGGCATCGCCCTGAAAGGTAAACGCAACTTCGCCACCCGCAGCAGCTACGGCGCGCGCAATTGCCCATGCAATGGATTTATCGTTGGCGACGCCCATAATCAGGCCTCGCTTACCGGCCATCAGGCCTGAAAAATTATCGGCGGACAGGCTCATATTCCCTCTCGTTCAGGCAATCTCTCTCCGTATCTGATACCGTACCCGGATCGGGCGGGAACGTATACTGGAGACATTCAATATTATCCGCATCCTACACAAAGCCCGGCTAAAATCAATCTGGCCTGTTTTATCTTTGCGTGGCACGTTATTCTGGTTTGCTTATCTCACTATAGCCGTAAATTGCACAGGATTAAGCGTTTAATGGTGAATTGGCGAAAATTGCTCGACGATCGTACCGGATTCTGGCGCTATGCGTTCATGCGGTTTTTACATGACAAATCACCGCAACGCGCCAGTGCGCTGTCTTATACCACCCTGCTGGCGATGGTGCCGTTTCTGGCAATTGCCCTTACCGTGCTGTCAGCCTTCCCGGTATTTGATCAGTGGAAAGACCAGATTTCCGGCTTGATTTTCAGTAACTTCCTGCCCGAAACCGGGTCCGAAGTTGCCGATTATTTAACCGGGTTTTTAAAAAACACCGGCCGCATGACGGCGATTGGTACGGTTGTTTTGGGGTTTACGGCGGTAATGCTGCTGGGCTCGATTGAAACCGTGATGAACGATGTTTTCCGGGTCAATTCACCGCGAAAGCTGTTGTCGCGGCTGGTGGTGTTTTGGGCGCTGATCACGGTGGGGCCGTTATTGGTGGGGTTAAGCCTGTCGATGGCGTCTTATATTTTTGCCATGCGCCATCTGATTGGCGGTGACGCGCTTGATGCGCAAATTGGCCAATTGGGGTTTCTCGCTCCGTTCTTTTTATCGGCGATTGCTTTTACGTTGCTGTTTTTAGGCATGCCGAACCGCTCTGTCGTGATTTTGGACGGGATGGCGGGCGGGGTGGTGGCCGCTGTGCTGTTTGAGGCGCTTAAAAAAGGCTTTGGCCTGTATGTTAGCACCTTTCCCACCTATCAGACCCTGTATGGGGCGGTTGCGGTGGTGCCGATTTTTCTGATCTGGATGTATTTGACCTGGATGGTGATTTTGCTGGGGGCGCAGGTGGCGGCTGCCCGGTCTGAATGGCGGGCCGCACGCGCCGCCGGGCTGGTGCCCGACCCGCGCGGCGGTGCGCCGGGCCATACCGAACGGCTGATTGCGGTTTTGAAATTGCTGGAATATTTGCAGGTGCGGTTTCAAAATGCCGACAAACCGCCCAGTTATCGCCGGTTATTACGTGATTTAAAAATGGGCGGGCGCGATTTGAACTGGGCCTTGGCCGCGCTGCGCCGTGAAAACCTGATCGAACGCAGCGAAAAGCATCGCTGGCTGCTTTCGGGGGATTTGTCACGGTTAAAACTGGGGCTGTTGATGTCCAGGCTGGGCTTGTTTCTTGACCCTGACCGGCTGCTGCTGGTCGATGTTAAAAGTGGCTGGCCGCTGGGCGTGCGCGAAAAGCTGATGGAACTGGAGGGTACCCGCAAGGGCGTGCTGGATGTTTCGCTTAGCCAGCTATTTGAAAGCCAGCGCCCCGATGACAAGGTTCCCGAGCCGGTGACTGTGCCAGAAGATGCCCCCGATCCGGGCACAATTGATCCCGATGATGCGAACCAGCAGGTAAACTAAATATCGATGGCGCTGTGCCATAACAGCGAAAGGTCGCCATGCGCAATGGTGGTCTGAACCGTTTCCGGGGGGGCAAATTGCCGATTTAAAGCATGGGTCTTATTAAAAGAAATATGCTTTAACCTGGGGTATTGTGGCAAAGGCCCGAAGCAGTTTCCGGGCGCAGAAAAATGTTTTGCGCCCGGTTTATGGATGTAGACGGAAGGCGGTGGGCGGTTTTATCGCAAGCCGGAATGATGTTTAGTTCCCGTCAATTGCGGCGGGCGCAACTGCAATCAGAACGCTGCAAGGGGCATGTGCCAAAAGCGACGCGCCGGTTGATCCGCCCCACCAGCGCGAAAGCGCGCCCTGTTCGCGGTGACCAACCACCACAAGATCGGCCTGCATGTTTTCTGCCACCCGGCCAATTTCACCGGCAGGAATGCCATTTTCCAGCCGGGTTTCAACGGCCAGTCCCATGCCTTGCAGCTTTGCCTTGCCTTCTTTCAGGGTTTCCTGAATGTCGGCCAGCATCCGGTCGGGCAGGTCGGACGGAACGGCGGCTTCGGCGTAAATCACCCCAATATCAGGTTCGAGAACGGCCAGCAGGCAAACTTCGGCTTGGCACATTACCGCCAGTTCGGCGCCCTGTTTCAGCGCTGTGCGCCCCTCTTGGCTGCCATCATAGGCAAGCAGAATTTTCTTGTACATGGTTGGGCCTTCATTGTGAAAAGCTGGTGGGAACAGGATGTTAACCCAACGTTTCGGCGCTGCCAAGGTCAACAAGTAAATGCTAATTTAATTGAGGGTCAAGGGTGCCGGGTCAGCGTCGTTCCGGGCTTTCATGTGATGCAGATGCCGCGAGCGAAGATTCCGTTGCGGGTTTTGCCTTATACGGGCGGCTGACTTCAAATTTCAAGGGTTGGTCGCTGCTGCGCAGATGCAGGTCGCGTTGCGGGAAGGGAATTTCGATATCGTTATTTTTAAATTCATCCCACACATTAAGCAGTACTTCGCTGATAATATTACCGCGCCCGTTTTGCGGGTCGTTGATCCAGAACCGTATTTCCAGATCGACGGAATTATCGCCAAAACCGCGTAACAGGGTATTGGGGCCCGGGGTCTCAAGTACGCGTTTGCATTTGCCTGCGGCAATATTACAAAGCTCGATCGCGCGGCGCGGGTCGTTGTTATATGAAATCCCGACCGGCACTTTCAGGCGCAAATGAACGTCTGAGTGGCTCCAGTTTTCAACCTGATTGGTGATCAGGTCTTCGTTCGGGATTAAAAATTCGGTGCCATCGCGGGTGCGAACGGCGGTGTAACGCGCGCCAAGCGACTGGATCCAGCCAAAGGTATCGCCAATGGCAATCACGTCGCCCGGTTTGATCGAGCGGTCCAAAAGCAGGATCAACCCGCTGATCAGATTGGCGACAATGCGTTGCAAGCCAAGACCGATACCCACACCAACCGCACCGCCAAAGACCGCCAGCGCGGTTAAATCGATGCCGATGGTGGACAGGGCAAAAAACACCGCGACCGAAAGCAGCACAATTTTCAGCAGCTTGACCAGCAACACCTGGACCGAAGGGGTCAGCCGATGCACCCGGTTGATGCGTTGTTCAAACAGGTGCGATGCAAACGAGGCCACCCATAACAATATCGCCAGCGACATAACGGCCTTGATCAGCCCATAGACCGATATTCTTACCGATCCCAGTTCAATTGCCAGACTGTCGAGCATGGCGATGGTCGGGGTGAGCAGGCCGACAATGTTTAACGCCGCAATGGTCCAGGCCATGATGGCAATGGTTCGGCCCCAAACCGGGTCGTTCATCAAGGTGCTGACCAGACGGATAAAAATCCATGCATTCAGCAAGCTTGCGACCAGACGCAAAACATTGTGCGGGTAGGCTGCTTGAATGGCAATGCCATCGAGCACCCAGATCACCAGAACAAATACAAGCGGGAAGGCCAGTCCGGGCAGGGTGGCACACAGGCGGCGCAAACCGGGAATGTGGCTGAGCGGGCGCCAGTTTTGCAGCCGTGCCAGCAACCGGCCCACCGGTTTGGCCAGCAATATGGCAGGCACAGCGGCCAGTGCCACAGCAGCCACCTGCAACAGGATCGGGACGAGCAACAAATTGGCCTGCACCCAGTTTAGTGCGCGTTCAAACCACGCCAGTATCCGGTCCGTCGGCCAAAAGTCGTTCATGCCTGCCCGCCTGTTTTATCGTTCGTTCAGGGTGAATATCGCAAACGCGCCACCTCACCCTGTGCGTGATGCTATGATCATATACGGAGAATATACCATCGTGGGCCAGAAATACTGCCCGTGTGCTTGCGAAAATAGCGGCAAAGATGAAATTTGCCAAATTTGGGGCCAACCAAAAAAGGACACCCGGTGGCGGGCATCCTTTATTGTATTCCCCACCTGCATGTTATGCTGGCCTGCGGGGATTATTCGGGCGGGGTTTGGATGGGATCAGGCGCCGGGTTTCATTGTGCCGTGTTCGCGAAAGGCGGCATGCCAGGCAAAGGCTTCTTCGATCAGGTGCGGGGTGTGGCCACCACGGATGACGGCCCGGCGGTAATAGTCGGCCAGATCATCGCGATAGGACGGGTGGGCGCAATTAGCAATAATGGTTTGGGCGCGTTCACGCGGGGCCAAACCGCGCAAATCGGCCAGGCCGGTTTCCGTGATCAGGATATCCACATCATGTTCGGTATGATCAACATGGCTGACCATGGGCACGACGCTGGAAATTTTGCCATTTTTGGCGATCGATTTGGTGACAAAAACCGACAAATGCGCATTACGGGCAAAATCGCCCGACCCGCCAATGCCATTCATCATGTGGGTGCCGCCGACATGGGTGGAATTGACATTGCCGTAAATATCAAATTCCAGCGCGGTATTAATGCAAATCAGCCCCAATCGCCGGATCACTTCGGGGTGGTTGCTGATTTCCTGGGGGCGCAGGATAAGCTGATGTTTATAGCGTGATAGCTCGGTTATCACTTGCTGGTATTTTTGGGCCGACAAGGTAATTGACGAGCCGGAGGCAAAATCAAGCTTTCCGGCATCAAAAAGGTCAAACGTCGAGTCTTGCAAGACTTCGGAATACATTTTCAGGTTATGAAACGGCGTATCAATAAAGCCGTGCATAACCGCGTTGGCAATGGTGCCAATGCCCGCCTGCAGGGGTTGTAATTCGTTGGTTAACCGGCCTTTGCGCACTTCGTTGCCCAGAAATTCCGCCAGGTGACCGGCAATGGCGCGGGTATCGCTATCGGGGGGCAGGATGGTCGATGAACTGTCGAGTTTTTCGGTAACAACGATGGCGGCGATTTTGTTCGGGTCGATGGGAATAAACGGAAAACCGACGCGGCTTTCGGGCGATACCACCGGAATGGGCTGGCGGGTGGGCCTATGCGACGGAATGTAAATATCGTGCAGGCCTTCAAGCTCGTCTGACTGCGACAGGTTGATTTCGATAATTACCTTGTCGGCAAGAATGGCGAAACTGGCCGAATTTCCGACCGACGTGGTCGGAATGATCCCACCTTGTTCGGTAATGGCAACCGCCTCGATAACGGCAATGTCGATGGGGGGGATTTGATGCGTGCGCAGTTGCTCGACTGTTTCCGACAGATGCTGGTCAATAAACATCACCTCGCCCGCATTAATCGCCTTGCGCAAAGCGGGATCGGCCTGAAACGGCATGCGGCGCGACAGCACATGGGCTTCGGCCAGTGTTTTATCCAGATCATTGCCCAGTGATGCGCCGGTCATCAGCGTAATTTTAAGCGGATCGGTCCTGGCCCGCTCCGCCAGTGCCATGGGAACGGCCTTTGCCTCGCCAGCACGGGTAAAGCCGCTCATGCCGACCGTCATGCCGTCTTTTATCAGGCTGGCGGCGTCTTCGGCGCTAACAACACGGTCCCAAAATTGCGGATTACGAATTCGCTGACGATGCATGGAGGCTCCTTTGCGTGTGGATCAATGACGATCATTCAAGACATAAATGACCAATGGTCACAAAAGGAGTGAAAAAATCGCGGAGCAGCCATCATTTTACGCATTGCTAATATGAAAGTCTGATAGCTATGGCTTTGATTTTGCCCGGTGCGCAGGTGTTACGCGCCCGCATTTTGCAAAAAGCTGTCAATCGCGACACCACAGTCATGCAGGTTTTGCGCCGCATCGCGGCCCGAACTTTTGCGCGGGGTAAAGTCGTGATTGCCGTCTTCGACCCAGTGTATCGAGATCGCGGGGGACAGGCCATATGTGGCAATTTCATCGGCGGACCCAAACGGGTCGCGGGTGCCGTGGCAAATAAGGGTCGGGGTGTTGAGCGTTTGCAAATGTTCGACACGCCGTTTTTCCGGCTTGCCCGTGGGATGAAACGGATAGCCCAGACACAGCAAGGCTTTCACCTTCATTTCATCGGCCACCATGCTGGCGATGCGCCCGCCCATTGATTTGCCGCCGATCACGAGGTTTTCCGGGCTGCCGATCTGGTTAATAACGTTGCGAAAGGTGTCGATCAGCACCGGGGCGCGGTCGGGCGGGCGTTTTGTGCCGTCGGCACGGCGCTTGGCCATATAGGGAAATTCAAACCGTGCCACGCGGTAGCCGCATGTTGCCAGCCGGGTTGCCATATCGGTCATAAACGGGCTGTCCATCGGCGCACCGGCCCCGTGGGCCAGAACGATGGTCAGATCGGCTGTTTTCGGGCCATTCCAGATAATGTCACATACAATATCAAGGGGCATGGTGTGCTTCTGTTGTGAGGGGACAACCGCTGTTTGGACAGCCAGGCATGACAAGTACAGGTCCACCTGTTTAATGCCGATGTGCGAACATAAAAAAGGGCCGTTACAAATACTGGTTCGTAACGGCCCTGTTTGTCTATGTTCTTGCGCGGCTTAGCGAACCGAATAGGGATGATCGCGCGACCATTTTTCAATGAACTCGATCAGTTCTTCATCGCGCTTTTCGGGCAGTTTAACCGTTAAATGCACATATTGGTCGCCGCGTTTTTTACCACGATCATAAGGTGATCCCTTGCCACGCAGGCGCATGGTGGTGCCGCTATTGGCATTGGCGGGGATTTTCATCGACACCTTGCCATCAATTGTCGGCACCTCGATCGAGCCGCCAACAATGGCTTCGGGCAATGAAATTGCCAGCTCACAATGAAGGTCGTTGCCATCGCGGCGAAACAGCGCGTCGGCATGCACATGCAGCTTGATCAGGGCATCGCCGGCATCGCCGCCATGCATGCCCGCCATGCCCTGATTTTTCAGGCGCAGGGTTTGGCCGTCTTCGCTGCCCGGGGGGATGCGAACTTCAAGCTGCTTGCCGCTGGCAAGGTTGATGCGCTTGACCGTGCCTAGCAGGGCTTCTTTTAAATCAAGGCTAAGTTCGTACGAAATATTGGGGCCTTTAACGCGGGTATCGCGCTGGCCGTTAAAACCGCCACGGGCCCCGCCGCGATTGCCAAATATTTCGTCAAAAATGTCGTCGGCATTGCCGCCGCCAAAACCAAACGGGTCACGCCCGCCACCGGCACTGCTACGATAGGTGCCACTGCTGGCCCCGGCGCGGCCAAATGGCCCGGCGTCGCGGCCGTCGGCGTCAATTTCGCCATTGTCATATTTTTTGCGGCGTTCGGCATCGCCCAGCAAATGATACGCGGCGGAAACTTTTTTGAATTTATCTTCAATTTTGGGGTCATCCGGATGAAGGTCCGGGTGCAGTTCGCGCGCAAGTTTGCGATAGGATTTTTTAATCTCGTCCTGCGAGGCCGTTTTGGTTGCGCCAAGGATCTTGTATGGGTCCTGCATTGCCAGCCTGGTTGGAAAAGGTGAAACACGGGGGCCAATAATAGTGGGATCAGCCCTTTGGTTATTATTAGCGGGTCTTTGCTGCGATCAGAAGTGTTTTCGCAAATTTGGCCCAACATAAACAAAAACGGCGCAGGGCAAATGCGCTGCGCCGTTTTATCAGGAATTGGCGCTGTTAATTAACGACTTTCCAGGTGCCGTCCGGCTGGCGACAAGCCGTGCCATAGGCTTGCTGTTTTTCGCCACCAATGACGACAGTTTGCTGGTATTCGCGGCAATACTGGTCATTTTCCGGTTTCTGATAGGTCCGGGTCGGGGTGATGGTGCCCGAATGGCCGCTATCAGGGTTGGTCCAGCTGCTTGTCTGGCCGACCGGTGCGGTTTCAAGGGTGTGCTGGGTGGTGTTTTGCATCATGGCACGGTCGGCATTGTCAAGCGACTTGCCGATTTCGCTACCAATCATGGCGCCAGCAAGTGTCCCCAATGCCACGCCAACCAGTTGGCCTTTACCCTTGCCAAACTGTGCGCCGGCAACAGCACCGCCAACGGCACCCAAAAGGCCGCCTGCGGTTTGTTTGGTGCCCTGGTTTTCAGCACAGCCCGCCATTAAAAACGTGCCAAGCATCACGGGGATGATAAAAAATCGTGCTTTCATTATATTCATGCCTACCTTGTCTTTACTGTCCCAACCGATATGTATGTAAAATGCGGACTGGTCTTGTTGTCTGATCCCGTCTGTCGCAGAATGCCGACCAGTTGAACCATAATACGTTGTCAAAGGACCGTTTAGCGTAATGGACGAGAAAATTACGACAAAAATTGGGCATGTGGGCCACAATGATCCGTTCGATCTGTTTGATGTATGGTTTCGGGAAGCGAAAAACAAGGAAGATGCTTATCCCGATGCCATGACACTTGCCACGGCAGACGCGCAGGGGCGGCCTTCTGCCCGCATTGTGCTGCTAAAAGGGTTCGATCCCGAAGGGTTTGTTTTTTATACCAATTACGAAAGCCGCAAGGGCACACAGCTTGGCGAAAATGCCTATGCCGCCTTGTGCTTTCATTGGAAAAAACTTGAACGCTGTGTGAGAATCGAAGGCCCGACCGCCAAGGTGGACGATGCCGAGTCGGATGCTTATTTTCAATCGCGCGCACGCGGCAGCCAGATTGGCGCATGGGCGTCGGTTCAGTCGCGGCCAATGTCGGGCCGGTTTGATCTGGAAAAACGGGTGGCGGAATTTACCGCCAAATTCGGTTTTGGCAAGGTGCCGCGCCCCGACCATTGGGGTGGGTTCCGCCTGGTGCCCGACCGGATCGAATTCTGGTCCGAAGGCACGTTTCGCCTCCATGATCGCCAGCTTTATACCCGCGATGTCGACGGGCCAGGCTGGCGGGTGGAAAAACTGTTTCCGTAATCGGTGGGCCGCCGGGTTTACGCCCGAAGGAGCTTTCGCCCGTTAACAGCGTAAAAACATTCGGGTTTCAGGCGATCAGGCCTTTTCGGGCGGGCAGAAGGCTTCTTGCAAAACAAGGATCACCTTCATCACGTTGGGGTCTTTGATTGAATAATAGATTGTCTGGGCATCGCGCCGGGTTTTAACCAGCCCGTCGCGCCGCAATCGCGCCAGATGCTGTGACAGGGCGGATTGCTTAAGCTGTAATTCGCCTTCCAGCGTACCAACCGATTTTTCTGTATTGCCGAGCGAACACAAAATCATCAACCGCCACTGATTACCCAGCGATTTCAGAAATTCGGATGCCTCAAGCGCGTTGTCGTACAATTCGTTATAGTTCATTGATTTTGATCTTGGCCTGTAGGCTTGTAAATGTGCCGAGGGATTGGGTTGCAGTGTGGTACGAACGATAAATTTCCATAAAATGCCATCCTTTTCGCTTGCACACCTGTTTAATGTTACAGTTTTGGCTCTTTCGTCAAAATTAAAACGGAATTTGATGCAATTGTCGCAAGGTTTTCTGTCGGGATGGTACCCTGCCAAACCATCATATCTTCAAGATTGGGTCGGCAGGGCTGCTTGGCAATGTGGCGCACGGTAATTTGAACAGGGCGGCCTGGCGTGCAAATTTGACAAATTCGAAAGTTTTGATTTCTAACAAAGACGGCGCAGATATTTGGCGCGATATTACCGCCATCAGGGAATGTTGCGACCCTGATGTGAAGAATTGGCCCGGCAGGGCTGCTTTTCTATCAGGTTCAACGCGAATGTGGGGTATTTAGACCATGGCTGTACGTACGATTTTGGCTCCGGTCGCTGGATCGGATATGGACCGGCGGGTGCTTTCGCTGGCATTCAGTGCCGCCCGGCGCTTTGACGCGCATCTGGAAGTTTTGTTTGTCGCGCCTGAACCACAGGACGTTATTCCGATTGTGGGCGAGGGGATGTCGGGCCTGATCATTGAAGAAATGATGGGGGCCGCCGAAAAGGAAACCAAAAAACGGCTGGCAAATGCGGAATCGGCCTATTTGATCGCGCGCAAGGCGGCGGGCATTGCCGAGGCCGACGCCCCGCAGACAACATTACAGCCCACCTGTGCCTGGCGCCGCGATGATGGCCGCGAGGACGAAACCGTTGCCCGGCGCGGGCGTTTGTTTGACCTTGTGGTGATTGGCCGTGATCCGCGCGAAGCAGCAGCGTCGCTGACCTTTGATGCGTGTTTGATGGAAACCGGGCGTCCCTTGCTGGTGGCACCCGAAATTGTGCCCGCCGATGTGGGGGCCAAGGTGATGATCGCGTGGAATGGCGGGGTCGAGTCTGCCCGTGCCGTTACATCATCCATGCCGCTGTTGCGACAGGCCAGCGAGATTACCATCGTAAGTGTTGGCGAAGTGCCACATGGTCGGGCAACGGCGCAAGCCCTTGCAGATCAGTTTGTTTGGCATGGGGTGAAGGCCAATGTCGATTTGCGCCCTGATCAGTCCAACGTTGCCGCGGCCTTGATGGACGCTGCCGAAAAATGTGGGGCCGACAGTGTAGTTTTGGGCGCGTATAGCCATTCGCGCTTCAAGGAAATGATTTTGGGCGGTGTGACCCAGGATATGCTGGCAAAATGTGCCTTGCCCTTGTGGATAATGCATTGACGCAAACGTAATATATCACATTGAATTTTCACCAGAAATTCGTGATATGAACTTGTAATGATGAAAAGGCGCAGTTCTCTGCGCCTTTTTTTGTTGCGCCTGCGAACAAAAAGGATCAGGGTTCGGGTAATTATTACAAAAAAATGTCGTAAGGGCTGCGGGCGGACTGCGTCCTTGAGGAATGTCTGGTGAGAGGAGATCGCAATGTTGTCTTTGCGCGACGTAATCGATTTCGCCGCAATGTCTGAAGAACTTGCTTCTGAAATTGCTGAAACTGCACAATTGCCTGATTTAGGGGCGGTTTTTGCACGTCAGCCACATAAGGTTGCCGATGGCGCAGTGCCTTGTGGTGCTGGCGATATCGACGTCGAATAATCTGCACGAAACCGCCTGGCCGCTCGTCGATATACGCTAGCGGGGAAATTAAAACAGGCCAAACTGGTTGGTTGAAACGCAATTCGCCCCGGACCGGGACGAATTTTTTGGCGTTTCCTCGTGCCATGTAACAATATTGTCGGGCAGCGGCCCCAGCATATGCCGCACAGCAGCAAATTCGCGATCCGGGTTTAGCCAGTGATGAATATGGCCCGGGCCAATGATTGCGGGCATGCGGTTGTGGATATGGGCAATGGTGGGCGACGGCGCGCAGGTGATGATGACAACCTCATCGCCATTTTCCAGCCCGGCAAAGAAAAACGGTTGATGATCGGGCAGGGTAATATGGTTTTTAAACCGTTGCGGCCCGTCTTTGCGCCATTCAAACCAGCCCGTAGCCGGAACCAGACAGCGCCGTTGCAACAAGGGCCGAAACGTTGGTTTCTGGTCCAGTGTTTCTGCCCGCGCATTAATCAGCGGGCCTTTGCGGAGGCTGTTGCTGTTGCCGTTGCCGTTACCGGTTCTCTGGCCCGTATCTGGTGCGTCTTCTCGGCGCTGAGGCATCGCAAACCCCCATTTTCGCACCGATAATGACCATGCCGGTATCACCACGAAAACCGGGTCTGTTGGCCGTTTGATCCCCGCTAACCCGTTAAACAGGCTGTTTTCATCCTCTCCATAGTACTCGTCCTCGCCATTTTGCGGGGCGCCATCGTGGCGGCCGTTCTGGCTTGCATCGTTGCGTGCGTCGGGCGGGGAGGCCGATTTCGGGCCGGTTGCGGCCATCTTGTCGTCGTTTCGCTTGCTGGTCGCGAAATGCCCGGCGCGATTGTGGATCAAATCGTCCATGTCCAGCGCAAGCCGGGCCTGAAAGGCGCGGATATCGGTATTTAAATCAAATCGGCTGCACATGTATTTTCAGGCTTCCTTGATCGGACAGGTGGCGCAAACCGGTAAATGCGCCTATATCAGCAAGGGACATCAATGCCTTGCGGGGAAGATTATTTTACAAACCGTTCTGACTGTTCTTTACAAAGTAACACAGACTATCATCGCCGCTTGATGTGTAAAGATGGCAGGACCGGATGCCGATTGTGTGTCTTCTTTCCGCGCCGGGCCAGTGATATAAACGGCGCTTGTCGTCGCCACCAGCAAGGAAACCATTTATGAGCAACGCTGCCGCCCCGAAAACCGTTGTTCTGACCGGTGCCAGCCGTGGTATCGGCCATGTCACCGTGGGATATTTTGCCAAACGTGGCTGGCGGGTGATTTGCTGTTCGCGCGAAGCCCCGCCGCCCAGTTGCCCGCGCGACCCGTCGCAGGGCATTCATATTCGTGCCGATCTTTCCAAACCCGAAGATGTCGAAAGCTTTATAGCCCAAGCCAATGATGTGCTGGGCGATGACCCGTTGCATGCCTTGGTTAATAATGCCGGTGTTTCGCCCAAAACGCCCTACAAGGAACGCCTTGGTTGCCTGAACGGCGATCTTGACGGCTGGCGCGATGTGTTCGAGATCAACTTTTTCACCCCGCTTATGCTGGCGCGCGGCTTTGCGGCGGCCCTTCATCGCGGGCAAGGGGCCATTTGCAACATCACCTCGATCGCCGGGCATTATGTGCATCCGTTTGCCGGGTCGGCCTATTCTACGTCAAAGGCGGCGTTGTCGGGCCTGACCCGTGAAATGGCGGTGGAATTTGCCGAACTGGGGGTGCGGGTTAATGCCGTGGCGCCGGGCGAAATTAAAACCGCAATGATTTCGCCGGAATACGAAGCCCTGGTGCCGCGTATTCCAATGAACAGAATGGGCACGCCCGAAGACGTGGCGGCGGCGGTGCATTATCTGGTGGGCGATGAATCAAGTTACGTGACCGGTACCGAAATATTTGTAACCGGCGGCCAGCACCTTTATTAGCGCTTGCGACGCTCCTAAAACGAAGCTCCCTGATCAGCAGTCTGGTCAGGGAGCTTTTTGTTTGCAAGATGCGCGATTTTTGACAGATCATACCAAACTGCACTGATCGAAACCGATCAATGCAGCCCTCAGTCGGCGGGCGGGCTTCTACGAAGCCCTTGCCTTTCGCGGCACAGGCCGCGCGGCGCAGTCGCGCCAAACCAGACCTCCATGAGTCATCCTCAGTGAGATCTGGTATCAGTCTTTGGGCTGGTTGCGCAGCTGTTCCGCCTCGGCATAGAATTTCTTTTCCCATTGCTTGTGATTATCGAGCCCTTCTTTAAGAAACGGCGTGAAAATCGCAAGGTTCATCAAGATGGAATGCACCAGATTAGCCGGAAATTTTAGCGGTTTTTCGAAATCAACGAACAGCACAACCCGCGTTTTGTCGGTGTGGTTCCATGCTTCGTGGTTATAGGCATCATCAAAAATCAGAACCTTGCCTTCCTGCCAGTGACAAACCTGTTTGTCGACGCGAATGGCAAGTTTATCGGCCGGTTCGGGCACGATAAGTCCCAGATGCATGCGCAAAACCCCGTTATAGGGGCCGCGATGCGGCGGTAAATGTTTACCCGGTTCAAAGATCGAAAACATCGCAGTGGTCAAACCGGGGATCTTGTTAACGATCCGCCAGGTTTCCGGGCAGGTTTTAATTGCCTGTTCCGACTTCACGCCAAAACCCAGAATGAAAAATGTTTTCCAGTGCTTGTCGGTCGAGATGGTTTTGACGTCGGTCGAGATGTCCTGAAATGATGGAAGATCGTCCTGGCGTTTTAAAACTTCGTCGAGTTCCTTGCGAATGGCAGGCCATTCTTTTTCAATATCGGCGGCCCATGGAAAGGTCGCATTGTCATAAACCGGCGGGTTTCCCAGTTTTGCATATTTAACATTCAGGCGCTCCGCCCAGGAAACGATTGCCATGAAAAACCGGGCAATCCGGCTTGGCCTGCCCATCGGGGTAATTCCGTCGGTACCAAAATTTTGGGTTGAATCAGAAGTGGTTTCGCGCGGTATCGACATATTGGTATCGGACATATTCAAGCACTTTCACTACAGGCACTATATACGGCATGGCGGGCACAGGCGGCAGGCATCATGTCACCTTTTCGCAACATCAGGCGGTGTTGAAAACGTTCTTCGCGTTGAATTTATTCATGTACTTTTAACGGTCAAGTTTAAAGCCGGATGAGTTGGCGAAAAGGTCCATAAAACGCAATGTGTTGCCTGATGATGGCTGTTTTTTGACAGCGAAAGTTGAAATGTCATTATTTGTCTGTGCGATAGCAGAGCGTGCGGTGAAGGTAAGCTTTTAGTGCGGGCCATTTGCGCGCCGGTAGCCAAAATTGGCCATGTTGATTGTACAAATGTGCCATCGGCGGGTTTGTTCCGCCGCTGTTTTATAAAATTATCTGGGGGTAACATGGGGCCCGGCACTTGGGGGCCCGTGGGCGGTTGTGCCGGGGAGGGGAGCGGGGGCAGTGAGGGCAACGGGACTGACAGGGCGCTGGGATTTACGTAGGGGCGCGTGTAATTTCAGGGTTTCTGGCAACAGGCTATAATCAAAGCAGCTCCGGGGTTAGGCCGCCCTTGTTACCATACCATCCCGGATTAGCTTCGGAGGCCAACGGTCTGCCTTATAACAGGCTGGTAAGCCATGCATGTTTTTGCCGCAGCCGAGAGACTTCCATGTCAATCCAGCCGACAAAGGCACCGACATCGTTCTCATGCTGTTCACGCAGAACCAGCATGCGGTCAAGTTCCAGCTCGCAGACATCTTGCAGAATTTCAATCTGGTCGCGGCGGGTTTCGGCGTCAAGCAAATGCAAAAACCGCATTTTAAGCGCCATCACCAGACGCGAAAGCTCGCCCGAGGTATCGCGCAGGGTGCCTTGCATTAATTCATCAAATTTTTTGCGCCCGGCATCAGTAAGCGACAGTTCTCCTTCGCCTTTGCCGCCCGCACCACAGGTTTCGCGTACCAGCCCTTCCAGCTTCAAAAGCTGTAACGACGAGCCCATCATATCAAGCGACGGCCCCATGATATGGGCCGTAAAATGCCGCACCAGATTGGCCAGATCGGCATAGCTGATCGGTTTGTCTGACAGGGCCAAAGTTCCAAGCGCGCACAGGCGAAGACATTCTTTGGGCAGCAAGGTTCTATCCGTATACATGGCGGTTCCCGATCCGTTTCAGGTTCCGACGTTAACGCGAACGGTTATTAATTGCAAGTAGATTGAGGAGCTGCAATTATTTTCCACTACCAGAATATAGAGCCAAGATGCGCAATTGCAAACAGGACAAAGATGCAAAGGTGCCTGCGATAAGATGTATCGGGCATTGCCGTGTCGTCGGTTCCAAAATCCGCGAAGATGGAAGTGGGAAACAGGTGGTTGGCTGGGGTGCAGGCAAATAAAAACCCCGCCACAAGGACGGGGTTTGAAACTGTTATGCGCACACGGTTTATTGCAAAACCGTTATGGGGTCAGGCGGCTTTTTGAATGCCCAACTGGCCCCAGACGGTCAGCAATGAATTGATCAGATGGTCGATCAATTCATCATTATGTAGCGGGCCGGGGGTAAAGCGCAGGCGTTCGGTGCCGCGCGGTACGGTCGGATAATTGATCGGCTGAACATAAATGTCGTGATCATACAGCAGGCGGTCGCTGGCTTCCTTGCACATGGCGGCATCGCCCACCATAAGCGGCACGATATGGCTGGGGGCATCCATTACCGGTAAACCGGCATCGCGCATGCGCTGGCGCAGAGTTTCGGCGCGTTCCTTTTGCGCTTCGCGTTCTACATTGCTTTCTTTTAAATGGCGAATGCTGGCAAGGGCCCCTGCCGCAATGCTGGGCGGGTGGGAACTGGTAAAGATAAAGCCGTTGCCAAAGCTGCGCACGAAATCAACCACTTCGGCTTTGCCGGCAATATAGCCGCCAATAACGCCAAAGGCTTTGGCCAGCGTGCCCTGCACAATATCAACCCGGTCCATCACGCCATCGCGTTCGGCAACACCGCCGCCGCGCGGGCCATACATGCCAACGGCATGGACTTCGTCAAGATAGGACAGGGCGTTGTATTTTTCGCACAGATCCAGAATTTCGCGGATCGGGGCGATATCGCCATCCATCGAATAAACCGATTCAAAGGCGACAATCTTGGCGCGGTTGGGGCCAAGGTCAGCCAGAATTTGTTCAAGATGTTCAACATCATTATGTTTCCAGATCCGGCGTTCGGCCTTGGAATGGCGCATGCCTTCGATCATGGAATTATGGTTGAACGCGTCGGAAATAATCACGCAATCGGGCAGCTTGGTGCCCAGTGTGGAAAGCGTCGTCCAGTTGGCGACGTAGCCTGATGTCATCAAAAGAGCAGATTCCTTGCCATGCAGATCGGCAAGTTCTTCTTCCAGTGTGACATGAACATGGTTGGAGCCGGAAATATTGCGTGTGCCACCGGCACCGCCACCCTGACCGGTGATTTCGGACTGCATGGCTTCAAGCACCTTGGGGTGCTGGCCCATGCCCAGATAATCGTTTGAGCACCACACTGTAATTTTGCGCGGATCTTCACCATTGCCGGTATGGAGCCACGCGCGCGGAAATTCACCGACGATGCGCTCAAGGTTGGCGAACACACGATAGCGGCCTTCAGCCTTCAGGCCACCAAGCGCGTCTTTGAAGAAATTGTTATAATTCATCTTTGCATCTTTCGCCTGTCGCTTCACGGTCGGTATGCGGTACATCCCGCGAAGGTCCTTATCTATCCTGCCGGTCATTCTGACCGGGCGGGAACAGCATTTCCGGGCGCATCCTGTCCGGGGGTGTGGTGCGGTTATTGACCATTTAAGGGTCGCCCGCATTGACCCGCATCAAATTTTTAAGCGATTCCAAGATCATCCCGTACCGTGCTG
The DNA here is from genome assembly GCF_002115755.1 of Thalassospira mesophila. Classification (GTDB taxonomy): domain Bacteria; phylum Pseudomonadota; class Alphaproteobacteria; order Rhodospirillales; family Thalassospiraceae; genus Thalassospira; species Thalassospira mesophila. The sequence goes on along the minus strand of NZ_JFKA01000010.1, from coordinate 12,453 downwards.
GCAGAAAGGCGTTCCATCCTGTTGTGTGTCGATCTCGCCCCTGATCCCCAATTTGGCGGCAATGGCCGGGTTTGGCAAGCCCAACAGCCGTAATTTTGCCCACATGGCACGCATGCATGGTTTAAATGGCACGAAATGTGCGAAACCTCGGCGCGGAACACAGGGTTATGTGCGAAAAATCAGACAACGGAGCGGTTATGTCGCCGCAACCATGCCAAATTTCAGGTCCGACATGGGCGCAACAAACCGCGTGGCAGAGTCGCGGCAATGCAGCATGGATTGCCGGGGTTTGGGGCATTGGGCAACCACCTTGCAGCCAAAACCGCCTCAAGGCCCGCACACAATGGCGGGCCTTGAGGTAACCGGGTCTTCACAGGTTAAGTTCGGTGGTTAAATTGCCTTTTGCCACTGGGTCAGCGCGGCCTCGATGCCATCAAACATGTCATCAATTTGCGCATCGGTAATGATCAGCGGTGGGCACATGGCAACGCTGTCGCCCATTGCGCGCAAAATAACCCCGTGTTCCAGGCACAGCTCGGCCACGGCCTTGCCCGCCCAACCGGTTGGGGTAAAGGGCGTTTTGGCACATTTGTCGGCCACAAGTTCAAACGCCCCAATCAGGCCCTTGCCCCGGGTTTCGCCAACATTTTCAAATTTGTTCAAATCACGCAGGCGTTGCTGAAAATGCCCCATCACACTGCGAACATGGTCAATAATACCGTCATCTTCGTAAATTTTAAGGGTTTCAAGGGCAACAGCGGCGGCAACCGGATGGCCGGAATAGGTAAAGCCGTGGCCAAAGGCACCGACTTCATCCGCGCCTTTTTTCAGGGCCTGATAAATCTTTTCATTTATAAACAGCGCTGAAATCGGCTGATAGGCCGATGAAAGCTGCTTTGCCACCGTGATCATATCGGGTTTGAGGTGGAAGGTTTCGGTGGCAAACATGCGCCCGGTGCGGCCAAAGCCGCAAATGACCTCGTCGGCAATAAACAGGATGTCGTACCGGTCAAGCACTTCCTGAATTTTTTCAAAATAAGTGCGCGGCGGCACCACCACACCGCCGGCCCCCATGATGGGTTCGGCGATAAAGGCGGCGACTGTTTCGGGGCCTTCGGCCTGGATCAGATCTTCGAGCGATTCGGCCATGCGGGTGGCAAAATCTTCTTCGGTTTCATAGGGTTGGGCTTCGCGCCAGAAATGCGGGGTTTCGGTGTGCAAAATGCGGTCGATCGGTAAATCGAACAATTTATGATTACCCGGAAGACCGGTTAACGAGGCCGAAGCCACCGTAACCCCGTGATAGCCGCGTTTGCGCGAAATGATTTTCTTCTTTTCCGGGCGGGCAATGGCATTGTGATAATACCACACCATCTTGATGGCGCTGTCGGTGGCTTCGGACCCGGAATTGGCGAAGAATATTTTCGACATCGGCACCGGTGCCAGCTCCAGCAGTTTTGCCGCCAGATCAATGGTCGGGTTGGTGCTGCGCGAGGCAAAGCTGTGATAAAACGGCAGGGTTTCAAGCTGCTTTGTCGCCGCTGCCACCAGCCGTTTTTCGCTAAACCCCAATGACGCACACCACAGGCCCGCCATGCCTTCGATATAATCGCGGCCGGTATCATCGCTGACATAAATGCCGTTGCCCTTGGTAATCACCATCGGGCCGGTTTTTTCATGGGCGGTGAAATTGGTATAGGGGTGCAAAACGCTGGCAATATCGCGGCTGGCGGCTGAATTGCCCAAGGCCGTCGTGGCCGCTGTTTCTGTGGTTGGGGTGGTGTCGGTGATGGTCGTCATGGCGAACCTCGTAAAGCGGGTAAAACTGTTTGCGCCGACTGTATCGGCTTGGCACGCAACGGGAAATCATTTCTTGCACCAAAGAACCGAATGTTCTGTGCGCGTGGTGCTGGCACGACAGACCGCAAACCTGCAAACGGGCATCCGCCTTTGTTGGGAAGGGGCCCGTTTGCATTGAAAACGCGCACAAAAGGCAAAACGGCCAATCTTGCGATCGGCCGTTTTGCGGATTTGCGGAAAGGGTCGATTTGGGATGGAATACAGGCTTATACCAAACCTCATTGATCGAAACCGATCAATGAGGCCGTCAGTCGGCGGGCGGGCTTCTCTGAACCCCTTGCCTTTCGCGGCACAAGCCGCGCGGCGCCGTCGCGCCTGACCAGTTCCCCATGAGTCTTCCTCATAGAGAACTGGTATTAGTGCGAAAACAGCACAGGAACCGTCATATGTTTAAGCAGGTGTTGTGTGACCCCGCCCAGCATCAATTCGCGCAGGCGCGGGCGGCCATAGGCCCCGCACAGCATCAGATCGATGCTTTCATCCGCCGCGCGCGACAATAACAGGTCGCCAACGCTGATACCTTCGGCATTCATGGTTTCCTTGCGCACATTAACGCCGTGGCGCGCCAGACGGTCGGCAATGTCCACACCGGGAACCGGGATGGAATCGCGCGCGGCCTTGTTGGGGTCTGCACATAAAACCAGTGCCGATTTGGCATTTTCAAGGAATGACATACCGTCATTTACCGCACGAACGGCTTCGCGGTAGGGCTTCCACGCCACCATGACACGGGTGCCAACAGTTTCGTATTTGCCATAGCGCGGCACAACCAGAACCGGCGCACCGGCAGTCAAAATAACCTTGTCCGGCATTTCCGAGGTGGATGACGGGTCCGAGCTTTCCGGGTCATACTGGCCCAGAACCGTTAAATCATGGTGGCGGGCATACATGGCAACGGTGTCGGCAATTTCGGTTGCCAGGCAGTTTGCTTCTTGCCAGCTAAACGATACACCGGCTTTTTCGCAGGCTTCGGTATAAACGGCTTTGGCTTCGGCGGCACCTTCGCGGATGGTGCGGCGCTGGGCTTCCATGATGTCGGCCGAAATCTGCACTTCCATGAAACGCGGAATTTCGGCGCGCGGCAAAACATAAACCCCGGTCAGATGGGCCTTGTGTGCCTTTGCAACCGTCAGCGCAACCGACAACCTTTCGGTGCACGGTTTGGTATTGTCGATGTGAACAAGCATATCACGAAACATCTGCCAGAAGCTCCTTCCTGCGCAGCCCGGACAAAGGGTTAAAACAACCGGGCGATAATGATGAAGGCAGGATAAACCAGCGATTTGACGTTAACTTTGTTCTATCTCAAAACAGCACTTAAAAACCTGCCAGCCTACCCGCAAATAGTAGAATGCATGCAAATGGTACGGGCATTGGACTGAAAATTCAATCTGTTCACACAAGGTCGCCAGGGCGGAATTTTTGATATGCCGGGTTAAACATCGGGGTGTTTAACCCCCGGGCGATAGCGGAATTTCCTTTTGCATGGACGGTGCCATTTACGGGGGGGTGGCCGACGGGCGGCGCGGCACATTCCCCATTTGGGGGGATGTCACCGGAAAGCTGTTGCCGGTTTGCGGAACAATGGGGTCGGCAAAATCCTGCCCTGAAATCACAGCCAGGCTTTGGCGTAATTGCCGCGAAAGATTGGGCCAGTTGACCTGCAATGTTGTGCAAGACGCGGCATCGGCCTCGGTCAGGCAGCGGTTTGCCATGCGGTCCAGTATGCCAAGGGCGATCCGGGCTTCGTCAAGTTCGGTTTTTTGTGCTGGCGACAACGCAATGCTTTCGACCGGCATGGACGTTGCGGGCAGGACCGCATCATTTGCCAGCGGGCCAGATGCAACGGGGGCCCGCGGTGCAGCCTGCGCTGTGGGGGCCATTGTTTGCGGTTGTGCCGCCAGGGGTGTTTGTACGTTCCAGCTCCAGGGTGTGACGATACCAGACGGGGCGGGGGCTGCTGCGGTGGTTTGTTGCGGTGGATAGGTCGGCGCACAGGCCGCAATTGCCCCAAGGGCACCCAAACCCGCTAGCGCAACGAGCCGTCGAAATATGCCGCGATATGTCATGCAAGGTTCCTTTGCCCACCGGTTGCGTCGCCCCGATTCAGGGGCATCGCCGTCATGACGTTGTTTCCCTTGGATCATTCCATTGTGCCGCCTGTGTATCGTTCTGTCCAGTTTCAGGCATGGTGTCGGTATCTGCGCGCGGGTCCAGCGCGTCTTGCAAGCCGTCGCCCAAAAAGTTTACCGCAATAACGGTGATAAAAATCAGCAATCCCGGCCACAGGGCCAATAGCGGCGCATCCCAGATAAATTCCTGCGCGTGGGTCAGCATATTGCCCCAACTAGGGACGGGTGGCTGAATACCTAACCCCAAAAAACTCAGCACACTTTCCATCAATATCACATTGCCCACTGCCAGCGTGGTGGCAATGATGATGGGCGTGATAACATTAGGCAAAATGTGGCGCATAACAATGCGCACGGGCCCACCGCCCAATGCGCGGGCCGCCATCACAAATTCGCGTTCGCGCAGGGCCAGTGTTGCCGCGCGCACCAGCCGTGCCACGGTTGTCCAGCCAAACAGGGCAATGATCAGGATAATGCGATACAGGCTGAAACTTTCGCCATTGATAATATCGCGCGGAATGCCGAGTTTTCCGGGGTCAATCGCGGCCAGCACAATTAACAATGGCAGCAGCGGCAGGGAAATAACCCCGTCGGTAAAGCGCATTAAAAAACTGTCAATCCAGCCGCCGCGAAACCCGGCGATCACCCCAATGATGGTGCCAATAACCGCCGCACATAAAGCCGAGCTGACCCCCACCATCAACGAGACCTGCCCGCCATATAACAGGCGCAAAAGTACATCACGACCCAGTTCGTCCGTACCCAGCGGATGACCGGGGCCGGGCGGGCCATAGCGCGAAAACAAATCGACCGCCTGCGCGTCTGTGCCCAGGAAATGGGCCACCACCGGCGCACACAGGGACGCCACGGCAAACAGCACCAGTATAAGCAGGCTGACCCATGCCAGCTTGTGGCGCGAAAGCCGCTGTGCGGCCAGGCGCCACGGGCTGGCCGATTTGGGCCGGGGGTGGGCGCCAGCACTTCCTTTTCGCGGTTGGGTCATGACAGTTTCACCCGTGGGTCGAGCAGCTTGTAGCCAATATCGGCCAGTAAATTGCCAATCAAGGTTACCAGTGTTGCCAGCATCAACCCCGCCATTGCCAGATTGTAATCGGACCCGATCACGGCATTATAAATAAGCCGCCCCATGCCCGGCCATGAAAACAGGGTTTCGGTAATTAAGGCACCCGAAAACAAACTGCCAAATTCCAGCCCCAGCAGGGTCACAACCGGCATCATGCCATTGCGCAAGGCATGGCGGATGACCACGCCGCGCTCTGAAAGCCCCTTGGCCCGTGCGGTGCGAATAAAATCCTGACGCATGACTTCGATCATCGATCCACGGACAAAACGAATGTGCGACCCGACACTGGCAATGGTCAGGGTGGCGACGGGCAAAATCATATAACGTAACCCGCCCCAGCCACTGGCATTGTCAAGCTGGCCGGTGCCGCCTGCGGGCAACCAGTGCAGGGTGACAGCAAAAACCAGAATTGCCACCAGCCCCAGCCAGAAAGGCGGGATCGACACACCGGCAAAGGCCGCCAGATTAATGGCGTAATCGCGAAAGGATTGCGGTTTTAACGCCGCATAAATACCGGCAGGCAGGGCAATTGCCAGCGATAACGCCCAGCTTGCCAGCATCAGTTTCAGGCTGTTGACCAATGCCGGGCCAATCAAGGTGGTGACGGGCTGGGTAAACAGGCGGGAATAGCCAAAATCGCCATTAATCGCCGCCCATAACCAGTGCAACCAGCGCAGCATCAGGGGTTGGTCCAGGCCATACAGGCCTTTAAGACGCGCAACGTCAGCCGATGTGATCGCCGGATTTGCCGTGATCATAAGATCAATCGGGTCGCCGGGCATCAGCCCGATCAGCACATAGGCCCCAAACGACACCAGCACCATGACCAGTGCCGTTTGCCAAAGCCGATTGAAGATAAAACGCCGCATGTCTGTTTATTGATCCGTGCGATACCATTGCTCAGCCCAAAGCGAGCTGGGATACATATGGCCCGTCGGGCGAATGCCCTTGAGCCATTTGGGAAAAATGAAACCGCTTTCACCATGATACAGGGGCAGGGCGGGAAGGTCGGCCGCGTAGATTTTTTGTAGTTCGTGCCACAGCGGCACACGCTTGTTAAAATCAAGTTCCAGTTCGATCTGATCAATCAGGGCATCGACCTTGGGGTTGTTATACCCGGTATAGTTCTGGCCTTCGTAATGGTTTTTGGCACTTGGGATCTGGTCGGATTTTAAAATGGTCAGGGGTAAATGTTCCGGCGCCGATATCCAGCCAAACATCGCCACGCCATCAAATTTACGGTGCGGCAAGGTTTCGCCAAATAAAACGCGCGCGGGCTGGTTTAAAATATCCACATCAATACCGGCCTGTTTCCAGCGGTTTTGTAATACCTGCTGGATGAGCTGGCCGGTGCTGCTTTCGGTGGCACCATACAGGGTGAAATGCAGGGTATCGCCCGCGGCATTTTTGCGCATCGCATTGCCCGTTCGCGCCCATCCGGCATTGTTTAGCAGTTCATCGGCCTTGGCGGCGTTAAACGGGTAATGCGGTACATCATCGGTAAAAACCGGGTCGTCGGGGTGGATGAAATCCAGCGTTGGGGCGTTTTTACCGGCAAACAGCTTTTGGCTAATCTCGTTGCGGTCGATGGCATAAAGCAATGCCTGGCGCACCCGGCGGTCACCTAACGGGGCAAAGTCTGTGTTGACGTCAAGATGATAAAACGACAGGCCCTTTTTATAGGAAATATCATACTGGTCGCCGAACCGTTTTTCAAAACCGATGACTTTGTCCAGCGACAGGCCAACCTCGCCCGGTGTGTAGTCAATTTCGCCCGCACGAAGCGATGCCTCAAGGGCAGCTGTGTTTTCAAAATTACGCAGTTGAATGGCGGCAATTTGCGGTTTTTTGCCCCACCAATAAGGGTTTTCTTCCAGCATCACGGCACTGGCGGTAATCACCTTGGTTACCAGATAGGGGCCAAACCACAGGCCGGGTGTGGCGGGGGCGGTGACATAGAGGCTGCGTTTTTGATAAGTCGCCGGGTCTTGGTCAAATACCGGTTTTTCCAGATGGGCGGGCAAAATCTCAACACCCATAAAGGCGTTATAGGTGTAGTCGATCCGGTCCAGCGTGACGGTGAAATGATGGTCATCAACGACGTTAAAATCAACAATCCGGTCGAAAACTTCCTTGTCGGCAACGGCAACATTTGTGTTCTGGCCAACCGCGATGCTAAAGGCCACGTCTTTGGTCGTCAGCGGTACGCCATCGCCCCATTTGGCGTTTTGCGGCAGCGACAGGCTAAGCTGAACCCCTTCCTTGCCGTCAGCCAACGGAACCTTTTTGGCAAGGCCATTGTCAAATGACGGCACCGTATCGCACAGCATACAGGCGATTTTCCAGTCATGATTGTAAACCATGATCGGGCGGCGGACAAAGCCAAGGATATAGGATTGCACGGCCGAGGACGAAAAGGACGGATGCAGGGTTTCGGGATAGCCGCTGATGCCGATTTTCAGGGTTTCATTGGCCTGGGCAATGCTGGCCGATGTCAGGGTGACCCAGGCTAACAGCAAAATCCCGATCAGTTTACGCATTTATGCCTCCGTCGCGCGGGCGGACCCGGTAAATTATCATTACCTTACAATGTGATTGAATTTCGCCCCCGGTGCAACGCCCGGGTGCTGCCATGCAAAAGGCCGCCCGGGCGGGGGCGGCCTTGAAAACGGTTTGTGTTGGCAAAAGAGGTACCAATCAGTCGTGTTTGCCGCCATGCGATTTCGACCAGCCAATCGGGTTGGCCAGAAAATCGCGCACGCCATCAATGGCTTCCTTGCTGAAATATTCGCCTTCCTCGGCCACGGCCAGCACGTCGTGCCAGGTGCACAGGTAATGCAGTTCGATATCGTCTTTTTTCAGTTCTTCCAGCGCGTTGGGGAACACGCCGTAAAAGAACACCACAAAGGCATGTTTGCATTCGGCACCGGCTTCGCGGATGGCATTAACAAAGTTAACCTTTGATGCGCCATCTGTTGCCAGGTCTTCGACCAGCAAAACACGCTGGTTTTCGTGAATGTCGCCTTCGATGCGGGCTTTGCGGCCAAAACCCTTGGGTTTCTTGCGCACATATTGCATCGGCAGGTCCAGTGCCTCTGCCAGCCACGCAGAATAGGGGATACCCGCCGTTTCGCCACCGGCCACCGCATCAAACCGTTCGTAACCGGCATTGTCCGAAATCAGACGGGCGGCCAGGTCGATCACTTTGCGGCGCGCACGCGGAAATGAAATCAGTTTGCGGCAGTCAATATAGGTGGGGCTGGCCCAGCCGGATGTCAGGATATAGGGTTCTTCGGGCCGAAAATTGACAGCACCGATATCAAGCAGGATACGGGCGACCGTTTTGGCGGCATATGAACAATGCGAAGCGGTTTTGGACTGATCTGACATGGCTGTATTTCCTCTGGGCTCGGATAACGCGCCCGTCTTAGCCTTTTATGGGGCAAAGCGCAAAGAAAAGCCGCTGACCGAATGGTCAGGAATGGCAATTTGTTGTGCAAAGAGGCCAAAACCGGCCATCGCATGCGCGGAATGGCAAGCCGAAAACAATTTTATGTTTCATAGATATATGCCGCAAGGGGGCGTTCGGGCGTGTGCAGGGGCGTTTTGGTTGGTTGGAATTGAGGGTGCACATCCCCTAATTGTAATTTATTGTAACGGCTAACCTGCGGCGGATTGGCAAGTGGCGCAAATCGCGTTATCGATAACCGTTGGGAATCATTTGTTTAAAGGGGGCAATGCTATGATGACAGAAGCCGGGCTGATTGCCGATATCGATGCGGGCATTGCCACCGTTACCATTCACCAGCCCGAACGCAAAAATGCGCTGACCAAACCGATGTGGGCCGAACTTTCGCGCATGATTGTCGATTTGGGCGCGCGCGACGATTTGCGCTGTGTGGTTATTCGCGGCGGGGCCGGGGCAGGGTTTGGCGCGGGTGCTGATATTCATGAATTTGTGCGCGAACGACGCGGCTTTAACAAGGCCCGCGATTACGGCCTGCTGCATGCCGAGGCACTGCAAAACATTCAATCCTGCATTCATCCGGTTATTGCCGCGATTGACGGGGTTTGCGTCGGTGCATCAATGGTTTTGGCAGCAGCGTGCGATTTTCGCATTGCCGCCGACGATGCCCGCTTCATGATGCCACCCATGAAACTGGGCGCGACACTGGGCTATCCGGAACTGCAAATTCTGCTTGATGTGCTGGGTCGTGCCACTTTGATGGAAGTGTTGTTTGAAGGGCAAATGTTTGATGCCAGCCGCGCCCTGCATATTGGCCTGATCAGCCAGGTTGTGCCCGTGGATGAGTTCGATGCGGAAATTGCCAATGTCAGCAACCGGATCGCGCGCGGCGCGCCGATCAGCCAGCGGATGCATAAAAAAATGATCAACCGGCTGACCGAAGGCGGCAGCATTTCAGCCCGTGAATTTGACGAGGCCTATCTGGCCTTTGACAGCGACGATTTCGAGGAAGGCTATTCGGCGTTCCTCGAAAAACGCAAGCCGGTCTTTCAGGGGCGTTAACTGGCGCGGGCCGCAATCAGAACGGCATGTTCGGGGTGAGCGGAATATCGGTAATGCCGTAATCAATGCCCATTTTATGCAGTTCGCTGGTGATTTGCGACCTGTGGTGGGTTTGATGGTTAAATATTTGCAGGAAAAGCACCTGCAAAGGCACATCGCGCACCTTGCCGGTCACATCGGCCAGCGTGCGGATATTATCCTGCCATGCCAGGTCATCCCCGCTGGTCAGGTTTTCCAGTTTGGCATCGGTTTGCACGCGCTGGCGGCGCAAATCGGCAAAATCATCGGCCATGACAATTTTCGGGGTAAAAGCACCGGGATTGCCCCCGTTTAGCAGGGTCAAAATGCGGTGGTCGATATATAAAATATGGTTCAGCGTCGCATGGATCGAACCAAAAAACATGCCCCGGTCCAGCCGCCGCGCGTCATCGCCAATCTGATCGCATAAATCAAACAGAACCCGGTTTTGCCAGCTGTTATAACGGGCCAGTTCCTGCCCGCAGGCGTTAAAATCCATTAATGGCATTGCGTTTTCCTGTTGTGTTTTTTGAAAATCAGATTGGCATGTCGGGTGTAAACGGCATACCCGTTACCCCGTAATCGAAGCCCATTTTATGAAGCTCGCTGGTGATTTGTGACCGGTGATGGGTTTGATGGTTAAACATTTGCAGGAAGAAAACCTGTAACGGCACATCGCGTATCTTGCCGGTTACATCGGCCAGCGTGCGGGTTTTATCCTGCCATGACGGGGCATCAATCGTGGCGATGGTCTCAATCGCGGCATCGGTTTCAAGGCGCAGGCGGCGCAGGGTTGCAAAGTCATCGGCAAGGATAATTTCGGGGGTGAAGGCACCGGGATTATCCCCGTTTAGCAATGTCAGAATGCGCTGATCGATATACAGAATATGGTTCAGGGTGGCATGGATCGAGCCAAAGAACATTCCCCGATCCTGTTTGCGGGCGACATCGTCAATCTGATCGCACAAATCAAGCAGAACCTGGTTTTGCCAGTTGTTATAGCGCGCCATAACCTGCCCGCAGCCGTTAAAATTCATCAGGGGCATAAGGCTCACATCCGTAATTTATCATTGGCAGAGGGGACGAGAACAGAAACGGGAAACAGGGCCGTGACGGCCCTGTTGTTTCAGGTGGCGATGGCGGTATTTTCGGTGGCGGGTTTGGGTTTGGCCACCAGATGGGTCATGATATTGGCGAAAATGCCAAATCCCAGCATGCAGGTCGTGACCGGCCACAGGCTGCTTTCAAAGGCATGCAACCAGCCCAGAAATACCCCGGCAAGCGCGCCGCATGAAAACTGCATCGTGCCCATAAGGGCGGTTGCCGTGCCACCGATATGGGGGAAATACTGCATAAAGGATGCAGTGGCATTTGGCGCTGTCAGGCCAATTGCGCCAACCGAAATCATGATCAGCGGGACAACGATGTAAAGCGACGGTGTGAAAAAATTGCAGGTAATAAATAAAGCGACGACTGCCGCCAACTGTACACTGACACCGATTGCCAGAATTTGATGGCATTCCATGCGTTTTAGTAGCGGGTTATTGATGCGGTTACAAAAAATGATCGTCAGCACATTGGCCCCGAACAGATAGGGGAAATGGGCCGGTTCGACACCGAAATAGTCGATATACATAAACGGAGAGTCGGTAAGAAAGCTGAACATCACCGCACTGGCACCGGTATGGGCCAGCATGAAACCAACAGCATTGCGGGTGCGTAAAACTTCCAGATAGGTCCACCACACCCGGCGCGCCGGGCCGGCATAACGCGGCCGCAATTTGGTGGTTTCGGGCAGTTTCATCCACACAATCACCAGCATCAGGCTGCCGTAAACCACCAGCAGCACAAAAATTGACCGCCAGTGTGAAAAGCTGAGCAACGCCGCCCCGACTGTGGGGGCGACCAGCGGTGCAATCATCATGATCACCGCAACCAGGGCAAACATGCGCGCGGCTTCCTTGCCATCAAACAGATCGCGGATGGATGCGCCGACAATCACCAGGGCAAACCCGCCGCCAATGGCCTGAACAAACCGCATGATGTTAAGGGCCAGCGGGCTTTGCACCGTTAAAATAATCGCGCTGGCAAAAACATAAATCGCAAGGCCGGTCAGGGCGACCGGGCGGCGACCGATGCGGTCCGACATGGGGCCGCCAATGAGCTGGCCAAGGGCAAAGCCGATCAGAAAACAACTGATGGAAACTTCGACATCGTGAATGGGCGCACCAAAATCCTTTGCCATGGCTGGAATGGCGGGCAAATAGGTGTCGATGGCAAAGGGCGCAATGGCGGTTAATGCGGCCAGCAAAATGGCAAGCCGTTTGGTATTTAACGGCATGGCAGGGCTGTTCATGGGGCGGTCCGATCCCGGTTTGTCATCACGGTTAATAACGTTTGCAGGTTAATGGTCGTGTTCGGGCGGACGGGTTTTCGGGCGGCGGTGGCCGTTTTCCCGAATGATAAACGTCTCCCGATGGCGGGGAGGGGACGTTTTGCCTGCCTGATTTGTTTGAAACGATTCAATGGTGTCTATTATCCATAAAAATCTGTTGCATTCAAATGGGCATAATCACGAAGGGGGAATGGCAGCCATGCAATTTTACAAATGAAAAAAGGGGCATTCCGCAACCGGAATGCCCCTTGAAGGTCAAGTGATGTGATGAGGTTTAGTAATTCATCACTTTTTCCGGGCCCATCAACAAGGTTGGCAACCATGTTGAAATCGCCGGGATATAGGTAATAATAACCAGAAATACCAGCAAGATCAGCAACCACGGGAAGGCCGCGCGCACTACTTTAAGCAGCGGCATCCCCGTTATCCCCGATGT
>NZ_JFKA01000001.1 GCF_002115755.1 Thalassospira mesophila | reverse complement strand
TGCACGCAGCGCTTACGAAAGATCAAACGCCATTGCTGATTGACACGGATCGACTGAAACCCCGCCAGATTACCGCGCAGCTTCTCAAAGTGATTGCTCGGTGGAACGCGCAAGTCCTGATCGGTTACGGCGTCGTCAATCATCAGAAGCTTGCGAAACAAACGGCTTTCAATATCCGCCGGTATTTTCCGTGAGGATACATCATCAACAAAAAAAGCACGTAGCCATTCGTCCCGAAAGCTCACGATCATCCATCTACTCCAAGAAGTTTTTGTACCACCTGATGGTACAAAAATCAAGAAAGCCCTAGCTGAGATGGAACGATCGCCCGATCGCCGGACCGACTGATGCCTGCGTTGTCGCCGACAAGAGGGGGATGTAATTTAGCAAAAAATACGGGGGAAACCTCGAAGCTGTGTCAGGGCAAAACACTCCTCGAAATGTGCGCCCTTGCCACCTTAATTAAAAACACACCCGCGCTCTCACACGATAGCCGCATTTTCCCCGAAGACTGGCTTCAAACAATTTTTGGATTAACTTGTTAAGAAGAAATCCAGATTCAGGAAACTCCAAGACAGGCAGGTGAAAAATCATGTCCAAGAAACTGATCAACAACCCGCGCCATGTTGTACGCGAAATGCTCGAGGGTGTGGTGGATGGTTCGGACGAACTGGCATTGCTGGAGCAAGCAAACGTGGTTTTGCAAGCTGATCTGCCCGAGCCGGACAAACGCCCTGTTGCCATCATTTCGGGTGGGGGCAGCGGACACGAACCGGCCCATGCCGGATATGTTGGCAAGGGCATGTTAACGGCGGCTGTGGCGGGCGATGTGTTTACATCCCCCTCGACGGATGCCGTGCTGCATGCCATTCGCGCCTGCGCCGGGCCTGCTGGCGCGGTTTTGGTGGTCAAGAATTATACCGGCGACCGGCTTAATTTCGGGCTGGCAGCTGAACTGGCCCAGACCGAGGGCATACCGGTTGAAATTGTCGTGGTGGCCGATGATGTGTCGTTGCATCAAACCGTGAGCGAAGATCGAAGGCGCGGCATCGCCGGGACGGTTTTGATCCATAAAATTGCCGGTGGTGCCGCCGCAGCGGGAAAATCGCTGGCAGAAATTGCCGATATTGCCCGTAAAGCCGCCGGTGACCTGGGGTCGATGGGGGTTGCCCTTGGGGCCTGCACCCTGCCCGGTGCCGATAAACCCGGTTTTACCCTGGCGGATGACGAGATTGAACTGGGCCTTGGCATTCACGGCGAAAAAGGGGTGGAGCGACGCAAAATCGGCACAGCCAACGAACTGGCTGAAACCATCCTGAAAACCATTATCAAAGACCGCAAAATTGGCAAAGGCGACAAAGTTGCCTTGCTGGTCAATGGCCTTGGCGGCACGTCGAGCATGGAACTGGCGATTATGACCCGCCACGCCATAGCCTGTTTGCGCGAGCAGAAAATGGATGTGCAGCGGGTCTGGACCGGCACGTTGTTAAGCGCGCTTGATATGCCGGGTTGTTCGCTATCGGTATTAAAACTCGACGATACCCGGACCCGCCTGCTTGACGACGCCACCACCGCACGGGCATGGCCGGGCAGCGGCACCATTGCCGCCAAGCGCCGTGAAGTCAAAGACCCTGCGGGCAGCAGCGATGACATTACCTATCCCGACCGGGGGCCACTGGCCGACAAGATCAAAAACACAGGCCGCGCCGTTGCCAAAAAGCTGAAAGCCGAAGAACCCCACCTGACTGATCTGGATACCAAAGCCGGTGACGGTGATTTGGGGGCCAGCCTGGAACGCGGGGCGGATGCCATTCTGGAATTACCGCACAAAGCATGGGCAACCCCGGCAACGGCCCTGATTGCCACGGGCAATGCGTTGCGCAAGGCAATTGCGGGCAGTTCCGGCCCGTTTTATGCCAATGCCCTGATCCGTGCCGGTCGCCATTTGCAAGACGTCGCATCGCCTGCGCCCGCGCAATGGGCCGAAGCCTTTGAAATTGCCGCCAACGCCATTGCCGAACTTGGCGGCGCAAAAGAAGGCGACCGGACAATGCTTGATGCATTGTTGCCCGCCGCCAAGGCCTTTAACGAGGCCGCTGCCAAAGATAAATCTGGAAAAGAAGCATGGCAAGCCGCCTGTGATGCGGCGCGTACGGGGGCGGATAAAACCGCCGAAATGTCCCCCGAACTGGGCCGGGCCAGTTATCTGGGTGATCGTGCTGTGGGCGTGCCCGACGGTGGCGCTGTTGCCGTGGCCATCTGGATGCAGGAAATTGCCGATAACCTGTAATGCCGCACCGCGTGTTACCGCCACATCAGGACATGTACGTTGCAAAACCCGAAACGCCAGCAGGTGTTTCAGACGGCTGACAAAACCCGATCAATTTGACGGGGTTTTGTCGGCCCTCCGGGAGCCCACGCATTTATGATGCCGTATCAGTAACTCAGGTCCAAACCGAGCATCCAGGCAAGCGCAAAGGTGAAGCCCCCTACGACCAGTGCCGCCAGTACGAAAAGCACTGCCATCTTGGCAGCCGAGCGCAGCATCGCGCGCCGGTCCCCCTTTTTCCCTTGATCGTAATGCCACTTAATGGCGAAGAACATGGCCACGCATAACGCGACAACCTTAAACGTACCAAAAACGATAGGGAACCAGTCCATATTCAAAGACTCTCATGTGCATCAGTTACGTGCGTTATGGTCTCATCGTTGGCACACGCATACTTTTTATTCTGCAACGCTGATATGTAACAGCCGGTAACGGGTTGCCAATCTGTATCGTTGGGTCCGGCAATGACCGCCTGGGGGCGGCTTGGCCAGCTTGCGCCAATACGGTTTTCACATGCATCAAATCCGCGGCGTTAAAAACATCGAATTTGCGTGACAAACGGCAAAATTCATCGGTTCATAAGGGCAGGAACGCCCAACAAAAAACGGACCCACCATGAAAATCGCAATTCTTGATGACTATCAAAATCTGGCCCGCGCATCTGCCGATTGGTCGCCGGTTGAAAACCGTGCCGAGATCACCGTGTTTCATGACACCCTTACCGATCTTGACGCCCTTGTGGCCCGGTTAAGCCCGTTTGATGTGTTATGCATCATGCGCGAACGCACCCCGCTGACCGCTGCGGTGCTTGCGCGCCTGCCCAATCTGAAACTGATTGTGACCACCGGCAAACGCAACGACGCCATTGATATGGAAGCAGCACAGCAGCATGGCATTGTGGTGTGCGGCACCGAATCCCCCTCCACCGCGACGCCGGAGCTGACCTTTGCCCTGATATTGGGGCTGGCACGCGGCCTTGTGCCGGAAAATGCATCGATGCGGCGCGGCGGTTGGCAAACCGGGTTGGGGCAGGATTTGGCGGGGTCTACCCTTGGCATCATTGGTTTGGGCCGATTAGGTGGTAAAGTTGCGCAAATTGCCAAGGCGTTTGATATGAACATCATGGCGTGGTCGGAAAACCTGACGGCGGCGCGATGTGCTGAACTGGGTGTGCAAAAAGCCAGCAAGGATGCGCTTTTGGCAAAAAGCGATTTCATCACCATTCATCAACGCCTGTCTGATCGCACCGTTAATCTGATCGCGCAGCCTGATTTTGCAAAAATGAAATCATCCGCCTTTTTAATCAACACCTCGCGCGGGCCAATTGTGAATGTTGATGACCTGCTGAATGCGGTTAATACCAGCGCCATCGCCGGGGCCGGTATTGACGTTTACGACGCTGAACCTCTGCCCGGCGATCATCCCTTGCGCAGGTCCGACAAATTGTTGCTGACCCCGCATCTGGGCTATGTCACGCGTAAAACCTGGCAGGTGTTTTATGGACAAACGGTTGAAGCGGTTCTGGCCTGGATGGACGATGCGCCGATCCGGGTTATTACCTAGAAATACATAAAAATAACGTTTTATATCAAATCGCTGGCAATGCGTTCTCCGTTCAAGAACAGGGGGCACGCCAAACGCGCATAGCCGGCTTGTCTGGTGATTGTTATGGTCCGCGCCGTCAAACGGTAGCCGCAATTGTTCCGCGCGGTATCGGCATTCTGTTTGTGCCTGTTGCCTGACCGCCGCCCGGTCAGCCGTCAACGCCAAACATTGAAACCGGCCCCGCAGCGATAGCATCGGGCCGCCGAATGACAATTTGATATGCTGCCTTTACTGGCGCACGCCGATAAACAGGCAGAAGGTCGATCCCACCCCGACCTTCTGCCTGTTTCTTTTTTCAGCTAAAATCATCCCAATATCATATGCATAAGCAACGGGTGTTTTTCATAAAAAACAATCCACCCGAAACAGCTTCATCTGCCCTGTTTGGGTGTAAAAACCGGCCATGTCTGCTGCTTCCCGTTCCTGCACCATCACGGATCACATCCCGTAAAACACACCACACTTAGAATTTTCTTATACCGATTATCATACATTCTATTAGCGATCCGCCCCCAAATCGGGCACACCAGAGACACAAACCAACGAAAAAATGGCAGCAAACAAGCTGCAATATCGGGAAGTCTCCTGTCGTGGAATTGACGGCATATTTTCATTCCCCGCATTGCACTTAAAAATAGCTGCCATATGGAAACGAAAAACTTATGCCTGAACGCCCGTAATGGTCGCAGGTATCGGTTGCCAATCAGGAACAAGGTAATGACCGAATTCGCCGTTACAGGCATGATTTTTTCGGCGCCTGCGGTCGCGCCCCGATTTTTGCCCCATACACCGCTTTTGCCTGCCCCCCGCCCCGCCCGCCGGGTTAGCGCGAAAAACCGGAGCCATTCATGAGCAGCATTATGGATGCCTTTGCCGTTATCTTCAGTTTTTCCGGCCTTGCCTGCCTGGTTATCGGCACCGCCGTTGGCGTGGTGGTGGGTGCATTGCCGGGGTTGGGCCCGTCCATCGGCATTACCCTGCTGATCCCCTTTACCTATAACATGCCGCCTGAACTTAGCATGTTGTTGCTGGTCGCCCTTTATATGGCGGCGGAATATGGCGGATCGGTCAGTGCGATTTTGCTGTCCACACCGGGCACGGCGGCAGCGGCGGCAACCGCAATAGACGGATACGCGATGACCCGCCAGGGCCGTGCGAACGAGGCATTGGCCATTTCGCTGAATGCCTCCTGTGTGGGGGGGCTCATCGGGGCCTTTGCCCTGTTGTTACTGGCAAAACCGCTGGCATCGGTCGCGCTTGAGTTTGGCCCGGCGGCCTATTTTTCGGTCGGCCTGTTTGGCCTCACCTCGGTGGCATCGCTTTCCAGCGGGTCGCTGGTCAAGGGGTTACTGGCCGGGGCCTTTGGCCTTGCCATTGCCACCATCGGCATTGATCCCATTTCGGGTGTGCCGCGCTTTACCTTTGGCGTGCCCGAACTGTTTGAAGGCATTCCCTTCCTGACGGCGTTGATCGGCCTGTTTGCCGTGTCCGAAGCGTTTAGTCTGGCCGAAGGTGGCAAAACCGAAACCCATAGCATTACACCCCGGGTTCGTTTTGCCCTGCTGTCCCTGACACAGTGGCGCAAACTGGGCAGCACCATTGTTTCCGGCTCCGTGATCGGCACGCTTTTGGGTATTCTACCTGGCGTAGGCGGCAATATAGCCTGCTGGGTTTCCTACGATTTTTCCCGTCGCCGGTCCAAAAACCCCGACGACTTTGGCAAGGGCGAACCTGCCGGTGTGGCCGCCCCGGAATCGGCCAATAACGCCACCGTTGGCGGCGCGATGATCCCGCTGATGGCCCTTGGCGTGCCGGGGTCACCGACCACGGCGGTTCTGGTGGGGGCGCTTATCTTGCACGGCTTGCGCCCCGGCCCGGAACTGTTTGCCAGTGAACCTGTACTGGTCAACACGGTTTTGTGGGGGCTGGCAATGACATCGATCGTGCTGTTTTTTGTCGGTTCCTTGCTGTTGCCGGTATGGGGCTGGGTTTTGCGCCTTTCCAATTCGGTTATTGCGGTGGGCATTGGCTGCATGGCGATGCTGGGTGCGTTTGCCCTGCGCAACCTGATGTTCGATGTCTATATGACGCTGGCCTTTGGCGTTCTGGGTTACATCCTGAAAAAATTCAAAATTCCGATGGCCCCGATCATTCTGTCGATGGTGCTGGGATATCTGATCGAAACCAATTACCGCACCGCGCTTATTACCTCGCACGGAGATTACGCCATCTTCGTCACATCCCCGCTTAGCCTGCTGTTCCTTGTGCTAAGCGTGCTGAGCTTGCTGCTGCCGATCTGGGGCAAGCTGAAATCGCGTCGCTAAAACGCGACCAACCAATCGACCTAAAACAAAAATCCCGGGAGGAAGAAAATGTCTTCGAAATTGTCAAAAATCATCTCCACCGCCGTCTTTGGTGCCTTGCTTGGCACCGCTGGCGTGTCGCACGCCGCTAATTTCCCCGAACACCGGGTGAACCTGGTGGTTTGGGCCGGTGCGGGCGGTGCCCTTGATACCTATGGCCGTGAATTGTCCAAATTGCTTGATGAACAGGCGGGCTGGCAAACCAAGGTTGTCAACCGCCCGGGCGGCAGTGGCTCTGTCGGCATGTCCTATGTGCTAAACCAGCCCGCCGATGGCTATAACATTCTGGTTCACACCAGCACGCTCACATTCAGCATCGCGCGCAACCTGATGCCCTACAAGCTCGACGATCTGCGCTTTGTCCGCGCCATGCAGGGCGAGCCTTCGGCACTGGCTGTGCGCAAGGATGCCGATTTGCAGTCGGCACAGGATTTTGTCGATGCAATGAAAAAAGACCCCGAAGGCCTTCGCGTAGGCGGCTATGGCACCGGCGGATTTCACCAGTATATGCTGTATCAGTTCATGACCGCCAAAGACTTCAAGGCAGGCTGGATTCCCTATGACGCATCGGGCAAGGTTGCCCTTGCCCTGATGGGCGATCATTTGGACGCCGCCATGATGACGCCGTCGAGCGGCCTGTCACAGGTTGAAAGTGGCGATATCCGCCTTCTGGGTATTTCGACCCAGGAACGCTCCAGCTATTTCCCCGATGTTCCGACCTTCAAGGAACAGGGCATTGACCTTGACGACATGGTCTGGCGCGGTGTTTCGGTCAAGGCAGGCACACCTGATGATGTTGTTGCCAGCATTCAGGCGGCCCTGGACAAGGTTCAGGCCAGTGACGAATGGAAAACCTTTATGAAAGAACAAAAGCAGGAAGACCTGTCGATCAAGGATGGTGATTTCCAGTCGATGGCGGAAAAGCAGCTTAAAACCCAGTCGGAATTCCTCAAGGAAGCCGGTTTCCAGAAATAACTGTTATGTTCTGCGCTGCGGCCTTCGGGCCGCAGCCAACACTGGTACGGACCATGACCCGATTTTATGAACCTCTTCTGGCCGCTGTTTTTTTGGCCTTTAACGCGGCCTATCTTTATCTGGCGCTGGCCTTGCCGCAAAGCCCCCTGCCCGATGACGTCGGACCGGCACAATTGCCTGTTGCCATTGCCCTTTTCGGGCTGGTGCTGGCCGTTTTGTATGTGCTGCAATCGTGGCGCAAACAACCGGGCACCAAAGGACCAATCCCGATAAAGCTGGTGGCGTTCATTGCTCTGGTCGTGCTGGCTTCTATCGTATCGCCGCTGATCGGCATGGCCCTGACCCTGTCGCTGTTTGCGGCCCTCGGTGTAGTGCTGCTTGATGGCATACCGGCCTGGCGCGCCGCCCTTGTTACCGGGGCCTGCATGTTTTTGATCGGCTTTGTCGGATTTAGCTGGCTGCTGGATCTGCCCCTGCCCTGAGCGCGAAAAACCGCCCGTCCACCCGATATTCCTGACCTTAAAACAGATATTGCCAAAGTCCGGGGTCGGTATCGCTTATTCCCCGTATCCCTTTGCGCATAAAGGACACGCTACCATGACAATCAAACAACAGGCCGTTGCCTTTTTGGGATTTGGCGAAGCCGCAATGGCTTTCATCAAAGGCTGGGAAACCAACCGCCCCGCCACCCTCAAGGCGTTTGATATCAAAACAAACGACCCCGATGTTGCCATTCGCGATGGCAAAAATGCCGATTACCAAAAATTGAATGTTCTGGGTGCTGTGAGTGACGCCGTCGCCATGGCCGATACAGATGCCGTGTTTTCGCTGGTCACCGCCGATCAGGCCGCCCTTGTGGCCAAAAATGCCGCCGGGTCTTTCCCCAAGGGTGCGTTTTTCTTTGATTGCAATTCCTGCGCGCCGGGCACCAAACGCCGCAATGCCGAAATCATCGAGGCGGTTGGCGGACGTTATGTCGATGTTGCGGTCATGGCACCGGTTTACCCGAAGCTGCACAAAACGCCGCTTTTGCTTTCAGGCCCCCATGCCGAAGCGGGCCTTGCCTATCTTGCGGCCCTTGATATGGCACCGGCCATTGTCGAGGGTGATATCGGGGCGGGATCGTCAATTAAAATGATCCGCTCGATCATGATGAAGGGCATGGAAGCCCTGTTTGCCGAATGTGTTTTGGCCGGTCGCAAGGCTGGCGTTGAAGAAGCCGTTCTGGCATCGCTCGATAAAACCTATCCCGGTTTCGATTTTCCTGCCAAGGCTGGCTATATGCTGGAACGCGCCATGACCCACGGCATTCGCCGGGCGGCCGAAATGGAAGAAGTGGCTTTAACCGTGCATGAACTGGGCCTTGCCAATGAAATGGCAAAAGCCACCGTTCAATGGCAGCGCCGCATTGGCAACATGAAACTTAATGCCGGTGATCTGGAATATCAGGACCGCGCCGACATGATCCTGAAAGCCCTTGATGGCTGATTTAACCAACACACATAAATGGCAACCGAGCAAAGGGCAGCGATCTTATCGGCTGCCCTTTTTGGCTTTAGAGCATGTTTCCTTTAATAAGACCCATTCTGCCCGCGCATTCTGCTGCTCGACAAGGAGAAGTCCGCAGGGCGTAACGGAGTTACGGACAAGGATTTCGACGTAGCCGAGCAGAAGAATGGGCGGGCCCGTAGGGTTTAATTTTGACGGCATTTGGCGGCGTTACACCGCTTGCCAAACGGCACGTCAAAATCAAACAGAATGGGTCTTATTAAAGGAAATATGCTCTAATGCAGGTTTCACACTACCAGATCTCGTTCGCCCGGCGGCCAATATCGGTCAGGCGGGATAGAAAATCGCGCTGGATGGCGGTCGGCGACCAGCCCTTGCGCGTGGTAATGCCAATCGGGCGTTCCGTATCTGATAATGCCAGCGGCAGACGCCGTAACTCGCCATATTTTTCTTCCTGCGCAATCTGGTGGCGCGAAATAATGGTTAGCTGGTTGCTGGTCGATAATAACCGGCGGATCAACACCAGCGACCCGGTCACAATCACGCTTTGCGGACGTGGTCCGCCGTCAGGGAACATGGTTTCAAAATATTCCCGGGTTGGGGCACCGCGGCGCGGCACAATCCATGCGCAAGCGGCCAAATCGTTGAGTGTGATATTATCCTTGGTCATCAGCGGATGATTAACCCGTGCCACAATTGCCAGCGGGTCATCAAATAACCGTTCCTGCACCACGTCATCAACCGGTACCGGGTCGCGCAATGCGCCAATCAGAATATCAATATCGCCATGGCGCAAGGCAAACAGCAATTCGCGATACGGCCCGTCAATAATGCTGATCCGGGTATCGGGGGCCTGCCCCAACAGGTCATTAACAGCAGCCGGTAAAATGGCACTGCGCGCCAGCGGCATGCTGCCAATCGCCACACGTCCGCCGCGCCCACCCTTCCAGGCTTCAATTTCGTCATAAGCCTGATCAAGCTCCATCAAGGCCAGCTTGGTATTCATCACCAGAATTTCGGCCAGTTTGGTCAGCAAAATGCCGCTACTGGCTTTTTCAAATAACGGAACGGCACATAAATGTTCCAGATCACGGGCGGCACGATGCAACGATGGCTGTGAAATACCAATCGAACGTGCGGCCAAACTGAAATTTCCCGCTTCGGCAATGGCAACTAGGGCGCGCAACTGCACACTGGTCACCAAATGATGCAATTTTGCCGTTTGCCCATGCTGGCGGCGCGCACTGCGCATGATTTCCGCCATCCCCGTTGCCAGATAATGCTGCATCCGCCCCACCCGGTTGACAAACAAACGGCCAATGTCGGTGGCAAACACCCCTTCGGGGCGACGATCAAACAAAACACTGCCCAAAACCATCTCCAGCTTTGCCACCGCCTGTGTCACCGCTGGTTGCGACATGAATACTTCATTGGCCGCCGCACTGAAACTTCCGGTGCGCAAAACGGCCTCACAGGCCCGCAAATGCTTAAGGTTCGGGATCACACCATCCATAAATTCACTTTCACATTTATCGCATCGCAAACGAACTATAGAAAAAAATTATAGCGATTGTCACGGGTTCTATTTCCTCAAACCGGCAAACCCGCATAGTTTCAAGCACACAAAATCAAAGATCCGAAAGGGAGTTCGAAACGTGAGCGACACCAAGCCAACCGCACTGGTTATCAGTGCCCATTCCGCCGACTTTGTCTGGCGCTGCGGCGGTGCCATCGCCCTGCATGCTGCCAAGGGATACAATGTCAGCGTTGTTTGCCTGTCCTATGGCGAACGCGGGGAATCGGCCAAGCTGTGGAAAAACGACGGCTGCACGCTTGAGCATGTGAAAACCGAACGCAAACGCGAAGCGGAAAACGCCGCCAGGGCGCTGGGTGTGCATGACATCGAATTTATGGATCTGGGCGATTACCCACTCGAAGTGGGCCGCGATGCCAAATTTAAACTGGTTGATACCATCCGCAAGGTTCAGCCCAAATTCATGCTAAGCCACAGCTTTGTCGATAATTACAATACCGACCATTCCCTGGCGACCCGGGTTGCCATTGAATGCCGCATGATCGCACAGGCCTGGGGCCATAACCCCGGCGAAAAGGTTTTGGGCGCGCCGCAGCTTTACCTGTTTGAGCCTCACCAGACCGAACAGATGGAATGGAAACCCGACCTGTTTTTAGACATCACCGATGTCTGGGACAAAAAATGGGCTGCCATCCAGTGCATGGAAGGACAGGAGCACCTTTGGCATTATTATGAAAATGTCGCCGAAAACCGCGCCAACCATTTCCGGCGCAATTCTGGCGGACAGGCCGGGGGCCGGGCGGCAAAATACGCCGAAGGTTTCCAGTCGGTCTATCCGCGCACAGTGGATGAACTCTGATGGGTAAAGTTGTACAAAACATTGCCCGGACCGATCTGGTGATTGTGGACGGTTTGGGAAAATGCGGTGTTGCCACCGTTCATGAAGCACAGGGCAGAACCGGCCTTTTGCAGTCGCATATGCGCCCGATTTACCCCGGCGCGCGGGTTGCTGGCAACGCCGTAACCGTTTCCATCGCCCCGGCCGATAACTGGATGCTGCATGTTGCGGTCGAGCAATGCCAGGAAGGCGATATTCTGGTGGTTGCGCCGACATCGCCGTGTGATACCGGCTATTTCGGCGAATTGCTGGCAAGATCCTTGATGTTTCGCAAGGTCCGCGGCCTGATTATCGAAGCGGGCGTGCGCGACGTGCGCGATTTAACCGAAATTGACTTTCCGGTCTGGTCAAAGGCGGTTTCGGCACAGGGTACGGTCAAAGAAACCATAGGCTCGGTCAATGTGCCAATCAGCATTGCCGGGGCCATTGTCAATCCGGGCGACGTGATTGTTGCCGATGATGATGGTGTTTGTGTTGTTCCCCACGGAAACACAGCCGAAACACTGGAAAAATCATTGGCCCGCGAAGACAAGGAAGCCCGCACCCGTGCCCGCCTGATGAAGGGGGAACTCGGCCTTGATATTTACGACATGCGGGCAAAACTGGCCGCCAGGGGGCTCAAATATGTCTAGCGCCATTCGCTGCATGTGGATGCGCGGCGGCACATCGAAGGGCGGATATTTTCTGGCCGATGACCTGCCGGCCGATACGGCCGCACGCGATGATATTTTGCTGCGCGTCATGGGCTCGCCCGACCCGCGCCAGATTGACGGCATGGGCGGGGCCGACCCGCTAACATCCAAGGTCGCGGTTGTCAAAAAATCCACCCGGCCCGGTGTCGATGTTGATTATCTGTTTTTGCAGGTATTTGTCGATCAGGCCATCGTCACCGACAAACAAAATTGCGGCAACATGCTGGCCGGGGTGGGGCCCTTTGCCATCGAACGGGGCCTGGTTGCCGGGCAAAACGGCGAAACCGAAGTGGCCATTTATATGGAAAACACCGGCCAAACCGCGATTGCCACCGTGCAAACCCCGAACGGCCAACCCGATTACAGCGGCAGCGCCCGCATTGATGGAGTGCCGGGCACGGCGGCGGGCATTCCCCTGTTATTTGCCGACACTGCCGGGTCAAGCTGCGGGGCGTTACTGCCCACCGGCAATGCGATCGACATGATTGATGGCATTGCGGTCACCCTGATCGATAATGGCATGCCCTGCGTGGTTTTGGCGGCATCCGATCTGGGCGTTACCGGCCAGGAAACCCGGGCAGAACTTGAAGCCAACGAAACCCTGCGTGCGCGTCTGGAAAAAATCCGCCTTCTCGCCGGACCAATGATGAATTTGGGCGATGTGACCAAGGCATCGGTGCCTAAAATGTCGATGGTATCCCCCGCCACAAATGGTGGCACCCTTTCCACCCGTACCTTCATCCCGCACCGCTGCCATGCCTCGATCGGCGTTTTGGGCGCGGTCAGTGTCGCCACTGCCTGCCTGTTGCCCGACAGCCCGGCCAGCAAGGTCGCATCTATTAAACAGGGGAAACACCTGTCGCTGTCGGTGGAACATCCCACCGGACAAATGGGGGTTATTCTTAACCTTGATGATACCTGCGCAGTTACCCAGGCCGGAATTTTGCGAACGGCGCGCAAGCTGTTCGATGGAGATGTTTTTATCGATTAACACCAAACCTCATTGATCAAACCTGATCAATGAGGCCTCAGTCAGCGGGCGGGCTCATTGAGCCCTTGCCCAAGCCGCACGCACGACGCCGTCGCGCCTAACCAGCTTCCCATGAGTCTTCCTCATACAGAACAGGTATAACACCGCAGGCAAACAATGAAGTACAGCGCTTAAAGGTCCATCACCTGCCCCACACTCCACAATCGCGCCTCCTTGTGTGCTGCGCGCGAAGGGGGCTTTGCCAGAGCGCCGCGAAACCCTAAAACGACATTTCGCGAATCACAGCCGCCGCCACCGCCTGATACATCCGCATCACCAAACTGCGCGCAGGGGCATCAATTTCCAGTGTGCCGCGTAAAATGGTTTCCAGTTTACGGCCTTTGTTGCCGCCAGTTTCCAGATCGCTGAAAGCCGATTTATCTGGTAGCGCCACCACATAGCCCGACACCCGGTAAATCGCATCAACCGGGACAAAACTGCCATTATTATTGGGCCGTGCGGCCAGCGGCCCGCCATTGGTCGAACTTAATGCCGGGGCTTCCAATATCGGCGAATTAAACCGGTCAACGCGGTCGATTTGCACCGACAGAACCGGCCGGGTGATCTGGTCGGGGTAAAAATGCGCAGTTGCCGTTGGCGGCAAACGCATGACATCGCCCTGCGATACATAGCCGATCACTCGATGGGTGCCGTACTGATCCACAACCCGCATCAGGTTTTTTCGGCTGCCAATCCAGCTTTGCGGGTGGACGATATCGGTAATGTCGCGCACCACCCCGTCCATCGGGGCGCGCACCAAAAGTTGCGCCTGTCGCGCGTCTAACCCGACCAGACTGGCGCGAAATCGCAAAACCTCCTGCATCTGGCTGGCCACATCTTCGCGAAATTCGGTGCTGCTGCGCGATTGGGCCAGGGTTATTTCGGCTTCGCGCAGTTGCAAGGCCATGCTGCGGCGTTGGCTGGTTAATTCAGGCGATTGCATGCGCAGCAAAACATCCCCTGCCTTCACCACGCTGCCTTCTTCTACCAGCACATCATCAATCACGCCCTCCGCCGGGCTGATAATTTCGGCATCCCCCGCCGCCTGCAATTGCGCACTGGCGGAAATGGTGGTGCGCCACGGCACCACCACAATGGCAAACCCGACCAGCAAAAGAACCAGCAGGGTAATATTGGCAATTGTCCAATGGGCGTGGCTCCGCATTTTCCACCACATCCTTATTTCATTAATAATTGGCAACAGGATGAACCACAGAATTTCCACCCCGAACAAAACAATGCCCAACACCTTGAAAAACAGGTGATAAACAACAAGCGCAATGCCCAGAAACAAAAAGAACCGGTAAATCCATACCGCTATCGAATAAGCAATCAGAACACGGCGACGATGCGCACTGGCGGGTTCGGGCGGCGGCACATTCAGGGCAAACAAAAACTGCCGCAATGACCATTTGGTCATCGCAAAGGCCCGGTTTTGCAAATTGGGAATGCGCAAATAGTCCGACAGCAAATAATAGCCGTCAAACCGCATCAACGGGCTTAGGTTAATTAAAAGCGTGGTAATCCACGTTGCCGATGCCATTAAAAAAACAGCACTGCGCGCGGGCCCCGGCGGCACCACATGCCACAAAAACGTCGCCACCAGTGCCAGCATCAGTTCCACCCGAATACCCGCCGCCGCCACACGCAGCTTTTCACTGCGTTTGGTTAACCGCCAGGCATCGGATGTGTCGGTATAAAGCACAGGATACATCACCAAAAACGCCACCCCCATGGTAGGTACCCGGCAACCATAGCGCCGTGCGGTATAGGCATGACCCATTTCATGCAGGACTTTCACCGCCGTTAAAGTCACCGCCATCCAAACAATGCCCTGAAAATTGGCAAATCCCATAAAGGTTGCCAAAAACGCATCCCACTGGCGAAGGGTCATAACAATGCCAATCGCACCAATTGCCATTACCAGCCATTTAACAAAGTTGGAGGCAAAAAAATCGGCCAGCCATTGGGTTTGCGCCAAAAAATGATCGGGCCTAAACAATGGGACGCGAATAAACAGATAATTATGGATCAGCCATTTCCACAAAGGCGGTTTGCCTGCATTGGCGATCCGGGAAAATTCTGCGACCGCATCCGGCCCCACGCGTAGCAAAAGGCCACTTCCGTGTAAAAACGTAATCAGGTTGCGAATATCGGCCGGGTCCGGGTTTAAAACGGTTTCGTGCTTTATGCGATCAAGCAAAAGCGATGCCTTGCCCAGCGACCAGCGATGCAGCATTTCAAAGGCGGCATAGCCAATGCGGAAATACCGGTTTCGCACCGGGTCGTGAATGGTCCAGCAAGGCGCACCATATTCGTCATTCTCTGCAGGCAGCAGGCGCAAATCCTGACGCAGCGGGGGCAAGGAAATGTCCTCGCTCTGTCTCGCCATGTCTGCCACCGTTACCATTGTCGTTACATCCCGATTTTCTGGCGCAGGGCCACAATCGGCCGACGCAATAAAAACAGCACCAATGGAACTTCATCACCCAGCAATTTGGCCGATCCTTTAAGACCGATACGCGGCGGCGGGTTATCTGTGCCAAAACGGGCAATGGCGCGATAGGCCAGCACACCTTCGGGGGTTCTCACCGGTTGATAGGATGAAAGTTCCAGTGTTGCAGGAACCGAATGCAACGGATCCACATCTAAAAACAGCCGCACATCTGCACCGGGTTCCAGGTTAATTGCATCGGATACCGGAATGTAAATTGCCAGTTCCGCCTGATCGGCCCGGGCCAGCGACATCACCTGTTCTCCGGTTGAAACCGGGCGCCCGCGCCAGCGATTAGGGTCGCCAAACACAGCAATACCATCGACCGGTGCAATCACATCCACCTGCGATAATTGGTACCCCGCATAGTGGGCCTGTTCCTGACGCAACGCCAACCGTGCCTTGCGCAGCGCCACCTCGGCCCGGCCCTTGGCATCGCCAAAGGCCTGTTGGGCGGCCCGGCGCAGCTCGGCATCAGCCTCGTCAACCGATCGCAAGGCAACCTGGTAATTGGCGCGCAATTCCGCATCTTCGAACGAAAACAAAACATCCCCGGCCTTTACCTCGGCATTGGGGCGAACATTGATATCGCGAATAACACCGTTAATCGGGGCGGCTACCGGCACCGGGTCATGAGCAATCACATCAGCCGGGGCAATCACACTTTGATGCACGGGCAACGCCAATGCCGCCAACAGGACAATGGCGACACCAAGACTGGTAAACTTTTTTAACCCCGGTCGCGATTTACGCAACCGTGCTGATGGTTTTAAAAGCGAACTCCAGGCATGCCCGATTGAATCAGCGAGTTGATCTAACAACACCCGTTCGGCTTCTTGCCAGGGTGCCGTGCGCATTAAAACCAAACCGCCAATTTCGCTACCGTCCGGCGCGTTCAAGGGCTGCCAGAACACATGGGATGGCAAAAACTCCTGCCATTCGACCTGCAATTTTTCTGGTAATGTGCGCGGCGACAGGGCCGCTGCTTTACTTAAATCACCTTTGCTGCCAACTGTTTTTAACAGTCGCTCCATGAACCGGATATATGGCGCATTACGATCCAGCGTCGGCACATTTGATACCGAAAGAATGCGATATTTCCCCACCCCGCCTTTGGCAACCAGCACCGCCTGCTGATAGGAAATCAGCCGCCGGGGTTCGCTGACCACCGCAAAACGAAATGCCGTTAAATCTGCGGCATGACGGATCGACCGTTCGATCCCCATCAACAGCGCCCAGGGGGTGTCACCTATCGGATTTTCTTGCACCATAAGAAGATCGTCGCCTGTTGTGGAACGGGAGGGGGACAATGTCGTACCCGGCCAGAAAATCGTTATTGGGAAACATGACCATCAACAACGGCACGCCCGCTCATGCCGGGCAGCAAGGTTTTGATGTCCTCGCCAAGGGATGCATAGATTTTCACCGTCTGGCTCACCGGGTCAATCTGCGCCCCAAGGCGCGCCACTTTGGCCCGAACGTCGCTGTCGGTTTCATCAATGCGGGCTGTAATCGCCTGCCCCACCTTTAACCAGCCCAGCCATTGCGACGGCACAATCAATTCCAGTTCAAGGTCACCAGACCCCACAATTTCAATCAACTGATCACCAGGATTGGCCGTTTGGTAGGGCTGGCTGTGCCATTCCACCACGGCACCGGCATAAGGGGCGGTAATTTTGCAGCGGCTTAAATAAACGTCCTGTAACTGCAACTGTGCCTTGGCACGTTCAACTGCCGCCTGCGCCATGACCACGTCAAGCTCACCCACGGTGCGCAATTCGGCCAATCGTTGCTGGGCTTTATATTGCGCTGCGGCCTGTGCCAAATCGGCGGCAACGGCAGCGCGCTGCGCCCGATAAGCTGCACAATCAAACACCACCAAAACGTCGCCTTTGGCAAACCGGGTGCCGGGCCGTTTGGGCATATCGGCGATACGGCCGGGAATTTCGGCTGATAACAAAGCCCGGCTGCGCGTTGTCACCAACGCCCGGGCTTCGCTCATCGTCTCACCCACCGGCTTTTGATCAATATTGCCGTAAATATTGATCCGCTTGGCATCGGCGCGATCTTCCAGCGTCGGCATATTCATACCAGGCACATCATAAGGCCGCAACGCTTGTGGCGCGGCAACAGGGTCGTTTGTCGGGTTGGTGCTGGCTGATTGTGCAAACCCGTTGATGGGCAGCATAAAGCCGCCCATCAGTGTTAATGCGGCCCAAAATACTGCACGAGCAGGTGCTGATCGGCGTGCCCGCACAATATTCAGGCCATTAGCGATCATTGTGTTGCCTGCGCGTGGCTATCAATCATGGCGGTGTCATCACCGTCGGGCACCGCCACAGTCTCGGTCCCAGCGACAACACCACGGGCATCAAACTGCCCATGCTGCCACTGGTTCATCACGGTGTGAATACCCTTGGCAACGCTGTTAAGAGAGTCATCGACAACATCGCCTGGCAACGGATCAACGCCGATGGACGCAAAAACCTGCCCATAGGCGGCCTGCAAGTCAGCATAGGCCATGTCGCGTTGCAGCCCGGAAAGCAATGAACGCACCTGCGCGCGAATTTCATCACTTTCCCCCACGGTATTGGCCGAGCGCTGAGCCTGCATGCTGCTCACTATTCGGCCCTGCACGTTTGAAATCCGGTCCGCCAGTTTGAAATCATCGACCGCATGGTTAAACCGCAATTGCGCAATATTAACCTGGCTGATCACGGCCATGCTCAACGCAAGGCTACGTATCTTTGACAGTTCAACTTGCGTATCGGCCAGCTTCATATTTGCCGGAGCCTTAAATACCTGCATCAGGTTCCACGACAAGTTTAATGCCCCGTCATACCAGCGCGAATTCACCTTGTAGCTATCGGTCGTGTGATTGATTCCGGCCGAAAAATTCAAGCCCGGCACCATCTGGATCAGGGCAATTTTTGAATCGCGCTGGTTGATCCGCAACTGATAGGCTTCTGATCGCAATTCAGAGCGGTTATGCAACGCTTCAAGTTCAAGTTCGTCAGAATTCATGGCGATTGACGGCAATGGATGGTTTTCTGTGCTGCTATCGACCAGGGTAAATTCGCTGTCAGGATGAATATTCATCAAAACGGCAAGTTCGGTGCGGGCTTCCACCAGCTGACGACGCCGGGTTTCCAGCTCGCGCAAGGTCACGAGCAAGTCTTCCTGATAGCTTAACGCATCAAGCTGCCCGCCAAGACCTTCGTCAACCTGCTTTTGCGAGCGGCCAAGCGCACCTCGCACCCGGTCGAGTACCTGATCAAAATCCTTGAGCGCACGATCGGCAGCAACAGCGCGCCAATAGGCCCCACGGGTTTCATTCACCACACTATGAATGACCTGACGGCGGCGTTCGGCCACAATCAGGGCCATATCAGCCTGCTGATGAGCACGCATATAGCCAATGGCAAAATCCAGCACGTTCCAGCTTACCGAAAGGTCGGATTTGCGAATGGTGCGGTCCGAACTCACCGACGTGGATGTCTTTTGTTCATTAAACGTGCTGTCACGGTTATTCCGCGTGGTCCAGCCGGTTTTAGCGACCACATCAGGCAGTAAATTGACATTGGCAACGTCAAGCTGCCCCATCGAAACCGCTTCTTCCATCAGCTTTAACCGATGGTCGAGATTGTATTTCAACGCCCGTGCAATCGCATCATCAAGCGTTAACGGACCATCTATTTTTTCCTGATTGGCAAACAGCCGGTTTAAATCCGACTGGACCCGGCTATCATTTTCGGCCTGGGTTAGCGGCTCTGGCGTTACCGCACAACCGGCCAACAGTAACGTCCCCAACACGGCAACAGGCACAATGCCCTTACGCAACCGCGCGCTGTTCAATCGCACAGAACTGCTAAACAATCCCGATCTCCCTACTTTCTGCCGGTTCATCCTGAACCGGCAGCCCCAAAACAAATCGTAAAATGCAGTTAGCGCGTCAGCCCTTAAGCGGCTGACGCGTCATAATGTGACAAAGCGTTCGACAACAGGCTGGCATGACGATCAAATGCATTGCCAGCGCCTGCCAACTGGTCGGTAAAATCAGTATTTGCAGCAGTATCGAACGGCGACATGCCAGGTACCATCAGGCTTCCCTGAACATTGCCTGCATCCGAAGGCGGAACGTCGCCATTTTCATTCCCCGACGAATTATCAGGGGCACCATCCGGCGACGCTGCAGAAGGTGAATTATCGGAAGATGGTTCCGCGCTACCGTCCTGCTCACCTTGCTCCGGGGCCTGTTCTGCGGGCACGTTCCCTGCCGGTGCAGCATTTGAACCACCACCGCCATTTATATCTTCATTCCCCGAAGGCAGATCATTCCCCCCGCTCCCATCTGGTCCATTGCCAGTTGCCCCATTCGCAGGCCCCTGTCCGCCAACACCAGACCCTTGCGATGTAATCAACTGGCTCCGCGCGGCAAGAATACCCGTTCCGCCACCTACATCGCCGCCAAAAATGGTTTGCCCGCCACTGTCCCCGAAAATCGAGGGCGGTGTTGCACTTTCGAACCCGGCCATAACAGGCGTCGGGCTGGTATCAATCGGGCTTAAACTGCCCAACTGCCCCGTCACCGGCTGCGCAATATCGCCATTGTTCCGACCGCCAAAATCAATCGCAGAACTCACCGGCGTCCCTGCGTCACCAAGGCTTCCATTACCCGGTGGTGCCATAACCGGTGGCACGGGCGCCGGATCTGGCGCGGATGGCGGTGCAGGCGGCACAACAGTCGGGCGCGGCTGAACATTGATGGTCAAATCGCTGGTCGCGGTTAAATGTGCGGATGCATCTTCGGTCGCGGTAATCCGAAGCGCGATATTTCCGATAAAGTCACCCGGCACGGTGCCGCTAAAGGTAACATTGGTGCCATTCACGCTATAGCTCAGCCATTGCGGCAGGGCAGATCCATCTGCCAGCGTTGCCGTAAAGGTCAAATTATCGCCATCAACATCGGCAAACCCCGCCACCGACAACGAATAATTTAACGGCCCGCCATTTTCGACCGTTACACCCGGCAAGCCACCTGGCCCCGTTGGCGCATCATTAACATTGCTGACAACAATTTTGGTCGATGCAACTTCGTTTGAAAAGGCAGCTGTTCCGCCAGATGTTGTGGTATCGGCCGTGTTTCGAATTCCCGATGTCGACGCCACCCCGGTGGTCTGGTCCCATGCTTTAAATGAAAGCGACGCCGTTTCACCATTTTTACCATCTGGCACAAACCGCACCTGGCTGGAAGAATTAAGCAACAAGGCCGAAGTGGTCGATGCCGGGCCAATTGTTACCCAGGTTGTACCATCCGTAGAATATTGCCATGTGCCATTGCCGGTCAGGCCGGTAATCGCAATCCCGGAGTTCGCACCGGTATCAGCGTCAGCATAACCGGCACCTGTCAGAATAGCCGAAACTGCCGTTCCCGAAGACGTGGTATCTTCGTTTGTTGTCGGCAGCGTAACAACGCCGCCATTTGTCAGTGTCGGGGCATCATTTACATCAGTAACCGTCAGGCTTGCCGAGGCCGTGTTACTGGAAAACGCCGAGGTCCCGCCCGATGTCGTTGCGTCTGCGGTACTAACGCCACCATTTGTCGATGCCGCACCTGTGGCCTGATCCCACGCCTTGAACGAAAGCGTTGCTGTTTCGCCGTTATTACCATCAGGGATATACCGCACCTGACTGGTCGAGGTCAGCAATACAGCCGCGTTGCCCGCAGCAGAGGTGATGTCCACCCAACTGGTGCCATCGGTTGAATATTGCCACGTGCCATTCCCGGTCTTGCCGGTAATCGCAATCCCTGAAGTCGCCGATGTATCAACATCGCTATAGCCTGCCCCCGTCAGAATGGCCGAAACAGCCGTACCCGACGATGTGGTGGCTTCGTTTGTACCTGTTAACGGCACCGTTGCACCGTTTGTTAGATCAGGGGCATCATTAACATCGCTGACAACAATCTTGATCGATGCGTCTTCGCTGGAAAAAGCCGCGTTTCCGCCCGATATGGTGGTATCACCCGAATTAATAACTCCATTGGTCGACGCCGTGCCGCTGGTGGTATCCCACGCCTTAAACGACAGCGTAGCCGTTTCACCGTTTTGGTCATTGGGAACAAAATGCACCTGTGTCGTCGAGGACAAAAGAACAGCAGCAGCGGGCGATGCCGCACTGATTGTTGTCCAGTCTGTACCGTTAAGGGAGTATTGCCAGGTCCCGTTTCCGGTAAGGCCCGTAATTGCAATGCCGGACGACGCCCCCACATCAGCATCGGCATATCCTGCCGATGTCAAAATGTCGCTAATCGAGACGGCAGAAGACGTTGTGTCTTCATTTGTTCCCGTCAGCGTCACAACGGCGTTGTCGGTCACTGTCGGCGCGTCATTGACACCGGAAACAACAATACTGGCCGAGGCCCCGTTGCTGGAAAAGGCAGACGTCCCCCCCGAGGTCGAGGTATCGGCAGTACTTACCGTTGTATTTGTCGACGCCGTACCGCTGGTGGTATCCCACGCCTTGAACGACAGGGTTGCCGTTTCCCCATTGTCGCCGTCCGGCACATACCGCACCTGGCTTGAGGAACTTAACAATACAGCAGCACCCGACGATGCCGCACCAACTGCTTTCCAGGTTGTGCCGTCGGTCGAATATTCCCACGTCCCGTTGCCCGTCATGCCGGTAATGGCAATACCGGAAGCCGCCCCGGTATCAACATCGCCATAACCTGCACCGGTCAAAACCGTCGAAACAGCCGTGCCTGACGAAGTCGTTCCCTCATCCGTTCCCGTTAACGTCACCGTTGATCCGTTGGTGACCGTCGGCGCATCATTGACACTACTTACAGCAATGCTGGCCGTGGCCGCACCGGTGGAAAATGCCGAAGTCCCACCCGAGGTCGAGGTATCGACGGTACTTACCGTTGTATTTGTCGACGCCGTGCCGCTGGTCGCATCCCACGCATTAAACGACAGCGTTGCCGTTTCGCTGTTATCACCATCTGGCACATAACGCACCTGGCTTGAGGAACTTAACAACACAGCAGCACCCGACGATGCCGCACCAACCGCTTTCCAGGTTGTGCCATCTGTCGAATATTCCCACGTCCCGTTACCCGTCATGCCGGTAATGGCAATACCCGATGATGCTCCGGTATCAACGTCGGCGTAGCCCGCAGAGGTCAGAATATCGCTGATCGCCTTGCCTGTAGAGGTCGTATCTTCGCTCGTGCCTGTCAGGGTTACCGTGGCACCATTTGTCACTGTCGGCGCGTCATTGACACCGGAAACAACAATACTGGCCGAGGCCCCGTTGCTGGAAAAGGCAGACGTCCCCCCCGAGGTCGAGGTATCGGCAGTACTTACCGTTGTATTTGTCGACGCCGTACCGTTGGTGGTATCCCACGCCTTGAACGACAGGGTTGCCGTTTCCCCATTGTCGCCGTCCGGCACATACCGCACCTGGCTTGAGGAACTTAACAATACAGCAGCACCCGACGATGCCGCACCAACCGCTTTCCAGGTTGTACCATTGGTCGAATATTCCCACGTCCCGTTGCCCGTCATGCCGGTAATGGCAATACCCGATGATGCCCCGGTATCAACATCGCCATAACCTGCACCGGTCAAAACCGTCGAAACAGCCGTGCCTGACGAGGTTGTTCCCTCATCCGTTCCCGTTAACGTCACCGTTGATCCGTTGGTGACCGTCGGCGCGTCATTTAAAGAGCTTACCGCTATAGACGCCGTATCGGTTGCTGTTGAAAAAGCAGTATCGGCACCCGTCGATGTCACAGAAACCTTGCTGCCAGCAGAACCGGACCCTGTCTGATCCCAGGCATGGTAGCTAATAGAGGCTGTCGTCGCGTTTTCACCATTGGGCACAAACCGCACTTTATCGGTTGAGCGCAGCAAAAGCGCACTGGTTTCCGACACCGCGCCAACATTCGTCCAGTTACTGCCCCCGTCAGTCGAGTATTGCCAGCTTCCGTTACCGCTGGCTAATCCTGAAATGGCAATCCCTGTCACGGCTCCCGTATCTGCGTCAGTGACACCGGTCAAAAAGCTGCCAACAGTCTGGCCGCTATTTGTTGTCGCATCTTCGGTAATGCCCGTCAGTGAGGGCGATGCCGGTGTCAGCACAGGCGCATCATTTGGATCTTCTGCATCAATATTGATGGTCGCAACAGTCGCATCTGTTGTGCCGTCGTTGGCTTTCACCGTAATTGTCGCAACATTATCGCCCTGGGCACCACTTGCCGTGGTGTATTTGATGTTGCTGGAAGTACCAAGATAGGCATTGATATCGGTAATGCTGCCCGCAAGGGTGATCGTGGTCGCATTCAGCAGAGTGGCCGTTACTCCGCTGCCAACACCGCCACCATCTGCCGGGCTGGAAAAAGTCCCGGTACTAAAAGTCCCGGCATTAAGCGTAAGCGTTACAGTCAAAGCCGTGCTGTCAACATCGGCAAAATCAAGCGCCGACAGATCAAGGTTGCTTAGGGTGTCGGTAAACACCGTCACATCTGTTGGCGCGCTCGCCTCTGGCGCGTCATCAATGGCGGTAATACTCAGGTTAATATCCCCAAGCGTAACGGTGCTACCGCCACCGGTCCCGGTATTGCCCCCATCTTTGAGGGTAACGGTAATCTTCTCGCCGGTGCCGTTGACATTCGCGGCCCCCTTATAATTAATATTGGTCGGCTGGTCGATATATGCCTCGAGATCAGCCAGCGTGCCAACAAGGGTAATTGTGCCCGTGCCATTCCCTGAAAGATCGAGAGCACCACTGGAGGACGCCAACGAGAACGTGCCCGAGCTTGCCGTTAAAACCAGTGTAAGGTCACCCGACCCGCTGTCGACATCCACAAGATTGATGGATGTCAGATCAAGCGGCGCCTGCGTATATTCGGCAAATGTCAAATCGAGGGGGAAGCCGGTTTCATTTGAATCGGTCGAGCTTTCCGATGTTGGATCGTCATTCACGGCGGTAATATCAATATTGCCGCCGCCGACCTGCGGGTTCGTGGTGCCGTCATTGGCGTGGACCGTAAAGGTCGCAGCATTGTCGCCCGATGCATCCGATGCACCGGTATATTGGATGTTGCTGGTGGTATCGAGCCAGGTATTGATATTGGCCGCACTCCCCGTGAGGGTCAGGGAACCAGTGCCAGAACCGCCCACAGTAACACTGCCCGATGAGGTCGCGGCAAATTTCCCGGCGCTTGCGGCAATCGTCACTGTCAGGTTATCACCATCAGCATCGGCAAAGGTAATAGCAGACAGATCAAAATTGCTCGCAACATCCTCGGTAACCGAGACATCTGCTGGAACCCCCGCAACCGTCGGCGCACTATTTGCCGCAACCGAATTGGCGACAAGATTATCCATCTGAAACGTACCAGGTCCCGTCATCGCAATCGAAAAGCTTGTGGCATTTGCATATTTGCTATCAAAACTGAAATGGCCGGTACTGTAATTGGGATCGACATCGGTATTGGCGACATAACTTATTCCGTCACCCGAACTACCTGTCGCGAGTTGGAAAGCAAAAGTCCCCAGAGGCGTTGCCCCATTGTAAACAGTAATTGTGGCTTCCCGATTAGGATCCGTTGAGCCGAATATGCCAAAATCAAACGACGACAGGGTGAAGGTACTGCCATCCTTCGCCGTAACAGTGAGGGTAAGCGGATTAGTATTTTGTGATATATAGGACCCATTTATTTCAAGAACCTTATCGGTTCCAGATCCATCCGTGGTAAGAGTAGTCGGCGTTGTGTAACCAGAATCCTCACCAACAACAAAGTTGGTTGAAACCGTAGACGTATATGTCCAGTCACCGACATCTATCGTCGTAACACCAGTACTTATGCCATAACCTGTCGAAGTCTTGTCATCATATGTCTCGCTTGCTGCCAGCAACGCATCAAAACCATTACGGGCTGTCTCGGAAAGCAAAACAGCCGTTTCAATGCTTCCGCTTGATACTTCCAGATCCCAGTCCCCGCCTTGGTCTGTCGCACCGGTCGCATCGTTCGATGCAGCCACATCCGCCCCAGTCAGGCTTGCCATAGCGCCAACAAATGCCATGCCCTGCTGATCACTGCCCACGTCGCAACCATACAGCAGAATATCGCCTGTTTCGGTAAGATGGGTGCCAATTTCAGCAAGAGCATCGGACTGACCGGAGAGATCATCAATACCAATCACCGTTCCGCCCAGATTAATGGCACCAATTGATCCATGCGATACCAAATGAACCGCATCAATCTGGCTGTAAGAAGACAACAAGTCAGCTATCTGTGACAAAGACCCGTCTGACTGGAAGGTAATAACCGTAACATCGCTGGAAAAGCCTGCTGCCAGTTTTTCGTAGCCTTCAATCGTCGTATCGATCAGGGCAACTTCATGTATTTGCTGGTCATTATTTGCCGGGATGGCGTCGGGCGTTACAGTCGCCGCATCACTTCCCCCGGTATCACCGGTGGATGAAGCTGCAGGACTGGCGTCGCTGCCGCCATTATCAGATGACGCATCGGATGTATTCCCATCCCCGGCACTGTTGTCATGACCGGAGGGATCAGCAGCGGCGGCCTCGGCCTGTGCCTGTGCGTCATGGGCGGCCTCGGCCCCGGTTGCGGCACCAGCAGCATCAAACATAAAACGCGGCTCCAGACACATCGGCTGAATTCGCGAAAACCCGCCATCCACCAGCGCTGTTGCGCTTTTTAAACGATCAAGATGTGTCATCTGTATGCTCCCGACAGGCTTTCCCTGAACCCCTGATCTGAAACACAGCCAAAGCTGCCCTGATTTCAGACCTGTTAAAAATAACTATCCCAATGAATGGCAAGTTGCAACTATTGCGCGATACACAAGAAGCTCAGGGCTCGAAAATTTTGAAATTTCTCGGAAAAACCTATTTGTTCGAATAGTCTACTATTCAAATGAGACACATCTTCGCCGTCCGTCAAAATGTTCAAATTTCGAAACATATTTTACCCATCGACGAAACACACCACCAAACTCAGGACAATCTAAAAAACTGTAATCGTTACAGAAAAGTGAATATCACCTTCGCAGACCGTCTTTTACGACTCGACAGAGAATTCACCACGATTAAAGCGAAAAACTTTCCTATACGGCCATCTTATATACTTGTTT
The DNA here is from genome assembly GCF_002115755.1 of Thalassospira mesophila. Lineage (GTDB taxonomy): Bacteria > Pseudomonadota > Alphaproteobacteria > Rhodospirillales > Thalassospiraceae > Thalassospira > Thalassospira mesophila. Next base: position 961,521 of record NZ_JFKA01000001.1, on the reverse strand, counting down.
ATATACAAAAATGACATCAATTCGCGTATTTTTTTATGTTCTGGCAATCTTAAATTGACCAATTAAAATCTCGATGCTGATAATACCAGAGATAGAAAACAATTCAAAACACGAGGGGACATCATGGAAGGTTATATCGGGGTTATCCAGGCGCTGGGATTTGACTTTGCACCGCGCAACTGGTCGTTATGCAGAGGGCAATTAATTGCCATTTCACAAAACACCGCACTTTTTAGCCTTATCAGCACAATATATGGCGGTGATGGCCGGACCACTTTCGCCCTGCCCGACCTAAGAAGCCGGGTTCCTCTGGGCTACGGAGAAGGCCCGGGCCTGCCCCGTTATGAAATCGGCGAACGAACAGGCATGCCATCGTTCACATTGACGACCCTCAACATGCCGAGCCATAGCCACGCACACGCATATAACGGTGGAAACACCCCAGGTGCCCTTCATGTTTCCAAAAAAGCGGGAACAGTCCAGGTGCCAAACGATGGAGACTTTATTGGCCTGCCTGCCAATAATTTAGGCCCGTCCGGATTTTTATATGTACCCGCAGCAGAAGGTGGAGCCAACCCGACAGCTGCCATTGCAGGTTCAGCAGGGGGCGGATTTAACAACAACGACTTTGTCATTGCCAACACTGGCGGCAACATTCCCATCGATATTGTGCAGCCCATCCTGGCGATCAATTATTCAATTTGCCTGTTTGGTATCTTTCCGTCGCGAAACTAGACACGAAACGACAAACCTGTCCTTGCAGATGCCTGTCTGAGGGGACCGACATCAATCATGGCAAAACCGGCGTCACAGTTTCAGCACAATGACGTCAACTGTCTGAAACCAAAACGGTAACTACCGTAAATATCATCACGCGACAATGCCATCAGACTTACCGGAGGAATAAATGGACGAAACATATATGGGCGTCATATGGGCCCTTGGATTTCAATTTGTGCCGCGCAACTGGGCTTATTGCAGTGGTGCCCTTTTACCGATTAGCCAAAACCAGGCCCTGTTTTCGCTGCTCGGCAATATATATGGCGGGGACGCACGCGTTACCTATGGCTTACCCGATCTAAGAGGTAGAACGGCCATCGGGAGCCTGGACGGACCGGGTCTTCCCCATATTCCTCAAGGTCAGAAAGTGGGTGCCCCGTATCACGCCCTCGCAACGGAAGAGCTTCCACCCCACAGCCACAGCCACACATATGGCGGCGGTGGCGGCGGAACAGGTATTGACGTAATGTTTGAAGTTGCCGCTCAAAAGGGTGAAACACAAACCCCTTCAGCTGGTGATTATCTTGGCTCACCCGGGTCTGCATTAAGCCTTACCGACAATTTATATGTGCCCGCTAACAACGTAACAAGCACGATTCCGCTCGGTGGCGTCACAACCACAGGCAGCGCCAGTGGCTTTAACAATAATGCATTCACGATTGACGACACCGGCTCCGGGCGGGAATTCGCGCTCTATCAGCCAAGTCAGGTGATCAATTATTGCATTTGCGTGCAGGGATTGTATCCAGCACGCGACTAAAAGCCAAAGCCGACGCGAAAAGAAAACCGGGCTGCGTCCAGGCGAGGGGGAATATTCCCCCTCGCAATACCCGGCATATAAAGATCGTGCCGGTGCAGAAAAATTGACGAAATAACGGGCGGCACAATATCGCCAAAGCCCGATTTCATGACACCGACAAAGAGATAGACCATATGACTGAAACAACAACGCCCGGCCCTCTCTCCCTGGCCAAAATCACAGCGGAAATATTCATCCCCCGCCTTGAAAGCACGTTCATCTTTTCGGCACAGAGCCATTCCTTGCCGGTGACGCTTGTCGAGTGCCGCGAAAACCCCGATGGGGCAGGTCCCGACAGCACCCGCACCCCCTTCACACTTGTTTTTCATGCCTCAACCAAGCAGGAAAATCCAATCCTGAACGTCAAAGACCTGATCGCAGACATGCATGGGCTGGAGCAAGGGTCGGTCGACACTGTCTCCATCCAGCGTATTTTGCGCCCACCGCGCTTACCTGCAGGGGCATACTTCCAGATTGTTTTTGGCTAACAGCGACGAATTTTGAGCGCACCAACACAACAGAACAGCACAAAAGGGGGAAACAATGATTGCTGGTACAGTAGCCCTGCCACACGGCATATCCGCACGCCCGGCCCGGGCCAGCGACAAGGATTTTCTGGCAAAACTGTTTCGCGATAACCGGGATGACCTGAAAGCAGTTGATGCCAACCCGGATTTCATAGACATGACCATCGACATGCAGCTTGACGCGCAAGTCAACGGCTATGGCAGCACGTTTCCCAATGCCATCTATCTGATTCTGGAAAAAAGCGGGTCGCGCATTGGCCGGGTAACGCTGGATATCGGTCCTGTTGAATTACGATTGATTGACCTGAATTTCATCAAAAAAGCCCAGAACAAAGGCTATGGTTCGGGTATCATACAATGGATCATGAAGGCGGCAGCACAAACACGCCGCCCGCTTATTGTTCCGACACGGCGCGACAATGTGGTTTTGCTCAGTTACCTGTTAAATTACGGTTTTCAGGAAGATGCTTCCATCTCTGATGACGTTCATGCGCGGCTGGTGTGGTTTCCCACCAGCACCGAAATGAACGGCAATTCCGATATCAAACCGCGCAAGGCCGCAACGGGTACAGTTTAAAATGGGGACATCGCCTCGGCTGGAACAAATTAAGCAAATAACCGGGTTTTTGAACGCTATTGGCATTCCAGTGTCATTTGGACCTCTGCCCGGTCCTGCGTTTTTGCCGGGCATATATGTGCGCCGGGGCGGACTAATTCTTGACCGTGATCAACTATTACATCCGGGTGATATCCTTCACGAAGCTGGCCATCTGGCAGTTATGTCCCCGAATCGCCGCAAGGCAGCCAATGGAAATGTTGGTGATGACGGCGGCGAAGAAATGGCCGCCCTTGCCTGGTCCTATGCTGCCGCCTGCGCGATCAAGCTGCCAACTGAAATTGTTTTTCACAATAACGGATATAAAGGCGGCGGGCCGTGGTTGGCTGAGCACTTCCAGACCAACGGCACCATCGGTGTCCCGCTGCTGATGTGCTTTGACATGACGACAACACCACAACCATCTGAAAATGACCCCGCCAGACCAGCGGATATCGCAACATTCCCTAACATGACGCAGTGGCTTCGCGAACGGCCCGATTTTGCATCCGAAAACACTGCCAATACACCAAATAATATAACTTCGCCTCCGGCTCAGCCCCCCGTGCACGGCGCAAGAAATTTTCGGCAAAACCACCAAACCCCGACGACAGACCTCGACCTCCCGGATCATGATCAGACATTATTCCTGACTGCAGATTCTGGCATTCACCATGTTAACTCCGCCATCACGCCAGATGACAGGATGCTCATCACAAACCGTCTCGACCTGCTATGTCAAAATTTGTTGGCCCGGCATAAACAGGGACAAACCCCCAACGACTGCCTGATTGATTTTGCCAATGACGGTGGCGTCAATCCGGTTGCGAAGGTCTTTCGCATCGAGCAGCTCTTGAAACAGGACGCCGCACTGGCGCTGTTTTTCCTCGGTCATCCGGCAATTACTGGCCTTGGCAAACAATTATGTGGACCAGATGCCGTTCCTGTTTATTTGTCGGTGCAATTTCGCAATCGCGGCGAAGCCCAGAAAATCATCTGGCATCAAGACATGATCCATGACCGCCAAGGACCGATTTACACGGTTGGGTTATATCTGGATGACGCATCGAGCAATAACGGTGCCTTGCGCATTATTCCGGGCAGTCACCACAACCGGGCCGATATCGCAACACTGATCCAGCAGCGATCACCAAAGATCAAAGACCAACTGAGCATTTCATCACACAGCATTCCGGTTAAAGCGGGTGACATCATTGCTCACGATGTGATGCTGGTTCATTGCTCCGATGCCCTGACCAAAACAGATTGCCGCCGAACCTTGTATGTCGAATTTCGTCACCCGCAACAGGCCGGTGCCAATCCAACCATGACACCATCCTGGATTGCCCAACAGCAAGCCTTGCTGGCAACAGCGCAAAACTATTGTGCCCTTGTGCGCGCAGCAGGCCGTTTCAGCGATGTTTCATTGCCCGAAATCGCTTGTACAAACAGCATTGAGGCCAACACGTTAAGACTGGAAACCGCAAACTACGGCTAAGCTGCAAATCGAAAATGCCCTAACTGCCCGATTTAAACACGCAGCCTCTCTTTGCGCAGGCATTACCGTCAGATCTCGCCCTTGCTGCTTTTTGTAAAGGCGCGAAAAACATCCAGTGTTTCGGCGCTGACGTGATGTTCGATGCCTTCGGCATCAAATTCCGCGATCTGGGCGTCAAGGCCGAGGGCGATCAGGAAATCATACACAATCTTGTGCCGGTCCCGGCACTTGTCGGCCAGGGTCTGACCTGCATCGGTCAGAAAGATCGAGCGGTAAGGCCGACTGGAAACAAAGCCGTCACGCTCCAGCCGCTTGATGGTATTATTAACAGTCGCAGGGGTAACGCCAAAACGCTCCGCAAGCGAAACGGCCCGCGCCTCGCCTTCTTCAACGATCAGGTCAGCAATCATTTCCACGTAATCTTCCGTCACCTCGCGCGCATGGGCGTCGCGAAGTCGGGCAAAGGTTTCCGCGTGATTTTCCTTGGGTGGAAGCGCCGCCCCGCCGGCCATTCCCGTCTCCTGCTTTTGCGTAATGAATTGTCATACCAATTTCAAAAGCAAAAATCAATTTAGCATCGGCTAACTTTTAATCCCTTCTCAAAAACGGCCCCGATTAATGCGCCTCGGCCCGCCAGAACGTCATAACAAGGCATTGATCGCGCCCCAGTTTCACGTCCTTGCGAAAATGGCTGTGCAACTGGCGATAAATTTTCTGTTCTGTCGCCGTCCAGCAATAAACACGCTGGTCATCTGCTGGCACCGGAATGGCACAAATGGATGCCGCAAACGGCGACATGTCGGCCGCATTCGGTTCAGGGTTCGGGTTCGGGCCTGTGCGCGTTAAACCGGCTTGGGTTCCAACGCGCGCCCCCATAGGCCCCACCGCCCCCGCAATGCTATTATGATGATCGGGCACAGGGGTGTGATGTGCCCCGTCGGGCGCGCTGCCATCGCGATAAACCCAGCCCAGATCAAACCCCGGATGGTGTGGCACAGTCATTTTGGCTTTCGGGCTGGAAACTTCAAAAATCACATGGCCGGTTTTGTCCGCAGGCAATTCTTCCAGATACCGGCAAACCGCGGGAAGCCCCGTTTCATCGGCGGCAAACAAATACCAGTCTGCCTGCGGCAAATCGCTGCCAATCGGCCCGGTGACGCCCACAAACTGGCCCGGTGTGGCATTATTGGCAAAACGCGACCCCGGCCCGTTATCGCCATGGACAACAAAATCAATCTCCATCCAGCCTTCATCGGCATTGATCTGGCGAATGGTATAAACCCGGGGCTCAACCTTATCCTCGCCCTGCGGCCAAACCGGCAACCCGTTTTCGCCCATGGTCGGCCATTTCGGGGTGCTTGCTCCTTGCGGCGGGATAATCAGGCGCACATGAATGGCCCCGCCCAGATAAGGGTTTAAATCATCGCCATGCAAACGAAGGCGGCGCATATTCGGCCCTAAATCCTGCACATGGCCGACGGTTAATTCGCGAAAATTGGGCAGTTTGCTGCCTTTTTCGCTGTTTTGCCCTGCCCCGTGCCAGCGGCAATCAAGGTTTGCCCCGGGTACGCGTTGATCGACCATCGTGATCACACCGGTTTTAAGCTGGCTAATAGCGGCGTCGGTGGCGGCTGCAATGTCGATCGATATCGCAGTGTCGCGCGCGCCAAGCCGCACCGTACCAAGCGATATCGAAATAACGTGGTCCTTGCCATCCATCGAAACGCTGCAATCATTGTCGCGGTAAAATGTCGCCAAAACATCGCATGCGGCGGCAGGATCCGGGACCGTTACCTGTGTGTGCGCCCGAACAAGTTTCGAAGTCATGATGTCAAAGCCCGTAATGCTTGCAGAATCAAACGAAGTTACGCACCGTAATATTACAAATGAAAATCATTCGCAATTTTTTATGGCACGTAACGCCGATATTCTTTTTTCTGCTCGCTGAAATGCGCTAAACCATAAGGACAGATGCGATATCCTTACGGAAGAATGATGGCTAATCCTGAAAAAATCCGGCGCTTGCGCGAAAAAGACCTGACCACAATGCTGCAATGGGCCGCCGACGAAGGATGGAATCCTGGCACGGATGATCTGGCGTCATTCTGGCATACCGACCCCGAAGGATTTTGGGGGGCGTTTGATAAAAACGGCCTGGCAGCGGTTATTTCCTGCGTCACATACAGTGCCGATTTTGCCTTTATCGGCTTTTACATGTGCCGTCCCGACCGCCGCGGACAAGGGCTGGGCCTGCGGTTATGGAACAGCGTGCTTAACGGCCCTGTCGCACAGACCATTGGCCTTGATGGCGTGGTGGACCAGCAAGATCATTATGCAAAATCGGGCTTTCAATTGGCCCATCGCACCATTCGCATGGCAGGCACCGTTGCAACGCCCGCATCATTTGTTGCACCTGCCGATTTGTTCGACTTGAAAATTGACGATATCGCCATTGTCGATGCGTTTGAACAAAGCCTGCATCTGTTTGCCGAGTCGCGATTATCGTTTCTGAGCGGCTGGATCGGCAGCGAAAAACACACAGCCCTGGCCCTTTATGGCCCGATGGGGGTGCGCGGGTATGGCGTGATCCGGCCGTGCCTGGATGGCTATAAAATCGGCCCGCTTTTTGCCCAAAACCCTGAGGATGCCGATTGCCTGTTTCAGGCATTGCTGGCCCGGCGTGAGGGTAATCCTGATCGCCCGGTCTTTCTCGATATCCCCGAACCCAACGCGGCTGCGGCAAGCCTTGCCCAAAAATACGGGATGGCACCGGTATTTGAAACCGCACGCATGTATCGCGGCCATGCACCAAAACTTGATCTTGCAAAAACCTTTAGCATTTCAAGTTTCGAATTAGGATAGCGGGCAACGGGGATAAATTAACAATTTTCCCCATTTGCAAAACCGGCAAAACTGCGCCCAGTATAGGGTCAGGGAATAAAAACAGTTTCACTATGGAAATCGGATAGTTACCCCCCAATCTGTTCTAGTGGCATATTGCCCCGGCCATCGAACTCCGTCCCGAACCACAACAGGTAGCAGTCAGATACAATGGATATCGCAACACTCATTGGAATTATTGGCGGGATGGGCGTTATTGTTGGCGCCATTTTTATGGGTGGCAGCCTTAGCGCCTTTATCGACTATCCATCGATCATGGTTGTTTTTGGCGGAACGACCGCTGCCACATTGATCAAATTCCCGATGCGCGATGTGATGAAGTCGATGAAAACCGGCATCAGCATTGCCTTTAAAAATCCCAAGGAAGACCCCCAGTCGATTTACGAAAAAGCGATGGAACTGTCGTCGCTGGTGCGCAAGAACGGGTTGTTGGGGCTGGAAAGCGTTGAAATTGAAAACGCCATCATGAAACGCGGCATTCGCATGTGTGTCGATGGCCATAATGGCGATGTCATTCGCAGTTCAATTTCCAGCGAAGTTGCAAAATCAATCCAGCGCGACGAACTGGGCGAAGTGATGTTTCGCGGTATCGGCGACACCGCTCCGGCCTTTGGCATGATCGGAACCCTGGTGGGGCTGGTGCAGATGCTGGCCAACCTTTCCGACCCCGATGCCATTGGCCCGGCCATGGCAATTGCCATGCTGACCACATTTTATGGTGCGGTTCTGGCCAATCTTATCGCCCTGCCCATTGCCGATAAACTGGCGTTAAAGGTTGAACAATTGCGTAATACCAAGGAACTGATTGTCGAATCTGTTGTACAGATTCAAGCCAGCCAAAGCCCGCTGGTGATGCGCGAAATTCTGGGGCCTTATCTGCCCGGCGGCATCCCGGTTGAAGACGGCGACGATGCGGCGGCCAGTTCTTGACCCCGAAACCTTATCGCGCCACACTTGTTTTTGCATTTTCTGGATAATTTCACCCTATGGCAAAAAAACCGGCAGCCGGCGCCCCCGCATGGATGGCAACATTTGCTGACTTGATGTCGCTGTTGCTGGTGCTGTTTGTGCTGTTGCTGACATTTGCCGAAATGGATGTGGTGAAATACAAGGCGATTGCCGGGTCGGTCAAATCGGCCTTCGGCTTTAGCAAGGAAGACAAACTTTCCGGTGTCATCGAAATGGATGGCTCGCTTTTGGGCAAGGCGCTTAAAAACCCCTCGCCCGATACCCCGCGCGTGGTCACCGACCTGCCGCCGGTGCAAACACCCCAGGTCGAAATTGACAAATCCGACACCGGCAGCGAACGGGCGGAAAAACTCGAAAACACCATCCAGACGGTTCTTCACCGAATGGGTCTGGCCGACGAAATCGGCATTGAACGCAAAGGGGATGAAGTCGTCGTGCGTTTCCCCGACGACATTGCCTTCCCCTCGGGCTCCTCGCAAATCAACGAGGAATTCGGCGCAATTTTAAACCGCGTTTTGCCCGTCATCAAACAAACCGATGGCACCGTAATTGTCGCGGGTCATACCGATAATATCCCGTTATCGCCGTCGTCCCGGTTTCAGTCGAACTGGGATTTGTCTGCATCAAGGGCAACCTCGGTTTTGCACTGGATGATCAATGAAAACGACATGAAGCCCGACCGGTTGATCTTGCAGGGCTTTGGCGACAGCCGCCCGATTGCCAGCAATGACACAGCCGAAGGACGATCCAAAAACCGCCGGGTCGAGCTGACCATTATTATGGAAGACACCCAGGGCACCCAAAACGGCGACACGGCCAACCCCAACCCTGATGCCGCCAATTTGCCCGCCAGCAGCCCCACAAGCACCAGCCCTCCGGGCAGTTTTGGCACCCGCTCTGAAAATGGCACGTCGCTGGGCGCGCCGGGCACGGGTGAAGAAAATCGACGTGTTGGCACAGGGTTTATTCGCCAGTCCCGGCCCTAAGCAAAAAACCGCGTCAGCCGACAATCGCGGCACCCAAACCAGCAAAAGCCCCTGATATATCGGACAGGAAAACGCTCGGTCAAAGAACGATGGCCCCGTTTTTCAACACCGCTCGCACACCCGTTCACCAACAATTCAATAACAAATTTCCTGCCCGCCTGCGTTAGATTGCCTCTTGCCACTGCACAAAGCTGGTATATACCCCATATGCATAGGTATAGTTATTCTTTCAGGGCCCATTCCAGAAATGCATCCGATGTCAGACCTGTCCGTTCTGTATGCCGATTACAGCCTCAAGGCCGCCAGCCTGATGCGCGAAGCCTTGCAGCCGCTAAATATCGGTGCGTTTTATGCGTGCGAAACCCAGGAAGAAACCCTGGCTCTGGCCCATCGTCATCGCCCGCAACTGGTCATGGTCAGCCTGCAGCTTGACGGGTATCAGGGGATCAAAACCATCCGCTATCTGCGCGCGATGTCGGGCCAGGAGAATACCTATTTCAATCAGGTGCCGGTTCTGCTCGGCGCAAAATCGCTTAACCGCGATGCCATGCGCGATGCCGTTCTTGCGGGCATCGAAGGGGTTTTTCGCCAACCGCTTAACCCTGACCGCCTGCATCGCATTATCACCACAGTGATCAAATCGCCACGCCGCTTTGTACTTGAAGGCGACTATTTTGGGCCGTCGCGCAAAAAAATCCCGTCCGAAAACCCCGCACAGGCCCCGCAACCTGAAAACAGCAACGATCCCGCCGATGCGTCCGCTAACGACATCCACAATGACACGCAAGATGAGCCCGCCGTGGCCAATCGCCGGGCACGCGCATCGACCGCACGCCCGATAAATGCGGGGACAACCCTGCGCTCTGCCCGTAAAGCCACCAGCATTTCTCGCCCCCCAGCCCCGCGTGACCGCACCGCCCTTTCTGGTGGTGCCATGTTGGCAGAGGCACCAGCACCGGGTGGCGAAACCGCGCGCATATCCTTGCAAGACGATGATTTACTGACCGTAGCGGCGGACCGTACCAAGGCCGTCCCGGCGCTGGAAATGCGCACCGCCACCAAGGCTGAGAAACAACCTGTTCGCACCGAAATTGGTTCACCTGCCGCTGCCGCCAACACGGCCCGCGACACCGCCCCGCCCAAAGACGATCTGGGGGCTAATGATTTATCCGCCGATGAAGAAACCCTCAATGACCAAACCCTTGATCCCGACCTGATCGAGGTTGATATTCGCGACGCCCTGCAAACCCACAAAATGTGGGTCGATACCGGTGGCAAGGAGGGACAGAAGATTTCCTTTGCCCATGCCGATTTGCGCGATGAAGATCTGGAAAATATAGATCTGACCCGTTGCGTATTGCCACAAGCCTGTTTGCGCAAGGCCAATTGCGAAGGTGCAGTTTTTCGCCGCTGCGATTTAACCGCCGCTGATTTTACCGGGGCCAATCTGAAAAACGCAATATTGGCAACCAGCCGCTTAAGCAACGCCCGCTTTGCCGATGCAACCCTGACCGGCACCGTCTTTTTGGGCGCCGACCTTGCCCATGCAAGTCTGCGCGGTGCCAAACTCGTCAATTGCGATTTAAGCGGCTGTAATCTGACCCAAACCGATTTGCGCGATGCCGATCTTTCGACGGTTAAAGGGCTGTTTGCCGAGCAAATTCAGCGCGCCCGGATCAATACCAACACCCGCCTGCCCCGCGACATGGCGCTTAAAACCCTCTGATCGCAGCGGGCACATCTGCGTCGGGCTATATCGGGGCTTTGCCTTATCTGATTAGGGTTCAGGCGGTGGGGTTATCTGCGGCCAAACATCTTTTCAATGTCATGCAATTTCAGCTCGACATAGGTTGGGCGGCCATGGTTGCACTGGCCGGAATGGGGGGTGGCTTCCATCTGACGCAACAGGGCGTTCATTTCATCGGCATTCAGTTTACGACCAGAGCGCACCGAGCCATGACACGCCATAGTCGCACACACATGCATCAACCGGTCTTTAAGGGCCATGCCCTCGCCCAGTTCCGCCAGTTCATCGGCCAGATCACGCACAAGGGCTGCGACATCAACCTTGCCCAGCATCGCGGGCACTTCGCGTACCACAATCGCGCCAGGGCCAAACGGTTCAATCACCAGCCCCAGTTCAGCAAATTCCTCGGCGCGTTCGGCCACCCGGTCGGCACCGGATTCATCAAGCTCCACCACCTCGGGCAATAACAAACCCTGGCGCTTAACCCCGGTTTGCGCCAGATCGGCCTTCATGCGTTCATAAACAATGCGTTCATGCGCGGCGTGCTGATCGACAATCACCAGCCCATCACGGGTTTGCGCGATGATGTAATTGGCATGAACCTGCCCACGGGCCGCCCCCAAAGGATGATCAACAAAGCGGGTGTCATCGGTGGCATCGATGCGGGCGGATGGCGACGCGCTGGCATAGCCGCCCGCCAGTGCCGCCGCAGCCGCCCCGGCAAAGCCGCCATCATACCCGTCGCCCGGCCCATTCCCCTGCCCGGCAGAAGGATGACCGCCAAAATCACGCGGGCGGTCAAACAAGCCGCCATTATCATAAGGTGCCTGGGCGGCATAATTACGTTCAATCGCCTGATGGCCGGGATAGGCATTGGGGTTGCGGTTATAACCGCCAAACCCCGCCATTCGGCCCGATGCACTGCCAAGCGCGCCATAGGGCATACCATTGCCGTCGTCGCCTTCACGGCGCACTGCCCCCATTGCCATGTCGGCAACTGTGGTCGATGCGCGGTGCCCGGCCCCGGCCAACGCATGTTTTAATGCCCCCACGATCAGGCCGCGCACCATGCCCGGATCGCGAAAGCGCACCTCGGTTTTGCCGGGATGCACGTTTACATCCACCTCGCGCGGTTCAACTTCCAAAAACAGCGCCAGCAACGGGTGGCGATCACGCGCCAGAAAATCCTGATAAGCCCCGCGCACCGCCCCCTGCAACAACCGGTCTTTGACCGGGCGACCATTGACAAACAAAAACTGCATTTGCGCATTGCCACGGTTCAGCGTCGGCACCCCGGCATAGCCGGTCAGGCGCGTGCCTTCGCGTTCGGCCTCGATCTGCAAGGCGTTATCCTGAAATTCGCGGCCCATCACCGCGCCAAGGCGTTTCAGGCGCGCATCAAACAAATCGCCACTACACGCCGGGTAATTCAGGATCGATTTGTTGTTATCGCCGCTAAGGCTAAAGCCAACGTCGGGCCGCGCCATTGCCAGGCGTTCCATAATCTCGCGCGCATACATCTGTTCGGTGCGCGCGGTTTTTAAAAATTTCAACCGCGCCGGGGTGGCATAAAACAAATCACGCACCTCAACCCGGGTGCCAAACGGGTGGGCTGCGGGTTCGGGTTCGCCCTTGTGGCCACCTTCGATGCTCAGGCTCCAGGCGTTTGGGGCGTCCTTGGTCCGGCTGGTCAATCGCATCCGCGAGACCGAGCCGATGGACGGCAAGGCTTCACCGCGAAAGCCCATAAAGGCAATGTTGAACAAATCATCATCGGGCAATTTTGATGTCGCATGGCGTTCAACCGCCAGGGCGAGTTCCTCAGGGGTCATGCCGCGCCCGTCATCGGTAACCGATAACAATGTCCGCCCGCCTTCGCGCAGGGCAACATCCACCTTTTGCGCCCCGGCATCGAGCGCATTTTCCACCAGTTCTTTCAACGCCGCAGCCGGGCGTTCAACCACCTCACCGGCGGCAATCTGGTTGATCAGATTCTGGGGCAGAATGCGCAGCGACATAAACAAAAGCCTGTGTTGTTCGATACCCTATATAGAAGGGCACAGCCCCCAAAAGCAACAGGGGCGGCGAAATCACTTTCGCTGCCCCTGCGTTATTTAAACACCACGTCGCAATCAATTATTCCAATTGCGACGTGGTTAGGCCCGACGGGGCCGCGCGCCCTGTGGCGCCAAAGCCAAACCGGCAGATGCCCGGTGCCCGGCGCTTGAGGGATGGGCTGATCGATCACGATCAGCCCATATTGATATAAACCGGGAAGGTTGAGCTATCCCGATTTAAAATCAATGCGGCGTTACATCAAAGCCAAACCATTTGTCCGACAGTTTTTTGATCGTGCCATCGGCCTTGGCTTCGGCAATGGCCTTGTTAAACATGTCGCGCAGATCGGTATCTTCCTTGCGCAAGCCAACCGAGCTGCCACGGCCCAGAATGCCACGCTGGAAACGCGGACCGGCGACAACCATGTCGCTGTTGCCTTCTTTGGCCGCAGCCGTTGAAAGGTAGCCCATCGATGCCATGATCACGTCAACGCGGCCTGCCAGCAAATCAAGGTCATGCTGTTCGGTTGATTTGTATTCACGGATTTCGGCGGTGCCTTTGAGGTATTTATCAAGGAATACCGACGCGATGGACGCGGTCTGCACCCCGATGATTTTGCCCTTCAACAGCGGCTTGATGTCTTCAATCGCTTTTTCAGCCTGCGGCAATTCGGTTTCGAGAGAGAAAACTTCGCCAAAATGCGGCATTTTTTCAAGATCGCTGCCGCGTGCAACGGCAAAGGTCTGGCCGGTGGTGCCATAGGATTCAGAAAAGCTGATGATTTTTTCGCGTTTTGCCGTCGCCGACATGCCCGCCATAATTGCATCAAACTTGCCCGCCGTCAGGGCCGGAATAATACCGTCCCATGCCTGCGTCACCATGGTGCATTCCACATTCATCCGTTTGCACAAATCCTTGTACAAATCGATTTCATAGCCATCCAGCGAGCCATCGGGCTTGGTTGCATTCCACGGGGGAAATGCCCCTTCGGTGGCAATCGTGATGTGCTTCCATTCCTTGGCTTGCGCATGGCCCAGCATTGCCAGCCCCATGCAAACGGCCAGAACCAGTTTACCAAATTTCATTTAGGCCTCCGTGATGATTGTTTTGGCGTTATATCGCCGGTTTTGTTAATGCGGCTGGGCCGCGATGAATTGCCGGAACCGGGCCGAACGGCTGGCCCCAAACACCGTTTCGGGTGCGCCGTCTTCCTCGATCCATCCCTGTTCGAGGAAAATCACCCGGTTGGAAACCTCGCGGGCAAATCCCATTTCGTGTGTCACCACCAGCATGGTCCGTCCCTCGTCGGCCAGTGCGCGCATCACACGCAACACTTCGCCCACCAGTTCGGGGTCCAGTGCCGATGTCGGTTCGTCAAACAGCATAACCTTGGGATGCATCGCCAATGACCGGGCAATGGCCGCACGTTGTTGCTGCCCGCCTGACAGGCGTGACGGGTAGGAAAACCGTTTGTCGTAAATACCCACCTTTTCCAGATAGGCGCAGGCTTCGTCATGGCATTCGGCCACCGGGCGCTTTTGCACATAAACCGGCGCTTCCATGACATTTTCCAGAACGGTTTTATGCGACCACAAATTAAAACTTTGAAACACCATGCCGACATTGCTGCGCAGGCGGTTCAGCTGGCCAATATCAGCCGCTTCAAGGTCGCCATTTTTGCCCGGACGCGTGCGCACAGTTTCCCCGGCAATGGTGATTTCGCCCATGGTCGGGGATTCCAGGAAATTCACACAGCGCAACAAGGTTGATTTTCCAGAGCCCGAAGACCCTAAAATCGACACCACCTGCCCTTCGGCGACATCAATATCAATGCCCTTAAGCACTTCAACATCGCCAAAGTTTTTATGCAGGTTGCGAATGCTGATCGCGGTTTTTTGCCCCGAAAGCTGCGCATCGGCAGAGGATGCCGCCAGCGCCAGATCCGGATCTTGCAACACCGGCTGTGCCAAAGCAGATGATGACATGTTATGCAGCCCCCCGTGCGGCAACCCGTGACGACGGGCGTTCGGCAGCGGTATGGCGCATCAGCCGTTTTTCCAGCACCGCGACGCCGCGTGATAAAATGAAATTGATCAGCAAATACAGGCTGCCCGCGACCAGAAACACCTCGACCACACGGTATGTTTCCGAAATCATCTTGGCTGCCAGCCCGGTAATTTCCATCAGGGTAATGATCGATGCCAGCGAGGTTGCCTTCAAAAGCAAAATCACCTCGTTGCCATAGGCCGGTAACGCCTGACGAATGGCGAGCGGCAAGATAATGCGGCGATAAATCAAAACCTGCGACATGCCACAGCTGCGTGCGGCTTCCACCTGTCCGCGCGGCACCGATAACAATCCGCCGCGTACAATCTGGCTGCCATAGGCACCGGTATTAAACATCAGGGCGAAAATTGCGCACCAGTAGGGTTCACGCAGGATCGGCCACATAAAGCTGTGACGGATAAAATCAAACTGTCCCATGCCGTAATAGATCAGAAATATCTGGATCAAAAGCGGCGTGCCGCGAATGCAAAACACATAAAAATCGGCGATGGAGCGCAAAACCACATTGCCCGACAACTGCATTAATGCGGCGGCAAGGGCAAAAAACACCCCGAAGGCCGAGGCAATGAAGGCCAGTTGCAAGGTCATGGGAATGCCGGGCAAAAGGCGCATCAGCGCCTCATACATAAATGGAAAATCGATCATCTTGCCCCCCGAACCCCGCGTGAAAAATGCGCCTCGGAGAACCGGAACACCCGGTTAGAGACAAACGTGATCATTAAAAACAGCAAGGCTGCGGCCATAAAGAAATAGAACGGCTGGCGGGTCGACCCGGCCCCGATCTGGGCCTGACGGGCCAGTTCGATCAAACCGGTAACCGACACCAGGGCCGATTCTTTAAGCACCACCTGCCAGATATTACCCAGCCCCGGCAAGGCATGGCGCAGCAATAACGGCATAATGATCCGGCGCAGCATCATCATGCGTGTCATGCCTGCGGCCTTTGCCGCTTCGAGTTCGCCGTCATGAATGGCGTAATAGGCACCGCGGAACACTTCGGTATGTTGCGCGCCCGATGTCAGGCCAATCGCCATCGCCCCGGCGGCAAAACCGGGAAAATCAACAAATCCCTCGCCGCCAAAGGCACGATAGATCGCCGACAGCGCCAGACTGCCGCCAAAATAAAACAGAAAAATCACCAAAAGGTCGGGAATACCGCGCAAAATGGTGGTGTAGGCATCAGCGGCAATTCGTACCGGGCGATTACCGGCAATTTTCGCCCACGCGCCAAAACTGCCAATAAACCCGCCCAGTATAAAACCGGCCAACGCAACCATCACGGTCACGCCCGCGGCACGCATCATCGACCAGCCCCAGCCATCGGGGCCAAAATTCATCAATTCCCAGAAACTGGCATGCGACATCAGCGCATCCTTTCTTGGTGGTGGGCGGGCACAGCCAGCCCGTATAAACAGGTTAAACGGGCTGGCCGGGCCATTACTCTGCTGCCTCGCCGTAACCGGGGATTGGCGGGTTCACATCATCGGGGATCGGGTTGATAAACGGCCGACCTTCGCGACGTTCGGCAAAATCGGCCTTGGCGGCTGCCACCAGCGACGGGTCGGCAAACAGTTCGGATGCCGTTGCCGCCATCACCTTGGCCGCATGGACCATGCCTTTGTGCGCAGCCGGCATTTTGCCCTGTGCCACCAACTGCCAGCTATGGCCCGGGGTGCCAATGGCATAGGTTGCACCGCGCATTTGCACGGTGGGCACCACCCAGCTGACCGTGCCGACATCGGTCGACCCAACATGGCGGCCATCGCCACTTTCAGGCGGGAAAATCGTGTCGCATAACGGCACATCCAGGCGCGGCTTCAGGCCAAACCGGGCATAGGCCGCACGGATGTCCTTTTCGCTAAGCGTTGCCTGAATTTCACGGGCAAAGTCGCGATCGGCCTCGTCAAATTCCGGCGGGCCAAGCGCTTCGAGCTTGCGATACATCAGTTGTTCAAGCGGGGTATTGCCAATCAGGTTGGCATCCCCGCTCACCACCACATGTTCGACACTGGTTTCGGTCATCAGCGCTGCACCCTGGGCAATTTTCTTGACCCGTTCAACCAGTTCGATCAGCTCGTCAAGTTCGCGCGCACGGATCAGGTAGCGCACCGTGGCATTGGCTTGCACCACATTGGGCGCAACACCACCGGCATTGATCAGGGCATAATGCAGGCGCGCGGTGCTGGGCATATGCTCGCGCATGTAATTGGCACCGACATTCATCAGCTCCACCGCGTCAAGCGCGCTGCGCCCCAGTTCCGGCGAGGATGACGCATGCGCCGCCCGGCCCTTGAAATGAAATTCCAGTTCGTTACAGGCCAGCGAAATCGGGTTATTAACCCCGGCAAAAGGGGCCGGATGCCACGAAATGGCAACGTCAACATCATCAAACGCACCGGCACGCACCATAAAACCCTTGGCCGATCCGCCTTCTTCCGCCGGGCAACCATAATAGCGCACCCGACCGGGCAAATTATTGCTTTGCAAAAAATCGCGCACGGCAATCGCGGCCAGCATCGCGCCGGACCCCAACAGGTTATGGCCGCAACCATGCCCGTTGTCGCTGTCATTACGCGGTTTTTGTTCGGCAATACCGGCTTCCTGACTTAAGCCCGGCAGCGCGTCATATTCCCCCAAAATCGCAATCACCGGGCCGCCGTCACCGGCCTCGCCCATTACGGCGGTGGGAATGCCGCCAATATTTTCGGAAACGCGAAAGCCCTTTTGCGCCAGCATATCCTTGTGGCGGGCAACGCTTTTGGTTTCCTGATAATTCAGTTCCGGGGTTTCCCAGATCTCGTCACTCATGGCGCACAAATCGGGGCCATGCCCCTCTACCATTGTCCAGATCGCGTCGGCATTCGACGTGGCAGCCATGTGATTTTCCTTGTATCCGTATTCATCATCTGTAAATTGGTGCCAATTTTGGCGCATATTTTCCCTTTGTAAAGAACAAACCGGTTTTTTGGGTGAAAAATATGCACTACGCAAAACTGCGTACTAATTATGCAGAAGGTTGGCGCTGGCATGTTCTCGCCAGTTCGATATAAATAAAAGCGCACCTTTCGCGCGTCCAATGCACAAAAAAGAGCAATCCGTGGAAACGTTGAAACCCGCACACAGCGACACAGAAGCCGACCTGATGGACCAGATCGCCACCGACATTCAGGCCGGGGCCTATGCACCCGGCTCGTGGTTAAAACAGATCGAACTGCAGCAACGCTACAAAACGTCGCGGCCCATGATCCGTCTGGCGCTGGACCGGCTGGCGCAAAAACAGCTGATCCGCCACGAACTCAATCGCGGCTATTACGTTTACGAAGCCGATGGCGACGAGGTCCGCGACCTGCTTGATTTACGCGCCATGATCGAATGTGCCGCAGCGGCACGCATCATTCGCCACGGCACCGGCCCGGAATGCGAACTTTTGCAAAAAATGGCGCAAAATTTCGAAGATTTAATCGATACCGGCAGCATTGTGCAGCAACACGAAGCCAATCAGGCCTTTCACCACCAGTTGCTTAGCATGTCGGGCAACCCGCAAATATCGGCCACCATCGACGATCTGCGCCACCGCATCCCCTCGGCCCCGGCCGGGCAATGGAAAACCCGCCAGCGCGTCAAACAATCCAGCATCGAACATTTTGAAATGGTCACCGCCGTTCGCAACCGCGATGCCAAGGCCCTTGAAGACGCCATCCGCCGCCACATCATGCAGGTCGCATAAAAAAACACGGCAAGGAAATCCTGCCGTGTTTTGAAAATCCAAATCCGGTGTATCAGACCGTTAGAAGGTTAATTTTCCTTCCGGCTTGCCCACCACAATCGCGGTAACGTGGTCCGGGTCCAGCAATTCCCCGGCAACGCGGTTCACATCATCAAGGGTAATGGCGTTAACGTAATCATTGCGTTTATCCAGGAAATCGATGCCCAGATCCTCGCTTTGCATCCCCACCAGCATGCCCGACAAATTGCCAAGGCTGGTAAAGCGTAATGGAAACGCGCCGGTCAGATAGGATTTGGCATTGTCCAGTTCGGTCTGGCTAATGCCCTTTTGCTGCATTTTTTGCCATTCACCCCGAATAACCGACAGGCTTTTGCCAATCGCATCGTTGCGCGTGGCAACCCCGCCCATCATGATATTGGCCTGGTCCAGATTAGCAAGATAGCTATAAACACCATAGGCCAGCCCGCGTTTTTCACGGACTTCCTCGGTCAGGCGCGATGAAAAACCACCCCCACCCAGAATATAGTTCATCACATAGGCGGCGTAAAAATCCTTGTCCTTGCGGGCAATGCCTTTTTGGCCCCACATCGCCTGGCTTTGCGGGTTATCTTGCGCAATCACCTTCACATCACCGCCAAATTTCGGCGTCACAGCCGGAATTTTCGGCAATTTGCTATGTTCGGGCAAACCGCCAAAGGCATCGTCTAGCAACGGACCCAGTTCCTTGGCCGTGATATCGCCCGCGACACCGATAATCAGGTTATCGCGTGCCAGCGACTGCTTCACAAAGTCGCGCAGATCAGCAACTTTCAAGCCATTCACGGTGTCAAAGGTACCTTCAACCGGGCGGGCATAGGGATGATCGCCAAAAACGCTTTTGAAAAAGGCGCGCTGCGCCATTGAGCCGGGATCGGTTTCTTCCTGCTTTAACCCGGCCACAATTTGCGAACGAATGCGTTCGACCGCTTCATCATCAAAGCGCGGCTTGGTCAGCGATAATTTAAGCAGCTTTACCGCTGTTTCGCGTTCGCGCGTTAATGTTACCAGCGACCCGGTAAAATCATCGCGCCCGGCGTCATAAGACAGGCTGATCGATTTGTTTTCCATTTGCCCGCGAAAGGTCTGGCTGTCCATATCGCCAGCGCCTTCGTCAATCAGGCCCGACACCATATTGGCCCGGCCCAGCTTGCCGTCAGGGTCGGTGGCGGCACCGGCCCCCTTGAAGGAAAAATCAACGGTCAGAAGCGGGTTTAAATGATCCTCGATCAGCCAGGCCTTAATCCCGCCCTTGCTGATCACTTCCTGTACTTCAACCGCCTGTGCCGTACCAATACCAAACCCGGCAACGCCCACCAGTGCAATCAGACCGGCGGCAAACTGGCGCGATTTTGTTTTTAATGAAAATGCCATGATCAATGCGTCTCCATTTCGCCGGTAACCGGGGCTGTGGGCATGCCCGGTCCCTTGGCCCCTTTGGGCCGCAACAACCAGCCGGTCACCGAACGTTTATCGTCCAGCACCGCACGGGCAGCGTCATTAACCTGTTCAACAGTCACCGCATTAATCCGGTCGGGCCAGTTTTCAACCTGATCAACGCTCAACCCAACGGCGAGTGCCTCGCCCAATGTACGCGCGGCACCCGAAAGCGAATCACGGGCAAAAACGGCACTGTCAAGCAGGCGCTGGCGCGCTTCATCAAGTTCCTTTTGCGTAATGCCTTCTTTTAGCGTTTTGGCAATTTCATCATCAAGGGCGGCTTCAAGATCGGCCATTTCCACGCCATCACGCGGAACCGCATAAAAACCAAAGGTCGATAAATCCATCGCCACCGGGTCATAAAAGCTGCCCGCTGTCGTTGCCAGCTTCTGATCGACCACCAGCGTCTTATAAAGGCGGCTGGTGGTACCGGACCCTAAAATTTCACTAAACACTTCTAACGGGGCGGCTTCATCGGCATGTTCGGTATTATAGGATGGTGCCAGATAATAACGCGACATCGACGATTGACCGACACGGGCATCGGTCAGCGTTACCTTGCGCGGGGCATGCTGGGTTGGTTCCTTGACCCGCACGCGTTTGGGCACGTCGTGGCCCTTGATGCCGCCGTAATATTTTTCGGCCATCGGTTTAAGTTCGGCCATGGTGATATCACCGGCTACCACCAGAATGGCGTTATTGGGCGTGTACCATTTTTTGTACCACGCCATGGCGTCCTGGGTGGTCAGTTGCTGCATTTCATGCAACCAGCCAATAATCGGACGGCCATAGGGATGCTGCATGAACAGGGCATTACGCATCTGCTCGCCCAACAGCGCACTGGGGTTATTATCGGTACGCATCCGGCGTTCTTCGATAATCACGTCGCGTTCGGGCAAAACCACCTTGTCGGTCAGTTGCAGGTTTTGCATCCGGTCGGCTTCCATTTCCATCACCATGCCCAAACGGTCGCGGGCAATGTTCTGGAAATAGGCGGTGTAATCCCATGTGGTAAAGGCATTGTCCTGCCCGCCATTACGCGCCACAATTTTGGAAAATTCACCCGGGCCAATATCCTTGGTCCCCTTGAACATCAAATGCTCCAGGAAATGGGCAATACCCGACGTTCCGGGCACTTCATCGGCGGCACCCGCCTTGTACCACACCATATGGGTGACCACGGGGGCACGGTGGTTTTCCACCAGCACCACCTGCATGCCATTGGACAGCGTGGTTGTTTCGGGGTTAAACACGGCCGCCCGCGCGCTCGCGGCAAGCAAAACCAGCACCATCATCAAAACCGGAAGCACGACCGGGACGTGGTGCCAAAAACGTTGGGACAAAAATTTCATGCTGTCTTCCTTGGGAGTCTGTCCGGGAATTTAGCGACTTGTTTTTATGACCCGCCCGTTTTTTGGGGAACGGTACGGGATGTTCTGATTAAGAACCGATTATGACAGAACAAGGGCGCGGAAGATCCGCGCCCTTGTAAATGTGATCACAATTTGGCGATCCGGCATTTTTGCCACCGCCCCATTGGAAAATTCTAGAAAATATCTTCGAGAATGCCTTTTTTCCGGCGTTCAATCGTCGGCGTATCGCCAGCGGTCACCGGGTTGCCAAGGGCTTGCTGGTCACGAATGCGTTTTGCTTCCTTGGCCGGGTCAACCTGGCTGCCAAATGCCGGCTTTTTCTGCCAGAACACCAGCTTGTCGATAACGCTGTCATTTTCGTTGATCAGGATCGAGGTTTCACGGTCAACCTCGGTCCGAATATCAGGGTCGGCATATTGCGCGCCGCCTTTTTCCAGCAGCACAACTTCGCCACCACTACGGTTGGCTGAATTAAGGTCACGCGCTTCGGGGTTCGGCGTTTCGCCGGTTAAAATACGGCGGGCCTGCTGGGTTGTGGTACCCGTTTGCGGCCGCGCAACACCCGGTTCCGGGGCGCGCAAATTATATTCCGGCGGCAGGCTAAGCGGGGCCCGCGAAACCACCTGAAATTCATCAGGGGACTGTTTATTCAGACCAAAGGTTTCTTTCGTCGATTCACAACCGGTAACGGCAAGCGCCAACCCGGTTAGCGCCACAATCCTGATCAGATGAGATTTCCGGGTCATTCACGCCTCTTGCAAGTCTGTCATCAGGCCACCTGCGGCCCGACAAAAATTATCGCGAAGTTTTTTTACCGCCAAACAGGGAATCGATCAACAACAACGCGGCTCCAATTGTGATTCCGGTATCGGCTATATTAAATACCGGCCAATGATAGCCTGCAACATGCAAATCAACAAAGTCCGTAACGGCCCCGTGACGCAACCGGTCTACCAGATTACCGACCGCTCCGCCAACAACCATTGCCAGGGCGATGCCCAAAACCCGGTCCCGTGTGCGCCACATCCAGACCAGAAACCCGATGGTGATCGCTGTGGTGCCCGCAATCATCACCCACGGGGCTTGCCCCTGAAACAGGCCAAACGATACACCGGGGTTCCACGCCAGAACAAAATTCATAAACGGCGTCACGGTGATATAGCGCGCCGGGTGGGCCAGCGCGTCAATCGCAATCTGTTTGGTCCACTGGTCAATGATAAAGACAATCGCCAGCACCGGCAGGCCAAAGGCAAAGGCGCGATGTTTCATCAATTTTCTTTCCGTCTGCCCATAGGATAAGGCCGGGCATCTTGCCCGGCCCAATGTCTTTTTAAAACGGCTTATTCGGCAGCTATGCCCATTTCATCAACGGCCTCGGCACAGCGCCCGCAAATCGTTTTATGTTCCGGGTGCGCGCCAATATCGGGCAAAATCTGCCAGCAACGCTCGCATTTTTCACCTTCGGCCAAGGCAGGCACAACACCCACACCGGCCACATCATCAAGACGATAAGCCCCTTCGGGCGCGTCGCCTGCAATCAGCTCGATATCCGAGGTAATGGCAATTTCCGCCAGATCAAGGCCGTTCAGGGCCTCGACATAATCGGCACTGGCGTAAACTTTTGGTGCGGCATCAAGGCTGCCACCAATGCGTTTTTCCGCCCGTTCCACTTCCAGTGCCCCGGTCACAACCCGGCGCAATTTGCGGATTTTTTCCCA
Source organism: Thalassospira mesophila (assembly GCF_002115755.1). Classification (GTDB taxonomy): domain Bacteria; phylum Pseudomonadota; class Alphaproteobacteria; order Rhodospirillales; family Thalassospiraceae; genus Thalassospira; species Thalassospira mesophila. Next base: position 938,300 of record NZ_JFKA01000001.1, on the reverse strand, counting down.
TTTCGCGGCCAGTGCGTCGTTTTTCCAGCCGTCCGACACCGCGTTATAGGTTTGGGCATGAACCGAGCTGTCATTGCCATAACGTGCGCGCCATGCTTCGTCGGCGGTAAAGCACAAAACCGGTGCCAGCCAACGTACCAGGCTGTCAAAAACCCGGTCCATCACGGTGCGGGCCGCGCGGCGGCGCAGGCTGGTCGGCGCGTCGCAATAAAGCGCGTCCTTGCGAATATCGAGGAAGAACGCCGAAAGATCCTGCGCACAAAAGTTATGCAGTTCGATAAACAGCTGATGGAAATCAAACGCTTCGGTGGTTTCACGCACCAGATCGTCCAGTTTGCTTAACCGGTGCAAAACCCAGCGTTCAAGTTCCGGCAGGTCGCTATCGGCAACTTTTTCGGCCTCATCAAAGCCCGACAGATTGCCCAGCAAGAACCGCAGGGTATTGCGCAAACGGCGATAAATGTCGGAATGGCGCTGAATGATTTCGTCCGAAATCCGCAGGTCATCGTGGTAGTCGGAGCTGACAACCCACAAACGCAAAATATCGGCGCCGAACTTTTTGATGATGTCTTGCGGGGCAATCACATTGTTTAGCGACTTGGACATTTTATAGCCCTTGCCATCCAGAACAAAGCCGTGCGTCAAAACCGCATCATAGGGCGCACGACCGCGCGTGCCGCACGATTCCAGAAGCGATGAATGGAACCAGCCCCGATGCTGGTCCGATCCTTCAAGGTACAAATCAGCCGGCCATTTAAGGTCCGGGCGTTCTTCCAGAACAAAGCTGTGCGTGGATCCGGAGTCAAACCACACATCAAGAACGTCCATCACCTGTTCGTAATCATCGGCATTATAATCGTTGCCAAGGAAACGTTGCGCATCCCACGTAAACCACACATCGGCCCCTTCTTCACAGAAGGCGGCATAAACGCGGTCCAGCACCGCCTGATCGCGCAATGGCTCGCGGGTTTTCTTATTGACAAACACCGTGATCGGAACACCCCAGGCACGCTGGCGCGATACACACCAGTCCGGGCGGTTGGCAATCATGGAATGCAACCGGTTGCGCCCGGCTTCGGGCACAAAGCGGGTGTCATCAATGGCTTTCAGCGCGGTTTCACGCAGGCCGTTTTCCGTCATGGAAATAAACCATTGCGGCGTGGTCCGGTAAATCACCGGCGCCTTGGAGCGCCACGAATGCGGATAGCTGTGCTTCATCCGCCCGCGCGACAAAAGGGCGCCGTCTTCAATCAGCTTGGCGATAACGGTTTCGTTGGCATCGCCTTCCTTGCCGTTGGCATCATATACAAACCGGCCCGCAAACAGCGGCACATGGTCGTAATATTTGCCTTCGGCATCGATCATTTCGGGCACTTCCAGCCCGTGTTTCAGGCCAGTCACATAGTCATCCGGGCCGTGCGTCGGGGCGGTATGGACAAAGCCGGTACCGGTATCGGTCGTGACATAATCAGCCGCTAACAACGGCACATCAAAATCATAGCCCTGCCCGCGGAACGGATGGGCGGCAATACCGCCCTCAAGGTCACGTCCCTTGAACGTACCGACAACCTTATGGCCCAGAATACGGCCATTTTTGCACATATCTTCAACCAGATCGACACACACCGCCAGCTTTTCGCCCACCTTGGCCCAGCATTCTTCGGCGGTTTCGGTCACTTCGATCACGGCATAGTCAATGTCCTCGCCATAGGAAATGGCGCGGTTACCCGGAATGGTCCAGGGGGTTGTTGTCCAGATGACGATGCTGGCATCGCTCAGGGCTTCAACCGATGATGTAACCACCGGGAAGCGCACATGAATGGTCTTGCTGGTATGGTCGTGATATTCAATTTCGGCTTCGGCCAGGGCTGTTTTTTCAACAACCGACCACATCACGGGTTTGGACCCGCGATAGAGCGACCCGTTCATCAAAAACTTGCCCAATTCGCGGGCAATGGCGGCCTCGGCCCGGTAATCCATGGTGATATAGGGATTATCCCAATCGCCCATCACACCCAGACGTTTAAATTCCTCGCGCTGGATATCGACCCATTTCTGGGCAAATTCGCGGCATTCCTTGCGAAATTCGGCAACAGGGACTTCGTCCTTGTTTTTGCCCTTCGCGCGGTATTGTTCCTCGATTTTCCATTCAATCGGCAGGCCGTGGCAATCCCATCCGGGAACATAGACGGCATCTTTGCCCATCATCTGCTGCGACCGGGTAATCACGTCTTTTAAAATCTTGTTAAGCGCATGGCCAATATGCAGATGGCCGTTGGCATAGGGCGGACCATCGTGCAGGACAAACTTTTCGCGGCCTTTGGAAATGTCGCGAATGGTGTCGTAAAGATCGTCATTCTGCCATTGCTCCAGCAATGTCGGTTCCATCTTCGGCAAACCCGCCCGCATCGGAAAATCGGTTTGGGGCAGGATAACGGTCTTTTTATATTCGACGCTCATCGTGACAGTCCTGTCGTCTTGCACTTTATTTCACAGGCAAACCCCAATCCGGGCTGCACCCCGCAGGGCGCGCGGATCATAGCGGGTTCGCAACCAATTTTAAATCCCGGGATTAACCGGCGGGTTTGCCGCCAGAATTTCACGGGCCGTATTCACATCACGGCCAATCTGGGCCTTCAGGGCATCAAGCCCGTCGAACTTCTGTTCGCCACGAATAAAGCCGATCAGGCGAACCCGAACAGCACGACCATATATGTCACGGTCAAAATCAAAAAGATGGGCCTCAAGCCCGGCTTCGGCATCGCCGCCAAAGCTGGGACGCACGCCAATATTGGCGACTCCGTCGATCCAGCATTCAACCGTTGGCGCATTATCGGGTGCCACCAGCCCCAGCCGAACGGCATAAACCCCGAATTTGGGCCGCAAATGCGAGCCCAGCGCCACATTGGCAGTAGGAAAGCCGATGGTGCGCCCGCGGGCATCGCCATGAATAACAATCCCGCCAATTTCCCAGGGCCGGCCTAGCAAAATTCGCGCATCTTGCGGGCGGCCTTCGCGCAGGGCCTGGCGAATGGCGGTCGATGAATAAACAATGCCGTTATCGTGGGTTACCGCGTCAACCGCACTCACCCCGAAACCGTTTTTCTCGCCCATCGCGCGCAGGGTATCCACATTGCCAGCCCGCCCCTTGCCAAAGCAAAAATCCCAGCCGACAACCACATGGCGCGCACCCAGCCCGTCGACCAGCACCCTTTTGATAAATTCTTCGGCGGTCAGGGCCGAAAAGGCACGATCAAATTCAACTTCGTAAAACAGATCGATATCAAGTTCGGCGGCGGCGGCCACCCGGTCCTGTGCCGATGTCAGACGAAACGGCGGCTCGCCTGCGCGAAAAATCATGCGCGGATGCGGCTCGAATGTCAGGATTGCCAAGGGAACATTCCGCTCGGCGGCCATTTTGCGGGCATGGCCCAAAATGGTTTGATGGCCCAGATGCAAACCATCAAAATTGCCAATTGCAACAACGGCGCCACGCGCATCGATGGGCAAATTTTCAAAGGATCGAAAAACGCGCATCAATGCCGGTCTCTCTGTGTTGCTCGCCAAATGAAATACCATTACGGGCCGCTATATGCAAAACCCGGCAGGCAGCTATAAATCGCCCAAGGCCAAAGCGTAAAGCCTTTTCCTGATTATAACGGTGCAAAACAGCCATGTTGTTGCATTATTTTTGCGCGACAGCCATCTCCAGCCCCCTTAAACAGCGCAATCTGTGCGCAGGAAAACGCCTGCGCACATTAACACGTCCGGCTGGTGGCTTAACCGCGCGACGGCACCATCACGGTTGCCTCGCCCGAAATCACCACCCGGTCCCCCACGGTGCAGGTGGTTTCAAGCACAATACGTTTTTTCGCAGCGATAATTTCACGCACTTTTACCGTGGCGGTCACGGTATCGCCAATGCGAACCGGGGCGCGAAATTGCAGGTTTTGCGACAGATAAATGGTGCCCGGCCCCGGCAAACGCGTACCCAGCACGGTGGAAATAAACCCGGCCGACAGCATGCCATGGGCAATCCGCCCTTCAAACATGGTTGTTTTGGCAAATTCGTCGTTCAAATGCACCGGGTTGCAATCGCCCGACACACCGGCATACAAAATAATGTCGGTTTCGGTCACGGTTTTGGCATAGCTGCCTTCCATGCCAACTTCCAGATCTTCTAAAAAATACCCTTCCAGACCATCACGCTTTGTCATCTTGTCGATCCCCTGATTGTTATGTTTGTGCGCTGCAATATTCATAAAGTATCATCATCAAACTGCGGCTTCGCAATGGCAATTTGAAAATATCGACGAATTGTCACAGGAAATTTCGCTGGCTTTGGTTGCTTTGCACAACCGCTCCGCCCCTCGCCACGCCCTCTTTACAACCGAATGTCCATTGCTTTGGCGGGCCGTGCAATCAATATTAGCTGTTGAAACAACACCAAAATACCGGAACGGCACGGCGGCGTTTTGTAAAACACGCACGGCGGGCAGAACACCATCTTAATTGCGGAACATAACCATGACCACATCAGCCGCCGACATCTATGAAATCGCCATGGGAAGATGGAGCCGCCGCCTCGCGCGCGCTTTTCTGGCCTTTGTCGATGCCCCCGCCTGCGGCACGCTGCTGGATGTTGGTTGCGGTACCGGCAGTTTAACGCTGGCGGCCGCCACCCGCTATCCCTCGGCCCATATCACCGGCATCGACCTTATGCCCGATTATCTGGGCGAGGCGCTGTTACATGCCGCCCCCAATGTAAAATTTGAAACCGGCGATGCCCGTGCGCTGCCTTATGAAAATGCCAGCTTTGACACCGCCTTTTCGCAACTGGTGTTAAACGATCTGGCCGAACCACAAAAAGCCCTGACCGAGATGCTGCGTGTGACCCGACCTGGCGGGGTTATTGCGGCAACGGTCTGGGATCGTTCCGGTGGTTTGGCCTTTTTGCGCCTGTTTCTCGATGCCGCAGCCATCCTGTTTGACGGCGACGGCGAAGCCCTGCGCGCCCGTATTTTTAACGTTCCCTTTGAAAATGAAGATGCTCTGCTTGATTTATGGGCCGATGCCGGCTTAACCGAAATTGGCACCGCCACCTTATCAATCCGCATGGATTTTCTGGATTTCAACGATTACTGGCAATCGCTTTTGGGCAGCCACAGCCTGATCCGCGAATTTTTCACATCGCTTGACGCCGAGGCCGCCCACAGCCTGCAAACCGCTGTGCGCCGTGCCTATATTAGCGGTGGCAATGATGGCAGGCGGTCACTGGTGGCATCGGCACTTGCTGTGCGCGGTGTTGCTGGCAACACCTGAACCAGCCCCGCATCATCCTTGCTGTTTATCGCTAACATCGCCGGGTTTTGGCGCAATGCGTGCCGCATCACGGCGAAACGGCAACCATAAACTGCCCACCAGCGACTGGCTTTCGACGTCGCGAAATTCGTTCAGGCCAATCGTCATCTCGCGGTCATTTTCGCGTGATTTATCGGTATAGCTGGCAAAGATACGGTCCCACAGCGACAGGATATTTCCATAATTGCTGTTGGTTTCCACCATCCATGCCGAATGATGAATACGGTGCATATCGGGCGTCACAAAAAGCCCGCGCAAGGTTTGGTCGACCCACCGGGGCAAATGCACATTGCCATGGTTAAACAGGGCAAAACTGCTCAGCAGGGTTTCATAAATCACCACCGCCCATGCATCCGCCCCCAAAATCACCACAAAACCCGCCTTGTAAGCCGCCGATACCGCAATTTCCAACGGGTGAAACCGCACGGCAGTGGAAACATCAAAGCCCGGATCAACATGATGCACGCGGTGAAACCGCCACAGCACATCAAACATATGGGTAAACCGGTGTTGCCAATACACCGCGCAATCCAGCCCGATAATCGCCAGCACCACCGCCATCGGCGCAGGCAACCCCAGCATAGGCAACACGCCCCATCCCCGCCCCTGTGCATAGGACGCGGCAATGATCATCGCAGCCCCGACGGTGAACCGGCTAAGCGCGGCACCGCAAATCATTAGCGAAAAATTGGTCAGCCAGCGCCCGGACCGGCTTTGCCCGGCCACCGTGCGATAAGGCAACAAAAATTCCCACCCTGCCATCACCAGCAACAGCACGGCAAAAACAGCCAGACGAAAAAGCACCGTTTGATCCATGACCCTGATGAAATTCCTGTGTAAAGTCGGTGTAAAATGGGTTTGAACTGTCATACTGGCCCGTATACATATGACAGATCAGGCTATAATGCGCCGTACATGATAACATGCGTGTCAACGCAGGTTTGAAAACGATGCCGTCAGGCTGTTCACAGGGGGCTGCGCATGGGGGTGTTGCAGCCACAATATTGTTTCCCCGGTACAAGGCAATCAGCAAGGAGACCTTTATGGGTCACAAAATAGTGTTTTCCGCAATGTGTGCCATCGGCATTCTGGCGGGGGCGCTGTATGCGGCACCGGCACGCGCAGACGGGCCGCCCTTTGATTTGCCGGTTGATTGCCCTTATGGCGAATGCGATATCGTCCATTATGTTGACCATGATGCCGGGCCCGGCATTCGCGATTTTGCCTGTGGCACCAGCACCTATGACGGCCACCGTGGCACCGACTTTGCCATTCCCGATGAAGAAGCCATGATCAGCGGCGTTGCCGTGCTGTCGGTTGCCGATGGTGTGGTGAGTGCGACCCGCGACGGAGTCGAGGATATCGACGCCGGACGCCTGAACAAGGACGCCCTTGGCGGCATCGAATGTGGCAACGGCATCCTGATCGACCATGACGATGGCTGGCAAAGCCAGTATTGCCACATGCGGCGCGGATCCATCGCCGTGCGCAAGGGCGACCGTGTTACCCGGGGGCAAACCATTGGCCTGATCGGCATGTCGGGCCAGGCCACCTTCCCGCATCTGCATTTCAACCTGCGCCAGCATGACGAATTGATCGACCCGTTTAGCGGCACCGACATGGCGGATCCCGGCACCGAAAATTGTTCCACCACCCAGTCAGTTTTATGGACACCCCAAGCCAGCGCACAAATGACCTATCGCCCCGTGCATCTTTATGCGCTGGGCTTTTCATCGGGCCGCCCCAATGCCACCGACATCAAACGCGGCTATGATCGCGGCGACACTCTGCCCGCCACCAGCCCGGCATTATATTTCTGGGGCTATCTGATTGGGGTGAATGATGGCGATGTGATTACGTTAAACGTTGCCGGGCCGCGCGGCTTTAACGGCAGCCGCGATTTCACCATCAAACTGCCCAACGACAATGGCCCGCGCGCCAAATGGTTTTACGTCAATGCCGACCGCCCCGGCGACCAGTGGCGGACCGGCACCTATCAGGGCCGCATCCTGTTTGCGCGCGATGGCAAATCTCCGGTCGAAATTGGCACAACCGAACTGCACATTCCCTGACATCACGGGGTAAACGCGATAACGTATTTGCTGTTTGCTGTTTGCGTGGCCACCGGGCCGGATAAAAGGTTAACAAATCGGCAGCGGGAATCACCGGCGGCGGTGGGCCAAACCTGACTTTAATCTGACCCAAAACGGGAAATCCTGTGCGAATCACAGCCCGAAACTGGAACAAAAACCGGCCAGTAGTGTTTTATTGGAGCTGAGATTAATAAATTTCGCCCCGCAAACCCGCAGAAAACCTTATCTATTCCATCAGGTTGAAGGTTTTTTGACGTTTTTGACTGCACAGCACTTGTAACCGACCCCGATGCCTGCCTATATTTCTTTCGTGCACTACACAGTGCATACGCCCTGTCTTAAGACGGAGAAAAATGATGAACAAACGCAAAGCCGTTGCTATCGCCATCGCTCGCGACCAGCAAATCGCCCGCTCAATGGAAATCCTGTTTGCCGGGACCATTGTCGCCCTGATCGCTTCGCTCCTCATCATTTGACGGATTGATAGCTTCATCATACCCGGGGAATGTTCCCCAGCTTCTCTGCCTTCGGCGCCGCCGATTGTGGCGCATTACAGAACAAGCATGACCCAACACCACACATCTTTCATTCAGATTACGCGAATTATTCGCCCGGTGGTCTAAGGACCCCGGGACGCTTGTCGTTTTATCTGGATCAAAGTAGATGTGTGTGGATTGTCATGACCAATCATGCCCTTTTGGCGCAAGATGCGCCTTCCCAAGCCTTTAAATCTGTTTATTGCTATGCGGTTCATGCGGTGGCCGAACCCGATGTAATGCCCCGTGTGCTGGAACTGTTTGCCAAACGCAATCTGATCCCGACCAGTTGGCATTCCATTGTTGCCAGCGACCGCCACGGCAACGAAGAACTGCAAATCGATATCCAGATCCAGCAGCTTGAAACCCCGATTGCCGAACATATTGCCCGCTGCCTGCGCCAGATCGTCAATGTGCAAACCGTGCTGACATCGGAAAAGGGCTATTCCAATTCCGCACTTGGTGCCTGAACAGCCCCCGCAATCACGCCAAGTGTCATATATGGCCGCCTGATATCGTGTTTTAACAGATGCACCGGAACGGGCCAGAAGCACAGGCGCGTTTCGGCGCGCTTGTGATGCCGATCTGAAACGGTTTGGCATTGCACCATCAAAACAATCTGCGCTAACACTGTAACCGTGCCCGAACGGGTGCATCGGCGATGCCGGTTTGCCTTTATCTGCGGAGCAGCCTCGATGGCTTATATCGACCATATTCACGCCTGCAACAGTGCAAAACCGGAGCAATATGTGCCCTTTTGCATGGATGGCCGCGTGATAGGCGCCACCCGCCCGGCCTTTGCCACCGCCCTGCTTGCGCACCCGTCGGGTCATGTGTTGCGCAATGACACCGATGGCAGCCTGCACCTCGCCCCCGAAATTGCCAGCCGTGATGCCCGCAGCCACGCCTTTGCCGCCCTGATTGCCGATTTGCACCGCGACGGCATCATCAAAAGCCTGCACGGCGAAAAATTTGATGTGCGCCCGACGCTCAACGATGCGCCCCTTTGCGTGATGGACCGCTCCGCCATGTCCTATTTCGGGTTTCGGTCGTGGGGGGTGCATTTAAACGGCTATGTCCGCAAGGCTGACGGCATTTACATGTGGGTCGCCCACCGCGCCAAAACCAAACCAACCTATCCCGGCCAGCTCGACAATATGGTCGCTGGTGGCCAGCCCACCGGTTACAGCTTTCGCCAGAACATGATCAAGGAATGCGCCGAAGAAGCCAACATTCCTGAAATCCTGACCAAATCCATGCTTGCGGTTGGCACCGTTTCCTATGTTCATGAAACGGAAAAGGGCATCAAGCCCGATGTGATGGTAAATTTTGACCTCGAATTGCCCGCCGATTTCACCCCGCGCCCGGTCGATGGCGAAGTCAGCCATTTTGAATTGCGGCCCCTGGCCGATGTTGCCGAAATGGTCCGCACCGGCTTTGACTTTAAATTCAATTGCGCGCTGGTGATTATCGATTTTCTGGTCCGCCACGGGGTGATCACCCCCGACACCGAACCCGATTACGCCGAACTGACCATCGGCCTGCATCGCGATATCGCCCGTTAATCTGCTACCCCGCCAAAACAACCCGCCTGACAGGACGGCCACAAGTAGCACCCTGCCCTTTGCGCGTAGCCTGCATATAACAATAATCAGGCTAGCGACGATTTACCGCCCCAAGAGCAACGGCGTCACCTGCGATCCAATCCCGACGTCAGGCTTTTGCGCATTGAGGACACAGACATCAAATATAGCAGACGGGATTAGAGCATATTTCCTTTAATAAGACCCATTCTGCCCGCGCATTTTGCTGCTCGGCAAGGAGAAGTCCGCAGGGCGTAACGGGGTTACGGACAAGGATTTCGACGTAGCCGAGCAGCAAAATGCGCGGGCCCGGAGGGTTCAATTTTGACGGTGTTTGACGGCGTTACACCGCTTGCCCGATGCGCTGCATCGCGCTGTGCCTTGCCAAACGGCACGTCAAAATTAAACAAAATGGGTCTTATTAAAGGAAACATGCTCTAATGCCCGGTCTTGTCATTATCCATCCCAAAGGCACTCAGCGCCATCAGGGTCAGTTTCATGCGGGCATCGGGGTCCAGCGCATCAAGATCGGCCTGTTTGCTGCGCATGGTGTTCAGGGCATCGGAAATCAGCTTTTCGCGGCCCGGGGCCTGTCCGGCCTTGGCATAGCGGCCTTTTTCCTGGCCCAGTTTGTTATCGGCCGCACTTAACGCCGCCAAGACTTCGGTCGATGAATTTTGTGATTCCAGCAATGTTTCGGCCAAGGCCTGGGCGCGCGCCTCGTCGGCGGTCATGCCTTCGGCCTCGTGGGCAAGAGCGCGGTCGGCAATGCGCCGGGACTGCTGGGCTTGTTGGGCTTGCGCACCCGGGGTTTGGGCGCGCACACCTTGCATTGCCCCGCCGCCATAGGCGGCACTGGCTGCGGCACGGCTGGCGGTGCCATCACCGCCATAGTCGCCACCTTGTGCCCCAGGCGATCCGGGACGGGCAGATAGTGGATCAACAGGCAATGCCTGGGCATCCTGATAGGCACGCAGCGCTTCGCGCCCGCTTTTGCCAACAAAAACGCGCAACAGCGTTTCCTTAAGCATTCCCATTGCATTTCCCTTCGCACATCTACCTGACGCCAACCGGGGCCGACCCGCACGGGTTCGGAAACAAGCGCACATCATGTGCATCCCGGATAACCATAATGCCGCAATAACGGCAAAAAATCATCGGCGTTTATGCATCACCTGGCAGAAAGCAACATTCGGCCCCGAGCGTGCCGGCCTTCAAAGGGGCACTGTTGCCCCTGCTTCCATCCGGTTTTCTTCGATCAACAGTAAAAACCGCATCAAACCGCCAATGTCGCCGGTGGCAAAATGGGCGGCATCAAACACAAAATCAACGGTATCGCGGGCGGGATCATCGGGATTACCGATAATGCCAAATTGCACATGCTGCGCCCCTTGCGCATCAAGCGATGAAATAAGGTCGGCCACCCGCACCCGGTCATCGCCTTCGGCTTTCAGGCGAATAAGGGCAAGAATATCGGCGTCACAATCAATCACCTGTCGGGCAATCGATATTTCGTCAGACACCGGCGGCGAAATATCAACATCAAACCCGCCATCGGCAAACAGGGTGGCAACCGATTTTAGCAACCGTTCTTCGTCATGCGATGCCGCAGCGATCAAAATTCGGGGATGACGCCCTTCAATTTCGGCAAACCGCGATAACATGGATGCAAGTTCAGTAGAGGTCATGGCACCTCGCAAAATAACCCGACTGGCGCGCAGTCGGCATAATCAGAAACAAACAGCAACGGGCCCCGCGCTGTTGTTACGGCACATCCTATCACAACCTGCCCGGATCAAGGCAAGGACGGTGCAGATAATAAAGGAACAGGCCCGGTTAAAAGGCCAAAGGATCGCGACCAAGAACCAGCGGATGCAGCCAGATAATCGCACCATATAATATGATGCCGCCAACCACGTCGCGCCAGTCCAGAGCGCCATTTAACAACCCGCGCCAGTCAAACCGCCGAGTCCCTGCGCATAGCCGGTTAAATTCGGCCGCACCAAGCTGGCGAAGGCGCATTTTTTCCATCCGGCCCATGCCCAGCACAGCAAAAAGCGCACTGCCGCCAAAAAATATTATTGCGGCCAAATGGCCGTTTGGCACCATATGGGTCACACCCCAGATGACAACGCCCAGCAGTAACGGATGCCGGGTAAAAAGATTAATGCCGGGATGGTGCGGGTCATAGCCCGCCGCCCGACCGATGGACAAGGGACAGGGCTGGCGCACTGCCGCCACCCAAAGCACGCAAACTGGCAGCATCGCAAGGATCGGAACCCAATGTTCGCGCGGGTCATAGGGCCAAAGGGGAATATAATCGGCCTGTAATTCAGCACCAATCACCCAAACCAGAAGCGCCATTGAAATCAGCGAAAAAAACAACACATACAGGGTCGTTCCCAACCGCGCGACCAATTGGCGACGGAACAAACCCGGCACCATATGCCCGGCGAGAAACGCAAAAATGGAAATGAAAAACCACGTCAAAAGACGATCACCTCTTTACTTTGACAGCACAACATGCAAATTCCCCTCCACGTTTCGCGCGCCCCGGACAGGCGGCCTATTGGCTTGCCCCCTTGCGCCGCGCGACTTTAGCGGATACCTCTTTATCCCTAATTGACTTTACGCAATAACGCTGGGTTTATCCCAAACATCGGAACACGGAATATACTCGAAATGAGCTGGACACCGGAAAAGATTGAATTGCTGACTTCGCTCTGGAATCAGGGCTGGACCACGGCACGCATCGGTGAAGAGCTGGGTGTGGGTAAAAACGCCGTTGTTGGCAAGGCACACCGCCTGGGCCTGCCCAAACGTCCGTCCCCGATCCAGCGTCGCACCGAAGATTCTTCAGAAACCAAAAAGGCCCCTGCCGCCAAGGTTCTGTCCAAAGGCATCAGCATTTATGACCTGGGACCGGGCATGTGCCGCTGGCCTTTTGGCGACCCGGGCGATGATGACTTCCATTTTTGTGGCAAGAAAAACATCCAGGGCAAGCCCTATTGCGACGAACATTGCGCCGCGGCTTACCTCAATGGCAAAAGCCCGCGGGAAGACAACCCGCGCAATCACAATCACGGCGGCCCGAACAACAAACGCTAATTCCGTTTGTATCAATCCGCCCCATCTGCCTATTACGCCAAAGCCGCCCACCGGGCGGCTTTTGTCGTTTCATAATCCGCCGTCACACCGGCAAGCCACATCCCCATCCCCCATAACCCCGCCAGTTATGACGGGGTTATGGGGCAGTACCCTCTGCAATATGGCAAGCCCGAACGGTTAACGGCCCGGCTTATTTCACCGATGTCAGAACATATTGGGCAAAACCTTCGGCGGTTTCCCCGACAAAGCTGATATGCGACGGGGCGTTGGCCGCGTCCGACGCCTTGGGGCTGGTGACAAAGGTTACCTTGCTGGCATTGCCGACCGGGGCCAGGTGCCAGTTGCCATCGGCTTTAGGATCGATGGTTTTTTCATCCATGATGTAATTTGCCAGCACGGTGCGGTTTTCATCGGGCGCATCAACAATAATGGTTGATCCGTCAAGACCGGGGAAATGGCCGCCGCCGCTGGCCCGGTAATTGTTGGTTGCCACCACAAATTTCTGATCGCCGTCAATCGGTTTACCGCCAAATTTCAAATCAACAATACGATGGGCATCCTTGTTCACAACCTCGCCTTCCTTGCTATAGCGGGCAGGTTGCGTCACATCGATTTCATAGGTCACACCATCAATCACGTCGAAATTATAAGTCGGGAAATCTTCGTTGATCAGCATCTGTTCTTCGCTGCTGTCAGGATCAATCTGGTTAAACTGCCCGGCGGACATTTCCAGCCATTCGCGCACCTGATCGCCGGTTAACAAAACCGCGCGCACGGTATTGGGATACACATAAAGATCCGCCACGTTTTTAAGGGCAATTTTGCCCGCGGGAATATCGGTGTAATAATCCGGTCCGCCGCGCCCACCGGCCTTAAACGGCGCCCCGGCCGACAGGATCGGCAAGCCGTCATATTCGGTGCCTGACAGGATCTTTTTCAAATACCAGGTCTGGGCATTGGTCACGATCTGGATCGAGGGGTCATCGGCCACCAGGGCAAAGAAACTGTTGATCGATGATTCCGTCGTTCCCACCCCTTCGCGCATATATTCGATGGTGGCTTTGTGTTCGGTTTCAACCGCTTTTAAAATTTCCGGGTCGGCATCGACCAGCGACACAACATCACGGCCTTCGCGGTGATAAATCGGCTCGGCCTCGGACAGTGAATCGGTAACGCTCCATTTGCCATCATCCTTAACCGACAGGCTCAGGTCGATCACGCCAACGTGGCTGCCCCAAAAACCGGGCATCACGGCGGCCACACCGTTAATCGTGCCTTTGGTCAGATCAACACCGTCGATATCGGCAAATTTATCCGACGGAAACACACTGTGGGCATGACCAAACAAAATCGCGTCAATCCCCTTTACCTTCGACAGGTAATAGGTGGCGTTTTCGTCCATGCCGTGGCGGGTTTGGGTGCTCATGCCCGAATGGGCCACAGCGACAACAATATCAGCCCCCTTTGCCCGCATTTCCGGTACATATTTTTGCGCCATATCGACAATGTCTTTGGTAATCACGTGGCCTTCAAGATTGGCCTTGTCCCACTGCATGATCTGAGGCGGGGCAAAACCGATCACACCAATGGTAATCGGGTGTTTTTTGCCATCCTTGTCCACCAGATCGCGTTTCAGCATCTGATAGGGGGTGAAATAGGGTTTGTCGTTATCGGGGTTATTATCGCCATCATCGATAAAAATATTGGCATTCACATAGGGGAAATTCGCCCCGGCAATGGCGTTACCCAAAAACGTCAGCCCGTAATTGAATTCGTGGTTGCCAACATTGCCGACATCGTAATCCATCAGGTTCATCGCCTTGTAAACCGGATGAATTTCACCTTTTTTCAGGCCGTGCCGTTTGGCCATATAATCGCCCAGCGGGTTACCCTGAATAAGGTCACCATTGTCAATCAGGATGGCATTGTCGGCTTCTTCGCGGGCCTGTTTGATCAGGGTGGCGTCTTTGGCCAGCCCCACAGTTTGCGAAGCGGCATCACGGTAATAGTCGTAATTAACCAGATGCCCGTGAATGTCGGTGGTTTCAAGGATCCGCAGCGATACCGAACTGTCGGCAAGGGCGGATCCCGCCATCAGGCTAACCGTCAGGCCGATAAAAGCGCTCGCCAGTGGACGATAGAAAGTCATGTAATGCACCCCTGAAAATGATGGTCTGTCTGACAAATATATTCTTGTTCGGATGGTCAGGTTTTGAAGATTTTGCGAAAATAGATCGCAACAAGCAAACAAAAACGCCTGCTCGTGCGAACAGGCGTTTTATCATTTGAATGTTTGCGCCAAAAAACCAAGCGGCGCGAACGGCTTACGTAAAATTACCGAGCCGCCTGCCCCACAGCGCCCATATCGTCGGCACCGCCAAAAACCGCTTCATTGCCCGGTCGCGGATCATTGGGCACATTAAACGACAGAATCAGCGAGCCAAGGGCCAGAACCGCACCGGTCAAAAAGACGGCACTGGGCGAAACCAGCCATAACAGGCCAAACGCAGCGGGCAAAAACACGGCAGCGATATGGTTGATGGTAAAGCTGACACCGGCGGTCGATGAAATATCCCCCGGATCGGCGATTTTCTGGAAATAGGTTTTCATCGCAATTGCCATGGCAAAAAACAAATGATCCACCACATATAACCCGGCCGCCAGATGCGAATTTTGCACAAAGGCATAGCCCGTAAAAACCAGAAACAGCCCGCAATATTCAAATATCAGCGCCTTGCGTTCCCCCCATTTGCCAATCAACCGGCCAATTTGGGGGGCCAGCACCATGTTAATGGCGTGGTTTAGCAAATACAGGATGGTGATGGTGCCCACATCATAGCCAAACTTTTCCACCATCAAAAATCCGGCAAAAACCGTGAAAATCTGGCGACGCGCACCGGCCATAAAGGTCAGCGCGTAATAAAGCCAGTAGCGGCGGCGCAACACCAGTTTGCGGGTTTGCGGGTGGGCATCGGTGAATTTGGGAAAGATCAGCCACGCCGCAATCGCCACGGCAATGGTCAGCGCACCGCCCACCACATAAACCCCGCGATAGGGCATATCAAACACTTCCATCATCACCCAGACGCCACCAAACATCAGCAACGAGGCAATTGATTTGGCCGATAATTGCCGGCCCATCACCATCGCCGTGCGGTCCTTGGCCACCCATTGCAAGGACAAGGCCTGTTGCATGGTTTCAAAATAATGAAACCCGATCGACATTAAAACCGTGGTGCAATAAAGCCCGATAATGGTGGGGAAATAGCCGCTAATCGCCACACCAAGGCCCAGAACCAGAAGCGAGATCAGGGCAAAGGTTTGCTCGCGAAATATCAGCAGGGCAAAAATGGCGCTAAAGGCCAAAAAGCCGGGAATTTCGCGCAACGACTGCAAAATGCCAATTTCACGACCGGTAAAATCGGCCATTTCGACCGAAAAGTTATTTAACAGCGCCATCCATGTCGAAAATGACAATGGCATGGCCACCGCCATTAAAATCAACAGAACTTCCGGGTTGCCACGCCAGCCGCTTTTGCCATTTGCCGTCAGCGGCACAAAGGCGGTGCGATCAGGTGCAGATGCGGCCAGGTTGCCCGGCGCATGGGCATCGGGTTCGGTCGGGTTGTGGGCTTCGGGTATTTCCGGCGCTTTGGGTGTGGGATAGGGCGTTGGCATTTACAATATCTTCCTGATGACACAAGAACCCGTCCGATGCGGGTGGGGCACGGCGACAAGTTCGTATGCATTTGTTCCGGTTGTCTGGATATCTTCCAAACTAACCCTGTCCTTGACGTCTGTCTCACGGTAATCTGCCATTGAATACGTTAAATAGGACAATATCATGCCCCGTGGCATCGTCTCGCTATCACCATCGCAGCGTTTACATGTTAATCCGCGCCCGCGACCAACCTTTTTGCCCCGCCCGGTTTGCGTGCGGGTCGACGACATGCCCGCCGGACATTATATTGCGCCCCATCATCACGCGTGGCATCAGCTGATTTATGCCATCGAAGGCACCATGACCATCAGCACCCATGCCGGGATCTGGGTGGTGCCGCCCCAACGCGCGGTCTGGGTGCCGCCCGGCATTGATCACGCGGTCTCAACCGCCACCGCAACCCGTGCCCGCCATCTCTATATTGATCAAAATGCCAGCAATACCCTGCCCGACCAGTGTTTGGTCATTGATGTCAGCCCGCTATTGCGCGAACTGATCCGTGCCGCCAGTGACATTCCGGTTGAATATGACATAAACGGTGCTGATGGCCGCTTGATCCAGGTGTTGCTAGACCAGTTGCGGCCTCCGCCGCAGGATAATTTGCACCTGCCCGCGCCTAAAGACCCGCGGCTGTTGCGCATTTGCACCCATTTGCAAACCCACCCGGCCGATAACCGCACCCTTGAAAACTGGTCGCGTAACAGCGGGGCGTCCTCACGCACCCTTGCCCGGCTGTTTTTGCGCGAATGCGGCATGCCGTTTCGCGAATGGCGGCAAAAGCTGCGCCTGCTTTATGCGCTGGAAAAACTCGCCCATAACCGCCCGGTCACCGAGGTGGCACTGGATCTGGGTTATGAAAACACATCGGCCTTTATTGCAATGTTTCGCAAGGCAACCGGGACAACGCCGGGGACCTATTACAAATAGCGCGTCGTCACACGTTATCACGACACATATCACGTCACGGCCCGCCGGGGCCGACGCACCATTGGCCGACGTACCATTGGCCTAAAACACAAAAAGCCGGAGACCACCGCATGGCCTCCGGCTTTGTGACTGGCACAAAATGCGGCTCTACCTCCCCCGAGCGTGCCGCATCTCTGCCGGTCGAGCGCAGACACCTTCATCGCCTGGGCGTGAAAGGTCGCGCTATTGCGTCAGGATCGACGACGCCCGTTTGCCCGACGGTCCACACCGGATCGCCGTTCAACACGAGACATAACAGACGAATATCCGCCAGATGCATCCGCATCAACATCATGACTGGCAGACGAAGATTGAGACGGGCGCATTCTTTGCGGGCGATCCTTGCCAACATTGACCAGCGCGCCGGTAAAGGCCTCAAGCGATGCGCACAGCACCTGGTCGAAGGAAGGATCGGTCACAGCGCAACCGTGGAAAAAGAAAAACGCATCATTGGCCAGCCCGGCACGCCAATTGCGGAATTTTTCCGGGTGGCGGCGCAAACAGGCAACGTCGAGCATCGCCATGCCCAGCATCATACCATTGTCGCACGCACGGCCAAACACATGCACGGTTTGCACGGTCTGGCGTTGCGACAACACATTACCAATAACCAAAAGGCCATCCTGTGCCGCGCCAATCATGAAAATTTCGGCAATTCCGGCATATCGCCAGACAATGGCTTCGATATCAGCCAAAGACTGATCAATAAATACAAGACAACCGGCCCGTCCCTGACGTGCCCCGAAACCTGCCTTGCGAACAGAAGCCGACAATTTCCCTACCGGGGAAGATGCCAGCTGATTAAGGGAATAATTCCCGATATTCATAGATGCCCCCTACCTGTGGTCATCCTGCGTTGTAAATAGTGCCCCGGTCGTCGCCTTTTATTTTGGCGACTATTATTTTACTTATACCCGTATCTGTACCCCAAACTATACGACTCGTCCAGTTCTAATCACTTACGCGCAAAATTCAGCCAGATTCCGGCCCCCCCGGCGGGCCGTCACGCCCTGCGCAAACACCCCGAAACCCGCCCTCAAATCACCCCTGAACGGTCTGTTCAGGCTGCATTTCCAGCAACTTTACCATTGTGTATAAAACCTGATTGGCAGGCGTTGCCACGCCCATCTCGCCGCCCTTGCGCACGATATATCCATTCAGATAGTCTATCTCGCTGGGCTTGCCCCGCATCAGGTCCTGCGCAGTCGAGGAATATTGTGCGGGCATGGTTTTAATAATGCCCGCAACCGCCTCGCGCACATCGCCGGGCACGATAATACCCAGCGCACCGGCCACCCCCAGGCATTCGGCGACCACATTTTCAATCACCACCATCACGCCCTCGCCCTTTGCAAGGTCGCCATAGGGCAGGCGCGAAACGGCCGATAAGGCGTTATAGGCGCAATTCAAAATCATTTTGGCCCACAGGGCACCTTGGGCATTTTTCGAAATTTCCACCGGAATTCCCGCCGGGCGCAGGGTTTGCGCGATCATGTCGCTGGCGTCATTAGGCCCAATCACCAAATCACCCCGGCCAAAATGGGCGACATGCCCGTCGCCCGCCATGCCAGCCCCCACATAAACTACAGTCGGCACCACAGACCGCCCGATAATCGCGCCAAGACGTTCTGCGTTATCAACCCCGTTTTGCAAACTCATCACTACCGTATGCGCGCCCAGATGCGGGGCAATGGCAGCCCCGGCACTGGCGGTATCGGTGGATTTCACACAAAACAGCACAATATCGGCCCCGGCCACCGCGGCTGGGTCAATACTGGCCGCAAGGGCGATCATGGTGGATGTTCCGCCACTTTCAAAATGCAGGCCGTTTTTGTTAATCGCGCGCACATGCTGGGGTCGCCCGATTAAAACAACATCATACCCATGCTGTGCCAGTTTGGCCCCGTAATAACAGCCAACCGCACCGGCACCCATCACTGCAATTTTCATTTTGGTCTCCCGTCAGCTCTGCAATTTGATGGATCGAACCATAGCGCGCCCGGCACCTTGTGCAAAGCAGATCAGGGGGTTTTAACGCCACCTGCAAAAACACATATTCCTGTGCCTGCAAAGCCGCGCCAAACAATCCACTTTGCCGGACCGTCGAACGGGTGGCAGGTGGCAGGTGGCAGGTGGCAGGTGGCGCAGGGTGGGCGAAGGCGCAGGGTCGGCGCAAGAAATACCAGTTGGCCAATACCGGCCCAATCGCCCCGGCGGCCAACAACCATCGCCACAGAGAGAAGGCCGGGATTTCCCCGACCTTTGCGATGCCATGGCGGAAATATTCCGCTTAACGGCGCTTTAACAAGGCAGCATTTCGGTCATCAAAGCTGACACGTCCCAGCGGCACTGCCCCGGCAACGGCATCTTGCAGGCGGGCAAAATCTTCGTCGGAAAACCCGCCCCCCAGTTCGATCAGTTGCATGCCCTCGGCCACCATCGCCAGCGCCTCGGCGACCAGGGCATCAATATCGCTACTGGCAAAAATCGTACTGTTAAAACCATCCCCTGGCAGGGTCGTTCGCAAACCGCCGGGGGGATATCCGCTTGCCTTGATCATAAATGCGTATTTTCGCAATACCATACGGGGTCCTTTCATGATCGGGCCTGTCGCATTTACTACATTGACAGGCGGCGCTGCAACGCACAACCCCGAACGCATTTTTTCCAATCGTTCTATTTTATTTAAATATTTGAAATAAAATAGAATTTGCCACATTTTGCGACCAGTTCACATTCCAGCCTCGCGTCAACCGGGCAGTGCCCAACTGTCGGATTTTTCCACTCGTCCCTGCAAAACTACATTTTTGACGCGATAATAAAAACAGGCACAGTACTGCTTGTGCGGGCACACAAATGGTACTGCCCCGTATATTCCACCTTTATGTCCCGCTTTTAAAAACTCTGCTGACAGACTGCTGTCACCACGCAAGGTGTAAAACACCGGCTCATCAGGGATGGGAAAACAATGTCTTTGTCAGACAAACCACACGGCAATCACCATGCAACCGGCTTTCAGTTGGTCTGTTTTTCGGCGGTATTATTTAGCACCGCAGGTGTTTTCACCAAAGGCGTTGCCGCCGATGCCTGGAGCATCATTTTCTGGCGTGGCGTGGTTGCGGCCCTGTTCGCCCTTTTTTTGCTGGTGCTACGCGGGAAACTGGCGTCTGAAATCCGCCAATTTCGCGGGCCTGCCGTTTTGGCAACAATCCTGATGGCCAGCGGCACCGCCGCCTTTGTGCCTGCGTTCAAGCTCACCACCATGGCCAATGTCGCCCTGATTTACGCATCAGCCCCGTTTTTCGCCGCTCTGCTGGGCTGGCTGTTGTTGCGCGAACGTCCGTCGCTGAGCATTCTGTTGGGCAGCTTGGCGGCCTTAACCGGCGTGATCATTATTTTTGGCGGCACCTCAACACAAGGCGATTTATGGGGAAATTTGCTGGCGGGCTGGATGACCGTGGTGATGGCGGGCATCACCCTTGTTTACCGGCGCTGGCCCGAAACGCCAACCACCCTGCCCGGTGCGGCATCCGCAATTTTATTATGCCCGATTGCGGCGGGTTTGGGTGCGCCCGCAGCCATAACCATGGCGGAATTTATCATTCTGATCGGCTTTGGCATCAGCTTTGCCATTGCCTTCATTTTGCTTTCCGCCGGGGCCAAACATTTACCGCCCGCCGAAACCGCGTTGCTAAGCGCCCTTGAAACACCCCTGGCCCCGATTTGGGGCATTGTATTTTTTAGCGAAATGCCAACCCGCCAAACCATGATTGGCGGCGCGCTGATCATGGTCGCCGTTTTTGGCGCCTACGGGCGCCAATGGCACATGCGGCGCAAACAACCACAACCAACATAACCCCCAAAAGCCGTACCCGTCCGTGCGTCGCGCTTCGCCGATTACGGGTTAAATAACACCTGCTGCGCGCAGCCGCGCAATCTGCTCGTCACTTAACCCGCCAATTTCGCGCAGCAATTCTTCGCTATGCTGGCCCAATGTTGGCGGGGCGGTTTCGCCCGCAATTGGCGTTTGCGACATTTTTAACGGGTTGCTAACCGTGGGCACCTTGCCCGCCAGCGGATGATCCAGATATTTCACCGTGCCGCGATGTTTGACCTGCGGGTTCTCAAAAACCCGGTCCAGCGTATTGATCGGCCCGCACGGCACATTGGCCGTTTCCAAAATACCAATCCAGTCATCGGTGGTTTTCATCACCATGGCCCGGCGCACCTGCGGCACCAGATCGGTGCGGTTGGCAACCCGGGCGCGGTTGGTGGTAAACCGGGCATCATCTGCCACACCATCCAGCCCGGCGACCTTGCAAAAACTGGCAAACTGGCTGTCATTGCCAACGGCAAGAATGATATAGCCATCCGCCGTCGGGAAGGCCTCATAAGGCACAATATTGGGGTGCGCATTGCCCAGCCGCCCCGGTGCTGAACCAGTGGTGAGATAATTCATCGCCTGATTGGCAAGGATGGCGGTTTGCACATCTAACAAAGCAAGGTCGATATATTGCCCCACCCCGCTTTCATCACGATGACGCAAGGCGGCTAAAATGCCAATGGTGGCATAAAGGCCGGTAAAAATATCGGCCACGGCCACGCCCACCTTCATCGGCTGGCCGCCCGGTTCATGGTCAGGGGCACCGGTCAGGCTCATCAGCCCGCCCATCGCCTGGATCATAAAGTCATACCCGGCCCGTTTGGCATAAGGCCCATCCTGCCCGAAACCGGTAATCGAACAATAAACCAGCCGGTCATTGACCGCCGTTAACGATGCGTAATCCAGCCCGTATTTAGCCAGCCCGCCAACCTTGAAATTTTCAATCACCACGTCGGATTTTGCCGCCAGATCGCGAATGATCTGCTGGCCCTCATCGGTTGTCATATCCACCGTCAGCGATTTTTTACCGCGATTGGCCGCCAGATAATAAGCCGCTTCGCTGGTGTCTTCGCCCTGGGCATTTTTGGCATAGGGCGGCCCCCAGCCGCGTGTATCATCGCCATTGCCCGGTCGTTCGATCTTGATCACTTCGGCACCCAGATCGGCCAGTGTCTGGCTGGCCCACGGCCCGGCCAGCACACGCGAAAGATCCAGAACACGAATACCGCTAAGCGCGCCGGGCATGCTAATTTATCCTTTAACAGGGTATTTCAGGCGGAAAATGAACGAAATATGCACCATCAAACAGGAAACGGGTTACCCGCACCAAATGCAGATAACCCGTTTTCACAGCGTGATCAGGCGGTAAAAGCCTGAATACCGGTTTGGGCGCGGCCCAAAATCAGGGCATGCACATCATGTGTGCCCTCATAGGTATTGACCGCTTCAAGGTTCATCACATGACGAATAACATGATATTCATCGGAAATGCCGTTGCCACCATGCATGTCGCGCGAGACCCGGGCAATATCAAGCGACTTGCCACAGTTATTACGCTTCATCAGCGAAATTGATTCCGGTGCGGCGGTGCCCGCATCCAGCATCCGCCCCAGTTGCAGCGCCCCTTGTAAACCAAGGGCAATTTCGGTTTGCATATTGGCCAGTTTTAACTGGACCAGCTGGTTTGCGGCTAGCGGACGGCCAAACTGCTTGCGATCTAACGTATATTGACGTGCGGCGTGCCAGCAAAATTCAGCCGCCCCGATCGAGCCCCAGGCAATGCCATAACGCGCCTTGTTAAGGCAGCCAAACGGCCCGCCCAAACCTTTGGCATCAGGCAGCATGTTTTCGGCCGGAACAAACACGTTATCCATCACGATTTCACCGGTGATCGAGGCGCGCAGCGAAAACTTGCCTTCAATCTTGGGCGCGCTCAGGCCTTTCATGCCTTTTTCAAGGATGAAACCACGAATAACGCCCTCGTCATCCTTGCCCCAAACGATAAACACATCGGCGATCGGGCTGTTGGTGATCCACATTTTGGCACCACTCAGGGTAAAGCCGCCATCGACCTTGCGGGCACGGGTGATCATGCTGCCGGGGTCGGACCCATGATCAGGTTCGGTCAAACCAAAACAGCCAATCCATTCGCCACTTGCCAGTTTGGGCAGGTATTTTTTGCGCTGGTCTTCGCTGCCATAGGCAAAAATCGGATGCATCACCAGCGAGCTTTGCACCGACATCGCCGAACGATACCCGCTATCGACCCGCTCCACTTCGCGTGCCACCAGACCATAGGACACATGGTTAACACCCGGTCCGCCATATTCCTCGGGGATGGTCGGGCCAAGCAGGCCAAGTTCGCCCATTTCGCTCATAATCTCGCGATGAAAAATCTCGTGGCGGTTGGCTTCCAGCACACGCGGCATCAGCCGTTCCTGGCAATAAGCATGGGCCGCATCACGGATCATGCGTTCTTCTTCGCTTAACTGGGCATCAAGCCCCAGCGGATCTTCCCAGTGAAAATGTGCGCGGCCAGCCATGTGTTTCATCCCTTGATAAATACGAAATCGGAAATGCCGCTACGGGCACAAGGCCCCGTGGGCGAGACGGCGGCATTTCCGAAAGTTTGAAGTTTTATTTCTTACCCCAAGCTAGGCATTGGCAGCGCCTTTCGCAAATGATAAATCTGTTCGACTTCATGCAAAAAAATCATGAACCTTGGCAATAAGGAAACATTTGATGGCACGGCGCATTCCGGGGTTAAAGGCCCTGTCCTGTTTTGAACAAACCGCCAGACATAGCAGTGTTTCACGCGCCGCCGAGGAATTATACCTGACCCAAAGTGCCGTTAGCCGCCAGTTACAAGGCCTTGAAAGCTGGCTGGGCTGCAAATTGTTTATGCGAAAAAAGCAACGGCTGATCCTGACATCCGAAGGCGAGGACTATTTACAGGCCATTCGCCCCGCCCTTGACCAGCTCGAAACCGCCACCTTGAAATTATTATCGGGTGGCAGTGATGGCGGCGTTTTAACCATTGCCGCCCCGCCCACCTTTGGCAGCCGCCGCCTGATCCCGTTTTTGCCCGATTTTCGCGCCCGCCACCCCGATATCGTGATTAATTTCATTTCACGCATCGGCATGCCCGATTTTGACCGCGAACAAATTGATATCGCGGTTTTGTTTGGCAATGGCGACTGGCCCGGGCTGGAAGCCCAACGGCTGGAAGGCGAAGACATGGTACCGATATGCAGCCCCGGCCTGATCGCCAATATGGACCACACGCCCAAGCCCGATGATTTACGCCAGTTTTCCCTGCTCCATATCGCCACCCGCCCCAATGGCTGGCGCGACTGGCTGGCAGCGGCCCGCTTAACCGGCATTGACGGCGAAAACGGCCCCAAGTTTGAACATTTCACCATGGCAATGCAGGCCGCCATTGCCGGGCTGGGAGTGGCATTGCTGCCCACCTTTGCCATTGGTGATGAAATGGCAAACGGGCGCATCATCGCCCCCTTTGGCCCGCCGCGTGCCAGCCTGCACCATTATTTTGCCGCCTGCCCGCAGGCACGGGTGCGCACGCCAAAAATACGCGCCTTCATGAAATGGCTGGCAGAGCGCGAACAAAAGCAGGAACTGGCATAAAAGGCCGAACAGCCACGCGCATAACGCATCGCTCACACACCACGATCATGGCCCGTTAGCCGTCTGTGTTAACGTCCGGCGCGCTCGGTCAGGCCGCGCAAGGCGGACATGCCACGACGGCGCAACAAATCGGCATCTTCCGGGCCGTCAATAATTTCCAGCAATCGGACAATCGCCATCAAATGGCGCTGGGCATTGGCATAATCAGGCGGCTCTAGCCGCGCCATGCCATCAATCCCGGCGCGCCCCACCTGATTAAGTTTCTTTTTAATTTCAACCACCGCTTTGGTTGCCGAGCTTTGGGCGGCAAGAATATGCGAAATACTGGCCGTTTCAGCAATCGCCTCGGCCGAATGTTCGGCGGCCAAAACCTTTTCCGCATCAAATGGCTGGGAAAACAAGGGCGGTGCCAGCCCGCCGCGCGGGGCAGGCCCCCGTGGCGGCTGGGGCAGGGCTTCGGTCACGCGCTCGGGGCTGGCACCAAACATGGTATTGGCAATCGCCTGGCTGACCCGGCGGCGTGTACCCAGCAACCGCTCGCCCCACGGGCCATCCTTGCGAATGCTTAGCTCGCGGGTAATGCGAACAAATTCCGATGCGTACCAGCGGGCCAGTTGCAATATCTGGTGTTCGTCCTTGCCGCTGCCAACACCGCGTTCAACTTCGGTGACAATTTCCGACAACATATCGATCACCATGTCGCCGGCACTGGCAAGGTTGGTGCTGCCCAGCGATCGGTCATCGGACTTGCTCGACAAAACCCGGATCACTTTAAACAGCTCGCTTGGCCGCAACAGCCGCATTAAAATTGCGGTCATGAACTGGCTTTCATAGCCGGGTTTTTCGGCCGATACTTCGATAAATTTTTCGCGCAGCCACACCAGATCCGAATTGCTCAAACTGCGGATCGGGGCCGAGGGAAAGCGCAGCCGCATATCTATAACCGGCTCGGCCACACGCAGCATTCTGGCAATGATCGCCATCGATGGTAAATGCACCCGCGATCCCAGCCGGGTCGCCAAAGCACGCTCCTGCTTTACCCCCTGCTCGGAAATCCGGATCTGCTCTTCGATACAGCGCGACGCTTCGCCCCATAACCGGCGCTCGGAACTAAAAATACGGGATTTGTCATTGGCTTCGGCCCCGGCTTCCAAATCCTTGCAGGCCTTGTGAAATTCGGCCGAGGCACTTTCGCAGACCACATTCCAGATCGGCACCAGCGACTGGCGACTGATGCGCAGGCCCCGCTCGCTTGGCGGTTCCGATGTCAGAAGGTCTTCAAACGGGGTGCAAAATTGCCGCATCGGGGTGGGGTACCGTTCCGGCTTTAACGATGCCAGACGCGGGCGTAAAATTTTCAATATCTGGTCATGGGGCAGGGGCAAACGCGGCGCGTTGCGATCACTTTCAATCGCGCGGGTAAATTTTGTTATTTCCGCGGTACTAAGCGAATCAAACAATTGCTCCAGCTGCGAAATAGAAGGGCCATTCTTGCTGGCTACCGTCATCCCGAGGACTCCCGAAACCGTTCCAGTTGCGTGACCATGTCGGCATCCATGTCGCCAGAGCCCAGTTTACGCACTTCTGCTGCCCACATCACCTGATTAACGCGGATATCGGTCCAGAAGCTGTATTCTTCCGTTTCAAGTTCAGCAATGGGAATGACCGGCAAAAAGCTGGCCAGTTCTTCCAGGGCATCGCGTTGCTCGGTCCGGTTTACCTCGGTTGCGGCACGCCAGCGCGCAATCAGTTCCTCCCACCCGTCAAGCAACCACCATAACCGGTCAATGCTGCGTTCTATTTCGCGCCGGGCCTTGGGCCAGTCGCGCAAAACAGCGCCAATATCATTGTTCCAGCGGTCAATCGTGCGCAACCAGCGCACCGCATGGTCATAAGTCGCTCCGGCACCGTTGATAACGTGGCTGGCCATAAACCGGATATTGGACATTTCCGAGGTCGACCATTCTTCCAGCTCACTTGATATGCGCCGCAACCCGTTGACCAGATCGCGCAACGGGCCCGAACATCCCTCAATTGTCAGGCCCACCGGGGCTGTCAGGATGCTCCATTGTTCCAGCGTATCCACCACAGACTGGTTTTTTGTCCCGGCATCGCGGGCAAAACGGTCCAGGGCGGCACGGGCGCGTTTTTGGCCGTCAGGCGTTGCAAGATCGGTTATTTTCATATCCTGCACGCCCTCGCCGCCAAGTTTAAGCAAGGCCTGATGAACCAGGGTCAGTTGCCCGGTATCACGGCTAACCTGCTCAATCGCTGTCTGCCGTTCGGCTTCGCGGGCCAAACGAATACCGCCAACGCCGGTTTGGGCAATGTTGCGGGCAGCTCGGCGCACAAGTTCCGGGTTCGGCTTTGAAACCGGGGCCAACTCGTCAAACAGCATGCGGTCATGCACCGACAGATCAAAAATCTGCCGCATGGTTTCAAGCGGCATTTCATAGGTGCCAAGCCCGCCAGACAAGCCCGGCAGGTTTATCACCAGTTTGTTATAAGGGTCGCGGACCACACGGGCAAACCGCAACGGGCGTGTCGTAAAGGGTGTTCTGACCCCGCGTGCCTCAAATGTCGTTGGCAACGCCGATAACGGGTCAGGTTTCCCCGTAAGACTGCCCCTTGCATCGCCTTCGCCCCGTCCACTGTGCTGCTGTTCTTTGCTCATTCCGCCTATCGATCAGCCTTTTACAGGGGGCATCACCCCAACCAACAGTATAGCTCGACCCTGTTTTCAAGGTTACCCTCTTTAATTTCGAGACTATATTTCATCAAAGCCGCCGCCCCTACAACCCTGTTCCCGTTGAAAAAGAGAAACCAGCTACATCTTTTTGAAAACGGGCGATCAACATGGCAAAACCGGTCTGGCAATCGTGTTAACCTGGCAGGGAACAAATGGCTGTTTTCTGCTGGTGCCGTGCCGGTCATCTCGTAAAAAGTGCGCAGCGCACCGCAACAACCCCTGATGATTGAAAGGTGCGCGGGAGCACATATTTTCAGAAATGACAAATTTCGAAAAAGGCCCGGATTCGCCATCCGGGCCTTTAAATACTGGTGCGCCCGGCGGGATTCGAACCCACGGCCCCCAGATTAGGAATCTGGTGCTCTATCCTGCTGAGCTACGGGCGCGCAAACCTTGGCAAGGTCGATCTGACTTAGCAGGTTCATTCCCGCGGATCAATTCTTCGATGCCCGTCTACCACAAATTCATCGCCAAAAAGGATCCACCCCGAAAGGCAAAACCCGGCTGATATGTTTTATTCGCACCTGCGAAAGGCTCCACACGCCCAACCGGGCAAAGCGCCTCCGTTTTCGGCAGGGCCCTGCGATGCCGAATGAAGGTCGCCTGTCCGCGCCTGCCTGCAATAATCGCGCCTTAAAACAGGGCTTTCACCGGCACCGTATATGTCAGCGACAGCACCTCGGCACCGGGGTTTCGATCGCCAATATCGGCATTGGAAATATGGGCAAACCCCAACCCGACCCGCGATTTGTCATCAAACCGGTACGACACCTCAACGCCAGATCGAAATTCAATCCAGTGCCCCAGATCTTCGCCGTCGCCATGATGATACGCCCCGGCAGAGCTGTAAAACGATGTAGCAAAATGTGCGTTCCACAAAACATCGGCCATTAAGCCGCCATAACCGTGAACGTCCCCGTCCGATGTTACCATTACCCCGCCAATCGGGCGTAAAAAGCCCAACAAGGCGTGATTATCGCGGTAATCAAGCCGCATTTCCGCCGCTGCGTCATCTGCGGTGATGTTGAAAATGCCTGTCGAAAAACCAAGTTGCGCAACATCGTTGCGACTGTTCGAAAATTCCTGTGCCTGACAGGTTCCGATCATAAAAAAAGCGGCCATGCAGGCCAGTATCACCTCAAACCGTATGCGCATCAGTTTCCCCATCGTGGATTACTTTATTGTAATATTATCAAAGCAATCCGGTCAGGCAATATTCCAGATGCAAAAAACGCATTATACCCGTTCTCCATAGGGATCATTCATGAAGAACGGGTCAGGCGCAGGAAGCACCCAATGGCCGGTTCCGGTCGCCGAAATTCGGCCTTAGCTGTATTCGGGGCGCGCGGCAAACAAATCGGTTGCGCGAACCAGTTCACGGATCGTGCCTGGTTCACTTGCCGCATGACCGGCATCATCGACAATCACCATCTCGGCCTCGGGCCAGGCGCGTGCCAAATCAAACGCATTTACCGGCGGACAAACCAGGTCATAGCGGCCCTGAATGATGGTGGCGGGCAAATGGCGAATTTTATCAATCCCGGTCAGCAACGGCACGTCGCCAAAGAAACCCAGATTTACAAAATAATGATGCTCTAACCGGGCCAGCGCCAGGGCGATTTCATCCCCTTCAAAGCTGTCAACCAACCCGTCATCGGGCAACAATGTGCAGCATCTTGCCTCAAAGCCGCTCCAGGCGCGGGCCGCCTGGCAGGCGGCATCATCGCCATAATCACCGGCAAAATAGCGGCCATATATATCCAGAAGTGCTGCAGCACCGGGGTTTTGCGTTAACCCGACAGCCGCGAGAAACTGCTGGTGCGCCTCGGGTTGAAAATCGCCCATGCCAGCCATAAACCAGTCAATTTCCGACGGGCGGCATAAAAAGATGCCGCGCAACACAAACCCCAGCGCGCGCGCCGGGCAGGCCTGCCCATATGCCAACGCCAGTGTCGAGCCCCACGACCCGCCAAAAACCAGCCATTTCTCTATTTTGCGGTCAACCCGCAGGGCTTCGATATCGCCGATCAAATCCGGCGTTGTATTATTTTCAAGCGACCCAAACGGGCGCGATTTACCGGCCCCGCGCTGGTCAAACAGGATCACGCGGTATTTTTTCGGGTTAAAATAACGCCGATGGTTGGGCGATATACCCGCCCCCGGCCCGCCATGCAAAAACACAACCGGAATGCCATCGGGGGTGCCGGTTTCTTCCCAATAGATTTCATGGCCATCGGGCCGTACCAGCCAACCCGAATCCCGTGTTTCTATTTCTGGATACAGCATGTTTAGAACCCCTGAAAATAGTCAAACCGTGTAAAAATTGGCATCGCGCCGGGCAAATCACCCTCGCGGCGACCCCGCATCAGGTATTGTCGCGCCGATCAGGGCCAAGACACAACCACGATAACGCGGCCAGCCCGATATAAGGCCCGCCGCGATTTTCAATGGTGCCACGCACAATAACCGTTCGCCCCACCCAGTCCGCAGGGTTTATTCCGGCCTGCGTCAGGGTTTCGACCTGCTTCTGGTCCAGGGCAATGGTAAAATCATGGTGCCAGTCCACCCCGAAATTTAAATAAAGACGGCGTTTTTGCTGCTCAACCGACACCGGCTTGCCTGTCACCACAGCAAAAAGCCCAATGCCGTTTTTCACATCAACCGCCCCGTTATCCCCCGGGTCATCCCCCTTGCCTGCCCGGTTGGCGACATCGGCATCATTCACCAAGGGGGCGTAAAAATTATACGACGCCCCCTTTTTGTTGCCCGCCTGCCCGGTGCGTGCATCAGGCAAGGCCCACATTCCGCGCTGGGCACGCCGGGCAATCGCCTCGGTTCTGGCAAGGCGGGTTAGCATGTTCTGGCGCTGCCATTTTACCGGTTCACCCGGCTGCGTTTCACCCCTTGGTAACCGGGGTAACATCAGCACGGCATCTGGCGCAATATCCGTCGCGGGCAGCATCATCGCCAGCCCGTTTGCCAGCAGATGGTCCTGCAACAATGCCCCGTCGGCTGTCACAAAATAGGCCGGAAGGCGCGGGTCGTTCGCACCATCCGGGCGGCCATCCTTTGCCTTGCTGGTCATCTGTGGCCCGCCCGGCACGATTACGGCCACCACATCGCGGTAATTTTTGCGCAAATATGCCAAGGCGCGATCTACCATTGGCGGCACAATCGCAATATCGCCCAACCGCAACGGCTTGTTTTGCAGCATGGCGGGGCCATCTTTAATCAATATATCGTCGATTCCGTCAGGCCGCATCAGGGATACGGGACTGTAAATTACAAAATCCACCATATCGGCCCGCGCCTCTTCCCCGGGCAATATAACGCCACACTGGGCAATGCCCGCCCCGCTCTCCTCGCCCTCATCACTCACGGGCACAGCCGCCGCCGCCAATTGCTGTATTTTTTGGTTAAACCCGGCTGTGCGCGCCGAACTTTTCAACCCTTGGGGCGTTACATTTTCATCTTGCGACACAGACTGGTATAATACCCCGCCAGATATTCCCCCAACGCCTTGCGCCATGGTGCCGGAATATCCAAACAGGGTGATCATCAGCCACGCAACCACAAAAGCACAACCGGGGCACACGACAGACTTGAACATAAAACGGGAACTTTGCCCCCACAGGCCCCTAAAACGCACGCGCGCACCCACGACGATTGATTGCAATCGCAACACACGGTACGAAAACAACCTGGGCACATGCCTGCATGGCGGGCGCACACACTTTAAAAAACGGAACAGGGCACCATTCCCTTGTTGGATATTCCGGCCCCTTGCCGGACCAAAGCGGAGGATACGACATTGACAGGTTGGCTGCACATGCGCAAAGCACGAACACTATCGTTATGGGCCGCAATCGGACTGATGGGCGGGCTGGCGGGCTGTTCGACCAACCCGGCAACCGGCGAAGATACCTTCACCGCCTTCATGCCCCCGGCACAGGAAGCCGAAGTTGGCGCCGAAGAACACCCGAAAATCCTCAAGGAATTTGGCGGCAGCTATGATGCCAAGGACCTGCCTGCCTATGTCACTGAAATTGGCAACAAACTGGCGGCGGTGACCGAAACCCCCAACCAGAAATTCACCTTCACAGTGCTGGATTCCCCTATCGTCAATGCCTTTGCCCTGCCCGGTGGTTATGTTTACGTCACCCGCGGCCTGCTGGCACTGGCCTCGAACGAGGCCGAACTGGCCGGGGTTCTGGCCCACGAAATTGGCCATGTTGTGGCCCGCCATTCCGCCCAGCGTTACAGCCGGGGCGTTCTGACCCAGGTTCTGGCTGGCGGATTGTCGGCCGCCATTGGCAGTGGGGCTGGCGATGTGATTGGCATGGGAGCCAATGCCTATATGCAGTCCTTTTCGCGCGAACACGAATTTGAGGCCGACAAACTTGGCGTGCGCTATCTGTCGCGCGCCGGATACGACCCGGAGGCCATGGCAAGTTTCCTTAAAAAGCTGCGCGCCCATTCGCAATTGCAGGCCGAACTGGCCGGTCGGTCGCCCGATGATGTTGACCAGTTCGACATTATGGCGACCCACCCGCGCACGCTGGACCGCATCGAACAGGCCCGCGTTGCCGCCAACACCCCGGTATCGGGCGCCCCGCGCCTTGAAGCGGTTAAATACATGACCGAAATTGACGGGATCATGTATGGCGATGGCCCGGAAAACGGCTTTGTCCGCGGTGCCAAATTTATCCATGTCCCGCTGGATTTCTATTTTGAAGTCCCCGACGAATTTTCCATGATCAACCAGCCCGACGCCGTGGTTGCCCAGGATAATCAGGGGGCGACCATCATTTTTGAAGGTGCCCCGGCGGCGGCCCAAAGCAACCCCAGCGCCTATTTACAGCGCGGCTTTTCCAAATCGGTGCAACTGCGCGACATTCAGACGATTGATATTAACGGCCAAAAAGCCGCAACCGGCTCGGCCGATGTATCGCTTAAATCCGGGACAAAAGCCCGTCTGCGGGTGGTGGCCATTGTACATGGCAAAGCGGCCTTCCAGTTTTTGTTCCTGATACCGCTGGACCGGGCAGACAGCTATAACGTTGCCCTGCGCCGCACCACATACAGCTTTCGGTCGCTAACCGCGGCCGAGAAAAAGAAATATCACGCCCTGTCGATCAAGGTGCGTGCGGTGAACCCCGGCTATACCGTCGATACCTTTGTTAAATCGATGGCGGTGGATCGCCGGCCCGAGGAAACCTTTGATGTCATCAATGGCATTGAAAATGGCCAGCTTCCGCCCGAAGGATCGCTTGTGAAAGTGATCAGGGAATAAATACAGTCGGCCCCATACAATCAAAAGCCCCGTCAGTTCAAATCGAACTGACGGGGCTTTTGTATTTCATCTTCCATAGCGGGGCGCACGATCAGACATGGGGAAAAAGGGGTTCATACCAAATCTCATTGATCGAAACCGATCAATAAGCCCCTCAATCGGCGGACGGGCTCAAGAAGCCTTTGCCTTCTGCGGCACAAGCCGCGCAGCGCCGTCGTGCCGCACCATTTTTCCATGGGTCAAC
Organism: Thalassospira mesophila; assembly: GCF_002115755.1. Classification (GTDB taxonomy): domain Bacteria; phylum Pseudomonadota; class Alphaproteobacteria; order Rhodospirillales; family Thalassospiraceae; genus Thalassospira; species Thalassospira mesophila. The sequence goes on along the minus strand of NZ_JFKA01000001.1, from coordinate 905,118 downwards.
CTCATGGAGAAATGGTTTCAGCTTTCAATGCGATCGACAATTTGTCCGTTTTGTCCAATGGCCGCAGCCACCAGCTTGCCGCCGCGCCCGGCACCGCCGTCCAGCGACAGGGTATATTCACGCTCCGAAATACCTGGCGTATTGTTCGACGCCCCGCGAATGATGCGCGTGCAATCATAATAACGTTCGGTAATTGCTTCAAACATCGACGCCCCCCACCAGAAGGTATCGGTTTGGGCCGTCAATGCGCGCGAAGAATCCAGCCCGGCATGAACAAAAATCAGTGACCCGTCGCTAACATAGGCCGCATGTTTCAAATCGGCCATCAAGGCGCCATGGCCACTGTGGCGACGCAAGGCATCGCTGAGATGGCCGGTCCATTGTGAAATAAGATGTGCGCCCTGGCGCATGGTGGCCTGCACCGTGGCGGGGTTAAAGCCATAGGCACGCACAATGCCCGCTGCCCCGCGTGACAACATCCACTCAAAAACTTCACCGGGATTGGGTGCAAACTGCAATTGCTGCAATTTGGTCAGCATTTCTTCGGCGGCACCGCGCAAAAACACGATATCAGCCAGATCGACCCCGTCCTGCGCGATGAAAAACCGGCGAAACAGCAAAACCTCGTTCACGGCGGCAACCACATTGTCACCCGGGCCATCGCCCCAGTAATTGCCGGTATAAACCAGCCGGTCACCGGCACGAATTTTACGCGCCAGCTTGGCATGCACCGCCTGTAATGCCGCGATATCGCCATTTACAGCCCCGACGACCCAAATACGGTCGGCAGGTTTTAACGACGCCAGAACGGCAACTGCTTGCGCCATGACATGCTCCTGATAAAAAACCGGTCCAAGAATAATACCCGGACCGGCTTTAAGAAAGTGTATGCTGTTGGTCTAACCGCAAATGCGGATCAGGCAGCTTTTTGCAGAAGCTTTTCCAGCTTGCCCGATGCCTTGTCCTTGTCGATCTTTTCGATCGCGGCCAGTTCATCTACCAGGCGCTCGAACGCAGCTTCGTAAATCTGGCGTTCGGAAAAGGACTGTTCGGGCTGGGTGGCCGAACGGTGCAAATCGCGGACAACTTCAGCAATCGAAACCGGATCGCCGGAATTGATTTTTGCTTCATATTCCTGTGCGCGACGCGACCACATGGTGCGCTTAACCCGCGCACGACCACGCAGGGTAATCAGCGCTGAATCCATTTCCTTTTTCGAGGAAAGTTTTCGCAGACCAGAGTTGCCCACCTTGTTCACCGGCACCCGAAGGGTCATGCGGCTGGATTCAAAAGTGATCACATAAAGGCGCAGTTCCTGACCTGCAATCGCTTGGGTTTCGAGGCCGTCAACACAGCCAACACCATGCGCAGGGTAAACAACAAAATCGCCAATCGTAAAGGGCAACTTATCCGACATCAAAGCTTCCTTCCGGCCCTAAGGGCCTGGTCATTTAAAATACCTTGGTCCCAACAACGCGAAGGCACCTTACGACCATGCTTTTGGCTTAGCCGCGGTAACAGACAGGTAATAAAACGGAAATCCGACAGTGCGGAATGGAGCCTGCCGAGCCCTCAACGCGAAGAAGGATCATAACACAACTGACCGGCCGTTCACAGAACTTTTCTGTGCGGCCGGTTCAATGCTGCCATGCGCGGAACATCGCTCCACGCTAATTTAAAGATCCTGCGCGCGGGAAAACCGGTCAGTCGCCGGTGCCCGGAGCTTCAGACAAAAGCTCGGCTTTGCCGGGCTTGCCATCCCATTCTGCCGCATCTGCCGGTGCATCGCCCTTGCGGGTAATATTCGGCCAGATTTCGGCAAATTTGCGGTTAACTTCAAGCCAGTTATCCAAATTCGGTTCGGTATCAGGAATAATGGCTTCGGCCGGACATTCGGGTTCGCAGACACCGCAATCAATGCATTCATCCGGGTGAATAACCAGAAAGTTTTCACCTTCATAGAAGCAATCGACGGGGCAAACCTCGACGCAGTCCTGATACTTACACTTGATGCAGTTTTCTGTCACCACATAGGTCATGGTGTCACTCCGTACAGGTTGCGGGGCCAGTGGCGGCTGCGCCCACCGTCGGCCTGTTTCTCTCTCTCGGCCATTGGTTATCACGCAGGGATGCTGTGTGCAACTCCATTAAAACACTACTTTTTACCGTAGTATTCCCCATGACTGTGCCAGCCGTACCAATGTTCAAAACGGGGCATCATTTTGTAATTATTGTTAAAATCCGACACCCCATCGTAAAATAAATTTGCATGACCAGCCCAAAATGAGCGTTGCAACAATTGCAATTCAGATGCCCTTAACATACTGTTTGCTTCCTTCAATGGCCGCAGAGCCATGTTTTGGGGTGTGGATAGCGGAGGCTGGCCTGACGAATGCAAGGCTCCAGTGGCAAGATCGCCTGTCTTTCAAACAGGCGCGCGCCGCTGTTATTATAACTTTGCTGATTGGTGTGGCCTTCAGTGCGCTCCAGATTCTCTGGGACCTGCACGGAGAACGCAACCAGATTGACCGAACTGTTAATCAGGTTCTGTCGACCGTGCGGGAATCGGCGACCCAGGCGGCCTATGGCCTTGACGAAACCCTTGCCGAACGCGTGGTTTCCGGGCTTTTTGAATACGAACCGATATACATTGCCCGCCTGCGCGATGATTTTGGCAATGTGCTGGCCAAACAGGAACGCCCGCAAGCGTCCTCCAGCCTCAGTTGGCTGACCAGCTGGATGTTTGGCGATAACCAGCATTATGAAATTCCGCTGACTATCGGCGACTCCACTGATCTGGTCGGGTATCTGGAAATAGATGTTGATACCGGCGTTATTGCCGCAGGCTTCATCAACCGGTCCGCCATGATTTTGGCCTCGGGCTTTGTCCGCAACTTTTTGCTCGGCGTTGCCCTGACGGTATTTTTCTATATCGCCCTGACCAAGCCTTTGTTGCGTCTGGTCCATTCCCTGCGCCAGGTGGACCCGGCCAGCCCGGCCACCACCAAGGTCGATATTCCCGCCCACCATGCTGCCGATGAACTGGGGCTTTTGGCCCGCTCGGCCAATGGTTTGCTGATGGAAATTGACGATAACCTGTGGCGGCTGCGCGAAGCAGAACAAACCCTGCGCGAACGCGAAAGCCGCCTGCGCGGCATCATGCAAAATGTGGCGGACGGGATTTTAAGTGTCGATTCCGAATTTCAGATTTTGCAATGCAATCCCGCCTGCCTGCAATTGCTGCACCTGCCCGAAGACGCCGAACTGATCGGGCAAAACCTGCATGATTACGTGGTCGATGCATCCCGGCTTAATCTGGCACAGCTTCTTGACCAGACCACCCCGGAAAATGACCGTTTTCGCCCGGTTCTGGACCGCTCGATCGAACTGGTCTTGCGCTGTGCCGATGGCGGAAAAATCCGCGTCGCGGCGGTTTTTCGGCCCATGCAATATGATGACAGCCTGCTTTACACCGTGGTGTTTCACGATGTTACCGCCCAGCGCCGCTACGAAGAGCGGCTGGTCTATATGGCCAATCACGACCCGTTAACCGACCTTCCCAACCGTTCCATGCTCGAACTCAGCCTGCGCGATGCCCTGTCGCCAAACACCGATAACAGCCGCCATGCCAGCAATATCGGCACCGCGCTGGACGGCACAGCCATGGGGACCGGCAAGGGCGACGTGATGCCGTTATTAACGGCAACCGCCATGCTTTTCATCGACCTTGACCGGTTCAAACTGGTCAATGACAGCCTCGGGCATGATTTTGGCGACCTTTTGTTAAAAGAAGTCGCCACCCGCTTGCGCAGCGTTATTCGTCGCAGCGACACGCTAGGCCGTTTGGGCGGCGATGAATTCCTGATCATTATCCCGCAGCTAAGCGAAACACAGGAAGCCGCGACCCTGGGGCAAACTGTGCTGGATGCGTTTTCGCCCGCCTTTGAAATTCGCGGACGGCAATTGTTTGTCGCCCCGTCCATCGGCATTGCGCTCAGCCCGGCAGACGGCGATGATTTTGCCACATTGATGCGCAACGCCGATGCCGCGATGTATAGTGCCAAGGCACGCGGCGGGGGCACCTATCATTTCTTCACCAAAATGATGAACGAAAGTGCCGTCGCCCGCCTGGCGATGGAAAATGACCTGCGCGATGCCATCAAACGCGAACAGTTCGAGGTTTATTACCAGCCCAAGGTTCATCTTTCGACCGGGCGCTTGTCCGGTCTGGAGGCCCTTTTGCGCTGGAACAGGCCCGGGCGCGGCTTTGTTTCGCCAATGCAGTTTATTCCCATCGCCGAGGAAACCGGCCTGATCGGCAAAATCGGCGAATGGGTTTTGCGCCGGGTGTGCCAGCAGATTATCGAATGGGATGCCCAGGGGGTTGCCCCGGTGGTGGTCGCGGTTAATTTATCGACCCGCCAGTTAATCGAAGGGCGCATCACCGAAACCATATCGGGCATCTTGCAAGAAACCGGCGTTGCCGCCTCGCGGCTGGTGCTGGAAATTACCGAAACCGTGATGATGCAGGGCATGAACCGCGCCGTCGCCATTTTAACCGAAATTCGCCGGTTGGGCATCCAGATCGCGATTGACGATTTTGGCACCGGCTATTCATCGCTAACCTATTTAAAACGCTTGCCGATCAATTCAATCAAGATCGACCGGTCCTTTATCCGCGATATCACCACCGACCCCGACGACGCCGCCATCACCAACACCATTATTTTGATGGGCCGCAATCTGGGCTTGCGCGTGATCGCCGAAGGGGTTGAAACCACCGAACAGCTTGAGTTTTTACGCGCCCATGATTGCGACGAGATACAGGGTTTCCTGATTTCAGAACCGCGACCGCCCGCCGAAATTGCCATATTGATGGAACAACTGGAACAGGCGTGACGATCTGCCCTATAATGGCCAAACCGTTTGAACACGCCACACGCCAAAACTGTTTTCGACCAACCCGCTTTGTGCGGCACCATTTTGAGGATACCATGTCGCATCCCCGTTCCGTTTTACTGGTTGATGACAGCAAATTTGCCCGGCTGCTGGTCAAGGCATTTATCCAAAGCCGGTTTCCGGCCTGGACCATTGACGAGGCCGTCGAAGCCGGCGAAGCCCAAACCATGGCCAACACTCGGCCCTATGATTATTTCATCATCGACTTTAACATGCCGGGTAAAAACGGGCTGGAACTGGGCGGCGACATTCGCCAGCAGCACCCCCAATCAACTGTTGCTTTGCTAACGGCCAATATCCAGCAAGACATCCAGAACCAGGCCGAAGCCCTGGGCATGGATTTCATTGCCAAACCGCCCACCCAGGATAAAATCACCGCCTATTTTTCCGCGCGGGAACAGGCCCATGATTGATTTATCCGACCTTGAACGCGATACCATTACCGAACTGATCAATATTGGTGTCGGTCGTGCTGCGGCGTCGCTTTCGGAAATGGTCGATCAGCGGGTAGAATTAACCGTGCCGTCGATCAGCTTTGTTCAGCGCTTTTCCGACGCCAACCTGATCGCCGCACCGCACGAAGTGGTGTCCGCCGTCACCCAAAGCTTTAATGGCCCGTTCAAGGGCGATGCCCTGCTGGTGTTTCCCGAAAGACGCAGCCTGGAGCTGGTGCGCAGGCTTTTGCAGGTTGATGTGCCCCTCGACAGCCTCAGCGACCTTGAACAAGAAGCCCTGATGGAGGTTGGCAACATTATTCTCAATGCTTGTCTGGGCAGCATTTCGAACGTATTGGGGCACCCGATTAACTGTTCGATGCCGGTTTTTCGCAAATGTGAAACCCGCAACCTGATGCCCGATTACAGCCCGGTCGATGCGCCCGATGCCGAAACCACAGCGCCATTTCTGCTTATTCTTCATGTGCAGTTCATGCTGCGTGAAAACGATATCGACGGATATGTGTTATTTGTCATGGATCTGGACTCGATTCAGACCCTAAAACAAATGGTTCAGCGCTATCTGGCGCACGCCTTAAGCTGATTTAAAAAGCCCCCGTGCTACCGGCACATCCGGCCGCAAGGAGCCATCAAGCCATGCGATATGGCAATCAGATTCCGCCCGAAGATGGCACCCGCAAAAAACCGACCCGGGCCAACATGCCTGTGGACACGGGCCAGGTCGAAAACACCGGTGCCAGCAACCCCGGGGCACAGCCCCAACCTGCTGCAAACACCCCCGCGCCCGCGTCAGTGCCAGAAGCTGGCCCCGACACCGGCCATCCTGCTGCCATCGCGGGAACAAACCCGCGCAGCACCGCTTGCAAACCGGCAAGCTGGGGCGCCGAACTTTACCTGACGCTGCTCGATGCCAGCGATGTCGGCGTTATAACCATCGACCAGAACAGAACAATCATGTTCTGGAATAGCTGGATGGAAAAGGCGTCGGACCACAAGGCGAACGATGTTATCGGCAAAACGCTGGGCGATGTGTTTGGCGATGCCATTCCCACCCGGTTGCACAATGCCATTCGCGATTGTCTGTCGCTGGGCATGCCCGCAATGATTTCACCGTCGCTAAACAAATCGGTTCTGCCGTTGCGCCCTTTGCCGCAATTTGCCGAAAAATTCCCGCAAATGCAGCAATCGATCCGCATTCAGCCTGTCCGTATTGCCCAAAGCACCCAGCTGTGTTCGATCACGGTGCGCGATGTCACCCTGGCGGTTCAGCGCGACCAGCTGTTGCGCCGCCAGGCTGCCGAACTGGCCGAACTGGTGACCAAAACTCGCCGCAGCGAAGACCGCACCCGGGCGATTTTGCAAAACACCATCGATGCCATTCTGGTTGCCTCCGAAGATGGTACGCTTGAACCGCTAAATGCGCGCGCACAGGAACTTTGTGGCCCACAGGGCGACCCGGAGATTAAAAACATCATCCGGTTTTTATTGCCCGACAGCGGCAATACCCCGCCGCCCAAACCGCCCAGCGACCGTTTGCTGACCGACCTTGGCACCGGCGTTATCGAAATTCTGGCCTGCCCGGCCAATGGTCATAACATCCCGCTCGAAGTGGCGATCAGCCATTTCACCGCCTATGGGCGCTATCATTACATCATTACGCTGCGCGATATTTCACAGCGCAAACGCCACGAACTTGAAATCCAGAACACGATGCAGGAGCTTGAAAACTCCAACGCCGAGCTGGAACAGTTTGCCTATGCCGCCTCGCACGATTTGCAAGAACCTTTGCGCATGGTGTCTAGCTACACCCAGCTTCTGGCCCGCCGCTACAAAGGCAAGCTCGACGATACCGCCGACGAGTTTATCCATTATGCCGTGGATGGCACCCGGCGCATGCAACGCATGATCGACGACCTACTGACCCTGTCGCGGGTTGGGCGGCACGGCAAACCGTTTCAGGCAGTTCCGCTCGCCGGGCTGTTTGATGCGATTGAAGCCAACCTTAAACGCGCCGATGCCGCCCCGGCGGGCAACATCATGCGCGCACCCGACCTGCCAATGGTGATGGGCGACCCCAGCCAGCTTTTGCAACTGTTTCAAAATCTGGTGTCAAACGGATTAAAATACAGCAACCCCGAACATGCCGAAGTCCGCATTTCGGCGCGCGAGTTTGACAGTTTCTGGCGTATTTCGGTGTCCGACAACGGCATTGGCATCGACCCGCAATATCACGCCAGCATTTTTGAAATTTTCAAACGCCTGCATGGCTACGGCGAATATGCCGGTACCGGCATCGGCTTGGCGCTGTGTAAAAAAATTGTCGAACGGCACGGCGGCAATATCCATGTCGAAAGTGCGCCCGATGAAGGCAGTACCTTCCATGTCGATCTGCCCAAAGACCACAGTGTGGTGTGAGTGTATTGTGATTACGGGAAAAACCATGTAGCTTTCGTTTACGTAAGCGTAAACTTTAAAGAATTATATGACTGACAGTTTTTCCATTACCGATCTTGCCCGCGAATTTGATGTCACAACCCGGACCATTCGTTTTTACGAAGACCAGGGGTTGATCGCACCACAGCGTCAGGGACAAACCCGCATCTATGGCCAGCGCGACCGGGTACGGCTGCGCCTGATCATGCGCGGCAAACGGCTGGGCTTCGCGCTTAAGGAAATTCGCGACCTGCTCGATCTCTATGAAACAGACCGCAGCGAAATTACCCAGCTGACGATCCTGATCAACAAAATATCGGAACGCCGCGATACGCTGGCCAAACAGCGCGACGATATCGACGCGACAATCGAGGAACTCGACCTGCTTGAAGAAAACTGCCAGCAGGAACTCAGCCGTAAATCGGTTCGATAACACCGACGAACCTGCGCCATCGGGCCAAAGGCAGCCAACATTCAGGTCGCAATATGTTTGACGACCAGATCAACAAACGCCCGCAACCGGCCCAGATCGCGTAAATCGCGGTGATACCCCATCCAGATAGATCGCGTCGGGGGCGTGTCCATCCCCGTCAGCCGTCGTAAATTGGGCACCTGATCGCCCAGGGGGCGGGGCAATACCGCAATGCCAAGGCCGCTTGCGCACATGCGTGCCTGGATATGGCGGTTATTACTGCGCAAAACAATTTCCGCACGGGGAAAACGGTCCTGTAACCACAAGGTATCGGGGTAGGTGCCCGTAGAGGCATCCATTGACAGCAATCGTTGCCCTTCACCATCGCCCACCACCGGATCGGGCAGGTTTTGGGCAATGTAAACGCCATATGGCATATCAAGTAACCGGCGCTGAACAATATCGCGATTGTTGAACGGTATGATGCGAAAGGCCAAATCCGCTTCGCGCCGGGCCAGATTATATAACCGGGCGCTAATCAGCAACTCCAGTTCCACCGCCGGATATTTTTCGCAAAATTCTGTCAGAACCGGTGGTAAAACATACCCCCCGAACCAGTCCGCACAGGACAGGCGCACCTTGCCTTCCGGTTCGCGCCGCCCCCCCGGCCAACCGGCGTTCCAGCGCCAGGGCGTTTTCTTCCATTTGCTCGGCCAGCGCAAAAACCGATTGGCCTTCATCGGTCAGGATATAGCCCTCGGCTGTTCTTTGAAACAAAACCTGCCCGGTGGCGTCCTCAAGGGCGCGCAACCGCCGCCCCGCTGTCGGGTGGCTGATTTTCAGGCTACGTGCGGCCGCGCCAAGGGTTCCCGCCCGCGCCACCGCCAAAAAAACCCGCACATCGCTCCAGTCCATGTCAGCCCCCGGTTTTGTGACCAATCTCCGGCATTTAACCGTTCGCCGATGCCGCGAAAAAACACCTGCCGCCACACCCGTACAAATTTGAACGCACAAAGTGCATCATTGTTCATTGATAAACAATGCCCATCAGCGCACAACAGCACAAATCCAAATTCCAGACTGCAGGAAAAACGATGACCAGATCCACCCCCGCCGATGCGCCTTTCAGGCTGCGTCGCTCGCTTGTTTTTGCCATGTCCGCGGCAACCGGCATTGCCGTTGCCAACATTTATTACAATCAACCCATGCTAAACATCATCTCGCATGAGCTGCCCCATGCGGCCTCGCTGATATCGCCAGTCACACAGCTTGGCTATGCGCTGGGGCTGTTCTTGCTGGTGCCACTGGGCGATATGTTTAATCGCCGCAAACTTATCTTCGGGCAATTTATCATTCTGGCAGCCGCCCTGTTGTTGCTCGCCACCGCCTCCTCCACAACAATGATTGTCGGGGCGTCCATCCTTGTTGGCATGAGCGCAACCGTCGCCCAGCAAATCATCCCGTTTGCCGCCCATCTCAGCGCGCCCGAACGGCGCGGGGCCACTGTTGGCACCCTGATGTCGGGTCTTCTTGCCGGTATTTTGCTAAGCCGGACAATCGCCGGATATGTCGCAACCGGCATGGGATGGCGGGCAATGTTTTATATTGCCGTGCCCGTGGCCCTTGCCGCCGCCCTTACCATGTTTGCCATTCTTCCCGACGACCGCAAGGACGCCCCGGCAAGCTATCCCAAACTGATCGGCTCGATGCGCCATTTATGGCGCAACTATCCCGAACTGCGCCGGGCCGCGCTCACCCAGGCATTGCTGTTTGCCGGTTTTTCCGCCTTCTGGACGGTCCTGCCCTTTTTGCTGGCCCAGCCGCAATTTGGTTTTGGCGCCGAAATTGCCGGTTTATTCGGCATTATTGGCATGGTTGGCGTTCTCGCAGCCCCCGTTGCCGGGCGTCTGGCCGATCATCGCGGCCCGCGTATGGTTGTGCGTATTGGCGTCTTTGTCGTTCTGGCCTCATGGGCGCTGTTTGCGGTATCGGCCACCCTGTCGGCCCTGATCATTGGCGTGATCCTGCTTGATTTCGGAATTCAGTCCGCCATGGTTTCAAACCAGCACATTATCTATTCGCTGGAACCAGCCGCACGGGCACGCCTCAATACCATTTTTATGGCCACCATGTTTATTGGCGGGTCGGCGGGCTCCGCCCTGGGTATCTGGGTGTGGAACCATGGTGGCTGGGCCGATGTTACCGCCATGATCATTGCTGCGAGCATTCTGGCTGTGTTGTTGCAATTCCGCCCCCGGCGCGCACAGCACAATCCCGGCGCAAATTAACCCTTCCCCACCCCGGCCTTTGGCAAAAGTGCGCCCTCAATCAGATACAATACAGGGACGATCGAACCTTTCGATCGTCCCTTGTTTATTGGCAAACCGCACGGGCCCGCTGGATGGTTTTTGCGGGTTGGTTTTACAGGTTGGTTTTTAATCTGTCATGCATCGCGCGTGCTGCCCGGCAGCGGGCTACTTGGTTTCAGAAACCGAAACCCGCGGGCTGGACGGGCGCGAAAAAATGAAAATACAAACCGGAATGGCGATCATCGCCTGCACCATGATCACCCACGGCATTTTGACAAAAATAATCGACGCCCCAATCATAAGAACAAACGCACTGGCCGCCATTATTTTGGCCCGGCGGCTGATCACGCCATGTTCATTCCAGTGGCGCAAAGACGGCCCCAGATGCGGATGATTATAAAGCCAGGCATGGGCCCGCGGGGAACCTTTGCCAAACAGCCACGCGGCCAGCAAAATAAAAGGAGTCGTCGGCAGCAAGGGCAAAAAGATGCCCACAACGCCAAGACCGACTGCCAACCAACCGAAAACAAGATAAATATGACCAGGATGCACGTTTTTATTCCCACAAGGCCCGTCACAGCATTGACGAAGCAATTTCATACAATGTAGTCAGCCCATAGGGAAACTTCAATTGAACTTCTGCAATCGATAATGATTTTCAGTATAAATCGCACCCGGACGCCGGAACACGAACAATGATTGATATTGGCAGCGGCCTTTATTTTGATGAACGCCACCTGGAATTTCAATTCATCCGGTCTTCGGGGCCGGGCGGGCAGAATGTCAACAAGGTTGCCAGTGCGGTGCAAATGCGCGTGCAAATTGACGATTTGCACGAACTGCCCCTGCGTGTGCGCGACCGGTTAAAGGAAATTGGCGGCAGCCGTGTGACGACGCAAAACGAACTGATCATTGAAGCCCAGCGTTTTCGCACCCAGGAACGCAACAAACAGGACGCCATCGACCGCCTTGTTGCCATGCTGCGCAAGGCCGCCGAACGCAAAAAATACCGCGTAAAAACCCGCCCGACGCTGGCCTCGAAGCGCCGCCGTATCGACACCAAAAAGAAACGCGGCGATACCAAAAAAATGCGCCAAAGCCCGACGGACTAACGAAAGCCGCACGCAATAATCCCGGTTTAACCGGCGCGGTTACGTCCTGTTTACGATAATCCGCTTTGGTCCGCCTGGCATGCGAATGCGCCACGCAAGTTTGTTGTCCATCATCACACGCGGGTCCGGCCCCTTTGTTGCCCTGCCCTTGGCCTTTTGGTCAGATTGCCCGATCGGTTTAAGCGGCCTATCGTTGGCATAATGTTACGCCCCCACCCCAAAATGAAGCAAAATACAGGAACGCCCCATGCCCGATCCTGACTGGAACCACATTGCCAGCGCCCCCCTGCCCGATAATTGCGGCTGGCGCGGGCAATATCGCGTGCGCTATTCCGAAATCGGCCAAAACGGGTTGGCAACCCTGCCTGCGCTGGCCGATTATATGCAAGATGCCGCTGGCTGGGGGGCCAAACGGCTGGCGCTGGCTTATGACGATACGGTCGATCGCGGTGTGGCTTGGGTTTTGGCGCGCATGGCCATTATGGTGCGGCAGTATCCAGCCAATGGCGAAACCATCACCATCGAAACCTGGCCGTCGGGCTTTGCCCATCGCATGGCCAGCCGCGATTTCCGCCTGATCGACGAAAGCGGCACCGTTTGTGCGGTGGCGCAAAATTTCTGGTCCCTGTTTGATTTGCAGGCCCGGCGGCCTGCACCCTGGCCAGACTGGCTAATGGCCCGCCTGCCCGATCCTCCCGGCCCGAAACTGATCGAGGTTTCCCAACGCCGGGCGCATCCCCCGGCCGATATGACAGCGGCAGACACCATCACCGCCCGGGCATCGGACCTTGATATCTATGGACACGTCAATAATGTGCGCCTGATGCAATGGGTTTTGGCCACCAGTGGCCCCGCTGACACGACAAGCACGGCGGACTTTCAACCCGCCAGCCTCGACATTCAGTTTCGCGCCGAATGCCGCCTGCACGACCGGGTTGAAATCCGTCAGGCAGGCGGCTACGCCACCATTTCACGTCGCGATGCACATAACGGTAAAACCAGCGACATCGATCTGGTCCGGGCGCAATTTTCCCTGCAAAACCATATCGACGAAACCTGAGGCTCAGGTTTCGCGAGCTTCCATCGCGTCCCACAACAGCGCAACCGGTTTGAAACTGCGGCGGTGATGCACCGTTGGCCCCGCCACATGCAGCCCCGCCATATGCTTTTTCACGCCATAGCCAGCATTGCCTTCCCAGCCAAAATGCGGATAACGCACCGCAAGGCGCGCCATGGCGCGGTCGCGCACCACTTTGGCAACAATCGATGCCGCCGCAATCGACAGCGATTTGCTATCGCCCTTCACCACTGTTTGCACCGCACAGGGCAGGCCGGGGTCACGGTTGCCATCCACCAATGCCTGATCAGGGCATTGCGGCAAATGTGCCACTGCGCGGCGCATGGCCACATAGGTTGCCTGCAAAATATTAATCTGGTCAATCTCGCGCACAGATGCCGCCCCAATGCCGACAAAGGCACAATCAAATATCATTGCCGCCAGCATCTCGCGTTTTTTCGCCGACAGCTTTTTGGAATCATTTAGCTGGCGATACAGCACGTTTAAAGCAGGCTGAGAACGCGGTAGCACCACGGCGGCCGCAACCACCGGCCCGGCCAGCGGCCCGCGCCCTACCTCGTCTATTCCGGCGACAATGCCGCTATATTGATCTTCTATCGTAAAATCGGGCATGCCCGTCATCTACCTGTCTTGCGTGTCATATGCCGATAGGGGCGCTCGCACTTACACCGTCGTATCATTGCGCGTGCGCGGTGCAAACAGGATCACGTCGGGTTATTGCCGGTTATTTCCGGTTATTCCGGCTCACGGCATATAAATCGGCATTTTCGCCCCGGCTTTCGCAATGCAGGCCAATTTTTTGCGCCACCTTGATCGATGGCAGATTGCGCCGGTCAATATCGGCCACCACCCGGTCTATCGCCAAAGTGGCAAAGGCATGGTTCAAAACAGCATGGGCGGCCTCGGTGGCATATCCCTTGCCCTGGGCGGCCAACACAAATCGCCAGCCAATTTCAATATCCGGCCCCACGCCATTTTCCGGGATCAGCAACACCCAGCCTGCAAACCATTTTGCGGCCGTTTTGGGAAAAACCGACCAATATCCCAACCCGTCGCCATAATCCCGCCCGATCCGATCGTGCAAAAATGCCCGGTGCGCTGTGTCATCTGCCCATGGCCCGGCGATATAGCGGGTCATGCCCGGTTCGCGGTCCATGGCAAGGCAGGCGGCAAAATCGGCCCCTGTGCGGGGGCGCAATCTTAAACGCGCCGTTTCAAATGCTGGCAAATTGGGCATGGCAGACCATTCTGTTGCAATTGCAATCGCCCTTCATAAACAAAACACCGGTTCCGTTGCCAGAACCGGTGTTGACCCTGTCAATCTGGCGACGACCTGCCAATGATTGCTCAGTTCAGGTCGTTGCTTTTTTCGTCCTGCGGCAATTTGCCGGGGTCTTTGGGTTGTTCTTCGGGATCGCGTGAATCAAACGTCGCCCAGCCTTCGGCTTCGCCGGTATGGGGCAAATCATCATGCGGGTCGACATGGCGCAGCAAATACGCCTTGCCTATCAAATTGGCGGTAATCGGTGCGGTTAAAAACAAAAAGACCGTGATCAGCAATTCATGAATGGTAAAGGTGCCCCGTTCCATCCAGAAAAACAGCATCGATGCAATCAGGATCGACCCGACCCCCACCGTGGTGGCCTTGGTCGGGGCATGCAGGCGCATCAAAAGGTTCGGCAGCTTCACCAGCCCGAACGACCCGATCAGGGTAAACAGCCCCCCGATCACGATCAAAACAGAAATGACGAGTTCAATAACAAATTCCATCACATCCATTCCTATTCGATGATGTCGCCGCGCAGGACGAACTTGCAATAGGCCACGGTCGACACAAACCCGACCATCGCAAACAGCAGGGCGGCCTCAAAATACATCGATGTTGCCCGGCCAATGCCATACAGCACCAAAAGCGCTATGCCGTTAATCGCCATGGTATCCACGGCCAAAACCCGATCCGCAATGGTCGGCCCGAATGACAAACGCCACAAATTGATCAGCAACGACACACCGGCGCACACGAACGCAAAATTCAGGGCATATTCAATCATTCGAAAATCTCCTTGAGCCGGCGTTCGTAGCGCGATTTGATGTCGTCAACCACGGCTTGCGGGTCGGGCGCGTGCAGGCAATGCACCAGCAACGAGCGCGCATCGCGCGATAAATCGACCGTCACGGTACCCGGCGTCATGGTGATGGTGCCCGCCAGCGCCGTAATCGCCTCGGGCGAGGTTAATTCCAGCGGCACGGTTACACTGGCCGGTTCCAGGCTGTCGGCCTTGCGAAACAAAACAAGCCCTGCCACCACCACATTGGCAACCAGAATATCCCACAGCACGATCAGGCCATATTCACAAATCGCCCAGAAATTGCCAACCTTGGGCCGTCCTGGCCAAAAGCTTTGGCTGATCAGCGGAATAATCACGGCCAGAATAACGGCAAACACCACCGTACCAACCGAAATCTCGTTGGCCAGCATCACCCAGATCACAATCAGGGCCACGCTGAGCAGCGGATGGGGAAGATAACGTTTCAACATCATCACTGTCCTTTCTGCTGCTTATTGCGCAAACGGCGCAACGGTGGTGATTTCGGCAATGGGGGTATCGGCCCCCATCACCGCACGGATATAGTCGGTGGTATCAAACAACTCGACACTGGTGTCGTGCAAATAACCGGTAATCGGCCCGGCAAACACGGTTAACCCCACCAGCATCGCCAGCATCATGCCCGCGGCAATAACCGTCTGTTTGGGAAATGTCTGGTCTGACGCGGTTTGAATTTCGCCTTCAATTGCCGAACTTTTCCAAAACAAAACACTGCCCGCCCGGCCAAAGGCAACGATATTTAAAAACGACGTGCCCAGAATAACCGCCCAGATCCACACGGCATATTGCGACTCACGCGCCGCAGTCAGAATTTGCAGTTTCCCCAAAAACCCCGATAGCGGCGGCATGCTGGCCATGGCAATGGCGGCCATAAAAAACATCGCTGCGATCAGGCCGCTTTGGCGAATATCGGGGGCCGCATTCAAGACCCCGCCATACTGGCCGCGCCGTGAAATAATCAGATCGGCTACCAGAAACATCGCCGCCCCGGCAAAGGTGGAATGCAGCATATAATACAAACCAGCCGCCACAGAATCCGGGGTAAACAGGGAAACCGAAATCATCATGGTCCCCATCGATCCCACCACGGCAAAGGCCACCATGCGGTTAAGCTGCTTTGCCGCCAGCACACCGACCATGCCGACCACCAGCGTCACAATCGCCGCTGGCAACAAATAAGGCGCGACCAGCCACGACAAATCGCCCGCCGACCCGCCAAATGCCAGCGAGTACAGCCGCAAAATCGAATAGGCACCAACCTTGGTCATAATGGCAAACAGGGCCGCAACCGGCGCTGGTGCATTGGCATAGGTGCCAGGCAACCAGAAATGCATCGGCACCATCGCGGCCTTGATGCAAAACACCAGAAACAAAATCAGCGCGCCTGCCTTTAACAACGCCAGGTCACTATCAGGCACCAACGGCACCTTCAGGGCCAGATCCGCCATGTTCAGCGTGCCGGTCACGGCGTAAATCAGGCCAACGCCAATCAAAAACAGGCTGGAGCCGGTCAGATTGACGATAATATACTGCAAGCCTGCTTTCAGGCGGTGTTCGCCCGCGCCGTGCAACATCAGGCCATAGGACGCGATCAGCAGAACTTCAAAAAACACGAACAGGTTAAAGAAGTCGCCGGTCAGAAATGCGCCATTCACCCCCATTAGCTGAAACAAAAACAGGGCATGAAAATGCTTGCCGCGTTTGTCCCATTCGCGCGCCGAATAAAACCACACGATGGCGGCGAGAATGGATGTCAGCAACACCATCATTGCCGACAGGCGGTCTAACACCAGCACAATGCCAAACGGGGTTGGCCAGTTGCCCAGCGAATACATTTCCGGGCCGGTATGGGCGGCATGAAACACCAGCACAATCGACACAACCAGCAAGGCCAGCACGGTTGCGGCGGAAAAAACCCGCTGCAACACCAGATCATGGCGCACCGCCAGAACAGTCAGTGCCGCCATAACCGCTGGCAGCACGACGGGAACAATCATCCAGTTACCCATTATTCCTGTTCTCCGGTATCAGTGGGGCCGCCGGAAAGGCCATCAACATGGTCATTGCCGATCTCAAGATAGGTTCGCAGGGCCAGCACAACGATCAGGGCTGTCATACCAAACGAAATAACAATTGCCGTTAACACCAGTGCCTGCGGGATCGGGTCGGTATAGCCCGGGGCGCTGTCACTGATGATCGGGGGCAGATCCACCTGCAACCGGCCCATGGCGAACAAAAACACATTCACCGCATAAGACAAAAGCGACAACCCGATCACGACGGGAAATGTCCTGCCGCGCAACAGCATGTAAACACCACATGCGGTTAAAAGGCCGATACTGCTTGCTACCAGAAACTCCATGATATCAGGCCTCGTTTTGCTGTGGCGACGTCAGGGGACGCCCCGATGACGGATCGTGATCCATCGGTTCGGTATTGATGTCGCTATGTTCGGCCATGCGTTCCACCTGCGACAATTTCGCCAGCGCCAGCATCACCGCTCCGACCACGGTCAGGAACACACCCAGGTCAAAGCCCATCGCGCTGGCAAGTTCAATATCGCCAATAAACGGAATATGGAAATGACCAAAGGTACTGGTCAGGAACGGATAACCCGCAACCCACGCCCCCATGCCGGTTAGCGCCGCGGCAATCACGCCCAGCGCAATCATGGCATGATAATTGGCCCGCATGCGGTTCTGGGTCCAGCCAAAGCCCGACGCCATATATTGCATGATCAGGGCGATGGAAACGACCAGCCCGGCAATAAACCCGCCGCCCGGTTCGTTATGCCCGCGCAGGAAAATATAAACCCCGACCATCAGCGATAATGGCAGCATCACGCGTGTTGCAATCACCATCATCAAAGGGTGGCGTTCGGCGGATTCCCGATGTTCCTTCACCCAACTTGCCAACCGCGCGGCGGCCTTGCCGCTGGCAACACTTTCGACCAGGGCAAAAATGGTCAGGGCCGCAATGCCCAGAACGGTGATTTCACCAAACGTATCGTAACCACGGAAATCGACCAGAATAACGTTTACCACGTTATGCCCGCCGCCCCTGGTTAACGAATTTTGCAGGTAATAATCGGCAATGGTCACACCATCGCGGGTCATCACGGCCCACACGGCACCGCCCATGCCCAACCCGGCAACCACCGCGATCAGAATATCGCGAAAACGCCGTCCGGCGGTGCTTTCGCGCGGGGTTTCCTTGGGCAGGATGTTTAACGCCAGCATCATCAAAATCACGGTCACCACTTCGACCGAAATCTGGGTCAGGGCCAAATCAGGTGCGGACAGGTAAATAAAGCCCAGCGACACAATCAGGCCGATCACGCCAACAAACAACAACACCAGCAAGCGGTTATAATGCAGGATCACCGATGCCGCACAGGTCAGCATCAACAGCGCCCAGGCAATCACCACCGGCACACTGACCGGCAACAATTCCCGCGTGCCCGGCAAATACCCGTCATGGGTATAAAAACCGGCCAGACCAATGGCAATGGCGGCCACAATCATGAACGACAGATAAAGCTGCAACGACCCGCTATGCAACAGGTCGGTCATAAACCGGGCCAGCCCGACCAGCTTTTCGATAAAGCCGTCAAACATCGCCTTGGCTTCGGGCCGTGACAGGTTTTTGGTCGCATTCATCAGGCCCGGATGACGCCACAGCAACAGCAAACCACCAATGATGGCAACCGCGCTTAGCATCAGCGGCGTGTTAAAACCATGCCACAGTGCCAAATGAAATTCCGGCAATTCTCCGCCAATAACGGCACGCGATGTAACCTCCACCAGCGGCCCGGCGACCACCGCCGGGAACAGGCCAATCAACACCACCAGCACGGTTAAAAATGCGGGCGGCCCCCACATGCCAAATCCCGGATCATGCGGATGCTCCGGGTATACCGGCTGTTTGGGGCCCAAAAACACATGCACAATAAACCGGAAGGCATAAGCCACCGAAAACAGCGCGCCGACCGTGACCAGAACCGGGAACACCCAGTCCTGCCCCAGCCACGCCATATGTAATGATTCATCAAGCATCATTTCCTTGGACAGGAACCCGTTAAACGGGGGCATCCCGCCCATGGATGCCGCTGCAATCACACCAATGGTGGCCGCAATCGGCATTAAGGATGCAATACCGCCAAGGCGGCGAATGCTGCGCGTGCCCGTGCCATGGTCAATAATGCCAGCCGTCATAAACAGGGCGGCCTTAAACGTGGCATGGTTGATGATGTGAAAAATACCGGCCACGGCGGCCAGCGGGGTGCCAAAACCAAACAGCATGGTAATAAGGCCAAGGTGACTGACGGTTGAATAGGCCAGAAGGCCTTTCAGATCATCCTTGAACATCGCAATCCAGGCACCCATCACCATCGTGATCAGGCCCGATGTGGCAACGATGTAAAACCATTCATCGGTTCCCGCCAGCACCGGCCACAGCCGCGCCATTAAAAACAGCCCGGCTTTGACCATGGTTGCCGAATGCAGATAGGCCGAAACCGGGGTCGGTGCCGCCATGGCGTGGGGCAACCAGAAATGAAACGGAAACTGTGCCGATTTGGTTAAACAGCCCAGCAAAACCAGAACCGTCGCCAGCGCATAAAGCGGCGATGATTTGATCATGTCGCCATGCTGCAAAATCACGCTGATGTCATAAGAGCCAACGATATTGCCCAAAATCAGCATTCCGGCAATCATCGCCAGGCCACCGGCCCCGGTCACGGTCAGCGCCATACGCGCGCCCTGTCGACCTTCGGGCAGATGTTTCCAATAGCCGATCAGCAGGAACGAGCTTAACGACGTCAGTTCCCAGAAAATCAGCAACAGCAAAATATTGTCGGATGTAACAATGCCGATCATTGCGCCCTGAAACAATAACAGGAACACGTAAAAACGGCCCATCGGATCGCTTTTCGACAGATAGAACCGGGCATAGATAATGATTAAAAGCCCGATCCCCAAAATCAGGGTGGCAAACAGCAACCCCAACCCGTCGAGGAAAAAGTTCACATTCAGGCCCAGTGCGGGCAACCATTCATAGCGAACGTGGATCACCTCTCCGGCCATCACAGCAGGTGCCAGGGATGCCAAAAGAATCAGTGCTAACAACGTGACCGATCCGGTCGCCATTGCACAGGTGTTACGTCCGGCCCTGATCATGATCGCTGGCAGCAGCGCGCCAAGAAAGGGAAGCAAAACAATGAGGGTAAGACTCATGAAAGACCCTTGTTTTTTAGAAGATGACGCAACGCCCCCGCGCGCGCAGCAAGAAAATTCTGGCAGAACCTAATATTTGTCCCGAATATGGTCAAGGAAACCCCGCCGATGCATTTTTATTGCGCATCGGGCAAGTGATCCTGATCACCCAAGAAAAAGCGCCGATTTTGGTTTTCTGGCAATATTTTTTTGCATTTTTCCTATGCAAAAGAGTGGTTAACGCCGTCCCTGGGCCAGTTTGACAGCTTCGGGCATCGCACGCAAACGTGCCATTGCCATAACCCCCATCACCGGGCCGATTGCCAGCATGGCAAAGGATGCCCACCAGCCAAAGGCATCGGCCACCACCGGCACCAGATGGATTGATACCAGCGCAATCAAAAAACCCACCGCATTTTGCAATGTCAGCGCGGTGCCAATATGGGCAGGCTCGGCAAGTTCGATCACGCAGGATGAAAACTGGGCAGAATCCGCCACCACCGAAATCCCCCAGATCAAACACACAATCACCAGAACCGGCATCGGTGCCCCGGCCAGTGCGCCGGTCACAAGGGCGCACAGCCCGCTAACCGTCATCGCGCCAATGGTAATGGTGGTCCGCCCCCAGCGGTCGGCCAATATCCCGCCCAGCAAACTGCCCAGTGCGCCAATGCCGACAATGGCAAAGGTGGTTAACGCCGCCCAGCCCGCCGCATCCGCCATGCCCCGGTCCTGATAGGTGCGAAACAGGAACAACCCCGTCCAGCCCCACATGGCATACAATTCCCACATATGGCCAAAATAGCCATAACCGGCATAACGCAACGGTTTATCGGCAATGATATGCCCCAGCATGCGCGGATCAAATCGCGGCGACCGTGCCGGTGTGCCCCCCAGTTTGACAAACATCACGCCAAACGCCGCCAGCCACGCCGAACCGCTTGCCGCCACAATCACCCAGCGCCAGTCCAGCGGCAAGGCCACCGAAAACAAATGCGGCAAGGCCGAGCCCAATGTCAGCGCCCCGACCAAAAGCCCGACCAGAAACCCGGTATCGCCGCGCGCCCATGTCGCCACCATTTTCATGCCGATGGGATAAATCCCCGCCATGCACATGCCGGTTAACAGGCGCAGCAAAATAACCACCACCCCGTCTACCGGCACGGTTAAAATCAAAATATTGGCAGTACCTGCCACCAGCGCACACAGGGCAAAAAACCGGCGCGGGTCCAGCCGGTCGGCCAGCCCTAAAAACGCGCTGATCAGGGTACCAATGATAAAACCCATCACCACCGAACTGGTAAACAGCGACGATTGCAGCGCGCCCAAATGAAATTCGGCCCGCAATTGCGGCAATACCGCCGTTGCCGAAAACCACAATGACAGCGCCAAAAGCTGGCACAGCGTGATCAGGCTGACTTCGATGGTTTTTGTGCCCCGCACCCCGATCCCCTTTTTTAAAATGATTTTATAATCATACACATATCGCCCGCCCTGCCTATGGCGAACCATTGGCAAGGCGGTTGTGCTGGCGGTACTGGCTCAAGCTGGCTCAGGCCGGTTGATGGTGCGCAATGGCATCCAGGATCGGGGCCAGATCGGTCCATAAATCATCGGGGTCTTCCATGCCAATCGACAGGCGCAAAATAATGCCGCTGGGTGCGTTGCCATCAAACTTGCGCATGGTGCCAATTGCCATCGGCACCATCAGGCTGTGGGTGCCGCCCCACGACGCGCCAATGGAAAATGTCTTTGCCTGGTCAATCAGCCCGTCCAGTTCGCCTGCCATATCAGCCGGGATCATAATGCTGAACAACGCACTGGCCCCGGCAAAATCGCGTTGCCACATGCCGTGTTGCGGAAATGTTGGCAAGGCCGGGTGCAAGATCAGGGCCGGGTCAATGATTTTGCTCATGCGCGTGGCAAAATTCAGCGCAACGTCGCTGCCGTGTTTTAAGCGCACCGCCATGGTTTCCATGCCGCGCAACACCAGCGAGCAATCATCGGGCGACACCCCAATGCCCAGCATGCTCATGGTGGATTTCAACTGTTTATAAACGCCCTCGTCGGTAACCGAGACCGAGCCCATCAGCAAATCGGAATGGCCGCTAAAATATTTGGTCAGGGCCTCCACCACAATATCTGCGCCATAGGCCAGCGGTTTGAAATGAAGCGGGCTGGCCCAGGTGTTATCCATTCCCACCAACACACCGCGATCATGGGCGGCCTTGGCAATGGCGGGCAAATCCTGCACTTCCATCGTCGCCGAACCGGGGCTTTCCACCCATATCAGCTTGACGCTATCGTCAATCAACCCGGCAATATCGCCACCAATCAACGGGTCATAAACCCGGTGCGCAATGCCGCGATCGGCCAAATACCCGTTGCACAGCGAACTGACCGGCGGATAGGCACAATCGGGGATCAAAACCGTATCGCCGGGTTTTAACAATGCCAGAAACACCACCGAAATAGATGCCTGGCCCGAGGGTTGCAGCATGGTATGCGCCGCCCCTTCAAGGGCGGAAATCGCGGCTTCCAGCGTGCGGCTGGTTGGCGTGCCATGCAGGCCGTAAATATAACCATCCGGTCCGCGATCCATCCGGTTGGCAAAGGCCGCCGCATTGGGAAAGGCAATGGTCGATGCGCGATACGTCGGCGTTGCCAGGCTGGCAAAACCTTCGTGCGAAACATGTGGCGGGCAAACACAAACGGTTTTGTCTTTCATGCGGGGCGCTCCTTGGCTCGGGAAAATGCAGCGTGTGAAAACACGATGGTGGAAGTGGCGGCGGTGGCGAAAGCAAGGGTGGCGAAAGCGACATCGGGCAACAATGTGCAAGCAATTTGAATTCTTAACAAATCGCATTTCATCACACCGCGCAAGGCTGTTCTGGCGGTTTCAAAACGCCGAAAAAAAAGGCTGCACGATAAAAACCGCACAGCCAGTTTATTCCCGAGCGGGAATGAAAGCCCGGCAATGGCAGTTGCCAAAACCGGACTTGTTCAAATAAAGCAGTTAAATTTCAACTATAGTCGCGCTGATCATCAATCACCTTGCCGTCATTGGGCAGGCTGCCCACCGTTGCCGGTTCAACCACCCCGCGTAGCTTGCACACATCATGCACGGTGGCACCCACCGCGTCGGCATTAAAATCGGCGGCATCGGTTTCGCAGGACAGCGTCATCACATCATTGTCGTTCACGCGTGAAACAACCAGCCGCGCCTTGGCAATTTCGGGGTGACGGCGCACCACTTCGGCCACCTGCTGGGGGTGGACAAACATGCCTTTAACCTTGGTGGTTTGGTCGGCCCGGCCCATCCAGCCTTTAATGCGCTGGTTGGTGCGCCCGCACGGGCTTTGCCCCGGCAAAATCGCCGACAAATCGCCGGTGGCAAAACGCACCAGCGGATAATCCATATTAAACGACGTTACCAGAACCTCGCCCACGTCGCCGTCGGCAACCGGAGTGCCGGTACCGGGGCGGACAATTTCAACAATAATGTCTTCGGCCACAATCATGCCGTCGCGCGCATCACTTTCATAGGCAATCAGGCCCAGATCGGCACTGGCATAACATTGCAGCATGGCAACACCGCGTTCGGCAAACCAGTCACGCAGTTTTTCCGGCAGCGCCTCGCCCGATACCAGCGCCCGGCTGATCGAGGACACATCCGCCCCCATGTCATCGGCTTTTTCGAGCAGGATTTTCAAAAACGATGGCGTCCCGGCATAGCCGGTCGGGCGGATATCGGCAATTGCCTTAACCTGCACTTCGGTTTGGCCCACGCCCGCTGGCACCACCGCACAACCGCACGCCCGCGCACCGCTGTCAAAAATAAAGCCGCCCGGCGTTAAATGATACGACATGCAATTGTGAATAACGTCACCGGGGCGAAAACCCGCCGCAAAATAGGCCCGGCCCATGCGCCACCAGTCATCGCCCTTGCCTTCCGGGTCGTAAATTGGCCCCGGGCTTTGAAAAATGCGGGCCAGCGCCCCCACCGGCGTTGCGTTCAACCCGGCAAAGGGCGGCTTTGCCGCCTGCATCGCGATCAAATCGGACTTGCGCGTCACCGGCAGCTTTGCCAGTTCCTGGCGGTTGGTAACCGCAACACTGGCGATATTTTGCAATATCGTGCCAAAGCCGGTGGATTTATCGCGCGCATGGGCAATCAACCCCGGCAAGGATGCCAGCAAACGGCCTTCGCGGGCATCGGGGGCCAGGGTTTCCTTGTCGTCGAAATAGGTTTGCAATGTCATGGCTGGTCCCGTTTGATAGAGTTTCGCCTAAAAGATAGCCTGTCGTCTCCCGCGCATCCCACGGCACATAAGGCAAAAAATGCCGTTTATAGCCAGCGTTTGCGCCGTTTATAGGATTTGATATTTTTAAAACTTTTGCGGTCTTCCGACCCGCCGCCAAGGTAAAATTCCTTAACGTCCTCGTTGTTCAAAAGCTCGTCGCGCGTGCCGTCTAGCACCACCTTGCCACTTTCCATAATGTACCCGTAATCGGCTACTTTTAAGGCAAAGTTGGCATTCTGTTCGACGATCAGCATGGTAATACCCTGATCGCGGTTGATTTTTTCGATAATGCCAAACACTTCTTTCACCAGCAACGGCGACAGGCCCATCGAGGGTTCATCAAGCAAAATCATTTTCGGGCGCGCCATCAAAGACCGGCCAATCGCCAGCATTTGCTGTTCCCCGCCCGACAAATACCCGGCCAGCCCGTTACGTTCGCGCAAACGCGGGAAATAGTCATAGACCATTTCGATATCGTCTTTAACGCCCTTGTCCTTGCGGGTATAGGCCCCCAGACGCAGGTTTTCCAGGCAGGTCATATCCTCGATAATGCGCCGCCCTTCCATCACCTGAAAAATGCCGGACCGCACGATATCTTCGGGGTATTTGTTGGAAATCGGCTTGCCATCAAAGGTTATTTCGCCGCGGGTCACTTCGCCGTCTTCGGTTTTTAACAGGCCCGATATGGCCTTGAGCGTGGTCGATTTCCCCGCCCCGTTGGGGCCAAGCAGCGTCACAATGCTGCCCTGCGGCACATCAAGCGACACGCCGCGCAATACAAGGATCACCTCGTCATAAACGACTTCGATGTTATTAACCGACAAAAGCGGCGGCGCGGTTTCGGTCTTGCGGGCGGGTTCGGACATAAATCACCTTCGCAATGGCAGCGATAAAAACAAAACAAATCAACAAAACAATGCTCAGAGCGGGGAAACGCCCCCGTCCCTGCCACCATGGTGCCGAAACCGTTTGGGAAAACAGCAGGTTCCGGCACCAGGCGGGAGACATCCTTTCAAACCGAAAGGAGGCTGATATTAATAACCAAGCCAGTCGTCACGGCGCGGCAGGGTCACGGTTTCAAGTTTGGTGACCTTGATGTTGCCGTCATGGGCTTGACCGCTATAGATATTGACGGTGTTAATCCCGCGATGATCTTCGGCCGTCCAGGTGGCCGGCATGCAAACGCCTTCCAGTCCTTTGGGCACCCAATCAGAACGGGCATACATGCCCTGTTTAATGTTCGGGCCGGTAATGCCGCCATTTTCCTTGGCCCATTCCATGGCTTCTTTCATGTAATAGACCGAACAAATGCCGCGAATGTAATGATGGGTGCGAAATTCCTTGCCCGACTTGTCCGATTCCTTGGAAATCTCGCGCACAAGATCCATGCCCGGAACGCCTTCGTCAGTCCAAAAGCTGGTCATCACCGGGAAGATGTAATTATCGACATCGCCAATGGTTTTCAGCGTTTCGTAATCACCCGCCCAGATATTGGCAAGCCAGGTCGGATCCGCCCCAACCGTACCGCAGGATTTCACCAGCGACACAACCGACGGGCCAAGGTTACCCAGGTAACCATAATCGGTTCCGGCTTCTTTCAGGGTCAGGCATTGCGCCTTGAAATCGCCCGGCTTCATCGACACCACAACCGGGTTGGTCACTTCAAACCCCAGTTCGTTGGCATATTCGGCGCAGGCTTCTTTGGGCGCGTTCGGGTAGGGGTGGTTATCGCCAATATGGCTAAATACCGGCTTGCCCTTGCCGCCCTTGTCTTTCCAGTCCTTTGCCGCCCATTGCACCATCGCGCGGCAAGCATCGGAATAGGATGCCCCGTAAAAGAAGTTATAGGGCGCAGGTTTGGCAGTTTTGGGGTTTTTGCCCGTCGGGTCGGTCAGATGGCCGGAATAGGATGCCGAGAAAACCGGCACTTCATCGCGGGCAACAAATGAAATCAGGGCTTCGGTATCGCCGGTTCCCCAGCCTTGCATCGCCACCATGTTGTTGCGCGACCGCCATTTTTTATAATTGGCAATCGCCTGGGGCACTTTATAGGCGTAATCGACGGATTCAAATTCCAGCGGGGTGCCGGCAATGCCGCCATTTTCATTAATATAAGACAGCGCATCACGGACCCCGTCGGCATAAAACTTGCCGATAAAGCCGGTTGCCCCGGTAATATCCATCAAATGGCCAACAAACACGCTGTCTTCGGCCTTTGCCGCGCCAACCGACATAGCGGTTGCGATCATCGCGGTAGCAGCAATCAGTTTCTTCATCTCGACGTCTCCCTGGACGTTTCATTGAACAAAAAAGCCTCCCGGTCTCCCCCGTATTTTTATTGTCCTGCCAGTATTATTATGGTGCGGCAGGTGGGGGTTTTGGTCAGTACGAGAAGGGATAAAGCTTCCAGTACGCCCTGATCTGTTGCCAGCGGTGTGATAACCCGTCGGGTTCAAAAATCAGGAACAGGATAATGGCCAGACCGATCGCCATCTCCTTGATATAGGCCAGGCCATCGGTCACAGCGGTGCTGTTGGCCCAGTCAAAAACGCTTAAGGCACTAACGCCGGTTTCCATCACCTCGGGCAACAGCACCATAAACACAGTGCCCATCAACGCCCCCTTTACCGATCCCAGGCCGCCAATAATGATCATGCCCAGAAACTGGATCGACAGCAAAATGGTGAAACCCTCGGCCGAGACATAGCCCAGATAATGCCCGTAAATCGCCCCGCCGATCCCGGCGTAGAACGATGAAACAGCAAAGCTGAGCAGGCGGTATTTGGTCAGGTTAATGCCCATAATTTCGGCCGACAGGTAATGGTCGCGCACCGCGACAAAGGCACGACCATCGCGCGAGCGCATCAGGTTGCTGCCCAGCACATACATGATGACCAGAAAAAACAGGCAGACATAAAAGAAGCTGAAATCATCAAGAACTTCATAGCCAAACACATTGATCGGGTTGGCCGCCGCCCCCGAAGACCCGCCGGTAAACCAGTCGGCCCGGGCAAAAAAGTCTTCTAAAATAAACTGGGCGGCCAATGTGGCAATCGCCAGATAAAGCCCCTTGATCCGGGCGGCAGGCAAGCCAAACAGCAACCCCACCGCCGCGGTTAACAGGCCCGCCAGCGGAATGGACAACAAAACCGGAATACCGGTATGGGTGTTGATCCAGGCCGAGGCAAAGGCCCCAAAGCCGAAAAATGCGGCATGGCCCAGCGAGATTTGCCCGGTAAAACCAACCAGAATATTCAGGCCCAGGGCGGCAATGGCAAAATAGGAAATCTGGATAAACAGATTAACGTAATAGCCATCAAGCACAAAGGGCATCAATGCGGTTGCCACCACGCCACACACGGCGGCATAACGCACGAAAGTCGTATCGAAAATACGGGTGTCCTGGCGATAGCTGGTGCGAAAATCGCCGCAGGGACGCATTGAAAAGCCGGCCATAATGGTTCGTCCCCCAGATCAGATACGTTCGATGTCTTTGGTGCCAAACAGGCCATAGGGCTTGATGCACAAAATAACGATCAGCACATAAAACGGTGCGATGGAAAACAGGTTGCCCCAGTGCAGATACTGCCCGTCGACAAATTCAGCCCCGTTTTCAAGCAGGCCAATAATCACCCCGCCCACGATGGCGCCGATGATGGAATCAAGCCCGCCGAGAATAACCGCCGGAAACACCTTGATCCCGATAACCGACAGGCCCGACGACACGCCGTTGACCATGCCAATAACAATACCGGCCACCCCCGAAACCATCGCCGATATCGCCCACGACATGGCAAACACGGTTTTCACCGAAATGCCCAGGCTTTGTGCCACCTGCTGGTCAAACGCCGTGGCGCGCATCGCCAGCCCCAGTTTGGAATATTTAAAGAACCAGTAAAACGCCACCATGATCACAAGCGATATGCCCAAACTCATGATATAGGCGGTTTCAATTTGCATACCGCCAATGGAAATAGCCCGGGTTTCAAAGACTTGCGGATAAGTTGCCGTGGTTGCCCCGAAAATCCATTTGGTGGCCGACTGAAAGAAAATCGACAGGCCAATGGTGACCATGATCACGGAAATGATCGGCTCGCCAATCATGGGGCGCAGCACCACCAGTTGCAAAATCACCCCGAATGCCAGCATGAACAGCAGGGTAAAAATGAACCCCAGCCAGAACGGCATCTGGAATTCGACCAGAAACGCATAACAAACCCATGCGCCGATCAGCAAAAATTCGCCCTGGGCAAAGTTAACCACCTGGGTCGATTTGTAAATCAGCACAAAACACATGGCGACGACGCCATACAGCATGCCAACAATCAGCCCGTTTAGCAGCAACTGGAACAAAAGTTCAAAATTCATGGTGCCATCCCTGTCATGGCGAGGATGTTGCCACCCCCGGTTTTGGTTTTTGGCCGCGTCTTTTTCGTCGGCTTATTCGGCGGCTTTCGGGGTGCTGTTTTCGCCCCCCCTTCCTTCCAGATCAACAACCTGCACGCTGGTTTGAATCCGCGTTTTTGTGCCATCCTGAAAGGTAATCATGGTGTCGATATCGACCTTGGGCGTGCCCGAATAAACCGCATCGATAATGTCGGCATATTTTTCGGCCACCACCCCGCGGCGCACCTTGCGCGTGCGGGTCAGTTCGCCGTCATCAGCGTCGAGTTCCTTGTAAAGCAACAAAAACCGGCGAATGCGCTGTGCTTCGGGCAGGGTTTCGTTTACCTGGCGCACTTCCTCGGCGATCATGTCGTACACTTCGGTTTGTGCGGACAGGTTGGTATAGTTGGTAAAGGAAATGCCGCGCTGTTCGGCCCATTTCGCCATGATCGAAAAACGGATGCAAATCATGGCCGACAAAAACGGCAGGCCCTTGCCCAAAATCACGGCCTCGGCAATGAAGGGCGAAAATTTCAGTTTGTTTTCAATAAACTGCGGCGAATAGCGCACCGCATTCGACGTTTCCGCCAAATCCTTCATCCGGTCAATTACAACCAGATGTTTATTGCTATCCTTGAAATAACCGGCATCCCCGGTATGCATCCAGCCATCGACAATGTCTTCGTCATAGGCGGTCTGGTTTTTATAATAGCTGGTGAACATGCCCGATGTGCGCGCAACAATTTCGCCAACCCCGTTTTCATCACTGTTGATGACCTTGATTTCGGAATTGTCAAACGCCACACCCACGGTATCAAAATCAATATCGTCAGGCCGGTGAATGGTATAGGCACCACACAGTTCGGTCTGGCCATAAAGCTGGCGTAACGGCACCCCCATCGCATGGAAAAACTTGAAGGTTTCCGGCCCCATTGCCGCCCCGCCGGTCGCAGCCGATCGCAAATTGCTAAATCCCAGCCGGTCTTTTAGCGCATTCATCAGCAAAATATCGGCAGCCCTGGAATGCCCACCTGCATCGAGCGCACCGCGGGCCAGCTTCATGCCCCAGTCATACATTTTCTGTTTGAACGGGGTAGAATCCATCATGCGCGCACGCACATCGGCGGCAATGGATTCCCACACACGCGGGGCCAGCAGCACAAAATTCGGTCCGATCTCGCGCAGATCGGCCATCATGGTTTCCTGTTCTTCAACAAAATTTACAATCTGGCGGCTGACCAGCGACTGCCCGACCACATAAACCTGTTCCATAATCCACGGCAGCGGCAACACCGACACATAATTGTCGCCCGGCAGCTTGGGGTCGGCGCGCAAATAGGCGGCACAATGATGAAGAAAATCACCGGCATTCATCATCGCGATTTTCGGTTTGGACGTGGTGCCCGATGTGGTGCAGAAAATGGCGCATTCATTGCCGCGCGTATCATTCACCATACGGTCATAGGCCTGCGCGTCGGCGGCATCCGCCTTGCGGCCCAGCTCATAGAGGTCTTCCACCGACATCAGGCGCGGATCATCATATTTGCGCATCCCGCGCGGGTCGCAATAAACAATCCTGTCCACGGTTGGAATCTGGTCCCCCAGTTCCAGCAGCTTGTCGCATTGTTCTTCATCTTCGGCGATAATCACGCGGGCTTCGCCAAAGGTAATTAAAAACGCCACTTCGTCATGCAGGCTGTCTTGATACAGCCCCAGCGACCGGGCGCGCAACGCATGGGCGGAAATTTCGGCCCACACCCATTCCGGGCGGTTTTCGCCAATAATGCCCACCACATCGCCCGCACCAATGCCCAGCTCGCGCAGGCCAAGGCTCATCCATTTGACGCGGTCGTTATAATCTTTCCAGCTAAATTCCTGCCAGACGCCAAATTCCTTTTCGCGCAGGGCAACATCGCCGGGCCAGTTTTTGGCGTTATAGGCCAGCACCTTGGGAAACGTATCAAGCGTCGCAATGTCGGCATAGTCAGGCGTCGTATATTTCTTCATTGTTATGCGACCTTCCCGGAAACGCTGTCGTCTTCGTCGTCTTCTTCGCCGAGATAGGCTTTTTTCACATGGGCATTGGCCATGACTTCGGCGGGCAGCCCTGCGGCAATTTTCCGCCCGAAATCCAGCACCATGACGCGGCTGGAAATATCCATCACCACCCCCATGTCATGTTCGATCATCACAACCGTCATGCCCCATTCTTCATTCAAATCAATGATGAAGCGGGCCATGTCTTCCTTTTCTTCCAGGTTCATCCCGGCCATCGGCTCGTCGAGCAAGATCAGGTCGGGGCGCAGCGCCACCGCGCGCGCCAGTTCCACCCGCTTGCGCAACCCATAGGAAAGGGTGCCTGCTGTTGCCTTGCGAATGTGGGAAATTTCCAGAAAATCGATCACGT
Organism: Thalassospira mesophila; assembly: GCF_002115755.1. Lineage (GTDB taxonomy): Bacteria > Pseudomonadota > Alphaproteobacteria > Rhodospirillales > Thalassospiraceae > Thalassospira > Thalassospira mesophila. The sequence continues at coordinate 873,942 of NZ_JFKA01000001.1, read as the reverse complement.
CTTCACAGAATTTTCTGTGTTCAAGTTCTTCGTTCTGCGCGCCCGAAAACCAGTAAAGCGCGCCAGTGAAAAAGTTGTTTTTCAACAGGTGATGACGCCCGACCATGATGTTATCAAGCACCGACATATGGCCAAACAGCGCCAGGTTCTGAAAGGTGCGGCCAATGCCCAGTTCGGCCCGGGCATTGGGCTTCATCCCGGTCACGTTCTGGCCCTTGAAATGAACCCCGCCCGTGGTCGGATGATAACGCCCGGAAATGCAGTTCAGCATCGATGTTTTACCCGCCCCGTTGGGGCCGATAATCGAAAACAGTTCGCCTTTCTGCACCGAAAAGCTGACGTCACTCAACGCGCGCACGCCGCCAAAAACCAGCGACACGTCGTTGATACTTAAAATGGGCTCCGGTGACGTCATCGTCGTGGTATCCTCCCTGACCTGGGCCGGGTTCATTGCTTTTGTCACCCGTTTCGGGGCCGCAACAATGAACCGTCCAAATTTCAGCATTTCCCTGATTTGCGTCTGTTATTTTTACCTTGCCGGTCGATACCGAAAAGGCCGCAACGCAATTAATACGTATTTGAGTACCAAATTCACACTATAGCGTCAACGCGTTGCAAGCCCTTCGCTTTGCACCAAAACGGCATACCGCACCGCACAACCAGTTTGCGCGCGCAACCACGCTTAATCGGCATCAACATTCCGTAACGTTAATATTGCAAAGGTGCCACAGCCAATGCCGGGAAATTATCGCATTGCGGCATTGTAAAAAACGTTTCTCAACTTAACATTTCATCGTTTGCGGGCTGTTTTTTGAAATATCGTTTCGTAAAACCGGGGCCGATTCGCGCCCGGCACGGCCCGGTCAAAGCCGATATCACTGCGCATCACCGCAACAATGGCACCTGCCGCGCGTTTGCGACCGCGCGCTATCACGGGCCATATAATGGCACACCAGCCATACCCGTTGTTTCAGCCCCGATCACACACGAGACTCGCACGCTCCCACGCCAGATATGGTTGGGGAAGGCCGCATTTTTGCTGCCAATGCCGATATAAGACCGCCACCGGCCTGCCCGCAAAACGGGCAAAGCATTGTTATCAGGATGATTTCGCGAAAGACCCTTTTCGAGGTCTGGACTTTCACCCCGATTTGTGGTGTAACGCCCTCGCACTTCTTATGTGTATCGTGACCCGCGTCACGGTCAACAGATAGCCCACCGCTCGGCGCTCCGACGGTCGGGGTGTCTTGTCACGACAAGCCCTTTAACCACCTTGAGGAGGGTCTGATGTCCATTTGTGGCAAAGACAACCTGCAAACGCGCCGCACTTTGAAGGTCGGGGATGAATCCTTCGATTATTTCAGCCTTAAAGCTGCATCCGAAAAAATCGGCGACGTTTCCAAACTGCCGTTCACGCTAAAGGTCGTTCTTGAAAACCTTTTGCGTTACGAAGACGATTTCACCGTGAAAGCTGACGACGTCAAAGCCGTCGTTGAATGGCTGAAATCTCGTAAAAGCTCCCACGAAATCAACTATCGCCCGGCCCGCGTGCTGATGCAGGACTTCACCGGCGTTCCCGCCGTTGTCGACCTTGCCGCCATGCGTGATGCCGTGGTTAATATGGGTGGCGACGCCCAGAAGGTGAACCCGCTTTCACCGGTTGATCTCGTCATTGACCACTCGGTCATGATTGACTTTTTTGGCACCGACGACGCACTCGACAAAAATATGGAAGTCGAGTTCGAACGTAACGGCGAACGTTACGAGTTTCTGCGTTGGGGCCAGAATGCATTCAACAATTTCCGCATTGTCCCGCCGGGGGCCGGCATTTGCCACCAGGTAAACGTTGAATATCTTGCCAAGGTCGTCTGGACCGGCAAGGACGACAACGGCAAAACCGTGGCTTATCCCGATACTCTGGTTGGCACCGATTCCCACACCACCATGGTTAACGGCCTTGCCGTTCTGGGTTGGGGTGTTGGTGGTCTCGAAGCCGAAGCCGCCATGCTGGGCCAGCCGATTTCGATGCTGATCCCGGAAGTTGTCGGTTTCAAGCTGACCGGGGCGATGAAAGAAGGCATCACTGCAACCGATCTGGTTTTGCGTGTTGTTGAAATGCTGCGCGAAAAAGGCGTTGTTGGCAAATTCGTCGAATTTTATGGCGACGCGCTGGCGCACATGTCCTTGCCCGACCGCGCAACCATCGGCAACATGGCACCGGAATATGGTGCGACCTGTGGCTTCTTCCCGATCGATGATGAAACCCTGAACTATATGCGGTCGACCGGTCGTTCCGAAGAACAGATCGCGCTGGTTGAAGCATATGCCAAAGAACAGGGCATGTGGGGCGACCCCGATCTGGAAGCGGTTTACACCGATACGCTGGAACTCGACATTTCCACCGTTGAACCGGCACTGTCCGGGCCGAAACGCCCGCAGGACCGCGTTTTGCTGAAAAATGCTGTTTCCAGCTTTACCAAAACCTTTGCCGATATGGCACCAGGTGTTGATGCCGACCGTACCGTCGTTGTCAAAGGCGAAGATTTCGCCATGAAAGACGGTAACGTTGTTATCGCTGCCATCACGTCTTGCACCAACACCTCGAACCCGAGTGTGCTGATTGCGGCGGGTTTGCTGGCGAAAAAGGCTGTTGAACTGGGTCTGCACAGCAAGCCGTGGGTTAAAACCTCGCTTGCACCGGGCTCGCTTGTGGTTGCCGACTATCTTGAAAAAGCCGGCCTGCAGGATTACCTCGACAAGCTTGGCTTTAACGTCGCCGGTTTTGGTTGCACCACGTGCATTGGTAACTCTGGTCCGCTGGCCGCCCCGATTGCGGGTGCCATCGAAGACCAGGACATGCTGGTAACCGCTGTTCTGTCGGGCAACCGTAACTTTGAAGGCCGCATCAGCCCGCATGTGAAGGCAAACTATCTTGCTTCTCCGCCGCTGGTTGTTGCCTATGCCCTTGCGGGTAACCTGAAGGTCGATCTTAATAACGACCCGCTGGGCCAGGACAAGGACGGCAAAGATGTGTTTTTAAAAGACATCTGGCCGACCAACAAGGAAATCGCCGATACCATCGCGACCTCGATTTCGGCCAAGATGTACAAAGACCGTTACGACAACATCTTTGCCGGTCCGAAGCCGTGGCAGGAAATCCAGGTCACTGAAGGGGAAACCTATCAGTGGAACAACAAATCAACCTATGTTCAGAACCCGCCTTATTTTGTTGATATGGCTGCTGAACCGGGCGATTTCTCGGATGTTCACGGCGCACGTCCGCTGCTGATCCTGGGTGATTCCGTAACGACCGACCATATTTCACCGGCCGGTTCGATCAAGGAAGAAAGCCCGGCAGGCGAATACCTGAAGGAAAACGGCGTCGCCGTTCGTGACTTCAACTCCTATGGCGCACGCCGTGGTAACCATGAAGTCATGATGCGCGGCACCTTTGCCAACATCCGTATCCGTAACGAAATGGCACCGGGCACCGAAGGCGGTGTTTCGGTTCATTACCCGTCCGCCGATCAGGGCTGGGTTTATGATGTTGCCATGCGCTATCAGGAAGAAGGCACGCCGCTGGTGGTTATCGCCGGGCAGGAATATGGCACGGGTTCTTCGCGCGACTGGGCAGCCAAAGGCACCAATCTTTTGGGTGTTAAGGCTGTTATCGCCGAAAGCTTTGAACGTATTCACCGCACCAACCTGGTCTGCATGGGCGTTTTGCCGTTGCAGTTCAAGGATGGCGAAGGCCGCAAGTCCCTTAAACTGGACGGCACGGAAACCTTTGATGTCGAGGGCATTGCCAATGGCATTACCCCGCAGCAGGATGTCAAGGTTCGTATCACCCGCAAGGATGGTTCGACCGAGGAAGCAACTGTTGTGTGCCGCATCGATACCGAAAACGAAGTTCTGTATTTCCAGAATGGCGGTATCTTGCAGTTCGTTCTGCGCAACATGATCAAGGATGCTGCCTGATTTTCAAACCCTTCGGGGTTTAATCGGCAAATTTCAAAAACACCCCGTCAGATTTTTTCTGGCGGGGTGTTTTTTTAGTTTTGAATTGATCTATCCCCTAACGTGTGGTGCCATAATTGCGTAGGTGTTAGGGAATATTATGCCCCGGTCCTCCCACGCAGGAGCAAAACCCTTGTATTTAACCACTTGTTGCACCGAATAATGACGCGTTACGCCAAAATCCCGGCCCCGCTGTTAACGGTGCGTGTTGGAACTTTGACGCACGGCCAGGTTCTGACCTGCAACCCGGAGCTGCCGCTTGGCGACGCCATCGCCCTGATGCATCGTCAGCGGCGAAGCTCGATCGTTGTGACGCTCGAAAACAAACCCGTTGGCGTCTGGACAGAACATGACTGTCTTGGCATCAGCGCTGAAGACCCGTCTGCCTTTCTGCGCCCGATTTCCGACTGGATGTCGTCGCCGGTACGCACAATGTCGGCCCATGCCTCGGTCGAGGCGGCAACATTTCGCATGCGCCGCGATAAATTGCGCCATCTGATCATTATCGATGATCAGGAATGCCTGGTCGGGATTGTCAGCCAAAGCGATTTGATCCGCGTACCCAGTGCCATTCACCCCTTGCGCGAACGCGATGTTGCCTCGATCATTCGCCGCAACACCGTCAGTGTACCGGGCGACACCCCGATTGGCCTGCTTCAGGCGGCGATGAAAGAAGGCGAATGCGACAGCGCCATTGTCTTTCAGCCCGTAACCCCGGAGATGCCCGAAAATACCTCCTCCCCGATCAATGACGCCCGCCCCGATCTGGCGGGTTCGGGTGACGATAGCGGGCCGGTCACGGGCACCATCGGCATTGTTACCGAACGCGATATTGTCGGCTATCTGGTGCATCGCAGTGCCTCGGGCTCGGCATGGGAAATTGCCAGCCGCCCGGTACGCCGGGTTTCCGACCATACCAGCTTGCAAGATGCCCGCCAGATCATGATCGACCATCAGATCCGCCATCTTGTGGTCACCGATACACAGCAGAACGTGCTGGGCATTTTATCGTTCAATGACCTTCTGGCCTCGATCGAACAAGACTATCTGCAGCATATGCACGATGCGATGGAAGACCGCGACACGGCGCTGGCGCGGGCGCAAAAATCGCTGCATCTCAGCCGCAAGATCATTGAAAGTTCGCCCGACGGCATCATCATTGTCGATGATCAGGGCAAGATCGAGGATGTAAACCCGTCCTTTACCCGCGTTACCGGCTATAGCCGCGCCGAGGCCATTGGCCAAAGCCCCAATCTGTTGCAATCGGGCCGCCATGACCGGGCATTTTACGAAGACATGTGGCAAAGCATTACCCGGGCCGGGCGCTGGCAGGGCGAAATATGGAACCGGCGCAAATCGGGCGAGATTTACCCCGAATGGCTATCAATCATTGCCATTCGCGATGAAGAAGGCCGGGTGTTGCAATATGCCGGGATTTTTTCCGACATTACCGATCGCAAACAAACCAGCGAGGACATTCGCCGCCTGTCGCATTTTGATGAGCTGACCGGCTATCCCAACCGGCGCCGATTTATTGATGTGCTGGGCCGCACCCTGAACGAATGTCGCGGCAACAAGGACAGCGTAGCGGTTTTGCTGGTTGATATTGATAATTTCCAGCGCATCAACAACACACTGGGCCACACCATTGGCGACGATGTGCTGGTTGATTTTGCCGGGCGCTTGCACCGGGCGTTGCCGGGGGATGCCATTCTGGCGCGCATGGGCGCAGACGATTTTGCAATTTTGCTGCCGCAAAAAGGTGGCAAGGATACCCTTGAAACCATGGCCCAGGATTTGATGGAGGTATTTAACCAGCCCCATTTTTCCGCATCGGGCGGCGAGCTGTTTATTACCGCCAGCATGGGCATTACCCTGTATCCGCGTGATGGCAACGACACCACCATGTTATTGCGCAATGCCGAAATTGCCATGCTGCGCGCCAAAAACCACGGGCGCAACCGGTTCAATCACTATAACCGGTCAATGAACACCATCAACAGCAACACCCTGGCCCTTGAAAGCGATTTGCGCCACGCACTGGAACGGCGCGAGCTGTATTTGGCCTATCAGCCCCAATTCATTGCCAATGATGGCGGGCTTTCGGGGTTTGAAGCCCTGATCCGCTGGCGTCATCCCAAACATGGCGAACTTCCACCTGGTAAATTCATTCCGCTGGCCGAAGAAATTGGCATGATTGATGAAATCGGCCTGTGGGTATTGCGCACCGCGTGCAGCCAGACCGTAAAATGGCGGCAGCGCGGCCTGCATAACATCACCATGGCGGTCAATGCCTCGCTGCAGCAATTTAACAGCCCGATCGAATTTGGCGACCTGGTGTCGTCGGTGTTAAATGAAACCGGGCTGGCCGGTGACCGGTTGGAAATTGAAATCACCGAAAGCCTGTTCATGCAGGATATCGACGATACCTGCCGCAAATTGCAACGCATCAGTGATCTGGGGGTTAAAATTGCGCTCGACGATTTTGGCACCGGCTTTTCCAGCCTGAGTTATCTGCGCCATGTGCCGTTTGACGTGCTGAAAATTGACCGCAGTTTTGTCAATGATATTGGCAAAGGCATTGGCGGCAGCGAACTGGTGCGCACCATCATCAACATGGCGCACAATCTGGGCAAAACCTGCATCGCCGAAGGGGTCGAAACCCCGCAACAAGAACAGTTCCTGCGCGATAACGGCTGTGATTTTCTGCAAGGTTTCCTGCGCGGGCGCCCCGTGCGCGCCGAAGAAATCGAAAGCAGCTTTGCCCATCTGTTCACCAATGATCGCCGCCAGTTCCCGGTATAACGGGCCCTTAAAAAAAGGGCGGAAACGGCACCCCGTTTCCGCCCGGTATTTATGCCATCCCCGTCAGGATATTATCCCATCAGGCCCTGAATCAGGATAAAGGCAATTGCCAGCGGCGCGATGAATTTCACCACAATGCCCCAGCCATTGATCCAGAACGGAACCGTGCCGTTATGCGCGGCAATATCGGCCTTTGCCGCGCCCCAGACAACCCAGCCGACAAACAGCGAAATAAACAGCCCGCCAATCGGCAGCAGCAATTTCGACGACAGGAAATCCATCAGATCAAAGAAGGTCATGCCGAAAAATTTGGTATCGGCCATCATCCCCATCGACAACGACGACGGAATGCCCAAAAAGAAAATGATGACGCCCACAACGATGGATGCCATTTTGCGATTAACGCCACGATCATCAACGAAATAGGCGACCACAACTTCCAGAATTGACACCGACGATGTCAGGGCCGCAATCGCGAGCAACAAGAAGAACAGGAAGGCGAAAAACGCGCCAAACGGCATTTGCGCAAAAACAGCTGGCAGCGTGATAAATGTCAGGCCCGGGCCTGCTGCCGGGTCAAAGCCAAAGGCAAACACGGCAGGCAACACCAGCAAACCGGCCAAAACCGCAACGGCGGTATCAAGCAGGGTAACCCAGCCCGCTGCCCCGGAAATGTTTTCCTTTTTCGACAGATACGAACCATAGGTGATCATGGCCCCCATGCCCAGCGACAGCGAGAAAAACGCCTGCGACAGTGCATCGGACACCGTATGCCAGGTCACCTTGGAAAAGTCCGGCTGCAACAAAAAGGCCAAGCCTTTATCTGCACCGGGCAACGTCACGGCGCGCACAATTAGCACCAGAAGCAGCACGAACAAGGCTGGCATCAAAATTTTCGATGCCCGTTCAATGCCACTGCCAATGCCCGAAAGCACCACAAACACCGTCAGCGCCATGAAAATGGCATGGTAAAACAGCGGCGAAATACTGCCGGAAATAAAGCCGCCAAAGGCTGCACCCAGCACCGCCGGATCGCTGCTGGAAATAGCCCCGCTCACCGATTTGACCATATAGGCAATCGTCCAGCCCGCAACGACACTGTAAAACGACAGGATCATGAAGGCGGCGGCAACCCCGCACAAACCCACCAGCGGCCAGGCACCACCTTTAAGCTTTTTAAACGCGCCAATGGCGTTCTTTTCGGCCATGCGGCCAATCACCATTTCGGCCAGCATCACCGACAGGCCGATTGTAAAGACCAGTGCCAGATAAATCAGCAGGAACGCGCCGCCCCCGTTAACCCCTGCCATATAGGGAAATTTCCAGATATTACCCAAACCAACGGCTGACCCCGCAGCCGCCAGAATAAAGCCGAGGCGTGACCCCCAATGTTCACGTTTCATCATTACCTGCAAACCCTCTTGTCTTGCGGTCTCGTTTCACACCCGTTCGCGGGGTGATGGACCGGCTTTTCTTTTAAATTTTGATCATTGGCCGCGGCACCCGTCCGCTGCCATTGGCACCACGCATAAACCGCAGCTAATATCACCCTTTAGCAGAAAACGCCGGTGAATGGAGCATCCATTTACGCAAAAAACCACATGTTTTCGTAACCTGTGGTTGCTTCAACCGCTTGTGATTGGCAGGTGATGGGGCAATCGGCAATGATAGGGCCATGAAAACACATTCACTCAAACTTTTGCGGGGTTCCGCCCTGGCAGTCTGGCTTGCGCTTGCTGTTCCCGGCCCGGCCCACGCCGCCGCAGGGCAAAGCACCAGCCAAACCCCGCAGGCAGTTGTCGAACTTTTCACCTCCGAGGGATGCAGTTCCTGCCCGCCGGCCGATGCGGTTTTGCGTGATATTTCCACCGAAACAGATGACCTGCTTTTGTTGTCGTTCCATGTCGATTACTGGAACTATCTGGGCTGGAAAGACCGTTTTTCCGAACCAGTCTATACCGACCGCCAGCGCAAATATGCCGCCTTCCAGCATGAAAGCTATGTTTACACCCCGCAAATCATGATCAATGGTGCGGGCTCGGTACGCGCCACCCACAAGGACGCCATCCTGAAGGCCGCCTTGCAAAAGCCCTCCTCGCTGGCATCCTGGGTGACGATTAAAACCGATGCCACCGCCGGGCAAAAACCGGGTGGCATTGTGGAACTGGCGGCCACCCCTGGCAACGCACCGACAAAGCCGCTTAAAATCTGGCTGGTCGGGTTTGACCGCCACGCCAGCACCGATGTTGAAGCAGGCGAAAATGCCGGGCGCAATTTAACGCATGTTAATATCGTGCGCGAGCTGGACGATCTGGGCACGTGGGATGGCAAACCGCGCGAAATTCCGGTGCGGCTGGAATATGAATGCAATGGCGGCATCGCTGTTTTGTTGCAGGAAGAAAATGGCGGCCCCATTCGCAGCGCCGGGATGGCGCGCTTTTACTAGGTGCCGGGATGGCAGATTTTCATTGAACTCCCGCACGGTACGTTTTTATTAAAATAATGTGCAAAACCCACCGCAAAAGCCCACAGATTGACCTGAAACAAAGTCATCTTGCCAAATGTCGGATAAAGCATGATTCCCGTCACACTTCACGGTATAGAAGTGCATGACATGTGAATGGTTTGTGTGGCCTGGATGACTGTTTTTACCGGTTCTGATCTTACCTGCCGCCGTGGTGAACGTCTTGTTTTCGCCGATCTGGCGTTCGAGGCACATCCGGGCGATGCCCTGATGCTGCGCGGACGTAATGGTGCTGGCAAGTCCAGCCTGTTACGCCTGATGGCCGGTTTGTCCGAACCGTTAACCGGTTCCATTTGCTGGAAAAATCAAAATATCCGTCACGATTTACCCGCCCATCGCGCCCGCCTGCAATATCTGGGGCATCAGGATGCGGTTAAACCTGTTCTCACCGTGCGCGATAATCTGCGTCTATGGGCCAGCCTGCGTGATGTTGATAACAGCGACGCCGCCATTGATTATGCGTTAAATGCCCTGGGCATTTTGCATTTGGCCAAAACCAGTGGCCGGTTTTTATCAAGCGGGCAAAAACGCCGCACCGCCCTTGCCCGTATTCTGATTGGCGAGTGCGACCTTTGGTTACTTGATGAACCGACCGTCGGGCTGGACCGCGAATCCTGTGCCGATCTGGCCCGCATCATTGATGATTTTCGCGCACGCGGCGGCATTGTGGTTTATTCAACCCATATTGATCTCGATGTTGGCAGCCCGCGCAGTGTTGATCTCGACGAATTTGCCATGCCGATGTTTGACTGGCTCGCTCAGGATCATGATTTTGATGATGGTGACGAAAACGACGATGAGACTGGCACCACCGCCAAATCGCGTTCCCCGGCGCACGATTTTTCGGGGATTGCATGAAAATACTGATGGCCATATTGGCGCGTGACCTGCGCCTTGCGCTTCGTCAAGGTGCCGATTCAATTATGGTGGTAGCCTTCTTTATCGTCACCACCACGCTGTTTCCTTTTGGCGTGGGACCGGAAGCCAATATTCTGGCCCGTATTGCATCGGGGGTTATCTGGGTTTCGGCCCTGCTGGCCGCGATGCTGTCACTGGAGCGGGTCTTTCAGACCGATTTTGAAGACGGCACGCTGGAACTTTTGTCGCTGTCGCCCGTCCCGCTCGAACTGGTTGTTCTGGGCAAGGTTCTGGCACACTGGCTGACAACGGGCCTGCCGCTGATCATTGCCGCACCGTTAATGGCGGTGATGCTAAATATGAACAGTGCCGGTTTTGGTACCTTGATGCTGGCCATGCTGGTCGGCACACCGGCCCTTAGCCTGATCGGGGCGATTGGGGCGGCGTTAATTCTGGGCGCGCGTCGCGGCGGGGTTCTGGTATCGGTGCTGGTCTTGCCACTTTATATTCCGGTGCTTATTTTTGGCGCCGGTGCCGTTGAAGCCGCCCTTTTGGGCCTGCCCGCCGGTGAACATATACAAATTATGGGGGCCATCCTGCTTTTGACACTGGCCCTTGCCCCGTTCGCAGCGGCCCGTGCCCTGCGGCTGGCGGTGGAATAAAGACAAAACCCGCGCCCTGCCAGCTATCCGGCCCGCCGGATGACTGCAGGCAAAAACATTGAGAAAGACCGACAAACCGGCCCGGAAAAGAAATTTTTCGCCCGTGATGCGAATGGACAAGGAAAAATGCATCGTTTCGCCAAACCAAGTGTGTTTCTGAAACTGGCCAGTGCTGTCATGCCCTGGGCCATCGGCATTACGGTGTTGACCCTGGCTGTGGGCCTGTATCTGGCGCTGGTTGTTTCCCCTGCTGATTATCAGCAGGGTGATACCGTGCGCATCATGTATATCCATGTGCCCGCCGCATGGATGGGCCTGTTTTGTTATGTCGGCATGGCGATTTGTGGCGCCATGAGCCTGATCTGGAAACATCCGCTGGCCGACATTGCCGCGCGCGCCACCGCGCCTATTGGTGCCACCTTCACCGCCCTGTGCCTGATTACCGGGTCGCTGTGGGGGGAGCCGATGTGGGGCACATGGTGGGTGTGGGATGCACGCCTGACCTCGATGCTGATTTTGCTGTTTTTGTATCTGGGCTATATGGCGCTGGTAAATGCCTTTGACGACCCGGAACGTGGGTCAAAGGCCGGGTCGGCGCTGGCGCTGGTGGGGGTTATCAATGTGCCGATTGTCAAATTTTCGGTCGACTGGTGGAACACCCTGCATCAACCGGCATCGGTGGCCCGAATGGGCGGGCCCAGCATCGACCCCAGCATGCTCTGGCCGTTGTTTCTGATCGCGGTCGGCTTTACCGGCTATTACGTGATCGTGCTGATTTTGCGCGTGCGCCTTGAACTGAACGAACGCCGCATTCGCGCCCTGCAACTTAGCGGCATTGGCGAGGACAGCCCCGGCAATGCCCAACCGGCCTATAACCCCGAACAGGCAGGAGCCGGCAAATGACCGATTTTTTTGAAATGGGCGGCTATGCCGGTTATGTCTGGTCCAGCTACGGCCTTGCCACCATTGCCTTGCTGGTTTTACTGATGGTCAGCCTGCGCGGATTGACAAAAAGCCGCCGCGACCTTGCCCATCTTGAAACCCTGTTAAAATCCCGACGGCCCCGGCGCAAAAAAGCGCCCGTCCGCCAGCCTTAAGCGGAGGTCATCCACGTGTCCCTGTCCCGTGCCAAATCGCGCAAACGTCAACGCCTGTATCTGATCGGCGCGGCCCTGCTGGCGGCTGCCGGTGCCGCCGCCCTTGGCCTGACGGCGTTTCGCGATTCCGTTGTGTTTTTCTTTAGCCCGACCGAACTTGCCGAACAATCACCCATGGACACGGGCCGCCGCCTGCGCATTGGCGGGCTGGTCGAGGAAGGATCGTTGCAAAAACTTGATAATGGCAGCACGGTCACCTTTACCGTCACCGACCTGCAGCATGATGTGCAGGTTTCCTATACCGGCATCCTGCCCGACCTGTTTCGCGAAGGCCAGGGTGTGGTTGCCGAAGGCCATATGAACCCCAAAGGCCAGTTCGTTGCCCAGGAAGTTCTGGCCAAACACGATGAAAATTACATGCCCCGCGAAGTGGCGGATGCCTTGAAAAAAAGTGGCCATTGGGAAGAAATCGAAAAGAAAAATGCCAAAAATATGCGTAATTAAGCCATATTTTTGAACCATCAGAAATATCAGGGATATTTCTTGTTGGGACGATTTCAGTTTGGCGCACTTTCGTATAGCATCACCGACCATCGCAAGATGGCAGGGGGAACCCTGTTTTCCGCATGACAGGATAAAGCACCACACGGCATGATCGCAGAAACCGGACATTTCGCCCTTATTCTTTTGTTGATGCTGGGCTGCTGCCAGGCTGTTATCTTTTCGCCGCTTGGGGTGCTGTTTCGCCGTCCGTCTTTATCGGCGACAAGCAGCCCGTCGTTGCAAATGGCGGGCACTGCAGGCACGATAACGGCCGACAAAACCGGCTGGTGGCGCAGCTTTTCACAGGCGGCTTTTCGGCCTTTTTCGTCGGACAATATCGCACCGGCCCCAACCGGCCCGATCTGGCCGTTGCCCTTGCTGATTTGCCTGTTGGCAATTGGCGCGCAAGGAAGCCTGATTTACAGCTTCGTCATCAGCGATTTTACCCTGCCGCTGGTCACCCATTACAGCCATTCGTCAACGCCGGTTTTTTACCGTATTGCGGCCTCCATCAGCCCCGATCGCGGCGCGACCCTGCTGTGGATCACGCTGACATCGCTGGCGACCATTTTGGTTTTGCTGCAAAACGCGATTTTTAAAAAATCGGAAAATGCCCACGCCATTGTCGGCGTGATGGGCCTGATCATTGCGCTTTTGGCCGCCAGTGTCCTGATCGACGGCGACCCGTTTGCCCGCATTGGTGACCCGCCGCTTGATGGCCAGGGGTTTGATCCGCAATCCCAAGATATCCTCGACATTTTCTATTCGCCCATCCTGCATGCCGGGTTGGCCGGGCTTTCGATCATTTTTGCCGCCACCGTTGCCGCCCTGCCGCGTGCCCGCCTGAACCGCGCCTGGGCCGAAATGCTGCGCCCGTGGGCGTTATTGTCATGGACGTTGCTGGGTGCCGCCATGATGATCAGCGCTTATCGCGCCTATGCCGAGCAAAGCTGGGGCAACTGGTGGTACTGGGATGCCTCTGAAAATGCCGTGTTGCTGCCATGGTTGCTGGCAACGGCGTTTTTGCATTGCCTGGCGGTTCTAGAAAAAACCGAAGCCCTTAAACCCTGGACCGCCCTTTTGGCCCTTTCGACATTCGGCGCAGGCTGGTTTGGCACCTTTCTGGCCCGCTCCGACCTTTTGGGGCCGCTTCCCGAATCCTTGCGCGCCAGTGGCGATAATGCGGTTTTGCTGATCGGCTTTTGTTTTCTTTTTGCCGGGGCCTATTACCTGTTTTCACGCGCTGCCGGGCATTTGCGCGAAAATGCCGATTTCACCCTGGTCTCGCGCGAAAGCGGCATGTTTATCAACAGCGTGCTACTTGCGGTTGCGGCGGCCATTGTCATGATCGGCACGGTTTATCCGCTGTTTTTGCGCTGGCTGGGCGGCACCATCATTACGGTTGGCCCGCCATTTTTTGTTCAGGCCCTGATGCCCGTTACCCTTGCCATGTTGCTGTTAATGGGCCTGTCGCCCACACTGCGCTGGCGGGTAGACGGCGCGGCATCGGTGGGACGGCGCATGAAACTGGCCCTGATCCTGTCGGTTATTGTGACCCTGTTTGTCTGGATGCGCCATATCGATGCGCCGCCCTTGCCGTTGCTCGGCATTGGTCTGGCGGCATGGGTGGTAACGGCAGCCCTTGGCGATCTGTGGGAAAAACTGTGGCGCCACCGCGACCACGGTGAAAGCAAATACCGCAACATCAAAATGCTGGGCCCGCGCTATATCGGCATGTCGCTGGCCCATATTGGCATGGCGTTGCTGATTGCCGGTGGTTCGGCCAGCAGCCTGTGGGAAGAACAGGCGGTTTTGTCCGCCCGCACCGGGCAAAGCATCGAAATCGGGCCCTATAATTTGCAATATGAGGGGGTTTCCTTATTGCCGGGCGAAAACTTTGCCACCCGCAAAGCCAAATTCATCATCTATCGCAATGCGCAGCCGGTCAGCGAACTTTACCCTGAAGTTCGCTATTACCCGATCCGCGGTGTTGAAACCAAGGAATCGGCGATCTGGCATGGCCGCGATGGCGATTTGCATGTGTCGATCGGGGATCGCGCCGAAGATAGTGGCCGCATCGTTGATGTGCGCTTTTTACCCATGATGCCATGGGTTTGGGCGGGCATGCTGCTTATCTTACTAGGCGGGGTCATTAACATGCTGACCCGCATGATCCTGCTTTTCAAGAAGAACGGAGTATCCGCCCCATGAGGTTCTGGATCGCTGTCATACCGCTAGTCCTTTTTGCAGCATTGGCCGGGATATTTCTGACCAATATCGGCAAGGATCAATCCGTTATTCCATCGGCCCTGATAGGCAAACCCGCGCCCGAATTTTCGCTGCCGCCGCTTCCGGGCCGCGACAAGGGCATTTCGCGCGCCGATCTGACGCAGGGCCATGTTTCGGTGGTTAATGTCTTTGCCTCCTGGTGCGTGCCGTGCCGTGCCGAACACCCGATGATCAAACGCCTTGCCGCCGAAGCGGGCGTTCCGGTCTATGGCCTGAACTACAAGGAAAAAGACCCGCAGGACGGGGTAAACTGGCTAGATGAACTGGGCGATCCCTATACTGCGGTAGGTATGGATATTTCCGGACGAACCGGTATTGATTTCGGGGTATACGGCGTGCCGGAAACCTTCATCATCGATGGGGATGGCAAAATTGCCTATAAACAGGTGGGGCCGATTGATGCCGAAACACTGGAAAACGTGCTTTTGCCGAAAATCAGGGAGTTGAAAAAAGGATGATGCGCTTCTTTCGCCCAAACAGGCCGATCTGGCTGGCAATGCTGGCTGTTGTGCTGACCCTGACTTTTTATGCCCGCCCGGCTTTTGCGGTGAACCCCGATGAAATGCTGTCGGACCCGGTGCTGGAAGGCCGTGCCCGCGAAATAAGCCAGGAACTGCGCTGTCTGGTGTGCCAGAACCAGTCGATCGATGATTCCGATGCCGATCTGGCCCATGATTTGCGCGTTCTGGTCCGCGAACGTTTGCTGGCGGGCGATAGCAACCAGCAAGCCATCGATTACATTGTCGCGCGCTATGGCGATTATGTGTTACTGAACCCGCCGCTAAAACCCGATACCTATATCCTGTGGGCCAGCCCGTTTATCTTGCTTATTCTGGCAGCCTTGGCCGTGGTTGGGTTCTATCGCCGCAAAAAACGCGATGGCCGCATCGCACCGGCAAACCTGACCGATCAGGAACGCAAACGCCTTGACGAAATTCTAAGTCCTTCGGGGGATTAAGCCACTGATGACCGCTATGAACGGCAGCATTACCCTTACCCGCGCCACAGCGATAGCGACACCCGCAGCCAGCTTCTTGCGGGATACACCATGATCTGGTGGGGTATTGCGGGGCTATCCTTACTGTCATTCGCAACCGTGTTTTTCACGGCCTTTTGGCATGGCAAAACCGGTGATGCCGGGCAGACCATGCCCCAAACCGACCTGCCTCCCGCCGCCGCACCTACGCAAACAACCGCCACCGCCAAACCCAAATACCAGATTGGCGACGTGGTTGATGATGACGATGATGACGATGACGACGACGACCTTGATGACGATTTTGGCTATATCGAATACCGCACGGCCCAGGCCCGCAACGACGCAACCTTAAACCCGCGTGCGGTTGCGGGCGCGCAATCGTTAATCATTGGCGGGCAAGACGCAATTGTCAGTGCCAATGCGGGCGCTGCTGCCGATGCCCGCACCGATGTCAATCTGCCCAAAACCGGCGCGACCACCAAAAACACAAAAAACCTGATCTTCGCAAGTGTGTTTGCTGCTGTTCCTGTCATTGCGGCCTTTGGCATTTATATATGGCAGGGCCACCCCGACATGCCCGCCCGCCCCTATGCCGAGCGCACCAGCGAACGCAATATTGCCGCTGCCGCCGCGGCAGCGGCCGACCCCGACGACCCCGATGCCCAAACCGACAAACAGATCCGCCGTCTTTTGGGGCAAATCGTCATTTCGCTGGAATCCAATCCGCGCAATTTACAAGGCTGGCTGGTGCTGGCGCGTGGCTCGTTACGACTGGGTGATATTGAACGCGCCGTTGCCGCCTATCGCCGGGCCTATGCCCTGTCGGGGCAAAACCCGTTGCTGGCAATTGAATATGCCGATACCCGCATCACCGCCCAGGGGGGGCAGATCGACGAAATATCGCGCAACCTGGTCCTGCACGCGTTGGGCCAAATGCCCAATCACCGGCTGAGCCGTTATTATTACGGCATCATGCTCGAACAGCAGGGCCACCTGATGCAATCACTGCATGTCCTGCGCGACCTGATCCACGACCTTCCTGCCGACGCCCCGCTCAGCGCCTCGACAGCCGCCGAAATTGCCTCGCTCGAAGCACAGCTTGAAGCCAGCGAAAACAACAAAAACAGCGCCACCAATCGCAGCAATTAACCCGTGATACCCGCGACGCACGCAGCACGAGATATCAAGCCTTGTGATATGACGACAGATGAAACAACGTACTTCCAGCATCCTTACATAACAAAGCCATGCCGCCGAACACCCTTTTGGGCGACAGCAAAGCCGATGCATCTGTGAGTATTAGTCAGATATCAGTCTGGCCGGGCACAATGGCACTGCATCCCGATGTTACGGGGCGTTAAGCCAGTTCACAATAAACAGCGACAGCAAAATAATCCCGACGATCAGGGCAAGTGTTCCCACCACAGACACAGCCCGTATCACGAACGGCAATTCGGCCAATGCGGCCAAATCCTCGCGATCATAGCGCGACAGGGTTGAGGAGGACTGTGACGCCGCATCCGCGCTGCTGTGACGCACCGACGGCCCTTCGTCGGCATCTTGTCCATCTGCGTCATGCGCACGGGCGCTGGTTCGGCCCCCGTCTTCGGCAGCACTGTTCCCAGAAGCCATCAGGGATGCCTTCCCTTGCGACGGTTCTCGCTGCGGCCTTTTATCCTGGGGCAACGTCCCACCAAACCGACGCAACGCTTCCTCACCGCTCATGGCGGGCATAACGATACGGTCCAGTATCGTCCCCGACGAGGATGGCTGCTGCGATAATCGCGGCTTTGGCTGCGAAGGTTTCGGTTTTTTCACTTGTCGGACCTGACACCCGTTACTGTTTCACCCGGCTTGTCCGGTTTATTGGCCCCATACGGGGCATTATAAACAGGCCAAGTTCCGATCAGAACAACTTTTCAAAACCTGATATTGGGCCTGAAACATTAAAACCGCCAAAGGCCAATTTATCGCCAGTGACGGTTTTAAGGGATATATCATTCGGGCGCGACCAAAACAGCTATGCCATATGCCTTGCTGTAAAAACCAACCCGTTACACCCGTTGGTTATCAGACTTAGCGTACCGCTGCCAATCCGTCGGCATCCTGCGACTGGTAAACTGGCCATTTCCCTGCGGCCAGCCGGTCCAGCGACGGGCGGTCCTGCCCAAGGCGTGACCGGTACATCCACAAATTCGCCATCACCCGTTCGATAAACAGGCGGGTTTCGCGCGAGGGGATGCTTTCAATGAAATATAACGGATCTTCGTTGTCTTTCAGCGCTTTTTGCCAGCGGCCCAAATTGCCAATGCCACCGTTATACGCCGCCATCAGCTGCAAAAAGCCGTTATCAACCCCGTTTTGATCGAGCAAATGACCAACATATTTTTGGCCCAGACCAATATTGACCTCAGGTTCGTACAGCTCTTCGCGCTTGGCCCCGCGATAGCGGGTGTTGCCAATATAGCTGGCCGTGGCGGGCATTAACTGCATCAAACCACGGGCACCCACATGGCTGCGTGCCTCGGCGTTAAAGCCCGATTCCTGGCGCATCAACGCATAAATCAGGGCGCGGTCCACATTATAACCGCCTTCGGGCACCCATGACGGCACCGGATACAGGGCGTTTACAATCACTTCACCCGATTTTTGGGCAATGTAATTGCCCAGCCGCATGGTCATGGCGGCAAACGATTCGGTATCGGCCAGCGATAAAATCGCCCGCCGCAGGCTGGGGTCTTTGGAAATGGCGGCCTTGCGCATTTCGCGTTCGGCATCGTGGCGCTTGCCAATTTGCAACAGCGCCAATGCCCGGCGACCATGCGGATCAAGCCGTAACTTGTTGGCACGATCCTGGGTCAGGCTCAGACTGTCCCAGTCAAAAACATCGTTCCGGCCAAGGGCACGCAGCGCCAGCAACCCGTAAAACGAGCGCGGATATTTGGCAGCCCGGTTCAAAAGTTTGTCGGCACGGTCAAACTTGCCTTCAGACAAATCAATCCGTGCGGCCCAAAATGCCCCGGCAGAGCGGGTCCAGCTTGAGGCATACTGGTTGGTCGAAACATCGTCGAACTGCTGGTGGGCTTCGTCAAATTTGTTAAGCCGCCACGCGGTCAAACCGGCCACCCACAGGGCTTCGGGCAAATATTTACCCGACCGTTTTGCCGCTTTCGCCGCATGTTTCAGCGCCAGATCCGGCTTGCCAAAATAATAATACCCCGCCGCAATCGAGGCGCGCGCCTGATCCTGCTCATAGGCATCAAACAGGTGCTGTGCTTCGCTGCTCTCAAGAACTTCGAGCGAGCCTGTCGGCCAGCCCGACCGGATACGCGAATGAATGCGGCGCTTTAAAACCGAAACCCGGCTGCGCTGGGCAGCGGACAGTTTTTTGGTCGATTTATGATAATAGGGGCGGATATCTTCGTAATCATATCCGGCACCTTTCAGATACGATCCAACCGGGCGCTTGGGCTTTGCGGCCGCCCCGCGACGCGACATCGCCAGATCATAAATACGGTCTGCTTCGGGAAGATCGGCATATTTTGCCAGCCAGTCGCGCAGTTCGGAAAACCGCGACCGATACGCCGTGGGGTGCAAATAGCGCTGGGCCATGACATGGCCCATCAGCACATCGTCAGACAGGCGCGAAATCAGGTTGTCCGCATCTTTCCAGCGGCCATCCTTTTGCACCTTGAAAATCTGGCGATAAAGTTCCGCATCCCGGTTTGACAGGACACTTGGAATTTTAACCGCGTCAGAATCAGTCGACTCGTCAAGGCCAGGACTGCTTAGCGCAGCCTGTTCCTGTGCGGCGTGAACCACTTTCGGGCCTGCCACGCAAACAGCGGCAAGGGCAAAAATGATAACGCTGCGCCTGATCCGCGCAGTTAAACGCGAAATAAACAATGTACGTGCTTCGATCAAAACCTGTCTTTTCCCCAAACAGACCCCGGTGTAAACGCGGTTTTTCTAACCCGAAGCAGTTTGTCGTCGCAACCTGTGTAAGCGGATTCCCCGTCTTGAAGCGGGCATATATACCAGCAAAACGCTCTCTAACGAAGCATTTTTATCCTGTATTCAGGAAGTTGCCAGCCCCGGCACCCCAAACGCATATCAGACCTGCCTCCGCTAAAAACTGGCTGATTTTCTGGTTATTTTCCAAAAACAATTCTTAAACCCGCGGCAAAACCACGTCGAGCCGCGCGAAATTGACGCGCCAGAAACGTTTTCCCGCCCGCCAGCCACCCCGCAAAACCGGCACCATTGGCACGCCTGCCTAGCTGCGCATTTTTTTGATAATGCTGCGTAAATCCTGCCAGGCGATCTTTTTCTGTTCGGGTGTTTTTAGCAGATAGGACGGATGAAACATCGCGGTTACGTCCGACTGGAGCGAGTCGGAAAACGACATTTCGTGCCATGTTCCGCGCAAACGGGTAATGCCTTTATCCTGCTCCATCAGAATTTTGGCCGCACTGCCGCCCAGACAAACCACAATCCGGGGACCGACCAGTTCGATAAGGCGGCGCACAAACGGCTCGCATACCATTAGCTCGTCTGCCGTCGGCTGGCGGTTTCCCGGCGGGCGCCACGGCAAAATGTTGGTCAGGTAAACCGTTTCGCGTGACTGGCCGATGGAACGCAACATCGCATCAAGCAACTTTCCCGCGGCCCCGGCAAAGGGCACGCCCTTGCGGTCTTCGTCAGCATCGGGCGCCTCACCCACCAGCAAAATCTCTGCCGCCGGGTTGCCACTGCCAAAAACGGTATTGCTGGCCGATTTTTTAAGCGCACATCCCTCAAATGCCAGAACGGCGGCCCGTAATTCGTCCAGCGTTGCGGCATCCGATGCAGCCTTTTGCGCCGAAACCCGGGCTTCCTGCGGTGCATCGGATAACACAAACCCGCCAATGGCCGCAGGCGGCATGTCCCCGGCCGCACCTGCCCCCATGCCCGCCACACCACTGGCACCACCAGCCGCACGGGCCGCATTCGCGCCCTTCATGCCATAAATGCCCCGCCCGCCCGGTGCCGTTTGCGGCATCGTGCCTTGTCGTGACAGGCTTTCGGATGCACGAAAACGGTCCAGCGGTTCGTCGGCAATGGCTTCGTCTGCGCCCATTTCATATTGCCAGATCAGGGCTTGCAGGGCATCCAGGCTATTTACATCAAAATTTGTTATTGGTTTGCTCATCTACACAAATAAGGCGTATGTTGCAGCGCAGTCCCGGTGAAGCGACCGCACAATTCGGGATGACTTTAACGATTTTACGCCACTTGTGCCATATACAAACAGACGTTAAATCGGTATAGCTTTACCGATTAACTGCCAAATAAACACGGGGCTTGGGCGAGACCCCGATCATGACGACACGGCCACAGCAAAAAAGGCATAAAGCCCCGCTGTGACAAAGGAGAGAGACGAGATGGAACGGGAATCCATGGAATTTGACGTGGTGGTCGTTGGTGCCGGTGTATCTGGCCTCGCTGCTGCCATCCGCCTGATGCAACTCGCCCACGAGCAGGAAAAGGAAATCACGGTTTGCGTGGTGGAAAAGGGCTCTGAAGTTGGCGCGCATACCCTGTCAGGCGCGGTGATTGAACCCCGCGCGCTGAACGAACTTTTCCCCGACTGGCAGGAACGCGGCGCACCGTTAAACGTGCCTGCCACCAAAGACCAGTTCATGATGCTAAGCGAAACCGGCGCCAGACAGCTGCCAACCCCGCCGCAAATGCACAATAAAGGCAACTATATTGTCAGCCTGGGCAATGTGTGCCGCTGGCTGGGCGAACAGGCCGAAGCCCTAGGGATTGAAGTTTACCCCGGTTTTGCCGCCGCCGAGGTGCTGTTTGACGATGCCGGTTCCGTGCGCGGCATTGCCACGGGCGATATGGGCATTTTACGCGATGGCAGCCAGGGCCCCAATTACGAACCGGGCATGGAACTGCACGCGAAATACACCTTCTTTGCCGAAGGTTGCCGGGGGTCGCTGTCTGAACTGCTGATTAAAAAGTTCGATCTGCGCGAAAAAGCCGACCCGCAAACCTATGGCATTGGCATCAAGGAATTGTGGGAAGTTGACCCGGCTGTGCATGAAGAAGGCAAAATCCAGCATACTGTGGGCTGGCCGCTGGATTCAAAAACCTATGGCGGGTCGTTCCTGTATCATCTTGAAAACAATCAGGTATCGGTCGGCTTTGTGATCGGGCTGGATTACGAAAACCCGCATCTGAGCCCGTTTGAAGAATTTCAGCGGTTTAAAACCCACCCGGAAATTCGCAAGTTTTTTGAAAATGGCCGTCGCATTTCTTATGGCGCGCGCGCCCTTAATGAAGGCGGATTTCAATCCCTGCCCGATCTGGTTTTTCCCGGTGGCTGCATTATCGGCTGTTCGGCCGGCTTTATGAATGTGCCCAAAATCAAGGGCTCGCACACCGCGATGAAAACCGGCATGCTGGCCGCCGAAGCCGCATTCGAGCAATTAATCAGCGATGCCCCGGCCCCGGTGCTAAACGCCTATCCGACCGCGGTTGAAAACAGCTGGATCTACCCGGAACTTTACAAGGTGCGCAACATTCGCCCCAGCTTTGCCAAATGGGGCTTTTGGGGCGGCATGGCCTATAGCGCGGTTGATACCTATATTTTTGGCGGTAAGGCCCCCTGGACCTTTAAAAACCACGCCGATCATACCTGCCTGAAACCGGCAGCCGACATGCCCAAAATCACCTATCCCAAACCCGATGGCAAAATCAGCTTTGACCGGCTTTCGTCGGTGTTTTTATCCAACACCAACCACGAAGAAGACCAGCCGATCCATCTGACGTTAAAAGATGTCACGGTGCCGGTGGATGTGAACCTTGCCAAATATGGCGGGCCGGAAGCCCTGTATTGCCCGGCAGGGGTTTATGAATTTGTCGCCGACGCGGAAAAAGGCGGTCAGCGCCTGCAAATCAATGCGCAAAACTGCGTGCATTGCAAAACCTGCGACATCAAAGACCCGACACAAAACATTGTCTGGGTGGTGCCACAGGGCGGCGGCGGGCCGAATTACCCCAATATGTAGCCAGCCTGAGATATAACGACATGTTATATTCCGGCTAAGACTTTTCAGGCCGCCGTGATCAACCATCATGGCGGCCTGTTGCCTTGGCGGGGCCAACTTGCCCGGTAAAATTTCAAAATTCACACGGTTTTTCGTCTTTTTCCTTGTTTGAACGCCGTGCTGCGCGTTCAATAGCCGCCCTTTTGGTTGCGCGGTGGAATGTCAGATGAAAATTGCGATTGTGACACTCGATGGTTTTAACGAAATCGACAGCTTTGTCGCCCTGTCCATCCTTGCCCGGGTCAAGGTCGAGGGCTGGTCGGTGCAAATCACATCGCCCGAAAAATCTGTTACCTCGATGAACGGTGTCGAAATCATTGCCCAGCAACCGCTTTCCTTTGCCAACGAGGCCGATGTGGTCCTGTTTGGCAGTGGCACACGCACCCGCGAGCATATTGATAATGCCGACCTGATCAGCCAGTTTTCGCTGGACCCGACCCGCCAGTTGATTGGCGCACAATGCTCGGGCGTTTTGTTTTTACACCGTCTGGATATTTTACCCGCCACCGCCACCACCGATGCCAAAACCCGGCCCCTTTTGGCTAAAACCGGCTGCCTGATCGAGGATAAACCCCTGATCGCGCAGGGCAATATCGTCACCAGCGGCGGCTGCCTGGCCTCGCAATATCTGGCGGGCTGGGTTATTGCCCGCGCCCTTGGCCTTGAACAGGCACTGGGTATTTTGGAATATGTCGCCCCGTGCGGCCAAAAATCGACCTTTGTTAAAACCGCTGCCGATATTATCAAACCGCAACTCAACGTGCCAACCCAACCGGCCCTTTATTGCTAGGGGCCACATTCTCCTTTGTCGCGCGGCGGTATGTGCCCCCATGCATCAGGATCGCAATGATGTGATGAAATGCCGCACTCGAACCGGGCAAATGCTTTGCCTTATATTGGCCGAATAGGTAGGGTATCGAAATGCCCTCGAACGGATTGCCTATGCCGTTTGATCAATACGGTTTTACACCGCGACCAAAAACGAAACGCAGGAAAAATTCTTGAAGCGCAATCTGTTACATCTTCTGGTCCCGGTAACGGCCCTTGCCCTTTCTGCCTGTGGCACAGTCGGTCAAAATGCCCTTAACCAGCCGTTCGATTATCCGCAAAGCGACGGTTTCGCTGGCAATTATCTGGCGGGTAAAGTTGCGCAAAGCAACAATGCCACATCGCAGGCCGCGCAATATTTGCTGCGCGCCCAGCAACTGGACCCCGAAAATGACGATCTGCGCCGCCGGGCTTTTTTAGCCCTGATATCGGATGGCCGCATTTCAGACACCGAAACCATCGCCCGCCAGCTGATTGTGGATCAACCCCAGGACCTGTTTGCCGTTCTGGCTGTGGCTGATGCCGATATTCGCAGCAAAGATTACGATGGCGCCCTTGAAACCATAAACACCCTGCCCGATCGCGGCTTGAACTCGCTGATCCGCCCGCTGGCGCGCGCATGGTTGTTTACCGCCCTTGACCGCAAAGCCGATGCGCTCGCCGCACTGGACCATTTGCAGGGCAACGGCACGCTGGCCCCGTTATCGGAATATCATCGTGGGCTGGTGCTGGATTATTTTGGCGATTTGAACGGGGCCGAACGCGCCCTTGCCAGCGCCTATGGCGACCCGGCCGACGCGCCGCTCCGCGCTGCCGAGGCACTGGGCGCTATTTACGAACGCAAGGGCCAAACCCAAAAGGCCGAGCTGCTTTATCAAAGCTATATGGACCGCCATCCGCAGTCCCTTGCCATGCCCTATCATCTCGAACGCCTGAAAAAAGGCGAACCGCCGATCAGCACAGCACTAACCCCGGCATCGGGACTGGCCGAAGGGTATCTCGATATCGCAACGCTGCTGAGCCAGGAAAACGCGGTTGACCCGGCATTACTGATGGCGCGCTATTCGCTGTCGTTGCGCCCGGGGGATGCGGTAACCAAATTGCTGGTTGGCGAAGTGATGGAAATTCAAAAACGCTGGCCCGAAGCGATTGCGATTTATAAATCCATCCCCGAAAATTCGCCGCACAGCTGGAACGCCCGGCTGCGCGAAGCCTCCAGCCTGACCGAAATAGACCAGAACGACGAAGCCATCGCCATTTTGCGAAAAATGGTGCGCGAACGCGATGACCGCGCCGATGCATTGATTCAATTGGGCGATGTTTTGCGGGCGACCAAAAAATTCGGGGCCTCCGCCGATGCCTATAGCGACGCGATCAACCGTTTGGGCGGGCCGCAAAATGTTGGCTGGCGCTTGCTCTATCGTCGTGGCATTGCCTATGAACAAGACGGCCAGTGGCCCAAGGCCGAGCAGGATTTTCTCGAAGCCCTCGAAATGGAACCCGACCAGCCCTATGTCCTGAATTATCTTGGCTATAGCTGGGTCGATATGGGCATGAATTTCGACAAGGCGCAGGAAATGCTCAAACGCGCCATCGAACTTAAACCCGATGACGGCTTTATCGTCGATAGTCTGGGCTGGGTTTATTACAAGCTGGGCCAGTACGAAGCCGCAGTGAACGAGCTTGAACATGCGGTATCATTGATCCCCGATGACCCAACGGTAAATGACCATCTTGGCGATGCCTATTACCAGATTGGCCGCCACCACGAGGCGGAATTTCAGTGGCGCCGGGCCTTGTCGTTTGATCCGACACCCGAACAGCGCAAAGACGTGATGGACAAGCTGAACGGTAAAAAACCGGCCATTGGCACGGCAGACACCAAATAATTAACCCGTAAAAATGGGCAAGGGTGATGGAAACCCAGTTGATCGAACCGGCACAGGCCAAGATTAACCTTTTCCTGCATGTGACGGGCAAGCGCGACGATGGCTATCATACGCTTGATAGTCTGGTGTGTTTTGCCAATATCGGCGACACCCTGCGGGCGCGCCTACGCGATGACGCCACCTTAACCCTCGCCATTACCGGCCCCATGGCCGACGCCCTGGAAGATGGCAGCCCCAAAGACAACCTTGTCATGCGCGCGGCCACCCTGTTGCAGGAAAAATACGGTGTTACCCAGGGTGCCGACCTGATTTTGGAAAAAAACCTGCCCGTCGCCTCGGGCATTGGGGGCGGGTCGGCCGATGCGGCGGCGGCCTTGCGGGTTTTGTGTAAATTATGGGGCCTTGATGATGTCCCGCCAGCCGATCTGGCCGACATTGCCCTGTCGCTGGGCGCGGATGTGCCGGTGTGCTTAACCGGCGGCACGGTTTTAATGCAGGGCATTGGCGAGGAAATAACACCGCTGTCACCCCTGCCCGGCTTTTCGCTGGTGCTGGTTAACCCCGGCAAGGCGGTGTCGACCCCGGCCATTTTCGCCGCCCGCGATGGCGACTTTACCGAGGCCGGATCATGGCCAACCGACGCCAGCTTCGCCGATGTCACCTCGCTTGCCACGGCCCTGCGTGATTGCCGCAACGATTTAACCCTGCCCGCCATCACCCTGCTGCCCGAAATTTGCGATGTACTTGATGCGCTGGCGCGCGCCGACGGCTGCTTGCTCGCCCGTATGTCAGGCAGCGGAGCTACTTGCTTTGGCCTCTATCCCAATGCAGATCAGGCACAGGCGGCGGCCACAGCAATTGCCCAAGCCAACCCCGGCTGGTGGGTGCAGGCCGGAAAATTTGCGGGCAGCCCGGCGCACGGGCCCCTGCCCGCCAGCCGCCAAATGCCTGAAACCGCATAAAAAACAGAAAAAAATCGCCGTGACAAAAAAGGATCAAAATAGAGGGTTGCACTTGGCGGAATAGGGCGCTATTTTCCGCGCCACACACGCTGATGGGGCGTGGCCAAGTGGTAAGGCATCGGTTTTTGGTATCGTGTACCGTAGGTTCGAATCCTACCGCCCCAGCCAAGACAAACCCCTTCGAGGTTCGCCCTCGAAGGGGTTTTCTTTTGCCCTTAATGATCCATCGCCCGGCGCAAATCGCGCACGGCTTTGCCATCGGTGGCAACGCGGCCTTCTTCGCCCTTCTGTGCGGTTCGTTTGCACGATGCATGTAATTGCGACGCGCCGGTTTTGGCGCGCAGGGTGCTGGCATTGGCGGCCGTGACGCCGCTGCCGGGCAAAATGATAATCCGCTCGCCCGCGCGCGCGATCAGGTCGGCAATCATGGCACAGCCTTCCTCGGCGGTGTTTTGCTGGCCCGAGGTTAAAATACGGTCAAACCCCAGCCCAACTGCGGTTTCAAGGGCCGAAAATGCATCGGGCGTTATATCAAAGGCACGATGCAGGGTTTTCGCCATGCCGCCCGCCGCATCACATAACAACCGCAAATGCCCTTCATGCAGGCTGCCATCGTCATGGCACGCACCAAACACCACGCCTTTGGCCCCGGCATCGCGGGCCAGGGCAATTTCGCGGGCCATGGTGTCTATTTCGCTGTCCTGATACACAAAATTGCCCGGTCGCGGACGGATCATGACAAAACACGGCACCGGTATGGTGCCAATTTGCGCCATCGCCCCGGGGGTTGGCGTTAACCCGCCCACGCCCAGCGCCGAGCAATATTCGATCCGGTCGGCACCATTTTTGGCCGCAATTACCGCATCTTCAAAACTTTCAACACAGATTTCCAGCGTCATATGGCTGATACGGGTCATCGGTTGCCTCCTGTCGCACGTGTCATATCGTCCCGGTCATGAAGCAGGGCCGCACCGCGCAGCCCGCCATCTTCGTAAAATCGGCCCGGCATCACCAAGGCATGATCATAACGGCCCAAAACGCCAGAGCGCACCGCTGCATCAATGCGCGCCACCAGCCCGCTTTCCCCGGCCAGCCCGCCGCCAACCGGCACACAATCGGGGTCCAGCACATTGATCATCAGGCGCAATTGCCCGGCCACCAGATCCACAAACACATCAATGGTTTTAAGGGCGGCATGGTTGCCCGCCCGCCAGGCAGCGGTAATGTCGTGGCTGGCCAAATCGCCGCCATTAAGCAAGTTATGAATACGTTCCATGCCGCGTGCCGCCCCCCACGGGTCCAGGCAGGCGGCCCCGCCACAGCCGCACTGGCGCGACTTTAACCCGTGGCGGGCAAGGGCGCCTGAAACATCGTTGCCATGGCCCCATTCGCCGCGAATGCCGCTGCGCCCGCCAATAAACCGGCCATCCACCACAATACCACCGCCAACCCCGGTGCCCAATATGATGGCAAATACCGTTCGGTGCCCGGCCCCGGCCCCCAAACGGGCTTCGGCCAGGGCAAAACAATCGGCATCGTTTTCCACCCGCACCGGGCGCTTTAAAATCAACCCCAGTTCCCGCCCGATCGACCAGCCCTTGATCGGTGGCACATTGGCCGAAATAACCGCCCCGGTTTCGGGCTCCAGCCCGCCAGCAAAGCTGATGCCGACGGGTGGCACACCGGTGGCGTTTGCCAAAATATCCTGCGTTGTGCCGGGCAACGAGGCGCCCCCGCCCGGCTGTTGCGGGGCAAAACGCGCATCTGCGGCCTGCACCAGATCGCGAATGGCGCCGACAAAGGCCTCGCGATCGGAAAGGGGGGTGGGAACCTTTTGGCGATACAGGATCTTGTCCTGATCATTGAAAACGCCAAATTCGATTTTCGTGCCGCCAATATCAAATGCGTATTTCATTGAACCTTGCCTTGCGATCCCATAGTTTCGCCCTTCATCATGTGATTTTCTCGGGGGAAATGACCCTGTCTGACCAACATTCCGGCCACCAGACGACGCGCACCCGCCACAAAAAATCGCGCCTGCCCACCTTGCAAGATGTGGCAGAGCGTGCCGGTGTGTCGCTGTCGGCGGCATCGCGTGCATTGTCGCGCGATCAAAAACCGGTGGCGGCGGAAAAACGCGAACGTGTGCTGGCCGCCGCGCGCGCGCTGGGCTACAGCGCCAACCCGCTGGCTCAGGGCTTGTCCACCCGGCAAACCGGGCTGGTCAGTATTATTGTCAATCATATCGGCGATCTTAGTGACCTGGATTTGTTTGATATCCTGATTGGCCGATTGCAGGATGTCGGCAAGCAGGCATCAATTGTGCGGTTGGGATCGGTAAAGAGTGCGCGGGACTTTTTGCGGGGCAGCATCAGCTATCATGTCGACGCCGCCCTTATCTTTTCCGATTTTATTGGTCCAAGGCAAGCACGGGATTTTTTTCGTACCAATCATGTCATCATGTTAAATGGCCGGCAAGACAGCCAAAGCCTGTCGGTTCAGCCAGATGACGCCCCGGGAATTCAACAGGCGGTTGAAAATGCCGCCCGCCATCAGGTTGAAACCGCAACGCTGATTACCGGGCGCGAAAGCTCTGAACTTGAAAAGCAGCGCATTGCTTTTTACCGCACTGCACTGGCCCGATACGGCATTCTCGTCAGCACCCAATTGCATGGCGATTATTCCTATGCCTCCGGCGTTACCGCCGCCCGCCAGATTGACCCGCGCCATTATACCGACGCCATTTTTTGCACATCCGATGCCATGGCAATGGGGGTTCTCGATGTTTTGCGCGACCGCGAAGACGGTATCATTCCGGGGCGCATGCGCCTGTACGGGTTTGATAACCTGTCGCTAACCGACCTTCACAGTTACCCGATATCGTCCATCGGCTTTGACAAGCGCGATTATGTGGAACAGGTGGTGTCGCTGCTGGTTGACCCGGCCCAGGCGCGCAAGGGCCCGCGCCATTTGGGGGTTCCCACCCGGTTTTATGGCCGCCAGACCGGATAAAATAATTACGGCCCTTAGCGCCAAAACGCCGCCCCGAAGGACGGCGTCATCGGCATGGTAAATCTTACCAAAGCGGGTTCAGCGTTGGCGGGTTGGCATCATCGCCCCACCATTTTTTATAGCTGGTTTCGTAATCGCCCGACGAAATATAGTCAGACACAAACATGTCCATCCAGCGCAGAAATTCCGGGTCGCCCTTGCGCACCCCAATCGCAATCGGATCGTTGGAGAACAGACCCTTCATGGTGACCAGATTGTCTTCCTGTGCGGCAAGATAATCGACCAGCGAGCTATCCTCGATCCCGGCTTCAACCCGGCGCTGTTTTAACAGCAACACGCCATCGGGCGCGAAATTGTCGGTGTAAACCATTTCGGCATCCGGCACCCGGCGCTTGATAAAACTTTCACCGGTAGAGCCGCGACCAACCACAATTTTATGCCCGGCCAGATCATCAAGCGATTTAATGCCCGAGTCTTTTTGTACCACCACCCGCAAACCGGCCCGGTTATAGGGAATGGTAAAATCAATCGACTTGGCGCGTTCCAGCGTTGCCGACAGGTTGCCAATCACGGCGTCCAACTGGTCTGACAACAACATCGACACGCGGGCGTCGCCGCTCACATCGGTATATTCAATTTTAACGCCCAGCTTTTCCGCCAGCCGTTTTGCCAGATCAACATCATAGCCCGCCGGGTTGTTTTCGGCATCGCGAAAGCCAATCGGCTCGCCGCCCAGCGATACCCCCACCCGGATCACACCGCGATCCTTGATGTCTTCGAGCTTGCCCGCCATCGCATGGGACATGCTTCCCGCAATCGCTGTTAGCGCCATCACGCCTGCCAGCACAAATCCTTTTAACCGCATTTTGAAGCCTCCTGTTTTTTATAAAACTTATACCCGGTCCCTATAAAATTGGCTTATGGGGATCGGGCCGCGCGATGAACCGTTTCGCTCAACACGCTTTGGTCCTAGTCCTTGAGCGTTTCCGCTTCTCTTTTTTCCGGTTTGGTCAGGGTTTCGTCCCAGTACCAGTATCGAATGGTTTCGCGGCAGCGAAAATTCACCACCTTGTGGTTTCCGTGTGCATCAAGCGCATGAAGAACCACCCCGTCGAGATAGCCTGTTTCAAGGTCGCGCAATTCATCCACGGCAATTTTCACGGCATCATCCAGCGAATAGCCCAGCTTCATCGCCAGAACGATGGTGCGACAGGTGCCAGCCCGCATCGTCATTTCGCCGGTATGGGTGCAGGCCGCCGCCCCATAGCGGCTATCGGCATAAAACCCCGCCCCGACAATCGGGCTGTCGCCCAACCGGCCGGGATATTTCCAGGCCCAGCCCGATGTACTGGTGGCGGCATGGATGCCCTTATGGGAATCAATGGTCAAAAACACGCTGGTATCGCGCACTTTTTCGGGGTCGGTAATGGCACTGTTTAACGGGGCCAGCGGCATATCGGGGAATTTGGCCTGTTCTTCCGGGCTTAACATTCGCGCCAGTTTGTCCCACCATACCTTTTTGGAATCGGGGTATAGCGTGGGCTGCGGGGTGAAACCGCTTTCACTTGCGAACCTGCAAGCGCCCTCGCCGACCAGCATTTCATGGTTAAGGTCGCTCATCACCCGGCGCGCCACCGACACGGCATGAACCACCCCGCGCAACGCGCCAACTGCCCCGGTGCGGCGCGTGGTGCCATCCATCACCCCGGCGTCAAATTCCATTTCACCAATCAGGTTGGGCCAGCCACCATAGCCAACACTGCGCACCTTGGGGTCTTCTTCCACCCGGTTCAGGGCTGTTTCCAGGGCATCCAGCCCGTGGCGGCCGGATTTTAAAATATCCACCGCCTGCTCTATCCCGGCACCGGCTTCGGAATTGGCAACAATGATCATGGGTCGCTCGTCCTTCTTTCTTATTGTTATTTACTTGTTATTTGTTGCGCATCTTGGCCAAAAAGCGCGCAATGCGTTCATCGCCATAACCGCCATCTTCGGCGAAGAAACGATCCGTCGGCATGTCGGCGCGCACCACACCATCATCAAGAAAAACGATGCGCGATGATATTTCGCGGGCAAAGGCAATTTCGTGGGTGACAAAAATCATGGTGGTGCCGCTGCGCGCCAGGGCGGCCAGCACATCTAGCACTTCGCCCGTCATTTCCGGGTCCAGGGCCGATGTCACCTCGTCTAGCAGCAAATAACGCGGCTGCATGGCAAGTGCGCGGCAAATGCCGATCCGCTGTTTTTGCCCGCCTGAAAGCTGACCGGGATAGGCATCTGCACGGTCTGCCAGCCCCACCTGTTTGAGCAACGCAAAGGCTTCGGCTTCAACCTCGGCCTTTTTGCGGCCCAGCACATCTATCGGCGCCAGTGTGATGTTTTCAAGCACCGATAAATGCGGGTACAGGTTAAAATGCTGAAACACGGTGGCGCAGCGTTTGCGAATTTCGCGCAATTCGCGGGGCTTTGACACATCCAGCCCGTCAATCAACAGCGACCCGCCATTTAACCCGGCCAACCCGTTCATGCAGCGCATCAGCGTACTTTTGCCCGACCCGCTGGCGCCTAAAATGGAGACAACCTCGCCCGGCGCAATGGTCAGGCTGATGCCTTTCAGAACCTCGGTATCGCCGAATTTTTTGTGCAGTTGATCAATTTCAATCACGATAGCGCCTTCCTCATAACCCGGCCCAGTCCATATGGCGGCGCAACCGGTTTTCAATGCGCCCGCCTGCCATTGCCAGCACGCGCGACAAGACAAAATAGGTCACGCCAATGATCGCCCAGACGATAAAGGGCTGCCAGGTGCGCTGGTTCAAAATCTGGCCGACTTTGGTTAAATCAATCACGCCAATGGCGGAAATCAGCGATGTGACCTGCAACTGGTTCACCGCCAGCCCGATCAGGGCGGGCATCGCCACCACCAACGCCTGCGGGGCGATGATTTTGCGTAAAATGCTGCGTTCGGAATGGCCAAAACTGCGCGCGGCCTCCAGCTGGCCGCGATCAAGGGCATCCATGGCGGAAATGGCGATCACGGCGATAAAGGCGGCTGTATTCCCGGTCAGGGTAAAAATCGCAGCTTCGGCGGGGGTGATGTTAACCTGCAACAGCACCGGCACGCCAAAAAACACCAAAAACAATTGCACCAGCACCGGCGAGTTTTTCAAAAATTCGCTAATCACCAGCAATAGCGGGGCCACCACCGGCACCTTGTAAACCCGGCACAGGGCAATGAAGATGCCAATCAGACTGCCCAAAATCATCGATGCCGCAAACACACCCACCGAAACGCCCAGCCCCTGCGCCCACAATATCGGGTCATGCCAGTTAAAGCCCTGATTGCGCATTATTCAGCCCCCCGCATGAAACGGTTTAAATGCCGGTGCCACAGATTGATCAACAGCGACAACAGATAGGTCAGCACGCAATAAAACAGCAGCAGGAAGAAATAGACCTCGAACGGGCGGAAGGTATCGGACGCGACAATTTTGGCATTGCCGGTCAGCTCGTTAAGCGTGATGGTCGATAAAATCGATGTGGTCAGCACCAGATTGATAAACACCGATCCCAGCGGGCGCAGCGAGACGCGCAGCGCGATGGGCAAAATGATTCGGCGATAAATTTTAAGGCGCGACAAGCCGGAAACCTCGGCCGCCTCGATCACCCCGGTATCAACATTTTCAATGCCCGCGCGCAACACATCGGCGGCATAGGCCCCCACCGCAATCGACAGCGCCATGGTGCCGGTGGTGAAAGCGTCGATATAAATGCCGATTTCCGGCAGGCCGAAATAAAAGAAAAACACCTGCACGATAAACGGAATATTGCGAAACAGGCCAATATAACCCCGCGCCAACCGCCGCACAGCAGGCCGACGCGACACCGCGCCAAAGGCCACAATCACACCAATGATAAAACTGCCCGCAATCGACAAGGCACTGACCGACGCGGTGACCAAAAACCCGTCCCAGAACATGCCCAGATACCCGATGATCGCCGAAAAGTTCATTTTATGTTTTATAACCTGATGATTTTATTTGTTTTTATCATGAAACCGCTTTCACTTTAGCACATTCAAAAACCCGCGCAAACAAAAAGGCAAACCGCATATAGGCCATACGCAGCCACCGGCGTTACGGATTTTGAGATGGTATCAACAACCCTGCCTTGTATAGTCGTTTCAGGCGATAAAATAAGGGGGAACACAGGTGGCAGAAATACAAACCGAAGAAAGCCCGGGTTCCCTGAATGCCAACGCGATCATCGACAAACTGGCACAGTCCGGGTTTTTGTCTGACTTGCTGGCAGACAAGGATGTAAAGGCGACGTTGCTGGGTGAAATACGCGAGTTAGGGTTTCGCCCGCCTTTGCACTACGTCGTTTTACGCCTGATCACCGCCATTGTTGCAAAGTCAGAATCCTTTATCGGCAAGGCAATTTCATCCCGCTTGCAAACCTTTATTGAAAACACTCCGTTACTGGCTGGACTGCTACAACGACTAATCACTATCCAGCATGGCACGGAAACCAAAGACGCCCTTAAAACCAGCATCCTTACTGTCATAACAGAAGGCAGGCCAGTTGATCTTGATGCCCTAGAAATTGACGACACCACCCCCATCGAAACCATGCTGGCCTTGCATAATATTCAGGGATTCGAGAAAGTCCTCAGCGAGCTTGAGGGACAGACAGATACCCTGATCACGGCCTTCCAGAAAGAAATTGATCAGCTTTTTCACAACATGGTTTCCCCGGAGCTTAGATGGCCTAAGCCACGGCGAGAGCTCGGATCTTTTGATCGTGTCAAATATAACTCAAACCTTAACGGTCTATATGGCCGCGAAAAAGAAATTGAACTTCTGACCAATTTCGCAGGTGACATCGAGATTTGCGGACCTGAATTTAATTTCCGCTGGATGCTGATAAAAGGTGATGGTGGCACAGGGAAAACTCGGCTCGCCTTTGATTTTACCACAGAAAAGCTGAACCGAAATATCTGGAAGGCAGGCAAGCTCCATCTCCATGATCTCGAAAAGTTTCGCAATCCAGAAAAATGGCTTCCTCGTCAACCAACCTTCATTGTGATTGATTATGTCAGTGGACAGGCAGAAAAAACGGGCGACCTCTTACGCATATTTGCGAACAATGCTGCGCATTATGATTTTCCTGTCCGAGTTTTATTGCTGGAACGCAAGGTCGACAAAAGCTGGCTAGCAAAAATGCTACCCGAAAACGGCGATAAACCGATGGTGATGGACCATGTCTTCGGGCATGAGGATGAAAACGGGCTGACCATCCCGCCCGTAGATGCAACAGCTATCAAGAAGATGATGAAGGAGCGCTTTGCCAAAGCAGGGCAAACACCGCCATGCGGAGATCTTCTTCTGGCAGCGGCGCAAAGGGTTGATACCAGACCAAACGATGCCAACCAGCCCCGCCCGCTTTTTGCCCTTGCCACGGCAGAAGCAATGATCGCTGAAGCCGAAAAAGAACCAGAATCACAACCCGATTTTACAAAAATCGCGGCCTTGCTTAATCAGGAAGACGTCCTTGCCGGAATGCTAAGGCGCGAAGAAGACACCTGCTGGCAACACGCCGCGCCCGATGATGGTGGCGGCACCCTAACCCGCTATAAACTCGCCTTGGCACTGGCAACACTTACACAAGGGTTGGACCTAAATGACCTTGAGACCAAAGACGCCGATTACGGCCCCGTCGCCCGCCACCTGCCCGATCCGCCCCCCGATCATCATCAGGGGCTGATCAGCGCCCTTGGAGGAACAGGAACATTCCTTGCACCAGTTGAACCTGACATAATGGGTGAGTTTTTTGTAGCTAGAACTCTGTTAGAATGTTCAACCAAGCACCGACATTGCCTTGTGAACAACAGCTTGAAAAACGGAAAGATTGCGCCAATCGCTTCGATTTTGCGCCTACTTCAAGACTTCCCTCAAAAGACAGTTGATATTGATATTCCTGCAGCCATGTTGTCTTGCGAACACGAAATAGCTGCATATTCCTACGCTTGGATGGCTATTGATTGGCTAGACCAATGCAACAAAGTCAACAATCCCAAAATGGCTGATGATTTCATGGATGCGCTCAAAATGTTGAGCATCAAATTTCCAAAAAATCACAAGATAGCGCAAGAAGAATCTAAAGCAGTGTTCAATATGATCCTTGATGATCTCAATACAAATCGGCAACGAACAAATACTATGTTACTCCGCCTTGACA
The DNA here is from genome assembly GCF_002115755.1 of Thalassospira mesophila. Classification (GTDB taxonomy): domain Bacteria; phylum Pseudomonadota; class Alphaproteobacteria; order Rhodospirillales; family Thalassospiraceae; genus Thalassospira; species Thalassospira mesophila. The sequence continues at coordinate 838,137 of NZ_JFKA01000001.1, read as the reverse complement.
CTCTATGCGCTCAATTCAGTGATAACGAAGAAATTTCACTAATTATGGCTGAAGCGTACAGCAATATTTTCTTCCGCAAAGAAGAAAAATACAACAGAAAACAAATTGATGAAATGCTCTCACGCATTGATACTCTGAGGACAAAATTTAACGACCACTTCAAAATCGGCTTAGCAGAAGCCAAGGCCGCAGTGAACATAAGCCTACGTGCTGGAGAACAAAACGACTGGGAACAGACTACTGTCATGCTGAAGCGCATTGACAAGCTTCGCGAAACTTTCGGAAATCGCCCTGAAATTGTATCCCGAGAGGCGAAAATCGTTTTCAATATTATTTTTGATGCAAGCAAAATAGGCGATTGGCAAAAAACCGATAAATTATTGAATAGACTCGATACAATACGTACAGAGTTCGACAAGAACACGGAAGTCGCACTAACAGAGGCGCACGCTGCTTCACACATCGGCACACTATGCTGTGAACAAGGAAATTGGGAACGGGTTAAAGCAATGCTGATAAGATTTGATAATCTGCGCACCCACTTCGCCCACAACATTGATATCGCTATCTCTGAAGCATTAACAGCAGCTAATATTTGTACTTTTTCCAGTGAAAAAAATGACTGGAACCGCGTGAACGAAATGCTAAAGCGATTAGATAATTTACGCGCGCAGTTTTATGAAAATCCGGAAATTGCAGAAGCCGAAGCCAGCGCAGCCAGTAATATCAGCACAATATCAAGCGAAAAAGGTGTCAAAATTTGGGTCGCAGATATGTTGGGAAGACTTGACCTACTTCTTTTGCAATTTCCGAAGAACTACAAAATAGCGGTAGCTGAGGCAAACGCAGCTTTTTACATAGGAGAAGATGCTTGCAATCGTGTTGACTTTAATCAGGGAAAAAAAATGCTAGAACGACTAATCAAAACTTCAGATAGATTCAGCAACAACTTTCTCATCAAATACGGAAGTGAGCCTCATCGAACCATCGATGAAGCTATTCAACACATTTCAGAAATGCTGTTAATCAAAAATTAGTCAGAACTTTTTAAGACGGCGCCTGCCATCAGACAGACGCCGTTTGAAAGTATGGTATCAGACCGCCCAACACCGTCAGATCACGCGCGGAGCCGATCTACCAGCGTGTCATATTCCGGCATTTTACCGACCGGGCCTAAGGCGGTGACGGTGGGTTTGCCGGTGAGCAGGGCTTCGCCCGCCGCACGGACCTTGTTCAAATCAACGGCTTCGATCTTTTCAATAATCTCGGCGATGGTTTGCGGGCCGCCATGGACCTGAATTTGCCGGGCGAGCGTTTCGCAGCGGGCCGAATTGCTTTCCATGCCCATCACGACCATGGCTTTAAGCTGCGCACGCGCCCGGTTAACTTCTTCTTCGGTCAGATCAACGGTGGCGCGTTTAAGTTCGTCACACATGACGGGCATCAGTTCGCCAAGGTCATCCGGCCCGGTACCGGCATAGATCGAGAACAGGCCGCCATCGACATAGTGCGACGAGAAGCTGTAAACCGAATAAACCAGCCCGCGTTTTTCGCGGATTTCCTGAAACAGGCGTGACGACATGCCGCCGCCCAGAAGGGTGTTGAACACCTGCACGTCATAGAAACTGTCATCGGCATAGGCCACCGTGGGCAGGCCGAAAATAACATGGGCCTGTTCCAGATCGCGCTGTTCAATGCGCTGGCCACCTTCATAGCGCAGCGTTTCCATATCGTGGTCTTCGTGGGTCGGAAGATTGGTGAATTTTGATGAAACCATATCGACGATTTCATTGTGGTTCACATTGCCCGAGGCCGAAAACACCATGCGTTTGGCACTATAGCGCCGCGACATAAAATCAAACAAATCATCGCGCGACAGGCTGGAAACATTTTCAGGCGTGCCGAGAATAGAGCGGCCCAGCGCCTGATTTGGCAGGGCGGTTTCCTGAAAATAATCAAACACGATGTCGTCAGGCGTATCAATCGCCTGGCCGATTTCCTGTAAAATCACCTGGCGTTCGCGTTCCAGCTCTTTTTCATCAAGCGTGGAATTTTGCAAAATATCGGCGATCACATCAATCGCCAGCGCCTGGTCTTCGTGCAGAACCTTGCAATAATAGGCGGTATTTTCGCGCGAGGTATAGGCATTCATCTGCCCGCCCACCGCTTCGATTTCTTCGGAAATTTGCAGCGCAGTGCGTTTGCGCGTGCCTTTAAATGCCATGTGTTCAAGCATATGGGAAATGCCGTTAATATCGGGCGTTTCGTTACGCGCGCCCACATCTACCCATGCACCCAAAGCCACCGACTGCACATGTTCCAGGCGGTCGGTGGCGACAATCATGCCATTGTCAAGCTCGGTCAGCTCGACTGTCATTCAGATATTCTCCTGTTGCAAATAAAGGTCCAACGATCCGATCCCTGCCATCTATCAGGCCGCACGCCGGTTTTTACGAACATGCGCCATCAGGGCAGCGGCATCGTTGGTCATCGGTTCGAGTTTCTCTGGTCGGTCATATAGGTCGGACAGGCGTTCGGGCAAGTCCGGGTATATGCCCGATGCCTGTTTAACGGCATCGGGGAACTTGGCCGGGTGCGCGGTTGCCAGGGCAATCATCGGCACCGTATGGTCGCGGTTGCACGCCCGCCCGGCGGCAATGCCAATTACGGAATGCGGGTCCACCAGTTCACCGGTTTTTTGATAAACATCCAGAATGGCGGCCCGGGTCTGATCATCATCAAGGCGATAGCCATCAAACAGCTCGCGGGCTTTGGCAAAGCGGCCCTGCGACATTTCCATGATGCCGGTTTTGCGAAATTCGGTCATTAATTCGACAATCGCGGCCCCGTCGCGGTCATATAAATCAAACAGCAAACGTTCAAAATTGCTGCTGACCTGAATATCCATCGACGGGCTGATGGTGGGGTGAACCCCGTCCATTTTCATCACGCCCTTGTCAAAAAACCGCGCCAGAATGTCGTTGGAATTAGAACCCACCACAAACTGTTTGATCGGCAGGCCCATTTGCAGGGCGGCATACCCGGCATAAACATTGCCAAAATTGCCCGACGGCACAGAGAAAGAAACCTCGCGGTCAGGCGCACCCAACTGCACACCGGCCCAGAAATAATAGGCGATCTGGCACATGATGCGCGCCCAGTTAATGGAATTAACTGCCGAAAGGCCAATTTCATCGCGGAAGGCATGATCGTTAAACAGCGCCTTGACCAGATCCTGGCAATCATCGAACGAGCCATCGACCGCAAGGTTATGGACGTTATCGGCAATCACGGTGGTCATCTGGCGGCGTTGCACTTCGGACACACGCCCGGCGGGATGCAAAATGAAAATATCGACATTATCGCGGTCGCGGCAGGCTTCAATTGCGGCAGAGCCGGTATCGCCCGAAGTGGCACCCACAATGGTAATGCGCTTGCCGCGCTTTGCCAGAACATGGTCAAACAAACGACCGACGACCTGAAGGGCGTAATCCTTGAACGCCAAAGTCGGGCCGTGGAACAGTTCCATCATCCAGTCATTGGCACCAAGTTGCTTGAGCGGGGCCACGGCGGCATGATTAAACCCGGCATAGGTATCATCAAGAATGGTTTTAAGGGCGGCGTCATCGACAGTACCGGCGACAAACGGTTTTATCACCGCAAAGGCCACGTCGGCATAGTTCATGGTGCGGAACGATTTGATATCGTCGGCCGTAAATTGCGGCCAGGTTTCGGGCACATACAGACCGCCATCGCGGGCCAGACCGGCCAAAAGAACTTCGTCGAATTGCAAGACGGGGGCCGTTCCCCGCGTGCTGATATAACGCACTTGATTGCTCCTGATACAAACAACGGTCCTGCAGCAACGCGACGCGCCACACACAAAACGGGCAGCATCACCATTTCCACAGAATACCGAGTTAGTGCGGACTTACCCCGCCATAGTCAAGGATGAATAGCGGGCATGTGCCCTGCATAACCCAAAATCCGCGCAGACCAAACGAAGGGCACACAAAGCCCGAACAGAGCCGCAACAGGATTAGGGCACGTCGCCCCTGCCCTGCCGGGTCAATCTTCGATGGGAATGCCGTGTTTGCGCAACTGGGCTTCGAGCTTGACCGAGCGGCGGGTGATTTGGCGGTAATTGGACAATAAAATACGCAAGATAGCGCGAATAAAGCGGTCCGATTCGTTAAGTTTATATTCGAACTGACGCCGGGAAATGGCGATAACCACGGTGCGATCGCGCGCGCGCGCCGAGGCCATGCGCGGGGCATCATCGATCAGCGAAAGCTCGCCAAACAGGCCGCCCGGTTCGATATGGCCCAAAACGACCTCTTCGCCGCCGGTGGCTTTATAAATCTCGACCGAGCCTTCTTGCACCACATAGGCGGCACCGCCGGGTTTTCCTTCGCGGAAAATGATTTGTCCCGCTGCAAAGACCTGACGGTCCATTACCTTTGATGACATGTGCCTGTCTGGTCCTGTTCGATGTAACGTATGTTTATTTCGGGTCTGCCCGCTGGCAAGTGTATCGATTATATAATCAAAGAACCAGCCGGCAGAAACAGCATGGCAATAATTTAACCGCCGTAACGGGTTTGCAAATGGGTAATGAATGCCGTGGTTTGCAAAGGTGCCCCGGTTGCCGCGTGCAAAATTTCATCGGTTGTGGCACTGGAACCCTTGCCATGCACATTGGCGCGCAGCCACGTCATCAGCGGGGCGAAATTGCCGATGGCAAGCTGTTCCATCACATCGGGCACCGCTTTGCGCACAGCCGCAAACAGCTGGGCCGCCGCCATTGCCCCCATGGTATAGGTCGGGAAATACCCCCATGCGCCGGACGGCCAGTGAATATCTTGCAAGCAGCCATTGCCATCATCGGGCGGGGTAATGCCCAAAAGCGACTGCATCATATCGTTCCAGGCACCGGGCAAATCGGCCAGTTTCATGTCGCCTTCGATCAGGGCGCGCTCCAGGCGATACCGCAAAATCACATGCGACGGATAAGTCACTTCATCGGCATCGACCCGGATCAGGCCCGGTTCCACCCTTGTGTAAAGCCGATACAGGTTTTTAGCGTCCCATGCCGGGCCATTGCCGTTAAAGGCGGTTTTAAACAGCGGGGCAGCATAGGTTAAAAATTCCTGCGAGCGACTGGCCTGCATTTCAATCAGTAACGACTGGCTTTCATGCATGCTCATGCCGCGCGCCTTGCCCACTGGCTGCATGCGCCAGGCCTCGGGCAGGCCGCGTTCATACATGGCGTGGCCGGTTTCGTGCATCACACCCATGATAGCGCTGGTAAAATCGGCCTCGTTATAACGCGTGGTCAGGCGCACATCGTCGGCCGTGCCGCCACAAAACGGATGATGGGAAATATCAAGCCGGCCATGGTCAAAATCAAACCCGACGGCCTTCATCAGCTCTAGCCCGATGGCATTCTGGGTTGCGACCGGAAACGGACCTTCGGGGGTTAAGGCGGCCGGTTCGGCTTTTTGGCGTTCAATCACGCTGGCGGTAAAATCGGGCAGGAAGGCTTCCAGATCGGCAAACAGGCCATCAATGCGGTCACAGCGCATGGAGGGATCGTATTGATCAAGCAGGGCATCATAAACCGAGCAGCCCAGCGCCTCGGCCTTGGCGGTGCCAGCTTCGATTGACAGGTCCAGCACGGTTTGCAATTTGGGCAACAGGCCTGCGAAATCATTTTCCGCACGCGCGGTGCGCCATGCAACCTCGCACGCGGTGGACGCGCGCGAAATCGCCTCGACCAGATCGCCCGGCACCGCATTGCCATGCACCCATTCGCGTTTCATTTCATGCAGATTGGCGCGCTGCCAGTCGGTCAGGGTTTCGCCTTCGGCCGCGGCCAAAAGGTCGACCAGGGCAGCATCCTTGATCAGTTCGTTGGACATGACATCAAGGGTGGCAAGCTGTTCGGAACGCGATTCTGCTGCGCCATCGGGCATCATGGTTGCCATATCCCAATGCAGCATCCCGCCGATATCCGCCAGAATGTTCATACGACGAAAACGGTTTTCAAGCGCAAGATAGGCTTTGGTCATGGGGGCTCCGCAGCGTTAGGGACAGAAAAAGGGACAAGGACAGAAACTGAATGACGAACAGGCGGGATTACGTAAAATGCCCCGCCCCGGCCCAACGCGGGCAGGAAAAACGGGCGCAAGTTACAATCACACTGAAAACTAGTCTGCCAATGGGGGCGGCTGCAAGGTCAATCCGCTTTGGGCGGGGCCGGGCGACGGTGATAAACGATAAAAATCACCACCAGCGCAACCGCAAGGCAAAACCACGTAATGGCATATTGCAAATGGTTGTTGGGCAAGCTGACATGGGCCTGTCCGCCAATGGGAAAACCGCCGGGGTTGGGTGTGGCGTCGGCTTCGAGGTAATAGGGGCTGGCAAGGTCGCCGCCCGCTTCTTCGGCCATGTGTTGCGGGTCCACATAAAACCACTGGTTTTTCACCGGGTCGTTTTCGGGCTGAGCCCAATGGCGGGGCCGGGCGACCTGCAAAACGCCGGTAACGTCCACCTGGCCGGTTACCTGGCCTTGCGCACGGGTGGCGGGGTCGCGTTTATCGTCGGGCACCCAGCCGCGATTAACCAGAATGATGCGGCCATCGGCCTGTTCAAGCGGCGTAATCACCTGAAAGCCAACGCTGCCCTGCATGGTGCGCGCCATTAAATACATTTCCTGATCATGCAGGAAACGGCCATGGGCGCGAACGGCACGAAAGGACAGGTCGGGATTAATTTCGGTGACGTCAACAGGAAAATCGATCGGCGCCATGCTGGCCTGGGCTTCGCGCTGGGCGATCAGGTTTTCTTTCCAGAACAGGCGTTCCACCTGCCAGACCCCCAACACCAGCAAAATCAGCAATGCCAGACCGGCCGAAATCGAAATTGCGACGGTGGGCCGCGTGTTAAGAAGCGCCATAAAGGGCCTATTCCTGTTCCGTGGTCGAACGGTGACGATATTGCAGGGCAACCATCACCCCTTTAAGCGGCCGCAACAGCAAAAGGGTAACCCCGATCACGGTGGGAAACCACATAACAGCGTGCAGCCACAAAGGCGGTTGGTACGTTAATTCCACCCATAAGGCAAGGGGGACCACCAAAAAGCCAAGGATGAAAATGATAAAAACCGCAGGCCCGTCGCCGGTATCATGGCCGCGCAAATCAAGGCCGCACACATCGCAGCTTTCACGCACAACCAGAAAGCCTGAAAACAACTTTCCCCCACCGCAGCGCGGGCACTTGCACGCAAGGCCGGTGCGAATGGGGGAAAGTGGCGGATAATAATCCAGGGTCATAAGGCCTTTAAAACCTTTGGGTCAGGATGGTGTTTTTTCAACGGTCGCGGGCGTTATTTACCGCCCCAGATATAAACCGAGAAAAACAGGAACAGCCAGACCACGTCAACAAAATGCCAGTACCACGCCGCGGCTTCGAGGCCAAAGTGATGGTCGGGTTTGAAATCGCCGCGATTGGCACGATACAGGCAAACTGCCAGAAACACCGTGCCGACAAAAACGTGAAACCCGTGAAACCCCGTCGCCATATAGAAGGTCGAGGGATAAATACCGCCATCAAAGGCAAAGGCCGCGTGATGATATTCATAGGCCTGACACGACAGGAACGCGATGCCCAGAAGAACGGTAATCGCCAGCCCCTGGACCATATGCTTTTTATGGCCTTCGATGCAGGCATGGTGCGCCCATGTCAGGGTGCAGCCCGACAGCAGCAAAATCAGGGTATTGATAAAGGGCAAGTCCCACGGATCAAGAACTTCGATGCCTGCGGGCGGCCATTGCGTGATGGACGGGTTGAAGTCCAGAAGCGCGCTTTGGAAAAAGGCCCAGAAAAACGCGACAAAGAACATGACTTCGGATGCGATGAACAGCGACATGCCATACCGCAAGCCGATTTGAACAACCGGATTGTGATAGATGCGCGATTCATGAACCACGTCGCTCCACCAGCGGAACATCACAAACAGGATACCGGCAATGCCCATGGCCGCCAGCCAGAAATCGGTCAGCATCCGATCCGAATGCATGAAATAAACCATGCCACCGGTAAACATGCCCGCAGAAAGTGCCGCAATCATCGGCCACGGGCTTGGGTCTACCAGATGGAACGGATGCTTCTGAGCCTGATCACTCATTCCTCGCCCCCCTCAGTCCTTGAATAAATTAATTGTCAAACCACTCATTGCCGGATGCTGGACCTGTCGGATCAGCCTCCGCTCTCACCGGATCTGTCTGTCGCCTGGGCTGCCGTTTTCACGGCGTAAAAGGCAAAAGACAGCTTAATTTCGCTCAAATCCCGTAATGCCGGATCATCGGCAATGGCCGGATCAACAAAAAAGCTGATCGGCATATCCACATTTTCGCCCGGTGCCAGCCGCTGCGCATCAAAGCAAAAGCATGCCAGCTTGTTCACATATCGGCCCGCTTCAACCGGCGTTACGCTATAGGCGGCTTCGCCCGTTACAACCTTGTTCGACAGGTTATGGGCGGCATAAAACGCCATTTTGTTTTCGCCCAGCGCCACCGTCATCGATGCCTGCTCGGGAGCAAATTCCCAATCCATTGCCGGATCAGAACTTGCCCCGAACGATATTTTAATCGTTTTGGCCCGGACGGGCGCATTGTTGCTGCCCGCAAGGCCAGTGGTTTCCATCGCCGCCCCGCCAACCTGCACCACCTGCGCATTGCCACCCGTGCCAGATGCGGCTGCCGGTGTTGCCGGTGTTGCCAGTGCAGGCGTTATCTCGCCGATGGTAACGTCCGCACCGTTGGTGCTGCGCAAACCGAGCGAGGATGCGACCTTGAAGCCCACAAACCCGCCCACCAGGATCGCCGCGAGACAAAAGATCAATCCCCCGATCTTTCTGCCACTTTCCTGATTTCTGCGTTTGCGGCGGGTCATGTCTGTCAGCCGCTCATTTTAAGGATGGTGATCACAAAAAACAAAACGGCAAGCCCGGTCAGTATTCCCAGCAGAACCCAGTTTTTACGCCGGCGACTGGCATAAAAAGCAACGAGTTCTTCGTCGGTCATTTTGCGCTGTTCGGTCATGCGATGAGCCTTTCAAGCCAGATATCGGCAACCATCGCGCCAAACAGCACAAACAGGTACAAAATCGAATAGCCAAACATTTTTTGCGGTGCCTTTTCCTCGGCATTGCGCAAAACACGCCAGGCATGACGTAAAAACCACAGCCCGGTCAGGGCGGCCGTGGCGGCATAAAACACACCCAGCAACCCGGTAAAATACGGCACCAGCGTTACCGGCAGCAGCAAAATGGTGTAAACCAGCATCTGCTTTTTGGTTGCCGCAGGGCCAACCACAACCGGCATCATCGGCACGCCGACCTTGGCATAATCGCCACAGCGAAACAGGGCCAGCGCCCAAAAATGCGGCGGGGTCCACATGAAAATAATCATGAACAACGCCAGCGAATTAAGGTCGATGCCACCGGTAACAGCGGCCCAGCCAATCATGGGCGGAAACGCCCCGGCGGCCCCGCCAATAACAATGTTTTGCGGCGTGCGGCGTTTTAACCACATGGTATAGACAAAAACGTAAAACCCGATCGACACCGCCAGCAAGGTGGCCGCGACCAGATTAATGGCAACTGCCATCACCGTGACCGACACAATCGACAGGAAAATCCCCATCGACAGGGCTTCGTCTGCGGGCACACGCCCGGCCGGTATCGGCCGGTTCATGGTGCGTTTCATGTGGCGATCAATATCGCGATCATACCACATGTTAATCGAGGCAGCAGCGCCACTGGCAACGGCAATGCAGCCAATGGCAACCAGGGCCAGAAACGGATGCAGGTGACCCGGCGCTATCAGCAAGCCAACGGCACCGGTAAAAACAACAAGCGTCATGACACCGGGTTTAAGCAGCGTGAAATAATCACGCACGGTCGAAACCGGAATGCTGGGCACGGTATCAAGGGTCAGCGTCTGATCAAGTGCGGTCTTGCTCATGACAGGTGCGGTCTTCTTTCTGGCTTTGGTGGTTGTCTTTCGCCGGGGTTATCCGGCGAAAGACAAAAGGTCGCATGGCTTATTTAATGCGCGGCAGTTCATCAAAGGTATGGAACGGCGGCGGCGAACTGACAGTCCATTCGAGGGTATCAGCATATTCGCCATACGGGTTTGCGGCCGCTTTCTTACCACGAATAAAGGCGTGTGCCACCACACCAAGGAAGAAAATCGTCGCTGCAAACGAGAGATACGCACCATAAGACGAAACAAGGTTCCACCCTGCAAACGCATCAGGATAATCGGCATACCGGCGCGGCATGCCTGCCAGCCCAAGGAAGTGCTGCGGGAAGAAGGTCAGGTTGACGCCAACAAAGAACAGCCAGAAATGAATCTTGCCACCCAGATCGGAAATCTCGTACCCGGTCATTTTGCCAAACCAGTAATAGAACCCGGCAAAGATCGAGAACACAGCGCCCAGCGACAACACGTAATGGAAATGCGCCACCACGAAATAGGTATCGTGCAGCGGCAGATCCATGCCGGAATTGGCCAGAATAACCCCGGTGACACCGCCAACGGTAAACAGGAAGATAAAGCCGATTGCCCACAGCATGGGCGCGCGCAGGCTGATCGAGCCGCCCCACATGGTGGCGATCCACGAGAAAATCTTGATCCCGGTTGGCACCGCAATCACCATCGTTGCCGCGGTGAAATAGGCACGGGTGTCAACATCAAGGCCAACGGTATACATGTGATGTGCCCACACGATAAAGCCGACAACCCCGATTGCGACCATGGCATAGGCCATGCCCAGATACCCGAAAATCGGCTTGCGCGAGAAGGTTGAAATGATGTGACTGATGATGCCAAAACCCGGCAAAATCATGATGTAAACTTCGGGATGACCAAAGAACCAGAACAGATGCTGATACAGGATCGGGTCGCCACCGCCAGCAGGATTAAAGAACGAGGTGCCAAAGTTACGGTCGGTCAAAAGCATGGTGATCGCACCACCCAAAACCGGCACGGCCAGCAGCAGCAAAAAGGCGGTTACCAGCATTGACCAGGCAAAAAGCGGCATTTTATGCAGGGTCATGCCCGGCGCACGCATGTTGCAAATGGTAGTGATAAAATTAACCGCGCCCAAAATAGAACTGGCACCGGCCAGATGCAGCGCGAAAATCGCCATATCGACCGAGGCACCAGGATGGCCCAGCGTGGATAGCGGCGGATAAACCGTCCAGCCGGTACCGGCACCTGCCCCCACCGCGGCTGACAGCAGCAGCAGGAAAAAGGCCGGAACCAGCAGCCAGAACGAAATATTGTTCAGGCGCGGAAAGGCCATATCCGGCGCGCCGATCATGATCGGCACAAACCAGTTGCCAAAACCGCCAATCATGGCGGGCATGACGACAAAGAACACCATGATCATGCCGTGCGCGGTCACCAGCACGTTAAAGAACTGATGATCCATAATGATCTGGGTTCCCGGATGTGCCAGTTCCATGCGGAACCACACCGAGAATGCCCCGCCGATCAAACCGGCCACCAGCGAGAAAATCAGATAGAGCGATCCGATATCCTTGTGGTTGGTCGACAAAAACCAGCGGCGGAAAAAGCTGGGCGTATGATCGTGATCATGGCTGTGATCGTGATCTTGCGCATGTGTATCGGCGTGAGCCATTGAACTCTCCCTCACTCGGCCGAGGCAACGGAAACAGCGGCCGGCAAGGTCGCCGAGGCAAACTGTTCCTGAGCCGTCTTGACCCAATCTGCGTATTCTTCCTTGGTCACGGCCTTGACCGCAATCGGCATATAAGCGTGATTAACACCACACAGTTCCGAACACTGACCATAAAACATGGTTCCGGCATATTTCGCCGGAATGCGGGTCCAGGTTTCGTTAAGACGACCCGGAACAGCATCAAGTTTAATGAACAGTGACGGCATCGCCCAGCTATGAATCACATCTTCCGATGTCATGATCAGGCGAATGTCGGTGTCGACCGGCAGAACAACGGGATTATCCACATCGAGAAGACGCTTTTTGCCTTCGGCAACGGCTTCATCCTCATCGAGCATCAACGAATCAAAGGTGAAATTGCCATTGTCGGGATATTCGTAGCTCCAGTACCACTGCTTGCCGATGATTTTCAGCGTCATATCGGCATCTTCGACATGGTCTGCGTAATACAGCAAACGGAATGACGGGATGGCGATGACCAGCAAGATCAGAACCGGCACCACCGTCCATGCCACTTCAAGCAGGGTATGGTGGGTGGTCTTTGATGGTATCGGATTGCGCTTGCGGCTGAAGCGAAACGGCGCATAAAGCAGCAACGCCAGCACAACAACGACAACAGCCGTCATCAGCCAAACCAGCAAGATGAAAAAATTATGGCCCTCAACCGCCACTGGCGAAACGGCGTCCTGAAGACCCATCTGCCACGGCTCGGGCTGGCCCACTGCGGCAATCGCAGATGAATCCAGTCCTGTCAGAACTGCCAATCCCAGCAACAAAATGGGAAACAGCATCTTGATCGACATGCGAATCTGCCCCCTCGCATTACAACTCAAGGCATTATTGCCATTTTCGGCGACGCCGAACAGCGTGACATATTCCGATCGGGAAGACCCGATCGCCCCCCGAAAATGACCCGCCATGACATTGGACCGCGGATCGGTCCCGACTTCAAAACTACAAACTCATTAGCCAAGACTAATTCTATTATCCAGACATGCCAAGCATATCGGTATGCGTGGCAAATAGCTTATCTTTTCAACCTGTTCCACAAAAAACCTTGCTGCGGCGCACAAATAAATTTTGTGTTCTGTCATAGGGTTTTAGCTGATTTCATCATTTTTCCAAAACTAAACCTATGGATCAAAAGGAATATTCCCCTTGTAGCAACCCAACCACAACGCCTGCAACCCGATATCGCCCTGCGGTAGCCATAGCAAACAAAGCAATGTGCGCAGGGCGCGCACCGCGCTGTGATCTGAAAAATTTTTGCAAATTCATCTTTTTAGCGCGCCGGCGTTTCGCCGCGTCGCAACCTTGAATTAACATATTATGGTAAGATTTTACCGGATTGCGCGTAAAAGTTTCGCGAATCGTCCGGGGAATTTCGTTTCCAGTCGCCCAAACGCCGCATCATTTCCACCTGCCATCGGCCCCGAACAACAAAAATCGCCTGAAAACCCGCTTTCGCGGTGACACCGCCATTTTTTGCCGCACTGCAATTTAACCGTCGCAAGACCGGCTTGCATGTTCACCGGGCCAGGTCGGGCGGGCATGTTTTTGCGATTTTTGCCCGCTATCTGGTTGTATGGGGGGATTTAAGGGCAAAAACCGGGAATTAATCGCGTTTGCGCCCGCCCTTTTGGCCATTTGGCTGGCCCGGCGCGGAGGCGTGTTGTCATAAAAGGTTGCCGCAGGCGAAAGGTAAGGACAGGTATAATTCGCATTGTCGGCCTTTTTGCAAAATTAACCGGCAGTGTTCCCTTTACATGTCGCTATCTTTCCCCATTATCAAAGCATGACAACCACATCGACAGACTGCAAATCGCCCAAAAGCAATTGCTGGCGCGCCCGCACGAACCTATACAAAAGTTGAAAAACTGACGTTTGGGTATAAGATACGACAGATTTCCGTTATTGAGGTTTGCCTATGGCTCGTCAAAATCAAAAGAAGCTGTTCACTGCCGAAATGCGGCTGTTAAACAAGCTGGAAACTATGAGCGACATCGTATCGCTGCCGGATCCGGCGATTTACGGTGAGGGGCAGGCTCCGGCACAGGCACCCGACCTCTCCTCGTTGCATAATGCGATCGAGGATCTGAAACTGGAGCTTCTGTCTGATATCAAGATCATGATTGACGAGCAGCGCAAGCTGGTTCAGACGCCCGAAGACCAGGGCGATGCCCGCAATGAACTCCGGATGCTGAAAACCGAAATTCGCGCGCTTGCCAACTCGATCCAGGAAACCAAAAAAGAAATCGCCGCCCTTTATACCTCGCCCGATGATACCAGCGGCACGCGCCTGAATATTGTGAAGGGCGAGCTTGACTCGATTGTCGAAGCAACCGAGGAAGCCACCGCCAATATTTTGGAAAATGTCGAAAATATCGACACTGTCGCCCACAATATCCGCTCGGCGGCGACCGATGATTATGTGCAGGGGCTGGCCGACGATATTGTTGAACTGGTGGTCAAGGTGTTTGAATCCTGTAACTTCCAGGATCTGACCGGGCAGCGGATTACCAAAGTCGTTAACACCATGAAATATATCGAGGAACGCGTAAACCGCGTCATCGAGATTTGGGGCGAAGACGACTTTGACGACTTTGACCTGCCGCCAGATCCCAAGGGCCTCGATAACCTTGATAAAACGGTGACCCGTGCGCCGCAAAATCAGGAAAAGAACAACCAGACCGAAATCGACCAGATTTTCTCGCAAGACGAAATCGACGCCCTGTTCGATTGATCGGCGATAACGTCACATCAAGGCAGCATCCTGATCGGGACGCTGCCTTTTTTATATGTGGCGTCTTACCAACCGGCACGGCTCAATGTTTAAAGCGTCCGTCCGGCAAATTCATGCTTCCGGTTTTACAATGTTTTCCACAGGCTGCGGCGGGCTGGTTTGCGCGCGAATATTGCCCCGCCCCTGATCGGTCAGGATTGCATCGGCGATAACGTCAAACAAATGTTCCGCACGCGGGACCAAAACAGGCTGGTCGCCAATCCAGCCAAGGGCGCCCACCAAACCGAAAAGATCGGTGCCATCGATATCGGCACGCGCCATATTGGCCGCCTGTGCGCGCACCAAAAGCTGCGTTCCAGCCGCACGCATCGCAACACAGGATGTATGAAGGGCGGAATCCGGCTCGGCAATGGCGGCAACCATCAGGGCGATCACCCCGCTGTAATTTTGCGTTACCGCCACCGCCTCTCGGAGCCAGAAAACAAGGGCCTGTGCGGAAGAATCTGCCGTTTCAAGATCACGCGCCCTGATCGTTAATTCGTCGAACCGCGCACGAAGCAAGGCTTCAAACAGTGCTTCGCGGGTGGGAAAATGACGATACAGCGTGCCAAGGCCAACGCCCGCCTTGCGGGCAATTTCACGCAATGAAACCTCCGCCCCCTGCGCCATCACGGCATCGCGCGCGATGACAAGCAGGTGGTCATAATTCTTTCGGGCGTCCGCGCGCATCGATCCTCCTTGACAAACGGAACACTGTTCCGTTTATATGGAGCAGTGTTCCGAATAGGAGTATCATACATGCGAGACAAGGAAAAGATATGACATCGACCATGATGAAGGCGGTTCGCCAGCACGCGTTTGGCGGACCCGACGTCCTGCATTACGAGGACGCACCGATGCCGGAATTAAAGGCCGGCGAGGTGCTGGTGCGGGTTCACGCCGTGGGCCTGAACCCGCCGGACTGGTACCTGCGCGACGGCTATAAAATGCTGCCGGCCGAGTGGCGGCCACAGGTTGCCTTTCCTGTCATTTTAGGCACCGACATATCGGGCGCGGTAACAGAGATTGCCGATGACGTGACGGATTTCGCGATGGGCGACGCCGTTTACGCCATGGTGCGTTTTCCCAGCGGCCTTGCCGGGGATAGCCGGGCTTATGCGCAATATGTCAGCGTGCCGGCATCGGAACTGGCAATTAAACCCGCCGGGATTGACCACGCCCATGCCGCTGGCGCGCCCATGTCATTGCTAACCGCGTGGCAATTCATGATTGATCTGGGCCACCGCGAACCAAACCCGCTGCAACCCGCCATGCATCAACCCGTTCCGCTTGCGGGCAAGACCGTGCTTGTTAACGGGGCTGCCGGGGGTGTGGGGCATTTTGCCGTGCAAATCGCGAAGCTGAAAGGGGCACATGTGATTGCCGTGGCATCGGGCAGGCATGAAGCCCTGTTGCGCGATCTTGGGGCCGATGACTTCATCGATTACAGCAAAACCCCACCCGAAGACGTTGCCCGTGACATTGATCTGGTGATCGATGCCGTTGGTGGCCCCACCACAGGGCGTTTCCTGCCCACGCTAAAGCGCGGCGGTGCCTTGTTTCCGATTTTCCCGTTGGGGTTTTCGGGCGAAAAAGAAGCACAAAAGCTGGGCGTTAGCGTTTCGGCAACCCAGGTCCGTTCAAGCGGGGCACAACTGGCCGAGGTTGGTCGTTTGCTTAATGACGGGTCGATCCGGGTGGTTCTTGACAGCACCTTTTCGCTGGCCGATGCGCGCAAGGCACATGAACGCGCCGCCAAAGGCCACATTCAGGGCAAAATCGTGCTTACCGTCGATTAGGGACAAAGGTTCTAAAACCGCACACGCCAACAGAAAGAACAGTGATGATTATTGTTTTAGGGCATGTTGACATCGCCCCATCGGATGTGGACGATTTTTTAAACGACATTGAAGCAATTAACCCCGCCAACAAGGCTGGCAGTGGCTGCCTTTCCTATGCGGTTGCAATCGCAAACCGAAAGGCGGCGCGATTGCTGGTGGCGGAACGCTGGCAAGACCAGCCATCGTTAAGCGCGCATTTGGCCCGCCGGGAAACGGGGGCATTTGTTGGTAAATGGTCGGACAGGATGCAAGGCGAGGTTTTAAAATATGATGCCGCGAATGAACGCCCGCTGATGGCGTAAACCAGAAATATGCCAACGCATCGTTCGGGGTCCTGACCGGCCACGCCATACACAAAAGACGGCCACATCACATGGCCGTCTTTTGCAATTATTCCAAGGCACAAGTCATATCGGATTGGCACGGTTTAAATTACGCGGCCAGAGACGCCAGTTTTCGTTCCGGGGATCGGTCCATCCGCCAGCTGATCAGGGCCAGAACCAGCCCGCCTGCGGTAATTGCGGCGGCCACCAGCGGCACCCCGGCCAGGCCCGGCCCGTGGTCAATGGCGACACCGCCCAGCCACGCGCCACCGGCATTACCAAGGTTGAAAGCCGCAATGTTAATCGAGGATGCCAAACTTGGCGCGCCTTCGGCCTTGGCCAGAACCCGCATTTGCAACGGTGGCACGGTTGAAAATGCCGCCGCGCCCAAAACCCCGACCGTGATGATGGCGAATATTTGATTATCAAGCGCGTAGGTCAGCACCACCAGCACGACCGACAAAAACACCAGCGACCCGATCAGGGTGGCCATTAACCGGCGGTCAGCCAAGCGCCCGCCATACAGGTTGCCAATAAACAGCCCCACCCCGAATAACAGCAAAATCGGCGATACGGCCGCATCGGAAAAACCGGCGACTTCGGTTAATAACGGGGCGATATAGGTAAAGGCGGCAAACACGCCGCCAAAGCCCAGCACCGTAATCGCCAGCCCCAGCAACACCTGCGGACGTAGCAGGGCCTTCATTTCGGCAGCAACATTGATGGTGGTGTGTTTTTTATCGCGCGGCACCAAAAATGCGGTCGCGATCAAGGCCAGAACGCCAATCACGGTCACGGCCTCGAACGTGGCGCGCCAACCATACATTTGCCCCAGCCAGGTGCCAAATGGCACGCCCAGCACGTTGGCAACGGTCAGCCCGGTAAACATAATGGCAATGGCCGATGCCTTTTTTTCCCTGGCGACAAGGTCGGTGGCAACAACGGCCCCAATGCCAAAAAACGCCCCGTGGGCAAAGGCGGCAATGATACGCGCGATCATTAACGTCGCGTAATCAGGGGCAATGGCACACAGGAAATTGCCGATGATAAAAACCGCCATCAAAAACAGCAGCACATTTTTTCGCCGCCATCTGCCGGTAAAAACCGTCAGAACCGGGGCACCCACAACCACGCCAAGGGCGTAGCCGGTAACAAGAAGCCCGCTGCTGGACAAGGACACATCAAGATCGCGTGCCACATCAAGCAGCAAGCCCATAATGACGAATTCGGTCATGCCGATGCCAAAGGCACCGGCGGCAAGCGCATAGATTGCTAAGGGCATAACAAAGCCTTTTGGTTGATACTTTACATGGCTTGCACTATGGCTTTTTTGCTTTGATGTGACTATAATTCAACAATTATAATTAGTTTGGAATTTTATTCGCAAATGTTACCGAACCGGTCGGGCGAAATGGAAGTGTTTTTGCGGGTTGCCGATGCGGGCAGTTTTTCGGCCGCCGCCCGGCGGTTGCAGCTTACCCCGTCGGCAGTAGCAAAACTGATTGCGCGGTTAGAAGAACGGCTGGGGGCGCAATTATTTGTGCGATCCACCCGTAATTTAAAATTAACCCGCGAAGGCCATGCCTATTACCACGATGCCAGCCGCATATTGGAAGATATCAACACACTGGAAGCCCGGCTCGCCCATGACAGCGCCACGCCGCGCGGGGCCATTCGCGTTAATGCCACCATTCCGTTTGGCAACCATGTGCTGGTGCCCGTCCTTGGTGGTTTTTTGGAAAAATACCCCGAAGTCACCATTGATTTAAGCCTGACCGACGATGTGATTGATATTCTGGATGAACGTGCCGACATTGCCATTCGCAGCGGCACGCTCCGCGATTCACGCTTGCTGGCACGTAAACTGGGCGTAAGCCGCCGGGTGATCATTGCTGCACCATCTTATATCGAACGCCACGGTCGCCCGCACACCCCGGCAGAGCTTGAAAACCATAATTGCCTGAATTTCAATTTTCGCCGCGCACAAGACCAATGGGCGCTGAACCAGACCGGAGGTGACGGGAACGATAACAGCGGCGGTCACGACGACCCCGGAGCGCGAACCGGCAATTTGCAGGTTAATAACGGTGAAACCATGCGCCAGCTTGCCCTGGCCGGGGTTGGCATTGGCCGCCTCGCCCGGTTTCATGTTGGCGAGGATATTAAACAGGGGCGGTTGGAATCCTTGTTCGAAGACGGGGTTGAGCCGGAATTTGAACAGATCCATGCCGTGTTTGTCGGCCAGCGGCAAATGCCGTTACGGATGCGGGTTTTTCTGGATTATCTGGCGAAAAATATCAGCATCGAATAGGTCAGAACATCCCGACCTGCACGGGGTGACACACGGTCAGGCGTGACCGGCTTCGCCCGACAGCAATTCGGGGGCAAAGCCCAGCTTGGCAAAGGCACGTTGCCATTTGTCTTCGCAATCGGTGCCAAACAGCAAGTCGGCATCGGCATCCACATGCAGCCAGCCATTGGCACGAATTTCGGTTTCCAGCTGGCCACTGCGCCACCCGGCATAACCCAGGGCAAGAATGCTGTTATGCGGGCCTTTATCAAGCGCGATATTTTCCAGAATATCGACCGTGGCGGTTACCGATACATCACGGTCCACCTGCAAGGTGGCGTCGTTGTGGAAATCGTTGGAATGCAGAACAAACCCCCGGCCCGATTCAACCGGCCCGCCAAAATGCACCTGAATATCGGAAATGGTCGAGGCCGGGCGCACAATGCCGAGTTGTTCGAGCAATTCGGGAAAGGTGATGGAATCGATCAGGCGGTTTACGACAATGCCCATGGCACCGTCTTCATTATGCGCGCACAGATAGACCACACTTTGGGCAAACCGCGGATCGCGCATACCGGGCATGGCAACCAGTAGCTTGCCCGAAAGATATTCTCCGTCGTTGCCTGCATATGCCATTTTTGCGCCATCCTCATTCACTGAAACTCAAGACTACCGCGTTCTGACGGGTCAAGCCAAGCATGGTGTTAAAAATTCACACCCACCTGCTCTTAATCAAGCCGCCTGTTTTGTATATGGGTATAATCCGCTGTTCAAACCAGTCCGGTTTTAACGGCCCGCCTTCGTTGACGCCGCAGTAACATGTTCGTGGCTTGCATTGAACCATTCATCGTCGTACCCCTGCCTCGCTGACCCATTTTCCAGGAATGTCTATTGTGACCAAGCGTATTTTTGCCGTTTTGATGTTGATATTGCTGCCCCATCTGGCACAGGCCGCAACGGCACAAAGCGCCTGGCAGGACGAGGATTTTGCCTCTGTCCGCGTTCTCAGCGCGCGCGACGGTATCAAGGATGTTCACAGCCTGCGCCTGGGGCTGGAATTTTCGTTGCAGCCGCACTGGAAAGTATATTGGCGCAGTGCCGGTGATGCCGGTTTTCCACCGAAAACAGACTGGACCGGGTCAACCAATATTGACGCAACCGGCACCACCATGTTGTGGCCAGCGCCGGTTCGTTTTTCCATTTTCGGGCTGGAAACCTTCGGGTATGAAAACCGGGTTATTTTCCCGATAGATGTTCCGGTACTTGACCCGTCCCAACCGGTTGATCTGCATTTATCGGTGGATTATCTGGCATGTAGCGACATTTGCGTGCCCGCAACAGCGGTTTTAAACCTGAGCCTGCCTGCCGATCGCGCCGATATTTCCAGCCACGCCCACGAAATTGAAAAATTCGCCGCCAAAGTTCCGCTTCGCGGCGACAATTTGCCAATCGGGGTTTCCGACATTTGGGAAAACAGCGATGCCGGGGCGCATGGGGTGACCGGGACCAGCGGGGACAGCGGGGACAGCTTCCTTGATATTGCCCTGCGCGATGTTGCGCCCGATGTCACACCCGATATTCTGGTCGAAGGCAAACCAACCGACAGTTTTGGCCCACCGTTGCCCACCGGCCAAACCATAAACGGTGCGCCGGTTTACCGGTTGACGATCCATAACAATGCCAAGGCCGCCAGTTTTGCCGGGCAACATGTAACCGTTACCGTTCTGGCGGGCGATTTGGCCGTTGAACAGCCCGTTACCATTGGCACCACCGCACCGACCGGTTTGATAACAAACAATGGTGCAGGCGGCGGCACCGCGGCGACGGCAAGCCCCGCCCCCAAGGCTGCTGTCGGGCAAAGCCCGGCGATGGCGTGGTGGGTTATTGGCGGGCTGGCCTTGCTGGGCGGGTTGATCCTCAATGTGATGCCATGTGTGCTGCCGGTTCTGTCGATCAAGGTGATGGGGGCGATTAAACTAGGGGCCGAAAACCGGGCCAGTACCCGGCGCGGGTTTATCGCCAGTGCGCTGGGCATTCTGGTGTCGTTCTGGATTATTGCCGGGGCGTTAGGCATCCTTAAACTGGCGGGCGGGTCGATCGGTTGGGGCATTCAGTTTCAGCAACCGCTGTTTTTAACGGTGATGACCATCATTGTGGTGCTGTTTGCCTGCAATATGTTTGGCCTGTTTGAAATCAGCGCCAATCGATTAAACGACCTTGCCAACGACACCATTGACCATCACCAGCCCCGCACCGGCGACAGTCAAACTGGCAAGGAGGGCATGGGCGGGCATTTCCTGACCGGGATGTTTGCCACTTTGCTGGCCACACCGTGTTCTGCGCCATTTTTGGGCACCGCCGTTGGTTTTGCCCTTGCCGGAACCATCTTTGATATTTTCTGGATCTTTACGCTATTGGGCGTTGGCTTCGCCCTGCCCTATTTGCTGATTGCGGCGCGCCCGGAAATTGCCCGCCTGTTGCCCAAACCGGGCCGCTGGATGGCGGTGGTTAAATTTGTGCTGGGGCTGGCACTGCTGGGCACGGCAATTTGGCTGCTTGGCGTGCTGGCCGGGCAAATTGGCCCCAACGGGGCGATTGTGGTCGGCGCGGGCCTTGCCCTTGCCAGCGGGTTGATCTGGTGGCGGCATAAAACCAGCCATGCCAAACGCAAGCCGTTACTGGCAGGTTTTGCCACCCTTGCGGTGCTGGTTGCCCTGTTTGCGCCGGGTTTTGCCAAGCCACCGGCAAACAGCGCCCGAAATGCCGACACGCAGGCCAGCGGAGACACTGGACTGCCGTGGCAAAGCTTTGCCCCCGACCAGATCGCAAAGCTGGTGGCACAAGGAAAAACCGTGCTGGTTGATATTACCGCCGACTGGTGTGTGACCTGTCAGGTTAATAAACGCCTGGTGATTGATACCGCCGATGTTCGCGCCGCCCTTGATGGCGACAACATTGTGCTGATGCAAGGCGACTGGACCCGGCCTGACCCGGCAATTGCGGCGTTTCTTGCCAGCTATAACCGTTATGGCATTCCGTTTAATGCCGTGTTTGGCCCGGCCGCACCCAACGGCATTTTGATGTCGGAATTGCTCAGCAAGGATCAGGTTATTTCGGGCATTGCCACGGCAAGCGGGGCCAACGGCCTTGCGAAAAACTGATTGCCATCACACCTGTTTGGAAGCTGCTGGCCCTGAAGGGTTTTTTAAGTCATTCTAGAAAGCAGCAATGCAAACCCTGCCGGGCCTTACACCGGTAATCCATGTCCGCATAAAATGCGGCATTTAAAACGGAGAAACGCCATGACCATCGCCGAAGGCGCAACGCTACCTGACGTCGTATTGCACCGTGCCACTGCAGATGGCCCCGAAGCCGTCCAAAGCAAGGATCTGTTTTCTGGTCGCAAGGTTGTTCTTTTTGCCGTTCCCGGGGCCTTTACCCCGACCTGCTCGATCAAACATCTGCCGGGTTTCATCAACAAGGCCGAAGAGATCAAAGCCAAGGGTGTGGACGAAATTTTCTGCCTTGCCAGCAATGATGCCTTTGTGATGCAGGCATGGGCCAAATCGGAAAATGTTGGCGATGCCATCACCATGCTGGCCGATGGCGATTTGAATTTCACCAATGGCACCGGCCTGAAACTGGATTTGCGCGGCAAGGGACTTGGCGAACGCGCCAACCGTTATGCCATGGTGATTGACGACAACAAGGTTACCCATCTTGCTGTTGAAGAACCGGGTGCATTTGATGTTTCAAGTGCAGAATCTGTTCTGGCTTCGCTGTAAGAAAAACAAACCGCGACGCACAGAGGGTGCCCTTGCGCGCCCTTGTAAATATCAAACAGGCCGAACCGTCATATATGCGGTTCGGCCTGTTTTGTTTGATAGACCTGTCGCTTGGCCAAACCGCGCATCACACCGGCACCGATATATCCATCCCGGCCTGATCTAAAACCCGGCAAAGTCCGTTAGGAAGGCGAATTAACGCGGCAGCATTACCGGAATAGCATCTTCGCGGCTGTTAAATTCGCATTCAAAAACCGGTTTGATGCTGCGGGCCAGATAGTGAACCACACCATCGCGAAATTCGCTTTTGATTGGTGACCAGCTGATAAAAACCCCGCCGCGACCATCATAATCGCGAATGTCGCGGTCCTTCATCAGCTCGCGAAAAACTTCGCCCAAATCCGCGGCATTGCCTGCCAAAAGCCAGCCCGGCTTTACCCCGCCATGCCACACCAGATAAACCCCGCCAACACCGTCGATCTTTAAAGGCGTCAGATCATCAAGCATATAAAGGCGATAATAATCGCCGCGCGGGCTTGCGCGCCACTTGATATCCTGGGCCTTGGCCTGTGTGGCGTTATTTTTGGTTGTTGACCAAAATGCCATAATCCATTTCCTCCAGAACACCCGGGCACGACCAAACCCGCCCGAATGTTCGTTTTCCATCTACCAGCAGCAAATCCCGCCCCGGCGGGCGCATGCCACAAAAGCAATAATGCAAGGCTGTCGCGTTACATCACCCTCCCCTTAAGAAGGATCTGCTTATTTTCGATATTGGCAGTTTGGCGCGGAAATGAAAGGCTTAATCAAACAATTTGTCGATATCGTCCTGGCTGATCCCTTCGCCTTCCATCTGCGGACCATTCAAAAGATCGGCATCTTCGTGTTTGACCTCGTCTTCTTCCTCTTCGGACATGGGCAGATCGGCAAAGGCATCCTCGCCCCAGATCAGGATCATGTTGTGAACCCGTTTTTCAACGAATTCCAATGTGTTAACCACTTTGTTGATGCGCTGCCCGGTAATGTCCTGAAAATTACAAGATTCGAAAATCTTGGTAACGATGAACGCGATCTGTTCGACATGGTCGGCCACAAAATCGCTGGTGGCGGAATTTTTCAGCGTCATCGCCAGATCGTCGATCTGTTCGGCCGATTCCAGAATGGTATGCGTCGCCATTTCGGTATCTTTGACGATCGCGTCAAGTTCACTGGCCGCCGTAACCAGCCGGTCATCCGATGCTTTGGGATGGCGCAAGGCGGCAATCTGAATTTTCGCCTTGTGAATATGTTCGTTCATTTCCTGAATCTGGCCACGAATCAGCTCCAGATCATCGCGGTCGGGCTCGCTGGCACCGGGGCGACTGGAATGCGACGGGCGGCTCGACACCGGTTCTGGCAAAATATCAAGCGGTTCGTCATTGGCGTTACTGCCAGCCGGCGCAATATTGCCAGCCCCGGCACCGGGCGCAATGGCCACACCCTGGGCAATCGCATTGCGCAGCTGGGCCATTTCGGCCCGCATTGCCCGAATTTCATCTAAAACAAGCTGATTATTGCCCCCGTCTTTGGCGACAGGAGCAGCTAACTGTGATGGCGCAGGCACTTCGCCGGCCCCAAGCCCGGTTTCAAGAGACGGATCAAAAAATGACTCCGACCAGTCTTCTTCAACGACAGGCCCCTGACGTTCGCGCAAACGTCGTTCGGCTGTAAAAATTCTCTGCACGGGACGCGTCATAACAGTCTCTTACCTCCGCCGCGGGCTATAAACCCTGGTCTCCCAATCTTGCATTTCCGAACCAGCCTTCCCACAAGGGCCGGTCATTCGCAAATGCAATTGGATTATAGAGGGCGAGATCATGACGAGTCCAACGGCTTTCAAGATCAAGCCCTTGAAAAAGAACACCCCGGCCAACAGACCGGGGTGCAAAAAATCGCAGCGCAGCATTGCGGATCAAGCGTTTGCCGGGGTCCAGCGCAATACAGGCTTGCGGGCAGCGGCTGTTTCATCCAGCCTGCGACGCGGTGTTAAATAGGGTGCATTTTTGAAGAATTCCGAATCCCCGGCCTCGGCCTTGGCAACCAACGACAAAACAGCATCGCAGAACTGATCAATCGATTCTTTGGTTTCGGTCTCGGTCGGTTCAATCAAAAGGGCACCATGAACGACCAGCGGGAAATACATGGTCATCGGATGGAAGCCTTCATCAATGATCGCCTTGGCAAGGTCCAGGGTTGAAACACCGGTCCCTTTAAGGAAGTCATCATCAAACAGGGCTTCATGCATGCAATAGCCGGGATAGGCGACGCTAAGCTTGGTTTTAAGGCGTGCCAGCAAATAGTTGGCATTCAAAACCGCATCGCCCGATGCCTGACGCAACCCGTCGGCCCCGTGGCTTTTCATATAAGACAGCGCACGCACAAACATGCCCATCTGGCCATGAAAACCTTTCAGGCGGCCAAACGGCTTTTTGCCGTCTTTTTCATCGGCAGTTTCCACCAGATGAAAGCCGTTTTCGGTTTTAACCACATAGGGGATCGGCGCAAACGGTGCCAAGGCATCGGAAAACACCACCGGCCCCGAACCCGGCCCACCGCCGCCATGCGGGGTGGAAAAGGTTTTATGCAGGTTGATATGCATGGCATCAATGCCAAGGTCTGCCGGGCGGACCCGACCGACAATGGCGTTGAAATTCGCCCCGTCGCAGTAAAAATAACCGCCCGCCGCATGGACCAGATCGGCGATCTTGCGCACGTCACGTTCAAACAACCCGCAGGTATTGGGGTTGGTCAGCATGATACCGGCCACGTCATCGCCCAGTTTGGCTTCAAACGCGGCCAGATCAACGCGACCATCCGCCGTGGCGGGGATCGAGTCTACGGTAAAGCCACAGGCAGCGGCCGTGGCAGGGTTGGTGCCATGTGCCGATTCGGGCACCAGCACCCGACGGCGGTTTTCGCCGCGCGCATCAAGGGCGGCACGAATGGCCATCATGCCGCACAGCTCGCCCTGCGCGCCCGATGCGGGCGACATGGCAACCGCAGGCATGCCGGTTAACACCAGCAGCCAATGCGCGCACTGGTCAATCAGTTCCAGCGCACCTTGAACGGTACTTTCGGGTTGCATCGGGTGCAAATCGGCAATGCCGGGCAAGCGGGCAATCTTTTCGTTCAGGCGCGGGTTATGCTTCATGGTGCAAGACCCCAGCGGGAAGAAACCGGAATCAATGCCGAAATTCTTCTGGCTCAGACGGGTAAAGTGCCGCACCACTTGTGGTTCGGACAGGCCCGGCAGGCCAATGTCGCTGTCGCGTTCAAGGCCGCCCATGCGGCTTTTGACCGGCTCGGGATCGGGCAGGTCAACGCCGGAACGTCCAGCTTCGCCCTGTTCGAAAATCAGCTTTTCTTCAAGAACAAGGCCACGATTGCCAGTGTGGGTCTGAAACGTCATGCCAGCACCTCCTTAAGGGCGGCGGCAAGGGCCGCGATGTCTTCGTCGGTGTTGGTTTCGGTCGCGGCGACCAGCATGAACGCGCCCAGATCATCGCGGTTCGGATACAGGCGCGATAACGGAACCCCGCCCATAATGCCGCGCGCCACCAGGGCTTCAACCACTTCTGCTGCCGGTTTTGCCAGCTTGACGGTAAATTCGTTAAAGAAGCTGTCATTGACAACCTCAACCCCGGCAACGCCGTCAAGCGCATCGGCGGTTTTAACCGCACGTTCGTGGTTAATCGCGGCCAGTTTGCGATAGCCATCTTCGCCCAGCAGGCTCATATGCACCGTAAAGGCCAGCGAACACAGGCCCGAATTGGTGCAAATGTTCGAGGTCGCCTTTTCGCGGCGGATATGCTGTTCGCGGGTCGACAGGGTTAACACAAAACCGCGCTTGCCATCCTGATCGACAGTTTCGCCGCACAGGCGGCCGGGCATCTGGCGCACCAGCTTGCTGGTGGTGGCAAACAGGCCAACATATGGCCCGCCATAGCCCAGCGCATTGCCAATCGACTGGCCTTCGCCACAGACAATATCGGCGCCAAAGCTGCCCGGTGATTTGATGGCACCAAAGGCCACGGCCTCGGTAAACACCACAATCAAAAGCGCGCCCTTGGCGTGGCAGGCATCGGCCAGTTTGGTGTGGTCGTCAAGACGGCCAAACACATCGGGATATTGCACCACGACACAGGCGGTCTGATCGTCGATCAGATCATCAAGTTCATCGGCAGTTGCCTGGTGTTCCGGGTGGCCATCGCGACCGGCAAGCTCGGTATCGCTGTACTGGCAATAGGTTTCGGTGACTTCGCGGTAATGCGGGTGCAAACCACCTGACAAAACCGCCTTTTTACGCCGGGTGGCGCGGCATGCCATCAGCACCGCTTCGGCACAGGACGTTGCCCCGTCCCACATCGATGCGTTGGCGACATCCATATTGGTGATCGATGCGACCTGGGTTTGAAATTCAAACAGGTACTGCAACGTGCCTTGGGCAATTTCAGGCTGATAGGGGGTATAGGCCGTTAAAAACTCGCCGCGCTGAATGATATAATCCACCGTGGCAGGAACATGGTGCCGATAGGCCCCGGCACCCAGAAAACTGGGGGCCGATGCCGTACCCATGTTTTTGGCAGCCAGTTTGACCATATCGCGTTCAACCTGCATTTCACCCAAATGGTGTGGCAGATCGACCGGCTCTTTAAGCAACGCACCGTCAGGCACGTCGCAATACAGGTCATCGACCGAGCCAGCGCCGATGGTTTCAAGCATCGAGGCCCGGTCTGCCTTGGTCAGCGGAAGATAGCGCATTAGTCCTCCAGACCTTCGACAAATGCCTTGTAACCGGCTTCGTCCATCAGATCGTCAAGCTGGGAGGCATCAGACATTTTGATTTTAAAGAACCAGCCGTCATTTTCCGGCGATTCGTTAACCAAAGCCGGGTTGGCGTCGAGTTCTTCGTTGGCTTCAACAATTTCGCCGTCAACCGGGGCGTAAACGTCGCTGGCGGCCTTGACCGATTCAACAACTGCCGCGTCGCCGTCTTTGGCCAGCTTTTTGCCGACTTCGGGCAGTTCGACATACACAATATCGCCAAGGGCCTGCTGGGCGTGGTCGGTAATACCAACCGTTGCCACATCGCCGTTAATTTCAAGCCATTCATGTTCTTTGGAGAATTTTTTAGCCATTTTGATTTGTCCCTGCAAATATGGTTGTCTGCTTAATTCTTGCTGCGTTTTGAACGCAATACGGCGCAATCAGCCCCGGAAATAACGGTGCGGCGCAAAAGGCAACGCAACGATTTCAGCCGGGCGGGCCTTGCCACGGACCATCAGGTCCACCTTGGTGCCCGGCTCGGCAAATTCAATTGCGACATAGCCCATGGCAATCGGCGCATCGACGGTGGGGCCAAAGCCGCCACTGGTGATTTCGCCAATGTCGTATCCATCCTTGTTAAGCACCATCGTATGTTCACGGGCGGGTGCCTTGCCTTCGGGTTTAATCCCGACGCGTTTACGGTCTGCCCCGTTGGCAAGCTGGTCGAGAATGATATCTGCGCCCAGAAAGCCGCCTTCTTCGCGGCGACGCTTGTTGATAATCCAGTTCAGATCGCCTTCCACCGGGGTGGTGGTGGTGTCGATATCGTTGCCATACAGGCACAGCCCTGCTTCAAGGCGCAGCGAATCGCGCGCGCCAAGGCCAATCGCCTCGACCTCGTCTTCGGCCAGCAACAGGCGGGCCAGCTTTTCGGCTTCGGTATCGGGCACTGAAATTTCAAAGCCGTCCTCGCCGGTATAACCCGAACGGGTGACAAAACACGGAATGCCGGCAATATCGATTTCAACAAAGGACATGAATTTAAGGCTGGCAACATCCGGGGCAAAACGCGCCAGAACGTTGGCGGCTTCGGGGCCTTGCAACGCCATCAGGGCACGATCACTGAGTTCTTGCAGCTCGACGCCGTTATCAAGGTTGGCGCGCATATGCACAATGTCGTCATCCTTGCAGCCTGCATTGATCACTAAAAACAGGCTGTCGCCCGCATTGGTAATCATAAGGTCGTCAAGGATGGTGCCGTCATCATTGGTGAAGGCGGAATAGCGGGTCCGTCCCGGCTTTAAAACCGCAATGTCGCCGGGAACCAGTTTTTCCAGCTCGGCAACGCGGTTTTCGCCCACCAGGCGAACCTGGCCCATATGCGATACGTCAAACAACCCGGCCTTGGCACGGGTGTGAAGGTGTTCGCCCTTAACCCCTAACGGATATTGCACCGGCATGGCATAGCCCGCAAACGGCACCAGTTTGGCACCAAGTTCAACATGCAGGTCATAAAGGGCTGTTTTATATAGATTTTCGGCTTGTGGGTCCGCCATTAGGCTCTCCGTGACAGTCGTTGCGAAACATAGCCGACCCCTGGTCAACCACATCCCCCTCTGTCTTGGAGCCTGAAAGAATCACCATTTCTGGCACCAAACTGGCACCAGATCCGGCTTACATCTTCGGCGAGGCGCACATGTAAAAACCATGCCGCCTGCTTTCCAGAGTCCCATCTCCCCGCGGTCCGTTTGCCTGAAAGTTTCCGGGGAGGTTGCTCCTTCGGCGTCCGCGCTATCATTATGAAATGACCGCAGAACTCTCCCACGGGGGTCACTTGGGTATCGGCTCTTATACGGATTGTCGGGCCATTGCACCAGTCAAAACATCACACATCCGCCCCGTGGCGGGCATAATTTATAACCGGTCCAATGGCGCGCAATCGTTATTTATTGGCAAAAGTACGGTTATAATCGAGCTGATCGTGGCTTAACTGAAAGCCCATGTAAATTTCATAATCCGGGCCGTAATTAACGTCGGCCAGCGGCACATGCAAAGACACCTGTTCGTCGGTGTAACGCACCCGGTCGGCATCCTTGGGGAAGGTCAGATCAACATCGAAAACCGATTTTTGCACAAATTCGCCACCCGGATTTTTCAGCGCGACAAAATATTGCAGATGCTGCGAGCGATCAGATGCGGCCGGGCCCATCCGGGCGGAAAATTTCGGGCTGATCAGGATATCAAGTGTTTTGTCTTCGAGATCATAGCTGCATTCGCCGGTATAACCTTCAAAGCCTGCTTCAAACACCACATCGGTCAGATCGCGGCCTTTTTCGCGAAACTCGGTGATCTGGGCGGTGTCGCTGGGCAGGAAGGTGCGCGGGCATGCCGGCACAGGCGTTTCGCCAAACGGATCCGTCCCGCAGGCCGCAAGGCCCGCTGCCATCAAAACCACACCAAGCGCACTTGCGCGCCGCAGATTGCATGCAATCGTCATCAAAGCCTCATTGATCAGACACGCCGAATTCACCCGGCACCGGTAGTTGCGCGCAGTCTATGCTGTTGATCTGCCCGGCACAACCCGTTGCAATGCACATTATGCAATGCACACCATCCCGCCGCCCCCGGCACCGGGCCAACCCGGTGCGAAAAGCACAAACAGGTGTCGCAAACCGCATCGTTGGGGGCAATATATCAACGCGCCATCATTGCACCTTTGGCGCAGGCGCGTTATGTAACCGGAAATACCTGTTAACCTGATACCGGCACAAACCGGTGTCCTTTGCATTTTCGAGGCGGTGCCGATGCCCGACAAAGCGGACCTTCACATTCTGTTGGCCAACCCGCGCGGTTTTTGCGCCGGGGTGGACCGTGCCATTGAAATCGTTGAAAAGGCGCTGGTTAAATATGGCGCCCCGGTTTATGTGCGCCACGAAATTGTCCATAACAAATTCGTCGTTGATCGCCTGCGCGATATGGGGGCCGTGTTTGTTGATGAACTTGATGCCGTGCCCGATGGCGTGCCGGTGATATTTTCGGCCCATGGCGTGCCCAAATCGGTGCCGCAAGATGCAGATCAACGCGCCCTGCATTATCTTGATGCGACCTGCCCGCTGGTTTCAAAGGTTCACCGCGAGGCCGAACGCCACCACGCAGAAGGCAAGCACATTTTGCTGATTGGTCATGCCGGGCACCCCGAAGTTGTCGGCACCATGGGCCAGTTGCCCGAAGGCAGCATGACCCTGATTGAAACCGAAAGCGATGCGCAGACCGTGGCAGTTGCCGACCCGGAAAACATTGCCTTTGTCACCCAGACGACCTTGTCGCTAGATGACACCGCCAAAATGATCGCGATTTTGCAAGGCCGCTTTCCGACCATTTCGGTGCCGAAAAAAGAAGACATTTGTTACGCCACCACCAACCGCCAGCACGCGGTAAAAATGATTGCCGAACGTGCCGATGCGATTTTGGTATTGGGTGCGCCCAATTCATCAAACTCCAACCGGCTGGTTGAGGTTGCCAAACGTGAAGGCTGTGCGGTTTCGGTGCTGGTGGAACGGGCGCGCGATATTGACTGGTCGAAACTGCAAAACATCAAAACCCTTGGCATTACCGCCGGTGCGTCGGCACCCGAAGTGCTGGTCGAGGAAGTGATTGATGCCTGCCGCGAACGTTATAAAGTCAGCGTTGAAACCATTACCCTGACCGATGAAAACGTCACTTTCAAACTTCCCCGCGAACTTGCCAGCTAAGGAAATACGTGCCCATGGCCGTCTATACCGATGTGTCCGATGAAGATATCGCCCGTTTCGTGGCTGAATACGACATCGGCAAAGTCGTTTCGTTCAAGGGCATTGCCGAGGGCGTTGAAAACACCAATTTCCTGCTTCATACCGATCAGGCCCCGTTTATTTTAACCCTGTATGAAAAACGGGTTGATCCCGATGATCTGCCGTTTTTTCTGGGTTTAATGGACCATTTATCGTCCAAGGGGTTAAATTGCCCGACCCCAATCCATGGTACTGACGGGGTTGCGTTGCGCCGCCTGTGTGGCAGACCCGCCGCAATTACATCGTTTTTACAAGGCATGTCGCCGCGCCGGGTGTTACCGCACCATTGTGCCGGGCTGGGCAATGCGCTGGCAAAACTGCATATAGCAGGGCAGGATTTTGACTATTACCGCCCCAATGCCCTGTCGGTAAAGGCATGGCGCCCGCTGTTTGACAGTTGCGGCAATGACGGTGCCAATGATGTGATGCCGGGTCTTGGCGACATGATCCGCGGCGAGCTGGACTTTCTTGAAGCCAACTGGCCGGCCAAACTGCCCGCCGGGGTCATCCATGCCGATTTATTTACCGACAATGTGTTTTTCTTTCCCGGTCAGGATGATGTTTCGGGCCTGATTGATTTTTATTTCGCCTGCAACGATGTGCTGGCCTATGACGTGGCCATTTGCCTGAATGCCTGGTGTTTTGAACCCGATAACAGCTTTAACATCACCAAGGCGCAAAACCTTTTGGCAAATTATAACCGGGCCCGCCCGCTATCGGCCGATGAAATTGCCGCCCTGCCCATTCTGGCACGCGGGTCGGCACTGCGGTTTTTGCTGACCCGTCTTTACGACTGGATCAACACGCCCCAGGGCGCGCTTGTAACCCCCAAAAACCCCCGCGAATATATTAACAAGCTGCGGTTCCACCAGAAGGTGCGATCCGCTGGCGACTATGGCTTTGGCGACAGATAACCCCATGACACAAGACGATAAAGATACGGTCACCATTTTTACCGATGGCGCGTGTAGCGGCAACCCCGGCCCCGGTGGCTGGGGGGCAATTATGCGCTTTCGCGGGGTGGAAAAAGAACTTTCGGGCGGCGACCCTGCCACCACCAACAACCGCATGGAAATGATGGCGGCAATTTCGGCGTTAGAAGCCATCAAACGCCCGTGCAATGTCGATATTTATACCGACAGTTCCTATGTCCGCGATGGCATTACCAAATGGGTGTTTGGCTGGCAAAAACGCGGCTGGAAAACCGCCGATAAAAAGCCGGTTAAGAATGTGGAATTATGGCAGCGCCTGCTTGAAGCATCGCGCCCGCACACCATTGAATGGCACTGGGTTAAAGGCCATGCCGGGCACCCCGAAAACGAACGGTGTGACGAACTGGCACGGATGGCCGTGCCCCGTTAACGTCATATCCGTGTTCATTTGCAAAAAGATGGTGCGAAAATTCATCTGATTACAACTCTTTAAAATGGCGCTGGATATTTTTTTTATTCGTATGATCAAATTATATGTCTAAAATCAATCTTGTGCTTCGCCGTGTCGCAACTATGCGATACAAGTTAAGTACGGGGGATGGGTATAGAGTACACATCCGGATGGGGGCCAAATACTGACCAAAAGACTAGGTCAGTCAGGAGGATGAGTTGCCGCACGGGTCTTACGGCTTTTTGCAGCGAAAATCGCTTAGCAGTCGGCTGCTGTTTATTGCGCTGCCGCTCGTGGCCCTGTGCTGTCTGATCCTGTTCGTTATTTTTGGCTATGCCAGCTATATCGTCCTGCGCGACGATCTTAATGAAAAAATCGAACAAACAGCCGATATCAATGCCCGCGTTCTGGCAACGCCGTTCTGGTATCTTGATGTTGATAATATTGAATCAGCCTTGAACGCCATGAGCCGCGACCGCGACATTGTTGCCGTGCGCGCCCTGGGTGCCGATGGCACCGAATTTGCCCGCACCGGCGCATCGCAGGGCGACCTCAACGATACATTGCGCCTGTCGCGCCGGGTTTATTTTGAACGCAACAATGTGCGCCACGATGTTGGCGAACTGGTAATTTACTTCACCGAAGCCCGCGTGCGCGAGCTTTTATGGCGCCGGATCCTGATTGATCTGATCCTGTTTGCCTTGCTGATTGCGGTTGTCACCGCCAGCCTGCTGATTGCCAACCGCCGCTCGATCAAGGAACCGCTGTCTCGGCTGTTGCATTCCATCCGCATGACCAAACATGGCCGCCTGCGGCGCCCGGTGGAATGGAACAGCGTCGATGAACTTGGCCTGCTTATTCGTGAATATAATGAAATGGTGGCCTTGCAAGGCCAGTCACAGGAAGAAGCCCAGCGTAAACAGGCCCTTTTGGAAGCGACCTTGCATAATATCGGTCAGGGAATATGCCTGTTTGATCAGGATTTGAACCTGATGGTATGGAACGAACGCTATATAGAGCTTTTGAACCTGCCGCGCGACCTGGTTAAGGAAGGCACGCCGCTTTCCGATATTTTGCGCTTTAATGGTGAACGCGGCGAATATGGCGAGGTCAGCATCCCCGCCCTGATTTCAGACCGGGTTGCCATTGCGCGGCGGCGTGAACCTTACCGCATGGAACGCACCCGGCCCAATGGCCGGGTTGTGCAGGTCGACCATAACCCGATGCCCGGGGGTGGTTATGTTGCCACCTATACCGATATTACCGAACGCAAACAAACCGAAGCCCGCATGCGCCACCTTGCGGTGCATGACGTGTTAACCAGCCTGCCCAACCGCACCTTGTTTTTGGACCGGCTGCGTCAGGCGTTGCTGTCGGCGCGCCGGTTTCAGCGCGGTGTAACCGTTTTGTTTGTGGATCTGGACCGGTTCAAGGACATTAACGACCATTTCGGCCATGATGTCGGCGATTTGATGATTCAGGAAATGGGCCAGCGCCTGTCGCGTATTATTCGCGATTCGGATACCGCCGCGCGTTTGGGGGGCGATGAATTTGCCATTATCCAGACCGATGTTCAAAACATCGAAGACACCATTGTTCTGGCCCAGCGCATTATTGACGAGCTGGCACAACCGTTTGATTGCCGGGGCATTCGCCTGCATTCAACCGCATCGGTCGGCATTACCCTGTTCCCCGAGGATGGCGACAACCCCGAACAGCTGGTTAAAAACGCCGATATGGCGATGTATGCCGCCAAGGCCGAAGGCCGCAACAATTACCGTTTCTTCCTGCCCTCCATGCATGAGCGGGTTAAGGAGCGCAAAACCATCGAAGAAGATTTGCGCAACGCGCTGGATTTCAACCAGCTTGAACTTTATTATCAGCCCAAGGTGGATTGCCAGACCGAACAGGTGGTAGGGGCCGAAGCCCTTGTGCGCTGGAACCACCCGGAACGCGGCCTGATTTTACCCGGCGAGTTTATTTCGGTGGCCGAGGAATGCGGGTTAATCAACCGTTTGGGCGCGTGGGTGTTGCGCGAAGCCTGCAAACAAACCCAAATCTGGCGCGAAAACGGCATGCCCGATTTGCGCATGGCGGTTAACCTGTCGCCCGCCCAGTTTCAGGATGCCGAACTGGTGCGCACCGTCACCCAGACGCTGCAAACAACCAAATTGCCCGAAGGCACGCTGGAACTTGAAATTACCGAATCGATCCTGATGAACAACCCGGAAAAAGCCGTTTCCACCCTAAAGGAACTGAAAAAACTGGGTGTTGGCATTGCGATTGACGATTTTGGTACCGGGTATTCATCGCTGAATTACCTCAAACGTTTCCCGGTGACCTCGATTAAAATCGACCGGTCCTTTGTCAATGACATCAATGTTGACCCCGACGACAAAGCCATTGTCGACGCCGTAATCGGCCTTGGCCACAGCCTGTATCTTGATGTGGTTGCCGAAGGTGTGGAAGAAATCGAACAGCTGAAATACCTGCAAAAAAAGGGCTGCGATTTCATTCAGGGCTTCCTCTTTTCCAGACCCCTGCCGGTACCGGTTTTTGAAAAATGGGTTCTGGAGCGGGCGGCAAAATACAAAGCCGCCATGATCGAAGCGGAAATCGTTAACGGCGAAGACTAATCAGATTTCATTGCTGGCAGCCGTTCTTATCAGCAACGTTTCTCCGTTCCCCGTACCCGTCGCCCGCCTTCTTGGCCCTGCCCCACCTTGCCCTATATCTTTGCAATGTGCCCCCTGTTGATACACCGTATTTGCATGCACACGCTGCCACATGGCATGCCTTGGCAAAGCTAAGGTAGAGTTCATCACAATCGCAAAATATGGTGCGAGACCATCGTCACCATTGGCGACGAATCACCAAAATGCTGCGGGGAGCATACGAAGATACCCGGCAAAAACATCTCTCGCCGGGTTTGCCGAGTGTCGTTGTGGTCAGTAAATCGTTACCGGGTCGTGATGGTCGCCGCCAATTTCGTCTTCGGCATCGGCTTTGCGATATTGATCGACCCGGCTTTCCACCAGTTTGACCATATCGGTCATAATGGCGACCAGCTGGTAATCCTTGGGCGTGTAAACAGCCACCACCCCCATTTGGCGCAGCACCAGCACATCGCCTTCGGGGATAATGCCCCCCACCACCACCGGAATATGCCCCGCCCCGGCATCGCGCAGGCCGCGCACCACATCGCGCACCAGCGCCACATGCGAACCTGACAAAATCGACAAACCAACAATATGAGCATTATTGGAAAGCGCATTTTTCACCAGATCATCCGGTGTCCAGCGAATGCCGTCATATAACACATCAATTCCGGCATCCCCGGCCTTCATGGCAATTTGTTCGGCCCCGTTGGAATGGCCATCCAGCCCCGGTTTGCCAACCAGCATTTTCATCCTTGTGCCCAAACGGGCCGATACCGCATCCACCTTGTGGCGCAGGTCGGTCATTTTGCCATCGGCCCCGTCATCATCGCTTAAAATGATCGATGTCACCCCGGTCGGGGCGCGGTATTCGCCAAACACATCGCGCAGGGTTTGCGCCCATTCGCCGGTTGTCACCCCGGCATGGGCACAGGCGATGGAGGGTTCCATAATGTTGTCGCCCGCGCGCGCGGCCTGTTCGAGTTTTTGCAAGCTGGTTGTTACCGCATCGCCATTACGGGTGTCGCGCCAGCGGGCCAGTTTTTCAATCTGTTCGCTTTCGGCCATGTCATCCACCGTCATAATCGACTGGATGCCATCAACGGTTAAGGGCGAAGGTTCGGTTTCGACAAAGGCGTTTACGCCGACAATGCGGGTGACATCGTTTTCAATATCAGCCAACCGTTGGGCATTGGCGCGCACCAGTTCGCCCTTCATATAGCCGCTATCCACCGCCGCAATCGCCCCGCCCATGGCATCAATTTTTGCCAGTTCGGCCAGTGCCCCCTGTTTTAACATCGCCACCTTGCGCTCTATCGCCGGGTTGCCATCAAACAGGTCTTCATATTCCAGAAGGTCGGTTTCATAGGCCATGATCTGTTGCAGGCGCAACGACCATTGCTGATCCCACGGGCGCGGCAGCCCCAGTGCCTCGTTCCAGGCCGGAAGCTGCACAGCGCGCGCGCGGGCGTTTTTCGACAACACCACCGACAACATTTCAATCAAAATGCGGTATACATTGTTTTCAGGTTGCTGTTCGGTCAGCCCCAGTGAATTCACCTGCACGCCATAACGAAACCGGCGGAATTTTTCATCGCTAATGCCATAACGGGTTTGGGTAATTTCATCCCATAGCTCGCAAAACGCCCGCATTTTGCAAATTTCAGTAACAAAACGAATACCGGCATTCACAAAAAACGAAATTCTCCCCACCACCTGGCCAAATTCATCCTCGGGCACCTGGCCCGAGCTGCGCACGGCATCCAGCACGGCAATGGCGGTTGCCAGGGCAAAGGCCAGTTCCTGTTCCGGCGTCGCCCCGGCTTCCTGCAAGTGATAGGAACACACATTCATCGGGTTCCATTTTGGCACCTCGCGATAGGTAAAGGCCGCCACATCGGTGATCAGTTTCAAACTGGGGGCGGGCGGGAAAATATAGGTCCCGCGCGACAGATATTCCTTGATGATGTCGTTTTGGGTGGTGCCTTGCAAATCGGCGCGTTTCACCCCCTGCTTTTCCGCCACCGCAATATACAACGCCAGCAACCATGCCGCCGGGGCGTTGATGGTCATGGATGTGTTCATTTTATCAAGCGGGATGCCGTCAAACAGGGCTTCCATATCGCCCAGATGTGACACCGGCACCCCCACCTTGCCAACCTCGCCGCGTGCCAGCACGTGGTCGGAATCATACCCGGTCTGGGTAGGTAAATCGAACGCCACCGACAGGCCGGTTTGGCCCTTGGCCAGATTTTGCCGATAAAGCGCGTTTGAGGCCTGGGCCGAACTGTGCCCGGCATAGGTGCGGATCAACCACGGGCGGTCGCGTTTCGGCGATGTTGCAGTGCGTGTGCGATCTGTTGACATGGCGACCTCGCGTACATTTGTTGCTTAAACGCTTTCCGATTATTTCGCGAAAACGTTCTTAAATTACCCACTAGACATTCACTGGGTAATTATATAACAATTTGTGCAACGCGATAAAAGCGAAATTACGCAATGCAGTGAAACCAAAGCGTTACACGCCATTGCCAACGGGGACTCGCCCAATGTGGCGTTTCCCTTGCCGACAAGTCGTTATTCCGTGCCGCACGCGGCCCGAAAAAGGAGTGAAGGCCATGAACACCGCCGCTGAGATTGCACCACACCGGGGCGGACCGGACGTCAAAGACCTTTATGACATTGGCGAAATTCCGCCGCTGGGCCATGTGCCAAAGCAAATGTATGCCTGGGCCATTCGCCGCGAACGCCACGGCGACCCTGATACCGCAATGCAGTGCGAAGTGGTCGATGTGCCGGTTCTCGACTCGCACGAGGTACTGGTGCTGGTGATGGCGGCCGGGGTTAATTACAACGGTGTGTGGGCGGCCCTGGGCAAACCGATTTCGGTGTTTGACGTTCATAACGAGCCCTTCCACATTGCCGGGTCCGATGCCTCGGGCATTGTCTGGGCGGTCGGCTCAAAAGTCACACGCTGGAAAGTCGGCGATGAGGTTGTCATTCACTGTAATCAGGATGATGGCGATGACGAGGAATGCAATGGTGGCGACCCGATGTTATCGCCCACCCAGCGCATTTGGGGTTATGAAACCCCTGATGGCTCCTTTGCCCAGTTTACCAATGTGCAATCGCAACAGTTAATGCCACGCCCCAAACACCTGACATGGGAAGAAAGCGCGTGCTACACGCTGACACTGGCGACCGCCTATCGCATGTTGTTTGGCCATCGCCCGCATATTTTGCGCCCCGGCCATAATGTGCTGGTGTGGGGGGCTTCGGGTGGCCTTGGGTCGATGGCGATCCAGTTGATTACCACTGCCGGGGCCAATGCGATTGGCGTTATTTCCGACGAAAGCAAACGCGAATTTGTGCTGGGCCTGGGGGCGAAGGCCGTGATCAACCGCAAGGATTTTGATTGCTGGGGCCAGCTTCCCACCGTGAACGGGCCGGAATTTGGCCCTTACATGAAAGAAGTGCGCAAATTTGGCAAGGCGATCTGGGATATTACCGGCAAGGGTGTCGATGTTGACATTGTGTTTGAACATCCCGGCGAACAGACATTTCCCGTATCGTGCAATGTGGTCAAACGCGGTGGCATGGTGGTGTTTTGTGCCGGTACCACCGGCTTTAACCTGACATTCGATGCCCGTTTTGTCTGGATGCGGCAAAAACGCATTCAGGGCAGCCACTTTGCCAATTTAAAACAGGCGGCACAGGCCAACAAACTGGTGATCGAACGCCGGATCGACCCCAGCATGTCGGATGTGTTTTCGTGGGAAGATATTCCGCGTGCCCACATGAAAATGATGCGCAACGAACACAAGCCCGGCAACATGGCGGTGCTGGTGCAGGCCAAACGGCCGGGGATGCGCACGCTGGAAGACGCAGTCGAAGGATAAATCCCACATGGCGGGCGATGATGGTTTGGTTCCCTCGACACGCATCCCTTGCCACTTTCGACTGTGACCGGCGCGATCCTGCCCGAACCTCGCCCGTTACGGGCAGGATCACGTCCCGGTTTTCATTTATAAATATCTTTGTGCTTTAAACCGGGCGTCGCATCATATTGGCCCCGATGACGCACAAACACCGCCACTTGCACGACCAACGCCTTACCGTGATGTGTGCCGCAAGGTGCCGCCTGACAGGATAATGCCATGAACGCCACAACAGAAAACGCCCTGATCGCCAAGCTGACATCCCTGTGTGACGGCGCCCTTTCCGCCCTGAGCCCGCTTTATGATGCCACGCGCGACGCAGTCAGCGCCGCCATTTGCCCCGATGGCAAACTCGACGCCGGACTGATGGAAAAGCACCAGTTTGCGGCCCACGGCTTTGCGTGGTTTGCCACCTATGTTAACGCACTGCGCCAAATGCGCGCATGGGCCGGGCGGCTGGAACAGCAAGGCAAATTCGGGCGGTTGGAACAACTGATTTTGCAGGCCGCCTTTGGCGAATATCTGGCTCAGATTTCGGGCGGCATTGCCATGTCGCAAGGTGAAATCATTCGCCTTGGCGCCATGGGCACAGCCCCCGAAGACATTGCAAAATTTAACGCCGATATATCGGTGCAAACCCTGATCGCGCAGGGCAATGTCGATGCGGTGCGCCGCGCCATTGCCGATGAGATCAGCGACAGCCTTGCCAGTGGCCAATTTGGCCATAGCGGGCTGGAGGATGACACCCTTGATATGGTGCGCGACCAGTTTCGCCGTTTTGTTGACGAAAAAGTCAGCCCGCACGCCCATGGCTGGCACGAACGCGA
Organism: Thalassospira mesophila; assembly: GCF_002115755.1. GTDB lineage: Bacteria > Pseudomonadota > Alphaproteobacteria > Rhodospirillales > Thalassospiraceae > Thalassospira > Thalassospira mesophila. The sequence goes on along the minus strand of NZ_JFKA01000001.1, from coordinate 797,901 downwards.
CGAGTTAATTCCAATTGAAATTGTCAATGAGATGGCCGAACTGGGTGTGTTTGGCCTGACCATTCCCGAAGAATTTGGCGGCCTTGGCATGGGCAAAACCGCCATGTGTGTGGTAACCGAGGAATTATCGCGCGGCTATATCGGGGTGGGATCACTCGGCACGCGGTCCGAAATTGCCGCCGAACTGATCCGCCTTGGCGGAACCGATACGCAAAAGGACCATTACCTGCCCAAGCTGGCATCGGGCGAAATTTTGCCCACCGCTGTCTTTACCGAACCCAATAACGGGTCCGACCTGGCCAATTTGCGCACCCGCGCGGTGAAAGATGGTGATCATTACAGCGTTACAGGCAACAAAACATGGATCACCCATGCCGCCCGGTCTGATTTAATGACATTAATGACGCGCACCAACCCCGATCAGGCAGGGTATCGCGGCCTGTCGATGTTACTGGCCGAAAAACCGCGTGGCACCGATGAAAACCCGTTTCCCGCCAAGGGCATGAGTGGCGGCGAGATCGAGGTTTTGGGTTATCGCGGCATGAAGGAATATGAACTGGGGTTTGATGGTTTTCGTGTACCAACCGAAAACCTGCTGGGTGGAGTGGAAGGCCAGGGTTTTAAACAATTAATGGCAACGTTTGAATCCGCCCGTATCCAGACTGCGGCCCGGGCGGTGGGCGTGGCGCAAAATGCGCTGGAAATTGGCATGCGCTATGCCCAGGACCGCATCCAGTTTGGCAAACCGCTTTATGCCTTTCCGCGTGTGTATGGCAAAATCGCCTGGATGGTGGTTGAAACCATGATTGCCCGCCAGCTGACTTATTTTTCCGCCATCGAAAAAGACCAGGACATTCGCTGTGATATCGAGGCGGGCATGGCGAAATTGCTGGGCGCACGAACGGCATGGTCCAACGCCGATAATGCCCTGCAAATTCATGGCGGCAATGGCTATGCCACCGAATACCAGATCAGCCGGGTGTTATGCGACGCGCGGATTTTGAACATTTTTGAAGGGGCGGCCGAAATACAGGCGCAGGTCGTGACCCGTGGGCTTTTGGGGCGCTAAAATCGCACCCTGATCCCCCCAACCGAACCGGGGCCATCTGGCCCAGCCTTGCGGGTGTCAGCATGCTGGCACCCGTTTTTTTGTATATCAACCTAAAGTACAATATGACATCGCCCCCCATATAGAGATAGGCTTCATGACAACAAAATGAATTATCGGGGAAAAACCCGGTTAATCCAAAGGAGACGTCCCATGGATATTCGCCAGGCAGCCGCAGGGGCTGCTTCGCTGCCCTATGCCAGCGCTGCATTTGATGTCATATCCCCGCACCTTGGCCAGATCGCCAGGGATTTTATCGCCGATTTCGCCGACACCCCACCGCCCGATGCCAGCCAAAAAGCAACCGCAATGGCGCAATACTGGCAGGATTTATTCAGTGCCAGTGGCCCCGAAACCATCAGCCGCGAGCTGGCCCGCAACCCGGTAACGGGCCTGTTTCCCACCGCCAGTACAACCGTGCTGGCAAGTGCATACGAACATGCCCTGTCGACCGCCCTGCGCCATGTGGCGGCAAATATGCGCGGCAACAAGGCCCAATTGTGCGCCGATGCCCTGCGCACCACATTTTGCACCGATATGGGGGCCGTTCTGGGGCAGATGGTCAAAACCGGCCCAACAGGTGCCGATAGCCGCACCACCCGCGAAATACAGGCGATTTCCGAAATTATTGAACGCGAAACCGACAATATGATTTCCGAAGTCGGCTTTCAGGCCGGGCGGATGAATGACGTTTCGCAAATTATGGAAACCGATTCGCGCGAGTTGTCCAAACTGGTGGAACGCATTACCGAAACCACCGCCATTGCCAGCGGCAATGTTGCCACCGTGGCCTCGGCGACCGAGGAATTACAGGCATCAAGCCACGAAATTGCCCAGCGCATTCACCAGACCAGCGATATCGCCGGGCAGGCTGTTGCCCGGGTGGATGAAACCACCGGCACCATGGCCAGCCTGTCAAGCACGGCGGGTGAAATTGGCAAGGTGGTTGATATTGTCAAACGCATTTCCGACCAGACCAAAATGCTGGCACTCAATGCCACCATCGAGGCCGCGCGGGCTGGCGATGCCGGCAAGGGCTTTGCCGTGGTTGCCAACGAGGTTAAAAACCTTGCCACCCAAACCGAAAAAGCCATTTCCGACATCAATGCCCAAATTCAGGCAATCCAGCAGGCAACATCGACCGCAGTTGGCGCGATTGAAGGCATTGGCGGGGCAATTGACGAGGTAAGCCGCCTGTCGAACGATATTTCCGCCTCGGTAGAGCAGCAAACTGCCGCGATCAATGAAATTTCGGGCAGTGCCCAGGAAGTTTCCACCCATATGAAGGGCATTGCCGACAATATCGGGCTGGCGCACAGCAAGGCACAAAATGCGCGGGACACATCGGAAAACCTGCGTGGGCTGGCCACCCATATCCGCCGCGATGTAACGGAAATGGACCAGCGTTTCCGCGCGGTTTTGCGCACAACCGGGTCGGATGCCAATGCCGGTGCCGATGGCACCAGCCAAAACAAACCCCGCCGCCGGGTGCCGATTGCCGTTGATATTGTGGTTGATTTTGGCAAGGGCGAAACCCGGACCGGTGTCACCGCCGACATGTCGACCGCAGGCTTGCTGGCCCGGATTGATGCCAGCGAAAAAGATGCCGGAAAGCCGGTGTCGATTACGCTGGACGGCGACACAAAACTGCATGGCACCTTAAAGGCGGTTTCAAGCCTTGGCGCGCATATCCAGTTTGACCAGCTTACCGCCGAAGCCCACAAGGTGATCGACGAGATGCTGGTCAAAACCCGCACCCATGACGAAAAAATTGCCGAACTGGGCAAACCGCTGGCACAGCAACTGGGCAAACTGTTTGACGATGCGGTGCGACGCGGGGAACTTAAAATCGATGAACTGATGACACCGCGTTATCAGGTGATCGAGGGGACGGACCCCAAACAGTTTACCACCGCGTTTCTAAATTTCACCGACACCCATTTTGCCCCCTTGCAGGAAGGCACCCTGGGCAAGGATGCCCATATTGTGTTTGTCGCAGCAGTTGACCAGAACGGATATTTACCGACCCATAACAAGGTATTTAGCCAACCCCAGCGGCCCAACGACCCGCTTTGGAACACTGGCAATGCCCGCAACCGCCGCATTTTTGACGACCGTGCCGGGCTCATGGCGGCGCGCAACACCAAACCGGTATTGCTGCAAACCTATTTCCGCGACATGGGCGACAAGGTTGTATTTATGAAGGAATGCGATGTGCCGATTATGGTAAGCGGCCAACATTGGGGCAATTTGCGCATCGGCTATCGTGCCTGAGGACGGCGTCATTTGGTAAAAAAGCGCTGCCAAAACCGGCAGGCTGCGCCTTTTAACCACATTTGAAAAAGAAACCGCCATTGGCCTTTGACCATTGGCCACTAGCTATGCGATGCCAAAATCCGCTGCGCAATTTCGGCTTCAAGTTCAGCCGGGTAAGCCCAGAAACCGGGCTTGAACGACAATGCCCCGCCCGATGCCAGCCAGTCAATGCCGCGCAGCAAAATGGCCGAGAACGGATCAAACAGATCCTTGCCTGACCCGCCCATACCCGGTGCCAGATTAAGCAAACTGCCACGGTTAAGCAGATAAACCTGTTTATCGTCGCCGAGATCAAAGCGTTCGATATGGCGGCGCATCCGGGTTTTGGGCAGGGTATCGAGCCAGGCCACATCAATTTCGGTATTGGAATGGCCGACATTGACCAAAACAGCCCCGCGCCGCAGCTGTTTTAACTGCACCTTGCCCAAAATGCCCGAAAGGCCGGTGGCGGTGACAATGATGGCATTGTTTTTAAGCCCGGCTTCAAGGTCAACCACCGCACAGCCATGATGCTGGGCCTCAAGCGCGCGGACCGGGTCGCGTTCGGCCACCGATACCACAGCCCCCAGGTTGCGCGCCCGTTCGGCCACCCCGCGCCCGACCGGGCCAAAGCCGATCACCAGCACGGTGCGGCCATACAACGCCAAGCCGGTAACATTGGAAAATACCGGCCACATTTCCTGCGCCACATGATGGCGATTATGCAGGCGGTCCTTGATCGCAATGTCGTTCCAGTTAAAAACCGGAAAATTCAGCTCCAGCTTTTCAACCCGATGCACCCCGGTTGTGGTGGCTTCCAGCGCCCCGTCAACCTGATGGCCCTTTTTAACAAAGGCCTCGATCAGCTCCCCGCCCATATCGGCAATAATATCGGCCGGTTCATTCGACAGGATATCGATGCTTTGGGCATATTCATCGGGTGTCATGCCGGAAAAAGCATGCACCTCGACGCCGTTTTGCGCCAGATAGGCCGCAGCGGCGTCATCGGTGCTGTCGGGGTTGCACGCGCCAACTTTTACCTTTGCGCCAGCCTGCACAAAAGGCAGCAAAGTGGGAATGGTATCTTCGAGGACATGCTGAAAACTGACAATGGTTTTGCCGTGCAAATCGCGACGGGCAACATATTTGCCATAGGCGGCGGTCACCGGGCAAATCACCTGGCGCCAGGCCAGTGCTTCATCGGTAATGTGCGCGGCCAGTGCGGCGTCCTTGATACGGCTGTTCATGGTGTGGGGCCCATTTAAAGTGTAATCCGACTGCCTTGGTAATCGCTCGGGCCCCGAATGAAAAGCACACAGCACAATTGCCAGGCAAAAAAACGCCCCTGCCTGTGGCCTAACACCACAACACAGGGGCATATCGCCCATTGTGAAAATGCCTGATGGCCGGTCTAGTGTTTGTTGACGCTGAAAATATTGGTCAGCGCCCGGCTCGACAAGCCATAGGTCTGGCGGATTTCCTCGCGGTTCATGCCCTTGCTGAAATCGCCCATGATCAGCGCCCGGCGGATGGATTCCGATACCCCCCACGGGGATGGAATTTCAACATATCCGCTGCTGCTCGACAGGTTCAAAATACGCTCATGCAACTTTTGCGAGATATTTAGATCCATTTTCCGAGCCAGATCGGCGCGATCATTGCGCAGGTAAATCTTGCGTCCACCGTGACAATAGACAAATTCAAGCGCCGCGCGAAAGCCAAAATCCTCGATCAGTTCGGCGACCAGCCATGGCAGTGAAGCCATTACCAATCCTCGGTTTTCTTCGAATAGCTGTTCAAGAGTCGCGAAGGCCACCTGATCATAGATCGGAAAACCTTTAAAGATTTGACGCTCCATCTTCTTGCCTTTGGTTACGGTTTCCATCACCGACACCTTAAAGCCATTTAAAATATTGTCTCAGTGGAATCATACCCGTTATAGGAGTATTTTTTTTAGCCTACTTCTGTCGGCGAGCAAAACGCTCAGCCAAAAACAAAACAGCAGGAGACCAAAATGGATTTTACCCTCACCCTTAACGTTGATCCCGCCGACCTGAACATCATCAACGGCGCACAACAGAAAATCGCCCTTGCCAAGCCGGTGGGCAATTCTTCGGTCAGTGTGATCTGGGTGGCCTTTGACCCGTTTGAAAGCAATTCCATTCAGTGGTCGGAAGAATACTGGATTTACGCCTCGACGGCCTCGACTGGCAAAAACGGCGAAAAAATCACCAAATTGTCGGAAGTTCAGCCCGGCCCGGCCATGACCGGCTCCATCTACACCTTCAGCGACAGCGCCACCTTTGGCCAGCCGGTTAAAAGTGCGGATGTCGGGTCGGGCACCTTTGCCGCACAGAACGACATGTCTTACGGCAAATATCCCTGCCTGACCTTTGGCGTCTCGCAGACCGCCCAGGTCAACCAGCAGATCCAGGAACGCAAGCCGATTTCGGCCAATTCGGTTCTGGCCACCCAGCAGATCCAGGTAACGCCGTACACCGACGTCTATATCTGGCTTGAAGGCCATTTCGAAAGCTCGACCATCATCACCGATGTGACCGGCAAACAGTCGGTTGCCAAGTTCGGTGGCGGGGTGAACGAAATTGCCATGACCTATGACGGCAAAAGCGGCCTGTTCCACCAATAAGGGCAGCGCATAACCTGGCCTTCACAGCATACGGGGGCACGGCACATGCCCCCGTATCGCAAGAACAAGGAAAACAGACATGCGAAACCGGCTTCGCCTGACCCTGCACTTTCTGCTGGCTTTTATCGGTGCCATGGCACTGGCCCAAACCGCGTCAGCCGCCGTTAATTGCAACAATCTGGCCCGAATTGTGACGGTCGATCACATCGACATCAACCAGCGCCATATCTTTTGCGGTGAAATTGGCCGTTATGGCGCGGTGGGTTTTCATGCCCAGCCGGGCGGTCAAACACCTGGCACCATCACATTTGATGGCTACAGCCATGCCCTTGTGGTTTCGCAATGGCAGGGCGGGCACTGGCAAAGCAACGGCATTTATGAACTGGATAATTTCCTGATCAGCGATGGTCACGACCAGTTCAACAAAGCCAAATCGACCATGTTTCCCGACCACTGCAGCAAGGATGATGTCCTTGTCGCCATCGCCTATGCTGCACAGCACAACAACATGTCGGGGCCTTCCTGTGTGACAACACAGGGAAGCCAGTTTGAACTGACCCTGTACTGGCTTCACGATAATACCGGCTGGTATGTCAACACCGCCTATCCCCGGACATAACCCCGATACCGGCCGTTAAATACCGGCCTTAAGATCCCCACGAGCAAACAAAAAAAGACGGAAGTCAGCGCCTTCTCCCTGGGCGCTGGCTTTCTTTTTTTGTGCACCTGCACTTTTGCCAGTACCCGAGCAGCCTTCCCCATACAAAACACGCAAAACCCGGTGTTTTTGCCAAAATTGCCGCTGGCAGGCGGGTCAAACCGGCTTTTTTTTCACAATCATTACAGCAAAACTTGCCCTGACCGGCAGATTGACGCAGCATACCGGCCCTGATCCATAATGGAGCGGTTGTACCATATGCAATTGCCCCAAAGACGATCAGGCACCTTGCTGAAACATGGCGCCAGATTACATATCAGGCGGGTTCGAACGGAGACGACACATGGCTGCGTTTTTGCAAATCGGTGTTTTGCTGGCGATGGCGGCGGTTGGCATCATTTTAGTGCTGGGCATCATTACCATGGCCCGCGGCAAAAGTGCGCGGACATCCAACAAACTGATGCAGTGGCGCATTGTCGCGCAGGCCGGGGCCATTTTGTTATTGCTGATTTTATCTGTCATGGCGATGGGCCACCGCTAGGCTAGCGCGCCAAACAAACACAGGCCCGGATCAATACCATTGCGGATGATACCGGGCAATTACGAAACCAAACAGGAAACGAACGCGCACAACATGGTTCAGCTGACACGCATTTACACCAAATCGGGCGACAAGGGCAAAACCGCCCTTGGTAACGGCAAACGGGTTGCCAAAAGCGACATTCGCGTTGCCGCCTATGGCACGGTGGATGAAACAAATGCCGTAATCGGTGTTGCCCGATTACACAGCGCCGATGCGCCCGACATCGATGCCATGCTGGCGCGCATTCAAAACGACCTGTTTGATCTGGGCGCGGATTTATGCACCCCCGGCGATGGCACCAATGACGCAGGCGAATACCCGGCCCTGCGCATTGTTGAAAGCCAGGTTACCCGGTTAGAACATGAAATTGACGCCATTAATGCCGATTTAAACCCGTTAAAATCCTTTATCCTGCCCGGCGGCACCGCATTGGCCGCGCAACTGCATGTGGCGCGCACGGTTTCGCGCCGCGCCGAACGGCTGATGGTTGAACTGGCCGCGCAGGAAAACATCAACCCGCAGGCCATACGCTATATCAACCGCCTGTCGGACCATATGTTTGTGCTGTCGCGCCACGCCAATAATGGCGGCAAGGACGATATTTTGTGGCAACCGGGCCAAACCCGCGATGCGACAGACAGCCAAAAGAAATAGCGTTTCTTCGGGGTAAGAAGGTGGATAAGCCATTGGGCTCAACCCACCTTGCCAAAGCACCTTGCCAGCAGCCCCGAAAATATTGTTTTTGGTTCGAAAGAACCAAATTTTCGGTAAAGAAGTTATCGTTAACGTTAACCTCTTTACGTAAATTGACAAGCCTGCATGTGCCGATTATTGTGCATTGCAGGGAAAACAGTAACACCGGGTGTATCAAGCCGTTAAAAGGGTGATGCACCCATTGGTTAGACAACAAAAACGAACAGGTCTGTCATGAAGGTTCTTGTCGCCGTTAAGCGCGTTGTGGATTACAACGTCAAGATCCGAGTCAAACAGGACCAGTCAGGCGTTGAATTAAACAACGTCAAGATGTCCATGAATCCGTTTGACGAAATCGCCGTTGAAGAAGCCGTCCGCCTGAAGGAAGCCGGCAGCGCCACCGAAGTGGTCGCCGTATCCCTTGGGGTGAAACAGTCGCAGGAAACCCTGCGCACGGCCCTTGCCATGGGTGCGGATCGCGCCATTCTGGTTGAAAGCGACGATGAATTGCAGCCGCTGGCGGTTGCCAAGCTGCTAAAGGAAGTGGTCGCCAAAGAAGCCCCGGATCTGGTTATTCTGGGCAAACAGGCGATTGATGATGATGCCAACCAGACCGGCCAGATGCTCGCCGCCTTACTGGGGTGGCCGCAGGGCACGTTTGCATCCAAAATCGTGATTGCCGATGGCAAAATGGATGTGACCCGCGAAGTTGATGGCGGCCTTGAGACCATCAAGCTGGACCTTCCCGCCATTGTCACCACCGACTTGCGCTTGAACGAGCCGCGTTATGCGTCGCTTCCCAATATCATGAAGGCCAAGAAAAAGCCGCTTGATACCCTGTCGCCTGCCGATCTGGGGGTGGATACCACACCGCGCTTGAAAACCCTGAAAGTGACCGAACCGGCATCGCGCAAGGCGGGCATCAAGGTTGCCGATGTGGCCGAACTGGTCGACAAGCTTCGTAACGAAGCCAAAGTAATTTAAGCAGGGGCAGGTCATATGAGCATTCTAGTTATTGCCGAACACGACAATACCGAATTAAAGGGCGCGACCCTTTGCACCATCGCCGCTGCCAAAAAAATTGGCGGTGATATTACTGTTCTGGTTGCCGGTGAAAACTGTGCTGCCGTTGCCGATGCGGCCGCCAAGGCCGACGGCGTTGCCAGGGTTTTGCTGGCTGATAATGCGGTTTACGGCCATGCACTGGCTGAAAACCTGGCCGGTCTGGTCATCGAACTGGCAGACGATTACAGCCATATTCTGGCGGCATCTTCGACCACGGGCAAAAACTTTATGCCCCGCGTTGCCGCCCTTAAGGATGTCGCGCAAATATCGGAAATTGTCGACGTTGAAAGTGCCGATACTTTCGTGCGCCCGATTTATGCCGGTAACGCCCTTGCCACGGTTCAATCGTCCGACAGCTTAAAACTGATTACGGTCCGCACCACCGGCTTTGATCCGGTCGCGGGCGACGGCGGTTCGGCCAGTGTCGAAAGCATTTCAATTGCATCGGATTTTGGTAAATCCAGCTTTGTCGGTCAGGAACTGACCGAGTCGGAACGCCCGGAACTGGCTGCAGCCTCGATTGTGATCTCGGGCGGGCGCGGCATGGGGTCGGGTGAAAACTTTCATCTGATCGAACCGATTGCCGACAAACTGGGTGCAGCCATTGGCGCATCGCGCGCCGCAGTTGATGCGGGCTACGCCCCGAACGACTGGCAGGTGGGGCAAACCGGCAAAGTTGTTGCACCGCAGCTATACATTGCGGTAGGCATTTCAGGTGCTATCCAGCACCTTGCCGGCATGAAGGACAGTAAGGTCATTGTTGCGATCAACAAGGACGAAGACGCACCGATCTTTTCGGTTGCCGATTACGGACTTGTTGCGGACCTGTTCGAGGCCCTTCCCGCATTGGCGAGTGAACTCGACAAATAGTCAGATCCTTTTTGGATAGGGATTAAGTGGGGAAACATGGCTTCATTGGATGATATCAAGACAATCGGCGTGATCGGTGCCGGTCAGATGGGCAACGGGATTGCCCATGTGATCGCACTGGCCGGTTATGACGTCCGTCTTCTTGACGTATCAGAACAGGCGCTTGAAAAAGCACTGGTTCAGATTGGCAAGAACCTGGACCGCCAGCTTAAGAAAGACATGATTTCGCAAGCGGAAAAAGACGCCGCCCTGGCCCATATTACCACCGGGGTGGAATACACGTTTTTGTCCGACTGCAACCTCGTGATCGAAGCGGCGACAGAAAACGAAGAAGTCAAAAAGCAGATCTTCAAGTCGTTGTGTCCGGTTCTGGGCGAAGAAGCCATTATTGCGACCAACACGTCGTCCATTTCGGTGACACGTCTGGCATCCTATACCGACCGCCCGTCAAAGTTCATGGGCATGCATTTCATGAACCCGGTGCCGTTGATGAAACTGGTCGAGTTGATCCGTGGCATTGCCACCGATGAAACGACCTATCGCATCATTCATGAATTGACGAAAAAACTGGGCAAAGACACGGCAAGCGCCGAAGATTTCCCGGCCTTTATCGTTAATCGCATCTTGCTGCCCATGATCAACGAAGCGGTCTATACCCTGTATGAGGGTGTGGGCAATGTGCAGTCGATCGATACCGCATTGCGGTTGGGGGCCAATCATCCGATGGGCCCGTTGCAACTGGCCGATTTTATTGGTCTCGATACCTGCCTGTCGATCATGCATGTTTTACATGATGGCCTGGCCGATACCAAATATCGCCCGTGCCCGCTTTTGGTAAAATATGTCGAAGCCGGCTGGCTTGGCCGCAAGGTTGGTCGTGGTTTTTACGACTATTCCGGCGACGAACCGGTCCCGACCCGCTAACACCGGTCAGGATCGAGAACACAGTTTTCGCAAGCTCGATTATCAAGGCCATCGCCCCCGGGCGGTGGCCTTTTTCGGTTTTAGCCCAACCTTTGATAGCAGGCACAAAAAATTCGCAATCAAATTGGTTGATATTGCGCCGTGAATTTGTACTCCTGTAGGGAATAAAATTAACGGGAGGCGTTGCGATGTTTATGGGAATCGATGTTGGCACCTCGGCGGTGAAAGCCCTGCTGATGGATGACACATCCACAATTGTCGCCGAAGCCGATATTGCCCTGTCGCTTAGCAACCCGCACCCGTATTGGAGCGAACAAAACCCCGCCGACTGGTGGGAAGCCACCCTGCAGGCGATTGACCTGATCATGGCCGACAATGCCAGCGCCCTGGCACAGGTCCGCGCCATAGGCCTTTCGGGGCAAATGCATGGTGCTGTGGTGCTGGGCGCGGATGATACGCCGCTGCGCCCCGCCATTTTATGGAATGATGGCCGCGCCAAGGCCGAATGCGACGAACTTGAAGCCGCCCTGCCCGGCCTGGCCCTGCGCGCTGGTGTGGTCGCCATGCCCGGCATGACCGCCCCCAAAATCATGTGGCTGCGCAAACACGAACCCGATGTGTTTGAGGCAGTTCGCACCATCTTGCTGCCCAAGGATTATATCCGCCTGCATTTATGCGGTGAAAAGGCCACCGAAATGTCCGACGCCGCCGGGACACTGTGGCTGGACGAGGAAACACGCGCCTGGAACCCCGATGCCATTGCCGCCACCGGCCTTAATGCTGACCAGTTACCGCCCCTGTTTGAGGGAAGCGATGCCACCGGCACGCTGCGCCCCGAACTGGCCGCGCGCTGGGGCATGGGCAAAAATGTGGTGATTGCGGGCGGCGGCGGCGACGCGGCCACCGGGGGCATAGGTGCCGGTGCCGTCACCCATGGCGACGGGTTTATTTCGCTGGGCACATCGTCGCAGCTTTTTGTCGCATCCGACCGCTATCGCCCGAAACCGGAATTACTGTTGCACAGCTTTGCCCATGCGGTGCCTGATCGCTGGTTTCAAATGGCGGTTTTGTTAAACGGGGCCAGTTGCCTGGCGTGGGTGGCAAAAATGCTGGGTGAAACCAACATTGCCGACCTGTTGGCACGGACTGAAGCGCAACATAAAAAACCGTCTGATTTGATGTTTCTGCCCTATCTTAGCGGCGAACGCACCCCGCATAACAACCCCTATGCGCGCGGGGTGTTTTTTGGTCTGGGCACCAACACCACCCGCGATCATATGGTGCAGGCGGTGCTTGAAGGCGTTGCCTTTGCCCTGGCCGATGCGCAATCGTGCCTGCATGCCGCCGGAACGCATTGCGCATTACCCGGCGTTATTGGCGGCGGCGCGCGCAGCCTGTATTGGACGCAAATGATCGCCGATATCATGGGCACCCCGCTGGCACGTTATCAGGGCGGGGCCAAAGGCCCGGCCTTTGGCGCGGCACGGCTGGCGCGGCTGGCAGTTAAGGATGGCACCATCGCGGATGTTTGCACGCCCCCGGTCATCGAAAATGTTTTAAAACCCGATGCCCACCGCCACGAACAATATCTGCCCCGCATGGCAAAGTTCCGCCGCCTTTATGATGCGCTGGCCGACGAATTTCAGGATCGCTAGCGTCGTATCATATCCGTATCAGGTCAGGATCAGGACACAAACACACAGTCCCGATCAGGCCGATGCCGGGGTAATGCCGGTTTTGGCATCGTCGAGCGATCCCAAACCAAGGCGCTTGCGGCCCGCGGCCAGTATGTCGTCGGAAAATTGCGGATCATCGGCGATGCGGGCCATAATAACCGAGCCGATCAGGGTGGCGACATTGGCGATTGCCGTCTCGCGGTCATTGGCTGCATCCGCATCCGCATTACCAACAATTCCGGGCTGAGTATTTTCATCGCCGGATTTCGGCAGGGCCATTTGCGCGACAAAATGGCGCAAATTTTGCGTTAAATCATTCCGCAAACGAGCATTGCCGCGCGCAAGCTCGGTGCCAAGCGACGAGAACACGCAAGAGTGATCAACATCGTCGCGATGCGGGCGGCTGAGATACAAATCGGAAAAATCCAGTGCCGACATACAGCCATCGACCAGCAGGTCATTTGGCATTCCCAAGGATGCCTGAACCAGATCATCCTTTGATTTGAAATGGTTATAAAATCCGCCGTGGGTCATTCCGGCGGCCTTCATCACGTCATTTACCGAAACCCCGGAAATACCATGTTGCCGAAACAGGCAGGCTGCAGCCGCCAGAATGCGGCGGCGATTGGCGTCTACCTGGCTTTGCGACAGCTTCATGAAAACCTCCTGTTGACTCTAATGATGTTACTTATCATCATAAGGAAATATACATGAACATGCAAGGGCGATGCCCTGCCAAAAATCCGGAGAATTCCCTATGTCGCAGTTTCATAAAAGCACCGTTGCCATTACCGGTGCGTCCACCGGCATTGGTGCCACCTATGCCGACCGCTTTGCCAAACGCGGCCATGATTTGCTGATTATTGCCCGCAACGAACAACGCCTTAATGCCCTGGCGGCACGCCTGCGGGCCGAAACCGGGGTGAAGGTTGATATTCTTGTTGCCGATTTGACCGATGCTGCCGACCTTGCAAAGGTTGAAGACCAGCTTGCCAGCTTGCCCAACCTTGGCATTCTGGTAAACAATGCCGGCATGGCCGCCCATGGCGGTTTCAGGGACGCCACATCGGCAGAAATCCGCAATCTGATTACATTAAATGTCACGGCCCTAAGCCAGCTTAGCGCTGCGGTTATTCCGCGTTTTGTTGAAAATAAAGCCGGGGCAATTATTAATATCGGGTCTGTCGTCGGGCTGGCCCCGGAATTACCGCTGGGCTATTACGGCGCAACCAAATCCTTTGTTATCGCCCTGTCACAGGCAATGAATATTGAACTGGCCGCAACCGGTGTGCATGTTCAGGCCGTGTTGCCCGCCGCCACCCGTACCGAAATTTGGGAACGTTCAGGTCGCAATGTTAACGACCTTGATGGCGTGATGGATGTGGACGACCTGGTTGATGCCGCCCTTGCCGGGTTTGACAAAGGCGAAACCATCACCATTCCGCCCCTGCATGACGAAAATTTGTGGCAAACCCTTGAAGATGCGCGCAAAGCAATGCTGCCGCACTTGATTAACGGGCAGGCAGCGCCGCGTTATCAGGCGTAAATCCATCCCCGCCCTGTGATAAAACCAGCACCGGTCCCATATTGCCTGCCATTACACATGATGGGCAACAAGGGGCCGGTGCTGACAATTCATATGTAAACCGCTTTGCCCGGCTTATTGGCCCGCGCGCAACAGGCACGCGATACCAGGCACCAATCAGTCGTTTGTCAGGTCGGTGAAATACTTGATAACCGCCGGGTCGGCCCACGATGCCACCCCTTCGACATAGCCGATCACGGTGCCATCTTTGCCAATTAAAATACTGGTCGGCAGGCCGCGCACCTTGAACGAGCGCGCAAGCACCCCTTTGGGGTCAAGGGCGACATCAAGGTTATGAATTTTGTTTTCATCGAAAAACGCCTGCACGTCCTTGGCCCCGCCGCGATCCTGGCTAACCGCAATCACCCGGAAACGCTTGTCGGTCATCTTGTCAGACAGATCATTCAAATCGGGCATTTCGCGCACGCACGGCGCACACCATGTCGCCCACAAATTCACCAGCAAAACCGTGCCCTGAAAATCTTTCAAATCATGGATATTGCCGTTTTCGTCGCTAAATGCGGTTTTATCGGGCAATGGGCCCGCATGTGTGGCGGTATCAAGTTTGGAAAGTTGATCAGGGACAGCCACATTGGCAAAGGCAGGGCTTGCATAAATGGCGGATATGGCGACAATCACGCCAAGTTTTACATATTGAAGCAGCGGCTTCACAACTGACACCTTTCAGACCAAAGCGAAAACAACATGACCGATCAGACATCAGCCAACCCGAAAAACGCCAACGCCTTGTGGGGCGGTCGCTTTGAAGCAGGCCCTTCCGCGATTATGGAAGAAATCAATGCCTCGATCGGATTCGATAAACGCCTTTATGCCCAGGACATTCAGGGATCAAAGGCCCATTGCGCCATGTTGGTCAAACAAAACATTATTCCCGCCGAGGATGGCGAGAAAATCATCGAAGGTCTAGAGCGCATTCTTCAAGAAATCGAGAGCGGGAAATTTACCTTTTCCAGCGCCCTTGAAGATATCCATATGAATGTCGAAAGCCGCCTGCGCGAGCTGATCGGCCCGGCAGCTGGCCGCCTGCATACCGGCCGGTCGCGTAACGACCAGGTTGCCACCGATTTTAAATTGTGGGTCCGCGATGTTGCGCTAAACGACCTTGAGGCCGGTCTGAGCGGGTTGCAGGAAGCCCTGATCGGTCAGGCGGAAAAAAACATTGATACCGTGATGCCGGGCTTTACCCATTTGCAAGCCGCCCAGCCGGTGACATTCGGCCATCATATGCTGGCTTATGTTGAAATGTTTGGTCGCGACCGGTCGCGCGTCGCCGATTGCAAGGTCCGTATGAACGAAAACCCGCTGGGGTCGGCCGCCCTTGCCGGTACGCCCTACCCGATTGACCGGCATTTAACCGCCGCAACATTGGGGTTTGACCGCCCGGCGGCCAATTCGCTAGATGCCGTGTCGGATCGCGATTTTGCGCTGGAATATTTAAACACAGCCTCCATCACCGCCATGCATTTGTCGCGTCTGGCCGAAGAAATGGTGATCTGGTGTTCGGCCCAGTTCAAATTTATCGGCATGTCCGATAAATTCTCTACCGGGTCGTCGATCATGCCGCAAAAGCGCAACCCCGATGCTGCCGAGCTGATCCGCTCGAAAATTGGCCGGATTGTCGGGTGTTATAATTCGCTGATGCTGTCGATGAAGGGATTGCCGCTGGCCTATTCCAAGGACATGCAGGAAGACAAGGAACCGGTATTTTTCGCCCATGACCATTTGGGTCTGTGCGTTGCCGCCATGACCGGCATGGTTGCCGATATGAAGGTATTTGCCGATAATATGCGCAAGGCCGCCGGGGCCGGTTACACCACCGCAACCGACCTTGCCGACTGGCTGGTATCCGAACTGGGCATGCCGTTTCGCGATGCCCACCATGTGGTTGGGGCCACGGTTAAACTGGCCGAAACCAAAGGCTGCGATCTGGACCAGTTGCCGCTGGAAGACTTGCAGAAAATCGAGCCGAAAATTACCGATGCTGTGTTTAAAGTGCTGACCGTCGATGCATCGGTTGCGGCGCGCAAAAGTTTTGGTGGCACATCCCCCGAACGGGTGCGCGAAGCCGTTGCCAGTGCCAAGGAAAGGTTTTTGAAATGACGCATAAAACCCCGACTTTTTCGCGCCTTGGCGCGCGTACGCTGCTATTGGCCCTTGCCATCACCATGGGCCTGTCGGTCGCTGCATGTGGCAAAAAAGGCCCGCTTGAACCGCCAACGGAAGCTGGCAAAGATTACCCCCGGAGCTATCCCAGCCAATGAACCACTTTGAATATATCGATGGCGTATTAAGCGCCGAAGGCGTTTCGATCCCGGAACTGGCTGAAAAAGTCGGCACCCCGTTTTATTGCTATTCAACCGCAACGCTGGAACGCCATTACAAGGTTTATGCCGGTGCGTTTGACGGGCTGGATGCCACGGTGTGTTATGCGCTAAAGGCCAATTCAAACCAGGCGGTGATCAAGACCCTTGCCAAATTGGGGGCCGGGGCCGATGTGGTGTCGGTTGGGGAAATGCGCCGGGCATTGCAGGCGGGCATTGCCCCGTCGAAAATTATTTTTTCGGGCGTGGGCAAGGCCGATGCCGAAATGCGCGAAGCACTGGATGCCGACATTGCGCAAATCAATGTCGAATCAATCCCTGAACTGGTCGAATTAAACCGTGTTGCGTTGGATATGGGCAAAAAAGCCCGCATTGCATTGCGCATCAACCCGCATGTCGATGCCAAAACGCATGAGAAAATTGCCACCGGCAAGGCCGAAAACAAATTTGGCATCGACTGGACACGCGCGATCGAGGTTTACCGCGATGCCGCCCAAATGGATGGCATCGAAATTACCGGTATTGCCATGCATATCGGATCGCAGCTGACCGATCTGACCCCGTTTCGCGAGGCCTTCACCCGCCTGGCAGGGCTGGTCGAGGAACTGCGCACCCATGGCATTGAGGTTAAAAATCTGGACCTTGGCGGCGGGCTTGGCATTGCCTATCAAGGCGAAACCCCGCCCCTGCCTGCGGCCTATGGCCAGATGGTGCGTGAAACGGTGGGGCATCTGGGCTGCCACATCACGCTCGAACCGGGCCGTTTGATTGTTGGCAATGCCGGTATTCTCGTTTCGCGCGTTATGTATATTAAAGACGGCGAAGCCAAACGTTTTGTCATCCTTGATGCCGCGATGAACGATTTGATCCGCCCGACATTGTACAATGCCTATCACGAAATCATTGCCGTTGATGAAGCAGGCGTTGATGACAAAATGGCGACTGTCGATGTGGTGGGCCCGGTATGTGAAACCGGCGATACCTTTGGCAAAGACCGCAAATTGCCCGATAATTTGCAACCCGGTGACCTGGTGGCGATTTGCTCTGCCGGGGCTTATGGCGCGGTGATGTCATCGACCTATAACACCCGTGCGCTAACGCCGGAGGTTCTGGTCAGCGGCGATAAATTCGCCATTATCCGCGAACGCCCATCGATTGATGATCTGATCGCACTCGACAAGGTTCCGGGCTGGCTGGACTGATTGCGTCCCGCGAATATGCCTCGTCATCCGCACTTTTCGCGGTTGAAACGTTTAAAGGGTCGCGCGTGCCGCGGCCCTTTTTTGCATCCGATCACGCGGTCTTTGCTTGACCTTAAATATTGCGCGCCCAAACTGGGCCTAGTATCCACCACAGGGCCGCTTGCGTGAATATGTTACTCACATCAGCCCGGCTGGAACGTCGGTTAAAAATTGCACGTCTGATTTTGATGTGGGAACGGGTATGGCCACGCCTGATACCCGTAGTGTCGATTATTGCCACCACCCTTGGCCTTGCCCTGACCGGTATTCTTGGTCAACTACCGCCTGTGATCCATATTGGCATTCTTGCCCTGGCCTGTATCGGCCTTGGGGTTTGCGGCTTTTTTGCCTGCCGGGCGTTAAAATCGCCAACCCGGCGCCAAGTCATGGCGCGGATGGAGGCCGAAAACAGCCTGCATCACACCCCGCTTCAAAGCCGGACCGACGATATCGCCCCGACCGACGATGCCCTGACAGCATTTTTATGGCACCGCCAGCTTGACATCAACGACACGCAAATTGGCGATTTGCACCTGCCACGCCCCGGGCCCGTGCTGGCGAAATATGACCCGTTCGGCTTAACGATCATTCCCTTATTGCTGCTGTTTATCGGTATTCTGGCGTCTTATGGCAAATATGGCGACCGCCTTGCCACCGCCCTTGACCCGATCAACCGGTTGGGCGGGGCGGCCTTTGCGACCAGTTTGTGGGTTACGCCGCCCGCCTATACCGGCAAAATCCCCCGCGTGATCAACCCGGAGCGCGACTGGACCATTTCCTATTTCACGGCCAATGAACACAATGGTCGCACAATCGCCCGCAGCCCCGCCACATGGAACAATACCCCGCCCATGGCGGCCCTTTCGGGCGGGAATGACGCTGGATTAACCCTGAACCCGCAAGATGATGGCAGCGCAGCACCGCTAACAAACCCTGATCGACATGTGAACACGCCAACCGGCGATGCCCACCCCGTTCGTTTGCGCGTGCCCGCCGGAACGGTTTTGGCCGGCAGCATTACCAGCACCTGGAAACCAGCGCTGATCGCCCCGGATGGCCGCGAACGCCCGCTTGGCGAGCGCGATAACAACACCTATGCGCTGTCAACCCTGCTCGACCAGCCCGGCGAATGGAACATGACCGTGTGGGGATCAAGCCGGTTAACCCTGCAGGTCGACATTATTGCCGATATGCCACCGGCTTTGGCTTTTACCGCCCCGCCCACCGCCACCAAGCGCGACCATGTGCGCCTTGATTACGTCGCCAATGACGATTATGGCATTCGCAGCCTTAACCTTGTGATCAGCCCGCGGCTGGAAGCCACGCCCGCGGCGGTTTATGGCAAAACCGACAATATTGTTATTCATCTGGCCGGACCGGGTGAAACACCTGCCCCCGCCAATAATAGCCCCCTTTCCGGGCCCAGCGACCGCTACCCGGCGCGCAAGGGTGAGGCGAACAGCAATGATGGCTCTGGCGGCACTGGCGGTGCGTCGCCCACGGTCAATGATTTGCACGGGCCTTATTTTTTAAATCTGGTGGCGCATGCGTGGGCGGGGTTACCGGTTAATTTGCAACTGGTCGCCACCGATAATTACGGCCAGACCGGCAAAAGCGAAATACAGTCGCTGGTTCTGCCCGAACGGGAATTTACCCATCCGGTGGCCCGCAAGCTGATTGATATTCGCAAGTTTTTGCTGCGCTATCCCGACCGCGCCCGCGAATTGCGCGATAATTTGTATCCGGTTTTAAACTCGCCCCAGGCCTATGGCGGCGATATTGGCGTGTTTTTGGCCCTGTCGGTGGCAACGGCACGATTATCAGCCCATCTGGACGACATCGCCTATCACCACAATGTTGGCGATCTTTTGTGGCACATCGCCGAGGAAATCGAGCGCGGCCATTACGGTTTGGCCGAACGCAACCTGATCGAGGCCGAAGAAAAACTGCTTGATGCCCTGTCGAACCCCGACATCAGCGAACAGGAAATTTCCGACCTGATCGAACGGTATCGTCAGGCGCTAAACGAATATATGTCGGCACTGGCGCAAAAAGACACGCCCGACCATCCCGGCCATCGCGCGCAAGGCAAACTGATTGAACAACAGGATTTGTCGCGTGTTATCGACCAGATCGGGGCCTTGATGCGCTCTGGTGCGCGCAACGAAGCCCGCAACCTGATCGATCAGTTGCGCCAGCTGGTGGAAAACATGCAGGTCAGCACCGATGGCAAGGGGCAGGAAATTACCGGCCCGCTGCGCCAGATGCTCGATGGCATGCGCGACCTTGCGCGTCGCCAGCAGGAATTGATGGACCAGGGCGATAGCCGCAGCAATGACGGCCCCAACAGCCGCGACCGCGCTCAGGCCCAGCAACAATTGTCCGACGATGCCAATTCTTTAACCCGCGACCCGGGATTTGAACGGTTTGGCCAAAGCAGTGGCCTGCAAAGCACGGTTGATGCCATGAAACGGGCCGCCGAGGCCTTAACCCATGGGCGCCAGCACGAGGGCCTGCAAGAACAGCAAAAAGCCCTGCAAAGCCTGCGCGAGGGGATTGGTGCGCTTGGTCAGGCGCTTGAAGGGCTCAGCAAAATGATGCCGATGCTTGATGAACTGGGCCAGCCCGGACAGCGCGACCCGCTGGGACGCCCGGTGGACGGCGAAAATGGCACCAGCATTCCCGATGCCGACACCCTGAACCAGACATGGCGGATTTTGCAGGAATTGCGCCGCCGCTCCAGCGAACCGGAGCGACCGGCCATCGAACATGATTATATCGACCGGCTGCTAAAACGGTTTTGATCCGGTCCTCAATGCCGGTTTCCCCGCTTTGGCGATGTGTTCTCTTACCGGTCATGGCTTAGCCGTCATCTCCTGCCCACCTGTCGCATAATAATGCCCATCACAGTAAGCAGCCCCCTCCCGGCGCGCCTTCCCTGGCCGCCGTCGCCGCCATACCTGTTTTCCATGCGGCCCACGCATCGGCGCTTGGTGGGCACCACTGTAACTGTACTGCGCGGCTGACCTCGTGCCCGGCAAGGGGGTTTCTGCGACAGGTTCCATCCTCGATACCTGCCACGCAAACAGCCGCTACCTTGCAAAAAAGCGGGCGGCACCGTTGGGTACCGCCCGCTTGAAATTATAATCCGGCGCTGCCAACCCTGATCCTAGGGTTCAAGGGCCTCGCGCGGGTCAAGGAAGGTTACCTGCAGGCGCGTGGCCGTGGGGTTGGGCTTGCGAATTTTGGTTTCGACATTCAGGGTTTTGCCAACTGGCAAAATCTGTTCCGCAATCGGCATTCCGGCATCGGTTTGTGCCGCTTGCTGGTCAAAGATCAGCGCCATTTTTTTGCGTTGAACCACCCGGTCCAGCGGATCAAGCAATTCAATCAGCAAATAGGGCAAGGGCCGGTCTATTTTGCTGATATTGACGATTTCGGCCCGCACCACCAAAACATCCACCCCGTCTTCTTCTTCACGGGTCGGTGGCATTTCCTTGATATCAAGGCCTTCGCCAACATGGGGCACATCAAGCCCGACCATGTCATAAACCTTGGCAATAGGTGGCCACGCATTAATCAGCGTGTCCTTGGCATAATAGGCCCCGGCACCAATCCCGCCGATAATCAGCAAAAAGAAAATCCAGCCGACGATGCCTTTTTTCGATTTCGGACCGGGCTCGTCCTTGCGGACAAGCTGACGCGGGAAGGGCGGCGGATCGGGAATACGATCGGCCCCTTCAAAACCGGCATCAACATCGCCGTCAACCTGACTGGCGGCAAAACTGGTAGCCACATGGTCAAACGAGGGCGAGACATCCTCGCCCGCCGATGGTGCCACGGGCGGCGGCGCGGCCGGTGCAGCAGGTTTTGCCCCCGGAGGGTCCTGATGCCAGCTGTTGCCGCAACTTTTGCAGCGTACAGTTCTGCCTTTCGGTCCGATTGACTCGGCCTTTACAGAGTATTTTTTAGAACATTCTGGGCAAGTTATGATCATTGCAAACCTGGCATAAAGCTGTCAGCAGCTGGAATTCCGAACCTGAGAACAGGAACCTTGTGAATACAGGAAAAACGGTTAACGGACACCCCCCGCTTTTCGCCGCTTCATACTATATGTAAATAGCGCCGATTTAACAGACTGTTAAGCAAAGATAACAGAAGCTTGGCAAAGGCGGGCCAGAAACTGCGTTCCAGATCACATACAGCGGCGTTAAAACAGGCCCGTGAACGATATTTTTTTAAATTAAAACAACGCCGTGACCAACTGCTTGCCGGTCGCGTTTGCATATCCACGCATTTTTAAGGCATTTTCGGGTATAAGCCGGTCTGTGGTGTCGTTTACGAACATGGTACCACAGACCACAAACACGCAGTCAGGAGGACGCAGGTGAACGATGTCGTCAGTTTTCGCAATGTCGGGGTCCGCTATGAATCCGGACCGGAAATTCTGCGTGAACTGAACTTTTCCCTGACACGCGGCAGTTTTCATTTTTTAACCGGGGCATCGGGGGCAGGGAAATCCACCCTGATGCGTCTGCTCTATCTGGCATTGCGGCAAACGCGCGGTGAAATCAGCATTTTCGGGCGCGACAATATTCGCATCCCGCGTGATGAACTGCCCGCCATCCGCCGCAAAATCGGTGTGGTGTTTCAGGATTTTCGCCTGATCAACCACTTATCGACCTTTGAAAACGTGGCCTTGCCCTTGCGCGTTGCGGGCGTAGAAGATTTGCAAATTCGCAAAAACGTGACCGAATTGCTGGAATGGGTCGGGCTTGGCGATCAGATCAACGCCATTCCATCGCGGCTTTCGGGCGGGCAACAGCAACGCGTGGCCATTGCGCGCGCCGTCATCAGCCGCCCGGCATTGTTACTGGCCGATGAACCGACCGGCAATGTGGATGACCGTATTGCGATGCGGCTTTTGTACCTGTTCGAGGAATTAAACAAACTGGGCACCACAGTGTTGATTGCCACCCATAACCGCCACCTGATCCGCCGGTTCGGGCACAAGCACTGGCTGCTTGAAGGGGGTACCATTCACGACCTTGACCACCGGCCCCAGGCATAACGACCAGCATAACGACAGATAAAAGCAGGAAATACCCAGGCATTATGGCATTCCGTTCCCGTCCCTCGCATTTGCCGCTTGAAAACGATTCGTCAAGCCGGTTCCTGCCCAGCATGGTTGCCCTGATGGTGGCGTTGCTGACATTTTCCATTGTCGGCCTTGCTGTTTTGCACGACACCGTTGGTCGCTGGGCCACCCAGATTGACGGCAGCCTGACCATTCAGGTGCCGCCCACCGGTTTTTCACAGCTTGAACCCGAAGAACGCGATGCCGCCCTTGAAGACCGGGTGCAAACCATTATTGCCGCCGTATCGGGCCAGCCCGGTGTTGCCCGCATTGCCGAGCTGAGCCCCGATAAAATGGTCGAGCTGCTTGAACCGTGGCTGGGCCCCAATGAAATGATCAGCGACCTTCCCATCCCGCGCATCATCGAAATTACGCCCTCAACCGGGTTTGATTATAACGTGCTCGAAGCAACAGTTTCAAAAACCGCGCCCGAAGCCGTGCTGGATGACCATCGCATCTGGCTCGAACGGATCAGCGATGTGGCGGTATCGGTCGAAATGGCGCTGTTGGCGTTAATCGGGGTTTTGTTTGCCGCCACCACATTGTCGGTTTTCTTTGCCACACGGTCGGGGCTTTCGATCCATAAATCGATCATAGAATTGCTGCATCTTATTGGCGCACCCGACAGTTATATTGCCAGCCAGTTTGCCCGCCACACCATGCGGCTGGCATTTTTGGGCAGCCTGATTGGCATTGGCATTGCCCTGCCGGTTTCGATTTTAATCGGTTATCTGGGGCTGCGCGCGGGTTGGCAAATTCCGACAGCGCTTCATTTACCGCTGTTTTTTGTGCTGGTTCTGTTTGTGCCTGTGACCATATCAGCCGTGGCATGGCTCACGGCAAAGCGCACCGTGCTACAGGTGTTGCGCAGGATGCTATAACCACAACATTGATTTTATGTTGTTTTATCCCATACACTTCGCGCACCCTTGCACTTTGCACGGCTAGACAACCCCACCCCGAATGTGCGTAAAGTGAGCAATAACGCCTGATCACGATTGATGCATTCCATGCGATATAATGGGAGACCCACGATGCGGCTGCGTCCCGGCGCCACCAAAGGCATCCCGGAATGAAGAGAACCCGAACTGTGCCCCGCTCGGTCCAGAACCGTCGGCGGTCACACCGTGTGCGATTCCTGATTTCCACCGTGATTATGCTGGCGTTGACCTGGACGGTCGGCTTTTTCTGGTATGTCGGGCAAATTCCCGATCACGTTCCCGCCCCCTATCAAAAAACCGACGCCATTGTTGTGTTGACCGGTGGCAGTGAACGGCTGAGCGAAGGCCGCCGCCTGTTAAACCGCCATCTGGCACAAAAGCTGTTTATTTCCGGGGTGTATCGCGGGGTTGAGGTGGACGAGCTGCTAAGCGCCGGGCACGCCGACCCTGATCTGGTGGCATGTTGCATTGTTTTGGGCCATGTCGCGGAAAATACCCGTGGCAATGCCATTGAAACCGCCACCTGGGTTTACAAACAGGGCTATCACAGCCTGCGCATCGTGACGGCAAATTACCATATGCCGCGCTCGCTGCTGGAATTTCACAATTTAATGCCCGATGTCGAAATTGTTGCCCATCCGGTATTTCCCGAAAATGTCAAAGTGGATGACTGGTGGCGTTGGCCCGGCAGTGCTGCGTTAATTTCAAGCGAATATAACAAATATCTGTTTGCGGCTTTTCGCAACAAGATGCTGGAATGGTTTCCATCCGCGCGCGAAAGTTTGCCCGCCGCCCCCGATCAAAACCCCGACAACAACCAGCTTTCAGCCGCCAATCCGATCAATAGCGAAACAGGCCACCCCCGGGTGCAACAACACGCAACCACCCCCGATGCCGCGCACGCCGTTTTGGGCAATCAGGGTTAAGGGCGGGTTGGATGCTTACGCATTTTGGGCATGTGAAGCATTTATTTCACATTGCGCGCAAAACCCCCTAAAAGACCAAGACGCAATGAATCTGGTTTGAAGGACGTAAAGATGAGCACAATGCGTGCCCTGATTTTCAACATCCTGTTTTTTGGCGGCACAGCCGTTGAATGTCTGGTGCTGTGGCCGTTTTTGTTTTTCGGCCCCAAAATCGCCCAAAAAACCGGGCGTTTCTGGTGCATGTGGGTCCAGTGGATCCTGAAAATAACCGTCAAGCTGGAACCCCGCATTGTTGGTGGCCAGTATCTGCCCGATGGACCGTGCATTCTGGTGTCCAAACACCAGTCCGCGTGGGAAACACTGACCTTTCATACCCTGTTGCATGATCCGGCCTATATCCTGAAAAAGGAACTGATCGATATTCCGGTTTTTGGCCTGTTTTTAAAATATTCAGGGCAAATCCCGGTGGATCGTTCTGCCGGTGGATCGGCCCTTAAAGACATGATCAAGGGGGTTGATTCCGGGTTGAAACGCGGCGCACGCGTGGTGATTTTCCCCGAGGGAACCCGCACCCCGCCGGGATCAGACCGCCCCTATCATCCCGGTGTTTATGCCCTTTACCGGGCTTTCCCCGATGTCCCCATGATCCCGGTTGCGCTTAATTCCGGCATGTTCTGGGGCCGGGCAAAGTTTATGAAATATAGCGGCAAGGTGACGCTGGAATATTTGCCGCCGATGGAACCGGGGCTGGATCGCAAAACCTTTATGCGCGAAATAAAATCGCGCATCGATGATCGCACCCGCGAGCTGGAAAAAATCGCGCAGGTCGAATTTGACCTGCCGCCGCCGCCGCCCACACCGGGCATCACCGACCTTGATGATGCGGCCAAACCCGATAATTCCGCCACCACCGCCAATAACACCCCCCCGTCAAATGCCAGTGGGCCCCAAACCACAGCATAAACAGGCGGACGGTGCATGGCACGGCACGGCACGGCACGGCAGCGCAAAGTACGAAGAACATAATCATCGATAAAGGCCGGTCAGAAATTCTGACCGGCCTTTTGCATGGAATTTGATGGTTCTGGTAACGTGGGAATCAGGCAGTTTGGGCCGGGGCCGGTTTGGGCACGCGCCGGGTCGCCCGCCAGATGCCCACCGCTATCAGAGCGATGCCGCCCAAATGGTATAAATGCAGTTCTTCACCCAGAAAAATAACCGCCAGCACACTGGCAAAGGCGGGCATTAAATACAGGAACACGCCGGCATTGGCAGCACCGACCATACCCACACCCCGGTTCCAGAACAAATACCCCAAAAAGGCCGGTCCTGCGCCGATATAGGCGATTTTGATCATATCGGGCCATGCCGAGTCCAGCCGGGTGAAATACGGGTCGCCGTTAACCAGAATGCTCCACAGATAGATCGGCGTCAGGTAAACCAGCCCGACCACGATGGAGGCAAAAATCAAACTGAACGGATGAATGCCGCGCGGCGCGTATTTTAACAGCATCGAATAGGCCGCCCAGATCATCGCCGAAATCAGCGCGAACAGATCGCCGGAAACAAAATTCATTTCCAGAAAAACGTTAATGTCGCCCTTGCCAATAATTACCGCCGTGCCCAAACCGGCAATCAGCACGCCAATCCACTGGGTCATGCGGGGTTTATCCGCCGTTAATAACGCGGCAAACAACAACACCCAGATCGGCGTTGTCGCATTCAAAAGGCCGGTATTGACCGCCGTGGTATTATAAGCCGCCAGATAAATCGCAATGGTGAACAAAAAGGTGCCGGTAGTGCCAATGAAAAATATCGGTTTCCACCCCTGAAGGATCAGCGGCCAGTCGCGGCGCAATTTGCCCATACAAACCGGTAACAACAACAATAACGCCACCACCCAGCGCCAGAACGACAAGGCCGCCAGCGGTACGGACGCATTAACCCCGCGCGCCACCACATGGTTGGACCCCCACATCAGCGCGCAGGCGATTAACAACATATAGGCGATCATGGGGACAGTCGGTGTTTTGCCCGCCATTGAATTTGCCTCAGACATCAAGTTCCCCCCGAACCTGCCGCAAGGCACATATATGCCACAGCAGGGTCCTTATGTGTCAGGCCGGGTTAAATCCCCGCCCCCATGTTTAATTGTCCATATTCGCGACGCACCAGATCCATCAAATCATGTAACGGCGGATCAACAATGCCCATCTGATCAAGATGGCTGACCGTATTTTCAAGATATTCCAGATTGGGGCCAACATTACCATAGGCCGCGGTAATAATTTCAGCCGCCTGTCGCATGGGCAGGTTACCGGCATATTGCGGGTGCGACGGGTCTGCCACATAGGTATGGGCAATAACGTGGCGGCCATCGGCCAGTTCCACATCCACATCGGCCGGAATATAGGTGTTGGTCACCAGTTCGCGTTCATCAAGATAGGCTTTGACCAGTGGCCAGTTTTGCGGTTTGACGCGAAACGCCATGCCGTGGCATTCGCCCCCGGCTGACAGGCCCAGAACCAGCCCCGGATTTTCCGGCGTGCCCCGGTAATGATGGGAATAAATGCAAAATGAGCGGTGATAATCGCGCAACAGCGCCTGGGCGCGTTCCTCGCAGGTGAAACCGGGCCGCCATAACAGCGAGCCATAGCCAAACACCCATTTATCATCGCGGCCTGCATCGCCCGTCATTCAAATCCTCCCGGATCGTTATTGGTGCTGTTTGATCATCCCGACCCTAACGTTTTGACATCACCATGGCCACCCCAAGGGCGGCAACCCCAAAACCGACAAAACCCAAAACGCCAATCTGTTCATCAAATAACAGCCAGGCAAAAAAAGCAGCCGTGGGCGGCACCAGATAAAACATGCTGGCGACCCGGGTGGCTTCGCCCTGCTTGATCAGCACCATCAGCAGCATGATCGCGCCGATGGATAACACCAGCACCAGCCACGCCAGAACCATGGCAAAATCCAGTGTCCAGTTAACATGGCGGGTTTCAAACGAAAAGGCGGCAATGGCCACCAAAACACTGGCCGCGATATATTGAATAACCGTGCCGCTACGCAAATCCATGCCGGTGCAAAACCGTTTTTGATACAACGTACCTGCCGTCATGCCCAAAAGGGCGCCAAGGGCCAGCAACACACCAACAACGGTAATGCCGGACCCATCGCCAATTTTTGGCCCCAGCACCAGACCGACACCGACCAGCCCCAAAGCCAGCCCCAACCATTGCCGCGATGTAACCCGTTCGCCCAGCAACGCACCCACCACCGATGCGGTTAAAACCGGCTGCATGCCGACAATCAGGGCCGATAAACCGGCGGGCAAACCATGATGGATAGCGGCAAAAACCCCACCCAGATAAATGCCATGCACCAGCATCCCGGCGACTGCAATATGCAGGGTTTCGGCCCATGTTTTGGGCCAGCGCGCGCGCATCAGCCACACCACGGGCAGCAAAATGGCAATCACCAGCAAAAACCGGATCAGCAAAAAGGTAAAGGGTTCGGCATAGGGCAGGCCAAATTTGGCACCGACAAAACCCGTGCTCCACAAAAAGACAAACACAAACGGCATGAACCGGGCAAAGGCCGGGTGGTTCGATATATTTTGTGCGGGCATCACTGGGGTTCCTTGCGGGCAGCACCGTGGATTACGGCCTTTGTCACTGCCAAACAACATTGGCACCGAAAAAGAGGCCCGTTAAAACAGGCCTCTATCTATCAGGCAGGTTATGCGTCGAGCTTGGGATCAGAATCAGGAACAGAATCAGACGCAGCATCAGGATTGGTGCTCGCATCCGGTTTGGGCTTTTTGCTTTTCCCGCTTTCGTCAGACTGGCGGTCTTCGCCCTCGGCCGAGAAATTGGTAAAATATTGCCCGGCATCGACAATGCCCCGGCGAATTTCGCGGGTGCGCGAAAAAAGCTCGAACAGTTTGTCACCCTCGCCCCAGCGAATGGCGCGTTGCAGGGCCATCAGGTCTTCCTGAAAACGCCCTAAAACCTCCAGCACGGCTTCGCGATTGTTTAAAAACACATCGCGCCACATGGTCGGGTCAGACGCGGCAATACGGGTAAAATCCCGAAAGCCCGAGGCCGAAAACTTGATCACTTCCTGGCGCATTGCATCTTCAAGGTCGGTTGCGGTGCCGACAATGGTGTAGGCAATCAGATGGGGTAAATGTGATGTAATGCCCAAAATGCGATCATGATGATCGGCATCCATGCATTCCACCCGCATGCCGCAGGCTTCCCACAAGGCCTGAACCTTGGCATTGGCGGCATCGGGCACGCCGGGGATCGGTGTTAAAATGCACCAGCGCCCTTCAAACAGTTCAGGAAAGCCCGCATCGGGGCCGGAATGCTCCGTCCCGGCCAGCGGATGGCCGGGGACAAAATGCACCCCTTCGCCCAGATGCGGGGCAATATCGCGAATAACCGCCTGTTTGACCGAGCCAACATCGGAAACGATGCAACCCGGTTTAAGGTGGCCTTCAAGCTGCTGGCCGATGGTTTCGTTAATGCCCACCGGCACGCACAGCATTACCAGATCCGCGTCTTTGACCGCGCTTTCGATGTCGCAATAGGCATAATTG
The DNA here is from genome assembly GCF_002115755.1 of Thalassospira mesophila. GTDB lineage: Bacteria > Pseudomonadota > Alphaproteobacteria > Rhodospirillales > Thalassospiraceae > Thalassospira > Thalassospira mesophila. The sequence continues at coordinate 768,601 of NZ_JFKA01000001.1, read as the reverse complement.
GCAATGCCCAGTTCCAACACCCGGTCACGGGTGGCTTCGGAACGCACGGCACAGCTGATGCTGCCTGCCAGACCGTCGCGGATCATGCGACGTGCCATGGAAGACCCAATCAGGCCCATGCCAATAAATGCAACTTTGTCAAACAGCGGGGTCGTCGATGCGGAACTGGTCATTTTAATTCGCTATAAAATCTTTGATTGTTTGCAGACAGATCTGCATTTCTTCAAGCGTGCCGATTGAAATACGCAACATTTGCGGCAAGCCATACGCGCCGATTTTGCGCGGAATAACCCCACGCGCCATCATGAACTCGTTGGCGGCATCGGCGTTTTTGCCTTCAGCCATCGGGAATTCAACCATGACAAAATTGCCATAGGACGGATGGGCCTTCAAACCCGACAATTTGTTAATTTCCTCGCGGAACCATTCCCGTGTTTCCGAGTTATGGCGCACGCAGGCATTCACAAAATCGTCGTCTTCAAGGGCGGCAACACCGGCTTCTTGTGACGGCAAACCAACATTGAACGGGTTGCGCAGGCGTTGCAACACATCGGCAATGGCGGGCGGGGCATAACACCAGCCCAGACGAATACCCCCCAAACCATAAATTTTGGAAAATGTCCGGGTCATAACCGTATTGTCACCCTTGGCCACCAGTTCGGCCCCGGCGGTATAATCTTCCTGGCCGGTCATAAATTCGGCATAGGCAGCATCAACCACCAGCAAAATATCTTCGCGCAGGCCATCACGCAGGCGTGCGACCTCGGCCGAGGTAATATAGGTCCCGGTCGGGTTGTTGGGGTTGGCAACAAACACGATTTTGGTTTTATCGGTGACTGCTGCCAAAATAGAATCAACACTGGCTGTCATGTTGGTTTCAGCCGCCGTGACCGGCACCGCCCCCACACCCTTGGCCGCAATCGGATACATCAGGAAGCCATGCTGTGAATACAGCACTTCATCGCCCGGCCCGGCATAGGCCCGAATCAACAGCGTAATCAGTTCGTCAGACCCGGCACCACATACGATCTGATCAAATTCCAGATCGTATTTTTCCGCCAGTTTCGCGCGCAGAATATCACTGCCGCCGTCGGGATATCGATGCAGTCTGGTGGCAGATTTTTGCAATGCTTCGATGGCCTTGGGGCTGGGGCCAAGCGCGCCTTCGTTGGACGACAGCTTGATCACGCGGGTGGCACCTGCTGAGCTGGATTTACCACCAACATAAGGGGCAATATCAAGGATACCGGGACGGGGGGTGGGCGCAGTCATAACAGGAAACTCCCTGGGGAAATATTCGTATGGTCGTTTGGTCGTTTACATTTCGTCGGCCGGGATCGGAACACCATAAGCCCCCAACACCCGCACATCACCACATTTCAATCCATGATCCAAAAGGGTGCGTCGAAAATTTTCGCCCTGATTACAAAGGAATCCGGGCACATCAACAAGGACAAAACAATGGTTTGTCGCATCGGGGGTAAAAACGCCAAGGATTGCCGAACCGGGGCAGGCTTTGGCAAAATCTTTGCGCAAGGCGGCCTCGTCACCGGGCAGATCCACCGTCACCACAAACAGGGTGCGGTCATCGCCACTTTCTTCCAGCTCAATCGCGGCCAGAACAAACCCTTCGGTATCTTCACCGCGCCCAACGGGCCGCCCGCCAAAGGGCAGCTTTGACACGACCCGAACCGCACTTTCAGGGCCAATCAGCGGCCACCATGAATGGCCTTCGCCCGGTACCGGGGCGGGAAACACACCGACAGCGGCCCGACCATCTTCGAGTGCATGAATGGCTTCAAGCTGGCTGTCAAATTCGACAATTTCATTAAGGCAGCCAAAATTAAGCCGGGCCAGTTCCCAGCAATCCTGCCCGTCGGCATCGCGGCACAGCGCAACCGTATAGGGCGCTTCAAGGCGCGTACCTGCCGCAATCAGTTCCCGCCATATTTGAATAAGGGCGGTTTTGGGAAAGGCCCCGTCGTGGCGGCGCACCAATGTGCGCATGATCCGGGCCTCGCGCGCAGGGCGGTAAGGCACATGCACCTTGCTGCCCTGTGCAATCTGCCGGTCCTTGAACGCGCCAACGGCCTGCACCACACGGGTACGGCGAATGATCAATGCCTGCATCGCCTGATCGATCTCGTCGATTTCAGCGCGCAGCTCGTTAAGGTCAAGATTTGCCAAATTTTCGTCGTTTTGCGCCATGATCCACTCTTTTGCCAAACGGCGCTCAGTTTTAGGGAACTACCCGCCATTTGCAAAGAAAAGATTGACTAAAAGCATGCCTGTTCCTAACTGGAACGAACAAAAAAGGCGGGCGCGACGTTTGGCGCGCCCCATATGCCCGTGCAAAGGAAGACAACGTTTATGTCCATTTCTGCCCCGCTTTCGCGCCGCGCCCTGCCTGGCCATCAGATTGTGCTGGGCGAAACCGACAAATTGCGCCTGGATAGCGGTGTTGATTTTGGCCCGTTTACGCTGGCCTATCAAACCTATGGCGCGCTTAATGCCAATAAATCCAACGCCGTTCTGGTGTGCCACGCCTTAACCGGCGACCAGTATGTTGCCGACGACGTCCACCCGATTACCGGCAAGGAAGGCTGGTGGCGCGCCATTGTTGGCCCCGGCAAAATTATTGATACCGAAAAATACTTTGTTATTTGCACCAACGTGATTGGCGGCTGCCTTGGCAGCACCGGCCCCAAGGAAACCAACCCCGAAACCGGCAAGCCGTGGGGACTGGATTTTCCCGTCATCACCATTGCCGATATGGTGCGCGCGCAGGCGATGCTGATTGACCATATGGGCATCGATACCCTGTTTGCCGTTATTGGCGGATCCATGGGCGGGATGCAGGTGCTCGAATGGTGCAAAAGCTTTCCCGACCGGGTTTTTGCCGCCGCCCCCATTGCCACATCCTATCGCCATTCAGCGCAAAACATTGCCTTTCACGAAGTGGGCCGACAGGCGGTAATGGCCGACCCCGACTGGTGTGGCGGCAATTATTTGCTCGAAGGCAAAAAACCCGCCCGTGGCCTGGCGGTGGCGCGGATGACAGCGCACATCACCTATTTGTCCGAACCGGTTTTGCATCGCAAATTTGGCCGTAAATTGCAAAATCGCGGCGCAATTACTTATAGCTTCGATCATGATTTTCAGGTCGAAAGCTATTTGCGCCATCAGGGCAAATCCTTTGTCGACCGGTTTGATGCCAACAGTTACCTTTATATCACCCGGGCGATGGATTATTTCGACCTGTCGGTGGAATTTGATGGCCGTCTGGCCGAGGCATTTCGGGGCTCGAACACGCGGTTTTGCATCATTTCATTTTCGTCGGACTGGTGTTTTACCACCGCCGAAAGCCGCCGTTTGGCCCATGCGCTGAATGCGGCGTCGTGCAATGTCAGTTGTGTGGAAATTGAAAGCGACAAGGGCCACGACGCCTTTTTGCTTGATGAACCCGATTTTCACATGGTTCTTAGCGGCTTTATCCAAGGGGCCGCCGAAGCGCGCGGATTGAATTAAGATTATGACACAAATATCCTCACAAACCGCAGCCCAGAACGGCACTGCCACCGCCACCGCCCCGTCCGATCGCATCCGCGTTGATTTGCAATTAATTGCCGACATGGTGGAACCGGGCACGCGCGTGCTTGATATCGGCTGTGGCGACGGCGAATTGCTGGGTTATTTAAAACGCACCAAAAAGGTCGATGGTCGCGGGCTGGAACTTTCAAACGAAGGCGTGCGCAATTGTGTGGCGCAGGGCCTGCCCGTTATGCAGGGCGACGCCGACCGCGATTTGCACGATTACCCCAACGATGCCTTTGATTACGCGATTTTAAGCCAAACCTTGCAGGCAACCAACCGCCCGCGCGAAGTGCTGGCCGAATTGCTGCGCATTGGCCGCAAGGCAATTGTATCCTTTCCCAATTTCGGCCATTGGCGGGCCCGGTTTGATTTGATGTTTCATGGCCGCATGCCGCAAAACCCCAACCTGCCAATCATGTGGTACGAAACACCCAACATCCATTTCTGCACCGTGCGCGACTTTGTCGCCCTGTGCAAAGACATGGATCTGATCATTGAACGATCCATGGTGCTTAATGAAAGCGGCTCAAAGGTCAGCCTTGGCAGCCATTCAAACCTGGCCAATTTTTTTGGCAATCAGGCCTTGTTCATGCTGAGCAAAAAGGGCTAGAGCATGTTTCCTTTAATAAGACCCATTTTGTTTAATTTTGACGTGCCGTTTGGCAAGGCACAGCGCGCCGCGCGATGCGGCGCATCGGGCAAGCGGTGTAACGCCGTCAAACGCCGTCAAAATTAAACCCTCCGGGCCCGCGCATTTTGCTGCTCGGCAAGGAGAAGTCAGCAGGGCGTAACGGGGTTACGGACAAGGATTTCGACGTAGCCGAGCAGCAAAATGCGCGGGCAGAATGGGTCTTATTAAAGGAAATATGCTCTAATCGCCCGCCTATCCCTGCTGCATCCATCACAAAACCTCCGCTGCTGCGTCAATCGACCTGAACATGGCGCAATCGGGGGACGCAGGATGGATATTTACGGGGTTAAAAAACAGATCCGGCGGGGCTGCATCTGCGCGATGCTGGCTTTGCTGGCGGCATGCGCGCAAAAGGCCGATGCCCTGAAACTTTCAGCCCATCAGTTTGGCGTTGAAACCGGTCAGGCGATTTCCGCCCTGAATGATTTGCGCACGGCCCAATTCAGTGCGCCGATACGCAGTCGCGATGCGCAGCAAGCCGGTTTCATTGCCAACCTGGCGCAATTTACCGGCACCCTGACCGCGCAAAACCTGCCGATCCTGATTAACCCCGATGCCATCACGATTGACCCGGCGGAGAATGCCCGCTGGCAGCATGAAATGGCAAATCTGCGCACCCAGTATCAAAGCTTCGCCGCCATTTTCAGCGATATTGGTCAGGATGACATTTTTGGTGCAAGCACCATCAAGGCATCGGCACCGTTATTGCGCAAACTGCGCAGCCAACTGGCGTCGCTGGCGCAAACACTGGGTACATCGCCGCCGGTATTTCTGGTGCGCCGCGATGCATTGGTGGCCAGTATTAACAAAATCCACAGCAACTCATCCCTGCCCGAGGCCGCCCGCACCAGCCAGATCAAGGAGTGGTGGCAACAATGGCAAAACCTGAACCGGGATGAAAAAACCGCGTATCAAAATGCCCTGCACCATTTTGTTACCGCAGGCCAGTTGGGCGAGCAGTTGCAAAACCAGATCGAAAATTACGATAAAATCAGCACGCAAACCGTGCTGGTCGGCATCGACAAAGGATTGCGACTTGTGGCCGAAAACCGGGATTTAAGCGAAAGCCAGCTTAAACAAAAAGCCCGCAGCATGATGGATAGCATCACCAAACAGGCCCAACCCTAGCACTGCTTCATATGCTGCTTCACATGCCCCTTGATATGCCGTTTCAAAAACAGATCACCGGAGTCCCCTATGTCGGATTTAACCAACCTGATCAGCGCCGCAATCTCAGCATTTTCTGCCCTTGATGCCCACTATCAGGCGGCAAATATCACTCAGAAAACCACGCTGGCGGCCAGCCGCAATCAGGCTGCCAATGCCGTTATCAAGTTGCGCGATCGTCAGGTCGCACAAGACATCACCATTAACCCCGCCGACATTACAAAAATAAATGCCCTGACCGCCAAGGTGCAAAACGGGGCCGCCTTGCAAGCAGGTTTGACCGAGTTTTTGGATATTGTGAAAAATTACGTCCCGGTTTAGGGCTGCGCCGGTTTTACAGGTTACCAGCGCCCCAAATCGTCTTCATCGCCCGCTTTGGCGGCAACCCATTTTTCGCCACCATCGGTTTCTTCGCGTTTCCAGAACGGCGCGCGGCTTTTTAAAAAATCCATAATGTAATCGCAGGCTTCAAACGCCGCCCGGCGATGGGCCGATAGCGTAATCACCAGCACAATGCGGTCCCCCGCCAGCAAGCGGCCAAACCGGTGGATAATGCGCACCCCATCCAGCGGCCAGCGTTCCGCAGCATCGCTGGCAATTTTTTCAAGCTGGCGTTCGGTCATGCCCGGATAATGTTCCAGCGTCATGGCGCTGACATTTTCATTCCCGGCAACGTCGCGCACCAAACCAACAAAACTGACAGCAGCCCCGATATCGGTACGGCCATCGGTTAAGGCGGAAAGCTCGCAACCGGGGTCAAAATCGTGTTGTTGAACGCTGATCATTGCCATGGGGAATGCCCTGTCTTGGTCGGCGGTGCGGTGCAATACGTGCCGTGCGGCCGTCGGGTTAATCCAGATGCTTAAGCCCGGTGCGCAAATAGATATAGCCGGTTTGCACGGTAACAAGGCCCGCAATCCACAATAACACATCACCAATCAGGATCGACGGGATCAGATCGGGCGATGCGTCGCCGACCAGCAAAAAGCCAAGGGCAAGAATTTGCGCCGTGGTTTTCCATTTTGCCAGCACGGTAACCGGCAAGGGCACCTTAAGCTCCGCCAGATGTTCGCGCAGGCCCGAGACCAGAATTTCGCGGCACATAATAATCACGGCGGGCAAAACCGACAGCCCGGAAATACGGCCAAAGGCCACCATCATCATTAACGCAGCCGCGATCAGCAATTTATCGGCAATCGGGTCCAGGAAGCGGCCCAAACGCGAGGCCACGTTCATGCTGCGTGCCAGATAGCCATCAAAAAAATCCGTGACCCCGGCCAGAGCAAACAGCGTAAACCCGACCCAGTTTGCGGCCGGCCCCTCGATATAAAACGATGCGACAAGTGCCGGGATCACGATAATTCGCGACAATGTCAGCAGATTGGGGATCTGTTTTTTCATTCAAACGGGCCTGTGTCCGGAAATTTCACGACGAGACAGCTTATGGTCATCTTAACAGGTCGACCCTGGCTATCTGACTTGCGGCCAATTATTAAAGCCTATGGCCGCTCTTAACAAGCAGCCAGATGGTTAATATCACGCCTGTCATTAAACCTTTTTGATCGTTCTGTTTCGTGAACGCACAGTTGCCACATTGCCAGCTATTCCCGCCCCGCCCGGATCGGTAAGTTAGCTTCATACAGCAAGCCAATGTAAACGAAACGAAGGAGGCTGCCCTTGAAAATCCATAGGAATGCAATGTGATATCACCTTGGCGGTGTGTGCCCATTATGCCGCTTTGGTGATTTTTCCCGACATTGCCTCTTCCCGAAACGTTTTCTCTTTTCCTTTTTGTCGTGGTCAACTTCCCCCCCCCGACCCCGTGACCACGGCAGATTTAGCGGCCCCCTTCCCCAGGGGGCCGTTTTCTTTTGCGGCACAGCTTTTTTCGCAACAAGCCGGTTACATCAGCAACCGCAATCTGATCGTCGCAAACACGGTTTTATTCCTTCGCCCCAAGCCCACCCTGCCGCATTTTTTGTGTGCAGCGCGCTGATAGAAAAAAAACTTCAAACTTTTTTGCCCCGTTTTTTCAATCACGGCTGCGCCTTTAGGCGAATGATCCCCATACTGTGCAACGCAGCATTGGTAGGACCTATTGACAGTCTGGCGTTTTTTGCCATTATTCATCCTACCAATAATAATTAAAAGATCGGCGCTATTGCGCTGAAATCATTAGGGCGGAAACATATCCCTGCAACCAGACATCAGGGATAAGGAACATTCGATGACAATAGCAGATCCCGCATGGCGTTCCGGCGCATCGGTTGCGTGTGATAAAATTGGCCGTGCCATTGTTTCGGGCCGATTTGCCGAACATTCGCGCCTGCCCAAGGAAGCCGAACTGGCCGCCGAATTTGCCGTTTCACGCAACACCCTGCGCGAAGCCATGAAGGCGCTGGCGGCCAAATCACTGATCGAGATTGCGCCGCGCCGGGGCACACTGGTTTTACCCCGGTCACGCTGGAACATTCTGGATCGCGATGTGGCCCAATGGGCCGCCCAGATTTTTATCAACGATCCCGGCTTCATGAATGAATTGCTGGCTTTTCGCCGCCTTTTGGAACCTGCCGCCGCCGAGGCCGCGGCCCTTCATGCCACCCCGGCAGAGGCCGCCGACATTCAGGCAGCCTATCTTGAAATGGCCCGTGCAGTAGAGGTCGATGACCTGGAAACCTGGGTGACTGTAGATATCGACTTTCACAAGGCGGTTTTTCGCGCTTCGCACAACCGGTTCATTCAGTCGGTGGCAGACTCCGTAATTCATGCCCTGCGCACCAGTTTTTTAGCCGTAAGCAACCAGCCCAGCAGTTATGCCCAGAATTTGCAAAACCATAAGATTCTGGCCGATGCAATTGAAAACAAAGATTCCGAAGCGGCCAAAAAAACCGCGGAAAAACTGATCGAAACAACCGCCAACGTCCAGCGGAAGATGCTTCGATAACCTGACCACCCCGCAAACAGGCAACCATAAGAGTTACCCTTGCAAAACAAACGATCCAGTGGAGGAAACACATGAAAAAGATTACAACCCTTGCCGTGCTTGCCGCGTCCGTTTTTGCCGCCAGCCCGGCCTTTGCCGAATATCCCGAACGCCCGATTACCCTGATCGTGCCGTGGTCTGCCGGGGGCGGTACCGATGCCGTGGGCCGCACCATTGCGCAAGGCCTCCAAGAACAGCTTGGCAAGCCGGTTAATGTGGTGAACCGCACCGGAGCGGGCGGCGTTGTGGGCCATACCGCCATGGCCGATGCCGACCCCGATGGTTACACCATTGGTTTGGCCACCGCCGAAATCACCACCTATAAATCGATGGGCACCTCGCAAATCACCTATCAGGATTTAACCCCGATCGGGCTGGTAAACTTTGATGCCTCGGCCTTTAACGTTTCCACCGACAGCGACTGGAACGACGTTAAATCCGCCCTTGATGATATCAAGGCCAATCCCGGCAAATACAAAATGTCGGGTTTCCCGGTAGGTGCGGCGTATCATTTGGCCTTTGCCGGTTTTCTGAATGACAACGGCATTGATCCAAAATCGGTTCCGGTTGTGCCCAGTCAGGGGGCGGCACCGGGCTTTCAGGAGCTTGCGGCTGGCGGTGTTGCCATTGTGCCATCGTCCCTGCCCGAAGCCGTGCCAATGCGCCAGGCAAAACGGGTGAAAACGCTGGCGGTTTTGTCAGACAAACGTCTGGATGCCTTCCCCGATGTGCCGACAATTGAAGAAGCGATTGGCAAAAAAGCCGTCGGCGGTACGTGGCGCGGCATTGTAACGCCCAAGGGCGTTTCCGATGAGGTGGCACAAAAACTGGAAGCTGCCCTTAAAACCGTGGTGGCATCGCCTGAATATACCGATTTCATGAGCAAACGCGGCTTTGGCGTTAAATGGCTTCCCTCGGGCGAGTTCGAGGAATTCATGAAAAACGCCAATGAAAGCAACGCTGCCGTGATCAAGAAACTTGGTCTTGGTCAGTAAGGCTAAATCCCGTTGATCGAAACCGGTCAACGGGGCCCTTCGTGGCGGGCGGGTAAAAACAAACCCTTGCCTATTGCGGCATAAACCGCACGGCACCGCCGCGCCTGGCCCGGTTCCCATAAGCTGGCCTTACAGGAACCGGGAATAACAATTGCGTTTTCGGATGCTGACATGAAAATCAACGATGCCCTTTTCGGGATTGTCTTTGTCCTGGTGGCAAGCGCGATCCTGATCACGGTGCAATCGTTTCCGACCCTGCCGGACCAGCCCTATGGTCCGGCAACTTTCCCCACAATCATTGCCACCATCATGATACTGGGTGGCATTGCCTTGTGCGTTTCGGGGTATCGGGAACGGGCACACCAACCCTTGATCCGGCTTGCAGCCGTTATGAAAACCCGCGACGGCCTTGTGCGTATGGCCTGTGTGCCGGTTTTCATGATCCTTTATATTTTGCTGAGCAAACCTGTCGGCTTTCCCATTGTGGTGCCGGTCTTGCTGGCGGGTTTTCTGGTCATCACCACCCGGAAATTGCTGAAATCGGTGATTATTGCCGCCGTAACAACCGCCCTTTTATGGCTGTTCTTTGTCGATTTTCTCATGGTGTCCCTGCCTTTGGGTATCCTGACCAAGGTGATTTACTGATGGATGTATTTTATTCAGCGCTTGAGCAGGTCTTTCGCCCCGATGTGTTACTGATCATTTTGGGATCATCGATTTACGGCATTGTCATTGGTGCAATTCCCGGCCTGACCGCCACCATGGGCACCGCCCTTTTGGTTCCGTTAACCTTTTTCATGGACCCGGTCCCCGCCATTGGGGCCATTGTGTCGGCCACCACCATGGCGATTTTTGCCGGTGATATTCCCGGTGCGCTATTGCGTATTCCCGGCACCCCGGCATCGGCGGCCTATACCGACGAAGCCTATAAAATGCGCCAAAAGGGGCTGGTCGAACTGGCGCTTGGCACCAATGTCATTTGCTCCATGATTGGCGGGCTGGTCGGCGTGCTGGTACTGGTGCTGGCCGCACCGCAAATTGCCGAATTTTCGCTGATGTTTTCCAGCTATGAATATTTCTGGCTGGCCGTCCTGGGCCTATCCTGTGCCATCATGGTATCGCGCGGTTCGGCAATTAAAAGCGCCCTGTCGCTGACCATCGGGCTGATGCTGTCCATGATCGGCATTGATGTGGTGATGGGCATCAAACGGTTTACCTTTGGCGATACCGAACTGGTCGGGGGTATTTCCATTATCCCGACCCTGATCGGCATGTTTGCCATTACCGAAATTTTACGCAAAATTGGTGAATTGCGTGAATTGCCCCCCGTACCGCCGGTACGTGTATCGCGCATGATGTCGGGTGTGGGATCGGCAATCTGGAAATATAAGGGCGGTGTTGCACGATCATCTATTCTTGGTACCATGATCGGCGCATTGCCCGGTGCCGGGGCCGATATTGCCGCCTGGGTTGCCTATGCGGTATCAAAAAAGTTTTCAAAAACACCGGAAAAATACGGTGAAGGCCATATCGAAGGCATTATTTCCGCCTCCAGCGCCAATAACGCCGCGCTTTCCGGGGCCTATGTGCCAACGCTGGTTTTTGGCATTCCCGGTGATACCATTACCGCCATTCTGATCGGCGTTTTACTGATGAAGGGCATTACCCCCGGGCCGATGGTTTTTGTCATGGATGCCGGGTTGGTCAATGCCATTTTCATGGTGTTTGTGCTGGCCAATGTCATCATGGTGCCAATCGGGATTGGTGCGGTTTTGATGTCGCGCCATGTGCTGGGCATTCCCCAGGCCATATTGTTTCCCATCATTTTGCTGTTTTGCGTCATTGGTGCCTATGCCGCCAATAACACCCTGTTTGATGTCTGGGTGATGCTGGTGGTGGGGCTGGTCGCCTATGTGCTGGAGGAAAACGATTTCCCGCTGGCGCCAATGATATTGGCCCTGATCCTTGGCCCCTTGATTGAAGAAAACTTCATGAAATCCATGATCAAGGCCGACGGGCATTTGATTGAATTTTTCTCGCGCCCGGTCAGTGGCACGCTCGGTGTTGTCACGCTCACGATCTGGGCCTTGATGATTTTCATGCATTTGCGCCATGCCAAACGCAAACAAGCCGCCAGCTTGCCCACATGACCCGCTTAGCATCATCGCCTTTACCACCTGCGCCACCATCCGACTATTTTGCTTATCAGAGGTTCCCATGACCAGAACGATTGTCGTTATCGGCGGCTCTAGCGGGATTGGCCATGCCATCGCGCGCGGCTTTGCCCAGCAAGGTAATGACCCGCACGGCACGGACAATGGCAAGGCCCATGTCATTGCCACCGGTATCGAACCGGTTGCCCCGGCCGGTTTTGCCGAAGACATACTTGAATTTCAAACGCTTGATGTTGCCAATACCGAAGTGGTGCAGGCGTTTTTCTCGACCCTGGACCAGTTGGACGTGCTGGTAAACTGTGCCGGAATCATTCGCCGTAACGGGGCCGAATTTACCGCCAGTGGCTTTGAACAAGTGATCGACATTAACCTGACCGGTACGTTGCGCTGTTGCGAGGCGGCAAAACCGCTTTTGTCGCAAAGCCGTGGCTGCATCATCAATACCGCATCGATGCTGACATTTTTTGGCAGTGCGTTTTCCCCCGCCTATTCGGCATCGAAGGGCGGCATCGGCCAATTAACCAAATCGCTGGCCAGTGCGTGGGCCCCTGATGGCATTCGCGTAAATGCCATTGCCCCGGGCTGGATCAAAACCGATTTAACCGCTGCGCTGGAAAAAAACAGCGAACGCAGCGCGCAAATCATTGCCCGCACACCGATGCAACGCTGGGGCACGCCCGATGATCTGGTGGGACCGGCATTATTTTTGGCATCCGACCAGGCAGGATTTGTGACCGGATCAATCTTGCCGGTCGATGGGGGCTTTTCGGCCAATTAACCGCGCCAATGATGAAAGGATTTCACCATGACAAATTTTGACAATGACGCCGATCTTTTCAAAACCCTGAAAAACGATTTGTTCACCGCCGTGATTGGCGATGTTTTGGACCAGATGGGCCTGACCCGACAATTTTTGCCCGCCGAAATTGCCCCGCTGCAACCGGGCACCAAAATTGCCGGGCGGGCGATGCCGGTGTTAGAGGCCGATATATTTGATTTGGGCCACCCGGCATCAAATGGTCCGCTGGCCAACAAGCCGTTTGGCCTGATGCTGGAAGCGCTTGATGATTTGCGGGAAAACGAAATTTACATCGCGACCGGGGCGTCGCTGCGCTATGCGCTGTGGGGCGAATTAATGTCGACCCGTGCGCTGCACCTCAAAGCCGCCGGAGCGATCCTTGATGGTTATGTCCGCGACGCGGCAGGCATTCGTGGCCTTGGTTTCCCCGCCTTTTGCCGGGGCATTTACGCCCAGGATCAGGGACCACGCGGCAAGGTGATTGATTATCGCTGCACCATCGAAATTGGTGGCGTCAAAATTGCCCCGGGAACACTTCTGTTTGGCGATGAAGAAGGCGTTCTTGCCATCCCCGCCGAGGCCGAACACGAAGCCATCGCCCGCGCACTTGAAAAGGTCAAAAGCGAAAATGTCGTCGCCGATGCCATCAAGGGCGGCATGAGTGCGACCGAAGCCTTTGCCACCTATGGCGTGATGTAAAGCCGCCGCCTTTCATTCCCCAAAGACGGATCGTCAAGATCAAGGAGAGAGCAAAATGACCAAGGACAGCCAGGATCTGGCCAAAATGCCCTATCAGCTGGCGATGCCAGCCGAAGCCGGGCGCGACATTGTGGTAGAACATGCCATTCCCAAGGATGACCGCATTTGGGTACCACAGGCCGAAAATGTGTGGTTTCGCCCACTTTGCCTGAATGCCAGCCAGGGATACTGGGTGAATTTGCTAAAAGTACGAAAATCGGGCGTGCTTAGCCGCCACCGCCACCCCAACCCGGTGCATGGCATGGTTTTGAAGGGGCGCTGGCATTATCTGGAACATGACTGGGTTGCCAATGAAGGGGGCTATGTTTACGAGCCGCCGGGCGAAACCCACACATTGGTGGTTCCCGACGATGTCGAGGAAATGATCACGATGTTTCAGGTTAACGGCGTGATGTATTATGTCGACCCGTGGGGAAAACACATGGGCTATGAAGATGTTTTCACCAAAATCGACATGTGCCGCGCCCATTACGACAAAATCGGCCTGGGTGCCGATTATGTTGACCAGTTCATTCGCTAAACTATTTGAAAATGTATCAGGCGGGGTCGATAACGGCCCGCCTGATACAGATTTATTGATACCGGGGCAACGCCGCCCTTAATCATCGTTATGGAAATGGCCGTAAATCTTGCGTGCAATGGCAGCACTGATGCCGTCCACCGCTTCAAGGTCGGCCAGCCCGGCATCGGCCACCCCGCGGGCAGAGCCAAAATGATGCAGCAACGCCTTTTTGCGCGCCCCGCCAATGCCCGGCACATCATCAAGCACGCTTTTGCCAATCTGTTTGGACCGTTTGGCGCGGTGTGTGCCAATCGCCCAGCGGTGTGCTTCATCGCGCAGGCGCTGAATGAAATACAGGATCGGGTCTTTCTGATCTAACCGCACGGGTTCCTTGCCGGTGATGTGCAACACTTCCTTGCCCGCGTTACGGTCCACCCCCTTGGCAACGCCCACCAGCATCACATCTTCAATGCCCAGATCTTCCAGCACCTGTCGTGCCACACCCAACTGGCCCAAACCACCATCGATCAGGCACAGGTCGGGCCATGTGCCATTTTCGCGGTCCGGGTCTTCTTTTTGCGCGCGGGCAAAGCGGCGGGTTAAGACTTCGCGCATCATGGCAAAGTCATCGCCCGGGGCGATGTCGCCCTTGATGTTAAATTTACGATAGGCATTTTTCATGAAGCCTTCCGGCCCGGCGACAATCATGCCGCCGACCATATTGGTGCCCTGAATATGGCTGTTATCGTAAACTTCAATCCGTTCGGGCGGGCTATCCAGGTCCAGCTTGTCGGCCAAACCATCTAACAATTTGCGTTGCGATGCACTTTCGGCCATGCGCCGCCCCAGGGCCTCGCGGGCATTGGTCATGGCATGGTCAACCAGCTTGCGCTTGCCGCCGCGCTGGGGCACATGCAGCTCAACCTTGTAGCCATTATTAATGCACAGGGCTTCTTCGACCAGTTTCTGGCCTTCGATATCGTGGCTTAGCAGCACCTGGCGCGGGGCCGGTTTGTTGGCATAAAACTGCCCGACAAAGGCCGACAGAATTTCGGGAATTTCGGCCGATTGTTCATGACGCGGAAAATAGGACCGGTTGCCATAGTTGGAGCCGCTGCGGAAAAAGAACACCTGCACACAGCTTTGCCCGCCTTCATGATGCAAGGCAATTACGTCGGCTTCTTCCAGCCCTTCGAGGTTGATATCCTGATGCGATTGAATTTGCGACAACGCCCGGATGCGGTCGCGATACATCGCGGCCTTTTCAAATTCCATGTTTTCCGACGCCGCCAGCATGCTGGCTTCCAGTTGCTTGAGGATGACTTTGCTGCGCCCGGATAAAAAGTCGCGGCAAATATCGACCAGCCCGTCATATTCGGGTTTGGAAATGCGATCGACACAAGGGCCAGAACAGCGCTTGATTTGATAAAGCAAACACGGGCGCGACCGGTTGGCAAAAACAGAATCGGTACAGGAGCGCAGCAAAAAAGCGCGCTGCAAATGGTTAATCGTGTTGTTCACCGCCCAGGCCGAGGCAAAAGGCCCAAAACAACTGCCATCCTTGGCCCGGGCCCCGCGATGTTTCACAATCCGTGGATAGCCGTGATCCTCGGTGATCAGGATATAGGGGAAGCTTTTATCGTCGCGCAGCAAAATATTGTAACGCGGTTTAAGCTTCTTGATCAGGTTGGATTCAAGCAGCAGGGCTTCGGCTTCGGTGTGGGTGGTGATAATTTCCATTCGCACGGTTTGTGCCACCATGCGCGCAATGCGCAGGGCCAGCCGGGCAATATGGGTGTAGCTGGTCACCCGTTTTTTCAGGTTCTTGGCCTTGCCGACATAAAGCACCCGTTCCTTCTCGTCGACCATGCGATAAACGCCCGGCGACCCCGGCATTGTCTTTAACGCGTGTTTGATCGCGCTGACCCCGCGCCCGGCTTTACCGTCGTGAAGATCGTCCAGCGACAATTCAATATCGCGCGGTGCAGGGCTTGGCGGTACGGGGGAGGTCATCGGGTGGTCCTGAATTGTGCAATTAACAGGCTTTTACAAGCCAACAGCAAAGTTTCTATACGATGGTCTAGCCGAATCAGCTTAGATAATTACAGTTTACCAAGGGAATCGTCCCCCCTGAAAAGTTTCCACCAAGGCTGTGGATAAGTATGTGGGTAATACGGGGGCTGAACTCTGCAGCCGTTGGGAGTCTTAACGTTCTATGAATTGCCCATAAAATAGGCAAAAAAGCTAAGTTGTTGATTTTATTAACTAAAAATACTGTCAACCTGAAAACATTCCGTAATCTTATCGTAAAATATCTTTTTACCCCTTTGTTTTTGTCGCCAACAGTGCTTGTGCATAAACAACCAAAACGATTCGCCCTTAGGGAATCACAGATTCGCCATCATCCTCGCCCCGAAATCAAAATTTATACACTTCAAATCGCGGCCATTACCGCGCGAGATTAAAGCGCTCAATTTCGACCCCGACCGCCGCGACATCTTCAAAAACATCCAGCTTTTCGACCCGCACACATACCTTGCGCACCCGGCGATCGGTCAGACACATGGCTGCGATATTTTCAGACAGCGTTTCCACAAGGTTCACATGCCCGGTTGCACAAATAGCGCGCACCCCGTTGACCAGTTCCTCGTAACACAGCACATTTTGCAGGTCGTCGTTCTTGGGGCCTTCGCCCTCGACCACGGATAAATCCAGATTAATGCGCACACGCTGGGGCGCATCTTTTTCAAAATCATAAACCCCGATCGACGTATTAACCACCATGTCGCGCACAAACACGCGCCGCAAGCTGCCCGCCTGATCGGCATAGGGCAAGGTGGTGATGTTATCGTCCTGTTTCAGACCTGCGGTCATTTTTGAAATCCTTCGTGCTGCGCGGGTGGGGGCAACCGGCGTAACCGCCAGCAATGAGCGGCCCGGTTATTCGACAGGCATTTCCGTGCTGTCGCAGGGCGCCCAGTTCATATGTTGTCCACCATCAAGGGCTAACATTTGCCCGGTAACGGCAGGTGCGGCAAGGAAAAACCGTATCGCGTCGCAAATCTGCTGCGGCGATGTCCCAATTCCTAACGGGGTTTTTCGGCACTGGGCATCAAAATCGTCCTGGCTTTGCCGCGCGCTGGGCAATACCGGCCCCGGGCCCACGCCATTAACCCGAATATGGGGTGCCAGTGCAAGCGACAAGGTTTGGGTCAAGGTCCACAACCCCGCCTTGGACAGGCTATAGGTGGTAAAATGCGGGGTCAGGTTCCACACCCGCTGATCAATGATATTAACAATCAACCCGCTTGCACCGTCGGGCAACTGACCGGCAAAGGCCTGTGACAATACAAACGGTGCGCGCAGATTAACCTCCATATGAAAGTCCCAGCTTTCGCGCGTTGCCGTTTTGACATCGTCATAGTCAAAGGTCGATGCGTTATTGACCAAAAGCCCGATCGGGCCAAGGGCGGCATTCGCCGCATCCATAATCCCGGCAGTTTGATCTTCGCGGGATAAATCGGCAGATACCACATGGGCCTTGCGGCCCATATCGCGAATGTCACCGGCCAATTCATTGGCTGCATCACGCGACTGGTTACAATGAAGGACAATATCATATCCCTGCCCGGCCAGATCTTGCGCAATAACGCGCCCGATCCGCTTGGCGGCCCCGGTGATCAGGGCGGTTTTTGGCATCGTATCTGTCATCGCCTGTCCGTTTCCTGCCGTTTTATCCGTATCATCATTTATCAATCATCATCCTGTTTCCCACCCGTTACCAACCGGGAAACGCCATAACCCGTATGGCACCTGCCACGGGTTTACGCGGCAAACAGCATACCGATATATCCAAAATAGGCCGCCATAAAGATTGCCCCGGCCACACGGCCAATGCGCCGCCCGGCAAAGGCCACAACCAGAACCGCCACGGTTACCGCCAGCATGATCCACATATCGGACCCGGCAATTTGGGCCGGAACAGTTATGGGCGAAATCACCGACACACCGCCAATAATCACCAGCAGGTTCAAAAGGTTAGATCCAAAAACATTGCCCAGCGCCACATCGGAATGACCGCGAAACGCCGCCACCATCGACGCCGCCAGTTCGGGAAGCGACGTGCCAAATGCCACCAGCGTCAAGCCAATGACGGCTTCGGAAATACCAAATTCACGGGCCACCGTCACCCCGCCATCAACCAGCAGATCGGCCCCGAAAGTGAGCCCGACCACGCCAATCAGCGTGGCAATAACCGGTTTGGCCCAGCCAGTGGGTGCTTCGCCCACTTCGTCGGCTTCGTTTTCATGCAGCACGCTTGCATCACAAGGGCTTTGTTTGTCGTGTTTATAGGTAAAGTACCAAATGCCGATCAGCACGGCGAGCATCAGTACCCCGGCCCAGCGGTCGATCACCCCAAACAGGCACAGCCCGATAAACAGCAAAGTGCCCAGCAGCATCGCCCCGCCATCCCGCACCGTGGTGGTGCGGCTGGCCATAACCGGTTTTAAAAGTGCGACCGACCCCAAAATCAGCAAGATATTGGCAATGTTCGAGCCAACAACATTGCCCATGGCAATATCGCCCGCCCCGGCCAGTGCGGCATTTAACGACACCACAAATTCCGGGGCCGATGTGCCCGCAGCAACAATGGTAAGCCCGACAATAACCTTGGAAATGCCCATCAGCAGTGCCAGTCCCACGGCCCCGCGCACCATAAATTCACCGCCGGCGGTTAAAAGAACCAGTCCGGCAAATATTTGCAAATAGGGTATAAGCTGTTCCAAAACCGGTCCGCCGTTTATTATTAAAAATAATGCGCCCTGTTTTACCGGGCGCTGCCGCGCAAGATGGCATTGCCACCTCGCAAACGCAAGCTGTGTCCCCCAAATAGCGGATCGCAGGCCGGTTTGAACAGCCTCACACGTCAGTGCTGTTACCTAAAACACAGCCGGTAACAGTGTGAATGTGACAATACATATGCTGCATCTGCAAAATCACAATCCTGCAAATAAGCGACGGCCTTTTTCTCCTGTCAGAAACGGGTTCACCAGAACTGTTTTCACCTGTTGGCCCCTGCCCGGTTCACTGGCACGCCCGGTGGCCGAACCTTGATAACAAAGCGACCTGAAACCAGATTTACATCGTTTTTTTGCCCCGTTTCGCTATGCTAGAGGCAACCGGGACCGTTTGTTGACTGGCCGAAAATTTAACGACCCTGGATGATCATTCATGCCTCATAGCAATGTGCTGTTCGAGCTGTTTCTGATTTTAAGCGCTGCGGTTATTGCAGTGCCCATTGCCCAGCGTTTGCGCGCTAATTCGATCATCGGATTTCTGGTCGGCGGGCTGGTGATCGGTCCTTTCGGGCTGGGGCTTATTCCCAGCAACAAGGATATTTCCACCGTTGCCGAACTGGGCGTGGTGTTTTTACTGTTTATGATCGGGCTGGAACTGTCGCGTGAACGCCTGCGCGTCATTGGGGGCAAATTTGCCGCCTTGGGCATGTTGCAAATTCTGGTTACCCTTGGCGTTGGCTTTGTCGTGTTAATGGCCATTGATTTGCCATTGCCCGCGGCGCTGGTGATTGCCGGGGCGCTGGCCCTGTCATCCACCGCGATCATCCTTAAACAGCTTTCCGACGAACGCCAGTTGCACACGCGGTTTGGCCGCGCTGCCCTTGCCGTATTGTTGGTGCAAGACGTTTCGGTTGGTCCGTTCCTGATTATGGTGCAGGCCGCAGGCAACACGGCCACCACCACCAGCCCGTGGATCAGCATTTTGGCCGGGTTTGGTGCGGTGGCGCTGTTGTTACTGGCCGGGCGCTATTTGCTGCGACCGATGTTTCGCGCCATTGCCGCCCTGCATAACCCCGAACTGTTTGCCATTGGCACCCTGTTTGCCGTGCTGGCCGCCAGCACCCTTACGGAAATGGCCGGGTTGTCGATGGCGCTGGGCGCATTTATTGCCGGGGTGATGCTGGCCGAAACCGAATTTCGCCACCAAATCGAAGCCGACATTGCCCCGTTTCGCGGGGTGTTTTTATCGCTGTTTTTCATGTCGGTTGGCATGTCGGTCGATGTTGGGGTGGTTTATCACCATGCCGTTACCGTTATTATCGGGGTTTTGGCCCTGCTGGTGGTCAAGGCAGTTCTGTTATTTATCCTGTCCCTTGCCACCCGGTTTGACCGCGCTGTTTCGCTGCGCATTGCCATGAGTTTGGCCGGTGGCGGTGAATTTGCCTTTGTCATGTTTACGCTGGCGGCCCAAAACGGCGCCATCACCACCGACCTGGCTGCCATACTGGTGCCGATTGTCGCCATTTCAATGGCGCTAACCCCCAGCCTGATCAGCTTGGGTAAAAAGCTGGAAGATGTTTTGCACCCGCGCGAAACCGACCAGCTGGGCGAAATTGAAAGCCACACCGAAGGGGTCGAACACCATGTGCTGATTATTGGCTGTGGCCGGGTCGGGCGGGTGTTGGCGCGTTTGTTAAAAACCCGCAATATTCCGTTTGTGGTGCTGGAATCCGACGCCCAGCAAGTGGCACGGGGCCGTGCTGAAGGATTGCCGGTTTATTTTGCCGATGGCTCGCGCCCGGAAAGCTTCCGCGCCGCCCACACCGAACAGGCCAATGTTGCCGCCGTGGCCATGGGCACCCCGCACGAAACCGAAAAAACCGTAGCCTTGCTGCGCCAGCATTATCCGCATTTGAAAATTTTCGCCCGCGCGCAGGATATTTCCCATATCGGCGCGCTGTCGCGCAGCGGCGCCAATGCCGCCATCCCCGAAGTACTGGAAACCGGCCTGCGCCTGTCGGACCATGTGCTATCCGCCTGCGATGTGCCACAGGATGAAATTGACGCCGAAATTGCCAAATTCCGCCGCGCCGACATGCTGCTGATGAACGAACTGGCCCCGCGCACGCCGTCACATTCAGCAACAAATGCCGCCAAACCTGCGGCAACAGCAACAGCCGCAACGCCAAGTGCGGTGAGCCCCAACAAGACAAACCCTTAATCGCATGATCGTCCGGCGACATGGCCCCGTGGCAGCGCGGCCAGCCTCTTGATGCCCGGCCTGCGCAGCACCAAAAAACCGGTGAATAGCGCGCAATCGGGATATGCAAAACTTGCCAAGGCTGCTGCCATAAAAACAAGGCCCCGTCATATGACAGGGCCTTGTAATTTCGGTGTAAATTGCGAAATTATGTCACAATTCAAACAAATAAAAATGGCCGGTTATGCAGCCGCATCATCATCTAGTGCATAGCCCGCCGCACGCACGGTGCGGATAACATCGCGTGTGCCTTTCACATCGTTCAAGGCCTTGCGCAGACGACGAATATGCACATCGACCGTGCGGGTTTCGACATAAATATTCGGCCCCCAAACGGCGTTAAGCAATTGTTCGCGCGAGAAAACCCGGCCCGGATGTTCGAGGAAATACCGCAACAGGCGAAATTCCGTCGGCCCGAGATGGATAGCTTTGCCACTGCGATTAACCCGGTGGGCGGCCAGATCCATTTCAATATCGGAATAGATCAGTTGCCCCTGTGGTTGCGCCGGACCAGAGCGGCGCAACAAAGCGCGAATACGGGCCAGCAATTCGCCAATGGCGAACGGCTTGGTCACATAATCATCCGCCCCGGTATCAAGGCCGCGAATACGGTCGCCTTCTTCCCCGCGTGCGGTCACCATAATCACCGGCAGATCGCGGCTTTCGGGTTTGCGGCGGATCTGGCGGCACACCTCGATGCCCGACATCACCGGCAACATCCAGTCAAGCAAAACCAGATCAACATGGGTTTCCGCCATGATTTTCAGGGCTTCGTCGCCGTCGCCGGCCTCAACAACATTCATGCCTTCACGTTCGAGATTATAACGCAGCATCGTTACGATGGCGGCTTCATCCTCGACAATAAGAACCGTCGGATCCATCCTGTTATTCCCCTGCCTCGTTGGGTTCAATCACGGCAAAATTGGCCGCGTCATTTTTAGGACGGCCATCAACCGGCAAATCTTCGCCTTTGATCCGGTAATAGATCGTTTCGGCGATGTTGGTGGCATGGTCACCGATACGTTCAATGTTTTTGGCAATGAACAAAAGATGGGTCGATGCGGTGATGTTGCGCGGATCTTCCATCATGTAGGTCAGCAATTCGCGGAACAGCGAATTGTACATATCGTCCACTTCCTGGTCCCGCGCCCACACGCGCTGGGCCTTTTCGGCGTCGTTTTCGATATAGGCATCAAGAACGTCCTTGATGATTTCCTGAGCCAGGCGCGCCATGTTGGGAATAACCTGAACCGGGCGGATCGGCGCCATCTGGTTAAGAACCTGGGCGCGTTTGGCAATGTTCTTGGCCAGATCGCCAATACGTTCAAGATCGTTCGACAGTTTCAATGCTGTCACAACCTGGCGCAAATCATCGGCCATCGGCTGACGCAGGGCCAGAACACGAACCGCAAAATCCTGCACTTCCTGTTCGAGCTTATCAATGCGTAAATCCGAAACAATGACCTGTTCGGCCAGTTCGGAATCGCGTTTTGAAATCGCGCGAATGGCCGAAATCAGCTGGCTTTCAGCCAATCCGCCCATTTGCGAAATGATATTGTTTAACCGTGTCAGTTCATCATCAAATGAACTGACGATATGGCTTTCTTCTTTTCTCATCATATTACTCCTGCCCGGCTTAGCCGAAGCGCCCAGTGATATAGCCCTTGGTGCGTTCGTCTCGCGGGTTGGTAAAGATTTGGTCCGTTTCGCCGACTTCCACAAGCTTGCCCAAGTGGAAAAAAGCCGTGCGCTGCGATACACGCGCGGCCTGCTGCATGGAGTGAGTGACGATGACAATTGTGTAGTTCGAACGCAGCTCGTCGATCAGTTCTTCGACCTTGGCAGTCGCAATCGGATCAAGCGCGGAACAGGGTTCATCCATCAAAATAACTTCGGGGCTGACCGCAACGGCCCGTGCAATGCACAGGCGCTGCTGCTGTCCGCCGGAAAGACCGGTTGCGGGGGATGCAAGGCGGTCTTTGACTTCTTTAAGCAGGCCGGCTTTTTCCAGCGAGGTCATGACGATTTCGTCAAGCTCATCGCGGGAATTAACCAGACCATGAATACGCGGGCCATAGGCCACGTTATCGAAAATCGATTTCGGAAACGGGTTGGGTTTTTGAAACACCATGCCGATCCGGGCGCGAAGCTGCACCACATCAATAATCTTGTCGTAAATATCGCGGTCATCAAGGGTGACCTTGCCACTGATGGTCACACCATCGATGGTGTCGTTCATGCGGTTCAGGCAGCGCAGAAACGTGGATTTACCACAGCCCGACGGGCCGATCAGCGCGGTGACTTCGCGTTCCATCACATCAAGATCGACATTAAAAAGAGCCTGCGCGTCGCCATAAAACAGGTCAAGGTCCCGGGCCGCCATTTTCGACTTGCCCCGCGTGTGCGGTGCGTTTGTCATTGCATCTGCAGTTACAACAGCCATTTTACCACTTCCGTTCAAATTTCTTGCGCAAGAACACAGCCAACCCGTTCATCAAAATCAGGAAGGCCAGCAACACCATGATCGCCGCCGACGTTTTTTCGACAAAGGCGCGTTCCGGGCTGTCTGCCCACAGATAGATCTGGACGGGCAACACGGTTGCCGCATCCATGGCACTGCCAGGAATATCAACAATAAAGGCCACCATCCCGATCATTAAAAGCGGGGCGGTTTCACCCAAAGCCTGCGCCATGCCAATGATGGTACCGGTTAAAATACCGGGCATGGCAAGGGGCAACACATGGTGGCTTACCGTTTGCACCGGCGATGCGCCAAGGCCAAGAGCCGCCTGGCGAATGGACGGCGGCACCGCCTTGATCGCGGCACGCGACGCAATAATGATGGTTGGCAAGGTCATCAATGCCAGGGTCAAGCCGCCAACAACCGGGGCCGAACGCGGCAAATGCATGACATTAAGATAAAGCTCCAGCCCCAAAAGGCCAAACACGATGGAAGGTACCGCCGCCAGATTGTTGATATTGACTTCGATAATCTGGGTCAGACGGTTTTTGGGGGCAAATTCTTCCAGGTAAATTGCCGCCGCCACCCCGATCGGGAAGGACAAAAGCAAAGTGACAATCAAGGTATAGAACGAGCCAACAGCAGCGCCCCATATCCCGGCCAGTTCAGGCTCACGCGAATCGCCATTGGTGAAAAACCGGGTATGGAACCGCTTTTCAATGGCATTGGCCGATTGCAATGTCTGGAACCAGCCAATTTCATCGTCATCAAGACGTCGCGAGGCTTCCTGCGTGTCGGCACTGATATAGCCCTTGTTGAGCATATCAAAGTCATCGCCGGAAATAAGCCAGAGCTTGCGGGTTTGCCCGATCAGCGAGGGCTTGTCGAGCACCTGTTCGCGCAGGTCATAGGATGCGCCACTGGAAATGATGCCGTAAAGCTTGCGCTTTTCCGACCGCGAGGTGACATCGGGGAAACGCGCGCGCAGGGCATCCTTAATCAGCCCGTCATAATTGGCCCGCCCGAGAACGGCCGGGTCACGGGTACCATCGGGGTCAATCACCGCCGGGTCGAATGTCAATTCGATCTGAACATAGGTCTGCACAAAGGCGCTATAGCCCTTCGATATAATCGAATAGCCCAGCAACACCAGGGCGGCCAGCGCCAGCATGATCGCGGTCAAACCATAGGTTTTAAAACGGCGTTCAGCAGCATAGCGTTTTTTGATACTGCGTGACATATCAGCGCTGTCCCAGTCGACCGGCTTGCGCTGGTCGCTGGCATCCGCATTGGCGGCAGCGCGATCTTCCATTAATGATGCCATATCAGTCATATTTCTCGCGATACTTCTGAACAAACTTCAGGGCGAAAACGTTCAGCCCCAGCGTCACAAGGAAAAGAACCAGACCAAGTGCGAAGGCCGACAAGGTTTTGGCACTGTCAAATTCCTGGTCACCGACAAGCAAGGTCACAATCTGCACCGTTACCGTTGTCACCGCCTGCAAGGGATTGGCTGTAAGGTTGGCAGCAAGGCCCGCAGCCATCACCACAATCATGGTTTCGCCAATGGCGCGCGATACTGCCAGCAAGATGGCGCCGACAATACCGGGCAAGGCGGCGGGGAAAATAACGTGGCGAATGGTTTCCGATTTTGTTGCCCCCAGCCCGTAAGAGCCATCGCGCAGCGATTGTGGCACCTGGGACATCACATCATCAGACAGCGAGGACACAAACGGAATGATCATGACGCCCATCACAAGGCCCGCTGCCAGCGCACTTTCAGAACTGACACTTAACCCCAGTGTCGCACCGGTATCGCGCAGGAACGGGGCCACGGTAAGGGCGGCAAAAAAGCCGTAAACCACCGTTGGCACGCCCGCGAGAATTTCCAGCGCCGGTTTGGCCCAGGCCCGAAACATTGGCGAGGCATATTCGCCCATGTAAATGGCCGAAAACAACCCGATCGGCACGGCGACCAGCATGGCGATAAGCGTGATTAACAAGGTGCCCGCAAAAAGCGGGATCATGCCAAACGACCCGTCCGAGGCCACCTGGTCGGCACGGATCGCAGTTTGCGGGCTCCATTCCAGACCAAACAGAAACTCAAGCGGATTAACCTTGCTAAAGAAATGCAGGGCTTCAAACAGCAACGAAAACACAATGCCAACGGTCGAGAGAATGGCGATGGCCGAACAGCCAATCATCAGGTAACGCACGATCCGTTCGACATTGTTGCGCGCGCGCATATCGGCAACAATTTTGCGATAAGACAGCGACAAGCCCGTCAGCGCCACACACAGCAACACAACAATCAAAGCCGTATTGGAAATGGTGTGAAGAATTGCCAACCGGTTACCGGCTTCAACCACTTCGGGCGCCACATCAAGATGCTGGCCGTGATCGGCTGCGATCAGGGAAATGGCATTCATCGCCAGCGACAACTGACCGGGATCAGATGTGATTTCAACCGGCAGGTCACTGATCACAAGGGCATTGGTCACCGGGCCTTGCAGCGCATACCAGACAATCAGCAATGCCAGTGCCGGCAGGCCACACCACAACGCGGTATAGGTGCCATAATGAACCGGCAGGGAATGCAGATTGCTAAAACGTCCGCCTGAAAGTGCAATCGCTCTCTGCCGTCCAAAAACGAAAGAGAGCGCACAAAGCAACGCAACCGCCAGCAACAAAAAAGTCAGAGACATTGTGTTATTCCATTTGCCTGAATGAACCAGATACCCGGTCGAAGCGTTCAGTGCTAGTGGGACAAAATAATAAAAAAAACAATTATTAAAACAAAGAAACCGGTGGCAGCCCGCAAAGGCTGCCACCGATCACAGATTAGATTACATGCTCAGCGGAGTCAGATTTTTCGCAGCTTCGCGAACCTGTTCACGCTCGGCGGTATCCATCGGGATCAAACCACGATCCGCAAGGTAGCCTTCTTCACCCCAGGCTTTGTCGGCGGTGAACTGGGCAACATATTCTTCCATGCCAGGAATGGTGCCAACGTGGGCGTTCTTGACATAGAAGTAAAGCGAACGTGAAACCGGGTAGGAACCATCGGAAATGGCTTCAAAAGTCGGCGCAACGCCGCCAATTTTCGAACCGTGCAGCTTGTCGCCATTCTGATCAAGGAACGAGAAGCCGAAGATGCCCAGAGCAATCGGGTTGGCTTCAAGTTTCTGAACGATCAGGTTGTCGTTTTCGCCAGCTTCGATATAGGCGCCGTCTTCACGGACACCGGCGCAAGCCGCTTTGTGCATGGCTTTGTCGCTGTCTTTAAGGGCAGCAATCGCCGGGAATTCGTTGCAGGCTTCTTCAAGTACCAGCTCGGTGAAAGCATCGCGCGTACCGGAGGTCGGCGGCGGTCCGAGAACTTCAATCTTTTCGTCCGGAAGAGTCGGATCGATTTCTTTCCAGTTTTTATACGGGTTATCGATCAGTTCCTTGCCGTCTTTGGACGGAACGGTTTTGGCCAGTGCCAGGAAGATCTGTTCTTTGGTCAGTTCGAACAGCGGTGCATCCTTGGAATTGGCAAGAACGATGCCGTCATAACCGATTTTAACTTCGGTGATGGCTTCAACGCCGTTTTTGGCGCAGGTTTCAACTTCGGACTTTTTAATGCGGCGCGAAGCATTGGTGATGTCGGGGTTCTGTTCGCCAACACCAGCACAAAACAGCTTCAAGCCGCCGCCGGAACCGGTTGATTCGATAACCGGTGTTTTAAAAGAAGTGGTCTTGCCGAATTCTTCCGCAACTGCGGTTGCGAACGGAAACACGGTGGACGAGCCAACGATACGAATCTGATCGCGCGCATGTGCGGCGCCGGTCAAGGCAACGCTCGCGAGTGCTGCAATAGCGAGTGTCTTCTTCATGTAAATCCCCATTTGTGTGTTCCGCAAAGGAACGGTGCAACGATCTGCGAGGCGGACTTTACCCATAAGCTTTTACCGTATTGCGTCAGATTTGTTAAGGTTATGTTACAGTCGTCAAATCAGATGAAACACAAAAATTAATTCAAATTATTCAATACCTTGCATAAATTTCGTTTTGCCGATCACCGCTTGTTTTTCCGCCCGATTTTTTCCAAAACCCGAGACGCTGCCGCCAAATGTTACAAACCGGTCATTCAACTACAGGATCATCACGCCAGGGGAGTCGTTATCTCTGTGGTTAAAACAGATCCGCACAACCAGATCTGGCTTTATCACCGCCCGGTTGATCGCGGATCCTCGCCCCTTTGCCACCCCAACGCCGCCAGCGCAGCAATCAGACGGCGTTTTAGGCACCGCGCCTGTACACACCTGGAATAATCATCGCCCTACGTGGTTGTCGCGCTTTACAAACCCTTATGAACAGGCGACGCTTACCCAAACGGCGACAAAATGCCAAACAGTAATGACGGCTGGCACAAGACACAGGGCGTGCGGCACATTGCTGGCGAAATGGGGAAGACAGTGGGGAACGAAATGGCAAACGCACAAATCGACGGCATTAAAACGACGCTTGAAAAGCTGTCGGGCGAACTGGGTGAAATGTCACAAATGGCAGCCCATCATTTTGACGAACTGCATGATGCGGTTAACAATGTCGCCAGCCACACCTTGGCGATGGAGGCTATTATCTCGGCCATTCTGGCCAATATCGAGATCGACGAGAACGCGGTCAGCGCCTGGATTCGGGCTAAAACGGCCGAATTTTCATCGCCGGAACATGGCGAATCTGCAGCCGAGGGCATCGCCCGCGACTTTCTAAACAAGAAATAACGGCACCAGAACGGGTGCTTCTGCCCTTTTATTCCTTATTGTTCCTTATTATTCGTGCTGTGCTATGCCCGTTCCCCTGCATGGCCTTGCAGTTTCGCCGGGCACGGCCCGCCAGTTGCCCAGTCAAGCAATTGCACGGTGTGAACCACTTTCAAATCGTCGGTTTCAAGCTGGATCATGCAGCCAATATTGCCTGTTGCCACCAGATCGGGCCGGGTATGGCGGATATTGGCCTGTTTGCGTTCTTTTAACTGCCCGGCAATTTCGGGCTGTAACAGGTTATAAACCCCGGCTGACCCGCAACATAAATGGCCTTCGCCAATTTCAAGCACTTCGAACCCGGCCTTGCGCAGTAAATCGCGAGGGGGGCGGTTAATTTTTTGCCCGTGCTGCATCGAACAGGCGGAATGATAGGCCACGCGGATGGGCACGGGCGCGCGCCCCCCCGGTGCGGTGCCCGCCACCATATCATTGTGTGTGGCGGCCGCCGCCCGATCAGAAACCGAGGCCGGAGCAGGCGAAGGTGCCGCCGAGTGCGAAAACGCACTGTCCCTTGCCGGGGTGGGCATGGCGTGCTGGTTTGCCGCCGCCGGTGACAGAACAACCGGCTGCACCAGCCCGGCTGGTAAATCTATTTTGGTCAAATATTCGGTAATATCGCAGGCCAAACCGGCAATCCGGGCGGCCTTTTGCGCCCAAACCGCATCATGGGCCAGCATATTTCCGTAATCCTTAACCGTGGTGCCACAGCCCGAGGCGGTAATTACAATCGCATCGAGCCCCTCGCCGCCAGCATCGGATAATTCAGTATGCCACGCGGCAATATTGTTAATGGCCTGAGCGTGCGATGCGTCTTCCTTGCCCATATGATGCACCAGCGAGCCACAACAGCCCGCCCCCTTGGCCACCACAATTTCAATACCCAACCGGGTCAGCAACCGCACCGTCGCCTCGTTAATTTCGGTTTCCAGCACCTGCTGCGCACACCCGGTTAAAATAGCAACCCGGCCCTTGCGCGCACCTTGCGCCGGAATAACCTGGGGCCGATCCACCCAACTGGGGGGCGGCAATGGCCGTGCGCCCATTTTAACCATGCCGCGCAACCGCCCCGGCATCAGCCCGGCCAGCGGCGATGCCAGCCTTGCCCCCATAAGGGCCACGCGAAACAGGGTTGGGCGCGGCACAATCCATGCCAGCAATTTACGCAACCATTTATCGGCAGCGGGCCGCTGATATGTTTTTTCAATATGGGCACGGGCATGGTCGATCAAATGCATGTAATCAACCCCCGACGGGCAGGTGGTGGTGCAAGACAGGCACGACAAGCAGCGGTCAAGGTGGCGTACCACCCGTTCCGTCGCCGGTTTGTCGTTTTCCAACATGTCCTTGATCAGGTAAATGCGGCCACGCGGGCTATCAAGCTCGTCACCCAGGGTAACAAAGGTGGGGCAGGTGGCGGTGCAAAACCCGCAATGCACGCATTTGCGTAAAATCTGTTCGGACTGCGCCATTGCCGGATCGGCAAGCTGACGGGGACTAAAACCTGTTTGCATTTATACCCCCACCGGCTGCTTGGCGTTTAAAACATCCGGTTCATGCTCTGGTGCCATGCGGCCCGGGTTTAAAAGACCATGCGGATCAAAATTTTCCGATATTTTGCGATTTATGCGATTAATTTGCGGCGAAAGCGGCTGAAAAACCGGAATTTCGCGGCGCAATTGCGCCGAAGCCCGCACCAGCCAAGCCTGCCCGCCGGCCTCCACCGCGATTTTGCGAATTTTACGTGCCTGTTCAACATGGCGACTAGCATCCCCACCCGCAAATTGCGCCCAGACAAGCCCGCCTGCCCAGTCAAGCATGATATCTGCGCTGTCATCTATATGACGTAACGCCCCAACCACGCCGCCGCCCGATGCGGGCGGCACCGACAGGCGCCATAAAACACCCCCCTGCCCCTGCATCGGTTTTACATCGGCAATCGCCTGCCACATGCCCAGGCTTGGCGCGGCACGCACCACCGATGCCGTGCCAATATCGGCCAGCAACCGGCACAAGGCTGCTGCCCGCCAATCGACTGATTGTTCCGGTCCCTCAACCCGCAAAACGATTATCGCAGTTGCCGTTCTCGCATCGTCCAATGACACGGTATCGGGCGAAATCACCGCCAACATTGAAGTCGGCACCCACGCCGCCCCCGAAACCTCGTTTTCGCTGCCCATGGCGGCACTCATTGCCTGCACCGCCAACACCACATCGTCACAAGGCACGATCACCGTTCGGGTTTTTTCGGGCACGGGCATGGCTTTGAGCGTCAGGGTGTGCATCACCCCCAGCGTGCCAAACGACCCGGCCATTAATTTTGATAAATCAAACCCGGTCACGTTTTTCATTACCCGCCCGCCGGATTTAAAATCTTCGCCCCGGCCACTAACGGCCTCGAACCCCAAAACATGGTCGCGCGCGGCACCGGATTTTAACCGGCGCGGGCCGGAAATGTTGGTTGCCGCCAGCCCACCCAGCGTGCCAAGCGGACCATCACCCGCCAAACCAGTCTTATCACCACCGCCCAGCAACAACGGAAAGTCAACCGGTTCAAACTGGAATTGCTGGTGTTTTTGCGCCAAAAGGGCGGTTATTTCGGCAAGCGGCGTACCCGCATGGGCCGAAATCACCAGTTCTTCGGGCTGATAAAACAAAATGCCGGTCAGTTTGGATAAATCCAGCACATGGTCGGCGCGCACGTCATGGCCATAGGCGCGTTTGCTGCCATGGCCGATAATTTCCAGCGCCACCTTATCACCCAAGGCCCATAAAATGGCATCGCGCAATTGCGCCGGGTTGGTCGGGGTTATTGTTTCCGCCATGGCGGTTTCCTCTCCTGCTCCGTTATGCCGGTCTTTGCGGGGTCGCGGCATAACGTTTTTTGGCTTTTTGGTGTAATATCCGGCTTTTTACCGGTTAAAATCGCGGTATATCGGGGAATTTGTTAGCGACAGAGCGCGCATGCAGGGTTTTTAGCTCTCCACAGCCATGCAACACCGGAAAAACCTTGCCGGGGTTTAACAACTGGTCTTCGTCAAAGGCCAGTTTTAACCGTTCCTGATGTTTCATGTCGTCTTCGCTAAACATTTCCGGCATCAGGTCGCGTTTTTCAATGCCAATGCCATGTTCGCCTGACAGGCACCCGCCGACCTCGACACACAGCTTTAAAATATCGGCGCCAAAGGCCTCGGCCCGCTCAAGTTCGCCGGGCTGGTTGGCATCAAACATGATCAGCGGGTGCAAATTGCCATCGCCAGCATGAAACACATTGGCGACCCGAAGGCCGTGGCGTTGCGAAAACACCTGCATCCCGGTCAGCACATCGGACAAGCGCCCGCGCGGAATGGTGCCATCCATACAAATATAGTCGGGCGACATGCGGCCAATGGCGGGAAAGGCGTTTTTGCGGCCCGACCAGAACAGGGCGCGTTCTTCTTCGGTTTCGGAAATGCGCGAATAAACCGCCCCGCATTGGTGGGCAATATCGCCAACCCGTTCAATTAAATGGTCCACCTCAATCGCCGGGCCATCAAGTTCGACCAGCAACAAAGATTCAACATCTAGCGGGTAACCGGCATGGACAAAATCCTCGGTCGCGCGAATGGCGGGCGCGTCCATCATTTCCAACCCGCCGGGGATAATGCCATTAGCAATAATTTTGGCCACACAATCGCCGCCTGCCTGATTATCGGGAAAACCCAGCAACATGGCGCGGGCGGTTTCGGGTTTGCGCAAAATCCGCACCGTTATTTCGGTAACAATCCCCAAAAGCCCTTCGGACCCGGTGATAATGCCCATCAGGTCGTAACCGGCACTATCAAGGGCCTTGCCGCCGATGCGCAAGATATCGCCTTCGATGGTGACCATTTCCAGGCCCAGCACATTGTTGGTGGTCAGGCCATATTTAAGGCAATGCACCCCGCCGGAATTTTCGGCGATGTTACCGCCAATTGAACAGGCGATCTGGCTGGACGGGTCCGGTGCATAATAAAAATCGCGATGTTCGACCGCACGGGTAATGCCCAGATTTGTCACACCGGGCTGCACCACACACGCGCGATTGTCCCAGTCGATATCGAGCACGCGGTTAAATTTCATCATGCTGATGGTAATGGCATCGGCCATGGGCAGGGCCCCGCCCGAAAGGCCGGTGCCCGCCCCGCGCGGCACCACGCGGATTTTGTTTTGGTGGCAATATTTTAAAATCGCGGCAATTTGCGCGGTATTTTCGGGCAACACCACAATCATCGGCAATTGGCGATAGGCCATAAGCCCGTCGCATTCATAAGGCCTGAGCGCATCTTCCTCGGCAATGACCGCACCCGATGCGGGCACTATGGCCCGCATCGCTGCGATGATGTCCGTGCGCCGGGCAAGAACAGAGCTGTCCGGCTCAGGCATTTTTAACATCAGATTACTCCGTCAGTTCTACCAGCAAATCCTTGCTGTCTACCTGGGTGCCTGCCGGGGCGTGG
Source organism: Thalassospira mesophila (assembly GCF_002115755.1). Taxonomy (GTDB): domain Bacteria; phylum Pseudomonadota; class Alphaproteobacteria; order Rhodospirillales; family Thalassospiraceae; genus Thalassospira; species Thalassospira mesophila. The sequence goes on along the minus strand of NZ_JFKA01000001.1, from coordinate 736,131 downwards.
ATTTTGGCCACCGTCCCGTCTTTTTCCGCATGCACCGCTGTTTCCATTTTCATCGCTTCAAGCGCGCAAATTACATCGCCCGCCTTGATTTTCTGGCCTTCAACCACCGAAACCTCAACCACAAGGCCCGGCATCGGGGCGGCCACATGCATCGGGTTGCCATCTTCGGCCTTGGGCCGCGATTTGCGCGAAACTGCCAGCTTGTTATCGGCAACCTTTACGGTGCGGGGCTGGCCGTTCAGTTCGAAAAACACTGTGCGCTGGCCTTCGTCATCGCCAAATTCCGACGTTGCGAGATAGCGAATAACCAGGGTTTTGCCCTTTTCGATATCCACCGAAATTTCCTCGCCCTGGCCCATGCCATAGAAAAAGACCGGGGTTGGCAAAATTGAAACATCGGCATTGTGGCTGCGATGTTCGGCATATTCCAGAAACACCTTGGGATACATCACATAGGATGCGACCTCGGCATCGCTGGTATTGCGATGGGTTTTCTTTTCGATCTCGGCCTTGGTGGCGGCAAAATCAATCGGCTTCATATGCTTGCCGGGACGATCGCTTAACGCTTCGCCGCCTTTAAGCACCTTGCGCTGCAAGGCTGGCGGGAACCCACCCACCGGCTGGCCAATTTCACCGCGGAAGAACGAAATCACACTGTCGGGAAAGGCAATGTCCTTTTTCGGGTCCAGCACATCTTGCTCGGTTAAGCCCGATGTCACCATCATCAGGGCCATATCGCCCACCACCTTGGAACTCGGCGTTACTTTGACGATATCGCCGAACATTTTATTAACCTGGGCATAAGCCTTGGAGACTTCGGGCCAGCGTTCCTCCAGCCCGACGGCGCGGGCCTGATGGCGTAAATTGGTATATTGGCCGCCCGGCATTTCGTGAACATAAACGTCCGACGTGCCACTGCGAATGTCGCTTTCAAAGCCGGTGTAATAACGCCGCACCTGTTCCCAGTATGTCGAAACTTCGCGCAGGGCTTCGGGGTCCAGCCCCGGGTCGCGTTCCATGCCGCGATAAGCCTGTGCGATGGAGCCAAGGTTGGGCTGGGATGTTAACCCCGACATTGAATCAAGCGCGCCATCCACCGCATCCACCCCGGCATCAATCGCTGCCATTACGGTGGCGGCTGAAATGCCGCTGGTATCGTGGGTATGGAAATGGATCGGAATATTGACCGTGTCTTTTAACGCCTTAAACAGGGTGTTTGCCGCCGCCGGGCGCAACAAACCGGCCATGTCTTTCAGACCCAGAATATGCGCGCCGGATTTTTCCAGCTCGCGGGCCATTTCAACATAATAATCCAGGTTATATTTCGACCGGTCCTTGTCGAAAATATCGCCGGTATAACAAATCGCCCCTTCGCACAGCTTGCCGGTACGCAGGACGGAATCCATTGCCACCTTCATATTTTCAACCCAGTTAAGGGAATCGAACACCCGAAACAGGTCCATGCCATGTTCGGCGGCTTGCTTAACAAAATAATCCACCGCGTTATCGGGATAGTTGGTGTAACCCACCGCGTTTGACGCACGCAGCAACATCTGGGTCAGAATATTGGGCACTGCTTCGCGCAGTTTCACCAGCCGGTCCCACGGGTCTTCTTTCAAAAACCGCATCGCGACGTCAAACGTGGCCCCGCCCCAGCATTCGACCGAAAACAGGTCCGACAGGCCGTGCGCATAATAAGGTGCCACCTGCAACATATCAAAGGTACGCATCCGGGTTGCGATCAGCGACTGATGGGCATCGCGCATGGTGGTGTCGGTCATCAATATGCGCTTTTGGTCTTTCATCCAGCGCGAAAAACCTTCTGGTCCCAACTGGTCCAGTTTTTGTTTGGTGCCGGGACGTATTTCCTTGAGGTCAATCGATTTTGGCATGACCGGCGGGTTAAAATTGGCCGGTTCGGCCCGGCCCGCAACCTCGGGGTTGCCATTTACACTTACCTCGCCAATGAAACGCAGCAAACGCGTGGCACGGTCGCGGCGGCGGGCAAATTTAAACAGCTCCGGCGTTTCGTCGATAAAGCGGGTGGTATATTCCCCGGCGCGGAATTTGGGATGGTTTATCAGGTTTTCAAGGAAAGCCAGATTGGTGGTGACCCCGCGAATACGAAATTCACGCAGCGCCCGATCCATGCGGTCCACCGCTTCACGCGGGGAACTGCCCCAGGCGGTGACCTTTTCCAGCATCGAGTCGTAAAACGGGGTAATCACCGCCCCGGAATAGGCGGTGCCGCCATCAAGGCGAATGCCAAAACCGTTGGCCCCGCGATAAACCTTGATCCGTCCATAATCGGGAACAAAGTTGTTTTCGGGGTTTTCGGTGGTAATGCGGCATTGCAGGGCATGGTCGCGCAGCTTGATTTTTTCCTGCCGCGGAATGCCTGTTTCGGATGGAAAACCAATGCGCCCGCCCTGCGCAATCAGGATTTGCGCCTTGACCAGATCCAGCCCGGTCACGCATTCGGTCACCGTATGTTCAACCTGAATGCGGGGATTGACCTCGATAAAGTAAAATTTGGATGTATCAACATCCATCAAAAACTCGACTGTACCCGCATTAACGTAATTTGCTGCCTTGCCCAACCGCAGGGCCGCTTCGCAAAGCTCGCTGCGCTGGTCTTCGTCCAGATAAGGGGCGGGGGCGCGTTCAACCACTTTCTGGTTGCGGCGCTGCACCGAACAATCACGTTCGAACAAATGCACCAGTGTGCCGTGGGTGTCGCCCAGTATCTGGACTTCAACATGACGCGCCCGGCGGATCAGTTTTTCAAAATAAATTTCACCATTGCCAAAGGCGGCCTCGGCTTCGCGTTTGGCGGCAACCACCTGTTTGGCCAGGTCCTTGCCATTTTCGATCACCCGCATGCCACGGCCACCGCCGCCCCAGCTTGCCTTCAGCATAATCGGAAAACCGACCTGCCGGGCAATTTTGGCAACTTCGTCCATGTCATCGGGCAAGGCGGCCGATGCGGGCATAACCGGCACCCCGGCCGCCTCGGCCATGTTACGCGCCGAAACCTTGTTGCCCAGCGACCGCATCACATCGGAATCGGGGCCGATAAAGGTGATGCCGGCATCGGCACAGGCATCGGCAAAATCGGGGTTTTCGGATAAAAAGCCATAACCGGGATGAATGGCATCAACCCCGGCATCACGCGCGACGCGCAAGATATCCTCGATATCAAGATAGGCGCGAATGGGCTTGTTACCCTTGCCAACCCCGTAGGATTCATCGGCCTTGAACCGATGCAGGGCAAAACGGTCTTCATCAGAAAAAATCGCGACTGTGCGAATGCCAAGCTCGTTGGCAGCACGTAAAACGCGAATCGCGATTTCACCGCGATTGGCAACCAGAAGTTTACGGATTTTCTTGGGCGCTGGACGTGACATTTACGACCGGACTCCTACCAGATATGAATGGCAAAAGCGGCCCTGAACGCCCCTGCCAAAAGCCAAGAGAAACGCCACAATACGGTCCTGTATCGTGTTGCGGTGCGGAAAACCGGCAACACCGTATCCTGTGTGGCGAATGCAGATATGGATACGCGTTAAACGCGCATGACATACCCGAAGTTCCTGGCGCCCGGTGGGCAGGCGACGCTTTTGATATAGGCTCAATGCCCGGCCCCTGTCAAAACAGTTATTTCAACTGGTAATACCAATTTCAACCAAAGCTCGCTACAATCTTTCCACGATGTGAAAACAACTTTCTTCCAAAACTGGCAAATATACGATCATTCCGTTACGTTTTTTGACGATCAAACGCAGACAGTCGCTTGTTTTATGTTATTGTCGGCCCGCTTTTGGGGAGCCAACCCTTTTCGTTAAGTTAAAGACCACCGGACCATGCCCAAACTGAATTTGCGCCTGAAATTTCTATTGCTGTCGATATTGCCGCTTCTGCTGGCTGCAAGCGCGATTTCCGGGCTGGTTTTTGCCCAGGCGGAACGGCTGGCAAAGGCGGAAACGCGCACCTTTGAGCAAAACATTGTCGAAGCCCGCAAGGACGAGCTGAAAAGCTATCTTCAACTGGCGATGGCGTCGATCAACCATATCTATTCGGTGGCAAGTCCGCTTGATGCGGTCTCAAAAGAACGGGTCAAGGCGATCATTAATGATTTGTCCTATGGCAAGGATGGATATTTTTTCATTTATGACAGCGATGGCACCGCTCTGGTTGATCCGCCTGAACCGTGGCGCGTGGGCAAAACATACTGGAACCTGCGCGATCTGAACGGTAACTCGGTTATTCAGGCATTGATCAAAAATGCCCAGGATGGCGGCGGTTTTTTACGTTTTATCTGGGACAAGCCCTCGACCGGGGAACCCGCCGAAAAAATCGGCTATTCGCTGATGCTTGATAAATGGGGCTGGATGATCGGCACCGGGATTTACATTGATGATATTTCCCAGCAGGTGACCGAAATTGAAACCGAGGTTGCCGCCCACATTCGCGAAACCACCATTTCCATCATTGGTATTACCGTGCTGGCGGTATTGCTGGTGGGTATTTCGGGCACGGTTGTCACCCTTTCGGAACGCAAGCTGGCCGATTCCAAGCTAAAGGAACTGGCCCACCGGGTGGTCGATGTGCAGGAAGAAGAACGCCTGCGGGTATCGCGCGAATTGCATGATGGCATAAGCCAGATTCTGGTATCGGTGAAATATTCCGTTGAACTGGCCAGCGACCGAATGCGGCAAAATATGACAGATGCCGCCATTCCGATTGAAAAAGCCGCCAAACGGTTACAGGATGCGATACAGGAAGTGCGGCGTATTTCGCGCGACCTGCGCCCTGCCGTGCTTGATGATCTGGGCCTTAAACCCGCCATCGAAAGCATGTGCGCCGAATTACAGGACCGGTCGGGCATTCAGATTGCGGTAAAATGTGACCCGATTGAAAATGCCCTGACGCCGGCCAAGAAAACTACGCTTTATCGCGTATTACAAGAAAGCCTGACCAACATTGAACGCCACGCCGATGCCACCCATGTCAGCGTGCGCATTCGCCGCGACGGGGCCAGTGTGGTGATGACAGTTGCCGATAATGGCGTAGGATTTGAGACCAAAAGCTATATTCGCAACCGCGACCCGCGCGCCGGGATCGGGTTGCGCAATATGCGTGAACGTATGGAGTTTCATGGCGGCGGGTTAAGCGTGACATCCGAACGCGATGACGGCACCACCATTACCGCCTATGTGCCCGTTACACCGGGCACACCGCCCCTGCCACCGGCGTTAAAAGCATGATAGCGGACATGCGATATCTTCGCGCTGTGCCACCAGCCCTTTGCGCCCCGCTTCGCCATTTCCCGGCGGCTTTTGCTCCACAAAGCTGCCAGATCATACCGACAGGGATCGACGACAAACATGACAAGTGACGCTATTGTTTTTTCTTCGGATCGCCCGATCCGTATCCTGCTGTGCGATGATCATGCCCTTGTGATGGATGGCATTCGGTCTCGGCTGGAATGTTATGCCCATATTGCCATTGTGGGCGAGGCCTCCAACGGGCAACAAGCGCTTGATCTGGCCGGAGAATTAAAACCCGACATTGTGTTGATGGACATTTCGATGCCGGTGATGAACGGCCTTGAAGCGGCAGAAAAATTCCGCGAAACCCTGCCCGACATCAAGGTGATCATGCTTAGCATGCATGAAAACCCGGAATATTTGCGCACGGCCAAACAGGCGGGCGTGCGCGGTTTTATCCTCAAAGACGTGTCATCGAACGACATGGTGCGCGCCCTTGAAGCCATTGCCAGTGGCGGCGAGGCCTATAGCCCGTCATTCGATAAAATCGACACCAGCGAAAATTCAAGCGATGACGGCATGCCGCTTACCACGCGTGAACGCACGGTATTGCGCCTTTTGGCGCGCGGGGCCAGCAACAAGCATGTCGCACGCGAGCTTGATATCAGCGTGCGAACGGTTGAAACCCACCGCCGCAATATCAAACGCAAACTGGGCATCGACAGTTCGGCCGGTCTGGTGCGCTATGCCATTGAAAAAGGGCTGGTCACGCTCGACAGTGCCGCCGGGTAATGTGACAATCGGTCTTTGTGCATAACCCGTGCGCGATGAAACAGTTTTTAAAAACGGGCAATTGAATTTGTTTTTTCTAATGCTAAATTATACAGCAGATTGTAGTAATTCGAATTCAAGCCTTATGAAGCTGTGGGACCGAGCCTGAAACCCGATCTTCATAAAAGGGGGTGTCTGTGTCATTAACCGCGTTTACCAAACCCAAACCTGACATGGTGCGGTGCAAAAATTGCGGCGTGCGTCAACTTGCCTTGTTTACAGACATGACCGACGATGATTTCAAACTGGTCCATCAACCGGTTGATGAAATTAAACTGGCCAAGGGCAAGGTGTTATATCACACTGGCGATCGAGCCAATTGCCTCTATACCCTGCGTTCCGGCCTGATAAAAATGACGCATTATCTGGTTGATGGCTCGCAACGGGTCGTGCGCCTGGTGCGGCCGGGCGGCACCATGGGCCTTGAAGCCCTGGTTTCGGGTAGTTTTGCCCACAATGCCGAGGCCCTGCAAGACAGCGTTTTATGCCGTATTCCGGTGTCGGTGGTTGAAACGCTGGACCGTGAAAGCCCGCGTTTGCACAAACAGATTCTAACCCGCTGGCATCAGACCGTGATGGATGCCGATTACTGGTTAACCCAGATGTGTACCGGTTCGGCCCGCGAACGGGTCGCCCGCCTGTGCCTGTTTTTGGCCGATGATGATAGCGACATGGTGGCGTGCCATTTGCCGGGCCGCGAAGACATTGGCGCCATGCTGGGCATTACCACCGAAACCGCCAGCCGGGTTATTGCCGATTTTCGCCGTCAGGGCTTGCTGACCACCCATTCCCGGCGCGAATTTTCCATGAATGTCGACAGCATGCGTTTGCTCGCCGGGATCGAGGATTGCGCGGCCTGACAACCCGGTTTTCGATGTGTTTGGACACCCTTTCCCTTCCTGCCGTGCCCGGTCCCACTAAAGTATGTTTCTTTTAATAAGATCCATGCTTTAGCGCCGCATCGCGGCGGGCAAGGTGGTTTGAAAGGCCGAATTGGGGCCACAGGCATGGGATAACCGGTCATATTCGGTGGCGGTATCGATCTTGCCATGATCACGCTGGCGGTTGCGGTCTATTTTTGCCAGCAGGGATTTAAAATCGCGCCCGTATTTGGACAACAGGTTTTGAATGCGCGGTGCCGCAATGCGGGCTGGCAAGGGCTGCATTTGCGAAAAATCATTGGTGACCTGTTCGATAAACTTTGGCAAAGCGTCGCGAATATCAAGTTCCATATGCTGATTAATCGCCACATGCTGGCCTTCGTGGGCATACACCACGTTATATTCGCAACTCCCCCTTGGCAATTCGCTGGCAATGTAAACCAGATGTTCGCTGACCGTGACGGTGGGATGAATGCGGGCAGGCAATAAACAATAACGCCCGTCGCCCAGGGCAACCGGTTCGATCCGCATTTCAAACTTTGCCTGCATGGCATAACTGGTAAGCCCGGTAACAAACCAGGCAGGGTTATGCGATGCCGCCTTGCGATTAAGCCACTTAACCGAGCGGTTTCGGTCCAGCTGCGGGGATTTGGGGATAAAATCGAACGTTATTTCCGGCGGCGCAATGGCGGGGCAAACCGCCGCCTGCGCGCGGTTTGCAGGCAGGGCGCCACTGATCGCCAGCAGGCCTATCACGGCAAGAAAAACCGATAAGACACGGGGAATATGGCGACAAAACCCTGCCCAAAAACCCGGCCGACGGGCGACAGCGCGCCCGCTGTTTTCGCTGATATTTCGACAATACGCATAATCCGCATTACTGCGGCAAAACCCGTAACATAGTGGCAAAACCGGCACAAAACCCCCGTCAGATTAAACCTGCCCCACCTATATGCGACGGCAACGGGGTTTATATGGGACCATAGCCCGAATATGTAAGGCATATAAGGTACAATGCCCGCACAAAAACAGGCAGACCGCGGAATCTGTATCTAAAGCATGTTTCTTTTAATAAGATCCATTTTGCCGATGCAGTCTACCGCCTGGCAAGGAGAAGTCCGCAGAGCGTAATGGGTTTACGGACAAGGATTTCGACGCGGCCAGGCGGTAGACTGCACCGGCCCGCTGGGTTTGTTTTTGGCGGTGTTTGGCGGCGTTACACCGCTCGCCCGATGCGCCGCATCGTGCAGCGCGCTGTGCCTTGCCAAACGACACGCCAAAAACAAACAAAATGGGTCTTATTAAAAGAAATATGCTTTAGCCCGGCGAGACACCAGAGGGGCTTAGGGCAATTTACAACGTTTCGTGCAACCAGCGCCGCAGCACGGCCACCGCCCGGTCCGGTTCGCGATCGACCAGCGCACTGGCACGGTGCATCAGGTTTTGTGCAATCCGCCCATCAATACCGTCTAATGCCAGTGTCACATCATTTTGCGCCACATTGCCCGCACCGTTTGCATTTGGCGGTGAAATCGGGCCGCCAGCCCCCTGATGGTGCGTTAATTGTGGCGCACGACCAGGCAACTGGCGCGGCAAGGGCGGCGCAGGTTTGCTTGCCATTGGCATGGCGGGTAAGTCGGTGTCTTTTCGATCCATGCCAAAGTGTTGTACCGATAAGGGTGCCAGACAAGTTAATTCTTGGCCGCCAAGGCAAGCGGCCATACTTCGCTGCTCGTTATTTTGCCACGCGGGCAGGGAAACACAATGATCCCCCTGCCCTGCCATGTCATCGCAATCCTCCTGGCCTTAATGCACCGTGCGGCGTTTGTTGCTTTTGCTGCAATCACCACAGGCATCGACCAGCTTTTCCATTGCGGCATCGGCTTCGTCATCGTCCAGATCATGGGATTTCATGTTTTTCTGGATTTTGCCGCACAAAGCCGGGCCTTCGGGGAAGGTTTCGTCGGTCCAGAAACATTTGGACGGGTCGAAATAGCCAATCTCGTCGAGGAACGAAACACCGTAATAATAAGCCGCACCGACGGAATTATAGAAGCTGTCATCATCAATAAAGCCCCCGTCCTGCGTCATCGACACATTCAGGCACCAGTCAAGCAGGGTCGAGAGATCTTCGCTGGCTTGTTGATGGGTGGCATCATCGACACTGGACCAGCCTTCGGCAAAAATTTTGGCGACATCGTAATTATTGTGGTTGTTGAAATCGCCATTATGCTTCCACCCATACGGATATGTGCCATCGCGCAGCGATAATGTGGTGGCAAAGACTTCGGGCCAATAGGCAACCTTGCCATGCTGATAGGAAATATTGTGGAAGCTGAGGCTAAGGTCGGTGGTTTTCACAAGCGAACCGTCTTCCTGCTCGAACCACGCGCCCCAATAGCCGGTTTCCGGGTCCTGCCATTCGTCAAGCCACGCTTTATAGGCGGCGATATAATCGTCGCCAAGATCGAAGCCTTTGACATATTGCCGAAAATAATCGCGGATTTCGCTTTTAAAGCACATTTCCGACAATACGGCGGTCACAGCCCCCAGGGCATCACGGCGGTCAATGCCGTCGGCCAGGATTTTTGACGTGCGATGGTCGTTCAACCAGGCTTTCATGCCATCGATGGTGGCAATCGGTGCCAGAAAATCAAACGGATATTGCGGGGCTTCACCCTGATCGGCAAGTTCGTTGACCGCATCAATCATGGCATCAACTTTTAGAAACCACTGGCTGTAACACGGCCCCCACGAGCCATCGACCGATGATTGCACTTCGGCCCACTCCTGATTGGTGTCTTTAAGCGACTCGGAAAGAAGGGCAACCGCAGCTTGCAGGGCATTCCAGTCCGCCGTGTATTGCAAAAGCCATTTGCACTCTATCATCCTTTGGTCTGATGCCGCCATGCTATGCCCCTGTTCCTGAAGGGCAGAAAGGCGGTCTTCCAACGGAGACATGCGGCTGGCAAATTTTTTCTGTTGTGAAATATAATTTGTGTCAAATGCGCAAAATTGCTTATTTATCATACCATTGTAATCTATCATCTATACATATCCCATACTGACGATACCTTTTCAGCATCGTGAACAAAACAAATGAGGGTGCCCGCACCGGTGGCGGACCGGATATTTTTTTTCCCGATTACAATCAAATAAATGCCATCAAAACTTTACCTGTGAGTGTTTTTTCTTTACTCACCACTTATGGATAGTCGTACCGATACCAATATCTTTCGTTGATAGAAAAGCATAAATCAGTGGAGCCCTGTGTGCGCCGGAATATTTTCCAGACCTGCACCCTGTTCAAGGCAGTCGTCATTGCTTCGGCAATTTTCGCGTCCAACGCCTATGGCGCCGAGTTTGGACAGGCTCCCATATTTGATTCAGACGTCAATAGCCACCAATTACCGCCGGTAGAGGACCGATTACCCCGGACCCCCATGATTGTTTCGCCCGTCGACAATCTGGGAAACTACGGCGGCACCTGGCATATGGCACAGATGGCCGAACGCGATTATGCCCTGTTTATTCGTACCATCGGCTATGAACCGCTGCTGCGCTGGACCCCGCAATGGACCGGCACCGTGCCCAATGTCGCCCTATCCTTTCAGACCAATGGAACCGCCACCGATTTCACCTTTCGTCTGCGCCCTGGCATGCGCTGGTCTGATGGTGAACCGTTCAGTGCCGACGATATTTTGTTCTGGTACCAGGATATATTAAACAACCCGGACCTGACCACAACCGTTCCGGACTGGCTTACCTGTGCCAATCAACCTGTCGAGGTTGAAAAAGTCGACGATTATACGGTTATCTTCCATTTTGCGGCCCCTTATGGCCTGTTTTCAACGTTTCTGGCCCAACCCGAAGGGGTCGAACCGGTTTCCTACCCGGCGCATTATTTGAAAAAATTTCTGCCCAAATATAACCCTGCGGCCCAGACAGACGCAAAAAAGCTGGGCTATGCCAGCTGGCAGGACCGCTTTGTTGCAGTTTTTGGCCAGCCCGGCACCATCGATGACCCGACGCGCTGGCAACATCCCGAGGTGCCGACCCTCAATGCGTGGATCCTGACCGGGGTTTATGGCAAACAGGACCCGTTGATTGCAAAACGTAATCCGTATTACTGGAAAATCGACCCCACCGGTCGTCAATTACCCTATATCGACAAGGTGTCGTTCAAACTGGTGGCCGATAAACCCGAAGCCGTGAAACTGGCGATGGATGGCGGCATTGATATGCAGGAACGTCACATCAGCAGCAGCACCGACGAAATTCTGGCGCGCCGCAAGGACATGTCGTCTTTCACCCTGATCGAAAGCGACATGAACAAGCTGACCCTGTCGCTGAACCTGAACCATCGCGACCCGGTATTGCGCAGCCTGTTTCAGGACAAAAACTTTCGCATTGGCCTGTCGCACGCCTTTGACCGCGATGCCATTATCGACCAGTTCATTCCCAATGCCCTGCCCCATCAGGCCGCACCACGCCCGGAAAGCCCGCTTTTCCATTCGGTTCTGGCGCGCCAGTTCATCACCTATGACCCCGACCTGGCACTGGATTATTTTGCCAGGGCCGGGTTGACCAGCCGGGACAGCCAGGGGTTTTTGCAGTTGCCCAACGGCAAACGGGTCACGTTTAATATTGATACCGTCGGCACCAGCCGCTTTCAGATGCTTGAAGCTGTAACCGCGTACTGGCGCAAACTGGGCATTAACGTAACCGCGCGCGATGTTGCCCGTGACCAGTTTTATGAGCAGCGCCGCGACGACGACTTTGACGCCACCGCCTGGGGGGGCGATGGCGGCCTTGATGCCATGCTGATTCCAATCAATTATTTACCGATTTCAAAAGATTCATGGTTCGCGCCATCATGGGCAGCATGGTACCTTGACCGGGATAGTGAATCGGCAACGGTGCCCCCGCGAATGGTGCAAACGCAGCTGGCACTTTATGACAAACTGAAATCAACGGCGGAAAGCGCCGAACAAAACGACCTGATGCGGGCGATACTCGACATCAGTGCGGATCAGTTTTACGTTATGGGTGTTGCGCTGCCGCCTAATCGCAAAGGGATCGTGGCTAAAAACTTTAAAAATGTCCCTAAAGTAATACCCGCAGCCTGGAGCTTTGCCACACCGGCACCGACAAATCCGGCGCAGTATTATATTGAGGACAAGTAAACGATAGAAAAGCCGGGGTCGCCCGGATCAGGGCGTAGAGGGTAGCTTGAAAAAACTGTTCGACCGACTGTTTCGCAGTCTGGCGTTCAAGATCGGTTTGGCAATTTTTATTGTGGAAACCATTTTTCTTGGGCTGTTTGGTGGATATTACATCCAGTATTTCGGGGCAGAGATTGACCGTCGCACGGCGGAGCAAATCAGTGCGCCTGGCCGACTGATTCAGGAAGAACAGCTTAAAATCTCGATTATCAGCGACCCTGCCCAGTTGCGCCGCCTGTTAGGCCCCCACGTGATTGATGCCATGGCCATCGGTTTTGACGGCACCATCTATCATTCGATGAACCCGGCCCTGATTGGCACAAACATTGCCGATATCAACAATTTTCCCGCCCGCTGGGTCGGACCGGAAATTGTTGAACCGCAACTTTTTACCGTCAATGACACCAGCGGCCGACAGATGGTCAGTGTCACCCCGCTTTTCAGCCTCAACGCCACCCAGCCTTTCATGTTTGTTTATTTCAAGGTCTCGACAGCGGGCCTTGAAGAAAGCCAGAACCGCATGCAATCGGTGTTGCTGATCGGCTCTGTCATGTGTCTGTTCCTGACATCGGGCCTGATCTTTATGCTGATGCAACAGGCGGTTTTGCGCCGCATGACCAGCATGGCACAATTTGTCAGCGATATTCAGTTTGGTAAAATCGGCGTGCGCTTGCGCCCGGCCAGCCGCGATGAAATCGGCTCGCTTGAGCGCGGCTTGAACGCCATGGCCGAAAGCCTTGAACGGCGCACCAGCCAACACCAGATCGCCCAGGATGCCTTGCGCGACAGCGAAGAACGTTTCCGTGATTTTACCCTGTCCTCGGCCGACTGGTACTGGGAAATGGGCCCGGATTTACGCATTACCTTTGCATCTTATAAATTCTATCAGTTGATCGAGGAATTGCACGGCTCTCCGCAGGGACAGCGGTTTGACACGCTGGGCCTGACCGCACGCGACCACGAAAGCTGGGGCGTGCTGATGAGCCGCCTTGAAAGCCACCTTGCGTTTCAGAATTTCGAATTTTCATGGCAAGGCAAAGACCGCGACGTTCATTTTGGCCGCATCAACGGTGTGCCGGTGTTTGATCTCGATGGTGTTTTCAAGGGCTATCGCGGCACTGGCAGCGATGTCACCGCCCAGCATCAGGCGACCGAAGAACAACACGCCCTGCAACGCCAGCTTGCCACATCGCAAAAGCTTGAAGCGGTTGGCCAGATGGCAGGTGGCGTTGCCCATGAATTTAACAACTGCCTGGCAGGCATCCTCAGCTTTGCCGAAGTTGCCCGAGCCCGCATCGACGACCACGCCCGGGTCGAGGAATATATCGGCCATATCATTTCGCTGGGCGAGCGCGCCACCAGCGTTGCCGACCAGTTATTAATGTTTTCGCGCCGCAAGGTTGAACAGCCGACAATCGTTCAGGTCAATGATGCTGTTCTTGATATGGAAAAGCTGCTGCTAACCTTGCTTGAACACCGGATCGAACTTGATATCTGGACCTGTGAAACCCCGCTTTATACCCGGGTTGACCCCACCCAGCTTTCGGCCTGCATTCTTAATCTGGCCCTTAATGCCCGTGATGCCATGCCAAATGGCGGTAATTTGCAAATCAATTGCGCGCCGGAAACCATCCCGCCCGAAGACCAGCGCGACCCGTCAGATGAAATAATCTATCCCGATTGCGCCCCGGGCGACTATGCGGTGATTACGGTGCAAGATACCGGCACCGGTATTCCTGACGATATTATGGACCATATTTTCGAGCCGTTTTATTCGACCAAGGAACCGGGCAAGGGCACGGGTCTTGGGCTGTCGATTGTCCATAGCTGGGTCGAGGAGGCAAACGGGTGCATTGATGTGCAAACCGTTGAAGGCGAAGGCACCACCTTTTCCGTTTATCTGCCGCGCTGCGAAGCCGGCACGATCACCATCACGCCCAAGGACACCATCAGCTATCATCCGGGCAATGGTGAACGGGTTTTGATTGTCGATGACGAGCCATCACTGCGCACCACCGCAAAAATCATTCTGGAAGATGCCGGATTTGAAGCCATTTGCGCCCAGAATGCTGACGAGGCGCTGAAAATTCTGGCTGCTGCAACCGATGAAACCCGGATTGACGTGATTTTGAGCGATGTCGTCATGAGCGGGCTTAGCGGGCCGCAACTGGGCATCGAAGCCTTGCGCCAGTATCCGCATCTTTGCATTGTCTTCATGTCGGGTTATCCGGCGCGCACCCGTCAGGAAATGGAAAAGATGCTGGGTGAATATATTTTCGTCAAAAAGCCCTTTCGCCCGGCACAATTGCAAAAGGCCATTCACGAGGCGCTGGTACAGCGTGCAGAACGCCGCCGGAACCAATAACCCGGGCCATTGGCGTTCCCACACGTCGCGGCGGCACGTCCACCGTTCCCAGTATCCCACGTCGCTGCGGTGTTGCATTATTGTGCTTAAAGGCCGGGGTTACGGGAGGGGGCGTTCTGTGCAGAAGATCTACGATTTTAACTTTTTAATCATCTTTGTGACGGCCATCACTTCAAATTTCGTTTTAGCTGCTTATATTTGAATAATACGGTGACATTACCCGCAAACGCCCTGTTGAGATTACAGGCGTAAACCGGGCAAGAATGACGAGGTATTTCTATGGTTGGTTCAATTGGTTCGGGCTTGAATGCAGCACAGCAGGCATTGTCGGATAAAGTCACGCCACAGCGTGCCGATGGTGCCCCGTTAAGCACGGCTGGCGCATCGTTTAAAAAAGCCGAAGGACTGATGGAAAGCATTGCCTCCATCGTAACCGATTATCAGCCACTTCAAACCAGCGGCCCGCGTGGCACCCGCGTCAATATCGTTACCTGAATTTTCTCTCCTCCCTCCTTGTTGACTTCGACTGGGACAGCACTCGCGCTGTCCCTTTTCTTTTGCCGGTTTTGATCGCGAAAGCTGTTGCAACACCTTGCAAAATGCCCTTGAACGGCAAATGTGCAACTGAACGGTTCAGGTTTTGGTGAAAACCCTTTAGAATAGCGATCCGATCACAAGGGAAGCATAATGGCACTACCACCACTTGGCAGTTTACGTACCGGTACCGGCGATATTACCGAAGCCCCAGGCCGCAATGGTCCGGGACAAACCAGTGTTGTGCGCAATCGCAAAATATCGCCTGATCGCCCGTCGAGTGAACTTGATATCCTAAGCCAGCTTGCCCGCCTTCGAAACCTGATTGCCGCCGACCAGATCGACCATTCCGCCCGGCGTGGCACCTATCTGGATTTATTGCTGTAAGACGGCAACGGCGATAATTTTGGAGGCGACATTGGCGCACCTTGCCCGTCAATATCGCCCACACCCCGCATACCTGCCCGATTTACCGCAACGGCTTTTGCCACCACAATCGCGTAATGGTTATGCGTGGTCGACAATCTTGCTCCCGCAAAAATACAGCCCAAAAAAAGATACCCCGCACCGAGATGCGGGGTAAGTTGGTTTGTCCGGGTGTTTGGACAAGGGAGCTTACGCAAGCTGCGTGACCGAAATCACGCAGTTGCCTGGTCTTCGCTCTGCGAGCGAATGGGGTGTTCCAGCTTGTCGACGATTTCCTTTGGCACAACCTGCCAGAAGTGCCCGCGCTCGCGGTCCCAGTTATCAAGGAGGTTGCGCGCAAAACCACTATCGGTTTCAGCAACATGTTCCTCGATCAGGCTGCGGCACAGATCGTCCCAGTGCGGGGTTTCAATACGTTGATACAAAACCGAACTGTCATTGACGACATCGCCAAAGTGATTGTTACGGTCATAAATAAAGGCCATGCCACCGGTCATGCCCGCGCCAAAGTTTTCGCCAACATCGCCCAGAATAACTGCGGTCCCGCCGGTCATGTATTCACAACCGTTCGAACCACAGCCTTCGACCACCACAATCGCACCGGAGTTACGAACGCAGAAACGTTCCCCTGCCTGACCGGCTGCAAACAGTTTACCTGCGGACGCACCATAAAGTACGGTGTTGCCAATAATGGTGTTTTCATTGGTTTTAAGCGAGCTTGACGGGCGCGGACGCAGAACAATGGTGCCGCCAGAAAGGCCCTTGGCAACATAGTCGTTGGCATCGCCGTGGACTTCAATTTTAAGGCCCTGCACCGCAAATGCCCCCAGTGACTGCCCGGCAGAACCGCGCAACCGCACATGCAAATGGCCGGGTTTAAGGCCAAACATGCCGTATTTTTGCGTAATCAGGCTGGAAATGCGGGTGCCAATGGCACGCTGCGTATTTTGAATATTATACTGCAACTGCATTTTTTCGCCGTCATCAAGCAACGGACGGGCATCCTTGATCATTTGCGCATCAAGGGTATCGGGCACTTCGTTACGGCCAACTATCGTGCAATAACGCGGGTGCCCGCCAGCATCGGCCTGTGCCAGAAGCGGGTTCAAATCAAGGTCAACAAGGTCTTTTGCGCCGCGGTGAACCTGCTGCAGCAAATCGGAACGCCCGATCACGTCTTGCAAGTTGTCATAGCCCAGTTCTGCCAGCACATCCTTGACCTCTTCGGCCATGAAAGTGAACAGGTTAACCAGCTTATCGGCCGTGCCGTTAAACTTGGCCCGCAAGGCCGGGTCCTGGGTACAAACACCCACCGGGCAGGTGTTGGAATGGCACTGACGCACCATAATACAGCCAAGGGCGATCAGGGATGCGGTGCCAATACCAAATTCCTCGGCGCCCAGCATGGCCCCAATCACCACGTCGCGGCCGGTTTTAAACCCGCCATCAACCCGCAGCTTGATCCGGTGACGCAAGTTGTTAAGGGTCAGAACCTGGTTCACTTCGGACAGGCCCATTTCCCAAGGAATACCGGCATATTTGATCGAGGTTTGCGGGCTGGCACCCGTGCCCCCGTCATAACCGGAAATCAGGATCACATCGGCCTTGGCCTTGGCAACACCTGCGGCAATGGTCCCCACACCCGAACGCGACACCAGCTTCACGCACACGCGACAGCGCGGATTGATCTGCTTGAGGTCGTAAATCAGCTGTGCCAGATCTTCGATCGAGTAAATATCGTGATGCGGCGGCGGCGAAATAAGGGTCACACCCGGTGTTGCATTACGCAGCTGGGCGATTTCCACCGTCACCTTAAAGCCCGGAAGCTGACCGCCTTCGCCCGGTTTTGCCCCCTGGGCGACCTTGATCTGAATTTCTTCACAGTTATTAAGATATTCCGCCGTCACGCCAAAGCGGCCAGATGCCACCTGCTTGATCGAGGAACGCGCATTATCCCCGTTGGAACGCGGACGGAAACGTTCGCGTGATTCCCCGCCTTCACCAGAGTTGGACTTCGCCCCGATGCGGTTCATGGCAATCGCCAGCGATTCGTGGGCTTCGGTTGAAAGCGCCCCGTGCGACATACCCGGCGTTACGAACCGCTTGCGGATTTCGGTGATGCTTTCAACTTCTTCCTGGCGCACCGGTTTGCGGTCACTGCGAAAATCAAGCAGGTCACGCAGATGCAACGGTTCGCGCTGGCGCAGGCCTTCGCTGAATTTACGGAAGGTATTATAGCTGCCCGTCGTAACAGAAGACTGCAAGGTATGGATCAGCGGGCCGGTCCAGACATGGCGTTCGCCACTGCGGCGGTATTTATACAGACCACCAACCGGCAGGCTGACAACATTACCGGCAAAGGCATCCTTGTGCTGGGCAATCGTGCGGCGCTGAATCCCCTGCAAACCAATGCCCGAAATACGCGACGGCATCCCGGGGAAAAACTCGGCCACGAGCGAACGCGACAGCCCGATACTTTCAAAGTTATACCCACCGCGATAGGAACTGATGATTGAAATGCCCATCTTGGACATGATTTTCAACAGACCCTGATCAATTGCCGTTTTAAAGCGCTGCATGATTTCGGCGGTGCTGTGAATGGTCGGGAACAGGCCACGGGCATAACGGTCTAACAGGCCTTCCTGGGCCAGATAGGCGTTCACCGTGGTGGCGCCAACACCGATCAACACAGCAAAATAATGCACATCCATGCATTCAGCCGAGCGCACGGTTAGCGAAATATAGGTGCGCAGCGAGTTTTTAACCAAAAAGCTGTGAACACCACCAACAGCCAGCACCATCGGAATGGCGGCATGGGTGGCGTCAATATGCTCGTCGGTCAAAATAACGTGCAGGGCACCGCCGCGAACGGCTTCTTCGGCTTCTTTTTGAATGCGGGTAATGGCATCGCGCAGGGCCGTCGGCCCGGCTGCAATATCAAATGTGGTGTCAATTTCGACTGCACTGTCACCCATATAATCGCGCATGGCGTCATATTCGCCGGTGGTCAGAACCGGGCTGTCGAGCTGCAGAAGATCACACTGGCTTTCGTCTTCTTCCAGAATGTTGCCAAGGTTGCCAAGGCGCGTTTTCAGGCTCATGACGCGGGCTTCGCGCAAACTGTCGATCGGCGGGTTGGTGACCTGGGCAAAGTTTTGACGGAAGAAATGGTGCATCCCGCGATAACGGTCCGACAGGATCGCAAGCGGGGTATCATCGCCCATCGAGCCAATCGCTTCCTTGGCGTCTTCGGCCATCGGATGCAGGATCAGTTCCAGGTCTTCATGCGACAGGCCCATTGCCTTTTGCATCCGCAAAAGGTGTTCCTTGCTGAAATTGGCCGGTTCGGATTTTTCCGGCGATACCAGGTCATCGAGAACCTTGGTCCGCCCCACCCATTTCGACCAGTCACGACGATGTGCCAGCTTATCTTTCAGTTCGGTATCGTGGTACAGCTTGCCTTCTTCAAGGTTGACCGCAATCATCTGGCCCGGCCCGAGGCGGCCTTTCTCAACGCAGGTTTCCTCGTCGATATGGACCATCCCGGTTTCAGAACCGGCGATTAAAAGACCATTGCCGGTAACCGCATAGCGCAGCGGACGCAGCCCGTTACGGTCCGTACCACCCAAAAGCCATTTGCCGCCATAGGCCGCAAGGGCGGCGGGGCCATCCCACGGTTCCATCACTGCGTTGCAATAGGCATAAAGGTTTTTATAGCTGTCTGGCGTGGTTGCTTTTTTCGACCATGCTTCGGGCACCATCATGGTTTTCACCATCGGCAGGTCACGACCGGCACGCACCATCAGTTCAAACACGGCATCCAAAGCAGCCGAGTCTGATGACCCGGGCTGAATAACCGGTTTGACGTCTTCGATGGTGTCAGAAAAGGCCTCGTTGCCCATGCGGGCTTCGTGGCTTTTCATCCAGTTGACGTTACCGCGCAACGTGTTGATTTCGCCGTTATGGGCCAAAACACGAAACGGCTGTGCCAACGGCCAGCTGGGGAAGGTGTTGGTCGAATAGCGCTGGTGATAGACGCAGAAGTTTGACGTAAAGCGTTCGTCGCGCAGGTCAGGATAAAAAATGTCGATCTGTTCGGCCAGGAACATGCCCTTGTAAATGATCGAGCGGCATGACAGCGAGCAGATGTAAAAATCCTTGATCGATTCCGTCATCACCGCTTTTTCGATACGGCGGCGAATAACGTAAAGATCAACCTCGAACTGTTCTTCATCGATGGTCGCCAGACCACCCACCAGAACCTGTTCAATTTCCGGGCGGGTTGCATTGGCTTTTTCACCAATCACCGACACATTAACCGGCACCTGGCGCCAACCCAGAATTGAATAGCCCATTTTCAGGATTTCGGTTTCGACAATCGCGCGGCAGCGTTCCTGTGCCGCCATGTCGATACGCGGCAAAAACACCTGACCCACCGCAATCATGGAATCCGGTGCTTCCTGATTGATCAGTTTCAAATGCGCCTTGAAAAAGTCCTGCGGCACCTGAAGGTGAATACCGGCACCGTCGCCGGTTTTGCCATCGGCATCAACAGCACCGCGATGCCAGATTGCCTTGAGGGCTTCAATCCCGGCTTCGACAACTTCGCGGCGCGGCTTGCCGTCGATTGCGCCAATCAGGCCGACGCCACAGCTGCTGTGTTCGTCGTCAACATCATACATGCCAGTTGCCGTTAAATGTTCGGCATTACGCTCGAACCGGGCAATTTCCTCGGCACCGTGACCCTTGATAATTTCATTCATGGCTTTGTTCTCCAAAATGCGGCGGCGGGTTTAAGCGGCTGCTTCTTTCCGCGCCAGCAAATATTCGTCAATGCGATCAGCGGCATCGCGACCATCACGGATCGCCCAAACCACCAAAGACGCACCCCGTGCGATGTCACCGGCGGCAAAAACGCCATCCAGATTGGTCATCATCGAACGGAAATCAATTTTCACGGTACCCCAGCGTGAAACACCAAGTTCCGGGGCTTCAAACAGGGTCGGCAAATCTTCGGGCTCAAAACCAAGGGCAAGGATCGCCATGTCGGCTTCCATTGTATAGCTGGAACCCTCGATCACTTCCGGGCTTTGGCGGCCACCGGCATCGGGTGCACCAAGGCGCATCTTGACCGCACGCACACCATTTATGGTGTCATCGCCCACAAAGGCTTCGGGGTTGGTCAACCAGACAAATTCAACGCCTTCTTCCTCGGCATTGGCAACTTCGCGCTGGGAACCGGGCATATTGGCGCGGTCACGGCGATACAGACATTTAACCGATTTCGCACCCTGGCGAACCGCTGTGCGCACACAATCCATCGCGGTATCACCGCCGCCAACGACAACCACATGTTTGTCTTTGGCATTCAGCGTACCATCGTCATAGGCCGGAACGGCATCGCCCAGCCCCTGACGGTTCGAGGTGGTCAGATATTCCAGGGCCGGATAGATGTTTTTCAAACCAACGCCGGGCACCTTGATGCCACGGGCCTTGTAAACACCGGTGGCGATCAGCACGCTGTCATGTTTGCGGCGCAATTGTTCAAGCGAGGCATCACGCCCG
Source organism: Thalassospira mesophila (assembly GCF_002115755.1). Lineage (GTDB taxonomy): Bacteria > Pseudomonadota > Alphaproteobacteria > Rhodospirillales > Thalassospiraceae > Thalassospira > Thalassospira mesophila. The sequence goes on along the minus strand of NZ_JFKA01000001.1, from coordinate 715,034 downwards.
ACTTCAAAATTGGTGTGCATCACAATGCCAGCTTCTTCAAGCAGCTTGATGCGGCGTTCGACAATGTGCTTTTCCAGCTTGAAGCTTGGAATACCATAAACCAGCAAGCCGCCCATGCGGTCGTAACGGTCATAGATATGAACTTCATAGCCTTTAAGGCGCAGTTGTTCAGCCGCGGCCATACCGGCAGGACCACCACCGATAATGCCAACAGACAAGCCATTTTCCTGGCCCGGCACCGGGGCTTTTACCCAACCGTTTTTAAAGGCCGTGTCGGTAATGTATTTTTCGACCGACCCGATGGTAACGGCACCATGGGTGGATTGTTCGATCACGCAATTGCCTTCACACAGGCGGTCCTGCGGGCAAATACGGCCGGTAATTTCGGGAAGGTTGTTGGTGGCCGAGGAAATGGCATAAGCCTCTTCCATCCGGCCTTCCGTCGTCAGACGCAACCAGTCGGGAATATTATTATAAAGCGGGCAGTGGGCCTGACAGAACGGAACACCGCACTGCGAACACCGCGCCGACTGATCGGCGGCGGCTTCGGGTTCGAAGTCGGCATAAATTTCGTCGAAGTCTGTCCGACGCTCAGCGGCTTCACGCTTTTGCGGATATTTTTGTTCAAGATGAACAAACTTGAGCATCTTTTCTGTCATTGAGGCCCCCAAAAAGGCTGTTTTGTTGCGGGAGTGGCCTTTTATATACCTGCGCCCGAAACGAGAATCCAGCACAAAATACATCATAGGTCAGCAACACTGACCAATATAACAAAAAGCCCTGACGAAGCCTAGGGTTTTACGGCAATTTTCGGGCGTTGCCAAAGTCTAATTAGTACCGAAATGGTACTAATTCAGTTATTCGCCTAAAGAAAACAAGCTGCTATAAGCAAATTTCCCTTCAAAAATCAGCACCGAGGCAGGTGTGACACTTCAGCACATAATTCTTCTTGCAGTCGTTCAGGGTATCACTGAATTCCTGCCCATCAGTTCTTCCGGTCATCTTGTTCTGACACCCGCAATTACCGGCGCCGCCGACCAAGGCTTGCTGCTGGATGTTTCGGTTCATGTCGGAACACTTCTGGCTGTGTTGATCTATTTCTGGCGCGACGTGCTAGCGATGATCGTCGGGTTTTTCCGCCTGTTTACCGGCCGAATGACACCAGGCGCCCGCATGGCCCTGCATATTATAGTGGCCACCATTCCGGTGGTTGCTGTTGGTTATTACCTGAAACAATCGGGCATCGAAGAACAGATGCGCTCGGTCGAGATCATCGCCTGGACCACGCTTGTCTTCGGGATCATCCTGTGGTTTGCCGACAAGGTTGGCATGACCATTAACAGGATCGAACATATGGGGTGGGCCGGATCGATTTTTATTGGTCTGGCACAGGTCATTGCTCTTATCCCCGGTGTCAGCCGGTCGGGCATCACCATGACGGCAGCGCGATTGATGAGCTATGAACGCTCGGATGCGGCGCAGTTTTCAATGCTGATGTCTATTCCCGTTATTATGGGAGCCGGGCTTCTCGCCGGGCTGGACCTGCACAAAGCCGGGAATATGGAACTTAACCGCGAAGTCCTGCTGGCAATCGTTTTTTCCTTCTTCACCGCCCTGATCACGATTGCGGTGCTGATGTCGTGGTTAAAACGGGCCAGCTTCACACCCTTTGCCATTTACCGGATCATTCTGGGCATTGCGCTTCTGGTGTGGGTTTACGGTTATGATACCGCCCCGCTGGGAACATTGTTTTAACAAACATCCCGCCCGGTCGTTGATTTTAAGTAGCTTTAAAAAGGCGCGAATCCCGATGGATTGGCGCCTTTTTTCCATCTGACACGCGGCGGCCCGGCACACCAGCCGCCTGGTGGCCTTCAAGGCCGGGCATCCGATATTTTGTTCCATGCCGAAGAAATGCGTAAGACCAAACATCGTATGATCACGCTTTATGCCGCGCATTGCGGGTGCCGCGATGACCAAGTTGAATAAACCCTTGATCGCAACCGCTTCATGACCGCAGAACAAGCACAGGATTGGGGCCGGATTGATCAGATACTGTCCCATCGCCCGGCATCGCCGATGGCCCTTAATCCTGCCAGATCGGCCCGCCTGACAGAATGATATGGGCCTTGGCGGGCATATCTGGCGGGCAATCAATCGCCTCGACCAGACGCATTAAAAACGGTTCGTGCGACAATAAAAATTCAAGCACCCCGCGCTGCACATCGGCATTGCCAATGCCTGCGCGCAAATCATTAAGATCCATGCCGGTTTGCATCAATAAGCCTTCCAGCAACTCGTCATCGCCCGCAACAAAGGCGATGGCCTGAATGGCCAGGGTTTCAGCAGCATCGTTATTCATCATATCCGCCTATTTCAGCCAGTTCGCCTTTGACATAGCCCGCCACACCACCAGCCCGGCCACCAGTATAATTCCGGCAGCAACAAAGCCCAAGCGGGTTCCGGCCAGCAATACCAACCCCCAGAAACCGATGGTGCCAAACCCGATTGCCAGGCTTAAAAAGGCCGCTTTGGCCAGGCTGTCCTGGCTTTTTTGTGCGGCTTCGGCCCGTTTGATTTCGTCGACAACCTCGTACCATGCCAATTGCTGCCAGCGGTTATATTTCAAACCGCTTTTGGGCCCTTTGCGCAAAAATTCGTCGAGCTGGCGCACAATATTATTGGCGCGCTCTTCCGGGACAACATATTTGCCAAACCGTTCCTTTTTACGCGGCTGATCGTCGTCGTTTTCCGTCGCACTCACGTCAATAACCCTGTGATCATCCCCAAACAATGCCGCACAGTGACCGGAAACGCATTTACATCCGGTAAACCTGCCGCAATTCCCAAACCGGCAATTGCAGCTTTTAGCATCCCTGCATATCTGTTAATTTCGGGTCAGCAGCCAGATATATCCGACTTGCCCCGCAATTATCCTTTAAGGATCGCTTATTGATCGCTTGGGAATTACGGGAAGTGGTTTGGGAAACATCACGATCAATCGCCCCGCCACTATTACCTGTCAACCGGAAGATGTCGGGGTTACCCGACCGGTGAAAGTGCCATTTTGCATGGCAAAAAATAATATATGACAGGATTTTCAGGGAAGAAACGGCCGCGTTGGCGGGTTTGAACAACCGCCAGAGGCGGGTTTTGTGTGTCTATCGGGCACTGAAACCGGCATTTCGACCGATGCAAGACAACACGTTTGGGAGTGATCGCGGCAACTTGCGCGCAGGTATCGCGCAATTCCCGCACAATTATCCTGACGGGACGCGCTGCGAATCGACATTGCGGCGCAACAAAAACCGCAAGACGAGGAGGACAAAACAGCAATTTGCGCAAAGGAAGATGGTGCGGGCGGCCGGACTTGAACCGGCAAGGTCTGTTAGGACCGGCGGATTTTAAGTCCGCTGCGTATACCAATTTCGCCACGCCCGCAAGAACTTGGCAGAAACGTCCGGGGTTAATCACCCCAAAGACAGGTCAGGTTTCTAGCGCGGCTTTGCCCGAGACGCAACATTCTATTGCAGGGATTTATAATTCGGTAACTCCCCTGCGCTATCACCAAAAGGGGAACCAATGAATTACAGGGACGATCTTCCTCGCAAAATACGCAATTTTTGCCGGTTACAAACCACCGGCGGCGAACAATAAGGGCGGCATTTTGCCGCAAAACCGCGACATGAGAAACACCAGACAATGAAACTGCGCTGGAGCATCATAGCCATTAGCACAGCCTGCGTTGCCGTTTCCACCCTGCCATCTGGCCGGGGTGTTCCGCCGTGGATTACGCCTGCCCTTGCCGCCCAGGATAAATACCTGCGCACAACCGAATCGCCGATCTTGCGTACCGAAACCATGACTCGCACCAAAAACCGGCTGGGCCACCTTGACCGGCTGTCTGACCGGCTAGACGGAAATTTCGTCGCCGATACCCTGCAACCGCTGTTTCTTGATGGCAGCATCGCCCCCCAGGACCAGCCCGACGACGCCCTGGCACTGGGCACCGATGTGGCATCGCAAATCGAAAGCTATAGCGGGCGGGACGCGCTGGGATCACTTGCCGAACGGATTGATTTTGACAGTGCGAACGGGTCTTTTCCAACCCAGGACCGTGCCACCGAACGCGCCATGAGCATCTGGGTGCATGGGACGCGCCAAAGCATTGATAACCGGATTACCCATGATGGCTTTAACCCCGGCCTTGATGGCGATGTCATTGCGGTTGATACCGGGGTGGATTACCGCATTGATACATCCACCATTGTCGGCATTGCCATTGGCTGGGGCAGCACAGCAAGCGACATTGCCGCCCGCCAGACCCTGTATCGGGAAAATAACGTTACCTTTTCGCCTTATTTCCTGTCTCGCATGACCGACTGGCTCAAACTGAATGGCAGCCTTGGCATTGGCAGCAGCGACATTACGCGCACCGGTATGGCAAGCAGCTATGAAAATACCAGTTCCAGCATGACCTATTCAGGCTCTGTCGGGTTTGATGCCGAGCAAAATCTGGGGCAAACGCCGCTGAGCCTGCGCTTAAGCGGCAACCTGATTACGGCGCGCGAGTCTTACGGCAAACATTTCACCCCCAACGGCGAAATTGTTTCGGGCCATATTGCGTCATCCACCTTGTTTGATTCCGAAGCCGAGGCGCGGTATCGCATTGAAATGGGCGATCATATCCTGACGCCCTTTCTTGGCGAGAACCAAACCATGTCGGTCTTGAACGAGGGGTATGGCCGCGACCAGTCCCGGCGTTATTTTACCGGGACCGACTATAATTATACGCCGCTTGGTCTTAATGCATCGCTAGAAGCGTTTCGCGATTTCACACCTGGCGACCAGCCCTATGAAGGGGTAAAAGGCGAATTGCGCTTTTCAACCATCCTCCCGCGCGATTATGGCACCCTGCAACCGTTTGTTAACACCGAACGCGACAGTGATGCGGTCAAACTGGGCGGTGGCATTGATCATTACTGGACCGAGCTTTCGGGCCATGTCGGCCTGGAAATAAACCAGACCGTGACGTTTGATCAAACCGACAAAGACCCGCTTTCGGGTCTGTTAACAATCAGCTTTAATATGTAAATTATGGGCCGGTCACATATCTGGCCGTGCCACCATGTTATGATGCGGCCCCCGGCCCGCAAAATCAACCGTCCCGGCCCGGCCACCCGCCCGCTATCGGGCAATACGCGAGCGACAAATATGAACTGATTGCTTCTATTTGGCGGCAAAAGCCCCTAGGGTGCGAATAGATTTATTTTAGCGCGCCAGGCCCCAAGCATGACCCAGACTGACGACACCATTTCCCCGGCAACCACCAGCAATTCGCATACCCCAAAAGGCAGCGAAAACCTGACGCCACCGGTGTTTGACCATGCCTTTCAACAGCAATTCATTGATTTGCTGTTATGGCGCCGTGATGTGCGCCGGTTTCGCACCGACCCGCTGCCCAAAGCCGATATTGACGGGCTGATCGCCGAGGCCTGCCTGGCCCCGTCGGTGGGGAATTGCCAGCCATGGCGGTTTGTGAAGGTTAACGCGCCCGAACGGCGCAAGGCGATCCGCGACAGTTTCGAGCGCGCCAATCAGCAGGCCCTGGACGATTATCACGGCGAACGCGCCCGGCTTTATGCCTCGCTGAAATTGCAGGGAATGGACCAGGCCCCGGTGCAACTTGCCGTTTTTGCCGATGAAGAAACCGAAGCCGGCATGGGGCTGGGCCGTAAAACCATGCCCGAAATGCTTGATTATTCTGCCGTGGCCGCCGTGCAGCTTTTATGGCTGGCCGCCCGGGTTAAGGGCATCGGGGTTGGCTGGGTCAGCATTTTAGAGCCCAAAACCGTGCAACAAGCCCTTGAAGTGCCAGAACATTGGCGGCTGATTGCTTATTTATGTATTGGCTATCCCGAGGAAGACCATGTGGTGCCCGAACTGGTGCGCCATGGCTGGCAGGACCGGATAGACCCGCAAGACCTGACACTGGAACGGTAGCGCTCGACATCCTCACATTTCGTAAAATAAAATATCAGGGAATATCACAATGACGGGTGAACCGGCCGGGCAAAAACAGCCTGAAGCACAAGAAAAGAAACTGTCAAACGGCCATTATTTCAAAATCATGGGCTATTTGCTGACCGCGTGCTGGGTCGGCTATATCGTCATGATCACCAAGGGCAACACCAGCGACCCAATGTTTGATTATATCTTTTCCGTGCCGCTGGGCTGCTGGATTGTCGGCATGGTGATTGCGCATTTTGTGCGCAAGAAAAGCAAGGCAGACCGCCCCTGAACGGCACGAACCAGCCGGTACCATGTTTTTGATGGCGCGTTAATTCGCGCCATCGTCGTTTTTGTGATGACGGCGTTCATCATCATATTCGTCATTATCGGAAAAACTGCCCAGCAACATCACCCCGGCCCCCATGCTGATGCCGCCAAAGGTGATGAACACGCCAAAAAACAGCAAAAAGATAAAAACCGGCATATCGCGCGACGCCGATGCCAGCGTCCAGATGCCGCCAATATCAAAATACAGCACCAAAACCCCGAACACGACCGAGCCAACCCCGCCATACATCATGTGCGTTAGCATAAATTTGATGATTTTCAATTCGTCGCCGGGTTTGTGCGGCGGAATTTGGCCGGGCTTTACCTGTTGATGCATCACCGAAAACCTTTCTGGTCACAGACGGGCCGGTTTGCGCAGGGAAAATTTACGATGCGGGTTCGTCGGCCACAACTTCGCGACCAAAACCGATAATGGCATCGGTAATACGCGAAACTGCAGCGTCCACATCGGCCTGTTCTTCGCCGCGCACCACCAATGTGGTCCCTAGTTTCCCTTCGCGCAAGAACGGATAGGACCCTATATCAGTATTTTTGAATTCATCCTGAATTTTCCCCAAAACCTCGGCAATCATGCCCTCGGGGATATACCCGCCGACCGAGCCTGACAGCATGGGTTTGCCCCCCACCAGCTGATGTTTGATGCCCTGAAACATCGCCTGCATGATCATGGGCACACCGGCCATGACATAGACATTTTCCATCCGGTATCCCGGTGCCTTGCTGACCGGGTTTTCCACCAGTTCGGCCCCGCGCGGAATGCGCGCCATGCGCAGGCGGGCTTCGTTCAAATCCACATCGGGGTTGGCATAATTGCTGCGCAGCATTTTTACCGCTTCGTCGTTTAAATCCAGCGGCACGCCAAAGGCTGCGGCAATGCAATCCGATGTTATATCATCATGGGTCGGGCCAATGCCGCCGGTGGTAAAGACATAATCAAACTTTGCCCGGCATTCATTAACGGTGTCGATAATCGTTTGGGTAATATCGGGGATCACGCGGGTTTCAGCCAGACGCACACCAAGCTCGTTTAGCTGTTCGGCCAGATAAGGCAGGTTTTTATCGTGGGTGCGGCCCGAAAGAATTTCGTTACCAATAATCAACAGGCAGGCGCGAACAGTTTTGGACATAACACCCTCGTATTTTGTAAGGAACCGCACGCCGGGACCGGCACGCCTGAAAATTCAAATAGGCACCTACCAGCGTTTTTGCCAGCCGTACCAATGCCGCAAATGGCACCGCCCTGCCATAAAAACCGGCCGGTCAAGTGTTCCCCGTCCCCAAATGCGCCGACCACACCAAATGACGGAAACGATTATAAAAAGTCGCGCAGCATTGCCACCAGCGGCACATCGGCCGGAGGCATAGGATAATCACTTAACCGAAGGGGCCGCACCCATTTTACCGCCTGCCCTTCCATCGGGCGAATTTCACCCTTCCAGACCCGGCACAAATAAAGCGGCATCATCAAATGAAAATCGTCATAGGTGAACGATGCAAAGGTGAACGGTGCCAGACAGCTTTCGGTAATGTCGATATCAAGCTCTTCTTTCAGCTCGCGTACCAGGGCCATTTCCGGCGTTTCCCCGACCTCGACCTTGCCACCGGGAAATTCCCACAGCCCGGCCATCGATTTGCCTTCGGGGCGCTGTGCGATTAACACGCGATGATCGACATCGACCAGTGCGACGGCACTGACAAATACGGTACGTTCGGGCACACGGCCTTTGCGTAAATCGACCGACATGCAGCCGCTATCTGGTTTTTGAACTGTCATACGGCTTTTTTATCGCGCCAGCGATTTTCCGCCAAGAGGGGATGCGATCCTTTTGGCGTTTTTTTACGTATAGTCAAACATATCCATAACAATGTCCCGGTGCCATGCCCCGCCCAAAACTGTTTATAATCGCCACCAATGCCCTGCTTGCCACCCTGCTTTTGGCGGGATGCGACAAACTAGGGGCGTTTAACAGCCTGCAAGCCGGCAACCTGACGCCGGACCGGGCCGACCTGCCCTATGGCCCCGATGCCCGGCAAAAAATCGATATTTACCTGCCACCGGCACATCAACGCCCCGCCCCGTTGATTGTATGGTTTTATGGCGGATCGTGGGATTCGGGCGATAAACGCAAATACGCCTTTGTTGCCAAACGGTTTGTCGATATGGGCTATGCTGTTGCCATTCCCGATTACCGGCTGGTGCCCGCTGTGCATTACCCGGCCTTTATTACCGATGGCGCAATGGCCGTTGCCTTTGCCCACACATACGCCGCCAGCCACCCGGAAAATATCAGCCGCACCGAACTGGTTTTGGCCGGGCACAGTGCCGGGGCCTATAACGCCGTGCAACTGGTGGCCAACCGCGATTTTTTGCGCGATGTTGGCATGAAACGCGCCGATATTGCCGGGATTATCGGCCTTTCCGGCCCGTATGACTTTTACCCCTATGATGTCAGCGCCACCAAAATTGCCTTTGGCACCACCGGGGCCGACGACAGCCAACCGGTTAATCAGGACCTGCATGACATGCCGCCGCTATTGCTGATAACCGGCGAGGATGACCACACGGTTTTCCCGCGCAATTCAATCCGGCTGGCCGCCTTGGCCCCGGATGCAAAGCTGGTAACAATCCCCGGCACCGGGCATGTCGGCACCGTGGTGGGGCTGGGCACGTTTTTAACTGGTGATACGCGTATTACCGCACCCATCGGGCATTTTTTGGCACGGGTTGCACCAGTAAACGCATCATCAACCATAACAACATCCGCAGCACGAACGCGTTAAGCCCATGCAGGCCCCAATTTTGGCCCCATCCCGCCTTACGCGACGTCAGCATAAGCAACAAAAAAACGCGCTGTTTTGACACAGCGCGTTTTTTTAAAATCAGGTCATTGCCGCCAATCAGGCAAGCTGGCCGTGGCAATGTTTGTATTTTTTGCCCGAACCACACGGGCATGGGGCATTGCGCGACACCCGGCCCCAGGTCGAGGGGTCGTTGGCATCAACGGCGACGCCACTGCCCTGACGCTGCTGGCGTTCCTCGGCGGCCGTGGCGGCCGCTGAATCGCCTTCAGGTGCAGGATGGTTTTCCTGCATTTGCTGCTGGCGGCGCGGTTCCAGGTCTTCGGGGCGCGGGGTGGACTGCAATTCAACATGCGACAGCATCTGTGTCACACGTTCACGCAACATACCCAGCATTTCTTCAAACAGGTTAAAGGCTTCACGCTTGAACTCGTTAAGCGGGTCACGCTGGCCATAGGCGCGCAGACCAATGCCCTGACGCAAATGGTCCAGTGCCAGAAGGTGATCTTTCCACGACTGGTCAAGTAACTGCAAAAGCAGGCTTTTTTCGACCTGACGGATAATGTCACTGCCATAATTAGCAACCTTGGCGGCCATTTTCGAATCGACCGCCTTGGCAATGCGTTCATGCACCACGGTCGGATCAATGCCTTCTTCCTTGATCCAGTCGATCACCGGCAGGTCCAGACCAAACAGGCGCAGGCATTCTTCATGCAGCGAGGTTGCTTCCCACTGTTCCGGGTAAATCTTTTCCGGGCAATGGCGGGCAACAATGCCTTCAATCACTTCGGCCCGCATTTCGGCAACGTCTTCGGCAACGTCCTTGGCCTGCATCAAATCGCGGCGCTGTTCATAAATGACCTTACGCTGGTCATTCATCACGTCGTCAAATTTCAAAAGGTTTTTACGAATGTCGAAGTTACGGCCTTCAACTTTCTGCTGGGCCTTTTCAAGTGCCTTGTTGATCCACGGATGGTAGATCGCCTCGCCCTTTTCCAGACCCAGTTTTTGCAACATGCTGTCCATGCGCTCGGACCCGAAAATACGCATCAGGTCATCTTCCAGTGACAGGAAGAATTTCGATGCCCCCGGGTCGCCCTGGCGACCGGAACGACCGCGCAGCTGGTTATCAATCCGGCGCGATTCGTGGCGTTCGGTTGCAATCACAAACAGGCCACCGGCGGCCAGAACCTTTTTCTGATCTTCGATCACTTCCAGTCGAATGCGTTCGATACCAGCTTCACGTTCGGCATCGGGCACATCGACCAGTTCCAGTTCGGCCCGCATTTCCACGTTGCCGCCCAGCTTGATGTCGGTGCCGCGACCGGCCATGTTGGTGGCGATCGTAATGACACCGGGCGCACCCGCCTGGGCCACGATATAGGCTTCGCGTTCGTGCTGCTTGGCGTTCAAAATTTCGTGCGGAATATTCCGCTTTTTCAAAAGCGCGCTAAGCATTTCCGATTTTTCAATCGACACCGTTCCGACCAGCGACGGTTGCTGGCGGGCATGGCATTCGACCAGCAAATCAGCAATGGCATCCCATTTTTCTTCCGCAGTCCGGTAAATTTCGTCGTCGTAATCCTTACGGGCAATCGGGCGATGGGTGGGAATTTCCACCACGCTGAGGCCGTAAATTTCTTCAAATTCTTCGGCTTCAGTCATCGCCGTACCGGTCATACCGGCCAGCTTGGGATAGAGACGGAAATAATTCTGGAACGTGATCGAGGCCAAAGTCTGGTTTTCGTTTTGAACGTCAACCCGTTCCTTGGCTTCAAGTGCCTGATGCAGCCCGTCCGAATAACGGCGGCCTTCCATCATGCGACCAGTAAATTCATCAATAATGACAACCTTGCCGTCCTTGACGATGTAATCGGTATCGCGCTGGAACAGTTTGTGGGCCCGCAGCGCCTGGTTGGTGTGGTGCACCAGATGAACGTTGGCGATGTCGTACAGGGTGCCTTCGGTCAGGATGCCCATTTCGCCCAAAAGCTGTTCGGCATGTTCGGTGCCTTCTTCGGTCAGGGTAACCGCACGGGCCTTTTCGTCTTTTTCGTAATCGGCTTCGACCAGCTTTGGAATCAGCTGATCGACCGCCAGATACATGGCAGAGCCATCTTCGGCGGGGCCGGAAATAATCAGCGGGGTCCGGGCTTCATCGACCAGGATCGAGTCGACTTCATCGACGATGGCATAATTGAATTCGCGCTGAACCATGTCTTCCAGACGGAATTTCATGTTGTCGCGCAGATAATCAAAGCCAAGTTCGTTGTTGGTGGCATAGGTGATGTCACAACGATAGGCGGCCCGGCGCTGGTCATCGGTCATGCCGTGCATGATCACGCCAACCGACATACCAAGGAATCCGTAAACCTGCCCCATCCATTCCGCATCGCGACGGGCCAGATAGTCGTTGACCGTCACAACGTGAACGCCCTTGCCCGACAGCGCATTAAGATAAACCGGCAAGGTCGACACCAGCGTTTTACCTTCGCCGGTTTTCATTTCGGCGATTTTGCTGTTGTTAAGAACAATACCGCCCGTTAGCTGCACATCGTAATGGCGTTCGCCCCGCACACGTTTCGCGGCTTCGCGCACCGTGGCATAGGCATCGGGCAGAACCTGTTCTGGGGTCTCACCGTTATTCAGACGATCGCGCAGCCAGTCGGTCCGGGCGCGCAGATCCTCGTCAGACAGTTTTTCGACCTCGGGTTCCAAGGCGTTGATTTGCTCGACCGTGGCCCGAAGGGCTTTGATTTCACGATCGTTAGCTGAACCGAAAATTTTCCGGGCAATGACGCCGAGCATTAAAACGTTCCTGGATAAAATGAAAATAACAAAAGACGGGTCACGGTACATACACCGGCCCGATCACAGATAGAACCCTGACTTTGATCTGTCAACGGAACGAACCACTAAGATGCATATGGAATGCACGCATTCTTATCATTACGTATAGATCTGGCGGTTTTTGGTCCTTGAGATAGGCGTAAAAACACATTATGATGAAACCTTAAGTTTTTAAAACCGGGCAAGTAGCCCGAACATATCGCCCGACACAGCAAATTTTGCGCTTGATCGTGCGGTATTGTGCCTCAGGAGGAGGATGCAATGGCGGACATATCCGCGTTTGGCCCGCTGCGTGGCGGATCAATTCCCACGACAGATGCCCGGTTAACCCTGGGCCACGGCACCGATTCTGACACGGGATCGCGCCTTGGTCGCCCTGCGTCACAGGCGGTTGACCGGTTATCGCTCTCGCCCCAGGCCATCAGTGCGACACAAAGCAGCGATAAGCCCGCTGCAACCACCGCCAATCCGCTGGTTTCCGCCGACGGGCTGGGCAAGGATGCGCTTTCATCGTCGCTCGACCTGATCAAAGACAGTGTAACGGAAATGTTTGCCCTGTCTGGCATGAGCGACAGTGACGCCGCCGCCGCCACACAGGCCCTGTTTGATGACATCAAGGACATGGCATCGGGCACGGATAATTTTGATTTTTCTTTCAAGCAGGCCGTCGCCAGCCATTCGCGCAGCGATATCGCCTATAGCAACGGCAATGCATCGGCCACCGGCTTTGCCGAGTCTGCCATGTTTGCCGCCCAGTCGCTTGATATCAGCATAGACAACACCACCGGCGACTTTTCCTTTAGCTACAACACCAGCAAACTTGAAGTTTCGCGGGTTGCGGTTTCCGCCATTGGCAACAGTGCCGGGGCCGCCATGGGCGCGCTTGGCACTGCCCTGAATGGTTTGGGAGCGGGAAGCCTTGTTAACAGCCTGGGCCAGTCGGCCGGGGCGGGCGATGGCGGGTTGCTGTTTGATATTAACGGGTCGGGCGTGGCCGATTTTATCAAAGACCTTCTCGAACGCACCACGGGTGATTCCAGTGCCGCCAATGCCACCAGCGACAAGGATGCAGCCGCGGCCTCTGGCACAGATACCGGGACCGGTACCGCAGCCACCCCGGCAGGCCCCAGTGCCGCCGATCTGGCCATAAAACACGCAAGCGACCTTCATGCACAGTTGATGAAGCAGGCCGCCGTGATTGTGCGCGATGTTCAGCAATTGATGCAACCCGACGAAAACGGCGTCGATAAACCGGTTACCAAACTGGGAATCGAATTGCTGTTACCGTTAGGACGGGCTGGGAATGATGGCAATACGCCAACCTTCCAGATGCCCGATGGCAACAAGCTGTCGATTGCGGCCAATGATGATACGAGCAGTGTAACGGCCTGAACCGCCTGTTTCTGAAACGCTGTCATCATGGAGACAGCCGATGGTTTCGCTTAATCTTAACAATTCCGCGCAAGGCCGGGCCAGCAGCCTGGTTTCATTACAGCAGACCGGCCAAACCGCAAGCGTGCTTAATATCGCGGCATCAAAAAGCCGTTCGGCGGCCAGTGCCATTTCGGTTAATGCACAATCGATGGCGGCACGTTTAACACAATCGTCAGTTAATGCCGGAAACAGCAATGCCGCAACCACAGGCAACACCGCCACATCAACCCGTTCGGTCGGGGAGGCGGTGTCGTCGCAAATGTCGAAAATGCTGCATCTTACGACGGGCGGCGGTGAGGCGATTAACGATGCCTCGCGCCGGATGAACCGCGACGCCTTGATCGTGCTGGCGATGCTGGGCATTCCCCCGGCCAAGGCCCGCGAAATGGCCGATCAGCTTACCGGGGCGGCCAATGCCGACGGTATTGGCAAAGCTATTGGCACAGGCGGCAATTTTGCAGCGTCGATGGCACAATCGGGGCAGGCAGCAAGCGGGTTTTCACTGGTGGCGAGCAACGTGGAGCTGCAATTTAGCCAAACCAATTTACAAGCCAGCAGCACCAGCAATGGCAGCAGCACCCGGATATCGATCAATGATTTACAGGTGCGCGTCAGCCAGATCCGCATGGAAGTGAGCAATGTCACCCAGCAAGACCCGCTGATACTGGATCTGGATGGCAACGGCATCGATATTACCGCCCTGCGCGATGGCGCAATATTTGATCTGGACGGCGATGGTACCGCCAGTCAGGCCGCCTGGGTAACCGGCAATGATGCGTTGCTGGCACTTGATAAAAACAACAACGGCAAAATCGATGATGGCCGCGAACTTTTTGGCGACCAGAACGGTGCCGCCGACGGCTTTGCCGAACTGGCCACCTATGACGACAACAGCGACGGCAAAATCGATGCGCAGGACAAGGTTTTTTCATCGCTGATTTTGCTGCATGCCGATGGCTCGCAGTCCAGCCTGCAAGACGAAGGCATCGCCAGCATTCGCCTGTCGGCCATAACCCCGTTATCGCAACGCCTTGTTGGTGGCACACTGGCCGCCGAAGGGCAGTTTGTGCGCGATGATGGCGGTGTGGGAAAAGTTGGCGAAGTATTGCTCGACACCGAAGCATAAGCCCGTCGCCCCCACCCCAAACCAGCACATTCCGGTCTGCTATCTGGCGGAACACCGCTTGAATATCGGGCCGGGACGACCTTCGTTGTCATGGCATAGCGGGTCGGACCAGGCGGCAACAATGGCCGGTTCTGTTATATGGCCGGTTCTGTTATTCAGGCACCCACCCCATTCTGGCAGGAACCCCTGCCGCCATGCGCCTCCGACACGGTGTCTCTTGCATCGTTTGGCCGCCATGGGATCCCCTGCCTTGCCTGCCCGAAAATGCCGCGACTGCCCTTTTTGGCACGTCATTGGCACGGCGCGTCCCTTAAATTGCCGTATTACGGGGTTATCGGGTGGGCAGAAATCAGTTCATTATCACTTTTGCGCCAGCCAACCGGGAAAAAACCGTGACATTGGCGGGCTGCCTCTTGTGCCGTGATAAAGGATATGATTTACCCGTAAGATAACAGGAACAGGGTCAACCGGCCCTTAATAAATAAATCTGGAGACAACATGCTGCGTAAAACCCTTCTCGCTGCTTCGCTGGCCACGGTCCTTTTTGCATCCCCGGCCATGGCGCAGGATTCTGCCCCGGCCGAAGACAAGGTTCTGGCGACCGTTAACGGCGAAAAAATTATGGAATCCGAAGTGCGCGCCACGCAGCAGGGTCTTCCGGCACAGTATCGCCAGTATCCGTTCGAAGCGTTAAAGCCGATGTTGCTGGACCGCGAAATCAGCCAGCGCCTGATGACCATGGCGGGCGAAAAAGCCGGCCTTGGCGACGATGCCGAAGTTAAAGACCGCGTTGCTGCGATGAAACGCCGCATTGTTGCCGAAACCTACCTTGACCGCGAAATTGCCAAGGTTGTGACCGATGAAGCGGTTAAAGAACGCTATGACGCGTTCATTAAAACCAACGAACCGGAAATGCAGGTTCATGCCCGTCACATCTTGCTGAAAACCGAAGAAGACGCCAAAGCCGTGATCAAGGAACTTGATGACGGTGCGGATTTTGCCGCCCTGGCCAAAGAAAAATCAACCGGCCCGTCCGGCCCGACCGGTGGTGATCTCGGCTTTTTCAGCCACGACCAGATGGTCCCCGAATTTGCCGAAGCCGCGTTCAACATGGAGCCGGGCAGCTACAGCAAGGAACCGGTTAAAACCCAGTTTGGCTGGCACGTGATCAAGGTTGAAGAAACCAAAAAAGGCGAACAGCCGACATTTGAAGAAAAACATACCGAGCTGGCCGCGGAAATGACCCAGGAAACCTACAAAAAGCTGGTTGCCGATTTGCGCGAAAAAGCAGATGTCGACAACACCCTGGAAACCCCGGACACCAAAAAAAGCAACTAAGCACCCGGTACCGCCAAGTGGCGTTTTATCGGGCTTGATTGCCAAATGACCAGACGGGGTTGGCCAAACGGCCTGCCCCGTTTTTTATGACGATGCCCGGCATCGCCATACCATATTTTACCTTCCCGGTTTCGCCCGGCCAGACAAGGGACATTAAACACATGGCTGCACATACCGTTTCGCCGCTTGCCCCGGCTGCTTTTCCCCAATTGCCAGAAATTGGCGGCGTGACGCTGCATACTGCAACCCTTGGCATTCGCTATAAGGGGCGGCCGGATGTGTTACTGGCCGAACTGGCCACCGGCACCAGTGTTGCCGCTGTTTTCACCACATCAACCACCGCATCGGCTGCTGTGCGCTGGGGCCGCGAAGCCCTGCGCGGCGGAACGGGACGGGCGTTTCTGGTTAATGCCGGCAATTCCATTGCCTTTACCGGCAAGGCGGGCGAACAGTTTGTCGCCGACGAAGTAACCGCCACCTGCAAGCTTTTGTCGTGCGAAAAAAACGAGGTTTTCACCGCATCGACCGGCGTAATTGGCGAACCGGCCACTGCAAACCGCATTACCGATGCCCTGCCCGCCATGATGGAAGACAAGGCATCCTGGATGGATGCCGCCCGCGCGATCATGACCACCGATACCTTTGCCAAGGGTGCCACCGCCACCGCCGACATTGGCGGGACACCGGTGAAACTTGCCGGGATCGCCAAGGGGTCGGGCATGATCGAACCCAACATGGCAACCATGCTGGCATTTGTTTTTACCGATGCCAAAATTCCCCATGCCACCTTGCAGGCCATGCTGGCCGACTGTAATGGCCGCAGCTTTAACGCCATCACGGTTGATAGCGATACATCCACATCCGATACCTTGCTGTGTGCCGCCACGGGTGCCGCCGGGAATGCCGAATTTGACGATGCCAACGGGGCTGATCTGGCCGGGTTTAAAACCGCCCTTGAAACCGTTCTGGTTGATCTTGCCCATCAGATCGTGCGCGATGGCGAAGGGGCCAGCAAGTTTATCACCATCAATGTCACCAGCGCGCTAAATGACGCCGAAGCCAAAACAGCGGCCAAGGCGATTGCCAATTCCCCGCTGGTTAAAACCGCAATTGCCGGCGAAGATGCCAACTGGGGCCGGATTGTGATGGCGGTCGGTAAATGCGGTGTGATGGCCGACCCGAACAAATTAACGGTGTCGATCGGCGGCATTCCGTTGGCGCACAAGGGCGAACGGGTTGCCGATTTTGATGAAGCCCCGGTCACCGCCCATATCAAGGGCCAGTATATCGACATTGATGTTGATCTGGGTTTTGGCAATGGCAGCGCCACCGTCTGGACCTGCGATTTAACGCATGGATATATTTCCATCAACGCCGATTACCGCAGCTAAGCCGCCCGGCATTTTTAAAAAGCAGCGGCGACGAACCCGCCGCATAATCCCGGCATCAAACGACAAAGGCGCTCACATACCCTGTGTCGCCTTTTTCTTGCCCGTGACGGCCCGTTGCGCAAATGTTGCGGCCACACACAGCGCGCCGGGTCAACGGCCAGCACCCCATGCCCTGTTACATTGGTTTGGGGCCAATCGGGGTCAGGGCCGCATGCAGGTTGCAGCCTTCAAAATCGGCCCCCTCGATATCGCAATTTTTAAAGCTGGCCCCCGATACATTGGCCCCGCGAAACTGCACATTGCCCAACCGGGTTTCCACAAAGCGAACATTGCGCACATCACACTGCAACAGGCTGGCATTGCTTAAATCGGCTTTCCAGCTTTCGCCGGTGGCCTTTCCGCTGGCATCGCGCTGGGCGACAACATCAAACTGCGCGCCAAGCAACACCGCCCGGTCCAGTTTGGCCCCGGTCATGCGCACGCCCGCGCAATGGGCGCCCGTCAGTTTCGCCCCCTCCATATTGGCATTGCGAAACGATGTCAGCATCAGCACGGCATCCATAAATTTGGTATCGCGTAAATTGCACTCATCAAAGCACGCCCCGGTCAGGTCGCTGCCCGAAAAATCAACCCCCGACAGGTCCTCGCCCGCGACGTTCAGGGGGTTTCCGTTTTGGCCGTTGCTGCTGATCCAGTCGGCATGCTGGTCGATCCGTTCCTGAATGGAATCAGGCAGTTTGGGGCCGCGTTTAACCCCGATGGCACCATTGGTGTTACAGCGGGTTAAATCGACCTCGGACAAATCAACATTGCGCAAGTTAACCCCGCTCAAGTCAGCCCCGGTCAGATCAACAAATTTTAACCGGGCCCCCTTCAGATTGGCGTTTTTCAGCTTGGCCCCGTTCATCTTGCAGCCGCTCAGATCGGCCCCTTCAAGATTAACGGCAAACATGTTGGCTTCGCTCATATCGACATTGTGCAATTTGGTCGCGGTCATATTGGCATTGGCAAGGTTGGTGCCCCACATCCGCGCCCCGGACAAATCGGCACCGCTCAGGTCGCTGCGCCGGTTAATCTGTTTTTCCTGCCCCGATTCCAGAATGATAATGGAGCCTGCCCGCAGGTCGGCCTCGGTAAAATCGGTATCACATAACCGGCTGCGCGCCATATTAACCCCGCGCATATCGGCGCGGTTAAAAAACGATCCTTCCAGATCGGCCTCGACAAAGTTACACGCAAACAGATCGGCAAAATCAAACCGCACATCATGCAGGATGGCCTGAATAAAATTGGTCCCCGGAATAACGGCATTGGCAAAGCTTAACCGTCGCGCCTTTAACCGCGACAAATTGGCGTTGCGCAATTGCAACCGTTTTCCGCCGGGCTTGCGCGCGATAAATGCCTGATGAAGGCGAATGGCTTCGTAAAGTTCTTCGCGTGCGCTCACCTT
Organism: Thalassospira mesophila; assembly: GCF_002115755.1. GTDB lineage: Bacteria > Pseudomonadota > Alphaproteobacteria > Rhodospirillales > Thalassospiraceae > Thalassospira > Thalassospira mesophila. The sequence continues at coordinate 696,286 of NZ_JFKA01000001.1, read as the reverse complement.
TTCCTTCCCCCCGCAACATAAGAAACCGGTTTTTGTTTTTATACGCCATTGCTTGGCCCGGTCTGCGTTCCAACATCCTTTTTTCCCGCAAAGCGGTTTTTTTTGCATGGTGGAGATTAAACAATAGAACAGGTTTTTTACAATTTTAAACCACCCCCTAAGGATAGGTTCCGATTGAAAAAAGCCTAATGATCATGGAAACAGGAGGTTGGCCAAAAAATATCCTCATTTAGGGATGGATCATGCCGTTGATTTAAACCGATAAGATCAACCATGGCGTATTAGCGCCCTCGAAAACACACGACAAACGCGAATCCCGGCTTATAACAGGGAAAAAGCATTTAACGGCGCGTTACCTTTTTTTCGGGGCGACCACACCCCAGATATGACAGGCAGCGCGTTGTTCTGTTTCGCAGGAATTTTTGATGAACCAGGTCCTATTCGTCGATGACGAAGAAAACATTTTAAACGGATTACGGCGCAGGTTGCATGCAAAGCGGCCCGGCTGGAAAACCCATTTTGCCCTCAGCGGCAAAATGGCGCTGGAGATGTGCGCCCAAAACAGCATCGATGTTGTGGTCAGTGATATGCGTATGCCGGGCATGGATGGCTCGACCTTGCTCGAAAAAATCCGTATTAGCCATCCCGAGGCCACCCGCATCATCCTGTCAGGATTTGCCGAGGACGAAGCCATCCTGCGCACGGTTGGCCCGGCGCACCAGTATCTGGCCAAACCCTGCGACGAGGGATTGCTGATTGAAACCATCGAACATGCGCTGGAATTAAAAGGCATGTTGCAGCGCCCCGGCTTGCGCGCCCTGATATCAGGGATAGATGCCCTTGCCTCGCCACCCGACACCTATATGCGACTGGTCAAAACCCTTGAAGACCCGATGGCCGGGAATGACCGCATCACATCGATTGTTTCGGCTGATATTGCCTTAACGGCAGAAGTCCTGAAACTGACCAATTCCGCCTATTTTGCCATTACGCAAAAAATAAGCTCGGTCTCGCATGCCGTGCGTATGATCGGCATGGATACCCTGAAATCGCTGGCCCTGTTTGTCGGTCTTTTTCAAGGTTTCAAGGGGCCGGGGCACATCACCCGGCGCCTGAACCTTTTGTGCCATCGCAGCCAGCAAATCGGGGTGACCGCCGCCCTGATCGCCGAGGCCGAAGGATTGGGCAAACAAATGTCGATGATGGTGCCTTCGGCAGGCATGCTCAGCCATATTGGCAGTCTGGTGCTGTTGATGAACCGCACACAGGAAATGGAACAGGTAATGGCACATGTCGAACGCGACAATGTGTCGATCATTACCGCCGAAGAAGAAGTCTTTGGCGCAGCCCATCCCGAAATCGGGGCTTATCTTTTGGGGTTATGGGGGTTTCCCGGCCCCGTGGTGCAGGCCGTGGCCTTTCATCATCGCCCGGCCGATGTGCCAGAACGCACCATGACCCCGCTTTCGGCCCTGTATTTTGCCCAGATGCTGTGTCGCGATATTAACAATCCGACGCAGGCGTCGCAATATCCCGACCAGATCGACATGGCCTATCTTGAGGCCATCGGCAAAACCGGCAGGCTTGAAACCTGGCGCGAAATCGCCACCAAGGTAAATAATCAATACAAGACCCTGACCAGATAATCAGAAAAGGAGGGTGCCATGGAAACGAACAAGATTCTTTTTGTCGACGACGACCAAAACTTGCTGCGCGGCGTACAGCGCAACATGCGTGGCAAGTTCGATTTGTCAGTCGCCGTGGGCGGTGAACAGGCCCTGAAGGTGTTAGCCGAGGAAGGCCCCTTTGCTGTGTGCATCGCCGACATGCGCATGCCCGGCATGAGCGGCGTACAATTGCTTGAAACCATCGCCAAAAAATATCCCGAAACTGTTGGCATGATGTTGACCGGCAATGCCGATCAGGCCACGGCAATTGATGCCATTAACCGTGGCAGTATTTTCCGGTTTTTCAACAAACCCTGCGATGATGAAATGCTGGAATCCGGCATTCGTGCCGCCCTGCGCCAGCATCAGTTGATCACTTCTGAACGCAACCTGATCGAGCAATCGCTGGCAGGCAGCATCAAAGTTCTGACCGATGTTCTGGCCCAGTTGAACCCGACCATTTTTGGCCGGGCCATGCGGGTTAAAACATGGTGCGACCAGGTCGCCGCCGACATCGAATATCCCCAGCCCTGGGAATTGGGGCTGGCTGCATTACTGTGCCCGATCGGAATGGTATCGCTACCGCCAGATCTTCTTAGCCGTCTGTCCAGCGACAAACCGTTGCAACCGCTTGAACGCGACATTGTCAAACGCACCCCCGAGGTTGCGGCCAAACTGGTTGCCAATATTCCGCGTCTGGAGCCTGTCGCCAACATTATCCGCATGCAGAACCGTAATTTCGATGGCACCGGATTTCCTGAAAAAGGGCCGCATGGCACCGATATTCCGCTTGGCGCGCGGGTATTGCGCATTTTAAACCAGTTGGCCGAACGCGTGCGCGGGGAGCTTCCCTTGCCGCAGGATTTTGACGAATTGCTGTATCATAAAGATCGTTATGATCCCGATTTGCTGGCGCGCCTGCGCACAAGCCTTGCTGTAATTGATACGGTTTATGACGAAAGCATTTATCCCGACGGGCAGGAAATAACCGTCAACATCAAAGAAATACGGGTTAATGACTTTCTTTTAACCGACATCGAAACCACCGAAAACCGTGTTTTGCTCACCCACGGCAATTTCATTTCCGAGGTTCAGTTGCAACGCCTGCGCACCTTCGAGCGGCTGCACAAATTTCGCGAACCCATTGAAATTCGCCGGGGTGGCAAATCGACCAAACGCGGCACCGATGTGGCCAAACCCACCCCGGAAAACGCAAGCGACGCACCGGCAGATGATGTTAAAAAAACCACACGGCCCGCAACGCCTGCGGCCACCACGTAAACCAAAGGTCTGAAACATGAGTGCTTCGACGGTGCAGACCAACAGTGCCTTTGTAACGCCACCCGACCAAAAAGACATTCTGACGCCCGCCGACAAAGCGGATTTTGATCTGATTGCGGCGGTGCGCGAGCTTGGCTTGCCAACCGATCAGGCGGCGCGTGTTGAAATGCTGATCGAAGCCCAGAAAAAACGCCACCGGGAATCGGAACAGCGGTTACAAACCATTCTGGACAGCGTTGTAGAAGGCATTCTGATTGTTGATGGCGTCGGGCGCATTCAGGATTGCAACAAATCGGCGTGCGACCTGTTGCGGGCATCGCGCCAACATCTGTCGCAAACCGGTGCCGACGAAATGTTTATCGACCGCAAAAACACCGTCCGCCATCGCCTGTTAAACCGCTGTATCAATATCAGCAGCGGTGTTTTGCGCTATGATTACACCGAAACCATGGGCCAGCGCCGCGATGGCGACAGCTTCCCGATGGAGGTGATCGTCAGCCCGGCGCATTTCATGGGCGAAACCAGCTTTTTGTATATTTTCCGCGATATTACCCGACGCAAAAAAGCCGAGGAATCGCACAAAAAACTGGAAGGGGAATTGCGCGAAGCCCAGAAACTTGAGGCCATTGGCCACTTGGCTGGCGGCATTGCCCATGAAATCAACACACCCAGCCAGTATATTCGCGATAATCTGAAATTCCTTAATGACAGTTATGGATCACTATCGCGCTTGTTGGGGTCCGCCCTGCAAACCTTGTGGAAACATCGCGATAGCCTGCCCGATGGCACCTTTCACGAATTTTCCAAACAAATGCGCGATGCTGATCTGGAATTTCTGCTTGATGAAATTCCCCACGCCACCCAGCAATCGCTGGACGGGATTAACCAGGTGGCCCGCATTGTGTTGTCGATGAAGGAATTTTCCCACCCCGGCAGCAGCGAAAAAACCGCCACCGACATCAACCGCATCTTGTCCAACGTCATTGTGATTTCGCGCAACGAATGGAAACACAGTGCCCGCCTGACCGAGGAATTCGACCCGGAATTGCCGCATATTCCGTGTTTCATAAACGAAATAAACCAGGTGTTTCTCAACCTGATTGTCAATGCCGCCCAAGCTATTGAAACAGCGGGCCGCAGCCCCGAGGAAGGCCATATTCACATCAAAACCACGGCCCTTGATGACCAAATTCTGGTGAGCATCACCGACAATGGTTCCGGCATCGCCAAGGAAAGCCGATCAAAGATCTTTAATCCGTTTTTCACCACCAAGGAAGTTGGCAAAGGGACCGGTCAGGGATTGGCGATTACCCATGATATTGTGCAAATCAAACATGGCGGGCGCATCTGGTTTGAAACGCAAACCGGCAAAGGCACCACGTTTCATGTGTTGCTGCCCGGCGAAGACAGAAGCGGCACCAAAACCAAAAAATAGGCCGCTAAAGTATCCGTTTTAATAAGATCCATTTTGCCGATGCAGTCTACCGCCTGGCAAGGAGAAGTCCGCAGAGCGTAATGGGTTTACGGACAAGGATTTCGACGCGGCCAGGCGGTAGGCTGCACCGGCCCGCAGGGTTTGTTTTTGGCGGTGTTTGGCGGCGTTACACCGCTCGCCCGATGCGCCGCATCGCGCAGCGCGCTGTGCCTTGCCAAATGACACGCCAAAAACAAACAAAATGGACTATAAAACAGTCTTGATTAAAACGGATACTTTAGCGCGGGGCGAACAAAATAACCATCGCCCCGGCCACGCACATTGCCGCCCCGACCATATCCCAACGGTCCGGGCGTATGCCCTCTATCACCCATAACCACACCAGGGACGCGGCAATATAAACCCCGCCATAGGCGGCAAACGCCCGCCCGGCAAAGGCGGCATCAACCCGGGTCAGCACGCTGGCAAAAATCACCAGCGCAATAATTCCCGGGGCAATCCACCACAGCGGTTTGCCCGCGCGCAGCCCCATCCAGAAGGCAAAACACCCGGCAATTTCGGCGATGGCCGCGATACCATAAAACAACAATGACATGTTGGTGCCCCTTGTCTTTTTAGCAGCACACTTTTACCCGGCCTTAAAAGGCCGGGCGCATGTCACCGGCATATTTGCCTGCCCAGTTGGTTAAAACCGGGGTCAGGCTGTCTTTTAAAATTTCGGCACGGGCATCGTCAATCACGCCATGGCGGCGCAACAAGGCCCCCATTGCCACCTCGGCACCGCGCTGTGCGCCATCGTCAATTTTCAGGGCCACGCCCAACCCTTGTTGCGGAAATGCTGCGCAATAAACGCCTTCGGCCCCAACCTTGACCAGGGCATCGGTGCCACACACTTCCATCACCTTGGTGCAAAAACGCCCGGTGCCCGCCACCATAAACGGATCGGCGGCACAGCCCTTGCGAATGCGGGCAATTGCTTGCGCGCGCGCCGGGGCCAGCCCGCTGGTATCTGCCATGCGGGCCATGGCCAGGCCCAAATCGCGCAAGCGCATGCCAATAACGGGGATACCGCAACCATCGATACCGCGCGGCGCGGATGACAAATCACAATCGCCCATTTCTTCCAAAATACGGATCAAACGTTGCTGCACCGGGTGGGCTTCGTTGATATAGCCTGTCGGGTCTTCCCCCAGATGCACTGCCGTTGTCAAAAAGCCCGAATGTTTGCCCGAACAGTTGTTATGCGCCTTGGTCAATTGCACATGGTCCACCGCCTGTTCAATCGCCGATGCCAGGCGCAACGAATAATGCGGCGCGCATTCCAGCGTATCAACCGATAAACCCAGTTTTTCCAGCCACGCCGCCACGGTATGCGCATGGCGTTCCTCGCCATTATGCGACGAACAGGCCAGCGCAATATGCTGGTCTTCCAGTTCAAACGCGTCTGCCGCACCGCTTTCAACCATTGGAATTGCCAGCAAGGGCTTGATGGCGGAGCGCGGATACATCAGCGCATCAATATCGCCACCTTGTTCGATCACCGTGCCATCGGCCTTCATCACCACATAGCGCCCGCGATGAAAACTTTCGACCATGGTGCCACGGGTGGCTTCAACAAGGATCGGGTTGGCGATATCGGTCATGACGGGCTCCGCTGATGGGGGGACGGGTTATATCTGGCACAGAATACTGCCCTCTCCTATGCCTGAAATAACCGGTAAAAGGCAAGAACCGTTCACGGATGCCCCGCAGCATTAATGCGGCGGCGATTTGCCCTTCCAACACCTTACAGGGGAATCGGTCCCGTTCCCCCATCCTTCCGGCATCCCGATAACAGGGTGTATTGCGATCAGCCCTTTCACCAATATCGGGAGTATCAAGTTATGAAACGACCCCTGTTCGTCCTTTGCGGCATTATCATGCTGCAAAGCGTCGCGTCGCCCGCCATCGCCGAGGATAAATGGCTTAGTCCCCAGGATGCGATATCCCAGCTATGGTCGGGCCGGTCCCCTGTCGGGCAGGGAAAAGAATGGCCGGTTGATCAATGTAATCAGTGGGGTGCTTTACCCGCCAACATTCAGGCGGCGTCAACCAACACCCTGTCGGGGCTGGTTATTCCCACTGTTGATGTTAACCGCGCAGTGCTGACCAATGGCCTGCAACAAATGGCCAAATCCCTGCTGGCTTATGATCTGGGCGAGATCGCCGCCGGACATTTTTATCCCCCTGCCGATATTGACGGCCCCTTTGCCCTTAACCCTGCCTATTGGCAAAATGCGGCACGGTCCCCGCACGGCAATGCGCTGGATCATTTGCCTGTCCTTGATATTTCAGGGTTTGACAACGAAATTCATATGACCGAGGTGCTAAAAACCCAAAATCGCGCCGAAGTTATGGATACGCTAAATACAACCGGCGGCATGACCAACAGCCAGCGCTGGAACTATTACGCCGCACGGTTTTCCAAGGTGGGGCAAGACGACATTCCGCTAACCGGTTATGTCGAATTTACCCAGATGGAAGATCAGTGGGACGATCAATACGCCTTTGCTGCCGCTGACGGGCGCATCGTTTATGATTACGTCAATAACCTGATCTATTTTACGCCCGCCCATTACAAACAATGGAAACAGGCCGATTTTACCCCAGACCCGACCCCGGCATATGGCTGCACGCCTGATGGCACCTGTTGCGATCCCTTTTTCAACATTGCGCAACAACAACAAGCCACACAGTAATATGCACTCTGGCAGGGAAGCAGGTTAAATGCCCTTCCTTGCCAGTACCCGCCGCGCGTTGACCCCAACGATTAACGACCAGCGCCTTGGGCCTCGTCTATAGGCGTGCGGGCAGGCCCGGCACCACAGGAATAGCGGTTTCGTTTTTATATTCTTTCAGCACCAGACTGGACTGCACATCGCGCACATTGGGCATCGACAGCAGTTTATGGGTGATGAAATCGCCAAAACTTTCAATGTCATGGGCCAGCGCCATTAATAAAAAATCCTGCCGCCCGGTCATTGCCCAGCAAGACAATATTTCAGGCAGGTCATTCATCGCCCGACCAAAATCCTCGGCCCCGGCTTCGGTGTGGCGTTGCAAACGCACCTGCACGGTTGCCAACACCCCCAACCCGGCCTTTTTACGATCCAGCAAAGCCACGGTTTTGCGGATCATGCCCGATGCTTCAAGCTGCTTGACCCGGCGTAGGCACGGCGATGGCGACATGCCAACAATTTCCGCCAGCGCAACATTGCTGATACTGGCATCCTTTTGCAGGGCATTCAGAATTTTTACATCTGCTGGCGACACGTCAATCCCGGTCATTTTTTACCTCCTGATCGATATTAACGGTCATATAATGCCATATATGACGCCTTAACGCACCTACATCGCCCGGAAATGACGGTATTTTTGATGTAAAATAGAGGCTTCACAGATACCAAAACCGGCCAAAAGAATGCCGGGCACATATCCGTCAGTGAGGACGTCATGAATACGTTTCAGGCCCCAAACCCATCACCAACAACAGCATTCACCGACCCGCAATCGCGTCGGGTTGCCCAACCTGATCGCCAGGATACGCCACAAGCCCCGGCGCCCAATTTGCGCGGCGATTACGGCCACACCCGTGATGATTACACCGTCGATCAGGATTGGGAAAAATACAGCCCCGCCGAACATGCCCTGTGGCGCGAGCTGTATCAGCGCCAAAGTGCGATCCTGCCCGGCTTGGCGGCAGAGGATTTTATTGCCAATCTGGCGCGCATGGATGCCGCAGGCGGCATTCCGCAATTTGATAAAATCAGCGAACAGCTTTTTGCCGCCACTGGCTGGCGGCTGGTGGCCGTGCCCGGCCTTGTACCCGATGATGCGTTTTTTAACCATCTGGCCAATCGGCGTTTTCCCGTCACGGTATGGCTGCGCAAACCCGAGGAAATTGATTATCTGGTTGAACCCGATATTTTCCACGATTTTTTCGGCCATGTGCCGATGCTGTTTGACCCGGTCTTTGCCGATTATCTGGCGGCCTATGGTGCCAAGGGCGAGGAAGCCATCAAACACGGATCGTTAAAGCAGCTCGCGCGGCTGTACTGGTACATGGTGGAATTTGGTCTGATCAAAACTACAGACGGTTTACGGGCCTATGGCGCAGGAATGTTATCGTCAAAAAGCGAGACTTTATATTGCCTTAGCGACCCACGGCCAAATCGGATAGGATTTGCACTGGAACGCGTGATGCGAACAGACTACAAGATCGACGATTTTCAAAAAACCTACTTCGTCCTTGAAAGCTATCAACAGCTGTTCGAGGCGACGTTACAGGATTTTGAAAATCTCTATGCGCGTCTTGCCAGCCTGCCCGTTATACCTTCAACAGGCGTTCTGGAATCAGACCGCGTGTATCACTTCGGTAACGAAGGATACGCCTTCGATGGCGCTGGTTAACACCGGGTGCCGGGACAAGGGAGCTTGCCCGCCGGTTGCGATGCGACCGGCGGGTTTTATTTTGCCGCCAGCCCCCGTCGCCGCACGGCGCGGCAATCGCGGTTTAATGCGGATGAGTGGCAAATATCGATGAATTAATGGCTAAGAACGTTTTCCAGAACACGGTTTAATTGCGCGATAACAACCATCGGGCTGGAATCCTTGCTGATAAAATCAGCCGCCCCAAGGGCTTCGGCCTGGGCGCGTGTATCGGCGTCGTAATGGGCGGAGAAAAACAGAACCGGGACATCGTTTGAACTGGGAAACCGGCGACGAATTTCACAAAAAGCTTCAAAGCCGCTCATGCCGGGCATTTCCAGATCCAGAATAATGGCGCGCGGTGCCATGCCATCTAGTGAATCGATCAAATCATCGGCGCAATCAAACCCTGCAACAGCATAACCCGCACGCCGCAGAACCGTTTCAAGGGCGGCTTTGGCACTGGGGCTGTCGTCGGCAAAGGCCACCAAACCAGACAGGCTGGGATAAAGTGGCGCGGCGCTTAGCGCGTTCATGAATGGCTTCTCTCCGAATTTCAGGACAGCCCGAACATAGAGGCTGAAAATGTCGAATTGGTTAAATGTCGAAATTTTGCCGCATTTAAACGGCTTCCTCCCGCAATGATGCGACAAACGCCAGAAATGCGCGGGTTTTTGCCGGTGGATGATGGCGCGACGGATGATAGGCATAGGCGGGAAATGTTTCTTCGTCCCACTCGGGGAACAATTCGGTTAACGCATTGTCGGCCATGAAATGGCGGCTGCCAATTTCCATCACCTGGGCAATGCCATAGCCCGCAATGCAGGTGCTATAAAGCGTTCCGGCATCATTGAGCAGCAACCGCCCGCCGGTAGGCACCGTCAGGATTTCGCCATCGCGGTGAAATTCCCAGTCAAAGGCACGGCCGGTTGCCGAATCGCGAAATTCGATACACACATGGCCGTCTGTTGCCAGTTGCGACGGGTGAACGGGCGTGCCGTATCGCGCCAGATAGGACGGGGCGGCCACGGTTAAAATTCGCGTATCAAACAGTTTGCGCGCAATCAGGGCCGATGGCTGAAGTTCACCGAAACGCACCGCCAGATCAATCCCGTCGCCAACCAGATCACCCAAACTGTCGCGCGTGATCAGCTCCAGATGCAAATCCGGATGGGCATCGAGAAACTCGCCCAGACGCGGGCCCAAAATCAACCGGGAAAAATACGGGTCAATATTCACCCGCAACCGGCCCCGCACCTTGTGCGCTGCCCCCGATACCGATGCCGCCGCGTCCTCCAGCCCGGCCAGAAGCGGCATCACCTGTTCATAAAACAAACGGCCTTCATCGGTTAGCGTTACCGAACGGGTGGTTCGATCCAAAAGGCGAATGCCCAACCGGCTTTCAAGCCGCGCCACGGCCCGGCTAATGCCCGATTGCGACATATTCAACATGTCGCCCGCGCGCACAAATGACCCGGTATCGACAATCGCCGATAACACGCCAATGCCGTTTAACATGCGTTCATCAAAAGCCATTTAATGCCATTTCGTCATTTATAAAATGATACTCATGCTATCGCGAAATGTACCGAAGGGCGACATATTCCCGCACCCCACCCGATTTTATGTGCAGGAGACAAAAATGTACGCCATTACCGGAATTACAGGGCAGGTCGGCAGCAACCTTGCCCGCCAGCTTTTATCGCAAGGCCACAAGGTGCGCGCCGTTGTTCGCGATGCGGTCAAAGGCCAGACCTGGGCCGATTTGGGCTGTGAAATGGCCCTGGCCGACATGAATGACACCCCCGCCCTGACCCGCGCCCTTGGCGGTGCCAAGGGGGTATTTATATTGTTACCGCCCAATTTTGATCCCTCGCCCGATTTTCGCGAAAGCAAGGCGATCATCGCCAGTCTGTGCCAGGCATTGGCGGACAGCAAACCTGAACGGATCATTTGCCTGTCGACCATCGGCGCGCAGGCCAGCCAGCCCAATTTGCTGGCCCAACTGGGCTTGATGGAACAGGCACTAAGCAAACTGGACCTTGATGTCACATTTTTGCGCGCCGCATGGTTTATGGAAAACGCGCTGTGGGATATTGCCCCGGCCCGCGATACCGGCGTGATCCCGTCGTTTTTGCAACCGCTGGACAAACCCGTGCCGATGGTTGCCACCCGCGACATTGCAGCCCTTGCCGCCGCCCTTTTGACCCAGCCCGAAACACCGGCCAAAATTGTCGAGCTGGAGGGTCCGGCCCGCATCACCCCCAACCAGATTGCAGCGGACTTCGCGCGTAGCTTGGGCAAGCCGGTACGTGCCAAAATCGTCCCGCGTGATCAATGGGAACAGATTTTTCGCGCGCAGGGCATGACCAACCCGACACCGCGCGCACAAATGCTTGACGGTTTTAACCAAGGCTGGATCGAATTTGAAAACGCTGAAAACACCCGTATCAAAGGCAACACCCGCTTTGCCGATATTTTGCCTGACCTGATTCTGCGCGTAGGCATGTAACAGCCCACCGCAATTAAAAACACGTTCCGACGGTCCGGGTGCCGTCCCGGTTTAAGGCGACATTGCCCGCCGCAGCGTCATAAATTGGCACAGCACCCGCCGTTCCGGATTGCCCTGTTATTCGCCATACCACCAAAGTCTGACAGTGCAGCACAGAAAAACTGCCGTTGCACCGCCGTTAAACACATGCGCCATTGCCATTACCAATTGAATTTGCACTGTTTTTCGCCAATCATCATCGTCGTCGGCTTTTGACATACGGATAAATAGGTATTTCCATGCCTATTTACTGAATTGAGCGGGGGTGCTATAAACAGGGCCGTCCCCGCAAGGGGGCATGGAACATTTTCCGGGAATTCGGTGCGGCACCTGCCAAATCCGAAACTGCCCCCGCAACTGTTGGTTCCGTAACGTCAAGGTTGCCAATATGACCTGCGACATTGGGGACAAGTCAGATTACCGGGATTGTTTCGCTCTCTGATTGTGGCCGGGCGGGGTGTACCGGGCGACGGGGACCAATGGTGCCACGCCTGTGCGCGGTGCTTCGTATCGACCGCGACCGGGAGCAACCATGACCGATCAGAGCTTGAAACTGGCATCTGAATTTCCGCCTGCCGATTATGCAGCATGGCGCAAACTGGCCGAAGCCGCCTTAAACGGCGCGCCGTTTGACAAAAAACTGGTCACACATCTGCGCGACGGTTTTGATGTTCAGCCCATTTATACAGCCGACGATCTTGATGGGGACATTGCCCAAATTCACCCGTCCCTGATCGCCACCTACAGCCAGCTTGCTGCCGATGCTGGCCCGGATGGAAACACTAATACGACTGTTGCCGCCACCGGCTGGGACATTCGCCAGCTTCATGCCCACCCCGCCCCCAAAACCGTCAATGATGCCATTCTCGAAGACCTGGAAAGCGGTGTTACCTCGGTTTTGTTGCGCCTTGACCATGCCGCACGATTTGGCCACGGGCCAGATGGCCCGCATGGTAATGATGCCGGGCTGGGCGGCGTCATGATTTATAATCTCGATGACCTCAACCATACGCTAAACGGCGTTTATACCAATCTGGCACCGATCGCACTGGATGCCGGGGCCGCGACCATTCCCTGTGCGGCCTTACTCGCCGCCCGCATGGCCCGCGAAGACGACGTTTCCGATGCAACACCGGCCTTTAATCTTGATCCGCTGGGCACTTATGTGGCCGAGGGTTTTTGCCCGACCGACCTGGCAACGGCCCTAAAACAGGCAGGCGGCTTTGCCAGAACCATCAGCACAAAATTCCCCCATGGCACGGCGATCACGGTTAACAGCACGCCATGGTATAATGCCGGGGCGACCGACAGCATGGAACTTGCCATTTCGCTGGCAACCGGCCTTGCCTATTTCCGCGCCATGGTCGATGCCGGGATGGATGGCGCAAAGGCCGCCACCAGCATCACCTTTACCACCGCCATTGGCACCGATTTTTTTGCCGGTATTGCCAAATTACGTGCCCTGCGCCTGATGTGGCGGCGCATTTTGCAGGCATCAGGCATTGAAGGTTGTGTCATTACCATCAATGCCATATCGGCCGCGCAAATCATTAGCAAGGTGGACCCATGGGTAAATATGCTGCGCACCACCGTTACCAGTTTTGCCGCCGGGCTGGGTGGGGCGGACAGTGTTGTTTGCCTGCCCTATGACCACGCCATTGGCCTGCCCGATGGTTTTTCACGCCGCATTGCCCGCAACACGCAACTGATTTTGCAAGAAGAAAGCAACGTTCACCGCGTCATCGACCCGGCGGGCGGGGCATGGTTTATTGAAAACCTGACCCGCGATCTGGCACAACATGCGTGGCAAAAATTTCAGGCGATTGAGGGCGACGGTGGCATTATTGCGGCCATTGAAAACGGCACATTGGCCGACGAAATTGCCACGTCATGGACTAACCGCGCCAGCCGCCTTGCCACCCGGCGCGATCCGCTGACCGGGGTTTCCGAGTTTCCCAATCTTGTAGAGGCCGCCGTCACCTGCAACCAGCCCGATATTGCGGCCTTGCGCGCCGCCGTACAAAACCGCCCTGGCACACCAGACACCACCATCGGCACCGATTTTGACGATCTGATTACCGCAGCGGCAAAGGGTGCAAGCATCAAACAATTATTTAATGCCCTTTATGGCGACGGTGCATCGGCAACGCGCATGGCCCCATTGCCGATGCACCGTTTGTCCGAGGCGTTTGAAGCCAACCGTCGCCGGGCATCGGCACATCAGCACGAAACAGGTCAGCCACCGAAAATTTTCCTGTGCAACATAGGCAAGGTTGCCGACCATACGGCACGCGCCATGTTTGCCCGTAATTTTTTTGGTGCAGGTGGTATTGATGCCATTGGCAATAACGGTTTTAGCAGCGGCCACGACGCGGCCAATGCCTTTCGCCAAAGCGGGGCAAAAATTGCCATTATTTGCGGATCAGATACGCAATATGCCGAACATGCCGCTGAAATGGCAAAATCGCTAAACGCGGCGGGGGCAAGCAAGATATTCCTTGCCGGGCACCCGGGCGATAACCGGGCGGCGTTTGAAGCTGCCGGTATCAATGATTTTATTTTTGTCGGATCGGATGTGGTTGCCATAACCACCGCCGTCCTTGACCATCTGGGAGTGAAATAACCATGACCCGGATCCCTGATTTTTCCGATCTGCCATTGTTTGATGCAACACCCGCTGCCGACAAGGCCCCGTCATCAAGCGTGCCCTGGACCACCCCCGAAGGCATTGATGTCAAACCGGTTTACGGGGTGAGTGATATTGCCGGGCTGGACCATTTGCACACCATGCCCGGTATGCCGCCATTTTTGCGCGGCCCCTACCCCACCATGTATGTGCAACGGCCCTGGACCGTGCGCCAATATGCCGGTTTTTCCACTGCCGAGGAATCAAACGCCTTTTACCGCCGCAACCTTGCCGCCGGGCAAAAGGGCCTGTCGATTGCCTTCGACCTTGCCACCCATCGCGGCTATGACAGCGACCATCCCCGGGTGGCAGGCGATGTCGGCATGGCCGGTGTGGCGATTGACAGCATCTATGACATGCGCACCCTGTTTGATGGCATTCCGCTGGATCAAATGTCGGTTTCCATGACCATGAACGGGGCAGTTCTGCCGGTGATGGCGCTTTATATCGCCGCCGCCGAGGAACAAGGGGTTAAACACGCCCAGCTTTCCGGCACCATCCAGAACGACATCCTTAAAGAATTTATGGTGCGCAACACCTATATTTACCCGCCCAAACCGTCGATGCGGATCATTTCCGATATTTTTGCCTTTACCTCGCAAAATATGCCGAAATTCAATTCAATTTCCATTTCCGGCTATCACATGCAGGAAGCCGGGGCGACCGCCGACCTTGAACTGGCCTATACCCTGGCCGACGGGGTGGAATATGCCCGTGCAGGGATGGAAGCCGGGCTGGATATTGATAAATTCGCCCCGCGCCTGTCGTTTTTCTGGGCCACGGGCATGAATTTCTTTATGGAAATTGCCAAAATGCGCGCCGCGCGCATGATCTGGGCCAAGCTGATCAAACAGTTTGACCCGCAAAGCAACAAATCGCTGTCGCTGCGCACGCATAGCCAGACATCGGGCTGGTCGCTGACCGCGCAGGATGTGTTTAACAACGTGATCCGCACCTGTGTGGAGGCCATGGCATCAACACAGGGCCATACCCAGTCGCTCCATACCAATGCACTGGACGAAGCCCTGGCCCTGCCGACCGATTTTTCTGCCCGCATTGCGCGGAATACCCAACTGTTTTTGCAGCAGGAAAGCGGCACCACCAACGTGATCGACCCATGGGGCGGCAGTTATTATGTCGAACGCCTGACCCGCGATCTGGCCGAAAAAGCCTGGGCCCATATTGCCGAGGTCGAAGAACAGGGCGGCATGGCCAAGGCGATTGAAGCCGGCATTCCCAAAATGCGGATCGAAGAAGCAGCCGCCCGCACCCAGGCCCGGATTGACAGTGGCCGCCAGACATTGGTGGGGGTGAACAAATACCGCGTCACCGATGACCGCCCGGTGGATGTGTTGCAGGTGGATAATGCCGAGGTTCGCCGCCAGCAAATCGCCAAGCTGGACCGTTTGCGCGCCGAACGCGATGACCAAACGGTTGAAGCCGCCCTTAATACGCTTACCAATGCCGCCAGTGCCAAATCGGGGAATTTGCTTGAGCTTGCTGTGCAGGCGGCGCGGGCCAAATGCACAGTTGGCGAAATTTCCGATGCGCTGGAAAAGGTTTATGGCCGCCATCAGGCCGTTATCCGTTCCATCGCCGGGGTGTATAAAACCGAAGTCGGGGCCGATAACGCTGCGCTTGAAAAAGTGGGCCGCCTGGTCGATGCCTTTGCCGAGGCCGAGGGCCGCCGCCCGCGCATCCTGATTGCCAAAATGGGCCAGGACGGGCACGATCGCGGCCAAAAGGTGATTGCCACCGCCTTTGCCGATTTGGGTTTTGATGTGGATATTGGCCCACTGTTTCAAACCCCCGAAGAAGCCGCCCGCCAGGCCGCCGAAAACGATGTGCATATTGTGGGGGCCAGTTCACTTGCCGCCGGGCATTTAACGCTGGTGCCGCAACTGCGCACGGAACTGGATAAACTGGGTCGCGACGACATTATGATTGTGGCAGGCGGGGTTATTCCGCCGCAGGATTTTGACAAACTGTTTGCCGCCGGGGCCGAAGCCATTTTCCCACCGGGCACCGTCATTGCCGAAGCCGCCAGCGAATTGCTGGAAAAACTGCTGGAAGGCGAAACATCAAACGCGGCGTAAAAACCGGTGATGGTTAAGGTAAACAAAATCCGCCTGTACCGATCTTGCCCGCATGGCAATACTGACGGTATGATTGCATCGTCTGAAACCTGACGGCACGACAAAGGATATCTGGTGAAGGAAACCCTGCGCACCATACCGGGCAAAAACGCCACCACCAATCCCCGCCCGCGGGTGCAACGTCGAGTGCTGGAAACAGCCGAAATTGTTGACGGTGTTCTGGCAGGCAACCGCACCATTTTATCGCGTGCCATCACACTGGTTGAAAGCCGCAAACCCGACCATTTTATTCAGGCGCAACAGGTGCTGGAACAGTTAATGCCCCATACCGGCGGGTCGCACCGCATTGGCATTACCGGGGTGCCCGGCGTTGGAAAATCGACTTTTATCGAGGTTTTCGGCACCAAACTGACCAAATCGGGGCACAAAGTAGCGGTTTTGGCGGTCGACCCGACCAGTACGCGCTCTGGCGGGTCTATTCTGGGCGATAAAACCCGGATGAACGACCTGTCGATTGACCCCAATGCCTATATTAGGCCATCACCAAGCAGCGGGTATTTGGGCGGCGTTAACCGCATGACGCGGGAAACCATTTTGCTGTGCGAAGCCGCCGGGTTTGATGTGGTGCTGGTGGAAACCGTGGGTGCCGGGCAAAGCGAAACCATGGTCGCGCAAATGACCGATTTTTTTCTAGTCCTGATGCTGCCCGGGGCGGGTGATGAATTGCAGGGCATTAAAAAGGGTGTTTTGGAAATTGCCGATCTGATTGCGGTTAACAAATGCGACGCCGACCCGGCCAAAGCCCGCGAAGCCAAACGCGCCTATTCGTCGGCATTGCGCATTTTACAACCCACCAGCCGCCATTGGCGTCCGCAATCGATGATGGTGTCATCGCTAACCCGCGACGGGCTGGATGAGGCGTGGGATTTGATCAAACAGCACCGCCAGATTATGGAAAGCGAAGGTGAATTTGCCGCCAAACGCGCACGCCAGCAACATGACTGGATGTGGACCATGCTGCGCGACCGATTGCTGGAAACCTTTACCCGGCGAGATGATGTACGGGCTGCCCTGCCCGGTCTGGAACAAAACGTGCTTTCGGGCACCATCAACCCGACACAGGCGGTCGAGGAACTTTTGGCGATGATGGCGCAAAAGCAAGCCAAAAAACAAAAGGGCCGCGACACCGCAGCCCTTTAAACGCCAAATAATCCCGACTTATTTCTTTTCGTCAGCTGCCAGTTTGTCTTTAAGGATTTGCAGCTTTGCGACCGCTTCGGAAATCTCGCGATCCACATGGGAATAGCTTTCACGCTTGTCACGCGGCATGGCTTCAAGCTCGTCCAATGCCTTTTGCACAATATACAGCATCGTTGGGATCCTCCAAATCGTCGTTTATGATGTATTTAATAATCAAACCAATTGTCTGCGCACCTTAATGACAGCGGGGCGCAGGTGCCTTTCTATCCTTTCGGGGCTACCAGATAAATAAGGTTTTGCAATGAAAATAACCAGCCTTGATCACCTGGTTTTGACCGTTAAAAGCATTGAAAGCAGCGTTGAATTCTATCAGACCGCTTTATGCATGGCGCGCAAAGACTTTGGCAAGGGCCGCGTGGCCTTTCATTTCGGCGCTCAAAAGCGCAATCTCCACCCTTCAAACGCCATTCCTGATGATAACGTTCGACACCCCCTGTCCGGTTCCGCCGATTCGTGTTTTTAACCCAAACTCCGCTTGACGCCGGAATTGAACATCTGCACAAGCACGGACAGAAAATTATTGAAGGCCCGATTGAGCGAACAGGTGCCACTAGCCCCCTTCGATCGGTTTATATTTACGATCCGGATGAAAACCTGATCGAAATCAGCAATCCGTTATAAGGACACCCAAAACGATGACGCAATTGGTGCTGGCACCAATGGAAGGGCTTGTGGACTGGCGCGTTCGGCAATTGCTAAGTGCTGTTGGCGGCTTTGACCACTGCGTTACCGAATTTATCCGGGTGTCACAAACCCTGTTCCCGGCCCATGTCTTTTATCGTTATTGCCCGGAACTGCATCAGGGCTGCAAAACCGCCAGCGGCCTGCCGGTTCTGGTTCAGCTTATGGGGCATGACCCGGAACTGCTGGGTGAAAATGCCGCCTTTGCGGTAGAACTGGGGGCGCCGGGCATTGATATCAATTTTGGCTGCCCGTCGAAAACCGTGAACAAGCGCGAAGCCGGGGCATCGTTGCTAAAATGCCCGGAAAACCTTTATCACATCGTCAAGGCGGTGCGTGCCGCCGTGCCAGACCATATTCCGGTTAGCGCCAAAATCCGTCTGGGCTATGCTGATAAGGAATTGTTTCTGGAAAATGCCCGTGCGGTTGAAGAGGGCGGGGCACAGCATTTAACCGTTCATGCACGGACCAAAATGGAAGGCTATAAGCCGCCCGCACATTGGGAATATCTGGCCCGCATCCGCGAGGCCATTTCCATACCCATGACGGCGAATGGCGAAATCTGGACGGTTGAGGATTATAGACGTTGCCGCGATATTTCCGGCTGCACATCTTTCATGCTGGGGCGCGGTGCCATTGCCTGCCCCGACCTTGCTGCGCGCATCAAGGCGTTTGAAGCCGGGCAAGAGCCGGTCAAACAAAGCTGGTCCGATGTGTTGGGGCTTTTGCTAACCTATATCGACCTTCTGGCACAGGATGGCACCACCGAAAACCATCAGGCCGGGCGGATCAAACAATGGGTTGCCCTGATGCGCAAGGGCCATGCCCCGGCAGCACAATGTTTTGACGATATCAAACGCATTCGCGCAGTTTCCGAATTGCAGGAAAAATTGCAACAAGATCGCGATAACCCCGCATACCAACGCACAGAAGACCCCATTGCCGCTGAATAAAACGGCCCTAACGAATATCGCAGTGACGCGGGTTGATCCGGCACACGGCTGATCGCGCACGCAGCGCGACCTGCAAGACAAGCTCCCAACATGCGATGGCAATAAGCGGCCCGCCATTCCGGCGGCGATGCAGCTCCATTCCCTGCCCAGCCACCACATCACGCGCACCCGCGCCAAATCACAAAACCCGCAAATGCCAGGCATCTGCGGGTTTGTTTTGTCGGTTCAGGTTGTCATTACTCTAGCCATGGAAATTGAAATCTTTGTCTGCCAGGGTGTGGTCAACGCCCATGAGCGTGATCGACGCATCATGGCCCAGATCAATCACCAGATTCTGGCCGCTGGCATCAAGATGCATGTCGGCTTCAATCTGATTGAAATCATTATAATTCCATTCGCTCAGATCAATGATGTCTTCGCCTTCGGTGAAGTCGGTAATCACATCATGCCCGGCCACATCACCCACCACGAACTGATCCCAGCCCGCACCGCCCGACAACGTATCATCGCCAAGGCCGCCATAAAGTGTGTCGTTGCCTGCCCCGCCGGCCAGCACATCATCCCCGGCATTTGACCAGATCACGTCATTGCCATTGCCACCATTAATCGTGACATCGCCGTAACTGTGGTTCTGGCTGGTCAGATCAACAATATCGTCGCCATCGCCAGCATTGATCACTTCAACCCCGGAAATGCGCGGCGATGTGCCCGGGTCGCTGGCGGTATCATCCAGGAACAGGGCATCGTTGCCGCTGGTCAGTTGCAGGGTATCAACACCTTCGCCGCCATTGAAAACATCATTGGACTGGTTATAGCCATCAAGATTGACTGTGTCGCCGGTGCCGCTATCGCCACCATCGTCATGGCCCCATCCCCAGCCCCAGCCCCAGCCATTATTATGATGGCTGTCATCGCTTGGCGCGCCGTCATTAAGCGCATACCATTTGTTGCCCCAATGATCGTCGGCATTATATTGCAGCACATCATTGCCTGCACCGCCATCGAGCACATCCTGACCATCGCCGCCCGACAACACATCGTTGCCGCTGCCACCATGCAGGGTGTCATCCCCGGTGCCACCAATCAGCACATCGTCGCCCGCATTGGACCACAAAATATCGTTGCCGCTGCCGCCATCAATGGTGACATCGCCATAGCTTTGGGTCGAGCTGGTCAGATCAACAATGTCGTTGCCATTGCCCGCATCAATCACCTCAATACCGGAAAGGCGCGGTGATATGGCAGGGGCCGAATAATCGTCCTGTAACACCAGCGCATCATTGCCCGACGACATCACAAGGGTATCGTGGCCTTCGCCGCCGTTGAAAATGTCGTTCGACTGGTGATAGCCGTTCAGATTGACATCGACATTGCTGCCATCTGCCCCCGGATCGCCCATATCGCGTACGGCGTGGGCTGCGGTCCAGTTGGCATCGTCGTTATATTGCAACACGTCATCACCGGCTCCACCGTCAAGCTGGTCCTGCCCGGCCCCACCCCACAGGGTGTCATTGCCATCGCCACCAACAAGGGCATCATTGCCGTTGCCACCCCACAGGGTGTCGTTGCCGCCAGCACCCAGAAGGTCGTCATCGCCCGCCCCGCCCGACAGCAAATCATCGCCGTTCAGGCCCGATAGCAAATTGGCCCCGTCATCGCCAAACAAGGCGTCAGCAAAGTTCGAGCCGATCAGATCTTCGATCGAGGTCAGGAAATCCTGCCCGGCCCCGCCCGATGCGGTATGCACCGAAAGGTCGGCGGCCACAGCGGCACTTGCATTGGCATAACTTGCGGTATCGCGGCCCGACCCGCCATCAAGGCTGTCATTCCCGGCGCCACCGCTCAGCGTGTCGGTGCCATTGCCGCCCCACAGGCGGTCATTGCCATCGCCGCCATCAAGGATGTCGTCGCCGTTATCACCGTTCAGGCTGTCATCGCCGCTTTGACCATACAGGGTGTCGTTGCCATCGTTGCCCCACAAGCGGTCATTGTTGGCACCGCCGTCAATCACGTCGTTGCCGGTACCGCCATAAAGCGAGTCATCGCCGTTTTCGCCAAACAGGGTATCGTTGCCGTCTTCACCCCAGATGCGGTCGTTATTATCCTGCCCGTTCAGAACGTCGTGGCCGGTACCACCCTTGATCGAATCATCGCCCGACCCGCCCAGTATGGTGTCGTCGCCATCGTCGCCAAACAAGCGGTCCTGGCCCTGTCCGCCATCCAGCGTATCGTTGCCAGTGCCCCCCATCAGGCTGTCATCGCCATCATTGCCCAACAGCACATCATTGCCATCGCCGCCTTCAAGGCGATCCTGGCCGCTGCCGCCTTCAAGGTGGTCATTACCAAGGTCGCCATACAGGCGGTCGTCGCCATCATCGCCATAAAGCGAATCATTGCCGTCCATCCCGCGCAGGGTGTCCTGCCCACCAAGGCCAACAACGGTATCGTCACCGGCAAGGGCGGCAATTGAATCGTTGTTGCTGGTGCCATACAGAACATCGCGATATTCGGTTGGCCCGCTGCTGGCGCTTACACCGACAAAAGCATCGGCCGACAAATTGCCAAGGGCAACGTCTTGCAGGGTCAAGGTGCCTTCGCCGTTGAGGTTAATCACAACATCGTTGCCAACCTGCGACATGTGGCTGGCAAGATCTGACCAGTCGGTAATGCCCATTGCGGCAAGCGAGATTTTATCGTGGCCAATGGCGAAATCGGTAACGACCTTGTTCCCGGCATTGTCCGAAACAAGGATGGTGTCGTCGCCAGCGCCGCCGGTAAAGGTGTCGTTGCCTGCACCGCCATCCAGCGTGTCATTGCCATCGGCACCCAGCAAATAATCATTTCCGGCATCACCGCTCAAGGTGTCGTTGCCATCGCCGCCCCACAGGGTATCGTCGCCATTCCCGCCTGAAAGGGTGTCATCCCCGCCACCATTGTTCCAGTCACCCGCCAGCAGGTCATTGCCATCACCGCCGGTGATAATGTCGTTGCCAGCCCCGCCTTCAATGGTGTCATTGCCGCTATCGCCCGACAGGGTATCGTTTCCGGCCCCGCCAAAGACCAAATCTTCATTGTCGCCGCCCGACACCACATCGTCGCCATCGCCAGCTTCGATCCAGTCATTGCCGCCAGAACCGAAAATGGTGTCAATTTCGGCCCCGCCCATCAAATGGTCGTTGCCTTCTTTACCATCAAGGTAATCCTGCCCGCCTTCACCGTCGATCACGTCATCGCCGGCACCGCCAAACAGCGAATCGTTGCCATCGCCGCCGGAAATAACATCTTCGCCGTCTTGACCGTCGATCCAGTCATCGCCTGACCCGCCATCGAGCACGTCGTCCTGATTACCGCCCAGAATGGTATCGTCGCCAGAACCACCCGAAATCTGGTCATTGCCGTCATTGCCGATCAGGGTGTCGTCACCGGCACCGCCTTCAACAACATCGTCCCCGGCCAGCGCATCAATATAATCGCCTGCGGTTGTACCCGACAAAACATCGTCATACGGGGTGGCCCCAACAAAGCCGTCAACATCTTCAAATGTATCGGCACCAATATCGCGCAGATGCACACCCTGAAGGGTGAGCGAGCCATTTTCACCCAGATCAATGACAAGGTTGCCATTGACCTCGGACAGGCGCGGTGCCAGATCGGACCATTGGGTAATGCCAACGCCCGCCAGCGACACCTTGTCTTCGCTGGTATTAAAATCGGTTACCAGCTTGTGGCCATCGGTACTGGTCACAACAACATGGTCGGCACCGGAACCGGTTTGCATCGTGTCGTCGCCAACGCCGCCATCAAGGCTGTCATTGCCGCCGCCACCATTAAGAACATCGCGGCCGGCATCGCCATACAGGGTGTCGTCGCCCAGTTCGCCATACAGGGTATCGTTCCCGGCCCCGCCATGAACGGTGTCGCCGCCATCGCCCACCCAGATGGTGTCGTTGCCAAGCCCGCCATCGATGGTATCGGTGCTGGCGTCGGCCTCGATATTATCAAACACATCGTTGCCATCGCCCAGATCAACCACGTTGTTCTGGCTGTTGCCATAAATGTAATCGTCATGGGCCGAGGCAATAACCCGTTCAATGCCCGACAAAACATCGCCTGCGGCATCGCCGCTAAGGCCTTCATTCGCCGCTAACGGGGTGCGTGCATTGCCATCGGTGCCGCCAAGATAGGCTTCCACACCCTGGGCCGACTGGCTGTAATCCACGGTATCAATGCCATCGCCACCGATCAGGGTGTCGGCACCAGCACTGCCCATCAGGGTATCGTCGCCCGCACCGGCATCTACCACGTCATTACCGGCACCATCGTGGGTAATGTCGTTGCCAGCACCGCCCAAAATGGTGTCGTTGCCCGCATTGGTCCACAAAACGTCGTTGCCGCTGCCGCCATCAACCACAACATCGCCATAACCATATTGCGAACTGGTCAGGTCAACCACATCGTCGCCAGCACCGGCATTGATCACTTCAATGCCCGAAATACCGGCCTGTGCTGTGCCCCCGGCATGGTCCGCATCGAGAATAATGGCATCGTTGCCATCTGTGCCGGTCAGGGTATCCATGCCATCACCACCGGCAAAAACATCGTCTGACAGCGCCATGCCATTAAGCGATACACCAACACCGGTACCATCAACATTCGGGCTGCCCGCATGGTCGGTATCATCAAGGGCCGATCCGGTATGATCGCTCGCAAACTGCAACACATCATCGCCTGCGCCACCAATCAGCGTGTCGGTGCCGCTGCCGCCTGCAAGGGTGTCGTTCCCGGCACCACCATCAAGCACATCGTTGCCGCTATTGCCCAGAAGGGTATCGTCGCCCGCACCGGCCATAACGCTGTCATCACCGCCAAGGGCGTCAATCACGTCATTGCCATCTGTCCCGGTCAGGGTATCGTCAAGGTCAGTGGCAATGTTTTCAATGCCGTCAAACTGATCCGCGCCCAGCTGTGATAGCGAAATGCCTTCAAGGGTAATCGTGCCCCCTTGCGGCAGGGTAATCACCGCATTGCCATTCGCATCGTCGGCGAGCATGCCCTTAAGTTCTGACCAGCTACCCACATCAAGGTCGGTCAGGGAAATGTGGTCTTCGCTGATATCAAAGCCCCGCACCACGTCATGGTCCGTGCCATCGGCAAATATCAGGGTATCGGCCCCGGCCCCGCCATCAACAATGTCATCACCGGCACCGGCTATCAGGGTATCGGCACCCTCGCCGCCCAGCAACGTATCGTTGCCATCGCCACCGTCGATCACGTCGTTCCCGGCATCGCCCGAAAGCGTATCGTTACCCGCACCTCCGGCAAGGGTATCGGAGCCATCGCCCCCCGAAAGAATGTCGGCACCGTCGCCGCCTTTCAGGGTGTCGTTGCCTGCCCCACCGAGCAAGGTATCGGCGCCGTCGCCGCCGCTTAGCTGGTCATTGCCCACCCCGCCATCGAGCAGGTTATCGCCCGCATTCCCGGCGATAACATCGTCCTTGGCCGAGCCAATGACATCCTCGATCGAGGACAGACGGTCGGTTTCATTGCTGCCGATCTGGGCTGTGCCCGTGGCAAGGCTAACCACAACAGGGCTGGTCGATGTGCTGTAATCGGCTGTATCGCGGCCTTCGCCACCAATCAGGCTGTCATTGCCAGCCCCGCCCGAAAGGGTATCATCGCCTGCACCGCCGGTCAGGATATTGGCCGAGGCATTACCGGTAATCGTATCGTTGAAATCAGAGCCGACAACGTTTTCAACATATTGCAATATGTCGTTGCCCGCCCCGCCGGTGGCGGTATTGGCCGACAGGTCAACATTTACGCCCGAAATAGCATCGTCAAACAGCACGGTATCAACATCGCCGCCGCCATAGATGGTATCGTCGCCCAAACCACCGCGCAGGGTATCGGCCCCCACGCCGCCAATCAGGTAATCATTGCCCGATGCGCCATCGAGCATATCGGTGCCCGACCCGCCATCAAGCGTATCGTTGCCCGCACCACCATAAAGGTCGTCATTGCCGTTGCCGCCCAGAAGGGTGTCGTCCCCGGCATTGGCCCACAGGGTATCATTGCCATTGCCGCCATCGATCACGACATCGCCATAGGTCAAATGGTCGCTGGTCAAATCGACCACGTCATTGCCATTACCTGCGGCAATGGTTTCAATGCCGTCAATCTGCGCACCTGCCGGGGCTTCGGTTACGGCATCAAAGCTGATGGAGCGCAGGAAATAATCGCTGCTGTCGCTGCCCTGGCTGCCATCGCCATAAGGTTCGGCAGCAAAGGACAGGTAACGGAAGGAAACCGGGTTGCCGCTGGCATCAAGCACGGAAATTTCGGCCGTGCCAACATCGCCGCTGGTATAATCGATGGTATCGGCGTTCAGATCCCCCGTGGCAACCAGGTTGCCATCGGCATCAAATGCCTGCCAGCTACCGGTTTCACCACCGGATTCCCCTTTAAGCATGTTGGAAACCTGAATGGTGGCACGAACAGAATCCGCGCCCAGATCAACAACGATGCTTTCGCTTTGGCCGGTCTGACCGTTGTGGTTGATCTGGCTGCCCGCCGGGCTGCCGCCATTATTGCCAATGCCGTTGCCGTCATAAGAAATGGTATCAGTACCCGCCGTCAGGTTCAGCTTGCCGTTTTCATCGGTCACCGGCACGCCAAAATCATAGGCATAAAGCCCCGCACCCGACCATGCCGATTGTACGTGATCGGGGGTAGACTGGTCGGTCAGGCCAAAGCTGCGGGTTTCGGTGGCACCTTCGCCGCCCAGCCCCAGTTTGGCACCATCCAGCACCAGTGCGTCATTGCCGTCAGATAATTGCAGGGTATCGTTGCCATCGCCACCGATAAAGCTGTCAGCCGAAATGGCATGGTTGCCAATATCGGCGACATCACCAGTGCCACTGACACCCGGGCTGCCATCGTTTTGCGTGGTTGTGCCCGTTGCGGCCTGATCATCGGCATTAAATTGCAGCACGTCATCACCGGCACCACCATCAACCTGATCGGTGCCATCGCCGCCGCCCAGCGTGTCGTTGCCTTCGCCACCGCTCAGGCTGTCATCCCCTGTGCCACCGGCAAGGCTGTCGTCGCCTGCACCACCGGCAAGGCTGTCGTTACCGGCATCGCCGCCAAGGCTGTCATTGCCATCGCCACCGGCAAGGGTGTCGTCGCCTGTACCACCCGATAACGTATCATTGCCGCCATCGCCCGACAGGGTATCGTCACCGGCACCGCCTGCAATGGTGTCGTTGCCGTCCAGCCCGTCGATAACATCGTCGCCCTCGCCACCGGCAAGGTTGTCGTCATAGGCGGTGCCACCATCGGCAACACCGACAAAATCATCCGCGCCCAGCGTGCCAAGCGCCACACCCTGAAGCGTCACCGTACCACCGGCAGGCAGGCTGATAATGGTGTTACCATGCCCGTCATCGACCATCTGTTCGCGCAATTGCGTCCAGCTGATATAGCCACTGTCGGGCAGGGAAATGGTATCCTGACCGTGGGTGAAATCGGTGACCACATCGTTATTAACGCCGTCGGCAAAACGGAACACATCGTTACCGGCACCACCGGTTAATGTATCGTTGCCAAGGCCACCATCCAGCAGGTCATTACCCGCGCCACCAGCCAGCGAATTGTCGCCATTGCTGCCAAGCAGGGTATCGTTGCCCGCCCCGCCAACTACATTTTCAAACCCGGAAACCGCATCATTGCCAGTAGAACCGCTGTTTGCTGTGCCTGCGGCCAGATCAACCGTGACAGCGCCAATGGCCCGGCTCATATCCAGCGTATCGATCCCGGCATCGCCGTTTAGAATATCGTCGCCTGCACCGGCATAAACCCAGTCATCGCCAGTTCCGGCATCAATGCTGTCATTGCCTGCGGCACCATCAAGCACGTCATTGCCGCTGCCACCGATCAAATGGTCGGCCCCGGTACCACCGGTTATCACGTCATGTCCGGCCCCGCCATCCAGACGGTTGCCAACATCGTTACCGGTAATGTAATCGCGCCCGGCACCACCGGTTACGTTTTCAATTCCGCTTAGGGTATCGCTACCAGTTTGCGCTGAAACCGCCGTGCCATCTTGCAGGTTAACCGTCGCCCCCGATTGCGCCTGCGACATATCAAGGGTGTCAAACCCGCCATCGCCCGCCAGCACGTCATCGCCCGCACCGGCCAGCAACGTATCGTTGCCATCACCGGCCGAAACCGTGTCATTGCCCGCGCCATCGGCAATCACGTCATTTCCGGCACCGCCCGAAAGACGATCATTTCCCGCACCACCGTCTAGGGTGTCGTTGCCTTCGCCGCCGCTCAGGCTGTCATTGCCATCGCCACCGGCAAGGCTATCGTTGCCGATGCCGCCATCAATGATGTCGTCGCCAGTGCCGCCATCAAGGCGGTCATTCCCCGCACCACCCGAAATAACGTCGTTCCCGGCACCGCCATGCGCGGCATCATTGCCATCCCCGGCGATAATGGTGTCGTCGCCCTGATTGGTCCAAAGGGTATCGTCGCCGCTGCCGCCATCAACCGTAACATCGCCATAACCAAACCGGGTTGATGTTAAATCGACAACGTCGTCGCCTGCACCGGTATTGATAACCTCAACGTCAACAATACCCGGCGTACCAGTGCTGGTACTGGCATGATTATCATCAAGAATAACGGCGTCCTTGCCATTGGTCCCTTGCAGGGTATCAATGCCATCGCCGCCATCAAACACATCGTCGCTAAGCCCGGCACCATTCAGCGATGCCACATCGCCAGTACCGGCAACGCCGGGGCTGCCAACATTGTTGGTACTGTCTGTGGTCGTGCCAGTCTGGTCAGCTTCAAAATGCAATGTATCATCACCGGCACCGCCCAGTACGGTATCGCGGCCTTCGCCGCCGCCCAGTGTGTCCTCGCCATCGCCGCCCGAAATCACATCGTCGCCGCTGCCGCCATCGATGGTGTCATCGCCATCACCACCGCCCAGCGTATCGGCACCATCACCGCCGCCAAGGCTGTCGTCTCCCGCACCGCCATCAAGGCTGTCGTCTCCGGCACCACCGCCCAGCGTGTCGTTGCCATCGCCACCGGTCAGGGTGTCGTTACCGGCACCGGCATCAATCGTGTCGTCGCCATCACCACCGCCAAGAGTATCGTCACCATCGGTGGCAACATTTTCCACACCGTCAAAGGCATCGGCATTCAAATCGGCAAGGGCTACACCGGTCAGGGTAATCGTACCGCCTTGCGGCAAAGTAATAACCGCATCGCCATTGTCGTTCTCACCCAGATAGGGCTGCAACAAGGTCCAGCTTGAAACATTGACATCAGGCAGGGAAATAACGTCTTCGCCAACGCTAAAGCCGTTTACCACATCGTGATCTGTGCCATCAGTAACGACCAGCGTATCGGCCCCGGCCCCGCCATCAACAATGTCGTTGCCCGCACCGGCGTTAATCACATCATTACCGGCACCACCCGAAAGGCTGTCGTCGCCAGCCCCACCCAACAAGGTATCGGCACCGTCGCCGCCGCTGATCAGGTCGTTGCCTGCGCCACCGTCAAGCACGTCATCCCCGGCACCACCCGACAGGGTATCAACGCCGTCGCCGCCCGAAAGCTGGTCGTTGCCTGCGCCACCATCGAGAATATCGTTACCAGCACCGCCCGAAAGCGTGTCGGCATCATTTCCACCCGAAAGGCTGTCATTACCGGCCCCACCCAGCAGAGTGTCAACGCCGTCACCGCCCGAAAGCTGGTCATTGCCTGCGCCGCCATCAAGAACATCATTTCCGGCGTCCCCGGCAAGGGTATCATCGCCCAAACCACCCAGCAGGCTATCATTGCCAGCGCCACCGGACAAAAGATCGTCGCCAGTGCCACCATCAATAATATCGTTGCCCGTACCGCCATCAACCGTATCGTTTCCGGCCCCGGCAACAACGCTGTCATTGCCTGCACCGGCATCAATAACGTTATCGCCATCCGCCCCGGCGATGATATCATCCCCGGCAGAGCCAATTACGTTCTCAAAGCCCGAAAGGGTATCTGTACCGCTGGCATCGCCCGTGGCGGTTCCGGCAGCCAAATCAACATTGGCCTGACCGGCACCGGTCATATCAAGGGTATCGGAACCATCCCCGCCAATTAACTGATCATCACCAGCACCGGCGACAACCGTATCATCGCCTGCACCGGCATCGATCACGTCGTTGCCCGCACCGCCATCCATCACGTCATCGCCCGCCAGCCCGGCAAGGCTGTTGGCCCCGTCATTGCCGGTCAGGGCGTCGTTACCGGCAGACCCGCTAACATTTTCAATCCCGGAAAGCTGATCATTGCCAGTCGCCCCCGAAGACGCGGTGCCTGTTGCCAGGTTGACCGTCGCCCCGTTGGCCGCCGCCATATCAAGCGTATCGGTGCCATCGCCGCCCGCAAGGGTATCATCGCCAGCACTGGCAACCAGCGTGTCGTTTCCGGCACCGCCGTCAACCACGTCATTGCCTGCACCACCATTTAGCGCGTCATTACCGGCACCCCCCCAAAGGGTGTCGTTGCCCGCATTGCCCCACAAGGTATCGTCGCCCGCACCGCCATCAATCGTGGTGTCGCCATAGGCATATTGCCCGCTGGTCAGGTCAACAACGTCGTTGCCATCACCAGCATCAATCACTTCAATATCACTTAGGGCCGGGGCATCGCCCCCCCCGGCATGGTCACCATCAAGAATAATCGCGTCATCGCCCGAGGTACCCAACAGGGTATCGCTGCCGCTGCCGCCATCAAAACTGTCGTCACTGAGGCCTTTACCATCAAGATCGGCAATCGCGCCGGTTCCCGGCAATCCCGGGCTTCCGGCGTGGTCGGTCTGATCGCCCGTCTGGCCCTGTGTGTCAGCACCAAACTGCAACACATCATCGCCCGCACCGCCCGAAAGGGTATCGGTCCCGGTGCCGCCGCTCAGGTGGTCGGCATCGTCGCCGCCATCAAGCACATCGTCGCCGCTGCCACCATCAAGGGTGTCATCGCCGCTGCCGCCAGCCACGGTATCGTTGCCTGCACCCGCACTAACCGTGTCGTTCCCGCCAATGGTTTCAAAACTGTCGTCGCCATCGGTGCCGGTCAGGGTGTCGTCGCCCGGCGTACCCACATTTTGCACACCGTCGAACTGGTCGGGGCCAAGCTGTTCCAGCGAAACGCCCTGCAAAGTCACCGTGCCGCCCTGCGGCAGGTTAATAATCGCATCCCCGGCATCGTTGCTGCCCAAAAGCGGCTGCAAATCTGTCCAGGTGGTAATGTTGCTGTCGGGCAGGGAAATAACATCCTGCCCCGGGGTGAAGTCACTGACAACATCGTGGTCGGTGCCATCGGCAAAGACAAATGTGTCATTGCCCGCACCGCCCGACACCACGTCATTACCGCTTCCGGCGTCAATCGTGTCGTCACCGGCACCGCCCGCCAGCACATCATCGCCAGCCCCACCGGCAATCATGTCGTTGCCCGCACCACCATCAATGGTGTTGGCCCCGGCATCGCCAGCCAGTTGATCGTTAGCATTGGAACCCGTAATGTTTTCAAAGCCGCTAACGCTGTCCGATCCGGTCTGATCCCCGCTCGCCGTGCCCGCCGCAAGGTCAACAGTAACACCGCCCTCGGTGCCGGAAAGATCAAGGGTATCAGTGCCATCGCCGCCCTCAAGGGTATCGTTCCCGGCGTCAATTGCCACGGTGTCATCGCCGCTTCCGGCAATGACGTTGTCATCGCCGGCACCGGCTGAAATGGTATCGTTGCCCGCACCGGCATCGATCAGGTTGGCGTCATCATTGCCAATAACGGTGTCGTCGCCCTCGGTTGCGGTAACGTTTTCAAAACCGTCAATGCTGTCGGTTCCGGTCGCATCGGATGTTGCCGTGCCATTTGCCAGATCAATCTGAGCCCCATTGGCACCAGACATATCAAGGGTATCGGTCCCCGCACCACCCGACAATACATCATCGCCCGCACCGGCACGCACCACGTCATCGCCGGTCCCGCCGTCGATCACGTCGTTACCAGCGCCACCATCGAGCACGTCATTGCCATCACCACCCGAAAGCGTATCGGCATCGGCACCGCCTGAAAGGCTGTCGTCACCCGCACCGCCCAGCAAGGTATCAACGCCGTCGCCGCCGTCGATCACATCGTCCCCAGCACCACCATCCAGCACGTCATTGCCAACATCGCCCGAAAGCGTATCGGCATCGGCACCACCGGAAAGGCTGTCATCACCCGCACCGCCCAGCAAGGTATCGGCACCATCGCCGCCGTCGATCACATCATCGCCAGCGCCACCATCCAGCACGTCATTGCCAACATCGCCCGAAAGCGTATCGGCATCGGCACCACCGGAAAGGCTGTCATCACCCGCACCGCCCAGCAAGGTATCGGCACCATCGCCGCCGTCGATCACATCATCGCCAGCGCCGCCATCCAGCACGTCATTGCCAACATCGCCCGAAAGCGTGTCGGCATCGGCTCCACCGGAAAGGCTGTCATCACCTGCACCGCCCAGTAACGTATCAACGCCATCGCCGCCGTCGATTACATCGTCACCAGCGCCACCATCCAGCACGTCATTGCCAACATCGCCCGAAAGCGTATCGGCATCGGCACCACCGGAAAGGCTGTCATCACCCGCACCGCCCAGCAAGGTATCGGCACCATCGCCGCCGTCGATCACATCATCGCCAGCGCCGCCATCCAGCACGTCATTGCCAACATCGCCCGAAAGCGTGTCGGCATCGGCTCCACCGGAAAGGCTGTCATCACCTGCACCGCCCAGTAACGTATCAACGCCATCGCCGCCGTCGATTACATCGTCACCAGCGCCACCATCCAGCACGTCATTGCCAACATCGCCCGAAAGCGTATCGGCATCAGCACCACCGGAAAGGCTGTCATCACCCGCACCGCCCAGTAACGTATCAAGGCCGTCGCCGCCGTCGATCACATCATCGCCAGCGCCACCATCCAGCACATCATTGCCCGCACCGCCCGAAAGCGTGTCGGCATCGGCACCACCGGAAAGGCTGTCGTCACCGGCACCGCCCTGCAACGTGTCGGCACCCTCGCCACCGCTGATGGTGTCATTGCCAGCGCCGCCATCAATGGTGTCGTCGCCTGCACCACCGCGAATATTATCATCGCCGGCACCGCCGGAAATAACATCGTTGCCGTCATTGGCCCACAGGGTGTCGTTGCCATCGCCACCATCAATGGTGACATCGCCATAGCTGAATTTTTCGCTGGTCAGATCAACAACGTCGTCGCCGCCACCGGCCTGAATATTTTCAATATCGACAAGCGAGGGCTGATCCGCGCCGCCAATGGCGTGGTCCTGATCGAGAATGATGGCGTCATCGCCATCGCCCGCCACCAGCGTGTCAACGCCATCACCCCCAACAAAGCTGTCCGATGACAGATTTTTGCCGGAAATATCGGCTATTTCGCCGGTTCCAACACTGGTCGGGCTACCAACATTATCGGTGGTGTCACTGGCATCGCCAACACTATCGGTTTCAAAATGCAGAACGTCATCACCGGCACCGCCGTCGATCAGGTCAGAACCCAGCCCACCTGCCAGCGTATCGTTGCCATCACGGCCCAACAGGCTGTCATCGCCCGCGCCGCCAACCAGAATATTGTCGCCATCCGAACCGGCCAGCGTATCGTCGCCCGCACCGCCGGTTGCCCCTTCAATGTCGCTAAGGCTGTCATTACCCTGCGCGCTTTGCGCCGTGCCATCGGCAAGGTCAACCACCACCGGGCCAGCGCGGTCGCTATAATCGGCCATGTCCTGGCCAGCACCACCGGCCAGGGTGTCGTTCCCGGCACCGGCACTGAGCGTGTCGTTACCATCGCCACCCAAAACCGTGTCATTGCCCGCACCACCGGCCAACACATCATCCCCGGCACCGCCCGAAATGATATTGTCCTGTGCGTTGCCGGTTATGGTGTCGTTAAAGGCGGAACCACCAACATTTTCAAACCCGGAAATAACATCACTGCCTGCCGCACCACCTGCTGTGCCTGTACTCAGATCAACATCAACACCGCCGTCGGCCCCGTCATAAGACAGGGTATCGTTGCCAATGCCACCCATCAGGGTATCGTCGCCACCAGCACCCAGAACGGTATCGTCACCCGCGCCGCCATCAAGGATATTGGCGTTACCATCGCCGATCAGAACGTCATTGCCGTTACCACCAGTGGCATTTTCAATGCTGTCGAGCACATCATTGCCTGCGGCCCCGGTCGCGGTACCCGCGCCCAAATCAACCGAAACACCATTATTGGTATCGCCATAATCGGCGGTATCATTGCCGTCGCCGCCGCGCAGGGTGTCATCGCCCGTGCCACCGATCAGGGTGTCATCTCCGGCACCGGCATTAATAACGTCATCGCCGTTTTTACCATCGATAATATCGTTGCCATCCAGCGCATTAATCTCGTCGTCAAGCTGGCTGCCATTCAGGATATCGTCGTTTTCCGTACCTTCGATAGTGACATAGCCATAGAAATTGCCCGGTCCAAGGTCGCTGATATCAACGCCTTCCAGCGTCAGGCTTTCCCCCGGCGCCAGCGAAATAACCACATTGCCCGAGGCATCGCCAAACATGCGATCAGCCAAATCGTCATAGGTTTCAATGCCGTAAGCGGAGAGATCAATCTTGTCATGCTCGGGGTCAAAATCGGTCACATTGTCGCTGCCACCCCCCGGCGCGACAACAACCATGTCATCGCCATCACCGGTAATGATCACGTCATCAGACGCCCCACCCATCAGGGTATCGTTGCCCGCACCGCCATCCAGCGTGGTGACACCATCACTGCCAATCAGGGTGTCGGCATAGTCGGTGCCAATAACATGTTCGATATTGCGCACAATATCGTTGCCCGCCGCCCCGCTGGCATATTGATTAATCAGGTCAACAACAACCGCTCCATCGACTTCGGAATAATCGGCAACGTCCTGGTTGCCATCACCCCCGTCAAGGATGTCGTCGCCCGCATCGCCGTAAATCCAGTCTTGCCCGTCATTGCCCTGAAGAACGTCGTCGCCTTCGCCGCCGCGCAAAACGTCGTTGCCATCACCGGCATCAATGGCGTCGTCGCCTGAACCACCCAGAATGGTGTCATTCCCGGCACCGGCATTAATTTCATCCGCCCCGCTTCCGGCATCAATCAAATCGTTGCCGTCGCCGGTATCAATGGCGTCGTTACCGCCGCCCGCATTTATCGTATTGTCGGCCTCGGTTCCTGTGATCACGTCGTTGAAATCGGAACCGATGACGTTTTCAATGCTGTCAAGGCTATCGGTGCCCTGCCCGGTTGCTTCGCCGCGATCAAGGTCGATATGCGTGCCAGTGGTGGCGGACGAATAATCCACCGTGTCGCTGCCATCGCCGCCCAAAAGGGTGTCGTCGCCCGCCCCGCCTTCCAGCACATCATCGCCCGAAAGACCGGTCAGAACGTTATTTCCGGCATCGCCCCGCAAAACGTCGTCAAACAGGGTGCCGGTGACATTTTCAATGCCGTCAAGGGTATCGGCCCCATCGCCACCGGTAACGGTGTCTTGCGCAAGGTCGGCCGAAATGCCGCTGCTTTCGTTAGAATAATCAGCGGTATCGATGCCATCACCACCGCGCAAATCGTCGTTGCCCTGGCCCCCGGCAAGGGTGTCATCCCCCGCCCCGCCATCCAGCATGTCGTTGCCTGCGCCGCCAATAATACGGTCATTGCCCAGCCCACCCGCAACGCTGTCATCGCCGCCCAGAGCATTGATAATATCGTCGCCGCCGGTCCCGGTCAGGTCATCGGCATTTTCGGTGCCCAGTTGAACATCCACACCCTTGAAATTGGCTGCGCTCAAATTCGCGGGGTCAACATTTAACAGGGTAATGTGGTCGGTGCCGTTCAGGCTGATGGTCAAATTGCCATTGGCGTCGGTACCAAACAGCGATTTCAGGGCATCAAACCCGCCAATATTAAAGGATGTCAGGTCGATCACATCGCCGCTGGCGTCGAAATCGGTAATGGTGTCGTTGCCGTCACCGGGGTTAAACACAACCGTGTCATCGCCCGCGCCCAGTGTCAGGCGGTCATTGCCGCTGCCCCCGTCAAACCAGTCATCTCCCGCACCGCCGATAAAGGTATCGCTGCCGGTGCTGCCAATGAAACTGTCGGCAAAGTCCGTGCCTTCAACAACTTCGACATTGTCAAGCGTATCAGTTCCGGCAACGCTGCCGCTGACCGTTCCGGCCGACATATCGGCCGTGATGGCCCCGCCCACATTGCGATAAGACGCGGTATCAATGCCCGCCCCGCCATCAATCTGGTCATTGCCCGCACCGGCCATAATGACATTGGCCCCGGCATCACCGGTAATAATGTCGTTTCCGGCCCCGGTCGTGATATTTTCAATGTTGGTCAGGCTATCGGTTTCACCATTAATGGTAACGGTTCCTGCCGCCAGATCGACAATCTGGTCGCCACCCTGCACCGATGTATCGACGGTATCAATACCGGCACCGCCATCAAGGGTATCAACACCCGCCCCGCCCGAAAGCGTATCGGCACCCGTACCGCCCAGCAGCACATCATTGCCCGCCCCGCCCGACAACACATCGTTACCTGCCGCACCGGTCAAAATATTGTTGCCGCCATCGCCGGTCAAAACATCGTCAAAAGATGAACCAGTAATATTTTCAACATTGCGCAGGGTATCTGTGTCACCGCCACTGACCGTTCCGGTGGCCAAATTGGCATTTACACCCGATGTGGCACCATCATAGTCAACAGTATCAATGCCATCCCCACCATCAATCGTGTCGGCCCCGGCGCCACCGCGCACATAATCGTCGCCAGCATCGCCAAACAGCACATCATTGCCCGAACCGCCCAGAAGCGTATCGTCCCCGGCCCCGGCATGAAGGGTATCGGCATCCACACTGCCGGTTAAAGTATCGGCATAGTCCGACCCGATAACTTCCTCGACGCCCGAAAAACGGTCCTGCCCGAT
This sequence comes from Thalassospira mesophila, assembly GCF_002115755.1. Lineage (GTDB taxonomy): Bacteria > Pseudomonadota > Alphaproteobacteria > Rhodospirillales > Thalassospiraceae > Thalassospira > Thalassospira mesophila. Next base: position 660,135 of record NZ_JFKA01000001.1, on the reverse strand, counting down.
GTCGCCGCCGCTGGCCGTTGTGGTGGCAAGGTTGATGTTGAGGCCGCCATTGGCACCACTGTAATCAAGCACATCATGGCCATCGCCGCCGATATAAAGATCGTCGCCGGCTTCGCCCAGGAAACGGTCATTCCCGGCACCGCCATCAAGCACGTCATTACCCGCACCGCCGGTTAAAACGTCGTTGCCATCGCCGCCAGACAGCGAGTTATCGGCACCATCGCCCGTCAGTGCATCGTCAAATGCCGACCCGGTTACATTTTCAAAACCCGAAACGGTATCATTGCCATCGGCGCCGCTGGTAACACCCTGTGCCAGATCCACCGTCACACCACCGGCGGTATCGCGATAATCAAGCGTATCGGTGCCGGCCCCCCCGGCCAAAATATCGTCCCCGGCGCCACCGCTAACCACGTCGTCACCGGCACCGGCGTCAATCACGTCATTACCGGCACCACCAAACACACTGTCATTGCCGCCAAGGGCATTAATGGTGTCGTTGCCAGCCCCGCCGCGCATGACATTGGCACCACTTGTGCCCGATAGCTGGTCGTCAAAGCCGCTACCGGTAACGTTTTCAATGCTCTCAAGGGTCTGATTGCCCAAATCGCTGGTCGCGGTCCCATCGGCGAGGTCAACATTGACCGCAGAATTGATGTTGCTGAAATCAACCGTGTCCGAGCCAACCCCGCCCTGCAGTACGTCATCGCCGGCACTGCCCAGCAATGTGTCATTGCCCGAGGCCCCGATCAGGGTGTTGATGGCGTCATTGCCGCCAATAATATCGTCGGCGGCCGAACCGATCACATTTTCAATATTGGCAAGGCTGTCGGTGCCACTTGTTGTTGTGCCAACACCGGTTGCCAGATTAACCGACACCCCGTTGCCCCGTTCGCTGACATAGCTGACGGTATCAACCCCGTCGCCACCATCAATCACGTCTGATCCGCTGCCGCCATCAAGCACATCATTCCCGGCACCGCCCAGGATGCTATCGTCGCCGCCTGCACCGGAAATGGTATCATTGCCCGCAAGGCCGCTTAGAACGTTGCTCAGGCTGCTGCCGGTGATGGTATCGCCAAATTGCGATCCGCTGGCATTTTCAATGGCATCAAGACGATCGGTACCCATACCCGTCGCCGATCCCTGCGCCAGATTAATGGTCATCGCACCGCTGGCGGTATTATAGCTTACGGTATCAACACCGGCATCGCCGCGCAGCGTGTCATTGCCTTCACTGCCGATAAAGATGTCATTTCCGGCACCGCCAGAAAGAACGTTGGCAACCGAATTGCCCGACAAAGTATCAGCAAACTGGCTACCATTGACATTTTCAATATCGATCAGGCTGTCATTGCCCGCCGCCCCGGTAGCCGTTAAATGTTGCAGGTCAACATTAACCGCGCCACTGGCGGTGCTGTAATCGGCAGTATCGGTACCGCTGCCACCAAACAGGGTATCGTCGCCCATACCCCCGGTAAGGGTATCGTTGCCCGCCCCCCCATCAAGGATGTTATTGGCACCATCGCCGCGCAAGTTATCATTGCCCGACCCGCCAACAACATTTTCAATATTGGCAAGGGTATCGCTGCCCTCGGCACCGGTGGCGGTACCATCGTTCAAATCAACGCTGACGGTGGCTGTGGCATCATTGTAATGCAGAGTATCAACCCCGGCACCACCATCAATAAAATCATTGCCGGTACCGCCGGTCAGCTGGTCATCGCCATCGCCGCCCAGCAGATAGTCGTTCCCCGCAAGGCCGGTAATTGTATCATTGCCTTCCAGCCCCGACATGGTGTCGTCAGCTGACGTACCCACCAGAATATCGTCGCCCGACGTTCCGGAAATATCGTGAATACCAACAAAATTGGCCGCCGAAATATCGTTCAGGCCAACACCCTGCAAGGTCATGCTGGTGCCGTCACCCAGATCAATCACCAGGTTGCCGTCACCATCGACCGTCATGTTTTCGCGCAGGCGGCCATAGGTATCGACATCAAGTTCGCCAACATCAATGCGGTCGCTACCGACATTAAAATCGGTAACCACATCGTGGCCGTCGCCCGCCGCCATTTTATAAAGATCAGACCCGTCGCCGCCCGACAGGGTATCATCACCCACCCCGCCGCGCAGGGTATCGTCGCCCAAGCCGCCCGAAATCCGGTTAACGCCATCGTCGCCGGTTAAAACATCGTTCCCGTCCGAACCGGTAATGTTTTCAATGCTGTCAAGGGTATCATTTCCCGCCGCCCCGCTGGCTGTTCGCGCCAGAAGGTCAACCGACACACCGTCTGTACCGGCATTTTCATAGCTTACGGTATCGGTGCCATCACCACCCGAAATTGTATCGTCGCCAAGGCCACCGGCCAAGGTATCATCGCCGCCAAGACCCGATAAAACATCGTTTCCGGCCCCGCCTTGCAGGATGTTGTTCTGGCCATCGCCCGCCAGCACATCGTCAAAATCCGACCCGCTCAGGTTTTCAATATTGGCAAGGCTGTCAACCCCGTTCGCACTGCTGGCCTGCCCGGTGGTCAGGTTTGCGCTAACGCCCCCTGTGGCATCATCAAACGAAACCGTGTCATTGCCGGTACCGCCATCAAGGGTGTCGTTCCCGGCACCGCCGCGCAGCACATCGTCGCCATCACCCCCGGCAACCACATCGTCACCCGCCCCGCCCGATAGAGTGTCATTATCGGCACCGCCATCAAGAATATCGTTGCCATCGCCGCCCGACAGCACATCGTTGCCGCCATTGCCAACCAGTCTGTTATCGGCGCCATCACCGGTCATTTGGTCGGCAAAATCCGACCCGTTAATGTCTTCAATCGATGTCAGTTGGTCAGTTTCAAGACCCGGCTGGGTCGCGGTGCCATTTTCAAGGTCCACCACAACGCCTTTGGCAGCCGAATAATCGGCCATATCGCGCCCGGCGCCGCCATCCAGGCTGTCATCCCCGGCCCCGCCAATTAACGTGTCATTCCCGGCCCCGGCCAAAATCACATCATTGCCGCCACCGCCGGAAATCACGTCGTCGCCCGCCAGGCCGTCAATCATTTCGGCAAAATCAGTCCCGGTAATCTGATCGGCATTTTCGGTCGCACCCAGCGACGCAAGGTCGTTAAAATTACCCGCGCCAAGCGCGTCGGGGTCAACCCCGGTTAATGTCAGTTCCTGCCCGTTAAGGCGAATAACTGCATCCCCGGCATCGTTGGTGCTAATGGCAAGGCGCAATGCTTCCCAGTTGGGAATACCAAACCCGGACAAATCAATAAGATCGGCTGACGGGTCAAAATCGGTAATCGTGTCGTTGCCCTGATCGGCTTCAAACACAAACTGGTCGGCCCCGGCCCCACCGGTCAGCACATCATTGCCAGCCCCGCCATTTAAAATATCGTCGCCAGCACCACCTTGCAGGGTATCGGTGCCACCGGCCCCCGACAAAACGTCATTTCCAGCACCGCCCGACAAAACATTGTTACTGTCGTTACCCAGCAGGGTGTCGTCACCCGCGCCGCCCGTAACATTTTCAATGCCTTGCAAAATGTCGTTACCGGCTGCGCCTTCGGCCGTGCCTGCCGCCAAATCAACCGTTATCGTGCCGCTGGCATCGCTGTAATCAGCGGTATCAATGCCGCTGCCGCCTTGCAGCAAATCGTCACCGGCACCGCCGTGAAGCAGGTCATTGCCGCCATTGCCCGTAAGCGTATTATTCCCGGCATCGCCCGACAACACATCGTCGAAATTAGACCCGTCAAGGTTTTCAATCGAATTCAGGCTGTCATTGCCCGCACCACCGGTGGCGGTTCCCGCAGTCAGATCGGCATTTACGCCCGCACTTGCATCGCGATAGCCTGCGGTATCAACCCCGTCGCCGCCGTCAAGCACGTCATCCCCGGCACCGCCCGAAAGGGAATCATCGCCTTGCCCGGCGGTTATGGTATCAGCCCCGGCACCGCCCGAAAGCGTATCGTTGCCAAGGCCGCCATCAACACTATCGGCACCGTCGCCGCCCGCAATCGTGTCATCGCCCTCGCCTCCGGCAAGGGTATCGTCGCCTTCATTCCCGATCAGCCGGTCGGCCCCGGCACCACCATCAATGATATCATCCCCGGCACCGCCAGAAATAATATCGTTGCCTTCGCCACCGCTCAGGCTGTCATTGCCGCCAAAACCGTCAATGGTGTCGTTTCCGGCCAGGCCGTCGATCACATCACTGCGATTGGTTCCTTGCAAAACATCTGCATCGGGTGTGCCTTCAAGCGAGCGAACGCCCGAAAAATTACGATATGTCAGATCATCCGGGCTTACATTTTCCAGCGTAATAACGCTGTCACCCACCGTAATTGTCGCAAAGCCATCGGCATTTTCGCCAATCAGCGGGGCAACATCGGAAAACAGCTCCAACCCGTCAATGCCCTGAATATCCAGGCTGTCATTGGCCGGGTCAAAATCGGTAATCAGGTCATTGCCGCTGGCCGCGGTCACAACAAAGCTGTCGGCTCCGGCCCCACCGGCCAGCACATCATCGCCCGCACCGCCATCAATAATATCATCGCCTGCCCCGGCGCTCATGGTATCGGCGCTATCGCCGCCGCGCAAAATATCGTCGCCGTTGGACCCTTCGAAATTTTCAAACCCGTCAAAGCAGGTGGTGGCATTGCCAATGCTGGCTGTACCATTGCCAATATCAAGGGTTACGCCGCCGCTGGTATCGGCAAACGACAGGGTATCGGTTCCGCTGCCGCCCTCAAGCACGTCGGATCCACGGCTGGCATAAACCGTGTCATTACCAGCACCGGCATCGATATTGTTGTCGCTGCCATTGCCATGAATAATGTCATCGCCAGCACCGGTAACAACATTTTCAACCGATTGCAGCGTATCATTGCCGTCCCCGGTCGCGGTGCCCGTGGCAAGGTTGATCGACAATGCACTGTCGCTGGCGGAATAATCCGCTGTGTCGGTACCAGCCCCACCGATGAGCGTATCATCGCCACCCGCACCAACCAGCACGTCATTACCGCTACCACCATTTAGAATATTCGCGCCGTCATCGCCCGAAATATGGTCATCTGCGGCTGAACCGGTAACATTTTCAATGTTGGAAAGGCTCTGGCTGCCCGAGGCAAGCTCGGCATGACCGGCGGCAAGGTCTACCACAACGGCACCATCGCTCACATAGGTGACGGCATCGTTACCCTCGCCGCCGTCCAGCACGTCATCCCCGCCGCCACCCGCAAGAATATCGTCGCCCGCGCCAGTTTGCAGAAGGTTATTGCCCGCATCGCCCTTAACAATATCATTGCCACTGCCGGTAATGATGTTTTCAATGCTGCTGACCTGGTCTCGTTCGCCACTAACGGCATCAGTTGCCGTTCCGCTCGCCAGGTTCACATTTTGCGCGGTATCGCGCGCGCCAAGGTCCAGCGTATCGGTGCCACTGCCGCCAATATAGGTGTCGTTGCCCGCTTCGCCGACAAAGCTGTCATTGCCCCCACCGCCATCAAGCACGTCATTGCCAGCGCCGCCTGTAATCAGGTCGTCGCCCGCACCACCCTGCAGGTTATTGGCACCGCCATCGCCCGAAATCGTATCGTCAAAATCCGATCCGATAACATTTTCAATCCGGTCCAGCACATCATTGCCTGCCGCACCGGTCGCCGTTCCCGCCGCCAGGTCAACATTCACGCTGCCATTGGCATCGGAATAGTCAACGGTATCAATGCCTTCTTCGCCGCGCAGGGTATCATCGCCCACGCCACCGCTTAAAACATCGTTGCCATCGCCACCCGACAGAACGTCATTGCCCTGCCCGCCCTGCAGCGTGTCATCGCCGTCAAAGCCATAAATGGCATCATCGCCACCGGTTCCCGCCACCGTATCATCAGCATTGTCGGCAAATATCCGGCCAAATCCCCGGAAATTATCCTGTGAAATCGATGAAGCATCGACATTTTGCAGCGTCAATGATCCGTCAGCGCCAAAATCAATAACGGTATTGCCGTTACCATCGTCGCTCATCATGCCCTGAAGGGTGGCAAAATCGGGCACGGCCAGGCGCGACAAATCAATAATGTCGGCACCGGTTTCAAAATCGGTAACGGTATCGTTGCCAAAACCTTCGGTCAGTTGAATATCGTCAACCCCGGCCCCGCCGGTCAGGGTATCGTCGCCCGCACCACCCGTCAGGGTGTCAATGCCCGCACCACCCGACAAAACGTTATTGCCGTCATCGCCGGTCAAATGGTCGTCAAACGACGACCCGTCAACATTTTCCACCATCTGGACAATGTCATTACCGGCCCCGCCAGTGGCTGTTTCGTTGCCCAGGTCCACCCGAACGCCCGAAACAGCATCGCTGTAATCGGCAATATCGGTACCTTCACCGCCCTGCAACTGGTCATCGCCAAGACCACCGCGCAAATAATCATCGCCAGCACCGCCCTGCACAACGTCGTCGCCAGTACCGCCAATCAGGCTGTCATTGCCCGAACCACCCTGGACAATGTCATTGCCATAGCCACCATCAAGCAGGTCATCGCCATCGCCGCCCTGCAACACATCATTGCCGGAACCGCCGCTCAGCGCATCATTACCAGCACCGCCTTGCAAAATATCGGCACCATTACCACCATCGAGCACGTCGTCGCCATCGCCGCCCTGCAGGGTATCGTCGCCATTTTCGCCCGCCAGCGTATCCGCCCCGGTCGTGCCATGCACAATGTCATTGTCAGGTGTCGGCACATTGTCGCTTGTGCTTTCGCCGTCGGTCGTGCCATCGCCTGCGCCCGTATCCCCGCCGCCATCGCCGGTCGACCCGTCACCCGTTTCGGTGTCGCCAGATGTGTCCCCCGATCCATCCGTCGTACCGGTTTCGTCCCCGGACCCGTCATTTGTGTCTGTATTGGTGTTAGTGTCCGTACCGGTTTCGTTGTCACCAGTGCCGGCCTGACCGCTTCCGGTTTCATCCGTACCGCTGTTACCACCAATAGAATCATCCCCCAATGATCCGCTGGTATCGTCACTGCCGTCACCGCTTGAGGTCTCGCCATTGCCTGCACCATCGGTGCCAGCGTCGGTCGATCCATCGCCCGTTTCAGTATCGCCAGATGTGTCCCCCGACCCATCCGTCGAACCGGCTTCGTCCCCGGACCCGTCATTTACATCTGTATTGGTATTGGAATCGGTACCGGTTTCGCTGTCACCAGCACCGGCCTGACCGCTTCCGGTTTCATCCGTACCGCTGTTACCACCAATAGAATCATCCCCCGATGATCCGCTGGTATCGTCACTGCCATCGCCGCTTGAGGTCTCGCCATTACCCGCACCATCGGTGCCAGCGTCGGTCGATCCGTCGCCCGCTTCGGTCTCGCCAGATGTATCCCCGGATCCATCCGTCGTGCCGGTTCCGCCCCCGGATCCGTCATTCGTATCTGTATTCGTGTCGCTACCGGTTTCGCTGTCACCAGCACCGGCCTGACCGCTTCCGGTTTCATCCGCGCCACTATTACCGCCGACAGAATCATCCCCCGATGATCCACTGGTATCGCCGCTGCCGTCGCCGTTTGAAGTCTCACCATTACCAGCACCATCGGTGCCGTCGTCAGTCGATCCATCTCCCGTTTCGGTGTCGCCAGATGTATCCCCCGATCCATCTGTCGTGCCGGGTTCGTTCCCGGATCCGTCATTCGTATCTGTATTGGTGCCGGTTTCGCTGTCACCAGTCCCGGCCTGACCGGTTCCGGTTTCATCCGTGCCGCTATTGCCACCAACAGAACCATCCCCCGATGATCCGCTGGTGTCCTCGCTGCTGTCGCCGGTTGAGGTTTCACCATTGCCAGCACCATCGGTGCCAACGTCAGTCGATCCGTCATTCGTATCTGTATTGGTGTCGGTTTCGCTGTCACCGGCCCCGGCCTGACCGTTTCCGGTTTCATCCGTGCCGCTATTGCCACCAATAGAATCATCCTGCGATGATCCGCTGGTGTTCTCGCTGCTGTCGCCGCTTGTGGTTTCGCCATTGCCAACACCATCGGTGCCAGCATCAGTCGGTCCGTCGCCCGTTTCGATGTCGCCAGATGTATCCCCCGATCCATCCGTCGTGCCAGTTTCGCTGTCACCAGCCCCGGCCTGACCGGTTCCGGTTTCATCCGTGCCACTATCACCGCCAACAGAATCATCCCCCGATGATCCGCTGGTGTTCCCGCTGCTGTCGCCGCTTGTGGTTTCGCCATTGCCAGCACCATCGGTGCTGTCATCGGTCGATCCTGCGCCGGTTTCGGTCTCGGTTGCTGTGTCGCCCGACATGTCCCCGGCGCCATCAGATGAACCGGTGTTGCTGCCGAAACCTTCGTTTGTATCGGTATTCGTATCCGGGCTGTTATTCGTGCCGGTGCTGGTATTGTCGGTTATTTCGCCCTGACCGGAGCGCACATCGACAACAACGCCGCCGCTGGCATCGCTGTAATCAAGGGTATTGGTGCCATCCCCGCCAATGATCTGGTCATTGCCGCCCCCAGGCGAAAAGGTATCGTCCCCGCCCGCGCCATACAGGATGTTGTCATTGGCATCGCCGCGCAAAATGTCGCTGGCGTTGGACCCGGCAACATTGGCGATATTGGAAAATGAAATGGTATCGCTGCCGCTGGCATTGCTGGCGGTTCCCGCCCCCAGGTCAACATCAGCACCTTGCATCTGCCCCCAATAGGACAGGCTGTCATTGCCCGCACCGCCATCAATCACGTCATTGCCACCGCCGCCGCTGATCGCATCATCGCCCGATGTTCCGGCGATCACGTCATCACCGGCAGACCCTTCGATATAATTGATGGATGAAAGATCGGGCAGCGCAACCGCACTGCCATCGGCCAGGCTAACGGTTTCACCGGCATCAACAATGGAAACCGACTGCAAATCGCTCAGCGTCAGGTTTTGCAAGACAAGGGTGTCGCCATTGCCAAACGTGATCACGACATTTCCGGCATCCTCATGCGCGAGGCTGAGAAGATCCTGCACGGTATCCACACCGGTGCCGTTGAGCGAAAGTGAATCCTGCGTCGGGTCAAAATCGGTGATGGTGGTTTGACCAAAACCCTGCTGCAACACAAACAGGTCGCGGCCCTGTCCGCCGGTCAAATGGTCGTGGCCTTCACCGGCAACAAGGGTATCATCGCCCGCGCCGCCATACAGGCTCAGCGTGGATTTGTCACCGACCAGCACATCGTTATAGGCGCTGCCGATAACATTTTGAATATTGGTGAAAACCTGGGTCGCAATGGATTGCGGCGCGAGCGCAGGCGCGCCCGCATTTTTGGAAGACGACGCATCGGTGCTACCTGCACCGGGCGCAGAGCCGTTTTCACTGCGCGTATCAAGTACATCTTCCAAGCTGGGATCATTTAGACCCGCGCCATCATCCTGATTGGCTGCCGCTGTCAATTCCATAACTCCCTACATGGGACCAACCGGCACCCCTGCCAGCAAATACTCACAACTTCCCATATACAACAGTATATTTCAGCAACGGCCCGACGGCAACCGCATAAACGCCCGAAAACCGCAAGTTTCGGCCTTTTTCACCCGACGTCCCGATGACGGGCCATCAGAGTGGAAATTTTGTCAGATTATGTCAGGATTCAGGGTTTTGAAGGCCGTTTTTACCGCAGCGAAATTACGACTCGGGCTATTCTTCGTGGAAAGCCCGGTCGAAACTATCCGTGATTGGTGCAAACAGATAAGCCAGAACTGTGCGCGCGCCCGTCACAATCTCAAGTTGCGCAGCCATACCCGGTGAGAGGATCATGCCTTCATGCTCGACCAGGCTATCGGCGTCTATTTCGACCATTGCCCGGAAATAGGGGCGTCCCTCGCCGTCGGTTAACCGGTCGGGCGACACATCAACGATCTTGCCCTTAACCGGGGCAAACCAGCGCTGGCTAAACGCCGTCACCCGAATATTAACCAGAAGCCCCGGCGACACCACGTCAATGTCGTTGGGCGAAATGCGCCCTTCAATCACCAGCCGGTCATTATGGGGTACAATTTCCAGTATCGGTGCGCCTGGCGGTATCACCCCGCCCACCGTGGTAAATTTCAGGCTGGTTACCGTGCCTTCGGTGGGGGCGACAATTTTGGATCGTGTCAGAATATCCTCGGCCGAGCGCAATCTTTCGGTCAGATCAGACAAATCAGCCTGCACATCGCGCAATTCGGTATTGACCGTTTGCAAATGATCGCGGCTCAGCTGCGCCTGACTGGCGCGCACCTGCTGTATTTGCTGCTCGATTCGGGCGATATCCGCCGAATAACGGCCAATATTGCCAAGGCTGTCGACCAGCCGGCTTTCAAGTTGCAACAACCGGGTACGCCGGGCATAGCCCTTTTCCACCATCGGCTTCACCATCGCCAGTTCTTCCTTGACGATCCCGACTTGCTGCTGGGCGGCAATTTTCTGTTCGTTGGTGGCTGAAATTTCGTGGCGCAATTCCTTGATGCGCTCGTCATAAAGCTGCACTTCGCCGCGAAAGGCACTGGTCCGGCTGTCAAACAGGTCCTGCTGGGCCAGAACAAGGTCTTTGTTCAAGTCGGGCTTTAACGTTGCTGGCCAGGAAACATGGTCGTTTCCCTTGCGCTCGGTATTAAGGCGCGCCTGCGTTGCCACCGCATTTAAATACCGCTTGTAGAGCAGGTCATAACTGGCGCGCGCCCGGGTATCGTCCAGCTCGATCAGGGTTTGCCCCGCCACCACCCGTGCGCCATCACGCACCAGAATCGACCGGATAATCCCGCCTTCAAGATGCTGCACCGTTTGTCGCCCGGAAAAAGGTGCCACCACCCCGCTGGCAATGGCCGCCGAATTAATGCGCGCGGTGGCAGCCCAGAAAAACACCGACCCAAAGCCCAGAATCAAAATCACCAGGCCAATCCGGATCAGGGGTTTGACATCGGTATCAAGGGCGCGAACCGTGGGAAGATGAACCCCGTTCATCGGCCGCCCCCCTGGCGTCGGCCAGCCGATCCTTCAACCACGCGCAATTGCGGCCGACCATCCCCGCGCGGTTTCACCCGGCGTGCGGCCGCGGCATCAGGCGCGCCAGAAGCCGGTATTGCTGCTGACGAAGTTGGAGCCGGGGCCGAGGCCGGAGCGACCGGTTCACGGGTGGCCTCGCGGGCAGTTTTTTCCTTGCTAAGTGCAAGGGCGCGGTCGCGTTGTTGCTGTTTTTGTGCGCGCGCACGTTTTGCCGCCATCTGCTGGCGGCGCGCCACATCGCCCGGCCCTTCGCCGCGATCCAGCCCGTCATCCTTGCGCACCGGCGGCGGGCCGGGGCGCATCACCTTCATGGTGCCACCCGGCGTTGTCCGAACGGCTTGTTGTTCCGGGTTTTGGCGGGCTGTGGAGGGTCGGGCATCAGCAGTTTCGCTTGCAACCACCCGGCGGCTGCCGTCATCGGACATGCCATGATCAGGGTTGCGGCGCGCGGCGGCCTCGGGGTTGGGGACCGCCCGTTTTTGCGGGCGGATCCGCATTTGTCCGTCTCCGGCCTGCGCATCGTTATTACCCGTTTGTACCCCGGCTGATGGGGGGGCCATCGCCACGGGAACAGCAGCAGGCGGCGGCGGGGTTTGCATGCGCGGAATATTAACCGGCACCACACGAATTTGCCCGCCAGACATGGCAATAATCGCATCGGCCCGCTTGAGCACTTCGCGTTCGTGACTGACGATAAAGGCGGTAATCCCGGCCCGGCGCACAATATCAATCAGGTTGGTGACATATTCCATCCGCCCTTCATCAAGGGCGGTGGTTGGTTCATCAAGCATTAACAGGCGCGGCTTGCCATACAGGGCGGCGGCCAGCGCAATAAGCTGGCGCTGCCCGCCCGAAAGGTTGCTGCCGCCACGATCAAGCTTGGTGTCATAACCATCAGGCAAATCAAGAATGAATTTATGCGCCCCGGCCAGTTCGGCGGCCTGCACAATATCGCGCGGGTCAGCACTTCCCAGCCGGGCAATGTTTTCGGCAATGGTGCCGGGAAACAAAAACGGGTTTTGCGCCAGATAGCCAATTTGCGGGCCAATTTGCGCACGATCCAGCCGTGATGCCTCGATATCGTCAAGCTTGATCGAGCCTGATGCAGGCGACCAGATGCCCATCAACAATTTCAACAAGGCGGTTTTGCCCACCCCGTTAAACCCGGCAATGCTGACAACCTGCCCCGCACCCACCTTGAACGAAAACCCCTTGAACAACACATTGCGGCTGCCCGGCGGGGCAAATACCAGCCGGTCAACCGACACCGCCATGCCCTTGGCCTTGGGGGCGGGCGCATGCAGGCGCGGTTTGCGCTCCAGCAAAATACGGTTAAGCCGTTCAAACGAATTGCGCGCCGATGTCCAGGACCGCCACGCCGCCACCGCCCCGTCAAACGGGGCCAGACCGCGCATGCCCAAAATCATCGAGGCCACCATAATGCCAATGGTGATGCTTTCGCTCAGCACCAGATAGGCCCCGGTACCAATAAACATCACCTGCATCGACAGGCGGATAAAATGCGACAATGTGGTTGAGGTGCCGACCCGGCGGCTGGTCTGCCCTTCCCAGTACAGCGCATCAGACTGGTCTGCCTGCCAGCGCGCCTGCGCTGCTGGTGTCATGCCCATGGCTTCCATCGCCTCGGCATTGCGAACATAGGTTTCTTCCTGGGCAATGCCCCGGTTTTGCGATTGTTCGGACCGATCGACCGAAATGCGCGCTGCCGCTTCGTTGGCGACCGCAATCAGGATCAGGATCACCGCGCCGCCAAGGGCCACCATGCCCAGCCGGATATCAAAAACAAAGACCACGCCGATATAAACCGGCGCCCACATGAAATCGATCAGGGCAAACGGGCCAGACCCGGTTAAAAAACCGCGCAAACCATAAAGGTCGCGCAAAGGTCGCTGGCGGTTGGGCGCACCACGCGATGCCTGTTCGACCACATGGGCAAACAAATCGCCGCCCAAGCCAAGGTCAAGCCCGGTACCCACCCGGATCAGCACGCGGGAGCGCAATTGCTCCATCGCGGCGATAAACACCAGCACAATGGCAATGCCCATGGTCAGCAAAAACAGGGTATCGAAACTGCGCGAGGAAAGGACGCGGTCAAAAACCTGCATCGAATAAAGCGGGATCACCATATTGAGCAAATTGATCACCATGCTGAATCCGCCCACAATACCGATCGACCGCCAGAACATCCGTTCTAGCGGGGTGCGGTCACCTTCGCGGTTGCGTCCGGGCAAAATGCCGGAGCGGGCTTTTTTCGGCAGGGCCATCCTGATCCCGTAAATATCCTGGCCGCGTGCCTGCGGCCTGTCCCCAAAAGCACAGATCCCGTCGCCAGGGGCGACAGGACGCACTATCCACTTGCATTAGTCATCTACGACTATTCTAGTCAAACTTATAAAGATGCGTTAACGAAATCATTGGTTTTGGGCCAATGCTTCATCATCTGCTTGAATTTAACGCCGTTCTTTTGTGACATGGCACACCATTTCCGGTGACGGCATGGTTAAAACCCTTGCAACGCCCCTTAATCTGGCCAATTTTCATTCTTTCAATTCCATAACGAACTGCGAGTCCCTGATGGTTGCTTCCCAAAATGCCGCGAGCCCGTCCCCTGCTGCAAAAGCAAAATCCAATCCGTTCAAAACCACGTTGTTAACAGTGATGGCCGTCATGGCACTGGGATATATTGGCTACTGGTTCAGCCAAATGGTATTTTAACCCCGCGTTAGCCCGCGCTGCTTTTGCTGCCCGCCACCCTTAAAAAATGGTGCGGGCAGCCATATTCGCCGACCACCCTGCGCCTGCATTTTTTTCGTCGGCCTTGATCAAGCCCCATACACAGACATGCCCTGAGACGTATTATGGGGAAATTGCCAACACGCCTGCGCAACAAAGGGATCATCACATGCCGGAACTTCCCATTTCTGTTCAACGGTTTTTGGCCTTGCGGGCCGGCGGCGTTGCCCACACCAGCGGGCTTTTGGCCTGCATGGCCGGGGTACTGGTGGTGTGCGCCTGGCTTTTTGGCGGACCCATGATGACGGCGTGGGCATTTTTGGCCATTACCTTGCTGGTGCTGCTCGGTCCGATGGTGTCATCTGACATGGTCATGAAACTTCTGCGCGCAACGCCCGTATCGGGGCAAAACTATCCCGTCTTGCATGAAATGGCTGTGCTGTTGGCCAAGCGGGCCGGTTTGTCCTTTGTGCCGCGCCTGTATTTGTTGCCCGGCAAAGGGGTCAATGCCATTACCACCGGCAAGGAAGACACCACCATCATTGCCCTGTCGCAAGATGCCATCAACAGCCTGTCGCCCCGGCAATTGCGCGCAGTTCTGGCCCACGAAATCGCCCATGCCTGGCATAACGACACCCAGATCCTGATGATGACCGATATCCTCTATCGCGCCACATGGACGCTGGCGATGTTTGCGATGTTTGTCTTTATATTCGAGGCCGGAAGCCCGCCGATATGGCTGGTAATTGTGCTGGCAACCGCCCCCACCATCAGCTTTTTGCTACAACGTGCAGTCATCCGCGACCGTGAATTTGCCGCCGATCACGGGGCCAGCGACCTTTTGGGCGGCCCGGATGATTTGATTGATGCGCTGGGCCATATCGAACAAATCAACCGCCGCACCTTGCGCCTGATCCCCTATCGCAGCACCGAACCACCAGCCTTGCTCGATACCCATCCCTCCGTCACCACCCGGATTGAAGCCCTGCGTAATTTACCGCCCCCCTTTGCCGGCGGTTTTTTCAGTCAACCGCGCCCGTAATGCGTATAATCGCCGCCATGGCCCGCGCTTGCCTTATATCTACCGGGCGAAAACGGGAACCGGGCATTTACCTTTTACGTTCAAACACGTAAATCAAGGCTGGCTTTCCCGGTTTTATCGGGCTTTCTTGGGGCAAGCCCCCCTGAAACCAGCCCGTTTCGGGCGACAATTACGGCAAGGCTGCGCAAAAACCCGCGCCCTCACGCGAAAAAGGATATTTCATGCCCGATATCAGTATGCTCAGCGAACTGATCGCCGCCTTTGTCACCCTGTTCGTGATTGTCGATCCGGTGGGGCTGGTACCGGTTTTTCTGGTGCTGACACAAGATACCAGTGCGGCACATCGCCGTCGCATGGCGATCCGGGCCTGCATCACGTCGTTTCTGATCCTCACCGCGTTTGCCCTGCTGGGCGAAAAATTGCTGGGCATTTTTGGCATCCATATGCCCGCCTTTCGCATTTCCGGCGGCACCTTGCTGTTTTTAATCGCCCTTGAAATGCTGTTTGAACGGCGCGGCAAAAAACGCAACGAGCGTGCTGAACAGGTCCATCAGGAACTTGAACACGACGAAAACGCCGATGAACCCGAAAGCCACAGTGAAGCCCAAAGCAATGCCGCCCCTGCTGGCGCACCAACACACGCGCCCGCAATGACCGCGGCAGGCACCAATGCGCGCACAACGGGCAAAGCCACAGCAAACAAAGCGGGCCAAAGCCCCCTCGAGCATGATGACGAGCACGAAGATATTTCAATCTTCCCGATGTCGATCCCGTTTTTATCCGGTCCCGGCTCAATTGCGACGGTCATGCTTTTGATGGGGAAATATCAGGATAATATCGTGATGCAGACCGGCCTGATCGGCGTTGTCGCCCTGGTCATGGTCTGCGCGCTCACCATGTTCATGCTATCGGGTCTAGTCGCCAAACGCCTCAGCCCCACAGTCGCTACCGTCATCTCGCGCCTGCTCGGCATGATCCTTGCCGCCCTCGCCATCCAGTTCATTATTGATGGCATCAAGCAGGCATTTTTCTAAAGTGCCTGTTTGAATTCAGGAACCGATTGCCTCGATAATAACTTGCCCGTTTTGGCGTCCGCCAAGGTTACGAAGGATAACAACGGCATCATCCCTGACAATATAAATGATCACATGACTTTTATGACGATGGAGGCGAACCGGTGGCGTGAATTCCGTGCGTTCCTGACTGATTGTCGGAGCGGTGACGATTGACTGAAACGCATGTGTCAGATCGTCAATATAACTGTCGGCTTGGTGAACTGCCCAGGCCTCTGCCGTATCGCGCCAAACCTCATCAAGGTCATCGAGAGCCTTTTAGGGACCAGATGATAGTCTGTCGGCCTAACGGACGAGATGACGCTCCCGCATTTTTAATTTGAACGAAGTGGCGTCGAACTCTTGCGGATCTCCGCTTTGAACGCCCTCTGTAATTGCAGATTGCAGGAGCGTAATGGCATTTCGCCGTTCTGATCCTTTTTTATCAGATCCTGAACATAGTCACGGGTATTACTGTACGGACCGTCAAGGTCGTTCCGATCCAAAATCAGCTCTACTGTAACCGCTTCAATTTTAGATACCAAGCCGCCGCCACGCCCCAACAAAAAGGGAGAGCCAAAGCCCTCCCTTTTGTCGTCCCGTTTTACCGGGTGATCAGTCCCACCGCTTGGCCGCGCGCAGGATGGCTGCGGTGTCGATCTGGTAATGGTTATACAGATCGATGCTGTCGCCGCATTGACCAAACGCATTTATTCCCAATGGGGCGACCGCATGGCCGCGCACCGAGCCCAGCCACGCAAGGGCCGCCGGGTGGCCGTCGATCACGGTGACCATGCGGGCATCTCGAGCCAATGGTTTGAGCAGGTTTTCAATATGGGCCATATCGTCGTTATTGCTGGCGTTTTTGCCCGTTTTGCCTTCCAGCCGGGCACGTTCCATGTCCTGCCATTCGTTATATAAACGATCAGTGGAAGTCACGACCAAAAGGCCCAGTCCCGGATGGTCGTCTTTAAGCTGTTCCCACGCGGCAATGGCTTCGGGTGCCATCGCCCCGCAATAGGCCAGCACCATTTTGCAATTTTCACCCGGTTCGCGCATCCAGTATCCGCCGCGCACAATGTCGGCTTTGGTGGCGTCATCCAGCTCGCGGTCGGGCTGGTTTACAGGTTTGGTCGACAGGCGCAAATAAACCGATCCGCCGTCCTTATCCTGCATATGGTTAAACGACCAGCCCATCACAGCGGCCACTTCATCGCCAAAACTGGGCTCGAAACTGGTCAGGCCCGGCTGGCCCATGCCAATCATCGGCGTGCCAATCGATTGATGCGCGCCACCTTCGGGGGCCAGCGTAATGCCGCTAGGTGTGGCCACCACCATAAAGCGCGCATCCTGATAACAGGCGTAATTTAGTGCATCGAGGCCACGGGCAATGAACGGGTCATATAATGTGCCAATGGGAAACAGGCGCTGGCCAAACAGGCTGTGCGACAGGCCAAGGGCGGCCAGATTAAGGAACAGATTGTTTTCGGCAATGCCCAGTTCCACATGCTGGCCTTTTGGCGTGCGGATCCATTTTTGCGCCGAGGGCACTTTGCGATCACGAAATTCATCGGCCAGATTTTCGCGGGCAAAAAGACCGCGCTGGTTAACAAACCCGCCAAGGTTGGTCGATACCGTCACATCGGGGGAGGTGGTGACAATGCGGTCGGCAAAGGCGCTGTTTTTGGATTTCGCCAGTTCATTCAGGATCTTGCCAAACACTTCCTGGGTGCTGCTGGTCGCTGTCCGCTGATAGGGCATTTCAGGCACGGTAATAATTTCGGCAAACTTCTGGCGCGGCTGGCGGTCGTTAAACGGGGCGGCGTCAACAAAGGCACGCAAATCATCGGCGGCACATTCCAGCCCCGCCGTCATGTCCCATTCATCACCCTCGGCAATGTTATTGGCCGCTCGGAAACCTTCCATTTGCGGAATATTCATCAGGCCTGCATGGTTGTCCTTGTGGCCTTGAAGCGGCAGACCATAGCCCTTGACGGTATAGGCAATAAACACGGTCGGTTTATCGTTGGGCACATTTTCAAAGGCGTTTAAAATCGCCTCCATGCAATGCCCGCCCAGATTGGTCATTAAATCATGCAGGGCATCATCGTCATAATCGGCCAGCAAGCTGGCAAGGGCGTTATCACCTGGCATATCGGCCAAAATCTGTTTACGCCAGGCGGCACCGCCCTGAAAGGTCAGGGCGGAATAAACATCATTGGGCGATTCATTAAGCCACTTTTTAAGCGATTTTCCACCGGGCCGGGCAAAGGCCTCGTGCAGTTTACGACCATATTTAATCGTAATCACGTTCCAGCCAACCGCACGGAAAAACCGGCCAATCACCCGAAACAGATGGGCATCGATCATGCCATCAAGGCTTTGGCGATTATAATCGATCACCCACCAGACATTGCGAATGTCATGCTTCCAGGTATCAAGCAGGGCCTCGTAAATATTGCCTTCATCAAGCTCGGCATCACCGACCAGGGCGACCATCCGGCCCGGTTTTTGCCCCTTGGGCAGCATGTTTTTATAACGCAAATAATCCTGGGTTAAGGCGGCAAAGTTGGTTACCGCTGCGCCGAGCCCGACCGACCCGGTTGAAAAATCCACCACATCGCCATCTTTGGTCCGTGACGGATAAGACTGTGCCCCGCCAAAGGCCCGGAAATTTTCCAGCTTTTCGCGCGACTGGCGACCAAACATATAATTAATCGCATGAAATACCGGCGATGCGTGCGGCTTTACCGCGATGCGGTCTTGCGGGCGCAATACATTGAAATAAAGGGCGGTCATAAGGGTGCTAAGTGATGCACAACTGGCCTGATGCCCGCCCACCTTGATGCCGTCACGCTTGGGACGAATATGGTTGGCATGGTGAATGGTCCAACTTGACAGCCAGCGCACTTTTTTTTCCACCTCGCCCAGCATTTTCAGCTCTTTTGCCGAAACGCAAGTGCCTGCCGTGGCTTCAATAATCTCGCCGTTCATGGTGGTGTCGCTGTCTGCTGCCAATTTCATTCTCCCGCTGCATCATCACGGCTCATCCGGCTTTCGGTGACCGCCTATATTTTGGTACTTGAATACGTATTTCTAAAACCCGGGCGCGACAGGCAAGCGATTTTGGCAAATTTCGCAGAACCAGCGACAGTTTTGAAAATTCTTCGGTCATCCCGCGCAAGATTTGCCAATTTTATCGCACGGCAATTTTGCGAAAATGCCCTTGCCTGTGCCGTTAAAAGCGATTCGCGCCTTATATCCGTAACGTCCGCTCTGTTACTGCCCGCCCCGCCCTGCTTGCCTGTTTTTGCCCGGTATGGCCGGAGTTCGCCAGACATGCCCGCCAAACTTGCCCGCACAACATTATGCCCACCATTGCCGTTCTTAAAATCTGGCCGCCACATCGGGGCATAAACGCAATCAATTGATTTCACCGCCTATCTATGCGAATGGATAGGGTTCCTCTACTGGCATGAATGATAAAAATGAAACGCCCTGCCCTGACTGTGTTTTGCGCTGCTGTTTATCTTGCCATTGTGGTGGCGGGCATGGCGGCAACCCGTTCGCAGGCCCAACAAACACATCAGCCCCGCCAGCAACCTGATGGGCAAGCTATCTCTGCGCGCTTGCCGGTTGATATCAATTCGGACTTCTGCCAGGGCCGCCAGACATGGGAAGAGTTTTCCGAATATCATGTTGAATTGCTGCGTCTTGCGCTGACTTACAGCAATAGCGGCATCGTCATAAAACCGGTCTGCATGGATTACCCGACAGAAAAACGTCGCATCGCCCTGCTACAAGCGGGCGATGAAACCAATATCGTTTTTTTCGGCACCACACCCGA
Organism: Thalassospira mesophila; assembly: GCF_002115755.1. Taxonomy (GTDB): domain Bacteria; phylum Pseudomonadota; class Alphaproteobacteria; order Rhodospirillales; family Thalassospiraceae; genus Thalassospira; species Thalassospira mesophila. The sequence continues at coordinate 640,405 of NZ_JFKA01000001.1, read as the reverse complement.
GCGCGAACACCAGTTGCGTGCAGTGCATTTTCCCATTTTTCTGGGCACAACCGGCCTGCGCCTGTTTATGACCCTGCCTGATGTTTCTTCGCGCCTTAACCAAATTTCCTCGCTGGAAGATTTGCGCCAATTCAGTTTTGGCCAAGGACTTGGCTGGCCCGATGGCGCCATCTTGCAAGAAAACGGCCTGACGGTTGTGGATGGACGATACCTGACCCTGCATGCCATGCTCGCCCGGGGCCGGTTTGACCTGTATCCACGCGCCTATTGGCAAATCCGCAATGAATATGACTGGATGCACACCGCCGAACCCTCGCTTGTGATCAATAACCGGGTTGCGCTTTATTACCCGCAACCGATTTACTTTTTTGTCAGCCCCGACCAAGCGCAATTGCATGATGCGATTTTGATCGGGCTGAAACGCGCGTGGAAAGACGGGGCGGTTATGGCCCTGTTGCGCAAAAACCGCGAAACCGGCCCGTCCTTTCGCAATATAGACCCGACCAGCCTGCATTTGATCCATTTACCAAAAATCGAACAAACCACAGAAACCGACGATGCAATGCAAAAATACGGGCTGGTTGACGGCAGCAATTTCACCACCAAACCAGCCCCTGCCAGTCGCAAAAACCAGCCGCCATCCTGAACAATTTTCCAGAATGGCGGCGGCTCAAATTTATTCGGCAGCCATCTTCACAGCCGTACCATCCAGCGCATTTTCCAGATCAGCCAGAATATCATCAACACATTCCAGCCCGGCAGAAATGCGGATCAAGCCATCGGCAATCTGGTATTTCGCCCGTTCTTCGGGGCTATAGGTGGAATGCGTCATCGAGGCGGGATGCTGGATCAGGGTTTCGGCATCGCCAAGGCTGACGGCACGCGCGATCATTTGCAGGCTGTTCATCATTTTACGGCCAGCCTCGATCCCGCCTTTAAGTTCAAACGCGATCATGCCGCCAAAACGGGCCATTTGTTTTTTGGCCAAATCATGCTGGGGAAAGCTGGCAAGCCCGGGGTAATAAACCGTTTCGATCTGCGGGTGTGCGTCAAGAAACGCAGCAATTTTTTCGGCATTGTCGCAATGGCGTTCCATGCGCAATTCCAGCGTTTTTAACCCGCGCAACACCAGATTGGCATCTTGCGGCGACAAAACCGCCCCGGTCATGTCCTTTAGCCCGATCAGGCGAATGTCTTTTAAATCTTCGGCCGCGCCAATAATGGCACCGGCCATTAAATCACCGTGCCCACCTAAATATTTGGTTGCCGAATGCACCACAATATCGGCCCCCATTTCCAGCGGGCGCTGCAAATACGGGGTGCAATAGGTGTTATCGACCACCACTTTGGCCCCGTGTTTATGGGCAATATCGGCAATTGCCTGCACATCCACCAAGCGCATATTGGGGTTGGCCGGGGTTTCAAAATAAACCACCTTGGTATTATCAGAAATCACCGCTTCAAGGTTTTTCGGGTCCGACAAATCGACATGGGTGTGTTTAACCCCAAACCGTTCCAGCCCGTGGCGGAAATAGGCAAAGGTGCAACCATATAATGTGCGGTCCACAATCACTTCGTCGCCCGGCGAAATCAACGTCCAGAAAACCGAGGTAATCGCCCCCATGCCCGATGCCGTGGCAATCGCGGTTTCGCCGCCTTCAAGGATGGCAAGGCGATCTTCCAGCAAACTCAGCGTCGGGTTGCCGATACGCGAATAAATATACCCGCCTTCGTCGCCTGCAAACCGGCGACCGCCCTGCTCGGCGGTTTCAAAGGCGAAGGTCGAGCTCATATAAACCGGCTGATTCAACGCGCCGTTATGGCTGGCGGGGTTATAGCCATGATGAATGGCGCGGGTGGCAAAACCGGCTTTGGCAGCATGACTGGCATGGTTTGACGAAGACATAAGGGCACTCCCGTTTTTTAAACTGTTATGCATTCATCATCGCAACTGCCGTGCCAGTTTCGGGTTTTGTTTAAATTCAATGTCTTATGAATATTGGTCGAAAACCATGTGTATCGAAAAGTTTACACATCGGCGACCCGATATCGCAGAAACACTTGTCTTTTGCAAAAACAGCGCCTTATATGTGTATTAAATTCTTTACACTGTAAATTAAAGTGTCCACATGCGTTTTGAAATCACCGGCGAAAATCGGCTTGGCATAACCCGCGATGTTGTGGATGCCTTGACATCACGCGGGCTCGATATTCGGGCGTTTGAGGTCACCCCGCATCATATCTATGCCGATATCCCCGCCATTGGCCCCGATGATTTTGCCGAACTGGCACGCTGCCTGATGCGGGTTCCCGGCATTCGCAATGCCCAGCCAATTGACCATTTACCCACCGAACGCCGCCGCGCCCAGCTTCATGCCACATTGGCCGCCATGGGCGACCCGGTAATTGCGGTAAATGCCAATGGCCTGATTGCACAGGTCAACCCTGCTGCGCAAAAAATCGCCGGTACATCCAAACAGCCGCTGCGTGATTTGCCCCTTGCCAGCATTTTAACCGAACCCGATATCGCAACCCTGCGCCACGCCGGATTTTCACAAAGCGAACGCGAGGTTACGCTGGGCGGGCAAACCTATCTGTTGCAGGTCGAACCGATTGGCCGGGTCGAGGATGGCAGCCCGGTGCATGATACCGGCCCCCGCGAGGATGATGCCCCGTGGGGCGGGGTTTTAATTTTTCATCGTGCGGCGCGATTGGGCCGGGTCATTACCGCCCTTCAGGATCATAACCAGACCGAATTTGCTGACATTATCGGCGACAGCCGCGCGCTGGCGCGGGTTAAAACCCAGGCGCAACGTCTGGCGATTGTCGACGCACCCCTGCTTATTCTGGGCGAAACCGGCACCGGCAAGGAACTGTTTGCACGCGCCTGCCACCGGGCCAGCAAACGCCACGACCAACCGTTTTTGGCCCTTAACTGTGCTGCCCTGCCCGAGGGACTGGCCGAAAGCGAACTGTTTGGCTATGCCGCTGGCGCCTTTACCAGTGCGCGGCGTGGCGGCAAACCGGGGCTTTTGGAACTGGCCGATGGTGGCAGCCTGTTTTTAGACGAAATTGGCGAACTATCGCCCTATTTACAGGCAAAATTGCTGCGCGTTTTGCAAGACGGCCGCTTTCGCCGCGTCGGCGGAACCGACGAAATTTCGGTTGATGTTCGCATCATCAGTGCCACCAACCGCGACCTTGAAGCCATGTCACAAACCGGCAGCTTTCGCGAAGATTTATATTTCCGCCTGAACGTTCTTTCCATCACCTTGCCGCCCTTGCGCGAACGGCGCGAAGATATCGATGCCCTCGCCGATTATTTTGTCGCCCGCGCCGCCCGCCAAACCGAACGCCCCTGCCCCAAAATCGCCCGCGATGCCCTGCAATGGCTTGTCACCCGCGACTGGAAAGGCAATGTCCGCGAGCTTGAAAACACCCTGTTTCGCGCCGTTGCCCTGCTAGATGGCGATGTTTTGGCCGCCTCCGACCTGCAATCGGCCTATGGCCCGCATTCTGCATCGCGCGCGGCGCAAACCGGGACCGCGCCCGAACCTTCACCGCCACAACTCGCAAACACCGCGCCATCATCTGCCAATGTTGCGCAACCCGGGTTCGAAAATACGCTTATTGATCAGGCGTTATTATGTGGAAATCACGGCATAGCGATGGATATGCTGGAAAAAAACCTGCTTGAACGGCTTTACCCCGATTACCCAAGTTCGCGCAAACTCGCCGCGCGGCTGGGCCTGTCGCACACGGCGGTGGCCAACAAGCTGCGCAAATATGGTATTGGCGCCTAAACCCGCGCCAGACCATAACAAGGTGAAGTTTCACCACACCGCGCTCAACCCCAACGTGATTCCTTGCCTGAACGATTGCGCTGCGGCATGATCAGCCTAACTCATAAGGGCAATCCCACCAAACGCCCCCCTCATCGGACAATGGAGAACCACCATGCTTAAAGGCAAACATGCACTTGTAACCGGCTCGACCAGCGGGATCGGCCTTGCGATGGCAAAGGCCCTTGCCGGGCAGGGTGCCAATGTCATGCTGAACGGGTTTGGCGATGCGGACGAGATTGAGCAGATCCGCCTGGGCCTTGAAAGCGAATTTGGCGTTAAGGTGCTTTATAGCGGTGCGGACCTTTCCAAGCCCGACCAGATTGAAGAAATGATGAAAATGGCCGCCAGCGATTTTGGTGGTGTGGATATTTTAATCAACAATGCCGGCATTCAATACACCGCCCTGGTCGAAGATTTCCCGGTTGAAAAATGGGATGCGATTATTGCGATTAACCTGTCCTCGGCCTATCACACCACCCGGCTGGCCCTGCCGCATATGAAAAAGCAAAACTGGGGCCGGGTGATCAATACCGCGTCGGCCCATGGCCTTGTCGCATCGCCGCAAAAGGCCGCCTATGTTGCCGCCAAGCACGGCATTGTCGGCTTTACCAAGGTTGTCGCCCTTGAAACCGCCGAAACCGGCATTACCGCCAATTCAATCTGCCCGGGCTGGGTCCGCACCGAACTGGTGGAAAAACAGATCAAGGCCCGTGCCGAGGAAAACAATATTTCGGTCGAAGAAGCCGCCAAAGACCTGGTATCGGACAAACACCCGTCTAAAACCTTCGTCACCCCCGAACAAATCGGCCAGACGGCGGTTTTCCTGTGTTCGCCTGCGGCAGACCAGATGACAGGCACCAGCCTGTCGGTGGATGGCGGCTGGACGGCACAGTAAATTTGCCGGTGATGACACCGATTGGTTTCACATCACGTAATTTCCCTTGAATGCCACCGATCTGTTACATATGATCACGTTTGGGTTTATGTAACAGATCGGTGGCGCCATGATCATCCGAACAGCAGATGATTTGCGACATGCCGTGCGCACCCTGCGCAAGCAGCACGGCCTTAGTCAGACCGAAGCGGCCCAGTTGATCGGCCATAGCCGTAAATGGCTATCGTCGCTCGAAACCGGGGCCAGCCAGCCCCCTGTCGATATGGTGATTGACCTTCTGATTTTGCTGGGCGCACCGATGCAGGTTGCACTACCGGGCGAGAATGGCACATCAAACCGGACTGAAACATCCATCCCGGCCCCTGATCTTCTTGATATAGACGAGGGGCTGTAACATGGCGCGTGTTGCGACGGTCCTTTTGCATGATGCCATTATTGGCGACCTTGCCGCCGAAACCGATGGTCGCCTGAAATTTCGCTATTGTGCCGATTTCATTGCCCGGCATCAGGCAGCAGTGCCTAATTGCCATTCCCTGTCGCTCTCTCTGCCCATCCCCGCCACATATGATGAGAAATTCTGGTTTAACGACAGCCAATGCGGCCCGTTTTTTGCGGGTTTGCTGCCTGATAACAAACAAACCCGCCGCCGCCTGGCGCAAATTATCGGCAACGATACCCCGCTTGATGTAAATGATGAGTTCGGGATGCTGTTTGCACTCGGCCGCGATTGCCCCGGTGCCATTTCGCTGGTCGCGCCGGATAACAACCCCGATGATTATGATCCCTTTCATCCGCAATATCGCATTTTGTCCGAAGCCGAACTGGCACAGCATATTCGCGAACTGCCCATTCGCCCGCTTTTTGTCGATGACGACGGTGAAGTCCGCATTTCATTGGCGGGCGTCCATGACAAAGCCGTGGTCATTCGGGTGGGTAACGACATTGCCCTGCCCCACGGACGCACACCCAGTTCGCACATTTTAAAGCCCGATATTCGCGGGTTACCAGACTCAATCCGGGTCGAACATTTCTGCCTGGAAGTCGCCCGCTCAATCGGCCTTGTTACACCCAGGTCGCGCATTTTACAGGCCGAAGACCAGACCTTCATGTTATTGGCCCGTTATGACCGTGCCTTACACGAAAAATCTGGCAACCGTTATTTAACCCGCATTCACCAGGAAGATTTTTGTCAGGCAACCGGCCATTTCCCCGACCAGAAATATGAACGTGATGGCGGTCCCGGCTGGCAAACCCTGTTCTCGACGTTACGTTACAGTAGCAACCCGGCAAATGACCGGCTGGAACTTTTACGGCGCGCGATCTTTCAATATCTCGTCGGCAACCCCGATGCACATGCCAAAAATTACAGTCTGCTGTGGCAGGATAACGCCGTAAGGCTGGCCCCGCTTTACGATGTCAACAATGCCAAGGCCTTTAGCGCCTTTTACAAAGAACAACGCATCAAGCTGGCAATGGCCATTGGCGGCGAACGCAATCCGGAACAGCTAACCGAAAAACATTGGGTGCAATTTGGCAAAGATGTCGCTGTCAGCCCCGAACTTGTGCTTGGCGAATTACACACCATGCGTGCCAAAATGCGCAACACGGCCCAAGCCGTTCGTAACCAGTTGGCACACAGCCTTGCCGATACCCCGCTACTGGACCTTGCCCTGCAAGATATTCACAGTCGCTGTTAATCAGGCGCAAACGACACCGTTCGGTTTCATTTCCAGCTTACAGTATTTAATGTAACCCTTCAGTATCATTATCCCAAATGCCGCCCCAAATGCTCCACCAGCATTCTAACCTTGGACGATAAATGCCGGTTGGCGGGGTATAGCGCCCAAATGCCTTCGTCCGAGGGTTGATAGCGGGTTAAAATCGGCACCAGCTCACCGCTGGTAATATGCGGATCCACGTAAAAATCGGGCAATTGCACAATGCCGATCCCCTTGCGTGCCGCATCTAGCAAGGCCTGTCCGCTATTGGCGGTGATGCTGCCATGAATGCGAATGGTGCGTTCGCGGCCTTCTTCCTCGAACCGCCAGTAATCCAGCGTGCCGGGCAGGCAGTTGTGGCGTGAAAGCTCCGACAGGCTGTGCGGTTCGCCGCGCTTTGCCAGATAGTCCGGTGCGGCACAGACATAAAGCCTGCGCGACGACAAACGCTGGCTCATAATCGCACTCGGCGTGCCGTCCAGCCGACCAAGGCGGATCGACAGATCAAACCCTTCCAGAATCAGATCCAGTTTCTGGTTGGTAAAACGGCATTGCACTTCAAGATCAGGATAGCGGGCAACAAAATCATTGATCAGTGGCGCAATCACCGTTTCGCCGTAGGTGGTTGGCGCTGTCAGCTTCAATTTACCGCGCGGGGTATCTTGCAAGGTGCTGATCGCGCGCTCGGCATCGTCCAGCCCGTCGCGCATCTGGCGGCAGTGCTGGTAATAAATCCGCCCGGCTTCGGTCAGGGTCACCTTGCGCGTGGTACGATAAAACAGTTTGCTGCCCAGGCGGGTTTCAAGCGCCGTTATCTGGCGGCTGACATGGGCGATTGAAACGCCAAGCTGCGTTGCCGCCCCGGTAAAACTTTGGCATTCCGCCACCGCAATACATTCGCTGATCCCGTCCCACGCATTCATTATTACCACACTGTAAAAGTAATTTGCATAATTACCGGATTATCAAATTATCAGAAACAAATAAACTTTCCTTCATATCTTTGCATCCATCCATGCATTCTCGTTCGTCTGAAAAGGATCTGTCATGACTGCACAAACCATCACCTGCAAAGCCGCCATTGCCTGGGAAGCCGGCAAACCGTTATCGGTTGAGGAAGTTCAGGTTGCCCCGCCCAAAGCAGGCGAAGTGCGCATCAAACTGACCGCGACCGGCGTTTGCCACACCGATGCCTTCACCCTTTCGGGCGATGATCCCGAAGGGATTTTCCCCGCCATTCTCGGCCATGAAGGCGGCGGCGTTGTTGAATCGATTGGTGAAGGTGTGACCAGCGTCATGGTCGGCGACCATGTTATTCCGCTTTACACGCCGGAATGCGGCGAATGCAAATTTTGCAAATCGGGCAAAACCAACCTGTGCAGCAAAATCCGCGAAACCCAGGGCAAGGGCCTGATGCCCGATGGCACCACCCGCTTTTCGCAAAATGGCAAGCCGATTTTCCATTATATGGGTTGCTCGACCTTTTCTGAATACACCGTTTTGCCGGAAATTTCGGTCGCCAAGGTTAACAAATCGGCCCCGCTGGAGGAAGTTTGCCTGCTGGGTTGCGGTGTCACCACCGGCATGGGGGCGGCCACCAATGCCGCCAAAGTAAAAAAGGGCGATACCGTTGCCATCTTTGGTCTGGGCGGCATTGGCCTGTCGGCCATCATTGGCTGCCAGATGGCCGGTGCAGAACGCATCCTTGCCATCGACATTAACGAAAAGAAGTTCGACCTTGCCAAACAGCTCGGTGCCACCGATTGCATCAACCCCAAAAACTTCGACAAACCGATCCAGCAAGTGATTGTCGATATGACCGATGGCGGGGTTGATTACAGCTTTGAATGTATTGGCAATGTCAACATCATGCGTTCAGCGCTGGAATGCTGCCACAAGGGCTGGGGTGAATCCGTGATCATTGGCGTTGCCGGGGCCGGGCAGGAAATTTCCACCCGCCCGTTCCAGCTGGTCACCGGTCGCGTCTGGCGTGGCACGGCGTTTGGCGGGGTTAAAGGCCGGTCCGAACTGCCGAACTATGTCGAACGTTATCTGGCGGGTGAATTTAAACTGTCAGACTTCATCACCCACACCATGCCGCTGGAAGACATCAACCATGCCTTCCATCTGATGCATGAAGGCGAAAGCATTCGCAGCGTCATCCATTATGCACCGGCAGCCAAATAACCTGCCGCAATATTCCGGGCCGGAAGCATTTTTCCGGCCCGAACGCATGACAGGAGGATGATATGAGCATCGAAAACATTTCCAGCGCCAAAAGTTTCGGCGGCTGGCACAAACAATACAGCCACCGGTCTTCGGTTCTGGGCTGCGATATGCGCTTTGCCATTTACCTGCCGCCCCAGGCGGGCAATGGCACCACCGTGCCGGTGATGTACTGGCTTTCGGGTCTGACCTGCAGCGACGAAAACTTCATGCAAAAGGCGGGCGCCCACCGCCTTGCCGCCGAACTGGGCATTGCTATTGTCGCCCCCGACACCAGCCCGCGCGGCGACCATGTGCCCGATGACGAAAACGAAGCCTATGATTTTGGCAAAGGAGCCGGTTTTTACGTTAACGCCACCCAGGAACCGTGGCGGCAAAACTACCGCATGTATGATTATATCCTGGCCGAGCTTCCCGCCCTGATCGGCGAACATTTCCCGGTTAATGACAACGCCGTTATTTCCGGCCATTCGATGGGGGGGCATGGTGCGCTGATGATGGCGCTGCGCAACCCCGGAAAGTTCCGCTCCGTCACCGCCTTTTCGCCGATATGCAATCCGGTCAATGCACCATGGGGGCAAAAGGCGTTTGAAAATTATCTGGGCCCCAAACAGGCCGACTGGGCAGATTATGACAGCGCGATCCTGATGAGTGCCGCCCAGCCTACCGGCTTCACCCCGGCTTTGGTCGACCAAGGCGATGCCGATGGCTTCCTCAAAGACCAGCTCAAACCCGAAACGCTGGAACAAGCGGCCAAAAACACCGGCTATCCGCTAACGCTGCGGATGCAGGAAGGCTATGATCACAGCTATTATTTCATCGCCAGCTTCATCGAAGATCATATGCGGTTTCATGCGAAGCATCTGGGGCTGTAAGCCTTTACACCAACGCTGATCCGTTAAGGCCGGGCGGCCATGTGCTGCCCGGCTTTTTTACGCCTTCTCTATCGGGTCGTAACTTCGCGCTTCAATCGCGTCGGCCACGTCATCCGCCATTTTCAGGGTGTGAATGATCAGCGGCACCGAAAGTGCGATCATATTACGGTCCAGCCCGCGGGCCTTTTGCGCTTCACGCACTTCGCTGGCGACCGATGCAATCACCGGAATAAACCGCAACACCAGCGAAAAAGCCAAACCAACCTTTTCCGGGTTCACGCCCACCACTCGCAGCGGCGTCATAGCGCGTTCCAATGCTGCCAGCATTACCGACACACGGGTGGTGAGTGTAACCAGCCCGGCAAACAGCACCACCGATGCCAGTCGCGTCACCACCACCAGCCCCGCCTGCCAGTCGTTTAGCCATAATTGCACAGCAAAAAACGCCGCCAGCAACCAAAGCAGCGGTTTGATTTGCGCCCATAAAACACGTGGTGAAAAACGCGCGATGCCATAAAGGGCCGTCACCCCGGCCAAAACCGCCAACAATATCCGCCAGTCATTGATCAGGAAAACCACCGTCCCGACAATCACCAATGCCAGCACCTTCACCCCCGCAGGCACACGGTGAAGCGGCGAAGAACGATCCTGATAAAGCCCGTTGGCAAGGCTCATGTCATTAAATCCACATAGCGTGGCAAAGCGTTTTGCGGTGTGTCGTCTATGGCGATTTTGCCTTGATCCACCACCAGAATGCGGTCATAGCCAGCCAGTAAATCCAGATCATGCGACACAGTAATTACTTGTTGGTCCAGCGCCTCAATTGCCTTGGCAACACGGTTACGGTTACGCAAATCAAGCAAGGTTGTCGGCTCGTCAAACACAACGCAGCGCGGCTCCATGATCAGCACGCCCGAAATCGCCAAAAGCTGCTTTTGCCCGCCGCTGAGCTGATGGCTGGGATGCGTGCGATAATCACCCATGTCATAGCGCGCTAACACCGCATCAATGCGGGCATCAATTTCGGCCTTGGGCAGTTTCAGGGGTTTAAGCCCAAAGGCCAGATCTTCCTCGACCACGGGAAAAACAATCTGGTTATCGGGGTTTTGAAACACAAAGCCGATACGCGCACGCACCTGGCGACCGTCTTTCGCGGTATCAAACCCGTCAACGGTTACGCGGCCCGATGTTGGCAACAATAACCCGTTTAACAGGCGCGCCAGCGTGCTTTTGCCCGATCCATTGGCACCAACAATGCCTATCCGGCGCTGGGTCAGCGACAGGGAAATATCATCCAGCACGCAGCGCGTCCCAAAACGCACGCTGACATTTTGCAATTCAATCATCGTTCACAACCGTTATGTCCCGCGCAGCAAAAAACCGCCTGCGTCATATCATGCAGGCGGCCCCTATTAGATCATGCAAATCAGGCGTGCGAAACCAACGGATAAGCCCGGCGCACCGCAAGGGCAGCCCCGGTTGCAACAAAAACCTTCAACGCATCACCGACCAAAAACGGGAGCGAGCCCACTGTGGCCTTCCAATAGGAAATATCCACCGCCACCGCGACCCAGGCATTACCCAGCCCATAAAGCACCACAATACCGCCAAAGGCGATGATGGCAGCGGTGTTAACCACATTTAACCGGTTCCAGAATTTTTCGATCAGGAAACCAATGATAAAAGCCGAAATCGCCCAGCCGATCATGAACCCGCCGGTCGGCCCCAGAAATACGCCAAATCCGCCACGCCCCCCGGCCAAAAGCGGCAAACCAAGCGCAACCAGCACCAAAAACAGCACAACAGAAAGTGCGCCACGGCGCGCGCCCAAAATGGCACCGGCCAACATGGGGGCCAATGACTGCGCTGTAATCGGAACCCCTGTGATTGGCAGGGTAAAGGGCGGGAACAGCCCCAAAACCGCCATCAGGGCTGCAAACAAGGCAACATAAACAATATCTTTGGTGTTCATTCTGGTCCCTCTGATCCGGTTTTCACCGCAATATTCCCGACGGCATTTTGGGCCGCTCCAATGCGAAACATGCACCCTTCCATGTTCGTTCGGGGCCCGCAAGAGCGCAAGGGATAGCCGCAAACCCCACTGGTTCCAAGAAAAATTGACACGGCCAACCCTCAGACAACAACAGTGAACATCGCCGCATTTCGACGTATCGCCGTTTTATTCTGGCATATGCTGCTGGCACGGGTGCCCGCTTTTTAACGGACAATCACTTGATATTTTTGCCAAATATAATCCGGCCCAATCACCGGTTCCGGTCACCGGGATTTGGCATGCACGATCGACAAAACAAACACCCGGCCATTGCTGGCCGGGTGTTGCTGAACTCCCATCATCTGCGATTTGTATTTTTGTATGTCACGCAGCAGATTGACGGAGCCCCCCTGATTCGATGATAAAGTTTTTCACTTCTTCAAGGCCTTCCATCGCCTTGAGATTGGTGAAAACAAAGGGCCGTTCGCCTCGCATTTTGCGCGCATCGCGGTCCATAACCCCCAGATCCGCGCCCACCAAAGGGGCAAGATCGGTTTTATTAATGATCAAAAGGTCGGACCGGGTAATACCCGGGCCGCCCTTACGCGGAATTTTATCGCCCGCCGACACATCAATTACGTAAATCGTAATATCGGCCAGTTCGGGCGAAAACGTCGCCGACAGGTTATCGCCACCCGATTCAATAAAAATCGCCTCAAGCCCCGGATGTTTCGCCGTCATGTCTTCGACCGCGGCTAAATTAATTGAGGCATCTTCGCGAATGGCGGTATGCGGGCAGCCCCCGGTTTCCACCCCGGCAATGCGGTCTGCCGCAAGGGCACCGGACCGGGTCATGAACTCGGCATCTTCGCGGGTGTAAATATCGTTGGTGATCGCGGCGATGTTAAATTCATCGCGCATCGCCTTGCACAACCGTTCCAGCAATGCGGTTTTACCAGAGCCAACAGGCCCGCCAATACCAATACGAAGCGGTGACGTCATGATCGGAACAACCTTGTATATTGGGTTTCGTGTTTCATCGATGTCCAGTCGATCAGCGGGGCACAGGCGCCAATATCGTCCGGGTCGGTTTCCATCGCCTTTATAACCGCCAACTCCACCGCCCCCTCAAGGGCAGCAATGGCGCGAATGCCATCGGTTTGGCCCAGCGGCACCAATCGCACGGCAGCAGATACCAGATTGGCCCCCATCGCATGGAAAAACGCGGTTAACGCACTACGTAAATCAATATCTGCCCCCGCCGCCGCAATCGCCACTGCGACCGAATACGACGGTAGCCGGTCATCATCGCGCATAGAAGCCGCCCAGCTTGCCAATAACGCATCATCCCAAACCTGGGTTAAGGTCGAAACAAATGCCCGCCCCTGTGCTGTCGCCTCCAGCGCCATTTCAGCAGTGCCCCGGCGGCAATCGGCATCAATACCAATCGCGATCAGCCCCTCAAGATCACGGTTGCGTGCAGCTTCATAGGCCTGACAAAACAACACCCCGTCAATGCGCCCGGCACCAAAGGCCAACACGCCTTCAACCCAGGTAATGACACTGTCGCATTTTTTAACCCGGCCATCCTCGATTGCAAATTCAACCCCGTGCGAATAGCTATAGGCCCCAACCGGAAAAGACGGCCCCAGCCATGTCATCAAGCGCATTAATCCAGCGGGATTCAAGTTTGACGCCTGTGCGCGATCAATGGTCATGATCACCCCCGGCGGTGTGGTGATGGCTATGCGCGTGACTGTGCGCGTCAGCATCAGCATGAGCATGGGAATGCACACTGTGAGAATGAACAGCGGCAGTCACTTTTCCCTCATTGCCCGCATCACCCTGATCGGCATCGGCAAAAAAATCGTGGTCGTGGCCGTGATGGTGGCCGTTTTCATGGGCATTGCCGCCCAGCGCGTGATAGGCCCCGCGTTCGGGGTCAAACGGGGCGATTTCGGCATCAACAACGCCGCCAAGGCCGACAATCATGTCGCGCAAAACATGGTCATCAACAATGCGCAAACGCCCGTCTTTAAGCACCTGCATCGGCGTATGGCGATTGCCAATGTGCCATGCCATCCGCGCCGCCGCAATTGGCCCGGCACAGGTAATGGTCAAAACCGGCTCATCGGCAGCGCGCACCACAATCACCCCGCCATCGGCCAGTTTCAAATGGTCGCCATCGCCCAAACGCACAGCATGGGGCAGATCCAGCAAAAAGGCATCGCCCACGTCATCATACAGGCGAATGCGCCGCCGGTGCCGGTCGGCAAAGGCCATCGTCACCGTGCCGCGCATTTCGGCGGCATGGCTTTGCCCAACGGGAATATGTTCAATGGCGCGCCGCATCACTATGCCCCTTAAAACAGGAAATAACGCTGTGCCATTGGCACTTCGGTGGCGGGTTGGCAGGTTAAATGCACGCCATCGGCATGAACCTGATAGGTTTCCGGATCGACCTCTATTTTCGGCAAGGTATTGTTTAGTTTCATGTCCTTTTTGCCGATATTGCGCGTATTTGACACTGCCAGAAGCTGACGTTGCAGGCCAAATTCGCTGGCAATCCCGGCATCAATCCCGGCCTGGGAAACAAAGGTAAAGCATGACTTGGTCAGCGCCCCGCCAAAGGCACCGAACATGGGCCGGTAATGTACCGGCTGCGGGGTGGGGATAGAGGCATTCGGGTCACCCATCGCCGCCCCCATGATCATGCCGCCCTTCAAAATCATATCGGGTTTCACGCCAAAAAACATCGGCTTCCACACCACCAGATCGGCGATTTTACCCACCTCGATCGATCCCACATGGCTGGCAATGCCCTGGGCAATCGCAGGATTAATGGTGTATTTGGCGATATAGCGTTTGGCGCGGAAATTATCGTTTCCTGCCCCGTCTTCGGGCAAATTACCGCGCTGTTTTTTCATTTTATCGGCCGTTTGCCAGGTCCGGCAAATCACCTCGCCCACCCGGCCCATGGCCTGGCTGTCCGACGAAATAATCGAAAACGCGCCCAGATCATGCAAAATGTCTTCAGCCGCAATGGTTTCGCGGCGAATACGGCTTTCGGCAAAGGCGACATCTTCGGGAATTTTCGGATCCAGATGATGGCAAACCATCAACATGTCCAAATGTTCGTCGATGGTATTAACCGTAAAGGGCCGGGTCGGGTTGGTGGAGCTGGGCAAAACATTGGCTTCGCCGCACAGCTTGATAATATCGGGTGCATGGCCACCCCCCGCCCCTTCGGTATGAAAGGTATGAATAGTGCGCCCCTTAAACGCCGCCCGGCTATGTTCGACAAAGCCACTTTCATTAAGCGTATCGGTATGGATCATCACCTGCACGTCAAGGTCATCGGCAACCGACAGGCAGGCATCAATCGTGGCCGGGGTCGTGCCCCAGTCTTCATGCAGTTTAAGGCCGCATACACCTGCTTTAACCTGTTCAATCAGCGCGGCTGGCAGGGTGGCATTGCCCTTGCCAAAATAACCGACATTAACCGGTAACCCGTCGGCCGCCTGCAACATTCGGGCAATGTGCCACGGGCCGGGCGTGCAGGTGGTGGCGTTGGTACCTGCCGCCGGGCCAGTGCCGCCACCCAACATGGTGGTTACGCCAGAATACAGGGCTTCGTCCGCCTGTTGCGGGCAAATCCAGTGAATGTGGGCGTCAACCCCGCCTGCGGTGATAATATTTCCTTCACCGGCAATCACTTCGGTGCCGGGGCCGATAATAATATCGACATTGGGCTGAATGTCGGGGTTGCCTGCCTTGCCAATCGCGGCAATGCGGCCATCGCGCAGGCCAATATCGGCTTTTACAATGCCCCAGTAATCCAAAATCAGCGCATTGGTGATAACGGTATCAACGGCCCCCTCGGCGCGCGACGCCTGCGACTGGCCCATACCATCGCGAATCACCTTGCCACCGCCAAATTTGACTTCTTCGCCGTAAGTGGTGAAGTCTTTTTCAACTTCAATGATCAGGTCGGTATCGGCAAGGCGCACCTTGTCGCCCACGGTCGGGCCAAACATGGCAGCATAGGACGGGCGATCAATTTCATAGGCCATGTTCAGTCCCCCAATGCGCCGTTAATTTTGCCATTAAAGCCGTAAACCACACGCTTGCCTGCATATTTGACCAGGTTGACTTCGCGGGTCTGGCCCGGTTCAAACCGCACCGCACTGCCCGCAGGCACATCAAGGCGATAGCCACGCGCGGCTTCGCGGTCAAAATCAAGGCCGGGGTTGGTTTCGTAAAAATGATAATGCGAGCCCACCTGCACCGGGCGGTCGCCGGTGTTTGACACCGTGATGGTCAGGGTTTCGCGACCTTCATTCAGGATCAAGGTGCCAGGAGCCGTGATAATTTCACCGGGAATCATAATCGCACTCCTTGCCTAGCGAATGGGTTCATGAACGGTGACCAGCTTGACCCCGTCGGGGAAGGTGGCTTCGACCTGAATGTCATGGATCATTTCGGCAATGCCCTCCATGACCTGATCGCGGGTCAAAACCGTGGCCCCGTCGCACATCAGTTCGGCCACCGAAACCCCGTCGCGCGCACCTTCAACCACAAAATCGGTAATCAGGGCGATGGCTTCGGGGTAATTCAGCTTTACCCCACGTTCCAACCGTCGGCGGGCGACCATTGCGGCCATTGCCACCAGCAATTTGTCTTTTTCGCGTGGCATCAGGTTCATGGCGCCCTCCCTTTTTCGTGCAAGCCGTACTGCATTACTTAAATCTCCCACATGCGCGGCAGGCGCGCGGGCAGATGATTGACCTTATGGCGAAACATCGCCCACCACGCGCCATAGGCGCGGCGCAACCGCATCGGTTCGGCGGCCAGCCACCGCACAATAACTATATTTGTCATTGCGGTTGCGGCTGCCAAAACGGCATCACCCTGCGACACAGCGCCTTGCAGGCATTCGCGGGCGACATCAAGCTGATTTTCGGCCCCTTGAGCTGTGAAAATCGCCGTGGCACTTGCCCGCGCCCCGTTAAAACTTGCCGGGTGGTCCAGTATGCGCAAAATATCGTCCTCAAGATGCAGCGCATCGCGCCAGACCGGGCGACCATCGACCGAAACTTCCCAGGCATCGCGCGCCAGACCGTGCGAAAAAACCTCGCCCCGCGCCAAGCGGCCAAAAACCATGATTTCCCCGGCCAGAACCCGGCCCGACCCCGCAACAGAAACCGATGTTGTGCGGCGCAAACGCGCACCATCAAACAATATCGTTTCCTGGGGCAACCATTCCAGCCACGCACCATTTTCGGCGGCCAGATCAACCGTCATTTTGCCATCCGGCCCCAGGGAACGATAAACTTTTTCTGCCGCCTGCGCGGTCAGTTGCAACTGCGTATTTTCGCCCGCCCGGCCCGAAAATGCCAGTTGGTCACCACCAACCATACCGCCCGATGTTGTCAGCAAAACCGCCTGGCTGATATCGCCGGGCTGGGCACGCGGAAACAGTATTTTCATCGGGTCGCGGTAAAATAAATGGTCCAGTGCCGACGGCTGACCGGGGCGGTGTACGGCCTTAAACGAAACATCCGCGCGCCCGTTGGTCACAATCGGGCGCGATGCGCGAACCGATTGCGCGTTAACAGCCCGAACATCAGGCTGCACCGCTGGCGAAAACACAGCGTCGTCAAGCGCGGAACTTTCAATCTTGCCTAATTGCACAGGCCCACCCAACGCTAATTCAACTTTGCTACCAACAGCAGCAGGGCCTGTATTAGCAAAATGCGGGCCAGAAACAGAAACACGCCAACATCACCAGAAACCGGCGGTTTTGGTCGCACAGGCACACAAGCACAGCCAATTTTCATGCGCGAAAATTAGGCAAATGCTGATCAAACGGTCAGATAGGTGCGGACATTTTCGCGGTCCAAATCGTTTTTCGCCCCCGCCAGCACCACTTCACCACGTTCCAGCACAATGATTTCATCTGCCAATTCATGTGCAAAATCAAAATATTGCTCGACCAGCAAGATCGCCATGTCACCGCGATCTGCCAATTGTTTAATCACCCGCTGGATATCCTTGATGATTGAAGGCTGGATCCCCTCGGTTGGCTCATCTAGCACCAACAAACGGGGGCGCGTCACCAGGGCGCGGCCAATCGCAAGCTGTTGTTGCTGCCCGCCCGACAAATCGCCGCCGCGCCGCCCCAGCATGTCGCGCAGAACCGGAAACAGATCAAAAATCTCGTCGGGGATATGGCGCAGGGGCCGGGGCAACGCCGCAAATCCGGTTTCCAGGTTTTCCTTCACGGTCAAAAGCGGAAAAACCTCGCGCCCTTGCGGCACAATGGCAATTCCGGCGGCAGACCGCTTCCATGACGGATCGCGCGATATTTTTTTGCCTTCCCAGACAATATCACCGCTGGCAATCGGATGCTGGCCAACAACAGCGCGCATCAAGGATGTTTTACCGACACCATTGCGGCCCAGAACTGCCGTTACCTTACCCGTTTCCGCCGTCAGCGAAACCGAGCGCAGCGCATGGGACGCCCCATAATAAAGATCGATGTTTTCAACACTCAGCATGATCAGCGCCCCAGATAAACTTCAATAACACGCGGGTCTTTTTGCACGCTGTCTAACCGCCCTTCGGCCAGAACCGATCCCTCGTGCAACACCGTCACCTTGCAATCAAGATCGCGAACAAACTCCATATCGTGTTCCACCACCACAACCGACCGGGTTTTGGCGATTTCGCGCAGTAAAATCGCGGTCTGTTCGGTTTCAGAATCGGTCATGCCCGCCACAGGTTCATCAACCAGCAACAATTGCGGTTCCTGCATCAGCAACATGCCAATTTCCAGCCATTGCTTTTGCCCGTGCGATAAATTGGCCGCCAGCGTCTCACGCGCATCGCCAAGGCGAATGGTGGCCAGAGTTTCCTCAATCCGCTGTTTTTCACGGTTGCCAAGCCGGTGAAACAGTGCCTGAAATACCCCGCGCCCGCCCGAACAGGCCAGTAACAGATTGTCAAAAACCGTATGGCTTTCAAACACGGTGGGTTTTTGAAACTTGCGGCCAATGCCCAGATTGGCAATATCGGCTTCGTCAAGTTTGGTTAAATCAACTTCGCTTTTAAACAGCACATCGCCGCTATCGGGCCGGGTTTTGCCGGTGATAATATCCATCATCGTGGTTTTACCCGCGCCATTAGGGCCGATAATGGCGCGAAGCTCGCCCGGTTCCACATAGAAGCTGAGGTTATTGAGCGCACGAAAACCATCAAACGTCACCGAAACGCCATCGACATATAAAATCGTCGCGGCTTTTTCGCTTTGGATCATCCGGCTTTCTTCCGATAACAGTTCTTCTGCCGTGCTCATGCCTTGCCCCCCTGATTGGCACGCCACGATGCCAGCCGGTCCCGCCAGTTGCCAGGTGCGCCCGGTCCGCCGTTAGCGGCCCCAAATGCCGGGATCGCGCCGATAACGCCCTTGGGCAAAAACAGGGTCACGGCAATAAACAGCCCGCCCAGGAAAAACAGCCAGAAATCGGGCATCACACCGGTAAAGAACGTTTTGGCGTAATTCACAATAAACGCGCCTAACACCGCGCCATAAAGCGTGCCACGCCCGCCAACCGCCACCCAGATCACAACCTCGATGCTGGCTGCCGGGGCAAATTCACCGGGGTTGATAATACCGATTTGCGGCACATAAAGCGCGCCCGCAATCCCGGCCATCACAGCCGATACGGTAAAAACAAACAGCTTGTAATATTCAACCCGGTAACCGGTAAAGCGCACCCGGCTTTCGGCATCGCGAATGGCAATTAAAACCTTGCCCAACCGCGATTGGGTTATCCCGCGCGACACCAGATAACAGATCGCCAGCATCAGGGCCGAGGCGACCACCAAAACGCAGCGTGTTTGATCCGATTGCAGATCAAAACCCAGAATATCCTTAAAATCGGTCAGGCCATTGTTGCCACCAAAGCCCATATCGTTGCGGAAAAATGCCAGCAACAAGGCATAGGTCATGGCCTGGGTAATGATCGACAGATAAACCCCGGTGACGCGCGATCGAAAGGCAAGAAACCCGAACACAAAGGCCAGCACACCGGGAACCAGCATTGCCATAAGGATGGCGAAACTGAAATGATCAAACCCGTACCAGTACCATGGCAGTTCCTTCCAGTTCAGGAACACCATAAAATCGGGCAATACCGGGTCGCCGTAAACGCCGCGATCACCGATCTGGCGCATCAGATACATGCCCATGGCATAGCCGCCAAGCGCAAAAAATGCCCCGTGGCCCAAGCTTAAAATGCCGCAAAAACCCCAGATCAAATCAACACTAAGGGCCAGCAGGGCATAACACAGATATTTGCCCAAAAGCCCCAACACCCAGGTTGGCACATGAAAAGCCGATCCTTCGGGAAACATCAAATTGCCAATCGGGATCAGGATGCTACCGGCCAAAAGAATGCCCAGCAAAATCATGCCGCCACGGTCCTGCAACAACCAGCCCAGCACCGGCGTCATTTTATATTTTTGGCGATAGTCGGTCATGGATCAGGCCTCCACCGCGCGGCCCTTAAGGGCAAACAACCCTTTGGGACGTTTCTGGATAAACAGGATAAGGGCAACCAGAACAAAGATTTTTGCCAACACCGCCCCGGCAACCGGTTCCAGAAACTTGTTCACAATCCCCAAACTGAACGCGCCTAAAACCGTGCCCCACAAGTTGCCCACGCCGCCAAACACCACTACCATAAAACTGTCGATGATATAGCCCTGCCCCAGATTAGGGCTGACATTGTCGATCTGGCTGAGCGCGACACCGGCAATCCCGGCAATGCCCGAACCCAGACCAAAGGTCAGCGCATCGACATAGCCGGTACGAATACCCACCGACCCCGCCATGCGGCGGTTCTGGGTTACGGCGCGCATTTGCAGGCCAAAGGCGGTATAGCGCAGCACAGCGGCAATGCCGCCCACCACGATCAGGCTAAACAAAATAATCCACAGCCGGTTATAGGTCAGAACCAGCCCGGTCGAAAATTCGATGGCGCCGCTCATGAAATCGGGTGCGACGACCTGGCGGTTGCTTGCGCCAAAAATGCTGCGAATGGCCTGCTGCAAAAACAGGCTAAGCCCCCAGGTTGCCAGCAAGGTTTCCAGCGGCCGGCCATACAAAAACCGGATGATCAGGCGTTCAACCACCACGCCAACGCCGCCCGAGACCAGAAATGCCACGGGCACTGCCACTGCCAGCGACCAGCCAATACCAGCAGGCCAAAACACCAGAAATGCCTGCTGCACCGCATAGGTGGTGTAGGCACCAATCATGATCATTTCGCCGTGCGCCATGTTAATGACGCCCATCACCCCGAATGTAATCGCCAGCCCCACCGCGGCCAGCAACAAAACCGACCCCAGGCTGATGCCCCGATAAACGTCACCGCCGGTCTGCCACATCTTTAACCGGCTTTCGACCGACGCCACCGCATCCTTGGCCGCAGCAACCACTTTGGGGTCATAGTTTTCGGCTTCGGCAGCATTAACAAACTGCAACAGAACCGCACGAATTTGCGGTGTGGTCTGGCTTGCCAGAATATCAATGGCATCAAGCCGTTCTTGCGATGTTTCGCCCGCTGCCAGCGCCATGGTGGCCTTGGCAAGTTCCATGCGGGCCAATAAGTCGGGGTTGCTTTCGCGCTCAATCGCACGCTGCAACAACGGCGCCATGGCCGGGTCGCGCGTGTCCATCACGGTTTCCACCGCCGCCCGGCGGATTGCCAGGTCGGGGCTGAATAAATTCAGGGTCGCCAGCGCATCGCGAAGCGCCCCGCGCAGACGGTTATTAATCCGTATTTTATCAAGATCGGCCGATCCGCTTTCGCCCGTTACCGCACCGCTGACAACATCAATATGCTGCCAGACTTTGCCCTGCTTTTTGCCAATAACAACCTTGTCATCGGCCTTGCTGGCATAAAGATCGCCATCGAGCATCGCTTCAAGGATTGCGGCCACGCGCGGGTCGCCATCGGCGGCCATTTTTTCAATGACATCAAGCTTTTTGGTCGAACTTTTGGCGTTTAACTGTTCCGCATTTTGCCGCAGCTGTTCATCGCTAAACGCAGATGCCTGTTGCGGGGCCAGTGCCACCAGCATCAGGACCATAATGGCAAACAGGGGCAGGAAAAAACGGCGGAAAGAATGATGGGGCATCCGGCCCGGCGCAGGCGGGGAAAAATCTTGACGCATGATCAAAGCCTTCGCATCGCGCATTCAAATATATCGGCAAATTCAAAGGGCAGCGGCAAAACATCGTGCCTTGCCGCGCACCAGCAAAACGGGCCGGAATGCATGTTGCACCCGGCCCGGTTGTCATGATTAATATTTCGGTTTTTCGCAGTTACCGCAGACCCAGGGATAGGTCCAGTCCGCCGTCAGCTTGGCACTTTCGGGGATGTAATCTGACCAGGAATCGCCAACAACAACGCCGTCGGTTTTCCAAACGGTATCAAACTGGCCATCATCCTGCACTTCGCCAATCAAAACCGGCTTGGACAGGTAATGGTTGGTGTTCATGACGGCAACACCACCGGTCAGGTTCGGTACTTTCTGGCCATACATGGCCTGGCGAACGGCATCCACATCGGTGGTGCCGGCCTGCTCAACCGCATGGGCCCACATGGTAAAACCGATATAGGTGGCTTCCATCGGGTCATTGGTTACGCGTTTGTCATCACCGATATAAGCATGCCATTTTTTGATAAAGGCAGCATTGGCTTCGGTGTCGACACTTTCAAAATAGTTCCAGGCGGCAAGATGGCCGACCAGCGGCGTGGTATCAAGACCGGCCAGTTCTTCTTCACCAACCGAGAAGGCAACAACGGGAATGTCTTCCGCCTTGATGCCTTGATTTGCCAGTTCCTTATAGAACGGCACGTTGGCATCGCCATTGATGGTCGAAACAACAGCGGTTTTTTTACCCGCCGATGCAAAGGTTTTTACGTCAGCAACAATGGACTGCCAGTCGGAATGACCAAATGGCGTGTAGTTTTCCATAATGTCTTCATCGGCAACGCCCTTGCTGTGCAGATACGCACGCAGAACCTTGTTGGTGGTACGCGGATAAACATAGTCGGTACCAAGCAGGGCAAAACGTTTTGCACTGCCGCCGTCTTCGCTCATCAAATAGTCAACTGCGGGGATTGCCTGCTGGTTGGGGGCAGCCCCGGTATAAAACACGTTGCGCGAGCTTTCTTCGCCTTCAAACTGCACCGGATAGAACAACAGGCCGTTATCTTCTTCAAATACCGGCAGGACCGATTTGCGCGAAACCGAGGTCCAGCAACCAAAAACCGCCGCAACCTTGTCTTTTTCCAGAAGTTCACGCGCCTTTTCGGCAAAAAGCGGCCAATCCGAAGCCGGGTCAACCACCACAGCTTCGACCTTTTTGCCCAGAAGGCCGCCTTTTTTGTTGATGTCATCCACCAGCATCAGGACCGTGTCCTTTAGCGTGGTTTCCGAAATCGCCATCGTTCCCGAGAGAGAGTGCAGAACGCCAATTTTGATCGTATCGTCGGCGGCTTGCGCCGGCGTCATGGCCATTGCTGACCACGCCAGCGCCCCCGCGCCAACGATCGTCTGAAGCGTCTTATTCATTTTGTAGCCTCCACTGCGAGTTTATTGCACCGCAGCGGTACTAGCCAAAATCATGCCAAATTTTGAAATATTAAACAAAATCTAAAAAATCGCAGAGTCTCAACGCAATTTATCGATAGTACATCGCCATTTGGTAGAAAATTATTGCGTCAACAGCCCTTTTGGTGACTGTTTTTCGTTCAAATGTGTTTTTTTGACTGTTTTTTAATCAACCTAAAGATGCTTGACCGGCCCCGTCAACGGGGGTATCCCACCGCCCGGAGGTTTCGGCCTCCACCGGGGTTATTGCACCACAATACCTCGCACCCCGTCAGTTTGCCCTGGCGGGGTGCATTCATATTATGCCCGCCCCAAAACGCAGCAGGTGGCGCGAAAAAGGCGGCCATCACAGCCGCCCGGTATTGCCAAAACTCCGCTTGCCCCACACGACAGGGACACTCATCACGGGCAGCACATCATTCCGGCATTTTCGCCCGGATCCACTGGCCCAGCTTTGCCCGTTCTTCGTCGGTCATTTCGGTAAGGTTTCCCAGCGGCATGGATTTGCCAATCACCGCCTGCGCCATCATGCGCTGCGCATTGGTATGCACCTGGTCGAGAGTATCAAACATCACCCCGGCCGGGGCGGCGTCGAAACCATCCTCGGTCGGGTGGGCGGAATGGCAAACCGCACAGCGGGTTTGAACAATACCCATCGCTTCGTTTGACGAAATAATGTCGCCATCACGCGGGGCGCTGGGGTCGTATGATACAAACACCACCAGTATGGCCATAAACACCGCTGCGGCGGGCAATTGCCAGGCAATCGCCTTGCCGGTCCCGCCCGAATTGCGGGTATTGAAAAAATGCCGCACCAGCCCGCCGACAATCAGGATCAAACCAATCACCACCCACGCCTGATCATGGGCATAGGTCATGGGGTAATGGTTGCTGATCATCATCGCCAGCACCGGCAGCGTCAGGTAATTATTGTGGGTGGAACGTTGTTTGGCTTGCAGGCCCAGTGCGGGGTCGGGCTTTTCACCCGCCATAAGCGATGCCACAACCTTTTTCTGGTTGGGGATAATAATGCGAAACACGTTGGCGGCCATCATGGTGCCAATCAGCGCGCCGACATGAATAAACGCGCCACGTCCGCTAAAGACATGGGTATACATCCAGGCGAATGCCATGATCTGGATAAACAGGGCCACGGCCAGGGTGCCGGTTTTCCGGCCAATCGGGCTTTTGCAAATCAGATCATAAATGAACCATCCGGCGATCAGGCTGATCAACCCGGTCAGGATCGCATCCCATTTGCTCATTGGCATCACCGATGGATCAATCAGGTAGGATTCCGCACTCCAGTAATACATCGTCACCAGCAGGGCAAAACCAGTCAGCCAGGTAAAATAGGCTTCGTATTTAAACCAGTGCAAATCGTCGGGCATGGTGGTGGGCGCGACCATCCATTTATTAACGTGGTAAAAACCACCGCCATGCACCATCCAGGCTTCGCCGTAAATGCCATCATCCATGCCCGGGCGCTTGCGCAGCGACAAATCCAGCCAGACAAAATAAAACGACGATCCAATCCACGCGATCCCGGTAATCACATGCGCCCAGCGCAGGATCAGATTGATCCAGTCCTGAAACAGAATATCCACCTGTTTGGTTCCTCTCTCTTACCGGGTTGGCGTGGCGATGATAATCGCGGCCCCGGTCCCCGTCCCTGATTTTGCCTTGCAGCATATTATGACGCGAATTTTCAGAATTCTTACAATCCCTATTTTCCTAACACAGGGTTGGCGGCGGCTCTATTATTTAGGAAGCGGGCATAATCGAAATGACTTTCAAGACATTTTTTAAAATGGCACAGTGAAATTGCGATAACGGCTTCGCCCCCGCAGCAAAACAAAAGCCCGACCGTAACAGCGCCCCGATAGAACCGGGCGTAAACCAACAAGAGTGAAAGCAAAGCCCCATGTCCGATTTCGAGGACATCCAGATTTTTGTGCGCGTTGCCGAACTGGGCAATCTTTCGGCTGCCGGGCGTGAATTGCGCCATTCGGCCGCCGTGGTGTCAAACCGCATTGCAAGGCTGGAAGAACGGTTGGGTGTGCGCCTGTTAAACCGCACCACGCGCCGGGTTGGCCTGACGACCGAAGGCGATATTTATTATCGCCATTGCCAGCGCATTCTGGCCGAAATGGAAGAAGCCGAAAACGCCATTGCCAACCAGAAAAACAACAGCCGTGGCCCGGTTACCGTTACCTGCCCTGTGGCCTTTGGCAACATGTTCGTCGCCCCGGTTATTCCCAAATTTGTTGAAAAAAACCCCGATGTGCAAATCCGCTTGCATTTGTCGGACCGATTACTGGATTTATTGCAAGACAAGGTCGACCTTGCCATTCGCATTGCCGAGCTTAAGGAAAGCTCGCTGATCGTGCGCAAGCTGGCGGCAAATAAACGGGTTCTGGTGGCAAGCCCGGCCTATTTAAAACGCCATGGCACACCGCGTGCACCGGCTGACCTTATGAACCATAATTGTTTGCTGCTGCGTTTTCCCGGCTCGCGGCAATATCAATGGACGTTGCTGCGCGACGGCGAAGAGACCCCAATCACCTTATCGGTTTCAGGGTCGATGGATTCCGATAATGGCGAGGTGTTAACCCGCTGGTGTGTGGACGGGCACGGCATTGCCCTTAAATCCATGTGGGAGGTTGGCCCCCTCATCGCATCGGGCGCATTAAAGGTGGTTCTGCCTGACTGCACCCCGCCCGCCCATGCGGTCTACACCCTTTACCCGGAAAACCGTTATTTGCCGACACGGGTGCGCGCCTTTGTTGATTTTCTGGTCGGTGAATTTGGCGGCACCCCGCCGTGGGAACGCGGCTAATTTCAAGCACCAGACAAGCAAACGAACACGGCACGTAACAGCCCGATTATAATATTCGGCCCGTTACCCAACCGGGTCAGCCGCCGATAGTGCCCAAATAACCTGCCAATACCGCCGCGACATTTTGGCCGATCACATCATGGGCATAACCGCCTTCCATTACAAACAGGGTGCGCAAGCCAAGGCTGCCAATCTGTTGGCCAATCGCGCTGTAATCCGGCGTTGCCAGGCCAAGGGTGCCAAGCGGTTCGACCTCGTGGGCATTTACGCCCAACGATACCACCAGCATGTCAGCGTCAAACCCGGTAATTTTTTGGTGTGCCTGATCAAGTGCGGCTGAAAACCCGGCAAAACCGGCGTTTGCGGCCAAGGGTATATTCATGTTGGTACCCGCCCCGTCACCAGCTCCGGTTTCGCTGGCATAGCCAGTGAAAAAGGGGAAATGGTGATCGGGCTCGGCATGGATGGAAACGGTTAATACATCGCCGCGCTGATAAAAAATATCCTGCGTGCCATCGCCGTGATCCTGATCAATATCAAGGATCGCCACCCGCTCTGCCCCCAGGGCGCGCATATGCTGGGCCGCGATGGCGGCGTTATTTAACAAACAATAACCGCCATAACGGGCACGGTGCGCATGGTGCCCCGGTGGCCTTCCCAGGCAAAAGGATGCTTCGCCATCTTTCATCACCGCATTGGCCGCCGAAATGGCGGTTTGCGCCCCCCAATAGGCCGCCTGCCAACTGCCATCGCCAATCGGGGTGTCGGTGGCATAGGCATATTGGCCCAGCTTTTTAAGGATGTGGCTGTGATCATGGGCGGGGTCGGTGGTGGCGGTGGTGGCGGTTACTGTGGCCGGGGCCGGAGTGGCCGCAGGGCGGGTGATACCGGACGATTTATCACCCTGATACAATTTGGTATCATCGGCATAAGACGTGGTGGCACGCCACGCACCGGGAACAGCGGCACCATCAAACCCGGCAGCGACCCATTCCTGCCAGGCGTGGGTCAGAAAAGCCAGATAACGGGCATCATGAACCGCCCGGATCGCCGCCATGCCATGATCGACCGGATCGACAAGCCGGGCTGCGATTTTATGGGCCAACGCATCGCGGATAATGCCCATGCGACGGGGATCGTCGAGGGCGGAAATGGTTTGGCCGTGATAAAATTCAGATTTCACGTCATGGGCATCATGACGGGCATTGAAAAACACACGCATTATCATATCCCTGAACCGGTCCGCGAGGTCCGACCGGTTCAAGAATAGCGCCGGTATATGGCCTGCAGATTATTTCTTGCGGGCCGAAGTATACAGCAATTGCGTAATATTATCGAGAAAACCGCCTAGCTGGGTGCGCAGGTTCTCGGCCTGGCGGGATAAATCAGCCGCCATTTCGCGCGTGGTTTGTGCTGCCTGCCCGGTTTGGCTGGTCATATCTGAAACCGCCGTGATGTTATCGGTCACTTCGCGCGCCCCGCCCGATGCCTGTTCAACATTGTGCGTCATGTCTGACGAAAGCGAGGTCTGGGTTTCAACATTGGTGGAAATCAGATCAGACCGGGCAGCCAGATCATCAATCACCCCGGCAATTTCGCGGATCGATCCGACCGACAATTCAATCGCATTTTGAATGTCCTGAACTTTTTCCTCGATGCTTTCGGTCGCCTTGCTGGTCTGGTTGGCAAGACCTTTGACCTCGTTGGCGACCACGGCGAAGCCTTTGCCGGCTTCGCCTGCGCGCGCCGCCTCGATGGTGGCATTCAGGGCCAAAAGGTTAGTCTGCGCGGCAATATCGCGAATAAAGCTGACAACTTCAACAATCTCGACCGCAGCAGTTTCAAGCTGGCCGATCCGGCCATCGGTTTCACGCGCCAGACCATTGGCGCGGTGCGCAATATCAACCGATTCCCGGGCCTGCTCGCGGACTTCGCGGATCGAATGGTTCAGTTCCTCGGACGCGGCAGAAACACCGGTCACGTTATCGGCCGTCTGGCGGGCAGCGGCGGCAACATTGGTCGAACGCGTACTGGTTTCGTGGGCGATGCGGCTGGCATCATCCGATGCGCCTTCAAGGGCGACCGATGCCTGGGCAATGCGGTCCACCGCATCGAACGATCCGCTGCGAAATTCATCGACAACTTTTTGAAAACCGCCCAGCTTTTTTTCGATCATGCCGGTGGCAGCGTTAATTTCGCGCGCCGATGTTAAATAAGCACCGACAAGGCCGGTTTCGACAATGCGGCGGTAATAACGGTTTTCGGCAACGGCCGCCATGGATGCCGCACTTTCGCGCAGAAACGCATCATTGCGGTCGATCAGGCGGTTGATGGCATTAAACAGGTCACGCATCTGCGGGTGACTGTCAATATGGGTAATCCGGGCTTCATAGTCGCCATTTGCTGCCGCATCGACAACCTCCAGCGCCTTTTGAATTCCCGACTTCGTAGACCCGCCAAACAGGGACATATTCAAACCTCGGCGTTAGAGTTTTTACAGGCTTTGGACGAACTGATCATATTCAAGCCCAAGATCCTTGACCTTTTGCGCCATGGCGCGCCCGGCCATCAGCATGCCTTCCTTGCGACTGGGCTGGCTTTCTTCAATCTTGCGCAGTTCGGCATAAAGGGGTTTGATCGATTTTTCAACGACCCCCGCCTCGGGTACCCGACGGTTGGAATGGTAACCCGTGACTTTACCATGCTGGTCAAAGCTGGGGGTGATGTGGGCATAAACCCAGTAATGATCGCCGTTTTTTGCCATATTAACGACATAGGCAAAAATTTCGCGCCCGGCTTCGATCTCGGACCAAAGTAGGTGAAAAACACAGCGCGGCATATCGGGGTGGCGAATAACCGAATGGGGCTGACCAAGAACTTCGTCTTCGGTGTAGTCTGCTATGTCAAGAAACGTGTCATTGGCATAGGTAATACGCCCCTTGAGATCGGTCTTGCTGACAATCAGCTCGTCCGCACCAAAGTGCCGTTCCTTGCCCGTCGGCTGCACATGTGATCGCGTTTCAGTCACGTATCCTACCCCGATTTTTTATCCGATTACCCACCGTTTCAATTGACGGCAGTTTTGTTCGCTCAAGTATCATGTAACGATATATCCGCGAAGTATAAATGTAAAATATCCATGTACCACATAGACTAAACAGATCCCTGAAAATTAGAATAATCTGATTAAAAATATCCAAAAATGATGCCAGGGCGCATCAGGTTGGCAATTTTCTTCATCAAAACCCGATCGATATCCCCCATGCGGGGGATTTGCGACCCTTCAAAATCGCATTGAATACCATCGAACACACCCGACACGATCTGCGCGGGGGAAATTGCACACCGTGTCTTACACGCCTGGGAGACTTTGATGAAGAAACTGATCATTCCTTTTGTCGCGCTACTTGGCCTTGCGGCCTGCCAGACAAACAGCAACGTCGTTCGCAACAGCCAGGTCAGCCTGCTGTCGCTAGCCAAGCCGGAAATCGCCGTTGGTGATACCTATGCCTATTACCGCAATGGCAACAAAGAAACACTGACCGTTACCGACAAAAATGCCGATGGTTTGATGTTTGAAATCACCGAAGGCCCCAATAAAGGTTGCACATCAGAGGGGGCAGATTTCATAAGCCCCGATACCAAATGGACCAATTGCGCCGGGTCAAACGGCACGCAAAGCGTTATCCGGAAAGGCAATATCTGGCCGTTAAAACCTGGTGCGATGGAATCCTTTGAGATTGAAGGCACAGACGGCAAAGAAACATGGTCAGCAACACGCGATTGCATCGTTGCCGGGACCGCAATGGTCACAGTTGGCACCAAAACCATCCCGACCTATGAAGTCATTTGCAAAGATGCATCAAACACACGCAGCTGGTTTTATTCCCCCGACAACAAATGGCCGATCAAATTCACCAAAGTTCACAAAAAACGCGGCCTTGTCGAAGATTATGTCATAGACCTTGGACAGGGTGCCAGCTAAGCATAATTAAAGACACAGCATAAACAGACACGACAAAACACCCGGTCGGTCAAACACTCAGCCCGCCGACCGGGCCTTAACCTGCCTGCTAATCTTGTAACGCCCGTCCGATCCCCGGCTTTGGAGCATCGCCATCACCGTTGAGCGGAATGATCAACTGAACCGCAAGGCGCACAAGTTCCAGCCGGTCATTGGCACCGGTTTTACGAAATATGCTCGCAAGCTGGGATTTCACGGTTTCGCGTCCCTTGCCCAAATGATCGGCGATATCACTATTGCTTAAACCACGAAGAACAGCATCGAAAATGTCGATTTCGGCCTTCGTCAAATTGTAATGATCGCGCATCAGGCCAACATTTAAATCCGTATACCAGAACGGATCCACCACCGTAACCAGCACACCGGAAAATTGCCCGCCAAACGTCCCCCGGTTTTCACGCAATGGCGACAGGTCAAGCAAATAGGCGCTGTTCTCATTAATCTGGCTGCTCAGGCGTAAACTTATCGAGGTCGCAACCAAACTGTCCTTGCGACTGAGTTTTAGAACCGCATCGCGCAAACGGCGTGCGTCATGATCATCGCGCGCCGAAAGGCTGGCACCTGCCCCCAGCGCAAGACTGTCGCCGGTCGAAACGATGCGAGTGAATTCTTCGTTGGCAATAACAAGTTCCGATCCCGCCGTGACAATTGCCACCCCGACCCGCAAACGGTCTAACACATCAAGAAATGCCCCATAACGATGCCGCAACAGATTGACCGGCCGGTTCATTTCCAGAACCTTGGTCAAATGGGGGCCGATGATCCGCAGCATATCGGCGGCTTCCCGGGGTACAAAAGGCCCGTCATCACGATAATGGGTGGTTAAAATGTCGTATCCGGAAGGCTCATTTGACAGGCACATCCCCGCCGCCTGATTACACCCGGTACTTTTTTCCAGCCATGGGTAAAACCGCGACGGCGACAGATCACCGTTGCGGTGACGCATTTCGTCGCCAATTGAAAATTCATACACATCAAGCTGATGGAAATAGGCCGACCCGTCATTATTATTCAAACCAAGTCGCAGATATTCACCGGTCATTTCCGGGGTAATCCAGCTGTTGGCATGAAAAGAATAATCCGAAATTTCTGGCCGGATCTTTTCGATGCGCACCAGAACAACGTTCTTGCTTCGCAACACCCCTGTTAACCAGTCAAGGCGTTCTTTCCACAAATCGGGCGAAATCGCTGCCTCGTATAATGCAGGAATCATCGAATTCAGAACGCCAAATTCCCTTTCACCGATCATTTCCCCGAAAATCCCCCTACCGCCAGTTAAAATTAAAAACAGATAAACCGTTTGAATTCAAAGGCAAAGGATTTATACATTTTTTAAAGTGGCTTCATGTATGATTGCCCACCGGCCAAAGCGGGCGTTGGGGGACAGATGCAAAAAAATCTTCAGAATTTTCCATTTCGGATTGTCATTCACGAACGGCAGTCGGCCCAGCCGATCATGGACTGGCTGGACCGCAATATCCGTCATGACCGCTGGACCATGGGCATTCGCAATATCGAACTGCCCCGGTCCGGGCAAAGCGCGCCGTTTGTCGATATGGTGATCCATTTTGCACGCAGCGATGACATGGAACTGTTTCGCGAAAAATGGGCCGGACAAAGCCGCCAGCGCCGGGTGAAGTTAAAGTTTATCCGCGCGGCCCTGTTCGCGCTGATCCACCCGCAATCCGAGATGGTGTTTTACGAAACCCTGCCCGACCCGAATGCAGACCGTAACGCCATGGCGCGCGCCCAGGAAAAGGCGAACGAACAAGCAAAAGCAGACGCCGAAAAACTCGACGCTGCAATCGATGCCGCCGCGGCCGCGCTAGATAACCCCCGTCGAACGCCTGCCAAAGAAACCGTACAGCCGTCAAAACCGCCGGAACACACATAAAAAAGCCCCGCCGGATGACCGACGGGGCTGTTT
Organism: Thalassospira mesophila; assembly: GCF_002115755.1. Classification (GTDB taxonomy): domain Bacteria; phylum Pseudomonadota; class Alphaproteobacteria; order Rhodospirillales; family Thalassospiraceae; genus Thalassospira; species Thalassospira mesophila. Next base: position 608,375 of record NZ_JFKA01000001.1, on the reverse strand, counting down.
TGCAAGCATTTTTCAAGCCGGGGTTATGTTCACCTGGCAAGATGATGACGCAGGTTTATTTCGGCAGTTCGGCGTCGATGCCTTTAACATACCAGTCCATGCCCAGCAGCATGCCGTCCGGGGCGACTTCGCCTTCCTTGACGCGCAATTCGCCAGCCTGATCATAGATCGGGCCTGCAAAGATCTTGATGTCGCCCGAAGCAATTTTTTCTTCGGTTTCCTTGGCAAGGGCGGCAACATCGTCGGGCATATTGGTGAACGGTGCCATATGGACCATGCCTTCTTTCAGGCCATGCCAGGTGTCGTCTGCTTTCCAGGTACCGTCCATAACAGCCTGAACGCGGTCGATGTAATAGTCATCCCAATGGTCAACAATCGCGCTAAGCTGGGCTTTGGGCGCAAATTTGATCATGTCGGATGCCTGACCAAAACCCTTGATGCCACGGTTTTCAGCAACCTGAAGCGGTGCCGGGCTGTCGGTGTGCTGAACCATGATATCGGCACCCTGATCGATCAGGGCCTTGGCAGCGTCGCCTTCCTTGCCCGGATCATACCAGCTGTTAACCCAAACGATTTTGACCTTCACATCGGGGTTAACCGACCATGCACCGCGCATGAACGAGTTAATGCCACGCACAACTTCGGGGATCGGGAAGGAACCGACATAACCGATGATGTTGCTTTTGGTGGTTTTACCGGCAATCACGCCGGCAACATAACGGCCTTCGTAAAAACGTGCGGCATAGGTTGCAACGTTATCAGCGCGTTTGTAACCGGTTGCATGTTCGAATTTTACATTCGGGAACTGCTTTGCCACCTTCAGCGTCGGGTTCATGAAACCAAACGAGGTGGTGAAAATCAACTCGTTGCCGGTCTGGGCCAACTGGCGGATCACGCGTTCGGCGTCTGCACCTTCAGGCACATTTTCAACAAACGTGGTTTTGACCTTGTCGCCAAATTTTTCTTCAACAGCCTTGCGGCCCTGATCATGCTGGTAGGAATAACCAAAGTCACCCACCGGACCAACATAAACAAAACCGACCTTTAACGGATCAGCTGCCTGTGCCGCCCCCATGCCCAGTGCCATTGCGCCCACGGTTGCCAATGCGGCTGCCGTGCGCTTCATAAAACGTGCCTTCATAAGAATGTCTCCCTTAAAACCTCTGCACAGGATTTATACCTGTTATTGCGTGCAATCAACAATGCGCGTCAGAATTGCTATGACGCACCTCCCATTTTGCGCCGGCGTTATTGCGCCGGTCGGAACGCCTTGCCGATGCAGGCAGGCGCATTAAGACGAATTTTGGTCTGGTCGCTGGAAATAATCACCAGCACAATCACCGTTGCCAGATAGGGCAACATCGACATGAATTGCGACGGCACATTGATGCCGGCACTTTGCGCATGCAACTGCAACACCGAAATACAGCCAAACATATAAGCCCCGGCGAGTAACCGCCCCGGCCGCCATGTGGCAAAAACCACCAAAGCCAGCGCAATCCAGCCGCGCCCTGCTGTCATGTTTTCCGCCCACATCGGGGTGTAAACCAGCGACAGATAGGCCCCGGCCAACCCCGACATCGCCCCGCCAAACAGCGTTGCCATGTAACGGATGCCAATAACATTATAGCCAATGGCGTGGGCGGACTCATGCGAATCGCCAACCGCCTTTAAAATCAGGCCCGCACGGGTTTTGGTTAAAAACCAGCCCGAGGCGATCACCATAAAAATAGACAGATAAACCAGAAAATCCTGCCCAAACAGGATCGGGCCGATCACAGGAATGTCGGAAATAAACGGGATATGCAGGGACGGCAGCGGCTCGATGGCAAAACCAACAAAGCCCGACCCGACAAGGGCGGAAAAACCGACCCCGAAAATGGTCAGCGCCAAACCGGTGGCCACCTGATTTGCCATCAGGGTGAGCGTTAAAAAGGCAAAAATCAGCGCAATCGCCATGCCCGCAATGGCGGCAGCAATAATGCCAATAATGGCCGACCCGGTTGATACCGTTACCGCAAATCCGGTGATGGCCCCGATCAGCATCATGCCTTCGACGCCAAGGTTCAAAACACCTGATTTTTCGGTAATCAACTCGCCCGTTGCCGAAAGCAAAAGCGGAGTTGAAGCCGTGATCACGGTAAGGATTAAAGGGACAATCCAGTCCATTATGCAGGCTCCCCGGATTTGCTCGCCGATCCGAAACGGATACGGTATTTGGTCAAAACATCACAGCCCAACAGGAAAAACAGCAAGATCCCCTGAAACAGCCCGGTCACAGCACTGGGCAGGCCCAAACTGATTTGCGCCAGTTCCCCACCCAGATAGGTGAGCGAAATCACCAAACCGGCAAACAAAATGCCAATCGGATGTAACCGGCCCAGAAAGGCAACAATAATGGCGGTAAAGCCATAACCCGGCGAGATCGAGGGTTGAAGCTGGCCAATGGGACCGGCGACCTCGAACATACCGGCAAGGCCCGAAAGCCCGCCCGACAAAAGCAGGGTAAACCACACCATGCGTTTTTGCCGAAAACCAACATGGCGGGCCGCCTGTGGGGCCTGGCCGACCACGCGCAACTGAAAACCAACCACCGATTTGGTCAGCAAAACCCAGCCACCCGCAACAATCAGCAAGGCAAAAACCGCCCCCAGATGCACCCGCGTGCCATCATAAATAATCGGCAGCAAGGCGGCATTGGGGAAAGCACGGGATTCGGGAAAGTTGAAACCTTCGGGGTTGCGCCACGGACCATAGACCAGATAGCTGAGAAACAGGGTCGCCACATAGGTTAGCATCAGGCTGGTCAGGATTTCGTTGGCGTTAAAGCGCGTGCGCAACCATGCCGGGATTGCACCCCAAAATGCCCCGCCAATGGCGGCCATGACGAACATGCCGGGCAGCAAAAACACGCTGGTGCTGTCATAAAAAGCCAGTGCCAGCGCGCCGCCAAAAATTGCGCCCATGGTCAGCTGGCCTTCGGCACCGATGTTCCAGACATTGGCGCGAAAACCCATCGCCAGACCGATGGCAATGATGACAAGCGGGGTGCCCTTGACGAACAATTCGCCAATGCCATAGGCATTGTTAATCGGCATGATAAAGAAGGTATAAAGCGCTTCGATCGGGTCTTTGCCCATAAAGGCAAAAATAATCGCACCGCTGATCAGGGTTAGGACAATCGCCAGCAGCGGCGACAGGTAAACCATTTTTTGTGAATGATGACGCCGTGGTTCAAGCCGGATCATTTCGGGCCTCCGTTCAATTCGGGGGCCGTTTCCCCACCCAGATCATGAAGCCCGCCCATAAGAAGGCCGATTTCGTCGATACTGGCATCAGCCATATTGCGCGCGGCCGACATTTTACCCGCTGCCATCACCACCACCTGGTCGCAAATGGCGTAAATTTCGTCAAGATCCTGTGAAATCACCAAAACCGCCGTGCCCTTGGCCGCCAGATCCAGCAAGGCCTGATGAATGGCACTGGCCGCCCCGGCATCGACACCCCAGGTGGGTTGCGAAATAACCAGAACGCCGGGGTCTTGCATAATTTCGCGACCAACGATGAATTTTTGCAAATTGCCACCCGAGAGACTTCCGGCCTCGGCACTGTTACCGGTGGTGCGGACATCGAATGTTTTGATAATGCTATCGGCAAAAATGCGGGTTGGCACCTCGCGGATCAGGCCGCGTGCCGACAAGGCCATGCGGCGAAACGCGGTCAAAAACCCGTTTTCAGCCAGGCTCATGTCGGGTACCGCGCCATGCCCGTTGCGTTCTTCGGGCACAAAGGCAGCCCCCAAACGACGGCGACGGCGCGGGCCAAAATCGGCGACCGGCTGTTTATCCAAAATAATGCAATCGGGCGTGCCATGAATTTCGGTTTCACCGGCAAGGGCCTGAAACAGCTCGTTCTGGCCGTTGCCCGCCACACCTGCAACACCCAGAATTTGCCCGCCACGCACCGAAAACGAGATATCTTTAAGATCGGTACCAAATTGCTGATCACTGACCAGCGACAGGTTTTTTACCGCCAACCGGGCATCGCCCGGTGCAGGCCGAACACCCCGGTCCGGTGCCACCAGTTTTTGGCCGATCATCATTTCAGCCATCGATTTGGCGGTTTCAGCACGCGGGTCACACGTGGCAACCACCTTGCCGCCCCGCAACACCGTTGCATGTTCGCACAGCGCCTTAACCTCGTGCAGCTTGTGGCTGATATAAAGGATCGCGCAGCCTTCATTGGCCAAACGACGCAGGGTTTCAAACAGCTTGTCCACTTCTTGCGGCGTCAAAACCGATGTCGGTTCGTCAAGGATCAGCAGTTTGGGGTTTTGCAAAAGGCAGCGCACAATTTCGATGCGCTGACGTTCACCGACCGACAGGGTGTAAACATGGCGATCCGCATCCAGCGGCAAACCATAGGTTTTTTCAACCTCGGCCACTTGCTGGCGTAAAACCGCCATATCGCGCACATCGTTCATGGCAAGGGCGATGTTTTCCAGCACCGTCATGGTTTCAAACAGCGAGAAATGCTGAAACACCAACCCGATGCCCATTTCGCGGGCGTCATGCGGACTGGCAATAGTGACGGGATTTCCTTCCCACAACAAATCACCAGAATCAGCCTGCATCACGCCATAGATCATTTTGACCAACGTGCTTTTACCGGCACCGTTTTCGCCCAGCAGAGCGTGGATTTCGCCCGGCTCGATCCGAAAACTGATATTGTCGTTGGCCAAACAACCGGGAAAAGCCTTGGTCACGCCGCATATTTCAAGCTGCGCCGGCCCTGATCCCGTTCGTTGTTCGATGGCCCCGGTGGTATTGCCGGTCATCGCGGTCACTGTCTGCCACCCCCTGATTGCGATCCGATTACATACGCCTGTGGCGTTTTACCCCTGCCCGGCCCGGTAATCAAACTGTCTCGATGCGTTTTTTTAGATAGGCGTTTTTTATATCCGCTTTTTTAGTAAGCGATTTTATCGTCCTTGGCTGCCCACTGGGCAAACACCTCGGCGGCTTCTTCCATTTTAATATGGTCGCACGGCAATTCGCGCTGCGATATCGGTTTGGCAACCTCGTCATATAAAAACTGGTCATCAAAGCCAATCGCGGCGGCGTCTTCGCGGCCATTGGCGTAATAGATATGATCGATCCGCGCCCAGTATATTGCCGACAGACACATCGGGCAGGGTTCGCAACTGGTGTAAATTTCACAACCCGCCAGATTAAAATCGCCCAAGGCCTCGCATGCTGCACGAATGGCCGAAACTTCGGCATGGGCGGTCGGATCCATGCTCGATGTAACCTTGTTCCAGCCCTCGGCAATGACATTACCATCACGGACAATCACGGCACCAAACGGCCCGCCACAGCCTTCTTCCATTTTTCGGCGCGATAATTCAACCGCGTGGCGCATATGTTTATGCCGGGCGTCGTCACACACAGCCTATTCTCCTTGTTAAAGCCCTGCCCGGCGGACCGGGATGTTATTTATGCCACCCTGCGCGACTGCTTTTCAGCACGACGGGTATTTTATATGGTTGTTAATTCCTGCCAAACTGGCGGGTCTTGTTTTCTGGCTGCGTTCCACTTTGAACCTGCATGTTTTCGCGCAATCCCACCAGCTGGGCGGCTACCGATGCCGCAATCACTGCGGGATGCTTGCCGGTGATACCGGCAACGCCAATCGGGCAGCTCAGGCGCGCCAGGGCTGCATCGGGCACAGCGCGCGCCCGCATCCGTGCGACAAAACGCGCGCGTTTGGTGGCACTGCCGATCATGCCAACAAAGCCAAGATCGGCGCGCAACAAGGCCGCCCGGCAAATTTCAAAATCCTCGGCGTGGGAATGGGTTAAAATCAGCACCAGTGCCCCGGCGGGCAAATCGGCGATTTCCTCCCACGGGTTGGGGCTGTGTATCGGGTGCAGGTGCGATGTTTCAAGATGGTCGATATAATCGGCCCGCGAATCGACCCAGTGAAGGTTGAACGGCAAGGGCGCAAGCGCGCGCGCAATCGCCGCCCCGACATGCCCGGCCCCAAACAACCATAGCGGTGTTGCCCCGTCATCAAGGCGCACCGCCAAGGCCCCAGAAGGATGTGAAACACCTGCCAACCCGGCAGATACGCCGTTATTTGCCAGCATCCCGCCGCGCAAATTGCCAAACTGTGCTGCCAGAAACGGCGCATTATCGCCAGACACAACACTAAAATCACCATCGGGATTTTGATCCGAAGGCAGCAACAACCAGACCGGCGCTACGCCCTGCCCTGGCCCGCCCTGCCCGCCATGCAAGGCCATAATGCCTTGCAACAGAGACGCCCTGCGCTGTGCGGTTAGCGCATGAAATGCCACCTGAACCGACCCGCCGCAGCATTGCCCCAGCGACGGCCCCAGCGGAAAGCGCATGAATTGCGCCATTGGCACGGCATCTTGCGCCAGCCAGTCGCGCGCCTTGCGGGTCAGTTGATGTTCAAGGTTACCACCGCCCACCGTGCCCATCACATCGGCGGCTGAAATAACCATAAACGCCCCGGCTTCGCGCGGGGTGGACCCAGCAATATCGGCAATGCTAACCATCATCATCGGGGCGTTTGTTTGCAACAAACCGATCCATGATGACGGGTCCAGCGACACAGCCAGGCACGAGGCGGAAGGGCGGGTGGAAGACGCATCCATGTCGGTTATGCCCCCGCCTGTGGCGCGCTAACCCCGGCCATCGCGGCACTACGCGCGCCCTTTGGCTGCCGGTCATTGCTATCAGATCGGGCGATATGCACGGTGTCATCGGCAAAGCGCAACACCGCCCGTAAAATGGCTTCGGGTGTTGCCGGGGTGTTCAGGGCCGGAACGATTTTACCCTGCGCCACCGATGCCACGGCATGGGCAAGGGCACGATGCACCGAAATTGCCAGCATCAAAGGCGGTTCGCCCACCGCCTTTGAACGATGGATGGATTTTTCAACATTGCGTCCGGATGACCACAGTTCCATGCGGAAATCTTCGGGGCGGTCTGAACAGGCGGGGATTTTATAGGTTGAGGGCGCGTGGGTACGAATACGCCCGGCATCATCCCACCATAATTCCTCGGCGGTTAGCCACCCCATGCCTTGAATAAAGCCGCCTTCAATCTGTCCCCGGTCAATCGCCGGGTTTAGCGACTGGCCAACATCGTGCAAAATATCAACCCGTGTGACCTTGTTTTCGCCGGTCAGGGTATCGATCATGACTTCGCTGCACGCCATGCCATAGGCAAAATAGAAAAACGGGCGACCCGATGCTGTTTCGCGGTCATAATGGATTTTCGGGGTGGCATAATAACCGGTTGCCGACAGGGATACTCGGCCCAGATAGGCCAGTTTGACCAGTTCGGCAAAGCTGATATCAGCAACATCCCCGACAATGACGCGGCCCGGTACAAAACGAATTTCGGCAGCAGCAACCTTGTAATGCGCCGCCGCAAACACAATTAACCGGTCCTTGATGGTCCGCGCGGCATTGCGCGCCGCCATGCCGTTCATATCCGCCCCCGATGATGCCGCCGTGGCCGATGTATTGGGCACCTTGCCGGTATTGGTGGCAGTGATTTTGATGTGTTCAAGGTCGATCTGGAATTCCTCGGCCACGACCTGGGCAACCTTGATAAACAGGCCCTGGCCCATTTCAGTGCCACCATGGTTGAGATGCACCGATCCATCCTGATAGACATGGACCAAAGCCCCGGCCTGATTAAGAAAGGTGGTGGTAAAGGAAATGCCGAATTTAACCGGGGTCATGGCAATACCGCGCTTGATCACCGGGCTTTGGGCATTAAAGGCATCTATTTCGGCCCGGCGCTTACGATAATCGGAACTTGCCAGCAAATCGCGGGTAAGTTCAGGCAGGACGTTATCTTCGACCGGCATGTAATAGGGCGTCATATTGCGCCCTTCGTCGCCATAATAATTGGCAATGCGCACATCCAGCGGGTCTAAACCCAGCGTCATCGCGATTTCATCGATAATGCGCTCAATCACCACCATGCCCTGCGGCCCGCCAAAGCCGCGAAAGGCGGTGTTGGACACAAGGTTGGTTTTACACCGATAGGACCGGATTTCGACATCGCCCAGATAATAGGCATTATCGGTGTGGAACATGGCACGATCCGCAATCGCAGATGACAAATCAGCACTAAAACCGCAATTGGCTGCATATTGAATATCTGCGCCACAGATGCGCCCGCTATCGTCAAAGCCAACATCGTAATCGACAATAAAGTCATGCCGTTTTCCGGTCATGATCATGTCGTCATCGCGGTCCAGCCGCATTTTGGCGGGGCGACCGGTTTTTACCGCCACGATGGATGCCAGGGCGGCCCATTGCATGGACTGGGTTTCCTTGCCGCCAAAGCCGCCGCCCATACGCCGCACCTCCACCGTCACCGCATTGGCCGGGCGGCCCAGCACATTGGCAATATTGTGCTGCACCTCGGACGGATGCTGGGTGGAGCAATGAATAAAAACGTCGCCATCTTCCTGCGGAATAGCGAAGGAAATATGCCCTTCAAGGTAAAAATGGTCCTGCCCGCCAATCACCATGCGCGACGCATGGCGGTGCGGGGCAGACGCAAGCGCGCTTGCACTATCGCCCCGTTTCATCACATGGGGTTCGGCAACATAGGATTTTTGTGCCATCGCATCGTCAATAGACAGAATGGCGGGCAGTTCTTCATATTCAATGTCGGCCAGTTTGGTGGCTGCCCGTGCCTGTTCGCGCGTTTCGGCCGCCACACAAAATATCGGCTGGCCATAAAACTGTACAATGCCATCGGGCAACACCGGCTCGTCATGGGTATGCGCCGGGGAAACGTCATTGGTTCCGGGAATATCATCCGCCGTTAGCACACAAACCACCCCCGGTGCCGAACGTACCTTGGACAAATCCATTTTAATGATTTTGCCATGCGCAATGGTGGCAGCCCCCGGGGCCAAATGAAGCGTGCCATAAGGTTCGACAATATCGTCGATATAAACGGCTTCGCCGGTAACGTGTTTGGGGCCGCTATCGTGCTTGCTGGCAGATCGAACACCGCCAGTCAGGCCCGGTGTTGGCGCAATCAGATCGGTAGTTTCAGCTTTATCAAGCATGTGCTGCTGCCTTCCCGACAAGGCGGGTGGCCACGCCGGGTTGTGTGGTTTCGATAAACAGTTTGCTCAGCAGGTTTTGCGCCACCAACATGCGATATTCGCCCGATGCCCGCATGTCCGTCATCGGTTTAAAATCATCTGCCAGTGCCCGCCGCGCGGCATTCAATGTTGCATCATTCCATGGCTGCCCCATCAAAGCAGCTTCGCATTTTTTGGCTCGCATCGGGGTGCCAGCCATGCCACCAAAGGCCACGCGGATATCGCGGATCACGCCGTTTTCCAGTGTGATGGCAAAGGCCCCCAAAACAGCGGTAATATCCTGATCAAACCGTTTGGAAATTTTCCATGCCTTGAACTGCGTTTGTGCGCCCGGCTGCGGCACAATAATTTTTTCCACAAACTCACCCTTGGCACGGTCCTGCTTGCCATAGGTGATGAAAAAGTCTTCCAGCGCAATGTCGCGCCGCACATCGCCCATACGCAGCACAATGCGTGCGCCCAGCGCAATAAGGGCGGGCGGGGTATCGCCAATCGGCGATCCATTAGCGATATTGCCACCCACGGTCCCCGCATTGCGAATTTGCCGCGAGCCGATACGGCGGATTAACTCGCCAATATCAGCGGCAACGGCACCCAACGCATCGTGCGCGGCGCTATAGGTGGCACCAGCCCCGATATGGAGGTCACTGCCAATCTGTTCAACCTGTTTCAGGTCGGCGACATCGCCTATATAAATAATCGGGTCAAGGCGCATCAGATGTTTGGTCACCCACAGGCCCACATCGGTGCCACCTGCCAAAATAACGGCGTCGGGATGGGTGATCAGAAGCTGCGCCAGTTCATCACTGCTGCGCGGGGCAAAATAACGCCCGCTTTCGTGGCTCAGGCTTAACCCGCCATCGTCACCGATCAAGCCTTTAAGGCGGCTCGCAACATCCCAACGGCGTGATTGTTCAATGGTATCATTTATTGCAGCACCGCCAGATTGGCGAGCAGCCTCGATAATCGGCCCATAGCCGGTACAGCGGCACAGATTGCCCGCCAGCGCGTCATTAATTGCGCCCCGTTCCTCCTCGCCGCCATCCAGCCAGATTTTATACAGGCTCATGACAAAGCCCGGCGTGCAAAAGCCGCATTGCGACCCGTGGTTATCCACCATTGCCTGCTGGACCGGATGCAAACTGCCATCGGCTGATTTTAAATGTTCGACAGTTAAAAGCTGTTTGCCATCCAGTGTCGGCACGAACTGAATGCAGGCATTAACTGTGCGATACGACATGCCGCCCGCTGCCGCCTCATCGACCTCGCCCAGCACAATGGTACACGCACCACAATCGCCCTCGGCACAGCCTTCTTTGGTGCCGAATTTATGCTCGTTCAGGCGCAGATAATTCAACACAGTGGTTTGCGGATCAATATTGCCGATCCGGCGGTCTTCATTGCCCAGCAAAAAGCGGATATCGCTTCGCATATCTGTCATCGTCTTTCTTAACTGCCGCGATAGGTGGAATAGCCAAACGGCGATAACAAAAGCGGCACATGATAATGCGCGTCCGACTCTGAAATTCCAAAGCGGATTACCACCTGATCAAGGAATTTCGGGTCTGGCAAATCATAGCCAGCCGCATCGAAATAATCACCGGCACAAAACACCAGTTCATATTTACCCGGACGAAAGGTTTTACCTTCAAGCAACGGTGCATCGGTGCGGCCATCGGCATTTGTCACCGCCATGGCGACACGGTCATCATGCCCGCCGTCAAAGCGGTGCAATTCAATGCGAATACCGCCAGCCGGGCAGCCGCGTGCCGTATCGAGCACATGTGTCGTCAAGCGCCCCATGACGGGCCTCCTATGTCACTGAATCGATAATTTTAGCGGTTGCCCGCCTGCCTCTCTGATCCGGCCTGTTTGTGTTTTTAAGGGTTAAGCCGGTTTCTTTATGACGTTTTTAAAAAGGTCGCACTGCAACAGGCATTCAGGAAAGAGGCGATAACGTGAAACTATATCAATAATTCTTTGAAAAAGAATACCGAGACACCGGCACAAAGCACCGAAAACACCTTGATGGCCGCGTCTTTGGCCTATCTTCAAGCCATCGGCCGGGGGTAATATTTTTAAGACCCGCTTGAAAGTTTCCCGCCAGACACGTGCCGGATTTCCTTGCTGCACCGCAGCCAATGGTTAATGCTACACCAAATAACCCGACGAACCAAACCGGGATTAAACGATCTGGAGGCAAAGATGACCGATACCCCCTATGCGCGCGACCTGATCGGTTATGGCGCAAACCCGCCCCATGCCAACTGGCCGAACAAGGCCCGCATTGCGGTGCAGTTTGTGCTGAATTACGAGGAAGGCGGGGAAAACTGCATCCTGCACGGGGACGCCGCATCGGAAGCCTTTTTGTCCGAAATGGTCGGGGCCGATGCGCGCCACGGCGTGCGCCATATGAGCATGGAATCGATCTATGAATACGGATCGCGCGTCGGGGTGTGGCGAATATTGAGCCTGTTTCGTGAACGTGAAATTCCCATCACCCTGTTTGCCGTGGCCATGGCCCTTGCCCGCCAGCCCCAGGTTGGCGAAATTGCGATGAAAGACGGGCACGAAATTTGTTCGCATGGCCTGCGCTGGATCGATTACCAGTATGTGGATGAAAATGTTGAACGTGATCATTTGCATCAGGCGATTGATATTATCAAAAATGTCACCGGGGAACGCCCGCTGGGCTGGTATACGGGCCGCACCAGCCCCAATACTCGTCGCCTTGTCGCCGAAGAAGGCGGCTTCCTGTATGACGCCGATGATTACAGCGACGAATTGCCGTTCTGGAGCACCCAGACCGAAAGCCCGCACCTGATTGTGCCCTATACGCTTGATGTCAACGATATGCGCTTTGCCGCCATGCAGGGCTTTAATTCCGGCGAGCAATATTACCAGTATTTAAAAGACAGTTTCGACACCTTGTATGAAGAAGGCGTCCATACCCCCAAAATGCTGTCCGTCGGTTTGCATTGCCGCCTTGTCGGCCGCCCGGGGCGCTTTGCCGCCCTGAAACGCTTTGTCGATTATGTGCGCAGCCATGATGATGTGTGGTTTGCACGGCGCATCGACATTGCCCGCCACTGGCGTGAACACCACCCGTTTGCGGGTTAAACAACAAGGTGCCAATCGCAAAGCGCGCCTTTACCTGATTTACAGGAACGTTCGAGATGACTGAAAACACCGTTTCCACGGCCACCGGGCCGGATGAAAAAACATCGCTGTTTGTCACAACCCCGCCCAGCACGCTGGCGGCAAAGTCGTTTGTTAATTTATATGGCGGTGTTTACGAACATTCGCCCTGGATTGCCGAACGGCTGGTGGACGACGGCATCAGCCCGGCCCTTGATAGCCCGGAAAAACTGGCAAGTGCGATGCAGGTTATTGTGGAACGCGCCACACGCGATGAAAAAATGGCGCTGTTGCGTGCCCATCCCGACCTTGCCGGTAAACTCGCCCTGGCCGATTTAACCGCATCATCGCGGGGTGAACAGCAAGGCGCGGGGTTAGATCAATGCAGCGAAGATGAACTTGTGCGATTTTCCACCCTTAATGATGTCTATAAGGGCAAGTTCGGTTTTCCGTTTATTTTTGCGGTAACAGGGTTTCATCGTACCGACATTCTGGCCGCGTTTGAGCGCCGGGTGAAAAACGATATCGACACCGAATTTAACGAAGCCCTGCAACAGGTTCACCGCATCGCATTATTGCGCTTGCAGGCCCTGTAAGCGTGGCACAGCACCCTTATCAGCAGGACGCAAACCAATGAGCCATTCCAGCAACGATACCGCCCCCGAATTTACCCGTCGTTTTGTCAATATGGCCGACGCGCGCCTTGGCGCGGTTGCCGTTTTTGCCACCGACGATTTTTTCGCCGACAAACAACGCATGTTGCAATCGGCCCCGGCGGTTTTTTACCCCGACAAATACGACGATAACGGCAAATGGATGGATGGCTGGGAAAGCCGCCGCAAACGGGTGGAAGGGCACGATTACGCCGTCGTGCGACTGGCAACATCGTGCAAGATTTATGGTGTCGATATCGACACCAGCCATTTCACTGGCAATTTCCCGCCTGCCGCATCGCTTGAGGCCTGTTTTTGCCCCGACGGCGACCCCGATGACACCGCAACCTGGAGCGAAATTGTCGCCCCGCAAGGCTTAGGAGCCAGTGCGCATCATTACGCCGATGCCCATAATGACGGGGTATTTACCCATGTGCGTTTACATATTTACCCCGATGGCGGCATTGCGCGGCTGCGCGTTTATGGCCGCCCCGACCGCGACTGGAGCCAGATGGCCCAGCAGGGCGAACAGGTGGATTTAGCAGCCATGATCAATGGCGGCATCGCCGTTGCATGGTCTGACGCGCATTATGGCAACCCCAATGTAGTAATGGCACCGGGGCGCGGCATTAATATGGGCGATGGCTGGGAAACCAGCCGCCGGCGCGAACCGGGCAATGAATGGCTGATTATCGAACTGGGCCATCCCGGCGAGATCGACAAAATCGTCATTGATACCTGCCATTTCAAAGGCAATTTCCCCGACCGTGTTTCCATTCAGGGGGCCTATGTGGAGGGCGAAAAGGACAAGTCGATTATTGCGCGCTCGATGTTCTGGCAAACCGTGTTGCCGGAACAAAAAATGCAGGCTGACCGCATTCACGAATTTGGCGGGGCTGCCATTACCGTGCGCGGGCCTGTGTCGCATTTGCGCATCAATTCAATCCCGGATGGCGGCATCAGCCGCATTCGTATTCTTGGAAAACCAGCCCGGCCCTGATTTTCATCAATACCCGGTCTTCCCAAAGCGGCCGATGAAGACCGGGTACGGCGTGACCGCGTCGCGCGGCTTATGCCGTAATTGGCAAGGGCTTGATGAGCCCGCCCGCCGATTAAGGATCTGGTTGATCGGCTTTGATCAACCAGATTTGGAACAACAGCGCCGAACCACAGGGGGTAAAAATGAAATTGACTGTCGAACCGCTTACGCCGGAAGCTTTTACCGATTTTGGTGACGTGATCAGCACGGAAACCGCACGCGAATCCTTTGGGATTAATCAGGGGACGACCACGCGCTATCACGATATTTCCGGTATCGATGCCAGCGAGGAAGGCGGACGTCCAATTATCAGCATATTTCAGGGCAATCCGCGCCCCCTGCCAATCCGCATAGCCATGATGGAACGCCACCCGTTGGGGTCACAGGCGTTTGTGCCCATGCAGGGGCAAAAGTTTTTAATTGTCGTGGCCCCGGCCAGCGACCTGCCCAAGGCAGGCGATTTGCGCGCCTTTGTCACCAATGGCAAACAGGGGATTACCTATGACAAAGGCGTTTGGCACCACCCGCTTCTGGTGCTGGAACCTGACAGCGAATTTCTGATTATTGATCGCGCGGGCCCCGGCAATAACCTGAACGAAGTGAAAATGGGTGATATTGACGGTGTGCCGATCAGCCTGGACTGGCCGCGCCGCAAAACAGCCTAAACGAAGGATGCGGCGCCCCCACCAAGGCAGATTTGCGCAAATCCCCCCAGCCGACATGGCCGCTTAACAGCACCGGTTGTTTTGCAGGGCCCGCTTATTGCTGTGCGGCACCTGCCCCCATATCAAGGGCTAAAAGCTGCTTTTGAATATGCTGTGACAAAACGGGATCGGGATTGGCATTCATGGCACGCTGATAGGCCACCCGTGCCATATCGCGTTTGCCCATTGCCACGGCATTATCGGCAAAATGGGCCAGATGTTCGGCAATCGGGGCGGCTTTATTGGCCTTGATCAGGGCTTCTTCGGCGGCAGCGTAATCGCCCTGTTTATACAGGATCAGACCATAGGTATCCTGTATTGACGGGTTTTCGGGCTGCACCTGCATGGCCATTTTAATCAGCCTTTCGGCCTCCGCCAGGTTTTCACCCCGTGTGGCATAATGATAGGCCAGCCAGTTCGCGGCTTCGATATTTCCGGCTTTGGCGGCCTGTGCGGCTTCTGCCGTCAGGGTGTCGCTGTAAGATTTAATCACATCGGCCACACCTTGCGAGTTCAGCCCCTCAATCGAGGTCAGACCCAGCCGCGATACCTTGCAATTCGCCCCGCCGCCGTTTTGGCACAGGGCCAGTGCCTGTTGCCCGGCCCCAACCACCGTGGCGTTGGGCCCAGCGTAAAATGCCTTGCCGCTGTCATCGGTTGCCGTGGCCTTGAAATCGACCATCCGGGCGTAGGCCGTATCCAGGCTTGTCTGTTCGGCGGGGCCGCCCATCATGTCCTGGGGTTCCCATTTCGGTGCCGTATCGCCGCAGGCGACAAGCCCCAGAAACGCCATACTGACAATGACATGTCGGAAAATAATCGTCATGGTCTGCAATCTCCCCTTTGGAACATTCTGGTGCCATACCCCGATGCCGGGCCGGTTCCTGATCATAGCAAAAACAAGGCGTAATGCATTAACGGGTTTGCCCCCAAAGCAATCCCCCACCGACAAGTCGGAATATGCCGGAACCTCCGGTTTGAAATCCCCCTGTTTTAACCCGCTGATTATATCATTATCAACGTCACCATCGTTCACATACAGATCGCGCCCTTTGTCATCGCTGCGCCACAACCAACACAGCGCCCGGTTGCGATCATTTAAGGGCACCTCCCCCATGAAAACATTAATGTCATTTAATAACAGGTTTTAAAAATATAACGCCAAAACCGGCAACTTAAAATTATAACGTGTCTAAAACAAACAACTGGAATACGATTAAATTCGTATTAATTCAGGAGGCTTGAATGGCCAGTAATAATCCATCGACACTTTTTCAGGGCTACAGCACCGTTTCAGGTAAAACATATTTACAGGCGGTGACAGGCGACACCACCAAATCGGGTGCGCGGTCTTCGGTTGATGTCATTGTGACCAGCAGTGCCGAAAAAGTTGCAACCAGCATGGAAATCCAGGCATCCCTTACCGCAAGTTATGGTCCCGTTGCTTCTGGATCGACCAAGGTGGACTATTATCACAGCCAGGAAATCACCACTTACAGCACCGTTATCATGGTTTCGGCATCTAAAACGCTGAGCTCGGAAAGCATTACATCCAATTTAAGAATGCTTGATAGCGTTGCCACCCCCACCAATGATGCCGAAGCAACCAAATTTTTTAAATCCTATGGCGACTGCTTTTTACAAAACATCAATACCGGCGGTGAATATTACGGCACCTATGTTTTTTATTGCCAGTCGCGCGAAGAACAGGAATCACTTAATACCGAATTGTCGGCATCGGGTATTTATGACGGGGTTAGCGCCAGTGCCAGCCTGCAAACGTCGCTCGACAGTTTCACCCACTCCACCACGGTCAGTTACAGCTTCAAACAGGTTCTGACCGGCATCAGCAACCCGTCGCTGCCGACACAGGACAATTTTGTGGCCTATGCCCTTGCCTTTCCGTCCCTGACACTTGATGCACCGGTGATTAACAGCTTTGATATCTGGAGCTACACCAAGGTTATTGATCAGGCCTATGACGCAATTGAACGCAACCGGCTGTATTTTACCGGCGATGAATTCACCGTTGGCCTGACCTCAAGTGCAACCGCCCTTTCCGATTTGCAAGACCAGACCGACCGCATCATTGATACCTACGAGTTTTATCGCGGCATCGATTTCGACTGGCAGGATTTTGACACCAAACTGGCCAATATAGATGTTCAAACCGGCGATGACCTTGACAAAATAGCAGCCCAGATGGAAGCCTATCTGACCGATCCAGTCACACCTTATGAAAAACCGGCCCTGCCCGCACTCGATCAGGGTACACCGCAACTGGTGACCTATTATTCCTACAGCCAGACCGAAGGTGGCGGCGGCGGCAGCCCCTTTGACGATGTCGACACGATCAACGGCATCAGCAACCACACGCACATTACCGCGATTGAATTGCGAGCAGGGAAACGGGTTGACGCCTTAAAGGTTACTTACGCCGATGCCTCCGGCCATGAATGGCAAAAGGTGCATGGCGGCGGTGGCGGCAGCCCCGTTGGCCCACTGGAGCTTTCTGCTGCCGTACCGGTAACCGCCATTTCCGGGCGTGCCGGGTCAAAAACCGATCACCTGACCTTTGCCGCGGCCAATGGCACCAAACTTGATGGCGGCGGCGGCGGGGGTGGCGCCTTTGATTTCGTATTTCCCGACGGCATGTTTCTTGTTGGCTTTACCGGAAGGTCAGGATCGGAGCTTGACGCGATAGGGGCTGTGTTTGGCGGTTTCAAAACGGCAAAATGGTCAAATAGCTAAACCATCTGGCACAGGAAATTGCCGGTGATAACGCGGCAACGTTCAATGCGGCCATATCATACCAAGCCTCGGTGACCGGAGCCGTTCACCAAGGCTCCTCACTCCGGCGCCGGGCGGGGTTTCCAACGCGTACCCCGCCCGCGCACGTTTCAGATTGCGCAAAGTTAAGACCCGCATCCGACTGGAAATACCGCCAATACGCGATGCAGGTCGTAAAATTCTTACCCGCGAAACCAATTGAGAGATCCGCAAGCAAACCGGTGCAGGGAACAGCAAAAAACACGCGCGCACCGCCTTGAGGAAATACAATTTGCCGATATATACAGATTACAAACAATGACCTGCGTTCATTTTGCCGCACCGCAAACCGATGCGGCGTTTGTGGCTGAAACCCAAAAGGAAAAAACATGGCTTCAATCAAGCTGGCTGTCGTCGTTGGCAGCAACCGCAAGGATTCAATCAATCGCAAGCTGGCCAATGCACTGGTCAAACTGGCGGGGGATCGCGTAGAGGTGTCGCTGGTTAAGATCGATGATTTGCCGATGTATAATATGGACCTTGAAGGCAACCGCCCCGATGCGGTGAACCGTTTTACCGCCGAAGTTGCGGCATGCGACGCGGTATTGCTGGTCACCCCGGAACATAACAGATCGATCCCGGCTGTTTTGAAAAACGCCATCGACTGGGGTTCCAAGCCGATGGACAAAAATGTCTGGAAGGGTAAAGCCACCGCCATTACCGGCACGTCGCCAGGTGCCATTGGCACCGCTGTGGGCCAACAGCATTTGCGCCAGATTATGGGCATTCTCGGCGGGCTGGTGATGGGCGGTGAAGCCTATATCGCGTTCAAACCCGACCTGATTTCCGATGATGGCAGCATTGCCATTGACGATACCCGGGCGTTCTTGCAGGCCTATATCGATAATTTTATTAATGTTGCCGAAAAACTGTCAGCCTGAGTTGCACATCCTTGCTCTCTTTGGGGATGAGCAATAAGAGACCAACAAAACACAAAAGCCGCCGGAAAATTTCCGGCGGCTTTTAATTTGCGCAATATGACTTGCGATAATTTTTGCTCTGCCTTGCTTACGCGCCGCGTTCCGCAATCATCTTTTTGATTTCGGTAATCGCCAGGGCCGGGTTCAGGCCCTTGGGGCAGGTATTGGTGCAGTTCATGATCGTGTGGCAACGATACAGACGGAACGGATCTTCCAGCATATCAAGACGTTCGCCGGTATATTCATCACGCGAGTCTGCAAGCCAGCGATAGGCCTGCAACAGAACGGCCGGGCCAAGATAACGTTCCGGGTTCCACCAGTAAGACGGGCACGCGGTCGAACACGAGAAGCACAGGATGCATTCCCACAGACCGTCAAGTTTGTGACGTTCTTCGCGCGACTGCAACCGTTCGCCATCTGGCGGCGGCGGGCTGTCGGCCTTTAACCATGGCTCGATCGAGGCGAGCTGGGCATAGGGATGCGACAGATCGGGCACCAGATCCTTGACGACCGGCATATGCGGCAACGGATAGATTTTGACATCACCGCTAATGTCGCCGATCGGTTTCAGGCATGCCAGCGTATTGCGACCATCAATATTCATCGCGCACGAACCGCAAATACCTTCGCGGCAGGAACGACGGAATGTCAGGGTCGCATCAACTTCGTTCTTGATCTTGATCAGCGCGTCGAGAACCATCGGTCCGCAGGCGTCAAGGTCAAGTTCATAGGTGTCGGTACGCGGGTTATCGCCGGAATCAGGATCATAACGATAGATCTTGAATTTCCGGGTATTCTTCGCATTCGCCGGTGCAGAAAACGATTTACCGTCCTGCACGACCGAATTGGCGGGAAGCTTGAATTCAGCCATCTCTCAAATCCTCTTTGTCCGCGCCTTAATACACGCGTTCCTTCGGCTCGATATACTCAACTTCGTCGGTAAGGGTGAAGCTGTTAACCGGCCGATAGGTGAGATCAACGCCATAGTTGTTGTCCCAGGCAACCTTGGCAATCGTATGCTTCATCCAGACTTCGTCATCGCGCTTGGGATAATCTTCGTGCGCGTGCGCCCCGCGGGATTCATGGCGCGCCTCGGCAGAATTCATGGTCGATGCTGCGCAAACCATCAGGTTTTCCAGCTCCATGGTTTCTACCAGATCCGAGTTCCAGATCAGTGAACGGTCCGAAACAGAAACATCCGACAGGGTTGCTGCTGTTTTGGAGAGTTTTTCAACGCCTTCCCCCAGGATTTCGGCGGTACGGAACACGCCGCAATTGCCCTGCATGACCTTCTGCATTTCAAGGCGGATTTCCGCCGTCGGACGGGCACCCTTGGCCCAGCGCAGACGATCAAAGCGATCAAGGGCGATCTGGCCATCGCTGGCTTTGATTTCCTTGAAGGATGATTTCGGGTCAACAACCTCGGCGGCATGCATGCCACATGCGCGGCCAAACACCACCAGATCGAGCAGCGAGTTCGTCCCCAGACGGTTGGCACCATGAACCGACACGCAGGCGGCTTCGCCCGCTGCCATCAGGCCCGGCACCGTACGGTTGGGGTCATCAGCCGTCGGGTTAAGGACTTCGCCCTTATAGTTGGTCGGAATGCCGCCCATGTTATAATGGACCGTCGGCAGAACCGGGATCGGTTCTTTGGTTGCATCAACACCGGCGAAAATCTTGGCTGTTTCGGTAATGCCCGGCAGGCGTTCCCACAAAACTTCCGAGCCCAGATGCTCAAGATGCAAATGGATATATTCGCCATGTTCACCCACACCGCGACCATCGCGAATTTCCTGGGCCATGCCGCGCGAAACAACGTCACGCGATGCCAGGTCTTTCACGGTCGGTGCATAACGTTCCATGAAACGTTCGCCTTCGGAGTTGGTCAGATAGCCGCCTTCGCCGCGCGCACCTTCGGTGATCAGGCAGCCCGACCCATAAATGCCGGTCGGGTGGAACTGAACAAATTCCATATCCTGAAGGCCAAGGCCCGCACGGGCCACCATGCCATGGCCGTCGCCGGTGCAGGTATGGGCCGAAGTGCAGCTAAAGAACGCACGGCCATAACCACCCGATGCCAGAATGGTCATCTTGGCGTTAAAGCGGTGCATGATGCCGGTATCAAGATCCCATGCCATCAAACCGCGGCAGGTGCCGTCTTCGTCCATGATCAGGTCGAGGGCGACATATTCAACAAAGAACTCGGCTTTGTGCTTCAGGCACTGTTGATACAGGGTATGCAACATGGCGTGACCGGTACGGTCAGCCGCCGCACAGGCACGTTCTACCGGGGCCTTGCCGTGGTCGCGGGTGTGACCGCCAAACGGGCGCTGGTAAATTTTGCCTTCGGCGGTACGCGAAAACGGCATGCCGTAATGTTCAAGTTCATGAACAGCGGGCACCGCATTGCGGCACATATATTCGATGGCATCCTGATCGCCCAGCCAGTCTGACCCCTTGACGGTGTCATACATGTGCCACTGCCAGTGATCTTCCGACATATTGCCCAGCGAGGCACCAATACCGCCCTGGGCGGCAACAGTGTGTGAGCGGGTCGGGAAGACCTTGGTGATGCAGGCGGTTTTCAAACCGGCTTCGACCGTGCCCAGTGTGGCGCGCAAACCGGCACCACCGGCACCCATAACGATGACGTCATAGTTATGGTCGATAATTTTGTAGGATTCTGTCATTGCTCAGGCTCCGGCAAAAACGATTCGCAGTACCGAAATAATCGCCGCAACGGTCATAAAGGCCGTCAGCGCACGGATCAGCAACATCGAAACGACTTCTGCTTTACGGTTATGCACATAGTCTTCGATTACAACTTGCAGGCCGAGAACGAAATGCCAGGCAACGGAAATGATCAGAAGGACCATCATGGTTGCATGGAAATAGCTGCTCAGCCAGGCGTGAACCGCATCAAATGACGCAGTGTGGCCCGCAAGGATCGAATAGATAAACCAAAGTCCCAGCGGCAGGTTCGCCGCAGCGGTGACGCGCTGCGCCCACCAGTGCGAAGAGCCGCTTTTAGCGGAACCGAGGCCGCGTACACGGCCCAGATCGGATTGCATCTTCATAACAACCTTGTCCCCATTTGCCTGGCTCAAACCAGACCGATAATCCAGGTGATGATGGTCAGCACGACTGCCGCGCCAAGAACGATCGGGTTGGACTTCGCCGCCCCTTCATTCGACAGGCCGCGACCGGTATCCCAGACGAGGTGCCGGACACCGTTGCAGGCGTGATAGAAAAACGCCACTGTCCAGCCGAACAGCAGCAACAGACCAAACCACGAGGTGAAAAATGCCTGATAGCCCTCGAACGTATCCCGACCGGCGCCAGCAGCGATAAGCCACGACGCCAGGAATACGAAACCAATGGCAAGGCCAATGCCCATAAAGCGGAACGAAATGGACATTATGGCCGTCAGCGGGAGCCTGTACACCTGAAGGTGGGGAGACAGCGGCCGATTGGCTTTGCTCATAACGGAATTGCCTCTTCTCAAATAGCTGGCGGGAAAGCAGGGATTATTTACCCACGCCGAGGGGGCAAGTCAATCTCAACGCCCTTGAAAACCATAGAAATCTGCGAATTAACGCCATTTCTACTGTTGCTTTAGTTTTGTTTCATATAGTTGAACGCAAGGCAATATCCCCCTTAGTCGGAGATATATGATGTGCGAACGCCCCAAAACAGGGACAACGGCGAAATTTGTTATTTTACGGACAAACTGCGCTTTGGGATCAAAACAGTATGGTCAAAATCGAGCAACACGGCGGAGTCATATTTTCCGGCCTCATCGCGCAGTGAAAAATCCGTCGCGCCGTGGTTGCGCATCGCAACAAGCCTTACGCGCAATGCGCCCACATCATCACGCCCGGCAAGGCTGATTTTGTCGATAATTTCCGACCAGGCAAACACCGTATCACCGGCAAAGGCCGGGTTGGCGTGGCTGCCGCCATTGATCGCCACAATTTTAAACGCATTGCCCAACCCGTTAAATGACAAGGCCCGGGCCAGCGACATGACATGACCACCGTAAATCAGGCGTTTGCCAAACCGGCCCTGATTGGCCGCGATCTGGTCAAAATGGACTTTGGCGGTATTTTGATATAGCCGCGTGGCGATCTGATGTTCGGCTTCTTCAATCGTCATGCCATCGACATGGTCAATCTTTTCACCAATCGCATAATCATCCCAGTAATGCGGCGACCCGGCTAGTTCACCATCATAATCGGTCAGATCAAGCCCGACGGGCACCCGAAAGCTGGTGGCATCCACCGTTGCGGGCAGATCTGGCACAATGGCGTCAGGGGCTGGGGCATCAGGGTTGTTTTTGCGCACCATGACCCAGCGGTTATAATCGACCACCATTTCGCCATGCTGGTTACAGCCGACCGAATTAACGTACACCACCCCGGTTTTGCCGTTTGAATTTTGCTTTAGGCCGATCACGCGCGAAACGGTGCTAACGGTATCGCCGGTATAAACCGGCGCCCCAAACACGCCCCCGGCATAGCCCAGATTGGCCACCGCATTTAACGACACATCGGGTACGGTTTTGCCAAACACCATGTGAAACACCAGCAAATCATCAACCGGGGCGCCGCGAAACCCAATGGCGCTGGCAAATTCCGCCGATGACTGAACGGCAAAACGCGGACCATATAACCCGGTATAAAGCGCGACGTCGCCCGCGGTTATGGTGCGCGGAGTGGCATGGCGCAACACCTGCCCCAGGCGGAAATCCTCGAAATAATTACCGGGGTTGTTTTTGGACATCATCACGGAAAATTCCTTGTTCGCGGCACAATACACAAGCGCATTGGGCCAACCCGCCCCATTTTGGCACCTGCATTACAGGGCAAGCGCCCACACAGTTCAGGCCGTTGCCATTGCGGCAATCTGATCGGCAAGGGCGACCAGGCGCTGCGCACTCACCACATGCAGGTTTTCAATCAACTTGCCATCAACCAGCACAACCCCCTGCCCCTTGGCACTGGCATCCTTGTGCGCGGCAATAATTTTACGCGCCCAGGCGACCTCGGTCTCGCTTGGCGCAAAGGCTTTATTGGCGGCAGCAATGGTTTTGGGATGGATCAGGGTTTTACCATCAAAGCCCAGTTCGCGGCCCTGCACACAGGATGCATCAAAACCCTCATCGTCAGACAGATCCAAATGAACACCATCCAGAATGGCCAGATCATAGGCACGCGCGGCCAGCATACACAGGCCAAGGCTTGTGATCATCGGCAGGCGGTCTCTTGTGTGGGCACAGTTCAAATCCTTGGCCAAATCGGATGTGCCCATCACAAATCCGCCCAAAAGCGGATGCGCGCCGGCAATTTCGCGGGCGTTTAGCATCGCCAGCGGCGTTTCCATCATGCACCAGATGCGCATGTTTTCGTGCGCCCCTTCGGCCTGCATGATTGCAGCCACCTGCTGAATGGTTTCCGGGCTTTCGACCTTGGGCAGCAAAATGGCATCGGCCTTGCTGCGCGCCGTGGCAACAATGTCGTCATATCCCCACGGGGTGTTCAGGCCATTGACCCGCACCTGAATTTCACGCGGGCCAAACCCGCCCGCATCCAGGGCAGCAATGATCTGATCGCGCGCCAGTTTTTTGGAGTCGGGCGCAACAGCATCTTCCATGTCGAAAATCAGCCCGTCGGCCAAAAGGGTGCGTCCCTTTTCCAGCGCCCGCGCATTGGAACCGGGCATATATAAAACGGATCGACGCGGACGCGATGAAACAGCCATCTAAAAGCCTCTGATTTGTAACTTTAGTATAAAATAAGACGATCAAACTTTAACAAAATTACCAAATATTGCTGCATCGCGGCAAGTTGTATTTTTATAATATCGCCACAAGGCATACGCGCAGAGGCATTGCGCATGGTATAATCTCTCTGCCGTACCAAATTTTACTTATGTTTGAAAAAGTGATTTCCCCTCAACGGGGTATTTATTTTCCCAATCGCCTTTTGCATAGCTTGCGAAGACCGGAATGCCTTCGTAAAAAGATATCATGATGATATCCGACACCGCCAGACCGGCATCGGAAACAGGGGACCCCATGCGCAAGAACCACGTTCGCAATACAATTGCCGCACTGTGCACAACAAGCTTGCTGGCCGGATGTGCCAGCCAGCAGACACCATCCTTTTTAAATGTGCAACCAGATCAAAACGGGGCCTGCCAGTTTAACGAGGCCGGATACGTGATTGGTGGCGCATTGCTTGGCGCGGGACTGGGGCTTTTGGTCGGCGGTAAAAACCGCGGCAAGACTCTTGTTGCCGGCGGTGCCCTGGGTGCGCTGGCAGGCAAAGGCCTGCAATCTTACCTTATGAATCGCTGCGAGAAACTTGCCGCGGTGCAAAAGGAGCTGCGCGAAACCAAAATGGGGATTGCGCGGGTGAATGTTCCGACAGGCTCGACCTGGGCCAACCCCGATGCCAGCACCAGTAAAACCGAAGAAGGTTTGCTGGTGACGCTAGATAACAGTGGCATGTTTGCCAGCGGCGACGACAGCCTTTCGACGGCGGCCAACAGCGATATGCACAAAATTGCCGGCACCTTCCGGGGAACGGACCGCAATATCCTGATTGTTGGCCACACCGACAGCACCGGCAGCCGGGCACTGAACCTTGACCTGTCACAGCGCCGCGCCCGCACTGTTGGCCGCATTTTCGAGCAGGAAGGTGTCGATAAAAGCCGCATTTTCTATAAGGGGGCCGGAGAAGACCAACCGATTGCCAGCAACGCCACCGACAAAGGCAAAGCGCAAAATCGCCGCGTGCAAATTATCGAGCTTGAAACCCGCGAAGCCATCATGGCCTTTGCCAGCCAGACCGAAACCGACCCGACATTGCCCGAACGCGTAAAAGCCAACCAGGCCCCTGCAGACGCCGACGAACCAGTCACCACACCCGCCCCTCCCGCAAAAGCCGCGCCTAAAGCGACGGGCAATGCCAATACCAGTGCCCCCACCACACAGGAAGCCATGACCAAACCTGGCTATCTGGTTGCGAAATCGGGCCATGGCATTGATTTTGGCGGCCAACCTGCGGAAAATATGCCCAACACATTATCGGGCAAGGCCGGTTTGCCAGATAAGGAAGACGAAGGCATGCTGTCATCGCTTTGGCCGTTAGGGACAGCCAAGGCATCGGAAACAACACTTCCCACTAATATTGCCTGCATAGAAGACACCTATCGCCCGGTCGGGGCGGTGATGTCGCTTGCCAATGACCGCCCGGTTCACGAAACAGCCGACTATTTACCCGGGCTGTATTCGACCAGTTGGCACGACACGGTTAACCATCATCTGGTGGGGCTGACCAAGGTTGCCGTTTTGCAAAATGGCGGTTCTACTGATGGCGACCCGGATGTTTTCGTATTTGAAAACTACAAAAAGGGCGACCAGAAACCGGCCATCAAAACCAGTGGCCATGCCCGGTCCTATCTTGGGACAGATGGCGTGATGTATCGAGTGTTTATGGATGCCGATGCCTGGCCTGTGCGCTGCATGGATGTGCTGTTTTCACGTAAAGACCCGTTCGGCACCGCAGAAGGACGCATTTATTATGACCGGGACGGGCATGTTTATGGCCGTGACATCAGCCTTGAAAAAGCAAAATGATTTTGGGGAATTGGGGGAATTGATCGATGCTTGACGAAATTTACGCCTTTGTGATGGCCTATCGCGAACTTGTGTCGATTGTGGTTCTGACAATCTTGCTGGTTATTTTGCTTTTAAACTGGTGGGACGAGGTGAAACTGTTTGCCAAAAGCACATTTTACAGCATGCCGCTTATTGGCAAAACCCGCCGCCTGTCCAAGGATCTGAATGTCCGGCGTGACGGCTGGTTCGCCTCGGAACGGACCCTGTGCGAAGATTTTGCTGGCGATATTCGCAAAATTGCGGCCGACCCGGACATGTATGACAAGGCCAAAAGCTATCTTGGCAAGGTCCAGGAACTGGGCCGCACCGAACTGGGCATTGCCATGCGGCTGTTGCTGATTGCCATGGTCTTTATCGAGGCCCTTGGTTTTGCCTATGTGCTGTCGGGCTATACGCTTCCGGGGGCCAGCGAAAAGCTGCAGGTGCAAGGCGCGTTTGGCATTGCCTTTCTGATTTCCTGCGTGCTGGTATTTTTCACCCATCAGGCCGGTCACGAACTGCACAAGCGCGGGCTGATTGGCAAAATCCGCACATGGTGGAATCACGACAGCAACCCCGACCGCCCCAACCTGATGGGCCGCACCAACAAGACAACGCTGGAAAACGATGATCTTGATGATCATGATCCGGCCTATCTGCAAATCCTGCATCGTCTTGATACCAACGCAACGGTCACCAAGGGCACCCCGATCTGGACGATTGTTGCAGTGATTGCCATCATCGGCGTTGCCTGCACGGCAACCTATGTGCGTTACGAAACCTACAAGCAGGAAAAAACCGCCGAAACCACCGGCGCACCGGCGCCCGATAACAGTTTTTCGCTGGGCGACCTTATGTCCAACGATGACGCCCTGCCCGATTTGCTGGCCCAGCCCCAGCAAAGTGCCGATGCAAAGGCATCAAAAGAACGCGAAGGTGCCCGCGATGCGGCAAACCTTTCGACCTATGCCATTTTGGCAGCCCTGTTTATTCTGATCCAGATCATGGGGATTGGCATTGGTTTTAAAACCGGGTTTGCCGGCAAGGAAAGCAGCGAAGCCCGCCGTATCATTGGCAAGTTTTCAAGCCGGGCGGGCTATGAAAGCTGGTTTGAGCGCAAACGCGATGCCATTGCCAGGATTGCCCAAAAACACCTGACCAACCTGCAATCGCGCCTGACCGACCATGCCGCCACCACCGGCGTTGACAAGGCCCATCGTGACATTTTGCAATATTCCGCAGACCGCAACTTTATGGAGCATTATTACCAGAGCGAAGATAAAAGCTATCGCGCACGTCAGGCCAGCGAAGCTGTTACCCGCAATATGGAAATGCAACATCGTGACGCGGCCGTTGCGGCAAGCGCAGCAGCATCAGGGCCCGCACCGGCACCTGTTGCCACGCCCGAACCAGAAGCACTGTCGCAGCCGGCAGAAACAACCGAGCAGATGGAGCAGCGCCTGCGCGCCAAAATCAAACAGGAAATAGCCGAAAAGAAAGCCCGCGAAGAAGCAGAAAAACAGGCCAAACCTGCTGAAAGCGAAGAAGAAATGTATGCCCGAATGCGCCGTGAAGAAGGCCTGGAAGACTAATGCCAACGCAGGAAGGGAAAACAGAATGAACAGGCAGTTAACCCGTTTCACCCAAGCCGGGATGGCAGTTCTCGCCGCGGTGGCATCGTTTGCCCCAAGCAGCCCGGCACAAGCCGAAAGTGCAAAAATTGGCAGTTGTTATGACCAGGTGCGGATCAGTGATATCGCAACGCCAAAGCTGTCGCGCGATCTGTATATTGTGGTCGACCAGACCCTGATCTTTGATAAAAACCTGCAAGAAGATGCCTATCGCAAATTGCAGGATTTTGTCACGCCCGGCACCGCCTATCATGTGGTGACATTTTCGGCCAATGCGGCAGGCCGTTATGCATCGGTTCTGATTAATGCGCAGGTCGATACACCGCTCGATAATGACACCCGCTATGACATTTCCAAAAAAATGCTGGTCCAGCTTGATGCCTGCCAACAAAAACAGGCCTTACTGGCCAAAAAGGCCTTAGGGCAGGCGTTATTAAAGGCATTTGGCGGTGCCAGCACCGAACTTCCCCACACCGAACTGATGGGGAACCTTGCCAATATTTCGCGCAATCTCACCGGGGCGTCAGACATTAACGACAAATATCTGGTCGTGATTTCAGATATGATCGAAAATTCCGACCTTCTGTCTTTCTATAAGGCCGGAAATCTGGAAAAAGCCAATACCGATGCCCATTTTGAAAACTATGCTCAGGCCGGTGCCATTGGCGATTGGCAACAGGCCAAGGTTTATGTCATTGGCGGCGGATATGCGCCCGATGGCAGTTACTGGTCATCCGCCCAGCTTAAAATCCTGCGCGATTTCTGGACCAGCTATTTTGAACGCGCGAATGCCAGAATGATGGAATTTGGCACGCCGTCTCTTTTGGGCAATATCGGCGGCTAGACCCAGGGGATAGACCCAAGAGGCTGATCCATCGGCTACCCCGTTACGCACATACAAACGGCCCTGCATTTTTGTCAGGGCCGTTTGGCTTTCAGCGTTCAGGTATCGGCCCTAAAAGAACTTGCCAAGACCGCCAAATCTATCATCGGATTTACTGGCATCGGCCCCCTGTTCGACCACCCGCACCGTTGCACTACGCCCTGCCACCAGCCGCACATTGGCAGGGACATCATCAAGGGCCACACGTACCGGCACACGTTGCGCCAGACGGACCCAGCTAAATGTCGGTTTAACATTGGCGAGGCTGCCGATGGCACCGGTGCGTTCGCTATCTTGAATACCGGCTGAAATGCTGGCGACATGGCCGTAAATCGGCTGTTTTTCACCCATCAATTGCACTTCAACCCGGTCGCCAATGGCAATGCGGGGCAATTTGGTTTCTTCGAAATACCCGGCAACATAATAGGAATTGGCATCGATCAAGGCGGCAATCGCACTGCCTGCCCCCACATAATTACCCGGCCGCAGGGAAAAGTTGGTCAGGGTACCATCCACCGGTGCGCGTACCTTGGTGCGTTCGAGGTTCAGTTCCACCAGTTCAAGGTCGGCCTTGGCCAATTCAACCGCCGCATTGGCGGTTGCCAATGTCGTGCGTACCTGTTCCTGTTTCTGGCGCGAAACCGCGTCACTGCTAAGGTTGCGATAGCGTTGAACTTCGCGTTCCGCCTGTTCCTTGCTGGCAACGGCACTGTCAAGCCGGGCCTGCGCCTGACCGACGGCAACCTTGAAACGGGCGGTATCGATTTCAAACAATAAATCGCCTGCCTTGACCTGCTGGTTATCACCAACATTTACTTTGCTGACCAGCCCCGACACATCGGGCGCAATGGCGACCACATCGGCACTGATGCGCCCGTCACGGGTCCAGGGATCGTTCATGTAGTAATCCCACAATTGCATCCCTGCGACCACCGCCGCCACAACCAGCACCCCGGACAGCACAAACCGCCCGATCCATGAAAACCATTTTTTCATAATTCACCTACCCAACAAAAACCGCCGTGATCCCGGCCAGCAGCAATACAAACAGCGCCAGATCGATCAGGGCCGGATGAAATGTGGCGCGGTAAAAACCAACCCGCACCAGAACTTTGCGCAGCACAATCAGGCTGCACCATGCAACAATGGCGCACACCAGAAAGCCCGGTAAAAAAACACCATATAAATCCACCATCGAGCCAATCATACCCGTCATGCCCGTCCCTCCAGACTTGCAGGTGCCAGATCGTTCGCACACGACAAGGACTGCGCAATACATTGAAAACGGCGTCCGAAATCCGGTTCGCTATCGCGGGCCAGAACCCGGCGCATCGCCACAAGCGACACCACCAGTCGGCGTTTAAAAACAGGATCCATCACCACCGGCTTTGCTCCAATTTGCATATCACGCGGCGCGACAAGCCCGGTGGCATCCCCGACACCGCACGACAAACCCTGCGGGCCGAAATTCGCCGTTGCCAGCATCAAAATTTCGTCAAGCATCGACAAAAGCTCCGCATCAGGCGGGCGGTCAAAATCGCGAGTTCGCAAATCAAAATGGGTCGCCATCACAGCCAGAAAACGATCCAGCCCTGTCGCAATTGTACCGTTCAGCCCTTTGCGCACCCGACGCAAATCAAGCAAATTGGCTGCAATTGACACTTCGGGCATGGCGCGCATCAAACGGGTGCGATGATCCGGTGCCAGGGCCAGTTTGGGCAGGATCAAACCCTGCCGGTCAAGCAACCGCCGCAACACCGTCATGCGCGGGGCAACACGATCAAACCGGGCCAGATTGGCAAGGTCGCGCCAATTGGCCTGTAACAGACGACGAATACTATGATCAGGTGTCATAGAGCGCATCATCGCGGTTACCACCGCCGCCACAGCAAAGCCCGCCACCATCGCCACCGCCCCGTCAATCGAACTGGCAAAATTGCCGCTATAGCGGGTGGAGATATTCAGCAACATCACCGTGTTAACCGCCATGGGCAAGGCAAAGATAAAGGTTTTCGGCGACGGGATCAGCAAGCCGATCAGCAACAGGTAGGGCGCAAACACGGCGGCAAGCAACGGAAAACCGTCAATTGCGGGCAACACCGCATATCCATAAAACAGCGTCACCACCACCGAAAACAGGGTATAGGTGATAAAGCCTTTTTGGGCCGGTACCGGGTCGTCAAGAAACGACAAAATACTGGTGGCCACTGCGGCCATCATGGCTGCCGATGCCCCATTGGGCCAGCCGGTTTCCACCCAGATCAGACACACAACCAGCGTGGCAATGGTGGCCGTCAACCCGGACCGCAAGGCAAGACCATAATCCACATGAAGAGACGGTTTGTCGCCCCGGTCGCGCCAGCGATCCACAACCGTGTTGGGAACCCGTCCTTCGCGGATACCGGCCCACAATAACTGACAATCATCGTAAAAGCCGATCAGGCGGTGCAGGCGCACACACAGGTTAATCACCAAAAGGTCGTGCCAGTTGCGGTTAACCTCGTATTGGCGGGCCAGTGCGGCAATGTCGCTGTGTAACTGGTTTATGCGGTTGCGATCAAACGGGTCGGCATCGCCATCCTGCATCCAGCCGTCAATGCATTGCAAAAGAGTGGCAACATTTTCGGGGATGCCAGGGCCGGTTGCCGCCAACGCATTAATCCGGTCATGCAGGCTGTAAAGCGAAGGCAGCAAGGCCGCCATGGCATTTTGCAGGGCCTGTAACGGGCGCGTCATGCCGTTCAGGGATGAACGTTCATACCCCACATGCACCGCAAGGCCATGTATTTCACCAATATCGGCAATCAGTTTGATGCGGTCGCCATGCAGTTTTTCATCATCACTATCGCCTGCAAAACTTAATGCCGCCAGGTCGCGCACATCTTGCAAGGCACGATCAATGCGCGCCGCCAGAACCGGCCCCAAATGGCGCGGGAAGACAACGTGACTGACGACGGTTGCACAAATGATACCCAGACTGATTTCCTGCACACGGGCAACGGCAACATCAAACACTGTACCGGGGTCGGTAACACAGGGAAAACCGATAATGGCGGCGGTATAGCCTGCCAGCATGAACAGATAACTGCGCGGCGTGCGATCCAGCCGCGACAAATACAGGCACAAACCAACCCAGCCCGCCATCGCCAGCGACAGCAAAACCGGTGCATCGACAAGGTTGGGCACCAGTGCCACGGCAAAAACCGCCCCGATCATGGTGCCAACCACCCGGTAAACCGCCTTGGAGGCCAAAACACCGGTTAACGGGTTGGCGATAATATAGACCGTCGCCATCGCCCAGACCGGGCGGTCAAGATCAAACGCCAGCGCAATAAACAGGGCTAGCATACCGGCAACAAAGGTTTTGGCCGAAAAAATCCAGTCGCCAAGGTTTGGTCGGGAGGCGAGAATATTTTTTAACATCACATCCCCTAACCTTTGGTGTGTTCCGGGTCTTTGTCTTCGCAACAGGTTAATTTAGCCAATAGTTGCTTTAGAACTTTCAGGGTCGTTTCAAGGTCGCCGTCATCAATATCGGCCGTCACGCGATCGCGAACACGGGCCAGAATTTGTTCGATCTCGGTCGCTTTGGCGGCCCCTTGCTGTGTTAACGACACCATTTTCGCCCGCCGGTCCGACGGGTCTGCCACGCGGCGGACCATGTCATCTGCTTCAAGCGCATCAATCACACGCACCAGCGACGGTCCCTCAACGCCGATTTCCTCGGCAATCGCCCCCTGGCGCACCGTGCCGCCGCGCCTGTGCAACACAATTAACGGCAAGGCCGTGCTTTGCGACAGACCATGCGCGTGCAGCGCATGGTCAATCTCGCGGCGCCATTTGCGCGCTGTGTTAATCAGGGCGCTGCCGATGGTTAAATGCTGGGAAAAGGGGTCAAAATCTGTCATGCGAAAAAGGTAGCATTAAATTAGTTTGAATCCTATCTATTTTAATTCCAATCAGATATGCCGCCAATGCATGGCAGCGCGGGGAGTATAGAGCACAGCGTACAGGGTGGGATCTTACGGCCTTGACAGCGTCAAACGCCCATAACAATGCCGTTCCCCGGCCTGGAACCGGGCAATAAACAACCGAAATATGGAAAATAAATGGAAAACGAACCGCAAAGTTACTTAAGCGGATTGCCCAGAATGGCTGGCAGAATTTGCTGCGTGAAAGGCGGCACTTCGTTGAGCGCGCGACCATTGGTGAGAAAAACCACGGCCGTTTGTTGTTTGGGGAACCACGATATTTCAGCACTATAGCCAAAATAATTACCATCATGCCCCCAAACCGGCCCCCAATCGCTGGCACCAACCATGATGCCATACCCATAAGACCCGTTTCCGGCAAACATGGTATCGGTGGTCATACGCGCGATGGCTTTAGGGCCAAGCAAAGTGCCCTCATCGCCAAACAACCCACGCATGAAAGCCAGCATATCGCGCGCGGTGGAAACAACACCGCCATCGGCCAAATGATCGCCCACGTCAAACCCTGTCACGTCTTCAAGGTTGCCATCGCCGTCGCCATCGTCATATCCGTGCGCCAGATCAGCATCACGGGGGAAACTGCCAAAACTGGTGGCATCCATTTCCAGCGGCGCAAAAATGCGCTTTGCAAAGACATCCTCGATCGCGGCCTGTTCGATTTGTTCGATGATATAGCCCAGCAAGATATAATTGCTGTTGGAATTGGCATATTGGGTGCCGGGCGAAAACACGGCGTCGCGGTCCGCAATCAGGGGCAAAATCTCGGCATTTCGCCAGCCATGCTGTGGTTCGCGGCCCACCAGTTCAAAGAAAAAATCACCATCCAGATAATCTGGAATGCCCGAACTGTTATGCAAAAGGTCGATCAGGGTCGCCTGTTTGGCATTCGCAATAGATTGGGCATATTCGGGTGGCAACCAGCGCGCCGGATGGTCTGACAGCTTTAACCGCTGTTCGGCGGCCAGTTGCAAAATTACAACCGAAGTCATCATTTTGGTCAGCGAGCCGATATAGAACCGCTCCGTTGCGCGCATGTTGCGGGTTGGCGCGGCATTGGATAAACCGGTTGCAGCAAACCGGCTGCTGCCATCCTGATAAGCAATGCCGACAACCCCGCCGGGCAAACCGGCCTGCGTGACATAAGCTTGCAAAAAGGTTTGTAACGGGTCGCCTGATTTTTGATTTTGGGCAAAAGCCGCATCGCCACAGGCAACAACCGCCATTGTGACCATAACCGCGATCCGGGCCAAAACCATTGTCCCGGCACCCGTCATTTCACGCCACCACCACCGATCCTGCACCGTTTCTGTCCCCCGACTGAAATAACAGCCCTTGCACTATGGACAGCATTTGCCTGCAATCAAATAAAAACTCAACGACAATCGGTTCGCGCGGCGATGATTTGCAACCTATCGCCCGCTCCAGACCGTGCCAATATCGGCAATACGGCGTTCCACCGCTGCCAGCAAATCGGCGGTATGAACCGCAACCGGTGCTTCGCCGGTATCGTCGATGGTTGGCTCAATCACCGAGGTTACAGGGCCAATCGAAACGCTATAGGCGTTCATGACGATGTCATCTTCTGGCAAAACCGGGTCCGCCGTTGCGACCTGGCTGATAATACGGTTGCGCACATATTCGGCCTTTTCCCGGGATTGCTGAATATCAAGCACCAGAAAAGCCGTTATACGCGCATGGCCAATATCACTTGCATCCCGTCCGGGCCAATCTGGCACAGCAGAATATGGCCCGCCCAGCGATTCACCCATCCCAACCTCCTTTTGAGGCAACAACACACACACAGTTTAGTCCTGAAAAAATAAAAAAGACAGCTCCCGCAACAGGCATTTTTTTACCCGCTGGCAGGAACTGCCGTTATCAGATTTCAGGGTGCAACATTAATCGGGAAAGCGGTGTTGATTGTTGTGCCTGCAATCGCCATTGCCACGGAAAAGCGCCGGGAGGCATCCTTGCCCACGCAATATTTACCGGCATCCCCCGTCGGAAGGGGATCGGGCCGGTTATAGCCGCATTTGGTCCATGTCGGCGAGCCGGCCGGACACGCAGCCTCAAGATGATCGGCCGCATAGGTTATCGATTGTTCAATCTGGTCCTGATCGCAATCATCGGGAAACAGGGTTGAAAATTTGGACGGATTGGATGGCTTGGCAGCGCCGGGACGGGCCGTATTCCAGAACACCGTCGCATCGTAAATGCCGTTGCCATTTTCTGAACCCGCCGTCACGGTAACGGTAGAAATGGTGGCCGGGTTAAGCCCGCCCGGACGCGAATGAAAACCGACGAAACGGTTTTTGGCATTCACTTCGCCACAAAAAACATGTTCCAGATTAATGGCATAGGCCCCGGCGCTATGCCCCTGCCCCGGGCAGGCAACCTGTGCCTGGGCTTTTTGCCAAGCCCCGGCCAGCAGCATTGTCATTACGATGGCAGCCCCGAGCAAAAGTCGGCCTGTCGTTGATGTGATAAACATTTGACGCCCCCGTCATGTGTTAAAAATACGTGCCGGTCGACGACCGGCCACATCCAACGACGCTGTCACCTTACAACTGTGAAAATTCCAGCCCGATGCGCAGGGCCAGCACGCTGGCGGGTTCAAACCGCATCGGCTCCCCGCCCAGCTTGCCGCCGTGCCATTGCGCCTTTGTCAGCACAAACGCCCCCAATGGCAAATCGTGGCTGGTTTTAAAGTTTACCAGTGCACGGACTTCCTTGGGTTTGCGAATGGCATCGTCGCGCCACATACAATGATAGGCAAATAACGGGGTGCCACTGCGCCGGTCCAAAAACACAAATGGCACTTCGTAATGGCCCCAACGGGCATAAAACAGGCTTTCCATGCCGGTACTCGATGCCAGAAACTGGGTTTGAATCGCGGTTTCGACCAGCCGGTTAATGGTATCTTCGCCCTCGGCGCGCCCGCCGATCAGCCCGCTTCGTAAACCGGGGTGAATCAAATGCACCTTGAAGGCAACAGCGCGCTGAAACGGTTTGGCATCCTGATCAATTCGCTCCAGCCGACGCACCAGCCACGCACTTTCGAGATATTCCAGATAGCGGCGCAGGGTATTTTTCGCCAGATCAAGCTCGCGGGCCAGCGTTTCAATCGAAAACTCAGCGCCGGTATTATAAGCCAGCAACACAAACAAACGATGCAGGTCCGACGGGCTGGAAATGCCGTGCAAACCGGGCAAATCGGAATGAAGGGTGCGATGAATGGCCCGGGCTTCGCCGTTACGGTCGTGAAACCCGCCTTCATTGATGTAATCTTCAAACAGGCCATTCAACGCGATCAGGCCATCAGGCACATCGGTTGTAAAACGCCCGGAATTTGGGGGTTCTGGCAGGACATCGGCGGGTTTAATGCCCCGTTGCCCCAAATATTCGGCAAAGCTGAAGGGGGGCAAAAACAACATGGTTAAATGGGCACGGTTTTCGGCATTTGGTGCCAGCGCACTGACCGCAACCACGCGCAACATCGGGTCTGCTTTTAACAGTTTGGCCAGTTGGGCTTCCCAGTCGCGCTGATAGGAAACTTCGTCGATAAACAGCCATAACGGATGGTCCGCCGAAATGCCCCGTGTGGCGCGCAGCAACTTGGGCAGGCGCGAAATATCGAGTTCCAGAAACAGGGGATGTTCCAGCGACACGTAACAAACATGACGGCGCGGGGTATCGCCATCAAGCAATTGCGACACCGCCTGGCGCAACATCACGGTTTTGCCAACACCGCGTGGCCCGGTTAGCAAAACGGCCTTGCTGCCATCGCCCCGTTCAATCGCATTCCAGAACCGTTTGAAAAAGGCCCGTTCCGGCAGGTTATGGACCACATCGTCGGTGATGCCATCCCACCATGGATTATCGAGCATCAAACGACGCAAAAAATCCTGTTCGCCGGGATGCTCCACAAAAGTCGCCATAAACCGCCCCCACAGTTTGTTGATGACAGCTATCGTAGCGACAAAATAACGCCCACCACAACACCCAAATTAGGATTAGTCATAAACCTTATTCGAAGATTTTTTTACAAATACTTGCCCGGCGGCGATTCTTTTGCCCGCCTCGCACAAAAAACGGATCGCCTGCCGGGAAAGCAAGCGATCCGATGGACCGTTCTGCAGTGCGGGGGAGCACTGGTCTTGGGGAAGACGCGAGGGAGACTGACCCAATAACGGGAGCGCCAGTTGCATCACGGTCCGTTTCACATCGGCCAGGCGGGCGGGGGAAGCTTGCCAGCCGATGCAAAAGGGGGTGTTGTGCTGGTCATTCAGCATGAACCGAGCGGCTGATTATTTGCCGGGCCTGGGCTTTGGGTTATCATTTCCATTCCCGGTAATGTCGTTCTGATCAGGGATTTCATCGTCGGGTTTACGGGCGGTTTTATCGCCATCGGCCTTACGCATCCGCTCCAGCTCCGAGGACAAGTTATAATCGCCCGAGGCAACATAACCCTCCATATGGCCAGTGCGCCGTTCAAGATCGTCAAACTGGGCGCGCAATTCGTCCATCCAGGGTTCTTCGTAGTCCACCCCGAAGGTCGGATGCTCCACCTTTTCTGACGTGGCATCATTGTTTGCCGCCGACCCACGCCGCCCTGCTGCCGCGCCACCAGAGGACCGGCGGGAATGACGACCAAGAAAACCGAACCATTCCGGATGGTGAACATAAGACCACGCAGCAAGAAACAAAAACACACCGACGGGGAAGCTGAAAACCAGCGTCGCGATCCAGGCAATCAAAACGCCCTTGCGCGGAATGCCAAATTTTTCGGAAATACCGGTAATCGTGCTTTTGATCGGCCCGGACCGATGCGGGCCATTATGATGGCCACATCCGCCCCGGCTTTGATCCTGGTCCTGATTGCGGCGAAAACGGCACCCGCCTTCGCGGTGATTGTGACGCCTGTTGTAATATCGTGCACCGGCAGCAGCTTGCTCGGCAGTCATATCCTGTTCCTCCATTCGGCAACCTCTGCATCCAGAAGACTTTCCAGTGTCGCAACCCGACCCTCAAGGCGCTCCGCCTGCAATTTCAGACGGGCCATTGTTTCCTTGTGTTGCTGGCTTTCCGCCGTCGGGGCGGGCTGGCGGTCGGCTTTCATACGTTTCCATACGGTAATGTAATGAAAAACCACCCAGATCGGCCCGACGATAGAAATAAACACAATCAATGGAACGGCAAAAACCCACATAAGCGCCCTTTAATCTGACAAGGGTTCGATCATGCCGATATTGGCCATGATCGCCGGCTGCGAACACCCAAATGCCCGCACACTGAATCAGGTGTCTTTATTGACCCGTTCTTTCAAGGCCTTGAGATCATCTTCGATCCCAAGTTCAACTTCAAGATCGCCAAACTGTTCATCTAGCGACTTGGCCCGGCCCAGATCATAGGAATCTGCACTGGCTTCAAGTTCGTCAATCTTGCGTTCCATCGCTTCATAGCGCAGCAAGGCGTCGTCAATCTGGCCATTATGCAGTTTTTCGCGCATTTTGACCCGTTTTTCTGCTGTTTTCATCCGAATTTCCACTGCACGCTGCTTGCCCTTGGCTTCATTCAGCTTGTTGTGCAATTTGCTCAGATCTTCGTCAAACTTGCCCAGTGTTTCTTCGATCACTTCAAGTTCGCGCTCTAGAACCACCGATTGCTCGGCCAAACGACGGCGCGCCATCAGCGCCCCCTTGGCCAGGTCATCACGGCCCTTGGAAACGGCAAATTCGGCTTTTTCTTCCCATTCATTCTGGCCGTCATGCAGCTTTTTCAGCTTGCGTTCGACTTCCTTTTTATCCGCAATCGCCTTAACGGCGGCGGAACGGACTTCAACCAGGGTATCTTCCATTTCCTGAATCATCAGGCGCACCATCTTTTCCGGGTCTTCGGCCCGGTCCAGCAGCGAATTGATATTGGCATTAACGATATCGGACAAACGCGAGAACACGCCCATTGCTCGATCTCCTGTTGGGGGATGTAAATACTTCTGCCCTTGTATTGCAGGCGGCGTGCCAGTTTTAAGTTTGCTGAAAATTCAAATACTTAGACAAAACCCGCTTTCCATTTATGAAATTTATCGCGACATAATTAGTGATTTTCGATATCGTTTTTCGCGAAATGGATAACAGATCACAACCCATATTGGGCGAAGACCCCCGTTTTTTAGCCGCCCTGGAGCATGTTTCGCGCCTGGCGCCGATTAACCGCCCGTGCCTTGTGATTGGCGAACGCGGGTCCGGTAAGGAACTGATTGCCGCACGCCTGCATTATCTATCCACCCGCTGGGGCGGGCCGCTGGTAAAGGTCAATTGCGCCGCCCTTAGCGAAACCTTGCTTGATACCGAACTTTTCGGCCACGAAGCCGGGGCCTTTACCGGGGCCGCCAAACGCCACACCGGCCGGTTTGAACGGGCCGATGGCGGCACCATTATTTTAGATGAAATTGCCACCGCCAGCCCGATGGT
Organism: Thalassospira mesophila; assembly: GCF_002115755.1. GTDB lineage: Bacteria > Pseudomonadota > Alphaproteobacteria > Rhodospirillales > Thalassospiraceae > Thalassospira > Thalassospira mesophila. Next base: position 569,279 of record NZ_JFKA01000001.1, on the reverse strand, counting down.
GCAGGAAAAATTACTGCGCGTTGTTGAATATGGCGAAATTGAACGGGTGGGCGGCAGTGAAGTGATAGAGGTGGATGTACGCGTGATTGGCGTCACCAACGAAAACCTCAAACATCTGGCCGCACAGGGAAAATTCCGCGCCGATTTGCTGGACCGACTGGCATTTGACGTGATTGCCGTGCCGCCCTTGCGCGAACGCCCGGACGATATTTTACCGCTGGCCGAACAATTTGCCCTGGAAATGACCAAACGTTTATCGCGCCAGGTATTTGCAGGCTTTTCCAGCCAGGCCATCAGGCAGTTGCAAAATTATGACTGGCCGGGAAATGTGCGCGAATTGCGCAACGCGGTTGAACGCAGCCTTTATATGACAGAAGACGCGGACATACCGGTTTCCCATATCGTGCTGGACCCGTTTGCCGGGATCTGGAGCGAAACAGACATCAAAGCCTGCACCACCGCCCCCGCCAACGGTCACGCTACCTGGCCGGCTACACATTTGGCCGCAACGGGCGAAGATGATGATGTTCAAGGCACCAATAACCAGCCAGTTGATTTTAAAGCTGCCACCCGCGACTATGAAATAACATTGCTGAAAAATGCCCTGCGCACCACACGCAACAACCAGACCGAAGCCGCAGACATGCTGAAACTGAACTATCATCAATTACGGCGGCTGCTGGAAAAATACGATTTACTGCCTGCAAAGTAAGGCACCATGTATCAGCCACGCACGCCCGGATATTCAAAACGCGATGCCATAAAACGCTGGCAATTGCCCGACCGGGTATTCTTCGCCTGCGGGGCTTGCCATATATTGGCATATGCCTTTGTCGAACGGCATGGCGATACCAACGCAGCCCTGTTCACCCCTTTATGGATCAAACCGGACAGCGGATTTACCGGCAACCATATTGTCATTGCAGGCGATGACTGGATATTTGACTATCACGGCTATAGTCGGCGGTCTGATTACCTGAACCACACACTTAAACGCGCACAGCAACGCTGGCCGGGCTGGAATGCCACACTTGTTTCATTGCCCCCGGAAATACTGATATCCGAAGAAAAATCGCGCGAAATTGACGGCTTATGGCTGCGCGCACCGAACCAGTTCCTGCACGATGCCTTGCCGCGCGCCCGGCAATTTTTAAACAGTTTTACATCGCCCCCATATCGCCCCAAAGAAGGGACCAATAATGCCTGATTTGCACAAGACACCACCGCAAATCGCCCTGCGTGCGGTTTACATGCGCGGCGGCACCAGCCGGGCCTTGTTTTTCCATGAAAACGACCTGCCAGCAGCAGGCACCGCCCGCGATAACATGATACTGGCCGCAATGGGCAGCCCCGACCCGCATAAACGCCAACTCGATGGTATGGGCGGCGGCATTTCATCGTTGTCGAAAATTGCCATTATTGGCCCGTCCACCCATGCCGATGCCGATATTGATTACACATTTGGCCAGGTCGCAATTGATGCCGCCGTTATCAGCTACAAGGGAAATTGCGGCAATATTTCATCGGCTGTCGGACCATTTTCCGTGGATGAAGGGCTTGTTAAACCAGCCAGCACCACACAGGCACATGTGCGCATTCACAATACCAATACCGGCAAAATCATTGTCGCCCGCTTTGCCCTGCAAAATGGCAAAGCTGCGATTACGGGCGATTTCGTGCTAGATGGCGTGGCGGGTACCGCAAACCCGATCGCCCTGGATTTTTTAAATCCCGGCGGGTCATCGACCGGTCATGTCCTGCCCACCGGCAATGTGCATGATCGGCTTGAAACAGATGGATTTGGCATAATTGATGTTTCACTAATCGATGTTAGCAACCCTGTCGTCTGTATCCGGGCCAGCGACCTTGGCCTGAGCGGCCACGAAAGCCCCGTTGAGTTAAGTAACGCCCCCAACCTTCTGGACCGGATCGAAACTGTTCGCGTTGCCGCCGCAGTTAAAATGGGCCTGTGCTGCGCAGAGGAAGCCCGCACCACATTACGCAACCTGCCGCAAATCGCCATTGTTTCGCCCCCGCCACCAGGCGGTAACGCGCATATAACAGTCCGCATGATTTCCGCCGGGCAGGCCCATTTGGCAACACCACTTACGGGTGGCATGTGCCTGGCAAGTGCAATGCGCATTCCCGGCACCATCGCCCATCAAACGGCCAAATTGCCCGCCGACCCGGCCCTGCCGCTTAACATTTGCCATCCATCGGGCACCCTAACGGTGGATGCGACCCTTATCACGAAACCGGAGCTTAACATTCCATCGGTCACGGTTTATCGCAGTGCGCGGCGCCTGATGCAGGGCGAGGTTTTGGTGCCCGCCCACCGCATTTAACGGGACGGTGCAGGCATCCACCGCGCAACGCCTAATCCGCCAACGACCGTGCAATCACCATGCGCTGAATGTCGGATGTGCCTTCGTAAATCTGGCAAACCCGCACATCGCGGTAAATGCGTTCAACCGGAAAGTCTTTAAGGTAGCCATACCCGCCGTGGATCTGGATGGCTTTGGAGCAGACTTCCTCGGCCATTTCGGATGCAAACAGCTTTGCCATGCAGGCCTCGGTCAGGCAGGGTTTGCCATCATCGCGCAATTGGGCAGCGCGATGCACCAAAAGGCGGGCGGCATCGATTTTGGTCGCCATATCGGCGAGGCGAAAGGCAACCGCCTGATGTTCGATAATCTTTTTGCCGAATGTTTCGCGTTCATTGGCGTAATCGCGCGCCGCATCAAAGGCAGCACGCGCCATGCCCACCGATTGCGCGGCAATGCCAATGCGGCCACCTTCCAGGTTGGCAAGGGCAATTTTATAACCCTGCCCTTCGGCACCCAGCATATTTTCGGCGGGCACCCGGCATTCAACAAAGGTGATCTGGCAGGTGTCCGATGCGTTTTGGCCCAGTTTTTCCTCGGTCCGCGACACAACATAGCCCGGTGTATCGGTCGGCACGATAAAGGCCGAAATGCCGCGTTTACCAGCGGACGGGTCGGTCACGGCAAACACAATGGCGATATCGCCTTCGCGGCCCGAGGTGATGAACTGTTTGTCCCCGTCAATCACCCAATGATCGCCATCGCGCACAGCCCGGGTTTTAAGGGCACTGGCATCAGATCCCGCCTGTGGTTCGGTCAGGCAAAAAACGCCAATTTTCTCGCCCAGCGCCATGGGGACCAGAAATTCCTGTTTCTGGGCCTCGGTGCCGAATTTTAAAATCGGCATACAGCCAACCGAATTATGGACCGACATAATCGTCGAGGTCGCCCCGTCGCCCGCCGCAATTTCTTCTAACGCCAGCGCATAGGACACATGGTCCATGCCCGCCCCACCATATTGTTCGGGAACCAGCATGCCTAAAAAGCCAAGTTCGCCAAGGCCGTTAATCGCTTCGGCGGGGAAAATATGGTGCGCGTCCCATTTTGCCGCGTGGGGTTTTAATTCGTTTTCGGCAAATTCACGCGCGGTATCGCGCACCATTTCCTGATGATCTTCGAGCCGCATCATGTGCCGGCCTCCTTTTTTATCGCGTTATCAAAGGAAGCATATCGGCACACAACACGTTTTGCCCGATATTATCCTTCGACTTTTTCAAACCTGTCGTTTTCTTCGACATAGCGCCACAGGGCACCTTCTTTCATGTCAAACCACCAGCCATGGATTTGCAAATAACCTGATTCCACCCCGGACTTTACAAACGGAAAGGTCAAAAGGTTTGTCAGGGAATTGCGCACCGACTGGCGCGAAACCGCGTCCACATCGGGCCCATGCCCAGAACAGCACGAAGCAATTTCCATCCACGGGCCGATAAATTCACGATCCGGGGCTGTCACACCGCCAATGGCCCCTTGCACCAGCGCCTGAATACCGCCGCAGCCCGAATGGCCCAAAATAACAACGTCGCGAACTTTAAGATCGCGCACACCATATTCCAAAGCCGCCGATGTACCGTGATACTGGTCATCGGGCTGATAGGGCGGGATCAGATTGGCGACGTTTCGAACAATGAACATGTCGCCGGGTTCGGCATTCATCAAAATGGCCGGATCGGCACGGGAATCGGAACAGGCGATCAGCAGCACTTCGGGTTCCTGGCCAGATTCCACCAGATGGGCAACCCGTTCGGGCCGCTGATCATAATAGGCCGCCTTAAAACTGCGAAACCCTGCCTTCATCCTGTCAATCGTACGCATCGTCATCAGGTGCATTCCCCTGTTTTGTCGCAATTTGGTCGCATCAAAATAGGGGCAAAAGGCCCAACTTGGTAGTCCCTGAATGCAATTTCATGCGCAGAACCCCTGCCCCGCCCCGAATTACAGCAATTCCACCGCCATTGCGGTTGCCTCGCCCCCCCCAATACACAGTGATGCCACACCCTTTTTCCCGCCATGCGTTTTAAGCGCATGGATCAATGTGACCAGCAACCGTGCGCCCGTGGCCCCAATGGGATGGCCCAGGGCACAGGCCCCGCCATGAACATTAACCCGGGCCGGGTCCAGTTTCAGGTCGTGAATGGCGGCCATGGCGACCACGGCAAAGGCCTCGTTGATTTCCCATAAATCAACGCTTTCCTTGTCCCAGCCGGTTTTTGCCAGAAGCTTTTCAATCGAACCAATCGGGGCGGTGGTAAACCAGCATGGTTCTTGCGCATGGGTGGCATGGCCGACAATTTTGGCAACCGGTTTCAAGCCCCGTTTTTGGGCTTCGGACTGGCGCATCAGCACCAAGGCCGCCCCGCCATCAGAAATCGACGATGAATTGGCCGCTGTGACCGTGCCATCCTTGCGAAAGGCCGGGCGCAGACCGGGTATTTTCTCGGGCCGGGCTTTGGGCGGCTGTTCATCGGCGCTCACCGTCACCTCACCCTTGCGAGACGTGATGGTAAGCGGGGTAATTTCGGCATCAAAATTGCCGCTTGAAGCAGCATCATTGGCTCGCTTCAGGGATTCAATGGCATAGGCATCCTGATCTTCGCGGGTGAAGCCGTATTTTGCCGCGGTATCCTCGGCAAAGGTGCCCATCAGGCGGCCCTTGTCATAGGCATCTTCCAGACCATCAAGAAACATATGGTCCTTGACCTCGCCATGCCCCAAACGCAGCCCCTCGCGCACCTTGGGCAGCAAATAGGGTGCGTTGGTCATGCTTTCCATGCCCCCGGCCACCACCACACCGGCACTGCCCGCCAAAATAAGGTCATTGCCGAACATGGCCGCTTTCATGGCCGAGCCGCACATTTTATTAACCGTTGTCGCCCCCGCCGCCCACGGAATACCGGCATGCCACGCCGCCTGCCGGGCCGGTGCCTGCCCTTGACCGGCAGGAAGCACATTGCCCATGATGACTTCTTCAACGTCATCGGCCGAAACCCCGGCACGTTCCAGTGCCGCCTTAATCGCGGCACCGCCCAGTTCGGATGCGGTTAACGGGGCCAGATCGCCCTGAAATCCACCCATCGGGGTGCGGGCACAGGCAACAATTACAACAGGATCATTATTCATAACGCATCCCCTTTTTGTGGGAAAATAACATTCAGATCGGAAAAATACGGGCTTTTATGCCGTTTCACCAAACAATTCACGCCCAATCAGCATCCGGCGGATTTCGCTGGTCCCCGCGCCAATTTCATAAAGCTTGGCATCGCGCAGCAAGCGACCGGTGGGATATTCGTTGATATAGCCATTGCCACCCAAGGTCTGAATCGCTTCCAGCGCCATCCATGTTGCCTTTTCGGCGGCATATAAAATGACGCCAGCAGCGTCCTTGCGCGATGTTTCGCCGCGATCACAGGCCTTGGCAACTTCATACACATAAGCACGGCACGCGTTCATGGTGGTGTACATGTCGGCCATTTTGCCCTGCATCAGCTGAAATTCGCCAATCGCCTGACCAAACTGTTTGCGTTCATGAATATAGGGCACCACCACATCCATGCAGGCCCGCATAATACCGGTGGGCCCAGCGGCCAGAACAGCACGTTCGTAGTCAAGGCCACTCATCAGCACGCGCACGCCGCCATGCAGGGTGCCCAGTACGTTTTCCTCGGGTACTTCGCAATCCTGAAACACCAGTTCGCAGGTGTTGGACCCGCGCATGCCCAACTTGTCGAGCTTTTGCGCCGTTGAAAAGCCCTTGAAGCCTTTTTCAATGATAAAGGCGGTAATGCCCTTGGCCCCTGCACTGGCATCGGTTTTGGCATAAACCACCAGAGTGCTGGCATCGGGGCCATTGGTGATCCACATTTTATTGCCATTAAGGATGTAGCGATCGCCCTTTTTCTCGGCCCGCAATTTCATCGACACCACGTCAGACCCGGCACCGGGTTCGCTCATGGCCAATGCGCCAATATGTTCACCGCTCAGCAGCTTGGGCAGGTAACGGGCCTTTTGCTCCGCCGTGCCATTCCGCTTCAACTGGTTGACGCATAAATTGGAATGCGCGCCATAGGATAGCGCAACCGAGGCCGAAGCCCGGCTGATTTCTTCCATCGCCACCACATGTTCGAGATAGCCAAGGCCAGTGCCACCATCTTCCTCGGGCACGGTAATGCCCAACAGGCCCAGATCGCCGAATTTGCGCCATAAATCATTGGGGAATTCGTTTTTGGCGTCGATCTCGGCCGCACGCGGGGCGATTTCGGCCGCGGCAAAGGACGAAACGCTGTCGCGGATGGCTTCGGCGGTTTCGCCAAGATCAAATTTCAAACCGGGAAAATCAACAAATGCCATGGGATAATTCCTGCCCTAGATCGACTGTTATAAACGAAAATCCGGTGTCCTTATCGCGACACCCTGTATTTAAAATGCGAACGCCCTTAACCCGCCTGCATCACCACATCACGCCGCCCCGACCAGCAATTCGGGCGGCAGGCGCATGATTTTCAGGGTTTGCAGGGCGGTTGTGCATAAAACGTCGCGCGTGCCGTCATGGCCAAAAATGTCTATTCGGGTAACAATGATAGAGCGCCCGCGCGATATAACCTCGCCCACGGCACGCAACTGCTCACCCAGCCCCGGCGCAACGATGTTAAGTTTATATTCCACCGTCAGCATACCCTGATCGGCGGCGACAAGGCTCCATCCGGCAAAACCACCGGCAATATCGGCCAGCCCGGCAATCGCCCCGCCGTGGAAATAGCCGTTATGCTGCACCAGATCCGCCCGCGCTGGCATCACCAGTTCCACCCGGCCCGGCGTCACCTTCTCCACCCGCGCACCCAGCGCCAGATTGTAAGGCTGCTGGGCAAAACGGCGGCGCACTTCCGCTTCATAGTCGGGGTTTTGTGGTTCAAATGCGGTCATGACGGGCGGGCCATCCTGAAAGTCGGAAAAGAGAATTCCCTTGTAGTTAACGTTTACGTTAACGTCAAATTAAATCGGCAAGAGACTACCGAATTAATAGCTTACCCGGCATCATGCCCGGCCCGACAAAATGAAAAAGGCGGCACCCTTCGCAGGATACCGCCTTAAAACCAGTTTATGCGGCCAGAAACAGGACACGCATGTCGGTTAAATCATTACGTCCGGTAGCCCAGCAATTCCGGCAGCCAGGTCACCAGTGACGGAAAGGCAATTACCAGCGTCATGGCGATGGCCATTGAAAGCACCAGCCACAGGCTCCATCCCACCGATTTTTCCAGCGGAATACCGGCGATGCGGGTGGTGACCATCAGGTTCACAGCAACGGGGGGCGTGAACTGGCCAATGGCGATGTTCATGGCCATCACCACGCCGAACCAGACTGGGCTCCAGCCAAATTCCTGCATGATCGGCATTAAAATAGGCAGCATGATCAGATAGATCGACACGCCATCAAGCACCATACCGGCCAGTAGCAACACCACCATGATCAGGGCCAGCACCACATGTTCGTTGCCCGACAGGCCCAAAATGGCGTTGGCGGCCAGATCGAACGTGCCTAATGTGGCCCCGGCCCAGGCAAAAATGCCCGCCAGCGTAATGATCAACATGATCACGCCCGAGGTAACGGCGGAATCGACAAACAGGCGATACAGATCGCGCAGGCGAATGGTGCGATAAACAAACATGCCAATCACCAAACCATAGGCCACGGCCACCACGGCAGCCTCGGTCGGGGTGAACAGGCCGGAGCGCAAGCCACCCAGAATGATAACCGGGGCCAAAAGACCCGGCAGAGCATGCATGAAGGCGGGCAAAAGGGCCGACTGGCTGCGGGTTTCCAGGGCGCCAAAGTCATGTTTGCGCGACAGCAACAGCACGGGAATGATAATCGCCGCACCGGCCAGAATACCGGGGATAATGCCACCGGCGAACAAAGCGCGCAGGTCAACGCCCGGCACGATGATGGAATAAATAATCAACGCGACCGATGGCGGGATAAGAATGGCGGTTGAGGCCCCGGCCGCAATCACGCTGGCGGAAAATTCGCGCGGATACCCCGCACGCATCATCGAGGGGATCATCACCATGGCAACCGCCGCCGCATCGGCCGGGCCGGACCCCGACATGCCGCCCATCATCATACAGACCAGCACCGCAACCACGGCCAACCCGCCGCGACGCGGCCCCACAATGGCCCCGGCAAATTCAACCAGCCCCCGAGCGACCCCGGATCGCTCGAAAATCATGCCAGTTAAAATAAACAGGGGAATCGCGATCAGCGGATATTTGGCGAGGCCATTATAGGTATTGGTGCCCACGGTCGCCAATGCATAAACATCAAGGCCGAAATAAATGCCGACAACCCCGGCAAAACCAAGCGCCACCGCAATGGGCGCCCCCATGACGAGCAGCACGGCAAAAGAAGCAAGAAGGGCGAGACTGGGGGTCATTTTACCCCTCCATCGCGACCGTTACCAGCATTACGGCGCGCGCGTGCCAGCCGCCAGGCATGTTCGACAACGCGAAACAAAATAACCAGCGACAGCAACGGCAACCACACCGAATAGATCCAGCTGGGATAGCCCAGACCGGCCGAAACCTCGCCATATTCGTACTGATCAAGGGCAAAGGTCGCCCCGTAATACATGATCATGGCAAACAGCATGGTCGTGATGGCCAAAATCAGCAATTCGACAATCAAACGCACCGGACGCGGAAAGCGTTCGAGGAAAAAGGTAATACGAATATGTTCGTTGCGTGCAAAGGCAATCGATGCCCCCACCAGGGTCATCACAACCAGCAAAAACACCGAAAATTCTTCGGTGAAGGCAAAGGAAATGTCGGTCAGATAGCGCACCACCACATTGGCAAGGCTGATCAGACAGATCAGCCCCATGGCCAGAGCTGCAATGGCTTCTTCAATTTTCAGCCACGGGCCACCGGCGTCGCTGCCCTCTGTTTTAGAGGGCGCAGTGCCATGGGGTTCGGCATCAAATTCAATAGGGATTCCGTCACGATCCGACACGGTCGAGACCTTTCAAACATAGCGCATAATTTTACGGGAATAAGCAGAAGACGGAAAACCGGCCCCCACATTGGCAATTTGCCGCTGTGAAGGCCGTGAGATCAATATTTTGCAGGCACGACAATTTTAACGCTCAGAAATCGATTTTTCAGCCATATCGACCAGATCGGCACCGATGCGGTCTTTCCACTTGTTGTAAACATCGCGGGTGGCATCAACAAATTTTTGACGCTGTTCGTCGGTCAGGGTGGTGATTTTGGCACCGCGTGCTTCCAGTGCCTTGATCAGGGACTGGTCATCCTCGGTCATGCCCTTGCGCGCAAGACCAATGCCATAGGCACCGGCATCATCGGCGGCCTTTTTAACAATCGCTTTGTCGTCGTCGCTAAACGAGCCCCAAACACGTTTGTTCACAGCAAAAATCAGCGGGTCAGCCACATAATGCCACAAGGTGACATAGGTTTGCCCGGCGGTTTCCATTTGCGCCACGTCATAAACCGTCAGCGGGTTTTCCTGCCCGTCAACCGCACCGGTGGTCAGGGCCGGTTTGGCATCGGCCCAGCTCATTTGCGTCGGGTTGGCGCCAAGGGCTGTGAAAATATCGTTATAAAGCGGGGATCCGACAACACGCATTTTCAAACCATCAAGATCGGCCGGTGAGGTGATCGGATGTTTGGAGTTGGTGACTTCACGGAAACCGTTTTCGGCCCAGCCAATCGGCTCGATCCCCTGTTTGCGGATCGCATCAAAAATTTTCTCGCCAACCGGGCCCTGAGTCAGGGCATCCATCGAGGCGAAATCAGGCATCAGAAACGGCAGCGAAAACAGGTTAAGTTCCTTGACCTGTGGCGACCAGTTAATGGTCGAGCCAACGGCCATATCGATAATGCCCTGGCGCATGGCGGTGAATTCTTTGGTCTGATCGCCAGCCACCAGCTGCGCATTGGGATAGACCTTCATGTTAATGCGGCCATCGGTGCGCTCGGACACCAGTGCCGCCCATTTTTCGGCAGCTTCCCCCCACGGGAACGGTTTGCCCAGAACGGTCGACACCTTGTATTCGCCTTTGTAATCGGCGGCATGGGCACTGGCACTCAGGGCCAGAGCCGCGCCAACAACCAGCGCGGGCAGGCTTTTGAGAAAGTTCATGATGTTCGTTCCTCCCAGAACGGGTGTGTTTTTGGTAACTTAATTTTGTTAAGGGCCGAAGTTAATATGGAATGTGTCGTAAAAACAACTGCAAAGGCACAAATTCGCCCCTTTCGCACCGCGAGGCCCGCCAGGCCGATTGATGACCTACGTATTTCCCCGCAGGCATCCTGCTCATAATAATTTCAATGGCCATGACGGTTCCGCGCCACTTGCGCATCACAAATGCGCAATGCCCACCAAACATTCGCGCGCGCCCCAACGCCCAAGCATTACTGCATCATAAAAAAGGCGGCCCGTAAAAGCCGCCTGCACACAAAAGGTGAAAATTCGGGTCTCAGTTGGTTAACCGGCCCCATTGCTCGATATTGCTGGCCAGCAATTTTTTCATCAAGCCATCATCGACCAGTTTGCGAATGGCGGCGGACAGGCGCACACGCAGGGTTTCGGTGTTACAGGGCGAACTGCGTGACATGGTAATAAACAGGTCTTCGGAACTGATATCGACCGGGCTGGCAACAATTTCGCTTAAATTGTTTTTGGCAATAAAGGCCGCGGCAGGAAAATCTTCATAGACCAGATAATCCGCCCGCCCCAATTCAACCAGACGCAAGCTTTGCGCCAAAGTCGGGCTTTCGCGCAGGGTGAGTTTATCCTGGGCGAAGCTGTCAAATTTCGTACCAAAGCTGTTATTGATAACTGTCACCCCCTCCAGCCCGATCAGATCCTGCCAACGGGTAATATCGCGCGGGAAATTATTGCGCGTCCACACCTTGGTGCGCGTGCCCTGAAAGGCCGGCTGCAAATAATCCATATAAAGGGTGCGTTGCGGGGTAAAAAATGCCCCGGCGATAAGGTCGAGATGACCGCGCCGCATTTCTTCCTGTACCCGCCCCCATGGACCATCATTGACCACCGAAATGGCAATGCCGGCTTCCTTGCCAACCTCGATGATAAATTGCGCATTTGCCCCGATCAGTTCTGCCGGATTATCGGGATTGGGCCATAAATACGGAGGATAATCGGGGTTTCCCGATACCAGCAATCGCTGACAAGTGGCATCAGCATCCGCCGCGTGCAAAGACGTGGCTGATCCGGTTAATAATAGCAATAACAGGGCACAAGTCCCCGCCATACAGGGACTGACCCGTTCGAACGCCGCCAAATAAAGGCTTGAGACCATGTTCGATCCCCCGCTCCTGTAAAATGCCAGACTGCTTTTAAAAGAAACACCCAAAACAGACAAAGACCAGCAGGCAATTTGCCCGTACGGCACTGGTCATCTTTCATATGGTCGCCAGAAAATTCGCAGTCTGACCCGCAAGAACATTACCACAAATCAAATGGAGTCCCAAGACGATGTTTGGGAGGGTGTTTTAAGCGGAGTCAAACAGACCCTATCCACAAATAAAACCAAACATTATTTAACTCTTATGTACAAATTCAAATATTGAGCAAGCATCTTTGAAATTTTCAACAGCTGAATACGAATTTTGTTAAGACAAGGCACAACAAGGAAAACCAGAAAATTCATGGTCTTCAACAAGGCGCCATCAAACAACAGAAAAAGGCCATTCAAAATAAATGGGGGCCGGAATGTTGCGCCGTGTTTTAATTGAATTACCCACTTTGAAATGCCGACGTTCCCGGCCAGACCAACCGGTATTCGGGCATATTACCATCGCAGGCGAATGGTGCTGGCGTGATGCCTTGCAGTCTTGAGGGCACGGTTAATGATGGAACGCCTTGACGACTGGTATATTGGCAGCCGGAAAAGCAACAGGCGGCGAACCTGTGAGGGTTCGCCGCCTGTTTAGCAAAGTCAAATCAATCGGTTGGCAATTAAGCCGAACGACGCTTCAGGCCAGCCTGACCCGTGCGGGCACCGCCCTGACTGCGCGGACGATCGCCGCCTTCGCGGAATTTAAAGCCTTCGGTACGACCTGCGTCACGCGGCTTGCCAGCAAAACGACGCTCGCCAGTACCAGCACCGGCTGCTGCACGATCTTCACGCGGGGCGCGGTCATTGCGGTCTGAACCACGGTCGTTACGATCATCACGGCCCCGGAACGAAGACGGACGATCATTGCGATCACCACGATCCGAACGATCACTGCGTGCGGGACGATCAGCCTGAACCGGGCGTTCGCCACGTTCAGCGCGATCACCACGCGGTGCATAACCACCATCACGTTCGCCACCACGGGGGGCAAAACGGTCACGGTTCGGACGACCGGCAAAACCACCGCGGTTGCCACCACGATCTTCACCTTCAAAACGCGGCTTGCGTGCGGCGAAATCGCCACCACGGTCATTGGCAACTGCACCTTCATCACGGCGTGCGAAACCGCCACCCTGATCATTGCCACGGGCAAAACGACGGCCACCTTCGCCTTCGCTGCGGCCGCCAAAGCCACCGCCGCCGCCATTACCACCACGACCGGCATAACCGCCGCGACCAGCACCGGCGCCAGCGCCGCCACCATTACCGCCACGACCGGCATAACCGCCACGACCACGACCTGCGCCGCCGCCATTACGATCTTCACGGCCACCAGCGGCACCGCCACGGCGTGCTGCCGGGGGTGAAACGTGGAATTCGTGATCTTCATCGATGGTGACATCCTGACGGATGGTGCGTTCGATATTGCGAAGATGACGGACATCACGCGGTTCGCAGAACGAAATCGCAATGCCATCTGCACCACCACGACCGGTACGGCCGATACGGTGGACATAGTTTTCCGGGTCGGTCGGCAGGTCGTAGTTTACGACATGCGAAATACCGGGAACGTCGATACCACGGGCAGCAACGTCGGTTGCAACCAGAACCGGGAAACGGCCATCGCGGAAATTGCGCAGGATCTTCTGACGGATGCGCTGCTGTTTGTCGCCATGAATGGCGTCAGACTGCACACCGGCATCCTGAAGCTGGAAAGCCAGTTCGTCGGCATCAAGTTTGGTTTTGGTGAAAACCAGAACCCGGTCGCTGCCTTCGCGCTTGAGAAGCTGCAACAGCAAAGCGGTTTTGTTCTGGCGGGTCACAAACATGCCACGCTGGGTCACACGTTCGGTCACACTGGCCTGCGGTGCTGTCTGAACCTTGATCGGATCGCGCAACAGACGGTCGGTCAAATGACGGACGGCATCAGGCATGGTTGCCGAAAACATAACGGTCTGATGTTTGTAAGGCAGCAATTCAGCAACAGTCAGAACATCTTCGGAGAAGCCCATATCAAGCATACGGTCGGCTTCATCAAGAACGAAGACTTCAACATCGTCAAAACGAACCGTGTTGCGTGACATATGGTCAAGCAGGCGGCCCGGCGTTGCGACAAGAATATCACAACCACGACGCAGTTCCTGAATCTGCGGGCCCATCGGTGAACCACCGTAGACAACAGTTGAAAACAGGCGAATGCCTTTTTTGAAATCGCGCAGGCACTGGCCGATCTGGTTTGCCAGTTCGCGGGTCGGTGCCAGAATAAGGGCACGCGGCTGACCAGGGGCAGGACGTTTCGGATTTTCAGCCAAACGCTGAATAAGGGGCAAGCAGAATGCTGCGGTTTTACCGCCACCCGTCTGGGAAATACCCATCAGATCCTTACCTTCCAGCAAAGCCGGAATGGTTGCGGACTGGATTTCCGTCGGGGCAGTATAACCTGAAGCTTCGACATTGCGCAGCAGAGGCTCAATAAGGTTGAGCCCTTCAAAATTCGTCATAAAAGGTAAAGTCCTTCAAAACACCGGTGGCGTCATGTTCACGCCTGAAAAAAAACAAGCCTGCCCGAACGCAAGCTTCCCGGTGCTCGGCGATATACCGCAGCCACGGACCCTGCATGAGAAGGCAATGATGAGGCGATGACGTCATCACGTCATGCCTGCCCCCGCCTATCTACACAGTTCCTGACAGCACTATCTGCCCTACAAGCGAAGGAATGACCCGGTTGATACAGATATGTTGGAGGGTTGTCAAATTATCTGGACGCCGGGCAGCCATGCGGCAAAAGCACATGAACAACCCTGCGACGATCTATAATGGACGAACTTCTCCTTTTGAATTATTCCAGTAAGCCTATTTCATTTGCAGGGGGCAAATGCCATGCGCTTTCGCGTCATGACCGGTATTTTCGCCATTCCGGCGATATGCCTGATTACACTAATTGCCATCGTCACCACGGTTGCCTTTAGTTATCAAAACAGTATCCGCACGGAAAAATATAACGAAATCAGCCACCTGACCGAAGGCGCTGTCAAAATCATTGATCAGTATGTCAATAAGGTCAAAGCAGGCGATCTTGACGAAGCAACGGCCAAGGCACAGGTTTTGGCTTTGTTGCGTGAATATCGCTTTGCGTCGGGCAATTACGTTTATATCTCAGATTTCAGCCATTGCATGGTGCTTGACCCGCTTAGCCCGGAAGATGAAGGGCAATGCAAACCCGACAGCAGCGTGCGCAAAATGATTGTCAGCACAGCGAAATCGGGCGGCGGGGTGATCACCTATGACACCAAAAAGCCTGGCGAAGGCGACCGCCTGATTGAAAAGGCCGCCTATGTACGCCCGATTCCCCAATGGAAATGGGCACTTGGCACCGGTGTTTATATGGATGACGTTGCCAAACAGTTCCAGTCGGTCTTGTGGCAGCTCGGCTTGATATCGCTGGCTGCAATTATTGTTGCCGGCACTCTTTCATGGATTGTCAGCAAGCAGATTGCGCGCAGCATCGTTGGTTTGAGCCGCAATATCAGCACCATTGCCGATGGCAATTATGATGCCGATGTCGATACCGACTCGCGATTCGTTGAAATTGCCGATATGGCAGAAGGCGTTCTGGCGTTGCGCGATTCGTCGGCATCGGCCAAAAAACTTGAAACCGACGCCCTGAACCAGAAACAGCAGGCCGAACAGGCACGACGCAGTCACATTCGCGATATTGCCGTCAAACTGGAAAGCGAAGTTGGCTCAATCGCCCATGCGGTTGATGGTTCGGCTGGCAAATCGCTTAAACTTTCGGAAAATATGGCCCGTAATGCCAGTGGCATTCTGGTTCATAGCCGGGAAGTTGCGGCCACCGCCGGGGACGTATCGGCCAATGTCGATGCTGTTGCCGCCGCCACCGAAGAACTTTCATCGTCGATCCATGAAATCAGCGGCCAGATCGACCAGATGGCGCAAACCGTGATTCAGGCGACCGATGAAAGCAACAATGCGCGCAACGATGTCGGCGGGCTGTCGCAATCGGTGGATAAAATTCAGGAAATCGTCAACCTGATTAACGATATTGCCGGTCAGACCAACCTTTTGGCCCTGAACGCCACCATCGAAGCCGCCCGTGCCGGAGATGCAGGCAAAGGCTTTGCCGTGGTCGCCAGCGAGGTTAAAAACCTGGCCACCCAAACCGCGCGTGCCACCGAGGAAATTGCCAACCAGATCAATTCGGTTGTCGATGGCACCAACCGCGCGGTCAGCGGCATCAGCCGGGTATCTGACACCATCGGTATCCTGCGCGAGGTTTCCACCACCATCGCCAGCGCCATCGAAGAACAAGGTGCCGCCACCCGCGAAATTGCCGGGAATGCGCACCGCAGTGCCAGCGGCGTCAAACAGATTTCCGACACGTCGGATCAGACCATGCGCGACGCCCAGGGAACAACCGGTGATGCAGAACAGATCAAGGCAGCCGCACAGGAACTTTCCCAACGATCCGCCGAACTAAACCAGATTATTGGCCGCTTTGCCAAGGATCTCGGCAAACAGGCCGACGCCTGATTTTCGGGTTCTGCGCGCCAGACTGGCAAACGCAGATCCGAACCAGAACTAAAACCACGACGCAAAACGGGCCGTCACAAATTAATGTGACGGCCCGTTTTTTTGATCTGGCAGATATTTATTCAGCGGGCAAAACATTGTCGCGGCGAAACGGATGGGCGGGGTAAACCCCCAAAATCAGAACCTCGTGCGAAAAGAACTGCAATTCTTCCAGCGCATGACGCAGGCCAAGCTGGTCGGGATGGGCTTCCACCTCGGCGAAAAACTGGGTCGCGGTGAAATGCCCTTCAACCATATAGCTTTCGAGCTTGGTCATGTTAATGCCGTTGGTGGCAAAGCCGCCCAGCGCCTTGTAAAGGGCGGCGGCCACGTTGCGCACCCGGAACACAAAGCTGGTCACAACCGGGCTGCCGTTATCGGGTGCGGTTTTGGCTTCGCGCGATAAAATAATGAACCGGGTGGTGTTATGGGCCGCGTCTTCGACATCGGTGCGCAACACATCCAGCCCGTAAATTTCGGCCGCCAGCACCGGGGCAATGGCGGCGATGGATTTATCACCCAGATCGGCAACTTCCTTGGCACAGCCCGCGGTATCAGAGCCGACAACAGCGGGAACACCCAGTTCCTTGCGAATTTTGCGACATTGGCCAAGCGCGTGAACATGGCTGCGAATTTCGCGAATATCGGAAATTTGCGTACCTTTGACGCCCAAAAGCGCATGATTGATGCGCAGAAAGGTTTCACCAATGATATGCACGCCCGAATCGGGCAACAGGTGATGCACATCGGCGACCCGGCCCGCCAAAGTATTATCAATCGGAATAACCGCCAGATCGACTTCGCCGTCCCGCAACGCCCCAAATGCGCCTTCAAAGGTCGGGCAAGGTACGGTTACCGCGCCCGGAAACGCCCGCCGTGCCGCCTGATCGGAATAGGCACCGTGCATCCCCTGAAAAGCAATTCGCATTTGGTCGGTCATTGGATCATTCCCGTTCAATCAGGGCCGCAGCCCTTAACACATAGAATTAAGTATAACGCCCCGTGGCAGGGCCATCCTGCCCATAACGACAAGCCATTTTGTTATAGCGACAATTGGCACCGGGATAAAACCATCGATTTTTTTTGCCCGCCCGAGCCGCTTTTTCTTATCAACACCAGACCCCGCCAAGATGCCAATTAACAACCACGTAACACCCACAGGCAAAACATTGCCCTGCCCGTGTGTTCATTTACGGGTTTGCCCGGCGTTGCAATCAGGTGCGCTTTGCCAGAATTTCACGCGCCCGTTCCAGATCTTCGGGGGTATCAACGCCTAACGGCACACCATCGACCAGTGCCACCGCAATCACCATACCGTTTTCAAGGGCCCGTAACTGTTCCAGCCGTTCGCGCATTTCCAGTTCGGCGGGCGGCAGGCTGACAAAGCGGTCCAGCGCGGCACGGCGATAGGTGTACAGCCCGATATGGTGATAAAGCGGCCCATCGCCATGCGGTGCGGTTGCGCGGGTGAAATAAAGCGCGCGCGCCACCCGTAAATTGCCGAATGCCGCCACAGCCTTGACCACGTTGGGATTATTGCGTTCTTCGTCGCGGCGAATAACCGCCGCCAGGGTGGCAATATCGACAGCAGGATCAGACAGCGGGTTAAAAACAGCCCGAATATCATCCGCACTGATGGTGGGCAAATCGCCCTGCACATTTACCACCGCGTCATGCTTTTTAAGCGGATCAAAACTGCCAAGCGCCTGATGCACCCGGTCTGAGCCGCTGGGCAGGTCGGGATCGGTTAAAACGGCGATACCACCGGCATGGGTGATGGCATCGGCAATTTCCTGTTCAGCACAGGCCACAATCACGGGGCCAATCTCGGCTTCGACCGCGCGACGCCAGACATGCACAATCATCGCTTCGCCGTGAATCTCGGCCAGCGGCTTGTTGGGCAATCGGGTGGATGCCATACGGGCCGGAATAACAACAACAGGATTGCGGGGGGCGGACATGGGTGTGGGTCTCCGATCCGAAAACAGTATGCGGTCCGCCCGGCGAAGCATTCATCAACGTAAACGCGATGACTTTTTGCCGGGAAGAAGTTGAAACGACGCGACAATAACCGGTTTCGGCCCCGAGGCAAAAGCACGAATCCGACCATAACAGCCGATTTTTGGCAAGTTTTCCCATAACTGTGAAGAAAGGTTGATGAAAAACTATGAAACGTATAGTTTCCGATCAGCAGTCTGGCCTGTTGTCGCATGCGTATTTGCGTGGGGGCGTCAGGGACGCATGGGTCAGCCGCGTCAAAAGAATAAAACCTGAGAGTTATATTGGCTGTTACGGGATCCCGTCATGAAAACGATGGAAATCAACAAGATCGTCGCCGGAATTATCGTTGCCGTACTTTTGGTGGTCGTGGTCGGCAAAATCGGGGGTGCGCTTGTACACCCCAAGGAACTGGAAGAAGCAGTTTATCCGTTTTCGGATGACCTGATGGCTGCAGCAAACAAACCTGCTGCCGCACCTGAGAAACCTGCAGGACCTGAACCGATCCTGGCAATGCTGGCCGATGCCGATGTTGCTGCGGGCGAAAAGGTCTTTAAAAAATGTGGCACCTGCCATGACAATACCAATGGCGGCCCCAATAAAGTGGGTCCGAACCTGTATGGTATCGTTGGCAATGTGGTCGCCCACAAGGATGATTTCAGCTATTCCGATGCTGTCGCCAACCATGGCGGCAATTGGGGATATACCCAGTTGAACCATTTCCTGTATTCGCCCAAGGATTACATCCCGGGCACCAAAATGACGTTTGCCGGTCTGAAAAAGGCATCGGACCGTGCCAATGTCATTGCGTTTCTTAACAGCATGTCGGACAATCCGTTGCCCGCACCAGGTGCGGATGAAATTGCCGCCGAAGAAGGTGGCGACAAGGCCGCTGCGGAAACCGGTGAAACCCCGGCCGAAGACGGTGCGGCAAAACCCGAAGGTAGTGACGAAAGCAACGGCAATGCCGAAGCAACGGATAATGCCGCCGGTGATATTGCCATGCCCGAAGAAGGCCCGGCCAAGGACGGCGATGCTGCCAATGATAATGGCAAACCCGCCACCGAAGAAGCGCCGGCTGCCGGTCAGTAAACCGGACCAAAACAATAAAACGCATATTTTGCAGGGGACGGTTTTCCGTCCCCTGCTTTTTTATGGCATAAAGCAGTTCTCCCTTGCGCACAGGAGCCCGCCTTGGACCCGTATGATCAATTTGTAAAAATCGCCCATCGCCTTGCCGATGCCGCCCGCCCGGTGGTTCGCAAATATTACCGTACCGCTGTGGCGGTGGATGTTAAGGCCGATGCCAGCCCGGTCACCATTGCGGACCGCGAGGTTGAAACCGTAATGCGTGCCATTCTGGCCGAGGAATGCCCCGACCACGGTATTTTAGGGGAAGAACATGGCCGCCAAAACATTGATGCCGAATATGTCTGGGTTCTAGACCCGATCGACGGCACCAAATCGTTTATTGTCGGCAAGCCCAGCTTTGCCACCCTGATCGCGCTGTGCCACAACGGCACGCCGGTATTGGGCATTATTGATCAGGCCATCACCGACGAACGCTGGGTCGGCGTTACCGGCCAGCAAACAACCTTTAACGGCAGCCCAATTGCAACCCGGCCCTGCCCCGCCCTTGATCAGGCGATATTTTTTACCACCGCCCCCGAACTGTTTCGCGGGCCGCAAATTCTGGCCTATGAGACAATTCGCAACCGCTGCCGCCAGCCGATGTACGGGGTGGATGCCTATGCCTTTGGCCTCACCGCACTGGGGCTGGCCGATGTGGTGGTCGAAGCCAACACACAGGCCTATGATTTTTGCGCCCTTGTTCCTGTTGTGGAAGGGGCCGGTGGCAAAATGAGCGATTGGCAAGGCAACCCTTTGACCCTCCACAGCGATGGCTGTTTGGTTGCGACCGGCGACCGGCAATGTCATGAACAGGTTCTGACAATTACCAAAGCAGCAATGCCTTAACGCACAAGGGCCGGTGTCATGCTGGAATGGATCGCGATTTTATTTGTCGCATCGGGGCTGGTTTACGGCCTGTGGTCGCGCAGGATGCAAAAATTCAACATCTCATCGCCGATGATGATGGTGCTGGCCGGGGGCATTGTCGCCATTCCGCTGGGGTTATGGGCGCAGCCGCCGCTGGAGCCGCTTAAGGATAATTTCCATTTCGCGCGGGTATTTTCCGAACTGACACTGGCGATTATTCTGTTTCTTGATGCTGCCATATTGGATTACCGCAAGGAACGCCCTGCCCTGCGGCTGGCGACCCGGTTATTGATGGTTGGCCTGCCCTTAACCGTCGTGGTGACGTGGGTGGCGGCATATTATGGCATCGCGCCGGGCATAGGCATTGTCCCGGCCTTGCTGATTGCGTTGATGGTATCGCCAACCGATGCCGCCCTTAGCCGCCCGGTTCTGGAAAACCGGCTTATTTCATCGCCGGTGCGCCAGGGCATTAATATTGAAAGCGGGCTGAATGACGGGCTGGTTTTGCCGGTTTTTACCACCGCCCTTGCAATTGAAGCGGCCCTGACCGGGCAAAATGCCAATGGCTGGATCAGCGAAGCCATTTTGGAAATTGCGATTGGTGCCGGGGTTGGCGTGGCCTGCGGGGCAATTTTGGGCATGCTGGTTAACCATGCTGTGGCCCGCAACCTTATGATCGACCGCTTTGAACGGCTGTTTGGCGTGTTATCGGCGTTGCTGATTTTTCTGCTGGCAGAAAAGGCCGGGGGCAATGGTTTTGTCGCCGCCTTTGCGGGCGGCCTTGCCCTGAACATTGCCAGTTCCAAGGTCGCCGATGTGATTGAAAGTTTTGGAGAAGCCGAAGCCGAACTTTTAACCATGCTGACGTTTTTTGTTTTCGGGTTGCTGATTTTACCCTCGGTTTACGAACTTTGGACCGGGGAAATGTTGCTGTTTTCTGTGGTCAGTCTGCTGATCCTGCGGCCGGCCTGTGTCTGGATATGCATGCTCGGATCGCCCTATAACCTGGCGGAAAAGCTGTTTATCGGCTGGTTTGGGCCACGCGGCATTGCATCCATCATTTATCTTTTGATCATGGTCACCATGCTGGGCATTTCGGGCTATGAGGCGCTGGTGGCGTGTGTTGCGTTAATTGTGACCATCAGCGTGATCACCCATGGCATTAGCGCCACCCCGCTTACCACCGCCCTTGCAAATTACAGCAAAAAGAAACGCCCGGCCTAAGCCGGGCGCATATCCATATCGGTCATCCCCAACCAGCACGATCTGGCGGGGCAACATCCCATATGGCAACAGAACCCCACCTGAAAGGGGCCCGCTTTACCCGAACATACGTGGTGAAAACCGGTTTGTTTCGCCCTGCATGATCAGGAATATCATGGCGGTGTGTCACATACCCCGGTCGCTTAGCGCCAGCCGAACTCCCAATGCCAGAAACACGGCACCCAAAGCCCGTTGCAGCCATTTGCCCAACATTACCTGCCCGGAAAAATACCGCTCAAAGCGGGTGGCTGCCGCGACAACCGCCAGCACAACAACGGTTTCAACAATAAACCCGATCATGTTAACGACGGTTCCGAGGATAAAAAACTGTACCGATGGATGGCCCAAAGCCGGGCTCACAAATTGCGGCAAAAACGCCATGAAAAACAGCGCCACCTTGGGGTTAAACACATCAATCAACACACCCTGCCGCCAGGCGCGAAACGCCGCCGGGGCTGTTTTTGCAGGCATATCAGGTGCAAAACCATCGCCCGTATGCATGGTATTTCGCGTGACATTTCGCACGGTATTTTTGCCCGCCGCAGGCTGCTTGAAGGTTGCGTAAATGGCACTTGCTCCCAGCCACGCCAGATAAAGAACCCCCACCCATTTCACCACGGCAAAGGCCAGCGCCGATGTCATCAGAATGGCCGAAAGGCCCAGAGCGGCAAAAATCACATGCACAAACGCCCCCGAACACACCCCGACACTGGACATGAGGCCGATTTTACGACCATGCGTTGCCGCCTGAGCCAAAACAAAGGTCAGATCAGGCCCAGGTGCAATGTTAAGCACCAAAGCGGCGAGTAAAAACGGGCCGTATGAGACCAGGTGCGTTGCCAGAAAGTCGATCACTGCGAATAGCCTTTGAGGCGGGCAAAATAAATCATATCGATTTCCAGCGACGGGCAGCCCGCCGAAAGTAACTGGCTGTGAAGCTGCCCGCGATGATGGGTCTGGTGGTTGAAAACATGGCCAATAACAATATTGCGCGGTGTGGCATAGGCTACCCCGGCAACATTTTTATAAGATAAAATTCCCGCCAGAGCGGCATCGTCCAGCCGGTCGACATACTCAATCAGGGCGGCGTCGTACTGCGTACGCGTGGCTTTATAATCGGCAAATTCGGGCCACGGCACATCGCCCAGCCCCATTTTTAAAATCTCGCCGCGCAGGCGCGCCATCCACAAAGTATCGGCGACCAGAAGATGGTTCAGGGTTTTCATGATTGATGGAAAAAACGCCTCGCGCGGGGCATCCAGATCAACCTGATCAAGCGTTTCGCATGCCGCAATAACATGGTTGTTCGCCCATTGGTTATAACGTGCAAACATTTGAAAATATTCGGCGTTCATCATCTTCCCCCGCTTTAAAAACCGTTTATCGCCCTTAGGACACATCACCCTTGCAAGGCAAGGCACCAACCATCGCCGCTGGCGGGTTTGTTGGCATATCGATGTTACGTGGCGGGCGTGATGCTGTCGATGCTGTACCAACCGGCATTACCGGCGTGATCGCGACTGTGGCGATGCGTTTTCGCCGCGATAAAATCACCACATTGCCCACCAGCGTTAAACCGACCCCCAAAATGATATTGGCATGCCAGACGAACCCCTCGGCAAAGGTTGAAATGGCCAAGGCCACCACCGGGAACATAACCGAGCTATAGGCCGCGCGGTCTGGCCCGATCCGCCCTAACAGGGTGAGATAAAACCCGAATGCCAGCACCGAGCCAAGAACCGACAAATAAACCAGCGCAATCAGAAACGACGGGCTGGTATCAAAAATAATCGGCTGGCCCGAGACCAGAATATAAGCCACCAGCATGATCGACCCATACATCATGCCATAGGCATTGGCCTGCATAACCGGAATACCGCTGGCCTGATTACGCGCCGAGGCCATATTGCCCAGGGACGCAACATAGCACGACACAAGGGCGATGATCAGCCCGAAGCTGCCGCCTGCGGCAAGGTCAAACCGGGCCAGATCGGGGGCAAAAATAACGCAAATACCGCCAAGGCCAATAACCGCCCCAATGATGGTGCGGGTTTCGGGGCGGCGTTTAAAAAAAATCGCGCCATTAACCATGTTCATGATGACGATGGCCGAAAACACGACGGCCAGCAAACCCGATGTCAGCCAGATTTCGGCCATATAGACCATGACGTAATTTAACGAAAACAGGCACAGCCCCATCAGCGCCATAAAGGCATGGTCGCGGCGGGAATAGCGCATCGGCAATTTACGAATTTTGCAATAAACCATCAGGATTACCGCTGCTAAAACAAAGCGATAAGCCACAGCCAGCTCCGGCGAGACCGTTAACTGATATTTGATCGCGATCCAGGTGCTGCCCCAGATCAAAACAACAGCGGCATATAATCCTAACGGCCCCACGCGACAGACTCCCATGCTGGTATGATCTGGCGAATTTATGATCATTCCTGAGGAATTCTCAAACCATCAAATTTGATCAAATCATTAGGTGTCCTAATGCCAAATGCCTTTTAACGCCACCTTGGATATCCCTTAACGATTGATGCGCTGCTGCAAATGGGCCGGATACCGGTCGCCAACCACCTTGATCTCGGACAGGGCATCGGCAATTTCGCCAAGGTCACTGGCACTTAAATCGATATCGTCGGCTTTGGTATTTTCTGCCAGTCGATGCAATTTCGTGGTGCCGGGAATGGGCACGATCCACGGTTTTTGCGCCAGAAGCCACGCCAGGGCGATTTGGGCCGGTGTTGCTTCTTTCTGACCGGCAATTTTACCCAGCAACGTAACAAGCCCCTGATTGGCCTTGCGAGCATCGGCGCTAAACCGCGGCACGATATTGCGAAAATCACCGTCGTCAAATTGGGTCTGATCATCGATGGCACCGGTTAAAAACCCTTTGCCCAGCGGGCTAAACGGCACAAAACCAATGCCCAGTTCTTCAAGAACCGGCAAAATATCGTCTTCGGGTTCGCGCCACCAAAGTGAATATTCGCTTTGCACGGCGGCCACCGGGTACTCGGCATGGGCACGGCGAATGGTCTCGGCACCTGCTTCGGACAAGCCAAAGTGTTTAACTTTGCCTTCGGCAATCAGGCGGCCCACCGTCCCGGCAACTTCTTCAATCGGCACATCGGGATCAACGCGGTGTTGATACAACAGATCAATCCGGTCCGTGCCCAGCCGTTTAAGCGATGCTTCGGCCACGGCGCGAATATTTTGGGGGCGGCTATCCATGCCCGACTGGCCGCCATTATCGTCTATTTTAAAGCCGAATTTGGTGGCGATAACAACGTCGTCACGCACCGGGGCCAATGCTTCGCCAACAATTTTTTCATTGGTAAACGGGCCATAGGCCTCGGCGGTATCGAAAAAGGTAATGCCAATCTCGTGCGCCTTGCGCAAAAGGGTCACGGCATTTTCCGTATCCATCGGCTGGCCATAGGCAAAGTTAATGCCCATGCAGCCAAAACCGATTGCCGAAACCTCAAGTCCGCTATTTCCCAGAAAACGTTTCTGCATGATGGATATTCCTTGTTGGCACCCGGCACGGTCACGTTTGGTCCGGTTTGGTTGTGCAATGGCAGTGTTATGCCAGGCTGGAAAGATAATCGGCGTCTTCGACCTTTTCGAGCCAGTTAACGGGTGAGCCGTTAACCGCCTCGGCAATGGCAATGTGGGTCATGGCCGAGGCATTCGTTGCCCCGTGCCAATGGCGTTCACCGGGCTCAAACCACACAATATCACCGGGGCTAATTTCCTGTTTTAGCTCACCTTCGCGTTGCACCCAGCCCAGACCGCTTGTGACAATCAGGGTTTGCCCCAACGGATGGGTGTGCCACGCTGTACGCGCACCGGGTTCAAACGTTACAATGGCCCCGCCCACACGGGCCGGCTCGGAGGTTTGAAACGGGCTGTCGATCCGAACCGTTCCGGTAAAATAATCAGCAGACCCCGCAACCGAGCCTTTGCTGGCATTGCGCACGATATTCATCTGGGAAACCTCCGATTTGTACGAAAAATGAGATGATAAAGATGCCGCCAGGGACAGATTGACGGGCAATTAGCACACGAATTTAGCTGCCCAAACAAGGCAAAGGGGGTGACACAGATATCAACCCGTCGCGCCAATTCCGCCGTCCCATGACATACCCTTATCAAGAGATGTGGCTTTCACCATACAGACTTGTTTTATTTTAATTAGACGCTAAATCTTGCATGAACTCATATTGAGGATTCATGAATGAAGCGCGAAGAGCTTGGCGACCTTGCCGCCTTTTTATCCGTGGTTGAAGAACGCAGCTTTACCCGGGCGGCAGCGCGGCTTGGCACATCGCAATCGGCGTTAAGCCACACGGTTCGGCGGCTGGAAGAACGGCTGGGTTTACGCTTGTTAACCCGGACCACACGGCGGGTAGAACCCACCGACGCAGGCGACCGCCTTGCCCAAACCTTGCGCCCGGCATTTGGCACGATTAGCGACCAGATCGCCGCCTTAAGCGAATTTCGCGACAAACCTGCCGGTACCGTGCGTATTTCCACCAGCGCATATGCCGCGCGCAGCATTATCTGGCCGGCTATTGAAAAATTGCTGCCCGTCTATCCGGACTTGAATGTTGAACTCAATATCGA
Organism: Thalassospira mesophila; assembly: GCF_002115755.1. Classification (GTDB taxonomy): domain Bacteria; phylum Pseudomonadota; class Alphaproteobacteria; order Rhodospirillales; family Thalassospiraceae; genus Thalassospira; species Thalassospira mesophila. The sequence continues at coordinate 543,037 of NZ_JFKA01000001.1, read as the reverse complement.
TCAGAAACTGACCGACATTGTCGCCGAACGATATGACGCCGGGGTGCGGCTGGGCGAACAGGTTGACAAAGACATGATTGCCACCCGCATTGGCCCCGATATCAGAATGGCGGTTGTGGGCGCCCCGGCTTATTTCCAAACCCGCGCCATCCCCCGAACACCGCATGATTTGTTGCAACATGATTGCATAAATTTGCGATTGCCAACCCTGGGCGGACTTTATATCTGGGAATTTGAAAAAGACGGCCGCCCGTTGAACGCCCGTATCGAAGGCCGCCTGGTCTTTAACGATGCCGCGATCATGGTTGAGGCCACGATCAACGGCCATGGTCTGGCTTGTATCCCCGAAGACCAGATTCTCGAGCATGTCAAACAAGGCCGGTTACAGCGCGTGTTGCTCGACTGGTGCCCGCCTTTTCCCGGGTATCATTTATATTACCCCAGTCGTCGGCAACATTCCCCGGCGTTCAAGGTTGTGATGGAAGCCCTGCGTTATCCGCCCAAAACAGGTGCATAGCCCGCCCTAAGGGGTGAAATCACGGTCATCATGGGGACGTCACCGCCAAACCATATCCCCCGTCGCCCATGGCTAACGAACCGGTTTGTCTTCACCGGTGTCCGTTACCTGATGGGGAGCAACATTCTGTATGGCGTCAACATCAGCATCAGTTTTAGCTTCAGGTACGACTTCGGTTTCAGTATCGGCATCAGGTTCAGATAATTCTTGCGCCCTCGAAAAGGGATCGGGCTTGCGGTCGGGCCCGCCTTCCTTGACCCCGTTATCACCAGACGACCTGTCCTCCGGCGCACTTTCATCTGTCGGGGCGGTTGATGCCAAATCAGCTTCGGTTACCGGTAACGGGTCCGCACTGGAAAGGGCAATCGCGTCGGTTTGCGCGGCCACATCCGCCGCCACGTCCAAATCCGCCGGAGCCAGTGCCGACATTTTCTTGCGCCGGTTGGTCAGCCTGGTACGCAATTTACGCCGCAGTCTTTTGCGACGGTTTAACCGCCACAAGGCCAGCAATTCGCTGCGGGAATGGAAAAGGGGCAAATGACGCCGGTTTTCGGGGTTAAGCTCAACCGACATGCCGACTTCGCGAATGCCATGGCCATCATCAATACGCCGCACAATCAGCTCGACCGGGCCATAGGCAATGCGGTCGGCGGGTTCGATATCGCCCGACAATTCCCGTTCCAGCAATTCCGCCAGTGTCAAATCACCATCGCCCGGCGCAACCGGAAAACCATATAATCGACCCACATCCAAAATGCCGGTATCGGGCGGGAAGCTGAAATCACCAAACATATCGCGGTCATTGGCCCCTTCGGCGGGACCGGCGAAAAGCTGGTCAAGCAGTTCGACATATTGTGGCGGGGTGAAAATATAGATCTGGTCATCGCCCAAAAGCCGCCCGGCATTGTGCGGACGCAGCGATTTACCATCGCGCAAAATAAGCGACGGGCGCGCCCAACGCGGAATACGATGCCCGGTTGCCACCGCACTATCGGGATGGACGCGGTAAACCACCACTTCCTGATTGGCGTTGCCGGGCAATTCCAGATCGATCCTGTCAACCGGGCCACGTCGTGCGGGCACAATAATGCCCAGCCAGCGGGCAATCGGTTTGATGGTCCAGCCTTGTAGCAACAGCGACGTTATCACGACAATAAAGGCGGTATTAAACAGCAACTGGCCCTGCTCGACCCCCTCGACCATTGGCACAATCGCCAGCAAAATCGAGACCGCACCGCGCAAGCCGACCCACGAAATAAAGGCGGTATCATTACGTGAAAAATTGAAAAACATCAGGCACAGCCAGATCGCAATCGGCCGGGCCACAAACACCAAAATTAACGCCAGCAAAAAGCCCGGGATCAACACATCGCCAAATTCCGACGGGGTTGCCAGCAAGCCAAGGGTAACAAACATGGCAATTTGCGCCAGCCAGGTTATGACATGCTGAAACCGGCGGACACTGGCACTCATGCGCATTTTGCTGTTACCGGCATAAAGCCCGGCAACATAAACCGCCAAAAAGCCGCTGCCGCCAACAATGCTGGTGGCCCCAAACAATGTCAGCGCGCAGGCCAGAACCACAATGGGCACCAGCCCCGGTTCCAGCTTGATCCGGTTCATGCCCTGAACAATCAAAACGCCGCCCACAAACCCCAGAACCGCCCCAAGGCCAATTTGGAAAACAAACCGTTCGGCCAGTTCCAGCGCCAGGTTGTCGCCCGTGCCCTGCACGATCAGTTCAACCAGCGTAATGGTTAAAAACACCGCCATCGGGTCGTTGCTTCCCGACTCGACCTCCAGCGTTGATCGTGTTCGATCACGCAGGTTAATGCCACCAACCCGCAACAGGAAAAACACTGCCGCCGCATCGGTCGAACTGACAATAGCGCCAAACAAAAAACCGACCAGCCACGGAACGCCCAGCAAAAAATGCGCCGCCACGCCGACCACGCCCGTGGTCATTAAAACGCCAAAGGTCGCCAAGGTAAGGGCGGGGGCCGATGCAATGCGCAACGCCCGTGTCGGGGTTTCAAAGCCGCTGTCAAACAAGATAAGGGCCAGCGCAATGCTGCCAATAAAATAGGCCAGCGGGGCATTATCAAAATGAATGCCGCCAATGCCATCTTCGCCCGCAGCAAGGCCGACAAACAAAAACACCAGCAGCAAGGGGGCGCCAACACGAAAGCTGATCAGGCTGGTGAAAACGGCAACCACAACCAAAATCGATGCAATCAGGATAACCAGATTCATCGATTCAATCATGGGCGTTCTCCCTGTTTTTGTGACCCAGCCTTACATACAGCCCCAACCAGTGTGACATCACATCACAGCCGGGACAGTCGCGTATCTATCTATAATACGGCACATATCGACCACAAAATTGCGGCGAAAATATCGTCGATCCAATATTTTTACAGCATATGGTACCGCCATGGCGCATTTGCCATAACGTCATAAGATTAAACTTAACCTGCCTCGGGGACCTGCGCGGGAATAAAAGCTGTTTCTTTTGCTGTCGACAAGGCAATTTCCGGCAAAACTTCCAAAATGCCGGGAAGTTCCTTGATCACGTCGGTGACAAAGCTTTCGAGATGGGCGGTATCGCGCAAACGCAATTTCAACAAAAAATCAAATCGCCCGGTCATGTGATGGCATTCCATCACTTCATCGGCCTTGATCAGTGACTTGATCATTTTGCGACTGCTCTTACCCGGATCACTACGCAACCACACCATCGCCATCAGCGCGCGCCCCACCGCCAGCGGATCAATTTCAATCCGGTAAGCGCGAATAATCCCCTGATCACGCAATTTGCGCACCCGGTCATTCACCGCTGAAACCGACAACCCTACCTTGCCCCCCAGCACTGCATAGGATTGCGAAGCATCTTCTTGTAAAATATCTAGCAACTTTGCGTCGATGGCATCCATAATCTTCCCCCGGTCCCAAGACTTGGCCAAGGGGCAATAATACACGAAAATCAGCCAGTTGCGAAGAAACACCGTTTTAATAAAAACAATGCCCCCTTTGCCCCTGCAACCCGAAGTCGCGATACTGGATTTTTTATAAAATCCGGTATATTCATTTTGATAACATTCAGTTTTTTGAGTTTTATGCTCACATCTGGCACCTTTCGGGCATGGCTTTTTCAATGGTCCGAAACGCGCCAACGATATTACAGGGCCACAACATTCCCTGATTGCCATCACACTTTAGGTGTCCTTGCACACCTTTGATAACCAATTGCCACAACAAACAATACCGCGCCCACCACGCGCAAGGTCACCCGAGCTGACCAACATTTGACGCCCCACAACGACAGGCTGCCATAAAAATGAAGCAATGGTTTCAACAACTTCCAAATTATGTTCAGGCAGCGATTTTTGCCACCATTGCCGCCATCACCGCCGCCGGATTTTCGGTCACTGTGCGTTTGGCAACACAGGAATTGCCCCCGCTTGAAGTTGTTTTCTTCCGCAACCTGTTTGGTTTTTTGCTGATTGTGCCAGTATCTTTACGCGCGGGCATATCATCAATCCACACCACACGCTGGCGCATGTTTTTTCTGCGTGCCATTTTTTCAATGGGCGCGATGAGCTTCTGGTTTTCAGCCCTGGCCTATTTACCCCTGGCCGAGGCAACGACCCTTAATTTCACGGTGCCCCTGTTTGGCACCGTGCTGGCCGCGATTTTCCTGAAAGAACAAATCCGCCATCATCGCATCATTGCCCTGGTGGCCGGGTTCGCCGGGGTTGCCATTATCATTCGCCCCGGCAGCGACACCATGCAGCTTGCCAGCATTTTACCGGTGGTCGCCGCCGTGTGTATGGCCAGTGCCGGCATGACGATCAAGTCACTGGCGCGAACAGACAGCAGCCCCAATGTGGTGCTATACACCATGCTGCTGATGACACCAATGACGCTGATTCCAGCCCTGTTTGTGTGGGAAACACCCAGTTGGCACGTGATCATGATTTTGCTGATTGGCACCACCATGGCCAACATTACCCAGCTTTGCAATACCAGCGCCTTTCGCCTGTTTGATTACAGCTTTGTCATTGGTTTCAACTATTTACGCCTGCCGTTTGTCGTCGTCGTGGCGCTGGTGATGTTTGGGGAAATCCCCGAAATCTGGCTGTTACCCGGTGCCGGATTAATCGTCGGTTCGGCCATTTACATTGCCCGGCGCGAAGCCATTCTGGCGCGCGAGGCCAAACGGTTTGACCGCGAACATTCATCCCCCGCAACCGACCTGGACCCGCCGCCCCGCCAGCGCCCTGCACCCGATACACGGCCCAGCGCCAGCATGGCGTTTGATGTGCAAAAACCGGTCGAGACCAAAGATGGCGATCAGGGCAAAACCAACAATGATCGCGACACAACAGACGGCGCGAAAAATCAGGACAGCAAGCCTGCGCCAAAATGACGCCAGCCTGGCAAAACCTGCCCGCTGCAATGCGGGCGGCACTGTTGCGCACATCCAAATCTGAATAAGCTCTCTGGTTTATGTCAGCTATGATTGGTCGTATTTCCACCCGCTATTTTGTAAAAATACTGCGACTTTTGCGGGTAAACCGGCTCTCGCGCGTTTTGCTTGCCTCAAAAACCAATAATTTGGTATAGAAATACCTATTATATTTCAAATCAGGAGAACCCGATGCAGGTTTCAGGAAAAGTTGCCATTGTAACCGGGGCGGCGTCCGGGTTGGGTGCCGCAACAGCGCGGGTCCTGGCGGCTGCCGGGGCGAAGGTTGCCACTTTTGATTTAAATGGTGACGGGGCCGATGCCACGGCAGAAAAACTGGGCGGCAAAGGATATGGCGTTGATGTCACCAATGCGCAAAGCGTTGAAGACGCGGTTGCCCGCGTTATTGCCGATTTAGGCGCACCGCGCATTCTGGTCAGTTGTGCCGGGATTGTACATGGGGAACGCATTGTTGGCCGCGATGGCCCGGCCAGCCTTGATGCCTTTAGCCGCGTGATCAATGTGAACCTGATCGGCACGTTTAACATGATGCGCGTTGTTGCCGATGCCATGAGCAAGACCGAACCGGTGGAAAGCGGCGAGCGCGGCATTATTATTAACACCGCATCGATTGCCGCCTTTGAAGGGCAAATCGGCCAGGCGGCCTATGCCGCGTCCAAGGGGGCTGTGCATTCATTAACCCTGCCTGCGGCGCGCGAACTGGCCCGCCACGGCATTCGGGTCATGTCAATTGCGCCGGGCCTGTTTGGCACACCGATGCTGTCAAACCTGCCTGATGAAGTGCAAGACAGCCTTGCGGCCAACACCCCCTTTCCCAAACGCTTGGGCTGGCCCGAGGAATATGGCCGCCTCGCCCTGCATATTTGCGAAAATGAAATGATGAACGGCGAAACGATTCGCCTTGACGGTGCTGTAAGGCTGGAACCAAAATAATAATCGCGCCAGATTCACCTTTCAACCACAAAAGCCGGTGGGCGCACATTGCGCCACCGGCTTTTAAATATTCCAAACCAGCAAGGCGTCCTAAGCTACATCATCGGCAAAGGCGGCCAACTTGATATCCTTTTGCGACACACCGCCGACATCATGGGTCGTCAGGGCGATTTCGACCTTGTTATAAACATTAAACCATTCAGGATGATGGTCCATTTTGTCGGCCTTAAGCGCGATACGGGTCATAAAGCCGAACGCTTGGTTGAAATCCTTGAATTTGAAGGTTTTCTGAATAGACAGGCCATCATCCGCCAGGGTCCAGCCGCTAACTTCTTTTAAGGCCACGTCAATTTCGGCGGGGGAAAGTTTGCTCATCTCAGCCTCCTGTAGCCGGTTCAAAATCAGGTTCAACTTATCGTTTTGAAATGATCGTCATATAAAGCCATGAAAACATGTCAGGAATTTGAAAGCACCGTGTTTTCATCCTGCCAGCGCGTCTTTGACCCTGTCGCGCAAAACCGGCAGTAACTCGCTTTCAAACCACGGATTTTTACGAATCCATGCTGTGTTGCGCCAACTGGGATGGGGCATGGGCAGCAAACCATCGGCCAGGAACTGCTCAAACCGATGCACAGTTTCGGTCATGGTTTTGGCACGTTGAATGCCCAGATAACGCGCCTGCGCATATTGGCCGATCAGCAAGGTTAACCGCACATGGGGCAAATGGCGCAATAATACATCATGCCATGTTGGCGCGCATTCGGGCCGGGGTGGCAAATCGCCGCCGCGCGCAAACCGGCCAGGGTAACAAAACCCCATTGGCATAATCGCCAGTTTGGCAGGGTCATAAAATTCGGCGTGTGACATTTGCAACCAGTCGCGCAAACGATCACCCGAGGCATCGTTCCACGGCAAGCCGGTTTGATGCACCTTTGTTCCCGGTGCCTGCCCGATCACCAAAACCGGGGCCGACACCGCCATGCGCACCACCGGGCGCGGGCCCAATGGCAAATGGGCCGCGCACAGGCGGCAGGCCCGCACATCGGCCAAAATCCGGTCAAGGGCCGGGTCTTGGCCGGGGGGATCAACTTCGGGCACATAAGATGGCAAAACGGGCAAGGAAGCCTCTGGCGGATTTTTGACCATGTGGTTTTAACAAGGGTTTGGCCGCGGATTATCCCTGATCGGGCAATTCCGCACCTTCAATCACCCAGTTTTCATTTAAAGCATCGCGGTACCATTCGCGCATGGCAGGCAAGGCAAGCACGGCATTTTTATAGGCCTCGCCGACCGGATCAAGCGTGACGCCATAGGTTTTAAACCGCGTGATCACGGGGGCAAACATGGCATCGGCTATGGTGAAGTGGCCAAACAGAAAATCACCGCTTTGACCATAGCGGCTGCGGCACATGTTGAAAATGTCGCCAATCCGTTCGATGTCTTTTTCCACACCGGGTTGGCGGCCCCGACCGCTATAATCCTTGCGCAAATTCATTGGCATATTGGTGCGCAGGGCAACAAAGCCGCCATGCATTTCCAGCGCGACCGACCGCGCAATGGCGCGCACATCCATATCAAGCGGCCATAACAGGGTATCGGGCCGGGTATCGGCGATATATTCTAATATCCCCAAGGCCTCCCAAATGGTTTTTGTGCCATCAAAATAAGCCGGGACTTTGCCAGTAGGCGAAATGACCGGGGCCTTGGCAAACCATTCGTCGGTGTAAAGCGAAACCAGCTTTTCCTCAAATTCAACGCCGGTCGCCCTTAACCCCAGCCACGCACGCAACGACCAGGACGAATAGTTTTTATTGCCAATATAAAGAACCGGAAGATTTTCCATTTTACCACTGCACCATCATTAATAAGAGCGTGACGCGCTACCTGTAACGACACACATGTGCCGTTTTTTACAACCCGCAACCCGCCCCTGAAACCCGTAATGCCAACCATACCCTAAACCGCATCTGCCAGCCCGCATTTTGCGCGCCAATCCCCTTGTTGTTTTTGTGTCAATCGCCGCATAATGACCATAACAATGCGAAACATGATGCCATGTCACCCATCATCATGTGCATGCCACAGCCCGCACCGGCTTTATCCATGCGGGTTGCGCCACCCAAAACAAACAAGGACGGATCAATTGTTCGACCATATTATCCCCACAACCACCACGGCCGATGCCCAAACGGCCCTGACAATTCACGCCGTCACCCCGGCGGGATTTGGCAAATGGCTGGAAAGCCAGTCTGACATCCATAAATCATGGATTGAGGCCAACCGCTTTGAAGGCAAACGCGGCACCAGTCTTTTGTTGCCATCTAACGATGGCAAAGCCGCATCGGTGGTTTTGGGGTTTGAAAACGATGCCAAATCGGTGTGGGATTTTGCCGCCCTTGTCAGCGCCCTGCCCAAAGGCACCTATCAGTTTGACGCAACCGTAACCAGCGATGATGAGCTGTGCGAACGCGCCATGCTGGGTCTTTACCTTGGCGGGTACCGGTTTGATCGTTATCGCAAAATTGATGCACCGCAAGCATCCTTTGTGCGCCCGGCCAATAAAGCCGCTGACCGTGCCGAAAACACCGCGCGCGGCATTGCCCTGACCCGCGATCTGATCAACGTGCCCGCCAATGACATGGGCCCGGTCGAACTGGCCGCAGCGGCCCAAACATTGGCCGATGAGTTTTCCGCCACGATAACAACCATTGTCGGCGATGATCTGGAAACGCAAAATTATCCGTCCATTTATGCCGTGGGCAAAGGCAGCGACCGCGCACCGCGCCTGATTGACATGCATTGGGGCGATGAAAATGCGCCGCGTGTCACACTGGTTGGCAAGGGTGTGTGTTTTGATACCGGCGGCTATGATTTAAAACCGGCCAGCAACATGCTTTTAATGAAAAAAGACATGGGCGGTGCGGCCCAGGTGCTGGGTCTGGCACGCATGATTATGGCGGCACAATTGCCGGTGCGGTTGCGCGTGCTGATCCCGGCTGTGGAAAACATGGTATCGGGCAATGCCTTTCGCCCCAGCGACATTATCAACACCCGCAAGGGCGTGACGGTGGAAGTGGGCAATACCGATGCCGAAGGGCGTTTGGTGCTGTCTGATGCCTTAACCGAAGCGGCCAGCGAAGACCCGGAAATCCTGCTTGATTTCGCAACCCTGACCGGGGCGGCCCGTGTTGCCCTTGGCCTTGGTTTGCCGGCTTTGTTTTCCAACAATGATGATCTGGCAAACGCCTTGCAAAATACCGGCATCGAAATGGGCGACCCGATGTGGCGCTTGCCACTGTGGGACGATTACCGCCCGATGCTTGAAAGCAAGATCGCCGATACCAACAATATCTCGTCCGGGCCATTTGGCGGGGCGATTATTGCGGCCCTGTTTTTGGACCGTTTCGCCAAAGGTGCCAAAGCATGGGCGCATATCGATTTGATGGCATGGAACCCGGCAGGAACACCTGGTCGCCCCGAAGGCGGCGAAGCCCAGGGTATCCGCGCGGCGTTCAAGGTGATTAGTGATCGTTACGGTAAGTAAATTAAGACAAATCAACCTTTGACTTAACGTCAGGGGTCAGGTAAACAGATTACGTATTCGTAACAAACAGGCTGTTGGACATAAATATGCCCATCGAGATCAAACCGTCACAAGCGCTTGACCTTTGGCGTATCGCGACTGTCGAAAGTGTACGTCGGGATTCCCCCGATTTATCCGCCCGGCAGATGGCCCTTGTCCTTACTGTTTATCTGACCCCGGCCCCTCATACGGTTCGTGGCCTTGCCGAAGCCCTGAACATTTCCAAACCCGCCATTACCCGCGCGCTTGACCGGCTAAGTTCGCTTGGCATGGTGAAACGCAAGGTCGACGAGGATGACCGCCGGTCTGTTTTGATCCAGCGAACGGTTAAAGGCTCGGTCTTTTTGCGCGAATTTGGGGACATTGTTGGCAGTGCAGGCAAAACCACCCAGTAATTTGCGGCCGGCCCGAAGCGCTTGTTTCTCGCTTTTTCACATCCGCTGACATGTCATAAAATGGCAGACCACCGGGGATAAAAGACACCAGATACCGCTGCGCCCATGGCATTGATTGCGATTGCAGCACAAATTCACCAATCTGATCCCCGCCTTTTCCCTGCCGCATCTCTGCTACCGACCAAACGGTATGATGTGCATACCGACACGCATTGCATACCGACTGGTTGGTATGCAATGCCGCTTGGCCGTGCCACGAAAACAAATATACGCCATCCACATTGGCCCTGCCGCCCCCCTCGCCGCGCAATACAGTGGAAACACGGGCTTCACGCCAGTTTTCGGGTGGGTGACGCTGCATGACGTGCATATGCGGAAAAGGCCCGCACGACCAGTCTTGCACCCACAAGGCCGAATTTAACCCTTGCTGTCGCTCATCAGAATGCAAGCGGATAGAATTCGCCGTCACATCACACGGCCTGCGCCCCGCCAGGTCTGATTCCGGGGAAATGAAAGCCCCGATGTCATCATGCAAATGCCAAAACATGAAAGGTGCCCCCGGGCGAAAATGCCTTAGGGGGAACCAGACAGCATATTTGGCAAAACATCATCCTTGCGGCGCTGCATTAGCCAAAAAGGATTGGTTATTTTTCACCGGCAAAGCTGCCCGGCGCATCGATCAGCGACAGCAACATTGCGGCAATGATCAACACGCCGCCACTAAAACGGCCAATGGCGCGGTTGCCGCCATGGCGGGTGACCCACGGGGTGATGCGCGACGCCGCCGCAGCATAGACCATTACGGCAGTGTAATCAAAAATCACAAAGGTTACACCCAACACCACAAGCTGCGGCATCAGGGGGTGGGTCGCATCAATAAACTGGGGAAACAGCGCCCCGAAAAAGGCAATTGCCTTGGGGTTACCTGCGGCGACCAAAAAGCCCTGGCTGAACATTTTAAACGGGCGCGCAGGTTCACGACCGGCAACTTTATTTGTTTCGATATCGTTTTTAGGATTACCTGCTGCGGGCTTGCGAAAAAATGCAACCAGCCCCATCGCAAGCAAAAACGCAACACCCACCCATTTAACCGCCTGAAACGCAGTTGCCGATGTTGCCAGAATAGCCCCAAGGCCCACGGCGGCAATTATCATCTGGATCATATTGGCGGTAACATCGCCCAACGCGGTTAGCAAGGTGGGCACCGGCCCGTAACGCATGGAATGCGACATGCCGATCAGCACACTTGGCCCCGGCGTTGACACCATCAAAGCCACCAGCGCACAAAAACTGATCCATATATGCAACGACATCTAACACCCCGAACGACAGCAATAATGATCGGGATGTACCACACCCTTTCGCCACAACAAGTGCATTCAGGGCAGAGCAACCATGCCTGCGCCAATGAGCGCTGAAAACAAAAAGACAGCCCGCTCAACGGACTGCCTTCGTATCCGCCCGCAAGCAGGCTATGGTCCGATATCACATCGTCGACTAGCGGCAAAATGTCTTATCCTTGCCACCACAACCCGCGCCGAAAACCCTAACGTTCGTTTGGCCATTGATCGAACAGGCCACGCACCTGCACCGATGTCACAACATCGGGGCCCAGCACCTTGTTACAGGTCGCCAGAAAACGCCGCTGCAAGCCAACAATGATCGGGTCCGTCGTCGGTTTAAAGGGCGAAAAATGTGCCTTTGGCGCATCATTTTCGGCGGGTTCTTCGTGAATTTCCTTGCCGTCTTCGTCAAGTTTCGGTTTGGGCGGCAACAGCAATGCCGGAGCCTGATAATGGTAGCCGCGTTTGCCCTTTGCCACTTTTTCCGCGCGGTATTTGGTATCGCGGTAAAAATAACGCTGAATATCGGTCATAAAGGCATTCAACAGTTTTGGCTGTATCCGCGTCACAAGCGCACGATGCTCGACCGATGAAAGCTCCAGCCAAATTCCCGCTGCGAACTGACGGATCATGCCCTGCCGTGGCAGCACGATTGTGGTGACGACTTTTTCAAGTTCAAACACATTGCCAGGCAATGCCACACCGGCTGATTGCCCTTCAGCCCCGGCTTCCTTGCCTTCGCCCGATGATGCAAACGCACCTGAAACAGAAAATGCCATCAGGGCAAAAACAGCAATGCCAAAAAACACACATATACGGGCCGCCAGCGACACAGGTTTTGCCTGTGCTGTCTTCCGGGGTTTACCCATTATTTCCAACCTACTATCCTTTTATACGCTTCTTTTTACGCTATAGCGCATCAACAGGCCCACGGGGAGCATTCATGTCAAGTGCCGCCGCCAGAAGCTCTTTGGTATAGGCGTGCTGCGGGTGGTCAAAAATCTCGTCAGCGCTGCCGCTTTCGACCATTTTTCCGCCCTTCATCACCATCACACGGTGCGACAGGGCACGAACCACTTTCAAATCGTGACTGATAAACAGATACGCCATGTTATGACGCGCCTGCAAATCACGCAGCAATTCCACGATCTGCGCCTGTACGGACATATCGAGTGCCGATGTCGGTTCGTCAAGGACCATGAAACGCGGTTTTAGCACCAGAGCGCGCGCAATCGAGATACGCTGGCGTTGCCCGCCGGAAAATTCGTGCGGATACCGATGCAGGGCACTTTCGGGTAAATCGACCTCGACCAGGGCCTCGGCGATGCGTTCTTCGCGCTCGGCCCGGCTCAGTTCGGGCTGATGAATTTCAAGCCCTTCGCCAACAATCTGCGCCACCGACATCCGCGGGCTAAGCGAGCCGAACGGGTCCTGAAACACCACCTGCATGTCGCGGCGCAGGGCGCGCATTTGTGCGCCATCACGCGCACGCACATCGACCCCGTCAAAAGTGATCGCACCGGTTGACTGCAACAGCCGCAAAATTGCCAGCGCCAGTGTCGTCTTGCCCGAACCACTTTCGCCGACAATGCCCAGCGTTTCGCCCTGCCGCACTGCAATCGAAACACCATCTACCGCATCGAGATAATATTCCGGGCGGCCCAGTATACCTTTTTTACCAATCGGAAAACGGACATGAATTTCGCCGGTTTGCAAAAGCTGGCAGGCATCATCGGGCAACGGCCGCGCCTGCCCCGATGGCACAGCATCTAGCAAGCGTTTGGTATAAGGATGGCGGGGTTGTTCGAACAGGCGGACATTGTCACCAAATTCAACAATTTCGCCGTCTTTCATCACACAAACCTGATCGGCCATTTTTTTAACGATTTGCAAGTCATGGGTAATCAGCAGCAACGCCATGCCCAGCCGGTTTTGCAAATCGCGCAATAACTGCAATATCTGCGCCTGAATGGTCACATCGAGCGCAGTTGTCGGTTCGTCGGCAATTAACAGTTCCGGGTCATTGGCAAGGGCCATCGCGATCATCACACGTTGGCGTTGCCCGCCTGAAAGTTCGTGCGGCAATGAACGCAAACGTGACTTGGGGTCGGGAATGCCGACAAGCTCCAGAAGTTCGATCACCCGTTCGCGCGCCTTGGCCCCGCGCAGGCCTTTATGAAGCAGTAAAACCTCGCCGACCTGCTTTTCCACATTATGCAGCGGGTTAAGCGAGGTCATCGGTTCCTGAAAAATCATCGCAATGCGATTGCCGCGAATTTGGCGCAAGGTGCGTTCGGGCGCACCAACCATTTCCTGTCCGTCAAACAGGATCGACCCGGACGGATGCGCGGCACGCGGATAAGGCAGCAATTGCAAAATCGACATTGCCGTCACCGATTTGCCCGACCCGCTTTCGCCCACCAGCGCCAGCGTTTCGCCGCGCTGCATGCGAAACGACACGCCGCGCACCGCATCGACATTGCCAAAGCGCACAGCAAGATTGCTGACATCCAAAAGATATTCGTCGTTGCCCTGTTCTGACATCACATTTTCCTAGAACGTCTTGCGCGGATCAAAGGCATCGCGCACGGCTTCGCCAATAAAAATCAGCAAGCTCAGCATGATGGCGATGGCGAAAAAGGCGGTAATCCCCAGCCACGGTGCCTGAAGGTTATTTTTCCCCTGCGACAGCAATTCACCCAGCGACGGTGAACCGGGCGGCATGCCCAGCCCAAGAAAATCAAGCGACGTCAGGGCGACGATGGAACCGTTTAACACAAAGGGCAAAAACGTAATGGTGGCGACCATCGCATTGGGCAACACATGGCGCGCCATAATGCGAAAATCGCCAACACCCAGCGCCTTGGCGGCTCGAACATATTCAAAATTACGGGCACGCAAAAATTCGGCACGGACAAGGCCGGTCAGGCTCATCCAGCTAAACAGCACCATAATGAACAGCAATGTCCAAAAACCCGGTGCAAACAGGCTGGCCAGAATGATCAGGATAAAAAGCTGCGGCAACCCGCCCCAGATTTCAATCACCCGCTGAAACGTCAGATCAACCCAGCCACCAAAATAGCCCTGCACCGCCCCCGCCCCGATACCAATCACCGAGCTGATCAGGGTCAACGCTATGCCAAACAGCACCGAAATACGAAAGCCGTAAATCAGCCGGGCCAGCACATCGCGGCCCAGGTCATCGGTGCCCAGCCAGTGCCGGGCCGACGGGGCCGCGGGCAAGGGGGCGCGCATGTTAAAATCGATAGTGTCGTACGAAAACGGAATGATCGGCCAGACGGCAAAGCCGTTATTCTGGATTTTACCTAACAAATACGGATCATAAAAATCGGTCGCGACATCAAAATCGCCGCCAAAAGTGGTTTCGGGGTAATCCTTGACGATGGGGAAATACCAGTTGCCATCATATTTCACGACCATGGGCCGGTCGTTGGCAATGCCTTCGGCCACCAGACAGACCAAAAACAGCACCGCAAAAATCATCAGCGACCAATACCCACGGCGGTTGGCGCGAAAACTTTCGATGCGGCGTTGATTAAGCGGGGAAAGATGCAATGAATTTGCCATGTTATCAATCCTTCCGCGCGTCAAAGTCGATGCGCGGATCGACGAAATGATAGGTCAGATCGCTGATCAGGTTTAAAACCAGCCCGGCCAGTGTGAACATATAAAGGGTGGCAAACATCACCGGGTAATCGCGCCGCATGACCGATTCAAACCCCAAAAGCCCGACCCCGTCGAGCGAGAAAATCACCTCGATCAGGACCGAGCCGGTAAACAGCAAGCCGATCAATGCACTGGGGAAACCGGCAATTACCAGCAGCATGGCATTGCGAAACACATGCCCGTACAACACCTGTTTTTCGCTTAGGCCCTTGGCCTTTGCCGTCACCACATATTGTTTGTTAATTTCATCCAGAAACGAATTTTTGGTCAGCATGGTCAGCGTGGTGAAACCGCCAATGGTCAGCGCGATAATCGGCAGGGTTAAATGCCAGAAATAATCGCCAACTTTCCCCAAAAGCGACATCTCGCTCCACCCCGGCGAGGTCAGACCGCGTAGCGGAAAAATATCGAAATAAGTCCCGCCCGCGAACAACACAATCAGCAGCACGGCAAACAAAAAACCCGGTATCGCATAACCGGTAATAATCGCAACCGATGTCCAGACATCAAAGTTGCTGCCATCGCGCACGGCCTTGGCCACCCCCAGTGGCACCGAAATCAGATAAATAATCAGCGTGGACCATAGACCCAGCGAGATCGACACCGGCAATTTGTCGATCACGATATCGACGACATCGCGGTCCTGAAAATAGCTTTGGCCAAAATCGAAGGTCAGATAATTTTTCATCATCATCCAGAACCGTTCATAGGCCGGTTTATCAAACCCGAATTGCTTTTCAAGCTGGGCGATCACTTCGGGGTCTAACCCCTGCGCGCCACGATAGCTGGAATCGGTAGAGAAATTGTTGCCTGCCTTGGCACCACCGCCGCTATCGGCACCGGTGTTGGAAATGCGGGCCGTGGTCGAAACATCGGCACCCTGAAGCTGGGCGACCATCTGTTCTACCGGGCCGCCGGGGGCAAACTGCACAATGGCAAAGTTTAAAACCATGATGCCAAACAGGGTTACCGGGATCAGCAAAATACGCCGCAGAATATAATTCAGCATGGCTTAATACCCCCCCTTGCCCAGTTTTTTCGATTTATCCGGATCGATCCACCATGTCATCATTGAATTGCCTTTGGTGGGCACCACCGATGGACGACCAAAAATGTTCCAATAAGCAAGCCGGTCAGCGGGTTGATACCATTGCGGAATGGTATAATCGCCCCACAACAAAACACGGTCCAGCGCACGCGTCCGCTGCACCAGGCTGTCACGGTTGCTGGCCGAGATCACCAGATCAATGATCTGATCGACCACCGGGTCCTTGATCCCGGCAAAATTGCGACTGCCGGGCTGGTCGGCCGCAGCCGAGGACCAGTAAAACCGCTGTTCATTGCCGGGCGACAGGCTTTGCTGCCACCAGAAGCTGGTCATATCAAAATCATATGATTGCAACCGGTTGATCCACTGGCCGCTATCGATCAGGCGAAAATCCATTTCAATGCCCAACTGGCGCAGGCGGGTTTGCATCATCAGGGCGATTTTCTCGAACCCGGGCTGGCGCAACATCAGGCTAAAGCGAAACGGTTCGCCGGTTTTTTTGTTGACCAGTTTCTGATCGCGCAATTCCCATCCGGCATCGTTTAACAATGTCATGGCTTCGCGCAGCGCCTTGCGGCGACCATTTTCCTGATCGTAATCGGGCAGGCTATAGGGTTTGGTAAACAGGTCGGGCGGCAGCTTGTCGCGAAACTTGTTGAGGATGTCGAGTTCCTCGCCATGGGGCAGGCCGGTTGCGGCCAGTTCGGAATTGACAAAATAACTGTCGGTACGCTGATAGGCGCCATAAAACATCGCCCGGTTCAGCCACTGAAAATCCATTGCATATTGCAAGGCCCGGCGCACCCGATGATCGGCAAAAAGCGGGCGGCGCGCATTCATGATAAAGCCCTGCATGCCGCGCGGCTGATGATTGGGGATCAGATCCTTTTTGATGTTGCCGTTGCGCACCGGGGGTTTGTCATATCCGGTGGCCCATTCACGCGATGAAAATTCGCCGCGATAATAATATTCACCGGCAAAAAACGCCTGTCGTTCCACATCAAGGTCGCGGTAATAGTCATAACGAATGGTATCAAAATTATACATGCCCTTTACCGACGGCACGTCTTTCGCCCAATAATTTTTGTTCCGTACATAGGTAATATGGCGGCCCGGTTCAAAATCCTTGATCATATAAGGTCCGCTGCCGACCGGGATATCAAAGGTGGTTTTGGAAAAATCCTTATCTTTCCAATAATGCGCCGGCAGAACCGGAATATCGCCCAAAATCAGCGGCAATTCCAGATTATCACCGGGCTTGAACACAAACTTGACCGTCAAATCATCGAGTTTTTCCAAATGATCGACCGAGGCATAATATTGCCGATAGGTTGGGTTTCCTTTTTCAATCAGTGTGTTGAACGAGAAAATAACGTCATCAGCCGTGATCCGGGTATCGTCTGAAAAACGGGCGGCAGGATTGATAAAAAACGTCGCATAGGACCGGTCTTGCGGCACTTCAACCTTTTGCGCGACCAGCCCGTATTCGGAAAAGGGCTCGTCCATACTTTGAACCAGCAGCGTGTCATACATCAGGCCCAAGCCAATCGCCGCGTCCCCCTTTAAAATAAAGGGATTTAA
Organism: Thalassospira mesophila; assembly: GCF_002115755.1. Taxonomy (GTDB): domain Bacteria; phylum Pseudomonadota; class Alphaproteobacteria; order Rhodospirillales; family Thalassospiraceae; genus Thalassospira; species Thalassospira mesophila. The sequence continues at coordinate 525,461 of NZ_JFKA01000001.1, read as the reverse complement.
CGTATCAAACGACCCGGTAGAGCTGTCAAGCAAGGTGCCGCCCTTGGGCGCATCGGGGTTAACATAGTCAAAATGGGTAAATTCCGGCCCGTATTTTAAATCGCCATATAGCGATATCGCGTATTCGGGCCGCGCCAGACTGGCAAGGGGTTCCTCGCTGACCGCGACGGTCGGGGCAGGCGTAATGTTGGGTTTGGCTTCCTCGGCCTGACTGATCATCGGCCATGCCAGCGCCATGCAGCCTGCGACCCATGCCCCGATCATACGCGTTTTACGCCGCATACGACCCAACCGAACCACCCCACCTGTACTCATATTCATCAAAATAGCCGTCTTTTCCAATGATCGCGGTTGGTGATGCAAGGCTGATACGCCCTTTGTCTGCATATTCATAATGGGGAACAAAGTGGTTCAATTTCAAGGCATCATAAAGCATTACACCTGTTTTTGAACCGATTTGCGCTTTGTGGTTTCAAGGGTGATTTCACTCATCAACCAATCGCGAAAAGACCGCACCTTGCGCCGCTCCAATCGCCCTTCAGGATAACACAGCGAATAGGCGTAGGGGCTATCGACCGGCAAATCAAACGGCACGGTCAAACGGTTGGTGACCACATATTCGCCAATCATCGCGGGATCGGAAATAACCACGCCAAAACCGCTGGCAGCCGCCTCCATGGCCATATCAAGGGTGGCAAAAACCGGGCCCCGGTCGGGATCCACCCCTTTTATACCGGTACCGTTAAGCCAGATGCGCCAGTCTTCGCGCTGGGCCGAACAATGCAACAACGGCACCTTTGCCAGATCTTCGGGGCAGGACAATTGCGCGACCAGACTGGGATGGCACACCGGCAACAACCGTTCGCCGGTTAAAAATTCATGGACCAGCTGATCGCCCGGAGTATCGGCAAAGCGAATGGCAATGTCGGTTTCGGAAAAATCAACCGGCAGGCTATCGTCATTAAAGGTGCCAAGTTGCACCTGCAAATCAGGGTATTCCGACTGAAACCGGCCCAGTCGCGGCACGATCCAGCGCATGGCAAAGGTCAACGGGGCAATGACGCGCAATTGCGTATCATCGGGCCGATCCTCGATTCGCCCGACCGCAGATTCTATCGCATCAAACGCGTCGCTCAACGACATAAGCAAAATACGCCCCGGCCGCGTGAGTTTTAGTCGCCTGTGATGGCGCTCAAAAAGCCGCCGTCCCAACACGTCCTCCAGATGCTGAACCTGACGACTGACAGCCCCCTGGGTAACGTTAAGTTCTTGTGACGCTTTGGTAAAACTTTCAAGACGGCCTGCGACCTCAAAGGCCCGCAAAGCATTCAACGGCAAGGGGCGACGTTTCATAGCAGGCCTTTTTGCATGAGTTTATCTCATAGTATGATGCTAAAATATGGTTTGAGAGCAAGTAAAAAACAGCGTAACTCTGGGTTTAACGAAACGAAATTCATGGCCGCATCCCTTGAGAGAGCCGCCAGCAAATTGAAGGAATACAATTATGGTCGCGATCACCAGGAACACCGCCGCATTCACCGCCCCGCGCACAGCCAACACCGACACAGTTGATCGTCTGCTTGCTCTGCCGCGCCAATGGGCCGCTCGCTTTACCCTGCGCAACCGCCTTGCCGACATGGACGCACATTTGCTGCGCGATATTGGCTGGGACGTTTACGATGCGCGGATCGAAGCTGGCAAACATTTCTGGCAGGCCTGATCGGCCCGCCTGTAGCGGCAAAATATTTTGCCGCCGACCGGGCCGGGTCGCATTCCGGTCCGTTACACTGCCCAACCCGGATATTCATTATGTCTCCCCGATTTTTCAGCTTGCAGGGACGCCTTTCATTCCCCCTGCAGGTGCTTGATGCCCTTCTTCGTGCATTCTCCCAAACACAGCCACACGTTCGTAACTGACGTGTTGCTGACTTGGCCGGTCATCGCAGGATGTCCGGCTTTTCTTTTGCCTCAAGCAAGCATCGCGCGGGCCAACACACCGCCGGCACCCGCGCCCCCTCAGGCTGGATGGCGCAAAAACAGCAGGTTTGCCGCCGATAACACGGCAAAAAGGGCCGCAACCTGCGCGTAAAACGGCCAGGATTCCGGCACGGGATCAAATGATTGGCGAATATTTTCCAGGCTTCTCTGCCCATCGACCCGCGCCAAAATGGCCGCACTGGCCGGGGGCAATTTGCGGATCAGCGCAAATCCGCTGAAATTGATTTTGATTTGCGCCGATTTGGCAACCGATGCCGCCAGTTTTGCCCCATCCACCCGGCCCAGATACGGCACCATCGCACCAATATCCTGTCCGCCAACACGCGGCATGCCAGCCTTGGCCGGTTGTGCAATCTCGACCGGGCGCGTTTTATTGTCGGTCTTTACAACATAAAAAATATGCTTGGTAATATTGCCCGCCAGCAACTCGGCCATGGCATGGCGTTGACGCGGCGGCAAAACCGCCAGCTTTGCCCCGATATCGTCACTGGTGGTGTAAATCGCCGGGTCATAACGCAACGGTTCAACAAAATTTTGCAGCCGCAACCCCGCCTGTTCGACAAAATCATATACTTCGTCAACGCGATACGCGCGGTCTTGCTGATGCAACAGCAAATCATAAAACCCGGCATCACCGCCCGAAATATGATCATTCACAAACGGATTACGTTTAAGCCAGTTGGTCGGCGGCAGACCCGCGAACAATGCCTTGCCGGTTTCAAGCCGCGCACGCCCTTCCGCCTCGGCCGACAGGCGCTGCATCATTTCCTGCATATGATAAACGCCAGTTCGGCCAATGGTGGCATAAACCATTAATCCCATGCCGCCGCCCGGTTTCAAACTGCCCGCCAGGGCGCGCAACCCGGCATCGGGGTCGGGTAAATGATGCAGCACACCGCAACAATCAATATAGTCATACGGGCCATATTGCGCCGCCAGATCAACAAACGAGCCGGTGACAAAGGTAACATTTTCAAGCCCGCGTCGCCTGATCCGGCCTTCGGCAATTTCGCGCGAGGCCGCCGACAGATCGATATACACAATTTCGGCATTTGCGCCGCGATCATGGGCTTGCTGGGCCAGCATCACCACCGCATCGCCCGTGCCACCGCCTGCCACCAGAATGCGCAAAGGCGCATCTTTGGCCCCGGGGTCACGTCCGCCAAAAACATAATGCACCACTTCGCCCCAATCGCCGGGCGAACCGGTGATCAGGCGTTGATCCTCTTCCTCGGCCCGGCGCGCGGGATAGGGAAATGTTTCATACTGCTCGCGCGTACGGCTGAGGATGGGCTTGCGGGGTTTCGACCGGCTCATGCATATGCTTTCTTAGAGGCTGCCATCATATTAAAGGCCACAAATATGGCCTGCACCCGTCTTTGCGGTTAACCGGGCAAAGCGTTGCAGGCACCATGTTATTTGCAGCCCAGCCGGTAAATTCCACGGTTTTTATAATCCTGGCAAGCCTTTGCGGCATTTATCGCCTGCCCGCATCTTCGCTTTGCGCGCCCCGCACCACACCCGCGATCCTGGCAAGCAGTGTTAATCCGCCGCGTCACGGCACATCACAACCATTTTGTTTGTCGCACTACGGTTGCGCAGGGCGGCAAAGGCCTGTGGTACATCGGCCAGATCAAACCGGCGCGATACCGACGGAGTGATATGCCCCATCGCCAGATTATGCAACAGATCGGCCATGCCATCGCGCGCGGTTTCCGGGTTCTGGTCCAGATAGGCGCCAAAATAAAACCCCAGCACCGAAATGTTTTTCACCAGCAAAATATTGGCCGGTATTTGCGGGATATCACCACTGGCAAAACCAATCACCAGCAAGCGCGCGCCGGGCGCAACACAGCGCAGGGACTGGTTAAACACATCGCCGCCCACCGGGTCATAAACCACATCCACCCCGGCGTGCCAATCGTGACGCTGGCAAATATCGCGCACTGCATCGGCGATATTTTCGGCTTTATAATCAATCACAAAATCGGCCCCATGTTGACGGGCGATTTCGCATTTTTCCGGGCCGCCTGCCGTGGCAATAACGCTGGCGCCTAACACCTTGGCACATTCAACCGCCGTTACCCCAACGCCCCCGGCTGCCCCATGCACCAGCACAACCTCGCCCGCCCGCACGGCGGCGCGATATTTCAAGGCGAACCACGATGTGCCATAGGTGATTTGAAATGCCGCCGCATCGGCAAAACTTACGCCATCGGGTATGGGAATAATACGATCCGCAGGCAGGGCTATTTTTTCGGCAAAGCCGCCGTGAGCCGCCATCGCCATCACCCGTTGGCCGATTATTGCCGGGTCAACACCGTCGCCAACGGCACACACAATACCGGCAATTTCAAAACCGGGAATAAACGGCACATCAGGGCGATGCTGATATTTACCCGCAATGATCAGGGTATCGGCAAAATTAACGCCACAGGCATAAATGTCGATCACCACCTGATCGGGACCGGCAACTGGATCATCAACTGTGCGCATGACCGGCTCTGAACCAAGCTTTTCACACATCATGGCCCGCATCATGGTTCTCCGCCGGTTGGTTGGGTAAGGTCTGTCATCGCCAGCAGGGCTGATGCCAGACAAACGGGCAAAAAGCCCGAAAGGTGCGCCAGCTTAACACTCAGAAAAACTTTTGCCGCCGTTTGCGCCGGGCAAGAAAGCTCAACAGCAAACCGGGGGCCAGCAGCAATAAAAACGCGGGCAACAGCAACCCGGGCACAAACACCTTGTCCCACAGCCAGGGCGAGACATACCGTTCGATCAGGGCCTGCAACAAGTTCAGGCTTCCCGCATCCAGCCGGTACCACAGCTCGCCGCCAGCAACGAACCGAAGGCTTCCTGTTTGCAGCGCGCTAACCCCATCCCCAACCAGTACGGCCAGACAGGCAAATAACAGCAGCCAGCCCAGCACCCTGAAAAACCACATACTCTTCTCCGCCTTTTCGGCTTCAAACTTTTCGGTTTCGATATAATTTCCGATACCGTAACGGTTTTTGACCCCCGTCGTAAAGGGTCCGTACAAAACCGAATGTTTCCCATCGCATAAAAATACGGCAAACATTTGATTACGGGGAACAGGATAGACCAAAAGTGTTAGCAATTAACCATATCAGCCTGTTTTCTCGCCCTGTCGGGCGCTTAAATGCCCGGCGAACAAAAATAGTCACACAGCGCTGAATTTGGCCTTGTCATCCCGGACCCTGTCGGCTAATGTCCGCCCGCTTTCGCGATATATAAATCGCATGTGGAGAGATGGCCGAGTGGTTTAAGGCGCACGCCTGGAAAGCGTGTTGGGGTGTAAGCCCCTCAGGGGTTCGAATCCCCTTCTCTCTGCCACAAGCCCTGCCCGGATATTGGTATTATTCATAAGAATACACGTAACAAAACGATACCAATTGACCAAGGCAGCAGCCCAAACCATCCAATCCCCATCGTCTTCGCAAACGACAAACGATCATCGCCGACTGTAATCCCACAACATAATTGCAGTTGAGCCTCTGGTTATTTCTGTTGTGACCCCTATCGCTGGAAACATGCCTTTCACGATATGCCATCCTCGCAACGAACGTTTCCACGTTCTTTGGCGGGGTCAAAAACCCGGTCAAACGATACCCGCTACATTCCCCCGCTTGAGGCGGGATTTTCAGGCAATGCTGCCCAAAAATACACCGCATTCAAGGCCGGAGGAACGGATTACCTTTATGGTGAAGGCCAAAACCTGGCGCAAAGATGGCGCTTGCGACACAGCCTGTGAGGTTAGTTTGTGGTCGGCGCGAAATGAACAACCGGATCTTTGTTATCGATCAGATCAATGACGGCCGATTGTGCGCCCGTCGGCAATTGAATATCGGTTTGCGAGCCAAGGCGCAGTTTCAAAACACCATCCACAACTTTTCCCGAGTGGGACCATGGCGCAAAGTGGCTGTGAATAACGTTTATTTCTGCCGCTTTCTGTGTAAATTTTGCGCCGTTTTGCAGCGTAAATGTGATGGATTTGACATAAGCAGCCGTTGATGAGCCCCCGGCATTAACATAAAGCGTCGTCTGATCGGGATGACCGGGTACTTCATTAGCGACAATATTATAGGCCCCGGTGCTGGTCAATTTGTGGAAATCGAAAATCCCGAAATAGTACGAATAGAACCCGCCCGTCATCAGAATGGAGAAGGCAGTCAGGCTGATCGCCACCGGCCGGGTGATATAACGTGCAAAAATGTCGAGACCAAAACGCTGGTCAAGCGAGAAGCTGCCGGGCCCGAACATGATAACGCTGACCGAAATCGCAAAACCAAGGGCGGCCATGGTCCATTCATCAAGGCATTCAAAACCCATCCAGCCAAAAATCAGCATCAGCGCGACATTAATCAAAGCCGACCCCGTTGCCGCCAAGCGGGTTAGCAGGCCGAAAATCAGGGCCAACCCGACCAGAACTTCAACTGTCGACATCAAATAGACCGACCATTCCGCAATAAACGGATTGTAGAGAACCCAATGAATGGCCCCTTCCACCGGCGAGCCCGGGGCGGCTTCGACCAGCTTGTTGGCCAGGTGGCCCGGGCTGGTAATGTCATGTTTGGCCGGGACGTTATAAAAGCGCCGCCATCCTCCCATCAGGAAAACAAATCCCATGGAAATCGCGGATGCGCGCAGGGCAATATCCTTAACACCGTCCAATGTATCCGGGTTTTCCGGGCTTAGGTCGTGTGACATTTCGTAATTCCTTGTAAACGCTCGCTGGTCGAGCAATTTTCCAATGAGATGACGGGAATCCGACAGGGGAGGAGACCGCAGAAAAGACGCGATGCTGTCGCTGAGATTGGGCATAGAAACTTCAAGGCCGCGAAACGTTGACACGAATCAAATACAAGAAAAAAATGTGAAATAAGACGTATGAGATGGAAATTTTCGTGTGGGGAAATTTCGTTGGCGCGTGTTAACTACAGACGCGCCATTAACCAAAAAAGTCTGGAACGTTTCTTTCGCGTGATCGTTACCCTGATGTAACGCTCGAACATCACATGAAAGGAGAGACGTTATGCCTGCTATTGATACCGCAAAGATTTTGATTTTGGCCACCGACGGTTATGAACGGTCTGAACTGATGGTGCCACGTGACAAATTGTCCACACACGGGGCGGACGTTAAAATCGCCTCGCTGAAAAGTGGCAGCATCAAAAGCTGGGATGAAAGCGACTGGGGTGACAGCGTTGATGTCGACCTTGAAGTCAAGGATGTCGACATCAAGGATTATGATGCGCTGGTTATTCCCGGCGGCCAGATCAACCCCGACCTGTTGCGCAATAACGAAGGTGCAGTATCGCTGGTGCGTGAATTTGTCGCATCGGGCAAGCCGGTGGCCGCTGTTTGCCATGGCCCATGGTTGCTGGTCGAGGCCGATGCCCTGCGCGGTCGCAAGGCAACTTCCTATCCGTCGATTAAAACCGACCTGCTAAATGCCGGTGCCACATGGCAGGACAAGGAAGTGGTGTGTGACCAGGCGATTATTACCTCGCGCACCCCCAATGATCTGGACGCGTTTGTCAGCAAGATTGTCGAGGAAGTCAGCGAAGGTAAACATAGCCGTCGCGCCGCCTGATCAGCTTGGCGAACAAAGCCCGGGATTTATAAAAAAAATTCAAGGCCCCGGTCCTGCGCGTTTTAGCAAGGCCGGGGCCTTTTTGTTAGCGTTCCGACCCAACGGTAAAATCGATATCAGCAAAGGCATCGACATCTGAGACAGAGGGTTTTTCCGATGCGGCAGGCCGCCGCGTGATGCCCGCGCCATAATGCGCCATCACCTGATAAACCGGACCCTCGCCCGTTGAAATGGACTGATAGAGACAAAACGTCTCCACCCGGAACGACCGGCTTGGCAGACCGGCATGGTCCACCACCGCCTGCCCGACGGCGGCCCGGCTGGCCGAGCGATTGCGGCCCAATGTGATATGCGGGGCAAATTTACGCCGGTCGAGCTGGTTTGAAATATCATCACAGCGAAACAGGGCCGCTTCCACCCGGTGCGCCAATTGGGTTAACAAGGGTTGGGGCTGCACCCCGGCCCACAAAATGCGGGCTTTGCGAGCTGTACCAAACATACCCAACCCGGCAATTTGCAAATCGAACGGGGTAAAGCGGGTATGGTGTAACACATCATCAATGACAGCGGCAGTTAACCCGTTATCCACATTGCCAATGAATTTAAGGGTTAAGTGCATGTTTTTTGGGGTTTGGGCATCCAGCCCGCGCATGGCGCGGGCAATAGGATACAGGTCTTCGGCGATATCGGCCGGGATGGGAATACCGACAAACAAGCGCATTTTCAGTCTCGCATAACAGATTGGGGAATTATCGCCCGCCCGGCAAGGCCATGAAGCCGGGCAAGCCCACCGTTCACAGGATCAGGATGCTGGCGGCGGATTAACCTTTTTCGATGTCCCCGGCAGCGGCACCAAGTCATTTTCGCCGGGCACCGGGACAAACCGGCCCTCACGCCAGTCCGATTTGGCCTGTTCGATTTTATCCTTGCTGGTGGCAACGAAATTCCACCAGATATGGCGATGACCCAGCGGCAACCCGCCTAGCAACATCACCCGACAATGGTTTTCCGCCACAATATCGGGGATTTCCTCTGGCGCGATATAAATGAAGCTAAAGGCTTCATAACGCACCCCGTCCACCCGCAACGCCCCATCGATAATATAAAGTGCTGCCTGCTGGTTTTCACCGGGCAGTAACAATTGCGCCCCGCCATCCATATGCACATCAAGGTAAAACAGCTTTGATTTCACCGGCACCGGCGCGGTTTGGCCAAACGCTTCGCCCGCGATCAGGCGCATATGCAGACCGGAGTCATGAATGACCGGTAAATCGTCCTTGCGGACATGGGTAAAATCAGGCGGGCAGTCCTCGTCTGCCTCGGGCAAGGCGACCCATAATTGCAAACCGTGCAAATTATGGTCTGAATGGCGTAAATCCGATGTTTCACGTTCCGAATGCACAATGCCGCGCCCGGCTGTCATCCAGTTCAAATCACCCGGTGTGATCTCCAGATGATTACCCAGGCTGTCATGGTGCAAAATCGCTCCGTCAAACAGATAGGTCACCGTTGCCAGGCCAATATGGGGATGGGGCGGCACATCAATGCCCGAACCGGCGTCGAAGCTGACCGGTCCCATATGGTCACAAAACACAAACGGACCGACCGAACGCACATCGCGATGGGGCAAAAGACGCCGCACGGACATTCCTTCCAGGTCGGTTTCCTTGCCTGAAACGATCACGACCATACGACGCCTCCTTTTATTCGGCGTTACCGGGCGGCACGATAAATGCCACCCGGTGTAAAGACACAACCCACCTTGCTTAGGGGCAGGGATTGGGCCACTGGGTTTGAATATTTTCAATTTCGGCCAAAACATCATCCGACAGGGTGATATCGGCCGATCCGATATTGGATTTCAGCTGTTCCATCGAGGTGGCACCGATGATATTCGCCGTCACGAAGGACCGCGAATTTACATAGGCCAGTGCCATCTGTGCCGGGTCCAACCCGTTATCTTTTGCAAGTTTGACATAGGATTCGGTTGCCTTGATGCCATTTTCCTTAAGATAACGGCCAAAATATTGCGGCCACAGCGTCGTGCGGGCCCCTTCCGGGCGGGCACCGTTCAGATATTTACCCGAAAGCGCCCCGCCGCCCAGCGGCGAATAAGCCAGAAGACCGGCATCTTCGCGGATCGAACATTCCGCCAGACCCACTTCATAAGTCCGGTTCAACAAACCATAGGGGTTCTGAACCGAAGCAACCCGGGGCCAGCCTTTTTTCTCGGCCCATTCCAGAAACTTCATCAGGCCCCACGGGGTCTCGTTTGACAGACCGATATGGCGGACCTTGCCCGCCTTGACCAGTTCATCAAGGGCGGAAAGGGTTTCTTCAATCGGGGTGAATTCCTCTTCCGCGTCATGCTCGTATCCCAGCTTGCCAAAGAAGTTGGAATTACGGTCCGGCCAATGGAGCTGATACAAATCGACATAGTCGGTTTTCAGGCGCGATAACGAACCATCGATGGCGGTGAAAATCTGATCACGGGTCAGGCGCGGGCCACCGCGGACATAGGGAAAGCGTTCCGCCGGGCCGACAATTTTGGTTGCAATCACCAGATCGTCGCGCTTACCGCGTTTTTCCAGCCAGTTACCAATGATGGTTTCAGTACGGGTAAAGGTCTCTTCCATCGCCGGGACCGGATACATTTCGGCGGTATCGATGAAATTGACATTATTGCTGGTGGCGTAATCCAGCTGTTCAAAGGCTTCGTCCTGGGTGTTTTGCTGGCCCCAGGTCATGGTTCCAAGGCAGATAACACTGACATTGAGGTCAGTACGCCCCAAACGGCGATATTCCATCCTAAAAGTCCCCTTTTTGCGGCCCTGTTTGCGGGCCGCCTCATTTTGGAAATAGGATGAATATATCCTGCCGCGTCGACAATGAAACCGCTGCCTTGCTTTTTTTCGTGATATTTCATCACGATATTACATAAACAGGGTCAAAACTCCCGTATAGGCGTAAAAACGGTCGTTACAAATTTCACCATTTCCGTAAAAACCGGTTAAGGGCAAATCGCCCAGTTCTTCCTGAATGATCATCATTTCGCGGTTTTCCGTGCCAAATAAATGCGGCCCCCGGGCAACACAGCTGCAATAAAGGGCCCCTCGTGGTCTTGCCGGCAGGCGACGCTGCAAATCGGCCAGCATCCGGCGCAAATCCTGCTCGGCAGTTGCACTGTCACGGCGAACAAACCGCACGGCATCGCCAGGCCGGGCATCGTCATTAACTGCCATCAGGTTGTTTTGCGGGTCTATCCCAACCAGGTTACGCACAACAAAATCGCCGGTATCGGTGCCAGGCACCATAAAGGCGATATGATAGCGCCCGGTGCCTGGTTGCGCGACCGCCCCGCCGCCCGATGCCCGTGACATGCCGTTTTCATCGGCACCCATTTCATCACAAAACACCTGATAGGCCGGTTTGTCGTCTAACATGGATATAATGCCGCCGCGCCCTTCGGTCACCCGATGCACAGGCCCAATGGGCGAACAGGCCTGACTAAGCCCGACCTGCACCACCGTATCATGGGCAAACATAACGCCAGAAAGACCACCATTCGTAACCTTGTTGGCAATTTGCGATGCCCCCTTGTTACTTCCCGACGCCACCCCGCCCACAAGATAGATCGACCCGGCACGCGCCAGTTCAGGCAGCAGTTTCAAGGTATCGGGGACGCCGGGGTCGGCATGGACCAGCCCGAAAACCGGTTCCAGGCGATCAAACGCATCTTGAATATCATCGCTATCAATATCGGCATCGCGACAGACCGGGTCAAACACATGAAAGCGGTCGCTGGCGAACGGCGCAATCATCACCGATGCGGCGGGAACCCCGAAATAGGCCCGCCCTGGCCCGCAAACCCCGACACCAGTGGTGCCAACCCAAAATTCGACACCAAGACGGGATCGCAAAAACGTCAGGATGCTGCCCATATCGCCCGCGATGGCTTCGGACACATATAAAAAGGCCAAACCGCCCGTAATCGGGCCCTGTCGTTCCAGTTTTTCGGCCAGTTCCGACGAAATTGCCGCCCAGTGTTCACCGCTGGCATGTGCCGCAATAAATTCTGCTGTCATGACATTTCCCCGTTGATTGGACCCGACCACCACTTTTCAAAGCCAGATACGCCATCACGTAACTTCCCGACGGCCATCACACCATATTACCATCTGCATGGCCACCCGCCAGACTGTCTTATCTAGTGGTCGCATACCTATCGACCTTGTCTGTTGTCTTTGATGATCTAAACATTCTGCCGGGCCGATCACAAGACCACAAACAAAAGGCTGCCCTTACGAGCAGGGAAGGAAAACGCCATCAAACCCATCAGCCAACATGGCGGCGCAACAGTTCCATGGCAGCATTTAACTGGGTCATGCGCTGATGGGAGCCATAATTGCTATCGGGGTGGTGGATGGCGGCCAAAACCCGGTATTTGGTACGGATGGCTTGTAAATCTGGCCGCGCACCGGGGGGGAAGCCCATCACATGCAAGGCATCATTATAGGTGCTAACCCCGCGATCAAGCGGGTCAAATGCCAGATTATGCACAATTTGGCGCAGGCGTTCGACCTCCTCGCGCGATTGCAACAATTCGGCGGGCGGCTGCATCACACGTTTTTTAAGGTCGGCAACTTCTTGCATCGCACGGCGTTCGGCAGCCAGCACATCGGGGCGATCAACGCGAATGCGCACATCGCCCCCCTCAAAATCCAGCGCCATTTTCAACGCCTTACGCACCGTGACAATCGAATATCCCGACGGTAATCGCAATTGCAGGCGTGGTTTTCGCCGCCATGGCCGCCCTTCGGCCGGGCCCGATTTTAACACAATGGTTTCACGATCGCCCGCCGGCGGATCACCAGGGTCTGTATAACCATCAATAACATCACGCGGCACAATCAGCATGACCGAACGCGCCAGATCGGCGGCATTGACCTCGCGCCGCGTAGCAAGATCAAGCACGGCATCGCGAAAAACACTGGCACAGGGAATGGTATAGGACTGTTTTACAGTTGGCGACGCCATGAAGCCCCTTGTCACGAAAATGGCTTTGATCCAATGCGACAGGAACGAAAAACGGTCCGCCGTTCCCTTCCATATCCGCGCCCCGACTGTATGCGAGGCCATTTTAGGACGCAACTACAAAAGTAGCCAATCTTGAATCGCTTCCGAGTCAAAAACCTGACGCATTGCTTGCGCTGGTTGCATTCTTACAAAAGAACCCACGCGAACAAACGAATAACGATTTGAAATTATTGTATTTTTCAAGAAAGTCTGTAGCAACACTCCGACATTCTGAAAATGCATAACAAATAGTTAACAATCCCGACCACAGCTATGCGCGTGTGCCGTTCAGGCTTGTAAATCTAACGCAGCATCAAAAATAAATACGGAAATACAATTACTTACCAACATACACCCGTAAAAACCCTGGCTTTGAACGTCAGGCGCTTTCTCCCCGAAAGTTGTTTCGGTTTACGGCCTATTTTGACGGTTTTTCAAAGCGCGCCGGACCTGATCCTGTCGCGAAATCGTCAAAATCTACAAATGCAGTTGCAAAATTTGCGTTCGGAACACAGCCGAAAGTAAACAAGGTCTTAACAGGCAGTTTTCAGTCCCAAAACCGTCGTTTTTGCAGCGTTTTTCGTTGGATTTTCGGTGTAACCACGCCTCGCCGGGAACACACAACATATTGATATTTATATATATAACATGATTTCACTTTCGCTGAACTAACGCTCACGAGAATCATCACAACATCATTATCAATCCGTTACGAATTCTATCTACTTTTGCAGTTTTTGGCCTATGATTTTGCCTCTCAACAGAATGCTGAGTTTAAAAAGATGGTTTTCCAAATCCATATTTGGTCTCAAGCCCTTAACCGTGCGCAGTTTTCCTGCCACGTCCCCAGCCCCAGCCATGCGATTTTGGCGGGTCGTGCAATTTCGTATCGCCTGAAAACCCAAAGACGCCGTTTTTTAACCGGCCCTTATTTGCACATCCCCGAATCAGGCCGCCACGGACAAATCAAAATCTGTTTTATTTCAACAAATTAAGAGGCATCACCCCCAAGACAGGGCAACTGCACAAATTGTGCCTGTCGTACGCTCAGGGACAGCCCCTATGGCAGCGACAGGCACGCTTCCGCCCTTATTTACCAAGGGCATCTTGCACGGCCGGGGCAATTTTACCGACAATGATATCGACGCCGCGGGCATTGGGATGCATGCCATCGCCCTGATTAAGGGCAGGGTCGGCGACCACGCCATCAAGGAAAAACGGATAAAGCGGAATTTGGTGCTTTTTGGCCAGATCAGGATAGATCGAATTAAACTCCGCCCCGTATTCCTTGCCCATATTGGGGGGGGCCATCATGCCGACCAGCAAAATGCGGATTTTCCCGGCTTGCAGTTTTTCGATTATTTTCCCAAGGTTACTGCGGGTTTGCGCCGGGTCAACGCCGCGCAAGGCATCGTTTGCGCCCAGTTCCAGCACCACCAGATCCGGCTTGTCGACCATCGCCCAGTCCAGCCGCGCCAGCCCGGCCGCCGTTGTATCGCCCGACACACCGCTGTTAATAACGTTGGCATCCAGCCCGGCATTTTTCAGGGCAGCCGCCAGTTTGGGGGCAAAACCATCTTGTTGCGGCAGGCCATACCCGGCAATCAAACTGTCGCCAAACAAAACAATGGTTGGTTTTTGGTCTGGATTATTGGCTTCATTTGCCGTGTTTGTCGTTTGGGCATGGGCAGACAGGCCAAATACACAAACCGAAACGAAAGCCATCAGGGCGAAAAACACACCCATGCGCCGCAAACCGGCCCCGAATAAATGATGCCCCGCGCGGGTAAAAGTGAAACTGTTAACACCAGCCCCTTGCCCCGGTGTGGATATTGACACATTTCTGCAGGTAATCATTGGCTTCCTCTTGTTATGCTGGCGCAATATTTTGGTGTTTCAGGTCTTTAACCGCCAAATTGCATGAAAATCGATCATCGCAATGGCGGTTTGTCTCTGTCAAATGCCTACCAAATCGCCATGGCGCAACCCTGACTGGATTTTTCATGCGTGATTCTGCTTCTGCCTCGCCCCTGTCATCGACCGCCGATCACCCCGAAACTGCTGCGGCCTTGGCAAACCTGCCGATCAATGTGAAGGGGCTGAAACTAAGCCTGAAGGGGCCTGCTGGCACGGTTGATATTCTTAAAAATATCGATTTGTCGGTTAAGGCAGGCGAACGCGTTAGCCTGATTGGCCCGTCGGGATCAGGTAAAACATCGCTTATGATGGTCATTGCCGGACTGGAACAAGCACAAGATGGTGTTATTGAAATTTGCGGCCACAATTTGCGCCAGCTAAGCGAAGACGGGCTGGCCCTGTTTCGCCGCCACCATGTCGGCATCGTATTTCAGGATTTTCATCTGATTCCGTCGATGAGCGCGCTTGAAAACGTCGCCTTGCCAATGGAATTTGCCGGGCGCGCCGATGCGTTTGAACGCGCACGCGCAGAATTAACCGCCGTTGGCCTTGATCACCGGCTTGATCATTACCCCGGACAGTTAAGTGGCGGCGAACAACAGCGCGTGGCGCTGGCCCGTGCCCTGGCAACCGACCCGGAATTGCTGCTGGCCGACGAACCCACCGGTAATCTGGATGGGCACACAGGCGAAACGATTATTGAATTGCTGTTTGATCTGGCGCGCAAAAAGGGATCGACCCTGCTTTTAATCACCCATGATGAAGGGTTAGCTGCACGCTGTGACCGGGCCATCACCATGCGTGACGGCGTTATTGTTTCAGGCGGGGACATAGCATAATGGGGGTTGAAACACCGCAACCCAACCAGTGGATGCTGGCATGGCGGGTGGCGCAGCGTGAATTGCGCGGCGGTTTGCGCGGCTTCTGGATTTTTCTGGCCTGCCTTGCCCTCGGGGTCGGCACCATTGCCGCAGTGGGAAATGTTTCGCAATCGGTTTTAGGGGCGTTAGAGCGCGATGGCCGCGCCCTTTTGGGCGGCGATATCGAAATTCAGCAGGTCAATATGCCGGCCAGCGACGCCCAGAAAAGCTGGTTTAACGACAACGCCCGGCGGGTTGAACAAATTGCCACCTTGCGCGCCACTGCCTATGGCAATGGCCAGCGTCGTTTGGTCGAACTGAAAGCAGTTGATGCCCAATACCCGCTTTTTGGACAGATGCAGTTGCAAAACGATGTCCCGTTTACGGGCATTTTAGACAAAAAAGACGGTATTTGGGGCGGTGTTGCCGAAGCAGGGTTGCTGGAACGCTTGAACATTAAGGTCGGCGATACGGTGAAACTGGGTGACATTGATGTACAAATTCGCGGCATCATCACCAAGGAACCCGACAAAGCCATTGGCTTTTTAAACTTTGGCCCCCGTTTGATGGTGGCCCTGCCTGCCCTTGCCGATACCGGCCTGATCGTGCCGGGCAGCCTGATGCATTATCATTATTTGATCGATCTGAAAAATAACGACACAATCAAAGCCTTTCGCACCCGTTTGGACGATGCCTATCCCGACGAGGGCTGGCGCGTGCGCGACACCAAAAATGCCAGCCCCGGCCTGAAAAGCTTTATCGAACGGCTGACATTGTTTTTAACCCTGGTCGGGTTATCGGCCCTTCTGGTCGGTGGCATCGGTGTTGCCAATGCGGTGCGCAGCCATGTCGAAAGCAAAACGTCCGTGATTGCGACGTTAAAATCAATCGGGGCGACCCATAGTCTGGTATTGCGGATTTATTTCCTGCAAATTCTGGCCATCGCCATTTTGGGGATCATTATCGGCCTTATGATTGGCGCGTTGGCCCCCATGCTTGTTGCCCCAGTTCTGGCTGACAAGCTGCCAATTGCGGTTACTGCCGGGCCTGCCCTGCCCTCGCTTGTGATTGCAACGGCCTTTGGCATTTTAACCACTCTGGTTTTTGCCCTGCCCTCGCTGTTGCGTGCCCGTGAAATTCCCGCCGCCCGCCTGTTTCGGTCAGGTGCCGGGCTGACCGGCAATTTCATGCGTCGCCGTGATGTGCCGGTATTGGCCGTCCCGCTGATACTTTTGCTGATCCTGACAGTGGCCAGTGCCACCGATACCGCCATTGCGCTGGGCTTTATCGGTGCATCTATCGCCGCCATTGTTATTTTCACCCTGGCCGGACGTGCCGTTATATCGATATCAAAACGGTTCACAAAGGGGCGCAGCGCCTTTACCCGGCTGGCACTGGCCAATTTGCACCGGCCCGGCACATCGACCACCGCCGTTACTTTGTCGCTGGGGCTGGGGCTAACATTGCTGGTCACCATTGCCAGCATCGAAGGCAACCTGAACCACGAAATACAGGACCGCCTGCCAGAATCCGCCCCGGCCTTTTTCTTTCTTGATATCCGGCCTGACCAGATTGATGCGTTCCGATCCGAACTGGGCAGCCAGAAGGATGTTGATAACATTGAACAAACCCCGATGTTACGCGGCCGTGTAACGGCGTTAAACGGGGTCAATGCCAACGATATTCCGCCGGGCGATGATCGCTGGTTTTTGCGCGGCGACCGGGGGTTAACCTTTGCCACAACCGCGCCCGAGGGCACCAAAATTACGCAAGGCCAATGGTGGCCGGAAAACTATAACGATGCCAGCAAACCGCTGGTATCGCTGACGGCCGATATCGGGGCCAGCTTTAACCTGAAACCGGGCGATACATTAACTGTGAATGTGTTGGGCCGCGATATTACTGCCGAAATTGCCAATCTGCGTGAAGTGGACTGGCAAAGCCTGCGCATGAATTTTGCCATGGTGTTTTCGCCTGGCCTGATCGACAAGGCCCCCTATAGCCTGATCGCCACCGCCCACATGCCGCCGGCCATGGAAGAACCGGTTGATGTCATGATTGGCAAGGACTTCCCCAATGTATCCGCCATTCGCGTGCGCGAGGCGCTGGAGGCGGCCAATACCATTCTGGCCGGAATCGGCCTTGCGCTAAGTGCGACCAGTTCTATTGCCATTATCGCCGGGGTACTGGTGCTGGCGGGTGCCGTTGCCGCCGGGCGGCGCAAACGCATTTATGATGCCGTTGTCCTTAAAACGCTGGGCGCAACGCGGGCCAATATTTTATACGCCTATGCGCTGGAATACGGCATTTTGGGCCTGTCGACCGGGCTGATTGCCGCCCTGTTTGGCAGTGCGGCGGCATGGGCGGTTTTGGTGCTGGTGATGGGCGCAAGCTGGACCCTGTTACCCGCCACCATTTTCGGCCCCATCCTGATCGGGCTGATCGCGACACTTACGGCAGGCTTTATTGGCACATGGCAGGCGCTGCGCAGCCCCGCCGCGCCAATTTTGCGCAACGAATAAACCCAAAAAAACATACGGGCGGCACCGATACCAAGGTGCTGCCCGTATGTGTCTTAAAAACCCGCGCCCGTCCGAAAACAGCGGTGATTTCGTATGCGGTTTGATTATCTGCATATATTGCCCGACCCGCGCCGCTCCATCGGGCCACAAAGACCGCCGCGCCAGGCAAACCTATGCCATATCGCGCAAGGCCCGGCGGACAACCTTGCCGGTCGCGGTCATCGGCAGGGCATCGACAAAGGCAATTTCACGCGGATATTCATGCGCCCCCAGCCGGTTACGAACAAAGTCCGACAAATCCCCGGCCAAAGCATCGCTTTGTTGCCCATGATCCCCCAGCACCACAAACGCCTTGATAATCTGCCCGCGCACCGGGTCGTCCTTGCCAACCACACCGGCCATGCTCACAGCCGGGTGGGCGATCAGGCAATCTTCTATCTCGCCGGGGCCAATACGGTACCCGGCAGAGCTGATCACGTCATCCTCGCGGCCAACAAAGCGAATAAAGCCATCCTTGCCCATCGCGCCCAAATCACCGGTCATCATCCAGTCGCCAATAAATTTGGCTTTGGTGGCGGCATCATTGCGCCAATATTGTAAAAACATTACCGGGTCGGGCCGGTGTACCGCAATCATGCCAACATCGCCCGGGGCCATTTCGGTTCCGGTTTCATCAATAATCCGCACATCATGGCCGGGGGCGGCGCGCCCCATATGCCCCGCCAATGTCGCGTTAAGGCGCGATGATGAACTGACAATCATGTTGCATTCGGTCTGGCCGTAAAATTCGTTAATCGTCAGCCCAAATGTATCACGTCCCCATTGCAGCATTTCAGCGCCCAGGGTTTCACCGCCGCTGGCAATCGTGCGCAAAGTGCAATTATGGTGTGCTGTCACATCTGACGAGGCTGCGCGCATCATTTTAAGGGCCGTGGGCGGCAAAAACGTATTGCGCACGCCATATTCCGCCATCAGGGCAAAGGCGCGTTCCGGGCTGAATTTTTCAAACCGGTGGGCCACCACCGCCACCCCGTGATGCCAAGCGGGCAATAACACATCAAGCAAGCCGCCAATCCACGCCCAGTCTGCCGGCGTCCAGATCAAATCACCGGTTTGGGGAAACATATCGTGCGACATTTCCACACCGGGCAAATGCCCCAGCAACACCCGGTGCGCATGAAGCGCACCTTTGGGCTGGCCGGTGGTACCCGATGTATAAATGATCAGCGCCGGGTCATCGGCACGGGTTTGAACCGGGGTGAAATCGTCGCTGGCTTCATAACTTAGCGCCTTGAAATCCAGACAATCATCAGGTTTGCCATCAATGACATAGACATGTTCAAGGGCGGGCAAAAGATCGCGGATTTCGGCAATTTTGCGCGCCCCCGCCAAATCCGTCACCAGCGCGCGGGCGGCACAGTTGCCCAGCCGATATTCCAGCGCATCGACCCCGAACAGGGTGAATAACGGCACGGCAATCGCGCCCAGCTTATAGGTCGCGATATGGGAAATGGCGGTTTCCGGGCATTGCGGCAGCAATATCCCCACCCGGTCGCCGCGCCCGACGCCATGACGCGACAATACGTTTGCGAAACGATTGGACAGCCGGCGCATCTGGGCAAAGCTGTAATCACGGCGCGTGCCATCGGCACGACGATGGATCAGGGCCAGACGGGCCGGGTCATCAGCCCATTTGTCACAGACATCAACACCGATATTGTAAAACGCTGGCACGTTCCAGGTAAAATCCCGGTCCAGTGCCGTATAATCATCACCTGCTGGCAGCATGTTTCCCCCCTGCCTGAAATCCGTCCTGCCCGTTTTTCGGGTCTGTGGCGACGGGTAGCTATTATCGCACGCATCCTATGATGGAACACCGGCAAATTGAACTGTTCTGTTGTTTTTTCTAATGTGAAAATGGCGCTCAGTTGGCCGGGGCGAGCACAAAGGTAAAATTCGATAGCTGCCCGGCATCGCTGCGCGCGGTGCTATGGCAGCCCAGACACGTCCCGGTTTCCTGGTGCTGAATAAAACTTTCCAGCGCCACATTGCTTAAAAACCGGGGCACCTCGCCCACCCCGAACGGCACGCCACCGCCATTACCAATCCATTGCGTCCCCACCAGAAAATAATTTTCCCACACGCTGCCCGCCAGCGCCTGATGCCAGCGCGCATTGGTTTGTGCCGTACCTTCAAATACCCGCCAGCAGCGCACAATTTGCGATCGCGCTATCGCCTGCCCCGTCCGGTCCACGGCATAGGGGGGTTGTTGCGCCCACATCGCCCGTCCCCGCCCGACAAACGCCTGATTTGCTATGGCGCCTTGCGCCGCCCCTCGGGCGGCATTCGGCAACGATGCGCTATCGGGTTTGGGCATCACGTCATTTGGCGTATTGGCAGCATCCAGCAACGCTTCGTTTACCGTCGGATCAAAAAGATTGAATTGTTGCGATGAGGCAATGTCTTTGTTTTGCCCGGCCTGCAGGTCGTTCATATTCTGCGCCGCAGGTGCCCTGCATCCGTCGGGAAACAGTTTTTGGGCAATAAAGCTGTTAGGTCGCCGTGCATTGCCCGCCAGCGGCGCGTTAGCGCCATGTTCAAATGTCGACCAGATCCAGCGGTCGCCATTGCCACTTACCACCCGCTGGACCAGATGCAGGCCAATCAGGCCCACAACCACAGTCTGACACATGGGCCTGCCCGACAGGCTGTCGCGGGCGGGCACAAACAACCGGGCTTTGCGGGTTAAAAATCTGGCGGAGTCATCCTTCACGGTCAACACCCGCCAGGCAAACTTCAAAAGCGTCGCACCGGGGGCCATATTGTGTGTGTCCGCTGTTGCAGAGAACACATTACCTTGCATGGGAAACGAAATTTCAGATCCCAGATCGGCCTGTCGGGCACGCCCGGCAAATGTTGCAAGCTGGTTACGGCGGATATAGTTCACCGCAACATCGTTTAACCGGGTTTGATACAACACATAATTCCCCGCCTGATCGACCAGCACATCGCCGGTCGCCTGACGGTAGGCATAAAGCAACATCCCATCACTGCCCGCATTTTCCAAATGCCCGGATGCGGGGTTGGTTTGCTTGGCTTCGCGGCACACCGACAGGCCTTTCGTCATGTCACCGGTTGCGTTCTCGCCGCGGATCAGGGCATCACGCGTGACAAGCCGTTGCCAGCGCGGCCGCGTGCTGTCGTCGGGGTGGGCGGCGTCGGGGTAAGATACTGCACGGCCATTTGTCCCCACCGGCCACGTCATCGCGATAAAGGACTGCCACGAAAACCGGTCGAACGGGCGCTGGGATTCCGGCCCGACAAACCGGTAAATAAAGCTGGCATCAAATTCGGCAATATCGGCGGGCAGAATCGGACAAGGGCGGGTGCCAAAGGAGGGGTCGGCGCAAAAATCGTTCCCCGGCTGATCACTTTGTTTTGATAAAGAAACATTCGCCTGGGCAAGGGCAGTTGCAGGCAAGATTATAAAATTGCCAAATATTATCCCGGCGACAAGCGCGCCACCAAAGGGCAATCGCCCGATTCTTTTCACAAAACTGTTTGTTTTCAATTCCATATAAAAGTTTCCATTCCCTGGGAATGCGCCCGATTCTTTTCACCACCCCAACCATAACGAGAATTTTGAAAGACAATTTATTTTGTCACATTTTTAATTGTGATCAAAATCACAACCCTTTGACCCGCCAGCTCCCGCAAAAGCCCGCAATCGTTGCTTTTCAGAGAAATCCTGCCATATTTTCACCAGTGACGGGTTGTAAGCACAATCCCGCTCAATCTGGATCATATGAGGGAATTCAATGGCTTTCGAAACGCAACGACGCGGCTATTCTGTCTCGGCTGGCCAGTCGGCGGCCGACATTGAT
The DNA here is from genome assembly GCF_002115755.1 of Thalassospira mesophila. Lineage (GTDB taxonomy): Bacteria > Pseudomonadota > Alphaproteobacteria > Rhodospirillales > Thalassospiraceae > Thalassospira > Thalassospira mesophila. Next base: position 503,590 of record NZ_JFKA01000001.1, on the reverse strand, counting down.
GCCGGTCTTCGGACCTATATGCTGCGCGTCTATAACTACATGGCGTCTGCGCTGGCTTTGACGGGTATCGTCGCACTGGCAGCATCGAGCAGCCCTGCTTTCATGCAGGCTGTGTTCGGTTCGGGCTTGTCCTGGATTGTTATGCTGGCACCGTTTGCGCTGGTCATGGTTCTTAGCTTTGGCATTCAAAAAATGAGCATGCCTGCCGCGCAGGCCGTGTTCTGGGCCTATGCCGCCCTGATGGGGCTGTCGCTGTCGTCCATCTTCTTGATGTATACCGGCGAAAGCATTGCGCGCACCTTCTTTATCACCGCAGGTACTTTTGGTGCGATGAGCCTGTATGGCTACACCACCAAAAAGGATCTGGCGGCGTGGGGCAGCTTCCTGTTCATGGGCCTGATCGGCCTGATCATTGCCAGCGTTGTGAATATCTTCCTGGGCAGCACCATGTTGCAGTTCATCATTTCAGCCGCCGGTGTTCTGATCTTTACCGGTCTGACTGCCTATGACACCCAGCGTATCAAAGAAAGCTATGCTGAACATGATGACGCCACGACGGCTGGCAAAAAGGCCATCTTTGGTGCCCTGCGTCTGTATCTTGATTTCATCAACCTGTTCATCATGTTGCTGCGCTTTTTCGGCAATTCGCGCAACTAATCAGGGCTGGCATTTTCTGCGCCGGGCCAAAGCCTGCCTGGCAGCACTTGCCTTAACAATCAACATCCCCGCAGCACCAACTGCGGGGATGTTTTGTTATTGGCGCGGCTTCGTATTGAGGGTTTTGATATTGTGGCGTACTGGCTCACGCAAGAAGCGCGCACTGTCAGCCCGCAATCTTTGCTGTGGATGGCGACACACCGGACGAGGCTTCCATCTCTTTGGTCGTAATGTCGGCGATCAGGGTTTCGACCCGCATTTGCCCGCCCATGGCCGTGCGCGCAGCAGAGCGTGCCCCGGCTTCTTCAAGGTTTTGCTGGGCCTGAACAAAATTCATTTTCGCCGTGCGCAAAATGGCGACGTCGCGGGTGTCGCGGCCCTGCATGGCCTGCACGGTTGCCAAAGCAAACATCGCCCGGCCCCACAGATACGGATTTTCGCGCCGCGAACATACTTTTAACGTCGCCTGAAAAAACGGGATGATGCTTTCATACAGCAGTCCGGTTTTGGCCAGTTCCCCATGCGCAATCAACGCATCCCCCAAATGATACGCGGTTAACCCGTATAACACCGGATAAGCTTTGGCATCGCTTGCGCCCAGCGCCCCGCGTAAATGGTTAACGGCCTCGGCGGCAAGGGCGGCATCTTTCGTTTCACGGGCATGGGCACAACAGGCTTCGCCCAACCGGGTCAGGCATACCGCCTGCGCCACGCTGGCCCCGGCGGCAAATTCAAACCGGCGATGCAATATCCGCCAGATTTCAACCGCCAGCAGCGACACCCGACTGGCCGAACTGCCCAAGGCCGACCAGTTCAGCAAATGTCCATACAGGGCCAGCAAGGCAATATGTTCGGGCAACAACTGATCAACACCCGCATGACCTGCCCCCGCAATCATCATGGTTAACTGGTCACGATCGGCACGGGCATCAAAACCAAAACACCGCGCCACCAGCGGCTCCAGCACCTCTGATGCCAACTGGCACCAGCCCCGGTCGCCATTTTCGGCAAGGGCGAGTGCGGACGTGGCAAAACACAACGCAACCCCGTCACCGCTTTCATCAATCGTATCAAGGTTTCTGGCCCGGTCCTGCTGATATTCCAGCGCCTTTGCCAGTTTGGCCGACACAAGATTGCGCCGGGTCGGATCGTTGCTCAGGCGCAAGGATGCGGCCAGCAATAACAGTTTGATCGACTGGCCGAAATCCTCGCCCAGTGGCAAGCTGAAACCGTATTTCTGCGAGATGAAAAGTTCGTGGGGGGCATATGTGTTTTGCTTGCTTGCCAGCCAGAGATCCAGCCGGTTCTGGCCCGCCACCCCATCGCCCCATAACAGGGCCGAACAATTGTGGCGCAGGCCCGCGCTCCAGGCCCAGTTCTGGGCATCGCGCACCGCATGAAACGGGTCAACGGCATCGGTGCTCATCGCCATATGCTGCGAAATGGCCGGAAAATCAAAGCCGGAAAAATCAGCCAGGCTTTTTATGATGGCTGATTGAATTTCCGAACCCTCAACGCCCCCAACGCCGAACTCGGCAATGCCGCAAACAAATAGCACATCGCCGGGCGCTTGTTGTGACGCTGTCGCCAGCGGATCTAGCGCTGCTTCCGACGAGACACCCCCAAACACCGCCTTGAATACCAGTTCGAGTGTTGACCAGAAACCGGCCATACCCCCCTATCCCTTTCTGGCAAGATATTGACATGCAACGAAAACCATACCGTCCAAAGGTATAATCAGGTGCAAAGTGCCAGCCGTCAATTATGAACGGGGTATAAATCACCAATACCAAAGAATAGAAAAGTGCGGGAAACTGTCAGCTCCAGGGTCGTTTGCGGCGGCGGGTTGGGGAAATCGGCGTTCCGGCCATTGCACGCAACTTGGCAATGCGGTTTTCCATCGCCGGATGGGTAGCAAACAGGCTGTCCATACCCTTGCCCGACAATGGATTCGCAATATACATATGCGCCGTCGCCGGGTTGCGTTCGGCATCGCCATTAGGGATGGCATGAACACCCCGGTCCAGCCGCCCCAGCGCATCGGCCAGCCACAGGGGCTGCCCGCAAATTTCGGCCCCGATGCGATCGGCTTCGTATTCGCGGGTACGTGAAATGGCCATTTGCACCAACGCCGCCGCCATCGGTGCCAGAATGGCAACCAATATCATGCCAAAACCACCCAGCGGATTGTTATTATTTTGCCGGTGCCCGCCAAAAATACCGGCAAACATGGCAAAGTTCGCCAATGCCGAAATGGCCCCGGCCAAGGTTGCGGTAATTGTCATGGTTAAGGTATCGCGGTTTTTAACATGGGCCAGTTCGTGGGCCATCACCCCGGCAATTTCATTAGCACTTAACAATTGCAACAACCCGGTTGTGGCGGCAACGGCAGCATGTTCGGGGTTACGCCCGGTGGCAAAGGCATTGGGTTGCGGGTTATCGACAATATAAACCCTGGGCATGGGTAAATCTGCCCGGCGGGCCAGTTGGCGCACAATCCCGACCAGTTCGGGAGCGGTATTTTCATCGACCTGGCGGGCGCGGCGCATGCGCAAAACCATGCTATCGGAATTCCAATAGGCAAAAACATTCATGCCCCCGGCAAATAGCAGGGCAATGATCATGCCTTGCTGCCCGCCGATCATCATGCCGACCACCCCGAAAAGGGCTGTGATCCCTGCTAACAGCAATCCGGTCCGCACATAATTCATACTGGCTATCCTCCATTCGGCTTGTCGGCCAAAAGATAGGCTATTTTGCCCCCTGCACAAGCCACTCGCGACCCCGTTGTGAATTAGGTCGCAGATCATAAAAAACGGGGGCGACCAAAACCGCCCCCGTCATATGCTGTCGCAATATGTATTGCCGGTGATGCTTATCCGCCGATCAGGGCCCTGATCTGGCGGTTGGCAACGGTAAGCATGGCAAGGTCGATCTGGCCGACGGCGCGCAGTTCGTCGATCAACTGATCGCACCGTTGCGTGCCGCGCTGATGGGTGGCAACCCATTGCTCGACCGCATCGCCACCGATAACCCCGTTTTGGTCTTCAGCCAAAACCACCCGGGTCAATTCGCGCTGATGGCCAAACAGGTCATCAATTGCGGCATTGCGGGCCAGTTTTTGCCAGTGGGTTTCGGCCTCGACCGTTTCAGCCGCTGTCCGCAAAACGCCCAGTTGAAAGCGCGAGCCAACGGCAAAGTAAGTCGCACCAACATCAAGCACATCGCGTTCCGATCCCTCGGCGATCCGCACAATGTCGCACACGGCAACCATTTGCGGCATTGCCGCCACCCGTTTGGCCAGATCTTCGGGAACACCCTGTTTTTTCAGGTGATCCACCCGTTGTTTCAGGCTGTTGCGAATTTCGGCATCGCCCGGAATAATCTGTTCAAACGCCTCGATAACGCGCATGACCTGCGGTCGGAACTGTTCGATTTTCGACCCGACATTCAATTCCTCGCAATTGCGCAGGAACCACAAGGTCACGTCTTCCACCATTTTGCCGACATTCTTGAACATTTCGGTCTGCACATTGGCAGCAACGATATTGTCCAGGGTTTCAATCCCGGCCCAGATTTCACGCAAGCCAAAAACCGCCCGTGAAATCAGGTATCCACGCGACACATCGACCGCCGAAAAACCGGTGGCTTCCATCATATCGTGAACAAAGGTGCCACCAAGACGGTTGACCAGGCTGTTAATGCCGACCGTGGCAATAATTTCACGCCGCAAACGGTGGTGCGACACGGCATGCGCATATTTTTTACGCAGCGGTGTCGGGAAATACCGCACCAGTTCCTCGACCAGAATCGGGTCATCGGGCAGGTCGGAATGCAGCACATCGTCATAGAGCCACAATTTGGCATAGGGCATCAGCACCGAAATTTCCGGCCGCGTCAGACCTTCATGGGCATTAAACCGCCGGCTGATTTCTTCTTCATCGGGTAAAAATTCAATTTCCCGATTAAGACGCCCTTCGCGTTCCAGCATACGGATCAGGCGAACCTGCGCATCAAGGGCATCGCCCCCGCCCGCAAAGATGTTGGAAATCGCCTGGCTTTGCACATAATTGTCGCGCTGAACCAGTTCGCCAACTTCTTCTGTCATGTCTTCCAGCAGCTTGTTGCGCTGCTTTTCGGTCATGTCGCCATTGGCAACGACTTCACCCAGCAAGATCTTGATATTGACCTCGTGGTCAGAGCAATTAACCCCGCCGGCATTGTCGATGGCATCGGTGTTAAGGCGCCCGCCGGCCTGGGCATATTCAATACGCCCGCGCTGGGTTGCGCCCAGATTGGCCCCTTCGCCAACAACCTTGGCCCGGATATCGCCACCGTTAATGCGAATGGCATCATTGGCGCGGTCCCCGGCATCGGCATTGCTTTCGCTGGCCGCCTTGATATAGGTGCCAATACCGCCAAACCACAGCAATTCAACATCGGCCTTCAAGATGGCTTTCATCATATCGGCCGGGGTAACCTTGCCACTGCCAAGATGCAGCAATTTGCGCACTTCGGGTGACGGGTCCAGCGTTTTGGCCCGGCGATCAAAAATACCGCCGCCATTCGATAACAGCTTTTCGTCGTAATCGGCCCAGTTCGACCGTGGCAGGTCAAACAGGCGTTTACGTTCGGCAAAGCTGGTTTGCGGGTTCGGATCGGGATCAACAAAAATATGCAGGTGGTTAAAGGCCGCGATCAGCTGGATCTGCTCGGACAACAACATGCCGTTGCCAAACACATCGCCCGACATATCACCAACACCGGCGACGGTGAAGGGTTCCTTCTGGATGTCCTTGCCCATTTCGCGGAAATGCCGTTTGACCGATTCCCACGCCCCGCGCGCCGTAATGCCCATTTTTTTATGGTCATAGCCCTGCGATCCGCCCGAAGCAAAGGCATCGTCAAGCCAAAATCCGTAATCACGGGCAACACCATTGGCGATATCAGAAAACGTTGCTGTGCCCTTGTCGGCCGCCACCACCAGATAGGGGTCGTCTTCATCGAGCCGTCGCACCCGTTCAGGCGCGACCACGGCACCGGCAACGATATTATCGGTAATATCAAGCAGGCCGCGCATCAGGGTTTTGTAACAGGCAATGCCTTCTTCCAAAAAGGCTTCGCGCGTACCATCAACCGGCGGACGTTTAACGACAAAGCCGCCTTTTGACCCCACCGGTACAATCACCGCGTTTTTCACCATCTGGGCTTTGACCAAACCCAGAATTTCGGTGCGGAAATCTTCCTGGCGATCGGACCAGCGAATGCCGCCGCGCGCCACCGGCCCACCGCGCAAATGCACGGCTTCAACCCGTGGCGAATACACAAATACTTCGCGCCACGGGCGCGGCAGCGGCAAATCCTCGACCTCAGCTGAATTAAACTTGATCGACAGATAAGGTTTCGGATTGCCGTCTTCGCCAACCTGGAAATAGTTGGTCCGAAGGCTGGATTGCACCAGATTAAGAAACGCCCGCAAGATGCGGTCTTCATCGGGGTTCATCACGTCATCAAGGCGGGCCGCGATATCGCTTTCAATCGCGCCAATTTCGGCTTCCAGTCCCGGGTCACGGTCCGGGTCAAAGCGGGCGATAAACAGTTCGACCAGCGATGTTGCCAGGGCAGCATTATTGGCCAGCGTTTTTGCCAGATAATCCTGCGAAAAGGCCGATCCGGTTTGGCGCATATAGCGGGCATAGGTCCGCAAGACGACAACTTCACGCCAATCAAGCCCGCCTAACAATACCAGCCGGTTAAAGGCATCGTTTTCCACTTCGCCGTGCCACATGCGCACGAACAGTTCCTGGAACTTGTTACGCACTTCATGCAGGGTGAACTGGCCATCGACAATCACGCCAAAGTCGTGAATGCGCACCCCGATGGTGCCGTCACGCGGGGTAACCGCAAACGGATTTTCGGTAATGACCTTTAACCCCATATTTTCCAGCATCGGCAACACATCAGAAAGCGGCACCGGGGCGGCGGGGTTATAGATTTTAAAGCGCAGTTCGTTTTCGGCGGCTTCAATCGGCCGATACAGATTAACCCGCAAATCATTCGATTTCAGGACATCTTCAATACGTTCAATATCAAGAACCGCCGTTTCAACCGAAAAACGGTCCTGATAATCGGTGGCAAAAGAATCGCCATAACGCCGATACAACGACAGACCTTTTTCTTCGCCCATTTCACGCACCAGAACCTGGCGCATGGTGTCGTTCCAGTCGCGCGCGGCTTCGACCAGGCGTTTTTCAATGTCTGCGACATCATATTCCGGCAATTCGCCCGGCGTGGTGCGTACCAGAACATGCAGTCGCGCCAGCGGCGAGTCGCCAATTTGGGTGTAATGGGCCGAAACCTTGCCATTAAAGGCTTCTTCCACCACCCGCTGGAAATTCATCCGCAGTTTGGTGGTAAAGCGGTCGCGCGGGCAGAAAATCTGGCAGGAAACGAACCGTTCAAAGGCATCGCGGCGCACAAACAGGGCGATGCGCTGACGTTCCTGCAAATGCAGAATGCCCATACAGATGTGATAAAGGTCGTCGAGTTCGATCTGGAAAAGCTCGTCGCGCGGGAAGGTTTCCAGAATGTTGGCCAGCGCCTTGCCATCATGGCTGGCAGGCGGAAAACCGGCACGTTTGATGGTTTCGGCCAGCTTCATCCGCAAAAGCGGAATCAGTTTCGGGTTAAGATTATAAGCCCCCGATGTAAACAGGCCGACAAACAGATGCTGGCCAATGACCTTGCCGGTCGCATCAAACTGCTTCACCACCACGGTATCAAGATGAACCGAGCGATGCACCGTGGATTGTTTGTTGGCCTTGGTCACCATCAGAAGGTTTGGCTTGGTGACAAAATCATGCACTTCGGGCGACAATTTACCCAGTTGGCGCAATTCATCAAATATATGGGTGCCTTCACGACGAAGGATACCAAGCTGGCTGTCGATATTTACATCGACCTTGGCCTTTTTGCCTTCACCACTGAACTTGTATTCGCGATAGCCCAAAATGGTGAAATGATCGTCATATAGCCAATCCAGAAAATCACGGGTTTCCTGAACCGCTTCTTCTGAAATGCCTTCGGGCGCCTGTTCAATCTGGGAAAGGACTTCCTTTACCCGCGACATCATTGGCTGCCAGTCTCGCACCGCAAGGTCAACATCGGTCAGCACATCTTCAAGGCGACTGCGAATTGCCTGAAGGGTTTTTTCGTCTGTCTGCTCGTCGATCTCGACATGCATAACGGATTCACGCGGCGCCTCGGAGGCGTCAACTCCGCTAACAGACTGTAAAATGTTATCGCCGTCCCGCGTGATCCGAATAATCGGGTGGATCACCAGATGAACGGTGACATCAAATTCGTTTAACGCGGATGTTACCGAGTCTACCAGGAACGGCATATCGGTGTTGATCACCTCGATCACGGTATGATCAGACTTCCAGCCATGTTCTTCCAGATCGGGGTTATAAACCCGGATCTTGGCTGAATTGTCGACCGGGCGCTTCTGGGCAAACTTGTAAAGCGTCAGTGCTGCGCCATAAAGCGTATCAACAGATCGTCCTGCGATATCGTCGGGCGGGACGTTCTTATAAAAAAGGCGAACGAATGCTTCTGCATCCTTCGCCATCTCTCCTGCCAGCCGCAGGTGGATTTGCTCGACAACTTTGTCAATGACTTCCCGTTTCGGGTCGTCGGTTCGGGCTTTCATGTCGTATTTCCCTTTTTGTCGGTTTTGTTTGCCAAAACCGCCTGCACCAGCCTTTGCGACTGGTACCAAACACCTCGGATTATCACTTTGCTTTGGGATTCCGGCGGCATCGCCCTGGGAAAGAAAAACACACGAAAACGCCGCCTTCATCCAGACTTACACATAGCTTATCGCCTGCTCAAAAACTACGGCTGGAATGTAAAAAATTTGATTTCTCAATCGGTTCGGATATGTGCAGCACGCATGGGTCACAAATGCAATGTCATCGAAATTTACTGTTTGCTGCAGCGCAAACTTGTTTAGACTTTCTTCTGACAAGATCTTTTTACAAACTTTCGCAATTGCAGCGTGATTTTAAATCCAAAGAGGTAACTTGAATGCTGGCAGGAAAAAAAGGATTGGTGATTGGCATCGCCAACGACAAATCCATCGCCTATGGCTGCGCCCAGGCGTTCCGGCGTGACGGCGCCGAGCTTGCCGTAACCTACCTTAATCAAAAAGCGGAAAAATATGTGCGCCCGCTAGCCGAAAATGTGGATGCCTCGATCATTGCCCCGCTTGATGTTTGTGACGAGGCCCAGACCGATGCCCTGTTTGCCGACATCACCCAAAAATGGGGCAAGCTGGATTTTGTCCTGCATTGCATTGCCTACGCCCCCGCCGATGATTTGCATGGCCGCGTGGTAGATTGCTCGCGCGACGGCTTTTTAACCGCAATGGATATTTCGTGCCATTCGTTTCAACGCATCGCCCAACGCGCCGAACCGCTCATGACCGATGGCGGCGCCTTACTGACCGTCAGCTATATGGGGTCGGAACGGGTGGTTGATCATTATGGCATCATGGGGCCCGTCAAAGCCGCCCTTGAAGCCGCAACCCGTTATATGGCAGCGGAACTGGGGCCGCAAAACATTCGCGTCCATGCCATTTCGCCGGGTCCGCTATTAACCCGTGCGGCATCGGGCATTGCCGAATTTGATAACCTGATGGCACAGGCCCGCACCCGTTCGCCCGAACATCGCCTGGTCACCATTGATGAAATTGGCGATCTGGCCTCGTTTTTGGCCAGTGACCGTTCGCGCGCCATTACCGGCGATGTCATTCATATCGATGGCGGTTATCACATCATGGGATAAACCGGGCGCGATATGCCTGCCCGGCCCCACCTTCGGCCCACAAACGGTTCCAATTTAACGCTGACCGGTAAAATTCTACCGGTCGGCGTTTAGTGTTTGAAAATGCACCACAACACACCATCGTCTCGCCATGTCGTGATCGTTGCCCGGCTTTAATGCCAACACCCTTCCCACATCCAATTTATGCAGTATTGTGCAATACCCCGCGTGGATCGGTCTACCGCATCAGGGGCACTGTTGGTTACATTGCGCCCATCGCCAAATGCCACCAAACGGAGGTCCATATGCCCAAAACATGGTTTATCACCGGCGCCAGCCGAGGACTTGGGGCCGAAATTGCCCGTACCGCCCTTGAAGCGGGCGACCGCGTTATTGGCACGGCGCGCAACCGGGAAAAACTTTCGCAGCAATTTTCCACGGCCGGCGACCGTTTTCTTGCCCTGACACTGGATGTTACCGACGAAGGCCACGCCCAAAGTGCGGTCTATGCGGCATCATCAAAATTCAACCGGATCGACGTTTTGGTCAATAATGCCGGATATGGTCATTTCGGGTTGTTTGAGGAAGCCACGAATGACGATATCCGTGCCCAGTTTGACACCAATGTTTTCGGGGCAATGAATGTCACCCGCGCCGTGCTGCCAACCATGCGTCGCCAGCGCGCAGGCATGATTTTTAACATGTCTTCCATCGCCGGGTTACGCGGCGGGCCCGGTGGCTCGCTTTATTGTGCAAGCAAACATGCCCTTGCCGGGTTTTCCGAATCCCTGGCCAAGGAAGTGGCGCAATTTGGCATTCACGTCACCATCGTCGAACCCGGATTTTTCCGAACCGATTTCCTCGACAGCACGTCCGTGCGCTATGCCGACAGCCATATCGAAGATTATCGCGATACCGCGCAAAACCTTAAAAACACCTATGGCTCATACAATCATCAGCAACCTGGTGATCCGCGAAAGCTGGCACAAACCCTGATCCGGCTTGCCAATGACGATGAACCACCGCTGCATTTCCCCGTTGGCCCGGATGCCGTAGACATCATGGCAACCAAAATCACCACCTACCAGAACGACCTGGATCAATGGCGCGATCTTTCAAGTAGTACAAATATTTTATAAAAACATGAAATTCCGGTGGTGAAGTTTTTTATCGTAGCGAAATACCGGACGGCCTTGCGTGCCTTTTATACTGGTTCGGGCGCCCCTTTTCCACATTGTGAAGCCAAAGTAAGGCCAAGGTGCCGCACGGGCAGGTTTTCCCGGCGGCATTGCCTTACTTTGCCAACAACGCATCTATTTCAGCCGCGGGGGCCGGCTTGGCATAATAAAAACCCTGCAGCAGGTCACAGCCAATTTCGCGCAGAAATTCCATCTGCGCCCGGTTCTCAACCCCTTCTGCCGTAATCGCCAGTCTGGTGGCATGGGCAAGTTCGACAATCGCACGCACCATTGCCTTGTCGTTACTCGACTGGTCAAAACCATGAACAAAGGTTTTATCAATCTTGATCCGGTCCACATCAATCCGGGTCAAGCGGCCCAAAGACGAAAAGCCCGTACCAAAATCATCCAGCGCAACTCGAATTCCCATCATGCGAATTGCTTTTAAGTTTTCCTCGCACGTTCCCGCCGTCAGCATAGCGGTCTCGGTTACTTCGAGTTCAAGCCGTTCCGGTGCCAGCCCGGTTGCGGCCAAAACTGCGGCAAGCTTTTGCACATAATCCATATCCTGCAATTCCAGGATCGAGACATTAACGGCCATGGTCTGGTCGGGCCAGCGCATGGCGGCCTCGCACGCCTGGCGCAAAACAAATTGACCAAGATCGCCAATAATACCGGCTTCCTCGGCAATCGGGATGAAAAATTCCGGCGAAATTGGCCCGCGGGCCGGGTGATGCCAGCGCAAAAGCGCCTCAAACCCGTTCAGCGTTTCCGTGCGTGCGCAATAAATCGGTTGATAATAAACCTCTATCTGGTCGTTGGCACCCAAGGCCTCGCGCAGGTCGGTTTCCAGACGATGCCGGTTGCGCAACAAGGCATCCATTTCGTCCTCGAAACCGGCAAAGTCATTTCTGCCATTGGCCTTGGCATGATAAAGTGCCACATCGGCCTTGCGGATCAGTTCGTTACGGTCCCGCCCGTGTTCCGGGGCAAAGGCATAGCCCACACTTAGGCCGACAAAAATCTGTTGGCCATCAATATTGAACGGCACCCGGACCAGTTCAATAAGTCTGCGGCAAAAACGTTCGACATCGTCGCGCTGGCGCATCCCGGTCAGCATCAGGGTAAACTCGTCACCGCCCACCCGGGCAACCGCATCGCAATCTCGCGACAGAGACGTCAAACGGTTACAAAATTCGCAAATCAGCTTATCGCCCAGCGGATGACCAAACGAATCATTGATCTGTTTAAACCCGTTCAGATCCAGAAACAGCAATGCCAACCCGGCCTGCGACGGACCCAGATTTGCCAGTTCATGATCGACCCGCAAGTTAAAATTCGAGCGGTTGGGCAACCCGGTCAGGGCATCATGCATTGCCATATGGTGCATTTTGGCTTCTGTGGCGTCCTGGCTGGCGCGACGGCGATACGCCAGGGTCATAAATGCACACACCATCACAATCAGGGCCGCAACCAGCACCACCAGCATCGGCGAAATATACCCCATTACCGTCGCACCGGGACAATAGGGCTGCCAGATAAAATACCCGACGATGGTATGACCGGTCGATTTCAGCGGATAGGCGCGTTCTGTGCCGACATTATTTTTAGTGCTGGAATAACGCAAATTATCAAACAGGTAATTCCGTTCCAGTTCCGCAAGATAACTGGTGCCATCCAGATAATGAACAACAACATGCAAAAACTCGTTTCCGGGTACTTGGGTGATTTCGCCGCTATGACTGACGATCGGCTTGACGCTGACAATGGCCGGATGGCCATCCACCATTGTTCGAATTGTTTCGCCAGGTGTCTTCAAGCGCGGATCGCGAGAGCCCTCGCCCGCCCGCAACCGGGCACGCAGCTTGTTAACAACCGGATAAAGGATTTCGCCAAATGCCGGGTCAATATGGGCCTGCAACCCTGTTTTTTCACGATAGGCCAGCACCGGCACATCGCGGGGATCGAGAACATAAAGGGCGTTAAAGCCATAATATTCGTGCATCCAGGCACCAAGATTATCATTGAGCCATTTGGTGTCCCATCGCATGGCCGCCTGCAGCGAATTATCCCAGACAGTGCCCCCTTCTTGCTGATGAGCAATCACAAACAGGCTTTCGGCCTGCGATTGCTCCATCAGATAAAGCTGGCGCGCTGTTGCCACCCGGTCTGTTTCACTTGTCGCCCAGTAAACCAGAAAAAAACCGGCACTCCCGATCAGCATCACCAGAAGCATCGCCGGAAGAGTCCGCATGATAAAAAAATGGCGGCTCGAAATGGGAAAAATCCTTAATCACCGGGCGGACTGCCCTTTGGCTTAACCAAGATCCAATCGTTGTTCGTGCGCCGGAAACTAGCATAAAAATCTGACCATAAATATATGGCCAGATCGTATTTATTCATTTTTATGAATTTAACAGCCGCCCCTCACGGGCAGAAGAACGCGGGCAGTTTCCCCTGATCAGCTCTGTTCCGTCAAGTCACTGTTTAAATAAGGATCTTCAGGTTGATGAAAGGAACTTTCGTTCCACCTTGCGCCCCGGGATATGTTGGCCCGATGGTATTTGTTGTTGTTTTTAAAAACATCCGCCCGGCCATTTGGGCAAAATAAAAGGCCGCCCCGAAGGACGGCCTTTGACTGCTTTCATTATGGAGCGGGCGAAGAGATTCGAACTCTCGACCCCAACCTTGGCAAGGTTGTGCTCTACCACTGAGCTACGCCCGCATCATAATGAAAGCGGTATTTCCCAAAAGACCTGATGGAGCGGGCGAAGAGATTCGAACTCTCGACCCCAACCTTGGCAAGGTTGTGCTCTACCACTGAGCTACGCCCGCATTCATCAGTCTGTTGTGTTCCCCTTGGGGAGCGGCGCGGATAATAGCCCAAGAACGAGTGATTGCAACACCTTTTTTGATGAAAATGTCACATCGTGAAAAATGGCGGATTTCCAACGGTTTTTATTGGTTTTTTGCGTCAGTTCATCTGACTGGCGCAGTTTTTGTGTTATTATCGCGATCAATATTTTCCATCACCCCAACCATAACGGAAATAACATGGACGATCCCTCCACCAAGTTATTTGGTTATTTTGAAAAACTGGGAATCGATATCAGCACGCTGGAGCATGTCCCGCTTTTCACTGTCGAAGAATCACAGGCCCTGCGCGGCGATTTACCGGGCATGCACAGCAAAAACCTTTTCCTCAAGGATAAAAAAGGGGCGCTGTGGCTTGTCGTGGCCCAGGAAGATCGCCCGATACAGCTAAACCATTTGCACAAACACCTCGGTTGCCAGCGACTGTCGTTTGGCAAACCCGATCTGTTGCACCAAACGCTGGGTGTCATTCCCGGCTCGGTCACCCCTTTTGCCCTGATCAACGACCATGACCGGGTGGTGCATGTCGCTTTTGACAGTGCCTTTTTCCAAAGCGGCGATACCGTTTTAAATTTTCATCCGCTGCGCAACGACAGGACAACGTCAATTTCGCCGAATGATCTTTTGAAATTTGTCACATCGCTGGGATATACACCTGTCATGCTCGATTTCGACGGCGATCTGGCAAAAAACGACTGAAAACAGTTGCTTTCGCGCCCAAACACCCCAGATTTCAGGGGTTGCACGCTCCGGCTTAATACATTGCAAGATTGTAATCTAAATCACCCCCCTTGTCCTTCCGAATAAGGGGCATCATTTACAAAGACGACTAACAGCGAGTAATCCAGCCATGTCTATTATTCTTGATCCAAATGCCCCCACCGCACCGGCTGGTTCCGGGGCCGATTCCGGCCTGATCAAGGATTCCGGCATCGAAACTTTCGTACAGGATGTGATCGAACCCTCGATGGAAGGCCCGGTGGTTGTTGATTTCTGGGCGCCATGGTGCGGTCCGTGCAAAACCCTGACCCCGATCATCGAAAAAGTCACCCGTGAAGCCGGTGGCCGCGTCAAGCTGGTTAAAATCGATATTGACCAGAACCAGGAACTGGCCGCGCAATTGCGCATTCAGTCAGTACCAACCGTATATGCCTTCAAGGATGGTCGCCCGATAGACGGTTTTCAGGGTGCGCAGCCCGAAAGCGAAGTCCGCGCCTTTTTTGAACGCATTGCAGGCGGGCCGATTGAAAGCCCGATTGAAATGCTGCTTGAAAAGGCACATGCCGCGCTGGCCGAAGGTGACCCGATAACTGCCCATGGCCTGTATGGCAATGTGCTGGAACGCGAACCCGACAATGACACAGCCCTGGGCGGTGTTTTGCGCTGCATGGTGGCAATGGGCGAAATTGAAAATGCGCGCGGCTTTGTTGACGACATGGGGGATCGTACCCGTTTGAAAACACCGGTTGCCGCGGCCATTAGTGCGCTTGAACTGGCCGAAGCAGGCCTTCACAACGCCGATCTCGATGTTGCGCGCGCCAATGCCGAAGCCAACCCGACCAATATCCAGACCAAATTTGATCTGGGCATCGCCCTGTTTGCGGCCAACAAACGCGAAGAAGCCGTGCAGACCATGATTGATATCATTCGCACCGATCGCGAATGGAACGACGATGGCGCACGGACCCAGTTGATCAAGTTTTTCGAGGCATGGGGCCCGATGGACCCGGCGAGTGTTGCCGGTCGACGCGCCCTTTCAACGGTATTGTTTGTATGAATATTTGCGGCCCATTTGATCCTGATTTTTCTGAACTTCCGGCAACGCTTCCGGTATTTCCGCTCAGCGGCGCGCTGTTGCTGCCGCGCGGGCATTTGCCGTTAAACATCTTCGAACCGCGTTATCTGAACATGATCATGGATGCTCTGGGCCGCGACCGCATGATTGGAATGGTGCAACCGCGCCATTCCGCCATGCCCCCATCCCGGCCAGCCAGACCATTGCAAAATCAGAACAAAAACCGGCCGAACGACCTGTTTGGCACCGGCTGTATCGGTCGCATTTCTGCGTTTAATGAAACAGATGATGGCCGGTTTCTGATTACGCTGACCGGGGTATGCCGGTTTGACATTGCCAACGAACGCCCCTTGGCCGAAGGCGGATACCGCATGGTCAATTGCGATTACACCCGCTGGCGCGGCGATCTGGATTACAGCATGCAGGCTGCTGAACAACTGCTTGATCGCCCACGGTTACATCAGGCCCTTGATGCCTATTTCGCCCATCATTCCTTGCAGTCATGCTGGGATACAATCAGCGATACCGACGATGAAATGCTGGTCTCGGCCATTGCCATGGGGTGCCAGCTGGACCCGCTGGAAAAACAGGCTTTGCTGGAATGCACAAGTCTGTATGATCGCGGTGACATGTTGACAACATTGCTGGAAATGGCCTGTCATCCCCAAAATAACAGGGTTGCCAGCAACTAGCCACATGACCGGCGCACAGCCCGTACTTTACGGACCATGCGGACAATAAACGCACCACATTAAGCATCAAGCACAGACAAGGCAAACACATCATGACGACCGCCAGCCACAGCCCGGTTGACCCCAAACTTCTTGAAATTCTTGTGTGCCCTGTGACCAAGGACACCCTGGAATATGATCGCGAAAACCGCGAACTGATCAGCCGCAAAGCTGGCCTCGCCTATCCGATCCGCGATGGCATTCCGATTATGCTGCCTGATGAAGCCCGCGTCATCGAAGACTGAAAAGGCTCCCCTTTCACATGTCTGATAATGCCTTCACTCCCAGCCATATTCCGATTGAAATAAACTATCTGAAGCAAGATCGTGTTCTGGAAGTTATCTGGGATGACGACCTTCAGACACGTCTGAGCGCGGAATTATTACGGGTTGAAAGCCCCTCTGCCGAAGTTCAAGGGCACCATCCGTCAGAAAAGCGGATAATTTCTGGTCGCAAACATGTCGGCATTATAAATATCGAGCCCGTGGGCCATTACGCCGTAAAAATCACATTTGATGATTTGCATGATAGCGGCATTTATAGCTGGCATTATCTGCGCGAGCTGCACAATACCCAGACAAAGCTGTGGCAGCAATACGAACAGGCCTTGAAGGATCGCGGCCTGTCACGCGAGCCCGCTGCTGCGCGACCCGCTCATAAATAAGGGCACGCCACCTTTGGCGTCGCCATCCCTCGCCCCGACCATCCCCGTCTGAACATCCTTACCCGCCCGACGCGCAAAGAACGGGCCTGTCGGCCCCTGTTATCCCATCGCCTTGTACCAGACAGGGCAAGTTGCAGATGGCCCGGATCGCCGCTTAAAGCCGTGATGTTGTGCCAGCACCCCGTTACCGGCAACCCGCTCTGCACGCAGCACATACCCATTCTGTCCCGGCACTTTAACAAAACCCCGGGTCAGCTATGGGTTCTGCACGCAAAAAAGGCCGTTGCAGCAATCTGCAACGACCCGTTTGCTCTTTGTCCCCGAAAGAACAAATTAGAAGCGGTAGCCAATACCAACACCGAACAGCCACGGATCAAGATCCGCATCAGCTTTGTAGGTGGTGCCGCCAACATTGGTGGTTACATCGGTGTTGAGGAAGATTTTCTTCACATCAACGTTCAGCGACCACGGGCCGGAAATGGCGTAGTCAAAACCCGCCTGGAAGGCCAGACCGAAACCATTGTCATACTTAATGGATTCTGCGGCACCTGATTTGGCATCATAGAAAATCGTGTAGTTAACACCAGCGCCAAGATACGGGCTGAAACGCTGTTTGGACAGGAAGTGATACTGAGCGGTCAAGGTCGGCGGCAGCAAACGGACAGAACCCAGATCGACATTGGTCGACGAGTTCACATCCCAGTCAACGCTGTGCTTGGACGTACCGGCAATCAATTCCAACGCAATGTTATCTGTGATGAAATAAGAAAAATCGAGTTCCGGAATAACGTCGTTATCGACATTGCCTTCACCCGCAAGGGTGTTACTTTTGATGTCTTCGTCAGGAACGACACCGACAATACGACCACGGATCAGGATATCGCCTGCTGACTTCCCCTTGAAGCCCATATCATCGGCAGAAGCCGGGGTGATCGAAGCAGCAGCAGCCGCAACAAGAATAGCAGCTGCACCGGCAGCTTTAAGAGTATTGATCAGTCGCATAATACGGACTCCCCTTCGTCAAAGAATTGATCGAGGCGGAGAATCCTTCATATGACAGACGATTAGCTTGACCCAAATCAAGAAAACAACATGAAATCATGTGTCTTTTAGAACGGTTTTGATCTGCAACACTGTAATTGGCCTTTAACGGCGCCTTACGTCCCGATACGGGAACTATGAACACCCAAAACATCCGGAAATTTTATTAATGATCCGAAAACCGGTTCATTTTCACAATGAAATGGGCCGACTCGCACTGACTGACAGTCACCAGCTGACATTTTTAAACAACACAGCTCACTCCCGCGCCATTAACCGATAACAGCCCCGCGACGACAAATGACGGGCAGAAAGCACAAGCCCGCCTTCCGCACGCCAGTTTATCAGGTGCCCTCTCAAGTTTATCAGGTGCCCTCTACCGACAAACCAAGGAGGGGCAGGAGGCGCCGTTTATCCGCCATGTTTGCGCGCAAAGACGCCTCAGCGAGAAGGAGAGGATTAAACAGGTTTTCCCTGCATCAACAATGGCAACGTCCCGGCATACCCCATAGCATGGGACATAAAGGTACGTTTTAATGGTGGTATTTTTTGCACCACCGCCAGTCCGGCATCGCGGGCTAGGCGGACCGGCGCGATATCGTTGGAAAACAACCGGTTGGTCACATCGGTGACCGCCAACATCACGGTATTATCAAAACGACGCCATTGTTCATATTCAGCCAGCACATCTTGCGTGCCGATATCCCGGCCCAGTCGACGGGCATTGATCAAAATTTCGGCGAGTGCGGCCACATCGCGAATGCCCATATTAAGGCCCTGCCCGGCAATGGGATGCATGCCATGCGCCGCATCACCAATCAGCGCCAGCCGCGCGTCGCAATAGTTATAAGCGTGCTGCAGGCCCAACGGATAACAAAACCGCGGCCCGATCACTTCAAGGTCGCCCAGATAACCGTCAAAGCGCTGATGCAATTCATCAAGAAACACTTCTTCGCTTTGCCCGACCAGATAATTGGCAAGGGCCGTGCTTTCGGTCCAGACAATTGAGGAACGGTTTTCGGTCATTGGCAAAATGGCAAACGGCCCGGCGGGCAAGAAATGCTCCACCGCAACACCATTATGCGGCCGATCATGCTTTACCGTACACACAATCGCACTTTGATCATATTGCCACTGATAGGTTTTAATCCCCGCCCATTTTCGCAACAACGAATTGCGGCCTTCGGCCCCAATCGCCAAAGGCGCACTGACAATTGTGCCGTCCTCAAGCGTTAGAACCATATTCGCACTGTCACGGGTAATTTCAGCAACCGATGCCGGGGCTATTAATGTAACGAGGTCATTTTCGTTCATCGCCCGATACAGGGCCTGGCGCGTCACCCGGTTTTCAACAATATAACCCAGTGCCTCACTGCCCACATCGCGATGGTCATAATGCAGGTAAAGCGGGCTTTTGCCATCGGCAATGCGAATATCGGAAATGGGCTGGGCATCGGCCTGCATATATTGCCAGACACCGGTAACATCAAGAACCGCGCGCGAGGCCGCCGCAATGGCGCATGTGCGGCCATCATGATTGGCACCCAGCAATGTTTGCGGGTTTTCGCGGTCAATCACCACACTGCGCAAACCGCCATGGGCCAGGGCCATTGCCATGCTGGCCCCTGCTAGGCCACCGCCCAGAATAATCACATCAAAATGAAGAACGTCGTTCGTCGTCATCTTTATTGACCCTGCCTTGCCCGTCATTGCCCGGTTATTACGCCACATCTGCCCGCATGCCCGGGACACATCATTATTTACGCACCATTTACGCATTTTATGCGCAAACCATGCTCCTCCGCCTGCCTTTGCAGGCCTACATACGGCCAATATGGCCAAAATCAATGGCAACATAGGCCGTCAAAACAGCTTTCGCCAGCCTTATCGCTTTCTCTGCTTACGGGATGATATCGCCTTAAGATCGTGTGATCGTTAAAAAAAGCCACATTCGCGTTGCTGCCCATATTTGATGCAGTTTTAATCACACTGGTGTTTTGCTGCACAAAATATACGCGCCTGCATTGAGGGGCTGCCACCGTTCACACCCGGTCGAATTCATTATAAAATAAATAAAATCAATAACTTGATTGATGAATTTTGAATCTGGCACGATTCTTGGTTTAGATGCTGTGACTGCGAAATCGTGATTGCCACACTGGTGGTCAACGGATGTGCCGGGAGGTCGCATATTATGAAATTGGTTACTGCTGTTATCAAACCGTTCAAACTCGATGAAGTCCGCGAAGCGTTAAGTGCGCTTGGCGTTCAGGGGCTGACGGTCACCGAAGTCAAAGGTTTTGGCCGTCAAAAGGGTCAGACCGAAATTTATCGTGGCGCCGAATACATGGTCAGCTTTCTGCCGAAGGTAAAGCTGGAAGTCGCGATCACGGATAATCTGGTCGATCAGGTTGTCGAAGCCATCACGAAAACGGCTCAGACCGGTAAAATCGGGGACGGTAAGATTTTCGTTCTCGACGTAAGCCATGCGGTTCGTATCCGCACCGGCGAAACCGGCGACGACGCCCTGTAAGCCCGGAGACAAGGGGAGACATTATGAAAATCTCGATGAAGACTACCGGCCTTGCCGGGCTAATTGGGGCAGCCACTCTGGCGATGATCGAACCGGCTTCTGCACAGGATGCAGCCGCCGCTTCCGGGGTTTCGGCAGAAACCGGTTACATTTTCAACACCTTCAGCTTCCTGATCCACGGCGCGCTCGTGATGTGGATGGCTGCCGGTTTTGCCATGCTTGAAGCAGGCCTGGTCCGTTCCAAAAACGTTGCCACCATCCTGCTTAAAAACGTCGCCCTGTTTGCGGCGGCTGGCATCATGTATTACCTCATCGGCTACAATCTTATGTATGCCGGCGTTGATGGCGGCTGGATCGGCAGCTTTGGCATCTGGGGCGCAGATGACGCCGCAGCCCTTGCTGGTGATTACTCTGCCGGTTATGCGTCCACCTCTGACTGGTTCTTCCAGATGGTGTTCGTTGCAACCGCGGCTTCTGTTGTGTCTGGCACCGTTGCCGAGCGCATCAAACTGTGGCCCTTCATGATCTTCACCGTGGTTCTGACCTCGGTTATCTATCCGATCACGGGTTCCTGGCAGTGGGGCGGCGGCTGGTTGTCCGAATTGGGCTTCTATGACTTCGCCGGTTCCACCCTGGTTCACTCTGTTGGCGGCTGGGCAGCTTTGACCGGTGCCATCATCCTTGGTGCCCGTAAAGGCAAGTTCGGTGCAGACGGTTCGGTTCACCCGATGCCGGGCTCCAACCTGACCCTTGCCACCATTGGTACCATGATCCTGTGGCTTGGCTGGTTTGGCTTTAATGGCGGCTCGCAGCTTGCCATGAGCACGGCCAGCGACGTTATTGCCATTGCCAACATCTATGCCAACACCTCGATGGCAGCTGCTGGTGGCGTAATCGCCGCAATGATCCTGACGCAGATCCTGTATAAAAAAGTCGACCTGACCATGGCCCTTAACGGTGCTTTGGCTGGCCTGGTGTCGATTACTGCCGGTCCGGATACCCCGACCATTGGTGCAGCAATCATCATCGGCGCCATCGGCGGCATCCTGGTTGTCATCGCAGTTCCGCTGGTTGACAAATGCAAAATCGACGACGTGGTCGGTGCTGTGTCTGTTCACCTTGTTTGCGGCATCTGGGGCACCCTGGCTGTTCCGATCACCAATGCCGACGTTACCTTCGGTGCCCAGTTGACCGGCGTTGTCTCCATCGGCGCTTTCACCCTGGTTACCTCGGCCATCGTCTGGTTGATCATTAAATACACCGTCGGCCTCCGCCTGTCGGAAGAAGACGAAGCATTGGGTACCGATGCTGCCGAACTGGGCCTCGAAGCCTATCCGGAATTTGGTAAAGGTTCGCAGCGCTTCTAAGGTGTCCTGCACAACAACTTCCTGACGGATGCCAACGCATTTCCCTGTCAGACCGATTGACCCGCCCTTGTGGCGGGTCTTTCTTTTTGTGCTGCCTTTTTAAGCAGCGTTCTGGTCACTTGCCAGGCATTCACATCGCCAGGCACAATTTGACCCCGGGCTGGAACCTTTGCACACCCTCACCACAAGCATCTGTTTTTGAACGTTCTTTTCCCCTTCGCCCTGGTGTTGGCACAGATATTGATCTGGGCCGCCCACCAAGAGGAAACGTTATAAACAAAAACAGAGGTCGTCTCATGGAGGCTTTTCAAACTGCCTCGGACGTATTTTTTGTGCTGATGGGGGCCATTATGGTCCTTGCCATGCACGCCGGGTTTGCCTTTCTGGAAGTCGGAACCGTTCGAAAAAAAAACCAGGTTAATGCGCTGGTCAAAATTCTCGTCGATTTCGCTGTATCGACCATTGCCTATTTTTTCATCGGTTATGCCGTGGCCTATGGTGTAACTTTTTTCAGCAATGCCAATGTGTTACGCGGGGCCGAACTGGTAAATGGCCAACATGCCTTTGCCAGCAGTGGCTTTGACCTGGTTAAATTCTTCTTTTTGCTAACCTTTGCTGCCGCCATCCCCGCCATTATTTCGGGCGGCATTGCCGAACGGGCCAAATTTTGGCCACAGCTGATCGCCACCGCCGTTCTGGTCGGTGTGTTTTACCCGTTGTTTGAAGGCATTGTCTGGAATGGAAATTTTGGCATTCAGGATGCCATTACCCACATTTTCGGCGCACCCTTCCACGATTTTGCCGGGTCAATTGTCGTTCATGCCGTTGGCGGCTGGATCGCGCTGGGTGCGGTCGTTCATTTAGGTGTGCGCAAAGGGCGCTATACCAAAACCGGCGGGCTGGTGGGTATTCCGCCGTCCAACATTCCGTTTCTGGCGTTAGGGTCGTGGGTGTTATGCGTTGGCTGGTTTGGCTTTAACGTCATGTCCGCACAATCGGTTAGCGGCATTACCGGGCTGGTCGCGGTTAATTCCCTGATGGCGATGGTTGGCGGTATTTTGACCGCCCTGATCGCCGGGCGTAACGACCCCGGTTTTGTTCATAACGGGGCGCTGGCCGGGCTGGTTGCGGTGTGCGCCGGATCCGATGTCATGCATCCGATCGGCGCGCTCATCACCGGCGGGCTGGCGGGTTTTCTGTTTGTCTGGGCGTTTGAAAAGTGCCAGGTAAAATGGAAAATTGATGATGTTTTAGGCGTTTGGCCCCTGCATGGCATGTGCGGGCTTATGGGTGGCATTGCCTGTGGCGTTTTTGGCCTGTCGGCACTGGGCGGTGTTGGCGGTGTTTCGTTTGGCGCACAGCTTGTCGGATCGGTCGGCGGGGCGGCCTATGCGGCAATTGCCGGATTCGTGGTTTACGGCGTTTTGAAAAACACAATCGGCATCCGCCTTGATTCCGAAGCGGAATATTACGGGGCGGATCTGTCGATCCATAAAATCACCGCCTATCCCGAGGATGACGTAAAGGCAAGCTAGACCAAAGCTGTGACATTTCCAAAAGCCCGGAAACCGCACGTTTCCGGGCTTTTTACGTTTGCAGACCCTGCCCTTTAAATCTTTCTTTGTACTTTTCCATTAGGGGTAAACTATGTGTGCGCTCTGATCGCGGGACGGCCTGTTTGCAAAGGATGCTACAAATTGGGCTATCCGGGCTGATCAAGCATACACAGGCAAGCTGATCCACCGGTTTGCCCATTGGGGTCTTTTATAAACGGAACGTCACACACCATGTTCAACCAGCGCCTGGACACCCTGCCCGATTATCCTTTCCCACGGCTTGCCGCCCTGCTGGACGGAATTACGCCGGGCAAAGACCCGCTGGTGATGTCGATTGGCGAACCCCAGCACGAACCGCCAGCCATGATCACCGAAGCCATGATTGCCAATGCCCATTTGTGGCACAAATACCCGCCCGGACAAGGCACACCGGAACTGCGCGCCGCCATCAAGGGCTGGCTGGATCGCCGCTATGACCTGCCCGAAGATATGATCCACCGCGACGACCACATCATTCCGGTGGCCGGTACGCGCGAAGCCCTGTATCTGATCGCCACCTGCGTTATTCCGCAAGACCAGCCCGGCCCCAAACCCAAGGTCCTGTTGCCCAACCCGTTTTATCAGGTCTATTGCGGGGCCGCCGTGCTTAATGATGCCGAAATGGTACCGCTAGCCGCCACGCCGGAAACCGGCTTTTTGCCCGACCTTGATCAAATCGATGACGAAACGTTGGCGGCGTGCCGCCTGTTTTTCTTGTGTTCGCCCGCCAACCCGCAAGGGGCCGTTGCCTCGCGCGGGTATCTTGAACGCATCATCGGCCTGGCGCGCAAACACAATTTTGTTTTGGCGATGGACGAATGTTACGCCGACATTTACGACCGCGATGCCCCAACCGGCGCACTTGAAATTTGTGCTGCCCAAAATAGCAATATGGACAATGTGCTGGTATTTCACAGCCTGTCCAAACGCTCCAGCGCGCCGGGGTTACGCTCCGGCTTTGTCGCGGGCGATGCCAAAATTATTAAGCAGTTCAACCGCCTGCGCAGTTATTGTTCGGCCACCATTCCCATGCCGATCATGGCGGCATCAACCGCCCTTTGGAATGATGATGCCCATGCCGAGGCCAACCGCGACCTGTATCGCGCCAAAATTGATATCGCGGCCGAAATTTTCGGCAATCGCTTTGGCTTTCATCGCCCTGCTGGCGGGTTCTTTTTGTGGCTTGATGTTGGTGACGACGAAGCCGCCACCAAAAAAATCTGGGCGCAAGAAGGGGTTAAAGTCATTCCGGGACGTTATCTTTCGATCAACGGCCCAAAGGGCGACAATCCCGGTGCGCGTTTTATTCGCATTGCTTTGGTGCATGATCTTGCCACAACCCGCGACGGGCTAAGCCGGATCAACGCCGCCCTATCACGCTAACCCGGTCTCGTTTCAGACAGTACGTAACAGGACTAACAACGGAAATCGGCATGAGCAGCAGTCAGACAAACCTTCTAGAACGCGGCACGGCCTTTTTGCCCAGTGCGCTGGTCAGCTTCCTGAAACGCGGGGGCATCCAGCTGTGTGGGCTGGCGCTGACGGCAGCGGGGATTGCCCTGTTTATCATGCTGATCGGGTTTCACCCCGGTGATCCGTCGTTTAACCATGCCAGCGACCACGCCTATATCTATAACCCGCTGGGCATTTTTGGCGCCTATGTCGCCGATATGATGTTACGCACGCTGGGCTTGGGCGCGGCCCTGTTAACCGCGCTGATTGTCGGCTGGGGCCTGCGCCTGATTGCAATGCGCCCGTTTAGCTGGATGTGGCTGCGGTTTTTATTATTGCCGCTGGCCTTGTTGTTAATGGCCATGGCGGCATCGGCCGTGCCGCGCGGCATGACATGGCCGCTAACCGTGGGCTATGGCGGCTTTGCCGGTGATTTGCTGTTAGGTCGTCTGGGCATGTTGTTAACTCTGGCCGGTATTCCTGCCGGGCCGGTGATTATCGGCCTGTTCAGCATGATTATCGGCATGGGCCTGACCCTGTTTTGCATGGCCTATCAATTATCCGAATGGCGCGCTGTTGGCCATGTGCTGTCGCGCATTGGCGGCACAGTTATTTACGGTGTAGGCCGCGCCATTCCCGGTAATAGTGCCGACGAAGTGGCCGAAGTTGCACCGGGCGAACGCAAGGGCGACCGCAATGCCCGCCCGCGCCAGGAACCGTCGATGGAACGCTCGGAAAAACGGGTGGCGGCAGCCGTTGAACGCAACACCCTGTCGGCCAGCGATGATGCCGATAATTATGATGATATCGACAATGAACCCCCGGTTCATATTGTCGCCCCGCCCGCGGCCAAGGTTCAACCCAGCACCAAGGCATCGGCACAGCGTCAGTCATCGTTTGACCTTGGCCCCGGCGAATACAGCTTTCCGCCGCTTGGTTTGCTTCATGAACCGACCGACGAGGATTACGCCCAGATCGACCAAGGCGCACTGGCGCAAAACGCCCGCTTGCTGGAAACCGTGTTGCAGGATTTCGGGGTTAAGGGCGAAATCGTTCAGGTTCGCCCTGGCCCGGTGGTGACTTTGTATGAACTCGAACCGGCTGCCGGGGTTAAATCATCGCGCGTCATCGGCCTTGCCGACGATATTGCCCGCTCCATGAGTGCGATTGCCGCCCGTGTTGCCGTGGTGCCGGGCCGCAATGTGATCGGGATCGAGCTGCCAAATTCGACACGCGAAACCGTGCATTTGCACGAAATTCTGGCATCCAACGATTTTGAAAAAAACACCGGCAAACTGAACCTGAGCCTGGGCAAGGATATTGGCGGATCCCCGGTGATTGCCGATTTGTCGAAAATGCCGCATTTGCTGATCGCCGGGACCACCGGTTCGGGTAAATCGGTGGGCGTGAATGCCATGATCCTGAGCCTGCTATACAAGCACACGCCCGAAGAATGCCGGTTCATCATGATCGACCCGAAAATGCTGGAACTGTCGATTTACGATGGCATTCCGCATTTGTTGACCCCGGTGGTGACCGACCCGCACAAAGCCGTGGTGTCGCTTAAATGGGCGGTACGCGAAATGGAAGACCGGTATCGCGCCATGAGCCAGGTCGGCGTGCGTAACATTGCCGGGTATAACAAACGCATCAAGGAAGCTGCTGGCAAGGGCGAAGAACTGACCCGCCGGGTACAAACCGGCTTTGACCCCGAAACCGGCAAGCCGATTTTTGAAGATCAGCAACTCCCCATGGAACCGCTGCCCTTTATTGTCGTGATTGTCGATGAAATGGCCGATCTGATGCTGGTGGCGGGCAAGGATGTGGAAGCATCAATCCAGCGTCTGGCACAGATGGCCCGTGCCGCAGGTATCCATTTGATCATGGCAACCCAGCGCCCGTCGGTTGACGTGATTACCGGTACCATCAAGGCCAACTTCCCAACCCGTATTTCCTATTCTGTGACCTCGAAAATCGATTCTCGCACCATTCTGGGTGAAATGGGGGCCGAACAGCTGCTGGGGCAAGGTGACATGCTCTATATGAGTCAGGGCGGCCGGGTCCAGCGTGTTCATGGCCCGTTTGTGTCGGACGAAGAAGTTGAAAGCATCGTCAAACACCTGCGCGACCAGGGCGACCCATCTTATCTTGATGATGTCACCGAGGAACCCGAAGAAGACCCGGTGGCGGCCTATATGGCAGGCGGGGGCGGCAATGCCGGGCCGGGCGGCGGCAACAGTGCCGATGACGACCTTTACAATCAGGCCGTGGGCATTGTGCTGCGCGAAAAAAAGGCATCGACCAGCTTTGTTCAGCGCAAGCTTTCCATCGGCTATAACCGGGCCGCACGGATTATTGAACAAATGGAAGAAAACGGGCTGGTGTCAGCGGCCAACCATGTCGGCAAGCGCGAAGTGCTGATCGGCAATATGGATGGTACCCCGTTTGAGGATTAACCCCCTGAAAACCGAGAAAATGCTGCGTTGCGAAAGGGTTGCCTTACCGGCAGCCCTTTTTTGCATTTGCTGTGCTACCAATACGCGACCGATGCAAAAATGCGATAAAGTGATCGCGACAAAGCAATATACAGCCTTTACCCACCCCCCATATCGTGCCCGACCGTACGACTGGGAGGAAACAAAATGATAGAATTAATGATTGCGATTGTGGTCAGCGTGGTTGCTGCCACCTTAATCGTCAAAAAATACCAGCCACACACCGTCTTGCTGCTGGCCGGTTTAACGCTGTTTGCCGTTACCGCCATTTTTTACCCGACACATGATATTGTTTTCAAAAAAGACGACCCTACCGGGTGGGCCGGGTTCGATATTTTTGAACATATCCATGCCATCATGTCCTATCGCCTGGCGGGCCTTGGCCTGATCATTATGGCCGCTGGCGGCTTTGCCAAATATATGGACCATATTGGCGCAACACAGGCGATGGTTAACATCACAACCCGCCCGCTCGCCCGTATTGGCGCGCCTTATGTTGTGCTGGCTTTGGGTTATGCCGTTGGGCAAATCCTGAACATCTTTATTCCCAGTGCCGCGGGCCTTGCCATGCTGTTGCTGGTCACCCTGTATCCGACACTGGTGAAACTGGGTGTTAGCCGTGCGGCCGCTGCTGCCATGATCGGCACCACATCGGTTCTCGACCTTGGCCCGGCATCGGGTACCGCCAACCTTGCGGCCCATACCGCCAATATTGATGTGGCCATTTTCTTTGCCCAATATCAAATTCCGGTTGCCGCCTGCATTATTCCGGTAATCTGCATCCTGACCTATTTCAGTGCGAAATATTTTGACCGCCGCGATAATCACGAAGTTGTCGTGCCCCATCACGGCGAGGTCATGGCGGGCATGGACCCCACCGGTGATGATGCCCCGAGCGCCCCAGGTTTTTATGCCCTGCTGCCAATCCTGCCCTTAACCCTGATCCTGATTTTCAGCAAATTGCTAATCCATCAGATTGAACTGGGTGTGGTCACGGCCATGATTATAGGCGCGCTGATCGGCCTGTTCTGCGAGATGTTTCGCAATCGTCACAAAATGGCCGATGTGTTTACGGGTTTCATGGTGTTTTTCCGGGGCATGGGCAACATGTTCTCGACCATCATTTCCCTGATCATTTGCGCCGAATTTTTTGCTGCTGGTCTTAAGGCCATTGGCGCGATCGATTTCATGATCGCCAGCGCGCAAAATGCCGGTTTTGGTATTCTGGGCATGATGCTGGTTGCCTGTGCGCTGGTCGCCATTACCGCCATCATGACCGGGTCGGGCAATGCGGCGTTCTTCTCGTTTGCCAGCCTGGCCCCAAACATCACCGCTGGCACAGCCACCGGTGCTGTCAGCCTGTTGTTGCCGCTTCAGTTTACGGCCGGTATCGCCCGGTCGCTGTCGCCGGTATCGGGTGTCATCATTGCGGTGGCCGAGGTCGCCGAATGTTCACCCATCGATATTGTCAAACGAACGGCCATACCGCTCATTGGCGGGCTGGTCATGCTGTTTGCCTATAACCTGTTGTTTGTGGTGGGTTAACCCCCTGCAACAATAAACCGTACTGCCAATGCGCCCCCCTGCCCCAACACGTGAGACGATGATAATGAACACGCGCAAACTGCCTGTCTCGACCGACGATTTGTTTACATCAAACGCCACCTGGCAAAGCTGGCTGGATGTCGAGGGCGCATTGGCAATCGCCCAGGCCGAATTGGGCATGATCCCCCAATCGGCCTGTGACGAAATCATCAAACATACCGATCTGGCCCAATTTGACGTGGATGCCTTAAAAGACGACATCGCCGAAAGCATGTCGCCGATTATGTCGACCGTGCGTGCCCTTGCGGCAAAATGTGCGGGCGATGCCGGGGGATATGTGCATTGGGGGGCCACCACCCAAAATATCATCATTGCCGGTAAAACCCTGCAATTGCGCAAATCACACCGTTTTGTGCTGGCCCGCATGGCAAATACGCTGGCAAAAATGGCCGATATGGCCGACCAGACCGCCGACTGGCTAACCGTGGCCCGCACCAATCGCCGCCAGGCGCTGCCCATTACTTTTGGCTATAAAATGGCGGGCTGGATTGACGAATTTCAACGCTGCGCCGACCGGCTGATCGGCACCGAACCACGCACCTTCATGCTTATTTTTGGCGGGGCCGCCGGGGCCATGCACAGCTATGGCGATATGGGCCAAAAACTGGCCGATACGATGGCGAAACATTTGGGTTTAACCGCCTCCACCGTGCATTCGCGCGCCACCAATGATGGCTTTGCCGAATATGTTGCCATGCTGGGCATGTTTGCAGTTGCCTGCGAACGCATGGGCACCGAACTTTATACCCTGATGTCAAACGAAGTAGACGAAATCAGCGAGATT
This sequence comes from Thalassospira mesophila, assembly GCF_002115755.1. Lineage (GTDB taxonomy): Bacteria > Pseudomonadota > Alphaproteobacteria > Rhodospirillales > Thalassospiraceae > Thalassospira > Thalassospira mesophila. Next base: position 473,993 of record NZ_JFKA01000001.1, on the reverse strand, counting down.
CAGGCGGCCAATGTGGTCGGCAGTTCGACCATGCCGCACAAGTTTAATCCCAAATATGTGGTTAGCCTGCTTACTGCAGCCACCAGACTGCGCAATCTGGTGGGGCCGACAATGGAAGCCTGCCGCCCCAGCCACGAAGGCGATGCGGCCTATAATTTCCGCCTCTACGAGCTGATTGATGAAGCAGGCACACTGTCTTACAAGGTGGCCAGCCAGCTTGAAACATTGCTCGATCATCTGAAAATCAATCAGGACCGCATGTATGAAAACCTGATGCGCGATCCTGCCCCGCTGGTGTCAGAAAAAATCATGATGCACCTGGCCAATACAATTGGCCGCCAAACCGCCCATGATCTGGTGCATCACGCCATTGTCGATAGCCGCGACACCGGCATTTCCTTTGCCGAGGCGCTTTACAAACACGATAATGTCCGCACCTGCTATGCCAGCCGCGACGCCCTCGATACAGCCCTTGATCCACGCCATTACACCGGGCGCAGCGCCGCCATTGCCCGCGATACCGCGGCGAGCGCACGCACGCACGTTACCCATATCGGCCAGCATATTGCGCAGGCGAAACCCGGCCAGTCCTGATCACGCCTGGTATTCCCGGTTTTGTTGGCGCACAACATAACGGCCCGGTCTGAAACAGGACCGGGCCGTTTTTATGCACGGTGCCGCCAAAACGGCGTGAAAATGACGGACATTTGCCCGATGGCAGGCATATAGGCCGGTTAATCTGGCATTAACAGCCGCACATTGGCCCCATATGCCGCATCATCGGCGCAACGGCGCGCAATTTGCTGGCGTAACAGGGCCACAAACCGCATCGCGACAGGGTTTTGCCCGGCAGGCGGAAAAACGCAGGCATACGGCAACCAAAATTCAGGCCCAACCGGGCGCAAGGTGGTTTTGGACGGATCAATAAAAACACTGCTGATCCCGTCCATCAGGCCAAGGCCATAACCGCTTTCAACAAATTTGGGCACCAGCAAACTCGATCCGATTTCAAGGCTGATGCGCGGCACCTTGCCAATCGCTTCAAACAGGTGGTCCAGCCTTTGCCGCCAAATCTGGTTGGATCGCAAGGATACAAAAGGTTGATCGACCAAGGCCTCGACCGGCACGCATTCAAGGGCAGCCAACGGATGATCCACGGGCAGCAACACCTGGGTTCGGGCCTCCAGAACCGGTTCAATCGCCAGTTCAACCACCGATGTCTTGATCGGCAATGACAGCAGACCCAGATTATAACGCCGCGACCCGACCTGATTTTCCACATCAGATCGCGTGCCGATATCAATTTTGCATTTTAAATTGGCATGTTCAGCATTTAACAAATCAATCACCGGCGGCAGCAACGATGCCCCGATTGGCCCGACAGTGATAATGCGCAGGGTATCCACCGCCTTTTCGCGAATTTCACGCGCAATGGCAGGAATTTCCTCGACCCCGTTTAAAATATGTTCGGCTTCGTGGAAAAAACGCTCGCCTTCGCGGGTTAAGACCAGCCGCTGGTTGGTGCGTTCAAACAGGGTCAGTTTTAATTCGCTTTCCAGCCCGGCCAGCATTCGGCTGGCGGCAGACTGGCTTAAATTTGCGGCCAGTGCCGCACCTGAAAGGGTGCCGTGTAAAACCGTCAGCCGAAACAGCCTCAGCGCTTTAAGATTCATATCTGCCCCAATTTCGTCGACGCTCCCGCCAGATTTAATCCCATATCCCGCCCACCAGCTTTGCTCGCTACCCTGAGTATGGCTTTATAACATCGAAACAACACCCGGAATGCAACTTCGAGTAAAATAAAGAATTTTCAAATATTCAAAAATACTAAAACACCCACACCAAAGGTGTTTCTCATGGGCAATCGCCCCAATCCAAGGTTAACAAAACATCGTGTTACGTTATTTTTTTGTTGCGGGTCATTGTTATTTACTGACCACCACAATAATTCATGCTTCTCTGAAAAGATGAACCTAAAATGCTGGAAAGAAAAAAGAATACAGAAAAATAGCAACCGTTAAGCACGTCAGTAACAAGGCATCAACTTAAAAGTGAATGACAAAAAACGGTCATACTTCTTTCCACAGTACAGCATGCTGCAACAACAAGAATACTCGGGGTTATAAATCATGAACCTATCCGACTGTACAATATCGGTAAAGTTGCGACTTTTATTGGGGGTCGTGGCGATTGCACTACTGTCCTTGACGGCTTACGATCTTTTCACTTTGCGGGGAAGTCTGGTTGACGGACGCAAGCAAAGTGTCAAAAGCGTTGTTGAACTGACAAAATCGACCATCGACCATTATGGCAAACTGGCGCAAGACGGCACTCTGAGCGTGGAAGACGCCCGGAAACAGGCCCTGGCCACAGTTCAAACCCTGCGTTTTGATACCGACAATTATGTATTTGTTCTTGATCGTGCGGCCAAAATTCTTATGCACCCGGTCAAACCTGCCCTGAACGGCAAGGATGGCGCAAACATTACCGATGTGAACGGGGTAAAGGTTTTCGCCGATCTGGTCAAAATCGCGGCCACCACCGATGGCGGGTATCTTACCTATGTCTGGCCCAAACCCGACCAGAAATCCTCGGCGAAAAAAATATCATACGGGACCATGTACAAACCCTGGGGATGGGTTATTGGCTCGGGAACCTATATCGATGATCTTGACGCCGCTTTTTGGCAACGCGCGATCAGCGATATTGTCGTGGCACTGATTATTATCGCCATCGTCGGTTTGATCGGGGCCGCCATCAGCCGCAGCACAGCAAGGCCGCTTCGCGATATTACCCGCGCCATTAACGGCCTGGCGCAGGGCGATAACACCGTCGAAGTTGACATCCCCGATGCACAAGACCGCCGCGATGAAATTGGCGAACTGGCCCGTGCGCTTGAAGTTTTCCGATCAAATCGGAAACGCAACGAAGCCGCCCGCGCGGATCATGAACATCGCCAGCAAATCGAAATTGAACGGGCCAAGCGGATTGAACAATTGATCACGCAGTTCGAGGGGACCGTCACCAGCAACCTTAACGGGGTTAACGATGCGGTGCACCATTTGCACGGCACAGCCGATGAAATGACCCGCCAGTCATCGCATACCACCGATCAGGCCACCGCCGTTGCCGCGGCCACCGATCAGGCGGCACGCAATGTTGATACGGTCGCAGCGGCCGCCGAACAGCTTGCCGCCTCGATTGATGAAATCACCCAGCAGGTTAACCGCAGTTCGGATATTGCCAGCACCGGCTCGCAAGAAGCGGACGACGCCACCAGTATTTTTGCCGCCCTTGGCTCGGCCTCAGAAAAAATTGGAGAAGTTGTGCAGTTGATTCAGTCAATTGCCGAACAAACCAACCTGTTGGCCCTGAACGCCACCATCGAGGCCGCCCGGGCGGGCGAAGCGGGCAAAGGGTTTGCCGTGGTCGCCGCCGAGGTTAAAAACCTTGCCAACCAGACCACCCGTGCCACCGAGGATATCGCCGCCCAGATTAATGATATTCAGGGATCGACCCAGAATGCCCTGGGCGCGATCACCCATTTGTCGCGGCGGATGAAAGAACTGAACGAAGTTGCCGCCGGTATCGCCGCCGCCGTTGCCGAACAGGACGCCGCCACAGGCGAAATTGCCCGCAATGTCGGCGAAGCCGCCCAAGGCACCAAGGAAGTTTCGGTCAATGTGGCCGGTTTGCGCCGGTCTGCTGAAAGCGAACGTGAAACCTCCAACGATGTTTTAAAATCGGCTCAGGGTCTTGATCAGAAATCACGGACATTGCTGTCGCAATTTCAGACCTTTCTGGCCGATATTCGCAACGCATAACCACGTTTCAGGCATTTGACACCTGCTAAAAGACACATCACGACAAAGGCAGGGTTCACAAACCCTGCCTTTGTCGTTTCCCCGCAATAACGCCCAGCAAACTGGCATCTGCAGTGTCTCTGTGTCGTGGTCCTGAATGTTGCGACTCGTCGGCAATGGGCCGGCGCATTCGTTGCATAATTCCCGTTATGCCAAAAAAATCCCGCCTGTTTCCAGCCCCGAACACCCCGTCACCACCACGCCGCGCAACCCAGAGGTTAAAAGTAAAAAAATACTTCTGTTCTGGAATGACTTCAGGGTCCGGCTGAACCTCGTACCTCATCATAATACCATATTTTTCTTATATAAAAAATACGCCACAACCCGTTCCCAAATCGCATTATTTTCAACTTTGGCAATTGCCACCTGGTATCAGATCAATTTTCAACCCGACCAAAAGGGGTATGCTTTTTGCAATTCAAAGGTGAATAGCGGTTGATTTTCTGCTTTTCCCGTTAATTGACGTTAATCGGTTTTTGATCTGGTTCGCCATCAAGCATTCAGGGTTTTAAATATGACTCTTTCCAATTTTTCAATTGCGGCAAAACTCCGTCTTCTCATGGTGCTTGTCGCCATTGCACTTTGCATCCCGACGATTTTTGATCTGTTTACCCTTCGTTCAACCCTGCTTGATGATCGCAAGGAAAACATTCGCCAGGTTGTTGATATGGCAGAAACCAGCATTTCGCGCCTGGCCGACATGGCAAAATCCGGCGATATCAGCGAACAGGACGCCCAAAAACAGGCGCTGGAAACCGTTTCAAAGCTGCGATATGACGGCGACAATTATGTTTTTGTGCTTGATGCCAAAGGCAGCATCATCATGCATCCGGTGTCCCCGTCGCTTAATGGCAAAAGTGCCGCCCAGCTCAAAGACGTCAACGGCACGCCTTTCCTCAGCAACCTGATCACAGCTGCCAAAAACCCTGATGGCGGCTTTGTTGATTATGTCTGGGCCAAACCCGATAAAAGCGGCACTGCACCAAAACTGTCCTATGCGCGCAGCTTTGCCCCGTGGGGCTGGGTTTTAACCACCGGCATTTACATCGATGATGTCGACGGCATTTTCTGGCAGCGCGCCACCGCCGACATTGCCTTTGCCGTAATTTTGCTGGTTATTCTGTGCGTGATCGGGCTGTCGATTGGCCGTTCGATTACCAGGCCGCTGGGCGAAATTACCAATGCGCTAACCGCCCTGATCGCTGGCGATACCGATGCCGAAATTCACCATACCGAACGCGAAGACGAAATTGGTGCCCTGTCGCGCGCGTTTGAGGTTTTCCGCGCTAACCGCAAGGAAACCGACCGCCTTCAAATCGAACAGGCTCGTGTTCAGCAAGAACATATCGACCGTGCAGAGCGGATCGAAAACCTGATTCACAGCTTTGAAGACGAGGTTGAAGGCAACCTGACGGTGGTGAATGCAGCCGTTACCCAGTTGCGCGGCACCGCGGGCGATATGAGCAACCAGTCCTCGCACACCACCGAACAGGCCACCGCCGTTGCCGCCGCCACCGAACAGGCTGCCAATAATGTCGATACGGTTGCCTCCGCCGCCGAGGAACTGGCCGCCGCGATTGATGAAATCACCTTGCAGGTCAGCCGCAGTTCACAAATTGCCCAGTCGGGTTCTGAAGAAGCCGACGAAGCCAGCGGATTGTTTAGCGCCCTTGGCACGGCGTCAGACAAAATTGGACAGGTGGTCGAGCTTATCAAGTCTGTTGCCGAACAAACCAACCTTTTAGCCCTGAACGCCACCATCGAGGCCGCGCGTGCAGGCGATGCCGGCAAAGGTTTTGCCGTGGTCGCGGCCGAGGTTAAAAACCTTGCCAACCAAACCACCCGCGCCACCGAAGAAATTGCCGGGCAAATTGGCGATATTCAGGGATCGACCCAAAATGCCCTGGGCGCGATCCAGCATCTGGCCGCCCGCATGAAGGAACTAAACGAAGTCGCCGCCGGTATTGCGGCAGCTGTTCAGGAACAGGATGCCGCCACCGGCGAAATCGCCCGCAACGTGGCCGAGGCTGCCACCGGCACCAAGGAAGTTTCGCGCAATGTCGATGGCTTGCGCGCATCTGCCGAAGATGAACGCCAGGCATCGGGCGAGGTGTTACACGCCGCCCGCGATCTTAGCGATAAATCCCATGCGCTTCTGGCGCAAATTCACGACTTCCTGCGCGATATCCGGGCGGCGTAATTCCCCGCCCCAAAACCAATAAAACGGGCTGGCTGAACACCATCAGCCAGCCCGTTTTTTCAGCGACAGTATGCTATGCGCGCGATGTATAGAGACACCGGAGCCAAGGGTCAGATCGCCGCACCACAAGCGACAAACAATGCCGCCGAACGCGCACGGGCCAGTTTGGCATCAGCCAGGTCCGAATCCGGTCGGCCATCATTGTTAAAGCCATGGCCGGAATTTTCATAAATATAGACCGGCACTTCGGGATGGGCTTTTTTGATCGTGGCTGCAACATCATCCGCCGGAATATGCGCATCCTTGCGGCCAAAATTGCAAATGACCGGGCATTTCAACGCCTGATCTGCAATCCCGGCGACTCCGCCGCCATAATAACTGACTGCCGCTGACAAATCGGCAATTTGCACAGCAGCCCGCCAGGCAACAGTCCCGCCATAACAATAGCCAATTAAAAATACCGGGCCGTTCTGCTTAAGCGCGTCCACGCAGGCCTGCACGTCGGCCACCGGGTTTTCAATGCCATTATCACCGGCATATTTACGCCCGGTTTCAAAACCGCTGGCATCATGGTCTGCCACAAAACCGCGCTCCTGACGGTCAAACATCGATGGCACCAACACTTCATAGCCTTCGGCGACCCAACGTTTGGCATCCTCGATCATATATTGATCCAGACCAAAAATTTCCTGTATCAGCACCAGCCCGCCTTTGCGCGGCCCGGTGGGTACCCCGTGCCAGGCATCAAATTCAAATCCGTCTATTGCGGATGTCAGTTTTGTCATTTCAGGCATTTTTCTCTCCTGCTATCGGGCAAAAGAAAAGGCGGGGCCTTGTGGCGCCCGCCTTTTTCGATATTCAAGCCCACACATGGCCGATTAAAGCGACTGATTGATCCAGTCAACCAAAGCACTTTTCGGCATGGCACCCACTTTGATCGCAGACACTTCACCACCCTTGAAAATCATCAGGGTCGGAATGCCGCGAACGCCGTATTTGGCCGGGGTATTAGGGTTTTCGTCGATATTGACCTTGGCAATAGTCAGTTTCGTGCCAAGTTCACCGGCGATTTCGTCAAGGTATGGGGCAATCTGCTTGCACGGACCGCACCATTCCGCCCAGAAATCGACGAGGACCGGCGCGTCTGCGCCAATAACGTCAGAGTCAAATGACGTATCGGATACTTTAATCGTTGTCATTCTGTCAGATCCTAGTTGTTGCGAGGTCAAACGCCCAAGCGGGCGACCTCGATCCGCTTATGGATGCAAAGGTAGGCAGGCCGAGGCCAAAGGTCAAGCGCGTTGCATTCGCATCAGGGTTTCGGGCAGTTCCACCATCCATGGGCCGTTGGTCCACAGAATATGACAGCGAATGGTTTTATCGGGATACATCTGGGTCAATGCATCGCGATAAATCGCCATTTGCCGCCGATACGCCATCGGCGTTTGTGCCACGTCACGCGGGGGCGGGCGGTTGGTTTTATAATCCACAATCATCACTTCATCGCCCGCAATCACCAGCCGGTCAATCTGGGCCGAAACCACATCCCCGCCCACAATCCCCACCAGCGGCACCTCGGCGCGCGATGCGGGGCCAAATATCGGGGCAAATTCTGGGTTCTCGAAAATCGCCAGTGTTTCATTGGCAATTTCAAACTGCTGATCGGGCTCCAGCCCGTGCACCGGCTGGCTTAAAAACCGCTCGGCGGCATCAAACCGGCGGTCGGGTGACAAATCGGGCAGCAGTTCCAGCAATTTATGGATCAAAATACCGCGTTTGAAACTTTGTCCCTGATCCCCGCCCAGCGGCGATTGCACCGATGGTTCGTCTTCGAGCGGGCGGCTAGGCGCCAGGGGCCGCGGTGGAAACACTTCTTCGGGGGCTGCAGCGCGGATCAGTTTCCGCATTCCCTCATCACTGGCTAACGTTTCTGCCCCATCGGCGACCATCCCTGCCCCAACCTTGTCCAGCTTGGGCTCCACGCTTTGTTTCGTTTTCCAAACAAACCCGTCCCCTTGCCAGCCAGAGGGCGAAAGCATGCTGAAATCCATTGCGTCGGGTGATGCAAAATCGCTTAGGGCCGCTTCACACAAATTATACCAGCAATGTTCAGGCGGGGTTTTCTGCCCCTGCCAACCGCAAATATACAGCCGGTCTTCGGCCCGGGTCAGCGCCACATACAGCAAGCGATTATATTCCTGATCGCGTTTTAAGGCGATGTCATCACGCAACAGCTTTACCCGGTCATTTTCCAGCGCCACACGCGGCAACCAAAACATTAACTGGTCCTTATCCTGCCAAAACAGGTTGGGGGCCTGGGTCGGCACCTGCATGGTATCGGGCAAAAACACGATTGGCGCCTGAAGCCCCTTGGCCCCATGCACCGTCATGATCCGCACTTCATCGCGGCCACTTTGCTCTAAGTCGCGTTTAATCTCGGCATCGCCCGCCATCAACCAGTGCAAAAAGCCTTGCAGGGTTGGCGCATGTTCGGCCTCGTAATTCATCGCAAGGTTCAAAAATTCGTCTATCGGGTCGTTGGCCTCGATCCCTAACCGGCCCACTAGGCGTGCGCGCACGCCACGCGCATCATCCCCGCGCCCACCCAGCAATTCGCCATACAGTTCAAACGGGCGTTCATAGTCTACCCGGCCCAGCCAGCGCGCCAAAAATCCATAAGCACGCTCAAACACCGGGTCGTCCCCAACCCGTTCGCGCAACGCATGCCATAATGTGCGCTTGCGGTTATGGGCCAGGGTAAATAACTGTTCCTCGCTAAAGCCAATGATCGGGCTTTTCAACAAGGTTGCCAAATTTAAATCGTCATCGGTCATCAGCAAAAACCGGCCAAAGGCAATCAGGTCCATCACGGCCAGTTGTTCGGTAATTTCCATGCGGTCAACACCGGCGACGGGGACGTTACGTTCCTTAAGCGCCTTGACCACCTCGTCAACAAAGGCGGTACGACGGCGCACCAGAATCATAAAATCACCGGCCCGCACCGGGCGCCCGCGCGAGGACAAAATTTCACGGCTATCGATTGCATGGCGAATATGCCCGGCAATGACGCGCGCCAACCTTATTTCCGGGTCATCAAGGCGAACAATCCGGGTGGGCGGCGTCCACGGTTGCTGGTCTTCGCGTGCCAGCGGGGCAACAGGTGGCCATAATTCGATGCGCCCGGCATGGCCCTGACGAAAGGCCAGGTGGGCCACATCGCGGCCTTCATCACCCACACCCTGGCGGGCAATCGGCCCGGCAAACACCTTATCCACCACGCCCAAAACCGCATCGGTGGACCGAAACGATATGTTCATTGGCACTTCGCGCCATTCGGCTTCAATTTCAGCAGCACGCCCGGCAAAATGGCGGCGCATCTCGGCAAACTTTTCCGGATCAGCGCGCTGAAAGCTGTAAATAGATTGTTTCGCATCCCCAACGGCAAAGATGGTCCGGGGTTTGTCTTCGTGGTGGCTGGCATCGTTGAAAAATTCTTCGGCCAGAATTTGTACAACTTTCCATTGGTCCGGGTTGGTATCCTGGGCTTCGTCAATCAGGATATGATCCAAGCCTTCGTCAAGCTTAAACAGCACCCATCCCGCCATACTGCCCTGTTCTGCCGGTCCGGCGATCCCGGCCTGCTGTTCTAGCAACCGCACGCTGTTTAAAATCAAATCGTCATAGTCCAGCCACGCATGCAGCGCCTTTTTGCGGGCATAACGCGCCAGCATGGCTTCGCCCATGCAAATCAGCGCGGCGGTTGATTCCGCCAACATCGCAGCCTTGCGATTTTTTTCCAGTTCCACCAGCCGGGCACATTCCTGTGCCAGCGCATCGGCCCCCGCCGGGTGGTTTTCGCCTGCCTTTTTGGTAATCAATTTGGCGCGCGGGTCACCAGATGCCGTGAAAAACACCGTGCGATAATCGCTAAACACTGCGATACGGGCATCAATATCGGTTTTTTCCAAAAACTGCACCAGTGCAGGTACGCGGTCCTTGTCGGTTTTTGTCCCGGCCTCAAGGGCTGCCAGTGCCATCATCAACCCGTCGCGGTCAAACGCCCCATCGGCCAGCGCGGCCCGCAACATCATCTCCGCCGTTTGCCCCGGTGCGACGCCCAGCGATTTATAAACCGCGTCACACATGCGATCACGGCCATGATGCGCATCCAGCATGCGTTTTAACCGGCCCCGTTCGCGGGCCAGATCGCGCATCACATCGCCAAACGCGCCTTCACGAACCTGCCCTGTCACCACGGCAAGCGCATCGGCCAATATCGGGTCTTGCCCGCTACGCGCATAAGCCAGCACTTCTTCCTGGGTATCGGTCATCGTTTCGGCAGCGGTACGGTCGTCCATAATTTCAAAATGCGGAGCCAAACCGGCTTCCAACGGAAACCGGCGCAACAAGGACTGGCAAAAGGCATGAATGGTCTGAATTTTCATGCCCCCCGGCGCATCAAGCACGCTGGCAAACAAACGGCGCGCGCGGCGGGTTTCATCCGCGCCGGGTGCCGTTCCGGCCAAATCGGCCAGATCACGCTGTAAATCGACATCATCCATGGTGGCCCAGCGGCCCAGCCGTTCATTCACCCGGTTGGCCATTTCGGCAGCGGCAGCCTTGGTAAAGGTCAGGCACAATATGCGGTGCGGTTCGGTGCCCGATAACATCTGGCGCAACACCCGGTCCGACAATACCTTGGTTTTGCCCGCCCCGGCCGATGCCGACACCCAAACCGATGCCATCGGGTCCGATGCGCGGCGTTGCAACACATTAGGGTCATCGCTGCCGCCATCATGGCCCAGTGGCGGCATAGGCTGGCGTTTAATATCGGTCACAGCCGCCGCACCATCATCAACATTCCGGGTCATTTTTCGTCTCCGCCGCTAACTGATGCTGGTTCTAATGATGGCGCGGATGTTACAGGCCGCACAATTTCACCATCGCCCTCGTCTTCGCTGCCCATCCATTCGCGTGCGCGCGACAAATGCACATAATCGGAATATTTCGGGGCATTATCGGGGTGTGGCACACTTAAATACGGGGTTAACGGGTCGGCAAAGGCGATGGCAAGGGCGGCAACCCCGGCAACGGCATCACGCGCCAGGTCATGTGGGGTGGTTTTCATCCGTGCGGTATCAATTTCGCGAATTTCCCCCGCCGGGTCCCCACCAGACAGCTTCCAGAACGCATAGGATGCAGGCGGGCCTTTATCCACCTCGTTAAAACCGCCCTGTTCGGCAATCGCCCCTTCAAGCGGCAATTGTGGGGCAAAGCCATTAATCACATCCCTGGCACTGGGCGGCACACCGGTTTTATAATCAATAATCGCAATGCCGCCATCGCGCAGCACATCCACCCGGTCCGCCCGGGCATAAACTTCAAATCCCGATCCTAAAACAAGGCTGCCGCTGCGTTCGGTATAGGATGCGCGCAAAGAATCGCGTCGCCCGGCTTCGGTCTGGACAAACCATTTGGCAATGCGCCCAAATCGCGGCCACCAGAACGCCCATAATCCGGGGCGGGCTTTTAACGGCGCAAAGACCTCCTCGCCAATGTCCATCAGGCGTGCTTCGGAATCGGCGGGTAAATGGGCGTGATACTGGCTGATAAACCGGTCCAGCGCCTCGTGAATGTAATTGCCATAATCTGCTGCGCCAGGGTCAAGGTCGATATCGTCCAGACTTTGCAGTTTTAAAACATGGCGGGCATAAATCGCATAAGGGTCACGCATCCATGTTTCAATTTGCGTGACGGACAGGCGGTTGGGCCGGGCTGCCACCGGCGGTGTCGGTGCCGGGCGGCCAATGCGCACCCGCATTTCCGCCGTTGGTTCGTCAAGCTGGTCGGCCAGGTGTCGCCACTGTGCGGCGTCCGCCTTTTCCATCGCCACGCCAGACTTGCGTAAAAGGTTTTCAATCCGTAACAACCACCGCGACGGCACGGTTGGCGTGCCGCCCACGCGCAACGCACGGGTCATCACCACTTTTGGCGCGCAAAACAATTGCTGAAAATCATGGGCGGACTGGCCAATGCGATGTTCAGGCGCAGGCAAGCCAAATTTTGCCCTCATCGGGCGGCTCATCCACGGGTCAGACCCGGCATCGGGTGGCCACACGCCTTCGTTCAGCCCACCTAAAATGGTTAAATCGGCCTGTTGCATCTGGGCTTCGACCGTGCCCCAAACAAACAGGCGAGGATGTTTACCAAACCTTGGGCGCACCGCTCGGTCGGCCATCAAGGCATCTAGAAACGCACCGTAACGTGCGCCTTGCAGGGCATCAAAGCCCGGCAAGGCCTGTAACAATTCATAAACAAAATCAGCCAGGACCTCGCCTGCATCACCGCGCCACAGGCGGTCTGGCCCGCTTTGCTGGTCGCTGGCCGCCAATGTTTCACAGCACCGCACATGGGTGCGCAGGGCCTCGACCGGCAGCACGGTTTTATCGGCCATCAGGTCCAGCAATGGCGACAAGGCCGCATCAAGGGCTTCTACCAATTGATGCAATCGCTGATGATCATCGCGAATGCGCTCGATCCGGCGAGCAGCATTGGTGGCATCGGCCCTGGTGATGCGATCAATCGTTTCATCGCGCCAACCGTCAATCGCGTCGGCCAAACCATCCAGCCCCGGCCCCGGTCGGGGCCCGCGCAAAATTTGCAATTCAAGCAGGCGGGTTTGCGTGCGAAACGTTTCGGGTGGTAAACCAGCCGCGCATAACGGGTGTTTTAACAGTTCCAGCAACGGCACCGGGGCAAATTGCTCCTGTACCGTGCGCACCACCAAACGCATGAAAATGGCCGGGGCCGTATCGTGCAAGGGCACCCCGGCAGAATCATCAACATCAATTTCCCAGCGCCGCAATTCGGTTGCCACCCGGCGGGCCAACCCGCGATCTGGCGTGACCAGCGCACAGGTTTTTGCCGGGTTTTCCAGCGCATCACGCATCATCAGGGCAATGGTGGCGGCTTCTTCGCGCGCACCGGAACAATCCACCCGCAACACACCATCCAGCACGTCTGGTGCAAAATCGTCAATATAGCGCCATTGATCGGTGGTCTGGGCGGGCCGCAAAGCCTCGCGTGCCAGACGACGCCGTTCATACCGGGCCGAACTGTGTTTCACAGCGGTTTGATTGGCCGCGAATGGCAACCTTTGCCCGTCTGATGCAGCAGGATCCGCCACCTCATCAAACAAATCACGCATGCGGGACGGCGAGGATTGCGCGCCCCCAACAGGCGTATCATTGCCCCCGGCATTTTCGAAAACCGCGCCACCGGCATCAACTGCGCCACCAGCATCAACCGCGTCAACATCCGTATCATTCCCGCCCCACGGCAAAACATCATCTGCTGTACGGTCGATATGGTTTAACAGCCGTGCTAACAAATGCTGCGGATGGGCGGCATCATCGTTAATGGCGGCCCAATCCACCGCTGACAGGCCGGTCATTAACCCCGGCAACACCACGTGTCCTTGCGGCAGGTTTAAAACCGCCCCGGTCAGGGTGCGCAAAGCCGGAAATGGCGCCGTGGACCCGGCCACAATCACCGGGTAATCAGGCGGGTTAACGCCCCACAGCTCTATTTGCGCCGCGATCATGGCATTGCGCCGCGCGGCACGGTCGCTCACACCCTGATCTGCCAGAATATTGGGCCAGAACGTGGTCAGGATTTGCAAAAATTCCAGCGTCAATTGCCAATGCTGGGCAAATTCGGCCGGAACGAGCCCTTCAAGATCATCAAATTTGCAATTTTCGGTTTGCACCTGGTCCAAAAACCGGGCCAGTTCTCCGGCCAGCCGTGCCGCCTGATCTGCTGTGGGTTTTTCGCCCTTGTAATCGGCGCGCGACATGATCAGCCGGGTGAGCAGCAATTTTCGTTGCAAATCCGGAATGGCAGGCGGCAAATCAAGCACAACATCCTGATCAGCCCGGCCAAACATCGCCAGTTCGTCTTCATCAGCCTCGCCCAGCGGGCGAATGGTCGGCAGCAAGGTTACCTTGCCCTGTGTCTGGCGCAAAAAGGCATCGCGCATCACCTTGCACGACCGGCGATTGGGCACCAAAAGCAACGTATCGGACAGAATTACCCGTTGATCCGCCGTTTCACGCAATAATTGCCGGGCCAGCATATCGGCAAACGGGGCACCGGGCGGGATGTAAAACAGATTGTCCGTCATTGTCGTCCCCGTTTCAGTTAAACCCGCCCAACCGGACACTTCCGGCAACCGGTATCCATGTAAAAATAGCGATGGTGTCGAAAACCCAGACTAACCCGAATATGGCCGCGATGGCACCCTGCCAAAACCGTTTTACGATGCGGCGATGGCATCCTCGGCATCGCGCAGGGCTTCGGGTGTGCCAATATGAAACCAGCCCCCGTCATGCACCAGCCCGTAACAGCGCCCGTTTGCCAGTGCGCGGTCATAAATAACATTAAGCGAAAAATGACCCGGCAATATGCCATCAAACAGCCGGGGGTTTAAAATTTGCACCCCGGTGAAAAAATACGGTGCATTTGCGGCCTCCCCCCGGCGTTTTAACCGTCCATCCACCTGCCAAAAAAAGTCACCGGCCCCGTCATAGCCAAAGGCACCATTCACGGGCGCAATCGCCATCAAACAATCCATATGGTCGGCGTCAAAGGCGTCGATCATGCGGGTGAAAAGCGGGTCTTTGCCTTCGGTCCAGAACATATCGGCATTGGCGACCAGCACGGCATTTTCATCAAGCATCGGCAGGGCATTTTGCACCCCGCCACCGGTTTCCAGCAATTCAGCCTCTGGCGAACAGATAACAGCCGGAAAATCCCGCTTTGCTACATGTTCCGCTATCATTTCGCCAAGGTAATGATGATTGACCACCACCTTGTCAAACCCGGCATCGCCCAACCGGTCCAAAACATGGTCCAGCATCGGCTTGCCCGCCACCTTGACCAAGGGTTTGGGCATATGGTCGGTAATCGGGCGCATGCGTTTGCCCAATCCTGCGGCCAATACCATCGCCTGCGCCGGTTTTAAAACGTGGTTCAGGTTATTGCTCATGATGATCGGGTCCATTTTTGGAATGGGTCGATGGCACAACCGGCTCAAACCGGGCCTTGGCGGGAATATGCGTTTCAACCCAGCCTGCCAACGCTGGCAAATTGTCATCCGCCCCGCGCAAGATCAACTCCCAACACCTTGGAATAAATTCCAGATAGCGGGTTTTACCACTTTCGCGCGCCAGCCAGCCAAACCGGCCTAAAATGCGAAAATTGCGCACCATGCCGGTGGCAATATAGGCGCGGTAAAAGGCGGCTTCATCAATAGCCGGAAACGCGGCGAGATACCGGTCCAACATCGCACGTTCCAAATCGGCGCCCACATCATGGCGCACATCGCGCAATAACGACACCAGATCATAGGGACGCGGGGCGATGGCAGCATCCTGAAAATCAATAATCCCGCAATCAACCCCACCATCATCGGTATCGACCAGCATCAGGTTATCGACATGGTAATCACGGTGAATAATCGTTTCACCAGCCTGCCAGCATTGGGGTAAAATATCGTCCAACAGGCGGTTAAAATCCTGCATCGCGCTGTCGCGTGCCCTGGCATCGGCCAATACCAGCGGCAAATAATCACGGCAAAAACTGGCAAGCTGACGGCGCAAATTTTCGGGCTGATAGCGCACCAGCCCGGCCAATTTGATCCCCGCTGATGTGATTCCCGCCCAATCTCCCTCCGCCACGTCACGATCAACGCGGCGATGCAAATCCACCAGGGCATCTGTTGCGTGAATATACAGGCTGGCGGGGGAAATTTCGCCCATCTTCAGCACACTGGTAAAGGTCAGATCGCCAAAATCTTCAATCAGGGCCAAGCCTTGCGCCACATCATGGGCCAGCATATGTGGCACCCGCCAGCCCAACTGCGTAAACATCGCGGTTGTTTCAACAACCGGCGCAATCGATGCCGGGCGCTCGGGCGTGTCTCTTACGCCATGCGGATCAATCGACACCGCATCGGGTGGAAAATCCATCAATAACGCCGTTTCATAACCTTGGCTCAGCCGCCAGTATTTGCGCGCCGATGCATCATCGACCAGCTTTTCGCGCGTGGCATCTGCCCAGCCGTGCTGGCGCAAAAAACCGTCAATCCCGGTTTCGCGCCCTTTATTGTCTGTCTGGCTCATGCCACCTTCCCGGTAACGCTATCGAGGCGTTTTTCCCAGTCATTACCGTGCGCCACCAGTTTTATCTGGCGCGCATCAGGGTTCGATCCGGGTTCAATATAAATATCGAGCCGGTTTTCCGGCGTCAGATATTCCAGCCGGTCGGGCCATTCAATCAGGCTGACAGCCTCGTTAAAGGCGTCTTCGATATCAAGTTCATGCACTTCTTCGGGGTCGGACAAACGATACAAATCAAAATGCCATACCGGTAACGGCTCCAGCTCGTAAACCTGCACCAGCGTAAAAGTAGGGCTGGGCACTTCTTCATCGGGGTTATCGGCCAGGGCACGAATATAGGCACGGCAAAAGGCACTTTTGCCCATGCCCAGCGTGCCATGCATCAAGATCACATCACCGGCCCCGGCTGTCGCGGCAAGGCTGGCGGCCAGCTTTTCGGTTCCAGCCTGATTTTTAATATCGACGGTCTTTTCCATAGGTGCCTGCGCCCGCTTTCACAGTGATGTGACAAAATTTGTCGGCCATCCCCTGTTTTACGGGCAGAAAGGCCGATTTCGCAATGCTTTTGACTGTGGTTTTATTGTAACCTTGGCCCGTTAAAACCACGTCAACGTCACGGCACCAAGGCCGGACACCGTTGCGGTTGCGGGCACAAAATGCTATTTCGCCCCTGACAGGTTTACGCCCTTTGTTTTTTGGAATGGAATCAAGATGTCGGAAGCGTCGCACAGCACGGATATTGCCATCATTGGCGCAGGCCCGGTCGGGCTTTTTGCCGTATTTGAAGCCGGGATGCTGGGCCTTAACACCCATGTCATCGATGCGCTCGACATGGTCGGCGGCCAGTGCAGCGCCCTTTACCCGGAAAAACCGATTTTCGATATTCCCGCCCATCCGCAAATCACCGGGCAGGACCTGATTGACCAGCTTGCCAAACAAGCCGCCCCGTTCGAGCCGACCTATCATTTGGGCCAGCAGGTGACCAAACTTGAAAAACGCGACGATGGCCGCTTTACCCTGGAAACATCGGTTGGCACCGTGATTGATGCCGGTGCTGTTGTTATCGCCGCAGGTTGCGGGGCATTTGGTCCCAACAAACCGCCGATGGACGGGCTCGATGATTTTGAAGGCTCTGGCGGGGTTCAGTATTACGTTAAACGCCGGGCTGATTTTGCCGGTAAAAAGGTGGTTATCGCCGGTGGCGGTGATTCGGCGGTTGATTGGGCGCTTTCGCTGCACGACATAGCCGAAAAAGTTTATGTCGTGCATCGCCGCCCAAAATTTCGCGCCGCCCCCGATAGCAGTGCCAAACTCACCGCCCTTGCCGAAGCGGGCAAAATTGAAATGGTTATCCCCTATCAGCTTAAAGGCCTAAAAGGCGACACCGCCAGCGGCAAGCTGAGCCATGTAACAGTGGCAACACTTAAAGGCGAAGAGCTTGACCTTGAAGCCGATCATTTGCTGCCGTTCTTTGGTCTGGCAATGGAACTTGGCCCGATTGCAGACTGGGGCCTGAACCTGGAACGCAACCATATCGGCGTTAAACAGGCGACAATGGAAACCTCGGTCTCCGGCATCTACGCCATTGGCGACATCGCCACCTATGATCACAAACTCAAACTGATCCTGTCGGGCTTCGCCGAAGGGGCAAGTGCCATCCACAGCGCACGCAGCTACCTGTTCCCGGACAAGGAATTTCATTTCGAATATTCAACAACCACCGGCGTGCCTGCGGAATAAGGCTTTAACCCACCCCTGCTGGCAAAAATGTTGACTATCCTGTCAACTAGGATCAACATTTTCCGGTAATCGGAGAACAAATGTAACTTTTGTCAGGTTCACGATAATGGAAATCACCGCAACACAATTTCCACTATTAAACGCCTTGCTTTGGCAAGGCCGGAAAGATCGTGACCTGACAGAACAGGAAGCCTTGGCACTATACGAACGCAACTGGAATCTGGTTGGCATTATCGCCACCCCAACAACTTTTGAAAAAAACTATATCCGTAAAATTGCAATGCGTAATCATTCGTGGCTTGCCCGGCAGGTTGCATGATAAACGGGCCGTTTTCACACAACCATCACAATAAAATACATTATGTGCTGTCGTTCCTGCGTGACGATTTCTTTGCCGATAATGCTATTTTGTTTTGTGGTGGAACAATGCTTGCCCTTACTCATGGTGAATATCGCAGGTCCGACGACATCGACTTTGTCCCGGATCCCCAAAAAAACGGATATCGCACATTACGGAACATGATTGGGTCTTTTGGCTCCCATGCCGCCGTTTTGTTTAAGAGTTTACCAGACGATATTGCACTGGGTGAAGCCCGAAGCGACCAATATGGCATCCGGTTTGGTATCCAGATTGGTGACACATCGGAACCGGAGAACTTCCCGATAAAGTTTGAAATTTTTCAGGAATCACGGTTGAGTTCCTTTAGTCCTGCGATTTTTTACAAGAACATCCCTGTTCCATGCCTCAGTGATCTGGATTTAACAGTCCAGAAATTATTGGCGAACACGGATCGAGGAGGAGACTCCTCACTTAACAATAGAGATCTATACGACCTTGCTATACTCACCGACACAAGCCTCAATCTCGGCAAAGCAATCAGAATTGCAAACAACGCCTATGACGTTGAAAAAGCACTCGACCTCTCGCTTAAACGTGTTGAAAACTCCAAAATCCGAAAAAAAAACTTCCTCGACCTCGATATTGCCCCAAAATTTTGGCACACGGTAGAAGAAGGCATCAATCGGTTACGAAGATCCCGTACGATGGAACCTTTAACAAATCCCCTGTATCAAGATTTAATCGACTGACACTATTCAGTCAGAAGATCTTTCGCAAAAACAATCATCGACCTTGCTAACATCTGCCCTATTCCGCCGACACCTTCAAAATCGCGGAAAGCACCTCAACAATCATTGCGTGATCCTCGGCCGATGCCAAACCGGAAACGGTAATTGCCCCAATCACCCCGGCCCCCTTGACCCGTAGGGGAAAACTGCCGCCGTGATCGGCATAATCGGCGAAATCAAGGCCGTGATCGGCCAGGGTTTTGTTTTTGGTTTGCAAAGCCATGCCAAACCGACGCGATGATTGGTGCTCACGTAAAACAAGGTTGCTTTTGCGCCGCGCCCATTCGTCATTGGCAGGCACAGCTCCGGGCAGGGCAGCATGAAACAAGGTACGGTTCGGGGTACGGAGATTGACCACAACCGGGGCATTGCGCGCACGGGCCACTTCCACCAGAGCCGATCCCACTTTCCATGCCATGTTTTCATCAAAGGCATCAAAAACCAGTTTGCTTTCCTGCCGGGCCAATAAATCCAGATCCATGTGGATACTCCATTGCCAATAATGTGGTGCCAGTTGCCAGCAGCTAAACGCACCGGCCCGGCATGACGCAACATAAAAAAAGGCCGCGCCCGGGATCATCGGGCGCGGCCTTTGGTCTTTATTACCGGTTGGCTTATTTATCGTCGCTCATTTTAAGCGCATTGATAAAGGCCGATTGTGGAATTTCGACCTTGCCGAACTGGCGCATTTTCTTTTTACCGGCCTTCTGTTTTTCCAGAAGTTTGCGTTTACGCGAAATATCGCCGCCGTAACATTTCGCCGTCACGTCTTTACGCAGCGCCGAAACGGTTTCACGGGCAATCACCTTGCCGCCGATGGCGGCCTGAATGGCCACACGGAACATCTGGCGCGGGATCAAATCCTTTAACCGGCCACAAATGGCACGGCCACGGGTTTCGGCCTGACCGCGATGAACCATCAATGCCAGCGCATCAACCGGTTCGTCATTGACCAGGATGGATACCTTGACCAGATCGCTTTCGTCGTAATCGGCCAGTTCATAGTCAAAGCTGGCATAACCGCGCGAAATGGATTTCAGACGGTCATAAAAATCGAAAACCACTTCGTTGAGCGGCAATTTATAAACTGCCATCGCCCGGTTCCCGACATAGGTCAGATCAAGCTGCACCCCACGCCGTTCGGTACACAGGGTCAAAATACCGCCCAGATATTCATCAGGCACCATAATCGAGGCTTTAATCCACGGCTCCTCGATTGCTCTGATCTTGGTGACTTCGGGAAAATCTGCCGGGTTATGCAGCATGATTTCTTCGTCATTGGTCAGATGGATCTTGTAGGAAACCGACGGTGCCGTCGTGATCAGGTCCAGTTCGTATTCGCGCTCAAGCCGTTCCTGAATAATTTCAAGATGCAGCAACCCAAGGAAGCCACACCGGAAACCAAGACCAAGCGCGGTCGAGTTTTCAGGTTCGAACTGAAAAGACGCATCGTTAAGATGCAGTTTTTCCAGCGCATCGCGCAGCGAGTCGTATTCGCTGGTATCAACCGGGAAAATACCGCAGAAAACCACGGGAATAGACGGCTTGAAACCGGCCAGTGGTTTGGCACACTGGCGTTTTTCTTCGGTAATCGTGTCGCCAACTTCGCATTCGGCAACGGTTTTCATACCGCAATTGATAAAGCCGACTTCGCCCGGCCCCATCGCATCAAGTGCCAGCGGTTTGGGCGTAAACACGCCAACCCGGTCAATGGTGTGGGTTACCTTGGCATTCATAAACCGGACCTTCTGGCCCCGTTTAAGCGTACCTTCCTTAACCCGAACCAAAATCATTACGCCCAGATAGGCGTCATACCAGCTATCAATCAGCAAAACCTGAAGCGGTGCATCGGCATCACCGGTTGGTGCCGGCAGGCGCTTTACCAGTGCTTCAAGCACATCAGGCACGCCCATGCCGGTTTTGGCCGAGATCATCAAGGCATCCGACGCATCAATGCCGATAACCTCTTCAATCTGTTCCTTAACCTGGTCGGGTTCTGCTGCGGGCAGATCAACCTTGTTTAAAACCGGAATGATTTCGTGGTTATTGTCCATTGCCTGGTAAACGTTGGCCAGCGTCTGGGCTTCAACACCCTGCGCGGCATCAACCACCAGCAACGACCCCTCGCACGCCGCAAGCGACCGCGAGACTTCATAGGCAAAATCGACATGGCCCGGGGTGTCCATCAGGTTCAGGGTGTATTCTTCCCCGTCCTTGGCGACATATTTCAGGCGGACCGCTTGCGATTTGATGGTAATGCCCCGTTCACGTTCGATATCCATCGAATCGAGAACCTGTTCATTCATCTCGCGATCGGTCAAACCACCCGTTAATTGAATCAACCGGTCGGCAAGTGTGGACTTGCCATGGTCAATATGGGCGATAATCGAAAAATTTCGTATATGTTTAAGATCGGTCATGGGATGCTTTTCTAGCAATCAGCTATCGATATATCCAGTGGAACGTCAGTGCATCGAAAAAGGAGTGTGTTCAAAGTGCCGCGTCAGCATGCCAAAGAGGCACCTGCGACAGCAGGCAACCAGACAGCCCTTTTCGGCAAGAAGCTGTCTGCGATGAAAACACCATTCCCGATCACAAGCGGATCGTTTAACAGCAACCACCGGGTCATAGCAATCTCGCTTTACGCTTTGTGCCGGTTTATTTAGGCTTTTGTCTTTCATCCGTATAGAGAGAATCGACAGGGATGCGCCCAGTACAATGTTTCTGACCGCCATTGAACCGTCTCTGTCGCAGCGAAGCCTGCGCACATTGCGTCATCGCCTTTTGCTCCTTTCCTTTAGCGGGGCCTTTATCCTTCTGTTATCATTTGGAATAATTCAAAAGACTCTCTATGACAGCGCGCTTGAACAAGGGCGATCCGAACTGGTGCGGCTGGTTTCCTCTATCAGCATTTCGGTGGCCCAGGCCAACAAGCGCGATCTTTTGTCCATCCCCGTCCATCAGGACAACATTTCGCTGGTGGTCCTTGATAACAGCCTTACGGTTCTGCATGGCAGCTTTCCGCCACATCTGGCCATTGAACTGCGCGAAACCCTTGCCCGGCATCATGACAGCACCGATGGCAGCCTGACCTGCGAACATGGCAAAACAGCGATTATGCTGGCCTATCATTCCATGCCAGAGCTTGACCGCATGGCCGTGGTCATGGTGCCCAAAATGGCACTGCTGCATGAATGGTTTCGCGGGCTGGCCCTGCATGCGGTTTTGTTTGCCCTGATTTTACTGGTCATGACCTGGCTGTCGGTGTGGCTTTGGTTGCGCCTGAAACGCCAGCATATCCGGGCATCTGATTTGGCCGGGCATTTCAGCGATGTTGAAAACAACCTGTCGAATTTTGGCTGCGCCATGATCGGCTGGCAAATTTCAACGCCAAACACCCCGCTAACCCTGCAATTAAACTGGCCCGAAGTTCTGGGCAATTCCCCCCACCCGG
Source organism: Thalassospira mesophila (assembly GCF_002115755.1). GTDB lineage: Bacteria > Pseudomonadota > Alphaproteobacteria > Rhodospirillales > Thalassospiraceae > Thalassospira > Thalassospira mesophila. The sequence goes on along the minus strand of NZ_JFKA01000001.1, from coordinate 451,430 downwards.
TTACCCCGACGGCAGATGATTTTATCAAGCTGCTTGGTCCCGCGTCCTATGCGCAATTGCGCGGCGCCTTGGTCGATGACCGCTGGCCCCAGGACCGTATTGCCGCCATGGTCACCCTGAACAGCGGCGACACAAACGGCCAGCGCTTTTACCTGACAGCAACCCGCCACGCCGACCACGGTAAAAATTACGTCACCGTCCTGCTGCTTGAAACCACGGCCAGTCAGGAAATTTGCAACCCGTTCGAAGCCTATTTGCAACATTCCCCCGAACCGGCCATTGCGGTGGATATACAGGGCCGCTTGCGCGGATTTAGCACCGCCCTTGAAAGCGTTTTGGGCGACAAAGTACATTTTGCCATTGGCACCCCGTTTTTCGACCTGTTTGCCGAGGACCAGCGCGAAGAAGCCGCCCATGCCTTTGCCGGCTGTATCAGCGGTGAAAAGCCCGACCATGAACTAATCTTTCGCATGGCCGACAAAAATGGCCATGATCGCTGGCTGGCGTGGCACTGTATTGGCCCGGTGGATGGTGTCATGCTGGGCAGTGCACGCGATGTGACCGAATTTGTCGATAACGCCGAAAAACTGCGTGAAACCCTGAACCAGCTTAAACGCAGCAACGAAGACCTGGAACAGTTTGCCTATGTGGCCTCCCACGACCTGCAAGAACCCTTGCGCATGGTCACCAGCTATACCCAGCTTTTAAAACGGCGTTATGGTGGCACCCTTGGCCCCGATGCCGACGAATATATTAACTATGCCGTCGATGGTGCCAAACGGATGCACAAGCTGATAACGCATCTGCTGGAATATGCCCGTACCGGCAACCAAAGTGGCGATCAGTCGATCATTGATTGCAACGAAGTGCTGAACGAGGCCCAGGCCGATTTAAAAGCCGCCATTTCCGAAACCCGGGCCACGATCACCCATATCGCCCTGCCTCAGCTGTATGGCGACCGCATCGCCTTATCGCGATTGTTTCAAAACCTGATCGGCAATGCCATTAAATATGCCCGCCCCGGCGTACCGCCCTTGATCAACATCTCGGCCCTGCGCGATCCGGTAAAACCCGACCTGTGGCGTTTTACCCTGCATGATAACGGCATTGGCATTCACCCCGAACATGCCCAGCGCATTTTCCGCCTGTTTCAACGCCTGCATAAGGATGAATTTAGCGGTACCGGCCTTGGTCTGTCGCTGTGCCGCAAAATCGTTGAACAGCATGGCGGCGAAATATGGCTTGATACCTCGCGCCCCATCAGCGACCCCGGCGCATCCTTTGTTTTCACCCTGCGTGGATCCGAGGAATGATTATAATGGCAGGGAACATCACGGTTTTTAACCCGCCCTACAGGAGACTGAAATGAAGAAAAACGGCTTTATTCCCGCCATGATCACAGGGCTGGTTTTGCTTTCTGCCTGTAGCAGCGACCCGCGCATCATGCCCAACGACCATATGCAGCAACTTGCAACAGCCTTTTCCCTGCGCGACATTCACGGCCCGCTGCCCAGTGGCTGGCGCCAGCTTGATGGCACGGAAATCAGCTATCGTTTTGCCAACGAAACATATGGCGTTTATTCCGTCACCACCGACCAGCAATTGCTGGTAATGCATCTCGAAGACAATTCAACAGGCAACCTTGTCGGGCTGGACCAACCACGCAAATGCCAATGGACCAGCATCGCCGACCGGCTGACGCTCGATTGTGAAAAATTCGAAAAATCCTGGCGCATTTACACCAATGGGCCAGACCTGATTGCCGCCGACCTTGAAGAAGAAACCTATGCGGTGATGAAAAAACGCAGCACTTATTGAGACCAAACAGTAACGGATACGGCTTTAAGGGGCTATGGCCTGTGCCTTGGCTAATTCCGCCGCCATAAAATCGGCAAAGGCGCGGGCGGCGGGTATTGCTGCCCGGCCAGCGGGGAAAATGGCATGCAGTTCAACCTGCCCCATATCCCAGCCGGTTAAAACCTCCAGCAGTTGCCCGCTGCCAAGCTCGTGCATGCAGGCTGCCCTGCTCATGGAGGCAAGGCCCATCCCGGCCACCGCCGCGGCTGTGGCCACCTCGTTTACCGTTGTTGCCACCTGCCCGCACACGCGGACCGAGGCAACCTCGCCCCCGCGACGAAACACCCACGCCTGTCTCGCATGGCTTGGCCCCATAATAACCGAATGTGCCGCCAGATCAGCAGGCACCCGCAACACCGGTGATCGTGCCAGATAGGCCGGGGCTGCCACCACCACCCGTTGCCACTGCCCCACCTTGCGCGCCACGGCAGCAGAATCACTTAGCACCCCAAACCGGAACCCCAGATCGACGCCGTCGGCGATAAAGTTTTGCCGTGTATCATCCATAATCATTTCAAGGCGCAGGGCCGGATGTTTTGCCAGAAAGGTCGCTAATACCGGCACGACCATGCGCTGGGCAAAACTTGACGACAGCCCGATATGCAACACCCCGCGCAATTCGCCATTGCCGCGCACCGCATGTTCGGCCGCATCCAGATCGGCCAGGATCTGCTCCACCCGTAATAAAAAATCCTGCCCGGCGTCGGTCAGGGTGACGGCACGGGTGGTGCGCGTCAGCAACAATGCCCCAACTTTTTCTTCCAGTTGGGCAATAACCCGCGACACAGTGGGCTGCGGCACATTCATGTCGCGCCCCGCCGCCGAAAAGCTGCCCTTGTGGGCCACACGCACAAACAGGCGTAAGGCAAATAAATGATCACTCATAATAAAAATGAATAACTTAAAGTCATAATCACTGGCTACTGAATAAATGCAGCAAAAGGCATCTTCTGTCGCAACACCTCATGCATATGGAGAAGACAGATGTCCCTGCAAGAAAAACTCGCCGCCCTCAAAGCCCACGCCGAAGGCACATTATTGCCCGCCGACATGGTTGCGGTTCTGCACCGCGCCACCGACGAGCTGATCGCCAGCGGCGCACAAGACCGCGCCCTTAAAGCCGGTGACAAGGCCCCGGCCTTTACCCTGCATGATGCCGATGGCACTGAAATATCCTCGGTCGAGCTTTTGAAAAAAGGCCCGCTGGTGGTTACGTTCTATCGTGGGGTATGGTGCCCTTATTGCAACCTCGACCTTGAAGCCCTGGAAGAAGCCCGCAGCGAGATTGAAGCCCGCGGCGCAACGCTTGTTGCCTTATCGCAACAAAATGCCGTCAACAGTCGCAAATCGCACCGTCAAAACAATCTCGGCTTTCCGATACTGGTCGATGAAGCGGGTAAAACCGGCGATGCTTTTGGCGTGCGCTGGAACCTTCCGGGATATTTGCAGGACGTTCACAAAAAACTCGGCGCTGATTTAACCACGTTTAACGGCGAAGATAGCTGGACCCTGCCCATGCCAGCCCGCTACGTGATTGATCAAACTGGCACCATCGCCTATGCCGAGGTTAATGCCGACTACACCAAACGCCCGGAACCGTCCGATATTTTTGCTGTTCTTGACCGGTTGAAATCGGAGAATCAGGCTTAATCACCCTGTACGATACCCATTCGACGCGCACAGAAACAGCCCATAAAAAAAAGCGGACCACCATTAGGTGGCCCGCTTTTATTCGGTATCGAAACAACACTTATCAGCCGCGCAACGCGCCGCCAGTTGCCTTTTCAACAGCTGCAATTACCTTTTTGCAAACCCCGTCGATTTCTTCATCGGTCAGGGTTTGTTTGGTCGGCTGCAGGGTGATGGAAAATGCCAGTGACTTTTTGCCCTCTTCGATGCCTTTACCGGCATAAAGATCGAAAATCGTCACATCGCTGATCAGGCCCTTATCAGCACTGCGCGCAGCCTTGGCCACCTGTTCGGCACTAACCGTTGCATCAAGCAAAAAAGCAAAATCACGTTCAACCGACTGGAATGCCGACGCATTCAGCGGCGGACGGTTGGTACCTTTCTTTTTGGGCATCGGCAGGTTTTCAACAAACAGTTCAAACGCTACCAAACGGCCCTTCACATCCAGCGCCTTTAAAATACGCGGATGCAATTCGCCGAAATAACCCAGCATATTTTTCGGGCCCAACTGCAACGCAGCCGACCGCCCCGGATGATACCAGCCCGGCGCACCATCACTATTCACCTGAATGTTCCCGGCAGGCACGCCCAGCGCATCAATCAGGGCTTCGGCATCGGCCTTGACGTCAAATACATCAACATCGCGGCGCGACCCGGTCCAACTGCGGTCCGTGGTGGCACCGGCACGCAGGCCCGCCGCCACCAAACGCTGATCGCCCGGCTGATCGCCGAAAAATTCCGGCCCAACTTCAAACAGGGCCAGATCGGAAAAACCACGGTTCTGGTTGCGACCCGTCGCCGAAATCAGATTGATCAGCACATTAGGGCGCATCACATCAAGATCAGAGCTGATCGGGTTGGCCAGAAACAGGCCTTCTTTCAGTTCAGTAAATTCTTTGGCCAAACGCGAGTCGGCAAAGGCCCAGGTCACGGTTTCATACATACCGCGTGATGCCAGCACCCGGCGCGCCAAACCAACGCGTTTTTGCATCGGGCTCAGGGCAGGAACCGGCAGGCTTGTTTCACGTTCCAGATCAACCGTCGGGATCTGGTCATAGCCCACGATGCGCAGAACTTCTTCAACCAGATCGGCTTCACCCACCACATCGGGCCGCCAGGTCGGGGCGATGGCGGTTAAAACGCCTTCGCCAGCAGTGATGGCAAAACCAAGGGAGGTCAGAATTTCAGCCGCACGGTCTTGCGACACACTCACACCACCCAATTCGGCAATGCGGGTGATGCGCAAATCAAAGCTGTTTTTTGGTGCCGGAACGGTGCCAGCTTTCACCACATGCGACACCTCACCGCCGCACAGTTCGGTAATCAGGCGGGTTGCAACTTCAATCCCCCAAATAACCGATTGCGGATCCACACCGCGCTCGAACCGATAGCGCGCATCGGAATTAATCTGCAGCTTGCGCCCGGTTTTCGCCGTCACAATCGGGTCAAACAGCGCGCATTCAACAAACACATTAACCGTGTCGTTCTGGCACCCGGTTAATTCACCGCCCATGATGCCGCCAATGCTTTGCGCCGCCGCCTGATCGGCAATGACCACCATGTCGCGGGTCAGGGTGTATTCCTTGTCGTTCAGCGCCTGAAGCTTTTCACCGTCTTTGGCATAACGCACATCAATATTGCCGCTTAGCTTGTCGGCATCAAACACATGCAGCGGGCGGCCCAAATCAAACGTCGCCAGGTTGGTGATATCCACCAAAATCGAAATCGGGCGCAGGCCAATCGCTTCCAGGCGGGCTTTTAACCAGTCCGGGCTTTCGCCGTTTTTCACACCGCGAATATAACGGCCATAAAATGCTGGCGCAGCGGCATTGGCGGCCACATCATCGGCAATACGAACCCAAACCGGGCTGTCAAAGCTGCCATCGACAGGCACCTGATAAGGATCGTCCTTAAGCGTGCCCATGCCAGCCGCCGCCAGGTCACGGGCAATGCCGCGCACAGCGGTGCAATCGGGGCGGTTTGGCGTCAGGTTGATTTCAATAACCGGGTCATCGGCCCCTAAAACACCGGCAACAAGCGCGCCAATTTCGGCGTTGGCGGGCAGTTCAATAATGCCATCATGGTCTTCGCCCAGGCACAATTCACGGGTCGAGCACATCATGCCCTGGCTTTCCACACCGCGAATTTTACCGGCTTTCAGCTTCGATCCATCAATCGGAATGATCGCGCCGGGCTGCGCCAAAGCAACCTTGATGCCCGTGCGGGCATTGGGCGCGCCACACACGACCTGGATCATGCCACTGCCGGTGTTAACCTTGCACAGCTTTAAACGGTCGGCATCGGGGTGCTGGCCTGCTTCTTCGATATAGCCAACCCGAATATCGGCAAGGGCCGCCGCACGGTCAACTATGCTTTCAATCTCAAGGCCGATGGCCGTCAGCTTGTCAGTGATCTGCGCTGCCGGAGCGTCGGTTTCAAGATGCTGTTTTAGCCAGCTTAATGTGAATTTCATAATCCTAGCCCCTAACCATATTCGGCACATCCAGCGGCACGAAACCATAATGTTTCAGCCAACGCAGATCGGTATCGAAAAAGGTTCTAAGGTCGGGGATGCCGTATTTCAGCATGGCAATACGTTCAATGCCCATGCCAAAGGCAAAGCCCTGATATTCTTCGGGATCAAGACCACAGGCCGCCAGAACGCGCGGATGCACCATGCCGCATCCCAGAATTTCCAGCCAGTCGTCACCGGCACCGATTTTAAGCTCGCCGCCCTTGCGCGAACAGCCAATATCCATTTCGGCGCTGGGTTCGGTGAACGGGAAAAAGCTCGGGCGATAGCGCACCGGTACTTCATCAAGCTCGAAATAGGTTTTCACAAATTCCAAAAGGCAGCCCTTAAGGTGGCCCATATGGGTTTTCTTGTCGATAACCAGCCCCTCGACCTGATGAAACATCGGCGTATGGGTCATATCGCTATCAGAACGATAGGTCCGACCCGGCGCAATAATGCGGATCGGCGGGGTTTTGGATTGCATCGTTCTAATTTGCACCGGCGATGTATGGGTCCGCAGCACCAGGCGTGAACCATCTTCGCCTTCGGGCAAATAAAACGTGTCCTGCATTTCACGCGCCGGATGTTCGGGCGGAATATTCAGGGCGGTAAAGTTATGAAAATCGTCCTCGATATCCGGGCCTTCAGCCAGGGCAAAACCCATTTCACCAAAGATCGATACAATTTCATCAATCGTCTGGCTGATCGGGTGAATGCGGCCTGCGCTTTCGTCCGGGCGCGACGGCAAGGTCACGTCAATGCGTTCACCGGTCAAACGCGCCTCAAGGGCCGCGTTTTCAAGATCGCCCTTGCGCATATCAAGCGCACTTGCGACCTGATCCTTCAGCGCGTTCAGGGCCTGACCAAATTCACGCCGCTGGTCCGGGTCCATCTTGCCAAGGTTTTTCATAAGGCCGGTAATGCGGCCTTTTTTGCCAAGGGCGCTGATGCGGATGTCTTCCAACGCAGCCAGATCGACTGCCTTTTGAACTTCCGCCAGTACCTCTTCGCGCAACGCTTCGATGTTTTCCATAACTTCCGACGCTTTGGCTGGGGTGAACAGAATAAAGGAACTTAAAAACAAAAACGGGGACGGCCAAAAATGGCCGCCCCCGAAATAAATCAGGCAAATGCCGTAAAAACCTTTTTAAAAAAGGTTTATCAGCCGAGCGCAGCCTGGGCCTGGGTCACCAAAGCCTTAAAGGCTTCGGGTTCGCGCACAGCGATATCGGCCAGGACTTTACGGTCCAGCTCAACACCAGCTTTTTTCAGGCCATTCATGAACTGCGAATAAGTCAGGCCGTTTTCACGGGCGCCGGCATTAATACGCTGGATCCACAAGCTGCGGAACACGCGCTTTTTAGTGCGACGATCGCGGTATGCATATTGCAAACCTTTTTCGACAGCCTGGACGGCAGTACGATAAGTATTTTTACGGCGACCACGGTAACCCTTGGCAGCCTTGATAACCTTGCGGTGACGAGCGTGTGAAGACACGCCCCCTTTAACACGAGCCATTTATAATCTCTCTTGCCTTAGCCGTAGGGAAGGAATTTTTTGACGATACGCGCATCCGCATCACAGAGAATCTCTGTGCCACGTGCATGACGTTTCATCTTCGTCGACTTTGCCGTCAAAAGGTGACGCTTGTTAGCGACATTGTGACGGACCTTACCCTTGGCAGTCAGGCTAAAGCGCTTTTTAACGCTCGCTTTGGTTTTCATCTTGGGCATTTTTCTATCCTTGCGATAAGCAATTTGACAAAAATCCCCTTCGGCGGCTGGGCATGCCCTGAGATAATCGTAATTATCTCCAGCCTCACCACCTGGTTCGGGGACGCGTGGTTATAGACTCGACCCCGTGCTTTTTCAAGGAACTTTTCGGCAAAGGCCCCCAATCAGGTCGCGCGAACCCGTTTATCGCGCTGCAAACGATTTTTGGCCCGTTTCTGCGGCTATCAGTCGATGAAACCCGCCAAAATACGTGCGAAACCGGCCACGCAAATACCCGCCATGCCTTTGCATAACAGCATCGCGCGCCAGTGATTGGGAAATCAAGCGGGGGAAACGGGCAAAAAGCGGTCAAACAGCCGTTTTAATCAGGTGGGCCTTGCCCAGCCATTTTTCGATTCGGCTTAGCAGCTTTTCGCGATTAACCGGCTTAAGCACAAAGTCATTACCACCTGCGGCAATACCACCACGCAAATCTTCTTCGCTTTGGCGCGCTGTCACATAAATAACGGCAGCAGGAAGTTGCGGGAACCCGGTTCGGACCCGCAAGCTGGCTTCAAAGCCATTCATTTGCGGCAACATCACATCCATCAGGATCACACGGGGCCGCTCGGTTTTAAGAACCGATAAAAGTTCGTGTCCGGAAGACACGCCGATGAAACGATAACCGCCACTTTCGACGATCCGTTTAAGCAAAACAAGGCTTTTCCCGTCGTCATCAACACCGACAACAAGGGGTCCCTGAGCTGCTCCCATCGGCGTCTCCTTCCGGTTTGGCTGCATCGCCGCGCATTAACGCGGCGCCAGCACCATAATCATTATCCGGCCTTCCATTTTCGGCATCATTTCCGTTTTGGCCAGATCTTCCAAATCACCGGAAAAACGTTGCAGCATGCCAAGACCAAGATCCTGGTGCGCCATTTCACGCCCACGGAAACGCAGGGTGACTTTCACCTTGTCGCCACCACCAAGAAACTTCTGAGCCGCACGCAGTTTGACGTTGTAGTCATGGATATCGATATTCGGTCGCAGTTTGATTTCCTTGACCTCGATAACCTTCTGCTTCTTTTTGGCTTCGTTCTGTTTCTTGCTTAGTTCATATTTGAATTTACCAAAGTCGATCAGCTTGCAAACCGGCGGCTCGGCAGTCGGCGCGACTTCGACGAGGTCGAGTCCTGCCTCCATCGCCATGTCAATGCCTTCACGAACACTAATCGGTTCTGACAAATTGCCTTCTGCGTCAACAACACAGATGGAACGGGCTTTGATATCCTGATTGACGCGCGGACCGTCTTTGGTCGGCTGCATCGGTTTGCGTGGTCGTGCTATGGAGAATCTCCTATGACAGTCAAAAAATAAAGGCAAACAAGAATACGTGTCCAATGCCCGCAAAAGCATCAGTAGCAAGTTGATTTAGCATATCCGCCCCATATCAGAAAGCAATGATTTCGCAATATAAGGCAGTACGGTAACAGTTCACTGGCCCGGCACTTGCATGACTTCGCAGTTTTACCCGTTCAGTCCTCAAGATTAAGGCGCTGGCGAATCACATCAAACACGCGCGTGATCGGCAAATTACGCAAATCGGGCTGCTGAATAATACTGACCGCATCCTTTGAATGTCCGCGCGGGGCGCACATTTCCGGGTTCGATGCGTCAGAAAACAACACAATCGTCGGTGCCCCGGCGGCGGCGGCCAAATGCATTGGTCCGGTATCATTGCCAATCGCTAACACCGCATTTTGCGACAGACTGGCAATTTCCAGAAAATCGGTCCGGCCCATCAAATTGCGCGCGCGCGGGCACATGTTGCTGATGCGGTCTAAAACGTCGGCTTCGCTATCGGTGCCAATCAGCACCGGGGTTAACCGGTAATCGGCCAGCATTTTGGCCAGCAGGCCAAACCGTTCGGCGGGCCAGCGCTTTTCCGGGCGATGGGCCGACCCGCCAGGGCAAATCAGCACATAGGGCGTTTTGATGCCATAGCGGTCCGGGTCAATTTTGGGCGCGTTAATATGGGGCAAGGGCACATTGATAATGCCCAAATCGGCCAGTTGGTCGATATGGCGATCAATCGTATGCATTTTATGACGTTCGGGATTTTTATGGGGATGCGAACATCCCCAGGCGATTCCCGACCATTCCGGCGCCTTGCCCGGCCAGAACAACCGGTAATAAAACGTGGTGCGGTCCGATGTTTGCAAATCATAAACGCGGTCAAATTCACCCCCGCGCAAAAACCGGCGCAACGCCAGAATATCGCCAATCCGGGTCAGTTTTGGCCGCCGGTCAACGGCAATGGCATCAAAACAGCCGGTCGATTTGGCCAGATCAACATAAAGTTTGGTGGTTAACAGCGTAATATGGGCGTCAGGATGCGCCCGACGGATGGCGGCAAATGGCCCGGTTGCCATCACAACATCGCCCAACGCGCTTAATTTGATCACTAAAATTCGTTGCTGGCGGACGGGTTCTTCACCACCAACCGCCATTTCCACACCAATCGGTGCCATTTTGTCTTCTGTCATGCCGCATTATTCCTGACGATAGGCTGCAAGGCCTTATCGTAAACCGCCAGGGTCTGTTCCGCCATCTGGGTCAGGGAAAATTTCTCAATCACATGCTGTCGCCCTTTTTGCGCGATCGCTTCGCGCCGTTGCGGGCTCAGACTTAAAACCTGCGCCAGCGCGTGCGATAACTGGGCCACTTCGCCCGGCGCCACCAGCCAGCCGGTTTCACCGGGTAAAACTGTTTCGGTTGCACCGCCATGGGCCGTTGCCACAATCGGCCGTCCCATCGCCTGCCCTTCGGTCGGCACCCGGCCAAAGGCCTCGGGGTCCAAAGACGGGCAAACAACCACGTTGGCCAACATATAAGCCGCTGGCATGTCGGCGCAATGGTCGACGATGTGAACAACGTCTTGCAAATCAAGGCTGCGGCTCAGGGCAATCAACTCCTCGCGATAGGCTGTGCGTCCCTGATCGGACCCCACCAGCAAACAGCGCACATTACGATGGCCAATTTCTGCCAGCATTGCCGGAATGGCCTTGATCAAAAAAGCCTGCCCTTTCCAGCGCGTCAGGCGACCGGGCAACATGATGACCTGGTCATCCCCGTTCAGCCGCCACTGGGTTGAAAGGGCAATCAGACGTTCCTGACTGACATTTTCCGGGTTGAACAGGTCCACATTGGTGCCGCGCGGCACCACATTCAGGCGGTCTTCGTCAATTTTGTAATATTTGCGCACATGGTTGGCGATAAATTCAGATACCGCAATCACCTGGTCGCCCATGGTCATAACCGAATTATAATAGCGCTTGAACGGGTTGGTATAGCCCGAATAGGTACCATGAAAAGTGGTGACAAACGGCACTTGCATGTGGCGCGCCGCCCAGCGCGCACTCCATGCGGGCGCGCGCGACCGGGCATGGACAATATCCACACCTTCCGCCCCAATCAGATCAGCCAGCAAGCGCCCGTTCTGGCGCATGGTCAGTATATTTTTCGATTTAAGGGGTAATGTGATGTGGCGCGCACCTGCCCGTTCCAGTTCGCGCTCTAACCGTCCGCCTTGCGATGCCACCAGGGCAACGCCACCGCCATCAACAATTGCCTTGGCAATATCAACCGTTCCACGTTCTACACCGCCTGTTTCCAGTTCGGGCAAAACCTGAAGGATTACCGCCGGACGAAAGTCCGAACCTTGCGTCTGTCGCCCGGAGCGATAGACTGCCTGTGTCTCGTTTTGTGACGCGCTCATCCAACCTTAACCATTCAGCATCCAGGATTCTCAGCCCAGATGACTTATGACATGCCGACACTTATGTTTCTCGACCGGCCTGACGGATCAAAAATCGCATACCACGCGATCCCCCGCAAGCAGACAGCGACACCAAATGAACAAAAGCCCGGCATCCTGTTTCTTGGCGGTTTCATGTCTGACATGACAGGCACCAAGGCGACGCATTTCGAGGAACATTGTGCTCGGCGCGGGCTGGCTTATACCCGCTTTGACTATTCCGGTCACGGACAATCAACAGGCCATTTTGCCGATGGTACAATTGGACAATGGGCCAAGGATGCCATCGCGGTTCTGGACCATGTCGCCACTGGCCCGCAAATACTGGTCGGATCATCGATGGGCGGCTGGATCAGCCTGTTAACAGCCCTTGCCCGGCCTGATCGTATCGGCGGCCTGATCGGCGTTGCCGCCGCCCCCGATTTTACCGAAGATTTGATGTGGGCCCGGTTTAGCGACACGCAAAAACAAACCATCGAGGAAACCGGCGCCTTGATCGAACCGACAGAGTATGGCGATGATCCCTACACCATCACCCGCACCCTGATTGTCGAGGCCCGCAACCATTTACTGTTACGCACACCCATCAATCTGACCTTCCCGGTCCGGCTGGTACAAGGCATGCAAGACCCCGACGTTCCGTGGCAAACCGCCCTTAAACTGGCCGATAAACTGACCAGCAATGATGTCGAAGTCCATCTGATCAAATCAGGCGACCACCGCCTGTCCAAAGCCGACGAACTGGCCGCCATCACCCATCATATCGATATGCTGGCAGGATGTGCGCCAAGCGACGGCTGACGAGATGCAGATGAAACAATGATGAGACGGTGATCCGGCTCACACAAATGCGGCGGCACCTTTCACGATGCCGCCGCATTTTCTGTTTTCTATCCCGCCCGGGCCCTAATAGCTCAGGGACTCGGTCACCCGAGTCCTGGAAACTGCCCGACCGGCTGGCTCAAACCAGCACCACGTTATCGCCTTCAACCCGCACGGCAACCGGCTCTAGCGCATCGCCACTGCACGGGCCCGAAACGCAATACCCATCGCTGATGCGAAAACGCGCACCGTGGGTCGAACACAGAATTTCACCGCCAAATTCGCTGATGAATTCATCGTCTTCAAATTCCAGCGGTACGCCGACATGCGGGCAGCTATTGACATAGCCAAACACCGCATCGCCTTCACGAACGACAAAAATGTTCTGCCGCGCGTCACCTTCGCCCACGAACAGGCCTTTGGCCCCGGTATCATCAAGGGCAGAAAGCGGGCACAAAACCGTTCCTTGCGGTGCAAGGCGGCTCATGATGCCAACCCGCCCATTGCACAAATCGCCTGCCAGGAAGCATCGTCAATTGGCAAAACCGATAACCGGGACTGTTTTAGCAATGCCAGATCAGCAAAACGCGGATCAGCCTTGATATCATCCAGTGATACCGGCGTTTTCAGCGGTTTAACCGTTTTCACATCGACCTGCACGAACTTGCCCCTGGCATCGCCTGGGTCCGGGTAGGCTTCGCGGACAATTTCGACAATCCCGACGATGCTTTTTTCTTTTACCGAATGATAAAAAAACGCCTGATCGCCGATTTTCATCGCCCGCAGATTATTGGCCGCCTGATAGTTGCGCACCCCGTCCCAGCCTTCAACATCCTTCGCCACCTGATCATCCCATGACCAACTCGACGGTTCGGTTTTGATCAGCCAGTACGCCATCGATCAGAAAACCTTTTTAAACGGCCGGATCACAACCGATTCAAACAAACCTGCTTTGGCATAGGGATCATTCGCAGCCATGGTTTCGGCTGCGGTCATGTCTTCCAGCTCAATAATAAAAACAGAGCCGTTCATGCCTTCAAGGTCGGGATCAAGGGTCGGGCCTGCCGCAACGATTTTGTCGGCATAACCGTCCTTGATATAGGCCAGATGCGCATCACGGTTGGCTTTACGCACATTAAGATGACCGGGCTTGTCGACGCAGCGAATGTAAAACAACATGGAATTTTCACCTCTAAAGAAATGATATGATGAAGATAACGCCAAAATGACAGAAGCCGGAGCCCGCCTCAAGCTGAACCCGATATTTTCGCATCATGTTCCCCAAGGGGCATTTGCCGACACGCACCGAATAAGGATCAGAGACCGGCTTCCTGCTCGTCGCGAAACGGGCGATTTAGCAAGGCATCAATGGTGTCTCGCAACGGCGCATTGTGGTTTGCAACCTGATTAACCGCATTGCAAATTGGCATTTCCACGCCGTATTTATCCGCAACGGCACTTACCGAAGCCGCGGTATGCACCCCTTCGGTGACACTGCGCCGGGACGATAAAATATCGGCCGCCTTTTGCCCCTGCCCCAAAGCAACACCAAAACTGTAATTGCGCGACAAGGTCCCGGTACAGGTCAGCATTAAATCGCCCAGTCCGGCCAAGCCCATCAGGGTTTCGGCACGTCCCCCCATGGCAATCGCAAGGCGTGACATTTCAGCCAATCCGCGTGTGATCAGGGCGGCACGGGCATTATCGCCCAGCTTCATGCCCGCCACCACGCCACTGGCAATCGCCAGCACGTTTTTAATCGCGCCCGCCACTTCTACCCCGGTTACATCCGAACTGTAATAAGGGCGAAACGACGATGTGCCGATTTGATCAACCAGATTTTTGCCGATCTCGCGGTCCCGGCAGGCCAGCGTTAAGGCGGCTGGCAACCCTGCGGCAACTTCCTGGGCAAAGGTCGGCCCGGATAAAACCGCCACCGGCACATCGCCCAACACATCGCGCACCACGTTTTCCATCAGGGCACCGGTATGTTTTTCAATGCCCTTGGCACAAATAACGGCGGGGACGCCCGGCTGCCATTTATCGGCAATCGCCGTTAGGGACTCGCGCAAAAACTGCGCCGGGGTCACCAGCAGCACGGCATCGGCGCGTAACACATCATCCGCGCTCAGGGTTGCCGTTAACCCGGCAGGCAACGTAATGCCAGGCAAATACAAATCATTTTCACGGGTATCGTTCATCCGCGCAGCAAGGTCGCCGTCGCGCAGCAACATATGGGCTTGCGCCCCGGCCCGCACCGCCTGAATGGCCAATGCGGTGCCCCACGCACCGCCGCCAACAATTCCTATGCGCTTTTCCGACATGCCGGTTGTTTCCGTTTATGTGACATAAATGCTCGTATCCGGGCCAGATCCGCCCGTTTGCCAATTTCAGGCCTTCACCCCGGCGCCGGGGCGTTTGGGGGCTTCGGGGTCCAGCGGCCAGCGCGGGCGCGGTTTAAAATCCAGCGTATCTTGCTGTCCCAGCCGAAACCGTTCCAGCCCGGCCCATGCAATCATCGCGGCATTATCGGTACACAGTTCCAACGGCGGGGCCACCAGTTTCATGCCTGCCTTGTCGGTCAATTCAGCCAGACGGGTGCGCAAATATTTATTCGCCGCAACCCCACCGGCCAGCACCAGCGTATTACCGGTCGGATAGTCATTCATGAACTGATAAATCGCGTTTTTACAGCGATCAATCAGGGTTTCCCCCACCGCGCGCTGAAACGATGCTGCCAGATCGGCCTTCATTTCCTGCGTTCGCTGTGGCACCGGAAAACCATCAAGATGTACCCGCACTGCCGTTTTCAAACCGGAAAACGAAAAATCACAGCCGGGCCGCCCGCGCAACGGGCGCGGCAGGCGAAACCGCATCGGGTCGCCGGATGCGGCCAGTTTTTCCAGCGCCGGGCCACCGGGATAACCCAGCCCCATCATTTTTGCGGTTTTATCAAACGCTTCGCCAACCGCATCGTCAATGGTGGTGCCAATGCGTTTATATTGCCCCACCCCTTCGACGATTAAAACCTGGCAATGCCCGCCTGAAACCAGCAACAATAAATAGGGAAACGCCACATCATCGGTCAGGCGCACGGTTAAGGCGTGCCCTTCAAGATGGTTGACCGCCAGAAACGGTTTGTTGGTGGCAAAGGCAATTGATTTTGCTGTCATGGTGCCAACCATCACCCCGCCAATCAGGCCGGGCCCACCGGTGCAGGCCACGGCATCGAGGTCGGCAAATTCCAGCCCGGCATCATCCATCGCCTCGGCAACAAGGCGGTCGATATGTTCGAGATGCGCGCGCGCGGCAATTTCGGGCACGACCCCGCCATAAGGGCGATGGTCTTCTAACTGGGTTAAAACGCGATTGGACAAAATTTCGCGTTTGTCATTTACAACGGCGGCGGCCGTTTCATCACAACTGGTTTCAATACCAAGAACAATCATGGATTTTGATATCCGGCTTACTGATTTGCGCCCGATCAAAGCAGGCCTGTGGGCGATGATGTAGCCCAAAGTAACACGCCTTGCCACCCCTTGCAGGATATCGCGACACTCAAATACGATCAGATTAAGGAAATTCATCCATCGGGCGTGATATAGGCCCTATGCAGGCCGGTATTCACAGGGCTAAATATTGACACGCCCCGCAGATAACCGGCACTGATAGCGCAACGATACCGTGCAAAACTTGTTTAAACACTGAATTCGGATTACAAACCGGCACCATGACAAATACAGCGACAGATACAGTAAAACTTCGCATCGGCACCCGTGGCTCCCCCCTTGCCCTGGCACAGGCGTACGAAGTACGCGACCTGCTGGCAAAGGCCCATGCCGAGCTTTCAGGCGAAAACGACATTGAAATCGTTGTCATTTCCACGGTAGCAGACCGGGTAACCGACCGCGCCCTTTCCGAAATTGGCGGCAAGGGCCTGTTTACCAAGGAAATCGACGAAGCCCAGCTTAAGGGCGAGATCGACATTGCCGTTCATTGCATCAAAGATGTGCCGACCCTTTTGCCCGATGGCATTGCCATGCCCGTGATCATGCCGCGTGAAGATGTGCGCGATGCCTTTATTTCGGTAAAATACAAAAACTTCGCCGACATGCCCGCGGGTTCCGTTGTCGGCACCGCATCGCTGCGCCGTCAGGCAATGGTGCTCAACAAATACCCGCATCTTAAGGTCGAAACCTTTCGCGGCAATGTGCAAACCCGCCTGCGCAAACTTGAAGACGGCGAAGCCGATGCCACCTTGCTGGCCATGGCCGGGTTAAACCGCCTGGGCCACCCCGAAATTGCCACCCATGTCATCGCCGAAGACGATATGCTGCCCGCTGTTGGCCAGGGTGCCATCGGCCTTGCTATCCGCGCCGGGGATGAAAAGGTTGCAACGTGGCTGGCCCCGTTACATTGCCATGAAACCGACCTTCGCATTACCGCCGAACGGGCTGCTTTGCGCGCGCTTGACGGGTCGTGCAAAACGCCCATCGCCGCCCTGGCCGAACTTGATGCCAACGGCACCATGCGTTTGCGCGTCGCCATTGTTCGCCCTGATGGCAGCGAATGGCTAAATACCGAACGGGTTCTGGAAAACCCCGACATCGCCGGGGCTGATAAAATTGGTGCCGATGCCGGGAATGAACTTAAAGAACGTGGCGGGCCAGACTTTATTCTGGCTTGACGTGCAACCTTGCCACCACGCGACAAAACAAGACCGACCTGAACAACGCGGAAGAAAATATGGGGAAAACTGTCCTCAACACACGGCCTGAAACAGACTCGACTGATTTGTGCGCAGAATTGACTGTACGCGGTTATGAAATCTGTTGTGCGCCGATGTTGACGATAGAATTCCCCGCGCTGCCACATGGTGCTCACAGCCTCGACCTTGACAATATTCAGGCGCTGGTTTTCACCTCGGCCAACGGGGTTCGGGCCTTTACCCGCCATTGTAACCGGCGCGATTTGCCGGTGCTGGCTGTGGGTGATGCCACCGCCAGCACCGCACACGCCGCCGGATTTACCGACATTGCCAGTGCGCGCGGCAATATTGACGATCTGGCCGACCTGATCAGCCAGAAAGTATCGCCAGACAAAGGCGGGCTTTATCACCCGGCAGCACGCAAAACTGCCGGTGATCTGGGAACATTGCTGGCCGCAAAAGGTTACGTGGTACGCCGCCAGACATTATATGAAGCCCATGCCGCAAACGCATTTCCACCGGCCCTTATCGGTGGCCTTGTTCACGCTGGCATTGATGCGGTGTTATTTTTCTCTCCCCGCACGGCCGAAACCTTTGTTAAGCTGGTGGAACATCACAATATAAAAGGGGCAATGGCCAACATGACCGCAATTTGTCTAAGCCCCGCCGTACAAGACCGCCTTGCCAGCCTGCACTGGCGCAAGGTCGTGGTCGCGGCCCAACCGACACAACAAAGCCTGTTATCGGCACTTGATAGCGCAATAATATAGCGCAATCGCCTGACTGTCCTGCGCCAATGGGCGTATCGGAACAACCGCAAACTGCAATGGTCCGACCGTGAAAAAACCAGAAACGCCAAAAACCGACACCTCCGCGACGCCGGCCAAAGGCCAGGATACGATTTCGATCGACAGTAAAGGCAATGCCAATACTGGCGCGGCCCCCGCCCAAAGCACGCCGTCAAGCAAGGATAGCGCCGCATCTGCGTCTGCGTCGCCATCCCCATCCGCCGCCAGCACGGCAAAGCCCGGCGATGCCCCAGGCAGCACCAAGGCCACTGCCACGACGCCACCCGGTGCCAACAAACCGGCAAATGCAAGCGTGCCACCAGGCGGCACCAGCAAGCCAGCCAGTAGTGCGACCAAGCCCGCAAGCCCGTCATCTGGCGCAACTGGTTCTGGTCCCTTCGGGGCAAGCGGGTCTGGTGGCAAAAACACCAGCGGCAATAATAACGGCCCTTCGCGGCCTGCTTCTGGCACCCCGTCAGATAAACCTGCAAAACCCGGCAAACCAGCCATCATGGTGGTGATCTGGGCCGTGATCATTGTTGCTATTGTGCTGGCATTGACTTGGGCAAGCCGTTCGTTGTGGTGGCAACAGGCCCAACCGGCCCTGTCAGACCTTTTGCCGCAAACCGCGATAGAAGCCCTTGCTCCCGATACGGCAAACACGGGCACCATAACGCAAAATACCGCCCCCGCCGCCACACCGCGCCAAGACACGGATGAAGGATCGACACCGGACGATGCCGCCCAAGGCGGCACCCAAACCAACACCGCAACGAACACTACCACCCCGCCCGCTACGTCATCTGACGGTGATGCCAACAGCACATCCCAAGCCAGTGATAACGCCAGCGATGGCGATGGCATGGGCAATATGGGCATGGACACCCAACAGGCCGCCCCGTCTGCCGATACCGATATTTCCAAAACGTATGACACGCCAGACACATCAGACACATCAGACACTCCGGGCTCTCATGAGGGACAGGCCAGCAACGTTGTTGTTGCAAGTGATCTGACCGCCCGGCTGTCACATCTGGAAGGCACAATCGGGGCCCTGCGCGAACGGCTGGACAAAGAACGCGGCGGCGAATTGAACGATTCTGTTGCCCGCCGCCTGGGCGAACTTGAAACCCGTACCGCCCCGATTGACGACGTGGCCCGGGTGCAGTCCGAACTTTCGGGCGTTGCCAAGGAAATGCGCGATCTTACCGCCCGTATGGCAACGGTCGAAGACGAGCTTAAAGCCACCGAAGGCCTGCGCATTGCCGGGCGCGGTCAGGCGATTGGCATTGCTGTTGCCATTTTACGCGATGCTGCCCAGCGCGGCGGACCGTTCGAGGTGGCCTTAAACCAGCTAACGCGCAGTGGCTCGGATGATCCTGTCGTTCAAAAACAGATCGCATCACTGGAACCTCTTGCCAGCACTGGCGCACCACGAATTGAGCAATTACGCCAGACATTTTCTGGTGCCGCAGAAGACGCAATCAAATCCGCCAGTGACGATAATTCAGGCGGGATATGGGACTCGACAGTAGCGAACCTGAAAAAGCTGTTTCCGATCCGCCGGGTGGATGTGGTGGGGCAGGAAACCCTTGATGGGCGTCTGGTCACCGCCGAACAGGCATTGGCACAAGATAACCTTGCCGATGCCATCACAACCCTTGAAGGCATTGAAGGCGAAAACGCCAAGACGGCCCTCAAACCATGGCTGGATCAGGCCCATGCCCGCCAGACCATCAATCAGGCGATTGATGTGCTAAGCAGCCACGCGATTGGCCTTTTGACCGGCACCGAAGATAAAACCGGAAATGCCACCACCGGGTCGGAGGATGCCCAATGATCCGTCTGGTTCTGTTTATTCTAATCACAGTCGCCCTTGTGACCGGGGCTGTCTGGTTTGCCAATAATCCCGGCACCATGACCGTCATCTGGCTGGGCTATCGGTTTGATGGCTCTATCGGCATGGTGGTGCTGGCCATTCTCGCACTGGTTATGGTTCTGGTCGTGCTGTGGCGCATCTGGTTTGTCATTTCACGCTCGCCGGGCTGGGTCGGGCGCATGCTCGGCAGCCGTCGCCGTAAAAAGGGCCAGCAGGCCCTCACCATGGGTCTTTTGGAACTGGCATCGGGTGATGTGCGTCAGGCGCTTAAACATACCCGTGCGGTTGATAAATACCTGGAAGACGATACCTTAACCCGCCTTCTGACCGCACAGGCCGCCGAACTTGAAGGCAACAATGACGCCGCCCATCACCAGTTTGAAGAAATGCTGAAATCACCGGATTCGGCATTTTTCGGGCTGCGTGGCCTGCTGCAATTATCCCTGAAATCGGATGACCGCGCCGCCGCCCTTGATTACGCCGAACGCGCGCACCGTTTGCGCCCGCGCAATCCGTCGGTTCTGGTCACTTATTTCGATTTGCTGTTGGGTGCGAAACGCTGGGACCGGGCCTTAACCCTGCTGGTTGATGCGCAAAAGGCCGAGATTTTTAAAGAAGACGAGCTTTCACGTCGCCGCGCCCTGCTGATAACGGCAAAGGCCGAAGATGCTGTGCGCGACGGGGAAAACAGCGAAGCCGTCAAATTGTTGCGCAAAGCCCTGACCGCCCATCCCGATTTCAGCGGTGCTGCCATTTTACTGACCGAGCTTTACATAAAGGTCAATCAGCCCGCCAAGGCGCGCGATATTGTCACCCAAAGCTGGCAGGTCAGCCCCAATGGGGCTTTGGGCCAGCTTTACCTGCAAAGTCTGGACGGCGATGCTCTTAGTAAAATCAAAGCCGTTGAAAAACTGATTGCCGGTAAAACCGACCACCCCGAAAGCCAGTTGCTGTTGGCCGAAGCCGCCCTTCATGCCCAGCTTTGGGGCATGGCGCGCAGCAACCTTGAAAAGGCAATTACCAAAAACGCACAGGCCCGCCATTATCGCCTTCTTGCCGATCTGGAATTTGCCGAAAAGCAGGACCCGGCCAAGGCGCGTGAATTGCTGGTCAAAGCCAGCCACGCCAACCCCGACCCGGACTGGCGCTGTAGCGCGTGTGGTGCGGAAACCGGCAAATGGTCGGTTATTTGCCCCTCCTGCCATTCCTTTGGTGCGATTGACTGGCGTGCGCCTTTGCGCCTGCATAACCACCCCCATGACGATCATGGCCATGCAGGCATAGCGGGCAAGCCAAATGCCCCGCTGGCGGTTTCGGTAGCTGGCACCACGATTGACGGCGATGAAACGGCTGTGCTGCAAAAACCCGGCCGCGATTAAGTTTGCCCAGCACACCACACTGATTGCGAAATACATAAAAAAACGGCGACCCGATATTTCGCGGGTCGCCGTTTTTATTTATCCAAGTCCTGCCAGACCAAAATTGATCAATGGCGGAAATGACGCATTCCGGTAAACACCATCGCGATGTTGTTTTCATCGGCCGCATCGATCACTTCCTGATCGCGCATGGAACCACCCGGCTGAATAACAGCCGTGGCACCGGCCTTGACCGCAGCCAGCAAACCATCGGCGAACGGGAAGAAAGCGTCGCTCGAAACCACCGACGCCTCGGTCCGCACAGTTTCTTCACCAGCGTTTTTGCTGGCTTCTTCGGCTTTCCACGCAGCAATGCGCGAGCTGTCAACCCGGCTCATCTGCCCGGCACCAATGCCCACTGTGGTGCTGTTTTTCACATAAACGATCGCGTTTGATTTCACATGTTTGCCAACGCGGAAGGCAAACAGCAAATCGTTGAGTTCCTGTTCAGACGGTGCACGTTTGGTCACAACCTTCAGATCGTCGCGCGTCACCCGGCCCGCATCGCGGTTTTGCAACAAATACCCGCCCGACAATGACCGCAGGGTCATATCGGCTTCATCCGGGGTTGCCATGCCGCCGGTCAAAAGAACACGCAGGTTTTTCTTCGCGGTCAAAACGGCTTTTGCTGCGTCGTCGGCATCAGGCGCGATCACGACTTCGGCAAACAGTTTGGCAATTTCTTCAGCGGTCGCCGCATCCAGCGTACGGTTTACCGCAATAATGCCGCCAAATGCCGATACCGGGTCGCAGGACAATGCCTTGTGATAGGCATCAAGCAAGGTTTCGCCTTCGGCCACACCACAGGGATTGGCGTGTTTGATAATCGCAACAGCCGGTTTTTCGGAAAATTCCGACACCAGTTCAAAGGCAGCGTCGGTATCATTCAAATTATTAAATGACAGTTCCTTACCCTGAAGCTGGGTTGCGGTGGCAACACCGGGGCGGTTTTTGCCATTGGTGTAAAATGCCGCCTGCTGGTGCGGGTTTTCACCATAACGCAGGGTTTGTTTCAGTTCGGCCGAAACATTCAAACGCTGCGGGAAGGTTTCACCAAGCTGACCGGCAAACCAGGTTGAAATTGCCGCATCATAAGACCCGGTGCGGGCATAGGCCTTGGCAGCCAGCGCACGGCGGGTTTCATAGGTGGTGGCACCTGCATTGTCGCCCATTTCGGCAACCACACGGCCATAATCGGCCGGATCAACAATTACGGTCACCGATTCATGGTTTTTGGCCGCAGATCGGATCATGCCGGGGCCACCGATATCGATATTTTCGATGCAGGTGTCATAATCGGCACCCTTGGCAACGGTTTCCTCGAACGGATACAGGTTAACGGCCACCAGATCAATCGGGGTGATGTCGTTGTCGGTCATCGCCTGCATGTGGCTGGAAACAGAACGACGGCCCAACAGGCCGCCATGAATTTTCGGATGCAGGGTTTTGACACGGCCATCCATAATTTCGGGAAAACCGGTATGGGAGGCAACTTCCTTAACCGGAATACCAGCCGCTTCAATGGCCTTGGCGGAACCGCCAGTCGACAGAATTTCAACACCCTGTTCGTGCAGGGATTTGGCAAATTCAACCAGACCGGTTTTATCGGAAACAGAAATAAGCGCGCGCGCAATACGGGCTGTCATCGGGGCTTCGCTTTCATGCAGGAACGGAAACAGGAACATGGCCCGGGCGCATTAATCATGGTTCTGCCGTTCTGCCTTTTGCAATTTCGGCAAACACACATCATTAATGGGCCCGGTCCGATTTCGGGCGGAGCAATAACACGCAACGGGCCAAATGTGGACCCCGAATTGTTGCAAGGCGGCTATCTCGTCAGCACAAATGAAACATGCTGTTTTTTCAGGCAGCCTACTATCAAAAAGCAGGTATCGCCTCAGGCATCAATCGGGCGACTGGCAATTTCGGCCTGTTGCTCGGCCAAAATCGAACTGACGCTAATTTCAGGCGGCTGAAATTCCGGCACCAGTTGCGACACCAGTTCCAGCGTCCGTTCCGAATTGCGCGCCTGCGCGCTTTCGGCCAATTGCGCCAGCACCGATTTAATCAGCACATAATCCAGCACACGCGGTGCTGCCAACAACACGCCATCGGTTGCGGTCAGTTCTGGCGGTTCGGAATCGTGGAACAGTTCTTCATAAAGCTTTTCGCCCGGTCGCAGCCCCGTCACCTTGATTTTCACATCGGTCTCGGGGCGCAAACCTGCCAGCAAAATCATCTGCCGTGCCAAATCAACGATTTTGACCGGGCGGCCCATATCAAGAACAAAAATCTTGCCGCCCGCCGTCATGCCCTGACGGCCCATCTCGGCGGCCTGCAATACCAGTTCAACCGCTTCGGCAATGGTCATGAAATAACGCGTAATGCCTTCATGGGTCACGGTTAACGGCCCACCGGCCTCAAGCTGGCGGCGAAATAACGGCACAACCGACCCGGTAGAGCCCAAAACATTGCCAAACCGCACAGTGACAAAGCGGGTTTTACCCCGTTCTTCATCGCTTAAGGTTTCTAACGCCTGACAATAACATTCCGCCAGCCGCTTGGACGCACCCATCACGTTGGCCGGGTTCACCGCCTTGTCGGTCGAGATCAGCACCATGGTTTCAACATCGGCAGCGCGGCAGGCCTCGGCCACATTGCGCGTCCCAATGGTGTTGGTCAAAATACCTTCATTGGGATTGTGTTCGACCAGCGGCACATGTTTATAGGCCGCCGCATGGAACACAATATCAGGTTTCTCGATGGCAAAAACCTGATCCAGACGTACCCGGTCGCGCACATCACCCAGCACGCTATAGCGCGGCAGGTCGGGGTGTTTTTCCGACATTTCCATGTCGATTTCGTACAAATTATATTCACCCGCATCAAACAGGCAAATCCGTGCCGGGCCATAACTGGCAATCTGGCGCACCAGTTCCGACCCGATTGATCCGCCAGCCCCCGTCACCAGAACCCGGCGACCGGCAATCATGTGGCGGACTTTTTCACGGTCCAGGCGCGCTTCGGGCCTGCCAAGCAAATCTTCAATCGCGACGGGGCGAATTTGCAGCGGGTCGGCAATACCGTCGCGCAAATCGCCCAGTTTGGGCAATCGTGATAAAACCAGCCCACGCCGGTCAGCGATTTCAACCCATTTGCCAATGTCAGGATGGCGCAGGGCATTACCGGTTAATACCAGCTTGCGCGGCCGGTGGTCCTGTCGCACCTTTTCCAGCTTATCAAGGGTGGCTTCAAGGTTATCCACCGTGTCAAAAACCTTGACCCCATGCATATTGCGGCCCACGCGCCCCTCGGTCAGGCCAACAATGCCAACAACTTCAAACGGGGCCAGCGCCGAACGGCGGGTTTCACGAATGAAGGCTTCGGATTCATCGCCCGCCCCGATCAGCAAAATGGGAATGCGGCTTTCGCCATCGCGCGCCATCGCACGTGATACCGACCGGTCCTTGACCACGCGGTACAACAGGCGCGGCCCGCCCAAAAGCGCCATTAACAAAAACCACTGAATAATCGGTGCCGAACGCGGCAGCCAGTCCAGCCGGGTGGTTAAAAACAATACAGCAAACAAAATGGCAATCGCCAGCGTCACCGCCCTGGCAATACGGGACAGATCATTTAACGACGCATAGCGCCAGATGCCGCGATAAAGACCGAACAGCCAAAAGATGCCCCCCGCAAGCACAGCAAAACCAAGTGTTGCCAGAACCATGTTTTGCGGCACAAAATAAGGCAGGGCATTGCCAACACGCAAATATAACGCCAACGGAAATGAAACCGCCGCCATGATCACATCATGGGCAAACGCCACTTGGCTACGCCGTATCAATCGCAACATAAATGTCCCAAACCAATTGCCTGTGCGCCTGATTGTTCAAAGGCGGTTTTGTTTGTCTGTTGTCCTGGGTCGATCTTTTCGCGCCCTGACGGGGGCAAGTCAAGCACAGGTCGTATAATGACAGGTTATTTCCCGGCAGACCCATCGGCCTTTGCCATCGGCCAAAACCGCAAGATCGCAACCAGCAATAATACAACACCCAGCGCGATCCCCAAACGGGCAATCGCCCCCGCTATAACAACGGGCAAGGGTACAAACACAACCGTTATCAGGATCAGGTTTGCCGGCAGGATCAGCAAGGATACCGTCCCGTGGCTCATGCCGCGCCCGGTCGCCACCTGATAGGCATGCTGGCGATGCGCCTGCCATATTTTCTCGCCTCGTGCAGCCCGGCGCACAAGGGTATAGGTCGCATCAAACAAATAATATGCCGGAAATATCAGAGCCGGCAGCCACGCCCCGCGCGCCGCCATTTCCAATAACAACCAGCCCAGCACATAGCCCAGTGGAATTGACCCGACATCGCCCAAAAACAGCTTGGCCGGGTGCCAGTTCCAGATCAGAAATCCCAGCATAATCGCAACGATGCCAAGGCCGATCACACCCAGGTCGACAAAGGCCGGGGTAAATGCCAACAGGGCAACCACAAACACACCCGCCCCGATTGATCCGGCTTCAACCCCGGAAATACCGTCGATGCCATCCATGAAATTAAACAGGTTCACAAACCACACCCACGCCAGAACCACCAGCACATGGTCCAGCCACAGGGGCACCAACCCTTGCAAAACCGGGCCACTCAGGGCTGTGATCCCGCAAATTACGGCAACAAACTGAAACCCGAACCGTAACCGTGCCGATAAATCATGGCGGTCATCCATCCAGCAAATGGCCGCCAAACCAACCGCTGTGGCCAGCATTAACCAGCGTTGCCAGCCCGCATCACCAAACCAGATTGTCACCCCGGCCACCATCAGTAACAGCAACGGCGTTACCGCCAGCCCGCCGCCGCGTGGCGTGGGCACAGCATGGCTGGAACGATGATTGGGCATGTCGAGAATGGCTTTGTGGCGCAAATATCGCAAAACTGCCCCGGTCAACAGCAACGAGGCAAGTAGCAAACCGCCTGAAAAACCGGCAAGGGCAGCAAATGACATCAAACAGACCCGCTTTTAATTAGATTTGATTTCTGGATTAGCGATGCAGGCACCCAACCGCAAGGTTTTTCGGTTTTTGCGCATAAACCGTCGCTTTGGCAGGGCTGAATTGCGGCCAAGACGCTTTACACCCCTGCCTATCACGCTTACTTACACTATTATATTGATCAAGGAGAGACCCTTCCGTGCGTGAAAGCCGTTCAAACCATTCTGGCCGCCGCAGCCCCGATGCGCGCACCTCTGCCGCCCCCGTGGCCGCAGACCCGCGTATGCTGGCCCTTAAAACCCTGCAGGAATTGCGCGGCGGGGAAGTCACGCTCGATGAATTGCTGGCAAAACACGGCTATGCCCTGTCCTCGCGCGATCGAAATTTTTTGCGCCATCTCCTTGGCAGCACCTTGCGCCATCTGGGCGAAATTGATGCCATTCTGGCCCCGCGTTATCACCCGCCGCAGGACCGCACCGCCAACCGCCTGACCAATATCATGCGGCTGGGCGTCACCCAGTTATTCTTCATGGATGTGTCCGACCACGGCGCGGTCGATAGCACGGTAAACCTCGCGCGTGATGCCGGGTTGCACAAATATATCAAACTGGTCAACGCAGTGCTGCGCGGGTTGCAACGTGACGGGTACGAGCTGCCCGACGGGGTTGAAGACTGGCAATTGAATGTTCCGGCATGGCTGCGCGGGGTGTGGAAAAAAACCTATGGGGCCGATCGCGCCCGCGAGATTGCGCGTGCCAGCCTTGGCTACGCCAAACTTGATATTTCCGTGCGTGACGCCGAAGAACGGGCCGAATGGGCCGAAAAACTGGGTGGCACCTTGCTACCCACCGGCACCATCCGCCTTGAAAGCGGCCAGCGTATTCGCGATTTACCCGGGTATAACGATGGTAAATGGTGGGTACAAGATGCTGCGGCTGCCCTGCCCGCCCTGCTGTTTAGCCAATATGACGGCAAAACCATCTATGATTTGTGCGCTGCCCCCGGCGGTAAAACCATGCAGTTGGCCGCCCGCGGTGCCAATACCATTGCGGTGGATAAATCCGAAGGGCGCTTGCGCCGGGTTTACGAAAACCTTGAACGGGTCGATCTGGGGGCTGCCATTGTCACCGGCGATGCCACCGATCTGGCCGACGATGCCCCGATTGCCGATGCGGTGTTACTCGACGCGCCCTGCTCGGCCACTGGCACCATTCGCCGCCACCCCGATATTTTGCTGCGCTCAAGCGATGCCCTGATGAAATCGCTGTTGCCGATCCAGCAAAAGCTGCTGTTGCAGGCCGACCGGGTGCTGGCGGTGGGCGGCGAGCTGATTTATTGCACCTGTTCGATGCAGCCCGATGAAGGCGAATTTCAGATAAAGTCGTTTTTGGCCGATCATCCCAACTATGCCCGCAAACCGATTACGGCCGACGAACTGGGTGGCTGGGACGAAGCCATAACCACCGAAGGTGAATTACGCATTTTGCCAACCCATATGGCCGACCTCGGCGGTATGGACGGGTTTTATTGCGCACGACTGGTTAAACAGCGCGGATAAGTGCTGTTAAAGGGCCAATCGGAGCCGGTTTAAGTGACAAAGACGGGAATTTGCGCTATAGCAGCGGCCAATTCCCGCTTTTTTTCACTGTGTTACGATCAGGACCGTGCTGCGCCATGACAACGCAAAATATCATCAAAATTGCCCCGTCCATTCTGTCGGCCGACTTTGCCAAACTGGGCGAAGAAGTCGCCGCGATTGACGCCGCAGGTGCCGACTACATCCATATTGATGTAATGGACGGCCATTTTGTACCCAACATCACCATCGGCCCCGATGTGGTCAAGGCGCTGCGCCCGCACACCGACAAGGTGTTTGACGTACATCTGATGATTGCCCCGGTCGATCCCTATATCCAGGCTTTCGCCGATGCCGGGTCCGATATTATCACCATTCATGCCGAAGCAGGCCCGCACCTGCATCGCAGCCTGCAACTGATCAAATCGCTGGGCAAAAAAGCCGGTGTGTCGCTGAACCCGTCAACCCCGGAAAGCGTGATCGAATATGTGATGGATCTGGTCGATCTGGTGCTGGTGATGACGGTTAATCCCGGCTTTGGCGGCCAGAAATTCATCGCAAGCCAGCTTGAAAAGATCAAACGCATCCGCAAAATGATCGACGCAACCGGTCGTCCTATCGACCTTGAAGTCGATGGCGGGGTAAACCCCGAAATCGCGCGTGACGTGATTGCAGCAGGTGCCGACGTTCTGGTCGCAGGCTCCGCCACCTTCAAAGGCGGCCCCAGCCAGTATGCCCCCAATATCAAGGCCATTCGCGGGAACTGATACCCTAAAAAAACGGCGGTTTTTCTGTTAAAGAATATCGCCGCTTTTATTCCAGATGCGTGTTACGCCGAAATCGTCAAACATTGCCTCGTTGCTGATCAACGGGATGGACTCAATCCGGCTTTGCGCAATCAGCATCCGGTCAAACGGGTCGCGATGGGGAATATCCAGTCCGCCCGCCAGATGCGCATGTTGAAAACTGATCGATAATGGCTCAAACCCGGCCTGCCCGATCCAGCTTTCATAGTGCGATAACAAAGGTACCATCGATGGCCATTTGCCAAGCCGCACTTTGGTTGCCACTTCCCACATGCTGGCCGCACTTATGAAAACCGTCTCGGCCTCGCCAATCACTTTACGCGCCTGCTGTGGTAGTTGCGGCGAGTCGACAAGCCACCAGAACAAGGCATGGGTATCAAGCAACACCTGCATTAATTTTCCCAAGCCGAAAGCTCGTCATCGGGAAGCGGGTCAAAAACCCCGGCAGGAATATCAAGCATTCCCTTTAACATTCCCGGCATCCGCTGATGTTTGTGAATGGCAACCAGCCGTGCAACCGGCTCGTTTCCCCGGGCAATAACAACGTCTTCGCCGTTCTCGGCTGCCCGGATCAAGGCAGAAAGTTGGGATTTGGCATCGTGCATTTTTACCAGTTTCATGGCAACGCCCCTTCAAAGTTAGCTAACAATATAGCTAACCTTACCACCAAAGTCACCTGCACAACGCTATCAGCGTAAATCAGCCAATGCAGGCATTAAAAATCAATACAGCGCCCTTTATGTTCCCAATCGCCGAAACGGGTGGGTTCGGGGCCTTTGGGGCCGCCAATTTCGCGCTGGGCGGCTTCGCGAAAGGCTTTGGCTTCGGCGAGGGCATTAATCGCATCTTGCGACAAAACCGGTGCATCTGCCGCCATATCGGGCGCGTCACTGGCACCCGCAACGGTGCTATCTGCTGCCTTTTCGTCATCCTTGGTTGCAGGCGATGCCGCATTGGGGACGGAACCTGTCGAGCGATGGATAACCGTTTCGCGGAATTTTCCGGCCATGGGAGCCTCCGATCAAAGCCGCGCGGGGCGGCGGTTTTTCAATACTGCCCAACAGATAGCGCCGCAGACCGCCAACGACAAGCCCCGGCTTCTGATGGCTGCCTTGTGATTGCCGCAAACTGGCTCTTTCCACCGGGGGTGAAAGCCGCTATTTCAAGCGGACGAGCAAAACCAAGGAGAAACCATGCGTTCAATCCCCCAGCGTATCGCCGAAGAACTCTCTGTCCGTCCCGAACAGGTCCTTGCCACCATTGCGCTTATAAATGAAGGCTCCACCGTGCCCTTCATCGCCCGTTACCGCAAGGAAAAGACCGGAGGGCTGGACGACACCCAGCTTCGCAATCTGGATGAACGCCTGCGGTACCTGACCGAATTGGAAGAACGCCGGTCATCGGTGATTGACAGCATCCGCGAACAGGAAAAACTGACGCCGGAGCTTGAAAAGGCCCTTATGGCCGCCGATACCAAGACCCGCCTTGAAGATTTGTATTTGCCCTATAAGAAAAAGCGCCGCACCAAGGCCCAGATCGCACGCGAAGCCGGGCTGGAGCCGCTGGCAGACGGGTTGTATCAAAACCCGCAGCTTGACCCCGAAACCGAAGCCGCCAAATTTATCGATGCTGAAAAAGGCATCGAAGATAGCAAAGCCGCCCTTGATGGCGCGCGCCAGATTTTGATGGAACGCTTTGCCGAAGACGCCGATCTGGTTGCCCGCCTGCGCCAGCTTTTGTGGGATGACGGCGAAATTACCGCCAGCGTCATTGAAGGCAAGGAAGCCGAAGGCGCGAAATTTTCCGATTATTTCAGCCACTCGGAAAAGATCAAAACCTGCCCGTCGCACCGTGCGCTGGCCCTGTTCCGGGGTCGCAACGAAGGCATTTTGCAAATTAAACTGACCCTGGGCGCCGAAGACGAAGACCGCCCGCGCGGTGAACCGGGCCGGGGCGAAACTGTTATTGCCGCCCATGTCGGTATTCGCAACCAGGGCCGCCCGGCCGATAAATGGCTGTCCGATACCGTGCGCTTTACCTGGCGTGTCAAACTGTCGCTGTCGATCGAGCTTGATTTGTTTGGCAATTTGCGCGACAGCGCCGAAGAAGACGCCATCAAAGTATTCGCCGACAATTTGAAAGACCTGCTGCTTGCCGCCCCGGCCGGACAAAAAGCCACCATGGGGCTGGACCCGGGGGTTCGTACCGGCGTTAAGGTTGCTGTGGTCGATGCCACCGGCAAGCTGGTCGATACCGCCACGGTTTATCCGTTCCAGCCACGTAACGATGTCCAAGGGTCGATCAACACCTTGGCCGCATTGGCCGCCAAACACAAAATCGAGCTGATTGCGATTGGCAATGGCACGTTTTCGCGCGAGACAGACCAGCTCGCTGGCATGTTGCTTAACGCCTTTCCGCAGATCAAGGCCACCAAGGTTATTGTCAGTGAATCGGGCGCATCGGTTTATTCGGCATCGCAATTTGCCGCCGAAGAGTTTCCCGATCTCGATGTGTCGCTGCGCGGCGCAGCCTCGATTGCGCGCCGCTTGCAAGACCCGCTGGCCGAGCTGGTGAAAATCGATCCCAAATCAATTGGTGTCGGCCAATATCAGCATGATGTGTCAGATGCAAAACTGGCCCGCTCGCTTAATGCCGTGGTCGAGGATTGCGTCAACGGCGTAGGCGTTGACCTTAACACTGCCTCTATCCCGCTTCTTACCCGCGTTGCCGGGCTTAGCGAAGGGTTGGCGCGCAATATCGTCACCTACCGCGATGTCAACGGGGCCTTTCGCTCGCGCGCCGATTTGCGCAAGGTTGAACGGCTGGGGCCAAAAGCCTTTGAACAATGCGCCGGTTTTTTACGTATTCTGGGCGGTAAAAACCCGCTTGATGCCTCGGCGGTTCACCCCGAAGCTTACCCGATTGTCGAAAAAATCAGCCGTGAAAGCAGCCGCGACCTTGCCAGCCTGATTGGCGACTCGCCATTTTTGAAAACATTGCACCCCGAAAAATTCGCCGATGACGTTTTTGGCGTGCCCACCATCCGCGATATTCTGGCCGAGCTGGACAAACCGGGCCGCGACCCGCGCCCGGAATTCAAAACGGCGAAATTCATTGAAGGTGTCAATGAGATCAAAGATTTGAAAGTCGGCATGAAGCTGGAAGGCACGGTCACCAACGTCACCAATTTTGGCGCGTTCGTGGATGTTGGCGTGCATCAGGACGGGCTGGTTCATATTTCACAACTGGCCGACAAATTTGTCGCCGACCCGCGTGAAGTGGTGAAGGCCGGGCAAATCGTATCGGTGACCGTGATGGAAGTTGATGCGCCGCGCAAACGCATTGGCCTGTCAATGAAATCGGACCCCGATTACGAAGGGGCAGAAACCCGCCGCGAACAGCGCAGCCAACCAGCCAGCGCGCGCAATGGCAATGACCGGGGCGCGCAACGCCGCCCGGCAGGCAATGGCGGCGGCAATAACCGCGATGCCAACCGTGGGGGTGGCAATTCCCGCGCCAACATGTCGGCGGGCGATGCCGGTGGCAATGCTATGGCCGCCGCCCTGAAAGCCGCGATGGAACGCCGTAAATAGGCTGACATGCCCATGGGCAACAGGTGCAAGATTAAAAGCTTGGCGGCGGGGCAACGTAAAACGCGCCCCGCCGTTATTTTTTGGTCGCCGACATTCCCCGCCCGAAAACAGCCAATTGACACATCGCGCCCCAACACCCATCTTGCAATTTCACCAAGGGGAGCCTCGACAGGGGGCTGAGAAACTGCCGCACGGACCATATCCGCAGCGCAGTGACCCGTTGAACCTGATCCAGTTCATACTGGCGTAGGGAGGGTGTGAACGCTGCTTTTTCGGCGTTTCTCCATCATTCCGGCTTCGAACTGGGTTTCCAAACATACTTGTATTGGAGCCTTAACATGACCACCGATGCCAGCCTTTCCCCGGCCAACCTTCTTGCCCGCCTGCGCGAAACATCGCCACTGGTGCAGTGCATTACCAATTATGTCGCAATGAATTTTGCCGCCAATACCTTGCTGGCGGCCGGGGCATCACCCGCGATGGTCCATGCACCCGAAGAATCAGGCGAATTTGCCGCCCTTGCCGGGGCGTTAACGGTTAATATCGGCACCCTGTCATCCGAATGGGTCGATGGCATGAAAGCCGCGGCGCAAAGTGCCAATCAGGCGCAAAAGCCCTGGGTGCTGGACCCGGTGGCCCATTTTGCCACCGCCTTTCGCCGCGACACCACGGCTGATTTGCTAAAACTTCGCCCCACCATCATTCGCGGCAATGCCTCGGAAATCATTGCCCTTGCGGGCGGGCAAAGTGCCGGTCAGGGGGTGGATAGTGGCGACCCGGTTGAACTGGCCGAAGACGCCGCGTGCAGCCTTGCCCAAACCCAAAATGCGGTGGTCGCCGTCACCGGCGCGGTTGATTTCGTCACCGATGGTACACGCAGCGTCCGAATTGCCGGCGGATCGCCATTGATGCCCAAAATTACCGCGATGGGCTGTTCGCTGACTGCACTGGTCGGTGCCTTTGTTGCCATCGCACCCGATGCCCCGTTTGAGGCGACGATTGCCGCCCTTGCCAGCTTTGCGGCTGCCGGTTCCCATGCTGCGCCAAATGCAAACGGGCCGGGAACCTTCATGATGCATTTCATCGATGCGCTTTATGCTCTCAGCCCCGAAACCCTCAACACCAATGCCCGAATTGAAATTCTGTCATGACCTTCGATCTATCGCTTTATCTGGTGCTGGACCGTGATCTGTGCCGGGATCATTCCGTAATCGAAACCACCGTTGCGGCCATTCGGGGCGGGGCGACAATGGTGCAACTGCGCGACAAAAATGCGCACACCGACGACATGATCAAAATCGGTCACGCCCTGATGGCCGCCATGGCAGGCAGCAACGTGCCGCTGATTGTGAATGACAATATCGAGGTGGCCCTTGCCATCAAGGCACACGGCTTGCACATCGGGCAAGATGACATGCCGGTTGCCCGCGCCCGCCAACAGTTGGGCGACGATAAAATCCTGGGTCTGTCGGTGGAATCGGAATCTGCGATGCAGGCTGTTGACCCGGCCCTCGTTGATTATATCGGCATCGGCCCGGTTTTTGCCACCGCAACCAAACCCGGCCACAAACCCGCCATCGGGCTTGACGGGTTAAAGCACCTTGTCGGGCTAAGCCCGCTTCCCGCCGTCGCCATTGGCGGGCTAAAAACGAAGCATGCCAACGCCGTGATGGCGACAGGGGCGCAGGGCATGGCCGTGGTTTCCGCTATTTGCGGCCAACCGGCCCCCGAAACTGCCAGCCGCACCCTCGCCGATGCCATTTTGGCGGCTTCTTCTGCCTCCTAACCTGCAAGCGGCCATTTCCACAAACACGGGGCCAAAGGCCTCGCCTGTCGCCCCGTGTTTACGCCAGCCCCGGCGCCTGTCTGAATATGGATTAAAAAGCTTCTGGCTTAAAATAACGACCCCCGCGTCTCTATTTTCACGAGCATTATTGGCTTTGATACAACGCCGTTAATTCGCAAAATTGGCCCTATAAGGCCGAAAATAAGGCAAAAACCCGTAAAATCGAAACATCCCGGCAAAAATCCTCGCAAACAAGCGGTTATCGGGCATTTTCGCGGCCCATATGCTGTTTTCACCTGAAAATATGGCATCGAATTGCCTCATTCGTGCCCCGAATAGCCCTTGATTGCCTGACATATTCGCAATTAACGACGATAAAAAAGGGCCGATACCGGCCCAAAGGCACCGTCAGGAACACCAAAGCCTGCCCCGGCATATATCGAACCGGAACATGCCAGACTGTTGCTTGCATTGCCGATTTATCGCACCAGACATTTTGCGAGGAGACGTCCATGTCGAAGTCTTTCCGCAGCAAACCGGTGGTTCTCGCCCTGATCGGTCTTTTGTCAGTGACGACAGCTGCCTTGGCTGCGATCAAGGTTGCCCCCAAAGCCGTAACAGATACGGTCACCGTCCAGTCCGATGCGCCGCAAGGTGAGGTCGTTTTGACCTATCCCGATGGCAGCATGGCCTTAAACAAAACCTGTGGCAGCTTCCCGTGCCAGCTTAATATCAGCAGCCTGCAAAAAGGCGAATATGGTGTCATGATCCGTCAAGGCACCGACATTCAAAATATGGTCAGCCTGTACAAGGAATAACCAATTCTGCAACCGCCTCGTTCGGGCGGTCTTTATCGTGACATCGGGCTTTGCAAACCTTTGGCGGCGCACGCCCTGCCACAGGGTCGTCGGGCTGAATTTCACGCCAGGCTCTATTACGAACCACGGTTTGCACAACAGGGTTTTGCGCCATCCATCGACCAAAATTCACCAAATAACATTTTTTCTGGAACGTTTGTTGTTCCATAGTGTTTTACGCAAAGAGGTTGCATCGCATGACGATGTTGCCCATTGCGAAAACAGTCCGCTGTCCTAGATAGAACGGACAGATCAATTTTCGCACCCTGTTTAAGCAGGCTGGAAGCAAAATTACCGCGTAACAACAGGTTGCACGGCAATTTAACTTTCACACAAACGCCAAATGGGGATATGTTGCGGAAGCTTTGTGCGATCCGCACCGTGTAACGATAATGAACTTCGAGGTACTGTATCATGGCTCTTGAACTCCCGGCACTCCCCTATGCCTATGACGCGCTTGCACCGTATATGTCGGCTGAAACGCTCGAATTCCACCATGACAAGCACCACAATGCCTATGTCCAAACCGGCAACAAACTGCTGGAAGGTTCGGGCCTTGAAGGCAAGTCGCTCGAAGAACTGGTTTTGGCAACCTATGCCGACAAATCCAAAGGCAAGCTGTTTAACCAGGTTGGCCAGCATTGGAACCATATCGAATTCTGGAAAATGATGAAGCCGAATGGCGGTGGCAACATCCCTGGTGAACTCGAAAAGAAAATCATTGAAGATTTCGGCTCGATCGAAAAATTCAAGGAAGACTTCACCGCCGCTGGCGTTGGCCAGTTCGGTTCCGGCTGGGCCTGGCTCGTGCAGGATAAAGATTCTGGCAAGCTGACCACCACCAACAGCCCGAATGCCGAAAACCCGCTGGTAACCGGCCATAAAGTGCTGCTCGGTTGCGATGTGTGGGAGCATTCCTATTACATCGATTACCGCAACAAGCGCCCGGATTACCTCAAGGCATTCCTCGACAATCTGGTAAACTGGGAATATGTCGCCGAGCGTTTCGCCTAAGGCAAACCAAGCGATATAACCGGTTAAGAATGAAAGCGGCCTTCTTTGGGGGCCGCTTTTTTCATGCCAGAAATGAAAACCCGTCCGGCCATTAGAGCATGTTTCCTTTAATAAGACCCATTCTGCCCGCGCATTCTGCTGCTCGACAAGGAGAAGTCCGCAGGGCGTAACGGGGTTACGGACAAGGATTTCGACGTAGCCGAGCAGCAGAATGCGCGGGCCCGTAGGGTTTAATTTTGACGGCATTTGGCGGCGTTACACCGCTTGCCCGATGCGCCGCATCGCGCGGCACGCTGTGCCTTGCCAAACGGCACGTCAAAATCAAACAAAATGGGTCTTATTAAAGGAAATATGCTCTACGCCATGTGTGCAAAATGGCAATGATCGTCATACAAAACACCGCCGACAATCGCTGTCGGCGGTGTTTGAATATCACGCGGTTAAGCCAGTCTGATCAGACAAATCAGATATCGAACTTAATCCCCTGTGCCAGCGGCAATTCGCGGGAATAGTTAATCGTGTTGGTTGCGCGGCGCATATAGCCCTTCCAGGCATCCGAACCAGATTCACGGCCACCGCCGGTTTCCTTTTCGCCGCCAAACGCACCGCCAATTTCCGCCCCCGACGGGCCGATATTGACATTCGCAATCCCGCAATCCGAGCCAACAGACGAAAGAAACAGTTCGGTTTCACGAAGATCGGTTGAGAAAATGCATGATGACAGGCCCTGCGGCACACCGTTTTGAAGCGCAATGGCTTCTTCCAGCGTTTCATAGGTCATGACATAGAGGATTGGTGCGAAGGTTTCGTGTTTGACGGTGTCAGTCTGGCCCGGCATTTCAACCACAGACGGCCGCACATAATAGGCATCGCCATATTGGTCTTCCAACACACGTTCGCCGCCATGTACTGTGCCACCGTCCTTTTTGGCATTGGCAAGGGCGGCCTGCATATTATCGAAGCTGTCCTTGTCGATCAGTGGCCCAACCAGTGTGCCATCCGCCAGCGGATCGCCGATTTTGACCGATTTATACGCCGCAATCACCTTGGGCAGCAGGTCGTCTTTGACATCTTTATGTACGATCAAACGGCGAAGCGACGTACAACGCTGGCCACAGGTGCCAACGGCGGAAAACACAATCGCGCGGACCGTCATGTCCAGATCGGCCGACGGGGTAACGATCATGGCATTGTTGCCGCCCAGTTCCAGAATGGTGCGACCAAAGCGGGCCGCCACACGCGGACCAACTTCGCGGCCCATACGGGTGGAGCCGGTGGCCGATACCAAGGCCACATCATTGCTGTCGGTCAGGGCTTCGCCAATGTCGCGCGCGCCAATCACAACCTGATGCAGACCTTCGGGCGCGTCACCGAAACGGTCCAGCGCCTTTTGGAAAATGTTCTGGCACGCAAGTGCGGTAAGCGGGGTTTTTTCCGACGGTTTCCAAATCACGGCATTACCGCACACCAGCGCCAGTGCCGTGTTCCACGACCAAACCGCAACCGGGAAGTTAAAAGCAGAAATAACGCCAACCACGCCCAGCGGATGCCAGCTTTCCATCATTTTATGACCCGGACGTTCGGACGCGATGGTCAAACCGTAAAGCTGACGCGACAGACCAACAGCGAAATCGCAAATGTCGATCATTTCCTGAACTTCGCCCATACCTTCCTGATATATCTTGCCGCATTCAAGGGCAACAAGGCGGCCAAGCGGTTCCTTGGCGGCGCGCAGTTCTTCGCCCAGCAAACGGGCCAGTTCACCGCGGCGCGGACCAGGCACCTGACGCCACTGTGAAAACGCCCGTTTCGCATTGGCAATGATGTCGCTCATCGCTGCCGGGTCGGTCTGCGCAATGCTCGCGATCTCCGATCCATCCACCGGGGTCTGGACCTTTAAGGTTCCACCCGAAATGACATCATCGGTCAGGCCGAGTTCGCTCAGTATCTTTGCATGGCTCACAATAAGCTCCCTTTCCTTTTGGTTCTGTTGGGGTGATTTGCCAATTTAACGTCCTGTTTTGTCTTGCGG
Organism: Thalassospira mesophila; assembly: GCF_002115755.1. GTDB lineage: Bacteria > Pseudomonadota > Alphaproteobacteria > Rhodospirillales > Thalassospiraceae > Thalassospira > Thalassospira mesophila. Next base: position 413,562 of record NZ_JFKA01000001.1, on the reverse strand, counting down.
CCCTTGGTGCGCTTATTGCACATCGGCAAGGGCCGGTAAAAGACGCCCGATAATCTCGAACGCTTCATCGACCTGATCAAACGGGATCGTCAAGGGTGCTAAAAGACGCACCACATTGGCATATTCACCACTTGGCATTAACAATAGCCCGTTCTGACGGGCCAGTTGCAATAAAGTTTGCAGTCGTTTGGGTGACGGCGCACCGTCATCATTAACCAGTTCAAAGGCCCGCATGGCACCAATGCCACGCACAGCCCCAATCACATGTCCGCCCGGCAACAGGCGCAGTTTTTCAACATGATCCACATATCGCTGACCCAGTTGATTGGCCCGGGACAGGATATTTTCGTTTTCCAGCGCCACGAACACGCCGGTTGCCGCCGCGCACGCCACCGGATTGCCCGAATAGGTGCCGCCAAGGCCGCCCGGTGCCATCGCGCTCATCACATCTTGCGCCCCGGTTAAGGCGGCAAGCGGAAAACCGCCGCCAATTCCCTTGCCCATCACCACAATGTCGGGGCATACCCCGGCATGTTCGATGGCAAACAGTTTGCCCGTACGGGCAAAGCCGGACTGAATTTCATCGGCGATTAAAATCATACCGTGCTGGTCGCACAAATGACGCAGGCTTTGCAAAAACGCGGTCGAACAGGTGCGAAATCCGCCCTCGCCCTGCACCGGTTCAATCACCACTGCCGCAATTGATTGCGGTTCGGCAACAACCTTGAATATCCGGGCGATTGCGGCTAGCGCATCCGCATCTGATATATCGGCTTCACGGCAAGGATATGGCACATGATGCACATTGCCCGGAAGCACACCCAGCCCGACTTTATAAGGGGCAACCTTACCGGTTAACGCCAAAGTCGCCAATGTGCGGCCATGAAACCCGCCGTCAAACGCAATAACACCGCTGCGCCCGGTAAAGGCCCGCGCCAGCTTCAGGGCGTTTTCCATCGCCTCGGCCCCGGAATTGGTCAACATCGATGTTGCCGGGCCTTCGATCGGGCAATGGTCGGCCAGCCAGTCGGTCACGGCGATATAGGGTTCATGGGGCAGCGCGTTAAAGCAGCTATGGGTAAAGCGGTCCAGCTGGGCGGCGACCTTTGCCATTACTGCCGGGTGGCGATGGCCCAGCGTTAAAACGCCAATGCCACCCACAAAATCCAGGTAACGTTTACCATCACAATCCCACACCACGGCATTTTCGCCCCGGTCGATATAAACCGGGTGCAAGGTACGAATGCCGGCCGCAACCGACTGTTTTTGTCGGTTGGCAAGGCTTGATGAAACGGCAATATCATCGCGGGGCATGGTCGGTGGCTCCGGTTAAATCTGGGATGAACGGCACAGGCAAAACCGTTCTGTTTCCTGTTTCACAAGGCTTGTTTTTATATCGTAACGTCAGATCACATTAAGCTCGCGCACCGGGGCATTATCGCGCACCCGCTGATAACCAAACACCGACATATCAAGCGTTTGATAGCGCCCCGTTGCCACCAGTTCGCCCAGCGCGCGGCCCACAGCCGGGCTTTGTTGCAACCCATGGCCGGAAAAACCATTGGCAAACAGAAAATTGGGGACATCGGGATGCGGGCCAACAATGGCGTTTTGATCCAGCAGGTTATAGGCATAATGCCCGGCCCAGGAATTAATCACTTTAACCGCTTCAAACCGTTCGCAACGCTGATACAGGCCCGGCCAGATGATGTCGTCAAACAGGCTGTGATCAACTTCGAAATCCCAGCATTCACCATCGCGATCCGCCGGGGGCTGAATGCCGGTAATGAAATAGTCGCCTTCGGGGCGAAAATACAGGCCGCTTGGGTCAATCAGCATCGGGCATGTGGCCACAATATCGGCGGCATCGCGGCAGTTAAAAACAAAAATGCAGCGCTTGCGCGGCTCAACCGGGATATCAAGCCCGGCCATGCGGGCCACTTTGGTCGCCCCGGTGCCAGCGGCATTAATGACAGTGCCGCAGCTAAATTGCCGCCCATCGGCCAATGTCACGCCGGTAACACGGTTACCGTCGCGCAAAAGGGCTGAAACTTCACCCTCCACGATATCCGCCCCACGCAGCTTGGCCTGACGACGAAAAATTTGCAGCAGGGAATAGGCATCAAACCAGCCCTCGCCGGTGCGCCCCCAGCAACCGGCAGATAAATCATCAACGCTCATCCACGGGTATTTCGCCTTAAGCTCACCTGGTTCCATCCAGGCAATATCGGCCCCGTGGGCCAACTGGGTTTGATGGTTATGGGTTAAAATATCGCGGCCATCAGGGGTGGCAAGCACCAGATACCCCTTTTCATGCAGGGCAATATCCGCATCCGGGTCCACATCGCGTTTCAGGTTACGCAAAAACTCAATGCCATAACCCGACATTTCAATATTGATCGGGGTTGAAAACTGCTGGCGGATCGAGGCCGCAGAAAGAGCGGTCGAGCAAAATTCATAGCTGGAATCCTTTTCGATCACCAGCACCCGGCCATCAAAATCATTGCGCCCCAAAAGATGCCACGCCGCCGAGCAGCCAATAACCCCGCCGCCAACAATGATGACATCGTAAAATTCGCCGCTCACACCCATAAAAGCCAACTTCCCGATAATGATAACGAATTCAAAACAAACCTTGGTTTGCCCAAATTTCACTGGTTTTATTGTTATGCGTCCCATCTTATGCCGATGGGACCTGGCCGTAAAACAGCCGATGTTTTTCGACCCGAAAAGCGGACTTGCGACGTGATCGTGCCGGGTATGTCACGGGGTTGGTGGGGCCAAACCACGAAGGCCAAAGGGGCCATGACAGATGCGATACCCACAGGAAACATAACGGCAGACCGTGTGCCGCATCTTTCCATTTTATCGCTATCAAAACCTTGCAATCATCACGCGGGCGGCGCGAGGGCGCTTTCCGGGCCGCTCACACGCTAGGCCTTGGCGCGGCGGGCAGCAAACGATATATTGGCACGATATCATTCCGTTTTGGAATGAGCTTAGCCAATGGAAGTTCCCGCCGATGCGTCGCGTTTTACCGTCCCTGACCGCCCTTCAGTTTTTCGAGGCATCGGCCCGACACCTGAGCTTTACCAAGGCCGCACAGGAGCTCAACGTGACCCAAAGCGCGATCAGCCGCCAGGTAAGATCGTTAGAGGAATATCTGGGGCGGGACCTGTTTCGTCGCATTCGCCAGCGTCTTAAACTTACGCCTGCGGGCGATGCCTATGCCGCCCAGGTGCGCGACCTTTTGGACCGCGCCGAAGCCGCCACCTTGCAGGTTATGGCCTATAGCGGCGAAGGCGGCATGTTAAATGTGGGCACCCTGCCCACCTTTGGCGCGCGCTGGCTGGTACCGCGTCTGGGCGATTTTCGCGCCGCCTGGCCCGATATTCAGCTAAACCTGATCACGCAAATCCGCCCGTTTGATTTTGCCGAGGAAGCAATTGATATCGCCATTCATTTTGGCGAGGCCAATTGGCCGGGCTGCGTTTTTCACCGCCTGATGGGTGAAACCCTGATCCCGGTATGTGCGCCCAAACTGCTAAAAGACAACGACGATTTACCCATTGCGCGCGACCGCATTCGCAATTGCACGCTTTTGCAACATGCCACCCGTCCCACCGCCTGGCAGGACTGGCTAAAAGCCGCCGGTGTACCCGCCGTTGATGACCTGGCGGGTCCCCGGTTTGAGCATTTTCATATGGTGATACAGGCCGCCGTTGCCGGGCTGGGACTGGCCTTAATGCCGGAATTTCTGGTGCGCGAGGAACTGGACAATGGCCGCCTTCTGGCCCCGTTTGATCTGAGCATCCCCAGCCATCATGCCTATTACGTTGTTTACCCCGAAGAAAAGGAAAGCACCTTCGCCGTGCGCGCCTTTCGTGACTGGATATTAACCGCCAGCGGCAATAGTCCCGTGGGCCGGGTTAGCCGGGTTAATGGTGAAAATCAATATGATGGGCCGATACTTACAGGCGCTTGAACTTCGTTTTTGATTGCGCCAGCCCCCGCCCACCCCTAATGTTTTTTCAGCCCGAAGCACATAGATAACAAAGACGGGCAGCAAATTGATCAATCGGGGTAGTGTGAAGGGGAATGACTTTGTCGGTCGTGGAGAGCAACCTGCATCAGTTTCAGATCGAAACTGAAGACTTTGTGAAATTTCAACGCGTGTCAGACGTTGTTTTTGCCCCGATGGGACAACGGGCAAAGCAGTTTTATCAGATAATCGCTGATAATTCCGGCGTAAAAACCGATGATGCCCAACGTGAAAAGCTTGTTTCGCTGCTTGAAACCCACTGGACCCGGATTTTTAGCGGCAAAATTGACCGCAAACTAGGCGATCAGGCCGCCGAACTGGCAGGTTTACACGCCAAATCCGGTATATCCCCCGCCACCGTCATCCTCGCCATGTCCAATGTGCAACAATCGCTGAGCAGTGCCATTTTTGGCCGCTTTCGCTGGAATGTTGGCCAGGCAGGGGCGCTGGTAACCCTTGCCAATGCCGCCCTGATGTTTGATCTGAATTTGTTGCTAACCGGGAATGAAGCGGCGGGCGGCAAACCAGCCGGGCAAAGCAGAGCGCGAAACGCCCTGTCGGAAACCGAATTTGCCGACAAATTAATGGACCGCACCATGGATATGTCAGTTGCGATCAATGAAGGGGTTATTTCCAACGCCAAAATGATGGGCGGCCTGCAACAGGTCGATGATCGGGCACGCTCCATTTCCAGCGCGGTTGATGAAATGGTCGCTGGCATTAACAGCATTAATGAAAACAGCAGCTTTGCGGCCGCCAACGCCGCCGAAGCCATTGAAGCCACCCGCAATGGCCAACAAACCGTATCAGACGCCGTTGCCGGGATGGACGACATTGCCACCGCTGTTTCCGATGCCGCCGAACGGGTCGGCATTTTGGCCGAAGCATCGGAACGGATTGGCGAAATTGTGCAATCGATTGAAGATATCGCGAGTCAGACCAACCTTTTGGCCTTAAATGCCACCATCGAAGCCGCCCGCGCCGGCGAAGCGGGCAAAGGGTTTGCCGTGGTCGCGGGCGAGGTAAAATCGCTAAGCCAGCAAACAGCGCGCGCGACCGAGGAAATTCGCCAGCGTATTGGCAATTTGCAGGAAGAAATGCGCAACATTGTCGAGGCCATGGCACGCGGCACACAGGCGGTAACCAACGGCCAGCAAGTGATTGGCGAGGTTTCAACCCGGATCGAGGATATCGGCGTGAAAATGGGCGATTCGACCCGTCGGATCGAAGACATTTCCCACATTCTGGCCGAACAAACCCGATCGGCCGATGCGGTGCAAAGTGGCATTGCCGAAATTGCCAGCCAAACCGGTGATCAGGTCAGTGCCATTCGCACGATCATTGACGTGATTGGCAATGTGGAAAAGCTGATCGACGTGCAAATCAGCGAACTGGTGCAATATGAAATTCCCAACCGTACCATTCGCAGCGCGAAGGCCGATCATTCGGTTTATTGCAAACAAATCGCCGAAATTCTGGCCGGTCTTGCCAGCGAACATGACCCGGCCATGAGCAAACCCGCCACCTGCCGCTTTGGCAAATGGTATGACGGCCCGGCATCCGAGCCCTTCCGCCACCTGAGCGCCTATAAGGCCATCCGCGCCCCGCACCAGACCCAGCATGACGAAGGCGCTGCCGCCCTTGCTGCCTGGCGCAAAAAGGACATGGCAACCGCGCAAGCACACTTTGCCCGCATGGAAACCGCCACCCGCGACCTGCTTGACAAACTGGGACAGCTTGCCGCCGAAGCCCGGTCTATTACCCAGCACTGAGCGTTAACGGCTAACCGGCGCATTGCTGCTAACCAGAATATCGCGGGCACCATCGGGGTCCGCAATCGCCCGGATCGGGCTTTCAAACACATCACTAAGCAAATCGGGGCGCATCACCTGGTCTGTGGGGCCTTGGGCGACAACTTTTCCCTGGCGTAGAACCACCACCCGGTCAGCATAGCCACTGACCTGGTTGAAATCATGCAAGATCATAAGAACACCGGTTTTATGGTCCTCTGCCTCGCGGCGCGCAATCGCCAGCAACCCCTGCTGATGGCCGATATCCAGCCCGGCTGTCGGTTCATCAAGCAACAAAAACCGCGCCGATTGGCTGGTGGTGTTGTTTGGCATCCCCCAAAGCTGCACCAAGGCGCGCGCCAGATGCACCCTTTGTTTTTCCCCACCAGAGAGGGCCGGATAGGCATGATCCGCCAAATGCCCGATATCGGCCAATAAAATGGCTTTTTCCACCAGATCGCGGTCGATGTGACGCGACGAAATTTTGCGAAATGGTGCCCGGCCCAGCATCACCACATCGCGCACGATAAAGGGAAACGCCATAGCCGCCGCCTGTGGCATCACCGCCCGGTTTTGTGCCAACACAAGGGCGGGCACATGGCCAATATCAACCCCGTTTTGAGTGACGCGCCCACCGGCCGGGGCCAGTTCGCCCGCCAGAACCTTTAATAAGGTCGATTTACCCGCCCCGTTGGGGCCTAAAACCGCCAAAACCTCGCCGGGATGAAGGGTTATCGACACATCATCGAGCAAGGCCCTCCCCCGCACCTCAAAACGCACGTTTTGCGCACACAGGGTCATATCCGCCGCCTTTTCTTTTCGCGCATCAACAGCCCCAAAAAGAACGGCCCGCCCAATATTCCGGTCACCAGCCCTATTGGCAATTCGGCGGGCAACACAATCACCCGGGCCACGGCATCGGCCCCGACCAGCAAAATCGCCCCGCATAAAGCCGACGCCGGAAGTACAATTTTGTTATCCGGCCCGCATACCAGCCGCACCAGATGCGGGGCCAGCAACCCGACAAACCCGATAATCCCCGAAACCGCCACCGCCGCACCAACAACAAGGGCGGTCATAATGGTCGCCCGGCGTTTTAAGGCCTCAACCTCCAGCCCCAAATGGCGGGCTTCGGCCTCGCCCAGCAAAAACAGGTTCAGGGGCGTGCCAAGGGTAAGCAAATATGCCACCCCGGCGGCCATCACCACAAGGGCAGGCACATCGGCCGGGCCATTGCCCGATAACGCCCCCATTTGCCAAAATGTCAGGCTGCGCAACTGGGCATCGTCGGCCAGATAGGTGAAAATCCCCACCCCGGCAATGGCAATGGCGTTAATCGCCACCCCGATCAGCAACATAATCGCGGCATCGGTATGGCCGTCCTGGCGCGATAAAACCCGGATCACAAACGTCGCCAGCCCCGCGCCTAAAAAGGCCGCCACGGGCACCCCATAGGGGCCAAACGCCACATAATGGCTGCCTAAAATGATATGCCCGCACACAATCATCGCAACGGCCCCGCACGCCGCACTGGCCGACACGCCAATAATGCCGGGGTCGGCTATCGGGTTGCGAAACAGGCTTTGCATCACCGTTCCGGCCACCCCCAAGGTTGCCCCAATGACAATGGCGCGTAAAATGCGCGGCAATCGCAGGCTATCTAAAACACGCGCGCTAAAATCATCCACCCCGCCTGCGGCAAGGCCAATTTTATACGCCAAATGCCATAATACTTTTACCGCGCCAATTTCCGCCCCACCCACACCAAGCGAGATCACCACGGCAAGCAACAATATGGTGAGCAATGCCAACAAGGACAGGGCCTTACGGTTAACCGCGCCCTGCCCGTGCCCCCTGATATGCAAAGCACACAGGACCCGGTACACCTGTTCTCGTGCCCAGTTCAGCGGTCCGCCCCCGGGTTGGCGTATGCGCAAAGTCATTTCCCGGCTTCGTCGCGATGAATTTGCGCCGCAAGATCGCGAATTTCACCGACAGACCGGGGACCAAACCCCAAAATGGTCGAGGCGGAAACCGTTAGCACATGCCTCGCTGCCACCGCCTTATGCAGGCCCAAAACCGGGTCGGCCTGCACCCCGGCAAGGCCGCCAAGCTGCGCCAGCGTTGAAGACATGACCAACACATAATCGGCATCATCGGTGGCAATAATTTCAGGCGATACAGGTTTAAAGCCGTCATAGCCCGCCATCGGGTTTTCACCACCAATCAATTCGATAATTTCATTGGCCGTTGTATGTGCCCCGGCTGACAAGGGCTGACCATGCCCGACCGACATCAAAAACACGATCTTCTTTCGGGCTGATCGGCGCGCATTGGCATGATGCGCCGCCATATCATGGATCGCAGCAATATCGGCTTTAACCTGGCCTGTTAATGCCTGCTCCTGATCGTTGCGACCCAACGCCGTTGCCGCCACCGAAATGGCATTGGGCAGGTTTTCAAGCGCGCTAAGCGACGGCAAAACAGTAACAGGAATACCAAGGGCACGCAGATTATCGAGAACCGGCGTCGGGCCGCTTTCGGCCACCGCAATAATCAAATCAGGGTTCAGGCTGATGATACCTTCTGCCGCCAGATTGCGCATATAGCCAACCTTGGGCAGGGTTTTAACCTGTTCGGGCCAGGTGCTGGTGGTGTCGGTGGCAATAACCGCGTCGCCCGCGCCAAGAGCAAATACAATTTCAGTCGCCGGTGCGCCAACCGTAACCACGCGCTGTGGCATATCGGCGGCAAAGGCCGGAAAACACAGGCCGATAAAGCCGACAATCGCGGCAAAAAGCATCACATAAAATCGCATATTATTACGCCCCCGCCGGGGTTGATTGCGGGTGTGCAAGGCGGGGCATCCCCTCGGCCAGTTTTTGCCATGCCGGGCTTTCAGCTTCTTTGGGCGCGCGTTGCCCACACAGGATGGCAAAGTTGTTTTGGTCGGCATCATAAAGCTCGATCGTGGTGATAACACCTTCGCGGATCGGCTTGCGCACCAGCCACATTTCAGCCAGATGGTCGGTCCGTAAATGCAGGGTAAAGCGCGGATCCATCACATTCACCCAGTTCTCCATCACCCGAATGGTGTTGATTGGCCCGGTATGAATTTGAATGGCACCCGCATTGCCGACAAACACCATGATTGGCAAGGCGCTGGCGCTGGTATCTTCCAGCAGGCGTTGGAATGTCGCCGGGTCCAGTGGCTCGGCAAATTCCGGCCCGGCCAGCCGCAATCCCTGATGGCGGCCAAGGTTAAAATCGTTCAGCAAGCCGTGAAACTGATGCACATCGGTCATGTTGCGCCAATGGGCGCGCCAGTTTTCAACATCGACCTTTTCATCCACCTGCGTCACTGGCGTGGGCAAGGGTGGCAAAACCGATATCTGCGCTGTTTGGTCGGCTGCGCGAAAATCCGTCACCAGCGCGTCAAAACCCGCACTGCTGGAGTGATCGGTCAGGAAAACTTTGTGGATCGCGGTACCATCGTGGCCAAAAAACTGCAAACTGCGCCGCCCGCGTGCTTCAACCGCAAAACCAAAGCCCCAATGGCCCAAAAACAGGCGTAAATCAACGTCACCGTTTAAAACCAGCCCCATGTCACCCTGAATGCTAACCGCGCCAAATGTACCGGTTTTTTCATGCACAACGCTGGGGTTACGGGTTAACACCATCACCTCACCCAGTTCTTCGAGACGCGAGATCACATCACCCCAATTAGCATCGATCCGGGTAACGGTGCTGCCACATCCCGCCGCGACCAGTTCGCCTTCACTGACGCCCAACTGCTTTGCAATATCAACGGCATATCCTTTGGCGGTTCCGGTCGCAAAGCCGTTCCAGGCATTAACAATGTCGGTTGAATTTGGTGTCATTTCGTCACTTTCCTGGCCATGATACATGTCTCATACGGCAAAACCGCCTGAACCCATGACGAACCAGCCCGTCTGATTTCTGAAACTTATTTTATTAATAACGATTATTATTATTAACAACAGCCAGTATGACCACAGGAGCCCGTAAAAGGAAAGGCATCGCGCTGATGGCAGCAGCCTGGAACAACGATAAACACCGATGCCCCGTCATTTTTGCCCACGCGCCGATTTGTTCCGGGCAAAACAAAACACCCCGCGGCTGAACCATCGGGGTGTTGAACGCTGGGAAGGTTTGGCATTATCGCGACACAATCTTGTCAGGCGACCCGGCCCTCAAACCGGCAACAAATTGCACCACCACCACCGCAAACAAAATAAACAGTGGTATCTGCCAGCTGTGCGAAAAGTCATGCAGCGCCCCAAACAGGACCGGCCCGGTTGCCGCCAGCAAATACCCCAAAGACTGGCACATGCCCGACAGTTTGGCAGATGTTTGCGGGTCCGCCCCGCGCAAACCTATCAGTGTCAAGGCAATGCTGATCATGGCGCCCTGGCCCAGCCCCATGCACATCGCCCACAGATAGGGCATGTCGGTGGTGGCAAAAACAAACCCGGGAATGCCAATGAATAACGGCAGATGCAAAACAATCATCGCCAGTTTTTTATGGGGAATGGCCGAATAAATCAGCGGGGCCAAAAATGCCGCCGGAATGCCAAACACATTAAAGACCGTCAGCAACGTTCCGGCCTCGGCATCTGACATGCCGGAATCAAGGAAGATTTTCGCAACCCATGCCGTGCCGGTATAAAATACCATCGACTGGCAGCCAAAAAACAGGCTCAGCCACCAGGCCTCGCCATTGCGCCACAACGATATGCGCGCCGGTGCGCCTTGCGCATGATGATGATAGCGCAACATCGGCAACCAGCAAATACAGCCAATTGCCGCCACAACCGCCCAAATACCCAGCGCATAACGCCAGTCACCCGCCATGCTGTTGCGCAACGGCACCGCGCTAAACGCGGCAATCGTGGCACCGCTGGACATCACAAAGGTGTAAAGGGCGGTAATCAGCGCGACCTTGCCCGGAAAACTGCGCCGCACCAGCGACGGGGTAAGCACATTCATCACGGCAATGGCGGCACCTAGCACAAGGGTACCAATCACCATCACGCCATATTGCCCGCTGGCACGTAATCCTTGCCCAACGGCCACCAGTGCCAACATTGCAACCAGCGTCGCCTCAAGGCCAAAACGTTGCCCCAAACGCGGCGCAAATATTGATAACATACCGAAACAAAGCACAGGAATGGTGGTGAGCAGCCCTAACTGCACCCCTGATAACTGCAAATCAAGACCAACGCTTTCGGCCAGCGGCCCCATCGCCACGATGCTGCCGCGCATGTTAAATGCCAGCAACAGCAAGGCTGCCAAAAACCCAAGATGGGGAACAAGACTGCGAAAACCGCGTTCAGCCGGGTCTGACGCGATCCGGTTCGAAGCAGGCGATTTGGTTTCAGACATGGAAAATACTGTCCGTTAAACAGGGCGATGTAATGCGCCCCGAAATTTTAATCAGGATAACAGGAAACATGGGCTGGTTGCGCCGATCTAGGCACCAACGCCAGTCAGGCCCGGCACAATCCCCCACAAAACCCGTGCGGCAATAACCAGAAACAGCACCGCAATCAGCCGTTCGATAATGCCGGAATTGCGTCGCAGCCATGGCAGAACCGCCCCGTGCGAAAAACCGATCGCCACCAGGCAATACCACGCACAATCAATGCCTGCCGCCGTCAGAGCCAGCCATATTTTAGAGGTCCAACTGGCATCAGCCGAAACAAACTGGCTAAACAAAGCCAGAAAAAACAAGGCGATTTTGGGGTTTAAAAACGCAATCATAAAGCCATCACGCGCCGCATGGCCCAAGGTATCGGCTATCGCGCCGGCGTGATTGTCGTTTTGGAAACGTGCGGCACTTCCCGCCCCGCGCCATGCCTTTATTGCCAGCCACGCCAGATAGAGCGCGCCCAGAATACTGACCGCTTCGCGAAAAACCGGCACGGTTTGAAACAACACGCCCAGGCCAGCCATCGTAATGACAGCATAAAACCCAATACCGGCCCCATGCGCCAGCGCACAGGCAAAACCGGCCTGGCGCGATTGCCCGACCGAATGGCGCAACACAACCGCCAGACTGGGCCCTGGTGTCATTGCCCCCAAAATACAGATGGTGGCAACCGACAGCCACGCAGTGAAAGTCATAACGTTTCCCCGGCACTTCTTTTTAAATGATTTGTGTAAGTGCCAGAAGGCTATCTGCCTGTGCAAACGGTTTCAACGCAAATGACGCCCTGCAGACGTATAGGCAAGCAACAACGCCACAATTTGCCCCAACTGCGCCCTATCTAGCGCACAAAGCCTGCTCAGATTAAACTGAAAGGCAAATTGCCGGCTTACGACGTGCCTTGCGCACCGGAACAATCGCACGGTCAGGCCGCACGCCCCTTTTTTCGGCCCGGCGCAACAGACTGCCTAAAATAGCCCGGCAATGTATCTTGCGGCTGTTTACGGCGTTGGTCCGGCGGGGTGATTTAACCGGGTTTTTAATCAGATACGCAATATTAGCGGGTGTGAAATACAAGGTGCTGTGCGCCGCCTCGCCAAAAGGAAAGCCAAAAAATGGCCCACAAGCCACTTCGTTTCGCTATCGGAATTTTCGTCCTCGGCCTTGGCGGCCTCCTTGCCAATCCGGCACAGGCCGACCCGCCTTCTTGGGCACCCGCGCACGGTTATCGGGCCAAAGGCGGGCAGGGTGACCATCATGGTAAAGGGCCTGATTTTCATAAAAAAGGCCCAGATTTCCATAACGGGCACGATTTTGGTGCCGATGGTTATGGCGACCTGTTTTTGCCCAATGGCAATATCTTGCAATGCAACCGCGACGTGATCGGTTCGATCCTTGGCGGTGTTGCCGGGGCGGCAGCGGGTTCCACCATCGGCAAGGGCGATGGCCGATTGCTGGCCACCATTGGCGGTGCCATTTTTGGCCTGCTGGCGGGCAACGCCATTGGATCGGGCATGGATGCCACCGACCAGGCCTGTGGCGGCTATGCGCTAGACCGCCTGCCCGATGGCCAAACCGCCGTCTGGACCAACCCCGACTCGAACCAGCAATATGGGATTACCCCGGTAAAAACCTTTCAGAATCAGAATAACCAGTATTGCCGCGAATATAACGCCACCGTCAAAATTGGCGATACACGCCAGCAAACCTATGGCACGGCTTGCCTGCAGCCCGATGGCACATGGCGCATCCTTTCCTAGAAAAGATACAGCAAAAATCAACCGGTACGCATCGCAAGCTCGCGTGCGTCCCGGATAAAATTGCGCCCTCAGGTTGAAATTTTCCCGGACAATCAAGGCCCTAACAGTAATGAAGTGACTTTGAAGTAAAACAGTTTACCTTTACGTCACCTTGCGCTACATTACGGCAACAACAAGACAAGAACAAAATCAACAAACGTCCAGGGAGGATTTCGTGGATAACAGCATCCTCGAAGCCGTCGAAGCCAGATTACCGCAATTGCGGGGCCTGAACGCCGTTATCGCCTTTGATTGTGGTGATGATGGCAGCATTGTTGTTGACGCCACCGGGCCCAGCCCGGAAATCAGCGATGATGATGTCGCAGATGCCGATTGCATCTTAAAGATTTCCCAAGCCAATTTGCAAAAACTGATCACCGGAAAACTCGACCCGATGCTGGCCTTCACAATGGGCAAGCTGAAGGTAAAGGGTTCGATGGGAATCGCAGCCAAGCTGTCTTCCATGCTGAACTGACGATTTTTCTGTTTTGCGACCGGGGTTGGGGAACTCTTATGTCACGTATTTTTTGGGGCGGTGTCGCAACCGCTTGCGCTATTTTTGCGATATTTTACACCGGCCTGCACGGTGCCAAAGCCGATGAAACCTTGAATTACAAGGTCTTCAAGGATGGCGACCCGATTGGTTTTGAAAAAGTGGTGCTGACCGATACGGCCGATGGCCAGATCGCACATATCACCACCGAAACCTCGGTTCAGGTCCTGTTTTTACAATTCCACTATCATCATAACCGCACGGAAACGTGGAAGGATAACCATCTGGTTTCGGTCAAAGCCGAAACCGACGATGATGGTTCGCCCTATGCGTGGCTGGCGGAATATGAAGGCGATTGTTACGAAGTCGCCGGCAAAGGTGTTCCACGCCGTGAAGAATGTAATGCGGCCTGGCCCCTGACACTGTGGCGCGAAGATATTACTGCCAAAACAAGCCTATACAGTGTTATCGACGCGGCACCCTATGCGGTGTCGGTCGCAAAAACCGTTGATACCAGCCTGACCATCGATAACCGCAATATTCCCGCAACCCACTATGTGATGACCGGGGATGTTGCCCGTGACCTTTGGTACGGCAAAGACGGTAAATTGCTGAAAACCAGCTTTAAGAAAAAGGGCTATGACATCGATTTTATCAGGGTCGATGCCCCATAAAGCCTGACCAATAAAAATGCGGGCGCAAAAAGCGCAACAGCACCGAAATCGTTTCTAGGGAGAAACAAATGACAAAGACGTTGAACAAAGCCTGCCTTGGTGCGGCCGTTTCGGGTGCCGCTTTGCTCGGTTCCCTTGCCATTGCAACCACGGCACATGCATCGGGTTTTCAGCTCCGCGAAGTTAGCGGCAGTTTGCAAGGTTCATCCTATGCGGGCATGGCAACGCAAAGCGATGATGCCTCGCAAATCTTTTTTAACCCCGGCAATGTCGGGCAGATCAAAAACTCAACCTATAGCGTCGGCGGCAGTCTGGTGATGCCAAATGTTAAGCTCAAAAGCGGCACCGCAAGCTCTGGCACACTAACGACCGCTCCCTTGGCGGGCGGTGTGCAAAACGCCACCTATGGTGACATGGGGCAAGACGCGTTTGTGCCCAATGCCCATGCCGTATGGACCTTGACCGACCAGCTTAATTTTGGCATCTCGCTGACATCCCCCTGGGGCCTTGTCACCGATTATGAAAGCGATTTTGCCGGTCGTTTTTTTGGCACCACATCGTCTATTAAAACCACCAACGTCAAACCGGTTCTGGCATATCGTTTCGATAACGGATTATCGATCGGCGCTGGCGCTCAGCTGCAATATATGGATGCCCGATTGGCAAAAGCTGTCGGTTATGGCTCCGGCGAAGGTAACGGCGATGTAACCGGTAACGACCTTGCCGCTGGCTGGACCGCCGGTATGAACTGGGAAATTATGCCCGGCACCCGTCTTGGCGCGTCCTACGTTTCTGACATCACCCATAACCTTAAAGGCGACATCAAATTTGATTCCGCCGCTCAGGCAGGGGGTTACCGCAATCAGTCCGCAACAGCCGAGGTCACAACCCCTGAATATGTCACCTTTGGCATCGCCCAGGATGTTGGCGAAAAATGGACGGTGATGGCGGATGGCCAGTGGACCAACTGGAATTCAATCAACGTTTTGCAGTTCAATTATGGCGGCGACACCAACGTTAACTTCCCCGGCAGTCAGTCCTCCTCGGCGGATGTTTATAACTGGGGCAGTTCGTGGTTTGCATCCCTTGGTGCCAAATATCGTTACGACGAAAACTGGACCTTCCGGGGCGGTGTTGCTTATGACGAAACCCCGATTTCAGACGAGCATCGCTCCGTTCGTATCCCGGATTCGAACCGGTACTGGGTATCCTTGGGCACAACCTACAAGGCGGCTGACTGGGCCGATATCAGCCTTGGTTACACCCACATTTTTGCCCACGCTGCCAAGGTCAACCTGAGTGACTCGAATGTCGGTTCTTTCACCGGCAACTACGAATCAAAGGTCGACATTATCGCGCTACAGGCGAAATTCCAGTTCTGATCCTGTATAATACCGGTACGGTCGTTTCCTGATGGATCGCACCGTACCGGGTTTTTTTGCCCCGAAAGTGACGTTAACGTAATGGAGTTAACGCGGATGATCCAAATGAACATTCAACAAGCCGCCTCCGCCGCCCCGGGTGTCGATATGGTTACACCGCTTAAACCCCGGCTGGTCCATGACATTTTTGATGACGCGGCCCGGCTTTATGGCAACCGGCCCTGTATCGATTTTCTTGGCCGGATTTACGATTATCAGGACATCGCCGAACAGATCGACAAAGTTGCCGAAGGGTTTCACCAGCTTGGCGTGCGCAAAGGCGACAAGGTGGGGCTTTGCCTGCCCAATACCCCGTATTACGTGGTTTGTTACTATGCCGTATTGAAATGCGGCGGTGTGGTGGTCAATTTCAATCCGCTGTATGCCAAACGTGAAATCGCCTTTCAGATCAATGATTCCGGTGTGCGGATCATGGTCACCCTGAACCTGAAACAAATTTATCCCAAGGTCGCCGCCTGTCTGGATGAAACCAGCCTGCGGCGCATTGTCGTTTGCGAAATGAGCGACATTTTACCCGCCGTTAAAAGCGTTCTGTTTTCGCTGTTCAAACGCAGCGAACTGGCCGATGTGCCCCATGATTTGCGCAATATTCCCTATTCGCGCCTTGCCAATTGCCCGCCCTTGCAAAAGGCCTGCGGGGCCACGCCCGATGATCTGGCGGTTTTGCAATATACCGGCGGCACCACCGGTCGCCCCAAGGGTGCGATGCTGACCCACGCCAATCTAAGTGCGAATGTCGAACAGCTTACCCGCTGGATGCCCAATGCCCGGCCGGGGCAGGAAGTAACCCTGTGTGTTTTGCCGTTTTTCCATGTTTTCGCCATGACGGTCGCACTTAACACCTCGGTTAATCTGGGCGCAGAGCTGGTGTTGCAACCCCGGTTTGAACTTGAGGCCCTGCTAAAGGCGCTAGACCGTAAAAAAATCACCATTTTCCCCGGTGTGCCCACCATCTACACCGCGATTAACAATTCCCACGAAACGGTGAAATACGATCTTTCATCGGTTCGCTGTTGTATTTCGGGCGGTGCCCCCCTGCCGGTCGAGGTTAAACACCAGTTCGAAGACCTGACCGGTGCCAAACTGGTTGAAGGTTATGGCCTGTCAGAAGCCAGCCCGGTTTGCACCTGTAACCCGCTTTTGGGCACCAACAAGGAAGGCTCGATCGGGATTCCCATGCCTGGCTCCGGGGTTGAAATACGATCGCTGGACGACAAAAGCCGTGTCCTGCCCGATGACGAAAAAGGCGAACTGTTTGTTCGCGGCCCACAAGTGATGACCGGCTACTGGCAAAACCCCGACGAAACCGCCGCCTGTTTGAAAGACGGCTGGCTTGCCACCGGCGATGTTGGCTATCGCGACCACGAAGGCTACCTGTTTTTGGTCGACCGCCTGAAGGACGTTATTATGTGCGGCGGATATAACGTTTATCCGCGCGCCATCGAAGAAGCCCTGTACCTGCATCCCGATATTGCCGAAGTCACCGTCATCGGTATTCCCGATTCCTATCGCGGGCAGGCCCCCAAGGCATTTGTGCGATTAAAGGACGATGCCGATCCGCGTTCTGTCACCCCTGAAACATTACGGCTGTTTTTGGAAGACAAAATTTCGCGCATTGAAATGCCCCGCGAGATCGAATTGCGCGACGAATTGCCCAAAACCATGGTTGGCAAATTGTCGAAAAAAGAACTGATCGACGAAGAACGCATAAAGACCGCCGCACGCCCCTGACAGGCCATTCGACACGGCGAAATGACAGAAAAGAAAAATCAATGTGACGTTAACGTAAACTTGTTGACGTATAGATAAAAAAATGCACCAATAGGGTCAGAAAATGACGGATCATGACAACCGGATCTATACCGTTCCCGAACTGGCAAAGGATTTGGGCGTCACCCCGCGAACCATTCGATTTTACGAACAAAAAGGGCTGGTTTCCCCGCAACGCGCGGGCAGCACCCGGGTCTATACACGATCAGACCGGGCCAGAATACTGATCATTTTGCGGGGTAAGCGACTGGGTTTCAGCCTCAGCGAGATTGCAGATTATCTGGATCTTTACGGCGCAGACCCCACCCAGGCCGGACAAATCAGAATGTTGCTGGGCCGGGTTCGCAAACGGATGAAAGATTTGGCCGAACAGCGCCAGGCGCTGGATGTCACACTTGATGAATTGCGCGATATCGAACAGCAATCGATTGATGCACTTAAAGAAAAAGGACTCGATCCGGATACGGAATAAACCCGCACCGGCATCGCAGAGAAGCTCAGGAAGGAAGATCCGCTATGACCAATGCTGTAATCGCCGGCTATGTCCGGTCCCCTTTCACCCCGGCGCGCAAGGGTGCCCTGGCAAAGGTTCGTCCCGATGATCTGGCCGCCCAGGTGGTCAAGGCGCTGGTGGACCGCTCGGGGATTGACCCCAACGCCATCGAAGACCTTATTTTGGGCTGCGCCTTTCCCGAAGGGGAACAGGGGCTCAACGTCGCCCGTCTGGTCACGTTTCTGGCCGGGTTGCCACGATCGGTTGGCGGGGTAACGGTTAACCGGTTCTGCGGGTCCTCGATGCAATCGATCCATCAGGCCGCCGGGGCCATTGCCATTGGCGCAGGTGATTGTTTTATTTGCGCCGGGATCGAAAGCATGAGCCGGGTGCCAATGATGGGCTTTAACCCCATGCCCAACCCGGCCCTGTATAAAGAAATGCCCGAAGCCTATATCGGCATGGGCGATACCGCCGAAAATGTTGCCAAAAAATGGAACCTGTCGCGCGCCGATCAGGAAGCCTTTGCGGTTGAAAGCCATAAACGGGCGGCTGCGGCCCAAAAGGCGGGCAAGTTCAACGACGAAATTATCCCGATTACAGGCCCCGACGGCATTATTGACCAGGATGGCTGCATTCGCGGCGAAACCACCCCCGAAGGGCTGGCTGATTTAAAACCCGCCTTTCGCGCCGATGGTGTTGTTACCGCTGGTACGTCCTCGCCCCTAACCGATGGCGCATCGGCGGTTCTGGTTTGCTCCGAGGAATTCGCCAAGGCCAATGGCCTCACCCCGCTGGCACGGATCAAATCTGTCGCGGTGAATGGCTGCCTGCCCGAAATTATGGGCATTGGCCCGGTTGGTGCCAGCCAAAAAGCCCTCAAACGCGCCGGCATTACCGCGGCCGACCTTGGCGTTGTCGAACTTAACGAAGCCTTTTCATCGCAAGCGATGGCATCGATTTCCGAACTGGGGCTGGACCCGAAAACCGTTAATATCGATGGCGGGGCGATTGCCATTGGCCATCCGCTGGGTGCGACTGGCGCACGTATCGTCGGCAAGGCGGCCAGCCTGATGCAACGCGAAGGGGCTAAATACGCCCTGGCATCGCAATGCATTGGCGGCGGACAGGGAATCGCGACGGTTCTGGAGGCACTATAATGGCTGAAATCAAACAGGTCGCCGTTATTGGCGCTGGTGTTATGGGGGCGTCCATCGCCGCCCATATCGCCAATTCAGGAACGCCGGTTTTGCTGCTGGACATCGTGCCGGAAGGGGCCAAAAACCGCAATGCGGTGGCCGAGGGTGCGGTGGCAAAAATGCTGAAAACTGACCCGGCTCCGTTTATGAACAAACGGGCGGCAACTCTCATCACATGCGGCAATATCGAAGACGATATGGCAAAATTGGGCAAATGCGACTGGATTATCGAGGCCGTGATTGAACGCCTTGATATCAAACAAAATCTCTATCGCAAGATTGATGAAGTGCGCAAAGCCGGTTCGGTTGTGTCATCAAACACATCAACCATTCCACTTGCCACCTTGATCGAGGGCATGCCCGATGCCTTTGCGGGTGATTTCATCATCACCCATTTTTTCAATCCGCCGCGCTATATGCGGCTGCTGGAACTGGTTAGCAACGGCGCCACCAATGATGGCGTGGTGGATATGGTTGCCGCCTTTGCCGATCAAAAACTGGGTAAAACCTGTGTGGTGTGCCACGACAAACCGGGTTTCATCGCCAACCGCCTTGGCGTTTACTGGATTCAGGCCGCAATGGTCGAGGCCATGGACCGCAACCTGACCGTTGAAGAAGCCGACAGCGTCATTGGCCGCCCGTTTGGCATTCCCAAAACCGGAGTGTTTGGCTTAATGGATCTGGTCGGGCTGGATTTAATGCCGCATGTGCAGTCCAGCATGGCGGGCGCCCTTCCCAAGTCGGACCCGTTTCATGCCATCTACCGCGAATCTGATCTGGTCTCAAAGCTGATTGCCGATGGCTATACCGGTCGCAAGGGCAAAGGCGGGTTTTACCGCCTGAACCGCGAAAACGGCGGCAAGGTTAAAGAATCGGTCAATTTGCAAACCGGTGAATTTGCCAAATCGGAAAAAGCCCGACTGGAAAGTGTAAAGGCAGCGGGCAAGGACCCGCGTATCCTAATGCAAAGCCCGGATAAGGGCGGCAAATATGGCCGGGCCGTTATGGCAAAGACCCTAGCCTATGCCGCCTTTATTGCACAAGAAGCCGCCAACAACATTGTCGATGTCGATGACGCCCTGAAGCTGGGCTATAACTGGAAAACCGGCCCGTTTGAGCTGATCGACGAAATTGGCGTCGATGCCCTGATTGCGATGCTGAAAGAAGACGGTATCGCTGTGCCGCCGCTTCTTGAACGCGCGGCTGGCAAAAGTTTTTACAAGGTCGAAGACGGTACCCTGCATTACCTGGCATTCGATGGCACCTATCAGGCCATCACCCGCCCCGATGGCGTGTTGTTGTTAGAAGACATCAAACGCAAATCGGACCGTATTTTAGGCAATCGGTCGGCATCGCTGTGGGATATTGGCGACGGTGCGGTTTGCCTGGAATTTCATACCAAAATGAATGCGCTGGACGGCGATGTGATGGCGATTATCAAATCCGCCATTCGTACCGTGAAAAAGCAATACAAGGCGCTGGTTATTTATAACGAGGGCAGCAATTTTTCGGCCGGGGCCAATCTGGGTTTGGCCCTGTTTGCCGCCAATATTGCGGTGTGGCCGGAAATTGAAAATCTGGTTGAAACCGGCCAATCAACCTACAAGGCGCTGACATATGCGCCCTTCCCTGTTGTGGCCGCACCTAGCGGGCTGGCATTGGGCGGTGGCTGCGAAATTGTTTTGCATTCCGATGCGGTTCAGGCGCACGGCGAAACCTATATCGGGCTGGTTGAACCCGGTGTCGGACTGGTGCCCGCCTGGGGTGGCTGCAAGGAAATGATCCGCCGCTGGGCCGAAAACCCCAAATTCCCCAAGGGACCAATGGCCGCCAGTGCTAAGGCATTTGAAATTATCAGCGTCGCCACTGTTGCCAAATCGGCCTATGAAGCCAAGGAAAGCCTGTTTCTGCGTCCCGATGACGGCATCACCATGAACCGCAACCGGTTGCTGTTTGATGCCAAAAAACGGGCTCTGGCGATGGTGGAAGGCTATGAACCGCCCGAAGAAATGACCTATCGCCTGCCCGGTGAAAGTGCCCGTGTCGCTTTTGAAATGGCGGTCGACAGTTTTTACCGTCTGGGCAAAGCCACCGATTATGACCGGGTGGTGGCCGGTGAACTGGCAAAGGTTCTCTCTGGGGGCGACACCGATATTACCACCGAACTTTCCGAGGACGACATGCTGGAACTTGAACGTGACAGCTTTATGCGTCTGGCCCGCAACCCCGGCACGCTGGCGCGCATTGAAACCATGCTGCTGACCGGCAAACCGCTGCGGAATTAAAGGACAGAAAAATGGCTGAATTTAAAGCACCCCTGCGCGATATGCGTTTCGTCCTGACCGAACTGTTTGATTTCAACGACATCAACCAGCTTCCCGGTTGCGAGGATTTCACCCCCGATGTGGTTGATGCCGTTTTGGAAGAAGCCGCCAAGGTTTGCGAAGAAGTCCTGCAACCGCTCAATCGCAGTGGCGATGAAGAAGGCTGCACCTGGAATGACGGTGTTGTTACGACACCGAAAGGTTTTAAGGAAGCCTATAAAACCTTTGCCGAAGGCGGCTGGACCGGCATTGCCTGCGACCCCGTTTATGGCGGACAAGGCGCGCCCAAAACCCTGAATGCGCTGGTCGAGGAAATGACCTGTTCGACCAACCTTTCCTTTGGCATGTATCCCGGGCTGTCATTTGGGGCCTATGCCGCCCTGCACAGCCACGCATCGGACGCGCTGAAAGACAAATACCTGCCCAAAATGGTGGCGGGTACATGGTCGGGCACCATGTGCCTGACCGAACCACATTGCGGCACCGATCTGGGCATTATCCGCAGCAAGGCCGAACCGCGCGATGATGGCAGTTATGCCATTACCGGCACCAAAATTTTCATATCCGCCGGTGAACATGACTTAACCGAAAACATCATTCATCTGGTGCTGGCCAAACTGCCCGATGCACCCAAGGGCACCAAAGGCATCAGCCTGTTTGTGGTGCCGAAATTCATGGTCCATGACGATGGCAGCCTGGGTGATCGCAACAGCGTTAAATGCGGTTCGATCGAACATAAAATGGGCATCAAGGCATCATCCACCTGTGTCATGAACTTTGATGGCGCCACTGGCTGGCTGGTGGGCGAACCGCATCAGGGCATGCCCGCCATGTTTACCATGATGAACCAGGAACGGCTTTCGGTTGGTATTCAGGGGCTTGGCCTTGGCGAGGCCGCCTATCAGGGGGCTGCCGCCTATGCCCGTGATCGATTGCAGGGCCGTGCCCTGACCGGGCCGAAATCGCCAAACAAGGAAGCCGACAGCCTGCTGGTACATCCCGATGTGCGGCGCATGTTGCTCACCCAGCGCGCCTATAATGAAGGCTCACGCGCGATGGGCATCTGGGTGGCACGTGCGCTTGACACCATGAAATATCACGAAAATGCCCAAACCCGCGAAGAAGCCGACGAATTTGTGCAATTGATGACGCCTATCGTCAAAGCCCTGTTTACCGACTGGGGGTTTGAAACCACCAATATCGGTATGCAGGTATTTGGCGGGCATGGCTATATCCGTGAATGGGGCATGGAACAATATGTCCGCGATGCCCGCATCGCCCAGATTTACGAAGGCACAAACGGCATTCAGGCGCTGGACCTGGTGGGTCGTAAAATGGGGGCCAAGGCCGGGCGGTATTTGCGCCGGTTTTTCCACCCGGTGCAGGACTATATCGAAACCCATGTCAATGACGACGGATTGGGCGATTTTGTGCAACCGCTGGCAAAGGCCTTTATGCGCCTGCAACAGGCCACCGCTGAAATTGCCCAGCGCGGCATGAAAAACCCCGACGAAGCCGGGGCTGCCGCAACCGAATATCTGCGGTTGTTCGGGTTGGTCGCCGTTGGTTTCATGTGGGCGCGTATGGCCGAAATAGCCCTTAAAAAACAGGATGATGACGATGATGGTTTCTATAAAGCCAAACTGATCACAGCGCAGTTTTATATGGAACGCATCCTGCCGCAATCGGGCGCACTTTTTTCCGCGATCATGGCCGGTTCCAAAACCATGATGGCGATGGACGAAGACGCGTTCTAGTTTTATTTCGGGTTCGCAACCTACCTTTAAACCCGCGAAATATTGAAAAATTCGGAGCAGTCGATGAATTTGATCTTTCGCTTGATCCGCATTTTGTTTTTGGGGTGGTTGCGGCCCGCCATGCACCCGATGGACCCGTCGGTTCTGGCTTTTCGCACCTGGCCGACGGATCTTGATATCAATATGCACATGACCAATTCGCGTTATTTTGCCTTAATGGATTTAGGGCGTACCGAATTGATCCTGCGCACCGGCATTTTTCGGCTGGTGTTAAAACACAAATGGCAGCCGGTCGTTTCGGTATCGACCATGCGGTTCAAACGCGCGATCAAACCGTTTCAACGCTTTCATCTTGAAACGCAGGCGCTGTATTGGGATGAACAGGGGTTTTATCTCGAACAACGGTTTGTCGCCGATGGCAAAACGCTGGCGCTGGCCGTGGTCAAGGCCGTGTTTGTTGGCCGTGGCGGGGTTATTCGCCCGTCCCATATTTGCACCGAACTGGGCCTGATCGACCCGTCACCCGATGTCCCGGACTGGCTAAGTGGCTGGCCCGAAATTGAAAATGCCATTGAACAACGGTTAGGCGCAATTTAGCCCACCCCGGAAAATCCCGCAGATGCCCGAACCAAAGAAGGCATCATCAAACAAAATGCCAATACATCACAGGACCGCCTTTGCGCGGGGAGGAACCCAAATGCCATCGCAAGATGCCGTCATTCTGAGCATTGAAAACCAGATCGCGACCATCACCCTGAACCGGCCCGATCGCATGAACGCGCTGGACGGGGCCATGGTGACCGGGCTGTTGAGTGCCCTGGACCAAATCGATATCGAAATGGAAAATATCGGTGCGGTGGTTATTACCGGTGCCGGGGGAACCTTCATGGCCGGGGGCGATGTGAAGTTTTTTCACACACTTGGCCAAATCCCCGCCGATGAAGCCCAGCCCCAAATTGCCGCCATGATCGATAAGGTCCACCAGATCATTACCCGCCTGACCGACCTTCCCCGCCCCGTCATTGCCCGGCTAAACGGGGCGGTTGCCGGTTTTGGCATCAGCCTGATGAATGCGTGCGACATGGCCATTGCCAGCAGTGAAACCGTTTTCACTTTGGCCTATTGCCATATCGGCACCTCGCCCGATGGCGGCTCTACCCATTCGCTGGTCCGCCTTGTCGGCATGAAAAAAGCCAAGGAAATTGCCTTTCTTGGCGACCGGTTTGATGCCAGCGAGGCCCACGCCCTAGGTTTGATCAATCAGGTTGTTGCCAGTGACGAACTGGGTTGGGCCACGGCCAAACTTGCCAAGCGCCTGGCTGCAGGCCCGCGCTCGGCCCTGGCCCGGACCAAGGCGCTGCTCAACAGCGCACCGGACCGCGATTTGCCCGCCCAACTGGCCGCCGAAGCAAAAGCCTTTGCCGAATGCGCCATCAGCGATGATTTCCGCGAAGGCGTTGCCGCCTTTGTTGAAAAACGCAAACCGGCCTTTAACGGCAAATAAAACAGGCCCGCAGCCAAGCGCCCGCCAAACCAGCCTTGGCGCGATGAACCACAACAGTTATTCGGGAAAAAAACATGGCCGACCTTAAAGGAAAAACCCTTTTTATCACCGGGGCCTCACGCGGCATCGGCCGCGAAATTGCCCTGCGCGCCGCCCGCGACGGGGCCAATATCGCCATTATCGCCAAAACCGACACCCCGCACCCCAAACTTCCGGGCACCATTTACAGTGTGGCGACGGAAATTGAGGCCGCCGGGGGCAAGGCCCTGCCCTTAAAAACCGATATTCGCGACGAAGACCAGATCGCCGCAGCCGTTGCCAAAGCCGTCGCAACATTTGGCGGCATCGATATCCTGGTCAACAATGCCAGCGCGATTAACTTAACCCCGACCTTGCAAACCCCGATGAAGCGTTATGATTTGATGGCGCAGGTGAATACACGCGCCACATTCGCCTGTGCGCAGGCCTGCCTGCCGCATCTGTTAAAATCAGACAACCCGCATATTTTAACCATGTCGCCGCCACCGAACATGAGCCCGCACTGGTTTGCCAACCACCCGGCCTATACCCTATCGAAATATGGCATGAGCCTCGCGACCTTTGGTCTGGCTGCCGAGTTTGCCGATGAGGGCGTTGGGATTAATTCGTTGTGGCCGGTCACGGTTATTGAAACAGCGGCCTTAAACATGATCCCCGGGCTTGAAGCAGGCCGCGCGCGCAAACCGCAAATTCTGGCCGATGCCGCCCATGCCATTTTAACCAGCCCGGCCCGCCAGGTTAGCGGCGGCTTTTTCACCGATGAATGTGTGCTGCAAGCCATCGGGATCAGCGATTTTGAACCCTATAACCTGACACCGGGCAAAGAACCCTTTCCCGATTTCTTTTATGAAGCCGACAAGAACGGTGCCAACGACCCGCATGTTGCCAGATTGTTGAAAATTATAGCCGGGAAATACAAGAACTGACACCGCACTGCTGCAGATTAATGCCCGCAGTGCCGCACAAAACACGACAGAAAATACAGCCACAATGTCTAAACGCCACATCCGTCTAACGGGGCTTGAAAACACACCATTCGTCGGTATCGGGGCCTTGTCCCTGATGCCACCATCGGGGCCAAACCAATGACGGGGCGGCCCCATTCGCCCGCGAACTCGACCCGCCCCCTACCGGGCGGGTTCTTTTTTGCGCGCGCAAACCGGTAAAACCACCCCAAAACAAAAAGTGCCGCCGGGCTTTTGCACCGGGCGGCAACTTTTGGGCAACCGGATATAACATGACCCGGCGAAATACTGGCGTGATCAGATTATCACGAAGCGCGCGTTTCCAGCGTCTGGCGCGGCATGACACGTTCCTGACGCGCCGGGGTCGGCAGCATCATCTGTGCCTGCAAGGCCATGTTCAGATCATGGCAGCTCTGGTTGCGATCCAAAAAGCGGTCGCACCAGCCCTTGGTCTGATTGGCCGACAAAAAGGCACAGCGCAGCATGGCAAACTTGTTGGCACCATGGGTCGCTTCATCGCCGGTCACATGGGACAACCAGGTTGCGATGGCACTATGGGCTGCTTCATCAAGCATATCTTGCAAGTTGCCCTTGGCAACCGCGCCAACCATGTCGTCGCGCAAAGCCGCACGAAGTTCGTTTACCAAACGGTCTTCGGCAATTTCGCTGCGAACGCCAAAGGAACGGGTCCAGGCGCGGGCGGTTTCGTTCAACAACCGCGACATTGCCGCTGGTTCGCTGGACGGGCTTGAATTTGAAATTTCCACGTTACTCATTTCAACCATGATGCATTCCCTGTTCGGGTTATGTGAGAGTTAACGGCAAGGTTTCTTGTTGTCGTTAACTTCACATTACCCTGAATATAGTCGGAATCTTTGCCGAAACTTAGACGTTTTTGTGGCACGGGCCATGCACTACCCACATGGGGCCATACCAATTATGCGTGTATTTTTTACTAGCTAAGCCTGCGTTTTTTCAGGGCTTTCGGCCCCGATCAGGTGCTGCCCGGCCATAATCTGGTCGAGCGGCTTCACCGGCCACGACAAAATCTTCAGCTTTTCTTCCTTGGTTAACGATTCAACCCCAAGGCGGGCCAGCTTTTCGTAAATAATACCCACCTCGATCTGGGTGCGCCGGTCCGGTTTGCGGGCCGGTAACAACGCACTATGCAAGGCATTGGCATAGGGGTCTTCGATCAGTTGCAACAAACCATCGCGCACATCATCGCCGGGGCGTTCGTCGGTCAAACGATACAAAGATGCCAGTTCTTCGGGGGTTGCGGTTTCTTCGGGTGTCAGGAACAGTTTGTATTTGCGCGCCCTTTGCCCCAGCCACAGCAAGCTTGACCAATGCGTTAACCACGGCGACAAAACCAGCCCGGCCAAAATTGGTGTTAACCACCAGAAAAAGGCACTATCGACATAAAGCGCAATCGCGCCCCACACCAACCCAACAATGATAATGCCGATATGGGTTCGTACCGCTGCCATAAACGGCACGCCGGTATCGTCACGTTCCTGCGCGTCCCAGCCCACCTGATTGCCGGTTAAAACCGAAAACACAAACCGCGAATGCAGCGTCATCATGATCGGGGCCTGAAGGGCAGAATAAATCATTTCCAAAAGGCCGCTCAGCAATACCGCTGCCCCGCCATATTTGCGCCGGTCCCGGCCCAAAAACACCATGAACACCGAAATCACTTTGGGCACAATCAGCATACCAATGGTGAAAACCAGCAACACCACCATTTCCATCGACCGGTCAACCGGCCATTGCGGAAACATGGTGAACTGGCCGGGGAAAAAGCTGTAGGTCAGGCGCGAGTTTTGCAGCGTCGCAATGGTCGAGCTTAACAACAGCAAAAACCACAACGGGGAGGACAGAAAGCTCATCACGCCCATAAAGAAATGCAGGCGCGACAGTGGCGAAAAGCCTGGCGCGAAAATAAGCCGCGCATGTTGCATATTGCCCTGGCACCAGCGCCGGTCACGCACCGCAAAGTCAATCAGGTTTGGCGGCAACTCTTCCCAGCTGCCTTCAAGCTGCGGGATCAGCCATACCCGCCAGCCGGCCTTGCGCATAAAGGCGGCCTCGACAAAATCGTGGCTGAGAATATGCCCGCCCATTGGCGGCTTGCCCGACAAAACCGGCAACCCGCAACAATCGATAAAGGCCTGCACGCGAATAATGGCGTTATGGCCCCAATAGTTGGAACTGCCCATGCACCAGAACGCCAACCCGGCTGACATGGTGGGGCCGTGAACGCGTGAAATGAACTGCAAAATACGGGCAAACAGGGTGGAACGCCCGGTTGGCTGCGGCGGACTTTGAATAATACCCGAGTCGGGATTGTTTTCCATCAGATAGGCCATATTCACCATGGCCTCGCCCGACATCACACTATCGGCATCAAACACAATCATATGGTCGTAGTTCGACGCATAGGTTTCGCAAAATTCCTTCAGATTGCCCGATTTGCGTTCGGTATTTTCCGACCGGCGACGGAAGAAAATCTTGCCCCGCGCCTTAAGTTCCGAACAGGTCCGCGACCATGCCATTTCCTCGGCGATCCAGATGTCGGGGTCGCGGGTGTCTGACAGCACAAAAAAATCAAACGCATCAATTTCGCCCGTTGCCGCCAGGCTTTCATAACTGGCGCGCAAACCGGCAAAAACCCGGTCCGGATTTTCGTTATAAACCGGAATAACCACAACGTTTTTCGATTTCAAATTGCCCTTGCGGTTAATCGGTTTCATCCGGCGCAGGGTAATCGCATCGATGCTGAAGGCGCGCAGAAAAATACCGACAACACCGGTATAAAACGACAGCGAAATCCACGCAAAATTGATGGTGAAAAACGTAATCACCACCATTTCCATCGCCGTTAACTGGTCAGCACCCAAAACATCCGACATCAACCACGCGGCATAAAACGTGGTTACCAATGCCGCGCCAAACAAAAACAGACGCCGCACCGACGAGGACGGCCCGGCCAGCCTCACAGCCGGATCAAGTTCGTCAGGGGTGCGGGGCATAGCCGGGCTGTCGGTCATTAATTTTGTTCCTGCGCAGAAAAGGCTGCATTGAAATTACATTGGCGATGGCGAAAATATCGGGTTGGCTTAAAGCACAGTTAGAACGCCCACGGCATGGTCCAGGTTTCGCTAATCACGCGGTCCTTGTAATGCAGGAACGCCCGCAAATTTGATGTCGGTGTTTCGCCGGTTCCGGCCAGATCAAACATCATCCGCACACCGCCATTTTCCGCGTCTTTTACCACACGCACATTGCTAACGCTGGCGTTTGATGCACTAACATCGGCCTGCAAACTGGCAATATCATCCATATAATAATCCAGATCACCACCGCGGAAATTCAGGATAAAGCGATGAATACCGCCATTATCCTCGTCCCCACCGGGGATCGGGGCGATGCGGGTATCAAGCGCGCGGGCCATATTATGCAATTCGCGGCCATCGCTCATGGCGGTTAAGTCATAAGAAATTTCCAGCGAATCACCCGCTTTGGGTTTGGCATCGGGCACCCAAAAGGCAACGATATTTTCGTTGGTTTCATCAGGCGAGGGAATTTCGACCAGTTCAACATGGCCCTTGCCCCAATCGCCTTTGGGCGTAATCCAGTAACCGGGACGTTTTTCAAAATGCGCACTGGCATCCTGATAATGATCAAAATCGCGGTCACGCTGCATCAGGCCAAACCCGCGCGGATTTTGATCGAGAAACGAGCTGATCTGCAAGTTTTTCGGATTATCAAGCGGGCGCCACAACCATTCGCCCTGCCCGTTATGAATCAGCAAACCATCGCTGTTATGCACTTCGCTGCGATAATCATCAAAGTGGCGGCGTTTTTGTTCCCCAAACAGGAACATACTGCTTAGCGGAGCAATGCCGAGCTTCTGAATCTGGTCCCGGAAAAACAGGGTCGCCTTGATCGACGAAACCGTGCGTTCGCCGGGGAAAATATCAAACTGATAGGCCCCGGTCACGCGCGCACTGTCTAGCAAGGCATAAACCGTCACCTTGCCCCAAGGATCGGCGGGTTGTTCGACCCAAAATTCACGAAAGACCGGAAATTCCTCGCCCGAGGGACCAGCCAGATCAATGGCAAGCGCACGGGCAAGTTGCCCGCGCACCTGATCGCGACCCATAACACGAAAATAACTGGCCCCTAAAAACGATGCCAGTTCTTCGTCACTTTTAACCGAATCGAGCGGATATTTCAGACGAAACCCCGCATAGCCTTGCGCACCCACATTGTTGTCCGACAGGCCGGTATCGGCAAAATCAAACAGGTTGGACGAATAAGGAACCGGTTGAACCTTGCCATCCTTGATCAGGTTAATTCCGACCGGCACATCATACATATAGCCGGGGTGATACAGCTCCATCGAAAAGCCGGTGGCCGAATCCTTTAAAAACGCCTGATCGGCCTTGAATTTGATTTTGGCATATTGCGCCGCATTCAAATCGGCCAGCGCGCCGGGCAATTCACGATGCGGGTTTTCATAGGGCTTTGTCGCCAGTTCCCGGGCGCGATCAATTACCAGTTCCGGGCTAAAGGGCGGTTTTTCGGCAACCGGCGCACTTTGCGCTCCGTTATCCGCCGCAGGGGAAACAGGGGCAGCATTTTGCCCGTTATCAGCAGGCTGGGCCGCGTCATTGCCCGCCGGGGTCGCCGTTGCGCCCGCATCGCCGGTGTTACCAGCGTTGCCCGCATCCTGATTTTCAGGGGCAGGGGCGGCCTCACCAGCAGTCGGCGTGCTTTGCGCTGTATCTGCGGGTTGGGCCGCGTCATTTTTTGGTGTGGCATCTTGCGCGCCGGCGTTGCCGCCTGCCTGCGCCTGTTCGGCCACGGGCGCAGCATTTACGCCGGTTGTGTCTGGCGCGGCGGTATTTTCGGCACCCGGTTTTGCAGTCGCACTTGCAACGGCGTCATTGCCTTTTGCCGGTTTCATCGCCGGGCTTGCCGTGGCAATGGGGGATAAAGCCGGCGAAACTGCAGGTTGTTTGGCGCCATCAGCCGTTTTGCTTGCACCCGCAAACGCAGGTTGCCCTGCAAGGCAAAAAGCCGCAATGACAAACGCGGAAACCATCCCCAAACGGGATACAGCAAAGTTTTTCTGTGCGACACGCTGCGAGTCAACCTGCTGGCAAATTTGCATTTTTTTCACGCCGGAACCTTTGTTGATATGCCTTGCGGGCTTTTGCACGATGAACGGGGCAGCAATGTGACAGTATGGAACAATCACGGATGTATACCCCGTCTTGCCCATTTTGCCTGTACGGATTTAGGCCCTGTTTAAGGTCTTGAAAAGCCGGTTTTTCGCATGATGAACGCGATAGGGGGGTGAATGTTTCCAATTACAGGGGCAAAAGCATGAAAACCCGCTGATTTCCAACATAATGCAGTGCGGCAATTTATTGTGCCGATGGTGCTTTATTTAAAAAACTGAAAATTTTTAGATCATGAAATCAGCGAGTCGGCTTGTTCCATACCTTTTCATGTCCCGGTTTAACACGGCGTAAAAACGTCGCCTATCGGCAATATCGCAGACCGGGCCACCAGAAATTTTATCTTGGGCGGGCAGCATAAAAAACCGGCCCCGATTGTGCATCCGGGGTCGGTTTTTGCGCAAATGGCAATCGATGACTGCAGATTGAGGTGGGTTAAACCGGGGTTAGCGTTCGGGTTGATGTTGGCAAACTGCTTTGGGCGCTAACCCGTCACCGGCTCAAACCCGGCAAACAACCCGTGATAAGGTTTGGCCGGTGGATAACCATATGTGCTGTGTTTGCTGGTTGCCAGTTTAAGCGACGCCATGCCTTCCACCATTTTAATCGCAGCTTGTACCCCGTCAATCACCGGCACGCCTAAATCGGCTTTTAACCGGTCGGCAATGTCGGTCATGCCAGCACAGCCTAAAACAATTGCTTCGGCATCATCCTCGCGCAGGCTTTTTTGGGCTGCCAACAGCAAGGCTTCATAGGCCCGCGCGGCTTGCACCCCTTCAAAATCAAGGGTGCGCACCCCGGCGGCCCGCACCACACAATCGCGATCCGCGCCATATTTGCGCACCAGATGTTCCAACGGGCGCACCGAAACCGCCATTGGCGTTACAATCGCATATCGCCCGGCAAGGGCTTGGGCAAAGCGCAACGCCCCTTCACACAGCCCCATAACGGGGGCGGCAGTCAAACATCGGGCGGCATCAACGCCGGTATCGTCAAAACAGGCCACGACATAGCCATCAATCCCGGTCGGATCGATCTCGCGGATAACCGATAACAGACCCACGCTGGCAAAGGCCTCGTCATAATAACCTTCGATGCTGTCGGGGCCAAAGCGTGGGTTCAGGGCCAGAATTTCGTTATGTGGAAAGGCAATTTTGCGGGCCTGCTCGCGTATTTTATTGGTAAACCCCGCCGACATGTTGGGGTTGATGATGGCTATTTTTGACATCTTAGCGGCCTCACCCTATCGTCTTGCGACGGCGCAACAACAAAACCGCCCCAAATGCCAAACCAATGATGACAAAGGAAAATACGGTGGTTAACGTGCCCAGCGCATAAAGAACCGGCGTTGTGACATTTGTGGTCATGCCATAAATTTCCAATGGCAGGGTATTTAGCGAACCAGCCGTCATCAGGGTGCGGGCAAATTCATCGTAAGACAGGGTAAAAGAAAACATCGCCACGCCAATCAGGCTGGGGGCCACCATCGGCAACACCACATGGCGAATGGTTTGCCAGTTCGACGCCCCCAAATCGCGGGCGGCTTCCTCGAACGAGGGATCAAACCGGTTAAACACCGCAAACATGATCAAAAGGCCAAACGGGAATGTCCAGGTCAAATGGGCACCAAGGCCGGAACTGTACCAATGCGGCTGGATCTGAAAAATATTGAACAGCAGGCCAATGCCCAGCGAAATCAATATCGAAGGGACAATCAAACTGGCAATGGCAAGGTAAAAAACAAAGGTGTCACCGCGAAAGCGCCACCGAAACGCCAGCCCCGCCATAAAGGATACGACAACTGTTACCACCATAACAATTGCGCCAAGTTTTAATGACCGCAGAAAAGACCCGCCAAAGTCGCCCACTGCCTGTTGCTGAAACAGGTTAACAAACCAGTGAAACGAAAATCCGTTCATCGGGAATGTCAGCCCGCCATTTTCTCCCTGAAAAGACAGGATAAAAATGGTCAGCATCGGCCCATATAAAAACAGCACAAACAGGGCAAAAAATGCGGCAAGGATATAAAAGGCCGTGGGCCGTTTTTCGCGGGTTCTGACCATTTTACAGCTCCTTGCGAATATCAACGAGGCGCAAAAGCGCGGTCACGATCAGCAACACCGTAATCAGCAACACAACTGCACTGGCCGCCGCCGCCGGATATTGCAACATTCCGATTTCATTGGAAATTTGCAACCCGACCGATGCACTTTGCCCGCCGCTCATCAAGCGCACGGTAATAAAATCGCCCATCACCACCGTAATGACAAAGATGGAGCCAATGGCGATGCCCGGCTTGGACAACGGCACAATGATATGGCGCAAGGTGGCCCAGCCACTGGCCCCGTTATCACGCGCCGCTTCAATCAATGATCGGTCAATCCGCATCATTGAATTGAAAATCGGCACCACCATAAACAGCGTATATAAATGCACATCGGCCAGCACCACGGCGAAATCGGAAAACAGCAAAAATTCAAGCGGTTCGTGGATAATCCCGGTTCCCATCAAGGCCTGATTAAGCAAGCCATTACGCCCCAAAAACGGGATCCACGAAATCATGCGGATGATGTTTGAGGTCCAGAACGGGATGGTGCAAACCATGAACAGGATAATCTGCCAGGTCAGACTGCGGACATAAAAGGCCAGGAAATAGGCCACGGTAAAACCGATACCCAGGGTAAAGGCCCATGTCAGCGCGGCGTATTTGAAAGTATTTAAATAGATTTGCCAGGTTACCGACGAACCCAGCAAATAGCTGTAATTTTCAAAAATGAAATCAGGCAGGATGCGGTATTCGTCGTAATCCCAAAAACTGACCACCACGATGGTCAGCAAAGGCACCACCAAAAATATGGCAAAGATCAATGCCATCGGTGTGATCAGAAAATAGGAACCGCGTTTGGAATTGGGTGCTGACATGCCATCCCGCCAAAATCAGAAATCGTAAAAAAGGCTCGCCCTTGCGGCGAAGTCCGGGCCGCCACATTGGCGACCCGGCACAAATTTTCATCGCATCAGGCAGCGATAAATTCGTTCCATTTACGCACCATGTGCTTGTTTTCATCCATAACGGAATTCCAGCACGCCACATGGCCCATGCGTTCTTCATAAGAACCGCCATCGCGCACGGCACCGGCCTTTTCCATAACCTTGCCTTCGGGGCTCATAACGTCACCCTTGGCTTCCTTGCCTTCCATCCAGTAACCCCATTCGTCATCGGACATGAAGGTTTTGGCGGTATCAGGGGCGGCACTGTAATAACCCTGACGGTTCAAATAAGCCCCAACCCAGCCTGACAGATACCAGTTGATATATTCATAGGCCGCTTCAAGCTCCAGACCCGACAGGTGCTTGGCCAAACCAATGCCGCCGCCCCATGCGCGGTAACCTTCCTTAAGTGGCTGATATTTGCATTCAATGCCCTTGGATCGCACAGCGGCAATCGCAGGCGACCACATCGACTGGATCACAACTTCGCCCGAGGCCATCAAATTGACCGACTCATCAAAGCTTTTCCAGAACGCGCGGAACTGACCAGCGCGTTTGGCTTCAATCATCAGGGCGATGGTTTTGTTGATTTCTTCCTGGGTCATATTGCCCTTGTCGCCATAGGTAATTTCACCCATTGCTTCGGAAACCATCGCCGCATCCATAATGCCAATTGCCGGAATATTCAGGATCGATGCCTTGCCCTTAAATTCCGGGTTCAGCAATTCGGCCCAGCTATTAATCGGACGGCCAATCAGATCGGGACGAATGCCCAGGGTATCGGCGTTGTAAATCGTCGGAATAAGCGTCATCCACTGGGTGGGGGCGCTGGCAAAATCGGTGCTGTCCGGGCCGTCAACAAAGCCAACCTTGTGCGGCGCGGTGCCTTGGGCAATTTTGGAATCCGGTGTCAGCTTGCCGGTAATGAACAGGGGCGAGATTTTGTCGTAATTCTTGATCTTGGCAACGTCCATCGGCTGCAACGTGCCAGCCGGGAAAACCTTTTTGCAAATCCAGTATTCGATATCGGCGATATCAAATGAATTGGGCTGGGTCACGGCGCGCTGGGCCACGGCATCGGAATCAAGGGCCGTCATTTGCAGGGTAAAACCCAGATCTTCCTTCACCTTGTCGGCAACGGCGTTGATGTTGGAAACCCCGGTGCCAAACTGGCGCAGCGTCACATTTTTAATGTTCTGCGCCCAGATGGTGGGAAAACCGGTAATGGCACCCGAACCAATGGCAACACCGGCCGTGGCCGCAGCCCCTTTAAGGAAACCGCGACGGGTAACATCCTTGCCTGGAAGAATGGACTTCAATTTGCTTTTTTTTTCGGTCGTCATGTGAAGCTCCTGATAAAACGATGTTTTTTTGGTTTCAGGCCAGAACATGTGCGTGTTCGGGTTCCCAATAGGCGATAAACTTTTCCTTCCTGCGCACAGGCGCACGCCGAAATTCGCTTTCGGTCTTCATCAGGGTGATGTCCTTGCCATCCACCGTGGTGGCAACGATCCGCACCCAAAGTCCCAAATATTCCACTGTGGTGATTTCAACCGGGATCTGGCTTTGCGCAGCCCCGGCGGGAATGTCGTCCGCCAAACCGATCAGATCGGTGCGGATGGTAAATTCAAGGTCTTCACCGGTTTTCGCATCCCCGTGAACCGGCAAAACAAACTGGTCCGGACCACGTTCAACAATCGTCGTGGTGGCATCGGCCCGGGCGACCTTGCCTTTAAAAATGTTCTGCCCGCCCATGAAATTGGCGATAAAGCGCGATTTGGGCCGGTTAAATATTTCCTCCGGCGTGCCCTTTTGGCGAATAACCCCGTCTTCCATCACCACCACCATGTCCGACAGGGCAAGGGCTTCGTCCTGGGCGTGGGTAACGTGAACAAAGGTGATGCCCAGATCCTGTTGCAAGCGGCGCAATTCATCGCGCATTCGGGCGCGCAAAAACGGGTCCAGTGCCGATAAAGGCTCATCAAGCAACAAAACTTCGGGCTGGGTGATCAGGGCGCGGGCGAGCGCAATACGTTGTTGCTGCCCGCCTGAAAGCTGGTCGGGTTTGCGATCAGCAAACATGTCCATATGCACACGGGCCAGCATTTCGGTGGCACGTTCGGCCCGTTCCACCGGGGAGACACCCTGCATGCGCAGGCCGAACGCGACATTCTCCGCACAGCTCATGTGTGGAAACAGCGCATAGTTCTGAAACATCATAGACGTACCGCGTTTTACCGGCGGCAATTCCGTGACATTGCGCTGCCCGATCAACAGATCCCCCTCGCTGATCGCCTCGTGTCCGGCGATCATGCGAAGGGTTGTTGTCTTGCCGCAGCCCGACGGACCGATCAGACAGCAATAGGCACCAGCCGGAATTTTGAGATCGATCGATTTGACTGCGATTGTACTGCCGTAATATTTACTGACAGCGATCAGCTCAATGGCCCCGTTACCCGTCATCCGCCCACCCGATACTGCATGCAAAATTGTCAACAATCTATGTTTATGATTGTTAGCAAATGCTATGCCATATCGAAAATAGCGCGCAAAATCGTCATTTCGGGTCGTCCAGGTTGAAATTCGGGGTCATAGCCCATCCATTAACTGCTGATTTTATGCGCAATAAGTGAACATTTTTTAGACAAGTTACATAACATGCATATTTTTTATACTTATTTGACAATAAACCAGCCACCTTGCGGTTTTTCGTTATGCAAATCGTCAACAATTTTGTAAAAACTAAAGATCACGCCTTCTCGTCCCCATCAGGAAAGACCTGCCCCAATGGCCCACCCCGCCGAGCCCCCACGCTTCACCGGCAGCGGAAAATTACGGCCGGAAGAACAGATTTATCAGGAAATGCTGGGTGCCATCCTTGATCGCCGTTTGGAACCGGGCATGAAGCTGATCGAGGAAGACCTTGCCAAAACCTTTGGCGTCAGCCGGGCCCGCATTCGGGCCGCGTTTTTGCAACTGGCCCACGATAAACTGATTAATCTGGTACCCAATCGCGGGGCCTTTGTTGCCGAACCCACCATTGACGAAGCGATCGAGGTTTTTTCCGCCCGCCGCATGATCGAGGATGGCGTGGTACGCAAGGTCACCACGCATATGAACGACGATCAGGCCGAACAAATCCGCGCCCACCTGCAGGCCGAACATAAAGCCCACCACGAGGGCGACCACCGTGCGGCCATCATTTTGTCCGGTGAATTTCACCTGTTACTGGCCCGCCTTGCCAATAATCTGGTGATCGAGGAATTTTTAGAACGGCTGATTTTGCGAAGCTCGCTGATCATTGCCATGTATGAAAGCCCGCAACCCGCCGATTGCTCGCATGATGACCATGACGCACTTTTGCGTGCCTTAACCGGCGGCAACCCCGACGAAGCCACCGCTTGTATGGCCCGCCATCTTGATAACATTCGTGACCGGCTTCAGCTTCAGCGCGAAAAACCCGGCAAAACCGATTTCGCCAGCATTTTTGGCCGCCGTCCCACCAGCAAGGCCGGTTAATTTCGCCACCAGGGCACCGCGCTGGACGCCGCCTGATTTATCCCAAACCCGAACCACCAAAACCCGCCCGTCCCCGCACATCACCCCCGCACCAAACCCCTTTTCACAAGCATCGCGCAGCACGGACAGCAGGTACGGACGTTGCAAAACAAAAGGGACCGGCTGCCACAGCACCCCGTCCCTTTGTCGTTTCCGTCGGCCAGGAGGTGCCACGGAAAATGCGTTAATGCGTCGTCATCCGTTCAGCGGGCATCAAGCCCGCCAAACCGGGCCTTAGAAACCAACCGCACAGCCATCCTTGCGCGAGTCAGATCCGGCAACATATCCGGCCTCGGTTTTGGCAATAAGCTGCGCCCCGCCAAAGCCGAAATTGGTTTGATCAGGCGTTTCGACCAAAATGTTATGGCCCTTGGCGCGCAAGGCGTTGATCGTGTCATCGCCCAAAACATGCTCGACCGCCACGTCCAACCCCGAAATGGCCTGCCAGCGCGGGGCATCGGCGGCGGTTTGCGGGTCCTGACCCCAAAGCTGGGTACGGAGCGTCATTTGCAAATGGCCCTGTGCTTGCATCGGCCCGCCCATCACGCCAAAGCTCATAACCGGGTTGCCATCCTTGCCCATTAAAAAGGCCGGGATAATGGTTTGAAACGGACGCTTGCCGCCAGCCACCAAATTGGGATGACCCGGCTTTAACGAAAAGCCGTAACCCCGGTTTTGCAAGCTGATCGAGGTTCCCGGCACCACAACACCGGAGCCAAAGCCCAGATAGTTGGATTGAATAAACGACACCATCATGCCGCTTTCATCGGCCGCCGTAACATAAACCGTGCCGCCATGCTCGGGCGCACCCGCCTTGAAATCCTGTGCGCGTGCCGGATCAATCAAGGCTGCCCGCGACGCCAGATATTTGTCTGACAGCAGATGTTCCACCGTTACATCGCGCATATGGTCGAGATCGGCGACGTAAGTATGCAAATCGGCAAAGGCCAGTTTCATCGCCTCGATCTCAAGATGCAGCACTTCGGGGTCGTCGGGCCCATATTGGTCAATTTTGCAATGGCGCAAAATGCCCAAGGCCATCAGGGCCGAAATTCCCTGCCCGTTTGGCGGAATTTCATGCAGGGCCACATCGCCATATTCCTGGCTGATGGTGCCACACCAGTCGACCGTGTGGTTGGCAAGGTCTTCCTCGTTTAAGGCTGCCCCATGTTCGCGGGCAAAATCGGCAATTTTTTTCGCCAGTCGGCCTTTGTAAAAACTGTCCCCGCCGGTCTGGGCGATATCGCGCAGGCTTTCGGCCATGGCCGGGTTTACAAACAGCTCGCCTGCTTTGGGGGGACGGCCACCGGGCATAAAGGCTTCGGCAAAGCCGGGTTTATCATGCAAAACTTTTGCGCCATTGGCCCAAAGCTGGGCAATGATTGGCGATACGGCAAAACCCCGGCTGGCATATTCGATGGCGGGTTCAAACAGCTTTTCAAACGGTAATTTGCCAAATTTATCCGAAATGGCCCGCCACGCCGACACCGCACCGGGCACTGTTACCGATTCCCAACCGCGTTGGGGAATATGATCCTGCCCGGCAAAACGTTCGGGCGACCATGCGGCAGGGGCCCGGCCCGAGGCATTCAAACCATGCAATTCCTTGCCATCCCATATAATGGCATAGGCATCAGAGCCCAAACCATTGCCGGTTGGCTCTACCACCGGCAGGGCAATGGCAGCGGCCAGCGCGGCATCGGCGGCATTACCGCCCTGGGCCAGCATCCGCAACCCGGCCTGTGCGGCCAGAGGTTGCGATGTTGAAACAATATTGCGCGCCAAAACCGGTGACCGGCGCGAGGCATAAAGCCCTTCGGTGGTGAATTTCATCGGGTTAATTCCTCCTCGCGACAGTCAAACGACTGCGCCTTTTTGTCCGTTGTCTTTTTTATGGGCTTTCCAGATCGACCGGATGCTGAAGATAACCGACAACACAGCGGCTGCCAAAAACAGGGCTGAAATCGGCCGGGTTAAAAACACCGTCCAGTCGCCATCACTCATCAATGCGCGGCGCAAATTGGTTTCGGCAATCGGGCCGAGAATAACGCCCAGAACCAGGGGTGCCAGCGGATAGTCCAGACATTTCAAAATGTAACCGACCAACCCGATGATGCCGAGCAGATAAAGATCACCCACCCGGTTATTCAGGGCAAAAGCCCCGATTACACAGCAAATCATCACCGTGGGCACAATGAACTGCTTGGGAATATCGGTAACCCGCAAAAACAGCCGCATCGAGGCCACACACACCACCAGCATCATAAAGCTGGCAACGGTCAGGGCGATAAACATGCCATATACCAGATCGGCATGGTCCAAAATCAGGCGCGGACCAACGCTTACCCCGTGCACCATCAGGGAGGCCATTAAAATGGCGTCCACCGCCGACCCGGGAATACCCAGCGAAATCAGCGGGATCAAACCACCGCCGGCCGTTGCCGAATTGCCTGCTTCGGAGGCAACAACACCATCGGCAATGCCCTGGCCAAATTTTTCCGGCGTTTTGGAACTGCGTTTGGCCTGGTCATAGGCCAGCAAATTGGCAATCGATCCCCCGGCACCGGGCAGTGCACCAATCACAACACCCACCATCGAGGACCGGATCAAATTAACCGGGCGCCCCAGAACTTCGCGCATCACTTCCCAGGTTTTGAAATCGATGCTTTTGGGGATCAGCGCATGGTTCACCTTTTTGCCATGCACCTCGACCTCGCCCAAAAGCTGGCTGATGGCGAAAATACCAATCAGCACCACCAGAAACGGCAAGCCGGGCGATAACAAATCCATGTCAAAAGTCAGGCGCGGGCGGCCCATCATCGGGTCCGGCCCGATGGTGGCAAGGCCCAGCCCGATCACACCGGCAATCAAGCCACGGATCAGCGAATTACCTACCAGACTGGCCACAATGGTCAGGGCAAAAACGATCAGTGAAAAATATTCCCACGGGCCAAGGCGCACCGCCACAATCGCCAGCGGCGGGGCCGCCACAATCAGCACCAGTGTTGAAATGATCGTCCCGAAAAACGACGCCCAAACGCCGAGCGATAACGCCCGCCCCGGCTCGCCATTGCGCGCCATGGGAAAGGCATCAAACGTGGTCGCAACCGAGCTTGGCGTACCGGGAATACCCAGCAAGGCCGCACTGATCAGCCCGCCGGTATAACCGCCCACATACACCGCCAGCATCACCGAAATGCCCTGAAGCGGCTCCATGGCAAAGGTCAGCGGCAAGGTCAGGATGATGGCCATTGTCACGGTAAAACCGGGGATCGCAGCGGCAACAATACCGGCAACCGAGCCGATCAACATATAAAGCAGGGTATCAAAGGCAAAAACCTGATGCGCGCCCTGAAAAAAAGCATCCAACATATGTCTGAACTTTCAGCGGTATGTGACGGTGTTGTATCGGTGCCTAAAAGGCAATCAGAACGCCACGCGGCAGGAAAACATTGAAAACATCGGCAAACAGCATGTTCAGCCCGAACGAAAACACCAAAGCGGCGATAACAGACTGAATAACCGTGCGGCGCGTGACACCCGCGATCAGCAATTGTGCGATCAGCAAAAAGCCAAACGTTGCCAGCGAAAAGCCCAGCGTGGACAGCACGGCAAGGTAAACCACCAGCAAGCCGTATATCGCAAAGGAAATACGCCGGATTTTAAGCCAGCGACCAAAGGCATAAACCGCTTCCGGCATGCCGCCATTGCGTTGAATATCGATAACCGACTTGATCGCCGCAAACAGGCACAACACCGCTAAAACGATGAAAACCAGCTTGGGAAAAGAGCCAGCCCCCAGCGGTTCCCACCGCGATGCCGGTAATGCCGATGCCCGCCAGGCGCAATAAACCGCGCTTAGGCCAAAAACAATGTAGGAAACCAGCCGGGCCAGTTCATTTCGGGCCCGCGTGGCGGCAGATGCCAGTGCATCCGCCGCCGCCGGTTTCGGGGTATTGGCCGTCATCCCTGCAACTTGCCGACCAGCTTGGTCACATCGGCATCAAGTTTTTCGAGATAGGCTTTGTAATCATCCTCGCCGACAAACACATTGTCGGAACCGGCATTTTTCATTTTTGCCTTGATATCATCAAGCGCCATGGCCTTTTTCAAATCATCGGCCAGCTTGTCAACAATCGGCTGCGGCGTGCCTTTGGGTAAAACAACGCCGCGGGTCACTGCCATTTGCAAATCATACCCCTGTTCTTTCATGGTCGGAACATCGGGTTCTTCGCCGGTACGTTCTTCAGTACCAACACCGGCAAACAAAAGGTCGCCGTTTTTAACAAATTCGCCTGCCGAGGCCACATCGCCAATCGCAATATCAATATTACCACCCACCAGCGCACGGATACGTTGGCCGGTATCACGGAACCCGACATAGCTGAACTGAACACCAAGGGCGTCTTCGATCATGGCCATGTGCAAATGCGGCACACCGCCCAGGGTTACACCGGCGCGAACCTTGCCGGGGTTGGCCTTGGCATAGGCTTTAAGCTCTGCCAGGTTTTTGAAATGATCGTTTTTCGACAGGGTCAGATATTGCGGCGATGATGCCACCAGCGCGACCGGAATAAAGCTGTCCCAATCAAGGTCCGTGATGCCGGTTTTATTTGCCGTTAACAAACCTTCATGGATTTGCGAAATCGTGTAGCCATCTGCCGGGCGCTTGGCAAATTCCTTAAGGCCCACCGTGCCGCCAACGCCGGGCATGTTGATAATCGGCACCGGCTGACCGGTCACTTCCGACAGGCCAAGGCCCACAATGCGCATCAAGGTGTCGCTGCCGCCACCCGGGCCCCAGGGAACAATAAATTCGATCGGTTTATTCGGATAATCCTGCGCCATAACCGGCGTTACCGCCGCCGCTGCAATCATCAATCCCGCCGCCATCGCAATTTTGTGAAACATATCTCCAGCCTCCTGATAAGTGGTTCATCATTTCCTCAAACCATTTCAAAGATGGTTCGTTATATTTATGACAATATTGTTTGCACCTTCGTTGCTGCGACGCAAGCACAAAAACACAAATTTGCCACAAAATCGCAACCTTGCAGTTCGCAGTTGCAAAAACTCTATACAGAAATGGCGTTTTATGATTAGAACCATTAACGGATTAAATCGTAATTGGTTTGGATTGGTTCAAGATGATAGATCTGGGAAGCGGCGCACATCTCTACCTTATATGGGGCAGCGCCATGCTGTTTGCGGGCGTGGTTGGCGGCATTATGGCTGGATTACTGGGCGTTGGCGGCGGCATTGTGATTGTGCCGGTGCTGTATCATTTCCTGTCTGTGATGGGGGTCGATGAAAGCATGCGCATGCAAATTGCTGTTGCAACATCGCTTACCACCATCATCGCCACGGCCCTGTCATCGACGCGCAGCCATTATAAAAAAGGCGCGGTTGATGTGGCCCTGCTTAAACGCTGGGGCCCGGCCATTGTTGTTGGCGTTATTATTGGCACGGCCATTGGCGGCCATGTTGACGGGCGGGTATTAACGGCGGTTTTTGCCGTTGTTGCCCTGCTGGTGGCGGCCAACATGATGCTGGCGCGCGACCGATCAACCGATTCGCAAAAAAACCCGCCCAAATCGGTTTGGGCTGTTTTGGGGGTTCTGGCCGGGGGTTTGTCGGCCATGATGGGCATTGGCGGCGGCACCATTTGTGTGCCGTTGCTCAGCTTTCTGGGCTATGACATTCGCAAAGCCGTTGGCACGGCAGCGGCCATTGGCCTGATCATTGCCCTGCCTGGCACCATTGGCTATGCCATGTCGGGCATCGGCATTGAAGGTCGGCCACCTTTTTCGGTGGGCTATGTCAATGTGTTGGCAGCGGCCCTTCTGATACCCATGACCGTGCTGTTTGCCCCGGTCGGTGCGCGCATTGCGCACAGCATTCCCCAGCGCGCCTTGCGCATCTGTTTTGGGCTTTTCCTGCTGATTACGTCAATTCGCATGTTCCACGACCTGATTTTTTGATACGTCAATGCTTCTGATTGCACCCGAAACGTGATTCGCAACAAGAAACACAACTGCCATGAATGAAATTTCAACACCGGGACTGGCCGAAACGCTGCGCAATGCCTTTGACCAGGGACAATATGTGGAAAACGGCCGTGTCATTGCCGAACGCAGCCTGGCTGAAAAACTCGCCGTTGGCCGCCGCGCCCTGCGCAAGGCGCTGGACGAGCTTGAATCTGACGGGCTGATCTGGCGTCGCCAGGGACAGGGCACCTTTGTGGGCACCCCGCCCACCCCGCGTTTACGTCGCCTTGAAGGGCTTGCCACCAAAACCAGCCCCTATGAAATTATGGAAGTCCGCCTCGAAATTGAACCCTCGATGGCGCGCTTTGCCGCCCTGCGCGCCTCCCAGGCCGATATTGATGCCATGCGCACCATGGTCGAAAATGCCGCCAGGGCCAAAAATCAGGCCGAATATGAAAAATGGGATTCGGCCTTTCATCAAAAGCTGGCCGAAAGTGTGCGCAACACCCTGTTTCTCGCAGTGTTTGAAGCCGTGAATGCCGTCCGGCGCGATGCGGCATGGTCGCGCATGCGCGAAAGCACGCATTCCGACCGCCTGATCACCAGCCTGTCCGAACAACACCGCGCCATTGTCGAGGCCATCGAAATGCGCGACCCCAACCGCGCCGAAGAGGCCATGCGCGCCCACCTTTCACAGGTCGAACGGGCCTTAAACCAGAACTGACCCTGCAAAACCACGACGATGTGTCGCTTTGCGCC
This sequence comes from Thalassospira mesophila, assembly GCF_002115755.1. Lineage (GTDB taxonomy): Bacteria > Pseudomonadota > Alphaproteobacteria > Rhodospirillales > Thalassospiraceae > Thalassospira > Thalassospira mesophila. The sequence continues at coordinate 369,275 of NZ_JFKA01000001.1, read as the reverse complement.
CTCCCCGCCACGCATCCCTCGCACCACCAAAACACCGTTCTGCATCCCGTCCCGCTGCTGGCCCAAAATCCCGTTGCAGCCCGGCGAACTCAGCGAATTCCCCACGATCCGCCTGTTTTGCCACCGCTCCCCCGCAACCAAAATACGGGCGAAACCAAACCAACACGCCACCCTCGTTGACGCGCCTCTAGCAGGCAACATTGCACGCCCAAACGGCATTGCAGCGCGCGCCCGCGCCGCGCCCCCGCAATCCCCCCTCTGTCAACCCGTTCAAAACCGGCCCAAAGCCCGTGCCCGCCGCGATCCCACATTACCTGCCCTCGTGATGCGCGCCTCACACCCGCGCAGCCACATTCGGGCAACATTAATGAGCGACGGTCCTGCCCACCATCGCGGCTGCGCACCAATCCCGCGTTATCGCCTAGCCCTGCACCATGAAAGTCTTTGACTTTTTGCAACAGATTAAATTGCATAAAATATTCAATTTTTCGAACGGGCTGGAAAAAAGCCGATATCGGGTTGTTATCATGATGTATTTGCGCGCGCACTTGCTGCGAACCGGCGCGAATTGATGTCAACCGCATTACTTTTCATATGATGACTTTACAAGCCATGGTCTGAACCATACATTCCCGATCAGCGAACACCCGTCCGGATCAGGCGCGCCGGATGACAGAGCCCTGCTTTGTACCGTACTATTGTATGAGTTTTGCAAAGTCAGGCGGTTTTTGCGGTTTACACAGGCAATCACGGCACCATTGGTGACTGTCTGGCAGGTCGTAAATTCTGTTGCCCCTGAGCGCACTGCGATAACGGATGATCAGATCCAACCCACAGGAGAACCCGATGCTGAGCGGAAAAAATTATATTGCTGGCGAATGGCTGGACGGACCCGATGTCTTTCAGGCCGACAATCCCGCAACCGGCGAAAAACTGCCGACCAAATTTCAGCAGGGCACGGAAGATCATGTTGATCAGGCAGCCCGTGCTGCCAATGAATGTGCCGAAGAATTTGCCGCAATGGCACCGTCCAAACGGGCCGGTTTCTTGCGCGCCTGCGCTGATGAAATCGATGCGCGCGGCGATGAACTGACCAAATTTGGCAATCTCGAATCGGCCCTTCCGCCCGCACGTTTGCAGGGCGAACGCGGTCGTACCGTTGGCCAGCTGCGTTTCTTCGCCGACTGGATCGAAGAAGGCTCGTGGTTTGAAGCCCGCATCGAAACTGCACAGCCCGACCGTGCTCCGCTGCCCAAACCCGACATCCGTTCGATGTTCAAGGCCCTTGGCCCGGTTGGCGTTTTTGGCGCATCGAACTTCCCGCTGGCATTTTCGGTTGCCGGTGGCGATACCGCATCGGCTCTGGCCGCGGGTTGCCCGGTCGTATTCAAGGCCCATGCCGCCCATCCGGGCACCTCGGAACTTGTGGCACAGGCCATTGATGCCGCGATCAAAAAAACCGGCATGCCCAAAGGCGTGTTTAGCATGGTTCACGAGGGAGGCCACGTTATTGGCCAGTCGCTGGTCGCCCATCCCATGATCAAGGCTGTCGGCTTTACCGGGTCCACCGGTGGTGGCCGTGCGCTGTTTGATATTGCCGTTAGCCGCCCGGAACCGATCCCGTTTTACGGCGAACTGGGCAGCAACAACCCGGTTTACCTGATGCCCAACGCGATGGCGAAAAATGCCGCTGGCATTGCCAAGGCATGGGCCGGGTCGCTGACCATGGGTGTTGGCCAGTTCTGCACCAATCCGGGCCTTTTGCTGGCCCTTAAGGGTGACGATCTTGACACCTTTGTGACCACCGCCGTTGCAGAACTGGGCGGCGTTGCCAGCCAGGCCATGCTGACCGACCGGGTTTCAAGTGCCTATCACGATGTCAACAATGCGATGGCAAAACACCCCAAAGTCACCTCAGCACTCAGCCGCCGCGATGGCGATGGCCCGTTTGAAGGCAGCCCCGCTGTTTACCGCGTTTCTGCCGCCGACTGGGAAGCAAACCCCGAACTGGCCGAAGAAATGTTTGGCCCGGCGGGTATCATTATCGAATGCGACAGCACCGATCAGATTTTGACGATTTCCGCCAAACTGCACGGCCAGTTAACCGCCACCATCCAGATGGATGATAGCGACGCCGAATTTGCCGGCAAGCTGCGCCCGCTTCTGGAAAAATGCGCTGGCCGCATCCTGATCAATGGCTGGCCGACCGGCGTTGAAGTGTGCCATTCGATGGTTCACGGCGGCCCCTACCCGGCAAGCACTGACTCGCGTGCAACCTCGGTTGGCTCGCTGGCGATCAAACGCTTTGTCCGCCCGGTCGCCTATCAGGCCTTCGCCGATGCCCTGCTGCCCGACGCGCTGAAAGACGGCAACCCGCTGAACATTCCGCGTCTGGTCGATGGCAAATGGCAGTTGCCGAAATAATCACCGGCACCACACATCTGCGATAAACTGACAAAGGCGCTGCATTTATTTTGCAGCGCCTTTTGTTTTGGCAAAATGCTCTGAGACCTCATCAGTATTTTAATATTTTGATTTTGTGTTCATAATTAAAACATGACACACCGACCACAACCAGAACGCTTAAGGCCCAACAATGGTTACAATATCAAAATCCATTAAAAATCAATTTCAGCGTATTCCCCGCAGAGTGATCGATTTGTTCATACAATTAATGATCGTTCTGTCGATCATTGAATTTTCCATTGAAACATTACCCGATATTTCAAACGAAACGAGAAGACTACTTTCAGCCTTCGAAATTTTTTCGGTTACCGTGTTTACAATTGAATACATCGCACGGGTGGTTTTTTCAAAAGACAAGAAAGCATTCATCTTCTCGTTTTTTGGCATAGTAGACCTTTTGGCAATTTTGCCATTTTATCTGTCTACAGGGTTAGATCTCAGGTCTATCCGGGCTTTCAGATTGCTAAGGTTAATACGTATCCTGAAGCTCGCCCGGTACAGCAAGGCGATGAAACGCTTACATCTCGCTTTCATGATTGCAAAAGAAGAAATTGTACTTTTTACGTTTGTATCCCTGCTGATGATATATTTATCTGGTGTTGGAATATATTATTTTGAAAATCCTGCCCAACCGGATTCATTTAAATCCATTTTCCATAGCCTATGGTGGGCCGTCGCAACGTTAACCACGGTAGGATACGGAGATATCTACCCGATCACCGTTGGCGGAAAAATATTCACTTTTTTAATTCTGATTGTTGGCCTCGGTATCGTTTCAATCCCCGCAGGAATTGTCGCATCGGCACTCTCAAAGGCCAGAGAAATGGAAGACTGATAACACACTACAAACGCCACGATACTTCGCTTAACAATCGTCGAAGTATCGGCAAAATGTCGCCGGACTTCTTAACTCTCCCCACGCGGCACGCCATTTTCGTCTTCACTGCCCCGCTGATATCGAAATGTGCCGCTGGCACTGCCGATAATCTTGCCCTGTTCATTTACCGCCGTCGCCGTGGTGAAAATGATTTTGCGACCGCCGCCCTGTCGCTGTGCTGTGACACGCACGGTTTCGCCTGCCTTTGCCTGCCCCATGAACTGGGTTGTTAACGACAGGGTTAAACAACGGCGAATATGCCCCGGTACCGGGCAATAACAACAGGCATAGCCAGATGCGGTATCAAGCATCGTTGCCAACACACCCCCATGCAAAATCCCCGCACGGTTACAATGCTGCGCTGCGACATCCAGGGTTACAACGGCCTCGCTCGCGCGCCATTCGACCAGACGATATCCCAGCATTTCCTGAAGGCCACTGCCGTGTTGCTGCTCGAAAGCAAGATTGTCACCGCCGTTGCTCATAGGACCTCTCCTTTTACAATATGTTCCATTTCCTCACATGATTGATGAATTTTTTACGCATAATGACTGCAACAAATCAGCAATCCTTTGAACTAAAAACATAAATAAAGCACTTTCATTGTGCGACGCAAAAACATGAAATTCATATATTTCAACACCTTAACGCTTATCGTTCTCCAAACAAGAACGGGGGAAGCGCAAACCGGTGATAGTCGGCAATGCTGGCCTTTGTTAGCTTCCAACTCAAGGAAAACGACCCAAACCTGTTCTCTAAAAGGAGACGACAAAATGGCTACTCTCGCATTTGACAGCGCCCCTGTTGCCCGCACCGAACCGGCTGCTGCAAAACCGAAATTCGGCTGGTTTATTAACTTTCTCGAAGCTGTTCGCGTGGCACAGATCCTGCAAAACAGCCCCGCCCGTGATCATACTGCCCTGATCAACGAATGGCGCGACAACATGCTGGGTGCGAAGAACTAATCGTTCTTCCCCCCGCTTTAATGACGATCCGCAATAATCGCGCTTGACCGCTTCATTGCAGGCGACCTAAACGATTATATGCAAAAGTTTGATATCGTCACGATCAGGCTGTTCGTCGCCATTGTTAAGGCCGGCAGCATTAACGAAGCAGCCCGGCGCGAACATATCGCAACATCCGCCGTCAGTCGCCGCATTGGCGAGCTTGAGGCCCTGTTGGGTGTGCGCTTGTTGCGACGCTTGCCACGCGGCGTGGAACCGACACCGGAAGGCACGATTTTCGCCCGCTACGGCGAAAAGCTGCTCGGTGATCTGCGCCATCTGTCAAACGAGTTGCGCGATTTCAACTATGGCGAAAAAGGCGAGATTTTTCTGGCCACGGTGACGTCAGGCATCCTGACGGGATTGCCGACCTATCTGGCTGATTTCGGGGTGGATTTTCCCGGTATCACGGTTGATGTCAGTGAACTGACCAGCCGGGAATCGGTGGATGCCGTGCGCGATGGCCGTGCGGATCTGGCCGTGGTGGCCGATAATATTGGCCGGTACGACCTTGATTATCATGTTTTTTGCGATGATCCGATCTGGCTGGTAACGCCTAAAGGCCATCCGTTAATTCCCGATCCGAAAAATCCGCAGCCGGTTCATTTTGCCGATGCCATCAAATATCAGATCATTTCCCTGCATGAAGGCGGGGTGATTGACGATCTGATCAGCGAAGCGGCCAGCAAACTCAACCACGACATGCACCCCCATATCAAGGTGATGCGCTTTGGCTCGCTCCGCCGTGTGATTGCCGCCGGGCTTGGCATTGGCTTTTTACGCCGGTCCAGCGTTGAAGAACACCTGCCGCACATGAATATTTCCGGAACGCCAATTGCCGATGACTGGGCCAAGCGCCAGTTGCTGATTGTGCATGAAGCCGAAAAGAACCTGTCGTCGGCCACCAAAACCTTGCGCGATTATCTTTTGAAAAAATCCCACGCCGCCGCCTCGCCGGAATAACATTGCCCCGGCACAGCGGGCCAAATGTTAAAGGCCGTGCCCGCATGCTCTTTGTTCGGGTTATGAAGGCGCCAACCTGCACGGGTCCAGTGGCTCCGGCTCGGGGATATGGCTGGGTAAAACAGCGGCCTGGCGGGTTGTTTTTTGCGCCTGGCGCAAAATCAGATCGGGTAATTCGCCCCATGTGCCAAGCGGGGCCAAAACATGGGCGCGCTCTGCCGCATCAAGCACCATCATTTCAGGCAAATCAAAGCGCGCATGTACACCGCCCCCCGCCAGCAATGGTAAAAACATATTATTGCGCGATGTTGTCATTGAGCGCCAGTCTGTCAGCGATGGTGCGCCTTCCACATTGGCAACCCGAACCGACAATTCAGGCACCACATTGATAATGCGTTGGGCCAGCCAGACTTGCTCGGCCAGTGGCTCGGTCAGGGTTTTAAGCCCGTGAGGCACCAAAAACAGCGTTGTTTCACCGGCCTGCCAGGTGTTAAGCGCAAGGGCGCGCACAATATGGTCGGCCACCATCGGCACAAATCCGCGCAAACCGGTAACCGGCGGCAATACCATGGCATCATGCAAACCGGCATCGGCCAGAATGCTCGGCATTTCCTCGGTCACAAGGTAACCCTCGCTAAAAAACAGTGGCACAACCACCAGCCGGCCTGCTTTTCCCTGTGTCTTTAAATCGGCCAGAACTGACGCCAGATCGGGGGTGCTGCGCATATAGGCGTGGCACACACACCCGTTCCAGCGCGCACGCAAACCATTGGCCAGTTCACCGGCGGGGTTGCCCCCTTCGGCACTGGTCCCATGGGCAACAATCAATAATGTCGTTTTACCACGATAGGGCATGAATAACCGGTCACCTTGCAGTCTTGTAAAACAGCATAACGCCGCTGCGATAAAAACGGATACGTAACCAAACCCCGATTTGATCAAAAATTTTGCATTAATCGTATCCTGGCCGGTTTTTGCCTGCTTTTGTAAAAATATGGTGCCTTGCGGGAATAAAACATCCCCCTGCTGTGTCTGACAGGATGAAGACGTTTTTCCGCCCCCGCCCAACCTGCAAACCAAACGTTGTTCATCCCCTGTCGTGGCGGTGCTATTTGCGCTGCCAAATCTTTAAAAAGGACACCGCGATCATGTTTAAAACCATCCTTGTTGCCGCCACCCTGTGCCTTGCCAGCGCCAGCAGCGCCCTTGCCGCCCCGGTTAAAACAGGCGATACCGGCCTTGGCACGGTCTTGACCGGCGAAAATGGCATGACCCTTTATACCTTTCAAAAAGACGGTAAGGATGTGTCAAACTGCTATGACAAATGTGCCGCCAACTGGCCGCCTTTAATGGCAACCGACGGGGCCATGGCCGATGGCAAATATTCCATCATCGCCCGCAAGGATGGCAGCAAGCAGTGGGCGCACGATGGCAAACCGCTTTATTTCTGGATCAAGGACAGCAAACCGGGCGACACCACCGGAAATGGCGTTTTGAATGTCTGGGATGTTGCGCGTCCCTGATAATGTGCCCCTGATGCGGCACATTGGCCCCGGCCCGGATATGACGGCCACAAAAAGGCACCCGGCATGAAAGAACCAGGCATTCTTGAACTGATCCCCAACTTGCGTCGCTATGCGCGTGCCCTTGTGCGCAACAGCCACGACGCCGAGGATCTGTTGCAGGACTGCCTGGTGTCGGCCTATGGCAATGCGCAAAGCTGGCGCGGCATCAATCGCAAGGCATGGCTGATGACGATCATGACCAATTTGAATTATAACCGCCTGCGCAAGCAACGCAGCACGCGCGCGATATTTGACGAAGACACCCATGATATTGCACAAACCGTTGCCAGCCCAGGCAGCGGCGATTTTGCAACACAAGACAGCCTGCACCGCGCTGTTGAATTGCTTGATCCCGACCAGCGGGCTGTTCTAATGCTGGTGGCGATTGAAGGACACAGCTATGGCGAATGTGCCGATATCCTGCAAATTCCGCAGGGAACGGTCATGTCCCGCCTGTCGCGCGCCCGGAAATTTTTGGCCCAATACCTGTCGATGCAAAATGGCGACGATACAGACGGCACAAAGGCCCCCAATGTGATTGCGTTATGGAGACCAAAATGACCCGGCAGGACAATGACGATATCGGCGAAGACGACCTGCATGCCTATGTCGATGGTCATCTGACGGCTGACCGCCACCACGCGGTTGAACAATGGCTGGCAGACAACCCGGATGCTGCCGCCGAGGTCGCAAACTGGCAAACGCAAAACAATGCCCTGCGCGATCTTTTCCCGCTTGTCGCCACCGCCGACGACCCCCTGATCGATCAGCAGGCCCGCATCCATGCCCAATCCACCCCCGATGAAACAATGACGGATGACGGCATCACCACGACCGATACACCGGCCACAGCGAACACCGCCCCCGACACCACCGGGCGGCGATCGCGCCGCGCCAATCATCCCGGTCGCCTGCAACCCTTTGTAAATATGGCTGATGGCCCCATAGGGCCATTAGCCCCGCCTGCACCGGGGTTTTACAGCGATGAAACCCTGTCGGAAAATGCATCGCCCCGCCGGGCCCGCTATCCGTTCCGGCAAATGGCGGCGGCGGCAATGGTTTTTATTGCCGGGGGCATTGGCGGTGCTGCCATCATGGAAACCGCCATACCAAAACCAGCCCCGCTGTCGCTTGATTATGTACAAACCCTGCCCGAAGCATCGCGCGCCGGATATGGCATTTATGCCAGCGAAGTGCGCCACCCGGTCGAGGTTTATGCCGACCAGAAAGACCATCTGGTCGGCTGGCTGGGCAAACGGCTGGGCATTTCATTTTCCGCCCCCGACCTTGGCACACAGGGGTTTCATCTGGTGGGTGGGCGGCTGGTCCCCTTTGCTGGCAAACCCGGCGCGCTGTTGATGTATGAAGACACCACCGGCCAGCGGTTAACCCTGCTGGTCGGCCATGATCCGGATAATCGCAGCACCGGTTTTCGCTATCAGACGTCGGGCAATATCGAAACATTCTATTGGGTTGACGGCGCCATCGGCTATGCGCTGAGTGGCGAAATCGACAAGGCCCATCTCGAAGATGTGGCCATGACCATTTATCAACAACTTGGCACCTGATTAAATCAGTTTGGGAAACAGTATGTCACTCGTTCGGTTGATTGTGCATATTTAAAAACAACGTAAGCTGGCTCCAACACATGTCACCCTGAGACAGGAGCCGACAATGATTAACATACGCAAATCAGCAGACCGTGGCCGGGCCGATTTTGGCTGGCTTGATTCTCACCACAGCTTTTCGTTTGGTCATTATTACGATCAGAACCACATGAGCTGGGGACCATTACGGGTTATTAACGAAGACCGTGTCACCGCCGGGGCCGGGTTTGACCCGCACCCCCACCGCGACATGGAAATCATTTCCTATGTCATCGACGGTGCGCTTGAACACAAGGACAACATTGGTAACGGGTCGGTTATTCGCCCCGGTCGCCTGCAACGCATGAGTGCGGGCACCGGCATTCGTCACAGCGAATATAACGGGTCAAAAACCGACCCGGTTCATTTCCTGCAAATCTGGATCATCCCTGAAAAACAGGGCATTGAACCGGGATATGAGGAAATGGACATTGCCGCCCCGTCAAACGATTTGCAGCTTATTGGCAGTCGTTCAGGGCGGGATGGTTCGATTACCATTCATCAGGATGTCGATCTTTATGCCGCCCGCTTAACCGCAGGCAGCACCGTTAACCATACTTTGCCCGCAGGCCGTGTTGCCTGGTTGCAAATGATCAACGGCACGCTGGCCGTGGGGGACACCACCCTAAATGCCGGTGACGGTGCCGCCATTGCCAACGAAGACCTTCTGAAATTGCATGCACAAACCGATATCGAGGCCCTGTTGTTTGACATGGTTGCCTGACGGCTTGTCACATTATCCCCAATTTGCATCGCATGATGCCCGCAAAATTTACGGAGAATTCCAATGAACACTTCCCTTACCCCGTCTGGCGCCCGCCCCATCATCCCCGCCCTTGCCAATGTCTGGGCGGCTCTTGAACCCCTGTCATGGCTGATCGTTCGGGTGACCACTGGCATTTTGTTAATGCCGCATGGTGCAGGCAAACTGTTTGGCCTGTTTGGCGGCTATGGCCTTGAAGGTACCGGCGGCTATTTCGACAGCATCGGTTTTCATCCGGGTTATCTCTTTGCCCTGCTGGTTGGCTCGCTTGAATTTTTCGGCGGCGCGCTTCTGGTTCTGGGTCTTTTGACCCGCCCGGTAGCAGCGGCTGTCGTTGTTTTCATGACCGTGGCGTTTTTTATTCATCTGCCCAATGGTTACGCCTGGATCAATGCCGGTTTTGAAATGCCGGTTCTGTGGGGCATGATGGCGCTTTCAATCCTTATTCGCGGCGGCGGTAAAATCTCGCTGGATCGCAAACTGGGTTTTGAATTTTAAAACCCTCAATACCCCTATCAATTGAATGCATCAAACGGGATACCCTTTTGGGATATCCCGTTTTTTGTTGTTTTTCAACGCCCTGTCATGCATCCCCATATGGGGATACGGGCGCATATCAAAACTCTTTAAAGTTGCAAACAACACGAGGACCGCGACAGGAAAGCAGGAAAGCAAACCGATGAGCAAAGCCACCGCAACGGCCCCTACCGGCCCTGGCACCATGACAAAAGCCCCGCATCCGTCTTTTCAGGCGGTATCGGACATTATTGTCAAAGGTGCCGCAATACCGGCAGGCCGGGGGCAGGCACCCACGGCAGCGTCGCCTCTCGCATCAGCTAACCACGATGACCTGTTGCTTTCTTTTATTGTCTGGAACATCGAAACCGGTCGCACCGCACGCCCCACCCTGTTCTCGCATTGGCTTGATGCCCCATAGGCACCCACAAACCCGTTGCGGCCACAATACTACGGGTGCATTTTATCTTACTTTTTCAACCACATGCTTCATATTGTGATGCATTGTCTTTTTACACTGCCCGGCACAAGGGAAACTTCCATGTCTGACGCACCGTCAATCATATTTGTCGATGACGATCCCAATGTCCTAAGTGGCCTGCGCCGCCGGGTTCGGGTCAAACGCCCCAACTGGCGTTTGCAATTTTGCGACAATGGCGAAGAAGTGCTGGGTCTTTTGCAGTCCCGCCACAGTGTCGATGTCATTGTATCAGACATGCGCATGCCTATTATGGACGGCGCAGAACTGTTTCGCAAAGTCGCCCGCCTCTATCCCGAAATCGGTCGTATCCTGCTTTCGGGCTATGCCGACGGGCATGCCAATTTGCTGGGAACTTCCGCGACCCATCATTTCCTGATGAAACCCTGCGATGACCAGTCGATCATTAATGCCATCGAACGCGCGCTGATTTTACGATCTTATTTGCGTGATCCCTATTTGCTGGGCGTTATGTCCTGCCTGCCGGGCCATTATTTGTGGCCAACCGCCTTTCGTAACCTGCAAACCGCGCTGTATCATGAAGGGCCGGTATCGGAAGACACACTGGCCCTTTACGCCATGGACCATCCCGAATGTGTGGCCTTTGTGCAGCATTACGCCGAACGCGAAGGGCTGGTTGCCGAAAATAGCACCAACACCCTGCATCACCTTTTTACGGTTTTGGGTGTTGAAAGTGTAAAAGCACTGGCCTTGTTGTTTGAAATTTACGGCAAGGGCGATCTGGCAACGGCAAAAGACGACCCCGAACTGTCGCGTGCCCTGATCATGGCCGAAATTGCGGCACGACTGGGCCGCCGCGAAAACAGCGAATTCGAAAATATCGATGCCATTCGGGCCGCCGCGATGCTGGCCCATGTTGGCAGCAAACTGATCGAAACCGTGCTGCCCAACCAAAGCATGACCGCCCGGCACATTGCCGATAAAAACCAGTGCGACATCATATCGGCGGAAATTGACGTGATGGGCATCAGCCACGCCGGGTTATCGGCCTGTATGGCGGCCTTATGGAGCTTTACCCACGAAATAATCGAGGATATTGCCTTTCACCACCGCCCCGAATCCGCCCCGACCGGCCGCTCTGCGACCCTGGCAATCGTTTACGCAGCCCAGCATTTCGCCCGCGAATATGGCCGTTCGGGCCGTCTGGTCCATGAAAAATACCCGATTTCGGAACGCTATCTTGCTTCGGTTGGTATCGGGGAAAAATGGGCATCATGGTCCAACATTGCGCGCGAAACCCTTAGAACACATGAAATGCGATAACCGGTATCACGGCTCACCGTCACACGTTCCCCGTATAATTCCGCCAACACAAAATATCAAAACCCCGGTTTAAACCTGCCATGGCAGATCGAAAACCGGGGTTTTTCACATGTAAACCATCCTCTATCGCCCTTTAGCGCGGGCAAAGAGAACCGCTAAACTGTTATTTTCCGTCAATGCTGGCCATCGCCTGTATATCACACCTGGCACCGGGGCGGGGGCAACGCCGCCCGCACCATCACGCCTGCAAATGATGATCGGGCGACAGCGGAAGATTAATCACAAATTCTGCCTCGCCCACCAGACCGTCGGTCAAAATCAGATCGCCGTTAAAGTCGTCCTGAATCAGTTTTCGGCAAATTGGCAAGCCCTGCCCGGTACCAACGCCGTGTTCTTTGGTGGTAAAGAAATAATCAAAAATACGATTGCGCAATTCTTGGGGAATCCCGCCACCATTATCACGGACCCGGATTTCAAGATTATTATCCACCCGATAAACCACCACCGAAATTTTGCCATTCCGGTTTCCGCTGCTTGTAATCGCCTGTCCCGCATTCACAATCAGGTTGATCAGGGCCTGTGACAGATGGTTGCGTCGGCCGACGACTTCGGTCACATCGGCATGGTAACTATAATCAAGTTGCGCTGTATGTTTGATCTGGTTTCGGGTCAGGGTGATGGCAGTTTCAATTTCGTCGGGCACCGAAACTGCTTCGATCGTCTCATTGGTCGGATGGGCAAATTTGCGAATGCCACGGACAATTCCGGCAATACGCTCCAGCCCCTCCAGACTTTCGCGCAGGGCAAGCGGAACTTCTTCTGCCATAAATTCAATGCGGTCGCTGGCAATTTCAAGCCGGGCGGTTCCATCCTCATCACGGCGGATCGCCCCGGTCAGTTCCTGAAAACTGTCGGACAAAAATTCCAGATTATTGTGGATATACTGGGCGGGCGTGTTTATTTCGTGCGCCACCCCGCCGGCCAATGTGCCCAAGGCATGCATTTTGGCATATTCGGCCGCTTCTTCCACCACATGCTGTTGCTGGCGGGCGACCTGGGCGTCCATATCGGCGCGCAGGGCACGGTGCCGGTTATGCAGCAAAAATGCCAACAGCCCGATCATAACGATCAGGCCAAACAAAAACAGATAGGACAGCTCTTCAATATCGTTTTTGACACCGGCGATATTGTTGGAATTGTAAAACGAAACATAATTGGTCGTCAGAACCGCCACATCCTGAATTTCCCCCGACATGGCCCCCAGCCGTTGCTTGATCAGATTAACAATCTCGGCATGCGGCAAGTCGGTGGCGATTTGTGCATCAAGGTCCGCGACAATCGCGGTAAGCCGGTCAAGCAGGTCTACCGCTTCGGGGATGTGATGCAGGGTCGAAAACCCGCTGCCCCCGCGCACAATCGAAACCCGGCTGACAAACAGGTCATAATCAAACAGGATATCGTCATAGGTTAATGATCCCTCCCGTTCGTCCTCGGCAAACAGCAAAATATCGCGGTCCAGCACCAGATACTGTTTCTGAATCTGAAACACCGCCCAGGCAAAGTTTTCGCGATAGGCAAAACGTTCATCTTCCAGCTGGCGCACAATCGCCATGGAATAAAAATAATAAACGCCCACAAACAGGGTCAGAACCAGAATGGCGATCCCGTTTGTAATAAAGGAAATGCTTTTCTTGCGATCAAGGTTGGGCATCAATCAGTTTCACCTGCCAGACAGCATAAGACCAGTATCGATCTGTCTGGAAAGACGGGTCCCTGTCAAACGGGAAAATTACCCAATAAGGCCCCTTCTCGCGGATCGACATGGTTTTACCATCCAGCTGATAGGCCAGAATGGCCCCGTTTTCTGTCAATTCTGACACGGGAATGGTGACACTGTAATCATTGAGAGCCGACACCAGCACTTCTTCTTCAGTGATACCAAATTTTTTGAACAAATCGGCAAACAGCACCCCTTTAAAAACATGCTTTCCCGCAGTCCAGGGCGTATTCGTCTCAATTTCGGTTACCGGAAGCTTGACCAGATCCTTATAGAACAAAACGGTTTTGCTGCCCGCAGCATTTATCACCGTAAGCTCGTTATGGGCCTGTGCCGCACCGCCTGGCAACATGATCACAGCCAGCATAACGGCAAATGCCATTTTGGTCAGAAGTTTCAACATATTCCGGTTCCCCTTCATGGAACGTCCCCTGATGCCGCAACGCGACGTTTCTATAATCTGGGGCCTTATCAAACGCAGATCAAGAAGCTGATCTTACTGAACAATTCCTGCAAACAGATCCGCCGGGGCCATCGGGCGGCCAAAATAATAGCCCTGGATTTCATCCACACCGTATTTCTGAAGCCGCAGGGCCACATCGAGTGTTTCCACCCCTTCTGCAATCACTTTCAGTCCCAGCTTATGGGCAATATTCACAGTCCATTCGACAAATGAATCATCGATCACCTCTGTCATCATCCGCGAAACCAGCCCGTGATCCAGTTTGATCCCGGTATAAAAATTATAGCGCAGCAGCTGAATCGAATTATTTCCCGTGCCAAAATCATCAATCAGCAAGTGCACCCCCTGCTCTTTCAAATAGCGGGCATTGCGAATGAAAGGTTCGGACAAAACCTTGGCATTATGTTCGGTAATCTCAAATTCCAGCTCGATATTGATCTGGCGAAATGCAGCCACCCGTTGCAGCAAAAACTGAACAAAATCCATATTGCTAAGGGAATAGGGCGAACAATTTACCGATATGCGTGCCGGATAGCCCAGTTTGGGCTGAATATCGGCTGCTGATTGTTCCAACAGCCTTAAAACATTCGAGGTCAATTGATTGATCACCGGATGATCTTCACTAGCCCCGATAATTTCATCAAGACTGAAACGCTTTTGCAGCTCGCCAAACCGGCTAAGCACTTCGCCCCCGACAACACCGAAATCACGTGCGCACACACGCGGCTGCACCACGATCTGATGGTGGTTTTTTTCAATTTCCCCGGTCACAACCGCCGAAGTAATCAGGCGTCTGCGCCCGCAGGGCAACGGCGATGCAATGCTGTCATTCAGGGCTTCGCGCAAGACCGAGGGCGAAACCGGTTTGGCCAGAACCCGGCTGACCATCCCCCGGTTAATGGCATCGCGCAGCGACACCGACGACACATTGCCCGACAGCAACATCCGCGGAACGGAAGGTGCCAGCGCACAGGCCTTTTGCAAAAACTCGATCCCGTCCATTTCCGGCATCATCAGGTCGGCGATAACCGCATCGACCATTCCCTGATTTTTCGACAACCATTCAATCGCCGCAACCGCCGAACTGTTGGTCACCAGATTGAAACTGCAGCCCAATGTCCGACGGACCGACGACAACAACATTTCGTCGTCATCAACCATCAGAATGGTCGGGCGAAAATTACGAGCGGCTAATTCCATCGAAGCGGTCATCCGGTTGCAGAAAGTGAACTATCCCTGTCAAAAACCGGCACAACACAGCATGGTTGCAAACCGGCCCGAAGAACGGATAGGCTTTGTTAACCGGAAAGATACGCCAGGGTACGACCTGCGCCATATCCCCAAACGAGGAGGGATTTCATGAAAATGGCAATTTCGGGCGTCAAAGTGGCGTTTGTCGATGACGATGACAACTTGCTAGCCGCCCATCGGCGTAGTTTGCGTGGCATGTCGCTGGACTGGGAGGCGCTGTTTTTTAACCAGCCCCAACACGCCCTGGAGGCCATTTCAACCGATAACAGTATCGAAGCCGCCATCCTTGATATTCATATGCCGGTTATGACCGGGCTGGAACTGGCGGCAAAATTGCGCCAGGCGCGTCCTGATCTGATCATCATCATGCTTACCGGCTATGCCGACCTTGAATCCGCGCTGGAAGCGGTTAACGAACATGGCGTATACCGGTTTTATCCCAAACCCACGCCAATGCGCACCTTGCTCGATGGCATCGCAAGTGCCGTTGCCAAAAATCGCGGCGCACAAACGCAAATTCCACCGGCCTTTCTTGATATTTTTAATCTGGGCCTGATCGCCACCGACCTTGACCTGATCGTGCGGCACATGAATTCACAGGCGGCCGAACTGGTGCGCCGCTGCCCGCTTCTTCATGTGCTGGCCGATAATCGGCTGGTGCTGGAACGCGCGCCGGAAAACCTTGATAAATTCCTCCATCCGCCCAAAGGGCAATCCGCCCCGCAGCAAAAGGGCTTTGCCCTTGAAGCCGATGACATAACGGTATCGATTTTTTTGCGCCGGGTGTCTGAACAAAATGGTGAAAAGCCCGGATTTGTTTTTGTTCTGGTCGAACCGGAAAGCATCGGCCCGCCCTCGGTCGATGATCTGATGGATGTGTTTGGCTTAACCCGGTCCGAAGCACGCCTGACCCAAAAGCTGACCGAAGGCATGGCGCTGGATCAGGCATCGGAAATCATTGGCATTTCGGTGCAATCTGCCCGAACCTACTTAAAGGCCATTTTCGTCAAAACCGGGGTCAATCGCCAGCCCCAGCTTCTAAAAACGGTCTTTTCCAGCATTCCCTCGCTGCGAAAATAGGGTTTCTTGCTGTTTATAATCGCAATACCGGCCGCACTTCAGGGGTGGCGGGATAAATGGCGCGGTGGCAAAGCCGCCCGCCATTGCTGTAAAAATATGTTCCGCTTGGCCTGATCTAACCCAACCATCAAGGCCGGAGTTAACGCAATCGGGCGTAATTCCTGCGGATCAGCCCCTTTGGCTTTGCCCACCAGCTGGGCCAGCCGGTCTGGCCCGTCAATCGGCGATAACAAACCGGCATCGCGGGCCAAAATCGCCCGGCCCGGCGGCGATAACATAAAATCGATAAAGGCCCGTGCCAAACCCGGTTGCTGCGCATCACGCGATATAAAGGCCGCCCGCGACATGATCAGGGTGTAATCGCTGGGCAAAACCAGCCCCACCCGGTCATCGCGGCCAATCCGCGACAGCGCATAAGACCCCAGCACATTATAACCCAGTAACAAGCGGCCATCGGCCACGCGTTCCAGAATTTCCCCGGTGCAACAAAAAAGCTGGGCCTCGTTTCGGCCCAACCCCTCCACCAGCCGGCCCCATGTGCTGGCCTGAATGGCATCCTGAAAGGCAAACAAATAGCCCACACCCGATGTTTCGATATCATAACTGCCAACCTTGGCCCGGAAGGTATCGCTTTCACGTAAAAGGTCGATCAAATCGAACCGGTTTTGTGGCGCTTTGCGATCGGCAAAAAACGCCTTGTTATATACCGTCACAGCGGGTTCATAAGTCAAACCAAACAGTTCATCACGCCATTTGGCCCAATCTGGCAAGCTTGCCCCCACGCGCGGCCCCGGCGACTGGGCACAGCCGTCATTGACCAGCTTTAATTGCTGGTCAATTGATGATGAAATAACCAGATCGCCCAAAAAACGGTTCTGGTCGCAGGCATGTTCTACCGCATTGTTCAGCTCGTTGGTGGTGAGTTCGTTATAGGTAATCAAAACATCGGGCCAGCGTTGCTGAAAGGCCTCGATCACGGGTGAGAAAATTACATAATCGGTGGTGCTTTGAATAACCAGCCGCCCCGATATATCGGCCGATACCGGAAAGTCATGGTCGCCCGCACTGGCCACATTCATTACGGTGGCGGCAATGCCCACCGCACTTCCAATTATTGCCGCCAATCCCCACAAACAGGTCTGCACCCGGCGTCCGGGGGCAAAAGCAGCCCTGCAATAATGCCAAACCGATTTTATCATGATGCTGTCACCGAAAATTCCAGCCCGATTTCAAAACCATCATCGGTACAGCGCCGCACCAGCACCGCGCCATGCGAAGATGCCACCGCCGATACAATTGACAATCCCAAACCGGCACTATCCGGGCCAATCCCGTTCGAGGCAAAGCGTTCGCCAATCCGGCACGAAATTTCCGGGCTGATACCCGCCCCCGTATCGCGCACCAGCAAACAGGCATGGCCGTTTTGGGCCGGTGTCACCACCAGGCTTACCGGCAACCCGCCGTGTTTAAGGGCGTTGTTCAGCAGGTTTTTAACCGCTTCGCGCAGGCTGATCGGGTCGCCTTTAATGGCAACCGGTTCGTCGGGCAATTCCACCTGAATAAATTCATCCGATACCGCGCGTATTTCGCGTTCTGCTTCTAACGCAATCCGCCGTAAATCCAGCTCCTGCGATACCGCCATATCGGCGCGGTGTGCAATCAGGGCGTGGCTTAACAACTGGTCCGCCAGCCGCCCCAGCCCGACGGTGCGTTCATGCAACCGCTTGTGCAGGCGCGCCAGAACAACCGGGTCGTCTTCGTCCAGCGCCAGTTGCAACTGGGCGCGCAACGCGGTAATCGGCGTGCGTATCTGGTGGGCGGCATCGGCAACAAAGTTTTGCATCGCTTCGATCCTCCGGTCCAGACGGCGCATGAAACGGTTAATCGCGGCCAGCAACACCGCCACCTCGGCCGGGGCGGCAATATCAATCGGCGACAGGTCATTGACATCGCGGTCCAAAATGGTGCGTTCCACCCGGGCGAGCGGGCGCAGGGCAATGCGCATAACAACAACAACCAGCAACAGCAAAACAATGCCCGCTGCAGCAATGGTTAAAACCGCCTGGGTGGTAATGCTGCGCGCCAATGCCACACGCTCGGTGGTGGTTTGCGCCACAATCACTTTCACATCACCGCTAACAAACCGCTCGGCCAGTTGGCGGCGCAACAAATAGGCCCGCACATCGGCCCCTTTATAGCGGGTATTATAGGTTTGATCGGCCCGGCCCTTGTCATCTTTGGGCAGGGGCAAATCCCCATATCCAGTCAGGGTTTTGCCGTCCGGCCCGATGATGCGATAAAAAATACGGTCGGTGCGCGCCAGCGACAGCAATTCAAAGGCCGACACTGGTAAATCAACATTGGCATGACCATCGGTAACCAAAATACGTTCGGCAATTTGCAAGGCCGCGCCGCGCAACAACCGGTCGAAGGTTTCGTCGGCGGCATCCTGACCATATTTATTGGCCGCAAAAATGGTTCCTAACAACACCACCGCCAAAATAACCGCCATCGCCATGCCCAAACGCACGGCAACCGATTGGCGCGGATTGGTGGAAGCGGGGACCAATGCCGGTTTCATCACGGTTTTTCAACCCGCCCGCCAGGTACCGCCTGATACCCCAGACCGCGTAATGTTCGGATCTCGAAGGTGGCGTCGGCCAGTTTGCGGCGCAACCGGGCAACATACACTTCCACCGCGTTTAACCCGGCTTCGCCGGTCAGGCCATAAAGGCGGGAATAAAGTTCTTCTTTTTGCAAAACCCGGTTCAGGTTCAACATAAAGGCTTCAAGTAAAATAAATTCGCGTCTTGTCAGCTCAATATCGGTTTCATCGACGCGCACGGAATGGGCGGCAAAATTACAATGCAAATTCCCCACCGACACCGTCGCCTCGTTGGCCCCGTGTTTGCGCCGGGTTACGGCACGCGCCCGGGCCTCAAGTTCGCGCAGATCAAACGGCTTGACCAGATAATCATCGGCACCAAAATCCAGCGCGTCAATTTTATCATCAACCTGCAACCGCGCGGTCAGCACCAGAACCGGCACGCCGTTTTTAGCAGCCCGCAGCTTTTTTAAAAAATCCAGCCCCGACCCGTCAGGCAAATTGATATCGAGAATGACCAGATCATAGGTTTCCAGCCCCAAAAAATGCGCTGCATCTTCCAGGGTTGCCGCCGCCTCGCACACATGCCCCTGTCGCGAGAAATGCGAAAGGATGGCGTCGGCCACATCTTCGGTATCCTCGACAATCAGTATTCTCAAACCGTTACTCCCGGAATTTTTCTGATGACAGGTTGGTGAAAGGTTCGCCCGCTACTCTCATATATACCGTCGTACCAAAAAGGTGCGAATAGAAACTGGGAGGAAGAACCATGAGAAAGATCGCCGCACTTGGCGCCGCAACTGTGTTTGCTGCACTTTCCTTTACATCATCGGCATTTGCCTTTGAACCGTCCAAGCCCGAATGTATTGCCCCGGCCAATGCTGGTGGCGGCTGGGATTTTACCTGCCGTCAGATCGGCAAGACCCTTTATGACCTTAAAACCATCGGCAGCCCGATGCAGGTTGTTAACCTGGCAGGCGGCGGCGGCGGTGTTGCCTATGCTGAAGTCGTTGCCAAGCGCAATGACGACAACGACCTGATCGTTGCGGCATCATCGGCAACCACCACCCGTTTGGCCCAGGGGGCTTTCCCCGGTTCGACGATGGATCAGGTTCGCTGGATCGGCACCATTGGCGCTGACTATGGTGTGATCGCTGTTTCCAAAGATTCCGACATCAAAACCCTGCCGGAACTTTTCAAACGCGTTAAAGAAAACCCGCGCGGCATTGCTTTTGCAGGCGGTTCAGCCGTTGGCGGCTGGGACCACCTTAAAGTTCTGATCGCGGCAAAAGCGGCTGGCATTTCCGATGCCCGCGCCGTGAAATACATCGCGTTTGAAGGCGGCGGCGAAGCCGTCACCCAGCTTCTGGGCGGCCATGTTCAGGCATTCACCGGCGACATTTCCGAAGCCAAAGGCTTTGTTGATTCAGGTGATCTGAAAATTCTTGCTGTTCTGGCTGACGAACGTCTGCCGGGCGAAGAATTCAACAAATTCCCGACGGCCAAAGAACAGGGTATCGATGCTGTTGGTGCAAACTGGCGTGGTTTTTATGCCCCCAAAGGCATGAGCGATGAAGCATATGACTATTGGGTCAATGCCATCAAAACCACCTATGCCAGCGACGAGTGGAAAGAAGTCATGGCCAATAACGGTATGATGCCGTTGGAAAAATTCGGTCCGGATTTCGAAAAATTCGTTAGCGACCAGATCTCGTCGACCCAGACTCTCAGCCGCGAAATCGGTCTGATCAAGTAACGATCGCCCTCCTGTAGCGCCGCATCCCGCCGGGGTGCGGCGCTCTCTTCATTTTGGAGAAGAGCCATGAGTGACAGAGCCCTGGGCGTTGCCTGCCTTTTGCTATCTGCATTCTATATTTTCATGGCAACCCAGATTCAGACCAGCTTCATTACCGATTACCTGGGACCGAAATTTTTCCCGATTCTGATTGGTGTTTTGCTGGCGATCTCCGCCATTTTCCCGATCCTTAAACCGGATCCCGAGCCAGATTGGCCCGGTGCTGCGCGCATGATCGAAATCGTGTTCGCCGTCGCTGTCATGGTTGCTTACACCTATGCACTGCCGGTGGTTGGTTTTGTTCTGTCGACTGCGATCACCTCAGGCCTGTTAAGCTGGCGCCTTGGGGCAAAGCCCCTTTCTGCCGCTATGGCCGGTGTTTCGATCTCCGTGGGCATTTACGTCGTGTTCCACCTTATTCTTCAACTCTCGCTGGCCCGCGGGCCCTGGGGGTTCTGATATGGATGTATTCTCACAACTCGCCGACGGTTTCGCCGTTGCGCTGACGTTCCAAAACCTCGCACTTGCGCTGGTGGGCTGTTTTCTTGGCACCATCATCGGTGCCCTGCCCGGCCTTGGCCCGTCCAATGGTGTCGCCATCCTCATTCCGGTGGCCTTCACCCTTGGCCTTCCGGCAACCCCGGCGCTGATTTTGCTGACATCGGTTTATTACGGCGCCATGTATGGCGGGCGCATTTCATCGATCCTGCTTAACATTCCCGGTGATGAACCCGCCCTGATGACCACGCTCGACGGCTACCCGATGGCCCAAAAAGGCCAGGCGGGCGAAGCCCTGGCCCTGTCGGGGATCGCATCGTTTGTCGGCGCATTTTTCGCCACCTGGGGTCTGGTTTTTCTCGCCCCGCAGCTGGTCAAGGTTGCCTTGCTGTTTGGCCCGGCTGAATATTTTGCCCTGTTTGCGCTGGCCTTTGCCACTCTTGGCGGCGTTGCCTCGCAAAACCAGGCCAAAGCGGTTATTGCCGCCATGATCGGCCTTGCCATTGCCATGGTCGGTGTTGACCACCAAACCGGCGTGCCACGCATGACCTTTGGCAATATCCACCTGTACGAAGGCATTGATTTCCTTGTTGCCATCGTTGGCCTGTTTGCCATTTCCGAGGTTTTGCTGTTTTTAGAACACAAAACCGGGGCTGCACCGTCTGTGCAAACCCAGAAACTGGCACGGGTAACTGCACCGTGGTCGATGCTGAAAAGCACATCGGGGGCCATGGGGCGCAGCACGATTATCGGCTTTCTGGCCGGTGTCCTGCCCGGTGCCGGGGCCTCGCTGGGCTCGTTCGTTTCCTATACCGTTGAAAAGAAAATCAGCGACAAGGACGGCACCTTTGGCAAAGGCGACCCGCGCGGTGTTGCCGCCCCCGAAGCGGGCAACAATGCCGCTGCTGGCGGCGCACTGGTGCCGATGCTGGCCCTTGGGGTTCCGGGTTCGGGTACCACGGCGGTTTTGCTTGCCATGCTGATGGCGCTTAACATTACGCCAGGTCCGCTGTTGTTTACCCAGCGCCCCGACGTTGTCTGGGGCCTGATTGCCGCCCTGTTTATCGGCAATATCATGCTTCTGTGCCTGAATATTCCGATGGTCGGGTTGTTTGTTCGGGTTCTGCGCGTTCCCAGCAAATATCTGATGCCTGCGGTCACCATGATTTCGTTTGTCGGCATTTATGGCATTTCGGGATCGACCTTTGATCTTCTGATGATGATCATTTTCGGGGTCATCGGCTATATCCTGCGCAAGATGAATATTCCGACAGTGCCAATCATTCTTGGTATCTTGCTGGGCAATGAAATGGAAAAGAACCTGCGTCGCGCGCTGGAAATTTCCAATGGCGATGTCAACACACTCTGGGGATCGCCTTTGACGATCGCCATCTGGGTGCTGGCCATCGTCGGCTTTATTGCGCCGTTTGTTTTCGGTCGCTTCTTGCGTCCGAAAAAAGACCCGACGGTCGCCCCTTAAACCGGGAACATCAAAGGGCCGGGTTCGCCATGCGGACCCGGCCCTTTTTTTGTCCGTTTTTTAGCTGGCGGCCCGTTTCACTTGCCCGTATTTAAGGGCAATTATCCTTTTTCACCCATTGTGCAGCCCCCGTCCGGACAATCGCCCATGCCCGCAAAAACCAATGCCTTTCTTGCCAGTCTGACGCCGCGCTTTTTCAAGCTTCTGTTTACCGGGCTGTTGATTGGCATGGTGGGCGGGCTATGCGCACATTTCATTGGCATGCCGCTGGCATGGATGATGGGGCCAATGCTGGCAACCTTCATTTTTGCCCTGCTGCGCGTGCCCATGGCGATTCCGATGAAATTTCGCGCCATGATTCTGGGGGTGATCGGGGTATTTCTGGGCGCATCCTTCACCCCCGACACCATCAATCAGGCAGCACGCTGGCCGATTAGCATGATCGCCGTCCTGCTTTATGTGCCGATCATTACCGCCGTTATTACATGGTTTTACGCCAAAGTGGCCCGGCTGGACCCGGCCACCGCCCTGTTTTCGGCCACACCGGGTGGGCTAACACCGATGGTGGTTTTAGGGGCGGCATCGGGTGGCAATGAACAGGAAATTGCCCTGACCCAAGGGTTGCGGGTATTGCTGCTGGTGATGTCGGCCCCCATGATTGTTCTTATGATTACCGGGGTTGTCGCCAATGGCCACGGGGAAGCAGCTGTTGTCATGTCACTTGAAGATGGCTTGCTGACGGCCTTTTGCGCCATTGTCACGGTGCTGATTTTTCGCCGCTTGCGCATTCCTGCCGCCGAAATGACCGGCGCGATGCTGGCAAGTGCCACCTTGCATGTCAGCGGTGTTGTGGATGGCAATTTGCCACAATGGCTGATGGATAGCAGCCTGTGGATTTTGGGCTCCGCCATCGGCAGCCGCTTTGCTGGCGTCAAACTGGCATTTCTCGCACGCCTTGCCGGTTATGCCGTGGCTGCAACAGTGGTTATTCTGGGCTTTACCGGGGTTGTTTCCTGGTTCGTCGCCCAATGGCTGGATCTGAATTTTATGGCGGTGTTACTGGCCTTTGCGCCTGGCGGGGTTGCCGAAATGTCGCTCATTGCGCTGGCCCTGAATATCGAACCCAGCTTTGTCGCCTTTCACCACATCGTCCGTATTTTTGAAATTGTACTGTTCGCACCCATGCTGGCGCGCTGGCTGCAAAAACGGCATCTGGCCAAAATTATTTCACACGACGAATAACAAGGCTCCCACGGCACCAATAGAAAAGTACCTGCACGGGGCGCTGGTGACACTTGCTATCGGAGTTTTAGCGGCTGCAGGCTTTAAAATCAGCTTATTCTTGAATATAGATTATAAGCGATATAGTATATAACCTATAAACAAGCAGGGAGCCGTCATGTGGACCATCGAGACAACCGATACCTTTGATGACTGGTTCAATGCTCTGGATGATACGGACCGCGCCAATGTCCTCGCATCAATGATCGTGCTTCGCGAACGTGGGCCAACGCTATCACGGCCATAAGCAGACACAGTAAACGGTTCTTCCTATCGCAATATGAAAGAGTTACGGATTCAAAGTAAGGGAGCCCCTGTTCGGGCGTTCTTTGCCTTTGACCCGGACCGAAAAGGAATAGTTCTTTGTGCGGGAAACAAGGCCGGTGACGAGAAACGGTTTTATAATGTGATGATTCCGATCGCAGATCGCGAGTTTGCAGCACATCTGGCAAAATTGAAAAAGGATTAGGCATTATGGCGAGAACGCTTGATCAAATACTGGCGAGTGAAAAGCCCGAAGTTGTTGCGAAAGCACAAAAGGCAGCAAGCGAAATGTTGCTTAACATTCATCTGGCCGAACTTCGCGAGCGCATGAATCTGACACAGGGCGATATTGCAGCCGCTTTGGGCATCAAGCAGCCGACTGTTTCCGATATGGAACAACCGGGACGTGACCTGCGGCTTTCGTCTCTCAAACGTTATGTCGAAGCATCTGGTGGCAAATTACGCCTTGATGTAGAGCTTCCCGACGGCACCCATTACGGGTTTTCTGTATAAAAACAGGCCTCAAGGCATTATCCACACAGCAGCCACTCAAACTGCTATGTCACGCAACTTTCCCTGCCGTACAACCGCCCGGCACGGATTACCACCAATCGCGTAGGAAAGCTCGGCCGGGCTGTCGATCTCCCAGACCACAAAATCGGCGACCTTGCCGGTTTCCAGCGTTCCGTGGCTATCGCCCCGGCCTAAAGCCCGCGCGCCATTGCGGGTAATCCCGGCCAATGCTTCTTCCGGGGTCATGCGAAACAAGGTGCAGGCCATATTCGCCATTAACAGCAAGGATAATGCGGGTGATGTGCCGGGGTTGCTATCGGTCGCAATGGCAATATCCACCCCGTGCTGGCGCAATAAATCAATCGGTGGCAATTTGGTTTCGCGCAAACAATAAAACGCCCCGGGCAGCAACACCGCCACCACCCCGGCCTGTGCCATTGCCGCCACACCATCCTTCGCCAGATATTCCAGATGGTCCGACGACAGGGCATGATAACCGGCGGCCAGAATGCTGCCTTTCTGATCACTTAACTGTTCGGCATGTAATTTGACCGGCAAATTATGGGCGCGTGCGGCTTCAAACACCTTGCGGGTTTGGTCGGTATTAAAGGCGATATTTTCACAAAACGCATCAACCGCATCGGCCAGCCCTTCGGCGGCAATGGCGGGCAGCATTTCCGAACAAACCAGATCAATATACCCATCGGCATCATCGGCATATTCCGGCGGCAGCGCATGGGCCCCCAAAAATGTTGTCACCACATCAACATTATTATCCCGGCCCAAACGCCGCGCGGCGCGCAACATTTTGGCTTCATCTTCGGTGCGCAAGCCATAGCCGGATTTGATCTCGATGGTGGTGACACCCTCGCGCAGCAAATTGTTTAGCCGTTTTTGCGCGCGTTTTACCAAATCATCTTCACTCGCCGCACGGGTTGCGGTGACCGACGACCGAATGCCCCCACCCGACCGGGCGATTTCTTCGTAACTGACGCCCTTCAAGCGTTTTTCAAATTCATCGGCCCGGTTGCCGCCATAAACAAGGTGAGTATGGCAATCGACCAGCCCCGGCGTTACCCATGCTCCGGCAAGATCGGTTACATGTGTTGCCAGTTTTTCGGGAATATCTGAAAGGTCGCTCATCAATCCCAGCCAGCATATTTTACCGTCCTGCACCGCGATTGCGCCATTGTGGATGGCACCATAAGGTTGCGTGAGGGCCGGGTTCATGGTGGCAAAATGGCCGTTGATCCAGATGTGATCCCACATGATGCTGTCCCTGTTTTGCGGTTGCGGCTGATTTTTATGTATAGACAATTAAATGCACCCTTCACCTGCTGGCGTCAAGGACGGTGCGCCATCCCCGATATGTTAAATACATAGCGGGGATGCGAAACATATCAGGCGAAACTGGGCAGCAAATCATCGACATAGCCATGAATGGCGGCTGACTTCAAAAGCGCCTTTACCGCTGCAATATCGGGGGCGAAATAGCGGTCCTTGTCATAAAACGCGGCCACCGCGCGCACCGATGCAATGACTTTTTCCAACGTATCGCTTGATGTCATCGGGCGGCGAAACTCTATCGCCTGGCAGGCAGCCAGCATTTCAATCGCGACAATGCCATTCACATTATCGGCAATATCGGCCAGACGACGGCCAGCAAAGGTTGCCATTGAAACATGGTCTTCCTGATTGGCCGATGTTGGCAGACTGTCAATCGATGCCGGATGCGCCAGGGTTTTGTTTTCCGATGCCAGCGCCGCCGCCGTCACCTGCGCGATCATGAAACCGGAATTTAAACCGCCATTATGGACCAGAAAAGCAGGCAAATCGACCATCGCCGGATCAATCAGCAGGGCAATGCGCCGTTCGGAAATTGCGCCAATTTCTGCTGCGGCAATCGCCAGAATATCGGCCGCAAAGGCAACCGGTTCGGCATGAAAATTCCCGCCCGACAAAATATCACCCTCGTCGGGGAAAATCAGCGGGTTATCCGTCACCGCATTGGCTTCGCGTTCCAAAATAGCGGCAGCATGGTTGATCTGGTCCAGACACGCCCCCATCACCTGGGGCTGGCAGCGCAATGAATAAGGGTCCTGCACCCGGTCGCAATCAACATGAGACCGGCGAATTTCGGAATCAGCCAGTAATTCGCGGTATTTGGCCGCCACGGCAATTTGTCCGGGCTGACGGCGCAGTTTATGAATGCGGGCATCAAACGGGGTATCGCTGCCCTTCGCCGCATCAACCGAGACCGAACCGGCCAAAACAGCAGATGCAAAATTATCCTCAATCGCAAACAGGCCAAACAGGGTCAGCGCGGTTGAAACCTGCGTGCCGTTTAACAAGGCCAAACCTTCCTTCGGGGCCAGCACCACGGCATCAACCCCGGCTTTGGCCAGGCCATCGATGGCGGAAATTACCTGGCCTTCGTGGCGGGCCTCGGCCTCGCCAATCAACGCCAGGCTCATATGCGCCAGCGGTGCCAGATCGCCCGATGCCCCGACCGACCCCTTGGCCGGAATCAGCGGGTAAATGCCATAATTAAACATCGCAATTAACGTATCAATCACAACCGGCCGCACCCCGGAATGCCCGGCGGCAAGGCTTGTGACCTTTAACGCCAATATCATCCGCACCACCGCATCAGACAGCGGATCCCCCGTGCCCGCACAATGCGATAACACCAGATTACGCTGCAAATCGCGCAGGCTTTCGGTATCAATCCGGGTTTTTGCCATCAGACCAAAGCCGGTATTGATGCCATAAACGCTTTCGCCACGTTTCAAGACGTCTTCCACCGTATTGGCCGCCACCAAAACGCGGTCGCGACAGGCATCGTCGATGCCAATTTGCACATTGCCAGCGGCGATTTTGCGCAATTGCGCCAAAGTCAGCTCACCGGGAACAAGTTTGATCATTTCCATGATTATTTCACCATCGGCAGGTTAAGGCCCTGTTCGCGGGCACAGTCAATTGCACTATCGTACCTAGCATCGGCATGACGCATCACACCGGTTGCCGGGTCATTCCATAAAACACGGTTCAGGCGGGCAGCAGCTTCATCACTGCCATCGGCGACAATGACCACCCCGGCATGTTGGGAAAACCCCATGCCAACACCGCCGCCATGATGCAACGAAACCCATGTTGCCCCGCCTGCGGTATTCAGCATGGCATTTAACAACGGCCAGTCCGACACAGCATCGGAGCCATCTTTCATCGCCTCGGTTTCGCGGTTGGGCGAGGCGACAGATCCACTATCCAAATGATCGCGGCCAATCACAATCGGTGCCTTCAGCTCACCGGTGCGGACCATTTCGTTAAAGGCCAGCCCCAGTTTATGGCGCAAGCCCAAGCCGACCCAGCAAATACGGGCGGGAAGCCCCTGAAACGAAATGCGTTCGCGCGCCATGTCGAGCCAGTTATGCAGGTTGGGGTCATCCGCGATAATTTCCTTCACCTTGGCATCGGTTTTATAAATATCTTCCGGGTCACCCGACAACGCCACCCAGCGAAACGGGCCAATGCCCCGGCAAAATAGCGGGCGGATATAGGCCGGAACAAACCCGGGGAAATCAAACGCGTTATCAACACCCGCTTCTTTCGCCATCTGGCGAATGTTATTGCCGTAATCAAAGGTGGGAATACCCATATCGGCAAAATCCAGCATCGCTTTCACCTGCTCTGCCATCGATTGTTTTGCCGCTGCCATAACCGCTTCCGGGTCTGTTTCGCGTTTGGCGTCCCATTGATCAAGGCCCCAGCCCGCTGGCAAATAGCCATTAAGCGGGTCATGGGCGCTGGTCTGGTCGGTTACCGCATCGGGACGAATGCCGCGACGGACCATTTCGGGGTAAATCTCGGCTGCATTGCCCAGCAAGCCAACCGACACAGCCCGGCCCTCACCGTGGGCCTTTTCCACAATCGCAAGCGCTTCATCAATGCTGTCAGCACGGGTGTCGACATAGCCAGTGCGCAGGCGAAAATCGATCCGCGAGGCGCGGCATTCCACCGCAATCATCGAGGCCCCGGCCATGGTCGCAGCCAAAGGCTGGGCCCCGCCCATACCGCCAAGGCCGCCGGTAAGAATCCATTTGCCTTTCAGGCTGCCGCCATAGGACTGCCGCCCCATTTCGACGAATGTTTCATAAGTGCCCTGGACAATGCCCTGACTGCCAATATAGATCCACGAGCCCGCCGTCATCTGGCCATACATCATCAGGCCCTTGCGATCGAGTTCGTTAAAATGTTCCCAGGTCGCCCAGTGCGGCACCAGATTTGAATTGGCAATCAGCACACGCGGGGCATTTTCATGGGTTTGAAACACCCCCACCGGCTTGCCCGACTGGATCAGCAAGGTCTGATCGGCCTCAAGCGCCTTCAGGCTGCGTTCAATGGCATCAAAACAGTCCCAATTGCGCGCGGCACGGCCAATGCCGCCATAAACTACCAGTTCCTCGGGCTTTTCGGCCACGTCAGGGTCCAGATTATTGCGCAACATACGCAGGGCGGCTTCGGACAACCAGTTTTTGCATGAAATCTCGCTGCCGCGCGGGGCGCGAATGATCCGGTCATTGGCTAATCGGTTCTGCTGGGGCATTCACCCTCTCCCTGAAGCAATATGTATATACAAATTTATAAATCCGCTTTGAGGTTTTTGGCAAGGAAAACCTGAATGCGGAAAAAACCGCCTGTTTCCGGCCAAATCAGTGCAATACCGCCCAATATTTGCCAGTGCGAATGTGGTTAAACATCTATACATTTAGCCACACCCTGCTTTGATGCTTGATTACAGGGCAGGTTTAACGATGATGCGAAACGAAACCCCGGCAAAAGGCGCGCCTTCCTTGACCCAAGACCAGCCCTCGATCCCCGTCCTGCCAAACGCCCATTTGGTGCTTGATGGCAATGGCCCGCTTTATGACCAGATCAAACGGGTGCTGGCGCGTAATGTCATTTCCGGGCATTGGGTTTCCGGGCAGCAAATTCCAACCGAAATGGAACTGGTGCGGGTGTTTCAGGCCTCGCGCATGACGGTCAACCGCGCCTTGCGCGAACTGGTGGCCGAAGGGGTTTTAACCCGCACCCGGGGGGCCGGCACCTATGTTGCCGATCGCAAGGGACAATCGCCGATATTGGAAATCCGCGCCATTGACCGCGATATTCGTGCCAGGGGCCACCGGCATGACAGCGACATTATCACCTATAACACCGTTGCTGCCGATGCGACGCTCGCCACCCGGTTTGGCCTGACACCGGGGGTACCGCTATGCCATTTCGTCTGCCTGCACCGTGAAGAAGACATTCCCGTCCAGATCGAGGATCGCTGGGTGAACCTGGCGGCCGCCCCGAACTTTGCCCGGCAGGATTTCAAGGATATTACAGCAGCGGCGTGGCTGCTGGCCAATGCGCCTTATTCAGATGCCCGGCATTTGATTGAAGCGATTGCTGCGGATAACAAAACCGCCAAATTGCTCGACATTGCTTATGGCGCACCGTGCCTGGTACTGCACCGTCGCACGTGGTTTCACGGCACCCCGATTACGGTGGCAAAATTTACCCATCCGGGCGAAAGCTATCAACTTGGCGGCCATTTTGCGCCACAGCATCCCAGCGACGGATAGCGAACGCATTTAGAGCCACTCAATGACGGTTGAAGCAACATCAGGCCTGATGTATTGCTATTTCAGCCTGAAAACGGCCTTGCCCCGCAACAACCCGGGCATTCGATACCGGGTTTCACCAAAATACGGAGCCTTCATGCCCGAACAAACGGCGCAAACGTCGCGCGATGTCCAGAACGGCACGGGTATGGAAATGGATGACACCGCCTTTTCGCCGCCCCATCACAACACAAGCACACAACAGTCGGCAGGCTTTATGACCACGCTTAAAGCCTGGCTTTATCGCTATCGGGTGCTGTTGTTGCTGTTATGGGTTTTGGGGCTGGTGGCAATTGGCTATGCCGGGGTTGAACGCCGCTTTGCCGTTACGGATCGGCATAATCTTGATAAAGTCGTGCATGTCAGCGTTTTTGCCGCCATGGCATTCTGGCCGATTATGGTTTGTGGCCGCCGGTTGATCAGCGTTTTTTTCGTCATCATTGTCGCCCTTGGCGCGCCGGGGTTAGAACTGATGCAGGCGCATTTTGGCAATGGCCGGATTGCTTCGCTTGCCGATATGAGTGCAAGTTTAAGCGGTGTGGCTGTTGGTGTGATTATCGCGATATGCCTTCGCAGGGCATAATCAGCCGCACTCTCAAATACTGCAAAAAAGTATAAGCCTGCCCCGGCATTGAAAAATCCGCTTTCTCGCGAAATTTTAATATTAAAAAGTTCTGTTGCAACGTGCAGGCGCAAACCGCATGAATCCTCTATAAACAATTATATTTCAATAGTTTAAATAAAATTCTCTGAAAGATACCCTCTCTTTTCCCGGTTTGAAAAATCCGAAATCTTCCCGCGCTATCCCTTTGGACAGTTCCTTTTCTGATGGCAGCTTGCTAGGCAGGGAGTTAAGAGGGTCTATACATCCGCCCAGTATACGGGACGCCGGGCAAAGCCATACAACGCATTCTATAGCCTAAATTAAATGCCGATCGTATAGTGGGACATAGAAGGATCTGCCTCCCTTTAAAAGGGAGCTGCCATACACAAGGGGGTGCTGGGTGTTAACACACAGCAGAAATCAGGCAATTTTACGCGACCTTTTTGCACTGGGCGATGTTGTCGTCCTGCTGCTGGGCGCCATGATTGCTTCCCTGTTGCGTTTTGATGCCTTTTTCCCGCCTGACGGCTTTTTAATGCCAACCTTCGCCGCGCCGCTGCTTTATCTTATGTTGATGGTACTGATCCGGGGCTATAAAACCCTTAATCCGGAAACCATGCAGATCGGGCTGTTTCGGTTGCTGAGCGCACAATTGGGCACCTATGCCCTGTTGCTGGTTTTTGCCTATTTCGCCAAAGTCTCCGAAGATTTCTCCCGATTATGGACGGCCTATTCTCTGATTACCGGGACTGCACTTTTGCTTGTGTTGCGGATCGTGGTTTTTGTCTGGTTACGCCACAAGGGTATTGCCGGGCATTTTCGGCCCCGTATCGCCCTTATATCAAGTGCGCCAGAACCGCTGGTAATTTCCCAATTGCGCGCACGCGCCGAAAGCCACCGCTTTGCCATTGTCCATAATTGCAAAATTGTCCCCGGCGACCACGCAGCAGACAGCCTGCGCGATGCCATGTGGGAAATGCGCGCGGCCCAGCCCGACATTGTGGTGATGGCGGTAAGCTCCAGCGACAAAATACGCTACGCCGATATTCTCGATGATGTGGGGGCGATTTCATCCGATCTGGTCGAGATTTCGGACCTCAATGAAGGCCAGGCCGGCGATGTTGCCAGCGAATGGGTGATTTTGGCCGGCTTGCCGTTTTTGCGCCGTGCCATGCGCCCGTTTGGTGAGCGCGGCTGGTGGGTTAAGCGGCTGGAAGACATTGCATTGGGCGCGGTTGCACTGATCCTGCTCTCGCCGGTCATGCTGGCGGTCGCCCTTGCGATAAAACTCACCAGCCGGGGGCCGATCCTGTTTGAGCAGTTGCGTCACGGCTTTAATGGCGAGACAATCCGGGTAATGAAGTTTCGTTCCATGTATGTGGATAAAATGACGGACACACCGGAAAAAGTACAACAGGCCCGGCGCAACGACCCGCGCATTACCCCACTGGGCGCGTTCCTGCGTAAAACCAGCCTGGACGAATTGCCGCAACTGTTTAACGTGCTGCGCGGCGATATGTCACTGGTCGGCCCCCGCCCCCACGCCATGGCCCACAACGAACTTTACCGCACCCGCATCGACGGCTATTTCGCCCGCCACCGTGTAAAACCCGGCATCACCGGCTGGGCGCAAATCAATGGCTGGCGCGGCGAAACCGACACCGACGAAAAAATGCGCCAGCGCGTGCTGCACGATATGTATTACATCCAGAACTGGTCCCCGTGGCTGGATATCCGGATAATGTTTATGACCTTGGTGAACGGGTTTGTTCATCGGAATGCGTATTAGATTACTATTTAACTCACAGACAAGTGATATTAAAAAAACACCTTGTATTATTGAACTTCAAAAATAGAGATAATTTACCGCTGTGTTAGCTCGACAAAAAAAAATACTGAACCGTCTAATACATTCACGTTTAATTCAAAATGCTGGCGCACTGACATTGGTGCAAGCCGTAAGTTATATTTTTCCGTTAATTACAATACCATACTTAACGAGGACCTTGGGACCTGTGGAGTGGGGAAAAGTTGCATGGGCACAAGTAATTATAGGATACTTCATTACTCTTACTAATTTTGGATTTTTATGGAGTGGCGTACGAAAAATCTCAAGCCAACGAGAAAGCCGAAAATTTTATTCTCGCACTTTTATCGCCGGCTGGACTGTTCAATGGTTACTCAGTGTACTGGCGATTGCAGTAATTCTCGTTTCCACCGAAACCATTAATTATTTTACACCATTTAGACCTTACGCTTTCTACGGCGGAATAATGGTTATTGCAGGAATATTGTTCCCAGTTTGGTTTTTTTCCGGGCTAGAACGCATGCGAGAACTGGCATTAACCCAAATCTGTATTCGCACGTTCACAATCCCATTAATTTTTATCTTCGTAACACAACCAAATCATGGACCAAGAGTGATAGCAGCTAACGCAATTCCAATGTTAATAGGTGGAATCATATCAATTTTTTGGATCAAAAAAAATAATTTGGTAATTTGGCGGCGGCCCAGAATTTATGAAATAAAGGCCGAATTCAAGGAAAGCGGAGCAATTTTTTTATCGCGGATATTCATTATCTTATACACAACCTTGACACCAACTATTATTGGAGTGATGACAAACGCGACAGCAGTCGGACAGTATGTACTTGCTGACAAAGTGCGAAATGCCGCACAATCTTTACTCGCATCGATTTCACAAGCCATCTTTCCGAGACTAAGCTACCTTTTTAAACATGATCGGAAATCAGCGCTTCATTTGATCAAGTACTCGGGTACGGTTTTGCTATTTATTTCCATTTGCATAAGTATTTTTCTATTTATTTTCTCAGATAAAATTGCCTTAATTATGGGCGGGAATGGTTTTGATACAGCAGCATCAATTTTACGATGGCTTTCACCGTTACCTTCAGTAATTATGATTTCAAATATTCTAGGCGTGCAAATTATGTTGCCAAACGCAATGGATAAGACGTTTAATAAAATTCTCGCCTGTGCTGGAATGTTAAGCTTAATATCAATAACACCATCAATTTACTATTACGGCGTCCAGGGGGCAGCGTTTACAACATTAACTGTAGAAATTTTCGTTTCAAGCTCTATGGCGATACTCCTTTTCCAATGCAGGAAAGAAATATTATGTACACAGACTGGTTGATCGTAGGGGCAGGATTAACAGGATCCACACTTGCAGAACGCATAGCAAGTCAACGACGCGAAAGCGTCCTGATTATCGATCAACGTGATCATATTGGGGGCAATGTTTACGATGAATATAACGAGTATGGAATACTGACACACAAATATGGACCCCATATCTTCCATACCAATAGTGACGAGGTTTTCAACTATTTGTCACACTTCACATCATGGTGTCCTTATTATCATAAAGTTTTGGCATCAGTCGAAGGCCAACTGGTGCCAATCCCGTTCAACCTTAATACAATAAACAAACTGTTCCCCACGCAAATGGCCGCCCGCCTCGGAGATAAACTGATCACTGAATATGGATATGGCGCGCGTGTTCCAATATTAAAATTGCGTGAAGTTGAGGATACCGACCTTAACTTCCTTGCAGATTATATTTATCGCAACGTTTTTGAATCTTATACTCGAAAACAGTGGGGCGTAAATCCAGAAGACCTCTCACCTGCGGTCACAGCACGTGTTCCAGTACTCGCTTCACGTGATGATAGATATTTTCAGGATACTTATCAGGCTATGCCACAATACGGATATACAAACATGATACGCCGAATGTTAGCACAACCAAACATTCGTGTTATGTTAAATACCAATTGGCAGGACGTGAAAGAAGAAATTCAGTACAAGCGAATCATTTTTACAGGACCCATCGACGAATTTTTTAACTATTCACAAGGTCAATTGCCATACCGGAGCCTTAACTTCAATATACAAACGCACGATCAAAATAAGTTTCAAGATGCCGCAGTAATTAACTACCCCAACGATTATAATTACACGCGCATTACTGAACAAAAATGGCTTACAGGACAGAAACATACTCACACAACGACTATAACGGAATATCCCATCCCCCACATTTCTGGAAAAACAATCCCGTATTATCCAATACCAAGTGAAGAAAACAGAAGATTGTATGGGCGTTATGATGATAAAGCTAAAGAAATATCTGATACTGTAATTTTTGCGGGTCGGCTTGGAAACTATCAGTACTATAACATGGATCAGGCTGTGGCCCAATCTTTAGCTATTTTCAGGAAATTACCATGACTATTGATAAAATCGTCGCTGTTGTCGTCACTTACAATAGAAAATATTTACTGCTTAGAACCATATCATCATTAAAAGATCAAAGTCATCAAATTGATGAAATCATAATAATAGACAACGCTTCGACAGACGGCACCGCCGATCTTTTTAAAGATCAAACGAACGATAATATTACGCCAATAAAATATTATCGTATGGAGAAAAATTCTGGTGGAGCAGGAGGATTTCATGAAGGGTTGAAAAAAGCGGTTCAGGCTGGAGCAAAGTGGATATGGGTTATGGATGATGATGTTGCACCTGAAAAGGACTGTTTGCAAGAAATGCTCAAGTGGCGCTCTATATCTCATTGTATTCATCCGAGACGAGTTTTCAATGATGGAACCGATTATATTTTAGAAGAAAATATCGATATATACACAGGGGCATCGTCTCCTCTTCGGGGAAAGTCTTTTCAAAATGGAAAAGAATATTATTTTTCTAATGTCGCATGCTTCGAAGGTATGCTTGTAAGTGCTGATATAGTAGAAAAAGTTGGTTTTCCATCTTCAAATTATTTTATTACGAGTGACGATCATCTCTTTGGTTTAAAAGCATCCCTTCACACAAACATCATATACTTGCACAACGCCATCATACGAAAACTAATAGACAATAGGGAATCCCCTCTCGCCCCCTGGAAAATTTATTACACAGTAAGGAATAAATTCTTTTTAGCAAGGGACATATCCGAATACTTAAACCTGAACGTAAAGTTTTCAAAAAAGTTTATTTTAATTTTGAGCTTCTTGATAAACACTTTAGGGTGGATGAAATTAGGTCCACGTCATGGAGTTGCAGCGTCGCGAGGATTCTGTAAAGGATTGTTTTACTATATTAAAGCACGGTCGCCTAAAGAAAAATCAGCAGAACCGCCCGAGAAATAAAAAATCATGAAACAAATAAAATAAAAAATTAAACTAGGAAATTTATGTTCAAGAAAATGAAGATACTGTTCATTAATTCTCTCTATTATCCAGACATAGGGGGAGGGCTTGAAATAAGCCTCAAAACATTAATTGATGCTTTAAAAGAAGAAAATGAGGTGGTTGTAATTACGACAACCACAGGAAAAGAACGCATAGATTATATTGATAATGTGAAGGTGCATCGAGTTCAACAGAGAAATATTTATAACAGCAACTACAAAAAAAGACGGAACCGCATAACAAAAGTTGTTTGGCATTTGATAGAAGGCTTCAACATATTTAAAAGGCGAGACATTCGAGATATTTTAAAATCAGAAAACCCGGATATTGTTTCAATCCACAACATATCCGGATTTGGCGCCACCTTGATTGATATGTTGAACAGTTTGAATATCCCGGTAATTCAAGTTTTACATGATTTGTACAATGTGTGCCTGAATGCAAATATGTTTAAAAACAGATGTCAATGCGAAAAACAGTGCACTACATGTAAGATATTTAAATACAGGCACAAAATAAAAAGTGAGAAAGTAACAGCAGTCCTTGGTGTTAGCAAAAACATATTAGACCGGCACAGAAATCTTGGATATTATAAATCAGTTCCCTTGGAATTCACCATACAAAACAAACGCAGCATACATAAAAGAAGAATTTATAGCTCCGCCAAAGCTTCTACATTCGGATTTATAGGTGCCATCAATGAAGCAAAAGGCGTAGAGCTGCTAATCAATGAATTTTCACGGATAACGGATAAAGGTGTAAATTTATTAATTGCCGGTTCTGGAGATAAACAGTATATTGAAACCCTCAAAAGAAATATTCCCGATAATATTAAATTCATAGGTCAGACAATACCGAAAGAATTTTTCGAACGAATAGACTGCTGTATCGTACCATCGATTTGGCCAGACACGCTTCCCGGTGTTGTTTTCGAGTCTTTCATCTACGGGCGTCCAGTTATAGGATCAAATAAAGGTGGAATCCCCGAGATGATAGACAATGAGATAAATGGTTTTATATTTGACCCAAAAAAGAATGGGGACTTGTCTGATAAAATATATAAATTAATTCAAAACGTGGAAAAATATAATAAGCTTAGCTTAAACGCTCAAGAAAAAGGCTTGCATTACACAAAAGTGAGGGATTGGAAAAATAAATATATGGAAATATACAATAAAACACTGGATGATTTTTACAAATGAGAAAATTATTTCTCTTCTGCACTTTATTTTTCATGAATATACAGTCATTTGTGCTGAGCACAGAAATAAAAGGATTGCTAATTCCAAACATAACTACACTTTTAACATTTATAGCATTGGCAATAAGCGCGCCTAAAAGATTCTCTTCAATTACCGTGAAGTTAGTTTTAACATTTTTCCTGTTTTTCATATGGCAATCGATTGCCGTTGTATCTCAGAATATATTTACAAATCATTACTCTACGTTGATTCGCTTTTTGTCTGATGACAGCACCTTCGGAATACGAAACTCTGTCATCACGCAGTCTGCTTACTTGTTTACCTGTATAATATTTTTTTTAGTACTGTATCATGAGTTAAAATCAAACATTGAAGTCGATAATGTAAAAAAAATAACAAAGATAGGATTGCTTTTTTACATTGCATTTGGTTTTTACGAATTTTTCTACTTCATCATATTCAAAAATTTTGGCGACTTTATATCAAACAGAATAACAGGAGATGACTTTACGTATGGGCTATTGCAGCTATATACAATTTCAGGACAAACTCTTTTTAGGGTAAAATCATTATCTGGTGAACCCTCGATGCTTGCCTACACGATTTCACCATTTATGGTATACTATTTCGTTTTAAAAGAAAAAACTTGGATTCCTTGCTTTATATTATTGATGCTATCTAACTCGTCTACAGCCATTTTTGGAATAGCTGTACTTTTATTTATTATTGCAAAAAGAAGCATATATTACGTGGCGACGTCTTTGACCATAGCTTCCATCGCATACATAATATTTAAAAACGAAGCTAATTATATTATTGAATCTTTCTTATATAAAATTTCCGGTCACGGCGTATCTGGCACAGACCGCTTAAACTTTTTCGTTGCTCACTTTTCTTCCTGGTTAGATTCAAATTTTATAGAAATTTTCTTTGGGCACGGTTTTGGAACCGTGCGTTCAACCGATTACTTATCCACATCACTTTTTAATACAGGGATCTTTGGGTTCCTGACAGTCACTTTTTTGATGCTTTTTCCCTGTAATCGTTTGTTAAGGTCAGGAGAGGAGGATAAAATTGCGGTAAGTATCGCACTCATAACTTCATATATAATATTAATGGTCAGTGTCCCTGAATTGTTTTATTTTCATATTTGGTATTTCTCAGCATTCGCTTGGCACTATTATTACGAGACAAAATATGCCCCGATTAAATTCACCTGAGATATTCGTAAATTGTCGCTTCTTAACACAAGAAATCACGGGAGTTCAAAGATATGCTATTGAGATGACAAAGAAACTAAAGGATATTGACAAGAACATAATTTTTTTATCACCCCAAAATGTCGTTCATCCTGAAATAGCATACCTTCTCGACGCAAAAAAAATTGGAACATTGACAGGACATTTGTGGGAACAGTTAACATTACCAATATATTTATCAACAAAAAGAAACTATATATTATTAAATTTATGCAATACGGCACCACTATTTTGCAATCATGTTGCATTAGTCCTGCATGATGTCAGCTATCACGTCAATGATAATAATTTTCGCAAATCATTTTCTTTTTATTATAAGAATTTATTAAAAAATGCAGTTCCCCGAGCCAAGAAATTATTTACTGTAAGTTGTTTTTCCAGAAACGAAATATGTAAAATTTACAAAATTTTTGAACCCAACATACAAGTAGTTTACAATGCTCCATCCCCAATATTCTCCACACCTAACAATATAGATCATACTCAAAAAGAAAAAATAATATTATTTGTAGCAACCAACAATCCACAAAAAAATATTACAGCAGCCCTGGCTGCTTTTAATGAGCTAACGGATAATAACGTATATTTTTATATAGTTGGCTCTGGTTATGACACAGTTATGTTTCAGGAACAAATTCATAATTACAAAAAAAAGGATCATATCGTTGTATTAGGACGGATATCGGACTCTGAGTTGGCAAGTTTATATGCAAAATCAACATGTTTTGTTTCAACATCGACCTACGAAGGATTTGGCCTTCCAATTATCGAAGCCCAGGTCGCAGGATGTCCGGTTATCGCATCTGATATTGCTGTTTATAACGAAATTGCAAAAGATTCCGTCGCTTATATAGACCCTAACAACATCGATAATATAAAAAACGGTATTACAAGAATGATTTCGGACGAAAAATATCGTAAATCTCTCATTAAAAAAGGTTATGAGAACGCAAAAAGATTCACCTGGGCCGATTCAGCAAATATCATTTATTCCACTCTAAAGGAAAAATAAATGAATATAGCATTTCTTTCAACTTTCTCACCAACCAATAATATCGGAGGAGTTGAAAATCACATCAGATTCATCAGTTCTGAATTCGGAAAAATGGGGCATTCCGTAACTATATTTGTTCCAACCCATGTTATCGAATCCAATACGCAAGACTTAATTCATGAAAACGTACAAATAATACACATTAATATAAAATACGCAAAAATTGTGAGGCTTCTGGAAAATCACATGGATTTGCCAAAAATAGGTTTTTTGTTTTCCTTTCTCAAAAAGCTGTCATTTAATTTATCCGCAAAACAAATTTCCTCACATATCAAAAAAAGCAAAATTGACATACTACATCAACATGACTTCACTTCCAGCATGGGGGCAAGCAAACTAGCAGCTCGCCATGGAATTCCCTGCATCTTGACCAACCATACAGGAGAATATCTTTATTTTCAGAAAAGTTGGTTCGGTAGGTTTCTATTACGACATCTTTTATCTCATTATAAATTCATCATCGGCCCGAGCACAGAATTGACGCCACGTCTGCCTGACATAAATTCCGTTACCATATATAACGGTGTGAGTCCTGACCTTTTCTATAAATGGGAAAAAAGAAGAATTTCTGCATCCCGCCAAAATTTTGGATTTACCGATCAAGATTTTTTAATTCTTTGCCCCAGAAGATGGGCGCCAACTAAAGGAGTAATTTTTTTAATCAAATCAATTATAGAAAATAAATATCCGTCTCATTTTAAATTTTTATTTGCAGGAAGTGATTACAATGGATTTCCGGCATATGTTCACGAAATAGAAAATTTAATATCAAACGCTCCGAATCCATCCCAAATAGTTAAACTTGGTAATTGTGATATTACCCAGATGGCTACCCTTTACAATCTATCAAATATTTCAATTATACCGTCTTTGATGGAAGCAGTTTCGTTGTCCGCCGTGGAATCCATGGCAACAGGAACACCTGTAATCTCGACAAATGTGGGTGGTATGCCAGAGTTAATTCACGATAATATAAATGGTTTACTCATTCCTCCTGGAGATCCGGTACAGATATATAAGTCCATAATGAAAATATATCAACTACCGTCAGGTGAAGTTGACAGTATGACCAACGAAGGACACAAAACAGCTAAGAATTTAAGCTGGCAGGCGATAGCTTGTGCTACGCTGCAAATATATCGTGAAACTCTGAACAAGGAACAATCGTCGTGAAAGTTCTAACTATTATAGGAACACGCCCTGAAGCTATTAAACTTGCTCCGGTTATTTTAGAATTAAATAAAAACCCCAACATAGAAAATATAACATGTCTTACTGGTCAGCATACAGATTTAGCTTCAAACATTTTAAAAAATTTTAACATATCCAATTATTTAAATATTGAAGCACGTGCGTCTTCGTTCAGAATCAGTCAGCTTCTATCAAATATAATTATGGGTCTTGAGCCTATCCTAAACGAGCAAAGGCCGGACATTGTTCTTGTCCATGGCGATACAACAAGTTCTCTGGCCGGGTGTCTGGCAGGATTTTATAATAAAATAGATGTAGCACATGTCGAAGCTGGCCTAAGAACGGGCAACATATCTTCTCCGTGGCCCGAAGAAGGGAACAGAAAGCTTATATCATCTGTTTCCAAATATCATTTCGCACCAACGGAGAAATCGCGGCTAAATTTAATTAATGAAAATGTAAGTGACGAATCAATTCTGGTAACTGGTAATACTGTTATTGATGCACTGTTTTTGGCTACAAAAATAACAGATGATGAATCTGTATTTTCTTATAGTGGACCAAAAATTCGAAAAAACAAGAAAAACATTCTAGTCACATCACATAGACGGGAAAATTTTGGCGACGGAATAAAAAATATTTGCCTTGCTTTAAATGAAATAACTGAAATGAAGAAAGACGTAGACATTTTTTACGCTTTGCATTCAAATCCGTTAGCTGCCGACCTTGCCAAAGAGATATTAAATAAAAACAATCAAATAAAAATATTATCACCTCAGGACTATTTTGATTTTATTTATTTGATGAAAAATGTTGATATTATTTTAACTGATTCGGGGGGGATTCAAGAAGAAGCTCCTTCTTTAAATAAACCCGTTCTTGTAATGAGACAATTCACTGAACGTCCGGAAGCAGTTGACGCAGGGTGCATTGAGATTGTCGGCACAAACAAACAGAGAATTGTAGAAAAAACAACTGAACTATTGGAAAATTCTGCCAGCTATCAAAAAATGACGTATGGAAGCAATCCATACGGAGACGGACACGCAGCGAAACGAATAGTTTCATTCTTGATGTCGCGCAAGTGAGGGTGGGCCAATGATTATTCCGATTATCCTAAGCGGTGGGTCAGGTTCCCGTTTGTGGCCTCTATCCCGTAAAAGCTATCCCAAGCAATTTCTTTCGCTTGTCTCTGCCGAAGAAACGATGATTCAAGCTACACTTGTACGTGGGGTCCAAATATCCAGTCATTGCCCGATTGTGATTTGCAATGAAGATCATCGCTTTTTAGCTGCCGAGCAAATTCGTGAAGCCAACGTTTCAAACGCGGATATCTTGTTGGAACCTCTATCGCACAACACGGCGCCAGCTATTACATTGGCTGCTCTCCACGCATTATCTCACGAGGCATCACCCGATCCGATCCTTCTGGTGATGCCCGCCGATCATTTCATCAGTGATGCGAGAAAATTTGCTGCCTATATCGAAGAGGGAACCAAGGCCGCGAATGCAGGAAAAATAGTCTGCTTCGGTATTCAGCCTGTTTATCCTGAAACGGGATATGGTTACATCCAAAAGGGTGCGGCGCTCACTTCCATCGCCGATAACACCTTTGATGTGAAGGCATTTACCGAAAAGCCTGATCAGGACGTTGCCGAAAGCTACATTCGATCGGACGAGTTCTGCTGGAATAGCGGGATCTTTATGTTCAAAGCATCGGTATTTATCGATGAATTGACAAAATACGAGCCAGAGTTGGTAGAAACTTGCCGTACCAGCCTTGAGCAGGCAACAACAGACCTTGATTTCATTCGTATTGATGCCGAGAGTTTCGCCAAGGTGAAAGATATTTCCATTGACTATGCGCTAATGGAACGCACACAAAACGCTGCTGTTATTCCCATGAATATCGAATGGAGCGATATTGGATCGTGGTCCGCGTTATGGCAACTCAAAGACCAGTGCCCGAATGGAAATGTGTGTGTTGGTGACGTGATTACCGATCAGGTAAGTAACAGCTACATACATTCGACATCCCGGCTTGTCACTGCCGTAGGTGTGCAAGACGTCGTGATTGTGGAAACCAAAGACGCCGTAATGGTCGCCGCCAAAGACAAAGTTCAAGATGTTAAAAACATCGTTGCCAAACTTAAAGAGCAAAACCGGCGCGAACAAAACGATCATCGCGAGGTTTACCGCCCCTGGGGCAAATATGATTCTGTCGATCAAGGGGCACGATACCAGGTTAAACGCATTACGGTGAAGCCGGGCGAAAAGCTCTCGGTTCAAATGCATCATCACCGGGCCGAACACTGGATTGTCGTAAGTGGCACCGCCAAAGTAACGATTGGGGAAAAAACAATCCTTCTTGGCGAAAACCAATCCACTTACATCCCGCTTGGCGAAGTACACGCCCTGGAGAATCCCGGAAAAATTCCGCTTGAATTGATTGAGGTTCAATCAGGAAGTTATCTTGGCGAAGACGATATCGTCCGCTTTGAAGACCGGTACGGAAGGTCACCGTTGTGACCTTCCTGTTATTCCAATAATGCAAATTTCCAACCTGATATTTAAGCTTTTACCAATAACATCAAACCGGACCTCACATTAACCAAACAGTTTCAGGTCATATTCCCGGTAATTGCCCTGCAGAAAAGCTTCCCAGGTTTTGTGAATTCCTTCATCAAGGCTGTATTTCGGCTGCCAGCCCAAAAATCTGGCTTTTGTTGGGGTAAGAAAACGTTCTGCCACCCCGGCGGGCATTTTTTGCAAAAATTTGATCTGTCCTTCAAACTCCACAATATCGGCAACCTTGAAAACAAGCTCACGTAACGTAATGCTGAAACCCGCACCAATATTTACCGGGTAACATCCCTTTTGACGTTTGATAACGGTAACAACCGCATCGGCAAAATCATCCACATAAATAAACTCCCGTACTGCTGTGCTATATCCCCGCAATATCATATACGGGGCCTTGGCCTGCTTTGCTTCTTCCGCCTCGCGGATAAAGGCGGGCATCACCCGGCCTGACAGCCGATCAAAATTATCCCCCGGTCCATAAATTTCCGCC
The DNA here is from genome assembly GCF_002115755.1 of Thalassospira mesophila. Lineage (GTDB taxonomy): Bacteria > Pseudomonadota > Alphaproteobacteria > Rhodospirillales > Thalassospiraceae > Thalassospira > Thalassospira mesophila. The sequence goes on along the minus strand of NZ_JFKA01000001.1, from coordinate 325,431 downwards.
GGAATAATAGTGGTAAAATTTGCATTATATTGCTGATGATAAAACTGGCACAGCTTCACAACAGCAAGACGCGCCATCGCAGAAGATTCATAGGAATCATGAAGGCGACCACTCATCATTGTTTGTTCGTTGGTCGGCACATACGCCATTTCCGGGTAAATATGCGGTGCCGCAATATTCACCAGTTTGCCCACCCCGGCCTCATATGCTCCCCGCACCAAATGCATACCAATGGCCAGGTTTTCATACATAAATTCCACCGGGCGGTCACGGTTGGCAATGGACCCACCGGACTTGCCCGCCGCAATAATCACAACATCAGGCTTTTCCTGTTTCAACCATTCCATAACCGCCGCCTGATCCAAAAGGTCCAGCTCGCTACGGGTGCGGGTTAAAATTGTACAATCTTCCTGCTCAAACCGGCGCACAAGCGCCGAGCCAACCATGCCACTATGACCGGCAACAAAAACACGTTTACCTGTAATATCGTAAGCCATTAATTGTATCCCTTTACGGACAGCAAAACACAACCAGCCACCGGGCGCATGCCCTGCACCCGGTTTGGTTAACGTCCTGCAATGTTGCGGAAATAAAAAATCCACACAGAAATGGCCAACGGGCGCACGTCGTATGTGGACAGACTAATTGTAAGCAAAACGGGTCTTATACCCGTTTTCTATGAAGACAACTCATTAAGAACAGGTTGGGACGGGCTCGGACGAGTTGGGACGGGTTGGAAACAACGGCACCGCGCGGCCCGTCTCGCAAAAGGCAAGGGCGCGATAAGCCAGCCCATGGACTGTATTAATCAGCTTCGATCAATACATTATGCTCTTGTTAAAAAAGAAACGCTTTAATCCCACCGCATTTAATTTCAGGCCGGGCATAACGTGAAACGTTCATTTTTCATGTCATATTCCCGATAATTGCCCTTAAGAAACGCGTCCAGCGTTTTGCGAATCCCCACTTCAAGGCTGTATTGCGGATACCAGCCAATAGACCGTAGTGTCTGCCCACAAAGGCGTCGCTCCCCGCTACCAGCTTGCGTTTTGCGCAAAAATTTAATCCGCCCGTCAAACCCGACAAGATCGGCAATCATATAGCCAAGCTCCGCGAGCCTGACACCGAAATTAAAACTGGTCGCGATATTCACCGGTCCCTTATAACCATAATATTTCAAAAAGGTAACAATGGCATCGGCGCAATCATCAACATACAGAAATTCACGTACTTCCGTGCCAACACCCGACAGCTCCATATGCCCTGCATTGGCCTGCTTTGCTTCCACTGCTTTACGAATAATCGCCGGAATAACCCGGTTCGAAAGCGGGCCAAAATTATCCCCCGGCCCATAAACGTCAAACGGAACAACAGTTCTGAAAGAAACGCCATATTCCCGATGATAGAATTGACAAAGTTTCAAAGCAGCAAGCCGTACAACAGATGCGGCTTCACATGAACGGTTAAGCTGTTCACCCGTAATCCCCCGCTCCAACGTCGGTAAAAACGTATCTTCGGGGTAAATATGCGGCCCAGCAATGTTAATCAGCTGTTTCACCCCGGCCTCATAGGCGCCGTGTATCAGGTGGCTGGCTATGGCAAAGTTTTCATACATAAAATCCTCGCCACGGCTCAAATTGGCAATTGCCCCGCCGGAATTGCCCGCCGCAATAATCACAACATCAGGTTTTTCCTGCATCAGCCACGCTGTCACCGATGCCTTATCCAAAAGGTTCATTTCGCTGCGCGTGCGGGTTAAAATTGTACAATCTTCCTGCTCCAACCGGCGCACAAGCGCCGAACCAATCATGCCATTATGACCGGCAATATAAACCCGCTTCCCTGTAATATCGTATGTCAACCAGGCCATCGTTTATATCCCTTTACATACAACAGAACACGACCAAACACCGGGCGCATCACCTGCGACCGGTTCGGTTAATATCCTGTCATGTTGCGGAAATAAAAAATCCACACCGAAATGGCCTGCGGGCGCACTTCGTGTGTGGACAAACAATCACTAGCAAATAATATGCGGCAGCAACAATTATCCATTAGGATAGGAATTTATCATTCCTGACAGTCTGCTGACATTAATTCGAATAAAATAATATTATAACATTTTTGTCCACAACATCACTGTCGTGAACGTCCTTTTGTATCAATAATACTTTTGCCAAAGCCCAGCCCGACAACAAAAACAAACGCAGCCCCCATCGCTGGCATCTGAATGCTAAAATCGGTCAAGGCATGCAGCCCCACAATTGTCAGGGCCGAAACAGCAGTTATTAAATAAGCCGTATCGTGCGCCTTTAAAAAGGCCCCCTTTACAAGCCCGAAAAAAATACAGACAAAAGCACACATAATAATGACAAGGCCATAAATCCCGGTGCCAAAATAAAATTCCAGATAACTGTTATGGGCAAGGCTCCAGGTTAAACCACTTAAGCGTAAATCCTTAAACGGTCGAAAACCCGGTTCAAAACTGCCATACCCAAAGCCAACGGCAGGTGCCTGAGATGCCGCACCCACAACCTGTTCATACAAATGCATGCGCATATCTTGTGCGCTTTCAAGATACCCAAACCGCTCCTCCAGCCCGCTGCCGCTTATGGCAAAGCCACCCACTGCCAGTAAAACAATACCGGCAATCAGGCCATTACCAAACCGGGCCGGTATTACCTTGCCAATCCGAAGGCAGACCAGCACCACAAACACCCCGATCATCCCGCTCACAAACCCCGCCCGCGAATGGGTAAGCATCAGGGCCGTGCCGGTCGATAAAATGCCGACCATCGGCAACCACGCCCGGGCCAGTGTCCCGTCCATCATGTTGCGCATAATCTGCCGCACAGTGCCCCCGCCGCGCAAATCACGCGCCAGAATTTTCACCAGATACAAGAGCGACGCCACAAGCCCCATCGCCGCATAGGTCGCGTAACTGTTGCGATTAATAAACGTACTGGTCAAATCCCCCCGATACGCCGTTTTATTGTACCAAAGAATTGTTTCCCAACCGCCGAAAAACACCACTAACCCATAAATGGCGTAGGTGGTGGAAACGATGACAAAGAAGCTGAGCATTATTGATGCATTCTCGCGCTTCCGGCCATAGCGTGCCGAAAGCCAGAACACCCCGGCATAGGCCAGCAACACCATCAGCGCGTCCCAGGTCAGGTCCGGCGCGATAGTGACGCGCGGGGCAAGGTTAACGCCAAGCTGGGCGCTGGCCTCGCTCCAGATCGGGTGAGCAATGGCAGGGACGATGCCCGGAATGGCCTGCACCACAATCCAGGCGACAACAATAAAAAACAGCACCAGCGGGATTTTAATGCGTTTAAAAAACCGTCTTTCGCCTTCTGGCGGTGAGAGCAGACACGCAATCGCATCAAGCACAATCAACACACCGACCCATAACGACATAAGCGACCATGCCCACGGCACATTGCTGCCAAAGGGTAGCGGCGCCAATGCAATCAAGGCGAGCAATCCGATAAACACAATCTGGCGCAGAATTTCGGGCAAATTCGCCCTCCCCGTTTTAAAATCGTCCCCTTTCGGGCGCAAACCCGCAATACAACCCGATACCCTAATTACCCGCGCAAATGCGATCCGTCAGCAAGAAACGACTTTTTAATCCTATACCATCGCCTATTGGTTGCTGTGGATGATGAAATTCCGTATAGCTAGCAATAGAACCGGGTTTGGGACAATCCGGCATCCAACGGGAATTAACGGGATTTAACCGGGGGCCAGTTTGAGCAACTCCACCACGCCATCACCCGCAACTGCAAACACGCAGGCGGAAGAAAAACGGTCGCGGCTAAAATCGCTGGCCGACAACATCGCACGCGGAACCGACAGCGACGAAATTGACCTGCAAGAATTGCTGCGCACCCTGTGGCGGCGCAAAAGCATGATCTTTTCGGTGGTTGTGCTGTTAACCGTGCTGGTCACCCTGATCGTTTTTCAGATCGCACCGCGCTTTACCGCCACCAGTAACGTTATTATCGATGGCCGTAAAAACCAGGTTGTCGATATTGAAAGCGTGATGAGCGGCGTTTCATCCGAAATGGGCGCGCTGCTCAGCGAAGTGGAAGTGATCAAATCCAGCTCGCTGATCCGGCGTGTTGTCACCGATCTTAACCTGGAAAAAGACCCCGAATTTAACGCCGAACTGCGTGATGTTCCCTGGTATAGCACCCTTTTAAAACCCGAAACCTATGTCGGCGAAGACTTCCTGATTTCAATCGGCTTGAAAAAGCCTGAAGTGATCGTCAGCGATACCGAACTGGCCGAAGAGCGCACCAACCGCGTGATCAATAATGTAAAAGAGCATATGGAGGTCAGCATTGTTGGCAGATCCCAGGTCATCGCCATCAGCTTTACCTCGACCAATGCCCGCAAGGCGTCCCTGATCGCCAATACCATTGCCGATCAGTATATTGTCGATCAGCTCGAAGCAAAGTTCGAAGCCACACGCCGCGCGACAGCATGGCTCAATGATCGCCTGACCTCGCTGCGCGAAAAGGTTAAAACCTCCGAAGCTGCTGTTCAGGCTTATAGCGAATCCATTTCCAGCAAGGTTGGTCAGGGTTCGAAAATGACCGAACAGCAAATTTCCGAGCTAAGCTCGCAATTGATCCTGGCCCAGGCCGACCGGGCAGAAGCCCAGGCCCGCCTTAATCAGGTGCAAAGCTTGCTGGGCAACAGCGCCGATCTGTCTTCTGCCGCCGAAGTCCTGAACTCGCCCTTAATCCAGCGCCTGCGCGATCAGGAAGCAGAGCTTTTGCGCCGGGTATCGGAGCTTGAATCGCGGTACGGCAGCCGCCACCCCGCCATGATCAAGGCACGGGCCGAGCTGGCCGACCTGCGCACTTCCATCGAACGCGAAGTGCGCAAAATTGCCCAGAGCCTTAAAAACGAAGTTGGCGTGTCCCAGGCCCGGGTCAGCACCCTGCAACAAAGCCTGAACGGCCTTGAAAGCAAAAACAACACCCAGAATCAGGCCGAAATCCGCCAGCGCGAGCTGGAACGCGAAGCCAATGCCAACCGCCTGCTCTATGAAAACTTCCTCAACCGGTTTAAAGAAACCAACAGTCAGGAAGATCTGCAACAGGCCGATGCCCGCATCATTTCCCGTGCCGAAGTCCCGGTGGATCCCTCTGCCCCGAAAAAGCAGCTGATTATCGCCGTCGCCCTTGTTGGCTCGGTCTTTTTGGGTGTGGTGCTGGTCTTTGTGCTTGAACAGCTCGATAACAGCTTTCGCAGCACCGAACAGCTTGAACAAATTGCCGGCGTACCCGGCATTGGCATGATCCCGCTTTTGGCCGGGAACCTGCTGGGTAAAACCGATGTCGGACGCTTCCCGACTCACAAACCCGGCTCGGCCACGACAGAATCTGTCCGAAGTTTGCGAACATCACTGATGTTGTCAAATGTCGATAATCCGCCGCGTATTGTCGGCATCACCTCAACCGTCCCGTCCGAAGGCAAATCAACGCTGGCGGCGTGGCTGGCCCAGGTTACCGCAAATTCCGGTCAACGCACCTTGCTGGTTGATTGCGATTTGCGCCGCCCGACGGTTCATAAAACCTTTGGGGCGGACAACACCCACAGCCTTGTTGAATTGCTGGCCGATGAATGCACAATTGATCAAGCCATCAAACGCGACGAAGAAACCGGGCTTTACCTGCTGCCTGCCAAAGTCACCCAGGCTAACGCGCTCGATCTGCTGTCATCAAGCCATATGGAAAAAACCCTGATGGCCCTGCGCGAGCATTTCGACTTTATTGTTCTCGATGCCCCGCCAATTCTCGCTGTTTCCGACTCCAAGGTTATCGGCCTGATGGCAGATAAAATGCTCTATGTCGTTAAATGGGACAGCACACCGCGCGGTTTGGTCAAAGCAGGACTGAAAGAAACAGCCGAAGCCGGCATCGACCTTGCCGGGGCCGTGCTAACCCAGGTGAATGTCAAAAAACACGCCAAATATGGCTATGGTGATTACGGCTATTATTATGGCCGCTACAAAGACTATTACGCCAAAGGATAATCATGCGCTTTATTTCAAAGCGCAGGTTGCCTGCGATAATCGGTTTGCTGGCGGGAACAGGACTTCTTGTTCTCGCCATTCCCCACACCATGGCCTCCATGCTGCTCGCCCTTTCGACGCGGCGTTATGAGCATATCAGCAATCCCGACACCCCGGCTGCCACCCTTGACGACCTTGATACCACAACAAGGCGCGCCATTGACTGGGTTGCAACCTCGGCAGCCTGGACACGGATTGGCTATATCGAACTGGAGCGGGCCAAACGCGCGACGACAGACCGCGAACAAACCGACCATTACCTCAAAGCCGACAAGGCCTTCACAACAGCCCTGACCATTTCCCCGATGGATACCTATACCTGGGCCCGTCTGACATATACCCGGCTTAAAACGGGCGGTGCCGCAGATGGCACAGCGGTCGAATCACTGCGGATGTCGCTTTTAACCGGGCCATATGAACGCAGCCTGGCGGTAAATCAGATCAGCTACGCCATTGATTTGTGGCCGCAGCTTTCGGAAAACGAACAACACGATATCGAGGCGAAAATTCGCTGGATTGATACGTTAGAACATCGCAATCTTGTCAGCCTGGCGAAAAAGGATGTAACCACAATCCGCGTCACGGTCGGCGCCATGGTAACAGCCCCGCCAAACCGGTTTTCGCGATTTATTAAAGACATCAACAAGAAAAACTGAATTTGCGCAGAGATATTTTGCTTCTTATAACGTATTGCAAAGGATGCAGGACCGGCAATGACTGCGTCAGTCCTGGTATGCCAGATAACGATCACCCGGGATGCCCCGGAGTCGCACGAATGTATTGATGCAGGCCCTCGCAGAATATCCCACAGGTCGAGTCTCTAAAGCGCAACACACACTTTTTACGTGTTGAAACGGGAAAGAATCGATGTAAACCCGCAAAGACCTGATACCTAAGAGTAGGATTTCGAGAGACGCCCAAGCCAAAATTCCCAGGCCGGGTATTTTGAAATGTAGGATCAAAATCAGTAGCTTCCGACTCTCGGTCAAGAATGGTTCACAGCCTCAAACTGCGCGTTTGGTCAGATAGAGGCTTCGCCTTTCGGAGTATCGAGACCCCATCCATTCGCATTATGTTGCAAATTAGCAACACTTCGGCACGATCCGCAATCAAATCCCGTTCTACGTGCAATATCATTTGCGTATGCCAAGGGCCTCCCATAGATTTAGCCTTACGGAAAAGGAAGAAAAAGTATGAATTCTGTGCTTTGATCTGCCTTGGGGACCGCAAAGCGTACAAAGGGAGTCGCTGGAATATGAAGATGATGAGCAAATTTGCAGCAGTCACTGCATTAACAGGTGGCCTGTTATTTGGCGCATGCGGCATAGCATTTGCCCAATCCGCCGCGATCACGCCATCAATGGCCGCAACACTTGATGCCGCCAAAGCAACACCGGAAGGCCTGGCAGCCGCCGTGCGCACCCTGGTTCTGGCCAACCCGGGTGCTGCTGCCACCATTGCCGCAGCCGCCGCAAAAGCAAACCCGAATGCCGCTGCACAAGTTGCAAGTGCTGCCGCCGCAGCCGCCCCTGACTCTGCCAGCACAATTGCAGCTTCGGTTGTCACCGCCGTTCCGACTTCTGCCGAAGCAGTTACCGGTTCTGTGGTCACGGCGGTTCCGACCGCGGCCGCGCAAATTGCGGTTTCTGTGACAACAGCATCCCAAAAATCTGCGGCCGCAACCGGCACAGCAAGCACAACCTCGCCTGCTGCCATTGCCGCCGCCGCGACCAAAGCATCGCCTAATAGCGCCCTTTACATTGCCGCTTCTGTTTCGCGGGCAAACCCGCAAGCCGCCAGTCAGATTGCCAGCTCGGTTGCCGTTCAGGCCGCCGCAAGCGGATCAACCGCCACGCCGGGACTAATCGCCGCGGTATCCGCCAGAAGCTCAGGTGCCAACAACGTGGACGTTATTCGGGCTGTTTCAAGTGCAATAAACATATTTCCTGCAAACGTTGCGACCCAGGCTGCGGGTGCGACGATGGGTCGGCTGGTTGAACAAATTGTGAACCAGTCAGCACAAACGGTTCAGACAGCACAAAATGATGCCGAGGCTGCAAGTACCGCCAATCAACAGGCAGAGACCAGCGCCGAAGTTGCTGCCAACAATCAGCAGACCGGCGGCGATGCCGGCGAGACTGGTGGCGTTGATGATACCACCACCGAACCGACACAAGATAGTGAAAGCCAAAACAATGCGAGCCAGAATCAGCCTCAGAACCAGGGCTAGTTTGGCTGTCCTGCAAGTATTGAACGCAAGAAGTTTATAAGGGGATACAACGTGAAATTTCTTAAAGGGGGACTGCTCGCATCTGTAGCAGTCAGCGCATTGGCGGTAGCATTTCCCGCAGCGGCACAGGAACAGGTAAGCCCTGACAAGGCCGTTACCGAACGCACACCGGAAGGGTACGAAGCCAAAGGCATTACGCTTGGCTCATTCGTTCTGTATCCAAAGGTTGAAGCCGCAGAAGAATATAACGACAATATCTATAAATCGAACACCAACGAAACCGACGATTACATCACCAAAATCTCGCCGGGCCTGCAGTTGCGTTCGAACTGGAACCGTCATTTCCTGCAATTCGAAGCTTCATCTGAATTTGGTATCTATGCCGACACCAGCGACAACGATTATACCGATTATAATCTGCGCGCAACCGGCCGCGCCGATGCCACCGAAGCGTTGAAATTTAACGGCGATGCCCGCCTGCAGCACCTGCATGAAGATCGCGGCGGCGATGATGTGTCAACCGATGCCAAAGAACCGGTTGAATATGACAAAATGACCGGCGTTCTGGGCGGCACTTACAAACCAAACCGTTTCAGTGTTGGTCTAACCGGCACGGTTGATGACTACAATTATGATGACAACGCGACCATTGGTGGCGGCACTGATAACAATGATGACCGTGACCGGACCGAAACCAAAGGCGAAGTTCGCTTTGGTTACGAAATCCAGACCGGTTACGAAGCCTACATCAAAAGCTCGGTCAATGAACGTGATTACGATTCGCAGGTCGATGATGGCGGCGTAAACCGTGATTCCAATGGTTACAAAGTTCTTGCCGGTATCGCCATTGATCTTGATCGCCTGATCCGGGCCGACCTTGCCGTGGGCTGGATGGAACAGGATTACGACGATCAGACGCTTGATGACGTTGATGGTTATTCTGCTGATGCCCGTGTTCGCTGGAACATCACCGAACTGACGACATTGCGTGGTAGCGCATCGCGGACCATCAATGAAACCACCACTTCTGGTGCGTCTTCAACCATCGGCACCGCTGTCGGGGTTGGCGTTGACCACGAATTGCTGCGCAACCTGATCCTGAACGCGGATGCCAAATATTATAACTCTGATTATCAGGGTATTACCCGCGAAGACGACAAATACACCTATTCTGTTGGTGCGGATTACAAACTTAATCGCAATCTTTATACCGGCGTCAAACTGAGCCACGAAACCCGTGATTCAAACGCCGCCATCAACGAATATGACCAGAACGTCATTATGGTTAAGGTTGGCGGCCAGTTCTAATTGGTCGTGATACCGTTCCTCATTCGTGCTGATAATGTTATGATCCCTTCGGGTACCCCCCGAAGGGATTTCTATTGAACAGGTTGGTTATGCGTAAATTATGTGGACTCATCTTCGCTTTGATCATGTCGTTTTATGCCATCGGTTCGGCATATGCGGCGCAACCGGTTTATACGCTGGGATCTGGTGACAAAGTTCGGATTACCGTCTTTGGCGAGCCCGATTTATCGGGCGAATTTGAAGTCTCGGGCGAGGGGCAACTCTCTCTGCCGCTGATTGGCACAGTATCAGCCGATGGAAAAACCCTGCGGACTCTTGGCACCGATATCGAAGCCAAACTAAAGGAAGGCTATCTGGTTGACCCCAAAGTCAATGTCGAAGTCCTCAATTATCGCCCGTTTTATATTCTGGGTGAAGTCAAGGAACCCGGAAGCTATCCCTTCGTCAATGGCATGAGCGTGTTAAATGCCGTTGCCCTGGGCGGTGGCTTTACCTACCGGGCTGACAAAAGCGACATTCTGATCATTCGCGGCGGTGACGAAAGCCGACAACCGGAAAAAGCCACACCGGAAACAATTGTTCTGCCAGGTGACATTGTCAGGGTTGAAGAACGGTTCTTTTAAACCGATCGAACCGGCATATTCCAAAATTAAAAAGACCGGCACATCGCCGGTCTTTTTCAGTAGCGGCCCGACAATTTCCACCGGGGGTATTGGCAAATACGATCACAAAAACCGATATCCGGTCTTTTCCAGCCGAAGACAGGTGAGATTGCCGGAATAATAGGCCCCGGTATCAATCCCCACCCGGTTAACCCTTATAACCGGTTCTTCGACCACAGTATGACCATGCACAACCACCCGTGCTAGCGGCGATGCATGGCTTAAAAAAGGTTCGCGAATCCAGCGCAAGGTTTCCGGTCCCTGGTCTGCAAACGGACGCTCCGGGTCAATTCCGGCATGCACGAAAAGATAATCGCCCACTTCAAAACTGTCGCGAAACCCCCGTAAAAACGGCTCATGCCCGGCATCGGCCATTGCACTTTGTAAATCTTGTGACGCTTTAACCGCCTTTTTGCCATTAAAGGCCCCCGGTGCGACCGACACATTGTAACTCAGCAACGTTTCTGCACCGCCATAGCCCCACCATTCCAGGTTATTTTCCGGGTCATCGAGAAATTTGAACATAAATTCCTCATGGTTCCCCATCAACCAGACCTGCTGCAACGCGCTATCCTGATGCGCTAAAATCAGATCAATCACGTGTTTGCTTTGCAAACCCCGGTCGACAAGATCGCCAAGGTAAATCACCGTTTTTTGCTGTGAAACAGCCACCTCGTCATCGCGAATTTTTGCCAGTTTCCGTTCCAGCAAATCAGCACGCCCATGAATGTCACCAATCGCATAAACAACAACATTATCGGGAATTGCTGCCTCATCAAATGTCACAGCCTTGCGAACCGATTGTGTCGGCGTCTTCTTTTTGCCGAACCACCCAAACATAGCGACGTCCCTTGTTATTCCGGGCGCATTTGCGCCACAGAAAGATTTATAACGTTACTGGCTCCACCGAACATGCCGGTTTGTCTAAACAACAGGCCGCTGGCGCCAAACACCATCCCGATCCGCAATAAGATTATCAAATCTTTGGTCGGGGCAATGTTGCGCCTAAAGTATGTTTCTTTTAATCCTTGGCCACCAAAGACATGTAAATCCAGACCCGATAGGTTTTACCGTCCGGCCCCTGATAGGAAAACCGGCCCCAGCCATTTTTCTGCTCTAACAAACTCATTGCTGTTGTGCTGGGCATTGCAAAGGCAACTTCATAATCCGTACCCGGGCCCATCCGGGCATTAACATTGTTAGACGTCGTCCGCCAGACCTCACCGGAAACTTGTGCGCCAGCCTGAGCCGGGGCGGCGGGCTCGGATGTTTTATCTGCGCTAGCTTCAGAAGCAGGCATATTGCCTTGTTCTGACGACGCATCCGCGCTGTTTTTATCGTCATCTGCGGGATCGCTGGTCGCTGTCGCATCGCCCGTCACAGCACCTTGCGCGAAGGGCTGCGCAAAATCGGGATTTTTCGCGTCATCTTCGGTATCAAGGGCATTGTTCATGCCAAGTGCCTGTGATTCGCGTGTTTCCGTCGCTGTTTTGTCGTCGGGTTTCGCGCCATCCTCTGGCAGGCCGATTTCCGATATCTCAAGCGGGCGGCCATCCACGACAAGCTCGCGCAGTTTCCAGCAATCGGTAGTGGTTTCAGCGTGCGCCGCACAAATATATTCGACCTGCCCATAATAGGCCGGTGACAAATTACCGCTGCGCGCCGTTCCGCGAAAAACCCATCGATCCTCGTCAGTCCTGTCCCCGGGCACCAGCATGGCAACTTTATAGCCATGCATGTCGAATACCGGCGAAATACGATCAGAGATACCCGCATAAAGCTGTGCTGGCGACGGACGAAACCGGTCGGCCGTTTTTTGCTGTTCTGCCTTTTGCTGGGCCCAAAACAGCCACACGCCCAAGGCAATGACCCCGAGAACAATAACTCCGATAAACAGCTTTTTCATTCAAACTCGCTTTTGCAAGGCTTCTGGCACACCCAATCACCGAATGCGATGAAACAGTTCAGACGGACGGTAAATCTTAATGTCAGCATCCTATGAATCTGATCCCGTCGAATCCAGTCACAAATTTAAATTTCATTCAATCATGCGGGTTGCTTTTTCCGCCCTTAAGGTCCCCGGGTTTCAGATTATCGAAAATGTGGCATAATATTCATCACATCAATTTATATTCCTGCCTCAGAGCACGTCAAATTTGCCTGTATTTGGGCAAAATCGTGCCAAATTCACCCTGTTTTGCCCTCAAAACAGCCCTTTGATGGCACTTGATATTCGCCTGTTTAATGCAATAATTCATATTATGTTATTGACGATACATATCACCTATTTTACGGTGCGGCCCTGGCTTGGCAAACCGATCAGGCACGAGTACACCTTCAAAGAGAAATGACCATGACCCCAAATGATCTGAAAAAGGCACTGGCCTCGGGCCTGCTCTCCTTCCCGACAACCGTCTTTAACGACGATTACAGCTTTAACGAAGGCCGCTACCGTGAACAGGTTGCCTGGCAGTCAGGCTTTGGCGCAGCGGCCCTGTTTGCCGCGGGCGGCACGGGCGAATTTTTCTCGCTTTCACCCGAAGAAGTGGTAAATGTTGTCCGCGCCGCCAAAGCCGAAGCTGGCAATACCCCGATCCTGTCTGGCTGCGGTTATGGTGCGGGCATTGCCCCGAAACTGGCCCGTGCGGCGCAGGATGCCGGGGCCGATGGCATTTTGCTGCTGCCCCATTATCTGGTTGGTGGCGATCAGGAAGGCCTGTTTAACCATATTCGCGCGGTTTGCGACGCCGTTGATATCGGCGTAATTGTCTATAACCGCGATAACAGCATTGTCACCCCCGACACACTGGCAAAACTGTGCGACGTCTGCCCGAACCTGATTGGTTTTAAGGATGGTGCCGGCGATATCGACCTGGTGTCGCGCGTATGCATCAAAATGGGCGACCGTTTAACCTATATTGGCGGCATGCCCACCGCCGAAGTTTATGCCCAAGGCTACAAGGCCATTGGCATGACCACTTATTCGTCGGCTGTGTTTAACTTCATGCCGGAACTGGCGCAAAAGTTCTATTCCGCTGTCACCAGCGACGATGCAGCAACCGTCAAATCGCTGCTGGAAAACTTCTTTTACCCCTATGTTGCCATTCGCGACCTCGGCGCAAAACGCGGCTACGCCGTTTCCATCGTCAAGGCCGGCCTAAAAGCCATTGGTCGCGATCCGGGCCCGGTGCGTGCGCCTTTGTGCGACCTTCGCCCCGATGAATATAAATTGCTGCAAGACCTGATCGCCAAAAACAGCTGAATTGGCGAAAGGACCGGAAAACATGATATTGGACTTGCGAAATATTATGTTGTCTGACAAGCATAGATAAGATGAGTTTGGGGCAGACTGCCAGATTGGCATTTTCTGCCCCCGCTACCCCGGCCACATGGCACACTCCATGAATGATAAAAGCAACATCCCGGACCCACGTCTGAAACGAGACCCATCAAGGAGGAAACGATGATCAATCGTTTGATTAAAATCGCCGCAATCGGCGTTCTGGCTGCGACTGCCTTTTCAACGTCTTCATTTGCCGCTGACTATCCCAACAAAGATATTCGTATGATTATTCCGTGGGGCGCTGGCGGCGGCACCGACGGTATCGTGCGCAAGCTCAGCACCATTGCTGAAAAAGAACTTGGCACATCGATCTATGCCGAAAACATCGAAGGCGGCGTCAGCGCCACCGGCGTTCTCGAAGTCATGAAGGCCCGCCCGGACGGATATACCCTTGGCTCGCTGACCTATGACTCGGTCGTCACCGTTCCCTGGCAGGGCCTTTTGCCCACCTACAAGCTCGACAAGCTGAAACTGATTGCGCGTGTCACCAGCGAACCTGATGCGCTTATCATCGCATCGGACGCCCCGTATAAATCGGTTGCGGACCTGGTCAAAGCGGCCAAGGAAAACCCGGGCAAAATCAAAATTGCCATTCAAAATACCGGTTCGCGCCTGCACCTGGCGATGCTGCAGTTCGAAAAACTGACCGGCACCGATTTCAAACTGATCGCCTATCCCGGTGGGGCTGCCCCGCAAAAAGAAGCCATCCTGTCAAAAGAAGTCCAGGTTGCCGCCACCAGCCTTGGCGATTTCTCGTCGCTGATTGAATCGGGCGATGTTAAAGGCCTGGTCGAATTTTCCGACAGCCGCAACCCGACCTATAAAGACGTCCCGACCGCCAAGGAAGAAGGCATCGACCTTCAGATCGGCAGTTTCATCGTGCTTGCTGCCCCGGCAAAAACCCCCGATGACGTCGTTGCCAAAATCGAGGCTGCCTATAAAGCCGCCCTTGATAGCGACGAATTTCAGACCTGGGTTGCCAAGGTTGGCGTTGCGCCGAACTGGCTGGGAACGGCTGACGTCACCAACTGGGCCAATGACACCAAGGAAACTCTGTTCAAACAGATGCAAACCCTTGTTGACCAGGGCGTGATCAAGAAATAATCCCTTCCCTATCAAAGGACGGCGGCCGCACTGGCCGCCGTTCCCCATTTTGACGACCCTTGTCGAAACGGAGACGACCAAATGAAGTCCGGTTCATCGGGCGGCTGGGACAGACGCCTAATCCTGCCTTTCGTGCTGTTTGTTATCACCAGCATTTATCTTGCCACCGCCCTGCAAATTACCGCCCAATTTGACGAAGGACTGGTTGGCCCGTCCTTTGTGCCCGTTGTGGCTTCCATCCTGATGTATATTGCCCTGGCTTTTGTCGTTCTTGGCATGCGCAACGACACGGACAAAGCCGCGCGCGAGAAACTTAACCTCGCCGCCCCGCTCAAGGTTGTCGTCGCCACTGCTGTTTATATTCTGGCCTTCAAACCGCTGGGATACCCGGTTTCGACATTTCTATATGTCTATGCCCTGCTCTATATTTTCGGGCTTGAAGATACCGGCCCACTCAAGCGCATTGCCTATACAGCGGCCATTACCGCCGTTTTCTATGCCCTGTTCGCGCTTATTTTCCAGGTTCGCCTGCCATTGTTTGATACCGAATTTTGGGGGATGTTCTAATGGACTTTACCCTTCACATTCTGGGGGGCTTTGCCGCCCTGGCCGACCCAACCGTTCTGGGCTATATGATTCTCGGCTTTTTGATCGGCACTTTCTTTGGTGCTGTTCCCGGCCTGACATCGGTTCTGGCCATTGCCCTTTTGCTGCCCATTACCTATAGCCTTGATGTTGTCCCCGCCCTTGTGATGTGTGCCTCGATTTTCATGTCGGGCATGTATGCAGGCTCCATTACCGCCACCACCATTAATATCCCCGGCGCGCCATCTTCAATGATGACCTCGATCGAGGGGTATGCCCTGATGAAAAAGGGTGAAGGGGCAAACGCCCTTGGCCACGCCGCGTTGGGGTCAATGATTGGCGGTGTCATCGGGTCGCTTTTGCTGATTTGCTTAACCCCGGTTGCCGCCAAGCTGGCCTTGCTGATCCAGACACCGGGCAAGTTTTCGCTGATCCTGTTTGCCCTGATCGTGATCGTCATTTCCCAGCGCAATGCCATTGCCAAAGGTTTTGTCGCCACACTTCTGGGCATCATGATTGCCACCATCGGCATTGATGTGATGCAACCGATTGCCCGGTTTAATTTCGGCACCGAAGTACTGGTTGAAGGCATCGACATGATGCCGCTGATCATTGGCACCTTCGCGATTAGCGAAATTCTGTTTCAGGTCTGCGAAAACCGCAATTCCCTGACCGTTGATAAAAAAGTTATCGACATTCCCCCCATTCGCCGCCGCGACTTTTTTCCGACTATGGCCGAAATTCGCGAAATTGGCGTCTGGACCTATTTAAAAAGTGCCATCATCGGCTATTTCATCGGCGTTCTGCCCGGTGCCGGGGGGTCGATGGCGGCGTTTGTGTCCTATGCCGAAGCCATGCGCAAATCGAAAAACCCGGACCTTTATGGCAAGGGATCGCGCGAAGGCATTGCCGCGGCCGAAACCGCCAATAATTCCATGTGCGGCGGGGCCTTTGTCCCAATGCTGATGTTTGGTATTCCCGGCGACCCGACAACGGCGATTGTGCTGGGCGTTCTCATCATTAACGGTCTGCAACCCGGCCCGCGTTTGCTCGACACCCAAATCGACCTGATCGCGCCAATGTTTGCATCGCTTCTGATCAGTGCGCTGGTTCTGATCCCGCTCACACTTTACTTGCTCGGCCCGTATTTCGTTAAAATCGTCTCGATCCGCAAGGCGGTGCTGTATTCCTGCATTGCTGTTGTGGCGCTGGTTGGCAGTTATGTTGCCACCTATTCACCGTTCCAGATGATGCTGGCACTGGTGTTTGGTGTGCTGGCCTTTTTCCTGCGCCAGCAAAAATACCCCACCGTCACCTTGCTTCTGGGCTTTATCCTTGGCCCCGATCTGGAACAGTATTTGCGCCGGGCGCTGTCGTTAAATGATGGTAATCCGCTAACCTTTATCACCAGCCCCGACAGCCTGTTTTTTCTGGCCTTAACGGCGGTGTTTTTCTACTTCATGGTTATTCGCACCCCGCCGAATGCCAAAAAAGCCTGATCGCGGTAACAGACATATTGCCAATACCGTAAATTTGCGCCACTGACGTTTAACCACGTCAGTGGCCATCGTATTTCAAAGACATACCGGTAATCCTGGGCCACAGCCTTGCCGGGCAGATGCAAGGGACCCGCCGGGCATGATATCCTCCCTGATTGATCAGTTAGGCCCCATTTTTCTGCTGGTCGGGGCTGGTTTTGTTCTGGCCTGGCGCGGGTTAATCGGTGCCGCGGCCATTCAGGGCCTTACAAAAATGACCTTCTGGGCTTTAATCCCTGCCACCCTGTTTCAAACCATTTCATCTAACCGGGTCTCGGAACTTTTTAATCTCGATATCTGGATCTGCTATTACGGGGCCGTGATTGCTGCCGCCCTGATTGTGTTTGTCGTCCTGACCCGCTGGCAAAAAAACAGCCGCGCCGAAGGCATCGTGCTGACCTTTGGCGCGATCTTTTCCAATATCGGCATGCTCGGCATTCCTGTTATTGATATTCTTTATGGCCATGACGGGCTTCTGGTTCTGGCCACCATTTTATGTATTCACGCGCTAAGCCTGCTGACCCCGACCATCTTGCTAATGGAATGGAGCCGCAACAAAACCGGCAACCCCGGTGCGGTTCTGGCCAATACGCTGCGCGCCCAAATCTGTAATCCCATCATCATCGCCATTTTGTGCGCCATTGCCGTGGCCTCGTTCGATATCAAAATGCCGGTGGTCGTTGATACGTTTTTCACCATGCTCAAACAGGCGATGCCGCCCATCGCCCTGATGCTGATCGGGGCGGGCATTTACGGGCAAAAGCTGCGCGGTAACATGACCACCAGCATGATCGCCGCCACCGCCAAGGTGTGCTTGCTGCCTGCGCTGGTGTTTATCATCGGCCTGGCTTTACACATGCCGTTAAAAATCATGGGCCCTGCCATCATGATCGCCGCCTTACCGCCCGGGGTTAATTCGGTGCTAATGGCGGCCTCCTATGACACGGCGCGTGAACGCACGGCCACCACCATGCTGGTCGCAACCCTGATGTCGATTATCGTCATCCCACTGCTGGCCATTTTGCTGGTTTTACCCGGCGAATAACAACTATGGGGTCAGGGGATTACGCCAGCCGCAACGGGCCATTTGAAACCCATAAAAAAGCCCCCATGCCTGAAACCGGCATGAAGGCATAAATCAATAGCGTACCGTGCGTTACTGGCGGCAATTAACGTGCCGGTGGCGTCCAGAACGGGGCGGGTGTCATCAGCTTGTTTTCCTGGTTCACCAGATGGCCGGCTTCGGCACTTTTTTTCAAATAAGCCTGCCATTCCGGGTCTGCCTGCAATGATTTGCGTTTTTCTTCGCGGTCTGCCGCGCTGTCATAGGCCCAGATATGAACATATGAATTCACCGGGCCGGTTTCGGTTACCATATAGGCATGGGGCTGGCCCAAGTGGCGGCTTTGCACCGGAAAGCCGAACTCGCCATACAGGGCGAGCTGCTTTTTAAGCGTGCCGGGATAAACGGTGTAAGTGCGAACGTCGTACAGCATGATGATGTCGTCCTTTTAGGTGATGTCGCATGGAATGCCCCTGCCGATAAACAGGGCAAAGCATCCTCCCTTGATCTTCTGTTTCTACAATAAGTATTATTGTCAGACAACATTATTTAGTGATGACACCGCAACAACCGTATGCAACAAAGTTATATTACCGGTCGCGCGCCAGTTGAGCCTGCTGTAACGGCCGCCCCAGATAAAGAGTTCCGAAAAACCCGATGCAAAAACCAGAACCAAACCGCTACGAAAAAATTGTCCGTCCCCGGCGCTTGCCCGATGAAATTGCCGCCAAGCTGACCGGCCAGATCAGCGAGGGCATTTTGCAGCCTGGCGACAAATTGCCAACCGAACAGGAACTTGCAACCAATTATGGTGTAGCGCGAACCGTGGTGCGCGAGGCCGTTTCGCAATTAAAAAGCGATGGCATGATCCAGTCCAAGCAAGGCGTTGGGGCTTTTGTTTCCGACCCCGGCGCGCGCAGCGTTTTTCGCATCAGTGCCGATTGCTTTGCCAAGCGCAAGGAACTGGTACAGATTCTGCAATTGCGTACCAGCAACGAAGCCGGTGCCGCCGCCCTTGCCGCCGAAGCACGTAGCGATACCGACCTGACCCTGATTTATGAACAGCTTCAATCCATGCAGGTGGCGACTGGCCAAACCAGCTTTGAAACGGCCGAACTTCGCTATGATGCTGAACGCCGGTTTTACCGGGCCATCGCCAAGGCCTGCGGCAACAGTTATTTCTACGATTTTCTGACCATGCTGGATGGGCGGATTGACGCCAATTTGCGCCGGGTCGCCATTAAGAATGTTATGACGGCCGAATGGGGCGGCGGCGTTATTGGTGAACATAAAAGGGTCTATGAAGCCATCCGGGCGCAAAACCGCATCGCGGCCGAAGGGGCCGTACGCCAGCATTTTGAAAATGCCGCCGGACGGCTGATGGAACGGGCCGACATTGCCGATATCACGCCGATATGAAGTTAGGCGAGAATGACCGCACATAAGGCCGCATTTTGGCAATATCGCCCTTTACCTGGGCTTTCGTGCGTGATGATATCCATAATGTCTCGATAAAAACAAAATAAACATATGACTGCCGCCACCACCCGCCATCAGTGAGGAAGAACATGTCCTATACCCCCGGTCTGCGCCACGGAGGGCGCATTCTTGTCGATCAGCTGCAAATTCACGGCTGCGAGCGCGCCTTTCTTGTTCCCGGTGAAAGTTTTCTGGCCGTGCTTGATGGCATGGTTGACCACCCGGAAATCACCCCGGTAATTTGCCGTCAGGAAGGCGGTGCTGCCATTATGGCCGAGGCCTATGGCAAGCTGACCGGAAAACCCGGCATTTGCATGGTAACGCGCGGCCCCGGCGCGACCAATGCATCGGCCGGTGTTCATGTTGCCCATCAGGATTCAACCCCGATGATCCTGCTGGTCGGCCAGATTGGCCGCGATATGGTCGATCGCGAAGCGTTTCAGGAAGTCGATTATCGCAAAATGTTCGAACCGCTGTGCAAATGGGTTGCCCAGATCGACAGCATCGAACGTATTCCCGAATATATCAGCCACGCCTATCACATTGCCACATCGGGGCGCCCCGGCCCGGTGGTTCTGGCCCTGCCAGAGGACATGCTGTCTTCCAGCGCGGTTGTTGCCGATGGCAAACCCTATGTCGAAATTGAAGCCCGCACCGCCGCCGAAGACGTTACCGTTTTCCGGGCCGAGCTGGAAAATGCTCGCCAGCCGATTATGATTGTTGGTGGTGGTGGCTGGACCGCGCAGACCAGCCGGGATCTGATCCGCTTTGCCGAGACCAACAATGTGGCGATTGCGACCTCGTTTCGCTGTCAGGATTATATGCCCAACAGCCACCCCAATTTTATTGGCGATGTCGGCATTGGCATTAACCCCAAGCTGGCCGGGTTTATCCGCGATTCCGATCTGGTGATTCTTGTTGGCTCGCGCATGGGGGAGATGACCAGCAGTGGCTATAGCCTGCTCGATATTCCCTGCCCCAAACAGCGCCTGATCCATGTTTATCCGGGCCCAGACGAGCTTGGCCGTGTTTACCGGCCCGACATCGCGATTAATGCCTCTCAGCGCTCGTTCATGCGTGCCATCGCCGATATGCCCCCGGCAGATGGCAGTGCGCGTGCAGAGCAAATCGCACAGGCCCATGAAGCCTATCTCGCGTTCTCGACCCCGCTTGATACGCCAGGGGATGTTAAAATGGCCCATGTGATTGGCCATCTGCGCGACAATCTGCCCGACAACGCCATTCTGACCAATGGGGCAGGCAATTATGCCGCGTTTTTGCACCGTTTTTATCGCTATGAAACCTATCGCACCGAACTGGCCCCGACGTCGGGCTCGATGGGCTATGGCCTGCCCGCTTCGGTATCGGCAAAATTGCACCACCCGGACCGCCCGGTGGTGTGCCTGGCTGGTGATGGTTGCTTTTTGATGCACGGGCAGGAATTTGCCACTGCCGTTCAATATGGTGCCAACATCATTGTGGTGGTGGTTAATAACGGCATGTTTGGCACCATTCGCATGCATCAGGAACGCAATTATCCAGCGCGTGTCTCGGGCACAGAACTGCACAATCCCGACTTCGCCGGTTATGCCCGCGTCTTTGGCGGCCACGGCGAAACCGTCACCAAAACCGAAGATTTCGGCCCGGCCCTTGAACGGGCGATTGCCGCCAATAAACCGGCGATTATCGAGGTACAGGTTGACCCGCAGGCCTTAACACCGGTTAAAACACTGGAACAGATTCGGGCAGGATCCTGATCGCAGCGACGGACGAAAACACCGGCAAACACTGACGAGAAAGCCGCCACCTGATGACCAGGTGGCGGCTTTCTGTGTACGATAGAAAGAAAACATCGGCGCTCAGCGTTCAAGCACACCATCCGCAATGGCGGCCTCAACCAGATCGACGGTGTCACACAGTTTTTCATCAATAACATGAAGGTATTCCGTCCAGTCGCCAAGATGAGTCAGCTCCGTCGCTCCATCGGAAATACCGCGCAAGCCGATCAGTGGCACATTAAACTTATGACAGGCGCGCAGAACGGCAAAAGTCTCCATATCGACCATATCGGCATCAACCAAGTCATAGGCCGCACCCGCAACAATGCTGGCACCGGTCGACAATGTCGCCTCGGGAATACCGGGAATACGATACGGCAAATCGACCGCAGCGGGCAGTTCGACAAACGGCGTACAGCCTTTCTCGAAACCAAGAAGAGAAACATCCATGTCGCGGTAGGAAACCGAGGTGACCTGAAAAACTTCCGCCTGAGGTAAAGAGCGCGACCCCGCCGAACCAAGAGAGACGACGACATCGGGTAACGCCGCGCGCACTGCCATTTCAGCCAATGCCGCAGCAAGGTTCACCCCTGCTTCCACCGGACCAATCCCAATCATCAACGGCTTAATGCGCGCCTGGAGATAAGCGCCATATTCGGCCGGGGCGGCCATGGTGTAGAGGATTTTTGCTGCGCTAGAATATACAGGCGACATTTTTACAACCAATTTTAAACGTCCAGAAGTCGTCAGCATATTGACTTTCAACATATTTCGCCAGACCTCCGGCCATTGCTGCAACCTTAATGATCGAACACAACAAAATCACCATTTGACGACGCACCCAACCTCGCGTTATTCACAGTATGAATGATATCGGGGAAGCAGTATGCCAGACAAGTCTGACACCCAGACAGAAATCAATTTCTTAAGTGCGCTTGAGAACGGCGAAGTGACGACCCAAATGCGGCTTTCACAGCGCATCGCGATTTCAGTTGGCTTAGTCAATGCCCTGCTTAAGCGCGCGATCCATAAAGGGTATGTTAAAGCGCGCAATGCCCCGGCTAAACGTTATGCGTATTATCTGACCCCACAAGGCTTCACCGAGAAGAGCCGCTTGGTAGCGGAATACCTGGAAACGTCCCTCGACTTTTTTCGTCTTGTGCGCACGGAATATAGTGAGATCTTCGAACGCATCAAACAATGCGGTGAAACCCGGGTTATTCTGGCCGGTCGCGGCGAACTGACCGAAATCGCCTTGCTCGCCGCCCGTGAACAGGGGATTGAACCCGCAGCAGTTTTCGACCGGGAAACCAATGCCGAATTTTTCCATGGCTTGAAGATCATCCGGCAAATCGACGGCCTGACGGTGGGTGATGCCATCGTCATCACAGAATCGCGCTATCCGCAAACCTTGGTCGATGACCTCCGGGGTGATCAACGTGCAACAACCTTGCTGATTCCATCCTTTTTGCAAATTTCCACGCCGACGAAATCGGAAAGAACCAACACGGACGTCGACGCATCGATCAAGGAAGGCCCAGCATGAACAAATGGTTCGCAGTCAACACCGCACCACATCAGGAAACCCGGGCGCAGCTTAACCTTAATCGCCAAGGTTACGAAACCTGGCTGCCGGTTTTCAGCAAAACCAGGCGCCATGCCCGCAAAACCGAAACGGTAAAGGCTGCCCTGTTTCCCGGCTATCTTTTCGTCACATTGGACCTTGAGCGCGACGCCTGGACGCCGATCAATGGGACTTTTGGGGTAAGGCGGCTGGTAATACAAAACGCCAAACCTTCAGCACTGCCTGCCGGTTTCGTTCAAGACCTGCGCAACATGACCGACGAAGCAGGTCTGATTGCGCGCACCGATAATCCATTTGCGCCTGGCGATAGCGTTAGAATAGCGGAAGGACCATTTGCGGATTTGGTCGCGTCGGTTTTCGATCTCCCGACAGAAAGCCGCGTGCGAGTACTGCTTGAAGTTCTCGGCGGGAGCGTGGTAACCACGATTTCGCCGTTCCTACTCTCCCCGGCCCAATAATCGCCTCTTCGCGCAACAGATTTTCTACCGGGAGAAAACATGGGCTGGACGTCATATGACGTCGGCGGTTGACCCAAAAAGTCACCCGAATGGCGGTAGCGTGGCCACATCAACTCTAAAGAAACGAATAAATCATTGAAATTAATTAGAAAAATTATTTACTTACTTAGCCCAGCCGAACGTAGACGCTGTGCTGTACTCATGCTTATGATTATCATCATGGCATTACTTGATACTATTGGTGTCGCATCTATTCTGCCTTTCATGACAGTTTTATCTAACCCATCCACCATTCATAGCAACCATTATCTTTCATACGTTTACACAACTCTTGAATTTACATCTCCTGAATCTTTCTTATTCTTTCTTGGCATATCAGTCCTAACTACTCTTCTTTTTTCTATAATGTTTAGAGCTATTACGACTTATGCTCAGCTACGTTTTACAATGATGCAAGAATATTCTCTGGGAAGACAGTTAGTCTCGGGTTACCTGCAACAACCTTATGAATGGTTCTTAAATCGACATAGTTCTGACATAGGAAAAACTGTACTTTCCGAAGTTTCACAAGTTATCAGCAGCTGCATCACACCAATGATGCAAGCTGTAGCGCAAATTTCTGTCATTGTGGCGCTAATGACCTTATTAATTGCCACAAATCCAACTCTTTCCCTAATGGTTAGCGTCATCCTTATATTTGCATATGGAACTATATATGGATCCCTACGTAAATATCTCGGGCGAATTGGCGCTGATCGCGTTGCCGCCAATCAAGAACGCTATCGTGCCGTCGCCGAAGCATTTGGAGGCATCAAAGACGTCAAAATAACCGGGCAAGAAAAAACATTTTTAAGCCGGTTTGAAATTCCGGCCCGACGCTTTGCCTCTCATCAAGCAACAGCGAGCATTATCGGACAATTACCTCGCTTCTTGCTTGAAGCCATTGCCTTTGGCGGAATGATTGTGCTTGTCCTGTACCTGATGAGTACTGGCAAGGAATTTCAATCCATACTTCCCGTTCTTACGCTCTATGCTTTCGCGGCATACCGACTACTACCTGCTTTACAAATCATGTACCAAAACATCACGGCACTAAGATTTTCCAGCACAGCTCTTGATGTCTTGTATGACGACATGAAGAGTCACGCAGAGATAAAAAAGAACAAAAATGTCTCGACACACTCTTTAGAAGTAAAAGACAAAATTTCGCTGGAAAACATCACTTATGCATATCCAGGCATAAAACAGCCTGCGATCAATAACCTCGACCTTACCATAGCAGCTCACAGCATCGTTGGCCTTGTCGGCACCACAGGAAGCGGCAAGACAACCACCATTGATTTACTTCTTGGCCTTTTGCACCCACAGCATGGCAACTTAAAAGTCGATGACACTATCATTATTGACGACAACGTACGCGAGTGGCAAAAAATCATTGGATACGTTCCACAGCATATATATCTGACTGACGACACTGTTACGGCCAATATCGCATTTGGTGTTGCCAAGGAAGAAATCAATCAAAGTGCTATTTTACGGGCAGCACGTATTGCAAATTTACACGAATTTGTTATTGGCGAACTTCCTAAAGGTTACGACACAGACATTGGCGAGCGCGGCGTCCGCCTTTCTGGTGGTCAGCGTCAAAGAATAGGCATCGCACGCGCGCTTTATCATAACCCGCAAGTTCTTATTCTTGACGAAGCAACAAGCGCGCTTGATAACCTTACAGAAAAAGCTGTAATGGAGGCCATTCACAATCTAGGTCATGAAATTACGATCATTCTCATCGCACATCGCCTGTCAACTGTGCGAGATTGTGACGTAATTTACTTTCTTGAAAAAGGCCAAATACGTAGTCAGGGAAGCTTTGAAGAACTGCTTGCTCAGAGCAAGGATTTTCGAAACATGGTCGGTGTGCCCAAAACAGATGTCGCCGAAAGCATCATTGAATAATCAGGAAATAAACCTTGAAAGCAGTCATTCTCGCTGGGGGACTTGGTACCCGCATCTCTGAAGAGACGCACCTTAGGCCCAAACCGATGATCGAAATTGGTGGAAAGCCAATTCTTTGGCACATCATGAAAATTTATTCCGCCCATGGCGTAAACGACTTCGTCATTTGCTGCGGATATAAAGGCTACGTGATCAAAGAATATTTTGCCAATTACTTCCTCCATATGTCTGACGTCACCTTTGATATGCAAGACAACAAAATGGAAGTACATCAGCAAAAAGCTGAACCATGGCGCGTCACCTTGATTGATACCGGCGACAATACGCTGACGGGGGGGCGTCTCAAGCGCGTTTCCGAATATTTAAAGGATGAAGATGCCTTCTGCTTTACCTATGGTGACGGCGTCTGCGATCTGGATATTTCTGCTTTAATCAAGTTTCACAAAGAGCACGGTAAAAGTGCGACCGTAACCGCAGTACAACCACCTGGCCGCTATGGTGCACTGGAAAAAACCGGCGCAGCCGTAACCGGCTTTTCCGAAAAACCGCGCGGAGACGGCGGCCTGATAAACGGCGGCTTCTTTGTACTCTCGCCCAAAGTATTGCCACTTATCGACGGAGACCAGACAAGCTGGGAAGGAACGCCATTAGTCCGGCTCGCCCAAACAGGAGAACTCATGGCATTTGAACATCAGGGATTT
The DNA here is from genome assembly GCF_002115755.1 of Thalassospira mesophila. Lineage (GTDB taxonomy): Bacteria > Pseudomonadota > Alphaproteobacteria > Rhodospirillales > Thalassospiraceae > Thalassospira > Thalassospira mesophila. The sequence continues at coordinate 299,547 of NZ_JFKA01000001.1, read as the reverse complement.
TGGCAGCCGATGGACACCTTACGTGACAAGAACCAGCTTGAAACTTTATGGGAAAGCGGTCAGGCACCATGGAAAAAATGGTGACAAATCCCCCTAGAAAACAGTTTGGCAACGGATTTTGGAAGGACAAGTCAGTCCTCATAACCGGGCACACAGGATTCAAAGGATCATGGTTAACTCTGTGGCTAAGCAGCCTGGGTGCCAAAGTATCGGGCATCAGCCTGCCTCCTGCAGGCACACCAAATCTGTTCGAGCTTTCGGCGATCCAAACGACAGTGCTGAATAGCCATTTCTGCGACATACGGAATGCGGATCCGCTGAAAAAGCTAATCCGGGACGCCCGACCAGAGATCATCTTCCATCTTGCCGCACAGCCCCTTGTCCGCGCGAGTTACCGGCAGCCGTTGGATACCTTCAGCACCAACGTTATGGGGACCGCCAATCTTTTGGAAGCCTTACGTGGCCTTAAGTGCGTCAAGTCTGTTGTGATGGTCACCACGGACAAAGTCTATCAAAACCGCGAATGGCTATGGCCATACCGTGAAAGCGATGCGCTTGGTGGCCATGATCCTTACAGTGCCAGTAAAGCTGCCAGCGAGCTCGTCATTGCAAGCTATCGTGATGCGTTTCTTGCCCAGGAAGGCATTGGCGTAGCAACAGCGCGCGCGGGCAATGTAATTGGCGGCGGTGATTGGTCGGAGGATCGGCTTATTCCCGATGCTGTCCGGGCCTGGACATCAGGAACGTCGCTGCATATCCGTCGTCCAGATGCGGTGCGCCCCTGGCAGCACGTACTTGAACCCCTTCATGGTTATCTACGCTTGGCCGAAGCCCTTTTCAACGATATATCCTATGCTGGAGCCTATAACTTCGGCCCTTCGGCAAATGATGCTGCGAGCGTTCGAACGGTTATCGATCTCGCCCGCGACACCTTCGGCCAAGGAGAGATCGTTTATGGCGATGGGCATGAGGGCCCACACGAAGCCGGATTGCTCGCGCTCGACAATTCAAAAAGCCGTTCCGTTCTGGATGTAAAGCCGAAATGGGCATTGCCCGAAACGGTCCGTCGAACGATGAACTGGTATCGTGCGCAAGCCAACGGCCGTGATGGAGCCGCCCTTTGCCATGCCGAAATAGCGGCTTACGAGGACACGCTGTGAGTCGTTTTGAAATCATCCCGCTGCCACTTGACGGGCTCCAGAAGATTACCCGCCAATATCTGGGGGACAACCGGGGATTTTTCTCGCGAATTTTTTGTGTGGAGGAACTATCTTCTGTCGGATGGTGCAAACAGATCTCGCAGATCAATCATACCCAAACGTCAAAACAGGGTTCTGTGCGTGGTATGCATTTCCAGTTACCGCCATACGCCGAGGCCAAACTCGTGACATGCATCCGGGGCGAAGTTTGGGACGTCGCCGTCGATCTTCGCAAAAATTCATCGACATTCCTGCAATGGCATGCCGAACGCCTTTCTGCAGAAAACGGTCAAGCCCTGCTGATCCCGGAGGGCTTTGCCCATGGCTTTCAAACCCTGACGGCGGATGCGGAATTGCTGTATTGCCACTCCGCACCCTATACACCCTCCGCGGAGGTCGGGCTTAATCCCCAAGATCCCGTATTGGCGATTAACTGGCCACTGGCCGTCACCGAAATTTCGAATAAAGATGGCAATCATCCAATGCTGAACGCTCAATTTCAGGGGGTAGTTCTATGAATTGCCGCCATTGCAATACGCCTTTGGAGCAAACCTTTCTGGATCTTGGTTTTGCCCCCCCATCAAACGCCTATCTGACGGTAGCAGACCTCTCAAAGCCGGAAAGATATTATCCTCTGCAAATCAAGGTTTGCACCGAGTGCTGGCTGGTGCAAACCGAAGATTATGCGCAGGCAGATGAACTGTTCAATCAGGATTATGCTTATTTTTCAAGCACGTCTAAAAGTTGGCTTGAACATGCTGAGCGCTATGCCAAGGCTATGATCGAGAAACTTGATCTCGGTTCGGAAAATCTGGTTGTCGAAATTGCCTCAAACGATGGCTACCTGCTGCGGAACTTTGTCGCCAAGAATATTCCCTGCCTGGGGATCGAGCCAACCGCCAGCACGGCCATCGTTGCCGAGCAACAAGGTATACCGATACTTCGCGAATTTTTTGGTCAAGCCCTTGCCCAAAAACTGGTCGCAGATGGCCAACAAGCTGACCTGATTGCAGGCAACAATGTCTATGCCCACGTGCCCGACATCAATGATTTCACACGCGGACTGAAAACCCTGTTAAAGCCCGGCGGCACCATCACACTTGAATTCCCGCATGTTATGCGACTGATGGAATTCACTCAATTCGACACAGTCTATCACGAGCACTTCTCCTATCTATCGCTCTACACTGTGAAGCGGATATTCAAAGCTGCGGGCTTACGGGTGGCCGATGTAGAGGAATTGTCCACCCACGGCGGAAGCCTGCGCGTATATGGCTGCCACGTTGACGATCCACGCCCAGCATCTAACGCCGTAACAGATATTCTTAATGAAGAAGAAAAGCGCGGATTGCAGGACATTGCAATCTATCGCGATTTTCAGGACCGGGCCGACACGGTCAAGAATGATCTGCTCGCCTTCCTGCTTCAGGCCAAAAACGACGGCAAAACAGTGGCTGCCTATGGCGCGGCCGCCAAAGGAAATACCCTGCTCAACTACGCCGGGGTAAAACCCGACCTGATCCCGTTCGTTTGTGATGCCGCACCAGCCAAACAAGGAAAATATATGCCAGGCAGTCACATTCCTATACATGCCCCTAGCATGCTTAGTGAAAATAGACCTGACTATCTGCTTATATTACCATGGAATATAGCTTCAGAAATAGAACATAATAATATGTTTTTAGCTGAACAAGGGACGTCATTTTTTACTGCTATTCCTGAAATAAAGTTTTTTTGACATGATTGTCTTATTAACAGGCGCCACAGGTTTCGTCGGCCGCCAGATATTGGATAATCTGTTAAAAATAGGAGTAGAAGTTCGAATCGTTGCGAGAACAGGGCATGACCACAAACTAGCGGGACAAAAACAGCCGATCGATGTAATTTTTTCTGAGGATATCTTCTCAGAAAGCGAAACATGGTGGGCGAAAGCATCTATTAATGTGGACACCATTATTCACTCCGCATGGTATACAGAACCCGGTAAATATTTGACGTCAGAAAAAAATATAGACTGCTTAGGCGGAACCTTGCGAATGGCAAAAGGCGCTGCAAAAGCGGGCGTCCGCCGGATTGTCGGTATTGGCACATGCTTTGAATACGACCTTTCCGGCGGCGTCCTCTCCACCGAGACACCTTTGTTACCAAAAAGCCTTTATGCTGCATCAAAAACTGCGACATTTCAGATGCTATCTTGCTACTTGCCTGAGCAAGGTATTGAATTTGCCTGGTGCCGTTTATTTTACCTATATGGCGATGGTGAAGACGAAAGGCGACTTGTTCCGTACATCCATTCTCGGCTATCAACTGGACAACCAGTCGAACTCACCAACGGCATGCAAATTCGGGATTTCATGAATGTACGCGATGCAGGCAGGGAAATCGCAAACGTTGCCTTAAGTTCCTATCAGGGTGCAGCCAACATATGTTCTGGCATTCCAATTACCGTGAGACAGCTGGCTGAAAGCATTGCAGCAGAGTATGGTAGAATAGATTTATTGTGCTTTGGCTCTCGAAAAGAAAACATTTTTGATCCAAAATGTGTCATTGGCATGAAGGACGATAGAATACAATGACGACATATACTGTCGATAAAGTCTTATATGAGCAGTCGGATTTTCCGGTTTTTCAGAATCGTATGTATGCGACTGAAAGACTTGCGAAAGACTGTCCCAGAGGCGATATAAAACTTGTTGAAGATCGCAATACCGGCTTGATCTATAACAGTTCTTTTCGTCCAGAATTAATGATTTACGACGAAAACTATCAGAATGAGCAAGGAGTAAGTGCTCATTTCCAAAATCATCTTGAGGAAGTGTCCTGTATTGTAGAAGAATACATGGGGCGCCACTCCCTCGTTGAAGTAGGGTGCGGAAAAGGACTTTTTCTGGAAAAACTTTTGGACAAAGGAATAGACGTAACCGGCTTCGATCCGACTTATGAAGGAAGTAACTCCAAAGTTCAACGCAGATACTTTGAACCAGGTTTGGGGATTTCCGGAACCGGATTAATTTTACGTCACGTTCTGGAGCACATTCAGGATCCTTTTAATTTTCTAATGGATTTGAAGAATGCAAACCTTGGCAAGGGAAGGATTTACATAGAAGTCCCATGTTTTGAATGGATTTGTCAAAAAAAATCATGGTTTGATATTTTTTATGAGCATGTTAATTACTTTAGAATTTCCGACTTTTATCGAATGTTTGAAAATGTAATTAAATCCGGGAAAATATTTGGCGGACAGTATATTTATGTTGTTGCCGAACTTTCCTCGCTTAGAACTCCTCGCAGAGACACCGATGACCCGGTAACCTTCCCTTCCGATTTTACAAATTCCCTTTCGGAAAGAAGCATCGGCACGACCGCAAAAAGTGCAATCTGGGGCGGGGCTTCCAAGGGGGTTATATTTTCCTTACTTAAATCCAGAATCGGCCAAACGGTAGATGTAGTTATCGACATAAACCCCCGAAAACAAGGAAAGTTCTTACCTGCTACGGGTATAAAGGTGCAATCACCAGAAGAAGGATTGGCCAATCTTCCTTTAGGGTCAGATATTTATGTCATGAACTCTAACTATCTACATGAAATCAAGACAATGTCTAATAACGCATATAATTATGTCCAGGTGGATCATGAGTGATTTTTCTAACCAAATGAACGAACGTATTATCGCACTTTCGGAAGACGACGACCTGAAAAATGCGGCGAAGACGTTTATGAATGCATCAACACTGCCGAAATATTCTTATAATTTTTCATGGCAAGGGCGACCAATCATTCAGTATCCCCAGGATATGGCGGCAATGCAGGAACTTATTTGGTCGATAAAACCTGACCTGATCATTGAAACCGGCATTGCTCACGGAGGCTCGTTAATTTTTAGCGCATCCATGTTGGCAATGCTTGATATGTGCGAAGCGATAGAACAGGGAAAAACAATAGACCCAAACTTCTCGTACCGCAAAGTGCTGGGCATAGATATCGATATTCGGTCCCATAACCGCGAAGCAATCGAAGCACACCCCATGGCTTCACGAATCAAGATGATCCAAGGCTCAAGCATCGCAACAGATGTCATAGAACAAGTGTACCAAGTCGCCCAGCAATATTCACGGGTTCTGGTTTGCCTCGACAGCAACCATACGCACGATCACGTATTATCAGAGCTAAATGCCTATGCCCCACTGGTCAGTTCTGGCAGCTATTGCGTTGTTTTTGATACCGTTGTCGAAGACATGCCAAAAGATATGTTCCCTGACCGCCCCTGGGGTCCCGGAAATAACCCGAAAACAGCAGTTTGGGAGTATTTGAAAAGCCACCCGGAATTTGAAATTGACAAAAATATTGAGCAAAAACTTCTCATTACTGTGGCTCCAAATGGTTATTTGAAGAAGAAATGATATTTGCCATCAATGGATAAAAATGAAAAATAAATTATGAACATAAAACCAAGAAACTACAAAAGATGAAAAAAATATCAATAATCGTCCCAACAAAAGATCGCGCAGATACGCTATACTGGTGTCTAAAAACATTAAAAAACCAAAAATGTGAAGATATTGAATTTATAGTAAGTGATAATTTAAGTGGTCCTGAAACGAAAAAAGTTTTTGACGAACTGCAGGACGAGAGATTTAGATATATCAGAACTAAAAGAAGATTGGGAATGTCTGAGCATTGGGAGTTTGCACTCGAACATGCTACTGGCGAATGGGTGACATTCCTTGGTGATGATGATGGAATGCTTCCAAATGCCGCAGAAGACTTCATCGAACTAACAAACAAACTCAATGTCAGAGCTATCAGCTCCAACATGTGCAAATTTTATTGGCCAGATGCCTTAGACAAAACCAACGCCGAAAAGCTAATAATCAGATCGGGGAGAGGAGTAGAGGTTAGAGAATCCCGAATTTGGCTGAATAAAGTTCTTACTGGACAGGCGGGACACGAATCATTGCCTTGGATATATAATGGTGGATTCGTACATCATTTTGTTATAAAAGAAATAAAAAAAAATCAAGGAGAATTTTTTAAATCGATAATTCCTGATGTGTATTCAGGTGTATGTGTTTCTCAATATATAGATAAATACGCATTCTCTCTTAAACCATTAATGATAGGAGGATCTTCTAAGCACAGTAACGGTGCAAAAATTTCCAACGGAAATTCTTGTACTGATTTCTTTACAGAAGGAAAATTAAGATTTCATGAAACTTTAGGAACAGGGAAAACCACATCGGTACCAATTTTAGTTTATGAATCTTATTTAAAATCAGATAAAAAAACAATATCAAATAAAATAACAAGCTTGCCATACCAACTAGCCAGAGCAATAGTTTCGGCCCCTCCCTCTCAAAAAAAGGACATTACAAGCTATTGCCACCAAATATTAAAGGAAAACAGTCCATCAAAAACTCTATTTATGTATTATAAAGTTACACTTCGAATAAAACGAAAAATGGATTCTCTAAAACAAAAAAACTACACATTTGAGAAGAAAACTTTTAAAAACCCAAGCGCCAAAAACATCCTAGAAGCAGCCAACTTTGTGTCTGACATAATTAATGACCAACTAAATGGATGAATTAACTGTATCCATAACCTGCTATAATGCCGAGGAAACAATTGAGAGATGTTTAAAATCTCTCACCAAATCAGAGAAAATCATTAACGAAGTTTTAGTTTTAGATGATGGCTCGACTGACAACTCTGTTTCGATAATCAAGGAAAATATAAATAAGAATAAAAAAATAAAACTAATCAGGCATATGAAAAATAAAGGCGTTGCGGCTGCTCGTTCCAAATTAATTCATGAAGCAAGATCAAAATTTGTAGCTTTTTTAGATGATGATGATGAAGCTCACCCGGAAAGGTTTGACAAGCAAATTCGTCTTATAGAAAAGGCAGAAATTTCTCATAAAACAAACTTAGTTGCCTGTTATTGCTCACGGGAAGTTATTTCCGAAGAAAACAGTCAATATATGGGCGCCATAGGGGTAACTCCCCCTTCACCGCACGGAAAAATGGTCGCACTTAACATTCTTGCCGGTTATAAAGAACCCGGATACGTATTTGGCCCTGTTGGATCCGGTACATTAATAGCAAGAAGGGAAACCTTTCTAGCTGTCGGTGACTTTGATCCCAACCTCAGACGAACAGAAGACCTTGATTGGGCCATTCGGCTATCGTTAATGGGAGGCGTTTTTATTGGCTGCCCTGAACCTCTTATAAGACAACATGTGACAGTTTCTCATGAAAAAAGTAATTTCAAACCCCTTATCGACAGCTTTCAACTTTTAATTAAATATCAAAAATACTTGAAGGCCGAGAAATTTTATATATCTTCTTTTATATTTCAGGCAGCAAAGTTTTTTTATGCAAAAAAAAAGAAGTACCGATACAAATTTCTCTTAGCCACACTCTATGTAATCAACAAAAAACTGTTTTCAAACCTAAGGGGAAAATAAAAATTGCGCATGCTCCAGAAGATACACAGAAATTTTTTTCATTTTTTAATGCATTTATTTGGGGTTAACCGCTCTTTTTACGAGATTTTTTATCGAAAATGCATCTATGCTATACCTATTATTGAGCCAATTATTCATTTGATACCCGTATTTTTAAGAATAAAAACCATTCCTGGATCCCGAAATGAAATAATGAAAATAAATAGAGGCGACATAGTCCTAGATTTGGGAGCCAATGTTGGCAGTATTTCATCTTTATTCTTGTCTCGCGGTGCCAATATACACGCCTACGAACCCGATTCTCGCTGTATATCCCTCCTTAAGAAACGCTTCAAATATTATGGCAAGAAAATCACACTACATCATGCAGCAGTCAGCAATTATAATGGTGAAACTCGTCTGAACTATGGCTCTTTCAATACTGAGGGCAACAGTATCGTCGAAAATAAGAAGAGTGCTGACGGTAGTAGTGGAAGTGAAACTGTCCCTGTTAAAAACATCACAGATATTATTGATACCCTGGGTCATATCCGGCTGATAAAGATGGATATTGAAGGGACAGAATATGATGTTCTGGATGCGCTTCTGACACCTGAATACTCAACTAAATTTGACACCATTCTCGTCGAAGTTCACTCGGAGAAAATTCCGTCATTAAAACCCCGGCAGAAAAAACTGGAAAAAGTAATTTCAGACCTGGGCCTCGAAAGCAGAGTGATTTTGTCATGGCATTAAACCAACCACAAGACGTTTCTCTGGAATTGCCTACATTTACCAGATTTCTTAAACTCTTTGCACGAAAAATGGATAAATCAGTTCTCAGGACTCTGGAATATGAGAAGCTATCCCATATTCAGATTGACGGGAAAATACTCGATTTTGGAGGAGGAGAAAATTCAAAATATAATCACATTAAAGAAAAATGGATGAAAGATAATTCCGATTATGTTTTTCACTCGGCAAATATTGATAAAAACATGGATCCGACATTTATAGTTGATGTCGATGGAAAAATACCTTGCGCCGAAAACACATACAACCATGTCATTTCTCTAAACACCTTCGAGCATATTTATGATGTGTCGATCTGCCTGACAGAAATAAACAGAATACTGGAAAAAAACGGAAAAATTATCTTCACCGTTCCTTTTATATACCAGGTTCACGGGCATCCAAATGATTATAGCAGATTTACCCCAAATTATTGGCGGGAATTTTTATCTCGGCACGGATTTAATGATATAAAAATAGAATCTCTAAACTGGGGACCCTTTTCAACAGGAGCGTCGATCTCGGGATGCCCAGGGCCATTTCGCGCCCTTAGAATAAAAATTTCCCTCTTACTCGACGTTTTATATTTTGCATGTAAGTATAGAGGTCAAAGTCACATCAGTGCCCAACAAGATGCTCCCATCTGCAGCGCATCGCTTGGTTATTTGATCATAGCACGCAAATCTGTGTAATAAAATAAACTGAAAAATTAGAATGAACTTGCATGTTTTTTTGTACTTCTTCCGTTTACACCAGTCTTCTGGCGGGGCCGAGCGTATGATTTGCACCTTGGCCAATGCTTTAATTGCGCGTGGAATGGAGGTACATCTTGTTTCTCTGGATGCCTCAAACGAAACTGATTGCTTTTATTCGCTGTCCCCACAAATAAGATGGCACCGTTTGGGCAATGGCACGACTTTTCAGGATAAAATTCAACGTACTCTTCGCTTGGCATCTCTCCTAAAGCGTGAAAAAGCTTCCGCATTTATCGGCTTTGTGATGAGCGGAGATAAAACAATTTATGCGGCTGCCAAATTGGCGCGCACGCCTATCATTGCAGCCGAACGCAATGGTCCTTCGATATATTGGCTACGCTATTCGTTCCTTCAACGTGCCATAAGCTTTACATTATTGCATTTAGCTCACCGTATTATGGTGCAATTGCCCGGATATGCCAGGCGATACCCCAAATCTCTTCACAAAAAAATCTTGGCTATTCCAAATCCGGTTTCACGTGCGGATACTTTGGCGCAACCAAATCAACCAGGACCCAACGGCAAATACACCCTGCTCACTGTCAGTCGTCTTGATAGCACTCAAAAACGTCTTGATATCCTTATAAACGCCTTCGCGCGCATTGCCGATCTTCACCCAGAATGGCAGCTTCGCATTGTCGGTGACGGTCCGGAACAGAAAAAACTTGATCTTCTCATTCGCGAACTCGGGGTAACAGAGAGCGTTACATTAGAGCCCGCAGTTTCTGATATTTTTAGCGTATATCAGGAATCGCATCTCTTTGTTTTACCGTCGCTGTGGGAAGGGTTCCCCAATGCATTGGCCGAGGCGATGGCGCATGGCCTTCCGGCCGTCGGCTTTTCCGACGCCGAAGGCGTGTCCGACCTCATTTCGCACGGTGCCGGATGGCTCGCCCCTGGTTCGGATGATGTAGTCTCACTAGCAGACACATTATCGCACGCAATGTCGGACCACCTCGCGCGCGCTAAAAATGGCACTATTGCTGCTGAACGGATGTTAAATTTCGACAGCACGAAAATTATCGATCAGTGGGTCTCGATGCTTGATAAATTATCGCAGGACCAGCGGAAATGAATCAGCCTCTCGTAACAATCGGCCTGACCACGTATAACGCGACCGATAGCGTAAAACGGGCAATAAAGTCTGCATTAGCGCAAACCTGGCGCCCAATCGAAATCATAATTTGTGACGATTGTTCATCGGACACCACCCCCGCCATATTGTCAAAAATAGCAGAGATTCAGCCCGAGATTCGCCTTTTTCGCAATAGTATCAATTCGGGCGTTGCCACATCACGCAATCAGATCATCAAGGAAGCCCGAGGTGAATACATCGCATTTTTTGATGACGACGACGAAAGTTCCCCGGACCGGATCGCAATTCAGGTCAACCGAATCGTTACCTATGAAAAAGAATTTTCCAACGGTGCGCCAGTTATCTGCCATGCAGCCCGACAGGTAATTTATCCTAATGGCATGAAACGCATTGAGCGTACCATGGGCGAACGCATCGGCGCACCGGCGCCCTTCGGTCTCGCTGTTGCCCACCGTATTTTGATGGGAACCCCCCTGGTTGATGGTACCGGTGCCTGCCCGACATGCAGCCAAATGGCGCGGACCAGTACATATCGTGATCTCGGGGGATTTGACCCGGCCTTGCGTCGCGGCGAGGATACTGAATTTAACATTCGACTGGCGCAGGCTGGCGGGCATTTTGCGGGCATTGGAAAGCCGCTTGTGTCCCAGACAATGACGCAAACCTCGGACAAAAGCCTCGAGGATGAGCATCGCTACATGCTGATCATTATGAAAAAGCATCGCGATATCATAGAAGAGACTGGGCAATACAATTTTTGTCTGCGCTGGTTGGAGGGCAAACAGGCTTGGTTAAAGGGAGATCGTGTGCGGTTCGGCTATTTTCTGATCCGGACGGCATTGACAAATCCTGTCCAGACTTTCCGGCGGTTGAGCGAATCCTTGCCAAATCTGGCGTTAAATCGTGCTTTTAGAAAATTTCATGATACATGAAGGCAGTATAATTTTCATTTAAATGGAACGCTTCACTATTACGCGATCCTGTATTTTAAACACATCCGATATCATGAAAAACGATAAATTGATTACTGCCCCTTTGCAATGCGCCCTGATTACCATTGGTATCACATGCTTCAACGCACGCTCGACCATTGCCCGTGCCATCAAGAGTGCGCTGGATCAAGACTGGCCCAATATTGAAATTATTGTCGTCGATGATTGTTCGACGGATGACTCGGTCGCAAATATTGAGCCACTAATTGCTGGTCGCACGGACATCGAACTGATACGTCACGCTAAAAATGCTGGACCAGCTGCCGCCCGCAATACAATTTTGGCGCAAGCCAAAGGCGAATTCATCGCATTCTTCGATGACGACGATATATCGCTTCTGAACCGGGTCAGCAATCAAGTGTCACTTTTACAAGATTACGAACAACGCCAAGATGCGCGCCTTATTGCATGTTATGCATCGGGAAGACGTCGCTATGACGGTGGATATGAACTCGAATTGCCTGCAATCGGTTCACAAGGCGAAACGGCACCCCATGGCACCGAGGTAGCAGATTATTTGCTACTCTATCGCAGACGCGCCGACCGGTTTTACGGCACAGGAACGCCCACCTGCTCCCTAATGGCCCGCAAGTCAACTTTCGACGACATTGGCGGGTTTGATTCTGCTCTGCGTCGCGTGGAAGACGCCGATTTTGCCATTCGATTGGCGTTGCGTGGTGGGCATTTTATCGGGACACGAGAACCGCTGTTTGTTCAGTATTCGACAAATTCCGATGATAAATCGCCGGAAAAAAATCTCACCTCAGAACAAAGAATCGTCGAAAAACATCGAGACTATCTCGATAAAATCGGCTCGTACTATTACGCTTGGCATTGGCCAAAGTTGAGATACTGGCATTTTAAACGGAAATATCTGAATTTTACCTGGGAATTGATCAATTTGTTCGCACGCTACCCTATCGCGACATCACGTCATTTTTGGGCAACAGGCCCGCAAAGACTGCTGCACGAAAAGCGTATCCGAGAAAGAAGATCTGAATGAGGCTACTGTTTTCCGCGCGGGCAGTCAACAACGTCGCAGGCGGCGTTGAACGAATGATCATTACAATTATGAATGCAATGGTCGAACGTGGCCATGATGTTGATTTCCTGACATGGGACCAAAAGGGCGCGAAGACATTTTACCCGCTAGATGCCCGGGTAAATTGGCATTGCATGGACATCGGAGATCCGACACAACGAGCTGGCCCCAGCGTTTTGATAAAGCGTATGATGGCCGTCCGTTCAATCCTGCGGACCAGAGAACCACAAGTTATCGTTGCTTTTCAGGACGGTCCCTATAAGGCACTCCGGTTATTCAGTGCGGGAACGGGAATCCCTGTGATCGTCGCCGAACGAAATGCGCCAACACGTTTCGATCATACGAGGGCCGGCGCCAGGCGACGTTTTCTGACGTTTAACAGCTTCAGATTTGCACACACTGTCACCATCCAGTGTGAAGGGTATCGCAAACTCTATCCACACTATCTTCACAACAAGATAGTGACGATTCCCAATCCGGTTGCACCCGCCCAACTCATTGCCCAGCCAGATGTTGCTGACGCACGCGGACGCTTTCAACTTCTGTCCGTTGGTCGACTGAGCTGGCAGAAAAATTATCAATCCCTTATTGCGGCGTTCAGCGAACTGGCTTCGCGGTTTGCCGATTGGGATTTGACCATTGTAGGTGAAGGAGAGCAACGTGCGGAGCTTGAATCCATCGTCCAAGAAAAGAAATTAGAGGATCGAATTTTCTTGCCTGGATCAACATCAGATGTCAGCAATTACTATACAAAATCCCATTTATTTTGCCTTTCATCACGATGGGAAGGATTCCCTAATGCTCTGGCCGAAGCACAGGCTCATGGATTGCCCGCAGTCGGCTTTAGCGATTGCGCCGGTGTAAATGAATTGATCCAACATGGCGAAACCGGCTTACTCGCATCAGGCAATGGCGCATCCACGAACCTTGCCGTTGCGTTGAGCAAGCTAATGAATGACGAGGAAATGCGCCGGGAGATGGGGGATAAAGGGCGGAAGACAACTGCGAGCTTCGCACCAAGCCTCATCATCGATCAATGGGAAACGACATTGCGGCAGGCAGTTGACGGATGCGTTTAGTTTTTGCAACCAAGGCATTGTCGAGCGCTGGTGGCGGGGCAGAACGCGTCTTTGTCGAGGTTGTGAACGGCTTGGCCGCGAGAGGTCATGACATTCACGTCATGACCTCTGATCAGCCCGGTCAGGTATCCTTCTATCCTCTGGACGCGAAAGTGAACTGGATTACTCTGGGCATCGGGAAAATTGACCAGCAAGCTACTTTGCGCGACATCATTACCCGCATGTGGCAATATCGCCACAGGATATCCCGATTACGGCCCAATGCTGTTGTCGCTTTCATGCATAGCACGTTCATCCCATTAGGAATTTCCTTGGCGGGCACAGGTATACCCGTCGTCGCCAGTGAACATATTTTACCAGCACATTACGCGACCAGACCTGTAGAAAAAGCATTGTTGGCAATTATGCCGTGGTTTACACAACGAATCACGGTGGTTTCGGATCAGGTCCGGCGCGAATACCCGAAAAATTTGCGCAATATAATGGAGGCGATCTCCAATCCGGTAACAATCGAGGTTAACCGGCGCGCCGACGTTACCGGGCAAGGAAAAACTCGTAAAACGTTACTCTCGGTGGGGCGCCTTGCAGATCAGAAAGATCATATCACACTGATAGAAGCCTTTGCCCGCATTGCGCCACGATTGCCCGATTGGGATTTGCGGATAGTTGGCAATGGTGAATTGCGCGAAAAGCTCGAACGGTGCGTCAAGAAATTGGAAATGTCGAACCGAATATTTCTACCCGGCGCAACACCCCATATTTCGGAAGAATATGCATCGGCGCAACTCTTTGTCTTGCCGTCCTTATATGAGAGCCTGGGGTTAGTGTTGATCGAAGCATTACTCCATGGGTTGCCTGCGGTTGGCTTTGCCGATTGCGCCGGAGTGAACACACTGATCCAACCACAGCATAATGGTGTGCTGGTTTCCGGCCCGGATCGTGTCGCTTCGCTGGCAGAGACTCTGGAGAGATTAATGATGGACGATGCAGCGCGAGAAGCATTGGTCGTTCGTGGTAACGAATTGCCAAGAAACTTCAGCCTTTCAAAAGTCCTTGATCGCTGGGAAGAGTTACTTAAAGACGTATCGTCTAAAGGATAATTTCCGACACAATGATAAACTTGCCTACTGTCGGCACCAAGCAGGTTCGAAATTTACGTGGCACCGGAAGAGAACAATCATATCGATAAATTGCCAAGATATCACATTGCCATTCTGCTAAATATTTAGCAGAGGTCCTCCGAGTAATCAGCCCTTCGTCACGGTACACTTTAGGGCCATTCGGGAAGATCGTGCTCGCAGCGTCAAGACGATATGCGATGCACTCCTCCTGGATTTGAGGTCAACAAGGACAATCCGAGAGAAATAAAACATGCCGCGTTCAAGGGAAGTGTAGCTTCGGGTTTTCACCGAAAGAATTACCTGGCGTGAATCGGCCTAACAAGTACGGTTCGATTTTCACTGGAAGGAAATGGTGCACCCGACTGGATTCGAACCAGTGGCCTTTGCCTTCGGAGGGCAACGCTCTATCCAGCTGAGCTACGGGTGCACGTGGCTTTGTCTGTTCTGACCAAGCGGTTTGGGTGATACAGGTTTTGCATCGGGCGGGCAAGGGTTTTTGAACAATTCATTCCCCCATAATTGATTTTATCATCAAGGCGCATCACTGCGCCATAAACGCTTTCCGAGATCACAGCGGAAAACAACGCCTGCGCACATTTATATTCATGCGCGTATAGTCATGCGCACAGCCGTTCATCTCGTGATCAACTTTCCACATCGCGCCGTTCATAAGGATCACGCACCACCCAGGTGCCATTCCATTCGCGGTCCTGCTCGCGCCGGCTCAGTCGTTCCATGCGATTCATCATCAACTGGGCGGCAAAATCGGCGTCGTTAAATTCAAGCACCTTTTCAAACAGCGGAAAGGCCTGATCAAACGTACCGTCGCGGTAAAACCCCATCGCGGTTTCGTAATTCTTGCGCCATTCGCGGCGCTCCTCGCTTAAATGCCCGCTTTCGGCCAGTACTTCATACAAATACACCACCTGCTCGGTGCCCAGCAGCACCACATGGTCAAGGTCGCGCATTTCCACATCAGACGATGCCAGGTCCGCCGTTTCATTCGAGGCCAGAATACGTGTGCCATAAATCCGGTTGGCTTTTTCCAGGCGGTGCGCATAGTTCACACAATCGCCCACCACGGTATAGGCCCGCGATTTATCGGTGCCGATCGAACCAACAACAACCTCGCCCGTGGCAATACCAATGCGGATATCAAGGCCATGATCGCCAATCAGATCGGCATATTTGGTTTTAAGGGCGTTAAAACGGGCCACTTGCTCCAATGCTGCCTTGCAGGCATGCAAGGCATGGCTTTTTTCATTGCAAAAGGGCGGGCCCCAAAAACCCATCACCCGGTCACCAATGAAATTGTCGATAATGCCGCTATGGCCCGAAATCGGCTCGGTCATCGCGGTCAGATAATCGTTAAGGAAATCAACCAGCTGTTCGGGTTCGGTATGTTCGGCCAGCCAGTCAAACCCGGTCAGATTCACCACACTCACCGTCATCACCCGCTTTTGCGAGGTTTCCAGAGCGGTTTCCTGGGCCAGCAAATTGCCTAGCACCTTGGGATCAACATATTTGCCAAACCGTTCGCGCATGCGAAACCGCACCCGCAATTCCCGCGTCATGCGGTTAAAGGCATTGGCAAGGGCCGAAAAGTCACCCTGTCCTTTAAAATCAAGATTGGTATCAAGCTTGCCCGACTGCACGCTGTTGATCGCCTTGGTGGTATCGGCAACCGTGCGCGCCACCCCGACCCCCAGATAATAGGCCAGACCAAGCCCGACAATCCCGGCGACCAGCATCATGATAAATTCAGCCTGGATCAGAAAATCCTCGCGCTCGGAAACGGCCTCAACCGTCTCGGCGACATAACGTTCAAGGCGCAAAATTTCGCTGCGCAGGTTCAAAACAATATTGCGATGAATGCCGCGAACAATGTTTTCCTGGCGCTGGGCGGTTAAAATATCGCCCCCACGCACCGAATCGAGCAGCTTTTCCACCCCGATATTAAATTGCGAGGAAATATCGGCAAATTCGCGCATCCGCACATCAAGGTTTAACAAAACCCCTTGGTCAAAATGCGTACTGGCCTGCGCCCGCCCCAGGGCAGCCGAGGTAAATGCCTTGCGAAAAGCCTGTCCGATCTGGGTTTGTTTGGCGCTGATTTCTATTTCAATGCCGCTTAATAACGAGGCCTCGGCACCGTCACTTTCAAGCACCCGCATATAGCGATCGAGCAGGGAAATCTGTTCAAGCTGGCGGGCGCGCACATCGGAAAGCGCATCTTTAACCGGCGTAACATAACGCGAAACCGCCTCAAGGTCGCCATTGATACCCAAAGACTGGATCACCGAAAACCCGGTTCCAATGGTCAGGCAGACGACAAAAAAACCCGCGACACCCAGGAACTTTGCTCGAACGGTCCGCAGCATACCGGTCCTGATCCTTCCGCAGCGGGCTGAAAACAAAATGCGCAATCATACGCGCACTCTCGCTTGTCAGCCCTTATTTTTCAAATGCTTCAAAATGTTACCTGATCACGGCCTTGCGGTCAAAAAGCAATCCTTTTTGATGGCAATCAGCGTTTTCAAGGTACCCTGTAAACACCCAGTCCGCCAGATCATCAATCACCTTTGGCCCGTTCAGATCACGCAGCAACATATGATAGCCATGCTGATACACACAAATCGTTGCCGATCCCTTATCACGTCGGCCCTTGTTTGCCATAGCAGGCAGATCACCGACGAAAGATGCCATCACCGCAGGCGGAATAACCTGGTCATTGCGTCCTGACATTACCAGAACCGGTACATGCAAATCGCCCGCCCGCAACCGCGCCATATCCATTAAATCGGCAACGCCTGCCACCATATCAACCCGCACCGACGATAACATATGAGAATCCCGGCTGAGACGACGCAGCATTTCAATATTATCGGACGGCCAAATTTCAAGCCCGCGCCCCGAAACCGGCAACCACGGCAAACTGTGCGATAAAACCGCCAGCGGCATGGTTTGATACCACGGCATATCGGCCCGGTCCCACACCGCGGGCGACACCAGAATAACCCCGTCCAGCAATTGCGGGCGGCTTGCCGCGGTTATAATCGCCACCGCCGCCCCCATCGACACCCCGGTTAAATAAACAGGCGTGCCAGGGTAAAGGCTGTGCAATATCGTCAAGGCATCGCTGGCATCCTGCACCAGGCTGTTGGGTCCCGGCCAGAACCCGCGCGTTGGCGACCGGCCAAATCCGCGCTGGTCATAGGCATAAACCGCAACGCCAAGCCGTGCCAGCTGTTCACCCGCCTCGGCAAAGCCATTGGCATAATCGCCAAAGCCATGCAGGCCCAAAATAACCGCGTCAGGCGTGTCAGGTGGTTGTTGTGCCGTACCGGCAGCCGTAGACGCACCAGCAAGCGCGCCGGGCGTTGTGGCCTGCAATACCGGCAACCAGCGCTGCATCGCCAGCAAGGTGCCATCAATGGTGCGAAAAAACGACGGGGTGGTTGGCGGCGTATCGCGGGAAATGGCCTGATCCCCGGCCATAAACGATATCGTGGCCATAGGCGCCCCCGCCGGGCGTAACGACGGCGCACAGCCCGCCATCAGCAAAAGCATCACCGCAATAACGGCTCCGGCACCATTAATCGTACCGTTCGGAAAAAATGACGTTTTTAGCTGCGTTCGATTCATAATCCCGTAATCACCGATAAATCAGGCCGCTTAAAACAACAATCCCGGCAAGATGACATGATCTTGCCGGGATAAGTCGCAAAATTTTCGCGCTTTTCAGGCCGGTTGGCATTTTACCAATCCGTTAATATCAGGCGGCCCGTCCGGCGGCTCCTTCGGCCAGCGATTTGTTATTGGCGCGGGTCAGCATCAGGAAGATATCTTCCAGATCGCCTTCATCGGTCGAAAGGTCATTTATTTCCAAGCCACTGGCCTGAATCGCGCGCAAAATATCAGCCATGCTGTTTTCGCTGGGGCGATAATGCAGGGCAATCTGGCTTTCGCCCTTTTGTTCGGCACCCCACGGTTTCAGGGCATCGGGAATCGCCCCAATCGTGCCTTTCACCGTCAGGATCAGGGCTTTGTGGTCAATCCGCCGCAACAGGGTGTTTTTACCTTCATGGGCAATCACTTTGCCCTGGTTGATAATGGCGATTTCATCGCAAAGCTCTTCGGCTTCTTCAAGGTAATGCGTGGTCAGAACAATGGTGACGCCCGCCTTGTTCAGTTCCTTGACATAGGCCCACAATTGCTGACGCAGCTCGATATCGACACCGGCTGTCGGCTCGTCAAGAACCAGAACCGGCGGGTTATGCACCATCGCTTTGCCAACCAGAAGCCGGCGACGCATCCCGCCCGACAGCGAGCGCGCATACGAATCCGCCTTATCAAGCAAACCAATCGCATCAAGAATTTCATCGGTCCGGCGTTCGGCTTTGGGCACACCATACAGGCCCGCCTGCAATTCCATCGCCTGACGCGGACTAAAAAATGCGTCCAGATTCAGTTCCTGTGGCACGATCCCGATCGCACAACGCGCCAGACGCATCTCGTCAACAATGTCATGGCCCCAGATTTTTGCCGTGCCGCCACTTTTGGTGACAAGACCGGCCAGGATGTTGATAAAAGTAGACTTTCCGGCCCCGTTTGGCCCCAAAAGGGCAAAAAACGAGCCCCGGGGAATTTTCAGTGAAACGTTATCAAGTGCCAGCTTTTCGCCTTGCGCACTTTTATAGACCTTGGTCAGACCCTCGACCTCGATCGCATAATCGGGCATTGCATTCATAAATGCATGATCTCCGCTCTTTTCCACATCGCGCAATTGCGCTAAACCGATGCGGAAGTGTTGATTGAATATGCGCTATGGGTATCATCCCGGTCGAACCGGGGTCAATATCGGCGCGAACTGGGAACGAGATATATGAAGATCACCGAAGAAATTAAAGTCGGCAGCCTTAATATTGCCTGTGACGGCGGTAAAGGCCATCTGGGTCACCCGACCGTCTATCTCAATCTTGAGGAAAAAGGCGAGGTGGTTTGCCCCTATTGTTCCAAAAAATATATTCTCGACAAAACCCTCGCACATGCCGACCACTAAGGTCACCTGCCCTGGCAATGATCCTGCCTGACACTACATTCAGGTCTGCCTTTGCGGTTAATGTGTTCATCTGCCCGCCTCACCCGTCGCGGTAATGTTACTGCGGCCTATAAACGGGGACTATCCATGACGTCTGCTCCAACCTCGATAAACAGCTTTCGCTCCCTGCCCGACCCGGACGGGCATTTTGGCCAGTTTGGCGGACGTTTCGTCGCCGAAACCCTGATGCCGCTGATCCTCGAGCTGGAGCAAGCCTATAAGGACGCCAGGGAAGACCCCGAGTTTCGCAAGGAAATGGATTATTTCCTGAAATATTATGTGGGTCGGCCAAACCCGCTTTATTTCGCCCAAAGCCTGACCGAGCATCTGGGCGGGGCAAAAATCTATTTCAAGCGCGAAGACCTCAACCATACCGGCGCGCATAAAATCAACAATTGCATTGGTCAAATCCTGCTGGCCAAACGCATGGGCAAAACCCGCATCATCGCCGAAACCGGTGCCGGGCAGCATGGTGTTGCCACCGCCACCGTCTGTGCCCGTTTTGGCCTGCCTTGCACCATTTACATGGGGGCCAAGGACATTGAACGCCAGTCGCCCAACGTGTTTCGCATGCGTTTGCTCGGTGCCGAGGTTAAACCCGTTACATCGGGCTCGCGTTCGCTTAAAGATGCCATGAACGAAGCGCTGCGCGACTGGGTGACCAACGTTACCGATACTTTTTACATCATTGGCACCGTTGCCGGGCCGCATCCTTACCCCGAACTGGTCCGTGATTTTCAGTGTGTGATCGGCAACGAATCGAAGGCGCAAATCCTTGAAGCCGAAGGCCGCCTGCCCGACGAACTGGTTGCAGCCGTTGGCGGCGGGTCAAACGCGATGGGTCTGTTCCATCCGTTCCTGGATGACAAGGACGTTGCCATTACCGGGGTTGAGGCCGCAGGGCACGGTGTACATACCGGCCACCACGCCGCCAGCCTGACCGCCGGACGCCCCGGCGTTCTGCATGGCAACCGCACCTATTTGCTGATGGATGATGACGGCCAGATCAAGGAAGCCGATTCGATTTCCGCCGGGCTGGATTACCCCGGCATCGGCCCCGAACATTCATGGTTAAAAGACATCGGCCGGGTCAATTACGTGTCGATCACGGATAAAGAAGCCCTGTCGGCCTTTACCCTGTGTTCAGAAAAGGAAGGCATCATTCCCGCCCTGGAATGTGCCCATGCCATCGCGCAGATCATTAAGACCGCGCCAAAAATGAACAAAGACCAGATCGTTCTGATGTGCCTGAGTGGCCGGGGCGACAAGGATATCTTTACCGTGGCTGAAGCACTGGGAGTCAAACTGTGAGCGACGCAATCATTGGCGGCAAGGACCGCATCGCCAAACGGTTCGAAAAACTGCGCGCAGAAGATCGCGCCGGGCTGGTTACCTTTATCACCGCTGGCGACCCGGACCCGGAAACCTCGTTTGAAATTTTAAAATCCCTGCCCGCAGCCGGTGCGGATGTGATCGAACTGGGCATGCCTTTTACCGATCCGATGGCCGATGGCCCCGCCATTCAGGAAGCATCGAACCGGGCCTTGGCCGCAGGCATGCATATGCGCAAAACCCTGTCGCTGGTGCGCTGTTTTCGCGATCACGACCATGAAACACCCATTATTCTTATGGGGTATTACAACCCGATCTACATTTACGGCGTGAACGAATTTCTTGAAGATGCGCGCAATGCCGGGGTTGATGGCCTGATCGTGGTTGACCTGCCGCCCGAAGAAGATAACGAACTTTGCGTTCCCACCGTGGAAAAAGGCCTGAGCTTTATCCGCCTGACCACGCCAACATCGGATGATAAACGGCTGTCCAAACTGGTGCAAAACACCAGCGGCTTTGTTTATTATGTATCGGTTGCCGGTGTGACCGGGGCCGGATCGGCCACCAACGCGCAAATCATCGAGGCCATGGCGCGCCTGCGCCGCCACACCGATTTGCCAATTGCCGTTGGTTTTGGCATTAAAACGCCGTCCCAGGCTGCCGAGGTCGCCCGCGTGGCCGATGCGGCCGTCGTCGGGTCGGCAATTGTATCAAAAATAGCCGAAAGCCTTGACGAAAACGGCAAGGCCACCGATAACACCGCCCTTGTGGTCTCTGGTCTGGTACGTGAACTGGCCGATGGTGTGCGCAACGCCCGCAAATAATGTTGCCCACACCAGCAAGACCGATTTAGGCAAAACCGAGGATCAATATCCGATATGTCGTGGCTGACTGAATTCGTCCGACCCAAAATTCAGAAACTGGTTCGCCGCAGCGAAGTGCCGGAACATCTCTGGCACAAATGCCCGTCCTGCGAACAGATGATTTTTCATCGCGACCTGGCCAAGAACAACCATGTCTGCCAGCATTGCGGCCATCACATGCGGATTTCCGCCCGTGATCGCCTCGAACTGATGTTTGACAGTGGCAAATACCAAACCATCGAGTTGCCCTCGGTGCCGGTGGATCCGCTGCGTTTTCGCGATCAGAAAAAATACATTGATCGTTTGAAAACGGCTCAGGCCAAAGCAGAATTCAAAGACGCCCTGGCGGTTGCCCATGGCACCGTCGGCGGCCATGCCACCGTAATCGCTGTTTTTGACTTTTCCTTTATGGGCGGGTCAATGGGAACAGCGGTTGGTGAAGGCATTGTTTCTGCCGCCGAACTGGCGATTGTGCAAGATGCTGCGTTGATTATCGTTCCGGCATCGGGCGGGGCGCGCATGCAGGAAGGTATTTTGTCGCTGATGCAAATGGCGCGGACCACGGCCGCGATTGAAAAGGTCAAGGAAAAGGGCCTGCCCTATTTCGTATTGCTGACCGACCCGACCACGGGCGGTGTTTCGGCATCCTTTGCCATGCTGGGCGATATACAAATTGCCGAGCCGGGCGCGCAAATCGGCTTTGCCGGCCGCCGCGTGATCGAAAACACCATTCGCGAAAAACTGCCGGAAAACTTCCAGACAGCCGAATATTTGCTGGAACATGGCATGGTCGATATGGTGACACCGCGCAGCGAACTGAACGCGACCTTTGGCCGCCTGATCGACATGATCCGTCGTCCCAAACCCGGGGCATCGGTGGTGCCGATCAAGGATGGTAAAAAGGCCGATAGCAAAAACAAAGATGCAACTGCGGAAAAAGCTGACTGACCATGCAGGTGTCCACATCGCGAAGCAGTGCCATTCTTCACCGGTTAGGCCTGCTTCACCCCAAGATAATTGATTTATCCCTGGGGCGAATTGCAACCCTGTTGCAAAAGCTCGGCGATCCGCACCTGAAACTTCCGCCGGTTATTCACATTGCAGGTACCAATGGCAAGGGCTCGACCCTTGCCTATCTGCGCGCTATCTACGAGGCGGCAGGTCTGCGGGTTCATACCTCGACCTCGCCGCATCTTGTGACCTTTCACGAACGCATCGTGCTGGCAGGCAAACAGATTTCTGAAAAAAATCTGTGCGATCTGCTTGAAGAAGTCGAAACCATCAATGCCGGTGCGCAGATCACCTATTTCGAAATCACCCAGGCGGCGGCCTTTTTGGCCTATTCCCGGGTTGAAGCCGATGTGTTGTTGCTGGAAACCGGGCTTGGTGGCCGCTTTGATGCCACCAATATTTTGCCTAATCCCACCCTGTGCGTGATTACCCCGGTCTCGATCGATCATCAGGCATTTCTGGGCGACACGGTCGAAAAAATCGCCTTCCAAAAGGCCGGGATCATGAAACCCGGTGCGCCTTGTGTGATTGCGCCGCAGGTTTTACCGGCATTTGATGTGCTCACCCGCCATGCGGGCAAGGTTGGCACGCCGTTAATTACCAATTTTGCCATCACCGCCGAAAATGACGATGGCTTTGACATCCATATTGACGGCGAAGCTGTGCATTTACCCGCCCCGGCCCTGCCCGGGCGGCATCAATATATCAACGCCATGGTCGCCGCTGTTGCCGCACGCAGTGCCGGTATTGCCCCGGCGGGCGCTGATAACATCGATTTTGAAACAATATCCCGTGGTCTGAAAAATGCCGTTTGGCCCGCCCGGCTTCATCGCCTGCGCAAAGGCCCGATGTTTCGCATTTTGCCCGAAGGTGCCGAACTGGTTGTCGATGGCGGCCACAACATTGCCGCCGCCGCCGTAATTGCCGACTGGCTGGCGCGCAACCCGGTCGACGGGCAAACCGTGGTCATTATGGGCATGCTCAGCAACCGCGATGTCGGGGCCTTTTTAAAGCCCTTCGCCGCCCTGGTTGACGGGTTGGCAGGCGTTGTCATTCCCGGCGACGAACACCAGTCCCACAATGCCGCCGACATCGTCAGCGTGGCCAAGGAACTGGGTATTCCGGCGGTCGCAACCGATGGCGTTCAAACGGGTTTGTTGGTATTGCGAAACAAATTCCCCAACATCAAACGTGTGTTGATATTGGGCTCGCTGTATCTGGCCGGGCATGTTCTGGCCGACCATTCATAATTTATAATCCGTAAATGATAATCCCAATCCTTTCTGAGAATAGCTCGGAATAGGCTTGGTCAGGCACGACTATTACGCTGTGTTCGCCATGACAAACACGGGCCGCCACCAGCCCCCCCCTGCCTGAAGGCCGCCAGATCCGTTTTAATCACCCCGATCTCGCGCAATACATACCAGGCCGGGCACAATTTTTAATTCTGCGCAGGTTTATAGAAATATCACTGTAAAACAATACTCTAAATCATACCAACCAGTACGAATGTACTATATTTCGGGGATTTCAATGCCTTTGCGCGGGCCGTTTACGGGCGGATAAGAAGCCATCCTTCGGTTTGTGCAGCCCGGCCGGTTCGCATCATCGCTGCCTGATTTTGCGGCCGCCGACGCAACGGCTTTGCCGCCCCGCCGCGACGCCCGGTCTGCGGACTTGCCCCCCGACATACCCCCGGATCTTCCCCCCGACACGCCCGAGCCATCGGCCCCGCCCCGGCCCGGCCAATCTCCGTTCGGGGTGATATGATATCCCCGGCGCACCGACTTTCCCGACAGCCAGGTATAGGCAACAACATATAAAATAAATCCGCCCACCCCGATGGTCAGAGTCAGAAATTGCAGGATCGGCAAAAAACTGCCAAACATGCCAGCACCGCCATAAATCATGAAAATGCACACAGCGGCCACCGGGGCCAGCGCCATAAAAAACAAGCCCCGCACCTTGTGGCGGATCGGGCGGTAATGCATCAGCATCAGATAAAACAGATGCATCAGGGTCACAAAGACCAGAAGCTTGATCACCAATAAAAACTGCGCCCCGTTTGACAGGGTCTGATTGCGGTCGTAAATGCCAAACGCCACAAATAATCCATGCAGCGCACCGCCAAAAAGCAGCAGCGTTAAAAAAGCCCGCACTAATGGTCCGCGCGAAAACCAGCTTTCACCGCGCGCACGTTTGGCCTTGGCGCGGTCCTTTTTTTCGGCTTTGGCGGCTTTTTTGCTGTTTTTACGCCGGGTTTCCAGTTTCATGTCGTCGTGAAGGTCGCGTGTTAACCCTGCCGCCTCGACACCTTTGCCGAACGGTTGATAAACGGGCTTTTCGCCGCGCCGGTTTACCGGTTTTTGCTCACGCCTGACCACTTGGCTCAAATCCCTGCCGTGCATGTTGCGTATGCTACACACCAAAACATAACAAGCCTAACCCGTTATTGTCAGCACAAAGCGATGTGTTGGACAATTCGGTGTCACCCTACTCGACTTCGCCCGCCTTATACGGCATTCTGCGGGCCACCCAATTCATCGAGAAAAACGAGCATCCATCGTATGACCGATTCTGCCCAGCCCCTCCGCCGCGTCGTCCTTGTTGACGGGTCCGGCTTTATTTTCCGCGCGTTTCACGCCCTGCCCCCCATGAGCAGCCCGGACGGCATCCCCGTCAATGCTGTTTACGGGTTTTGCACCATGCTGATGAAACTGCGCGAAGATACCCGCCCCGATCATATGGCGGTTATTTTTGATACCAAGGGCAAAACGTTCCGCAACGATTTTTATCCGGCTTACAAAGCCCACCGGCCGCCGCCCCCCGAAGAACTGATCCCGCAATTTGGCCTGATCCGCGATGCGGTACGCGCCTTTAACCTGCCATCCATCGAGCTTGAAGGGTTCGAAGCCGACGATCTGATCGCCACCTATGCCCGCCAGGCCGAGGCACAGGGGGCCCACGTCATTATTGTATCATCGGACAAGGATTTGATGCAGCTGGTGACCGACCGGGTGGAAATGTTTGATGCGATGAAAAACCGCACCATTCGCGCCGCCGAGGTCATGGAAAAATTTGGCGTAGCACCAAACAAGGTGATTGATGTTCAGGCGCTGGCCGGTGATGCGGTGGATAACGTACCTGGCGTGCCCGGCATTGGGGTTAAAACCGCCGCCCAATTGATTGATGAATATGGCGACCTTGATAGCCTGCTCGAACGGGCAGGCGAAATCAAACAGCCCAAACGCCGTGAAAAGCTGATCGAAAATGCCGATCTGGCCCGTATTTCGCGCGATCTGGTGACCCTTAAAACCGATGTGCCGGTCACCCACCCGGTCGATGATTTTGACCTGCTTGAACCCGACCCCGATGTGTTGCTGGCCTTTATCGCCACCCATGGCTTCAAATCGCTGGCCGCCAAGGTTAAGGCCAAATACAGCGGCACGGTTGATGCCAATGGCCTGACCGAGGCTGGCACCGGTGTCAATGATGTCAGTGTGACCAAGGCCCAATACGAACTGGTGCAGGACGAAGAACGGCTGAAACACTGGATCGCGCAGGCCGATTATGAAGGCACGCTGGCGGTTGATACCGAAACCACCTCGCTTAATGCCCATCAGGCCAAACTGGTTGGTATCTCCATTTCCATTAAACCGGGCGAGGCCTGCTATATCCCGCTGGGTCATGGCCTTGGTGATGATGACGTCGCGCCGGTTGCAACCGGTGCCGCACAAGGCGGCTTTGACTTTGACAGCGAGCCAAAAGAAGCCGCCCCGGCCAAAGACATTCCCAAACAAATCCCGCTTAAGCGCGCGATCGAGCTTTTGAAACCGCTGCTTGAAGATCGCGGTATTTTAAAAGTCGGCCAGAACATCAAATACGACAAAATCATTTTTGCCCGCTATGGCATCGATGTCGCGCCGATTGATGACACCATGGTGCTGTCTTATGTGCTTGATGGTACCAGCCACGGCCATGGCATGGACGAATTGGCCGATTTGCATCTGGGTTATAAAACCATCAAATTTGCCGATGTCGCCGGTTCTGGCAAAAAACAGATCACGTTCGATCAGGTACCACTCGACAAGGCGCTGGATTACGCCGCCGAGGATGCCGATATTACCCTGCGTTTGCACCGGATTCTAAAGCCCCGCATCGCGCAGGAACATATGGCCAGCGTTTACGAAACACTGGACCGGCCGTTGGTGCCGGTGCTGGCGAAAATGGAAGGCATTGGCGTAAAGATTGATGCTGATATTTTACGTAATCTGTCGTCCGACTTCGCCACCCGCATGGCCGTTTTGGAAAAAACCATTCACGAAATGGCGGGCGAACCTTTCAATCTGGGCAGCCCCAAGCAGTTGGGCGAAATCCTGTTTGAAAAAATGAGCCTGACCGGCGGCAAAAAAACCAAAACCGGTGCCTGGCAAACCGGGGCCGATGTGCTGGAAGGGCTGGCCGCACAGGGCCACGACCTGCCTGCCCGCATTTTGGACTGGCGCCAGCTTTCCAAACTCAAAAGCACGTATACCGACGCACTGGCGACCCATATCAACCCGAAAACCGGGCGGGTTCACACCAGTTATGGCCAAACCAATGTTAATACCGGTCGTTTGTCGTCGAACGAGCCGAATTTGCAAAACATCCCGATCAGAAGCGAGGAAGGCCGTAAAATTCGCACAGCCTTTATCGCCGATAAGGGCTGCAAGCTGATATCGGCCGACTATTCGCAAATCGAGCTGCGCCTGTTGGCCCATGTTGCCGAAATCGATGCCCTGCGCACCGCCTTTAAAAACGGCGAGGATATTCACGCCTCGACCGCATCCAAGGTGTTTGGTGTGCCGATTGAAGGCATGGACCCGATGGTGCGGCGCAAGGCCAAGGCGATTAACTTTGGCATCATTTACGGCATTTCGGCCTTTGGTCTGGCAAACCAGCTGGGCATTCCCCAAAAAGAAGCCAAAGCCTTTATCGAAGCCTATTTCGAGATTTACCCCGGCATTCGCGATTATATGGAACGGGCCAAGGATTTTGCCAAAACCCACGGCATGGTCCGCACCCTGTTTGGTCGGAAAATTTACATCAATGGCATCAATGATAAAAACGGCATGCGGCGCAGCTTTGGCGAACGGGCCGCAATTAACGCCCCGATTCAGGGCGGTGCGGCCGACATCATCAAACGCGCCATGATCGCGGTTCCCGATGCCCTGACCGACGCCGGGCTTAAAACCCGCATGTTATTGCAGGTCCACGATGAATTGATTTTTGAAGCGCCGGATGACGAAGCCGAACGGGCGGTAAAAGTCATTCGCGATGTGATGGAAAATGCCGCCCACCTGACCGTGCCGTTGATCGCCGATGCCGGCATTGGCAATAGCTGGGCCGACGCCCACTAATCAAAAAATTCGGTAACCGGTGCAAAACAACAATAAAGCCCCAGCGAAATAATCCTTCGCTGGGGCTTTGTCTTGGCCGACTGACAAAAAACGGGGCGGCAACGCCTGCAGCCCCGAATGTTAAACACTTATCAGCAGCTATCGCCGGTGATTATCCGGCCTGTTTACAGCCCCAGAATATCCTGCATCGAATACAGCCCGGCATCCTTGCCAAACGCCCATTTGGCGGCCCGCACAGCACCTTTGGCAAACACTTCGCGTGACGATGCCTTGTGGGTAATTTCAATACGTTCGCCGTCGCAGGCAAAAATAACAGTATGCTCGCCCACCACATCGCCGCCGCGCAGGGTGGCAAAGCCAATGGCACCATCTTCGCGTGCGCCGGTATGCCCGTCGCGCGACCGTACGGCCACATCATCCAATGCCACACCGCGGCCCCTGGCGGCGGCTTCACCCAGCCCTAATGCCGTGCCCGATGGCGCATCAACCTTGTGTTTGTGGTGCATTTCCACAATTTCAATATCGGCGGTTTCCTTATCAAGGATCGCAGCAACCTTTTCGACCAGGGCAAAGGCCAGATTAACGCCGACACTCATATTCGGGGCAAAAACAATCGCGGTTTTTTGCGCCGCCTGTTTTAATTCCGCTTTTTGATCCGCCGACAGGCCGGTGGTGCCAATCACCAGAACCGTTCCGGTTTCGGCGGCCAATGCCGCATGTTTCATCGTGGCGGTCGGGGTGGTGAAATCAATCACCGCATCAACCTCGCCAAACAGGGCTTTGGGATCATCGCCAATGGCAATGCCGCATTCTTCCAACCCGGCAATCAGGGCAATGTCCTTGCCAACAAACGAACCACCCGGCACATCCGTGCCACCGCCAATGTCACAGCCTTTGGTTTTGGCCGTTTCCACAACCAGCATCCGTCCCATACGTCCGGCACATCCGACAATCCCGATCTTCATTCTGGCCTCCCAAAGGCAAATTCCATCCAATATGATGTTTGCTTTAGCACATCACATGACACGATGAAATGACAGGAACCGCGCAGAAACGACCATCCCTGCAAAAAGGGTGGCGCGTATGGCACTACCCCGTTTCTGTCCAACGGACCGTGTTTTTAAAACCGCGACCGGTTTGATCGTTTAAGAATGCTCCTCTCCTGATGCTTCCTTCGCAGCCAGCCAGACACCGTCAAGTTCGGCCACAACTTCCGTGGTCAGGGTAACAGCCGACGCTGCAATATTTTCATGCAAATGTGCCAACGAAGACGTGCCGGGAATAAGCAAAATATTCGGCGCACGCTGTAACAACCAGGCAAGGGCAACCTGCATCGGCGTCAGGTTCAGGCGGGCGGCAATATCGGATAAAATCTGCGATTGCAGCGGCGAAAACCCGCCCAGCGGGAAGAACGGCACATAGGCGATATTCTGCTTTGCCAGATCATCAATCAACGCATCATCATGGCGGTGCGCCAGATTATACTGGTTTTGCACACAGGCAATATCGGTAATTGCCTGCCCTTCGCGAATTTGCGTTGGCGTCACGTTGCTAAGGCCCAAATGCCGGATCAGCCCCTGCTTTTTCAAATCCGCCAACACCGAAAACGGTTCAGCGATGGAGCCCTCTGCCGGGCCGTGCAAACCGTGCATGCTGCGGAAATTAACCACATCAAGCGCCTCAAGGCCCAAATTGCGCAAATTATCATGCACCGCAGCGGTCAGCTCATCGGCTGACAATGCCGGTATCCAGCCGCCCTTTTCATCGCGCCGCGCGCTGATCTTGGTCACAATCAGCAAATCATCAGCATAAGGATGCAACGCCTTTTTAATCAGCTGGTTGGTCACATGGGGGCCGTAAAAATCGCTGGTATCAATATGGTTGATCCCGGCCTCACGGGCGGCGCGCAGCACATTAACTGCCCCCTCCGGGTCGCGCGGCGGGCCAAAAACACCAGCGCCTGCCAGTTGCATGGCCCCATATCCCATCCGTTTTACGCTATGGCCGGCAATTTCGAATGTGCCCGACTGTTCAATAATAGACATGTGAAACCTCCTTTGTGGCTCCCCCAAAGCTAGTCCTTGCCATGCTGATCGACAATCAGGCACAATCAGAACAACTTGTACGGATATCTGAACAATGAATATCGATCTCGGCGAATTGAATGCTTTTATCACGGTTGCCCGTGCCAATGGCTTTCGCGAAGGTGCGCGGCTTAGCGGCGGCAGTGCATCTGCGCTTAGCGATGCCATTCGCCGCCTTGAAACCCGCCTTGGGGTGCGGTTGTTTAACCGGACCACCCGCAACGTTTCACTGACCGAGGCAGGTTCAAGCTTGCTTGAGCGGCTGGCACCTGCCCTTGGCGAAGTTGAAAATGCGCTTGATGTGGTGAATGGCTATCGCGACCGCCCGGCAGGAACATTACGCCTGAATATACCGGTCAGTGCTGCGCGGCTGGCATTGCGCGAAATCATCCCGGCCTTTCTCGCCCGTTATCCTGATATCCTGCTTGAAGTCATTACCGAGGAAAGTTTTGTCGACTTGATGGCAGCGGGTTGCGATGCCGGCATTCGCTATGACGAACGGCTGGAACAAGACATGATCGCCCTTCCGATTGGCCCTCGCAAACAGCGTTTTGCCGCCGCCGCGGCACCGTCCTATCTTGCGCAACACCCAACCCCGCAACATCCAAAAGACCTTTTAAACCATGCTTGTATTCGCGGTCGCTTTGCCAGTGGCGCAATGTTTCCGTGGGAATTTGAAAAAGACGGCGAAACGGTTGAGGTCGCCGTAAACGGCCCCTTCATCATGCGGCCCGGTGGCGGAACCGATCTGGCCGTTGATGTCGCCAAAGCCGGCATCGGCATTATGTATCTGTTTGAAGGCTGGCTTCAGCCTTATTTTAACGACGGATCACTGGTTCCGATCCTGCAAGACTGGTGGCCATCCTTTCCCGGTCCCAAACTTTATTATCCGGGGCGGCGGCTGGTGCCCTCCCCCTTGCGCGCCTTTATCGATTTTGTCCGCGCCTGGCCTGTGTCACCTGCTGCCCGCGAATTATAAAATCCCGCCTCTGATAATCTGGTTTATTCCTCGATATGGACATGCCCAAAGCGCTGCGCTTCGGCGGGGTAATCCAATAGTCGCCGGTCAAAGTCGGCGGCAATATCGGCCAGGGTAACGGTTGCAAACCGGTCCAGCATCAGGGCCTGTGCCTCACCCAGTGTGTCGTCAATCGCGCTGTTGACTGCTTTTTCCACCAGACAATCGGGGTCATCCTGCGCATTGCCAATGGCAAATAATGGCGGTTCGCCCAAGGCGGCATAAATGTCGCGCAGGCTGATATCGGCCAATCCCCGCGCCAGCCGCCAGCCGCCGCCATGCCCCTTTTCCGACGTCACCAGTCCCGCCTTGCGCAATCCCCCCAATGTCCGGCGCACAACAACCGGGTTGGTGCGCAACATGGCGGCAATTTCGTCGGACGTTGCGTGTTTGCGATGGCGATCCAGATGGATCAGCACATGCAACATCCGCGAAAGACGATGGTCCTGTCGCATCGGGGTCACTCTCCTGGCTGGTTGTTGGCGCTTTCTAGCAAATTTCATCACACGTAACAAACAAAGTTACAAATTTTCTTGACGAGTTCCTTTTACCCCGGTTATGAAACTTCATAAGTTACATAAAATATCGCGGTTATTTTGATCCGCAAATTCACCCTTGAAAGGACGCGTCATGGAATACGATTACGGTGTCTATGATTACGATGTCATTGTCATTGGCGGCAGTTTTTCCGGTATGTCTGCCAGTTTGCAACTGGTTCGCGCCCGCAAAAATGTTCTGGTGCTTGATGGCGGTTTGCCCCGCAACCGCTTTGCCAAGGCCTCCTACGGTTTTCTGGGGCAGGATGGCCGCGCGCCCAACGACATCCTCGCCGATGCCCGTGCCCAGCTTATGAAATACCCTACGCTCAGCTGGAAAAACGACCTTGCCATTACCGCCCGGCGCAGCGGTCGCCTGCTTGAAGTTGAAACGCAAGATGGCCTTAAATTATCGGCCCGTGCCCTGATCCTGGCCACCGGCGTTACCGACACCCTGCCCGATATTCCCGGTATCGCCGAACGCTGGGGCGGGTCGGTTTTTCATTGTCCCTATTGCCACGGCTACGAGCTAAACCAGCAAGCAATGGGCGTTCTGGCAAGCTCGGCACTGGCCATGCATCAGGCCTTGATGCTGCCCGACTGGGGCCCGACCACCCTTTTTCTCAATAACGCGTTTGATCCCGATGAAACCCAACTGTCCCAACTCGCACGCCGCCATGTCACGCTGGAACGCACACCCGTTCGCAAAATTACCGGCGATAAGGCCACAATGATCCTTGAAGATGGCCGCCAAATCCACCTGGCCGGTCTGTTAATTCAAACCCGCACCGATGTCACAAGCCCGCTCGCACAGCAGCTTGGTTGCACATTTGCCGACGGGCCTCTTGGCGCCTTTATCCAAACCGACGCCATGATGGAAACATCCATTCCCGGCGTGTTTGCCTGCGGCGACAACATGCTGGGTGCGGGGGCGGTGGCGCTGGCTGTGGGCAATGGCGGTCGTGCCGGTGCCGCCGCCCACCACTCGCTTATGTTCTGGGATGATGCGTAAAAACGACCCCCACAAGGCGAATGAAACGCCCGCACCAAAAATTGCAACGGCCCCGAAAATGAACTGCCCCCGAAAGTTGGACATCAACCTTCGGGGGCTTTTATGTTTAAAGTCACAATTATCGACTAATATTGCCCTATCCAGTCATTCACATTCGGATCAATAGCCACCGCCATGCCGTATTATCGTCAAAATGAAAACGCCCCGGACGCTTATGATGATGCTGACGGCACGGATGGCGCTGATTTCTCGCCCGAGGAAGTACCTCGCGCTGTTGTCGCCATTGGCGGCGAAATGGTTACCAAGGGAATGGAGCTGGCCATTCATGCACACCGCAAAGCCCAGCTTGTTCTGACCCTGCGGGGCGTCGTTAAGTGCGAGGCAGACCAAAGTGTCTGGATTGTACCACCACGCTGTGCGGTGTGGATTCCCGGTAGCATGACGCACAGCGTTTCCTTCGCCGGAAATGTCGAGGTCTATTGCCTGTTTGTGGAGCCCGATACCGCAACGGTATTGCCTCACCATTGCTGCACCCTGTCGATCTCGCCCTTGCTGGAGCATTTGATCATGCACGCCACCCGCATGCCCGTGATGTACGATATAGACGGCACCGACGGGCGTCTGGCCACAGTGTTACTTGACCAGCTCTCGTTGGCACCGGTTGAAAAGCTGAACTTCCCGATGCCGGTCAATGCCAAGCTGCGCAAACTCGCCAGTGCAATGATGGCCAATCCATCCGACCGCGCAACAATCAACGATTGGGCGCAGCGTTTGGCCATTGCTCCGCGCACCTTGACCCGTACCCTGCAACGCGAAACAGGTATGAGCTTTGGCCGCTGGCGCCAGCAACTCCACATCCTCACGGCATTGCAGCGCCTTGACCAGGGGGCATCGGTCCAGAACGTAGCACTTGACCTTGGCTATGAGGGTGCAAGCGCCTTTGTTACCATGTTCCGCAAGGCATTGGGCAAACCCCCGGCACGATATCTGGCGGACCGCCGTGCCGCTATATGAACCAGATGCCATGCGCACATGGCTCCTGAAAACCCATTGACCATAAATAGCAATATTTTGTCACTTTTTCCTAATGTAGTCACATCATGGAAAACGTATTTTGGCCCTGACACCGATCGACCCGGCTTCAATCGGTTATCGGAAAAACCCCTTTTGAAAGAGCCAGAATATGAGTTCACTTAGCAGCGGCACCGTCGCCGAAATTCTCAAACGCCTGCATAACGAAGCAGACGCCGCCGACCAACAGTTAGCGCGATCCTATGAGGACAAGGCCACCAGCCATGACCAAATAATCGCCCAATTCATTGATGCCGAAAACCGGGATTTGGAAGGGCTTTATCACGGTTTTGCTGGAAACTTCCTCAATGTTTCTGCCGAATTTGGGCAGTTTCTCTATATGTGCGCACGAAGCTGCAAGGCCAAGCGTATTGTAGAGTTCGGTTCATCAATGGGAATTTCCGCGATCTATATGGCCGCAGCACTGCATGACATGGGCGGCGGCAGCCTGATCGGAACCGAGTTCGAACCTGGCAAAGCCAAGCGGGCAAAGGCAAACGTCGCCGCCGCCGGGTTGGCCGATCTGGTCGAGTTTCGGGTCGGTGATGCCCGTGAAACCCTCAAACCCGGCGTTGGCGGCGACATCGACATGGTGATGCTCGACGGGGCCTTCACTTTGTATCTGCCCATTCTCAAACTGCTCGAACCTCACCTGAAACCAGGTGCCGTAATCATCGGTGAAAATGCGCTAAAAGAAGCCTCGGGCTATATTGATTATGTCCGTAATCCGCAAAACGGTTATCTCTCGCTTCCGCTGCCATTCGATTCGGGGCGCGGCAATGAATATACAATCAAAACAAGATAATCCGCGCATTCCGGCACCGATATTTCTATGACAGCGGGGAAATTTTGATCCCCCGCCCGTCACTGTAAAGTTCTACATGCCCGTCACCTGACGTCTGCCGGACTATGTAAAACAACCAACGAAAAACCCCCGAAGGTTGGTGTCCAACTTTCGGGGGTCAGTTCAAAAATCATGCGGGGGTTTATGCTCTTAACGTGATGCCAATGGCATCCGCAAGCCCGTCAGGCCACGGAACTCAATCCGTCAGGTCTTTCCAGATTTCTTTCATCTTGGAAAAGAACCCTTCGGATTCAGGGTGGCTGCCATCTTTGCGCGAAATGTCGTCAAATTCGCTCAGAAGCTCTTTTTGCCGTTCCGACAAATGAACCGGCGTTTCGACGCTGACCTCGACAAACATGTCGCCGCGCGCTTGCGAGCGCAGCACCGTCATCCCCTTGTTGCGCAAACGCAACTGCTGGCCAGACTGGGTGCCCGCCGGGATGTTAATGCGCGTGCGCGTGCCTTCGATGGTCGGAACTTCAATCGTTCCGCCTAGGGCCGCTTTGGTCATGGGGATCGGAATCCGGCATAGCAGATTGGCCCCTTCGCGCTGGAAAAAGCGATGCGGCTGAATATCCAAAAAGATATACAGATCGCCCGACGGCGCGTTATGGGCGCCGGCTTCACCTTCACCAGCCAAACGAATGCGCGTGCCGTCTTCAACCCCGGCAGGAATCGTTACTTGCAGGTTTTTCTGTTTTTCAACACGACCCGCCCCGTGGCAAACCTTGCACGGGTTTTTAACGATCTTGCCCTGGCCATGACAGGACGGACAGGTGCGTTCGACCGTAAAGAAGCCCTGCTGGGACCGTACCTTGCCGTGACCATTACAGGTCGGGCAGGTTACCGGTTGAGACCCCGATTCCGCGCCGCTGCCATCGCAGGCGTCGCACTGAACCGAGCCGGGAATGGTGATTTCCGACTTTTTGCCATTAAAGGCATCTTCGAGCGAAATCGCCATGTTATAGCGCAGATCGGCCCCGCGATTGGGCGACGCACCCCGGCGGCCACCGCCGCCCATGGCACCGAAAATTTCGTCGAACACGTCGGCAAACCCGCCGCCGCCGAAACCACCACCGCCAAACGGGCCACCGCCGCCGCCGCCGCCCTGTTCAAAGGCCGCATGGCCGAACCGGTCATAGGCTGCACGTTTCTCGGCGTCTTTAAGAACCTCGTAGGCTTCGCTAACTTCTTTAAACTTTGCTTCGGCAACCGAATCGTCCGGATTTTTATCCGGGTGGTATTTGACTGCCATTTTACGATAGGCAGCTTTGAGCTCGGCTGCGCTGGCATCCTTGCTCACGCCCAAAAGCGCATAATAATCCTGTTTCGCCATCCGTTACTCCGGAAATACGGGCGGGCCGTCCACACATTTAACATTTGTGCTGAACGGCCCGTCACGAGTTACAGGGCGGCGTGCCTAGACGACCGCACCGGTCGTCTTACTTGTCTTTTTTGGTGTCGTCGACTTCTTCAAAGTCGGCATCCACAACGCCATCGTCAGCCTTGTCAGCAGAATCAGATGCTGGCGCATCGCCATCTTCTGCCTGCTGGGCCTGATACATGGCTTCACCAAGTTTCATGGCGGCCTGCTGAAGTTCATTGATCTTGGTGGTGATCACCTCGGGGTCTTCACCTTCCTTGGCTTCCTTCAACGAAGCCAAGGCATCCTCGATCATTGATTTGGTGTTGGCGTCAACCTTGTCACCATGTTCAGCAATGTTCTTCTCGGTCGAATGAACAAGGGCTTCTGCCTGGTTGCGGGCTTCAACCAGCGCTTTGCGCTGCTTGTCGCTATCGGCATTGGATTCGGCATCCTTGACCATTTTTTCGATTTCGTCGTCCGACAAACCACCAGATGCCTGAATGCGAATCTGCTGTTCCTTGTTGGTTGCCTTGTCCTTGGCCGACACATTGACGATGCCGTTGGCATCAATGTCAAAGGTGACTTCGATCTGCGGCACCCCACGCGGTGCAGTCGGCAAACCAACCAGGTCAAACTGACCCAGCATCTTGTTGTCGGCGGCCATTTCGCGTTCACCCTGGAACACACGAATGGTCACAGCCGTCTGGTTGTCTTCCGCCGTCGAGAAAGTCTGCGACTTGCGGGTCGGGATCGTGGTGTTACGGTCGATCAAACGGGTAAACACACCACCAAGGGTTTCAATACCCAGCGACAGCGGGGTTACGTCAAGCAGCAGAACGTCTTTAACGTCACCCTGCAAGACACCACCCTGAATAGCAGCACCCAGTGCCACAACTTCATCAGGGTTCACGCCCTTGTGCGGTTCGCGACCGAAAAATTCCTTAACGCGTTCCTGAACCTTGGGCATACGGGTCATGCCGCCCACCAGGATCACGTCATCAATTTCGCCTGCCGTAATACCGGCATCCTTGAGCGCCGCCTTGCAAGGCGTCATGGTGCGGTCGATCAGATCGCCAACCAGTGCTTCAAGTTTGGCACGGGTAAGTTTGACGTTCAAATGCTTCGGACCAGCCTGGTCTGCGGTAATGAACGGCAGGTTGACTTCGGTCTGCATCGAGGAAGACAGTTCGATCTTGGCTTTTTCAGCGGCTTCTTTCAGGCGCTGCAGGGCCAGACGGTCCTTGCGAAGGTCGATCTGCTGTTCTTTTTTGAACTCGTCAGCCAGATAATCAATGATCTGTTTGTCAAAGTCTTCACCACCAAGGAACGTATCGCCGTTGGTTGATTTAACTTCAAAAACGCCATCGCCGATTTCAAGAACCGAGACGTCAAAGGTGCCGCCGCCAAGGTCATAAACAACAACGGTGCCGCCTTCTTTTTTGTCCAGGCCATAGGCCAGGGCCGCAGCAGTCGGTTCGTTGATGATACGTTTGACTTCAAGACCGGCAATTTTACCGGCATCCTTGGTGGCCTGACGCTGCGAATCGTTGAAATATGCCGGAACGGTAATAACCGCTTCGGTTACCGGCTCGCCCAGGTGGGCTTCGGCGGTTTCTTTCATCTTCTGCAGGATCATTGCGGAGATCTGGCTTGGCGCCATTTTCTCGCCATTGATTTCGACCCATGCGTCGCCGTTTTCACCGCCGACAATTTTGTACGGTACCAGGTCTTTATCTTTTTCGACTTCCGCATCACCCATGCGACGGCCAATCAGGCGCTTGATCGCAAACAGGGTGTTTTCCGGGTTGGTCACAGCCTGGCGTTTTGCCGGCTGACCCACAAGGCGCTCGCCATCATTGGTGAAAGCCACCATCGACGGCGTGGTACGTGCGCCTTCGCTGTTTTCAATAACCCGACCTTCTTTACCATCCATCACTGCAACGCAGGAATTGGTGGTGCCAAGGTCAATACCGATAATCTTGCCCATAATTCGTTCCTCTTTTAGCGGCCGGCCCGTCCCGCAGCCTTCGCCTTGAAGCGCCGCGCAGGACCTCCTGGGACCAATGGTTGTAATAGCGTTTTGTCCACGGGGCAATCACCCCGCGCACCTATATATGAAAGTCAAAACAAAGTCGCAAGCCGTGAAAATGGGGATTCTTTACGGTTTTTTCGCCGCAAACTGCCGCAGTCTGGCCATAACTGGTCCCAAAGTCTGGCTCAACAACAGCATTTCCAGCCATTTCAGCCCGATTTATGCGATTTTTCTGTCGGTTTGGCCACAGGTGTTTTTTCACACAATCATCAAACAGCCATCCCGCCCCGACAAATTAAAAGCTTCTCGCGCAGGGTATTTGCCAGTTCCTGCTTGGCATCCTCGCCCAAAAACGGCGCAATTTCCATATCGCGGCCATGGCTGCGCAAAACCAGAATACTGCGCGTCGCATCTTGTGGCGTCATCACCACCTGCACCCAGTAGGTCTGAAAATCAAATTCCTCGCGCACCCCGCGTGCCGATATGCGGGTCAGCCGCAAAACACTGCGCCGCAGTTCAATCATCTCGCCGCGCCGGGCGGACTGAAAGTTTAAATGGAACGCAAAAGACAAAAGCGCAACGTCAATTCCCATAAACCCGGCAATGGGCCACGCCCCCATCGACCAGAACAACACCCCCAGCGATGTGGTCACCCCGCCCACACACAAAACAAGCCTGCGTGCCCCGCGCCGCGTTAACGATCGTTGCGGGTGAAGGTCGGTTTTAAAAACCGGTTTTTCGGTACGCGGTATGTTCGCCATGTTGTATCACATCCTGCGCCAGACCCGGCATTGCCCCCGCAATTCGCCCCGCAAGGGTGAAAATTCAGGGTGCTTGTTCCGGTTTGGCCATCTTCAGGGTCAACGCGATTGCCATTGGCAACACCTTATGATGTCGGAAAATCTGGAATCACTCCAGCCTGATCACAAACAAAATTCGACCTTCCCGCTCCCGCGACATATAAATAGCAACAATCAAAAACCGGACGGTCCGTTATTGCTCCGTTATCCTGCCATTACCAAAGCGCCATAAAAAGCAGAGAGCCATGCCCCTTCCAACCTCGCGCCCGATGAGCAAAGCCGCCATCGAAGAATTTTTCCAGCGCCTGTCCGATGCCGACCCCGAACCGAAAGGCGAGCTGGATTACACAAATGTTTATACCTTGCTTGTCGCGGTCGCCTTATCGGCACAGGCCACCGATGTGGGGGTGAACAAGGCCACTAAAAAGCTGTTTGAAATTGTGGCAACCCCGCAAGACATGCTCGCCCTTGGCGAAGAAGCCCTGATCAGCCATGTGCGCACCATTGGCCTTTATCGCGGCAAGGCCAAAAACATTATGGCGGCGGCGAAAATTCTGGTCGAAAAACATGGCGGCATTGTTCCCAATGATCAGGACGCGCTGGAAGAACTGCCCGGTGTCGGCCGTAAAACCGCCAATGTGGTGCGCAATATTGCCTTTGGCGAACCGACCATTGCGGTCGATACCCATATTTTCCGCCTTGGCAATCGCACCGGCATGGCCAAGGGCAAAACCCCGCTGGCGGTGGAAAAGGCTTTGGAAAAGAAAATCCCCAAACGGTTCTTACATCATTCCCATCACTGGATGATTTTGCATGGCCGTTACATTTGCAAGGCCCGCAGCCCGCGTTGCCCGGACTGCATTGTCAACGACCTTTGCAATTTCAAAGACAAAACACCCGCCGCGGAATAACCGGGCGGGTGAATTTATGTGGTTTGTTTAGCGGTTCAGGCTGTTCGATCAGACTGCGAACAGATCAAAATACCGCATCAAATGCCGCCGGAGCCGGGCTGACCATTTTCGCGCCACTGCGCGAGATTTGCATCACAGCATACCCGCGCTGGGTCCGGCCATCGGCATTTAAACGAAAAACACCATCGATCCCGGAAAACCCGGTTACATTGGTCAGCCCGTCCATGGTGATGCCGGTGGCTGATCCTGCCAGAACAGCCGCCAGTGCCGTGCTGTCATAAGACAGGCTGGCAATACGGGGCGGTGCCGTGCCAAATGTTTTGCTATAGCGCCTGGAAAAGGCGCTCCAGTTGCCCGGTTCGGGGGCGGCAAAAACCCCGCCACTCAGGGCTGGTTCGGCAAACAGGCTTGAATCATTCCAGCCAAACGTCCCGATATACTGAACCGTTCCCGGATCGACATCATAATAGGCCAGCAACGCCGAGACCTGACGCAAATCACCGCCGGTCGCGGGCAAGATCAACGCGTTAAAATCGGGATCGCCAAGGGTATCAAGCCCTTCAAGCCGCTGCAGGGCCCGTTCCGAAGCGCTGGAGCCATCGGCCTCCAACTCTCTTTTGCGTGCCAGCAAAGCCGCATGACGCGAGCCATAATTGGCAAAATCCTTGACCGTTTGCTCCATCGCATCGCTGCCGGGCTGGTAAAATGCCACCTGCCCCATGCTGCCACCGGCACTGGTGATGATACCGTCCAGCGAGGCCGAAATTTGCCTTCCATAATCGTTTTGCGGCAACAGGGCGGCGAAACGATATTTGCCCTGGCTGACCGCATAGGCTGCGGCCCGTTTGATCTGGTCTTCCGGCGACAGGCCATTAACCCAGACGCCCGGTTCGGCGGCACGGATATTGTTGGAAAAGGACAGAACCGGCACATGGGCCTGTTTGGCAATTTCACCGGCCCCGGTGACCGAGTCGGAAAACAGCGGACCCAAAATCAGCTTGGCACCGGCATTAATCGCCTTTTGCGCCGCCAGTCGCCCGCCTTCATAGCTGCCTTCGGTATCGATCGGCATCAAGACAAAATCATCGCCCGCCGCATCAAACAATGCCAGTTCGGCGGCATGGCGCATCGCCCGGCCCAAATCGCCGTGCGGACCCGATAAAGGCAATAACAATGCCACCCGTTTATCGGTGGTGGCAGCTTCGTCGTTATAAAGACCCGACAGAACCTGACCGTCGCCCGGCATGCCGTCAAACGGGCTGGGTTCGCCAATCAAGCCCTGATTGGGCGCACGTGTGGCCGTATCGGGGCCGTTATTGGTGACAACAGGCGCTGGCTCACGATTTGAATCCATGCTAGTCAGGTCCGAACTGCACGCGCCCAGCCCTAGCGAAAGGACCAACACAGATGCCGTCCGGCACGCAAACCGGCGCCACGCCGAATTCCCGTTCCTCGTCGCAGACGGATGAAGTTTCGGAAAACCCACTCTCTTCACCTCCCAATGGCGTTATTTCTTCGCAGGGTAATGCGGGCGATCCGGCAAGTAAACCGGATCAAACAGGGAATGACAAAACCTTGCCATTATCGGCCGGGCTTTATCTGGTTGCTACTCCAATTGGAAATTTGGGCGATATTACGTTTCGTGCGGTCGATATCCTTAAACGGGCCGAAATTATTTTGTGCGAGGACACCCGCACATCTGGCAAACTTCTGTCACGTTTCGCCATAAAGACCAAACGTATTGCCTATCACGAACATAACGCCGAAAAAATGCGCCCGGAAATCATGGATCGGCTTGGCAAAGGCCAGGCCATCGCCCTGATTTCCGATGCCGGAACCCCGCTGATCAATGATCCGGGATATAAGCTGGTGCGTGATTGTCAGGCGGCAGGCCATAGCGTAACGACGGCCCCCGGGGCTTGTTCCCCGATTGTCGCGCTGATTTTATCAGGCCTGCCCAGCGACCATTTCTTTTATGGCGGGTTTTTACCGCCCAAATCGATGGCGCGGCAAAAAGAACTGACCCGCTTTGCCAATATTCCCGGCTCGCTGATTTTTCTTGAAAGCCCCAGACGTCTGGCCGCCTGCCTGCGTGACATGGCCGATTGCCTTGGGGCCGAACGCCCCGCCGCCGTCACCCGTGAACTCACCAAAATGTTCGAGGAAGTCCGCCCCGGCACACTTGGCGAGCTGGTCGCCCATTATGACGAAGCCGGTGCGCCGAAGGGCGAAGTGGTGATTGTGGTTGGCCCCGCCCCGGCGGGATCCAACGCGCCGTCGGCCGATGAAGTCGACGACCGGTTGCGCGTG
This sequence comes from Thalassospira mesophila, assembly GCF_002115755.1. Classification (GTDB taxonomy): domain Bacteria; phylum Pseudomonadota; class Alphaproteobacteria; order Rhodospirillales; family Thalassospiraceae; genus Thalassospira; species Thalassospira mesophila. Next base: position 257,335 of record NZ_JFKA01000001.1, on the reverse strand, counting down.
CTGTTGCAAAGCAACCGGACCAAGGATGCCGCCGATATTCTGGCGCGTGAAACCGGGCTTAAAAAACGCGACCTTTATAATCGTGCCCTTGAACTGGGGCAGGATGATTAACCGTCATGGGTCCATCCCCCCACCCGCAACATGGCCCGGTGCCAGACCGTAAAACCAAATCGGCAGGTGCCCGTGCCCGCGCCGAAAAGGCCGGTCGCCAGGCTGAAAGCCTGTGTTGTTTGTATTTATGGATCAAGGGATACCGGATACTTGCCCGGCGTTATCGGGGTGTGGGCGGCGAAATAGACATCATCGCTCGTAAATCGGGCATTCTGATTGCGATTGAAGTCAAACAGCGCGCCTCTGAAAATGCCGCCCTGTTTGCTGTCACCGCGCGCCAGCAAAACCGCATCGCCCAAAGCCTGCAGGGGTTTGCCGCCAAAACCGGCCATGCTGGCGACCTGCGGATGGATGTGATGACAGTGCGCCCCCGGGGCCGCATCCGCCATCATATCAATGTCTGGATGGGGCCGTAAATATCAACGCCCATGACCCGTGATCACGGGTGCATTTTGGCCCCTTTGATAATTTTATCGGCCACCCGTTTTTCCGCCCGCAGGGCAATGCCAACCACCTTGGCATCATCGGGGGCAAACTGGGCAAAAACCTCGCGGTTGGCGGCATCATGGCCGGTTGAAAACATTTCTTCGATATAAAGCGACGCCGGAACGCCGCGATCAATGATGCGATTATGGATTTTGCCAAGGGTTGCTTGGTCTGCGGCTAAAACAATGGCGGGCTGGATCGACATGGGATTGTATTTATTGCCATTGCGATCCACATAATCTTCGCCGATGATTTCGGGAAATTTTGCGATAATCCCGCTCATCAAAAAGGCCGTCACATTTAGCGACTGCCAGCTTTCAAGGTCGTTTCGCAACACGATGGCAACTTTGGTATCAAACATGAACGTCATAATCCGCATAGCTGGTGAAAGGGGAGATGTATGACCACGCTTGTACCCGCCGCCGATAGCGACGGTATTGAACGTTTGTGCAACCTTGCCACCCGCGAACGGTTTTTAACCGCCCCTTCCCTGCCCGGCATTGAACGGATCGAGGCGCAGTTTTACGGCGATATGTTTTCCCCACATCGCCACGATACCTATGCGCTGGGGGTAACGTTGCACGGGGTACAAACATTTTCGTATCGGGGGGCCAAACAATTTAGCCAACCAGGCAATATCATTGTGCTGCATCCCGATGAAATCCACGATGGCGGGGCCGCCACCGATGCCGGTTTGCGCTATCGCATGTTGTATCTTGAACCTTCGTTATTGCGGCGCGGGCTCGGTGAAAATGCCGCCAGCTTGCCCTTTGTCGGCCAGCCGGTCTTTTCCGACCCGGTCTTGTGTGCAACGTTGTTAGAAATGCTGGCCCATCTCGACAGCGACCTTGACGCATTGCTGATTGATCAACTGATATGCGGTATCGCCGAAGGCCTGTCGCGCCACGCAAAACAGCCGATTCGCCGCAGCAAAAACCTTGCCATCCCCCGGCTGGAACGTGCGCGCCAGTTTCTGGAATCCAACAGCACCGAGATGGTCACCTCGGCCCAGCTGGAAGACGTCACCGGGCTGGATCGCTATAGCTTGATCCGCCAGTTCAAGGCCTGCTTTGCCACCACCCCGCACCGGTTTTTGGTGATGCGCCGGTTACAACGGGCAAAATTAATGATTGCACAGGGCGAACCGTTGGCCGCCATCGCGGCAGAAACCGGCTTTGCCGACCAAAGCCACCTCAACCGCCATTTCAAACAGGCCTTTGGCATTACGCCGGGCCGCTGGGCCGAAATGATCCGCCCGCAAAACGCCCCGCCCGCACCAACCGCACCGCTGGTTGCCGGGTAATATCGGCTATACAACAAAACCGGCAGGCATTGCTGCCCGCCGGTTTTAAACAGGATCTTTTTATCTGCAATAACCCGGATCAGCCGTTGCGATACCCACCCTGACGTTCCAGCATCCAGCCCGGATATTCAGCAGGCAAGGCGCTGACCGCGTTCAAGGTTTCAAGGTCCGCACCAGTCAGTTTAATGCCGGTTGCCTTGATGTTATCTTCCAGCTGTTCGGTGCGTTTGGCCCCGACAATCACGCTGGTGACGGCCTGTTGATGCAGCAACCACGCCAGGGCAATTTGCGCCACACTGCAATCATGGGCTTGGGCCACCACCCGCATCGCATCAATGCAATCGTAGGCACGGTCGCGGTTCACCGGCGGGAAATCAAAACTGGCGCGGCGGCCCTCGCCATCGGTTTCATGATCGCGGTCATATTTACCGCTGAGCAAGCCGCCCGCCAGCGGGCTCCAGACCATCAGCCCGACATTTTCCGATTTTAACATCGGCACAATTTCGCGTTCCAGATCACGCCCGGCCAACGTGTAATAGGCCTGCAAGGAGGCAAACCGCGCCAGATGATGGCGTTCGGAAATGCCCAACGCCTTTACAATCTGCCATGCCGCCCAGTTAGACACGCCGATATAGCGGACATGCCCATGTTTTACCAAAGTATCAAGGGCATCGAGCGTTTCTTCAATCGGGGTGGCGCTGTCAAACCCGTGGATCTGATACAGGTCGATATGATCAAGCTGCAATCGTTTGAGGCTGGCCCTGGCCTGATCCATGATGTGATGGCGCGAGGCCCCGGTGGAATTGACATTACTGCCCATACGACCAAAAACCTTGGTGGCGACCACCACGTCTTCGCGCGCCACCCCGAGGTTTTTCAAGGCCTGGCCGGTAATTTCTTCCGATTTCCCTTCGGCATAGACATTGGCGGTATCAATAAAATTGATCCCGGCATCAAGGGCGGTTTTCACCAGTTGGTCGGCGTCGTTTTGCTGAACCTGGCCGATTTTCTGCCACATCTCGCCCTGACCGCCAAAGGTCATGGTGCCCAGGCACAGTTCCGACACATAAAGCCCTGTTTGACCAAGTTTGTTATATTTCAACGGTTCGGTCCTTTCTTAAGCGGGGAAGAAGGATTGTACCGGTTTTTCAAAACCTGCCCGCAACAGATGGCAACAACCAGATGTCACAATCGGCAAGCCCCGTACAATGCAACGAAAGACACCGTTAAACATAACCTCGTCAGGCATACTGGCAATGGGGTCTGGAGGATCAGGCAAGGATCGAAGCGGATTATTTCATCTTGTTTGCGCATTGGTTCGTACACGGGTCCCGACAGGGCATCCCCCGGGAATTTTGCCGGTACAGTTCAGCACTTTTCCACAATAATCGCGCAAACAGCCATGACGCCCTGTGCAAACCTGCTTTTTTTAAAACTCCTTAACATCCGTGGCGCATAGTACCTGCTGTAATGGGGCGGACAGGTAGTTCAATGACGTCTATTTCCAAACCGGGCAATCATCATGATCCGGGACAAAGAGATAACAGGCACAAATTTTTGACGCGATGGAGCTCCGGGCTTTTGCTGGGCATATTGCTGCTGGCAAATAGCGGCTGCACATCGTTGGTGGTGGGAGCCGGTGCCACCGCCGGGGTGGCCGCGATGCAAGAACGCGGTTTTAAAAACTCGGTCAGCGACAATGCCATCAACGCCAATTTGTGGCGTAAATATCTGGAAATCGACAGGCAGATGTTTGTCGATATCGAAATTGAAGTGGTTGAAGGCGAAGTGCTGCTGGCCGGCCACGTTGCAACTGCCGACATTGAAATGACCGCCGTAAAAACCGCCTGGCAAACCGATGGCGTGAAGCGCGTCATCAACGAATTGCACGTCGGCGGCGAACTTGGCCTGATCGATAGCGCCAACGACCTTTTGATCAGCACGCGCATAAAAACAGCACTGATGTTTGACAGCCGCGTTTATGCGATTAACTACAATATAGAAACCGTTGACGGCACTGTTTATCTGATGGGGATTGCCCAGAACAAGGACGAGCTTGATCGGGTTATTTCGCATGTGCGCGCAACGAGTTATGTTAAAAAGGTTGTCAGTTTCGTTCGGCTGAAGGACGACCCCACACGCAAGAGGACATAAAAATCGCAGGCGTCATCCCCGAAACAGACCGTCAGAAACCGGCATTAGACTGGCTGAAATCCTACGCCGCAGGAAATTATCCTGATGCCAGTGCCGCCGAGGCCGCACTGTATCTTGCCAGTCTGGACAAACCCGAGCGCGATATATCGCCCTATCTGGCCCGGCTAGATGACATTTGTGCCGACCTTGAACGCACCATTGTCGATGCCGCCGGGGCCGGCGGCAGTTTGCCGCGTGTGATGGATCTCGCCATTGCCCTGCAACATGTCATTCCCGGGTATCATGGCTATCAGGGCGATGAGGAAAACTACGACGATACCGACAATGCCAATTTGATGTGCGTGATCGACCGCAAACGCGGCCTGCCCGTCGCCCTGGCGTTGCTGTATTTGCACGCTTGCGCCCGGTGCGGCCTTGATATGACCGGCATTGATTTTCCCGGCCATTTTTTGTTGCGCCTCGAAGCGCACGGCGAACGCGTGTTAATTGACCCGTTCCATAACGGCATTGTGCTGGGTGCAGCTGAACTGCGCGAATTGCTTAAAGCCTTTCAGGGCCTTGATGCCGAATTACAGCCCGAGCATTACCGCGAAGCCACCGAAAGAACGATTTTGTTGCGCCTGCAAAATAACATCAAGGTTCGGGCCCTGCGCAGTGGCGACCTGGCCTATGCCACCACCATTCTTGAACGCTGCCTGATCATCGCCCCCGATGAACCCGGCCTGTGGCACCAGACCGGCACCCTTCATGCCCGCTTAAACAATGATCAACAGGCATTGGCTGCGTTTGAACAATTTTTGGCGCTAAACCACGATCCGCGCCACCAACAACGCATCCGCAGCCTTGCCGCCGAATTGCGCGACCGGATTGCGGGGATCACACCCGACGAAAATTCAAAAGATACAAAGCCCCCAAAACAGCCCCCTCGCAGCGACGAAACTGTTGTGCGATTACACCCGCAAAAATCACCCCCGGCTGGTGAAACGCCAGCCCCGGCGACTGGCAATGAAGCTCCGCACATGCCAGATGACCCCACCCCGGCCTAAAGCGATTTTATAGCAGTGATGAGTGCCTGATGACCAACAAACAATGCAGCAGACCGTCACATCCGCAGGCAAAGGCATTGCATGGCGTGGCGTGATCGCAGATCAAATGATAATTTTTCCGGTTCGCAACATCATCGCCCTTGCTACCCTGGCCTTCATTCATCGGGTTGCGAGGGTGCCGCGTGGCGCAAGGCAATCCAGAATGACAGTTGCGATACAATCCCCGCTACCGACAAAACAACCGCAGCTGCCAGTGCCGGGTTGTCGCCAATCCCGGCAAGGGCGGTACAAACCGCCCCGACCGCCATTTGCGTACTGCCATAAAGCCCCGATGCCGAGCCAATCACCTGGGGGTTAACGCTGATGGCTTCGGTCAAAGCGGCGGGCGATGCTGTACCGGCCCCCAATGTGAATAAAAACATCAGTCCGACGGCGTTAAAAACGCTGAGGTTTCCGGTTAAAACCACCGCCAGCAGCGAAAAGGCCGCCGCAACACTAACCAGATTGGCAACCACCAGTAACCGGCGCAGGGGCACATGGCGAATCAAGCGCCCGGCCAGCAAACTGCCAAACCAGACCCCTAAAATCAAAACCGCCAGATAGGGACCGATTTCGTCGGTTGAACGGTGCAACTGATGGACAAAAATAAACGGGGCCGCACCGATAAAGGCATACATCGCCGTGGTCGCACAGCCACCACCCACGGCATAGCCCAGAAAAGCAGGCGATCGCAGCAGGCTGAAATAGTTTCGCACCACAGCCAAGCCTTCGCTGGCCATGGCGTTGCCACCGGTTTCGGGCAAAAGCCGCCATGTCAGCCCGACATTAACCACACCCAGCACACATAAAAACACCAGTACCGAGCGCCAGCCCAAATCCCCGGCCATGACGCCGCCCAGCAATGGGGCAAAACCCGGTCCCAGTGTGACCATCAAATTCATCAGGGCCAAGCGACGGGTGGCTTCCCTGGGCGCACAGGTATCGCGCACAATTGCCCGGCCCAGCACCAAACCGGCACAGCCGCCAAGGGCCTGAAACAGGCGCGCCGCAATCAGCCAGTGAACTTCGGGGGCAAAAACCGCGCCAAACCCGGCCACACTATATAAGGCAAGGCCGACCAGCAAAGTTGGCTTGCGGCCAAAACGGTCCGATACCGGCCCATAAATTAACTGCCCAACCGCCAATCCCAGAATATAAATACTGATGGTCATTTGCATGGCACCAGGCGCGGCACCCAGGTCTGCCGCCGCCAGCGGCAAAGCCGGAACAAATATGTGCATCGCCAGGGTGCCGCTAAACGTCACCAGCGCCAGCAGCCAAAGCGGGGCGGCACGCGACACTATGCCCGGTGTATCGGCAGACATTTCAGCACCGCTATCCTCGTCTGCACGGCCATCAATATTGGAGGCGGCAGTTTGCGCGTCTGATCCCAGGCCCGACGGCTGGCTGGCGAAGCTGTGGGCCTCGCAACTTGTTTCGCTTTCAGAATGTTTATCGCAGGTACGGGCAACATCGGGCGCAATGCCGGTGAGCGATGGCGGGATCTTGTTCATATCACGCGGCACCGGTTTTGGTCTGGCGGGCCACATGGGACAGCACCCGCAGGGTTGTGGTGATGTCTTCGTCGCTAAGTCCGCTTAAGGCATGACCTCGAACATTGGCAGCGGCGGTTTCAACCTTCTCGACCATGACGCGGCCGGCATCGGTAATCACAATTGTTTTGGCACGGCGATCTTCGGCTTCTTCGCGCCGGTCAATCAGGCCGTTTTTTTGCAAACAATCGAGCAGCCGCACAACGGCCGATCCATCAAGCATCAACCCTTCGGCCAGTTGTTTTTGCCGTAACGGCTCTGGCGCGCGCGCCAGATGCACCAGCGGCAACCATGTTGCTTCGGTCAGGCCAAAGGGCTGCAAACCCAAATCCACCGCCCGGCGCCATTGCCGGGCGGCTTGCGCCAGCAGTGGGCCAAAACCTGATTTGGGATAATTCGGGTTATTAATCACAACGGCACCTTAATTAGATGATATCTCATCTATTGGTATACAATGTAATTATCAGCACTGCAATCACGCGCCATAAAGCAGCCACCGAAAAGGATATATGTATTTATAAGATTAAATAACTGATCATATATCGTGAAAAATTATCGCTATACAACTAACCCTAAATGGGTACAAAACAGTTTGCATGTGAACGACACAGGCATGATTCGCCCTGAAACAGGGAAATATCCGTAATCAGAAAGTCTTTAATCTTCTTAATCGATATGTTTTTGGCAAACTTTGCCCGGATCATAAGCGAAAATGGGTCAGGCGAAAAAGCCGCAGAAACATTGAGATTCTGCCACCACGCCGCGGAAAACCCTGCTGCAATTGCCCGTGCCAGCGGATGAGGTTTGGCACCAGGGCGGATTTTTAAACGCCATAAACGCAAATTTGTTCCGGGCAAGGGACCGGCGCAAATGGCAAAACGATCCACACCCGAACTGTTTTTGCCGCCATAAAACAACATATGAAGTTTTATTTTTTATACCCGCAACCAAACAACCGGGTAAGCAACGGTCGCAAAACTTGCACCGCAAAGCCGAACCATTATACTGCCGCGCAAATTGCCCGGCGATGATCGCGGCCCCTTTACCCAACCAGCAGGAACCCTAAATGAGCGCACCCACAGTTGATGTTGTCGGAATTGGCAACGCCATCGTCGATGTTTTGACCCATTGCACCGAAGATGATTTGACCCGTTTAAAGCTGGTCAAAAATGCCATGACCCTGATCGACACCAAAACCGCCGATGCGCTTTACGGCGAAATGGGACCGGGCGTTGAAATGTCTGGCGGCTCTGCTGGCAACACGCTGGCCGGGATTGCGGCGCTGGGCGGCAAAGGGTCCTATATTGGCAAGGTCCGTGACGATCAGCTGGGCTCGGTGTTTCGCCATGACATTCGCGCCATGGGCGTCAATTTTGATACCAAGGCTGCCAGCGACGGCTCTTCAACAGCGCGCTGCCTGATTTTTGTGACCCCCGATGGTCACCGCACCATGAATACCTTTTTGGGTGCCTGCACCGAACTGGGCCCAAACGACATTGATGCCGACCTGATCAAGTCAGCCAAGGTCACTTATATGGAAGGCTATTTGTGGGACCGCGACGAGGCCAAGGAAGCTTTCGTTCTGGCGGCGAAAATCGCACATGAAGCGGGCCGTCAGGTGTCGATCACGTTATCGGATTCATTTTGTGTAGACCGCCACCGTGACTCTTTTCGCGATCTGGTCCATAATCATGTCGATATTCTTTTCGCCAATGAAGACGAGATCAAATCGCTTTATGAAGTCGATACATTCGACGAAGCCCTGATCGAAGTACGCCGCCATTGCAAGGTAGCCGCCCTGACCCGCAGTGAAAAGGGATCGGTTATTGTTTCGGGCGATAGCGTTATCGAGGTTGCGGCCGAACCGGTTGCCAAGGTGGTTGATACCACCGGTGCGGGTGACCTTTTTGCCTCGGGCTTCCTTTATGGTTACACGCAAGGGTTCGATCTTGCCACCTGCGGGCGGCTGGGATCAATCTGCGCCGCCGAGGTAATTTCGCATATGGGGGCCCGCCCGGACGCAGACCTTAAAACCCTGTGCCAGGGGGCCATTCCGGCCTAAGCAACTGCAAATACAAAATTTCACGGGACGGCAATAAACCTGCCGTCCCGCAGAAATACGCCGCAAATCGGCACATGCCCGTCATTTCGCAGTTGCAAAGCATTGACAATCTGCGGCCAATAGCGCATGTACCCGGCGTCCGTGTTGTATTTTTAACAAATCAAGCACTCTGGCATTTGCAGGGCAGGTGATGCGCCGCACGTAAGCGAGCAGCACCCCGCCTTCACCATATATATCGCCCAATCTTGTTTCTGACCGATGCGCTAGGTACCACCGGCGCGCGGCATTGTTATACGGAGTCCGCGCCCATGAAGCTGCGCAATATCGCCATTATCGCCCACGTTGACCACGGTAAAACAACCCTGGTTGACTCCATGTTCCGCCAGTCCGGCGTCTATCGTGACAACCAGCGCGTTGATGAACGCGCGATGGACAGCAACGACCTGGAACGTGAACGCGGCATTACCATTATGGCAAAGCCGACCGCCATCCAGTGGGGTGAAACCCGCATTAACATCGTCGACACCCCTGGCCACGCCGATTTCGGTGGCGAAGTTGAACGTATTCTGTCGATGGTTGATGGTGTTGTTCTGCTTGTCGACTCGGCCGAAGGCCCGATGCCGCAGACCAAGTTCGTTCTGGGTAAAGCCCTGAAGCTTGGCCTCAAGCCGATCGTGATCATCAACAAGATCGACCGTCCCGATCAGCGCGCTGAAGAAGTGCTTGATGAAATTTTCGATCTGTTTGTGTCGCTTGAAGCCAATGACCAACAGCTCGACTTCCCGGTTCTTTATGCATCTGGCCGTGATGGCTGGGCTGCTGAAAACCCCGAAGGCCCGAAAGAAAACCTGACCCCGCTGATGGATCTGGTTCTCAGCTATGTTCCGGCCCCGACAGGCGTCGTTGACGCACCTTTCGCCATGATCGCAACCATGCTGCATGCCGATAACTTCCTTGGTCGTATCCTGACCGGTCGTATTGCACAGGGCCGCGCCAAACTGAACATGCCGGTTAAGGTTCTGCGCGGTGATGGCACCGTTGAAACCGGCCGCCTGTCCAAGCTGATGGGTTTCCGCGGCCTGGAACGTGTCCCGCAGGAAGAAGCCGAAGCAGGCGACATTATCGCCATTGCCGGCCTGACCGACGCCACCGTGGCCGATACCATTTGTGCCGCCGAAGTCAAAGTCGCGATTACCAGCCAGCCGATCGATCCGCCGACCCTGGCGATGACCTTCTCGGTCAACAACTCGCCGCTGGCCGGTCAGGAAGGCGACAAGGTTACCTCCCGCATCATCCGCGCCCGTCTCGAACGTGAAGTTGAAGGCAACATTGCCATTCAGCTGACCGAAACCGAAGACAAGGACGCCTTTGAAGTTGCCGGTCGTGGCGAATTGCAGTTGGGCGTTCTGATCGAAACCATGCGCCGCGAGGGATTTGAACTGTCGATCTCGCGTCCGCGGGTTCTGATCAAGGAAATCGACGGCGTTATGTCTGAACCGTTCGAAGAAGTTCAGGTTGACGTTGACGAAGAATATGCCGGTTCGGTCGTTGAAAAAATGAGCCTGCGTAAGGCCGAAATGACCGACATGCGGTCATCTGGTGGTGGCAAGACCCGTATCCTGTTCCTCGCCCCGTCGCGTGGCCTGATCGGTTATCATGGTGAATTTCTGACCGATACCCGCGGTACCGGCGTTATGAACCGTGTGTTCCATTCCTATGGCCCGGTTAAGGGTGCCATTTCGGGCCGTCGTAACGGTGTTCTGATCTCCAACGACCAGGGCGACGCCGTTGCCTATGCCCTTTGGGGCCTGGAAGATCGTGGCATGATGTTTATTGAGCCGGGCGCACGCGTCTATCAGGGCATGGTGATCGGTGAACATAACCGTGATAATGATCTGGAAGTAAACATTCTGCGCGGCAAGAAGCTGACCAACGTTCGCGCATCGGGCAAGGATGACGCCATCACCCTGACCCCGCCGCGCCAGATGAGCCTGGAAGAAGCCCTTGCTTACATCCAGAACGACGAACTGGTCGAAGTGACCCCGAAAAGCATCCGTATTCGCAAGCTGCACCTCGATCCCAATACCCGCAAGCGCGAAAGCCGCAAGAAAGACTAACACCGTTTAAACGACGGTTTATTGGTTATACGAACAAGGCCGGTCCCCATGGACCGGCCTTGTTGCGTTTGGCCCCCGAATAACTGTCATATTTTAGCTGCGATCTTACGATGCTTTGGGCATTCTTTAACCGATGGCACCATATGGTCGGCAAAAGCCAGACGGATATTCAGGGGGAAAAATGAATAGCCACACCAAACGAAGCTGGGGTGAGGCGTTTCACGCGCTGACCAATCCACGGGTTATTACAATGCTGTTTTTAGGGTTTTCCGCCGGAATTCCCATTTTGCTGATATTTTCCACCCTGTCGATCTGGCTGCGCGAAGCCGGGGTGGAACGTGCCACGGTGACTTATTTCAGTTGGGCGGCTTTGGGGTATTCCTTCAAATTTGTCTGGGCCCCGTTGATTGACCGCCTGCCCCTGCCCATCCTTCACACCACACTGGGGCGGCGGCGCAGCTGGCTGATTGTTGCGCAAACCGCCATTATAGCGGCCATATTATGGATGGGGCTAACCGACCCGGCCCAAAACCTGACCATGATGGCCTTTGCCGCCGTTGCCCTGGGGTTTGCCTCGGCGACGCAGGATATCGTCATTGACGCTTATCGTATCGAGGCCGTCGATGTCGATTTGCAGGCAATGATGAGTTCAGCCTATATCGCGGGATATCGCATTGGCATGATTGTCGCCGGGGCCGGTGCGTTGACCATCGCCGCCCTGATCGAAGGGGAAGGCACCTACCAGCCACTGGCGTGGCGCGTGGCCTATGGCTGCATGGCGCTGGCGATGTGTGTCGGGGTTCTGACCACCTTGCTGGTCAACGAACCTGATGTGGTGCGCAAGGACAGCAAGTATTTCCATCACACCAGCGACTATATCCGCTTCTTGCTGATGTTTGCGCTAACCATCATCACTTTCATTGCTGCCAATATCTATGTCGGCGGCATGGTCGCACCGCTAAAGGACGCATGGGTTCGCGGTGGCATGACCACGGAACTGGCCGGATTTCTGGGCGGTGCGCTGCAACTTGCTGTCGCTGTTATGCTGGCGATTGCGGTGGCATGGATAACCACGCTGGCCGGAATTACCCCGCGCGATATGGTGCGTGAAACCTATGTCGCCCCGATCAAGGATTTCATCGACCGCTATGGCAAGGTTGCGATCCTTGTTCTGGCATTAATCGGCTTTTACCGCATTGCCGATATTGTCATGGGGGTCATGGCCAATGTGTTTTACACCGATATCGGCTTTTCAAAGGAAGAGATCGCGGCGGTTTCAAAAACATTCGGCCTGTTCATGACCATTGCCGGCAGTTTTCTTGGCGGGGTGCTATCGGTGCGTTACGGCGTGATCAGGATTTTGTTTCTGGGCGCGCTTTTGTCGGCAATCACCAACATCCTGTTTGCAATCATGGCGCAAATTCCGACCAATACCGCCATGTTTGCCGTCGTGATCATGGCCGATAACCTCTCAGGGGGCCTGGCAACGGCGGCGTTTATTGCCTATCTGTCGGGCTTGACCAATATTTCGTTTACCGCCATGCAATACGCCATTTTCAGCTCCCTCATGACCCTGTTTCCCAAGGTCATTGCCGGATTTTCGGGGACCGCCGTTGACGCCGTTGGTTATCAGGCCTTTTTCATTGGCACCGCCATATTGGGATTACCGGTTTTAGTGCTGGTGGTTCTGGCAGGCCGCCTGACCGATGTTGAACATCCAAAATCCAGACAGGTCAAAACCGCGGCTCGTTAGCAGATACCCGACACAGATGGCCCGGCATCGCCAGCCGCACAGTCGCCCCTGATCAAACAAAAACCCCGCTTGTCAAAAGCGGGGTTTTTCGTTGCCGGACCGATGTTAGCCGGGCCGGTCAATGCGATATTTTTCAGGCGGCCTGTTCGGCCTCGTCCTGGGTCAGCAACGCATAGATTGCATCAGCCGATGCAGCCCCGCGCAGCTTTTCACACATACCCTGATTGCGCAGCAACCGCGAAATACGTGCCAAAGCCTTCAAATGGTCGGCGCCAGCTTCTTCGGGGGCCACCAGCATGCAAAACAGATCGACGGGCTGTTCGTCGACAGCATCAAATTCGATCGGATTTTGCGCACGGGCAAATACCATATAAAGCCGGTCCAGATCGCCCAGTTTGCCATGCGGAATCGCCACACCACCACCAACACCGGTGCTGCCCAGCTTTTCACGATCAAGCAAAACAGAGAAAATCTGCCCTGCATCACGTCCGGTAACCTCGGCTGCTTTTTCTGCGAGTTCCTCGAGAACAGCCTTCTTGGCACCGGAACGCAATGCCGGAATAACCCCTGACGGGGAGAGAATTGTTGAAATGTCCATCTTTCGCATTGCGTTGTTTGGACCAGAGGTCGCGTTCGTCAGGCTGCCCCGGCTTTTTCATCAGCCGGATCAAGCCAGCCAATGTTGCCATCGGCCCGACGATACACAACGTTCAATCCGCCATGTTTGCCATTCCGGAACATAAGCGCCGGAATATCCCCCAAATCGAGACGCATGACCGCCTCACCAACGGAGAGCGTATCAATGCGATCGGGTGTTTCTGCAACGATCAACGGATCAAAGCCGTTTACATGATCGTCGTCAGAATGATCTTCATCTTCCTGCTGGATCACGTAATGACGCGCATCCATCAAGGCATCTTCATACTGATCACGGGCCGTATGGTGATCACGCAACCGCCGTTTATAGCGACGCAAACGCTTGGCCACCTTTTCACAAGCTGCATCAAAGGCAGGATACACCTCGGTAGCCGCCGCTTTCGCCTGAACCAGCATGCCTTTGCCGACATGGACCGAAATCTGTATGTGATAAAGATGCGCCTGTTTGGTAATCGTTACCGTGGCCTCGATCGCATGATCGAAATACTTCTCTACCGCAAGGTCCAAGGTCTCGACGACGTGTTCACGTAAAGCGCTGCCAACGTCAAGTTGCTTGCCAATTACTGTAATCTGCATGGATCGCCTATCCCCAGTTGAGTGACTTCCAGTACATCTGCGAACAATGGTGCCCCTCAATCAGGTGGCGGCACCATATTCCGTCGCCAATGCCAAGTCAACATTTGGGTATTCACCAATATGTTTCAATACCTTAGGCATTGTTTATTGGCATCAGGCAGCTATCGTACCTGTGCTTTTTTCTCGCGCCGCCTTTGGACGGACGACGGAATCCGCATTGCCTCACGGTATTTTGCCACTGTTCGCCGGGCAATGTCGATCCCTTCCTTTTGCAGAAGTTCGACAAGTTTATCGTCAGACAGAATTTTTTTCGGATTCTCCGCATCTATCAATGACTTGATCCGATGACGTACCGATTCAGATGAATAGGAATCTCCACCATCCGAAGACGAAATTGCGGTGGTGAAGAAATATTTCAGTTCAAATATGCCGCGCGGGGTCGCCATAAACTTGCCATTTGTCACCCGCGACACCGTGCTTTCATGCATGCTGATGGCTTCGGCGATATCGCGCAAAATCAACGGGCGCAGATGCGAAACCCCGTGATTGAAAAACCCGTCCTGCTGACGAATGATCTCGGAGGCGACCTTGAGAATCGTTGTTGCACGCTGATGCAGGGCCTTGACCAGCCAATTGGCGGTTTGCAACCGCTCGTTTACAAAGCTTTTTTCCTGACGACCGCGAATCCCGCCACTGATTTCAGCGACATATTCCTCGTTCACCAGCACCCGTGGCAAGGCATCACTGTTAAGCTCGATCAACCAGCTACCGGCGTTACCGGCCCGCACCAGCACATCGGGAATAACCGGTGTTGCCGGATCGCCGTCGCTGGTACGGCCCGGGCGCGGATCGAGCGTGCGAATTTCGGCGATCATATCGGCCAGATCATCGCCATCCACCGCGCAAATACGGCGCAGCCGGTCAAATTCGCGCCGTGCCAGCAATTCCAGATTACCGAGTAACGCCGCCATTGCCGGATCAAACCGGTTACGGTCGCGCAATTGCAATTCCAGGCATTCGGGCAGGTTGCGGGCGAAAATACCCACCGGCTCGAACCCCTGCATCCGGGCCAGCACGGTTTCAACCTGCGACATTTCACAGCCAAGGGACTCGCAAACTTCGCTGATATCTCCGGCGACATAACCTTTTTCGTCGAGCATATCGATCAGATAACTGCCAATCATACGCATCACGGGCGAAGAAAAAGCGAGATTAAGCTGATCATCAAGGCTTTGGCGCAAGGTGATGGTATCGGCAAGGGTTTGTTCTAAGCCCGGCAAATCATCGCTGTCGCCGCCGGCCATCGAGCCGCCGCCCGCGCTATAGGGCTGGGAATAATCGTGACTGGCACTGACCGGGGCGCCATCGGGTGTGATCTCGCCTTCGCCGTCATAAAGCGCGTCCGGGGCGCAATCAAGCGGGCTGCTGGCCTCAGACCCCATGCTGTCGCTGCTAGCCAGACGGTCGGTGCCGCGCAAATCCTCGCGGTCGCGAAAATCGTCAATGGCGCGTGTATCAAGGCCCGGCTCGCCATTGCCAACCGCATCATCACCGGTTTCGGCAAAGGTTTGGCCGGGTTCGGCCCGTTCCAGGAGCGGGTTTTCCAGAAGCTCGCTGTCGATGAAATTGGAAAGTTCGATATTGTTAAATTGCAACAGTTTGATCGCCTGCTGCAATTGCGGCGTCATGACAAGAGACTGTGACTGACGAAGATCAAGCCTTGCCTTCAGGGCCATATCAGTACCTACCCCGTATCAATCCGCTTTCCCCCATTTCCGTGCCTTGCCTTTGAGCGCCCGTCCGCGTTTCTATATGTAACGACGCGGTATGGGCTCATGAAATATCAGTGTCAGAACAACCTGGCCGCAAGTCCCCATACAGGCACACGGTGATTGATCAAATCAATTGTTATCAGTCCGAAAAAGACAGGAACAGCCAAATATTAAATTGTTTTATTGTCTTAAAGACTGAATCTGTCGCCCAGATACACACGGCGCACATCGACATTACGTACAATCTCGTCTGGTCCGCCTTCCATCAGCACCCGGCCATCGTGCAAAATATAGGCCCGGTCGATAATGTCGAGGGTTTCACGCACGTTATGATCGGTAATCAGAACGCCAATTCCCCGGTTTTTCAAATGCCCCACCAGATCGCGGATATCGCCCACTGCAATCGGGTCGATCCCGGCCAGCGGTTCATCTAGCAGCACAAAATTGGGATGGGCGGCCAGGGCACGGGCAATTTCACAGCGGCGGCGTTCGCCCCCGGAAAGGGCCAGGGCAGGCGTGCGGCGCAAATGCTCGATGGCAAATTCAGCCAGCAAATCTTCCAGATTCTGTTCGCGTTTGATGCGGTCATTTTCGACCACTTCAAGCACGGCCATGATGTTTTGTTCAACCGTCATACCGCGAAAAATAGATGCTTCCTGCGGCAAATAGCCAATGCCCATCCGCGCACGCTGATACATCGGCATCATCGTAATATCGCGGCCATCCATCGAAATGCTGCCACGGTCGGGGGAAATCAGCCCGGTGATGATGTAAAAACTGGTGGTTTTACCCGCCCCGTTCGGGCCAAGAAGGCCCACGGCCTCGCCGCGCTGAACCGAAATCGAAACATCCTTTAGGACCGGGCGCTTTTTAAAGCTCTTGCCCAGATTATGTGCCACCAGCCCCTTATTTGCACTTACCAGTCGCGGCCCGCCCGCACTTTCGGCGTCGGGCATGGCAATAGACGCATCTGCGCCTGGTTTATTTGTGCTTTTACGAGACCAGAACACTGTCTTTCCGACCCTTTGTCAGTTTGTTTTACCAGCGGGCTTATTGCCTGCTTCGGGTTTCTTTTCATTATCAGGAACCAGCAAGCCACGCACCCGTGATTTACCGTCTCCCTTGCCATCTGCCATCAGGCGGCTAATTCCGGTTTTTAAATCGACAACGGCGCGATCCCCGTTCAACTGGTTCTTGCCGCGCGTGATCTTAACCGATCCGGTCAAGGTCGCGATACCCGTTTTCGCATCATAAACCCCTTGATCCCCCACAACAAAATCTGTGGCGGTTTCAATGGTAACATGGCCATAGCCATCAATGCGTTCAAGTTCGTTGTCGCCTTTGGCAGACTGAATAAACCGGGCCGTTAACACATCGGCGCGCAATTTGCGCCCTTCGGATGTCGCAACGGCATTACCGCGCGCCACCGCCATGTGTTTGGCTTCCCAATATTCAAGGCTGTCTTTGGCGGTCAGGGTTTCGGTCGGGGTTTTATATGTCAAATTATCCCCGGTCAGCACCACCACCGCCTGATCGATGTCGTAAATGGCCAGATCGCCGGTGGCAACATCGGTCGTGGTCGATAATTTTACATGACCATGTGCTTCCAAGCGGTAAATCTCGGTTCCGGCATCGCTTTCACGATAAAAAGCCCGCAATTCGTCGCTATTGACCTTTGAATCACCCCGGCGGGCAAACGCATTGCCCCGCGCAATCAACACACTGTCGTTGCGACGCCATTCAATGCCATTATCGGATTCAACATCAAGGCCGCCCGCACCTTGCTGGGTCAAGCCCAGCGGCGCTGCAAAAACCGGGCTGGTCGCGGCACTACAGGCAAGCCCAACCACAAGCGTCGCCGCATATAACAACCCACCCCCGTGCGGCGTTCTGATCATGATTTCCCTTTCATTGCCTTATCAAATATCGTCAGTTTCGATTTGCCCAGAAAATGAATAACAGACCCCTTATTTTCCAGTTCAAACCCTGAATCAGACTTAATCGTTCCAAACGGCCCCTGCCCGTCGACCGGGTCGGTGCCGCTGGCATTGCCCTGACTTAACCTGATTTCGGCACTTTCTGTATGAATCTCGAACCCCTTGTCGTGATACATATTAACAGCACCATTTAAATCAAGCTTGCCCTTACTTTCCGTATAAAACCCCTTGTCTGCCGTTAAGGCGACCCAGGTGCCATCGGTTAACGTCATGTCGGCCTGCGGACGGTCGAGCAAAACATGCTCCATCGCACTTTCACCATCCTTGCGCTGCTCGACGGCTTCGGTTGCCGTTACGGTAAAAGGTTGCCGGTTGCCATCCACACCAAAAAACCGCGGATTGCTCATGGCAACATTTTCCATCAGATCATCGGGCGAGCTGGAAAAACCAAGATGAAACCCGTTTTCCTGTACCTGTTCGATCTGGGGCCACAAAACTACCAGTGCCAGCAACGCCGCCGCAACCATCGGCAGAATTAACTTTAGCATCAAAACAACGCTGCGGCGAAACGGATTGATTTTAACATTGCGCCGGGTCGACGACATCCGGTCACGCGACCGCGGGTTATGCGCCTCGCTTTCCGGTGTATCTGAACGATCCGCGCACATGTTCAGGCTACTCCGAGACGCAACAGATCATGGATATGGACAAGGCCACAGGGCACACCCTGATCATCCACCACAAACAGCGATGTGATACTGCGATCATTCATAATCGCCAGCGCCTCGACCGCCAGCAAATCAGCCGTAATCGCCTTGGGATTGCACGTCATCACGGTTTCAACCGGGCGCGACACCAGATCATCAGTCATGTGACGGCGCAAATCGCCATCGGTCACAATCCCGGCAAGTTTCCCGGCATCGTCCACCACACCGACACAGCCAAATGACTTGCCCGTCATTTCCATTAGCGCATCAGCCATGCGGGCCTTCATCGAGATGGTTGGTAACTGGTCCGCACCATGCATCACTTCGCGTACCCGCAACAAACGCTGGCCCAGCTTGCCACCAGGATGAAATGTGCGAAAATCGTCGGCACTAAAACCGCGCCGTTCCATCAGGGCCACGGCCAGGGCATCGCCCAGCGCCAGCATTGCTGTGGTCGATGTGGTCGGGGCCTGACGGTTGGGGCAGGCCTCGACACTGTTGGGCAGAACCAGCGGAAAATCGCACTGACTGCCAAGCGAGCTTTCCGCCCGGCGGGTCATGCCGATGAGTGGAATATGAAAGCGCCGGGTATAGGCAATAATATCGGACAGTTCGGGGGTTTCACCCGAATTGGACATTGCCAGAACCGCGTCATCCTGCCCAATCATGCCCAGATCGCCATGGCTGGCCTCGGCGGGATGAACAAAAAACGACGGCGTGCCGGTTGAGGCAAACGTGGCAGCCACCTTTTTGGCGATATGGCCGCTTTTGCCCATGCCGGTTATCACCAGTCGGCCCTTTAACCCTTCGATCAGGGTAATAGCACGACAAAAATCGCCATTTAACGATTGTGCCAGCTCCTCAAGGGCAGCAGCTTCAAGGCTCAAGACCTTGCGGGCAACGGCAATATCGTTTTTTTCAGCTTCGGTAACTGTCATGGGCTTCTTTATTATCATCGGTCCGCACCCGGCCCGATTGCGATGTCATCAACAACCGGGCTTCACTGGCGCAAAAATGTGTCAATAACCGGGATCACTGCCCGCCAAAAAATAACGGGCAACAAACAGGGTCCTAATGGGCAAAGATGTCTGATTCAGCCCATCCTGCAAGGTCCAGGCTGGCACGGGTCGGCAGGAAATCAAAACAGGACTGGGCAATTTCCATACGGCCTTCGCGTTTCAGGCGACGATCAAGCTCTTCTTTCATTTTATGAAGATACAAAACGTCGCTGGCGGCATAGGCGATTTGCTCGTCGGTCAGCTCGGGCGCACCCCAGTCCGAACTTTGCTGCTGTTTGGAAATTTCAATCCCCACCAGTTCGCGCACCAGATCCTTCAACCCGTGACGGTCAGTATAGGTACGGATCAGTTTCGAGGCGATTTTGGTGCAATAAACCGGCGCACAGCGCACACCAAGATAAGCATCCATCACGGCAATATCGAAACGGCCAAAATGGAACAGTTTCAGCACGTCAGGATCGGCCAGCATTTTTTTCAAATTCGGCGCGCTGTAATCAGCGCCATCAAATTTGACCAAATGCGCATCTCCGTCGCCAGACGACAATTGCACCACACACAAACGGTCGCGATGCGGGTTC
Organism: Thalassospira mesophila; assembly: GCF_002115755.1. Classification (GTDB taxonomy): domain Bacteria; phylum Pseudomonadota; class Alphaproteobacteria; order Rhodospirillales; family Thalassospiraceae; genus Thalassospira; species Thalassospira mesophila. The sequence continues at coordinate 237,465 of NZ_JFKA01000001.1, read as the reverse complement.
AACCCCATCGTTTCGCTGTCGATCGCAACAATTTTGCCAAGATCAAGCCCGTCGGGCAAATCTCCGTGATGGAGGTAGTTTGTCATCGCGATTCTCCGGTCTGAAAGTTTGGCCCTGTCTTAACACAGCAACGCCGCGCCCGCGATGCAAAAGACACCCCGGATCAACCGATATTGCTCGTAAAACAGGCAAAATTTCGCCCGTCAGACATCGTATTTGTAAAAGCGGGGGCTTCAGGCCGTGGTGGGACAGGAACGTTTAAAAACATTCAAAGCCGCCACCGCACAGCCGATTGACATCCAGGCCAAAATCGCGGGCCAGTTTGAAAAGGCACTTTGGGTCGCGGCAAAGGGAAAAAACGAGGCATTCAAGGTCGCCAGATACAACGCCACCAGCACCGTTTGCGTATGCCCTGCGCGGATCAAGCGCAGCCCCGCCCAAATGACAATTCCAACAAAAGCCAGCCATGGCACCGTTCCGACAAGGCCACTACTGGCCAGCCATTCGGCATAAATATTATGAGGATGCGGGTAACAGCCAAATTGCAGCGATTCCGGCGGCTGTTGCGCGCGGCAAACTTTTTCAAAACTGCCCATACCAATACCGGTCAAAGGGTTTTGGGTAAAAAAGCGCCAGCCCATCAGAGCCAGTTGCCCATAAATCGAGTCTGCATAATCCGATACAACCGCTCCCAATGCCGCCACCCGCCCGGCGATACGATCACTTGACGATAACAAAAGGCCAATTCCGGCAACGCCAACCGCACCCAGAAATATCGACAGCACCCGGGCGCGACCACCGCTGATAAACAGACCGATCACAACCGCAACCAGCCCCATCAGGGTTAAAACACTGGCGGCACGCTCCCCGCTAAGAAAAATAACCGCCAGCACCGGCACCATCACCCCGGCCCCGATCGCCAGCGGACGTTTTTCCCCCAGTTGCTCACGCGCGACAAAAGCCAGCGCCATAACGCCGAATGCCAGCTTTGACAAATAGCTGCCAATATTGGGGCGGTCGAGCGGCCCGGTCAGCCGATTTCCGTTTGCAACCATGCCCTGTCCGCCCAACAGCGAATAGCCCGTAATAAACTGATAAACCCCATCAAGCGCCCCAACCATCAGGGCGGCAAAGGTGGCATAACACACCACCCGGATTGCGAGCTTATCGACCAGAACCCAGCGGCTAATGGCGGCATAAAATACCACAAATCGCACCCAAATCAGCCCGCGCGACAAGTTTTTACCGGGATATTCACCAAAAGGGGCCACCACAACCACCAGCATCAGCAAAGCCAGCAACAAAACCGCAATATCGATCTGGCGTGCCCACGCCCAGTCATGCCGCAATGTACTGCGGGTCAGAAACAGCAGCCCCACCAGCACCAGCGACACATCGGCCGCCCCGCGGGCAAATAGCAAAAAAGTCGGGATCAGACACAAAAACACCAACGCCGCCAAATGCAGGCGACGTTCAATTTTATCACTGTAAGGCAGGGCAACGGCAAATTTGGTCACGGGTTATCAGGCCTCCGGATGGCGGGAACTTGGGCAAAGGCGTCATGGAAAGTGTCAATCAGGGGGCTGTCCGCCGATAACAGGCCAAGCTTGGCCGCCAAATAGGCAAACTGAACTTTGAAACCGGGCATGGCACACCCGTCGCGCAAGGCTTTACGCGCGGCAGAAACACATTTCATTGCCAGTTGCGCCCGGTTTTTGGTCGGTAAATCAGGGTTTTGGCGCAAAAAATGATAAAACGTCATGAAGCGGTCGTGATGCTGCTGAATTTTGTTATCCGACAAATGGCTTCCGGCATCGGGCACCCAGGTAACAATCGCCGCACTATCGACCAGGCAGCGCGCATGGGCGGCCAACCGCAATGGCAGCGATTCATCTTGTACAAACACTTGCTCATCGCATCCACCAGCCTGCAAAAACAAGGCCCGTTCCACAAGCCAGGTCATGCGTACAATCCCCCGGCCCAACACCCGCTCCAGCGGGTTTTCAAACACCGTGCTTGTCACATCGGGGGCAATCACCACGGCCTGTATCTGCTCAATCGGATCGTTGGTTTTATGCCATTTGCCATGCACCATGTCGCCATCATGGCGGGTGGCAAGGCTCAGCAAAGTGGCAATGGCATTGGGGGCCAAAACTTCATCGCAATCAAACAGGGCGAGATATTTGCCACTCGCCAGTGCCGCCCCCTGATTAAGCCGGATGGCCGGGCCAGCATTGCGGGTGTTTTCAATGATTTGCACATTTGCCATATCCGCTGTGCGCGCACGCAACACAGCAAGCGAGTCATCGCTTGAAACATCATCAACGAAAATATATTCGGCGGAAAATTCCCCGGTCTGATCACACAGGGACTGGATAAAAAACGGCAGGGCGGCGGCCTTGTTAAAAACCGGCAGAACATAACTGATATCTGGCACCCGCGCCCCCATTCGCCAAATCTGCATTAAGCTGTTCTAGCGATATCGGCAACCCACTGCAAAGACAAAAACCACCCCGAAACGACAATACCCCAGCACATCGTTAGATGTACTGGGGTATGGTGCCCAGGAGAAGACTCGAACTTCCACGACCTTGCGGCCACTGGCACCTGAAGCCAGCGCGTCTACCAATTCCGCCACCTGGGCTTAGGGGCTGTCTGGTTTGCTCCGGATTTGTCGTCCGGAACGGGGCGGAATATACGCGCTGACAAACAAGTGTCAACAAACTTTTTCAAAGTTTCTGCCGATCTTTTCGCTGTTTTTTTGCCAAGCCCTAAAAACGGCAAAAATCCGCCATTCCCCTTAAACCGAAGGTTCGAAAAGATAGCCCAGAACGCCGTTCAACCGGTTACGGCCCTGCTGTGTGGCGCGCAAACCGGCCCCGTCACACACCAGATCGCCCGAAACGATCAGGGTTTCGAGGCGTTCAGCATCCAGCACATCACGCGGGCCAGCCCCCGCCACCCGGTCAAACCGCGACAGGGGAATCGCCTCGTTGAGGCGCAAGCCCATCATCACCATTTCAATCAATCGTTCGTCACGGTCCAGCACCACTTCTTCCCGGGTGCCATGGCCAAGTTTTTCAACCCGGTCCAGCCAGATATCAGGCGCACGGTGGCGGCGCACCGCCATCGGCGTAATCTGCCCGTCAGCACCGACCACGGCTTCACGCCCATGCGCGCCGGGGCCAATGCCCAGATAATCGCCATAGCGCCAGTAAACCAGATTATGGCGGCTTTCCTGCCCCGGCTTGGCATGGTTGGAAACCTCGTAACAGCCATACCCGGCCAGTTCGGTTTCTTCCTGGGTAATGTCGTAAAGCTCGGCGGCAAGGTCTTCGCCCGGAACCTTTAGCTCGCCGCGCTGATGCAGGGTATAAAACCGCGTTCCCGGCTCGATCGTTAGCTGATAAAGCGAGATATGCCCGTTGGCGATTTCAAGCCCTTCGCGCAATTCGCGGCGCCAGGCGGTCGGGTCGTGGTCGGGTCGGGCATAAATAAGGTCAAACGAAAATCGGTCAAACACCGTGGCTGCCACATCAAGGGCACGTCGGGCTTCAGCAGCGTTATGCACCCGACCCAGAAATTCCAGATCGCGGTCGTTTAACGCCTGAATACCCAGCGACACCCGGTTGATACCATTGGCAGCAAAGGCGGAAAAACGGTCAATCTCGACCGTGCCGGGGTTGGCTTCAAGCGTGATTTCAACATCATCAGCCACCCGCCAGTATGTTTTGATATCCGCAATCAGCGCCCCGGCTGTTTCCGGGTCCATCAGGGACGGCGTGCCCCCGCCAAAAAATATTGATCCCACAACCCGGTCGGGGTGACGGGCCGCACCCACCGCCAGTTCCGCCCGCAACGCCGCCCGCCAGCGGGTATGATCCACATGATTGGCGACATGGCTGTTGAAATCGCAATAAGGGCATTTCGACAGGCAAAACGGCCAATGGATATAAATGCCAAACGGGACGGTTTCGGGCGTTATCAACGGTATGGTCTTTCATGGCAGCGGGAAGACTGGCCCCTTGGGGGCGGGGCCGATTAATATGGCTGATAAAATTCAGGCACCGACGATATCAACCGACGGTGCCTGATATCAGATAAGGCGAAACAGGCCGTTATGCAAAACAGGCTTTCACCAGCAAATTAAAGGCACGGGCCCGGTGGCTCATGTCATGCTTTTTGGCCGCAGGCATTTCGCCAAAAGTTTGCTCATACCCGCGGGGCTGAAACATCGGGTCATAGCCAAAGCCGTTTTTTCCACGTTTGGGCCAAACCAGATCGCCTTCAATCCGGCCTTCAAAATTTTCAACATGGTCATCAGGCCAGGCCAGCGACAGGGCACAGATAAAATCGGCCCGACGGTCGGGATGATTACCCACCGCCGTTTGCACCTTTTGCATCGCCATATCAAAATCGCGGTCCGGGCCGGCCCAACGGGCCGAATAAATGCCCGGCGCGCCATCCAGCGCCCACACTGCCATGCCCGAATCGTCGGCCAAGGCCGGCAGGTTTGCCGCCCGTGCCGCGGCAAGCGCCTTTAATTGCGCGTTGCCGATAAACGAGTTTTCGGTTTCTTCGGGTTCGGGCAGGCCCAAATCACCCGCCGACACCACTTCGATCCCGAAAGGGGCCAGAAGTTCGGCAATTTCAACGATCTTGCCTTTGTTATGGCTGGCAATAACCAGCTTTTTTTCCGTAAAGCGACGTACCATTTTCCGGCCTGCAGGTATCTGGATTAAGAATTATTACGATTGAACGGGTTTCATCCCTGGCCAGATGGTAAATGGCCAATCACCAAATCACAGGCCCAAAGCCGCGCGCTGTTTGGCAAACAGCTCGTCACAGCCCTTACGCGCCAGATCAAGCATCTGATCAAAGGCATCACGTTCAAACGGTACATCTTCGGCAGTGGCCTGCACTTCAACCAGCCCGCCATTCCCGGCCAGCACAAAATTGGCATCCGCCCCGGCATTGCTGTCTTCGGCGTAATCAAGGTCGAGAACCGGCGTGCCTTTGTAAAGGCCACATGAAATGGCGGCAACGGCATGGGTAAACGGAATTTCCTTGATCATGCCCAAACGACGAACACCCTGAAAGGCGATATGAGCGGCAATATAGGCCCCGGTAATGGAGGCTGTACGCGTGCCGCCATCGGCCTGGATAACATCACAATCAAGGCGCATTTGCATTTCGCCCATGGCTTTAAGGTCGGTTACTGCGCGGATGGAACGGCCAATCAGACGCTGAATTTCCTGGGTCCGGCCCGACTGGCCGCCACGGGTGGCTTCGCGCTGCATGCGCGAATCGGTTGCGCGCGGCAACATGCCATATTCAGCGGTGATCCAGCCCTTGCCCGAATTGCGCATCCAGCCCGGCACCTTGTCTTCAACCGTTGCGGTACACAAAACATGGGTATCGCCGAATTTAATCAGACAGGAGCCTTCGGCATATTTGCTGACACCGGTTTCGATGGTGATATCGCGAAGCTGATCAAGGGAACGACCGGAAGGACGCATGAAGGGAACCTCATAACAAAATGAATAGAGAGACCGGAGCCATATCCGGACCAGATCTGGAATGGGGCCAAGCTAATGCTCCATCCCCCAAAGGTCCAGCATTTTCGCCGGTTTCGCCTGTATCCCTGGCCCGAAAACAATCGTACAAAGGACAATCAACCAAATTCTCCGCCCTGCCCTGCAACAGCGCGCAATTGACGACGCGATACGCGCTGTCTAAATTCAGGTAAATATAGCAAAACCGCATGTAACAAGGTTTTAAATGGCGCTTATGGACAACACAATGCTGGGCGATCTGAATGAACGATCCCGCGAGGTGTTTCGTCAGATCGTGGACGCCTATGTTGAAACCGGTGAACCGATCGGCTCGCGCACCATCGCGCGGCGGATGTCGGAAAAGCTTTCGGCGGCCACCGTGCGCAATGTCATGTCCGATCTTGAAGATCAGGGGCTTTTGGTGGCGCCGCATATTTCTGCCGGGCGCTTGCCCAGCGAAAAAGGATTAAGGCTGTTTGTAAATGCCCTGATGGAGGTTGGCGACCTTCCCCATGCCGAGCGCGACCAGCTAACCAAAAACTGCGAACGGGCGGGCTATTCCCTTGATGAAATGCTGGGTGAAGCCACCAGCATGTTATCGGGTCTGTCGCGCTGTGCCGGGTTGGTAGTTGCGCCGAAAACCGACGGATTACGCCTTAAACAAATCGAATTTGTGCCTCTTTCACCGGGCAAGGTGCTGGCAGTGCTGGTCGCGCAAAATGGCAGTGTGGAAAACCGCATTGTCGATGTTCCGGCCAATTTGCCGACCTCGGCATTGACAGAAGCGGCGAATTATCTAAATACGCAGCTAGCTGGAAAGACTCTTGATGATGCACGCCTTCTGGTCGCACGCGAGCGCGACCGCATTCAGACCGAGCTGGACGTTTTATCGGCTAATCTGATTGATGCAGGCATTGCGACCTGGGCAGGCGGGGTGAAAGATTCATCCCTGATCATTAAGGGGCAATCCCAGCTGTTGGAAAATATTGCGACCATCGAACAGCTTGAAACCGTTCGACGGCTGTTTAATGTTTTGGAAGCCCGAGACCAGATGATCGAGCTTTTGGACGTTACATCAGACGCCGAAGGGGTTCAGATTTTTATCGGCACCGAAAACAAGCTGTTTGGTGGATCGGGTTTGTCGATGGTGATATCGCCCTATCAGAACGCCGAAGGAAGCATTGTCGGCGCAATCGGGGTTGTCGGACCGACGCGGATCAATTATGCCCGCATTATTCCGCTGGTCGACTATACCGCCAAACTGGTCGGGCGACTGATTGGTTAAATTTTGTGGCGCTGCGTGCCAGGCCACACAACAAGTGAAGGTAGTCCAACACATGACGGAAACCGCAAAAAACACGAACGAAGAAATGCAGGATGCCACACCGGCCGAGCAGGTTGCCGCCGAAGAAGCCGCGCAGGAAGACATTGCGCAGGACGGGGCAAGTGAAGCCGATGAAATGATCGCGACCCTTCAGGCTGAAAATGCCGAACTGAAGGACCGCATGTTACGGACCGCCGCCGAAGCCGAAAACATTCGCCGTCGGGCGAAAAAGGATGTCGAGGATTCGGCCAATTACGCGATTGCCAAATTTGCCCGCGATCTTCTGGATGTCGGCGACAATTTGCGTCGCGCCCTTGAAGCCGCCGGCGATGGTGCCAATCAGAACGAAGCCATGAAAACGCTGATCGAAGGCGTTGAAATGACCGAGCGCACCCTGTTGAAGTCGTTCGAGCAGAACGGCATCAAAAAGATGGAACCGCTGGGCGAAAAGCTGGACCCGAACAAACATCAGGCCGTGTTTGAAATGCCCAGTGCCGAGCATCCCGAAGGCCATGTCGCCCAGGTGATGCAGGCAGGTTATGTGATCAAGGACCGGCTGTTGCGCCCGGCAATGGTTGGCGTTGCCAAAAAACCCGAAGGTTCTGCGCCCGATGCGGGCAGCGAACCGGGCAGCAATGTTGATACATCCGCATAACCGGCTAACACATTGATTTCGCAAAAATGGCCCCTCACCCCTGGTGATTGGGCCATTTTTTTTAAGCTTGGCCGACACTATTGATAAATTAATTCAAATATTGAGTTAAACAAATTGTAATCACACATAAATACAGGGTTCGTCATGTCACTTTCGCGCGCTGTCATAGATGTCTTGCGTGATGAGGCCGCCCCGATTGTTATTTTAACCGGGGCTGGCATATCACGCGAAAGCGGGTTGCATACCTTTCGCGACCCCGACGGGATCTGGGCGAAATACGATATTTCCGAAGTTGCGACGCCCGAGGCGTTTGAAAACAACCCCGCCCTGGTCCACAGCTTTTATAATGACCGGCGAAAAATTCTGCATGACCCCGCCGTAATCCCCAATGCCGCGCACCATGCCCTTGCCGATCTGGAACAAAACTGGCCCGGCGATGTGTTGCTGGTGACGCAAAACATTGATGATTTGCACGGTCGCGCGGGCAGCCAAAACCTGATCCACATGCACGGCGAACTGTTCAAGGTGCAGTGCCTTCATTGCAACGCCATTTCCCCGTGGCAAGATGACCTTGGCAGCGAGGATAAGTGCGCCCAATGCGGCCATAAAGGAAGCTTGCGGCCCCATATTGTATGGTTTGGTGAAATGCCACTGGAAATGGAGCGGATTTACCGCGCGCTGGAAAAATGCGGGCTGTTTATATCAATTGGCACATCGGGAAATGTTTATCCCGCCGCCGGGTTTGTTGAATTTGCCCACCATCAGGCCGAAGCGGAAACCATCGAAATCAACCTTGAACCCAGCGACGGGGCCAGCCTGTTTGATAACGGTATTTATGGTCCGGCCACCCAAACGGTTCCGGCGTTTGTCGATCAGCTATTGGGCAGGGACGAAAACAAATCGTAAAAAGCCCGCTCACCGGTAGGGGTAAAATCCACCACGCGCGAATCGCGTAACCGCCGCGCCCAGCCCAGATCAAGCATCCGTTGCAACAGCCCCGCCCCCAACGCCCCGGCCAGATGCGACCGACGCATCGACCAGTCCAGGCATTCGCGGCATAACGGGCGGCGCAATTGCCGCATATGGTCCAGATCAAGGCCAAAGGCGGTGACGAAGCCTGCCCCGGCGTCGGTCAGTTTGATATCGCCGCCGGGCTCAAAACTGACCAGCTGGCGCTGTTGCAGATTTTCAAACAAGGCCACCCCCATTTCCCCGGCCAAATGGTCGTAACAAATGCGGGCCTTGCGCAAGGCCGGGTCTTTGGGCCCGGTGCGCACCCGGTTATGACCGGTGCGCTGGGCAATGCCCATCAAGGTTTCCAGCAATTCAACGATATCGGCATTACCAAGGGTGAAATACCGATGCCGCCCCTGCTTGCGGCCTTCAACAATGCCGCCTTCTTGCAGTTTTGCCAGGTGGGAACTGGCCGTTTGCGCCGTTACCCCGGCTTCCTGTGCCAGCTCGGTTGCAGTTAAGGCACGGCCCGCCATCAGCGCAGTCAGCATATTTGCCCGCGCCGGATCACCAATTAATGCTGCCACACGGGCAATGTCCGGTCCTTCTTTCATAGTTCGATGCTAATCGAAACATCGCGGTCGCACAATCAGCATAATGGCCAAAGTTCTTATGCTTCCCCGATGCAGGATCCATCATGCACAGCCCTAAAACCACCTTGGCAACCGAGTTTCTGTTGCTGGCTATTCTCGCCCTTTTGTGGGGTTCGTCCTATATTTTCATCAAAATTGCGCTTGAGGACATTCCCCCCATCACCCTGATTGCGATGCGGGTAGGCATTGCTGCCCTGTTTTTGACCGGCATTGTTATCTGGCAAGGCGACAAATTTCCCCGTGATGGCAAAACATGGCGAATGTTACTGCTGCAGGCAATTTTCAATTCCATCGGAGCCTGGACGGTTCTGGCGTGGGGCCAGCAATATGTCGATAGCGGGCTTGCCAGCGTGCTGAATTCCACATCGCCGGTTTTTCTGTTTTTCATCACCCTGTTTGTCACCCGCCACGAAACAGTCAACAAAACCAAACTGATCGGCGCAATGCTGGGTGTTTCAGGCGTGATCATGGTTGTCGGCCCCGGTGTTTTAAACGGCCTTGGGGCCGATATTGGCGGACAGGCCGCCATATTGCTCGGCGCCCTGCTGTATGCCTGCGGTGCCATTTATGGCAAACGGTTTAGCAAGCTTCCCGCCACTGTCACAGCTGCGGGCACCATGATCTGGGCCAGTATCTGTCTGCTCCCGGCCAGCCTGTTGCTTGACCAGCCATGGACCTTAACGCCAGCACCCCAAACAATTATCGCAGTCCTTGTGCTGTCGGTATTTTGCACCGGTGTCGCCTTGATGATTTATTTCCGGCTGGTGCGCACACTGGGATCAATGGGGGTGGCCAGCCAAAGCTATTTGCGCGCCGGAATTGGCGTTGCGCTGGGGGTTTTGTTGCTGGGCGAGACAATCGGCCCGCTGACATTGGCTGGCATTTTCTGTGCCCTGATCGGAGTCGCCATTATTAACTGGCCGCGCAAACCGCACCCGATTGCTGCCAAACCCGCATAATTTCCTGACCATCAGTTTAATTTTTGCGCGACCAAGGAGCCTTAAAATGCTGACCTGTTTTATCCGCTATGAAATTGACCCTTATAAAAAAGAGGCCTTTGCGGAGTATGCACGCAACTGGGGCCAGGCGATCCCGCGTTGCGGGGCGGACCTGATTGGCTATTTCGCCCCGCATGAAGGCACCACCACCACCGCCTACGGAGTTTATTCGCTGCCCGATCTGGCGGCCTATGAGACCTATCGCCAGCGCTTGCAAAATGATCCGCTGGGGCAGGAAAATTACCGCTTTGCGCAAAAAGAACAGTTTATTCGCCGCGAAGACCGGCAGTTTTACCGCCTGGCCTCTGGCCCGCATGGCAAAAGGATCGCACCATGATTGCTGTTATTTTTGAAGTAATGCCCAAACCTGACAGGATAAACGAGTATTTCGATATCGCGGGCGCACTGCGGCCTTTGCTTGATGACATTGACGGTTTTATATCGATTGAACGGTTTGAAAGCATCACCACGCCGGGCAAAATTTTATCGCTGTCGTTCTGGCGCGATGAAGAGGCGGTTAAGGCATGGCGAAACCTTGGCGAGCATCGCGCCGCCCAAAACAAAGGCCGTAACCAGGTCTTTCAGGATTACCGCCTGCGGGTTGCCGATGTGATGCGTGATTACGGCATGACCGCGCGTGACGACGTACCAACCGATTCGCATCATCATCACGACAGATAAGCGTTATACCGGCAAACAGGATCAAACCCGCGCGTCGGCGGTACAATCACCCGCCGACGGGGCTTTTGCTGTCAGGGATTTTGCATCATCGGCATCGGCAATGGCCGGTTTGACCCCGCCTTTAAAATCCAGCAGCGTCACGGCAAACACCACCAGCCCGGCACCGACAAAAACAATCGGCATCGGCAACATGTCGAAAAAAATCAGATCCATGGCGATGGAAAATGGCAATGCGGTATAGGCAGCGGGCGAAATAACACTGGCATCGGCCACGCGCACCGCGCGCAACACCATATAATTGGTCGACATGGCAAAAAAACCGGCCCCGCCCGAAAACGCCCAATCGGCAAATCCCGCCGGTTTCCACATGATAATGGCGACGGGCAACCAGATCACCACGGCAATCAATTGGGGCCAGAACAACATGGAAAAGTTGGTTTCGGTACGAACCATAATTTTGGCAAACAGGGTTTGCGCCGAAAAACAAAACGCCCCGACCAAGGCCGCCGCAATGCCCAGCGGTACGCCAAAGCCATTCATTTTGGGCACACACATCACCCAGACACCGACCAGCCCCAGCAAGGTGGCAGCAATTTTACGACCGGTCAGTTTTTCACCAAAAAACACCACCGCAAGCATGACCGTCAGCAAGGCTTCGATGAACAGATAGGCATTAACCTCGCTGATGCTCATTTGCCGCAGGGCAAAAAACACGCAAAAAAGCGAGCCATACCACAGCACCCCGCGCGCGATATGCGCCATCGGCCGGCGGGTGCGCACATGCCGTGTGCCAATACACATCACAATAACCACAAAAACCACCACGGTCAGAATGGCGCGCATCGCCAAAATCTGGGCGGTTGGAATTTCAGCTGCGACCAGCTTGGCGCAGACATCGACACAAACGCCCGATGCCATTGCGGCTGTCATCCATAAAACGCCGCGCAAATTTCCGCTCAGGCGCGCCAGCGTCCGGGTCATGACCAATTTCCTGTATTCGATCTGAAAAGGGTAAAGAGGGAGTTTCCAAAGCCTGGATCAGTCAGATACTGCGGGTGGCGCAAGGAGACATAGGGTCTGGAAACCCTCTCTGGATGGCATCTTGCCCGGAACGCTTGAAAAAAACGAATGAAGAGTTTTCACCAACCGATGAGAAAATTTTGTGCCAAACAAAACACCGCTCCTGTTAAACAGAACCAGCCCACAATGCCTGTTAGCGGAAAACCATCATGCGTCGCAAATTACCGCCCCTTCGCGCCCTTGTCGCCTTTGAAGCCACCGCCCGCCATCAAAGCGTGAAAGATGCCGCCGAGGAGCTGAATGTTACCCAAAGTGCAATCAGCCACCAGTTGCGCCAGCTTGAGGAAAGCGTTGGTGTTGTGCTGTTTGTGCGCAAGGGACGCGGATTATCGTTAACCAAATCGGCGCGCCAGTTATTGCCCCGCTTAACCGCTGCCCTTGATGATATTTCCGGCATCACCAGCGAAATCGGCCCTGACAAGGGCCGGGCCATTCGCATTGGTGCGCTGGCAACCCCGGCCCTGAGCATCCTGATTGAAGAACTGGAAAGTCTGCGCAGCGCAATTCCGGGCGATATTCCGGTTCAGTTTCGTAAAATCGAATTTGACGACGACCTTGATCCGCTTGAAATTGACATCGCCCTGCAAATCGCGCCCAAGGACCTGCCCGGCCCGGAAGGCTGGACGATGGAGCTTTTAACGCCGGAAATTTACCATGCCCTGGTCTCCCCGCAATGGCTGGAACGGCGCGGCTTTAACAAAAACAATGTCGATGTCGCACGCCTTGAACCGCGCGATATTTTGCTGATCGACAGCGACAGCGAACAGTTTTCGCAAATCAATTCCTGGTTCGAGGAAACAAATTTCGCCCTGGGCGATTGCTGGACATTCAGTCACCATATCTGGGCGCTGGAAGCCGCCCGCGAAGGCCACGGCATTGTGGCGAGCACCGATGTGGTGGCGCGCAAATATGTTGATCGCGGTGAACTGGTCGCGCTGAATTTTCCCGATTTCATGTCAAGCTGGTGGTACCGGTTGCTGATCCGCCCGTCGCGCGAACGCGACCCCGCCGTGATGGCTGCCGCAAGCTGGATTCGCGACCAGATCGGCCCGCAGTCGCGCGAAAACACACATCTGTAACCTTCATCTGGTTGCGAAACACCCGCCGGACCTGTACAACTTTTGGGCACAATATTGTTCAGAGTGATGCTGGCGTTAATCAGATCTCGACCGGGGGGAAGATGTCTAAGGTAAATCTGGTATCGGTTATCGTGACCACCTATAACTGGTCTACCGCACTTGCCATGGTTTTACAGTCATTGGCTGACCAGAAAGACCGGCATTTTGAAATCGTCATTGCTGATGACGGCTCCGATAGCGAAACCCGCAATCTTATCGACAGTTTTGCAGAAAACTCCCCCGTCCCCGTTCATCATTTCTGGCAAGAAGACTCCGGTTTTCGCGTTGCCCGCGCCAGAAACGGGGCGCTATCGCTGTGTCATGGCGATTTGGTGGTATTTATCGACGGTGATTGCTGTGTCATGCCCGATTTTATTGCCCGCCATCGCCAGGCCGCAACCCCGGGCTGCTTTGTGACCGGCAAACGGGTTTTTCTAAAGCGTCGCTTCACCGAATTTTTGTTGCGCGCACAACCCGCTTTTCACAAATGGCCCCGTATTGCCCTGTTCGGGCTGGGGTTGGGCGGGCAATGTAACCGCCCGTTCCAGTTTGTGCCGATGCCACAGTCTGACAAAAGCCTGTGGAAACACGAAAATTGCTGGAAAAAGGCTCAAACCTGCAATCTTGCTGTTTTCCGCAGCGATATTGACCGGGTTGCAGGCTTTGATGAAGCCTATGAAGGTCACGGGATGGAAGATTCGGATTTTGTCCTGCGGTTGCTAAGGTCCGGTTTGCGGCGCATAAATCTGGAATACAGCTCGCCGGTTTTGCATCTGTTTCATGGGCGCAAAATTACCCAGCGTCATGCCGGTTCTGATAATAACGGGGTTCATTTCAAGAATCTTGAGCAGGACACATCCCGGTTTCTACCGGGGAAAAGCATGTTTTTATCCCCCGAAGCCGCCGAATAAATTCATACCCGACCAATGACGCACAAGCGCGTTCTTGGAACATGGCGAATTTCGCGATAAAAGGGCCGCATCATTTTTGCACGCCCGCCAAAGGCGCGCAGGTGGATCCAATATCAAAGCCCGGCAACGGGCGATCTGAAGCAAACGCGAAAGGGTGTTTCCCCGATGGACCTCAGCAAGATTGCGGTTGGTAAAGACGTTCCCTGGGACGTCAATGTTGTTATCGAAATCCCGCAGGGCGGGCCGGTAAAATACGAAGTCGACAAGGATTCCGGTGCCTTGTTCGTTGACCGTTTCCTGCATACCTCGATGTATTATCCGGTCAATTACGGCTTCATTCCCAACACCCTGGGGGACGATGGCGACCCGGTTGATGCCATGGTCATGTTCCGCCAGCCCGTTGTTGCCGGTTCGGTCATTCGGGCGCGCCCGATTGGCGTGCTGATGATGGAAGACGAAGCCGGCATGGACGAAAAACTGATCTGCGTGCCGCACGAAAAGGTTGATCCTTATTACAAGGACATCAAATCGCACGAAGACCTGCCCGAAATCCTGCGCGACCAGATCCAGCATTTCTTTGAACGCTACAAGGATCTGGAAAAAGGCAAATGGGTAAAGGTCACCGGCTGGAAAGGTGCAGACACCGCCGCCGAGCTGATCAATGCTGCGATTGAACGTTTCGCAAAATAATTTCGCCTGTTGCGGATTGTTCCAATACGACAGGCATAAACGACATCAGCGCCTCGCAGAAATGCGGGGCGTTGTTGTTTTCATCCTTGCAAGCAGCCCGGTGTGATATATCTGGTCAGATCACCCGCACACAAAGCAACACCAACTTTCTGCTATCAGATGGCCGTCGGCGTCACATATGCGCCATACAAGCCACGCAATATGTGTCTTCATGTATCTTCGCGCTGGTCCTCTGATCCCGCCCGCGTACCGTGCCCCTGTAACAGGTAGGACTTGATGGATAGTGTTGCCCCGAACCCTGCCAAAAATGGCAAAGATACTGACATTGTCGTCAATGCCGACGGCGACCTCAGCTTTGCCGGGCAAACCTATCGTGCAGCAATCGGCAAGACCGGGATGCGCGCGGACAAAACCGAAGGCGACGGGGCGAGCCCGACCGGTATCTGGAATTTGCGCTATGTGATGTATCGTGCGGACCGACTCCCGCCCGTTAAAACCGCCCTGCCCGTTTATCAGCTCGTGCGAAACGATGGCTGGTGTGATGACCCGCACAGTGATGCCTATAACCGCCCGGTACGCCTGCCCTTTGCCAAAAGCCACGAAAAGCTTTGGCGCGAGGACCATATCTATGACGTGATCGTTGCTCTTGATCACAATGACAGCCCTGCCATAGCGGGGCGCGGGTCGGCGATATTTATGCATATCGCCCGCCCGGCCTATGACGGGACCGAGGGATGTATTGCGCTGGCAAAAAATGATCTGATCGCCATTTTAGCAAATTGCACTGTTTCCACCCGCCTTTGCATTGGCCAAAAATGAACATACCCTTGCAGCCAACCCTGCAACACCCTAGTTTCAAAGCCGCACATTTATCAGACCGGGACAAAACATGATCGAAGACGATTATCTATACACCAAGGGCGGCATCAAAGGATTTGGCGCAAAAATGCGCAAATTTTTCGGCAGCGGGCGTTTCTGGCTGCGGGCTTTTGCCGTAATTGTTGTTCTGTGCCTGATCTATTACCCGGTCGGGATGCTGATGGTCCAAAAGATCGACGACAACCCCGATTTCAGCGGCGATTATCAGGGCGGCAGCCATGCCGTTGCCACCGCCATCGGCCTGATCGACCGCGAGGTAAACCAGCATCAATGGACGGCGAATGATCCGTTTTTCATGCCCGGTTCCGCCCTTGATAATATGCCAAACTTCCAGACCGGCATTATTTATGCGCTGTCGCGATTCTCGATCGAGCTTTCCGACCAGATCGGTCGGGCGCGCGGTTCCAGCCAGGTTGACAGCGATCTTGATAATGCTGCTGGCGTTTTAAAATTCCGCGGCGACAAATGGGTGTTTGACCCCAGCATCTCGCTTCTGCCCGGTGTGTCATCCGAACAGCAATATCGCCAGGCAATTGCGGCGTTACGGCGCTATAACGAACGCCTGGCTGCCGGTAATGCCGCGTTCGAACGCCGTGCCGACAATTTGCAGGAAACACTGGCGCGTTTTTCCAACGACCTTGGCTCGGCATCCGCCCTGCTTGATAACAAGGTTGCCCATCCGTCGGTTTTTGATACCACGGCAGATGATGTTTTTTATGCGACCAAAGGCCGACTTTACGCCTATAGCCTGATTTTGCGCGATCTTGGCACCGATTTTGAAAACATCCTTAATGAGCGCCAGGTCAGCCAGGTTTGGGCAGAAATGGTGGCATCCTTGCAGGCGGCCTCGCAACTTGACCCGATCATGGTGATTAACGGATCCGCCGATGGCATTATCCTGCCCAACCATCTTGCCGGACTGGGTTTTTACCTGTTGCGCGCACGCACCCAGATGAATGAAATCATCAGTATCCTGCAACGCTAGGCGCAATATAGTATTTTTGCGAATACCTGAGTTGCATGGTCGGACTTGATCTTTTGTGAAAATTGGCCCATTTAGAGGCTAAAGGTAAAGACATGAGGGCTGCCGCGACAGCAATGACTGCGGCGCCACAGCAAAAGGACTTGGTGAAAATGTTCATACAGACCGAACCCACCCCGAATCCCGCCACCCTGAAATTTCTTCCGGGTGAAGAAGTTATGGGCCGTCAGGGCACTGCGAACTTCACCGCCAATGACGAACATGTAAAATCGCCGCTGGCGCGCAAGCTGTTCGAAGTCGAAGGCATTACCGGTGTATTTCTTGGCGGTGACTTTATTACCATCACCAAAGAAGACAGCCGCGAATGGCAGACCCTGAAACCGCAAATTCTTGGCGGGATCATGGAGCATTACACGTCGGGTCAGCCCGTTCTGGATCAGGGCAGCGATGCCACCAAGGCAACCAGTTCGGCTGCCGAAGGCGATGACGAACTGGTAACCCAGATCAAGGAACTGCTTGATACCCGCGTTCGCCCGGCCGTGGCGCAGGATGGTGGCGATATCGTCTTTCACAAGTTTGAAGACGGTGTTGTCTATCTTGAAATGCATGGGGCATGCTCGGGTTGCCCGAGCAGCACAGCGACCCTGAAAATGGGCATCGAAAACATGCTGCGCTATTACGTGCCGGAAGTGCAGGCGGTTGAGCCGGTGATGGCGGAATACTGATCGCTGTTTACAGCCTAGCGGTCATTGTCTGACCAAAATATTTACACATTCGCGCCGAATTCATCGGTTATGGGTTTTTCAAACAGCAAAAGCCGTAACCGATGAAGTGTCGGCGCGAAAATGACGCCCCTGTCGGCCAGAAGATTTGTTCCGCATGTGCCCGCAGCACCGGAACAACATCACTTGAATACATAGTGGTGAACCACACTATAGTTTGTGGTGCGACAGGCTCAGGCAACAAAACACAGTGTTTTGACCTGATAAAACGGGATGGAAGCATCCGTCATTAACCGATTCGTAACTATTTTATCCTCGCGTGCGATCTTTTTTGCGCGCCATGCGTTGTTGTCTTGATACGCAACGCAAGCATTCGCGGGGGTTTTTGCCGTGTGTATTTTTTCGGATTGCACCAATACCGCGACCCGGTCATAGATATTCACGCGCAAAAAACGGACAGGTTCAATGATCCTGGAGAGAGATGAATGAGTAGCGCAAATCAAAGTACATTCAATAAAGTCGCACTTGCGTCGATTGTCGGCGCGGTGGGATTACAGTATGTGCTGATGTTTGGCGGCTTCGATATCACCCCGAAACCGGCTGGCATGATTATTGACGCCTCGGTCGTGGTGCCGGTTAAACCGGAAAAGCCCAAGGTTAAAAAGCTTTATCAGCGCGACCCCGAAGTGGTCGCACTGGACCAGTATTTCAAAAGCATTGATTACAAGCTTGGCACGACGACAGACATCCCGCGGGTTTATATCAAACGTGTGCCCAAGGGCCTGCGTGATCTAAGCTCGGTTGCGGAGCGCAAACAGATCTTTTTGCGCATCATTTTGCCGCTTGCCTTGCGGGTAAACGAGGAAATTGCCGCCCGCCGTGATCGTTTGTTATCAATCCAAAGCAATGAATATGCCGGTGTGCCCGCCACCCCGACCCAGCAAAAATGGGTCGAGAAAATGATGAAACGCTACCGCGTTGACGGCGGTGGCATCGCTGCCCTGCTTGAACGGATCGACATCATTCCACCCTCGCTTATTTTAGCGCAATCGGCTGAAGAAAGTGGCTGGGGCACCTCGCGCTTTGTCCGCAAGGGCAATGCCCTGTTTGGCCAATGGGCCTATAACGAGGAAGAAGGCATTGTTCCCGAAGACCGCGAAACGGGGAAAACCCACGTCATCAAAGCGTTTGATACGCTGATGGATTCGGTCCGGGCCTATGCCGTTAATATCAATTCCCATCCTGCCTACGCGGCATTGCGCGAAGAACGTGCCAATCGCCGCGCCGAGGGAAGCGATATTACCGGTTGGGAACTTGCCAAAACCCTGATCAAATATTCGGAACGCGGCGAAGATTACGTTCAGTCCCTGCATGCGATTATGAGGGCCAATGACCTTGATACGCTTGATGGCATGAAATTCGCGGTGGACGATGTACCGCCGCCGCCCAATTTGCTGGCATCCCTGCAAGGCTGATGGCAGCGCGATAAAACACACCGATACAGACCAAAAAAGGGTGCCAGATGCGGCACCCTTTTTCACAAACCCGATGCGCCGCATCGCCTGGAAGGGATCAGTGCGCGCAGAGCATTTTCCCCGCCATTATGGCCGATAGATCCAGCCTTTTTCCGACTTCACCAAACGAATTTCATTGCTGACCCCGCGCCGGTCACCAACGGTGAAGCCGCCTTCTTTCAGGGCCAGCATTTTCATTTTCAAAACATCCACCGCATCACGGGCAGCGGCACCGGCAGCATCAAGATTTTCGGCCTGCTTGCTTTGCTCCACCACGTCATCGGCAAAGTCGGAAATGCTGCGATCAAAAACCATGTCATAGCTGACCATGACAGTCACCACGCCATCCCCGCCGCTGACACTGTTGGTTTTATGAACATTTTCCACATGAGCCACCCGGGCATAGGGGTCGTTGCGAAAACGTTCAATCACGGCCGTGGTAATTTCATCGGGGCCAGGTTCGGCTTTGACTTCGTCATTGCACCCCGCCAGCACCGGAAAAATCAGTAAAAATGCAAAAATACGGGCAAAACGCTGCATCAGGTGAAATCCTTCCTTATTTTGTCCGCGATTAATAACATCCATCTGTGAAACAGATATGGCGGAAATCGGATTTTGCCGATTTCCGCCATATCAAAACATATCTTTTTCCCCATGCACAACCCAGGGCCATGATCAGGGAGTTTGCGCCGTCCCGTCCTAGCCGTGTTCGGCTTCGTGTGCCGCAAGGGCGGCCAGATTAACCAGATCGTTCACCGTCGCCCCCATCTGGGTGATCTGGGCCGGTTTGGCCAAACCAATCATGACCGGGCCAATCACGGTACCACCGCCCAGTTTACCCAGCAATTTGGATGCCGTGGTGGCCGCATGCAGGGCGGGCATCACCAGAACATTGGCCGGACCGGACAAACGGCAGAACGGATAGAGTTTCAAAAGTTCGGTATCAAGCGCGACATCGACGCTCATATCGCCATCAAATTCAAAATCGACATCCGAACCTTCCAGAATGGCAACCGCCTCGCGGATACGGTCGGTATCCTTGGTCCAGGGATTGCCAAATGTGGAATGCGAAATCATTGCCACACGCGGCTCATGGCCCAGCTGCCGGGCTTTTTTCGCCGCCTGAATGGCAATTTCGGCCAGTTGCTCGGCATCGGGTTCGTCATGAACGCGGGTATCGGCAATAAACACCGTCCGGCCCTTGGCAATTGCAATCGACAGGCCCATCGGAATTTCACCGTCTTTGGCATCAATCACGGTGCTGATATCGGTGAAGCTGCGGTTAAAGTTCCGCGTTAACCCGGTAATCATGCCGTCGGCCTGGCCCATCGCCACCATGGCAGCGGCAAACACGTTACGTTTCTGGTTTACCATGCGCTGGCAATCGCGCCACAAATAGCCTTTGCGCTGCAACCGCTGATACAAAAATTCGGCATATTTGCGATTGTCATTGGTCAGGGCAGCGTTGGTAATTTCAACCCCGTCCAGGCTTTCAATGCCCAGCGATTTTGCCGTTTCCAAAATGCGGTCTTCACGACCCACCAGAATGGGCGTGCCATAACCGGAATTGCGAAACGCAGCAGCCGCGCGAATAACAGTTTCTTCTTCGCCTTCGGCAAAGGCGATGCGTTTGGGATGCGCACGGACATAATCGGAAATCAGCTGCAAATGGGCCGCTGTCGGGTCCAGACGGCTACGCAGCTGATTTTCATATTCCGCCATATCAAAAATCGGCTTGCGGGCAACGCCACTATCCATTGCCGCCTGGGCAACGGCCTTGGGTATCGCAATGATCAGGCGCGGGTCAAACGGGGCGGGAATGATATATTCCGGTCCATATTGCAAACGACGGCCCGAATAGGCGGCAGCCACTTCGTCAGGTACATCTTCGCGCGCCAGTGCTGCCACCGCATTGGCGGCTGCAATTTTCATTTCCTCGTTAATGGTGGATGCCTGAACATCAAGCGCACCACGGAAAATATAGGGGAAACCCAGCACATTGTTGATCTGGTTGGGGTAGTCCGACCGGCCGGTTGCGCAAATCGCATCGCTGCGAATTTCGGCAACATCTTCGGGCGAAATTTCCGGGTCCGGGTTGGCCATGGCAAAGATAATCGGCTGTTTGGCCATGCTTTTAACCATCGCCGGGGTAATCGCCCCTTTGACCGACAGGCCAAATACGGCATCGGCCCCCTTCATCGCATCTTCAAGCGAACGGGCATCAGTATCAGCGGCGTGGGCCGATTTCCACTGGTTCATCCCGGCTTCGCGGCCCTTGTAAATGACACCGCGTGAATCGCACATAATGACATTATCGGGCGTCACACCCATGCTTTTGACCAGTTCGGCCACCGCAATGGCCGCCGCACCGGCACCGTTCACCACCAGCTTGATATCGGCAAGTTTACGGCCCGTCAGGTCGCAGGCATTGATCAGGCCCGAGGCGGCAATAATCGCGGTTCCGTGCTGGTCATCATGGAATACCGGAATATCCATAATCTCACGCAGGCGGCTTTCAATGATGAAACATTCGGGCGCCTTGATGTCTTCAAGGTTAATACCGCCAAATGTCGCCCCCAAAAAGCGCACGCAATTAACGAATTCGTCGACATTTTCGGTGGAAACTTCAAGATCCATCCCGTCAACATCGGCAAAGCGTTTAAACAAAACCGCCTTGCCTTCCATCACCGGCTTGGACGCCAGCGCGCCAAGATTGCCAAGCCCGAGAACGGCGGTACCGTTGGAAATGACAGCAACAAGGTTGCCCTTGGATGTGTAGTCGTAGGCGGTGGCAGGGTTTTTGGCAATTTCCAGACAGGGCACGGCAACGCCGGGCGAATATGCCAAAGACAAATCTCGCTGGGTGGTCAGCGGCTTTGAGGCGGTAATTTCGATTTTTCCGGGGCGGCCACTTGAATGAAACAGCAGCGCTTCACGGTCACGAACTTTAATTTCTTTTTCTTCCATATGTCTTCACTGATGCTTGCATGGTGGGTGAGGAAAGCTGTGAGCCCCGCAAACAGATTGTGGGACTGCCTGAGGGAAGTACGTAATAAATCAGGGTTCCGCACGCTGGTCAAAGGACCAGTTGATGAAAAATCAAATTTTCCCAATCTTTTCCATATGTTGCGACGCAGCATTTTGAAAAAATCGGCCCGCCCGGACCCGGTTTTTACGGGTGTTTTCCATAGAAAAAGGCGTTCCGACCTGCGAAACGCCTTTGGCTGTTTACTGCGATTTATTGCGATGGATTGGATATTTGCCCCAATATTTTGATATCAGGCCAAATTCACTTTTCCATCCGGGCACATTCTGGGGCGATTATTCACCAGCCTTGTGAATATGCACATCCTTCGCGCCATTTTGGGCAAAAATTTCGCGGGCCTGAATTTCGGCGCCAACGTGTTCGGGATCAATACGGACCCAAAGAGCCACCGAGCCTTCTTTCAACGCCTTGGCAAAATCTTCGGTATGCGGGGTCGAGGTTACTTCGCCGATAAAATCGGTCAGGGCCATCGTGCCAACACCCGCGCCAATCGCCAGTGCCAGTGCCGCCGTTGCAGCACCACCAAACAGCGCAATCGCGCCCGATGCCACCAAAGGCACCTCGTATTTGACTTCACCAAACATCGCGGTCAGCACGTCTGACCATGTTTGCCCGTCCTTGCCTGCCACATCAATTGACTCGTGCGTGCTAAGCGCTGACAGGTCCGTGTGGGCAAACCCGGCATCGGTCAGGGCGCGTACCGCAGCATCAAAGGATTCTTTGGTATCAAACAGGCCGACCAGTTCCGGCACCTGGGCTGTGGTGTGTTGTTCAGACATTGTTGTTTTCTCCTGGGTCACTGGTCCGATAGAAATTCATACAAGTATTTTATCATATATTGCAAAACTTTAGGGCAAAATAACGGCCCCCCTCGCCAAGTGCGGCCGGGTTTGGTATCAAGGCTTCCATGAACAAGATGCCCGGATCAAGCAACAAAACCATGACCGCACCCGATTTTAACCGCGATGGCGCAACCCCGATGATGGTTCAGTTCCTTGAGCTGAAGGAACAGTATCAGGATTGCCTGCTGTTTTACCGGATGGGCGATTTTTACGAGCTGTTTTTTGACGATGCCGTCAAAGCCGCCGAAGCCCTTGATATTGCCCTGACAAAACGTGGCAAACATCAGGGAAACGACATTCCCATGGCCGGGGTTCCGGTTCATAGCCACGAAACCTATTTGCAGCGTTTGATCCGCAAGGGGTTTCGCGTCGCCGTATGCGAACAGATGGAAGACCCGGCAGAGGCCAAAAAACGCGGCGCAAAATCGGTGGTCAAACGCGATGTGGTGCGCCTGATTACACCTGGCACCCTGACCGAAGACAGCCTGCTTGATGCGCGTCGCCATAATTATCTGGCGGCCATTGCCGATGTGCGCGGCAAAATGGGCGTGGCGTGGCTCGATATTTCGACCGGTGATTTTTATGTGCAGCCCTGCACCCTGCCCGGTCTGGGCGCTGCCCTTGCCCGGCTTGACCCCGGCGAAGTCTTGATTTCGGACCGTTTGTTGAACCGGTCGGAAATGTTCGACCTGTATAACGATTATAAAAACATCATCACCCCGCAGCCTGCCGCCCGGTTTGACCCCGCCAATGCCGAATTGCGCCTGAAAAAGCTGTATGACGTGGCCGCCCTGGATGCCTTTGGCGGGTTTGAAACCGCCGAGCTTTCGGCCGCCGGTGCGTTGATTGACTATATTGAGCTGACCCAAAAGGGCCAGATGCCGCGCCTGTCGCCGCCAACACGAATGGCACAGGGCGCGGCAATGGAAATTGATGCCGCAACCCGGCGCAGCCTTGAACTGACCCAGACCCAAACCGGCGAGCGCAAGGGATCACTGTTATCGGTGATTGACCGCACCCGCACCGGGGCCGGGGCACGGTTGCTGGCTGCCCGGCTGTCAGCGCCGTTAACCGAGGCCGACAGCATCAACCGCCGCCTTGATCTGGTCAGCTATTTTCATGACCACGATGATTTGCGCACCGATTTACGCGCGTCCTTGTCAGAATGCCCCGATATTGAACGTGCGCTATCGCGCCTGTCAATTGGCCGGGGTGGCCCGCGCGATCTGGCATCCTTGCGCGATGGTCTGGCCTGCGCCTTTGCCATTCGCAATCTGCTCGATCACCCGGCAAGCAACAGCCTTGATACCCTGCCCGCGTCCTTAAACGACCATTTATCGGAAATGGGTCATCATGGCGATCTGGTCGATTTACTGCGCCGGGCACTGGCCGAAAGCCTGCCGTTAATGGCGCGCGATGGCGGCTTTATTGCCACGGGCTATCACCCGCCGCTTGATGAATTGCGCATGCTTTCAAGCGAAAGCAAAAAACTGATCGCCAATTTGCAGGCCCGCTATATCGAACAAACTGCGATTAGCAGCCTGAAGGTCAAACACAATAACGTTCTGGGCTATTTTATCGAGGTGCCCGCCAAACAGGGCGACAAGATGATGGAAGTTGATGAATTTATTCATCGGCAGACCATGGCCAATGCGGTGCGTTTTACCACCGTTGCCCTGTCCGAACTTGAAGGCCGGGTGTCCAAGGCTGGCGATCAGGCCATGGCGCTGGAACTTGACCTGTTTGCCGATCTGGTAACATCGGTTCTGGTTCATGCCGACCCGATTGCCCGGTGTGCGCAGGCACTGGCCGGACTGGATGTGTCATCCTCCCTTGGCGAGTTGGCCCGCGATCAGGGCTGTGTGCGCCCGATCATTGATAACAGCCTGTCGTTTGACATACGCGCCGGACGCCACCCGGTGGTGGAAGCGGCCCTGAAAAATGCCGGCGAATCGCCGTTTGTGGCCAATGATTGCCGGTTGGAAGACGAACAAAAATTATGGCTGATTACCGGCCCCAACATGGCAGGTAAATCGACCTTTTTGCGCCAAAACGCCTTGATCGCGGTGATGGCGCAAATTGGGGCTTTCGTACCCGCACAATCGGCCCATATCGGGGCGATTGACCGGCTGTTTTCGCGGGTCGGTGCTGCCGATGACCTGGCGCGCGGGCGATCGACCTTTATGGTCGAAATGGTCGAAACTGCCGCCATTATTAACCAGGCCACCGACCGGTCGTTGGTGATTTTGGATGAAATCGGCCGGGGAACATCGACCTTTGATGGTTTGTCCATCGCGTGGGCAGTGGTGGAAAACCTGCATGAAGTGAATAAATGCCGGGGGCTTTTTGCCACCCATTACCACGAATTAACCGCCCTTGCCGCCAAGCTGGACCATTTATCGTGCCACACCATGCTGATCAAGGAATGGCAGGAGGAAGTTGTGTTTTTGCACGAAGTTGGCCCCGGCAGTGCGGACCGGTCCTATGGCATTCATGTCGCCCAGCTGGCCGGGTTGCCCAAGGCCGTGATCAAACGCGCTGAACAGGTGCTTAAAACCCTGGAAAAAGGGCAACAGGGCAGCGGTGTTGCCAAACTGGCCGATGATTTACCCCTGTTTGCCGCCGCCATGGCGCAGGTGGAAAAGGAAGAAAAATCATCCGCACCGGCCCTGTCAGACCAGCAAAAAGCCCTGTTGAGCGCCATGGACGATATGGACCCCGACGATATGTCGCCGCGTGATGCGCTAGATGCCCTGTACCGGTTGCGTGCCTTGCAAAAGCAGGCGGCGACCTGATCGGGCTGCCTGCTTTGTTTGAAGTCATTTCAGGCGGGCACTGGAAAAAACGGTTTTTTGCCAGATATATAAAAGGGCAAGCTGGCGAATATTTTGCTGGTAATACAGGGTATGGCGGGCAAAAATCGTCAGGCTATTGCCCTGTTATTGCCCGGCCAGGCAAAAGATAATGCCGCTGCGGCCACACCATGCCTGACTGCGCCCGAAACGTGCCCGTTCCCTGCAAGCCCGGACCAAGGACACCGCATTCCATTATGCTAAAAATCAAAAACCAGCGTGATATTATCGACCGTCGCACCGTTTATACCAAACTTGGCGATATCGGCCGCGACAATGATTTAAAACCGCTCAAGCAACGCGCTGCCATTCTGGTCTGCTTAAAGGAAACACTGCAGCACGGGCGCGATGAAATTCGTTCGCGCTTTGAAGAGAGCAATTCCGGGCACAATGCCGTTTTTTCCTACAGCTTTCTGATCGACCAGATCGTTCGGTTGATTCATGATTACGCGATTGAATTTGCCTATCCCCTGCATAACCCGACCAAGGAACAACGCATGTCAGTTGTTGCTGTTGGCGGCTATGGCCGGGGCGATATGGCGCCGCATTCCGATGTCGATATCCTGTTTTTGTTTCCCTACAAACAAACCGCGCACGGCGAACAGGTTGTTGAATATATTCTGTATATGCTGTGGGATCTGGGCCTGAAGGTGGGCCATGCCACCCGGTCGGTCGATGATTGCCTGCGCATGGCCAAACAGGACATCACCATTCGCACCAACCTGTTAGAAAGCCGCTATGTCTGGGGCGATGAAGCCATTTACGACCAGTTCCGCACCCGTTTTATGGAAGAACTGGTCAAGGGCAGCGGCCTTGAATTTATTGAAGCCAAGCTGAACGAACGTGATGACCGCCATATTCGCATGGGCGATTCGCGCTATGTGGTTGAACCCAACGTCAAGGACGGCAAAGGCGGCCTGCGCGATTTGCACACCCTGTTCTGGATTGGCAAATACCTGTATCGCGTTAACACGCCAATGGAACTGGTGGATCAGCGCGTTTTGACCAAAAAAGAAGCGCAGGGGTTTTTAAAGGCGCAGAACTTTTTATGGTCGGTGCGCTGCTGGCTGCATTACCTGTCGGACCGGCCCGAAGACCGCCTGACATTTGACATGCAAAGCGAAATTGCCGCCCATCTTGGCTATACCGACCATGCCGGTGCCAGTGGTGTTGAACGCTTCATGAAGCACTATTACCTGATGGTCAAACATGTGGGCAATCTGACCCGCATTTTCTGTGCGGCCCTGGAAGAACGCCATCAGCGCCGCCCGCTGATCCGGTTTCCGGCGCGCTTTTTTGGCAACAAGGAAATTGACGGTTTTCAGCTGCGCAATGACCGGCTGGCCGTTGAAAGCCGCGATGTTTTTCGGCAAGACCCGATCCAGATGTTGCGGCTGTTTCTGGTCGCCCATCAAAACGGGGTCGGTATTCATCCCGAAAGCCTGCGCTGGGTGACGCAAAATTTGCAATTGATTGACCAGAACTTGCAAAAGGACCCGGCGGCAAATGCCGTTTTCCTGCAAATTCTGACCCACAAGGTCACGCCCGATATTCCGCTGCGCAAAATGAACGAAGCCGGTGTTTTGGGCCGTTTTGTGCCCGATTTTGGCCGTGTCGTCGCGCAAATGCAGTATGACATGTACCATACCTACACTGTCGACGAGCACACCATCCGCGCCATTGGCATTGTCAACCAGATCGAATGTGGCGACCTTGCCGAAGAAGCCCCGGTGGCAACATCGGTCATTCACAAGGTCATTTCGCGCCAGGTTCTATATGTTGCCACACTGTTACATGACATTGCCAAAGGGCGCGGCGGCGATCATTCCGAACTGGGGGCGGAGGTGGCCGAAAAACTGTGCCCACGCCTGGGCCTCAGCCCGGCGGATACTGAAACCGTGGCGTGGCTGGTGAAAGCGCATTTATGGATGAGTGCGACCGCGTTTAAACGCGATTTGAACGACCCCACCACCATTCGGGCCTTTGGCGATCTGGTCCAGTCACAAGAACGTTTGCGTTTGTTGCTGTGTTTGACCGTTGCCGATATTCGTGCGGTTGGCCCCAATGTCTGGAACGGCTGGAAGGCCAGCCTTCTGCGCGAGCTTTATTATGCCACCGATGATTTGTTATCCGGCGGGTTAAACGCCGATAGCCGCGATTCGCGCGTGGCGCGGGCCCAAAACAAGGTCCGCGAAGCCCTGACAGGCTGGGACACAAAGGATATCGAAGATTTCATCGAGCGTGGATATCCGTCTTACTGGCTGAGCTTTGATACCGAAACCCAGATGCGCCATGCCGAACTGACCCGGGATGCCAAAAAATCCGGTGCGGATATTACGATTAATACCCGCATTGAAACCGATATGGATGCCACCGAAATCACGGTTCACACGACCGACCATCCCGGCCTGTTTTCGCAAATTGCCGGGGCAATGGCGGTATGTGGTGCCAGCATTGTTGATGCCAAAATCCTGACACTCAGCGACGGCATGGCGCTTGATACCTTCTGGATTCAGGATGCCAATGGCGAAGCCTTTAACGACAAGGGCCGCATTACAAAGCTGCGCAAAACACTGGAACAGGTTATTTCCGGTCAATTGCGCCCCAGCAGCGAAATTAAAAAACGCCAGGTTGTTGATAACAAAGCCAGAACAGCGGTGTTTAAGGTCGAACCCAACGTTATTATCGATAACAAGGCCAGCCGGACCCACACCGTTATTGAGGTGACCGCACGCGACCGCCAGGGCTTGCTGTATGACATCACCCGGGTGTTACGAGACCTGTCATTGCAAATTGCATCGGCCCGTATTTCGACCTTTGGCGAACGCGCGGTTGACGTTTTTTATGTGAAGGATGTTTTTGGTTTGAAAATCGACAGCCGAACCAAATTTGTTCAGATCAAGGAAAACCTGACCGATATTTTGAACAATGACGGGTGATGTCGGTTATTAAGGGGAAATACCTCACGGGAACGACATGACGAGAGCAAGGGTATCACCACCAACTGATATCCGCGATTTTCGCGGATTGGCTTGCTCAGAGCTATACAGGTCGGGGGTCCCTGTTTTTTGCTCTCGTCAGTCAATTGCAACTGCTCGTGTCCCAACGAAACCTAGTCTCATTACAATATACCGGGCTAAGTCAATAAGCCTGTGACAGCCGTCACAAGCCATAAATATTTTGTGAGGGTGCGGTGCCATCTCGCGACAAAATTACCTATTCTTTCACCTTCCAGTGGCAATCTCGCGGCTGAAAAATTGCATCTGCTGCATCTATAACCCTCAGAACCCGTCGGATTAGAACACCATGTCGCTTGTTCGTTCAATTGCCACCGTCAGTGGCTTTACCCTGCTGTCACGGTTGCTGGGCTTTGCCCGCGACATTCTGATTGCCGCAATGCTGGGTGCGGGTGGCATGGCCGATGCGTTTTTCGTCGCCTTTAAATTTCCCAACCTGTTTCGCCGCCTGTTTGGCGAAGGGGCATTTTCGGTGGCGTTTATTCCGCTACTGGCGGGCGATATTGAAAAACACGGCATCGAGGAAGCACGCGATTTTGCCGCCAATGCCCTGTCAATTCTGGTGGTGATAACCGGTTTTCTGGTGGCAATTATCGAAATAATCATGCCGTGGGCGATGATGGTTTTTGCCCCCGGCTTTTCCGAAGACCCGGAAAAACTCCACCTTGCCATCGAATTATCGCGCATCACATTCCCCTATCTGGCGTTTATTTCGGCTGTAGCCCTGATGTCGGGCATTTTAAATACCCTGCATCGCTATGCCGCCGCCGCCGCCGCCCCGGTTGTTTTAAATATTTTCATGATCGGTGCCCTTCTGGGCCTGACCCCGATAACACAAACCCCGTCCCATGCCCTGGCATGGGGGGTGATGATGGCCGGGATCGGCCAGTTTGTCTGGCTGATGATTGCCTGCAAACGCGCCGGATTTGCCATTCGCTGGCAAATGCCCCGGCTCGACGACAAGGTAAAGCTGCTGGGAAAGCGCATGATCCCGGGCATGATCGGGGTGGGTGTTTATCAGTTAAACCTGCTGATCGACACCATGCTGGCATCCATGGTGTCAGACGGGGCGGTTTCCTGGCTTTATTACGCGGATCGGGTCCATCAATTACCCCTTGGCGTCATTGGCATTGCCATTGGCACCGCCATGTTGCCCACCCTGTCGCGCCAGTTACAGGGCAATGATCCGTCGATTGCGATGTATAGCCAGAACCGCGGCATTGAAATTGCGCTGTTGCTAACCCTGCCTGCGGCGGTGGCTTTGGCGGTTATGGGCATTCCGATTATCAATGTTTTGTTTCAGCGCGGGGCCTTTACCGCCACCGAAACCAGTGCGACCGGCATGGCGCTCACCATTTTTGCCTGCGGCTTGCCCGCATCGGTGTTGGTCAAGGTGCTGGCACCGGGATTTTTCGCCCGCGAAGACACCAAAACACCGATCCGTATCGGCATTATTTGCATGTTGCTTAATATCGGTATGATCGTTGTGTTAATGCCGTTTTTCGGCCATCTGGGCATTGCGGCCGCCACGGCCGTTTCAGCCTGGATCAATGCCGTTTCGCTGGGAATAACCCTGCATAAACGCAAACATCTGGTGCTTGACCCGCGCTTAAAACGCCGCCTGCCCCGTATTTTACTGTCATCGGCCCTGATGGGCCTGACCTTATGGGGTGCAATTTTTGCCCTGTGGCATGCCAATGACAGCGCCCTTATGCGCATGGTGACAATGGCCGGGGTGGTCATTGCCGGAATGGTGGTTTACGCCGTGATCGCCCAGCTTAGCGGTGCCACCAGCTTTCGCGAACTTAAATCAACCCTGCGGCGCGGCAATCCGGCCTAATATCAGGTCTTTATGAGAATGACTCTTGGAGATCTGGTTAGGCGCGACGGCACCGCGCGGCCCGTGCCGTAAAAGGCAAGGGCTCAATGAGCCCGCCCGCCGATTAAGGGGCTCGTTGATCGGTTTCGATCAGCGAGCTTTAGGAAAGGTGCCCAGCAACATGATGGCAAACGGCATTTTTTCGCGATTGGCGACAAGTGCCTTGACCTGCTGGCGCTGGGGGGCTTAACTCCGCGCTCTGTTCGGATGCTCGTCCGCCGGCGGGTGTCCACAACCTGGCGGAGCATGCGGACCTTTTTTGAACCTTCCTGAAATGGACGATACACATGCAACGTGTTTTTTCGGGCGCACAGCCCACCGGCAATCTTCATCTTGGCAACTATCTGGGTGCTATTCGGAACTGGGTCACCCTTCAGAACGACTTTGAGTGCATTTATTGCGTCGTCGATCTGCATGCCATCACCGTCTGGCAAGAACCGACCGAATTGCGCTCCAACATCCGCGAACTCGCTGCTAGCATGATTGCATCGGGGATTGATCCGGAAAAACACATTCTGTTTAACCAAAGCCAGGTTTCCGCCCATGCCGAACTGGCGTGGATTTTTAACTGTGTCGCCCGTATGGGCTGGTTAAACCGCATGACCCAGTTCAAGGAAAAAGCTGGCAAACACCGCGAAAACGCATCCCTGGGCCTATATGCCTATCCCAGCCTGATGGCGGCTGACATTCTGGCCTATAAGGCCACCCATGTGCCGGTGGGCGAAGACCAGAAACAGCATCTAGAGCTGACCCGCGATATCGCAATTAAATTCAACAATGACTTCAAGGTCGACGGTTTCTTTCCGACACCGGAACCGCTGATTTTAGGCCCGGCTACCCGGGTGATGTCTTTGCGCGATGGTACGAAAAAAATGTCCAAATCCGATACCTCGGACATGGCGCGTATCAACATGACCGATGATGCCGATACCCTGGCAAAGAAAATCCGCAAGGCCAAAACCGATGCCGAACCGCTGCCGTCCGAAGCAGAAGGTCTGGAAGGACGCCCCGAAGCCCGCAATCTGGTCACCATCTATGCCGCCCTGCTCGATAAACCGGTGGCAGATGTGCTGGCCGAACATGGCGGCATTCAGTTTTCCGGCTTTAAACAGGCCCTGACCGACGTGGTGGTCGAAAAACTGGCCCCGATCACCGAAGAAATGGCCCGTTTGAAAAACGATACCGCCTATATCGATGCCACCCTTTCCAAGGGGGCCGAACGCGCCAACGCCATTGCCCAGCCGATCCTGCGCGAGGTCAAGGAAGTGGTCGGCTTTCTCAACGGCTGATACCAAACCCTGCTGATCGGCCTTATGTCAGGCCGTTGCTGAGCGTAAATATCATAAAAGGCCCGATCCTGGCTTAACCGGGATCGGGCCTTTTATGATCAGCGCGGCTGCATCTGACGGCCCAAAATTCGAAAAATTGCCTGATCAGATCGAACCACCAGATCTTTGCTGCTTTTGCATGGCTTGGTATTTTTGCAAACCATCCATCATGGTCTGGCTAAACCATGCCCCAACCGGGGCCTGACCGGCATTATGCTGTTCGGCTTCGCGCACCAAAGGATGCGCCTCCAACGTGTCGGCATTGGCTGCCATTGGCTGTGTGGCCGTTCCACGCGGGTTATTGTGGGCAACCGGTTGGTTGTCATTGCGTGACCGTGACGGGGCATTGTTATTCCCGCCCGTGTCATTATCTGATTGAGCCATAGGCCCCAGCCCAAGCGCCGAATTAAACCGGGCTGCCATTTCAGCAGCCGACAATACCGGGCCGTTTGCCGAACCATCGCTGGCGACGGCATCGGTCATCATCGCGGGGTTTATATTGTCCGAAAACGCGCTCTGTTGGGATCGCGCCTTGATCAATTCACCCTGAATTTCATTGCCAAATACCGGGCCGGCAACACGACCGGTATTTCCGGCCCGCTGCCACACCGTCGCACCCTTGTCATGATTGATATGAACATTGCCCGACAAGCGCGCAGATGACGTAACCGGGTCGCGCTGTGCCAACAGTTTGGAGGCATAATCGCTGTGCCCTGCCCGCGCCAAAGTAACGGCAAGTTCTGCCGGGTCGGCTGATTTACCGGCCTGGGTTGCGGCATCTTCAAAGGACGAGGATGAATTGGGGTTTTGCGTTGCCGCGGCCGCATTATTTGCCCCGGCAAAGGGCATCCCGGCAGAAAATGCCGCTTGGCTGGCGGCCGATACCGGCGTTACCCCCGGATTTTGGACAACATTTTCAGCCCCCGACGATGCTTTACCAAAAGGTAACGCCTGATTTTGGGCCTGTTGTGCGCCCGGCTGATTCCCGGCCATGACCGATGCCATTGAGGTATCGCCAACCGACCACGGCAAGACCAGACCATTGGCCCCGGCTTGCGTCGCGGCAGCACTTTCCAAACCGGTTTTGGCACTGCCAGCGCCATCATCGTTCTGCGCCACTGCGGTTGCAGCGGCAGGGTCAGCATCGCTGTCATCGCCCTCAAACAGGGCAAGAACATGTGCGCCCGTGTCTTCGCCAGTGGTTCCCTCAACCGCGGCATCAATTGCCGCCCCGGCCAGGCCAAAAATACCGCCAAACAGGCCGCCACCAACAACGCGGGCGGCATTGCCCATCTGGTCGCCGGTCAATTCGCGATACAGCGCCCCAACAACCGGAATATGTTGCAGGGGATTAATCACATCAATGATGTCGCCAAAATCAAAGCCATCATCGCCAAACAGGAAACTGGCAAATCCACCCGATTCACCGTTTTCATCTGCTTCTTGCGCAGTTGCACCGGTTTTGGCTGCACCTTGTTGTGCGCCATTTGCCGTTTGTGCCCCTGCACCGGGCGATAATTGCCGCCAATCTGCACCTATCGACATCGCGATCCTCCTCTTGGCAAAGAGATATGCAACCATGATGCCAAATTGGGATTTTCGGCGTTATTTTCAGGATTCTGCCCCAAAATAGCCCCGATCAAAGGGCCAGAAACCCGGCATAAAGACCCGCACAAACAAATGTCCCGGCAGAAGCTGCCGGGACATGCGGATGTTTTTACATCAAAGATCAAACCGAACCGGGCGGAGCCTGCCTTTAAAACAAATGCCCGGCCCGTTCTTTTTTGGTTTGCAGGTAAAACGCATTATGGCCGTTCGAGGGAAATTTATGCGGCACACGCTCGCTAACCTCAACGCCCCAGCTTTCCAGCCCGCGCAGTTTTTCCGGGTTGTTGGTTAAGATCCGCACCGATGA
Source organism: Thalassospira mesophila (assembly GCF_002115755.1). Taxonomy (GTDB): domain Bacteria; phylum Pseudomonadota; class Alphaproteobacteria; order Rhodospirillales; family Thalassospiraceae; genus Thalassospira; species Thalassospira mesophila. The sequence continues at coordinate 203,870 of NZ_JFKA01000001.1, read as the reverse complement.
AAAACCAAGCTGGCGTAACATTTCGGCCGCCGGGCGATACACCCGTTCATCGGCATCAAAACCCAGTTCTTCGTTCGCATCGAGCGTATCAAAACCGCGGTCCTGCAAGGCATAGGCACGCAATTTATTGACCAGCCCAATGCCGCGCCCTTCCTGACGCAGATACAAAACAATGCCGCCTTTGCCACTGGCCGATATTTCGGCAATGGCACCGCGCAATTGCGGGCCACAGTCACAACGCAACGACCCGATCAGATCGCCGGTAAAACATTCGGAATGCAAACGCACCAATACCGGCACGTCGGCTGCCGGTTCATCAATGATAATGGCAATATGTTCCTGCCCGCCATCGGCCGGGCGAAAGGCGACAACGCGGGTATTTTCCGCATTTTCCAGCGGCACACGCGCTTCGCTTACCTGGCGCAACGACCCGGCAGCAGCATCTTCATAGCCATTTACCCATTCTTCCGCCAAAATCAGCAGGTTTTCACGGGTGGCAAATTCATCAATTTTTGCCGGGTCCACCGGCACGCTGACAATGGCGGGCAACAGACGTGCCAGCTTTGCCAGTCGAATGGCGGCATCTTCGTCGGATTGGGTGGTGCGCCAGGTTGCGACTGGTTTTTCAACCATATCAAGCAGCGGATTGGCCCAAACCCCCAATGTCAGGCAATCGACATTGGCATGATTTTGCGGTTGCAGGGCACAAAAACCACTGTTGGCATCAACATGGCCAAGGGCACGAGCGCGCACGCGCGGCAACACCAGGGCAATGTCGGCGGCATTTAGGGCAATCGCACGCAAACGTTCCAGCCCGTGATCAGACAAGGGCTCGGTCGCAATCGCGGCGATTGCGCTTTTGGCAGACCGGATCAATATCATTTCGCCCCGGCGCAAGTCGGCAACGGCACGGGAAACCGAAATCAGCTCGGTTGTTGAAATTTCGGAACGGGCCGAAAGGCTGTTGGGCGTGGTCATCGTCATACTTAATTTTAATACCGTTTCAGGGCCAAAGCGATCACAACATCGCGATCAGGCCGGTATGGGGCTGGATCATTCGTTCGTCAATGTCTAAAGCCAAAACAGTTTGTTCTTGAAAAAGTGACGATTAGAGTGTGAGACTCGTTTATATTGCAAATAGGCAACGCACACCTAATTGCCACAAAAAAGAACAGGGCCTGAATATAGACCGAATTTAGGGACCAGCAAGGGATGGCAATGACGACAGGAAAACAGGTTTTAGTGGTTGAAGATGACACGGCGTTAAGCCAGTCACTGACCGAACAACTTCGCCTGCATGAAGAATTTGATTGCGTTGTTGCCCATAGCGGCCAGGAAGCGCTTGAAGCCGTTAAAGACAACTATTTTGACGTCATTTTGCTTGATGTTGGCCTGCCCGATATTGATGGCCGCGATGTCTGCAAACTGATGCGGCGCGCCGGGGTGAAATCCCCCGTTATCATGCTGACCGGTGCCAACAGCGATTCGGACACCATTTTAGGTCTTGAATCCGGTGCGAATGATTATGTCACCAAACCGTTCCGTTTGAATGTGTTGCTGGCCCGTATTCGTGCCCATATTCGCCAGCATGAACAAAGCGAAGACGCGGTTTTTGCCATTGGCCCCTACAGCTTTCAGCCCAGCGCCAAAATTCTGATCGAAACCACAACTGAAAAGAAAATTCGCCTGACGGAAAAAGAAACCTCGATCCTGAAATTTCTGTTTCGCGCCGGCGATAAACCCGTTTCACGTGAAACCCTGCTTGATGAAGTCTGGGGTTACAATGCCGGGGTAACCACGCACACGCTGGAAACCCACGTTTACCGGTTGCGCCAAAAAATCGAAAAAGACCCGTCAAACGCAACTATTCTGGTGACAGAGCCTGGTGGCTATAAACTGGTCCCCTGAGCGCAAAGACCGGCATTCAAAAAGCAGGATAACGATGATGGCATTGTTATCCTGCAGGCGGTTTTTTTGCCGCATCTTAAAAAACAGCACAATTTTTTTCACAAACCGGATCGCCCACCGTCTTGCTATCGCAGCCGGAATTTCGCCCTGCAATCCCGGTAAATTTTCACGCATCCGCATTTTAGCAAAAAGTCGCCAAAACCCGATTTTTTGGTCAAATCCGGCGCTATTTCAGCCGTTTTGGTCGATATTATAGGCGCGATGACCAAAAATTGCCGTCCCAATCCGGACATGGGTGGCGCCAAGGCGAATTGCGGTCTCGTAATCGCTGCTCATGCCCATACTGCGGATCTTCAAGCCATGGCGATCGGCAATTTTCCCCAGCAACGCAAAATGCGGGGCCGGTTCTTCGTCCACTGGCGGAATGCACATCAAACCGGTCACAGGTAATTTCAACTCATTCACACATTGGGCAATAAAATCATCGGCATCTTGCGGGGCGATACCTGCCTTTTGCGCTTCGCACCCGATATTGATCTGAATATAAAGCTCCGGACAATGGCCTGTTTCATCGCGCAGGCGGGCAAATGTACGGGCCAGTTTAGGCCGGTCCAGGGTTTCGATGACATCAAACAGGGCCATGGCCTCGCGCGCCTTGTTGCTTTGCAAAGGGCCGATCAGGTGTAGTTCAACACCGCTAAAATCCTGTTTTAACTGCGGCCATTTTTCGGCGGCTTCCTGCACCCGGTTCTCGCCAAAAATACGGCGTCCGGTACCAAGCGCTCCGCGCACATGATCTGCATCGTGGGTTTTGCTGACACAAACCAGGGTAACCGCGCTGCTGTCGCGCCCGACAGACGTGGCGGCCTGATCTATGTTGCCCTGAATAAGGGCAAGGTTGGCGGCGATATCGACATCGCCCGACGAAACGCTATGATCGCTCATAATATGCAAGATCCCGATTCAGTGCCCAAAAGAAAGGACGTTACAACGCAATGGAGCCCAAACTAGCAAAGCTTGCCCGGCAACTCAATTTGCGTAACGCCCCTGCTAGCGCCTTGCCTGCCATTATCGTCATGACAGACGACCAGCGCCTGCCCGACCCTCGCCCGGCCCTTGCCCGGTTGCCCACACACAGCATGGTAATTTTTCGTCATTATAACCATCCCGAGCGGGCCAGAATGGCAAACAGCATCCGCCGTGCCTGCCGGAAATATGGGCATCTGTTTTTTGTGGCCAGTGATGTTGCCCTGGCAGTTCGAGTAAAAGCCGACGGTATTCATGTGCCAGACCATGGGCAAAAACACCTGTCACGCCTCCTTGACCTTGCCTGCACACACAATTTTGCGATCAGTGCCTCCCTGCACGGGCTGGCGCAATTCAATCGCTTGCGTCCGTTTATTCACCGTCTGGATGCCGTGATTATTTCACCGGTATTTCCCACCAAAAGCCATCCCGGTGCCAAAACAATGCCCGCCCCGACTTTTCACCGGTTAGCGGCATTGGCGGCGCAAAGTGGCTGTGCGGCCTATGCCCTTGGCGGGATCCGTTTTGATCGCTTATACCAGATTAAATCCGCGCCAGTTTGCGGCATTGCCGGGATCAGCTTTGCCACCTAAATTGCCTTGCATTGTTGTTTGCCGCTTTATCCGTCTGGTCCACCTTGTTTCCTCGCCGCCTTCCAAAGGACACTACTTTGGCTTCACATTCCCTGCATCCGTCGCGCGCCCGTTTTACCCGTTTTAAAACAAAGCAGCCTTTCAGCTTTGGCTTGCCCAATGTTGCGACAAACATCGCCCAGCAATCCGATGGCAGTGCCAGCTATATAACCCGGGTATCCTCGCTTTTGCGCCAGCAGGTTTTACCAACGGCGGCATCGGTTAAAATTGTGTCTGACAATATCTATCTCGATGTGCTGGCCAAGCCACACTGGCAGCAAACCTTTGACCGCAAGCGGGTATTGTTTTTGGTTCCCGCCGATGCGTTAGGCGATTGCGTCGGCATGGTGATGTTTTTGCGCGCGTTTCGGGCGGCTTATCCGGCCTGTAAAATCGGGCTGTTAAACACGGGCCGTGCCAGCGATATCTTTGCCACCATGGAAAATGTCGAAATTTTCCAATTATTCATATCCGCCACCCGGTTAAAACGGTTTGATGCCATTATTGATCTTTCGGAAATGACCGGTTGGAAAGATATTGCGATTGCCCCGGTTGATTGCGAAGGGGTTCTGTGCCGCGAGTTTGGCATATCGCCTGTCGCCCTTCCCGATATATCCCGATCATCACGATCATCCCCCGGCGTGGACGGCTTACACATCGGTATTTTGCCAATGGCATCGTCCCCCCTGCGCACCTTGCCACCGCAATTTGTTGCCCGCACCGCATTGGCGCTCAGCGGGCAAGCGGCCAAGGTATCAATTGTTCTCAATGCCTATCAGGGGGTAAAGGATGCCTATAAATCTGCCATTGGTACCCTGCCCGGCAATGTCGAGCTGATTGATGGCTTTAAAACCATTGGCGGGCTGATTGGCTTTATCGCCAGCCAAGGTTACGTCGTGGTAGCCGACAGCGGACCCGCGCATATTACCAAGCTGTTCGGAGTTCCGGGAACCGGTGTTTATACCTCGGCCTCGGCTGCTGTTTTGCATGGCCGGTTTACCAATATCAAAGCCTGGCAAAGCGACTATCGCGGCGATTATTGCGCCGCCCCTTGCGGACTGGCCAAACTGCACGCCACAGAAAAGGGCGAAATTGGCTGTATGGGAAGTCTCTCGGTTTCCAAAGACGCACTGGTTTCCCTGCCAACCCGCCGGGATGCGGCCCTTGTTCAGCACCTGACCACGATAGAACCGGTTCCGTGTGTGCGTCACCTTACGGCACATTTTGAGGCGTTCGAGGGTTTTGTAAAAACAGATATCTCGGCACGCGTGCTAAGATGAAGTTCCTTTGATTGGGAACGTATTGCGAGTCTTTCGATCGTTAAATGGATACATAAAACAAAAAAAGAGGGCACCAAAGGCACCCTCTTTCTTGCGATTTCTGATCGTCAACTTGATTAGAAGTCGAGACGCAGACCGGTAACAGCACCGTAGCCATCATTGTCGGCAGCAGAATTGTCGTTGTCATCATCAAACCAGAAGATCGATGATTTCCATGCAACGCCAGCGCCGAGCTGATAAGCAAGACCAAGATCAACCGTGCTCATTTCGCCGGTATTTGAAACGGTCGAGCTGCTCGAACGATTGCCGTAATCAGAATATGCGTAGCTCAAAGATACCTTTGCGGCGTCCATGGCGTAAGCAACACCGATGTCATAGGTATCGGTTTCATCACCAGAAGTCTGGCGATCGTTGATGCCATAATCGTCTTCGATGTGACCCCAGGAACCGCCAACGGTGAAGTTGCCAAGACCAACATTCGCGCCAAGGCCGTACCAGTTACCCTGACCTTTATGTTCGCCAACAGCGGACAGGCCGAGTGCAACACCATCAAAATCATGGTCGTAAGACAGACCGGCAGAAACAACCGGAAGACCTTCAGTTGTACCCTGACCCAGATTACCACCGGTGCCGCCAGCATTTTTGGCCTTGTCGCTATCAGTGTAAGAAACACCAGCGCGGAAGCCGCCCATGACCGGGGTAAAATACGTGATCTTGGGATCATCGCCATCACTCGGTACGGTATCGGGAAGGTAGGTGCTAACCCAGTTGGTCAAATCGCCGTCATTGACGCCAACCGGGCCGACTGCCGGTGCAGTGATGCCCATGTCGTCGGCGGCACCATCATCTTCACCCAATTTGATCTGACCAAAAGAACCATTGATGTACAGGTACTGTTCGTCAACCTGGTCGCCTGAGGTTTCGCCTTCAAGTTCAACAACAGCGCCAACTTCGATGCCGTTATCAAGGGTGGTCGAACCTTTGAAATGGATTTCGGTGTCGGACTGGAAAGCATTGACGTTGTCAAAGCCGTCTGACTGATCGGTGATACCAGCCCACTGTTCCATGTAACCGCCAACCGAAAGTTTGATTTTTTCGGATGCACTGGCAGAAACGGCAAAACCGGTAACGGCGACAAGAGCCGTGGTCGCAACAAGAATCTTTTTCATCTTTTCCCTCATTGAAAACAAACGCTGTTGGCGTTGGTTAGCAGAACATTTTTCTGTTTGCTGAGAGCCAATTAATCCAATAAATGACCGCTGGTCAATTGAAAGCGACAGCAAGCGTGATGTTTTTACCCAGCGCGTGATAAAAAGATCACAGTCTATCCGTCCATTCGGTGCGATCCGCTAAAAAATGTACATGGATTGCCATTTCCGATGAGCTACATGGCATTGCTTAAACTAAAATAAGAAGATTTAATGACCGCCAGTCATTATTTTGCCGCATTTCAAACTGGCACAGCCGACTATTTGACGTGAAAGCCAATACGGATGCCCGCAGAGACCCGTGAAAAATCCCAAAACGGGCCTGTAGCACGACTCCATACGCAGCAAAGTGGCAATGACATTCCGCCAATATAGAGGTTCAAATTTTCAGGAAATGAGGGATCCTGCTTTTAATTCATCTGGCGACGAATGCTCATTTTTACAGAGCCAGAACGCTTCACACAAAGAATGTCACAGAGATTTGGCTAAACCCCTGTTCAAACGCCATCAATTTAAAATCACAACGATTCGAACACATTGTAATCGCAGCCATTTTGCAGCCCGAACTGGCAATTTACACAGTAAGCCCTGAAAACAGCCCAAATATAAGGTGTCCATTAAAAAATTCCGAGACTAACGCAATGCTCCATCCAACCGCTTCTCATCTCGGAAAGCATCATATAACTCGCATTCGCAGTTACCTTGCGAAACCACCGGCTAATCTATCAAGAAAGAAAATTCAGACAAAAAAAGAAGGGAGCAAAAATGCTCCCTTCCCAATTCGTACAACTAATCTGAAGATTAGAAGGACAATTTGATACCGGTAACGGCGCCGTAGCCGTCATTGTCAGAAATGTTGCCTTTTCCGTCAGCATTGAACCAGAAGATCGAGGTCTTCCAATCAACGCCAGCGCCAAGAGCATATGCGAGGCCGAGATCAACGGTATCGATGTCAGAACCATTGCCAGCAGCATCGTTAACAATGTCGCCATTTGCATAAGACAGGGAAACCGAAGCTGCATCCATCTTGTAAGCAACACCAATGTCGAAACCAGTGGTGTCATCAGCTTTGTCAGCGACGTTGTCATTAACACCGTAGTCTTTGGCTTTCACACCGTAAGAACCGCCAACGGTAAAGTTACCAAAACCAAGGTTGGTACCAACGCTGAACCATTCACCGCCGCCCTGATGTTCGCCAACAGCCGACAGGCCAAGCGAGAAACCATCGAAGTCGCCGTTATATTCAACGCCAAGCGATACAACCGGCATGCCACCAGTGGTATTCTGGCCGGTATCGTTGCCAGGGCCGTCGTTTTTGGCATCGCTGCTGTCGGTGTACGAAACACCAGCGCGGAAACCGCCCATAATCGGGGTGTAATAGGTAACTTTGGGATCATCGCCAGCATCCCAGACGGTGTCAGGCATTGCATCGATCTGGACCCAGTTTGACAGGTCACCGTCGTTCACGCCAACCGGGCCAACGGCCGGAGCAGTGATACCCATGGCAGCAGCAGCGCCATCGCCTTCACCCATACGAGCCTGACCGAAAGAACCGTTGATGTACAGGTACTGTTCGTCGATCTGATCGCCTGAGGTTTCACCTTCAAGCTGGATAACAGCGCCAACTTCAATGCCGTTATCAAGCGTGGTTGAACCAGTGAAATAAACTTCGGTATCAGACTGGAATGCGTTGATGTTGCTTGCAGAATCGTCCTGCGAAGCAATACCTGCCCACTGTTCCATGTAACCGCCAACCGACAGTTTGATTTTTTCAGAGGCCTGTGCCTGGCCTGCAACAGCAACAGCGACGAGTGCGCTGGTCGCAATAAGAATCTTTTTCATCTTTTCCCTCAACGTCTTCTTCAACCCGCTTAAGCGGTTATTTGAAGTGTGAACGACAATTATTTTGCCGCCCGGTTCGACGCTATGGAGCCAGCATTTTTCCACCCCGTCAACCAAACTGTGGCGACAATGTAACATTTTTCACGCGCTGTGGCGAAAAGGACACACTTGTTTCCTTTGCCCTCCCTGCATTTGCTGCTTATAGTGCGCTCAGCATTGCCATTGACTGATCAGAAGGCCGCACAAAGTGACTGTTTCCAAATTAAAATTGATTGCCGCTTGCACCCTGGTTTCCGCCCTTGCTGCTTGCGGCGGAGCGTCGCAGTCAGACTATGACAACTATCCTGGTTCCGCCCCGGGCAATGACCGTGTTCTGGGCCGTTCCGCCACCCGGGCGGATATGAAAAAACAGGGAAGTGTTTTTGGCGATAGCGGCCTTAACATTTTCGGTAATGATACCAAGAAACAGGACAATGGTTCCGGCATCGGCGTAAACAGCTTTTTGTGGCGCGCGACCCTTGATACCCTTTCTTTTATGCCGCTTAACTCGGCAGATCCTTTTGGCGGTGTCATTATTACTGACTGGTACAGCCCGGCCGAGACCCCGAATGAACGGTTCAAGATTACCGGTTATATTCTTGGCACCGCGTTGCGCTCGGACGCCGTTAAAGTTTCCATTTTCCGTCAGGTTCGCGCAGGTGGAAATGAATGGGCCGATGCCGTTGTTGATCCGAAAACGGTAACGGCAATGGAAGATTCTATTCTGACCCGTGCCCGCCAATTGCGTATCGACAGTGCCAGCAGCCAGTAAATCCTGATTTTATGGCGCTATCCCAGCACATCGCAGAACGCTACGTTTCGCCGACATACAATCCCCATTCGCTCAAAAGCCGATGGGGATTGTTTTTATCGACGCAAAACATCCCCCATATCGCGACTTTAACGGCCAAATACAGCGATACAGCAAAATTTCGTACTAATATTGCGTTGCATATAAATCACAATGTCCGGCACCATTTTAGGCGGCCTGAAAGCAGAAACCCAATTAGGGTTACCGATCTAAACTTGCCCGATATTAGCAATCCCGACGTCAACATCACTGCCGCGCCGATCATATTTCAGGATGATATTCCAGGTCTTGAAGACCTGACCCGCGAGGTTGGCCCCGATATCGTTACGCTGGCGGTCCTGTCCGACGTTCCCCTGCACCGGCCTCGACGGCTTGAACTTGAAGATCTGGTCGGACAATGGCGCTGGTTGCGTCAGGTTTGGGCATTTTTTGACACACCCGATACAAATCTAATCGGCGCTAACTTTGGCACTGCCGCGATTAACAACGCGCATTATAATGCCGATGACAAACCGGATTTAACCTTGGAAATAAGCCAGATCACGGATGCTATCGTCGCCTGCCGTCTTCATATCGCCATCGCATCACTGCGCAGCCTGTTTCAAAAAATCAAACAGCAGCCTGCAGATGTCGAAAATCAGGCCCAAATCAGCTTTCTGATACTCTTGTGTTTGTTTTGCCCTTACATCGGACATGAATTATTGTATCGCTATGGGATCGTAGAAATACCCGAGCAACCGGAGTCCTGAACAGATGTCGCTGCGCCCGATCATATTGTTGTTTCTTTGTCTGAGCATTCCTGCCCTTGGCGCGTGCGGATTTCGGCCGCTATATGCGCAAAATCAGAGCAATCAATCAGAAACGAACGACATGTCGCGGGTCAAAATTGATGTGATCAATGATCGTGTCGGGCAACTTACACGGAATGTGCTGCTTGAAAACCTGACACCGAAAGGCGAAACGTCGTCGCCTCTCTATGAGCTGTCGATTGAAATTGATGAAACCACCAATGATCTTGGTTTCACCAAACAAAACGAAGCAACCGTTTCTGACTATATTCTGTCTGGCGCTTACAAACTGGTCCGGATTTCCGATACGAAAATCCTGCGCAGCGGTACGTTACGCGCCCGAACCAGCTTCAACCTCGTTCAGTCCGATTTCGCCAGTCTTGAAGCCAAATCCTCAGCCCGCGAAGATGCCGCGCGCAATCTGGCCCGCCAGATTGCAAACCAGGTTGCGATTGGTATCCACGGTGCCAACTGATTTTGATGCCGGAATTCAATGAAACTTAAAGCAGCCCAGGTCGATTCGTTTTTACGCTCGCCCGACGCCAAGGCCCAACTGATCCTGATTTATGGCGAAGATGAAGGTCTTGTGCGCGAACGTGGCGCGACTTTGGCCAAAACAGTGGTCGCCGACCTCAAAGATCCCTTTCGTATCATCGAACTCGGGCCGCCCCAGTTAAAAGAAGATGGCGGGCGCCTGCGCGACGAGGCCGCCGCCATCAGCTTTGGAGGCGGGCGCAGGGTTGTGCGACTCCGCGATGTGGGCGATGCCCAGGCCCCAATCATCGCCGATTTCCTACAACACCCGGCAGGAGACGCTTTGATTGTGTGTGAGGCCGGAAGCCTGCCTTCACGATCAAAGCTGCGTCAGGCGGTTGAAAAGGCCGGCAATGGCATGGCCCTGCCCTGTTATGCCGACTCGGGCCGTGATCTCGAAGGGCTGATCAAATCGGTTATGGATGAGCATAATCTTCAGATCGAACGCGATGCGGTGCGCTTTCTGATTGCCAATCTCGGCAGCGACCGCATGATTTCGCGCAACGAACTGCAAAAGCTCGCCCTTTATGCCCTCAATCAGCCGCAGGTCACTCTGGCTGATGCGATGGCCTGCATTGGCGACAGTTCTGCTCGCCATTATGATGATGTGCTTCAGGCTGTTTCGGCTGGCAATGTTGCCAATCTTGACACCGCCCTGACCCGGCTGGTTGAAGAGGGCCTTAACCCGGTCGGGGCTTTGCGCATGATGATCGGCTATTTTCAGAAATTGCATCTGGTTAAAGGGCAAGTTTCACAGGGAATGTCGGTTGAACAGGCGATGAAGTCGCTGCGCCCGCCGCTCTTTTTCAAAGCAGCAGACCAGTTTCGTGCCAATTTGTCCTATTGGCCACTATCGCACATCCAGCGCGCCTTGCAAATTTTCCTCGAGGCTGAAAAGGACTGCAAAAGCGGCCTCGCCATCCCGGAAACGCTGGCGCACCGCGCCATGATCAAGGTTACGGTTGCCCGTCAAAAACAGGGGCGGCGTTAAGGCACGATGTCATAAGCCTGCTGTCAGCCAACATAGCCGACTCGCTGCTAACGCAAGGGAAACCCGGTATCCTGATGCAACAACATCAGTTCTGATGACAAAAATATAGCCGGTCTCCAAAAGGAAATCCGGCCATATTGCAGCGCAGCATTGTTTGTTTTGATATCAGGAACGGTCTTTATTACGTTCTGAAAGAACATCGGCAAATACGGCCTCGTCGATTTCGTCACGTGAAACCGGTGCATCTGCTTCGGGTGCCGACACCCGATGATCGCTGTCGTCTTCATCCTTGCTCAAATCAAGCGTGATACCAGATGTATCAGCAATCGATTCGAGCTCCTTGGTTATATCTTCATCCGATGCACCATCGCTTGCATGATCGTCGCTGGAATCATCAATAAACATCGAGTCGAATTCATTGTCATCATCTGCCGACTCGGCAGCGCCAGGCGCACCCTCATCAGGGGTGATACTGTCCGCACGACCATGCGTTAAGCGCTGCAAAATATCATCAAGCTGCTCAAGCGTATCATAGCGAACCGTAAGGCGGCCGCCTGCCCCGTCGAAATCAATGCTAACGGCAAGGCCCAGCATGTTGCTTAGATCGCGTTCCAGCGACACCGTATCGGCGTCTTTTTGGGGGCCCGAGGCCCCTTTTTCACGCTTGGGGCGCGATGCCTTACCGCCGTCTGTTTTAACCAGTTTTTCGGTCTGGCGAACATTCAGGCCTTTTTTAACAATCTGGGTTGCCAGCTCTACCGCGTTATCAGCGCCTAACAACGCCCGTGCATGCCCCGCACTTAACACCTTGTCAGACAGCATTTGTTTAATTGGCGACGGCAACGACAAGAGCCGCAAACTATTGGCAATATGGCTGCGGCTTTTACCGAGCGCCTGCCCCAAGGCTTCCTGGGTATGCGAAAATTCCGCCATTAAGCGGTTATAACCCTCTGCCTCTTCCAAAGCCGACAAATCCTGGCGTTGCAGGTTTTCGATCAGGGCAATTTCGGCGGTTTCGCGGTCGTCAAATTCGCGTACCAATACCGGCACTTCGTGCAACTGCGCCCGTTGGGCGGCCCGCCAGCGCCGTTCCCCGGCGATAATTTCATAAACCGTCGCACCGGTCGACGAGGCCCGCACCAAAATAGGCTGAATAATGCCTTTCTGACGGATTGATGCCGCCAGATCGTCAATCGCCTCGTCATCAAAATTGCTGCGCGGCTGAAACGGTGATGGTGCTAAATCGCTAATGGCAACCAACTGTGTCGTGCCACCGGGGCCGGGATGCACTGGCTCGGCCGAACCAGCCGCCCCACCACTCACCGCCGCCCCGACTTCATCGTCTTCTTCGCCCAGCAATGCCGAAAGGCCTCGTCCCAAACCGCGTTTTTTTGTCTCACTCATGCCTTCACTCCTTCGCGTTTCAGGACTTCACTTGCCAAATTCAGATAAGCCTTCGAACCGGGGCATTTAATATCATAAACAAGGACCGGTGCGCCGTGGCTGGGCGCTTCGGAAACACGCACATTGCGCGGAATAACGGTTCTATAAACGACATCGCCAAAATAATCCCGGACATCTTTGGCAACCTGCGCCGACAAATTATTGCGCTTGTCATACATCGTCAACACGATGCCCTGAATTTCCAGCTTGGGATTAAACGCCTTTTTCACCCGTTTAATGGTCCGCACCAGATGGCTGATCCCTTCCAACGCAAAAAACTCGCATTGCAACGGCACCAAAACTGCATCGGATGCCACAAGCGCATTTAGCGTTAACAGGCCCAATGATGGCGGGCAGTCGATCAGCACATAATCAACATCTTGCGGCAGACGCGACAGCGATTCTTTAAGCTGCATCTCCCGGCGTTCAAAATCAACCAGCTCAATCTCGGCACCCGATAAATCCATGCCCGATGGCACAATATTAAGCCGGGGAATGGCCGTCGGCCGCCGGGCTTCCATCAAACTCGCACCATTAATCAACACATCATACGAACTAATATCGCGTTCCGATGGCCGCAATCCCAAGCCGGTACTGGCATTGCCCTGCGGGTCAAGATCGACAATCAGAACGCGTTGATCGACAGCCGCCAACGCCGTTGCCAGATTAATCGTGGTGGTGGTTTTACCCACTCCGCCTTTCTGGTTGGCAACGGCAATAATACGAGGGCGGTTTCCACCGGTATTTACGGGCAAGTCAATCACATCTGTCATCGCTCTACTCCCTCAAGGATCATCACCACGCCTTCCGGATCAACAAGCCCCGGAAAGGTTGTTACAGAAAAACGCCACCCGGCATTTCGCGCGTCGGCCAGTTCACTTTCAAAGGCACGTCCTTTTAGCAGCACATATTTTCCGCCCGGTTTTAAGTGGCGCTGCCCCATGTCCAATAATTTTGGCAAGGGTGCAAATGCACGTGCGGTAATGATATCGGCATTTTCCGGCTTTGCGGCTTCGATCCGTTCGCGGGCAACACGGGTTTTACCCAGGCAGTCACATAAACGGCAGGCCTCTGTCAGGAAGATCGTTTTTTTGGTAACGCTTTCCATCATGGTGACGTGATTGGCGCCCAGTATGGACAAAACCACACCGGGAAATCCGGCGCCGGAGCCAAAATCAACAATTTTTGTATCGGATTTTTGGGCAATATCGGCAAGATGCGGCCAAATTTGTGCTGAATCTTGTAAATGACGTGCCCATACGTCTTCGGCTGTGCTGGCGCCCACAATATTAATACTTGGCTGCCACTTCACGACCAGATCGGCATAATGCTCCAGGCGAGACATTGTTTCACGTGAAACATGAAGTTCAGTCTCAAACCATTTTTTGACGGATTCTGTATTTGTTTGCATGAATTTCTTATAAAACTGGTTTGAGCGTCACGCCAGCGTTGTTTTTGTTTCCCGTCGGTTTTTAGCGTTTATGACGATATTTTTCAAAAAAAAAGCCGCCGATGTTTCACGTGAAACATCGGCGGCTTTAATATTTACGTTCAATACCTGCGCATCCGTCGCAAAACAAGTATTTCACAACGTTTTATGGCTCGACCAACCAATCTGTCAGGCGGATTTTTGATTAATCGCCTGATGACGATGCGAGCGAATATGGCCAAGAAGTGCCGTAACCGCCGCCGGGGTAACACCCGGAATGCGCGAGGCGGCACCGATGGTTTCCGGCATAATTTGCTGCAGCTTCAACCGAATTTCGGTAGAGAGCCCTCCTACCCGTTCATAGTCAAGGTTGCGCGGCAACCGCAATTCTTCATCGCGCCGAAATGCCGCCACATCGGCAGCCTGGCGATCAAGGTAGCCTTTATACTGGGCATCGATGGCAAGTTGATCGCGAATTGACGGGGCAACATCGCGAAGTTCCGGCCAAACAATAGCCAGCTGTTCGAATGAAATATCCGGGTATGCCAACAAATCAAAGGCACTGCGACGGACCCCATCCTGATTAACCCTGATCCCGTGTTTGATCAGTTGGTTGGGGGTTTCCGCCAAATCGCCGATCCGCTGCTTGGCAGACGCCAAAGCATCCCGCTTATCGGTCCAGGCATTTTGGCGCGTCGATGCGACACAGCCAATAGCCATACCCAACCCGGTTAATCGTTGGTCGGCATTATCGGCCCGCAACATCAAACGATATTCCGCCCGCGAGGTAAACATCCGATAAGGTTCGCGCGTGCCCTGCGTCACCAGATCATCAATCATCACGCCGATATAAGCATCGGCCCGGTCGAGAACAAATTGCTGTTCGCCACCATCAGCCACCAGCGCGGCATTAACCCCGGCAATCAAACCCTGCCCTGCGGCCTCTTCATAACCCGTGGTGCCATTGATTTGCCCGGCGAAAAACAACCCGGCGACTTTCTTGGTTTCAAGGGTATGGCGCAGCTCGCGCGGATCAACAAAGTCATATTCAACGGCATAGCCGGGACGGAAAATTTCGACCTTTTCAAGCCCGGGAATACTGGCCAACAGGGCCAACTGAACATCCTTGGGCAAGGATGTTGAAATGCCATTAGGGTACACCGTCGGGTCATCCAGCCCCTCGGGTTCAAGGAAAATCTGGTGTTCGGATTTATCGGCGAAACGAACCACCTTATCCTCGATCGACGGGCAATAACGCGGACCACTGCTGCTGATCTGGCCGCTATACATCGGCGCACGATGTAGGTTATCGCGAATAATCTTGTGCGTTTCTTCGGTGGTATGCGTCATATAGCACGAAATCTGGGGCACCGTGATCGTGTCATTTAAGAACGAAAACGGTTCTGGCGGGTTATCGCCGGGCTGCTCGATCAGCCGATGCCATTCAATTGTCCGGCCATCCAGCCGTGCCGGTGTCCCGGTTTTAAGGCGGCCAAGGGCAAATTCGTATTTCGCCAGCGTATCGGACAATCCCATGGACGGCGCATCGCCCATGCGGCCCGCCGCCATGGTTTCTTCGCCAATATGAATAATGCCGCGCAAAAACGTTCCGGTGGTCAGCACAACTGCGCCGGCCAGATACTGCGCGCCCTCGCCGGTGATAACGCCACCGACCCGGTTATCTTCATCAATAACCAAATCCTCAACGGCGGCTTCAATCACCGTCAGGTTTGGCTGTTCTGCCAGAATATCCTGCACAGCAGTGCGATACAGCTTGCGGTCAGCCTGAGCGCGCGGGCCACGTACAGCGGGCCCCTTGGAGCGGTTAAGCATCCGGAACTGAATACCGGCGCGATCAATCGCGCGGCCCATCACACCGTCAAGCGCGTCAACCTCGCGCACCATATGGCCTTTGCCCAACCCGCCGATGGCCGGGTTACAGGACATTTCGCCAATACGGTCGGCACGGTGTGTGACCAGGGCAGTTTTAGCCCCCATGCGCGCGGCAGCCGCAGCGGCCTCGCATCCGGCATGGCCACCACCGACCACAATCACATCAAAACGGTTCTGTGACATCAGTTCCTCATGCCCGCAACGGGCGGTTTTTAGCAAGACAATCCACAAGGCAAAATGCCCGGATCGCCTATAAGGTCAACTTAATTGGTTATTATTTCAACATCGGAATCGGTAATGTTTCACGTGAAACATAGCTAATTAAACCTATTTCCCGATAATTACTTACCGATGCAGAAATCACCAAAGATGATATCGAGCAAATCTTCAACATCAACACGTCCGGTAATCTTCCCGATTTCCCGCACTGCCAAGCGAATATCCTCGGCAGCCAGTTCGGCAATATCAGTCCCCAAACCACGGTGAAGATGGGACAGTGCCTGTTCCAGGGCGCGGCGATGACGCATCCGCGTCAACGGGACAGGCCCGGCAAAATCGAGCCCCTCTTTTACGCGACTTTCCAGCAGTTGCAAGAGGCTTTCCATCCCTGCCCCGGTCATAGCCGATATCGCCAAAACCGGTAGCTCCAGCACTGCCCCCGCAGCGTCCACACCCGACCACACCAGCCCGGCGGACTGATCATGTGACGGGGAGGCCGTAATACCGTCATCCACCTGATCCGCCTTGTTGATCAGGATAACCGTGTTGCGATCTATCAGTCGCGCGGCCTCGCCGTCGATCCTCGGCCAATCGGCACGGTCAATTACCACAAGCCGAAGATCGGCATTTTCTGCTCGTTCTGTCGCGCGGCGAACCCCTTCGGTTTCAATCGCGTCACCTGTTTCGCGCAAGCCCGCTGTATCGACCATCGTGACGGGGAACCCGCCGAGATCGAGATGGATTTCAATGGCGTCGCGCGTGGTGCCGGCAATGTCAGAAACAATCGCCGCATCGCGCCGCGCCAACCGGTTTAACAAGCTTGATTTACCGGCATTGGGTGCGCCAAGAATAACAATCTGAAAGCCTTCACGCAGCCGCTCCCCACGCCGGTTGTCGGCCAGATGCCCGGCAATTTCATTGGCAATCCGCTGCAAATCACTGCGCAAAACCGCAACAATACCATCAGGTAAATCTTCGTCGGGGAAATCAATATCGGCTTCGATATGGGCCAGCGCGCGCATCAGGCGCAAGCGCCAGTCTTCATAAAGCTGGCCCAGTTCCCCGGCCATCTGGCGCACGGCCTGGCGGCGCTGGGCGGCGGTTTCGGCATCAATCAAATCGGCAATGCCTTCGGCCTCGGTCAGGTCCATTTTGCCGTTCTGAAAGGCACGACGGCTATATTCCCCCGGCTCCGCCAGTCGCAAGCCGGGCTGACGGGCAAGACAGTCCAGCACGCCTTCAATCACCGCCCGTCCGCCATGCACATGCAGTTCAACGACGTCCTCGCCGGTAAAGCTGGCCGGACCGGCAAAATACAAGGCAATGGCATCATCAAGCCGCTCGCCGCTTTGCGGGTCGGCAATGGGTGCATACACCGCCACCCGCGCGCGTGGCGGTGTATCGCGCCCCAAAAGCGCGCATAACACCGGCAGCGACTGCGACCCCGACAGGCGAATAACCGCAACGCCTGCGCGTCCTGCGCCGCTAGACAAGGCGAAAATTGTATCAATCGTATCCGTGCGAGCGTGCAAAACCATATGTTCCGTATTTTGGCGATGTCAAAAATGGCCGCCCGATTAGTGGCGGCCTTGTTAAATCTTGTCAAATATCGTCGATCCAAAGCGATCACCAGGATCATCCGTCCGCAAACAGTCCCAACGAATCCTTGCCAATGACTTCATAAACCGCACGGCGCCATCGCGCCCTACAAAAGGGGCCAAATCATAGAGATCTATCTTACTGATCAGGCTGCAATTGCAAGCGATCAACCACCCGGCCTTCTATCAGATGTGTCTGAAGAATTTCGTCGATGTCATCCTGATTGTCATAGCGGTACCAGGTTCCCTGCGGGTAAATCACCATTACCGGCCCCAGTTCACAACGGTCAAGGCAGCCTGCGGTATTCACACGGGCAGCCGCAATACCAAGTTCCTTGACCCGAACCTTCATATAATTGCGCAACCGGGTTGCCCCGGCGGCCTGGCAACATCCGCGTGGATGCCCGTCTGGTCTTTCGTTCTGGCAGACAAAAATATGGGACTGATAGAAATGTTCTGTATCACTCAAGCTCGATCAATCCTTCTTCATGGGGCCGCCATTGTTAAACTGGTTCCAGAATGCTTTTTGCATCTGTTCCCAGTTCTGCATGCCCTGCGGCAACCAGGTTTTTAACATCGTTTCCGGGTCCATCGCTTGCAGATTGGTCTTCATCCGCTCTTCAATTTCCTTCATCAGCGCTTGCTGCATGGGTTGCACATCGGGCAACCCAAAAAATGTGCGCAACTCTTCCGGGCTGCAATCGATATCAACTGAAATTTTCATAACCTGACCTCCTGACGGGCACTTTTTATTCTATGGCAATGACAGTGTATAAATCCTGAAAGGCGCGTCTGTGCGGCATTACCACGCTTTTCGCATATCCCATATTCGTCGCATTTCCCTTATATGGCAATTGTGCAAAGCATTTCCCTTTCTTTTCAATAGTTTTGCTCGTATTTTGGGAAGATAAGAATTTGCGAATTTACCCTTTCCGGGGCGACATCGCCATATCGTCGCCCTAACGCGAAGGACCGCCAAACGCAATCGGAACAGCATGGGACACGCGTGATGATGGATCTTGACCGCAACAATCTGGGGCGCGAAACCAGCCCCTATCTTTTGCAACACCAGACAAACCCTGTCCATTGGCAACCCTGGTCCGAACAGGCGCTTGCTGCGGCACAGGCGGCCAACAAACCCGTTTTGCTGTCAATCGGCTATGCGGCCTGCCACTGGTGCCACGTCATGGCCCATGAAAGTTTCGAGGATGCGGAAATTGCCGCGCTGATGAACGACCTGTTCATCAATATCAAACTTGATCGCGAAGAACGACCAGACCTTGATGCCTTGTATCAAAATGCCCTGGCCTTGCTGGGCCAACAGGGCGGATGGCCGCTCACCATGTTTCTAACCCCGAATGGCGAGCCGTTCTGGGGGGGAACCTATTTTCCCAAACACGCCAAATATGGCCGGCCGGGATTTGATGACGTTTTAAAATCAATCGCCAATATCTATGCCAGCGAACCCGAAAACGTCGCCCATAATGTCAAGCAGATCAATACTGCCCTTGTACGCATGAATAATACCCGCAGCGGCGATGTACCCTTGCTTGAAACCATTGATGAATTTGGCAAAAGCAGCCTGCAATTGATGGATATGGAAAATGGCGGCACCAAGGGTGCGCCCAAATTTCCGCAGCCAACCCTGCTGGCCTTTTTATGGCGCACCGCCAACCGCACCGGCGACGAAAACCTGAAAAATGCCGTTACGTTAAGCCTTGATCGCATGTCACAAGGCGGGATTTACGACCATCTGGGCGGCGGTTATGCCCGCTACAGCGTCGATGACCAATGGCTGGCACCCCATTTTGAAAAAATGCTTTATGACAATGCCCAGCTGATCGATGTGCTGTGCGATGCGTGGCGCGTTACCACCAACCCGCTTTATGCGCAGCGCATCGAAGAAACAATCGACTGGATTATGCGGGAAATGCGCGTTTCTGGCGGCGCCTTTGGCGCCAGCCTTGACGCCGATAGCGAAGGCGAAGAAGGCAAATTTTATGTCTGGGACAAATCCGCGATAGATGACCTGCTCGCCGATCAGGATAGCGCATTGTTCAACCGCTATTACGACGTTACCCCGTCAGGCAACTGGGAAGGTCACACCATCCTGAACCGGACCCGGTCGGGGTTATCGCTTGCAGATGATCCAACTGAAATCTCGCTTGCCAAAATGCGTCAAACCTTGATGACAACGCGGGACAACCGCGTCCGCCCGGGTTGGGATGACAAGGTTCTGACCGACTGGAACGCCATGACAATTGCCGCACTTTGCGAAGCTGCCATGGTTTTTCACCGGTCCGAATGGCTCGATTACGCTAAACTTGCCTATAATTTTATCAAGCAGACTCTTGGTAATAATAACACCCTGTTACACAGCTATCGTGCCGGGCGGGCGCAACATGCCGCGATGCTCGAAGATTACGCCCATATGATTCGCGCTTCGTTGCGCCTGTTTGAAATTTCAGGTTCGGCATCTTATCTGCGCGATGCCGTGGGCTGGAGCGAACAGGTCGAAACCCAGTTTGCCGACACGCAACGCGGCGGTTATTTCCAGTCTGCAGCCAGCAGCAATGATCTGGTCGTGCGCAGCAAACCTGTTAGTGACGGCGCGGTTCCCTCGGGCAATGGCATCATGGTACAAAATCTGGCACGTCTTTATGCCCTGACAGGCGAAACCCGCTATCAAACCCGGGCCGATACCACCCTCGCCTGCTTTGGCGGTCGCCTGCGCGACCAGTTCCCCAGTATGCCCGGTCTGTTACTTGGTGCCGAAATGCTCCAAAACCCGCTGCAAATTGTTATTCTGGCCCCCTCTGGCAGTGCCGGGCTTTACGCCATGCGCCGGGCGGTATTTGCCCGTTACCTGCCGCATCGGGCCGTTACCCTGATCGGCGATGATCAGGATCTTCCGCCAGATCATCCGGCCTTTGGTAAAACCCGCATTGACGGCAAAGCAACCGCCTATATCTGCCAGGGCCCGGTTTGCTCCGTACCGATTACCAATGCCGAAACCCTGGCCAAACACCTTAAAGATATCTCGGATGGCAACGAAGCCGCGTAAAAACGGCTTTCTTCACACATTACGACATGTCGATAATCCCTAAACAGGGATTAATCCGTGTAAAATTGCAGCGGCTACAATAAATTGCGGCACCAACAGGCGTCGAACCCGACCAGAACAGCATCGGGAGAAATGTAAGCCGCGACGCCGCCGCGCGGCTTGTGTCGCAACAGCAGGCAAGAACTTAACAAGAGCCCACCCGCCAATTGAGGGCCGCATTAATCAGGTTCAATCAATGCGGTTCGGCACAAACGCAAATTGCTTGCAAGGCTGGCTGTAAAACCGGCATATAAGCGACATTCAAAACGATTTGACGCCGCAATTTTCCGCCAAGACAGGAGCCACAATGCCCCAGATCTCTTTCAACAGCCCGGTTGGCGCGCTGACAATTTTTGAATTTGACGGCCAGATTGTCTCGCTGGATTGGGGTTTTGTCGAAGATATGGAAACCAGCCCGGTGCTGGACGAGGCCAAATCGCAAATCAACGCCTATTTTGCCCAAAAACTAACCAGATTTGACCTGCCCCTGGCACCAGGTGGCACGCCTTTTCAGGCAGCGGTTTGGGCGGCAATGTGTGATATTCCACTGGGACAAACCGCTACTTATCAGGATCTTGCCCGCATAGCCGGGTCGCCAAAAGGATTTCGCGCCGTTGGCATGGCGTGCGGCAAAAATCCCATTCCCATCCTGATCCCCTGCCACCGTGTTCTTGCCACTGGCGGAAAACCGGGCGGGTATTCGGGCGATGGCGGGTTGGAAACCAAGGAAGCCCTGCTGAAACTTGAAGGTGTTGATCTTTACCCGGTGAAAAAGGCCAGCCAGCAAACAGCTTTTGACCTTTAATTCCTCGCTTGGCGGGCAAACGTCCTTCATAAAGGCCCTTGCCTTACACTGCATTTACGTGAGGCATCAACCGGAAAAATCATCCTTAAAAACCGGTTTTTTCACCATCACCATCACGCGCATGCCATGCCCGAACATCGCGGGCGATGGCATCAAAACGGTCGCTTAATCGCTGGCTGACACTGCGGCACGGGGCAATAACGTTTTCGGCCCAATCGACATAATATAAAATCTGTGTCCGGTCCCAGCCAATCGGCGTATCGGTTAACATCGCCCCGACATTGGCAATTTTATCGGCCAGCCGCACCAGTTTGGCATCGTTACTAAGCCGGGGAGCCAATTGAATTTGCATGGCTTTGCGCTCATCGCGCGGCAAGGCTTTATCGTCACTGACTTCAAGAACGATATTTGCGATATTTTCAGTGAAACAGGCGGCAATTTCGCCGTGTGTCGCGCCGCAATCCTCGATCACGTCGTGCAATAGTGCGGCACATAGCACATCTTCGGCGGTATCTGGCTCGCATTCCACAATTAAACGCGAAACCTCAATCGGATGATTGATATAGGGCTCGTCGGCCGGGCCCTTGCGCCGCTGGTCGCGATGGGCACGGGCGGCAAAATCGACAGATTTTAAAAGAAGCTGCATCTTCCTGACGGTCATAGTGAATGATAGATGATAGATGCCAGCGTCCCATGCCTTGGCAAAAGCTGCAAGTCCCGATCTGCACATCGCACGCTGCACGCCCCTGCCCCGTCCCATGGTCTCATCAGCGTGTCGCCAGTTTGCCAGGCATCAACGCACCACCGCAGGATCAATCATTCATGCAGTATCTGTATGTTCGAATTGGCAGGGTAAAACGACACATCCCCATCCCAGCCCAAAATGTTTCCCGTGAAACAATTTGCCAAAACACAAAGCCAAAACCAGACACAAAAAAACGGAGCCCAAACCGGACTCCGTTTTAATTCGTCTCGTTCAATATGCCCGATATTCCAGCACCAACGGCCTAGCCGTTCATTGAATCGAAGAAATCATCGTTATTCTTGGTCGATTTAAGCTTGCCAAGCAGGAATTCCATCGCGTCCTGCGGACCCATCGGGTTGAGGATACGGCGCAGAACCCACATTTTGGAAAGCTCGCTTTTGCCAACCAGCAGCTCTTCCTTACGGGTACCCGATTTAAGGATATCAATCGCCGGGAAGATACGTTTGTCAGCCAGTTTCCGATCGAGAATAAGTTCGGAGTTACCCGTCCCTTTAAACTCTTCGAAAATGACTTCATCCATGCGCGAGCCGGTATCGATCAGGGCGGTCGCAATGATCGTTAACGATCCCCCTTCTTCAATATTACGGGCCGCACCAAAGAAACGTTTGGGGCGCTGCAGGGCATTTGCATCGACACCACCGGTCAAAACCTTGCCTGAGCTCGGCACAACGGTGTTGTATGCACGCGCCAGACGCGTAATCGAATCGAGCAGGATGACAACATCGTGCTTGTGTTCGACCAGGCGCTTTGCCTTTTCCAGGACCATTTCGGTCACCTGAACGTGGCGCTGTGCCGGTTCGTCAAAGGTCGAGCTGATAACTTCGCCTTTTACCGAGCGGTCCATATCGGTCACTTCTTCCGGGCGTTCATCAATCAGAAGAACGATCAGATAAGCTTCCGGATGGTTTTCCTCGATCGCGTGGGCAATATTTTGCAGCATCACGGTTTTACCGGTGCGCGGCGGTGCCACGATCAGGGCGCGCTGACCTTTACCTAACGGCGACACAAGTTCGATCACCCGGTTGGTGATGTCCCTGTTATTGCCGTCCTGGTCCACATCACGCTCCATTTTCAGGGGCTGATCCGGATAAAGCGGGGTCAGGTTATCAAAATTGATACGATGACGGACTTTTTCCGGCGCATCAAAATTGACCTTGTCCACTTTCAGCAGGGCAAAATAACGTTCACCTTCCTTCGGGGAACGGATCTGCCCTTCCACAGTATCACCGGTGCGCAAGCCAAACCGGCGAACCTGGCTTGGCGAGACATAAATATCATCCGGTCCCGCCAGATAATTGGCTTCCGGGCTCCGCAGAAAGCCAAAACCATCGGGCAATACTTCCAGAACACCTTCGCCATAAATGGCGTGGTCGTTTTCTGCAAGTTGCTTGAGAATGGCAAACATCAGCTCCTGCTTGCGCAAGGTGCTGGCGTTTTCAATTTCGAGCTCTTCCGAAAGGGCAAGAAGCTCGGTCGGAGATTTAAGTTTCAGGTCCTGGAGATGCATATGTGCGTATGATGATCTGTAATTGCCGGGGAAGGGCGAATTGGTAAGGAGGGTGGTATTTGAGTGCAGTTTTCTATGCCGCATTAAAAAATACGACGTTCAAATACCGACTATAAACCGCTGATTGCTTAAGGTAGGAATGTTTCGTGTAAGAGTAACAAAACATGGGAAACTGATAACGCCGATTCGACGATTAGTCAAACCGGTTTGGGCAAAACACCTGTCGTCATTGTGATTGAGGTCACACTGGCGGGCTTTTTCAACCGCGTTCCTGCACAATTCGCAAGATCCGCGTCAATTGATCCTGATTTAATCCCGCAATGCGTTCGGCCAACAGGTTGGCAAGTTCGGTCGCAGCAGGTTCCAGACCGGCGGTATCAACCGTCACCTTGGGATGAGACAATTGCGCCAGACGCTTTATCTCATCGACTTCATCCCAAATCAAATTAAAATAACCACAAATCTGCTGAACCAGTCCCGGGCTGGGCCGCCCGCGGTGCCCATGCTCCAATGCTGACAGATAAGCTGGCGACAATTGCAGGGCATTTGCCATTTCGGTCAGGGTTACGTTGTGGCGCGTTCGCAATTCGCGAATGCGATTGCCAAAAGGTGTCACACGCGTCTCCGTTTCAACAAAACATAAAAGGCACCTGCCCCGCCATGGCTGATCTGCGCCTGGGTCACGGCCAGAATATGCGGGCGCAAACGCGGTGCGCTGAGCCATTGGGGCAATCGCTGCCGCAAAAGACCCGTCCGGCCATATTCGTCGGCCCGGCTGCCCTTGCCGGTAATTACCAGCACACAGCGCTTGTCGTTGCGCCATGCCATTTCAATAAAGGAATTTAAGGCATGATGCGCCACTTCCTGGGTCATGCCGTGCAAATCGATCCGGCCTTCAATGGCCATGCGGCCCTTTTTAAATTTATCGGCGGTCGATTTATCAATCCCGGCGGTTTTGCCGGTCTGCAATTCTTCCAGTCCTTTGGCCTTTGCCACCGGTTTGCGCGCCGCATCGCGGGCAGATGGCAAATTGCGCGCCAGCCGCGTCGCCTCGGAGCGCGAAATTTCATCACCCAAAGATGATGTCGCCGAAGCGCTCAGGGATGCAGTGGGTGGCAAAGCCGTCTCACCGCCCGAAAAACTGGCATCTGTCCCTAACGCCTCTTCAAACGCGCTGGCGTCTTCATCGCTTAAACCCTTGCGACGCGCACGCAAAGGCGTGACATCATGCGTGAAAGCCTGCCAAAGGGCTTTCTCCGACTCTGTCACGCTGCGGCGCTTTTTGTGGTTCTTGCGATCTGTCATTGGCTAGAGCATGTTTCCTTTAATAAGACCCATTTTGTTTAATTTTGACGTGCCGTTTGGCAAGGCACAGCGCGCCGCGCGATGCGGCGCATCGGGCAAGCGGTGTAACGCCGTCAAACGCCGTCAAAATTGAACCCTCCGGGCCCGCGCATTTTGCTGCTCGGCTACGTCGAAATCCTTGTCCGTAACCCCGTTACGCCCTGCGGACTTCTCCTTGCCGAGCAGCAAAATGCGCGGGCAGAATGGGTCTTATTAAAGGAAATATGCTCTAACATATAGCCGCATTGTTTTAAAAATGCACCGCCGGGAAACAGGTAAATCATGCGAAATTTACCAAAAAGCCAAACAAAACAGGGTGCATCACACAAAAACCGGAGGCCAAAGGCCCCCGGTCATTGCCGTTCGATAATGTCATGGTCCGATTATCAGCTTCACACACCGGTAAGCGGCATGTTGTGGCGAGTTAATCAGGCTGCCCCACAGATGTCTCGCCGGTATCATCAACCAGAATAATATGCAGGCGACGGGGACCGTGTGCGCCAAGCTGCAAGGTCTGTTCAATATCACCAGTCCGCGACGGGCCCGTCACCCACAAAAACGTGCGCGGCATGGTGCCCCGGCCCTGGCTTTGCCGTTGCAAACTCCACACTTCTTCATACGTGCCAACAATCTGGCTGGCACGAACCACAACAATATGGGTATCGGGCAGCATGTTAAGCGTATAGGGCTGATCAGGGCTGGAGCGCAACATCAGGCTGCCGGTTTCCGCAACACCGGCAAAAGCCGGCGTCACACTCACCATATCAAGCGGCCCGGCCACACCAGAAGATGTTTCCAGCGTTGTTTTATTCCAGTCCAGCCCGGTAATCGTCGCATCGGGTGCCAGGCGCACCACCGCAGGCTGATTATGCTCGGCCAGATAGCGCGATACCTCACCAACAATGGCATCGCTATTTTCAACCCGGCGAACACTGGCATTCACATCTTCGGCCATTTTGACAAACAGGTTTAATTGCTGGTCATGAGGAATTTGCCCCCGTGCAGGCATAACATTGCGCGGCGGGTTGGCAAGCCGCGTTACAACCTCGGCCGGGGCATCCTGCGGGCCAGCTGCCCGGCCCAGATTTTTGCGAATACGGCCCAAAACGGCACTTCGCGACGAAGAAGGTGACAATGATGAAGGATCGGTCATTTTAACGCTCCGGGATCAGGCTTTTTTCGCGGCTTGCTGTTCCGCCCAAAGCTGTTTGAATGTTTTACCCTGCGGGGCGGGCAAATCGCGAATATCGGTCCAGCCACTGGCCAGCGGTAATTTGCGAATGGCACGTTTACTGCCGCCGATTAATTTTAAGGCCCTGGCGGCAATTCCGGTGGCAAATTGATACAGCTTTGGCTGGCTCGCCATCCACGCCCACGCCTGAATCCCGAACCGCATCGATTGCGGGCCCAGATGTTTTTCAAATTCGCGTTCGCGCCAATGCCGCATCATTTTCGGCAAGGGAATCCGCATCGGGCAGACTTCTTCGCATTTGCCACAAAAGGTCGAGGCATTGGGCAAATGGCCAGCCTCCTCCACCCCGATCAGCGACGGCGTTAAAACCGACCCCATCGGGCCGGGATAAACCCAGCCATAAGCATGGCCGCCCACCGCCCCGTAAACCGGGCAATGGTTCATGCACGCCGCACAGCGAATACAGCGCAACATGTCCTGAAATTCGGTGCCCAGCATGTTGGACCGGCCGTTATCGAGCAAGATCACATGATATTCTTCGGGACCATCAAGGTCTTCGGTCCGGCGCGGACCGGTCGAAAATGTGGTGTAGGATGACATTTCCTGCCCGGTGGCCGAGCGCGCCAAAACCCGCAAAATCGTCGAGGCATCCTCAAGCGTTGGCACCACCTTTTCCAGGCTGGCAATCGCGATATGCACTTTGGACAGGGTCTGGGTTAAATCGCCATTGCCTTCATTGGTAACAATGACCGATGTGCCGGTTTCAGCGATCAGGAAATTGGCACCGGTAATACCGACGTCGGCGGCAAAAAAATGCTCGCGCATTACCTCGCGGGCTTCATCAAGCAATTCGCGCGGTTCATCAAGCGGGCGGTTAATGTCACGCCCCTTGTGGGTCGCGCGAAAACTGTCTGCCACCTGTTCTTTATGAACATGAATGGCGGGGGCGATAATATGGCTGGGCGGTTCGTTGCGCAGTTGAATGATATATTCGCCAAGGTCGGTTTCAACGACCTTCAAATCCTGCTTTTCCAAAAAGGCATTCAGGCCGATTTCCTCGGAAATCATCGACTTGCCCTTCAGGACCGATTTGGCGTCCTTGTCCTGGCAAATTTTCAAAACCGTTTGCCGGGCTTCCTCGGCATCGGCACACCAGTGCACATGGCCGCCATTGGCAATAACATTGGCTTCAAATGCCGTTAAATAATGGTCGAGATTGGCCAAGGTGTGGTTTTTTATGTCACGCGCGGCGTCACG
Organism: Thalassospira mesophila; assembly: GCF_002115755.1. Lineage (GTDB taxonomy): Bacteria > Pseudomonadota > Alphaproteobacteria > Rhodospirillales > Thalassospiraceae > Thalassospira > Thalassospira mesophila. Next base: position 176,255 of record NZ_JFKA01000001.1, on the reverse strand, counting down.
CAATTGCTCGAATTCCGGCAATTGGGCAATGGCGGCCGTGCGCTTGTCCTTGAACCCGGTTTTCAGGCGGCCAAGGGCACGCTGCAAACTGGCATCGTTTAGGGCATCATGGGCGTTTTGTTTGAATTTGGGGGATGTCGAATTTTCCATGACCTAGCCCTTTTCCGATCCGGCAATGCCCGGTGCTGCCATTGTCATATCGGCCAACACCTCGGCCACATGGCGTACTTCCATGTCAGACCCTTCCCGGCGCAGTTTACCGGCCATATTCATCAAACAGCCCATATCCCCCGCCAGCAGCATGTCAGCACCGCTGTTTTTAATATCGGTGGTTTTATCACCAACCATTTTGCCGGAAATTTCGGGGTATTTAACGCAAAAAGTCCCGCCAAAACCGCAGCAGGTTTCAGGTTCCTGTAATTCATTAATCGACAATCCCGTGACGGAGCGCAGCAATTTTCGCGGCTGTTCCTTGACCTTTAATTCGCGCAGGCCCGAACAGCTGTCATGATAGGTAATGCTGCCATCAAAGGCGGCGGCAACACCTTGCAGTTTCATCACATCGGTTAGAAACGATACCAGTTCCCAGGTTTTTGCCGCCAGCGCCTTTACCGGTTCAGCCATTTCGGGGTCGTTGGCAAACAGTTCGGGAAAATGTTTGATCATCATGCCCGCACAGGACCCGCTGGGAGCCACCACATAATCATGGTCGGCAAACATCGCGATCAGGGGCTTTGCCACCTTGCGCGCCGATGCCAGATCGCCAGCATTAAAGGCAGGCTGACCACAGCAAACCTGTTCCATCGGCACATCAACAACACAACCCGCTTCTTCAAGCAGCTTGACCGCCGAAAAACCGACCGTTGGGCGAAACATATCAACCAGACAGGTCACAAACAGGCCAACCCGTGGCTTTGGCGTGGGATCCGGTGTGGAGGACGGCGTAGACGTGGATGATGGCGCGAAAGACATCCTGGTTCCCTCTCTGATAGGCGCTGGCAAACATGACGATGCGGGGTCTGTCTGCTCTTTTGCCAAAAACATCTAACTGGTATTACCAATTTTAAAAACCACGGTCCAGCACTTGATGACACGCGATGGCGATAAGATAACCCGCGCAAATCTGCAAAAGCCTTGTTGGCCCGCCCGGCAAGGATGATATCAGCAGGATTATCGATGCGATTTTGCCGGTAAATCATTATTTAGATATAAATGATTATTCCTGATTTAGAGATAATCTTTAATTCATATCAACGCAGCCAATATTGTGGCTCGCAGGATGCAAAAGCGATTGGATAAAATCGCTGTGCGGGTCGGCATTTAATTTAAAATCCCGACGCATCGCCAAAAAATGCCCGTCGAGATAAAACCGGTCCAGGCTGGCCTGTAATTTTGCAACATCACCCGGCGGGCTATCCTTGCTCAACGCGACATAAAGATAACAAACCCGGTAACTTGCCAGCCGCCCAACGGCCCGGGCCTCGGCATCGCTGGTTAAAAACCCAAGCGAGGACGCCCCCATCGCCAAAACATCAATCCGGTCGGCCAGCAACATCGCCAACAGTTGGTCATCACGCTGAACCGCGACGATATTTTTAGCCCCGCGTGATCTTAAATAATCTTCCCGGGCCGAGCCCATGGCCACACCAATACGGGCAGATGCAAAAATATCGGCCAGCTGTCGTCCCGCCCAACCGGCATGTTTCATCCCGTATAAATTCCACACTGTCCGGCTTATCGGGCCAGCCCATTCAAGTTCGTTTTCACGATCCGCCGTGCGGGTGGTGGGGTAAACAACGTGCCGGGGGCCATACAGGGTTTCCTGATAGGCCCGCTTCCACGGTTGTTGAAGCTGTTCGATAAAGGGCAATTTCGCGTTTTTAAACAGCGATCGTACCAGTTCGTCAAAAAACAGCTGCTCCGGGCGGCCTTCTTCAGCATTTTGCGGGTAACTTTGATGCAAAATATAAGGTGTTCCCGCAGATACCGGCGGTGTTTGTGCACCTGCGCGGCACCCGACCCCGAATGACATTAGAACAAGACTAAAACTTGCCCATTTCGCCACACAGAAAAACCGCCCCTTTTTCTGACCCATCACCCCCGCCCCGAAACGATATTTGTTATTTTAACCAGACTGCATCTTTGATTTTTTCAGCAATATAAACTTGGTGCGCGGCAAGCTCGTCGGGTTTTGCAACATGCGGGCGTGGCGCGCGAAATGGCTTGGAGGTCTGCCCTGCCCGCACCGCCTGGTCTCTGTCCGCCTGCGCCTGCGCATTGGGATCAAGGATAAGCCCGTGCTGGCGCCCACCCAGCAATTCCAGATAAACCAGTGCCAACAAATCGGAGTCAAGCAACGCCCCGTGCAAGGTACGATTGGAATTATCGATTTTAAAACGGCGGCACAGCGCATCCAGACTAACCGGGGATCCGGGAAATTTTTTGCGCGCCATTTGCACCGTATCAATCGCCCGGTCTTTGGCAATCAACGGTTTGTTCAACCAACCCAGTTCGGCGTTCAAAAACTTCATATCGAACGCAGCGTTATGAATGATCAGCTTTGAATCATCGCCGATAAATTTAATAAAATCATCGACCACTTCGGCAAAAACCGGTTGCTTTGCCAAAAATTCATCGCCCAATCCGTGCACATCAAAGGCTTCTTTGGGCATGGAGCGCTGCGGATTGATATATTGATGATAATGCTCGCCCGTCGGCATGTGATTGATCAGTTCAATACAGCCAATTTCAACCAGCCGGTGATCGGAATAGGGGTCAAGGCCGGTGGTTTCGGTATCAAGAACGATTTCGCGCATTTTTGGTCCGTTTATTCCGATTGTTCAAGTGCCCGATAATGGACTGAATGGATCTAAATGTCACCGCACGACCCAGCCCGGTGGGAATAATAAAATCCGCCCGGCGGCGTTTTTGGGGGTCAGGCAACTGTTTTTGCAAAATCCCGGCAAATTTCCGCTCGCTCATCCCACCCCGGCGTAACACGCGCTGGCGCTGAATAAAGCCCGGTGCCGACACCACCGCAACATAATAGCATTGTTTATCACCACCGGTTTCAAACAATAATGGCACATCAAGCACCACCACCGCATATCCCGCCCGCCGACAATTGCGAATAAAGGCATCGCGTTTCGCCCTTATCAGCGGGTGCAAAATACCTTCCAGCTGTGCCAGCGCATCGGCATTACCAAAAACATGCCCGCCCAATATTTGCCGGTCAATTTTACCATCAACAATCACGTCGGGAAACAGGATGGCAATATCGCTAAACGCCGCCCCGCCCGGTGCCATCAAATCATGGGCATTGGCGTCGGCATCATAAACTGGCACGCCAAGATAACGAAACATGCCCGCCGCCGTCGATTTTCCCATACCGATAGACCCGGTAAGACCAAGAATATCCATTTTGAAAACAGCCTTTATTCTTAAACCGGCGAAAGAACGAATTCACGCAACTCTGATGTGACAACAGGGTCAACGCCAAACCAGCGGTGAAACCCCGGCCGGGCCTGATGAAGCAACATGCCCAAACCATCAACCACCTTGTTGCCCCGGGCCTCGGCCCCTAGTAGCAAGTTGGTTTTAAGCGGCGCATAGACAATATCGGTCACAATCGCGCTTTGGGCCAAGCCGCCCAGGTCAATTTCCAGTGCCGGTTGCCCGACCATGCCCAAACTGGTGGTATTGACCAGCAAGGCGGCATCACAAAGGCTTGTTTTGGCAATTGGCCAATCCACTACCGTAATCCGGTCATCGCCAATTTCGCGGGCAAGTTCATGGGCGCGGCTGGCGGTGCGGTTGGTCAGGCGAATTTGCGGGCAATTTTCATCCAGCAGCGACACAATCACCGCCCGCGATGCCCCGCCTGCCCCTAAAACAACGGCCGGGCCGGATGAAAAATCTATATCGGGCACATATTGGCGCAAATTTTCGATAAATCCGAAACCGTCAGTATTATCGCCCTGTATTTTACCATCGGGCGAAAATGTAACGGTATTTACCGCACCAATGCGTTTGGCCCGATCAGTCAATTCATCGCAAACGGCGAAAACAGCCTGTTTATAGGGAATGGTCACGTTAACCCCGGCAAAGCCCAGATCACGCAACGATTTCACCGAAGCTGCAAAATTTTCCGGCAAAACGGGCAAGGGCATATATGTGCCATCCACCCCGTATTGTGCCAGCCAATAACCCTGCAAACGCGGTGATTTGGAATGGGAAACAGGCCAACCCATAACACCGGCCAATCGCGATGTGCCAGATAATGTGTGAATAGTGACCGGGGTGCTCATAAATGGTTTTCCACTGCTTTGGGCAAATTCAGGCAATCAGACATCTCAAACTACGCTTTCAATATGCCATGATCGCGCAAAAACCCGATCAGGGGCAAAAGCGGCATGCCCAGAACGGTGAAATAATCACCTTTGACCTCGGTAAAAAGCTGGGCGCCCAACCCTTCAAGCTGATAACCACCAACGCAGTGAAAAATGTCTTCGCCTGCCTGGTCCAGATACCATTCCAGCCATTCATCGGTAAAATTGCGCATGGTTAAATGGGCAGTGTCGATTTTGCCCCAAATGCGCGAACCTTCCTTATAAACCACCGCCGCCGATACCAATTGATGGCGCTTGCCGCGCAAGGCGCGCAATTGTGCCCGTGTCTGATCACGGTCCATTGGCTTGTCAAACCATACACCATTGCATTCCAGCATCTGATCGGCAGCAATCACGATCGCTTCGGGCCGCTGGCGGTACATGCGCAAGGCTTTCATTTCCGCCAGGGTTTCAGCGGCTTCCATTGCCGATGCGCCTTCGGCTTTCATCGCCTGCTTATATCCGTCTTCATCAATCATCGAGGCAACGGCTTCGCAATCGACACCGGCATTATGCAGCATTTGCTGCCGGGCCTTGCTGCTGGATGCCAAAATAAGACGGTTCATTCATTTTCCTCCCGGCGATCATTCAGGATCGCCATAATCATCGCTGCTGTTTCTTCGATCGAGCGGCGGGTAACGTTGATAATTTTCCAGTTGCGCTCGGTAAAATAACGCCGCGCCTGAAAAACCTCGGCCCGAACAGCAACCGGGTCAACATAATCGCCGCCTTCACCCCGTTCAATCTGGCGCAAACGGTTTTTGCGGATCGATACCAGCTGGTCCACATCCTTGATTAAGCCAATCACCAGCGGTTTTTTAAGCTGGTCCAGCTCCGGTGGCACCGGGCAACCTGGCACAAACGGAATATTTGCCGTTTTGATCCCGCGATTGGCCAGATAAACCGATGTTGGTGTTTTTGAGGTGCGCGATACACCAACAATTACCACATCGGCATCTTCCAAATCCCAGGTCGCCTGCCCGTCATCATGGCTAAGGGCGTAATCAATCGCTTCGATACGATTGAAATAATCCTCGTCCATTTTATGAAGCGCGCCAATGCGCCCGCGCGACTGCTGCCCCAGATAACCGGCCATCATGGTGATGGTGGTATCAAGCACATGACTGTGCGGCACCTGAATGCGGCGACAGCCTTCTTCCAGCTTGCGGCGAATTTCACTGTTAAAAACCGTATAAAGAACAATGCCCGGATGGCGTTCAATATCGGCAAGCACCCGGGCCAGTTGGGCATCGGTCCGAATCAGCGGCCACACATGTTCGTGGGCCTGAACATCGGGAAACTGGGCTACACAGGCCCTTGCAACCCCGTCGACAGTTTCGCCGGTGGAATCAGAAACAAGGTGCAGATGAAAAATGCTGGTTTGGTCGCTCATATCTGCTCCATCGGGATTGTCGGGATTGCCTGTTTTTTACGCACTTAAAAATCACTTTTTCCAGAATCGGAGTCGCGCCTGTGGATAAATGTGCATAACGGGTACGACTCGGGCAAAATTCATCAGACGAATTTTATCCGCAACCCTTTACAATTTTCCTCAAACCACTTGTCCCGCTCTGGATAACCGGAAAATTTTTTACCTGATAGCAGGGATAACGGGCACAAAACCAGTTTAATCCCCATTATCCCCATTATTCAAAATCGTCTTTTCCCAAGGCAGGGCCTGAGAGTCGTTCGGAGTCGTCCCCAGTTTTCCCCAAGATCGATTGCGGCGGATCAAATTATCCGAGTCGGAATGTGGATAAGATGTGCACCAAATTTAATCCCGGTTATCCACAGGCATCCACTAACAAACAACATCCTTTTTTATTTAAAATGGTTTTGCTAGAGAGACGGTGGAAAAAACGAATGGATAGGCCACGACCCGTCTTGGGCACCGTGGACCGGGGACCGAAAAACAGGAACTGGACAGACATATGCCGAACCAAAAAAAACTGTTTCTGCGGGCGTTAGCCGGTGAAACCCTGCCAACACCGCCGATCTGGCTGATGCGTCAGGCAGGCCGCTATTTACCCGAATATCGTGCCACCCGCGGTGAAGCAGGTTCGTTCCTCGATCTTTGTTACAATCCCGATCTGGCCTGCGAAGTAACTTTGCAGCCGTTACGGCGATACGATTTTGATGCCGCCATTCTGTTTTCCGACATCCTGGTCATTCCACAGGCGCTAGGGCAGCATCTGGCCTTCAAACAGGGTGAAGGCCCCCAACTGGACCCCATTCGCGACCAGGCTGGCCTTACACGCCTGAATATCGATGGTATTCACGATGTGTTAGGCCCCATTTACGAAACAGTTGCCAAACTGTCGTCCGCCATTCCCGAACATACCACACTTATCGGCTTTGCCGGTGCCCCCTGGACGGTTGCGACTTACATGGTTGAAGGCAAAGGCAGCAAGGATTTTGCCAATATTCGCCGGTTCGCCTATGGCGATCCCGACGGGTTTGCAAAACTGATCGACATTCTGGTTGAAGCAACCACGCAATATTTGCTGGCCCAGATCAAGGCCGGGGCAGAAGTCATCCAGTTGTTTGAAACCTGGGGCGGGGTATTGTCCGAAAACGGTTTTCATCGCTGGGTGATCGAACCAACCTGTAAAATCGTTCAAAACATCAAGGCTGAATACCCCGATATGCCGATCATTGGCTTTCCAAGGGGAGCCGGTTTGCATTTACTGGATTTTAAAAATCTGACCGGTGTTGATGCGGTGGGGCTTGATAGTGGCGTTCCGCTTAAATGGGTGGCGGAAAATCTGCAAAAACTGGGCCCGGTTCAGGGCAACCTTGATCCGATGTATCTGATTACCGGAGGGGATGAAATGCTGGCCGAGACGCGCCGGATTTTAACCACCCTGGGCAATGGTCCGTTCATTTTCAATCTTGGTCACGGCATTACGCCGGAAACACCGCCTGAAAATGTTGGAAAGCTGGTGGATTTTATTCGCAACGGCGGATGATTTCTTTAATCGATGAAATCCATTGGAAAAATCAATTCGTAATGAAGGCTAACTTCATTGCTTTTGGGGATGGTTCCCGTCATCCTTCGCCCCGGGAACGGGACGGATTTTGTGATTTACGGCTTACACGTGTTTTCCGGTTTTCTGGAACGCCAGAAGGATTTTTCGATGTCCGATCAAGTTCAAAAAAAACGTGCGATCATTTTATTCAACCTTGGTGGTCCCGACAGTCCCGAAGCTGTAAAACCGTTTTTATTCAATTTGTTCAATGACCCGGCGATTATCAGCCTGCCCAATCCGTTTCGTTATTTGTTAGCAAAGCTGATTTCATCGCGCCGGGCCCCGGTTGCCCAGGAAATTTATGCTCATCTTGGTGGCAAGTCTCCCTTGCTGGAACTGACCCAGGATCAGGCCAATGCCCTGCAAACCAGCCTGAATGACAGCGATAACGGCTTTGAAAACCGGTGTTTCATTGCCATGCGCTATTGGAAACCGTTTGCAAACGAAACTGCAAAACAGGTTAAGGCGTGGGGTGCGGATGAAATGATTTTGCTGCCGCTTTATCCGCAATTTTCCACCACCACCAGCGGGTCATCGGTCAAGGACTGGAAAGAAGTCTGTCGGGATATCGATCTGAGCATTCCGATGAAAACAGCCTGTTGCTACCCCACCAATCCCGGCTTTATCGACGCAACGGCCGATATGGTGAAGGAAGGGTATCAACGCGCCCTGGACCAGAATAAAGGCGCCCCGCGCCTGTTGTTTTCGGCCCATGGTGTGCCAAAGGCGGTGATTACCAGGCGCAACGATCCCTATCAGTCTCAAATTGAAAAATCAGCTCAGGCCGTGGTCGATAAAATGGCCATTCCCGGTTTGGACTGGCTGGTCTGTTACCAAAGCCGGGTCGGACCAATGGAATGGATAGGACCCTCCACCGAGGAAGAAATTAAACGGGCTGGCAAGGATGCTGTGCCGTTGGTGATTGTACCGATTGCCTTTGTCACCGAACATTCCGAAACCCTGGTCGAGCTGGATATCGAATATCGCGAAATTGCCGATCATTTGAAAATTCCGGTCTATGAACGGGTGCGCACCGTGTGTTCACATTCAAAATTCATTGCCGGTCTCGCAAATGTGATTGAAGAAACGCAGTCTGCCCTCGACCAGAACGGTGTTGATACCGATAGTGGCCAAACCCGTGGCTGGTGGTGTCCCGATGATCATGTTTGTGCAACGGCCAAACAACCGGGTTAGCCGTATTAATCAGTCTGCTTTTAAAAAATCACAACCGAGAGATCGATGGATTTATATAGCATTGTCAAATCCCTGCACGTGATCAGCGTTATCGCCTGGATGGCGGGTATGCTGTATCTGCCCCGGCTTTACGTTTATCATTGCGATGTGACCCCTGGTTCGGAAGCCGACGAGAAATTCAAAATCATGGAACGGCGTTTGCTGCGCGCCATCATGAACCCGGCGATGATCGCGACCTGGATTTTCGGCGGCTACCTGATCAGTGTGACCGGAGCCATGACCGAAGGCTGGTTTCACGTGAAACTTCTTTGCGTGGTGCTTATGACCATCGCTCATATGATGCTGTCAAAATATCGTCGGGCTTTTGCCGCTGGCACCAATACCAAATCGGCAAAGTTTTATCGTATCCTCAACGAAGTGCCTACCATCCTTATGATCATTATTGTCTTTATGGTGATTGCAAAGCCGTTTTGATATTGAAACTCAGCTTTTGATATTGTCTGACATATAAAAACCCCGCCAATGAATGGCGGGGTTTTTGCATTTTGGTATATTTTTCTGATTTTAAAGTCAGATAATCGCGATTGATCAGGCGTTTCCGGCCGGGGTGCTGTCGGCAGCCTGGGCATATTTTTTGCGAAACAGGTCGGCAAAATCAATCGGATGCATCATCAGCGGCGGGAAGCCACCATCTGCCGTCAGATCGGCAACAATCTTGCGAGCATAGGGGAACAGCAAGCGCGGTACTTCGATCAGCAGGACCGGCAAACGATGTTCTTCAGGAACATTCAGCGTGACAACGGCACCATATTGCAGATCAATCACGAAAGCAGCCTTGTCGGCAATCTCGGCTTTGACGTCGATTTTCAAAACAACTTCGTGCAAACGCTGGTCTTCGGTGGTGCGGGCCTGAACATCAACATCAATGTTGATTTTGGGCTGCTGTTGCAGGGCAACACTTTCCGGCGCGTTCGGATTTTCGAACGACAAATCCTTGATATACTGGGCATGAATGGTGATCGGATTGCCAGCCTGCTGCGGTGCTGCATCCGTGCCTTCTGCACCGGTGGTATTTTCAGCCATTAGAAGATAACTCCCTAAGATCTTGGAATTTGGTCAGGAAAAAGCCGTTCAGTCCGGATTAAACCAGCGGCCAATGGCCGGGAAATTTCCCGATCAGGCACACTGTCATGGTGACTAAAGGCGGCTTTTTTCTGACACCGTAAGGTTCGGTTCCCGGGTTTTGGTGCCCCGAAAATAACGCCTGATGGCCTAGCATGGATGGAACAGACGGGCAAGATCAAGGCAAGCCGCAAGGCGGTTTTTAAGCCAGATTCGCAAGCAACGATGATTTGCCTGATATTGATATGCCATCAGGATGTTTTTAATCTGGCTGGCTTTGACAATTTTGCACAAAAAAGCCGGGCGACATGCCCCCGGCTTTTGATATTGCAGATCGAACAGTTTTTGGGCGATCTTGCCTGGCTAGCGCGGAGGCAGGTTCCGATCATTGTCGTTATCCTGATCAGGGCGTTCATCCATACTGCCTTTTTGCTGATCGAGATCTTCATAGTCGCCATCAATCACAGGGCCGCCGCGTGGGCCGCGGGATGCGCCTGTATTTCTGCTGCTATTACCAGCCCCGCCAAACGGGTCGTTTTGGCGGGCAGAACCTGCGCCAAACGACATTCGCATTTTTCCCGATTTCATCATTTTCAGGATCAATCCGGCGCCAACCGCGCGGCGCAAAGGCGGGAACAGCAATAAAAAGCCCATGGTGTCGGTGACAAAACCGGGGGTCAGCAACAAAACCCCGGCAATTAAAATGCAAACCCCGTCAAACATCGGCCCGATCGGCATTTCGCCCTGATCAAGCTCTTGTTGGGCACGGGCCAGCGTTTTCAATCCCTGGGATCGCATCAGCGATGTGCCCAGAATTGCGGTTAAAACAACAATTGCGATGGTCGGCCATAAACCGATCAATTCGCCGGCCTGAATAAAAACGGCGATTTCGACGATCGGCATCACGACAAAAATGCCAAAAAGAATAAAGCCCATAATTGCTCCGTCTGGCGCTGGCTATTTGGAAATAAACAGAATTGGCTTAAAGGCAAAATTCTGCGTTAAATGGTAACAGGTTCTAACCTAAGCTGGTGCGATACTGACATAACTGGACGAAAATACGGCAGCGTGCCAGCAATGCCGCCCGGTTTTAGCATGTTTGACGGCGTCTTGGTGAAGTTGATCACATTTTTCTGAGTTCGATAGTTGCCCTTGCATTCAGATAAGGTCATACCATTTCACGAACACAGGCTGTATGATGGCGGTTGCCGTCCGTCGACACCCCCAAAACAAGAGTCCGGAATTGCAATATTTTGATATTATTCTTTTTGCGCTGATCGCCATCTTTCTGATTTTGCGCCTGCGTAGTGTGCTGGGCCGCAAAACCGGCAATGAAAAACAGGGACCAACCGACGTTTTCGGGCGTCGGACCCATGAAGATGCCGCCGGTCCTGGTCAGAAAGAAGGGGCTGGTTCAACTGGCGATGAAAATGTTTATCGCCTGCCCGATTCCAGCCGAAAAAATGAAACTGCAAATCCGGTTTCCAGCCCGGCCTTAACGCAGATCCAGCTTGCCGACCAATCTTTCACCCAGCAGGACTTCCTGAACGGGGCGCGCATGGCGTTTGAAATGATTGTTGAAAGCTTTGCCAAGGGCGACAAGGACACGCTGAAATCCTTGCTGTCGCCCGAGGTTTATAAAAACTTCGCCACAGCAATTGATGACCGTGCCACCAGTGACGAGCATGAAGAAACCACTCTGGTTGGTATTAAATCTGCCGTGATCCATGAGGCCACTGTTGAAGGCCGCACGGCTTACATCACGATCAAATTTGTCTCCGAGGAAGTTTCGATTGTGCGCAACAAGGCGGGCGATGTGATTTCGGGTGATCCCAATAATGTGATCGAGGTCGAGGATTTGTGGACATTTGCCCGCAATATGGAAAGTTCCGATCCGAACTGGCAGCTTGTCGCCACTGAAACACCGGCTGACGAAAGCTGATAGCAGCTTTTTTGCGGATTTAAGATGATAAAAAGGCGGCTTCCCGACAGGTGAAGCCGCCTTTTTGTTTATAAGCTGCCATTTTTATCAATGCGCGGGTGCCGTGCTTTTGGTTTTTTAACCGTTTGAGCTGACACTGTGAGAATCTGAATTTTGGTCCCGATTTGTTTCATGGCGGCTTTTTTGAATAAAAAACGATCCCCCCTGTTGTTTGGTGCGTTTCTGGGTTTTATCGCAATCATCCTTGCAGGCAGTGCCGTCTGGTTTTTTTGGCCCCAAATTGCCGATTATATTACCCCGCTGGAAAAACCGGACCATCTGACCCTGTCCCCGGCCCGTTTTAGCGACCTTGACGGCTGGCAAAGCGATAATATGCAGCCAGCCCTGGTCGCGTTCCAGCGCTCTTGTGTGCGGATCTTAAAGCGGGCAGACGACAAGGATATCGGGCCGGACCCGCGCGTGGGGACGGTTGCCCAATGGCGGCCTGCGTGCGAAACGGCACTGGCGATTAATGCGCAAACCGTGCGCAGCGAAGATTTACGTGTGTTTTTTCAAACTGCATTTCTGCCGTGGCGTGCCGGGAACAATAACGACCCGGTCGGCCTGTTTACCGGCTATTACGAACCCGAATTACGCGGCAGCCTCACCCGCCATGACCGGTTTCAAATTCCGCTTTATCTTAAACCCGATGATATGGTCGATATTGACCTTGGCGCTTTTCGCGCGGCGTTAAAGGGCCAAACCGTGGTCGGGCGTGTGACGGGCAAAAAAGTGGTCCCCTATTATGACCGGACCGAGATTGAAGCCGGTGCCCTGGCGAACCGTGACCTTGAACTGGTGTGGGTCGATAACGCAGTGGATGCGTTTTTCCTGCAAATTCAGGGGTCCGGCCGGGTTGTTCTTGAGGATGGCAGCATCCTAAAGGTGGGATATTCCGGCACCAACGGCCAAGCCTATTTTGCCATTGGTCGGGAATTGATCAAACGCGGCGCGTTAACGCCGAAAACGGTCTCGCTGCAAACCATTCGCCAATGGTTGCAAGATCACCCCGATCAGGCTGATGCGGTCATGAACCTTAATGCGTCCTATGTGTTTTTTCGCCAGTTACCCGGCGACCCTGATGCCGGGCCGATTGGCGCGCAGGGCGTGCCGCTTGAAACCGAACGCTCCTTGGCGGTTGACCGGCGTTTTCATGCCATGGGGGTACCGATCTGGCTGGAAACCCGTGATGCGATGAATGTAGATCGCAAGTTTCATCAGCTTATGATCGCGCAAGATACCGGGGGGGCTATTCGCGGGCCGGTGCGCGGTGATATCTTTTTTGGTCCCGGTGAAAAAGCCGCCCTTCACGCCGGGCATATGAACCGCCAGGGCCAAACCTACCTTTTGCTGCCCCGCAGCATTTCGATTGATCAAACCTCGACAAACCGGCAGGATCAAACAGGGGAGACTTCATCAAAATAGCAGGCAGGGACCAATGTGATGATACGTCATATTGTTTTGGTACAGGTGCCTTATCACGCCGATCCGGCTGAAACCGAGGCCGTTTTTTTCGGTATGAAAGAAATGGCGGCCACCATCGAAGGTATGCTGGGCTTCGTCGGGGGGCGTAATCTTGACCGCGATGGTTTGCATCAGGGCTTTACCCACGCCTTCACCATTGATTTTATCAACAGTGCCGCCCGCGATGATTACATCATCGGCCTGGATGAAAAACAGATCGGTCAGCGCCTGGTCAAACTGGCCCAGGGCGGGCTCGGCGGTATTTTGGTGATGAATACCGAAATCGATGAGGTCTCTTTATCCGGCCCCGAACGACCGCGCAAGCTTCAGGCCAGTTGGGGCTAAATAGTAGATAATTTATAAACAAGTATAATTAAAAGTATCTATTATTAAATTATGTCAGGTTATGCAGGCGTTTAGGGATCAATTAAACGTCTGGTGTTCATTCCCGATTATGCATAGCCACCCCGATCTCGCGCAACATCCGCAATGGTACGCGCAGGGACTGGCCCAGTTCGGTCAGGCTATATTCAACCTTGGGCGGGATCTCGGGGTAAATATGGCGGTTGATCAAGCCGTCGCGTTCCAGTTCGCGCAGTTGCTGGGCCAGCATTTTTTGCGAAATACCGGTAATATTGCGTTCCAGTTCCGAATAGCGGCAGGTCTGACAGGCTAATAATGAAAACAGAATTTCCACTTTCCAGCGCCCAGACAGGGCCGAAAGCGCATCTGAAACCCGGGCGGCTGATCCACCGGGGCTAAAACACGCGGCCTTACTTTCTGGTAAGTTACTGTGAATATTGTGCGTTCTTCCCAATTTTTATCAATCCTTCTATGTGTCGGGCAGCCATGACATGTGGAGATGAAAGATGAAATATCGATTATTAGGGCACAATACCGGCCTTGCCGTTTCGCAATTTGTGCTGGGAACCGCCCGAATGGGAAAAATGCACAATGGCAAATCCGATCCCGCCGAAGCGCTGCAAATACTGCATCATTTTGCCGATGCCGGGGGAAATTTTATTGATACGTCCAGCGCGTATCAGGGCGGTATTGCCGAACAACTGGTGGGGGAATTTTTAAACCCGTCAAAACGCGATGATTTTGTCATCGCGTCAAAATATTGCCGGACCCCGTTAAGCACCCCGGCCCGTGCGGCGCACGGCAACCATCGCAAGGCCATGAGGGCCGAGGTTGAAGGCAGCTTGAAACGGCTTAAAACCGACCATATCGATGTTTATTTCGTTCACTTTGATGATGGTATTACGCCAATTGATGAAATTATGCGCGGGCTGGATGATCTGGTACGGGCGGGCAAGATTTTATATATTGGTCTGTCAAACATGCCGGTCTGGCGCATGGCATCGGCCAGCATGATGGCGCAATGGCGCGGCCTAAGCCCGGTTAGCGTCATGCAGATGCAATATAACCTGCTTGAACGTACGATCGAACGCGAATTTATCCCCTTTGCCCAAGCAACCGGGATGGCTGTTATGGCGTGGTCGCCACTTTTTGGTGGTGTTTTGGCAAAAGAGACGGCGGAAAACCCTGAATATGCGGATGCCCTGTTTGTATTGGGCCAGATCGCAGACAGATTGCAAAAAAGCCGGGCCGAAATTGCTCTGGCCTGGCTTTTGGCCAAAAATACCCTTCCGGTTTTGGGCCCCCGCACCCTTGATCAACTATCAGGGGGCCTGACGGCGGGCGATATTGTGTTGTCAGATGATGATATCACCGCGCTGGAGCAAGCCTTCGCCTTTGTCGCGGGCTATCCCTATGATTTGTTATCTGCCACCCGTCATGCGGCTGGCTACGATGGGCTGGGCGATAATCACTATGCGGTTTTGTAACCAGTCTTGCAGCCATTAGTGCCATTAAAAAACGGGCAGGAAACAATTCCTGCCCGTTAATATTTATCGGAATTTTCAGTGCCGGTTGCGCCAGAATAACTTACTGGGCAGCAACAGTGTCGCTATTGGGGGTATCGCTTTGGCACGCGCGCGATTTGCGCAAACGCTGGCTTTCCGATTTAAGCTGACCACAGGCTGCCAGAATATCGCGGCCGCGCGGCCAGCGAATCGGTGCTTCATAACCACATTCATTCAAGGTTGCGGCAAATTTCTTGATACCCGCTGTTGGCGTGCATTCATAATCCGACCCCGGCCATTTGTTAAACGGGATCAGGTTAAACTTGCAATTCACCCCCTGCACCAGCTTGGCCAGCGCGCGGGCTTGTTCGGGCTGGTCATTCACACCCTTTAACATCACATATTCCATCGTGATGGGCCGCGAATTGGACATGCCGGGATAATGGCGGCAGGCATTCATCAATTCTTTTAACGGGTATTTTTTATTGATTGGCATTATTTCATTGCGCAAATCATCGTCCGGGGCATGCAGCGAAATTGCCAGGCCAACGCCGAGTTCTTCACCCGCACGGACAATTTCGGGCACCACCCCCGATGTCGACAGGGTAATGCGGCGGCGCGAAATGGAAATGCCTTCGCCGTCCATGGCAATGCGCAAGGCATCGCGGACATTTTCATAGTTAAACAGCGGCTCGCCCATGCCCATCATCACAATGTTGGACAGGCGGCGAATGCCATTGGCCGGGGTTGGCCATTCGCCATAACTGTCGCGTGCGACCATGAACTGGCTGATGATTTCGCCCGGTGTCAGGTTGCGCACCAAAAGCTGGGTGCCGGTATGGCAAAACTTGCACGTCAGCGTGCAGCCCACCTGGGAGGACACACAAACAGCCCCCCGGTCTTCGTGGCGATCAGGGATGTAAACCGCTTCGGCTTCATTTCCATCGCCAAAGCGCATCAGCCACTTGTGGGTATCATCCGAGCTTTTCTGATCCGCGGTCAAAACCGGGCGGCCAATGATGTAATCCTGACTAAGCCGGTCGCGCAGCTTGACCGAAATATTGGTCATGCCATCAATGCTGGTGACACCGCGGTTATACATCCAGTTCCACAGTTGCTTGACGCGGAACTTGCTTTCGCCCATGGCGGTAAGAACTTCGGTCAGTTCCTCGCGCGACATGCCGATTAAATCCTTGCGGCCATCTGCTGTCAGCCCGCTTTTGGCGCGCGCGACAAAATCAGACAGGCCGGGTGTTTTGGGCGTTGCCGGCATGGCGGGTTTGGGCGAATTTTCGCTCAGGATACCGGAATTGGCCGCATCAATGCCTGTCCCCTGATCAACAGTTTGTTGCAAGGGGGACATATCGCTTTTAGATGCGCGTAAGACATCGCTGTCGGTCATTCCGGTCTCTCTCTTGTCTTGCAAGGGGTGTTTTTAGTGTTTTGGCACGGGCAAATGCGCGGTGTTAACGCCAGCAGCCATAACATATTCAGTCCACGGGTCATATGGTCATGACATTCGATCCTGCAATATCGCCGCGATTGTTATGTTTTGGCCGGGCGTGAAAACAGGGTTCCGCTGGCAGATTGCCGGGGCGCCAGATCTTGTTAAAAAAAACCAATCGCCCCGCATATAGCGGAGCGACGGTTCATTATAAACGATAAAATTCACATTGCAGCCATCAGGTAGAAACAGGGCCATGCCGTTGTTTCTGGTCGGTCGGGCGAAACTGCAATGGTTATATCAGGCTTTAATCAACGGGAGTGGCCCCGCAAGCCTTTGAAATCGCTTTATAGGCGTCGGTAAAACCGGAAAGTGAATAGGTGTCCGTGGTTTTCGTGTCGCGCGATGAATAGCCAACGACCGACATTTTAATGCCGGCTTTCATGGCCTTGACCAGTTTACGGTCTTCTTCGCTGTTCACGGCCCAGGCTGAATCGTCATAGGTAAACAGTTTAAAACGATTCGAATCGACCCGGACATCAACCTCGCTGTTTTTCTTGAAGGTATAGCCGGTGATAAAGCTGACCTCGTTAAACAGTTTCAGGGCGGGGCGATGGGTTACCATCACATAGATTTTCCCGCGCTGGGTATAGTCACCCTTGGCCGAGGTTGGCTGGCTGCCCATATAGCAAACTTTTTTGCCTTTTTCGGTATAGGTATAGGCTTCCCACTTGCTATAGACGTCGATCAATTCCGGGGAGTTTTGCGCAAAGGCCGAACCGCTGCCGGTCGCCCACACCATCATGGCAATTGCGCAGAGAAGAATGCTTTTGACGAGACGATGTACTGCTTTTTCCATGGTATCCGCGTAACTAATCTGTGGTTATCAGGATCTTGGTGCCGGCATTTCGGGCCGACAGGCGCACATTGCGATCAAAACAGCTGACACATCCGCATAAATCCGGTTTTGGACAGCCCGGTTTTCATCACATTATAAACCGAAGAAATCATTACCCACCAATGTGGCGTGCAAAGGTAAAGATTCGACCAAGGAATGGCAGGTTCTTCGGTATTTAAAGGTGTATCTGCATCGGGGATATTCACCCCTTGTGCGATTGCTTGTCTTTTACCACTTCGTCGAGGCAATCTTGCAAGTCAATTTCGCCATTTCCGTCGCGTAGCCGTGCCAGCATGTGAACCAGAACAGGTTGTTTCTTACCCCCTTGCGGATAGAAAAAAACATCCAGCGCGCAACGGTCAGACCGATATTGCCAAACCTTGGCCGATCCTTCACCGCGCTGCATTTCCGGTTTGCCCAGTTTGGCTTCAACGGCCTTGCCCTCAAGATTGGCGAGACTGGCGGCCTTGATCTGAACAAACGGGATGGCGGCGGTTTGTTTGGGTTTTATCGCCGGTTTTATCGGCGGTTTACGGGCCGCCAGGGATGCCGCCTGGTTATTGGGCACACGACCCGGGCCTTTGGCCGCTGGTTTTGCAGCCGGGGGTATTTTCGCCGCATCGGCGCGGCGGTCGCGCGGGGCACCGTCATTATAGGAAGCCCCGTTCAGGGTATTTTTGCCGTAACTGGTATTTGTGGCACCGGGGCCCACGGCATTGCCCGCACAAGCGGCCAGCATAACCGACAGCGAAACCACGGACATAAATGTGGCAAGCCGTTTCCGGGCGCTGGTTATCAGCGCACCGGAAAAATCAGGGATGAGTTTTAAACAAATTGCGCCGCGCACGGGTCAGGTATCGTCGCTTTTGCGTGGAATGGTGATGGCGGCCGACGGGGCCTGGCGGCTCGACGGGTCATCATTGCCTTCAATATAATCAAGGCTGCCTTTGATCCGGGCGCCATTTTCAATTTGCAGGCTGCCGTAATTAATCGCGCCTTTAATATCGGCAGTCCCCAGAATAATTACCCGGCGGGCATTAAGTTCGCCCTGGAAATTGCCGCTGATTTCCGCTTCGTCAACTTTGACGGTGCCAACAAAGGTGCCACCATCACAAATTTCAATGCGCTGGCAGTCATTGATCTGGGCTTCGACATGGCCTTCAACGACCAGAACGTCGCAAGACCCGATTTCGCCGGACAGCCGAATATCCCGACCAACGATCAGCTTTTTGCCTTCGGTGTTTGAAACCGGGCTGCTGGGACGGTTGGCACTGCCGCGGGTTGGAATTTCCAACGGGCGTTTGTGAATTTCCGGGCGGAAGTTGGTGGAATGGGGTTTGCTGGACATTGCGGGTTCATCCTTGGTGCGCGCCTGGGTAAACAGGCGCGGCTCGCTACGTTTTTCAGGTGTCTCTGCCGGTTTTTCCACCGGCGATGACGCGGTCTTTACCTCGGGCCGGGTCGGCGCATCATTTGCTTTGCCGGTAACTGCCGGTTCCAAAGATGTATCCGACGAAGCGGGTCTGCTGTCGACTGTTTTGTTGGCTTTTTTCTTACCGAACATGGGATTGGTCAATCCTTGTCTTGCAGTTTCTGGCGCGAGGTAACGCCATAGGGTTGGTTTTGCGAAATAATTGGATCACGTTCAACATTGTCAGGCGGCCACATCGGGCTGAAAGGCGCCAAGACGAATGCAGTAATGAACCATAAAGGCCGTGGCAATAATCGGGGCAACCAGATTAACAAACGGGACCGTCATCAGGAATGTCAGGCCGACACCGGCAATCCACAATTTCATCTGGCGGCGTTTGCGAAAGGCCGTCATGGTTTGCACATCATACCGACGCGCAGCCACCAGTTCAAAATATTCTCGCGACAGCAAATAGCCGTTCATCGCATAGAAGGCGACAATATAAACCGGCCCCGTGATCAGCAAGGGCAGGATTAAAATATTGAGCAACAACGCCGTCAGGGCAAATTTAAGGCCGTTGATCAGGGCTTCAAAAAACGGCTGAGGCCGGGGATGGGGCAAATGCGGGTAATGTTTGTCTTCAACCGCCTCGGCCACCTGGTCAAGCAACAGGCTGCTGATCAGAACGGTCATGGACGGGAACAACAACAAGACCAGAACTGCCAGCCCGACACCAAGAAGCCAGTCGGCCACCGTTTCTAGCCAGCCGCCATCGGTGAAAAAGGTGACGGAATTCAAACCAAAGCCAATCGCACCCCATAAGGCCAGAATGGTCAGGATGGCACCGCCAACCCCGATCAGGACCACACGGCGAAACCGGGGGTCCGAAAACTGGGCCAGTGATTTCATGAAGTCGTTGATCATTTGTCTGGTCAGGTCCTGTTGTGGTGCCATTTTCGGGGCCGTCTGGCGGTACGCATAATACCAGTGTCCACATCGTTTGCGGACGGGCAGGCAATTTTCATCACGCATCTTACTTGATAGGCAATGAAAATTAACAGCCGGTGAAGCCGCGATGCTGCTTTTGCCAATATCTTTAATAAAGATGAAAAAAATCATTCTTTATCGGTATGGACAGCGCAAATTCGGCTTTTTGATCGGGAAACGGGTCGGCGTGCGACCGATATATGGTCGGGCATAAATATGCTGCGGACAAAAAAGAGGCGTCCGGCCAGGGGGGTAACCGGACGCCAGCGCTCCATCAATCTGGAGTGTTGAGGAACGGTAGGGGAAACCATTCCTCAAACCGGTCTTCCTGAAAATCAGGAAGCCTTGTAACAGTCATTGATATGGGAACATATCTGGAGAATTTCCAGTATCGATCCTGACATGGCGGCTATAAATTTATTGCATGGCAGGCGGGCTATAGTGCCCTTGTGGCCGGTTTGAGCAGGCCGTGTAACACAGGCCTCCCCGTTTTTGCCCAAGTCAGCCTAATTACCGTTGCCAATCCAGATGCGTTTAAACTCAAACAATTTTTGATCCAGTTTCATGCCTTCTTCGGCATTAAACAGGGTGACAGTTGTTTCAATACCGGTGGCATCATCGACCACCCATTGGCGCAACTGCATCGGGTTATCCTGAAATACCAGGGTGACATCGCCCGCACCGGGGTCGGACTTACGCACCAGCTTGACGCGAATGGTTTCCGCAGTCTTGCGAAAATCGACAATATTAACGTCGCGGCTGAGCGACACATTATCATCCAAAATCAGCCCGGCCGGGGTTTCGTCGATATCAAAATAGGTCGGCGCGTTGATTTCCTTGTCATAATAAATGAAATCATGACCGGTCGCGACCAGCAGAATTTGCGAAGGCGGGTCATATTCAAACCGCATCTTGCCCGGGCGCTGCATATAAAGCGTGCCCTTGGCCGATCCACCATCCGACGAGATTTGCACAAAATCGGCTTTCAGGGTGGTGATTGCGTTCAAATAATCTTCGATCCGCGCAACGTCTTGCTGGTTTTTCGCAACGATGGTGGCGGCATCAGCTGCCTTGGCAGAAGGTGCCATCATCAATGTGGTACCTGCAAATGGCACCGTGGCCACAACAGCGCCGACCAGCATACGAGATGCCGCAAGCGGACGAAGGATTGTGGCTAGTTTTTTCGAAATACTGGCGAAGCGCAAATCTGAACCCATTTATGTAGCCTGTTTATCAAATCCGCTTCACGCAATGGCGATTGCGAAAAGCCGATGGCAGGTGATAGTAATTTCATCAAACGTTTAACATATCGCATCATTTGGCGACCAAGGCCAGTCTGGTCAAGGTGTGCCTGCAAATGATCACAATTGGCGGAAAAACGCCTTTATTGGCAACCGCGACAAGGAGATACCCGGAAGATGAGCCGTATTGTCGCCATCCAGATGGACCCGGTTGAACATATCAATATCAAGGGCGATTCGACCTTTGTCATGGGTCTGGAAGCCCTTGAACGGGGTTATCAGCTCTATCATTATCATCCCGACGACATGTTTTATGATCAGGGCCGGGTCAAGGCGCAGGTTCGCCCACTGATGCTGCGCTATGAACATGGCAATCATTATGATCTGGGCGCACCCAAAATCATTGATCTGGCGCGCGAAACCGACGTTATCCTAATGCGTCAGGACCCGCCCTTTGACATGAATTACATCACCGCCACCCATTTGCTAGAAGCAATCCACCCGGAAACCTTTGTGGTTAACCATCCGGGTCATGTGCGCAATGCGCCGGAAAAACTGTTTGTCACCGATTTTCCCGACCTGATGCCCCCTACCCTGATAACCCGGTCGCTTGACCGCATTCGCGATTTTCGCAAACAGCACAAAGACCTGATCGTTAAGCCGCTTTTTGGCAATGGCGGGGCTGGGGTTTTCCACATCAAACCCGATGATGAAAACCTGGCTTCGTTGGTGGAGCTGTTTGCCGTTCAGTCGCGCGAACCCCTGATGGTGCAGGCCTATGTGCCTGCCGTGCGCAAGGGCGATAAACGCATCATTCTGATTGATGGCAAACCGGTAGGCGCGATTAACCGGGTGCCGGCTGATGGCGAAGCGCGGTCGAACATGCATGTGGGCGGTGTTGCCGAAAAATCACTGCTGACCGCTCGTGAAAATGAAATTTGCGAGCGCATCGGACCGGAACTTAAAAAGCGCGATCTGATTTTTGTCGGTATCGACGTGATTGGCGATTACCTGACTGAAATTAACGTCACCTCGCCAACCGGACTTCAGGAAATCAACCGGTTTGACGGATCAAAGCTGGAATCCCTGATCTGGGATGCAATTGAGACCCGTCTGGGCTAATATTTTGCGATCTGATGGCAAAATGTGCCGGTTTTTGTGCTAAATTTTGCCCGACCTATCATTTTAACCCCTTTGGCCGAGGTAATCGGCCAAAGGGGTTTTTGTTGGTCCCGTCTCCTCAGCTCCCCACAAGTTGACCTTATCGAGAACTGGCAATTTCAGCTGCTAAACCGCAAAGTTTGCCACGATGCTGTCACAGCGGGCAGGCAGCCTTTGAAAAGTTTATTCAATATCAAAGCTGTTTTTACGGAACATGGTGTGGTCTTGCTGCGTATCACCGGTTCCGGGCAGGTGATATAACCGGTTAAAAAGGCGGTGACATGGACGAGGCGCTCGACGATACATCTGTTCCCTGGCTGGCGGGGCCGTTTTTGTTTGGCCGGGGCTGTTATGCCGGATCGGCCAAAATTGCGGCGTTGCTTGTGACCTATCATGACGATACGCCGCCGGTGTTATCGCCAATGGGCGAAGGCCGCATCATGCCGGTTAAACTGGCGGAAAAGTTTGACCGCAGCTATTGGCGTTATGATTTCACCCTGCCCCAGCAAGCCGGTGCCTGGTATGACCTGGGCGAAGAACATTTCCCTGTTTCAACCGATTTTGGCGACAATCTTGATCTGGCTTTTGTGTCGTGCAACGGGCAGGAGCAAGGCGATCTTGACCGACCAATTGCCCAGCGCAATGCCCTGTGGGCCGATCTGTGTCACGGTCACGATGTGAAACCGTTTTCACTGTTATTGCATGGCGGCGACCAGATTTACGCCGATATGGTGTGGCAGTGTCACCCCGATATCACCGCGTGGCACAAGGCATCGAACAGCGCTAAAAAATCGGCGATATTTACCGATGAAATGGCCGATGCGGTTTTGAAATTCTATCTCGATCATTACATCATCGTCTATTCTCTGCCCCAGATTGCCTATCTGATGGCGCGCGTTCCCTCGGTCATGATGTGGGATGACCATGATATTTTTGATGGCTGGGGCAGCCACGCGGGCGGGTTTCAGGAAATGGCGGTAGCGCGCGGCATGTATGATGCGGCGCGTTATGCTTTTATGCTGATGCAATTATGTATCCCACCCGATGGCAGCACCCTGCCCGAGGGCATTTACGATAAAACTGCGCGCTCGCTTGGCTGGCGCTATGATTATCCCGGTATCACTATTATTGCCCCTGATTTGCGATCCGAACGGCGGCGCGATGCGTTAATGGGCGATGTTGGCTGGCACATGCTGGAAAAAATGGTGCGCAATGTGCCGCAATCAAACCGGATTTTGCTGATGTCGAGCGTCCCGGCGATTGGTCCGCGCCTGTCGGTGGTTGAAGCAATTTTGCAGGTGATGCCACGGGCGCAAAAATACGAGGATGATCTGCGCGATCAATGGCAAAGCCGCGCACACCGGCGCGAATGGTGCCGGTTTTTGGAACTGATCGAAGATATTGCCACGACCGATGATCATGATGTCACGATCCTGTCGGGCGAAATCCACCTTGCCACCCGCGGCGTTTTTGAAACCCGCTCGCGCATTGTCCATCAACTGGTGGCATCGGGCATTGCCCATAATGCCCCGGCAAATGCCTTTGCCCGCTGTCTGGGCTTTCTGGCATGGCTGGGTGATAACCCGCTGCCCGGTCGGCCAACCCGGCTGTGCCCCCTGCCCGGTCAATCCTCCATTTACGTGGCCGAGCGCAATTATCTAACCCTGTCACGCCATCAATCATCATGGCATGCCAACTGGCATCTCGAACATTCCGGGTTGACCCCGGATTTTCCGATTTAGCCGGGCTTGGCTGAAATTTTAAATTTTGATTGTAATAATCCCGTCCGTTTTCTGTGTTTAACTCTCATCAGGATAAAAGATGCGTTTGTTTTATGCTTCGACCTCGCCCTTTGCGCGCAAAGTTCGTATTTGCCTGCGTGAACTGGGCCTGCTTGCCGATACCGAAGAAATCCTGATCAATCCCTGGACCGATGAAAACCTGCGGGCGGTTAACCCGCTGGCCAAGGTGCCAACTTTGGTAACAGATGACGGGTTGGTTCTTTATGACTCGGCTGTTATCTGCGATTTTCTCGACGAACTGGCGCGCAGCACCGGCAAAACCGACCGCCGCCTGTTTCCCATTACCGGCCCCACCCGCTGGCAGGCCTTGCAACTTCAGGCGCTGGCCGATGGCATCATGGCCGCAACCGGCCGTTTGTTTGCCGATCAGCAACGCCCCAATGACCAACGATCCGATTTTGTTATGCAGCGCCAGGCCGAGGCGGTGACATCGGGGATTGAAGCCCTGGACAAACAGGTCGATATTCTTAATGCGCAATTGCCCGGCATTGGCGAAATTGCGGTGGCATCGGCGCTGGAATATCTGGCTTTTCGCTGGCCCGATGAAAATCAGTTTCCCTTGCCACCAGCCCTGATGGCGTGGCGCGGAGAGATTGGCAACCGGGCCGCACTGGTTGAAACACGGTTTTATTTGCCAAAATAACCCGACACCGTGATTTTTCGTCCAACCGCGATGGTTGGGATATACTGCGATAAACGTTATCATCGCCCGATAATCGCCCTGTCGCATTTTTGAAAATCGTCTATACAGGGCGGCTGTCTTTCACGTGTGGCTTGCGCCGCATTTAATGATCAGGATGTCATGACCCCAATTTCCAAAGCTGTTCGTGAACGCGCCTGGGCACGGGCCCGTAAAATCAAAGGGGAAAACCCCGATGAAGTCCGCCTGCACAAGGCCAGCGGCATTACCATGAAACGCGAAAGTTTCGGTAAAATGCGCAATTTCGGCTGGACCGTGGTTGAAGGCAAAGCCGTTCCTTGCCGCAAGGAATTTCTGGTGCCGCGTGAAGGCGGTGTTGTTGCCAACGAAATTGGCGACGACGTTGAAGACGAAAATGATGACGACATCGAAGACGATGATGTTGCCGATCCCAAAGACGATAGTAAATAATCAACGCGGCCCGGAATCGATATAAGATCAGCTTGCTGATTTTATATCGTAAAATGCGGCATGTTTGGTATTTCAGATGGCCGTGCAGAATGTGTCGAAGGTTTTCAAAAGCCGTCTTGTTTGATGGTTTTTCTGACATTGACGGCATTACGCCCCGTCCTTTCCGGGCATGATTTTTCAAATCTGCACGTGCCGGTTGCCTGTTTTTCCTTTTAGCGCCAAAGTGATGGTCTTGGGGATTAGACAGGCTTGATCATGACTGCACATGTAACGACCGTGGCCTTTGCCGGCATTAACACCATTGCGGTGGATGTGCAGGTGCAAATGGCCAGCGGGCTGCCTGCCTTTACCGTTGTCGGCCTGCCCGACAAAGCCGTTTCCGAGGCCCGTGAGCGGGTCCGTTCTGCGCTGTCGGCTATGGGTCTGTCCCTGCCGCCCAAACGCATCACCATCAACCTTGCCCCGGCCGATTTGCAAAAGGAAGGATCGCATTTTGATCTGCCGATAGCCTTGGGTCTGTTGGCTGTGATGGATGTGATCAGCCTTGAGGATGTGTCGTCGTGGGTGGTGCTGGGCGAATTGGGGCTGGATGGCTCGATCTCGGCGGTGGGGGGGGTATTGCCCGCGGCAATGGAGGCCGCAAGCCGCGATTGCGGTATTATCTGCCCCAAGGCCAATGGGCCCGAAGCCCTGTGGGCGGGGGATTTTGACATTTTGGCCGCCCCGAGCCTGATATCCCTGATTAATCATTTTAAAGGCAGCCAGATTTTACCGCGCCCGGTACCAGTGAAAGCGCTTTCACCGGCGAGCGATCAGCCCGATTTGCGTGATATCAAGGGGCAGGAAAGTGCCAAACGGGCGCTGGAAATTGCGGCCGCAGGCGGACATAATTTATTAATGAACGGCCCGCCCGGTTCGGGAAAATCGATGTTGGCGGCGCGCTTGCCCGGTTTGCTGCCCGACCTTTCCCCTACCGAGGCGCTTGAAAGCACGGTTATTCATTCGGTATCGGGGATTTTGCCCGAAGGCGGGCTGGTGCGCATGCGTCCCTATCGATCACCGCATCATTCGGCCAGCATGCCGGCTTTGGTTGGTGGCGGGCATCGGGTACGGCCCGGTGAAATTTCACTGGCCCATCACGGGGTGCTGTTTCTTGATGAATTGCCGGAATTTCAGCGCAATGTGCTTGATGCCCTGCGTCAGCCGCTTGAAACCGGCGAGGTTTCGGTTGCGCGTGCCAATGCCCATGTTACCTATCCCGCCCGGGTGCAATTAATTGCCGCGATGAACCCGTGCCGCTGTGGCTATCTGGGCGATGAACATGCGGCGTGCAGCCGCGCACCGCGCTGCGGCGAGGATTATCAGTCGCGGTTGTCCGGTCCGTTAATTGACCGCTTTGATATTCAAATCGACGTGCCCGCCGTCACCCCCGACGAACTTGACGCCCCGGCCAATGGCGAAACCACGGCCACGGTCCGCGCCCGGGTTTTGCGCGCGCGGGACCGCCAGATCAATCGCTATGGCCCTGGCAACAAGGTAAGCTGCAATGCACTGGCCGATGGCGAGGTTTTGACACGCTTTGCCACCCCCGACCCGGAAGGCCGCGCCTTATTGCAAGATGCCACCCGGCGCATGAAGCTTTCGGCGCGCGGTTATCATCGTGTTTTGCGTGTGGCCCGCACCATTGCCGATCTTGGCAACAGCGATATTGTGACGCGCAGCCACATCGCCGAGGCGTTAATCTATCGAAAAATGGTGTATCGCCACAAATAACCCGCGAGGCCACGCAGCATTAAGCATGGTTCATCGGGCAATTGCACGACGATGCACGATCCGGCCGGACAGGCTGATATTTGAATGCAGGTGTAACGAATTATTGGGCTGAGTGAGCAGGCGGCGGGGGTGGTTCAGGTGGGATCATTATCAACGCATTGTTTTTGTTAAAATTTACCTGTTAGCCAAACCAGGTGTCATCGATCCGTGACAGGCGATAGACACTGGAGGGCGGGACATTGCGCATGGTGTGACCCACGCGGGTGGCTTTCAGCCCCAGCCGGTTGAGAATATTAGGGTGAACCGGGCATCGCGGGCCATAGGTAAACTGGTAAAAATAGCCGCCCGGACGGGCATAGCGAAACGCCCCGCCCAAAATTCCCATCACCTGACGGGCATTCATCGACAGCAACGGCAAGCCGCTAATCACGGTGCCCAGATTATGCTCGGGGTAAAGGTTGGCTTTGCCCAGTCTTGTGGCATCCATGCACACCACTCTGGCATCGGGAAACCGGTTGGCCAGGGTATGGGCAAAGTCCTTGCCCGCTTCGATCAGGGTTAAATCCTGCTGGTCAAAGCCACGGGCCAAAAGGGCGCGGGTGAAAACACCCGTACCAGGACCAAGTTCCAGCACCGGGCCATGCTGGGGGTTAACTTCGCGGGTCATCAGTTCGGTCAGGGCAGACCCGGACGGGCTGATCGCGGCAACACGTCTGGGGTCGCTGACCCAGGCACGCAAAAACGGCAACAAATCGGACATCGCATTTTCCATCTCTCCGGCGGCGGTTTAACCCGCGCAGCTTTCGTCATGACGCACTTTCATATGTCCGCCAGAAGGTGGTGATTTTGCGGCAAATAGTTTGTTTTAAATATGAATTTTTGCCGATTTTGTCATCAATGCTGCCGATTTTAGGGCTGCATGCTGTGCGCGCCCTGTTGCTGCGGCCTTTGCGATGGCTCAAGTCTTGTCCTAATGACGGTGCAACAGCTGATCAATGATTTTTGCCTTGTGCGGGTCGGCATAAAAACCTGCCGGAACAATCAGCGTGCCTTTGCTGCCGTCGCTGGCTTCAATCATGTAAAGGGTGGCGTCATCGCCGGGATCGGTACCGGTATCGACACTGTTGCTGTGCACAATGCGAAGATCCTTGACCGGGTAAACCGGGCCATCGCCATCGCGTTTGACGCCGCTTTCGGTGCAGACAAAGCTGTGGGTAAAACCATGTTCAACCGCATTGTCTTGTAACTCTGACAAGTTCATCATGCTCTCCTCGGGCTATTGCGATGTTTATCTGAAACGTTGCAACGTGCCGGGTGTTCCCGGTTTGCGCTAAGAATACACCCTGAACCCGAAATGTGGCATTGTTCTGCTTGCGAGTTTCCCGGTTTTACACCGCCTTTACAGATCGCGTTTCATGCCTTCATGGCTGGCAACAAAACCAAGGCGTTGATAAAACCGGTGGGCATCGGCGCGGGTTTTATCGGTGGTGAATTGCATCAACGATGCGCCAAGATCGCGGGAAATGTCGATGGCGCGTAAAATCATGGCTTCGCCAATTTTTTGCCCGCGACACGATGAGGACACCCGAACCCCTTCGATCTGGGCGCGCAACCGGCCCTGCCGCGACAGGCCGGGGATCAGGGTCAGTTGCAGGCAACCGACAATCTGATCATTGATAATGGCCAGCAGATATTTATTGGGCAAGGCATCGGTGTTGGTGGCTTCCATGGCGTCAAAGGCATTGCCATAAATATCGGGCAAGGGATCGGTGAGATTTTCGCGGGTTTTGCCTTTTTCGTCATCGGCCAGCAAGGCGACAATGGCGGGTAAATCGGACCGGACGGCATAGCGAAAAACCGGCTGTGTTGGTTGTGTCATGGCAAAACCCTTGTTAAACGCATTAATTGCCTGTGTTTTACGGAAATTCGGGGCTGTATTCCAGATTGAAACGGGTTTTTGGCAAGGAAAAGCCGATTTTGCGGCGTTTTAACCATAAAAATCCCCGCAACCGGTTTGATTGCGGGGAAATTCAGCTTTTGTGCATCTGTCGCTGCGCACAAGGTATGTCGGTCCGCGGTTTTAATAGCCGATATCGCGATCAACCAGGCCAAGCGGGGTTTCACCCTTATCAATGCGGGCAATATTTTCGGCGATCTGGTCAACCGCCGGGCCAATCCGGGTGGCGGCCGCGATATGCGGGGTCAGGCGGATTTTGGGGTGGTTCCAGAACGGATGGCTAGAGGGCAGCGGTTCGTTGACGGCAACGTCCAGAAAGGCCCCGCGCAAATGCCCGGTATCGAGCAGGCGTAAAAGGTCTTCTTCAACAATCAGCGCCCCGCGTGAGGCATTGATAATGGCAGCATTTCCGGGCAATTTGGACAGGCGCGCAGTATCAAGCAGCCCTTCGGTTTGCCCGGTGCGCGGCAGCAGGCAAATCAGAATGTCGGTCTGGCCCAAAAACTCATCAAGGGTTTCGGCCCCGGCAAAGGTTGTGACCCCTTCCATGGCTTTCATCCGCCGGCTCCAGCCCGAAACGGTAAAGCCCAGTTCGGAAAGCCGGGAGGCAACGGCAGCACCCAGTGCGCCCAGGCCCATCACGCCAACGCGGAAATCGCCAATTTCGGCCACGTCGCGCGGATGCCAGTCGCCTTCATTTTGCGAGCGCATGTAATGGTCAAAATCGCGCATGAAATGCAGGGCGGCATACATATGATATTCCACCATCTGCTGGGCCATGCCAGCATCTTCAAGGCGGACAATCGGAACATTTTTTGGCAGGGTCGGGGCGGATAACACATGTTCCACACCAGCACCCAGCGAAAAAATCCCGCGCACATTGGCAAGACTTTTCATCATGCCCTGGGGCTGTTTCCACAGCATGGCAAAATCAATTTCTGCCGGGTCGTAAGTTTCATCCTGGGTATAAATGGTGGCATCGGGCAGCCGGGCGGTCATCGCCTCTTTCCAGCGTCGTTCCTCGCCTTGTGCGGCAATCAGGATTTTGTACGGGGCGGACGCAGGCATGCTGCTCTCCTTGGTTGTTTTTAATTTGTTTGTTGTTTGGGCGGTTAAATTATAACGCACACCAGTTGGTGGCGTTCCCCCATCGTGCGGTTTTTGGCAATTTATCTGTTTTTGCGGTGGCTATTGTTAGCCAAGGATAGCCTTCTTTGGCCGGTGCCGTCACGCCATAACCAGCTTGATATATTGTTCATGCCGCCGACGAACTGCCTGTGCAATTGAACTCCGCGGGCAATCCGGTCCGGCATAACATCGGACCAGATGGACCAGATTGAAATGTGGCATTTGCGCAGGGCGACCTTCGTAGCCCGACGGCTGGTTAATGGGCAAAAATCATGGCCGGATCGCGGAATGTTTTAAATTCCAGCCCGTTTCCGGCGGGGTCGGTGACAAAAAAGGTGCCCTGCTCGCCCGGTTCGCCAACAAAGCGGATTTTTGGTTCCAGCAAAAAAGCTACCTTGGCATTTTTCAAACGATCCGCCAGGTCATGCCACTGTTGCCATTCCAGAACCGCGCCAAAATGCGGGATCGGCACAGCATCGCCATCGACGGTGCCGGTTCCGGCATTTTGCCCGGCATCGGCGCGGACATGGGCGGAAAGCTGATGGCCGAAAAAGTCGAAATCGATCCAGTTTTCGGTCGATCTTCCTTCGTCACAGCCCAGAATATCGATGTAAAACGCACGGGTATCGGCAATGGATTTAATCGGAAATGCCAGGTGAAACGGCGGGATTTGCATGGGTTTAATTTCCAGAAAAATTAACGGTAATCGCTGGTCATGACTGTAAATCAGAATGATAATGGCTAAAAAGTCAGAAGTTCTGATTATATCAACAGGAAAACTATCGTTATGGCCCTGCGCCCTGCCACCCCGTCGTTAAATGCCTTGCGCGCGTTCGAGGCCGCAGCAAGACATGGCAGTTTTGCCCGTGCGGCCGCGGAACTGGCCGTAACCCCCGGTGCGATCAGCCAGCAGGTCGCCAATCTGGAAGCACGGCTGGGCATATCCTTGTTTGATCGCAACGGGCCGCAACTGATGTTGCGCGATGCCGGGCGGTCCTATTTACCGGCCTTGCAAAAGGCATTTGATGAAATTGAAGCCGCCACGCTCGATTTGTTAACCCATGGCGGGTCTGATCGTAAACTGGTAATCGGCGCTTTGCCAACATTGGCAACCGCGTGGCTGATCCCGCGTTTGGCCCGGTTTCAAGCCGCGTTTCCCAATATTCGGCCTGTCATTGAAACCCTGTCGTTAAATTTTGCCACGCCAAACCGGATGCCGGATTTGGGGGTGCATCAAATGGATGTGGGGCTGTATTTTGGCAATGGTCACTGGCCGGGCTTTGCCAGTTTTAAAATTCTGGAAGAACAACAAATTGTTGTCGCCGCCCCCGGTTTGGTCGCCAAAAATGAGCAGTCCGATACAGTGGACAGGGCAACGTTGCTGGCGCGTTATCCGCGGTTGGTACACACCACCCGCCCCCGCGCCTGGCACCAATGGGGTTTGGCCAATGACGTGGTCATTCACGGTGAGCCCGGTCTGGGGTTCGAGCATTTTTTCATGCTGATCGAAGCCGCTAAAAGCGGCATGGGCATTGCTCTGCTGCCGCGTATTTTAATTGAAACAGCCTTGGCAAAGGGGGATCTGGAAATTGTTGCCGAGGGCAGCTTGCAGGCAAGTGACGCCTATTACCTGATGTGCGATGAAACCCGGCAGAATGACCCGGAAATAGCGGCTTTTCGCCAATGGCTGCTGGCCGAGGCTGCAGTATCTGGCGCGATTGCTGATGGTGCAAATGGTGTTACAGGCGATTAACCGTCCGCTTTTGCCCGGTGATAAAGGGTGTGGAGTTCATAGTCTTTTTTCGGGCCGACAACTTTAATTCTGGTTTCGAAATGATCGTTGTGATGCCAGAACATGCGGTGGTGATACATATCGTCTCCACAGGGATGATGATCCTGCGCGGCAAGCACGTCATTGTCAGAAATATTGTTAAAATCTAGCAAGACATAGCGATTGCCAAAACCGACCGGGTCGCGAAACAGCATTTCAATGGCCTGCCCGCGCAAGACGAAATCATATTCGCGGTAGCCCTCAAAATGTTGGCCGTCAAAGCGCTGTAAAACCCCTTCTTCGCGATAGCGCAGGGTGTTTTCGGGGTTATCGGGGGCGATGAAAAATCGGGCTGTGCCAGTGAAGGTGCCGGTCTCGCCCATCGCCCGATGCAGGGTCCAGTCCCCGCTCAGGCCGGCAAAAATGCGTTCCGCTGCAATTTCGGGCTTAACTGGCATATCGCGCTATCATCGTCATAATGGCCGTTAGTCCCGGGGCAGCATCAGGCCCAGTTTTTTGCCGCCAATGATATGGACATGCAGATGCGGCACATCCTGACGGCCATGCTCGCGGGTGTTCGAGATCAGACGATAGCCGTCTTCGACCACACCGGCTGCGGCGGCAATTTTGCCAATCGCGCGGGTAAAGGCCAGAATTTCTTCGTCTGATGCATTCATCGCGAAGTCGTCATAGCTGGTGTAAGCGCCCTTGGGGATCACCAGAATATGGGTTGGCGCCTGCGGGGCGATGTCGTGAAAGGCAAGGACGTGATCGTCTTCAAAAAACTTGTTGCACGGAATGTCGCCGCGCAGGATTTTGGCGAAAATGTTTTCGGAATCATATGCCATGATATTTTCCATTGGTAATTTGACCGTTATGACTCGTCTTGTGCGTTAGACAAGCTGTCGGATTAATCTTGCGATAGCGCACGAAGTTTGTCGGCAAATATTTTATATTGTTCTTTGACGTAAGCGTCAGCATCGCTCTTTGATATCGAACCCGGACGGTTAAGCAAAGCGCGTTCGTTATTACGGATAAATTTGTCCAGTGCGGAGCGGGCATCATCCATTGTAACCAGGCGCTGAAGATCTGTTTCTTGTTCGAAGTAATCTAGCAACATGCCGGTAAATCTGTTCAAGTCTCTTATCTCTG
The DNA here is from genome assembly GCF_002115755.1 of Thalassospira mesophila. GTDB lineage: Bacteria > Pseudomonadota > Alphaproteobacteria > Rhodospirillales > Thalassospiraceae > Thalassospira > Thalassospira mesophila. Next base: position 143,373 of record NZ_JFKA01000001.1, on the reverse strand, counting down.
CGTCACCAAGATAGTTTTTGGCTGTATAAATATCTTTTGTGCGAGGGCGAGAACCTGACCAACTGTTAAGCCCCATTGCAGGCAGGTTTGCGTCGGCTCTGCTCATTCGTATTTCAGCCCCGGTCATGCCGGTTACAGCATAATGCAGTTTATTCTGAATAGTTGCGAAAAACAGGTTCTTTTCAGATTCATCAAGCGCGTAATAGTCGCTGCAAAGGGAACAAATCTGGCGAATTTCTTTATAAAGGTTTGCCTCGGAAGCTCGGATCTCCCGGATGATTTCCCGAAGTTCTGTAAAGTGGTCTCTCTGATTTGGGTCTTTTAATCGTTCAACATCAACGACAAACCCTTTCAGGGCGAACTGAACCAGCTTTTGGGTCGCCCATTTGCGAAACAGTGTCGCTTTGTGTGATGAGACGCGATAGCCAACAGAAATAACCATATCAAGGCTATAAAGCGTTACAGGCTTTGTTGAGGAAGCAATTTGCATTTTTTGCAAATTGCTCTCTGCATCAAGTTCGTTGTCATCAATGATGTTATTGATATGCCTTGATATGACGGACACATCTCGCCCAAATAATGTTGCGAGCTGCGCTTGTGTCATCCAAAGGGAATTACCTTCATAGTGGATCTGAACCTGAATTCCTTTTGAGTCAGCATAGAGCAAAAAACGATCACCTGTTTGATCGTCCTCCAAAAGGTGAACCGGCCCGTCACTTGATACGCTTGCTTCAAATTTCTCGAGTTTTGTCGTTTCTCGACGAACTTTATCCGTATCTCTCTCAGACTTGTTATCTGCCATGCGGACCTCCGTGCGTTTTGCTGATTATATCAGCTTTCGCTACGCGATGCCTTTTCGGCAATACCTGAAATGCCTTCGCGTTTTGCCAGAATTTCCCAGACATGTTCGGGTTTTACGCCGCGATCAGCCCATAGCACCAGCAAATGATACAGCAGGTCGGCACTTTCGGATGCGACATTTTCCGGCCCTTCGGCAAGGGCGGCAATCACGGTTTCTACCCCTTCTTCACCCACTTTCTGGGCGATTTTGCGTGTGCCCTTGCTAAACAGTTTGGCGGTATAGCTTTCTTCGGGGTCGGCACCCTTGCGGGCGGCAACTGTATCGTACAGCCGGTCAAGAATTTCGCCGTCCAGTGCTTTGGTCATTTTGCCCGTCCTGCCCTTGAAAAACAGTGGAAACAGTCACTGTTTAAAAATCGTTTTAATGTCGCAACGTTATGCGTCGCGCACCGGAAGACCCGCCGCTTTCATGTGGTTTTTAACATCGCGAATGCGATAAGTGCCAAAATGAAAGATCGATGCGGCGAGCACAGCCGAGGCGTGCCCTTCGGTAACCCCTTGAACCATATGGTCCAATGTGCCCACCCCGCCTGATGCAATGACGGGTACCGACACGGCATCGGCAATGGTGCGGGTCAGCGGAATGTTAAAGCCCGACTGGGTGCCGTCGCGGTCCATCGAGGTCACCAGCAATTCGCCAGCGCCATATTCGGTCATTTGTTTTGCAAACGAAACAGCATCTATTCCGGTTTCGTTACGACCGCCATGGGTGAAGATTTCAAACTTGTCCGGCCCGGTGGATTTGGCATCAATCGACACCACAATACATTGCGAACCAAACTTGCGCGCGGCTTCGCGCACAAAATCCGGGTTGTTCACCGCAGCTGTGTTGATCGAGACCTTATCGGCCCCGGCCAGCAGCAATTTGCGAATATCTTCAAGGGTACGCACCCCGCCGCCCACGGTTACGGGCATAAAGCAGGCTTCTGCGGTGCGCGCCACCACATCAAAAATGGTATCGCGGTTATCGCTTGAGGCGGTGATGTCGAGAAAGCACAGCTCGTCCGCGCCTTCGGCATCATAAATGCGGGCCTGTTCGACCGGGTCGCCAGCGTCTATCAGATCGACAAAATTAACACCCTTGACGACACGACCGTCTTTGACGTCCAGGCAAGGTATCACACGGGTTTTCAGCATGTCGGCTTCCTGTCGTTATGCCAGCGCGGCAATGGCTTTTGCCAGGTCGATGCGGCCATCATAAAGCGCACGGCCTGAAATGGCGCCATCAATACCGGCATCGGCCTGCGCCTTGATCGCCAGCAGATCCTCAAGCGATGAAACCCCGCCCGATGCAATGACCGGGGTGGAAATGGCACGGGCCAAAGCAACGGTTGAGTCTATATTCGGGCCGCCCATGGCGCCATCGCGGTCAATATCGGTAAAGATGATGGCCGATACGCCGCAATCTTCAAACTTTTGCGCCAGTTCCAGTGCGGTAATTTCCGATGTTTCGGCCCAGCCTTCAACGGCAACAAAGCCATTTCGCGCATCAATGCCAACCGCAATGCGGCCCGGCCACTTGGCACAGGCTTCCTTGACCAGATCGGGGTTGCGGAGCGCGACGGTGCCCAGAATAACCCGGTGAACACCCTTGTTAAGCCAGTAATCGACCGTTTCCATATTGCGGATACCGCCGCCCAGCTGCACCTTGGCGTTGTCGCCAACTGCGGCAAGAATGGAATCAACCGCGGCACCATTAACCGGTTCCCCGGCAAAGGCCCCGTTAAGGTCAACCACATGAACCCAATGGCAGCCCTTGGCAACAAATTCGGCGGCCTGGCTGCCGGGATCGTTGTTAAACACGGTGGCCTTGTCCATGTCGCCGCGCAACAGGCGGACACAGGCGCCATCTTTCAAATCGATTGCCGGATAAAGGTTCACTGCTCGCATTCCTGTATTTTCTTGGTGTAGTAATAACCTTCGACCATCTTGCCGTCGATCATGGCGTAATAGGGATTAATGCCCCAGCGGACATAGCCCATGCCATGATAAAGGGCGATGGCAGCTGTTTGCGTTTCGCGCAGATCCAGCTTTAAAACGCTGTAGCCCTGATGGCGGGCGAAATATTCAATCGCGCGCACAATCGCCTTGCCATTGCCGCGCCCGCGCGCCCATGGCGCAACAAAATGCCCGGTAATTTGTGCGGAATGGCGCTGGGCTTCCAGGTTGGAGGGCGTTTCAAGCAACTGGGCCGCGCCCGAAATAACCCCGTCCACACGCGAAACAAACAAATGCCGCCCCGGCATGATCAAAACGCCGCGCCAGTATTTTTCCATTTCCGGGCGGCCGGGCGGGGTGAGCCAGCCAAAGCCGCCGCCTTCGACTATCGCCTGAATGCAGGCGTCAACAATGTCGGATAAATCACCGGCTGAAAGCTCGGTCACATGTTCGGCAAAGACGTTCGGGCTCATGGTGACGCTGGGTCCGCTCATGGTTTCCATCCCAGGAAATTCCCGATCAGGGTTAATCCGGTTTTCTGGCTTTTTTCAGGGTGAAACTGGGTGCCGACCATATTGTCGCGACCGACCATGGCGGTAATGGCGGTGCCATAATTCACACTGGCCAGCCGTTGTGACGGCGTGGTGATTTTCATGTGAAAACTATGCACGAAATAGGCATGGTCGCCATTGGTAATGCCGGCTAAAACCGGGTGGCGGGCCCCGGCATCATCAAGCACGAGTTCATTCCAGCCCATATGCGGAATTTTAAGCGACGGGTCGCCGGGTTCAATCGCAACCACTTCGCCGTCAATCCAGCCCAGGCCATCGGTATTGGCAAATTCGCGGCCAACCTTGGCCATTAATTGCATACCAACACAAATGCCCATAAAGGGTTTGCCGCCTTTAATCACCTGTTGCTCAAGCATCTCGACCATGCCGCCCACGGCATCAAGCCCGGCCCGGCAATCGGCAAAGGCCCCGACACCGGGCAATACGATATGGCTGGCAGCCTTAACCTGATGCGGGTCATTGGTGACCACCACATCAAGGGCAAGGTTGTTTTCACGGGCGGCGCGCTCAAATGCCTTGGCGCACGAACGCAGATTGCCCGAACCGTAATCAATAATCGCGACGGTCATAGGGTGGGGATGCTCCCGTTATAGGACGAATGATAGGACGAAACGGCGCCAGGCGTGATTTTGGGGATGTTGGCGGCTTTGCTGATAAAGCGGTGCAGGGCGCCGGTTTCATTGGGGCTGGCAATGATATCGACCATTTTCCAGCCCTGGCGGGCCAGTTTGTGGCGACGCAGATCATTGGCGATCAGGCCAAAACCGATTCCGGTGGCAAGGGCCAGCAAAAAATCCATTTCCGGGCCGCCATTGGCCAGATCTACCGCAATATTGCACAGAACCGACACCACCAGCAGGCCGACAAAAGCCAGCCATTGCCGGTGATACAGCGCCCACAGGCCGGACAATATAAATGCCCAGAAATTAAACCCTTCGCGGATCAGCACTGCATCCTCAAGCGGATCAGCATGGCCGGGGTGGATATGAACGGTGTAAACCTTCATCGAAATTCAGACTTTCGCCCCAAAACCGTATCAGTCACCGGCTCTGGGCTATATCGGCCTGATGGACAGGCCCAAAACAAACAGGTCGGTTACAATGACCCGCCCAGAACGCCCTTGGTCGAAGGAATGGCATCGGCCTTGCGCGCATCAATTTCGATGGCATCGCGCAGCGACCGCGCCAGAGCCTTAAAACAGCTTTCCACAATATGATGATTGTTTTCACCATAAAGGTTTTCCACATGCAGCGTGATCCCGGCGGCCTGGGCAAAGCCCTGAAACCATTCGCGAAACAGTTCGGTATCCATATCGCCGATCTTGTCGCGGCTAAACGTGACATTCCAGATCAGATAAGGCCGGCTGGAAATATCCAGTGCCACACGGGTTAAGGCTTCGTCCATTGGCAACAGGCAACTGCCATACCGGTAAATGCCTTTTTTATCGCCCAGTGCTTTGGCAAAAGCCTGGCCAATCGCAATGCCGGCATCTTCGGTGGTATGGTGAAAATCGATATGCAGGTCGCCTTTGGCACGGACGGTCAGGTCCATCAGGCTGTGGCGTGAAAGCTGTTCAAGCATGTGATCCAGAAAACCCACACCGGTCTGGACATCATAGATGCCCGTGCCGTCAAGATTGACCTCGGCGGTGATTTGGGTTTCGTTGGTGTTGCGCTCTACGCGGGCCTTGCGCATGCAAAGGCTCCTTTCCTGCAAAATCAATGCGTCTGATAGCTGGTTATTTAGCAACATCGCACCGCAATTGCCAGTTTAACCGCATACCTAATGGCCGCAAAAATAACGAAGCGTTAAAAATAACACACTCTGTGCGCCCGGCCTCGCCCTGCCCCTTGACCCTGACTTTCTACGTGCTAACTCTTGATCGAATGAGTTAAGGCCAATTTCAGGAAGTTTTTATGAGCGATCAATCGCAGCAAAGCTGGCACGGCACGACGATTCTTTCCGTTCGCAAGGGCAATCAGGTTGTGATTGCCGGTGACGGACAGGTGACGCTGGGCCAGACCGTGATCAAGGGCAACGCCCGCAAGGTGCGCCGCATTGGCGCAAAGCAGGACATTATTGTCGGCTTTGCCGGGGCCACTGCCGATGCCTTTACCCTGCTTGAACGGCTGGAAGCCAAACTCGAACGCCACCCCGGCCAAACCATGCGCGCCTGTGTTGAACTGGCAAAGGACTGGCGCACGGATCGTTACCTGCGCCGCCTTGAAGCGATGATGGCGGTAGTGGACCGCGATATTTCGCTGGTTCTGACCGGCATGGGTGATGTGCTTGAGCCTGAAGACGGCATTATCGCCATTGGCTCGGGCGGGAATTATGCCTTGTCGGCGGCGCGTGCCCTGATCGATCAGGACATGGATGCCGAAGAAATTGCCCGCCGGTCGATGAAAATTGCCGGTGAAATTTGCGTTTACACCAATGGCAATGTCACGCTTGAAAAAATTGATGAGGCAAAGGACGTCGCCTAGCCCCTGACCCTGGGACGTTTTCATTTGCGCATGGTTGCCCATTATGGGGATCATCGCGGTACAAAAACCGGATCCGAAATACATGACACAGCAATTTACCCCGCGCGAGATTGTTTCAGAACTTGATCGCCACATTATTGGACAAAAAGACGCCAAGCGCGCCGTTGCGGTGGCGTTGCGCAACCGTTGGCGCCGCCAGCAGCTTGAAGAGCCGATGCGCGGCGAAGTCCTGCCCAAAAATATTCTTATGATCGGTCCGACCGGGGTGGGTAAAACCGAAATCGCCCGCCGCCTCGCCAAACTGGCCGATGCGCCGTTTTTAAAGGTCGAAGCCACCAAATTTACCGAAGTTGGTTATGTTGGGCGCGATGTGGAACAGATCATTCGGGATTTGCTGGAAGTTTCCATCGATCTGACCCGCACCACCATGAAACGCAAGGTCACCGCCAAGGCCGAATTGCAGGCCGAAGAACGGATCCTTGATAGTCTGGTCGGCGATAATGCTTCGGCTGAAACCCGGCAGAAATTCCGTAAAAAGCTGCGTGAAGGCGACTTGCAGGACAAGGAAATCGAGATTCAGGTGCAGGAAAATGCCTCGACCTCGATGCCGACCATTGATGTGCCCGGTATGCCCGGCGCGCAGATGGGCATGCTCAACTTGTCAGACATGTTTGGCAAAGCCTTTGGCGGTCAGACCAAACCCAAACGCATGAGCGTTGTTGAGGCCTTTGAACGCCTGATCGAGGAAGAATCTGACAAGCTTCTTGATATGGACAAAGTGACGGCTGAAGCGATTGAGAATGTCGAGCAGAACGGCATTGTCTTTCTTGACGAGATCGACAAAATTACCGCGCGGTCCGAACGCAGTGGCGATGTTTCACGCGAAGGGGTGCAGCGCGATTTGCTGCCTTTGATCGAAGGCACCACGGTTGCCACCAAACATGGCACGGTGAAAACCGACCATGTTTTGTTTATTTGCTCGGGCGCGTTTCATTTGTCCAAGCCATCCGATCTGTTGCCGGAATTGCAGGGTCGTTTGCCGATCCGGGTTGAGTTAAAAGCCCTGACCGAAGCCGATTTCCGCTGCATCCTGCTTGAACCCGAAGCATCCCTGATCAAGCAATATATTGCCTTGATGGGTACCGAAGAAGTCACGCTGGAATTTAGCGATGATGCGATTGACGAAATCGCCCATATTTCGGCCAGTGTGAATGAATCGGTTGAAAATATCGGTGCGCGTCGCCTGCACACGGTTCTGGAAAAGCTGCTTGATGAAATCAGCTTCACCGCAACCGACCGCTCGGGTGAAACGGTCAAGATTGATGCACAATATGTGCGCGATCAGGTCGAAGAACTGTCGAAAAACACCGATCTGTCCAAATTCATTCTGTGATTGGCGGGGTAACCTGCCATCCGTGATCGACCGTAAAAGGCCGGGGCAGTATTTGCTCCGGCCTTTTGGTTTAGAGGCGGGATTACCAGTTTGCATTGGTGGTAAATCTTGACGATCAGGTGGCATTTTGCTACCTTTTGTATCGTAGTGCAGGAGGCGTCTATGGCTCAATCCGTGAAACTTGCCGATGATATTATGGCACTTGTTCGCCACGAGGCGGATATTCACAGCCGGTCTGTTGCAGGCCAGATCACCCATTGGCTTAAGCTTGGGCGTGCGATTGAGCATTCCGGCACCTTCGATCATGCAAGGATTACTGCGGCTCTGGAAGGCAAGCTCGACACGAACGGGCTTGGCGCGGAAGAAGAAGCCGCCTGGCTTGATGCTTTTACCACCAAAATGGCAGAACCATCGGAGCATGAAAAAGCCTTCTTCGCAAAGCGCAGAAGGCTTGGCCTGGGTGTCGGCCTCGATGCAGGTGGTAACTTATGCTACGCGAAGGATGATGACGCTGCATGAGACCCAGCCTTGTTCTCTTGGCTGGTCCAAATGGTGCGGGTAAATCCACGCTCTATCACACCCGTGTTGAACCAAGTTTCGCGGGGCCTTTCATCAATGCGGACATTATCCAGCGCGAAATATTAAACGATACCTCGATGAAGGCGTCATACAAAGCCGCCGAAATTGCCCGTGATCACCGTTCCGCAATGCTTGCTGCGGGCAAAAGCTTTGTGACCGAGACTGTTTTCTCGCACCCCGCAAAACTTGAAATTATCGAGAATGCTCAGGCTCGTGGTTATGTCGTCATTGTTATGCATGTCGGCGTGGACAGTTCTGATCTTTCGGTTATGCGCGTCAAAGAACGCACCTTGGAAGGAGGGCATGATGTTCCCGAAGACAAGATCCGTGCGCGCTATGATCGTGGGCAGCCACTGATCCGCGAAGCTGTTTTGCGTGCCGACCGGGGCATGGTTTATGACAACTCGAAACTTAACCAGCCACCGCAACAGGTTCTTGTCTTTACAAGCGGGCGCCTGATACAGGCCATTTCGCTTCTGCCTCAGTGGGTATTAACGGTCTATGCCGAAGACCTGATCATATAAGTCTTCCCGGGTTAGCCGGGAATTTGTCATGCCCGATAAAGCTTATGCACATTATCGGCGGTTTGCGCGGGCAGATAGACGGTAAAGACCGAGCCCTTGCCGACTTCGCTGTCTATGATCATGGTGCCGCGGTGGCGTTGCACCAGATGTTTGACAATCGCCAGACCAAGGCCGGTGCCACCCACGGCGCGCGACCGTGCGGTATCGACCCGGTAAAAACGTTCGGTCAGGCGCGGTAAATGTTCGCGGGCAATACCGTCGGACTGATCGCAAACCGAAACGGCCATGATGCGGCTGTGACGATAGCGGGCCAGCGCTGCTGGCGGGTTTTTCACCAGACTGATTTTAACATCGACCGTGCTGTCCTGATGGCCATATTTAATGGCGTTTTCGATCAGATTCTGGAAAACCTGAACCAGTTCCTTTTCCTCGCCAATCGTGGCGGTTTGATCCAGCGTCGATGTCACGCGGATATTCATGTTTTTGGCGTCTGCTTTTACCCGCAGGCCTGCGGCAACCTTGTCGATGATGGTGGCAACATCGCAATCATTTGACGGCGGGGTATGTTCGTTCAGCTCGATCCGCGCCAGTGACAGCAAATCTTCAACCAGACTTTGCATGCGTTGGGCCTGATCGCGCATCACCGGCAAAAACTGGCCCAAAGCATCGGGGTCGTCCTTGGCCGGGCCTTCGAGTGTTTCGATGAAGCCCAGCAAAACCGATAATGGTGTGCGCAATTCATGCCCGGCATCGGCGGCAAAATCGGCGCGCATCTGTTCCACCTTGCGAAGTTCGGTCAGGTCGCTAAACGATAAAACAAAGTTACGATTGCCGGTTTCGGCGGGTAAATGTGCGGTCAGCACATCGAAATGGCGCTGGGCATCGCTGGCAACGACAAATTCGGTATGTTGCAAGGTACGACGGCCCGATGACACCATATCAAATGCATCCAGCAAAATCGGATCGCGGATATAGCGTGTCAGGTCATGTCCGGTTTCCAGATTATGAAACAGCGATTTTGCCGCCTGGTTAAATCCGGTCACGGTGCGCTGGCGGTTCACCATCACCACCGGGTTTGGCAAATGATCAAGAATTTCGGCATCCGTGCTGGTTTGGGCTTCAAGTGTCAGGATGCGTTCGCGAAAGGCCGCTGTGATCTGGGTATAAAGCGATGAAAGTTCGGCCGCGGCATCAAACGAGAGATGTTGTGGCGGGGTGCCGCGAAAATGGTCGCGCAGGGTTGAGGCATAGCGCGCCACACTGCGCAGATCCTTGAAATAAATCCGCAAAATCCCGATGACACCGGCATACGCCGCCAGGGCGCAAACCACAGCAAGGCCCCAGGTGATTTGATCCGACGCTGCCAGCAATATCAAAATGGCAGCGGGGGGAACGTTCAGTGCGAATGCGGTCGCAAGCAATTGCCGGAATCCCAAGCGATTCTCCAGATCAAAACAGCGGCAGAGATTTGCCTTATATGACGATAATTTTGCCTAACATGATGATGTCGGCCCGAATATCAAATCAACTTTAAATGACAGTTTTCAATTCGTTGAAATGTTTCGTGTTTTTCATATGAAAAAAGCCGCCCCGGCCAAAAACGGGGCGGTTTGAAGCGGAGTCGGCGGGGTTTGGCGGGGTTTTTAGCCTAAATGATGCTGGCACCGTCATCAAATGCCAGGCGCGGGCTGCGATCAAACAGTTTCGAGGCATCGCCATAGCCAATATTGACCATGAAATTGGTTTTAACCGTTGTGCCAGCGAAAAATTCACCATCCACCCCGTCGGCATCAAAGCCCGACATCGGCCCGCAATCAAGCCCCAGACTGCGCAGGGCCAAAATCAGATAGGCCCCTTGCAAGCTGGCATTGCGAAAGGCGGTGGCCTTGATCAAATCATCATTGCCAACAAACCACGACCGGGCATCGGCATGGGGAAAAAGTTGCGGCAGTTTTTCGTAAAATGCCATATCCATGCCGATAATGGCCGTGACCGGGGCCGCCATGGTTTTGGCGGCATTGCCTTCGGACATAAACGGTTTAAGGCGGGCTTTGGCGGCCTCGCTTTGCACAAATATAACCCGCATCGGTTCGCAATTGGCACTGGTCGGCCCCATCACGGCCAGATCCCACGCGGTGTGCAAAAGGGCGGTATCCACCTTTTTATTCAGCCAGCCATTGTGGGTGCGGGCCTTGTTAAAAAGAATATCAAGGGCGTTTTGATCAATCATGATGAGGGCTTTCCTGAGATGAGTCCGCTATGATGCGCGTAGCCTAGGCACTTAAAACGGCAATGAGAAGGCCGGAGTTATGACGTTTTGCTGATCGCGTGCGGTTTGCGGAGCATTTGACACCAATTTGGTCGGGATCATGAGGTGAGCCAATGCGTTATAGTGCGATGGTATAGCTCTGCCGGGTTTGAAAGAGCATTCGTATAATGCAGCGGTGAAACGGGAGAATGGACATTGTGCCTTGCCACAATATCGCGACAATGGCGGTGTCTAACATTCCCGAAAACGATGCACACATCATTGAATGGCATGGATATTGCGATGCAGACAGATAAAATTATCCCCAATTCCGGCATTGCAGCCAAAGGCGGGATGACGGGGGGATATATGCGTGGCGCGCTTTTGACAGCAGCGACCGCACTGGCCTTTATCCTGTCGGCTCCTGCACAGGCTCAAACAGAACAAACTGTGCCGCCTGCCCAGACCAATCAGTCAGCACAAACCGGGCCGAACGATCAAGCCACGCCGCCCAGCCAGACGGCCAATAAAGATGACAATAAAGCCGCGTTACAAAATGCCGGTTCGGCGGCCTCTGCGGTGGTGTTTATGTATCACCGCTTTGACGAAGGCGAATATCCGTCGACCAACACCCGGGTGGACCAGCTTTCAGCCCATATTAGCGAATTGGGCAAATCGAAATATCATGTGATGGGCGTTGCCGATATTGTTTCGGCCATCAGTGCGGGCAAAGCCCTGCCCGATCGTGCCATTGGCATTACGGTCGATGATGCCTATCGCAGCTTTTACAGTGTCGCGTGGCCGATGTTTAAAAAGGCCGGTTTACCGGTGACAGTTTTTGTCTCCACCAGTCAGCTTGATGCCGGGTATAGCAGCTATATGACCTGGGACATGCTGCGTGATTTGGTCAAGCAGGGTGTCACCGTGGGCGGGCATAGCGATAACCACGCCCATTTGTCATCGGTGCCAATTGCACAAACCAGGGCTGAACTGGAAAATTCGGCCAAACGTTTCAAACAGGAACTGGGTTTTGTGCCCGAGCTGTTTGCCTATCCGTACGGCGAAGCCGATACCGAGGTTCAGCAAGCTGTGCGTGATGCCGGGTACAAGGCCGCCTTTGGTCAGCAAAGTGGCGGTTTTGATAGATCAGACGACATGTTTTACCTGCCGCGTTTTGCCCTGAATGAACATTACGGGTCGCTTGACCGGTTCGAACTGGCGGCCAATTCATTGCCGCTGGTGGTTAGTGATTTAACCCCGAACAATTACACCCTGCAACGCAACCCGCCGGCCTTTGGCTTTACCCTGAAGCATCCGGCCCGGGACGTGAAATGTTACCCGTCCGAAGGTACCGCCACCATGAGCCGCCTTGGCGATGAACGGGTGGAAGTGCGTCTGGATGGCCCGGTCTCACCGGGTCGCTGGCGGATCAATTGCACCGCTGGTGGGCCGAATGGCCGGTGGCGCTGGCTGGGCATGCTTTATACCGTGCCCAAAGGGCTTAAAAATTCGGACTGATCGGCCGAAATTTCCTTTTTACGGTTATATTTCGTTTTTTCCTGTCAAATAACGGCTATTGCGTGTTGAACCGCAACGCGCTAGGTTATCCACACTTCGATAACGTAAATAATGGCTAACCACAGTGCTGACAGGAAAAAACATACTTTTAATCATCTCGGGCGGTATTGCCGCCTATAAGGTGTTGGAAGTCATCCGGCGTTTGCGCGATCAGGGGGCATCGATCCGTGCCATTCTGACCAAAGGCGGTGCCGAATTTGTCACCCCGCTGTCGGTGGCCGCGTTAACCGAAAACAAGGTTTACCAGGATCTTTTTTCCCTGACCGACGAAGCCGAAATGGGCCACATTCGCCTGTCGCGCGAGGCTGATCTGGTGCTGGTGGCCCCGGCGACCGCCGATTTGCTGGCAAAAATGGCGGCGGGCATGGCCAGTGATCTGGCAACAACCGCCCTGTTGGCGACCAACAAACCGGTTCTGGTCGCGCCGACCATGAATGTTGAAATGTGGAATCACGCCGCGACGCAGGCCAATATTGCCACGCTGGAAAGCCGGGGCATTTTGCGCATTGGCCCGGCAGGCGGTGATTTGGCGTGCGGCGAAACCGGCACCGGGCGTTTGGCCGAACCTTTCGAAATTATTGCTGCCGTTCAAAACTTCTTTGCCTTGCAAGATGGCCCCAAACCGCTGGCGGGTAAAAAAGCCGTGGTTACCAGTGGCCCGACGCACGAGCCGATTGACCCGGTGCGCTTTATTGCCAATCGATCTTCGGGCAAGCAGGGCCATGCCATTGCCGCCGAACTGGCCCGTGCCGGGGCCGACGTAACGCTGGTTAGTGGGCCGGTGACATTGCCGAACCCTGCCGGGGTTCGTGTGGTACAGGTGGAAACGGCACAGGAAATGCTGGCCGCCGTTCAGGGCCAGTTGCCCGCCGATATTGCGGTTTGTGCCGCGGCGGTGGCCGACTGGCGGGTGTTGCACCGGGCGGATCAGAAGCTTAAAAAAACCGGCGACGGTGTTATCCCTGCCCTGCAATTTGCCGAAAACCCCGACATTCTGGCAACGATTAGCACAGCGGGGCCCAATCGCCCGTCATTGGTGGTGGGTTTTGCCGCCGAAACCGAAAATGTGGTCGATCACGCCCGTGCCAAACGCGACCGCAAGGGATGCGACTGGATTTTGGCCAACAATGTTGGCCCCGAAACCGGCACCTTTGGCGGTGATAACAATGAAATTCATCTGATTGGCGGTTCTGACCCCGCCCGCGACGAGATTTGGCCGCGGCAAAGCAAAACCGCTGTTGCCAGATCGCTGGTGGCGCGGATTACCCGCCATTTTAACTCTTAAAACAAACCGGCCCGGAATGCCTTGTATGGCAAACGGGCGGATAAACAGACGCGTTACAGGATAAATATATGACCGGCTTATCTGTTGATTTGAAAGTACTGGATCACGGGCGCGATTTGCCCCTGCCCGCTTATGCTACCGCGCAGGCGGCTGCGGTTGATCTGGTGGCCGCGATTGAAGATGTGCTGGTGATTGAACCGGGCAAACGCGCCATGGTTGAAACCGGCATTGCCATTGCCCTGCCCGCCGGGTTTGAAGCCCAGGTGCGGCCCCGTTCCGGGTTAGCCGCAAAAAATGGTGTCACGGTGTTAAACAGCCCGGGCACGATTGATGCCGATTATCGCGGCGAGATCAAAGTTATTCTGGTTAATTTGGGCGACGCGGCCTTTCGCATTGAACGCGGAATGCGCATTGCGCAAATGGTGATCGCGCCGGTTAGCCAGGTGGGCTGGAATGTGGTGGCGGATTTGACCGCAACCGACCGTGGTGAAGGCGGTTTCGGGTCCACCGGGGTTGCATGACCCGGATATAAATTGGTGCTTTGCGCGGTTTCCGGGCTGCGATGACAGGCATAATCGAGGGGAGCAAACGAGAGACGATGCTTAAACTTTCAAAGAAGATGTTGTTTGCCATCGAAGCCGTGGTGGACATTGCCTATAATGCGGCGGGCGAACCGGTGCAAAGCCGCGATATCACCGCACGACAGGGCATTCCTAAACGTTATCTGGAACAGACCCTGCAACAACTGGTGCGCGCCGATATTTTAACCGGTGTGCGCGGCCCGCGTGGTGGCTATCGGTTGGCGCGTGAACGTCGCCGTATTACCCTTGCCGATATTGTTTCGGTGATCCGGTCGATGGAAACATCGGACGACCCGATCGAAGATCCGGCAGGGTCGCCTTTGGGCAAGGAAGTGGTTCGGCCCTTGTGGCGCGAATTGCAAGATACCATGATGCAGCAGCTTGAACATATTACGGTCGAAGATTTGTGTAATCGTGCGCGAGATGCCGGGTTGCGCAGCGGGATTGAAGAATCGCCGGATTTTATCATCTGAGGTTTTCGCCCCGAAGCGGATATGCGATATTTTCAAACCACAGAAAATTTTCGCATATCAGTTTGATTGCACATTTACGAAATTGCACCCCGGTGCGAAAAAACCGTAAATATTCCTTGTTGACCCTTTGACTTGCGGTAAACTTGGAATAAATACAGATACAATATGTGTTGATTTGTAATGCACACAAAAATGCGAGGAAATCATGACTGAGTTTCGCGGCAAGATTTATGACAGCATCATCGATACCATCGGTGCAACGCCGCTGGTTCGCCTTTCGCGGATTGCGGCTGCCGAAGGGGCGAAAGCTGAGATTCTGGGCAAGCTGGAATTTTTCAACCCGCTGGCTTCGGTCAAGGACCGCATTGGTCTGGCCATGATCACCGCCGCCGAAAAAGACGGCAAGATCAAACCGGGCGCCACCCTTGTTGAGCCGACATCGGGAAATACCGGCATTGCGCTGGCCTTTGTTGCTGCTGCCAAGGGCTATAAGCTGATTTTGACCATGCCCGAAAGCATGTCGCTGGAACGGCGCAAAATGCTGATGTTGCTCGGGGCCAAAATTGACCTGACCCCGGCTGCCAAAGGCATGAAGGGCGCGGTTGCCCGGGCCGAGGAACTGGTTGCTGAAATTGACGGTGCCGTAATGCTTCAGCAGTTTGACAACCCGGCCAACCCGGAAATTCACCGCACCACCACAGCCCAGGAAATTTTGAAAGATACCGACGGCAAGGTTGATATTTTTGTCGCCGGTGTGGGCACCGGCGGCACGCTGACCGGTGTAGCCGATGTGTTGAAAAAACATAACCCCGATGTGCAGATCATTGCCGTTGAACCCGAAGACAGCCCGGTTATTTCCGGTGGCGCGCCCGGCCCGCATAAAATTCAGGGCATTGGCGCCGGTTTTATCCCCGGCAACCTTGATACCAAACTGATTGACCGGGTAATGACAATCGGCAATGAAACCGCGTTTTCAACGGCGCGCAAGCTGGCCGCCCTTGAAGGCCTGCCGACGGGTATTTCGTCGGGTGCGGCGGTGGCCGCTGCCATTGAACTGGGCCAGATGCCGGAAAATGAAGGCAAACGGATTGTTGTTATCATTCCGTCCTTCGCCGAACGTTACCTGTCGACCCCGCTGTTTGAAGGGCTGTAAGCCAGCCTTTTTCCCGTTGGTATGATTGGATAAAACAAGGCCCGGAAACCAGAATGTTTCCGGGCCTTGTCATTTTTGGTGTCCGCTTTGATGTCCGGCAAATCGTCGCTGATATAGTGTTAAATTACAATATGTTGTGTGAAATGGTGGCCTTTGGCATGTCCGGGTAAATGTCCGCTTGGCCGGCATGTTAATAAAACAGTTGGCATGCAAGTTTGTGGTTGAGCAATGGGGGGCAGCACCCTATCTCTAGGGCGGTAACCAGTGAGGCCTGAATATGGATTTTGACTTCAGCGACAGCGAAATACAGCGTTATGCCCGCCATATCGTTTTAAAGGATGTGGGCGGCACCGGGCAGATGAAGCTGAAGCGCGGGCGCGTGCTGGTGGTGGGTGCTGGCGGGTTGGGCTCGCCGCTGGCGATGTATCTGGCGGCGGCCGGTGTGGGCACAATTGGCATTGTGGATGACGATGTGGTCGAACTTTCCAACCTGCAACGCCAGATTGCCCATGGCATGAGCGACATTGGCGCCCCCAAGGTTGATAGTGCGCGGGCGACGATGCTGAACATGAACCCGGAAGTCACGGTTCAGACGCATCAGATGCGGCTGAATGCCAAAAATGTTCTGGAGCTGATCGGGCAATATGACGTGATTGCCGATGGATCGGACAATTTTGAAACCCGTTTTTTGCTAAACGATGCCTGCTATTTGGCCGGTAAAACTCTGGTCAGCGGTGCGGCGTTGCGCTTTGACGGGCAGGTTTCAACATTTAAGGCCCATTTGGGCGCGCCGCACCCGTGTTATCGCTGTATCTATCACGCGCCACCCCCGCCCGATGCCATTCCATCGTGCTCGCAAGGGGGTGTTTTAGGTGCGGTGGTCGGCACCATTGGCGGCATGCAGGCAACCGAAGTGCTTAAGGAGCTGATGGCGATTGGCGACAGTTTGTCGGGGCAATTGGTGATTGTTGATGCGCTTGCGGCCAGTTTTCGCAAAATCCGCGTCCCGCGGGACCCCGGCTGCCCGTTATGTTCCGACGCTGCCACAATCAAGGATCTAAGCTGCCATGAGCATTGATGCCGCGCCGACAAAAACCGTTGAAAAACTGTCGCTGGTGGTTTTTTCCGGCAGTTTTGAAAAGGTGCATTATGCGCTGGTGATGGCCAGTGCGGCACTGGCCACCGGGCGTGAGGTGACCCTGTTTTTCACCATGGAAGCCAGCCGGGCGTTGTTGGCGCCATCGGGCTGGCGTCATTTGCGGCCCGATGTCCAGGGAGCCACCGCCACCAGCCTTGATTTTGGCTATTCTGAACGCGGGGTGGCGACGTTTGAAGAATTGTTATCGGCCTGTGTGGAGCTGGGGGCCAAATTTATGGTCTGCGAAATGGGGCTGCGCGCGTTGGGGCTGGAACAGGAAAAACGCCGGGCGGAGATGACGATTGAAGTGGGCGGTGTGGTGACATTTCTTAATGATGCCCGCAAAGATGGCGAGATGCTGTTTATTTGAACGAAGGCATAAACAGCACTTGTTGGCATGACGTACGGGTTTAGCCGCTCGCCAGAATTTTGATGCCCAGCCCGGCCAGACACACCCCCACCCCGCGTTCGATCCAGACCCGCGCCTTGCCGATTTTTGCCTGTATTGCGGGCAAGGTTAGCGCGGCGGCAACAATGGCGAACCACACCATGTGGCACAGGGCGATAAAAACACCATAGCCAAGCTGCATAGCGGCACTGGTATCGGCCGATATGACCTGGCTGAACAGCGAAACAATAAACAACATAGCCTTTGGGTTTAACGCGTTACAGGCGAACCCCGCCCAGAAAGATGACGAATTTCTTTGGTGGGCTGGTGCTGGTGCTGGTGGCGGGGTTTGGGCCTGGTGTGCTGTCGGGGCGGAATGGGCCAGAATGGCCGCAGCGGGGGTCTGCACGCCAAGGTGACGTTTTGCCCTTTGCCATAAATCGGGCAAAAACGCACTGATTCCCAGCCAGATCAGATAGGACGCACCCAGAATGCGAATGGTGTTTAACACCCACACATTATGGGCAAAAACCACGCCCAGCCCGATCATGGTATAGGTAATATGCACCGAAATGCCGCTGCCAATGCCAATGGCGCATAAAACCCCGGCCTTGCGCCCACGGGCGATGGCAATACGGGTGACCATGGCAAAGTCCGGTCCGGGGCTGATGACGGCCAGCACCGTGATAATGGCAACAGCGACAATTTCGACAGAGGCACTATCGGCCATTTTGATTTTCCTTAATCTGTGAGAAAATCGATTATCAGTTTAAATTTTCTCTTGGGAAATCGAAATAAAATAGGATTTATGGTGAATAATATTCACATAAAGCGCGGGTTTTTACCCCTTGCATCCCTGCCCGCGTTTGAGGCCGCCGCCCGCCATCAAAGTTTTTCACGCGCGGCCGAGGAATTGAACCTGACCCACGGCGCGATTAGCCGCGCTGTTGCCCAGATTGAAGAACGCCTGGGCGTGGATTTGTTTGTGCGACGAAACCGGCGGGTTTATTTAACGCGCGCGGGCGAAAGGTTGCTGCGCACGGCAGAAACGGTGCTGCAGGATCTTGACCGCGCGGTCGAGGATATTCATCGCCATGATGCACAGTCGCCGATTTTGTCGGTGTCGTGCGAACCCAGTTTGGCGATGCGCTGGTTAATGCCGCGTTTGGGGAGTTTTCGCGAACAAAACCCCGATTTGAATGTGGAAATGCATATGGCGGGCGGCCCGGTTGATTTGCTGGCATCGGGTTATGACATTGCCATCCGCCGCCGTGATTTTGGCCTGCCCGATGATTATTATGTCACCCTGCTGTGGGCGGAAATGGCCGGGCCGGTGTGCGACCCCGATTGTTGGCAAAACATATTGGCCTGCGATTTAAGCAATGCCCGCTGGTTACACAGCCGCACCCGGTCTGACGCGTGGGATATCTGGAAAAAAGCCAGCGGCTTTAAGGGCCGCCCGGCCAGCGAGCAATATTTTGATCATTTCTTTTTTGCCTTGCAAGCGGCGGTGAACCGGCTGGGTACCGCCATTGGGTCCTTGCCACTGGTGATTGATGACCTTGCCGCCGGGCGCCTGTGCGCACCCATGGGCATGGCCCCAACCGGGGTGGATTATGTGATGCTGAGTTTGGATGATCCGAAAAAGGATCGCCGGATTACCCGTTTTGCACATTGGCTGGCAGCAGAAGCACAGGCGACAGAAGCAAGCTCGAAAGCCGTTATCGGGTAATTTCTGATGCGCGGGAACGGCATCGTTGGGCCGAAAGTGAAAGCGCTTTCACTTTCGGTTTCTGCCGGGGCCAACCGGGGTTGTGCAAATTCGGGAACGCCTGATCTGATCGACAAAATGGTCCGGTTTTGTTCTGTCTTCGACAATTGGCTAACCAATGTGTTGTTCGCCCTAAGCGGCCGGTTTGATTTTGATGCTGTTTTCGGGTGATTTTTGGGCATTTAAGTCGGGTTTTATGCCGGTTTTGCAAAATTTTCGGATAAAGACGATGGGGTGTCATTTGGACCAGCACGGAACATACCGGCAACATGGGGCGTTACAGGGCGTAACCCAATAATTGCGGAAAATTTCAGCATGTTCGAGTTGCCCTATTTTGCCACGGCCAGCCAGTATTTTGACATTGAACTGATCGACGTGATTTTGCGGCTGCTTGCCGCGACGGTGATTGGCATGATGATCGGGCTGAACCGTGACATTAACGACAAACCCACCGGGATGCGAACGCTGGCCCTGGTGTCGCTTGGCGCGGCGGTGGTATCGGTGGTTGCGGTTCATTTCGAGGGGCTGATCGACAATCCCGACGCCCTTTCGCGGGTGGTGCAGGGGATTTTGCAAGGCGTTTTAACCGGCATCGGTTTTATTGGTGCCGGTGTGATCATGCGTCAGCCAAAGGATAAAACGGTTACCGGCCTGACAACAGCGGCCACAGTATGGATTACAGCGGCCCTTGGCATCGCCTGCGCGCTGGCGGCCTGGCAAATCGTGCTGGTGGCCAGTGTCCTGACCTTTTTTGTGCTGGTTGTTTTAAAACCGGTCGAACTGTTTTTGGTGCGCTTGTTTGGCGGCGATCCTGAAGCGGTCAAGGAAGACGATTAGTTACATCGTCGATACCCTATGGAGTCATGGAGTCGTTGCGCCGTCGCGGGTGACCGGGATATGCCATGTGACCTGGCGTGTCCCGGCCAATTGTGGTGTTCAGGCCTGCACAGGAATGCGGGCAATGACCTTGATTTCAAAATCAAACCCGGCCAGCCAGGTTACCCCCACGGCTGTCCAGTTGGGATAGGGAGGCTGGGGGAATATCTTGTTTTTGACGTCCATAATGGTGTCAAACTGGGTTTGCGGGTCGGTATGAAAGGTGGTGACGTCAATCAGGTCATCAAAGCTGGCACCGGCGGCATTCAGGGTGGCTTTCAGGTTGTCAAAGGCCCGTTCGACCTGGGCCTTGAAATCGGGTTCGGGCGTGCCGTCTTCGCGGCTGCCAACCTGGCCTGAAACAAATAAAAGGTCGCCCGACCGAATGGCCGCCGAATAACCATGCGCGTCATAAAGGGCATGGCGATTTTGATTGTCGGGAAAAATTGCTTCACGCTGCGTCATAATGATAAGTCCTTTGGGGTTTGGTACAGGCACGGGTGGCGGTTAAGCACCCCGCGACGGCCTGAATTTCATATACGGTAGGTATGTGAAATATATAGATACGAAGCGTATGTCAATTAATATACGTTACGTATATGAGTGGAGGCGTGGCATGGTCGCCAAAAAACGAACAGAAATGATGGCGGAAAACCGCGCCCGGTTGATTGCGGCGGCCCGAAAATCCTTTGCCGAAAAGGGCTTTGCGGGCGCATCGATGGATGATTTGACGGCGCAAGCTGGCCTGACGCGGGGCGCGCTTTACCATAATTTTGGCGACAAACGCGGTTTGCTGGCCGCCGTGGTTAACCAGATTGATGGTGAAATGGCGACACGGGCGCAAAAAACCGGCGCCCAGAAAACCGACCCGTGGGACGGGCTGCTGGCCGAAGGCGTTGCTTATATTGAAATGGCGCTGGACCCGGAAGTGCAGCGCATTGTGCTGCTGGACGGCCCGGCTGTACTGGGGGACCCGTCACAATGGCCCAGCCAGAACCAGTGTTTGATCGAAACCCGCAACCGGGTGGCACAATTGATTGATCAGGGTGTTTTAAAACCGGTCGATGCCGATGCCGCCGCCCGCCTGTTAAGCGGGGCTGCGTTAAATGCGGCCTTGTGGATCGCTGCCAGCGACAGCCCGGCAGATGTGTTACCAAAGGCGCGAGAGGCGTTCTGCGCCCTTGCCAGTGGCTTGCGGCTGGGTCAGCCATAATATGGCGACGATGGTATTTCAGGCTGGTGCATTAACCCATCATGGGACTGCGAAGGGAACTGTCGGAAAAAAGCGGGTAACGGCTGCGGGCATTGGGTAATTGGTAATGCCACCATTCGTGATCGTAAAACTCGAACCCGGCGCTGACCATGATGCCCAGCAGCAAAAGGCGGTTGGCTTCGGCGCCATGTGAAAGGCCGTCTGCCCCGTGACAGGATTTAATATCCATTTCATCAAAGCCGGTTCCCATATCCAGTTCCTTGCCGTTTTCGTCTAACAGCGTTAGATCAATGGCGACACCGCGGCCATGCGGTGATCCGAAATCGGGATTGGCGACAAAATCGGCATTCGGGGTGTGGTTCCACAAAGCGCGCTGGGCTTCTTGCGGGCGGAACGCATCAAGCAGGCGAAATTTAACACCCTGCCGTCTGGCGATCAGGCTTGCCTTTTTAAGGCAAGCCGCCGCATCCTGATGCAGATAACATGCTGGCCGCGTATAAATCGGTGCCCCGGTAAAATTGCGATCGGTGGCATAAACAATGTCGATTTCGACATCATATTCTTGCGGCGTAATTTCGACCAGCGCCATTGGCGGAGGCTCCCTGTTCTTGACGTTTACCGACTACATCAAAAAGATGCTGACCGGGCAGATGGTTAAATCATCGCATAGCGCAGATCGCAACGCGGCGCAAATGCCGGCGGACGGCGATGGTGCCCAAAAACCTGTTGGCCCGACCCTGCTGGCGATTGATACGGCATCAACCTCGCTGTCCACGGCCGTTCTGGTTAATGGCGAGGTTAAAGGCGAGCTGTTTGAAAATATGGAGCGCGGACAGGCCGAGCATCTTTTGCCGTTCATTATGAAAAGCCTGCAAGAGGCCGCGCTTGATTTTGCCGATATTGACGGCATTGCTGTTACCGTTGGGCCGGGGGCCTTTACCGGCATGCGCATTGGCCTGTCGACCGCACGCGGTTTGGGACTGGCGCGAAAAATTCCGGTGTTGGGTGTTAGCTCGCTTGAAGCGGTGGCCTATGGTGTGAGCGAACGCGACCATCAGGGCCGTAATATTCTGGTTGCCCTTGATAGCAAGCGAAACGAAATTTTTGCCCAGGCTTTTGATGCCCGCAAAAACCCGATCAGCCCGCCCGAATGTCTGGGGCCGCGCCAGGCCCTGATGCTGGCCCCGCCCGGACCAACCATTTTAGTGGGCGATGCCACTGCGCGTTTATTAACCGCCGCCGCCAATGGCGGGGGTGACTTTTTTGCCGGAACGGCACCGGGTTTGCCGCGTGCGGGCAATGTTGCCCTGATTGCCGCCCAGCGCTGGAAAAAAGGCGAAAACCTGCCCCCGGTGCCGCTTTATTTGCGCGCGCCCGATGCCAAACGCATGGATGAGCTGGCGGCTGAAAAACAGGCAAAATTGCAGCGTATGGACCCGGACGGCACATAGGCCGGGTCGCGCAAAACGTTGTAGGTACTCGACCCGATGGCGTTTTTGCGCGGACAGAGACCGCGAAGCAGAGCGATGCGAGATGATGGTGAAGGCGGGTATCGTGCAATGGATGTGACCGGGCAAGGGATAAAGAGGTGATGGCAATGGATGAAACCGCCCGCATCGAAGTGATTGCCTTGACCCCGGCCTTTGCGCCGGTGGCGGCGGCTTTGCATCAAACCGGGTTTGACGATTGCTGGGATGAAAATGCCATTTGCGATTTGCTAAATGTACCGGGTGCTTTTGGCTTGCTGGCGTTTGTGCCGGGCAGCGGGCATGACGATAGGGATGGGGATGGCACTGCGACCGTGGATGATATTCCGCTGGGGTTTGTGCTGGTTCAAACCGTTGTGGGTGAAGCGGAAATTAACACGATTGTTGTCGGGCCAGCGGCCCGGCGGCGCGGGGTTGGCAATATTTTGATGGAAAACGTGTTTTCACATCTGCAAAAGCAAGGTGTAGAGCGCTTGCTGTTGGAAGTGGCCTGCGACAATGAAGCTGCAATTGCCCTGTATCGCAAATCGGGATTTGCTGAAATTGGCCGACGGCGCGGATATTACCGGCGCAATGGCGGGCCCGCGATGGATGCGCTGGTGATGGAGCGGGTTTGATGTGCGGTGAAGGTATGTTTTTAATTTTTCCAATAATATTGATAAGTCATTGAAATAAGGCGTAAAATAAACCACATAATGGGTGTGGTCTTGATCTTTAAATTGTTATAATATTCCCGGCATGAACCATGGTTTGGCGGCCTTTGCCTGTGAAGAACGCCCGACCGGCTAGTTTTTTCGGATTGTCAGCCGGTATGTGCCGGTGTCATTTGCCATTTTTGTCAGGTCCAGAACGACGTCGCCCATCTCGGTTACTGAACGCGGAACATTTTTAAGCGGTTCGCCGTCCTTGAGGATGACTTCCAGAATTTGGCCCGGGGTCATTTTTTCAAGTTTCAGACGCGTTTTGACGAAAGTCATGGGACAGACATCGTTTGTGATATCTATTGTGATATCGGGCGTTAGAATTTGGCTGCTGTTAGACATTCCATCCTCGTAATCGGTGCATCTGATGACGAGGTAACCATATATAATTAAAACGGCAAGGTGCCCGGGTTAATTTCGTGAAATCGGCCTTGCGACCAGGCAAGGATTTCTCGATATTGAGGCTTCAGAGCGTATGTAGCCTGCGGGCCTTGGGGACAGGCGGAACCGGAAACGAGAACAAGAGTATGTTGGCAGAATCAACCATCGAGCAAAAATGCATTGACGCGGGCCTGAAAATGACCGGGCAGCGCCGCGTGATCGCCAGAGTATTGTCCGAGTCTGAAGATCACCCGGATGTTGAACTGGTGTATCGTCGGGCCACTGAAATTGACCCGAAGATTTCGATCGCCACCGTTTACCGGACCGTGCGTCTGTTTGAAGAAGCAGATATTCTTGAGAAGCACGATTTTGGTGACGGACGTGCGCGTTACGAAGAGCTGACCGAAGAACATCATGATCATTTGATCGATATGCGTTCGGGGCGGGTGATTGAATTTTCGAACGAAAAGATCGAAAAGTTGCAAGAAGAGATCGCCCGCGAGCTTGGCTACGAGCTGGTCGGTCATCGACTGGAGCTTTATGGCGTTCCTGTTAAAGACGGGAAATGACGGTTTTCTAGCTGTCTGCGCGCAATAGGTGTAAAAAAAAGCCATCCGTGTTAACGTGCGGATGGCTTTTCATATTTTTGTTACGTGTTCTTAACAAAGCCTTCACTCGCTCTTATTGTTAATCTTGCGCAAGATTAACGTAACTGAACGAAAGGGAGTTGCGATGAGCGACGTTCGACAGCAGCGATTGGAAGTCCGCCTTGCGCAAAGCGAAGCGGAAATTCTGGCCAGCCAGCGCTTGCGTTACCAGGTCTTTTACGAAGAGCGCGGGGCACAGCCGACTGCTGAAATGGCGGAATCCAAACGTGATTTTGATCATTATGATCCGCTTTGCGACCATCTTCTCGTGATCGATCACAGCCGTGGCGAAGGGGCCGACGGCGTTGTGGGAACCTATCGTTTGTTGCGCCAGTCGGTTGCCAATCAGAATGGCGGCTTTTACAGCGCGGACGAATATCAGATCGAATCGATGCTTTCGACGGTCAAATCCGGCGAGATCATGGAGCTGGGCCGCTCCTGTGTCGAGGAAGGTTATCGCACCATGCCGACCCTGCAACTGTTATGGCAGGGGATTGCGGCTTATGTTTTTGAATATGACATCAAGCTGATGTTTGGATGTGCCTCGTTCCATGGCACCGACCCTGATGCGTTTAGCGATGTTTTGACCTATTTGCATCATAACCACCTTGCGCCGGAAGATATGCGCCCGCGGGCCGTGGCCGAGCGCTATGAAAGCATGGCGCGCGCCAGTATCGAGGCTGTCGATGCCCGTCAGGCCCTGCGTGACCTGCCGCCCCTGATCAAGGGTTATTTGCGGCTGGGCGGTTATGTTGGCGACGGGGCGGTGGTTGATCATCAGTTTAACACAACTGATATTTGCATCGTGCTGCCGACCGAAAAAGTGACCGAACGCTATTACAAGCATTATGAACGGACCGCGAGGGTATCGTGACCTGCTATCCCTGTGCCGCTATAAGGCTGCTGATGTATGCCTTACTGACTTTTTCGCTGATCCCGGTTCAAATGGTGGCGGTTGCCTTTAATTTGAAGCTGGCAGACGATTTACCGCGTTTTTACCACGCGCTATGCCTGAAAATCATGCATATCGAAGTGCGGCTTTCCGGTGAACCCCTGATCGAAGGGGGGGGCGTTCTGGTGGCCAATCATGCGTCCTATCTTGATATTCCGATATTGGGTGCAATGACCAAAGGCAGCTTTATTGCCAAAAAGGAAGTGGCAAGCTGGCCGATATTTGGCCTGTTGGCCAAGCTGCAGCGCAGCACCTTTGTTGAACGGCGGCCGGTGCGGGCGCGTGAACAAACCGACCAGATCAGCCAGCGCCTGGCCAGCGGGCACAAGCTGATCCTGTTTCCCGAAGGGACCAGTAATGACGGCAACCGTATCTTGCCGTTCAAATCGACATTGTTTGGTGTGGCCGAAAGCGTTTTGCCCGATGGATCACAGGTGAAAATCCAGCCGGTTTCGATTGCAGCCACCCGTTTGGACGGGGCACCGATGGGCCGGGATTTGCGGGCATTTTATTCCTGGTACGGGGATATGGACTTGGCGCCGCATTTGTGGCAGTTTCTCGCCCTCGGCAAGGTTACGGTGGAAGTGGTTATTCATCCGCCGATGACGCTGGCGCAGGCAGGATCGCGCAAGGAAATGGCCCGCAGATGCGAGTCTCTGGTTATTCAGGGGCATCAGGCGGCATTGACCGGCGCAAATCACGGTGCCTCGGTACCGCTTCTCGACACAAAGCGTCCGGGGGATTTGATCGGGTGCTCGCCGCTGGCGGTCGTTTTTGAAGATTTCCGCCTGTTTGGCTGAATTTTCCAGCGCATCGCGATGTTGGCTTTTTTTCCGTTTCGCCGAAAAACGGGTTGCATGATCGCAAAATTGTGCCACCTCATCTCAGATATAAAAGATGTTCGAGATGCGGCGTGAGTTTCACGCCGCTTTCGGCGTATGAAACGAGCGGAACGGATCATTAAAGTGAGCGCGACGAAAAAGCTTTTTGTGAAGACCTATGGCTGCCAGATGAATGTCTATGACAGCCAGCGCATGCAAGATGTGCTGGCCCCGCTGGGCTATGAGCCGGTCGACGAGGCCGCCGGTGCGGATATGGTTATCCTCAATACCTGCCATATTCGTGAAAAAGCCGCCGAAAAGGTTTTTTCCGATCTGGGCCGGATCCGCAAACATAAAAAAGCCAAGGAAGCCAACGGGATCGATAAGATGATCGTCGCCGTCGCCGGGTGTGTTGCCCAGGCCGAGGGTGCCGAACTGATGCGTCGTGAACCGATTGTCGATATGGTTTTCGGGCCGCAAACCTATCATCGCCTGCCCGAAATGGTGGCGCGTGCCAACCGTGCCATTGGCAATGACCGGATCATTGATACCGATTTCCCGGTCGAGGAAAAATTCGACCATTTGCCCGCCCAGGTTTCCAAGCGCGGATATTCGGCCTTTATCGCCATTCAGGAAGGCTGTGACAAATTTTGCACCTTCTGTGTGGTGCCCTATACCCGCGGCGCGGAATATTCGCGCCCGGGCATGGATATTATCACCGAAACCCGCCAGATTGTGGCGCATGGTACGTGTGAAATTACCTTGCTGGGGCAAAATGTGAATGCCTATCACGGTGCCGGACCGGACGGTGATGAATGGACATTAGGGCGCTTGCTGCGCGAATTGTCCGAGATCGACGGGCTGGAACGCATTCGTTATATTACATCGCATCCGCGCGATGTGGATGACGACCTGATTTTTGCCCATCGCGATTTGCCCAAGGTGATGCCGTTTTTGCACTTGCCGGTTCAGTCAGGATCGAACCGTATTTTGCAGGCCATGAACCGCAAGCACGACCGCGAAACCTATTTCGACATTGTCAAACGCTTCCGCGAAGCCCAGCCCGATCTGGCGTTGTCGTCCGACTTTATTGTCGGGTTTCCCGGCGAGTCGGAAAAGGATTTCGAAGATACGCTGGATCTGGTGCGCCAGGTCGGCTTCATCCAGACTTTCAGCTTTAAATACAGCCCCCGTCCCGGCACACCGGCGTCAGCCATGGAATTGCAGGTACCCGAGGAGGTCAAGGCGGACCGTCTGGCCCGGTTGCAGGACCTGCTGGCTGAACAGCAGCTGGCCTTTAACCAAAGCTGCGTTGGCCGCGAAATGGATGTGCTGCTGGACCGGATTGGCAAGTTTGAAGGCCAGATTGTGGGGCGCAGCCCCTATATGCAGCCGGTTCATGTGGACGGCCTGACGAAGGCCGATCTGGGCCGTGTCGTGCGTTTGAAAATTACAGCTGCCAAGCCGTTCTCCCTGGCGGGGGAACTGGTAGAAGATGGCAGTTCGGAAAGGAATGTTGCGTGAGTGCTACCACTGAAAAGGCCAAGAGCCCGATCAAGAAACAAAAACAGACTCCGCTTGATACTGATCAGATAGAATTTGGCGATAACGCCCTGTCCCAGCTGCTTTACGGGCCACAGGCGCAAAATCTGGTGCGTCTTGCCGAAGGGACCGGTACCGAAATTTCCAGCCGGGGATCGATTGTTGTTGTGCGCGGTGCGCCGCAAAAGGTCAGCCAGGCGAAAACGGTTTTATCGCAGCTTTATGCCCGTTTGCGCGATCACGAAATTGACCGGGTTGATGTTGAAACGGTCGATGCTGCCATTCGGCTGTCCGAACCCGATGAAGGCAACCCGTGGGATGATCCTGCCGCCCCGACAGCCAATATGTTTGGCGGCTCGGAACTGGTGATTCAGACCAAAAAACGTCGCATTTCGCCGCGATCCAAACGCCAGAAAGATTATGTGAAAGCCATGCTGGAACATGAACTGGTGTTTGGCATTGGCCCGGCGGGCACAGGCAAGACCTATCTTGCGGTGGCGATGGCGGTACAGATGCTGACCCAGGGCCAGGTCGACCGTATTGTTCTGTCGCGCCCGGCGGTTGAAGCCGGTGAACATCTGGGCTTTTTGCCAGGTGATTTGAAAGACAAGGTCGATCCCTATTTGCGCCCGCTTTATGATGCGTTGCACGACACCCTGCCAGGGGATGTTGTGATCAAGCGCATGGAACGCGGTGAAATTGAAGTCGCCCCGCTGGCGTTTATGCGCGGGCGGACCTTGTCGCATGCCTTTGTTATTCTTGATGAGGCCCAAAATACCACCCCGATGCAGATGAAAATGTTCCTGACCCGGCTGGGCGAAGGATCACGCATGGTGGTAACGGGCGATATTACCCAGATCGATTTGCCCTCCGGGGTGAAATCGGGTTTGCGCGATGCGATGGAAACGCTTGATACGGTTGAAGGGGTTGGCCGGGTGAAGTTTGACCAGCGCGATGTGGTGCGCCATGCCATGGTGACCCGCATTGTGCAGGCCTATGACGAGGCCGATGCCCTGCGCGAACGCATTGGTAAAAGTTATCGTCAGGGACATGGTGACCGCGAAGTGCGCGAAAAGGCCGGTGATGACAGCACAGCTTGATCTCGATGTTGCCATCGAGGCGGGCGACTGGTCCGATGACGAGGCCATCGCCATTCGTGGTGCCGTAGAAGCCGCATTGGTCGCCGCCGCCCATGACGGTGCGCTGTGGGACGAGGACGACGAAAAATCGTTGCTGGATCAGGTGATGATGATTGAAATCAGCGTTACCCTGACCGACGATGCCAGTGTGCGTGTGCTAAACCGCGATTATCGCGGCAAGGATGCGCCGACCAATGTGTTGTCCTTTGCCGCCCTTGAAAGTGATGACGGGGCCAGCGAATTTGATATGGCCCCCGATATGCCGTTAATGCTGGGGGATATTTTAATTGCCCGGGAAACTTGCCAGCGCGAAGCGGCCGAGCAAAACAAGCCGCTTTTGCATCATCTGATACATTTATCGGCACATGGCACACTTCATCTTGTCGGTTATGATCATATGGTTGATGATGAAGCCGAACATATGGAGCAATTGGAGCGCCATATTCTTGCCGGGATGGGAATAGATGATCCCTATGCCCCAATCGAAGATCAGGATGTCGAAACAGGACAATGAACGACATAAGTGAACGTGACGAAGATAAGGACAGTATCACGCCCCGCTTTGGCGGGGAGTTGCAGGAAGAAGCAGATGGTGCCTCGTTTTGGGGAAATGTCGCCTCTGCCATGGGATTGCGCAAGACGCGGTCTCGCAACGGCGAAGCGTCGCTAAGCGATACCCTTGAAGAACTGGCGGAGCGAACCGAAGAAGACGACGAACCGGTTTCGCTGCATGAACGTTCCCTGTTTGAAAACATCATCGCGCTGCGCGATATGACCGCCGAGGACGTTATGATCCCGCGGGCCGATATTGTGGCGGTGCCAAAAAAAATCACCTTGCC
The DNA here is from genome assembly GCF_002115755.1 of Thalassospira mesophila. Lineage (GTDB taxonomy): Bacteria > Pseudomonadota > Alphaproteobacteria > Rhodospirillales > Thalassospiraceae > Thalassospira > Thalassospira mesophila. The sequence goes on along the minus strand of NZ_JFKA01000001.1, from coordinate 113,807 downwards.
CGACCTGGTGACCGAAATGGTGACCAAGGCGCATTCACGTTTGCCGGTTTATGGCGATACGCTCGATGATATTGCCGGTATGGTCCATATCAAGGATGTGCTGGCGTGCCATGCGGCGGGGCGGGAATATCGGCTTAGTGCGCTTTTGCGTCGGGTTCTGTTTGTTTCCCCGGCGATCCGTGTTTTGGACCTGCTGTCGGAAATGCGGCTGTCGCGCACGCATATGGCGCTGGTGGTCGATGAATTTGGCGGCATTGACGGTTTGATCACCATCGAGGATCTGGTCGAGGAAATTGTCGGCGAGATTGATGATGAACATGACATTGACCAGACGCCGAAACTGATCCGGCTTTCGGATGGCTGTTTTGTGGCCGATGCGCGCTATGAAGTCGAGGATCTTGAGGAAAAGCTGGGCTTTGGCCTGCTAGATGATGAAGAAGACGAGGATATTGATACGCTGGGCGGGTTGGTGTTTTCGCTGGCCGGGCGGGTTCCGGCGCGCGGCGAATTGATTGAACATCCGTTAGGCTTGCAGTTTGAAGTGCTTGATGCCGATCCGCGCCGGGTGCGCCGGGTACGCATTCACTTGCACCGTCCCGATCCTTCCCAGCCGGGAGGGGAAATTTCGCAGGAAATCCCAAAATGATTGATCGCTTGGCCAAACGTCTGGCTGGCATGGATGGCTGGCCACGGCGTTTGACGTGGCTTTTCGCGGGGGCGGCAGCAGTTTTGGCTTTGCCGCCTTTCTTTTTAATTCCTGCGTTGCCATTGGGCTTTGCGGTTCTGTTATGGTCGCTTGACGGGGTTAAAACCCGCAAAAGCGCGCTTGCGGCGGGCTGGTGGTTTGGTACCGGGCATTTTGCCGTCGGGTTTTACTGGATCGCGCATGCGTTTCTGGTTCAGCCCGAGATTTATGGCTGGATGATCCCCTTTGCCCTGTTGGGGCTGGCGGGCGGGCTGGCGCTTTTTCCGATGATTGCGGTATGGGCCAGTTGGCAATTGGGTCACGGGCGGATAGCACGGGCCTTTTTGCTGGCGTCCTTCTGGGCGATTGCCGAGTTTGCCCGTGGTCATGTGCTGACCGGTTTTCCGTGGAATTTGCTTGGCCATGTCTGGGCGATTGACCCCGCCCCGATGCAACTGGCATCGGTGATCGGGGTGTACGGATTAAGTGCGGTTACGGCGCTGTTTGCGACCCTGCCTGCCCTGTGGATTGCCGGACGCCCGGGCAAGGTTCTAGCCGTGTGCGGGGTTTTGATTGCGGCAGGTTTGTGGGGCGGCGGCGCGTGGCATTTGGCCGGCTTGCCGGCGGCCGATGTAACCCTTGCCGATGCCCCGGCGGACGCACCGATTTTGCAAATTGTGCAACCCAATATTCCCCAGTCGGAAAAATGGGAAAAATCCCTGCAAGACCAGCATTTTCGAAAATTGCTTTCGATGTCGCGGCGTCCGGCTGATCTGCCGCTCGGGCGCAAACGCATCGTGATCTGGCCGGAAACAGCGGCGACATTTTTTGTTGAAACCGATCCCGGTCGTCGGGCGATGATGGCCGACATACTGGGGCCGGGCGATATTTTGATTACCGGCGCGCCACGGACCTTTCCGCGTGACAGTGACGAATTTCAGGTCTGGAATTCGGTGCAGGTCATTAATGACCAGGGCCGTATTGTTGCAACCTTCGACAAGTTCCACCTGGTGCCGTTCGGGGAATATGTTCCTTTTCGCGCGATCCTGCCGTTTCCCAAGCTGACAGCCGGTCGCACCGACTTTTCGTCGGGACACGGGGCAGCAACCTTGCATGTAAAGAATATCCCGTCGTTTTCGCCGTTAGTATGTTATGAAATTATTTTCCCCGGTGCTGTGACCGACGACAATGACCGCCCGTCCTGGTTGTTAAATGTAACCAATGATGGCTGGTTTGGACATAGTGCGGGGCCTTATCAGCATTTGGCTGCGGCCCGTTACCGTGCGGTTGAAGAAGGTGTTCCGCTGGTTCGGGCGGCCTATACTGGCGTATCGGCTGTTTTTGATTCCTATGGCCGTAAACAGGCTATACTCCCCCTAACCAAACAGGGAATTCTCATAACTCCCCTTTTGGATGGTAAAAACCATACTACGGTATATTATTTGTGGCGCGATATACCATTTTACGGTATTGTGTTGCTAGTGTTCGTTCTCGTATTGGGATATCAGCGGTTTCGCAAATCCCTCGGAACGGAAAAATAGTTTACCGGACCGCCCCAAAAGTGTCCCCCATAAGAATAGGGCGGCAGGTCGGAGTTTAAGAAGGACAAGACGATGTCGCCGAAGGATGACAGTGTGATGGTTGTAAAGAATACCCGCGGTCGTGGCCGTGGCCGCACGGCCACCGGAAAACCGAACCCTGTGGATATTCATGTTGGGGCCCGGGTGCGTTTGCGCCGGACTTTGCTGGGTATGAGCCAGGAAAAACTGGGTGAGGCCATTGGCCTGACCTTTCAGCAGGTACAAAAATACGAACGTGGTGCCAACCGTGTGGGTGCATCGCGCCTGTATGATTTGTCGCGTGTGCTTGAAGTGCCGGTTTCGTTCTTTTTTGACGATATGCCGGATGCGATTTCAACGAAATCGGTTCACGAGCGTCGCGAAATGTCGGAAAGCCCGGATCCGTTTGATAACGATCCGATGAACCGTCGCGAAACCCTGGAACTGGTGCGTGCCTATTATCGCATTACTGATCCGGTTCAGCGCAAACGTGTTTTCGAGCTGGTTAAAGCCATGGGTATCGTTGTGGCTCCTGATGAGAGCGGCAGCAAAGACCCGGCAAAGTGACGTAACTACGTCTGGCGACGTTGGAACTGACACGATCTTTAAACGCATTCGGGCAATTTTCCGGATGCGTTTTTTTATGCAAGCCATTGCGCCTTGGGCATAAACGACTTACTTCCGGTTTTGGAAATGATCGTTGTTTGATATTTTTCTGACCCTTTGGACGTAAAATGCTTGGGTGATTTCCTGTGATGGGATATGACATGTTGATGACGTGGACGGATTTGGACCGCTTGCCACCACGTAAAAAAAGGCTAAGTGGGCGCTGATCGATACGTTCGTATCACGGCCCTCCGGTCCAGTTTTTGGAAACTCCCTTTTCACCGGAGAAGGTTTTATATGTCTCATAAAGAATATCTGTTTACGAGCGAATCCGTGTCGGAAGGTCATCCTGACAAGGTTTGTGATCGTATTTCCGACTCGATCGTTGATGCCTTTCTGGCGGCCGACCCTGATGCCCGCGTGGCGGTGGAAACGCTGGCAACCACCAACCGCGTGGTCCTTGCTGGCGAAGTTCGTGGTCCGTCCAGTGTTGCCAATGACCAAACCATGATTGACGCCGCACGCGAAGCCATTCGCGCCATTGGTTATGATCAGGAAGGCTTTAGCTGGAAAACCGCTGAAATCTCGTGTCACGTTCACGAACAGTCGGTTGATATTGCCCAGGGTGTTGATTCCAGGGACAATAAAGACCTTGGCGCTGGCGACCAGGGCATTATGTTCGGTTATGCCTGTGATGAAACCGACGAACTGATGCCCGCCCCGATCCAGTTTTCGCACCGGATTTTGCGCCACATGGCCGAAGATCGTCATTCTGGCAAATCAGCCGTTTTTGGCCCCGACGCCAAAAGCCAGGTTACCTTGCGCTATGTCGATGGCAAGCCGGTTGGCGCAACATCGGTTGTGGTGTCAACCCAGCATCATGATGGCTATAGCCAGGATGATGTCCGGGCTGCCGTATTGCCCTATATCGCGCAAGCCTTGCCCGAGGGCTGGTTGCCGCCGGAAGATGAAATCTACATCAACCCGACGGGCCGTTTTGTCATTGGCGGGCCGGATGGCGATGCCGGTGTAACCGGGCGCAAGATCATTGTTGATACGTATGGCGGGGCGGCCCCGCATGGCGGCGGTGCTTTTTCGGGCAAAGACCCGACGAAGGTTGACCGTTCGGCAGCATATGCCGCGCGCTATTTGGCGAAAAACGTTGTTGCAGCGGGCCTTGCCAGCAAATGCACCTTGCAGGTTGCCTATGCGATTGGTGTTTCAAAGCCGTTATCATTATATGTTAACACGCATGAAACCGGTGACGTTGACGAAGTGAAACTGGCCAGGGTTCTGCGCGAACTGATGGATCTGAGCCCGCGTGGCATTCGTGAACACCTTAATCTGTGTGCGCCGATTTACACGCCAACCTCGGCTTATGGTCATTTTGGCCGCCAGCCGGAAGAAGGCGGGTTCTTCTCGTGGGAAAAGACCGATCTGGTGGGCGAACTCAAATCTGCTTTTGGTGCTTAATATTGCCAAAGCGGCCTGATTAGGTGATTTGCCAAAACCATCAGACATGTTATGAGGCGGGCGGCCTAGCAGGGCCGCCCGTTTTGCATTTTTAATTGCCAGATAAGTCATGCGTAGCAACAGACCGATCCCGACACCAGACCGCCCGAATTTTTATGGCCGCCGTGGCAGCCGCCCGCCGAAGGCATCGCGCCAGACGCTGATGGATGATTTGTTGCCCAAACTGGCAATCGAATATCCCGAGCAGGCAGGTGTTGACCCGCAGTCATACTTTGCCCCGGATCGATCTCAGCTGTGGCTGGAAATCGGTTTTGGCGGCGGTGAACATCTGGCAGGCCAGGCGGAAGCCAACCCCGATGTTGGTATTATTGGCTGTGAACCTTATATGGATGGTGTCGGCAGCCTGATCCGCCATATTGGCAACCGGCAATTGCAAAATGTGCGCGTGGTACCCGATGATTCGCGCCCGCTTTTGTATAAATTGCGCGATGCCTGTTTTGACCGGGTGTTTTTGCTGTTTCCTGATCCGTGGCCGAAAAAGCGCCATGCCGAACGCCGGTTTGTCGGGCCGAAAAACCTCGCCTTGCTGGCGCGGTTGTTAAAAGATGGCGGTGAATTTCGGGTTGCCAGCGATGATATGCAATATATTTCCTGGACGCTGCAGCATTTGCATAATCACCCCGATTTTGAATGGCTGGCCGAAAGCCCCGATGACTGGCGTATCCCGCCGCAAGACTGGGTTAAAACCCGTTACGAGCAAAAGGCGCTGCGTCAGGGCAAAAAATGCAATTATTTGCGCTTTTGCCGTAAAAATCGCTCAGTCCCTGACGCTTAACGACCCCACCGTTACCGTTCCAGTCCGGTTTATATCACGCCGTCCCCCAAGCCCTTTGTGACACGCAAGGGGCTTTTGGTTTTGAGAATGTGGGATACGTCCGGTTTTGGTGCCTGACCATCGCCGGGCATTGTGAGCCCTGCGAAACCAGCGCGGTCTTTTGTGGGAAAACAACATTACCGTGCCGGTAGGGCCAAGTTTTTATTGAGAATGAGTTTCATATGCGATATCTGTTTTGGATCGCTGATATGACATTACCGCGTTGTTCCGGATTATAAAGCCGGAACGCCTGAACGCGGGTTCGTTTCAAAGGTCAGGCTCGTGACCCATTGGGATATCAATCAACTGTTCCGGCAATATCAGGTGCGCTTGCGGCATTTTGTGCAGAAACGCAAGCTGGCCTGGTACACAGCAGATGACATTGTCCAGGATACGTTCCTGCGTGTTGTCACCACGCCTTCATTGCCCGATGTCAAATATGCGCAGGCTTATTTGTATCGCACGGCGCAAAATCTGGTAATTGACCATTTCCGTCGCGAACGGATTTTAAGGTTTGTCCCGGATTCGGAAAAAAGCCTGGAATTTGTGGCCAGTGATGCCCCCCTGCCCGACCAGATTGTGTGGTCGCGCCAGGAATTGCGCCAATTGCAAAATGCCCTGAACGCCTTGCCCGCCCCCTTGCGTGATGTTTTCATCCTCGCCCGGCTGGAGGGGCAAACTTATGTCGAGATTGGCGAAAAACTGGGGATTCCGCCGCAAACCGCCTTTAGCCGCATGGTGCGTGCCTTAACCCTGGTTAAGGAAGCAACCGACATGGGCGAAAAAAACTGATTTTTTGATCAGATATCAGACATGCCGGTTCGTCATATAAAAGTGACCCGGTGTATTTGCGCGCATGCGCATATTGCGGCGGCTTTTATTTTGCAAAGCGGAACAGCCAGATCATGGATTCAAGCGACGTCATCGCGAAAAATCAACATGGAAGCAGTGCATTGGAACAGGCGATTTACTGGTTCGCGCTGTTGCTTGATGGGACCGAGTCCGAACATGACCGCGAGAATTTCGCCTGCTGGATCGCGTCTGACCCGGCACATCATCGCGCCTTTCTGGAGATAGAGCATCTGTGGACCGGGACTTCCAGCCTGAATTTGGCCCATCAGAATTTGGGCGCACATAACAAGACAGGGCGACGGGCTTTTCTCGGTGCCGGGTTGGCGGCTGTGCTTGTCGGGGCTGCGGGCTGGTATGGCGATGTTTTGCCCCATCATCCCTTTGCCGATTTTCGCACTGTCAAAGGTACGCGGCGCAAAATTACAGTAATGGACGGCGTGCAGGCCGAACTGGCAAGCCAGTCGTCATTGTCCCTTGTGACGGATGACAGGGGGGCGAGCGGGGTCGCATTGCATGAAGGCGAAGTGTTTTTTGCGCATGATGGGCGCAGGCGTGATTTTTTCGTCAGCACAGCCAGTGGCATTGTGCGCCCGGTTGCCGCGGCACAGTTTGATGTCACCTGTTATGACGGGCAAAGCGAAATCATTACGCAAACCGGTTCCGTTGATGTTGAAACGGACCAAAGCACCCGCAATGTTACCGGCGGTAATGGCATTTCCTGTGACAATGGCGTGTTGGGCACACCTTACGAGGTCGATCTGGCAATGCGGCTGGCTTGGCGAAAAGGTCGGCTGGTTTTTGTCGGCGACCCGCTGGAAAAAGTCGCAAATGTGCTGCAACGCTGGCATCCGGGACGGATTATTGTTTTGGGTGATGCCCTAAAACAGCGGCCCGTGACGCTGGTGGTTAACCTAAATCGTACATCCGATGTTTTACCGCTGGTGGGTAAAGTGTTGTCGATCGAGGTCGATCAGATTGGCGATTATCTGACCATTTTGCGTGACGCCTGATGGATCGGCAAAGCCGTGCGAATGAAGGTTCTGGCCCGATATTTTTGATGATAATAAAAATTATTCGCAAAAAATGATAATCCCGTCGGATATTCCTCGTACTGACCCGTCTTACTGAGTAGATCGCGATAATGCGATGCATTTGCATGATGTGCTTGGGAGACAATGAGAATGGATTTTGTGGGGGCCGGAGCCGTGCTGTCTTTACCCGGGGTAAAGAGCGTGCGCCGGAAAAAACAGTTTTCTTCAACCGCGATTGTGGCAACGGCTTTATCGGGATGTTTGCTGGCCATGGTGCCAGCACCTGTGCTGGCGGGGTCGCGCGGTGACGGCATGACAGCCACAGCGGTTGAACTGGCACAAAGTGCAGATTTAGGCCGAACTTACTATTTTGATATTCCGGCAGAAAAGCTGGCATCAGCACTGGTCAAATATTCGCAGATTTCCGGGATTGATGTGGTGGTGGATGGCACTTTGCCTGCCAGTCATGTCATCGCTGCTGTTAAAGGTGAAATGACGGCAACTGGCGCGCTTGATCTGATGCTTGCCGGAAGTGATCTGAGCTGGCAGCCCCTTGATGGTAAAACCGTTTCCATTGTTGCTGCAAGAACCGATCCGTCTTCAAGTAACGTTACAACCGCCCCCATCACGATCATTTCCCGAGCGAGCGACAATATTGGATATGAGGGCAATCCCGACTGGGTTTATGAGACGCCGGGTTCGGTCTCGGTCATCAGCCAGGAAAATATGCGCAAAACGCCGGGTCGGGATGCATCGGATATTTTTAACTCGATAACAGGTGTTGATGTTGCGGGTAATAGGCAGCAGCCGGGATTGTCTGTAAACGTGCGCGGGCAGCAAGATCAGGGGCGGGTTAATATGAACATTGATGGCGCGCGCCAGAACTTCAGTCAGTCAGGTCACGGTGTCGTCAACAGAATGTATGTTGATACCGCATTACTTGCGGATGTTACTGTTGAAAAAAGCGACATGTCTGGCGTTGGCGGAGCCGGAACATCCGGGGGGATTGTAACCATGCGGACCCTGAATACTGACGATATCCTTGATGCAGACGAAAATGTCGGCGGGAAAGTCAATTTGTCGCGTGGGACCAACGCATATAGTTTTGCTGGTGATGCAGCCATTGCTGCCAGGATCTCGCCGAAATTGGATGTTGCAGCGGCCTTTAGTCGAAAGCTGGTTGGCGAATATAAGGGCGGAAAGAATAATCCGGGATTGTATATCGATAATTCGGACGACCTCGTTGAAGCGAATGGCCAAAATCAGCAATATACAGGTCAACGGCAATCCTCCGGCCTGTTGAAAGCAAATCTCGCCCTGTCAGAAGATCAGGAATTAAATCTTGGTTATGTCGGCTTTACGACAAAGTTTGGCAAAGCGACTGGCGAAGACGCCCAGTACAACGACTTTGATGAAGCGACTTCTCATACGGTAACGGCAAAACATTCCTGGAACCCGGATACAGACCTGATTGATTTGAAAACCGGTCTTTGGTGGACGCAGACCGAGAATAAACAATTTCGGCCCGCACGTTACTCGTCTAGTGGCAGTGTTACGACTGATGCGTTTAATACTAAATACAAGATAGATACCTATGGATTTGATGCGGCTAATAAAAGTTCATTTTATCTTGATGAACTGATGACACAGGACAGTATCTTCAGCCTTGATTACGGGGTTGAAACTTTCCAGGACAAAACCAAAACCCGGTCGGAAACGCTGGGCCTTGGAGGTAATGGGGAAGGGTTTGAACTTGAAGGGTCGACGCCAAGTGGCCAACGCGACGTTCAAGGGGCTTTTTTAGATGGAACGTTTGATTGGGGTGATTTGGTCCAGTTTAAAGGAGGGATAAGATATGACCGTTTCCAGCTCGACGGCGATTCCTATTGGTGCGAACAATATAACGCGGCCAATAAGTGCGAAGACGGGGGGACGCCGCTCGACATTGACCTTTCCGGACATAAGATTTCCCCTTCTGTAAGTCTGGGGCTGTCACCTCTCAATGGAATTCAGTTTTTTGGTGCCTATCGTCAGGCTTTTCGGCCTCCGACAATTATGGAGGGCATGGTCAAGGGGCGGCATGTTGCTGGCGTACCCGTTCCATTTTATGCAAATCCTGATCTTGAACCTGAGGAATCGTTCACGACCGAGTTCGGCGTCAATTTGAAATTTGATGATGTGTTGACAAAGAACGATGGATTCCGGGCAAAGCTCTCTCATTATCGGACAAAAATTGACAATTATATTGTCTCGGCAGCTGTTGCGCAGCCGACACCCCAATCTTTTGGCCCACCGATTTTGGGTTGGACGCTTGCAGCACAGGCGGAGTCTTATGTGAATTTGGAGGATCCGGTTTACATTTCCGGCACTGAACTGGAATTGGGATATGACGCCGAGAAATTCTACATTTCCGGGGCAATGTCATTCACCGATACTGACCTCGAAGGAAATTACGATCCTGTTATTCATCCTTTGGTCGCTTTGCCGTCTTCTCCGACTAATGGAAATGGGTTACCTGCTAGCTGGGGTAAGGCAGGCGGGTTAATGACCGTTTATACATTGCCCAAACGAAAATATACGCTCGATAGCGGTGTACGTCTGTTTGATCAGGATCTGATACTGGGCGTACGGGCGACATTTGTATATCCGGAAGACAATATTACAGGAACTTCGGGTGATGACGCACAAAGTATCCTCCGCTATCGCACATACGATCTGTACAGTTCGTACGAGCTTAATCGGAATCTCAAATTCAGATTTGCAGTTAATAACGTGACGGATGAAGCATATGTCGACGCGCTTGGGGGCCTTACTTTGGCGCCGGGGCGGACAGCGATCATGACTTTAAGCGGTAATTTCTAATTTAAAATCGTCATTGTCAGGTCTTGTATCAGGCTGGGAGAAATCCCGGCCCTGCATGCTATTGATTGTTAAGTATCTGATTTTAATATAATTTTTTATTTGACTCATAGTGATATTAATAGTCATTATCGATTATTGCCTCGTTGGTTGGGGCAAAAATGCAAATGGAGAATTGTACAATGACGATCACGATTGACTTAACCGCAGACAGTTCCGGCAATGGTGTTGATCTTCATGGTTTTCTTGAAGATTTTGACAGCAACTTCTCAAGTGGAAGTGGTAATTACGGGGCGTTCCTGGGCGGTACGTCACCGACAGAAATGGGAAATCAGTTCTGGCTTGAAGATCAGGATACCGGCAGTTCCTATACCGGTGCATTTCTGGCAACAACCGGAACCGGCATGTTCGAATATGATATGTCCGACCATACCGTTGGTGGCAATCTTGATGATGTTTCCTTTGGTAGCACGCTGGGTTTCGACTCTGGTTCAGGGCTTGCTGAATTCACCGATTCGTCGGTTGATATTTCCGGCCTGAATCTTGGCGATGCCGACACCAACTCTGTCCTTGCTGAATTGCGCACGGGTGATGTGTCAACTCTGGAAAGTACTTTTGATGCTCAGGGCGTTGCCATTAACGGCAGTGCCGGGGCGGACGTGATTGGGGGCTGGGCTGGCGACGACGTTTTGACCGGCAATGGCGGTGCGGACGTGTTTGAATTTGATGCCAGCGCCAGCTTTGGTGACGATACTGTCAGTGATTTCCAGGATGGCAGCGACTTGCTGGATCTTGATTATAACGATGTCACCATCGCCGATGATGGTGCAGGCAATGCCCTGATCACGCATGCCAATGGTACCGTGACCCTGACCGGCGTTGATTTTGCCGACATTGACCAGAACGATTTTGTCTAAGGCAAAAGACGGCCCGTTCCAAGAGGGCTAATCGCGGAACGGGCGCATGGTCTTATTCCGGGTGCCGCAGCATTCTCACACAATGCGGCACCCACCTTATTCTAGCGATAAACCAGCGGATAACCAATAGTCATGCTGTGGCGTGCCAGTGCTTCTGCGTATTCATCCAATTCATCGCCCTCCCCGTCCTCAGCGTCCCCCACCTCGCTTCGCGGTGTTATGGCATCGTTGCGCAAGGTGTTTGGCATTGTTGCCGCCTTAAGTGGTGTGTCCAACATCCTGATGCTGACCGGGCCGCTTTTTATGCTTCAGGTTTATGACCGGGTTTTGGCCAGCCGCAGTGTGCCGACATTGCTGGCACTTACCGGGCTGGTGCTGGGGCTTTATCTGTTTTTGGGTACGGTCGATGCCCTGCGCGCCCGGATGCTGGTGCGCATGGGCTGGCGGGTGGATGAACAAACCGGGCCGGTGGTGCTGCGCAGTGCGGTGTCGCTGCCGCTTGATCAACCCGGGTCCGATGCCCGCCCTATCAATGATCTCGACCAGATCCGCCAGTTTCTGGGCAGTGCCGGGCCGGTAGCAATATGTGATTTGCCGTGGATGCCGTTGTTTTTGGGCATCGTGTTTTTGCTCCATCCGTGGCTGGGGATGCTGGCATTCACCGGTGGGCTGGTTTTGGTGATTCTGACATTGATCAGCGAAATGCTGTCGCGCCGCCATGTATCGCGCATGAACGGGCAGGCGGTGCGGCGCACAGCCTTGCTTGATGCCGGGCGGCGCAATGCCGAGGTTTTGCGCGCCATGGGCATGGTCCCGGCCTTTGCCGGGCGCTGGGCCATGATCAATGATCGTTATTTGCAAACCAACACCACGGCGGGCGACGTTACATCGACTTTTTCGGCCTATATCAAGGTCATCCGTCTGGCGATGCAGTCTGGCGTATTGGCCCTTGGTGCCTATCTGGCGATTTTGCAGGAAGTTTCGCCCGGAGCAATGGTGGCGGCATCGATATTAACCGCCCGCGCCCTGTCGCCGGTGGAACAGGCGATTGGCAACTGGCGCGGTTTTGTGGCCGCCCGCCAAGCCTATGCCCGTTTGCGCCGGTTGCTGGATGCAGATGGTGCGGGCACGTCCTCGTCGCGGGCATCATCTGCATCCTCGCCCCGGCTGGTGCTGCCGGCCCCGCACCAGAACCTGACGGTGCAGTCGCTGGTGGTGCAAACCATGCCCCATCGGGCAGCGGGCCATCCCAACCGGCCAGCGAGCAGACCGGCATCGGGACGCACCTTGTTAAAAATTGCCCAGCTTGAATTGCGTGCGGGCGATGGCCTGGGGGTGATTGGCCCCAGCGGGTCGGGAAAATCGACATTCGCCCGTGCCCTGGTTGGTATTGGGCATTGTGCGCAAGGCAGCATTCGCCTTGACGGAGCCGAGCTTTCGCATTGGTCGCGCGATGATCTGGGGCAGCATGTGGGGTATTTGCCGCAAGATGTGGAACTTTTTGATGATACGGTCGCGCGCAATATTGCCCGCCTTCATGCCAGGCCTGATGCGCAAAAAGTGATTGCAGCGGCAAAGCAGGCCGGAGTCCACGACCTGATCCAGTCCCTGCCCGGCGGGTATGATACGCAAATTGGCCCCGGCGGGGTGGTGCTATCGGGCGGGCAGCGCCAGCGCATTGGTTTGGCCCGGGCGCTGTTTAATGATCCGTTTTTGGTGGTTCTTGATGAGCCCAATGCCAGCCTTGATGTTGATGGCGAGCAGGCGTTGTTAAAGGCCGTTGTCGGCCTGCGTGAACGCGGGGCGATTGTGGTTATGATCGCCCATCGGCCCAATATCCTTGCCTGTGTGAACCGGGCGATGGTTATTCAGGGTGGGCAGCAGGTTGCGCTGGGATCGCGGGACGATATTTTGCGCAAAACCCTGCGCCAGGTCGGAGAAAGCGCATGATTAACCCGTTGCAAACTATTGCGGTGGCAGCAAATTCTGTTTTGCCAGCCCCCGACCGGGATGCCGACACTAATAATAGTAGCAGCCTGGCGCTGAATTCCTTGCGTCGTCATATCGTGTTTGGCGCAGTCACGGTTCTGGTGTTGTTTGGCGGTATGGCGGGCTGGCTGAGCTTTGCCAGTTTGTCGGGCGCGGTGGTAGCCAGTGGCAAGATGGTGGTCGAAAGCAATGCCAAGGTGGTGCAGCATCCCGATGGCGGCATTGTCGGTAAAATTTTTGTCCGTGATGGTGACCGCGTTCATGCGGGCGATATGCTGGTGCGCCTTGATGCAACACAGGCGCGTGCCAGCCTTGGCATTGTTGAAAGCCAGATTGACGCGTTAAGTGCGACCGAAATGCGCCTGGTTGCCGAACGCGATGATGCGATTGCACCCGTTGTGCCGCAAATTTTGGCGACACGGGCCGATCAACCCGATATTGCCGCCCTGGTTCATGCGCAAATCCGTTTGTTTAACGCCCGCCAGACCAGCCTGATGGGCGAAAAACAGCAGCTGGAGCAAAAGCGCAGCCAGTTGCATGAACGTATTGGCGGTTTGGAAGCGCAAAAAACCGCCAATGTTGAACAGCATCGCCATATTATAGACGAGCTTACCGGGCTGGAAATGCTGTTTGCCAAGCAACTGGTGCCGATTACCCGTGTGGCGGCATTGCGCCGTGAAAAAGCCAGCCTTGAAGGCCAGCGCGGCGAACTCAGTGCCGAAATTGCCGCGGCGCAAATGCAAATTGCCGAAACGCAAATGGCGATATTGCAGCTCGAACGCGACCGCCAGACCGACGTGCTGACCGACCTTGCCGATACCGACAGCCAGTTGGCCGAGTTGAAACAAAAACAGATTGCGCTGGTCGATCAGTTGCGCCGTACCGATATTCGTGCGCCCTATGATGGCACCATTTATCAGATGCAGGTGCATAGCGAAGGTGGTGTGATTGGCGCGGGCGAAAAGATTATGGGGATTGTGCCCGATCAGGATGCGCTGGTGATTGAAGCGCGCACCCGCCCGCAGGATGTGGATCAGATCCACCCCGGGCAAAAGGCGATGTTGCGCTTTACCGCCTTTAACCGCCGCACCACCCCGGAACTGGCGGGAACGGTAGATTTTGTCGCGGCTGATTTGTCGCGCGACGAGGTGACGGGGGAAAGTTTTTATCCGGTGCGGATGCATATTACGCAAGGCGAGCTTTCACGTCTGGGCGATCACCCGTTAATTCCCGGCATGCCGGTGGAAACCTTTATTGCCACGGGCGAACGCACAGCGCTGAGCTATTTTGCCAAACCGTTGCTAGACCAGTTCGCCCGCGCCTTTCGCGAAGAATAACACGGCGACGGAAAGCTGGCGTTGTGGGGGGGCAGATTAATTCGCACTTCGGATCAGATATTTCGCCCGCTGGCTCGTAATGGATAACAAAGGGGCACAGAAATGTGCCGCCGCGACAGTATTTTCAGGACCAGATAAAGGGTGCTCACCATGACAACGGATACGGCCACGCGTTTAACGCAGGACCAACCGACCCGGTTGGAACGCATAAAAGCAAACACCCGCGACGATCATCAGCAGATTGACGATATGGTCATGGCGATGAAGCCGTTTGACAATCGCGACAATTATGGCCGGTTTCTGGGCTTGCAATATTGCTTTCATGCGGTGATGAAGCCGCTTTACCATGCCGATGACCTTAACGCCCTGATCCCCGGCCTGTCAGACCGCAGCCGGTTTGACAGCGTTTGTGCCGATCTTGGTGATCTTGGCCTGCCCTTGCCCCGCGATCCCGGGGCGATCGCAGCCCCGCATAGTGGTCCGGCACGACTGGGCTGGCTTTATGTCTGCGAGGGATCAAACCTTGGGGCGGCATTTTTATTAAAAGCGGCGGTTAAACTTGGCCTTGATGACGGGTTTGGCGCGCGCCATTTGGGGGCCCATGATGACGGTCGTGGCAAGCATTGGCGGCAATTTGTTCAGCAACTCAATGGGCTTGTGTTAAATCCTGATGACGAAATTGTTCTTCGGCAAGGCGCACATGATGCGTTCGACTTTTTTCACAATCTTCTGATCATGGATCGCAAGGTGGCGGCATAAGGGGTTTGCGCGGCCTATCCCTTGGCTGAATGCGGTTTACAGACAGGATCGTCACTTGATTTCTGGGGAAACTGGCGTTATAAAGCGCGCAAGCTTTTTGTAAAACGTAACAAAGAGTGGGCCTCGGCCCGCTCTTTTGTGCATTCTGGGGTATGGCATCTTATATGGCTGAACTGATCGGACAGCAGTTGAGAGACCCGCTCTTGTCGCGGATCGCAGAAATTATTGCGCCGTCGATAGAGGCATTGGGGTTTGAACTGGTACGTGTGTCCATGATGGGCAAAGACAGCCAGATCCTGCAGATTATGGCGGATCGCCCCGAAGGAAACGGCAGCATCACCGTTGAGAGCTGTGTTGAAATCAGTCGTACTGTTTCAGCGCTGCTTGACGTGGATGACCCCATTTCCGGAGCTTATCATCTTGAAGTCAGCTCGCCTGGCATTGACCGGCCGCTGACCCGACGCAAGGATTTTGAGATTTGGCGCGGTTTTGACGCCAAGGTCGAATTGGTGGTGGCTGTTGCCGGTCGCCGCCGTTTCAGCGGAAAGCTGGATGGACTCGAAGACGATGCGGTCGCCCTGATAGTGGATGGCGAACGTGAAGTGTTGCCGTTAGCCGATATCGCCAAGGCGAAACTCGTGCTGACGGATGAATTGATCGCGCATGTCACCGGCCAGCGCCGGTCTGACGACAACGCAGAATAGAGGTTGGATATGGAAGCAACTTCGGGAATGCCGCGGCCGGAGCTTTTGCAGGTCGCTGACGCTGTCGCCCGCGAAAAAGGCATTGATCGTGACGAGGTTCTTGGTGCGATGGAGCAGGCCATTCAAAAGGCTGGTCGCTCTCGTTATGGCCATGAACATGACATTCGTGCTCATATCGACCGTAAAACCGGCGAAATCCGGCTGGCGCGCTTTATTGAAGTCACTGATGACATCGAAAACGATTTTACCCAGATGTCACTGGAACAGGCTCGTATTCGTGACGAGAATGTCGAACTTGGCGAATTTCTGATTGATCCGCTGCCGCCGATTGATTTTGGCCGTATTGCCGCACAAACGGCAAAGCAGGTTATTGTCCAGAAGGTTCGTGATGCTGAACGTGAACGTCAGTATAACGAATATCAGGACCGTATGGGCGAAGTGGTCAACGGGGCTGTCAAACGGGTTGAATTTGGTAATGTTCTGGTCGATCTGGGCCGGACCGAAGCCATTTTGCGCCGTGAAGAACTGATCCCGCGTGAAACCATGCGTCAGGGCGACCGTGTTCGTGCCCTGATTCTGGATGTTCGTCGTGAACAGCGTGGCCCGCAGATTTTTCTGTCACGCACCCATCCGACCTTCATGGCAAAGCTTTTTGCCCAGGAAGTGCCGGAAATTTACGACAACATTATCGAAATTAAATCGGTTGCGCGTGACCCTGGCTCGCGTGCTAAAATTTCGGTGCAGTCTTCGGACAGCTCGATTGATCCGGTTGGCGCTTGTGTCGGTATGCGCGGTTCGCGTGTTCAGGCCGTTGTTGCTGAATTGCAGGGCGAAAAAATCGATATCATTCAGTGGTCTGAAGACCCGGCAACCTTTGTTGTGAATGCTTTGGCTCCGGCCGAGGTGACCAAGGTTGTGATTGATGAAGAATCGAATCGCATTGAAGTGGTTGTTCCTGATGACCAGCTAAGCCTCGCAATCGGCCGTCGTGGTCAGAATGTACGGCTTGCATCGCAGTTGACCGGGTGGGATATTGATATCCTGACCGAGGAAGACGAAAGCGAACGTCGTCAGGAAGAATCACGCAAGCGGGCAGAAATGTTCATCAAGGCCCTTGATGTCGATGAAGTTATCGCCCATCTCCTTGTCGCAGAAGGTTTCACCTCGATTGAGGAAGTTGGTTACGTGCCTTTGGCCGAACTGGCAGAAATCGAAGGGTTCGGAGAAGAGCTTGCCGAAGAACTTCGGGGACGTGCGCGCGGCTATCTTGCAGAAGAAGCCGAACGTCTTCAGACCCGTCGGGGTGAACTTGGCGTTGCTGATGACCTGATTGAATTTCCGGGAATTTCCTTGGCAGTTGCCGTGCAGCTTGGTGAGAATGGCGTTAAAAATCTTGAAGATTTTGCCGATCTGGCCAGCGACGAACTGATTGAATTTGCCGGACCGACTGAAACCATTACCCTTGATCAGGCGAACGATATGATCATGGAAGCCCGCCGTCGTCTGGGTTGGTTTGATGACCTGGAAGAAGAAACCGGCGAAGCCGGGGCCGAAGGCGAAGACGCCTGACGCTGATCGGAGGGGACCATGTCGCATCGTAAAGGCGGCAAGGAACGAGAAATTCCGGAACGCCGGTGCATTGTCACCGGCGAGGTCCGGGAGAAAGAAGACCTTTTAAGATTCGTGATCGGCCCTGATAACAGCGTCGTTCCCGATCTTGATGAACGCTTACCCGGACGGGGATTATGGTTGTGCCCGTCACGGGATGTGGTAAACACCGCCTGTGCAAAAAATGCCTTTGCCCGGGCGGCGCGACAAAAAGTAGTGGTAGACCCGGCGCTGGCTGACAGGATCGAAGCAATGCTGTCACAAAGATGCATCGATCTTCTGTCGCTGGCGCGTCGTGCCGGACAGGCTGTTGCAGGGTTTGAGAAAGTTCGCGCCCAAATTGATGATGGAGCGGAACTGATTTTGGCGGCACGTGACGGTGCTGCGGACGGAAAAGCACGGATCGCGGCAAAAGCCGCCGATCTTCCGGTTTTTTCCGTTCTTAATGCTGCCGAGATTGCCGCGGCTTTTGGCCGTGATCACGCAGTACATGCGGCAGTTGCGCCAGGTGGTCTGGCGCAACGCCTAAGCCGGTCACTACAGCGGCTTGAAGGATTTCGCGCAGCCTGAAGGCAGGCAGCGCCGTACGGAAGAACAGGATTGGCCGCCAGGCGACCGATCCCGCAGGAAATGAGGAAGTTGGACGGATTATGAGTGACAGCGATCAGGAGAAGAAGCCCCTAAGCCTCAATCGATCGAAGCTTGAATTGCGCAAGACGGTCGAGGCTGGGCAGGTGCGTCAAAGCTTCTCGCACGGACGGTCCAAATCTGTGGCCGTGGAGGTGCGCAAGAAGCGTACTTTTGAACAGAACGAATCCGGCCGCTTCCGCGAAGTGAACAAGGATAATGTTGTCGAGGGCGAAAATGCCGCTCCGGCAGCACCTGCTGCTGCACCCGCAGCAGCGGCCCCGGCGGCACCGGCCCCTAAAAAACCGGCATCGGCCCCTTCAAAACCGGCCCCGGCACAGCGCCACAAACCGAAGCCTGCCCAGCAGCGCCCGCGCGCCCATGAGGAACAGGGTAACCTGACCCAGGGCGAACGTGCTGTTCGTATGGCTGCGTTGAAAGCTTCCGAGGAACGTCGCAAGCAGGAAGAAGCTGCTGCTGCCGAACAGGCACGCAAGGATGCTGCGCGTAAAATCGAGGAAGAAGCTGCACGCAAGGTAGCCGAAGCCGAAGAAGCGGCCCGTTTGGCCAAGGAAAAGGCCGAGGCACCTGCTGCCGCGGCATCCAAAGCCAAAAACGCTGATGACGAACCCGCCCGTGATGCCCAGGCACCGCGTGCGAAATTGCAGCCGCGTCCGAAACCCGAAGGCCGTAAAAAAGCTGTCGAGGAAATTACGCCTGGTGCCCCGGCTGAACCGCTGGTTCCTGAAGAGCGCCGTCGTTCGGCCCCCTCAGCTTCCAAGCCGAAAAGCCGCAAGGAACTGGACGAAGAAGAAGTTCGTTCAGCTGCTGCACGCAAGCGGGCTGAAGAAGCCGAAGCGGCCGGCCGTGGCGCGCGTGCGAAAACCGATGATAACAGCCGCCGTCGTGGCAAGTTGTCGATCAACACCGCGATGACCGGTGATGAAGGTGGCCGCCGCCGTTCGATGGCATCGATCAAGCGCCAGCAGGCGAAAACGCGGGCCCGTAACCAGGGTCAGCAAAAGCCGAAAGAAAAGATCATTCGTGAAGTTGTCGTTCCGGACGTTATTACCGTTCAGGACCTGGCAAACCGGATGGCCGAACGCGCTGCCGATGTGATCAAATCATTGATGGCGATGGGCGTTATGGCGACCATTAACCAGAGCCTTGACCCTGATACCGCCCAGCTGGTGGTTGAAGAATTCGGTCACAAGATGAAGCGTGTTTCTGACGCTGACGTTGAAGAAGCCCTGGTTGTGGCCGATGACACCGATGAACAGCTGATTTCGCGTCCGCCAGTCGTGACCGTAATGGGCCACGTTGACCATGGTAAAACGTCGCTGCTTGATGCGTTGCGTAAAACCGACGTTGTCAGTGGTGAAGCCGGTGGTATTACCCAGCATATCGGTGCCTATCAGGTGACGATGGCAAACGGTTCCAAGATCACCTTTATCGATACTCCGGGCCACGCTGCATTTACCGAAATGCGTTCACGCGGTGCCAAGGTTACCGACATCGTGGTTCTGGTGGTTGCTGCTGACGACTCGGTCATGCCGCAGACGATCGAAGCGATCAACCATGCCAAGGCTGCCAATGTCCCCATGATCGTTGCGATCAATAAAATGGACAAGCCGGGTGCGGATGCCAACAAGGTTAAAACTGCCCTTCTGCAATATGAAGTTGTTGTGGAAGAAATGGGCGGCGATGTTCAGACGATCGAGGTTTCGGCCAAAGCCGGCACCGGTTTGACCGATCTGGAAGAAGCCATCCTGTTGCAGGCCGAAGTTCTGGACCTTAAAGCCAACCCCAACCGTGTTGCTGACGGCGTTGTCGTCGAAGCGCGGATGGAAAAGGGCCGTGGCCCGGTGGCAACGGTTCTGGTACAGCGCGGCACGCTTAATACCGGTGATATCTTTGTCACCGGTCCGGAATGGGGTCGTGTTCGTGCCCTGGTCGATGACCATGGTGTGCGTATCCAGACTGCCCTGCCAGGTATGCCCGTTGAGGTTAACGGCCTTAACGGTGTTCCGTCGGCCGGTGATGACTTTGTTGTTGTCGAAACTGAAGCCAAGGCCCGTGAAGTTTCTGATTTCCGTCAGCGTCGCATCCGCGAAACGCAGGCGGCAGCGATGAAAAAATCGGCGCTTGAAAACATGTTCACCACCAATGGCGGCAGCAAGGAATTGCCGGTCGTTATCAAGGGTGACGTGCAGGGGTCGGTCGAAGCACTTATCGGCACCTTGCAGAAACTGGGCAACGACGAAGTCAGTGTTCGCGTCTTGCATAGCGGTGTTGGCGGGATTAACGAATCCGACGTCACATTGGCCCGTGCGTCGAACGCGCTGATCATTGGCTTTAACGTGCGTGCCAACCAGCAAGCCCGTGACCAGGCCCGTCGCGATAATGTCGATATTCGTTATTATTCGATCATTTACGATGTTGCCGACGACACCAAGGCGATGCTCAGCGGTATGCTGTCACCTGAAGTTCGCGAAAAATTCCTGGGTTACGCCCAGATCCGCGAAGTCTTTACCATTTCGGGCAACAAGATTGCAGGCTGCATGATCACCGAAGGGACCGTCAAACGCGGTGCCGGTGTTCGGTTGTTGCGCGACAACGTGGTTATTCATACCGGCGAACTTTCGACGCTCCGTCGCTTCAAGGACGAAGTCAAGGATGTGCGCGAAGGGTACGAATGCGGGATGTCATTTGCGAAATACAATGACATTGTCGCAGGCGACGTTATCGAGTGCTTCGAGCAGGAGGAAATCGCCGTCCAGCTTTAAGGAGGCGATGAAACTGATATGCCGAAGCAACCTGCCAAAGGACCAAGTCAGCGACAGTTACGCGTGGCGGAGGAAATCCGCCAGGCGTTGTCGCGCGCCCTTGAACGTGGTGACATTTACGATCCGGAACTGACCCGCCGCCCGGTCACTGTGACCAAGGTGGATTTAAGCCCGGATATGCGCAATGCGATGGTTTCGGTAACACCCCTTGGCGGGGGTGATGCCAAACCGACCCTTGATGCCTTAAAACGTCAGAAGGGTGTTTTGCGCAGCCATGTTGCCAATAGCGTGCATGTGAAATACGTCCCGGTATTGCGGTTTCTCGAAGATACCAGTTTTGATATCTCCGATAATATTGGCGCTTTGTTGCGCGATCCGCATGTCGCACAAGACCTGACGCCCGATGATGACGATGATGCATCGTCTGATACGGACGCGGACGATTACGATAAAGAGGACGACTGATGGCGCGTCGGCGTCGCGGCAAAATCATAAGCGGCTGGCTTGCCGTCGACAAACCTCTTGAGATCACGTCTTCTACTGTGGTCAATCAGGTGCGTCGTCTGCTTGATGCAGCCAAAGCCGGACACGGCGGGACCTTGGACCCGCTGGCGACCGGTGTTCTGCCTATCGCATTTGGCGAAGCGACCAAAACAGTCGCCTATGTCATGGATGGCAGCAAAAGTTATCGTGTTACCCTGAAATTCGGGGAATCACGCACCACAGATGATGCCGAGGGCGACGTTAACGCCACCTCGGACCATCGCCCGACCCGCGAGGAAATCGAGGCTGTGTTGTGTGAATTCACCGGTGAAATTCAGCAGGTACCGCCAAAATTTTCGGCGATCAAGGTAAATGGCAAACGTGCCTATGATCTTGCCCGCCGCGATGAAGACGTGGTGTTAAAAGCCCGTCCGATTTTGATAAAAGATCTTCGATTGGTTGACATGCCTGACCGCGACCATGCCGTGTTCGATGTTATATCGGGCAAAGGAGCATATATGCGGTCATTGGCGCGCGATATTGCGTTGCGCCTTGGCTCTGTCGGCCACATTTCCGCGCTCCGTCGTACGTCGGCGGGGCCTTTTGCAGAAGGTGATTCCATTCCGTTGCAAACTTTGCTCGAAATGGACCCCGAGGCGGTTATGGAAAAACTGCTTCCGGTCGAGACCGCGCTGGACGACATCCCGGCGCTGGCCCTGACCGAAGTCGAGGCGCAACGACTTGCCAGCGGGCAGCCTGTCGGGCTGTTGGCTGTTGCCAAGCGAAGCGAGCTCGGAACTCCCGTCGCCCAGGACGGAATCGTCTGTGCCATGTTGAACGACCGCGCTGTTGCGTTGGCCGAGATTCATGGCGGCGAGATCCGCCCGGTGCGTGTATTTAATCTTTAAAGGCGAAAGGATGCCTGATGTCGATTACTGCTGAACGTAAAACCGACCTGATCAAAGAATTCGGCCAGAAAGAAGGCGATACCGGTTCCCCCGAGGTCCAGGTTGCTATTCTGACCGAACGGATCAAAAACCTGACCGAACACATGAAAGAGCACAAGCACGACTTCCATAGCCGTCGTGGTCTTTTGATGATGGTTGGCCAGCGTCGCCGGCTGCTGAAATACTTGCAGCGCAAAAATACTGAACGTTATGAAGCGATTATCGCTACGCTCGGTATTCGCCGCTGATTTTGACGTGCGGCGGAGCGGTTTTACCCTCCGCCGTCGTTTTTTATTGTCCCGCGGATCGGGATAGACGGGAGAGCACGTCCAGAAAGGCTGGTCACGCTCGGTGTGTCCGGACCCATTAATTATGACGCTTGACTTAAAAGCCTCATAATTAATGTGTTCGGATCTCGTGTAACAATTGCTTGGTCCGCAAGTAGGTTTGGAAGGAAGTAATATGTTTAATGTCGTCCGTAAGGAAATGCAGTGGGGTGATGCCAAACTGGTTCTTGAAACCGGTAAGGTTGCCCGTCAGGCAGATGGCGCGGTTATGGTTACCTATGGTGAAACCGTGGTTCTGTGTACTGCTGTCGGCGCCAAGTCGCCGCGCCCGGATATCGACTTTTTCCCGCTGACCGTGAATTACCAGGAAAAGGCATTTGCCGCTGGTAAAATTCCGGGTGGTTTTTTCAAGCGTGAAGGCCGTCCGTCAGAAAAGGAAACCCTGGTTTCCCGCCTGATCGACCGTCCGATCCGCCCGCTGTTTCATCCGCAGTACCGCAATGAAACCCAGATCGTTTGTACCGTTCTGTCGCACGACATGGAACACGACCCTGACGTCGTTGCCATGATTGGTGCCTCGGCAGCGCTGACCATTTCCGGCCTGCCGTTCATGGGCCCGATCGGTGCGGCACGCGTTGGTTACAACGATGGCGAATTTGTTCTGAACCCGGCGACTGAAACCGTTAAGGGCTCGGCCCTGGACCTGGTGGTTGCCGGTACACGCGAAGGCGTGATGATGGTTGAATCCGAAGCATCAGAGCTTTCGGAAGAAATCATGCTCGGCGCTGTTAAATTTGGCCATGAGCAGTTCCAGTCCGTGATCGACCTGATCATTGATCTGGCTGAAGATGCTGCCAAAGACCCGCGTGATATCGCTGGTTTGCCCGATGGTTATGATGCGCTGGTCGCAAAAATTGCCGCTCTGGGCACCGACAGCCTGACCGCGGCTTATGGCCATGTTGTCAAACAGGACCGTTCTGCGGCTGTTTCGGCTGCCAAGGCAGACATCCTTGCCAAGCTGGCTGATGACGAAATCGCCGATGCCCTTAAAGGCAAAATTTCGACGATCCTGAAAAACCTGGAAAAAGACATTGTTCGCGGTGCCATCCTTAAAACCGGCAAGCGTATCGATGGTCGTACCGGTTCTGATGTTCGCCCGATCATGGGTGAAGTTTCGGTTCTGCCGCGTGCGCATGGTTCGGCTTTGTTTACCCGTGGTGAAACCCAGGCGCTGGCAGTTGCCACCCTTGGGACCGGCCAGGACGAACAGATTGTCGATGCCCTTGACGGTGAATATCGTGAAGGCTTCATGCTGCATTACAACTTCCCGCCCTACTCGGTTGGTGAAGCTGGTCGTATGGGTTCGCCGGGACGTCGTGAAATCGGCCATGGTAAACTGGCATGGCGCGCCATTCATCCGTTGATGCCGGCCAAGGATGCGTTTCCTTATACCGTGCGTATCGTTTCGGAAGTAACCGAATCAAATGGTTCGTCCTCGATGGCAACTGTTTGCGCGACCTCGCTTGCGATGATGGATGGTGGTGTTCCGCTGTTGCGTCCGGTTGCAGGTATCGCAATGGGCCTGATCAAGGAAGCCGACGATTTTGCTGTTCTGTCTGACATCATGGGTGATGAAGATCACCTTGGTGACATGGACTTCAAGGTTGCCGGTACCGAAGTGGGTATTACTTCCTTGCAGATGGACATCAAGATCACTTCGGTGACCGCCGAAATCATGCAGATCGCTTTGGGCCAGGCCCGTGACGGTCGTTTGCATATTCTTGGCGAAATGTCCAAAGCCCTGCCCGAAGCCCGTGGTGAAGTTTCGGGTAATGCCCCGACCATCACCCAGTTCAGCATTCCGCGCGACAAGATCCGTGACGTTATCGGTTCTGGCGGCAAGGTTATTCGTGAAATTTGCGAAGAAACCGGCGCCAAGGTTGATATCGAAGACGATGGCTCGATCACTGTTGCACATACCGATGGTGCAAAAGGCAAGCAGGCTGTTGATTGGATCAAATCGATTGTTGCAGAACCTGAATTGAACCATATCTATGATGGTAAGGTTGTTAAGGCTGTCGATTTCGGCGCATTCGTGAACTTCTTTGGTGCGCGTGACGGCCTTGTCCACATTTCGGAACTGGCACAGGAACGTGTCAAACAGGTTTCCGATGTGGTTAAGGAAGGCGATCAGGTCAAGGTCAAGGTCATTGGTTTCGATGACCGCGGCAAGATCAAATTGTCGATGAAGCGCGTCGATCAGGAAACCGGCGCGGACCTTGACGCTGCTGAAGCCTGATTAAAGGTATGTGAGAGCGGGCGGCGAAAAAAAAACAGGCCGCCGCCCCTCCATCACATGCATTCGGATGACCCGCTCATCTGAAAAGCCGAATGGGAGAGACGAATTTGAAAGCCCTTAAACCGCTCGTCATGTCGGGAAAAGAGGTTCTACCTTTGATCGAAGGTGGAAAAGGCATCTCTGTTTCGACAGGTCAAAGCTCAGGCGCATGGGCTGCGGCCGGTGGTATCGGCACTTTTTCCGCTGTCAACGCAGATACTTTTGATGCGGACGGCAATGTGGTGCCGATGACCTATGAAGGCAAAACCCGTGGTGACCGCCACCACGAACTGGTTTCATATGGTATTGCGGGCGGTATCGCCCAGGCACAGGTTGCCCATGAAACCCGTAACGGCGAAGGCCGTTTG
This sequence comes from Thalassospira mesophila, assembly GCF_002115755.1. Taxonomy (GTDB): domain Bacteria; phylum Pseudomonadota; class Alphaproteobacteria; order Rhodospirillales; family Thalassospiraceae; genus Thalassospira; species Thalassospira mesophila. The sequence goes on along the minus strand of NZ_JFKA01000001.1, from coordinate 88,718 downwards.
CACATGAATGTGCTGTGGGAAATGGGGGGTGCCGAAGAAATTCTTGTCGGTGTGCTTGAGGGCACAAAGGGTCTGGTGCATGGCGTTACCTGCGGTGCAGGCATGCCGTACCGGATATCGACGATTGCGGCTTCGTTCGGGGTTTATTATTACCCGATCGTGTCGTCTGCACGGGCGTTTCGCGCGCTGTGGCTGCGGGCCTATAAAAAGGTTCCCGAATGGCTGGGCGGCGTGGTTTACGAAGACCCGTGGCTGGCCGGTGGTCATAACGGTTTGTCAAATTCTGAAGACCCGTTGATCCCCGAAGATCCGTTCCCGCGTGTGCGGGCGCTGCGGGAATTTATGAATTCTGTCGGCCTGAATGATGTTCCGATCATTATGGCAGGCGGGGTCTGGTATCTGCGCGATTATGAAGACTGGATCGACAATCCTGAAGTGGCCCCGGTGGCCTTTCAGTATGGCACGCGTCCGCTTTTGACCCAGGAAAGCCCGATTTCCGAAGAATGGAAAAAACGGCTTGTTACCTTGCAGAACGGTGAAGTGTCGCTGCATAAATTCAGCCCGACCGGCTTTTACAGCTCGGCTGTGCGTAATACATTTCTTGAAGACCTGCATCAGCGCTCGGATCGCCAGGTTCGCTATTCGCGGACTGCCGAGGCCGATTTGCATGTGGGGATTCCGCTGGGCCGTCGCGGTCGTCCGATCTATGTGCGTGAAGACGATGCTGACAAGGTGCGCAACTGGCTTGCCGCAGGCTACAGCGAAGGCATGCCGACCCCGGACGAGACAATGGTTTTTGTCACCCCGGAAAGTGCGCTTGAGATCAAGAAAGACCAGATCGATTGCATGGGCTGTCTGTCTCATTGCCAGTTTTCAAACTGGCAGCAAGGCGAAGGCACTACCGGCAAGCGCGCCGATCCCCGGTCTTTCTGCATTCAGAAAACCCTGCAAAATATTGCGCATGGTTCCCCGGTTGAACATGAATTGATGTTTGCCGGTCATAATGCCTATAAATTTGGCGAAGATCCGTTTTATGCCAACGGTTTTGTCCCGACGGTCAAACAGCTTGTGGACCGTATTGCCACCGGTGATTAACCGGTTTGCACGGGTCAACCCCGCGTTGCATAGCAAAATTGAAGGGCTGGTCGGTGACCGGCCCTTTATTTTTTTGCACTATGGACGCAAATGATCCCAAGAATGATTATAGTTGATCAAAATCAAAGAAAACGCCGTTAAGGTTCGTCTAATATAGCCTCGAAATCAACGGGCAGTTGTCTTTCAACCGCCGGTTCGAAACTTTATCGAAGGGGCACCATCATGACCATCCAGCGGCCTTACACCCATGCGCTTAACCGTCTTAAAGAAGCCGGCCTGCGCCCGACCCGCCAGCGCCTTGCACTGGCCCGGTTCCTGTTTGACACCGGCCCCCGGCATGTTACCGCCGAGCAACTGCATTCAGAAGCCATGGCACAGCATGTGAAGGTTTCACTGGCCACGGTTTATAACACCCTGCACCAGTTTACCGATGCGGGCCTGATCCGCGAAATTATTGTTGATTCCGGTCGGTCCTATTTCGATACCAATGTCGCCCCGCATTATCATTTTTATTGCGAAGATGACGGCAGCCTGGTCGATATTCCCGCCGATGCTGTACATCTGGCGCGTATTCCCAACATGCCGCGCGGCACCGAACTGGCATCGGTTGATCTGGTTTTCCGTTTGCGCCGCCAGCAAGAACGGCACGCTGCCTAAGGTATGCTCAATGCGATCACCGGTTTTCCATTCATGATGCAAAGCCGCAGCCTATCTGACGGTATAGCAACCCTGGTGAGAAAGGCGACATTTGCCTTTCAGATTATGGTCGTTGCTGTGACAGGGTGATGAAAACGAACCGGCGCGTTGCCAAACGCCCCTTTGGTTCTTGACGCGCATCGATATTGGCACAAATAGAAGGACGGCCATGCGGGGTTTCGCGTGCCGTCCTTTTTAGTGTCAGGACCTGTTGATATGACCCTGATGCCAATTCCAACAAGAAACAGGGGGCCCAAGTGGCGTTAAAGGGAACACGTACCGAGGAAAACCTGCGGGCAGCCTTTGCGGCTGAAGCGACGGGGAACCGGCGTTATCTTTATTTTGCCCAGCAGGCTGATATCGAAGGCATGACCGAACTTGCCGATTTGTTTCGCAGTGCGGCCGAGGCCGAAACCGGCCATGCCTTTGGCCATCTGGAATTTTTGGAACAGTGCGGTGATCCGCAAACCGGTTTGCCAATTGGCACCAGCCGCAAAAACCTGCGTGCCGCCCTGATGGCCGAACGCGATGAGGGTGAAACGTCCTATCCTGAAATGGCCCGTGTGGCCCGCGAAGAAGGCCAGAACGACATTGCCGCCTGGTTTGAAACCCTGGCCCGGGTTGAAACCCAGCATGCCAGCCGGTTTGAACGGGCCCTGCGCGACCTTGGCGAAACACTCGAAGACAGTGCCGACACCGCGGCAACAAGCGGTGTGGCCAGCGTTAAAGGCCGGTCTTGATTAAGGGCTGTGGCCGGCACTTCGGTTTTGCCCACCGTTCCTGACATTATGTGTTGGCAGGTTGTGCAAAGACCGCCTGTTATGTGTATTTCCAATGCCCGATGATGGTGTGAATGTTCATTGTTAACCTGACTTATATCGTTGATTTAGGTGCAGTCGATGCGGTGCTGGCCGACCATGTGGAATGGCTCAAGCAGTGCTATGGCACCGGCGCTTTTATTGCGTCGGGGCCGAAAAAACCGCGTGACGGCGGGGTTATTCTGGCCCGGTGTTCGCGTGAAAAACTCGACGCCTGTTTAAAAGCCGATCCGTTTTGGCAAAAGGGCTTTGCCCGTTATGACATTATCGAATTTGAACCGGCGATGATGGCCAGCGGGCTGGAAAAGTTGCTGGCAAAATAATGCTGATCCGCCGCCAAATGCGTGATGGATTGGCGGCGGCGAGCGCCAATATCAAGACCAGGTCCGTGGGGTTGCCCTAAAGCATTTCAGGCTTGAAACGCGCACTTAAATCAAGGCTGTCGCCCGCTACCATAAATTCACCACCGCCGCGATAATGCAGGGTTTTGGGCGCGGTCACGGTTTTATCGACATGGGCTTTGATAACCTTCCAGACGAAAAAGCCCATTTCATCGATCATCTTGCCGTTGGCCAGTTTGCATTCAAAGCTGGCGAAACATTCCCCGATCATGGGCGCACTCACGACCGTGCCCTTTTGCGGCGTCAGGCCAAATTCCTTGAATTTGTCAATCCGGGTGCCGGTGCTGTTGCCGATATCCACCATCTGGTTGGCCAGTTCAAGGGTGGGAACATTAATTACGCATTCGCCGCTGGCACGAACCAGTTCGTGGCTGTGATTGGCCGGTGAAATGATGCAGCCGACCAGGGCCGGGGTAAATTCCATCATCATGTGCCAGCCCATAGTCATGATGTCGGTTTCGCCGTTATGGGCCGAACTCAGCAGCACAACCGGGCCGGGTTCCAGGTAACGGCGCACATCAACCAGCGGATAATCGTGTTTTTCATAGATGGGCATGGTGTATCCCTTCCTGATAAAGTGCCGCCGTGGGCCACATCAAGGTCGTATTATCGGGCAGCAGCACTGGTGCCAGTGTGGTATTTTGCCCGGCAAATTCGGCTATTCTGTGCGCTTTGATGGTGTCGGCACAAAAATAAATCGTAGGACTAAACTTAGTACCAGCCGCAGAACAACGAAACCCTGACTTTCGCCTTAGGGTCTCAGGCCCGAACCGCAATGGCGATCAGCTCCGGGCTGTCGTCCTGGGCCGGGTCGCCCTGCCAGGTGCCCCGCCACGTAACCGTGTCAAAGCCCGCTGTGGCAAGCAGGTTTGCGATGGTGTCGCGGTCCATAAAGCGCAATGTGCTGTGGCTGGTCAGAACGTTGGGCTTTGCCTTGCCGGGGAAATAATGCCGGGTTTCAAAGCTGACATATTCGCCCGCAACCGATTGCAGGTCATGTTCGATCGTCACATCGCCAATATCGGCAACCGTCACCGTTTTTCGGGTTTTTTCCGGAATCCAGTCCTGCCAGCCGCGAATTTCCGGGTTACGGCTTTCAAACACCAGTTTTCCACCCGGGGCCAGATGATGAAACGCCGTGGTGAGGGCTGCCAGAGCATCTTGATCGCTTTGAAAGACCTGAAACACATGGCCGGTCATGATCACAAGATCAAACTTGCGACCCAGCGACAGCGAGCCTGCATCGCCCTGATGCCAGTTTACACGTGCGCCCGCCGGGCGCTGGCGGGCAATGGCGAGCATTTCCGTGGCCGGGTCCACGCCGGTTACATCCTTGCCTAACTGCGCCAGACGCGCGGTTAACAAGCCCGTACCACAGCCGATATCCAATACCGAATCGGCATCCTGCGCCATTTTTTCATAAAATGCGGTGTCCGCACCTGCCGGGTTAAGGGCATCATAAAGGGCGACCAGATTGCGGTTCTGGTAAATTTTATCAAGCGTCACGCGGTATCCTCCGGCTTTGTGGCGGCAATTAAACGGGCGACACAAAACCTTGATAACCGAACCGGCGCAGTGCTGAAACATACAGATCGGCTCAGATTACCTTTCGTTCTGGTAATCCTGATTTGCAACAGGGTCTTTAGCGGGGCCCGAAGGTGCTTGTGGCGCTATTTCACTGCTTGTCGGGGGGGATTTCCCAAATCTGGCGCGCGCCAGTATGGCACGACTTTTCGCCCGCGCGCTGATCACGGGGATAACGGCGTCGGGGGGGATGGCATCCGTAATCCGGGCCGGTTCATCTTCGTGCGTATTGGTTATTTCTAACGGCGGCGGTGAAACCGGAAGCTCGGCCTGATCGGCATCTGCCACAAATGCCCTCACCAGATCAACGGCACCGGCGATATCCTCGTTTAAAATACCGTGGCGGTTCGATGGCAGCATTTTCACGGTTTTGTTTTGGGTGCCGGTTAACCGCCGGGCAATCATATTGGCACTGGCCGGGTCGACAACCTGGTCATTATCGGCCTGCATGACGAGAACCGGCACATCAATATGGGCCAGTTTTTCGTTCATTTCGGCCACCGCGCGGCGCAAATGATAAAGGCCGTTAATCGGGATATGGCGGTAATTGGTTTCGGGATGTTCGGACTGGTTGGCACGAAACCCCAGCATTTCGCCGGCATTTGGCATCCAGCCCATTAATTTGTTCGCACCATAAAGCAACGGCACAAACATCAGGTTGCGATTGCGAAATTTTAGCGGTGAACTGGCCATGACCAGCCCCGCCAGTCTGGCCGGGTGGCGGGCGGCCAAAATGGCGCTGAGCGCGGCCCCCGTTGAAAAACCGACGATCACAACCTTGTCGCAAAAGGCCGAAAGAATATCATATCCGCGTTCTACCGATGCCAGCCAGTCCTGCCAGTTACGGGTTTGCAAATCATGCGGCGATGTTCCGTGCCCCGAAAGGCGCACACCCAGCACCGCATGACCCCGGGCCGCAAGGGCATCGCCAACATTGTGAAGTTCCGCCGGGGAGGCCAGAAAACCATGTACCACCAAAACGCCGGTTTTGCTGTGCCGGGCGGGTTGGGGTAAATGCAAATAGGGTTCGCCGGAAAGCGATGCCGTTTCCTGATCGTTGATGGTGGCAAATTGCGGGCGGTGAAATTTTTGCCAGTTCCATTTCCAGGCCCGTATTTCGTCGTCAAACCGCAGGCGGGCATAATCGCCGGGCTGGTTTTGATCGATCTGTTTGCGCGCCGCCTTCAAGGCATCCCATGCCGGCTGGATCGGGGCCATTTCATTGGCATAAACCATCACCGGGTTGTCCATGCGGATTTGGTCAAAGCCTGCCTCGGCCTGTAATTTGGGCAAAAAGCAATATTTGCCATCGCAGCGTTCGATCAGGCCCAGCTGAACCGCACTGTCGATAAACTGGCGGATTTGCGGGCAATTAAGGTTGAATATGCCAATATAGGCGGCCGGATTGCGAATGCCGCGATGCAAATGCACATTGGCGGCCTGCTGGACGTTTTTAATTGCCAGATAAATGATTTTATCAAACCGGGCGATATCAACACTGGTTTCGCCATCGGCCAGCATCATTTTCATCAACCGTGCGGCAAGGTGACTGACATTCAGCGTGATGTTGGAATACATCACCGCCATGCACTGATCGCGCAGCGGATGCACATGGCGCGTTAGGGCATTTTGAATAAGCCGGTCGCCCAGACGGGGTAAATCCTTTGCCGGGCGAAACAGATCATCGATGGTTTTGGCGTGGCGTACCATGCGGCCCAGCAAGCGATGGTCCAGCCAGGTAAATCTTTCATGTGGCGATACCGGTTGGCCAAGGCGGATATCCATATCGGTCCGCTTTAAAATCAGGTTGCCTTCAATAATCAGTTCTTCCGCCATTTTCGGGCTTAGCCCGCCCATAAACATTTCGGCCCCGCGCGCCAGTAAATTCTGGTCGACGCGCAGCGGGTGAAAGGTAATGTTGGCGGGAAACATCAGGGTCGGTTTGGCAATGGCGGTGCGCAGTTGTTCGGGCGTGACGCCAATAATATCGGCCCAGCGCAGCGCCTCGTCGGGGCAACCATGATTTATCAGCCAGCCAAGCCCGGTTTTAAAGCCGTCAAGGCCCAGTGCCAGCACAGCCGCCCCGGTATGATGGGCGCGGCGTTGATCGGCCGAGCGCGAATAAATACTGTAATCGGGCTTGCGGCCAACATAGGGGTTATCGTCGGTCATAACGCGGCGGTCTTTGACCATGCCGCCTTCGGGGAAAATCACCACCTTGCCGCCGCGTAAAATTTCCTCGGCCATAAACGGCAATAACCGGGCATAATTATTGGGCACCCCGCCCAGCGCACGCAGATATTTTGACAGGGTATTATCTTGCGCAAAAAATTCTGCCGACGCCACCGAGCGGCAAAAAATTCCGGTTTCCAGCGCAATCAGATATTGCGGGATAAAGGTTTCGAACCGGGCGAAATGGTTGAACATGAAAATGTCGCCCTGGGCGATATGGTCGCGATCACCATGCAGCTTGATATTGATGTCAACACGGTTGCGCAGCACGCTCATGGCCCGCATCGTCCATTCGCAGGCGGCGGGGTGGATGGCGAATTGTTCGCGTTCAAGCTGTTTGAAATCGGGCGTCATGAAGGGCCTTTCCGTGCGGTGCGGTTGCACAAGGCAGCAAGATATTGATCCATTGTTATCTTTTATATGTGGGGAAATCATGGCGTTGCCAGGCACCAGGGCCGCATAATCAGGATGGCAACCCGTGCGTGTTGGGGTTAAAGTGTTTTTCCCCAACCGGTATCCGGGCATGCCCCCCTGTTTTTACGGCCCTGTTCACTGGAAAAATCGCTGCATTACCGCCGTTATTTATACCATTTCACTGGAACCATATTGACCGACGCCGCCCCCGGACCGTCCATTTTTCGCGACCGTAATTTTGTGCTGTTCCTGACCGGGCAGGCGATTAGCACGCAAGGATTATGGATTGAAAAAATCGCCATGTCGTGGCTGGCATGGTCGTTAACCGGGTCGGCGTTCTGGACCGGGTTAATTGCGGCCCTGCATTTTGCCCCGGTGTTTTTTCTGGGCCCGGTTTTTGGCGTGATTACCGACCGGGTTGATTTGCGCCGCGCGGCTATTTTCCTTAATTTGTTGATGGCCTTTACATCGTTTTTCCTGATGGGGTTGTCCTATAGCGGCCACGTCACTTTGGGCTGGATGGTGGTGATTGCCACCTGTAACGGTATTTTGGGCAGTGCGACAACGCCGGTACGTTTGTCGCTGGTGCCAGCCATTGTGCCGCGTGAATATATGAGCCGGGCGGTTACTTATGCGGCGATGAATTTTAACCTGTCGCGCCTGGTGGGGCCAGCCATTGGCGGGCTGGTGATTGCGTGGTTTGATGTCGGAACGGCGTTTTTGCTCAACGCCATTAGTTATCTGCCCTTCATTGTGGTGATGATGCTGGTTGATATTAATACGACGCGCGGACCGGAGACGCGCCAGCGCCGAATCTGGCCCGCTTTAATCGACGGCGCGCGTTACGCCGTCGCCGATCCGATGATTCGGGCCATGCTTTTGCTGTCTTGTGTCATCGCAATTGCGGGTCGTGGCATGCTCGAACTGATGCCGGTTTTTGCCGAAGCTGCCTATGACAGCGGCGTGACCGGGTTGGGTATTTTGTCGTCCGCCGGGGGGCTTGGCGCAGTTGTTTCCACCTTTATGCTCTCGCGGACCAAATCAGACCCGCAAAGTTTTCAAAGGGTTGCCGTGATCGGTGCCTTTTTGGCCGGGTCTGCCATGCTGGGCTTGTGTTTTTGCCCATGGTTTGAACTGGCGGTGTTTCTGGTTGGGCTGGCGGGGTTTGGCCTGACGGCGGTCGGGGTGGGTTCGCAAACGGCATTGCAATTGACTGTCGACAACACACTGCGAGGCCGTGTAATGAGCTTCTGGAGCGCCACCAGTTTTGGCGGCGTTGCCTTGGGGGGTACCGTTCTGGGTGCGATCTCGCAATGGAGCGATATTCGCGTAACAGCGGGTGGTTCCGGATTATTGATTATGCTGGTGGCAGTGGTGGCGATATGGCGATTGGGCCGCGCAAAAGCACTGGCACCATCGGCGGCAGAGTAACTTAATTCCGTGTCATAAGCATGACGTGGAAGTGACTGTGTAAACACTTGTTTAAACATCGGCAGGGTATGGTGGGATGCAGTTATTTGGGGGTCGTGGAATGCGCCAGTTTGCGATTGTCTGTCTGAGCTTGGTTCTTGCCGGGTGTTTTTCTACCGCCAATAGTGCGACCGGTGTGTCTGTTCAGCCCGATTTGGATCGCGATGCCCGTGATCTCCGCGTTACCCAGGTTGCCCATGTTTCCCTGCCCGCAGCCCGGTTAAACAATTTTCCGCCCACCGACGAATTTTTGCAATGTGTGCCCTATGCCCGTGCGGTTTCGGGCATTGAAATTTATGGCGATGCCTGGACCTGGTGGGGCAAGGCCAAAAACCAGTTCAAACGCGGCCATACCCCGGTTGTGGGGTCGGTTCTGGCTTTCAAGAAAACCAAACGCTTGCGATATGGTCATGTCGCCGTGGTGGCTGCCATTCTTGGCAAGCGTCGTATTTTGGTTAATCAGGCCAATTGGGGCAGCGATTCGCGTACCCGGGGCAAAGTCCATTTACGCCAGCCGGTCGAGGATGTATCGCCCAATAATGACTGGTCGCAATTGCGCCTGATGAATACGATTGGCACCTATGGCCGTATTTATCCGTCGCACGGGTTTATCTATCAGCCCAGCGAAACAGCCGAAGCCAACTAGGCACGCTTTCCTGTTGCCATCTTGCGCATTATCTTGCTGCCTGACCGTTACCTGCGTTCGCGGTATTCTTTTCCGGTTATTATTCTGCCAAAACAGTGTTTTTGCCATGGTATGTGCATGGCACGACAGGCTGTTTGGTTCTGTCTGCCGGTAACATGACAGATGGTATAGGGCGGGGTAAAGCCTGCTCGTTTCGGGTTCTGTCTCGCAGAAATCAGGGGCTGTTTTCGCTAAATTTTGCCGTTAAAGCGAAGTTTTTGAAAAAACACCCTGAAACAAACACTTAAACGTATGATCGTATAATTTACTTCAAATTTTAAAATGATTTGGATCGCGCAAAATACTGCCATTGAACCAAGGCCTTGCGACAAAAAATGCTTTTGATTGGGCCGGTAATTGCCGTTGAATTTTCAGTATGTACCTAAAATGCCGCCATTGATATAGTATAATTATACTTTTTTATCAATATTCTACGCCGTTGTTGTGATCGCATGCTTTAAAGATCGAGATTATTTCAAAACTTAAAGTAATTTCTGAATATTTTCCAATAGCGTTCCCAAAACAGCCTGCCGTCCGGCCATCTGTTATCGGCGTCGGTAGAGACGGTTTTGTTAAAAAATAACGATCAATGCCCTGTCCTGCTCTTTGTAAGGGCTTTGTTATCTTCCTGTGCGGTATCGCGGTGGGTTACTAGCGGGTTGACGACCTGAAACATGGTTTAAAATTTGTTTTATTTTCAGTCTGGTGATCCGTTTTTTTAATCAATTGGATTTTAAAATTTCGCCGTCGCGTTTGATTTCGCTCAATGTTCGGGCTTTGGGCCCGGCGCATAGTCATCCTTTCGATCTGTTGTTTACGGAAACCATGCCATGTCAGATGATCTGGAAGGGCGGGACAACAATCACTCTCGCCACCCTGCCAAACTCTCCGCTGCCCCTGCCCCGACCTCCCCCAAAAATCCTTCCTCTGGTCCTGATGCTTCGCCATCACCCCGACCACTTGAAAACCCGACCAACATAGATAAAGGACTTGATACAGGGACCGCGCAAAAGCGCCTTGCCAGTGACGGCCCCAATGTCATTGCCGAGCAGACAGAAAATGTCTGGTGGAAATTGCTGTCTTATTTCTGGGGACCGATTCCCTGGATGATCGAGGTGGCGGCTATTTTGTCCGCCGCGGTTCAGCATTGGGCCGATTTTGCCATTATCCTGATCATGTTGTTGTTAAATGCCGGTGTCGGCTTTTGGCAGGAATACAAGGCCGACAATGCCATTGCCGCGCTGAAAAACCAGTTGGCGCTGACCGCGCGGGTTTTACGCGATGGCAAATGGCAGGAAACCCCGGCCCGTGACCTTGTGTGCGGGGATATTGTTTCGCTGCGGCTGGGCAATATTATTCCCGCCGACGCCCGGTTGGTTGGTGGCGATTATCTTGCCGTTGATCAATCTGCGTTAACGGGTGAATCGTTGCCGGTTGATAAAAAATCCGGCGATGATGTTTATTCAGGCTCGATTGCGAAAATGGGCGAAATGACCGCCCAGGTCACCGCGACGGGCATGAATACCTATTTTGGTAAAACGGCAAAGCTGGTGCAAAACGCCGGGAATATTTCGCATTTCCAAAAGGCAGTGATGCGGATTGGCAATTTCCTGATCCTGTCTACTATCGGGCTGGTTGCAGTTATTTTAACCGTTGCCCTTTTTCGCGGGGATCCGTGGTTTGACACGGTGCTGTTCGCCCTGATCCTGACAGTGGCGGCGATACCTGTAGCCCTGCCTGCTGTCTTGTCGGTGACGATGGCGGTGGGTGCGGAAAAACTGGCGCGGCTAAAGGCAATTGTATCGCGGCTGGTCGCGATCGAGGAATTGGCCGGAATTGATATTTTATGTTCCGATAAAACCGGCACCCTGACCCAAAACCGCCTGACACTGGGCGACCCGGTGATATTGGCGGCAAAAGACCGCGATGATTTGTTGCTAGCCGCGGCCCTGGCATCGCGTGCCGATGGTGGCGATGCCATTGATCAGGCGGTGATGGGCGGGCTTAATGGCCAGGCTGTGCCGTCGTCTTATCAGATTGTCGATTTTCATCCGTTTGACCCGGTTTCCAAACGGGCCGAAGCCACCGTGAAGCAGGGCGATGCGAAGTTTCAGGTGGCCAAAGGCGCCCCGCAGGTCATTTTAAAGCTGGTGGACCCGGATGACGCGCTAACCACACGGGTTAGCGATGCGGTTAACGATATGGCCTCACGCGGATATCGCACCATTGGTGTGGCGCGCCGGGCTGTACCGGTTGTGTCGGGCGGCGGCGATGTTGCACCATCGCTTGATGATCAAACGGGGGGCTGGCAATTTCTGGGCCTGTTGCCGTTGTTTGACCCGCCCCGCGAAGATGCCGCCCAAACCGTGCGCGAAGCTGCGGCGATGGGGGTGGATATTAAAATGGTCACGGGCGACCACGAAGCCATCGCCCGGCAAATTGCCATGTCGCTGGGTATGGGCAATAATATTCTGCCTGCGGACCAGGCCTTTGGCGAGGGAGCGCCCGCGATCAGCACCGTTGCCATTGAACAGGCCGATGGCTATGCCCGGGTGTTTCCCGAACATAAATACGCCATCGTCAAGGAACTGCAGGAACGCGGGCATATCATTGGCATGACCGGCGACGGGGTCAATGATGCCCCGGCGTTAAAACAGGCCGATGTTGGCATTGCCGTAAGTGGTGCCACCGATGCCGCGCGGGCGGCGGCCGACCTGGTGTTAACCGCACCGGGCCTGTCGGTCATTACCACCGCAATTGAAGAAGCGCGGCGGATATTTGAACGCATGGGCAGCTATGCCACCTATCGGATATCGGAAACCATCCGGGTGTTGTTGTTCATGACGATATCAATTCTGGTGTTTAATTTTTACCCTGTCACCGCCGTCATGATCGTGTTGCTGGCCTTGTTAAATGATTTCCCGATCATGATGATTGCCTATGACAATGCCCCGGTATCGCCCCGCCCGGTGCGCTGGGATATGTCGGCGACACTTACCATGTCGTGCATGTTGGGGGTTCTGGGGGTTGTGGCGTCGTTCCTGCTGTTTTGGATATGCGAACAATATTTGCATCTGGATCGTGGATTGATCCAGTCGCTGATCTTTCTGAAATTGCTGGTCGCGGGCCATCTGACCATTTACCTGACCCGGAATAAAGGGGCGGTCTGGCACAAGCCATGGCCCAGCCTGAAATTGTTTATTGCCACCGAAACCACCCAGGTTATTGGCACATTGGCCGCTGTTTATGGCTGGTTCATTACCCCGGTTGGCTGGAAATACGCCTTGCTGGTCTGGGCCTATGCCCTGGTCTGGTTCCTGATCAATAGCGGCTTTAAAATTATGGCCTATCGGTTGCTGGCCTATCGCGAAGCCCGCCAGGCCCGCCATATTGCCCGGCTGACGGAAGTTCTTCATTCCCATTAAGGTCGGCTGATACCACATGAAAAGGCGACCCGCACAAAACGGGGTCGCCTTTTTTGATATTCTGCTAGCGTGCCTTTTGGCCGGGCCGGATGTACCAAAGGTTAAATGGTCGCCTGTCAGGCCGTCGTAACCCGAACAGGTCCGAGAGCGGCAAAAAGGGCGCTATCGCAATCTTGTTCCGGGTTTGGCGTGGTCAGAAGTTTTTCGCCGTAAAACACCGAATTGGCCCCGGCCATCAGGCACATGATTTGGGCTTCGCGGCCAAGATCGGTCCGCCCGGCTGACAGGCGCAGGGTGGATTTGGGCATGGTGATGCGCGCGGTTGCGATCATGCGGACCAGTTCAAGGGCATCGACAGGTTCCCGGTTGGCAAGGGGTGTTCCTGCCACTGGTACCAGTGCGTTGATCGGCACACTTTCGGGATGGGGGGCAAACCCGGCCAGAACATGAAGCATCGATGCGCGGTCGCGGATGCTTTCGCCCATGCCAATAATTCCGCCACAGCAAAGATCAATCCCGGCCCCGCGCACGGCGGCAAGGGTATCAAGGCGGTCCTGATAGGTTCGGGTCGAGATGATCTGGCTGTAATATTCCGGGCTGGTATCAAGATTGTGGTTATAGGCGGTTAACCCCGCCCCGGCGAGGCGTTCGGCATGGCGGGTTTCGAGCATGCCCAGGGTAACGCAAGCTTCCATGCCAAGATCGCGTACCCCGCGAACCATTTCGATCACCGCATCAAAGGCGGCCCCGTCTCGCACGCGGCGCCATGCGGCCCCCATGCAAAAACGGTCCACCCCGGCGGCCTTGGCACGGGCGGCCATTTTTAAAACGATCCCGGGATCGATTAATTGTTCCTTGCCCAGTTTGACCTCGCGGTGGTGGGCTGATTGCGGGCAATAGGCGCAATCTTCGGGGCAGCCGCCGGTTTTGATCGATAGCAGGCTGGCTTTTTGCACGGCATTGGGGTCGTGATGGGCCCGATGGACCGCGCTGGCGCGGCCCATCAGTTCCAGCAATGGCAGGCGATAGATTGCCTCGATCTCGTTCACGCTCCAGTCGTGACGGATGGTGTGGTCGATTGCCGGGTTTTGCGTGGGAAATTTGTTCATTATGCGTTGCCATCGTGGTTGCGTTTAACAAAGCGCGCGCAGGCCGCACTGCCAAGGGCAACAAGAGCAATTTTCAGGGTGTCGCCCAAGATGAACGGGATAAAGCCGTATTGGGCAACTTTTTCCAGCGGAACAAACACCGCAAGCCATGCCAGACCCAGAACATAGACCGGGATCATACCGGCCATCATGATGCCAAAACGGGCCAATGTGCCGCGCCCTTGGGCCAGGCTTCCGACCAGCCAGGATGCCACCAGATACCCCAGCAAATAGCCGCCGGTTGGTCCGACCATATAGGAAAGCCCGATACCGCGTTCTGGCGTTCCGGCAAAAACGGGCAAACCAATGGCCCCTGCCGCCAGATAACCAAGAACGGTGGCACAGGCAATGCGCGGCCCGGTCGCCAGCGCAATTGCCATGATCGCCATGGTTTGCAGGGTCATCGGCACCGGCCAGAAGGGGACGGTGATTTTGGCACTTGCCGTCAGTATGGCAATTCCAGCCAGAACCATCAGGCCGTATTTCAGGCCCGACATTGTTTGTGATTTAGGCCCTGTGGCGCTGTGGGCTGCTGCCGGTTTGGAAAGGGTGTTGTTCATGGTGATTTCATCCTGCTCTGGCGTAGGTTCAAAATTATAGATAAAAACGAATCTGATCTATTAATTACGCCGTGAGTGAGGGGTAAAATCAATCCAAAAATAGATAGTGGGGCGAGTATATGGGTTTTTACGAAAATTATTTGTTATCTAATTGATTTAATGATGCTATTTTTATCTATAAAATTAGAGATTGGCGCGTAAATACGCACCCGCAATGCTTGGCAGCAGGCAGGTTTCACATCGGGGATGGAATTTCAGGGGCAGAAAGATGTTCAGGAAGGGGTTTTCAGGCGGGTTTTAATACCCGGTTTGGTGCCGATCCATTTGACATGGCGGGCAAGGGTGGCGGCGGCGACGTCAAATTGTCGATCGCGCAGGGCTTTGAGGATGGCGCGGTGATCCTGGTCGGTCGGGGCTTCCCATTCCATGCGAAAGCCGGAAAACAGGAAGCGCGCACTGGCGGCATGTAAATCGTCAATCGTGGTCAACAGGCGCGGCATGCCACACGGGGTCAGGATCAGGCGGTGGAAGGCGCGATTGGCTTCTTCCCACGACCGGACATCGGCGGCATTTTCTCCGGTGCGATTAATCGCCTCGGCCGCGTCCAAAATGGCGGCGGTCAGGTGTGGTGCGGCGTGGCGCAGGGCCAGAACTTCAAGCGATGCGCGCATTTCGGCGACTTCGTGAACTTCGGCAATATCAAAACTTGCAACCCGAACCCCCCGGCGCGGTTCACTGACTACCAGCCCCTGTGCTTCGAGGCGGCGAAAGGCTTCGCGCACCGGGACGTGGCTGGCGCCAAATTCCTCGGCGAAGTAATCCTGTCTTAACTTGGTGCCCGGTGCGATGTGCCCGGCGATGATCCGCTCTGCCAGGGCGCGGGTGATTTTGCCGGTAATCGTATTGTCTTTGTCGTTTGTCATGATTTTATAGATAATTTGCGCGCCCGAACTTGTCGAGCGCGCATATCAGTATCGGGTAAATTAATCGTGCGAGACTAAGAGGCTTGTTAACAATCTGGCGGGCAATGTTCGTCGGGCATGCCGGCGAAGGCTTCGCGCAATGCCTGTGACCAGGCATCAGACAATGCTTTAAACCCGGTATCTTCGGCTTCGATGCGACGCCGTTCGGAAAACTGGCATTTGCCTTCGGGCAGCACTGCCAGATCCAGCGGCATCCCGACTGACAGGTTGGACCGCAGGGTCGAATCCATCGATAAAAGGGCGGCTTTTACACCTTCCTCAATCGGGGTTTCCTGCGTGATCACCCGATCCAGAATGGGTTTGCCATATTTATGCTCGCCAATTTGCAAATAGGGTGTGTCTTCGGTGGCTTCAATAAAGTTGCCCGCGGCATAAATCAGAAACATGCGTTGTGCCCCGCCGGCCCGCTGCCCGCCCAGAATAATACTGGCACCAGAGCTTTCTTTACGTTGCTCCAGTGTCTCGTGGTATTTGTGCTGAACAGATTGCATGGCCTCGCCGACCAGTTCAGCAACGCGGAACATGGTGGGTGCTGTCAGAATATTATCGCCTTCGGGGGTATTGGGGTCGTCGATGGCTTCGTGCAAAACGCTGACCACCGCCTGGGTGATGGCAAGGTTGCCCGCCGTTAACATAACGATGGCGCGTTCACCGGGCACTTCCCAGTTAAACATTTTGCGATAGCGTGAAATGTTATCAAGGCCCGCATTGGTGCGTGTGTCGGACAGGAAAACCAGTCCTTCATCAAGCATCAGGCCCACGCAATATGTCATTTTTTTCCAAGGTCCAGCTATTGTTGTGACTGCGCGACGATAACCGTTACATCCAGATCCTCGTCGGCACCACCAGAATGTATGCCACGTATAGGTGAGGCGTCTCTGGCGTCAAGTCCAGACCCCAGTCGAACATAAAAATCTGTCGGGCAGCAGCGATTGGCGGGGTCAAACCCGACCCAGCCAATGTCATTAATATAAAGTTCGGCCCAGGCATGGGCGGCTTCATGCGGCACACCTTCGGAATCGGCAAAAAGATACCCCGAAACATACCGTGCCGGAATATCGACCAGCCGGGCGGCGGCCAGCAAAACATGGGCATGGTCCTGGCACACACCCTGCCCGGCGGCCAGCGCATCGGCCGCAGTGGTATGGGCATGGGTGGAACCGGGCACATAATCAATTTCATCACGCACCGCGTCGGCCAGCCCGTGGGCGGTTTCAAGCGGGCTGGCATTGGGGCCAACGGATTTGGCCACAGTTTTAACCAGTTTGCGAATGGCGGTGCTGGGTTGGGTCATGGGGGTGGAGCGCAAAAACACCTGCGGCGATGCCTTTTCGCGGTGCCCGGCCAGAACACCCGACATATCGGTGGTTTCGACCAGACCCTGCACCACAATTTCAACTTCATCAATCGGGCCATTACAGGTCAGCGTGCTGACGGTATCGCCATAGCCATCAACAAATTCCGATGTGATGGCGCAGTTTTCAGCCGTGATCGACCAGTCGACAATGCGTTGCCCGTCAAACAGGGACGGGGTTAATTTCAGGCTTTGGGTAACGTAGCGCGCCGATGGTGCATAACGATAGCGGGTTCTGTGTTCAATTGTCAGGCGCATGTTACTGCCCCCCGAAATAATAGGTTTCGGCAATCGCCGAGGACAACGCCTGATAGCGTCGCAGGCAGTCGCTTAGAAATTCGTGCAGGCCATGGCTGAAAATTTCGTCCATGTCGCCCTGATTAAGGATCGCATAGGTATCAACTGCCAGGCTGTGAACCGCCTGGCGCTGGCCATATTGCCGGGCGAGGCGTTCAAGGTGGTTGGTGATATTTTCAACACAATGGGCGAGCGATCGGGGGCTGAACGGATTTAAAATCAGAAAATGGGCAATGCGCCACGGTGAATAATCATCGCGATACACCCAGTGAAAGGCCCGCATGGATGATGCGGCGCGTAAAACGGTGGTCCATTGGTAATTATCCACCCCGTCGCCAACCATGCTGGTTTCAGGCAGCAGCACGTAATATTTCACATCGAGCAGACGGGCGGTGTTATCGGCGCGTTCCAAAAATGTACCCAGGCGGATAAAATCATAGCCGTCATTGCGCAAAATGGTCGAATCGGTCGCCCCGCGAAACAGGGCACCCTGGCTTTTGACCCAGTCGATAAAACCGGGCAGGTCGGTTTTGGCCAGATTGCGCATGGCGGTGCGGCGCAGTTCCATCAGCGCGCCGTTCAAGGCTTCCCACATTTCCTGGGTAATGGCGGTGCGCTTGGCGCGTGCATTGGCCCGGGCATATTCAAAACAGTTAATGATCGATGACGGGTTATCGCGGTTAAAAATCAGATAATCCGATACCGTGGCCTGTGTTAGTTCTGTGTTGTCGGAATCAAACCCTTCGGCACAGCCCGCAGCCGATAACACCGATCGCCATTCCGAGCGGTTGCCATCGCCCGCGGCGGGCATCAAGGCCATGCGATAGCCCATTTCCAACAGGCGAGCCATGTTTTCCGCACGTTCAACATAGCGCGACAGCCAGAACAGATTTTCAGCAGTACGACTTAGCATGTTCTGTCTTCCTGTTTTATTCCGCCATGATCCAGGTGTCTTTAACGCCACCACCCTGCGACGAATTAACCACAAGCGACCCTTCGCGCAGTGCCACCCGGGTCAATCCACCTGGTGTCAGGCGGATGTCATCGCCGACCAGGCAAAAGGGCCGAAAATCGACATGGCGCGGGGCAATGCCGCTTTCAACAAAGGTCGGGCAGGCCGACAGGGCCAGGGTTGGCTGGGCAATGAAGTCCGACGGGTTGGCCTTGATGCGCTGGGCATAGGTTGCACATTCCTCGCGGGTTGATGCCGGACCGACCAGCATGCCATAGCCGCCCGAGCCATGAACTTCCTTGACCACAAGTTCGGGCAGATGTTCGAGCACATATTTCAAATCGTCCGAGCGGCTGCATTTCCAGGTCGGCACGTTATTGAGGATCGGTTCTTGCCCGAGGTAAAACCGGATCATATCGGGGACATAGGTGTAAACCGCCTTGTCGTCGGCCACCCCGGCACCGGGTGCCGAACAAATTGCCACCCCGCCGGAGCGATAGACATTCATCAGGCCCGGAATGCCCAAGACGGAATCGGGGCGGAAACAGAGCGGGTCGATAAAATCGTCATCGATGCGGCGATAAATAACATCTACCCGTTCCGGCCCGCGCGTGGTGCGCATGTAAACCCGGCCTTCGGACACAAACAGATCCTGCCCCTCAACCAGTTCAACACCCATCTGGTCGGCCAGAAAGGAATGTTCGTAATAGGCGCTGTTGAGCGCACCAGGCGTGAGAACCACAATATTAGGGTCGTTTTCGCATTTGCGCGGCGCAATGCTTTTTAAGGTTTTCAAAAGCAGGTCGGGGTAACTATCGACCGGTTCGATCCGCAATTTTGAAAACAGTTCGGGGAACATCCGCATCATGATTTCGCGGTTTTCCAGCATATAGGAAACGCCCGACGGCGTGCGGCAGTTATCTTCCAGCACATAAAATTCATCGGCGCTGACACGCACCACATCAACGCCCACAATGTGGCTATAAACGCGACGGGGCGGATCTATGCCGATAACGGCGGGTTCAAATGCCGCATTGCGATAGACCAGATCGGCAGGGACAATCCCGGCGCGAATGATTTCGGCATTGTGGTAAACATCATACAAAAATGTGTTGAGCGCCCGTGCTCGCTGTTTCACCCCGCGTTCGAGCTTGCGCCATTCGGTGGCGGTAAAAATACGCGGGATCAAATCAAACGGAATAAGCCGTTCCGGATCGCCGCCTTCGCCATAAACGGCAAAGGTAATGCCGATTTTACGAAACAGCGTTTCGGCCTCGAGTCTTTTCTGAGCAAGAATTTCTGGACCGGTGGCATCCATCCAGTCAACCAGTGCGCGATAGGGTTCGCGCACCTGATCGTTCATTTTCATCTCGTTGAACATGCGCCGTTCCCTTCATTCCCAGGTCTTTTTCGACCTTGGTATAGATTAAAGGCAGCGGATCAGGCGGGGGTCAAGGATGTTCAGGGCGAAATTGAATGTTTTTTATACGATTTGGTCGATTGATGAAAAATTATGCTGCGCCTGCGAAAAGTCTGGGCAAAAACCACCGGTTATCATTTGGCCGCGGTTTTTTTGGGGCGTAAAACATGATGATGGTCGGCAGCATAAAGCCGGGAATCGGTGAAATCGCGGCGGCCAAAAACCTCGCCGACCATGATCAGGGCGGTGCGGGTAATGCCGCTGCCTTTGACCTTGGCGCGAATGTCGCCCAGCGTGCCGTGCAGGTATTTTGCATCGGGCCAGGTGGCGCGATAGGCAATGACAACCGGGCAGTCTTCACCGTAATGGGGCACCAGATCGCGCACGACATTGGCCAGATTGTTAATCGATAAATGTACCGCCAGTGTTGCGCGCGATTTACCTAGTTCGGCGAGGCTTTCGCCCTCGGGCATGGCCGAGGACCGCATGGCGGTGCGCGTTAATATCACCGTCTGGGCGATGTCTGGCAGGGTCAGTTCGGCACCCAGTTCGGCGGCCACGGCGGCATAGGCCGAAACACCGGGGGTGATGTCGTAGGGTATGGCCATTTCATCAAGGCGGCGGATCTGTTCGGCGATGGCCCCGTAAATCGACGGGTCGCCTGAATGAACCCGCGCCACATCCTGCCCGGCATCATGGGCAGTTTTAATTTCGGCGATGATTTCATCAAGGTTCATCGGTGCGGTATCAATCACGCGGGCATTTTGCGGCGCGCTGGCAACGATTTCCTCGGGCACCAGCGACCCGGCATACAGGCAGACCGGGCATTTTTCGATCAGGCGTAAACCGCGCACGGTTATCAGGTCGGGTGCGCCGGGGCCTGCACCAATAAAATGAACAGTCATGTTTCAGTCTTTCCTTGTCGTGGTGTTTTGGCCCGAATTATTACTGCCGCTGCTATGCACCGGGGCCTTGGCGGCGTCGGCCCCTTTTTTGGCATAGCCGCGCGGGGTATAAACCCATTCTGCCGTGCCGCGTTTAATGTGCTTGCTGTTGCTTGACCCCACCAGAACCGTGGTCAGCATATCGACCATATCGACTTCAAGTTTCGAAAGCGGAATGACCGTTATTTCCTGATCGGGACGGCCGAGCTGGCGACCCAGAACAACCGGGGTATCAGCCGGCCGGTTATCAAGCAGCATGTCGCGTGCGGTTGCCAGCAAATCGCGGCGGCGTTTGGAAACCGGGTTATAAAACGCAATCACAAAATCGCCCGCCGCGGCCGCCGCAATGCGACGCAAAATATCTTCGCGCGGGGTTAACAGGTCGGACAGGGAAATGGCGCAAAAATCATGGCCCAGCGGCGCACCAATGCGCGATGCACAGGCTTGCAACGCTGAAATACCGGGCGATACCTGTATGGCAACCCGGTTCCATGTGGCTTTGTCTTCGCGGTCCAGCAATTCAAACACCAGTGTTGCCAGCGCATAAATTCCGGCATCGCCCGACCCGATCAGGGCGACATCGCGCCCCTCGGCGGCCAGTTCCAGGGCATGGCGGGCGCGGGCTTCTTCAGCGCCCAGGTCTGAATGATGCAATTCCTTGCCGGTGATCAAATCACCCAGCAAATCAAGATACATCTGATAGCCGACAATGTCGCTGGCGCGCGCGATAAGCTGGCTGGCTTCGGGGCTGCGCCAACTGGCCTGCCCCGGCCCAATACCAACAATAGACAGTTTCCCCTGCCCGCGCCCGGTTTTGCTCGGGTTAATATCGGTATCTGACAGGCCAATGGCGCAGGTGGCGCGTTTTGATTTCTGTTTCGCAACGATCAGCGATCCATTGGCACCGACTGTTGCCAGTGCCGATCCCTCGGCAACGCCATGGCACCCGGTTTCGGCAAAAACGATGTCCGACGGGGTTTGCAGGCGCGATGCCTGTGCTTCCAGTTCGCTGGCCGTAAAAAACCGGGCCGGAACCGCCAGATGGGCCGCTAGCGCATGTACAGCGGTTTCATCGGCCTTAAGATCAATCGAGGTAACACAGGCAACTGCCTTGGGGCTTAACCCGGCATCGGCCAAGGTTTTTTCAGCCAAATCAATCAGCTCTGCCGGGTCACAATTGCGTTCACAGCCCACACCCAGCGCCAATACCGGCGGATGGAATGTAACTGGTGCCAGATCGCCGATTTGGTCGGTAATGTCGCCTTTGGGGGTGTTTGGGGTAACGTGCAGGGCAACAGTGCCGTTATCGTCACGCGGAATGGCGCTGTTGGTCAGCCAGGCGGCCGATCCGGCATCGATGGTGATTTTGGCACTGGCCCCGGCCAAAAGGGCGGCGGTGGCCGGTTTGACCGGGGCGTTATCGGCCAGTTTCCAGCCAGCAGGCGGTTCATCAAGGGCAAGGCCCAGGGCGGCATCGCCCGGCGTGGTAATGGCAGCGCGCGCACCCAGCCTTTCGGCCAGATCACGGGCCAGTTTATTGCCGCCGTGATGCCCGCCCAACAGCGGAATAAAGGTTTCACCGGCTTCATCAACGGCAATAACGGCAGCGTCCTGCCATTTACCTGCCAAAAGCGGGGCCAAAGCGCGGATTAAAATGCCGCTGGCACAGACACCGATAATGACGTGGTCGGCGGCAAATGTTTGTTGCAGATGCGCAATGGTATCGTCAAAGGCGATATCGACCTCGCGGGTAGAAACGCGGGTGCGCAAGCCATGCAGGCTGGCCCCTTGCAGGGCCGATGTGATGCGCTTTGCTGTTGGCAGGGCACGCTGGGTCAGGCAAATGACCGCGATGGGGGCAATCGGATCGGTTGGAAGCCGGGTCATATCGGGGCTTTGGCTATTGTTGGGGCTGGTCATTTCCATGCGTCTCCGCGACGGTGGATCAGGATCATTGAAAAATAGGGCGCGGTGGCATCATCGGGCAAATCGCCCAGCGGCACCATTTTTTGGCTATCAAGGGTGGCGCGTTCGATATAGCGCGCGCGGTTGGTCAGGCCAAGGTCGGCAATAACCTGGCGTACCTTGGCAAAATGGCGACCCAGTTTAATGATGGCGGCGGCATCGGTATCGGCCAGTTGCGATTTTAGCCGTTCTGCCGGTAACGGGCCGGGAATAACCTGTAACACATCGTTTTTGGCGGCCAGCGGCGCACCTAACTGGGCGGCACAGGCCATCATGGAACTAACACCTGGCACGGTTTCGACGGGAAAGCCTGCCTCGGCCAGGCGGCCATATAAATACATGAAGCTGCCATAGAAAAACGGGTCGCCTTCACACAAAACCGCCACGGTGCGCCCGGCGCGCAAATGTTCGCCAATTTCAAGGGCGGCAGCGTCATAGATGCGGTCTGCGGGCGGCCCCATCGGAATGCGAATGGCAATTTCAATGCGGCCTTGCGGCATGTGCGGGGCGACAATTTGCCGGGCCAGACTGGCACCGTCTTCAAGCGCCGGATAGGCAATGACGTCGGCTTCTTGCAGTATTTTATATGCTTTTAGCGTGATCAGGTCGGCTTCACCCGGGCCAATACCCAGCCCGTAGGCGGTGCCTTTGGCGGTGACGGGTGCGCTCGCGTTCGTGCGTGTGCTCGCGGTCATGATTTAACTCCGACATAGTGGGTGACCGGGGCAAGGTTGTGCCAGCCGGTAAAATTGCCGCGTGCCGCCAAACGCGAAACCGTTAGCCGCGACAGGGTGCCACCAAATTTATTATAAAACCGAAACAATTTCTGTTCGCCTTCCAGCGTCACCGTATTGGCCACCAGCCGTCCGTGGGTCGATAATATATCCCGGCATTGTTCCATCAGGTTGGGCGTGGTGATGCCCCCGCCAATAAAAATGGCGTCGGGGGCCGGGAAGTGCTGTGGGTCGGCGGCTGTTTTTGCCATGTTGATGGCATGATCGATGCTGGCATGATGCAAAATCATATCCGGCGTGCCCAGTCGGGTGGCGTTTTTAGCGATCATGTCGCAACGCTTGCCATCGCGTTCAATCGCAACGGCCTGCCCGCCCAGACGCATCCATTCGATGGAAATGCTGCCACATCCCGCCCCGATATCCCACAAAACGGCCCCTTTCCACGGGCCCAGCGAGGATATGGTCTGGGCGCGAATTTCGGATTTCGTGATCATGCCGTCATGAATAAAAGCATCGTTGGGCAAGCCGGGGCCAAGTGGCAAAAGGGTGGCGGTGGCATCGGCAACCAGATCGATCAAAATCACGTTTAACGGGTCGATCAGATTATCTGTTTCATGGCCCACGGCGTGATTTTGCCATTCACGCGCGGTTTTGGTGGTGATTTTTTCGTGGTCCCCGCCCAACCGTTCGCAAACCGTGATGTTGCTGTCGCCATATCCGGCGTCATATAGCATCACGGCGGCCAGCGCCGGGGTTGTGCCATCATGCGACAGGGCAATAATTTTGCCGCGCGGTCGCAAACAGGCGCGCAAATTTTCGGGGCGGCGGCCATGTAATGTGATCACATCGCATTCCGCCAGTGCCCAGCCCGTGCGGGCACAGGCAAGGTTGATGGATGACGGGGCCGGAAAAATTGCTATATTTTCGAAACCGAAATGATTAACCAGCGTGTTGCCAACGCCAAAATACATCGGGTCGCCACTGGCAAGGACAACCGGGTTTTGTGCCCGGCAATTGCCGATAAGGGCGAGATTGTCGTTAAACGGGCTGATCCACGGGCATTGCTGCGCCGAAATGTTGTTGGGCAACATGCTTAAATGCCGTTTGCCACCAAAAATAATCCCGGCTTGCTTAATAATACGCGCTGCAGCAGGTGACAGGCCAGAAAACCCGTCTTCGCCAATGCCAACAACCGTGATCAGGCCGTTTGGGGTGTGTGTGTGGTCGGTGGTGGCGGCGGTGTTGGTGCTAACGTTGGAAGTGTTGGTATGATCAGTCATGGGATGCTGTTCCGTCCTTGGTCGTGACGGGGGCTGTGCCATCGGCGTTTTCGGCGGGTTTGGCAATGCGGGCCAGCGCATTTACCGTGGCGGCGGTAACGGCACTGCCGCCAAAGCGCCCGCGCAGGGTGATAAAGGGAACATCGGCGTCCTGCGCATGATTGATCAGGGCTTCCTTGCTTTCAGCCGCGCCGACAAACCCCACCGGCATGCCAATGATCAGGGCCGGTTTGGGCAAATGGCCCGATATAACGGCATCAAGCAGATGAAACAGGGCGGTTGGCGCATTGCCAATAGCAATGATCGCGCCGTCGATATCGTTGGTCCAGGTTTCAACGGCCGCGGCAGACCGGGTGGTGCCGATCAGGGCGGCAAGGGCGGGAATGTTATCGTCATTTAACCGGCAAATGACCGGGTTTTGCGCCGGAAGCAAGCGCGAAATAATGCCGTTTCGCACCATTTCGGCGTCGGTCAATATCGGTTTTCCCGCCAGTAAAGCGGTGGTGCCCGCCGCAATTGCATTGGGGCCAAAAACAATGTTTTCGGCCATTTCAACCATGCCACAGGCATGAATGATACGTATGGCAACGGGCCGTTCTTCTGGCGAAAAACGGGCGAGGTCGGCTTCGGCTTCGATGGTGGCGAAACTTTGCCGGTATATGGCCTGCGGATCGCGCAGATAATCAAACATAACCCCGCCCTTTGGCGTTTGTTCTGGCGGTTTTATTTGCCGGTTTTTTCGGCAGTGTCGTGTGTATGGTCGTGGCTGTGATCGCTATGTCCGTGATCATGGCCATGTGAGGGACCGTGGTCGTGAGAATGGCCGTGGCTGTTGCCATGACTGTGTCCATGCCCGTGATCATGGCTGTGCCCGTCGGTGCCAATGCCCATGACATGGTGATGATGACCGACCTGCGGGGTGGCAACATCGCCTTCATAACCAATGATCTGTTCGCGGTATTTGCACAGCTGGCAGTTCATATTGTTGTCGCCAGTATCAATTTCGGCCAGCCGTTCGGCAAAACATTCCAGCACCAAAGGGTGGTCTGCCAGGTAGGATGCCTTGATAAATTCAACATCGGGGAATTCGGCGGTCACTTCGTCGGTGTGGCTGTAAATCCGGTCGATCAGAATGCCGACAAACAGGAAATACGGAAACACCACAACCCGTTTATAGCCAAGTTTCATGGCTTCGCGCAGCCCGGCATTCACGCGCGGATGCGCCACCCCGGAATAGCTGATTTCAACCCGGCCAAACCCCATGCCTTCTTGCAACATGCGGGCGACCTTATAGACATTGGAATTGGCATCGGGGTCGTTGGTGCCGCGCCCGACGACCATTAGCAGCGTGTCTTTGCGCGCAATGCTGTCATCGGTGGTGGCCAGCGCTTCTTCGATGCGATCGGCACTGGCACGCAGCAATTTGGGGTCAATCGCCAGATCGCGGCCAAATTTTACCGTGATATCGGGGTTTTCATGGTCAAAATTATTGACCTCGCTGGGCAGGTCATTTTTAACATGACCGGCGGCAAACAGCATGCCCGGCAGCGCATAAATCTTTTTGTGGCCAAGGGCTTTCAGCTTTTCAAACCCGTCGCGCAAAATCGGATGGGCAAATTCCAGAAAGCCGCTTTCGACATCGTAATCGGCTAAATGGGTTTGTTTCATTTGTTCAACCATATTGTTGAACTGTGAAACAGCCCGTTCGTCGCGCGAACCGTGGCCGCAAATCATTACCGCACCTTTGGGGGACATAAAGGCTGCTCCTTTTTTTGCTCTCTGCTCATTACGGCCCAAACACGCCGGGAATTTTGCGTGCCGCCGCCCGATGTCTCCCACGTTTTCCCCGATTGAACCGATGAATGCAAGCAGCAGCTTTGGTAATCGGCCTTTTGCCAGCGCAGGTCCGTTTTATAATTGCCGCCAAGTGCCGGAGGCATTTATCTTATTTGCCAACAAGGCCCCGATCATTGCCTGCAATGTCATATTGACGAAGCCTTGCAAGCACCGCATCTTGCGGCGATGGAACAGGCATTTTTCAGTTTTTTGGTCCCGTTACCGGGCATTTACAGTTTTGGCGTGATCGTCATCATTCTGGGTGTGGCTCTGGATGGCATCGCGGGCGACATGCCGTGGCTGTTTTCGCGCATTTCGCACCCGGTGGTGTGGATCGGCAAGCTGATTTCATTTTTTGAAAAACGCCTGAACCGCCCCGAACGCAGCAATGGCGACCGGCTGTTTCGCGGGGCTGTGACTGTATTTATGGTTCTGGTCGTTGCCGGGGCTGCGGGCGGGCTGGTGCAGTTATGGGCGGTAAATGCACCGTCGGGCATTGTGGCGGAAATTTTCCTGTTAGGTGTGCTGATTGCGCAAAAGGGCCTGTATCAGCATGTTGCGATTGTGGCCGATACGCTGGAGCATGACGGGCTTGCTGCCGGAAGGCAGGCGGTTTCCATGATTGTCGGGCGCGACCCGGCCAGTCTGGACCATGCCGGGGTGAGCCGGGCGGCGATTGAAAGCTGTTCGGAAAACTTTTCCGACGGGGTGGTGGCGCCTTTGTTCTGGTTTGCTGTTGCCGGGCCGATTGGGTTGTGTGTTTACAAGGCAATTAATACCCTGGATTCCATGATCGGCCATCGCAACCGGCGTTATTTGTATTTTGGCCGTTTTGCTGCCCGGCTTGATGATGTGGTTAATTTTATTCCCGCCCGGCTGGCGGGCGGGCTTGTGTGTTTGGCAGTGCTGATTTCGCTGGGGCTGAGTGCCGGTACCCGCGCCTGGCGCACCATGTGGCGTGATGCGCGTAAACATAAATCGCCCAATGCCGGTTGGCAGGAAGCGGCGATGGCAGGTGGGTTGGGCCTGTCACTGGCCGGGCCGCGCCAGTATGGCAGCGAAATTGTCCGCGATCCCTATATTGGGGATGGGCGGCGCAATGCCTCGCCCGATGATATTCGCGCGGCCTTGCGGGTGTTTGTGCTGGCATGTGTGTTAAACGGGTTATGGCCGGTACTGATCTGGTTGGCGTTGAACCGGTAGGTGTCGTAACCGGGGGTGGTGGCAGGATGGTGACAGGATGCGCGATATTGAAGCCCGATTTTTGGCAATGGTGCGCCAGAACCCGAATAACGACGTAATCCTGAACCGGATGGCGACGGTTGGCTTGGCGGATTGGTGGTTAACCGCAGGTTGCCTTGCGCAAACCGTGTGGAACCTTCAGGCCGGGTTTGCGATGGATGCCCATATTGCCGACTATGACCTGTTTTATTTCGATGCCGATACGTCGTTTGAGGCTGAAGACCGGGTGATTGCGCAAACTGCCGATTTGTTTGCCGATTTACCGGTGCGGGTTGAAATTCGCAATCACGCCCGGGTGCCGATCTGGTATGAAGCCAAATACGGTTTTCCGTATGGCCCGGTTAGCTGTGCGGCGGATGGCATTGCCCGTTTTGCTTATCAGACAACTGCCATTGGCATTGCGCAACAGCCGGATGGCGATTGTTATGTCCACGCGCCCTTTGGTTTGGAAAACGTGATGGCGGGCCGGGTGGTGCCCAACCCGGTTTTGCCGGTTGGGGATGTTTACCGCCAGAAAACCGGTCGCTGGGGTAAAATCTGGCCACAGCTATCTATCCAGCCATGGCCGGATAGATAGCCGTTAAATCGATTTGATGTCGAAATAAACGGGGGTCAGTCTGGTTTGCGGTTCATCCGCGCAATGGTTGATGTGGTTGAAAAGCCATCGGCCAGCTGGGCCAAAAAGACTTTGCCGCCATATCCCTGAACAATATCGGCCCCAACCACGGTTTCGACGGTGTAATCCGCCCCTTTGACCAAAATATCGGGTTTTAAGGCTGAAATAACGTCGAGCGGGGTATCTTCATCAAAAATAACCACGCCGCTGACGGTTTCAAGCGAGCCCAGAACCGCCGCACGGGCGGCTTCGGACTGGACCGGGCGGGTTTCACCCTTTAACCGTTTGACCGAGGCATCGGAATTAAGGCCGATCACCAGCCGGTCACATTGCGAACGTGCCTGTTGCAACAGGCTGATATGGCCCGGATGAAGCAAATCAAAGCAGCCATTGGTAAAGCCAACCTTGTAACCTTTGCGCCGCCAGCGTTCGACCCGGTCGACCATGCGGTCCAGCTTCATCAGTTTTGCTTCGCCAATCATAAGGTCATGATGATGCAACAACGTGATCAGTTCGTCGGGGTAAACAATGGCGGTGCCGATTTTACCGACCACAATACCGGCGGCAACATTGGCAATGCGCGCGGCATCGGCGATGCTGCTGCCTGCGGCAATGCTGGCGGCAAGGCAGGCCACCACGGTGTCGCCGGCACCTGAAACGTCATAAACTTCGCGGGCTTCGGTCGGTAAATGAAGGACATCGCCGTTGGAAGATACCAGCGTCATGCCGTCCTGGCTGCGGGTTAGCAGGACATTTTCGATGTCGCAATTTTCAATGATATGGCGGGCCGCGCGCACTGCATCGTCATCACTGTTTACCGCAATGCCGGTGGCGGCTTCGGCTTCGGCCCGGTTGGGGGTCACCAGTGTCGCCCCGCGATAGCGGCTGTAATCATTGCCTTTGGGGTCAACAATAACGGTTTTTCCTGCGGCACGGGCGGCGGCAATGGTCGCGCTAACGATATGGGCATCGACAAGGCCCTTGCCATAATCCGACAAAACAATGGCGTTTACATCGGGTGTTAGCTGTGCGGCCAGTTCACCCACATGGGTAAGCGTTGTGGCAGATGGGGGCAGTGTGGTTTCGTTATCGGATCGTAATAATTGTTGGCCACCCGCGATAAAGCGGGTTTTAATCGTGGTCGGGCGGTTGCGTTCGATCTGGATATAGGGTTCGACCAGTTTATCGCCCGCAACAAATTCCATTACCTCGCGGCCGGGTAAATCATCGCCCACCATCGACAGGAATTTAACCGATGCGCCAAGGGCGGTGGCATTGCGCACCACATTGCCCGCCCCGCCCAGCATCGCGCTTTCGCGCTGTACCCGAATAACAGGAATGGGGGCTTCGGGCGAAATCCGCGTGACCGCGCCATACACAAACCGGTCGAGCATGACATCGCCAATACACAGGATTTTGGCAGTGCCCAAATCTTCGACCAGACGGGCAAGGTGGCTAAGATCGCTCATGGGGGGCTCTTTCGGCTTTTATGGGGTCTGATCTGGCAGGCGATAACAGACAATAACGGGAATATGCAGGGCGCGATGGGCCTTTCGGGCCATGCGGCGCAAACTAGTCGCGCAGGCCCAGCCGGTATTCTAAAATGCCGACCAGCATCTGGCCCAGCATGATGTGCATTTCCTGAATCCGCGCCGTGGTTTGGCTTGGCACAATCATAACCGGGTCGCACAACGCGGCCATCTCGCCGCCCGAACGCCCGGTCCAGCCGGTGGCGATCAGGCCCATTTCACGGGCCTTTTGCAAAGCCAGATTAACGTTTTTGCTGTTGCCCGATGTTGAAATGCCAATGGCGATATCACCGGGTTTTCCCAAAGCTTCGATCTGGCGTTCAAACAAATGATCAAAACCAAAATCATTGCCAATGGCGGTAAGGGCTGAGCTGTCGGTGGTCAGTGCGATGGCAGGAAGGGCGCGCCGGTTATTGACGTAACGAACGGTAAATTCGGTGGCGATGTGCTGGGCATCGCCCGCAGATCCACCATTGCCGAAAAACATCAATTTGTTACCGGCATTAAAGGCATCGGCGCACAGGTCAACCAGCTTGATAAAAGGGTCGCGGGTGGCCTCGCGGGTTTTGTTGACCAGATCAAAATGCTCGTCAAATTCGGCATCAAAAAACGTGTTAATGTCCATTTTTCGGCTCATATCTTAATTTTTGAAAGTATCAGGCACATCATGTGATCTGGTCATGGAAGCGGTCGGGATTAATATCGCGCACCCCTATAAGCAAAAAGGCCTGTCATTTGAATGCGGTGTTAAGCGCCATTTTAATTTCAGCCCGAAAATTCGCCAGGGGCGGTTATCACGACGCATCTGCATCGCCATATATCAATCCACAATCCCTCACAAGGTTATGATCGCGGCGAAACTAGCACTTTGGTTTGTGTGTGGCTACGGCTTATCAGGCTGATTGAACTGGAAGCTTTCAAGAAATTGTTCGACAATTGTGGGTGCTTGGATACATATGCTGTTAACGTTAAACAGTTATATTGTTACGGAATCCAAATTTTTCCGGTTTGATTATGTAAGCAATTGAGTAAACATGTCTGATAGTGCCCTACCTTCACCCGAAGCATTTCTGGTTGATTATGTCCGGCGGCTTGAACGTCGCAAGCAGGGCGTGGGTGCGGTGCATGTGCATATTTCAAAGCTGCAAAACTATAACCGGCGCGAACATCATATTCGCACCTGCATGACCGCGTTTGAAGACCTGGTTCCGATTGTTACGGGGCGGTTGTTTTTCCTGACCAATCAGGATGTCATTTTTATTTTTGACCAGACCCGTGTCGATGACGTGAATGCCGCGATTTTTCGTCTGAAGTTTTTGTTTAACGATGACCCGCTGTTAAGCGACAACAAGGATCCTGATGGCGAACCGGCCAGCTTTACCGACTTTTTTGATGTCGATAAGGAATATAAGGATTTTCTGCATCTGACCCAGCGTCTGGTGCGCAGCAATGCCGAGCGTGAAAAACCTGTTAGCGAGGCAGCCCAGCGTCATAACGATGTGGCTGATCAGAATCAGGATGGCATGCCGCTTACACCAAAAATCCTCAGCCGAATTGATGAATCTTTGCGTCGGGCCGATTTATCGAACCTGATGCGCCGACAGGCCATTTGCGCCGTGGTTGGCGGGGCCCAGCCAACGCCGGTTTTCCACGAATTGTTTATTTCGATCCGCGATTTGCAACATACCTTGTTGCCCGACGTGAATGTAACGTCCAATCGCTGGCTGTTTCAGCATCTGACCGAAATTCTCGACCGCCGGATGCTGGCACTTCTGTCACGCACCAACGACACCAGCGTTTCCGGGTCGGTCAGCATTAATTTGAATGTATCGACGCTGCTTTCGCCGGAATTTTTGACCTTTGACAGCAATGTCAAAGCCGGGCAGCGCGGGACGATTGTGCTGGAACTGCAAAAGATCGATATTTTTGCCGATCTGGGGGCCTATTTCTTTGCCCGCGATTTTTGCCGGGACCGGGGGTATCGTATCAGCATTGATGGCATCAGCCATCTGTCCCTGCCCTATATCAACCGTAACAAGCTGGGTGTTGATACGATCAAATTGATGTGGGCGCCGGAAATGAACGATCTGCCCCCTGAAAAGGTTGATGAAATTCGCGATGCAATTAACGCCGCTGGTGATACCCGCGTGATTATGTGCCGCTGTGATGACCAGTCTGCGATTGATTTTGGCCATTCGGTCAACATCACCATGTTTCAGGGCCGCCATGTCGAGCAACTGCTTAATGAATACGCGCGGACCAAAAAATAACACCGCCAGAAGGGTATCTGGCGGTGCCAAAGCGGTTTGGTCAGGTCGATCACGGATAGCAGACTGCAGCGACCAATTGGACCGTGTGTAATTAGCTGTCTTTGCCGGTGCTGACATGGGCGGTTTCAAACGTTGCCATGCCGTTATGACATTCGGCAGCTGCGCGCAGCAGTGGCAATGTCAGCGCCGCCCCGGACCCTTCGCCAAGGCGCATGTTAAATTCCAGCAACGGCTTTTTACCCAGTTTTTCGACCAGGCTTTTATGGCCCGGTTCCACCGACATATGCCCGATCAGGCAGTGGTCAAGCGCATCTTCGCGCATTTTAAACAAAGTGGCCGCCGCCGCGCACGATACATAGCCATCAAGCACCACCGGCACACGCAGGAACCGTGCGGCCAGAATTGACCCGGCCATGGCGGCAATTTCGCGCCCGCCAACACAGCGTAAAACGTCCAGTCCGTCATTCATCTGGTTGCGGTGTAAAATAACCGCATCGCCGACCACCCTGGTTTTACGCTCAAGGGTCGCATCATCAATGCCGGTTCCCCGTCCGGTCCAGTCAGCCGGGGTGCCGCCAAACAAAGCATGCGCAATGGCGGCCGCTGCTGTGGTGTTGCCAATGCCCATTTCACCGGGCACAAAAATATCAATGCCGGGTTCAACCGCGCTCATGCCAAAGGCCATGGCTTCGGCACAATCTTCGTCAAGCATCGCGGCTTCGCGGCTGAAATCATTAGTGGGAATTTCAAGGGCCACTTCCATCACGCGCAATTCGGCATCCACCGCCTTGCAAATCTGGTTAATCGCCGCCCCGCCATTGATGAAATTTTCCACCATTTGCTGGTTCACACTAGCCGGAAACGCCGAAACACCCTGGTCGCAGACACCGTGGCTACCGGCAAAAATGGTCACGCGCGGGCGGGTAGCACGCGGTTTGGCATTGCCCTGCCAGCTTGCCAGCCACAGGCTGATTTCCTCAAGACGGCCAAGTGACCCTGCGGGTTTGGTCAGGTTCGGTTCGCGCGCCAAAACGGCGTCACGCGCGGCGGTGTCAGCCTCGGGAAGGTCGCGCAGCAGGGCGCGGATATCATCAAGGTTTTGCGGGGGTTGTTTGGGATCGAACATGAATTTGGTCTCCGGGCGGCAGGAATGGCCAAGGGTGGGGCAATGATGCTTGGCTTTGTTGCGGACCATGATTAGTCTGCGCAGAGCCAAATTGCCAGTTTGAAAATCGGAAAACACCGGTGCCCCAAAAACCATCTTCGTATGACGATCCCTTAAATCAGGAAGCCCCGGCGGACGCCGCGCTAACTGACATAACCCGTGATCCTGACCCGACAACGGACGAAAATTCGGATGCGGACAGTTTTCAGGCGGTGCTGACGGGGGATTTTGCCCGCGGGCTTATGTTATTGTCGCGCGTGCCGTGGTCTTTTCCATCGAATGTATCCTTTCAGGCTGCCTGCATTGCCCGGTCGGTCTGGTGCTGGCCGCTGATCGGGGTTTTATTATCCGGGGTTGCGGTTTTACCCGCGCTGATGGTCGCATGGTTGACGGGCAACGGGGCATTGGCAGCCTTAGGCGCGATTGTGGCCATGGTGTTGCTAACCGGGTCGCTGCATGAAGATGGCATTGCCGATTGCGCCGATGGTTTTGGTGGGGGTACCACGCGCGAGAAAAAACTGGCGATCATGCGCGACAGCCGAATTGGCAGTTATGGTGTTGTGGCGCTGGCACTGGTTTTTGCTGCGCGAATTTTGCTGCTGACCCAGGCGTTCGATGCCGGAATTTTCATGACGACTTTGCTGTTGGCGGCGATGTTTTCGCGCCTGGCAATACCGGTTTTAATGATTGTTCTACGCCCTGCCCGACCCGACGGTTTGGGCCGGGGGGCCGGGCGCCCCGGCATGGTGCCGTTTTTGGTAGCGCTGTGGATTGTTATTGGCGGAGCCATGATTTTGGGCGGTGCCGTTATGATGCTGGCCTGCTTGCTGGCCGTGGCCGTGGCGTGCCTGGTGGTGGGAAAAACCGCCCAATGGCAAATTGGCGGTCAAAGCGGCGATGTGTTGGGAAGCGTTCAGATTATTGCCGAAATTTTCGTCATGATCGCCATTATTTCGGTGACAATCCGGGTGGCAGGATGAACGATTTGACCCTGACCCGCTGGTGGCTGGTGCGCCATGCACCGGTCGATAATCCGCGTGGTGTGATCTATGGGCGCAGCGATTTGCCTGCCGTTTTTGATGATGAGGCAACCCTTGCCCGTGTGGCAGCGATGCTTCCCGCCGATGCCGTTGCAGTTACCAGTCATTTGTCGCGCAGCGTTGAAAGCATGAAACGGCTGGCGGGTAATTTTATGGATCTGTCCGATATTCATATTGTCCCAGAATTGGCCGAACAGGATTTTGGCGCATGGGAGGGTCTGTGCTGGGACGATATCCCTGCCCCGCAAACCCAGGCGTTTTGGGATGACTACGCCCATGCGCAGCCGCCGGAAGGGGAAAGTTTTGGCCAGTTAATTGATCGGGTTAACCCGGTATTTCGCGCGCTGAACAGGCATTATACGGGGAAAAACATTGTCGCCGTTGTGCATGGCGGCACAATTCGCGCCATTCTGGCAGGTATTCTGGGGCTTGCGCCCGAGCGGGCCTTGATGTTTGACATTCCGCCTTTGTCGGTTACCCGGCTGGATTATCTTGATGCGCCAGATAATGCGGGATGGCGCATTGGCGGCATTAATCTGGGGGGTGTGGGCTGATGTTGCCCCTTGTCCCGCTCATCGATGGGCATGACACAGCAGGTGCCTTTGAAGGCTATAGGGCGCGTGTGATCCCGTAACCGCCCGGCCATTGCGGGTATAAGGAACAATGGCCGGTTTGATTCGGGCGGATCAGGCTGATTTGCGGGCGTGTTCGTCGCTGCTGGCATTGGCGGCGAATTCAGACAAAAACCGGTCGAGGTTATCGTGACCAATGTCGTGCTGCACGGCAAGGTCATGCAGATCGGCAAGATAGGATTTGTAATATTCCAGCGGGCGGCTGCGGGTTTTGCCGCGCAAGCGATTGGTGCGGGGAAAATCTTCGGCAAACTCGGAACTTTCGATGGCATTCGAAATGGCATCGTCAAGAATGGCGGCCGGAATGCCGCCGTATTTTTTGCCACAGGCCGAGAGCATTTTGCTGGCGGTGGGCACCGAAATGCCGGGCTGGCCCAGCAAATGGTTCAAGGCGTCGTCGTCAAAATTATCGCGATCAAACAAAGTCACCAGAGCTTGCAAATCACGGACCAGCAAGGATAATGCGTTGACGCGGATGCCTCTGGCATGCGCCCAGATAATGGCCGCAACCATACCCAGTTCGGGGTTGGCCTTGTAAAGCGTGCGAACCTGGCGACGGCGCAAGACCACGTCTTGTTCGTCTGCGTGTTGCGCCAGAAAACTGGAGAAATAGGGTGCCTCGTTTTGCAGACGATCAAGCAGCTTCGTCCACATGTCACGGCGCGACGTGGTTTGCCAGATCAGGAGTTCCTGCGCGCGAATTCTTTCGACATATTTTTCTAAAGCCATTGGGACAAACAATTTTGTTGTTATCTGGAATGATGGTCAGCAGACAGCGCTCGGTTCCCCTACACCCGGGTTTTCCCGGTGTGTTCGATATATCGGCAAATTCCATTCCGTATTTTTGTTGTTGTGATGTTCTCTCAAAGGAATACCGTCCTCAACACATCAATTCTTACAAATACTGACCTTTCGTCTAGGAACCCCGTATTCCTTAAGTATGAGTACCCGGATCCTTCGCCCGGGATTGATATTTCCAACCGCTTTTACAATGCAAAATCAGCAGAAACCGGCCCGTTTTAAACCCGCCGGACAAGTCGCGATTTCTTGCGGGCAAGCAGGATTTGATCCGGGGCATGAATTTTTCCCAACCTGCTGATTTTATTATAAATAACAACCATGACGACTGCGCAAAATCCTCCGTGCGCCTAATGGGCGAAATTTGCGGGCGTGATGCGGGCTCTTCTATTGAGGAGTCTTTTGGGCTAGGGTGCGTCGCTGTTTGGTGATGGGAAATCCGGTGCAAGGCCGGTGCTGCCCCCGCAACTGTATCGGGACGGGTTATTTGTGGTGGGCTTGCCCTGCCGCCCACTGAAGGATTGCTTTGAAAATCCTTTGGGAAGGGAAATAACCGACATGCCCGAAGCCAGGAAACCTGCCAAAGGCGATAACCGCGAGGATCGCGGGATCAACTGCAATCGGGTCTCGGGTGGAGACCATAGCGCAAGGAACAAACGGGCCATGGCCCCAACTGTCATTGAAAACGGCGTTCACCTTGTTTTGGGGGGCGCGCGTTCTGGCAAAAGCAAATTTGCCGAAGATCTGGTCGTTGCTGCCGGCGGGGGCACCTATATTGCCACCGGTCGCGCCTGGGATGATGAAATGGTCGAGCGGATCAACCATCATAAACAACGCCGTGGCTCGCTTTGGGCGACGATCGAGGAACCGCTGGATTTATGCGCGGTGCTGTCGCGCCTTGATCACGACAGCGAAGGACCGGTTCTGGTCGATTGTCTGACCCTGTGGCTGACCAACCTTATGATCAATGAAGACAATATTGATCAGGAAATAGATCAGCTGTGCGATCTGTTGCCAAGGCTGGCTTTACCAGTATTGCTGGTGTCAAACGAGGTTGGCTTTGGCATTGTGCCCGAAAATGCCATGGCACGGGCCTTTCGCGACCATGCCGGGCGCTTGCATCAACGCATTGCCGCCCTTGCCAGCCGGGTGACCCTGGTGGTTGCGGGCATTCCGATGGCAGTTAAATAATTTCATATCCGATGTTTGAACATCCGATTTTATCAAGGATTTAAAGACTATGGCGCATTTGGGTAAAATTCCCGCTACCGTGATTACCGGCTTTTTGGGGGCTGGCAAAACCACCATGATCCGTAACATGCTGCAAAATGCCGGTGGCAAACGCATTGCCCTGATCATTAATGAATTTGGCGATGTCGGCGTTGATATGGAAGTCATCAATGGCTGTGGCATTGAAGGCTGTGCCGAGGAAGATGTGGTCGAGCTGTCCAACGGTTGCATTTGCTGCACGGTTGCCGATGACTTTGTGCCGACCATGCAAAAATTGCTCGATCGTGATACCCCGCCAGATCATATCGTTATCGAAACTTCTGGTCTGGCCCTGCCTAAGCCACTGGTAAAGGCGTTCAACTGGCCGGAAATCCGCTCGCGCGTTACGGTCGATGGTGTGGTGGCGGTGCTGGATGCTGCTGCCCTGCGTGACGGGTTGTTTGCCCATGACCATGATGCGGTTCAGGCGCTGCGCGAAGCCGATGATAATCTGGACCATGAAAGCCCGCTGGAGGAACTGTTTGAAGAACAGCTTCATTGTGCCGACATGGTGGTTCTTAACAAGATCGACCTTTTAACCAGTGACGAACTGGCCAAGGTTGAAGCCGATATTCGGGCAGAGCTGAAGCGCCCCTCGGTCAAGATCATATCGACCGACCATGCGCGGATTGAAAATGCCGTTTTGTTAGGCCTGGGTGCCGCCGCCGAGGATGACCTTGATAGCCGCCCATCCCACCATGATGACGGCCATGAACACGATCATGATGATTTTAAAAGTTTCGTCGTCACACTCGATGACGTTACCGACCCGGCAGCACTGGAACAACGCCTGATCGCGGTGGTGCGTGACTTTGACGTGCTGCGCATCAAGGGGTTTGTCAATGTGCCGGGCAAGGCCATGCGCCATGTGGTGCAAGGGGTTGGTGAACGGTTTCAGCGCTATTTTGATCGCCCGTGGCAGCAAGGTGAAACCCGTCAGTCGCGTCTGGTGGTGATTGGCTTGCACGATATGGACCAGTCCGCCATTGCCAAGGCCATTTTGGCCGCCTGAAAAAGATAGTACGGGCGGGGGGATGATATTGCGTTACCCCGCCCTGTTTTTTTGACCGGCAGGGTTTTGCCTCTGCCGGTATTTCGACGCCCATTTTACCAGACAGGTTTCGTTTTATGCACTTACTTGCCGCACAGCCGGGCACGATCACCGATGGCAGCGAAGCCGTCGATCTGGGGCAAAGCCCCGGCGATGTTGTTATCCTGTCGGCGGCAGAATCCGAACTGGCCTGTCTGGCATCGGCGCAAACCGGTTTACATGCGGAATTTGACGGCAATATTCCGTCGTTGCGCCTGGCCAGTTTATTGCAGCTGGGCCATAACATGTCGGTTGATCTGTATCTTGATGATGTGGTGTCCCATGCCCGGTTTATCATTGTGCGGGTGCTGGGCGGGCGTGGTTATTGGGAATACGGCGTTGAACAACTGGTTGCCCATGCGCGCGACCGTGATATTCCGCTGGTTTTGCTGCCCGGCGATGACCAGCCTGATGGCGACATGCTTTCGCTTTCAACCCTGAAAGGTCAGGCGTGGCAACAAATCTGGCGGTATCTGGTCGAAGGCGGGCCGGGCAATGCCAGCAATTTGTTGCGATATGTTTATGAACACTTGACCCCTGATGCCGACTGGCACTGGCAACCCCCGGCCTCCTTGGTTAAGGCCGGTCTCTATTGGCCCGGCACGACGGGTGTGTCGCTGGCCGAAATTGGGACCAAATGGCACGCAGATCGCCCGGTGGCGGCAATTGTGTTTTACCGTGCGCTGGTTCAGGCCGGTAATCTTGATGTGATTGACGCCATGATTGGCGCGCTGGACGGGGCCGGGATTAACGCCCTGCCGGTTTTTGTTTCCAGTTTGAAGGACCCGGTGGCAGCGGCCCTGGTGGCAGACTGGCTGGCGCAATCGCGATCAGACCTGATTTTAAATACCACTGGTTTTGCCCTTGCCGTGCCCGGTGCCGTGCGCGGCGAAGGCCCGTTTGACGCGGTCGATGCACCGGTGATGCAGGTGGTATTATCGGGTGGCAGCGAGGCGGCATGGCGCGATGGGGTGAACGGGCTGGCCGCACGCGATATCGCCATGAATGTCGCCCTGCCCGAGGTGGACGGACGGATATTTTCCCGCGCCATTTCGTTTAAGGGATCTGCCGGGCGTGATGCGTTAACACAAATCGATCTGGTTAAATATATCCCGGTGGCCGACCGGGTGGGGTTTGTGGCCCGACTGGCGGCAAACTGGGTGTGGTTGCGCCAAACCCCGGTGGCCGATAAACGGGTGGCCATGGTGATGGCAAATTACCCTAACCGCGATGCCCGCCTTGGCAACGGGGTGGGCCTTGATACGCCTGCGGGGATGATGGAAACCCTGCACGCCATGCAGGCCGCCGGATATGATATGTGCGACATGCCCGATGATGGCGCGGATTTGATTGCCCGGGTCAAAGCCGGGCCAACCAATGATTTTAAATCGCTGGGTCAGCGTGTAGTGCGTGTGACTTTGCCGCTGGCCGATTATCGTGCGGCGTTTGCGGCCCTGCCCGTTTCTATTCGTACTCAGGTTACTGATCGTTGGGGCGCGCCGGAAACAGACCCGTTTTATCGGACAGCACAGGAAGATTTTGTTTTATCGATTGTGCCCATGGGCAATGTCGTGATCGGGCTGCAACCGGCACGGGGCTATAATATCGACCCGTTAGAAAGTTATCATTCGCCTGATCTGGTGCCACCGCACAGCTATTTCGCCTTTTATATCTGGCTGCGGCACAGCTTTGATGCCCATGCCATTATTCATTTTGGCAAACATGGCAATATGGAATGGCTGCCGGGCAAATCGCTGGCCTTATCGGAAAATTGCTTTCCCGAGGCTGTTTTTGGCCCCACCCCGCATTTATACCCGTTTATCGTTAACGATCCGGGCGAAGGCACAC
Source organism: Thalassospira mesophila (assembly GCF_002115755.1). Lineage (GTDB taxonomy): Bacteria > Pseudomonadota > Alphaproteobacteria > Rhodospirillales > Thalassospiraceae > Thalassospira > Thalassospira mesophila. The sequence goes on along the minus strand of NZ_JFKA01000001.1, from coordinate 48,926 downwards.
AGGCCAAACGTCGCGCACAGGCCGTGATTATCGACCACCTTACCCCGCCACTTACCCGTGCCGAAAGTTACGGCCCGCTTAAGGATATGGAAGCTTTGGTTGATGAATATTACGAGGCCGCGGCGGTTGATCCGCGCCGGTTAAAGATTTTGAAGCGCGATATTCTGGAACTGGCTGTGCGCATCGGGCTGGACCGCGATTGCGGCATTGCACCGGGCGAAGACGAAGAATCTGCCTTGGCAAAACTCGACAATTATTTGTGCGAGCTGAAAGAATTGCAAATCCGTGACGGCTTGCACATTTTTGGCAAAGCCCCGGAAGGACGCCTGTTGACCGATTTGCTGGTGGCCCTTGCCCGCCTGCCGCGTGGCAAGGATGCCGGGGCAACGGCTTCGCTGCACCGTGCGCTGGTGCGCGATTTGCTGCCAAACCTTGAAGCGGCGTTTGACCCGCTTGATTGTATTATGGGCGATGTGTGGCAAGGGGACCGCCCGCAGGTCTTGTGTGATTATGATGCGGTATGCGGGGCATGGCGCACCAATGGCGATACGGTGGAGCGGCTGGAATTGCTGGCAATGGATTTGGTTGCGGGGGAAAAATTCGCACCCGTTGAATGGGTTCAGACCACGGATGTTATTTACGATATCGAAACATCCCTGCGCCCGGCCATAATCCAGTGCGGGGCTGCTGAAATTAACGGGCTTTTGCGCGGGCTGGCGGGCAAGTTTGTCGAGCCGGGGCCATCGGGCGCGCCGACACGGGGCAGGCCCGATGTCTTGCCGACCGGGCGGAACTTTTATTCGGTTGATACCCGAACGGTGCCTACCCCGGCAGCTTGGCAATTGGGGTGGAAGTCGGCCGAATTGTTGCTGGAACGTCATGTGCAGGAACATGGCGAATGGCCTGCGGCCCTTGGCTTGTCGGTGTGGGGCACTAGCAACATGCGCACCGGCGGCGATGACATTGCCCAGGCGATGGCGATGATGGGGGTGAAACCAACATGGGATTCCGCATCGCGCCGGGTGACCGGGTTTGAAATTATCCCGATCACGTTATTGGGCCGACCGCGCATTGACATTACCCTGCGCATTTCCGGCTTTTTCCGTGATGCCTTTCCCGGCCTGATCGATTTGTTTGACAGTGCCGTGCGCGCGGTGGCCGCCCTGCGCGATGAACCCGCCGACATGAACCCGATTGCCGTGCGGGTTCGCGCCGAAACAGCCAAGCTGACAGCCGATGGTGTCGATGCCGTTTTGGCCGAACGACAGGCGGCGTTTCGGGTTTTTGGCTCCAAACCGGGGGCCTATGGGGCCGGTTTGCAGGCGATGATCGATGAAAAACTGTGGGAAAACGAAGCCGATCTTGCCGATGCCTATCTGGCATGGGGCAGTTATGCCTATGGCAACGGGGCCAGCGGTGAGGCCGCCCGCGATGTTTTTGAAACCCGGTTGGGGGCGGTGGATGCCATTGTTCATAATCAGGATAACCGCGAGCATGATTTGCTCGATTCCGACGATTATTATCAGTTCGAAGGCGGAATGACATCGGCGGTGCGCCATATATCGGGCCAGCAACCGGTGGTTTATCATAATGACCATTCCCGCCCCGAAAGCCCGAAAATCCGTACTTTGGACGAAGAAATTGCCCGTGTGGTACGTGCGCGCGTGGTGAATCCCAAATGGATCGCGGGCGTGATGCGCCACGGCTATAAGGGCGCGTTCGAGATGGCGGCAACGGTAGATTACCTGTTTGCCTTTGCCGCGACCGCGCGCTGTGTCGCCAACCATCATTTTGATCTGGTCTATGATGCCTATCTGGGTGACGACGCGGTGCGCGATTTTATCGCCACCCATAACCCCGATGCCCTTAAAGACATTCGCGACCGGCTGGCCGAGGCCATTGACCGGGGGTTATGGCAACCAAAGCGCAACAGCGTTGCAGTGGATCTGGAAATTAAATCGAAATAGAAACAATATCGTAGCACCTGCATATTGTGGTTGGCTGGCGATTTGACCCCAAAAAGTGGCATTTCGGAACATTTGGGTAAAGTTTAACGTTTCGAAAACGGGTGATTTATGCGTTAATAGATTATTAACCCTTGGTTGGGCGAAGAGTCACCCCATTAGGGGCCGGGACGCAGCGGCGAACACAGCCGGTTAAAATGCGCCAGGCCCAAGGCAGGAGGCCGCAATGGAGACTTTAAAACAGGTTCGTTTGCCCCATTATGTGCAAACACCGCCCCCCGCCCATGGCGGGCATGCGGAAATTATCGATTTCCTTTTATCCGGGCAGGACGTGCCCCAATGGCTGCGCGATGATTTGCACGGCATCGGCACGATGCGCCCGGCGCGCGGTGCCATTGGTGCGGTTTTGGCCCTGCGGGACCATTTTAACCAATGCCACGCCCCGGTCAGTCAAAAACAGTTCCATGATGGTCTATGCGAACTGGGCGGCCATTTTCCCCTTCCTGCCAACCAGAAAATCACCTCGCGCGAACGCATTTACTGGCGTTATTTGCAAGGTGTGGAAAAACCGGTGTGGCAAGCCACGGTATCGCTGGCCCATATTCGGCAAAAAACATTCCCGGTGGTGCGTGATTTACGCAGCCTGATTGCCGATGTTGTGGCCAGCCGTAACTGGGCCGAACGCCGGCTGGAACTGGTGGAACAAAGTTTTCAAAAACCGGCAACAGCCCCCAATGCCGTTATGGCAAAGGCCTTGGTGCGGTTGCGCCAGATGTCGCCCGGCGACCGGCTGCAACTGTTTAACAAGGCCCGTATGCGCCGCCCCGAACTGGCCAATACCGACATGCGCGAACCGGCCAAATGGGCTGATCTGGTTGCATCCGATCTGGGTGTGGCGTCGCGCTAGGCACAGGTTAACGGGGGCTGATTGCGTCGTTGATAGTGAAACGGTACGCTGTGGTGACATGGCGTGCCGTTTTGCGTTTGCGCGTGCCATGGTCGCGTGGCGGCATGTGCCTTGTGGGGAAAATTGACAATCCTCCTTGATTGTCGCCGGGCTTTGGCCGAGTTTGACATCCTGAAAATGGCGACGACGCGCGCGGAATACAGCAAGGATGAAAAACCAATGACGGATAAAACGCAAACCCCGGCCTCCTCAGACGCATCCACTGCGACAGACGAGCAGAATGCCCGACACGATGGCAAAATGAAAAAAATCAAGGCGGCGCGCGACCGCATGATGGCCGAGAAAATTGATAAAAAAGGTCTGGTGATTGTCCATACCGGCAAGGGCAAAGGCAAATCATCCTCGGCCTTTGGCATGGCGATGCGCTGTGTCGGGCATGGTATGAAAGTTGGCGTGGTGCAGTTTATCAAGGGGGGCTGGGAAACCGGCGAGGCCAAATTGCTGGCTCAGTTCCCCGAGCTGTGTGAATTCCACGCCATGGGGGCCGGTTTTACCTGGGAAACGCAAAACCGCGCGCAGGATATTGCGCTGGCCCGTCAGGCATGGGAAAAAGCCCGCGAAATGATGCGCGATCCGTCTTATGCCATGGTCATCCTTGACGAGCTGAACATTGTTTTGCGCTATGATTTTTTACCGCTAGACGATGTTTTGGCCGCCCTTGTGGATAAACTGCCAGACCAGCATGTGGTGATTACCGGGCGCAATGCGCCTGACAAGCTGATTGAAGCGGCCGATCTGGTTACGGAAATGACGATGATCAAACATCCGTTTCGTGAACAGGGGATCAAGGCCCAGATTGGCGTCGAGTTTTAATTGGGCTAATCAGATTCATCGGGCTGTTTTGACCGGTCAGTAAGGAAAGTAAGGAAAGTTTCGATTTTATAATGAAATTACCAGCGGTCAAAACCACCCCGGCCCTGATGTTGCAGGGCACGGGGTCTGATGTTGGGAAATCCTTGCTGGTGGCGGGGCTGTGCCGGGCCTTTGCCCGCCGGGGTTTGCGGGTGCGCCCGTTTAAACCACAAAATATGTCCAATAACGCCGCCGTTACGGCCGATGGCGGCGAAATTGGCCGGGCACAGGCCTTGCAGGCGCGGGCGTGCGGGGTGGAAACCAGCGTGCATATGAACCCGGTTTTGCTGAAACCGCAAAGCGACATTGGCGCACAGGTGGTGGTGCAAGGCCAGGTATTAACCAATGCGCTGGCACGCGATTATTACCGTTTGAAGCGCGATCTTTTGCCCCGTGTGATCGACAGCTTTGATATTGTTGCCCGCGATGCTGATCTGGTCATTGTCGAAGGGGCCGGGTCACCCGCAGAGGTTAATTTGCGTGCCGCCGACATTGCCAATATGGGTTTTGCCGAGGCGACAAAAATGCCGGTGGTGCTGGTTGGCGATATTGATCGGGGCGGGGTGATTGCCTCGATCGTCGGGACGCATGTTTTATTATCTGACAGCGACCGGCAGTGGCTGCGGGGCTATATCATCAACAAGTTTCGCGGTGATGTGTCGCTGTTTGAACCCGCCCTTGATATCATTTCCGAACGCACCGGCCTTAAAAGTTTTGGTATCGCAACGTTTTGGCCGGGGGCCGCAAAATTGCCGCCTGAAGACGGTGTGGCGCTGGGTCAGGCGGAGCGGTATCGCCGGTCGGTACGCACGGCGGTGGCAGCACAAAACCGTAAAAATAACAGCGTGCGACAGAACGATGCCGGTGCGACAGCGCATGCCGGTTGCGACAGCCGCGCGTTACAAAAGGGCAGTATGCCCGTTGTGCGGGTCGCGGTTCCGCATTATCCCCAGATTGCCAATTTTGATGACCTTGACCCGTTGCTGGCCGAACCCGGTATTGACCTTGTTTTGGTAAAACCGGGCGAAGTGATGCCGGTGGATTGCGATCTGGTGGTGCTGCCGGGCAGCAAATCAACCTTGGCTGATTTGCGGTTTTTAAAAGCGCAGGGCTGGGACATTGATATTATGGCCCATTGGCGCAATGGCGGCCATGTGATGGGCATTTGCGGCGGCTATCAGATGCTGGGCAATATGGTCCGCGACCCTGACGGGGTTGAAGGTGCGCCGGGCGATGAGACAGGCCTTGGCTTGCTGGATGTTGAAACCGTGATGGCGGGGCGCAAAACCCTGCGTCAGGGTCATGCGGTAGTAGTGGGCAATGGCCGATGCCCGGTGCCGGATGGAACGGCTTTAAGCGGTTATGAAATCCATATGGGCCATACGACTGGGCCGGACCGCCAGTTTGGCTGGGTTGCTGCGGCGGGTAACGATGGCACAGATGGTGCTGACGGTGCCGTGGGCGGTCAGGGCCGGGTGATGGGGTGTTATTTGCACGGTATTTTCGCCAGCGATGATTTTCGCCGGGCGTATCTGGCTGCGGTTGCCGGGCAGGACGTGTGGGGGCAAAATATTGCGTTTGAGGCCGAAATCGACGCAACCCTGGACAGGTTGGCCGATCATTTGGAAAAATGCCTTGATCTGGATGCTTTGTGGGAACTGGCACAAAGCCGCAAGTAATCCGATGATTTAATTCGTTTTGTTAACGATTAGGCCTCATAATAGGGGGCATGTTAAACGGGCATGGCGGTCAGGCGCAGGGATGGCTTTACATCACACCCTGACACATGTTTTTTAAAACCATTGCAAAACGGTCCCAAACCGGGTCAAAAGCCGTCAATTTGTCATATCTTAATTCTTGATCGGTAAGCTGCTGACCATGCGTCAATTATATCACTTCTGGCTGTCTCCGTTTTCGCGCAAGGTACGGTTGGTTCTTGCGGAAAAAAAACTGGATTTTGAACTGGTTGCTGAACCGGTATGGGAAAGGCGCGAAGAATTTTTGCGACTGAACCCGGCGGGGCAAGTGCCGGTTTTGCAAGAAGAAGACGGAACGATCATCGCAGACTCGACCGTGATTTGCGAATATATCGACGAAGTTCACAATGATGCGCCGTTAATGGGCAGCACCCCGGTTGAACGCGCCGAAATTCGCCGCCTTGTGGCGTGGTTTGATGGCAAGTTTAACACCGAAGTCACCGATAATTTGCTGGGCGAAAAATACCTGAAACGTTATTTCGCCAAGGGCTCTACCCCTGATACCGGGTGCTTGCGCGCCGGTCGGGTCAATGTCGGGCATCATCTGGATTATCTGGGCTGGTTGTTTGAACGCCGTAAATGGCTGGCCGGTGACCATTTGACCATGGCCGATATTGCCGCTGCTGCCCAAATTTCGGTGATCGACTATATGGGCGATATCAAATGGGCACGTCATGAACGCGCCAAAGAATGGTATATGCGGATTAAAAGCCGCCCGTCGATGCGCGAAATTCTGGCTGATCGTCAGGTCGGGTTTCCGCCGTCATCGCATTATGCCGATCTGGATTTTGAATGATCGCAGCCAATCCTCCAACCCGCCGCCACAGCCCGGATTTTATCCCGCTGGCGGGTTGAATGTTGCCAGTTATGATTTGCGCGCCGAACTGGACCGCAAACTGTTTGATGATCCCCTGCCCTTTTACCGCGATCAGGCGTTAAAAACCGGTGGGCCGGTGCTTGAACTGGGCTGTGGCACGGGCCGTATCTGCGCCGAAATTGCCAAAAATGGCATTGAAGTTGAAGGGCTGGATTTATCCGAGGCCATGCTCGCCATTGCCCGGGACAAGCACCCTGCCTTAACCCTTCACCATGCCGATATGTGCAATTTTGATCTGGGCCGCCAGTTTGCCCTGATCATCATCCCGTTTCGCGGTTTGCAGGAAATTGTTACCGCGCAGGGCCAGCGCGCCGCGTTAGAGCGCGCCTTTGCGCATTTAATGCCCGGCGGGTGGCTGGTGTTTGATTTGATCGACCCCGATTTGCGCTATTGCCTGCCCGAGGGCGACCCGGAAATTGTCCCATTGCCGTTATTTCCCATGCCTGAAAATGTCGGGTCTGCAGCTAACAAATTGCGCATTACCGCGATGGAACGCACCAACAATCCCCTCACCCAGCAGTTTTCCGAACATTGGCGGTTTGAAGAAATCACCCCTGGCGGGCAGGTTTTACACCGCGAAGATACCTGGCACCACCTGCGCTGGGTGCATCGCGCTGAAATGGCCCTGATGTTGGAACTTTGCGAATTTGTTTCGATTTCGCAATATTCAGGATTTAACTTTGAACCGCCAAAATACGCCACCAATCAGGTGTGGATGGCACAACGTCCGTCTCGCTGATCGTGATTGCAGGTATAAAAATGGCCCGTTACCGATGATCGGGCGGGCCATTTCTTTTGCGCGATGATGTGATGCGCACGGCGGTGGTCGCCGCCCGGCGTTGATCAGTTTTTGATAAACTTTTGCGCTTCGGCCAGGGCGTCGGCGCGTTCGCCTTGGGGCAGCGGCACAAGGCCGTTATCGACCAGCAAGCCTTCGTCGCCAATAATCGCGTCGGAAACATAGCTGGCGACAAACGGGGCCAGATCGGGGACCAGTTGGCGGTGGTCATCCTTGATATAAAGGAACAAAGGCCGCGATCCGGGATAGGTGCCATCGAGAATGGTATCGTAATCGGGCATCACACCGGCAATGGGAATGCCCTGAAGTGACACCATATTGCGTTCCAGGTTGTTAAACCCCATTACAGCATAGGATGTGGGGTCTTTTTCCAGCTTGCTGATCAAAAGCCGGTCATTTTCGCCCGCTTCGATATAGGCACCATCTTCGCGCATGGTGCGGCATAACAGGCGGAAGCTGTCGGGTTCGCTGCTTTCCATGGCGCTGATATCGGGGAACGTTTTACAGCCCCGGTCCATCAAAAGCTGGCCCAACAGATCGCGCGTGCCCGATGTGGGCGGCGGGCCATAAACACGAATGGCAAGGTCGGGCAAGGACGCGTCAATATCGGACCATTTCTGATAGGGGTTGGGGACGCTGGCCCCTTGCACCGGCACGGTACGCGCCAATGCCAGATAAAGCTGGCGCGGGCTGAGCTTCATTGCCGGGGCCTGTTTGGACCCGATCAGAACAATGCCGTCATAGCCAATGCGAATTTCGGAAATATCGCGCACAGAATTGGCCGCACAAACCGCACGTTCGCTGCCGGTAATCTGGCGCGATGCATCGACAATATCGGGAAATTCATCGCCAATGCCGCCACAAAACAGCTTGAACCCGCCACCCGACCCCGTGCTTTCGACAACGGGGGAAGGTTTGCCGGTGGTTTTGCCGTAATGTTCGGCGACCTTGGCAGTCAGGGGATACAGCGTTGAAGACCCGACAATGCGTATCTGGTCGCGTGCCTGCGCCCCATGGGCCGACAAACCAACACCACATGCCAGGGCGATAATGGCAAAACAAACGGAACGGCGCATCTTATCCCCCGATGCAAACAAAACAATCAGACCAGATTTGCCTGCACCTTAGTTCTTCTTTGTTTTTTCTTCCATCTTCTTATCGTTACCGTTTTCAGACTCGACATCCATCTTTTCGATATTGTCGCGCGCAGCCTTGGCTGCCGGGGTGCCGTCGCCCTGTTCAATTACGGCCAGCCAATCCTGACGGGCGGCTTTTTTGTTGTCCGCAATCCGGTAAAGATTGCCGCTTTCAAGATGGGCCTGCAAATGGTGGGGCTGCAATTCAAGGGCGCGGTCAATATCGGCGCGCGCCAGGTCGTATGTTTCAAGCGCACGCCACGCACTGCCGCGATAAACCAGCGCATCAACATTTTTCGGGTCCAGATCCAGCGCCTTGTTCAAATCATCAATCGCTTCCCAATATTGCCCGGCCATGCCCAGGGTTACTGCGCGGTCCACCCACAAGGACGGGTCCTTGTCGATCAGCTTTAGCGCGCGCGTCTGGTCGCGCCAGGCAAATTGCAGGTTGTTAACCATGGTCCATGCCTGTGCCGCCTGGCCCAGAAAACCGGCGACAATATCGGCGCTTGATGCGCTGTTATCAGCCAGATTATCCAGCTGGGTGGCGGCCTTGGTATAGTCGCCCAGGCCAATCAGCGCGACAGCAGCGCAATGTTTGGCCGGTTCACCACCGCCAAGGTCGGCCCACTGGCTGGCACTGTCATAACCGTCTTGTGGTTTCAGGCGCGCCAGTTTCAGGCAGTCGGTATATTGGCGGGCGTCTTCGGTTTGTGCGCCACCGTTACTGTTTTGTGTTTGTGCCATGGCCAATGTCGGGGCCACAATCAGGGTTCCGGTAAATGCCCCGATCATTCCGGCACTAACGGCTGTAAACAGGGACAGTCGGCGAAGGCCGGAAAAAGGCGAAACGGTGCGTCCGGGCATGAAATCCTCATTGTGTGACATGGCTAACAGGGGCATCGGTGGTGCATGACCATAGCCGATTTGCCGACATCCCATGCGATGAAAACGGCAACAAGATGATAGTGTTCCCGAAAAAGCCGGTAATTTGGCAGTAATTCTTTTTTCAAAACAGTTTTGTGTGCCGGTCCGGGCGTTAAAGCAGCGCTTGTACCCAAGGGGCTAACGTCGTTTTTGAGGCAGGTTTGCTCAGAGTATTCTTCTAATTGTCGGCAAAAAACCCTAATGTGCGGCAAAATCAGGTGAAAAATCCTGCCCGCATTCAACAAGGCCGTATTGTCATGAGCAACAAGCTTTTCTGTTTTGGTACCGGTTTTAGCGCGCGTTTGATCGCGCGCAAATTACGGGCCGAAGGCTGGGAAGTCGCAGGAACCACGCGCAGCACCGATAAATTCGATGCCCTGATCGCCGAAGGCATTACGCCCTTTCAATTTGCCGACGGGGTGGCGGTGGCCAACATTGCCGATGCCTTGCGTGGTGTGACCCATGTGCTGGTTTCGGCCCCGCCGGGCGGTAATGGTGACCCGGTTTTGAACCTGCACCGTGCCAATCTGGCGGCGTTGCCAGCGCAAACCTGGGTCGGGTATTTGTCCACCACCGGGGTTTATGGTGACCGCAATGGTGGCAATGTCGATGAAGACGGTGAATTGCTGCCCAGTGGCAAGCGCGGCCGCCGCCGGGTGGCCGCGGAAAAGGCGTGGTTTGATTTGGGGGCGCGCCATGATTTATGCGTGCAATCGTTTCGGCTGGCGGGCATTTACGGGCCGGGCCGCAATGCGCTGGAAACCGTGCGGTCTGGCCGGGCGCGGCGGATTGTCAAACCCGGTCAGGTTTTTTCGCGCATCCATGTCGACGACATCGCCCAAACCGTTCTGGCATCTATTGCGCGTCCCCATGCCGGGGCGGCCTATAATGTGTGCGATGATGACGCCGCCCCGCCCCAGGACGTGATTGCCTATGCTTGCGGTCTTTTGGGCATGGATCCGCCTGCCGAGGAAGATTTTGCAACCGCAGTGCTCAGCCCGATGGCGGCCAGTTTTTACGAAGATAACAAGCGGGTGGAAAACGGGCGCATGAAGCGCGAACTGGGTGTAAATTTACGCTATAATAGCTATCAGGCCGGATTACAGGCGCTTTTGGACGATATTTTACGCAAAAGCACGGGCGATCCCGGTGAAAATTGACAAAACCACATTGTTGACGGGGCTATTGCGTCGTATATAACCCTTTGACAGATGTATCAAAGTGGGCCGCATATCCATGACGGTGACCACCCCCCTGAATGGGCAGCCATCGGGCAGCCATCCCCTGGCACGCCATCAGCGCGGACCCAAGAGGCCGACGAGGAGAGAATTTACAATGGATCGTCGTATCATCACCGTATTTGGCGGCAGCGGCTTTGTTGGCCGTTATATCGTCAAGCGCTTGCTGGAAGCCGGGTACAATGTACGTGTCCCGACCCGTTATTTCGAGCGCACCAAAAAACTGAAACCGATGGGGTATCTGGGCCAGATGGTTCCGGTCCATTGCGACATCAAGGATACAGATGCGATCCGTCGTGCTGTTGATGGTGCCGATGGCGTGATCAATCTGGTGGGTGTTCTTTATGAACGCGGTGCCAGCAGCTTTATGAACATGCATGTTCTGGCGGCTAAAAACATTGCCGAGGCGTCCAAAGCCGCGGGTGTGAAGACCTTTGTTCATATGTCGGCATTGGGGGCCAACAAAAACCCGCATTCGCTGTATGCTACATCAAAGCTGGCTGGCGAAAAAGCTGTGCGTGCGGCCTTCCCCGAGGCGGTCATTTTCCGCCCGTCGGTTGTTTTTGGCCCGGAAGACAATTTCCTCAACAAATTTGCCAGCATGTCGCGTTTTCTGCCGGTTATTCCGGTGGTGGGCACACCAGCCTTGCCGCATGTTGACCTTGGCAAGGGATCGGTTGATTTCTTTGGCGAAGGCGGCCCGAAATTTCAGCCTGCTTATGTGGGTGATGTTGCCGATGCCTTTTTCAAGGCTGTCGAAGACAAACATCTGGCCGGTCAAACCTTCGAGCTGGGCGGGCCGGAAACCTACAGCTTCCTGCAAGTGCTTGAAGACATTCGCGCGCTGACCCGTCAGCGCGTGTGCCTGTTGCCGGTGCCGTTCTGGCTGGCATCGATCATGGCATTTTTCCTGCAATTCCTGCCCAAGCCGCCTTTGACCACCGATCAGGTGCGTTTGCTGAAAACCGATAATGTGGTTTCCGACGATGCCAAGGGCTTTGCCGATCTGGGTATCGTGCCCAATTGCATTGAAACCATTGCTCCGACCTATCTGAAACGTTTCCGCCCGCCCCTTAAAAGCGGCGAGTTCCGCCGCCTCAGCTAGGCTTCGGTATTTCGGGTGCAATAGCCACCCCGAACCGGTGATACAAAATGAAACACCCCGCGACAGAAATGTGGCGGGGTGTTTTGATTTTGGCAGGCCGTAAGGAAATCCGGGTGGCGGAATGCCGTTTACATTTCACCCAAACCCAGCGCGCGGCCCCGGGCATTGTCGAGATGACTGCGCAGCGCATTTACCGCGCGGTCCGGGTCGCGCGATTCAAAACCTGCGATGATTTCGAGATGGTCGTTCATCACGGTGGTTAGCAATGTTTCGTTCAGGCGAAACCGTTCCTGGCGGATCAGGCGGATTTTAACCGAATTGACCCGGTAAACATTGGAAATGATCGCGTTATTAAGCGAGTCGATAATGCAGTCATGTAATGACCAATCGACGGCCTGTGCGCGTTCCAGCAATTCCGGGGTGATGCCTTTTTCGGCATCATTCAGGACTTTTTCGTGGGCGGCGCGAATGTTGCCGATCATGTCATCGGTGGCATTGATGGTGAAAAGGGCGGCGGCCTCAAGTTCCAGAAACATGCGCAGCTGAAACGCATTGCGCACCAGATCAAGGTCGATATGGGCTACCTGCATGCCGCGCTGGGGAACGGTGGTGATCAGCCCGTCTGCTTCCAGACGGGGGACCAGTTCGCGAATCGCACCCAGCGGCATGCCGGTAATTTCGACCAGTTCACGTTGAGACAGAAATTGCCCGGGTAATATGTCGCGGGCCAGAAGCCGCTCGGTAAAGCTGTCATAGGCGCGGCTGCGAAGGCTGCGTTCTCCTCTGGGCCGGGCGGCTTCTGTCATGGTCTTACCTCGTTGGCGATGCGAACAGTTCGTCATAGCGTTGTGCAAGGGCTTGATACTGTGCCGGGGCCAGACGGGCAAGGGGGGCGCGGGCCGCCAGCCACGATTGATCGTTCCCAAGATGCCCGACCAGGGCCTTGACCGCCGGTGTTACCGGATATTGCAGCAGGGCCTCGACCAGTTCGGGCAGGCGGGCATCGGTGGGTTTACCAGCCAGAATGGCGGTTAAAAGGTCAGGGCGGAAATTGGCAACACCGCTGATGGCGCCAGCAGCACCCAGGGCAACGCCCTTTGCCAGCAGGCGTTCATCGCCAATAAGAATATCAAGGTCGGCAAAACGTTTAAGAAGTTCTTCGGTGTTTTCCCAGTTGCCTGCCGAATCTTTCACACCGGTAATCAGGGTCGGGAAGTCTTTTTTCAGTTCTGCAACCATGTCCGGCGTGACCGGGGCGGCTGTAACCTGCGGGATATGGTACAAAATTACCTTCAGCCCGCTGGTGGCAATTTCATTAAGCAAGGTTCTGAACCATGCCAGTTGGCCGTCATCGGCGACACCTTTGAAATAGAAAGGTGGGGCCAGCAAAATATGGCTGCTGCCCAGGTCGGCCGCTTCGCGGGCACAGGCGACCGCATTGGGCAGGGACGATTCGATAATGGCAAAAACGATTTTATCAGCCGGAACACCGGCCGCTGTCATGGCATTATGCGCGCTTACTTTTTCAGCCTGCGACAAAGACGGGCCTTCGCCGGTGGTGCCGCCAAGGGTTACCGATGTGCAGCCCTGTTCCAGCACATGCTGAACATGGCGCACCAAAAGGTCGTTATCAACATTACCAGCAGCGGTGAACGGGGTGGTTAGCGCGGCAGAAATGCCAAAGGGGCGGGCGGGATCAAAAGTCATGGAGCGTTCCTGTCAGGCGATAGGCCTAAAATAGTGTTTGTTGTTGACGGATTAACTGTTGTGTAGCACTAACATGTTAGTTATACAATATGTTTGTTGGCGCTATAAACCCGGTTGATTTTCCGCCGGGAGCCAGCCAAAAAGAATAATAAATCAGAAAGATCAGGTAATTAGTCCACGGGAGGACCTTAAATGTTCAAACATCTACCCAAATACACCGCCGGGATTGCGGCGGCGGCATTGCTGGCATTGTCCGGTGTTGCGACCACGGCCATGGCCGATCCGGTTAAATTGCGCATTTCGACCCCGGCGGTCGAAAGTGACTGGCACGCGAAAATGCTGACCGTTTTCAAGGACGAACTTGAAAAAAAGGCACCGGGCCAGTTCGATGTTGAAATTCACCTTAATGCCAGCCTGTTCAAACAAGGCACCGAACCCGCCGCCATGCAGCGCGGCAACCTTGATATGGCAATGATCTCCGCCCAGGATATTGCCAAGCAAGTCCCGGCATGGTCGGTTTTTACCGCCGGTTATCTGATCCGTGACCCGGACCATCAGCGCAAAGTCTTTCACAGCGACATCGGTAAGGAATTTTACCAGATGGTTGCCGATGACATGAATATCGAGATTCTTGATGTGGGCTATTTGGGCACGCGCGAACTTGATATTCGCGGCGACAAGAAAATTGAAACCCCGGCGGATCTTGCGGGCGTAAAGCTGCGTATGCCGGGCTCGGATGCGTGGTTGTTCCTTGGCAATGCCCTGGGTGCGAATGCCACTCCGCTGGCCTTTGGTGAAGTTTATACCGGCCTTCAGACCGGCACCATCGATGCGCAGGACAATCCGTTGCCGACCGTTAAAGCGGCCAAGTTTTACGAAGTCACCAACCAGATCGTACTGACCCATCATCTGGTCGATGCGATTTTCCTGTCGATGGCCAAAAGCACCTATGACGAGCTAAGCGAAGATCAGCAGAAACTGGTGCATGAAGCCGCCGAAGTGGCGACCAAATACAACAATGAACACCGCATTGCCGATGAAGCCAAGCTGCTTGATTTCTTCAAGGAACAGGGCCTGAAGGTTTATGAACCCGATGTTGCTGCTTTCCGCAAGAAAGTGCAGCAGGACTATCTGGAATCCGATTTCGCCAAAGACTGGCCGGAAGGCATTGTCGAACGCGTTAACGCAATTAAGTGAGCGTAGTTGTGCGATCCTGTCGATCCATAATGAAAAAAGGTTGCGAGGGCGTCGCGGTGACATTGTTCATCGTGATGTTCGCAACCTTTCTTTTGCAGATCTTTTACCGCTATGTCCTCAATGCCCCGCTGGGCTGGACGGTTGAGGTTTGCGTTATTTTATATATCTGGCTGGTGTTCTGGACGGCGGCCTTTTTGCTGCGCGATAGCGAACATGTTTCGTTCAACATGCTGTTTTTAATGGCTAATCCGCGCCAAAAACGCGTGATGGCGATTTTGGGCATTTTCTGTATTGGCGCGGCTATGGCCGCAGGCCTGCCGGTGATTATCGATTATGTGCAGTTCATGCGCATTGAAAAGGCGCCGGTCACGCGCATTCCGCTCAATTACATTTATGCGATTTTCCCGGTTTTTGTTATTGCGGTGGTGATTCGTTCTGGTGTGTCGCTGTATCGGCTGTTTACCCGACGCTGGGGCGATGAAGTTGCCGCCATTGCCGGGGACGAAGAAGAACAAAGGGATCTGCCATGAGCATGGCTTTTATGTTTAGCCTTGGCGGGTTTTTGCTGCTGGGCGCGATTGGCATGCCAATTTCACTCGCGGCTTTTGCATCCTCCATCGCCTATCTGTTTATGACCGGGCAGGATGTGGGGCTGGTGGCCGAACAGTCGCTTAATGGCCTGTTTAACAGCTATGTTTTGCTGGCTGTGCCGTTGTTTATTCTGGCAGCAAACTTTATGAATGCGGGCACCATTAGCGACCGGTTGCTGAATTTTTGCGTCGCCATTGTTGGCCGGTTGCGTGGCGGTTTGGCCCATGTGAACGTTCTGGCCAGCCTGATTTTCTCGGGCATGTCGGGCTCGGCCATTGCCGATGCGGCGGGTATTGGCCGCGTGATTATCGACCTTATGTGCCGTGATAACCGTTATCCGCCCGGCTATGCCGCGGCGTTGACCGCAGCATCAAGCGTGATCGGGCCGATTATTCCGCCCTCCATTCCCATGATCCTTTATGCCCTGATTTCCGATACCTCGATCGGGTATTTGTTTTTGGGCGGGATTGTGCCGGGCTTGTTGCTGGCGCTGGTTTTAATGATTTTAAACGCCATTACCGCACGTCGGCGTAACTTCGCCCGCGATGAAGCGGTGCCTTTGCGCGACATTCCGAAATTAACCATGCGGGCGTTCCCGGCCCTGATGTTACCGGTGATTTTGCTCTATGGCATTTATGGCGGTGTGACCACCCCGACCGAGGCCGCCGCCGTTGCCGCTGTTTACGCCCTGATCCTGTCGGTGGTTTTCTATCGCTCGCTTAGCTGGAAAGATTTTTACAAGCTGGTGCTTGATGCGGCGCGTTCGACATCGGTGGTGGGGTTGATTATTGCATCAGCCCTGGTGTTAAATTATCTGGTCGCCAGCGAAAATGTTCCGGCAATGGTGGCGGGTCAGCTGGCCGGTCTGGAAATGTCGCCGGTGGTGTTTTTGCTGGGCGTCAATGTGCTGGTTTTGCTGTTGGGCTGTTTGTTTGACGCCACGACCTTGCTGCTTATTGTGGTGCCGCTGTTTTTACCCGCCGCCAAGATGCTGGGCATCGATCTGGTGCATTTTGGTGTGGTGATCACGGTGAATATCATGATCGGCTTGGTGACACCGCCTTATGGCGTGGTGCTGTTTGTGCTTAATGGTGTAACCGGCATTCCGCTGCGCGATATTATCCGCGAAATCTGGCCGTTTATCTTTGTATTGCTGTTGGCCCTTTTGATGATGACGCTGATCCCGTCGATTGTGTTGTGGTTGCCGCGCATGTTTGGTTATGCCGGATAAAGTTGTGGTTAAGCCCGCTGGAACCGTAACCTGAACAAACAACACCCCCGCAAGAGAAACGTCTTGCGGGGGTGTTTTGCAGGTGCCCTTTGGAGATACCCCAAAGGGCAAAGCCGGACCGTGCTGGGGCAAACCAGACATTGGCATTGAATGCTTAACCAGCCCGGCTTTTTTCCGTGTTATCCGTCGGCGCGGACCCGACTGACAAAATTATTGGCCTCAAGTTGCAGGTTCTGGGTTTTACGTAACAACTCACCGGCAACTTCGCGGGCATGGCTGGCAAGGTTTTGCACCATACTGGCAGTTTGCGAAACGCTTTCCATATTGTCCGACACATGGCGCACGCCATTTGCGGCTTCTTCCGAGCCATTGGCGATTTCGCCGGTGGCGGCCCCTTGCTGGCGCATGGCAGCGCCGATAGAGGCGGAAATAACGTCCATTTCGCCAATGGTATGGGCGATGGCCGATATCATTTTAACCGCGTCATCGCTTACCATCCGCATTTCGTCGATCTGTTTGCCAATGTCATCGGTGGCGCGCTGGGTTTGGGTGGCAAGGTTTTTAACCTCGCCTGCCACCACGGCAAAGCCTTTGCCGGCATCACCCGCCCGCGCGGCTTCGATGGTGGCATTCAGGGCCAAAAGGTTGGTCTGATCGGCGATGTTGGTGATCAGGTTGATCACCTCGCCAATGCGCGATGCGGTTTCCGACATCTGGCGCACGGTTTCGTCGGATTTTTTGGCCTGATCAACCGCCGCATGTGAAATTTCCTCGGCCTTGCTGATCTGGCGTTCAATTTCGCGTACCGATGCCGAAAGTTCCTCGGTCGCCGATGACACTGAACTGACATTACGCGAGGCATCCTGCGATGCGTTGGTTACTTCCACCGCGCGGGTCACGTTATTGCCGGCATTGTCGACCATTTTGCCCATGGTTTCACCCATGTCGCCTGCGGCATTGACCAGTTCGGTCACCAGCGCGTTCACCGTGGTTTCAAACCCGTCGGCCATTTCGCGCAGGGTTTGGCGGCGCAAATGTTCGGCGCGTTCCTCGGTGGCCTTGTTTTCAGCGCGCAGGCGGCGTGCTTCCAGCCCGTTTTCACGAAAGGTTTCAACGGCCACGGCCATATCGGCAATTTCATCGCGGCCTTTATCGTTGACCGGGTTGTCAAGGTCGCCCCCGGCCAGGCGCGCCATGGCGCGGTTAAGGCCAATTAGACGCCGTAACAGGTTGCGCTGCACATAGAGCCACAAAATCAGCCCGGAAATAACGATGACCGCGATGATCACGGCAATCATGATGGTTTTCGAGGTGTCGATGGTGGTGCCGACCGCCTGATTGGCGCTGTCGATTTTGGTTTGCATCTGCTCGAGAACCTGTTGGGCTGTCTGGGCGATGCTCGTCGATATGCTGGTGTTTTCAGCCAAAACAGCCTCGACCGAGGCCATTGTTTCCAAGCGTTTTTTTTGCAAACCAAACAGGTTCTGGTCGGTGTTGGGGTTTAGATTTGTGTGGATAATGTCATATTGTTTCAGCGCACTGGCTTTTTCCGTTTCATCGGCAATCCGTTCCACCCCTTTTTGCAACTGGGTCAGCAGCGGGTCGGCGCGAAATTTAACCCGGTCCAGGGCTTCCTGATTATGGGCTGCCAGAACCTGATCCCCAGTCGCTGGAATTTGAAAAGCATTGGCGCGCAAATCGCCCATGTTCTGGACATTGACAGCATTGACATCAAGCAGGGTATTAAGCGCATCAAAGGCGGCTTTGGTTTGTTCGGGATTGCCAATCAGCGCATAAAGCGAGCTGGCATTGTCGGTCAAATTCATCGAGGCATTGGTGCCCAGATCACTGGCGATCAGTTCGATCGCCGCAGCGGCCTTGGCGTTTTGTGCCACCAGATCCGTCAGGGTTTGGCCGGTTTTAAACAGCGACATGCGTGTATCGCTAAGCAGACGGATATTGTTCCCCAATTGCCCGGTCATGCTGGAGAAATTGTTCAGGATTTGCGCATCGACACCAAGCTGCGCCAGGCGGGAAATATCGTCGCTGATGGCGTTTTCGATGGCTTCCAGACTGGCGGCGGCATCATTGACGTCTGTTTCGGTTTCAGCGGCGGCCACCATCCGGCCAATGCCGGTAAGCGAGTCGGTTTTGGCATAAAGCTGTTGACCCGTAATCAAAGCCGGAATGGCTTCTTCGGTGACGGATTTTTGCTGTTGCCGGGTGGTTTCAAATGAAAAAATTCCGATGGCTGCCGTGCTGGCAGCCAGTAATGCAATCGGCACGATCGCAAGCATCAAGCGCCCGCGCAGGCCCAAACGACCAATCATTCCAACTTCCCCGTTTGCTGGTTGGTGTCGTCGCGCGGCGACTTTGGCCATTCTGTCGACATGTCATATTTCCCCCGGGCAAAACCGGATTGCTTCTCAGACGGGCCAAACCCGTCAATCCCCCACAATCCGGATGCATGCTGGTATTCTTCAGCGGCAGAAATATTCAGCCTTGCCGGGCGGCTGGCAAGGAGTTTCCCCAAACATTCGCGCAAAGGAAGTGCGGTTTTTCTGCTTGGCAACCTAGAGTATGCTTGGGTAAGGGAAAATCGCAGATATCGGGGACTTTGTTCTGCAAACTGTCATATTGCAGCCGTTTATATGGCAAAACAGGTGCGAATCCGTGCTTGATAAGCGATTCGCACCTGTTTTAACCGTGCGGCGATGGACCAAGGCTGTTGGTGCCATTACCGGCTATTACTGGGTGGTGTGGTGTTGCGCCACCTTGAGAACCACATCTTCGATTGTTCCGGCGTAATCAACTTCTTGCAGGGCAGGCCGGTCAATCATGATCACGGGAATGCCCAGGGTGCGTGCGGCAATCAGTTTGCCTTCGCTGGCACTGCCGCCACTGTTTTTGGTGACCACCACATCAATTTCATAACGTTCGAGCAATTCCTGTTCGCGGTCCGTTGAAAACGGGCCACGGGCCGACAGCCATTCACCATTGGCAAGGTCGAACGGCTGGTTGGGGGCCTCGATGGTGCGGACCAGTAACCAGCAATCATGCAGTTCGTTGAAATAGTGCAATTTGCGCCGACCAATCGCAATCAGCGCACGGTGGCCCAAGGTGGGCAGGGCCTTTGCCGCGGCTGGAATATCGGCAACCGAGACCCAGTTATCGCCGGTTTGGGCCACCCATGGCGGGCGGCGATACTGAATGCAGGGTACGGATGATTGCGCGCAGGCCTGGGCAATATGCCTGGAAATCTGGGTGGCATAGGGATGGGTGGCATCAACAACCAGATCAATGCGGTCGCTGGTCAGGCTTTTGACGATGCCTTCGGGCCCGCCAAAGCCGCCAATACGCACCGGCACACCATCGGGCAGGTTGGGCGCACTGGTGCGCCCGGCAAGGGACAACTGCAAACGGATATGAGAGCCAAACCTGACAAGAAGTTCACTGGCAATACGATTGGCATCGCCGGTGCCACCAAAAACAAGAACATTAAGCGGGGAAAGGTGGTTTTTCAGTCTCAGGTCAGGATCGGACATCGGCAATCGGTTTCCATATGTTGTGGCGTCGTAAATTAAACAGATGCCGGAAAGATGTTTCCGGCAGTAAACAGCTTGGTATGCAAGACACGGCACGTCGAATGACGTGGCGACGAGCTGGCGCGAGTTGACACGGGCTAGCCCGAATTGTCATTGACCGTTATCTGCCTTTGCACGGCCCGTTATTATTGCGGTGCGTGCTGCTCAAACGCCCCGGCACGGCCAATCATTGCGCCCTGACGGTCAAATATAACCACTTCGATGGCGCAGGCACCATCGATGGTGGCCATGGCGGCTTCACGCGCCTGTCTGGCGATAATGCTGGCTATGGTAACGTTTTCGCGGGCACAAAGTTCCAACACATGACGGGCGGTATTGGCGGTTTTTATGGCGGTACACAGGGTTTTGCTGGCGCCGATATGGCGGGCGGTTTCGGCCAGCCGGTCCATATCGACCTGTGACCGGCTGCTGTGCAGGTCCATATGGCCCTGTGCCAGTTTGACCAGCTTGCCAAACCCGCCCGCAATTGTGACCTGGGCGACCGGGTTTTTGCGCAGATATTTCAACATGCCCCCGGCAAAATCGCCCATATCAAGCAGGGCGTCGTCGGGCAGGCCATACAGGGCCTGTATGGCACTTTCCGATGTTTTGCCCGTGGCCCCGGCAACGTGGGTGCGCCCGGTGGCGCGCGCCACATCAATGCCGCGATGGATGGAATGGATCCATGAGGAACAGCTAAACGGGATGACAACGCCAGTTGTGCCCAATACCGACAGGCCACCGATAATGCCCAAACGCGGATTCCAGGTTTTTTGCGCAATTTCAGCGCCACCGGGGATCGATATTTCAATTTCGACATCAGTGGCGACGCCAAACTGCGCGGCGAGTTCGGTGATCTGGGCGATCATCATTTCGCGCGGTTTGGGGTTGATAGCAGGTTCGCCAACGCCAATTGGCAAGCCGGGCTTGGTCACCATGCCCACCCCCGGCCCGGCGTGAAACGAAATTCCGTGGCCGGGCCCGGCACGGCGCAGGGTCACAATAATTTCGGCGTGATGGGTTACATCGGGGTCGTCGCCCGCATCCTTGATGATGCTGGCGCGCGCCCAGCCCGGCCCGGTTTCGGATTTAACCAGATCAAAGCTGGGGGTTTCCCCGCGCGGTAATGTAATCGATACCGGGTCGGGAAACGTGCCAGCCAGCAGGGCCTGCCAGGCCGCACGGGTGGCGGCGGTGGCGCAGGCCCCGGTTGTCCATCCTTTGCGAAGCGGGCCTTCGGGTTTGCGGGTCATGATTGCGGGCGTGGTTCCTGTTGTGTGGTCTAACGGGTTATCGCAGCGGCAATTTTTGCCATGCTAGCGGTTTTGCCGGTAGCGGGCTATTGCGGACTGGATTGAATTTATAACATAAAATAATTGTTCTATATTTGATATTACCATTAATAATTGGATTTATCTGTTGCCCTGCAATGTCTATTGCTGTGTAAGATGGTCCGCAACGGCGCGCACGGCAACGGGGATATGCGGGCGATTTCTTCGCACGACGTCTCCTTAATTCGGATAGTTTTGGTCTATGACAGCACTTGGTATTGATTTTCCGGTATTTGAAGCAGGTTGGGTGTGGCTGGTGGGCGCTGGCCCCGGCGACCCCGGTTTGTTAACCCTGCATGCGGTGAACGCCATGCAGCAGGCCGATGTTGTTGTTTATGATGCGCTGGTCGATGACCGGATTTTAAACTTGCTGCGCCCCGAGACCAAACGGATCTATGCCGGGAAACGGGGGGGGCGGCCCTCGGCCCGGCAAAACGATATTTCGCTGGAACTGGTCCATCTGGCCCGGCAGGGATTGCGGGTATTGCGCCTTAAGGGCGGCGACCCGTTTGTGTTTGGCCGGGGGGGCGAAGAAGGGCTGACGCTGGTGGACCACGGCGTGCCCTTTCGCGTGGTGCCCGGCATTACCGCCGGTATTGCCGGGGCGGCCTATGCCGGTATTCCGGCCACCCACCGCGATTGCAATTCATCGGTAACGTTTGTAACCGGCCACGGGGCCAGTGGCGATGTGCCCGATAACATCAACTGGGCCGCCCTTGCGCAAGGGTCGCAGGTGCTGGTGATGTATATGGCGATGAAGCATCTGGACCGCATTGCAACCGAACTGATCAGTAATGGCCGTGCGGCCAGTGAACCGGTTGCCGTGATCAGCCGGGCGACAACCCCGCATCAGAAATTGTTGATAACAACATTGGCCGAGGCAGCCCGCGATGTTGAAAATGCCAATATGGAACCGCCCGCGATTTGCATTGTTGGCAAAGTGGTGGATTTGCGCGACCGGCTAAACTGGCTGTCGCCGCAAGATAACGTATCGGCGGTGCGCCATGTCGCCTTTGACCAGATTCTTGAACTGATCACGACGCCGGGCGATGACGGCAAAACAGACCCGGCTCCGGCCTCCACTCCGACTCCGGCTTCTGATCCTGCTTCCGCATCGGACGATCATTAATATCGCCAATCGCCCGGTCACCTGCGACAGAGATTGATCTATATCGTTGTTCTTTGTTCGGCCCGCCGTCACAATTGCGACCGGGCCGGAAACTGGCCGTTGCAACAGGTAGGCCGATGGACGAACAGCAAATTCTTATCCGCATTATCGAAAGCGGCTGGGCGCAATGCAGTACCGCCGTGCGCCAGGACGGGGGTGTAATGGTGACTGCCCTTCTGGCTGGGCTGGTTGGCAGTGCCACCCATTGTGTGGGTATGTGCGGGCCGTTTGTGGTCAGCCAGGTAACGGCGCGCATGGAAAAAATGCCGCTTGAAAAAATGTCCGAATTTCGCCGGTTAACCGGTGCGGCCCTGTTTCCCTATCATTTCGGTCGGCTCACGACCTATATTTTTCTCGGCGTTCTGGCCGGATCATTTGCCGATAGCATTACCGCGCTGGCCAAGGTGTGGTGGATCGGCCCGGTATTGTTGTTGTGCGCGGCGCTGTTTTTTCTGGTCTATGGCATTTCGGGGCTGGTTCCCCATCTGGGCGCGGTGTTGCCCGCCGGGACGGGGGGGAAATCACGCGCGGCTTCCGGCAGCGTGTCATTGCGCGCACGCGGTGGTTTGGGCCAATGGTGGCACCGCCATGTTGCGGCGCATTTAAGCCCGTTTTTTAACGCTCCGTTCGGATTGCGCGGTTATATTCTGGGCATATTGCTGGGGTTTATTCCGTGCGGGCTGATTTACGGGGCGCTGGTGTTGGCCGCTGCGGGCGGATCGGCGCTTTCGGGCGGGATGGTGATGGCGACTTTTGGGCTGGGAACGGTGCCAATGCTGTTTGCCACGGGCTGGGTGGGCCAATATGCCACCCGTAAATTTCGCGGGGTGATGGCCCCGGTGGGACGGGGGCTGATGGTGGCCAATGCGGTTGTGCTGGCTTTGCTGGCCTATCATCAAATCGCCTGAAGCCGGGTCTTGGACAGGTTATGTCGGGGATTGTAAATCGATCCTGCCCGGTTGTGGTTTGGGGCGGGTAAATTGTCACAAAATGGTGCAGGTCAGGGCGAAGGCTTGCAACCCTTAGTGAGCGTTTTATAGTGCCGGTTGGTTTAGGGTGCAAATGCAAGGGATGGTAGCAAGTGGATAGAAGAACCTGGCTGATTATTGTTGCCATCATTGTGGTGCTGACATTTGGCTTCGGCTTTCGCCTTTATATGATGGGGCGCGATATTTCGGCCGAAAATGGCGGGCAAACCAGCTCATCAGGTGTGGCCACAATTGGCGGGCCGTTTGATCTGGTGGACCAGAACGGCAAAGCGCGCACCGAACAGGATTTTCGCGGCGAATATATGCTGGTTTATTTTGGCTATACCTATTGCCCCGATGTGTGCCCGACCGAATTGCAGGCGATGTCCAACGCGATGGATA
Source organism: Thalassospira mesophila (assembly GCF_002115755.1). Lineage (GTDB taxonomy): Bacteria > Pseudomonadota > Alphaproteobacteria > Rhodospirillales > Thalassospiraceae > Thalassospira > Thalassospira mesophila. The sequence continues at coordinate 25,125 of NZ_JFKA01000001.1, read as the reverse complement.
TTTTGCCAGCTGATATTGCCAAAAAAGTGCAACCGATTTTTATTTCGGTCGACCCTGAACGCGATACGGTGGCGGCCATGGCCGATTATGTGCCGCATTTTTATCCGCGCCTGTTGGGCCTGACCGGGACGCTGGAACAAACCACGGCAGCGGCCAAGGCCTACCGGGTTTATTATTCAAAGGCGTTTGAAGAGGGCGAGCCGAAGGATTCAGACACCTATCTGGTCGATCATTCGTCCTTTATCTATTTTATGGGGCCGAACGGTGCCTATATCCGCCATTTCAATTATGGCGAAACGCCGGAAAAAATTGCAGAAGGCATTGAAAAAGTTGTCTCAAATCAGGGCTGATCGCATCCCTGTTCCGGGACTTTTAATCGCAGCCCCGGCATCAAACAGCGGCAAAACCGTGGTGACGCTGGGCATTTTACGGGCACTGGCCAATCGCGGGTTATCGATCCCCGCGGCCAAGGCCGGGCCGGATTATATCGACCCGGCCTTTCAACAGGCCGCCAGCCGCGCCCCGTGCCTTAACCTTGACCCGTGGGCGATGGGCGCGGATGCGATTTATGATCTGGCGCGCTGGCATGTTGGCGGCGATGAACGGCGTTTTTTGCTGTGCGAAGGGGTGATGGGCCTGTTTGACGGGGCCGCGGGCGGCGGTGGTTCGTCGGCTGATCTGGCGGCAATGATGGGCTGGCCGGTGGTTTTAGTGGTGGATGTGCGCGGGCAGGCGGCATCGGCGGCGGCGGTTATTGCGGGGTTTTCGCGTTTTCGCCCCGATGTGCAGGTGGCCGGGGTGATTTTAAACCGCGTCGGCAGTGACCGCCACAAACAGTTGATTATCGATGCCTGTGCCCAGGCCGTGCCTGATATTCCTGTTTTGGGTGCTGTCATGCGCAGCGACGACCTTGTTTTGCCCGAACGCCATTTGGGGCTGGTGCAGGCGGGCGAACATCCTGCACTGGAAACATTTCTGGACCGCGCCGCGCAGATTATGGAGCGCGATATAGACCTTGATGCTTTGATAAAGCTGGGCAAAACGGCAGAGTCTGGTGCTGGTGCTGGTGCTGGTGCTGGTGCTGGTGAAGGTGTCGGTGCGACTCGCGCTTCTGGTGTCGACGACAGGTTTGATGTGGTGTTGGCCTCGCCGGGCAAAACCACGGCGCCGCCTCAGCCGTTTGGTGCCGGGATTATTGCGCGAGCCGCAACCCGGGATGCCATGACGCCGCAGGCCAAAGCCCCGGTGACAATCGCGCCGCTGGGGCACCATATTGCCGTGGCGCGCGATGCGGCTTTTGCCTTTTGTTATGTGCATTTGCTGGCGGGGTGGCAGGCGGCAGGGGCCAAGATCAGCTTTTTTTCGCCCCTGGCCGATGAGGCGCCCCTGGCCGATTGTGACGCCATTTATTTGCCCGGTGGTTATCCTGAGTTACATGGCGCGGTTTTGGCAGCAGCCGACAATTTTCGGGCAGCCCTGCAGGATGCCGCCCGGCGCCAGATCCCGGTTTATGGCGAATGCGGCGGGTACATGGTGCTGGGCACGCATTTGATTGATGCCGACGGGATCCGTCATGCAATGACGGGGTTATTGCCGCTTGAAACCAGTTTTTTGCATCGCAAACTGCATCTGGGTTATCGCCAGGTGGAAATACGCCACAGCTGCAAACTGGGGCCAGCGGGCACACATTTGCGTGGCCACGAGTTTCATTATGCCAGTACAGTGTGCGCAGATGGCCCCGATGGTGATGGCTGGTTGTCGGCGCAAACGGCGGACGGGCGCGATTTGGGCGCATGTGGTTTGCTAAACGGATCGGTATTTGGCTCTTTTTTTCATCTGATCTGTTAATGGGTTGAACTGCTCGCCATATCAGCACGTATGTTCCCGTGATATGAGCAGGCGAAACATGCTCGCAATGCCGCCTGAATGGATGAATGATGACCCTGCCTTTCTGGAAAACCAAACGCCTTGAAGAAATGAATCGCGATGAATGGGAATCGGTTTGTGATGGCTGTGGTAAATGCTGTTTGCACAAGCTGCAGGACGAAGATACCGACGTGTTATTTTATACCTCGGTCGCGTGTCGTTTGCTCGATTGCAATAGCTGTTTGTGCAGCGATTATCCCAATCGCCGCGAACATGTTCCCGACTGCGTCAAACTGACCAGAAAGAATATCGGCGATATCGACTGGATGCCGTCCACCTGTGCCTATCGTTTGTTGCGCGATGGTCAGGATTTGCCCGACTGGCACCCTCTGGTGACCGGAGATCCGAAATCGACCGTAAAGGCCGGAATGTCTGTGTCGGGTCGTGTGATCTCGGAACTGGAAGCACATCCCAATCTGGAACTGTATATTGTTGATTGGCCGTCCTGATACGGTGCCACTTCTGGCGGGTGAAAAAAGCAACCATAAGTATAATTTTTTCTAGTTACTTATACTAAAATATAGTATACCTACACCAAAGATAGATAGTGCGGCCCGACTAAGGGCGCAGTTAGCATTTCATTTTGGATGAAAAAATATGGTGTTTTCCCGGCTTTTCCAATCGAACAAAGCAAATGAGGCCATTCAGGCACTGGATGCGTTGAATTTATCAATGGCAGCAATTGAGTTTTCGCTCGATGGTCGCATTCTTGATGCGAACGATAATTTCCTGGCAATTACCGGGTATGAATTGTCGGAAATTGTAGGAAAGCCCCATAGCATTTTTGTCCCGCTAGAAGACCGCGATACGCCAGAATATCGGACGTTCTGGCAGAACTTGCGCGAGGGGAAATTCCAAAGTGCTGCCTTTCGCCGCCTCAATAAAAACGGCGAGCAGCTTTGGCTGGAAGCCACCTATAACCCGATTTTTAATGACAAGGGCAAGGCGGTCAAAGTGATCAAATTTGCCACCGACATTACCGAACGCCGCAAGGAACGGGCGGTATTGCAAAGTGTGTTTAATGCGATCAACAAGGCCCAGGCGGTTATTGAATTTGACCTTGATGGCAATATTCTGGAAGCAAACCAGAACTTTCTGGCGCTGATGGGCTATCGGGCCAATGAAATTGTCGGCAAACATCACAGCATTTTTGTCGATGCCGGGGTTAAAGGCACGCGCGATTACGCCGATTTCTGGCGCGCTTTGAAAAATGGCGATTACCAGCAAGGACAATTCAAACGGATTGGCAAGAACGGCAAGGAAGTGTGGATCGAGGCGTCCTATAACCCGGTTCTTGATCCGTTGGGCAAGCCTTTTAAAGTGATCAAGTTTGCCACGGATGTGACCGAACAGATCACTTTGCTGATCGAGCTTAAATCAATGATTGATGTCAACTTTTCTGACATTGATATTAGCATCAATATGCTTGATACCACCGCGACCGATGCCGTTGCCGCGGCGATGAACACATCGGAAACCGTGCATGCGGTTGCGGCAAGTGCCGAAGAACTCGCCGCCTCGATTGCGGAAATTTCGCGCAGTATGGCCCAGTCGCGCACAGCGACCGAACGGGTGTTCGACCAGACAGTTGCGGCTGATTCATCAACCCAGCGCATGTCGCAGGTGGTGGCGGCGATGGGCAATATTGTTGAAGTTATTCAAAATATTGCCGGTCAGATCAATTTGTTGGCCCTGAATGCGACCATCGAGTCTGCCCGTGCCGGGGATGCTGGCAAAGGGTTTGCGGTCGTTGCCAACGAGGTTAAAAACCTGGCCAATCAGGCCGCCCGGGCCACCGACCAGATCGCCGATGAAATTTCCGGTATTCAGTCTATCACCACTGAAGTGGTTGATGCGCTGGGCACCATTCGCAATTCGGTGGAAATGGTGCGCGACAGTGTGACCAATATTTCCTCTGCCGTCGAAGAACAAAGTGCAGTGACCGACGGCGTGTCGCAAAATATTCAGTCGATGCGCCATACCGTTGAGGCCGTTTCACGCAATATTGGCGACATTCAAAAATCGGCCGGGTCGGTTGCGACCTCTGTTCATCGCACCCGCGAAGCAGCAGAAGTGCTGACGCGCTAATCTGAAATCCGCTTATGGGGGTCAACTTATATAACAGGTTCCGGTGCTCGGAGGCGGTCACTGAAGCGCTTGGGCGGCGGGACCTGGTCTTATTTGTGGTACCGTGATGCATGCATTCCAAACCATACCGCATTAAAAAAGGCAGCCCGCCATTTCGGGGCTGCCTTTTGTGTGATGGGCCAGCAGGGTTATTTCGCCAGGCCTTTGCCTTGCGCGATAGCGCCGGGTCAATGTACCGACCGGGGGTCCATATCGTGCTGGCGGATGGCGGCATAGGCCACGGCATAGGTTTCAAACGATGCGATATGCGTGCCGTCTGCGGTGAAAACGCCGTAAATTTTGGCGGCTTCTGCGTCTTCAGGGTTTGCCATTTTGCGAACATAGGCAAAATCCTGAATCCCCAGCATGGCAAAATCGCCCGATGACAGCATATGCAAATCCTGCTCGGCCGGGATAACGCCCTCGGCGTCTTCATGGTCTGAGATGCGATTGCTCATATGAACCACTCCTTAATCTGGCCTTGCGGCTGTTTATACGTTTGTTTCAGTATCGTCATCATCGATCTTCATGTCGATGGTTCGCGACGGCACATTTTTTTTGCGGTTCGAATTAATGGCAATCTCGCGCACGACCGGTTCGGGGGCCGGACGATGCAGGTCAATATGCAACAGGCCGTTATCAAGGTGGGCGCCGACCACTTCAATGCCTTCTGCAAGAACGAAGGACCGCTGGAACTGCCGGGAAGCGATGCCGCGATGAATATAGACGCGGTTGCTTTCGTCTTCCTGGTGTTTGCCCCGAATGATCAACTGGTTGTCTTCGGTGGTAACAGCAAGGTCGTCATCAGAAAATCCGGCAACGGCAACCGTGATACGGATATGGCTGTCGCCGATCTGTTCGATATTATAAGGCGGATAACCTTCGGCCTTGGTTTTCGAAACCTGGTCAAGAACCCGTTCGATCTGATCAAAGCCAAGCAATAGAGGGCTGTTAAACATTGAAATACGCGACATGGCGGTTACTTTCACCTCCTCTGACTGAGCGAGCGTGCAACGGTACAGATCCTTTCGGCATCTGCCTGCCCCGGCCCGGACATCCGGCACCAAAGGCGCACTTTCCTTACAATTACATGTTATTTTGTCATCAATAGTCAAGCCCCAACAACAGCCATGGCCCGGTATGGCTGTTGTGCAGATTTGCCCAAAGCCCTGACTGCACGCCGTGCTGGCGGGCCCGGCAGGGCAAGGTTGGCGCCAAAGTTGGTTCCGGTTTTGTCAGCCGTTTTATGCCGGTTTAACCGCAGGTTGATGTTTTGGCTGGCGCTAAAGGATGTCGGGCAGGGCTGCCAGCGCATAATAACTGACTTCGCGCTCCTTGCCGCGTAACGATTCCCGGTGGATCGGGGTGCCTTCGGGAATTTGAAGTTTGCCGCGTATAACGACATCGGCGGAAATAACCAGCGGAACGCCATGTTCCTTGCATTTTGATTCCAGCCGGGCGGCTGTATTGATGCTATCGCCAATGGCGCTGATTTGTTCGCGGCGCGGCGGGCCCATTTCGCCCACAATGGCTTCGCCGATATGAATGCCAAGGCCAATGCGCAAATCAAATGGCAATTCCGATTTCAGATGGCTGTTGAGTTTGTCGATTCGCGCCAGCATTTCGCCCGCCCCGCGAATGGCACTTTCGATGGCGCGCCGGGCATTGCGGTCTTCAAGCCCGTAAAGCGCCATTAAACCATCGCCGGTGAATTGGGCGTAATGGCCGCCGGTTGCCCGCAGCGCCTCGGTCATTTCGGCAAAAAACTGGTTTAAAATGAACAGAACATCATAGGGCATTTTGGTTTCGCCCAGCCGGGTCGAATCGCGCAGATCGGCGAAAATGACCACCACCTGGCGTTCGCTGCCGGTTAACCCGCCCGGTCGCCGTCCGTCAATGGCGGTGGCATTGGCGGGCAACAGTGGCGACACTGCCAGGTCTGCCTGCGGGCGGATCTGGCAGGCCAGACGCCAGTCCTGCGGTGCGTTGATGCTAAGAAGGGCGGCACTTTCGACGCTGTTGGGGGCGGGCAATTCAGAAAGGCCGGCACGGCACTGCAGGCGGCATGTTGTACAGCGGCCCCGCCCGCCACATACCGATGCGATGGGTATTTTTGCCTCGCGCAGGGCCTCCAGTACGGTGGCGCCTGGCGCCATCCGCACCATGCGCCCGCCGGGCAACAACAAGGTGGGCGTGCGGCGGACGCGGTCAAATAACAGGCGCACCTGGCGGATAACAAACGGGCTTATGGCCAGCAACAGGGTGATCACTAGCAAATATCTGGCCATCTGGCTGTAAAAGGCAAAAGACTGTGCCGTTCGACCTGATTGCGTGATCAGCGCGGATAAATAGGCATTGCCGCCGGTGGCTGCACGCGCCAGCACGGTGCTGACCGCCGAGGCATAACCCGCCAGCGCCAGGGTGGGAATGATGACGGCGATAACGCCAATGGTGCTGCGTGCCTTGGCATAGAACGGTTTAACCGACAGCCAGTAATGAATGCCGATGCACCCGTGCACCCAGACAACGATCAGGCTCAGGGCCTGTAACAGGCCGATATCGGGGCGAAAAACCGCCAGATCGACAAGAACCCGTTCATAGGGCGGGTCAACCTTCCAGACGATTTCCGCCACCCGCGTGCCCAGAACATGCTGAAACATTAAAACCGGTATCGATAACCCCAGCACAATCTGCACCCATTCCTTGGGTTTTAAACGCAGGCTGCGGCGGCGCACCAGCCGGGCCGTTGCTAAAATGAAATGCACCAGCAGTGCCAGCATCAACAGCTGTTCAAGCGGCGGGTATTTCCACAGCGAGGTTAAAAACCGGTTGGCATGTTCCATGGCTTCGGGGGAAATAATACCAAAGCTGTGATTGATGAAATGCATCAGCACATAGGCAAAAAGAATTAGCCCCGAATACAGGCGCAAGGGCGGGCCATAGGCCGCCAGTTTGGCAAAAACCGGTTTGTCGATGAGGAACTGCTTCATTGATGCGCCATGGGTTAAGGCAAAAAAGCAGCTTATCGGTGGTTTGCCTGTGGCCAAAGCTGTGAATGGCGACGACACAAAAAAGTTACGGCGACCGGTGATATTTCCGGTCGCCGCGACGTTAATATTGAAGGACGATTTGCCTGCTTGTGGCGCAAGGGCCAAACGGCTGTCAGGCCGCCTTGCGGGTGCGTTTGCCGTGCAAAAAAGCCAGAAGCCAGCGGGCAAAATTGCCGCCATCAACCGTGTGTGCCAACGATTTTTCGGCGATTTCAGCCAGATTTTCATCAATGACAGTGCCCCGGCGAGATTGCAGCAGGGCATTTTCATAATCGTGAGAAAATTCAGGATGTGGCTGGATCGAGGCAGCATTGTCGCCATATTGCAGGGCGGCATAAGGACAAAAATCAGAACTGGCCCAAACCGTGGCGGTTTCGGGCAGGGTTACCACCTGATCCTGATGAAAAGCATGTAAGTGCATCGAGGCGGGGGCATTTGCGATCCATTGCGGTGCGGTGCTGGCAAGCTGGTATTCATGGACACCGATGCCCCAGCCCTTGTCGGATTTGATGACGGTGCCGCCCATCGCCGCTGCCAGAATTTGATGACCAAAGCACACCCCGAAAACCGGGATGCCATCGGCGACCATATCGCGCAGCAGGGCCTGAAGGCGGATCATCCACGGCAGGTTTTCATAAACCCCGTGTTTGGAGCCCGTCACAATCCAGGCGTCGGCATCATTGATGCTGGCGGGGAACTGGTCAATCAGGACCGACCAGCTTTCAAAATGCAGGGACGGGTCAAGCGTGCCGAGCATTTTTTCAAACATGGCAGGATAGCTTGTGAACTCGCCCTGCATGTCTTCGGGGACGAAACCGGTTTCGAGAATGCCGATCTTCATGATTTACCTTGTAAGGCTGCGGGGATGCTTGCTCACAGGTAGGCTAGACGGTTTCCAAAGACAAGGTTTATGCAATGTGCCGGGCGGAATACCTGCCATGCCCGCCGCCGCGCCGGATTTTGTTGCCAGATCAAAATCCGGTCACAGGCGGCTGGCGGGGGACCAACAAGTGGCGGCGGGGCGATTGACTGATGGACTGGGGGATACGGCGGCGAGGGTACCAGAAGGGTGTCGCCAGCTTATTGCCGGGCAAACAGGCGGTGAAGTGCCATGCCCGCCAGCATCGCGGCAACAAACAGCAAAATGCTGGTTCGGGGTTGCGACAAGGCGGCAATGGCGGGGCCGGGGCACAGGCCGGCAATACCCCAGCCGACGCCAAATAACAGGCCGCCGATGACCAGCGGGCGGTCTATTTTGCGTTTGACCGGCAGGGAAATGTCGCCGCCGCACAGGGCCGTTGGTTGTGATTTGGCCCAAATGAAAAATGGTGTTGCCACCACAAGGCCCCCTGCCATAACCAGCGCCAAACTGGGGTCCCAGCTGTTGGTCGCAATGGCCGCAATATCGAGAAATCCCAGCACCTTTTCAGGATTGATCATGCCCGATACGGCAAGACCAGCGCCAAACAGGGTGCCGCAAACAAGGGCTGCTAAAAGCCGCATCGGTTAAACCCCCAGCACATGGCGCATGAAAAAGGTGGTTGCCAGCCCGCTGCCTATAAACGCGAGTGTGGCCACCACAGAACGCGGTGAAAAGCGGGCAAGGCCGCAAATGCCGTGGCCGCTGGTGCAGCCGCTGCCCATGCTGGTGCCATAGCCGACCACAAGCCCGGCCAGGGCCAGAACTGGCAGGCTGGTGGTGATGGTTATGGCCGGGGCCACCCCCGCAACCAGCGTAAAAATCAGGGGCCCAGCCACAAGCCCGACCACAAAAGCCAGACGTTCAAGTTTTTGCCGGGTTGTGCCGGTGGCAAGGTTGCCGACAATGCCGCTGATCCCGGCAATGCGGCCATTGAGAATCAGATAAAGCCCTGCCGCAAGGCCAATCATGGCTCCGCCGGTCAGGGCGCTGATCGGGGTGAAGTTTTCCATTGCTGAACCCTTTGATGAATTATTTAAATTGTATATTATAATGTATTAATTTAATTCAAGGGCAAATTGGAAAATTTATCTGTCTGCGGTGTTTGGCGCGGCGCATCAGGGTGCATCAGGGTCGATCCTGACTGCTTGGGGATGCCATGAGGTGTCTCAGGGTGCCAAAGTGGGCCGTCACCGTTGCACGTGGAGCGATGGCGGTTTTCGGGTAAGGGCCGGTGGCGACAGGTGGTTTTGTGCCTTTTGGTGGAAAAAGGCCGCGACGTTTATTTTTAATGTTTTTAAGTATCTGTTTTTAAACACAATAATGGCCCTTGCCAAACGTCCGAATCAGGCAGATATAGCGGTTGGTTTTCATGCCATCCTGCGGGATGCGTTTCCAGGAATTTTCAAATCCATGAGCAATGACCGGCTTTCGGCCAGTCGACGTCTTGACGTTGCGCTGGCCATGGCGTCTCGCGGGGACAGCGATGCTGCAATTGAAGTTGCGCAAGCAGCAATCGAGGCTGATTCCGACTGGGACGAAGCGTATTTTGTTTTGGGTGAAATGCTGGAAAAGGCTGGCCAGAAAGAGGCTGCGATTGATGCCTATCGCGCCTGTTTGAAGCGCGATGCCACCGACCGCATGGGGGCCGAAGTACGGTTGATGCTGTTGGGCGCGATTGCCGTGCGTGACCGTTTACCCCCCGATTATGTCCGGGCATTGTTTGATGATTATGCTCCGCGCTTTGATGTTTCCCTGCGTGATAAACTGGCATACCGCGCCCCGGAATTGATGTTTGAAGCAGTACGGGTGCTGATTGCTGACATGGCCCATCCGCGCGAAGTGCTGGATCTGGGCTGTGGCACCGGGCTGGTGGCCGATGTTTTTGCCGGTCAGGTTGATGTGCTAGACGGGGTGGACCTGTCGCCGCGTATGTTAAACCGTGCGCGCGCCAAAGGGCTTTACCGCCAATTGCTGGCTGCGGACATTACCAGCATGCCCGATATGGTAACGGCCCGTTATGGTTTGGTGGTGGCGGCGGATGTTTTAAATTATCTGGGCGATCTTGAACCGGTTTTGGCCATGATCCATTCCCGCCTGCTGCCTGGCGGCATTTTGGTGATGTCGCTGGAAGAAGGCGAAATTTATCCGTTCGACCTGGGCCCGGGGCAGCGTTTTCGCCATCATCCCGATGTGATTGCCGCGTGGCTGAAACGGGCCGATCTGGAAGTTGTTTCTGATGTGCCGGGGGTTTTGCGCCAGGAAAAGGGCATTTCGGTTACCGGGCGTATTGTGGTGGCACGGGCTGTTACGGCCATTGCCAGCTTGTCGGTTTTGCCCGGCACACTTGGCAGCGCGCCCGACGGCGACCTTGTTGCGCCGGAAACAGTGCATTAGGGATAAAGTTGTGCCGCGTTGCGGACATATGTGCGTGTGCGTACTAAAAAGGCGGAACCCGGAAGGGCACCGCCTTTTTGTTTGGCCGTTGTTCCGGTTGCCCGGCGGTGTGTTATCCCAGTTCTCCAGGAGGAAGACGCATGGGGAGCTGGTTCGGCGCGACGGCGCCGCGCGGCTTGTGAAGCGATTGGCAAGGGCTCAACGAGATTGGGTGTTATTCAGCAGCCCCTGGCTGGCTGATGCGCTGCGATTGTAACCATGCTGCGCGTTTGGTTGCTTTGCTGGCGGCCAGAATGGCAACGATTGTGACCAGATAGGCAATGATTTGTGCCAGTGTTGGCCGGTCCATATACCCGATCAGGGTATGCAGGGCTTTGCCCACCAGACTGTCCTGGCTTAACAACCACGAACTGTCCCACAAGACCGGACCCAGATTAAGAACATCTGCAGCGGCAAGGAAGTTCATGGCCTGTGCGGCCATACCGGCGGCCAGTAACATGATCATGACACTGGTAACGGCAAACAAATGGCGGGTGGGAATACGCAAAAGCCCCAGATACATCCCCGCACCAACAGCCACACCGGCAGCAAGGCCAATACCGCCGCCAATCAGGGTGTTGGATAATCCGCCTTCGGATGTTGCCAGGCCATACAAAAACAGGACAATCTCTGACCCCTCGCGCAAGACAGCCACGCCGACGACAATTGCCAGGGCAGACAGCGATTTTTTGCCATCGCGCACCGCGTTGCCCGCCGTGCGCATTTCCATTGCCATTTCCCGACCATGCACCGACATCCAGGCATTGTGCCAGCCCAGCATGAGCACGGCGACCAGCAGAATGGTGGCATTGAACATTTCCTGCCCGTATCCGGCCAGTGCCCCGGCAATCGCCCCGGCAAAATAGGCAACAATCGTTGCCCCTGCGACACCCCCGGCAATGCCAGCGGCGATCCAGCGGCGTGCGCCCTGCACCCCGTTAACAGCGGCCAGAACAATGCCAACAATCAGGGCAGCTTCAAGAACTTCGCGAAAAACAATGATCAGGGCAGCGGACATGGGATCAATCCCGTTTATAGCGGCAGGGAAAACGAAAGGCGGTGACGGGGGCTGTGCCAGATAACGCAGGCAGGTAAGCAAAAATCAACGGCAAGGCTGGCCAAGGATAGCGCGCGACCGGGTAGCAGGCAGGGCCAGCGTTTAACGACAGCCCTGACCGGTTTTATTCCACATGCACCACGCCCTTGGCCGTGCTGGCGTGAAATTCCCCCATAAAGCTGTAATCACCGGCAGATAACGGCCCCAGTTTGATTTTTGCGGTCATGCCCGGTGCGATGATTTTTTCGCGCCGCAGATCATGGCTGTCAAATTCCTCGACAGCGGCATCGGCATTTTTAACCTGCAAAATAACCGGCGTATCGGCCGGGATGGTGATTTCGGCGGGGGTGAATTTGTGATCCTTGATGACCAGATCAATGGTTTTTGTATCGGCAGCGTGGCTAGCTGTCGAAAAGACGGCACTGGCCAGAAGAACAGAAATTACAGCAAGAAATTTGGTCATATCGGAACCTGATGAAGCCTGCACAGATGAGTTTGCAAGAGTGGCCGGTAAGCCGGAAGGAATAATCGCAATTGCAACTGACTTGCGATTGCGTCCTTCATACGCCCGGAAGCTGGTCAGGGTCAAGTCTGGAACAAAAAATGTGGCGGCAGATCGATCTGAATCTGGCAAATAGCAAAAGGGCCATGATGGGGACGCTTCGACCGGGCCAGCGTTACCGGAGCAGGCATCGGAGCAGGCCTGTGCCGGGTTCGGGTCAGGTGTTAATCAACAAGGTAAACCTAATAAAATATGTGTGCAGAACAGGTATCGCGCCGGTTGTGGCATGGGAGCGAGAACCGCATTTTTCGAGGTAAACGGGCTACATTTTGATTTAAACGTTCTAATTGTAATGATTTATTGAGGTGCACATAAATAATTGCATTTGGGCGATCTAATTAAATTAATTGGTTTATTTTCTTTGCTGTAATTATCTTTTTGGGTGTCACAAATCGGTACTTTGATTGCAATCTTGATCGCGGTGAAATATTTGATTTTTCTGAAATACCGATTCGATGACACCAAAAGCAATTGAACTATTTTAACGTGAAGTTTTGTTTATATGAAGATGTCCTGGCGTGTGTTTTGGCTCAGGTCAGAAAATGTCAGATTTGAATTACTGTCGTTATCTTTACAGGCTGAAAATATTTATTATTCTTACGCATAAATTGCGACTTATACATAAGTCGTTGAAAAATATGAAATATTCGAAGTAATTCATATTAGGCTGTCTTGAAAATTATATCGCAAGTATAGTTTGATGTTGCGTTAACCATTTCCTGTTGACTGGCTTCCGTTTTTAGGTAGTCAAATTTTACCTTGCTAGTGGATAGGGTTTCTCGATTATACCCACCGGATATTAAACTTAAAATCACCGTCAATATATCTTTACGTATATGTTTTCGGCGTGTTCGGGGTGGGGAATTATGACGAAACTGTATTTTTCGGCATTAGAGCCGCGCGTTCTGCTGGATGCGGCAGCCGTTGCAACAGTGGCATCAGAAGTTAACCATCACGACCAGGCCGAAACCAGGCATCAAACCGATGCGCAAAAAACGTCGGATACCCAGTCTGATTCCACGTCGCAGTTTGATGCTGTCCTGGCAAGCATTAACCCGGAAACAGCCAGCGGCCGTGTGCTGGTGGTTATTGATAGCCGGGTAGAAGGGGCGCAGGAATTTGCCCAAAGTCTGGAAGGCAAAGCCGATGTCGTGATCGTTGATAGCGATCAGTCGGGGGCCAAGGCCATTGCAGATGCCCTGGCAGCAGGGGCCGATGTATCGGGTTTGCATATTATATCGCACGGGGGCGATGGCAGCTTTGAACTGGGGTCAGATACAGTTAATAGCGCCAGCCTCTCGGGGGAGACCGGGGTCGAAATTTCATCATGGAGCGAACATTTATCGGCGGGAGCCGATATTTTGCTTTATGGTTGTAATATTGCCAAGGACGGCACCGGCAAACAGTTTGTCGACGATCTTGCCAGCCTGACGGGGGCTGACGTTGCCGCGTCTGACGATGTGACAGGCAATGACGACCTGGGCGGTGACTGGGATCTGGAATATGCCACCGGGCAGATTACCGCGGCGCTGCCCGCAAATTCATCCGACCTGCATTCAATTTCGCAATTGCTTGATGATCCGGTCACACCTGTTTCAGGCCATCAGCCGACTATCACCGTGTCAGATGCGGATGCATCGGTTGAAGCAACCGAAGACACGCCTGTTACCATTGGCGGTGTTTCGGTTGGCGATATCGACCATGATGGCAGCAATGTTGGCGATACCCTGACGGTGACGATTACCGTAACCGACGGGGCGGCGAACCCGACAGGTGCGATTGCATTAACCGATACCTCGGGTCTTGATAGCTTTAGCGGCGATAATGGCAATACCATTACGCTAACAGGCAAGCAGGACGCGATTAATGCGGCCCTGAACAACATGACCCTGACCCCGTCGCAGGATTTTAACGGTAATCTGACTATTCATTTGTCTGTTGATGACGGCACAACGGCGGCGGTCAGCAAAGATATTTCGGTGGCATTTTCAGCGGTTAATGATGCCCCGAGCCTGACCCCGGATCCGGTTTCGGTTAATGAAGGTGGATCTGTCACCATCGGATCCGATATTTTCCATCTGATCGACCCTGAACTGGGCGTTAACCAGACTTCCAGTCAGGAAGTTTTTCAGGTCACAGCATTGCCAACCGAAGGCGTTTTGAAGCTGAACGGCAATAACCTGCTGGTTGGCAGTACGTTTTCCTTGAAAGATGTGCTGGATGGCAAGCTGAGCTACAAGCATGACGGTACGGATATTATCGTTGGCAGCAATGATCTGGATGGATTCAAGGTAACGGTTAATGATGGTGGCGGCAGTGGCAATGTTGGCCCGTTTGACATCACCATTAATATTGCCCCGGTCAACCAGGCGCCAACAATAGACGGTGCCCCAACCGTTCACGAGGGGGAAGGAAGTGAAGCGGTTTATAATGCGCCGGGGACCGTCTCCCAGGCCGCAGAAATTGGTTCGCTTCTGACAATTTCAGGTGGGGATGCCGATTCCGCCGATGATCTGGAAAACATGACCATTACGATCTCCGATGTCGATAATCAGGGGCATGGCGTTCTGTTTATCGATACCAACGGGGATGGCATTTATAATGCGGCAGATGATCAGGCCATTACCGGATCGGTTACCATTAGCGGTGCCGATATTGGCAAGCTGAAATTTGCCCATAACGGCACCGAGCCGGATGGCAATAGTCCGACTTTCAAGATCACGGTCACGGATGGTGGCGGTGGTGCCGGTGATGCCGCCAAGATAATGGTAAGCAAAACCATTACGATTGGCGTTATTGCCAATGATGATAATCCCGAAATTGCCAATAACAGCCCGCAAACGGTTGATGCGGGCGTGGTAACCACGCTGTCATCGGCCAACCTTAATGTCACCGATGTGGATGATACCAGTGGTGGCAAACAGCTGGTTTACAAGGTTGTTTCCCTGCCGACATATGGCGAATTACGCCTGAATGGTGTGATTTTGGGGGTTGGCGACCGTTTTAGCCAGGATGATCTGGATAATGGCCGGGTAACCTATTTCCAGACCGCCAAGGTTGAAGCCGCTGATCGCGTGTCGGGCGAAAATTACGTTGCCGACAGCTTTAATTTTGAAGTCCGTGATTCGCAGTTGCGCTCTTATAACGATGCCGGTGCCGAAGGTGGCGTTGTTGATACCTCAACAGGCGAAATCAAAACCAACAGTTTCGCATTGCGCATTACCGGCGACTGGACGGGTGATGGCGGTGAAACGCCGGACGGGGCCGTGACCATCAAGGGCACACCGGTTAATAGCGGCCTGCAAGTGACCGAAGAAGACGGTGTGAGTGGCGGTGTTGATACCGGCACGATTACATCATCGATGCTAAATTACATTCTTCAGGCCACCAGTGGCGGGTCGACCTATGACATTGCTGCGACCGATACGATTTATCGTCTGACGGCCCTTCCGACCAATGGGAAGCTCTATCTGAATGGTGTTGAACTGCATGTGTTCGATTCCTTCACCCAGGCCGATATCAACGCCGATAACGTCACCTTTGTGCAGGATGGCAGCGAAGACCATCAAAGCAGCTTTGGTTTCTCGCTTTCGGTTGGTGTGAACGAAATTGTTAAAACCATCTTTGCCCTGACAGCGATTGCCACCAACGATGCGCCCACGGTATCGGGTGGGACGGTTACCGTTGCTGAAGGTGCCAATGTAGGCCTGACGACAGGTGACCTTGGCATGTCGGATGCCGATACATCCAATGAACCGGGCGAACCGACCGATGCCTCGGATGAGGCGCAGGCCGATGATCTTTATATTCAGATCACCACTTTGCCACAAAATGGCACCTTGCAATATCTAAGCAATGGTAACTGGCTAGATGTTCAGACCGGCGACTGGATTTCGGCCAAATTACTGACCGGGGATGCGGCCACCAGCGGCATTCGCTATGTGCAAACGGTTGATGCCGTTGCATCAGACAGCTTTGAATACCGTGTGCGCGACGATTTCACCGATGATAGCGAAACCGATAGCGACAATGTCCGTTCCGGCGTTGCCGATCCCGATAGCGGCCACGTGTCGGGAAATGGCACGGTTAGTCTGACGATTACATCGGTTGATAACCACGCCCCGTCAATTGATGGCAACCCGACAGCCTATGAAGGCCAGGGGAGCGAGAACCTTTATAACGACAATACAACCAAAACCCAGGCCGCCGACATTGGCAGCCAGATCACCATTGGCGATTTTGACAGCTTTGACGATGCGGCACATTTAAGCGTCGATATCAGCAATGTGAATACGCACGGGGTTGGCACGCTGTTTCTTGATGTTGATGGCGACGGATATTTCGGGGTTGGCGATACCGAAATTACCGGTAATGTCAGCAGTCTGACGATTGATCAGATCAAAACCCTGAAATTTGCCCATGACGGGTCAGAACCGTCAGACGCGACAGATCCGTCCTTTACCCTGACCGTAACGGATAGCGGCGGTGGGTTTGGCAATGATAAAATCCTGTCGACCAGCAAAAACATCGTTATCGATATTTTGGCCAACGATGATTATTCATCGCTTGATACCAACCAGACCGCCCAGATCGATGCCGGTCAGTCCTTTGTGATTGATACATCCTATCTGAGTGTTTCTGACGTTGATGACACTAGTAATGGTGCCCAGCTGGTTTATGAAGTGACCGATTTGCCAGATCATGGCGAATTGCGTTTGAACGGCGTGCGTCTTGGCCTGGGGGACAGGTTTAGTCAGGCCGATGTTGCGGCAGGCAAGCTGGTTTACGTGCAGACCGGGGCAATTGACGACCCTGATGCCAAACAGGCTGGAACGGCATTTACCGCAGATAGCTTCAATTTCAAGGTTTATGATTCGCAGCAGCGCGTTTTTAACGATGCCGGTGCTGATGGTGGCGTGGTGGACCCCGCCAATAATCACCAGATCGCGGAAAACACCTTTAATATCGAAATTCAGGGTGATTTCGCCGGTGACGGCGGCGAAGCCACCTCGACCGATCCGGTCACAATTGTTGATTCGACCAATAACGGCCTTGATGTGGATGAAGGCGATGGTGTTTCCGGCGGCAGCGATACCCATGCCATTACGTCGGGCGAGTTGAATTACGAATTGAAATACACCCAGGGAGGTAACGAATATACGGTTCCGGCGAATGCCACGGTTTACCGTATCAGCGCCCTTCCGACCAACGGCACCCTTTATGTCGATGGCACGGCGATTGATGGCCTGTATGATTCCTTTACCCAGGACGACATTGATAATGGCCGGGTGGTGTTTGTTCATGATGGCGGTGAAACCCATCAGGGCAATTTCCAGTTTACCATTTCCGTTGGCACCGCCGAGGCCGTTGCTGGCACCTTTGCCTTGCGTGCAACCGCAACCAATGATGCACCCACCGCAACCGGCGGCACATTGGCCGATGTTACCAAGGGAACAACCGTTGGCATTACCACCGGCACATTGGGCATGGCGGATGTTGATGTTGCCAATGAAAGCGGTGAACCGGGTAATAATCCCGAGGCCTCAAAGGACGATCTGTTCTTTAAAGTCACCGACCTGCCCGATGGCGGCAAGTTGCAATATAACGATGGCAGTGGCTGGGTTGATATTGATGGCACGCACTGGATTTCGGCAGACCTTTTGACCGGCAACAGTGCCACAACCAATCTGCGTTACGTTAATGATGATGGCAGTTCGTTAACTGCTGATAATTTTAAATTTATCGTGCGTGACGACCTGTTGCATGATGAAGGCAATAGCCAGCCCGCCATTCAGACGGCTTCTGACCCCGCTGGTGACCACGTTTCGGCAGAAAAACAGGTTAGCTGGAATGTTGTGGCAGCAGTAAACCACGCGCCAACCATTGATGGCACGCCAAGCGTTTATGAAGGCCAGGGCACCGAACCGGTTTACAACGCACCGGGAACCACAACATCGGCCGCTGACATTGGCGGGCAAATTACAATTGGCGATGTTGATGCGACGGACAGCAGCAATCTGACCATTGTAATTTCCAATATCGATACCCACGGTTTGGGCACCCTGTTTCTGGATGCCAATGGCGATGGGCAAATTGATAGCGGCGAGGAAATCACCGCATCCTCGATGTCATTGACGATGGCCGAATTCAAGACCCTGAAATTTGCCCATAACGGCACAGAACCCGATGGCAGCACCAAGCCCGAATTTAAGCTGACGGTGACCGATAAGGGCGGTGATCCCGGCGTTGGTCATGAACTGACAACGGCTAAAACTATCCAGATTACTGTCGTCGCCAATGATGACCATTCGGTTCTCGACACTAACAAAACTGCCACGGTTCAGGCCGGTGTTTCCTCCGTTATTACGCGCACATTGCTTCATGTTTCTGATGTTGACGACACCAGCAGCGGCACGGAATTACTATACCGTGTTATGTCTTTGCCGACCTATGGCGAATTGCGCCTGAATGGCAATGTGCTGACCATTGGCAGCACCTTTACCCAGGCTGATATTGATGCCGGTCGGGTAACCTATGTCCAGACCAAGGCGGTTACGGATTCCGATAGCTCAACCGCGGGCACGGCCTTTACCGGTGACAGCTTCAACTTCCAGGTGACCGATTCTCATAGCCGCGTTTTTAACAATGCGGGCCAGGCGGGCGGTGTTGTTGATACGGCCGATGGGACGATTGCGACCAACACCTTCAATTTGCAAATTCAGGGCAGCTATGACCCGGATGCCACACCGGGTTCAGATCCGGTAGTGATTGACCAAAGTTCGGTCAATACCGGCATTGAAGTCACCGAAGGCGATGGTGTGCGCGGTGGTACGGATAATGACACCATCACCATTACCAAACAGAACCTGTCCTATACCCTGAAGGCAACACAGGGTGCGTCTCAATACACCATCCCGGCTGAAGCCACGGTCTATCGCCTGACCTCGCTGCCGGAAAACGGGACGCTGTATCTGAATGGCACCGCGCTGGGGGTATATGATTCCTTTACACAGGCCGACATTAATAACGGCCTGTTACAGTTCACCCATGACGGTGGTGAAACCCATCATGGCAGCTTTAATTTCTCGATTTCAATCGGGACTGGCAAGCTGGCCGATGATCGTGCCCAGGGCACATTCACCATCACCGCTATTCCGGTAAATGATGCGCCGAGCGCAACAGGCGGGACAGTTCCGACCATAGGCGAAGGGGCGACGGTTAATATTACCACCGGCACAATGAAGCTGGCTGATGTTGATAACCAGGCCGAGGCCGATGAACCCTATGGTGAAGCTGAACTTGATGACCTGTATTTTCAGGTTGTGGACCTGCCCGATACCGGCACGCTGCAATACAAGGATGCAGGCGGAAACTGGGTTGATGTTTCGGCGGGTGACTGGCTGTCCGCCAGTTTGTTGACCGGCGATAAAAACACGACCGGCCTGCGCTATATCCATGATGGAACGGAGCATTTCACCGATAGTTTCCAGTTTCGTGTGCGCGACGATCTGCATAGCGCAAATGGCGTAAAGCAAACATCAGCCGACCCGGCCGCGATTAACACATCAAACACCGCGACGGTCAATTTCACCATTGCCCCGCTAAATGACGCGCCGATTTCAGATGAAAACCCGGGCGCAGATACCGGGACAACCGAAAATGGCCGGACCACGGTTAACGAAGTTCTTGCCGTTGACGAAGGCGGGACCGCAACGATCACGGACAGCTATCTGGTAACGGTTGATGCCGATAACAGCCCGGAAACATTGCAGTATCGTCTTACGTCCAACGTGACGTCAGGCACATTGTTTTTAAATGGCAAACGCTTGGGGGTCGGCTCTGTCTTTACCCAGGCCGATATCGATGCAGGTAACCTGACATATCTTCACAATGGCTCGGAAGTTCGAAATGACAGCTTTCAGTATATTGTGTCAGACAGTGTGAACGACCATACCTGGACCGAAGGTGGGACCAAGGCAGCATCGCAGTTCGATATCATTGTGCCGGCTTCAGGCTATGCCAACGACATCCCCAAAATTACCCGTGCAGGCACGGATTACGATGTGTATGGCACCAACACCTTTGATATGGATGGCAAATTCACCCTTAGCGATCCCGACCTTGTGGTGGTCGATAGCCCCGGTGAAACTGATTTCGTTTCCGTAACGGTTATCCTTAAGGATGCGGATGGGAATGCGGTTGATCTTACCTCGTCAGGTGATTTGTATCTTGCAGTCACAAGCGGCATCACCGTTACCTCGGATGTTGCCAGCACGGGATCTATTACATTCCAGGGTTCACTTGCCGACGTGCAGGCTGCACTTGATGGCATGAATGTTGTTCTGCCTGATGGTGACCATGACACGACTTATAGTGTTGAAGTCAGCGTTGATGACCGCCTGCGTGATAGCAATGGTGATCTGACAGCAGGGGCCAACGGGTCGGAAAACGCGACCGAAAACCAGAATGGTTCAACAATTAACGATGCCAATAACATCGTTAAAACGTCTGTTTTGCTGCGTTCATCAAGCACGAACACGCCACCGACCATCACTGTTCCCAATCCTGGTGATGCACGGATAACCTATGAAGACACCACCAAAACTATTTCCGGCATTACAATTGGCGATGCCGATGCCTTTGGCAAAGATGTTCAGGTAACCTTGTCTGTCACAAAGGGAACACTGTCTTTTGCTTCAACCGGTTTCGTTACGCTTTCGGGCAACAACACCGATACGGTTACCCTGACCGGGACAGTCGAAAATATCAATTCCCTGATGAGCATACTGACCTATGCTGGCACAAAAGACTATGTCGGCCCCGATGTCCTGTCTATTTCGGTAAACGATCTTGGTAATTCCGGCGGTGATGCACAACAGACCGATACAACGGTTGATATCACCGTTAAATCTGTCAATGACGCGCCTTCCATTACTAATACCACGCCGGATACGCCAACAAATGTCGTGAATAACGAAACCTATCAGTTCGGTGATTCAGGCAACAGCTTCCTTATTCACGATACCGATCTGCTAAACGGTGCCGGCGAAGATGCCTTTGTCGTAACGGTACGTATTCTTGACCCGAACGGAAATCCGTTGTCGGCAAGTGACTATAGTGACAACACGATCATTATCGACAGTTCCGCAACCAGCAGCGGTGTTAGCGTTGATACGAGCTATGACGGGACCGGTTCTGCCCTGCGTATTTCTGGTACACGGGACGAAATCAATACCTACCTTAGGGGTCTTCAGGTTAATTTTGGCGGTTTTGGGGAAAAGAACCAAACCTATAAACTTCAGGTTATCGTTGATGACCGGATGCCAGGGGCCAATGGGACGCTTGAAAATACCGATATGGCCAATGGCGGACCCAATACGGACCATACGCCTTATGATAATGGCGACAATATTGAAGCCACTGAAATTGATCCTTATTCAACCGACATCTCGGATACCAAGTTCCGTTACAACGTTGCGGCGAAAACGCGCGATGTCTTTCTGACGGCTTATAATACGCCTGCCGATGTCACCGGTAATAACTTCAACACCGATGAAGCCAGTGGCGTGATTACCATTGAGGGCTCAAATGCGAATTTGACCATCAATGACGTCGATGATCTTGGTCAGGATATGTCGGTGACACTGACGGTTTCAACCGGCAGCATGATCACGGGAATTGGCGGTCAGACAGCAGATGGTTCGGGCGTTGCAGGCTTGAATAGCGATAGCATCACTCTGACCGGTTTTAACGAAGCCGAATTAAATGCTTTGTTGAAAAACATTACCGTTAAAGTCCCCGATGCGACAGGTGATAGCGCCAGCAATTCAAACTTCAATGGTGATATCACCCTTACGGTTGCTGTAAATGATCTGGGTAATTCAGGCTTGCGGCCTGATGCGCTTACGGGGGACACCAACGATACCACAGCGAACCCGGGTGATTATGCTTATGCCGATAGTTCATCGGCGAAATTAATTACAACCCGCACAATTACCATAACAGTCAACCCCACCAACGATGCCCCGGCCATTTCAACGGGCAACACAACGACCGACACGCATCACAGCGTCACAGAAAGCAACGTTGTTGGCACTGGCACGCCTGAAACTGCAATTGTTGAAAATGTCACTATTGGTGATATCGATCTGACAACGACAAGCGAACTTGACAGCACTGTCTTTGGTGCCGGGCAGATTGTTGTGCATCTATCCGGTGTGCAAAGTGGCGAAGTCCTGTCGATTACCGATGATGCAATGGCGGGCATTGAAACCAGCGGCGTTTCTGGTGGGACTGGCGGCACCGATCTGACAATCAATCTGGCACAGGACGCCACCCTTGCCCAGGTGAAGGCGATCGTCGAAGCCCTGCGTTATCAGTCGACCGGCGATATTGTGACGGGGGATCGCGACATCAGCATCACGCTTTATGATGCGCAAAATGCAGGTGCGGATGGCAATATTCAAAGCGGTGGTGACGCCGGGGCCGCCCGCCTTTCCAGTCAGATAGATGCGGTTGTAACCGTTACCGAACAAAACGATCCGCCTGCAATTTCCGGGTCGCCGTCGATCACGGCAAAAGAAGACATCGATTACACCTTTAAAGTCAGTGATTTTAATTACAGCCAGCCCGGTGGTGAAAGTGCCCTTGATACCGCCCTTGGCAAAATTACGATCAAAACCCTGCCCGATGGTAGCAAGGGCAGTCTGTTCTATGACGCCGACGGGGATGGGGTTTTTACCGAAATCAAAGATGTGACGGGTGGTCTGGATATTTCGGCGCAGGATATTGCCGATGGCAAACTGATCTATCGTTCAGATACAAACCTTAATCAGTCGCAGGCTGTTACCAGCTTTAATTACAGTGTCTGGGACAAGGGCCATACCAGCAGTGGTAACACCCCGGCTGAATCTGCTACCGGCACCATGCAGGTCAATGTTGATCAGCAAAATGACGCCCCGGTTCTCGATGCGACCGACAAGACATCGAACTCGACCGAAAGCTCGACCAGCGGGACAGGCACGGACCCGGTGCAGATTGTTTCCGGTGTTACCCTGACCGATACCGATCTTTCCACGACGGATGGCCTTTCTGTTTTTGGCAAAGGCACCCTGACCGTTGATATTACCGGTGCCGATTCCACCACCAAGGAATACCTGACACTTGATGGCAGCTATAGCCTGCCTGCCGGGGTGAGCGTTGTTGATGCAGCCGGTAATCCGATCTCGGTAAGTGATACGGTTGGTGATCATAAGCTGGTTTTCAGCTTTGATGCCGATACAACGGCTGCCGAAGTTCAAAACCTGATGGAAGCCCTGCGCTATCATACCCAGTCTGACGTTTTAAGCGGTGATCGCACGGTTACCTTCACCATTAACGATGGCAACAACGAACAGACCAATGGAAAAACCGCCGGTGGCCCGACCAGCCTGCAAGATACACTTAGTGCCACGGTAACGATTACCGAAGTAAATGATCCGCCAATAGGCGGTGATCAGACGGTTACGACACTGGAAGATACACCTTATACGGTGAAGGTTTCGGACTTCAATTACAGCCAGCCGGGGGATGAAACCGATACCTTCAAGGCGGTGCGGATTGATACATTGCCCGTGAGTGGCACGCTGACCCTGAATGGCACGGCGGTTATCGCTGGTCAGGTAATTTCGGTCGTCGATGTCACCAAGGGTGATCTGGTTTATACCCCGGTTGAAAACGTGAATGGTGACGCAACCGCCAGCTTCACCTTTTCGGTTCAGGATAGCCGGGACGGGTTTGCCACATCGCCCAGTACAATTACGGTTGATGTCACCCCGCAAAACGACGCGCCAACCTTTAATGACACCACAGGTGTAACCACCACTGTTACCGAAAGCTCGGCTGTTAATACCGGGACAACGCCAACGGCGATTATTACCGGTGCCAATATTGGCGATGTCGACCTTGATACGACCGATGCGCTAACCAGTGGCACATACGGCGAAGGTAAAATCACGGTTTCGGTTGGCAGTGCAACCAGTGCAGACCAGCTCACCCTGGCGGCAGGCGACCGCCCGACCGGTGTAATGGTCACCGGTGGTGCGAACGGTGCTGACCTTGTGATTACGCTGGATGCGGACACGACAGTTGCCGAAGTTAATTCGATCCTGAATGCGATTAAATATGCCAGTTCATCCGATACCCAGTCAGGTGAACGTGTCATTACGACCACGCTCAGCGATGGTCAGGAAGCGACTGACGACGGGAACGTGCAGTCCGGCGGCAATGCCGGTGGACCAGATGCGAAATCGGTACAACTGGTTTCAACAATCGCCATCACCGAAGTAAACGACCCGCCTGCATCGTCGGATAAAACGGTAACCACCCCTGAAGACACGGATTATGTGGTCAAGGCATCCGACTTTAACTACGTCCAGTACGGGGATGAAACCGATACATTGTCCGGTGTCACGATTAATAGCATTTCAGGCACCGGCACTTTCAAACTTGATGGTGTTGCGGTTAGCACACCGGTTTTTGTCACCATCGCTGATCTCAATGCAAACAAGCTGGTTTATGATCCGGTAGGTAATGAAAACGGCACCGGCCTTGCCGGGCTGAACTTTACCGTACGTGACTCGCGTGGTCTTGATGCGACTTCCTCTAGTGATCTGACGGTAAATGTCACCCCGCAAAACGACGCGCCAACCTTTAATGACACAACAGGTGTTGTTGATACGGTGAATGAAAGCACGGATGCCAATAGTGGCGTTCCGGCCACGGCGATCATAAGCGGTGCGAATGTCGGTGATATCGACCTTACGACCACGGGTGCGCTTGATAGCACGGTGTTTGGTGGCGGGACGATCACGGTGTCGATTGGCAGTGCGGATGCCAGCGAACAGCTGACAGTTGATGCAAGCGCATTGACGGGCAGTGCATTGCCAGCGGGTGTAACGGTTACGGGGGGGGCGAATGGAGCCAACCTGATTATCACGCTGGATAACGACACGACGATTGCCCAGGTTAATGCGATCCTTGATGCCATTCGTTACAGCACCAACTCGGA